>NZ_OZ257244.1:0-5474249 GCF_965279535.1 Pedobacter sp.
AAGGCTTTTAATTCCAATTCTAAAATCCCTACTCCAAACCTGGATAAATTGGCCGGAGAAGGTATTAAATTTACCCGATTCTATTCAGGTAGCACCGTTTGTGCCCCATCACGATGTGCATTAATGACAGGTTATAATATGGGACATGCCTGGGTACGTGGAAACGCAAAAGGTAAGGATGGTTTTGGTGCACTCCGTGCTCAGGATGTTACTTTAGCAGAAACTTTAAAACGCAACGGTTATAAAACGGGAATGTTCGGTAAATGGGGCTTAGGAGATGAGGATAGCCAGGGCGCACCACATTTAAAAGGGTTCGATAGTTTTTACGGTTACCTGGACCAATCTCATGCGCATGATTATTACACCAATCGTTTATTTGAGATTATTGGTGGCAAAATGGTAGAAGTGCCTACTGATACTACACAGTATACGGAAGATCTGATTGTAAATAAAGCTGTTGATTTTATCAATCAAAATAAAAATGAGCCCTTCTTTTTATATCTGCCCCTAACTGTACCACATGCAGAGCTAAAGGTACCTGCAGAATTGCTTAGAAAATTCCAGAACGCTGACGGTTCAAGCAAATTTCAACCAGAAACACCTTTTGAGAAAAAAGGTAATTATGATAGCCAAATGCAACCACATGCTGCTTTTGCAGCAATGGTAAATAAACTGGACACTGATGTAGGCACTATTGTAAAGCTGATTAATAAGTTAGGACTGGATAATGATACTTACATCTTTTTTACCAGCGATAACGGACCGCATAAAGAGGGTGGGGCAGACCCAGTTTATTTCAACAGCAGTGGCCCTTTTAAAGGCATTAAAAGAGATTTGTATGAGGGCGGGATAAGAGTACCTTTAATTGTAAGGGCTAAAGGGAAAATTCCCGCCGGACAGGAAATCTCCTCTGCTTGGGCCTTTTGGGATGTATTGCCAACCATTACCGAACTTAGCCAAACCCATTTGCCTCAAAATATTGATGGCCTGTCATTCTCTCCACTTTTACTGGGGAAAAAACCAGTGAAGGAACATGACTATTTCTACTGGCAGTTTAATGAGGGCGGTTTGAAAGAAGCATTAACCAAAGGTGAGTGGAAGCTGATTCGTTTTAAACATAAAGGTTTAACGGAGAAACTGGAACTGTATGACCTGGCACATGATATCGGTGAAAAGCATGATCTTGCAAAAGCTAATCCGGAAAAGGTAAAGGCACTTTATAGCTTAATGAAACAGGCTAAAACACCATCTGAAAACCCACGATTCGATTGGTCTGATGTCGAAAAATAAAATTAAAAGCTTCTGAAAACTTACTCAGAAGCTTTTTTTATGGAAACAATTCTTCTAAACTCAGGGTTAATTAATGGTAACGGATTTAATATTTGCTTTTAGCCCAATGGAGATGAAGAAAGAAAAACCAACCTTGAAAGGCATCTGGAAGGTGCTCAAAAATTCGATTACCGGATTTTCAGACCATAAAGTAACCAAACTTAGTGGCTCACTGGCCTACTATACTGTGTTTTCTATGGCTCCGCTATTAGTAGTCATTATTTCGCTCTGCGGGATTTTTTTAGGACAGGAGGCCGCCCAGGGTGAAATATATAAGCAACTTGCCGGCTTTATGGGTAAAGAAACGGCTCTGCAACTTCAAAATATAGTAGAAAAAGCAGCTATAGGAAATAAAGGAACAATAGCTTTTATTATTGGAATCGTAACCTTACTCATCGGTGCAACTTCTGTTTTTGCCGATATTCAGGACTCTATAAACAGCATCTGGGGATTGAAACCAAAGCCCAAAAGAGGTTGGTTAAAGATGCTTCAAAATCGTTTTTTATCCTTTTCTGTTATCATTAGTTTAGGTTTTATTCTGTTGGTTTCATTGGGGGTGACAGCCGTTTTAGATAGCTTTAGTAACCGGCTACAGGCACGTTATGAGGATATTTCTGTTATTGTTTTTTATATTGTTAACCAGGTCGTTACACTCGCAGTAATTTCACTCATATTCGGTGTGATCTTTAAAGTACTGCCCGATGCGGATATAAAATGGAGAGATGTATCGCAGGGAGCTGTTGTCACCGCTGTCTTATTCATGCTGGGTAAATTTGGTATTTCCCTTTATATCGGGCAAAGTGATGTTGGGAGTACTTATGGTGCTGCGGGCTCTTTGGTTATTTTATTACTCTGGACCTATTATTCTTCTATTATTCTTTATTTCGGTGCCGAATTTACCAAAGCTTATGCGGTTGAGTACGGATCAGAAATTAAACCTTCCCATTATGCCGTTACCACCAGAGAAATTGAAGTAGAAACCGGGAGTAATTCTATTCAGGATAACACCAACGATGGGTCCACAAAGACGGTAGTGAAAAGTAATGCGAAGAAAAGTTGAAAGTTAAAAGTTTAAAGTGCGGGTGCTTAATTTACCTTAATGCAATGTTTTGATAACATTATGATATAGCTGAAATCAAGCGCCCAACTTTTTAAAGGGCATTACAGGTTTGGAATGCCCGTTGTTGTTCTTGGATGTTAGGAGTTCTTGATTCCAGTTATTTAATGATATAAAACTCAATTCGATATACTGATGGCTTTTTTGATGGCTGCAGTATCGCTAAGCTGCTTAAGCATGAAGTCTGCTACGTCTGCTTTCGTTATTTTTAGGTTTAAGTTTTTCTGTTCTCCGTTAAAACCAACCTGGTAAGCATGTGTAGCTTCTCCATCAATTAGCGCACTTGGCCTAACAATGGTGTAATCTATATCAGAATTGAACAAATATTCTTCCTGAGCCTGATGATCTTTAAAAGCTTTTTTTAAAAAGAAGCCAAACATGATGTATTTCCAAACAAAGTTGAGGTTCCCACTGCTGCTTCCCAAGCCCAGGGTGGTTTGACAAATCAATCTTTTTACACCCTGTTTTTTCATCGCGCTTATAATGTGCTGTGTGCCGGGGCCTCTAACTTTACCTTTGCGACCATCCCCAATTGTACACAAAATGGCATCCTGACCTTTTATAGCTTTCTCTACGGCTTCCAGGTCAAAAATGTCGCCTTGGAAAATTGTTAATTGTTCAGCTTGTTGTTCTGAAAGTGCTTTTGCATTGCGGCAAAAAGCCGTAACCGTATGGCCATTTGCTATTGCGCATTTTACCAGATGTTTTCCTACATTGCCTGTGGCACCAAAAATTACTAATTTCATATCTTATCGTTTTAATTTGTAAAGCAAATCTCGCTTCTGCAGAAATCAAAAAATAGAAAGAAAACGACACGCTGAGAATTAGTGTTTAATGAATGCTTTAGGTGTTTTTCCTGTATAAGCTTTAAACACCTTTATGAAATGCGACTGGTCTGAAAAGCCATTTTCGTAAACAATGTCTGTTAGCTTAGTGTAGTCCTTAAAACTGAGCTGTTCCAAAGAAGACTGGAATTGGATAATTTTGGCAAATTGTTTTGGCGACAAACCTGTTTCAGCCTGAAACCGACGTTCTAAGGTTCTGGAGTTGATATCATGCTCTAACGCAATACTTTTGATATTGCCAATACCTTTTAAATCGATAATAGACGCTATCACATCCAGTATCCGGTAATCAAGCTGCTGTTTTTTACAAAGGAAAAGCTGATATAGGAATTCGCTCAGCATTAATATCCGGCTTTCAAGTGCTTTTGAGGAATACAACTCACTTAGCAGTTGTGTCATTTTGAAGCCCTGAAAGGCCGTTAAATCATAACAATTGTCATTAATGCTATCAGGCGTTACATTAAAAAAACTTTTGATCAGGAAGGGATAAAGCTGGAAGATGATGAGCTGATACCGACCACCAATACACATTTCTATGGGTTTGAGGGTTTGTCCATATAAAAACAAGCCAGGCATTGCTTTTTCATGTGGTTTAACAATTAGTCCACTATCTGTCTGTTGGAACATCAAACCCGGATAACCATCGGCAAAAAAGGGGAGGTTAGTTTTTTCCGATGGATCATTACCCTCATATACCAATATGCTTTTCACAAAAAGTGAAATTTCTTTAGCGGGTGTAATGCACTTAAAATCCATATGTACAGCAAACATAGGATTTATCTTTTTTAAATGTCTAACTCAAACCCACATTTGTCCACCAGGGCTGTTTTGTTATTTTACCCTGTTTCTGTGAAGATTACTTTTAATTATTGAAGTCAATTCAGGCTAAATGTTTAAAAATAGGTTATGAAAAGCATCATTAATGATTTTAAAAGAAGAATGATTACCAGTATTATAGCACTATCATCCTTAATGTCTATTTCAAATGCCAAATATGAGCGCGATCCTCAGGGATGTGGTATGGTTACATCAGCTGTTATAAAGCGCAAACAGGATAATTCCAGTGGTTAAGCTTTTTCTGCATGAATCGGTCCAGCAATACCGTTGTCTGGTTCAGGGGCGGGTTTGTCCGGTTCGGCTAAAACCCGATTGTGGCTGGTGCTGTAAAGGACTAGTTTTGGTTTAACAAAAGGGAAATAATTTTCCCGGACCGCAAAATCAAATTAAATACTTAACACAAAAACCATGGAAAATAACACCAACTTAGGCCGTCGTCGCTTCTTAGGCATGGCCGCCATTACATTAGCAGCAGCTGAATTAGCGGGTATAGGTATGTTAAAAGCAGAAACGTTAAATCAGATCGTGCCTCCAGCCAACAACACAAAGCCGGAATTAAGAGCTTTTGAGCATATCAAACAAATTAAAGCCGGTGTGTTAGATGTAGGCTATGCAGAACTTGGCCCGGAAAAAGGCCGGGTGGTAATCTTACTTCATGGTTGGCCATATGATATTCACAGTTATGTTGATGTAGCTACAATTTTAGCTGATAAAGGCTTTAGAGTGATTGTACCCCATTTGCGCGGTCATGGATCAACACGTTTTCTTTCAGCAGATAGCCCACGCAACGGGCAGCAATCTGCAATTGCTGTAGATGTTATTGAGTTAATGGATGCCCTGAATATAAAAAAAGCCATTATTGGTGGCTTTGACTGGGGTGCAAGAACAGCTAATATTATGGCTGCCTTATGGCCGGAACGTTGTGAAGCGCTGGTTTCTGTAAGTGGATATTTAATTGGCAGCCAGAAAGGAAATGCAGCACCCTTAAACCCCAAAGCCGAATTGAGCTGGTGGTATCAGTTTTACTTTGCTACTGAGCGTGGTGAAAAGGGGTATGCAGCTAACCGTCATGATTTTGCTAAACTCATCTGGCAAACGGCCTCTCCAGAATGGAAATTTGAGGATGCTGAGTTTGAGCGATCAGCGGCCTCCTTGAACAATCCAGATCATGTGGCCATTGTAATTAACAACTATCGCTGGAGATTAGGTTTAGCTCAAGGCGAACATAAATTTGATGCTCTGGAAGACAAATTAGCTACAGGGCCAGTAATTACCATTCCAACCATCACAATGGAAGGCGATGCCAACGGTGCTCCACATCCTGATCCGGCAAATTATGCGGCTAAATTTACGGGAAAATATAAACACATTACCCTCTCTGGTGGGATAGGACATAACCTGCCTCAGGAAGCACCTAAAGCTTTTGCAGACGCTATTGTTGCGGTTAGCGGAATGTGAATGAGACTTGAGATGTAAGACTTGAGATGTAAGACTTGAGATGTAAGACTTGAGATGTGAGATTTGAGACTGACAGGCAAAGGTTCGTCATTTAGGTAATCTCACATCTATTGTCTCATATCTCATATCTTATCCTAAATTTGTATACCAATCCAGAACAGCATCCCCAATAGATGAAAATTAACAATTTAAAAATATCTCAGGCCACGATATGGCTCAGTTCTATATTTCTGGGTTTGATATCATCGGTGCCCCAACTGGCTTCTCATAATTTTAATTTAGCAGAAGCTTCGGTTAATGCGGGAATTACCTCAATATTTTCGCTTTTAATGTGGTATTTTAATATATATATGCTGTCTCGCAAAGAAAGCAATCCACATAAGCAAAGCATTTCATATTCCAAATTGCTACGTTCACTATTGTTTGGTTTAGTGATTATGTTTGGTCTGGCATATATCCAGCAACTTATTCTCTCACACATCAATTTTGGGCCAACCATGCTGATGGTTGAAGTGCGTGGTATTTTAATTAACCTGATATGCTATATGTTCCTCAGTCTGTTACAGCAAAATTATGAGAATCAGCATGTAAGCATGGAACTTGAGCAGATTAAGACCGATAATCTGGAGGCCCAATATGAATTATTGAAGCAACAAGTTAATCCACATTTTTTGTTTAACAGCTTAAGTACCTTAAAAGCTATGGTAGAAACTGGTGATCAGGATGCCGGAGATTTCATTTTGAAGTTGTCTAGCTTTTACCGTCATACTTTAGAGAGCCGCAAGCTGGATTTGATCCACGTTCAGGATGAAATGGAAATCCTGAATGCTTATCTTTTTTTGCAAAAAGCACGATTTGACGGAGGCTTTACTTTTACCAGTTCGCTGGATGAAGGAACGCTTCAAACGCTTATTCCACCTTTTACCCTACAGTTGCTCGTAGAAAATTGCCTTAAACACAATATTGTTTCATTAAATAGACCCTTACACATTAAAGTTTACCAGGAAAACGAATCGATAGTTGTTGAAAATCAAATTCAACTGAAGAAGACGGAAGATTCGCTTGGAGTGGGCCTTAATAATGTAGCGCTCCGATATAGCCGTTTGTTAGATAAGCGGGTTGAAATTGTTAACGACCAACAGACATTTAAGATAAAACTTCCCCTGATTTATGAACATTCTCATCATTGAAGACGAGCTTAGAACAGCCAAGTCGCTTCAAAATCTTATTTTAGATATTAAACCTGGTGCCCATCTGATTGGGCACTTTCAAAGTATAGAGGAATCGGTTAAGGCCCTTTCTGAAAACCTGAAGCCTGATCTGATTTTTATGGACATTCAGCTTGCTGATGGCCTTTGTTTTGAAATTTTCAAGGCTGTAAAAATTACTTGCCCGGTTGTTTTTTGTACTGCATACGATGAATATTCCTTAGAAGCGTTTAAAAGTAATGGTGTAGACTATGTTTTAAAGCCCTTTTCGAAGACTGATATCGAAAATGCTTTTAAAAAGGTTGATGAACTTAAAAACTTTTTTCAGCAGAAAACCACTCCAGATATTGAGGATTTGCTGGCCAGATTAAATCCAGTAGCGGAAAAGACCAGCTTTTTAGTATTTAAGAATCAAAAGTATACCACAGTTCAGGTTGATCAGATTGCATTTTTTTACATTAGAAATGACGCTACATCTATCATGTGTTTTGATAAACAGGAATTCGCACTTAGCCAATCGCTGGACCAGGTTTCGAGTTTGGTTTCCAGTAAACAATTCTTTCGTGTTAACCGGCAATATCTTGTGAATTTCAAAGCCATTAAAGAAATTGAACATTATTTCCTGCGGAAACTGTATGTTAAGCTGGTTATCGAAACACCAGATAAATTATTGATCAATAAGGAGAAGTCAAGTAGTTTTTTATCCTGGATGGAGAATAGATAATATCTATAAGTTTTTGCATGCGCTTTACCGCCTGGTGATTATCTCATGTATGAGAATATTCCCGCAGATTTAAGAAGATGTGAACATTTTGTCTTTCAGTTTTTGCGTAAATCTCTGCAATCCCGGCGGTCGTCATCCTTCACAGGATGAGGGATCTTAATGCTATAGTTTTCTGTATAAACACCAAAAAGGCTGCCCGATAATTCGAGCAGCCTAAACGTTATCTATAGAATCAGGTCTAAGAAACTGATGCAACTTTCAAATATGTAGCAGGGTATAATTTTCTAAACATCGCGTAAGTAATGCTCACCATTATAAAGGCAATAATAGCATCAACAGTTGCGGGGAAACCGATTACACTTAGCTTTGAAGAGAAGGCAAAAATGATATCGAAGAATATACCGGCAAATACCCATTCTTTTAACCTTAAAAAATTGTCTGGGGTTAACAGTACTGCAATACCGGTTAATTTTGCCACACCTAACACGTAGATGAAATAAGCAGGATAACCCAATTGTAATGTGATTTCCCACACGATCGGATTTTTGGTTAATTCGAATATCCCGCTGGCACCGAACCATAAGGAAGTTAGTGCTACGCCTGTCCAATAAATTACTTTTGTTGATTTTGTGTTCATGATTTTGTAGTTTTTGAGTTGTTTAATGCTCAAATATGTACTTTGCTGATGTGAAAAAGGATGAGTTTTGACCTGAAGCAGACAAATTGAAATGTTGGATAGACAATAGGGGAGATGAATATTTTAGAAATGCTTAGGGATGAGGTATGCAGCTCTCTTTTTAACTACCTACCCCATAACACGCAACCCGCAACCTTCAACCTTTTTAACCAACTGCAAGCTTACAAGGTCATTCCTCCGTCAATAACGAATTCAGATCCGGTAATGAAAGATGCGGCATCATCGCTTAGATAGCTTACCAGTTTAGCTACATCTTCAGGTTTCCCGATCTTTTTTAATGGGATGATATTCGTGAGGTGATCCATGATGCCTTTAACAGTTGCATCATCCATACCTGATTTATTCATTACTTCGGTTTGAGTTGGCCCCGGACTTATCATATTTACACGGATTTTCCTTGGCGCCAGCTCATTGGCAGCAGTTTTTGAAATGGAATTAAGGGCAGCCTTGCTTGCCTGATAAATAGAACTGGATGGTTTATGCATGCTGGCAACAATTGAAGAAAGCATCACCACAGAAGCTCCTTCATTAAGAATAGGAATAAATTTACTCAAGGTAAAATAAGCGCCCCTGAAATTGATATTCATTACATTATCGAAATTTTCTACACTTGCAGATTCGATCAATGTACTTTCGCCTACAATACCGGCATTTATAAATAGAATATCTACTTTACCATATGATTTTTGAACTTCCTGCACCAATGTGTCGATATCATCAAGTACCGATTGATCTGCGATAAAAGGTATTGCACCCAGTTCTTGTGCAGCAGCATCAACTGCTGATTTTCTCCTGCCTGTAATCACGACTTTGGCACCTTGTTCTATTAATTCTTTAGCTGTGGCGTAACCTATGCCACTATTTCCACCAGTTACTACTGCAATTTTGTTATTAAACTTTTTCATGATTTTAAATTTTAACCAAAGGTAGCGAGTGACTGGTATATATTTGTAACCAGTATCATGGAGTATACCAATTGGGAGGTAGTATCCTGACAAAGGATTGACAACGAAGGAATATGTTGAAAGAATTTAACAGCGATTGCACAGTTGTACTGCAAAAAAAAATGGCTTAAAAAAAGAAAAGGGATGCAGAACGCTATCCCTAATCAACTAACCAAACTAATGTATTCCGGAAACCACCCCGGAATCAGTATAATAAACGGCGAAGTGATGATATTGTTCTTGAAATTTTTAGCGAGATGGATATATGACCAGATTCAGACAAATCCTTTTAGGTACATCAACTGATAAGGGTTTTGCCCTTTGCTGTAAGAAATTGTCTGTATTTCAATTTGCTATAGGTTTAGTCCACCTTTTTGAGCCGCCATTTTTTTCGTATCTTTACTACTCATCATTAGTAATACAACAGTACCTGATCATCCTCCTGAAATCAGGTGATCTCTGTGCCGGCAACTCAAGGGCAACTCAAGGGCAAGTCAAGGGTAAATCAAAGGTAAGTCAAGGATATATGCTATGTTTATTTATATTTTACTGCCAGGTACCTGACACTAAATCTTTACACGAAACGGTATCTGGTTACCAGAACTACCGATAAAAAACACCTAAATTTTGCTGTGTATACAGGAAAGTTCTAATTTGCATACTCAAAACTAAATACTGCTACCATGCCTTTACTATTTTCATACGGTACCTTACAAAAGGAACAGGTTCAACTCGAAACATTTGGACGAATTTTAAAGGGAGAAAGAGATGTGCTTCCCGGTTATGAAATCAAGATGTTGGAAATAACAGATCCTGAAGTTTTAAGGAAAAGCGAAGAACGTTACCATCCTATTATTAATTTTTCAGGTAAGGCAGATGATGAGGTAGGGGGCGTATTGTTTGAAATTACTGATCAGGAGTTAGCTGAAGCCGATGTATATGAGGTTGATGATTATAAAAGGATAGCGGTAACTTTCAAATCAGGAAAGTCCGGATTTGTTTATGTGTTGAAATAAATGGTTAAACAAAACGCAGGACTGGCCTGCGCTTTGTTTATCTGAGCGTTAATCGAACCAGGCTATTGCGCTTCCAATATCCATTGTTGATTGGTTGAACCAGTTGCACCATTAATGCTATACTGAACTATTTTGGTTCCGCTGGTTGTGCTGCTTCCGGGGTTATCCAGCACATAATGATTAGACAGATTGCTTTGAATCACATATTTGTTGGTACCTGCCGGTATCAAATTCCATTGCTGATTGGCGCCATTGGTAACGGTATACTGAATGATGTTCCCATTTAAGGTTTGCGTACCACCAGCTATATCCAGTGCCTTGCTGCTGTTCGCATTAACGAGTACGTAAGCATTCCCCTGCGCATTGAGTTGCCATTTTTGTCCGTTTCCGGCGGCACTGGTAGCTTGCACTAAAAAGGCACTGTTAGCTGTGCTATTGTTTTCTATGGCTAAATAAAGACCGCTTGAAGCATTTTTAATTTTATAAAAAGTACCGCCCGAGATACCTGCTGTAACCGGAACAGTTACCGGGCTGGCCGTTTGATTAAAAATATCGGTGAGAGTAACCCTTACAGAATAAGTACCACTTCCCAAAGTGCTGGTAATTGTGGCTGTTCTTTTTTGAGGCAATACTTCCTCTACCGTACTTACAACAGTGCCCGAAGGATTCAATAGTTCTATCTTGGAAGAAAACTGCGGACTTTTAGATGGATTGTTCGTCCAGTTTACGGTAACGGTATTTCCGTTGCTCGTAGCAGTTACGGATTGTACTTCTCCTACGGTGAGTGTTGGGGCAGAACCTTGATTGGTTTGCTCAGGCAAGGTTAATGTACGTCCGGTACCGAAACCAGCGCTTGGTGTAGTACTGCCGCCATGCACCATAAAGTAAGCATCTTCTGTTGCATCGTAACCAGAATTAAAAGCCCGATCATAAATACCATTTCTACCTTCGTCACCCGCATTAGCACTAAAGCTTCTGCTCGTGTGTTTTTGCCAGGTATTGGAGGTATTGAGGTTCCAGCAATCTTTAAAGAAAGCTTTTCTAACATAGGCACCATCATAAGCCGTATTCGTTCCGGTCCAGTTTTCTAAAAAAGCGTCATTTCCTGCGCCTAAAAAGGTGGTTCGTTCGGGAATAGCCAGGGTAGAGGTATGGAACCAAGTGCCCGTAGACATGTTCTGAATGAATGTGCCGATATACAATTTACCGTTTAATTTCCATGCACGCAATGCAATATTATACCAGGTATTTAATGCCCACTGATAAGAATTAATGGTTTTATAACCATCACCTTCGCCACCAAATCTGCTGCTTATGGTACCGGCTCCGGTATAAGCCACTTCAGAATAAATGCCTCCCGCGGTATTTGGATCCCAGAGTGAGGAAATTAAGATGTTCGGTGTACCGAAAGAGTTATCGGGTGTTTGTTGTAAGCCCGCATAGCCTCCGCTGTAATTGTGTACCGAAAAATATTCTGCATTGGCCGACTGGGTAATTTTGATTTTGTGGAGTTTAACAATGGCATCGGATGGGAAATTAAAATAAATGTGTTCTGAGGGAGCGGCATTTTCACCGGCAAGCGCTGTGGCATTTGCCTGGCCCATTTTTGGAATAGATAGTGCTGGGTTATCAGCAATTAGCGCTTTCTGACAGGCACTAAATACTGCTAACAGGAGAAGCATGGCCAATATTGGCCATCGGAGTAAAGTGGTTGATTTCATGGTTGTTAAGGTTAGGTTTTTTTAGTTATTTCCAAGTTAGCCAATAAATCAATGGTCAATGTTTTTTTCTCCACGCAAACGGTTGAGTGGTAATATTACTGCTTAATTCGACTGGTTTGTAGTTAGATGTTGTGTGTGAAGTCTGTTAAATTGTAAATCGGGGACTGCGATTATTTCGGTGTGGTAAGCCGGTGTGATCACTTATTGTTTAAAAAAGTGTATTGCGGATGAGTTAATCAGGTTTTTGTTTCAGGCAAACGTTTGCGCTTAGTTAGAGGAGTGGAATATGTAATTATTGAATGAGTGGATGAGTGAATGATTGAATGGATTTTGACTAATAGTGATTGTCCTTCGACAGGCTCAGGATGACAGACTGCGATTCTTGATTGGATGAGTGAATGATTGGATGAGTGAATGATTGAATGGATTTTGACTAACGTTATCTGTCCTTCGACAGGCTCAGGATGACAGACTATGGTTGTTGATTGAATGATTGAATGGATTTTGACTAATAGTGATTGTCCTTCGACAGGCTCAGGATGACAGACTGTGGTTGTTGATTGGATGAGTGAATGATTGGATGAGTGAATTAATGGATGATTGAGTGGATTTTGACTAATAGTGATTGTCCTTCGACAGGCTCAGGATGACAGACTGCGATTGTTGATTGGATGAGTGAATGATTGGATGAGTGAATGATTGAATGATGGAATGAATGGATGAGTGAATGATTGAGTGGATTTTGACTAAGCGTTATCTGTCCTTAAACAGGCTCAGGATGACAGCAATAAACCTTTGACTACTGAACTAACATCTAATATTTTTTGATAAAAAGAACCTTTTCGTTATACTTGAGTAAGTACCGCTTTTATGATCATCCCTAAAACTCATCGCCTTGCGCTTTTGTTATGCGTATTCCTATTAAATTGGTTTAATGCTTTAGCTCAAAAGAGAGACAGCGCCATTTTATCTCAGGCAGATACCTCGCAGAAAAGTTTTGTAGCCAAAATGCAGGCTTTCGCACGCAGTGCTGCAAAGAAAAGTGCAAATGAATTTGAAGATGATAAGGCTATAGCCACCCAAAACCGAATATTTGATGAAGTAAGGACGGCCATGCAAAAGGCTAAAGTATACCTTCGAACCAGTGTAGATACCCTCGGTACAAAAAAGGAATTAAAAGAATTAGAAGATAATTTTCGTGTCGCAAGTGATGGTGTTTTCACCGAAAAGGGGAGTGCACAGACTTTTAGAAACTTAACGGCAACATCCAAAATCCTTCATGAGTTATTAAGTAAGGCAAAGGAAAGAAAGACCAATTTAGACAATCGGCAGCAGGCACTCACCCAATTTCGTTATCAATTAGATTCATTGATCAGCGTACCGGCCCTTTTTCGTTTTCCTACCGATTCTGTTACCCTCGTTAAATATTTGCAAAAAATTGCAACCGTTGCTTATGAGACAACACCTGTTGATAGCGCACTTAAATTGGCCAGCAATAATGTCCAAACTCTGCTTAATCAAATAAACATGGTGGTCAGTAAACTGCAAATCAGTATCGATGAGATTGAAGTCTATCAACAAAAAATGGCAGTTTATACTTTTAACAGAGATTTTACTAATATATGGGCACCTGCAAATAAATACCGTTCCTTTTCAGAAATTGGACATTTTTCTATGCTTAAAGGAATGATGACCCTGAATTTCTATATGCAAAATAATGTTGGAAAGCTGATAGTGCTGATCTTACTGGTAATAATTTCCTTTATCTATCTGCAATCGTTGAAGCGAATTTATATTGCCCGAGGTTTACTCAAGGGCGATTACGAGGGGCAACTTGTGCTTCGTTACCCATTGGCTTCTGCTGTTATTTTGGTAATCAGTCTTTTTCAGTTTATTTTCCTATCGCCACCCTTTATCCTGAATGTAATTTTCTGGTTAACCTGCTGTATTTGTCTGACCATAATTTTCAAAGGATTTATCACCAGGTATTGGTTGAATGTGTGGTTGATTATGGTGTGTTTTTTCTTTCTGGCCGCAGTAGATAACCTGATTTTACAGGCATCAAGAGCAGAGCGTTGGTTCATACTGGTGGTTGCCATAATTGGTGCAGTTACGGGATTGGTTATTCTGTTCCAGAAAAAAGAAAGTGAGCTGAGAGAAAAATGGATAACTTATTCTATTGGGTTTATGGTTTTGCTGGAGATACTATCAGTAGTAACCAATGTAATAGGGCGCTATAACCTTTCTAAAACCTTGTTTATAGGTGGTTATCTTAATGTTGTGATCGCTATTCTTTTTCTTTGGGTAGTAAGATTCATTAATGAGGGATTACTACTTGCCTTTGATGTATATACTGTTCAGGACCGGAAACTTTTTTACCTTAATTTTGAGCGGGTTGGTAAAAGGGCTCCCACTTTACTGTATTTGTTATTGGTATTGGGGTGGATTATTTTGATGGGACATAATTTTCCGGCTTTTGAATACTTGTCTGCACCTTTAAAAAATTTCTTCTCCCAGGAACGAACTTTAGGCGATTATACTTTTAGTATTAATGGTTTGTTACTCTTTGTGGCCATTATGGCAATATCTGTATTGATTTCCAAAATTGTTTCATTCTTTGCATCAGACGACCATTTGATTGTCAATAAAGAGGACAGGCATGCAAAATCTGGTTTAGGAAGCTGGATTTTGCTGGTTCGGATTTGCATTCTGAGTATTGGATTGTTTTTGGCAATTGCGGCAGCAGGTATTCCGATGGATAGAATTACAATCATATTAGGAGCGCTTGGTGTTGGAATTGGTTTTGGACTTCAAACATTGGTTAATAATCTGGTGAGTGGTTTAATTATTGCCTTTGAAAAACCAGTAAATGTTGGTGATATTGTAGATGTTGACGGGCAAGGGGGGACCATGAAATCAATTGGTTTTAGAAGCAGTGTAATTTCTACCTGGGATGGTGCAGATGTGGTAATGCCCAATGGCGACCTCTTAAACTCACATTTAGTTAACTGGACACTTGCCGGTAACCGCAAGCGGGTATCTATTGTTTTAGGTCTTTCTTATAATGCCGATTTACAGCAATGCAGGCAAATTCTTGCAGATATATTAGAAGCAGAACCCAGGATAATGAGAAATCCCGGACCAGTGGTTCAGTATGAACAATTTAGTTCAAGTACGATTGATGTAAAGATTAATTTCTGGACGAAACATATCCGGGAGGCTTCAGCAACACGAAGCGATCTTATTATGGCCATTTCTGCAGCTTTTAAAACCAATAACATTGCTATCCCTTTCCCTCAGCAGGATGTACACCTTTATTATCCCGATAAGGAGGGAGATATAAAAGATTAGCAAAACATTATTTCTCCTACAGGGATTTCGGTCTCCTCTGGTAGTCCTCTTTTCAAGAGTGAAGGCTAATAATATTTTCGTAATACAATTGCCCAGGTTCGAAGTATATACTTACAGCTCCGGGATAAATTGTGATTCGATAAAAGTCTTTAAGAAATTGCTAACTATTTAGCGCGACTATTAATTTATCTGAAATATTGAAGTTGCATCATCCTTAAATTTTAATGCTGATAAATTAAATTATATCAACTGATAAATACTCCTGAAAAAGGAAAGTTTTTTGATGATAATTTAATTTAAAAATTACTTTGAAATCCCTGAAAAATGAGGGCTGCGAAAACAACTCATCTTTGTTTAAAAGTTAAAATCTATAAAAAAATCAATTACTTTATCTTTTGTATTTGTAATTCTACGGATTATAAAAAGAAATGAATGTCTTGATATATGTCAACAAAGCCATATAATGCATAATATTTTATAATTTTTTAAGGCTTTTTACAGGTTGTTAACTAATTGTAAATCATAGTGTTGATACATATAAGTATATGTGCGTATTTATAAATTTCGGTATGTTTTTTCTTAAGCATTCCTTTGTACCAGAAAGATAAACCCAATTATTTTTCAAATTATCCCAGTTGTCAACATCCCATAATTACTAGCTAGATCCTTTACGGTTTGGTTGTATTGTGTCATGTTGCAATTACAAGAATTGCAAATTTTTAAAGAATAGATTGGTAATCTATTATGACCAGAATAACAACGTATAACAAATGAAAAAACGCTTACTCCTCGGCTTAGGGCTGTCGTTAAGTTTCTACAGTGCATTGGCACAACAGAAAGTAACTGATGGTACCTCGACAGAAAAAAAGCTCCCTAATAAGGATGCCATTTTCGAACTTGAAAGTTCAAACAAAGGTTTACTTCATACCAGGGTTGCATTGAGAATGACTACTGATGCATTTCCTTTATCGGCACACGTAGCCGGTATGATGGTATACAATACAGCAACAAATAATGATGTAATTCCCGGGATTTATTATAATGATGGGACAAAATGGAATCTGGTTAAAGGATCGAAAGGAGACGGTACTTCAATTATCGTAGAAGCTCAACCCGGAAAAACTGGCACACCTGGTATACCAGGTCAACCAGGCGGACCAGGTGCAGGCGTTACCATTGTAACCAATGATAGCGGTACATGGGTTTATAACCCAACTACCAATACCTGGACAAACATTAACGGTCCGAAAGGCGATAAAGGAGATGCAGGAGTAGTAGGCGTTCAGGGTATGCCTGGCACAAGCGGAACACCGGGAACACCGGGTTCTGGCGCAGCTGGTGCACCTGGCGCAGGCGTTACCATTGTAACCAACGATAGCGGTACATGGGTTTATAACCCAGCAACCAATACCTGGACAAACATCAACGGTCCGAAAGGTGATAAAGGCGATGCAGGAGTAGTAGGCGTTCAGGGTATGCCTGGCACAAGCGGAACACCGGGCACACCGGGTTCTGGTACAGCTGGCGCACCTGGCGCAGGTATTACCATTGTAACCAACGATAGCGGTACATGGGTTTATAACCCAGCAACCAATACCTGGACAAACATTAACGGTCCGAAAGGAGACAAGGGAGATAAAGGCGATGCAGGTGTAGTAGGCGTTCAGGGTATGCCTGGCACAAGCGGAACACCGGGAACCCCGGGTTCTGGTACAGCTGGCGCACCTGGCGCAGGGATTACAATTGTAACCAACGATAGCGGTACCTGGGTTTATAACCCAACAACCAATACCTGGACAAACATCAACGGTCCGAAAGGCGATAAAGGTGATGCAGGTGTAGTAGGCGTTCAGGGTATGCCTGGCACAAGCGGAACACCGGGTACACCGGGTTCTGGTACAGCTGGCGCACCTGGCGCAGGTATTACCATTGTAACCAACGATAGCGGTACATGGGTTTATAACCCAGCAACCAATACCTGGACAAACATTAACGGTCCGAAAGGCGATAAAGGTGATGCAGGAGTAGTAGGCGTTCAGGGTATGCCTGGCACAAGCGGAACACCGGGCACACCGGGTTCTGGCGCAGCTGGTGCACCTGGCGCAGGTATTACCATTGTAACCAACGATAGCGGTACATGGGTTTATAACCCAGCAACCAATACCTGGACAAACATTAACGGTCCGAAAGGAGACAAAGGAGATGCAGGTGTAGTAGGCGTTCAGGGTATGCCTGGCACAAGCGGAACACCGGGAACCCCGGGTTCTGGTACAGCTGGCGCACCTGGATCAGGCGTTACCATTGTAACCAACGATAGCGGTACATGGGTTTATAACCCAACAACCAATACCTGGACAAACATCAACGGTCCGAAAGGCGATAAAGGTGATGCAGGTGTAGTAGGCGTTCAGGGTATGCCTGGCACAAGCGGAACACCGGGTACACCGGGTTCTGGTACAGCTGGCGCACCTGGCGCAGGTATTACCATTGTAACCAACGATAGCGGTACATGGGTTTATAACCCAGCAACCAATACCTGGACAAACATTAACGGTCCGAAAGGCGATAAAGGTGATGCAGGAGTAGTAGGCGTTCAGGGTATGCCTGGCACAAGCGGAACACCGGGCACACCGGGTTCTGGCGCAGCTGGTGCACCTGGCGCAGGTATTACCATTGTAACCAACGATAGCGGTACATGGGTTTATAACCCAGCAACCAATACCTGGACAAACATTAACGGTCCGAAAGGAGACAAAGGAGATGCAGGTGTAGTAGGCGTTCAGGGTATGCCTGGCACAAGCGGAACACCGGGAACCCCGGGTTCTGGTACAGCTGGCGCACCTGGATCAGGCGTTACCATTGTAACCAACGATAGCGGTACATGGGTTTATAACCCAACAACGAATACCTGGACAAACATCAACGGTCCGAAAGGCGATAAAGGTGATGCAGGTGTAGTAGGCGTTCAGGGTATGCCTGGCACAAGCGGAACACCGGGCACCCCGGGTTCTGGCGCAGCTGGTGCACCTGGATCAGGCGTTACCATTGTAACCAACGATAGCGGTACATGGGTTTATAACCCAACAACCAATACCTGGACAAACATTAACGGTCCGAAAGGAGACAAGGGCGATAAAGGTGATGCAGGAGTAGTAGGCGTTCAGGGTATGCCTGGCACAAGCGGAACACCGGGCACCCCGGGTTCTGGCGCAGCTGGTGCACCTGGATCAGGCGTTACCATTGTAACCAATGATAGCGGTACCTGGGTTTATAACCCAACAACCAATACCTGGACAAACATTAACGGTCCGAAAGGCGATAAAGGTGATGCAGGTGTAGTAGGCGTTCAGGGTATGCCTGGTACAAGCGGAACACCGGGAACTCCGGGTTCTGGTACAGCTGGCGCACCTGGATCAGGCGTTACCATTGTAACCAACGATAGCGGTACCTGGGTTTATAACCCAACAACGAATACCTGGACAAACATTAACGGTCCGAAAGGCGATAAAGGTGATGCAGGTGTAGTAGGCGTTCAGGGTATGCCTGGCACAAGCGGAACACCGGGAACCCCGGGTTCTGGCGCAGCTGGTGCACCTGGCGCAGGCGTTACCATTGTAACCAACGATAGCGGTACATGGGTTTATAACCCAACAACCAATACCTGGACAAACATTAACGGTCCGAAAGGAGACAAGGGCGATAAAGGTGATGCAGGAGTAGTAGGCGTTCAGGGTATGCCTGGCACAAGCGGAACACCGGGCACCCCGGGTTCTGGCGCAGCTGGTGCACCTGGATCAGGCGTTACCATTGTAACCAATGATAGCGGTACCTGGGTTTATAACCCAACAACCAATACCTGGACAAACATTAACGGTCCGAAAGGAGACAAAGGAGATGCAGGTGTAGTAGGCGTTCAGGGTATGCCTGGCACAAGCGGAACACCGGGAACCCCGGGTTCTGGTACAGCTGGCGCACCTGGATCAGGCGTTACCATTGTAACCAACGATAGCGGTACCTGGGTTTATAACCCAACTACCAATACCTGGACAAACATTAACGGTCCGAAAGGCGATAAAGGAGATGCAGGTGTAGTAGGCGTTCAGGGTATGCCTGGCACAAGCGGAACACCGGGCACACCGGGTTCTGGTACAGCTGGCGCACCTGGCGCAGGTATTACCATTGTAACCAACGATAGCGGTACCTGGGTTTATAACCCAGCAACCAATACCTGGACAAACATTAACGGTCCGAAAGGAGACAAGGGCGATAAAGGAGATGCAGGAGTAGTAGGCGTTCAGGGTATGCCTGGCACAAGCGGAACACCGGGAACTCCGGGTTCTGGCGCAGCTGGTGCACCTGGTGAAGGCGTAACGATTGTAACCAACGATAGCGGTACATGGGTTTATAACCCAACTACCAATACCTGGACAAACATCAACGGTCCGAAAGGAGACAAAGGAGATGCAGGTGTAGTAGGCGTTCAGGGTATGCCGGGCACAAGCGGAACACCGGGAACTCCGGGTTCTGGCGCAGCTGGTGCACCTGGTGAAGGCGTAACGATTGTAACCAACGATAGCGGTACCTGGGTTTATAACCCAACTACCAATACCTGGACAAACATCAACGGTCCGAAAGGAGACAAAGGTGATGCAGGAGTAGTAGGCGTTCAGGGTATGCCTGGCACAAGCGGAACACCGGGAACTCCGGGTTCTGGTACAGCTGGCGCACCTGGCGCAGGTATTACCATTGTAACCAACGATAGCGGTACATGGGTTTATAACCCAGCAACCAATACCTGGACAAACATTAACGGTCCGAAAGGAGACAAGGGAGATAAAGGCGATGCAGGTGTAGTAGGCGTTCAGGGTATGCCTGGCACAAGCGGAACACCGGGAACCCCGGGTTCTGGTACAGCTGGTGCACCTGGATCAGGCGTTACCATTGTAACCAATGATAGCGGTACCTGGGTTTATAACCCAACAACCAATACCTGGACAAACATCAACGGTCCGAAAGGCGATAAAGGTGACGCAGGTGTAGTAGGCGTTCAGGGTATGCCTGGCACAAGCGGAACACCGGGAACTCCGGGTTCTGGTACAGCTGGCGCACCTGGCGCAGGTATTACCATTGTAACCAACGATAGCGGTACATGGGTTTATAACCCAGCAACCAATACCTGGACAAACATTAACGGTCCGAAAGGAGACAAGGGAGATAAAGGCGATGCAGGTGTAGTAGGCGTTCAGGGTATGCCTGGCACAAGCGGAACACCGGGAACCCCGGGTTCTGGTACAGCTGGCGCACCTGGCGCAGGGATTACAATTGTAACCAACGATAGCGGTACCTGGGTTTATAACCCAACAACCAATACCTGGACAAACATCAACGGTCCGAAAGGCGATAAAGGAGATGCAGGTATAGACGGTAAATCAGTAACCTTAACCAACAACAGTGATGGTACAACTACTATTACTGATGGATCAGGAGGAACGGTAACACTTAAAAATGGTGTAGATGGTAAAGATGGTATCAATGGAACCAATGGTATTGACGGTAAATCAGTAACCTTAACCCATAACAGTGATGGTACTACCACAATCACTGATGGATCTGGAGGAACAGTTACTATCAAGAATGGTAAAGATGGTATCAATGGTACGAATGGTGTAGACGGTAAATCCGTAACCTTAACCCATAACAGTGATGGTTCAACAACAATTACCGATGGATCAGGAGGGACAGTAACCATTAGAAATGGTAAAGATGGTGTTGATGGTGCAGTTGGTCCACAAGGTCCGATAGGAGCAACAGGTTTAAAAGGAGACAAAGGAGATACCGGTGCTGCTGGTGCAACTGGAGCTCAGGGTCCTCAGGGCCCGGTAGGAGCAACAGGCTTAAAAGGAGACAAGGGAGATACTGGTGCCGCAGGTGCGACAGGAGCTACAGGTCCACAAGGTCCAATTGGTGAAACTGGTTTAAAAGGAGATACTGGTGCAACAGGAGCAACTGGAGCTGTTGGCCCACAAGGACCAGCAGGCCCCTCAACCCCGCAGACAATCACGCATACATTAAGCTCAAGCGGTAATACGCTTACCAGCGATGTTAATGGAATAAGCCCTACGGCAACCATTATTAACAATAATGCGCTATCATTAACCGGAACGAATTTAACTTCCAGTGTGAATGGAGTGGCCAGCACGGCTTTGAATTTACAACCCGCTATAACAGCCGGAACAACTCATACATTGTCAAGTGCAGTGAATACCATTACTTCTGTTGTGAACGGGATAAGTGTAACAGCACCAGCAGTAAATTCTGTTGTTAATACATTCACACCAACAGCTACCACAAATAATCTGGTAACAACCGTAAATGGTGTAGCGGCAGCGGCAGTAGATTTAACGCCACTTAAAATAGAGCCTTGGCAAGTTCAGGCAACAACGAATAAAGCAACATTAAATAATCAGAATATTTACCAAATGGGTAATGTAGCCATCCTCAAGAATCAGGTATATACTGATGCCAACGGAAAAACGGCCAGTTTAGATGTGGCAGGAGCCATCAGATCAGGAACCCTGCCTGAGGGCTTAATAGGAGACTACTCTGTTGCTTTAGGAGCGAGGGTGTCTGCATCAAATACTTCGGCTGTTGCCTTAGGTGCACAGAATAACGCAGAGGGAATGGCTTCAATGGCTTTTGGTTTTAGAAATTATGCGCAATCAATAGCCGAAACTGCTACAGGTGCAATGAATATTCCATTTGTAGGTGATCCAAATAACTGGGTAGATACTGATCCATTGTTTACCATTGGTAACGCAAACCCTATTCAAGCCGGAGCGCTTAGACGAAATGCATTAACCATGCTGAAAAATGCCAATACCGGTATCGGAATAATGGCAGCCGGAAGTCCGTCAAATGCAAAACCTACAGAAATGTTAGACATTGGTTCGCAAGGTGTTCGTATCCGCGATATTAACACAGCAACATATACAGGGAATATCGCTACGGATAAAGTAGTTGTTGCCAATAATATTGGCGTTCTTAAAACTGTAAGCATGTCTGATTTCAGTGCAAATGCCAATAATGGTTTAACTGTAACTGGCGGAGTAGTACAATTAGGAGGTGCCTTAATTAAACCAACAACAGTTAGTACAGATGCCACAAATACTTTAGCGTTAACTGGTTTACAAGTATCAAGCAGTACAGCTACAGATAACATTTTGCTATCGAGTACAGGCGGTGTAATTAAAACAGTGCCATTAACCAGCGTAGCTATCGAGCCTTGGCAAGTTCAGGGTGGTACTACAAAGGCAACAACCAATACCGACAATATATATCAGAATGGTAGTGTAGCCATTGGCATTGCAAGTGGAGGTAGTATACCTACTTTCACCGTTGGTTCAACAACTGTTAATCCTAAGTTACATGTAGCTGGTGATATTGCTACTACTGGTAAGATTTACACCACCAACAGTGTTTATGCAGATTACGTTTTCGACTACTATTTCGATGGCTTTTCTAAAATATACGATCAATATAAGTTCAAATCACTTAAAGAAGTTGCCGAATTCATCAGGGTAAACAAACACTTACCTGGGGTTACCCCAATCAAGGATATCCTGAAAACGGATAAAGGCTACACGCTTGATTTGACACAATTGTCTATGCAACAATTAGAGAAATTGGAAGAGTTGTATCTGCATGTAATTGAAGTTAATACCAAAATGACAGCGAAAGATCAGGAAATAAAACTTCTTCAGGAAAAGACCAAATCGCTTGAGGAAAGATTAAACAGATTGGAACAGTTAATCGATAAAAAATAATGCCATAGTGCCATTAGGTTTCCTAAGCAAACCTAATGGCGCTTTAAAATCCCTAAAATAACAACGGTTTAACAACGCGTCGTTAACAAAAAACATGATGAAACAAATGTTATTTAAAATACTTTTCCTATGTCTGATCGCATTTCAGTTTAATATGCTGTTTGCGCTTGAGGCAGGAATTGTTAAGATAAACCGTAATATTCCTACCTTTTTTCCTGCAACAAATATTTCAGAAAGTGAAAGCCGTTCAAGCGTAATGTACGCGGACGATACAGATGGTGACGGTGTTGACAACAGTATAGATTTGGATGATGATAATGATGGTATATTGGATAGCAACGAGTGCGGAAGTACCAATCGGGTGGCTAACGCAGTTTTTCCTACTTCCGGAACTTCAGATATTCCAAACTGGACAGTACTAGGAGCACCGGTTACCACAAATAGCAATGGAATATTGTTTAATAGCAATGGAGCTACTGCCACAACTTTAAGGCAAATCATCACAGGTAATCCTAATGGTGCAGTAATTAGTCTTAATAATATATACTGGACGAAAACTACCGTAAATACCCTTGCGTCAGCATTTACTTTTACCATTTCTTATGGTGGCGTAATTTATGCAACCATAAATTCTACAGCTACTAATACACCTACCATCACGGCAAGTAATGGTGCAACCATAAATATTACAACTTTACCAACAGTAACCACTGCCGGTCCGGTAAATTCAACCAAAACTACCCTAATCATTACACTACCTATTTCCGGTTTAGTGGCCGGAGGTTATCTGTCTTTTAATTTTGTACCCGGAACTGATGCGACAGCGGTAAGAGATTTAGGATTTACTTCCGTATCCATGTATTCTTGTGGTGATACAGATGCAGATGGTATATCAGACTCTTTAGACTTAGATGCTGATGGTGATGGATGTTATGACGCGGTTGAAGGAGATGAAAATGTTTTTGCTTCGCAGTTAAATGCCAATGGAAGTATTAGCGGAGCTGTAAATGCTAATGGTGTTCCTGTATTGGTAAATGCCGGAGGTGTGGCAGATATTGGAGGAGACATAGGTCAGGGCGTTGGATTATCTACAAATGCCACGCAAAGAGATTGTACAGATATTGATGGAGATGGCGTAACAGATTACGTGGATTTAGATGACGACAACGATGGTATACCCGATCTTATTGAATGTAAAGCCGTTGAAAAAGTTGTAAATGGTAATTTTGGAACGCAAACAGTAGGAGACTTTACAGGCTGGATTAGAGGTGGAACAGTTAACGCCTGGGAAAAAAGTTCGGGCTGGGCAATTGAAGCTTTGAATGATAACCTGGGTACATCTACAATTAAGCAAACCATAACAGGGTTAAAAGCTGGAAAAGCCTATACCATTACATTTGGCGTAATGGCTAACGGTGATCCCGTTTTAGAAAGAGAGAATACACTCACTTTTACCATTGATGGAATAAATTATTACACACAATCTGCTACACAAATTGATGCAGCAGTAGGACGTTACGCACTTGTATACAAGAGTATAACTTTTATTCCAACGAGTACCAGTGCGGTAATCGAATTTATTTCTACAGTTTCAGGAGCAGGTATTGGCGGTAAAGATGTAATGATTAGATCGGTAAGTCTCCTGCCTTGCGAACAGGATACTGACACAGATGGTATC
Source organism: Pedobacter sp. (assembly GCF_965279535.1). NCBI lineage: Bacteria > Pseudomonadati > Bacteroidota > Sphingobacteriia > Sphingobacteriales > Sphingobacteriaceae > Pedobacter > Pedobacter sp. Next base: position 24,749 of record NZ_OZ257244.1, read on the forward strand.
CCTGATTATTTAGACCTGGATTCTGATGGAGACGGTTGTTTTGATGCCGTAGAGGGAGATGAAAACGTAACCAGGGCACAGCTAAATGCCAATGGTAGCATCTCCGGTGCGGTAAATAATGCTAACGGTGTTCCTGCATTGGTAAATACCGGAGGCGGGGCAGATGTGGGTAGTGATGTTGGACAAGGTGCAGGTAATTCTGCCGATGCAGGTATTAAAGATGCGGCTTGTTACACGCTGATTTTAAATCCTGATGTTTATTCAGGCGTAGCGGGTACTGTATTAACCACAGGAAATATATTAACAAACGATCTCCTGGAAGGTATAGTTCCTGTTATTGGCACCAATCCGGGTCAGGTAGCCATTTCCCAATCTGGAGTATGGCCGGCAGGTATTACTTTAAACAGCACAACAGGCGTAGTAACCGTAGCAAATACAGTAAATGGGGGAGTTTATGTCGTAAATTATCAGGTTTGCGTTAATGCCACCAATCCTGCACTTTGTCAAACTCAAACCATCACCATTAACTTATGTGGTAAATTTCCACTTACCGGCACCCCAGATAGTTATACCAAAACAGGAATTTCTGACTTGGCGGGTTTTGCTAATGGCTGGCCAGGCAATGTTCCCAATGGTTTCGTTGCCATCGAGTCGAAAAATAAAGGTTTTGTTATTACCAGGGTAAGTTCTGTAAGTGCTATACCAACAGCCGATTTAGTTGAAGGTATGCTGGTTTATGATATTGCTGCAGCTTGTATTAAGCTCTATAATGGTACAACCTGGAATTGTTTACAAAGAAACTGTAATTAATCATTTAAAATAAAATGAAACGATTTATAATATTATTTGCCTTAGTGCTTGGTTACAGTATTCAGGTAATGGCACAAACAGGTATAGAAAAACAAACTACCGGCAACGCTTCATTGCTTGATTTCCCTACTGGTACTACAAAAGGGATCATTCTGCCTGCGGTAGAAGCTTTACCAACATCGCCAGCTAACGGCACTTTTTTACTGGACAAAACAGATCAGAAAATTAAAATGTACCAAAATGGTTCATGGATAGATTTATCAGGTGCAGGTAGTACTGCAGCAATTGTGCCTTACAGTGGAACGGTAGATAACGGTAAAAAAACAATCATTGGAAGCCGTACAACTGCGGCAGATGGTATACTGGTATTGGAATCGCCTAATAAAGCCCTGGTTTTACCCCGCGTAGCCAACCCCCAGTTAACTGTTAAAAGCCCGTATCCAGGCATGATGTGTTATGATACAGTTAGTAAATCTTTAGCTGTTTTTGACGGTAAACTCTGGAATTTTTGGAAATAGTAGAAAACCTGTCATTTAAATTTTAAATGGAAAGTCACCCAAGCATTAATTCATCCAAAATGAAAATTAAAATATTACAAATATTCGTACTTATTCTCCTGCTTTTGCTGGGCTATCAGCTTAAGGCCCAGAATCTGGCAGGTGTGGGGAGTAGTACGGTAGACAATTCAACGGTTCACATTACGGCCGGAACCACAGAAATACGCTTTTCAGAAGGCAGTTATTTCGGTCCGAAGGCAGACTGGACTATTGACGGTACACTTGAAATTTATAGCAAAAACGTGTGGATTGCCCCGGGTGCTAAATTTAGCGGAACCGGAAAAATCATCATCTATAATCCTGGTGATAATCCTTTCTATGATAATATGCCTGCCGGGCCAACCCGCATTGATGGCAATAATGGAGATTTTATCAACCTGATTATCGAACACAGAAATACCGATAACATTACATTGGCCAATGTGGACGATCCCGGTTATGATACCCGAAATCCAAATGGCGCAGATGCAGCTGCATTAAACATCGCTGGAACATTGGATATGGCGGCAAATGGCGCGGATATTATCCTGAATGGACATAATCTGGCCTTTAATGCAAGTGGTAAAATCAGCAATTATAGTTTATCGCGAATGGTGGTTACAGAAAATAGTTTAAATGGCCATGTAATTAAGGACTTAGCCGCAAATACAGCCTTTGTTTTTCCAATTGGTATTGCCGAAGGCGATTATACACCGGCCACTGTTACACCAAGAACATCAGCAAAGATTTTTGCCAGTGTACAGAATTATCAGGGAGACAACAATACCCTGGGTATCAACAAGCCTCAGGGGATGGATAGAACCTGGAATTTATATGCATCGACGCCTGTAAACACAACGATTACCCTGCAGCACAATCCAATTACCAACGGTGCACAATTTAAAGATAGCAAAGCATCAATTACCCAATACTTAGGTGCTGGCAAGTGGGATCGCGTTATGGGTACCAATCCCGCTTTGGGGGTGCACACCCGCATTAATGCAGCTATGGCTAATGATATGTTAGCCAATGGTGCATATTTCACCAAACATTCTTTGGCTGGAAATGACCTGGTTATTCCCAACTTATTTACGCCAAATGGCGATGGGAATAATGATACGTTCGAAATCCGCGGGCTCGACTTTTTTGAAGAGAACGACCTGGTTATTGTTAACCGCTGGGGTAATGAAGTATATAAATCCAATAACTATCAAAACGACTGGACAGGAGAGGGTCTTAACGAGGGAACTTACTATTACGTGCTGAGGGTTAAAGAAAATGCTACCGCTCCATGGCAGGTATACAAAGGATACATCACATTAATAAGGGCTTTTAAAAAATAATCACCGGGTTTTGGCGTGATAGTCCGCTTGGGACCCGATTCACATCATGATCAAAAATGGACGCAATCAGATCAAAATGAAAAAAATATTAATCATAGCTAGCTTAATTCTCCTTTCCAAAGTTTCTTTTGGGCAGCAGGACGCACAGTTTAGCCAGTACATGTTCAACGGTATCTACATTAATCCCGCCTATGCGGGATACCGTGAGCAACTAAATGTTCATGCTTTTTACCGTAACCAATGGACCGGTTTAGAAGGCTCGCCCAAAACCATGTCGGTAGCGGTAGATGCCATTGCCAATAGTGGTAATGTTGGTTTAGCCCTTCAGCTTTCGAGCGATAGGTTAGGTGCACAACGCAATCAATCGGTTTATGGAAATTATGCTTACCGGATTAGGCTAAATGCAGACGGTAGCTCAAGGTTAGCATTAGGGCTTGGTGTAGGTGTAGTGCAGTTAGGCATTGATGGCGCCATGTTAAATCCCAATGATTTTGAGGTTTACCAACCCGTTGGGATGGAGAGTACCATAGTTCCTGATGCAAGGGCTGGTGTTTATTTCGCAAATGACAGATTTTACGCAGGCGTTAGTGCCGATAACCTGGTTTCTCAGTATATCGATATTGATCGCTACGCGTTTATCCCACAGCCTAAACCGCATTATTACCTTACAGCGGGGATGTTGGTTCCCTTATCCAAAGATGTGCTCTTAAAGCCATCCTTCTTATTAAAGGATGACCGGGGTGGCCCTACAAGTATCGATTTGAACGCTTTTGTGATTTTGAACGAAAAATTTTGGGTAGGAGGATCATACCGTACAGGGATTAAATTATACGATAAGAATTATTTACAAAAGGACCTGAGCAAAATGAACTCAGCAGTAGCAGCCGTACAATTATTCCCGTCTGATAATCTGAGAATCGGTTATGCTTATGATTTTTCTATCGGTGCATTACAGCAATATAGCGGAGGAACACATGAAATATCCATCAGCTATTTCTTCAATAAAAAGAATACAAGAATGTTAACCCCAAGATTTTTTTAAACAATGGTTCATTCTTCAAAGCTAATTTTTATCGCCACAACCATGAAAAGATTTTTATCTGTTTCTATCACAATATCATTGCTGCTATTAATTGGTAACAGTACTAAAGCACAATATGTGCTCAATGCTGCCGATGCCCAATACGAACTGTTTAATTATACCAGGGCTATTGATCTTTACGAACAAGCTTATCAAAAAAAGCAAACTCATTATGCTGCCCAAAGGCTTTATGAATGCTATTCATTCGTAAATGATTATAAACAGGCCGAGAGCTGGAGCGCCATTGCTGCCGGAATGCCAGAGGCAAAACCAGAGAATGTTTTGTCCTATGCGAAAGCATTACAACAAAATAACAAGTATGCTGAAGCCAAACAACAGTTTCAAAAATATGGAACATTGAATAAGAATACAGACCAGGCAGAATTGAACCGGTTATTACTGAGTTGTGATTCTGCGATATATTGGATGAAGAACCCAACAGCGGTTATCATTACCAATGCTGGTAAACTCAATACACCAAAGTCTGACTGGGGGCTGACCACTTATGATAATGGGGTCACTTTTGCATCAGACAGGGGCGCTTCCGGTACCTATCAAAGTGCATCTGGCCGTCCTTTTTTAAAGTTTGACGGAGCAAGCAAGCCCGATAAAAACATCTATGGCTGGACCGGTAATCATTATTTAAGACTTTATACTCAAAGTGCCTCTGCCGATAGCGTAAGTGTTTTTCCAATTCAAACAAATACCGACTATCATATGGGGCCGGCAACATTCAGGGCAAATGGCAAGGAGATGTTTTTCACTTTAACTAAAATTCCGCAAAAGCCGGTATATGTTAAAGGAAAACTCGCTACAGTTAATGTCGAAATATATTCCAGTAAGCTGGATGAACAAGGTAAGTGGTCAGCTCCAATTGCTTTTAACTACAACAAGGTAAATGAATATTCTGTTGGCGACCCTTTTGTTAGTCCGGATGGTAATAGCTTGTATTTCAGTTCAAATATGCCCGGCGGTGCTGGTGGATCAGATATTTATGTTTGCCAGAGATCTTCTGATGGCAGCTGGAGTGCTCCGGTTAATTTGAAGGCAATCAACACTCCTGGAAATGAGCGTACACCTGTTTTGGGTAATGATCAGTCTTTTTATTTCAGCAGTGATGGGAGAGTTGGAATGGGTGGTCTGGATATTTATAGTGCTAAAATAATGCAAACGCAATTTAGCGCAATTAAAAATCTCGGTTATCCGGTTAACTCACCACAAGATGATTTTGCTTATGTAAAAACTGCTGCATTAAGTGGTTATCTCAGTTCAAATAGGGTAGGTGGGTTAGGAGATGATGATATCTACAGCTTCGATGAACAACAGTTGCTTGCATTCAAACTCACAGGAATTGTTTTCGATAAACGTACTAACCTTCCATTAACCAATGCAATTGTCACCTTAAATAAAATAAATGGTCAGAGTTTAAAGGTACAAACCGATAATACAGGTGCTTTCAAATTCAATTTGGAGAAATCATCCGATTATCAACTTACAGGAGAAAAAACGGGTTACCGAACTGACCTGGCTCAGCTTACCACTAAGGGGCTTACCAGCAGTAAGGAAATCGAGCAGAACCTGTATTTAGAAAAAGTAGAGTTAGAGAAAGCGATCAGACTGGAGAATATTTACTACGACTTTGATAAATCCAATATCAGGCCGGATGCCGCTGTTGAGTTAAACAAATTGGTTAAGATAATGAAAGATAACCCAACCATTTGGATCGAGCTGGGCTCGCATACCGATAGCCGTGGTAACGATCAGTACAATCAGTGGTTATCGCAAAGCAGGGCGAATTCAGCAGTTCAATACATTATTGATCAGGGTATAGATAAAAATCGCATTACAGCAAAAGGATATGGAGAATCTATGCTGCTAAACAAATGCGCCAATGGTGTGAAATGTTCGGAAGCTGAACACCAGCTGAATAGAAGAACGGAATTTAAAATTGTAAAAATGTAAGACGATGTCATGTGGCAAGGTGCTTTTTGCTTGGGGATGACTAAAAAGCCCTTGCCTGCATGGCTTCGTTTTAATCAATATCATTTTCGCGGAGGCGAAGACCTTTTAAAGAAAAAAGGTCAGTTATGAAATATAATGTGGTTGTGTATTGCACAACTCAAGTTGAAAGATAAAGCAATGTTATGCTGCAGGGTACTTTTTGCGTGGGGATGACTAAAAGACCCTTGCAGGCATGACTTGCTTTATGTTTCTCTTTGTTCGCCATTAGTATGTGGTTTTTGGGCGAACAGCAAACCAGTTCTCGCGGATGTGAGGATATAGGTTTAAGTATTTAAATTATAAAGCAACGTCGTGCAGCAGGGCTTTTTTTGCATGGGGATGACAAAAACGTCTATGCTTGCATGGCTTGCTTTATATTTCTCGTTGTTTGCCATTGATATGTGGTTTTTGGGCGAACGACAAACCTATTTTCATGGATGTGAGGATATAAGGGTTTATTAATTAAGTGTTTGAGTTACAAAGCAACGTCGTGCGGCAGGGCTCTTTTTGCATGGGGATGACAAAAACGTCCATGCTTGCACGGCTTGTTTTTTTAGTTGTGGGTTACATGTTGTGTGTTATGAGACTAAAGCGTAAGCCTTTTGCGCCAGCCTTTTCTTAGGTTGTGGGTTATGGGGCTAAAAAGCTAACCCCTTCTACATTAACTTCATCTATCTGTCTTCGGGTTTTACAGTAAAACAAGCACCTTATCATTTTACTCAGCAGTTGGCTGCTGCACCCATTAGAATTGCTTTTTCTCCCATGGTTGATATTTTGATCGGAAAATCGTATCCCATTTTTTTGGATAGAAAATATTGGGTGTCTTCCAGGAAAAATTGCTGTGCATGAGCAATATTTCCGCCTATAACGGCTACAATGGGAATTTTAGTTCGGATAAACCGGTATAAAAACTTAGAAAGATTAATGCTGAATTCCAGAAAAACAGCATTAAAGTAAGGCGAATTGCTGTGGTGATCTACCAGGTCTTTAACGTCCTTTACGCGGATATTGGTCATCTCTTCAAAACGCTGAACAAACCAGCGTGTAGAGATGTAGTCTTCGGCTTTACCTTTAAGAAAAGGCATTTTCCAAAGGTCAGAATCTTTCACCTTTCCTCTGGCAGTATGTGCCGTACCCAAACCTGTACCTAATGTAAGCCCGATTGCCCTATCTACCTGCCTGAGGCTTCCATTAAAAAGCTCTCCCTTAAGAAAACACTCGGCATCGTTAAGAAAATTGATTTGTTTCGCATCAAAATCTAAACGTTTTGCCAGGAGCTTTCTGATATTTAAGCCGTAGAGTGAAGCATATTTTTCCTGGCCCTGTATCTTGCAAATCCCATTGGCATAATCCATTGGTCCAGGCATAGCAATGTTGATTTTCTGCGGAACCAAATCAGCCTGCTTCATCGACTGCTCAATAAGTCCTGCCCAAACGTCGATAATCTGATGCGCATCAGCCCCCGAATCTACATGAGTTCTTTGCCAGCTATCTTTTATTTCTCTTCTGTTTTGGATATCAATAAGTTGTGCACTGATGTGTGAACCCCCAATATCAACCCCCATGGTTACATTTTTCATCTTCAATTGAATAAAAGGCAAGGATTTTGCCGGAAAGCTCCCTTTACCGTTAAATAATCAAATTCTCAGTTCTTGTTACGGTTTTCGCTTAATTAAAATGCGCGTTGGCCATCAGTTTGCGGTATTTTTGATGCATTTTCATCGCCAGGTTAACCGGGTCGCCTGTAGTTAGGATAGGATAATCTTTGCGTTGATTTACCCATTTCCATTCCCACTCACTAATTTGCTTATCAAAAGCTTTCACATCAAGCGCTTTGTTTTGTTGTAAACTGGTTTCCAGCCTCTGGAAAAACTGTTGCCACCTCGGTTTGTAGAAATCATTCATCAATCCACTCCACTGTCTGCAGGCATATTCATGAAGTGGGTTTTTTGAATCTCCCCACAAAGTGATTAGGTCCTTAGCATTCATTTCATAAAGGGCTTTTTCACTTTCATTTGTTCCCCAACGGCGGGCATCAGCCACCCAGGGACCCAGCAAAAAGTCTTTACGGGTAGCAAGGAGTTGATCTAAATCAGAGATAAGTTGGATAAACTGCTGACTACTATTTTTTAAGGCGACTAAATTTTTGCTTTGATAATCGCGCACTATCTGTCGTTGAAGCGGCAGGGCATAATTAGCCATTACCTGTCTGCTAACATCAACGATGTCATATTGAAATCCATCACTGTTTTTGCAGGTTGCCGATGCCAGAATCAGCTCATCCCAGGCCGGAAGTAAATCTTGTGGTAAATAGTTTAAACGTGTATTGGTCCATCGGGTAAGGCTATCTAATGTCGGTCTGGCTTGAATAATAGATTCTGCACCATCTCTGATATATTTATCCTGTGGAACAGTAAATACGGTTTGATGTAAAATATCCCAGGCCTTTAAAGCATGGATATCGCTATTTCCATAACGGTTTCGGATAAATTTTGGCAGCCAGGTTTTAAGGTTAATGGCTTGGTTTTGCCAGGTATGGGCTGTCATCAATTCATAAAGAACAGGATTTTGTTCTATTCCTTCCATGGTAAGCCCAATGCCCACTAAATTGCCACTTTTCGCATCATTCAATGCCTCTGCAGGAGCAGTTGCTACTACATCCATTCTGCCGAACAAATTGGTGTTCCCTCCAAAATTATGCAGCATGTTCCAGATCCAGGGTTTACCATAAAAGGCATCCGTACGTTTCCAAACAGGCTCAATTTCTGTAGCTAGATCCAGAATAATCATTTTATCATTCGGAACAGCTTTGAGCAATGCTTCAGTTTGTGGCTCTTTCCAAAACTTACGGTCGCTGTAAAAAAGCCAGCCTTGCATTACCCAAACAGCAGCACTGTCAGCTTGCGACATCCCATCATAAACCCGCTTACTTAATTTACCCAGAAATTCAGGATCATCAGATGGTGGTTCGTTTTCATTAAATGTATCGGCAGAGTACAGGTGGTCAGTACCCAGCAAGGCCGTTTGTTTTTGTAAAAAGCGCTTGCCTATCTCAGCAAACATAGGATCTTCAGCATCTAGTATATAAGTGTCGGCAAATCCGTTGGTCCAGTTGGTGGCTTTTAATTTTGCCTTTGGAAACTTCTTTTGAAAAGCAGCAGGAACATGTCCGGTAAATGCAGGAAGCACAGGCTTCATTCCTAAAGACCTTTGGCGCGCTAAGATTTTCTGCTGTAACTCAAAGTGGCTTTTCATCCAGCTTACAGGAAGCGGACCACCCCAGCCATCAATATTACCCATCCAGAACCAGGAGAAATAAGCCGGGCCGGTAAAGAAACCCTTTAAATCCTCATCGCTAAATCCCATCTCTTTATACAGCAAGTACCAGGTATATTCTTCGCCTGTAATGGCTAAAGGCATGTTAATACCGTGCAAGGCCATCCAGTCGATTTCTTTTTCCCAGCGTTCCCAATCCCACCAGCTCATGCTATAGTTGAAAGTGCAATAGTTAAGGTAATAGCGGTAAGTATAAGGCGTAACCTTCCTGATTTTTTGAGCAATTAGAGGCAGCTTTTGCGGAACATTTAATGAGGTTCCATTCCAGGTAATCTGGCTGTGGCAATATTCGTTCAGGTAATAATACAATGCAGATGATATGGCTACACCACTACTTCCGCGCAGTATGATCTGGTTGTTTTTACTTTCTAATTCAAAAACATCTTTTCCATTTTCCTGAGGAATATTTTCGGCAATAAAGGCAGCCGATTTGCCCGGCAATACCCTCGCTATTAGCGCTTCTGAAGCCTGTAGGTTGTTTTGTGCTTTTACCTGATGGGTTAGGCCCAAAAAAGCAATGGAAGCAATTAATACTTTTATTTTCATATAAATGGATAGACTAAACCTTTAAAAACCACTTTTTATCATAAAGAAATTTGAGCAATACCAATTGAATAAGGAGAACACCCATCCAGAGCATTACGGGTTGCCATAAAACATTAACTTGCTTCATTAAGCCACCAAATAAGAATTGAGAACTGCTTTCAAAGTTAATTATGCCGTGTGCAGCCATGTAAATGAGGATGGAGTTCGTGCCAATCCAAACAAAAGGCATGCTCCATTTGCGATAGCCCGCTACATCTATAATACTGTAAAAGATAGCGAACAGCAATAAACTCCATCCACCGGCAAATAACACAAAAGAACTGCTCCAGATATTTTTATTGATGGGGAACCAGATGCTCCACAATAAGCCGGCGGCGAGCAAACCGAATGCAGCCGCTGACATAAACAAACTCTTCCTGGCAGGGCTGAACCTTTGTTCTGGTAACCTTAAAAATTGTCCGGTAAAGATACCCAGTAGGGCGGAAGCAACAGCAGGTAATGTGGAGAGCAAACCTTCCGGATCATAAACCATCCTGTGCAGCTTGCCCGGTAAAAAATGCTGGTCTACATAAGCAGAAAGATTTCCTGCAGGTGTAAGTATTCCTGCGCCAAAACCTGGCACGGGAATGAGTGTCATTAAAGCAAAATATCCCAATAGTATAGTTGCAAACCAGATTAATTGCTTTTTAAGCTTACAATTAAGAAAAATAATGGCTGCAAGGCAGGTTGAAAGGGCAATTCGTCCTAAAACACTGGCAAACCGGCTTTCTTCATAGCCCTTAAACTGAAGTATTCCATTTACAACCATCCCCAGTAAAAGCAGGATCAGCGTTCGCTTAAGAAGTGCCTGATAGATCTTTTTCCTGGTCTGTTGTTTGATAATGGGGTCTGTTTCAATAAAATACTTGCTGTAAGAAAAAGGCATAGATATTCCTGAAATAAATATGAATAAGGGGAATATCATATCGTAAAAGGTAAAGCCGTTCCAAACCGTGTGGTGAAGCTGGTTACTCATCAGGATACAAATGCGCTCAGGAAATGACAAACTTTCGTTCGTTTGAATCATCCAGTTTTCGGTATTGCGCAGCAGCTGATGTTTTTCTTTAACAACATTGGCCATACTGTGAAAGATTCCCTCCCCGCTGATAATCCAGAACATATCGAAACCCCTCAAAGCATCCAGAGACAATAAACGTTTTGGCTGAAGGGTTTTGGTAATTGTATCAGACATGGATGATGGGTTCATTTCTCTTAATAGCGCTACTTTTTAATGTCGGTGGTGTAAATGATTTCGCCTTCATCATTAATGGTTTGTACTTTAATCGCGTCATTATTAACTGAGAATAGCATAAACCCATACGTAGAGGCTGCCATTTGCTGATCTTCAATCAGTTTTACCGGCGTTTTCTCAGATGCCGCTCCCGAAATAAAGTGATGGGTTTTACCCGCTGGCTTTATGTGTTGTAAACTGTGTTCGTGTCCGGTAAGGTAAACATCTACACCATAACGGTCTAATACTGGTTTAAGGCTGCTGCGAATCGCTTTGGTATCATAACCCTCAGTTCTGCTTCCGCCGGTAAACATGGGGTGATGGCCAACTACTATCTTCCATTTTATACTCGGATCGTTATCGCTGAGCGTTTTCGCTAGCCAACGCTTTTGTGCAGTGGTATCCTGGCCTTTCACATTAGGCCCATACTCCGAATTTTTATAAAACTCAGGAATAAGGGGGTTGGTATCAATGAAAGCAATCAATACCTGATTATTTAGATCCCCGTTGATGGGGAATTTTTTAGCAAAGTAACGGGCAGGCATTTTCCATCTTCTGCTGATTTTAGAATAGGCTACCTGTGCATCCGGATTGGATTTGTAATCGTGGTTACCCAGTATCACGTACCAGTCCCACTGTAATGAAAAATCAGTATAAATATCTTCAAATGAATATTTGAATAAGGGATCCTGAGGGCTAATCACTCCACTGGGATAAAAATTATCACCTGTAGAAATGATAAACTGCGCTTTGGACGCTGTTGCGGTAAGCCCCATTTGTTGGGCTACCTGTTTTTGATGATCGGCACCATTGCGGCCCCAATCGCCCATGGCAATAAAATTTAATGAACCGGGCGTTTTAGCTAATGTTTTGGTGGTTGTTGCGTTTAAACCGGGTTCTTTTAGCAAAACTTGTGCTTGTAGCGAACCAAAGGCCATTAAAAGCAGAAAAAAAGGTAAGTGTTTAGTCATGGGATGCTTGTATAAAGAAGAAGGGCACTGATGGTGATCAGATTTGGAAAGGTATTTCTCTGAACCACTGGCCCAGAGAAATCTTTCCGATATAGAAATATTAATGCTTACTGAGGGTAACCTGTATTCTGCTTCAGCTTAGGGTTAAGTACCATTGCAGAAGCAGGGATTGGAAACAAACGGTGAAAGGTTTGGGCATCGGTTTTAAAACCCCAGCTGCCTTCAAACTTTCCAAAACGGATCATATCGTTGCGGTGCCAGCACTCCCAGGCCATTTCTCTGCAACGCTCTTTGTATAAATCTTCGAGGGTTACTGCTGTCCAGGCAGGAGAGGTAGTACGTACCGCACGAACCTGGTTAACCAATGATAAAGCGGTTTGTCCGTTAGTGGCTGCTGCGCCACGCAAAATGGCTTCAGCTTTCATCAACAGAATATCTGAATATCTGAATACAGGTACGTCGTTATTCTGGTTTCTGTTAGATGAGGTACTGTCGCAATAGAATTTGTTGTTCCTATAACCCATATTCCAGGCAATTTCATCGTTGCCCGCATCAAAAGGTCGGGAACCATCACGTAAGGTCACATTTGGAGTGATATCTACCTGGTAGGTTATTGGTGCAGAACCATCGGCACCAGTATAAAACTGGTCATAGCCTTTCTTGGTGGTACTTACATTTACCGGCGTTCCGCTGTAGTTAAACTGTGGCCCTTTAATCCATTGGTTATTACGTTTGTCATTAGGGTCGTTAAAATTGGCATAATACTCTGGCAATGTACTCATTGGTGCGCTTGGTGTGTGTTTCAAGCTAAATTTAGTTTGCAGAGAACGAGGAAGTGAGTATCTGGCATAAAACATATAGCCATTGCTAAATCCCGGATCGTAAGGCAATGCGAAAATAAATTCCTTAATCTGAGGTCCGTTATCGATAAAAAACATTTTACGGTAATCAGACTCTAAGCTATAAGGAGTTCCCGTAGCAGTTATAATCGCATCACACATGGCTACTGCATCAGTATATCGTGCCGTGCCGGTGTAAACCTGGGCATTCAAATACATTTTGGCTAAGATTGCATAAGCTGTGTATCTATTTGGTCTGCCATAAGTTGCAGCTCCTACCACAGTGCTCAGTTGAGGTAAAACTTCTTTTAGTTCTGACTCAATGAAATTGAATACTTCTAACCTCGGTTTGGTCTCAGGTGGGGTAGTTTCTCCAAATGTTGTCACAATTGGAATGTTGCCCCACAAGTCCATCATCATGAAGAATGCCAACGCACGGGTAGCTCTTAATTCTGCTATTGCTGTTGTTTTTGCCGGAGATTCAGGAGCATCTTTTAGCAAAAACAAACTTTGGTTGGCTTTACTGATTGTGCCAGAAAGCCATGACCATCCACTGTTCACATGTCCGTTATCTTTATCCCAGGTGTGCTTGTGATGTTGCTCAAAACGTCCGCCATCATACCAGTTTCCACCTCTTGCAGGCATAATTGATTCATCTGTACTCAGTGATTGCATGAAGAAATAGTCTGTACCCCAGCCCTGACGTAACTGTACATAAACCTGTCCTGTTAACTGAATAAAATGCTGATCTGTTTGGGGAAAGGTTTCCGGAGTTAACTGTGTTTCCACTTTTAAATCCAGTTTATGGCAAGATGTTAGCACTGTTAGTGATAAGATCAGCCCGGTAGCTATGTTGATAAGATTTTTCATCGTCTTATTTTTTAATTAAATGATAGATTTAAACCGAATAGGAAGGTTCTGGTTTTTGGATAAAAGTTATTGGTATCTACACCCGGTGCAGTACCACCCTGGTTAATCTCAGGATCAATTCCTTTATATCCGGTAATTACAAATAAATTGTTCGCGGTAGTGTAAACCCTTAATGATCTCACCCCCGGGATAAGTCCTTTTTTGAAAGTATACCCTAATGTTGCGTTATCCAGTCGAAGATAGCTTCCGTCTTCAATAAATCTGCTGGAGTATTTGTATGAATTGAAATCTGCTGTAGATTCGTTTTCAACTTCTACCGGGATATTGGTAAACTGTGCGGTGTTCGGACGGAACAAATCAGCACGGGTAACGTTCATAATCTTGTTTCCTAAAACCGCTCTCATAAAAATACTCAGATCGAAGTTTTTATATCTGATATTGTTGTTCCAACCAATTAAAGCTTTGGGCTGGGCATTACCAAGTATATAATAATCGGTTTTGTTTAACAAGCCCTGGGTTTTAATGTTTCCTGCAGCATCATAATACTGCGAAACACCATTGGCATCCTTTCCGGCATATTTAAAGGTGTAAAAGGTACCAATGGCTTGTCCCGGAGATAAAATTTGCAAGGTAGCACCACTTTGACCTGCACCATCGGGCTGTACAGTCAGCCTGTCATCAATCTTGTACTGACTATCAGAGAGTGAGATGATTTTGTTTTTATTGTGCGCTACATTAATTCCGGTAGTCCAGGTGAAATTGTCATTGCTCACTGGTGTTCCATTCAGCACAAATTCAAGTCCTTTATTGGTTAATTTTCCTACGTTAGCGGTCAGCTGGCCAGACGGATAGAGGTTTTGATCTACATCAAATTGAAGGATAAGATCTGTTGTCTTCTTGTTGTACCAGTCTAATGAGCCACCTAAGCGGCCTTTGAAGAAAGTAAAATCCACCCCCACGTTTGTTGTGGCTGTTTTTTCCCATTGTAAATCGGGGTTCTCGTTCTGAACAGCACCATAAGCACCTTCTCTTGGTGATCCATTATAATAAAACTGGCCAACAGCACCATAAATTAACTTGGTGGTTAAGGGAGCAAAGCCCAGCGCATTTCCGGCTACACCATAACTTCCACGTAATTTTAAAGTACTCAGGAAGTTTTGGTCTTTCAGGAAGTTTTCCTGATCAATATTCCAGGCTGCACCAACTGATGGGAAAAAACCCCACTTTTGATTGGTACCAAAAACGTTTGAACCATCTCTTCTGATCGATCCCTGAAGCAAATATTTATTTTTGTAGTTGTAATTTACCCTGGCAAAATCAGAAATCATCAGTATTTCCTGGTAAACAACATCTGGATTGAAATTTACCCTGAAATCATTTACTGCATAAGGATTTCCTAAACTTAGATTGTTATAGCTCACTTCATTAACCGGGAAATTGGTTGAGGTAGCTTGTACACCATCGTTATTTAATGATTGTTGGTAGGAGTATCCAACAACCGCATTAATGTCGTGATTGCCAAATTTCCTGTTCCAGGTAAGGTAAGTTTCGATGATTTTATTCGTATTTTGATAAGCATTTCGCACAGCCACACCGTTTTGTCCTACCAATGATACAAACACTGGGTTTGCTGGTGGATCAGGTGTGTTTCTTACGTTGTTATATCTTGAAGTGTAGATACTGTTATAAAATGCACCATAAATATTTTGAGTATTTTGATAAGAAGCCGATATATCATAAGAAAATCCAAAAGGTAACTTAAGATTAGCCGTGAAGTTTCCTAAAATGGTTTTAGTTTTTAGGTTCTCTTTACCGTTTTCGAGCATAGACACCGGGTTGTAATAGCTGGTCTGGATCAGGTTGTCAAAATAACTTCCGTCAGGGTTTCTTACAGGTGCAGTAGGTAGATAAGTTAACATTTGAGCCAAAACAGTATTTCTGTAAGGCACCAAGTCTGCATCGCTTATAGAATTGCTGAGTGTTAAACCAAGCTTAAGTTTATCATTTAGGGCTTTTTGCTCCACACCCACACGGCCGATGAATCTGTCTAAACCACTCGTTTTTACAATACCCTGTTGTTTAAAGTAGTTGATACTGGCATTGTAAGTAGTCTTTTCTGTACCTCCACTCATCGAGATGTTGTGGTTGTATGATAGTGCATCACTGCGCTGTACCTCTTTCTGCCAGTCAGTATTAGCGCCTTTATCATTAGCCGGAGTTAGCGCCGAGTTATTTTTGGCTAAAAAAGCTCTTAATTGATCAGCATCCATCATGTCATATTGGTTAGAAATATTTTCTACACCAAAATACCCGCTATATGATAGTTGTGTTTGTCCTGCAGTTCCTTTTTTAGTCGTTACCATAATTACGCCATTTGCTGCTCTGTTACCATAAATGGCTGCGGCGGCTGCATCTTTCAATACGTCAATAGAGGCAATGTCATCTGGTGCAAGAATAGAAATGTCGGCACCCACAACACCATCAATAACAAATAGAGGTGATTGAGCTCCTTCACGTAAAGTAGAAGCACCGCGCATAATGATGGCTGCATTACGGTTAGGGTCGCCACTGCGGCTAATGTTCAATCCGGGTACTTTACCTTGCAGCATCTGGCCCACATCGCTAATGGCGCCTTTGTTCAAATCATCTCCTTTTACCGTAGAGATAGAACTGGTTAAAGCTTTTCTGGTACTTTTACCATAACCTACCACAACAACATCATTCAGAGATGCGGTTGATTCCTGGATCGTTACTTTGTAAGTATTTGCCGATCCAACAGTTAATTCCTGTGGATTATAACCGAGAAAGCTGAAAACGATTTTATCGCCCGTTTTAGCCGTAATGCTGAAGGTCCCGCCAGCACCGGTAGAAGTAGCTTTTGAAGTTCCTTTTACGATAACTGATGCGCCAATAATGGGCAGGTTTTGATTGTCGACTAAATTACCCGTGATTTTTCTTTCCTGGGCCAATGCGATATTAAAGAACTGGCCGATAAATAAGAACAGCAATACCAGATAACTGCGCTTAAAGCTTGTACTTTTAAATCTCATGATTGTTGTAAAATTAGGTTCATAAATTGGTTAGTTGGTTGTTTGTTTTGGATGTATTTGCCCCGCTTCGGGGCAAACTTTTTTAGAATTTAATATTTGCGGGGAGGTATTTGGCTACTAAATTCTGATAATAAGGCTTTAGTTCTTCCCAGCTTTTCTGGTTAGGGTTTTTAGAGTATAAATCATAGGGGTTAAATAACCTAACCCATTTAAACATTTCGTGGTCTTTCTCATTCATTAAATGATCGTAGGCATTTTCACGATGCTGCGAGTAAAAAGAGTGATAACGCAACATGTACAAGCCCGGTTCAGGAATATAATCTTTCATCATATGATACACATATTCATCATGGCCCCATGACATGTGTACATTATCTAAGCCGCAGTTTTGGGTATATACTCCCAATTTGGTCTGATAGGTGGCGTTTTGGTAATCGGGGTTTTCTTTGAAAAACTCAGGATAAACAATTTTATCTGAATAAGCACAGCCTACCGGAAATGTATCACCTACAACAGCCCATTGTGGCTCTCCGAAGAGGCACAATACCTTACCCATGTCGTGGATTAATCCAACAAGCACCATCCAATCCGGATGACCATCATTTCTGATGGCTTCAGATGTTTGAAGCAAATGTTGCATCTGGTCAAGGTCAGTATCCGGATCAGAATCGTCAACCAGCTCATTCAAAAAATCAAAAGCGTTCCAAATCGGCATTTCTTTTTTGTCGAATTTCAGGTATTCCGCTTTTTTCTCTTTTACAAAATCATAGGTTTGATACAGGTGATTTAAACGGTAAAATTCCTTTACACCATCTTTCTCCGTTTCTTCATAATTTCGAAACTCTTCCTCTTTTTTGTCTTGGTTGATGGAAGTTGGATCAGGATAGCGTTTAATTACATCCTCTTCCCATTGATCTAGGTTGTGTAATGGATTATTTCCATCGGCAACTCCTGAATGTTGGTTTGTGCTCATAGGTCAGAAATTTAATATGTTTTGATTAGGAGCAATAAAGTTGTCGTTTTGAAATGTCATATCCTTAAGTTCAACCGATTTTATTTACGTAAACGATTAAGTAAAATGTTTTCGAAATAGCTTAAAAAAAGCCCTTCTGTAATGGTTTAAAACGGTTTAGTATTCTGTTAATTTGATCAGATTGCAGTACTGAGGGCGCAAGGGTTTGCTGAAAGCATAAATGCTCAAATCTGCCGGCAGAGGTGCTTAGCCATGAGGGGTATACAAACAGGTTTCCCTGTTCTCAGTGCCGCAAATGTACAAAATATAAAAAACGTTATAGAGACGTTTTTCTTTTAATATTTTATATATTCGTTCTCAAGCCGGATGATATTTTGGTGCTTATTGAAGTTAAGTAGAGCAGTTGGATCGCGTATTCTTTCTTGATCATTTAAAGGTTTACATTTTTTCAAAGCCCTATCCTTTGTGATAGATTTTGATTAAATTTATATACATCCTTTATCCCTAACTCAATACTGCATCTGGAAAATATGCCCGGCGAATAAGACTATACAAAACACCAAATCATGTCAGAGCCAGTAAACATTAAAAGGTTAGCGCAAGAACTCAATATTTCTATTGCCACGGTTTCCAAAGCCTTAAATGATAGTTATGAGATTAGCCTGAAAACTAAGAACCGGGTTTGGACATTGGCTAAACAGCTAAATTATACCCCAAATCCTGCTGCAAGCAACCTTCGCAGTCATAAAACGAAAACCATAGCAGTAGTGATCCCCTGTGTAGCCAATAATTTTTTCTCACTGGCCATTAAAGGAATTGAAGAGATTGCACGGCGCTATGACTATCATGTATTGATTTACCAAACCCATGAGAATAGCGAAATGGAAGTGAATTTTACCAATAGTTTAATCAACGGCAGGGTAGACGGAATCCTGACTTCTATATCAAGCAGTTTATATAATATTGAGTATTATACCAATTTGGTAAAGAAAATCCCTTTGGTGTTTTTTGACCGCGTTTATGAAGATTTAGATGCAGTAAAGGTAAGTACAGATGATTATAAAATTGCTTATCAGGCAACCGAACACTTAATCGAGTGCGGCTGTAAGCGGATCTCTTTCTTATACGGTCTCGAACACCTGCCTGCAGGAAAAGCACGCTTAGCTGGATACACTGATGCATTAAAGGCGCATCAACTGATTACAGATGAAGGCTTGATTGTTAAATATCATGAAAGCGAACAGGTTAATGCCTTTAACATTAAATCATTGATGAAGAATCAAAAACCAGATGGTGTTCTTTCGTCTATTGAAGAGTTTGTTTTGCCTTGCTATGATGTTTGCAGGGAATTGAATATCCACATTCCGAACGATTTGAAGGTGGTAAGTTTTTCCAATTTAAGCACTGCCCGTTTACTCAACCCATCTTTAACAACCGTTACACAACCCGCTTTCGAGATCGGAATGGAAGCTGCCACAAGCTTGTTCAAAATACTCCATAAAAAAGATCAGGGCATGGATCGGGATGTCGTGCTTAAATCAACATTAATTAAAAGAGAATCGACGGGGTTTTAGGTTGGTGGTCATTAGTTATTGGTCATTAGCCATTGGTTATTGGTCATTAGCCATTGGTTATTAGCCATTAGTTATTGGTCATTAGCCATTGGTCATTAGTTCATTCAACACTCATTCACTCATTCAATCATTCGGTCATTCAATAATTCGAAAACGTTTAAGCATTTTATATACAAAGATTATCCGCTAACAGCTTTTTGTTTCTAATTTAGGCCATCTCCTGAACCATGAATAAAGATGATTTACCGAAAATACTGATTTTGAAAAAGTTAGGTCTAATATGGGTTTTTGCTTGTGCAATTATCCCTGCTTTTGGGCAGAAACAGCTCATTAAGTATGTGCAGCCATTTGCAGGTACTGCTGCAAGTACCACACCTGCAAGTCAGCATATTGAAGATAAAACGGAACGCCTGGCCAATACCATTCCAAGTGTGGCACCGCCCTTTAGCATGACACAATGGACTCCCCAGACCCAATTGTCTGAGAATAAGTGTTTAGCTCCATATTATTTTAACAATAAAAAGTTTTATGGCATCAGGGCCAGCCATTGGATCAGTGGCTCCTGCACCCAGGATTATGGAAGCTTCACCGTTATGCCAATTACGGGTAAACTTCAAACCCAATCCGCTGTTTACGCAGCAGACTACAAACATGATGAAGAAGTTTCAAGTCCTGCTTATTATAAAGTTAAACTTTCTGATTATCAGTTATTAACAGAGGTTACTGCAATGCCCCGTTCAGGTTTAATCCGGGTTACGGCCTTAAAATCAGATAGTTTATATCTTTTAATCAGCCCTAATAGCGATCATGGCAAGGGCTATGTAAATATTGATGCCGCGAAAGGAGAAATATCAGGTTATAATCCAGTACACAGAATTTACCAGGGTTGGGGGCAAGCCGCAGGGTTTAGTGGTTACTTCTTTATTCGCATCAAAAAACAAATTAAAAACAGTGGTGTTTATGCTGGGCAATACCGTTCGAAAGCACAGAAGCTATCCGATCGGAAAAATTTAGGCGCTTATGTAGGTTTTCAGGTAACTGAAGGAGAAGAAGTTCTGATTTATTCTGGAACCTCTTTTACCAGCATTGATGCCGCAAAGCGTAATCTGGAAGCTGAGATTGGAACAGCTGATTTTAAAACAGTACTCGGGAGAAGTGAAAAAAGCTGGGAGGAAACGTTGGGACAACTGAAAGTTACAGATGCCAATGAACAGCATAAAAAAGTTTTTTACACAGCCCTGTATCACAGCATGCAGCACCCGCGTTTGTTTAACGATATAGATGGAACCTATCCGCAGTTTGCAGGCAACTATCAGCAACAGAAATTAACTAAAGGCAACTATTTCGATGATTTCTCCATGTGGGATATTTACAGGGCACAGCTCCCACTGGTAGAATTATTAAAACCAGATTTGGCCAACGATCTTGTTCAGTCTATGGTACTTAAAGGGCAGCAGGGTGGTTGGTTGCCTATTTTTCCGTGTTGGAACAGTTATACTGCAGCTATGATTGGCGACCACGGGACTGCATTCATTGCCTCTGCTTACAATAAGGGGATTCGCAATTATGACGTTAATGAGGCCTACCGGTTAATGAGGCAAAATGCATTCATCATGCCGGATTCAGCAAACTATCTGGATGGAAAAGGCAGAAGAGGAATAAACAGTTACCTTAAATATGGATATATTCCTATGGAAGATAGTGTGGCTAACGCTTTTCATAAACGTGAGCAGGTAAGCAGGACTTTAGAGTATGCTTATGATGATTATGCCCTCTCAACCATTGCTAAAGATTTAGGAAAGGTAGATGATTATAAAAAATTGATTAAAAGATCATTAAACTATAAAAACATCTTCGATCAGGAACAGAAAATGGTACGTGGCAGATTTGCAAATGGTACCTGGTACGAACCCTTTTATGCTGATCATCGGGAACGCTATATTACCGAGGGAACGCCCAGACAGTATACTTTTTACGTTCCGCAGGATGTTCCCGGCTTAGCTAAGCTGATGGGGGGAAGTAAGCAATTGGAAAATCAATTGGATTCCTTATTTAAATTGAAAGAGTATTGGCATGGTAACGAACCCGGGCATCAGATTCCATTTATGTACAATTATACACCTTCACCCTGGAAAACCCAGATGTATGTAAAGCGGATTTTGGATGAGGAATACAGCGACGGACCCGGGGGACTAAGCGGGAATGATGATGCCGGACAAATGTCTGCCTGGTATGTATTTGCCGCGCTTGGCTTTTATCCGCTTGATCCGGTATCGCCTTATTATCAGCTTACCGCCCCGCGTTTTGATCAGGTTACCATTCAACTCTCCAATGGAAAAAAAATGGAAATTATCGCACATAAGCAGTCTGAAAAATCCAGCTACATCAAGGCGATAAAACTTAATGGTAAACCATATAGCAAGAACTACGTTAATCACCATAGTTTAGTTGCCGGAGGCAGATTAGAATTTTATCTGCAAGACTTACCCAACAAAAACTGGGCTGTACAGGCAAAAGATCAGGTAACTGGCTTAAAATAATGGGGTTCATTAACAAAAGGTTAATTAAAAATTAGCGGATTGTAAACGGCTTTTCGAATGTTCGGATTATATTCGTAAACGTTTAAGTAAATAAAACAGCTGTTTAAATTAATAACTTGGGATTTTTTGCTCACTTTTAAAAATACCAAATATAAAATCAAACTATGAACCATCTTGCTGCATTTGACTATGCCGTTTTCCTCATTTATTTTATTCTCGTTTCTGGATATGGTTATTGGGTATATCGAAGTAAAAAAAATAAAACTACCGATACCAAAGATTACTTTTTAGCCGAAGGTTCTTTAACCTGGTGGGCCATTGGTGCATCAATCATTGCTTCCAACATTTCTGCAGAACATTTTATAGGGATGTCTGGCTCAGGCTTTGCCATGGGGCTTGCTATTGCCAGCTACGAATGGATGGCTGCGGCCACGCTGATTATTGTGGCCATATTCTTTCTGCCTATCTATATCAAGAACCACATTTATACCATGCCTCAGTTTTTGTCTAACCGCTATAACAATACGGTAAGTACCTTAATGGCTGTATTTTGGTTGCTGGTATATGTATTTGTAAACTTAACTTCTATTTTCTTTCTGGGGGCTATTGCCATTGAAACCATCACAGGCGTACCCTTTAGTACCTGTATTGTTTTCTTAGCCATTTTTTCAGCCATTATTACCCTTGGGGGGATGAAAGTTATTGGCTATACCGATGTAGTACAGGTTTTGGTACTCGTGGTAGGCGGATTGATTACCTGTTACATGGCTTTGAAACTGGTGTCAGAAAAGCTGGATGCACAAACCGTTTTGGGGGCTTTACCGCTGTTGCGTGAACAGGCTGGCGATCACTTTCACATGATCTTCTCTAAAGGCCATAAATTCTATAACGAACTGCCAGGAATTGCGGTTTTGGTTGGTGGTTTATGGATCAATAACCTCAACTACTGGGGCTGTAATCAATATATCGTTCAGCGTGCGCTGGGAGCAGATTTGAAAACAGGTAGGAGCGGCTTAATTTTCGCTGCCTTTCTAAAACTCCTCATTCCGGTTATAGTTGTAATTCCGGGCATTGCGGCTTTTGTACTTTACCAAAATGGCTATTTCCAATCAGAAATGGTCGATGCAACCGGAGCGGTAAAACCTGATCATGCTTATCCAGTACTCATGAATTTATTGCCTACGGGTATTAAAGGTTTAGCTTTTGCGGCACTAACTGCGGCTATAGTGGCTTCCTTAGCAGGTAAATGCAACAGTATTGCCACCATCTTTACGCTGGATATTTACAAAAAATACATTAACACCCAGGCCAGTGAACGCAAAATGGTATCTGTTGGACGTTGGGCGGTGATTATCTCCTCTCTAATTGCCATTATCATCGCGCCTGCACTGAGAAGCTTTGATCAGGTATATCAGTTTATTCAGGAATATGTAGGCTTTATTTCGCCCGGAGTTTTTGCTATCTTCTTATTGGGGTTCTTCTGGAAAAGAACAACTTCCAGGGCGGCATTGGCAGCAGCTTTACTAACCATTCCGCTATCAACCTTATTTAAATTTTTACCAGAGGTAAGTGATGGTACAATTGCAGCCATTCCGTTTTTAAACAGAATGTCATGGGTATTTTGCATCATTATCATTTTAATGGTTGTAATCACCCTGGCCGATCCGAAAAGTAAAGATAACCCTCAAGGCCTGGAAATTGATTCCAGTATGTTCAAAGTTACACCTGCATTCACCATTGCTTCTGTAATTATATGCGGTATACTGGCAGCCCTTTACACCGTATTTTGGTAAAACATTAAAGATATTATAAATCGTCCCAATTTATATACCAGCACATCCCAATTATGAAACTTAACCATTTACTTTTATTCGTTTTTTTGATTTCTTTTAGTGCTTTCGCCCAGCAGAAGACCTATAACATTAAAAATTACGGTGCCACAGGTGATGGTAAAACAAATGATGCAAAGGCCATTCAAAAGGCTATTGATGAATGTTCAGCTGCTGGAGGCGGGCAGGTGTTAGTTCCTTCCGGCCATACTTTTCTAACCGGACCATTTAATTTGAAATCATTTGTTAACCTGCATGTAGAAGCTGGGGCTAAAATTTTAGCTAGTCCGGATGAAAGTATTTATACCGAAAGTGCTTTTCGCAGCAATAAAGGTGAGGGAACCATCTGGATTGGAGGTGAACATATCCAACAGGTAAGTATTACCGGAACAGGTGTGATAGACGGTAATGGTATTTCTTTTATGGGAGAGGAGCTGGAAGATTCGTATGTACTCAAACCATTTAATGTAGTAGATCCGCGACCACACCTGCTTACTTTAATTGATGGAAGAAAGATCAATATTGATGGAGTTACTTTTCAAAATTCGGCATACTGGACAGTACATTTGGTGGGTTGCAATGATGTGTCTATATCCAATATAACACTCTTAAACAGCATCAAAATAAGAAACAGTGATGGGATAGATCTTGATCACAGCAAAAACGTACGCATTACCAACTGCTACATAGAATCGGGAGATGATTGTATCTGCCTTAAAAACAGACGCGAGTATGAAGAATATGGTGCTTGTGAGAACATCGTCATCAGTAATTGTACAATGACCTCCAGCTCTTGTGCCATTAAAATAGGCTCGGAGAATATGGATAGAATTAGTCATGTATTGATTAACAACTGCAATATCAGAAACAGCAACCGGGGTATTGGCATCCAAAACCGCGATGAAGGCACAGTGAATGATGTGATTTTCTCTAACCTTTTGATAGAATCGCACCTTTTCTCGGATGTTTGGTGGGGTAAAGCGGAGCCGATTTACATTACAGCCTATCCAAGAGCTACGGCAAATAATAAAGATGCCGGATGGCGCTTGCCAAAAGGTCAAACCAAAGGTAGGGTTGGGGCGGTAAAAAACATTTATTTCAGCAATATCCGTTGCACAGGAGAGAGTGGCGTTTACATCAGTGCAGAGTCGCCCGATAAAGTCTCAGATATTTATTTCGACCAGGTGACTGTGTTGATAGATAAAACAACCAAAGTGCCTGGTGGTGTTTATGATAGGAGACCAAGTAACGTTGAAGGTTTGGTAAAAAGCAATATCGCAGGTTTCTTTTTCGAAAATACAGGCCCGATAAGCTTACAGAATAGCAGCGTAATCTGGGGTAAGAATAAACCAAGCTATTTTGGAGAGGGAATTAGCCAAAAAAATGTAAATACCTTAAATGTGGTCAACTTTAATGGTGGCGCAACTCCTGCCAAAGCGAAGAAAAAATAATAAACCATGGTTTGTTATAGGAAGGGGCTTTCTTCAGTGCACAGTCTGGATATTAATGCGTTATACCTTCAGTGGTTTAGTTAAAGATAGCTTCAGATCAGGCATTCGCTTCACTAGGATTAATTTTATACCTAGAATAGCGTAGAAGTACCCAGATAAACATTAACCATCTTCGTAATCTGACTTCCCAATTCGATTGCATTACCTTCTCCAATCGTTTTTGCCAACTGATCTGTTGTTTTAGGCAGCTTGGCTGCGATGAGTTGCAAAGCTTGCTCTGATAGAACCTGGTGTTCCGGCACATTTCGCTGCGTTGCAATGTCCTTTCTCCAATTGATTAAGGTTTGAAAAAGCTTAGGGTTAACAATCTCTTTGGGCGCTAAACTTTTCTTCGGCGTAATTCCCCGCTCATAAGCCTGGTGTTTGCCGCTTATGGCATGTAGTTTGGTTATAAAAGTTTCGACAGAAAAGTCATCCCAATTGTACTGAAATAGCGCGAGCTTGATTTTTAAAGCAGTATGACATGCCGTAAGCAACTCAAAAATGCGATCAACGTTCGAGTCATTAAATAATTTAATTTCTAATAGTCGCTCTAATTCTTTAATTGTTTGTTCCAGTTTCGGTACAAAATAAGTTGATGCTTTTTTAAGCCGTTCAACAAAACCAGATTCCGCATTAAAATGAGCCGATGTTGGTATCTTTGAAAGCTCCTGGATATTAAAACGCCCGGCAATCTTTACAATTTGTTCTAAAAGAATTACCTGTAGGGGATCATAAATTTCAAAGAAACTGTTTCGTTCCGCACTGATACTGAATTTAGACTTTTGTAATAATTTCCAGTCGCGCTCGATAAAAGAGAAATCAAATATACTCCTGATTAAGCTCCATCCGTATTGTCGGGTATACTTTTCCAGCGAATCCAAACTTGGTTGCTCAGAGGCTGCAGATGCTGTAAAACTGGCCACACGGGCATCTGTTATAATATTTTCCAGCTTAACGGGGGATTTTAAAATTAATCCTTCCAGGCTTCTGCATCTACTTAAGGCTACGTATGCATGGCCATGAGCAAAAGCCGAGCTAACATCCACAATAGCCTGATCAAAGGTTAATCCCTGACTTTTATGTACGGTAATGGCCCAGGCCAGTTTGAAAGGGTATTGAGCAAAAGAACCCGCATTAACTTCGCTGATTTTATTGTCTGTTTGATCCAGGCTATATTTAACATTCTGCCAGATTTCCCGTTCTACTTCAATTTCTTTTCCTCCATCTATGAACTGGACCTTGATGTTATGATCAGCCAGGTAAGTAATCTTTGCAGCCTTGCCATTATAAAATTGCTTTTTTCCGGAAGAATCGTTTTTGATAAATATAATCTGAGCACCCACTTTCAGTTCCAGCACCTCATCCGCAGGAAAAGCATCTTTAGGGAAATCGCCCGAAATTTCTGCACTGTAAGTATAGGTATCCCCATCCAGCAGGGCTAAACAATTGTTATTGATTTCGGTAACGAGATTATTGTGTGTTGTTAGCGTAATGTAGTCTTCCTTCCATCCCGAATCCAGATGAGGATCGTAGCGCTCATTCAAGGTAGCCAGCAAGCCTTCATTCATGGTGTTTTCCCTTATTTTATTCAGGATTTCCAGGAATACCGGATCAGATTGGCGATAAACTTTTTCCAGCGTAAAGGTGATCATACTGGTTGTTTTAAATACCAAGCCCTCAAAAAAATATGGACTTTGATAATACTCCCTCAAAATATGCCAGGCATCATGAAAAATAGGAGAGAGCTGATAAAGGTCGCCGATCATTAAAACCTGAACCCCGCCAAAGGGTAGATTTGAACCCTTAACTTTCTTCAATGTTCTGTCTATAAAGTCTATGATATCAACCCGAACCATACTGATCTCGTCAATAATCAGCAATTCTAAACACCTTAGGAGCTTGGTTTTATCTTCCGAATATTTAACGGGTTGCAGGTTTTCTTCAACAGGAGGTAAAGGCCCAAAAGGAATCTGAAAGAAAGAGTGTAATGTTACTCCCCCTGCGTTAATGGCTGCAACAGCTGTAGGCGCTACAACGGCATAATTTTTCTTAATCGTTTCCCGAATTCTCTTTAATAAGGTTGTTTTGCCAGTTCCCGCTTTTCCAGTTAAGAAAATAGGCTGATTGGTGTGGTTTAAAAAATCTAAAATGAGATGGTGATCTGGATTGGGAGTATTCATATTACGCTTCAAAATTACCCTTATTTCAGCATTTCGATTTAAGATTTTTAGCTTTGTTTTGCACAATTTGATTTTACCTTGATGGTAATTAGTACTTAGTCATTAGTCATTGGTACTTAGTCTGGATGCCTAACCTTCAATCAACAACGTTTTTAATACTGTCTTGCTACCTGATACTAAGTGCCTGATACTAAGTACCTGATACTTTCCGACAGTTTTTAGTACATAGTCTGGAGCCTTCAATCAGCGATATTTTTGCATCACGTCTTGCTACCTGATACTAAGTACCTGATACTTTCCGACAGTTTTTAGTGCATAGTCTGGATGCCTAGCCTTCAATCAGCGATATTTTTGCATCACGTCTTGCTACCTGATACTAAGTACTTGATTCTTTCGATAGTTTTTAGTACATAGTCTGGATGCCTAACCTTCAATCAGCCATATTTTGCATCACGTCTTGCTACTTGATTCTAAGTACTTGATACTATGTACTCAATACTTTTCCAAACTCCCTCATACTACTTCTATTCAAAGCAACAATTGCGGGTTTGTAATCTTCCCGATCTAAAATGAACTGGATATTGACTTTTCTTAGAGCAAAACCGGCACTTTTAATGTTGATGCCGGCTGCGGTTAAAGCGTTGGCACTTTTAGCCAATAAGCCAGGCTGATCAATATTAGAGCCCAATAAGCAAACAGTAGCCACCTGCTCTGCGGAAACTTTTTCGAAATTTTTCTCCAATTCTGAAAGCAGCGACCTGTGGAAATCTTTCTCCCAAATGACCACAGAAATACTGTTCGCACTAGTGGTTTTAAAAGTATAACTCACCTGTTGCTGTGCCAATATCTGCATGGCTTTAAGATCACTACCTACGTTACCCACCATTAAGGGATCATAAATATCAATCATAATAAGTTTGTCTGTTCCGGTAACCATTTCTATCCTTTTTTTCTCGCAGAGGTAAGATTTTGAGATCAATGTTCCGCTATGTGCGGGATCAAAAGTGTTTTTAATGCGCAGGTTAATGCCTTTCATTTCAAGTGGCTTAGAAGCCGCCGGGTGAATGGCTTCCATACCAACATCCGCCAGCTGATCAGCAATATCATAATTGGTGTTTCCAACCGGTGTACAGTATGCTTCACCAACAATAGCCGGATCAGCTGTAGAAAGATGGTACTCTTTATGAATTATCGCTTCATCTGGTCTGAGCATTTCGGCAATCTTGCTAAAAGTAACCTCCGAATAACCTCTGTCAAATTCGCGCATAATGCCTTCAGTACCTTTAGTGTATCCCGTAACCACGCAAAGTGTTCTGCTAAGCGGAACTTCTTTAAAAGCCCTTTTTATCCTTTGGTCAATCGTCAGGAAATCATGATCGTCAAATCCGCCAAGATCAATCCGTGTTATGCTTAAGTTTTTGTTTACTAAAATATTGCTGAGTACAAATGCCGAATGACTTTCGCCTATGGAGGCTAAAATTTCTCTGGCCGCCTGAAGAATACCCGTTTTGCTTACATATCCTGATGATAATACGCTCACCAGATTTTCGAGATAGCCCGTAGCTTTCTCTATATGATTTTCAACAAATTGATCGCAAGCCTTTAAATCTAATCCCAATGGAACATACCGTCGGTTTATGGCCTTTAGTTCCCGAATTAAAAGTTGTAAATGAGGGTGAAAATCCCTGTGTTTACTAATTTTATGGTATACACCTGGTTCGCCGGTTTTTTTATTCTCAAGTAATAGATCCGTAACACCGGCAAATGCAGATACGATGAAAACCCGGTTGTAAATATTTTCCGGTGTCCGGTTATAAAAAATAATATTTTCTATCACTGCTGAAAGGGCTGCCATGGAGGTTCCGCCTATTTTTTCTACTGTTAACATAGCTGATTTTTTCTTTGCCAGATGCGATCGCTATGCCAATACATTTAAATTTTGGGATTGCCAATCTAAATCAATTGGGTGTGTACTGTACCTCATTCATTTACAGGAGGAAAGTAGATTTGAGGTCTAAGAAAATTTTTAAAAAATTGGAAGGAAGGAAAAATCCTTCAGGAAAAAGCCTTTCAAAATGATATGTAGCTTACCATTTTGGAAAGGTTTTCCAGGCTCTTTAAGTAAGGCTGAAGAAATAAATGTCATTTAAAGCTGTTAAAGTATGTTTTTTCAGCGTCTGCTATTTCAGGCATCAGCTTTGTCAATCGCCTTTTAAAAATACAATGGTATGAACAATAATTTCAGTATCAATGTGACAATGGAGCCTGATTTGAACCGACTGTATCAGGAATCTCTTGAACTACTTAGTGCTCTTGTAAATACGCCCTCTATTACTGGTGAGGAGCAACAGGCTGCCGACCTGATTGAGCAATTTCTAAAAGATCGCGGTGTAGAAACTTTTCGAAAGCATAATAATATTTGGTGTTTTAACCGCTATCAAAATAATTCAAAGCCCTGTATCTTACTCATTTCCCATCACGATACCTCAGCCCCCTTAAATAAAAGCACAGAACCTGGCAATGTAAAAATTGAAGAAGATGTGATTTACGGTTTGGGAAGCAACGATGCAGGAGGCTCATTGGTCGCGCTGATCGCTACATTCCTTTATTTTTATGAAAGCGTGGATTTACCTTTTAATCTTTGTCTCGCAGCTACAGCAGAGGAAGAAAACTCGGGAATTAATGGTATAAGATCAATTCTTGATGTACTTCAGCAGGCAGATTTTGCCATTATTGGAGAGCCTACAGCGATGCAGATGGCAGTTGCAGAAAAGGGAAGTATGGTAATAGATTGCAAGGTAAAAGGGGTGAGTGGGCATGCTGCCAGAGAAGAAGGAGATAATGCTATCTACCGGGCTTTAAAGGATATTGATTGGTTCAGAAATTATCAGTTCCCGATTATGGACAACCATCCTCAGCCGGTAAAAATGACCGTAACAGAGATTGCTTCTGGCATACAACATAATGTTATTCCGGCAACATGCAATTTTACTGTAGACATCCGTTTCGACCATAATTATACTCCAAAAGAAATTATCAATACAATCATCAATCATACATCTTGTGAATTTGATCTGCGTAATGCGGTTTCCAAACCCTGCGCCATTGATTTGCTTCATCCGATTGTTACGGCCGGCTGCTCAATCGGACTCGAAACTTATCTGTCAACCACCAGTTCAGACCAATGCTGGCTGGAAATCCCTGCAGTAAAAATTGGCCCGGGAAATCCGGGTTGCAGTCACATGGAAAATGAATTTATCGCAATAGAGCAGATAGAGGAGGGGATAAATACTTATATCCGACTTTTGAGAAATCTAAATTTGATCAACTAAAAATATCAATAAATTAAAAAATGCATCCCTACGTAGAGATTATCTTCAGTTTGGTATTAATCCTTTCTGGAATTATGCTGATGAGAAGACTTAAAAATTTAAAAGCCTGGAAACGGATAGCTTTTAAACAAAGTTACGCCGCTGAACGGTACAGCATGCTGCTATTCAAAAAGCTTTCTATCAGATTAACGATCGTTTTGTTTGTATTAACAATTACACTTGTAGCAGCTGTTTTGATAGAAAAAAATATAATGAGTGTGCGTTGGTGATTTTCCAATCAATCTTGATAGTACCTGGTCTTTAGTCGTTAGTACTTAGTCTGGATGTCTAGCCTGCGTGAGTCCAATAGAAACTTGTCTTGATACTTGATACTATATACTTGATACTTTTGATAGTACCTGGTCCTTAGTCGTTAGTCCTTAGTCTGGATGCCTACCTTACGATGAGTCAAATAGAAACACCAGTCTTGATACTTGATACTATGTACTTGATACTTTTTATAATACTAGTCCTTAGTCTGGATGCTTATCTTACGATGAGTCAAATAGACATACCAGTCTTGATACTTGATACTATATACTTGATACTTTTGATAGTACCTAGTCCTTAGTCTGGATGCCTACCTTACGATGAGTCAAATAGAAACACCAGTCTTGATACTTGATACTATGTACTTGATACTTTTTACCAGTACTAAACACTTCCATAGACGTCATGGACGGATTCGAACCGCCGTAACAGGTTTTGCAGACCTTTACCTCTCCACTCGGCCACATGACTATAATTGATTACCGATTTGTGATAATACATACAAATATATAATTAAATCTATAAATTCTATAGAAATAGTAGGTTTATTTTTTCTGTGTTAAATTATTTGATTTCAGTCATCCTTATAATTAAAACAGCCTTTATATAAAGGGCAAACTTTCCGTTGGTCTCCATCTAATACAGATTCAATCTCTATGCAGTATACAGCAGGACAGTTAATTCCAGAATGCCATTATATTTGGATGAGATATTGTTAGATCATTAACATGATCAGCTAACCAAATTAAAATCGAATGGTATACTTCCGATCGTTAACTAAAAAAGGACTGTTTGTCCTGTTTTTTTCACTTATTCTGCAGCTACAACAATTACAGGCTGCTCCAAAACATAAATTTAACTTAATAATTGCACCAGGAACGCTCGGTACGAAGGAGGTTACGTTATTGTGGGCTAAATCGCCAGTAAAAAAACAGGTTTATGAATTATTTGTTAACGGGAAGCTACTGGGTTCAACTGGTAAAACGAATTATACTTTTGAGCAACTGAAGCCCAATACCTGGTATACAGTAAAGGTTATTTTGAAATCGGCTAAGGCGGAAGGAGCAGACCTGAATACCATTCGTTTTAAAACGACCCGGGCAGGGAAAGTTTACAATATATTAGATTACGGCGCAAAAGCAGATGGGCTTAGTAATAATGCTAAAGCAATACAGGAAGCCATTAATGCTTGTCAGCCAGGTGGTACAGTCTACATCCCGGAAGGCACTTTTCTATCAGGTGCATTGTACTTAAAAAGTGATATGACCTTATTTATAGCAAAAAGAGGCGTTTTAAAAGGGACTACCAATGTTGAGGATTATTTACCCATGATTTTGAACCGGTTCGAAGGTTGGGAAATGAAAACTTATGCCAGTTTAATCAACGCAGGAACACTTAATCGCAATGGGACTTACAACGTAAAAAATTTAAAAATTACGGGTTCAGGAACCATCATGGGCGGTGGTAGAAAATTGGGGGAAGCCATGACAAAAGCCAACGGAATTAGAAGCCGCGGACGGTTAATCTGTTTAATGAATTGTCAGGATGTAAGTTTATCTAAACTAACCATTACTGAACCGCCTTGTTGGACAATCCATTACATTTATAGCGATAATGTAAGTTGCCATGATCTGAATATCATCACCAAAAATATTAGAAATGGTGATGGTATTGACCCAGATTCTTCTACCGATTCCTATATTTTCAATTGTACTTTTGATACTGGCGATGACTGTATTGCAATCAAATCGGGTAAAAACCCTGAAGGCTTCTTTGTTGCTAAGCCTACAACGAATGTACAGATCACTCATTGTGATTTTTTACGTGGGCATGGTATTTCTATCGGAAGCGAAATGTCGGGTGGAGTGAGTGATGTATTGGTTCAGGATTGTAAGGCCGGAAATCTGCTTCATGGGATGCAGATAAAAGGAACCAGGGATAGAGGCGGATATGTTAAAAATGTAAGTGTTGTAGATTGTCAGTTGCTACAGATTACGATATTTTCGGCTGTTAATTACAACAACGATGGCGAAGCCGCACCACAAATTCCGACATTTGAGAATTTTGTATTTAAGAATATCGACATGACTATGGCTCCGTCAGTAGGATATGCAATAGATATCAATGGCTTTAAAGAGCCGGCACATCGCTTAAAAAATGTAAGCTTTGTCAATATTAGCCTTCCGGCAAATGCTAAAATATCAGTAAAAGATGCTGAAAAAGTTAGTTTCAAAGAAGTGAGGACCACAGCGGGGTTAAAACCCGAATATGTATTAAGTAATAGCAGTGATTTGATTTATTGATATTTATTTTAAACGGCTAAAATATCCATCATATTCATTAGTATCCACCAATTCGGATAATCAGGCCTTAGTCTATTTTGAGTATAAAAAAAGGGCAACCCTAAGATTGCCCTTCCTTAATCTAAATCGTCCCGTTGATTTAATCTGAAATAAAGTTAACGTATTCTATGGTATTTTGTATTATTAAGCAGTCTTTTTTATGATATTTGTCAATACTATTCGTAAAAATCTAATATTCTTAACCCTATTTTAAATTAAAATATCCTCTAAAAAGTTCATTTCTCTTCAAACCGGATATATTGTACCATTTGATTTCACGAAATTTCATAATGGCAGCATTATATATACCTTTAACCCCTTACCTTTGCGGCTTGAACTAACCAGGTGTTCGCATTGATGATTCATAAAAAAACAATAGGTACTGATATTACTTATTTCTTCTTAGGAGAATATTTTTCAGACGCCCTTCGAAATACCTTCACTGTAGTTCTACCCATCTTTATTTTCTTCTACCTGGGCAATGTAGAAGCAGCAACAGGTATTGGGGTAGGGGCACTTTTAATTAGTTTAACAGATCTTCCGGATAATAAATTAAATAAGCTTAAAACTGCCGTATACAGCATTGTAGTCTTTTTCCTGACTACCCTGTTGGTTTCACTTACCCTGGATCATCAGTTACTTTTAGCTGTCTTGGTCACTGTTGCAGCATTTACATTCTCAATGTCGGCAGTTTATGGTAGCAAGGCGGGGTTAATAGGTACCATGGCGTTAATTGTAAGTACCTTTATAATGGGCTTACAGCCTAAAAATCCGGTTCATTTCAGTTTATACCTTTTGGTAGGTGGTATCTGGTACTATGTGGTAAGTCTTTTGCAAGTCTTGATCAGGCCTTATCGTTCGTTGCATCATGCTATTTTTGAGTGTTTAATGAGTAGCGCGGCTTTTTTAAGATCGAAAGCCAAAAATTATGATCTAAACATTCCTTTTGATCCGGAACAGAAAGAATCTGTTAAACTGCACATACAGGTAAACCAAAAGCATGAGTTGATTCGGAACCTGTTGTTAACCGATAAACTGGCTATGCGCTCTGAAAACAAGAACGGACAGCTATTATTAGGTCGCGCACTGCTTTTAATCGATTTGCATGAACAATTAAATGCTTTACACTACGATTATGCATTGGTAAGAAACATGCTGGCGGAATATCCTGGCTTACAGCTTATTGCGCAATTGATTGAACTCCTTGCCGATGAGTTGGAAGACCTGGGTAAGCATGTACGTTCTACCAGGTCTTTTACCCATAAGGTGAAAAAAAGCGATACTTATTTACACGTTAGACAGCAATTATTTTTAGAGGAAGAAAAATTAACAGGCGAACCTAAAGAAATGCTGGTGAAAATTGCAGCTAATATGGATGATATTGCACAAAACATCCATATGATTAGGGGAAACGAGATGCCACAACAGAAAAAAGCAGAAACGATCGAAACTGAAATTGTTTATCCGCTGTTCATTACAGGCGACCAATTTCTGATAAAAGAACATCTTTCGCTCAGATCTCCCATTTTCAGATTTGCTGTCAGGCTTAGTATAGCGTTCGCATTTGGCTTTTTGCTCATTTGGCAACTCGAACCCAGCCGTTATAGCTACTGGCTTTTTCTTACCATGGTAATTGTTGCAAGACCCAAGTTTTCGCTTACCTGGAAGAGAAACCAGCAACGCCTGCAGGGAAGTATAATAGGGGCAGCTATTGGTTTAACAATTATTTATTTTATTAAAAGTCCGGTGGTACTCATCTCTTGCTCAGTAATTTTCTTATTGGGTTTTTACGCTTTTAACAGATTAAACTACGCCATAAGTGTGCTATTTATAACCCCCGCTGTTATACTTACTTTAGGAAGTTATCACGGGCATTTTGATCACATTATTCATGACAGGATTTTTTATACTGCAATCGGGTGCTTAATTTCTATTTTAGCCACCTATATTTTTCCCGTTTGGGATAGCCGCCAGTTAGAAAATAAATTAACGAATGCTGCAAAATACAGTATCGATTTCTTGCTAATGTCTCTTACATTAAAAGGAAATACGAGCGAAACCGCCAAAAGAATCACCCGAAAAAACGCAAACATCAATTTCGCACAACTGGCAGAAGCCATTGATTCTGCTAAATTTGAACCCATGACCAAAAGGCTTAATTTTAAAGCGCTTTATGGAATGCAAATATCACTTTACCAGATCAATGCTATTATTGCTTCCATTTATTTATCGGCAGGGCATAAAGAAGAAGTGCTGACCAATAAAGAACAGTTAGACTCGATAATCAGGTATTTAACTCATTTTGATGCACGGAATAATATGATGGAATACATCCAAAAAAATCCCCATTCAAATCAGCTTGATTATGTAGATCAAAAACTGAAACACATCGGTATACTGGCTCAAGATTTTCATCAATTCTATCTCGATTTCAAAGGCGCATAAATTTCTTGGATAAAATATTTGATGGTCACAACTTAATATCGTAATATTGCGATATATATGGGACTTACAAGAACTGAGATATTTACAGAAGAGCAAAATCGTTTGTCAGCTTTGTTAAAAGCAATGGCTCACCCGGCGCGCATCGCCATATTACAGCAAATTATATCGGCCAAAGCCTGTATTTGTGGCGATTTGGTTGAGGAGTTAGGCTTAGCGCAGGCAACCATTTCCCAACATTTAAAAGAACTGAAACTTGCAGGCATTATTCAAGGTACAATTGAAGGGGTGAAGGTATGTTATTGTATCAATCCGGAAACATGGAGTTTACTGGAAAAACAATTCGCTGCTTTTATGAAGGCTTATCAACCTGAAGAGAAGTGCTGTTAAGTTTTTTTAAAATTTAAATCAATCGTTAAATTGCAATATTATGGAGAATTCATTCAACAACTGGCAAGCTTTCAAGGCTGTTTTAACAGCCCACCCTCAGCATACATTACAATTTCAGTATGCTCAAGATCGCTATGTAGATGCTTCTTATCACATTACCGAAATTAAACAGGCACCGATTATATCTGTTGATTGTGGTGGTAAACTGAATAGCTGGACCGAAATCATTGTACAGCTTTGGGAACCAAAAATATCAGAAAACAGACAAGCTATGAAGGTAAGTAAAGCGCTGTCTATTGTGAGCTTGGTGGAAAAATCACTCCCCCTAAATCCTCTGGGTATTGTAAAAATAGAATTTGGCAATTCTTCTTTTGATACCAGACAGATGTACCCCGGAGCATTTAATGTTGAGGGAGAAAACCTGGTGGTAAATCTTATGCCCGATGTTACCCAATGTAAGGCGATCGGAAGAGGACAAAGCTGCGGAACGGATGATAATGGAGCGGAATGCTGCGATTTAGCCGATTCGAAGGAAAAGCCTGAAAAAACGTTAAAAAACTTAGTTGCAACTGCAACCTGTTGTACACCTGAATCTGGTTGCTGCTAGGATATGAAAAAGAAAATACTGGTTCTTTGCACCGGAAATAGTTGCAGAAGTCAGATTGCAGAAGGCTATCTGAGGTTTTTCGCCGCTGATAAGGCTGAAATATATAGTGCTGGAATTGAAACACATGGCGTTAATCCGAAAGCGATTGAGGTAATGAAGCATGATGGTATTGACATTTCAGCCCATACCTCTAATCATGTTAATGAATATAGCCCCATTTCATTTGACTACCTCATTACTGTTTGTGATAATGCGCAGGAGAATTGTCCTTATTTTCCAAGTCAGGCAATAAGATTGCATTATAATTTTCCCGATCCGGCAAAGGCCACAGGGAACAACCAGGAAGTATGGCAGAACTTTGTTGCAGTCAGAAACATGATCAAGTCCTACAGTCAGCAATTTGTTTTCAAATATTTAAAATAATTACTTCAGTAACCCGGCTTTAGACCGGGTTTTTTTATTGCATAGCTAAATCCTTTTACTGCCAAATAATCTTTCTTATTTTTATTTATTTGCTTAATTCATAGTGTATTGTGTTTTTTTAATGGCTTGCCAAAAAAGCTCAATTGATTGATGATAACTCACATCAATTGTAATGGTTTGAACTGTTTCTTTGTTAATAATTTTTAACTAAAGTAAAAGATGTAACGCTATTTATCACTCATCCCAATAAATCATATTCCCATGAAGTTCTAATCAGTTTGTCCTGTATCATCAGGATGGATTAATGCTACCGTATAGGAAACTAATCAAATTATAATATATATGGGAAATAACAAATGGATTATGAACCTATCCGATGTCGGGCTTTCAGACATCGCAATTGTGGGGGGGAAAAACGCATCACTCGGAGAGATGTTGCAAAATTTGGGTAAATATGATATTAAAGTCCCATTGGGTTTTATCATTACGGTAGCTGCTTATGAAGATTTTATCCAGTACAATCAGTTACAAAAAAAGATAGATCGCCTCATCGCTGAAACGGATGTCGATGATATTGTACAGCTTCAAAACTGTGGAAGAGAAATCAGACAGCTTATAAGTTCTGCTGTCTTTCCTGATGCCTTAGATACGCAGATTACGGAAGCTTATCATAACCTTTGTATCCTCTATAAACAGGAAAACGTGGATGTTGCAGTACGCTCATCGGCCACTGCAGAAGATTTGCCAGATGCTTCTTTTGCCGGGCAGCAAGATACTTATTTGAATATCAGTGGTAGAGATAGTATTCTTTTGGCTACCCGTAATTGTTTCGCTTCTTTATTTACGGATCGTGCAATCAGTTACAGGAAAAGTTTTGGTTTCGATTCATTTCAGATAGGAATCTCGGTTTGTATTCAGAAGATGGTAAGGTCGGATGTGGGGGCGTCAGGTGTTGCTTTTTCAATCGACACGGAAAGTGGTTTTAAAGATACTGTAGTAATCAATGGTGCCTTTGGCCTGGGTGAAACAGTTGTGCAGGGCATGGTAAGTCCTGATGAATTTACTGTTTTTAAACCCTTGTTAAAAAAAGGATTTAAAGCAATTGTAGATCGAAAACTCGGGTTGAAAGATAAAAAAATGATCTATGCAGACAATGGTATTGATCGGGTGAAAATTGTGCCTGCCGGGGAAAATGAAATGAGTAGTTTCTGCCTCTCTGAACAAAATGTTATGCAGTTGGCTCAATGGATATGTGATATAGAAAGCCACTACTCACAGGTTAAGGGACATTGGTGCCCGATGGATGTTGAGTGGGCTTTGGATGGGATAAGCAATGAACTTTTTATTGTACAGGCCCGTCCCGAAACCATTCATTCCAGAAGGCTAGATACCAAAATGATTACTTATGATATTTCAGAAACCCACAGACATGAACGCGTCATATTAAAAGGAATTTCGGTAGGAGATAATATCGCGCAAGGTAAGGTACATCTGATAGAGGATAAACATAAGGAGGAGATGCACAAACTTAACTTTATGCCAGGTGATATCCTGGTAACTGACATGACTGATCCGGACTGGGAGCCGCTGATGAAAAAGGCTGCCGCAATTGTAACGAATAAGGGTGGGAGAACTTGTCATGCTGCAATTGTGGCCCGCGAACTTGGGATTCCGGCGATTGTGGGTTGTATAAATGCAACAGATTTACTTCGTGATGGAGAAATGGTAACCGCATCTTGTGCTGAAGGAGATGTGGGGCTAATTTACAGGGGAGCGGTTGCTTTTACTAAAACTGAACATGATTTACTGGAACTGGGGCAGACAGAAACGCCTATCATGCTCAATGTGGCCTCGCCAGATATCGCTTATCGCCTGGCAGGATATCCGCATAGCGGAGTTGGCCTGGCAAGGGAAGAGTTCATTATTAATAATTATATAAAAGTGCATCCAATGGCCCTTTTAAAACACAAAGTACTTAATGACCAGAAGTTAACCGCTGATATCGAAAAAATAATCACTGGCTATCCAGATGGAGAAAGCTATTTCATTCATAAACTGTCTTATGGCATATCCAGGATTGCCTCAGCTTTTTATCCCAAAAAAGTAATTGTCAGGTTTTCTGATTTCAAAACCAACGAATATCATAATTTATTGGGTGGCAGCAGGTTCGAACCCGATGAAGAAAATCCAATGATTGGCTGGAGGGGAGCCGCAAGGTATTATTCTGAGCAATATAAAGAGGCTTTTGCCATGGAGTGCAAAGCAATAAATAGGGTACGCAATGAAATTGGTTTAAATAATGTTGTGGTTATGATTCCTTTCTGTCGAACGGTAAATGAACTTTTAAAAGTTTATGAAGTGATGAAAGAAAATGGTTTGGAAAGAGGTAAAGATGGACTGGAAGTTTACCTTATGGCCGAAATCCCATCAAACATCATCATGGCAGATGAATTTTGTGAACATATTGATGGTTTCTCTATTGGATCAAATGATCTGACACAATTGGTACTTGGCTTAGACCGTGATTCAGCGTTGGTATCCGATTTATATAACGAAAGGGATCCGGCAGTTAAAAGAGCTATACGGGCACTCATCAGTACTGCCAAAGCAAAAGGTGTAAAAGTTGGAATATGCGGGCAAGGCCCTTCAGATTATCCTGATTTTGCTAAATTTTTGGTCGAAGAAGGAATCGATACCATATCCGTAACACCAGATGCATTTTTCAAAACTAACCTGGTGATTCGCCAGGCTGAAGAACAGCTGAAAGCAAATTCAGTTAATTAGTCACTTTCAATTTTAACGCAATACTACTCTATTAGGATAGCATGTTCCATACATGTTATCCTTTTTTATTTTGAGAAATAGATTTCAAGATCCCTGAAAGCCAGAACCAAATCATCAGTTCAGCTGTATTGCTAACCAAATAAATGTGTGCGATCTCTCGACCAAAGTTTACGGGTTCTTGCACTATCTTGTATGTAGGCTTGTACCTGCTCTGCTTCCATGCTCTGGCAAGCCCTGATAGCCGATTTAAGCCCCTCAACGGTAGTGCCTAATCTGGCCGCCCAATAATGTTGTGCTTTTTCATCCGTCAAATCTATAATTGACTTTTTATTCGGAAGTGGGGGAAAATTATTCATGGTTTATAAATTGGTTAAAAAACTAATAACAGCAAGACCTGACTAAAGGTTTTGAAAGGAACATTTTTCTGTTGTTTTTTTCACAAATACTTGTAAAACCAATATAAAAGTATTTTGTTTGTGCTATAGTCTCTTCATGTTTGAGCGCATGTTGAGGTTTAGATAGAGGCTGGCCATTAATGGTCAGCCTTTTTTATGTATTTGTATGTTGAAATATTATTGCAGTAAGCGCCACCAAGTGATAGGATGTTAATCGACACCGTTGAAGATGGGACATTTTTAATGGTAAATATCGGTTTTCGTGTAAAAAACTGGTAGGTTCATGTAAAAAAAGTTGGAGGTTGATGTAAACTTCGCATATTTGTATTAGTCATTCAGACAGGTAATATGATACCTTAACAATATTTAAAATCATATGTCAAACGCCGGGTTCCGTAACACCAATCCTTCAACTGACATATGATTTTTTTTTGCTCTAATTTTTTGGGGAAAAGATCCGTTTCAAAAAGTCATTAGAATTTAATCAGTGTGCCAGCTATCAGTTAAATCTGGTGGCGATACCAATTCAAATGGATCGTCTATTTCCCTAACATATGCCGGTCTTTGAGTTTCACCCATCAGAATTAACTGATCATTCTGATAAGTACAAATATTGCTGTCCATCATTTCTCCTGAACTTACCAGATCTTTCCAGGGTAGAAAAGCAATCTGGCATGATGATTTTTTACTTAAGTTTTTCCATTTGCCACTAAATGTTTTGGCCTTTTTTCCATTTGGTTTGTAACAAAAAAAATAGCGATGGTTAGCTTTTAGTATGATGTAGCTGAGGTCTTTGTTCTTATTGTGTTTAGTATATTTCCCGATAGGTGTAAACCTGTTTTCACAAGAATTCTGTTCACAGGAACTTAATACCAGTGAGGTTAATAACAAGATCGTGAAGGAAGTTTTCATGGTAGTGAATTTTATTTTTTTTAATCCATTGTCTTAATCTTTTGCGTTAATAATATATTCTACTGGAGAGCGTAGCGACCTGGGGTATTAACCACTTAGCATCATTTTTTCCATTGTAATGATCTCTTTCCAATAATTAATACCTGTACTGCCTGCTCCTTTAGGATCTATACAGGAAAAACCTGTAATTATTTCATGAATGGGCCGCGTGTGAATTTCTTCAAATAAATAGGTGAGGCATTCCAATAGTTTTGGAAATGAAGAAAAAATCACTTCACTCAAACCAAATAAATCTGTTCCGTTACCATCATAAACCCGAATTGGATATTCAAGGTCAGCAAATGGAACACGGGCATCAAAAAC
The DNA here is from genome assembly GCF_965279535.1 of Pedobacter sp. NCBI lineage: Bacteria > Pseudomonadati > Bacteroidota > Sphingobacteriia > Sphingobacteriales > Sphingobacteriaceae > Pedobacter > Pedobacter sp. The sequence goes on from NZ_OZ257244.1 coordinate 66,290, forward strand.
CATTAGCTTACCGGTATAAGTATCTTCTCCAAAAGGATATAGTTTTTCTGCTATCAGCGCTTTTGCAACATCATTATTTAAGAAATGGATAATTTCCTGCAGCGGTGCTGAGGGAGAAGATGAGGGCAGATTAACGATTCTGCAATCCCTGCCAAAGAAGAAATAGCGCTTGTGCCATTGAATAAAACTTTTGGGAAAACTCAATCCATAGCTTTGCTCCAATTTCTCATAGGCAATATCTTTTATCTTCCCTTTAACGGGTTTCCATTTGTAATACCCATCAATATCCACTTCAGAATCTACCATGCTTTTTGGGGTAATTCCTTCGGTGTAATGGGCAATTAACAATTTATGCTTAAAAAATTGCTCAAAAAAGTATTCAATGGTCTTGTTCACAGGCTGCTAAGATTGGGTTTGTGGATAAAACTAATGAACACAGGGGGTTCGTTCAGTCTTATAGAAGACCCGTAATTTTGCAGGTAACCGGTTTCAAAAAAAACGTCTTTGACGTTAAACAGTACTGAGCAGACCAAAAACCTGCCATTGTTAAGCATTAAATCTTTCATCATTTTAGTAATAGTTGAAGTTACTAATAGGGGATGATGAGCCGACAATATAGGGAATGTCTAATAGTTTAAAGCAAAATAAACGTTTATAATCGTTTAATTAATTGTAAGATGAAACAATGATCCCTTAAATATTAGTTCTTAAAGCGCTTAATTTCCACTTTCTTTTCCCGAACTTTTAAGTTTAAGGTTGGTATGTTGGTTTCTACTCCGGCAAATACAGCAACCGTTGCATTTTTGCCATCGTAATAAACGTTTTCTGGAAGCAACGTATTATCTGGATAAATTTGATATTCGCCCTCCGGCAGATATACTGAATATTGACCAGCTTCTCCCGTTTTAACTGTACGTACTGTTCCGTCACTGCTGCGTACCAATAGCGTAATTCCGGCCAGAGATGTATTAACGGCTAAACTTTTTTGCTCATCCAGTGTAATGGATATCTTTCCCACAGCATTACCACTCTTTTGCATGGCGATGCTTATTTTGCTGTTTTTCTGATCAACCTTTACTTGTACCGGGCTAATTTGATATCCGTTTTGCATAGGCATACTTAACTGGTAAGCACCATAAGGGATTTTACTGTATACAATTGTGCCATTTGCTGGAATCATGAAAATAATACCATTTATGAGCACAGTACCCGAATTTGCAGCTTCCTCACCCATGTCATAGTTTCCATTGTGATTATTATCCTTAAAAAAGAAAATTTCTAAATTTCCTTTTTTACCTGGAGCATGTTGTTTGGGCTGAGGTAGTTTTTGGGTAATGCCTGCCTGTAAACTGCTAAATGATGAGTTGATATAAGGGGTATTGTAGTGATACTGATAGGTACTGACGTAGAAAGCTGTTTTAGGCGTAATCAGGTATTCGGCCTTGGCCGTATAAGTAAAGTTATATCCGTATTGTGTATCATGGTAAAAAATAAGTCCGGCCTCAGTACGTAATTTCTTATCGAAGAAATAATGATGCAATGAAGGACTAATACTATACCTGGAAATATCTGTGGTACCTGTTCCACTATTGTAGGCCTCGGCTAAAAGAAAGTTGCCCCTTTGTAGATAAGCGCTCAAATTTAGCCAGCTGTTAGACCAGTTTGCGTTTAACCGTAACTGAAGTTTATGATCTCCGTTAGGCCCTTTACTCATTCCGTTATCCACAGAGATATAGATGTTTTGTTTAAAATCGCTGCTGTGCCAGTTTATAGATTCGTTTAGGCGATAGGCAGTAAGTGAGCTGCTTTGTTGACCTATAATGTTGTAAACTGCACTTTCCTGATCTCTGGAAGCGGTAAGGGTGATGTTGAGGTTCACATTCAGTGGTTTAGCCCAACCGGCTTCTATGCGCTGAAGCGAATAGTCGCGCTGAAAGAAAAAGATATTTCGCTGATAAGCCGGATTAAACGAGTAATAACTAAAACCTGCCCATATATGTTGTGGACCGAGATAACGGCTAACCCGTTCATTTAGCTGTAAAACACCTCTTCTAATGCCTGGATAATAGGCTGTAGAATAAAAATTATTACTACTGAAGTTGAATTTTTTATAATTCCCACTCAGGGTGGTACCTAAGGCAAATGAAGGCTTAATGTCATCATTATCTAAAAGATTTTGTGAGGCACCGGCACCAACATTTACACTCATAACAAAATTCCTTTTATTAAATAAGGAAATCGAGTTAGCCGATAATAAGCTCCTGGTTTGTTCTAAAGGAGCATAGTCAAAAATTAGGGTGCTGTTGTATTGATTTCCGCTGGTATCTTTAAGATTGGTTTTAGCATAGGCAGAATAGCCGTAATTGAAATTATCGCCTAATAGATTGTATGATTTCTGTACCATGGCGGCTTCAAAGCCGTGTGTATCTTCATCAGCACGACTATAAAATTTAACACCCCGGCCGTTGAAGAAGCTTTCCAGGTTTTCTGAAATATTTCCTGCTGTAATTCCGGCTTTTTTATTTTCGTAATTGAGCCATGTATTGGTAATTAATGGTTTATTATTGATACCGTTCCATTGATAAGCATCCAGACTAAACCCCAAAAGCCCATTCTGGATTTGGGTAGCACCCGTACCATTTAATTGCCAGGATTGAGAATCACTGAAGAGGTTCTGACCACTTAGCGAGATTTGATTATCTACACCTCCATTTAAGCTGTTTTGCTGAATCTGAGGATTAACAAACTGGCGGTTCGCAGAAGCATTTTGAACATATGCAATTCCATTTCCGAAAAGTTCTCCATTTTGATATAATCCTGCAATGTTGATATAGAAATTATTCATTTGGTATAATTCGCGATTGATAATTTTTGCGAAATTAACTTCCTGTGTACCTCCAGGGGCAAGCTGAAGATCTTTTTGAATAATTTGTTTTCCCTGGCCATTATCAGCCGGAAGTGAGGCAACAATTTTGAGTATTTCTGTTTGATTACCCGAATTCCGAATCATTACCTTAAGGTTTAAGGAATCACCCACCTGTTTTAACAAGATGCTGGGATTAAGCACTGCAAGTTCTACAGCACGCTGTGGTAACATATTCACCTTCGCATGGAACTGCGCCACGGTTTTTCCTGTGGTATCCTGCAACTGAAATGCCATCTCACTAATTTTTGTGTCTGCGTTTTGAAGTACCAGGAACTTAAAAGGGTAGAAGATGTGGGTTTGTTTAGCTACTTTAACGTTAATGGGTTGATCTGAAATCAGGCCAAATCCTTTAGGTAAAACAGGTATAATCTGGCCCTTAAAATCTGTTGATTCTGAGTTGGTTACCCGGATACTTAGCGAAACCAGTTTTTCTCTGCCAATATTAATAACACTATCACTGCTAATCGTCAAAACTGCTTTTTCCTGCCCTTTCGAAGATAACGCAAAGCCCAGCATGAGTATGCTGCAATAAAAAAATATCTTAATTGAGACAGGTTTCATTGTATAAACTACTGTGGGATAATCTCATAAATGAGAATTCCACTATAGGTGTCTGGAACAGCATTAATAAGTCTGCTATCGTTCGCTTTGGTAAAATATCTGATGTGGTATTTATAACTAACGGCACTGCTTGTAGTACTCCCGCCCTGACCAACAGTTTGCGCGGTTTCCGCTAAGGGAACAGTGATAGAAGATGAGCCGGTGGCTGCACTCAATTGCAGGTTAACAATAGATACAGGCAAAGTTTTACTTCCTGCGCTAAAATTGGCACTGCTGCTGCGAACCTGGATGGCGTAAGGTGTGGCAGCAGTAACCGTTAACCCGTTGGTATAGGTAACTGAAGCCCCATTAACATAATCATTCATGGTTTTGAGTTCGAGTAAGCCCGATTTTGCATCGTTCTGTACCTGTATACCATAGCTTGCCGGCGTTGTATAGCTGCCATCCGGGCGGATTTGTATACCATTGGTAGCACTTGACCGGCTTATTTCCGCTCCTCTGTTGTCTAATAATGTAAAAGCCAGATTTATGGAGTAAGCCTGCCAGGTTTTTAAGGCATCAAGATAGGATCCGCCTTCCAGAATCACATCAACAGTGAAAATTATTTGAGTATAGAACTGGCTGTTATCATTCTTAAGTGCATAATTGGAAGAATTGATTAATAAAGCGGTATTTCCGGGCGCACTTAATGGAACCGCCGTTGTGCCACTTCCAATTTGCTGAAAAGTAGTGCCGTTTACAGCGCTTAGTTTCAATTTTATTTTACCATAAGGTAAAGTTTTTCCTTCACTATTGGTTATGGGCTGATTGAGGATTGTGCCTAAGCTCCAGTTTGGATAATTTCTGTTATTCCCCTCTAAAGTAATCTGAATTTGAAAAGCATTACCAAAAGTTTGGGTTTGCGAGGAGCGTACCTCCATATATTGCTGATTGCTTGCCGTAAGACGTGGTTGTGCCCAGGCATTTACTGCAAACCCCAATAGCAGCACAAAGGTAACAGCAACCGAAAAAAAATGTTTATTCATGCGTAAACTCCAGTTCTGCCAACTTTACAGTTGCTTCATCACCATAATTTAATACTGCCGAAGCTACATATTCACCTTTTTCTAATGAAACAGGTAAAGCAAAAAAGACTTTGCGCTTATTGCCAGGTAGTGAATAAAAAATGATGTCTTTCAATGTTGTCTTTTTTCCTGTTTGTTTGTTGAGTAGTTCGCAGCTTGCTGTTCCATCTGCCCAAACGTTACCGATATTGGTAAATTGAAGTATAAGTTCCTCTTTTGATTTAGAAAAATTATCGATATCAAGATTTGCATTACGCGCAACCGGCAGTCTTTGATAAATTTTTATCCCTGTACGTACAGCTACTTTAATGTTAGTTCCTTTTTGGCTTACATCATCTATAGGATTAAGCTGGCTAACGTAAAGCATGGCCGTATGAACCGGTATGGTATCTTTTAACGATGCAGGAGGAGCAAGCTGGATTTCGATATCTCTTTGCTCTCCCGGTGCCAGGGAAAAAAATGAAGAGGGAAGTATAGCCACCCATTTGGCACATGAAACACTGGTACTGCCTGCATCAAAGATCTGATTATTCCCCTTATCATCATAAGACCAGTCGTTTAAGGAAATACTAAGATCGAGTGTTGAAGTCTTACTAACATTACTTACGGTAATCTTCTGGCGTTGCTGCTGTCCGGGGGCTACTGTAAAATATACCCTGGGAGGTGTAACTGATAATCCGGTTTGTGCGGCAACAGGTAAAGTAAAGATTAGGGCTAAAAGCAACAGAAAATAGGGGAGTCTTTTCATCAGGAAACAATTGTAGAATCAAATATACAACAAAGGCAACTTTGGGAGACCCAAAATTGCCTTTTTGTTGATTTATTTTGATTAGTTAGCCTCGATAGTATAGGTAACCGTAGTTGTATAAACTGTTGGATTTTCAGTTTTGAAATATTTGTCTACATATTTCTGAGCACCAGCAGCTTTGTAAGTAATGTTAAAGTTTTTGTTAACACTTCCGGTAGTACTGGAGATGATCGTTTGATCTGTACTGCTTAAGTTAGCCGGAGTGTATGTAGCGTTAGCCAATTGGTTGCTTGTACCGGCCAAAGGACTAATGCTTACATCGTTTGCATCGATATTAGCTTTTGCACCAGTTAAAGTTGAAGCAGCAGATTTAACTTTAACGATAAATGCACCTGTACTGTAAACGGTTAAGTGGTCAGCCTGAGCTAAACTTACACCATTGGTATAATCTGTAGTAGTTTTATAATCTAAGTTAACTGTTTTTTGAGTAGGATTAACTGTGATGGTTTGGATAGGATATAAACGAATGTTTAATGTTGCATTGTCTGTTTGAGCGAAAGCTGATTTACCAACTAAAGAAAGAACAATTACTGAAAGGCTTAATAGGAATGACTTCATGATAATTTGATTAAATGTTTTTTTTATAATTTTTTTTGTTAAGTTTGTTTTACTACTCCCAACAGAAAGGCTGTATCATTCTTGTCTTTCTCTGTAACAATCTTGTAACATTTCCGTTTGAATGTGATGCAAAGGTATACCCATTTCAGCTTCTGAAAAATATTAAAAACCACCAAAAAAGTATGAAAAAATACAAAGCATATTAAATTATATTTTTTTAATGTTAATTACTTGTAAATCAGATAATTAAAATTTAATTGTTCTTATTGATTTATGTCAACAAAAGTTGTTTTGTCTACTTAGTAATACTATTTGAATAGCTTTTTGATGTTTTTATGACATTGAGTAATCTTACAGTTTTGCTCAAAATCTGATGACAGTGACAGGTTTTGCAGGAATAATTTGGTGTAAAATATTTGGAAAATAGAAATCTATGTTTCACGGATAGGCTGATGGTATTTAAAAGCAAAAAAAAGGAATGACGAGATCATTATCCTGACCTCAAATGCTTCAGAAGCTAAACTGCAGAGCAGGTTTAGTTGATGTATTTTTCAGAAGAGATGATCATACTGAGCTTTAAAGCCAGGTAAGCTGGCCACAGGCTGCATCAATATCTTTCCCCCTAAGCTATATCGGAATTTGTTGTTTCATTACCTAATAATTAGTTTTGATTAAACTAATTATTACCCCATACTCAAACTCACTTGCAGGTTTCGGTACTTCTTCGGGCTAAAGCCAGAGTGTTTGGTAAAAAAGGCGCTAAAATTATTTTCCTCTGTAAAGCCCATACTGTAGCTGATTTCTTTAATGGTAAGTGCGCTATGGGCAAGTTTACTTTTCGCTTCTTCGAAGATTTTTTCGGTTACCAGTTGTTTGGCAGACCGACCATAAATATTAGTAATGGCTTGATTTAAGCGTCTAGGTGTAGTTTTAATGGCATTGGCATAATAATCCAATTTTTTTTCCCGCTGGTAGTTCAAATGGAGAAGCTCCCTAAATCGGGTTGCAATTTTTTTATCTTCGGCATTTGTATGCTGCACATCAGAACTGTGTAGTCCCTGAGATAGAAAGGCTGAACGTATAAGCATAGCTTGTACGGCATTGTGTATGATATCCCTAACCAAAGGCGCCTGAGCACGATCAACCAGTTTTTCTAAAAATTCAAATTGAAGGGTTACGTATTCAGCTATATCAATAGATGGTTTACTGATGTAAATTTTACTCAGGTCGAAAAATAAAGCCGTATTTTGAATAAAGTAAGCATCGTTGGGCGTGCGTGCATAAAATCCATAATCAAAATAGATTACCCAAAAATTGTTGTCAGCAGCCTCAATAAAGGCATGGAAACGATCTGGCCCAACAAATAAGAAATGTCCAAGGGGTACCGGAATTCTTTCATTTTCTATACAATGTTCTGCATGATCTGTTGCTGCAAAGAGAATAAAAAAATAGGGCCATCGATGAGATACATCAATATCCTTAAGTAGTTTGTTTAAATCAGAAGAGCGGCAAACATGGATATAATCTTTAGTTGTTAAATCAATCCTTTCACTAGTATTCATATTCGTAAGAAAATTCCTGCATAATGACAACTGATATGCATCTTGCTAAGATAATACATTATCTGGAAATCCGATACTCAATTATCAGTAATTTAGTTAGGTTATTGTAAGAATATTTTTATATAAATGTCTTTCTATAGCGGTGTTGGTTTTTTGATTTTCATCATTTTTTATAAAGTGCTGAAGCTAAGTGTTTTCCAGGGTTTTTACATTTGGTCGTTATATGGTGAACGATAAAATGGCAGCGGGATATTTAAAAAAGTGATGCCCATTACTTTTTAATATGAGAAGCGTATCTTTTTAAATACCTGAGGTTAAATAGGTTTGTAGCCATAAAAAAACATCAATGCTACATACCTTTCATATTCCAGTATTAGGTTTGGGTTATTCTATTGATACCCCGTTAAAAGTTGCCCGTTATGGCATTTCATCTGTTCTTTCGATTGTAGATGATGACTTAATTGAGCGGATAAGGCAATATCATACTGAGAAGTTTTGCCTGGAATTTACCCCTATAGATAAAAAGACAGCAGACAGCAGGGCAAAACGAATTACAGCTTATCTTAATTTTTTGAAGCAAAACATTGACCTACAGTTTGAGCAATTGAAACAACAGGATTTTGTACCGGGAAGCGACATCTGCAGATATTTTGAATTACTACCCGAACACGCTAACTTGAAACATGGTTATGAACTCATGATGTCCTATCCGGATGGAGAAAGCAAAATAATTTTCCAGAATTTATTGCGAAAGGGTATGGTTATCGGGCCTATCGATGTTAACATCATGGCCAAAGTAGATAAGATGAACTTTTTGGATAATAAATATACAGGTGATCACAACTCAGATGCTTTAGCGGCATTGCGCGGCTTCGCACAAAGTGAACTTTCAGCATCGGTGGTGTTATCTGCAGGAATGAATCCAAAATTATATAGTTATCTGGAACAGTTTGCAGATTTCTTTCCAGATGAAAATGGCCAGATGAAAAAGAAAGTGATCCTGAAAGTGAGTGATTTTCGTTCAGCATTTATCCAGGCCAGGTTTTTAGCTAAAAAGGGAATCTGGGTGTCAGAATTTAGGGTTGAATCTGGTTTAAACTGTGGTGGACATGCCTTTGCTACTGATGGATACTTATTAGGCCCTATATTAGAAGAGTTTAAGCTAAAGAGAGGCGAAATGCTTGATGAACTTTCAGCCTGCTATAAAATGGCCCTTAGCCAACGGAGTTTACTTTTAAAAACATGTCCTGATCAGCGCATTACGGTACAAGGAGGGATAGGCACAGCCGAAGAGCATGAATTCTTTTTGCATCATTATGGCTTGTCTGCAACTGGTTGGGGAAGCCCTTTTCTGCTCGTACCCGAGGTTACCAATGTAGATAACAACACACTTGCTAATTTGACGGCTGCCGGAACGGGAGATTATTACCTGAGCAATTCCTCACCATTGGGCGTATTGTTTAATAACTTTAAACACAATACTGCAGAACAACAGCGATTGGCACGAATAGAAAGCGGTCGGCCAGGCAGCCCCTGTACTAAGAAATACCTCTGTAATAACACCGAATTTACTACAGAACCCATATGCACAGCTTCACGTCAGTACCAAAACCTTAAAATTAAACAGCTTAAATCACTCAAGTTAGAAAAATCGGTTTATCAGGCTCAGGTTAATCAGGTTACCGAGAAAGTTTGCCTCTGTGAAGGCTTATGTGCCTCTGCTTATCTGAAGAATGGAATAATAAAACCAAAAGAAAACAAGGCCGTTGCCATTTGTCCTGGACCCAACCTTGCGTATTTCTCGGGCATTTATTCACTTGACGAATTAGTCGGGCATATTTATGGTCGTATAAACCTCATCCGGCAGGGAGATCGCCCTCATATCTTTCTTCAGGAATTAAATTTATACATCCAATACTTTAAGGGCTTGCTCAATCAATACCATCTCAGTAAGAATGACAAAAAGAAAAAACAATTGCTTGCCTTTAAAGATCAGCTGTTGATTGGGGTAGATTATTATAAAACACTTTTTAAAACCATAAGTCATCAGGCCGTAAGCCAATTACAGGTGCTGCTTCAGGATTTATCGCTTTCGGAAGCTCAATTAGATCAAATGACGATAGGGGAGCTGGACAGTTATGGAAAATAACTTTCCTATATTTAGGCTTGTTTACACATATGGCTCATGGATAGATCAAGATTTTTAGACGCGATTATAGAAAATGCAATTGACGGCATCATTACCATAGACGATAAAGGGATAATAGAGCATTTAAATCCTGCCGCACTTGAACTATTTGGCTATGAAAGAGCAGAACTAGTAGGTAAAAACGTATCTGTATTAATGCCGGAGCCAGACAGAAGCAGGCATGATGGCTACATTCACAATTACAACACTACGGGTACCAAACACATTATCGGTATTGGCAGGGAGGTGTATGGAAAAAGAAAGGATGGTTCTACTTTTCCGTTTAGACTCGGCGTGAGTGAGGTGAAATTTAGCGATCGCAAGATTTATACCGGCTTTATTCATGATTTAACCAAAGAAAAGGCAAATGAAGAGCAGATAAAAAGTTATACAGAGAAACTGGAAGTAAAGATTAGGGAACGTACCAAAGATTTGGTTAAACTGGTGTCGGAGCTCGAAATGGCAAAAGAAAATATGCGTGCTCTGTTTCAGAAGGAGAAAGAAGTTAATCAATTAAAAACCAGGTTTGTATCCATGGCATCTCATGAATTTAGAACGCCGTTAAGCTCCATTCAGTTATCTGCTTCTCTTATTGATAAATATACAACCAAACAGGATGCGGCAAGCGTAGAAAAACATACGGCGAAGATTAAGAATTCAATTAATAATCTGACCACAATTTTGAATGATTTTTTATCCTTAGAGAAGCTGGAAGCAGGTAAGGTTGAGGTAAATGCACAGGTATTTAATATTATCAGCTTCGCTGAAGAAATTACCGAGGAAATGCAGCTGTTAACGAAACAAAACCAACACATCATTTACGAACACCGCGGCACCAGTGCCGAAGTTTTGCTAGATCCGAATTTGCTTAAAAATTGCATTATCAATCTCGTATCCAATGCCATTAAATACTCTGGAGAAGACACCTTGATTCAATTTAATACTTATTTGGAAGATGAAGAATTAGTGGTTGAGGTAAGTGATAACGGTATTGGGATTCCTGATGTGGATCAGAACAATCTCTTTGAGCCATTTTTTAGGGCGCACAACACCGGGGATATTCCCGGTACAGGACTGGGACTAAATATTGTTAAACGATATGTGGGCCTCATGAATGGTACAGTAACTTGTCAGAGCGAGCAACATGCCGGAACAAAATTTACTTTAAGCTTCCCTTTAAACAAATTTAACTAATAAGTTGATATTTATATGAGTAAGAGAATATTAATTATTGAAGATAATGATGATATCAGAGAAGGAACTGCTGAAGTTTTAGACTTGGCGGGTTACGAAACCTTTACTGCAAAACATGGTAAAATTGGGGTAGACCTGGCCCTTAAGCATTTACCAGATGTCATATTATGCGATATTATGATGCCCGAACTGGATGGTTATGGCGTACTATATTTACTCAATAAAAATCCTAAAACAGCTACAATTCCCTTTATTTTTATTACAGCTAAAACCGAAAGAGCTGATATGAGAAAAGGAATGGAAATGGGAGCAGATGATTACCTGACCAAACCTTTTGATGATCTCGAACTTTTTAAGGCAATAGAAAGCCGGTTTAAAAAAAGACAACAAACTGCCAGTGCTGGCATTACCGCGGCAGATACCGCAACAGTAATGGAGGAGATGAAGGCAAGAGGCAAAGCTAAAGCCATCACTCATAAACAAATTATTTATGTAGAAGGCGATGAACCCTCTCATTTATATTTCATTGTAAAGGGCCAGGTTAAAACCTATAAACGTTTCAAAGATGGCAGGGAGTTATCTTCTGGACTTTACCATGATGGTGATTTTTTTGGCTATGAAAGTTTGTGCAACGGAGAGCTTTATGCCGAAAATGCAGCAACGCTGGTTGCTTCAGAAATTATACAGATCAGTAAAGCAGATTTTATGGAATATTTGCTCAACTATCAATCCGTGTCCAAAACCTTTATCAGTTTATTATCCGACAGTGTAAAAGAAAAAGTGGCGCAGATGCTGCAACTGGCCTACTCCTCCGTTCGCAAAAGAGTAGCAGAAGCCCTGCTTCAGGTAGCAGATAAGTTTGGAGATGATCATAGTGATACCTGTACCATAAAGATTTCCAGGGATGATCTTGCTGCCCTTGTGGGTACGGCAAGTGAAACAGTAAGTAGGATGCTTGCTGATTTTAAAGAAGAGAAACTGGTTGATAAAACCGGCAATGCCATCAATATTCTCTCAAAAGAAAGACTTAGAAAAGTAAAGCAGTAAGGTTCGGATACGCATTTTTTATGCTAGGCGCGGTTTTCACCTGCCTGCTTAGGTGCTGTCGCGTGCTGCTCCTTTCCTTAAACCAATTCAAAAGTAATCAAGATCACTTTTTAGCCTAAGCCCCCTCATCTTCCGTCTTGGTGTATGCCATTAATTTTGTGAACATATATAAATGTACATGAAAGCTATTGCATATAACATAAAGCCCGATGAAAAAGAATGGTTGGCCTTGGCCAATTATAAAAAGCATGATATTACAATTATAACCAATAGTTTAACTATTGATACCTTATCTTTTGCTCAAGGTAAAGAAGCATTGCTCGTATTTAATAATGATGAGTTGAATGCAGAGATGATTGCCGGGCTAAAAGCACTGGGCATTCGTTACATTGCCACATCATCTTTTGAAACCCATCATCTTGATTTAAAAGCCGCAGGAAAGGCAGGAATGAAGGTTGCCAATGTTCCGTTTATAAACGGTAACCAGCAACCGCAGGCGAGGATGGACCAGATTATTAAAAATCTGGATCAATGGGCAGCTGGAAAATGTGTGGGTAAAGCTTGCTGCTGCCAAAACAATTGTGGGGTCACTAAAGCGTTAAAGTCATGATTTCCTCAGATCTTTTAAAGAAATATAATGTTGCAGCCCCACGATATACCAGTTATCCAACCGTACCTTATTGGAATACAGATGATTTTGGTACTGAAAAATGGATATCTGCAGTAAAGCAAACTTATCAGGCCTATCATAAAGAGGGGCTGGGCTTGTATATTCACTTGCCATATTGCGAAAGTTTGTGTACTTACTGTGGTTGCAATACCCGGATAACCAAAAATCATGCAGTCGAAGTCCCATATATCTCTGCTGTTTTAGCAGAATGGCGCATGTACTGCGCGTTATTGCAAGACAGACCTGTTATAAAGGAGCTTCATTTAGGCGGCGGAACACCAACATTTTTCAGTGCTGCAAACTTAAATATGCTTATTAACGGAATATTGGAGAATGCTGAATTAGCCCACGACACTTCACTATCATTTGAGGCACATCCCGCCAATACAAGTTCCAATCACCTGCAAACCCTTTATGAATTGGGATTTAAACGTATAAGTCTCGGAATTCAGGATTTTGACCCGCAGGTACAAATGCTTATAAATCGCTTTCAAACACCAAAGGAAGTTGAAGAAGTACTTCTTCAAGCCAGAAATCTTGGCTATGAATCGATTAACTTCGATCTGATTTACGGATTGCCAGGCCAGAAACCAGCAGGGTTAACAGATACTATTGATGCGGTAATCCGCATGAAGCCGGATCGGATTGCTTTTTACAGTTACGCACATGTGCCCTGGCTTAAGCCGGGACAAAGGCATTATACAGAAAATGATTTGCCACAGGGCGACGAAAAGCTCGCGCTATATCAATTGGGTAAAAATAAATTGATAGATGCCGGTTACATTGATGTAGGAATGGATCACTTCGCATTAGCAACTGATACCCTTTATCAGGCCAGCGCCAGCAGGAAGCTTCACCGGAACTTTATGGGGTATACCCATCAGCATACGCATTTGTTAATCGGTTTGGGGGTTTCTGCCATTAGCGACAGCTGGATCGCCTTTGCACAAAATACAAAAACAGTAGAGGCTTATCTGGAGCAGGTGAATCAACGTATACTCCCCATCGCTAAAGGGCATATAAATGCGGCAGATGATCTCGAAATCAGGCAGCATATTTTGAATATAATGTGCCGTGAGCACACTTATTACCACAATGGCATTCCTGAGAAGGTATATGAAAGGTTGATTCCTTTACTCCAGGATAAACTGGTTTGGGTTACCGAAAAGGAAATTAGAATAACCAGGGCCGGAAAGGCATTTTTACGAAACGTATGTATGGCTTTTGATGAAAAACTTTGGGATAAACAACCCCAGACAAGCCTTTTCAGTTCTGCAATTTAAATAATAAAAGCATGGAAGATCAAAAACAAAAAGTCACAGCCGAATGCTGTTATCACTGTGGCGACGATTTGCCCGCAATGCAATATCATGTTGATGACAAAGCTTTTTGCTGTGCCGGGTGTAAAGGGGTTTATCAGATACTGGCAGAAAATAATTTATGTAACTATTATACCTATAATGTGAGTCCTGGAAAGCGTTATCAATCAGAAAGCAGATTGGAATACCTGGATGAAACCAAAATAGTAAACCAGCTTATCGATTATCGTGGAAGAGATGCCAGTATCGTAACCTTTTATATTCCCGCTATACACTGTACCTCCTGCATTTGGTTGTTAGAACATTTATATAAAATTAATCCTGCTATTTTCAGCTCCAGAATCGATTTCATCAGGAAACAGGTTACCATCAGCTTTAAACACGGAGAAATTTCGCTGAGAAATGTAGTAGAAACACTCGTTCAAATTGGCTATGAACCTTTAATAAGCTTACAGGATGTTGTTAAAGCACATCAGAAAAACACCAACCGCGGGCTGGTGTTAAAAATTGCCGTAGCAGGCTTTTTAATGGGAAATGTGATGTTATTCAGCTTTCCGGAGTATTTTGGCTTATCTGGTGTTGAAAAACAATTTCAATACCTTTTTGGCTGGCTTAATCTTGCTTTTGCAATTCCTGCAACGGTATATTGTGGCCGGGATTACTTTGTATCTGCGCTAAACAGTTTAAAACACAAACACATTAATTTAGATACTCCTCTTGCACTCATTATTGCCGTATTATTTATCAGAACAGCTATAGAGATTATTTTTGAAACCGGCCCCGGCTTTGCAGATACCCTTACAGGATTGGTGTTCTTACTGTTAATGGGAAAATGGCTAAAACTAAGAACCTATCACCACATCTCTTTCGATCGGGATTATCGCTCTTATTTTCCAATAGCCATAACAACCTTGATAGAAGGTAAAGAGCAGGCGGTACCCATTGATGAAATTAAAGTGGGAGATCGCCTCTGGATTAGAAATGGCGAATTGGTACCTGCTGATGCCATATTGATGAAGGGTGACGCCTGGATGGATATGAGCTTTGTAACCGGTGAGTCTGAGCCTGTTCACCAGGTATTGGGTGAGATTGTTTATGCAGGAGGCAGGCAAACCGCCGAAGCTTTAGAATTAGAGGTCATCAAGCCCGTTTCGCAAAGCTACCTCACGGGTTTATGGAATCAGGAGCATTATAAAGCAGGGAAAAAAAAGACCAATTTTAATGATAGTATTGCCAGGTATTTTAGTCTGGGGGTCTTTATCATTGCTTTTTCTGCCACGCTTTATTGGTTGTTTCAGGGGGATAGTCAAAAAGCATGGTCGGCATTTACTGCGGTAATTATTGTCGCTTGTCCTTGTGTACTGGCCCTGAGCACACCGTTTACCCTATCAGCAATATTATCAGTTTTTGATCGAAAAGGTTTTTATGTTAAAAATACTGATGCCGTAGAGCAATTGGCCAAATGTGATACAATTGTATTCGACAAAACCGGCACCTTAACCAGTACCGAGCAGGCTGGTATTTCCTTTAACGGCGTATTAACTTATACGGAGAAAGTTGCACTGGGTTCCTTATTTCGGAATTCATCTCACCCTTTAAGCAGGCATATTTTAAAAACTTTGCGGGTAGATGAGTATCACAGTGTTCATGGATATAATGAGGTGATAGGTAAGGGCTTACATGGTATGGTTTGCGGTGTGCCAGTTTATGCCGGAAGTCTCAGTATTTTACCTATTCCTGTTCAACAGGTATCAGCAAGTGGGGTTCACATTGTAATTGACAGGGAGTACAAAGGCAGTTTCTCGATTCAGCAGGATTGGCGAGCAGATCTTCCACAGTTAATTTTCGGCTTACAAAATCATTTTGAGCTACAAGTATTATCAGGTGATACCAATAAGGATGAAAATACCTTGAGGAGTATTTTCCCTGATCAGGCCAAAATCAGTTTCGGGCAACGACCTGAGCAGAAGTTAACAGCCATTTCAAATCTCCAGAAGCAGGGAAAGCAGGTAATGATGCTGGGCGATGGTTTAAACGATGCCGGAGCACTTAAACAAAGCGATTTCGGAATTGCCTTAACAGACCACATCAATAACTTTACACCCGGTTGTGATGCCATTTTAAAAGGAAGTGCGTTAAACTACCTCCCCAATTTTATCCAACTCAGTAAAGATGGTTTAAAGATTATTAAAATGAGTTTTGCCATCGCCATAGTGTACAATTGCATTGGTATTTATTATGCCGTTCAGGGTACTTTATATCCATTAGTTGCAGCAATACTCATGCCCCTGAGTACAATTACCATTATCTGTTTCACCACCTTCGCTACTCGCATTTTCGCACGAAGGAATAATTTGGTTTAGAAGAAGTCGGAGGTCGGAAGACTGATTGCTTAACCCCTCATACGCAACGGTAAAAAACCATCATTGTAGCATTAAACAAACAACGTAAAACGGACGCAAAATGAACATCCTCTATTTTCTGGTGGGCTGTAGTGTACTAATGGCCATTATATTTCTGATTGCTTTTTTCTGGGCATCCAATACCGGGCAGCACGACGATGTGCATACGCCGGGTATCCGGATGCTGTTTGATGATGAGCTTCCGGAAAAAAGTGAAAAAGATCACTTTTCTAACTAAGGGGCATCACCAATCACCTGCATAGAGCAGGATACCTTTGGTGATAAATACAAACAAAACATTTCTATTGAATATGCAATTAGAACGATTTACTTACGATAATAAGATTGTCAGGAATTTTGGTATTGCCACCATTGTATGGGGTATTATAGGCATGACAGTTGGTTTATTAGCAGCCATGCAATTATTTAAACCGGCAATGAATATGGGGAGCCAGTATACTACTTTCGGCCGGATTAGACCGCTCCATACCAACGCCGTAATTTTTGCTTTTGTGGGGAATGCCATATTTATGGGGGTTTATTATTCCCTTCAGCGTTTATTAAAAGCCAGGATGTTTAGTGATGTACTCAGTAAGATCCATTTCTGGGGCTGGCAGCTAATCATTGTTGCTGCAGCAATCACCTTGCCGCTTGGCTTTACTACTTCTCACGAATATGCAGAACTCGAATGGCCAATAGACATTGCCATTACCGTTATTTGGGTGGTTTTTGGTATTAACATGTTTGGTACAATTATCAAAAGACGAGAACGTCATCTTTATGTGGCCATATGGTTTTATATCGCAACATTCGTAACCATCGCTGTACTTCATATCGTCAACTCATTCGAGCTCCCAATATCCTTTCTAAAAAGCTATTACGTTTATGCTGGTGTACAGGATGCCCTGGTGCAATGGTGGTATGGGCATAATGCAGTGGCATTTTTCCTCACTACACCTTATTTAGGTATGATGTACTATTTTTTGCCTAAAATGGCAGGAAGACCTGTTTACTCCTACAAATTAAGTATCCTCCACTTCTGGTCACTTATATTCATCTACATTTGGGCCGGTCCGCATCATTTGCTTTACACCTCATTACCGGGCTGGGCGCAGTCGCTCGGTGTTGCATTCTCCATCATGCTTATTGCACCAAGCTGGGGCGGAATGATCAACGGTTTGCTAACATTAAGGGGGGCATGGGATAAAGTAAGGGACGATGTTACCTTAAAATTTATGGTGGTAGCACTTACCGCATACGGCATGGCTACTTTTGAAGGACCTATGCTTTCTTTAAAGCAAATAAATGGAATTGCCCATTTTACCGACTGGATTGTTGCACACGTACATGTGGGAGCCCTGGGATGGAATGGATTTTTAACTTTTGGAGTGCTTTACTGGCTTATCCCACGCATTTATAAAACAGAACTATATTCTAAAAAGCTGGCCGCTTTCCACTTTTGGATTGGCACTTTAGGCATTCTTTTTTACGCCATCCCCATGTATTGGGCTGGTTTTACCCAAGGCTTAATGTGGAAAGAATTTACTGCTGAGGGTTTATTAAAATACCCCAACTTTTTAGCTACAACCCTGCAAATTATCCCAATGCACGTATTGCGTTCAATTGGAGGTGCACTTTATCTAATCGGTGTAATTGTAATGACTTACAATTTAGTAAAAACCATGAAGCGTGCTGTTTTAGTTGCCAATGAACCTGCAGAGGCCATGCCAATGGAAAAAGTTATGGTATATGAATCACCTGCCGACCGCGCGTGGCACAGGGTATTAGAGCGTAAGCCGATGAAGTTTATGGTATTATCGCTGATCATTATCCTCATTGGCGGGATGGTAGAAATGATGCCAACCTTTACCATCCAATCCAACGTGCCCACCATTGCCAGTGTAAAACCTTACTCTGCCTTAGAATTACAGGGCAGGGATCTTTACATCAGAGAAGGTTGTGTAAATTGCCATTCGCAAACTGTGCGGCCATTCCGGTCAGAAACCGAGCGTTATGGAGAATACAGCAAGGCCGGAGAATTTGTTTACGATCATCCGTTTCTATGGGGAAGTAAGCGTACCGGACCCGATCTTCATCGTATAGGTGGTAAATATTCGGATACCTGGCATTACAATCACCTGGTAGATCCAGCTTCTATGTCGCCTGGTAGTATCATGCCACCTTATCCATGGCTGATAGAACAAAAGTTGGATATCTCTACGACAGCAAGTAAAATTAATGCCATGCGTACCTTAGGCGTACCTTATGCACTGGGATACGAACAACAAGCCAACCAGGATCTGGAGAAGCAGGCCATGCAAATAACAGCCGAACTCAAACAGAATAATATCAGGGTAAAAAGCGATCGGGAAATTGTAGCCATTATAGCTTATCTGCAACGCCTGGGGACCGATATTAAAGTAAACAAACAAGAAATTTCTTCTAATTAATACATTATGTTCAATCAGCTTAAAAACTTAGCAGGAGATGAGTACTACCTCATCAGTTCATTACTGGTGTTTATGTTGTTCTTCCTGATCGTGGGAGTTTATCTCCTCAAACTGAACAAACAACATATTCAAATCATGCGTGAATTACCCATTCAAGATCAAAAAACAACTACCAATGAAGAAGATTAGCTTATTTATCCCATTGTTGTTTTTTATAAATTTTGCCTTTGCCGCTAACGAGACGCAAACAGTTCCGGTAGTAATTGCTGAGCCGGGTCTGGGTATCAATCAGTCAGAACTGCTCATTCTTTTGTTGTTAATTTTTGCAGTTATCTTACTCGTAGTGGCCATTACCTTACTCAAGGCTTTTAAGGTGATGTATCAGCAACAACTTCATCCAGGTATTTATCAAATCCCTGTACCTGATAAGCCCTTAAATTACGACGACTGGTTAAAACAAAAGAAAAAAGGAAAGTCGGTATGGGAAAAAATATTGAGTTTAAAACCCATTGAACAGGAAAAGGATCTGGAGATTCCGCATGCATATGATGGGATTAAAGAGTTAGATAACCCTGTTCCGGCATGGTTTAACTGGCTTTTTTTCAGCACCATGTTCTTCGCAGCAGCGTACCTTTTTTACTACCATATAGGTGGATATGGCGATTTGCAGGATCAGGAGTATGAGAATGAAATGGCCAGAGCAAAAGTAGAAAAGGCAGCTTATTTAGAAAAATCGGCAAATGCCATAGATGAAAACTCGGTAAAGGCAGATAATACCCCAATGGTTTTGGCAGAAGGTAGAACCATTTTTGACGCCAATTGCCAGGTTTGCCATGGCGATAAAGGACAGGGCATTATTGGTCCTAACCTAACCGATGATTACTGGCTACATGGCGGCGGTGTAAATAATATCTTTAAAACCATTAAATACGGCGTGCCGGAAAAGGGGATGGTAAGTTGGGAGAAAACCCTTAATCCGAAGCAGATCAGTGCAGTAACCAATTTCATTCTTTCGCTGCAGGGTACAAATCCGGTAGGTGCAAAAGCCCCTCAGGGAGAAAAATACGAAGCTGAAAATCCTCAGGATAACGAAATGAAATCTGCCGGCGACAGTACAACTACAGCAAATGCTACAAAATAATAATCAACGGAAAAACCGGATGAGAAATTTCCTCTATCCGAAAAAGCCTTCCGGTAAATTATATACCTACCGAAAATGGTTGAGTTATACCTTGCTTATATTTTTATTTGCCTGTCCGTT
Source organism: Pedobacter sp. (assembly GCF_965279535.1). Classification (NCBI taxonomy): domain Bacteria; kingdom Pseudomonadati; phylum Bacteroidota; class Sphingobacteriia; order Sphingobacteriales; family Sphingobacteriaceae; genus Pedobacter; species Pedobacter sp. The sequence goes on from NZ_OZ257244.1 coordinate 86,300, forward strand.
TTTAAAATTTAGAGGAGAACAGTGGGTACTGCTCAATTTTATCGAGCGTAAGTTTGTATTTTTTGGCTTAATATTCAGCCCTCAGGATTTTTACCTTTTTGCATTGGCAATGCTGATTTTTGTCATCTTCATTGTTTGTTTTACAGTGGTTTTGGGTAGGTTATGGTGTGGTTGGGCCTGCCCGCAAACCATTTTTATGGAAATGGTTTTCAGAAGAATAGAATATTGGATTGAAGGGGATGCTGTAAAACAGAAAAAGCTCGATGCTCAACCCTGGGGTATTGATAAAATCCTTAAAAAAACAATTAAACATTTTCTGTTTTTATGCATTTCATTTATCATTTCCAATACTTTTTTAGCTTACCTTATAGGCTCGGATAATTTAAGAAAAATCATCTTCGAACCTCTTGCATTACATGTGTCTGGTTTCACTTCCATCTGGTTCTTTACCTTTGTTTTTTATGGGGTATTTGCGTATTTAAGAGAAGCCGTTTGTACCGTTATCTGCCCGTATGGTAGATTGCAAGGCGTTTTGTTAGATAAACAGAGCCTGGTGGTAGCTTATGATGTAAATCGGGGTGAGCCAAGGGGGTACATTCAAAAAAATAACCTCAACAGGCCGCAGGGAGACTGCGTTGATTGTGGACTGTGTGTACAGGTATGCCCTACCGGGATAGACATCCGTAAAGGAACGCAGCTCGAATGTGTGAACTGCACGGCCTGCATTGATGCCTGCGATGCTGTAATGCTTAAAATCAACAAGCCACAAAGATTAATTGGTTTTTACAACCAGGATTTTATCGAAACCAGAAAAACATATAAAGTAGGGCTAAAGGTCTATGCTTATGCAGCCACCTTGTTAATGGCTTTGATTATCTTTTCTTCATTGATTTATAAACGGGAAATAATCCAAACCACAGTACTCCGGGCGAGTGGGACCTTGTTTCAGGAAAGGCCTGGTGATCAAATAAGTAACCTGTACAATGCAGAACTGATTAATAAGACCAATAAAAACCTATCCTTTGAATTTAAATCAAACGATCCGCTAAACAAGATAGAATTTGTGCAGCAAACCCATAGCCTGCCAGCAGAAGGAACAGTCCATTTAACTTTTTTCCTCCTCAGGCAGAAGAGTAAGATTACAAAATATAAAACAGATGTATCATTTGAAATTTGGGTAGAAGGGAAGATTTTAAGTCGTGCAACAACCAGCTTTTTTGCCCAGGCTGCCAACAACTAATTTAGAACAAGAAATTGATAAAGAGAAATGATGATGAACTGGGGATCGAAAATTATGATAGGTATGGGCAGTTTCATGCTGTTCATTATTGGTATGGTATTTTACATGTTTACAATGAAAGATAAGGATACCCTCGTTGAAGATGATTATTACGAGCAAGGGATTAACTATGATAAAACCTATCGCGCAGAACAGCATGTTATCAAAGAAAAACTTCAACCACAAATTACCATTAATGAGAAACAGATCATAATTCAGCTAAAGCACAAAATTGATTTTGAACTCCGGTTAATGCGGCCATCCAGTGCAGCTCAGGATATTAGGATAAAGCGCCAGACCATTGAACCGCATCACATCATTATAGTAGATAGCCAAAAAATGGGCAAAGGTTTGTGGTTGTTAACTTTAAAATGGAAGCAAAATGATCAGGATTATCTTTATAAAACCAGTATAACATTATAATGGGCTTTCTACCGCTTGCTTTTTTAATGGGCTTATTCAGCAGTTTGCACTGCGCAGTAATGTGTGGGCCCATTATGCTTGGAATGCCTTTTCAAAAAAGTAATATCTGGAGCGCTACTTTCCATTTATTCAGCTATCAGTTCGGTAGAATAACCACCTACCTGGTATTAGGCTTTTTAGTTGGGTTTTTAGGGAGTAATATTAGGGTTTTGACTAATCAGCAGGTGCTCGGAATGGTAATGGGCTTGCTACTCATCGGTATGGCCTTACTGCAATTCCTTCCACGTTACCATCAGGCATTCTTCAAAATACAGCAATCCTTAATTTTACCCTTAAGTAAGCTACTGGGCAAAGTATTAAACTGGAAATGCTGGAGTTATTTTGCCGGAATAATAAATGGAATAATCCCCTGTGGCATGGTATACCTCGCATTGGCTACCGCCTTGAACACAGGCAACCCGCTCCATGCCGCAAAATTTATGATGCTGTTTGGCTTGGGTACAATGCCCTTGCTACTGCTTGTTTCAATTAGTGGTATATTTCTGAAAAACTATATACGCCTCAATACCCAGAAGCTGTTGCCATGGGTAACATTGTTGATGGGCGTCCTGTTTGTTTTAAGGGCCGTAGAACTGGGAATTCCATTTATCTCTCCCTCAATCCATCAGTCATACGGAAAAACAATAATCTGCAACTAAGCATTCATGCCTGGCAAACCCTGCCTTAAGCAAGTCATGCGCCCTATAATAGCCATGTGTCATTAACGTTCGCCTCGGTTAATCCTTAATACAGCTATGCCTGATGAGCAGGTTATGTCCAGGTTTTAGTGGAGAAAGGTGGACTTACCGTGGACTTGATGTGGAGGAAGGCTTGATTTTAGTTTCAGGGAGTTGCCTTAATATCGCAATAATATATTTTAATTAAAAGTAAATCAATGATTTAGTTAATTATTTTTTATCCTTTATTTCAATTTTAACCCGAACTTAAATAAGCTGTGAAGGCTGTTTGTAGTATTAGTTTTACTTTTTATTGATGGGTATAACTTTTCTGATCAAAGTTCAGCTTTTATTGGTATTACTAAAACGTATTGTGCTTTCTTAAGTTAATTTAAACGTTTAAAATCCAGTGTTCTGCACGTTTTTTGTCTCTATATACACAGTTAGTTAATTATGATTATTTGAAAGAGGGGACATGGTGGATGCCATGCCCCTTTTCTTTTATCCCAATTTAATACCCATCGATTATCCTGGTGTGGTTTTCAAAACTAAAATGCCAGGAGCAGAGATTTTAAATCCGTTCTGATTACGCAAATGCAATAGTTATATCGAGTAAACTTTTACCCCAATTGTAGATTAAAATTCCCATGCATATTAATCGAAACAGCCTTGTTGTTGATTTAAATCTGCTTTTTATTACTGGTGTAATCTTTGAAAAGCTAAGCATACAATCAATGCAGTGCTCCTTAACAGTGGACGCTGAACATTTAACCGTTGGAGACTTCCAAATGTCTCCTCACTTAAATAATAACGAAAGAGGGAAGGGGTGCAATTACATGCCTGTAATGGATGGTTTGGAAGCAATAAAAAGGATTCGTGCAAATCAGATTCCAGGTAAATCAAAGATTCCAATTATTACCTTTTCCGCAGGTGTAATGGATAAAGATAAACAAACAGCCATGGAAGCGGGAGCCAATGATGTATTGGGGAAACCCTTCAAAGTGAATACCCTGCACCAGAAGATTGTTAAAAATATAAGCTGATCAATACCATCTGGATCTCATAGCGTCTCCAATGCTATTAAGTTAGGTACCCAGGATTTTCAGGCCGAGCCTGTAGAAGACCTTTCAACAAAGAGAAAACTAAATGTATTGCCCTTTGACAATTTGCCCCGATTTACATCGGGAGCTCAGTAAAACAAATACATTCAGTTTGTCCTTAACTTAATAGCATTGGTAGCGTCTCGCTACAATCTGTAACAATCTATGGCCAGACCCTTAACTCCCAAAAACAAACCCTGTTCCTCAAAGCACGCACAACCCAGATACTTTATCCACACAATTTTGTCGCTATAATTATTCTTTATACCTTCGATTCCTCGCTCAAACACACTTAAAAACGATTTATGTTCACCACTATTAAGCTTCCGATAGCACTCTTTTTTTCAATATTTTTAGGAATGTTTGCTGTTCACGCACAACAAGATATTCCTGCAAAATATAGCCTGATCCCTTATCCGAAAAGTTTGTCTCCAATGACAGGTACATTTGCCTTTGAGTCAGGTGTGAAGATCATATATCCACTGGGATCACAGAATCTTTTAAGCGAAGCAAAACACCTGCAGGAGATAATTAAGCAGGATTTAGGAGTTGTGCTTCCACTTTCAACTAAAACTGGTCAGAAAAACATTATTTTAAAAAGTGATAAAAGTATTGCAGAGAATGAAGGTTACACATTAAATGTTAGCAGAAACCAAATCGAAATTGCTGGTAAGACGAATACCGGTGTTTATAGAGGCGTGGAAACCTTGCGTCAACTCATACTTCAAAATGCAAATCTAAAAGTTGCCACTATCCCTTGCTTAAAAATTGCCGATGCTCCGGCTTTTGACTGGAGAGGAATGCATTTGGATGTATCCCGTCACTTTTTCTCCATTCAATACCTGAAAAAGTTTATCGATGTGATGTCGCTGTATAAAATGAATAAGTTTCATTTACACCTTACCGATGATCAGGGTTGGCGAATAGAGATAAAAAAATACCCATTGCTCACTGAAAAGGGTGCCTGGAGAACATTTAATGGGCAAGATTCAGTATGTATGAAAAAAGCAGTTGATAATCCAGATATGGAAATTGATACTGCTCACATCGTTAAACGTGATGGAAAAACATTGTACGGTGGGTATTACACTCAGGAGCAATTGAAAGACCTGATTAAATATGCTCAGGTTCGGCACATTGAAATTATTCCGGAAATTGACATGCCAGGGCATATGATGGCTGCCATTAATGCATATCCATATCTGAGTACAAAAGAAGGTGCAGGCTGGGGAAGAGATTTCAGCACACCAATTTGCCCATGTAAGGAAAGCACATTTGAGTTTGCAGAAAATGTTTTTGCTGAAGTGGCAGCACTATTTCCATCAAAATATATACACCTGGGCGCTGATGAGGTTGAAAGAACCAGCTGGGCAGAATCACCATTGTGCAAAGCATTGATGAAAGCTAACAATTTTAAAACAACCGCCGAGTTACAAAGCTATTTTGTAAAGCGAATGGAAAAGTTTTTCCATAGCAAAGGAAAAGAATTGATCGGCTGGGACGAAATTTTAGAAGGTGGAGTTAGTAAAACGGCATTGGTAATGTATTGGAGAGGCTGGGTACCTGATGCACCTGTCAAAGCGGCAAAGAATGGAAACAAAGTAATCATGACGCCTGGTAATCCCTTATATTTTGATGTGGTCCCTGATCGCAATTCTATCTTCAACGTTTATCATTTTGAGCCAGTGCCTAAAAACCTGAATGATGCAGAGGCAAAATATATTCTCGGGGCACAAGCCAACATCTGGACAGAATACATCCCTTCTGAAAAACGAGCAGATTATATGTTTATGCCAAGAATGACAGCTTTGGCCGAAGTGCTTTGGACACACCAAAATAATTATGAAAGTTATCTTAAAAGATTAGATGCCCAATATCCGGTTTTAGATAAGTTTAAGGTTAATTACCGCATTCCGGATTTGACAGGATTTACGGAAGAAAATGTTTTTAATAATCCTGTGTTACTGAAAATCAATAAACCGCTACCTGCCTTAACCATACGCTATACAAAGGATGGATCGCTTCCAAACAACAATTCATCAGTTTTAACCTATCCCTTTGAGGTAAGTTCGGCTGAAAAGCTCAAAATAGCTGCATTTGGGTCGGCTGGTAACAGAGGTGATATATACAGCCTGAACTATAAGAAGCAGGATTTTTTAAAATCTCAAAACGTAAGTGGCGTAAAACCTGGTCTCATTTTGAACTATTTTGGCGATAAGATAAAAAGTGTAGCAGATTTACCACAAAAATCTGATACCATGGTTGTTGTGCCGAATTTCACTATTGCAGAGGGTTTAGCTAAAGAAGGGAAACCATTTAGTGTCCGCTTAGCTGGATACCTGGAGGTTCCTGAAACAGGGATTTACAGCTTTTACTTAACGGCTGATGATGGCGCTAATTTATATATCGATGAGGAAAAAGTAATTGATAATGATGGCTGGCATTATCCAATACAGAAAAGCGCACAGGTAGCGCTAGAAAAGGGAATTCATAGCATCTCGTTACCATTTGTTGAAGCAGGGGGAGGTTATACCCTAAAGTTAGAATACAGTTTAAATGGTTCTGAACTGAAAAAAGTACCTGATAGCTGGTTGAAATACAAATAAATAAAGTTAAGCACATGAAGGCTATCTTCCAACTTTTTGATTTTGAGCAAAAGGTAAACTACCGAAATGAAATCCTTGCCGGCCTTACGGTTGCAATGACAATGATGCCCGAATCGCTTTCCTTTGCCATTCTTGCAGGATTTCCACCTTTGGCCGGATTGTATGCGGCATTTATCATGGGGCTTATTACCGCCGTTTTTGGTGGAAGACCTGGCTTAATATCTGGTGGAGCAGGAGCAACGGTAATTGTACTCATTGCCCTAATGAAAGCTCAGGGAATCGAATATGTATTTGCTGCGGTAGCGCTTGCCGGTGTTTTCCAGATTCTGGTAGGACTCTTCAAATTGGGTAAGTTTATCAGATTGGTGCCTCAATCAGTAATGTATGGATTTGTAAATGGCCTTGCAGTGGTGATCTTTATGGCACAAATAGAGCAATTTAAGGTCAGCAATGGCACTCAAACTTCCTGGCTCACCGGAGCACCATTATGGATCATGTTGGGCCTGGTGTTGCTTACAATCGCCATTGTTTATGTATTTCCTAAAATAAGTAAGGCTATCCCTCCATCGCTGGTAGCCATTATAGTAGTTTTTGTACTGGTGCTTGTTTTTAATATTGATACCAAAACCGTAAAAGATATTGCTTCTGTAAAAGGCGGCTTTCCATCCTTTCACCTGCCTTTAGTTCCCTTTAATCTCGATACTTTAAAAATTATTTTTCCCTACGCTTTAATCATGGCAGGAGTGGGGCTTACAGAAGGTTTATTAACCCTCAATTTAGTCGATGAAATAACTGCTACGAAAGGAAACGGAAACAGAGAATGCCTGGCTCAAGGTGCAGCAAATATTACCAATGGCTTTTTTATGGGTATGGGCGGATGTCCCATGATTGCCCAAACTTTGGTTAACCTTTCTGCCGGGGCAAGAGCCAGATTATCTGGGATAGTTGCGTCTGTTACCATTCTGATAATTATTCTATTCGGTGCACCAATAATTGAACGTGTACCTATGGCTGCACTCACCGGAGTAATGATTATGGTTGCCATTGGTACATTTGAATGGGCAAGCTTCCGGATTATTAACAAAATGCCTAAATCGGATATTTTTATTGGTATTTTGGTAGCAGCAATTACAATATACCTGCATAATCTTGCTTTAGCTGTACTTATCGGCGTAATTATAGCAGCTTTAGTTTTTGCCTGGGAAAGTGCTAAGCGAATCAGGGTTAGAAAATACCTGGATACTGAAGGGATTAAATATTATGAAGTTTATGGTCCGTTATTTTTTGGATCGGTAACCACTTTCATTGAAAAGTTTGAAGTTGAAACGGATCCCAATAAGGTTGTAATTGATTTTAAGGATAGCAGGGTGGCAGACATGAGTGGAATAGAAGCCCTCAATAAATTAACCGAAAGATACCTGATCGCCGGAAAGAAGCTTCATTTAAAACATTTAAGCCCGGATTGCAAAACCCTGCTAAAAAATGCCGAAGATGTAATAGTAGTCAATATCCTCGATGATCCAAGGTATGGTGTAGTCTCCTAATCAGTTTTCAGTTCACAGTTTTCAGTTCACAGTTAGCAGTTTTCAGTTAACAGTTAGTCGATTAAACAGTTAAACAATTAATCAGTTTAACAATTAAACAATTAAAACACTCAAATTTACATTCTTACCCCTAAATACTAACATTTTTACCCCTTTCTCTCATCTTGTAAGGCATAAATTTGACTTCTGACCAACTTTATTTACAAGATGATTTTTACTACACACAAACAAAACCTCATTAAACTTTTTATTGCCGTTTTATTTCTTGCTCTTGCTGTTAATACCGTCTCGGCACAAACCAAGTCAACTGGTTTGGAGGATAGAAAATTTTGGGTTAAAGCACTTCATAAAATAGCTTACCCCGTTATTCATAACCTGGCAAACGGAACACTTAAGCAAAATATGCCCCTTGAGAAAGGAAATAATTACAATTTAAAACTTGAGGATGTAACTTACCTGGAGGCTGTTGGCCGAACAATTGCCGGAGTTGCTCCATGGCTGGAATTACCAGATGACAATACCGAAGAAGGTAAGCTGAGAAAAGCAATGCGATTGGAACTATTACAAGGACTTAAAAATGCTGTTGATCCTCAAAATCCCGATTACTTAAATTTTAGATCACAATCCCAGGCAATCGTAGATGCTGCTTATGTTGCACAGGCATTTATTCGCGCACCGAAAGCATTGTGGGAACCCTTGGATCAGTTAACAAAAAAACGTTTTATAGAAGAATTTAAATCTTTGAGAAACCGAACAGGAGCCTATAATAACTGGCTTTTATTTGCCGGATTAACAGAAGGGTTTCTGCTAAGTATTGGCGAACAATATGATCCTGCAAGAGTTCAGTTTGCTGTTAATAAAGTTACTGAGTGGTATGTAGGCGACAGCTGGTACAAAGATGGAGAGAAATTTAGTATGGATTATTACAACTCTTATGTGATGCATCCGATGATGGTTGATTTAACTAAAATTCTTGCAGATCAAAAAAAAGGCACACCAAATAGCTATAACCAGGCTTTGCAAAGAATGGTACGCTATTCAGAATATTTAGAGCGGATTATTGGCAGCGATGGTACTTATCCAGCCTATGGCAGATCAGTAACCTACCGTACAGCAGCTTTTCAGGCTTTAGCACAGGTAGCGTTAATGGAGCAACTGCCTGATGCCGTATCTCCGGCCCAGGTTCGTGGCGCGCTTACACAGGTTTTTCATAAAATGTATGATGGAAACCAGAATTTTGATCATAAAGGTTGGCTGGTATTAGGTTTTAATGGTCACCAGCCTGAACTTGCTGATGTATATACCTCAACAGGAAGCCTTTATATGGCAACCCTGGCATTTCTACCACTTGGCCTATCTCCCGATAATAAGTTTTGGAGCACCCCGAATTCACCCTGGACAGCTGTAAAAGCCTGGTCGGGACAGGCATTTAAAAAAGATTATAAAGTAGAATATTAAAACTTGTTCAGGTATAATACAAGTTCAATAAAGTTAACTTGTTGCTCAAGCTAAAATGATGACCAGAGTAGAAAACGCTAATAAAGATTAAGCAAGCATTTAAACACTATCCTTGAAACTTTCAACAACAACAGGTAATTAAAGGAGAAATTAATAAATTAGACCATCTGGCACTTTAAGTACTTTATTAAGAACTTTTCTAAAGACCTTTAGTTATGGTTTAATCATCAGATTTCTGCCTTTTTTTAAAGTTTTTTAAGGTTTATGTTGTTTATTTACAGTTGATTATGAAACCTGTTTTACTAATTAAGTTTACAGTAACGTACGTAAACTAAATACCTATCTTAAAGTATTGTTTTTTGTATTACAAATATTCAAATTTGATACGTTATGAATTAAATCAACGGGACGATTTAGATTAACACACTAAGAGAGAAGATTGAAACCTTCTCTCTTTTTTTATGCCTGATTTTAGCTGTTGGCATTCATTTACATCCCCATTCTACTTGCTTTTATTCAGGATATTATTCAAAGCACCATACTGCGGATAATTAAACTTTATTTGTCAATCATTAAGCCTAAATGCTATTCCGCAGATAGATGTAGCAACTCGTTAAAAATATATTAAATTGTAAACCATTAAAAATAATTAACGATATGACTAAACGCTACAATTGGAATTTTTTATTCATTATAAGCTTTTTTTTCGTACTTCCAGCGGCCACTTCAGCTCAAAATAACCGAAAAATCTATCACAAGAACTGGATAGATTTTAATAAGAATGGGAAAATGGATGTTTATGAAGATCAGACGGTATCTATAGACAAAAGAGTTGCAGATTTATTGTCACAGATGAATGTTGAGGAGAAAACTTGTCAGATGGCAACACTGTATGGCTTTGGAAGAGTTTTGAAAGATGAGCAACCTACAGCAAGTTGGAAGGATGAAATATGGAAAGATGGAATTGCCAATATAGATGAAATGTTAAATGGATTGGTCAATAATCCTAAAGCCAAAACACCTTATTCTTACCCTTTTAGTAAACATGCAACAGCAATTGATAACGTACAAAGATGGTTCATTGAAGAAACTCGTCTGGGTATTCCGGTTGATTTTACCAATGAAGGAATTCATGGCTTAAACCATGAGAAAGCTACCCCATTGCCTGCACCTATTGGGATTGGTAGCACCTGGAATAAGAATTTGGTTAACCAGGCAGGCAAAATTGTAGGTCGGGAAGCTAAGTTGTTGGGTTATACAAATGTATATGCGCCCATATTAGACCTCGCGAGGGATCCACGTTGGGGAAGGGTAGTGGAATGTTATAGTGAAGATCCTTTTTTGGTAGCATCATTGGGTATTCAAATGGTACAAGGCATACAAAGTAATCACATTGCTTCAACATTAAAGCACTATGCCGTTTACAGTGTTCCTAAAGGAGGTCGTGATGGGAATGCCAGAACAGACCCACATGTGGCTCCGAAAGAAATGCACCAGATTTACCTGTACCCCTTTAAAAAAGTAATAGAACAAGCCATGCCAATGGGGGTAATGAGCAGTTATAACGATTGGGATGGTGAACCGGTAAGTGGCAGTTACTATTTTCTAACAGAATTACTCCGCAAACAATATGGTTTTAATGGTTATGTGGTTTCTGATAGTGAAGCAGTTGAGTTCTTATTCAGTAAACACAAAGTTGCTGATAGTTACGAAGATGCTATCAGGCAGGTGGTAGAGGCTGGTTTAAATGTGAGGACAAATTTTACACAGCCAAAAGACTATATTTTGCCGCTAAGGAAGATTATTAAAGAAGGTAAGCTTTCTATTCAGGTAGTAGATCAGTGTGTTGCAGAAGTTTTGAAGGTGAAGTTTAGGTTGGGTTTGTTTGATAAGCCTTACGTTGAAAATCCTTTAATGGCTGATAAAGAAGTGCATACAAAGCGTGACGAAGCTTTTGCCGAAGAAATTAACAGGCAATCCATGGTGTTGCTTAAAAACAAAGATAATCTGCTTCCCCTCCAGTTAAACAAATACAAAAATATTTTGGTTACAGGGCCACTGGCCGATGCTACAGGCTATGCTACCAGTCGTTATGGACCATCCTATAATCCGGTAACGACGGTGTTGGCTGGTATAAAACAATTTGTGGGAACTACAACACAGGTAAAATATAGTAAAGGCTGTGATATTGTGGATGCTACCTGGCCGGAAAGTGAAATCATAGAAAGCCCAATGTCGGCCCAGGAACAAAGTGAGATAGACTCCGCAGTTAATGCTGCAAAAAATACAGATGTAATTATTGCTGTTGTTGGTGAAGATGAAAAAAGGGTTGGTGAGAGCCTTTCCAGAACAGGCTTAAACTTGCCAGGCCGGCAGCTTAAGTTAATTCAGGCCTTGTATGAAACTGGTAAACCTGTTGTCATGGTTTTAATCAATGGACAGCCGTTAACCATCAATTGGGAAAACAGGTATATACCCGCAATTTTAGAAGCTTGGTTTCCCGGGCCACAATCAGGTAAGGTGATTGCCGAAACCTTATTTGGGGTAAATAATCCCGGAGGAAAATTGCCGGTTACTTTTCCAAAAACAATTGGACAGATTGAACTTAATTTTCCTTTTAAACAGGCTTCGCACGCGGGGCAACCTGGCGACGGACCTAATGGGTATGGTAAAACAGCCGTAGTAGGGGCACTTTATCCATTTGGATACGGACTAAGCTATACCACTTTTGAATTCAATGAGCTCATTATGGATAAGGAACAATACAAAGCGAATGAACAGATAAGCATTTCCGTAAAGGTGAAAAATACCGGAAAGGTAAAAGGAGATGAAGTAGTGCAGCTTTACTTGAAAGATATCCTGAGCAGTGTTACTACCTACGAATCGGTACTTAGGGGCTTCGACAGAGTGTCGCTTCTTCCGGGAGAAGAAAAGAAAGTAACTTTTATACTTAAACCGGATGACTTGGCTATAATCGATAAAAAAAATCAGTATAAGGTAGAGGCCGGGCAATTTAAAGTGATGATAGGGAACTCTTCTGAGAATAGGGTGTTAAATAAAGAATTTTGGATCATAGACTAGTCTTGCAAAGTTGATAGGGCGAATATTGAAGCATGAAATAATCACTTCATCATAAAAAAACAATCATTTAGTTTACAGTGTTTTAAAACGATTTAGTAGATTAGCAAATAAAACCTTACTCAAAGAAGTTTTATACTAATCCCCATCTAAATTGGAATTATGAGACTCAATAAATTGTTTTTATCGTTGGCGCTGGCTTCTGGCTCTGTTTTGTTACTGCTAAGCGCTTTTAATACAAAACCAAAAACAACAGCACATTCAGGCATTGTTAAACGACCCAACATTGTTCTCATTCTTGCCGACGATATGGGATTTTCTGATGCGGGTTGTTATGGAGGAGAAGTGAATACCCCAAACCTGGATTATTTAGCTAAAAATGGTTTGAGATACACACAGTTCTATAATACCTCACGCTGCTGCCCAACCCGGGCATCACTCTTAACCGGCCTTTATAATCAGCAGGCCGGAATAGGTAAAATGACTGATGCCGAAGACCAGCCAGGGTATCTGGGTCATTTGGGCGAGCATACGGTTACACTTGCAGAGGTGCTTAAACAAGCGGGTTATCATACAGCCATGTCCGGGAAATGGCATGTTTCTAATACCATTGTTCAAAAAAATGCCGGGGATCAATTGGCTTGGCTTAATCATCAGCAAGATTTTGGAGACTTTTCTCCACTAAATCAATACCCAACCAACCGTGGCTTTGATCAATATTTTGGTACCATTTGGGGGGTAGTAGATTTCTTTGACCCCTTTAGTTTGGTAAGCGGAACGAAACCAATTAAATCTGTACCTAAAGATTATTACCATACGGATGCTATAAGCGATACAGCCGTTGCTTACATTAAAGCCTGGCAAAAGTCAGATAAACCATTCTTTCTTTATGTAGCACAAAATGCCCCACATTGGCCGCTTCAGGCAAAACCAGAAGATATAGATAAATATAAAAACACTTATAAAATAGGATGGGATGCAACAAGAATAGCCAGGTATAAAAAGATGGTTGCATTAGGACTAATTGATTCTACACAAACTAAACTGCCCAAACCAACCAATAGAAAACAAAACTGGGCAGAAAATCCAACAAAGGAATGGGATGCTCAGGCCATGGCAGTTCACGCAGCCATGATAGATAGAATGGATCAGGGAATTGGGAGAATTATTGATGCACTGAAGAAAACAGGAAAATTAGATAATACCCTCATCGTATTTTTATCTGATAATGGTGCAAGTGCAGAGAATTGCGCGGCCTATGGTCCCGGTTTTGATCGTCCCAGTCAAACACGTACGGGAACACCAATTACTTATGCCACCAAAAAAGAAGTAATGCCAGGTCCGCAAACAGCATACACTTCAATTGGCACAGCTTGGGCAAATGTTGCAAATACACCTTATCAATATGCAAAAGCCGAATCTTATGAAGGAGGAATTCATACACCTATGATTGCCTTTTGGCCTAAAGGCATAACTGCAAAAAAAGGAAGTTTTAGTAACCAGGTGGGCCACGTGATGGATTTTATGAAAACATTTACAGAAATCTCTGGTGCCCGGTATCCACTTGTTTACAAAGGTAAAAAAATCACTCCAACAACAGGTTTAAGTTTGACGCCATCCTTTAGAGGAGAAAATAGCAAAGGACATTATAACTTATTTAATGAACATTTCGGTGCCCGTTATGTGCGATCGGGAAATTGGAAGCTGACTTCACTAAGCAATGATTCTACCTGGCACCTGTATAACTTAGAAAACGACAAAAGCGAAATTCATAATGTTGCAGCTCAAAATCCTGATCAGGTTAAACGATTGCAAAAATTATGGCAAGACTGGGCAAACAATAACCAGGTATTTCCTAAACCGGGAAAAAAATAATCTGCAGCTATTTCGCAATTTTGATAATAGCCTTGGCAATCTGTCAGGGCTATTTTTTGCCCTTTATTCTTCCATCGGAAGAATTATGCTTTTTAATACTTGATACATCTATTTTCTGTAAAAAGTGTCATTAAAACTTTATTTTTTCGTAAAATTTATGGATTATTCGTTAATGCTTGACTGTTTTAATGGTAATGGTCAATTTTGTTGTACACACAAACACACACTTGAAATCTTTAAATAATTAAAGTATGGTTTTAGATCAGTTGCCCCACGCAGGTATAGCCCCTAATATCGAAAAGAAGTTTGCTCATTTGCAGCACTTGATAGGTAATACCCCTATGATCGAACTGAATTACACTTACCAGGGAAGACCGGGTAAAGTGTATGTCAAATGCGAGCATTATAATCTTACTGGTAGCATTAAAGATCGTATGGCATTGTATACCCTAAGGAAAGCTTACGAAGAAGGAAAAATTAAAGCGGGCGACCAAATTGTTGAAGCAACGAGTGGAAATACTGGGATCGCTTTTGCTGCCATCGGAAAAGCACTTGGCCATCCGGTAAAAATTATCATGCCCAATTGGTTAAGCAAAGAGCGAATCGATATTATCAAAAGTTTAGGGGCAGAGGTCGAACTCATCACAAAGGAACAGGGAGGGTTTTTAGGAAGCATTAAGCTTGCTGAAAGTATGGCTATCCAAAATTCGAATGTCTTTTTACCTCAACAGTTTGAAAATGAGGCTAATCCTCAGGCGCATGAAGCCACTACCGGGATGGAGATTTGGGAGCAGTTAAAATGTGAGAATATTACTCCAGATGCATTTATTGCTGGCGTAGGTACAGGTGGCACCATTATGGGCGTTGGTAAATTTTTAAAATCGCAGAATAACGACATCAAAATTCATCCTTTAGAACCAGCAGAATCACCAACATTAACCACAGGCTATAAGGTAGGTTCACATCGCATCCAAGGCATTTCTGACGAATTTATTCCGGAAATAGTTAAACTGGAAACATTAGACAAAGTGATTCAGGTAAATGACGGTGACGCCATTTTGATGGCTCAAAAGTTAGCAACACAATTGGGTTTGGCAGTAGGTATTTCCTCTGGCGCAAATGTAATTGGCGCTATTAAATTGCAACAGGAAATGGGAAGCGCTGCAGTTGTAGTTACGGTGTTCTCTGATAGTAATAAAAAATATCTCAGTACCGACCTGATGAAAGATGAGCCAGTAAAAGAGGGGTATCTCAGTCCCGATACTTGTTTTACTGGCTATAATGCAATTAGCAGATTGTAAAATAAAAACATAAATAAAGAACCACGATGAAAAAAACACTTTTAGCTGTAGCTGCCCTGTTATTTAATATGGCTGTATATGCACAGATTGAAAAGCCCGTAACCTGGAGTTATGCAGCAAAGAAAACCAGTGCAACTGAAGCCGTAATTTATATTAAAGCCAATATTGAGAAAGGCTGGCATTTGTATTCCCAAACGGTAAAAGACGGCGGTCCGGTAAAAACAACTTTTACTTTCCCTGCCTCAGCAGCCTACACTTTAGTGGGTAAAACAATCGAACCAAAACCGATCACGAAGTTCGAATCTACATTTAAAATGGATGTAAGCTATTTTGAAAACGGAGTGATTTTTCAGCAAAAGGTAAAGTTAAAAGCTGGAAAACCGGTTGTTAAAGGCACTGTAGAATTTATGGTTTGCAATGATAAACAATGCTTACCGCCTGACGAAGTTACATTCAGTGTGCCTGTAAAATAGGATAAACTTATTCTGTAGGTAGTAGATGGCCTATTTGAATTTTAATGTTAGTTAATGATAAATAACGGGGTATGTTGGATAACATATCCCTTATTTTTTACCGCTGCAATCGCGGCCTTTTACTTTTTACAGCTGGATTTCCCTTAGGCTGGAATTTCTTCGGTGCAACAGGCTGCTCCTCACAAATTTTTACTGTAACCGTATTGCCCTTAAAAGTTTCTCCGTTTAAATTAGAAATAATATTATGGGCATCAGATAACTTCAATACTTCTAAAAAGGCATAACCCTTGCATTTTCCGGTAGACCTGTCCCTAACAACCTTAATGGTTTCAATCTGCCCATGTAAACTTACAAAAATCGCCAAGTCCATCTCTTGAATATGCTCAGAAAGTCCCCCGATAAAAAGCTTTGTCATAGCGAAAATTTGATTTAAATATTATAAAGTCTAAAATTAGTAGTAATATTTGATATTTATCTCCTGAAAGTTACAATTTGTTGCAAAATAATATAATTAAAATGGCTAAACAAATCAAAAGGAGAATGAACAAGTTAATTGCTTGAAATTTCCCTGAAAGCAGGAGCGGATTTAGCTGTTTATTCCTGATATGTGTAATTATTTTCGTAAAACTGTATAGCGCGATCAATAATCAAGTTGATGTGTTTCTTAGCTGATAAGTATATATTTTTATCTGCTAACCGGAAATTATGCTCAATATTTTAACCAAACAAGAAACTATACAACTTATCGCAGAGTTAGAGGATGTTTTGTTAGCCAGTATGACTAAATGCAATGTGAAGTGTTTAGAACTCTTATTGGCTGATACCATCATTTTTCTAGATGAGTTTAGCCATATACTGGATAAAGACGTCGTTATTGAAACCTATCGTTCTAAATTGATCAATATTTACGATATCATACTTTACAAAAGAGATATTCATGTTTTCGAATCCGCTGTAGTTGTTTTCTCTAAACTAAAAGTTAATGGGATTTATGCAATGAATAAAATCAATGATACCTATCAATATATCAGAACATGGACAAAGGTAGAGGGGGAGTGGAAAGTTATTGCAAACAGTTGCACAGTAATGCAGCATTGAGCATTATATGTAAAATACACCAGCAAACATTGTAAATAAAAAGAACCTGGATCATCCAGCTTTTATCTGGAATTCAATTTGAATATTATCTTAATCTGATATTTAGCTAAATCGTTTTAATATTGATTTTAAAATATTAGTTTTAACAAAATTTTCTAACCATTTTCGATTAATATGAACCATAGCATGAAGTTGGGTTTTGTAGCATTACTTTGTCTAAGTTTTACCAATGCCACAGAAGCTCAAAACTATCCGGAACTACATTTTAACAAGGCCCCACTGAAACAAAATGTATTTATTCAACTTCCCCTTGGAAGTATCAGGGCAAAGGGTTGGTTGCTGAAGCAGCTGGAACAACAACGCGATGGAGCAACCGGTATGGCTGAAGCACTATACGCTGAAGATGATAATTTGGGGAAAAATAACGATTGGCTTGGTGGGAAGGGAAGTAGCTGGGAACGGGCACCTTATTATGTTAAAGGACTGATTGCTTTAGCTTATACTTTAGATGATCCAATATTGAAAGAAAAAGCTAAAAAATATATTGAATGGACACTTGGCAGCCAACAACCCAGTGGCTTATTTGGTCCGGCAAAAATGAAAGACTGGTGGCCCAGAATGCCAATGATGTATGCTTTACAAAGCTACTATGAAGCTACAAATGACCAAAGGGTCATTCAATTTTTAACAAAATATTTTAAGTACGAATTGACAAATCTTGATGCCGATCCACTGAAGGATTGGGCAAAATCAAGGGCTGCAGATAATATGGAAATTGCACTTTGGCTTTATAACAAAACAGAAGATGGCGATTTATTAAAGCTGGTTGAAAAACTTAAACAGCAAGCCTATCCATGGATAGATATCTATAACCATAACCAATTTTATTATTTTGGTGATGATTTTCAGCCAAAACATATGGTTAATGTAGCGCAGGCACTAAAATTCCCCGCAATTTATGCACAATTAAATCCATCTGCAGCTAATGAGAAAGCCATGATGAATGGGATTGCTCACATTATGCGTGATCACGGTCAGCCCGAAGGTTTGGGTTCTGGAACAGAATTTTTAGCTGGAACAGCATCCATTGAAGGCGTTGAAACCTGCACTGTGGTAGAATGGATGCAAAGTTTAGAAACAGCAGCAAGAATTATACATGATGCCAAAATTGGCGATGATTTGGAAAAAGTGGCTTTCAATGCCTTACCAGCTCAATTTAGCCGCGATTTTAAAAATCATTCTTACTACACCTTACCTAATCAGGTACAAAGTGTTCATGGAGAACATGGTTTTAATCAGGATTATAGTTCAGGCATTGTTTCAAGCCCGTATTCCGGATACGGCTGCTGTAGATATAACATGCATATGGGATGGCCCTACTATGTAAAAAACAGTGCTTCAGCTACGCCAGATAATGGTTTAGCTATTCTTACCTATGGCCCAATGGAAATAAATACAACAGTTTCAGGGAATAAAGTTAAAATCACTGAAGAAACCAACTATCCTTTTGATGATTTAATTAAGCTAAAAATTTCGACAGCCCTGAGCTTTAAATTTCCGCTCGTTTTGAGGATTCCGTCATGGAGTATAGCACCATTGGTAAAGGTGAATGGAACACCCATTAAAAACGTAAAAGCAGGGACTTTATTAACCATCAGCCGCGAATGGAAAGACAATGATCAGGTCGAATTGCAATTTCCTATGGAAGTGGCAGGGCAAAAGCAGGTGAATAACTCGTTAAGTGTTGTGCGCGGACCATTAGTATATGCTTTAGAGATTAAACCTGAATATAAAATAACAAAAACTCATCAGGTTGTAGGTTATAAGGATTATGAAAGCAGACCTGTTTCATCCTGGAATTATGGACTTGTTCTAAATCCAGACAAAATCGATGAAGGAGTCAGATTCATTAAAGGGAAGATGGCCGAGAATCCGTTTGATGCAACACAATCTCCAGTGAAATTAGTGGTTAAAGCTAAAAAAATTCCTTCCTGGACCCTGGCTTATAATCAGATGTCGGCTTTTGATGTTCCGTTTAGCCCGGTTGAGTCTAAATCAGAAACTGAGGAAATTACACTCGTGCCTTATGGCGCCGAAAATCTCCGTCTTAGCTGTTTTCCGATTATTGGTACACCAAGTAAACCAGTCACCAAAATAGTAGAAGATTTTAATACCCATTTGCCTAATGACTGGGTATTCTACGGCGGGGGATGGTTTTGGAAAGATGGTGGGATTCACGCTTCTTCAAATGCAGGCTCGGGAGGATTTGGTATTAATGGCTCAAAAATTGTTGCAAATGGAACACATTTCTCTAATTTGGATTTTCAGGCTTCAGTAAAAGTTAATACTGCTGGCGATGCTGGATTAATGTTCAGAGTTTCCAAACCAGCAATCGGTCCGGATGCTTACCAGGGATATTATGTGGGTCTTAACCCTGTTACAGGAATAATCGAATTAGGTAAGGCAACAGGCCTTAAATGGATTCCCATTCAATCAAAAAAATATACACTCGAAATGAATAAGATCTATCAACTTCGTGTAGTTGCCAATGGGCAACAAATTAAGGTGTATGTGGATGAATCCAAAACACCAATTATTCAGGCAAGTGATATGGATTATAGCAGCGGAAGCATCGGCCTGAGGACATACAAAGCCCAGGCTACCTTTGATGCTGTTAAGGTAAAGGAAATATAAAATAAAACGTTTTTAGTTCCAGGAAGATGGTAACAGTACATTGAGATAGATTTTTACCCCCAAAAGTTTACATAATTACCCCCTGTCAGATGGAGTGATATTATATGTTTGTTTTTCCAGCAAGCTTTAAAATAAAACCTTGTTTATGGTTATGATTTTGTTCTTCAAACTCTATAAAAAACAATATTTAATATGACACGAAAATTAATAGCGGGAATACTTTTATTAGCCAGTCAGGTCAGTTTTGCTCAAAGTCAGGATATGAGAAAATTGATTGACAGCGAATTTCAATTTGCAGCAAAGCAATATAAAGTATTAGATAAAAATATTCCGGCTGGCTTAACACCCCAAAGTTTTAATGCTAAAACCAATAAACTGGTTACTTACGATATTAAGTGGTGGTGCAGTGGTTTCTACAGTGGTTCGCTTTGGTATATTTTCGAACAAACCAAAGACGCTGAAATTAAAAAAGATGCAGAAAAAGCATTGAAAATTTTAGAACCCAATCAAACTTATACCGGCCATCATGATTTGGGTTTCATGATGTTCTGTAGTTTTGGTAACGCCTATCGATTAACAGGGAAACCTGAATATAAAGAGATTATTCAAAACTCAGCCCAGTCGCTTGCTACCCGATTCAGGCCAGAGATAGGATCTATCCAATCATGGAATAAAAACAAATATTTTAATTGCCCGGTAATCATCGATAATATGATGAACCTGGAGATGTTAAACTGGGCATCAGATAATGGGGGAGATGCCAGGTTAAAGGAAATATCAGTTAAACATGCAAACACAACCATAGCTAACCATTTCAGGCCAGATTTCAGCTCCTATCACGTTGTGGATTACGATTTGACCACAGGAAAGGTAATTCGTAAAGCTACATGGCAGGGAGCGGCAAATACATCAGCATGGGCAAGAGGTCAGGGCTGGGCACTTTATGGTTATACCATGATGTATAGATTTACCAAAGACACTAAATACCTGGAACAGGCAAATGGAATTGCAAATTTCATCCTTAATCACCCTAATTTACCTGCCGATAAAATACCATACTGGGATTTTGATGCTCCTTTTATGCCCTTTTCAAATCGTGATGCATCCGCAGGTGCACTAATTGCTTCGGCATTATTGGAATTGGGGCAGTATGTAGGAACCCATGAAAAAAATGCCTATAAACAGGCAGCTGAAACTATGATAAACGCATTGGCAAGCAGTGCATACAGGGCAAAACTTGGTGAGAACGGAGGTTTCCTACTTAAGCATAGCACAGGCGCACTGCCCTTAAATAGTGAAATTGACGTTCCTTTGGTGTACGCTGATTATTATTACTTAGAAGCATTAGCCAGGTATAAAAAATGGTATTTATAAATTGTCAGGCTGTTAAAGTTTGTTAAATGCAACCTTTAACAGCCTTGAAAGCCAACGCCAAAACTTTACGGCAGGGAATTTGTTTTATGATAGTCTTTAACAAAAAATAAGATTATGAAATTTTACAAATCAATCCCCATAATGCTCTTAGGCCTGATTTTAATATCAGGTTGCGTAAGTAATAAAAAGTATACTGAACTTCAAACCACCTATGCCCAACTGAGAGAAAGGAATCAGGAGCTCAGCAATAAATATCAGGATAGTCAAAGAGAGCTTAGTGGCGCCAATAGCAGGGTTAAAAGCCTGGAAGAACAAATTGCTTCTGAAAAGGCCAATATTATGGCTCTGCAAGACGCTTTAAATAAGTGTTTAAAATCAAGTAATCAGGGTAACGTTAACATCTCTAAATTGGTAGACGAGATTAACAGCTCAAATAAATACATCAAGCAACTGATTAATGCTAAGAATAAAAGCGACTCGCTTAATATGGTGTTGACCAATAATTTAACACGTTCATTAAGTAGAGAAGAGTTAGGTGATGTAGATGTTCAGGTACTAAAAGGTGTGGTTTACATCTCGCTGTCTGATAATATGCTTTATAAATCAGGAAGCTATGAAATCTCTGATAAAGCTGGAGCAACTTTGAGTAAAATTGCTAAAATCATTAAAGATTATAATGATTATGATGTACTGATAGAAGGTAATACAGATAATGTGCCTATCGCTCAGACCAATATCAGGAACAATTGGGATTTGAGTGCGTTAAGAGCGTCATCTGTAGTACAAGCTTTACAAACCAAATATGCAGTTGATCCTAAACGTTTAACTGCAGGAGGTAGGGGCGAATACAATCCTATAGCAGATAATTCAACAGTTTCTGGTAAAACGAAAAATCGTCGAACTCAGATTATAATTACACCAAAATTAGATCAATTCATGGATTTAATTGGAAAAGCGCCAGAAAAAGGCACTAATTAATTTACAATAAATATATTAAGGCAGTCTTCTGTGGAGGACTGCTTTTTTTTATTAAAACCTTTCTGGTCAATCGGATACTTTTATAGACTAATTGTAAAAATTAACAAAAATAAATATTTTTGTAGTTTTTATATTACAATTTAGGTACGTTTGTTCATAGCTAATCGAATGTTCATGAACGAGTACAGAGAAGGAAAAGTTGTTGAGCTTAATGCCAGCACGGGGTATGGGATGATAATTGATCAAAATGGTCAGGATATTTATTTTTTATTGTCGGAGGTTTCAAATTTAATATCAGTAGATAGTCTGGTAAGTTTTGATATCATTAAAGTGGATCAGGGACTTATGGCTATAAATATCAGTCTGATGCTTTAATTCAAATGCTGGGTACTGAGGTCAACCGAAGTATTTGGATTTAGTGGCAAACTAAAATAAAACGTAGAGCCTTTATGGTATTCACTCTCTACCCAAATTTTCCCTTCATGCCGTTTTACAACTTCAGCACATATATATAAACCCACCCCAAAGCCTGCAATCGTTTTTGTATTCGCGTTATCCACGCGATAAAAGCGGTCAAATAGCTTAGGGATTTCATGAGGTCTGATACCAATCCCTTCATCCTCAACACTAATAATACACTCATTTCTATTGGCATCACATCTAATGGCTATAAAAGAGTCTTTATTAGAATATTTGGCAGCATTGCTAATCAGGTTATTAACCACAGTCGCAATCTTCTCCCAGTCAGCATACACCATGATTTTTTTGTTCGAAATCACTTGTATAAAATTACTTGGAAGAATTAAACGGTTTTCTTCTGCAATCCGCTCTATAAGATCATTAATGTTAAAATAGGTTTTGTTTAAAATAATTTTTCCGGATTCGAGTAGCGAAACATTTAAGAATCCATCTATCATAACCGACATGCGTTTTAACTGGATGCTTATTTTATCTAAAGTATCCGAAGTGAAATCTCCTACAATGTTACTGCGCTTGTACTGAAGCAATTGAACATAGGCACTTAAAGATGTAAGTGGGGTTTTAAGTTCATGACTAACCATTCCGATAAAATCATTTTTTCTGATCTCATCCTGCTTATGTTCGGTAATGTCTAAAATGGCACCAGCAATATATAATGGTTTGCCATCCTGATCATAATAAGCTTTTCCAGCAACCCTTACCCATTTTGTTTCGTTTTTGCTTAACTTAATTTGATACTCCAGATTAAATCCAGATCGGTGATGCAGTGCTTTTCTAATGGTATCGGTAATGTGTTCAAGATGCGCTGCAACAATAAAGGATTTTGCCATTTCAATGTTCAAGCGCGAATCATCCAGCTTGTAAATTTGCTTTGCCCGCTCAGAAAAAATAACTGTTTTAGTCGCCAGATCAACATTCCACGAACCCATATCTGATGCATCCATGGCAAGCTTTAAAATATCTTTAGCTTTCTGAAGCTCCTTTTTGAATACAACCTGCTGCGTAATATCTCTTAAAATAATCAGTATACTCGTTACCTCATCTTTTTCATTAGTCAAGGGCTGATATACAGCACTAAAATAACCATCTAAAACCAATGTAGATACCTTTACTTCCTCTATGATGAAAGGTTTTCCAGTAACGAAAATATTCTTTACCTTTTTGATGATTTCTTTTTGGCTTTCTAATTCTGGCCTGGCAAGTTCCTGAGGATAACCTATCAGTTCAGCCCGCGTTCTTCCCCATAAGCTCAGAATATTGTCATTTGCATATTCCGTTATTAAATCAGGACTCCTCAGTACACAAATGCCAAGTGGCGCCTGGTCAAAAAGAGCCTTAAAATGAATATTATCCGTAGAGAGATTTGGCTTCAGTGGAGCCGAAAAACTTTTAGGAATCTGCTGCTCATTTAATGTACAGGTAATATATTCAACCGGTTGATTTTTGACTAATACTGGTGTAAAACTAAATTCCCAAATGGCTTGAGGCTGATTAGAATAGATCGGATGGACAATCAGATTTTCATCAGTTCTCTCAGAAATGCAACGGTTAAGCTTATCCAGGAATAATTGCTTCTCATTGTCAGACAATAAATTAATAAGGGTATGTGCAGAATATCCATCTTTTTTAGACGAAAGGTTATTTATTATTTCCTCAAATGATTTATTGGAGGAAATAATCGGATATCCGTCAACTTGAAAGATAAAGGTCGGATTTTTATGCTGCGATAATAATGCATGTAAAAATTCGATCGGATAGTTACTCATAAACAGTTTGAACGTTTATCAAATATAAATTTTCCGCTGTTAATATGGTAATGTAATTTATAGAATACTTCAGTATATTAATATTAAACATTTTTTGAATCTTTCTGTTATTAAAACCTACTGGGTAAAGTTTAGATTTTGTGCCTTTTTATGGAGGCGTTATTTGCAGTTACTTTATATAAAATATGAATCCTGATAAGCTTTATGATGATGGTAAATGGGCCTGTTATGGGGGGCACTCGCCAGTAATAAATGTATTCAGATACTTTCATCAGCTCAACGTTGAAATGGAGTATATTATCAATACCCAAACCTTTCCGCTATCATTTAAGAAAAATAAGTTCATTTGTTCTCCTTTGAACAAGTACAAGAATAGCTATTTACTGATGAAAGGTATAGTAAAAGGATACATTAAGGAAGGTAAAGAAGAAATAACAACCTGGATGGCACATGAAGGAGAATTAATAGGTTACATTGTACACCCTGGTTTTGAAGATGAGTATACAGATAGTTATATCATGGCATTGGAAGATGTAGAGGCAATAGCCATCCCACAAGCCATGATAAAGCAGCTTTATCTCAATTTTGATGTTGCCAATTATATTGGAAGAATATTAACACAGCTTCACTATGCACAGGCTTGCGAACGGGTATTTATCTCACGGTTACAATCTGCTGAAAGAAGATATTTGAGATTCAAGCAGTCTTATCCATATTTAATAAATCGTGTTCCACTAAAGCACATTGCCTCTTTTTTATGCATGAGATTAGAAACGTTAAGTAGGGTGCGCGCTAAATTAGCAGGCCACCACAAAAAATAGCATAATTGTTTTGAGCAAAATTTAAGACTGTTGTACGAGTTGGTAGACAATTCGGAACGGTTTTATCGATTAGATTAACAAGTGAATATGAATTTTTCATTGACTTTTGTCAATGTTTTTGACTTTATTAACAAAAATGATACTTAAAATGTTGATATTATTTTTGTTATATACTTGTTATTCAGTGTGTTGGTTGGTTTTTTGGGCAAAGGTTTATTATTTGTACTAATTAACTGTATTAAATGATCTTTTTTTAAAAAAATATATATATTTGTTCTTACCCTTTCGAGGGTATGTTTTTCATAGGTAGATGTAGGGTCAGAACGGTAGTTCTGGCCCTTTTTTGTTTTATGAACAGAGAAAAGCTTACTTTTGTTTAATGATGAAAAAAAAGAAAGTTATAGTTGCAGTTACGGGTGCAAGCGGTGCTGTTTATGCAAAAGTATTATTCGATCAGCTTACACATCTTCAAGAACAAATAGCGCAGGTAGGTGTAGTGATGAGTGATAATGCAAAGCAGGTTTGGGAGTTTGAACTTGGAAACCATGACTATAGTAATTATGATTTCACTTTTTATCATAAAAATGATTTTAATGCTCCATTCGCTTCTGGATCAGCTAAATATGATACCATGATTATTGTTCCCTGTTCAATGGGTACCTTAGGACGTATTGCACATGGTATATCAAACGACCTGATCTCACGTGCAGCGGATGTTATTCTGAAAGAACGCAGAAAACTGATCGCCGTGGTCAGGGACACCCCCTTTAGTCTAATTCATATTAATAATATGAAAATAGTTACCGAAGCGGGAGGAATAATCTGCCCTGCAAATCCATCATTTTACAGCCTTCCAAAAACAATAGAGGAGGTAGCTGCTACCGTAGTAAGCAGGGTAGTTGATTTAGCAGGTTTCGAGCAGGATAGTTATCGCTGGCAAGAATAGTTTAGTTAACTGCCAACTGAAAACTGAAAACTGAGAACTGAAAACTGCCAACTGAAAAACTGCCCACCGGATTGTTATTTCTCTGTAATTTAAAAGCACTGCCTGTTGTTAGGCTTGTACTACAAACAAATTTCTTATCTTTGCAGGCTACATGAAAAAGGTCGCATTTTATACATTAGGCTGTAAGCTAAACTTTTCTGAAACTTCAACCATTGGCCGTTTATTTACCGATGCTGGATACAGTGTGGTCGAATTTCAGGATCAGGCCGATGTGTATGTGATCAATACCTGTTCGGTTACAGATCATGCCGATAAAAAATGTCGTAAGGTAGTAAAAGAGGCATTAAAGTATTCACCAAATGCATTTGTTACCATTGTAGGGTGTTATGCTCAGCTAAAACCACAGGAAATTTCTGAAATTGAAGGGGTTGATATGGTTTTGGGAGCTGCTGAGAAATTCAGAATCGTAGAATATATAACTGATTTAACTAAAAATCCTAAAGCTGTTGTACATCAGCAAAATATAGAAAAGGTTAATCATAACTTTATTGCTTCTTATTCCATAGGAGATCGTACCCGTACCTTTCTAAAAGTTCAGGATGGTTGCGATTATCCTTGTACATACTGTACTATTCCACTGGCTCGTGGTGCAAGTCGTAGCGATACGATTGAAAATGTAGTACACAGGGCCAGAATGATTGCCGAAAGCGGTGTTAAAGAGATTGTGCTTACAGGGGTTAATTTGGGTGATTTCGGAATCAGAAATGGAGAACGTGAAGATAAATTCTTTGATCTGGTTAAAGCTTTAGATGAGGTTGAGGGAATAGAAAGAATCCGTATTTCTTCTATAGAACCCAACTTGTTGAGTAATGAAATTATCGAATTTGTAGCTACATCCAAACGTTTTGTGCCGCACTTTCACATTCCGCTACAATCGGGATCTGATAAAATTTTAGGATTAATGCGTCGTCGTTACCGTAGGGATCTCTATGTTGAACGTGTTGCTAAAATTAAAGAAGTGATGCCGCATTGCTGTATCGGTGTAGATGTGATTGTGGGTTTTCCCGGAGAAACTAAAGAAGATTTCTTAGATACTTATCAGTTTCTAAATGGTCTTGATATTTCTTATTTACATGTGTTTACCTATTCTGAGCGTGAGCAAACAGTAGCTGCAGAAATGAAGGGCGTTGTTCCTGGTAGTGAACGTAATGATCGCAGCAAAATGTTGCATATCCTTTCGGATAAAAAACGGAGAGCTTTCTATGAATCACAAATAGGCAGCGATTCTGAAGTTCTTTTCGAAGCAGATCAAAAAGCTGGTTACATGCATGGTTTCACCAAGAATTATGTCAAAGTTCGGGCAAAATATGATCCGCTAATGGTTAATGAGCTTAAAGCAGTAAAATTGGTTGGAATTACCGCAGAAGGAGAGGTGGAAGTAGCCGAATTAGAAACGGCTTATGCACATCATTAATTCAATCTAAGCATTTAAAATCTATCCGATAAACACATTTAAAGGTATATCTTCCATCATACCATTTCGCATTGAAGGATGTGCTTCTTTGGTGTTTTCTTTTTCCTTGCTTACGCTTAAAATATTCCTTTTCATCAACATCTTAGTGTTTAGCCTTTCAGCTTTGTTTACTATCTTCGCAACAAATTATTTATATGTTTCCTACCGTATCACATTTTCTTGAGTATTTTTTAGGCATTAATTTACCATTACCCTTTAATACTTTCGGTGTATTTGTTGCATTAGCTTTTGTAGCTGGATATTGGGCATTTACTAAAGAGTTAAAGCGCAAAGAGGCTCTGGGTATTTTGCATCCTGTTCAAAAAACGATTATTATTGGCAAACCCGCTACTGTTTCTGAGTTAATTCTAAATGGCTTATTTGGCTTTTTAATTGGGTATAAATTGGTTTATGCATTAGTTAACTATAAAATGTTTGTCAGTGATGCGCAATCGATTTTAATGTCGGCAAAAGGAAATATTTTAGGTGGTTTGTTTTTCGCCGGATTATTTGCGTATTGGGATTATAAAGAAAAAGAAAAAAATAAACTCGATAAACCTAAGGAAACGAGAGTTTTGGTTCATCCTTATCAATTAATGAGTAACCTGGTTGTTTGGGCCGCCATTTGGGGGTTTCTGGGTGCGAAATTTTTTGATAATTTAGAATATTGGGATGATTTTGTTCAACATCCCATCGAACGATTACTTTCATTTAGTGGTTTAACCTTTTATGGAGGCTTAATTTGTGGTGGAGCTGCCGTATTGTATATAGCCAGGAAGAATGGAATAAAACCTTTGCATATGCTCGATGTTGGCGGTCCGGGTATGATGTTGGCTTATGCAGTTGGACGTATCGGCTGCCATATGTCGGGAGATGGTGATTGGGGCATTGTAAATACCAATCCCAAGCCCTTTGGCTGGTTACCGGATTGGCTATGGTCTTATAAATATCCAAATAACGTGGTTAGTGAAGGGATTCCAATCCCAAATTGTGTAGGTAAGTACTGTAATGAACTGCCACAGGGTGTTTATCCTACACCGCTATATGAAGTAATTGTTTGTTTATTACTCTTTGCCTTTTTGTGGAGCATCAGGGATAAGATAAAAGCGCCGGGACTGATGTTTGGTATCTACATGATCCTGAACGGTATTGAACGCTTCTGTATTGAATTGATTCGCGTGAATTCAAAATATCATGCTTTTGGCTTGTCATTTACACAAGCTGAAATGATTTCTACATTTTTAGTGATCGGTGGAGCTGCACTTTGTATTTATTCGTTAAGAAATAAAAATGAATTTGAATTGAAGCAATAACGATCACTTCACATTACCTTAAATAATGATGAATTACGAATTACTATGCAATAAAGTGATCTCTATTGTTAGGCTCACCGGAAATTTTATCCGTAAAGAAGCCATGCAATTCGATCTTGAAAAAATTGAATATAAAGGTTTAAACGATATGGTTTCTTACGTGGATAAAACCGCAGAGCAGAAACTTGTTCAAAATCTTGAAAAGCTTATTCCCGATGCAGGATTTCTAACTGAAGAGAAAACCATCAATAGGGAAGGAAAAACGTACAAATGGATTATCGATCCATTGGATGGAACAACCAATTTTATTCATGGAATTCCTACCTATGCCATTAGTGTAGCCCTTTATGAAGATGGAGTACCGGTTATAGGTGTGGTTTATGAGTTAAACAGGGCAGAAATGTTTTATGCCTATAAGGGAGGAAAGGCTTATCTTAACAAAAAGGAGATACGGGTTTCTGGTAATCCAGATTTACAATCAAGCTTATTGGCCACTGGCTTCCCCTATTATCAATTTGATAAACAGGCGCAGTATGTTCAGCTTTTAACAGAAATGATGCAAAAGAGTCATGGTGTAAGGAGGATTGGTGCTGCGGCGGTTGATTTAGTTTATGTGGCATGTGGAAGATTTGATGCCTTTTTCGAATACAATCTGCAACAGTGGGATTTTGCGGCTGGATGTTTTATTATTCAGCAGGCAGGTGGTGAAATTTTCGACTTTTCAGGTGGGAACGAGTATTTTAATAAGCGGGAGATTGTGGCTACCAATGCCAGGCTTTCAAACGAAATGCTCTCGGCCATCAAAAAATACTTTTAATAACGTTATAATAATTAATATACATAGTTAAAAAAGAAAGGGTTCGAACAATGTTCGAACCCTTTCAAATTATAGAAACTATGAAAAATGCTTAATTATAGTGCTTCAGAAACTACTTCTTTAACTTCAGGTACCATTCTTTGTAAAAGATTTTGAATACCTGATTTAAGGGTAATGGTTGAAGACGGGCAACCACTGCATGATCCTCTCAATTCAACAGTAACTACGCCTTCATCAAATGATTTATAGGTAATTGCACCACCATCTTGCTCAACAGCAGGGCGCACGTAATCATGTAAAATTTGCTGGATTTTAATTTCAGTTTCAGAACCCTCAAAAACAGGTGCTTCTTCGGCAGAAGCCTCTTTAATTTTCAGTTCAGATTCTACTGCCCCTTTAACGAACTCTTTTAAAATAGGCTCAATATCAGGCCATTCTGCATCTTCTGTTTTCGTGATGGTTACAAAATTACTTGCAAAAAATACACCTGAAACGAAGCTAAACTTAAATAACTCTTTGGCGAACGGTGAATGTTCTGCACTTTCTTTGGTTGCAAAATCTTCACTACCGTTAATCAACAGCTTGTTAACCATGAATTTCATGGTTGCTGGATTTGGCGTTTGTTCTGTATATACGTTAATAGTCATGTCTTAATCAATTAGAATAAACAAAATTAACAATTACCTATCAATTAAAATTTTTTGAGCTGTCTGTTTAGCGTCAATTTAATTTACCTTAGTAAAGGCCTGTATAGTTGAAAGGTGTAATGGTTCTCAATTGTGTTTTTATTTCTTCTGTTACAGTTAAACCCTCAATGAAGTTCGCGATACTTTCAGCATTGATTTTTGAATTAGTTCTGGTTAATTCTTTCAATGCTTCATATGGGTTTGGATAATTCTCTCTGCGCAAAACGGTTTGAATTGCCTCGGCAACTACCGCCCAATTGTCGTCTAAATCTGCATGCAGAGCAGCTTCATTCAATAATATTTTGTTTAAACCGCGAAGGGTTGAATGGATTGCAATTAAAGTATGCGCCAAAGGAACACCAATGTTTCTTAAAACAGTAGAGTCTGTAAGGTCTCTCTGTAGTCTCGAAATTGGAAGCTTAGCGGCAAAAAACTCAAACAATGCATTGGCAATGCCAGCATTACCTTCGGCATTTTCAAAGTCGATTGGATTAACTTTGTGAGGCATAGCCGATGAACCGATTTCTCCAGCCTTGATCTTTTGCTTAAAATAATTCTTAGAGATATAAGTCCAAATGTCCCGATCTAAATCAATAATAATATTGTTTATTCGTTTTAAAGCATCACATTGCGCAGCAAACTGATCATAGTGCTCAATTTGTGTAGTATGTTGTGCTCTTGATAATCCCAGGGTTTCATTTACGAATGCATTTGAAAAGTCTATCCATTTAACTTGTGGGTATGCGATATGATGGGCATTGAAGTTACCAGTTGCACCACCAAATTTTGCACTGTTTGGAATGGATTTTAAATTTTCTAACTGGATTAATAATCGGTCTGCAAAAACGAGGAATTCTTTTCCCAGTTTAGTTGGAGAAGCCGGTTGCCCGTGGGTATGCGCCAACATTGGAATTTCTTTCCATTCAACTGCTAATTCATTAATCTTTTTAATTAAATCATTCAGTGCAGGGAAATAACTTTCTTGTAATGCTAATTTAACAGAATAGGGGATAGCTGTGTTATTGATGTCTTGAGAAGTTAGTCCGAAGTGAATGAATTCTTTGTACTCCTCTAAGGATAATGCATCGAATTTACTTTTGATAAAGTACTCAACTGCTTTTACATCATGATTGGTTACTTTTTCTGTTTCCTTAACCTCTAAGGCATCAGTTTCAGAAAAATTTTCATGTATTTTTCTCAATTCGGCATAAAGACCTTTGTTAAAGTTTTCAAGTCCGGGTAGATTGATTTCGCATAGCGCAATAAAGTATTCAATTTCTACAAAAACACGATATTTAATCAATGCCTCTTCAGAAAAGTATTTAGCTAAACTTTCAGTTGTCTTTCTGTATCTACCATCAACAGGTGAAATAGCTTGTAAAGGGGTTAAATTCATTATGCGGATTATATTTTGCCGCAAATTTACTACAATTGAGGGACTTTAAGTGGTAAATTGTGAAAGAAATGCTTAGGAGGAGAAAAAGGCATGTTATTCCTCTAATCGCATTAAATAAAAAATGGTTAAGCAGTTAAGCTTAACCATTTTAAAGATTTTATTAAAGTTAGACTAAGGTTTAACCTCAGTTTTTTCAGTTGTTGCTTTAACAGTAGTATCTTTTACTGTAGAATCTTTTACAGTAGTATCTACAGATGTAGTATCAGTAATAATTGTTGATGAATCTGTAACTGTAGTATCAGCACCACCATCTTTTTTGCCTGATCCACCACAAGCTGCAACAGTTAAAGATAAAGCCAGGGCTAAGAAGCCTAATTTGAATGCATTTTTCATATTGATAATTGTTTTAGGGTTAATATTTATTATTAATACCCTGAAAATGAAAAAGTAACCCAGGTTATAAGCAAAAAAAATGCCTTAGAATTTCTAAGGCATTTTTTTTATGAGTTAAATTAGACTAGTGTTTAACTTCTTCAGTAGTAGTAGTAGTTTTAACAGTAGTATCTTTTACAGTTGAATCAGTAACTGTAGTATCAACTTTGTTAGTATCAGTAACGATAGTTGAAGAATCAGTTAAAGTAGTATCAGCACCGTCAGCTTTTTTTTCTGAGTTACAAGCAACAACTGATAAAGATAAAGCTAAAGCTAAGAAGCCTAATTTGAATGCATTTTTCATTTTTCTAGAATTTTTGTTTTAAGTAATTAATTAATTTACTCTTGTTAATACCGGTAACCGTAAAAGGTAACCCAAGAAATTAAAAAAAAATAAAATAAAATGAAAAAGCCTTCCTGATTGCTCAGAAAGGCTTTTTTTATGAGTTAAATTAGACTAGTGTTTAACTTCTTCAGTAGTAGTAGTAGTTTTAACAGCAGTATCTTTTACAGTTGAATCAGTAACTGTAGTATCAACTTTGTTAGTATCAGTAACGATAGTTGAAGAATCAGTTACAGTAGTATCAGTACCTTCAGCTTTTTTTTCTGAGTTACAAGCAACAACTGATAAAGATAAAGCTAAAGCTAAAAAGCCTAATTTGAATGCATTTTTCATTTTTTCGAATTTTTTAAGTAATTAATTTAACGTTAATGCCGCAAAGGTAAAAAGGTAACCCGAATATTTTAAAAAAAGATGAAATTATTTTTTTCTGGGTGCAGAGGTTACCCTTTATAAGTTAGTTGTATTAAGCAAAGCAGTAGCTATAAATATTTTTACTAATATTGGGTTACTATTTATAGAAAAACGTATTAACTAGTGAATAACAGTTTAAAGAGTTCAGTTCCAACGGATAGAGAGGTTATATTAGGTATTCTAAATAACTCAGAAGATACACTTAATAAGTTATACAAGGGATACTTTGCGATGGTTTTGCAGTTTATCTTAAATAATAACGGTGATGAAGACGATGCAAAAGATGTTTATCAGGAAGCCATTATTATTTTATATAACAAAGTTAAGGCAGGTAATTTTGAGCTCAGCAGTAAACTTAAAACTTATATCTATTCTGTATGCAGAAGAATCTGGCTTAAGAAATTAACCCAGAACAGTAAGAAGACAGGAAATATCAATGATTATGAAGATGTCTTCGCTGTTGAAGAGGATGTAGAGAATCATGAAGAGAAGGATTTGCAATTTGTAAAAATGCAATCTGCTCTTAATCATTTAGGTGAGCCTTGTAAAACCATTATTCAGGATTTTTATATCCATAATTTATCAATGCAGGATATTTGCGAAAAATTCGGTTATACCAATACCGATAATGCGAAGACACAAAAGTATAAATGCCTGCAACGATTAAAGAAAATATTTTTTCAACCATAATTGAAATGAGAAACGATTTAGAATTAGATGCAATTATTGAGGATTATCTTTTAGGTAAACTGAATGCAGAAGAAATGGAGGCTTTTGAACAATTAAGGCGCAGTGATGCCAGCGTTGATCATAAAGTAGTTTCCCATAAATTCTTTCTTCAGTCTATGGAAGGCTTTGCTGCTCAGTTGCGTTTGAAAGAACAATTAAATAGCATACACGAAGAAATTGATGTAGAAGCATTGGCCACAGATTTAAGGCCACATCCTTCAAAAGTTGTACAATTATGGCGTAAGCATAAATCGGCTATTGCTGTAGCTGCTTCATTTTTGGTTCTTTCTTTAGTTTCTATTTATTCTATTCAGCATAATAGTAAGCAGGAAGACCGTTATGAACAAGTGAGCAGAGAGCTTTCAAAGGTGAAAAAATCTCAAAACAGCTTAATCAGAACAATTCAGTCTAATAATTCTAATGCTGCATCCAAGAATGTAAATCCAGGAAATTTTGGCGGAACGGGTTTCGCCGTTTCTACCAATGGATATATCTTAACCAATCTACACGTTGTAAATGGCGCTGATTCTTTATATGTTCAGAATAATAAAGGTGAATCATTCAAAGTGAAACCGGTTTATACTGATTCTCAAAATGATATTGCGATCTTAAAGATCAGCGATAAAAATTTCAATCATTTATCTACTATTCCTTATACTATAAAAAAGAGTATCTCTGGCTTGGGTGAGAGTGTATATACTTTAGGATATCCTAAAGATGATATCGTACTGGGCGAAGGGTCTGTAAGTTCTAAAACTGGGTTTATCGGAGATACAACACAATATCAGGTATCTATTTTAGTGAATCCAGGTAATAGTGGAGGCCCGCTTTTAGATAATAATGGTAATCTTGTGGGTATTATCAGCGGCAAGCAAGATCAAACAGAAGGTGCTGCATTTGCCATCAAATCGAAATACATTTTAGAAGCCATGCGTGCTATCCCTCAGGATTCATTAGGCGATAATCGCTTATCTGCAAATAAAAGAAGTTTATTATCGGGAATGAAACGTACCAAACAGATTGAAAAATTGCAGGATTACGTATTTATGATTAAGGTTTATAATTAATTTACCCAAACAAATTAATATTCTTAAAACCCTTCAGGCTAATCCCTTTAGGGTTTTTTGCTTTATAACCTTCGCCGGTTAGACGGTCTATCATTTAAATGTCTTAAATAAATATAAAATCTATGTATTTAGTATACTATTGTTTAGCTTTGTTTAAATCACTTAAAATAAATAACTACTATGAGTATAAGATTAGGAGATGTTGCCCCGAATTTTCAGGCGGAAACATCAATAGGTAAAATTGATTTTTACGAATATTTGGGAGATGGATGGGGTGTTTTATTTTCTCATCCTGCAGATTACACACCGGTATGTACTACAGAGTTAGGAAGAACGGCTGCGCTTAAAGGTGAATTCGAAAAGCGCAATGTAAAGGTATTGGCATTGAGTGTAGATTCTGCTGAATCTCATAAAGGCTGGATCAATGATATTAATGAGACGCAAAACACGAGCGTTGAATTTCCAATCATTGCGGACCCGGAACGCAAAGTAGCAGATCTTTATGACATGATCCATCCGAATGCTTCTGAAACTTTAACCGTAAGATCACTTTTTGTGATCGGTCCGGATAAAAAGGTAAAATTGATCATCACTTATCCGGCTTCAACAGGAAGAAATTTTAATGAGGTTTTAAGGGTTATTGATTCGCTACAACTTACAGCAAACTATAGTGTGGCTACTCCTGCAGATTGGAAGGATGGAGAAGATGTTATTGTTGTAAACAGTATCAAAACTGAAGACATACCTGCTAAATTTCCTAAGGGACACCAGGTGATTAAACCGTATTTGCGGACAACGCCTCAACCCAATAAATAAAATTGTATAAGCGTTACCCGATTGCAACTTTATTATGTATTGCGGAAAATTCACTTGCATTATATTGGTAAATTATTATATTTGATAGTTTTGTTTCAATATTAACGCTTAATCTGATTGTTGAATTGATTTTATTTTCCAATTGGTTTAAAGAAATGCTGATCAAAGCATAAATAGTTTATTTATTTTATACATTTTTTTATTTTTTTATGGCAACCGGAAAAGTTAAATGGTTTAACACTCAAAAAGGCTTCGGATTTATTGTGCAAGAAGACAATAAAGACTTATTTGTACATTTTAAAGACGTAGTTGGCGGCATTGACAGCTTGAAGGAAAACGACACAGTGGAATACGAAGTAGCCGACGGCAGAAAAGGTTTACAAGCAGTAAACGTAAAGAAAGTTTAGGCACAAAATTATATCTAATTTTCATCCCTAACATGAAGCCTTCCCAGATGGGGAGGCTTTATTTTTTAGTAATACTGAAGAATGGTTGTTCTTAAAATAATATTGACAGCATTTGTAGTTTTAGTGAAAATTAAGAACTGCACTTTATCCGGCTTAATTTTATATTTTTTTATCAGGTCTTCAGGTTTTGCAGGATAGTTTCTAACAATTACATTTCCACGGAGTGTTTTAAGTAGTTTTAAATCCTTTGCGGAATAAATCTCTTCAATCTTAAAAATACGACCCGGGAAATTCGGATTTATACTTGCTGAAGTATATAGCTGAGTTTGTGGATGCAGCTTTTCCAGTTGGTATTGTTGACCAATGAGGTTAAATGCACCTGACTTTAACAGGGCGGCATCCGGCTCGTAGAGGTAATCGTTAACAGTAAGGTCCTGGATATAGGGGGAAGGTGAATCACTTTGTGATTTGAAAAAGGAGAATACTTTTTCTTTTTCATTGAGTGTGATGGCACAGATTTTAGGGTTAGCGCTGGCATTGGCTTCAACCACCCATAAAATTTCCTTGCATTCATTCCTGATGCTTACAATGTGAATCTCAGTTACATTTTTTAATTCTGATAAACCTGCAGTAATATCCAGCAGCGGTGCTGTTTTAATGAGGATCCGATCAGATTTCGATAAGAGCAGGTCGAGATTGGTGACTACATCTGGTGTGCAGTCTTTAAGCATAAAAACCTTTCCCTGTTCTGCTCGCCGGGCGGGATCTATGTAAATAGTATCATATTTAGCAGAAGTTTCTTTCAGGAGATCTATACCATTTCCAGAATAGAAGATGATATTGTGTGCTCCCAGCTGACTGGCATTGTGTTTTGCAATATCCGATAAATCGGGATTAATCTCACAATGGGTAACAGTTTCGATGTTTTTAGAGAAATAGTAGCTGTCTACCCCAAAGCCTCCGGTAAGATCTATCAGGGTTTTTCCTCGAGCCAGTTTGGATTTATAGGCAGCGGCTATTTCTGATGAAGTTTGTTCAATAGATAAAGTAGTTGGATAGTAAATACTTTTGGTATTGTACCAGGTTGGAAGTTTTTTTTCTGATTTTTTCTTTGCTGCTATTTGTGCCGCTATTTCGGTTGCCGAAATATGTTCAAAAGGACTTTTAGACAATGCAACCTTGCTTACATCTGCATTTAAATTTTCGGAGATGTAAGTTTGGACTTCCGGGGCTAAAAGATGGTTGTTCATTTTTTAGTATCAAGCATTTAGTATCAAGAATCAAGTAAAGGGTATAGGTAGCAAGATTTCGTCTAGTTTCAGCTTTGAGACTACTTATTTTTCATTACCATTTGACAGGTATGTCTGCTCTTGACTTCTAGTAAGATATCTTTTTCTAACGTAACTCTCTCTATTGTTTGTTGATTATAGTAACGGATAGTAACTAATTCTAAACCCTTATTATATTTGATTGTAAATTCTGATGACAGGTCTTTAATCAGTTTTTCTATCTTATCTGACTGATCATCAACACTTACTGAAAAACTGATGGCTGAATTAAGCATCGTGTTGATTTTAATCTTATGTGTATGAAACAGTTCAAATATATTGCTCAGGTTCTCCTCGATAATGAATGAATAATCTTTAGGGAATATGGAGATTAAGGCCTGGTTTACTTTAAAAATGAAAGAGGGTACTGGTAAGGGGTTATTTTCTTTAGTAATCGCCGTTCCTGTACCCTCTGGCTGAAGAAAAGAGCGTACAAATAATGGAATTCCTTTATTTTGGAGTGGTTTGATTGTTTTCGGGTGGATTACTGTTGCGCCATAATAGGTGAGTTCAATGGCATCGTGATAGGAGAGATGAGGGATTTTTTCGGTCTCATCAAACCATTTCGGGTCTGCATTTAGCACACCGGGAACATCTTTCCAGATGGTTACCGCTGCAGCATCTAAGCAAGATGCAAAAATAGCTGCCGAATAATCAGAGCCTTCTCTTCCTAGTGTTGTGGTGTAATTTTCGCTGGTGCCTCCAATAAACCCCTGGGTAATGATAATGTTTTCTGCCAATAACGGAACAAGTTCTTTTTTGATAATCTGGTGGGTTTTAGGCCAGTTTACTTTTCCTTCACGATAACTATTATCAGTTTGAATATAGTTTCTTGCATCTGTCCACAGCGCTTTATTTCCACATTCATTTAACCACGCAGCTACAATTTTAGTGGAAACGACTTCACCGACAGATACAATCTGGTCATAAATATAATCCGGATCGTTATCAGGTTCATCTTCAATTAACCAATCAATTTCTACAAAAGTATTGGCTACATCATCGTAAACCGGATTGGCTTTTCCCTGAAACAGTTCGTCGATAAGCTGAAAATGGAAATGTTTTATTTCCTCAAAAATGGCATGAGTATTTTCACTTTGAGATAAATAGGCATAGGTTAGCTCTTCCAGTTTATTGGTGATTTTGCCCATAGCAGAAATAACGACCAGCAAATCTCCTTTTTTGTAATCACGAATGATATTGGCTACATTTTTTACGCCTTCAGCATCTTTAACCGAAGCTCCACCAAATTTAAAAATATCCATATTAAAATGCTTTAACCTGCTCAGTTGATAAAGCAGCGTTTAGCCAACCACTTTCTAATGTCGCGTTATATTTGTTGTAAAAATTAATTGCAGGCTCATTCCAGTCTAGTACCTGCCATACCATGCCATGGTAATTTCCATTCCTGGATTCTTCGATTACTTTCTCGAAAAGAATTTTTCCTACTCCTTTTCCACGGTATTCTTCAGTTACGATAAAATCTTCTAAGTAGAGTCTGCAACCTTTCCAGGTAGAATAACGGGTATAAAAGAGTGCAAAGCCAATTACTTTATTATCTGCTTCGGCCACGTAAGCTTTCCACACCGGATTTTTACCAAAACCCGAGTCGGTAAAGTGTTCTAAATCTACTGTTACTTCTTCGGGGGCACGTTCATATACAGCAAGCTCATTAATTAAAGCTAATATTTGAGGGCAGTCTTTTGCTTCTGCTAATCTTAATTTTATTTCCATATTTAGTTTGCCGAAATGTCTGTTTTAAAATGTTTAATTATGCGCTTACCGAAGATGCTGCTTCCTATACGCACCATTGTGCTGCCTTCTTCGATGGCCAGCTTATAATCGGCACTCATGCCCATAGAAAGCTCTTTAAAAGCTTCATCCTTTCTAAAGAAACTTACTTTTATGCCGTCAAAAAATACTTTTAATTCATTAAATTCCACAGCAATCTGTTTTTCATTTTTAGTATTCGTTGCAATTCCCATCAAACCCACAATGCGAACGTTTTCTAACTGGCTATATTCTTCAGAACGTAATAATTCTACCACCTCATCAAAACCTAATCCGAATTTGGTATCCTCATCTGCGATGTAAACCTGTAATAAACAATCAATTATGCGTTTATTCTTTGCCGCTTGTTTGTTGATTTCCTGCAGGAGCTTTAAGCTATCTACACCATGAATGAGTTTTACAAAGGGCGCAATGTATTTCACTTTATTGGTTTGTAAATGACCAATTAAATGCCATTCGATGTCTTGAGGTAATTCCTGGGCTTTATCGACCATTTCCTGTACCAGATTTTCACCAAAAATGCGTTGTCCGGCTTCGTATGCCTCTAAGATCGATGCTACTGGTTGTGTTTTTGAAACGGCTACCAAAGTAACTCCATCCGTCTCCACTTCACTTTTATATTGTTTAAGATTATCAGCTATGCTCATTTATAACTATTTTTGGTAAAATTAATAACCTTGCCGCAATTTGGGCAAAAAATAATGTTTTAATTCAAGCATGAAGAGATTAATGTGGGTTTTTGTGGCTTCATTATTGGCTTTAGGTTGCAAACCGGGTATACCGGAAAATATCATAAAGCCGGATAAAATGGAGAAAATTGTTTACGATATGCATATAGTAGACGGTTATCTATCTACTATATATATACCCGATTCCGCCAGACGGGTAGCGGCTGCATATTATATAGGTATTTATAAAAAGTTTAAAATCGATTCGGCTTCCTATTTCAGGAGTTTAACCTATTACAATAATAATCCTGAAGAGTTAGAAAAGATTTATAAAAATGTATCTAAGAAATTAGATGCTCAAAAAGCAAAAATGCAGCGGGCAGATTCTGCATCGTTAGCGAAGCCTAAACTGCAGGAAGCTGCACCTGTGAAATAAATATGTTGTATCCTGAAAATTGTTTAGAGCGTTTAGGTTTTGTAGAAATCAGGCAGCTCATAAGTAAGCATTGTTTAAGCCCTATGGGGCAGAATATGGTTCAGAAAATGCAGGTCATGAACCGTTTTGATCAGATAGATAAATTCCTGCGACAAACGAATGAGTTTAAAAGCATCCTGGCAAATCAGGAACCGCTTCAGATCAATACTTTTTTTGATATTAAATCACTGGTTGATAAAATCAGGGTTGAGGGTACTTATCTTTTAGAGGATGAGTGGTTTCAGGTATATACCTCGTTACAAACAGTGTTTTCTGTGCTTCGTTTTTTTGAGGAAAGGGCGGAGGTTTATCCTACACTAGAGGCCTTGTTTGAGCATCTTCCCATCGAAAAAACCATTTTAAGGAAGATCGAAATGGTAATTGATCCAAAAGGGAAGATCAAACCTAATGCTTCTAAGGAACTTCAGGAAATTACGTCTTCGATTAGCAAAACGGAACAAGATGTACGGAAGCGTATGGATGCCATTTACAAACAGGCCATCGCAAGTAACTGGGTCGCGGATGGAAGTTTAACGATCCGTGATGGCAGAATGTGTATTCCGATTTTAGCGGAGAACAAAAGAAAATTAAAAGGTTTTGTTCATGATGAATCTGCTACCGGACAAACAGTATATATTGAGCCGGAAGAAGTTTTTACGCTCAATAATAAGTTAAGGGATTTAGAATTTGATAAACGGAGAGAGATTATTAGAATTTTAATCGCTTTAACTGACGATTTGAGACCTTATTCTCCTTTGTTGTTATCATACCATGGCTTTTTAACCAAATTGGATTTTGTGAGGGCTAAAGCATTATTTGCTTTGGATATTGAGGCTGAAATGCCAGGTTTAATCAAAGAGCCCGTTACCAGGCTTATTAATGCACGTCATCCTTTACTTACCCTTTCATTAGCCGCAGAGAAAAAGACTGTTACTCCCCTGAATATTCAAATCAATGCAGAAACGCGGGTAGTATTGGTTTCAGGGCCCAA
Organism: Pedobacter sp.; assembly: GCF_965279535.1. NCBI lineage: Bacteria > Pseudomonadati > Bacteroidota > Sphingobacteriia > Sphingobacteriales > Sphingobacteriaceae > Pedobacter > Pedobacter sp. The sequence goes on from NZ_OZ257244.1 coordinate 127,493, forward strand.
TGCCGGAGGTAAGTCTGTTTGTATGAAAACGGTAGGCTTATTGCAAATTATGCTGCAAACAGGTTTGTTAATTCCTGTAGATGCCAATAGTGAAGTTGGGATATTTGAAAACATTTTTGCTGATATTGGTGACGATCAATCAATTGAAAGCGATTTAAGTACTTATAGTGCACACTTAACAAAGATGAAATACTTTGTTGAACACGCCTCTCCAAAAACATTGGTTTTGATAGATGAGTTTGGAACCGGGACAGATCCACAGTTTGGTGGGCCAATGGCTGAGGCAGTTCTTGAAGTATTAAACACAAAAAAAGTTAGGGGGGTGATTACTACTCACTACTCTAATCTGAAATTGTTTGCGGGGAACACGGACGGTTTGGAAAATGCCTCGATGTTATTTGATAATGCCAAGATGAAGCCACTCTATATTTTAGAGATGGGTAAGCCGGGAAGTTCTTATGCTTTTGAGATTGCTCAAAATATCGGTTTACCTAAACAGGTTATCGAGTTAGCGAAGCAGAAAACAGGTTCTAATCAAAATAGAATTGATACGCTTTTAGTTGATTTAGAAAGAGAAAAAAAGACAATCTACGATACTAAGGTAAGTTTGGCTAACCAGCAAAATAAGGCTAAAAATCTACTTGCTGAAAACGAAAAGTTAAATGCTTTTTTAGAAGAGAATAAAAAGGTATTGATTAAGGAAGCCAAGTTAGAGGCTCAGAATATTATTAAAAATGCCAATAAACTGGTAGAGAATACCATTGCTAAAATTAAGCAAAAGCAGGCTGATAAATTGGTAACCAAAGAATTGCGTCAGAACCTGCAGCAGGAATTGGTTAAAAACACGATCCCTAAAGAAAAATCAAAACCTGTGCCAGTAGTGGTTGGAGGGGAAATTGAGGTCGGAGATTGGGTGAAGTTTACCGATAGCGAAACGACTGGTCAAGTTTTGGAAATCAATCGTAATGAATTGGTTTTAGCCATTGGTGATCTTCGTTCTAATGTGAAAAAGAACCGTGTTGAAAAAATCAGCAATAAGCAGGCAAAAAAAGTGGTTCAAAGTAATTCTTTCGCTGGTAAAATGAATGATGCTGTGTCATCTTTCAGACCTGAACTAGACTTAAGGGGTAAACGCACTGAAGATGCCTTATTTGAAGTAGAAAAGTACCTGGATAAAGCCATCATGTTGGGCTTTCCCTCCATCAAACTGATTCATGGTAAAGGGGATGGTATTCTACGCAAAATGATCAGGGAATACCTGAAAAAATATAGCCAGGTAAACCGGATGGAAGATGAGCATGCTGATAGGGGTGGTGACGGGATTACTTACGTTTATTTGAATTAATTTTAGTGTTCCGTGTGTCACGGACCACGGGGTGACGGGATTACTTACGTTTATTTGAATTGATTTTAGTGTTCCGTGTGTCACGGACCACGGGGTGAGGGGATTACTTACGTTTATTTGAATTGATTTTGGTGTTCCATATGTCATGGACCACGGGGTGACTGGATTACTTATGTTCATTTGAATTGATTTTAGTGTTCCTTGTGTCACGGAACACGGGGTGATTTATTTAAAACCAATTTCCCGTAACGGTGTTATTTCTAAAACGTTATGGGTTATGAAATCAATATTACTGTGCATGTTTATACTTGTAATAGGTATGAATTGCAAAAAAAATGGAAGTGATGAGGGTTCTACAGATTTACCTGATGCAGAATTAAAAGTTAGGGTAGTTACAGCCGGTTTAGCTCTTCCCTGGGAGTTGGTTTATGGACCTGATAATCACATTTGGTTTACAGAAAAGGCTGGTAAAATAAGCAGGCTAAATCCTGCAACTGGCCAGGTTATCCCAGTAATTACGATAGCAGATGTTCGCGCTAACGGAGAAGGAGGATTACTGGGCATGACACTCCATCCTGATTTTGCTAGTAATCCATATGTATATGTTGTATACGGATACGGCAGTAATTATCGATCAAAAGTTGTTCGTTATACTTACGGTAATGGCGCATTGTCCAATCCGCAAATTCTGTTAGATCAAATTCCCGCATCTTCTATACACAACGGTTCCCGATTATTAATTAGTAACGGAAAGCTATTTATTACCACCGGCGATGCTTCTGATACCTCTACACCTCAAAATAACAATTCGGTTGCTGGTAAGGTTTTACGGATTAATTTAGATGGCAGCATTCCTGCAGATAATCCAATTCCCAATAATCCATTATGGACATTGGGACATAGAAATGCGCAAGGCCTGGTTCAGGTAGGAAATAAAATATTTTCTTCAGAACATGGGCCAGATTCTGATGATGAAATCAATATAATTGAAAAAGGAAGAAATTATGGCTGGCCAACCGTGAGGGGATTTTGTAATGAAAGTAATGAGCAAACATTTTGCTCAACCAATAATGTGGCACAACCTTTAATTAACTGGACGCCAACCATTGCCCCGAGTGGTTTAAGTTATTATAATTCAGATTATCTTCCTCAGTTTAAAAACTCGTTGCTGCTGGCTGTTTTAAAAGGAAGCAAATTGATGCAGTTGAAACTGGATGATGCGCAAAGCAAGATAATGGAAACCAAGGATTTTTATTCAGGAACTTATGGCAGGTTAAGAGCCGTTACAAGTTCTCCTGAAGGGAAAATATACTTTTGTACCAGTAATGGGGGTGATGACAAGATTATTGAAATAGCCAAATAGAAAATTATTTTTTTCTACCCGGGCATTTTTTACAACGTTTACCTTCTTTATATTTTTTGCAGCACTTTTTATGTTCTGCAGTGCAACTGAAAATATAACCCATTCCTTTTTGGAATTCGGGATCAGTTGGCAGTATGAAATTCCTATCTTCTCTCTCGTAAGTCATTGCGATACAAAGGTAATAGTAATTTAGATTAATTCCAATTAATTAAATAATCTTAAATCATTTAAACCAGATTGCTCTTCTTTTGTGAGGGCAATTTGTATTTTAGCCGAACTAACCAATAATTCGTAAAATGATAATTAAAGTAGTATCAGGGGCTGAAGAAGCTATTCATGATATTGGAGATGGCGCCATGCTTATGTTAGGTGGCTTTGGCCTTTGTGGTATCCCCGAAAATTGTATAAATGCATTAGTCGCTAAAAACGTAAAGCATTTGACCTGTATTTCAAATAATGCTGGTGTTGATGATTTTGGCATTGGCTTAATGCTGAAGCAGCATCAGGTAAAAAAAATGATTTCTTCTTATGTAGGTGAGAATGCTGAATTTGAGCGGCAATTGCTGAGTGGTGAGCTTGAGGTGGAGCTGATTCCACAAGGTACCTTAGCCACGCGTTGTTTGGCTGCAGGTTATGGTATGCCTGCTATTTTTACACCTGCAGGCGTTGGTACTGAAGTTGCAGAAGGCAAGGAAATCCGGAATTTTAACGGTAAAGACTATTTAATGGAGTACGCTTTCGAAGCTGATTTTGCTATTGTTAAGGCCTGGAAGGGAGATACCACTGGCAATCTGATTTTTAGGTCTACGAGCCGTAACTTTAATCCGGTGATGGCTATGGCGGGTAAAGTTACCATTGCGGAAGTAGAGGAACTTGTAGCGCCCGGAACGTTAGACCCTGATCATATCCATACCCCAGGTATTTACGTTCATCGTATTTTTCAGGGAAAGGATTATGAAAAAAGGATTGAACAGCGAACTGTATTGAGTCGGAAATCTTAAACCGATAGTCTTGAGTTTTAACAAAAAATATTATGGCATTTTCAAAAGAAGAAATAGCAAGGCGTATCGCTAAAGAAATAAAAGATGGGTATTATGTGAACCTGGGGATTGGTATCCCAACACTGGTAGCCAATTACATCCCTGAAGGGATCAATGTTGTACTGCAATCTGAAAACGGTTTGTTAGGTATGGGGCCTTTTCCCTTTGAAGGAGAGGAAGATGCAGACTTAATAAATGCTGGTAAACAAACCATTACCACTTTACCTGGCTCTGCTATTTTCGATTCTGCGATGAGTTTTGGTATGATTAGAGCGCAAAAAGTAGATTTAACAATTTTGGGGGCAATGGAGGTATCAGAACACGGGGATATTGCCAATTGGAAGATTCCTGGGAAAATGGTAAAGGGCATGGGAGGGGCTATGGATTTAGTAGCCTCGGCTAAAAATATTATTGTAGCCATGCAGCATGTAAATAAGGCAGGAGAGAGCAAACTACTCCCTAAATGTACGTTGCCTTTAACCGGGGTGAAATGTATTAAGAAAATTGTTACAGAATTAGCCGTTTTGGATGTCCTGCCAGAAGGTGGCTTTAAGTTATTGGAGCGGGCCCCCGGGGTAAGTACAGATTTTATTAAGCAATCAACAGCCGGAAGGTTAATAATTGAAGGGGATATCCCTGAAATGCAATTGAATTAAATGATAAAGGGATGGCTTGCCATCCCTTTATCATTATGCTAAATTTGTTAAAATTCGATTTTTAAGGTTGTTAGAGATTTCTTCGGTGATGGCGATTATCTCTTCTGGCTCATTGGTATTGTTGATTACCACTTTGTGGCAGTCGCCTTTGTATGGAAGCAGGTATTCTTTATAAGCCGGAACGACATGATTATGCCATTTGTATAACACGTCTTCCTCCGGATAACCTCTTTCCAATCCGTCGCGCTTAATGCGCCGATCTAAAGCGATTTCTTCATCAGCATCTACAAAAATGCGGTGGTCTAACAAGGCTGCAATTTCTTTAAAGTGAAGAATAAATAGTCCTTCAACAATAATGATAGGAGCCGATTTGATCTCCAGGATTTTAACCACAGCCAGCGGATTGTTAAAATTGTATTCCTTTTTATAAACTACTTCGCCATTGATCAGTTGTTTAATGTCTTTTAAAAATTGTTCACTATCAATGGTTTTGGGTAAATCGAAATTGTATAATTTGTTTTCTTCCTGGGTCATTTCTCCGGCAGGAATATAGTAATCATCCTGTGATACCAATGTTACTTCATCTTGCTTAAAATGATGTAGAAAGCAGTTTAAAAAGAATGTTTTACCTGAGCCACTTCCTCCGGCTATGCCAATAATAAATGGCTTTTTATTTAAACTCATTGAGCGCTATAAGTTATGTTGCAGAAAAATCTTTTATCTAAAGCACCTAATGAATCGGCAACAGCTTTAGTCATTACAATAATAACATCTTTAGTAGATTCGTTCTCGGTAAATTTACCCACAACTTTGGCGAATGTACTGCGGTTAGTCATTGGGTTTGTAATTTTAACTACTCTGCCAATTGGTGCGGTGCGGTGTAACACTAACATTTTAGAGGCATCTAAATCCTGATCGGCAATCCAAACGGCTGTTCCTTTTTCTTCAATCTGGCTTAAACCATAAACACTTGGATCTCTGCGTAGCCGCGGATCCTTTACCATGGTACTATCCGGTTCACTCTCTTGCTCTTCTTTAGAGGCATCGTTAACTGAACGTGGTTGAGGTGGTTTTGGAATGACCAATTTCTGGCCAATGGTTAGGGTGTTGTCTTCCAGTTTGTTGGCTGTGCGAATCTGATAAGCAGTGAGATTGTATTTTTTGGCAATAGAAAAAATATTTTCGCCGTTAGCAACTGTATGTACAAAGCTTTCTTCTTTTTGAGCTGAATTTTCCTTAGCCTTTTCGCGTTTCTCCTCCTTTTTCTCCTCTTTTTTTTCCTCCTGCTTAGGAACATCTACTACAATATCAGAAGGAACTTTTATTACTTGCCCAATTTTTAATACATTATCTTCCAGGTTGTTTAACTTTCTAATTTGATAGGCAGTAACACCATATTGTTTAGCTATCGTGAAGATGGTTTCGTTTCTAAGAACCGTATGTGTACCTGGATTATCTTTTGAATTACTTTGTTGTTCTTCTTTTGGTTCCGCAGTACTCAGCACTTTGTCTTCTGCAATATTCTGTGTTGCCGGAATTTTTAGCTTTTGTCCGATGCGAAGATTATTTCCAGATAATCCGTTAGCTTTTTTAATTTCTTCGACTGTTGTTCCGTATTTTTCGGCAATTTTACCTAAAAATTCTTTGGGTTGTACAGTGTGCTCAACCGTTGTAGGTTCTGCTGCAGTGTTGCTGTTAACTGGCTCTTCCTTGCGTTTTGGATTCTCTTTTACCTGCTCAACAGGTGTAGGTTCCTGATCTTTAGACTGTATTTTAAGCACCTGACCAATGCTGAGGTTATTCCCGGTTAGGTTATTTAAGGCTTTGATGTCGTTAACCGTGGTGCCATATTTTTCTGCAATTTTATTCAGGTTGTCTTTAGCTTTTACAACATGCTCAGTAACATTGGTATTACTAGATGGTGCTGAACCAGCAGCAGTGGAGCCTGAGAAAGGAATATTGGTTGGAACTTTTATAATTACACCTACCTGAAGATATTTATTGTCGTTAAAAGCCATGATATCTTTAGGCGATACGTTGTACCTTCTACCGATAGAATAATAAGTGTCTTTGGCTACGGTTTGGTGAATAATTAGTTTTTTGCCTTTATTGTTTTCTACACCGATGGAGTCTCTTACTGTAGTCGCTTTTGCATTTACCGCGTTGATAGCGAGCAGCAGTACAGCAGATAAATATATTTTATGCATTTATTTTTATATAAATTTATAAGTCAAAGGAAGCAATTATACGAATAATATTGTAAATCGACCTCAGTCAAATTAAGGGTTTTTGAGTAAAAATAAAATGACTCAGGCTTCATCTGATTGGTATTTTATTCATTAACAATTACTTGCTGAAGGAGGTTAGTTTACAATTCTGATTAATAAACGGATATCTAAATAAGGTATTGTTCAAAATGCTAAATCGTGGCAAACTTTTATAACTAATGATTGTTAATGAGGCAGAAAACTTAAAACATAATATAATGGACGCTAAGGAAATAAGCCTAAATGAAAAAGAAGTTAAACCGGTTGTAGATCTGTTAAACGACTATCTTGCGAATTATCACATTCATTATCAAAAATTAAGGGGCTGTCACTGGAATATAAAGGGACAGAACTTTTTTACTCTTCACATTAAGTTTGAAGAATTGTATACCAATGCTCAATTAACTATTGATGAAATTGCTGAACGTGTTTTAACCTTGGGTAAACCACCTCATAGTCGTTTTGCCGACTATATTAAAGAATCTAGAATCAAGGAAATCAATACCATTGGATTAAAGGATTTAGATATGGTAGATGCTGTTTTGGAAGACATGGCAACTTTAATCGAACTGGAGCGAGAGCTTTTGGATGCAACGGAAAATGCAGGCGATGATGGAACAAACGATATGGTAAATCGCTTCATGCAATTCAAAGAAAAAAATACCTGGATGCTGAGGTCATTTGCAGGGAAGAAATAGGGATGAGGAGTGTTGAGTTTTAGGATAAAGAATTGAACATTGTGTTGATCAAAGCATAACCGAATGCAGCCGCCAATTGAAAGTACATTGTAAAATCTTTCAATTGGCGGCCTTTTTATTTAATAGAAACTCTAAATATCTATCTTTGGGCTATGGCGTACAAAAGTTTAGCAGAATGCGTTTCTGACTTAGAAAAACATGGTCATTTAATCCGGATAAAAGAAGAGGTTGATCCGCATTTGGAAATGGCGGCTATTCATTTAAGGGTTTTTGAAAATAAAGGGCCTGCACTTTTATTTGAAAAGGTTAAAGGAAGTCCTTTTCCGGCAGTTTCCAATCTTTTTGGTACTTTAGAACGGTCGAAATTTATATTCAGGGATACTTTGCCTAAGGTACAGGCGTTGGTAGGTTTGCGAAACGATCCGATGAAAGCACTTAAAAATCCATTTAAGTATGCTGGTTCGGCCTTATCTGCTTTGTCAGCATTACCGTTAAGAACACCATCTGCAAAAAATAAATTTTTAAAAACAAGTATTAGTCAGTTACCACAGATTGTGAACTGGCCAATGGATGGTGGTCCGTTTGTGACCATGCCTCAGGTATATACAGAAGACATAGATAAACCTGGTGTTTTGAATGCGAATTTGGGTATGTACCGTATCCAATTGGCAGGGAATGATTATGTGCAGGATAAGGAGATTGGCTTACACTATCAAATTCATCGCGGAATTGGTGTGCATCAATCTAAAGCTAATGCAGCAGGGCAACCCTTGAAGGTAAGTATTTTTGTTGGCGGCCCTCCTTCACATCCTTTGGCAGCTGTAATGCCGTTGCCTGAAGGTTTATCAGAAATGACGTTTGCAGGTGCACTTGGAGACAGGAGGTTCAGGTATTTTTATGATGATGAAGGATTTTGTATATCAGCTGATGCCGATTTTATCATTACCGGAACAGTTTATCCAAATGAAAACAAGCCGGAAGGCCCTTTCGGAGATCATTTAGGCTATTATAGCCTTACACACCCATTTCCACTAATGAAAGTGCACAACGTTTACCATAAGCCCGATGCGATCTGGTCGTTTACAGTTGTAGGCAGACCTCCGCAGGAAGATACCAGTTTTGGTGCTTTAATTCATGAGATTACCGGCTCTGCGATTCCTCAGGAGATTCATGGGTTAAAAGAGGTTCATGCGGTTGATGCTGCAGGGGTACATCCATTATTATTTGCAATAGGAAGTGAGCGTTATACGCCTTATCTGAAAGAAAGACGACCTCAGGAAATACTCACTATTGCGAATCATATACTGGGTAAAAATCAACTGAGCCTGGCAAAGTATGTTTTTATTGCAGCCAAGGAAGATAATCCTGAGTTAGATACACACGATATTGCCGGCTTTTTAAGCCATATGTTAGCGCGTGTAGACTTTACAAGAGATGTTCATTTTTATACCAATACGACCATAGATACCCTTGATTATAGTGGTGATGGACTCAATAGCGGTTCAAAAGTAGTGATAGCGGCTGCAGGGGAGCAAAAACGGGTGCTTAGAACTGAACTGCCTCCACTAAATCTCCCAGATGGGTTTTACAATCCTCAGCTTGCTGATAAAGGCATATTGGTTTTAGAAAGTAGTCCTTTTGTAAGTGAGGAGAAAACTGCAGCGGAGATTGCTATACTTAATTTAGCTTTAAAAGACCAGGATTTAGGGGGATTTCCTTTAATTGTGATTGCCGATGATGCGGAATTTACAGCACTGAATACAGATAATCTGGTATGGATAACTTTTACCAGAAGCAACCCTGCGAATGATATTTATGGAATTAATGATTTTATCGTTAACAAGCACTGGGGATGTAAAGGATCGCTTATTATAGATGCGAGAAAGAAACCTCACCATGCACCAGAACTGATTAAAGATCTGGAGATAGAGCAACGGGTTGATAGTCTCGGATATGAAGGCAGCTCTTTATTTGGAATAATATAAAAAAAATCCCCTGATCACTCAGGGGATTTTTTTGTTAGAATCTAACACCGAAGGTTAGAAATACATTGTTTCGATTACTTTTAATATCAGCAACAGGTTCAGTGTAATCATTAAGTTCATATGGACTAGAACTGAAATTAGTTTGTAAGTTTTGATAAGCAATATCGAAGTAGTAATTGTCTACACGGTAACCAATACCACCGGTATAAAATTTACTTTGATAAAATGAATTATCTCCACCTTTAACACCGTTTCCGTTTACACCATAACCACCTCTTAAACTGATTTCATTGCTCACTTTAACTTCAGCACCAACACGATAGTTTACTGCTTCTTTGTATGAGTTTTGTATAAAAGTATTTGAGCTGTTGATGGTTTGAATGTCTGAACCATTATCGGCAGAAAAACGCATTGAAGAATAATCTACATAATCAACATCAGCAGAAATTAAGGCACGTCCACCGAAAACATAGCTTAAACCAGCAGATGCTTTAAGTGGGGTACGTAAATTATAAGTAAATGTATAATAGCGCGTTGGGTTGCTTGATGAAGTAGGAGCGTTTGTTGCGTTTCCGGCCAAATTGGCTTGTAGCGACTCGCTGGTATCATCTTGTAAATTCATCCAGGTTGGTGTTTGAAAATTAATACCGATTCTGAATTCGTTTACGGGTCTGAAAATCATTCCTAACTTTAAATTGAAACCTCCGCCCTTGGTTTGTTGATTTCTAAAATGGGTAAGGGTATAGTTTTCATTGCCGGTATAAATAGGAACTGTTAATTGATCATCATAAGTATTTACTACACCTGATTCAACAAAATAAGCATCACTATTGTATTTTACATTTACAAAACTGGCTGTTGCACCGATGTAAACTTTATTAGAAAAGTTTAGGGCCCCAGCAACGTTAAATTCAGAAGTAGAACCCAGTCTGGTTTCATTCCAGTTTTGATCGAAATTTACACCATTGTAAGGTTCTGCTGAATATCCGTTTGGATAGTTAGGCGCATTTTTATTGATTAAGTAGCTGTTGTAAGCATCACCTGCAACACTGTTGTCGATACCGAAGCTATTCGCCTGTTCAGCATATGCATCTCTAATAGAACTGTTACCATTTACACCACGGTAAGTAATGTTATTAAAGAAATCGTTGTTACGAGCATAGCTAAGGCCATAAACAGCACTTACCAATCCTTTTTCAGTATCTGCCCCTTTAGCTTTATAAGTTGGGTTGTAAAATACTACCCCGATATTATTCAGGTTGATTTGGTTTTTACTAGACTTGGTAGTCGTACCCAGAAAAGCGTTTTGATTGGATACCGAATTAAATTCAGGTGTGATGCTGAATTCTGATTTGGTAAACAGGCCTAATCCTGCCGGATTGGCGCTAATTGACCCGATATCACCTCCAACACCGATCTGTGCACCTGCCATACCTTTAAATCTGGATGTGCTGCCATAGTTTGTCTGCGAAAATCTAAATGCATCTGGAGCATAGCTTTGGGCGTAAGTGGTTCCTATAGTAGCTACTGTAGCCACTAGCGAAGCGAGAATATATTTTTTCATGATGTGTGTTGCTGTTTAATTAACCTCTTCCTGCTCTTGATGGTCTGCTACCGCCACCGCCTCCGGTAGATCCGCCGCCACTATTACCACCACCATTTGATGGAGGAGGAGAGTAGCTTGGTCTGCTGCTTTCTCTGGCTGGAGCAGATGGGGTATAATTTTCATTTCTGGTAGGTCTGGTGCTTTGTCCGCCCTGAGGTTGGTTACCATAAGTCTGGTTTCTGGTCGGTCTTCCACTTACATTACCATTACTGTTTGGTCTGTATGTGCCGTTACCTTGAGCCACTCCTGTGCGGCTTGGTCTGCCAAAATTGGTAGCTCCAGGGTTCATTCCTGTTCTAGGCATTCCGGTGTCATTGCTTCCAGGTCTTGGTCTGTAATTTCTGTTGGCTACAGTACCACCTCCGTAGTAACCGCCGCCTACACCCCAGCCGCCACCGTACCAGCCACCGCCCCAACCGAAGCGATCGTAGTAAGAGTATGGTCCCCAGGCATTCCAGCCAAATGGTGAATTCCAGCCATAGCCGAAGTTGCCGTAATAGAATGGGTTATTCCAGATACTTCCGTAACCGAAACCGCCTCCCCAGCCCCAGTTTAAACCATAACCGTTATTCCAACCTAAACCATAACCTAAATAGTTGGATGCGCCATAGCTATTGCCGTAGTAATAATTATCGTAGTATGGATCATAGTAGCCTCTAAATGAGTAACCATTATAAAAGCGGTTGATCCTGGAAGCATAGTCCATATCATAATATGGATTACTTGTTCCGTAATATTCATCGTCGTAAGCCGGTTCCTGCTGAGTTTGAGGCTGTGGCCTTGGCGCCACGTATTCCACCTCTTTAGCTTTTGCAACCGAGTTGTAGACATCATCTGTTGACTTGTTTTGAGCCAATTTTGATGTAGAGCATGATGCCACCAACCCTGCGGCAGCTATCATTACAATGGGTAAAAATTTAATTGGTTTCATTGTGTTTATATTTAGTTGTGTGTGTTAAGCAGATAGCGCACCTATCATCCATCTCTTCATCTATAAATTTAGTTAAAAAACGATATAAAAATTAATGCTATTGATTGATAATCGTTTTGTAGGCATAAATTTATAAATTTGTGCTCTAATTTCACATTATTTAACATACAATTTACGTTCCAAATACATAATATGAGCAAAGAAATTACAAGCAGAGAAACCGATTATTCTCAATGGTATAACGATATCGTGATTAAGGCAGATTTAGCTGAGCATTCGGCAGTGCGTGGATGCATGGTTATTAAGCCAAACGGCTATGCTATCTGGGAAAAAATGCAGGCAGTATTGGATAAAATGTTTAAAGATACTGGACACAGCAATGCTTATTTTCCTTTGTTCATTCCAAAGTCATTTTTTTCTAAGGAAGCCTCTCACGTAGAGGGTTTTGCAACAGAGTGTGCTGTTGTAACACACTATCGTTTAAAAAATGACGGAAATGGAAACATTGTTGTGGATGAGACAGCGAAACTTGAAGAAGAGCTTATTGTACGCCCAACATCCGAAACGATTATCTGGAATACCTACAAAGGCTGGATTCAATCTTACCGTGATTTACCTATTTTGATTAACCAGTGGGCAAATGTTGTACGGTGGGAAATGAGAACACGTTTATTTTTGCGTACTGCTGAATTTTTATGGCAAGAAGGTCACACGGCGCATGCTACAGCTGAGGAAGCCATTGAGGAAACGGAGCGTATGTTACACATTTATGCTGATTTTGTAGAGAACTGGTTAGCTGTTCCGGTTGTTAGGGGAAGAAAATCCCCAAATGAGCGTTTTGCAGGGGCCCTGGATACCTACTGTATTGAAGCTTTAATGCAAGACGGGAAGGCATTACAAGCTGGAACTTCTCATTTTCTGGGACAAAATTTTGCCAAAGCCTTCGATGTTAAATTTACGGGTAAGGATGGTAAGTTAGACCATGTTTGGGCAACCTCATGGGGCGTGTCAACCCGTTTAATGGGCGCCTTGATCATGGCACACAGTGATGATTCTGGCTTAGTTATTCCTCCAAAATTGGCGCCTGTTCAGGTTGTAATTGTTCCTATTTATAAAGGAGAGGAAGATTTGGCTAACATTACCTCTTATGTAAATGAGCTGAGTATGCGTTTAAAAGGCATGGGAGTGTCAGTTAAATTCGACGATCGCGATACGCAACGTCCCGGATTTAAGTTTGCAGATTATGAAATGAAAGGTGTTCCTGTTCGTGTTGCTATTGGCGGTAGAGACATGGAAAACAAAACCGTAGAAATTGCCCGTCGCGATACCAAATTGAAACAAACTGTGCCTCAGGAAGGGCTGGATATTTACATCGTTAAATTATTGGAGGAAATTCAACAAAGCATGTTCGAAAAGGCTTTGGCTTATCGAGATGAGCATATTACTGAAGCCAATACTTACGAAGAGTTCAAGGCTTTATTAGATGGTAAAGCAGGTTTTATTTCAGCTCATTGGGATGGAACACCAGAAACCGAGCAAAAAATAAAAGAAGAAACTAAAGCGACAATCCGTTGTATTCCTTTGGATAATAAACTGGAGGATGGTATTTGTATCTACTCAGGAAAACCATCTACGCAAAGGGTATTGTTCGCAAGAGCGTATTAATTAAGTCGGGAGTCGGGAGTTGTGGGTTGGGAGTTGGGAGTGCGACGTCTGGCTACCGATATTACAAAAGTAAAAAGTTCTAATTATAAACCATTTGGGATTTGTTTTCAAATCTCGAATCTATCATCCCATATCTCATAAAAGAAATGAAATTCGGAACGAAAGCAATACATGCAGGTCAAGAACCTGATCCAACAACGGGTGCCGTTATGACACCGATATATCAAACATCCACTTATTGGCAAAAATCTCCTGGAGACAACAAAGGGTACGAATATTCAAGGGGAACAAATCCTACCCGTAAGGCATTGGAAGATTGTTTGGCTGCTTTAGAAAATGCAAAATACGGCCTGGCTTTTTCAAGCGGAATGGGTGCTACAGATGCTGTTTTAAAATTGTTACAGCCTGGAGACGAGGTGATTACAGGGAATGATTTATATGGGGGATCTTATCGGATTTTCACCAAGATATTTACGAAATACGGGATTAAATTTCATTTCCTCGATTTATCTAAACCGGAAAATATTTTACCTTATGTCAATGATAAAACCAGGTTGGTATGGATAGAAACGCCGACTAACCCAACTATGCAGGTTATTGATATTGAGGGGATTGCCAAAATAACAAAAGAGAAAAATTTAATATTAACAGTAGATAATACTTTTGCTTCTCCCTATCTGCAAAATCCTATCGATTTAGGTGCAGACATTGTAATGCACTCTGTTACCAAGTATATAGGTGGGCATTCAGATGTAGTGATGGGTGCATTGGTTACCAGTAATGAGCAATTGTATAAAGACCTTTGGTTTATTTATAACGCTTGTGGTGCTACACCCGGACCTCAGGATTCATTTTTAGTTTTGAGGGGGATTAAAACCTTGCATTTGCGAATGAAAGCGCATTGTGAAAATGGGGAGCGCATTGCGCATTATCTTAAAAATCATCCTAAGGTAGATAAAATTTATTGGCCAGGATTTACGGATCATCCCAATCACGATGTGGCTAAAAAGCAGATGAGGGGATTTGGAGGAATGATTTCCATTACTTTAAAAGGAGCAGATTTGCAGGAAACTTTCAGGATTTCTTCTCAATTTAAAGTATTTACACTTGCTGAATCTTTGGGTGGTGTAGAATCTTTAATCAATCACCCGGCTACCATGACACATGGCTCTATTCCGAAGGAAGAAAGAGAGAAGGTTGGTGTAACGGATAATCTGCTTCGCTTAAGTGTGGGGGTAGAGGATATTGAAGATCTTTTAGAGGATCTCGAAAACGCTTTAAAATAGGGATATAGAAATTGACAGGTCATCTGTTCGTCATCGGTTTCGATTGCGGACAGGTGACTTTTTTGCTTTAATTGGATGGATAGATTAGAACTACAGAATTTTTTAGATGCTAAAGTTGATCAATACAACAGGCCTGATTTTATTCCGAATGATCCGATCTGCATCCCGCATTTATTTAGCAAAAAGCAAGATATTGAAATTGCAGGTTTTTTTGCTGCGATTTTGGCCTGGGGTCAACGCAAAACAATTATCAATAAGTGTAAAGAACTCTTGCAAAGGATGGACAATGCCCCTTTTGAATTTGTAAGTCAACATAACGACCAGGATTTAAAAGCTTTATTAAATTTTAAGCATCGCACATTTAATGATACCGATCTGCTATATTTTATAGCTTTCTTTAAGTTTCATTACAGCCAGTCAGATACATTAGAAACAGCATTTTTACCTCAAAAGAGTAGTGGTTTTCGTGCTGAATATCTGGAGATTAGTTCAGATAGAGAAACTTTGGAAATGGCTTCTGCAGTGTGTATGTCGGGAGATTTAAACTTTACGATAACGGAAGCACTAAACGCTTTCAGGGATTATTTCTTTTCTTTAAGCGATTATCCTCAACGAACGAAAAAGCACATTTCTTCCCCCAGGCAGAAATCAACCTGCAAGAGATTGAATATGTTTTTACGCTGGATGGTAAGAAATGATGATAAAGGTGTTGATTTTGGGATTTGGGAAGTTGTAAAGCCTGCTCATTTAATTTGCCCATGTGATGTTCATGTAGATCGGGTTGGGCGGTTACTGGGGTTAATTTCCAGAAAACAAACCGACTGGCTTACGGCAGTAGAATTAACTCAACAGTTAAAAACCTTTGATTCTGGTGATCCGGTAAAATATGATTTTGCACTGTTCGGATTAGGAGTAGAAGGGATCTTGTAGCGCTTAGTGTTAAAGAAATATTAAAAAAAACTTCTTTTTTAGCATTAAACTTCATATACTTAAACTTAAGTTCTATGTTAATATGTAGGATTAAATCTATCCCCATTTCTAAATCTAATGATCGCAGTTAACTTATCTGATGAAGATAGGTGGAAAAAGTATAACAACTTTTCTCCACTGATATCTATTTTTAAGAAATTTCATCCACTCAATGCGGAAATTGAAAGACGTATCAACCAGCATACCTTTCCGGTAAGTTATAAGAAAAACAAGTATTTGGTTTCTCCGGTTGATCGCAATAAATATCTCTTTTTGATTGTAAAAGGCGTTGTACGTGGATTTATTAAAGATGGCGATAGCGAAATTACAACCTGGATAGCAAAAGAAAACGAGGTAGTTGGAACAATACGCAACTTATGGGTAGAAGGCGATTCTGAGGAATATCTTCAGGCGCTGGAGGATGTTGATTTAATAGCAATCCCACATGTTTTATCTGAGTATTTATATGAGAACTTTGCTGAGGCAAATATTGTAGGCAGAAAAATGATGGAAACCTATTATCGTTCTGCAGAAGAGCGAGCCTATTTGTGCAGAATTTCATCAGCCGAAAAGCGTTATAAACGGTTTTTAGTTTCCTTTCCCGATTTAATCAATCGAGTATCATTAAAATACATTGCTTCATTTTTAGCCATCAGATTAGAAACATTGAGCCGCATACGGGCTAAAATATAATCAATTATTAAATGGTTTAGTTGATTTTTAGCGTTCTTTCCTTTGGTTTTCTCTGTTTACAGCCTTGTCGTTTTCAATTACTTTTTTGTTAGCCTGTTCTGCAATAGAATAAGTTATAGTTTTTAAGGAGAATGTAAGATAAGCACTACTTTTCAGATCATTTTTTGAAATACCTATTTTTAATATTTAGATACATAGGTAAGCGCACAATAAATGCATTTAAAATAATCCCATATTGAAGAATATTTTGGTTTGCAAGTGCTTGATGTGTAGTGTTTTATTGTTGCTCTCGTGTTGTTTTTCGCTTGTGTATTGGTATTATGAAAAGTAGTCATTTTATGTTTTTTGTTTCAAAACTGAGAAAATGTGTATAATAAATTTTACAAAATTAGACGATAAATTCAATTACATTGACGTAGAATAAATAACTTTTAGTACATTGCGGCACAATACATAATATAATGAAAGCAAAAAATGCTGTAAGCACATTTACCGTCCTTATCGCGGATGACCATGAAATTATCAGAAGGGGGTTAAAAAGTTTGATCTCTGATTTTTGGAGTGGTGTTGAGATTATTGAGGCTTCAACTTTAGAGGAAGCGTTAGTAGAGACTGAAAAATCGCCAAGTCTGATTATCATTGATGTTAACTTGCCAGGTGGAAATAACCTTAAAGTTATCGAGCAGTTGAAACAAATTCAGCCGAACGCTAAAATTTTAGTGTTTTCGTCGTTGAATGAAAACATTTATGCTGTTCCGTATCTAAAATCAGGAGCTTCTGGTTATTTGACTAAAAATGCTGAAGAATCAGAGATTGTTACTGCTATTACAACAATTTTGCCAGGAAGCAGGTACTCCAGTAGAAATGTTAAAGAGAATATGTTCAACAGTATTTTAGGTAACGATGTAGATAATCCATTTACCAAACTTTCGGGAAGAGAGCTTGAAGTAGCTGAGCTTCTGACCAAGGGTGTTGGTGTGTTGGAAATCTCTAATCAGTTAAACCTGCAAATGGGTACAGTAAGTACTTATAAATTAAGACTTTTTCAAAAGCTTAAAATTAAAAGCATCATAGAGCTTGCTGAAAAGATGAGTATCTACGAAAGATAAAAAGAGTATTTTACTCTTTTTATCTTTTTTAATTTCATTCTAATTAAGCTTCATAGCCAATGCAAATGAAGAATTTAGCCCTTGCGGTTATTTTTTTGCATTTACAGTTCCAGGACCATTGTCACTTCCCGATTCATTAGGGGTACTGCCGGCTTTTCCATATTTATCAGATGCGCCTTTGCCATTTTGATCGAATGATGCTTTTTCTTTAGCTGTGCCTGCGTTTTTTTCGTTTTTAGCTGGTGTAGTTTTTTTCTTGCTGTTTTCCATGATTGAATTTCTTTTAAGCAGAACAAATAGATTACGTATTTGGTTCGTATTGGCTTACCACATTTATCAGATGGTAATTCGTCCACCTGTAATGGGGAGTGTTGCACCTGAAATGTAACTGGCATCATCTGATGCCAGAAAGACATAGGCAGGTGCTACTTCAACTGGCTGTCCTGGTCTGCCCATGGGTGTATCTTTACCAAAATTTTCGGGATCAGGCATTGTAGAAGGAATTAGTGGGGTCCAGATGGGGCCAGGTGCAACTGCGTTTACCCTTATACCTTTACCCTGTGATAAGAGTATCTGGCTCAGGTTGGCTGTGAAATTTTGAATGGCTCCTTTTGTTGCAGCATAGGGGAGCAGTACAGGTGTGGGCGAATAAGCATTTACCGACGTGGTATTGATGATGCTACTGCCAGGCTTCATATGTGGTTCAGCTGCTTTACACAAGTAGAACATGGCGTGTATATTGGTTTCGAAAGTTTTAACCCATTCATCTGCAGGTATTTCGTTTAATTTTTCCCTGCCCATTTGAAATGCTGCATTGTTGATTAGTATATCAATTTGTCCCCATTCTTTTACAGCTGTATCGATGATTTTACGACAGTGTTTTTCAGAACGGATATCACCTTTAACTAAAATAGCTTTCCGTCCGGCTTCTATTACATATTTTGCAGTGTCTTTAGCATCAGGAGTTTCAGTATCACTTAGATAGCTAATTAATACATCTGCACCTTCGCGTGCATAAGCAATAGCAATTGCTTTTCCGATACCAGAATCTCCTCCTGTAATAATCGCTTTTTTATTTTGAAGTTTTCCTGATCCCTGGTAAGATTTTTCACCATGATCGGCCACGGGTTTCAAGTCTTTTTCTTTTCCCGGCACAGATTGTTTCTGCTCTGGAAAGGGCGGCACAGGATATTTTTTAGCGGGATTTTTCGTTTTGGCACTTGTTTTCATTCTGATAGCTTTTTAAGAACAACAGTGTATTGGGAAAAATGGTTTGGAGAATTCAGCAATGGAAGTTGCTTTAACGTCTGATACTAATACAATCTTATTAAATAAAGTAGATATACTGTATTCTTAATATACGATTTACCCTTATCCAGAAAGTTAGTAGTTTAAGTTCTTTTTTACTGACTTAACAAACCAAATTTTAGTTGGAAAAGATTGGGAGATATATCCGTTTATGAAGCGGATTTTAAAGGACTTTACGAGGTCGAATATCTTTTATATATAAATATATTTTTTACATGTCAATATTGTCAACTTTCATTATTATCAGTTGCTTAAGGCTTAAAATGGCGATTTTTATTCATTAGTCAGGTTTTTATCATTTTTTAATCATCTATTAAAGATTTTCTATCACTGTAAGTTGTTTGAGAAGTTGACTAATATCAACTTGTTTTGATTGAATCGTCATCGCAATGTAATCGACTATAATATGATGATGATAATTGTCAAAAAAAAATCTATTTGTATTATTAATACTACAGTTTTTGGCTTGTTATGAAAATAATTTGACTGATGTGTATTACCTTTGCAATATCATGTTTGTCTTCCTTTTGTGTGCTCTTAGTTACTGTATCACCTACAGTGTAGTTTTTACATTCAAATCGAACAAATAAAAACTGTTGTCTGCATCATCCCTAATGTTGCGTGATCTTCATTAACCTTCGCGTATGAATAAAATTTTACTTTATTCGTGTGGCTTCGCACGAGCATTTTTTTCAAAAAACACTTCGCTAACCAAAATTAGCAACAGCAAGGCTTTTGGTCTGATGGCGCTCTTGTTGTTGTTGACGTTTTTTAACAATAATTCAGTATTTGCCCAATTTACTATTGTAGAGAATTTTAAGGGAAGTAATGCCAATGGTATTGTTTTCGGTGGAGGAGGAGGCAGCCAGGGTACAGCCTATCTAACCTCAGGAGTGGATGATCCAAGTGGAAATGGGTGGTTAAGGTTAACTAAAGGGAGTACAAATCAAAAAGGATATGCTTATGTAAATAAATCTTTCCCTACAACACTGGGTGTTTTGGTTGATTTTGAGTATAAAACCTGGCGTAATGCTGATGATGCTGCTTATAGTGGTGCAGATGGTATCGGTATTTTCTTATTTGATGCGAACGCTACATTTGCTTTAGGTGGCCTGGGTGGATCATTAGGTTATGCACCAAATACAGGAGGTACAAACTCGGTGACCACAGGTTTAGCAGGTGGTTATGTGGGTATAGGATTGGATGAATATGGGAATTTTTCTAATCCAAATGAGGGGAGAAACGGTGGAACCGGATTAAAACCCAACTCCATCGTAATGAGGGGACCTACAACAAGTAACCCTGGACCATTAACGGTTAATGGAGTTGAGCCAACGAATAAATATTTAACTGGTATTCAATTGAATACGAGTGCTGCTGCTGATGAGCTGGATTATAATTCAACAGTTTCAAGCAGACCATTAGATGGCGTTTTTTACAGGAGGGTTCAGATTGAAATTACCCCTGTGAACGGTTTATATGAAATCACTGTTCGCTGGACTAAAACGCCAAATGGTGTATTTGAAGATTTGTTAAGTTATACCACCACTACTGCTCCGCCTCAGTACCTGAAGCTGGGCTTTGCCGCTTCAACGGGAGGGGGCTTTAACTTTCATGAAATCAGAAATCTATTGGTAACTACTCCGGGAAATATCCGCGCAGTAAAAACCACTACACAAAACTCATTAACACTGGGTTCTGATCAAAACTATACCTATAAGATAGATGTGGTAAATGATACCCAGGCCGATATTTTCAATGTTAATTTAACCGATACGCTTAAAAATGCGGCAGGTGCCACCTATCCGGTATCTGACTATAGCATTAATAGTATCAGTTATTCGAACTTTAATGGCGGAACATCCATGCCTGCAAGCTCTGCTACAAATAGTTTTGGAGCTACATTAAACTTATTGAGAAACTCTACAGGGACAATAACTGTAAACGGAACATTTAAAGCAGGCGCCATTATGCCTGTTGGGAATAAAATCCTGAATAAGGTTGTGGTTATGCCAACCGATATTACCGATCAGGATTTAGACAATAATACCTCTATTGTTGAAACTCCGATTTATTCATCTGCTGTAGATTTAACACTGAACGCAAATATTAACAATTCGTGTTTGGATTTAACTAACGGAAATACTTATACCTATACCGTAACCAATTTATCAGCCTCAACGGCCACAACCACCACAAACAGGAGATATAGCGTAAACGTGACTGTCCCTGCGAATTACACAGTGGTGAGCGAGACGCATACGGGATGGACCGGGCCAGTAATTACGGGAACAGCACCTGCGGCGAGAACATATACTTATTATAAATCTAATATTGCTTTAGGCGCGGGGGCTACAGATGCAAATCCGATTACCATGACGCTGAAAGCTCCTGGCGGAACTACTTCTTATACCAATACTGCTACAGTATCTTATACGGATGATTCTGCTACTCCAGCGAACGTTGAAGGAAATACAAATAACAATAGCGCTTCGGTAGCAGCGATTGTGGCACCGGCAGTTGCTCCAAATGTATCGCCGGCAGTTTATAATTATTGCCAGCACCCCACTCAAACTGCAACAGCTATATCAGCTACAACAACAAACCCGGCATACTCACTTCTTTACTACACCAATTCGGGTGGAATTGGCAGTGTAAATGCACCAGTTCCGAGCAGAACACAGGGCGGGACTTTTTTATATTATGTAAGTCAGACTAATGGCAGCTGTGAAGGTCCGAGAGCTACTGTTACCGTTAATGTGATTGCAACCAGCGCAAATGCCGGCGCAGATAAAAACAATTGTAATAGCGGAACATTCACTATGACTGGTAATGCAACTGCTATGGGAACAGGAGCATGGACGATTGTAGGCGCAGCAAACGGCGCAGTGATTACAACTCCTTCCAGTAATACCACTACCGTTACCGGTTTAAACGCCGGATCAAGTGTTACGCTCCGGTGGACGATTACAAATGCTACTTGCGGAACTACTTCTGATGATGTTATTTTAACTAACTCGAATAGTGTACCCTCACGCCCTACATCGGTTGCTACAGCGACGATATGTTCTGGAAGTACAGCAACGTTAACCAGTTCGTCCATTACTACATATGATGCTGGTTTAACTTATCAGGTATATTCTTCTGGGGGAACATTCTTAGGAACCTTACCTTATACAACGCCAGCATTAACGGGTAATACTACCTATTACATTCATACATCGAATATAGGTGGTTGTGTATCCGCAGACCGAACAAGCTGGCAGGTAAATGTATCGGGTACGCCGCCATCCAAAAGAGTAATTACGCCTGCAAATCCGGCTGCTGTATGTGCAGGCTCAACGGTTACACTAACTTCTACTGCCACAGGAGTAACGACTTATCAATGGTACAGAAACGGTGTATTAATTGCAGGAGCTACTGGTTCTAGTTATGGTGCTACAAGCTCAGGAAGCTATACAGTTGTTGGTTCTACTGCTACCTGCTCAAGCCCATTATCTGATGCGGTTAATGTAACGGTAAATAATTTACCTACAGTTTATAATGTTACGGCATCTGGTTCATTATGTTCTACAGGAACGAGTACCGTAATTGGATTGGATGGAAGTCAAAGTGGTGTTAATTACCAACTTAAAAGAGATGGAGTGAATGTAGGTTCTGTTGTTGCGGGAACAGGAAGTATAATCAGTTTTCCAACCACAACTACTGCAGGAACTTATACCGTTGTTGCAACCCATGGTACAACCAGCTGTACTGTAACCATGAATGGGGAAAAAATAATTACCACCACCCCTGTAATTAGCAGTACCACACCAACTCATCCCAGCACATGTTTAGGCACAGATGGAAAGATTGTATTGGGTGGATTAACAGATGGTGTAAGTTATACTATTAATTACAGTAAGGCTGGTGTTGCACAGGCTGCTATTGTTCAGACAGCAGTTTCTAATACATTAACCATCAGTGGACTTTCGGCAGGAAATTACAGCAATATTACTGTAACCAATAGGGGTTGTCCTTCTGCAGCTACTGCGGCAACTCTAGTTGGGCCGGCACCAGCCAGCCCGGCATCCATTACAGGAAATGCTGCTGTTTGTGCTCCGGCTTCTGCACAAAGCTATTCTGTTGCTGCTGTTGCTGATGCAACAGGTTATACCTGGAGCTACAGTGGGACAGGGGTAACGATAAACAGTACAGGCAATACTGCCACTTTAAATTTTGCTGCGAATGCAACAAGTGGTACATTATCGGTAAGTGCGACTAATACTTGCGGAACAAGTATAGCCAGAACACTTACAATCGCTGTTACTTCAACACCTGTGATTGGCAGCACTACACCAACCCATCCAAGTACTTGTTTAGGTACAAACGGAAAGATTGTATTAGGGGGATTGGTTAATGGTGTGAGTTATACCATAAATTATAGTAAAGGTGGTGTTGCGCAAACTGCAATTGTTCAAACTGCGAGTTTAAATACTGTGACCATAAACGGTCTATCTGCCGGTGTTTACAGCAATATTACCGTTACCAATGGAACCTGCCCTTCAGCGGCTACCAGTGCAACATTGATTGGCCCTGCACCAGCTACGCCAGGAGCAATTTCGGGAAATGCAGCAATTTGCGCGCCTTCTTCTGCTCAAAATTATACTATTACTGCAATTGCAGATGCAATAAGTTACAATTGGAGTTATACCGGAACAGGTGTAACCATCAATAGTACAAACAATACTGCAGCGTTGACTTTTGCAGCTAACGCCACAGGGGGGATACTTTCGGTAACCGCAACAAATAGTTGTGGAACAAGTACTGCGAGAACATTTTCTATTGTTGTAAATCCTACAGCCAATGCTAGTATCAGCGGAACAACCACGGTAAATATCGGGGCGGCAAATCCAAATGTTAGCTTCACGATAACCAGTGGAACTGCTCCTTTTACTTTAAATTACAATATTAACGGAGGGGCCAATACCATACTTAACACCAGTTCATCATCAGTGACGGTCAGTCAATCAACTGCTGCTGCCGGTACCTTCACTTATAATCTGGTTAGCATTAATGATGCAAATGGTTGTGTAAGGACAATTTCAGGACAAAGCGCAACCATTACGGTTAAACCTACAGGTGTTAATGATAATATAAGTACACCAATTAATACCGCTAAAAACTATGAGGTAAGGGTTAATGACGGAGCAGCTGTTGCAAATTCGACTGTAGTTATTTCAACCAATGCTGCTCATGGAAGTGCTATAGTGCAGGCAGATGGTACTGTAACGTATACTCCTGCAAACGGTTATATTGGTACAGATACTTATCAATATACATTAACATCAGGTGGAGTTACTTCAAATCCAATTACGGTAACGGTAACCGTTGCCAATGGTGCTGTTGCTGCAGTTGCTGACGCAGGAACTGCAAATGCCACAAGCGGTGGTTCTGCAATCACTTCGGTATTAACAAACGATACTTATAACGGGATTGCTAATTCGGCTACAGCTGGTAATGTAAGCATTACCCAAAATTCGAATAACAGTGGCGGAAAAGTAACTTTAAATACCACAACAGGAGAAGTTACGGTTGCTGCTGGAACACCGGTTGGAACTTATACCATCAATTATACCATTACTGATAAATTGGATAATACGAAAACTTCATCAGCCAATGCTGTGGTAACTGTTACCAATGGCGCACTTTCTGCTTTTGCAGATGCAGGCTCGGCTAACGCTACTTCAGGAGGTTCGGCAATAGCCAGTGTATTAAATAACGATACTTATAACGGGGTTGCTAATTCGGCTACAGCTGGTAATGTAAGCATTACCCAGAACTCGAATAACAGTTCAGGAAAGGTTATTTTAAATACCACTACAGGAGAGGTTACGGTTGCTGCTGGAACACCGGTTGGAACTTATACCATCAATTATACCATTACTGATAAATTAGATAATACGAAGACTTCATCAGCCAATGCTGTGGTAACCGTTACCAATGGTACGATTACAGCTGTTGTTGATGCGGGTTCGGCTAACGCTACTTCAGGAGGTTCGGCAATAGCCAGTGTATTAAATAACGATACTTATAATGGAGTAGCTAACGCTGCTACATCTGCTAACGTTACCATTAGCCAGAACTCGAATAACAGTTCAGGAAAGGTTATTTTAAATACCACTACAGGAGAGGTTACGGTTGCTGCTGGAACACCGGTTGGAACTTATACCATCAATTATACCATTACTGATAAATTAGATAATACGAAGACTTCATCAGCCAATGCTGTGGTAACTGTTACCAATGGCGCCCTTTCTGCTTTTGCAGATGGAGGTTCGGCGAATGCAACTTCAGGAGGTTTGGCGATTACCAGTGTATTAAATAACGATACTTACAATGGTGTTGCTAATGCGGCAGGTACTACAAATGTGACCATTACACAAAATACAAATAACAGCGCCGGGAACGTAACACTGGATTTAGCAACCGGAGCGGTAACCGTTGCTGCTGGAACTCCGGTAGGCACTTATACCATTAATTATATCATTACGGATAAGTTAGATATTAATAAGCAATCATCAGCTGATGCGGTAATAACCGTTACCAATGGCGCAGTGATCGCTAAAAATGATGCGGGCGCTGTTAATACTAACGGAGGAGAAGCCATACTGAATATCTTGAGCAATGATACCTACAATGGTGTAGATAATACAGCTTCTCTGAGCAATGTGATTTTATCTGAACTTACCAATACAAGCAATGGGAAAATTACAATTTCTCCTTTAACAGCTGCGGTTAACGTATCTCCAAATACTCCGGCAGGTGTTTATACCATCGATTATAAAATAGTTGACAAGCTGGATAATACAAATGTATCAACCGGACGGATCACTGTAACCGTAAGTGGTGGGGTTATATTGGCAAGAAATGATTCGGGTACAACAGGGGGATTAAACGGCGGAACTGCAATCAGTAACGTGTTGGCCAATGACGAGGTAAATAATGGTGAACAAGCATTGCTAAGCAATGTTAAACTTACCCAGTTATCAACCGAACACAATCAGGTTAATTTAGATGTTGCAACAGGTAAAGTTAATGTTGCAGCCAATACACCTGCGGGTACTTATAAAGTTATTTATTCGATCACAGATTTACTCGATGCATCCAAAGTTTCGCAAGCAGAGGCAATAATTACTGTTACTGCACCAGCTATGGCTGCTAATGCGGATAATGGAACCATTAATGGTTTTGTTGGTGGTACCGCGGTAACCAACGTTTTGTTAAATGATACCTATGATGCAGGTACAGCAACATTAAGCAATGTAAACCTGACTTTTGTTTCTGCTTCAGATTCAAAAGTAAGCCTTGATTTAACTACTGGTGATGTAAATGTTGCAGCCAATACACCAGCTGGAAACTATACTTTAACTTATCAAATTGCAGATAAGTTAAATCCTCTTCTAACCAAGACAGCAGTGGTAACTGTAACTGTTAGTGCTCCAGCCATGATTGCGCTGAATGATGCAGGCTCTGTAAATGGATTAACTGGTGGGGAAGCGGTATCGAACGTAATGTGGAATGATACCTACAATAGTGTTGCAGCTACCTTATCTCAGGTAAGTTTAAGTCAGTTAGCTACTTCAAACCCGAAAGTAAGTTTAGATACAAATACAGGGAAAGTAAATGTAGCTGCAAATACACCTGCAGGAATTTATACTTTAGATTATCAGATTACAGATAGGTTAAATACAACAGAAAAGAAAACTGCACGTGTTACAATAACGGTTGATGCACCAGAAATGCTTGCCAATGTAGATAATGGTTCGGCAAATGGCTTTACCGGAGGTGTAGCCGTTAATAATGTTTTAGGGAACGATAAATATGATACGCATACGGCTACTTTATCAGATGTAACTTTATCACAAATTTCGACATCAGATGCAAGAGTTACCCTGGATCCTGCTACTGGAAAGGTAAATGTGGCTATGGGAACCCCTTCTGCTACCTATACACTTATTTATCAGATTACAGACAAATTAAACCCAACCATCAGCAAGCAAGCTACGGTTACAGTTTGGGTTGATGCTGCGCCGCTTATTGCAAATGATGATAACGGCAGTATTAATGGATTGACTGGTGGTACAGCTATAGAAAATATTTTAGGAAACGACGTATACAATGGAAATATCCCAACTTTAAATGAGGTTAATTTAACACTGGTTTCAGCTTCAGATGCTAAAATAACATTAGACTTATCTACTGGAAAAGTGAATATTGCAGCAAACACTCCTGCAGGAAGTTATAATGTAGTATATAAAATAGAGGATAAAGTAAATCCGGGCGTATTTAAAACGGCCACTGCTACAGTTATTGTTAATGCACCGGCTATGGTTGTCAATGCAGATAATGGTACGGCAAATGGCTTTACTGGTGGAGTTGCTGTTTCTAATGTGTTATCAAACGATGTTTACAATGGAAATACGGCGAGTTTATCGACTATTAATTTAACTCAGGTATCTACAACCCATGCGAATGTAACACTCGATCCGGCAACCGGAAATGTAAATGTAGCAACAGGAACACCGGCAGGAACTTATACTGTAGTTTACCAGATTGAGGATAAATTAAATCCAGGACAAACCAAACAAGCCAGCGTAACGGTTACTGTTGTGGCTCCGGCAATTGCGGCTAACAATGATAATGGAACAGTGAATGGCTTCATTGGTGGTACAGCAGTAAGTAATGTACTTGTAAATGATACCTATAATGGTGGTACTGCGCTGTTGGCACAAGTAAACTTATCACAAATATCTACTTCAAATTCAAAAGTAACGTTGGATCCTGCTACTGGCCAGGTGAATGTTGCTGCGGGTACTCCGGCAGGAGATTACACATTGGTTTATCAGATTCAGGATAAGGTAAATCCGGTTGCCGCGCAAACTAAAACTGCCAATGTAACGGTTACTGTTGCAAATCCGGCAATGGTTGCCAATGCTGATGGCGGTACGATTAACGGTTTTGTAGGTGGGACTGCAGTTGAAAATGTGCTGAGTAATGATACCTACAATGGAGTACAGGCGAGTTTAGCAACGGTTAATTTAACTCAGATTTCGACTACTAACCCAAAAGTAGTTTTAGATCCGGCAACAGGTAAGGTAAATGTTGCTGCAGGAACACCTGCCGGTACTTACACCATTGTTTATCAAATTGAAGACAAGTTAAACCCGGGACAAATAAAAACTACCAGTGTAACCATCAATGTTGTTGCCCCAGGTATGGACGCAAATAACGATTCGGGAACCATTAATGGAGTAACTGGCGGAACAGTTGTAAATAATGTTTTGGTAAATGATACCTATAATGGAGGACCAGCAAGTTTGAGTACAGTAGCTTTAACTCAGGTTTCTACTACAAACCCTAAGGTAACACTTGATCCTGCAACAGGAAAAGTAAATGTTGCAACAGGAACGGCAGCTGGCTCTTATACCTTAATTTATCAGATTGCTGACAAATTAAATCCAACTTTAACGCAAACTGCAGTGGTAACAGTAGTTGTTGATGCGCCTGTTATGGTTGCAGTTGATGATGCGGGTGCAGCCAATGGTTATTCGGGTGGGGTAGCTGTTGCAGATGTATTGGCTAACGATAGTTACAATGGCAATGCGGCCTCGTTAACTGTGGTTACTTTAACCCAGGTTTCTACCAGCAATCCGAAGGTAACTTTGGATTCAGGTACCGGAAAAGTAAATGTTGCAGCAAATACTCCGGCAGGAAGCTATACTGTTGTTTATCAGATAGAAGATAAATTAAATCCGGGGCAAACCGAAACCGCCAGTGTAGTCGTTACGGTAAATCCTCCGGCTATGGTAGCAAGTTCAGATTTAGGTTCAGTGAACGGATTTGAAGGTGGACAGGTTTTGCCAAATGTTTTGGCTAACGATAGCTACGATGGTAATCCGGCAACGCTGGCACAGGTAACATTAAGCCAGGTTTCTACAACTCATCCTAACATTACCCTTGATCCGGCTTCCGGCGCAGTAAATGTCGCACCAAATACACCTGCTGGAACATATACTTTGGTTTACCAGATTGAAGATAAATTAAACCCAGGGCAGAAAACCACTGCCACAGTAACCATTATGGTAACAACCCCGGTAATGGTAGCTAATGCAGATAATGGTGCGGTGAATGGTTTTGAAGGTGGAGTTGCTGTAGCTAATGTATTAAGTAATGATACTTATAATGGTGCAACAGCAACATTAACAACAGTTAATTTAACGCAGGTATCAACTACAAATCCGAAAGTTACTTTGGATGCCGCTTCTGGAAAAGTAAATGTTGCAGTTGGAACACCGGCGGGAACATATGAAGTGGTTTATCAGATTGAAGATAAACTGAATTCAAACCAAATCAAACAGGCGGTAGTAAGTGTTACTGTTACTGCTCCAGGTATCCTGGCTGCCAACGATGCAGGTTCAATAAATGGTTTTGAGGGAGGAACTGCAGTTGCCAATATTTTAGGTAACGATATCTATAATAATGCTGTGGCATCTTTGGCAGAAGTAAATCTCTCATTTGTTTCTTCTTCATCGCCCAAAGTAAGCTTAGATTTAACAACAGGTAAAGTAAATGTAGCTGCAGGTACTCCGGAAGGAACTTATACCCTGGCTTATCAAATTCAGGATAAAATTAATCCAGGTCAAACCGCCGACGCTACTGTAACGATTACTGTTACCTCCCCGGCAATCGTAGCCAACACTGATAATGGATCAGCTAATGGCTTTGTTGGCGGAACAGCAATAGCGAATGTTTTAATTAATGATACTTACAATGGGGTAGCAGCAACTTTAGTAAATGTTGCTTTAACACAAGTTTCAACTACCAACAGTGGTATTTCATTAGATCCGGCTACGGGTGCAGTAAATGTATCGCCAAATACGCCTGCTGGTTCTTATACTTTGATTTACCAGATTGAAGATAAATTAAATCCAGGAAAGAAAACTACAGCCAGTGTTAACGTTATAGTAAATGCTCCAGCAATGAGTACAAGTTCAGATGCAGGAACAGCGAACGGCTTTACCGGTGGTGTTGCAGTTCATAATGTGTTATCAAATGATGCTTATAATGGTGCAACTGCTACTTTAAGCAATGTAACTTTATCTCAGGTTTCTACCACAAATAATGGTGTTACCCTGAACCCGGGCACAGGTGCTGTAAACGTTGCAGCCAATACCCCGGCAGGAACGTACACGCTGGTTTACCAAATAGAAGATAAACTAAATCCTGGGCAAACCAGGCAAGAAACAGTAACCGTTAGTATAGCAGCTCCGGTAATGACTGCGGCTGATGATTCAGGTTCAGTAAATGGGCTGGTAGGTGGATCAGCAGTGGCTAATGTTTTAGCAAATGACAGCTACAACGGAGCACAAGCTACTTTATCCAATGTTACGTTAGGCCAGATTTCTACAACCCATCCAAATGTTACGCTTGATGTAACCACTGGAAAAGTAAATGTAGCTGCTAATACCCCTGCGGGTACCTATAATGTAGTTTATCAGATAACAGATAAGTTAAACCCTGGTCAAACCAAAACTGCTACAGTTGTTGTTACTGTGGCTGCTCCGGCACTACAAGCCAATTCGGATAATGGTTCGGCTAATGGTTTTACCGGTGGAATCGCAGTTATAGATGTTTTAGCAAATGACCTTTACAATGGAGTGCAGGCTACTTTAAGTCAGATTAATTTAAGCCAAATTTCAACTACATCCCCTCAGGTAACTTTAGATGTAGCTACAGGAAAGGTAAATGTTGCGCCAAATACACCTTCAGGGACTTATACTGTTGTGTATCAAATAGAAGATAAATTAAATCCTGGCCAAATTAAACAAGCGAGTGTAACTGTAAATGTTGCAGCGCCTTTAATGACCGCCAATGGCGATACTGGAACAGCTAATGGTTTTACCGGCGGAGTTGCAGTAGCCAATGTTTTAACGAATGATACCTACAACGGCACGAGCCCGGCTTCGCTTAGTAACGTTAACCTGACTTTGGTTTCTACTAACCACCCGGGATTAACGCTTGATGTGACAACAGGAGCAGTAAATGTTGCTCCAAACACGCCTGCCGGAACGTATACACTGGTATATCAAATAGAAGATAAACTAAATCCAGGTCAAACCAAAACTGCAAACATTACCATTACAGTTACGGCACCAGCTTTAAATGCCATTAACGATGCTGCAGCTATAAATGGAATTTCAGGTGGTGTCGCCGTTAGTAACGTGCTTTGGAATGATACTTATGATGCCTCAGGAGCTACTTTAACCAATGTTTCCCTAACGCAGATATCTTCCAGCAGTGCTAATATTAGTTTGGATGTAACTTCAGGAAGAGTGAACGTTGCAGCAGGTACACCTGAAAATACTTACACATTGGTTTACCAGATTGAGGATAGGTTAAATCCAGGGCAAACTAAACAGGCTACAGTAACCATTACAGTAACGGCTGCACCTATGGTTGCGGTAAATGATAATGGTACAGTAAATGGCTTTATTGGTGGTACAGCAGTGGCTGATGTTTTAGGGAACGATTTATTTAATAACAATCAGGCAACATTGGCAGGTGTATTTTTAACACAAATATCAACTGATAATGCTAAAGTTAAATTAGACGAATCAACAGGGCGGGTGAGCGTTGAGCCTAATACTCCGGCCGGGACTTATACTTTGGTGTATTCGATGACAGATAGGGTGAATGCCGCTGAAGTTAAACAAGCCAGTGTAACCGTTACCGTAACAGCGCCAGTTATTGCGGCTCATGCTGATAATGGAACCGTTAACGGTGTAAACGGTGGAAGTGCAATCAACAATGTTTTGGTAAACGATACTTATAATGGAGTAACTGCAACACTGAGTACCGTTAATTTAGTACAGGTTTCAATTACCCATCCAAATGTAACGCTGGATGCTACAACCGGAAAGGTGAATGTGTTACCAAACACTAAAGCCGGTACTTATGTGGTTAAATATAATATAGAAGATAAGTTAAACTCTGGTTTAACCAAAGAAGCAGATGCTACAGTTACGGTAGTTGCACCTGTTATGAATGCAAATGCAGATAATGGTTCTGCAAATGGTTTCGATGGCGGCGTAGCAGTTCCGAATGTTCTGGCAAATGATACCTATAATGGTGTTAGCCCTGCTTTACTTACCAATGTGATTTTAAGTCAGGTTTCAACTGATCATCCAAATGTTACCCTAAATACAGTAACAGGTGCGGTTATTGTAGCGCCAAATACACCTGCAGGTACTTATACATTGGTTTATCAGATCGAAGATCAGTTAAATCCTGGTCAAACCAAAACGGCAAGTGTAACCATTGTGGTTGCTTCGCCAACATTAATAGCGGCAAATGATACAGGTTTAGCAAATGGATATACGGGCGGTACAGCCGTAAGTAATGTTTTGGCAAATGATTCTTATAATGGAATCCAGGCGTCATTAAATAATGTTAAATTAAATCAGGTATCAACCGATCAACCAAAAGTAACATTGGATGAAAGTACAGGTGGCGTTAATGTAGCTCCCAATACTCCAGCCGGAACATATCATGTAGTTTATCAGATCGAGGATATTTTAAACCCGGGATCAGTTAAAACAGCAACTGTTACCATTACGGTTTCTGCTCCGCAACTGGTTGCTAACACCGACAACGGTAGTGCCAACGGATTAACCGGAGGGACAGCAGTACCAAATGTCCTCGCAAACGATACCTATAATGGAATTAGTCCGGCATTACTGACTAATGTTAATTTAAGTCAGGTATCAACTGATCATCCGAATATTACCTTAGATGTAACTACCGGAAAGGTTAATGTCGCACCAAATACACCTGCTGGTACTTATACTGTAGTTTATCAGATTGAAGATCAGTTAAATCCGGGACAGGCTAAAACGGCCAGTATCCAGATTACAGTAACACCTCCGGCAATGGTGGCAACAACAGATAACGGAACCGTAAATGGCGTTAATGGAGGAACAGCAGTAAATAATGTTTTAGCGAATGATACTTACAATGGTAATACAGCATCATTATCAGACGTAACCTTAAGTCAGGTTTCCACTACAAATCCGAACGTTACTTTAGATGTGACTACCGGGAAAGTAAACGTAATGCCAAATACCCCGGCAGGTTCTTATACCTTGGTTTATCAGATAGAAGATAAGCTTAACCCTGGCCAAACAAAAACAGCTAATGTAACAGTGTCCGTAGAAGCACCATCACTTGTAGCCAATGGCGATTCGGGGATCGCAAATGCTTATACCGGTGGTACTGCTGTAAGTAATGTATTGGTTAATGATACATATAACGGAAACCCTGCTTCATTAGCTAATGTTAATTTAAGTCAGGTTTCAACCACTCATGCTAATGTAATTTTAGACCCGGCAACGGGAAAAGTAGTTGTTGCTGCCAATACACCTGTAGGCACTTATACCATCGTTTATCAAATTGAAGACAAATTAAATCCAGGACAGCAAAAGACCGCGAGTGTTACTGTAAATGTAACTTCAGGCGCAATACTGGCTAATGACGACAATGGAACAGTAAACGGATTTACAGGAGGTATAGCAGTAGCGAATGTATTGTTAAATGACACTTATAATGGTTCGTCTACTGCAACTGTAGCTGCGGTTACCATTGCACAGATTTCTTCAACTCATGCCGGCCTAAGCATTAATCCTGCCAATGGATCGGTAAATGTTGCTGCAGGAACAGTTCCGGGAACGTATACTTTACAGTATAAAATCACGGATAAATTAGATGCAACAAAATCAGAAACCGCAACGGTTACTGTGGTTGTACCAGATTGGATTACCGATTTGTCTGTAACTAAAGTAGCGAATAAAACAGGTGTTGAAAACAATGAAACAATTAGCTATAAGATAACCATTAAAAACAACGGTCCTGCAACAATATTAGCAGGCAAGGTGATTGGATTAACAGAAAACATGCCGGCTGGCCTGGAAAATATTACTTATCAGGCTGCGGGTGGTATTTTTGATGCAGCAGCAAATACTTATACCATCGGAAGCAATCTTGTCGCAGGGCAATCCGTTACCTTAACCGCAAATGCAAAAGTAAATGCAGCATTTACCGGATTATTAACCAACAGGGTTTCTGTCACAGCTGCAAACGGTACAACAGATCCGGATATGGGAGATAACACCACCAGTGTAAATACACAAGTATTGAAAGGAGCAATGGCTTTGGTAAAAACAGGAGTGTTGAGTGCTGATGGCAATACCATTGCTTATACCTTCACCATCACCAATACCGGAAATACAGATTTAACAGATGTAGCCATTACAGATAACAAGCTAGGACTGAACAGAACCCTCAATGGTACATTGGCAATTGGTCAGTTTGTGTCAGCAACAGCGGTCTACACTTTATCTCAGTCAGATAAAGATGCCGGAGCAGTAACAAACTCAGCATCAGTTAGTGCTAAAACACCAGTTGGAAATGTAATTAAAGATGTTTCGGGTACAGATAAAACAAATGATATTCCAACGGTAACATTCTTCACCCCGGCACCATCGTATACTTTTGAGAAAGTGATTAATGGAGCAGTACCTACAACTGCCGGAGCTGTGTTAAATTACAACCTGAAAGTAACCAATACCGGTAATGTAACTTTAAATAATATTATCGTAACGGATGCCAATGCAGTAGTAAGCGGATCGCCAGTTACCAGCCTGGCGCCAGGTGCTTCTGCAACAATAACTGCTATCCATGTTTTGACTCAGGCAGATGTTAATGCAGGTAAAGTGACTAATCAGGCCAATGCAACAGCAAAAGATCCTCAGGGAAGAGATATTGTTAAACTATCTGATGATCCATCAACCCCTGCGGTTAACGATGCAACCATAACCAATGTAACTGCTACACCATCATATACCTTTGAAAAAGTGATTAATGGTACAGTACCTGCAATTGCAGGCGAGGTATTAAACTATAACCTGAAATTAACCAATACGGGCAATGTAACTTTAAACAATGTTGTAGTTTCGGATATAAATGCTATCGTGAGTGGATCACCGATTGCAAGCCTGGCACCTGGAGCTTCGGTTACCCTTACAGCAAGCCATGTATTAACTCAGGCAGATGTAAATTCGGGAAGGGTGATCAATCAGGCCAATGCAACGGCGAAAGATCCTCAGGGAATAGATATTGTTAAGCTATCTGATGATCCATCAACCCCGGCGGCAAACGATGCAACCATAACTCCGTTAAGTGCTTCACCTGCTATGCGCTTAACTAAAGAAGCCACCAATGCGGTAAGTAAAGCAGGAGATGTGATTAACTACAATATCGTAGTAACCAATACAGGTAATGTAAGCTTAACCAATGTTACAGTTACCGATGTTGGTGCAGATGCAGGTTCTATAACGCCGGCAAGTATCGCTATACTAATGCCTGGACAAAGTGTAACCGTAACCGCCAAACACACAATCACCTTAACGGAGGTGAATCAAGGTTCATTTAGTAACCAGGCAGCGGCTACAGCTCAAACGCCAAATGGTAATACACTCAATAAACCTAAATCAGACGACCCTGCAACAGCAGCACCTGATGATGCTACGGTAACTTCGATAGTTCCTGCTTCAACACTTACCCTGGTAAAAACAGGTAACTTAAGCGCAGATGGAAATAGCATTACCTATAACTTCATAGTTAAAAATACAGGTAACGTTACCTTGCACATCATTACGTTAAGGGATCCAAAATTAGGTTTAACAAGGGTTATTCCAGGTACGTTGGCACCAGGAGCAAGTGTTACTGATAGTTACATTTACAGCGTTACTCAGGCAGACAGAGATGCAGGAAATGTTACCAATACGGCTACCATAACCGGACAAACGCCTGCTAATGTCACTATTACAGATGTATCCGGAACAGCAGAAAATAACAATACACCAACAGTAACACTGCTGAATTCAAATTCATCAATTGCATTGATTAAAACCGCGGCATTTAGTGGGAACCAGATTACTTATACATTTAGTATTAAGAACACAGGAAGCATTACTTTAAATACAGTTACCCTTACCGATACCAAATTGGGTATTGCGAATAAAGCAATTGCTGTTAATGGTGGACTGGTACCAGGTGCATCCATCAACCATGTAGAAGTTTATACTTTAATACAAGCAGATAAAGATCAGGGTACAACGAGCAATACCGCAACAGTTAATGCTAAAACCACTACAGGCGCTAATGTAAGTGATGTATCCGGAACGGCAGAAGGTAACAATACACCTACGGTAATTAGCTTCCCTAAATCACCTAAAGCAGTAGATGATGTGGCAGGTACAGTAGCGAATGCACCAATAGTGATTAACGTATTAGCCAACGATGATCCTGGAAATTCGACCTTGGATAAGCTAACGGTAGAAGTAGTTGTAAAACCTAAAAATGGTACGGTAAAAGTAAATGCTGATGGCACTATCACTTACACGCCAAATCCAGGTTATACCGGAGAAGACACATTCACCTATAAAGTAAAAGATGCTTACGGATATGAAACTAACGTAGCTTCGGTAACGCTAACAGCCAACTTTATTGGAATTAATGTGCCAAACTTGTTTACACCAAACGGAGATGGAATTAACGATACTTTCGAGATCAGAGGATTAAACCAGTTCCAGGAAAATGAAATCAGAATTATCAATCGCTGGGGAAATGAAGTATTCCATACCAATGGATACCAGAATAACTGGACCGGAGAGGGACTGAACGAAGGTACTTACTATTATTTGCTAAGGGTTAGAAAAGCAGGTAATGCACAGTTCGAAGTGTTAAAAGGATACATCACATTAATCAGAGCATTTAAAAACTAAATAAGGTTTTGGCGAAGCCAGCGTAAAAAACTGGTTTCCCTCTAAGATATTGAAGAAGATGAAGAAAATATTACTGTTCACCATGGCATTGTTATCGCTTGCAGCTACTCGCTCGCTTGCACAGCAGGATGCACAATTCAGTCAGTACATGTTTAACGGGATTTACATTAATCCTGCTTATGCAGGTTACAAAGAAGTGCTCAATGTACATGGCTTCTACCGTACACAATGGACCGGTGTTACCGGAGCGCCCAAAACCATGTCATTGGCTGTTGATGCCATTGCAAATAGCGGTAACGTTGGGCTTGCTCTGCAGGTAGCCAGTGATAAGCTGGGCGCACAAGTGAATCAGAGTGTTTATGGAAACTACGCCTACCGCATTCCGATGAATGATGATGGTACTTCCAGATTGGCACTTGGTTTAGGCGTTGGTGTGGTTCAGTTAGGTGTAGATGGCGCTTTGCTAAATCCAAATGATCCCGAACCGAACCAACCCATAGGCATGCAAAGCACCATCGTTCCTGATGCCAGGGCAGGAATCTATTTTGCAAATGATCGCATGTTTGCAGGGTTTTCTGCCGATAATCTTATCGCGCAGTATGTTGATATTGATCGGTACGCATTTATCGCCCAGCCAAAACCTCATTATTATCTTACTGCAGGTTCCCTTTTTCCGATTAATGAAGATTTTCAGATTAAGCCATCGTTTTTACTTAAAGACGATCGAGGAGGCCCGACAAGTCTGGATATCAATGCTTTTCTGATGATTAAGGATGCAGTCTGGATTGGTGGATCATACCGCACAGGTGTTAAATTATATGATAAAAGCTATCTTCAAAAAGATTTAACAAGCAGGAATTCTGCTGTTGCTGCTATCCAGCTTTTCCCTTCCGAGAAAATCAGAATCGGTTATGCTTACGATTTTTCGGTTGGCCCTTTGCAAGGATACAGCGGCGGAACACACGAAATTTCCATTGCCTATTCTTTCATCCCGATTAATGTCAGATTGGCTACGCCAAGGGTATTTTAATAAACGCTCATTTCCTATCTAAACCCGATTATGAAGAAAATTTTACTTAGCATCTGCACCTTCTTCTTGCTCCATATCACTTTTCAAGGCCGTGCACAGTATGTGTTGAAGGAAGCCGATAAACAATATGAACTTTACAATTACAGTAAGGCGGTAGATTTGTACGAACAGGCGTATCAAAAACAAAAAACACTCCACGCAGCAGAGCGCCTGGCCAGTGCCTACGGTTTAATGAATAATTATGTGCAGGCAGAAAGCTGGTATGCCATTGCTTCTAAAATGCCAAACCCTAAACCCGAGTATATTTTAGGCTATGCAAAAGCATTACAAAACAATGCAAAATATAGGGAAGCCAAAGGGCAGTATCTAAATTACATAGCGCTTAAAAAAGATATCCCTGTACAGCTCCAGGAGGTTTGGCTTACTTCCTGCGATTCGGCATTAAAATGGATGAAATATCCAAAATCGGTTGAATTAATTAATCAAAAGGCATTGAATAGCATCCAGTCAGATTGGGGCGCTGTAAAATTTAAGGAGGGGGTTGTGTTTACCTCTGATCGCACCAATACAGACCTTGAATCCAAAGAAAGTACACCCTTTCTAAAATTCGATGGTGCTAAAAAGCCAAATAAGAAAATTTATGGCTGGACAGGTAATGGCTATCTTAAGTTGTATTTTAAATCTGCTGCAACAGCAGATATTCAATTATTTCCCATTAGAACAGGAACAAATTATCATGTCGGATCAGCAAGTTTTACTGCCGATTATAAAACCATGTATTTTACTTTAACACGTATTCCTGATGAGTTGGAAAAGCTAAAAAATAAACCCAGCACTGTAAATGTAGAAATTTATAGCAGCGCACAGGATGCAGACGGCAATTGGACTGAACCTGTATCGTTTCCTTATAATAACGTAAATGCATATTCTGTTGGCGATCCTTTTATTACAACTGATGGAGAAAGCCTGTATTTTGCATCAAACATGCCCGGCGGAAAAGGAGGGACAGACGTATACGTTTGTGAGAAAACGGATAAAGGAGACTGGGGGAAACCCATTAATCTGAAAGAAATCAATACTGCAGGAAATGAACGAAGTCCTGTTTTTGACAGTAAAAATAATTTTTATTTTTCGAGCGATGGTTATGTAGGCATGGGAGGACTGGATGTTTTCAGGGCCTGGAGAGCAGGCGGAAGCATTGGTAAAATAGAGAATATGGGATATCCTTTTAACTCTCCGCAAGACGATTTCGGTTTTAGTCTGAATGATAGCGGAGGGATTGTTTACCTATCCTCTAACCGCAGTAATGGATTAGGCAATGACGATATTTATACTATTGATCAAAAACAGATTTTAGCATTTAAGTTAACCGGTAGGGTATTGGATAAGAAAACCAATGAGCCTGTTGCTGCGGCCTTGGTTACCCTTGCTAAAGTTAATGGCTCAACAATTAAAGCAGAAACAGATGATAATGGTGCTTATCAGTTTTCTTTGTCGAAAGAATCAGAATACAACCTTTCAGCAGATAAAACAGGTTACCGTTCGGATGTGGAGAATTTAGCCACTATCGGACTAGCGAGTTCAGAGGTGTTGGTTCAGGATCTTTACCTGGAGCAGATTGAAATCAACAAAGCCATCAGACTGGAAAACATTTATTATGATTTTGACCAATGGAATATCAGGCCAGATGCTGCGGTAGAATTGGATAAGCTGGTCAGGATCATGAACGAAAACCCTACGATATGGATTGAATTAGGATCGCATACTGATAGTAGAGGTAAAGATACTTACAACCTGAAACTTTCTCAGCAGAGAGCAGAGTCGGCCGTTCAATATATCATTTCAAAAGGGATTAATAAAAACCGCATCACTGCGAAAGGCTATGGTGAAACACAATTGTTAAACCAATGTGCTAATGGCATCGAATGTACCGATGTAGCACATCAGCTAAACAGAAGAACTGAATTTAAGATCGTTAAGCAATAGCGCTTTCTAACACCTGATTATTTTTTAGTAGTGCCCGGACAATATGTCCGGGCATTTTTTATTTGTAATTTACTAAAAATGTTAGTAAATTGTGGATAATAAAGGAATGTTATTTGTTTCTTGTGGCTAAAAATATTAGTAAATTTGATCTTAAGAAAATGATGTAGTATTGAATCAGATTGTTTCAGCTACGTAGCCCTGGTTCTCAATGACGGATTTTTTTCATGTTCATGTTCCATGGCTAGCCAGCAATACAGGTACGGTTAAGCTTAGATGCCCTCAGCTGCCTTAGGTGGTTGAATAATGTAAATGGAAGATGGTCGCGCGCGCAACTACCTTTGCGTTCTTGGTGGTGAAAACGGCTTGTCGCCAATAAAACACTCGCTATTGCGAAAAATGATAACAACCCTATTGAAATAGAAAGCAGATGGAAAAGGACAGGCAGATTATTCACATGGATCAGGATGCATTTTTTGTTTCTGTAGAAATGAAGAAAAATCCGGGTTTGATTGGTAAACCGGTAATTATCGGTGGTGGAGGTGATAGGGGGGTAGTCGCATCTTGCAGTTACGAAGCACGTAAATATGGCATTCATTCGGCTATGCCCGGAAGAACTGCAAAGTTACTCTGCCCGCAGGCGATTTTTCTTCGTGGCAACATGGAAGAATACTCCAAAGCTTCGCATGAAATTACCGAAATTATTGCTGAGCGTGTTCCGCTTTTTGAGAAGGCCAGTATTGATGAACACTATATTGACATGACGGGGATGGATCGTTTCTTCGGCTGCATGACTTTTGCAACTGAACTGAGGGAAAAGATCATGAAAGAAACCGGATTACCCATTTCGTTCGGATTATCGGTTAATAAGACTGTAGCTAAAATAGCGACAAATGAATCTAAGCCAGATGGGCATAAGCATGTTCCTTTTCTTGAGGTACAGCCCTTTCTCAATCCTTTAGCCGTTCATAAAATTCCAGGTATAGGGCATGCTACCTATAAAAAGTTGAGTGAAATGGGGGTTCGGCATATCGAAACGCTTACCCAGATTCCGCAACAACTGATGTTTAAAATCCTGGGCCAGCATGGCCTAAGTTTATGGCAAAAGGCCAACGGGATTGATCTGGCCCCGGTGCTGCCTTATCGCGAACGTAAATCAATTGGTACACAGGCAACTTTTGAAAATGATACAATGGATATTGCCAAATTGAAATCGATTATTACAGGTATGGTTACCGGACTTACCTTTCAATTGCGCAATCAGAAGAAGCTTACCGCCTGTATCACAGTAACCATCCGATATACCAATTTTGAAACGGTTACACAGCAGGAACGTATTCCTTATACCTCACTCGATTCTATATTGATCCAAAAGGCACACCATCTATTTGAAAAGGTTTACAGCAAGCGGATGCTGTTACGGTTAATTGGTGTAAAGCTGTCTCATTTGGTAAATGGCTACGAACAAATTGGATTGTACGATGTGTCCGAAGAAGAATATAGCTTATACCAGGCGATGGATAAGGTTCGGAATAACTTCGGAGATGAAGCTGTGGTGAAAGCCTGTATTGTTACACAACCGCCCAGGGATCAAAACAATAAGGTTATTAAATATAATCCACGGAAGAAAAAAATAGCGCTGGATCAAATTACCGAAGAAGGTGAGACAGAAAATGATCATAGAAAACGGTCGAAGATCAGAAGTTTTATGAGCGAAAAAGGGATAATCGGGGCAAAGTCTTACGATTAATATTTAGCCTCGATTGATAAAGATGAACCATTGATAAGCTGAATCATTATGTTTCTAAATGTGCATTCTTCCTATAGCCTGAAATATGGCACACAAAGTATTGAGCAGCTCATTAGTACTGCCAGAGCTTTGGGAATCCACCAAATGGTTTTAACAGATATAAACAACTCTACCGGAGCTGTAGAGTTTGTGCGTGAATGTTACCGGCAAAGTATAGCCCGCGAGGCTGATGAAACACATAAAGGTAATATACCCTATAAACTAAAGCCTGTTGTAGGGATAGAATTCAGGTTTCAGCATCAGCTGCTTTATGTAGGGATTGCCCGAAATAAAGAGGGTATGCGTGAACTTAATGAATTTTTGAGTTACCATAACATTTATAATATTCCTCTGCCCGAATTTCCTCCATACTTCGAAAATGCTTATGTGGTTTATCCTTTTCAGAAGTTTTTTAGAAGACAGCTCAAGGAGAATGAATTTGTGGGCATTGGAAGTAAGCAACTGGGTATTTTATATAACCATCCTCTGTTGTTGCAAAAAAACAAGTTAGTGGTTTGGCATCCGGTTACCGTAAACAATAAATTGGGGTATCGCCTGCACGAATATCTCAGGGCGATAGATTTAAATACGCTTTTGAGCAAAGTTCCAGAAAATCAAAAATGTGAAAAAAGCGAATTTTTAATTCCCGAAAATGAACTGACTAAACAGTTTGAATATTATCCTTTTATTGTAGAAAACACGCAAAAACTTCTCGATAGCTGTGATCTTAGTGTTTATTTTGAGCGGGAAACCCAATCAAAGAATAAGATTCACTATACTAAAACAGGTATTGACGGAGATAAAAAAATGTTGCGAAACCTGGCCTTTGCAGGTTTGAAATACAGGTATGGTAATTACAATGATGAGGTGCTGCAGCGTTTAGAAAAGGAACTGCGGATTATTGAGTTCAAAAATTACTGTGCATATTTTTTAATCACCTTTGATATCATCCGGTATGCCATTAATAAACGTGGCTTTTACCATGTAGGGCGTGGTTCCGGAGCCAACAGTTTGGTGGCTTACTGCTTGCGCATTACCGATGTGGATCCGATAGATCTTGATCTGTATTTCGAACGCTTTCTGCACGAAAAAAGAACCAGTCCACCCGATTTTGATATTGATTTTTCCTGGGATGAGCGTGAAACCATTCAGAAATACATCTTTGAAAGATACCCTAAATGGCACGTAGCTTTCCTGGGTACCATGAGCACCTTTAAGAATCGGGCAATTATTCGCGAAATAGGAAAAGTTTTGGGACTACCCAAGGGAGAGATTGATAGTTTTACTGATCCAACCCGTGAGCGCGAAAACCTCGAAAATACTACTTTTCAAAAACTGCTTGCCGTATATCAGCATATGCAAAATATGCCTAACCAACGCTCTATCCACGCCGGCGGGATTTTGATCTCTGAAGAACCGATCACTTATTATACCGCCCTCGATATGCCGCCCAAAGGCTTTGCAACTGTGCAGTGGGATATGTATGAAGCAGAACAAATTGGTTATGAAAAATTCGATATTTTAAGTCAACGGGGGCTTGGCCATATTCGAGAAGCTGTAGAACTCATTAAAAAAAATAAAAACCTGGAGATCGATATTCACGATTTTAAAACTTTTAAATCAGATGCTAAGCTGAATGGAATTCTAAAGGAAGGACAGCCCATTGGCTGTTTTTATATCGAATCCCCGGCCATGCGCCAGTTATTAAAAAAGCTCAGATGCGATAACTATTTAACCCTTGTGGCTGCAAGTTCCATCATCAGGCCCGGGGTAGCAAGTTCAGGAATGATGAAGGCCTATATCGAACGCTACCATGAACCCGATAAAGTACAGTATCTCTGTGAAGTGATGAAAGAGCAATTGGAGGAAACTTACGGAGTAATGGTTTATCAGGAAGATGTGATTAAAGTTTGTCACTATTTTGCTGGTCTGGATTTGGCAGATGCTGATGTTCTGCGCAAAGCAATGAGTGGTAAATACCGCTCTAAGCTGGCTTTTGACGAACTCGTGAATAAATTTTTCATTTCTGCAAGACAGCAAGGGCATTCAGAAGAATTGATTACAGAAGTATGGAGACAGATTTCATCCTTTGCCGGCTACAGCTTTTCAAAGGCACATTCTGCATCTTTTGCTGTAGAAAGCTATCAGAGCTTGTACCTCAAAACTTACTTCCCGATGGAGTTTATGGTAGCTGTACTTAATAATTATGGCGGGTTTTACAGTAGATGGGTTTATGTGCACGAACTGCAAAAAACAGGTGCCAGGGTACATCTTCCATGCGTTAACCACAGCGATGAAGTAGTGAATATCCATGGAACTCAAGCCTGGCTGGGGTTTATCGGTGTACAGGGACTTGAAGAAAAGAATATCAAAATAATCCCCGAAGAGCGGAGGCAAAATGGTTCCTATCTGGATTTAGAAGATTTCGTAAAACGCACCTGTATTTCTTTAGAACAAGCCATTATCCTCATTCGTTTAGGTGCCCTTAGGTTTACAGGTAAGGATAGGAAAACACTGTTGTGGGATGTGCACAATTACCTTGGATTTAAACAAAAACAAGTCAATCATGCAGAGCTGTTTAAGTTAAGTTATAAAAATTACACCCTTCCGCCTTTAGCAGATTCTGCTCTGGAGAACGCTTACACTGAGCTTGAGCTTTTGGGTTATCCCTTAAATTACAAAATGTTCGATCTGCTTAAAACCGGTTATCGGG
The DNA here is from genome assembly GCF_965279535.1 of Pedobacter sp. Classification (NCBI taxonomy): domain Bacteria; kingdom Pseudomonadati; phylum Bacteroidota; class Sphingobacteriia; order Sphingobacteriales; family Sphingobacteriaceae; genus Pedobacter; species Pedobacter sp. The sequence continues at coordinate 171,811 of NZ_OZ257244.1, forward strand.
GAGAAGTAATGGCGGCAGACCTGCACCTTCATGTGGGTAAAACAGTGAAAATGCTGGGGAATTACGTCTGTGAGAAGACAGTGCATACCATTAAAAATACTAAAATGTGGTTTGGAACTTTTTTAGACGTTCAGGGCGATTTTTTCGACACCACACACTTTCCCAATACCACGCCTGTTTATCCGTTTAAAGGTAAGGGCTGTTACCTGATTTTAGGTAAAGTTGTAGAAGATTTTGGTTTCCCCAGTGTTGAAGTTTTAAAGTTTGCCAAACTGGATGTACAGTTAAGTCCATTGGCAATAGATTAATCATTTAATTAATTATATATGGTCTTAGTCAAAAACAAATTCTCGCTGATTATTGAGCCCAGCAGAGAAGTAATCATGCAGGTGGATTATCAAAAACAAAAACTTGGAAATTTATTAAACGCATGGTATCACAGTAAAAACGCCAAAGCGCACATAACTATTGCAGAATTTTTGGGCCAGCGACCGGGAGCTCGAATCGGTAAGCCATTATTTGGAACATATCCGTAAAACGGAGCAACCTTTTGAGGTTTCTTTCAAAGGACTTAAACATTACGATAATGGAGCTGTATATGTTGCACCACAGCCAGATTCCAGAAAACACCTGGCCGCTTTAATGAAAAGGGTTTTAACAGGTTTTCCAATTCAAACCGATGTCAAAAGTACCGAACCTCACATTAGTATTGGAAGAAAATTAACAGAAGAACAAGTGCTGCTTGCCCTAAAAAAATTATATACCCATTTTTCTTTCAGGTGTGATACTTTACTTTTGAGAAAATTTGATAAAAATAAAAAACAATATCAGCCTTTGGTACGCTTTGAAATGGGTTTTTCGGCAGGTTTAGGCAATTCTCAAATAGGGCTTTTTTCATAATCTGCACACTTATGAGCCGTATTTTAATTAAATACGGCTCATAAATCGCATCTTTTTGAGCCGTATTTTTAGTATATTCGGCTCATGGGATATAATTGGGAAAAAAAAGACTGGCCTAATTTTAGTTTTTCAATTGAAGGAATTGAACAAAAATTATATCAGTTTACTGAGATGATTGGAGAAGTTACAGGTGTGCTTAAAAGCTTGCCTGATAGTGTACGTGAGGAAACCAAGTATGAATTATTAATATCAGAAGCCATGAAAACCTCCGAAATTGAAGGGGCGTTTTTTAGCAGACAGGATGTGATGTCCTCTGTGAAGAACAATTTAGGATTGGGAGAGAAAATGTTGTTCGTTCGGGATAAGCGGGCCTCGGCAATTACAGATTTATTAATTCATGTCAAATATAATTTCCAGGATGAGCTGTCCGTTGCTGAGCTTTGGAAATGGCATGAAATTTTATTTAGAGATGCTAATGGGCTCAATATTGGATGCTGGAGAGAAGGAAGCGCTCCCATGCAAGTTGTGTCTGGCGGGATTGGTATGGAAGAGGTGCATTTTGAGGCACCAAGTTCTAAGAAAGTTCCTTCCGAAATGAAGCGTTTTATCATCTGGTTCAACGATACAGCTCCCGGTAAGAGCAGAGAAATTGTTGATCCCGTTATCAGAGCCGCCATCGCCCATTTATATTTCGAAAGTATCCATCCATTTGAGGATGGAAACGGACGAATAGGCAGAGCGCTTGCAGAAAAAGCATTGTCTCAAACCCTTGGAAGACCGGTATTACTTAGCCTTTCTAAATCTATAGAAGCAAATAAGTCGGCTTATTACAATGCATTAAAAGAAGCGCAGCAAAAAAATGAAATATCAAGCTGGCTTAGCTATTTTGTAACACTTACTTTAAATGCCCAAAAAGAAGCACAGGAACTCATAGATTTTACACTTAGAAAAACTATTTTCTTTGATCATTTTAGGTACAATCTTAATGAACGGCAACTTAAAGTGGTTAATCGGATGTTCGAAGCTGGCCCAGGAGGTTTTGAAGGGGGGATGACGGCAAAAAAATACATGGTAATCGCTAAAACTTCAAAAGCAACAGCAACACGAGATCTTCAGGAACTGATAGATTTGGACGTTTTTAATCATATAGGAGAAAGCAGAGCAATGAAATACGATATTCGGGCAGTTTATGCCATTGCATTTTACCCCTCAACCGAAATTATCAAGGAAGTTGCCGGACTAAAAAATACTTTAAAAAATAAAATCGGTAATTATGCAAGCAGCGATGCAGAGGCACATATTACAATTTCACAGTTGTTTGCCAGCGACAGGGAACTGGATATAGTGAAGAATTGTTTAAGCAGTTGGAGTAAGGGGCAAAAGCCTTTCGAGGTCAAGTTTAATGATATCAAAAAATATGATAATGGCACCTTATTTATTGCGCCAGATGAACATTCAACAAGTGTTTTATCTGCTTATATGAAATCAGTACATAAAAATATTAAAATTAAAGAATTTCATCATACCAAGGCACCTCATATGTCTATAGGCAGAAAACTCTCTGCAGAACATATTGAAACAGCATTTGATATACTTCCAAAAGTGGATTTAAATTTTTGGTGTGATCGCATTTCATTAAGAAAATTAAAGGGAAAACATTTTGAAAGGATTGAGGATTTCGTTTTTTTAAATCAACCGATTAATGAACAGCAAACTCAGCTATTTAACTTATGATTCAGCTTAACGCAGAAATAGAAAAATTCGAAAACATGGGCGAAAAAACAGGCTGGAGCTATGTTTTCATTCCGGAAGCAATAGCCAATCAGATCAAACCCAATAATAAAAAGAGTTTTCGGGTAAAAGGTAAAATTGATCAGGTTCAAATTGCAGGTATGGCTACCATGCCCATGGGGGAGGGTGATTTTATACTTGCCCTCAAAGCTGATCTTAGAAAACAATTGAAAAAAGAAGCAGGTGCCAGGCTGGAGCTTTTTCTGGAAGAAGATAAAGACTTCAAGGTTGAAATGCCCGAAGATCTCGAAATCTGCCTGTCCGATCCGGAACATCTAATGCAAAACTTCCTGAAACAGCCCAAATCACACCAAAACTATTTCATCAACTGGATTAATCAGGCTAAGACAGAAACCACCAGAACCAAAAGAATTGTATTAACCGTAAATGCCATGGATAAACAAATGGATTACGGGCAAATGATTCGCGAGAGTAGAAAGGAGTTTTGAGTTTAGTCCTTAGTCTTAAGTCATGAGTCCCAAGTCTAAATATCGATAAGACAGTTAAACAATTAGACAGTTAAACAGCTCAACCAACAGTTTACCAATTAAACATTACCGCTTGTAGTTCCTGAACCAGCTATTCACCTTCATTTGAATGACGCCTAAAAATGCTTCTCTGAAAATGCGGGTACTCATTTTAGAAGTTCCCTCGGTTCTATCGGTAAAAATGATGGGTACTTCTACAACTTTAAAACCAAACTTAATGGCTGTAAATTTCATTTCAATCTGGAAAGCATAGCCAACAAACTTAATCTTATTAAGCGGAATGGTTTCGAGCACGATTCTTCTGTAGCACTTAAAACCAGCAGTAGCGTCCTGAATATTAATCCGCGTAATAAAGCGAACATACATAGACGCAAAGTACGACATTAAAACCCTGCCCATTGGCCAGTTTACCACATTAACACCTTTAACATACCTCGAGCCAATGGCTACATCTGCGCCATTTACACAAGCTTCACGCAGGCGCGATAAATCATCAGGATTATGCGAAAAATCGGCATCCATTTCGAAAATATAATCATACTTTCTTTCCAGGGCCCACTTAAAACCATAGATATACGCTGTACCCAAACCCTGTTTGCCTGAACGTTCTTCTATAAACAAATGTCCGGCATATTCTTCCTGCAGCGATTTTACAATTTCGGCAGTACCATCTGGAGAGCCATCATCAATGATTAGTACATGAAAAGGTTGTGTAAGTGAAAATACTTTACGTATAATTCTTTCAATATTTTCCTTTTCGTTATAGGTGGGAATGATAACTAGACTGTCTGACACGTTTTGCTTTTTTAAATTTTAAACCCCTGGCCTTGAGCTTTCAGCTTTTAAAGGGGCGAAAGTACGTATTTAATATGAAAAAACCCGTTTCAACATGGCTGAAACGGGTCGAAATCTTTTAAAATGGATGTTTATCGCACTTGTTGCATTAATTTCTTGATCAATGGTGAAATAATGATCAATGCCAGGCCGGCAACCAGCGCATAGATAGCCAGCTGTTTATAACCTTCGGTATAATCCTGTAGCTTTGTCATTAATGATCCGCTTTCTGAAGCAGACATTTCAGCGCCAATTTTTCCTGCTGCAAATTGCCCAAAGGCACTGGCCAGGAACCAAAGGCCCATCATCATTCCAAATAGTCGCTTTGGAGCAAGCTTGGTAATGATAGACATGCCAATAGGACCCAAACACAACTCGGCAAGTGTTACCACCAAATAGGCTAACGTGAAAATGTTTAGTGAGGTAATGCCATTGGCATCAGCAAAAAAACGGGTTGCATAAAATATATAAAATCCACCAGCTAATAGTAAAAATCCAATACCAAATTTAATAACAGTGTTAGGTTCAATTTTTCGCTTGGCCATTAACAGCCAGAGGATGCCTACAATAGGGCTGAAAATAATAACAAATAGAGAGTTTACACTGTTGTTTACCACATTCGGATCAACTGAAAAGAATAAGAGCTGATGGGAGAAATTATCTTTTGCAAATAACGAGAGCGACCCACCGCTTTGTTCGTAAATGGCATTGAAAAGGAAATAACAGAAGATAAAAAGAAATGCTGCCAAAAACTTTAATTTTAACTGTTTTTCAGCTAATCTAAAGGTTTCATAGAGGAAATAAATGATGGCGACCGTTCCTATGGTGTACATGAAATAATCCGTGTATGCGGTATTTCTAACCATGATAAAGATTAGTGGAATACACAGCAATGAACCAATGTAAACCGCTATTTCATAGGTTTTTTGTTTTGTTTTTTCTAAATGCAGGAGCGGTGAGTTACCAATCGGACCTAAATATTTTTTAGTAAAAATAAAGGTGCTTAAACCGAAAGCCATTACCAGAGCTGCTGAGAGAAAGCACAGGTTCCAGGAATAATATTTTCCTAAATAGATGCACAAAGCGCCACCCAAAAAACCTCCAACATTGATGCCCGCATAAAATAAGCCATAACCGGCATCTCTACGGTTATCTTTTTCATGGTAAAGTTCGCCAACCATCGAAGAAATATTCGGTTTAAAAAAACCTGTTCCAATAATAGAAAGCGTAATCCCGATGTAGAAAAGATCGTGAGGGGAGAAGGCCAGAATCAGGTTTCCGATAATCATCAATGAACCTCCCCAAAACAATGATTTTCTAAAACCTAAAATCTTATCGGCAAATATGCCGCCAATAAAAGTAAATGCATATACAAAGGCCTGGATTGCACCATATTGAAGACTTGATTTTTGATCAGATAGGTGTAACTGGTCAACCATGAAAAAAGCGAGAACGCCACGCATGCCGTAAAAGCAGAAACGTTCCCACATCTCAACCAATGATAAATACCACAATTGCTTAGGGTATTTACCATCGAAATTTTGAATCTCCTCAAGAGATAATGTTTTTTCCATTCTAATGTGCGATTATTTTACGCCGTGCATCAATTTCTTCATAATTGGCGTTAAGAGCATAATGAACAGGCCCAAACCAACAGGAATTAATGTAAAGATTAGGAAGAATGTTTTCATAGAATACTGCGCCGTAATCTCATCGATCATGCCACCCATGGTTCCTGCAATTTTATTTCCAATCGCGATAGCCAGGTACCAGATACCGAACATAATACCGATCATTCTTCCCGGTACCAATTTCGATACGTAAGACAGGCCAACAGGCGAGATGAATAATTCGCCAAGGGTATGAAACAAATAAGCCAATACCAGCCAAATCATACTGATTTGAGCAACTTTTGCACCCGCAGGGATGCTGCTTGCACCGTATGCCAATGCACCAAATCCGATTCCCAAAAGAATCATTCCGAAGCCATTTTTGAATGTGGCAAACGGATTGTATTTACTTTCCCATAGTTTAGATACAATCGGGGCACAGGAAATGATAAATAATGAATTTAAACTACCAAACCATGATGCCGGAACTTCTGTTTTAACATCATAATATTGGTTCTTTAACATGTATATAATTAAGATCCAGATCAATAAAAATCCAACAGACAGGATAATATTTCCTAAGGCATATTTTCCAAAAGTTTGTCTGAATAACCTGAGCAATACATAAGTGATAATAGATAAGGGAATAATGGTAATCAGGGTGTTAATTACATTAAATACAATTTTCGAATTACCATCTAATACACGATCAGTATAGTCTCTCGCAAAAAGTGTCATTGATCCACCGGCTTGTTCAAAAGAAGCCCAGAAGAAAATGGTAATAAAAGCCATTACCACAATAGCAATCATTTTATCCCTTACTATCGGACCATATTGAAATATCCTTTTAATTAATAAAACTACAAAGAGTACCAGTGCAAGAAGGATAACAAATTTATCGCCATTTAAGCTGCCCACAGTGAAGTTAAACAGATTAGATCCCGTTATTTTAGAGATTGGATCGTTAATTACCCATACCAGGCCTACAATAGAAATAATGGCCACCATAACAAGATCAACCGCTGAAAATGGATTTCGTTTTGATTCTGCAGGATCTTCATTTTCATCAACAACAACAGCATCTTTTTTAGGTTTCAGGCCAATGCTGCCAAATATGTTTCTGGTGAAGTAGAATTGAAGCATTCCTACGAACATGAATATACCTGCTAAACCAAAGCCATAACTCCAGCCTAAATTTTCGCCAATGTAACCGCAAAGGATCATGCCTAAGAAAGCACCCGAGTTTACACCCATATAAAAGATCGTATAAGCACCATCTTTCTTTTCAGGATGTTTTTTGTACATTTCTGAGAGTACTGATGTCATGTTTGGCTTGAAGAAACCATTTCCCAATACCAATAAACATAAGCCCAGGTACATAAAGAAAGGATGGAATTCCATCGCCATACTCAAGTGACCCAAAGTCATGATTAAAGCACCAAGAATAACTGCCCATCTGTAGCCCAAAATTTTATCAGCCATGTAACCACCTAAAATTGGTGTTAAATAGGCCAATGAAGTGTAAGATCCGTACACCGAAAGTGCATTAACACTATCCCAACCCCAACCTGGGTTGTCAACTCCAAACATTTTAGTCGTTAAAAAAAGGACTAATAAAGCCCGCATTCCATAATATGAAAATCTCTCCCACATTTCGGTAAAGAAAAGTACAAATAAGCCTGACGGATGGCCTAGTACTTTACTGCTAAAGAAATCGTCCTTAGTTTCAATTGTTGTTTGCATAAAACATTTGTTGGTTTTAGTTTATGAATTCAGAATTTGTGTGTTGTATAAGTTAGTTTTGCAGGGCGCAATATAGGCAGTGAATGGCAAACTCACAAATTTTTAAGCCGGCCAGATGGTAATGAAGCTGTTAAAGTGGGATAATGTTAGAATTTTCTGACTGGTTTCTCATTCTTTTTAGGATCCGCATACAACTCATCACTGCTATTCGGATCGTTGTTAAGCGTTATGTTTTCCAGTAATTTTAGCTTTCCACCAATGATTTTAAAACCATCAAAGGATCCATCGGAACCATAATATTCGAATTTGCCTACCATTTCGGGATCGAAAGGAGCGAGGTGATCTAAAACAATCATACCGGCTTTAAGATCAGTTTTGAGCGTCATTGCATTTGATTTGTTATACTCAAAAATTACCCTGTTTTTATCTTTAAGGGCTTTGCCATCAAACACTGCAGCACCGAAAGTAACCTGATCTTTGTTAATCAAGAGGGGCTCAATTACTTTTTTAGTGGTCATACTGGTGTTCCCTTTCCAACCCAATAAAATGTAATAAGGTAATCTGTTACCAGAAGTAACCGGGATGATTTCATAATAACGGGCGCCAAACCATTTCTGGTTATCAAGCACCGCATTGGCATCCGAAATGTTTTCTGTCTGATCAATCAGGGGCAGTAACTTCAAATTGCCATTACTGGTATTCATTTGTATGGAACCATAATAGCGGTAATTTCCGTTTTCCAGTTGAACATACCAGCTTAGTATCCTGAAACTTTTATCAGGAGATTTGATTACCGAAACATTTTTAAGCGAGTCGAAAGGGTAGGCGAATGAATTAGGGGTTTTTAACGCTTCAACCAATGTTTTTACAAAAGACCCGTTTAGTTCCAGCTTTTTTTGATCGGTTTCTGCTTTAACTGTTGCGTTGGAAAGCTTAATCAATGAATCTTGAAAACTATCCAGTTTGCCCGATGCTTGTTGTGCAGAAGCACGCGAAACGATAAAACAGATTAATAAAAAGAGATAAAAAGAATTCTTCCTCATGCTTCGCTCTGAACGATTTTGATAATGAGATTAAAATTAAAGTTTTTCAATAACCAAAGCGCTGGCACCTCCACCGCCATTGCAAATACCTGCTACACCGATTTTACCATCGTTCTGTGCTAAAACGGATAACAAAGTAACTACAATTCTGGCTCCCGAAGCGCCAAGCGGGTGACCCAATGATACTGCACCACCATTTACATTAACTTGCGCTTCATTGAGGTTAAGTTTTTGATTATTCGCTATAGATACCACAGAAAATGCTTCATTGATTTCGAAGTAATCTACGTCTTTAATGTCGATATTGGCTTTTTTCAAGGCCAACGGAATTGCTTTTGAAGGAGCGGTAGTAAACCATTCTGGTGCCTGTTGTGCATCTGCAAAACTTATAATTTTAGCCAGGGGTTTTATACCCAGTGCTTTTGCTTTCTCTGCGCTCATGATCACCAAAGCAGCAGCACCATCATTTAATGTAGATGCGTTAGCAGCGGTTACTGTACCATCTTTTTTGAAAACAGGTTTCAAACCCGGTATTTTGTCAAATTTTACCGATGTTGGTTCATCATCTGTATCAATTACATTGATTTCTCCTTTACGGTCTTTTACTTCTATAGAAATAATTTCTTTTGCAAACTTTCCTGCAACCTGGGCTGCCTGAGCTCTTTTGTATGATTCAATTGCAAATTTATCCTGATCTTCTCTGCTTATGTGGCACTCAGCAGCACATAGCTCTGCGGCTGAACCCATATGGTAGTCGTTATAAACATCCCATAGGCCATCTTTAACCAATCCATCGGTAACCTGCCCATGTCCCAAACGATATCCGTTTCTGGCTTTATCAAGATAATAAGGAACATTGCTCATGCTTTCCATACCGCCGGCTACAATGATATCCTGATCGCCATTGGCAATGCTCTGCGCGGCCAGCATAATGGCTTTAGTACCCGATGCACAAACTTTATTTATGGTTGTAGCAGGCAAATCTGGTAATCCGGCAAATTTAGCAGCTTGAGTAGCGGGTGCCTGACCTAAATTGGCCGACAGCACATTGCCCATGTAAACTTCCTGAATATCTTCGGGTTTTATGCCAGCTTGCTCAATGGCTGCTTTAATTGCAAAACCACCTAATTGGGTAGCCGAAAACTGCGCCAATGAACCGCCAAAACTGCCTATCGGCGTACGTACAGCTGAAACAATTACAACTTCTCTCATGAGTATCTTTTTTATGAATTTGGTTAGGCTGCTAAGTTATACATTTTGGTTCATTAGTCAATAGTTCATTGGTCATTAGGCATTGGTCACACATATTCATTCATTCTCTCATTCATTCATTCACTAATTCAATCCCTCACTCATTCGCCCCTTTGCCAATTCCCTTATTCTTCTTTACTTTTTCCCTTTTTTCTCGACTTTAGCGCCTGGGTAAGCAGGAACTCAATCTGGCCATTCGTGCTGCGAAACTCGTCGGCTGCCCAGGTTTCTATTTCTTTGAGCAACGCGGGGCTTATTCTTAATACAAAAGCTTTTTTATCTTTCTCTGCCATGCTTATTCAATCGCTTGTATATTATACCTGGTTTTCAAATTGATGAGGAACATTTTCAGTTCTTCAATTTTATTGCTGCTTAACAACAGCCTTTTTCCATCCTTAAATTCGTGCTGTAAGCCTTTGTTTTTACCATTGAGTATATAGGCTTTATCTCTAAACTTAAACCAAAGACGCGTTTTAATACCATAACCTCCGTATTCGCAAATGGCATTATATTTACGGATATAGACTTTATCCAGGCTTAGCCATTTAAATTCAATGATTTTACCATGAAAGGGGGCGTATTTACAGGTTATACCCTCTTGATTAATAAGGGTAGTAAGTTTGTTTTGTTGAACTAAAATTATAATCACAAAACTGATTAATACAGCAAGCACTGGAGCGAAATAACTTTCTCTTAACTGCTGAAAACTCATTCCACCTTTATCAAAAATTAAGATGCACAAAACAAAGATGGCTTCAGGAGCTAAAAGCAGATAAAGCCACCATAATATTAAATGTTGTTTTTCTTTAAATTCCATGGCTTTAGTTATAAAGCGTTCCGGTATTTACTACAGGTTGAACGTGTTTATCTCCGCAGAGCACTACCAGTAAATTACTGACCATAGCCGCTTTGCGTTCTTCATCTAAATCTACAATTCCTTTTTCGGATAGTTTTTCCAGGGCCATTTCAACCATTCCAACAGCACCTTCAACAATAAGTTTACGTGCGGCTATAACAGCTGTAGCTTGTTGACGCTGTAACATTGCGCTCGCAATTTCAGGGGCATAAGCCAAATGCGATATTCTGGCTTCCAGCACTTCAATACCAGCCCTTGACAAGCGTTCGTTTAATTCTACTTCCAGTAAATCGCTTACTTTTTCAGCACCATCCTTTAAGGTTATGGTGTTTTCTTCACCTTCGGCATGGTCATACGGGAAAATATTGGCTAAATGACGTACCGCGGCTTCGCTCTGGATGTTCACATATTGCATGTAATTTTCTACTGAAAAAACAGCTTTTGCAGTTTCATTCACTTTCCAAACCACAACTGCAGCAATTTCAATAGGGTTTCCGAGCTTATCGTTAACCTTTAGTTGTTGTCCGTTCAGGTTGTTTGCCCTTAAAGAAACTTTGCGTTTGCTCGTTAAGGGATTTACCCAGAAAAAGCCATCGGTTTTTACCGTTCCTACATATTTACCGAAAAGGGTTAATACTTTAGATTCATTAGGGTTATTAATGATTAATCCAGGTAAAACCAGGAAGAAATTGAAAGCAAGCAGGCAACCTCCCCAGATAAAACTCTCCGTTACGAAACAAAAAACTGCTAAGCCAATTAAGGCCAGGAATAAGGCGAATGTTAAATATCCGGATGGCGGATTAATAATTTTTTCTTGATACATGATTGATATTAATTTGATATCATAAAGTAAAATATAAAATTTGGTAATTGCAAACAAAACCAGTAAAATGTATATTAGATAAAAATGTTATTTTTGACTCCACTATAAATGTATTGTTTTGGCAAAAATCAAGAGAAATTCCCATAAAATCCTGTACCGTAAATACTCATCAAATCTGAAATATGTGATGATGGTAATTACGGTTTTCATCATTACCCTTTTTTTACCTAAGCAGCCGCGCTTTCGTTATGAATTTGAGCGAAACAAAGTGTGGATGAACAAAGACCTGATTTCGCCATTTAGTTTTGCTATTTTAAAAACCAATCCGCAGGTTGTTACAGATAAGAAAAATGCATTAAAGGAGGTTCTGCCTGTTTACCAGTTCGATCAGGAGGTAACCGCCAACGCTTTAGAAGAGTTTTCGAATGAGTTCGACATCAAATGGAAAGCTACCCAGTTAGATGAAAAGGATAAAGCTGTTTACAAGAATGAGGGTTATAAGCTTTTAAAAACCATTTATGATAAGGGGATTGTGGGCCTAAATGTGAAGCACCTCGGTGGAGCGAAGAATTATGATTTCTCTTTAATGTCTCATAATGTAGCTAAAGATCGCAATACCCAGGATGTTTTTACTGCAGAAACTGCGCTAATTTACTTTCGAACCAACTTCAAGGCTACTAATCAGGTAATGGCCGATCTGGTATCTAATCTGGCTGAAGATCACATTACACCGAATATTATATACGATGAGCGCTTAACGCAGGTTATTCAGGATAATACCGTTAATAATGTATCTACCACTAAAGGCATGGTGCAAAAAGGTGAACTGATTGTAGCCAAAAATGATGTCATTACCGATGAAATTTATCAAAAATTAGAATCTTACAAAGCCACTTACGATGCACAAACCAAATCAATTGGAAGCAGAACCCTTGTTTATCTTGGGCAGGTGGTGCTGGTTGCCTTCATATTAACGATTTTAATGTCCTTTCTTTTTCTTTTCAGAAAGGATATTTTTGCAGATAACCGGCAGCTTTCTTTAATTCTGATCGTAACTACCGGTATGTTGCTGGCACTTACCTGGGCATTAAAAATGAATATAGCCAGCCTATATTACATTCCTTTTTGCGTAGTGCCAATCATCATCAGGATTCTATTTGATACGCGTTTGGCCTTATACCTGCACATGCTGGTAATTCTGATTGCCGGTTTCTTTGTGGCCAATAGTTTTGAATTTGTTTTTTATCAGGTAACGGCGGGCATGGTGGCCATCTTCAGTATTAAGAATTTTGTGAAGCGCGAACGTTTTCTGGTCTCTGCACTATTTATACTTCTCGCATATTTTGTTGCCTTTGTAGGCATTGCACTTTTGCGTGAAGGTTCGCTCCGGGATATTGAGTGGATTAACTTCCTGCCTTTTGTTTTCAGTGTATTGCTCTCACTTTTAGCCTACCCGTTAATTTATTTATTTGAGCGTATTTTCGGTATCACTTCGGATGTGGCATTGATAGAATTAACCAATACCAACAATAAACTGCTTCGCGAGCTGGCTTTTAAGGCTCCGGGAACATTTCAGCATTCACTACAGGTGGCCAACCTTGCAGAGGCGGCTATTTTTAAAATAGGCGGTAACTCTGTGTTGGTTAGGGCAGGGGCGCTTTATCATGATATTGGTAAGGTAGATAATCCCCAATATTTTATTGAGAACCAAAATACCGCTGTTAGTCCGCATGATAAACTGCCTTATGAGCAAAGTGCACAGATTATTATTCAGCACGTACATAAAGGAATCGAAATTTTAAGGAAAAATCAGATCCCCGAAGCCATTATCGATTTTATCCGGACACATCATGGCAATACCCGGGTAGATTATTTTTACCAGTCTTTTTTGAAAAACTCGCCAGAGAAATTCGTAGACGAAAACATTTTCAGGTATCCTGGCCCGATTCCTTTTAGTAAGGAAACTGGTGTTTTAATGCTCGCCGATTCGGTGGAAGCAGCCTCAAGAAGTCTAAAAAATCCGGATGCACAGAATATAAATGACCTGGTTGAACGGATAATTAACTACAAATTGGAGCAAAATCAGCTAGATGACTGTGATTTGACATTAAAAGATATTGAAACTATCAAATTGATATTCAAGACGATGCTGATGAGCATCTATCATGTTCGCATAGATTATCAACAATTATCATAATTTTTTTTTGCAGAATAGGTTGTTTTACTATATTTGCACACCGAAAAACAACGACGCTCCGGCGAAATTGAAAAAGGAAGGTGAGGTGCCTGAGAGGCCGAAAGGAACAGTTTGCTAAACTGTCGTACTGGTAACGGTACCGCGGGTTCGAATCCCGCCCTCACCGCCAAAACAAAAATGATAAACTCGTTTATCATTCCTCTGCAAGAGGTAAAAGGTGATACCTAATCGGGGTGTAGCGTAGCCCGGTATCGCGCCACATTTGGGATGTGGAGGTCGTAGGTTCGAATCCTGCCACCCCGACAAAAATCAAAAGCCTGTAAGTTTAACTTACAGGCTTTTTTTGTTTTAAAAATCTATCAGCAAGTTTTTAAAGATCCCGGAAATAAAAGGATTGTAGGATTAGGCGAAAAAATTAGCGGAAGTAGTTTAGCTATATATCTTCTGAATCAGAATAAGCCAGGATCTCTGCCATCTTCAATTTAATAAGTCCAACATCATGTTCAAAAAAAAATAATCCTTATTTTGCAATGAGCTAAAAGTCAGTCATCACTGAAGAAATCATTGTAAATACATGACCCTATTAATTGTTTTCAGCTGTATCGCACTGTTAATCTTGATGATTGCAGTATTTAAAATTAATGCCTTTCTAGCCTTTTTGGTGGTTTCTTTATTTGCCGGGATTGGTTTGGGTTTACCCTTGATCCAAATTGCTGCTGCAGTAGAAAAAGGGATCGGCGATGTTTTAGGCTCACTGGTGATCATCATTACAACTGGAGCCATGCTTGGCAAACTGGTTGCAGAAAGTGGAGCCGCCCAGAAAATTGCCCAGGTTATGGTGGGGGTGTTTGGTACCCGGTATATTCAATGGGCAATGGTAATTACCGGGTTTGTTATTGGTATCCCTTTATACTACGGAATAGGTTTTGTACTCATGGTGCCCCTGATTTTTTCGATAGTTTACCGCTATAAACTACCCGCAATTTACATCGGACTGCCCATGCTTGCAGCACTATCTGTTACGCATGGTTTTTTGCCACCGCATCCCTCACCGGCAGCTTTAGTCGTTCAGTTTAAGGCCAACATGGGGCTTACGCTGGGTTATGGCATGTTGGTAGCCATACCGGCCATATTAATTGGCGGACCTCTCTTTGCAAAAACACTCAAAAAGATTCCTTCCAACCCGATGGCTTCATTCATAGCGAAAGAACTACCCGATCAGGAATTGCCCGGAACTTTCATCAGTTTATTTACCGCTTTGCTTCCTGTAATTTTATTAGGCCTGGCCGCCCTGCTGCCTTTGGTACTCGCTCCATCCTCATCGGTTATACCGGTCATAACATTTTTAGGACAACCCTCTATTGTGATGCTGCTGGTATTGATTCTGGCCAGTTACTTTTTAGGGATAGCCAGAGGGAAATCCATGGATTATCTGTCGCAGATTTTTGGCGATGCTTTAAAGGATATTGCCATGGTGCTATTAATCATTGCAGGCTCGGGTGCGTTGAAGCAGATTTTGACAGCAAGCGGTGTAAGTACAGAAATTGCGGGTTATTTGCAGGTATTATCAATCGATCCGCTGTTATTAGGCTGGTTAATAGCCGCATTAATCCGTTTTTGTGTAGGATCGGCCACAGTTGCCGGGCTTACCACCGCAGGGATCATCTTACCGCTCATGACGGCAACACATACCGATCCCAATTTAATGGTGCTGGCCGTTGGTGCTGGCAGTTTAATGTTCTCGCACGTAAACGACTCCGGCTTTTGGCTGTTTAAAGAGTACTTTAACCTCAGCTTAACAGATACCTTTCGTTCATGGGCACTCATGGAGACCATCGTGGGAACAGTAGGACTTATAGGCATACTTATATTGAAAACAATGATATCATAATATGGAAAATTTAAATGCAGATGCGCGCTTCGAACAACTTGGATTAACACTGCCACCGGCACCCGCACCTTTGGGAGTTTATAAGCCTTGCATGGTAGATGGGAAATACTTATACCTCAGTGGGCACGGCCCGGTGAGGGATGATAAATCTTTAATTATCGGACGAATTGGCGCCGATATGGATCAGGAAGAGGGGAAGCTTGCGGCCAGACAGGTGGGCCTCACCATGCTGTCAACCATCAAGAGCAATCTGGGAAGTTTGAATAAAGTGAAAAGGGTTATCAAAGTGCTGGGAATGGTTAATTGTACCCCTGATTTTGAGAAACATCCTTTCGTAATTAACGGATGTAGCGAGCTTTTTGCCGATGTATGGGGTACTGAGAATGGAATTGGTGTCAGAAGTGCCGTTGGTTTCGGTTCGCTTCCCGATAATATTCCCGTAGAAGTAGAAGCCTTATTTGAATTGTACTAAAATTCTGGTTATGGGAAAAGAAGAGTGGTATCAGATTAAGAATGCTGAAAGTGTCGAATCACCCGGACTTGTTTTTTATGTTGAACGCATTAAAGCCAATATTACGCAAGCACTTTCTATGATTAATGATCCCCAACGGCTTCGTCCGCATGTGAAGACACATAAATCTTTGGAGTTGAGTAAGATGATGATTGCAGCCGGGATTTCGAAATTCAAGTGCGCAACCATCGCCGAAGCAGAAATGCTTGCCCTGGCCGGTGCAGCAGATGTGCTGTTGGCTTATCAGCCTGTTGGCCCGAATATAGATAGATTTATTGCCCTGCAGCAGAAATACCCTGCCACTGAATTTAGTTGCCTTATAGATGATGAGGCAACGGCGGAGGCTTTGAATACCCTTTCTGAAGCCTATGGAGTAAAGAGTTTAGTGTGGATAGACATAAATGTGGGTATGGACAGAACAGGTGTTCGCCCAGATAAGGTGGTTAAACTCTTTACAGCATTGCAGCAGCTGGATGGATTAAGGTTTAAAGGGTTACATGCCTATGATGGCCATATTCACGAATCTTCATTCGATATCCGTAAACAGCAGGTATCTATAATTATAAGACTTTTACAGAAATTACAATATGAAATTGCAGCCATATCAGGACAAGCAATAATTGTGGTTGCAGGTGGAAGCCCAAGCTATACGATTTACAATAAAGACACTGATTTTGAATGTAGTCCGGGTACATTTGCGCTTTGGGATAAGGGGTATGGAGAGGCATATGAAGAACAGCATTTTCAATGCGCCGCCCTTGTTCTTTCCAGAATTGTATCATTTCCCGGTACTAACCTGATTTGTTGTGATTTAGGGCATAAGGCAGTGGCTGCAGAAAAAAGTTTAGACAGAAGGGTCATTTTTCTTAATGCACCAGCACTTAAGGTTGTTAGCCAGAGTGAAGAACATTTAGTACTGGATGCCGGTGATGGGCATACTTTTCGGGTAGGCGATTTACTTTATTGCTTACCCTATCATGTTTGTCCAACAGTAGCCCTTTATGAGCACGCTACTTGCATAAGTGCTGGCCTGGCAGGAGAAAATTGGGGAATCAGTTCAAGAAAAAGAAAAATAACGATATAAGCTTATGTTTACGATAGATGCCCATTTGGATTTGAGTATGAATGCCCTGGAATGGAACCGCGACCTCCGCCAGCCACTGGCTGAGATCAATAAGCGGGAAGCAGGGGAAAAAGATAAGCCTGATCGTGGAAATGCAACTGTATCCTTGTCCGAATTGCGAAAAGGGAATATTGGTTTAGTGGTAGCCACACAAATAGCAAGGTTTGTAGCGCCCGAAAATCCTTTACCAGGATGGCATTCTCCGGAACAAGCCTGGGCACAAACTCAGGGACAGTTAGCCTGGTATAAGGCCATGGAAGATTGCGGCGAAATGGTACAGATCAATACTTTAGCAGGTTTAGAAGCTCATCTGAAACAATGGGAACAAATATCACCCAAAGCCGAACGTCCTGTAGGATACATTTTGAGCCTGGAAGGAGCTGATTCAATTGTTTCAGTATCCTATTTACAAAAGGCTTATGACAATGGTTTAAGAGCACTCGGGCCTGCCCATTACGGACCAGGAAGATATGCTCAGGGCACAGATGCAACAGGAAAGCTGAAACCAGATGGATATGCCTTGCTGGCCGAAATGGAAAGGCTAAATATAATATTAGATGCCACACACCTGTGTGATGACAGTTTTTGGGATGCACTTGATCATTTCAATGGCCATGTATGGGCCTCGCACAACAACTGCCGGGCGTTGGTGAACCACAACAGGCAATTCAGTGATGAGCAGATTAAAGAACTGGTATCACGCGGAGCCGTAATTGGTGCAGCGCTTGATGCCTGGATGATGGTTCCGGGATGGCAAAGGGGGATTTCCACCCCTAAATCAATGAATTGTAGTCTCGAGGTAATGGTTGACCATATCGACCATATTTGTCAAATTGCGGGTAGTTCAGCGCATGTGGGCATTGGCTCAGACCTTGATGGTGCATTCGGAAGAGAACAATGCCCCTTTGACCTGGAGAGCATTGCAGACTTGAATAAACTTCCTGAATTACTAGCCAATCGAGGTTATAAGCAACAGGATATTGAAAACATGATGCATGGCAACTGGCTTAGGTTTCTTCGTAAAGCCTGGGCAAAATGACAGGGGATATCCGGTAAATTTTTCCTTTGATTAATGCAGGCTGCTGTTTAAATTACAAATCAGCCCTTGCAGACTGTGCTTATATTTATAGCTTTGCAATCGATACAAAACGCAGAATCACTATTTTTTGATTAACCATACCCAATTAGCCGTTGATAAGTGTCTTGAAACAGCTACTATATACCAGCGGACGAATAACTTAAACATCATGAATAAATCCCTTTCCTTTTTATTGCTTTTCTCGGGTTTTACCCTGAATCTGAATGCCCAGCAAAAACCTGCTTATAAAAATGCCAGGCTACCTGTAGAGCAAAGGATTCAGGATTTAATTTCCCGTATGACGCTGGAAGAGAAAGTTGGACAAATTTCGGTATTGTTAGGCTGGGAGATGTATGACAAGAAAGGAAATGAGGTGCTGGTGAGCGAAAAATTTAAGCAAGCACAAAAGGAACAATATACAGGCATGCTTTGGGCAACCCTAAGAGCCGATCCCTGGACACAGAAAACACTGCAAACGGGTTTAAATCCCGAACTTTCCGCTAAGGCAACCAATGCCTTGCAGAAATATGTCATCGAGCATACGAGATTGGGCATTCCCATGCTTTTCGCCGAAGAGTGTCCGCATGGACATATGGCCATCGGAACAACTGTTTTTCCAACCTCCATAGGGCAAAGCAGTACCTGGAATCCTCAGCTGATTGAAAAAATGGCTGCAGTGATCGCTACAGAGGCAAGGGCACAAGGTGCGCATATTGGTTACGGTCCAGTACTTGATTTGGCCAGAGAGCCTAGATGGTCTCGTGTAGAAGAAACCTACGGTGAAGATCCGGTTCTAAATAGTGCTATGGGGGTAGGTATGGTAAAGGGCTTTCAGGGAACCGACCTGAAATCAAACCGCAATATCATCTCTACGCTTAAACATTTTACTGCATATGGCGTACCTGAGGGTGGCCACAACGGGGGGAGTGTAGCTATAGGAACAAGAGAATTGCAGCAGTCATACCTTCCCCCTTTTAAAGCAGCTGTAAGGGCCGGAGCACTATCTGTAATGACGGCTTATAACTCTATAGATGGTATCCCTTGTTCTTCAAATCCAATATTACTCAAAGATATTCTGCGTTCAGATTGGGGTTTTAATGGTTTTGTGGTTTCTGATCTGGGGAGCATCTCTGGGATAAGAAGTAATCACCATGTGGCAGGCACTGCAGACGAGGCCGCCAGCATGGCCATAAACGCAGGTCTGGATGCCGATTTAAGTGGTTATGGCTATGGGAAGGCTCTTAAAAAAGCCGTAGAAGAAGAAAAAGTAACCAAAGCCGTATTGGATAGCGCCGTAGCGAATGTACTGAGGCAGAAATTTAACCTGGGCCTTTTTGAAAATCCTTATGTCAGTGTCCCAAACGCCAAAAAGGTGGCCAGAAGTACAGCACATGTGGATGTGGCACGAAAAGTTGCGCAGGAATCCATTATCCTGTTAAAAAACGATAAAAACACTCTTCCTTTAAGCAAAGCAATAAGGAATATTGCAGTTATTGGTCCCAATGCAGATAATATCTATAATCAGTTGGGAGATTATACCGCTCCTCAGGATGACAAAGCAATTGTTACGGTATTGGAAGGGATAAAGGCTAGAGTTTCCACATCAACAGTGGTTTCTTATGTGAAAGGATGTTCAATCAGGGATACAGCGAACCTGCAGTTTGAGCGAGCTATTAATGCTGCCAATCAGGCCGATGCGGTGGTAGTGGTGTTGGGAGGATCGAGCGCGAGGGATTTCAAAACAGAATACCTTTCTACCGGAGCTGCAAGTGTTAAAGCATCAGAAGTAAGTATTAGCGACATGGAAAGCGGTGAAGGGTACGATCGCTCCACATTAGATTTGATGGGAAAACAGTTAGAATTGCTGCAGGCCATTGCCAAAACCGGAAAACCCCTGGTGTTGGTGATGATTGAGGGAAGACCACTTAACCTGAACTGGCCTTCAGAACATATACCAGCTATATTAAATGCCTGGTATCCCGGGCAGGAAGGTGGAAACGCCATTGCTGATGTGATTTTTGGCGATTATAACCCTGCGGGCAGGTTGCCTGTTTCAGTTCCCAAATCGGTAGGACAGCTCCCGGTTTACTACAATGCTAAGCGGCCCCTATCACATGATTATGTAGAAACAACTGCTAAACCATTGTATACTTTCGGTTATGGCTTAAGCTATTCAAAATTTGAATACAGCGATCTGTCAATCAGTAAAAATACACAGGATATTAAGTTTACGATAAGCTTTAAGCTTAAGAATACAAGCAAGGTTGCCGGTGATGAGGTAGTTCAACTATACCTGAGAGATGAAACGAGCTCGGTGGTTAGCCCTGATAAACAGCTAAAGCAGTTTTCGAGGTTGCATTTGCTGCCAGGTGAGGAAAAACGGGTTACATTTACGTTAACTTCAGAAGATTTAAAGCTTATTAATACCAGCATGCAATGGGTAGTTGAGCCGGGCGATTTTACAGTTATGGTAGGCGCTTCATCTGATGATATTCGGTTGAAGGCCGGATTCAATGTTCCTGCTGTAAATTAATTGTTATGGAAGGCTGATTTTGGGCGGGGAACGTGCTGAATGTTAATTTATTGTTTTCAATGTTGTTAATTTTTGTAAATTCGTTTTAATGTCAATATACTGTCAGCTAAGCGATTTTGAATTAACGAAATTATTAAGGGATGGGGATGAGGTAGCGTTTCGTGAAGTTTACAACCGCTACAGCAGCCTTTTGCTTATTTATGCCTACAGAAAATTGCAGGACAAGGAAGAAGCTAAAGATGTTGTACAGGATGTGCTCGCTAAATTATGGAGTAACCGCGATGTACTTGATATTAAAACAACACTTTCTGGCTACCTTTATCGTGCCGTACTCAATAAAATCCTCAATATTTTCAGGCATAAAGACTTCGACCGGCAATACATTGATGCAATTCAGTATTTGATAGAAACTGAAACTTCTGCTACCGATTATCTCATCAGAGAAAAAGAGATGGCAGCCATGATCGAAAAGGAAATTGCCGGTCTGCCGGAGCGAATGCGTGAAGTATTTGAGCTCAGGAGAAAAGACTACCTCAGTAATAAAGAAATTGCAACACGCCTGAGCTTATCCGAGCATACTGTGGCCACACAGATTAAAAAAGCACTCAAAGTAATTCGCCTGCGCTTTGGCGGACTTTAAAAAAAAAATATTTTCATTTCACATACCCGATCATAATTATTTGTGTGTCTTTATTGTTGTAGCGCCTTTGTCAGCACAACAAATTAAATGGATAACAAACAAGCAGAAGAATTACTGGCCCGTTTTAAAGCAGGAGATATTACTGAGCAGGAAGCAGAAATGCTTCGCTTTTGGTTGCATCACCACAATGAAAAAGGAACATCAGGCCTTTCAGAGGAAGATTTTCTTCAGGCAGATGAGGCCATGTGGAATGCCATTAAACCAACACCTAAAATCAGCCTGAAACGACGATTAATGCCTGCTTTGGCTGCCGCTTCGCTTGTTGTTATTTGTTCTGCAGGAATCTATTTTTTTGCTAAAAATGCTGAAAATAAAGCCCAGCCTCAAATTGCATCAGTTAAAGAAATTGAGCCAGGGGGAAATAATGCAGTACTCACCCTGTCTAATGGAAAGCGGATTGTGTTAAATGATGCTGCAAACGGAGAGTTGGCTAAAGAATCGGGTATTGTAATTACCAAAATGGCCGATGGGCAATTGGTTTATACCCTGAAAGAGAACTTCGCTTCAAATACCTCAACCTTAATTAATACCATTGAAACACCCAAAGGGGGACAGTATCAGATTAATTTGCCAGACGGCACTAAAGTGTGGCTGAATGCGGTTTCTTCCCTGCGTTTTCCAGCTAAGTTTTCGGGTAACGAAAGGAAGGTAGAGCTCGCTGGTGAAGGATATTTTGAGGTTGCGCACAACAAAAAAATGCCTTTTAAGGTAAAAACAGCAGGACAGGAGGTTGAAGTTTTAGGAACACACTTCAATATTAACAGTTATGCTGATGATCCGGCGACGATGACAACACTCCTTCAGGGATCTGTCAGGGTAAACACAGCCCGGGGAGCAAACACCCTCTTGAAACCTGGTCAGCAATCAGTATTAATACAAAATAAACTTAAGGTAGAAGAAGCAGATGTAGATGCGGCCGTAGCCTGGAAAAATGGTGAATTCCGTTTTAACGATGAGCAATTGGAAAGCATTATGCATAAAGTATCCAGATGGTACAATGTAGAGGTAGTTTATCAGAATGAGCAATTAAAAACAGATTCTTTTGGTGGCGTAATTACCCGTTTTGCCAAGGTTTCTGACTTGTTGAAGATGCTGGAACTAACAAAAGAAGTGAAATTTAAAATAGAGGGCAATACCATCGTGGTGATGGATGGTAAATAATCATCACCAAAACAACAAACAAACTTAACCAGTAACCAAATATGAAAATTCCAGAAAACTCATCCTAGGGTGTGATCACCCCATGGTTTTTCTATACAAAAAATCAGGAACACTCGCGATGTCCCTGATTTATAATCGGAAAAACTTAAAGCAGTGTAGTACAACTTTTTATCAATTTAAACCGAATAACAAATGTATAAAGTTTTTACAAAAGAAATTTGTAATCCCCCTGACTATATCCGAAAATTCGTAGTTATTATGAAAATTACAACCATCTTAATTTTCACAACATTAATGCAGGTAAGTGCGATTGGTTTCGCACAACGCGTTACGCTCAATCAAAAAGCCACAACGCTCAAACAGTTTTTTAATGTCATTAATAAGCAAACCGGGTATAATATATTATGGTCTGCCAAACAAATTAAAAAT
Organism: Pedobacter sp.; assembly: GCF_965279535.1. Taxonomy (NCBI): domain Bacteria; kingdom Pseudomonadati; phylum Bacteroidota; class Sphingobacteriia; order Sphingobacteriales; family Sphingobacteriaceae; genus Pedobacter; species Pedobacter sp. The sequence goes on from NZ_OZ257244.1 coordinate 194,773, forward strand.
AACCGTCTTCAGGATGTACAATTAAATAACGTTCCCTTAGAAGAGGCCTTAACACAAGTGCTGAATGATTTTTCTTTAACCTATACCATTGATAACAAGACAATTGTAATCAGAGAGAAGGAGAAAACAACAGCGCCCCAGGTGAATGTTCTGCCTGTACAGCGTAAAAACATTCCGGGTAAAGTTGTAGATGAAAAAGGAAGACCCATCCCGGGTGCTTCTGTTAAGATTAAAGGCAGCAATAAAGCAGCCATGTCTCAGGATGACGGTACCTTTCTTATCGATGCCAACCCGGGCGATATAGTGGTAATATCATTTTTAGGTTTCACTACTGCCGAAATTACAATTGGCAATCAAACTAACTTAAATGTGGTGCTTAAAGAATCTTCTAATGAACTTACTGGAGTAGTAGTTACAGCATTGGGCATTAAGAAAGAGTTAAAATCACTTTCTTACAATGTTCAGGAAGTAAATGGAGAAGAAGTGAATAAAGTTAAAGATGCCAACTTCGTAAACAGTCTTGCAGGTAAGGTAGCCGGCGTAACCATCAACAGCAGTTCTTCTGGTATTGGGGGTGGTGCAAGGGTAGTTCTTCGTGGTACTAAATCTATATCAGGAAATAATAATGCCTTATACGTAATCGATGGTATTCCAATGCCACAATTGTCGGTTGCACAACCTGGAGATTTATTTTCCGGAGCGGGGCAGTCTGGCGATGGAGCATCCAATATTAACCCTGATGACATTGAAAGCATTTCGGTATTAAGTGGGCCATCGGCAGCAGCTTTATACGGTAGTGATGCAGCAAATGGCGTAATTATGATTACCACGAAAAAAGGTGCCAGGGATAGTTTTGCGATTACTGCATCTAACAATTCTACTTTTCAATCGCCTTTTATTATGCCCGATTTTCAAAATACCTATGGATCAGAAATTGGAAGCTATTACAGTTGGGGTGAAAAACTGAAAACACCCGGTACCTATGATCCTAAAGATTTCTTTCAAACGGGGATGAACAGTACAACTACCTTAAGCTTATCTACAGGTAATGAAAAAAATCAGACCTATTTTTCTGTGGCGGCTGTAAATGGCAACGGCATTATTCATAACAACAATTTAGATCGTTATAATTTTTCATTTAGAAATACGAGTAAGTTTCTGAATGATAAATTAAATATGGATTTGAGTGTAAATTACATTAAGCTCGAAGAGCAGAATATGCTTTCTCAGGGTCAGTATTTTAATCCCTTAATTCCGATATACCTTTTTCCAAGAGGGGATGATATTCGTAAATATCAGGTTTTTGAGCGTTATGATGCCACAAGAAATTTTAAAACACAATATTGGCCTTATGGTGATATGGGTTTTCAGATGCAGAATCCTTACTGGATAACAGAAAGAAACCTCTTCACCAATAGTAAAAACAGGTATCAAATGTCGGCTTCATTAAAGTATGATATCAATTCCTGGATGAACATTACCGGCCGTGCCAAACTCGACAACAACACTGCCTTAAACGAGCGGAAATACTTTGCATCTACTTCAGGGTTATTTGCAGGAGACGCAGGTGCATATTATAAATATGATATCGGTACACGCCAGGTTTACACAGATCTCCTGTTAAACATGAATAAGCAGGTAAATGATTTTGCGCTTACGGCCAATTTAGGCGCGAGTTTGCAAGATGTTAAATACGATTATTCGAGTCTTGGTGGCGACCTTCAGAGCGTTCCTAATCTTTTCACCTACAGCAACATTAACCTGGCACAGAGTAAACTGGAGCAAAATGGTTACCACGATCAAACCCAGGCTTTGTTTGGAAGTTTTCAAGCCGGTTACAAAGGCATGGTTTATTTAGATTTAACAGCCAGAAATGATTGGGTATCAGCCTTGGCTAACACCAGAGCGAAGTCTATTTTTTATCCATCGGTGGGCCTGTCTGGTGTAATGACAGAGATTTTTGATATTAAATCAGATGTCCTTTCATTTTTAAAGGCCCGTGTGTCTTATAGTGAAGTAGGGAATGCACCACAGCGTTTTGTTTCCATTGCTACTTATCCGGTAATTAATGGTTATCCGCAAACAAGCACGTTTTTACCTGCTACAGATTTAGAGCCCGAGCGTACCAAATCTTACGAAGCAGGGATTAATTTAATCCTTTTTAAAAACAAACTAAAAATTGATGCAACCGCTTATAAATCATCAACTTATAATCAGTTGTTCAATCCGTCACTTTCACCAAGTTCGGGCTATACCAGCTTCTTTGTAAACGCTGGACGAATTGATAATAAAGGTATAGAGGTTTCAGCCGCACTTACCCAGAAAATTGGGGCAGTAACCTGGAATTCGAACCTGGTTTATTCACTCAACAGAAATAGCATTAAAAGCTTACTACCTGCTTACACCAATCAGCAAACAGGTGAAACGGTTTCGTTGGATAGCTTAGATATGGGTGGAACTTCAAGTTATAAAATGATCTTAACTACCGGAGGGGCAATGGGCGATATTTATGTGAACACACTTAAAACAGATGAACATGGATACATTTGGGTTAATGCGACCTCACAAACTGTAGCTACCGATCAAAACAGATATGTTAAAGCGGGCAATGCCAATCCCGATTTTAATATTGGTTTTAGAAATGGTTTCAGCTATAAAGGCTTTGATGTAAGCTTTTTGGTAACCGGAAGATTTGGTGGAGTTGGCGTATCGGTAACACAAGCCATTATGGATGCATACGGTGTATCTAAAGTTACGGCTGATGCCAGGGATGCTGGCGGAGCCATGGTAAACGGATTTCCTATCCCTGCCCAGCCTTACTACCAAACGGTTGGAGGTGGCACTTCAGGTATTGGTTCTATGTACGTTTACAGTGCAACCAATATTCGTTTAGGAGAAGTATCTGTAGGTTACGACGTACCTGTAAATAAGTACTTAAAATGGGTTAAAGGCGTAAACGTTTCATTGATTGGTCGTAACCTGTTTATGTTCTATAACAAGGCTCCATTTGATCCGGAACTTACTGCCAATACCGGAACTTATTATCAGGGAGTGGATTATTTCATGCAACCAAGTCTAAGAAGCCTGGGTTTCGCAGTTAAGTTTAAGTTTTGATCATAAAAGTATAAGAAGATGAATGATATAAATAGATCTTTCTCAATAAAGAATTTACCCTTCTGCCTTGCTTTTATAGCCATGCTGGGCGTAGGTTGTACCAAGAATTTTGAGGATTGGAATACCAACCCGCATCAGGCAACTGCAGAAATGTTACAGCGTGATAACCTTGCGGCAGGATCATTTTTTGTGCAAATGCAGAAGAACGTTTTTCCTGTGGCACAACAGCCGGATTTTGGCGATGAGGTGTATCAAACCATGCAAAACCTGGCGGGCGATGTGTACTCTGGTTACATGGGCGCCAGTAACAACTGGTATTCGGGTTCCAATAACACCACTTACGACCTTATTCCTCAATGGTATGGCCAGGCTTTTAACCGTTCGTTTGTAGGTATTATGCCTGCCTGGAATGCAATTAAGAAAACAGCCCAAACAGAAACCCCTCAGGTGTATGCCATGGCTACTATTGTAAAAATAGAAGCTTTACACCGTACCACAGATATGTACGGGCCATTACCTTATGCTAATTTCGGTAACGGGTCACTGCAAAACAAGTATGATAGCCAGCGCGATATTTATTATAAGTTTTTTGATGAGTTGAATGAGGCCATCACTATTCTTACTGATTTTAATGCTAAGAATCCGGGTGCAACAGCCCTGGCTAAGTACGACTTTATCTATAACGGAAACATCCGTAACTGGATAAAATTTGCTAACTCGTTAAAGCTGCGTTTAGCATTGCGTATTGTATATGCTGATCCCGCGAAAGCGAAAACAGAAGCAGAATCTGCTGTGAGCCATACAGTAGGGGTATTTACTGCTGCAAATGATATCGCTGCACTACAGCATACCGCTGATTTAAGCTATAACCATCCCTTATACATCATCAATACCAATTTTGATGACATCAGGATGGGGGCCAACATGCAGTCGTTCCTAACAGGATATAGTGATCCAAGGTTGCCAAAATATTTTAATCTGGCTGCTGATGGTACCTACCGTGGAATTAGGAATGGAATAAATATCACCAATAAAGCTACTTATGCCGAGGGACCTTATTCTGAACTTAATGTAGCGGCTACTGCACCAATTATTTGGATGAACCCTGCTGAGGTTTATTTTCTTCGTGCAGAAGGGGCGTTAAGAGGCTGGAATATGGGGAGTGATGCCAAAACCTTATATGAAACAGGGATAAGCACTTCTTTCTCAGTAAGTGGAGCTGCCGGAAGTCCGGATACCTATATCAATAATGCAACAAGTGTCCCGGCAGCTTATGCTGACCCGGCCAATAGCGGAAATAATACAGCAGCCTTAACCAATATTACCATTAAATGGGATGCGACAGCAGCTTTTGAAACCAGTTTAGAACGCATCATTACCCAAAAATGGATTGCCATGTTTCCGGATGGGCAAGAGGCCTGGTCAGAATTCAGGCGTACAGGTTATCCAAAGATTTTTCCGGTGGTGGTTAACAACAGCAAAGGGTTGATCAGCAGCAGCAAGCAGATCCGCAGGATACCTTTCCCTGCTACCGAATATCAGACCAATCCGGCAGGTATTGCAGCGGCAGTATCACTTTTAGGGGGTGCAGATAATGGAAATACTAACCTTTGGTGGGATAAGAAATAGAATTTGTTCAATTGATAATTGCCAAATGATGAAAATGAAATTAATTAACTTAATGCTGATTGGCCTGGCCATTTTTATGCTGAGTTGTGAAAAGCAAAATACACCTGAAGCTTTACAGATTCAGAAACCCTATACCTATAGCGATCAATACTATGCCAACCTGAGGGCTTATAAGAAAACACCGCACCAGGTGTTTTACGGTTGGTTTGCGGCTTACGCACATAAAGAAGGCGTTACCGCTGAGTATAAAAAATCGGCCTCATGGGGTGAGCACTTTGCAGGATTGCCGGATAGTTTAGATTTCTGTAGTTTATGGATGGGGATTCCTTCCCTTAAAAAAGATGATAAATTAACCACTTACAACCCGATTGCTTACCAGGAAATGCGCGAGGCAATGGAGAAAAGAGGAATCAAAATGTTGGTGCCAACAATTGTTAGTGTCGAAAACCATGGCTTTGATAAAAGTGACGATGGGTTAAAGAAATATGCTAAGTATTTAACAGACATGGTGTTTGATAATGATCTGGATGGATTGGATCTCGATTGGGAGCCTACATCAGGCTCTTATCTGAACACCGCCGCCAACTTTGCCAAACTGGTTGAGTATTGCAGCGAAAGAGTAGGCCCAAAATCGGGTACCGGGAAAATTTTTGTAGTAGATTATTATACCCATACATTGCCTACAACAATAGGTCCCTACATCGATTATTTGGTTAACCAAGCCTATACACAGGGAACAACTTCCTCATCAGCTGCCTTTTTACAATCCAGGTATAACCTGGTGAGCAGCTGGTGCCCGCCGGGTAAGTTTATTGTAACCGAGAACTTTGGCGATTGGTATGAAAACGGCGGTTCGCCCTTTACAGAAGCAGACGGCAACACACTAAATAAATTTGGATTACAAATGTATTCGCTTGAAGGAATGGCCAGATGGAATCCTACACAAGGTAAGAAGGCTGGTTTTGGTGCCTTTTATTTTGATAGAGATTACAATAATGGTATTCCTTATGGCTTTGTAAGACGCAGTATTCAGGTGGCTAATCCGGCTATCCGATAGTTCGATCATTTTATAAAATAGAAGAAAATGAAAAAATTAAAATACAACTCCAATTACTCATTCATCTTAATGTTTGTGGTGGTGATGACTGTAGTTTCAGCCTGTAAGAAAACGACCTCTTTTGAAGATGTAATTCTGATCACTGGAACTCAAGAAAATAAGCTTGTTAAATTTACTGTTGAAGGTGTGCCTTCCAGCTTTGGTGTCACAGCAACAGCAACGGATAAGGTAGAAAGCGATGTGAATGTTTCTTTTGAAGTAGATACCACTCTGGTAGAACTATACAACACCGAGATGTCTGCCAAATATTATGTCCTTCCTAAGGGCAGTTATGAACTGGTAGGGAATACAGCTGTAATTAAGGCAGGAACAAATGTTTCTAACGCCGTTACCGTTTACATCAGATCTTTAGATAAGTTTGTAGATGGCAGAACATACATACTTCCGGTTACCATTAAAAATGTAACAGGTTCAATGTCTGTTTTAGAGGCATCGCGCACCATCTATCTGAAAGTAGCCAGGGTAATCGATTTCAAATCTATTGATATTTCCAACCCTAATTTTTACCACCCCTATGCATTTGCACAACCTTACAATAACATAACGAAATTTACTTATGAAATTAAGTGTTATATAAACGACTGGCATCCGGGTAGTAATCAAATTAGCCGTTTAAGCAATTGGGGCCCTGTAGATGAGTCATTACCAAATTTACTTCGTTTTGGTGAGGCGGGAAGTAAAATTAACCAGCTGCAATGGGTTTCTGCCGAAGGAAGCACATTCTCTAAAACTGAATTTGCCACCAAAACCTGGTATACTATTTCCTGTGTGTATGATGGCAGTACTTATAAAATGTATATCAATGGTAAATTCGACTCCGGATTTGATGGCGCCGGCAAAGTATATCAGCTGGGCGCATTAGAAATTGGTATGTCGTACTCCGGATATCAAACTGCACAACGTTTTCTGGGTAGGGTAGCAGAAATTCGCTTCTGGGACCGTCCGCTTTCTCCAACCGAGATACAGGAAGGGATTTGCGGTGTAGACGCATCTTCAGCGGGTTTGGTAGGCTACTGGAAAATGAACGAAGGAGATGGTAATACCTTCTTTGATCGTACAGGTAACGGACGCAACATGACCTGGCCAAAAGCCACAGTATGGAATTCAGATAGCTTTAATAAATGTGCTCAATAAATAAGAAGAATATGAAGAGCTCAATAACTTTTATAAAGAGATATGCCCTGGGCTTAATAGCTGCGGCATGTGTGTTTAATGCCTGTAAAAAGGACGAAACATTTGATTTTAATGGCGATGCCACCAGTAGGGTATACTTTAATATTGGCAGCTATACTGTTAAAAATTACGATAGCTTCAATTTTTTAATCAGGCATACACCAGCCGGAAGTGTAGGCGAAGAGATTAAAGCAGTTGTAAAGGCGCGCGCTACTTTAGAAACAGAAGAAAACACAAAAGTGTCATACACTATAGATAACACATTAATTGAGGGTTATAATGCAGCCAAGGGAACAAATTATGTTGCAGTACCTGCTGGTATTCTGGAACTGAGTGTGGCGCAGCTGAACATTCCACAAGGTGCTTTGATCTCCTCAGATTCGCTAACCATTACAGTTCCACAAGCAAAAATGACTGGTTTAACTGCTCCAGGTTATGTTGTGCCCGTTAAAATTACTTCTGTAAATGAAGCTAAAAACGTAGCCGTGAGTTCCAATGCCAATACCATTTATCTGGTCATCAAAACAGTACAAACGAATGTTTATGACGCGCCTACAGTAACAGATGTAGCGGGTACCTTAAATACCGTAAGAACAGGCTGGACAGCAACCCTGGATGCAACTTTAACCAGTGGTTCATTGCCAAATATGTTTGATGCCGGAACGAATACAAGTTGGTATATTAATCCGCCGAAAAATGTCAATCTGGTTGTCAATATGAATGCGGCCATTAACGGAATAAAGGGCATTCGTTTTCATACCTCCACCACAACTTATTATCTTACCACAGCAAATGTATTTACCAGTATGGATGGGATCACCTGGACACCACAGGGCTTAGCTAATTTTTCAATTGTTAACGCTTACCAGTATGTTAAGTTTTATTCACCTGTAAATGCACGTTATATCAAGCTTGAAGTAACAGGATGGAGAACCGGATCCACAAGAATTATGTTTACCGACTTTAACATCTATATATAATTAAATCAACATCGGTAAATTATAAGGCCTGAACTCGTATTTCGAGTTCAGGCCTTATGTTTTTGCGACCAACTACGCTTCAACTACGCTTCAACTACGCTTCAACTACGCTTTAACTACGCTTCAACTACGCTTCAACTACGCTTCAACTACGCTTCGCGTATATGGAAAGCGGATATCTGGCCAGACTTAAGATAAAAATGTTTCAGCATCAGATGTTAAAGGAAATTAAGAACATGCCTCAACTTACCTTAAATTCTAAGTGTTGTATCAGAACAATTGGTAAAAGGAAGCGCCTGATATAGGATCGTTATCCAAAAAGTTCGCTGCTTAAATAACGATCTCCACGATCGCAGGCAATAAATACAATTACGCCACTTTCTAATTCTTTTGCAACGCGTAAAGCCGCAGAGCAAGCTCCTCCTGTACTCATCCCTGCAAAAATTCCTTCATCCTTAGCCAGTTTTCTCGTAATTTCCGTTGCCTCAACAGCAGATATGTCAAGGGTACGGTCTACCCGTTCAGGTTCAAAAATTTTGGGTAAATATTCGATAGGCCACCTGCGAATGCCGGGAATACTGGCTTCTTCAGTAGGTTGGCAACCAATAATCTGTACTTGAGGCAAGTGTTCTTTTAGGAACCTCGAACAGCCCATTATTGTTCCGGTAGTACCCATGGCGCTTACAAAATGGGTGATTTGCCCCTCAGTGTCTCTTAAAATCTCAGGGCCTGTTGTTCTGTAATGCGCCAGGTAATTATCTGGATTGGCAAATTGATTCAATAAAAAATGTCCTGCGGTTTTTCCTTTATCTTCCGCGTAATCCCTGCAAACTTCAATGCTTTCTAATAAAGTAACCTGCGCACCAAAAGCTTCCATAGTTAATTTACGCTCTTTGGTAGAATTTTGAGGCATTACCAATTCAATTTCCAATCCGTAGTAACGGGCAATTAATGCCAAAGCAATTCCTGTATTTCCGCTTGTTGCCTCTACTAATCTGGTGCCTGGCCCAATCTCTCCACGCTCTATGGCACTTCTGATCATGTTTAGCGATGCCCTGTCTTTAACACTGCCTCCGGGGTTATTACCTTCTAATTTGGCGAATATTTTAACCTTTGGGTTGGGATTAAGTTTTTTCAGTTCTACTAGCGGCGTATTTCCGATCAGTTCTATTATGCTCGACATATTATGAATTTGTATGGGTTTGTTTTGATTTACCTAGCCGAATTACCGGCGAGTGATATGCAGTAGAGTAGGGTGGCACGCTTTCCGTTAACCAAACATTTCCACCTATCACACTGTCATGTCCGATAACCGTTTCTCCACCCAAAATGGTAGCACCGGAATAGATCACAACATTATCTTCTACAGTTGGATGGCGTTTATTGCCGGCCAGTGATTTGCTTACACTCATGGCTCCCAGGGTTACACCCTGATAGATTTTGACATTTTTGCCCAACAGGCTGGTTTCTCCGATTACAATTCCGGTACCATGGTCAATGTGGAAGTATGCTCCAATTTGTGCCAAAGGATGGATGTCTATCCCGGTTTTGGAATGCGCGTGTTCCGTTAGAATCCTGGGGATTAATGATACACCTAAAATAGCCAGTTGATGAGCGACACGATAAAAATAAATGGCATAAAAACCGGGGTAGGTACGCAACACCTCGGTTTCGCTGCGCGCAGCCGGATCACCCTCAAATATGGCCTTTAAGTCTGTTTGGAGTATATAGTAAACCTCCGGTAACGCAGAAAAAAAGGCCTCTGTAATACTTTCGGCATTGCCTTCCGGTAGCAGGCTGGGCTGAAGCATACTTTTGAGTGTATCTTTCAGTTTTTGTGTCTTTGCCTGAAGTTCAGTTAAGTTTTTCGCCTTACTTTCTTCGTTTTCAGGAAACAGGAGATGTAGTAATTCCAGTGCCCAGGCAGCTATATAATCGTTACCCGGTAAAGTAATTCCTGCTGAAGGTTTTTTCAATAAATCCCCTAAGAAATCATCGTTCATGGTGTTGTTGGTTGCAGCTGCTCAGGCTGCGTTTTGTTGTTAATTCAAAGTTAGCACTTTTGGTAGATTAGTACAGGAAAAATATCAACTAAATCTATAGATATTGTCATTAAATGAATTTTTAAAAGCTTAACCATTTAAAAGTTAGTGCTGTCGCCGATCCAAGTGAAACGGAGAAACAGTGCTGAGGCCTGGCTGGGTGGCAAAGCATGGCGGTTAAGACATTGCATTAAGAATTGAATAAATTGAACTTATATGTTCTTACATCCCTTATATGGTTAAAATGCTCATGGGATTCTACGATGTTTTTACCACCCCTGCAACCCACTGGCTACACACCCCCTCCTTGAAAAAAGGAGGGGAGTTAGTTTGCAATAGCTACGCAGAACCCTGTTCGATGTTGATTTATTCCTGCGAAGGAATGACAGAGTTGCGAGGTTATACGTTTCGCTAGCTACAAGTGGAATTATCTTGTCCTGGCCGAACGGGCGTCTTATACGCTTTAACGGTTAGGTCCTGAAAAAAAATAATTTGTTGATTATTAGTTTAGTACAATAAATCCTTAAAAATAATTTAGTCATCTCTTGTAAGATGTATTCTAATTCCTATCTTTGCAATCCCAATCGGAACATAAGACGATTAGGGAGAGCCAGAAAAAGCTCTAATACCACAAAGGTGATACCTTTTCGGGGTGTAGCGTAGCCCGGTATCGCGCCACATTTGGGATGTGGAGGTCGTAGGTTCGAATCCTGCCACCCCGACTAAAGAAAACCCTTTCTGTATTTGCAGAAAGGGTTTTTTGTTTTCTCTGGCATCCATAAAAAGCTCGGTTAAAATCTCTTAATCGCAATTTTTGCTTAATTTAGCAGAAAAACGAATATATGCCATTCAGCTCGCTGGGTTTACCTCCAGATTTATTAAAAGTATTATCAAATCAGAATTTTACCGAACCTACGCCCATTCAGCAAGCTGCAATACCGGCTATATTAGATGGAAAAGATGTTTTAGGAATTGCTAAAACGGGTTCAGGAAAAACAGCAAGCTATGTTTTACCACTATTAATGAATTTGCAAACAGCAGTTCAGTTAAAAAACAGGCACGTGAATGTATTGGTTTTAGTGCCAACACGAGAGCTGGCAGTACAGGTGAAAGATGTTTTCCAAAGTTTTAGCCGCAGACTTCCTGTACCTGTTAAAACTCTGGCCGTATATGGTGGCGTCTCTATCAACCCACAAATGACTGCTCTTCAAGGTGTGAATGTGTTGGTGGCTACTCCAGGCAGATTATTAGAACTGATAGATTCAAATGCAGTACATCTAAACAGCATCGAAACCCTTATACTGGATGAAGCCGATAAGATGCTTAATTTGGGGTTCAAGGAAGAAATGAACCGGATCATTTCACACTTGCCGCAGAAACGCCAGAATATATTATTGTCTGCTACCTTAAGTGCAGATCTTCAGCAGATCCATCAGGTCTTGTTGCATGCCCCACTGGTCATTAAGATTGAAGTTCAGGAAGATTCACTTGAGCAAATTAACCAACTGGCTTATATCGTTTCAGCTGAAAAGAAAGGTCCGTTTTTACGTTATCTGATTAACCAAAACGAAATGAAACAGGTGTTAATCTTTGCTTCTTCTGTTAAAGCGGCCGATGCCGTTGTAAACAAGCTCCGTAAAAATAACCTGGAGGCAAGGGCCATCCACAGTAAGAAAAGTCAGGGCGGAAGAAATGAAGCGCTAACACTATTTAAAGCTGGTAAGCTCAGGATATTGGTTGCTACCGATTTAATGGGCAGAGGGATTGATATTGACCAACTGCCATTTGTTATCAACTATGAGCTACCCCGGTCACCAAAAGATTATATTCACCGTATTGGCAGAACTGGCCGTGCTGGCAATGTAGGGGATGCAATATCCCTGGTTAGTACCGAAGAATTGCATCACTTTGAGATTATCCAAAAGAAAATGGGTAAACAGGTTAAGTTAATAGATAGCGAAAGTATAAGATAGCTATATGTTTTACATTATATCAATATATCCGCATAGATAGAAATCAACCCTATTCATTTCTATTTAAATATTGACTATTCAGAATTTATCTGATTTAATAAAATACATTAAATGGTGTGTTTTATAATACTACAGTCGATTATCGGTGATGGAACTAATTTACTTTTGATACAAGATGTTATAAGTATTAATTCCAGTAGCTAACATTGTTAGGCTGGTAACCCACAGCCAATATCCCGGATCTAAGCTTAGGATTTTACCCATTGAACCACTTTCAGCGGCAAGCACTTCTTTCCATAAACTAAATGACCAGGCGATGATAACAGCAATAAGAGAAAGCCATTGACTGAAATTAGGTTTGTACATGGGCTTAGGTAATATATGATCGACCTTAACTATTGAGTTTGTTTCTTTAATAAAGAAGATAATTGCCGAAAGAGCAATAGGATTGGCTAACCACACTATCCACTCAAATAAACCACCACCAAATATTGCCAATCCACCCATTAATAAAAGCATATACCCTTGTACTACTTCCTTTTTGATGTATTGGTAGCTAAAGGCATCTTGAGTAAGAGAAAGGAGAAAAATCAATATTGATATCGATAAGATTCCAATTCTTATATAGTTTTTTTTAGGCATGGTATATTAGGTTTTATGTGCAAAATAACATTATAAATTTTCCTACACCAGTTATTAAAACTCTTTTGTCAATTATTGAAAGTGGGCTATCTATCTTCTTTTTATTATTGTTAACCAGATGTGTAACCAGTTAACGCTGTAATTACTGCTATGCTCTTCACTGTTTGTTGTTTTCGAGGTAGCGTCGCTGTAGGCATTAACACGGTTGTACACACGGGTATTTAGCTAACCAAAGAACCAAACATATGAGTATTTTTACCTTTAAACGCTGTCAATTAGCATTGATAGTGCTCTTAACTGCGTGGCAAGCCAAAGCCCAAACACCCGCCTTTCCAGGAGCCATGGGCTTTGGAAGATATGCACCTGGCGCAAGGGGCGCAACATCCCGGGAAGTTTACATTGTAAAAAATCTAAATGACAGCGGCAGCGGATCATTCAGGGATGCAGTGAGTAAACCCGGAAGGATTGTAGTCTTTGCTGTGGGAGGGATTATACGGCTTTCATCAGACGTAGTAGTTGCTGCAAACACTACTATAGCTGGCCAAACGGCTCCTGGTGATGGTATTGTGCTGTTTAATAAAGGTATAAGTTTCAGTGGTGCCAATAATGCCATTTGCCGGTTTTTGAGGGTAAGGCTTGGCGCTACAGGTAACTCCGGAAATGATGCAGCAGGTTTGTCAAATGGTACGAACATGATTTTCGATCACCTTTCTATTTCATGGGGAATGGATGAGAATTTTTCTATTAACTGGGACAATAAAGGGAATTCACCTGATAATATTACCGTTCAAAATTCCATTATAGGGCAGGGGCTCTTTCGCGAAAACCATTCTGCAGGTGGCTTAATACAAACGCCTGATGGAGGTAGGGTAAGTTTGCTGCAAAATCTGTACATCAGTAACAAAACCCGTAATCCCAAAGTAAAAGGCGTAAACGAGTTTGTAAACAATGTAGTGTATGATTGGGGAAACGGTAACCGGCTAGACCAGAATTTTAATTATGGCTGGGCTGCCGATGCCTACATTATGGGCGGTTCATCAGGTGTTTCAGAAGTAAATGTAATCAATAACTATTTTTGTGGAGGCCCGCTTACGCCACCTACTAAAACTACCCCTTTTTCAAGGGGAACAGGAACCTTTAATATTCATGGTTCAGGAAATTATTTCGATAATAACCGGAACGGTATTTTAGATGGTACAGTAGTTCCGTTTGATTCGGTGGGTTATCCCGGAATAACCGGAAATGCATTTAAATTACAACCTTATCCTTATCCGGCTGCCTACCCTGCAATGACTGCAGAACAAGCATATCAGCATGTTATTGATAGCGTAGGTGCATGGTACCCGCATCGCGATCAGGTGGATGGTTTGATGATTGACGAAGTGGCTTCTAAAGGAACCAAAGGGTTATATGTGTATCGGGAAACCGATTTACCGCTTGTTAACGGTGGTGTGGGAAATGTTTTTGGTGCTCCTGCTGCATTAGATACAGACGGGGATGGTATGCCAGATACCTGGGAAGAGGCCAATCAACTTAATAAAAATGATAAAACGGATGCCCTGGCTTTCAGTGTCGCTGATCCAGGATACCTAAACATAGAGATTTACATTAATGCATTGGTATATACACCTCCACCTGCATTTATTAAGCCACCAACAAATCTGATACTTGCTGCTACCTCACAGGAAGAACCCCCTGGAAGCACTGTGAAATTGACTTGGGTTGATAATGCTGATAATGAGACTGGTTTTGTGCTCGAACGCTCCAGTAACGGGGTTAACTTTAATGAGGTTGGACGCGTTGATACCAATGTATTAACTTTTACCGATAATGCCGGACTTAGTCCTAATACTGTTTATTATTATAGGCTTAAAGCCGTTAATGAAACGGAAATTTCTGCATATAGTGCAACTGTAACTGTAACCACACCTCCAATACCTACTGCGCCTGCAGTAACCGCAAACCCTTCGCCAGTAAACGGATCCCAGTATGTGGCCTTAACCTCGGGAAAAGTTAGCTTAAAATGGACGGGGAGCAGCAGCACCCAAACGTATGCCGTATATTTAGGTACAGATACCGGAAGTTTAGCTAAACAGGCAGATGTAGCCTATAGTGTGTCGCCAACATTTACCACAACGGTATTAAACGATAACACAGTGTATTACTGGCGCATAGATGCTGTTAATGCAAAAGGCCTGGCTAAAGGCCAGGTGTGGAGCTTCAGGACCTCGCCAATCATCCCACAAGGCCTGGTAGGTAACTGGGCTTTTGACGAACCTCTGGATGCAGTTTCGACACAAATAGTGGATTCTACCAGTTACGCCAATACTGGTGTTTTAGGCCTGGATGCCGACAATCGGGATGTAAGGGTAAAGGGTAAAATAAAGAATGCTTTAGATTTTGCCAGTGCTGATCCCAGTATTTATGTGGTGAGGCTACCCAATCAGGATCAATTGCATTTAGATAAAAGCCCATTTTCCATCTCATTCTGGATGAAAGCCCCTGCATCTATGCTTCCGCAGGATAACAACACCAGTGCATATTTGCTTTGTAAAGGCTCAATTACTAAAAACTCAACTACAGGGGCTTCAGGAAAGCGTTTTGACATTGAATTTAAAAACAAGCAAATCCGTTTTGCTATTGATGATGATAATGACGCGGCCGGCGGTGGAAAAGATGAACTCCAGGTTAATGGTGTTCCGTTTTTTACCAATAACTGGGTACATGTAGTGGTTATACGTGATGTTACGAATAAAAAGCTTTTAATGTATATGAATGGTGCTCAAGTAGGAAGTATAGCCATTAGCAAAGCCAATTCAGGCATAGGAGAGGCCAGCGCCCTGGTATTGGGAAACATAGGTGAACTTGAGTTTTTAGCCCCTACAAATAAACCCGCTCCCTACAAGGGGATGCTTGATGAAGTCAGGGTTTACAACTATGTTCTTTCGCAAACGGAAATTACCGCTTTGGCAACGGTTAAAAACACACAAACCATTGCTTTTGAACCTATACCCGAGCAAAGGGTAGATGCCGCAGATTTTATTCCTGTTGCCCTGGCCAGTTCTGGCCTGATGGTATCATTAAGCAGTGCTGATTCCACGGTAGCAATTATCCAGAATGGAAAGATTCATCTTGTAGGTGCCGGCACTACCTCAATTATTGCAACCCAAGAAGGAGACAACAATTATTATGCTGCAGCTGCTGTTAGTCAGCCCCTGGTGGTCGTAAAAAATGATCAGCTCATTACCTTTAATCCTTTGCCTGTAAAAACCTACGGAGCGGATAATTTTAAGGCAGGCGCTACATCAAGTTCAGGTTTAACTGTTACTTACAAGAGTACTGATACTTCCATTGTGGTAATTGATAGCCTGAGTGGTGATATGACAATCCGGAAGGCGGGAACAGCAACGATCATTGCAGCCCAATCAGGTAATAATAAATTTAATGCAGCAGTAAGTGTAAGTCAGGTGTTAAAGGTTTTGGGAAAACCGCAAACCATTATTTTTAATCCGCTACCCCTTAAAACTCTTGGTGATGATGATTTTATAATTTCAGCAACGGCTAGCTCAGGCTTGCCAGTGGTGTTTGAAAGTAGTAACACCAGTGTAGCAACAGTTATGGGTAATACAATTAGTATTATTGGTGCAGGTACTGCATTCATTAAAGCTGTGCAAACTGGAAATGAGCAATACAGGGACACTGCTGTTACCCAAAACCTGATTATACGAAACTTAAATCTAAGTGTACAAACACGTGACGGAGACAACGGGCAGGGGAGTAACAATACGATCAGACCATTTCTTCAGTTGGTTAACAACGATTCTGCCGCTGTAAGCTACAATCAATTATCCGTACGCTATTGGTTTACTGCAGAAAATTTAGCTGGCATTAATACATGGATAGATTATGCACAAATGGGTGGAAATAATATTAATATGAAGTATGTTTCCTTAAATCTGCCGCGTAATGGCGCCTTAGGTTATATGGAATATGCTTTCACCGGAAATGCTTTGCTCGCAGCACACAGCAGTTCTGGTCCGATACAATCGCGTTTTGCAAACAAAGATTGGGCAAATCTTCAGGAATCTGATGATTATTCTTATCAGGGAAATCCTGGCATATATACTCAGAATCCGCACGTCACACTTTATCGCAATGGCAAACTGATTTACGGGCAGGAGCCGGAAATCATTCCGGTTGTTACCAGGGTTAATGTCGTTTCACAACATCAGAATTCTGCCAACAGCAGTATTGGTACCTATCTGGCTATAAATAATCTGGGTAATACGCCGCTAAATTATGCCGATCTCAAAGTACGTTACTGGTTTACAAAAGAAGGAACAGCAGGTTTAAACCATTATATTGATTATGCCAGGATGGGTGCTAATTTGATTAACGGAAAGTTTACTGCAATTCCCCAGGCACTTGAAAATGCCGATACTTACTTTGAATTGTGGTTTGGCACTGCTGCAGGGATTTTGAATCCCTTGAGCAATTCTGGAAATATTCAATACAGGATGGCAAAAGCCGATTGGTCTGCATTTATCGCAACAAACGATCATTCCTACCTGCCGCGCATATCGTCATTGCAGGAAAATAATCACATAACGGTTTACTATCAAAATCAGTTAATTTATGGCATCGAACCTGCGGAGAAAACATTAAGCAACTTCACAGCTAACAAAACCAGCAATACAGGAATCAATAACCAGCTGAAAAATGACGATACCTTATCAGGCGAAACTCCGGAAAAAATAACGTTGTACCCAAACCCTTTAACCAATAGCGGACAGTTTTCGGTTGCCCTTACTTCTGATTTGCTCAATAAAGAGATTAATCTGAAAATATTAAATGCTTTTGGTGTAGTGATACAGCGTCAGCTTTTTAAGCATCATAGTGGCTCGGTAAACATATCGCTAAATGGCAACTATCTGCCGGGAGTTTATTTTGTTAAAGTTAATGAAAAACCTATGGTGAGATTGATGGTGAATTAATAGATTACGCTACAGAAATAAGCCTCTTTTGCGCTTGCAGAAGAGGTTTGCATTGTCGCGTCTGCAGATTTGTTTTAAGAATCGATTACTTGAAAACAACCCGTGATAACATGATATATGAATAGGATAAAATGTTAGAGATTGCCACTTAAATTTGTATTTAATTTGTGTATAATATTACTAACCGGATATATTTAATTGCCAGGCCTAGTGCTGATCAAACCATTAAAACAGAAATATGCATCAGTTTCTTAAGAACAGCCCTGTTATTTGGATGTTAATCTTGCTGTGCATGCTTACATCATTGCCGTTTAAAGGTGTAGCGCAAGGTAAAGCTAAACCACGTATACTCATCAGCAGCGATATTGGAGGGACAGATCCAGATGATTTTCAGTCAGCAATACACCTGTTAATGTATGCTAATCTCTTTCAGATCGAAGGGTTGGTGTCTTCCCCCTTTGGAGAAGGACGTAAGAAGGATTTTTTAGACATGATTAATCTCTATGAAAAGGATCTTTCTAAGTTGAAAAGGCATGCAAAGGGTTTTCCCAGCCCAGCTTCATTACGGGATGTTTGTAAACAGGGAGCATTGTCAAGCGCGCCTTACAAAGGTTTTAACCTGCCAACAGAGGGATCAGATTGGATCATCAGGTGTGCTAAGAAAGCAACAACACAACCACTCTGGATACTGGTATGGGGCGGAATAGAAGATTTAGCCCAGGCACTTCACGATGACCCCGAAATTCAAAAGAATATCCGGGTTTACTGGATTGGTGGACCAAATAAAAAGTGGAGTGCCAATGCTTACGCCTACATTGCGAAGAATTTCCCTAACCTCTGGATGATTGAAGCAAATGCTACATACAGGGGCTGGATAATCGATTCGGAATCTACAGCGCAGTTCAAAGCAAGAACCTTTTTTGAGCAGGTTATTCAGGGACGGGGAGAAATGGGGACTGCATTTGAAAACTATTATAAAGGCAGACCAAAAATGGGCGATACTCCATCTCTCGCTTATCTTTTGAAGGGCAACCCGGATCATCCTACAGGCGAAAGCTGGGGTGGTAGTTTCAAACCAATAGATCGAAGTACAAGAACAATATTCAATCGTAATACTACCATAACAGATACTGTAGCAGCTTATTCAATTATTGAATGGCGGTTTAAAGGCCCCGAGATTTCCATTGCTGACACTGCAGTTTGTTTTACAATGAAAATTGGCGGTCAGATTTGGCCGGGATATTATCTTGGAAATGGAAATTATGGGATACATTATTCCTCCAAAGGTTCGGAAACCGGGTCGTATTCAACCACAAGTACAATTGCCGAATTGAATAATATGCAAGGCAAATATGTAAGTACGATACCATGGCCCGGAAAGCCTGGAACAGATGATTTTCAGCTCGGTAAAACCTGGTTTAGTGATCGTTTGGAACCCGAGTTGTTTTTAGAAAAACAGCAAGGAGCAAGAACAATTTCCAAGCACCGGGCAGCATTCTTGTCCGACTGGGGAAAACGATGGAACTGGCTCAAATAAACTAACCTGTAACACATTGAACGAATGAATTTTAAAAACAGTTTTTTAGTCCTTTTGGTATTGATGCTTACTGCTGTAAAATACGCATACAGTCAGGAACCCTTGGTATGGAAATCAAATAAAGAACCGTTAAGTGCTATGGCAAAGCTCCGGACGGAAATTAAAGCACCATCTTTTAAAAAGAAAGATTTTGTTATTACTCAGTTTGGAGCTGTTGGAGATGGTAAAACCAAGAATTCAAAAGCTTTCAAGCTGGCCATTGAAACCTGCAGCAAAAGTGGTGGCGGACGGGTAATTGTTCCGGCGGGTGTTTTTTTAACCGGAGCAATTTATCTGAAAAGTAATGTGAATTTACATCTTGCAGATGATGCGAAAATTATATTCAGTACAGCACCTGGTGACTATCCAATAGTGCTTACACGATGGGAAGGGATGGATTGTATGAATTACTCGGCCCTTATTTATGCCTATGGAGAAAGTAATATCGCAGTTACAGGAAACGGTATATTAGATGGTCAGGCCGATAATACGCACTGGTGGAATTGGAACGGCAACCCGCGCTATGGCTGGAAAAAAGGTGAGGGAAAGCAAACCGCTGCGCGAACCAAACTCCATGAACTTATGCGGCAAAAAACGGATCCAAAAACAAGGATATTTGGAGAGGGGCATTACCTGAGGCCAAATATGTTCAGTCCTTATAACTGTAAGAATGTTTTGATATCAGGTGTGAAAATGATCAATTCCCCAATGTGGTTTATTCACCCGCTGCTTTGTGAAAATGTTATTGTGGAAAAGGTTAAAGTCGTGTCTCACGGACCTAATAATGATGGCTGTGATCCTGAATCATGCAAAAATGTATTAATAAAAGATTGTCTTTTTGATACGGGTGATGATTGCATAGCTATTAAATCGGGCAGGGATGAAGATGGGAGAAGGGTGGGCCGCCCAGCCGAAAACCACATTATTGAAGGCTGCCAGATGAAAGATGGACATGGTGGGGTAACCATTGGAAGTGAAATCGCTGGTGGTGCCAGTAATATTTTCGCCATTAATTGCAGCATGGATTCTGAGAACCTTGATCGTGTTTTGCGTTTAAAAACGAGCTCTTCACGGGGTGGAGTAATTCAGAATATATTTATGAAAGATATCCGCGTAGGTTCTTATAAGGATGCGGTAATCTCTGCTGATATGTTCTACGAAAATCCTGGAAATTTTATTCCAGTCATTCGCAATATTTGGGTGGAAAATGTTCAGGTAACAAAAGGTGGAAAATATGGTGTTTACATTAAAGCATACCAGTCATCTCCTGTACAAAATCTTCGAGTTGTTAACAGCAATTTTGTAGGGGTTAGCACGCCAACAAGAATTGATCATGCTTCTAACCTCGTTTTTGAGAATCTGATCATTAACGGACAAAAAATAACTGTTCCAGATTCTTTGCTTTTGAAATAGGAAAATTATAGGCTAAATCAGTAAAGAAATTTATTATCCTATCTTCTTTACACATTCGCTTGTAATTTTTCTTTTCTTATTTCTATATTCGCTGCCGCTAACTAAATCTCCTTGCATTTATCCGAATGCGAATGATCTCGCTATTTATCAGTATTTGACTATTAATTAATAACTATGAAGAAGAGATTTGGGCTTTTTATGTCCCAAAATGCGGTTTTATTTGGCTTAGCCTTGTCCATAACTACCTTACCACTGGCTGCCAGGTCATATCCAACTGCTAAACTGGCATTTCAGCAAAATACCATAACGGTAATCAGCGCGAAAAAAATTAATGATACCACGGTAGAGTTATTGCTTTCAGACAATCAGCGTTTGACATTTGATTTTTACGGTGAAAATATATTCAGGCTATTTCAAGACAATAGCGGTGGTTTTATCCGAGATCCGGAGGCTACACCTGCAGCAAAAATTCTGGTAGAAAATCCTCGAAGGCCCCTTTCTAAATTAAGTGTTGAAGATCAAAACAATCAAATTACAATCAGTACGGATAAAATAGCGGTTCAGGTTGATAAACAAAGTGCACTATTAAAGATCATAAATCAAACAACCAAAGCAGTAGTACTCGAAGAAATTTCAGCAATCCAATTTGAAAAGGAAAAGGTTAGCCTAACACTAAAAGAAAACGAAAAGGAATACTTTTATGGTGGAGGGGTACAAAATGGCCGTTTTTCACATAAAGGCAAGGTGATTGCTATAGAGAACCAGAACAGCTGGACAGATGGTGGTGTGGCTTCCCCAACGCCTTATTTCTGGTCCACCAATGGTTACGCCGTACTATGGAACACTTTTAAGAAAGGAAGTTATGATTTCGGCGCTAAACAGAAAGGCGCTGTGAAATTATCGCACGATACGGGGTATCTGGATGCCTTTATTATGGTTAATGATGGTGCTGTAGCATTGCTTAACGATTTTTACCAGCTTACAGGTAATCCGGTGCTGTTACCTAAATTTGGTTTTTATCAGGGACATTTGAATGCCTATAACCGTGATTTCTGGAAAGAAGATGAAAAAGGTATTTTATTTGAGGATGGTAAAAAATATAAAGAAGCACAAAAAGAAAACGGGGGGATAAAAGAATCGCTCAATGGTGAAAAGAACAATTATCAGTTTTCTGCACGTGCTGTTATCGATAGGTACAAGAAACACGATATGCCTTTTGGCTGGATACTTCCGAACGATGGCTATGGAGCTGGCTACGGTCAAACAGAAAGCTTAGACGGAAATATTCAAAACCTGAAAAGTCTGGGCGATTACGCCAGAAAAAATGGTGTTGAAATTGGTTTATGGACACAATCCGACCTTCATCCTAAAGCAGAAGTAAGTCCATTATTGCAAAGAGATATTATAAAAGAAGTTAGAGATGCAGGCGTACGCGTACTTAAAACCGATGTAGCCTGGGTTGGTGCGGGCTATTCTTTCGGGCTCAACGGTGTAGCTGATGTAGGACAAATTATGCCTTACTATGGCAATAACGCAAGACCATTCATTATTTCCTTAGATGGCTGGGCAGGAACACAACGTTATGCCGGAATTTGGTCTGGAGATCAAACAGGTGGTGTTTGGGAATATATCCGCTTCCACATTCCCACTTATTTAGGCTCAGGGTTATCAGGTCAGCCCAATATTACTTCAGACATGGATGGAATTTTTGGAGGCAAGAATACAACCATTAATACCAGGGATTTTCAATGGAAAACATTTAGCCCCATGGAGCTGAATATGGATGGTTGGGGTGCAAATGAGAAATATCCACAGGCATTAGGGGAGCCTTTTACCTCCATCAACCGGAACTATTTAAAACTTAAATCAGAATTATTACCCTATACCTACAGCATTGCCAGAGAAGCAGTAACGGGCCTACCTATCATCAGGGCAATGTTTTTGGAATATCCCAATGCCTATACGCTCGGAACGGCAACGCAGTATCAGTTTATGTATGGCCCATACTTCCTGGTAGCCCCAATATATCAGGCCACTAAATTAGATGAGAAAGGTAACGATATCCGCAACGGGATTTATCTACCGGATGGAAACTGGATAGATTACTTTACGGGTGACAAATATACTGGAAACTGCATATTGAATACCTTCGATGCGCCAATTTGGAAATTGCCGGTTTTCGTAAAGAACGGCGCAATCATTCCGATGACGAATGCCAATAATAATGTTTCAGAAATTGATAAGGGCAACCGCATCTACGAACTTTATCCTTTCGGGAAAACAACATTTACCGAATACGATGATGATGGAACAACAGAAGCCTACAAACTTGGGAAAAGCGTATCCAATCTCATTGAATCGACAGTCGAGGGAAGCAAGGCAACAATTATTGTTCAGCCGGCCAAAGGTAATTTCGAAGGTTTTGTAAAGCAAAAAGGCACAGAATTCAGACTGAACGTAACCGAGAAACCAAAGAAAATAACTGTTAAAGTTGGAAACGGTAAAATTAAACTCACAGAAGTTGCCAGTAAGGCCGAGTTTTTAAAAGCGACCAATGTTTATTTTTATGAACTGAGTCCAAACTTAAATCGCTTTTCTACTAAAGGGGCAGAATTTGAAAAAGTAATAATGGCACGGAACCCTCAGGTTTTGGTTAAAGTGGCCGCCACTGATATTACCGAAAATGCAGTAATACTAACTGTTGATGGATTTAAGTTTGAGCCTGCTGATAAACATCGGATATCTGCTGGAACTTTAGCTGCACCAGGCAACACCAGGGTTGCTGATAAAGATAGGGAAGCCTACACACTAAAGCCAAGCTGGACAAAAGTAGCCCATGCCGATTTCTATGAAATTGATTTCAATGGCATGCATTATACTACCATTAAAGACACTACGCTATTATTTGAAGGATTACAGGCTGAAACCGCTTATTCATTTAAGCTCCGTGCTGCCAATAAAGATGGGTATTCTGATTGGACAGAAATTAAAGCGACTACTAAAACCAATCCTTTGGAATTTGCAATTCAGGGGATTACAGGAGAAACCACCGCAGAAAATCAGGGCGGTTCAGGGCTGAACAAACTGTTTGATTATGATGAGGGAAATATGTGGCATACCAAATGGGGAGTGAAATCGGTTCCTTTTGATATGATTATAGATTTGAAATCAATTAACCAGTTAGATAAGTTTCATTATTTACCACGCACCGGAAGAGGAAACGGAATCTTGTTAAAAGGAAAGGTGTTCTTTAGCAATAATAAAGAAAGCTGGACCGAAGCAGGGGCATTTGAATGGGCTAATAATGACGAAGTTAAATTATTCAGCTTTAGTAAGCATCCAACTGCACGCTACATTAAAATTGCGGTTGCAGAAGGGGTAGGAGGTTTCGGATCTGGCCGTGAATTGTATGTGTTTAAAGTTCCGGGCACAGAAAGTTACCTGCCGGGAGACATCAATAATGATCGTTTGATCGATAAAAATGATTTAACTTCTTACATCAACTACACCGGATTAAGGAAAGGTGATGCCGATTTTGAAGGCTACATCAGCAATGGAGATATCAATAAAAATAATTTGATTGATGCCTACGACATTTCGGTGGTAGCTACCCAGCTGGATGGTGGAGTAACCAGTGCGAAGATTGATCAGCTGGCTGGAAAAATATCCATCAGCACGGCTAAACCTGTTTACAATAAGGATGAAATTGTAGCGGTTAAAGTAAAAGGATTTGATTTGAAATCGGTAAATGCCTTTAGTTTTGCCTTACCTTATAATCCACAGGATTATGAATTTGTAGGCATAGAAAGCGTAAACGTGAAGCAAATGGATAACCTAACTTATGATCGTTTACATACCAATGGCGACAAGGTAATTTATCCAACTTTCGTTAATGTGGGTGTTAAAGATGCAGCAACGGGTAATGCAGATTTGTTTATATTGAAGTTGAAGGCTAAACGCAAAGTTAAATGCGAACTTAAAGTAAAAGATGGCATCCTGGTGGATAAAAAACTGAATACCTTGAAGTTTTAACCTTCGGATAATATAGATAATAAAGGTGTCAGTTAGCGGAAATATACTTCCGGCTGACACCTTTTTTTAATGGGTTATTAGTGTTGCACCAAAAAGGCTTCAATTGCCGATAGTACAGGGTAATTCGTTATGCCGGGCTTAATTGTGGTAATTTCACCAATGTAATCTCCGTGCCCACCAGGCCAGATTAACAACTGTGCATTTGGTATTTGGCGCGACATTTCCACCGCATGTTCAGGTGTAACCACATCTTTGTCTCCAGCAATAATTAGCGTAGGTGCTTTAATGCCTTTAATGTCTTCCACATTCATATCTGTAAAAGACTGCATTCTGGCAACATCACGTTTGTAGCTGGTGAAAAGTGCCTTTTGGTCTGGGTTAACGCTTAAAAAAGCTTCTTTAAGCTGCGGAGGCATGTTATCAAAAGATGGCGATTTCATCATCTCCCAAAGCCATGGATAGGCACCAGCCTTTTTATACATTGTAGAAGCGACAACGATTTTATTGACCAGTTCAGGATACTTGATGGCCAGGGTAAGCGTGGTACTTGCACCATTACTAAAACCAAAGATATCCGCTTTAACAATGCCCAGGTGTTTCAATAAAGCGGCAACATCGCTGGCATCATTGTCAAAGCTCAACGGGCGGTCAATGTCAGCAGTACGGCCATGCGCCTGAAGTTCTACTGCAATTACCTGATGATGTTTGGCTAAATCAGGTAAAATCCTTCCAAACGTGGTTTCTATGGTAGAACCACCCCCGTGGATAAGGACCAATGGAAAGCCTTTTCCATGAATTTCATAATACATTTTTAAGCCATTTATAGTGGCATATTTACCAGTAGTTTGCGCCATAGCGTTTGAAATCAATATTATCGTGAGCAGAAATGTGTTCAGTACTTTCATTTTTTAATTACCATTTACCATGTGAATCCCCTTCACCGTGTTTATACTGGTAAATATACGTGCAAAATTAAAGTGACAAAAGAGTCATTTATGACTTATTTAGGGTTATTTATGCCAATCAATCCGGGTGATTTTTTATGTTTGTAACATGACTAAACTTATTATCCGATTTTTCTTTTCGGCTATATTTATATTTTCTTTTTTGATCATTAAAGCCGCAGAACCCGAAGTAGTTAAGGGGGTTTCTAAAGAACTGGCCAGCTATCGGAAAAAGGTACTGAGTGAAATAAAATATAGCTTAAATCTGGATATTCCGCTGGAGCGGAAGAAGGCGATACAAGCAGAAGAATCTATTCATTTTAAATTACTTGCAAATTCATATACCTTACAGCTTGATTTTAGAGAAAACGGCGATAAAATTAAGTCTATAAAAGTAAATGGTAAAGATGCGGCGGTGATTTTTAAAGCCGAACATCTTTTAATAGATAAATCATTGCTTACAGTTGGTGATAATAATATTCAACTGATTTTTGAAGCGGGAGAAGGAGCGTTAAACAGAAACAGTGATTACCTTTATACTTTGTTTGTACCAGATCGTGCCCGAACCGTATTTCCTTGCTTCGATCAGCCAGACCTTAAGGCCACCTATAAACTTAAACTTACCATTCCTGAGTCCTGGAAAGCCATTGCCAATGCAAAGCAAGAGCGTACTAGTAGCATTAACGATAGAAAAACGATTTCATTTCAGGTTTCTGATTTGCTAAGTACCTATCTTTTTTCTTTCGCTGCCGGAAAATTTGATCTCCATACCGGAGAAATTGCAGGGATGCAAAGTGATTTTTTATATCGGGAGACCGATACGGCAAAGATTAAAAACAGCATGGATGAAATCTTTAAAATTCATGAACATTCGCTTCGTTTTTTTGAAGATTGGACCGGAATCCGGTATCCATTTCAAAAATTTGGCTTCGTTGCCATTCCCGATTTTCAATTTGGAGGAATGGAGCATGTAGGTGCCATCCAATATAAGGCTTCTTCACTTTTTTTAGATGCCAGTGCAACAAAGGATCAGTTAAATGCCCGTTCTAATCTTATTGCGCATGAGACTGCACACATGTGGTTTGGCGATTTGGTAACCATGAGCTGGTTTAATGATGTTTGGATGAAAGAGGTATTTGCCAATTTTATGGCAGATAAAAGTACAGAAGGCTTGGGGAATGCTGGTAATTTCGATCTTAAGTTTCTTATTGATCATTTTCCTGCTGCTTATGCGACTGATCGAACTACAGGAGCCAATCCGATAAGACAGCAATTGGATAATTTACAGGATGCAGGATCAATGTATGGAAATATCATTTACCACAAAGCCCCGATAATGATGCGCCAGCTGGAGCTATTAATGGGGAAGGAAAAATTTCAGCAGGGAATCAGTGCGTATCTGAAAAAGTTTGCCAATAACAATGCTTCCTGGCCAGAACTTATAGAGGTATTGGATAGCTATACAGTTGCTGATTTAAAAAAATGGAATAAGGTTTGGGTGGAAGAAACAGGCAGGCCGGTACTGGATTATGAGGTTAAGTATAGTGGCAACAAGATTAAAAAATTCTCCATCAGCCAAAAGGCAGAGTACGATACCAAAGGAATCTGGCCTCAGTTTTTTGATGTTTCACTTTACTATCCGGATACAGTAAAAAGTTTAACAGTTAATTTTAATGCGGCAGGAGTGGTGGTAAAGGCATTAAAGGGCGTAGATAAACCATTGTTCGTGCTTTTTAATTCTGCGGGTGATGGCTATGGTTTATGGCCTGTTGATCCGGAGATGCCTAAACAGGTTTATACCATAAAAAATCCGGTTAGCCGGGCATCGGCATACATAACACTCTATGAAAATATGCTGAATGGGAGAGGGTTGAAGCCGACTTTCTTACTTAAGTTGTTAATTAATGGTTTAGAGAAAGAGCAGGAAGAATTAAATCTGCGATTGATTAATGGCTACATCAGTACAATTTACTGGGAATTTATAACGCCTGATGAACGTAAAGAATGGAGCAGCCGCCTTGAACAAGCTGTATGGGGGGCAATGAAAAAACAAACCTTGGCGAACAACAAAAAGATTCTGTTTAAAACCTATCAGGATATTTTTATTTCCCATGGTGCTATGGATACACTTTATACAGTTTGGTGTAAACAGCAGGCGCCAGCAGGCATTAAACTCACAGAAGATGATTATACCAGTTTAGCCTTTTCACTTTGTTTGAGGGAAAATAAATATCCCGATATCCTGAATAAGCAGCTGGAAAGAATTACTAACCCGGACCGGAGAAGCAGGTTTAAATTTATCATGCCTGCAGTTTCCAGTCAAAGTGCTGTAAGAGATGAATTTTTTAATAGTTTAGCCCTAAAGTCTAACCGTGAGAAAGAGGCCAACGTTGGGACTGCCTTAACTTATCTCCACCATCCCTTAAGACAAATCACCTCGGTTAAATACCTTGCTAAAAGTTTAGAACTGCTTACAGAGATTCAACGTACCGGAGATATCTTTTTTCCGCAAAATTGGTTACAGGCTACTTTTGGTAATTACCAAAGTGCCGAAGCTGCCGAATTGGTCAATACATTTTTAAAAGCCAATGCAGACTATAATCCCAAACTTAAACTCAAAATCCTTCAGGCAACAGACAACTTGTTTCGGGCTCAGCGGCTACTTCAGGCGGAGGAAATGCATAAATAACGGAAATAACACCGTTTTTTCACCCTAGCCAGAATATCGATTTACTTACTTCCTTGTATACCTGAAAATTACCAAGCACTCGGTATTGCCTTATCGGTTAAAGTAGTGGATATTTGCTTTAGAATTAAATCAACGGGACGATTTAGATTCAAAACAAAAAAAGAGGTCTAGTTAACCTCTTTTTTTATTTTATGAAATTTAGAATCTTTAAACGAGAAATCCGCCACCTAATAAATCGTTCCCTTCATAAAAAACGGCCGACTGTCCGGGAGCAATAGCAGAAACGGCATGGTCAAAAACCACCCGCATTTTATCTTTCTCCTGAACGATGGTACTCAACATACCTGCATCTTTGTACCGGATTTTTGTAATTACATCATTCATGGGTTCTTCAATACTGGCGTATTTAACCAGGTTAACATTTCTCACCAGGGCTTCACGGCGTTCGAGCTCATCTGCTCTGCCTAAAACTACTGTATTGCTTTCTGGTAAAATCTGGGTAACAAACATGGGCTCACCGAAAGCTATGCCTAAACCTTTACGTTGCCCAATAGTATAAAAGGGATAACCTTTGTGCTGGCCAACGACCATTCCGTTGCTTAATACAAAGTTTCCACCCGCTACCCTTTCTTCGAGGTCTTCTACTTTATGTTTTAAAAACGAACGATAATCATTGTCCGGAACGAAGCAGATTTCATAGCTTTCAGATTTTTTAGCCAACTCTTCCTGTCCCATATCTAAAGCCATTTGCCTGATTTCAGCTTTAGCAAAGCTTCCTAAAGGAAATTTGGTTCTGGAAAGATTTTCCTGTGAAACGCCCCACAATACATAAGACTGGTCTTTGTTTTCGTCTTTACCTTTAGAAATTACGTAACGACCGTTATCTTGCTGGCGGATATTGGCGTAGTGTCCGGTAGCGATAAATTCACAATCTAATTTATTGGCCCGCTTTAATAAAGCTTCCCACTTGATGTGGGTATTACATAAAACGCATGGATTGGGCGTTCGTCCTGCCAGATACTCATCCACAAAGTTATCGATTACATAATCGCCAAACTCATCACGAATATCCAAGATATAGTGAGGAAAGCCATAATTTACCGCTAAGGTACGCGCATCATTGATACTGTCTAGTGAGCAACAGCCGGTTTCCTTGCTGCTTCCACCAGAACTCGCATAATCCCAGGTTTTCATGGTTAAGCCAATTACCTCATAACCTTGCTCGTGCAACATTACCGCTGCTACAGAGCTGTCAACCCCGCCACTCATGGCTACCAGAATTCTACCGTGTTTACTCATTTTAAAATTATAGAATGCAAAAATAAGGTTTATTTATTTCAGTTTAGCCGGCAAGGGTCAGTTACTTGTAAAAAGCTGATTGTATTTTTTCTGTTGATTAAACGTTTTAGTCGTGCTTAATTAGCAGATTTGTGTTAAAATTTCTACCTTTAGAAACTTCAAATAATACGCTAAATTTTAAATTGATATGATTAAAAAAATGATCCTGCCTTGTCTTTTGCTGCCCGCCTTTGTGGCATCAGCGCAACAGCAATTGGTGCAGTATGTTAAGCCGATTATCGGTACGGAGAAGATGGGCCATACGTACCCAGGTGCTACGGTTCCTTTTGGAGCAGTGCAGCTTAGTCCGGAAACTGATACTTTATCTTACGAAGTAAATGGCAAATATAACGGCGATGTTTATAAATACTGTGCCGGTTATAAATACGAAGATAAGACCATAACAGGATTTAGTCATACCCATTTTAGTGGAACCGGCCACTCGGATTTAGGTGATTTTCTCATCATGCCTACCCAGGGAAAACTTCAGCTAAACCCGGGAACTGCGAGTGATACCAAAAGTGGTTACCGCTCTGCCTTTTCTCATGCCAATGAAGTAGCAGAAGCAGGATATTATAAAGTAAAACTGGATGACGATAATATCTTAGCCGAACTTACTGCAACCACAAGGGTAGGGATGCATCAATATACTTTTCCTAAGTCAGACCAATCGCACATCATTTTAGATTTAATGGCAGGAATTTATAATTATGATGAAAAAACAGTTTGGACATATGTTCGGGTGGTAAATGATACCCTGGTAACTGGTTACCGTCAAACCCATGGATGGGCAAGAACCAGAACCGTTTATTTTGCCATGAGTTTTTCTAAGCCATTTAAAAGTTATGGTAGAAAGAGTTATGATGCAAAACAAGCTTACAGGGGTTTCTGGGGTAAATTCAATCAGGATCAAAACTTTCCAGAAATTGCAGGTAAAAAATTAAAGATGTTCTTTGATTTTGATACACAGGAAGGAGAGAAGGTTAAGATTAAATTTGCATTATCTCCTGTGAGCCAGGAAAATGCTTTACAAAATATGCGAGCCGAGATTTCGGGTTGGGATTTTGAAAAAGTAAAAGCGCAGGCACAGGCAAGCTGGAACAAAGAACTGAATAAAATTCAGGTTACAACTTCTAACGATAACAAAATCAATTTTTACACCGCACTTTATCATGCTTTTATTAATCCGACGGTTTATACTGATGTAAATGGAGAATACAAAGGTTTAGATCAGGGTGTGCATAAGGCTGATGGCTTTACCAATTATACTACGTTCTCGCTATGGGATACCTACCGGGCGTTACATCCGTTTTTTAATATCATGCAGCCAGGCAGAAGTAATGATATGGTGGCTTCTATGCTGGCACATTACGATCAAAGCAGTTTGAAAATGCTTCCCATCTGGTCGCACTATGCCAACGATAATTGGTGTATGAGTGGCTATCATAGTGTTTCGGTCATTGCTGATGCAATTATAAAAGGTACTTATACCGGCGATCCGAATAAAGCGTTGGATGCTTGTGTTACTACTGCTAAGCACCGCGACTATGAGGGAATAGGTTATTACATGGATTTAGGTTATATCCCTGCAGAGCGAAGCGGTATTTCGGTTTCTAATAACCTGGAGTATTCTTACGACGATTGGGCTATAGCACAGCTGGCCAAGAAGTTAAATCGTATGGACGTTTACAATGAGTTTATCAAACGCTCTAACAACTGGAAAAACAATTATGATCAATCGATAGGTTTTATGCGTCCGAAATTGGCTAATGGCAAGTTTAAAGAGAAATTTGATTCTAAAGATACAGAAGGCCAGGGATTTATTGAAGGTAATAGCTGGAATTATAGTTTCTTCGTTCCTCAGGATCCTGCTGCACTGATTGAGATCATGGGTGGTAAGAAAAAGTTTGCCTCGCGTTTAGATACTTTGTTTAGCATGCACCTGCCGGATGAATTTTTCGCACATACAGAAGATATTACCCGTGAAGGTATTATTGGTGGATATGTTCATGGCAATGAGCCCGCACACCATATTGCTTACCTGTATAACTGGGCAGATCAACCATGGAAAACACAGGCACAAGTACGCCACATTTTAAACATGCAATACAAGCCAACAGCCGATGGTTTAGGCGGAAATGATGATTGCGGACAGATGAGTGCCTGGTATATGTTTTCGGCCATGGGTTTTTATCCCGTAGCCCCCGGATCTGATGTTTATTCGTTAGGAAGTCCTTTGGTTAACAATGCCGTAATTCATTTAGAAAATGGGAAAACATTTACTGTAGAGGCCCTAAAACAAAGCGCTAAAAATGTTTACGTAGAAAAAGTAATGCTAAATGGTAAGGAGGTTACTAATCACATGATCAGGCACACTGACATCACCAATGGGGGAAAAATTACTTTTTACATGACATCTAAACCTAAAAAATAAACAGCAATTATCCCAATTGTTTATTTAGAAGTTTTAAGTTGTAGGTTATAAGTTTTAAGTCTGGGCGACTGGGGGTTTGTGTTATGGGACTATGTGTCAAAACTCCAAACTGAGTTGTAAGTTGTAGGTTGTAAGTTTTAAGTCTGGGCGACTGGGGGTTTGTGTGTTATAGGGCTATGCGTCAAAACTCCAAACTGAGTTGTAAGTTGTAGGTTGTAAGTTTTAAGTCTGGGCGGCTGGGGTGGTGGTTTGTTATATGATTATGCATCAAAACTCCAAACTCCAGCCTCCAAACTCCAAACTGCCGCCTCCAAACTTCCCCTTATCTCTCTATTTGAAAAGTGTTATGTATTCTTAAAAAATACAGAGCACTTTTACTAATTTTAGCGGATCAAAATATCAATGTTATAAGTTATCTATGGAAAAGCAACACGTAAAAATTGGGTGGATTG
Organism: Pedobacter sp.; assembly: GCF_965279535.1. Classification (NCBI taxonomy): domain Bacteria; kingdom Pseudomonadati; phylum Bacteroidota; class Sphingobacteriia; order Sphingobacteriales; family Sphingobacteriaceae; genus Pedobacter; species Pedobacter sp. The sequence goes on from NZ_OZ257244.1 coordinate 227,315, forward strand.
GTTTAGGTAATATGGGGAATCCCATGTCTAAGCGATTGATAAATGGCGGATATGCACTTAGTGTATACAATCGCAATGCAGAGAAGAGCAAGCCCCTGGCAGAGCTGGGTGCTGAAGTAGCGGGCGCTATTGGCGACTTGGTTCAGCATTCAGACGTTATTTTTACCATGCTTTCGGATGATCAGGCTGTAAAATCCGTTTATCAGGATGCAGATTTGTTATCTAATGCAACAGATAAATTATTTATTGATATGAGCACTATCAAACCGGATACCGCTGTCGAACTTGCAAAAATGCTGAAGGACGCAGGCGGTCGTTTTCTCAGTGCTCCGGTTTCTGGAAGCACCAAGCCTGCAGCCGATGGACAATTGATTATTCTTTGTAGTGGAGCGGCATCAGATTTTAAGCAAGCAGAACCTTTGTTTGCACTTTTGGGTAAGAAATCACTTTTACTGGGCGATATAGGTGTAGGCAGCAAAGCTAAACTGGCTATTAATTACCTGGTAGCATTAATGTATCTGGGACTGGCCGAAACGGTATTATTTGCCGAGCAAAATGGTATATCAAGAACAGATATGCTGGAGATTATAAATGAAGGAGCCCTCGGTGGTGGACTAACCCGATCAAAAACACCTTTAATTATTAATGATGATTACCAGCCAGCCTTTGCATTAAAATTAATGGAGAAGGATGTTCGCCTCGCGATTGAAGAAGGAGCAAGTTTTCCGTTAACACAGGCCATGCATCAGGCCTATGCAGATGGCATTAAGAATGGTTATGCTGAGGATGATGTGATGGCGATTTTAAAATCTATTCAGGTTACTGATAATAAGGCTTAATGCGGTTTTGGAGTGAAGTGTAGCGCTGAGGGTATAAGTTTTCCTGTTTTTCAGGTTGGAACCTAAAAAGCTCATCATGCATAAAAAAGAATGAACCTGGTTTCTGCGCATAGTAAGGGATTTTCATTCCTGGTGATTTACTGAGTCTTGATACTGGTATCTTTCTATTTTAGTTTTAAGTACATCGGTTAAACATAGCTCAGCCACCACTGTTGGTGCGTTTCTTTGTACTTTTTAAACCACTTGCAGGGAAAATACAGTGAAGCGACTACAAGCAGCCAAATGAGGTAAACAGTAGACAGGTTAAAACCAAAACTTACCGGACGGAACCAGAACGGCACCTGAACAATATCTCTTACATGATAACCAGTAGCAAAAAATAGTACGGCTAAAAGCGTGTGAAGGAAATAAAAATGTAATACGTAGTAGAAAAAAGGTACAGCACCATATGCAGAAACGATTCGGGTAAATGCACCGCTGAGTTTTTCTGTGTAAGCAAGGAACAGGAAGGCAGGTCCCAGCGTCATACAAGTATACTGCAAAGAAGGTGGATATTTACTTACATTAAAAAAGGACAATACATTTTTAAATAAATCATGATATTCTCCCCTTGGTGCTGGGTCGCCATATAAATTGATTAAGCGCAGGGCAATAAAAAGCACAATGCATAAATAACCAATTAATATTAAGTTTCGCGTTCTTCTTTCCCGTTCATAGCCCTTTCTGTACCAGGCTGCTGCAGCATATCCGATAAACATAATTCCTGTCCAGGGTAAAATAGCGTAAAATATGCCCACCAAATGTGTATTTGAAAGGGGAACCACAGTTCCGAAGGCTGTAAACAGTATTTTGGTTATTATACCTAGCGATTGTGATTCGGGGGTTGGAATATAGCTGAAAAGGTCATGACCCAAAACCAGTATTAAACCGGTAACCAGAATGGTTTTATACGAGAACCGGATAGCGATCCCCAATAACACCATGCTCCAGCCAATGGCCCAGATTACCTGTAAAATAAGAAAATTATAAAAAGGGTTAAAGGTTAAGCCCAAAGTAATAACCACCACTTCAATCAGGACTAACCATAGACCTCTTTTAATGAGAAAGGCACTGGCCTCTATTGGCGTTCTGCGCTGGGCAGCTAAATGCGCCGATAACCCGGAAAGAAAGACAAATATGGGTGCGCAGAAATGAGTAATCCATCTGGTAAAGAATAAAGCGCCGGTAGTGGTAAGCGGATTTAATGGATCGGTGGTCATCGCATTGATATGGAAAAAATCACGGGTATGATCAAGTGCCATGATGATCATGACCAATCCACGAAGAATATCGATGGAAAGCATACGCTTTGAAGCAGATAAGGATTGATTAATGGCCATATCGCAATCGGTTTAATTTGGTTATTCGAGCTGTTGTTAAAACAAATATAATGTTTTAAAGCTGGAGATTTGAGCCTTGTGCTTTAGTACCTTTGTTATTTCATAACGGTACTTCTGAGATAGAGGAGGAACTTTTTTTAGAAAAGGAAAATCGATTTAGGAATGTAGATATTGCGTTTTTGAATTTTGATGTTCAATATATTTTAGTAATATTTGCTTAGTGCTAACCAGATATTGTCAATAGAAATGCTAATATTACTGAGGTTAGCGAATGATTAAAAGGAGAGCTAAAGAACTACATTTTAATAATGAAGCTGCAATTTAGTTAAAAACTAGTCATACAAGAAGGAAAACCTAAATACATACATAATGAAAAGAAGAACATTTATCCAGAACACTGGTTTGCTTGGCGCCGGGCTTGTTGCATCAAAATTATCCTTTGCGGCAAACTTAGCTCCAGATTTTCCGGTGGTAAGGGTGGAAGCCAGTAAAAGACATTTCAAAAGTAAGGCTGTAGATTCGGCAATCAAAACCTTTCAATCGAAAGTGAAAAATCCTGAGTTAAGCTGGCTGTTCGAAAACTGTTTCCCCAATACTTTGGATACTACCGTTTATTATTCAGAAAAAAGTGGCCGTCCGGATACCTATGTGATTACCGGCGATATTGATGCAATGTGGTTACGCGATAGTTCTGCACAGGTTTGGCCCTATTTACAGTTTGTTAATGAAGATGAACCCCTTAAAAAGTTAATTGCCGGGGTAATTAATCACCAAACCAAATGCATTTTAAAAGATCCTTATGCCAATGCTTTTTATGGCGACCCGGCAAAAGTAGGGGAGTGGAAAACAGATAAAACCGAAATGCAACCAGGCGTTCATGAACGTAAATGGGAAATCGACTCATTATGCTATCCAATTCGTTTAGCTTATCACTATTGGAAAAAAACCGGTGATAAATCACCATTCGATGCAGCATGGAAAAAAGCTATTGAAGCTACTTTAACTACTTTTAAACAGCAGCAGCGCAAAGCTGATAAAGGGCCTTACCACTTTCAGCGCGAAACCCAGTTTCCTACAGACAGCTTACCTATGGCCGGTTATGGTTTTCCAGTAAATCCGGTAGGTTTAATCTGTTCGGCTTTCCGTCCGAGTGATGATGCTACTATTTTTCCTTTCTTAGTGCCATCTAACTTCTTTGCGGTTTCGAGTTTAAAACAGGCTGCAGAAATGATTAAAGCATTACAAAGTGATAGTGCCCTCGAAAGTAGTTTGCTAAGCCTGGCAGACGAGGTTCAAAAAGCCCTTCAGCAATATGCAGTTATTAACCATCCAAAATACGGGAAGATATATGCTTTTGAAGTAGATGGATTTGGTAGTTCTTACTTAATGGACGATTCAAATGTGCCCAGCCTGTTGAGTTTACCTTATTTAGGAGCCATGAATATTGAAGATCCAATATACCAGAATACACGCAAATTTGCCCTCTCCCAGGATAATCCATATTTCTTTAAAGGAACAGCTGCAGAAGGTATTGGCGGACCACATGCCGGGCAGGATATGATCTGGCCGATGAGTATTACCATGCGGGCTTTAACTTCTAAAGATGATACCGAAATCAGAACCTGTATTGAAATGTTGAGAAAAACACACGCAGGAAAAGGTTTCATGCATGAATCATTCAATAAAGATAACCCGGCTAAGTTTACAAGAGCATGGTTTGCCTGGTCGAATACATTGTTTGGCGAACTGCTTTGGAAAGTATATAATGAAAAACCAGCTTTGCTAAAAGCTTAGCAGTAGTTAACAGAGAGCCGTGGTGAAAACCACGGCTTTTTTGTGTAATGAGCATAGTATTGATGGAAATTTGCTACAGACATTTCATTTTTTGCAAGGAAGGAAGAGAAAAGACAAATCGGAAATCAAAAGCATTCCTAAGTGATGTGCTTTCTGACAAGTGAGTCATCGAGATAACGCTTTGTTCATGCGGTGTCATTCTTCCGGATTAAATAACTAAAGGGGTAACAATCTCTTTCCAACTCACACATTTCTAATCTTATTTTAATAAAAGTGTAAAACAATTGATAGCCGAATGTCGTTTGCTTTATTTCGGCTGAAAATTTTAGTAAATTGCTTATAAATTATTCCAAACAGAGATTGTTGAATCCACACATAGATATTCGTTCCGATATTGAAGCGATAAGCAGAATCCCTGCTGTAGCTCACATTTTGGAAATTATTTGCCAGACTACAGGTATGGGCTTTGCCGCTGTGGCGCGGGTAACTACCGAACAATGGGTAGCCTGTGCTGTGCACGATCATATTAATTTTGGTTTGGTGCCTGGTGCTGAGCTTAAACTGGAAACAACCATTTGCAACGAAATTAGGGAGCATAGGGAATCGGTTATTATTGATCACGTTGCTGAAGATGAATATTTTGCCAATCATCACACACCATTAACTTATGGTTTTCAAAGCTATATTTCGATACCAATAATCTTAAAAAATGGTGATTTCTTTGGAACACTTTGCGCTATCGACCCCAAGCCTGCCAAACTGAACAATCCTACTACCGTTGGGATGTTTAAAATGTTTGCAGACCTGATTGCATTTCATTTAGATGCACTGGAGGAAATAGCAGTGACGGAGGAACGTTTACAATTGGAGAAAGAAACTTCCGAGCTAAGGGAGCAATTTATAGCAATTTTAGGGCATGACTTAAGAAATCCTGTGAATGCGATATCCAATAGTTCACAATTACTGAACAGAATGGGCTTGGATCACAGGGGACAACGGTTGGTAAATATTATACATGATAGTGCTTTTAAAATGTCGGGATTGATTGAAAATATGCTCGACTTTGCCAGCGGACGATTGGGCGGTGGTATTTCTCTTACGCGAACCAATTATCCCGATCTGGAAGCTATATTAGATCAGGTAATATCCGAAATACAGGTGATCTCTCCAGAACGCAGGTTGGTAGCCAATTATGATTTCAAGCATCCTGTATATGCCGATGGTAAGCGTATTGCACAGTTATTCGGTAATTTGTTAACCAATGCAGTAAAATATAGTCCGGCAGAATCTTTAATAGAAATATCAGCAAACAGTGATCCGGAAGGCTTTGTGTTAAAAGTTTCCAATCCCGGCAGGCCCATTCCTCAGGAAATTATCGAGCGGTTGTTTCAACCCTTCTCCAGAGGTGAAGTTGAGCCTGACCAAAAAGGATTGGGATTAGGTTTGTATATTTCTTCGGAAATAGCCAAAGCTCATAATGGCACTTTAAGTATTTCCTCCTGCGAAGCACAAACCTGTTTTACCTTAATCATACCTCAATTATCAGCATAATCATGATCAATCAAGATACGCCAACTTCTACATTGTTATCCTTTAAAATTGGCGATGCCGCCGATTTTGAAAAAGGGATATCCGGAATCATTGAAGATATACTGATTCAGGAAACAGATCAATATTTAGCATTCATTTTTACCCTCACTACGGGGGAGGAAATTCAGATTAAGAAAATGCGCCAGGTTTGCTAGGTTAAAAGTGGTCTGGGGTCGAAGATAACCTGAAAAGATTTTATTTTTTCCTCCTCAAGCTTATACCACCCACTGGAAAGTATATCTTGATCCTGCATTTGAATGTTATACCAAAGACAAACTTCATTGTTATCTGCAAAAACCTTGTGGATATCGTATTTCAACTTCATCTTCTTCATATCTGCAATATAAACATCTGCACCATCCCGTTCTCCCATTACTCCTTTGAAGTGCATGTCCTCAGCTAACAGCGTTCTGGCCAGTTCAAAATCTTCTTCATTTAACGCCTGGATAAATTTCAATACCACTGCTTTGGCATTGTGTATGCTTACTAAATGATTTTCGTTTTTCATGTCTGCTATTTATAATTTAACCTTATAAAAGTAGGATTGTTTTTGGATAAGGGCGGTTAGAAGTTTTAAGTTGTAGGTTGTAAGTTTTAAGTCTGGGCGCGGGGGTGGGTAGAAAACTATGCGTCAGAACTCCAAACTCCGAAGGCCGGTTAGAAGTTTTAAGTTGTAGGTTGTAAGTTTTAAGTCTGGGCGCGCGGGGGGGTAGAAAACTATGCGTCAGAACTCCAAACCCGGAACTCCAAAGGGCGGTTAGAAGTTTTAAGTTGTAGGTTATAAGTTTTAAGTCTGGGCGCGTGGGGAATAGAAAACTATGCGTCAGAACTCCAAACTCCGAAGGCCGGTTAGAAGTTTTAAGTTGTAGGTTGTAAGTTTTAAGTCTGGGCGCGGGGGTGGGTAGAAAACTATGCGTCTAAACTCCAAACTTTGAACTCCAAAGGGCGGTTAGAAGTTTTAAGTTGTAGGTTGTAAGTTTTAAGTCTGGGCGCGAGGGGAATAGAAAACTATGCGTCAAAACTCCAAACTCCGAAGGCCGGTTAGAAGTTTTAAGTTGTAGGTTTTAAGTTCTAAGTCTGGGCGCGGGGGTGGGTAGAAAACTATGCGTCAGAACTCCAAACTCGGAACTCCAAACTTCCGGTTATCTCAGTACTTGAAGAGTGTTGTGGGTTGTGTGTTGTGGGTTATGGGGCTATGCGTCAAAACTCCGAAGGGCGGTTAGAAGTTTTAAGTTGTAGGTTTTAAGTTTTAAGTCTGGGCGCGTGGGGGGTAGAAAACTATGCGTCAGAACTCCAAACTTCCAGTTATCTCAGTACTTGAAGAGTGTTGTGGGTTGTGTGTTGTGGGGCTATGCGTCAAAACTCCGAAGGGCGGTTAGAAGTTTTAAGTTGTAGGTTGTAAGTTTTAAGTCTGGGCGCGTGGGTGGGTAGAAAACTATGCGTCTAAACTCCAAACTCGGAACTCCAAACTTCCAGTTATCTCAGTACTAAAAGAGTGTTGTGGGTTATGGGGCTATGCGTCAAAACTCCAAACTTTGAACTCCAAACTCAAGAAAGAGGGAACTTATTTTTGTGAAGTAATTTGAGTTTATTGAAAGCAGGCTCTATAACCATACAGCCTGCTTTCAGCATCATTATAATTTAAGCTTTTTTAGGAGGCAGATCAAAAGCTACTGCCTCATGCTCAAAGTGACCATTATGTGAACCATCACAGAAAGGCTTGTTTTTAGATAGTCCGCATCTGCAGATTGAAACAATTGTTCTTCCCTGCAAACCATATTCATTGCCACTTTTATCTACGATTTCAAAATCGCCTTCAATTTTCACAGAACCATTGTTGTTAATGGTAAGTTTTGTTGCCATATAATAAGTTAATTTGATCGCAAAGCTACAAGAATAAGCTGCCAGCAAAGAATCTGTTTCCAGTTTAGAAAGATTCCTTTTAAGTGCCAGCCCCGGTTAGAAAAAATATCCTCATTACTGATCAAATCTAAAATTTCGGCTACAATTCGAAAACTATAGGTGTAAGTTCTCAATTTTTATATCTTTGAATTACACACTAAATCGATTTATTAATGACTAACCAAATTAAACCTGTAGTTTTTACATTATTCTGCTTAATCTTTGGATTAAACACTGGCTGGAGCCAAAGCAAAGGTGTATACACCAAATATGTTAATCCATTTGTGGGGACAGCACCATTAACTGATCCTAAAATTTTGGGTTATGAGCTGCCGCAAGACTGGAGGTCCTGGGCGGGACTAACTTTTCCAGGAAGTTCATTACCTAATGCCATGGTGCAGTTAAGTCCCATTACCGAGTACGGCTCCGGAGCTGGATATGAATATGAAGATGATCGGATTTATGGTTTTACCCATACCAATAAAGGCCATTGGAATCTGTGTAATATTCCGGTTCTCCCGCTTTCTAATCCAAAAAAGAAATTTGGTTCCAGGTTTTCCCATAAAAACGAAAGTGCATCACCCGGTTTTTATCAGGTATACTTAGAAGATTACCAGGTAAATGTAAAACTGACCTCTACATTAAGATGTGGTTATCATCAGTATCATTATAAGGATAATACCAACCGGCAAATCTTATTTGACCTGGCAAAAGCCAATAACAGGGTAAATTCCTGGAGCATTGAAAAGGTAGGGGATCATGCTGTTAAAGGCGTTCAGAATGTAGGAGAGAAGATTTATTTTTATGCAGAACTGAATGCGGATATTGAAGAACTGGAGCAAAAAGATGCAGGTAAAAGGGATGGGTATGCCATTTTACATTTGAAGGATGGGAGCAAAGGCCCTGTAGAGTTGAAAATAGGATTATCTTTTGTGAGCATGGAAAATGCAAAAGAGAACCTGAAAAAGGAAATGGGTGACAAAAGTTTTGTTCAGGTTCACAATGAAGCTGTAAAACAATGGGACGCTTTACTTTCTACTATACAGGTAAAAGGCGGTACTGCCAGGCAGAAAGGTATGCTTTATTCATGTTTATACCGGTCATTTTTATGGCCGGCATTGCGTAGTGATGTAAATGGAGAATTTACTGATGCGAAGCGGAATGTAGTTAAATCCAATTTTAACTACTATACCGAACCTTCTTTATGGGATACATATCGCAACAAGGATGTACTTTTGGGCTTAATCACTCCTGAAGTTACTTTAGATGTAATCAAATCGATGAAAGATGTGGGAGACAAGACAGGTTTTATCCCGACTTTCTTTCATGGCGATCATGGTGCTTCTTCAATAGCAGGTGCATATTTAAGGGGGATAGACAATTTCGATATCCGGGGAACGTATAAAACCTTATTGAGAAATGCCAATGTAGAGGGGGGAGCCCGCCCTTTTATCAAGGAGTATATAGAGAAAGGCTATATTTCAGATCCTGATGTGAAAAATCCTCATGTAGAAACTAAAGCCAAGGCAGGTGTTTCTAAAACTTTAGAGTACGCTTATGATGATTATTCGCTCGCCCAAATCGCCAAAAAGTTAGGTGATAGCGCTAATTATCGCATTTTAATGTCAAGATCAAAAAACTATAAAAATATGTTTGACCCTGCTACGCGGTTTATGAGGGGCAGGCTGGAGAACGGGGAGTGGATTAAGCCCTTCAATTCTGAATACCCTTATTATGAATATATGTACAGGGAAGCTAATGCCTGGCAGGTTTCGTTTTATGCACCACATGATATGAAGGGCCTGATAGCATTATATGGTGGTGCTGAAGGATTTGAGTCTAAGTTGGATTCGCTTTTTACTTTACCCTGGAATCCAAAATATATTGCCCGGAATGTAGAAACTATGATCGGACAGTATTGTCATGGTAACCAACCTGATCATGAAGCACCATTTGCTTATACCTTTATTGGAAAACCTGAAAAATCGCAAAAGATAATCGATAATATTTTGAATAATCTATATGGTATCGGTAAAGAGGGAATTGCACTTTCTGGTATGGATGATGCGGGGGAAATGTCGGCCTGGTATGTATTTACCGCCCTGGGTCTATATCCTTTTTCAGCTACCGATCCGGAGTACATTGTTACTGCACCACTCTTTGATGAGGTAAAATGGCGAACCAGTAGCGGTAAATGGATCACCATTAATAAGCCTGAGAAGGGCAGGGCCATCAGCCAGATCAAAGTCGACGGAAAAACACAAGAAGGCTACTTTGTTCCGCATTCACTCTTTAAGAATGGTGGCAAACTAGAAATCTTAACGCAATAGTTAAAAACATGAGCGCCCTCAAGATTGGGGCGCTTTTTATTTGGTGTCCGGTATAAGCCCGAACCTTAAACCGTTTGAAATGTAAATCATAATGGTTTTTGGTTTGCTTTCTCTTTTCAGGCAGTCAGAATATTCAGCTATTTTAGCTATTTATTCATTCAAATAATATAACAAACGTTTGTCTGCATTTTTCAAAATCAAACTGGGGTTATTGTATCGTAACTTAGGTTATCAAATACCTAACCTAGTCATGCACCAAAAGTCTAAAAAAATATTTTGCTGCTTTGTAGATTTTGTAGCGAGATCATGGTAAATAAGTTTAAAAGGAATAAAATTTGCGATTTTTCCCCCTTTTCTTTTTTATTATCACCCTTGTTTAGTATTCGATCTCATTACTTTTGAACAGATACGGAATTATATTTCTTAGATTAACTTACCACATAGCCAATACATGTTTTTAAAAAGACCTCTTTTACTTTTATCGATCTTCTTCCTGGCGACAGGAATTAACCTCAAAGCTCAGGTTGCCAGTCCGGATATGACCTGGTTTAAGGATGCCAAATTTGGTTTGTTTTTACACTGGGGTTTGTATGCTCAAACAGCTGGGGACTGGAACGGACATCCCTATAAAGGAAACGAACACTTTATGCTTTACGAACGCATTCCGGTGAAAACATATGCCACCATTGCAGATAAATTTAACCCAACCCAGTTTAATGCTGAAACCTGGGTTAAGCAAGCAAAAAGGGCAGGTATGAAGTACATTGTTTATACATCAAAGCATCATGATGGCTTTGCGATGTACAATTCATTGGTAAGCGATTATAATATTTATAAACGTACGCCTTTTAAAAGAGATCCCTTAGCTGAGCTGGCGGCTGCTTGTAAAAAATACGACATTAAACTTTGTTTGTATTATTCGTTAGGTAGAGACTGGGAAGATCCGGATGTGCCCACCAATTGGCCGGTTAAAGCCGGAAGAAGCAATACCTGGGATTTTCCTGATGAAGATGCCAAGGTATTTAACAGATATTTCGAACGTAAAGTGAAGCCGCAGGTTACCGAGCTTTTAAAAAATTATGGACCTATTGCTGTGATGTGGTTTGATACTCCTGAGCTGATTAGCAAAAAGGAGAGTGCTGAATTAAGAGCATTGATTACTCAACTGCAACCCAATTGCCTTGTAAACAGCAGGATTGGAAATGGTTATGGTGATTTTGGGATTTCAGAACAAAGCCTTGGCGCAGCTTCCAGGAATACCTGGGAAGCTTGCATCACGATTGGTAAAAATTGGGGATATAACCGACACGATAGCACCTGGAAGTCACCCGAACTATTGGTGAGAAATCTTATTAATGTAGTGTCTAATAATGGAAACCTGTTGCTCAACGTTGGTCCGATGGGCAATGGTACGTTTCCTGCCTGGGCTACCGCAAGACTGGATTCTATCGGGCAGTGGATGAAAGTTAACGGAGAAGCAATTACAGGAACGCATCCATATGCTATTGCTGCTGAGGGAAATGAGCTGGAATCTGCTTCGATCAGTAAGAAAGACGAAAACAGCAAAATGAAGGATGCCATTTACGATGGAACTCCTAAATCACTTGATGCCGATATATTTTTTACAGCTAAAGATAAAAGTGTTTTTGCCTTATTGAGAAGCTGGAAGAAAAAGGATTTCGAAATTAAAAGCTTAAAAGGCCTTTCTATAAAATCAGTGGATTTGTTGGGGACGGAGAAAAAGGTTAACTGGAAAGCAACGGCTACAGGTCTTTCCATATCCTTACCTGAAGATTATGTATTGAGCAATAAAATACCCATTTATACTTTAAAAGTGACCTTGAATTAATGAAAAAACTGTTATTCATCAGCCTGTTGTTGTGTGGCAAAATTTTAGCTGCACAAGAACTACCTGCCATTGTCCCTTATCCTCAGGAATTAAAAATAAATGAAGGGACATTTGAACTTCATGGAAACACGACCATATTTGCCGATGCAGATTTAACTAAGGAGGGCAACTATTTACGTCTGGCCCTATTTGCGGTTTCAGGTATTAATTATTTGTCTGGTGATGACCATCAATCAGCCATTCATTTAATCTTAAAAAAGGGAAAAAAGGCAAAGAATCCGGAAGCTTATCAGTTAACCATCAGTACAAAACAGGTTATAGTAGCGGGAAGTACGGCTAATGGTGTGTTTAACGGAATTCAAACACTGCTTCAATTGGTTAAGGCCGCCAGGGTGACTAAAGCTAAGATTGCATTACAGGCTATGCATGTAAATGATGAACCATTATATTCCTGGAGAGGTTTTATGTTAGACGAGTCGAGGCATTTTTTTGGTAAAGAGAAAGTAAAGTCTTTATTGGATTGGATGGCTTTATACAAATTGAACCAGTTTCACTGGCATTTAACAGATGAACCAGCCTGGCGGATGGAGGTTAAAAAATATCCAAGGTTAACGCTGGTTGGTGGAATAGGAAATTATACTGATGCCAATGTACCTGCAGCATATTATACTCAGGAAGATATCAAAGAAATTGTAAGTTATGCTGCTGACCGTTTTATTACTGTTATTCCCGAAGTTGATATGCCTGGTCATGCCACGGCAGCAAATATGGCTTACCCGGAGTATTCTGGCGGGGGTTCAGAGGATCATCCCGAATTTACCTTTAATCCGGGCTATGAAAAAACCTATCGGTATTTAACTCATATTCTTAAAGAGACGCAATTATTGTTCCCTGCTAACATGATTCACCTGGGGGGCGATGAGGTAAGTTTTGGAAACCAGGAATGGAAAACAGATACTGCAATTACTGCATTGAAACAAAGGAAAGGCTTATCTTCAGATTTAGCGGTGGAGAAGTATTTCATGAAAAGGATGGCGGATTCTGTTTTTGCTATGAAAAGTAAAGTATTGGTTTGGGATGAAATGGTAGATTCAGATTTACCAATTGATAAAACCATTATTTTTTGGTGGAGACACGATAAACCGGAGCAATTGAGTCAGGCCTTAACCAAAGGATATCAAACAGTACTATGCCCAAGGCTGCCACTTTATTTTGATTTTGTACAGGATACCAAACATCAGTATGGCAGAAAGTGGGGTGGAAAATTCAATGATCTGCTTTCGGTATATAATTTTGATATTGGTAAATCCCTCACAAATAGCCGGGATCAGCAGCATGTTATAGGCATTCAGGCTAATCTTTGGACAGAAACCGCGCAGAATGAGCAACGATTAGATTACCTGCTGTTTCCGAGGATTGCCTCACTGGCGGAAGCAGCATGGTCAATTCCTGCTAAAAGAAATGATCAGCAATTTTTAACACGCCTGAAAACACATCTGAATTGGTACAAGGCTGCCGGTTTGAATTTTTATAATCCGGATGAACCGATAAAAACACCTGAGCCTGCCAGTAAAAAGAAAGTATCCCAAAATATTAAGGATTGATGGTTGGAAGTGGATAGTATCAAGTACATAGTATAAAGTACATAGTATAAAGTATAAAGTATAAAGTATCAAGTATAAAGAGGTTAATATCTTGTGTTAAGTATCATGATCTGAGTTTTGGGAAGCAAGACTTGATGCTCAGATCTTGTTACTGTATGGATAATGATTATATTTGCTTTTAATGAAACATTTTATTCTCCTTTTTTCAGTTTATCTGATCCTGCTGGGTGTTTTACCTTGCCAGGATAAGGCGGATATGGTGTCAGTTCAACAAAATACCACAAACATCAAGGATAACGCTTCGCCATCCAATCATATTGATGAAGATGCTTGTCCGCCATTTTGCAGTTGTGCCTGCTGTTCTGTTGGGCAGTATTTTCCTATAGAGTGTACAACTGTTTTAATGACTTCTTTTTTTGAAAAACCTTTTACTGGCTTTCATTTATCAGATTTGAAAAGCCAGCCTACCAATATCTGGCAACCGCCAAAACTAGTTTAATTATTTTTTAACCCTGGTTTTCTGTCCAGGAATTTGGAGCATACCAGACGGTGTGCGGCTGCTTTGGCGTATACGCCAAAGCAGTTGTTTGTTAAAATTGATTTTACTAAAACATGTTAAACAGCATAATTGAGTTTTCCATCAGGCAGAAACTGCTTGTAGGTATATTGATATTGGCCTTAATTGCATGGGGGATATATTCGCTCAGGCAATTGCCAATAGACGCCCTCCCGGATATTACGAATAATCAGGTACAAATTATTACCACTTCACCAAGCAATGGTGCAGAAGATATTGAACGGTTTGTAACTTATCCCGTTGAACAAACCATGTCTACTATCCCCGGAATCGAAGAAGTGAGGTCATTTAGCAGATTTGGTCTTTCGGTAGTTACGGTAGTTTTTAAAGAAAATGTAGAAATATATTGGGCCAGACAACAGGTAACTGAACGTTTGGGAGAAGTAAACCGGAATATTCCCAAAGGAATCGGAACGCCGGAAGTAGCGCCATTAACCACTGGTTTAGGTGAGATTTATCAGTATGTAATCCATCCCAAAAAGGGTTATGAAAAAAAATATGACGCTTCTGCATTACGGAGTATCCAGGACTGGATTGTTAGGCGGCAACTTTTGGGTGTTGAAGGAATTGCAGATGTAAGCAGTTTTGGAGGCTATCTCAAACAGTATGAAATTGCCATTAATCCGGATAAACTGCGGAGCATGAACATATCCATCAAGGATATTTTTACCGCTTTAGAAAAAAACAATCAAAATACAGGAGGGGCATATATTGATAAAAAACCTCATGCTTATTTCATTAGAACTGAGGGCTTGATTAAAAGTATTGAAGACATAGAAAATATTGTTGTCAAAACAAATGAAAGCAGTATCCCTGTTTTAATTCGCAATGTAGCAGATGTTCAGATCGGGGCGGCAACAAGATACGGTGCAATGACCCGAAATGACCAGGGAGAGGTTGTAGGTGCGGTAGTGATGATGTTGAAAGGTGCAAATTCTTCGAAAGTTATTGCCAATGTTAAGGAAAGAATGGAGCAGATTTCGAAGAGTTTGCCGGAAGGAGTGGTTATTGAACCTTTTCTTGATCGGACCAAATTAGTGAATAGTGCGATTGGTACGGTGACTAAGAACCTGGCAGAAGGGGCGTTAATTGTCATTTTTGTTTTGGTGCTTTTGTTAGGGAATTTCAGGGCCGGACTTATTGTAGCTTCTGTGATTCCACTTGCGATGTTGTTTGCAGTATGTTTGATGAACCTGTTTGGCGTAAGTGGAAACCTGATGAGTTTAGGTGCAATAGATTTTGGATTGATTGTAGATGGTGCGGTCATTATCGTAGAGGCTTCTTTGCATCACCTGGGATTAAGAAAGAGCCAGGCAGCCCTAAGTCAGCAGGAAATGGATGCAGAGATTTATGCATCGGCCTCTAAAATCCGTAACAGTGCAGCCTTTGGTGAACTGATTATTCTTATTGTTTACCTCCCAATTTTAGCATTGGTAGGAATTGAAGGCAAAATGTTCAGGCCAATGGCTCAAACTGTAGCTTTTGCCATTTTAGGCGCATTTATCCTTTCATTAACTTATATACCCATGATGAGTGCCTTGTTTTTGAGTAAAAAAATCAGCCAAAAGCAGAATATCTCCGATAAAATTATGGCATTTTTTCAACGCATTTATCAGCCTATGCTGAATTTCGCATTAAAAGCCAGGGTTTTAGTAGTTGGGATTGCCCTGGTACTGTTTGTGTTTTGTTTGGTCATCTTTAAATATTTAGGTGCTGAGTTTATTCCCACACTAGAAGAAGGGGATTTTGCTGTAGAAACCAGGGTACTTACCGGGAGCAGTTTATCTCAAACGATTGAAGCTTCAACCCGGGCTGCAAAAGTGCTTAAAGATCATTTTCCCGAAGTAAAGGAAGTAATTGGTAAAATAGGTTCGTCGGAAATTCCAACCGACCCTATGCCTGTTGAGGCTTGTGATTTGATGATTATCTTAAAAGATAAAGCGGAGTGGACCAGTGCATCAGATAGAGAAGCACTTGCAGAAAAAATGCAGGAGAAGCTTGAACAATATATTCCGGGAGTAACCTTTGGGTTTCAGCAACCTATACAAATGCGGTTTAATGAGTTGATGACTGGTGCCAGACAAGACGTGGTAATTAAAGTTTACGGAGAAGATTTTACTAAGTTAAGCAGTTATGCCAATAAGATTGGAAGTATTGCCCGGAGCATAGAAGGTGCGGAAGATGTATATGTGGAGCAGGTTTCTGGGCTTCCACAGGTGATCGTTTCTTTTCATCGGGATAAAATTGCACAGTTTGGGCTTAACATTGAAGATGTAAATACCGCTGTCCGATCAGGATTTGCCGGCGAGGCAGCTGGATTTGTATTTGAAGGAGAGAAACGTTTTGATTTGGTTGTACGTTTGGCAAAGGAAAACAGGCAGTCTATAGCAGATGTTAAAAGCCTTTTTGTGACAGCCCCGAACGGAAATCAGGTTCCTCTTGAACAATTGGCAGATATCAGTTATAAGGAAGGACCGAATCAAATTCAGCGAGATGATGCGAAACGAAGAATAATGGTTGGCTTTAATGTTAGGGGAAGGGATGTAGAAAGCATTGTTGAAGAAATTCAAAAAAAGGTAGATGCCGGTATTCAGTATGAGCCAGGCTATTACACAACTTATGGGGGAACTTTCGAAAACCTAAAAGCTGCAAATAAAAGGCTTGGTTTGGCAGTACCCGTAGCCTTACTGCTGATTTTGCTATTACTCTATCTCACATTTTCTTCACTTAAACATGCCTTGTTGATTTTTACTGCGATTCCATTATCTGCTATTGGAGGCGTGCTTGCGCTTTGGGCCCGGGGAATGCCTTTTAGTATATCAGCGGGCATTGGATTTATTGCACTTTTTGGTGTAGCCGTATTGAATGGGATAGTATTGATTAGTGAATTTAACAGACTAAAAAAGGAAGGGATGAAAGATATAAATGACATTATCAAAATGGGGACAGCCATCAGGTTGCGTCCGGTAATTATGACCGCGCTTGTGGCTTCGCTGGGCTTTTTGCCAATGGCTATTTCTGCCGGAAGCGGTGCCGAAGTTCAGCGTCCGCTGGCCACAGTAGTAATCGGAGGCCTGCTATCTGCAACGCTGCTTACCCTTTTGGTGTTACCTGTTTTATACATTTGGGTAGAGAAGGGGGCATGGAAAAAAATAAAAATAAAGTCCGTAGCCGGGATATTGATCCTCATACTTCCCTTTTTTGGAGTTTCTATTGCGAAGGGTCAATCTAAAACACTGAGTTTGGATGAAGCCATCAGTTTGGCATTACAAAATAACAAAGCGGTTATTGGCGCGCAATTAGGGGTTAACCTTCAGCAAGAGCTGAAAAAGGGAGCGCTGGAATTACCTAAAACGGATGTAGGTTTGCTGTTTGGACAATATAATAGCCTGAATAAGCATGATAACAATTTTACCGTTAGCCAAACCCTTCCTTTTCCAACCTTATTCTCGGCCAGTTCTTCTTTGGGAACCGAGCGCATTAAAGCCAGTCAGATTCAACTGGCCTCAGCAAAAAACGAGCTGGTTTATCAGGTTAAAACCGTTTATACACAGCTGCAATACTTTAATTCTAAGGAAAAACTGTTGAATGAACAGGATAGCATTTATAAGGGTTTTGTAAAGTCTGCTTCAATGAAATATAAAACAGGAGAAGGGAATTTACTGGAGAAAGTATCTGCAGAAACGCAATTAAAGGAGGTTCAGAACCTGTTGAATCAAAATATGCTTGATATTGAGGTGTATAAAACTCAACTGCGGCATTTACTCTACATTCAGGATGACCTGAAACTGTCAGATCCCTATTTGAAAGAGCATGAGGCTTCTTTTTTGAAAGATACCACCTTGCTTAAGCATAATCCCGATTTAGCTTACCTAAAACAACAGGTTATAGTTGCAGAAAAAGAAAGGAAAGTAGAATTGGCGAAGGCACTGCCGGACATTACGGTGGGATACTTTAATCAATCGCTAACAGGCTTTCAAACAGTAAATGGTGCAGAGGTTTATTTCGGTAACGACAAGCGTTTTCAGGGTTTTCAGCTTGGTTTATCCATTCCACTGTTTTACAGATCCTATGGTACAAAAGTAAAAACCGCAGCCATTAATAGGGATTTGGCTACCAATGTGTTAGTGCTTCAGCAAAATAAGTTTAGTAGTCAGTACCAGCAAAGCTTCAGCGAGTACCTTAAAAACAGCGGACGTTATGCATACTTTAAAGCTTCGGCGAGTACAAGTGCCGGATTAATATTAAAAAATAGCCGTTTAGCCTATCAAAATGGGGAGATTGGCTATTCGGAATACCTGTTAAATTTAAAGCAGGCCAATGCCATTTTTGAAGGCCGGTTGCAGGCGCTTTTGCAGGTAAATCAAAGTATCAATCAAATCGAATATTTAACTGGTAATAATCAATCGTTTTAAACAATGAAATCAATATATAAAAATTTTTATGTAATGCTGTTTACCATTTTGGTATCTGCATGTGGCGAATCTAAAAAAGAGCTTAAAACGGAGCAGGAAGAAGTGCACAACGAAAGCAATATTGTTACACTTACACCAGAACAACAGCAATTAATTGGTGTCAGCTTAGGGGGGATTGAACAAAAGCAGCTTAGCGGAACCACTAAGGTAAACGGCATGTTGGATCTTCCGCCTCAAAGCTTAGTTTCTGTATCTACACCCTTAGAGGGAATTGTAAAAAGTACAGATATGTTACAAGGTATGCGCGTGAAAAAGGGTGCTTTGGTAGCAGTTATGCAGAATCCGGAGTATATTCAGATGCAGCAGGACTACCTGGATTATAAAAGCCAGTTACAGTATTTAAAATTAGAACTTGATCGTCAGGAAGAGCTTGCCAGGGAAAATGTGAACTCCAGAAAAGCACTGCAAAAGGCGAGAAGTGAATATCAAAGTGTAAGCGCGAGGCTATTGGGGCAGCGCAGTAAACTGGCGCTGCTTAACATCAATTTTAAGGCTTTAGAGTCTGGTCAGATTTTAAAAACTTTTAATCTCTATGCGCCTATAAGTGGTTATGTAACACAGGTTAATACCAATGTTGGGGCTTTTGCGAGTACCACAGATTTGTTATTTAAGATTGCTGATACAGAACATCTGCATGCTGAGCTTACGGTTTTTGAAAAGGATGTTCCTAAACTTAAAATTGGTCAGAAGGTTCGGTTTACACTTGCCAATGAAGAAAAGGAGCGGATGGCCACGGTTTATCTCATCGGCCGTGAAATCAGCAAGGAAAGAACCGTTCAGATTCATTGCCATTTAGATCAGGAGGATACCCAGCTATTGCCGGGAATGTACCTTAAGGCTTATGTAGAAAGTGGTATGAATAAAGTTAGTGCTTTGCCGGATGAGGCAATTGTAGGTTTTGAGGGCAAAGAATATGTATTTATAGCGAAATCAAATGATCAGAAAAACGTTGGATTTCAATACGAGATGCTGGAAGTGAAAAAAGGAGTATCTGAACAGGGATATACTCAGGTTTCGTTTTTAACAGATTTGGAAAGTAGGCAATTCGTAATTAAAGGTGCGTATGATTTGATGAGTAAAGTTAAAAATGAAGGGGAAGAACATGGTCATTAAGCCAGAAAAATACTTGGAAATAGTATAATGGTGACTTTATGATTTTTAAATTATTGTAATTGTAATTTTATATGTTGTATTATTAAACTTACTTAGATTTGAAATTTTGCTTAAACGTTAAAAATTGAAAAATAGTATTGATTTATAGTAGTTTGGGGAGTAGAGCTAAGCGGTCAAAAACGCTTAAATAACCGTATAAACACACTTTTTAAATGTACTAATACGTGTTTAGAGCTTATTGGAATGCTTTTTTTGAATGGGGGGGCTTGGTGGTTTATGGATTCAATGCCGTAATTTGTCTAGGATTCTGTATTTGTATCAATACACAGTTTTTATACAGAATTCAGCTTTGTATTCTTATCGCCCCTTTTATGAAAAAACGTTTACGCTTTCTATTCCCCATTTCAGGGATTTTTTCTGCCGCTCCCTACATAACGAAAAATTTCAAATCTTATTGCTTTAAAAGCTTAATGCTTGTCGCTTTGCTTATGATAGGCAATGTCGAATTATTGCATGCAGACGGTAGTAAGGATTTATATCCATCAGGAGTAGCAGGAAAAAGGGCGTATTTATACAGTAATGATTATACCGCTGGAGGAACAACAATTAATTCATGGCCATTTAAAACTTTAGGCACGCACTATGTTTACGCTGCATCAGGAGAAAGGTTAGCATTAGCATTTAGTTCTGCAGGTTTGGGTAATGCAGCCATCAGGTTAACTTCACCCACTGGAACAGTTTCTACAGTTACTACCTCAACTTTGGTTGGAAGGATAGGAAGCAGGGCAGCGGAGTTGGCAGGTCCTAAGCTTTCAGCGACGGATATTACGCTCAACAGGTATCTGCCTGCTTATGTAAACATTACAGTTACCGGGATTTATAAAGTTGAGTTTTTACCTGCAGGTGATGCTTCGAGCACTGCCTTAACTGGTGATGATACGGCAGACGCAGATGATGATGCGAATGTGGATTGGGCTACCCCCACAACAGCAAATAGTAATAATTTAATTTCGGCCTGGGATGTAACGGTAATTAACACGGCCGGTAATGGATTTATACCAGGAAGGGTTTACGTTAACGTGCTCAACCTCTTTGTGGATAATACACAATTTAACAATGGCTTTTTTGGTACAGCCTACGTACTTACTAAAAATGGAAGAGCTTACCGGGTAAAAGCAAACGGGATTCATGGTGCAGGTTTTACCTTCTTTGCCAATAACAAGGGGGTTGTAAACGCAGCTGGGGTACCCACCTTTAAGAGTTTAAACTCTTCTGATCGGGCAACAGTTAGTGCGGCCATTAAAGATCCAACTACTCAGGATATAAGCAGCCCTTCGATTCAGATCACACACAAAATATTTTATGCCAGGCCGGCGGCTGATCTTCCCATAACAGATCAGAATGTTACCATTGGCTCAACACCCACTACAACCTGGTTGAAAAAAACCGCCACCAGTCCGATTATTTCCAGTGTAAGTTTAACCGGAGCTGAAGGTACCTCAAGTAAGGCAGGTCAGAAGGGTGGAACCATTTCATTTAACTCAACCGAGAATGGTACTTACGAGGTAACTATCCCGGCCCCTGTACCAAGAGTACTCCGGGGAGATGCTAATGCAGGAGCAAATAACGTAGTTTGGGATGGTAAGGACGGAGCTGGTAATGTATTGCCGGCCGGTACGGTTATCAGCAGCATCAGTGTTAAGCTATATGCAGCAGAGGTGCATTTTCCATTCATCGATATGGAGATCAATCCCAATGGTATTAATGTTGAACTTACTGAGAATACAACCAGTTACAATGTGCAGGCAGGTAGTTCAGATCCAGGAACTTATAACAATGTGGTTTATTGGGATGATTCTACGATTTCCGGGGCGGGTACATTGGCAAGAAGTTCAAATCCTTCGGTACAAACAACCGGTGTATCATCACTTAGTAACGGTCATAAATGGGGAGGTTATGTAAGCGGCCAGGGCTCACAAGGTTCTTCGTCCAATAGCGGATCAGGGGTTTATGATTTCGGTAACGAAAAAACCCTGGATACCTATGCCTATATTACAGCAACTCCGGTTACGCAGCCGGTGAGCATCAATATCGCAGTAGCGGATTTAAAAACTACCAGTATAACGCCTTCATTTACTGCTCCGGTAACGATTGGAAGTACCGTAACTTATACGGTGGTAGTAGAAAATGTAAATAATACTTCAATCGGAAGTACGAGTGCTGTTACAGGTGCAGGTTTTACTTTTACGGCACCTGCCGGATTTACAATTACTTCTGCAAATATAACTTCTACCACAGGTACTGTAACACAACAAAGCGGGGCAACCAATTCGGGTACGGTTTTTAGCTCCAGACTGGATATGAGTAGCGGATCAAAAGCCACTTATACCATTGTAGGTACTGTAGGAACAGCCCTGGCAGGTAAAAATATAGCGGTTGAAGCAAGTATGCTTCGTCCGGCTGATACCACGGATCCAGATGCGACAGACCCAACTACAGCGGGTACACCAACCGATCCGCATCAGGAATGTAAAAACGGAACAGCAAACGAGGTTTGTAATAACATCGTTAACAACAGTGGGGTCGCGGTAAGTAACTATGCCAGTATTGTGGCGAGCAGTCCAAATGCGGCTGAACCAGCCACAAATGGTGCATTTACCATCAGTATTCAAAATGCAAGTACAAATGCAACTGTTGTAAGTTATGCGGTTTCGGGTTCGGCAACTTCCGGAACCGATTATACGGCTTTAACAGGTACTGCTACCATTCCTGCAGGAAGTACTTCGGTAGTTGTTCCGGTAACGGTAATTAACGATCAGGTTGTTGAAGGTAATGAAACGCTTGTATTAACCTTAACATCAGCTACAAATGGCGTTACCATTACACCAACACCCGCAAATTCAACTGCAACAGTTAATATTGCTGATGATGATCAGGCTACAGTAAGTGTGGCCGTAACCACCAATGCCGCGGAGCCTTCAACCAATGGGGTGTTTACTTTCACAATGAGTAAAGCCAGTGCTACCGCTACAACCATAAATTATACCATTGGGGGAATAGCAACAAGTGGAACGGATTATACTGCTTTGCCTACTTCAGTTATTATCCCTGCAGGGGCAACTACTGCAACGGTTAGTGTTCCGGTAATTGATGACAATTTGATAGAGGGTACGGAAACAGTGACGCTAACCATGACAGCTGCTACAAGTAATGCAGGAATTACAGCAAGTACTACTCCTGTGAGCATGAATATTGCCGATGATGATGTGGCTTCGGTAACAGTTGTAGCTACCAGTAATGCAGGAGAGCCAGCTACAAACGGGCTGTTTACTTTCACCTTAAGTAAAGCCAGTGCTACAGCTACAACTGTTAATTATACCGTAAGTGGAAGTGCCATTAGTGGAACAGATTATACCTCTATCGGAACTGCTGTTGTTATTCCGGCAGGAGCAACTACGGCTACCGTAGCTGTTCCGGTAATCAACGATCAGATTGTTGAAGGCACTGAAACAGTTATTTTAACGATGGCTGCTGCCACTAATAATGCCGCAATTACTGCAAATACTACACCAGTAACCCTGAATATTACGGATGATGACACGGCGACGATTACGGTTGCGGTTACCGATGGGACAGAACCCTCAGGGAATGGCGCCTTTACCTTTACCTTGAGCAAAGCGAGTGCTACACCAACAACCGTAAACTTTACCGTTAGCGGAACGGCCACGAATGGAACAGATTATGCCAGTATAGGTACTTCGGTGGTAATCCCCGCAGGAAGCACTACTGCAACGATACCGGTTACAATAACTGATGATCAACTCATAGAAGGAGCAGAGAATGTGGTTTTAACTTTTAGTGCTGCCACAAATAACCCTGGTATTAGCGTAACGCCAGCTACAGCTACGGTGAATATTGCTGATAATGATACAGCCACAATTACCGTTGTGGCTACTACCAATGCTGCTGAGCCAGGTACAAATGGTTTATTCACTTTTACCATGAGTAAAGCCAGTACTACCGCAACTACAGTTAATTTTACGGTAAGCGGTTCTGCCATCAGTGGTACAGATTATTCTGCTATTGGTACTTCGGTAACCATCCCGGCAGGAGCAACTTCTGCAACACTTGCTGTTCCAGTGATTAATGATCAAATCGTGGAAGGGACGGAAACCGTGATTCTTGCGATGGCTGCAGCTACCAATAATACGGCAATTACGGCAAGTACCAGCGCTGTAACATTAAATATTGCCGATGATGATGTATCGGTCATAACCGTTGCCGCAACTACCAATGGAGCTGAACCCTCAACCAATGGCCAGTTCACATTTACTTTAAGTAAAGCCAGTGCAACAGCCACAACGGTTAATTTTGTAGTAAGCGGAAGCGCTACCAGTGGAGCTGATTACACCGCTTTGGGCACCAGTATTGTTATTCCTGCAGGAGCAACTACTGCTACCTTGAATGTCCCGGTATTGGATGATAACATTGCTGAATCTACTGAGACAGTAATATTAACCATGGCCGCCTCAACAAGCAATACTTTGATTACGGCAAGTACCAGTCCTGCAACTGTAAATATAAGCGATAATGATACTTCGATTGCCAGCATTGCCCTTGGTATTAATGGGAGTGAAGCTGGTCCGGTTAATGGAACTTTTACCGTTACCTTAAGTAATCCTGCTGCAACAGATACACAAATTACCTATACGTTAGCTGGCAGTGCAACAGAAGGAAGTGATTACACCAATATTGCTGTTAAAACGGTTACAATATTGGCCGGACAAACAACAGCAGTAATCACCATACCAGTTAATGCTGATAACCTGGTTGAGGGAGCAGAAACCGTAATTGCTACATTAGGCGCTTCAAACAACCCATTGGTTTCGGTAAACAATACTGCCGCAAGCCTGAATATTGCCGATAATACAACAGCCACTGTAACGGTAGCAGCCACTACAAGTGCTGCTGAACCTGCTACCAATGGCTTATTTACATTTACTTTAAGCAACGCTTCTACCTCGCCAACAACGATCAACTTCATTGTAGGTGGGACTGCGGCGAGTGGAACAGATTATACTTCAATCGGAACCAGTATTGTAATACCAGCTGAAGCTACCAGTGCTACTTTATCTGTACCTGTAAAAGATGATAATTTAGTAGAAGGTAACGAAACGGTCATTTTAACAATGGCTGCAGCTACAAGCAATACATCCATCACGGCAAGCACTACAGCAGCAACTTTAAATATTGCTGATAATGATACTGCAACAGCAAGTATTGCATTGGGTCAAAACGGAAATGAGAATGGCCCGGTAAATGGAACGTTTATAGTTTCTTTAAGTAATCCAGTGTCGGTAGATACCCAAATTACATTTACATTGGCAGGCACAGCAACTGAAGCTAGCGACTATACAACGGTAAGTCCAAAAACAGTAACCATCCCGGCCGGGCAAACCTCAGCTACCATTACGATTCCGGTGTTAACAGATGCCATTAGTGAGAATACAGAAACGGTTATTGCTACGTTGGGTACTGCTAATAATCCATTGGTTTCAGTTAATACTGTAGCAGCCAGCATCAATATTTTAGATGCCAACACCGCGAGTGTAAGCATTTCTGCTGCAACAAGTGTAAATGAGGGCGATGGCACCGTTACCTTTACGGTTACCCTAAACAACGCCGTTCAAAATGCGTTTACTGTAGATTATGCAACCAATAATGGAACAGCTACCGCAGGCTCGGATTATACCTTAACTAACGGAACATTAACTTTTAACGCGGGATCTGCTGCCGGAACAACAAGAACATTTACTGTTCCGGTTATCAATGATAATGTAGCGGAGACGGTAGAAAACTTCAGTGCAACTTTGAGTAACATCACGGGTGGAGTGGTGCTCATATCAAACGCTACGGCATCAGTTAATATTATAGACAACGATGCCGCTACAGCCTCCATTATCGCCGGAACAACAGGTAATGAAGCCGGCCCGGTATCGGGTACATTTACCATTACTTTAAGTAATCCTTCGGCAACAGATACACAGCTTACCTACACTTTGGCAGGAACAGCAACAGAAGGAACGGATTATACTGCCATTGGTACCAAAACGGTAACTATCCCGGCAGGCCAAACTACTGCAACGATTACCATTCCGGTTTTAAATGATGTGATTGTTGAAGGAACCGAAACGGTTACAGCTACTTTAAGTGCTTCCAATAATGCAACTGTTGCCATTAGCAATACACCTGCAACCATCAATATTTTAGATGGCACAAGTTCAGTAGTCACGGTAGCAGCAACTACAAATGGTGCAGAGCCGGCTACATCAGGATTATATACCTTTAACCTCAGCAATGCCTCTGCAACTGCTACTACCATTAATTTTACAGTTGGCGGAACAGCATCCAGCGGAACAGATTATACTTCAATTGGTACTTCAATCATTATCCCGGCGGGTCAGAAAAGCATTACCCTTAGCGTGCCAGTGCTCAATGACGATGTAGCTGAAGGTGTTGAAAATGTAATTCTAAGCCTTACCTCAACCAATAACAGCGCCATTACAGTAAACAACACACCAGCGTCTATTGATATTATTGATGATGATGCAGCCACTGTAGCCCTAAACAATGTAACGGTAAATGAAAGTGCCGGTACAGCTACTTTTACGGTTACACTAACAGGCAATGTACAAAATACATTCTCGGTAAACTATGCTTCGGCCAACGGTACCGCTTTGGCAGGATCAGACTATACCGCAACTACGGGGGTTGTCACTTTTCCGGCTGGGTCCGTAAATGGCGCGACGCAAACTTTCACTGTTCCCATCTTAAACGATAATATTGCTGAACCTACAGAAACTTTCACGGTTAACTTAACTGGGGTTAGTGCAGGGGCAGCAGTTACCATTCCGGCAGTTGGTGCAACAGGAACTGCTACTATCAATGATAATGATGTAGCAAGTGTGGCCATCAATAGTATAACAGCTGCAGAAAATGTTGGCAATATGGTATTTACGGTAACCCTTAGCGGGAATAGCCAGGAACCTATTGTCCTTAACTACACTACTTCAGATGATACTGCAATTGCAGGAAGTGATTATACCGCAAAAACGGGAACCATTACTTTCCCTGCGGGATCAGTGAATGGGGCAACACAAACCATTTCGGTAGTGATTCTTGATGATAATGTTAGAGAAGCGACAGAGAACTTAAAAGTTACCCTAAGTGGGGCGCTAAGCCCGATTACCCTTTCGCAGGCAGAAGGTATCGGAACCATCACAGATAATGATGCCGCAACAGTAAGCATTACTGCTACGCCTGCTTCAGTAAACGAAGGAGCCGGAAACGCTACTTTTACAGTAACCTTAACCGGTGCAGTTCAAAGTGCATTTACTGTTGATTATAGCACATTTAGTGGAACAGCCTTATCTGGTACTGATTTTACTTCTGCGACTGGAACCATTACGTTTCCGGCAGGATCAACATCAGGAACTGCGCTAACCTTTAATGTTCCTATCACAGACGATAACTTATTGGAATCTGCTGAAACCTTTTCTGGTACAATCAGTAATGTTTCGGGCGGATTGGTAACCATTGCTAATGCCACCTCGGTAGCTACCGTTAATGATAACGATACGGCCGTTGCCGCTATTACACCTGGAGTTGCAGGCAACGAAAATGGACCAGTGAATGGAACATTCACCATAACAATAAGCAACCCATCTGCTACAGATACACACGTTACGTATACTTTAGCGGGAACTGCCACTGAAGGCAGCGACTACAGTAGCATCACTACCAAAACCGTAACTATACCAGCGGGTCAAACTTCTGCAACCATTACCATTCCCGTTCTGGCAGATGCCATTTTGGAGGGAGCAGAAACCGTAATAGCCACTTTAAGTACTTCTGATAATCCAGCCGTTACTTTAAATACTACTGCAGCAACAATAAATATCTCAGATAATACTACTGCAACAGTAAGTGTCGTAGCTACAACGGATGGTGCAGAGCCAGCCAACAGCGGATTATTTACTTTTGTTTTAAGCAATGTATCCACAACCAATACGGTTATTAATTTCAGTATAACAGGAACAGCTGCAAGTGGTTCAGATTATACTGCTGTAGGAACTTCGATTACAATACCAGCAGGGCAAACCAGCATTACTTTACCTGTAGCTGTTTTAGACGACAATCTTGCTGAGGGAACTGAAAATGTTATTGTATCCATTAATGGTGTAAGCGGAAATGCCGCAATAACTGCGAATGCAAATCCGGCTTCGATCAATATTGCAGATAATGATACATCTGTGGCCAGTATTGCTCCTGATGTAGCCGGAAATGAAAACGGCCCTGTAAATGGAACTTTTGTGGTAACATTGAGTAACCCTTCTTCCAATCCAACTACCATAACGTATACGTTAGCGGGTACCGCAAGTGAGGGAAGTGATTATGGAAGCATCATCACCAAAACCATTACCATTCCGGCTGGTCAAACTACCGGAACCATTATTATTCCGGTAAGTAGCGATGCAGCAGTAGAAGGTACAGAAAACGTTATTGCGACATTAGGCACTTCAAATAATCCGCTGGTAACTGTAAATAATACAGCGGCAACCATCAATATATTAGATAATAATAGTGCTACTGTAAGTATTTCTGCCGGGGCATCCATTAATGAAAATGTGGGTACAGCAGTTTTTACAGTAACCTTAAGTACGGCTGTACAGAATGGCTTTACGGTTAATTATGCAACAGCTAATGGAACGGCACTGGCCGGAACAGATTTTACGGCTACAAGCGGTATTTTAACCTTTCCGGCTGGATCTCCTGCGGGCACAACATTAACTTTTGAAGTGCCGGTAAATGACGATAATCTGGTGGAGGCAACAGAAACATTTAGTGCATCACTATCGAACGTTACGGGTGGGCTGGTAACCATTGCAACAGCAACGGCTCCGGTGTCTATCGTTGATAATGATACTTCGGTTGCATCCATAGCGCCTGGTATTAATGGTAATGAAACTGGACCAGTTAATGGTACTTTTATAATTAGCCTAAGTAATCCATCTTCAACCGATACGCAAATTACCTTCAGCAGAAGTACGGCTTCAACAGCAACTGAAGGAGTAGATCATCAAACGCTGGCCAGTCAGACTGTAATTATTCCGGCAGGGCAAACAAATGCTACCATAACCATTCCGGTAATCCAGGATGCGATTGCAGAAACAACGGAAACTGTAATCTTAGCGCTGTCTTCAACCAATAATCCTCAAATCACCGTAAATAATACAGAAGCGACCATAAATATTTTAGATGCCAACTCGGCAAGTGTAAGCGTTTCTGCCATAACCGTAAATGAAGGTGATGGAACTGCCACATTTACGGTTACGCTTAATAATGCTGCGCAAGATGCTTTTACAGTTGATTATACTTTTGCAAATGGCACGGCAATTTCCGGACAGGATTTTACAGGGGCTTCGGGATCTGTAAGTTTTCCTGCAAATGCGGCAGCCGGAACCACACGTACTTTCACCGTAACAATTAATGATGATAATATTGCAGAAACTACTGAAACCTTTACTGCAACTTTAAGCAATATCAGTTCAAGTGTGGTAGTGATCAGCAATGCAACTGCTACTGCGTCTATAACCGATAACGATACTTCTGTAGCTTCAATCGCTGTTACTACCCAGGGAACAGAAAATGGCCCTGTAAATGGAGTGTTTACGGTAACTTTGAGCAATCCTTCTTCATCGGATACCCAAATTACCTATACCTTAAATGGTACAGCAATTGAAGGATCAGATTACACTGCAATTGTTACGAAAACCATCACCATTCCTGCCGGATTAACCTCAGGAACGATTGAAATTCCGGTATTAACAGATAATTTAGTAGAAGGTATTGAAAATGTTGTGGCCACACTTACCGCTTCGGGTAATCCCCTGGTAACCATAAGCAATACCCCAGCTACATTAAATATCGCAGATAATACAACCGCCACTGTAACGGTCGCTGCAACCACAAATGGTGCAGAGCCAACTACACCTGGGCAGTTTACTTTTACTTTAAGCAATGCTTCGGCAACCGATACCCAGATTAGCTTTACCCTTGCAGGAACAGCAACAAGCGGAGTAGATTATACTGCTATTGGTACAACTATCACCATCCCGGCGGGTCAAACTACCTCTACGCTGTTTGTCCCTGTAATTGATGATGCCATTGCTGAGGGAACTGAAACAGTTATTTTAACCATGAACGCGGCAACAAATAACGCAGCTATAACCGCTTCAACCACGGCTGCAACTGTTGAAA
This sequence comes from Pedobacter sp., assembly GCF_965279535.1. NCBI lineage: Bacteria > Pseudomonadati > Bacteroidota > Sphingobacteriia > Sphingobacteriales > Sphingobacteriaceae > Pedobacter > Pedobacter sp. The sequence continues at coordinate 257,087 of NZ_OZ257244.1, forward strand.
TTATAGATAATGATGCAGCTACAGTAAGCATTGCTGCGGGTAACCAGGGTGATGAGAATGGCCCGATTAACGGAAGCTTTACTGTAACGTTAAGTACGCCTTCATCTGTAGATACTCAGATAAGCTATACCTTAACCGGTACTGCAACTGAGGGTAGTGACTACAATACCATTGTAACCAAGACCATAACCATACCAGCAGGACAAACGGTAGGTGCCATTATTATTCCGGTAAAAACCGACGCTGTTGTGGAGCAACCAGAATCTGTAATTGCAACTTTAACGGTGTCAAATAATCCATTGGTAACCGTTGATACTGCACCGGCAACCATTTCTATAGCCGATAATACTACTGCAACCGTAACAGCAACAGCAACCTTGGCTGCGGCAGAACCCGGTACAGCAGGACAATTTACTTTTACATTAAGCAATTCTTCAACAACTGATACGCAAATTACCTATTCAATTAACGGTACTGCAACAAGTGGAAGTGATTATGCAACGATAGGAGCCACGGTAACCATCCCTGCTGGTCAAACTACTGTAAACGTGCCGGTTCCTGTGCTGAACGATAATTTGGTTGAAGGCACAGAGACCATCGTATTGACTATGGTATCGGCTACAAATAATCCAGCCATTACAGCTGGTACCACTCCGGTAACCCTTAACCTCAGTGATGATGATACAGCAATTGCCACCATCACCTCGGGTGTAAACGGAACTGAAAATGGTCCGGCTAACGGAACCTTTGTGGTAACACTTAACAACCCTTCTGCCACAGATACTGAACTTACTTTTACATTGGCCGGAACTGGAACAGAAGGTACGGATTATACGAATGTGGTAATCAAAACTGTAATTATCCCGGCAGGGCAGACAACAGCTACCATTAATATTCCGGTATTAAGCGATGCCGTTATCGAAGGCGATGAAACGGTTATTGCCACTTTAACAGCTTCCAATAATCCATTAATTACGGTTAATAACACAGCTTCAACAATTACCATTACCGATAATACCCAGGCAACAGTAACAGTGGTATCGGCAGCAAATGGTGCCGAACCAGGTACTGCAGGCCGCTTCATTTTTACTTTAAGCAATCCGGCAACTACAAATACCCAAATTACTTATAATGTGACGGGTACAGCCAGTGCCGGGGCTGATTATACTTCAATTGGTACAACTGTAACGATTCCTGCTGGTCAAACTTCTGTGAGTGTCGATGTACCTGTTTTGGATGATGATACAGTAGAAGGTCCTGAAACGGTAATTTTAACTATGGCTGCAGCAACCAGCAACACTGCAATAACTGCTTCAACAACACCTGAAACTGTAAATATTTCTGATAACGACCTGGCGGTAGCTACGGTTACAGCGGGCACAAATGGAGATGAAAACGGACCGGTTAACGGAACGTTTACAGTAAATCTTACACATCCGTCGTCTACCGATACACAAGTTACTTATAGCCTGGCAGGATCAGCCACTGAGGGCGTAGACTATAGTAGTATTACAGCTAAAACGATAACCATACCAGCTGGCTCAACAAGTGCAACCATTACTATTCCAGTACTGGCAGATGCCGTGGTTGAAGGTGTTGAAACAGTTAGGGTAACGCTGCTGAGCACCAACAATACTGCCATTACGGTTGACAATACACCTGCAAGTATTAATATATCTGATAACAATTCTGCTACTGTAAGTATAAGTACTTTACCAACCATTAATGAGGGTGCAGGTACTGCAACATTTACCGTAACGTTAAACAATGCTGTTCAGGCACCATTTAGCGTAGATTATACCACCACTAATGGTACAGCAACCGCTGGATTAGATTTTACTGCATCAACCGGAACACTTACTTTTCCAGCCAATTCTACTGCCGGATCAGTATTAACCTTCAGCGTACCGGTGATTGACGATAACCTGGTAGAACCAACTGAGAATTTCTCTGCGGGTTTAAGTAACATTCAGGGAGGTTTGGTAACCATTGCAACCGCTACAGCAACGGTAGCCATTAACGATAATGATACTTCTACAGCTTCAATTAAAGCGGGCTCAAACGGAAATGAAACAGGACCTGCTGATGGTACTTTCATTGTAGAATTAACCAACCCGTCATCAACAGATACGCAGATCAATTATACTTTAGGTGGTTCTGCAACTGAAGGAACGGATTACACGATCATTAATACAAAAACAGTTACCATCCCGGCCGGACAAACCTCTGCTACCATTAATATCCCTGTACTGGTGGATGCCGTGGCAGAAAGTACTGAAACGGTTATTGCAACCTTAAGTACTTCAAGCAATCCGTTAATTAATATAAATAATGCAGCGGCAAGTATCAATGTTATCGACGCCAATACTGCAAACGTAAGTATTTCGATCAGTGCCCCGAGTGTGGGTGAGGGTGTAGGCACGGTTAGTTTGTCGGTAGTGTTAAATATTGCCGTACAGAATAGCTTTACAGTAGATTATACGACGGTAAATGGTACCGCTCTTGCCGGATTAGACTACACCGCAACAAGCGGAACATTAACTTTCCCGGCAAACTCTCCTGCAGGAACAACACTTATAGTAAACATTCCGATTATCGACGATCAGCTTGTAGAGAAGTCAGAATCATTTTCTGCCGGATTAAGCAATGTTCAGGGAGCAGATGTGGCCATTGGTACCAGCCCCGCTATTGTAACCATCGCTGATAATGATAATTCATTAGCAAGTATTACACCAGCTGGCGATGGCAGTGAAAACGGGCTGGTAAATGGCAGGTTCAATATTACATTGACCAATCCTTCTGCTACACCAACTACATTAACCTTCACATTAGCCGGTACAGCAACAGAAAGTACGGACTACAGTGCCATTAATAAAACAATTGTTATCCCGGCAGGGGAAACAACTGCTACCATCAGTATTCCGGTGCTTGAAGATGCATTGGCAGAAGGAACAGAAACGGTAATTGCTACATTAACCGCATCTGATAATCCTGCTATTTTAGTATCAGGTTCTCCTGCAACGATTAATATTATTGATGAGGATATCGCTACATTGAGCATTGCCACCAATCCGGTGATTAATGAAGATGCCGGAACAGTAACCTTTACCGTAACGCTTAATCACGGCGTTCAAAATGGCTTTACCGTAGACTATGCTACAATAGATGGAACTGCTACCGCAGGAGCTGATTATACAGCAACCAGTGGTACCTTAAGTTTTCCGGCAAATTCAGCAGCCGGAACCAGTCTGTCGTTCACAGTAAGCATTAACGACGATAACTTAGTTGAAGTGGCAGAACAGTTCACTGCAGCACTGAGTGATGTTACCGGAGGGATCGTAACTATTGGAACTTCTCCTGCAACGGTAAATATTACCGATAACGATAACGCAGTGGTAAGTATCCTGGCTGCCACAGACGGCAATGAAGATGTACCTGTAAATGGAACATTCACTGTTAAAATGACAAATCCGTCAGCTACCGATACACATGTAACTTTCAGCCTGGCTGGAACGGCTAGCGAGGGAAGCGATTTTACCACAATTTCAAAAACCATTACCATCCCTGCCGGACAAACTTCTGTTACGTTAAATATTCCGGTATTGGCAGATGAGGTAGTGGAGGGAACTGAAACTGTTGTTGCTACATTGTTGGGCACGGATAACGCCAGGGTGAGTGTTAACAATAGCCCTGCAAGCATCAATATTTTAGATGATAACTCGGTATCAGTTACCATTTCGGTAACCACAGTAAGTGTAGATGAGGCTGCAGGAACAGCAACCTTTAAAGTAACCTTGAGTGGTGCAGTACAAAATGCATTCAGTGTAGATTACACCACCGCCGATATTACCGCAATTGCTGGTTCAGATTATACCAAAACCAGTGGTACGTTGAACTTCCCTGCAGGTTCTGCAGCAGGCGCAAGCTTAACCTTTACCGTACCGATTATTGATGATAATGTGGCCGAGACTACAGAGACCTTTAATGCCATTATTGCAAATGTAACTGGTGGCCTGGTTAAAATTGGAAATGGAACAGCTACTTTAACCATCACCGATAATGATCCTGCGGTGGCAAGTATAACAGCCGGTACAACAGGAAATGAAAACGGTCCGGTAGCCGGAACTTTCGTAATCACTTTAAGTAATCCGGCAGCTACTGATACCCAGTTAACTTATAGTTTAACAGGAACTGCAGCAGAAGGAAGCGATTATACGCCTATCACGACCAAAACAGTAGTGATACCGGCCGGGCAGACTACCACTACTATTACTATTCCAGTTATTGCAGATAATACCATTGAACCAACTGAAACCGTAATCGCTAGTCTGACGACTTCTAATAACGGAACAGTTTCAGTAAATAATACCCCTGCAACCATTAATATACTGGATAATACAAGTGGAATAGTAACGGTTACCGCTACTACCGATGGGTCGGAACCTGGCACAGCCGGATTGTTTACCTTTAGCATTAATAATGCCTCAACTGCTGATACGCGCCTTACCTTTAGCGTAACAGGTACTGCGACCAGTGGCGTAGATTATACCGTTTTACCATCTACAATAGTTATTCCAGCTGGACAAACCTCAGTTACTTTAGCTGTTCCGGTATTGAATGATAACATTGTAGAGGGAAGTGAAACGGTCATCATTACTTTAGATCCAGCTACCGATAATGCAGCGATTTCTGCAAGTACAACGCCTGCTAAAGTTAATATTATTGATAATGGCTCTTCAATCGCCACCATTGCAGCAGTAAATGACGGGGCAGAAGCAGGGCCGGTTGCGGGTGTATTTAGGGTTACCTTAACTGCGCCATCGGCTACTGATACTCAAATTACGTACGCCTTAACAGGAAGTGCAACTGAGGGAACCGATTACAGTACAATTGTAACCAAAGTGGTAACCATCCCGGCTGGTCAAACCTCGGTTACATTTAACATCCCGGTATTGGCAGATGCAGTTGTAGAAGGAGTTGAAAATGTTGTAGCAACTTTAGTATCGGTAAATAATCCATTAATTGCGGTGAGTAATGTCCCTGTAACGATTAATATTACCGATAATAATACAGCTTCAGTGAGTATATCTGCCGCTCCAACAGTTAATGAAGGTGCCGGAAACATCACCTATTCCGTAACATTGAATGCAGCGGTTCAAAATGTTTTCACTGTAGATTATGCCACAGTGAATGGTACAGCTTTATCAGGCAGTGATTATACCGCAAAATCGGGTACATTGCAATTCCCAGCTGGTGCCATAGCCGGTACAGTTTTAACCTTTACGGTTGATGTTATAGATGATGGTCTGGTAGAAGGAGATGAGAATTATACCGCAGGCATTAATAATGTAACCGGTGGTTTGGTAACTATTGCTACATCAGGTGTAACAACAACAATAGTAGATAACGATCAGACAACGGCTACCGTTATTGCTGCATTAGATGGAAAAGAAAACGGTCCGGTTAACGGAACTTTTACCATTAATCTAAGTAATCCGGCTGCAACAGATACGCAACTTACCTTCACTTTAACGGGTACAGCAACTGAAGGAGCAGATTACACAGCAGTAACACCTAAAACAATTGTAATCCCGGCAGGTCAAACTGCTGCAACGATAAGTATACCTGTACTGGCTGATGGAGCAATTGAAGGAAATGAAACGGTAATAGCTACCTTAACAGCCTCAACCAATCCATTGGTTACAGTAAGTAACACACCTGCTGCGATTAATATTGTAGATAACAGTACAGCCACAGTTACGGTAACGGCAACTGCTAATGGGGCTGAACCTAATACACCAGGTCAATTTACCTTTACCTTAAGTACTGTATCCAATGTAGACACCAAAGTAACCTTCAGCATTTCTGGTACCGCTACTACCGGGGCAGATTATAGCGGATTACCTGCCACCATTACAATCCCGGCTGGTCAAACAACATATACTTTAGCTGTGCCGGTACTGGATGATAATTTAGCCGAGCCTACTGAAACAGTGGTGTTAACAATGGATGCACCAACTGACAATCCTTTAATTACTGCAAGTTCTATTCCTGCAACAGTGAACATTACAGATAACCGTTCACCTGTCGCTACAACTGCTCCACTTACTGTAAATGAGGATAATGCAGGTAATGGAACAGTTACTGCAAGTGATCCGGATGGTGACCCGCTAACTTATACGGTAACTACACCGCCAGGGCATGGAACAGTAATTGTAAATCCTGATGGTACTTATACGTATACCCCGGTTGCCAATTTTAACGGAACCGATATATTTACAGTTACAGTGAGCGATGGCAAAGGCGGAGCAACTACGGTAACTATAAACGTCACCGTTAATGCACTAAATGATTTGCCGGTTGCTACTTCACCAGCTATAATAACCACACAGGATACGCCGGTAAATGGTGCGGTTACGGCAAGCGATGTAGACGGTGACTCATTAACCTTTACTGTAACTACGGCACCGGCACATGGATCTGTTGTAGTTAATCCTGATGGAACATATACTTACACTCCAGTTGCGGGTTATGTTGGAACAGATACTTTCAGCATAACCGTAAATGATGGTAATGGCGGAACAGTGCAGGTACCGATTTCGGTAACCGTTACCAACGTAAACGATGAGCCTATAGCAAGTGCTCCTTCCGTTACTACAGCTGAGGATACGTTTGTAAATGGAACAATTACAGCAACTGATGCTGATGGAGATCCGTTAACTTTTACACTAACTGTTATACCTGCACATGGTACGGTGGTTGTAAATGCCGATGGAACCTATACCTACACACCAGACCCCAACTACAACGGAACAGATGTATTTACAGTAAGTGTGAATGACGGAAATGGTGGTATAGTTGCGGTAACCATTAATGTAACCGTTACGCCGGTAAATGATATTCCTGTCGCTACTGCTGCTGCTATTACTACCGCTCAGGATACGCCTGTAAACGGAACAGTTACAGCAAGTGATGTAGATGGCGATGCGTTAAGCTTTACCTTAACCACACCGCCTGCACATGGTACAGTGGTGGTAAATGCCAATGGAACCTATACCTACACACCAACCCCAGGCTATGTGGGTAATGATACTTTTACCATTACCGTAAGTGATGGCAAGGGAGGTACGGTTACGGTAACTATTCCGGTAACGATAACAGACGTTAATGATGCACCTGTGGCTACTGCTCCGGCATTGACCACCGCAGAAGATACTCCGGCAAACGGAACAATAACCGCAACAGATGCTGATGGCGATCCGTTAACCTTTACGGTAACTACCGCTCCGGCCAACGGAACAGTAACCGTTAATGCAGATGGAACCTATACTTATACACCAAATGCCAACTACAACGGAACGGATGTATTTACAGTAACAGTAAGTGATGGTAAAGGTGGAACAACTACAGTAACCATCAACGTTACCGTTACACCAGTGAATGATGCCCCGGTAGCAACTGCACCTGCAATTGCAACACCTCAAAATGCTCCGGTAAACGGAACAGTTACAGCAAATGATGTAGATGGCGATGCGTTAAGCTTTACACTAACCACACCGCCTGCACATGGTACAGTGGTGGTAAATGCCGATGGAACTTATACCTACACCCCAACACCAGGCTTTGTGGGTAATGATACTTTTACCATTACCGTAAGTGATGGCAAGGGAGGTACGGTTACGGTAACCATTCCGGTAACGATAACAAACGTTAATGATGCACCTGTGGCTACTGCTCCGGCATTGACCACCACAGAAGATACTCCGGCGAACGGAACAATAACCGCAACAGATGCTGATGGTGATCTGTTAACCTTTACGGTAACCACTGCTCCGGCCAACGGAACAGTAACCGTTAATACAGATGGAACCTATACCTACACACCAAATGCCAACTACAACGGAACGGATGTATTTACAGTAAGTGTGAATGACGGAAATGGTGGTATAGTTGCGGTAACCATTAATGTAACCGTTACGCCGGTAAATGATATTCCTGTCGCTACTGCTGCTGCTATTACTACCGCTCAGGATACGCCTGTAAACGGAACAGTTACAGCAAGTGATGTAGATGGCGATGCGTTAAGCTTTACCTTAACCACACCGCCTGCACATGGTACAGTGGTGGTAAATGCCAATGGAACCTATACCTACACACCAACCCCAGGCTATGTGGGTAATGATACTTTTACCATTACCGTAAGTGATGGCAAGGGAGGTACGGTTACGGTAACTATTCCGGTAACGATAACAGACGTTAATGATGCACCTGTGGCTACTGCTCCGGCATTGACCACCGCAGAAGATACTCCGGCAAACGGAACAATAACCGCAACAGATGCTGATGGCGATCCGTTAACCTTTACGGTAACTACCGCTCCGGCCAACGGAACAGTAACCGTTAATGCAGATGGAACCTATACTTATACACCAAATGCCAACTACAACGGAACGGATGTATTTACAGTAACAGTAAGTGATGGTAAAGGTGGAACAACTACAGTAACCATCAACGTTACCGTTACACCAGTGAATGATGCCCCGGTAGCAACTGCACCTGCAATTGCAACACCTCAAAATGCTCCGGTAAATGGATCAGTTACGGCAAGCGATGTAGATGGTGATGCGTTAAGCTTTACCTTAACCACACCACCTGCACATGGTACAGTGGTGGTAAATGCCAATGGAAGCTATACTTATACGCCAACAGCCGGCTATGTAGGTGCAGATACTTTCACTGTAACGGTATCTGATGGTAAAGGAGGAGTGGTAACGGTAACCATTCCGGTTAACGTTACTTTAATACCAGCGGCATCAATGAGTTTAACGAAAGTTAGTACCAATACGGTGAGCAAAGAAGGTGATGTAATCAACTATAACATAGTGGTAACCAATACCGGAAATGTAACTTTAACCAATGTTACTGTGGCCGATCCGGGAGCCGACGCAGGATCAATCATTCCGGCAGGTATTGCCACTTTAGCGCCTGGTGCCAGTGTTACGGTAACAGCAAAACATACCGTTACTTTAACTGAAGTAAACGCCGGATCGTTCAGCAATCAGGCCAGTGTAACAGCCTTTGATCCTCAAAATGCTGTGGTAAGTAAGCTGAAATCAGATAATCCGAATACACCGGCTGTTGATGATGCTACTGTTACAACAATTGCTCCGGCATCTACCATTACCTTAGTAAAAACAGGTACATTAAGTGCTGACGGTAACAGAATTACTTACAACTTCACGGTAAGAAATACTGGAAATGTAACACTGCATATCATCAAATTAAACGATCCGAAATTAGGATTGAATACCGTAATTCCGGGAACGCTTGCTCCTGGAGCAACAGTAAGTGACACATATGTGTACAACTTAACCCAGGCAGATAAAGATGCAGGAAGCGTAACCAACTCCGCTACCGTAACGGCACAAACACCTGCTAACGTAAGTGTGACTGACATTTCCGGAACAGCTGAAAACAATAACACCGCAACAGTAACCAACCTGGTAGCAAACGGTGCAATTAGTTTAGTTAAAACGGCGGTATTTGCTGGTAATCAGCTTACTTATACCTTTACTATTAAAAACATTGGTGCAGTAACACTGAACAATATTACCCTAACTGATACCAGATTAGGCATTACCAATAAGGCGATTGCTGTAACAGGCGGATTGCTACCGGGTGTGAGTGTTACAGATGTGGAAGTATATACTTTAACCCAGGCCGATAAAGATGCCGGAACGATAACCAATACCGCAACAGTGAATGCTAAAACGGTGGGTGGCGCAAATGTTAGCGATGTTTCAGGTACAGCAGATGCCAACGATACGCCTACCACAACTACCTTCCCTAAATCACCAAGGGCTGTAGATGATGTAACTGAAACACCAGCAAATGCACCAATAACCATTAAGGTACTGGCTAATGATGACCCAGGTAACTCTAACTTTAATACTTTGACTGTAGAAATCATCAGCCAACCTAAAAACGGAACTGTAAGGGTAAATGCCGATGGTACAGTAACCTTCACACCAGCGCCAGGTTTTGTTGGTCAGGATGTGTTTACTTACCGTGTAAGAGACGCTTTTGGTTACTTCACGAATGTGGCTTCGGTAACGCTTAATGCCAACTTAACCGGATTAACCATACCGAACCTGTTTACACCAAATGGTGATGGAACCAACGATGCCTTCGAGATTATCGGATTGAACCAATACCCACAAAATACCCTGCAGATTATTAACCGTTGGGGTAATGAGGTGTTCCATGCAGATGGTTATCAGAATAATTGGACAGGAGAGGGCTTAAATGAAGGCACTTATTATTACCTTCTGCGGATTACTAATCCGAAAACCAAAGAAGTTCAGGTTCTCAAAGGATATATTACATTAATTAGAGCGTTTAAAAACTAGATAAGAGGCTTAAGGAGCTGGCGAAATACCAGCTTCCTTTAAAGAGATTACGACGATGAAAAAAACGATATTGTTATTAGCAGGTTTTCTATTACTGACGTTCTTAAACGCATCGGCACAGCAAGATGCGCAATACAGCCAGTATATGTTTAACGGTATATATGTTAACCCTGCGTATGCAGGATACAAAGAGGTGCTTAATCTGCACAGTTTTTATCGCACACAATGGACCGGCATAAACGGAGCACCTAAAAGTATGGCTCTAGCTGTAGATGCCATCGCCAATGACGGTAATGTGGGACTGGCACTCCAGGTGGCAAGTGATAAGCTGGGTGCGCAAACCAACTTAAGTGTATATGGTAACTATGCCTACCGCATCAGGATGAATGATGACGGAAGTTCGCGTTTAGCACTCGGACTAGGGGTAGGGATGGTAAACCTCGCGATAGATGGATCACTTCTAAATCCGAATAACCCTGAAATTAATCAACCCATAGGATCTCAAAGTACCATTGTACCCGATGCCAGAGCAGGTGTTTATTTCTCTAACGATCAGTTTTACGCCGGTTTCAGTGCAGATAATCTTATTGCACAATTTGTAAATATTGATCGCTACGCGTTCATCCCTCAACCTAAACCACATTATTACTTAACAGCAGGCGCTTTAATCCCTTTAAACGAAGACTTTCAGGTCAAGCCATCCTTTCTACTCAAAGATGACCGCGGCGGGCCAACCAGTTTAGATTTGAATGCTTTTTTGATGATAAAAGATATCCTGTGGGTAGGTGGATCTTATCGCACAGGTGTGAAATTGTACGATAAGAGTTATTTGCAAAGAGATTTAACACCCCGTAACTCGGCAGTGGCAGCCATTCAGATTTTCCCGTCAGAAAAGTTTAGGATAGGTTATGCTTATGATTTTTCTGTTGGGCCATTGCAAGGTTATAGCGGTGGAACACACGAAATTTCAATCGCTTTCTCTTTTATCAAACCTAATGTAAGGTTAGTAACACCAAGAGTTTTTTAATTACGGTATCCATATTTATTACATCCCCAGAAAGAAATGATGAAATTAACAATAGGTATTTGCTTCTCAGCTTATTGTATGCTGGCTACCGCGCTTACAGTAAAGGCACAATATGTGATTAAAGATGCTGATAAACAGTTCGAATTATACAACTATACTAAGGCTATTCCACTTTATGAAGAAGCCTATAAAAAGAAAGCTACACTTCACGCAGCAGAAAGGTTGGCGCAGGCCTACAGCCAGATTAATAACTATCCGCAAAGTGAAAGCTGGTTTGCCATCGCTTCGAAAATGCCCAATACTAAGCCAGATAATGTACTGGGATATGCCAGGGCACTTCAGCACAATGCCAAATTTTCGGAGGCGAAAGCACAATACCTCAACTATGGAACGCTCAATAAAGGAATAGCACCTAAACTGCTTGCCGGCTGGACCGCCTCTTGCGATTCTGCCATAAAATGGATGCGGAATCCTAAACAGGTAGTGATCAATAATCAAAAGAAACTCAATTCAAAACAAGCTGACTGGGGCGCAGTAAGATTTGGCCAGGGGATTGTTTTTACCTCTGACAGGATAGATTCGATTAATCTGCCTAAAAATAATAACGGGTTTTTATGGTTCGATGGCACCAAAAAGCCTGATAAAAAAACCTACGGCGGAACTGGAAATGCTTACCTGAAATTGTATGTGGATGAACTGAAAACCGATAGCATACACCTCTTTCCGGTTGATGCAGGGACAGATTATCATTTCGGCCCTGCAAGCTTTACCAGAGATGGAAAAACCATGTTTTTTGCTTTAACCCGCATTCCAGATGTATTGCTGAAAAACAAAAATAAAACAGCCACTGTAAATGTTGAAGTTTACAGCAGTACAATGGATGCCGATGGCAAGTGGACAGAACCAGTATCTTTTAAATATAATAAAGTGAACGAATATTCGGTAGCCGATCCATTTATAACGCCTGATGGTCAAAGTCTTTATTTTTCTTCTAATATGCCTGGAGGAAAAGGAGGCGCAGATATTTATGTCTCGCTAAAAACCGATGCAGGCGATTGGGGAAAGCCAACCAATCTTTCCGATATCAATACAGAAGGAAATGAAAGAACCCCGCTTTTTGATACCAAAAATAACCTCTATTTTTCTTCAGACGGATGGATTGGTATGGGCGGACTGGATATTTTCCGTGCTTTCCGTACAGGTACCGGAATAGGCCGGATTGAAAATCTGGGTTATCCGATTAATTCTCCGAAAGATGATTTCAGTTTCAGCGTAGACGCTAATGATGGACTGGCGTATTTTTCTTCAGACCGGGATGGGGGATTGGGCAGCGACGATATTTATGCCATAGACAATAAGGCAATTATGGAGTTCAAATTAGAAGGAACTGTATATAATGCCAAAACAGGTCAGCCTGTAAATGGTGCCAGGGTAACTTTAGAGAAAGTAAATGGTAGTTCACTCGTTATTGAAACAGATGATAAAGGGAATTACAGCTTTAATTTGAGTAAAGATTCAGAGTACAATGTCAAAGCAGAGAAAACGGCATTTAGGGTAGATATAGAGAACCTGGCAACCATTGGCTTAACCGCTTCAGAAGTGCTTACACAGGATTTACATCTTACACCGATAGAGCTTTATAAAGGTGTTAGACTGGAAAACATCTACTATGATTTTGATAAATGGGATATTCGCCCGGATGCAGCAGTAGAACTGGATAAGTTGGTGAAAATTCTTCAGGATAATCCAACCATATGGATAGAATTGGGCTCACATACCGATAGCCGTGGAAAAGATAGTTATAACCTCACACTGTCTCAAAAAAGAGCAGAATCAGCTGTAGCTTATCTGATAGCTAAAGGAATTGATCGCAATAGGCTCGAAGCCCGTGGTTACGGGGAAACCGTTCCGTTAAACAAATGCAAAAATGATGTAGAATGTACGGATGCAGAACACCAATTGAATCGAAGAACAGAATTTAAGATCACCAAGATGTAATTTGCTCACTTCCCTGGTCTGTGGCGCACAGGCCTGTATATAATGTATCCTAAGAATGGTTGATAGTACAAAGGTTTAACCGTTCCGTGTGTCACGGATCGGGGGATTAGATTACCACGATGTAATTCGCTCACTTCCCTGGTCTGTGGCGCACAGACCAGTTAATAATGTATTGCTAAGCTAGGTTGATAGTACATTCGTTCAACCGTTCGTGTGTCACGGAACGGGGATTATGATGTTAAATTTCTTGATACCTGATACTAACATCCTGATACTAACACCCTGATCCTGTTAGCATTTCGGCACTCCAAACTACACCCTCAACATCCCTCTGAATCCCCTTGCGGCATAATATGATTCTGCGCCATTGTGATAGGTAAAAACGGTATCATATCGCCGATCACAGAATAGTGCTCCGCCAAGTTTTCTGATGGAGGGAGGTGTTGCAACCCAACTGGAAGTCTTTAAATCAAACTTGTCCAATTGCTGTAAATCACGGTATTGTTTTTCCGTTAGCAGTTCAATGCCCATATCTGCAGCCAGTTGCAAAGCACTGTTTTGAGGTTTATGTTCCTTCCGTGATTCCAATGCTTCATGATCATAACAAATGCTTCTACGGCCTTTCGGACTTTCAGCTGCACAATCTACAAAAAGATATTCACCACTTTTATCATCCTGTCCAACCACATCAGGTTCTCCTCCGGTGATTTCCATTTCATCCAGGATCCACAGTTTTTCAGGACTGGCTTCAAGCTTTGCTTGCACTTCGGTCCAGGAGATATTTGTGTGTCTGTGTTTGTGTTTTTCGAACCGTGCTTTTAATATCTGGAGTAATTCTTCGCTTTGTGCTGGCGCTAAAATTTTCTTATTGTCTTTCATATTCGGATTAAGTTTTCACAACTGCAATTGCAGGTATTTTTCTAATTTGCTTACATTCTGACTCAAGCCTTCATCAGCTTTAAAAACCTTAACCACAGTTTCAAATAATTCAGTGCTTTCGAAAAGCATGGTCCAGTTTAATAATGTTTTTGTTTTCTGTGCTTCAAAAATTATGGTGGATAGGTAATGCGGATTGAAATGCTGAAACACAATCTTTTGTAGCGGTTCAATCTCCATAAACTCACTTCTGTTGGCATAATTTTTACCATCCGGACCTTGCATGGTAAGGCGCCACTCACCACCCGGTTCGAGGTTCATGCTGTGTATGGTGCTCCTAAAACCATCCGGACCCCACCATTGCGCAATCGCCTCCGGCTGTGTCCAGGCCATCCAAACCACCTCAACAGGGGCATTTAATAATCTGCTGACCCCAATCGATCGATCTGCTGTATCATTTAATAATTCCATCATCCAAAACTCAATAATTCAATAATTCAGTCATTCACTCAATCACTCATTCAAAATCATCACCTTAATCCTCTAATCCTTTGCCGCTCAATATCTGTGGAATATACTTTTCCACTCTTGCTTCCCGGGTTTTAACCTGTTTGGCTGAGGAGAAATATAAAAGATAGGCCCGCTGTCTGCCCGGAGTTAATGCCTCAAAAGCTTTTTTTAACTCCGGAATATGATCCAGTTTTTGTTGAAATTCATCAGCCACCGCAAAAGCAGCAACCTTTTTAAGTTCTACCTTAAGTCCGGCCTCCTCGGCTGCAATAGCTTCCGATACATAAGCTTTTATAGTTTCTCTACGATCAATTATCTCTCTGATATTCGTAAAACGAATTTGTCTGGCGGCTTGTACGTTTTCAGTTTGCTGAATGAGTATACCTTTGGGATCTTTTAATAAGGCACCTTTAAAAAAAAGTAGTGCACAATAATCTTTAAAAGTATGAATCAATACGATATTATGCTTTTGATGCAGGTAACAGGGACAACCCCATTTTAATTCTTCAGTCAAACCGCAATCCAGTACAATGGATCGCAACAGTATGATTTCTTCCTGCCATTTCTCGGCTTTTTCGAAATACCAGTTTACTTTTGGGTTCATGTTGTTTTTCAATTGAGGTGATTATAGATGAGCTTAGCCTTGTCTGCGTACCATTTCATTGATCCAGATGGGCGCAAAAGGAGAGGTACAACCCTTGGAAACAGGATAATCTCTATAAATCCCTAACCTTTCTCCAATGGCTAAGGCGCGTTCACGGTATTCAGGATGATTGATGCCGATTTGAGCCAGAGCACTATTCATTGTCCACTGTACTGCAGGTGCTGCATCAGCCATTTCTGTTTCAATCCTATCCAATAGGGCAGGGATATCTACCAGTTGAGGTTGTCTAACGATACAGCCGCTCGTTAAACTCCAGCCAGCCCTGGCAGCCATTGGATCTTTAGCTTCCATCCATTCTTTTCTTAAAGTTTCGGTATCCGGATAAAGTTTGATTACATAAGCATATAACCAATCGGCAACCTGCGGGAATTGTTCGGATTTAACAATCTTATTGATTTCCTCATGAGATAACTTTTTAGGTTCCATGATTAAAGTGGCCAATAAACGAGCCTCTATATTTCCGGTATCCCAGAGTTTGAGTCCCAGTTGGTGGTTGGTTTTGATTTTCTTGGCCAGGTTCCTGATATCACCCATTTTTACACCAAACTGGTTAGGCCCGGCTCCAAATTTGATGTTATGGGTTCGTACTTTTTCATCTTTAAGCGCTTCAAATTGGCTCATTATCTCTTCAACTGTCATGTGACTTAATTTGGTTATAAAAACTGTAAAATCAAATTTAATAAATTTTATTACACAGTCAGCTTCCTGCTTTCAGGCCTGAAATACCAGGATATAGCCGTAAGCAGAATTAACAATGTTGGTCCGAAAAGGTCTTTGGCAGCATCGCCAGTCATAAGGTGGGCATAAACAGCTCCAGACATGGCAAAGAAGAAGCCAGCATAAGCCCATTCTTTAAGTAGCGGGAATTTAGGAGCAAGTATGGCTGCAACACCTAAAATTTTCCAAACGCCCAGTAACGGAAGTAGATAAGCTGGAAAGCCTAAATGTGCCATCATCGCTTGTTCTTCCTTCATTTTAATTAGCTGAACTACCCCGGTAGAGAGCATACCTAACGATAACCAGATCGTTGCTATCCAGTAGACTATTTTATTACGCTTTGTCATGATGTTTATTTTAAAGGGTTTAAAATTTCCTGTAAACGGTTGTGTGCCATATTGACGCCATAATCAAAAGGTAGCTTTAGGTTTTCATCTCTATGGGCAGCCGAACGATAGATAACATGCATCGTAAGTTTACTGGTATCAGCAGTTAAACTTTCAAACTCCAGAAACTCCAGTGTAACACCAAAAGCTGAGTTTTCCATTTCAAATGTGCGTGTAATCTTTTCGTTGGTTACAAATTCGTGAATGGTGCCGTTCGCTTTAAAAGCAATGTTTCCTTTGGGGTCATACGTTTCAAACTGATAACCACCGTGTTTTCTGTTTTCCAGTTTCAATACTTTTGTTCCCATCCATTGGGCAACAATTTCAGGATCTTCATAAGCTTTAAAAAGCAATTCTAGCGGGAGATCAAATGTTCGGGTTATGGTTAAATCCTGACGACCTTCTGCCGCAGTTACCTGGGTTTTACGTTCCATAACAGATTAATTTTTAGGTTTGTAGTTTTTCATGATGGCCTCCAGCTTATTAAAACGGTCGTCCCACAGCTGACGGAAGGGCTCGATAAAATCGGCTATTTCTTTCATGTTTTTAGCATTAAGGTGATAGAAAATTTCCCGCCCATTTTGCTCTTGCTGAAGCAATTCACATTCGGTAAGGATAGATAAATGTTTGGAAACAGTGGGCCTGGCCGTATCAAAGTTGGCTGCTATTGCACCTGCTGTCATTGATTGGGATGTCGCCAGTAAAAGCAATATGGCTCTTCTCGTTGGGTCGGCAATGGCCTGAAATACATCTCTTCGTAAATTCATTGTGTAGCTATTTGACTACAAATATAAATGTAGTTATTTAGCTACGCAAATTTTTTTTAAAAAAAATATTTTGCATTAAGGGGAGCAGGGAGTAAACTAGCCTGTAGTGCTTGGTAAGAAGTGCTTAGTAGTCAAACGATTAGTAGATGTTATGCACCCAGTCTTGATACTGATATCCGTTACTCCAATCTTATTACTTGATTCTCACTACCTCATACTAGTTTACCTTATCTCCTTAGTGTTTTAAAAAGCATCAGATTCAGTACGTAATTTTCCTATGTACCAGATCTTGATACTTGATACTCCAATCTTGATACTGATATCCGCCAGTCCCAACCCTGAACGCCCAACTTCCCCCAAAAAAACTCATCAGCAATCATCACAACACACAGCAGTCACCGGAACCAAGGCAGATGTTCTGTAAATCCTATAGTTCCCCAAACCGTTTGTTAGTGGATTGAATGCCGATTCATGGGCTTTCGTTTCCCTATCCCGGCCAAACCGCATGTCTAGTTGCCAGCTGTTCTCCAAAGGAAACATTTCTACACAAAGCACACTCAAATCCATATCCTTTGGCAGTCCCATTTCTGTAAGTCTTGTTTCAATATCAGCAATTGCGAGCACTGCCGTGCCGAGTCTTGTACCCTCATCGCTGGCGGCCAGCAGTCCTTTTTGTTGTGGCTTTCGTTTTTCGGGTACATATAACAACTGACCGGAATGTATAAGCAGGTTACGGTAAGATTGACCATCGGCCTGTCTCACCTGGGTATAGAGCATGTACCACAAGGTGGTTTGTGGAGGCAATGCCGATACATTTTTCCCGTTAAGAACAGCAGTAGCGAAGGGAGCCCTAACCACAATTTCATGCTTAAAAATTATCCTGCCAGCAGTCGGAATTTCAAAAGTGGGCCTGCCCAGCGGCGTTTTATCGGTTTTTCTTTGATTAAGCGTCTTAACCGATCGAGAGAGCAATGAAGTTTTCCGGCGTATCACACTACAGCTTAGGGCAGGTGCAGGATGTTGTACGCCATTGGCTTTTAGCGGCCTGCCATAACGGGCTTGTGCCGTACTCCAGGTTTCTGCCTTGTGACCAACCCTAATCTCATAACTGAAAAATCCGAAGAGTTCGTCGCTATCGGCATGAAGTCCTGGAGGAAGCGGAAGCATGTAAAAGTTCGAGGCACCATTATCATCGCCCTGAACCATTTCCTGCATGGCGCCTAAACCAGCAAAATCTTCGACTGTGGCCGGTATAATAGATCGTATTTTTTCGCTGTCTATTGGAAGTGGCGGATCTACGGGATCAAAAGCCAGTAATTCTTCACTTACCCTGGCCAGTAAGGGATCGGGTGCGTTACTGAGTACTCTTGCAAAATAGGTGTCGTTCGGATCTTCAGGCGAGCTTTCCATTTCCAGCCATAAAAAACGCTGACGGATTTCCGTGGATGCATATTTCTCAGCATCAGCTATATATGGAGATAATGCAATGCCCGCCGAGATAAGTTTCGGTACTTGTTTAGGGGCAATGGTTACAGGTAAGGCGATGATTTTTGTTATCGCTCCAAAGGATTCGTCCAGTAGGTCGCTTTTAAAGTTGACCGTAATCTCATACTTCAAACTGATTTCGGTGGGAAAATCAATTAAGGTTTCTTTTGGATCAAACGAATCCAGAAAGAGCAACCTGGAATAAGAACGGTTTGGTGATGATAAAGCTGTCATAGAAGCGGTATTAACAACACTAATGGTACCCACAAGTGTAGGATTTTCGGGGAAAGCTTCGTTTTTCCGTGCCCATGACCTTTTTATAATCACACTTTGTGGTTCCATGCCATTCCAGGTCCAATCGCGGTTCAGAGTAAAACTTACACCGATAATCCAATGGTTAAAGAGCTCTGCAAGCGATGAAAAGGTTATAGACGAAGAATCAGGTGCAAGCGAATGCCGCATCAGGCTGGAACAGCCAAATTGCACCCTGATGCCTTTATCTCCCTCGAGTGTGAGGTTATGTGCCCTGAGGTTGAAGGCATCGGCCAGCCTGCTCAGTTCTGAAGGGGTACTGCTATTAATTAAATTGAGGTTTAGAAAATTGTTAATGGCAATCACTTTATGTTTATCTACCGGATTTTCAGGCTGTAAATAAACCGCTTTAAGGCCACCATCAATTTCAGAAAGTAAGTCATTTTCAATTCTGGCATCTTTATAAGCACTCAATACCAGTTTTTTCCCTTCAGCTATTGCTGGATGAGCATAGTCATTGTCGGCTTCGGCAATTAATGGGATGAAGGTTAAGCGAAGCTGCCTGGAGGTTGGTAACACCAGTTCAGTATCCGATCCAGTGTCATTAAAACCGCTATCAATATCGATAACATTCATGTCCTCATAGATAACCGTTAAGGGAAAGGTTTGATCGTAGTTGTCCTGAGATCCTGTTAAGTTATAAGATTTTTCATAGAGCAAAATGTAAGAATCTTTTCCATCCAGCGATCTGCCGTTGTCCATTTCCAATGATTTAGCTTCTACCCGTACCCTGAAAGCAGCAACATCGGGATCAGGTAAGCCAATATCCACGCCCTTCGCATCACCAGCCATACCAGAGAGAATGGCTTTTAGTTGTCCGGTTGCATCTGTATATTTTCCGGTGTAAACAACTGCCGGATAAGCCAGAAGTGGTCTTTTAATACGAAGGACCGGGTCAGCACTGGTAATCAGGTTTTCAAGAATGCTGGTATCTTTTAAAGCTACGTCAGCGGTTCCTGCTGGGAGTGCATCATAAACGGTAGCTACATTGACAATGTTCAAAGCACCTGCCGCCACGTGCCTTTTAAAATGCAGGGAGGCAACAGGTTTTTCCCCACCGTTCAGGGCCTCACTTTCTGCCAGGGGACCACCACCCGAAATATCCATCAGCCTTACCCGGAACTCATAATCTGTTCCGTAGGTTAGGGGCAACACATATCGGGGATCTGCTTCGTAAGGATGGATAACCTGTTTCGGTATGGTATTAATGGTGTTGGACGGGACATCTGGACGGGGAGCGAGCACCTTGTCTGCTTTTAACATATTGATGTCTTCAGCGTCTTTATCTGCCAGGGTAATGGGCTTTCCTGCCCAGCTGCTAAAATACATAGGAAGCCAGAAACCTTCACCCTGTGAGTCGCCATGTGCTGAAGGATGAATTTCAATGCCCGGCTCCAGCAAATCACCCACCGAGTTAATAGGAATACTGCCCATAATCGAAGTTGGGATCTGAACACGCAAACTGTTCTGTGAAAGCCAGTTTACACCTCCCTTTAATCTGGCATCTACTCTGTAGCCGAATACGCCCAGAGGGGCATCAACAGCGGCATCGCTCTGCTCTTCTTTTTGAAGCATTTGCCGGTTATACCAAATGGCAATCTGTTCATCATCCCAGCCCAATCGGATTCCGATGTCTTTTAATGGTGGATTTGAACTGTCCTTTTCCTGCAGTAAATCCTGATTTACCGGTTGGTTGGCATGTACAATTTTGGCAAATCCATCATCATAAATCACCGCATCACGCAATATTTCATCCATGGCGGGGTTATTTTGTATTACATCGTAAACAGGAAATTGAACCGCGGCAAACAATCCACGTTTGTCAAGGCCTTTTAATGCGGGGATGCGGGCTGCATATCTTACTTTACCCAAAGCAGCAAAATCGCTTGCCGGGGTAAGTTCGGTGTAAATCCATCCACCTTTTTCAAATAGCGCTGGTGCGGAAATATCGATTGATGCACGGTAAAGTAAACCTGCCTTTTCTGCCAGTTTAGGGTTACGCAAGCAAAATGCCACTACTTTTCCCCATGAAAGGGTATTGCGTTGTGAGCTTTGATCAGTAACCGGGTTATCCTTATTCTTAACCGCACAGCTATATTCATCCCCGGTAAGGGCAAAACGGGTACGCGCCTTTACAAAGTTGAACGCCCCGCGGTAACTTTCCGGCAGATACTTACGGATAGAGCGGTTTTTATACTTGTCCAGATCTGACTGTGCCCGCTGACTGGGCTTTGCTGTTTCGGCATCATCTATCTTCAGGCCATCGCTGGCCTCCAGTTGAAGTTTAAGTGCTTCCCATACCCCGCGGGTGGCCACTACTGGGTTTTCAAGGGTAACTGCAGGCAAAGCATTTACGGCAGTTGAAAGCGGTAAGCCCTCCAGCTTGTCAATTACCTTCGTGCTAAATTCCAGTTGGGCATCGGCAAAGGCGGGCTGTCCGGCTTTGATCGGTAACAAAGGGTTGAGGTTACGCGGAATAATTAAAATATTAAAATGAATCCTTCCGGCCTCTAAACGTTGCGGGAAGGTAAGTATGCTGAGTGTTGTAGGTTCCATGATAAGGATTTTAGGTTAAGCAATCTGACGGGTTTCTTCCCAGGTTTCGGTAAAGCTGATGTCGATAACCCAGAATATGCTGATGTCTAAGGCAAAGGTGCACATGGCAATACAGCTTGTTGGACCTCCGTTAAATTGTTTCTGAATTTTTCCGGCTGCTTCAATTGCAATGGTAATGGTTACAATACCACCAAAAATCTCGGCCCTCCCTCTAAAGTAAATGAAAGCACCAACAGTAAGTTGTTGGGTATTCAACGACATATCTACCCCAACCATGTACAGCACGGCAACACTTCCAATAACCGGCAGGCCAACACAGAGTTCTATGCCAAAACCAAATTTAAAGTACAGGGTGGGTGGGTTTTTTAAATCGGCCGCTAAGCCAACTTCAGCCCTTCCTGTGGCATAAACCGTTGCGGCTGCCAGCGATACACACATGACACGCAGATCTGCACCCAGCTCTAAAAATGCCCCTGCCGATGGCATCAGCTGATCGATGGTATTCGGGATTTTGATGGGTTGGTTAAAGTAGCAACCAATTTTAAAGAAGGCATCGAGTTTGAGCGGCGTGGTTGGCGAATTATAGTTAATCGGATCAAACGGAAATTTAACCAATGGAATTTCTTTACTCGCCTTAAATTTATAATCCCAGCTATCGGCATTGTTGCTCATGGCAATCTGTAAACCCTTTTTAATGGCTTCTACCGGTTGCGATGGATCCAGGTTATCTAAAAATTCAAGAATCTGGTAAATCTTTTCTAAAGGTTCAGCCAGTTTCAGTTGTGGTGCTTTACCCGAATTGAAACCTGGTTCGGCTGATACGTTGGCTTTCAGATCACCACTTATAGTCATGAGTGATTTGAATGAAGCAAGATCTACTACTATACTCAATTCTTTCAGGTGGCTGTCCCAGCTTCCGTTTCCGGCAGAGTTAGTAAGATAGCTAACGAGGGTATTTTCCTTTCCGCCATTTTTATTCTGACTTTCATACTTGATGTACATATGGAAAGGATCACCATCTTTGCCAATGATATCAAAGCTGAAATTATCTGGAAGTTTAAAATCCGTGATGACCTTCTCCAGTCCGTTCTCCAGGATTTTGGTTGCTGATTGCGCTACATCTTCTATGCGAATGGAATTACCCAGATTTGGAAATGGGCCTTTACTGTTGAGTAACCTAAAGCTATCGGCCAGGAGGGGAGCTTCTGTTAATAATTTTCCTATTTGATTGGTATCATAACTTGGATCGCCTAGCAAAAGCTTTTGTGTTCCCGTATTCTGTAAAAAACCGAATCTTTTGGCAAAAATGGCTTCAGAATTTTTTAAAGCCTCTGGAAAGGCCACTTTAGTTACTTTACTGGCACCACTAAGGGTAAATGCGGCACCATTCCGGTTTCTTTCGCCTGCCCTGATGATTGGTACGCTTTGTTTATCGGCCATAGGCTGTACATCTCCACTGGATTTGTCGAGCTGTACAATGCTCCAGCTCCCGTCCGCAGGCAATTGAACTGAGCCTCTGGCAGCTGCTACGAAAATCGCGTCGTCCTGATCACCATTTTGGAAGGAGGCCGTAACATCCAGTCGGCTAACCTGAATTTGCTGGTCGCTGCCACCTAAATGAAGTACGGTATCAATGTTTCCGCCCAAAGTTTTTTGGTTACGTTCCATTAACTCGTTGAATATCCTTTCCGGAATCGGAACACCTTGTGGTAACAGTTGAAGGTAGCCTTTAAACTGTTTTCCCGGAACCCTTTTTATGGTGCCTTTTCCATCCGAATCCAGATCTACATCAGCATCAAAGGTAACCCCCACAAACCTCGCGACCTGAGCCGGGCCTGTACCGCTTTCGTGAACGTAATCTGCCGGATTATTCTTGTAGTATTCGCCGTTGCCAGGTGTGTAGGGCAGGCTGATATAGTCATTCTCCACTTCTTTAATGTTTACAGCATTAAAGAGCCCGGTGGTTAAGCCCGGATGGAAAATATAGGGATTCTGGAAGTTTTTGGGTCCGGTTTGTCCTTTAGCCCGGAAAGAAAAATCGAAAGTGCCGGAGCTTTTAGCTACCCAGCCGCTGTCTTCTCGAAAAATAATCGCGTTGTTGCGGCGATAGAAAGTAATGGTTCGAACCACACAGATGCCATATGGGTAAATCATACTCACCGCCTGAACGATTTCGTGAGAGACCCTTCCCCGCATAATGTCGAACTTAACCTGCGCAATGTCAGCATATTTGGCTAAGGGAGCTAACCAGTTGCTGTAGGTGCTTGCGCCATATCCGGAAAAGTCAATATGGGTAAGCGGGACGCCCGTGGCAGTGATGCCCGTTGCAAACGTACCGTTAAATATCGTGTGTACACTTTCTCCTAAAATACTTTGTGGTAAGGGGTTACCGCCATTATCAGTCAGGTTTTTAAGTTGGATGGTAAAACCATTAAGCTCAGGCGGGAGTTCATTGGATGTGGCTTGATTGGCCGAAATCCTGAACTGCAAGCCGCCCGTTACTTCGATATTTCCGAGGTCAAAGGCAGGCTGGATAAAATCCAGGTGCCTGTTGTTCATGGTGGCCTGGCTGGGATTAAACGGTCTTAATGTGGCCATCGAAATCTTGCCGTTAGGCAGACTAAAGAGGATGCTGCTCGGATAGTTTTTTTGCTTAACAAAAGGAGAATCCTCAGCAGGTTTAAGGTTGTATTTAAACCTCTGGATATATTTTAAAGGATCGATGTCTATTTTTTGCGGATCAAACTGGTTAAAGATGGTAGCCGGACCCTGGTCTGAATAAGAAAGCAGTCCCTCGTCAGGATCAGCACTCACATCGGGTTTACTGATATTGATTAAGGGTTCCCAGGAAACCTGTGGTAAGGTAAAGCCATTAAGCAGGGCCATAGGGGTACGCAAATTCATCTTTTCTATGGTCACCAATTGTTCAGATGTTTGGGTAACCTTGGCTATGCTTTCACTCAGCATGCTAACCTGGTTGAATGACATCGAAACACCTAAAAGGTCGTAATTGGTACTTAAATCAAGCAGCGAAAAAATATTCTGATTGCGGAAAATGTCTGAGTTATTTAATCGGTTGGCGTTGCGTTTCAGGTTTTCAGCTAACTTTCCTGAAGTAAAAATGGCCATTCCGGTCACATCTGAGTCAGTTGCTACACCGGCAGCACCAGCCATTGGCAACAAAGCAGCCTGATTGTACAGGAGTTTAAAATCGACATCAACGAGGGCTAAATTTTCAGTGTTTTTTTGCCATAAATTGGTAGAAGTTAACAGGCCGATCATGCTCTGGTTATAGGTAGCAGCATCTCTGAAGCTGGAGGCGGCCCGTCGTCCCCTAAACATAGAACGTGAGGTGTAAGGGTGAGGAAGGGTTGGAATCAGCTCCAGTAATCCGTAAAGAATGGTTAAGTTTCCTTTGGTAAGGGTGTTATCCTCATCGAAATAACCCGTGAGCATAACCGCTGCAGGTGGCGTAGTAAGCAGGTAAGCATTTTCCAATGCGAACTGGTAGGGCAGGCTGGCGGCTTTTTTTTGCTCGACAAAAACGGCTTCAGAAACCAGTTGGGTAGAGGGCTGTGCTGCATTCTCGCTAATCATATCCTGATCATAGACCATCATCTGCGAAAGCGTAGGGGTGATGTATTTAATGTAGATACTATCTTTAGTTCTGGGCGCAACAGGAACCCCATCGGCCTTAATCGGCTTGTCGGCATCAACAATGGCATCCGCAAATGCCGAAACTGCTTCTGCACCCTCGGCCAGGCAACTGTAATCGAAACGCTTCTTCTTCATAAAGGAAAGCGTTAAACTGGCCTTGATTTCAGAAACCGGATCTAAATCCCAAAGTTTGTATTGCTCTCGAATCCCATTAAAATCAGCTGAATTCTCGTGGATGAGAAATAATCCCGGTTCAGCCAAAAGATAGGGGGCTTTTAAACTGAGGATTTCATTTGATTTTAAGCCTTGCCAGCTGCAACTCAAACCGGGCCTGCACAGTACCCCAAGGGCGCCGTTATTGCGAATGGTAAAGGGTTTAGTAATGTCTAAAGCGGAAAGCGAGAGACACCAAAGGGAGTCTCTAACTGCTGCAGCGCCATCGATGTCAAAAAATTCGGAAGTTTTTTCGCGTACAGTAAATTCAGTCAGATCACTGTGGAGTGGGATAAATATTTTATCTAATTCTGCATTGTAAATCGATGGTTTAGCAGCAAAAGAAAATTGCCTGCTATCTCCGTAAAGCCTCCAGGACGAATTCCCCATCTGACTGATGGCTAATTTTTTATTGGCATATTGAAGGTTTAGCTGCTCAGGAAGCTTAATCTCTGCATTTCTCGAATCAGATCCGATGGCTCCGTCGCCCTTAAGTTCAAAGCCATTATCTAAAATAAGCTCAAGCGTTAAGGTGGTATCTGCGCTGATTTTTAAAGTGTTACTGGTAATTCCGGTCGTTTTGCTGAGGTTCAACTTTCCGGAACTGATTTTAAACCCTGTGTATTTGGTGTTTCCGGCAGAGCTGGCAAAAAGATCTGCCCGTATCCAGATACTGCCCTTCGCCAGCGTGTAAGACGCCCCTGGACGGGAAACTATCGCAAGTTTTAAAGGAATGAGCATTAATGGTGCAGCCTCACCGGTAAGGTATACCGGAATGAGTTTTTCGTAAGTGAGAAAATCATACCAGTAGATCCTGCCATCTTCAGCAGTAAAGGGCCCTAATGTTTCTGTTGCTCCAGCAATACTTAAACTCCCGGCGCGCCGCAAATCGGTTAAGGCTGAAAAAGGACTCTCTCTTCGTACTACCAGTGCATCGGCTGAAGTTTTTGTCGGACGGATTTGTTTAAACTTAGTTAAAGACTCACTCCTCGAAACATTTTGTGTAATGAGTTCGGGAGCATCGGTTTTCAAAAACCGTAAACTCTCTGTACTCACCTCTGCAGTTTTGAGGCGATTGAGTAAGTTATCAAGCTGTACAGTATTTTCTCTGGTGGCGACAATATTGTGCACCAAATTCAGCGGGCTGATTGATAGGGTAGATTTAGCCATTAGTCATAAGTTTAGATGGTGAAGGGCTGAGGGCATGAAACGGAGGATTCCGGTTTTTTAACGAAGAGTATTGCTTAGGCAACCATTAACGCTGCTTTTAGCACGATAGCATGTTATGAAGTTATGGAGAAAAACAACTAAAATGCAAATAAAATATTTGTAATCAGGCAGTTATGAGTGTTTATTGTCCTGGATTTTTTTGTAGGTATACCAATATCAGAAATGGTCTAAAAGCTTTCCTATTATTAAGCAATAAGGAAGTTTTTAGGAATTTGGATTTTTTGCTCTAAACAGACGCTAATGGTTTCTGTAGGATAAATAAGGAAGTTGACCAAATTTATGTGCTGAAAAAAAAGTTAAAAATGTTTTATTGGATTAAAGTATATCGTACCGAATTGTATTTAATCCGGAGAATAGCTTTTTGCGTATTCAGCTTCTAAGTTGTTATCGGCACCTAAATAGTCTCTTATTCAAAATGACAGCAATGGTATAAAGATTTATCAGAGTTTTCGTGATTTTAATACCCAAAATGGGTAAATAATTTCTCATTGCTTACATCCAGCACGAACAAAACTAAATGCGATATGATTTCTTTTCATTGCTCTGGAGCGTTTTTATTGAATGACCACTGACAAACGGTAGGCTTTTTGAATAAATTCTCATAAAAAATGCCAACCACAAAAGTTAAAAAAAGACGCTCCCTTCCCAACGACAGACACTAATACTCTAGGTTTCGGCTATATGTTAAAATGATAAATCCTATGCTACAGAAGACATGCCTGGAGATGATGATTGATAACGTTGCACATTTATAAGAGGTTGGTTGCTAAAATAAAAAATCGAGTGCCTGAAATTAATTAAACTAAAATAAATGCAAAATTTTCTAAATAAGCTCCTTGAACCGAAAACTATTGGCCCAGAGGGCGCTCAGGTATTGATTCCTGATAACACATTAGGGTATTGTTGCTAAATCACAGATCAAAATGGAAAAAAATTCCCTAAGTTTTCTAATGACAGTGTACCATGTACTGGCCTTTAGCCAATACCCGTTTACGCTCAACACTAAAACCCAAACTTTATTTGCCACAAATATCAGTTCAGAAATTTACATCAACCGAAATTTTTCTCCAGTTAAAACGCATTCTTTTATTGTTAAAGATGGTCAACAGGTACGAAATACCCTCTTAGGAAAACAGTTATGCGCGGAAGCGACAGATCTTATAAACAATAAAATTAGTAGTCGTGCAGGTAATCATGTTAAGATATTCAGCATAAAAGACTTAAATAACGCTCAAATTAACCAGTATATTTTGAAAGGTAAGTTGGTAGAAGATGGAAAACCATTACAATTTGCTGCTGTGAACCTGAAAAATGAGAGCGGTGTCATTTTAAGTACTGCGTTTTCAGATCATAATGGAGATTTCAAGATTATGCAAAGAAACGGAACTTACATTTTAGAAATTAAAATTATAGGAAGGTTGTTATTGAGCAAATCGATCATCTTAAATTCTAATACTGATTTAGGTACACTCAATTTAAATTCTTCCTTTAATTTAAGTGAGGTTCAAATTGTTGGAGCAAAGAAAATACTGGAAAGGAAAATAGATAGATTAGTATTTAACGTAGATGGAAATATTCCACTCGTGGACGGCAATGCTGTAGATGTTTTAAAAATTACTCCAAATCTAATTGTGAGTGATCAAAGCGTTTCAATGGTGGGCAAAAACGAAGTCACTTTAATGGTAAATGATAAACAAATCAAGCTTAGGGGAAGTGATTTGGCCAACTATTTGAAATCCATTCCTGCAAGCAATATCTCCAAGATAGAAATTATTTCTATTCCCCCTGCCAAGTATGATGCTGAAGGAAACAGTGGATTGGTAAATATTGTACTCAAGAAAAACAAGCAGAATTTCTATAATGGTAGTGTAAATGCATCCTATGCACAATCTAGAAATACTACGGGCAGTGTTGGTGGAAATTTAAATTTTCAGAAAGATAAATGGTCTGCAGTCTCATCAGTAAATTATACCAATGGCAGCTCGTCTCCATTTCAAAACTATAAGATTCATTACAGAGACTATATTTGGGATGAAGATAAAGAGAGTAGGATTTATAAAAATGAACTATCTGCAAATGTATCGCTGGACTATTCAACTAGTAAAAAGACCAATTTTGGAAT
Source organism: Pedobacter sp. (assembly GCF_965279535.1). Lineage (NCBI taxonomy): Bacteria > Pseudomonadati > Bacteroidota > Sphingobacteriia > Sphingobacteriales > Sphingobacteriaceae > Pedobacter > Pedobacter sp. The sequence continues at coordinate 286,016 of NZ_OZ257244.1, forward strand.
AGAGTATGCAGGACTAAACTCTAAACCAATTATAAGTAGTATCAATCAATCATCGGTTTATGCCAGGTCAACAAATAGCCTAGATTCTACAATAGTTACGCCAGCGACCATTAACGCATCAAGAAACTCAAACACTATCAATTTTTACACTACCACGAAGCTAGATACTTTAGGGAAGAGTATGTATTTTGAGGCTAACTATTTTAGTTATATTACGGAGACCGATAACAAATTTACTACTTCTGTATATTTAAGTGATGGTATAAGTTTTAACGATAGAAGAGTATCAGCAAATAATATTAGCGCTCAAACGATCTCGATCTATACTTCGAAGCTCGATTTTGAAATGCCATTGAAATTGGTATCTCTCTCATTCGGGGCTAAAGTTTCATCAATAAAGAATAATAGCAATATTCAGTATTTCAATACTTTGAGTAGCATTCCGATACTCGAAGAAAATAAAAGTAATAGCTTTGAATATCTTGAAAATACTCAGTCGGCATACTTTACAGCAAATCGAAGATTTAAAAATGATCTGGAAATAAAAATTGGTTTAAGAAATGAATACACCCAAATTTCAGCAAGTCCTTTTGCCACAAACCAAAAATATAACCAAGTTTTTCCCTCGCTATTTTTGGCGTATCCAATTGGGAGTTATTATCTGACATTAGGGTACAACAAAAGAATAAATAGACCATCATATCGCAATTTGAATCCTTTTAGGTACTATTCGACAGCTAACAATTATACTGAAGGAAATCCATTACTGATTCCCTATTTCTCAAATAACATAGAACTTTCTTTAAGCTCCAACAAACTGGTTCATACAATATACTACACCTCCACAAAAAATAGTATCGATGAGGTTACCATAACAAACAGTAATAGTACGACCCAGAAGACCAGACCCATCAATTTTCTAACGTCCAAAACTTTTGGCATTTCGGAATACTTTATTTTCGACAAGTTTAAGAACTGGAGAAGTAATTTATCAATCAATGTTTTTCATACCGAAGCTATTTCTTTCGTTCCGGAAATCAGGCCTCGAATTACTGCATGGACTGGTTATCTGTTCAACAGCAATAGCTTCGTAATGAATAAAGGAAAAAATTTAACTGCCGAGCTGAACATCGTCTACCAAACCCCAAACATTGCAAACAGCTATAAGTCTTCTGCTTTTTTTAATATGGATACTGGAATCAAGTATGCGGTTCTAAAGAAGAAACTGATATTATCTTTAATGATGAACGACATCTTCAGGTCTAGTGGAGTAACTTTTAATAACGTTGTAAATGGCATTACTCAAAATAAGTATTCTTATAATGATGCACAGCGAATAAGATTTCAAATTACATACAACTTTGGTAAAGAGCTTAAAATAAATAAGAAAAAAGCTTCTGAAGAAGAAAACAGAAAAAGAATAAGATAATAAACTACTTGCAAGTGAAGTCCCAAAATGAGCTTATGCAATGATGGCTCTTGCTGAGGCAGACACTAGCGCTGCTTTTAGATGCAAGGAGGCTAAAATGACTAGGCTTGGAATGGGAGCTTTAGATCTAGTTTGCAGATGTAAAACTTCAATGATGCATAAGAATTTAGATAACTGTACACTATAATGAAAAATACTTAGTATCATAAATCATATTTTCAGAAAGAGAAAGGGCGGATTACAGTGATTTGAGGTTTGTAAAGTGGTCAACTACCATTCTCTCCATTGTTCAGTGATGTCCTCTTCCTTTGAGTTGTATCCTTTCTTATATCCTGCCAGGATAATAATCTCTGCAATTTGTTCCCGTTCGCTGGTTTCTATCAAAGAACCCTGACAGTCGTCATTAAGTCTGTTAAGTTTATCGACCGTTTCTTGTACAATCTTCATTCCTGCCGCTTTCGATTGGGTGTGTTCTAAATCCCTGAGGTAGTTGTTTAGAATGGTTTCTAGACGATTAATTTCTACTGTTGTATATGGCGGATTAGCTTCTTTCATATATAATGTCAAAGCGTTACTTAATTTCCTTATCATTATATGTATTTCTGTTTCCTGCTTAGCGTTAATAGCATCTGTTTCCTTTAAACCAGTATCGTTATTTTCCTGCCTACCACAGGCAATCAGAAATACACAATAAATCAGTGCGAAGATAAATTTGCTTTGCAGTTTCATTTTAGCAGGAAAAGAGTTAAGCAAGATACTTTCATTCGGGAAAAATACTGACAATTTTCAATAAAATAATGTGAATATAATAAGCATTTCAGGAATTTAATTATTTCAGTATCATGTACCTTCACAAGTGTTTTAAAACAGCCTGTGAAGTTAAAGTTTTCAGCAATGGCGTTGGGTGTATTGCCCGTGTACTAAACTAAAGCAATGATGGCTCTTGCTGAAGCAGACACTTAAAGCCTTAAAATCGCTCCTTCTTCTATATTAGTGCTTTATATGCATCCAATCCAGTTTCAATAAATTCTACTTTTTAGAAGAATGTTCGCAAAGTGGACGTATTATTTTAATTGATATTTGTCAAATATTTGGCAGAGAATGGGCCTTTTATCTCTTCGGTAACCGTATTACTAGGAAAGCACAACATGACGGCCTAATTTGGAGTATTATTGGCATAAATGCAGTTTACCCCTACAACAACTGCAGTTCAAAATTCAAATCATTTTGAACATTATAAAAGGAAAGTGCCGGTAAGATAATCTTTTACATATAAGTATTAAACCTTTTATGATGATGAAAAGAGCATTTATTATGCTGTTGTGGTTTGTAGGGACCACAATGACCTCCCGCGCAGATCAAGGTTGCACGGTTTCTGATCCGGCATTACTGAGTACGGTTTACACTACAGAAGTAGGTTCTGTGAGTCCGAAACGCTACTATCTCTGGGGTAGTTATGTTGTTCATTCTGCTATTGATGTTCCAGGTTACTGTCAAAACTATTATCATACCTTGATACCGGCAGGGGCATTAGGAAGTTGTAAAATAAACTATCTGGCAGAGCCCAATAGCACTACCACCATTTATACTTATGATGGTTATCTGGTTGATTTTGCTGTTTATTGTCCTTTAGATGATCATTTTTGGGTATTAGGTATTGGTTTGTGTGGTTTAGGATTTTATGTCATAAGAAGGAGAGTGGCATGGAATTGATTTTATGTTTGAACTGTTTAAAGTTAAAGCGATAAAGATTAGAAATTTCTGATCGAATTCAATGAACCCCTTTCAGATGTTAATTCTTGAAAGCTGCTACATCACATTTTTATTATTCAGTGTTATGATCGTAAAAGCGTCCATTTGGAAATGGTAGTAAAGTGTTGTCATTTTAACGCAAACACAAATCTGCTCAAGAAACAGTTCGAACCCGGCCAACCCTTCTGTTCAACCCAGTTTAAAACAAAAAAGCCCTAAACTTTCGTTTAAGGCTTTCTGTGATCCCGCTGGGATTTGCACCTAGTGCTAAAATCAGCGTTTAAATAGTATTTTATGCGGTTTTAGATTTTTACTCACCTAATCTCTCACCATTTTTTTCGATACGTTTTAGCTGCAATTGCTTGCCTTGAATATAGGAATTTGCTAGTGATAAATCAAAATATTCAGGATATATTTTCAATATTGTACGAATCTTGTTATCTGTCAAAATTTATATTAAACTATGTTTGTGTTTTTCAAATACTTGCGAGCTAAGAATTTCACCAAAGATTTTATCAAAGGAACGCAAAGTGCTTGTAACGAATGGTCATCTATGCAGACCCTTGCTTACAACCAAACCAATTGCTATTGAATACCTGTTTATACCGTAAAGTGTTATCCATAATGGAATGGTTATATAAGCTGATTAAATTTTGTTCAAAATAAATAGCAACGAGAAAATGAACTTTTCAATATTGTAATCGTATTCTCTGTTATTTCGTGTTTAAAATAAAAATCGTCTCAAATTATTTTGAGACGATTTTTATTACTTTCTAAATTCGGCAATAGATTCGTAAACAGCGGGCTCACGGACAATTCCCATATCTACCAATAACTTTTCCCATTCCAAAGCATAAGGTTGCTTTAGGGTAACGTTCATGAAATGTTCGATATTTTCATTCCATACCTCGTAGACAAAAAATTCTTCTGCTTTCTGGATATTCTGATGAATAGTTGCCTCAACAAAATTTGGTTGTAGTCTCACTGTTTCAAAAAGATCTGTAAGCGCCTTTTTAAATTGTTTATAGTTGTCAGGTTTTGCTGTAAATTTAATCGCCAATGTGAATTGTTCCATTTTATTTGTATTTAATGTTTTATAAAATCTTGTCATTTGACTTTGCAAATGTATAAGTCGTTTGTTTATTTTGGTAATAAAGTATCAAAAAGTAACTGTAACGTTTGGGTAACTAAGTAACCCAAGACAGACATAAATATCATTAACAATGAATGTAATGTGCACGTAGAGGATTAATTGATGCAATGTATGTAATGAGTGGCAAGTAGAAAATTCCAATTCTGAGGCGACTTGGCTTCAATTGGACGGCAAGATTTCAAGACTTACATAATGATGTGAGCTGTATATCGGACAAAATGGAGTAAAGAGCTAAAATCAAAGAGTAGTAAGCCAGCTAAGAGCGGAATCCTTGAAACACACACTCTTGGTGTCTTCTATGAGCTTACATCCCACGGTATTTGTTTGGTTGCGGGGAGACTGACGCTCATTAATACTAGGCTATGCCTGGCATATGCAGACTAAATTTTTATCCTGTACCGTTCAGCTGTTTCCAGCGCAACGCGGAAAAATCCATGAACTTGGTCATGGTGATGGTTATACCTGTTAACAGGCGATCAGATGGAGTGGTCATTTTTCTGGCCGCTTTGTTGCTTTCTACGAGCAAATCATAAAAGGGGCCAGGGCCGATAGCGATGGAGGACGTAAATTATATATTGTAGGAGGTTATAGACCTTTAGCTTTTCAATGTGTACTATATAAATTATAATTTGCCAGTGACCTTTCTGCGGTGCGTTTGGCCCCATTCATACATCTCTGATATAAGCGTATTCAGAGAGGTACTGTAGGGCGTCAGTTGATATTCTACCGTAATTGGCCTGGTATCAAGAACAGTTCTGGTTATTAAACCATTTATCTCCAATTCTTTTAATTCTTTAGATAAAATCCGGGGCGATATTTCTGCCTCTTTCGCGAGTTCACGAAATTTGAATTTGCCACCTCTTAGAATCGAGATTAGCACTAACTTCCATTTTCCTCCGACTATATCCATCGTATCCTTAAGTGTTAACCACGCCTTCCTGCATTCTTCATCGGTAGCAGGCTTCAAGCAACGTTCTTTGTTTGTCATGATATCATTATTAGATGGTATCCTTTATGTAACCCATAGCAAAGGTATAGGATTACAGTTATATTTTTGTCTCATCAATTACATTATAAAATTAGTTACAAATACAAATTATGGATACTACAACCAATACGATGCTTGCAGAACGTTTATTTCGATTGCATCTTGAAAAGTTTACTAACCCGGATATGACCGTTGAAGCCTATGCTGATTTATTTACTGAAGATGCAGTTCAGCAATATCCTTACGCGCCTGCGCCTTATGCTAAAGAAGTCGTGGGTCGTCATACAATTGCAGAATATATCGCTAACGTTGTAAATGGGGCAACGAACTGGAACTTCAGGAACTTTGAGTTCTCTGTTACCAATGACCCTAATACAATCTTCGTAGAATTTGAAGGCAGTGCTGATGTAATCGCTACCGGAAAACCTTACCATCAGCTCTATATTGGGCGCATTACATTGAAAGACGGAAAAATCTCATCTTATCGTGAATTTTGGAATCCAATTTGGATAATGGATGCATTTATGTAAATAAACGCTTTCGATATGATTTTTCAGGCGTCATGCTTTGATGTCTAGCCTTTTGGATCTTTGCTCCAAAAGGTTTTTGAGTAGGAATATTTTTTGGAAAAATTCATAACGTACAATTTTCCTTGAATGGAGAGTGACACGCTGCTTCTCAAGGCCCAATCCTCCCTGATCAGTCTATATTCACTTTGAAAGCGAAGTTTTTTCTCAGCGCTGTTATGCGTATAAGCCAAGTAATGCTGTTCATAACAAGATTCACCCAGGGAATGCCGCCTGCAGGTTATTTAAATGGTTTAATTTCAGATTCGCTTCAATATTAAAAGGAAAAAGCGACATCTGCCGCTTTTTCTGTGAATCCATAATATTCCAAAATCTATTTTAAAAGATAATTTAGGTAACCTCCATCCGCTATAATTTCTGTACCAGTGATAAAGCTTGCTGCATCAGATGCCAGAAATAATACCGTTTGGGCAATTTCTTCCGGGCGGCCCAGTCTTTGCAATGCTGTAACGCTTGCAAAATAAGCTTTGATTTCTGAAGAAACTACGCTATCCAGTCCAGGGGTATCGGTTGAACCCGGGCTCACAATATTTACCCGTATTTTTCTGCTAGACAATTCATTTGCTGCGATTTGCGCAATTTTGTTTAGCGCCGCTTTTGTTGCAGAATATACACTTGCTCCGGCATTAGCTGCTGTCGCAACTGTTGAGGAGGTGAATATTACCGATGCCCCATCTGCCAAATAAGGGGCTAGTTTTTGTAAAGTAAAGAAATGCCCTTTAACATTGGTATTAAATTGCGCATCAAAATTTTCTTCAGTTACCTGCGAGATAGGTTCAAATGTTCCAATTCCAGCATTCAAAAACAGGACATCCAGTTTGTTCCCACTTTCTGCAACTGCTTTTTCTAAAATCGAAATCTCGCTAATTTTAGACGTATCCGATATGATCGTTTGTAGCCTGGGATCATTTATTTCTGCGGAGGCTTTTTCCAGGTTAACTGCGTTCCTGCCAGTGATCCAGACGTTTGCTCCGGCACTTACAAAAGCCTTGGCTGTTGCTAAGCCAATTCCGGTAGTCCCTCCGGTTATTACTACATTTTTATTATTAAAATCCATGATAAAAAGATTATTGTTTATTGGGCAAACTTACAATGATTCGGTTTATTTAAGTAACTTTGTAACAAAAAGTAATAGTAACTTTGGAGTAACTAGATATCATTTATGAAGGAGAATGAAACTGTGTTTCAACACAAAAAAGAAATTATGGCAGTACATGACGCAATGGATGTATTAAATGGGAAATGGAAAATATCCATTTTAACTTCTATTTGCTATTATAACAAAAGAAGGTTTTCTGATATCTTAAACGACGTTGAGGGAATATCGAATAAAATGCTAAGTAAAGAATTGAAAGAGTTGGAAATCAATAAACTAATTACCCGTACTGTTTTGGATAGCCAACCTATAACGGTTCAGTACGAACTAACAAAATATGGCTTGTCACTGAAGACGATCATCAACAATCTTACAGAATGGGGCTTGGAGCATCGAAAGGTGATCACCGGCAGGCAAGGCGTATAGTCTTTTATACCTATTTCAAATCAGTTTATCTTCAGTGGCTATCAAAAATCTTTGCCTTTGGTTATTTTTGCGGTGAGTCGTGTTTTATTTTGTCATTTATGTTGAAAACAGCTATTAAATGTATTCCTGTGATTGATGAACTAACTTTTTTATATGGTTGATATGTTTGACGTTTTACGGGCGCATCTGGAGAAGCATGTAGAATTAACAGATGCAGAATTTGACGTGGTTAAAAGACATTTTTCGTTTCGCCACTATAAAAAACATCAGTTTCTTATTCAAGAAGGTGAGCCGGTAAAGTACTCTTATTTTATTCTGTCGGGGTTGCTTAAATTGGTTCACTACGATGAAAAGGGTAAAAATAATATTGTTTCTTTCGCGATGGAAGACTGGTGGGAAAGTGATTTCCAGGCCTATCTCACCGGGGCTAAAGCGACCTTGTCTTTGGAATGTATCGAAGACACGAAGGTCCTGCGCATTTCATTGGCTGATTACAGGAATCTATGTGCGAGTTTACAAAAGATACAGTCTTTCTTCCTTGAAAAAGCACACTTTGGTAATATTGCCGCTCAAAAACGGATTTTATCACTGCTGACTTCTAATGCAAAAGAGCGGCACGACCAATTGCTCAAGCAGTACCCTTCTTTATTTCAACGTGTTCCAAAATCACTGCTAGCGTCGTATTTGGGCGTTTCCCGGGAAACCCTTAGCCGTTTTTCAGATTGATGTGATTAAGATCACATGAAATCTGTGTTATAGCTCACCGTGTTTAATTTTATTTCACTTCATCTTTGCACTATTAAGCAATTCCGCTTATCTAATAGTGCAATAATGGAAACAAAAACAATAAATCCATGGAAATGGCAGGAGGGGAGAAACTATTCACAGGCAGTGGAGGTTAGCAACGTTTCAGGTACACTATATTGTTCAGGTCAAACTGCAATAAATGAAGATGGGGTATCAAGCAATGCAGATATGAAAACGCAGTTGAAAGCGGCAATTAATAACCTTGAGCGTTTGATTGTTCAGGCAGGTTATGAGTGTAGCAACATCGTTAGGCTCAATGTATATCATACCAACACACATGATTTTTTTGAGGCATTCCCTGTTTTGCAAGACTGGATCCTAATGAATAATATCAGGCAGGCTACAACGGTTATGGAAGTAAAAACCTTATTTGAAACATTGACAGTGGAGCTTGAAGCGACAGTTGTCCGGTAACTGCTCGGGGTGCAAGTCGTTCAATGATTGAACTTTCTGTAAGTCAGTAACCTACATCGTTTTTAGTGAGTATGCCACTCTGTAAAACTACTCACCGAATCATTCACTTTTTTTATGCGATTTATTGCATATTTTGGTGTTTGCGATAAAACAAAAAAGCTTGCAATCATTTGATTTGCAAGCTTTTACGTAGTTTTAATACTATCTTCTGTGATCCCGCTGGGATTCGAACCCAGGACCACTACATTAAAAGTGTAATGCTCTACCAGCTGAGCTACGGAATCATTCCCGTTTAAGGAGGTGCAAATATAGAAATAAAATGTACTTTTTCAAATAGCAATTACTTTTTTTTGAAATTTATTTTAACACCCCTTGTATAGTATAATCTTTAGCTATTAATAATTAAGGGTTTAACTAAATTTTATTTCCGTTTTATGTAAATCAAGTTGTTTTTTCTTGTTCGCATATTAGCCAAAAGGACGAATACGGTCATAAAAACTCATAGGGTATTTCAAATGTAATTATTGCCTGGATTACTCAACCCTTCTGTTCGAATCCGATTTATAACAAAAAAGCCCTAAACTTTCGTTTAAGGCTTTTCGTGATCCCGCTGGGATTTTTCGCTCGCTTTAATCCAACCACATACCCGCTCAAGAAACAGTTCGAACCCGGCCAACCCTTCTGTTCGAATCCGATTTATAACAAAAAAGCCCTAAACTTTCGTTTAAGGCTTTCGTGATCCCGCTGGGATTCGAACCCAGGACCACTACATTAAAAGTGTAATGCTCTACCAGCTGAGCTACGGAATCATTCCCGTTTAAGGAGGTGCAAATATAGAAATAAAACCTACTTACTCCAATTAATTTTAGAAAGATATTGCCTTTTAGACGGCGTTATGCAGGTAAAACATTGATTTTAAAAGAAATAATTTTTTATATTTTTTCTCGCTTGGAGACTATTTATTGTTTTTCGGAATAAAATTGAGGAAAGACTGGAACTGGGCGCGGTGCTTTAACTTATCCAGCTTAAAATAAAAGGCACCTCTCCTTGAACTCGACTTATCTTTTTCCGTTTGTTTGATCAGTAATCCGCTGGCGGTAATCTTGCGGATAAAGTTACGGTTGTCTATTGGTGCATCGTAAACCTGCTCGTAAAGTGCCTGCAGCTGTGGAATGGTAAATTTCTTAGGTAGTAACTCAAATAGGATGGGGTGTAATGCAGCCTGATACCTGATTTTGTTCATTGCAGCCTGAACCATTTCATTATGATCAAAGATTAACTCCGGTACTTCTTTAATTTTAAACCACTCGGCATGGAACTGGTCATTAATTTGTTTGCTGTATTTGTTAATGTCTATAAGTGCAAAATACACCACAGATACGGTACGTTCTATAGGGTCCCGATCTGGACGGCCATAGGTATGCAGCTGTTCCAGATATACATCATGCAAACCTGTAAGTTCTAACAAAATCCTTTTGGCAGCGCCATCCAGATCTTCGTCGTCACCAATGAATCCCCCCATCAAACTCCATTGGTCTTTTACGGGTTCAATAGCCCTTTTAATTACTAAAAGTTTCAATTGTTCACCATCGTATCCAAATATGATACAATCTACAGCAACAAGAACAGGTTTTTGGTTAAGATATTTTCCCATTTTAAAAAAGCGTTTTTAGAGAAGCGTCATTATAATCATTAATAAATCCAATAATGTTAGGATAAGTGTCAAATTCTGCCTTCAAATGTGTTGTGGTTAATACAATACAGTTCATGCCGGCATTAAGTGCAGCTTCAACACCTTTGGGAGCATCCTCAAAAACAATACAGTTTTGGGGTAAAACGCCTAAAAGTGATGCCGCCCGAAGAAAAGTTTCAGGGTCTGGCTTGCTGGTTTTAACATCGTCTGCACTCACAATGGCTGCAAAATAGTCACGAATATTTAATCCATCAATAATAAAATCAATATTTATGGGTATAGCCGCCGAACCAATGGCCATTAAGATGTTCGCTGAACGGGCTTTTTTCAGGAAATCCGCTAAACCATTGAGGAGTGCTAAATGCGGGCGATAGCCATCCTGGTAACGTTTTTCCTTCTCAACAGAGAGTTTTTCCATTTCAGCTAAACTGAATTTGTTTTTGCCAAATACCCGCTCTAAAACTTCATGATTTTTGCCATACATTTCTTTTTTTACCGCCTCGTAGGGTAGTTTAGAGGCTAATTCTTCATTCATAATCGAATACCAGGCTTGGGTGTGGTATTCCATGTCATCGATCATGGTGCCATTCAGATCGAATAGAAAAGCTTTGGGTTTTTGCATAAGTTACTAAGTTAGAGCTTTGTTTCAACAGCTAAAATAATTCCAATAATATTGAAATAAATTATAATCGTTACTATAACGTTATTTATTTTTTAGCTACTTTAGCCTTAACCAAAAATAAATCTGTATGAAAAAAAGATTCTTGAGTACAATTTCCTTCGCAGCACTTTGCTTAGCAGTATCATTTACTTCCTGTAATTCGGGTTCGGGCACTAAAAGTGAAACAACAGCGCAAAGCGATTCATCTCAATACAATACTACCATTGATGGCAAAGCAGTAAAACTTTTTACTTTAAAAAATAAGTCTGGCGCATCAGTGTCCATCACTAATTATGGAGGAAGAGTAATTTCACTGCTTGTTCCAGATAAAAACAATAAACTTACCGACGTAGTTTTAGGCTACGATAGTATTGGTGCTTACCGTAAAAAAGGAGAACCATTTTTTGGTGCCTTAATCGGGAGATATGGTAACCGGATAGGGAAGGGAACGTTTACGCTGGATGGAAAAACCTATAACCTGCAGTTAAATGACGGGCCAAATACCCTTCATGGTGGTACAGATGGATTTTTCTCAAAAGTATGGGACGCAACACAGGTAGATGCTCAGAAATTAGAGTTGAGCTATATTTCTAAAGATGGCGAAGCCGGATATCCTGGGACATTAAATGTTAAGGTAGTATATACTTTAAAAGATGATAATGCCCTGCAAATTGATTACACTGCCACTACCGATAAAGCTACTGTAGTAAATTTAACCAATCATGCGTACTTCAATCTGAATGGTGAGGGCGATTCAACAATACTTAACCACGAATTAATGATTGATGCCAATGCTTATACACCAGTAGATTCTACTTTAATCCCAACAGGAAAGTTAACACCGGTAGCCGGAACAGCTTTTGATTTTAACAAAGCTAAAGCCATTGGAAAATCGATAGATGAAAATGATCAGCAACTGAAATATGGTAAAGGGTATGATCATAATTTTGCTTTAACCCACCATGATGGCAAAACTCCGGTTGCGAAGGTTACAAGTCCGGTAACGGGAATTACTTTAGAGGTTTATACGGTAGAGCCGGGATTACAGTTTTATAGTGGCAACTTCTTAACTGGCGCCGATCATGACGGTAAAGGTGGTAAAGCTTATCCGCACCGTTCGGCATTTTGTTTAGAAACACAGCATTTTCCGGATGCACCTAACCATGCAAATTTTGCATCAACCGTATTAAAACCTGGCGAAACTTATCAAACATCCACGACTTACAAATTCGTAAAATAATTTAGAAACAATATGGATTAGTGCATTTTTCAGTCTTTTAAGCACTAATCCGTATTAAACTTAATAAAAGGCCAAATTTGCTCAATAAAACATGATAGTGCAGAACAGTTAAAATATTTAAAAATGATTAATTTGCCTTGCTTTTACTAACCAAACGGGCATGTTTTAGAATGAAGGACAAATCAGTTATGAAAGGGATTAAAAGATGAGGGTTGGCCTATTTGTACCCTGTTACGTAGATCAGTTTTATCCAAATGCCGCAATTGCCACACTTAAATTACTCAGAAAGTTAGGCGTTGATGTTTACTACCCGGAAAAACAAACCTGTTGCGGCCAGCCAATGGCCAATTCGGGATATGAACATCTTACTAAAGATTGCAATCGATTATTTATAGATAACTTTTCGGAGTTTGATTATATTGTTTCTCCTTCAGGGAGCTGTGTTTTGCATGTAAAAGATCATTTACACGATGATCAGAAGGAACAACAAGCCACACACATTAGAAAAAGGGTATATGAACTGGTTGAGTTTTTAACCGATATACTTAAGGTAGATAAGATTACAGCATCATTTCCACATAAAGTTGGATTACACCAAAGTTGCCATGGACAAAGAGGTTTGCACCTCTCTTCAATGACCGAGCTGGTTGATACACCTTTCTCTAAACCCATGCAATTACTTAATCAGGTTGAAGGTTTGGAAATTATCGAATTAACCAGACCTGATGAATGCTGTGGTTTTGGTGGAACTTTCTGTGTAGCAGAAGAAGCCGTATCGGCCAAAATGGGTAAAGACAGGGTAGAAGACCACCTGATGAATGGTGCAGAATACATTACTGCTGCCGACATGTCTTGCCTGATGCACATGGAGGGAATTTTGAAAAGAAAGAATAGTAAAGTTAAGGTATTGCATATTGCAGAGATTTTAAATGCAGAAAAGGAGGTTGTAAGTGAGTAATTTACAACACCCTGCCTTATCAAAAATTTTTAACCGAGACGAGGCGCGAGTAAATTGGCATGATGATACACTTTGGTGGATTCGTGCCAAACGCGACAAAGCCGCTCACGGTATATCAGAATGGGAGCTTTTGAGAGAAACAGCCTCCCAGATTAAAAACAATGTACTGTCCAATCTCCATCAGTATTTACTGGAGTTTGAGAAAAATGCATTGGCTAATGGTATTAAAGTGCATTGGGCAGCAGATGCGGCTGAACATAATAAAATTGTTCATGGCTTACTGGCTGCAAAAGGCATTACACAAATGGTTAAAAGTAAGTCGATGCTTACCGAAGAATGCCATTTGAACGAATACCTGGAACGTAATGGTATTGATGTGATTGATTCCGATTTGGGTGAACGGATTGTTCAGCTGGCTAAAGAACCACCAAGTCACATCGTTTTACCATGTATTCATAAAAAGAAAGAAGAAATCGGTCAGATTTTTCATGAGAATCTGGGAACTGAAGCAGGTGTTTCTGATCCTCAGGTTTTAACTGAAACCGCGCGGATTCATTTAAGGGAAACCTTTTTAACACGTAAATCTGCTTTAACAGGTGTAAACTTTGCTGTTGCCGAAACGGGAGAGTTTGTAGTTTGTACCAATGAAGGTAATGCAGACATGGGGGCGCACCTTGCCGATATTCACATTGCCTGCATGGGAATTGAAAAGCTTATTCCTAAGAAAAAACATTTGGGCGTTTTCCTAAGGTTATTAACCCGGAGTGCAACCGGACAGCCAATCACCACTTATTCCAGCCATTTCAAGAAACCACGTAAAGGGCAGGAGATGCATATTGTTTTAGTGGATAATGGCCGAAGTGTACAATTAGGAAGGGAAAGTTTCAGGAATTCATTAAAATGCATCCGCTGTGGCGCTTGTATGAACACTTGTCCGGTATACAGAAGAAGTGGCGGACACAGTTACCATAATGCCATTGCAGGACCAATCGGAGCCATTTTAGCGCCAAATCTGGATATGAAAGCATACTCAGATTTACCTTTCGCATCCACGCTCTGCGGTTCATGCACCAATGTTTGCCCGGTAAAAATTGATATTCACGATCAGCTTTATAAGTGGAGACAGGTTATTGTTCAGGAAGGAAATTCACCTGCAGCTAAAACCATGGCCATGAAGGTAATGAGTTTTACCCTGGCATCTCCAACACGCTTTAAACTTGCGGGTAAAATTGGAAGATGGACCTTGAAAAACGCAGGATTTACGGTAAATAATGGACTCAACCCATGGTACAAACACAGAGAAATGCCCGAACCACCAAAAGAATCATTCTCTGAATGGTATAAAAAGAATAACCCCTAATCAACCAAATAGCTATAATAATTAATCAATGAGCAGAGAACAAATATTATCAGCCATTCTAAATAACCAACCTCAAAGCACGTCATTACCAGAAGATTTACAATTCGATTCGCCCACAAAAGACGTGGTAACCGAAAAGTTTAGCCAAATGATAAATCTTATCGGCGGCAAAGTAGTTGCTATTCAGAAAGTTGAAGATATTAATCTTTACATTTCCGATCATTTTACCAATACGGATAGAATTGTTACCCCTATTGAGGAACTGGATTATTTTACCCCTTTCACAGGAGAGGAATTGCCACATCAATTTGTAAATACTGAGTTTGCTGTTTTTAAAACCCATTTTGCAGTAGCAGAAAATGGCGCCGTATGGATTACAGAAGACCGTATGGGGCACCGCGTATTGCCTTTTATTACACAACATTTAGGTATGTTGGTTGAGGAAGATCAGATTGTGGCCACCATGCACGATGCATACAAAAAGATGAGCAATAACGAATATGGATTTGGTACATTCATTGCCGGGCCTTCCAAGACGGCTGATATTGAGCAATCGTTGGTGTTGGGCGCGCATGGCGCCAGGAGCATGACAATCTTTTTGTTAAAATCAAGCGCAGCTTTATAAACAGGCAAAGACACCTGAAGTCATCATGGGCACCGCACCCGGAGACTTCAGGAATTTAGATAAAAACGCCTTGCGTTCTCCTCGAAAATCAATTGGTTTTCTGCGGCGCTAAATTTTGAAGTATATTTCTGAACTAAATTAAACCAGTCTGCATAAGGACGGCTGATGAGCATCACTGGCCAATCACTGCCATACATTACACGTTCAGTGCCGAAATGTTCGAATATTACATCAAAACAGTTAAAAAGTTCTTCTTCTTTCCAGTTTTTCCAGTCAGCTGCGGCAAATAAGCCAGAAATTTTGCAGTGCACTAAAGGGTTTTCGGCCAGCGTTTGGATATTTTTACTCCAGGCTTTTAAATCCTGTTTTTTAACATCTGGTTTTCCGCAGTGGTCTAATACAAATGGTTGATCAGGAATTTGATCAACCATTTGAATCAATTCGGGTAATTGGTTATGATAAACCAAAAGGTCGTAAGTATAATTGAAATCTTTTAGCTTTTTGATACCGTTTATCAGGGCTTTCGAAAGGATAAAATCACTGTTTTCTGCCTGGAGCACATGTCTCCAGCCTTTAATTTTACTAAAGGATTTCCAGTAAGTTAATCGTTCTTCGAGGTTTGGCGAACGTAAATCTACCCAACCTACAATGCCCTTAATGATATCGTTTTGTTCGGCCAATGAGAGGAGAAAGTTGTTTTCTTCTTCTGTTTGACTTGCCTGAACAGCTATACAGCCAGTAATTTGTAAATCATTGTAAATCCTTAATAAATTCTTGGGACTGAAGTCATTGCGTATAACTTGCATTTCATCCGTAATCCAGTTGTCTCTAACCGGGTCAAAGTTCCAAAAATGTACATGGGTATCAATCATAATATTACTGTGTGTCTTAAAATTATCCTTCGTATGCTTTTACCACTTGTTTGCTGGTTCCTAATCCGTCAATCCCTAACTCTACTACATCTCCGGCTTTTAAGTACCAAGGCTCAGGTTTCTGACCTAATCCAACACCAGCAGGCGTTCCTGTCGTAATTACATCACCAGGTAAAAGCGTCATAAATTGGCTAATGTAAGAAATCATGAAAGGAACATTGAAAATAAGATTAGAAGTGTTTCCATCTTGTAAGGTAGTTCCGTTAACAGTTAACCAAAGGCGAAGGTTGTGCACATCAGCAATTTCGTCTTGTGTGGCAATAAAAGGACCGATAGGTGCAAAGGTATCGCAACTTTTTCCTTTTACCCACTGACCATTTCTTTCCAATTGAAATTCACGCTCACTGTAATCGTTATGCAGTACATAACCAGCAATATGGTCAAAGGCATTTTCTTCGGCAACATAACTTGCTTTTTTACCAATTACGATTGCTAATTCTACTTCCCAATCGGTTTTTTTACTGTTTTTAGGGATTACTAGGTCATCATTTGGGCCAACAATAGCAGATGTTGCCTTAAAGAATAAAATCGGCTCGGTAGGAATTTGAGCATTGGTTTCTGCAGCGTGGTCTTTATAGTTTAACCCTACACAGATAATTTTTGAAGGGCGGGCTAAGGCAGCGCCTAAACGTACGTTTTTATCTACTTCAGGAAGATTAGCAGTTTTGAGATCATTTTTCAATTTCTCGATTCCGTCTCCACCGAAAAAGGCTTCATCATAATCTTTAACCAAAGATGAAACATCGTAGTACTTATCCTCAATAATTACTCCTGGCTTTTCGAAGCCTGCTTCTCCAAATCTTATTAATTTCATTTATTATCGTATTTTATTGAATGTTTAATTGTTTAAAGTTGTAAATCCACCGTCAATCGGATAATCGCATCCGGTAATAAAAGAGGCTTCATCACTGCATAAATATAAGGCTAATGCACCAACTTCTTCTGGTTTTGCCATTCTGCCAATGGGTTGTGTTTTAGAAAGTTTTTCAAACATCTCATCAATGTTGTCTGGATAATTTTTTTGTAAAAAACCGTCAACAAATGGCGTATGCACACGGGCTGGAGAGATGGAGTTGCACCTGATATTTTCAGCAATATAATCTTTGGCAACACTCATGGTCATGGCTTTAACAGCACCTTTTGCAGTACTGTAAGCAAAACGATCAGGTAAACCAATTAATGCTGCAATAGAAGCCATATTAATAATTACCCCTCCCTGAGCCTTGCGGATTTGAGGAATAGCGGCATAAAGGCAGTTGTAAACACCTTTAACATTTACTTTCATTACACGATCGAAGTCGGTTTCAGGCGTAGTATCCGCTTTGCCAATATGCGCGATACCAGCATTGTTAATCAAGATATTAATAGGACCAATGTGCTCAAAAACTGCTGATACTGCTGCATGGTCAGAAACATCGCAAGCGTGGCTATAAGCAATTCCTCCAGCTTCTTTAATTTCAGTTAAGGTATCCGCAGCTTGTTCTATTCCGAGTTCAATAACGTGCACTTCAGCGCCCTGTTTAGCTAAAACGGTTGCAATAGCTTTCCCAATGCCACTTCCACCACCAGTAACTACTGCCTTTTTATTCTTTAATGAAAACATATGTTGATTTTTTTTATTGCTTAAATATAGGATTATAGATTCTTATCGGGTAAAGTGCAGTATAAAATACAGATTCATTGTGGCTTATCTCGCCAAAGCGAAAGGCGCATACTTTATATTTGGTACTATTCAACCCTTTACAAATAAAATAGAAATAGCCTGTCTAAAATTGTATTTTCTTGCCTAAATATTATGCGATATTGGCATAGGCTTTCTGAATTTTAATTTAGATTAAACCTTTGTAACGAAATAATTGCTTAAGGGCTCAAATGATAATATTGTATAGTAATTTGAGGAAATGTTACAGGAATAAAAAATGAGCTGTCCTTATATTTGAAGTTCAGATCTAACTAAATATTTTTATCAAAGCCAGATTTGGCTTGGTGTCTAACCTATCCAATGAGAAAGTTTCTAATTTTAATTTTACTTGCCGTTTTAACCCAATCTGCTAATGCTTTAAATAAAAGCACTGCAATTGCAACCAACATTCTAATTTCTAAAGAAAACCACAACAGGGTAAGGTTTGGAGCAGATAAAATCCAGGAGACCCTCAGGAAGTTGAAAATTCAAAGTCAGATCAGCATTGCCGAAAAAATGAAATCTGGTAATCAACAAGTGGTTATAGGTCTTTATTCAGATGTCATTTTCAAAAATGTGATTACTGATGCTATCCGTAAAAAAGTTTTAGCAACAGGGAAGGAAGGCTTTTATATTTATAATGATCAGAAAAGTGTTTTCGTAATTGGTGCTGATGCCTCCGGTGCTTTATATGGTTGCATGGAATTGGTAGAAAGAATCGAAAAAGAAGGCAAAATACCATCATTATTAACCATTACAGATCATCCTGAGATGATTTTGAGGGGTACTTGCATCGGTTTGCAAAAGCCAGATTACCTGCCTGGCCGCGATGTTTATGAATACCCTTATACGCCTGAAACTTTTTCCTGGTTTTATGATAAAGCGTTGTGGATTAAGTATCTGGATATGATGGTGGAGAACCGTTATAACTCTTTGTATTTATGGAATGGCCATCCTTTCTCCTCACTGGTTAAATTAAAAGATTATCCGTATGCACTTGAAGTAGATGAGGCCACCTTCAAAAAAAATGAAGAAATATTTAAGTTTTTAACCACAGAAGCTGATAAAAGAGGGATTTGGGTTATTCAGATGTTTTATAACATCATCATTCCGAAACCTTTTGCAGAAAAGCATGGCTTAAAAACTCAGGACAGAAACCGGCCCATCATTCCGATTATTGCAGATTACACCCGTAAATCCATTGCAGCATTTGTAGAGAAATACCCTAATGTAGGTTTAATGGTAGCCTTGGGTGAGGCCATGGAAGGGGTAGGACAGGATGATATCGATTGGTTTACCAAAACGATTATTCCGGGAGTTAAAGACGGTTTGAAAGCCGCTAACATACAGGGTGAACCACCTATTGTGTTGAGGGCACATGATACAGATGCGCCTGCAGTAATGAAAGCCGCGCTACCTTTATACAAGAACCTGTATACTGAAAATAAATTTAACGGGGAAGCCTTAACTACTTATGAACCCCGTGGAGCCTGGGCAGAGCTTAACCGTAAGCTGGCCAGTATTGGAACCATCAATATATCTAATGTACATATTTTAGCTAACCTGGAACCTTTCAGATATGGCTCTGCAGATTTTATTCAGAAATCGGTTCAGGCGATGAATGAAAACTACGGTGCAAAAGGTTTACATTTATATCCTCAAGCCAGTTATTGGGATTGGCCTTACACGGCAGATAAGGCTAACGAACGCATTTTAGAAGTGGATAGAGATTGGATCTGGTATAAAGAGTGGGCAAGATATGCCTGGAAGGCTAAAAGAGACCGGACAGCTGAAATCAATTATTGGGGTACTGAACTGGCAGCGAAATACGGCACAGATTTGAATAGTGGGAAGGCCATCCTGGAAGCTTATGAGGCATCCGGAGAGATTTCGCCAAAGTTATTGCGCAGGTATGGGATAACCGATGGAAACAGGCAGACTTTAACGCTGGGAATGCTGATGACCCAACTGATCAATCCTTTCCGTTACGGATTATTTACTTTGCTTTACGAGTCGGAAGCGCCTGAAGGTGAGATGATTATTGAGTATGCAGAAAAAGAATGGAAAAAGCAGGGACATATTGGGGAAACACCAATGAAAGTTGCCCAGGAAGTTGTACTTCATGGTAAAGATGCCATTGCTGCGATTAACCAGGTAAAGGAAGTTAAACAAAATCAGGAAGAATTTCGAAGACTTAAGAATGATATATATTGCTATGATGCCATGGCAAATTTTTATGCGGATAAAGTTAAATCTGCCTTATGGATTTTAAGATATAAGTATTCAAATCAGGTAGCTGACTTAGAAAAAGCTTTACCATTTTTAAAGAGCAGTGTACAGCATTATGCGAATTTGGTAAAGCTTACCGAGGAAGAATATTTGTATGCCAATAGCATGCAAACCAAGCAACGGAAAATCCCGATGAGGGGAGTTGATAAAACATTCATCCATTGGAAAGAAATGCTCCCTGTTTATACCAAAGAGCTTAAGCATTTTGAACACAGTATAGATTCGCTTAAAAAGATTAAGCCGGGAGCGGTTGCAAAAGTGCTTGCCTATAAAAATGCCGAAGTAAAGATTTTGTCGCCAGGATTAGAAAGCGTTTCCCTGGCCCAAAATGTATCTTTGTATGCAGATACCACTGTTTTAATTAAAGAAGTTACCCCGGAGCTGGTAGGATTGAATGCGTTAAAATTGTCCATGCAACAACAGATTAAATCAGGAACAACGGTTAAGTTTAGCAATAAAACTGCAGTGAAAGTTTTGGTAGCTTATTTTAACCAGAAAGATCCTAAATATTTGCTGCCACCAGTATTAGAAATTGATGCCAGCGCCAACAACTACGGACAGGCGGAGATTAAAATCAGTAATGCACTGGTTTTAAATGGTTTCCCGCCAGCTAATGTTCATGCTTACAGCTTCCCGGCCGGAACGAATACTTTAACCCTGGCTAAAGGCGCGGGATTGGTTTTAGGCTTTATCCCTGATCAACAGGAATTAAGGATTTTTAATGCAGGATTAGACGGAAGAGGAAAAGATATAGATTGGTTATTTGAATAATGATTAACAGCAAAACAAACAAATTGCTGATGTTACTGGTACTGATAACATCAACAGGCTTTGCACAACAGTTGGCGAAACCAAATACAGAATTATTAAAGAAGTATGTTAATTACTTCAATACGATAGATTCTGAAGCCGTAAAAAATTATGTGCCCAATGCACAGGCATTTGATTGGCTATCTTCCAATATTCCATTATTCGAATGCCCGGATAGTATATTGGAACAGAACTATTATTACAGGTGGTGGTCGTACCGCAAGCACCTGGTTAAAACACCTGAGGGCTTTATTTTTACCGAGTTCATTGAGCTGGTTAAACATGCTGGCAAGTATAATTCTATCAGCTGTGCTTTAGGTCATCACCTGTACGAAGGACGCTGGTTAAAGGATAATAGTTACTTACAGGATTACATTAAGTTTTGGCTTTACCATGCAGACGTAGGGCAGAGCAAGCAGCGTTTTCATCAATTTAGCAGTTGGGTAGACGATGCAGTTTACGAAAATAATTTAGTTAAGCCTGATCTGGCTTTCATTAAAAGTATTGTGCCGGCACTGGATGCCGACTATGCCAAATGGGAAAAAGAAAGGCAATTGAACAGTGGCCTTTTTTGGCAGTTTGATGTAAAAGATGGCATGGAGGAGTCGATTAGTGGTTCGAGAAAAGATCAGAACCGCAGACCGAGTATCAACAGTTATATGTACGGCAATGCCAAAGCACTGGTTCAAATGGGTAAATTAATTGGTGATGAACAGTTGCAACGTAAATACGAAAGTAAAGCAGCTATTCTTAAAAAACTCGTGCAAGATAGCCTTTGGAACAACCAGTCGGCTTTTTTTGAAACAAAGATGGCCAAAGGCGGATCACTGGTTCAGGTGCGGGAGGCCATTGGCTTTATTCCCTGGGATTTTAACCTGCCAGATGATAAAGCACAATATGCCAAAGCATGGGATGCGTTGTTAGATACTGCTGGTTTTAATGCACCCTGGGGACTTACGACAGCCGAACGCAGGAACCCAACTTTCAGGACCAGGGGAACCGGGCACAGCTGTGAATGGGATGGTGCACTGTGGCCTTTTGCTTCTGCACAAACATTGAAAGGGCTTTCTAACCTGTTGAATAATTATAAAAACAAAGGCAAAATGACTGCAAACGTATTTTATGATGAATTGCAAAAGTATGCCAGGTCTCATATAAAGAACGGAAAACCGTATATTGGCGAGTACCAGGATGAGAAAACAGGAGAGTGGCTGAAAGGAGATAATCCGAGAAGTAGTTTCTATAATCACTCTACTTTTTGTGATTTGATTATCAATGATTTAGTGGGTATTAAGCCAAGAGCTGATGATGTTTTAGAAGTTCGGCCTTTGGTTCCTAAAAATAAATGGCATTGGTTCGCGCTCCAGAATTTAAGTTATCATGGTAAAAATATTTCAGTGATCTGGGATAAAACCGGTGAGAAATATCAAATGGGTAAAGGATTCCATATTTATGTAGATGGAAAGAAAATATCAACTACCAGGGATTTAAAACCTGTTAAAGTGCAAATGAATTAACCTGAAATGAAATTTTTACAACAATCAAAACGAATATTTTTAGCTGGTCTACTGTTAACGATCTGCTTTTACTCTTCTAATTTATCTGCCCAGGCTTATTACAATGTAATTAAGTACGGTGCTAAGAACGACAGCAGTAAAATCGCAACACTGGCCATCAAAAGGGCGATAACAGCAGCCTCAAGAGCTGGTGGTGGAACAGTTTATTTTCCTGCCGGAAAGTACCTCACCGGGCCCATCCACTTGAAAAGTAACATTACTATCCTGATTGATGCAGGTGCCGAGCTCCATTTTAGCGATAATTTTGATGATTATTTACCGATGGTTCAAAGCCGGTATGAAGGCGTCGATGTAACCAGTTTTTCGCCACTTTTTTATGCATATAAGGCAGAAAACATTACCATTACAGGTCGAGGGTTGATTAATGGGCACGGTAAAAAGTGGTGGGATTTTGTTGAGGGTTATAAGCAGGATCAGGCACGGTCCAGGTGGCAGTACGAATTTGATAAAGTTAATAAGGATATTATTCTTCCTGATGACCCCAAGCAAATGAAACGTGGGTTTTTACGCCCACCTTTTATCCAGCCGATGTATTGTAAAAATGTATTGATTGAAGGCATTACCATTATCAACTCTCCCTTCTGGACGGTAAATCCGGAGTTTTGTGAAAATGTAAAAGTACATGCAGTTACGATAAATAACCCACATTCCCCAAATACAGATGGTATCAATCCCGAATCCTGTAAAAATGTACACATTTCAGATTGCCACATCAGTGTAGGCGACGATTGTATTACCATTAAATCAGGAAAAGATGAACCGGGCAGGAGAATGGCCGCACCAGCTGAAAACTATACCATTACCAACTGTACCATGCTATCAGGTCATGGTGGTGTGGTAATTGGAAGTGAAATGTCAGGCGATGTAAGAAAAATTACCATTTCAAATTGCGTATTTGACGGTACAGACCGCGGCATCAGGATTAAAACTGCACGTGGCCGGGGCGGGGTTGTAGAGGAGATCAGGGTGAGCAATATCATCATGAAAAATATCCGGGAGCAGGCTATTGTGTTGGATATGCAATATGCCAAAACATTTTTGGAGCCCGTTTCTGAAAGGACGCCCAGATTCAGAAATATTCATTTCAGTAATATTACCGGACAAGTTAATCAGGCCGGATATTTAAATGGATTGGAAGAGATGCCAATTGAAAATATCACTTTTAACGACATTAATCTGGATGCCAAAACTGGATTTTTGTTGCAAAATACCAATAAAATAGAATTTCATAATGTTCAGGTGAATACTGAAACCGGACCATCACTTACAGCAAGTTTAGTGGGAAATATAACTATAAATGGCTTTAAAAGTTATACTCCACACAATAATGTGCCCATTATCGATTTGAAAAACGTAAAGGATTTATTTCTTTATAATGCATTTCCAATTAAAGGAACTTCTACTTACCTCAAGCTGAGTGGAGCTGGTACAGAAAATATCGCTATTGGAAACAACAACTTTAAAAATCTGAAGTTCGCCATAGAGAAAACCAAAGATGTTTTTGAAAAAATTGATGTGATTTCTGGAGATAAAGGACAATAAAAAAATAATCATGCAAACTGCCTTTCGTTTTAATTACCTACTTGCTACATTTTTTCTTTTTACTACAGCCGGAGCTTCTGCTCAACAGAATAATTACCAGCTTTGGTATACTAAGCCCGCACAAAAATGGACAGATGCCCTACCATTGGGGAATGGCCGGATTGGTGCTATGGTTTATGGTGGCGTAACAGATGATCACATTCAGTTTAATGAGGAGACACTTTGGACGGGTAAACCTAGAGATTATAATCGTAAGGGAGCTTTTCAATATTTGGCTCAAATCAGACAGTTGCTTGCCGATGGTAAACAGAAGGAAGCCGAAATACTTGCCCAAAAAGAATTTATGGGCTTGCAGAGTGATGCAGGAGATCGCGAAACCTGGGTAAAGGAAGTTAAATCGGGTAAAGGTATTCAGGGAAATCCAGCCTTATCGAACTTTGACGATTCGAAATGGGAAACCATAAAAGTTCCCGCATATGATGGCTGGGAAACGGTAGGTTTGGCAAATGTGGATGGAGCGGTTTGGTTTAGAACACAAATAGAAATTCCGGATAACTGGCAGGGTAAAGACCTGGTTTTGGATTTAAACCGAATTTACAATCAGGATTTAACTTATGTAAATGGGCATTTGGTTGGAAATACAGATAATAATGAACCTAGAAAATATACAATTCCTGCCAATCTGATTACCAAAGGAAAAAATACAATTGCTATCCAGGTGCTTAATTATAATGATAAAGGTGGTATTCTAGGCTATAAGGATGCAGGGAAATCTATCAGCTTGTTTCCTGCCGGACAGGATCCTGCCACCGGCATTGCACTAAATAAAAACTGGAAATATAAAATTCAAAATGAAACACCTCCCGGTGTGGCACAATATCAGGGTAGTTATCAGCCCTTTGGCGATCTAAACCTGCATTTTGATCAGGATCAGACGCACATTCGCGAATATAAAAGATCCCTTGATCTTGCTACTGCCATATCTAAAACAAGCTATAAATATGATGGTGTAACTTACCAAAGAGAATATTTTGTAAGCCAACCAAATGATGCTTTGGTTATACATTTGACTGCCGATCAGTTAAAATCAATCAGTTTTACTGCTGATTTATCAAGTGCACATCGTCAATCAGGTATTAAAGCGATTGGAAATACGACGCTGATTTTAAATGTACAGGTGAAGGATGGTGCACTTAGAGGTGAAAGCAGACTGACGGCTTCAATTAAAAATGGGGCAATTAAAATCGTTAATAATAAATTGATTGTGAGTAAAGCAGATGAAGCAACGCTTTATTTAACCGCAGGAACTAACTTCATCAATGCACAAAATGTTTCTGGCAACCCCGGTATCCGCAATGATAAAGCGCTATTGGGTTTAAAGGGAAAGTCTTTTGAAACACTTAGAGCAGCTCATATTCAGGAATATCAACAGTATTATAATCGTTTTCAGGTTAGTTTTGGTACATCGGCTAATGAAATCCTGCCAACAGATCAGCGTTTAGAACAGTTTGCCAGCAGTAACGACGCCGCATTTGCAGCACTTTATATGCAATATGGACGATATCTTTTAATTTCCAGCTCAAGACCTGGTACGCAACCGGCTAATCTTCAGGGTATCTGGAACGATCTGTTAACACCTCCATGGGGAAGTAAGTATACAACCAATATCAATTTAGAAATGAATTATTGGCCTACAGAAATCCTTAACCTACAGGCCTTAAATGAACCCTTATTTTCTAAAATCAAGGGGTTATCCCTTACCGGAAGAGAAACGGCTAAGGAATATTACAATGCAAGAGGCTGGGTACTTCATCACAATACCGATTTGTGGAATGGAACAGCGCCAATAAATGCTTCCAATCATGGTATTTGGGTTACAGGCGGGGGCTGGCTAAGTCAGCACCTTTGGGAACATTATCTGTACAGTCAGGACAAAACGTTCTTAAGTCAGGAGGCTTATCCGCTGATGAAGGAAGCCGCTTTATTCTTTGAGGATTTTTTAGTCAGAGATCCAAAAACCGGATGGCTGATTAGTACTCCATCTAATTCTCCCGAAAATGGAGGTTTGGTGGTTGGGCCTACCATGGACCATCAAATTATCCGCACGCTGTTTAGAAATTGTATTGCAGCAGCGAAGGTCTTAAATATTAACGATGCGTTTACGAAGTCGCTAACAGAGAAAGCAGAAGAAATCGCGCCCAATCAGATTGGCAGATATGGACAATTGCAGGAATGGTTGGCGGATAAAGACGATACCACTAACAAACACCGTCACGTTTCGCATTTATGGGGTGTTTACCCGGGTGACGATATTACCTGGGATAAGAATAAAGATGAAATGAAAGCTGCAAAGCAATCTTTATTATATCGGGGTGACGAAGCAACAGGCTGGAGTTTGGCCTGGAAAATTAATTTTTGGGCGAGGTTTAAAGAAGGTGACCATGCCATGAAATTAGTAAAAATGCTTATGAAACCTGCAAATAATGGTGCCGGATCATATGTTAATCTTTTTGATGCCCATCCACCATTTCAGATAGATGGTAATTTTGGTGGTGCAGCTGGTATAGCTGAAATGATTGTGCAGAGTCATCAGGGCTATATAGATATACTTCCGGCTTTGCCAGCAGCGATTCCTACAGGAGAAATTAAAGGCTTACTGGCCAGGGGTGGCTACGAATTAGATCTTAAGTGGAACGAAGGTAAACTGACAGCTTTGCTGATTAAAGCAAAGGTGGCAGGTACATGCGAAATCCGTTACGCAGGAAAAAGCAAAACCATCAGCACGAAAGCTGGCGAAATTTATAAATTAAATGGAGAATTACAGTGATGATGAGATGTTCAGGATGGATAGCGTTTCTCTTTTTATATGTTTCTGCCCAAAGCTTTGCTCAACAGCCAGTTAGATCCGATATTTTACTCAATCATGGATGGAAGAGCATTGCGGATGAAAAAAATATTCATGCCTTTGATGGATTTGAACAAGCAAATTTTAACCATAAAGGCTGGATTAACGTTAATGTTCCCCATAACTGGGATCAATACGAAGGCTACCAACGCAAAATTCATGGTAATAAGCATGGATATGCCTGGTACAAAAAGATTTTTAAAATCAATCGGGCCAGGCAAGGCAAGCAATTCTTTTTGTATTTTGAAGGTGTAGGTTCTTATGCTACAATTTGGTTAAACGGAAAGAAAGTTGGCTATCATGCCGGAGGAAGGACAACCTTTACCCTGAACGTAACCCATGCCATTAAACTGAATAATTCGGATAATGTGCTGGCTGTTAGGGCAGATCATCCTGCAAATATTCAGGATTTACCCTGGGTTGATGGAGGATGTTCTACAGAAAGAGGTTTTTCTGAAGGGTCGCAACCCATGGGGATATTCAGGCCAGTGCATTTGATTGTAACCAATGATACCCGTGTTCAACCTTTTGGCGTTCACATTTGGAATGACAATAAGATTTCGGAAAAATCGGCCTTTCTGAATATAGAAACTACACTTAAAAATTACAGTACCCAGTCTAAATCAGTAACTGTGGTAAATAAACTGACAGATGAAACCGGAAAGACTGTTCAGGAACTGAAGCAAACGGTTAAGA
Source organism: Pedobacter sp. (assembly GCF_965279535.1). Taxonomy (NCBI): domain Bacteria; kingdom Pseudomonadati; phylum Bacteroidota; class Sphingobacteriia; order Sphingobacteriales; family Sphingobacteriaceae; genus Pedobacter; species Pedobacter sp. The sequence continues at coordinate 313,637 of NZ_OZ257244.1, forward strand.
TACCGGCCAATCGTGAAGCCATAATTGCACAAAAAACCAAAGAAATACTTAATCCAAAACTTTGGTCTTTAGCACATCCTTACCTATATCAGTTAAAGACCACCATAGTAGAGAACGGCAAAGTTGTAGATGAGCAACAAAATCCCTATGGTATCAGGTGGATCAGTTGGCCTATTGGAGCGACTGCAGCCCAAAAACAATTTTTTCTGAATGGAAAACCTGTTTTTATCAATGGAATTGCGGAGTATGAGCACATGATCGGACAGAGTCATGCCTTTAGCGAAGAGCAGATCAGCACGCGTGTACGCCTCATTAAAGCAGCCGGATTCAATGCCTTCAGAGATGCACATCAACCTCATAACCTTTTATATTCTGACTATTGGGATAAAGAAGGGATACTTTGCTGGACTCAAATGGCAGCACACATCTGGTATGATACCCCTGAATTTAGAAAGAACTTCAAAACTTTATTAACGGATTGGGTGAAAGAGCGTAGAAACAGCCCGGCGGTTGTACTTTGGGGGTTAGAAAATGAGAGTACATTACCCGAAGATTTTGCCAGAGAATGTACTGAACTGATCAGAAAATTAGATCCTACAGCCTCTTCGCAAAGAAAGGTGACCACTTGCAATGGCGGTAAGGGTACCGATTGGGATGTGCCACAAAACTGGACAGGTACTTATGGCGGTAATCCCCTGATGTACGGTGAAGACCTGAAAAGACAGGTTTTGGTGGGTGAGTACGGTGCATGGCGTACAATTGATCTGCATGAGGTAGATTCGGCCAGTAAAACGGACTATTCTGAGAATTATATGACCACGCTGATGGAGACCAAAGTACATTTAGCCGAATCGGTTAAAGATCAGGTTGCCGGACATTTTTTCTGGCTGTACAGCTCGCATGATAACCCGGGTAGAGTACAGGGTGGAGAAGGTTTGCGTGATTTAGATCGGGTAGGGCCAGTAAATTATAAAGGGATGTTTACCCCTTGGGAAGAACCAACAGATGCTTATTATATGTTTAGAGCGAACTATGCGCCTAAACAAACTGATCCAATGGTATACATCGTTTCACATACCTGGCCAAACAGATGGAGTAAACCAGGAGTAAAGGATAGCATTGTACTTTATTCTAACTGTGACGAGGTAGAGCTTTTTAATGATGTAAACAGCATTTCATTGGGCAAGCTGAAACACAAAGGTGTTGGTAGTCATTTTCAGTGGAACAGGGTTGATATTCATTATAATGTGCTTTATGCCATCGGTTATGTTAACGGGAAGGCGGTAGCTAAAGATGTAGTCGTACTTAATAGCTTACCACAATCGCCTAAATTTGATCAGCTCTACACAGGTGATAAGTCCCTGCTCAGGGCGCAACCTGCTTATAATTACCTATATCGTTTAAATTGTGGTGGGGCTGATTACAAGGACGAATATGGTCAGCTTTGGTTAGCAGATCAACCTTTAAAGGCAGATGCTAAACATTATGGTTCTTCGTCCTGGACAGCTGCTTTTGATGGTGTTCCGGCATTCTTTGCCAGTCAGCGACGTACTTTTAGCCCAATTAACGGAACTAAAGACTGGAAGCTTTTCCAATCTTTCAGGTATGGCAGGGACCAGTTAAAGTTTAGTTTCCCAATTGCATCATCAGGTGAATACCTGGTAGAATTATACTTTGCAGAGCCATGGCTGGGTATTGGTGGCGGATTAAATGCTGAAAAAATGCGTTTGTTCGATGTGGCTGTAAATGATGAAATTGTACTTAAAGATTTAGATATCTGGAAATCAGCCGGAGCAAATACGGCGTTGAAGAAAACGATTAAAGTTAAAGCAAAGGCTGGCAATCTGGTGATTTCATTTCCAAATATAAAATCGGGACAGGCAGTTATTTCGGCTATTGCTGTTGCGAGTTTAGATAGCAATCTTCGGGTAGGAGATCAGCGTAATGCTATAGTAGCCTTAGCGCCTGATACTAAGCTAAAAGCGAATACATGGTTAGATTTAGGGGATAAACAGTACCAGGACAGTGATGAGAAGTTTAGCTCCATTCCATCCAACTTATTTGGTGCAGAATGGCTTCAACCCATTAAGAACGATAAACAAAACCTATCTTTTAAAATTAAGGAGGAAGCTGATGTATTTGTAGGTGTATTGAATGCTAATGAAGGATTAACAGGTTTTGAGGATACCAAAACAAAAATTACCAATGATAAGGGCGGGCAGTTTTTGGTTTACAGAAAGAGGATTAAGGCTTCTGAAATATTTAATTTGAAATTTATGCCAGCTGTAGTGGTTATCGTTCCACCAAGTGATTTGGCGCCAGCTTACGACTTAAAAACGGTTACCAGTTATAAGGCAACAGATGCGAAGCTAATAGGTCAAAACATAGGTAAAAAGGTTTTGATGGGTAAAGAAAGGGTGGTGTTTAACCAGGCTTCAGGAGATGCGCTTCAGTTTGAAATGTCTGTGGGAGTAGCTGATACCTATTCCTTAACGCTCAAATATCATAATCCAACAACAGCCCTTCAAAAAATCAAAATGGAGTTCTATTCAATAGATGGAACGCTCATGAGAACGGAAGAACTGGAATTGTCGCCTACTAAAGAGGGAAAATGGAACTACTTAAATACCAATACAGGAAGCATGGTTAACGCCGGAAAGTATCTGGTGAAGTTTATGGCAATAAGTGCGAATGGTTTGGCTATAGATGCCTTGGATGTTCAATAAGATAAGATGGTACAATATGTGGCCAAAATCTTATATTAATAAAGCTTGATAGAGATGCATATTTGTTTTAACCAAATTAATAAACGAGCCAACAACAAATGAAAGGTTTACCTATAATAGATCTTGCCGTAATCTTCATTTACCTTGTTGGGATGATATTAGTTGGGGTTTATTTCTCCAGAAATAACAAAAATTCCGAGCAGTTTACAAAGGCTTCGGGCCTGATCCCCGGATGGGCGATAGGTTTATCTATTTATGCCACATTTTTAAGTAGTAATACTTTTTTAGGTGTTCCAGGTAAAGCATTTGGAGGAAATTGGAATGCATTTGTATTTAGTATTTCTATGCCCTTGGCGGCATGGATTGCATCTAAGTATTTTGTTCCGTTTTACAGGGGTACAGGAGAAATCTCAGCCTATACACATTTAGAACATCGGTTTGGGGCATGGGCAAGGGTTTATGCAGTGGTTTGCTTTTTGCTGACACAACTTGCACGAATGGGTTCCATCTTTTTTGGAATTGCCTTGAGTTTACAAGCTTTAACGGGTTACTCTATGCAGATGATCATGATTGTGATGGGGATTTGCATCATCTTTTATACGGTTTTAGGAGGAATTGAAGCTGTAATATGGACGGAGGTAGTGCAGGCAATAGTAAAAACATTTGGCGCCTTGCTTATTCTATATCTGATTATTTCTAATATGCCTGGCGGAGCCTCAAAAATAGTAGAGATTGGAAAGTCTGCCAATAAGTTTAGCCTGGGTAGTTTTAAACCTGATTTTGTAGGTTCGTCTTTTTGGGTGGTTTTGCTTTATGGTTTTTTTATAAACCTGAATAATTTTGGCATGGATCAAAATTATGTACAACGTTATCATACGGCATCCTCAAGTAAAGCAGCTTCAAAGTCTATCTGGCTATGCGTTTGGTTATATATTCCGGCCTCGTTACTGTTCTTTATTATAGGTTCTTGTCTTTTTGCCTATTATGAAGTAAACCCGGAGATGGTACAGGCAATTAAACATCAGGTAGCGATAGAACGTTTGCCGCTTCATGCTTCCGCTGCCGAAATTTTAAAGCTGGAAAGTAGTTTGCAACCTGCCGATTACGGAGATAAAATCATGCCTCATTTTATGGTAACCAAGATTCCTGTCGGTTTAGTAGGCTTAATTGTATCAGCAATACTTTCAGCGGCCATGAGTACCATAAGTTCGGGAATGAATGCCTCAGCAACGGTATTTTCGGTCGATATTTACAAGCGATACATTAAACCAGACATTACAGAAAAACAGAATCTTTCCCTGCTTCACATCGCTACTGTTGGTTTTGGATTGCTGGGCATGATTGCAGGAATAGCCATGATTGGTGTGAAGAGTATTTTGGATGTTTGGTGGGAGCTTTCAGGAATCTTTGCCGCTGGGATGTTGGGACTTTTCTTACTGGGAATCATCAGTAAGCAAACTAAAAACCATGAAGCCATTACGGCTACAATTATAGGTATTGCTGTAATTATATGGATGACATTCTCTTCATTGCTTCCTCCGGCTTATGAAGCTTTTAGAAATCCTTTGCATAAAAATATGATTATTGTAGTGGGCACTTTAACCATTTTTCTTGCCGGTTTAGCGCTCAGTAAATTAAAAAATAAACAACTAAAGTCATCAGAATAAGAATCTTATTAAGATTCTGTCTATCAGTTAAAAAGAATAAATTTTACCATATTATCAATCAATGGAAAGCTCACAAAAAGGGTTCATCCCGGTTATGCTCACGCCTTTTTTAAGCAATGGCAATATCGATTATCCGGCGCTAACACAGTTAACCGAGATTTACTTACAAGCAGGTTCTACAGGTTTGTTTGCCAATTGTTTATCAAGCGAAATGTTTGAATTGTCTGATGCAGAACGCATTGAAGCAATTAAACACGTTATTAAGGTTGTAGACGGCGCCGTTCCGGTAGTAGCTACAGGCACATTCGGTGGGCCAATTACCCAACAAGCGGATTTTGTAAAAAAAGTTTATGATACCGGAACAGAAGCTGTAATTGCCATTACCAGTTTACTGGCTGAAGAGCAGGAGGCAGATGAGGTATTTAACGAGCGGGTATTTGATTTGCTGAAACAAACGGATGATATTCCTTTAGGTTTCTATGAATGCCCTGTACCATACAAAAGAGTACTTACACCTAATCAGTTGAGGAATTTTGTTGCTACAGAAAGAGTAATCTACCATAAAGATACCTGCCTGGATATTAATCAGATTAAAGAAAAGCTGGCACTTACGGCTGATCATGCATTTGGTTTATACGATGCCTACATTGTACATGCTGTAGAATCGTTAAAAGCAGGTTCATCAGGATTATCCTGTATCCAGGGTAATTACTTTCCCGAACTAATTGTTTGGCTCTGCGATCATTTTAATGATGAAAATATGAAGGAGGAAGTGCAGATTGTTCAGCAGTTTCTGATCGATAACATGGATGTGATGCACAATGTGTACCCAATTGTTTCTAAATATTTTCTTCAAAAAAGAGGATTGAACATTTCTACCTTCACCAGAAGGAAAGTAGGGGACTTCTCGCCCAAAGTGGTTAAGGAAGTCGAAAATCTGTATAACGATTATACTTCGTTACGAAGTAATCTCAATATAAACGTCTTTATCTAGTAGGATAATGTTTGGTTTGAACGCCGGTAAGCTACAGTATAGGGGTTTACCGGTTTTTTTCTCTAAAGTCGGAATGACGGTATTTTTAGCATCACGACTTAAAACTTACGACTTAGAACTTGAAAATTAGCAGATTCCTCCAAATGAATGAGTGAATGAGAGCGTGATTGAATGACTGAATTTATTGAATTTTCGATGGTGAAATTATTACATGAGACAATAGATCGATCCATTGCAGATTGTTCCAAAGTCGGAATGACAGGATTTTTAGCATCACGACTTAAAACTTACAACTTAGAACTTACAACTTTAATTCAAGTATTTCCTTTTATAATCCAAGGGTGTCATTCCTGTAACTTTTTTAAAGTGCCTGTAGAAATTTGATACGTTGTTAAAACCGCAATCAAAGCAAATCACCTCTGTTGGCAGCTTGTTCTCAATTAGAAACCGGCAAGCATGGCTCACCCTGATTTCAATGAGGAAATCATAATAAGTTTTCTTCGTCATTAATTTGAAATACCTGCAGAAAGAGGTCACACTCAGGTTACTCAGAGACGCAACTTCTTCTAAAGTGATGTCCTTTTTATAATTGGTTAAAGTATAATTGCAGATTTTATTGATCCTTAAGGTTTCAGACTCATTAGATTGATAGAAAGTATTTTTACTGGTAACAATCTGGCTGTATTCATCAGTTTCTGCAAGGGTTTTTAAGATGGAGAGTAAAATGATAATACGGTCCAGGTTAGTTGCATCAACGGCCAGGCGCATCAATTCAACCAGTTTGTCTTTCGCTTTTCCGTGAATGACCATCCCACTTTTTGCTTTTTCAAACAGCTTTGGAATCAGGTAAGCCTCAGGCAGGGTTAACATATACTTCCCTAAACAGTCGGGGAGGAAGTGGATAACCATGGCTTCGGTATTCAGATCAGGATTGTTTTGAAAATATTCATCTTTACAACGCCAGGTATGTGGCAGATTTTCACCCAATAGTACCATTTCATCAGGAACAAAGTTACTGATATTATCGCCAATAAAACGTACCCCTTCACCTTTGATAACATAGTGTAGTTCTAACTCCGGATGGTAGTGCCAGATATTTCCGAAATCGGGTTTAATATCATGACGGATACTGAAAGAACTTTGAAGGGTAATGGGTACTTTGTGAAAATGTGGTTTCATGGTTGTTGCAAAAATATTTGGTTAGCAAGAGCAATACTATGTTTGGCAAATCATACTTATTACAAAGCTAAAGTTAGGAGATTATATGATAACATCCTATATTAATTTGATAAAAATTACCAGTAAATAATGTTTTTGTTTGTGGAGTTTTGTATATGGCCCCTTTGGCTATAACCAAATTATAAACCGACAATTTATTTTTATATAAATATTTTGTTCAGTAATGAATTATGAGACAGACAAAACAAGGACAAATTCTGTTAGTTTCTAGTGGCGATTTGAGGCTATCGGCAAATCAAAATTGCTGGGATGCACAAGTTGAAATGGAGCACAAATTAACTACAGCAGTAGAGCAATTAGGCTGGACTGTGAAACGTGCTCATCCCTATAATTCAAATAAAAAACACGGTTTTATTGATTCACAAAGAATGGGTATGGATATCTTCCGTTCCATCGATCCCGATCAACCACTAATTGTGGCAGAAAGCGTGTGGCAGTACTCTCATCATGTACTCGCAGGACTAAGCACCCATCGTGGACCCATTTTAACAGTAGCCAACTGGAGTGGTCAATGGCCGGGTCTGGTAGGAATGTTAAATCTCAATGGTTGTTTAACTAAAGCAGGTATAGATTACAGTACTTTATGGAGTGAAGATTTTACAGATGAATTCTTTACTGATGGTTTGCAAGAGTGGTTATCTACAGGAAGAATCAGCTATGATCAAACACACGTTAAAAGTTTTGCTTTAAGTAAAATTCCTTTGGGGGATGATAAAAAAGGCAGAACATTTGCGAAATCCTTGAAAGAACGCAAAGTGATTATGGGCGTTTTTGACGAAGGATGTATGGGTATGTACAATGCTATCATCCCAGATGAGCTTCTTCATAAAACGGGTTTTTTCAAAGAGCGCCTAAGTCAGTCGGCTTTGTATGCAGCTATGCTCGAAGTTACCGATCAGGAAGCAGAGGCAATACTGAACTGGTTACTCAAAAAAGGAATGACTTTTAATTGGGGCGAACAGGAAGAAACACAGTTAACCCGCAAGCAAACTTTAGAACAATGTAAAATGTATATTGCAGCTTTAAGGATTGCAGACGATTTTAGCTGTGATACGATCGGTATTCAATATCAGCAAGGATTGAAAGATCTTACGGTGGCGAGCGATTTAGTAGAAGGACTATTAAATAATGAAGACAGGCCTCCTGTTTTCGCTAAATCGGGCAAAGAACTCTATCCAAAAGCTGCCTTGCCGCATTTTAATGAAGTAGATGAGTGTGCGGGCTTAGATGCTCTTGTTACCTATAAACTCTGGAAGGAATTAGGCATGACAGGTGAAAATACCTTGCATGATATCCGCTGGGGAGCACATTTTAAAGGAGGAGATGTAGATCATTTCGTTTGGCTGTTTTTAATATCAGGTGCTGCACCTGCGGCACATTTTATTAATGGATATGCCGGAGCGAGTAGCGACAGGCAGCCCGCCATGTATTTCCGCCTGGGTGGAGGCTCATTAAAAGGAGTAAGCAAACCCGGATTCATTGTTTGGAGCCGTGTTTATGTAATGAATAACGAATTACATTGCGATTTGGGCGTTGGTGAAGTAGTGTTACTCCCAGAAGAAGAAACCAACCGGCGCTGGAACGAAACTACACCAGAGTGGCCAATTATGCATGCTGTTTTAAAAGGTGTTAGCCGCGATCAAATGATGGCCAGACATAAAGCCAATCACATTCAGGTAGTATATACCAATTATGAAGCCAGTGCACATGAAGCCTGCCGGATCAAAGCTGCCGCTATGGATGAATTAGGCTTGAAAGTTCATTTCTGTGGTGATGTGAACTTAATCAAAAAGAAAACTAACAATAACTAAAATATATCAAAATGAGATTTCCAGTTGTAATTGCGCTCTTCATGCTTATAGGGATATCTAAAACTTATTCGCAAAGTAATGCAGTAGCCGATCGTGAAGCCTATGTAAAAGTAATTACAGCACGTGCCGACAAAATTGTTGCCGTTCTGGGTATTACAGATGCTGGTAAATCTGAGAAAGTGCGCAACATCATCCGTGATCAATACAGTAACCTGAATGACATTTATACTGAAAGAGATGCCAATGTAAAATCGATCAAAGAGAAATACAAGGATGATAAAGCTTTGAGAGATACTGCTTTGGCCGTTGAAGCCAGAAAAGTGGAGAAGTCACTGGCTAAGCTTCATCCAAAGTACATCAGCAATTTAAACCGCAATTTAACTGCCGAGCAGGTTGAACAGGTTAAAAATGCAATGACTTATAATGTGTTGCCTATTACTTATAAGGCTTATCAGGAGCAGATTTTAACATTGAACGAAGCGCAGAAGAAACAAATTTTAATCTGGCTTACAGAAGCTCGGGAGCATGCAATAGATGCAGAATCGTCAGATAAAAAGCATGCCTGGTTTGGAAAATATAAAGGAAGAATTAATAATTATCTATCGGCCGCAGGCTATGATTTAAAAAAGGAGGGTGAAGAATGGCAAAAGAGAATAAAAGCAAAAGCACAAAACAACTAACGAGATTTAAAAGCTAACCAAATAAATAAGATGAACTTAATTTTTTTACGTAAAATTTCATTGTCTTTGCTACTTACGATGATAGCATGTACAATGTTGTTTGCTCAAGACCGAAAGGTTACAGGTAAGGTGGTTGATCAGACCGATGGACAAGGCATACCTGGAGTAAACGTAAGCTTGAAAGGTGTTCCAAGCAATGTGAGCACAAACTCTGATGGAGTTTTTACCATTCAAGTGAAATCGAATACCGACGTATTGGTATTCTCTTATATCGGATATGTAAGACAACAAATCACAGTAGGAACGCAAAGTAATATAACAGTAAAACTGGTACCTGATAACAAAGACCTTGATGAGGTTGTTGTAGTGGGATACGGAACACAAAAGAAAGTAACTTTAACCGGGGCAGTTTCTACAGTTGACTTGAAAAAAGTAGAAGATGTTCCAGCCCTTTCTTTGAGTGCTGCCTTACGAGGAACAGTCCCTGGCTTTACGGTATCAGGTGGTACACAACGCGCTGGTCAGGGTACAACCATTACTGTAAGAAATCCCGTAGTATATTCCAAAGACAGTCAGCAAGGTACAAATCCAATTTTTGTAATTGATGATGTAATCAGAACGCAAGCAGATTTCGATTTATTAGATCAAAATGTTGTTGAGAGTGTTTCTGTATTAAAAGATGCTGAGGCGGCTATTTATGGTGTATCTGGTGCTAATGGAGTTGTAATTGTTAGAACTAAAAGAGGACGTACTGGTGCACCTAAAATTAATTTTAGCAGTTCTGTAGGTTTTTCAGACGCTACAATGCTTCCTAAGATGATGTCTGGTTTGGAATTGGGTAATTTTGTTAACGATTATTTGAACGCACAGGTTTATCAGCAAACAGTGGCAGGTACCGTTCCCAATAAATACATCAATGCCGATGGTTATATTGTTACCAACGGAGTAGCTGAGCCAACCAGAACAACTACACAGTGGTACACGCCAGATGAATTGAATTATTTTTCACAGAACAACCATAACTGGTTAGCAGAGGCATTTCAGACTTCAAATCTTTATCGCCAGGCGTTAAATATTAGTGGGGGTACAGATAAAGTAACTTATTTTGTTGGAGGAGATTACATTTCTCAAAATTCCAACTTTAAAGGTGTTAGTTCAAGCAAATATGGTGTTCGTGCAAGTGTTGATGCTAAATTATCGAAAAGATTAACTGTTTCTGCGTCAGTAAGTACGGATGTATCGGCAACAAGAAGTTATTTCTATAAGTTAAATAGTACTACAGAAAGTTTAGACAATGATGTAGCTACCCTACAAAACGTTAACCCCTGGTCTGAATATTTTATTAATGGTAATCCAGTAATATTGGGGTCCAGCAATACTGGTGGTTTAGATAACGTAAACTTTTTCTTAATTCAAAATTCAGACAATTTTACCGGGTCTAAATCTTATGTAATCAATATGTTGGGTAAGGTTACTTATGAGATTCCGGGTGTTAAGGGTTTAACTGCCACAGCAACCTTAAATAAAAATATTAATAGTTCTAATAGTAAACAGTACGGTACTACATTTAACTATTACAAATACTCCGGTACGGGTGCAAATAACCATATCCCAGGTGGAACACTTCAGGGTATTTTTCCGATAAAAAATGGTGACAGGATTAGGTTAAATCCGGTATTTGCTGATAATTATCAGTTAAATGCAGGTTTCAACTATAACCGGTCTTTTGGTAAACATAATATTTCGGCACTGGCGTTGTTTGAGCAAAGAGAACTTTCTACAGAAGGGGTTGCCGCACAAGCTGAAGGGATAGTTACAGGAGGTTTGCCTTATCAGACTTTTACCGTAGGTACTCAAACTTCAAATCAGTCAGGGCAGGTAAGTGAAACAGGATTTCAGTCGCTTATTTCCCGTATTAATTACGATTATGATAACAAATACCTGTTACAATTAGTATATCGCAGAGATGGAAGCTCTAGATTTGCACCTGGAAGAAATTGGGGAGGTTTCCCTGCAGCTTCTGTTGGATGGGTAGTATCTCAGGAAAAATTTTTCAAAGAAAAGTTTAAATTTATTGATCTGTTTAAATTACGTGCATCTGTTGGTTTAACCGGTACTGATGCAACTAAGGCTTATCAGTATTTGGCTTCATACAACCTGGGCACAGGAAGCAGTGGTGGTGCGGTATTTAATGAGATCGATAGAAGTATTGCTATTAAATCTAATATTGCTATTCCTAATGAAAATGTAGTTTGGGACAAATATTTGAAAACCAACTATGGCTTTGATTTAGGTATTCTTAAAAATAAACTAACCATTTCAGGAGAGTATTTCTGGACACATGGTTATGATTTATTATCTACCTTAACTGCTTCAGTTCCTGCAACTATTGGCGCTGCTGTTCCAACAGAAAACTTTGCTAAAGCAAATATGTTTGGTTACGAGTTCAGTGCTGCTTATCGCGATAAGATTGGAAAACTAGATTTTAGTTTTACGCCTTTCTATAGCTGGAGTGATAACAGGAATATTAAATATGATGTATCTTCAGGTATTGTTGGTACTTTGGAAGATCTGACAGGCAAATCAAGTGATTTGGGGATTTTTGGATATAAGTCTTTGGGAATCATTAGAACACAGGCAGAAGCTGATGCAATTATTGCAGAAAGAATAAATAAATCTGCTGTCGGCGGATCGGCTAGTAAAGTGAAAATTTTAGATAATCCACTACAGCCTGGTATGATCAATTACGAAGACACTAATGGTGATGGTGTAATTGATGTAAAGGATAAGCAATATGTAGCTGACAGACAAAACAACCACAATACTTTAGGACTAAACTTTAGCGTTGGATATAGTGGTTTAAGTTTAAATGTGGTTATGGGCATGTCATGGGGTGGAAAAACAAGTATTGGTGGCTTAAAGCCAAGTGGTGTTAATCCAGGTACATACAGTAACAGAGCAGCTTATTGGGCAGATCATTGGACACCAGCAAATACTGCTGCTGCCTATCCGAACCCATATTTCTCCAGTATTTATGAAACCAGTGATTTCTGGTTAGTATCAGCAACACAGTTTAATGTAACTAATGCAAACTTAAGTTATGCTATACCATCAAAATGGACTGAAAAAATTGGCATTGCAAGCATTAGGTTGTATGCACAAGCAACTAATCCAATCCAATTCATTAATCCTTTTCCGGGTAAATACAGAGATTTTCAAACGCAAGTTGGAACTTACCCAACGCTTAGAACATACTCTCTTGGTTTAAATGTTGGACTTTAAAAAATGGCAATCATGAAAAAATTAAGTATATTATCATTAACAGCTTGCCTGATGTCATTGATGTTCAGCAACTGTAAAAAAGTTTTAGAAAAACAGGATTTGGGTAGTTTTACAGCAGATCAGGTTTATAACGATTCTACAACTACAAAATTAAGTGTAGATTATATTTATAGTCAAAATCAACCTTCTTGGTTTGGTAACGTTGGTGGCTTAAGTGGTTCAGTAAGCAGTTTGTCAGATGAACAATACGGTGATAACGTTTTTGTTAAGGGTACCGCAACGAGTGAATCTGTAACTGACTTAGGTGCTTCCAATACTGCTGGTAACTATTTTAAAATACGTACCATTAATATGTTTATTCGTGATGTGAATGCCGGCACTATGGATATAGCAGTAAAGAGAAGGTTTATCGCTCAGGCTTATTTCTGGAGAGCATTCAGATATTTTGAACTGGTTAAATTATATGGTGGTGTGCCTTTGGTATTAGCTCCGCTTGATGCTGTAGGAGAAGAAGCTAAAAAAGCTGCTTTATTACCGAGAAACAGTACATCAGAAACTTTTGCCCAAATTGCCAGAGATTTAGATTCTTGCATTAAATATATCCCTGTAAAATGGCCGAAAAATGATGACTATGGCCGTATTACCAAGGGAGCTGCCCAGGCGTATAAAGGTCGTGTTTTAATGACTTTTGCCTCGCCAGAATTTAATCCTACTAACATTGCTTCAAGATGGCAAGATGCTTACAAAGCAAATACAGAAGCTATTGCGACACTATCTGCTAACGGTTTTGGCTTATATTCTAAATTTGATGCCAGTATGTGGACTACAGAGGGTAGTAACGGAGGAAGTACGCCAAGAAATCCTGAAGCTGTGTTTGCTACCCTATACAATACAGGAACAACTGATATAGGGCAAAATAACAATTCATATCCAAATGCAACTGTTCCGAAATATATTGGAAGTACCGGAGGTTCTAACTTGCCTACATGGGATATTGCTTTAGCGTTCCCTATGAAAGATGGTAAAGACATAGGAGCTTCAACAAAATATACCTACAACATCGGAACATTTTACAAAGATCGTGATCCACGTTTTGAACAAACAATTGCCTACAATGGGGCTAATTGGCCATTGGCAGGTAATCCGACATATCGTTTATGGACATACTACTACACAAAAAGTAATGCTTTGACATCTACTGAAAGTGCGGTAACTGCAAGTGGATTATACTTGCGTAAAGGGATTGATCCCGCATTAACTTTGGCAACTTTTCAAAACGCTGGTACAGATTGGATAGAAATCCGCTATGCAGAAGTACTGTTAAACCAAGCCGAATGCGCTGCCGAAATTGGTAACATTGGTCAAAGCCAGGAAGCTTATGCCAATTTGATCGCAGTGAGAAAACGTGCCGGTATTGAAGCAGGAACGGATGGGTTGTATGGATTAACAGCAGGTATGACTTCAGCTCAATTGGTGAATGCAGTAATGAAGGAGAGACAAATTGAATTGGCTTTTGAAGGCAAGCGTTTTTGGGATCTTCGACGTAGAAAATTACTGGAATCTACATTAAATGGAAAAAGAAGAATGGGCGTAACCATTGCTTTGAAAAATACCGGAACAAATACAGATTACATCTTAGGTACACGTGATGCTTCTGCAAATACGAGTTTAGATGCCTTGTATACTGCAAGCTTTACTGTAACAACTAAACAACTGGATACTTATAACATAGCATATCAGAGTGGGGTATACTTCTTCGGGATACCAACTACATCATTGCAAAACAATGTTAATCTTGTTCAGAATAATACTTGGGGAGGTTCATTCGACCCAACAAAATAACACGCGCTCAGGTGCCTTCTCAGCACCTCTTAAATTTAGTATATTTGGTTTAAAAGAGGGGACCCTAATCGGTCTCCTTTTTTTATTTAAAAAAATGTTATTTATATATGAATTTTTTATTACTCTTGTAACAGCGCTGTGATAATGAATTTAGATTGTTACTGTTATTTTTATCGATTGATAAGATAGTACAATAGCTGGCTAAAATTATAGATTAAATAGCCGCGATTTGATTGCAAATTTGAAGGATAATATACTTTCTAACCAAAATTTATGAACCCAGAATTCAAAAGAAATGAGCCAAAATCTTTTATCTTTATCTAAGAAGATTTTATTCTAAGTTTAAAAGAGCCAAAAACATTTCTTTGTTTTCTAACCAACAAAACACAAATGAAAAAGAACTTTTTAAAACTGCTATGTTCAGCAGCATTAATACTCTCCACTACTTATTCGTTTGCACAATATCCTAAAATCCCTGAAGATGCCAAACGTGCGTCTGATGAGATGATGAAAGAAGCTTATCGTCAATCTGATATTGCCTGGCAAAAAGCATTACCGCTGATTAAAAAAGAGGCTGATCAGGGAAAACCTTATATTCCATGGGCAGGTCGGCCTACAGATTTACCTCAAGCAGATATTATTGCTTTCCCGGGTGCTGAAGGCGGTGGTGCATATAGTTTTGGTGGTCGTGGTGGCAGAGTAATTGTAGTTAAGAATTTAAACGACAGTGGCCCGGGTTCTTTGCGTGAAGCTTGTGAGCAAGGTGGTGCCAGGATTGTTGTTTTTAATGTATCCGGAATTATCCGCTTAAAAACCCCATTAATTATTCGTGCTCCTTATATCACTATAGCCGGGCAAACAGCTCCTGGTGATGGTATATGTGTAGCCGGTGAATCTGTTTGGTTAAATACACATGATGTGGTTGTTCGCTTTATGCGTTTCCGCCGCGGAGAAACTTTTGTTGGCAGAAGAGATGATGCAATCGGCGGTAATCCAATCGGAAATATCATGATTGATCACGTTTCAGCAAGCTGGGGATTAGATGAAAATATGTCGATGTATCGCCACATGTATAATGACAGTACTGGCAAAGTAGAAGAGAAATTGGGAACGGTGAACATTACTATTCAGAATTCCATCTTTTCTGAGGCCCTGGATTACTGGAACCATGCTTTCGGTAGCACTTTAGGTGGCGAAAATTGTGCATTTGTACGTAACCTCTGGGCTGATAATGCAGCTAGAAATCCATCAATTGGATGGAACGGTATTTTCAATTTTGCCAATAATGTTGTTTTTAACTGGCATAACCGCTCAACAGATGGTGGTGATTATACCGCCTTGTTCAATATCATTAACAATTATTATAAACCAGGACCGGTAACCGATTTAAAAGATCCGATCAGCTACAGAATCCTGAAACCAGAATCGGGGAGGAGCAAATTGCCTTATGTAGTTTTTGGCAGAGCATATGTTAACGGAAACATTGTAGAAGGTAACGATAAAGTAACTAAAGATAACTGGGACGGCGGCATCCAAATGGAGAATAAAAAAGGTAACTTAATGAGCATGGAAGAAGCAAAAGCATACTTCCCGGCAATGAAAGCAAGTAAACCTTTCCCAATGCCTAAAATTACGATCATTCCAACACTCGACGCGCATAAATATGTATTAACGAATGTTGGAGCTACTTTACCAAAACGCGACCCTGTTGATACCCGCGTGGTGGAGCAGGTTAGAACCGGAAAAATTAAATACATTGAAAATGTAAAACTGCCGGATTTTAATTTTGAGCACAGGCGTTTACCTCGCGATTCTTATAAGCAGGGAATTATTACTGAGATTGCACAGGTTGGCGGTTACCCCGAATACAAGGGCACACCTTATAAAGATTCTGATGATGATGGAATGCCCGATGCCTACGAGTTAAAAAATGGCCTAAATCCTAAAGATGCTTCTGACGCAGCTAAGATTGGAAAAAGTGGTTACGCAAACATCGAAGTTTACTTAAATAGTGTAGTACCAGTTTCTATCGTTAAGCCTAACTAACATGAAAAATATTAAATCCCTTTTAACAATAGCCTCAGTTTTAGGTTTTAGCAACATCGCTTTTGCACAGTATCCTGTGATTCCGGAGGCCATGGAAAAAAAAGCTGATTCATTAATGGAGCATATCACCCGTTTATCAGAACAGCAGTTTCTAAAGGTGAAATCAATTGTGGATGAAGATGCCAAACATGGTAAACCTTATATCCCCTGGGCAGCAAAGCCAGGTGATTTACCTCAGGCTAAACTGGCAGCATTCCCAGGTGCAGAAGGTGGGGGTGCCTATTCATTCGGAGGTCGTGGGGGGAAAGTATATGTGGTAACCAGTTTAGCAGATTCGGGCAAAGGAACGCTGCGCGAAGCTTGCGAGCAAGGTGGTGCCAGAATTATCGTCTTCAATGTTTCGGGGATCATCCGCTTAAAATCACCCTTAATTATCCGTGCCCCATACATTACCATTGCAGGCCAGAGTGCTCCGGGTGATGGCGTATGCGTGGCAGGCGAATCCGTATGGATCAACACCCACGATGTAGTGATCAGGTATATGCGTTTCCGCAGAGGAGAAACCGATGTAACCCGTCGTGACGATGCCATTGGCGGTAATCCGGTAGGGAACATCATTATCGATCACGTTTCTGCAAGTTGGGGGCTAGACGAAAATATGTCGATCTATCGTCACGTTTATGATCCCAAAGATGGCTCAAAACCAGAAAAGCTGCCTACTGTTAATGTAACAATACAAAACTCCATCTTCTCAGAAGCTTTAGATACTTATAATCATGCATTTGGAAGTACCATAGGTGGATTAAACAGTACGTTTATGCGTAATCTTTGGGCATCCAATATCAGCAGAAACCCTTCAGTGGGCATGTATGGCGATTTTGGTTTTGCCAATAACGTCATTTTCAACTGGTGGAACCGCAGTGCAGATGGCGGAGATAACAATTCATTTTATAGCTTCATCAATAATTATTACAAGCCCGGACCAATAACACCTGCAGGTGAACCAATTTCCTATCGGATTTTGAAACCTGAGTCGGGCAGAGATAAGCGGTTTACCAATGAATTTGGAAAGGCTTATGTTACAGGTAACATTACAGAAGGTAACGACAAGGTAACGCAGAACAACTGGGATGGTGGAGTTCAGCCAGAAAGTAAGCGGGATAAACAAAAACTTTTGGATTCGATGCGCGTGGATAAGCCTTTGCCAATGGCTAAGATTTCGATCATCGATACAAAAAAAGCTTATGAATATGTGCTGGCAAATGCCGGAGCAAGCCTTCCCATTCGCGATGCGGTAGATACCAGAATTGTAAAACAGGTGAGAACAGGTAAAATTGAACACGTTGCTGATGGCGTATTGCCCGCCAAGCAAAGCTATGTGAAACGCCGCCTGCCAGGAGATTCTTATAAAAAAGGAATTATATCTGATATTGCCCAGGTGGGTGGATATCCGGAATATAAAGGTACGCCTTACTTAGATACTGATAACGATGGAATTCCTGATGCCTGGGAAAGTAAAAATGGATTAAATCCGAAAGATGCTGCTGATGCAGCTAAAATTTCAAAAAATGGATATGCTAACATTGAAGTTTATTTGAATAGCTTAGTGGATTTGGGTAGGGTAAGGCCATAAAAAAAATCGCATCCCTTGCTTTAGCTACCATAAAAAATAAAAGTACAATACATTATAAATGTTCAATACTAACCTCAAATATGAACCACAACTGTCAAAGCTAAAACTCTTTTTAGTTTTTGCCCTAATTATGGGTTCGCTGGCTGTATTTGCTCAAAAGCCTAAGGTTGTAGAGCCGCCTAAACCTATTTTCAAGGACAAAGACGGTAAAATGGCTTACACTCCAGATGCACAAGGCAATCGGGTTCCTGATTTTTCTTATGCGGGCTATATGGCTGGTGAACAGGCTATCCCAATGGCAGCAATTAAAGTGCTGGTTCCGGTAAAATCCGGAGATGCTACCTTGCGGATTCAATCTGCCATCAACTATGTGAGTAAATTACCTGTCGGAAAAGATGGTTTAAGAGGTGCAGTTTTATTGGAAAAAGGAACTTATCAGGTTTCAGGTACCTTAAAAATCACGGTTTCGGGAGTAATCTTACGTGGAGCAGGAAATACCGAAAACGGAACGTTAATACATGCAACGGGTTTAGATCGCATCGGCGTAATCCGGATTTTAGGGAAGAATAACAAGATAGAGGCTCAATCGGTAGCCATTACAGATAGCTATGTTCCGGTTAATGCAACTAAGATTACACTGGCAAACGCAACAGGATTCAAAGTTGGAGATAATATCAGTATCCATCGCCCATCAACCAAAAACTGGATTGACGATATCAATACCGAGCATTTCGGCGGTGGCATTACCTCCTTAGGATGGAAGGCCGGGCAAAGAGATATCTTTTGGGATCGTAAGATTGTTAATATCAGTGGAAACACATTGACTTTTGATGCCCCGATCACTACCGCACTTGATGCCAAATATGGTGGAGCTACTGTTTCTAAATACAACTGGGAAGGCCGGATTTCGCAATCAGGTGTGGAGCATTTAAGGTTAGTGTCTGATTATCACAAAGAAAATCTAAAAGACGAATATCACCGTTGGAATGCCATTAGCCTGGAAAATGTTCAGGATTCATGGGTGCGCCAGGTGGTATTCGAGCACTTCGCTGGCTCTGCTGTTAATGTGTTGGAAACAGCTAAAAGAATTACTGTTGAAGATTGTAAATCGTTGGCGCCGGTTTCTGAAATTGGTGGGCAAAGACGTTATACCTTCTTTACTACAGGACAACAAACTTTATTTCAAAGATTATATTCAGAATATGCCTACCACGATTTTGCGGTAGGTTTTTGTGCGGCAGGACCGAATGTATTTGTGCAATGCCAATCTTATCTGCCTTACAGCTTTAGCGGGGCAATTGATAGCTGGGCTTCCGGTGTGTTGTTTGATATTGTAAATGTTGACGGGCAGGCACTCAGTTTTATGAATCGTGGACAAGACGGACAAGGAGCCGGATGGGCAGCTGCAAACAGCATGTTCTGGCAATGCTCGGCTGCAAGAATTGATTGTTACCAGCCCCCAACCGCTCAAAACTGGGCTTTGGGTAACTGGGCACAGTTTGCTGGCGATGGGTATTGGGACCAATCTAATGAACAAATTCAACCCAGAAGCTTATATTATGCACAACTCAAAGATCGCTTAGGCAAAGAGGTTGATGAGAGAACATTTTTACTGCCGGTAGAAACAGAAGCATCAAGCAGTCCACCGGTAGATGTTGCACAGAACCTGACTAAAATAGCCCTTAAACCTGCACAAACTTTAGTAGAATACATTGACCTGGCCTCGTTCAGAACTAAAATTACATCTGCATATGGTCAGGTGAAAAGCATTGATCAAATCGGTTTAGATAAAGTGGAACAACCTAAACCGGCCAAAGTGATGTCTATCCAAAATGGATGGTTGTTGCGTGGGACTGAATTGGTGACGGGCAACCGTCAGGATGTACCCTGGTGGAATGGAAGTGCCCGTCCGTATGGACTAAAAAACACTAAATTTCATGCTACCCGTTTCGTTCCTGGGCGTGCCGGAAATGGTCTTACCGACGATCTTGATCAAATTACCGATTCTATGCAAAACAGCAGCCTGAAGATTTTAGATCATAACTACGGACTATGGTACGATAGAAGGAGAGATGATCATGAACGGATCCGCAGGATGGATGGAGAAGTTTGGCCACCATTTTATGAACTTCCGTTCGCCCGTAGCGGACAAGATAAAGCCTGGGATGGGTTAAGCAAATACGATGTAACCAAATACAACTTATGGTATTGGGACCGGTTGAAGCAATTTGCAAACCTTGCCGATCAAAAAGGCCTGGTATTGATACATGAAAATTATTTTCAACACAACATTATTGAAGCGGGTGCACATTATGCTGATTTCCCTTGGCGCACGGCAAATAATATCAATAACACAGGTTTTCCTGAGCCGGTGCCTTATGCAGGCGACAAAAGGATATTCATGGCTGAGCAATTTTACGATATCAGTAATGAACACCGCAGGGCAATCCACAAAGCATATATCAGAAAATGTCTCGAAAATTTCGACCAAAATACTGGGGTAATCCAATTAATTGGTGCCGAATTTACGGGTCCACTTCATTTCGTACAATTTTGGATTGATACCATTAAAGACTGGGAAAAGGAAACTGGAAAACATCCGATTATCGGTTTAAGTGTAACTAAGGATGTACAGGATGCTATTCTGGCTGACCCGGCGCGTGCGGCAGTGGTAGACCTTATCGATATCCGCTACTGGCATTACCAGGCCGATGGAAAAGCTTATGCTCCTCAGGGTGGGCAAAATTTAGCACCCAGACAGCATGCGCGATTGCTTAAACCAAAGAAAACTTCTTTTGAGGAAGTGTACCGAGCAGTTTCCGAATATAAAACTAAGTTCCCTCAAAAAGCGGTAATCTATTCAGGCGATAGCTTTGATAGCTTCGGTTGGGCTATTTTTATGGCTGGAGGTTCACTTTCTAATATTCAGGGTTTAAACCCTTCTTTTTTAAGTGCTGCAAGCAATATGACGCCATTTTTACCTGCCGGAAAATCCGCTGGACAGTATGGCCTGTCTGATACAGGGAAAGCTTATATACTGTATAATGCATCTACAGAAGCTATTGATCTGGACTTAAGCAAAGTACCGGGCAAATTCAGTGTTACCGTAATCAATGCTAAAAACGGCCAATCAATTAAAGAGGAAAAAATTAACGGAGGAACACTGTCCAAAATCAGTAAGACAGGTGCGGGGGATGAAGTAGTTCTAATCAAAAAACTTTAAAATATGCGCTTAAAGAAATTCTATATCTATTTATTAATTATTGCTGTAGCAACTGTTTTCGGTTGTAAAAATAAAAAGCCGGTAGATCAAAAGGCTTTATTGGTATCCGAAAATGGCAGATTTTTAACCACTGGCGATGGTAAGCCTTTCTTTTGGTTGGGCGATACCGCCTGGCTGCTTTTCAGCAGATTGACACGCGAAGAAGCCGATACTTACCTGGAAGATCGTAAACAAAAAGGGTTTAACGTTATCCAGGTGATGTTGCTTCACGATGTACCTTCGAGAAATGTGTATTTAGACTCGTCTGTGGTTCGGGCAAATGTAGCGAAACCAGCTGTTACTGAAGGTAGTAATTACAAGAAAGCAGATGAATACGATTATTGGGATCATGTAGATTACATCATTGATAAAGCCGCAGAGAAAGGACTCTACATGGCCCTAGTACCGGTATGGGGAACCAATGTAAAAGAGAAAAAAGTGAAAGAACCCGAAGCAAAAATTTATGCAGAATTTTTAGCAAAGAGATACCGCGATCGTTGGAATATCATTTGGCTAGATGGTGGCGATATTAAAGGCAGTGACGGACTTAACGTTTGGACAACCATTGGGAAAACATTAAGAGCCAATGATCCAAATCACTTAATTACCTTTCACCCAAGGGGAAGAACTGCTTCCTCTCAATGGTTTCACAAGGCAGAATGGAGTGATTTCAATATGGTACAATCCGGACACCGTCGCTATGACCAGGATACCTCTAAAAACGAAAAACTACATTATGGCGAAGATAACTGGAAATATATTGAAGCCGATTATAAATTAACCCCGGTTAAGCCAACCATAGACGGCGAGCCTTCTTACGAAGATATTCCGCAAGGATTACATGATACCACGCAACCGCGATGGACTGATGCCGATGTGAGAAGATACGGTTACTGGTCTGTTTTTGCTGGTGCATTTGGCTACACTTACGGGCATAACTCTGTTATGCAGATGTATAAGGTAACCGATAAAAAGCCGGCTTATGGTCCAAGAGATCAGTGGATTACAGCATTAAACGCTGCCGGAGCTACGCAAATGAAATATCTGAAAGATTTAATGCTTTCACGTTCTTACTTCGACCGCGTTCCCGATCAATCGGTTATTGCCGGACAGAATGGAGAAAAATACGACAGATTATTGGCTACAAGAGGAGCAGATTACCTAATGGTTTATACTTACACCGGAAGAAATATCACGTTGAACATGGGTAAAATTCCGGGCGATAATGTAAAAGCTTCCTGGTTTAACCCGAGAGATGGAAAAACAACACTTGTTGGTGCAGTAACCAATAAAGGTACGCATGTATTTGACCCCCCTGCAGAACCTGCTAATGGTAATGATTGGGTTTTAATATTGGATAAAATATAATGAATAAGGGTTTAAGCAAAATATCGAGCATTGGAATAGCCTTAATTGGGCTATTTTGCTGTGTTTTAAGTTCTTGCAGCAAAAAGGCTTATATTTTCACCTCATTTCATGAACCAGCAACGGAAGGATTGAGATTGCTGTACAGTGATGATGCCTACCATTGGACAGATCTGAACCGGACGCTTCTTAAGCCCGAAGTAGGAACGCAGAAGGTTATGCGCGATCCATCTATCGTTCAGGGACCTGACGGAACTTTTCACCTGGTTTGGACCTGTAGCTGGAAAGGCGATAAAGGATTCGGATATGCCAGTTCCAAAGACTTAATTCATTGGTCTGCTCAAAAGTTTATTCCGGTAATGGAAACAGAGCCATCCACCGTAAACGTATGGGCACCAGAAATTTTCTATGAAGATGAGACTAAAGAATACATCATTATCTGGGCTTCAACCATACCATTTCGCTTTGAAAAAGGTATTGAGGATGAAGACAATAACCATAGAATGTATTATGTAACAACCAGCGATTTTACTTCCTTTTCCAAACCTAAATTATTCATCGATCCGGGATTCAGTGTAATTGATGCGGTAATTGTTAAACGCAAAGCGAAAGATTATGTCCTGGTTTTGAAAGACAATACCCGCCCAAATAGAAATTTAAAAATTGCTTTTAGCAATAGCGCAACCGGATCTTATGGAGCCGCTTCAGAAACGTTTAGCCCGAAGTTAACTGAAGGGCCAACGGTTGTTAAAGTTAAACAAGATTGGCTGATTTATTTTGATGCTTATGGGCAAAAGATCTATTCGGCGGTGAAAACTGCAGATTTTAAATCCTTTAAAGATGTAACAAGCGAAGTCTCCATCCCCGAAGGACATAAACACGGAACGATTATTAAAGTGAAAAAAAGTGTAATAAAGAAATTGATTAATGAAATGAAGTAAGATGATTACCGAAAAAATGTCATCTACGTACGTTGTCATCCTGAGCCTGGTACGTTGTCATCCTGAGCCTGTCGAAGGACATATTGTTTTCGACTGTTGATAGGTCTTCGACAAGCTCAGACTGACATGATGAGAAAGGAAAAATTAAAAATATCATCCTACGCACGATGTCATCCTGAGCGTGTTGCGATGTCATCCTGAGCCTGTCGAAGGATATAGTCTTCGACTATTGATAGGTCTTCGACAAGCTCAGACTGACATGATGAGAAAGGAAAAATTAAAAATATCATCCTACGCACGATGTCATCCTGAGCGTGTTGCGATGTCATCCTGAGCCTGTCGAAGGATATAGTCTTCGACTATTGATAGGTCTTCGACAAGCTCAGACTGACATGTTGAGGAAGGAGAAATAGAAAATGTCATCCTACGCACGATGTCATCCTGAGCCTGTCGAAGGACATATTGTTTTCGACTATTGATAGGTCTTCGACAAGCTCAGACTGACATGATGAGGAAGGAAAAATTAAAAATGTCATCTTACGTGCGGGTGTCATCCTGAGCCTGTCGAAGGACAAGCTCAGACCATAGTAACTGACTAAAAAACTTAATATGAAATTAACTAAATATATATTGTTCCTGTCTGTTTTGGCTATATCATCAGTCAAGGCACAAGACACCGTGCGCTACACAGGTAAAACGTTGGTAAATGCCGATTATCATCATGGGCAGTTGTCGCCGGTTATGGGTGTTCACAGTATTCAAACTTTCAGGGCAAACAGAGAGCATCCTGAATTGGCTGAAAACTTTGGCTGGACTTACAACCATGCACCTATGTTGGCCTATTGGAACAATAAGTTTTATGTGGAATATTTAAGCGATAAAGTGGGAGAGAGCATTCCTCCCGGGCAAACATTATTGCAATCATCTAAGGACGGTTACACCTGGACCAAACCCGAGGTAATTTTTCCAGTTTACAGAATCGCTGATGGAACAACGAAAGCAGGCAGGACTGATGTAGCAAAAGATCTGGATGCCGTAATGCATCAGCGTATGGGTTTTTATGTATCGACCAGGAATGTTTTTTTGGTGCTGGGTTTTTATGCCATCAGTTTCGATGCAAAAGACGATCCCAACGATGGAAACGGTATCGGCAGAGCAGTAAGAGAGATTAAAGCTGATGGTACGTATGGACCAATCTATTTTATTCATTATAACCCTGGCTATTCAGAAAAAAATACCCGCTATCCGTTATATACACGAAGTAAAAGCAAAGCTTTTGTTGAGGCCTGTAAGGAGTTGTTAGGTAATAAGTTAATGACTCAGCAATGGAACGAAGAAGCGGATAGAAAAGATCCGTTAATCACCTTACAGAAGCAATACAAGGCTTTCTGTTATTATCACTTACCTGACGGAAGAGTGGTGGGTTTATGGAAAAATGCCCTTACAGCAATTAGCAACGACAATGGTAAAAGCTGGCCTGAAAATGCTAGTCGCGCACCTGGTTTTGTAAACAGCAATGCTAAAATCTGGGGACAAAAAACTGCTGATGGAAACTACGCCACGGTATATAATCCTTCAGAATACAGGTGGCCACTAGCAATTTCTACCAGTAAAAATGGCTTGGAATATACCAATCTCTTATTGGTTAACGGAGAAATTACACCCATGCGCTACGGTGGAAATTATAAATCTTATGGCCCACAATACGTGCGTGGAATAGAAGAAGGAAATGGAAAACCGGCTGACGGAAAGTTATGGGTAACCTACAGCATGAACAAAGAAGATATTTGGGTTTCTTCAATCCCATTACCAGTAAACGAAAAGGCAAGTCAGCATGTAAATGATGATTTTGGCAAACTCGCTAAAGGGAAAGAACTGGAACTTTGGAATACTTACAGTCCGCTTTGGGCACCGGTTAAAGTGGAGAACGGAACCTTAGTTTTAAAAGATAAAGATCCATTTGATTACGCCAAGGCTGAAAGATTGTTCCCGGCCGTACGAAAAGTCATTACTACATTTTCCGTAACTCCAAAACAAAACGATCATGGGCTGCTTGAAATTGAATTACAAGACGCAAAAGGAATGGCCTCGGTAAGGTTAACATTCGATACTGCAGGTACGATTAGCGCGAAAGCCGGCGCCCGTTACAAGAACTTCATGAAGTACACTGCTGGTGAAACTTACGACATCAAACTGAAATTAGATGCCTTTACCAGATTTTATACCATCACCGTTAATGGTAAAGAAGTATTAACCAGTTTAGCTTTTCAGCCGGTAGCAGAAGTTTCAAGAGTTGTTTTCCGCACGGGCGATGTGCGACGCTTTCCAGACGTGGATACACCGGCCGATCAAACTTACGATTTGCCAAATGCAGGTGAATCAGCAAAAGAAGCCATTTACAGCATTAAATATTTAAAAACCGAAGGATTTTAGATGATGAACCTGATCAAATATTTGAGTTTTACTTTATTGCTCTGCCTAACTTTAACGGCTGATGCTAAAATCCTGTTGCCGCAAATAATATCGAGTAACATGGTGTTGCAACGCGATAAAACTATTAATATTTGGGGTTTCGCTGCTGCAGGTGAGCCGGTTACCGTCAGTTTTGCAGGCCAGTTGCAGAAAGCAGTTACAGATCAATCAGGCCATTGGAGCGTTCAGCTAAGTCCATTGAAAACATCCTGGAAAGCGCAAAAGATGACGATTTCCGGATCAAACCAGATTATCCTCTCCAACATTCTCGTAGGAGAAGTTTGGGTATGTTCTGGTCAATCTAACATGGAGTATGCCATGCGCAAACTGGCTAAAATTCCAAAACCTAAAAATGAAAAACTGGGTTTTCCTTCAGACGAGGTTGCAAAGGCCAAAAATGATCAGATCAGAATCTTCCTTGTGAATAGAAAAACGCTGATCAAGCCAGATTCCATTCACAAAAGTTGGAGTGTAGCACGGGATTCGGCCTTGCGGGCATTTTCTGCTGTAGGTTATTTCTTTGCTAAAGAAATCCAGCAAAAGTTGGGTGTTCCGGTAGGGGTTATTTCTGCTGCAATTCCCGGAAGTGCTATTGAGCCCTGGATTTCAAATGAAGCATTCCGGACAGCTGATGAGTTTAAAAACGAAAAAGTAGGCAATGATCCGGGTAAGTTTTACACCCCCATGATTGAGCCATTAACGCCATTTAAAATACGCGGTTTTCTCTGGTACCAGGGTGAAACCAATTGCTTTTTGAATGAAACCTTAAGCTATTCAAATAAGATGAAGGTTTTGATTAACAGCTGGCGTAAAGCCTGGAATGAAGGAGACCTGCCATTCTACTACGTTCAGATCGCACCCTTTAATTATTCGAAAACCAAAGGTAAAGTCGTTTTAACAGAAGATACCGAACCCCAATTTTGGGAAGCACAAACGCAGCTGTTACGGTTACCAAATACTGGAATGATTTCAACTAACGATCTAACCGATTCAAATGAAGATCTCCACCCCACTTATAAATGGGAAGTAGGCAGACGATTGGCACTTTGGGCTTTAGCAAAAACCTACAATCAAAAGATAAGCTATTCAGGGCCCATTTATAAATCGGTATCGTTTAACGGAAATGATGCAGTTTTAGAATTTGAGCAGCTGAAGGCCAGTTCCACTGTGCTTGATGGATTTACCGTAGCAGGCGAAGATGGTCACTTCGTAAAAGCCCTGGCAAAAATCCGGAATGGCAAAGTAGTAGTCTCTGCCGAAGGAATCAAAAAGCCTGTAGCGGTTCGCTACAACTGGACAGAAAACCCTGCAGGTACTTTCTTAAGTGATGGTTTACCAGCACTACCCTTTAGAACAGATAATCCCTTAACCAATCAATTTAAACCTCATTAATGAAACGCAGATTTATACTCTTCTTGTGTTTACTTCCGGTGTTTGGCCTTGTTAAAGCCCAGCAAACTGAAAAAATGTATCTGTCTGGAACAGGTAATGATCAAACGGTTAACTGGGATTTTTTCTGCACAGCAGGCGCAAACTCTGGTAAATGGACAACCATTCCTGTACCCTCAAACTGGGAATTACAAGGTTTTGGTCAGTATAATTACGGATTTAACAAAGAAGCCAACAAAGGTAAAGAACAAGGCTTATACAAATACAATTTTAAAGTTCCTGCAGATTGGAAAAGCCGAAAGGTTAATATCGTTTTTGAAGGATCAATGACAGATACCGAAGTAAAAATCAATGGAAAGCTGGCAGGAGAAATCCATCAGGGATCATTTTATGTATTTAGATATGATATTTCCAAACTGATCAGAATAGGGTCTGATAATTTACTTGAAGTGAAGGTTTCTAAACATTCTGCTAATCAATCCGTTAATGAAGCCGAAAGAAAGGCCGATTTTTGGATATTTGGCGGTATTTTCAGACCAGTTTATTTAGAATCTCTACCACAAACGCATATTGAACGGGTTCAGATCGATGCCAAAGCAGATGGAAATTTTATGGCCAACCTTGCTTTCGTTGGTGATGCCGATAAAGTTGAGGTAAGCCTTACCGGAAAAGACGGAAAGCGCTTTGGGAATAAATTCAGTGCTAATATCGTAAAAGGAACAAAGAAGCTTGCCTTGAATAATCAATTTAATCAGCCAGCGGTTTGGTCTTCAGAGTTTCCCAATTTGTATAAGGCAACTTTTACCCTGTTTAAGAATGGAAAGGAAGTTCATCAGATTGCGAAAAACATAGGGTTCAGAACCATTGAGCTACGAGAACGTGATGGACTTTATGTAAATGGCGTTAAAATGAAATTTAAGGGAGTTAACCGACATTCATTTTATCCCAAATCTGGAAGAACAACGAGTAAAAAAATCAGCATTGCCGATGTTCTACTCATGAAAGAAATGAATATGAATGCCGTTCGGATGTCTCATTATCCGCCAGATGGACATTTTCTGGATGTTTGCGATTCATTAGGCTTATTTGTAATGGATGAGCTTGCGGGATGGCACGGCACATATAATACGCCAACAGGGACTAAACTGCTTAAAGAGATGATGTTGAATGATGAAAATCATCCCTCCATTATTTTCTGGGCTAATGGAAACGAAGGCGGTCACAATCGGGAATTAGACCATTTATTTCCTGAAGAAGATATTCAAAAGCGTCCGGTGATTCACCCTTGGGAGGTTTTTGGTGGATTTGAAACCACACATTACCGCGAATTCAACTATGGAATTGGTAATTATGATCATGGCCACAACATTTTAATGCCTACAGAGTTTTTGCATGGCATGTTTGATGGCGGACATGGTGCGGGTATTGAAGATTATTGGAACGCGATGTGGAACAACCCGCTTTCTGCAGGTGGTTTCCTTTGGGATTTTGCCGATCAGGGGGTAGTACGTACCGATAAAAACGGCGAATTGGATACCGACGGGAATCATGGCCCAGATGGAATTGTGGGGCCATATCATGAAAAAGAAGGTAGTTTTTATACCATAAAGGAAGTCTGGAGCCCGGTATTTGTAGAACGACGGGAAATGACTGCTGGTTTTGACGGATCTTTTCAGGTGGAGAACAGATATGCCTTTACAAATCTGAACCAATGTAGTTTCAGCTGGAAACTCAGCACTTTCAAATCGGCTAAAGATGATGTTGTTTATAAAAGCGGCAAGATCGAATCGCCTCATGTCAAACCATTCGAAAAAGGCAAACTGCAGGTTAACCTGCCTAAAGATTGGAGAAGTTTTGATGCCTTATACCTAACGGCTAAATCGCCAGATGGCCAGGAATTATTTACCTGGAGTTTCCCAATTGCATTACCTCAGGATGACGCTGCAAAGATTGTCCTTAAAGAGGCATCGGCAAAGGTAACTATTAATGAAAATGGTTCGAACTACGAAGTAACAGCGAATGGTATTAACCTGACTTTTGATAAGAATAGCGGATTACTCAAAACAGCGAAGAATGCTAAAGGAATTATACCTTTCAGCAATGGACCAATTCTACAGGAAGGCGAAAACAATTTTAAAGGTTTCAGTTATAAAATGGATGGACAAAATCTGGTTATTTCTTCCAAATTTGATAAAAAAGCCAGTTATAATACCCTTGAATGGACTGTTTATCCCTCAGGATGGTTAAAAATGCAGGTTAAATACTTTCCTTCAGCTTACTTTACCACCTTCGTGGGATTGAATTTTTCATATCCGGAATCAGAAATAAAAAGTGTAAATTATAAAGGAAATGGGCCATATCGTGTTTGGAAGAACAGGATGAAAGGTAACCAGTTTGGAATCTGGCAAAAGGATTACAACAATTCGGCAACAGGTGAAGCTCCCTGGGAATATCCTGAATTTAAGGGCTATTATGCTAATATGTACTGGTGCGAATTTATGGGCAAAACCCAGAATTTTAAAGTGGTAACAGATAGGGAGGATGTTTTTCTAAGACTATTTACGCCGAAGAAATCTAAAGATACAGAGTATGACAATATGAGCCCTACATTTCCGAATGGCGATATTTCATTTATGAATGGAATATCAGCTATAGGAACGAAGACACAAAAGCCAGAAACAACCGGACCAATGGGGATGAAGCATGTTTTCTACGATTTTGATAAGGAACCATCAAGAGCTTTGGATATGACTTTGTATTTTGATTTTAGCGGTTCAGAAAGAAATGGAAAATAGTGGTATAACCACCTGAGAAACCTGATTGGGTATTGAAAAATAAATAAATGAAAATAAAAATCTACATAGCGATTATCAGCATTTACCTGCTACCTTTTCAAAAATTGGTGGCTCAGGTTACTTTGCAGCATACCACCTGCGAAATGCTGGTTAATCCAATGGGGATTGATGTGACTCAGCCAAGATTAAGCTGGGAAATACTGAGCAATCAGCATAATGTTAAGCAAAAGGCTTATCAAATATTAGTAGCATCAAGCCTGGAGAAACTGAATGCAAATGATGGCGATTTGTGGAACTCAGAGAAAGTGAATGGACAACAATCCATTCATGTCAGGTATAACGGCACTAAATTGCAAAGTCGCATGCGGGCTTATTGGAAAGTTAAAATATGGACAAACGCTGGTGAAAGCAATTGGTCTGAACCCAATACATTTACCATGGGCTTGTTGTATTATAAAGACTGGCCAAAAGGTTGGATTGGTTTCGATCGAGCTTTTCCATGGGATAACATTAAGACAGATTCGAGATTATCCGCCCGGTATTTTAGAAAGGAATTTCAGAGCAATAAAAAGATTAAATATGCTACTGCATCTATCATAGGATTAGGCTTATATGAATTGTATATCAATGGTAAAAAGGTAGGGGAAGATGTGTTAACGCCAACCGCTACAGACTATACGCAGAACGTGAAATACAATACCTTAGATGTAACCAACTATATTCAGGAAGGTAAAAATGTAGTTGGGGCAATTTTAGGAAACGGTCGTTTCTTTGCTATGCGACAACATAACAAACCTTACAAAATTAAAACATTCGGCTTTCCTAAAATGCTGCTGAACATTCATGTTGTGTATACAGACGGATCAACGGCAAACATAGATAGCGATAACAGCTGGAACGGCACTGCCGATGGCCCTATCCGAACTAACAATGAATACGATGGTGAGGAGTATGATGCGACCAAAGAAATGACTGGCTGGAACAAAGTGGGTTTTGATGATGCCAAATGGCTAAAGGCCGAGTTTGTGCAGGAACCTACCGGAACCTATCAAGCCCAGATGAACGAAAATATAAGGGTAATGAATACCCTAAAACCAGTTTCGGTAAAAAAGATGCCCGGTGGAAGCTATATCCTGGATATGGGGCAGAACATAGTGGGATGGTTGCAAATTAAAGTAAAAGGACAAAAAGGCCAGCAAATTAAATTGCGGTTTGCAGAATCACTGCAAGATAACGGAACGCTTTTTACAGCAAACCTGCGGGATGCCAAATGCACTGATTTATACACCTTAAAAGGCACTGCAACTGAAACCTGGGAACCCACATTTGTTTATCGGGGCTTTAGGTATGTAGAATTAAGTGGCTATAACTATACACCTACAGTAAATGATTTTCTTGGCAAAATGATTTACGATAACATGAAAACAGTCGGCACTTTCGAAAGTGCTAACCCTTTGCTTAATCAGATTTTCAAAAATGCATGGTGGGGAATAGCCGGAAATTATAAAGGTATTCCACTGGATTGCCCGCAACGCAATGAACGTCAGCCCTGGTTAGGAGATAGAGGTGCAGTGGCCCATGGAGAGAATTTTTTATTCGATAACGGTCGCTTTTATGCAAAATGGCTGCAGGATATCAGGTACGCGCAAAAAGAGGATGGTGCCATTCCAGATGTGGCTCCTGCCTTTTGGCGTTACTATAGCGATAACATGAGTTGGCCTGGTACCATGTTACTGGTTGCAGAAATGCTGTACAATCAAACCGGTGATGAATCTGCCATTCGTGATAACTACCCTGCAATGAAGAAATGGTTGTCTTACATGCAAGACCGATACATGAAAGACTACATTTTAACCAAAGACAGTTATGGCGACTGGTGTATGCCACCCATCACGATTGAGGCTGGTAGAGGTAAAAGTGCAGATAAAAAATATCCTTCTGAATTGATCTCAACAGCTTACTACTATCATTTTATGGAACTGATGATGCAGTTTAGCAAAGTAACAGGTAATGAGATAGATTATAAAGAGTTTGAAACACTGGCTGGTCAAATTAAATCAGCTTTTCATAAAAAGTTCTATAATGAAAAAGGTTACTATGGTGTTAATGCACTAACAGATAATATTATTCCGCTTTACTTCGGAATGGTACCACGGGAGAATGTTGAGCAAGTTTTTAAAAATATTGCTTACACCATTGAAGTCACGAATAAGGGCCACTTAAGTAATGGTTTAGTAGGTGTACAGTGGCTAATGCGTTGCTTAAACGATTATGGCCGGCCTGATTTGGCTTATACCATTGCCACTCAGAAAACCTATCCAAGCTGGGGCTATATGATTGATCATGGTGCGACAACCATTTGGGAGTTGTGGAATGGAAATACAGCTGATCCAAAAATGAATTCCCAAAACCACGTGATGATGTTAGGCGATTTATTGATCTGGTATTATGAGAATCTGGCAGGAATTAAAGCAGGAGGCCCTGCATTTGAAAATATTAAAATGAAACCGGAACTGATTGACGGATTAGACAGGGTTAAGGCCAGTTATCATTGTGCTTATGGTGAAATCAGCAGCAGCTACTATAAAACATCAGCGCAGTTTAAATGGGATATTAGTATCCCTGCCAATACAACAGCACTGGTTTATGTGCCAGCAAGTAAAAGGGATGAGGTGGTAGAGAAATTAGTGGGTCAAAAAGAATTAAAGTTTATCAAACTAGAGAATAACCGGGTGATATACGAGTTAGGTTCGGGAAATTATTCGTTCGAAGTAAACAGTAAGCATTAATATAACCGGAATGGCTTAAAACATTTATAATAACCAATATAAATCGAGATGATGAAAAAGTTTTTAAAACCTATTTTAATGAGCATGCTGCTGATGAGTTCAGTTAGCTCATTTAGCCAAACAACAGACATCGTGATTCCGGGAGAAATTCTGGATAAAGCCAGGGAGTATGTTGCAGCCTTAAACCTGAGTGATGCAGCAAAGAAAACGGCTGTAGAACAAGTTGTAGCCGTACACCTGGTTACAGTTAGAGATTGGCACAACCAACATCCTTCATCAACGGTTCCGGCAGGCATGAATCCGGTTACCGGTAATAAGCTTTCGGAGTTAGACCGACAAATTATTGCTGATTCTGCAATGCCGGCTACCGTGCATCAGGATTTGATGAATGGCTTAAATAAAAATTTAAGTCCTGAGCAAGTAGAAATCATTTTGGATAAATACACGATTGGGAAGGTGGCTTTCACAATGCAGGGTTACAAAGCAATCGTTCCTGATTTAACAGCAGATGAGGAAGCAAAGATTCTTGGTTTTTTAAAACAAGCAAGAGAGCAGGCGGTAGATTATAAAAATATGAAGGAGATCTCTGCAATTTTCGAGATCTATAAAACAAAGTCCGAGCAATTGTTAAATAACAACGGACGGAGCTGGCGAGCGCTGTACAGTGCCTACACGAAGAAAATCAAAGAAGAGAAAGCGAAAAAAGCAAAAGAAGGAAAGCAAAATTAGAAAACAGGTAATGGGAATAGAAATAGGCATCAAGAAAGTAGCTCAAATCACAGCTCTCATATTTCAAATCTCAGGTCTCACATCTCAATAAACAATGATTAAAAGCAAAATATACATCACAATTGGGTTGCTTGTTGTAACCTTAACCGGAGCACAGGCACAGGTAGAAAAGTGGCAGACAGGGATAGTGAAGCAAGAGTTTCTGTATGAGAAAGCTCCTTTTCCTTCCTGTCACTCAGCAACTATCGCAGAAACACCAAAGGGTTTGGTGGCATCGTTTTTCGGAGGCACTAAAGAGCGCCATCCCGATGTGGAGATTTACATCAGCAGATATGTAGATGGAAAATGGCTGGCACCTGTTTCGGTGGCCAATGGCATTCAGCCTGATGGTAAAAGACTACCAACATGGAATCCTGTTTTGTATCAGGTTCCCGGTGGAGATTTATTACTTTTTTATAAAATTGGACCAAAGCCATCAGAATGGTGGGGTATGATGAGAACATCTAAGGACGGGGGAATAACCTGGTCTGAAGCGACCAAATTACCAGATGGTAACATTGGCCCGGTGAAAAACAAGCCGGTATTGCTCAGTAATGGGAATCTTTTTGCCCCTTCCAGTAAAGAAGGTAATGGCTGGAAAATTCATTTTGAAGTAACCAATGATAACGGAAAAACCTGGAGAGTGGTTGGGCCTCTTCCTGAAAATGGAATAAAAGCTATTCAACCCAGTATTTTGCAGTATGGCAAGGGTAAACTTCAGATTTTAGCCAGAACCGCAAATAGAGCGGTTGTTGAATCGTGGTCTACTGATAACGGAGAAACCTGGTCGCCATTAACTAAAACTTCATTGCCTAACAATAACTCAGGAACGGATGCAGTGACCATGAAAGATGGTCGTCAGGTATTGGTATATAACCATGTTTTGCCCCCGGGTGATCTGGCAAAAGGAGCAAGGACACCATTAAATGTGTCTGTTTCTAAGGATGGGAAAAACTGGTCGGCAGCACTGATTTTAGAAGATTCGCCTATAAGCCAGTATTCTTATCCGGCGGTAATTCAAACTTCGGATGGCATGCTGCATTTTATTTATACCTGGAGAAGGGAAAAGATCAAACATGTTGTGGTAGATCCTTCCAAACTGAAGTTGAAGAAAATTAAAAATGGTGTATGGCCAGGTTTGAAAGGCTATACGGCTCCCGTAATTTCGGAAACCAAGAATGAAGAACCAGGAGAATGATGTTCTTTGGGAAGAGATTCTTCACTGCGTTCTGAATGAAAAAGGATAGCCAACACTGTCATTCTGAGGGACGAAGAGTCTGTTTTGGAATGGCGATGAGCGTTGATTGAACATAGTCTGATGATTGGGCGGGATTCTTCACTGCGTTCTGAATGACAAAGCGCGCGGTCTGCAAGGCTTCGCAATAACGAGAGAGTATAAAAAACTAATAATACAAATAAACCCCATAAGGAATGATTGATATCAAATACTGGAATAGATTGCTTCAGTTTGCTCGGCCCAGACTTCGCAAGGACGTATTTTGGATAGGTTGTGTTTCAATGTTCCTCAGTACCAACCTCATTGCTCAAACCCAAAATACCGATAATCAATATAAAAAACCACTTTTACAGGTTTTAAAAGATGTAGAAACCAGGTTTAACATTAAAATTAAATACGCTGACCCTCAGGTTAAAGATAAATGGGTTAATTATGCCGACTG
The DNA here is from genome assembly GCF_965279535.1 of Pedobacter sp. Classification (NCBI taxonomy): domain Bacteria; kingdom Pseudomonadati; phylum Bacteroidota; class Sphingobacteriia; order Sphingobacteriales; family Sphingobacteriaceae; genus Pedobacter; species Pedobacter sp. The sequence continues at coordinate 349,017 of NZ_OZ257244.1, forward strand.
GAGGTTTCGTGGCAATGTTGATGAAACGCTGGACAATATCTTAACGCCTTTGGATATGAAGGTTAATAAAGAAAAGCCAGGTCTTTATAAACTTAAAGAGTACGAATATTATCGCTGGGAAGTTCAGGATGGCTGGAATTACTTAGATAGCTTAGCTACAAAATATACTGATCAATCCAGCTGGGAAAAACGTAAAGCACAAATCAGACCTGAACTTTATAAGGCTTTATTGCTTGATCCCTTGCCAGCATCACCTGCATCAAAACCCATCATTACCCCTAAAAGGCAAATGGACGGTTACACCGTCGAAAACATAGCAATCGAAATTTTGCCGGGCGTATGGATCAATGGTTCACTTTACAAGCCATTAAATATTAAAGGGAAAGTGCCTGTAGTGTTAAGTCCTGATGGACATTGGGAAAAACAGCGTTATCGTGCAGATTGCCAAACCCGCTGCGCCATGATTGCCCGAATGGGTGCCATGGCTTTTAGTTACGATCTGTTCGCCTGGGGCGAATCTCAGCTTCAATTCAAGTACGAAGATCACAGAAGGAGCCTGGCTCAAACCATTCAAACTTTAGGTGGCATTCGGATTCTGGATTATGTATCATCTTTAAAAGAAACCGATAAAAGCCGTATAGGCATCAGTGGTGGTTCTGGTGGTGGAAGTCATACAGTACTCATGGCGGCAATGGACGAAAGAATTAAGTTAAGCGCTCCGGTAGTAGCCATGTCTTCTTATTTTTATGGAGGCTGCCCTTGCGAGAGTGGTATGCCGATTCATCAATGCGCAGGGGGTACAGATAATGTTGAACTTGCAGCAATGGCCGCACCAAACCCACAATTAATTGTATCTGACGGAAGCGACTGGACTGCACATACACCTCAACACGACTTTCCCTACCTGCAAAAAATGTACGCCTATTATGGCGTAAAAGATAAAGTTGAAAATGTTCACCTTCCAGAGGAAAAACACGATTTCGGTATCAATAAGCGAATTGCACTGTATGATTTCCTGATTAAGTATTTCAAACTTAATGCAGCTGCCGTAAAAGATAAATCAGGCCGTTATGACGAGCGCAAAGTAACCATTGAAAAAGAAAATGCGTTATATGTTTTTGGTGATAAGGGCGAAAAATTGCCTAAACATGCAGTAATGGGATTTGAACAGCTGGAAAAGTTATTCTATTCAAAAACAAGTAAATAGCCTAATGGAGTTAAATCAAAATAGAAGACGTTTTATTGGTCAGTTGGCTTTGATCACAGGTAGTTTATGCCTGAGTAATCAAGCGATATTTGCTGCCGAAAGAAAGCAACGCTATAAGGTGGCAGTAATTGATCTCATGATTCTGAAACGTCAGAAATTAAGTGCATTTACATTGGCTAAAGAAATTGGTGCAGATGGATTAGAACTGGATATGGGTGGCTTGGGTAACCGGGAAACCTTTGATAGCAAACTGGCAGACCCAATTATACGTCAACAATTTCTGGATCAGGCTAAAGCCTTGAACATTGAGATTTGTTCGCTCGCCATGACTGGATTTTATGCGCAATCATTTGCCACCCGGCCAACTTATCAAAAGATGATTCAGGATTGCCTGGATACTGCAAAAGCCATGGGTGTAAAAGTTGTTTTTCTTCCATTAGGTATTCAGGGTGACCTGATAAAATATCCGGAGCTTCGGGGAGCCATTGTTGAAAGACTCAAAGTGGCTGGTAAAATGGCCTCAAGTTTGGGGATTGTAATCGGGATTGAAAGCGCTTTAGATGCAAAAGGAGAATTAGCATTGCTTCAGGAAGTTGGATGTAAAGCTGTGAAGAGTTATTTCAATTTTTCCAATGCTTTAAAAAACGGACGGGATTTGCACCAGGAACTGAGAATTTTAGGCAGTAAGCACATCATTCAGATTCATAGCACAAATGAAGACGGTGTCTGGCTTCAGAATGATCCTAAAATCAATTTGAATGAGGTTAAAAACACACTAGATGATATGGGTTGGAAAGGATGGCTTGTTGTCGAAAGATCAAGAGATGCCAAAACACCAACAGATGTGAAAAGAAACTTTACGGCCAACACGACGTACCTCAAAACCATTTTTCAAGCCAGGTAACCCTTTAAGATGAAGAGATTAAGTATTACGCTTTTATTGTTGATGAATTTATTGTGCCTTCAGGTTGCAGCGATAGATATTTACATTTCAATAGATGGTGCTGATACCAATACAGGTGTTAAAGAAAAGCCTTTTGCCTCTTTACATGGTGCATTGCGAAAAGCCCGGGAGCTGCGTCGTTTAAATGACCCTGCCATAAAGGGCGGAATACGGATTATCATCAAAAAGGGTTTCTACAAACTGGATGAACCGGTTATAATACGTCCTGAGGATGCAGGAACTGCGGATAGCCCTACAGAAATCATAGCTCAGGCTAATGAAAAGGTAATTTTTAGTGGGGGAACGAAGATTAGCGGCTGGAAAAAAGTTGTTGGTAGAGTACCTGGCTTAGCGCAAAAAGCAGTGGGCAAGGTTTGGGTGGCCGATATCCCCAATGATGGCGCTGCGGATTTACTCTTCAGACAACTTTGGATCGATGGTGAAAAAGCCACCAATGCAAAGTATTTTAATGGTGATCAAATGGGTAGAATTTTATCCTGGAATGCCGAAAAAGAAACCTGTACCATTCCGTTACCGCATAACATTAATCTCAACCAAAGCAGCAGCATGGAAATGCTGATTCACCAGTGGTGGGCAATAGCCAATTTAAGGGTAAAATCAGCAAAAATAGCCGGTAAAACCCTTGAATTGCGATTTATGCAGCCTGAAAGCAGAATCCAGTCGGAACACCCATGGCCGGCCCCCTGGATCTCTCAGGAAACAGGGAACTCTGCTTTTAACTTGTATAATTCCATTCAATTTTTAGATCAACCCGGAGAATGGTTTGAGGACCTCAAAAATCATAAACTTTATTATTGGCCAAAAGCCACAGAGAATTTAAAAATTGCGACTGTTATTGCACCCGTTCTAGAGCAGTTACTTAAGGTAGAAGGAGATATTGATCATCAGGTAGCTCATATCGCATTTAAGGGTATTTCCTTCCAGCACAGCAGCTGGTTAAGGCCGGCGAAACAGGGGCATGTACCACATCAGGCAGGCATGTACATGCTCGATGCCTATAAACTTCAGGTGCCGGGCACAGCTGATAAAAAGACATTGGAAAATCAGGCCTGGGTAGGCCGACCTGCTGCAGCAATTGAAATCCAATATGGAAATCATATCAGTTTCGAGTCCTGCAGCTTTGAACACCATGCTTCAACTGGATTGGATTATGGAAAAGGTACCCATAACAACACCATTAAAGGTAATTTATTTAAAGATATTGGTGGCTCCGGGATTTTAATAGGTACATTCTCAGATGAATCTACAGAAGTACATTTGCCATATCTACCCAAAGATTTAAGAGTCGTATCAAAGGATAACACGATTGAAAATAATCTGATTACAGATGTAACCAATGAGGATTGGGGCGCAGTGGGCATTGGGGCAGGATATGTAAATGGCCTGAAGATTCTTCACAACGAAATTTGCGATGTTTCCTATTCAGGGATTAGCATGGGCTGGGGCTGGACCAAAACTAAGAATGTAATGGCTAATAACATCATCCAGGGAAACAAAATCCATCATTACGGCAAGCATATGTATGATGTGGCAGGTATTTACACCCTTTCAGCACAACCGGGTTCCCAAATTACTGAAAATGTAATCGACAGCATTTACAGAGCACCATATGCCCACCTTCCTGAGCATTGGTTTTATCTTTATACAGACGAAGGCTCTTCCGGTTTTACCATTAAAGATAACTGGACTCCCCATGAAAAATACCTGCAAAATGCCAATGGGCCCGATAATTTATGGAAAGACAATGGCCCGGGTGTTTCTGCAAGTATTAAAAAGAATGCAGGGCTAAGATCATCTTACCAATACCTGCTTAAAAATAAATCAACTCCTTCGAAAAGAGGAATTAATACTGCAATAGAAAAACCTGTCGTTTTCGAGTTAATCTTCCATGCTGATAGCATCCCCGGTTTGGCAACCTTAAAAACCTTTGCTGAAGAGAATAACCTTAAAACCAAAGATATTTACAACTGGAGCAATCGCCTCGTGGTTTATACTTCCAGTTTAAAAGTTGAAAGTTTACAGCAGACATTGAAACGCTTGAATGCGACCACCATTAAACTTTATGATAATCAGATTTACAATTTCAACAGGAAACTGAATTGCGGACAGGAACCTGTTAAAGAATGGGACAATATTATTTTGTCTGCTAATCTGGTCAAAGATAAAAAGCTGCAATCCGAATACCTCGATTATCATAAAACACAATTCGACAAATGGCCCGAACTTTCCAAAGGTTTCTGCAACGCATCATTTCAGCAATTGGTGATTTATAAAAACGACAGGCAATTAATGCTGATCATCAGTATACCTAAAGGAAAAAGCTTAGATGAGCTTAATCCGAAAACCACAGAAAACAACCCAAAAGTAGCGGAATGGAATGCACTGATGAAAAAATATCAGGAAGGCATTGCAGGAACAAAACCCGATGAGGTTTGGGTTTTCTTTAAACCATTAGACTAACCATAAAACGCTTAGAAAAAATATGACCATGTTAAGATTAGGGATCCTGGGATTAGGAGAGGGCAGAAGCACCATTTCTGCATCATTATCGAGTAGAAAATTCAAATTGATTCAGATTTGCGATGCCAATAAAAAACTTTGCGAGGAACGCGCATTAGAATTTGATTTTCAAAACTGGACAACAAATTATGAAGATATGTTAACCAGTGACAAAATTGATATGATTGCGATTTATACGCCCGATCACCTCCATTTTGAACACATCAAACAGGCCTTGCTGCATGGAAAACATGTAGTGTGTACCAAGCCCTTTATTGATGATTTATCACAGGCCAATGAGCTGCTCGAATTAAGTAAAAAATCCAGGAAAAAGATTTTTGTTGGACAAAGTTCCCGCTTTTTCGAACCCGCAATGAGACAAAGAAAAGATTTTGAAGCAGGATTAATCGGAGATTTGATTACTATAGAAAGTCATTATCACGCCGATCACCGTTGGTTTTTAGAAAAAGGCTGGTCGCTAAAACAATCTTTTAAATGGTTATATGGAGGTTTAAGCCATCCGGCTGATTTTATACGTTGGTATCTGCCTGACATTGAAGAGGTAATGGGCTATGGAATGCTAAGCAGCAATGGGAAAAGTGCTGGTTTGAAAAACCAGGATACCATGCATTTTATTTTCAAAGCTAAAGATGGAAGGATTGCCCGGGTAAGTGGCGCATACACTGGTCCAACACAGCCAACAGCCCGAGACAGCGGCATGTCTTGTATTTTAAGGGGTACTGAAGGCGCCAGCCAGGCCGATTATCATGAGTTGCGCTACGCCATAACAGACAATACAGGCGAAGAACGGATCATCCGTTGGGGAGATTCAACATTGAAACATTATTTCCGTTTTGAAGGTCAAAGCCACCATGCCGGGGAGTATCAAAACTACCTGGATTACTTTGCCGATAGCATCAATAACAACTTTACAGCTTACCCCGATTTAAAGGAAGGCATTGGAACTGTGGCTTTGCTGCAGGCGATGGATAAATCTTTAGAAACAGGACTACCTGTGAAAATTGATGAAATCTTGAAAGCAAATAGTATTACCAGGGAATCAATTGGCTTATAATACCACTGGTCCGTGGCTCACGGACCAGCGATAAACTAATTATAATAATATAAAATGGTTCCTGAGCCACGGACCAGCAAAATGTAAAGTAGTTAATAGTATTTAATGGTCCGTGAGACACGGACCATGGATCGGTATAAAATTAAACAGTTCGTGAACTAAGGGACTGGCAATAAACCAAATATAATAGTATTGATGGTTCGTAAGTCGCGGATCATGGGTTTGCATAAAAATTAAATGGTCGGTGAAGCACAGGCCATGGGTCAAATGATAACTAATGGGAAACATAATAGAACGTTTAACCAATTTAGATTACTTAATCGTGGCAGCTTATGTCATTATACTGGTATTCATTGGTTACAAAGCCAGCTTTTCGAAGGGAGAAAAAAAGGACGAAAATCTCTTTCTGGCGAATAAATCTTTAGGCTGGGCCAGTATTGGCTTTAATATGTGGGGAACCAATGTTGGACCCTCTATGTTACTGGCTTTCGCCAGTATTGGGTACAGTACGGGTATTGTGGCCGTAAATTTTGATTGGTATGCCTTTATCTTTTTATTCCTGCTCGCCATCGTTTTTGCACCGAAATACCTGGCTGCAAAGGTTAGCACCATGCCAGAGTTTATGGGAAATCGTTACGGTGATTCAACCCAGAATATATTAGCCTGGTATGCCCTGGTTAAAATTTTGATCTCCTGGTTATCTTTAGGGTTATTCGCAGGAGGCTTCCTTGTTCGCCAGATTTTAGGCATTCCCATGTGGCAATCGGTTACCGTATTGGTTGCCTTTGCAGGTTTGTTTACCTTTTTCGGCGGATTAAAAGCCATTGCCAAAGTAAATGTGTTTCAGATGATTTTGTTGATCGCGGTATCGCTTTCACTAACCATATTGGGATTGTATAAGGTAGGGGGTGTTTCTGAATTATACCACAAAACGCCTTCACATTTCTGGAACTTAGTTCAACCGGCAAGCGATCCAAAATACCCCTGGTATGCCATTTTATTGGGTTATCCGGTTGCCGCGGTCGCTTTCTTCTGTACCGATCAGTCAATGGTACAATCAGTACTTGGCGCAAAGAATCTAAAGCAGGGACAGTTGGGCGTGAGTTTTATTGGCTGGTTAAAAATTCTTTCACTGCCTTTGTTTATCCTAACCGGGATATTATGTTATGTACTTTTCCCAAATTTAAAAGACCCTAATGAGGCCTATATGACCATGGTTACGAATCTTTTTCCGCCTGGAATGAATGGTTTAGTGATTGTTGTACTAATTGCGGTTTTGGTAGGCACAATCGGCTCTTCACTCAATTCCCTGAGTACAGTTTTTACCATGGATGTATATGTAAAGAAGTTCAATCCCACAGCGAGTAACCAGCAAATTGTGAAGGTAGGACGTATGGCCGTTATTGCAGGTTGTATCTTTGCCGTAATTGTTGTGCTGGCTATTGATAACATTAAAGGTTTAAACCTTTTTGATGTTTTTCAATCGGTGTTAGGATTTATTGCGCCACCACTCTCAGTAGTATTTTTGTTAACTGTTTTTTGGAAACGTACAACCAGAAAGGCTGTAAATTTCACCCTTTCTATTGGTTCTGTTTTTAGTCTGGCTGTCGGTATTACTTATTTATGGATTTTACCTCCGGATAAATACAACTTCTGGCCACACTACCTCATTCTTTCCTTCTTGATTTTTGTGGTTCTATTGTTTCTGGCTGTGGTTATTTCGATGCTCGATCGCTCACCAAGCGTTTATCAGGTTAATGAAGAACACGAAGCCAATATTGAGAAACCTGATCGAACCGTCTGGATTTCCTGGATTGCATTAGCCATTGTAATGGTTTTACTTTATCTATTTTTTAACGGACATTAAAATTGATTATGAAACATAGGATTTGCCTTCTTCTGGCACTCGCAGCAAGTTTATTTATAGATCAGGTACAAGCTCAAAAAGCTTCATGGATCTGGTACCCGGGCGATTTTGATATCTACATGAGCAATGTGATGCAGAACAGAAGAACCGAAAGGGGTTCCTTTTTTCCCGTATTCTGGAAAATGGATAGCCATTATGTGCTGGTAGATTTTCACAAGGAATTTAATCTGGCTCAACCAGAAGAGGTAAAGTTGTATGTGGAAGGCACATATAATGTTAAAATAGATGGTCAGGCCATGACAGGATTCCCGAAAACCATTCAAATCCCCGCCGGAAAGCATAAATTGAGCTTAAAAGTCTATAATCAGGCGCATGTTCCTGCTATTTTTGTTCAAGGAAAAACCGTTGTCTCGGATGAAACCTGGCTGAGCACTTTCGAAGATAAGGAGTGGATTGATGCCAGTGGCAAAACTTCAGATAAATCGGGAACAACATTTGTTTCGGCTGGATCATGGCATTTTACAGATCCTTTAATCGCACCTTCAGCCTTTAAATTACCTGTTACACCTCATACTGCAGTTAAAACAGAGAAAACAAACAAGGGAACTTTACTGGATTTTGGAAAAGAAACCTTTGGTTTTATCAAAGTACACGGATTGAGGGGGAAAGGCAAGATGAGTATCTATTATGGTGAGTCGCGCGAAGAGGCTTTATCTACAGAGAAATGCGAAACACTGGATTACCTCGATCTTGATTTATCAGGGAAAAAAGACTCTGTTATGCCACTTTCTAAAGCCTTTAGATATGTAAATGCCCAGTTTGAGGGTTCTGCAGCAGCAGATTCCATCTCTATGTTATATGAGTACGCACCTGTAACAGAAAAGGGTAGTTTTAAATCTTCTGATGAAGAATTGAATAAGATTTACGATGTAGCCAAATATACCTTCCACCTCAATACCCGTGAATTCTTTATCGACGGTATTAAGCGCGACAGATGGGTTTGGTCTGGAGATGCCTACCAAAGCTACCTGATGAATTATTATTCTTTTTTTGATGCGGAAACGGTTAAAAGAACACTTTGGGCACAGCGGGGAAAAGATCCGGTAACGGCGCACATCAATACCATTATGGATTATTCTTTTTATTGGTTTTTAGGAATTTACGATTATTATAAGTTTACGGGCGATCAGAAATTTGTACAGGATATTTACCCCCGAATGCAATCATTAATGACTTACATTGATGGACGAAAGAACAAAGATGGATTGTTGGAATGGATGCCGGGAGATTGGATTTTTATCGACTGGGCTGATAAATTGAGCAAAGAGGGAGAAGTTAGCTTTGAACAGCTTTTGTATGCCAGGAGCTTAGAAACCATGTCGCTTTGCGCTAAATTAGCCAATGATGCCGATGGTGCTGCTAAATATGATCAGCAAGCCAAGGCCTTAAAAAAGAAGCTTTTTGATCTTTACTGGGATGCCAGTAAACAAGCTTTGGTGCACAGCAGAATAGAAGGGAAGCCTACAGATAATGTTACGCGCTATGCTAACATGTTTGGTATCTTCTTCGATTATTTTACAGCTGATCAAAAGCAAGGGGTAAAAAAGAATGTCCTCTTGAATAATACTGTTGCTAAGATTACCACACCTTATATGCGTTTTTATGAATTAGAGGCATTATGTGCCATGGGTGAGCAATCGTACGTACTAAAAGAAATGAAAAGCTATTGGGGTGGCATGTTAAAGCTTGGCGCAACCTCGTTTTGGGAGGAGTATAATCCGGATAAAAAAGGAACAGAACATTTGGCCATGTATGGCAGGCCATTTGGGAAAAGTTTGTGTCATGCCTGGGGTGCCAGCCCTATTTATTTGTTAGGAAGGTATTATTTAGGTGTTCAGCCAGCTCAACCAGGTTACGAAACCTATACCATTGAGCCCAATTTGGGCGGTCTGGCCTGGATGGAAGGTAAAGTGCCCACTCAAAATGGCGATATAGAAGTGTATTGCAGTAAGAAAGAGATAAAAGTGAAATCGGCAGTAGGAACGGGTATCTTAAAATTTAAAAGTAAATCTAAACCAAATGTTCCGGGTGCTGAGATAACGGAAACTGCAAAAGGTGTGTACGAGATAAAGATTCAAAAAGGTAAGGAGTACAGAATAAGGTATACACTATAACCTCCCTGGTCCGTGACTCACGGACCAGCTTGCCAAACTAACGAAGGCTCACACACCAATAACAAATAATCATAGACCAGCTTGATCGAACTGGTCCGTGGGCCACGGACCAAGGGTTTTACAACCCAATCCTTTGCTCAATTTTTTTAACGCATTTATTAGCTTCAGCTAAAATCTCCTCATTGTTAATGCTCTTGTCGTTATTCAATGCGGTTAGCATAGATATAGTTAAACAGGCAATAATGCCGTTATCACTTGCTATCCCAACCGGAACGGAAATATCGGTCACACCTGCAGCTAAATCACTGGTTCTCAGATAAGCACCGTTCGCCCTGATTTCCGCCAAAGAAGCAAAGAAATCTTCTTGTTTAGGTTTAGGATATTTCTTAAATATAGCATTGGTTTTAAGGGTTTTATTACGTTCAGCATCAGTCATGTAAGCCAATAAAACCTTACCAGAGGCCGTAAGTGGTAACGGGAATAAGTTTCCTTCTTCAATAGAAAGTGCAATTGGCCCGGGGCTTTTCGCATGGATAATGACCATCACCTGGTTCATGTACAAAATACTCAGGTGGCAAGATTGACGCACGCTGTTGGCCAGATCTTCCAGTGGAAACTGTGCGGCTTTACGCAATTCATCAACAGGAGAGTGGCGATGAGAAAGATAAAATAGTTTTAACGACAAACGGTATTTTCCTGAAACCTCATCCCGTAAAATATACCCGCGACTCTCCAAACTCATCAGCATCCTGTAAATCTCATTTGGAGTTTTCTCTATGCCAACGGCAATTTCCGTTTGCGAAAGCGGTATAGATTGTGCAGATAAATACTCCAATATATCCAGCCCTTTATCCAAAGCAGGAGCCTGATACTTCGATTCTTTCTCGTTCATAGGTTTATTATTTGGTTGTAGCGTATTTTTTACAATTTCAAACATACAAAATGCTTTCTTAATCTGCATAATACGCATTTAAATAATTAATGCAATAATATAGCTTTTCATATTTAAAAAAAATATTTATATTTGAATTAATGCTTGATGTTAGACCCAGGTGTTTAACATTAATTAATTCAGAATAAAAAGAGCAATTATTCTAATTAATTTCGTGCATTTGATAACCAATTATAAACCAAATATTTATATCGTAAATGATATAAAATTAGCTAACCGCTAAGGAGTATATGAGCAAATTTATTATCTTTTTTGGACTTTGGCTGACTAGCTTTACGCTTCAGGCACAAATTAAGATTGTAGATTTAACCTGCGATTATAAAAGCAATCCAATAGGTATTGATCACACTCAACCCATTCTAAACTGGAAAATTCAGTCAAAAAAATATAATGTCCTTCAAACAGCCTATCAAATCCTTGTAGCCGACAATCTAAAGGATTTAAAGGCAAACAAAGGAAATATCTGGGATTCAAAAAAGATAAATACTTCACAATCTCTTCAAATAATTTATTCAGGTCAGAAATTGATTGCTACTAAACTTTACTATTGGAAAGTTAAAGTATGGGATAATCAGAACCAGGTTTCATGGAGTGAGCCAGCCTTCTGGCAGATGGGGTTATTGAGTGTGGCCGACTGGAAAGGTGCTCAATGGATTGCTTATGAAAAGTTAGCAGATACAAATGTTAACATTCTTCCAACAGATGGTAAGAAGGATAAGTTTAATGCAAACAATATCTTACCAATGTTTCGAAAAAGTATCAGGATTACCAAAGAGATTAAGCGGGCAACGGCATTTATTTCGGGTTTAGGACATTTTGAAATGCATTTAAACGGACAAAAAGTTAGTGATGATTTTTTATCTCCCGGATGGACAAAATACGATAAAGAAGCTCTATATGTAACCTATGATTTAACCAGACAATTTAAAAAAGGTGAAAATGTAATTGGTGTATTGTTGGGAAATGGATTTTATTACGTTCCACCAGTGAAGGAACGATATCGTAAGCTAAAATCAGCATTTGGTTATCCTAAATTGATTTGCAGGCTGCAAATCACCTATGCAGATGGAACCACAACTGATATTTTGAGCAATCCGACCTGGAAAACAGCTCCTTCTGCTATTACTTTTTCCAGTATTTATGGTGGGGAAGATTATAATGCCAATTTAGAACAAAAAGGCTGGGATTTACCGGGTTTTGACGATAACAAATGGAAAAATTCACTTCAGCTGGATGGCCCTGTGCTTAAAGCTCAGAAAGAGGAGCCGGTAAAAGTATTTGAGCATTTTCCAGCGAAACAAATTAATACTGTGGCTAACGGAGACTGGGTTTACGATCTTGGTCAGAATGCTTCAGCTATTATAGAGATTAAAGTGCGTGGCAAAAAGGGCGATACGGTTCGATTTACTCCAGCCGAGCTACTAAAAGCAGATGGCAGTGTTACGCAGAAAAATATTGGTGGCCCATCTTACTTCAGCTATATTCTAAAAGGTGAGGGGCTGGAAACATGGCGCCCGAGGTTTACCTACACGGGTTTTCGTTATGTTCAGGTTAAAGGTGCTGTACCGGCAGGAAAAGAAAATGATTCAGCGCTTCCTGTTCTTGAAAACCTAACGGGCTTACACATCCGAAATGCAGCAGAAAAGGTAGGTAGTTTTTCAAGTTCAAATACACTATTCAATAAAACTTTCGATTTAATTGATTGGGCTATTAAAAGTAATATGGTGAGTGTTTTTACTGATTGTCCGCATCGTGAAAAATTGGGCTGGCTGGAAGAACTTCACCTCATGGGCAGTTCAGTGAGGTACAATTACAATGCAGCGCCCCTGTTCAAAAAAGCCTTGCAGGATATGAAGAACTCGCAACTGGATAATGGCCTTATTCCGGAGATTGCACCAGAATATGTCAAATTTGAATGGGGAGGAGATATGTTTCGGGATTCACCAGAATGGGGAAGTAGTGGTATTTTAATGCCCTGGTATCTCTATCAGTGGTATGGCGATAAGCAGGCGATGATTGATTATTATCCGATGATGAAAAGCTACATCAATTATCTTGGAACAAAAGCCGATAACCACATATTATCACAAGGTTTGGGAGATTGGTACGACCTTGGCCCAAAACCTCCAGGCGTTTCACAGCTCACTCCAATGGGAGTTACTGGTACCGCCATTTATTATTATGATTTAACCATACTGAACAAGATTGCCACGCTTTTAGGAAAAAAGGCTGATGCTTTAAAGTATGCACAGCTTGCTAAAGAGGTCAGAAAAGCTTTTAATAATAAATTTTTTAATGCACAAACCAGCCAGTACGCCACGGGCAGTCAGGCTGCAAATGCCATGGCTGTATTCATGGGCCTGGTAGCGAATGAAGATAAAGCTGCCGTGATAGACAATCTGGTGAAAGACATCAGAGACAGGAAGAACAGTTTAACGGCCGGGGATATTGGTTACCGATATGTGTTAAGGGTTTTAGAAGATGCTGGTAAATCTGATGTGATTTTTGATATGAACAGCAGATCTGATGTACCAGGTTATGGTATGCAGATTCAAAAGGGTGCAACGGCATTAACAGAATCGTGGGCAGCATTGCCTACCGTATCTAATAACCATTTTATGTTAGGTCATTTAATGGAATGGTTTTACAGTGGTTTGGGTGGCATTGGGCAGGAAGAGAGCGGTATAGCTTTTAATAAAATTCGCATTTACCCCCAAATAGTTGGTGATTTGAAATCTGCTAAAACCAGTTACAATTCGCCTTATGGTTTAATCTCTACCAATTGGAAAAAGGATAAAGGAAGCTTTGAAATAGAAGTTGATATTCCGGCCAATACAAGCGCGAATATTTATCTGCCAATATCTGCAAACCAAACGGTTAAAGCGGAAACTAATATGGCTTTTAAACGCTTAAGGGATGAACAGGGCAGAGCGAAAATTGAAGTAGGTTCTGGCCATTATACATTTAAGGTTAATTAATATGAAAGGAATTTCACTAGCCATTGTAAGTGCTTTATTTGCTTTTTCTGCCATTGCACAGGAAGTTAAAAATCCTGTGTCGGCACAAGTAATGGAAGAGATTTACCATGAAGTAAAAACACCTTATAAGTACGGCCTGGTGATGGTTCCGGCGGATAACGACCATAAAATGGATTGCCCAACGGTATTTAAAGAAGGCAAGTACTGGTACATGACTTACTTAATTTACAGCGGAAGAGGATATGAAACCTGGTTGGCTAAAAGTAAAGACCTTTTAAAATGGGAGAACCAGGGAAAACTGATGTCGTTTGAAGACAAAGGAAACTGGGATGATAATCAGAAAGCGGGTTACAATGCCTTACAGAGCACGGATTGGGGAGGTACCTATAAATTGGGTCAATTCGATGGAAAATACTGGATGTCGTACTTTGGAGGTAAGGAAAAAGGATATGAAACCGAACCCTTATCAATTGGAATGGCGTATAGCACCAGAAAACCATCGGTAGTTCAAGAATGGACAAGACTTTCACAACCGGTATTAACTTCTGCCGATGCAGATGTAAGTTGGTGGGACAACCGCAATAAATTGTTTAAGAGTACAGTAATTGAAGATAAACAAAAGCTTACGGGGCATCGATTTGTAATGTATTACAATGCTGTAGGCGATTCCCTGGTTAACAATAAGAAAACCAGGTGGTACGAGCGCATTGGTATGGCTGTTTCTGATGATATGAAACAATGGAAGCGTTTTGGCAGAAATCCGGTTGTACATCATCCCGTTGGAATTACCGGTGATGGCGTCATTCAGAAGATAAATGGTACCTGGGTAATGTTCTATTTCGGAGCATTCTGGCAGGATAGACAAGGCGCATTTAACCGTTTCGCAGCCTCTAAGGATCTAGTTAACTGGACGGATTGGCAGGGTGAGAACCTGATCCAGTCATCAGAAAAATACGATGAATTATATGCACACAAATCTTTTGTACTGAAACATAAAGGAATTGTGTATCACTTTTACTGTGCAGTAAATAAAAAAGAGCAACGCGGAATTGCTGTAGCTACTTCGAAAGATTTAGGAAAGAGCAGCTTAAATTTTGTAGGTAGTAACTAAGAAAATGAATATAATACATATACCGTTAAAACTGAAAACCTTATTTGTGATGCTTGCGTTAAGCACGGTTGCTTTCGCACAATCCAGAATCAGGGAAAGTTTTAACAAAGACTGGAAGTTTTTTCTGGGGGATGATGCAGCTGCAAAATCTACCAGCTTCAATGATCAGTCCTGGAGAAAACTAAATCTGCCACATGATTGGAGCATAGAAGGTCAGTTTGATGAGAAAAATCCGGCCAAGCCTGAAGGTGGTGGTTTACCTACGGGTATTGCCTGGTACAGAAAAGAATTTAATGCACCTGCTAATTATAAGCAAAAGTTGGTAACCATCGAATTTGATGGCGTTTACAAAAACAGCGAAGTTTGGATAAACGGTCAATATTTAGGAAAGAGGCCTTATGGCTACAGCTCATTTTCTTATGAAATAAGTAAGTGGCTTAAAGCAGGAAAAAATACCATCGCCGTTAAAGTAGACAATTCGGCTCAGCCAGATTCTCGTTGGTATTCGGGCTCAGGAATTTATAGAAACGTTTGGCTAACTTCAACCGCCCGCCTTTCAGTAGCGCAATGGGGCACCTTCGCCAGTGCATCTGTAGTGATGGCCGGGAACACCTGGTCAAAGGACGATGAAGCAATGGTGCAGGTTAAAACCAATATTCAGAATAAAAGCGGTTTAAAGCAGTCTGCAACAATTACTCATGCCATTTACGATGGAGCAGGCAAGTTAGTAGAGAAAACACAACCCAGAGCCATACAAGTAGATACTGCAGGAGCAAGCTTAAATGCAAGTCTTCGGTTTAAAGGCCCAACACTGTGGTCAATTGAAAATCCTTACCAGTATAAAGTAGTAACTCAAATTGTTCAAAATAATAAGGTTGTTGACCAGACAGAGACCTCTTTTGGTGTTCGCTTTTTTAAGTTTGATGCACAAAAGGGATTTTATCTGAATGGAAAACAGACCAAAATTCTGGGTGTTTGTTTACATCATGATTTAGGCGCATTAGGAGCAGCCATAAATATCCGTGCTATGGAGCGCCAGCTAGAGATTTTAAAAGCCATGGGTTGTAATGCTATTCGTACTGCCCACAACCCTCCCGCACCCGAATTTTTGGATTTATGTGATAAAATGGGCTTTTTAGTCATGGATGAGGCTTTCGACATGTGGAAGAAAAAGAAAAATTCGAAAGATTATCATTTAAATTTTCCAGAATGGTATAAAAAGGACCTGGAAGATATGCTAAAACGCGATCGTAATCATCCTTCCATCATTTTATGGAGCATTGGCAATGAAATCCGTGAGCAGTTTGACAGTACCGGAATAGCCATCACCAAAGAGTTGGTGAATATTGTAAAATCATTAGACAAAACCCGTCCGGTAATTTCTGCTTTAACAGAGATGAAGCCTGAAAAAAACTTTATTTATCAAGCGAATGCATTGGATATTTATGGTTTAAATTATAATCATAAGTTTTATAAAGAGTTTCCGGTAAAATACCCTAATGTTAAGTTTTTAGCAACAGAAACTACTTCTGCCCTGGAAACACGCGGTTTCTACGATACTGCAGATACCATTCGCCGTTGGCCAAGAGATGGCAAAACCAAGTTTACAGAAGGTAATAAGGAATGGTCGGCTTCGGCTTACGATAATGTTTCGGCTTATTGGGGTTCAACACATGAAGAAACCTGGAAGGAAGCCAAGAAATATGATCATGTTTCCGGGCTTTTTGTATGGACAGGATTTGATTACTTAGGAGAACCGCTGCCTTATCCATGGCCAGCCAGAAGTTCTTACTTTGGCATTGTGGATTTAGCAGGCTTCCCAAAAGATGCTTACTATTTGTACCAAAGCGAATGGACCAATAAACCCGTTTTACATTTGTTTCCGCATTGGAACTGGGAGACAGGAAAAAAGGTAGAAGTTTGGGCTTATTACAACAATGCGGATGAAGTGGAACTCTTTCTTAATGGTAAGTCATTAGGAAAACGAAGCAAACAAGGTGATGATTTACATATTCAATGGAATGTAGATTTCGAACCTGGCACTTTAAAGGCCGTGTCCAGAAAAAATGGAAAGGAAGTTCTGGTTAAAACCATTAAAACCGCTTCGGCTCCAGCTAAAATTGAGTTGATTGCCGATCGTAAAAAGATCAAAGCGGATGGTAAAGATTTATCTTTTGTTACCGTTCGTATTTTAGATAAGGATGGCAATGTGGTACCCAATGCAGATAACCTGGTTCAGTTTAAAGTTGAAGGATTGGGGACAATTGCTGGTGTAGATAATGGATTTCAGGCCAGTCTTGAACCCTTTAAGGCTAACTATCGTAAGGCTTTTCATGGTTTATGTTTAGCAATCATTCAGGCTGAAGAAAAGGCCGGGAGCATCAGGTTAACTGCTAGTGCAACGGGTTTAACTCCTTCATCTATAACCATTAATACGAACAAATGATGAGGAGATTAACTGTTTTTACCACCAAGGCTCCGGCAGTACTCAGGTTTTTAAAGCCTGCTACTTTGTTTATGTTTTGTCTTTGTGGTTCATCATTTTTATTATCTCCTGCCCATGCTCAACTGGTAGATAAAACGCCCACTGCGGTTCAAAAAGTTCCTGGCATCTATAATCGGGAACCTTGGGAAGATCCTTTGGTAAGTGGTATCAACCGTGAGCCCTCTCGTGCAACAGCCTATTCTTTCGCCAATATTGAGGCTGCTAAAAAGGGCAATCGGGAGCAATCCACCCGGATGATGTCTTTAAATGGTGATTGGGATTTTTCTTTCGCCATTAAACCGGCAGATGCACCCAAAGATTTCTATCAGTCGAGGGTACATGGCTGGGCAAAAATCGAAGTACCTTCCAATTGGGAAATGAAAGGTTATGATAAACCAATCTATAAAAGTGCTGTTTATCCTTTCAGACCTGTAAATCCACCAAATGTTCCTCAGGATTATAATGGTGTAGGGAGCTACCAGCGTACCTTTACTGTACCTGAAAACTGGAAAGACATGAACATTACATTGCATTTTGGCGGTGTAAGTTCGGGATATAAAGTTTGGTTAAACGGTAAGTTTTTGGGTTATGCCGAAGATAGTTTTCTTTCTTCAGAATTTAATGTTACGCCATATCTTCAAAAAGGAGAAAATGTACTTTCAGTGCAGGTTATCCGCTGGAGTGATGGTAGTTTTCTGGAAGATCAGGATCATTGGAGATTAAGTGGAATTCAACGGGAAGTGATGCTTTTAGCTGAGCCTAAACTTAGAATAGCCGATTTCTTTGTACAAACCAAATTGGACAAAGACTATAAAGATGCAACATTAAGCATTCGCCCAAGAATTGAAAATTTAACCGGAAAAGAAGTTAAGGGATATCAGATAAAAGCAGCATTATTTGATCGCAACGGAAAATCCGTACTAGAGAAACCACTGCAGCGAACTGCCGAAAGCATCATCAATGAAATTTGGCCTCGTTTAGATAACGTAAAATTTGGTTTGTTGGAAGCTAAAATTAAAAATCCGGCTAAATGGAGCGATGAAGAACCAAATCTTTATACTTTAACCATTGCTTTAGAAGATAGCTTAGGAAATGTACTTGAAGTAAAAAGTTGTAAAGTAGGTTTCAGAAGCATCGAATTTTCTAAAACAAATGGAAAGTTGCTGATTAATGGCAAAGAAACTTATTTGTATGGCATTAACCGCCCTGATCATCATCCTGTTAAGGGTAAGGCGCTTAGCCGCGAAGATATTTTACAGGATGTAAAAACCATTAAGCAGTTCAGTTTTAACTGTATCCGAACCAGCCATTATCCAATGGATCCATATTTGTATGACCTGTGTGATGAGTATGGGATTTTAGTAATAGACGAAGCCAACCTGGAGACACATGGTTTAGGCGGGAAATTGAGCAATGACCCAGGCTGGACTGCTGCTTATTTAGAAAGAAGCAGTAGGATGGTGATGCGGGATAAAAACCATCCGAGTATTATTATCTGGAGTTTAGGTAATGAATCGGGAAGGGGACCAAACCACGCAGCCATGTCGGCATGGATTCATGATTTCGATATTACCCGTCCTGTGCACTATGAACCGGCAATGGGAAACCCTCGTTTAGAGGGCTATATGGATCCAGGTAATCCTGCCTATCTGAAACCGAATGATCATTCACATCGCCTGCAAAACCCTCAGGATGAGCCTTATATTGATGTAATAAGCCGCATGTATCCCAGCACTTACACACCTAAGATGCTGGCAGAACAAGATAACGGTGATCATCGTCCAATATTTTTTGTCGAATATGCACATGCCATGGGGAACTCTGTTGGCAATATGAAAGACTTTTGGGATATTTTCCGTTCCACTCCACGTGTAATTGGCGGGGCCATCTGGGAATTTAAAGATCAGGGAATTTTAAAAAGAGATAGCGTTGGCATTCCTTTTTATGCTTATGGTGGCGATTTTGGTGAAAAGTATTTTGATAACTTCACCATTAAAGGGGTAGTGAACTCAGATGGTAAGCCAAAATCGGCGATGTTCGAGTGCAAAAGGGTTTATCAAGGAGCAGAAACAGAATTGGCCGATCAAAAAGGATTGATTAAGATTACCAATCGCCATGCGGTTAAAAATCTGAATGCCTATAGTGCAAGCTTAATTTTCCGTAAGGACGGGGTGGTGATCAGTGAAAAAACTTTACCAGCCATTAACCTCCAGGCAGGGAAAGATTCAATAATCAATATATCAAAATATCTGCCTAAAATCGAGCCTGGTTCGGAATATCTGGCCGATATCCATTTCAGATTAAGTAAAGATGAACTTTGGGCTTCGAAAGGTTTTCAAGTCGCTTCAAATCAGTTTGCATTAAACAAACCTGCCACAGCTAAAAGTACTGAAAGAATTGAATCCCCTAAATACAACAGCACAGCTGATTTAGATATTTATACGGGTGCAAACTTCGAAATAGGTATCAGTAAACAGAATGGGGCTTTGGTTTCTTACAAATGGAAAGGACAGCAACAAATTTTTGCAGCTTTATTGCCTCATTTCACCCGCCCCTTAACCGATAATGATAAACGTGGATGGAAGTCTAACAAAAAATTAAGGCAATGGTATCAAAATGACCTGAAGTTTATTTCCAGTTCAGCCAGTAAGTTTGAGGGACCATCGGGCGCTGCATTAAAAATTTCCAGTACTTACAGCCTGATAAACGACAGTGCCAAAGTGATTGTCAGCTATTTTATCGCCAATACAGGAACTGTAAAGGTAAACTATGAATTAGAAGTTAAGCCAGGCTTGCCTAACATTCCAAAAGTAGGGATGCAAATGGGTGTTTTGCGTAATAATGATCACATCTCATGGTACGGCAGGGGCCCGATGGAAAACTACATTGACAAACGTTATGGCTTTGATGCTGCGATATACAATCAACCATTAAACGATTTTATGGAGCATTATGCTGTTCCACAAGAGAACGGAAATCGCACAGATGTGCGTTGGATGTTTTTCTCCAATCCGAAAAATAAGCAGGGCATCGCTTTCGTAGCCGATAGTCTGCTCAGCATGAGCGCAAGTCCGTATACAGATGAAAATGTACAATCAGCAAAACATACCAATAAGCTCAAAGATGCAGGCTACCTCACGGTAAACATAGATCTAATACAAATGGGTGTGGGTGGTAACGATAGCTGGAGTGATGTTGCAGCACCATTAGCGCAATATCAGATTCCATCAAAAAATTATAAATACAGCTTTTACCTGCTGCCATTTGAAGGTAAAACAGAAGAATTGATTAATAAAGTAAAAAGAATAAAATTTTAGCGCATTGGAAAAGAAGATTAGTTTAAGGGGAATAACCTGGAACCACAGTCGTGGATTTTTACCTATGGTTGCAACGGCTCAGCGATTTTCGGAGCTTAATCCTCATGTTCAGATCACCTGGGAGAAGAGAAGTTTACAACAGTTTGCTGATTTTTCTATTCAGGAATTGGCTGAAGTGTTTGATTTATTGGTAATAGATCATCCCTGGGCGGGCTTTGCGGCTAAAACAAAGTCTATTGTCCCATTGGATCAATACCTGTCTAAAGAATACCTAAAAGATCAGGAACATAATTCTGTGGGTGCATCCTATGAAAGCTATCATTACGATGGACATCAATGGGCACTACCTATAGATGCGGCGACACCTGTGGCTGCATCCCGACCGGATTTATTGACCGATAGGGGATTACAATTGCCTCAGTCTTTCGAGGATTTGCTGGCTCTGGCCGATCAGGGCCTGGTTGCATTCGCGGGTATTCCGATTGACGTATTGATGAATTTTTACACGCTTTGTTGCTCATTGGGAGAAGATCCCTGTCAAAGTGATGATGAAGTGGTTTCAGCTGCTACAGGCACTAAAGCATTAAAAATGTACCGGGAATTAGCTGTTAAAATAGATAAAGCCAATTTTGACCGAAATCCGATTCAAGTGTATGAAGCCATGACCAAAACGGATGAAATCGCCTATTGCCCTTTTGCATATGGATATTCCAATTATTCCAGAAATGGTTATTCGCGCAAGGCACTGCATTTTCACGACATGATCTCGTTGGATGGCAAAATAAACCTCAGAAGTACACTCGGCGGAACAGGATTAGCCATTTCTTCTAAATGCGCTGAAATGGAAGTCGCTGTAGCATATGCCGCGTATGTGGGTTCGCCAGAATGTCAGCAAACACTTTTTTTCGAGAGTGGTGGTCAACCGGGGCATTTAGCTGCCTGGAAAAATGAAGAAGTAAACAGACAAAGTCAACAATATTTTAAAAATACTTTACCGGCATTAGAACGTGCTTTTCTTCGTCCCCGTTATCATGGATCTATGTTTTTTCAGGATCATGCCGGAGATGTAGTTAGAGATTATTTAATGAACGGTGGTGATGAAACAGAGGTTTTATCGGCCATGAATGAATTATACCTGCAATCCAAAACATTAACAGTATCATGAACAGACCATTAGAAGGGCTTTTGGTTTTGGAGTTTTGCCAGTTTTTGGCCGGACCATCTGCGGGTTTAAAATTAGCAGATTTAGGTGCCCGTGTGATTAAGATTGAAAGACCTGGAACAGGGGATGCCTGCCGCCAACTTTCCATTAAGAATCTTTTTGTAGCGGATGATAGTCTGCTGTTTCATACCATCAACAGAAATAAAGAATCCTATGCTGCTGATTTAAAAAATCCTGAGGATTTAGCCAGGCTCAAGCAATTGATTGCCAGGGCAGATGTGATGACACATAACTTTAGGCCAGGTGTAATGGAAAAAGTAGGTCTGGATTATGCTGCTGTTCAGGTAATTAACCCAAAACTTATTTATGGTGTAGTTACCGGATACGGTAATGAAGGTCCCTGGGCAAATAAACCAGGTCAGGATTTATTGGTTCAGTCGGTTTCCGGATTAACTTTCTTATCAGGTTCAGCAATTGATGGACCTGTGCCTTTTGGACTATCGGTTTCTGATATCATGTGTGGTAACCACCTGGCACAAGGTATTATGGCTGCCTTAATCAAGCGTGCTAAAACCGATAAAGGCGTACTGGTGGAAGTGAGCTTGCTCGAATCTATTTTGGATGTACAGTTCGAAGTGATTACCACCTATTTGAATGATGGAGGTAAATTGCCGGATAGGAGCAGTGCAAAGGGCAGTGCGCATGCTTATCTCAGTGCCCCTTATGGCATGTATGAAACACTGGATGGACATATTGCCTTGGCTATGGGGAGTTTACCTAATATCTGTTCGGTAATAGGCTGTGACATAACCGACCTTTATATGGATAGCAATTCTGCATTTGATAACCGCGATAAGCTGATTAACAGATTGGCAGAGACTTTTAAAGAGCAAAATTCTAAATTATGGCTTGATTTACTGGACAGCCATGGGATTTGGTCTGCAGAAGTGCTGGATTATCAGTCCGCTACGGCTTTAAGTAATTATAAATACCTGCAAATTGAACAGCAGCTAGATTTGGCTGAGGGTAAAAACATCAGGACTACTGTAAGTCCAATTCGTTTAGATAACGAAAAGCTTTTTGCTGCCAAAGCTGCACCAAAGCTTGGTGTGGATACGGTAGATATTAACAAGGAATTTGAAATAAATTAAAATATGCGACCGCTTGAAGATTATTTAATTATCGATTTTAGCCAGTTTTTATCTGGACCCTCTGCAAGCTTGCGCCTGGCAGATTTTGGTGCGCGTGTAATTAAAATTGAACGCCTGGGAGTAGGTGATATTTGTCGCACACTTTATACGTCAAATTTAATTATGAATGGCGAATCATCGGTTTTTCATGCCATTAACAGAAATAAAGAAAGTTTTGAAGTTGATTTGAAAAGTAATGAAGACAAGGAAATTGTTCGCGAGTTGCTTAAAAAGGCTGATGTGATGATCCATAATTTTCGTCCAGGCGTAATGGAAAGATTAGGCTTTGATTATCAGTCTGTTTTAGCTTTAAATCCCTCTATTATTTATGGTGAGATTTCTGGCTTTGGTACGGATGGTGATTGGAAAGGAAAACCCGGACAAGATTTATTGTTGCAATCTGTTACCGGATTAACCTCCCTGACCGGAAATGCAGATAGTGGTCCTGTAGCCATGGGCTTATCTATTGTAGATATGCTGGCCGGAGCACATTTGGCGCAAGGGATTTTAGCATGTTTGTACCGTAAAGCCATTAAAAACGAAGGTGGTTTTGTTCAGGTGAGCATGATGGAATCTGCCTATGATTTCCAGTTTGAAACCATCACTACATTTATGAACGATGGGGGATGCTTGCCAGAAAGATCAAAAAAGAACAATGCAAACGCATATTTGGGCGCTCCTTACGGAATTTATCAAACAGAAAACGGATATTTAGCCTTGGCAATGGGCTCAATCCCTATATTGGGACAATTGCTTGATTGCGAAAAATTACTTGACTATACGGATATAAAGGAAGCCTTTTCGAAACGAGATGAGATAAAAGCCATTTTAGCAGATCACCTGCTTACAGCAAGTACTGAGCAGTGGTTGTCGGTTTTAGAACCTGCAGATATTTGGTGTGCTGATGTTTTAAACTGGAACGCACTCATGGCACATGAAGGGTTTAAGGCTTTAAATATGATTCAGGAAGTTGAAATGGCAGATGGATATAAATATGAAACAACCAGGTGTCCGATTCGTATCGACGGAGAATTGCTTACTTCAACAAAGGGATCGCCCAAGTTAGGTCAGGATAATAAGCAGATTATCAACGAATTTATAAAACAGAATACCATAGCAAATGCCTAAGTCTACAGAAACTTTCAAAATTGCCGTAAGAAAATTTGCTCCTTTTGAATCTGCCATGCAGCGCTTTTGGGATCAATATTGTGCTTTTTCGGGCTGTACTCTTCAATTAGAAATGGTGGTGATGGACTTGCACGAACTTTATGATCGTACTATTACGAAAAAAGGTTTGGCACAAGGTGAGTTCGATGTGGCCCACATCAATACAGATTGGGTATATGAAGGTTATTTAGCGCAGGATTTTGAAGTCCTCAACCCATACATCAATAAGAACCGTCCTGATAATTTTCCGGAAGGTTGGAGCAAATCACTCTTGGGTTTGCAACGTTTTGGCTGGGAGATAGTGGGTTTGCCTTTTCATGACGGACCTGAATGTTTCATTTACAGAAAAGATTTATTTGAAGATGTTACCGAGCAGAAAAATTTTCTTGCCCAATATGGAAGACCTTTAGATGTTCCTAAAACCTGGGAAGATTTTCATGAGGTAGCTCGGTTCTTTAACCGGCCTCAGGATAATTTGTATGGCAGCATTTTCGCGTGTTATCCGGACGGGCATAACACCGTTTTTGATTTTTGCCTGCAGTTGTGGACGAGGGGAGGCCAGTTAGCAGATAAAAGTGGCGTGGTAAACCTCAATAGCCAGGCTGCTATAGAAGGTCTGGATTTTTACCGTAAGATCGTTAACGATAAAACTGCGGTTCACCCGAAATCCAGTACATTCGAATCCGTTGCTGCCGGAATTGCATTTTCGCAGGGCGAGGCCGCAATGATGATCAATTGGTTTGGTTTCGCAAGTATGTGTGCTGTAGATGCCAACTCTAAAGTAAAGGGTAAGGTTGGCGTTGATTTGTTACCATCAGCAGCTGGTGAGCAATCAGCATCACTTAACGTTTATTGGTTATATACCATTGCTAAGGGCAGTCAAAATAAACAAGTGGCTTATGATTTTCTTCGCTTTGTAACACAAGCGAAACAAGATAAACAACTTACACTCGAAGGCGGAATCGGATGCCGTATTTCTACCTGGAAGGATGAGGAAATAAATGAGATTATCCCTTTTTACCATAAGTTGGAACAGTTACACGAGGTAGCCAACAGCCTTCCCCAAAAGAAAAACTGGGCTGCTATGGCTGCAGTAATTGATGAAATGGTATTATCAGCCATCAATAGCGAAGAGCCTTCGAAGTCACTTATAGAAAAGGCTCAAAAACAAATTAATGAATTAGAGAGATGAGTATTGATATAAAATATAAGCCAGAACTTCCAAAAACCAAACAGCCCATTATTATCATTGGGGCTGGTGGTATTGTAGCCGACGCACACCTCCCTGCCTATAAAATTGCTGGCTTTGAGGTTTATGGGATTGTTAACCGTACCAAAGAACGCGCCCAAAAATTAGCAGATAAATTTGGCATTCCACATGTTTTTGATTCATTGGCAGAAGCCGTAAACCAGGCGCCAGCCAATGTGGTGTATGATTTAACGATCATGCCCGAGCAGTATCTAGCAACGCTTAAACAATTACCGGAAGGCAGCGCTGTTTTAATTCAGAAGCCAATGGGCGATGATTTTAAACAGGCAAATGAAATTTTAGCACTTTGCCGGGAGAAAGGATTTAAGGCGGCGATTAACTTTCAGTTGCGCTTTGCACCATTTACAGCTGCTGCAAAATACCTCATAGACCGGGGTTTAATTGGAGAGTTATACGATATGGAAGTACGGGTAACCATAAAAACACCATGGGAAATCTTTCCGCACGTAATTATTCATCCGAGGTTGGAGATCCAATACCACAGCATTCATTATGTGGATTTGGTTCGTTCATTCTTAGGAGAACCGAAGAGCATTTTAGCAAAAACATTAAAACATCCGGCTAAAAGTTTATCCTCCTCCCGTTCAACGATTTTGTTCGACTATGGCGATACCATGCACGCAGTGATTAATACCAATCATGATCATGATTTTGGACCCGATCATCAGGAAAGCTATATCAAATGGGAAGGAACCAAAGGTGCAATTAAAGCTAAAATGGGTCTATTGATGGATTATCCGCATGGCGTTCCTGATGTTTTTGAATATTGCCTGGTAGAGGAAGGTAAATTACCAGAATGGAAAACGGTAAAGTTGGAAGGTTCGTGGTTTCCCGAAGCTTTCATCGGCACGATGGCTAATTTAATGCGGTACAATGAAGGTTCTGATCAGGTTTTGCATACCAGTGTAGAGGACGTAATTAAGACCATGGCTGTTGTAGAGTGTGCTTACCAATCGAGTGATGAAGGTGGAATTGCGGTGAAGTGAGTTGCAGTTTAAAAAATTGTCATCCTGAGCCCGTCGAAGGACAATAGCTAAATCCGGTTAGTGCGAAAACTAACCAGTAGAACGATAGGCTTGTCATCCTGAGGAACGAGGAATCTGCTTTGACAAGGTGATCAATGAAGATTGTCATCCTGAGCCTGTCGAAGGACAATAACTAAATCCGGTTTGTTGGAATACTAACCAGTAGAACAATAACTTGTCATCCTGAGCCTGTCGAAGGACAATAACTAAATCAGGTTAGTTGGAATACTAACCAATAGAACAATAGAGTAAAAGATTAAATATGTATTTCAAATCAACATTTTTTGAAGGTTATCAATTAGCAGAAAAAAGAGTGACTTTAGGCCGCACGATTACAGAAACGGATTTTGTTGTCCATGCCGGGCATACAGGTGACTTCTTTCCGCATCATATGGATGCAGAATGGTGCGCTACACAGCCTTTTAAGCAACGGATAGCCCATGGCACGATGATTTTTAGCATCGGTATTGGCCTAACAGCTTCAGAAATAAATCCGGAGGCCATGTCTAAAGGATATGATAAACTTCGTTTCATAAAACCTGTTTTTATTGGTGATACGATCCATTCCGAAATTACAATTTCAGATAAATCAGAAACCAAACGCCCGGAATATGGTCAGGTAACAGAACATGTAGAAATTATTAATCAACATGGTGAGGTTGTGCTGGTATGCGATCACTTACTGGTAGTTAAGAAACAAGTGTAAGTCTGTCATCCTGAGCCTGTCGAAGGACGATAACTGAATCCGGTTGGTGGGTATACCAATCAGTAGAACAATAACTTGTCACTCTGAGGACGAAGAATCTACTTCGACAAGATGATCATTGAAGCTTGTCATCCTGAGCCTGTCGAAGGACGATAACTGAATCCGGTTGGTGGGTATACCAATCAGTAGAACAATAACTTGTCACTCTGAGGACGAAGAATCTGCTTTGACAAGATGATTATTGAAGCTTGTCATCCTGAGCCTGTCGAAGGACGATAACTAAATCTGGTTGGTGGGTATACCAATCACGAAAATGAACCAATGCCTAATAAACTATTGAACTAAAAAAAACCAAATATAATGAACCACGAAACACAGCCAGAAATTATAGTCGAAGGAGATTCGGCATCAGGGAAGAAGTATATTCTGCCTTTTATCCTTGTTGTAAGCTTGTTTTTCCTTTGGGGAATGGCACATAACCTGGATTCTATTTTAATCCCACATTTAAAAAAAGCATGTAATTTGAATAACAGACAATCGACTTTGATTGATACTTCTGTATTTTTTGCTTATTTCCTTATGGCTATTCCTGCCGGAATAATCTTAAAAAAATGGGGTTATAAAGCAACCATGATTTGTGGCTTATTGGCTTTTGCATTTGGTGCATTTCTATTTGTTCCGGCTGCAAACACCCTCTCTTACCTCACATTCCTTGTGGCCTTATTTATTATTGGCTGTGGACTAACGCTTTTGGAAACATCTGCAAACCCATATGCGGCAGTACTGGGCGATCCGGCTAAGGCTACAAGCAGACTGAACCTTGCTGCGTCATTTAATGGCTTAGCGGCCATGGTTGCACCAGCAATTGGCGGCTTATTTATTCTTTCGGGTAAATCACATACGCAGGCAGAGCTAGACGCCATGACCGAGGTTAACCGCAATAACTACTTCCTGGAAGAAGCAGCATCCGTAAAAACGCCTTATATCACGTTGGGTATTGTGTTGATTGTTATTGCAGTAATATTCTATTTCATTCACCTGCCTGAGATTAAAACAAAAAGTATTGATGGCGAGGCAAAAGGAAGTTTTTTTGGCGCACTGCGTCACAAGCATTTACGTTGGGCTGTTATAGCACAGTTTTTTTATGTTGGGGCTCAGGTATGTGTAACAAGCTTTTTTATCAGGATGGCACAGCAGGGGGGTGGATTTGACGAGAAAACAGCAGCTTCTTATTTAGTGTTGTATGGCTTTCTCTTTACAGCTGGCCGTTTTGCCGGAACGGCACTTTTGCAATGGATCTCATCGCATAAGCTATTAGCAATCTATGCGATCATTTCTACCTTATTGTGCCTGGTAGCCATTTTAGGCCAGGGCTCTTATGTTGTTTATGCTTTAGGTGCAATCGGATTTTTCATGTCGATTATGTTTCCTACCATCTTCGCCTTAGGAATTGAAGGGATTGGTGATGATACAAAACCCGGATCATCCTGGCTAATTATGTCGATTGTTGGGGGAGCAATTTTACCTTTTGGTATGGGAAGCTTAATTGATGCCTACGGTGATGATATTCAGGTAGGGTATAGTATTCCATTGGTGTGTTTTCTGATTATACTTTATTTCGCTTTAAAGGGATATAAAATCTCCGGGAAAAAATGAAAAAATTAAAGTTTGCCTTCCTATTATGCTTTATACTGGGGTTAAGCATTTGCTTACCTGTAGTTTCGATGGCTCAGCAAAATGAAAGCGCCCGGCCTTGGGTATTGTGGTATTGGGTGAAGGCAGGCGTTTCAAAGGCCGGAATTACAGCAGATTTAGAAGCCATGAAAGCTAATGGAATTGGTGGTGCTTATTTAGTCACCATTCAGAGGGCAGATCAAACACCACTTTATCAGCCTCCTGCTGTTCAACTTACTCCAGAATGGTGGCAAATGGTAACGTTTGCGATGAATGAAGCCAAACGGCTCAACTTAAAACTGGGTATGCACATCAGTGATGGTTTTGCCCTCGCAGGCGGACCCTGGATTACTCCTGAACTTTCTATGCAAAAAGTAGTTTGGTCTGCTTTAAATATCAGTAAAACAAGGGGTAAGATTACATTACCTCAACCAGAATCTAAAGAGAATTATTATCACGATATTGCTGTATATGCCTATCCTGCTCCTATAGGAACCGGGATATCGACCAGAACTGTAAGCCCAAAAATTACGGCCAGTAATGGGGCAGATGCCAGCGGTTTAATTAAGCCGGGCAATAAGCAGAGTTTTGGCTCCAATCAACCTTGTTATATACAATATGAATTTGAAAAAGCTTTTACCTGTCGAAGTATCAGCATAAAGGTTGGTGGTAACAATTATCAGGCACAACGATTGGCCGTTGAAGTGAGCAATGATGGGAAAACCTTCCGTTCTATTGGCCGGTTGGAAGCACCCAGACATGGCTGGCAGGACACAGATGAAGATGTAACACACAGTATTGTGCCTGTTACGGCAAAATATTTTCGCTTTATTTATGATAAGAAAGGTTCTGAACCTGGTGCGGAAGACCTCGATGCAGCGAAATGGAAGCCTTCCTTAAAATTGCTGAATCTTGAACTATTTGCTGAAGCGAAAATTAATCAGTTTGAAGGGAAAAATGGCTCAGTATGGAGGGTAAGTAAAAGAAGTAATTCCAGAGAAATTGCGAAAAACCTTTGCGTGCCATTAAATAAGCTAATCAACCTCACAGGAAAGTTAAATGCTGATGGAACTTTGAACTGGACTCCTCCGGCAGGAAACTGGACTATTCTAAGGGTTGGCCATACTTCTACGGGACACACCAATGCAACGGGCGGAGGAGGCAAAGGCCTGGAATGTGACAAATTCAATCCTGTTGCGGCGAAACTTCAAATTAAAAATTGGTACGGTGAAGCTTTAAAGCATGCTGGCCCGGAGATTGCCCAAAAAGTGCTCAATGTTTTTTACATGGACAGTTGGGAATGTGGTAGCCAAAACTGGTCACCAGTATTTCAGGAAGAATTTCGGAAGCGCCGGGGATATGATATTACGCCATATCTACCCATCATGACGGGCCTTCCTGTTGAGAATGCAGCTGTTTCTGAGAACTTCCTTTATGATGTACGAAAAACGATTGCTGAACTTGTTGTTGATAAATTTTACAAAACACTCGCAGATTTCGCAAAGGAGCAAGGCTTAACGTTTACTGCCGAAAGTGTTGCGCCAACCATGATGAGCGATGGCTTGCTGCATTACAAAACTGTTGATGTACCCATGGGAGAGTTCTGGTTAAATAGCCCTACACATGACAAACCCAATGATATGCTCGATGCGATTTCAGCAGCGCATATTTATGGTAAAAATATTATTCAGGCCGAAGCTTTTACCACCGTTCGTATGGACTGGAATGAAAGCCCTGCCAACATGAAGACTTTGCTCGACCGAAACTACGCCTTAGGCGTGAATAAATTGGTTTACCATGTTTTTACGCATAATCCCTGGGTGGATCGAAAACCCGGAATGACATTAGATGGGGTTGGACTTTATTTTCAACGCGATCAAACCTGGTGGAAACAAGGCAAAGCCTGGGTAGATTATGCCACAAGAAGCCAAAACCTCTTACAGCAAGGTAAACCTGTAGCCGACATTGCGGTTTTCACTGGTGAAGAGTTACCCAGACGCTCGGTATTGCCCGATCGATTGGTGCAAACCTTGCCTGGTATATTCGGAAAGGAGGTTGTGGAAGCTGAGCAGATACGCCTGGCTAATGTCGATGAACCTTTAAGGCAGATTCCTGCTGGTGTTACCCATTCGGCGAATATGGCCGATCCGGAAAACTGGGTGAACCCAATGCGGGGCTATGCTTATGACTCCTTCAATCCAGATGTTTTAAGTACGGCAACCGTTAAGAATGGTCAGGTGGTATTTGCAAGTGGAACAGCTTATAAAGTACTGGTTTTTACGGGTGAATTGAGCTTAAATCCAAATTACCAGTATATCAGCTATGAAACGGTGAAGAAACTAGCCGATCTGATTAAGCTGGGCGCTAAAGTTATTGTAGGCGAAAAACCAAGCTTCCAATCGGGAATTAAACAAGTGAATTCGCTTGAGTTCAACAAAGTCATCGAAGAAATCTGGGGAGGAAAGTTTAATACTAAAACAACCAAAGGAGGAAATATTTCCGTTAAAAAAGTAGGTTCAGGTTTCATTTATAAAGCACCATTTTATGGGGAAGATTTTTCAGAACTTGGCGTAGAAAGAGATGTTGTTGTTACAGAGGGAGCAGGAAAAGCATATGCCAGCTACGTCGCTTTTACGCACAGAAAATCTTCCGATAAGGATATTTATTTTGTAGCAAATCAGTTAGATACTGTTCGGTTGTTGAATTTTAACTTCCGTATAACAGATAGAATTCCAACTATTTATGACGCTTCGTCTAATGATACAATTAAAGTAAATTCCTGGAGCAGCGCAAATGGTAAAACGACCATTAAATTAAAATTAGCGCCCAACCAATCGCTGTTTATTTTGTTTGATGGACCGGCAAAATCTCCTCAATCCAATTCAGGAAATAACTGGATAAATTTTAAAGTGGCACAAGATCTTTCGAAGGATTGGCAGGTAAAATTTGATAACAGCTACGGTGGACCATCAAAGCCTGTCGTTTTTAATGAGCTGCAGGATTGGACTAAACATGCAGACACCTTGTTGAAGTACTACTCAGGCACCGCCATTTATTCGAAGACATTTAACTATATCCAAAATATTGAAGGGAAAATATGGATTGATTTAGGTGAATTCTCCAGTATAGCCAGTGTAAAATTAAATGGAATAGACTGCGGCACCTTATGGACTGCCCCACATCGGTTAGAGGTGAGTAAAGCACTTAGAAAAGGAGAAAACCAAATCACTGTTGAAATAACCAATACATGGGGAAATCGTTTAATTGGCGATAGTAAATTACCTGTAAATAAAAGAATTACAAATACTACCGCACCATTTAGGCTGGCTGGAAAACCATTGTACCCTGCCGGATTAATTGGGCCGGTAAGCATTCAGTTAGAGGAGAATTAGATATGAAGAGATATAAAATAAGCTTATTTATAGCTGCCGGGTTGTTTGCATTTCAGGTGAATGCACAAGATAAAGCTTTGGTTAACAATTCAGGCTCGCCGTATGCCAAATTGCACAGCATCAACATGGGAGATGTTACCTGGACAAAAGGCTTTTGGGCAGATCGTTTTAAGGTCGCCACAGAAACCATGGTGCCTAATATGTGGGCCATTTATAATGATCCAAAAATCAGTCATGCTTTCAAAAACTTTGAAATAGCAGCCGGATTAGACACGGGATCACATTCAGGTCCTTCTTTTCACGATGGAGATTATTATAAGACCTTAGAGGCCGTGGCAAGCTTGTACGCTTCTACAAAGGATCCGAAGTTACTCCAGATGATGGATAAAGCCATTGTAGTAATAGGAAAATCTCAACGTGCTGACGGTTATATTTATACAAAAGCAATGATTGAGCAACGCAAAACAGGTGCAAATAATCAATTTCAGGATCGCCTAAGCTTTGAAGCCTACAACATTGGTCATTTAATGACTGCTGGATGCATTCATTATCGGGCAACAGGAAAAACAAGCCTGCTGGATATTGCCAAAAAGGCAACAGAATACTTGTATAATTTCTATAAAACGGCTTCACCAACTTTAGCACGCAATGCCATTTGTCCATCACATTACATGGGGGTGGTAGAGATGTATAGAACTACTAAAGACCCAAGGTACCTTGAATTGGCTAAACACCTTATCGCTATAAAAGGTAAAATTGATGACGGAACAGATGACAATCAGGACCGTATTCCATTTTTACAACAGAAAAAGGCAACCGGGCATGCGGTGAGGGCAAGTTACTTGTATGCTGGTGTAGCCGATCTTTACGCAGAAACAGGTAACGATTCGCTAATGAACTCACTCAACCTGATGTGGAATGATGTATGCAGCCATAAAATGTACATCACCGGGGGATTGGGCTCACTATATGATGGCACATCTCCGGATGGTACCTCTTATAATCCTGCAGATGTACAAAAGATTCACCAGGCTTTTGGCCGCGACTATCAGTTACCCAATTTTACTGCGCATAACGAAACCTGTGCAAACATTGGAAATGTTCTCTGGAACTGGCGCATGCTTCAGATCACCAGCGATGCAAAATATGCGGATGTAATGGAACTCGCATTGTTCAACAGCGTTTTGTCTGGCATTAGCCTCGATGGAAAAAACTTTTTATACACCAATCCGCTGGCACAATCAAACGATCTGCCTTTCAAACAGCGTTGGTCAAAAGATCGGGTACCTTATATTGCGTTGTCTAACTGTTGCCCGCCAAACGTGGTGCGCACTCTAGCTGAACTCAATAACTACTTGTATAGTGTTTCAGATAAAGGATTGTATTTCAATTTGTATGGAGGAAACAGTTTAAGTACAAGATTAGCTGATGGAACTGCTATCAGCTTAAAGCAGGAAACCAATTATCCCTGGGATGGAAACATTAAAGTTACCCTGAACAAAACGGGCAATAAACCATATGGGCTTTATTTTCGAATTCCGGGATGGGCCAATGGTGCCAAGATAATGGTAAACGGAAAGGCATTTGAAACACTGGCTTCACCAGGTACATATGCGGCAGTAAACAGAACCTGGAAAGCTGGAGATATAGTTGAATTGGTGTTGCCTATGGAAGCGCAATTAATTGAATCCAATCCTTTGGTGGAAGAAAACAGAAATCAGGTAGCGGTTAAACGTGGCCCCGTAGTATACTGTTTAGAATCAAAAGATTTTGAAGGAAAAAGCATATTTAACGCTGTAATACCATCTTCAATAGCTTTAAAAGCAATACCGACAACAATTGGTGGTGCAGCCGTTATGAGTTTAGAAGGCAATGCCAAATTGAGAGAAAAAACAGATTGGACAAATACGCTTTATCATCCAATCTCAAAAAATAACGAAACAACACCTATAAAGCTGGTGCCATATTTTACCTGGGGCAATAGAGGCCATTCAGAAATGTCGGTATGGCTCCCTTTAAGTAGATAAAAATGGAAAGAATTACTGCAACATATTACATAGAAACACCCCTTGATTTAGAAAAAGCTGCCCAGGTTTTAGCCGGTGAACAGTCTTCGGGTACCTTTATTGCTGTTCCGGGTGAGACGCAAGAATTAAAAGCACGCTTTGCGGCAAGAGTTGAATCGATTGTTAAGCTCGATGCTTCAACCGAGCCCTCTATACCGAGTATAAAACTAAAACCCGGAACCTACCAGCGGGCAACCATTAAAGTATCCTGGTCTATTGAAAATTTTGGCTATAACCTTCCTGTATTGATTTCCACTTTGCAGGGAAATTTATATGAATTAACCCAGTTTACGGGGTTAAAATTAATGGATATAGATTTTCCTACTTCTTATTCAAGCGCTTACAAAGGCACAAGATTTGGTATCGAAGGTTGCAGGAAGTTAACCAATGTGTATGGAAGACCATTAATTGGCACCATCATTAAGCCAAGCATTGGCATGTCTCCTGAGCAAACTGCAGCATTGGTAAAAACGCTGGCAGAAGCTGGAATCGATTTTATTAAGGATGATGAGTTACTGGGCTCGGCGGCTAATTCTCCGTTTGAAAAGAGGGTAGACGCCATTATGGAAGTGATTAACAGGCAAGCAGATATTACCGGTAAAAAAGTAATGTATGCTTTTAATATCAGCGATGAGCTGGATCAAATGCAACGCCATTATGAGAAGGTAGTTTCTGCGGGTGGAACTTGTGCCATGATCAGCTTAAATAGCGTTGGCCTGGCTGGGGTGAAAAAGATTTGTGACAATGGTGCATTGGCTATTCATGGCCACCGAAATGGCTGGGGAATGCTAAATCGCCACCCATTATTGGGTATTGAGTTTCCTGCCTATCAAAAATTGTGGCGTCTGGCAGGTGTGGACCAGATCCACGTAAACGGTATTCAGAATAAATTCTGGGAATCAGACGACTCGGTAGTTACCTCTATAGAAGCTTGCTTAACACCTTTACTCGGTGGCTATTCTGTTTTGCCGGTTGTATCGTCAGGTCAATGGGGTGGACAGGCGCCAGAAACCTATCGCAGAACGAAAACGGTAGATTTACTTTACATGGCAGGAGGTGGAATCATGGCGCATCCAGATGGCCCGGCAGGAGGGGTTTTAGCTTTACAACAGGCTTGGGAAGGCGCTGTTGCAGGCTTATCAATCGAGCAAATTGCTGCGAAATATCCGGAGTTCAACAATTCAGTTCGCTTATTTGGAAATAAATAATGGAAAACGCATCAAACAGATTGTTAATCGCCTATTATGGAGATGATTTTACGGGATCAACGGATGCCTTGGAATTTTTGAGCCATGCAGGTATTAAAACAATGTTGTTTATTGAATGTCCAACACCACAACAATTGGCCAGTTATCCGGATTTACAAGCCATAGGTGTTGCAGGAATGAGCAGGACAATGTCGCCTGAAGAAATGGACGCACATTTATTACCTGCATTTAATGATTTGGCTAGGTTACAGCCAAGACACGTACACTATAAAGTCTGCTCTACTTTCGACTCTTCGCCTGGAATTGGGAGTATTGGTAAAGCCATTGATCTTGGATCAGCCGTGTTCAAATCTAAATTTGTTCCACTCCTGGTTGCTGCACCTGCTTTAGGCAGGTACATGCTTTTTGGCAATCTGTTTGCCCGAATGGGTATCGGGAGTGCCGGTGATATTTATCGTTTGGATCGGCATCCTTCTATGCGTAAGCATCCGGTAACACCTGCCGATGAAAGTGATATCAGGTTGCATTTGGCCAGGCAAACTACTAAAAGTATAGGCCTTTTTAATATTTTAAGCCTGCATCAATATCAGGATAACCCAACAGATTTAGCATTTGAAGAGGATATCGTGCTTTTTGATGCCTTAAAACCAAGTGACTTAAAAGAAATCGGTCAAATTATTGATAATCAGGCATCAGAAGACAGGATTTTGTTCTCTGCCGGTTCTTCCGGAATAGAAATGGCTCTGGGAACACATTGGAAAGAAAGCGGCGGGTTAAACTCATCCCCACAGTGGAAATCGGTGAAGGTTGAGCAGCCTATACTGGTAATATCGGGCAGTTGTTCTGCAGTAACCGCTAAACAAATTCAATTTGCACAAAAAAATAACTTTATCAGTATAGCCATAGATACATTTAAGTTAGCCATGCTGATTGAATCGCCAGATTTGGCCGAAAATATTGGTCTGCTGAAGAATGTGGCAATTGATTATGCTTCGCAAGTGATAAAAGGAATTCAATCGGGCCAAAGCGTGATTGTTCATACCAGCCTTGGGAATGATGATGAACGGGTAATGGAAACAGATAAGTTATTCAGAGAAAAGAATTTGCCTAAATCTGCTACAGCTAAATTTTACGGCACATTGTTAGGTGAAATTACCCGTCTGGTGGCAGCAGATACCACACTAAAAAGAATTGTAGTGGCAGGGGGAGATACCTCGAGTTATGCTGCCAGGGCAATGGGGATTGAAGCCGTTGAAATGATCGCACCACTTTCCCCGGGATCACCGCTTTGCAAAGCCTATGCCCCAAAATCAGCTGTAGATCAGTTGCAGATTACTTTTAAAGGCGGTCAAGTTGGAAAAGATGATTTTTTCGTCATGGCCGCACATGATATAGAACCAAAACTTACATAACCTAATATAAACAAATATGAAAGCTAAAACACTCGGACTTGTCCATACATCAGCTACTCTAGTTCCTGTTTTTCAACAACTTTGTACCGAATATTTACCCAATGTAAATGTATTTAACATCGTTGATGACAGTTTGATTAAAGATGTGATTGCCAAAAATGAGTTAACGAAGTTAACCTCCAGAAGAGTGGTCAATTACGTGGGCTCAGCAGAATTGGCAGGCGCAGATTTAGTTTTGGTAACCTGTTCCTCTATTGGCGCTGCCGTTGAGGCATCAGCCGAATTGACGGGCGTGCCGGTTTTAAGGGTGGATCAGCCAATGGCCGATTTAGCCGTTCAAACCGGTAAGAAAATTGGTGTTATTGCAACTTTACCCACCACATTAGGCCCAACCAGTGATTTAGTAAAACGCCGTGCAGCGCTTGCAGGTAAAGAGATAGAATTAACCTCAAGATTGTGTGAAGGTGCTTTCGAAGCATTAATGGGTGGCAATCCAGCAAAACACGATGAGATGGTAGCTAAAGCTTTAATTGAACTATCTGCTCAGGTTGACGTAATTGTATTGGCCCAGGCTTCTATGTCGAGGGTGGTAGATAATTTGCAGGAATCTGAAAAGAAAGTTCCGATTCTGGCTAGTCCAACGCTGGCAATAAAGCACATTGCGGACCTTTTGAAAGACTGATATGCATAGCTTCCGTAAATTTTGCTTGCTCATTAGCCTGCTTGCTTTTCTGGCGTTGATTTTAGGCATTATCGCACCTGCTATCATTCAATGGCAACCGGCAGCCGTTACGCTAGCGCTCGGTTTGGCAATTGGGATCGGAGCGGTAGAAAGCCTGAAGAACTATCAATATACCGCCTGGATCATCACAGCCGTAGTAGCTGGAATGGTTTATCCAGCTGCTTTCCTTAAATGGGGCAGTTTCGATTTAAGAAATAAGTGGTTGATCTTAGTCGTTGTTCAGTTCGTCATGTTTGGCATGGGCATCCAGATGGGATTAAAAGATTTTGCAGGGTTAGCCAGTAGCGGCAAGGGGGTAATCATCGGTTTGTTCTGCCATTTTTCGGTAATGCCCTTAATGGGATTGCTCCTGGTAAAAGTATTCCATTTTGAAACGGAAATTGCAGCTGGCATCATTTTAATTGGCTCTTGTTCAAGTGGTTTAGCCTCTAATGTAATGGTATACATCGCCCGGGCAAATTTGGTGCTATCTGTAGCCGTAACAGCGATTGCAACGCTAATTGCACCATTTATGACCCCTTTGCTAATGAAATTACTGGCAGGAACCTTAATCGAGATCAAATTTGTGAACATGATGCTCGAAATCATCAAAATTGTAATTGTGCCTATTGGAGCAGCCTTGATACATGATTATTTAAAAAGAGCAAAACCTGAGGGGATTTCTACTGTTAAATGGCTTAGTTTGTTTTGCTTAGCATGGCTGACTGCACTGTCATTAGGCTTATGGGAAGCATTAGAACACGTACTGGAATCAAAAGAAGCAATGGGTTCTGTAGAGATTTTCAGCTTTTTTACAGGCGCGTTTTTGGTTGGGGTAGTCTATCACCTCATCACCCTAAAAATTAAAAAGCTAGACGACATCATGCCCTATGTATCCATGTTTGGGATCGTATATTTTACTACAGTAACCACCGCTGCCGGAAGAGATAACCTGCTGAAAGTCGGTTTTTTATTGTTCTTAGCCTCGGTAATCCATAACGGAGCAGGCTATTTTTTCGGATATATACTGAGCCGACTTTTTGGTTTAGACAAAAAATCATCAAGAACAGTTGCCTTTGAGGTTGGCCTTCAAAATGGAGGAATGGCTTCGGGCTTAGCGGGTTCGATGGGTAAATTAGGTACAGTGGGCTTGGCTGCAGCCGTTTTTAGCCCCTGGATGAATATATCAGGTTCTATTTTAGCTAATTACTGGCGAAAAAAGGCGTTAAAAGAAGAAGAAAATGAAAAGAATAAAGCTTAAAGCAATACTACTTTCAGGCTTATTGGCATTAACACTGCATGCAAATGCAACAGTTAAACCTGCATCCATATTTACCGATCATATGGTTTTGCAGCAGCAAAGCAATGTAGCTATATGGGGTTGGGCCAAACCCTCTGCAAGTGTAAAAATTGTTACTTCCTGGAATAAAAAGACCTATACTGCTCAAACAGATGCGAGCGGAAAGTTCAAAATTAAATTGATTACCCCTGTAGCTGGCGGACCTTTTGAAATTAGCTTAAGTGATGGGGAAGTTTTAATACTAAAAGACATTCTGATTGGTGAGGTTTGGTTTTGTGGTGGACAATCTAATATGGAGATGCCCATGAAAGGTTTTAAAAGCCAACCTGTTATCGGTTCAAATGAAGCCATTTTACGATCTAAAAATCCCAACATCAGGTTGTATACTGTACCCCGTTCATCGGTTACAACCAGACAAGATAACAGCAAAGCATCAGAATGGAAATTGGCAGGACCGGAATCAGTAGCTAACTTCAGCGCAACAGCCTATTATTTTGGTTCTTTATTAAATGAAATGCTCAACGTACCTATTGGTTTGGTTCACGATAGTTATGGAGGTTCTTCAATAGAGGCCTGGATGTCTCCGGATGATTTAAAACCTTTTCCTGAGGCTAAAATTCCATCGAAGACAGATACCATTAAAGAAGTAAGCCGAACGCCTACAACGCTCTATAATGGCATGCTGTATCCTGTAATGGGTTATGGTATTCGTGGAGCAATCTGGTATCAGGGAGAATCTAATTATACGCGTCCGGAACGTTATGAAGAATTATTTCCAGCCATGGTGTCGAACTGGAGAAAAGCATGGG
Source organism: Pedobacter sp. (assembly GCF_965279535.1). Lineage (NCBI taxonomy): Bacteria > Pseudomonadati > Bacteroidota > Sphingobacteriia > Sphingobacteriales > Sphingobacteriaceae > Pedobacter > Pedobacter sp. The sequence goes on from NZ_OZ257244.1 coordinate 388,748, forward strand.
ACAATGGGGAGTTTCCATTTTACTATGCCCAGATTGCACCCTATAACTATTCGGCCTTACCAGAAAATGCCAAAGGACAATATAATTCTGCCTTATTAAGAGAGGCCCAACGCAAATCTTTAACAAAGATCCCAAATAGCGGAATGGCTGTTTTGATGGATATTGGCGAAGAAAAATCCATTCACCCGGCAAATAAAAAGCAAGGTGGACAACGATTGGCCTACCTTGCTTTAGCCCAAACTTATGGGTTAAAAGGCTTTGGGTATGCCAGTCCGGATTATCAGTCGCTTACCATTGAAAAAGATAAAGCGGTGCTAAAATTTCAAAATGTACCCAATGGATTAACTTCATTTGGAAAAGAACTCAGTTTGTTTGAAATTGCAGGCGCAGACAAGAAGTTTTATCCTGCAAAGGCAAAAATTACAGGTAGCAGTGTAACTGTCTCTGCTGATGAAGTGAAAAACCCAGTAGCAGTGCGTTATGCATTCAAAGATTTTGTAGTCGGCGATTTGTTTGGCAATGATGGATTGCCTGTTTCTTCGTTTAGAACAGATAATTGGTAGAAGATTAAGATGAAGGTGATCAACAGCATACAAAGTACGGTACGAAGGAAGGTTTATAAAGCCAATTGGCTATTGTACTTCATAGGCTCTGCATTTTTGTGTCTTTGTGATTCACAGATTGCTCATGCCCAGCAGGAAATAGCAAAGAACAATGTGGTCTGGACAAGCCAGAGTAATAATTCAGCAGAATCTATGCCTGTTGGCGGAGGAGATGTTGGCCTGAATGTATGGGTAGAAAAAGGAGAGGTTTATCTTTATTTGTCACGTAGCGGAACGTTTGATGAGAACAACACCTTACTGAAGCTGGGCAGGGTAAAACTGAAACTAACACCAAATCCATTCACTGGCAGCACTTTTAAACAGGAGCTGTTACTAAAAGACGGATATGTGCAGATATTGGGCACTGATGGTAAATTAAATGCTCAAGTTAAAGTTTGGGTAGATGTGTTTAAGCCTATTGTTAATCTGGATGTTAAAGCTAATCAAAATATCATTGCAGAAGCAAGTTATGAAAGCTGGCGTTACGAAGATAGAATTACAAAGGGCAAAGAAAATAATCAGAATTCTTACAAATGGGCGCCTCAGGGGCTAGTGAAGACAGCTAAAGATGATGTCGCTTTTAAAGGTAACCAGATTGAATTTATTCATGAAAATAAAGCAGAAACTGTGTTTGATGTAGTGGTTAAGCAGCAGGGGCTTGAAAGTTATAAAACCCGTTTATACAATCCCTTAAAAAAACTAAAGTTTGGTGGAGTGATGCAAGGTAAAGGCTTGGTGGCTGCCGGAACCTACATAGGGCAGTATTTAAGTACACCTTTTAAAGCCTGGGTTCTTAAAAGCAAAAAAGCTTCCAAAGTCCATCAAATCTCGGTTCTTTTAAATGGCCAGGACAACAAAACGGCAAATGCACTTGAGCAATACGATGCCGGGCAATCATTTGCTGCAACAAAAAACTGGTGGAACCATTACTGGAACAGAAGCTTTATTTACATTAATTCGCCAGACTCGAATGTAAATCAGCTGAGTAAAAATTATCAGCTGTTTCGATACATGCTGGGCTGTAATGCTTATGGATCATCGCCAACTAAGTTTAATGGAGGCCTTTTCACATTCGATCCCCAACTAACTGATACTGCCTTAAAGTACACACCTGACTTTAGAAATTGGGGCGGAGGAACCCACACCGCCCAAAATCAAAGGTTGGTTTACTGGCCCATGCTCAAAACCGGTGATTTCGAAATGATGAAACCACAGTTCGATTTCTATCTAAACATCTTAAAAAATGCAGAATTGCGTACCGAAGCGGCATGGAACCATCAGGGAGCAAGTTTCTCTGAACAGATAGAGAATTTTGGATTGCCTAATCCCGCAGAATATGGCTGGAAGAGACCGGCTGGCTATAACCAGGGCATGGAATACAATGCCTGGCTGGAATATGAATGGGATACGATCCTCGAGTTTTGCATGATGATTCTGGAAACGGAACGCTACAATGGACAGAACATTCAAACCTATATGCCGCTTATAGAGAGTAGCTTAACCTTTTTTAAAGAACACTATCATTATTTAGCCAAACAAAGAGGTGCAAAGGCGCTGGATGCAAATGGTCATTTGGTTTTATATCCTGGCTCGGCAGCAGAAACTTATAAAATGGCGTATAATGCTACTTCCACAATTGCAGGGCTTAAAACGGTTTTAGAGCGATTGCTGGAGCTAAAATCAGCGACTACAACACAGAAAAAAGCCTGGCAAGATATGCTCAATACAATTCCTCCGATAAGCTTTCGTGAATTTGCAGGTAAAACCACCATTTCACCTGCGAAACTTTGGGAAAGAATAAACAATACAGAAAGTCCTCAATTATATCCGGTTTTCCCATGGGGGATATACGGCATGGGTAAACCTGGTCTTGATACAGCAAGGAATACCTATTGGTATGATTCGGATGTTCTGAAGTTTAGAAGCCACATCGGATGGAAACAAGATAATATCTTTGCTGCCAGATTGGGTTTAACTGAAGAAGCCGCCCGTCTTACAACCTTAAAGCTAAAAAATTCGGGCAGAAGGTTTCCGGCATTTTGGGGTCCTGGATATGATTGGACACCCGACCATAACTGGGGAGGCTCAGGAATGATTGGCTTACAGGAAATGTTAATGCAGTGTGATGGAAAAAAAATCATATTGTTTCCCGCCTGGCCTAAAGATTGGGATGTGCATTTTAAACTGCATGCACCATACCAGACTACGGTTGAGGGCGTGCTGAAGAATGGAAAGTTGACTGATTTAAAAATTATTCCGGAATGGAGAAAAGCAGATATTCTGAATATGATTCTCCAGTAACAGCAAACAAATAACAAGAATAAATTAGAGTTAACCTTAAGAAATAAACACATAAATACATGGATTTACAACTAAAAGATAAGATCATTGTGATCACGGGTGGAGCAAAAGGAATTGGTAAAGGTATTGCCGAAGTTTTTGCCAGGGAACAGGCTATTGCTGTAATTGTCGGAAGAAAGGCTGTTGATAATCAGAAGGTAGTAGATGAGATTGCAGCAAAGGGGGGGCAGGCCGCTCAGTTTGTAGCAGAATTGGCAAATCCTGAAGATTGTGAAGCAGTGGTAAAAGAAATAGTGGCAAAATTTGGAAAAATAGATGGCTTGGTTAACAATGCAGGAGTGAATGATGGAGTAGGTTTGGAAGGTGGTAATTATAAAGATTTCATGGCTTCATTACATAAAAATGTGGTACACTATTATTTGATGGCACATTATGCTCTTCCCGAATTGATTAAAAGCAAAGGTGCCATTGTAAATATTACCTCTAAAACAGCTGAAACCGGACAAGGAAATACATCGGCTTACGCAGCTGCCAATGGTGGTAGAAACGCCCTAACCAGAGAGTGGGCGGTAGAATTGCTAAAATATGGTATTCGTGTAAACGCCGTGGTGGTGGCAGAATGCTGGACACCAGCTTATGAAACCTGGATTGAAACGCTTGACAATGCGCAGGAAAAACTAGAAGAGATAACCGCTAAGATTCCACTGGAAAATAGAATGACTACGGCCACTGAGATCGCTAATATGACGGCATTTCTAATGTCAGGGGCCTCCAGTCACACTACCGGACAAATCATCCATGTAGATGGTGGCTATGTACATTTAGACAGAGCCCTGGCAAACGCTTAGTCAGTTTTCAGTTGGCAATTCTCAGTTTTCAGTTGGCAGTTTTCAGTTAACCGATTAAACAATTAGACAGTTTTCAGTTGGCAATTCTCAGTTTTCAGTTAACCGATTAAACAATTAGACAGTTAGACAGTTCAGCTATTCACCAAATAAACAACTCACCAACTCACCAATTAACAATATACACATGAAAACCCTAACCTGTACCACCCCTGGTACATTCGAATATTCCGATACAAATAAACCCACATTACAAAAAGGCCAGGCCATCATCAAAATAAAACGAATAGGCATCTGTGGCACCGATTTACATGCTTTTGAAGGAACGCAACCATTTTTCAATTATCCACGCGTTCTGGGGCATGAGTTATCTGGTGAGCTAGTTGAAGTTGATGGGAACGATGACTTTAAGGTAGGCGAGAAGGTAACTTTTATTCCTTACTTTAACTGCGGAGAATGTATTGCCTGCCGAATGAACAAACCTAACTGTTGTGTTAAAATGCAGGTTTGTGGTGTTCATGTAGATGGAGGCATGCGTGAATATCTTGCTGTTCCTTCACGAACTTTATTACATGGAGAAGATCTGAGTTATGATGAATTAGCTTTGGTAGAACCCCTGGCAATTGGTGCCCATGGTGTTCGCAGGGCAGAGGTGCAGTCAGGTGAATTTGTATTGGTTATTGGTGCTGGTCCGATTGGTTTAGGTACCATGGAGTTTGCCAGAATAGCGGGCGCAAATGTGATCGCTTTAGACATCAATGAGGACAGACTTGCATTTTGTAAAGAAAAATTAGGCGTTGCACATACCATTAATGCACTTTCGGCTGATGTAACGCAGCAGTTGAGTGACATTACGAATGGAGATATGCCTACAGTGGTGATAGATGCGACAGGTAATCAAAAGGCGATTAACAATGCCATCAATTATATGGCTCATGGTGCCAGGTTCGTATTGATTGGCCTGCAAAAAGGAGATTTGATCTTTAACCACCCGGAATTTCATAAAAGAGAATCAACATTAATGAGTAGCAGGAATGCCACCATTGAAGATTTTGAACATGTGATTAGATCGATGAAAGCCGGATTGGTTAATCCAACTAATTACATCACGCACCAGGTAGCTTTTGAAGAAGTAAAAGACAACTTTGATTCTTGGTTAAACCCTAAAAATGGTGTGATCAAAGCAATGGTTAAGCTGGGATAAAAAAAATCCGAAGTCTCTCCGGCTAATGGCCAAAAGAGACTTCGGATAAATATTACTTATAGAACACTTCGTTCCATTGCAGTTCATTTCTGAACTGGTTAATTTTCGTATCTGCACCGATGTTGATGTATTCTAAACCAGCGATGTTCGCAAAATCAAGCAAGTGCTCGGTAGTTAAATTCTGACTGTAAGCCGTGTGGTGTGCACCACCAGCATAAATCCAGGCTGCACATCCCGTTTTCATATCAGGAAGTGGTTTCCATAATACGCGTGCTACCGGTAAATTTGGAAGATCATGTTCAGCTTCAACAGCAGTAACTTCATTCACCAATAAACGGAAACGGTTACCCATATCAATTAAAGAAGCATTCAATGCATCTCCGCTGCCTACATTAAATACCAAACGGGCAGGATCTGCCTTGCCGCCAATACCCAAAGGATGAACCTCTAAACTGGCTTTACCTTTAGCTAACGATGCATCCACTTCAAGCATGTGCGAACCTAAAACCATTGCATTTGCTGGATCGAAATGGTAAGTATAATCTTCCATAAACGCATTTCCACCAGGTAAGCCAGCGCCCATTACTTTGCAAGCACGTACCAGGGCCGCTGTTTTCCAGTCGCCTTCACCAGCAAAACCATAACCATCAGCCATCAGGCGCTGCGCTGCAATTCCTGGTAATTGAATCATACCATGTAAATCTTCAAAAGTATCTGAGAAGCCTTTGAAATTACCGTCTTCCAGGAATTTTCTTAAACCTAACTCAATTTTAGCAGCTTCGTATACCGATGAATGTCGGGCACCACCTGCACGTAAATCATCAGCCATGTCATAAGTTTCTTCATATTCCTTTAGCAAAGTTTGGATTGACTCTTCGCTAACAGCATTGATCACAGCAACTAAATCACCAATTCCATAAGTATTTACCGAAAAACCGAATTTTAATTCAGCTTCTACTTTATCACCATCAGTTACAGCTACATAACGCATGTTATCGCCAAAGCGGGCGAATTTAGCACCTTGCCAATCGTGCCAGCCTGCAGCAGCCCTGGCCCAGGTATCAATTTGCCTGGCCACTTCTTCCTCTTGCCAGTGCCCAACCACTACCTTACGGTCTTTACGCATGCGCGAAACCATAAAGCCAAATTCGCGGTCACCGTGTGCACTTTGGTTTAAGTTCATGAAATCCATATCAATAGAGTTCCATGGAATATCTCGGTTAAACTGAGTATGTAAATGAAGTAATGGTTTTTGTAAAACATTCAAACCCCTGATCCACATTTTAGCAGGAGAGAAGGTATGCATCCAGGTAATCACACCAATACAGTTTTTATCGATATTGGCTTGTTGTAAAGTTTCAAAAATCTCTTCAGTAGTTTTAACAATAGGTTTGTAAACCACAGAAACAGATATATTTTTATTGATATTTAGTGCATCTGCAACTTGTTGTGCGTGATCTGCTACTTGTTTTAAGGTTTCTTCTCCGTATAAATGTTGAGTTCCTGTGATGAACCAAACTTGTAATTTTTTTAAATCTATCATGTTTTTTGTTGTTTAATCGCTTGATTATTGTTTAGTCGGTTAATCGTCTAATTGTTTAGGTGTGGTTTAATCGTTTAGTTGGTTAACTATTTAATTGATGATAAACTTACGTTCAGTTAAGCAATTCAACCTTTCACCAAGTCACCAATCCCCTCCTTTATTCTTGCCCATAATATGCTCCGGCACCATGTTTACGCTCAAAATGCTTTTGTATTAATGAGTCTTTTAATTTTGGTGCCTGCGGATTAATTTGCCTGGTTAGTAAAGCCATTTGTGCCACAGCTTCCAATACGGCGCTGTTGTAAACCGCTTTTTCGGCTGTTTTACCCCAGGTAAAAGGGGCATGATTACCGACTAAAATCATTTCTACTTCTTTATGGCTTAAACCCAGTTCGGCAAAGTGGTTAATGATTTGAAATCCGGTTTCATACTCATAATTTCCTTTGATCATTTCATCAGCCATTGGTGGGGCACAGGGGATATCCACTGTTAAATGATCTGCATGGGTGGTGCCAAAAATAGGAATGGCTGTTTGTGCTTGTGCCCAGGCAGTTGCATAGGTAGAGTGCGTATGTACAATTCCGCTAATGTCCGACCAGTGTTTGTACAATACAGCATGCGTTTGCGTATCTGATGAGGGTCTTAAGCTGCCTTCAACAGTGTTTCCGTCAAAGTCAACGATCACCATTTTATCCACACTCAGTTGCTCATAAGGTACACCGCTCGGTTTAATCGCAAATACACCTTGTTCTCTATCTGCGGCGCTAACATTTCCAAAAGTAAACAGTACCAGATTTAACTTGGGTAACTGCATATTGGCTTCGTAAGCTTGTTCTTTTATGGTTTGATACTTGCTCATGCTAAATAAGGTTGATATTCCTTGTTATTGTGTCTTTCCAGGTAACGCCCTAAACTTTGGTATTTGTGATAGTGCTCCCGGTACATTTTTCTTTTCTTCAGGTTTGGCTGGTACTCTTTTTCGAAGCCTGTTCCCATAGCTGCCATAGCGGCTTCTACTGTAGGATGGATGCCGGCAACCACAGAAGCAAACATGGCCGCACCGAGTGCACAAGTATGTTCGAAACGGTGAATCCTAATCGGCATTTCCAATATATCGGCCATCATTTGCATGATATAAGCTGATTTTTTTGCTACCCCACCAATGCCAATAATTCCTTTTACAGGAACGCCCTCTTCTTTAAAACGATCAACAATGCTTTTAGCACCGAAACAGGTGGCTTCTGCTAAAGCACGGAAAAATCTAGGTGCATCTGTACCCAGGCTGAGTCCGGTAATGCCACCTTTAAGTTCCTGATTGGCATCTGGAGTTCTTCTTCCATTCAACCAGTCTATAGCCAGTTCGGCATAGTCTTCATCAGGTAATTCGGATGCCTGTTTACTTAAATTGGCAATAATTTTATGTTCTAATTCCGCTTTAAGCGCAACTGCAGTTGCTTCATCAATAAGTGCTGATTCAGTAAGTAAATTGTTTAATGGCCAGCTAATTAAATTTTTAAACCAGGCATAAACATCACCAAAAGCCGATTGTCCGGCTTCTAAACCAGCCATACCTGGGATAACAGATCCGTTAACCTGTCCACAGATTCCACTAATTAATTTTCCATCCATATCCTGATTAGGTGCAACCAAAATATCGCATGTGCTGGTACCCATTACTTTACTTAAAAAGTAAGGTTCAATTTGACCACCAACGGCACCCATGTGGGCATCAAATGCACCAACGCCTATAGCAACACTGGTATCTAAGCCTAATCGCTCAGCCCATTCACTGCTTAGTGTTCCTGCCGAAACATCCGAAGTGTAAGTATCTTTAAATAGTAATGATCTGAATCCAGTTAAAAGGGGATCTAAACTGCTGAAAAATTCTTCCGGTGGTAAACCATCAAACTCTTCAGCCCAAAGGGCTTTATGTCCGGCAGCGCAACGACTGCGTTTGATTTCTTTAGCATCTTTACCGCCACACAATAAGAAGGGAATCCAATCACAATGTTCAACCCATGATTTAGCTGCTTTTTTGATCGAAGAATCTACTCTTAATATGCGAAGTAGTTTAGACCAAAACCATTCTGAAGAATAAATACCGCCCACATATTTTAGATAGTTGGTACTGAATTTTGTAGCATGTTCATTGATTTCTGCAGCTTCTTTAACGGCTGTATGATCTTTCCAAAGCACAAACATAGCGTTCGGGTTTTCTTCAAAACCTGGTGTTAGTGCAAGGGGGATACCTTTCTCATCTACCGCCACAGGGCTCGAGCCTGTGGTATCTATGGAAATGCCTTTTACCAAATGCGCAATTTCCTGTCCGCCTGCTTTTGCTAAGCAATCTTTAATGGTGTGTTCTAAACCCTCAATATAATCTAAAGGATGTTGCCTGAACTGATTGATGGAAGGTTTACAATATAAACCTTTCTGCCATCTGGGATAAAGGAAAACTGAAGCCGAAATCTCTTTTCCGTTTGCGGTATCTACCAGAACCGATCGAACAGAATCCGTCCCGTAATCCACGCCAATTACATAGTTTGCTGTGCTCATAACAATAAATAAATGTCTAATTAACGTTTATTTATTTGAATTAAAAAATTTTAATTCAAATTTGATTTAATTAAGATTGTATTGCATTGGTAATCATTTAATTATAGTTTATTAGAGTGCTAAAAGAGAAATGTACAGGAACTAGCAACTCTTGGCTGAAATGCACATGAAAAATCTATTTAAAACAGCATGTCATACAACAGAAAAAATTATCTTTGACGTTCATAATTCAATACCATGAATATTATTCTTGCATCTACATCCACCTTATTCGGAGGAAACTATCTCGAATATCTTAAAGAAGAAATCATAAAACTATATCAAAACATTGATGAAATTATGTTTATCCCCTTTGCTCGTCCTGGAGGGGTTTCACACGAAGCTTACACACAAAAGGCTAAAGATTTTTTTGCTCAGCTGGATATTAAAGTTGCAGGGCTCCATGAATTTGAAGATAAGAAAATGGCCATTAAAAAGGCAAAGGCTTTCTTTACAGGAGGAGGGAATACCTTCTTGCTGGTGAAGACCTTACACGAAGAAGGACTGATGTGGTTATTGAAGGAAAATATAGGCCAAGGTAAACCTTATCTGGGCTGTAGTGCAGGTAGCAACATTGCTGGGCTCAATATGAAAACAACCAACGATATGCCTATTGTTTACCCATCAAGTTTTGATTGTATGGGTTTAGTCCCTTTTAATCTAAACCCACATTATCTTGATCCCAATCCGGAGTTAAAGCATAACGGCGAAACCAGGGAAACCAGAATCCAGGAATTTTTAACACAGAATGATATTCCAGTAATTGGACTAAGAGAAGGAAACTGGATCAGAAGAGTAGCCGATTTGATAACGGTTGAAGGAACAGAATTAACAAGAATATTTGAACCCGGCAAAGAACCCTATGAAATTACAGCTGGATCTAAATTATCCTAATTATATTTATCGTAAACGAATTTCATTGATTGCAATTACCCAGTGTTTGTGACTGCATTTTGGGCATTCACAGGATTGTTGTGCTTTAAGATCTTCTACATTACCACAAAAATTACAGGCATATTTTCCTTTGGATGGTATGGTTTCGAACGATTCTTCATATGGTTTTGGGAGTATGGGTAGACCATATCGTACTTCTTTATCCGGATAAAAATAAACACTTAAGTTACCTGATGTTTCGAGGATAGCAGTTTTAACTTGCCCAAGGTGTGATACACTTTGTAATCTCAGTTCGGCAAAAAATTCATCCTGCGCTAAAGCTTCTTTTCCAAATTCATCTATTGAAAATTCGCCATCTTCGATTAAATAGGTTGCTTTTCCTTCTACCAGATCGTCAAAACGTTTACTTTTTGCCATAAAGAAGGTTGTGAGACGATAAGCACCAACAATTACCGCAAATACAGCAATGGGTACCATTAAGCCTACTTCCTTGTAAAACATTGGATCTCCGGCAGCTGAACCTAAAGAAATGATCACTACCATTTCAAACACTGAAAGTTGGGCAACGCCACGCTTGCCAAGCAGTCGTAAGCCAAGCAAGATAATGATATACATGATAGCTGTTCTTACTACGACCTCAATTAGGTATACCCATTCTTCTTCTCCGACCAACATTTTGGTCCAATCCAGTTGTTCTTGCATATGGTGCTTATTATTGCTGGATATTATAACCGTAATGGTAAAGAAATGTTTGAGGACTGTTGCAGGATTAAGCTTAACCTTTGCCACGGAAACACAGCAAAGGGAGTGGAGAGTGGGAAATAGGCTGGATTAAAAGTGTTGTTGGTTACGTGTTGCGGGTTATGGGTCTAAACGCCTAACCAACTCACCCCATATGTGTTGAGAGTTACGTGTTGCAGGTTATGGGGCTAAACGCCTAACCAACTCACCCCATATGTGTTGTTGGTAACGTGTTGCGGGTTATGGGTCTAAGCGCCTAACCAACTCACCCGATGTGTTGCTGGTTATGTGGCTAAGTGGCTAACCTGCTCATATGTTGATTTGCCATGGAAACAATCAATGTTTGCTTATCCTTAAAAATTACCCGTAAAGGCATCCATTACTTCCATTGTAATTAAAGCCTCTTCACCACTACAGGGATTTTCCGCCTGGCCGAGGAAATATTTCACAACCTGTTCTATCATAGGTTGTTGTACATGATCAAGGGGTTCAAAGTTTATTGTCTGAGTTTTGGTTTCATGTTTCAACTCAATTTTATGTCCAAACATTGGAAAGCTGATTTTTCCCTTTGAACCGTAAATCTCACAAATATCAGCTTGATCTGAGCTTGAAACACTAAAGCACCATGTCCCATTAAAAACAACGCCATTCTTAAATAATATTTGTCCAACTACCAGATCATCAACATGGGTGTTTTTCTGTTGTCTCGTTGCTATCCCCATGGCGTTTTGGACGGCTCCAAAATAATAACTCATCAGATCGAGTTGGTGAGGTGCGAGGTCATGAAACAAGCCACCACCAGAGATAGCAGGATCCATTCGCCAGTTTTGGGCAGTTTGCGCCACGAGTTTAGGATTTATCGGCTGGAGCATTTTTAAACCTACAAAACGAACATCACCAATACTATTTCCTGTTAAAAGCCTTTTTACCTCGAGAAACATGGGTTGCGCTCTCCTGTAATGTGCCACTACCAGTTTAACATCATGCTTTAGTGCAGCATCAATCATACGCTGGGCAGAAGCAGCATTTAAGGTCATGGGTTTTTCTACATACACAGGTTTGCCAGCCGCCAAGGCCTCAAGGGTATAAGCCTCGTGCTGCAGAGGAGGTGTGGCAATGTAAATCGCATTGATTTCCGGATCATTTATCAACGCTGTTGCATTATCATACCACTTGGGTACGTTATGACGTTTAGCATAATCAGCCGCCTTCTCTGCATCTCTGCGCATTACAGCTACCAGCTTTGAATTAGGCAACTTGTTAAACGCTGGTCCGCTTTTTACTTCTGTTACGTCACCGCATCCGATAATTCCCCACCTGATTTCTTCCATTAGTTATATTTTGAGATGCAGGAAAGTTACAGAATCTTGTGCAATTGATCGTTACCCAAGGTAAATTATGATTTATCCTAAACCTTAATCATTGGTTTCTAATAGCTGATTTGACTAAAATATTGCTTAGGCTTTGTAAAAAAAATAAGACATAAGAAAAATCATGTGTGTGTTGATTCGGAAAGCGCTCTAAAAATGTAATGACGCAGGAAGAATTCATCATACTATTTGAGCAATATCTGGAAGGCACTTTATCCGAACCGGATATGGTTGCCATATTAGGTAAGGACATAGACTTTGAGTTAAAAGACTATCCCTGGAAATCCAAAATTATGGGAACCAGACAGGAAGTTCGCGATAAGATTATTCAAAGTATAACTAAAAAGATCAAAATTAAGCGAATCAAAAAATCAGATTAAACAGCCATCTTAAGGCACATCCTCAGGTGTCTCAATGCAATAGTAATTTGGTTTTCAACAGTTCGCTTAGAGATATTGAAATGATTAGCAATTTCCTGATTCGGAATAAATTCATTTCTGCTCATCATAAAGATTTCCCGGCAACGATTCGGAAGCGACATTAAATGTGCTTCAGCTTTCAATTTTAGTTCTGTACAATTGAGTTTACTTTCTCCATCATTTAAAGTACTTGTTTGATGTACAACGGTTTCATAATCTTCAATAAGGTCAATCGGAGTCTTTCTGAGTGTTTTCAATTTTCTATAAATGTGATATCTTGTAGAAGCAGTAAGATATGCGCTAAAAGATTCAATTTGAAGCTCATGGCGTTTGGTCCAGATGTTTAAGAAGATATCATTGGTTACCTCTATGCAAAGCTCGCGATCCTTAATGTATGAAAATGCTGTACTGAACATTTTCGACCAGAATTTTTGATACAGTTGATTAAATGCATTAACATCATCTTGCTTAATTAATTTCCACAGATCCTGATCTGTAAATTTTTCATATCCTTTCATTTTGACCTCCCACTTCTTCGCTGCAAGACTGTTGTGAAACACCTACAATCAACTCAGCTGATAACAGTTTATTATTTGGTTTGATGATATCGAAGTTAGGCCCAGACCTGCTTATGGAGGGTTTGCTGAGGGTTCTAAAAGGTTTGAAATCTGTTCAATTATTGAACAGGTGCTATCTCTTCCCTAAACCCTTATAATTGAAGCTTTAGGAACCGAAAAATAAATTCCTTAAAAAGTGTTGAGCTAAATGGTTTTATCTAAAATAATATCCCCATAGGGGTCAAAAAATAATGCCTGAACAGATTTATTCCAGTTATAATCTATAAATTCGATCTCCAGATATAAACCAAACCTGGTAATCAATTGATGAGATTACTTACAATTGCTTTTATTTTTTTGGCAACCTTTTCATTTGCACAGCAAATAACCTTTAAGCATTTGAACATCGATGATGGATTAATGAATAACATTGTCTATAACCTTGTTCAGGATGACGATGGTTTTGTATGGGTTGCCACCCAAACAGGTATTGACAGGTATGACGGTAGCTCATTTAAGCATTATAATTTATTTACCAGAAAGAATAACTACGATTTCAGCAGGGTAATCGCTGTAAAAAAGGATCGTAAAGGAAACATCTGGGGCGCAACCAATAATTACTTATACATCTTTAACAAGTGGATGGATCGGTTTGAACCTTTAGTGGAGATTAGAACTGGTGTTAAAAGGAAAGCCATAACTTTGTTATATATCGATGAAACAGGAATACTGTGGCTAGCAGTTGGCAACGGAATTTCGTTATATAAGTATGATCCAGACAAGCGGAAATTATCATTTGTAGAAACTTATAAAACACCGGTACGATCCATATTTCATGCGCAAAATGAGCTTTTTATTGGCCTGGAAAAGGGCTTACTTCATTATAAATCAAATGGAAGTAAACTCACCTACCTCAATGGTTTATCTCCTCTAAGAAAGGCCGGATTAGACAGTCTATTTATCACTGCTATTGCAAAAGACGACATTGGACGTTGGTGGTTTGGTACATTGAATAATGGAATTTATCTCTATGAGCCTCAAAAACAAAATCTCAGGAATCTTAATGTTATTGATCCGACTCTTAAGCAGCATGTAATTAGGGATTTATCTTTTTCAGCAAGAAATAAGAAAATGTATGTGGCTAAAGACGGTGGAGGGGTAGCTGTTTTTGATAAACAATTGAAGGTTATAAAATACGTGGCAAACGAAGATAATCCTCAGTCGTTGAGTAGTAATGGGGTTTATCATATCTTTGAAGACACTTATAACCGCATATGGGTTTCTACCTTTGGAGCTGGAATCAATATCTACGATCCTAATAAACTGCCATTTATCAGCATTAATCATGAACGGAATGAAAACAATAGCCTGGCCAATAATATGGCTGGTGCTGTGGTTCAAGATAGATCAGGACGATATTGGTTTGGTACTCAGAAAGGGATTAGTATCTATGATGTTAAAACCAAGAATTGGATTCAGCTTAACCGCGAAAACAATAAATTAAGCAGCAACAGTGTACTTTCCTTATTGCCAGATAATGCCGGAAATATTTGGGTGGGAACCTATGGACAAGGTCCGGAAAAAATTGATGCCCAAACAAACCAACAACTTCACTATCCTGATGAAGAAAAAATAAAACAGCTTTCTAAATATACCTATACGATTTATCAAGACAGCTCAGGCAACATGTGGTTTGGAGGAGTCAGAGGGACTTTAATCTGTTACAATCCAAAAAGCCGCACTATCCAGCAATACCCGATAAATGGTGTTAGATGCATGTTTGAATTTAGGAAAGGGATTTTCCTGATCGGAAACAGCAATAAATTATCAAAACTGGATATCAGCAGTAATAAAACAGAAGTACTCACTATACCAGGACTTGAATCTGTTGTTTATTGTATCTATCAGGAGCAAAAAGCTAAAACCATATGGCTGGGCAGTCAGGGAAACGGGTTGTTTAAGTTAGACAAGAACCTTAAACTAACCCGGGTAGTAAATGAATCCAATGGCTTAGCATCCAACATAATATGTGGTATTCTGGAAGATGAAAAAGAGCAGCTCTGGATCAGTACAACCAATGGATTATCTTGTTTAATTAAAAAGAATTATCTGATTAGAAATTACAGCAAGTATGATGGGCTTCCGTCTACACAGTTTAATTATAGATCCTATAATAAATCTACAGATGGTGAAATGGTGTTCGGAACCACCAATGGGTTTGTGAGATTCTACCCCAATCAAATGAATTTAGCCATCGTTAAGCCTAAAATATTACTGCTTGATTTTAAAATCGCAAATAAAAGTGCTCCTGTTGGTATAGAATCATCTCCACTAAAAAGACATATCAATTTTGCATCTGATTTAAAGTTGTCTTACTCACAAAATTCGTTTTCATTCGAATTTATCGGAATGAGACATGCTAATCCCAAACAAATTAAGTATTCATGGCGGTTAAAAGGTTTTGAAAGTGAATGGAGCCCGGCAACATCAACAACAATAGCCAATTATACTAATATCGATCCGGGTGATTATGAGTTTGAAACCCGCGCCTCTCATGACGGTTTTTCCTGGTCAAAAGAAATCAGACGCGTTCATATTACCATTACACCTCCATTTTGGCGGAGTGGTGTTGCCTATCTGGTTTATTTCCTGCTACTGGTATTGTTAGTGATTGTCGGCTTTTATTATTTTAAAACCTGGTTGAACCAGAAACACTATAAAGATCGGCTTCAGTTTTTTGCTAATGTTGCACATGATATTCGTACTCCTTTAACATTAATTAAAACCCCTGTAACTGCTCTGTTATCCCGGAATACAATTAAGGATGACGACCGTGTTAACCTCAAATTGGTAGAGCGAAATGTAGAACGATTAAATCGTTTTGTAAATCAGTTGCTTGATTTTCAAAAGGCCGATCTAAATAAGATGAACCTGAAAGTATCCAGACAAAACCTGGCAAAAGTTTTACCTGAATTACTTGATTCCTTTGCACCATTGCTTGCAAGCAAAGAAATGCAGCTGATTAAAGATATACCAGAAAATGAACTGCAAGTATGGATTGATGTTGAAAAATTTGAAAAAATCATCTACAACCTGATGTCTAACGCAGTAAAATACACCAAAATTGGAGGTACAATCCATGTTCAACTTCTAACGGTAGATAGTTATTGTGAGATAAGGGTTAAGGATAACGGAATAGGTATTCCTGAAAAACAACAGAAGTTTATTTTTAATAATTATTACCGAGCAGATAATACTGTAAACTTGCAGGAAACAGGAAGTGGGGTAGGTTTAATGTTAACTAAACAGTTGGTAGAACTGCATAAAGGGAAAATTTCTTTTCACAGTTCTAAAGAGAAGGGAACAATCTTTATTATTCAATTACAGCTTCATCCTGCCTTTAGCGAGGATGAAATCCTGGATGCTGAGGTTATTCAGGACCTGTCATCAGCCGATCCTCAACAATCAGATATTGCAGAAGGCGGCAAAGGAAAGCTACTGATAGTAGAAGATAATACAGAGCTTCGTGAGTACCTGAGTCGTGAATTATCTGTAACTTATCAGGTGTATGCTGCCGAAAACGGAATAAAGGCTATTCAAATTGCGAATCAATATCATATCGATTTGATTTTATCTGATGTAATGATGCCGGAAATGAATGGCTATCAGTTCTGTGCTGCAATTAAAAAGGACGTAGCCACCTGCCATATCCCGGTAATTCTCCTAACCGCCATCAGTGGTATGGAATACCGTATCGAAAGTATGGAGCTTGGGGCAGACGATTATATCGAGAAACCCTTTGATCTGAATTATTTAAAAGCCAGAATTGTGAATTTACTGGCTACCCGGGCATCATTAAAGAATAAATTTCTAACTGTATTTGACTTTCCTTCAGTTTCAGAAGACGGACCGAATAGTTTGGATACAGCCTTCCTGAACAAAGCCATTAAAATTGTCAACGATAATATTGATAATCCTGACTTTTCAGTAGAAAAACTATGCCAGGATGCCGCTGTTAGCAGGCCTGTACTTTTCAGGAAACTTAAAGCTTTAACAAGTCAGTCTCCTCAGGATTTTATTAAGATTATTCGCCTGAAAAAAGCGGCAGAACTCTTACATACCAAATTACATTCTGTGAACGAAATTGCCTTTCTTTGCGGCTTTGCTGATGCAAAATATTTTAGTACCTCTTTTAAAAAACACTTCGGAGTGAGCCCTACGCTATATAATCAAAGAGATTCATCTTAATAAATTTCAATTGAGATTTGCTTATTGTTTAGGATGAAGTCGTTAATAAACAGACTTGAGCTTTTACTGTATCCTGTCAAAAATCAAGCTGAAATTTTAATTATTAAAATTGAATCCTCAACTGCCCCTTAATTACATGACCGTGTAATTAAGCGAAGTGTATACGCAATACGGTTCGTTAATAATTTAATATTTCATGTGTGTAAAATCACTGAAATGTCTCCCTCATTCAGAATCCTTTTAAACAACATCTTCCAGGTGAAGGTAGCTACACGGAAGCTATGTGGTTTCAGTATGGTTTTATTTAAGTCAGGATTCTAAGCTAAGAACCAAATAATAAATAACCAATATGAATTTAATGTTGAATACTTGCAGTAGGATTCTTCACAAACCCGTAAGTCAATTACCAGGTGTGAAGTTGTGCTTTTCGCTGCTATTTTTTCTTTCTTTCTTAACTGTTGGGGCAGTTGAAAGAGGCTTGTTAAGAATTGATCCCATCACCATTAACGGTAAAGTGCTCGATGAGACAGGACAACCCCTGGTGGGTGTTTCCGTTCTTTTAAAGGGCACACAAATTAAAACACAAACCAATAGTGAAGGTGGGTACACAATTAAAGTACCCGAACAATCAGGAGTTCTGGTATTTAGCTATATCGGCTATATCAAAAAAGAAGTAGAGATTAAGCACGCTGGTCCTATTAACGTTACGCTACAGCCTGAAAGCAGTAAACTGGACGATGTTGTAGTGGTAGGTTATGGAACGGTTAAGCGTCCTGATATTACTGGTTCCGTAGGATCAGTGAACATGAAAGATTTAGCCAAAGCACCTGTAACAAACTTTACAGACGCCTTAGCCGGTCGTGTGGCTGGTGTACAGGTAAACAGTAATGACGGACAACCGGGCAATGTATCTAACATTGTTATACGCGGAGCCAACTCTTTAACACAAAGTAATGCTCCACTTTATGTTGTAGATGGCTTCCCGATGGAGGATGTGGATGCCAATAATATTAGCTCAGCAGATATTGCTAATATCGATATTTTGAAAGATGCTTCGGCAACAGCAATATACGGCGCACGTGGTGCAAATGGTGTTGTGGTTATTACCACTAAAAAAGGCAAATCAGGCCGTCCAATATTCTCTTTCAATAGTTATGTGGGTATGCAGAACAACCCCAAAAGGGTTAAGCTATTAGATGCCTATGAGTATGTGAAGCTTATGCTGGAGGTAAATCCCAGTACGAATACGCCAAGATACCTCAACAGTAATTTCCCAACCCTGGAGTCTTATAGAAACGCGACTACAATCGATCTACAGGATGAGTTATTTCGAACAGCAATATATCAAAATTACGATATATCGCTGCGAGGTGGGAATGAAAACACGCAATATTCCATCTCTGGTAACAGGCTCGATCAGAATGGAATTATCATTAATTCGGGGTTTAAAAGATGGCAGGGCCGTTTTGATCTGGACCAAAAAATCAATAAATCCATTAAGGCGGGTCTGAATGTAAATTATGGGTATTCTAAAAACTATGGAACACCCATTAACAATCCTAACTTACCGGCAGCCCTGAATAACTCGAACGGAACAACAGGGGTATTGGGCACAGTTTGGTCTTATCGTCCAACAAGAGGTAAAAATGATGATCTTGAATCGATAACAGATGAATTGTTTGATAGCGGTGACGGAGCCGATGGATCACTGATTAATCCTATTATAGAAGCCAATAACCTGTTGCGTGAAAACATCTCTCATAATCTCAATATCAATGCATACACCAGAATTAACGTAGCCAGGAATCTGGTATTTAAGACCACATTTGGCATTAATGATACAAAGAAACAAAACAACCGTTTCTATAATTCGAATACATTTTATGGTAGAGACACCATTCCGGGAAGAGCAAATCTTGGTAATGGAGTTAGTGGTACAATTGTATACAACAATAAAACCTCTCTTACTAACGAAAACACATTGAACTATAAACTTAATGTAAACGACGCTCACCATTTTGATATGCTGGCTGGTATAACTTTTCAACGGACAAAAGAAAGTGAAAGAGGTCTTGCAGCAACACACATTCCAAGGGAAAACGAGTTTATGGGATTGGATGCGCTTGGAACAGCTCCAAGATTATGGTCGCCAACAGATGCCAGTTACAGTGTAATTTCTAATTCTGGTATTAATATCCTGAATTCATATCTGGCTAGAGTAAATTACGACTATAAAAGTAAATACTTATTAACCGCTTCCTTCAGGGCAGATGGTAGTTCGAAATTTGCAGCAGGACACCGTTGGGGATATTTTCCTTCTGGTTCATTGGCCTGGAAAATCACAGGAGAAGATTTCATGAAAGGTATACCACAAGTATCAGAAGCTAAAATCAGGGTGGGATATGGTGTAACGGGAAATAACCGGATAGGAGACTTTGATTACCTTCCCCGCCTTGATGCCTCTGCAGTACGTGGTTACTCATATAATAACCTGGCAGGAGGTTCTGGTGTTACCATAGGAAGTATCGGCAATGCTGATTTACGCTGGGAAACTACTGCTATGACTAATATTGGACTTGATTTAGGATTGTTTAAGCAAAGAATAGTCATTACTGCCGATTGGTATAAAAAGAATACAAACGATTTGCTTTTAAATGCGAACGTGCCCTCCACATTAGGGGTATCAAGCGCAATTAAAAATGTTGGAAAAATGCAGAATACTGGTTTAGAACTCAGTTTAACCAGCACAAACATTGAAACCAAATCGTTCTTGTGGTCAAGTACCTTTAATATTGCCTTTAATCAAAATAAATTAGTAGAACTTACTGAAGGAGCAAGCTTTTTAACACTTCCAGCCAATACACTTGGTGGAATAGGCTCTACAAATGCCTATAGTGCCATTTCGCCTTATATTTCTGTAGTCGGCCAGCCTGTAGGCCAAATGTATGGGGTTATTTTTGACGGTTTGTATCAATATTCCGATTTCGATAGGATGCCCAATGGAAGCTACGCACTTAAAGCAGGTATGCCATTTTACGGAAGTAGTGCAACAATACAACCTGGATGGGCCAAATACAAGGATCTTAATGGTGATGGAACAATAAACGCACAGGATTACACCATAATCGGACGGGGTTTACCCATTCATATTGGTGGTTTTTCCAATAACTTTAGTTATCATAACTTCGATTTAAATGTTTTCTTGCAGTGGAGTTATGGAAATAACATTGTTAATGCCAATCGCATTATTTTTGAGTCGCCGGCAGAGGTAACTAGCAGAAATCTTTATGCTACTATGGCCAACAGATGGTCGCCAACCAACCAAAATACAGATATACCAGTTGGAATAGCGACTAATTATTTAGGCTATAACTCGCGAGTAATAGAAGACGGTTCTTTTTTAAGATTAAAAACCATTTCCCTGGGATATAATCTATCGCCATCATTGCTTAAAAAAATCAGTTTATCTGCTTTGAGAGTTTATGCCACAGCTCAAAATATCTATACCTGGACTAACTACAGCGGTACCGATCCGGAAGTTTCAACGCGAAATACAGTACAATCTCCGGGATTCGACTATACCGCTTACCCACTTCCTAAAACACTTGTTTTTGGAATTAATGCAAGTTTCTAATCATAATTAAATAAATATGAAAACAAGACTCTTAATACTCGCCGCTTTAGCTACAGTTTTTAGCTCATGCGAAAAGTTCTTAGATACTACACCTACCAGCTTTACTACCCCAGGTAATTTTTATACCAATGAAGTACAGCTTCAAACCGCTCTTAATGGCGTATATGATGTATTAACAACGGAATCCTTTTTGTATGGACCATTCGGAACCAATTTGGCACTTAAATTTGGTTTTACCACAGATGAGGGCTTTTCGCCACAGTACGTAGAAATGCTTTTCAATTTTGATGCAAGTTCTGCTGCAGTTGCAGGTACATGGAAAGGGCTATACACAGGAATTGGACGGGCTAACTTATTACTGTCTAAAATTGATGATGTGAATATGGATGAAAAGAAAAAGAATATTATCAAAGGGCAAGCACTTTTTCTTCGTGGATACTATTACTATTTATTAGCAGTTTGTTACGGTGATGTACCATTGGTACTTAGCCCGGCAACATCAATTAATGGTGATCTGAGTGTGGCAAGAACACCGGTTAAGGAAATTTATAGTCAGGTTTTACAAGATATGAATGCTGCAGAGGTATTACTCAAAAACGCCGGTTTCACTTCAAAATCTTTAGGATATGCAGAAAAGGTTACAGTAGATGCTGTTTGGGGCATTTTGGCCAGAGTTTCTTTAACAATGGCTAGTCCGGGAGTTTCAGGTAAGCCAATTGATGCCTCCAAATATGCAGATGTTGTAATGTGGGCGGATAAACTATTGTCTTCTGCTGACCATGCCTTAAACCCAAGCTATAAACAGGTTTTTATTAATATGCTTCAGGATAAATATGATGTAAAGGAATCCATCTGGGAAGCAGGATTGTATGGGAATACCTCTACAGAAGGATCTAATTATGTTTTTTATACAGCCATAAGAAACAGTCCGGGAGGTGCGCAAGGAACAGCAACTGTAACCCGGAAACTTTTTTCGTCCTATGCAGTTTGGGATTCTGTTCGTTGCAACTGGAATTGTGCTAATTTCTTTTACACATCAACACCTACTTCCTTTAGCCCCCCTACAACAACAATTACCAATGCCTGGAATTATCAGGTAGGAAAGTGGAGAAGGATATATGAATCTTCATTTACTGGTACAGGAGGAGTAGGACAAAGCAGTTATAATGCTACAAATATGCCATTATTGCGTTTGGCAGATGTTTATCTTATGAAAGCAGAAGCATTAAATGAAATGGATAAGCCAGCTGCAGAAGTTTGTGAAGCCATTAATCCGGTTAGGAGAAGAGCATTTAAAATACCTACCAATCAAGTCAATGCAACATGCGATGTCCCGCTTACGCTGAACAAAGAACAATTAAGACAAGAGATCAGAGCAGAGCGCATGCGCGAACTCTGTTTTGAAGGCATTAGAAAATGGGATCAGGTACGTTGGGGCACCTATTATAAAGATTTGGTTGACATTGGTGTAGCGGCAAGTGATCCTGTAACGGGTATTCCTTCTACAGGAACATTTGGCAATCAGCGTGCACGTTTGTTAGCAGCATGTTCGGCAGTGTCGCCTAAACACTTTTTGTTACCGATACCAACAATAGAAATGCAATTGAACACGAAACTTACCCAAAACCCAGGTTGGTAAGCTTTAACTTAAAAAGAAAGAATTATGAAATATATATGGACTATGCTTTTGGGGATATCTTTACTATCTTCTTGCTCAAAAGACATCAAAGTTGAAAGTCTGGAACAACTAAATATTACCCTTGATCAGGCTAAACTTGTCGGAGATAGTTATCAGTTTAAGCTAGGAGATACAGTTAAATTTCTGATGACTGGTAAAGCTGATAACATTACTTTCTATAGTGGTGAAACGGGTAAAAACTACAGTAACGCAACAAGGGTTTCAGGTATAGGGAAAACATTACTCAGTTTGACCAGCAGTGTTACAAGTGGTAGTCAAACCAATACCCTGAAAGTTTATGCCATTAATAAACTGGAGAAATTAGATTATGATTTTATAAATACGGCAAATTGGACTGATATTACCAGTAAGGTAAGCCTGGCGACAAGTAGTACTGCTGTTAATGCTACAGATATTGATATTTCGGATATTATTACGTCAGCTGCAGATTCTTTATTTATTGCTTTCAAGTACACCGGGACAACAGGTTCAGCTCAACGTACCTGGACGATTACCAATTTAACTTTAACTAATTTACTGCCTGATGGTACAAGGTCTCCTTTACTTACTTTAGCCAATGACGCCAATTTTTGGACAAGAGTAAAATCGCCTACATCTCCTGCCAGCTGGACACCATCTTCATCTCAATTGCAAATAGTTGGAGGTGCTGCAAGCGCTGCAAGCAATGTGTCATGGATTGTTAGCCGTGCGCTGGATGTGAAAAGAGTGACGCCCGATTTACCAACAGTTTTAAAACACCTGGGAAGTGAAATCCCTAATTTTTTCTCCGGAGGGAAGAATATTGATGGACATACATACATCTACTCCAAGCCAGGAAAATACAAAGCAACCTTCGTTGCATTTAATACATCAATTGATAGAAGTGAATCGGTATTAAAAGAATTTAATATCGAAATTTTGCCATAACACAATCAGGACCCGTTGATTTACTGATCAGCCCCATTGGGTTGATCAGTTTTTTTTATAAAAAGATTTTCAGTGGAACCATGTGTGTGATACTGATAAAGATGCTCTATAACATAGAAGGCAGTTAAAGTTGCAAAGCCGAACATTGCCTAAACAATACTAACCAAATCAAACAAACTGTTATGAAATTTTCTTTACTCGTTTTCAGAGCTATGAGCTCATTTCTAAATCCAATCTGGATAATTCCAACCCGCGGTCAGTGCTGATTCCCATTAAAATCTAGCCCGCGTAGCTTCCTTATTGTTTTCATAAATATCTCAATGCTTGGTATAGTTTATCTCTTTGGTATTCTTGATGAGTTTTGTATGGTGTAGATAGTATTCAGGAGTAATTTGAAAGATAGATAATATCGTCAGTACATTTTAACCTTAAACTAAATGGAATTAAAATGAAATTAAGAATTTATCTTTTTTTACTAATCATGGCATCTTGTCTTGTAGTTAAGGCGCAAGGCACTTGGAATTCTTCCTCAATTAGTACCTGGAATTACAATTTAAATGCAGAAACCGGCTCAGCGAGCACCTTCACACCAGATAGTTTAGCACTGGTTTCGGTAGGTGGCAATGGTCAACTGGTTTATCGGAAATTTGCCAATGAGGGCGAAACCAATGCAGTAAATGTTATCCCTGATTTTTCTATGTGTGGATACAAAAAAGGCGGTGTTGCCATACCCAATATTACAGAAATTAAAAAGACCCTAAGCCCGCTGGCTAATAATGCCGATAATACTGCTCAAATACAAGCAGCTATAGATGAGGTAAGCGGATATACCGCGGATGGAAACGGAATCAGAGGAGTTATTTTACTAACTGCAGGTACTTACAACTTATCTGATACAC
Organism: Pedobacter sp.; assembly: GCF_965279535.1. Taxonomy (NCBI): domain Bacteria; kingdom Pseudomonadati; phylum Bacteroidota; class Sphingobacteriia; order Sphingobacteriales; family Sphingobacteriaceae; genus Pedobacter; species Pedobacter sp. The sequence continues at coordinate 413,205 of NZ_OZ257244.1, forward strand.
TCAAGATAAGTCAGAGTGGTGTTATACTTAGAGGCGAAGGACAAGGCACTTCAGGCACAGTATTGATGGCCAATAAGTTAAGCAAACATGCTTTCATTACCATCACCGGTACCACTACAAGCCTTGGCACGGATGTGTCTTCCAACCGGATTGACATTGCAGACAGTTATGTGCCAACAGGTGCCAAATCTTTTAGACTTGCTTCAGTGAGTGGTTTAAGTATCGGTTCAACCATTGTTGTTGTTAGAAAACCCAATCAGGCATGGATTGACACTCTTCAAATGGGACAATACGGTTGGACTGCAAGTGGTTATCTTATGCGTTACGAAAGAACAATAACCAATATTTCATCTGATACAATCACAATTGATGCTCCAATTGTAGATGCCATACAAACACTGTATGGAGGAGGATATGTTTATTTAGGAGATGCCGTAGGCCGCATCGAAAATTGTGGAGTTGAAAACATGCGATTAGTATCTGCTTACGATACTAATAATATCGAAGATGAATCGCATGGCTGGCAGGCGATCCGCATTTTAAGTGCACAAAACTGTTGGGTTAAACAAGTTACAGCGAAATATTTCGGTTATTCATGCGTATCAATAGGCGCTTACTCCAGATTTAATACAGTTGAAGAATGTGCAATGTTGGACCCGATATCAATTACCACAGGAGGACGTAAATATTCTTTTGAATTAGAAAGTGGGATTACAAACTTTAATCTTTTTCAAAGGTGTTATACCAGGGGTGGAAGACACGATTTTGTTACCGGTGCAAGAGTTCCAGGCCCCAATGTGTTCTTAGATGGATATTCGGAAGAAACACATGCAGATATTGGCCCCCATCACCGTTGGGCAACGGGATTGCTGTTTGACAATATTAAAGGTGGCGAGATCGTAGTGCAGAACCGTGGTGATATGGGAAGCGGACATGGCTGGGCTGGAGCTCAGACACTCTTTTGGAAATGTATTTCTCAAATAGAAAATATCAAAGTAGAGAGCCCTAAAGGCGGTAAGAACTGGGGTATAGGTGGGTCAGGGTTAAGGGCTGGTGCTGGTTTTTGGGAAAATCATGGCAACCCGGTAAATCCAAGGAGTTTATACATTAGTCAGTTAAAGGACAGACTTGGAAGTACGGCTGTTGACCAGGTAACTACTACCGCCCAAAGGAGCGGGTCGATATATGAATTACTAAAAACATGGGCAGGAGAGGGTGCGCTCCCTGCTCAGTAATTCAGTCCATCGAATCCAATCTTTATTGTTTGAATCTTCAATCCATCATGATATTCAATATGAATTAATTAAAGCCAGTGAAGCGTCTGATAGCAAATACCTTGTTGTCAGTAAGTTGAATTGGGTATTTCTCATCTTCAAATGTTATTTAAAATGAAAAAATACATAATTGCCATAGTGAGTATGCTCCTAATCGGAAGTTCGGTTTTTGGACAAAATACAGTTAGCTTTACTTTTACCGGAACAAATGTTTCTTCACTTTCTACATCTGCTGCTCCAGGTTTTATGCCAAAACCATCAGGAGGGACGATCCGGGTAGGAGCGGGAAGCAGCGGAACACCGATATACAAGTTAACCCGTTCTTCGGGAAATACAACTTTTAAGTATCAGGCATCAAGTGCCAGTACTGTAAGTAAGTTTTCAGCCTATGGCATTCCTTCAGCTTCTTCGGTAGCCAGTTTATTCTATACGATTACTTTTAACGACAGTACATCAACGAATGTAAACTGGCTTTATGGCATCGGAAATACAGCCAGCAGCTCTAATGTTATCAATAACGGATCAGGGATTCCTAAAAGCGGTACAACTTCTTCACCTGAACTCTTTGGTGTTGTGAGATGGGCAATTTCCAACAATGATGCTACCCGTAAATTGGTATTCAGCTATCGGAATAAAGCTACTTCCACATCAACGGTGAGCTTCACTACCATAAGCAGCAGTTTTTTTCAAAAGGGTGTTGATTATAATATGGAGTTTTATTGTAACAATACTTCTAACAGCCAAACTTATACCCGTAGCGCAGTGGTGTATACAGTTGCTCCCCGCAGTTATCACATTTGGGCAAATAGTACGCGTTTAAGTGTGTCTTCTAATTATGATTTCCCAGCAAATGAACTGGCATCAAATACCGTAATCAATGCAACTGTGCTAACAAGCGACCAATCTCAAACCAGTGGTGTTGGAGATAATTCTGCCGCGGTAAACCTGAAAGATATTCGTATGGAGTTCCCAACAGTTAGCGGTTCCGGTTTAATGAGTTTTGCTAAAAATGATGGTTTACGTTCTTTCTCCCCAAAAGATTTGAATAGTTCACTGGAGAATATCATTAAAGTATATAAAAATAATGGAGAGTTGTGGACGTCATTAAATCTTTTAGAAAAAGGAAATGTGAAGATAACAATCGTCAACGTGTTAGGTTCGGTTTTGGGTAAATTCGATATCCAGGGTGAAAAAGGAAGCAACAACTTCGCAATTCCGGTGTCTATTCCGAGTTCTGGTGTCTACATTGCCTCATTTAAGTTAAATAATGAAGTGAAAAACATCAAATTCTTGTATTAAGCACTCAAACTCATGCGCAATCAATCCCCTGCAACGAAAAGGCGCAGGGGATTTTTACATTCCGGTGTATCAATTCATGGATAATATTTTCCAATTCGAAATCAAGTATTATCTTTAACTTGATGAGGAACACATCTTCGAAGATTCCATTAGAAATCAGACAGCTATACAAACCTGTTCAGCCAACCGTTACACAATCGGCTGGCCAGGTGCGTTATCACGAAATAATTCCAATAGAAAATCTTCAACCCTTTATTTACTGCTATTGGCAACTTCAAACCCAGCAAGCATTAAGCGAAACCTTTGTATATCGCGTGGTAGCGGATGGTTGTATTGATATATTCTTTGAACTCAACAATCCCAAAGAAAATTTTATTATGGGATTTTGCAAGCAGTTTACTGAATTTCCCCTGGAAAATACTTTCAATTACATTGGAATTAGGTTTTTGCCAACAATGTTTCCGCAGTTATTCAAAATAAATGCGCTGGATTTAAGTAACAAATTTCTGGACCTCAGTGCTGTTCTCCCTAAAGTAGCCCAATTTATTGCTCAGAACATTATTCCTCAACAAAATTTAACCCAAATTAAAACGCTATTAGATAATTACTTTACCAATCATCTTGCTTTAGTTAATATGGAGTACGACCCCAGATTGTACGGGGCCGTATCAATAATTTTGAATCAAATGGGGGTAGTAGATTTATCCAGGGATATTGATACCGGTATCAGTAGCAGGCAAATGCGCAGACTTTTTGAATTCTACATCGGCGACACAGCTAAAACCTTTTGTCAGGTTGTAAGGTTTCAGAATATATTAAAAGCCAAACCATCTTCACAGAGTTTGAAACACAATAAACTTTTTTTTAACGCGGGATATTACGATCAGGCGCACTTTATTAAGGAATTTAAAAACTTTTATGGGGTAACTCCAAGTCGAGCGTTTGGAAGATAAAATGGCCGATTTTTACAATACTTATCACCTTTTTCATCAGAACTTAGCTGTGTAAAAGCTATAAGAAATGAAAAAGTTAATTTTAATTATTGGTATACTTATATTATCAGTGAGCGTATATTCACAATCAAAAAACAAAAGTAAAATGAAATTAAATGCAGGTATCGTTACAAGTAAATTGGCAGAGAGTAAGGCTTTTTACATAGAGAACTTAGGTTTTGGAGTAACCTTCGAAAATGAATTCTACTTGTTGCTTCATACCCCCAATAATGAGGCGGAAATTAGCTTCTTAGTACCTAATCATCCCAGTCAGCAAACCTTATTTCATTTACCATTTCAGGGACAGGGAATGTACCTCACTATTGAAGTAGAGCAGGTAGATGAAATTTACAAGAGCTTAAAGAAAAAAGGAGTTCCGATTAAAATAGATATTCGTAACGAACCCTGGGGAGACAGGCATTTTGCCATTGAAGATCCCAATGGAATAGGAATAGATATAGTTAGCTATGCAGCGCCGGAATGAATTAGCTATTCTTTGTCTTTAAGTAAAAACTCACCCTTCACCAGCCAGGAAATTCCAAAAGCCCAAAGCGCAATGCCTTCAAGATAAAATACAGGTTTCAGCTTATTTAAGGATGTGTGTTCTCCCCAAACAAAATAGCAAGCTAAGAGAATGATACAAATAAGCATGATTAATCCACATATCTTGAAAATCACATTTCGCTTCTTCTTTTGAATAGTTTTGGTTCCGTTACTCTTGGTAAACAGAAAGAAAGCAAAAAAGGTTAGCGTGAGAAACAGACAAGCCGCAAAAATATAATGAATTTTACTGATAATGGGGTTCTGGTCTTCAGGAATAAATGCGCATGAATTTGCTGGTGGTTCAACTCCTGTTGGGAAGAACGCTACACCCAAAGCAAAAAAACAAGCTAAATTTCCGGCTATTCTGTCTGTGCGATCGTATCCGTTGTAGGCAAACATAAAAAAGCCAACAATACACAGTGTACCTACAAATATATCGCGCATTACCGTATGATAATAACTACTGATTGAACTTTGAACCGTACTGCAATTTCCAACAATTACTGATCCCAGGATCAGAATAACGGGGAAAGCCAAACCCAATAACCCCACAATCTTACGCAAAGTGTTGTAGGAAATTACAATGTTCTTGTTCATGGGAAGTTTGTTATTAATACATAATAGGGTATTTATGCATCTAATAATGCCTGTATATCAAATTTCTTCATTTTCATAAATGCAGCAATCACCCTCGGCGCTTTCTCCGGATCGGCCATGAGCTGGTGTAAAACCCTGGGAACAATTTGCCAGGAAAAGCCATATTTATCACTCAACCACCCACATTGATCATAACGTCCACCTTCACCTAACTTTTCCCAGTAAAAATCTATCTCTGTCTGGTCTTCACATTCAATTACATATGATGTTGCTGGAGTTGGCTTGTAATGTGGTCCACCGTTTAATGCCATAAACTTACTTCCCTTCAATTCAAACATCACAACCATCGGATTTTCACTTGTAATTTTAGCGTCCTTGAAAATAGAACAGTAGAAAGTTGCGGCGGCTTTGGCCTGGCCGTCAAACCACAAGCAGGGGTAAAGTTGATTTGTCATCATTAAAATATAATTATGGTGCAATTGTTATGCTGTTTATATTAAAGTTACTGAATCTTAAGGATTACAAACACAGTTCAGGACTTAATTATTTAATTTTCCTATTTTCGGAGGGCTCTAATGATACCCTGAAAGCAAAAATGAAACGAAGTAGATCTCCGCTATTCAATTTAAGAAACCTGATTAAGCAGTATATAATCGTATTCTTAATGCTAATCGCAATAACCGGATGTAGGAATGAGCATTCAAAATCGGGTTACAATAAAAAAGTCGATTCGCTAAAAACATCAATCGACTCAACTATTCAAGATGTTAACAATCAGCCGGATACTCAAAAAAGGAGCACAGCGCCAGTTCCTGAAATTAATGAGGAAGCCATGCAACGGGCAGTAATAAATAAAAGCGATAGCAGTTTTACGGTTTATAATAATATTCGGGCCGATTATCGGATTATAGGTTATCAACTACCAGATACCAGTTCTAAAAAGATGGTTCTGTTTTCTGTATTCACCGCCGATGTAGAAAATAATCCCGGTCGTTGCCCTTATGGATCTTATTACGGATCGCCAGGCAAAGAAGACCTGGAAATTAAATATATCGGCGATCAGGGAAATTTTGTTAAAGCCTTCATCAATAATGCAAAAGGAGAAAGTGCTACAATTTATTTCCCCAAAAAATGGGTTGAATTTGAATAATGGAATGTAATTCAGATATTTTGAATTCTTTTCTCTTATTAATTAAATGCTTTGTTTGAAACGACTTCCGTCATTTTGGCTACAACAATATGCATTATGGCAACGTCTCTATTTTGAAATCAAACCAATTTTGTGTTGTACAAAAGAAAACAACATGAAAACAATTTTTATAACAGGTGCATCGACCGGATTAGGTAAAGCTACCGCCAAATTATTTCAGCAAAATGGATGGAAAGTAATTGCCACCATGAGAAACCCAGAAAAAGAAACTGAATTGACTCAATTACCTAATGTAACAGTTTTAGGATTAGATGTTACTGATGTTGAACAGATTAACCGGGTTGTAACGCAAGCCATTAAGCAAGGAGTAGATCTTGTTTTTAACAATGCCGGATATGGTTTGGTAGGTCCGATGGAAGCCATTAGCGATGAACAATTGGTGAAGCAAATCAATACCAATTTATTAGGCGTACTTAGGGTAAGTCAGGCCTTTATTCCATATTTCAGAGAAAGGAAAGAAGGTATGTTTATAACCACAACCTCAATGGGTGGTTTATTTACCTTTCCGTTAGGTTCTGTTTACCATGCAACTAAGTTTGCTTTGGAAGGTTGGAGCGAAAGCCTTTCCTATGAAATGGCACTTTTTAATGTGGCGGTGAAAACAGTAGCTCCTGGGGGCATTGCCACTGATTTTGCTGGTCGTTCCATTGATAAACCTGCTCATCCTTTATATGATGAAGTTGACCGCAAACTGTGGGCATTATTTGATTTTGATAGTTTTTCAAGTGCAGAACAGATAGCAGCTGTAGTATATGAAGCGGCAACCGATGGAAAGAACCAGGTTCGTTATGTAGCAGGAAACGATGCCAATACGCTCTACGCAAGATACCTGGAAATCGGCAATGAAGCTTTTAGAAGAGAAATTGGGCAAAACTTATTAGGCATATAATTCCTTAAATTAGCATAATGAAAAAAGCTCCAGCTGCACCATATAAAATAGATTCAATTACCGGCTTGCATCGATTACTAGGCTTGCCAAGCCCATTACATCCGCTAATCAGCCTGATTGATAACACTAAAATTGCGGTAACGGTGGGGCAGCTCCCAGAAACCTTTCTGCTAAGCTTTTATAAGATCTCCTATAAAAAGCTTTTAAAAGGTAAAATTGGTTATGGACAAGGCTATTATGATTTTGATGAAGGCGGACTGGTATTCACGGCGCCTCATCAAATCATTTCCGTAGATGAAGATGCTGAGTTTTTTGGTGTAACCTTACTCATTCATCCCGATTTTATCCGCAATTACAATTTAGCAAAAAGCATTAAGAACTATGGCTTTTTTAACTATGAAGCCAACGAGGCACTACATCTCTCAGAAAAGGAACGCATTACGATTCAGGAAGTATTAGGGCACATTAATAAGGAACTTCAGAATCCTATAGATGATTTTAGTCAGGATGTATTGATTTCTTACCTGGAGGTTTTGCTCAATTACAGTAATCGCTTTTACAAAAGGCAGTTTATCACCAGAAAGGCTGTAAATCATGATTTATTGTCCAGGATGGAAGTGCTCCTAAACAGTTACTTTGAATCTCAAAATGCTTTAAATAGGGGTGTACCAACAGTAGAGTTTCTGGCAGAAGAGCTCAATCTTTCTCCCCGATATCTGAGTGACATGCTACGTTCACTTACCGGACAAAATGCGCAACAGCATATTCATGAAAAACTGATTGAAAAAGCAAAAGAAAAACTTTCTACCACCAGGCTTACAATAAGTGAAATTGCTTACGAACTGGGTTTCGAACATCCACAGTCTTTTAGTAAGCTCTTCAAGATTAAGACAAAGCAATCTCCATTAGAATTTAGGACATCTTTTAATTGAAGATAAAAATTGCGGTAAATAAAAGAGGTGTATCGCTCATCTATAAAATGAGCAGTACACCTTGATTCAGAGAAGATAAAGGTTTTTTTACCAGTCTATCAATTAATTTCTGTAATTGTGGTCCAACCGTTAATATAATTGGAACAACTATAAAATAGCCAACTACCCAGGATTTCAACCAAATCCGAATAAAATTTTCGGAAAATTCTACATTGAGGGCGATTAAACTAAAGGAAATTATTCCTGTAGTGATGATACCCATTACCATTGCAAATGTTTCATAACTGTAGCTATTGAAGAACTGAAATGGATTAGGGGAAGTACAATTTTGTGGCATTATTTTACTAATGTCAGAATAGGTTTTCCCTTTTCTACAATGTAAGTAGCCAGTTCAACCGCTTTTTCGTTGCCTACATTTTTGGCTGAATGTACTGTGCCTGCAGGAATAAAAAGTACTTGCCCGGCCTTTAATATTACCGGCTTTTGCCCTTCCACTTCATATTGCAGTTTCCCTGCCAAAACATAAATAACTTCCTCACCGGGATGAGTGTGTTTCCCAAAAGCACTTCCTTTTTCGAAATCTATTGTAGCTTGTACAGCTTCATGTCCAGGTACATTAAGATCGTGTTTCTGTAAATCCGTGCGTTTGACACCTGTTTGTGCATTTGCGCTTCCTGGTGCAAGGAAGATACCGAGTCCTATTATCGTGATTGCTACTAGTAGCAAGTTATTTTTCTTTTTCATGTCTGTGTTTAATTAGAGGAAAGATGTTGAACTATTTTGATTAAGGAAAATAGTTCAACGTCCTTATATGTTACAAGATGATGGTTTCCACTTTGATATTTCCTTTAGTGGCTTTTGAGTACGGGCAAGTGCCATGAGCAATTTCTGCAATCTGCTTAGCTGTTTCCTTATCAATTCCTGGCAGGCTAATGCTTAAGCGGGCTTGTAAGGAATATTGACCATCTAAAAGGCATAAATCAACTTCAGCATTTACACTTGTATCAACAGGTAGTTTTAATTTTAGTCCGGCAGCGGCAAAACCCATTGCACCGATAAAACAAGCTGACCAGCCAGCAGCGAATAGTTGTTCAGGATTAGTGCCTGCTCCAGATGCTCCGGGGGAAGTTAATTTGATATCTAAACGACCATCAGAACTTTTTGATGCCCCTTCACGACCACCTGTAGTTACTGTTTTTCCGGTGTATAATACTTTTGCTGTTTGAGGATTATTTGTAGTTTCCATTGTTTTAATTTTAAATGATTATTTGTTTTTATTTCCTGATCAAAATTACCCTGAATAAGCTTTTAAAACCATTGGAAAGTAGCTGAACCGGACAAAGTAGTTGGGGAGGCAGACAATTGAACCCCTGGTCCTTGGCCCAGAAACCAGTACCATGCATTATCGAGAGGTTCGTAACGAGGCGCTACGACCGGATTAAGGTTAAGACTGACAACCGAAATGTCTTATCTAATTCTTCCAACTCCCTGGTCTGTGGCTCACGGACCAGTAAATAAATAACCCGCCAAAGGTCGTAGCGAGACGCTACGACCAAATTGAATATTGATACTGGTAACCGAAAAGTCTTACTGATTCTTCAACATTTCAAAATGAGTAGTGGTATCACTAATCAATGCGTCCATCAGTGTTGCAGCTTTTTTATGTTTCAAAATAGGTGCAATTTGTCCACCCCAAAATAAAATCATATCCCATTTTTGCTGTTCAATTGCAGCCAGCCTCAAATGCGACATAAACTGTGATTGTAAAGGGAAGGGTAAAAAAAGCCGATCTTCCCTTAGCAGATCTTTGGCAATTCTACTCGCAATCCCCCTGCCCAATCTGCCCGTAAAGGCGCGGGAAAGGGTTGTATATTTTGAAGCCTCGGAAAAAAGCATTTCTTTATGGATTTCAGTGGCATTGGATTCATCAGTAGCCAGAAAAGCCGTACCCACCTGTGCTGCATCTGCACCCAAGGTTAATGCGGCAGCAATACCTTTTCCAGTTGCGATTCCTCCGGCGGCAATAACAGGTGTTTTTACTTTCTCTTTGATCAATTGCAGTAATACAAATGTTCCTGTAGTGGAGGCTTCGGCACTGGTTAAGAAGGAGGGACGATGCCCTCCCGCTTCAAAGCCGGAAGCTATTATCAAATCAACACCGGCAGATTCCAGTACCAAAGCCTCATCTAAGGTAGTAGCAGCGCCAATGGTTATAATCCCTAATCTGCGGCACTGTTCAAGAATATCAGCAGATGGCGTACCAAACATAAAGCTAAATACAGGTGGTTTTCGGTCAAGTATAACCGCTACCTGATTTTCAAATTTGGTTTGAAAGGGAGCTGGTTTAGCAGGTAACGGTATTCCCAGTTCATCGAAATATGGCTTAAATAAGTCCTGTGCTTTTTTGAACTGCTCATCCGAGACAGTGCCATCAACGGCATCAGTATCTGAAACCCAAAGATTAATATTGTATGGTTTATTGGTAGCAGCCCGAATCTGTTTGTCTACATCCACAATTTCCTGTGGACTTAAAGTATACGCCCCATAACCACCCAAGCCACCAGCATTTGATACCGTTGTTACCAGATCCACAGAAGATAAATTCCCCCCGAACGGACCCTGTAGAATTGGATATTGAATACCCAATATTTCAGTTGCCTTTGTTTGATACCACATATTGTTAGCGTTTAGTTGCTTATATCGGTCATCATTTTATTAACGATAAACCATTGATTGTTTATTTTATGGAAAGATAAGAATTCGTCATAATGAAAATCATACATCTTCACCTGTACTTTTGCCATTGCTATAGAATTAATAACTTCAATAGCAGTAATTGTTCCTTTAAATGGTTTGCCCGAATCCTTTGGACTTACACGGTTTTTAACGCCGGTTAGATAAGCTTCCAGGTTTTTAGCATAAGGTTCACCTTTTATATCACCAAAAAGTAGTGCGCCAGGGTGCAGAATATGTTTCAGTTTGTCAATATCTCCTTCATAAATACCTTTGAAGTAATCTTCTTCCAATGCATTTGCAATGGCTGAAGCATCTTGATTATTGTGTTCCATTATTTTAAAATTTTGGGCTTTTGCTCCGGGTACTATCCCCAAAAATAAAGCCATCCATATCCAGATTTTTATCATTAATTTAAGTGATGACCAGCATCCATGCCTCCATCTACATTGATGATTGCACCACTAATAAAATTGCTTTTAGCAATGGTATACACCATCTCGGCTACGTCTTGTACTTCTCCTACACGGTTTAATAAATGTATCCCGGCACTTTGATCTGCCACGTCGCCATGCATAGGCGTGCGGATTACCCCCGGTGCAACTGTATTGACGCGGATATTATCCTTCCCAAATTCAGCCGCCAATTGCAAGGTTAATGCATGAATAGCACCTTTAGATGAAATAGGGGCGGTGGAAGGTGCTCCACCCAGTGCATGATAAACCAATGGCGTTCCGATATTGATCACTACGCCATTTTTTTGTTTTAACATTTGAGGTAAAATGGCCTGGGTAGTAAAATAGGTTCCTTTCAAATTCGTATTTAGAAACCGATCTAAATAAGCCTCGTCTACTTCTAAGAATGGCTTAGTCTCGTAAATACCTGCATTGTTGATGAGCACATCGGCACTTCCGAATTTATCTAAAGCCGTTTTAAGTAAGGCTTCACCTGTACTTTTATCTTTTACATTTCCCGATACCATGGCTAACTGGTTACCTGCACCCAGTTCCTCGTAAACTTCTTCTAACTTACTCACTGTAGATGAATTAATGATTACATTGTCGCCCCGGTTTAGAAAGTGGCGGGCTATTTCTTTACCGATACCAGATGAGGCACCAGTAACTATAATGGTTTGTGTTTTCATGATATTATTTTATAAAAACCACCACACCAATTGGAGGACATTTACGCATGGTGGTCTCCAGATTAAATTATTTATCTGCGGTTATTCCTCTGGCTCTTAGTTCTGAAACCTGTTCTCCGGCAAAACCCCAGTCATCTAAATCATATTCCTGAATCAAGACATGAGTAAGTTGTGGATTTTTGTTCAATACATCAGATATCAAATCTGTCACCCCTTTAATGAGCGCTTGTTTTTGCGCTTTGGTAACCCCCTCACGGGTTACTTCTATTTTAACTACTGGCATAACTTTAGTTTTTAAGCCTGGACTACCGGTTAGGCAGCTTTAGCAGTGATACTTACGTTTAATTCAAAATCATTGTAGATTAACGTATCGCCCAGATTTTGAAAGAAATTTCCGGAACGAAATTTCATTCCATATTTAGTACGATCGATCAATAATTTACCTGAAGCGGTTAATTTTTCTCCGGCAACATGAATAACAACATCGAAACTAACAGGATGAGTTATGCCTTTGATGGTCAGATCTGCATCAATATGATTTCCATTTACAGCTTTGATCAGAAGTTTGGCTTCCTGATAATCCTGTGTAGAAAAGAAATCGTCTGAAATGAGGTGACCCAGAAATTGTGCATTGGTATCAGGATCGGTGATATCCAATATTTTAATTGAAGTAGTGTCTACAACGATGTTACCATCTGTTAACTTACCATTGTTTAAATTAAGCTCTCCAGCTTTGATACCAATGGTTCCGTTGTGTGCGCCGGTTACCTTTTTGCCGATCCAGTCAATATGACTTTCAGTATTGAGGATCTCAAATTTTTGATTTTCCATTTTGATTTGTGTTTTAATTACACCTCAAAGTACGGTAGGAAAAACGGGCTTAGCACGTGATCTACATCACATTCAAAAAGTAACAATCATTATGTGATCTACGTCACATCTTAGCTGTTATACAACCGGCTTAACGTCTCTCGGGATACGCCTAAATAAGCAGCAATCAGGTTCTTAGGAACGATGTTGTAAAGCTCAGGGTATAAATTCATCAATTCTTCGTATCGGAATTTTACGTTATTATTCATCACAGAAAGGAGCCTTTTCTGAGTGGCTACATAGCCCTTATTGGTTCTCCATCGAAAAAAGTATTCAATGGCATGGATTTCCCTGCATAATTTCTCCCGGTCAGTATTACTTAAACTGAGGACTTCGGCATCTGTAATACAATCTAAAGCGGTTGTAGCTTGGGTTCTGTTGTAAAGTGCATTGAAATCAGAAGCCCACCAGGTAGGTAGAGCAAATTGCAGAATGAACATTTTAAGCTCATCATTAATGAAAAAGGATTTTAAACAGCCGGAAACTACAAAGTATTCACAATCTACTACACTGCCTTCAGAAATGATAACCTGACCTTTTTTAAATTCCTGTAGCTTAAAATGCGAAAATACATATTCAAACTGCTCATCGCTGATTTCGACAATTTTGGCTATGTAGGCTCTTAATGTTTCCCTGGCTTTCATACAGATGATTTGATTCTAAAATTAGTACATATATTATGAAATAGGAAGCGTCGTTTCATGATACCAGATTTTCAGCGCTAAGTGTTGACATATTAAATTATATTTGGATGTAGATCACAGTGTGAACTCAATTGATTATAAAAATAGTTAGTAACGGATACAATACTCATGGAGAAAAAATATTTTGCATTACACCTGCTTCCTTCTCGACCTGATTTTGCTCAAACAATGACAGAAGAGGAACGTAATATCATGAAAGCACACATCGGTTACTGGACTGACCTGATGAATCAAGGAAAGGTATTGGTATTTGGACCGGTATTAGACCCGGCAGAAATTTATGGCCTTGGCATTGTTGCAGTAGACAATGAACAAGAAGTAAAGGATTTTATTGAAGGCGATCCTGCTGGTAAAATTAACAGATATGAATATTTTCCAATGAATGCTGTTGTCCCTTCAAAGTAAGACGTAAATATTGCAAGCCACAAGCTTGTTTAAAATTTCAGTTGCTTCATTTTAATGCAAGGAACGTACAATTACTTATACCTTCCTTGCAAATCTATTGATAGTAAAATGGAAATATCCTTTCATTACTTCAATTTTTTTCTCAACCATTTACGAACGGGTTCATCGTACCATTTCAAACTGACATAGGCCAGAACAACACTCCCCACTAAGATCAATAAGGCATACGGCCAGGCCTGTACAATGGTTGTCCCTTTATTGTTGCTAATCCAGGCTACATAGAAATAAACCAGCGGATAGTGTACCAGATAAAGCGGATAAGATATATCTCCTAAGAATTTGCATATCTTATTTTCCATTTTAGAATGAACAATTCCACTGGCACCCAGGTAAACAATCAATGGAAAAACAAGGATAATACAGATTGATTCGTATATTCCATTCATCCAAAGATGTTCAGCACCTCCAATACGTGGCATATACAATACTATAGCAACCAAAAGGCTGCACCATAAAAATGCATTTTTTATGCGTGTGGGTTTAGCCATTCGTGAAAGCAGCAAACCAGCAAAGAAAGGAAACATCGTTCGGGTAATTCCCACGCGAACCTGCTCTACATTTAGTGTCCAACCTCCGCTAATATCTCCATTCGGACTGGTAATGGCCAAATGAGCCAGTGCTATGGCTGCAATTAATACCAGAATACTCAGTGCTGTTTTAGAAAGTTTCCTGATGCCGATAGCGTACAGAATATTGGCAATATATTCAAAGAACAATGACCAGCCAACACTATTGAGTGGATGCATTTCCTGCCAACCTCTTATATCTAAAGACAATGGAACGGGTAAAATGGTATAACCAACAAGCATCACCAGCATCATTTTCCATAAGGGAACAGTATGGATAAGTGGCCAGATTGCCGAGTCAGTAAAATAGAATCCAATTGCGCCGAGGGTCATTCCTAATATTACCATCGGTTGGAGACGTTCGATTCGGCGCTTAAAGAAAGTCCCCACAGTCATTTTATTCCATCGATCGTCATAAGCATAGCCAATTACAAAACCAGACAATAGAAAGAAAAAGTCAACAGCAAGGTAACCATGATTAACTAGGATATCCAAATGTCCGGTTCCTAATGGTTCAGTCAGGTGAAAGGTTACCACAATAATGGCTGCTACGCCACGTAATCCATCTAGAATAGGGTAGTGGGGCTTCGCAGAAAGGGTATTGTCACTCATTGTTTTTCAGGTATGAAACTAATATTTTATGGGAAAATGGTTAGAATGGCAAACTTAAATAGATTATGTTGTCAGAATTTCATTAAATCGTATCAATATATACACATATAGTCTCATTTTTTCAAAAGTGTAGAAGGGTTGAGATGACTTGTAAATACTGACTATACAATGAATCTGGTTTCCGCTCAAGGAAATAGTGGTTAGAGCTAAGCTTCACTCTTCTGTAATCCCGCTGGGATTTTTTCGCTTGCTTTAATCTCTCGGTAAATGTCTCATCATTAACCAATTCGAAAATGATATAAAACAAAAAACCTCCAAGCTTTTAGGCTTGAAGGTTTTTGTGATCCCGCTGGGATTCGAACCCAGGACCACTACATTAAAAGTGTAATGCTCTACCAGCTGAGCTACGGAATCTTCTTTATTAAAAACGATTAGCTGTTTCCTTTAAAGTGGTGCAAATATAGGCTTAATGAGTATTCACTGCAAATAAATAATTACAAAAAAGCCTACCGTGTTGATTTATAGGCGAATTAATTAACATGTAGTTTATTTTGAATTAAATTACGGCCGATCTGATAATGATGATAACCCGGCATTGAAAATATTAAACTTTAAAGAGGCTATGCTTGCAATAAGTTTAAAGTTTACTAAATTTAGTGCATAAAAATCAATTGTTCTATATTAAATATTATCAATGTTGAAAAGCCGAACCTCAATCTACCTCATTCCTTTATTATTAATCTGCGCCTGTCAATCTAAACCAAAAGAAGAACTTAGTCAGCACCAAAAAGATTCACTCGCTTCTTGCGAAATGAATCTACCTGCTAGGTACGGCAAAGGCTTGGACACAACGAATATAAAGGGAGGAAAGGCTAGTCATGAGGGAATGATTTTTATTCGTGGTGCTGAATTTGATATGGGAGCTACTGATAAAGAAGGAAGAGCTGATGAATATCCTCAGCACAAAGTTAAGCTTGCTTCATACTGGATTGATGCGACGGAAGTAACCAATGCCAGCTTTAAGAAATTTGTTGAGGCCACAGGCTATGTAACCACTGCGGAGCGTAAACCCGATTGGGAAGAAATGAAAAAGCAGCTACCCCCGGGAACGCCAAAACCGCCCGATAGCGTTTTTGTGGCGGCTTCATTGGTTTTTTACCAGCCAAAATCCATTACCACTTTAAATGATGCTGCTCAATGGTGGCGTTGGGTTAAAGGTGCAGACTGGAAACATCCTCAGGGACCCAAAAGCAATATAAAAGGTAAAGAAAATTATCCTGTAGTACATGTTTCATGGGACGATGCCATGGCCTATTGTAAATGGGCAGGAAAACGCTTACCTACCGAGGCGGAGTGGGAATATGCTGCCCGGGGAGGTATCAAAAATGCATTATATCCCTGGGGGAATGAAGATATTGAGAAAGGCAAAGGAAAGGCCAATACCTGGCAGGGGAGTTTCCCGGTTAAAAACACTGATTGGGATGGGTTTTACGGGCTTTCAGCAGTAAAAAAGTTTAGTCCTAATGGTTATGGACTTTATGATGTGGCGGGTAATGTATGGGAGTGGTGCAGCGATTGGTATCGCCCGGATTATTATGAAACCCTGAAAGGTACCTCCGAAAATCCAGAAGGACCCGGTGATAGCTACGACCCTATGGAACCTACCGTACCCAAAAAAGTAGTTAGGGGAGGTTCATTCATGTGTAATGCGTCCTATTGTAAAGGCTACAGAGTTACCTCCAGAATGAAAACATCTGTTGATACAGGACTTGAACATACAGGCTTCAGGTGCGTAAGTTCTAATTAATAGTGATAAAAAATGTTAAATTGAAAATCACGCAAACGTTTGAGTGTAAATTTGCTAAAATATTTCAGTAGATTGGCTGCTTCAACTTAAACAGACCAAACAAGATGCTAAACACTACTCAAGCGGGTACCTCCAAAGGACCTAAGCCACTGATTATCATTTGCGCGCTTTTTTTCATTTTCGGATTTGTTACCTGGGCTAACGGTACCTTAATCCCCTTTTTCAAACTTTCTTTCGGATTATCAGACATTCAGGCGTTTTTAGTAACATTTGCGTCTTATATGGCTTATTTTTTCCTGGCGCTTCCATCTTCCTGGATCCTTAAAAAAGTAGGTTTTAAAAACGGAATCATTTTAGGTTTACTTATCCTGGGATTAGGTTCATTAATTTTTATTCCTGCAGCTCAAACCCGTACATTCGGCATGTTCTTAACAGGCATTTTTGTTCAGGGTGCTGCATTGGCACTATTGCAAACAGCTTCTAATCCTTATCTTACCATTATCGGGCCTATCGAAAGTGCAGCCAAAAGGATCAGTATGGCGGGTATTTGTAATAAATTTGCCGGAATGATTGTACCATTGGTAATGGGCTCATTATTTCTAAAGAATGCTTCAGAGGTTGAAAAGCAGATTCAGGCGGCTACTGGTGCCGCACACGAACAGCTTCTTAATGATGTTTTAGGCCGCGTAAATATGCCTTACATCGTATTGGCTATTGTATTTTGCTTATTTGCCATCGTAATTAAATTCACAGATTTACCTGAGGTAGAAGTAGAGGAAGATATTGTAGCTGATGATGACCGTACTGTAGTTCATAAAACAAGTATTTTTCAATTTCCACATTTGTTTTTAGGCGCACTATGTATTTTCGTTTATGTTGGGGCAGAAGTAATGGCAGGTGATATCATCGGCGTTTACGCCAGAGAGTTAGGCGTAAGTGCCGAACTCAGCGGAAAACTAACCTCACTAACGCTTTTCAGTATGTTAATTGGTTACATTGTAGGGATTATTGCTATCCCGAAATATTTATCACAGCAAAAAGCCTTGAGAATCTGCGCCATTTTAGGATTGATTTTCACACTTCTATCTGTAGCTATACCTAACTACTTTGCTGTATTTTTTGTAGCTCTATTGGGATTGGCCAATTCATTGATGTGGCCGGCTATTTTCCCACTAGGAATTAGTCATTTAGGTAAATTTACTAAAATTGGTTCGGCCATCATGGTAATGGGTATCGCAGGTGGAGCGTTACTTCCTTTTCTGTATGCATTTTTAAAAGATACCTTGCATCTGCACTTTCAAGTCGCCTATTTTGCAACGGTTCTGCCTTGTTATTTATACATCCTATATTTTGCCATTAAAGGTCATAAAGTGGGTGTTCACACGAAATAATTGTTTCTTTGTTAAGAATAAGCCCGGTTTAGCAATAAATCGGGCTTTCTTTTACCATTAATTTTCAGTTATTTTGGCGCAATTATAACAGAGGTCAACACAAGTACCTCTTTCCCAGTTACACAACCTTAAAAAATGAATAAAGCAATTTTTCTTGATCGTGATGGTGTTTTAAATCACGAAATTTATGATTACATCTGTAAAGTAGAAGATTTTCAAATCCTGGATTATCAGATTCCGGTTTTGAAGAGGTTGTATGATGAAGATTATTTACTGATCGTGATTACCAACCAGGGCGGAATTGCTTTAAAAAGATATACTGAAGAAGATCTGGGCATTATGCACCAGATGCTAAGAAATGCATTTGCTAAAAAAGGTGCAGAAATTGCAGCTTTTTATTATTGCCCACATCATCCAACTGTTGGCGGAGAATGCAAATGCCGTAAACCGGCTTCCGGAATGATCCTCGATGCAATAGAAATGTTTGAAATAGATCCTGCACAATCCATTATGATCGGAGATAAACCCCGCGATGTTGAAGCAGCCAACGGAGCAGGAGTGAAGGGAATCCTGATTGAACCTGATGAACAAATCAGCTATGAAAAGATAAAAGAATTACTTGCTTCTTAGTTAGTTACCTAGTAAGTAGTAGTTAGTACATTGTACTTAGTAGTTAGACAAGGTACCGGATGCTGATAATAAAAAAATCCCAAACATCACTGTTTGGGATTTTTTTATTATTCCATTCTCAGACTCAGTACTGAAGACTTCCGACTGAGGACTTCTTACTTACCAGCTGCTTTAGCATGATCAGCTAAGAATTGTGCTAAACCTGAATCGGTTAAGGGGTGTTTCAGTAAGCCAACAATAGCAGCCAATGGACCAGTGATTACATCTGCACCTAATTTTGCGCAGTTAACAATGTGCAAAGGACCACGGATTGACGCCGCTAAAATCTGTGTTTCATAACCGTAATTGTCAAAAATAGTTCTGATATCTTCAATTAAGGTTAAGCCGTCTGTAGAGATATCATCTAAACGACCTAAGAAAGGAGATACATAGGTTGCACCAGCCTTTGCAGCTAATAATGCCTGGCCGGCAGAGAAAATTAATGTACAGTTAGTTTTTATTCCTTTAGAAGAGAAATATTTGATGGCTTTAACACCGTCTTTGATCATCGGTACTTTTACTACGATTTTAGGATTTAAAGCAGCAAGTGCTTCACCTTCTTTGATGATCTCGTCATATGTAGTAGAAATAACTTCTGCACTTACGTTATCTTCAACGATATCGCAGATCGCTTTGTAGTGGTTAATTACATTTTGATCTCCGGTGATACCTTCTTTAGCCATTAAACTAGGATTAGTAGTTACACCGTCTAAAATACCAAGATCTTGAGCTTCTCTGATTTGATCAAGATTAGCTGTGTCGATAAAAAATTTCATGCTTTATAAATTCTTAAAATGATTATTAGGTTCTGTTATTAGAACCCCTGAAGAATTTAGTATCCCCCCTTCAGGGGGTTAGGGGTTAAAAAAAAGGGCAAGCACCTCTTATCGCACCGCTACAACCTTCTACCCTTGCTGTGTTCCCACCCTGGGGGAGTTCAAAGGGAGCTGGTCGTAAAAGACTTGCCCGGCACAAAGGTAGAAAAAGATGTTGTTATGCAAAATGCATTTCCTTATTTTTTTTGGTATATTAGCTATGTCGCTGATTCCTACAAGAATAATTTTAACATCTCCCAAAAAATTAACGGTAATTAGGTTTACAAAATACTTATAAGATCCTCCGTTGGAAATTATTTTTTGACGAAAACGCCAAAATTTATTTACTTATGAATAATGAATTTAAATATAAATAATTAAGCGAAATTGTTTTTAAATTAAATTTCGTTGTATAGGCCGTTTTTAGCTATTTTTTTGTGTTGTAATTTTTTTAATGAAACAGGGTTTATATTAAAAATTTGTTAAAATATATTGTTTATTTTGTTTGAAGACTAAAATTATTCAAAAAATTATGTCAACTCTATAATTTGCAAATTATTTTTTTTATCTTAGTGTTTCCTATACACTAACAACTAACGAGCAAAAAATGAAACCAAACAGTGGATTGTACGATGCGCAATTTGAACACGATGCCTGCGGTATTGGGTTCGTAGCGCATGTGAAAGGGCGAAAATCACATCAAATTATTTCCGATGCGCTTACCATTTTAGAGAACTTAGACCATAGGGGAGCCTGTGGTGCAGAACCCAATACTGGCGATGGTGCTGGTATTATGATTCAGATTCCTCATGAATTTTTTTATGATGAATGTCTGAAAGCTGGATTTAGCTTGCCTGAAACCAATAACTATGGTGTGGGTATGTTATTCATGCCTAAAGATATCCGGGCAAGAGAAGAGTGTCGCGAACTTATTTACCGTGCGGCAGAAAAACTTGGTCTGGAGGTTTTAGGATTTAGAAAGGTAGATGTAGATACTACAGATATCGGCAACATGGCTTTGTCTGTAGAGCCTGAAATTGAACAGGTTTTTATTGCTCGTCCGTATGCTGTATCACCTGGCGCTGACTTTGAAAGAAAGCTTTATGTTTTTAAAAACTATCTGATTAAGCTTATTGCCAATACGGTACATGGCGGAAAAGATTTTTATATTGTTTCCCTGTCAGCACAAACCATTATATATAAAGGTCAGCTGACTTCTTTACAAGTACGTACTTATTTTACTGATCTAAGCGATAAGCGATTGGTTTCTGCTTTAGGTTTAGTTCACTCTCGTTTTGCAACCAATACATTTCCTTCATGGAGATTAGCACAACCTTTCCGGTTCATCGCTCACAACGGAGAGATCAATACTTTGCAAGGTAACTTAAACTGGTTCAGAGCTGGCGTTAAATCACTGGCTTCAGCATATTTTACTCCTGAAGAACTTGATATGTTACTTCCGGTAATTGATGAAACCAATTCAGATTCAGGATGTTTAGATAATGTTATCGAATTATTATTCCATTCAGGAAGAACCTTACCTCATGTATTAATGATGCTGGTTCCTGAAGCCTGGGATGGTAATGAAGATATGGATCCGGTTAAAAAAGCATTCTATGAATTCCATGCTACTTTAATGGAGCCATGGGATGGTCCTGCAGCTATTGCATTTACAGATGGTAAATTAATAGGAGCTACTTTAGATCGTAACGGACTTCGTCCATCCCGCTATGCAATTACTTCAGACGATCGTGTAATTATGGGTTCTGAGGCTGGTGCACTGGCAATTGATCAAAGTACTGTAATAGAAAAAGGTCGCTTAACACCAGGAAAAATGTTCGTGGTGGATATGGAGCAGGGTAGAATCATCAGTGATGATGAGATTAAAACCCAGGTGTGCGGTCAAAGTCCTTATGCAGACTGGATTAACCAATATCAGATTCGCCTGGAAGAGCTGCCTGAACCAAGATTAATGTTTACTGGTTTATCCAGAGAATCAGTTTTTAAATACCAGCAGGTTTTTGGATACAGCAGAGAAGATGTTGATCTTTTATTAAAACCTATGGCTTTGGAAGGTAAAGAGCCAATTGGTTCAATGGGTACAGATACGCCTTTAGCAATCTTGTCTAAGCAACCTCAGCACCTTTCATCTTACTTCAAACAGCTGTTTGCGCAGGTAACCAACCCGCCAATTGACCCAATCAGGGAGAAAGTGGTGATGAGTTTGGCCAGCTTTATGGGTAGCAATGGAAACTTATTAGACGAAAATCCAAAACAAGCACATTGTGTAGCCATTAAGCATCCTATATTAACGAATCAGGAATTAGAGAAACTTAGAAGTATTGATACCGGCGTTTTCCAGGCGAAAACGCTTCAAACTTATTTCAGGGCTAATGATAAACCAGGTTCAATGGCTAAGGCATTAGACAGGCTTTGCCGCTATGCTGTTGATGCTGTTGAGGATGGTTTCCAGGTAATTGTGCTTTCTGATAGAGCAATCGATTCAGAGCATGCTGCAATTCCTTCATTATTAGCAGTTTCTGCAGTACACCATCATTTAATCAGAAAAGGTTACCGCGGAGCAGTAGGTATTGTTTGTGAAGCCGGAGACGTATGGGAAGTTCATCACTTCGCTACCTTATTAGGTTTTGGCGCTACAGCAATTAACCCTTATTTAGCTTTAGAATCTATCGATAGTTTCAAAGAAGAATCTGGTTTAACTTCAGAACAATTAACTAAAAACTACATCTACGCAGTAAACAGTGGTTTATTGAAGATTTTCTCTAAAATGGGAATCTCTACGCTTCAGTCTTACCAGGGTGCACAGATTTTCGAAATTTTAGGAATTAATAAACAAGTTGTAAATACTTACTTTACTGGTGCAGTATCACGCATTGGCGGATTAGGTTTAGATGAGATCGCTTACGAAACCTTAATCAAGCATCGCCGCAGTTTTGGCCCTGTTACACAGGTAGAAAGCTTATTACCAGCCGGAGGTACTTATAAATATCGCAGACGTGGAGAGCAGCACTTGTTCAATCCACAAACCATTCACTTGTTGCAAAATGCAACCCGTAGAAATGATTACAATATCTTTAAACAATATTCTAAACTGGTAAATGAGCAAACACAACAAGCTTATACCATTAGAGGTTTGTTTGAATTTAACTATAGTCGTCCATCAGTTCCTTTAAATGAAGTAGAATCTACAGCAGCAATTCTGAAGCGTTTTGCAACAGGAGCGATGTCCTTTGGTTCAATTTCTCATGAGGCACACTCAACATTAGCTATTGCCATGAACCGCATTGGCGGTAAAAGTAATACCGGTGAGGGTGGTGAAGATGAGATGCGTTATACTAAATTACCGAATGGTGATAGCATGCGCTCTGCAATTAAACAAGTAGCTTCTGCACGTTTTGGTGTAACCAGTTACTATTTAACTAATGCTGATGAACTTCAGATTAAAATGGCTCAGGGAGCTAAACCTGGAGAAGGTGGTCAGCTACCTGGACACAAGGTGGATGATTGGATTGCAAAAGTTCGTCACTCAACACCAGGGGTAGGTTTAATTTCTCCTCCACCTCACCACGATATTTATTCAATCGAAGATTTAGCTCAGCTGATCTACGATTTAAAAAATGCAAACCGTGCAGCAAGAATCAACGTAAAATTGGTTTCTAAAGCAGGTGTAGGTACCATCGCAGCTGGTGTGGCCAAAGCCCATGCTGATGTAATTTTAGTTTCCGGTTTTGATGGCGGTACAGGTGCTTCACCTTTAACATCTATCCAGCATGCAGGTTTACCTTGGGAACTTGGTTTAGCAGAAGCACATCAAACTTTAGTTAAGAACAGGCTACGTAACCGTATTGTTCTTCAAACAGATGGACAACTTAAAACAGGAAGAGATATCGCCATCGCTGCGCTTTTAGGTGCTGAAGAATGGGGTGTTGCAACTGCCGCTTTAGTAACTGCAGGTTGTATCATGATGCGTAAGTGTCACTTAAATACATGCCCGGTTGGTGTGGCAACTCAAGATCCGGAATTGAGAAAATTATTCTCTGGTGATCCTGATCACGTGGTTAACTTATTCTACTTCTTAGCAGAAGAATTACGTGAGATTATGGCTGAATTGGGTTTCAGAACTATTCATGAAATGATCGGTCAGGCTGATGCATTAAAAGTACGTGAATTGCCTACAGAAGACTGGAAATTAAAACACATCGATTTATCAGGCATCTTGTATAAAGCAGAAGATAATGGCTTACCTCAGTACAATACTGAAGAACAGGATCATGGTTTAGATCAGGTTATTGATCATCAGCTTATCGCTGCCGCAAGACCAGCTATTGAAAACAATGAGCCTGTATTTGCAAGCTTTAATGTTAAAAATACAGATCGTGCTATTGGTACAATGCTTTCTAATGAGATCTCTAAAGTTCATTTAGGTGCAGGATTACCTCCAGATACCATCAACTTTAAATTTAATGGTTCTGCCGGACAAAGCTTTGGTGCATTCAATACTCGCGGTGTAACGCTATCACTTGAAGGTGAAGCCAATGACTATGTGGGTAAAGGTTTATCGGGTGCTCGTTTAGCAATCTATCCTTTCGCTAACGTAACTTATGTTCCTGAACAAAATATCATTATCGGTAACGTAGCTTTATATGGAGCAACATCCGGAGAATTATATGCACGTGGTAAAGCAGGTGAGCGTTTCGCCGTAAGAAATTCAGGTGCTACAGCAGTTGTTGAAGGAGTTGGGGATCACGGTTGTGAATACATGACTGGTGGTGAGGTCTTGATTCTTGGAGATACCGGAAGCAATTTTGCCGCAGGTATGAGTGGAGGTATTGCCTGGGTTTACGATTCAAACGGAACTTTTGCCCGCAAGTGTAACAAAGAAATGGTTGATTTAGATCCGCTATTAGCTGAAGATGAAGAAAGAATATTGGCTTTATTGAAAACACATATTCGTTTGACTGACAGTAAAGTAGCTGAATTTATATTAAGTGATTGGAAAACACAATCAGCTCATTTTGTAAAGGTATTCCCTAAAGAATACAAAGCAGTTTTAAGCAAACGTAACACGCAAGTAAAAACACACTAAGCCATGGGAAAAGTAACAGGATTTCAAGAGTACGATAGAGTTGCGCCCACAAGAGAAGAGGCTGCAACACGTGTAAAACACTATGGGGAATTTTTAAATGAATTACCCTCAACAGAATTAAACAGACAAGCTGCCCGCTGTATGGACTGTGGAGTTCCTTTTTGTCAGTCAGGTTGCCCATTGGGTAACGTGATTCCAGAATTTAACGATGCCGTTTACAATGCAAAATGGGAACTAGCTGCCAATATTTTATTAAGCACCAATAATTTCCCTGAATTTACCGGGAGAATTTGTCCTGCACCTTGCGAATCTGCTTGCGTGTTAGGTATCAATCGTCCACCGGTATCTATCGAAGAAATTGAGAAACACATCATCGAAATTGCATTCGAAAAAGGTTTTATCAAAGCAAAAGCGCCATTAATCAGAACAGGTAAAAAAGTAGCTGTAATTGGCTCTGGACCTGCAGGTATGGCTGCAGCTGCGCAGTTGAATAAAGCTGGTCATGAAGTAACAGTTTTCGAACGTGATGATGCACCTGGTGGTTTATTGAGATACGGCATTCCTGATTTCAAACTACAAAAAAATGTAGTTGATCGTCGTATCGATTTAATGAAAGAAGAAGGCATTATTTTTAAATGCAATGCCAACGTAGGTGAAAACGTAGAAATCAGCACTTTGCTAAGAGACTATCAAGCCATTGTATTGGCTGGTGGCTCTACCATTCCTCGCGATTTACCTATTGATGGTCGTTCTGCTAAGGGAGTTCATTACGCAATGGATTTCTTAAAGCAACAGAACAAACGCGTGGCCAACAGACCTGTAGAAACTGAAGATATCATGGCTACAGGCAAAAATGTTATTGTAATTGGTGGGGGTGATACAGGATCTGACTGTATCGGAACCTCAAACCGTCATGGTGCTAAATCGGTAACACAGTTCGAAATCATGCCTATGCCACCTTCTGCACGTAGTGCAAACATGCCTTGGCCAACCTATCCAATGCTGTTAAAACATACCTCATCTCACGAAGAAGGTGCAGAAAGAGCATGGTCGGTTAATACGAAACAGTTCATTGCAGATGAAAACGGTAATTTAAAAGCACTAAAAGTAGTAGATGTGGAGTGGGAAATAGATGCAAATGGTCGTCCGGTAACTTTCAAAGAAGTTGCAGGAACAGAAAGAGATCTACCTTGCGAATTGGTTCTTTTGGCTATGGGATTTTTACATCCTCAAAAAGAAGGATTAATAGAAAAATTAGGGGTAGAACTAGATAATCGTGGAAACGTTAAAGCTTCTGAGCACACTTATCAAACCAATATTGCTAAAATATTTGCCGCTGGCGACGTTCGCCGAGGTCAATCATTGGTAGTTTGGGCGATATCTGAAGGAAGAGAAGCCGCCCGTAAAGTAGATGAATATCTAATGGGTACTACCAAACTGGCATCAAGAGATGCAGTTGCATATGCATAAATAGGTCTAAAATTTATATTTTTAAGCCCTGGTGAAAGCCAGGGCTTTTTTATTGTACCAAAAGCCAGGCTACTAATTCTTATAGTAACGTCTTGCTATCCCTCCTGTATATTCAAGGTTCTTATTTCAATTTTAGTTCACTAGCCCGTTTATAATCCACATTTGTCTGAAAAAATATATAAATGATACCTATTAAAGTTTTCCAAACTAACTCATTCTTCTCCTGCAAGCACGCAAATCCCCTTTAAGTAACAATACCATTGCTCAAACGTTTGCGTAGCTTTTTAACTTGTTTAAGTAGGCGGTCAAACTTATTTTTATTTAACCTTAAAAGGTAACCAAATATCAGATCCCTAACATGAAAACTAAACAAACTGAGAACCACAGTTCGCGCAGAGATTTTATTAAAAAGTCGGCTATCGGACTTGCCGCATTTACCATTGTACCGAGATATGTACTCGGAGGAACCGGATTTATTGCGCCCAGCGATAAATTGACTAAAGCTGTAATAGGTGTTGGATCAATGGGAAGAGGCCATTTCAGTTATGATGGCACACAGGTGGTAGCGATTTGTGATGTAGATAAGAGGCATTTGAACCAGGCAGCTGCGCTCCTAGATAAAGGCGTTAAAACATTTGGAGATTATCGCGAATTAATTAAGCTTCCTGAAGTCGATATCGTGCACATTGCAACACCTCCACATTGGCATGGAATTATGGCTGTAGAGGCTGTAAATGCAGGAAAGGATGTCTGGTGTGAAAAGCCAATGACACATACCATCGGTGAGGGGAAAAGGGTGGTAGAAGCAGTACAGAAACATGGCAGAATGTTTCGATTAAATACCTGGTTTCGTTTTAAAGATGTTTTCTATGGAATGGGAACAACGGTAAAACCCATTAAAAAATTGGTAGATAGCGGTTTGCTGGGCTGGCCATTGAAAGTTACAGTAGGTAAACACACCGGTTACGACTGGAAATTTTATTGGGTAGGAAAAGATAATCTGGCCCCACAACCCATACCTGCAGAATTAGATTATGATCAATGGTTGGGTCCAGCACCTTATAAACCTTATAATGAGCATCGTGTACATCAAACGTTCAGGGGATATTGGGATTATGATGGAGGTGGATTAAGCGATATGGGACAGCATTATATTGATCCTATACAATACTTTTTGGGGAAAGATGATACCAGTCCGGTTTCTGTAGAAATAGATGCACCACAACAACATACCGATGCAGTTGGAACCTGGAGAAGAATAACTTATACTTATGCAGATGGCTGCCAGATCATATTAGATGGAGAAGGTAAGGATAAGAACGTGCCTTACATTGAAGGGCCAAAAGCGAAGCTTTATCCCGGGTTCAAATCTGACATTCCAGATTTAGATCGAAAATTAGCAGCTTTCCCTGATCCAACTCCACAAATGACAGATTTTGTAGAATCGGTAAAAAACCGCGAGAAATTTGCATTGAATGAAGAGAATGGGCATCGATCATGCAACATTGTTAATATGGGCCTAATCGCCCTAAGACTTGGACGATCTTTAAAGTTTGATCCGGTAAAACAAGAGTTTATCGATGACGAAGGGGCTAACAGACTCATTAATCCGGTTATGCGCGCACCTTTCTCTATTTAGTTAACAAATCAGCATTCAATTTACATCAATCAAATAATGAAAAAAATATTCTTTGTCCTGTTGGCATTTGTCATGATTCAGGATCTGACCTATGGTCAGGAAAAAAAAGATGAACGGACCGTTACCACACGTATAGCTGATTTATTGGCTCAAATGCCTGCAAAAGATGCTAAATTACTAAAAAGTAACATGCAGGATATTGCTAACCTGGGAGAAGATGGGTATGTACAACTTATTTCAGGGCTTACAGCCCCTGGTAAAGCAAACAATTCCCTTATTGAATATACTGTAGGCGGTTTTACTGCATACGCCACACAAACCGGACAGGAAAGTCTGAGGAAAATGAGTGTAAATGCCTATTGCAAAGTCCTTCAACAATTAACAGATACACAAAACAAGGCTTTTATCATTAGCCAGTTCGATTTAGTTGGTAAAGATGATGCCGTTAACTGTTTGGGTGCTTACCTGAGTGATAATGCATTAGCAGATCCTGCTGCCCGTGCATTGGCAAAAATCAATACATCCACTTCAAAAGCTATGCTTTTAAATGGCTTGGGTAAAGCCAGCGGCCAGGCGCGTTTGTCTATAATTGAAGCTTTAGGAGATGTTCGCTATCCACAGGCCGCACAAGCTATTCAATCAATTCTTACCAATGCTGATGCGCGTACCACTAAAATCGCCTTATATAGTTTAGCTTATATCGCTGATCCGGCATCTGAAAATGTATTGGCTACAGCAGCAGAAAAGGCAGGGTATAAATATGAAAATACCAATGCAGTTTCAAGCTATCTCATTTATGCAAATGAAATACTTAAAAAAGGGGATAAAGCACTTGCAGCTAAAATGGCTCAAAATGCCTGGGATAAAACCAATACCGGAGAACTGACAGATGTTCATACCGCTGCATTAAAATTATTGGTTCAGGCAGTACCAGATAATCAATCCTTGTTATTAACCGCAGGTACAGCCCCCAATTCGCAATATCGCAGAGCAGCACTAAAATTTGCTATTCCATATGTAAATGAAGGCAATACAAGCGCATGGATTAAAGCAATGAACAAGGCAAACGATGAAACAAAAGCCGACATTATTTATATGCTTGGACAAGTGCCCGCTCCAGAAGCTTTAAATGCAATTGTTAAACAATATAAGCAGCAGAACCCAAATGTTAAGCGAAATGCAATTAATGCTTCAGTTAATATTGGCCAGGAAAAAGTACTTGGCGATCTGCTAAAATTGATGAATAAAGGCGACAGTTCCACCATTCAAGATGTTTCTAATGCCATTAAACGGATGAAAGGAAGCAGCATTACTGAGCAAATTGCAAAGGCTATTCCATCCGCAAAACCAGCCGCACAAATTGCTATGCTTAATCTTCTAGCTTCACGTGCTGCAAACACACAAATGGATGCCGTTTATACGCAGTTAAAGAATAAAAATCCTGAAGTAAGTAAGGCAGCTTATGCTGCATTAAACTCGGTAGTGGTTGCGAATGATTTACCTCAGTTATTTACCTTACTTAATGAAAATACTGGTGATAATGAAATTGCAGTTCAAAAAGCAATTATTGCCGCAGTAAGTGGTGGTGATCAAAATAATACTGCGACAGTACAAACAGTTCTACAGCAAATAAAAACAGCTCCAGAAGCAAAAAAGCATTTGTTTTATAAAGTATTGGCCAGTTTAGGGGGAGATCAGGCCCTGGCTGCTGTAACCAGTGCCTATCGCTCCGGCAATGAAACCAGCCAGCAAGCTGCAGTAGAAGCTTTGGCCTCCTGGAAAGATGCAACTGCTGCAGGAGAGCTTATTCGAATAGCCAGGGAAACCAAAAATGCTTCTTTTCTGGATACTGCCCTGAAGGGATATCTTAAGTTAATAAGAGAAAGTAAGGATCCTGCAGAACAAAAACTATTGATGCTCCGCAATGCAATGGAAGTGGCACAAATGGTAGAACAAAAACAACAGATTTTAAAGGATTTGCAACAGTCTAAGTGTTTGAATGCCATTCTTTTTGCAGGCAAGTACCTGGATAACGCTGCATTACAGCAAGCTGCTGCCCAGGCAGTAATGAACATTACCTTAGCCGGTGAATATAATGGAGATCTTGTAAAAGAACTTTTAAATAAAACCATTTCGGTAATTACCGGACCAGATAGCGGTTACCAAAAAGAAGGAATGCGTAAATACATTGCAGAAATGAAAGCCGGAGAAGGATTTGTATCTATGTTTAACGGAAAAGATTTAGCTGGCTGGAAAGGCTTGGTTGCTGATCCGGTTAAACGTGCTAAAATGGATGCGAAAACGCTGGCTACTGCTCAGGAAAAAGCAGATGCAGAGGCTCAAAATAACTGGAAGCCTGTAAATGGCGAGCTTCAGTTTGTAGGCAAAGGTAATAATTTGGCCACCATAAAAAAGTATGGTGATTTTGAAATGTTGGTCGATTGGAAAATTGTTGATGATAAAAAAGGAGAAGGCGATGCAGGAATCTATCTGCGCGGCACACCTCAGGTACAAATTTGGGATAATGCCAGAACCAAGGTAGGCGCACAGGTTGGATCAGGTGGTTTATACAATAACCAAACAAATGAAAGTAAACCACTAAAGGTTGCCGATAATAAAATTGATGAATGGAATACCTTCAGAATATTAATGAAAGGAGATCGTGTTACCGTTTATCTTAATGGACAGTTGGTAACTGACAATATCATTTTGGAAAATTATTGGGATAGAAGTTTACCCATCTTCGCCGAAGAACAAATTGAATTGCAGGCACATGGCTCACCAGTAGTTTACAGAGATTTATATATCCGTGAAATTCCAAGGGTTAAGCCTTTTGAGTTAAGTACGCAAGAAAAGAAAGAGGGCTACAAAGTGTTATTCGATGGCACCAACATGCACCAATGGACAGGGAATACGGTTGATTATTCTATTGAAGATGGAAACATCGCTATCCGGCCGAAACCAGGAAAAGGATCTGGAGGAAACTTATTTACTAAAGAAGAATTTAGCGATTTTGTGTTCCGCTTCGAGTTTCAGCTTACACCAGGAGCTAATAATGGATTAGGAATTCGCGCACCTCTGGAAGGGGATGCTGCTTATACAGGAATGGAATTACAGATTCTGGATAATGAAGCACCGATTTATAAAGATTTACATGTTTACCAGTATCATGGATCAGTTTATGGTACTTTACCCGCTAAAAGAGGTTTCCTTAAACCAGTAGGAGAATGGAATTATGAAGAAGTTGTAGTAAAAGGACCTAAAATTAAAGTAATCCTTAATGGAGCGGTAATATTGGATGGCGATATTACAGAAGCTCGCAAAAACGGTGCAGCAGATGGAAAACAACATCCCGGATTACTTCGCGACAGCGGTCATATTGGATTTCTGGGACATGGATCTATAGTTCAGTTCAGGAACATCCGGATTAAAGATTTGAGCAAGAAAAAATAAATAGAAATAAGATAAAGATTAAACTTAATTATATTGTTTAGCACAAGAGTATGATGGAAGACAAAGAAGATTCGACCAATCTGAATTCGAGAAGAAATTTTATTAAAACAACAGCTTTGGCAGCAGCTGGCTTCATGATCGTGCCACGCCACGTTTTGGGAAAGGGATTTTTAGCACCTAGCGATCGGTTAATGGTTGCTGGCGTTGGGGTTGGCGGAAAAGGGCAGAGCAATCTTGCCAATATCTACAAGGGAGGTAAATCAGACATCGCTTTTTTATGCGATGTGGATGATAGAAGGGCGGCAAACTCAGTCAAAAGTTTCCCTAAAGCAAAGTATTACAAGGATTATCGCGTAATGCTTGAAAAAGAAGGCAAGAATATCGACGGGGTAGTAGTTTCTACCCCCGATCATAACCATGCTATGATTGCCATGGCAGCAATGCAACTGGGGAAACACGTTTATGTCGAAAAACCCTTAACACACGATATTTTTGAGGCCCGTAAGCTTACTGAAGCAGCGAAACGTTATCAGGTAGTTACTCAAATGGGTAATCAAGGCGCTTCTGGTGATGGGGTTAGACAGTTGCAGGACTGGTGTAATGCAGGTGTAATTGGTAAAGTCCATACCGTATATTGCTGGACAGACCGCCCATCCTGGCCACAGGGAATTTTGTGGCCTTCTACTGGAGGCTCAAGTATTCCAACTGAGTTAGATTGGGATTTATGGCTTGGAAGCGCACCTTATAAACCCTATATTGATAAGTTAGTTCCCTTTAACTGGAGAGGATGGTGGGACTACGGAACAGGTGCAATCGGAGATATGGGTTGTCACCTGATCGAACCGCCTATTCGTGTTTTAGGCTTGGATACCCCCATCGACGTACAGTGTAGTGTGGGCAGTATTTATGTAGATGAATTCAAACGCGGATATTTCCCGGATAGCTGTCCGCCATCAAGCCACGTGATCCTCACATTTGAGAAAACAAAAAAAACAAAAGGCAACTTGCAAATCCATTGGATGGATGGAGGAATTAAACCGGCACGTCCCGATGAACTTGCTCCAAATGAATCTTTTGGACCAAATGGAGTGCTTTTTGAAGGCACCCGCGGTAAAATGATGTGTGACGTTTATGGCGCAAATCCGAGGTTATTACCATTGTCAAGAACCAATGAAGTACACGTAAAACCTAAAATTGAGCGCGTGAAGGGCGGTGTTGATGGACATTACTGGCAATGGGCAGAGGCTGCTATCGCAGGATATGGGAAAATTCAACTGAGTTCTCCTTTCGAGATTGCTGGCCCCGTTACCGAAACTTTACTGATTGCGAACCTGGCCATTCGCGGTACAGATGTACAAAAACCAAAAGCAGACGGAAAAGGCTTTACCTATCCAGGAAGAGACATTAAACTTTTATGGGATAAGGAGAATTTGAAAGTGACAAATTTTGATGAAGTAAACCAATTTGTGAAAAGGGAATATCGCAGTGGCTGGAGTTTAGGAGTATAATCGCATATGTTAGATACAAAAAAGAATTTAAGGGTTTTAGTGGTTGGTTGCGGCAATATGGGAGCTTCACACGCCATGGCTTACCACAGCTTACCCGGTTTTGAAATCTGTGGATTAGTTTCCACCGGTGAAAGTAAGGTAAAATTAAATGAAAAACTGGGAGGTAGATATTTGCTGTTTGCAGATTTCGAAGAAGCGTTACACGCCACGAAGCCGGATGCGGTATGTATCTCTACCTATCCGGATACCCATGAAAGCTTTGCTGTTAAAGCTTTCGAAAGTGGTTGTCATGTATTTATTGAGAAACCATTGGCAGATACTGTTGATGGAGCCATTCGTGTGGCAGAAGCAGCAAAAATAGCCAATAAAAAACTGGTTGTAGGCTACATTTTACGCTATCACCCTTCCTGGGAAAAGTTTATCGAACTTTCTCAGCAAATGGGTAAGCCGCTGGTGATGCGTATGAACCTGAATCAACAGAGTCATGGTGCAAAATGGACTGTACACCGCAACCTGATGAAGAGCTTAAGTCCTATAGTAGATTGTGCAGTACATTACATTGATGTGATGTGTCAAATGACGCGGTCAAAACCTGTACAGGTAAGTGCAATAGGAGCAAGATTAACTGACGATATCCCTGATTGGAATTATAATTACGGACAGTTGCAGATCCGATTTGAAGACGGCTCAATTGGCTGGTATGAAGCAGGTTGGGGTCCAATGGTAAGCGATAATGCCTTCTTTATCAAGGATGTATTTGGCCCGAAAGGCGCTGTCTCTATAGTTGCTAGGGATGCTTCAAAAGCAGGTAAATCCGATGATATTGATGCGCATACTAAAACGGAGTCGATTAAGGTACACTACGGAGAACTAAACAAACAAGATGAATTTACGCAAGCTGATGAGTACCTGGATCTTAAAGATGAACCAGACCATCAGGAGCTCTGCAACCGGGAACAGCGCTTTTTTTTAAAGGCCATTCAGGAAGATTTGGACCTTACGGATGCCACCGAAGACGCGATAAACAGCTTACGGATTGCTTTTGCATGCGATGAGTCCGTAAAAACAGGTAAAATGATTCAATTGTAATCAATGGTTATTTAGCCAGTTGTCATTAGTCATTGGGCTGGAAGCAAAACCTGGCCCTTTTACTGTCATCCCTGGTCTGTGGCTCACAGACCAGTAAAAAATCAAATCAGACATTTTCCAAACGCTTTTCCTAAACTGCCTTTCTAAAACAACTTCAGTTGCTGATTTTCGGGTGCTTTCTCCTTACCAAATACGGTCCTGCCTCCATACTTCCAGCTATTTACACGTTCCCGGGCGATAACCTTATCGAAATCCATATTGGGTATAAAATTTTGCTCCGCATTTTTAGCAATATCATGCAAAGATTTAATCGCTTCCTGTTTGTCTGTAAAACCAATCTTAGCCCGCTCTACAGCTTTTTGAAGTATAGAAATTGTTTCATCATAAACATTCACTGGAACAGGGAATGGATGCCCATCTTTTCCACCATTAGCAAATGAATACCGTGCAGGATCGGAGAAACGGGAGGGGGTGCCATAAATGATCTCACTAACCAATGCCATTGACTGCAATGTGCGTGGTCCCATGCCTTCCAGTAATAACAATGATTCAAAATCTTTGGGTTTCCTCTCTTGTGCCAACCACAAAACACTTCCTAAACGTTTTAAATCCACATCCTTGGCCCGTACATCATGATGATCAGGCATCACAAGCTTCTGTATTTCGGGAAGCATCTTAGCAGGAGATTCTGTTGTGATATCCAGGATACCATTTCTCGTAATCAGTGCATCATGAGCCGTAAGATTAAGTATCTGGCCCTGATTAACACCGCAAATACCAGTATGAGGCTCTTCTACAAAAGATTTAATACCAGCCGAATGCCAGTGATATCTTCTAGCAGTAGCACTTTGATCGCTCATACCTTGTTGTACAACAGTCCAATCTCCATCACTACTTAGGATAAAACTATGCAGATACAGTTGAAAACCATCCTGAATAGCTGTATTATCAACCTTAGCACTTAGTTTACTCGACCGAACTAGTGCATGGCCATCCAGCCCGGTCTTATCGGCTATCCTCAAAAGTTCTTGTGGTGTTTCTCTGCTGTATTTTCCCTTTCCACCACAAACATAAATACCCAATTCTTTCGAAAGTGGGTTAATCGCTTTCTTAAGGGCACCTAATACCGAAGTCGTGATTCCTGATGAATGCCAGTCCATACCCATCACAGCACCCAAGCTTTGAAACCAAAACGGACTACTCAAACGCCTGATTAATTCAGCGCGTCCGTATTCCAATAAAATTGCTTCGGTAATGGCTAGCCCTAACTTGGTCATGCGTTGCGCCAGCCAGGGTGGAACCTGGCCGTAATGTAAGGGTAAATCTGTACTTCCTGATCTTTTCAATACTAACAAATTTAGTAAAAAAATAGTTTAATATTCAGTAATGTCTGCATTAAGCCTGTAACATTTGAACTTATTTTTTGTTAAGTTTAGTATAGAAATTAATGAATGCAAAAATTTTTACAACGCCTACTAAGTAACTGGATCATTCGAATGTCCAATAAATATGCTTCCAGACCCAACCGGAAACGCATTCACGATGCTTTGACGAAGCTTTTTAAAACCATTAATAAAGCAAACAGCAAAAGAGGCCCGATTCTTCACATTACAACTGAAAGTAAATTCATCATATTTTCCGATCAGCACAAAGGTGCCCGTGATTTGGCCGACGATTTTGCTTTGGCAGAAAAGAACTATCTCGCTGCTTTACAACATTATGATGAAGCTAATTTTCACTATATCAATCTGGGTGATAGTGAGGAACTGTGGGAAAATTTGATGGAAAGCATTATCAACCACAATATGCCTACCTTTAATGCAGAAAAACGTTTTATAGAACGGGATGCATTTACCAAAATTTTCGGTAACCATGATCTCTATTGGGATAACGATCCTTTATCGGGATTTAATTTAAACAGGATTTATGGAAAAAAAATCCCGATTTATGAGGGCGCAATTCTTAAAATTATGCTGGAAGGGGAAGAATTAAAAATTTTTCTTACTCACGGACATCAGGGAGATTTACAAAGTGACGGAAACTGGTTTAGTAAATGGTTCGTAAGCACAATATGGGCTCCATTACAGGCTTATCTGCAGATTAACCCAAATACGCCTGCTTACGATAATCAACTCAAAACAAAACACAATGTACTGATGTACAGTTGGGTGGCAAACCAGAAACTAACAGCACTGATTACCGGCCATACTCACCAGCCTGTATTTGCTTCCTTAACACATCTGGAGCGAATTTATCTCAAATTGAGAAAAGCAAGAAAAGATAATAATCATGAACAAATTAATGCATTAAATGAAGCACTTAAAACAAGGATAAGGGAAGGGGATAAGGCACCTCACTTCAGAAAGTATCAGCCAGGATACTTCAACACCGGTTGCTGTTGCTTTAACGATGGGGATATCACAGGGATAGAAATCGAGCAAGGTTCAATCAGGCTGATTAAATGGTCTTTTGTAAAAACCGGTAGCCCAACAAGGACTGTGCTGGAAGAAATGTCGCTAATTAGCTTACTTCTCGCCAACTCATTTGAGGGGTAGTTGAACATACAAAATGGTTCCCGACTGACCTCCCGCGCGTTCGGCCCATACCTTACCTTTGTGCATATCAACTAATAACTTAACAATTTGTAAACCTAATTTGGGCGTATTTTCATGGTTTGTAGGTACGCTGCCAACATCAGCAAATTTGAAAAATAACTTCTCTAAACCTTCTTCGCTTAATTCGGTTCCCTGATCATGAATTTGTACAGTTACCTGGTTAATACCGGCTGTTAACGATAATCGAATCTCTTTTTCCGGTGCTGAAAATTTAATAGCATTATCAATCAACTGATGAAAAACTTCAAAAAGCTTTTCAGGATCTCCTATAATGCTGATTGGAACACCTGGCTCAAAGAGGAAGACCTGTTTTTTAAGTGCAGCCTTTTCACTTAAGTTCTTCAGGGTTTCATTAAGCAATTCGATTAAATCAAAACTTATTTTCTGAGGCTTGAAATTCGCATTTTCCCTTTTTGCCGAGCTAAGTATATGATTCAAGTCACTTACAATCTGTTTGCTTTGGCTATGTAGCTTTCCTGCAATCAATTTTACCTTTTCATCAGCGCCAGGCAGTTTGCTCAACAATTCAGATTGAAGGCCGATTGTAGTCATTGGATTTTTTAAGTCATGAATCAATACATGCAACCTGTCGTCTGTAATTCGCAGCAATTTCCTGACTGCCATTCGCTCTTCCAGCTTGTCGGTAATAATTGCCGATAAACGCCTGAGCATTTCCAATTGCTTCGAACCAGGCTTTACATGATGCTTTAAAAAGCAGCCCACATATCCCAACAGATATCCCTCAGGAGATTGGATGGCAGAAACAACAAGATCACTTTCGAGATATTGATCTGTTGAGAAATCTTTTAGCAACAAATCTGTAATCACTTTTTTAATAGACTCTGTTCCAAACCAGGATTTAAAAAACACCCCATCAGTCAATTTAAAAGCAATAAAAGCATTTTCTACATCAAACAAATCCTTTACCAGAAAAGTGATCTGGTCAAAACTACTTTCTGCTGCAGTAGCCACAATTTCATAATGGGAGATTTTAGCTAAACGTTTCTGCTCATTATCATAACTATTTCTTTCGGAACCGGCATCGTTAAACATAGATCAGTATTTGGTGGATGTATTTCGCTTTAAAGTTAAATATTATGATTAAAACATAAATATTAGAAACAATATATATCGTAAATTAGTTAATACTACTATCCTGATTGCTTAGATAATTGGAAAGTTCGTCAAAACATGCAAAGCTAATGAGACTATATATTGAACGTAAGCCGGTAAAGGTAAATCCAGATACCAAAAGAGTAATTGCCCGTTTTTTCTTTAACGGAGAAACAAGGGCCTTAGAAGTTATCAGAAAAGTACTTGAATTTTCAGACGATAAGGTCTTTTCATTAATCTCACCAATTCTGCAAGAATACTCTAAACGGCATCGCAACATTACCAAGATACTCAATCGCCATTGTAAAAAACTTCGTAAACAATTTTCAATTTTAGGCGTCGATTATGAAGACATTGAACCTTATACAAAACTTTTAATCGGTGCATATTTTACCCACGAGTATTCGATTGAATCAGCAGCCTTTTTCAATCCGAGTATTGTTGATGATCCCGATCAGACCGATTTGGTTGAAGGAGAAAAAAGGGTGATTATTAGCTTTAGGGCTGTTGGAGAGGGACACATCTCATCAATAGTCTTCAGAAGGGCCTTAATTGATGCTAAAAACAATATCCAGGTATTGCCGGTAGGTAATTATGTAGATGAGGCTGAGGTAGTTAAAAATGCGATTTACATTAAGAAACTCTTTTTGAAAAAGGCAGCCTATGCGCAAATTGACCCAGCAGTACTGGAAGAGATTGAAAGCAAGCTCGATGAACGTTTCGAATACACCAGCTTAAGCAATATAATTAAGGACTCCAAGACCTTGCATAAAGACAATCCCGATCGTTTAATTGAGTACGACAAGGTTTTATGGTTGTCAGACACTTATCATACAATTAGTTTTTCAAAGGATACCGATATTTCCGATCGGGTTATTTTTCCAATTTCAGAATTTGAACGTAAAGGAATTGAGGATGCACGTTTTGTAAAATTTATCAGAGAAGATGGTAAGGCTGTTTATTATGCTACCTATACTGCATTTGATGGTTCATTAATCATTCCAAAGCTAGTTCAAACAGAGGATTTCTATGAGTTTAAGGTAATTCCACTGTATGGCGATGGTGCCCAGAATAAAAACTTAGCCTTATTTCCCAGAAAGATAAAAGGCAAATATGTAATGATGAGTAGAATCGATGGCTGGAATAATTATTTAATGTTTTCTGATAAAGTTAATATCTGGGAAAATCCAATCTTACTCAAACAACCACGATATGATTGGGAACTTGTACAAATCGGGAATTGTGGATCGCCTATTGAAACAGAAAAAGGCTGGTTAGTAATTACGCATGGTGTAGGTCCTATGCGGAGATACTGCATCGGGGTGGTGTTATTGGATCTGGAAGACCCCTGCAAAGAGATCGGTCATTTGAAAGAGCCATTAATTATCCCGAATAATGACGAACGTGAGGGGTATGTACCTAATGTCGTATATTCCTGTGGATCAATAATCAGCAATGGTGAACTCATTATTCCTTACGGATTATCTGATTATAGTTCATCATTTGCAACAGTAAACCTGGAACTTCTCTTAAACAGATTACTGGAGAATAATACTGACTAAAAATGTTCTATAATAATCCTGATTACCGATTATTATAGCCTTTTATAATGATCCTTATAATAATCTTAAAAAAAGAGACACCTGTAAAGTGTCTCTTTTATATTTCCGAGAAAAGAGTATAATTAACTGTATTTATCTACTTCAACCAATGGTGAAGATAAAGTTTGATATTCACTCTCTGCTGCTTTTAATACAGAAAGATGCGAAATAAAATAGGCCAAAGTGCTTTCTGCCCCCTGATTTCGGTTTACACTGTTAAACTGTAATCCATCTGCACAACCATGCGTTTCAGGATCATACAAAGGGATGTGGAGACTGTTTTTACCCAGGAACCACTCGTAACTCATCTGCATTTTTTCCAGAAAAGCAGTGTCTTTTGTAATTGCAAATGCTTTTGAATAAAGCAATACCATTGCCATAGTCTCTATAGCCTGTTGATCATAGATCGGGTTTTTACCATGTTTCTTCATCCATCCGGCATTTCCAACCGGATTTAAGTAACCATTTTCAAATGAAAAAGTATTTAAAAATTCTATACTTTCCATGGCAATTTGATAGGACTCCATATTACCTGTTACCTCATAGTGATGTAACAACGCAAGAGGTAAAATCGCATTGTCATAAGTTAGTATATCTTCAAACCAATGCCAATCTCCTTCTTTGTTTTCGTGGTAAGCCTTGATAAGTGATTGAGCCAGGCCATTAATCTCCAAAGTAATACGTTCATCGCCATGCTGCGCCATTAAATAGTAGGAGAGGCCAATAATGGTATTTGCCCTTCCTCGGATATATTTCAGTTTTTTAAAATGTGACAACGAGTGTGAAAATAATTCTCTACCAAACTCGCGATAAGAGTTGTTTGGCGCGGCACAAATCAGGTAACCCAAAGCCCAAATGGTTCTGCCGAAAGAATCTTCAGAACCTACCTCATCGAGATAATTCCTGTTAAAACTCAGAAAGTTTCTGAAATTACCATCTTCAGACTGCATGTATTGTATAAAACTGAGGTAAACTGGCATCAGTTTAAGTCCGGTGGGATTCTTATCCTGGTCATATGCCATTAAGGTCATAATCAAAGCCCTGGCATTATCATCAATACAATATCCCTCCTTCAAATTGGGAATGCCGAATCTTGCATGTTGAATAATCCCGGTATCGTCAGTTAATAAAGATATATGTGCGAGGTTTAATGCCGGCATATTTTCTACATCTATAATAGGAGGAATTGTTCTTCCTGGTTTTTGATGTGCAATAAGCGCCTCATTTAATAATGCTAAATATACATTACCAATTGCCGGCCATCTTAAATTTAAACCGTATCGGTAAGCATTAACCTTCAATTCATGATGTTTTGTTTCATCTGATAAAAGAGAATTAACGATTAAGGCCAATTGTTTATCATCCTTAAAATCAAATAGTTTTCCGCGGTTATCTGCCAATAACTCCTGGGCATGCCAATAGGGTGTAGATACCACTGCTGCACCCGCACCTACAGCATAAGATAGAGTTCCACTCGTAATTTGAGCCTCATTTAAATAAGGCGTTATATAAAGGTAACATGCAGTAAGGTACTGGTGTAATTCTTCTTCTGATACGAATTTATTTACAAAAGCAATGTGATTGGCTACGCCCAGGTCATCTGCTAATTGCTTCAAACTATCGCGGTATTCCTCTCCGTTATGCCTAACAACTCCCGGATGCGTATTACCCAAAATAACATAAAGCACATCCGGATGTTGTTCAACTATTTTAGGGAGTGCTTTAATTACGGTTTCCAGCCCTTTATTTCTACTAATTAAGCCGAAAGTAAAAAGTACTTTTCTATTTTTAAAAAGTGCTGAAACAGCAACAGGATTATCATCTGAAGGATTTAGATCCGGAACACCGTGTTCAATTAATTTTATTTTAGCAGAAGGAATTTGATAGATATTATTTAAGAACAGAATCGCCTTCTTACTCATCACCACAATTTTGGCAGATTTAGCTGCAATTTCCTTAATGATGGTTTGCTGCATAAAATTAGGCTCTTTCAATACAGTATGTAGAATGGTAACAAAAGGCTTGTTGAGCTTATTAATCAAGGAAAGCAAAAATACACCACTGTTTCCTCCATAAATGCCAAATTCATGTTCTATAATACAAGAATCTACACCACTATTGTTTATAAAATTAGCTGCATCGATGTAATCTTGCTGATTTTGTTGTCGGATTACAAACTTAACTTCTTTGGGGTAGGCATATTCACTAATATCGTCTGACTCATTCATCGCAACAATAAAGCTTTCGTCAGCATTATAGGATGGGTTTAAGCTTAACGCATTAACCAGATTTTGATTAAAGGTAGCTAGCCCACACTCACGTGGTGGATAGGTAGAAATATAAGCGATCTTCATATGTATTTAGTACTTTAGGTATCTAAATAACATAAGGTTATCTAAATAGTTTGGGAATTTTCTCAATTTACGATTTTTAATATCAAAACAATCTGCTTTAGGATCATGTTAGTAAGTATATTAAATATCATTATGAGATCGATTTGGAAAGGTTCAATAGGATTTGGATTGGTAAATATTCCTGTTAAGTTATATTCCGGGGTTCAGAATAGTAATTTAGATCTGGATATGCTCGATGAGCGCGATCATGCCAAAATCAAATTTATGCGTGTAAATGAAAATACGCAAAAAGAAGTGCCATATGATAAAATCGTACGCGGTTACTTCTTAAAAGACCGTTATGTGGTTCTGGATAAACACGATTTCGAAGAAGCAGCACCCGAAAAAACAAAAATTATAGAATTGGAAAATTTTGTTGATATCAAGGAAATTAGTCCAATTTATTACGAAACTTCCTATTATACTGAGCCAGAAAAACAAGGAAGAAAAGCTTATGCACTTTTACTTAAAGCACTGGAAAAATCGGGTAAGGCTGGTGTAGCCAGGTTTGTACTGCGAAACAGCGAAAACCTTTGCGTAATCCATCCGATGAACAACATCATTGTCATAACCAAAATCAGGTTTGATCAGGAAATAAGAAGTCTCGCCGATATTACCACAGTAGATGATATTAATATTACCAAGAAAGAGATCGATGTAGGCTTGGCCTTAATTAAACAATATAGCGCTAAATTTGACTTAAGTAGTTTCAAAGACGATTACAGTGATGAACTGTTAAAAATTATTAAAGCAAAATCTAAAGGTAAGCGCGCAACAGTTAAGAAGATAAAACCACAAAAAGCTTCAAGCGATGATCTATATGATCAGTTGATGCAGAGCCTGACTGCAAAAAAAGGAGCATAAGAAAGTCCTGTCATAACCGACAGGACTTTCTTGTTTCAA
This sequence comes from Pedobacter sp., assembly GCF_965279535.1. NCBI lineage: Bacteria > Pseudomonadati > Bacteroidota > Sphingobacteriia > Sphingobacteriales > Sphingobacteriaceae > Pedobacter > Pedobacter sp. Next base: position 455,608 of record NZ_OZ257244.1, read on the forward strand.
GTTTATTTGAATGCTGCTTTAAGTTGTTCTGCGGCATAAGCCTGGGCCAGTTTCGCTTCTGGAACAACCAGTGCCATTCCAAAAAATTCATGGGTAACACCTTCGTAATTCCGGCTATTAACTTTAACCCCTGCTTCAGATAGTTTATTCGACAGCATTACCCCGTCATTATTTAGCGGATCTATTTCAGCCGTGATAATGGTAGTTGGTGGAAGATTTCTCAGGTTGGCATGAATAAGCGAGATTTTAGGGTCCTGAGCTTCAATTGCAGTATAAAGATATTGAGTTGTAAACCAGTTCATCATAGCCTTATTAAGCGGTTTCGCATCTGTATACATCTTGTACGATTCGGTATTCATATCTGCCTGCGCGATAGGATATATCAATACCTGAGCCAAGGGAAGCATAATATGTTTATCTCTGGCCATAATTGATACGTTTGCAGCAAGGTTTCCACCTGCACTTTCACCTGCAACCGCAATTTTAGCCGGATCTCCTTTCAGGCTCACAGCATTTTTAACTACCCATTCATAAGCGGCAAATGCATCCTGATGAGCGGTTGGAAATTTATATTCAGGCGCTAAACGATACGCAACAGATACTACAATCGCATTCACCTGTTCGGATAAAGCTCTTGCAGAAGCATCATATACATCTAAATTGGCAATCACAAAGCCACCACCATGATAGTAAACAACAATTGGAAGTGCTGATTTTGCATTTTTAGGTTTATAAATCCGAACATGAACATTTCCACCATTCACGCTGATATCTTTTCCGCTTGTGTCTACTTTTGAAGCGGGTGCAACAATATGATTTTGTTCAGCTACAGCCAGAACTGCATCTGCAGGGGTATGATTTTTTCTTGCCTCAGTGGCGGATAAACCCTCGATGGGCCTATCTCCATAGCTAACAAGCTTCTCCATAACCGTTTGCATTTCTGGTCGGATTGTTTTTCCCCATTCGGGTGCCGGTCCGGCAGGTTTTAAGCTTATTATATTCGAAGAATCACTAGTAATTGAATCAGTACTTGTAGAATGCTGTTTAGTGTTATTTGTACAGGCAAGAAATGTAAAACCCGTAATTGAAAGATAAATAGCTGTTTTTAATAAATTGTTTTTCATGGTGATTGATTGAGTTATAAAAGCATAACACCATAAGCTTAATAACTGTTTGAATACGAATTCCAAAAGGGAAGAATTTAATTTTAGGCAAACATCTTCTGTTTTTAATGTGTTCTATCTTAAAAGAAACAACATGTTAACAGAAATAACCGGATTACCCGATAGCATATTTGGCGTACGGGCCACAGGCGAAGTAGATAGTAAAGACCTGAAAAATGTACTCTTGCCTGGCTTAGAGCGAACAGCAGAACGTTTTAACGAAATCAGATATTTGCTGGTTTTAGAAACAGCAGTAAAGAATTTTACAGCCGGTGCATGGATACAGGATGCCAAAGCAGGTTTGGAGAATTTTACGAAATGGAAAAAAATTGCTGTGGTAAGCCCTGAGAAAGGGGTGCAATGGTTTACAGATGCTTTCACCTTCGTTACCCCAGGAAGTGCCAAGGGCTTTGGCCCAGATGAAATCGAAGAAGCTAAAACCTGGTTAACTCAAGATTAAACTAACAAAAAATGAAAAATTCAAAAACTGCAGCAGAAGATAGCAAGGCTACAGCTGCTAGAAATAGTAAGGCAAAAGGTGCTGATGAGAAAGTTACCTCTGCAAAAGATGCAAAAAAAGTAACCGTTACAAAAGATGCTCCCGTAAAACATAAGAAGCCCTAATTTAAATATAATCGTCCCCTAAAATGAAAGCTGATAATTTTGATCTGAATAAATTTTATAACAAAGCCTATGACTGGATAATATTAAAAGGCCCCAACGTATTAATTGGGATTGTTGTACTAATCATTGGCCTTTGGCTAATTAAACTTGTTGCTAAATGGTTACAAAGGAGTTTGCACCAAAAGGATGTCGATCCATCTTTGCGGCCATTTTTAAATAGCCTGATTATCATCACACTGCGTGTGCTCCTCATATTTTTTGTAATCCAGCTTTTTGGTTATGAACTCACCACTCTCACGGTTTTATTGGGTGGTTTGAGTGTTGCTGCCGGTTTAGCACTATCTGGAACACTTCAGAATTTTGCCAGTGGTGTACTTATTTTACTGCTTAAACCCTTTGTTGTAGGCGATAATATCCTAGCCCAGGGGCAAGAAGGAACGGTAACCTCTATACAGATTTTCTATACCATCATCAAAACCTTTGATAACAGAACGGTTATTGTCCCAAACAGTAAACTTTCCAATGAAGTCATTATTAACATCAGCAGACAAGGTAACCGCAGGTTAGACATAGAGATCAAATTTGGATACGGTATCGAATACGATAAAATAGTGGATATTTTCAATAAAACGGTAACCAAGTGTAAAGAAGCCCTGAAAATTCCAGAAAAAAGGATTGGCATATCAGCACTTGAAGAAAGCGGTTATAAAGTTGCCATGAATATCTGGGTAAATGCACATGGTTTCACAGACACAAAACTCGCCTTTCAAAAAGAGTTAATGGATAACCTGAAAGCAGGAGGAGTAAAATTACCTGGAATGACAGATTAAGGTTACTTCTTTAACAATGCATAAATTTTATCCATCAAATCATCAATATTGAATGGTTTTGCCATAAAATCATCTGCCTCTGTGCCATCTAAAGTGTAGTTAGATGCATTATAACGCGCAGAAATCATTAAAACCGGAATGTGACTGGTAGAAGGTTTGCTTTTAAGCTCTTTAAGGAGTATCCGTCCATCAATATCTGGAAGCATAATATCCATAATAATTACATCTGGCTTGGATTCTTCAACGTGTGCAATAAAATCAGCGCCCTTATTAAGACCTGACACATTAAAAGCTTCGCTTTCTAAAATAAGGGTTATAACATCTAAAATTGCATGGTTATCTTCGATAACCAAAATGTTTTTCTTTGCCAATGTAGGGACGATAGTTAAAATTTGAACAAATATATAATAAAAACTAAATCATAAAACTAAATTAATGAAATATAACTTATAGGAATAAACCAAACTTTATTACTTCAATATTTCTGATAGTTTTGCAATGTCAAATCTCTAAAATGAACAAATTTTCTGTAGACTTAACCAATTGTGATAAAGAACCAATCCATATTCCAGGAAAGATTCAATCTCATGGCTTCTTAATCGCTATCGATAAAGCAAGCTTAAATGTCAGTTATATTAGCGATAATACGGGTACTTTTTTAAATGAAGATCCTAAAAAGTTATTGGGAAAACCCTTGGCGTTAATCAATAGCTTTGTTACCCAAAGAGATCCTGAATTCAATATTGAAGATCTACTCAAACTCGGAATTATCAGGAAAAGCTTTGATGCCATTAGTCCGCATCCGATTGAAATAAACGGAAATCCATTTTACCTGATTATTTCACCATCAACTGTTGATTGGTTGTTAGAATTCGAACCCCTAACATTACAATACGATATCCAAAGTACAATCGGCAGATCGGCATCTGCCATTCTTCAGGGTAAAAGTGTATCTACTTTACTTAGAAATGCTGCTTCAGAGGTGAAGAAACTAATCAATTACGATCGGGTAATGATTTACAAATTTTTAGACGATGGACATGGAGAGGTTGTTGCTGAAGAAAAGGAAGAAAGCCTTGAGCCATTTTTTGGCCTCCATTATCCTGCATCAGATATCCCCAAACAGGCGAGAGAGCTTTATAAATTAAACCTAACGCGTTTGATTGCTGATGTTAACACTGCCGATGCACCAATCATTACCTACACAGAAGATAAGCCGCTGGATTTAACAAACAGTGGATTAAGAGCCGTTTCCCCAATCCACATCCAATACTTAAAAAATATGGGTGTAGATTCAAGTTTCAGTATTTCCCTTATTGCCAGGGGCGAATTGTGGGGATTAATCGCATGCCACAATTATAGCCCCAAATTCATCGATTATAAAGCCCGGGAAGGCTCCAAACTTATTGGTCAGATTTTATCATCGGCATTAGAATACCGTCAGGATGAAGAAGATTCAGAGGTTATTGCACAGTTTAAAGATACTTCTTCGATACTATCTGAGCATTTAAACAGAGATAAATATCTTGTTGAAGCCATTACCGGACACAAGACAACTATTCTTGATATAACTAAAGCCACAGGTGTAGCCATCATTTTTGATAATGGTTTACAAACCCTGGGGAATGTACCCGCAAATGAAGATATTGAAGCGCTTGCGGAATGGCTGAAGAAATCAAGCGACGAAACCATTTATTATACCCACAGACTTTCAGAAATCTTCCATCCCGCTAAAAAATATAAGGAGATTGCATCCGGAATTTTATCATGTGTTTTAAGTAAGGAGTTGGGAGAGATGATTATCTGGTTTAAACCAGAACAAATTACCACGGTTAACTGGGCCGGTAATCCTGAAAAACCAGTGACTACAACAGAAAATGGTTTAATGAGCTTGTCTCCCCGTAAATCATTTGAAACCTGGGCTCAGGTGGTCAATAACACTTCTGAGCGCTGGATGCCTGAAGAGATTGCTTCCGTGTTGCGAATCAGGGAAATTATCATTACCGATGTAAATAAGAAAGCCAATGAAGTAAGGTTGTTGAATGAAAAATTACAGGCCGCATATGAAGAACTAGATACCTTCAGCTATACCATTTCTCACGATTTAAGAACTCCGTTAACCTCTATTAAAACCTATGCCGAGCTATTGCTTAAAAATAAAAGCATTGATGATAATGGAAGAAAAATGCTCGATCGCATTCTCACAGGTGCCGATAAGATGAATTTTCTCATTAAGGAAATTTTAAATCTTGCCCGTGTTGGTCGTTCTGATGTAATTTTTGAAACAGTTGATATGCCTTTGTTGTTAAAAGAAATAACAACCGAAGTTTGGACGGCGTTTAAAGCAGACAATGCCGAACTTATTTTAGGCCAGCTACCAGATTTAAAAGGAGATAATACCATGATTGCACAGGTTTTTACAAATCTGATCAGTAATGCAGTAAAATACTCTTCTATGGTAGAAAAACCTAAAATTGAAGTTTTCGGAAGCGTAAACGACGACGAAACCGTGTATGCTATTAAAGATAACGGTATGGGAATTGACAACCGTTATTATGACAGAGTTTTTGAGCTTTTTAAGCGCATGGACAATGTAAAAGACATTGATGGAACAGGAGTAGGGTTAGCTATTGTAAAGCGTATTGTAGAAAAACACAATGGTAGAGTTTGGTTCGAAAGTAAATTAAATAGTGGATCAACATTTTACGTAGCTTTTAAAAACAGATAAAGAAATGAAAACGCCGGATATATTTTATGTAGAGGATGATGTAGACTACGCTTTTTTCATGCAGAGTGCTATACAAGAGGTGAAAGACACCTTAAATTTAACTATTGTAGAAGATGGAACGGAAGCGCTTCTTAAACTACAGAAATTTGCAGAAAGTAAAACCAAACCCAAATTGATCTTATTGGATTTGAATCTGCCAGGTTTGTCAGGTTTAGATCTTTTAAAGTTTATAAGGGATATTCCTTATTTAAAGTCGATACCAGTTATACTTTTTTCAACTTCTGATAATCCGGAGGATGTCAAAGCATCGATGGAGTTTGGTGCCAATGCCTACCTTACCAAGCCCAATGGCTACGATAATTTAGTGAAGTGTGTGCACTCTGTACACGATTTCTGGTTCAACCAACACCTTCGATTGAATTAATAAACAACAGCATAATAAAGATTCGGGCTTTAACGTTCGAATCTTTTCTTTTTCCCTAAACCATGAACAGATCATGGTATTATTTTTAAACCGTAAATATGATAGCCGACTTACTAAGAAAAGAAACTGCAAATAAACACCAGGAACTGGAATCATTAATGTTTGTGAATGAAATTATGAACCATTCGCTTAGCATTGAAGATTATAAAACACTCCTTACCATAAACTACATCATCCATCAGAAGTTAGAAAATTTACTGGCCAATATGCTGGATGCAGACCTTGCCGGGCAATTAGAAATGAAAAGCAGGTTTAAATTAGCTGCATTGGAGCAAGACCTCAATTACTGGCAAATTGATAACCTGAGCCTTCCAGGGCTAGACTTTGAATTATTTATTCCCCAAAAAAATAATGCAGCAGTATTGGGCGCACTATACGTTTTGGAAGGTGCAACGCTGGGAGGGAATGTAATTAAGAAACACATTATGGCTAATCCTGCTTTTAAGGGACATGAAGCAGGGTTGAATTATTATGGTGTTTATGGCAATGAGCTCAGTACCAAATGGAAAGCATTCGTTTCATTGCTAAACGAAAGCGTATCAGAAGCAGACTATAAGTCTTGTATAGAGAGCGCAAACAGTACCTTTCAAAACCTGATAAACCTGTCAAAACAATTCAAATCTAGCCCTAATAATAAATAAAGGGACTTTTTGCCTTGTTAAAATGTGCAAAACTTATTTTAAATAAATATTTGCTTTCTGTTGTTAATTCAAGGTAAATATGTATAATTGAAAAAATAAATTTTTTAAACCTTAAAAAACATCAATTAGCGATGGAAAAATTTTCAAAAGTTAAAGCTGCTGTAGCTGCTATCGAAGCAGATGTAGAAAAATTTTATAATGCTGGCAATGCAGCTGCTGGTACTCGTGTGCGTAAAGCAATGCAAGATCTTAAAGTTTTAGCACAAGAGATCCGTGCAGAAGTAACTGACAAGAAAAACGCTGGAAAATAATATTTAGCGATTACGTAAAAAGGGTTTCGGTGTACCGGAACCCTTTTTGCGTTTAAGCGGGATTTGTATCAAGATGTTTATATCAGGTATTCAGACTAGACTTATACAGGACTCAAGACTGCAGACTATCTACTCGTGACTAAAAAGATAAAGCTCCCCATCGCGGAGAGCATTTATCCAACTAACAAAACATATTATTTAAAATTTGAGAATGAGTGTGCCTTAAGTCTAGCCTTTCTTAATCAATTTATATTCAATTACAGGCTTTCCGCGGGTTCCACCATCATTGGAGATGAAACTGTTAAATTTTAATTTGTATACATTACCAGAGCCGTCTTTCACTACATAGAAAACATCTGTTTTAACTCCACCACCCGTTCCATTTTGGCCAGGGGAAGTTCTCCAGGTAGATCCGATTACATCTCTTGAAACAGAGAAAGTAAGTCCGGCAAGATCCGACTCCGAAAACGCAGCATAGGTTTTAACTGAAGTAGACACTGATACAGCACTTACACCACCCAGGCTGTTGATGAATACCAGATCAGAGAACGCATATGGGAAGGTTGCAGTGTAATACATGCTATATCCCCATACAATATCCCAATTGGCCTTTGCAGGCTCTACACTTACTAAACTGCCTTTAACCAGAGAAGTAAACTGAAAATTCGCATCTGCATTTTTGGTTATATCTAAGGTTTTAAAGCTCGTTTCGGTAACTTTAGCATACTGTAAAGTGTAACCTGCTCCTTTCCTTAATATCCTAACTTTATAAAGTTCATCATTAGTAAGAACGGTATTTGCACCACCTTTTCTGTTGATGATATAAACCTTATTTTCTGCATCGGTTGCCGAAATTGAAGCAATTGCTGTTTTATTAATAATATTTGTTTCCCTTGGATCGTCGATAAGACTAAAATTTCCGGCACCTTGGCCTACCTTAAGGCTGTTTGGGTCAAAATCAGCGGCAGTAACAGCGTTTAAATCACTTTTATTAATTACAATTGCCGAAGCACCATTGGAGGCATTCAAAATAACTTTAAAATCTGTTCCCGAGTAGAAGCCTAAATCCCAACTATCCCGATCAACGGCAGTTTGTTTATCAGCACTGAAATCTACATAAACACTATTTCCGGCAGCACTGCCAGCTTCTGCAGCAATTAGGCCATTTAGGGTAAGGGTACTACCGTCCGATGGAGGAACAACAATGACAGGCTCATCACCACTTTTTTTACAAGCAGCAAAAGAAACCGCGATTAATGCAATGGATAACAAAGAGTTGAACTTATTCATATTTCTGTTTTTATGTATTTAAATTGATTATTTCTTATTCCAGCTATAAATTAAACCCAAAACATAGGAGCGACCGTAGCTATAGGGTACAGCTACACCACCTGTGCTGTGTGCACCTCCGGTTGCAGTTGAACTATTGGTTAATTGGGTAACATTGAATAAATTTTTTACACCTGCGCTAAGTGTTACATAGCGAATCAGGTTTTTGCTGAGCATTAAATCAGCCCAATGAAATGAGCCTACTTTAACCAATGTTGCCGTATTGTTTTCTGCATTGATTTGGTAGCTCGGAAGACTTCCGGTATACTTATAAAATAAACTCACACTGGTATTGATTTTTGGGAGCGTACAAATAACGTTAGTTGTAATTTCAGTTGCCCAGGCAAATTGAGGAGAGGCCAATGACGCATCTTCCGACAGTTCATTATACCTGCCAATATAAGATAGACCAATAGTAGCTTGTAAATTATTGTAGATCAAGGTGTTTTCTAAGGTTCCACCAATAGTTTTATACTGAGACACATTAATTAATGTAGTTACTGAGGTGTTGGCCGGATCTACACCATATTCAATTCGGTTTTTAAATAAGTTGTAAAAACCGGCTAATGTAGATCTCAATTGAAAATCTTTAGCAGATACTCCTGACCAGGCTAAAGATCCGTTAAAACTGTTGGATTGCTCTGCCCGCAGGCTTGGGTTTCCCAAAATAGTGTGACTGGCATCGATAAAATTATAATACAGTTCTCTTAATGCAGGTGATCTGAAACCTCGTGCATATCCTAGACGTAGGTCAAGTTGTTTTGATAAACTAAACTGGGTATTTAATGAAGGAATTACAGGCGGAGCATCATATACAGAATTCTTAATAAACCGTAATCCTGGTCTGATGTTTATTCCTTTAACAGGCGTGATTTCTGATGAAACAAAGAAAGCATAATCATTAATCACAGGAGAACCGGTAATTCTGGCTCCGCTGGCAGCATCGCGGTTATATTCTAAACCAGGCTGGAAGGAGAGCGATTTATTTGCAACGTAGCGCGCGGTGGCCCTAAAAATGGTAGCATTAAACCTGGCTACATCCTGTTCACCGGCAGCAGTTGTCAATTCTTCATTATTGGTTGTAAAATCGTGAATGACCGATCGTGTTGCACGTTCCAGATTGGTGTAGCCTAAAACCCCTGTAAATTGTAAAGAAGGGGATAACCTATATTCAGATTGTAACTGTTGCGTAAATCGATATGTAGTATAAGTTTGAAACTTGGCCTTATAATTATTGGGATTCATTCCTCCTCTCACGTCAATGCTTTCCTTCAGGCCATCCAGGCGGTACCACATATTAAAGTTATTATTCCGATAACCAACTTTAGCGTTACCTAACCATTGTTCTTTCGGCTTCCACCTGTTGCTAACTGATTCAACCTCTGCAATAGTTGCTGTTTTTTCCGCTAGATTCCAACCCCCAAAATCATTGTGGCTAAAGCCTGCAAGCGTCATCCAGCCTTTATTTTGCCAGCTGATATTAACGTTTTGATTGTGAATACCTTCCCCCGTAAACCCTTGGTATTCAGAACCAGCAGTTTCTTCCTGGATGCGTGCAGATACGTTTACTAATGATTTGCCTGCATTCTTTGTAATAATATTGATTACACCAGCAAGAGCATCAGAACCATACATAACAGACATGGGTCCCTCTACAATCTCTATACGTTCTATAGTATTAATATCGATCTGGTTAAGACTTTCCCTGGTATCAGCCCGGTCTACCATAGGTACACCATCCAGTAAAATTTTAACATTTCGCCCTGTCATGCCCATCAGTTGTACATCTGTTGTACCCAATGTTAAGTCGTTGCTAAATCGAAAACCCAATTCAGTATTCAATACTTGCTGAACACTTGTGGCTGCTCTTAAACGTATTTTCTCTGCTGTAATGGTTTTCACTTGATAAATAGAATTTCTTAAAGTTTTGGGTTTATACTGACCGGTAACTACAATCTCATTCAAATCATTTGCCCTGGTGGTATCAGGCTTAACTTCCTGAGCCATTGCCGACATACCAAAAGTTACCAGGACAACTGAAAAATATATTCTCATTTATTTAGACTAATTATAAATAATTGTGCAAATTTGTGCATAATCGACCTAAGGAGATAACGCAAGCGGGATAATTTATGCCGTGAAACGGATTAATAATTATGGAAATTAAGCTTTCAGAGTTTTCATCAGGGAAAACTATTCATCATCAGGTTTATCCCGATAATTTTAACAGCAGTTCTGATTTAGAAGAAGAGCATAGCCGATATTGTGATTCAAACTATACCATAAGCTTAACAGAAAACTGGTTTGAAGGAATCCATATTTGCCAGCTGTCTATTCAATCGGCTGACGACTGTAATTTTTACCTGGAATGTGATAAAACACATATAGGTCTCTTTTTTTGTCTTTCAGGAAGTATACAACACTATAATAATGAACTAAAAGATCATGTGTTTTCCGTTTCGCAGCATCAATTTCATATCAGCGGTAACACCCGGAAATGCATCACCTTCAACACCGCTTCAGTGCAAGGTATTTTTATCCGTTTAACCCCCGGTTATTATTTAAAGATCGTTAATGATGCGTTCGATGCAACACTCGGAAACCTGAAGGAGAGGGGAATGTCGGCTGAAATTAAAAATATTCTTGATGAGCTATCAACAATTAAATACACAGGAAGACCAAAAAGATTACTCATTGAAGCTAAGATATTAGAAATGCTCGTTCATCTGGTTGCGCAACAACCCAGGTACAATAACGTTACCATGAAAGATGAGGATATCAGTAAAATTATGCTGGCTAAAACAATTGTAGAAAATAATATCCAAAAGCCTTATTCTATTCTGGAACTTTCGCGAAAAGCAGGATTAAATGATTATAAGCTGAAAAAAGGATTTAAGGAAATTGTTGGGCATACTGTTTTTGGATACCTGAATCACATCAGAATGGAAAAAGCACATCAATTACTAACTGCTGATAAAAAAGCTGTAAATGAAGTTTCCTTTCTTGTGGGATACAAAAACGCACAACATTTTATAGCAGCTTTTAAGAAAAAATACAATATCCTGCCAGGTAAACTGAAGAAGATTTAAACTTAGCGCAAACGTTTGATTTACCTATTCCTCAACATTATTGATAATCAAATCAGACTCTACAATTGTATTATAATAGGCCTGGGTTTCAGCATTCGGGCTGTTGATTAAGTCTAAAAGAATATTCGCCGCCTTTTGCCCCTGCAGGTAAGGATATTGCTCAACAGAAGCAACTGGCGTATGATCTAAATAACTGATAATAGGTAAGTTAGCATAACTAACTACATCAAATTCATCGATAACATTAAGTTTTTTAAAGTATTTGATGAGAAACAAAGCAACATAATCATTAAAAGCTACAATTGCTGTAGGTCTCCGTTTATGATTCAGGAATTGATTAGCTGCTTCAATGGTTCCCTGCTCTGTTAAATCGCAGTTTATGATTAAAGATGGATCTACTTTTAAGCGGTTAAAAGTAATGGCTTGCATATAGCCATCCTTTCTTTCATCACTGGCATATAAAGTATTCGGGCCGTTAATCATTCCAATACTTCTGTGGCCTTTTTTCAAAAGGTAATTTACTGCTTTCACTGTAGCACTTTCTAAACTGCATGCTACATAATGAACATTTTTAAAAGGAGGTATCCGATCAAAAAATACAACAGGGATATTGAAAGAATTCAGTTTCTCGAAATGATCAAACTTCGAAGTGTCCTTACTTATAGATACTAAAAGACCATCTACCCGCTGATTTTTCATTTTCTCTACTAATTTTACTTCTTGCTCATAATTATCGTGCGACTGTGCAAAAATTACAGTGTAGTTCTTTTTGAGTGCCTCATCTTCAATGGCAGATATCGCAGTAGAGAAGAAATGTTCTGATAGCTCTGGTAAAATTACGCCAATGGTGTAAGTTTTGCCTTTCTGAAAAAGAATAGCCGCGTTGTTAGGCTCGTAGTTAAGCGATTTAGCCAGCTGTTTTATCTTCTCTCGGGTAACTGCTCCAATACTGGGATGATCATGCAGACCTCTTGAAACACTCGATGGAGAAATGTTTAAAATTCTGGCAATTTCCTTTATGGTTGTCGGTTTTGATTGCATTCTAACAGCTAAGCTAATTAAATTTCTTCTAACTATAATAATACGAAATTAATCAAACGTTTGCGTGTTTTTTTTCTTTATTTATTTTACCACTTATTTGAATATTTCCTAGATTAGAAAGAGCAAAACCAAATAAAAAAATTAACTGACACAAACCATAAGCTATCAGCTTGTAACTGAGTACTATATTAGCCGTTCCTGTTGAATTCTTCATTTGTTTATAGTAACTTAACATGGGTTGTTTTACTTTGTCCACCAAATGCAAGAATTATATTAATTATTTTTATGTTGAAATGATTTTTTAAATTGCTGTAAAGATCAAATACATTTTTTTGTCTAAAAACTATATGCATAAGGAATTAGAAAGTAATTTTTTTCTACTTGTAAAGTCGGATAAAGACAAGGCATTTCAACTTGTTTTTGATGCTTACTGGCAAGCGCTTTACAATCAGGCTTATAGGAAAGTGCAATGTAAAGATATAGCCCAGGATCTTGTTCAGGATGCATTTATCTCCCTTTGGGACAAGATTGAATTGCTGGATGTAGAGAAAAGTGTATTAGCTTATTTATATGCAATTCTGCGAAATAAAACACTTAAACTGTATGAGAAGAATGAAGTACGGATGAAATATGCTTTAAGTGTAACCGCTCAGGAAATTCCAGCAGACCAATATTCTCAAAATCTTTTGCTGGAGAAGGAACTCACAGCGATCATCAATGACGAGGTTGCTAAAATGCCATCCCGTATGCGTGAGATCTATCTGCTTAAAAAAGATGATGAACGTTCAATTAAACAAATCGCCAGCGATCTGTCATTATCTGAGCAAACCATCAAAAATCAACTTCAGATGGCTTACCAGCGTTTAAGAACACGTGTAAAAGATTACGATTCTTCTTTAGCACTTTTAGCCATATTTATTGCTAAAAATCTTTAGTTCTTAAAAAAATAAAAATCTTATAGTACTTTTTTAAAGGGTATCGGATATATGCTTAAAAGACATTTATTTTGGATACCGAAAAACTCAAATATTTACTCAAAAAATACAACAGTCGATCTGCTACACCCGAAGAAAAACGGTTAGTAGAAGATTGGTATGAAAGGGTGGGTACGGAAATTCCTGCAATGGCTGAGGATGAATTGCTTCCTCTTAAGGAGAATATCTTCAGCCAGGTTAAAGCCAACATCACTTCGAATAAACCAAAATCCAGGAATAGCATCGCTTTGAGCTTTATGCGCGCTCACCTTTCAAAAGCAGCAGTTTTAACTGCATTGATAATGGGGGCAGCTTATTTCTATTTTAAACAACCAAAATTAAAATCAACGGCAAATCAGATTGTTCAGGTTAAAAAAGAAATAAAACCTGGCGGAGACAATGCCATTTTACAACTTGCAGACGGATCTACGATAACTTTAAATGAAGCCGCCAACGGGCACCTGGCAAATCAGCAAGGAATTAAAGTGACAAAAACCAAAAGTGGTGAGTTGGTTTATAGTGTTACCAATCAGACCAGCCAGAATCGGGTAATGCTAAATACCGTAAGCACACCAAAAGGTGGACAATACCATTTAATATTAGTAGATAAAACGGAGGTTTGGCTAAATTCAGGTTCATCAATCACCTTTCCAACTGCCTTTTCAGGAAAGGATAGAAAAGTTAAAATAACCGGAGAAGTTTACTTTGAGGTAGCTAAAGACAAAACAAAGCCTTTTATAGTTAACACCAATCGTTCTGAAATCAGCGTATTGGGTACTCATTTTAACATTAACGCTTACCCTGATGAAGAAGCTGAAGCGACAACTTTATTAGAAGGCTCAGTAAAAGTGAAACGAAATCAGGAGATGGTTTTGTTAAAGCCTGGCCAGCAAGCCAGTATAGATCATCGTGCTCAAAGAATTAATCTTAGGGAAATAGATAATCCTGAAGCCATCATTGCATGGAAGAATGGGTATTTCCAGTTTGAAAGAGCAGATTTAGCCTCTGTTATGCGTCAAATCTCCAGATGGTATGATGCCGATGTTCGTTATAACGGAGCGTTCCCGGTTAAAGAATATACAGGTAAAATACCTAGAAAAGTAAGCGTTAATAAGCTTATCGAAATGCTTTCATATTCAGGAATTCATTGTACAATTAATAACAATCAAATTATTGTAAATCCAAAATAAACCGTAAAACTATTATACAGATATGAAGCATTAATACCACCAAACTAAACCATTAATATCTTCAAAATAAAAAACGAGAAGTGTTCGTACCACTTCCCGTCAAAGTTTTGGGATTAAATCCTGAAGAGAAGTCTCATCAGGAAAACAAAAAGTTATCTAAGCTATAATGTTTAAAACCCAGATTCAAAGTTATGAATTTTTGTACATTCTTTAATGCCGTTTTTAAAATACGGCATATCCCTAAACAACTCATAATGGTTATGAAGCTAACAACAATACTTTTAATCGCTACCCTTTGCCAGGTTAGTGCAAGTGTTTATAGCCAAAACATAACATTAAAGCAAAAAAATGCTTCGATGGAATTGATTTTCAGGTCAATAGAGCAGCAAAGCGATTACGTATTTCTATACGATAATCTCGAGGTTTCCAAAGCCCAAAAAGTATCTATTAATGTAAAGGACGCCTCAATAGACCAGGTTTTATCACTGTGCTTTAAAGATCAGCCATTAACCTATAAAATTTTTGATAAAACTATAGTACTCAAAAAGAAAGCACTATCTATCTCAAGCATAACATTAGAAAATATTACAGGTAAGGTGCTCGACGAGAACGGTTCACCCATTATTGGTGCCAGCATTTTAGTAAAAGGAACCAAAATTGGAGCCACTACAGATGGAAACGGAAATTTCAGTATCAATGCCAATACAGGGGCAATTTTAGTGGTTTCTTACATTGGCTACAGCGCTAAAGAAGTAACCGTTACCGGAAATCAGACTTATACCATTTCACTTCAGCCTTCGCCTACGAATTTAAACGATGTAGTGGTGACTGCTTTAGGCGTAAAACGCTCTGAAAAGGCATTGGGTTACGCCGTACAACGGGTAAGTGGAAAAGATGTGAACACAGTGAAAGGAGTAGATTTAGGAACATCATTAACCGGTAGAGTAGCGGGCTTAGTTGTAAAAAATTCTACAGAATTCAATGCTCGACCGACCTTAGAACTTCGGGGTGAATCTGCCATACTGGTAGTGGATGGCGTAGATTATGATAATTTATCTTTAAGAGATATCCCAACAGATGATATTGAAAGCATTGATATCTTAAAAGGACCAACAGCATCAGCGCTTTATGGTGCCCGTGCTAAGGGTGGCGTTTATTTGATTACCACTAAGAAGGGGGCTGCAGGTAAGGGATTTTCTGTAGACTTAAATAGCAATACAATGTTTACATTAGGATATCTTGCTATTCCTGAAGTACAAAGTTCATATGCACGTGGACAGAATGGTGTAATAGATAATGATTACGTGTGGGGACCAAGATTAGATGCGGGTAATACTGCCAGAGATTGGAATCCCGTTACTAAACAATTTGAAAATAACCGCCCATTAGTTTCTGTAGGGAAAGATAACCTCAAAAACTTCATGAATACTGGTATTGTCGCAAACAATAACATTACTGTAGCACAAACCGGTGAAAATGGAAGCTTTAAAATTGGAGTAAATCATATTTACAATAAGGGCCAGTTTCCAAATCTGGAACTTAATATGATTAACCTAACAACAGGAGGGGAAATTAAGATAAATGACAAATTCAAGATTGAAAGCCACATTGGAATCAGCCGCAGATCTGCTCCACAAACATGGGGAACAGGTTATAATTCGCAAGGTTATCTTTATCAGATGGTAATGTGGACCGGGACTGAATACGACATCAGAGATTACAAGGATTATTGGGTTATTCCCAATAAAACTCAAAACTGGATGTACACCAATTGGTATGATAATCCGTATTTAATTGCCTATGAGAAATTGGATGCCATCCAGCAAAATATGATGAACGCCAGTGTTACTGCGAATTATAAGTTTTCCCCAAATTTAAATTTAATGTTGCGTATCGGGTATGACAACTATAATTTCAGAGAAACTATGCGTAATCCAACAGCCAATATTTATTCAACGAGGGGGCTAGAATCTGCTAGAGGAGGTATTGGTGGTTGGGATGCCAAAGGGTTATATCGTATATATGATACAAAGGGTTATAGCACCAGTAACGATTTAATACTTTCTTACAATAAAAAGATTGATAAGTTCTCATTTGATGCGCTGGTAGGAGGTAACTTTTTTCACAAGGAAGATGAATCATTGTTGGCCGCAACAAAAGGGGGCCTTATCTCTCCAACATTTTACTCTTTAAACGGATCGGTAGAACCACCAACAATTACTCCATCTTTTAGGCCGAAAGAAACCAGTAGTTTGTATGCACGAGCATCCCTTGGTTGGAATGATGCAGTATTTCTGGATTTTACAGGCAGAAATGATTGGTTATCTACACAACCAGTATCAACACGATCATATTTTTATCCTTCTATAGGTTCAAGTGTCGTCATATCAGAATTGATGAAATTACCAGCAATTATAGATATGTTTAAAATAAGGGGTTCATTTGCTGTATTTAAAACACCTGCTGATATTTTTGAGACTAATAGACTTTACAGTACGTCAACAAATGCCTGGAATGGTCTAAACTCAGCAGATTATCCATCCAAACTTATTGGAAATGCCGATATATTACCGAGTTCGGCACGCACATGGGAAATTGGGACTGCAGGTTATTTGTTTAAAAGACGTATACATTTTGATGTTGCATACTTCAACAAATATTATTTTAACCAACAGGTTACGGCTACAATACCATCATCTTCGGGGTTTTCGAATACACTGGTTAATACTAAAGAAACTTATACACGAAGAGGATTGGAAATTACAGTCGATGGTTCAATTATAAAAAATAAAAATTTTGAATGGTCATCAACGATTAACTGGTCAAATCAACATCGCTACTACGATAATTTAGACCCAGTTTATTCGCCAGATAATTTATGGGCAAAACCGGGAGAAAGGCTGGATTATTATACCAGTAACTATTGGCTAACCGATCCACAAGGGAATGTTATCCATCAGAGCGGATTACCTGTTAAAAGTAATTATCCGAAGAAATTAGGATATGGCGAGCCAGATTTTAGCTTCGGCTTTTTCAATAATTTCAGTTACAAGCAATGGAATTTAGGTGTTAGTGTTGATGGCCGAATTGGAGGGCTAATGTACAACCAGCTCTATGATAAAATGTTTGATACAGGAACTGCTCCTGAAACTGATAATCAGTATCGTTATGATCAGGTAGTGAATAAATTAAATAACTATGTTGGAAAAGGAGTAAAAGTAATATCAGGAACAGTTACTTATGACAAATACGGGCAAATAACAAGTGATACCCGCCAATATGCTATTAATGATGTACAAACAGGTTATCAAAATTATGCTCAAAATTTTAGGGGAGGGGATCTCGGGATCCAGGATGAATCTTTTGTAAAACTCAGAGAGATTTCATTAGGCTATCGCATTCCTTCGAAGCTTATTAATAAATTAGGGCTTAAATCAGCGTCACTAACCGCTACAGGACAAAATTTGCTCCTATGGACAAAATTCAAGATGTCAGATCCAGATATTGATAGCGAAAACTTGAATTCTCCTTCGCAACGTATGATAGGTTTCAATATTAAAGTGGGCTTATAGTTAAATAACAAGATTTTTATGAAAACTAAGATTTTAAAATATATGTTGATTTTGCCCCTCATGGCAATATTAACCAACGGTTGCAAGAAATATGATGACATTAATACCAATCCAAATGCAACTACACAGGTAAATGCGGCGATGCTGGCCACTTCGATGATTTTGAATATTACCAGAAGCGACATTGCGTCTACAAAAGGTTTTATGCAACCCTTTTTATTGGGGAAATATTTAACCTGGGGTGAAGGGCAGGAAGGACTTCAATACAATAATTTGGGAAGAACTGATTTTAACAGAATAACCCTGTTGCGTAATGTAACTCCTATGATTAATTATGCCACTAATGACGGTTTAAAGAAATCTTATGAGGCATTGGGTCATTTTATACGCGCATGGCAATTCTATCACACAACCATTCAGGTGGGTGATATTCCTTATACAGATGCCGTAAAAGGAGAAACAGAAGGGATTTTACAACCTAAATACGATACGCAAAAGACAGTTTTCCTGGGTATATTGAATGAATTGGATCAGGCGAATACGCTTTTTGCAGCTGGAAGTACCTTTGAAGGGGATGTGATTTTTGCAGGAAATACTGATAAGTGGAGACGTTTAGTTAACAGTTTTGAATTGCATGTACTCATTAATTTATTCAAAAAAACTGCTGATGCTGATTTAAAAGTGATTGACCGTTTTAAAGATATAGTAGCCAACCGACCCTTAATGCGTGATTACAACGACAACTTTGCACTGGCCTACAATGCTACAGCCGGGCAGAATTATCCATGGAGTGATGTTCCTGCCGGATCTGGTAATTCATTCGTAAAATCGAACTATACCATGTTAAGTACTACATTAATTAACCCATTGAAAGCTTTACAAGATAGAAGATTGTTTTATTATGCAAAACCATCTCCGGTTAAAGTTACTGGTGGTTTATCTGAATCGGATTACAATGCATATGTAGGAGCAGAGCCATCAACAGCTTTCTCAACGTTACAAACCATGCGTGTAGGTAAAGATTACTCGGATATCAACAACAGGTATGTTCAATTGGTTAATGCAGAACCGGTAAGTGTGTTTAGCTATTGGGATTTACAATTTATTTTGGCTGAGGCAACTGTTAGGGGTTGGATATCTGGCACAACTGCGCAAACTTATTATGCAGCCGGCATTACCAACTCCATGAACTTCATTGTAAAAAACACACCCGATTTAGCTGACTATCATCACAATATGAAAATGGAGGCCGCATACATCAATGTCTATCCCACTACTGGTGCAGTAGCTTTAACCGGATCTACTGAAAACCAGATTCAGCAAATCATCACACAAAAATATTTAGCTAATTTTTTACAGGGAAGTAAGTATCAATCCTGGTTCGAAAACAGAAGAACAGGTTATCCTGTGTTTGTACTTAATACTGCTACAAATTTAAATACACCTTCTGGTAATTTTCCTTTAAGATGGCTTTATCCATCAAATGAATTAAATTATAACAGCGCCAATCTTGCTGCCGCAGTAGCTAGTCAATATGCCGGATCAGATGATAACAATCAAATGATGTGGTTGTTAAAATAAATTGGTTGAGTTGAATAGGAGTGTCTTCGGGTAATCGAAGGCACTTTTTTATTTACACACGGCTAACACAATTCAGGTGGTATATCCATACTTTAGTTTCTTTAAACTAAAAATATGATTACTACACTGTATATCGTGATTCTTTTCATCGTTCTGTTCATTGTCATCACAAGTCTTCCGGTATTTGGCAGTTTGCCAAAAGGATTTAGACTGGTAACGATTAAACAACAACCAAACTATAAAGATGGTTCACTGCAGAATCTTTCGTTTACGCCAATGCAACCTGAAGGTGTGTCATTCTTTAATGTTTTAAAAGAATTTCTTTTCGGAAAACATCCGGATAAATCGCCAATTAATGCGCTCCCATACATCAAACCCGATCTAAATTCAAAAGCTAACGAAACGGAAATCATTTGGTTTGGCCATTCTTCTTATCTTATTAAAGTTAACGGCTACAGGATCTTAGTTGATCCGGTTTTTAGCAAAACACCCTCCCCATTTTCTTTTATTGGAGGTAAAGCTTTTAAGGGTACAGATTTTGTTCATGCCGAAGAATTTGAAAATATAGATGTTTTAGTCATTACGCACGACCACTATGATCACCTTGACTATCCAAGTATTTTAAAAATTTCACCTAAAACCAGTCAAATCGTAACTTCCTTAGGCGTCGGTGCGCATTTAGAAAAATGGGGCATAAGTGCGAAGAAAATTACTGAATTATCCTGGAATCAATCAGCAGAGTTAGCTCCCGGACTTTCTTTAACTGCGGTACCTGCCAGGCATTTTACAGGTAGGAAGTTTAAACGTAATCAAACTTTATGGTCTGCCTTTATCCTGCAAGCATCAGATAAGAAAATATTTTTAGGAGGAGATTCTGGTTACGACACCCATTTTACCCAAATTGGTCAGGAATATGGCCCATTTGATCTGGCTATCCTGGAATGCGGACAATATAATCATTACTGGCCTTTTATACATATGTTTCCCGAACAAACTGTACAAGCCGCTATTGATCTAAAAGCCAGGGTTCTACTACCCGTTCACTGGGGGAAATTCAGTTTGGCCATGCACCCATGGAACGAACCGGTAGAAAGGGTAGTGGTAGCTGCGAAGAACCTTAATCAGGTTATTGCTACGCCTAAATTAGGTGAAACAATTGTTTTAGATAAGCACTTACCAATCGAAAAATGGTGGAATAATTATTAAACAATAATGGCCATCCCGTGTTTATCTTTAAACCTATTGCCATTATGAAAACTGATCTTGTAGAAATTTTTCAAACCATTAGAGCAAGCATTCAACCTTATGCTTCACGTGGATATACGGTTCATGAAAATTCAGAAACTGGATATGACCTTTATAGTGAAAAAAACATCGAGGTGGAGGGAAAAAAAATTACTGAACGTTTTTTTATCGGAGTATATATCAACGGAAGCCAGGTGGAAGTAAAACTTAATACAGTAGAATTTGAAACCTCAAGGCATGAACTCAATGATTTTGGCCCCAATAATCAAGGTTTTCAATTTGACGCACTAACAGATGCTGATCTTAAAGAAGTTGAAGTCTTCACCGAGATTATTCATACACATTTTAAAGAAAAAGAATGGATTTAAGTTTGGATAGCTAAATTTGCGTTTTAAACGACATTTTAGCACCATATCATTGAATACCTTAACCAGAGAAACAATTAAAGAGAATTGGTATAATCCGTTATGCATAATGCTGGAGCAAATAGGCATATCATCTCATTTTTCTTTGTCAGGCAAAATTAAGATACTTAAGGTTGGAAATGAGTTGGCCTTAAGCTTAATAGATATCATAAACCCATTTTCCCCGGATGATTTATTAGCGATCCAACAAGCTTATCAAATACAAAATGTTAAACTGGTACACCTCTGGGAAGATGTTTGGTTGAGCAGGCCAGAACAAGTTTTAGCCAGGATTCAATCGCTGCTTGGTAGTAACAAACGCATTCACGGTAGAAAAACAGCAGTTAAAAGAATAAGTAAACCAATAGCTGATGTGTTCCTAAACACAAATCACCTTCAAGGAACAGTAACTGCCCGATATAAAATGGGACTATTTTTAGGAGATGAATTAGTAGCTGTTGCTAGCTTTTCTGGCCTCAGAAAGATGAGCTACTCCGAAAGTTATAGATCAGCAGAGCTAATCAGATTTGCAGTAAAAGCAGGATATTCCGTTACGGGAGGCTTGAGCAAGTTAATCTCAGCATTTGAAGCGGAATTTAAGCCTCAAGACATTATGACTTATTCAGACAATGATTGGTCTGCTGGTAATGCTTATTTTCGGCTAGGGTTTAAGCAAACAGACATACTTAAACCGCAATATTTCAATCTCGATGAGAATTTTCAGCGTTCTTTGGAAAAAGAAGCAAATCATAGTATTAATCCCAAAGTATTCAATACCGGAAGTTTAAAATTTATCTTAAAATTCTGATATGCAAAATTATAATCTGATTGTTATTTTAGGTGCAACAGCATCCGGCAAAACAAAACTTGCCGTAGAAGTTGCTGCTGCGCTTGATACGGAGATTATCAGTGCAGATAGCAGGCAAATATTCAGAGGAATGGATATCGGTACCGGTAAAGACCTTAATGAATATGCGCTTGCTGGAAGAAAAATCCCCTATCATTTAATTGATATTCTAGATGCTGGAGATCGATATCATGTAGATGCTTTTAAAAATGATTTCTTTGAGGTTTTTGAAACCCTTAGCAGTAAGCAAAAAGTTCCAATACTATGTGGGGGTACTGGATTATATATTCATAGTATCCTCCAGAATCAGACCTATACTGCTGTTCCTGTTAATTCCGAACTAAGGAGCCAGCTTGACGTTTTGGAAAAGGACGCATTAATGATCAAACTACTGGATTATCCAAATACTGCCTATGTAGATCTACATTCTAAAAAACGCCTTATTAGGGCTATTGAAATTGCAGAATATTTAAAATACAATGAAATTCCAGCTGTAGAAAGACCTGCTATTAAACCTATAATATTTGGTCTTAAGAATGAAGTGGCACAAACCAGGGAAAATATTCTCCATAGGCTGTCGGAAAGGCTGGATGCCGGAATGATTGAGGAAGTGGAACAATTAATTAAATCGGGTATTGACCCCGAAATGTTAGTGTTTTATGGTTTGGAATATAAATTTATTGTTAACTATTTAGCAGGATTATTAAGCAAAGCCGAACTGAAGGAAAAATTGGGAATTGCTATATGCCAATATGCCAAGCGGCAAAATACCTTTTTTAGAAAAATGGAAAAGGACGGTGTTGATATCGTTTGGCTAAATGCGAGAGCGGAAACCAACCATTTAAAACAGCTGATTTTAGAAAAGGTTTTATAAAGGATTTTTTATTGAATTTTGACTTGTTTTTAGCTAAAAAAGTGGTTTTTACATATGAAAAAGCCGTTTTTGGCACAACCTTTGTAATTGTTGGAGTGTATTAGTTTAACTCAAAATCAATCCTTAAAATGAAAACAATTACTAAAATTCTGGCTACTTCAGCAGCTGCAGTAGCTTTATTCTTTACGACGAATGCTAATGCTCAATCACAAAAATTAGGAATAGGCCTAACCGCAGGTATACCAACAAGTGATGCTTACAAATTTGCAGCAGGTGCTGATTTACGTTACCAGTTCGATGTAGATAAACAATTATCAATCCCCGTAACAGCAGGTTACACCCGCTTGTTTGCAAAAGATTACACCATTGGCAATGTAACCTATGAAGGTGTGGATTATGGCTATATTCCTGTAAAAGTAGGTGCTAAATACTTTTTTGACGATTCAGGATCAGGTGTTTATGGCTTAGCAGAATTAGGTGCCGGATTTGGTACCAATGATGGCGCCGGAACTTCTTTTGTTTATTCACCAGCGCTTGGTTATGCATGGAGTAGCGGCCTTGATTTAGGTGTGAAATATGAAGGCTTAGCACAAAATGGAACAAGCACAGGCTTCTTCGGTCTGCGTATAGCTTACGGATTCGGTCTGTAAACCGAAAAAAAAAATAAAAAAGAGAAGTCTTCAAGCAATTGAAGACTTTTTTTTATTCTTATAAATTCTGAAAAATTTGAAAATTTAAAATCTGTTCAGGTATTTAATTACGTAAATCAATTAAATCCAAAAATTGATAATTAAATCACCTAACATGAAAACAATTACTAAACTCTTCGCTGGTGCAGCAACTGTAATAGCGATTTTTACAGCAACCCAATCAGATGCTCAAACCATGAGTAGCACAACCACGAACGGCATGGCCTTTAAGATTGGCTTTGGCGTTAACGGGGGAGTATTTACCAAAGGGTCTGAAATGGACTATGGTTATGGAGCGGATGCCAGGTTACAGTACGATTTGAGCAAAGATGTAGCTTTGACTGCATCTGGCGGATATACCCGATTAAGGTGGAAGAACAGCCCGCTTAATTTTCAATTTATACCATTGATGGGAGGTGTAAAAGCTTTTGTAGTAGACAGAATGTACCTGAATGCGCAGGCAGGGACTGGTTTAGCCATTGAAGATGGAGCCAACATGAACTTTATTTATTCAGGAGGCTTGGGTTACGAATGGAATAACGGATTAGAACTGGGTGTGAAATACGAAGGTTATGTAAATAATAGCGCATCTGACCTTTATTTCATGAAAACAGGCCAATTTAACTTAAGATTAGGCTATAATTTTAAGCTTTAGTCGTAAGCATGTATTTTTTTTCAAAAAGCCTTGTAAAATGCAGGGCTTTTTTTGTGGTTTTAATATTAAAATTGCTATTTTGAGCCGAAAACCAAATACAATGAAACGGATATTCGGAACAGCCATTTTGGCAACATTATTGGCTTGTGGTCAAGCAGACAAAAAATCATCAGAAACCAGTGATACTACAGTTAAAGATTCGGTAGTAAATACTACCTCAGCTACGCTGAAGGATGAAAAAATCAATGCAATTTTTTCAAAATACGAAGACCTGAAAAATGCCCTGGTAAAATCTGACTCCTTAGCAACGCAAAAAGCAGCTGCAGTGTTGCAGCCTGAACTTGCCAGTTATAAAGGCTGCGAGCCTACTGCTGAAGTAGCTAAAAAAATTGCCGCATCAACTAATCTCTCCACTCAAAGAGAAGCTTTTACAGTATTGAGTTCAGATTTAATTGCCTTGTTAAATACAGCAGATGTAGCCACTGGAACCGTTTATATACAACATTGTCCAATGGCCAATAAAGGAGATGGAGGTGATTGGTTATCATCAGCTAAAGAAATCAGAAATCCATATTATGGGGATGAAATGCTGGAATGTGGTCGCGTTACAGCAGAAATAAAAGCCAAATAAGCATTAATTAAAGTATGATTGTTACGTCGATTTGACTAATATTTCATTTTTAATTAACAGATTTGTTATGCACGAATATTAATTTTATATAATTTAGGAAGCTATAAACACAATACAATAATATGTCAGATATTGCAGAGATCAAAGTAGATGGTAAGACGATAGAATTGCCAGTAATAACAGGAACAGAAGATGAAAAAGCCATTGATATTTCGAAGTTAAGAGATACCTCCGGTTTTGTAACTTTAGATACTGGTTTTAAAAATACTGGTTCAACCAAAAGTAAAATCACCTTTCTGGATGGCGAGAAGGGCGTTTTAAAATATAGGGGTTATTCTATTGAACAACTTGCCGAAAAATCAAGCTTTTTAGAAGTTGCTTATCTGGTAATTTATGGTGATTTACCTAATCAAACTCAATTGGAGGGTTTTCAGGCTGAAATCAGCAAACACACGCTGATTCATGAAGACATGAAGAAGTTCTTTGATGGTTATCCTTCAAGATCGCATCCAATGGGGCAGTTGGGATCATTGGTTTTCTCACTTTCTACATTCTACCCAGAGTGTTTGAAGCCAAATCAAACCGCAGAAGAGCAAAATTTAACCATCATTAAGTTGTTGGCTAAATTACCTACAATTGTTGCCTTTATTTATAAAAAATCATTAGGCCATCCGCTAATCTACCCTAAAAACAAATACGATTACGTAACCAACTATTTATGGATGACTTTCGGTCAGCGTACGGAAGACTATGACGTCAATCCAGTGGTCGTAAATGCGATGAATAAATTACTTATTCTCCATGCGGATCATGAGCAAAACTGTTCAGCATCAACAGTACGTATTGTAGGTTCTTCTGACTGTAACCTATATGCTTCTATTTCAGCTGGTATCGCTGCTTTGTGGGGCCCGCTTCACGGTGGTGCCAATCAGGCTGTAATTGAAATGTTAGAGCTTATTAAAGAAGATGGCGGAGATACAGAGAAATGGATCAATAAAGCTAAAGATAAGAATGATCCTTTCCGCATGATGGGCTTTGGACACCGCGTTTACAAAAACTTTGACCCAAGAGCGAAGATTATTAAAAAAGCGTGTGACGATATTTTAGAAAATTTAGGGATTGACGATCCGGTTTTAGAAATCGCCAAGAAATTGGAAGAAGCTGCTTTAACAGACCAATACTTCATTGACAGAAAACTTTACCCTAACGTAGATTTCTATTCTGGAATCATTTACAGAGCACTAGGCTTTCCTTCAGAAATGTTTACCGTTTTATTCGCTCTAGGACGTTTACCGGGATGGATTGCCCAATGGAAAGAAATGAAAGAAAACAAAGAACCTATTGGTCGTCCTCGTCAGATTTACGTTGGCGAAGTAGATAGAGAATTCGTAGAGCTAAAGGACAGAAAATAATAACCCTCAATAATTTAAAGGAGATCTATCATTAAAGATCGATTGTCATCCTGAGCTTTTCGAAGGGATCTTAATATGCATTATTAGGGTGTTTCGACAGGCTCAACCTGACAGAAAGAAATCCATCATAAACATCAATTGTCATCCTGAGCTTGTCGAAGGACCTTAATATGTATTCTTAGGGCGTTTCGACAGGCTCAACCTGACAGAAAGAAATCCATCATAAACATCGATTGTCATCCTGAGCTTGTCGAAGGGATCTTAATACGCATTCTTATGGCATTTCGACAGGCTCAACCTGACAGAAAGAAATCTATCATAAACATCAATTGTCATCCTGAGCTTGTCGAAGGACCTTAATACGCATTCTTATGGCGTTTCGACAAGCTCAACCTGACAGATTTAAACTTTTCAGTTCTTCCTTAGGTCGCTACATAGTAAATCAAGTTAATCATCACCGTTTCGGTAATGCTAAATGCAAGCCAGTATAGCACCAAAATCCAGATCATTTTACCGATAATGCTTTTCCGGCTGCGTTGATAAAATACTTTCAATGAACTATACATGTACCAGCAAATCCAGATGAGTACACCCAATTCGATCAGGGTCCCCATAACACCATGCTCTCCAAAAACATATTTAAGCAGGGGAGCGGTAAAAATCTGAACAATAAAGTAGGCTGTCATTCCGTGAATGGTAAAAATCAAATGATCGAGGTAATAGATATGATTTTTCCGGAAATTGAGCATAATAAAGAAAGCCAGCAGGGGCATCAGTAAAAAATACTGTTTCGGACGATTATGCTCCAGTGTTTCTTGTATGACCTCTGATTTTTCGCCGATGGAGATAGACCTTTTTTTAATCATGCGCTCAAACCAATTGTCTTTTTGAAACAAGGGAAGATTTTTTTGTCTCGCGAGGTAAGCATCATAGGTACTATCATTTCTTTCGTCATGAATAACACTTAATTTGGAGATAATTTTATTCAAGGAATCAGATCGGTTAGCTTTATTAAGTTTTTTTAGATCTGTTAAAACTATTTCCTGCTGCTTAAAACCCATCTTTTTGAATTCAGCGCGATCAAGACCTTCCTGAATACTTCTTTTAGTCCTGCTCACAATTGCCGATGAATCACGAAAGCCAATACGATTCAAAACATGGCCGGCACTATCCAGTACCTGTTTTTCTTCATTGGATTTTACATGAGTTGTTTCCTTTTCTACGTGCTTCGGCGAATAAACCACCAGGAAATATACAATGGAAACAAAGATATACATGCTAACAGGATTGATATACCTGGCACGTTTCCCGGCCAGATAATCCAGTGTTACCTGCCCGGGTTTAGTGAGAAGGGGTGTTAGCGTTTGGAAAAATTTGTTGTCAAAATGGAAATAGTGAGCAATACTGTGGCTAACAAAACCCCAAAAACTTTCCTTAAGTTCAAGATTAGGTTGACCGCAATCACTGCAATAATGTTTTTCTACATGCGAACCACAATTTAGACAATTGTGGTCTTTTCTGTATTTACCTGCTGACATAGGAATCGGGAGATTAATTAAGATATTTTAAAGTTAATGGCTAATGGCTTCAATGGCTTTTTGTTCTGCCCGGGTATGTTTATGTTTAAACATTAAGGCAAAAAGTACGGTAATAATCAAAGCGTAAATGGTGAAAGAAAGCCAGATACTGTGCCAATCTTTTACATCAATTGCACGACTTAAATCGCCATTAGCTAAGACAGTTATACCTTTATTACTTAAGAAACTCAACAGGTGCTTATCATCAGGTTGAGCGCCTACAAGATTAGCTGTAGCTTGAATATTGGTATATGCTTTAGTGAAAAATCTATCGATCATCCAGCCTGAAACCAGGCTGCCAAAAACAGCACCAAAACCATTGGTCATCATCATAAATAAACCTTGTGCAGAAGAACGTGTTTTAGGGGTAGTTGAAGTTTCTACAAATAGTGAACCGGAGATATTAAAAAAATCAAAGGCCATTCCGTATACGATGCAACTTAAAACAATCATCCATAAACCATCCGCCGGGTTGCCAAACGCAAACAGACCAAACCTCAACACCCAGGCAGTCATCGCAATAACCATTACTTTTTTAATTCCGAATCGTTTCAAGAAGAAAGGAATGGCTAAAATAAAAAGGGTTTCAGATATCTGTGAAATAGATAAAATCAAAGTTGAACGTTTAACCACATACAAATCCGCATATTTTGGAAACATTTTAAATTCATCCAGAAATACATCGCCATAAGCATTGGTTAATTGTAAAGCGCCACCTAAAAACATCGAGAAGATAAAGAAGAGGGCCATTTTATAATCCGAAAATAGTTTAAAGGCTTCCAAACCAAACTTTTGAATAAAAGTTGTCCTATCACTGATTAAATTTGAAGGTTTGCAGGCAGGTAATGTAAAAGAATATACACCTAAAGCCAAAGCACTTATACCTGCTATATAAAATTGATTTGCACTAGCCTTATTACCGGTTAAGTTGGTAATCCACATGGCTACAATAAAGCCAATAGTACCCCATACCCGAATCGGAGGGAAGTCTTTAACTACATCAAACTCACTATTTTTTAAGGTGGTATAACTAATCGAATTACTTAATGCGATGGTTGGCATATAGAAACACATGGCCACGAGTATCACCCAAAAGAAAGTATGTGGATCGTTCACTTGCGGCAAGTAAAACATCACTATTGCGTAAAGTAAATGGAGTATACCATAAAGCTTCTCTGCATTTATCCATTTATCTGCCAAAATTCCGGTTAGGGTAGGCATAAACAATGATGCGATTCCCATAGTGGAGAATATAATTCCAAAATCTGCACCATCCCATTGTTTGGTTCCAAACCAGTAGTTTGCAATTGTGATTAACCATGCAGCCCACACAAAAAATTGCATGAAGCTCATCAGCGTTAAGCGAAACTTAACATTCATAATAATAGTTTAGTTTGATTTTTATAGTAAAAGGCTGAATATAGTACTATTTGAAAAAATACCGTAAAAATAAACCCAAATTATTTTAAACAATTTGGGTTCTAATAATTTTAAGGTATAAACTGTTGATTTTTGATGAAAAATAAGCTGATTACTTTCAATTTTATCAAATTATTTAGCATTTCTTTTATTCAATTCATCTCTTAACCGCGCAGCCTTTTCATAAGCTTCTTCAGCTATTGCTTCCTGAAGTTTTTGCTGCAGTTCTTCCAGCGAAAGATCTGAAAATCCCTGCTGAGTGCTTGCTGCACCAACGCTTTCGGTATCTGGTTCCTTAGCAATAGAATCCATGTTCTCTAAGAAAAGGAAATCGTTGCCCTCTATAACGATACCTGCAGATGCAAGAATAAATTCATAGGTATAAATCATAGAATTGAATCGAACCGCAATAGCAATAGCATCTGATGTCCTCGCATCAATTTCATGTGTGTTTTTCCCATCACTGCAGATTAGTTTTGCATAAAAAACGCCGTCTACCAGGTTATATATAATAATTTCCTGCACTGTGATATGAAAGGTTTCAGCCATTGATTTAAATAAATCATGCGTAAGCGGCCTGCTTGGAGTCATCTTTTCAATCTCAATTGCAATAGCCTGGGCTTCAAATGCACCAATGATGATAGGCAAACGTCTTCTACCGTTTACTTCACCTAAAACCAAAGCATATGCTCCCGATTGCGTCTGGCTGTAAGATAAACCTACAATATCTAGCTTTACTTTTTTCATATTTGCTGATGTCATGTTGAGTCTGCCTGAAAAAAAATCTAACAGACTCAGAATGACAAATTTATCCTTTGTGCGCTTTTAAAGCTTCGATTAATTTTGGTACTACTTCAAAAGCATCGCCAACAATACCATAGTCGGCTACCTTAAAGAAAGGTGCTTCCGGATCTTTATTGATTACAACGATCACTTTTGATGAACTTACACCTGCTAAATGCTGAATAGCACCTGATATACCTATTGCAATGTACAAATTAGGACTAATAGCGATACCTGTTTGACCTACGTGTTCTGAATGCGGTCTCCAATCGGCATCACTTACGGGTTTCGAACAAGCTGTGGCAGCACCTAATAAACCAGCTAACTCTTCAATCATTCCCCAGTTTTCAGGGCCTTTTAATCCTCTTCCCGCTGACACAACTAATTCTGCATCAGGAAGAGAAACTTTGTCTGTAGCCCTAACAATATCTTTAATAACAGTACCCAGGTCTGATTGTTTAATGTCTGCTGCGAAATTCTCAATGCTTGCCTCAGTTACATTTTCTTTTACCCCAAATGCATTTGGATTTAAGGCGATAACTTTAATCGCTGAAGTTAATTCAGTAATAGCAAATGCTTTTCCTGAAAAGGCTGTTTTCTTTACTGAAAACTTTCCATCCGTACTTGGTAACTCTACGGCTCCATCTGCCAGGCCAGCTTTTAGTTTAACGGCGATACGGGGAGCAAGGCCTTTACCCGAAAATGAATTCGATAAAACCACTACATCAGCACCTTCTTTTTCGGCTGCAGCGGCAATTACGCTGGCATAAGCCTGATTAACGAAGCTTCTCAACTGATCTGTGCTTACATTTAATACCTTAGAAGCACCATAGTTTCCTAATGCTTTGAGTTCGCTTTCTGCAACATCACCAATAGAAATTGCGGTTAAGTTAGTAGATTGTTGATCTGCAATCGCCTTTGCGTAAGAAACAGCTTCGAAAACTGATTTTTTGAATTTGCCCCCGGCTTGTTCTACATATACTAATACTGACATATATTTATTTTTTTGTAGTCGGGATTATCCACTATTTGAATAATTATCACCGACATATAAATCCTTTATTAATTGTTCTGTGATTTGATATTTAGCAAAAGTATTATATCACTTTAGCCTCGCTGTGCAATAAGCCAATTAACTGCTCAGCCTGATCTGCAGGAATAAGTTTAACCGTGCCACGTGGTGCTGGTGTTTCGTATTTGGTTACTTTGGTTACTTCGTCTATAGCTACCGCTTCAACTACATTTAAAGGTTTGGTTCTGGCGCTCATAATTCCACGCATATTCGGGATTTTTGGCTCAGCAACTCCCTCGGCACAACTTGCCACAAATTTGCCTGATACGTTTACTACCTCTTTACCACCCTCAATCTCACGCTCTACGGTAGCAGTATCGCCTGTAACATCCAGTTTTTTAATAATTGAAATTGAAGGGATATCTAAAAACTCTCCAATCATTGCAGCTACCTGATTACCATTGTAATCGATAGACTCGCGGCCAGTTAGAATAACATTGAAATCCTTGTCCTTCGCATATTCTGCGATTTGTTTAGCTACAAAATAAGCATCACGGGGAGCCGCATTAACACGAACTGCATCATCGGCACCAATGGCAAGTGCTTTTCTTATGGTTGGATCAGTAGCAGCTTCGCCAACGTTGATTACGGTTACTGTTCCTTTGCCACCTTCTGTTAACTCAATAGCTCTTGCTAAAGCAATTTCATCATAAGGATTAACAATATACTGTACACCTGCTGTATTGAATTCGGTATTATCGTTGGTAAAAGTTATTTTTGTCGTCGTGTCGGGCACGTTACTGATACAAACTAATATTTTCATATGTATTAGGTTTAAAATATATAAGGTCTTTCTGCAAATTTAATTAAAAAAGCAAGGAAATAAAATGTCATCAACCCGTATAAGCAAGTTATTAGCGTTTTTAGAATCAGAACCCAATGATCCTTTCATCCTATATGCCTTAGCCACAGAGTATAACAATACAAATGATAAAGAAAAGGCTTATTCTTTTTACCTGCAACTAACGGATAAACATCCTGATTATGTAGGAACTTACTATCATTTAGGGAAACTTTATGAAAAGGATGGCGAAAAAGATAAAGCGATTGGCATTTATCAGAAAGGAATGGAAGTAGCCAGAAGTAAGAGGGATATGCACGCTTTTTCAGAACTTCAGGGAGCATTTAACAGTGCATCTGGTTTAGATTACGAAGACGATTAAGCAAATGACGCAAACCAAACCGCTCTCTGCCAAAAAACAATTGCTTTTTATACGAAATGTGATTTTTTTTACTTTTACATCATTCGGAGGAGCACAGGCGCATTTAGCTTTATTGCTTAAATACTTTGTTCAGTCAACAAAATTTATCTCAGAAGAAGAACTTCTTGAACTAAACGCTCTTGCCCAGGTTTTGCCTGGACCGGCATCTACACAAACGCTGGTTGGAATAGCCTGGAAGGTTGGCAAACTTAAACTGGCCATTTTAACTTTTTTGATATGGATCTTTCCAACTGCAGCCATCATGACCTTTGCCGCCATTAGCTATGCCATGCTTGATCAGAAGCAAAAGTTTAATGATATTTTGGAATATATGCAGCCCATCGCATTAGGGATTGTGGCTTATGGCGCTTATAAGCTGGGCACAAAAGTACTCAAAACACAAGTCTCTGTTTTTCTGGCAATTGGGGCAGTTATAGCCACCTTTGTTTTAAAAAATGCCTACGTATTTCCACTGGCTATTTTAGTAGGAGGGATGATCTCCTCAGCCATTGAAACGCCTAATGAAGAAACAGAACTGCGGGTTAAATTATTTTCTAATATCAATCCCAGGAAGTTAATTTATTTCTTGGGTGCTTTGCTTTTATTTGCCTTGGTTGGAGCCATAATAAACAGAACTTCGCCATTTAGTTTACCCATCCGCTTATTGGAGAATTTTTACCGTAACGGGATTTTAGTTTTTGGCGGGGGGCAGGTTTTAGTGCCGCTGATGTATACTGAGTTTGTAGAAATGAAGCATTACCTGCATGCCTCAGGTTTCTTATCAGGCTTTGCGCTTCAACAGGCGCTTCCAGGCCCAACTTTCTCCTTTACCAGCTATCTTGGTGCATTGAGCATGAAAAACTTTGGCTACGGCTTCTGGGGGCAAATTCTGGGCGGTTTAATTGGTGTGATCGGAATTAACTTACCTGGTCTCATCCTTGTACTCTTTATTGTACCCTTTTGGGACGATCTCAAAAAAATATCAAGAATCCGACATAGCCTCTCAGGTATTAATGCAGTAAGCGTAGGATTTATTATCGCTGCATTTATATTATTACTTATACCAATGGGTTTTAATTGGTTATTCTTACTAATAATGGTAGTAACCTTTTTGCTGTTGAATTTTTCTAAGGTGAGCCCACCGGTTATTGTACTGGGTGGGATACTGATAGGTTATCTGTTCTAAGTGGATCAGGAGCTATGAATTATGTGTTTTGATGACTTAAACTTGTGGTCTAAAACATTAAAAAAAAGGGCCAGAATTTGATATTTCTGGCCCTTTTAATCAAAACGGTGGATCGTCATCATTGTAATCATCCATTTTGGATGGACGAATAATTACATTACTTTGTTTTTCAAAATCTTGTGATGGATACATGCCTGCTGAAGGGCTATCATCTGCGAAAGCATTTGGCGCACTGAAATCATCTTCCAGATCCGCAAATTTCACAAACTTACCAATAAATCGAAGTGGAACGATACCCGTTTCACCGTTACGGTGCTTGGCGATAATTACCTCACCAATACCTGCCTGTGATCTTCCTTGCTCGTCTTCGGTAATACCATAGTATTCAGGGCGATACAAGAATAATACCATATCCGCATCCTGCTCAATAGATCCAGATTCACGTAAATCGGATAACATCGGCCTTTTACCTTGTAAACCTGGTCTACTCTCTACCGCACGACTTAACTGCGAAAGCGCCAGTACCGGAACATCTAATTCTTTAGCAACGGATTTAAGCGCCCTTGAGATACTACCGATCTCCTGCTCACGGTTACCACCACCTTTTCCTTCGCCTTTACCATGCATCAACTGAAGGTAATCCACAATAACCAACTGAATATCGTATTGTGCTTTTAACCTTCTGCATTTTGCCCTGAACTCAAAAATATTTAAAGCTGGCGTATCATCTATTAATAGCGGTGCTTCTGTTAAGCGACCAATTTTACTGTGTAGTTGTTGCCATTCCCACTCTGCTAAATTACCCTTTCTGATTTTTTCCTGCTCGATTTCTGCCTCTCCGGCAATCAAACGATTTACCAACTGAACGGATGACATCTCCAAAGAGAACACTACACAGGGTTTTTGAAAATCCACGGTTGCATTACGTGCACAGGTTAGTACGAATGCTGTTTTTCCCATCGCAGGACGTGCAGCGATGATTACCAAATCTTGTTTCTGCCAACCACCTGTTATGCGATCAAGTCCTGTAAAACCTGTTGGAACACCTGTTAAGCCATCCGTCTTGGTTCTCAACTCCTCCAGGGTAGCCAATGATTGCTTTACGATATCATCCATTTTTTGAGTATCCCTTCTCAGGTTATTCTGGGCAATATCAAAAAGTCCTTTTTCTGCATGATCAAGCAAATCGAAAATATCTGTGGTATCTTCGTATGCATTACTGATGATATCTGTTGAAATGCGAATTAACTCGCGTTGGATGTATTTTTGTGAGATGATACGGGCGTGGAACTCAATGTTCGCTGCAGAGGCTACACGATTGGTTAAGTTGGTAATGTAGTAGGCACCCCCAACCATTTCAAGTGCGCCCATCTGACGTAGCTCAGTTGTTACGGTTAAAATATCAACCGGTTTAGACTTTTGAAATAACAAATGAATGGCTTCAAAGATCTTCTGATGTGATTCCTGATAAAAAACTTCAGGCTTTAAAATATCGATTACGGCCGACAGTGCATCTTTTTCAAGCATTAAAGCGCCTAAAACTGCCTCTTCCAAATCCAATGCCTGAGGAGGGAGTTTACCTAATGAACTTACTGTATTACTTAATCTCGCTTTTCTTGATGTGATACTGCCTCTTCCGCCTTGTTCGTTTTCCATACTCATAGATACAAAAGTAGTCAAAAGTTTGCCCGATTGTTTTAATAAGTTACTAGCTCTTTGTTAACAAATTGATGCAGAATTCAATTAAAATTTTCGCTGTTTTCAAAAACTCAAAAATTTTTAAACAATTTAATGTTAATAAGCAATGGCCCGGATTATGGGTAGTAGATTTATTTGAATACTTTTGCCTAACAATTTTAATACATGGATAATCACAGAAGACCGCAACGCGTAAAGGAGAATAATGAATTCGTATTTGGCATAAGAGCCGTAATTGAGGCTGTTAAAGCCGCCAGAGATATTGAAACGATCTATGTTCAACGCGGGCTGAGCGGAGAGTTATTCCTGGAGTTGAAAGCCCTTTTAAAGGACACTTTAATTCCCATCAATTCTGTTCCGATTGAAAAACTGAACAGAATGTCGCAAAAGAACCATCAGGGTGTTATCGCTGTAATTTCCCCTATTACTTATCAGAATATCGAAGATATCGTTCCTTCTATTTTCGAGAAAGGGGAGGTGCCTTTAATTTTAGTGCTGGATAGTGTAACCGATGTGAGGAATATGGGCGCAATTGCCCGTACTGCCGCTTGCGTGGGTGTACATGCCATTGTAGTTCCGCTTAAAAATGCAGCACAGATTAATGCTGATGCCATAAAAACTTCGGCGGGAGCTTTGTTTAATATTCCAATCTGTCGACATGCTAATTTACATAAAACCTGTCTGTTTTTACAAGACAGCGGCTTGCAAATCGTTGCCTGTACAGAAAAAACAGACGATTTAATTTACTCGCCAGATTATACTGCACCAACTGCAATCGTAATGGGATCAGAAGATGAAGGGATTTCAAATGAATTACTTCGCGTAGCGGATCATTTGGCAAAAATTCCAATGGCTGGAAAAATCGAATCTTTAAATGTGTCTGTAGCAGCAGGTGTAATTTTATACGAAGCAGTTAGACAGCGAACTGTTTAATTTAGCTTTGAGTATGATGAAGACATGAGGTGATTGCAGATTCAAACCACCTCATATCTTCATTGGTTATATAAATTTGTTGCCAAATCTTGATTTAACTTCTGCAACAAATTCCTTTACTTTTTGCTCTTCATCTCTGGGGCAAATCATCAGCATATTGTTATTCTCTACTACAATATAGTCGTGTAAACCATTCAGAATCACAAGCTTCTCTTTAGGGACATTAACCATACAGTTAGAAGAATCAAACATGATTACTTGCTCCGAAGGAATTACAGCATTCCCAACATAATCTTTTTCTGCCATATCGTATATAGAGGCCCATGTGCCTAAATCAGACCAGCCGAAATCTGCAGGAAGAACATATACATTATCCGCTTTTTCCATGATGCCGAAATCAATAGAGATATTGGTACATTGAAAATATGCATTATTAATAAAATCTTTTTCGCCAGCAGTATTCAATTCATTTCTACCCAGATTAAAGATCTCATACATATCCGGAAGATGTTTCTCAAAAGCCATAAGAATCGATCTCGCTGACCAGATGAAAATACCTGCATTCCACAGGAAGTCGCCACTTTGAATGAAAGATTTGGCTAAATCTAAATTGGGTTTCTCTGTAAAAGTTTTAACCTTATGTAAATCCGGGTCGGTATTTAAAACATATTCTGTATGCTGAATATAGCCATAACCCGTATCAGGTCTGTTGGGTTTAATTCCAAGCGTAATCAAACAGTCGTTTTTCGAAGCGGCTTCCAGCGACTGATTAATTGAAGCAATAAAGCCATCCAGATCAGCTATGGTATGATCGGAAGGTGCAACCACTATCGTTGCATCTGGATTCAATTGAGCTATTTTTAGGCTCCCATAAGCAATACAAGGCGCCGTATTTCGCATTAGCGGTTCGGCCAGAATTTGATTGTCACTTAATTCCGGAAGTTGCTCTTTAACCTTTTCGGTATAAATCTCATTGGTTATGATGAAAATATTTTCCGGCCGGCAAATCTTTAAAAATCTATCATAAGTACTCTGTATCAGTGTTTTTCCAACACCAAAAAAATCGATAAATTGTTTAGGGTAATCCGTTCGGCTAACCGGCCAAAAACGACTGCCTATGCCGCCAGCCATTATCAGGGCGTAAAAATCTTTGTTCATTATATAATTAAAAATTACACAATACCCTCATTTAAGAGATCGTGTAAATGGATGATGCCAAAGTAAGTATTTTGTTCTAAAACCAACAATTGTGTGATGTTATTTTGCTTAATAATATCTAAAGCATCAACTGCCAATGCATCGTGTTGTATACTTTTAGGATTTTTCCCCATGATATCTTTAGCAGATAAGTGCTCAATATCAGTATAATTTTCTAACATTCGCCTAATATCACCATCAGTAATGATACCGATTACACTATCGTTGCTGTCTATAACAACAACAGCCCCTAAACGGTTTTTGCTAATTTCGATCAATACTTCTCTTACTGAAGCATCAGGCTTTATGGAGGGTTTTTCATTTGAAAGGGCTAAATCTCTCGCTTTTAAATACAGTTTTTTACCCAATGATCCGCCAGGATGGTAACGTGCAAAATCTGCCTCGTTAAATTCTCTGCATTCTAATAAACATACCGCAAGTGCATCACCCATGGCCAACTGTGCGGTTGTACTGGTAGTTGGGGCAAGATTGTGGGGACAAGCTTCTTTTTCAACAGCAGTATTAAGAACCAAATCAGCCTGATCAGCCAAAAAAGAATTAAGTTCTCCTACCATCCCTATCAAAGTATTTCCAGCTGTTTTAAGCAATGGTGTTAACACTTTAATCTCGGGGGTATTTCCACTTTTAGAAAGACAAATCACCACATCGTTCACCTGAATCATACCTAAATCACCATGAATTGCATCAGCGGCATGCATAAATATCGCTGGCGTACCCGTAGAATTGAAAGTGGCCACAATTTTTTGCGCGATGATGGCACTTTTTCCAATTCCAGTTACAATTACCCGACCGTTACATTGTAAAATAGTAGATACGACTTTTTCAAAATCTTCGTTAAGGTTTTCTGCAACATTTAAAATTGAAGCTGCCTCTAGCGCTAATGTGCTTCTGGCTGATTGGATTATTGATTTTTTACTTTTCAAAGAGAAAAAAATTGCTGGTTAATACTTGAAATTCTTGTAAAATTATGTTATTTTGGATACAAAAATAGCATCGCATATTTTATTACACAAAATGGACGTGAAAAAGTCGTTATTTGATAACCTGCAAAATTTCTTCGGGTTTGATAATTTCAAAGGTGATCAGGAGTCGATCATTACAAATATTTTAGAAGGCAATAATACATTTGTAATTATGCCAACGGGCGGGGGGAAGTCTATTTGCTACCAGCTGCCTGCATTAATGAGTGAAGGAACAGCAATTGTAATCTCGCCCTTAATTGCTTTAATGAAAAACCAGGTGGATCAGCTAAGAGCATTTGGTGGAAATGACAGCATAGCACATTTTCTAAATTCTTCGCTTAACAAATCGGAAATTACACAGGTTAAAACCGATCTTTTAAGCGGACAAACTAAATTGCTTTATGTAGCGCCAGAATCACTGGCAAAACAAGACAATATCGATTTCCTGAATCTGATCAAAATTTCTTTTGTTGCCGTAGACGAGGCGCATTGTATTTCGGAATGGGGACATGATTTCAGGCCAGAATACCGAAAAATAAGACAAGTAATCGGCGGCTTGGGTAATAATATTCCGATTATTGCATTAACCGCTACCGCAACGCCTAAAGTTCAGCAAGATATCATTAAAAATCTGGGCATGAGCGATGCAACTTTGTTTAAATCATCATTTAACCGTCCAAACTTATTTTATGAAATCCGCCCTAAAAGGGATATCACCAAGGAAATCATTAAATACATTAAGTCCAACACTGGTAAATCTGGAATTATTTATTGCTTAAGCAGGAAGAAAGTAGAAGAGGTGGCCGAAACCTTAAACCTCAACGGCATTAAAGCACTTCCGTACCATGCCGGATTAGACCCCAAAGTGAGGGCCGATACCCAGGATAAATTTCTGATGGAAGATGCTGAAGTTATTGTGGCTACAATCGCATTCGGAATGGGTATTGATAAACCCGATGTTCGTTTTGTCATCCACCATGACGTTCCAAAAAGTATGGAAGGATATTACCAGGAAACCGGACGTGCAGGTAGAGATGGTGGTGAAGGTGTTTGCATTGCTTTTTACTCTCAAAAGGATGTAGATAAATTAGCGAAATTTATGAAAGATAAGCCTGTTTCAGAACGCGAGATAGGCACTCAGATATTAAAGGAAGTAATAGATTATGCCGAATCTGCGGTTTGCAGACGTAAGCAGATCTTACATTACTTTGGAGAGAATTTTAATGAAACAGGTTGCAACTGCATGTGCGACAATTGCAAAAAAACTAAGAAACAATTTGATGCAGAAGAGCAGTTGTCTACGCTATTAAAATTTGTTGATAAAACTGGAGAGAAGTTTGACGATGCTCATTTACTCAACGTTTTCTTAGGACTGGAGACTGCACAAACCATCGCTTATGAGCACAGTAAAGTACCAGAATTTGGTGCCGGCAAACAAGATGGTGAACTGATGTGGAAGTCGATCCTGCGCCAGGCCGTACTAAACAATTTCTTTTTTAAAGATATAGACAACTACGGTTTGTTAAAGCTTACCAAACAGGGAAAAGACTTTATTACCAATCCTTATAGCTTAAAATTCGTGCTAAATGAGCCAATTGAATCTGGTGCTGATGAAGATGATGATGATGTGAAGCAGGGGCCAGGTGCATTAGATACCCAGCTTTTACAATTACTTAAAGACTTACGGAAGAAAATTGCTAAACAAAAGAATGTTCCGCCTTTTGTAGTATTTCAAGATCCATCATTGGAAGAAATGTGTACCCACTATCCGATTTCGATGGAAGAGCTTCGTCAGATATCAGGAGTAGGTTCTGGAAAAGCAATGAAGTTTGGAGGTCCATTTATTGAGCTGATTAAGAAATATGTAGAGGATAACGATATTGAGCGCCCTATCGATTTAATTATCAAAACGCAGGCGAACAAATCTCAAATGAAAGTATCTATTATTCAAAATATTGATAGACAAATTGGTCTCGAAGATATAGCAGATTCCAAAGGCATCACTTATGAGGAGATTCTTAAAGAAGTGGAGTCAATTGTTAACTCCGGAACAAAACTCAATTTGAACTATTTTATCGACGAAGTAATAGATGATGACCGACAAGACGAGGTATTTGACTATTTCAGGGCTGCTGAAAGCGATTCTATAGACGATGCGCTGAACGAGCTTGGGGAAACCGACTATACCCGTGAAGAAATCCAGTTGATGAGAATTAAATTCATGTCAGAACTAGGAAACTAGCTAAAATGTAAGTTGATAAGCAAATAGCATCAGTTTTAAATGCTGATATGATTTGCAATTCCATCTTACATTTTTTTACAAATTTTACGCACATACCTAAATGCTTAACTACTTAGATAAATTAAAAAATACAGATTCGGGCAATTTCTTTTTAATGGCTGGACCTTGCGCAATTGAGGGTGAGGAAATCGCAATGAGAATTGCAGAAAAAATTGTTAAAATTACCGATAAACTTCAAATTCCCTACATTTTTAAAGGTTCATATAGGAAAGCCAACAGGAGCAAAGGCAGTTCATTTACTGGTATCGGTGATGAAAAAGCACTAAAAATTTTAGAAAAAGTGGCTAAAGAATTTGGCGTACCAACTGTAACCGACATACATGAAAGTGCAGAAGCTGCAATGGCTGCTGCCTACGTTGATGTTTTGCAGATTCCTGCGTTCTTATGCAGACAAACAGATCTTTTAATCGCTGCTGCCCACACCGGTAAGGTAGTGAATGTAAAAAAAGGACAATTCTTATCTGCAGGATCGATGAAATTTGCTGTGGAAAAAATCCAGGAGGCTGGTAATAACAAAGTAATCTTAACGGATAGGGGAAACACCTTTGGTTATCAGGATTTAATCGTTGACTATCGTGGATTACCTGAAATGCAAAGCTTTGGCGTTCCAGTAGTAATGGATTGTACACACTCACTTCAACAACCCAATCAAAGCAGTGGTGTTACGGGAGGAAAACCAGAGTTAATTTCAACCATTGCGAAAGCTGCCATTGCCGTTGGCGCAGATGGTTTATTTATTGAAACTCATCCTGATCCTGCTAACGCCAAATCTGATGGAGCCAATATGTTGCACCTGGATTTGCTGGAAGAAACTTTAAGCAGACTGATCAAAATCAGACAGGCAATCCTTTAATTTTGAGTAAACCAGTAACCTTTCTCTCAGCCGAATGGCGTAAACTGGCATTTGCTAATTATGCTGTTGATAAGGAAATTTTAATGGAATATTTGCCTCCACATACCGAATTGGATGATTGGAAGGGCAAATATTTTGTTAGTTTGGTGGGCTTCATGTTTGTTGATGTGAGATTGAA
The DNA here is from genome assembly GCF_965279535.1 of Pedobacter sp. Taxonomy (NCBI): domain Bacteria; kingdom Pseudomonadati; phylum Bacteroidota; class Sphingobacteriia; order Sphingobacteriales; family Sphingobacteriaceae; genus Pedobacter; species Pedobacter sp. Next base: position 497,305 of record NZ_OZ257244.1, read on the forward strand.
AGGTCTCAGCATTCCTTTTCATACCAGTTTTGAAGAGGTAAATCTTCGGTTTTATGTTAAGTTCAAAGAAAATGAAATTTGGAAAAGAGGTGTGGTTTTTATAAAAGAATTTGTTCCAAAACCTGCCATTACATTTGTAGCCAACACCTTATACAAGGAGAATTACCAAACTTTACCCATGAAACATGCCTGGTTTGAGCAGACTCATCAAATTGAGGTCGATTATATATGGAAAAATGAAGATTGGAACAAATTTTCAATTACAGCCTCATTGCCAGCCAGGGAAATTGAGGTCGGGAGTGAAGAAGAGTTTATTACTGAACATTACTGGGGATACACTAAAATTAAGAATCAGGTAACTTCAGAATATGGTGTAGAGCATCCGCGTTGGCAAATTTATCCCCTAAAGGATTTTAAAATAGACGTAGATTTTGAACAGAACTATGGAAGCGAATTTGCGTTTCTAAACCATAACCAGCCAGATTCTGTTATGTTAGCAGACGGTTCTGAAATCATGGTATTAAAGGGAAAGAGAATTACCAGATAATGAGCAGATTCTTTATCAGAATGATTAACTGAAAGAGATTCTCTATTTCTTTTTATCCCGGGATATTTTTAAAACATTTTTAATGTGGCGGGCAATCTTCATGCTGTTTCTATCTGCACCTGTTTCTATGCACCGCCTAACACTACCACCACACTTAGCGCATTTGCCTTTTAAAATAATATCATTAGTGTTATCCAGGTAAGATTTATAGTCAACAATCGTTGTTGTATCTTCGCAGGTACCACAGTAGCAATTAGCAAGAATCATATCCAGATACTGATAATCGCCAGACATAATCAACGCTATATCAAAATCCTCAATCTCAATTTCCATAGATTAAATTTTAGTAATTACAAATGAAGTCCGGCGATTGTTTTTTCTACCCAGCTCAGTCTTATTATCAGCCATAGGCTTGCTTGCACCAAACCCTTTAAAGGTTAAACGATTTGCTGGAATCTCATGTTTAATTAAATATTCATATACAGCATTAGCGCGATTAAATGATAATTTTTCATTGAGCTTATTATCACCAATATTGTCTGTATGACCTTGAATTTCAATCGCCACCTTTTCGTTCTCATTTAAAAAATTAATTAACAGTTCCAATTCCCTTATTGAAGCAGGGAGAAGATTGTATTTATTAGTATCGAAAAAGATATTCTTCAAGGTAACATTAGCGCCACTTTTAATTTTATCCATGGTAACCTCAATCTGGTAAGGCTTGTTAATATCTCCGGTTTTAGGCTCAAAGTTTTCAGAGTAAAATAAATAGCCTTCAGCATTCACATTAAACAGGTAGTTGCTGCCAACGGGCATTACAGCCAAAAACTCTCCGGTTTCTGCATCAGTATAATCATCAAATACAGTCTTATTAGTCTTTAAATCAACCACCTGAACATTGCTTTCTATAGTTTTCTTGGTTTCCCGATCCCTAACAGTGCCTTTCACATAAGTTACTTTCAGAGGCTTCACATCTGCAGGAATTCCAAAGCTGTAGATATCCTGCTTGCCTAAACCTCCATTTAGATTGCTTGAAAAGAAACCCAAATTCCCGTCAGCACTCACAATTAAACCGCTTTCATCTTCAAAAGAATTAATGGGATATCCAATATTAACAGGTTTTTGCCATTTACCAGATTCATCCATTCGGCTATAATAAATATCCTTATTTCCAAATCCTGGCCAACCATTCGAGGCAAAGTAAAGCGTTTTTCCATCTGCATGAAGAAAGGGAGTATTTTCATCATAAGCAGTATTGATTTCCGGTCCTAAATTAATCGCAGGTCCCCATTTAGCATCGTCTGTAATGGTGCTTTTCCAAATATCATAACCACCTGATCCCCCGGGGCGATTGCTGATAAAATATAGTGTTCTGCCATCAGGGCTAATTGTAGGCTGTGATTCCCAAAATTCTGAGTTAACCGGAGCGCCAACGTTATAGGGTTCACCCCAATCATTTCCTTCCCGGTGAGATACATATATATCGCATCTTCCCATTCCGTCTGGGCGATTACAACCCGTAAAAAAGAGATACTTACCATCCGGAGAAATGGTTTGAGCACCTTCATTATAACGAATGGTGTTTATTTTGGTAGAAAGTGGAACAGCCGTAGTCCAGGTGTTATCCTTAAAATGCGACATCCAAAAATCTTCATTTTCATTAATTTGACGGGTGAAAATCAAGGTCTCACCATCAGCTGTTAGTGCTGGAAAGTATTCTGCATCTGTTGTATTTACACCAGAGCCTAAATTTTGCGGTGTATATTTAACCGTCTTTTTTATTGCTTCACTGGCAAAATCGCAATCCAGAAGATATTTCTTCGCCCGATTTGCCCTATCGGAAGACCTGTCTGCTGTTAAAAAATCCTGGAAATCTTGCTTTGCTAACAGATACTCTCCTGAAGCAAATTCAGTTTCCGCTAAATAGTATTTAACAAGCGGTTTTACATTTGAATTGATATCGGTTGCTTTTTTATAGGCTTGCCTGGCTAAAGAATATTTCTTCTGCAAACGATTAGCATCACCTAATAAAATAAAAGCATCCTGAAAATTTGGATCGGCACTTGTAGCTTCAGCTAAAGCTGCAGAAGCACCTACATAATCTTCTTTTTGAATTAAGAGATTCGCCTTCTCAAATAAATTCTGTGCTTTTCTGTTCGATGATCCTTGTCCGAAGCTGAACAGCGAAAAGCTGATCAATAAAAAGATTAAGCAATACTTCATTACATTAGCATGGGTTATACAAGCTAATGTAAACTATTTAGGGAATATTTAAAAACTTATGTGTTTGCAACGAAATTTCCCATTTTGGATTAGCCATTACGTAATCAATAATCATTGGGGTAATTTCTTTAGATTTAGACCACTCGGGTTGAAGATATAGCTTACAGGTAGGAGATACCATTGCAGCATACTCTTCTGCCCATTTGAAATCACTCTTGTTAAAAACAATCACTTTCAATTCATTGGCAAAAGGAGTGATGTCTGGTCGCGGAGCTTTAAACTTCTTTGGGGAAAGACAAATCCAGTCCCAATGCCCCGAAAGGGGGTAAGCGCCGGAGGTTTCAATGAAAGTTAAAATACCACGATTCTTTAACTGCTGTGTTAAGTAATCGAGGTTATAGATAAGTGGCTCACCACCAGTAATTACTACAGCTTTTCCCGGATATTGGTCTGCATTTGTAACGATAACATCTGCAGGAGTTAATGGGTGCATCTCTGCATCCCAGCTTTCCTTTACATCGCACCAGTGGCATCCTACATCACATCCGCCCAGGCGAATAAAGTATGCTGCCTTACCTGTATTAAATCCTTCACCTTGAATAGTATAGAACTCTTCCATTAATGGAAGTAATGTGCCGTCTTCTGGAATCTGCTGTTTCATTTTTGAGGTTGCAAATATCCTAAAAAAATATGGTCTAAACGCCTATGAGTTAGAAATTAATGTAAAGATGAAATAAGACTGATATTTAATTGTGTAATTTTGGTTTATGCGATGGCTCAAAGTTCTAAATAAAGCACAATTACCCATAACTGATTCAATTAAAACAGTTAAAATTGACAGCAAACAAATTTGTATCATCAATGATGGCAATCAAATTTACGCCACTCAAGCTTTCTGTCCGCATGCTGGTGGTCATTTTGATGGAGGTTGGTGCAAAAAGGGTAATTTGGTTTGTCCAATACATCGTTATGAATACGATTTAAAAACAGGGAGAGGCGCAGAAGGGCAAGGCGACTACATCGATGTTTATCCAATCGAGATAAAAGATGATGGCTTATATATAGGATTTAAGGAGAGTTGGTGGACTAAACTTTGGAATTAGAAATTTAATTCAACAGGTGGCGGTCAAAAAAATCTTTACAACTCAGTACTTCAATGGATGAAAAATAGAAATCATCGGTATCTTCAGTGATAATACAGGTACACCCACTGGCAAGTGCTGCAAAATATTCTAAACCATCTTCAAAATCATTGATCCGCTTATCACCTAATGTTGAAATAACTCCTTCTGCAGTATTTTCAGCAATTTTAATGTGCTGACAAAGTATATTTATTTTATGCTTGGCAAGGTTTGTACCGTGCTTTTTCTCCGAAAAGTAGAAGGCGATTGCCAGACAAAGAGGTGTAGTATATACCTCAAATGCTGGTTGACTCGCCAGGCTGAGAATTCGGGACGAATAGCTGAACATGGGATATTCTTTATTGAGCACAGAAACCAGCACATTGGCATCCAGGAAAATTTTCTTCATTATTTCTTGTTGGAAAAGAAATCTTCTTTGGATGATTTTCTGGATGACGGTGGTGTTTTCTTATATTCTATTTCCCCTTCAGAGATCATTCGAACCCAATCGGAGATTGGAAAATCTTCGAGAGAAGGGTATGGTTTAGCGGTAACCTGGGTAAGTAGATGTTCGATAAGACGAGACAAACTGATATTTTGTTCGGCCGCATATTTTTTCGCTCTTTCGACTATATCCTTATCAAAGCTCAAAGTTAATTTAGCATCCATACACAAATTTAATATTTACGTATAACAATTCAAAATCATACGTAAATAAAAAAGCGAATCAACAGATTCGCCTTCAATGAGTTAATGAGATAGAATTATACTAACTATATATCTCTTTTCTGGCAGATGCCAGTGTATTTTTTAACAAGCCGACAATAGTCATTAATCCAACACCACCTGGTACAGGCGTAATGTATGATGATTTAGGTGCTACGTTGTCAAAATCAACATCACCAAATAGTTTAAAGCCAGATTTAGTTTCCGTTGAGGTTTCACGATTGATGCCAACATCAATAATGATAGCGCCAGGTTTAACCATATCTGCAGTTACAAAATTCTTCTTGCCAATTGCTGCAACAATAATATCCGCCTGTAAAACCTGCTCTTTTAAATCTTTGGTTCTGGAGTGGGTAAGGGTTACCGTACAGTTACCGGGATTAGCATTTCGAGCCATTAAAATACTCATAGGACTACCCACAATGTTACTTCTTCCAACTACTACACAATGCTTTCCTGTGGTATCGATATTGTACTCTTGCAACATCAATAATATCCCGTAAGGAGTTGCCGGAATGAAACAAGGTAAATTGCGCATCATACGGCCAAGGTTAACCGGATGAAAACCATCTACATCTTTACGATAATCAATTTTCTCTGTTACTTTTTCAGGATCAATATGCTTTGGAAGTGGCAATTGAACAATTAAACCATCTACATCAGCATCCTGATTTATTTCTTCGATTTTAGCAAGTAACTCCGCCTCCGTAACTGAATTATCATACCTGTGAAGCGAAGACTTAAAACCTACTTTTTCGCAGTTTTTCATCTTGCTGGCCACATAGGTTTCACTACCACCGTCATTTCCAACTAATATGGCTACTAAATGTGGTTTTCTACCGGTTTGGTTTAAAAAATCTGCTGCTTCTTCAGCAATCTGAACTTTAACTTTTTCTGATACGTATTTACCGTCTAATAATTTCATTTTTAAGTATCGAGTATCAAGTAATAAGTATCAAGTGCAACGGTCTTGCTACTTGATACTCAAATCTTGTGTCTATAATTAATCTAATTTCAAAACTGCCATAAATGCTGTCTGCGGAATTTCTACATTTCCTACCTGACGCATGCGTTTTTTACCTTTTTTCTGTTTTTCCAATAACTTACGCTTACGGGAGATATCACCACCATAACATTTGGCCGTTACATCTTTCCTTAAAGCGCTGAGTGTTTCACGGGCAATAACTTTAGCACCGATAGAAGCCTGGATTTTAATTTCAAATTGTTGACGAGGGATCAGTTCTTTTAATTTCTCACAGATTTTCTTTCCGAAATCGTAAGCATTACTGCGGTGAATCAATGAAGATAAAGCATCAACCGGCTCATCATTTATTAACATATCTAAACGAACCAGATCCGATTTACGGTAACCAACCTGATGATAATCGAAAGATGCGTAGCCTTTTGAAATCGTTTTCAATTTATCGTAAAAATCAAATACAATTTCGCCCATCGGCATTTCAAAAACCAACTCAACTCTATCAGATGTTAAATATGATTGATTTACAATTGTTCCTCTTTTCTGAATACAGAGTGACATTACAGGTCCAACAAAATCAGCTTTGGTAATAATGTTAGCTTTAATAAATGGTTCCTCAACAGAATCTAACTTACTTGGATCAGGTAAATCAGATGGATTATTTACAAAAATTTCATCGCCTTTAGTCGTATAAGCAATATATGATACGTTGGGAACGGTAGTAATTACCGTCATGTCGAACTCACGCTCTAAACGTTCCTGGATAATCTCCATGTGCAGCATACCTAAGAATCCGCAACGGAAACCAAAGCCTAATGCAGCAGAACTTTCTGGCTCAAAAACGATAGATGCATCATTCAACTGCAGCTTATGCATGGCTTCGCGAAGTTCTTCAAACTCATCGGTATCAACAGGATAAATACCAGCGAAAACCATTGGTTTCACCTCTTCAAATCCTTGAATTGCATCTAATGATGGTCTGGCAGTGGTTGTAATCGTATCACCAACTTTAACTTCTCTTGCTTCTTTAATTCCGGAAATAATGTAACCAACATCTCCGGTTTTAACCACATTACGCGGAGCCATATCGAGTTTTAAAATACCAACTTCGTCAGCTAAATATTCTTTCCCGGTATTGATGAACTTTACTTTATCACCTTTTTTAATCTCACCATTAACAACCTTATAGTAAGCAATAATCCCTCTGAAAGAATTAAAAACTGAATCAAAAATCAATGCTTGTAAAGGTGCTTCAGGATCGCCAACAGGAGCAGGAACACGATCTACAATTGCCTGAATGATATCAGGAATTCCCATTCCGGTTTTACCTGAGGCAGGAATAATATCTTCACGCTTGCAACCAATCAAATCAATAATCTGGTCTTTTACTTCTTCTGGCATTGCACCAGGTAAATCCATTTTATTTAAAATGGGAATAATTTCAAGATCGTGCTCTAAAGCCAGATACAAGTTCGAAATGGTCTGTGCTTGAATCCCTTGCGAGGCATCAACAATAAGTAAAGCCCCCTCACAAGCCGCGATTGAACGCGAAACTTCATAAGAAAAATCTACGTGCCCTGGTGTATCAATTAAGTTAAAATTATACTCAATATCACCAACTTTGTAGTTCATTTGTATGGCATGACTTTTAATAGTAATGCCTCTCTCACGCTCCAAATCCATATTATCGAGTAATTGCGCCTGCGCTTCACGCTGCGAAATTGTCGCGGTATATTCTAATAACCTATCAGCCAAAGTACTTTTACCATGGTCAATATGTGCAATAATGCAAAAATTACGTATATGCTTCATCTTTGCGCAAAGATATGTTTTTTAAGGTAAATAAATAAGTGCTCTGAGAGTAAAACGGAAGATCGAAATTTATATCTTCTAAAAGCTCTCATGTTCATCTCCGTCAAGGGAAAGTAACGGATATAAATGTACCGGAGTGCAGCAGGCAATAATGTGTTAAAATACATCTGTATACCTATGGAAATCATTGAAATATACAGATGTGTAGTAACTTAAACCATAGTCTTCTTCCACTTACCCTTTTTAAATAATAAGTAAGCTGCGATAGCAATCCCAACCTCAGCAGTAGGAATAGCTATAAAAACACCTGTTGGCCCCATAGCTAAATATTTGGCCAGAAAGTAGGCCAGGGGAATCTGAAATAGCCAGAAAGCAAAAACATTGATCTTTGTAGGTGTCCAGGTATCACCGGCACCATTGAAGGCACTGATCAAAACCATTCCCATTCCGTAAATAACGAAACCTATACTCAGGATTTTTAATGCCTTACTGGCAATCATAATCACCTGTTCATTAGCGGTAAAGAATGCAGCAAATAAATGCCCACAGGTTAGGAACAATACACTTACTACGGCCATAAAAACAAAAGTATACTTCATGGTTTGAAAAACCGATTTTTCTGCCCTTTCTATCTGACCGGCACCCAAATTCTGGCCTACTAATGTCGCTGCCGCGTTACTCAATCCCCAGGCAGGTAATAAAAAGAACATCATCAAGCGTAATGCGGTCTGGTAACCCGCCGAGCCTTCATCACCACCTGTGGTTGCTACCAATTCAGCTAAAAATACCCAGCTGCAACTTGCAATTACAAATTGAAAAATGGCAGGTGCAGCAACTTTTACAATGGCTTTAATTTGTTCTAAATCCGGGATAAAGTGGCTGATCTTAATTTTCAATGCATTTCTGCCATTAAAGAGATTGTAAACCTGATAGCTCACACCAATCCCCCTGCCAATTGTTGTCGCAATAGCTGCCCCTGTTAAGCCAAATGCCGGAACCGGACCAAAACCATTGATAAAAATAGGGCAGAGGATAATATTGGAAATATTAGCGATCCAAAGGCTCCTCATAGCAATTGCTGCATTACCTGCGCCCCTGAAAATCCCATTGATTAAAAATAATAATACGATAATAATGCTTCCACCCATCATAATGCGAACGAAGGCCGTTCCCTGGTTGGCTGTCTCTATAGAAGCGCCCATTAACAATAATATATCCCGGGCATAAATCAAACCCAAAATACTGATCAGCAAATTAATGGCTACAGCGATTACAATGGTCTGCATACCAGCCTTAGCCGCTGCTTCCGGATTTTTTTCTCCGATTCTTCGCGCTACAACTGCAGTAGCAGCCATACTAAGGCCGATTGCCAAGGAATAAATAATGGTTAACACAGATTCTGTTAAACCAACGGTTTGTATAGCATGACTGCTATTTTCTAAATGACCGACAAAATACAAATCTACTAAGGCAAATACGGATTCCATAGCCATTTCCAACATCATTGGAATCGCTAATAAAATGATTGCGCGTTTAATACTGATTGAGGTTAAATCAACCTCATGGCCTTTTAATGACTGTACCAATACTTCAAAAAAAGAAGATAGTTTGCCCTGGGTCTTGGTGGACTGTGACATATAATAAAATAAAGTGTAATGAATAAAACAGTAGATATCCAGCATTTTGCTGATACCTTAAATAGCGTAAGAAGGAGGGGAATCCTTGGTTTTAAAACCTCAAGCGGATCGCAGATACTATCATGGTTCTGTTCGTTTTGATAGTAACAAAGATAGTTATTTTTTCAAATTGTCAAATTTTGCTGACTATTTTTTGAGCTGGCGATTAATTTTGCTAATAAAAAACAACTAAATACTATAAGCCTTAATCATTTCTTCGGTAACCTTTGTTGCTCTGCCCGTATTCAAATCAATCAAAACGTAATCAAAAATGCCATCAGATGCGACTTTACCAGTCTTTTTATTAATGATTTCGAATTGGACAGCGCATCCTTTATCATTCATGGTTAAAATCCCGGTACGGATAAGCATCAGGTCATTCATCAGTAGCGGACGTTTAAAATTGATGTCTACATGGCTTACTACCCAACCTAATCCTTGTTTGGTGAAATGTTCCCAGGGCATCCCATAAAACTTCTCCATTTGCTCGTAACGGGCGGCCAATACATAATCAAGATACTTACTGTTATGAACATGGTTAAACATGTCTATATCATCCGGACGTACCCGTAATTCACTTTCAAATATGCTATATTGATTCTTTTCCAAAGGTTAAATTGTTTACGCAAAAGTATAAAAAGAATAGCTTAAGAATTATTTTTTTGTATTTTGGATAATGGGCAGGTTAAAGCTACATGACATTAATATTCCTCGCGAGCATATTCTAGCTAAGCGTGAAAACGCATACCTCAGCTTAATTGCTTCACAACGTTTTTTCAAAATATCAGAACTTAATCAGGGCTTCAGTAGCCATAAATGGGGGGCAAACCTTTAAAAATACCACAAGGCCTGGCGATAGTGATTCGTAAGCCAAAGCTTAAAATTAACGAGATATGATTGATGTGTTTACACATGACAATCGACTTATCATCAATAGAAAAATTGCAAACCAGGCTAATGATCAAATATGTATTTTTGAAGCTAAGTGTTTAAGAAAACAAACCCCTTAAGCTTTATGCTGAATCTTTTGCTTATAAACAAAAATACCCTTATCTTTGCGCCACAATTAATTAATTTTATTGCTTTAATATTATTCAAGAATGTATTTAAGTTCAGAAAAGAAAGCCGAAATCTTTAAAACACACGGCGAAGTAGAAACCAACACTGGTTCTGCTGAAGGTCAGGTAGCGTTGTTTACATACCGTATTGCGCACTTAACGGAACACTTAAAGAAAAATCGTAAAGATTTCTCTACACAGTTGTCACTTCAAAAATTGGTAGGTAAACGCCGCGGTATTTTGGCTTACCTATACAAAAAAGATATTGAGCGCTATCGTGCTATCATCAAAGCTTTATCGCTAAGGGATATCATTAAACAAAAATAAGCGCAAACTTATCAGCGAAAGCCATTCTTCAGGGAATGGCTTTTTTAATTTTTCGATAATTATTTTCTGATAAATATTACCGAAAGCTTTTTTTACGCTATCTTGCGTTAAAACAAAAAATAAAAAACATATAACCCGATGTGTAGAAAGAGGAAAACACATCATAATTAACTTTAAATGAATGTAATAAAAAAATCGTTCGATTTGGGCGATGGAAGAATGGTAGAAATCGAAACTGGTAAATTGGCTAAACAAGCTGATGGTTCAGTAGTAGTGAAAATGGGTGATACCATGTTGTTGGCAACAGTAGTATCAACTGTAGGTGCTAAACCAGGAACAGATTTCTTACCCTTATCAGTTGACTATCAAGAAAAATATGCGGCTGCAGGCCGTATCCCAGGTGGTTTTTTACGTCGTGAAGCAAGATTATCTGATTACGAAGTATTAATCTCTCGTTTAGTAGATAGAGCGCTACGTCCATTATTCCCTGATGATTATCATGCAGATACGCAAGTAATGATCTCTTTGATCTCTGCTGATAAAAATATTATGCCTGACTGCTTAGCAGGTTTAGCAGCGTCTGCTGCATTAGCTGTTTCTGATATTCCTTTCAATGGCCCGATTTCAGAAGTACGTGTCGCAAAAATTGATGGTAAATTGGTAATCAATCCTTACCTAAGCGATTTAGAGCGTGCTACTTTAGAATTTGTTGTGGCTGGTTCTGCCAATGATATCGTAATGGTAGAAGGTGAAGCTGATGAAATTCAGGAAGAAGAAATGGTTGAAGCATTAAAATTTGCTCACGATGCCATTAAAGTACAATGTGCTGTTCAGGTTGAATTAACACAGGAAACTGGTAAAACAGTTAAACGTGAATATAACCACGAAGAGCATGACGAAGATTTAAAAGCTAAAGTTTATGCTGATACTTATGATAAGGTTTATGCAGTAGCTAAATCTGGTTCAGGAAAAGATGAGCGTTCTGCAGGTTTTACAGCCATTATCAACGAATTCTTCGAGGCAATGCCTGAAGATACTGCTGATTTGACTAAAGCCTTAGCTAAACATTATTTCCATGATGTTCAGTATGATGCAGTGCGTAACTTATTATTAAATGAAGGCATCCGTTTAGATGGTCGCTCAACTACGCAAATCCGTCCAATCTGGAGTGAAGTAGGTTATTTACCTGCAGCTCACGGTTCGGCTGTTTTTACCCGTGGTGAAACACAATCTTTAACTTCTGTTACTTTAGGTAGCAAGGATGACGAGCAAATGATCGATGGTGCATTCATCAATGGCTATCAGAAATTCTTGTTACACTATAACTTCCCAGGTTTCTCAACAGGTGAGGTTAGACCTAACAGAGGTGCTGGTCGTCGTGAAATTGGTCACGGTGCTTTAGCGATGCGTTCATTGAAAAAAGTATTACCAACGGGTGCTGAAAATCCTTATACTATCCGTGTAGTTTCTGATATTTTAGAATCAAATGGTTCTTCATCTATGGCTACAGTTTGTGCTGGTACTTTGGCACTTATGGATGCAGGTATTAAAATCAAAGCACCTGTATCAGGTATCGCAATGGGCTTAATCACCGACGAAGAAACCGGGAAATATGCAATCTTATCTGATATCTTAGGTGATGAAGATCATTTAGGTGATATGGACTTTAAAGTTACAGGTACTAAAAATGGTATTGTAGCTTGTCAGATGGACTTAAAAATCAACGGCTTATCTTACGAGGTTTTAACTAAAGCTTTAAATCAGGCAAAAGAAGGTCGTTTACACATTTTAGGCGAAATGACGAAGACAATTAGCGAGCCGAATGTAGATTACAAACCTCATGCACCACGTATCGTATCACTGGTAATTGATAAAGAGTTTATTGGTGCTGTTATCGGCCCGGGAGGTAAAATTATTCAGGAAATGCAACGTGAAACCGGTGCTTCTATTTCTATCGAAGAGGTTGACAATAAAGGTAACGTTGAAATTTTTGCAGATAACAAAGCTTCAATTGATGCAGCTGTTGCCCGTATCCGTGCAATTGTTGCTAAACCAGAAATTGGAGAAGTTTACACTGGTAAAGTAAAATCAATTATGCCTTTCGGTGCTTTCGTAGAAATTATGCCAGGTAAAGATGGTTTACTTCACATTTCTGAAATTGATTGGAAACGTTTGGAAACTATGGATGGTGTATTCAAAGAAGGAGATATCATCGAGGTTAAATTGTTAGATATTGACAAACAAGGTAAAATGAAGCTTTCACGTAAAGTATTATTACCTAGACCAGAAAAACCGGCTGCTCCACAGGCATAGTCGTTAAATATTTAAAGTAAAGGGTTGGTTACAAAAATAACCAGCCCTTTCTTTTGTAACAGCCTTTTCATCATTTGTAAAGGCTTTTCCTTTTTTAAGTCGATTTGTTATCTTTATAGGATGAATTACATAATAGCACCTTCCATTTTATCAGCTGATTTCGGCAATTTACAACGTGATATAGAAATGATTAATCAAAGTGAAGCGGATTGGTTTCACATTGATGTAATGGATGGTGTTTTTGTGCCCAATATTTCCTTTGGCTTTCCGGTGATGTCTGCTGTAAAAAAGCATGCAAAGAAAACCCTGGATGTTCATTTAATGATCGTTGAACCGGATAAATATATTGAGGCCTTTGCGAAAGCAGGAGCAGATCGCATAACTGTGCATTATGAAGCTTGCACCCATTTGCACAGAACAATCGAAAATATCAAGGCTAATGGCTGCAAAGCTGGCGTTGCTTTGAACCCCCATACACCTGTAGCACTTTTACAGGATGTGATTGAGGATTTGGACCTTGTGTTGATTATGTCGGTAAATCCAGGTTTTGGAGGACAAAAATTCATTCACAATACTTATAAAAAAATTCAGGATCTAAAAGCTTTAATTCAGGGCAAAAATGAAGATTTGGTAATTGAAGTAGATGGGGGTGTTGGTTTGCAAAATATTGCTACATTAGTATCAGCTGGAGCCAATGCTTTTGTTGCAGGCAATGCCATATTTGCCGCAGAAAATCCAACAGAAATGATTTCTAAAATGAAAAGCATGACCACCAGCGCTATACACATTTAGTTCGCTCATGCTTAAACTTAGGCTACTCTTCTTTCTTCTAATTGCCGGATGGGGTATAGCTCATGCACAACCTGTAGTTAGAATCTCCGGAATAGTCTATAACGAAGAAAAGCTACCGCTACCCAATGTTACCATAATTGTGATGGGGCAGGCGCAATCGACCTCCACAGATGAATTTGGCGTTTATACCATCTATTCTAAGCAAAAGAACTTCAATATTAAATATTCGTTACTGGGTTATCAACCTCAAATTCAAAAATTTACCGAACGTTCTGGAGCGAGAATTACTAAAATGATTCACCTGGTGGCAAATATCAACGAATTGGATCAGGTTAACATTACCAACAAACAAAATCAACTTAGCAATGCCTCAACAATCAATATAGCAGACCTTTCTGCCATTCCTTTGGTTTCGGGAAATTTTGAAACCATGCTCAAAACCCTTCCTGGAGTATCTACAAACAATGAGTTGAGTGCACAATACAGTGTTAGAGGCGGAAACTTTGACGAAAATCTCATTTATATTAACGATGTGGAGATTAACAGACCCGTTCTAATCCGCAACGGACAACAAGAAGGATTAAGTGCAATTAACGCTGACTTAATTTCCAAAGCCAAATTCTCAGCCGGAGGCTTTGAGGCCAAATATGGTGATAAACTGTCATCAGTTCTGGATATTAAGTATGACCGGCCTGACAGCAACCAGACTATTTTTAGCACCAGCCTGCTCAACACCTCGTTATCTACTAAAAGACTATTTAAAAAAGGCTTTTTATTGGCCGGGTTACGGTATAAAAATAACTCAAGTATCCTCATCAAACAGGATGAGGCAGGAAGTTACAGCCCTAATTTTGCCGATGCTCAATTTTTATATCAGCACGATTTTTCCGAAAAATTTAACATCAGCTTATTGGGGAATTTCAACCTCGGACAGTTCAAATTGATTCCTACCAATAGAGAAACGAAGTTTGGAACACTGAATACCACCCTCCGCCTTAATGTTGATTATAATGGACAAGAAATAGATGATTATCAAACCATTGGATCAGCAGTAACAGCTACATTTTTACCTAAGCCCAATTTGGTGATTAAGTTTATTAACAGCTACTTCAATACAATTGAAAGAGAGCGGTTTGATATTGATGGCAGCTATATTTTTCAGGAAGTGGATAATAGTTTTTCACCAGAGGAATTTGGTGTAGTTAACAAAAACAAGGGAATCGGAAGCTATTACAATTATGGCCGGAATAACCTCAATACAAAAATTTTTACATCCGAAATCAAAGTAGATCAGAACTTCAACAATCACGTTTTCTCCTGGGGATTAAAGTACGACCAGTACACCTACGATGATCGGTTAAATGAATATAACTATACGGATTCAGCTGGGTATATCTTGCCAAATAACAGCAAAAATATTGTTCTTCAAAACGTTATCAATGCCGAAAATACCTTAAATATCAGGAATTACGGTGCTTATATCCAGGACAGTTATTCGCTTTCAGGTAACGTTGAGTTGCAATTAGGTGCAAGATCTTCCTATAATTCATTGAGCAGGCAACTTTTGATAAGCCCGCGACTGCTAATTGCCTATCGCCCTAATTCTAACAATAAAATACTCAGGTTCACCGCCGGAGTTTATAAACAACCGCCATCTTACAGAACGATTAGAGACATCTCAGGAATTTTAAATATCAATCAAAAGGCGCAAAGTTCCTACAATGCATCCTTAGGTTACGACTATGCTTTTGATGCTTTTGGTACAAGGCTTAAGTTTACATCCGAAGCATACTTTAAATATTCTGATCGATTAATACCTTATAAAATAGATAACCTCAGAATAAAATACCTGGCCAATGAAGTATCCAAAGGTTTTGCTTACGGAGCAGATTTTAGCGTAGGAGGGGAGTTTGTTAAAGATTTGGTTTCCTATTTCAGGATGTCTTTAATGCATGCCAACGAGGATATCATCAACGATAGTTATACCCAAAATGGAGAAACATTCTATCCTGGTTATTTAAAACGTCCAACAGATCAAAGGGTAAATTTCTCTGTATTTTTTCAGGATAAATTATTAAACAGCCCTACCTACAAAGTGCATTTAAACGCATTATATGGTGCAAGATTACCTATTGGACCTGCACAAAGCCCCAGATATTCCGACAAATTTTATATACCTTCTTACAAACGTGTAGATATTGGTTTTTCAAAGGATTTTTTAGATGATGGGGCCTTACATAAACCTAAGTTTTTAGACAAAAATTTCAGCTCCGTAATCTTATTTTTTGAGATTTTCAATCTGTTGAATATTGACAATACAGTTTCCTATTTATGGCTTAAAGATGTTAACAATGTTCAGTATGCCATTCCAAATTATCTTACCGGACGACAATTTAATTTAAAATTGATTGTTAAATTTAAAAATGGCAAATAAGCTAATCCAGCGATTGAATAAACTATTTTCATTAAAAGAAGCTTGATTCCCCATCAAACAGGTAGTCATTTTGACGTTCATTTTCATTGCAAAAAAGGCAATAATATAAATTTACTTATACTACCCTAAGAATGATTGCAAAAACTGCAACAAAATCGTGCAATTTTGCCTTTTTTTTAACAAAATTTAATTTTTTATAATACGATTTTATAGGCATAACTCCTTTAAAAATTTTACATTTACGCCCATAAAACATTATATAATAACATGAAGCATAATTTCGGCGCAGGCCCTTGTATTTTACCTCAAGAAGTGTTTAAACAAGCCGCACAGGCTGTTTTAGATTTTAACGATGGATTATCAATTCTAGAAATTTCACACAGAACATCCGAGTTTGAAGCGGTTGTTGCTGAAGCTGAAAAGTTGGTTAAAGAATTATTAAACGTTCCATCGGGTTATTCGGTTTTATTCTTACAAGGTGGTGCAAGTTTACAGTTTGCAATGGTTCCAATGAATCTTTTGGGTGATGGCCAAACGGCTAGTTATTTAGATTCAGGTGTGTGGGCTACAAAGGCACTTAAGGAAGCTAAATTTATCGGCAATGTTAACGTAGTGGCTTCATCAAAAGAAGCAAACTATACTTATATTCCTAAAGATTTCGAAATCCCTGCAGATAGCGCTTATTTCCACTACACTTCAAACAACACCATTTATGGTACAGAATTATTTGAAGTTCCGGCTACTGATGTTCCTGTGGTGTGTGATATGTCTTCAGATATTATGAGCCGTGTAATTGATGTTTCTAAATTCGATTTGATTTATGCTGGTGCTCAAAAGAATGTAGGACCTGCTGGTTTAACTATTGCTATTGTTAAAAACGAAGTGTTGGGAAAAATTGATCGCAAAATCCCTTCAATGTTAAACTACCAGGCTCATATTGATAATGGTTCAATGTATAATACTCCTCCTGTATTTTCTATCTATGTGGCTTTATTAAATCTACGTTGGTTGAAATCTAAAGGTGGTGTAGCTCAGATTGAGTCAGAAAACAAAGCAAAAGCTGAAGCATTATACAGAGAAATTGATAGAAACCCGCTTTTCAAAGGAACCTGCAAAATAGAAGACCGCTCAAGAATGAACGTGTGCTTCGTAATGGAGAACCCTGAATTAGAAAAACCCTTCTTAAAATTTGCTGAAGATAATGGTATTGTAGGAATCAAAGGACACAGAAGTGTTGGCGGTTTCAGAGCATCTCTTTACAATGCATTACCAATTACAAGTGTACATGCTCTGGTAGATGCAATGCAATTATTTGAAGAAAAACAAGCAAAAGCAAACTAATATATAAATGCCATTACTGGTTAAAAATGCTTGAGTTTTAAATATTGAATGAGTGATTTATGCTGTTGCCAACATTTATTAATTCACTCATTCGATAATTTATCCAATCATAATTTTAGCTGGACATTCAAAATACAACAATGATTAAGATTTTAGCAAACGATGGAATTGATCCAATCGGTAAAGAATTATTAGAGAAGGCAGGTTTTACTGTTGATACAGAAACCGTTCCTCAGGATCAATTAGCTGAGGCTTTGAAGAACTACGATGCGATAACTGTACGTAGTGCCACTAAAGTTAGAAAAGAGCTTATTGACGCTGTACCTAACATTAAATTAATTGGCAGGGGTGGTGTTGGTATGGATAATATCGATGTAGAATATGCTCGTAGCCAAGGTATTTCTGTAGTAAATACACCTGCAGCATCGTCATTATCTGTTGCCGAATTGGTATTTTCTCATTTATTCACAGGAATAAGATTCTTGCAGGATGCAAATCGTAAAATGCCGGTTGAAGGTTCAACACAATTTAACAACCTTAAAAAAGCTTATGCTAAAGGAACTGAGTTAAGCGGTAAAACCATTGGTATTATTGGTTTTGGACGTATCGGTCGCGCTACTGCTAAAGTTGCTTTAGGATTGGGAATGAATGTTTTAGCATATGATTTATATCCATTGGAAACTGAAATCACTTTAGAATTCCAGGGCGGCAAATCGGTAAGCATTCCAATTAAAACCATTGCTTTAGATGAAGTAATTGCCGGAAGTGACTTCATCAGTTTACACACACCATTTGCAGACAAACCGATCTTAGGTGAGGAAGAGTTTGCTAAGATGAAGAAAGGTGTTGGAATTGTAAACTGTTCGCGTGGAGGAACAATTGACGAGCCTGCACTTATAGCGGCCTTAGATGCTGGAAAAGTAGCATTTGCTGGTTTAGATGTTTTCGATAACGAACCAACTCCATTGGCAGAAATTTTAACCCACCCTAAAATTTCTTTAACACCACATATCGGAGCCTCAACAAACGAAGCCCAAGAACGTATTGGTACTGAATTGGCTACATTAATTATCGAGCACTTTAAGAAGTAACCTAAATAAGACTATGGGCCTCTCGAAATGAATGTTTGAGAGGCCTTTTTTATTCTAAAGCCTGCTTCAATACCCAATAGCGATAACCTAAAATTGCCTTCTGAAGGTTTGTTAGCTTATTAGGATCTTTTTTATACAAACTTGGTAAAATTGCATTGTTAATTTTAACCAGAATCTTAAACATTGCTCTTTTCATACTTTTTGTATTGCTCTATTTTTTTTAATAGAAAATAAAACCCTCCTGCCATTATTAATAGCAGGAAAACAATTACGTAGGTAGATATATTTCTCGATTTAGCCCTGCTTTCTGCAGCTGCTTTTAATTGTTCATTTTGATCCTGAAGTTTCTTAATGGTTTGCATGTAACGCTCCATGCGTTGCTGAGATTGGTCAGCAACAGCAACTTTTTGCTGATTTTGCAAATCCTTATATTCCATCAGCACCTTTAATTCTTTAAAAATGTTATTATCGGTAATAACCACCTGACGAAGAATTTCGTTTGAGTTTTTGATATCCCGCTTAGTCTGCCAGCCGAAAATACCTGTTCTTTGATTTAAACTTTCATCGTATTGACCAAATCTTGTACTTCTTTCTGCAAGTAAAGCATTT
Source organism: Pedobacter sp. (assembly GCF_965279535.1). Classification (NCBI taxonomy): domain Bacteria; kingdom Pseudomonadati; phylum Bacteroidota; class Sphingobacteriia; order Sphingobacteriales; family Sphingobacteriaceae; genus Pedobacter; species Pedobacter sp. The sequence goes on from NZ_OZ257244.1 coordinate 516,354, forward strand.
ATTTTGGCACGTTGTGCAGCATAGGCTGCTGTATCTTGTTGACTAAAGGCCGGAAATGATAATGTAAGAACAAAGAATAGATAAATAAATTTTCTCATGGCATATAAACGCAAATAGAATGTCTTTGTTTGAAACTGCGATTGATAAGATCTCCAAGATTTTACGAATGAGTTTTTCAGCCCTGGCCTTTAAGGATGGAACTCTACTCTAACAATATCTCCCAAATGTAAACCTAAAAGACCGCTGGCTTTTCCTTTATTGATGGCAATCTCCAGGTGATTACTGATCCCAAACAAACAAAGCTTTTCACCCTCCTGAACCTCGTTATAATGCCAGCTCAACTGCGTAATGGTTTCACTTTTTCTAAAATATAGCGTGAAATCTCTGTTCTTCTGAATTTTAGTAAACAAATCTTTGGTGATGTTGGTGATAACATTGCTGAAAGTATCGATGTATACCACGCTACCTCTAATTACATCGCGCTCAATTACAGGGTGTAATAGCATTTTATGCTCAATCTCTGCCACAGGCAAACCAATATCTTTTAGCTTACCACCTTTGGCTAAATGGGTTGCTGCTTTCACAAAAATATCAACCAATGGAAAATGGAGATATTTAAGATCCTGCATAATATTAAGCTCAACAACATCTTCAGGGGTATCTTCAAACAGCAATGAAAAAATACCATTATCTGCACCAACGAAATAATGATCTCTATGCTTTACAGCAATATACTTTGTGTTTTCACTGTATACCGAATCGATCCCAATTAAATGCACTGTATTTTTAGGAAAGTATGGATATGCATTTTTTAAAACGAAGGCTGCATAAGAAATATTGAAGGCAGGAACTTCATGAGTGATATCAATTAAATTAACATTAGGCATCAGGCTTAAGAGGCTACCTTTTAAGGCAGACTGATAAAAATCTTTTGAACCTAAATCTGTTGTTAAAGTAATTATACCCATTAAATATTCATTAATTATGCTTATTCTTGTGTAGAGGCTAAGCGCCTACAAATATTCAAATTAAAATTAATATTAGCCCGAAAACTTAAAAAATATACAGCTTGAACGAATTAAAATTAACTCTGGACACCGTGAACCCAGCACAATTTTGGGGTCCGAACAATGAAAATTACGAAATGATTAAGGGTGCTTTCGCCAAGCTAAAAATTGTAGCGAGAGGGAGCGAGGTAAAGGTACTCGGTGATGAACAGGAACTTAAGTCTTTCGAGGATAAATTTAATCAGCTGGTTAATCAATTGGAAACCTATAGTTCATTAACCAATAATGATGTTGAATCAATTTTAGGAGCAAAAGCCGAGGGGCTTGTGAAAAAAGAGCTTGCAGATCCAAAATCAGGTGGCGGTGAGGTAATCGTTTTCGGAACAAATGGACTTTTGGTAAAGGCAAGAACAGCAAACCAACGTAAAATGGTAAGCAGTATTGCTAAAAATGACATTCTTTTCGCTATCGGTCCGGCAGGTACCGGAAAAACATATACTGCCGTAGCACTCGCAGTTAGGGCACTAAAGAATAAAGAAATCAAGAGGATTATCCTTACAAGACCAGCAGTTGAAGCAGGAGAGAACCTGGGTTTCCTTCCGGGAGATTTAAAAGAGAAAATTGATCCTTATTTAAGACCACTATATGACGCACTGGATGATATGATTCCAGCAGAAAAATTAAAGTTCTACATTGAAAACCGTACGATTGAAATTGCACCATTGGCATTTATGAGGGGGCGTACCCTTGATAATTGTTTTGTAATTTTAGATGAGGCACAAAATGCTACCGATATGCAATTGAAGATGTTTTTAACGCGTATGGGGCCAACTGCTAAGTTTATTGTTACGGGTGACGTAACACAGGTTGATTTACCTAAAAAGCAAATGTCGGGCTTGTTTAACGGATTAAGAATTCTGGAAGACATTAAAGGAATCGATATTATTTACTTAAGTGGGGAAGATGTAGTTCGCCATAAACTCGTAAAAGATATTTTAAAAGCATACGGAGATATCCAGTAAATTAGTTAAGCAAATAAAAGTCTGAGGTTTGATTCTATTTTATGGTTTCAAAACCTCAGACTTTGAATTTTATCAGCTTTTTTATTTTAAAATTGTATTTTTACTGCCTCATGAAAGCACTAAAAGAAACCCATTTTAATTTTCCAAACCAAAGTAATTTTTACAAGGGGAAGGTACGTGATGTATATACCATTGCAGACCAGTATATGGTAATGATTGTATCTGATCGCATATCAGCGTTTGATGTTGTTTTACCAGAAGCTATACCCTATAAAGGTCAGGTTTTAAACCAGATTGCCGCTAAATTTTTGTCTGCAACACAGGATATTGTTCCCAATTGGGTATTAAATGTTGCTGATCCAATGGTAACCATAGGTCGGATCTGTGAGCCTTTTAAAGTAGAAATGGTAATCAGAGGGTATCTTGCCGGACATGCATGGAGAGAATACAGCGCGGGCAAACGTTCTGTTTGTGGTGTTGTCTTACCTGATGGCTTAAAAGAAAATGATAAGCTTCCACAGCCAATTATTACACCTACAACAAAGGCTTCAGTTGGTCATGACGAAGATATTTCGAAAGAAGACATCCTATCAAAGGGAATAGTTTCTTTGAGTGATTACGAAAAGCTGGAGCAATATACTTATGCATTGTACCAGAGGGGAACTGAAATTGCTGCAAAGAGCGGATTAATTTTAGTAGATACCAAGTATGAATTTGGTTCAGCAGATGGTGTAATCTATTTAATTGATGAAATTCATACGCCTGATTCTTCCCGTTATTTTTATGCTGAAGGATATCAGGAACGTCAGGATAATAATGAGCCGCAAAAACAACTTTCTAAAGAGTTTGTAAGAAAGTGGTTAATTGAAAATGGTTTCCAGGGAAAAGACGGACAAACTGTACCTGAAATGACTCCAGAAATTGTTAACTCAATATCTGACAGATACATAGAGCTTTATGAGCAAATTGTAGGAGAGAAATTCGTGAAGGCAGATGCAGATGCGATCGCCAGCCGTATAGAAAGCAATGTTTTAAAGGCTATGGAAACACTTTAATTCGAAAGAAATTTTATACATTAGTAAACTAAAAGACAGAGAGAGATGAAATTTTCAGTAGATAAACATGATAAATATGTAACCCTTAAATTAAAGGAGCCACAGTTTACCAACGATAATGCCCCAGGGGTAAAATCTGAATTGTATTTATTGAACGCAGAAGGATTTAAAAACATCATTGTTGATTTAAGTCATGTTAAAGCATGTACAGACGCACAAGATTTGAGCTGCTTACTGGTAGGAGATAGATTATGTAAAGCCGCAGGTGGTTTATTTATCGTTACCGGCATTAATGATGAAATTGCAGATATTATAGAACTTTCAAACATATTTCAATCTGTAACGTTTGTAAATACATTAGAAGAAGCTACTGATTTCATCTTTATGGATGAATTGGAAAAAGAATTTAGAGGCGAAAAATAACTCACGTTTAAATAACTTAAATTTAAGCCTCGTAGTTTATGTACCTACGAGGCTTTTTATATACTACTAAATGAGATTTGAAGTTACAATTTTAGGAAGCAGCTCGGCAACACCTGTTTTTAATAGAAACCCTACGGCACAACTTTTAAATTGTAATGAGAAATATTACCTGATCGACTGTGGAGAAGGCACCCAACAACAGCTCATTAAATATAATCTGAAAGCAGCTCGCATCGATTACATCTTCATCAGTCATCTACATGGCGATCATTATTTCGGTTTAATTGGTTTATTATCCAGCTTACATTTAAACGGCAGGATTAAACCTATTCAGATATTCGGACCGGAAGCACTACTTGAAATTTTAGAAATCCAGTTTAAGTACTCAGATACCGTATTGAGATATCCAATTGAGTTTTTCGCCATCGACCCTACAAAACCCGCTAAAATTTTTGAAAATACTGAGCTAACGGTACAAACTATTATTCTCAATCACCGAATCCCTACAACAGGTTTCATTTTTCAGCAGAAGCAACGCCAGCGAAAATTAATTAAAGAAAAGGCTGATTTAATCCCCATGGCTTATTATACAGCCCTGAAAAAAGGCATAAATGTAGAAACTCCAAGTGGAGAGATTCTATTAAGTGAAGACTATACCATTCCTGCTGAACCGCCAAGATGCTATGCTTACTGTTCTGATACATTATATGATGAACGATACTTTGAAAGTATCAAAGATTGCGACACACTGTATCATGAAGCCACATTTATGCACGAATTATTGGATAGGGCTAAAGAAACACATCATACCACAGCATTACAAGCTGCTCAAGTCGCCAAAATCAATAATGTAAAGAAATTACTTATCGGCCACTTTTCATCTCGCTACAAGACATTACAGATGCTTTTAGACGAAGCACAATCCGTTTTCGAAAACACAGAACTGGCATTGGAGGGAAAAACTTTCCAGCTTTAATTATGATAAACTTTTCGTGAATACGGTATATACCTGTTATTAATTTCTACCTCAAATTATTAGGCTAATTCAACTTCAGTAGTTTCTGCCAATAAACTTCTACCATCCGACAAGGAAAATACAATCCGAAATTTATGCTTTTTATTACTTCCTGGAGCATTCTGTAAAAAGATATATGTAAAGATGGAAGGATCGTTGCTATAGTTTAAGTCTTTTAAGGTTTTAATATATTCAGTTACTGAGATCATTCCACTAAAGTGATTAACCTTAAAATACAAACTTAGATCTGTGCCTTTGGGATGGCTGGAATCAAAATCATTATTTGAAAATATTTGGATGGCCGAGATACTTTCTTTGGATATAAAATAATTTCCTTCACAACTACAAGCATAAGCAGCTTGCATCAAACTCCATTTTACACGTCTGTTTTGAGCTGTTAGCTGTTCATTTAGCACCTGTATATGAATACCGTAATTAGCAGCCGCAATTGTGCCGGCGCTTGAAAGCATTGGGGAAGGTAACGACCTATCCATATTTTTTAGAGCAAGGCCATTATTGGTAAAATAAATGTTCTGGGGTTTCGGACAATTACAATCAATGCAGGCAACCATCAGTTGCGACATCATGGCAATGCCAAGTAAGAAAATTATCTTTTTTATCATAAAGTGTTAATTGAGCATTTCAAACCTACGTAAAAAGTTAGGCAATTGGATGTAAAGGCTAAAATAAGCTATAAACTGTCTCCAATCTGCTGTGATAAAGAGCTTAAAGAGAGGAAATTATTTTATAAGAAAAAGGGACTATTCATAATTTTGAACAGTCCCTTTCTCCTTAAATTATAAAATACCCCATCTCAGTACAGATGGTTTTTATGTTATTTGTCTTTCTTGTTTCCCCCGCCAAATACAGAGAAATGCACATAACGCTTAGGGTTTGCTTTCAAATCGATCATCAAAGCATCTAAATTTTTCGAAGCGCTATTCAGATTATCATACATTTTGGTATCATTCAACAATAATCCTAAGCTTCCTTTACCATCTTTAATACCCGATATTACCGTTTGTAGATCTGCAATAGCCGTATTTGCATTATCGATTGTTTGCTTAAAGTTTGCAGCTGCGAATTTATCGGTAACGGTATTGATGTTGGTTAATATTGCACTTATTTTTTGATTGTTATTGTTTAAGTTGGCCGTAATTCCTTCTACATTTTTAAAAATGGCAGCTATTCTTTCGCTTTCTGATCCCACTAAGTTATCAACCTTTTTAGATGTTGTTTCCAGGGAAGCCAGCGTTCCTGCAATGCTGTTAAAGCTTTTATCTACATTTTTTTGGAAATTAGGATTCAGAATCGAGTTTACACTGCTCAGGATTGAATCCATTTTACCAATAATTAATTCGGCTTTCTTCTGAACCGGCTGAACCTGTTCCATCAATCCTTTCTCAACATTGGCATTTAAGGTAAAACCATCTTCAGCCATTTCTTGTGAATTACCCAATTCCATCACAATCGCTTTGCTTCCCAAAAGGTCAGTTCCTTCTAAGCGAGCAATACTATTTTTAGGAATCTCATATTTACTGTTAATGCTTAAAGTAGCCAAAATTGTGCCTCCTGGTTCTAATTGCAGCTTGGCTACACGTCCAATTTGATATCCGTTAATCAATACAGGTTTGGATACTGTTAACCCATCTACCCGGGTATACCTTGCCAACAAGCTGGTCTCGTCAGAAAATATGGAGTTTCCCTTTAAAAAGTTATATCCAATAATCAATAAAGCAATGGCAAATGCAGCTAAAATACCTACTTTGGTTTCGTTCTTAATCTTCATGAGTGTTCTTTTTTATGGCCGCAAGTTGCAATTTGAATTTTAACCTGCCGGAGCGCTATTTTTTTCAGGCGATTTACATATAAATGTTTTCACCGTTGATTTTGTTTGGTTTTTATGTTTTTTATAAATCAGTAAGTTAAAATCAAGCATCATTTATAATGCCAATTATTTAACTTCTATGTTTTTTTTGTATGTTTTAATTGCAGCCAGGATAGAATTAGCAATCTCATTCTGACCATTCTCAGAATTAATGTAGCGTTCTTCTTCCTTATTAGAAATAAAACCAACCTCTGTTAAAACGGCTGGCATCCCACATCTTTGCAAAACCAACACACCTTGTTCCTTAACTCCACGACTTAATCTTTCATCTCTGCTGATATAACTCGTTTGGATAAGTTTGGCAAATTTAATGCTTTTATCTCTAAAGGTGTTTTTTAATAATGATAAAAGAATAAAAGTGCTTGGATTGTTAGGGTCGTAACCATCATATTTACTTTTATAATCCTTTTCAAGCTTAATATCCGCATTTTCTCTAATCGCCGCATCTTGTTCTTTTAATCTATGTGACCCGGCAACTAAAGTTTCTACACCCTTTATATGTTTATTACCAGGAGGCATAGAGTTGCAATGAATGGAAATGAAAAGATCGGCATTAGCCTCATTGGCAATTTCAGCTCTTCTATATAAATCTACATCTACATCTTTGGTACGCGTATAAATAATTTTTATACCTGGCATTTCTTCTTTCAGTTTTGCGCCAAGTTTTAAACTTACTTTAAGTGCGATATCTTTTTCTTTAGAGATACTGCCGGAAGCACCTGGTTTTCTGCCACCGTGACCCGGATCAATTACGATAGTTTTTATCCGATATCCTTGAGCCATGCCAAGCCCTGGAGAGAGAAATAAAAAAGAATAGAATAAAATTAAAAGAAGTTTAAGCTTCATTAATATGGGGATGTTTAAAATGATGTTTCTACAAGACGTTTATAATTTTTAACCGCTTTAATTATACCTGTAACAATTTCGTTCTGTCCTTCGGGAGAGTTCATATAATCCTCTTCTTCAGGGTTACTTACAAATCCAATTTCCGTTAAAACTGCAGGCATTGCTGCTCTTGCCAACACTGCTAAGCTTTTTTCCTGAACACCACGGTTGATTCTTCCTGCATTCACATACTCCTGCTGAAGGAATGATGCGAATTTTAAGCTTCTATCCCGGTTAGTTTGTTTCATTAAGGAAAGCATGATATCGTTTTCTGGTGTATTGGCAATAAATCCTTCGTAATTCTTTTGATAGTTTTCCTCTAAAAACATCGAAGCATTTTCCCTTTTTATAACCTCATCTTGTTCCCCTAATCTACCGGTACCCGAAACGAATGTTTCTGTGCCTCTGGTAGAAGTACTTTTTGATGTTATGGTTCTGTAAACCGGCACTTTTTTTCCTCTAACTTTTTTATAATAATCCACAACCCTCGAAACACGAACAGGCATATCATTTAAATGGATAGATATGAACAAATCTGCCTTCGCATTGTTTGCAATATTGATGCGTTCATAAAGCGGAATAAATACGTCTGTTTCTCTCGTATAAATAATTTTAATATCAGGCAAACTGTCTTTAAGCGCTTTCCCTAAGTTTAGTGCCGTTTTGAGCGCAACCTCCTTTTCCTTTGAATAGAGGCCATGAGTTGCTCCGTCTTTCCCCCCGTGTCCTGCATCAATTACAATTGTTTTAATTTTGTATTCTTGTGCAAGCACTTGATTATCAACAGAATTGAAGAGAGCGAAACAAATAAAAAATGTTAAAATGGTTTTAAGATACATCAATGGTATATTTTTCACTAATTTTGAACGTTTCTGATTAAACATCTTTGCAAAAATAACATTCAAACACGAATTTGAAACTTCTTAAGAGCTCTATTTTACTAATTTCTGTCATTTTATTAACACTTGTTGTTAGTAAAGCTAACGCATTTTCCGGTTTTTCATTGCAACAGATCATCCAGCAAGACACTTCTAAAAAGGATACAACCAAGAAAGAAGGTAAGAACAACAGCAGTTTAGATCAAAAAGTCGAATACAAAGCTGACGACTCTGTAAAAATGAGTGCAGATAAAAATATCGTTTATTTGTATGGAAATGCACGTGTTATTTATGGCGATTTTGAGCTCGATGCAAGCTACATTAAATATGATAAGAAAAAGAACACCATTTTTGCCAGTGGGCTGAAAGACCCCAAAACCGGAAGATACAACGGACGGCCTATTTTCAAATCAGGCGCAGAAGGTACTGCGATAGCAGATTCGATATATTACAACTCAGAAACAACCCGGGCTAAGGTTTATGGCGTTTTCTCTGAACAGGAGGGAGGCTTCTTCTCTGGAGGGCAAAGCAAAAAGCAGATTGATGACGAACTTCACATCAAAAATGTAATGTATAGCACCTGTAACTTGCCTCATCCACATTTTGGATTGATGATTTCTAAAGGGGTAGTAACCGAGAAACAGATCATAACAGGACCTGTGTATATGATTATTGAAGATGTACCTACATTTTTGGGCCTTCCGTTTGCGTTTTTCCCCAAACCCAATAAGCGAACTTCCGGTGTGATCCTACCTACACCCGGAGAAGATGCAACCAGGGGATTTTTCCTTCAAAATGGCGGATATTATTTAGGACTCAGTGATTATTGGGATGCCAAATTAATGGGGTCTATTTATACAAATGGTTCATATGAAGCTAGCGTTTTAAGCAATTACACAAAACGATATAAGTATAACGGTAACATTAACTTAAGGTATGCAAGCTTTAAGGATGGCTTAGAAGGAACGGATGCTTTTGCAAACCCAACCAAAAGTTTTAATATTACATGGAGCCATTCTCAGAATGCAAATGCCAAACCAGGAACCACATTTAGCGCAAGTGTTAACCTGGTTTCTACAGGAAGAAACAGCTATTACCGGAGTACTGCAGCGGGAACTACTTACGATCAAAATACCATAGCCACGAATACCACATCCAGTAGTGTGAGTTATTCAAGGACATATGATAGCGGCATAAACTACTCTTTAACAACTTCTTCTAACCAATCATTAGGTACAAGAGATATAAGTTTAAGATTGCCTGAGTTAACATTCAACGTGCCAACTTTTAATCCCTTTGACTCAAAAAACAGGGTTGGAGAGCAAAAATGGTATCAGAAGATAACAGTAGGTTACGGAATGAATGGTTCAAACAGTATTGAAACAAAAGATAGTTTGCTATTCGATAATAACGGGCTTAAGAGATTAAGGACTGGTTTCACGCATACCATTCCGGTTAACATGTCTTTCACTGCGCTGAAATATTTAAACTTCAGTTTAGGTGGTACATACAATGATTATTGGAATTTTCAAACCGTTAACAAAAGATACACTCAATTCGATGATGGAACTTATTCGGCAAGAACCGACACTATTGCTGGTTTTAAGCGTGCTGGTAGTTATAACTTGTCAACGAGTCTTTCAACTAAAATATACGGCAAGAAGGAATTCAAAAATTTAGGTAAGATCAAAGCAATGAGACACGTAATGACACCAACCATGTCATTTACCTATTCTCCTGATTTTACCCTGCCTGGAAAAGGCCCCTATAAAGATGCGCTTAACCAAAATGGTGAAACTTTTTTTGATCCGGCCAGTACTTTGCGTGTGCCTGTAAGGTATTCCATTTTCGAAGGTATGGCCGCACCAGGTTCATTTTCTACTAAACAAGCTGCGATTGGTTTCGGTTTAGATAATACCGTAGAATTGAAAGTGAAATCAGACAAGGATACTACCGGAACAGGTGAGAGAAAAATCCCGATTATTCAGGGTTTGAGCTTTAGCGGATCTTATAACTTTGTAGCACCTTCATACAAGCTATCAACCATTAGTTTTAGCGGCCGTTCGCAATTTACAGACAAATTGGGGATCAATTATAATGGTAGCTTTGATCCTTATTTATTAAGAGATTCGGCTGGTGTAATATCCAGAATAGACAAATATTTCTTCCAGGGCGGTAAGATTTTACCACGTTTAACTAATTTTGGCTTTTCGTTCGATTATAGCTTGAATCCTGAAGCGCTTAAACGTAAAAATGAGGCGAACGACAAGATTAATGACGCAGCCGGCAAAAATGGTTTAAGTGAAATGCAATCGGCACAATTAGCGGCAATCAGTCGCGATCCTAATGCTTTTGTTGATTTTAATATTCCCTGGAACTTTTCATTCTCTTATAGTTTCCAGTATTCGAATAATTTAGGGGTTAGCAATATATCTAATACCCTAAATTTTAATGGAGATTTGAATCTTACACCTAAATGGAAAGTAACGTTCAACTCGGGTTACGACTTTCAAAATAATGGTTTAACCCCAATGAATATCGCCATATATCGCGACCTCCATTGCTGGGATATGAGTGTAAACTGGGTTCCCTACGGTGCGTACAAAAGTTATTCCCTTACCATCAAGGTTAAAGCATCAATATTACAAGATTTAAAGCTGAGCAAGAGACAAGGATTCTACACTACTTATTAAAAGGACACATGTTAGCTGAAATTATTACCATTGGAGATGAAATTTTAATCGGTCAGATTGTAGATACCAACTCCGCCTGGATGGCCAAACAACTTAATTTAATTGGCATTACGGTAAAACAAATCAGTTCTGTTTCAGATGATCAGCAACATATTTTGGATGCCTTATCGCAAGCAGAGAAAAGAGCTGATATCATTTTAATTACCGGAGGTTTAGGCCCAACTAAAGATGATATAACGAAGGTAACCCTTGCAAAATATTTTGGTATGGGTTTTCGACTAGATGAAGGTACGTTGGAAATCGTAGCCCAAATTTTCCAGAAATTTAAGCGACCACTGTTAGACATCAACATCAAACAGGCCGAAGTTCCGGATGGTTGTGAGGTGATCCTCAACAAAAATGGTACTGCCCCCTGCATGTGGTTTAATAAGGAAAATAAAATATTCGTATCAATGCCTGGAGTTCCGTTTGAGATGATGTACCTTATGGACGAGCAAATCTTACCCAGGATTAAAACACAATTTAAATTACCTGCTATTGTTCATAAAACCATACTTACCGCTGGTATAGGAGAATCATTTCTAGCTAAAGAAATTGAGGACATTGAGAACAGTCTTCCGGAAAACATTAAACTGGCATATTTACCCAAATTAGGGCAAGTAAGATTGCGTCTTTCGGCAAGGGGTGATCATGAGGCTACACTGCAGCTGGATGTGGCGCAATTTTCCAAACAAATTATTGAAAGAATTCAAAAATTTGTGGTTATAGATGATGATATACCACTGGAAAAGGCCATTCTTAATTTAATGAAGGAGAAAGGTTTAACGTTATCTACAGCAGAAAGTTGCACAGGAGGGTATATAGCCCATCTCATTACGCAACACCCGGGTAGCTCGGCAGTGTATTGGGGTGGCGCAGTTAGCTATGCCAACGAGCTTAAACAATCTGTTTTAGGTGTTAAGGAAGAAACACTGGCTACCTTTGGTGCTGTTAGCGAGCAAACCGTAATAGAAATGGTTGAAGGAGCTTTACAACACTTCAAAACAGACTATGCAATTTCTGTTAGTGGAATTGCTGGTCCTGACGGTGGAACGGAAGGCAAACCCGTTGGTACTGTTTGGATTGCTATAGCGAATAATAAAAAAACTGTCGCTAAAGTGTTTAATTTCAGCAATAAACGAATACAAAACATCGAAAGAGCTGCTGTTTCGGCATTAACAATGTTATTAAATCTACTTAAAGAAGACTAGCTTCAAGAATAAAAACCGTATTTTTGGCGCAATACCAATATAAAATACTGGAATTTAATATGGCTCAATACGAATTATTGTTACCAAAAATGGGTGAAAGTGTTGCAGAAGCAACAGTTATAAAATGGGTTAAGCAAATTGGTGATTCCATAGAAATGGATGACACCATTTTAGAAATCGCAACCGATAAGGTTGATTCTGAAGTACCATCTCCCGTAGCAGGTAAGTTAATAAAGCAGCTATTTAAAGAAGATGAGGTTGCTCAGGTTGGCGATATTATCGCTATTATTGAAACTGCAGGCGAAGCAGAGCCTAAAGTAGAAGAAATTAAAACTGATACTCCTGTTGTGCCGGAAAAAGTCGAAGCCATCCCAGGATTGGATCAGTTAACTCCAAATAAACCAACTCCTCAACCTGATTTTACCAATTCAGATCGCTTTTATTCGCCTTTAGTTAAAAGCATTGCCGCCCAAGAGCAGATTTCTCTCGCAGAACTGGATTCAATCAAAGGGTCGGGAGCTGACGGACGTTTAAATAAAGACGACCTACTAAACTATATCACCAATAAAAATGGTGGTCAAAAAACAGTTGCGGAACAAAGTAGTACAGTTCCTGTAATTGAAACTCCAATAGTAAACACGCCTGCATCCGTTCCTTCGCCAAACAAACCTGCAACGACAAGTGTGAGTGGTGGAGATGAAATTATAGAGATGGATAGGATGAGAAAACTAATTGCCGATCACATGGTAATGAGTAAGAGTACCTCTCCACATGTAACTTCATTTGTTGAAGCAGATGTAACCAATTTGGTTTTATGGCGCAATAAGGTTAAAAATAGCTTTGAAAAACGTGAAAATGAAAAAATCACTTTTACCCCGATGTTTATTGAAGCTGTTGCCAAAGCCATTAAAGATTTCCCAATGGTTAATGTTTCAGTAAACGGTACTCAAATAATCAAAAAACGCGATATTAATATTGGTATGGCAGCAGCTTTACCAAGTGGTAACCTGATTGTTCCGGTTATAAGGAATGCGGATCAGTTAAATCTGGTAGGCTTAACTAAAGCAGTGAATGATTTAGCTACAAGATCAAGAAATTCTAAGTTAAAACCAGATGAAACACAGGGAGGAACTTTCACTTTAACTAATGTAGGCTCTTTCGGCAATGTAATGGGAACACCTATTATCAATCAACCCCAAGTAGCTATTTTAGCAGTAGGCGCAATAAAAAAGAAGCCAGCAGTGTTGGAAACCGAACACGGGGATGTTATTGCCATTAGACATATGATGTTTCTTTCATTGTCTTACGATCATCGCGTGGTTGACGGCTCACTGGGTGGAATGTTTGTGCGAAGAGTTGCAGATTATTTGGAAAACTGGGATCTAAACAGAGAAATTTAATTTAGCTTTACACAGCAGCTAAGATACATTTGTATCCGGCGCATAAGTTAATTAATCGACAAAAGATGTTAGATTCAGTTTTAAAGTCTATAGTTTCAGATAAGGTATTGCACGCCAAGTGGTTAAATACACTTTCTTACATGGAAAATGCAGGTGCAAAGAAAATTTCTGCGTCTGAGCACAAGGAGAATGTAAACCTTATTGTGCTTAAACATGCGGCAGAAGAACACCGTCATGCTTATTACCTCAAAAAACAAATCGCAAAGGTTGATGAGGCACTTTGTAAAACCTATACCAATGCCGAGTTACTTTCTCCAAATTATACGAAATATTACCTTCATGCACTGGATATTGCAGTTTGCAGATACCTTAAAACCGAGTTTAATCTTTCTGGCTATGAATTAAAGTTTGCAGCCTACTTGTTTGTAACCTACGCTATTGAAGTGCGTGCAGATGAGCTTTATCCGGTTTACCAAACGATATTAGATGAAACCAGGAGTAAGGTTAATGTTAAATCTATTATTTTGGAAGAAGAGGGGCATTTAGAAGAGATGATCAATCAACTTGCAGAATTTGATTCTAACTGGGAAGATCACGCCGCAAAGATAGTTCAGATTGAGCAAAAGCTTTTTGATAATTGGGTGGAGGCACTTCAGGAAGAATTATCAATTGCGGTGTAATGGATTGTGCTGATACCTTCAGAAAACTAAATAATACGATCTTTTGTTTATATTGAAAAGAGCATTATGGCTAAGTTTTCAGATTTAATTAATGGCACTAAACCTGTTCTGGTAGATTTTTTTGCCGAGTGGTGCGGGCCTTGTAAAATGATGGCTCCCATTTTAGAGCAGGTTAAACAGCAGATAGGCGATAAGGCCTCCATCATTAAGATTGATATTGACAAAAACCCTCAGGCAGCAAGTTCACTGAATATTCAGGGTGTTCCAACTTTAATGCTATTTAAAGAAGGTAAACAGCTTTGGCGCCAGAGTGGTGTACTTCAGGCTTCACAATTGAAACAAATTATCGAAGCACATCTATAAAATTATACTTCTACAACATTTTTAGGTGTTACAGCAAAGATTCTTTCATCTGCCTTTGGATAAACATTATATAAGCCTGTAAATAAACTAAAGGCAGGTAAAATCGCATGTTTTTTCCCAAAATAGAAACAAGGAAATTTTAACCGTTGTTTTGCTTTACCCACAATAGAAACTCCAGGATGCACGTGACCACTGATGGGATAGAGCTCTTCTTTAGTATTTTGGGGTGCATCATGAATAAAGCAAAAAGGTCCAAGGCAAAAGCTGGGTTCATGTATTTCAATGTGCATGGCTTCATAATCGGCTACAGTAAGTTTATCATGATTACCTTTCACCAAAAGAAACTTAATGTGATGATATTGCATCCTCCACCTTTCAAAAATCTCTATATCGGTATTCAGTCCATGATGAAACATATCGCCATTAATCAATAAAGCCTTTGGATCATACTTCTCTATCAATAAACTTAAGCGCTGTAAATCGCTAAGGCCTATTGTTGCAGGCACCTGAAGCCCCGCCTGCCTGAAATGTGCCGACTTACCCAAATGTAAATCACTTATTGCTAAAAGTTGATGTTTTGGCAGATACAAAGCCCGCTCTTTATCTAAAATTAATTCTTCACCCTGACTGGTAATCGTCATATTCTACTTTATTTTTTCAGATTCGGCTTTCATTCTGGCAATTCTTTGTTCCAATTCTTCAGAACTCATATTTTCTCTTAAACTATCTACCTTAATCGGGAATGAAAGCGGGGTAAAGCTCTTCGGTTCTGTAATAACAATTGCTCCATTTTGAATTCGCTCTAAGGCAGCTGCAAGTCTTGGTTCTTCCAATTGCTGATAAAACACTTCATCATAAGCCTGACGCAAAAGTAAATTATGTTTATCATAATCACTAAAAACATTAAAAAACAAACCAGCAGATGACTGGAGGTGTTTATTGGCAACATACTTACCAGGATAACCCTGAAATACGAGACCAGAAATACAGGCTATATCCCTGAATTTTCGTCTGGCCATTTCTGTTGCATTGATACTCGATTTAATATCTTCAGTTAAATTTTTCGGGGAAAAAACTTCATATGCAATAGATTCGTCCATCGGAATTTCTGTTTCACTTAGCAGTTCAAAGCCATAATCATTCATGGCAATAGAAAAACTAATGGGAAGTAATTTGCTCAAACGGTAAGCCACTAATGCAGCCAAAACTTCATGCACCAGTCTCCCTTCAAATGGATATGCAAATAGATGAAATCCTTCTTTATTATTGATCAGTTCTACCAGAAGTTCATCATTTCTAGGTACATGCGATCGTTGTTCCTGAAGTAAGAAAAGGGGATATATTGCATCCAGTTCCTCATCCTGGTGAGTTTGATCAAGAGCTTCATTATATTTTCTCCGAAGAACTGCACCCAGATTTGAGGATAATGGCAATCTCCCGCCATTCCAGCTCGGAGAAATGGCATTCTTTTGTTTGCTATTTCTCACCACCACGGTCATGTCTTTAACCTGTATAAACTCTAAAACCCTCCCGGCTAACCTAAAATGATCTCCTGCTTTAAGTCTGCTTACGAAGTACTCCTCAATCATTCCGATATATCCACCAGAGATAAATTTCACTTTAAGCATCGCGTCGCTCACAATCGTACCTATATGAAGCCTGTGCCGCATAGCTAATTGTCTGCTTTTAACTTTCCAAAGTCCATCTTCATCTTTAACAACTTTTTTGAACTCATTGTAAGCACTTAAGCTATCGCCACCAGAAGTAATAAATTGCATTACCCAACTCCATTCTTCAGGAAGGATCAGTTTAAAGGCATAGGTATTTTTTATTTCTTCATAAATGATTTTATCATCAAAACCATCACCAATAGCCAATGTTACCAGATATTGGATTAAAGTGTCAAAAACCATGATAAAGGGCTCTCTGCTTTCAATGTTATTATTTCTGGCCGCCTCTTTTATGGCTGCAGCTTCCACAAGTTCCAGGGCATGAGTAGGAAGAAAATAGATTTTAGAAATTTCGTGCGGGGAATGGCCTGAACGACCAGCCCGTTGTAAAAAACGGGCAACACCTTTTGGAGAACCAACCTGCACTACCGTATCTACAGGTTTAAAATCAACCCCTAAATCCAAGGAGGATGTAGCAATGACCGCTTTGAGTTGCCCGGTGTGCAGGGCATCTTCAATCCAGTTTCTTAACTCAAAATCAACAGAGCCATGATGAATGGCAATTTGACCAGCCAGATCAGGCTCAATATTGAGTAAGTGTTGATACCAGATTTCTGATTGCCCTCTGGTATTAATAAATATTAAAGTGGTTTTGCTTTTTTTAATAATGGGTAAAAGTTTATAAGCCAGCTTTAATCCAAGATGGCCTGCCCAGGGTAATGTTTCGTCCTCATCGGGCAAAATTGATTTAATCCTTATTTTCTTTTCCAGATCAGCTTTGACAATAATGCGCTTAACGCGTTCATCTGGAACAAGTACTTCCAAAGCTTCTTCGATATTCCCTATGGTAGCAGATATGCCCCAAACACGCAATGATTCGTTTTTCGCTGCTGCCTGGATACCTTTAATACGTGAAACTGCCAATTCTACCAGTACACCTCTTTTACTACCCAATAGTTCATGCCACTCATCAGCTACAATGCATTTAAGTTTTTTAAATATAGTGGTTGCACCCTTTTGCGCAAGAAGAAGATGCAGACTTTCAGGAGTTATCAAAAGGATTTCGGGCATTGATTTTTTTTGTTGAAGTTTCTCTGCCTGAGAAGTATCTCCATTGCGCACACCTACATGCCAATCCAGCCCAATTTCAAGCAAAGTTTCCCTCATTGCCCGGGCAATATCTTTGGCTAAGGATCGGAGTGGAGTAATCCAGATTAACTGAAGTCTGTCTTTATTTTTTGCGTTTTTTTCTAACGATTCATTTAATCCCTCAATAACAACAGCTAAAAATAAAGAGAATGTTTTTCCAAAACCTGTAGGTGCATTCACCAAACCACTATAGCCCGCAATATAATGTTGCCAGGCATCTTCTTGAAATTGGAAAGGTTTTCGACCATTGGCTTTTAGCCATTGCTTAATTTTTTTATACCCCGGAGTTTTACTTTGGTCCATTGATTTTAAAACAAATAAAGATCAGGATTTGTGTTGAGTTTAGTCGAGTGTAGATTGCAATAATTGCCTTAAATCATCCAATGTATTAATCTCATTTGCTTTTTTATCAGTCCTCCAGCGTAGAATGCGGGGAAAACGCAATGCTAGACCAGCTTTGTGGCGTTTACTTTCGGCAATACCTTCAAAGGCAATTTCAAAAACCAGTTCGGGTTTAACGGTACGTACGGGTCCGAATTTTTCAATTGCATTTTTGTTTACGAAAGAATTTACTGCTTTAATTTCTTTATCCGTCAGGCCAGAATAGGCCTTTGCTATGGTCACGAGGTTTTCTCCATCGCGAACTGCAAAGGTATAGTCAGTAAAGAAATTTGCCCTTCTGCCACTCCCTTTTTGCGCATAAATCATCACTGCATCAACGGTATAAGGATTAATTTTCCATTTCCACCAATCTCCTCGTTTTCGGCCGCTGTGATAATGCGAATTTAATTTTTTAAGCATAATCCCTTCACTGTTTATTGATCTGGAATCCTGCCTTAGTTCTGCAAGTTTATCCCAGGAAGAGCAATCGATAACAGGCGATAAAATAACAGCGGATTCTTTCAATCCATTAATAAGCTGTACCAGCTTTTTGCGTCTTTCTTCCAGTGGTAATTCTCTGATATCCTGGGCATCAAATTCCAATAAATCATAGGTAAAAAAACCAATCGGAGCCTCGTCCAGTTGCTTTTTGTTAATCACCTTTCTATTTAAACGCTGTTGTAAAGTACTGAAGGATAAAACCTGTTTATCTTTTACTGCTAATATTTCTCCATCCAGAACGGTACCATCCGGAAGCTCATCAATTAAAAAATGTAATTCTGGAAACTGGTCAGTCACCAGTTCTTCACCTCTCGACCAAATAAAGAGTTCGCCATTGCGTTTCACAATCTGCCCTCGTATACCATCCCATTTCCATTCGGCCTGCCAATCTTTAATATCTCCCAATTGCTCAGGCTCATTCTCCAGCGCATAAGCTAAGCAAAAAGGATAAGGCCAGGAATTATCTGTATTTACATGAATGCCATTAATAAGCTCCGTAAAAGTAATCTCGTAGGGATTCCATTTACCCATTATGCTGTGCATAATTTGGGTACTTTCCAAATTACTTTGTTTAGCCAGGGCATTTACCAGCATTTTATTAGAAACACCTATTCTAAAATTACCCGAAATCAACTTATTAAAGATAAAACGCTCCTGAGTTTCCAGGCTATTCCAGGCATTGAGCATAAATACTTTCTTATCATCGTCTGTTTTCCCTTCTAATTGGTGTAAATCCTGAATCCATTGATGCAATTGAAGATCGATTCGAAATGCTGCAGGAGGAAGGAGCAAAGCAATTGTTTCACTTAAATCTCCTACATTATGATAGCTTTCTGTAAATAGCCACTCGGGGGTTTGGGTGATTTCGATCGCCCAATATTTAAGTAGTGCCGATTTAATTGGCCGTTTAGGTTTTTTTCCTGTAAATAAAGCAATTACCCAAACTTTGTCCTTATCATCGGCAGTATTGAAGTACTGAACCAGTGCCGCTATTTTATCATTGGTTTTATTGCTAAGTTCCAGTTGCTGGATAAGTTGGGCAAAGCGCTTCATAATTAAGATTTATTTATTTGCTCTTCAGCAAGATCCACTTTACTTTCTTCATCATCCTCTTGCCCGAATTTCGTTGTTACTTCTACAGATGACAATCCATTTTCATTGAGATAGCGACTAAAGGCTGCTGTAAAACCATGAGTAACATATACTTTTTCTGCCCCGGTAGCATTTATCGCATCCAGGAGTCCTGGCCAATCGGCATGATCACTCAAAGCAAATCCTGCATCAGCACTTTGCCATCGCCGGTGTGCCCGAACCTGCATCCATCCAGAACAGATTCCTGT
This sequence comes from Pedobacter sp., assembly GCF_965279535.1. Taxonomy (NCBI): domain Bacteria; kingdom Pseudomonadati; phylum Bacteroidota; class Sphingobacteriia; order Sphingobacteriales; family Sphingobacteriaceae; genus Pedobacter; species Pedobacter sp. The sequence continues at coordinate 535,954 of NZ_OZ257244.1, forward strand.
AACCGGATGATTCAGGCTTTTAATCCACCTGCTATCCCTCATTGCCGGAGGAACAATCAAAATTCCTTTTTGCAATTCATCCTTTGTATGCTCAGGTCTGATCCTTATCGTTTCAGGGAGATCTACACCTGCATTAATAATCACCTCGTTCAGGTTCGCTATACTATTGTGAACATATATGGGTACATTCCCGGCTAAATTCTTAATCAGGCGTTGTGCCTTGCCCAGGCTATAGGCTATTAGTACACTTGTCTTTTGTTGTCCAATATTCGCATTTACCCAATCTTTTATTCCATTGAACACTACGTCTTGTTTTTGCCATTTATAAACCGGGAGGCCAAATGTACTCTCCGAAACAAAGCTATGGCACTTTACCGGTTCAAATGGATCAGCAATGCCGTCAGCTTCGACTTTATAATCACCAGAAACAACACAAACCTCTCCTTTATATTCTAAACGTACCTGTGCAGAACCAATAATATGTCCGGCAGGAAAAAATGAAATATCCACACCATTTCTGGAGATATGCTCGCCATAGTTGAGGGTCTCAACAGCAAGATCCTCACTTATTCTTCGCTTAATAATAGGTTTAGTGAGGGTTTGACAGAGATAGTTTTTGTTTCCAAACCGGACATGATCGCTATGTCCATGTGTAGTTATGGCATAATCAACCGGCCACCAGGGATCTATATAAAAATCGCCTTGCTTACAATAAATGCCTCTTTTGGTAAATTCAATTAATGCCATGCTTAATGAACAAATAAATTAGCTTATAAGTTTTGACATCTTATCGGGTAATCACCCGATAACCATATTTATCGGCTAAAAAGCCGATATTTTAAAATATCGTTCAATTAACCGATAATTAGAATTATCGGTTAAAAAGCCGATAATATTTGGAAGTTTGCTGAATTAATTCGATATTGTATAATGGTTTGTATCATTACAGGAGATATTGTAGGTTCAAGGAAACTAAAAGAAACTTGGTTGGAAGCCTTAAAAGCAGCGCTAAAAAATGTATCTGACAACAATTGGGAGATATATCGGGGCGATAGTTTTCAATTGGAAGTCAAAGCAGCAGATGCACTCAAAAGTGCCATCTATATAAAAGCATGTATCAGAACCAATAAGGCAGCTGATGTGAGAATGGGAATAGGTTTGGGCGAAATAAAAACTAAACGGGCAAAGCTTAGCGAGGCAAGTGGTGAAGTTTTTGTTAACTCGGGTATTGCCTTTGATGGTTTAAAGCAAGCTAAAGTAAACCTCTCTATCAAAACAGATTTCCCTCAATTTGATGAAGAGATTAACATTCTAATTAAACTTTCTTTAATTGCCATGGACAGTTGGGGAGTAGCGACCGCTGAAGTGGTTAAGCATGCTTTAGAACATGAAAATATATTACAGAGTGAGTTAGCGGCTATTTCGGGAAGAACACAATCTTCTGTAAGTGAGGCATTAAAACGGGCACACTTTTCAGAAATCATGGAAATGGATAAATTATATCGTAAAAAATTAAATCAATTATTGTCAGTATAATGGATATCTACCTTGTTAAACTTATTCTTGCGCATTTAATAGGAGACTTTTTCTTACAGCCTAATTCCTGGGTAAAAGATAAAGAACAAAAGAAGTTAAAATCCTGGAAGCTGTATCTTCATGTGGGAATCCACATTGTTTTAATTTTCTTAATCTTTTTTGACTTTTCGATCTGGAAGGTTGCGCTTTCAATAGGAGGGATCCACCTCGTAATAGATGCATTGAAGATCCTGCTTCAAAACAATAAAAACACAAGGATTTTATTTTTTATAGACCAGGTACTTCATTTTATCACAATTGTAGTGATATGGCACTTTGCGTACAAGGGAAGGATTAACATCAGTTACATTAACGAGATCAATACCTGGATTATCGTTTCAGGATTGGTATTTCTAACCATGCCTACATCCATTGTTATGCGTGTAATCATTGCCAAGTGGCTTCCTCCAAATCAATCGCAAACACCGCAATCGCTCCAAAATGCTGGTAAATACATTGGAATACTGGAGCGTGCACTGATTTTCTTATTTATACTTACCAATCATTTTGAAGCAGTAGGATTTCTGCTTGGAGCCAAATCTATCTTTCGTTTTGGTGACCTGACTAAAGCTCATGATATCAAATTAACAGAATATGTACTTATCGGAACATTATTAAGCTTTGGTATTGCCATAGCTGTAGCTATGTTTTGCCAAAACTTAATTGCATAAAAAAAGCAGCCCAAAGGCTGCTTTTTAAATTTTATTTTGCTCCAGGAGGGCAATTGTCTCTTAAGAATTTGGTAAAGGTTAAAGCTAAATGCTCACTGGTACCTTCACCTTCAGAAATACTGTGTGTTCTATTCGGATAACTCATTAATTGAAAAACCTTCTTATTTTTTATCAATTCATTAATCAACATTTCTGCATTTTGATAATGTACATTATCATCACCAGTACCATGAATATAGAGGAGATTTCCCTTTAAATTTTTAGCATGTGTAACCGGAGACCCCTTTACATAGGCTTCTTTACTTGGAAATGGTGTACCCATGTAGCGTTCCTGATAAATATTATCATAAGTCAGCTGGTTTCCAACCGCAGCAATTGCAATACCTGTTTTGTAGATTTCAGGATATTGGAACATTAAATTTAAAGTAGAAGAACCTCCTCCGCTCCATCCCCAAACAGCAACACGATCTTTATCCATAAAAGCGTGAGTAGCCAATAATTTCTTAGTAGCCATCGCCTGATCACGAACGTTCAACACACCGATATTCTTATAAATGCCTTTACGCCATGCACTACCTTTTGGCACCGGAGCACCTCTGTTATCCATCGAGATATAGATATAACCATCTTTAGGCATATCGCCTGCATATAAAAAGTTTTTGCCTGCGCTATAAACATCGGTAGCAGTCGGAGAAGCCGGTTCACCATAAACATAAAATACTACCGGATATTTCTTATTTGGATTAAAATTATCAGGTTTTTTCATCCAACCATCTAATTCAACACCATCTTCAGTGGTTACCTTAAAAAATTCTACTTTGTTCTTGGGCGCTTCTTGCTTAGCCAGCTGACTGGTAATGCTTCCATCCATCGTTAATGGATTACCACTGGCAAAATTCATCCATTCAGATACGGGTCTTACTACCGAACTATTGTAATTATGGATAGCAAAAGCTGCATTCGGAGAAATATCATAATTGTGTGTACCAGGTAACACAGATGGTGTAACCTGCTCTAATTTTCCTTTCCCATCTAACTTTGTTTTAAAAAGATACTTCTGGGTAGCATTTGTTGGTGAAGCCAAAAAATAAACCTGATTATTTTTCACATCAATTAACTTCACATCAATCACATCATAGTTACCCTTTGTAACCAAAGTTTCTTTTTTTCCGTCAATACTGATTCTATACAAATGACTCCAGCCATCTTTATCAGATAAAATGGTAAACTCCTTGTTATCATTTAACCATTTCCACTCATCTTGCGCATCAATCCAGGCTTTAGCTTTTTCGGTGTACACCGCTTTGGCTGCGCCAGTACCTGCATCACAGATAAATACGATGCTTTCATTTTGCTCACGGTTTAATTGCTGCAAAATGATTTGATTACTGTTTGGAACCCACTGCATTCTTGGAATGTAATGCTGAATATTATCGCCAGGAACGTTTAACCAACTGGTTTGTGCGGTAGCCACATTAACCACTCCAACTTTACAGGCTGAAGGGTTTTCACCTACTTTGGGATATTCAACAGGAATAGTATAAGGATAAATAGAATCCGTATTATTTATCATCAGAAAGTTCTTGATTTTCGTGGCATCAATTTGCCAGTAAGCGATGGATTTTCCATCAGGACTCCACCTAAAGCCATCTCTGCAATCAAATTCTTCTTCATAAACCCAATCAAAAGTACCATTGATCATTCTGTCGGTACCATTTGTTGTTAAGGCCTTTGCATTACTTCCGTCTACATTTTCTACATATAGATTGTGTTTACTTACATAAGCCACTTTGCTGCCATCAGGCGATAGCTTGGCAAACATTAAAGAAGATACAGGCTTGTCTTTACCAATTTGTGTCAATTTATTGGTTGTCAAATCTGCCAACCAGTAATCACCACGGGTATCATAACGCCAAACTTTCTTGGTGTTGGTGTAAATCAGTGCTTTGGTTCCGTCTTCAGATAGCTGGAAACTGCGAACGGCAAGAGCATTACTGCTACCTGTGGGGGTTAATAAAGATCGTGTAATAATGGTTTTACGTTCGTTTTTAGGTAGCGTAACTGAAACAATTTCACCTCCTGCATTTTGATAATAGCCATTGCCATCTTTGGTCCAGTTAATTCCCTGGGCATTTGCCTTTGAAAATCCGCATATTAAAATGCATCCCAAAGACAATCTGATAAGTAATTTTTTAATCATAAATAATAAGTATAAAAAAAGCTTTTTAACTTTTGGCTAATTTAATAAAATGCCAGCAGTTAAAAAGCTTTCAGGTATTTATTGGAATTGAATTATTCTCCGCCGCCCATTGACATTAAAGCTTGCATGGTAGTTTCTTCATATCCTGCAGGAACAGCAATTGAAATAGCACCCACTTTAGCATCAGATACGGCCTTTAAAGTGGTTGTAGTTAAAATACCTCTTTGTGTCATGGTATATTTAACCGGAAAAGCATTTAATCCTGGAAAGTAATTTTGAGCACCAACATTTGGAAGATCTAAATCCTTGGTAGCCCACAGTTCTAAAGCGGCACCTTTATCATCTTTGAAAGTATACTTCTCTGCATTGTAACCCGCAATGGTTTGTTTCTCACCAGTAGCTTTAAAATCAGAATATTTAGGTAATTCACCCATAGCTTTGGCCACATCTTCTTTAGATTGTTTTACAGCATACTGCTTTTGAGCTACAGGAACATCTACTAAAATTAATCCTGTTTTTTCATTGTTGTCTGAAATAATACCAATAAGTGCAGGCCCTTGTTCCATTTCAATTTTGGTTAAGCCATTATTGAATTTAACTTTTAGCTCTGCAGGTGGCTCCATGCCGCCCATTTGCGATTTTTGCTCATCAGTTAATTTATATTCCAGACCATAGGTTAACGTACCTTCAGATATTTTCTTTTGGGCATGGGCAATAATAGCACTACCCACTAAAATTAAAGCTATAAAGCTAGTTTTGATTGATTTGAACATGATATGATGTTTAGTTTTTGTTACCAATTAATTTTTTCCTTATTCAGAAAAGAAGCAATTCCTTTTTTGAAATCGCTGCTATCTCTCGCTAATGCATTTATCTGAGCAGCAGTTTCCAAACTTTTCTCTAAGGTAGGGTTTATAGTTTGCGAAATAAGCTGTTTAGTAACCATCAATGAATTTCCTGAACTTTCTCTACACAAACTTAATGCAAATTCTGTTACTTTTTGATCGATTTCATTGTCCTTTGTTACAAAATTTATCAAATTATATTTTAAAGCTTGCTCTGCATTGAATGTTTTTCCAGTCAGCAAAATCTCTTTCGCAATAGCTTCATTAACCTTTTGCATTAAAAAGCAGGAAACCAATGCTGGAACAAATCCAATCTTAACCTCTGTATAACCAAAATTACTTTCGGGTGTTGCAAATATGATATCACAAATTGTAGCTAAGCCACAACCACCGGCTATAGCATGTCCTTCAACCTGGGCAATGACTATTTTGGGTAGGTAATAAATAGTGGTAAAAAGTTTTTTTAACCGGTTGGTATCCGCAACGTTTTCTTCAAACGAATTGTGCTGTAGTTGTTGCAGGTATTCCAAATCTGCACCAGCACTAAAAGCGTCACCATTGGCTTTAAGTACAATAACCTTTACCAAATCGTCTTCTGCCGATCGGATAAATGCTTCTGTTAAGTCTGAAATCAACTGAGGATTTAACGCATTCCGTTTTTCCGGTCTATTAAGGGTTATCTTTGCAATCCTATCCTGTACCTCATACAAAACCAAGCTTTCCATATTTAAGGGGTTAATTCTACCAAATATGCTTTATTTTTCTTTAATATATGCGTGTCCAGATGATTATTTTCTGCAAAGGTTTTAAACTGCTTTATCCGATAATCCCTGTTTGTTGCATCGATAAGAATTGTTTTATATTTCAGGTTAACAGGAAGTTTATCCAAATTAAACCGGGTATTCTGATGAAGCCATATAGCTGAAAAATCTCCTTCCAGATCTATTTTCCTGTAATTCAAACACTGATCAATTAGTAATATTTTATAGCCATAAAAAACGAGTTGCTGATTTTTTAATATGATTTCTTTTGAGATAATCTCTCTATCTAAAGCTAATAAATGAACATCAGTAATCTGGGCCTGATCCAGGGCAGGTTTAATAAAAAACAGATAATTTTTATCCGCCATTTTTAAGTCGGTTAGGAGGAAAGCTGTTCTTCCTTTTATAAATGCCGCGGCATAGTTTCTCCGCAAGCTGAAGAATATAATCCTGTGCTGATTTACAGCCTTTAAATTACTGTTAACGATAGAAGCTTGATAAAATATGAGGCAGACTAAGGATGCATAAATCCACATCTTATTCAAATGAACCAATCCGTATGTGATAAAAGATAGCGATAAACTCAACAGCAAAAATTCGGTAAAGCTTATCCAAACTGACGAAACAGTAGAAAATGGAAGATCAGCAATCCCTTGTAAAACATTATTCGTATGCGTGATGATCCATGTTAAGATCGGTGCAAAAAATCCCATACCAGGAATTAAGATGATAATTCCCAAATACATCATGGCTATAAGAGGCAGGGTAATGATTAAATTAGCCAATAAAAAGTAAACCGGAAACTGGTGAAAATAGTATAAGCTAAGTGGAAAACTAACGATTTGAGCTGCCAGGGAAAGGGCAATAAATTGCCAGATCTTGTCTATCCACTTATGCCTGATGAAAAACCAATGATATATCTTTGGCTGTAAATAAAGTAAGCCAAAAACAGCAAGATAGGAGAGTTGGAATCCTACATCCCATAATAGAAAAGGATCGTATACGAGTTGTATAAAAGCAGAGAAAGCAAGAATGTTGTAACTATTACTATCCTTAGCAAAAGTTTTACTCACTATGAATGCGGTTATCATAATGGCAGACCGTGTAACGGATGGTGATAATCCGGTAATTATTGCGTAAGTCCAAATCAGCAAACTAATTAGCACCAACTTTAACAAGCCTGACTTTTGACCCTTTCTCATGAAGGAAAATAAAAAGTTGATAACAGCATAAATAATAGCCACGTGTGCACCGGAAACTGATAAGGCATGGATTGTACCTGTTTTTGCATAGGTATCCAATGTTTCATTACTTAAATCTGCCCGATAACCGAGAATTAGCGTTGAAGCTACTGCAAACGCTTCATCACCCCTGATTAGCTTTTTATACTTATTAATCTGGTCTTTTCGTACTTTTAAAGCCAGCTGTAATAGGGGATTACCCTTGTTTTTATGGGTTTTAATTGCCTGCTGTTGGAGAACAAATGCTTGCAGATATACATTTTGTGATGCAAGCCAGGCTTTAAAATCAAATTCACCAGGATTATAAGGTGGTTCAACTGGTAACACTGAACAAGAAATAATTAGCTCATCACCATATTGAAGTTGCAAAGGATGAAGGGCGTCTAATTTTAAAGCAATAAGTAAATTACCCGAAACCGCTTTGAATCCACCTTGTTGGTGCCCGGCTGTTACTACACTTTTAAAACGAACAATATTATTGGTTTCCTGCGGTTCTTCTGCAACCCAGATTTTGAGTGTTCTATAACGCTCATTACCAAAATAGTTCGGCTGGATACCCTGACTGTTATATAGACATAGGGAAGCACCAAATAAAAAGAAAAAGAAAATGAAGATGGTTCCAATAAGCCCTTTATGCCTATTTAAACCATATGGAGTATAGTAGAAATTCAGGCCAATCAAAACAAACAAGCTTATCAAACCTGCCGTACTGCACAAATGAAATACTAACTTCGACTGGAAAAAATAGGCAACTCCAATACCGGTCACTAAGGGCAAAAGAATACGGGCAAATAGATATTCGGCTTTAAACATGATTAAAACTGATATCTTAACTGAAACTTTAGATCAGTTTTTTTACTACCTTCAATTTCATCCAGATATGTCCCAACTGTCTGCACATCTCTATACCTGAACATCGCATATCTGACCCAGGCATCAAGCCGATCATTTAGCTTATACTTTAAATTAAGATAGGATCGAAATCCCTTACCGCTATATACACCGAACGCAAAACTATATAGTACGTCATCTTCATAGGCATAAATCCTACTGTTATAACCTGCCGTACTGAAATATGCGAATCTTATATTACCCGAAAATTTACTGAAAAGCGGAGGGAAGTTGATATCCTGATAAGCTAAATAACCAAATTCTCTAGGTTGAATTCCTTTTTTAAATTGCGAAACTTCTAAACGGTTTTGAAATTTCCATTGCTTATTGATTTGCCAATTGAATTCCAGGCGATAGTTTTCCTTTCTTATCTGATCAAGAAAGTTTAAAGGTACCTCGAGGTCCGTATTCTGTTGTTTAATTTCTGATTTATAGCGAAGTATAGCTTTAAATGCTTTGCCAGGCGTATATTTGATTTGCCCTAAAATTTCATAGCCCTTTGAGGGCGCGTCTACCCGATACTTCAGCCATGGAAACTTAAAATAATCTGCATAAAAGGAAATATGCCACACTTTATTCGGAACAACATTTAAGCCTGTATACAGCCCATCTTCATTAATGGCTTCAGTATTTTCTGATGTCGCCTGGTTAAAAAAGGAATGATAATCCTTGTTGTAATTTCTATAAAATACCGCACATGAAATCGTTCTCGATAAACTCAGCAGTGCACCGCTATTAAAAGCGAAGCCATTTCTAATTGATTTAGCCCCTTCACCAAAAAGATAAATGTTTTGGAAAGAGTAGTTATAAAATAAACCCAGATTTGTTAATGATTGCCCGGTAAAACTGAAATGATCATAAACAGAAGACTGACTTATAAAGCTATTGCTAAAATTAGTATGATAAGCAATGCCTCCAATACTGAATTCACCCTTGTTATATTGAAATACAGAACCCAATACCAATTGACTTAATGAGTTTTTATTTTTAATCTCTGTAGGTGTGCGATGTAAACCTGTTTGGTTAATAGTAGATTGAACCAGATTGCTATCAGCATCAAAACTTTGACTGGCATCCAATTTTCTTAAAGAAACAAAAGGGGTAATCTCAATATTCTTATAAAATATAGTCGCAGCCGTGCCCCTAAAAAATGCGTATTCATTGGATGAAGTATAAGGACGCAGTCCCAGGTCTTTTTTAGCCACAGATGTTACATCAGGGGCTTTCCCAAATGAAAATCCAGACCACAGCGTTAGGCCTTGACCAAACTGCATGGTATAATCGCCTAGTATTAGTTTTTTTATTCTTCCCACTTTGAAGAGGGCAATGCTACCAGAATAAAAATCAAATGGCTTGCTGAAAAACTTTTCTCCTGCGTCTTTATCTAAGGTAAGTGATGCTGCAAGCCGGTCATCATAATGATAACGATACCGCAATTGAAACCTATCTGGTGTTCCCAGATACTTGTTTCCTGGCAAATCTTCAAATCCTTTAAGTTTTTGAAGTGTTCTCGCATAACGAAGAAACAGATTGTTTTCGCCGTTCTTATATATTTTTTTATCCTTAAGTTCTGCAAGCGTTAAATTTTGACCCACGGTTACAAAAGGAAGCAGCTGCTCAATAATTTCTACAGTGAAGCCATCTACAGCCTGTAATTCCAATACATCTAGCAACTTTCCATTTTCTTTAAGGTGATTGAATAAATTACTGATTTGCAATGGTGAAAGGAAAACCAAACGCTTCAATTCATCTTCTGTGGTTTGATTTAAATTAATCGGATGCTTTTTAAACCGATCTAATACTTCCGTTAATTCAGTTAAATCATAGTCTTCAGAAAGGTTTTCAGCTATGCTTTCCACTATATCACGAATATCTGCCTCTTCATGATTCTGGGCATATGCTATGGAAGCTGAAATCCACAAACATAAAATAGTTAGGATTTTAAAACGCATAGCTAATACCCATTTGTGGTGAATAACCTAAATTTGGATCATAAACAGTTGCCATTTCCAGCAAGAATTGTTTATAGTTTAATCCAAATCCTCCATATTGCTTAAATGGACAAATTGATATACCGCCTCTTAGACTAAATGCCCTTGCAAACTTATAATCTATGCCAATGCTGGCATCTACAGGTTGTTTAAGTATTTTACTAATTGTTGCTGCTACCAAAACCTTCTCGGTAGGTTGATAGCTTGAACCTATACTAAAAACTGTGGGTATATTACTTTTTAGTGCTTCATTGGTATATTGTTGTTGAGCAATATTAATTACGCTTGCGCCGACAGCAACTTCCTTTAACAATTTATAATAGACACCTACATCTAAAGAGAAGCCCGTAATATGCCCGTAACCAGTTATTTTCAATTGATGATAATTCGCATTAAGCCCTAATGAAAAATCCGGACTGAATTTTTTAGCATATCCAAAACCAATTTTTGATTCCTTGTATTCAGAAAATCCGTAAGCCTGAAAACTTGCAGCTATAAGATTGTTGTTGAACGGCAAGACAGCTGCAAAAGCTTGGCTGCTAATTTCGTTACTAAAAAAGTGCTTGAGATAGGCTATCGCGATAATTGCAGATTTCAGATCCTGACCAGCGGCAGGGTTTGCCTGAATACTCCAAACATCGGATACTGCTATAGCATTCTTTCCGATTGCTGTAGACCGAGAACCCAAATTGTTTTGGGCAAATAAAAATTGAGGAATAAGGGAGATAAACAATACATACCATACTTTCATAAAAGGGCGTTAAACCAGTTAAAAAAAATAGGGTGATTATTGTTTGATTATTCTAATGTAATAAAATTATCCAATACACAAATGGTTTGTATTAAAATAGTATTGAGAACACAGTTGTGAGAATGACAGCTTGGGCTAATTTACTATCCGGCTTGATGCTTACAGCTCTTGAGAAATATTCAATAAAAACGACTTCAGCTTTTCTAACGAATCAATAATCTTTTGATTCTCTTTAACATCAGATTTATTATTCTTCAAATGCTCTTTAGCACCTTTGAGGGTAAAACCTTTTTCATCAACCAGATTAAAAATAATTTTTAAATTCTCTATATCTTCAGGAGTAAAAAGCCTGTTGCCTTTCTTATTCTTTTTAGGTTGAAGGATGTCAAATTCTTTTTCGTAAAACCTGATTTGTGAGGCGTTTACATTAAACATTTCGGTCACTTCGCCCATGGTATAATACATTTTATTGATATCTCTTTCTTTGTACGGCATATAGTAGGCTTGATTATGAGTGTATTACATCGATTAATTAAAGTATTCAAATGTAGTTCGATTTTTCCTTATTAACGCAATAAAATTTTAATTTTGTTCCTCCAATTAATAACGTAATGACAGCAAAAGAGATAAGACAGGCATTCCTCGGTTTTTTTGAATCTAAACAACATCACATTGTTCCTTCTGCACCTATTGTGGTGAAGAACGATCCTACTTTAATGTTTACCAATGCTGGTATGAACCAGTTTAAAGACCTGTTCTTAGGCGAGGCTGCAATTAAATATGCGCGTGTGGCCGATACTCAACGCTGCTTACGTGTTTCAGGAAAACATAATGATTTAGAAGAAGTAGGTATTGATACCTATCACCATACCATGTTCGAGATGCTGGGCAACTGGAGCTTTGGCGATTATTTCAAAAAAGAAGCCATTGCCTGGAGCTGGGAGCTTTTAACAGAGGTTTATAAAATACCTAAAGAAAAGCTTTATGTTACTTACTTTGAAGGTGATGAAAAAGAGGGGCTGGCAAAAGATCAGGAGGCTTACGATCTCTGGAAACAATATGTAGATGAAAGTCACATCCTTCCAGGTAACAAAAAGGATAATTTCTGGGAAATGGGCGATACCGGACCATGTGGACCGTGTTCTGAAATCCATGTAGATTGTCGTACTGATGAAGAAAAAGCATTGGTAAACGGCGCGACACTGGTAAATGCAGATCATCCTCAGGTGATTGAAATCTGGAACAATGTATTTATGCAGTTTAATCGCTTAAAAGATAGTTCCTTGCAAAGCCTTCCGGCAAAACACGTAGATACAGGAATGGGTTTTGAACGTCTGGTTCGTGTATTACAGGATAAAACCTCGAATTATGACACAGATGTTTTCCAACCACTTATTCAATTTATAGCTGAAAAATCGGGCATTAAATATGGTGCCGATGAGAAAACGGATATTGCAATGCGAGTAATGGCCGATCACATCCGTGCCATTTCATTTGTAATAGCTGACGGACAACTGCCATCCAATAATAAAGCCGGATATGTGATCCGCAGGATTTTACGTCGTGCTGTACGCTATGCATATACCTTTTTAAATTTTAAAGAACCATTTTTAAACCAGTTAGTTCCATTATTGTCCGAACAATTTAAGGGTGTATTCGATGACTTAATTTCACAACAGGATTTTGTTCAGAAAGTAATTTTAGAAGAAGAAGTTGCTTTTTTAAGAACATTATCTACGGGTATTCAAAGATTTGAAAAATATCAGGCTAATCATAATGTTATTGAAGGAAACTTTGCATTTGAACTCTCAGATACCTTCGGATTTCCTATCGACTTAACCGAATTAATGGCCAAGGAAAAGGGATGGATAGTAGATTTAGCAGGCTATGAGCTGGCGCTTAAAAAACAAAAAGACGATAGTCGTGCAGCTACAGCAATTGATACAAGTGACTGGATTATTGTGAACGCTGATGACCAGAGTGAATTTGTAGGTTATGATGACTTAGAAATTGAGACTGAAATTTTAAAATACCGCAAAGTAAAAGCAAAGGGTAAAGAGCAATATCAGATCGTACTTAGACAAACACCTTTTTACGCTGAAAGTGGGGGCCAGGTTGGCGACACAGGTCGTTTAGAAGATCATAGTCGCCAGTTTTGGGTAGATATTACCGATACTAAAAAGGAAAACGGTTTAACGGTGCACTTTACCGATATACTGCCTGATAACCTGGAAGGCAAATTCTGGGCTGTAGTAGATGAGGATAAACGTATCTTAACAGAAGACAACCATTCGGCTACACACTTACTTCATGCCGCACTTAAAAAGGTATTGGGTAATCACGTTAATCAAAAGGGTTCACTGGTAAATGCCGACTATCTGAGATTTGATTTTTCTCATTTCTCTAAAGTAACAGATGAGGAGTTAGCCGAAATAGAAGTAATGGTTAACCAAAAAATCAGGGCAAATATTAGGCTAAAAGAACAACGCAACGTGCCTTATCAGGATGCTATTGATAGTGGTGTTACTGCACTCTTTGGGGAGAAATATGGCGATTTTGTTCGTATGATTACTTTTGACGATCATTTCTCTAAAGAACTTTGCGGTGGAACCCATGTAAAAGCAACCGGTCAAATTGGTTCGTTTAAAATCATTTCAGAAAGTGCAGTTGCAGCTGGTGTTCGCCGTATTGAAGCGATTACTGCGGATAAAGCAGAACAATTTTTCCTTGACCAGCGCAAAGAGCTTGCCCAATTAAAAACGCTTCTTAACGGAAGTAAAGATTTAGCTGCTTCTGTCCAAACACTTTTAGAAGAAAATGCTAAGCTCAAAAAAGAGATCGAAAAGTCAACCAACGAGCGCGTAGAGAATCTGAAACATGAAATCGTTCACCATGTAAGAGGAATAAGAGGCTTTAATTTAATTGCAAGACATATTGATTTACCTAATGCAGAAGCGGTTAAAAACCTGGCTTTCTCATTAAAAAGTATGATCGACAATTTAGTTTTGGTATTTACTTCTGAGATTGATGGAAAACCGAGCATTACCGTAATGCTTTCTGAACATTTAGTAAAAGATAAAGGTTTAAATGCATCTAATATCGTACGAGAATTAGCAAAGGAAATTCAGGGTGGTGGAGGTGGCCAGCCTTTTTACGCTACAGCAGGAGGGAAGAATGGGGCTGGATTAAAAGCTGTTCTGGAAAAAGCAGAAACATTTATCCCTTAAATCAATAAAAGAATAAGACATAAAAAAAGAGGCTAATCGCCTCTTTTTTTATGTCTTAATGTCTTCCTCTACCATGTCCGTGACCCCTGTCATGACCTCGTCCGCCACCATAACTAAAATGACGATCTGATCTTCCGTGGCCTTTATAGCCGTAAAGCATTGCAGGCCCCCGGTTGCTTCCATAAGAAGAACGGATTACACGGTGGTTAGAATAGTTATTTGAGTATCTAACTCTGTGGGTGTTATAACTGCGATAAGGACTATTGCCATACATCACAATCTTTCTACCGTGATGAAGATCGTAGCCTCTGTATCTCGCAGGTAAATATCTTGACCTCGTCCATCGATTTCCACTTAAAAAAACAAATTGTCTTTGAGGTACGTAGTAATACGATTGAACTTCTGGTAAGTAATAGTAATCTACACTTTGGTAACCTACCGGTACCCAGGAAGGCTGAGCCCCTATATTAACATTGATACTAACTTGAGCGCTTGATTGATTAGATGTTAAAGCTACGATACCTAAAATCGCAGAGATGATAAATAACTTTTTCATAATCGTATTAATTTGTGTGTGTTTTTAAGAATTCAAACGCTGTGCCAAAAAAACTATTGTATCAAAAATAAAATAGGAGATGTTTTTTGCATCTCCTGTTTTCAAATCATTTAAGTGGTTATTTATGCTTGCCTTTACCGTTTCCATGGCCATTTCCATTGTTACCTTTGCCATATATCTTTTTGGCTTGTCCTGGAGGCATACCATGCGGATGGCCTTTTACAACATAATATTTACTTTCCCTGCTATCACGTATAACCAGTTGTTTCTTTCCGTTTCCTTTAAATTTGGCATATTTAACACGATCATTGTTAAAGTTCAAATAAGGTTTAGGAGAATTGATTACCACTTTATAGCCATTGTACAGATCATAATTACCATAACGGGATGGTAAGCTGTTGGCAAAAACCCAATCGTTACCGTTCAGATATACAAACTGTTTCTTGGGTACATAATAGTAACTCTCTACATCAGGAAGATAATAATAATCTACGTGATCATATCCGGTGGGTCCCCAGAGCGGTTGGGAACCAATATTAATATTCACATTTACCTGTGCTTTAGCACTTAAGCCCAGCAACGACATCATGGTTACTGTAACTGCAAAAAATAATCTTTTCATAAGGTCATTTAAGTTAAAAATTGTGTGTTTGTTTATAGATATTCATTTTACGTGCCAGTTTAATTGCAGCTGTCTGTTTTAACAGTATTTAACTATCTTTGCTTTATTATATATTAAAATTGAAGCACATCCATTAAATATGAGTTTAGGTACATCCGAGAACAAATACGAACTCGTTTCTGGCCTGGAGATACATGTCCAGCTAAATACGAACACCAAAATCTTTTCTGCAGATAGTGCATCTTTTGGAGCTTTACCTAATCAAAATATTTCTACAGTATCTCTGGCATTGCCAGGAGCCTTGCCTAAATTAAACAAGGAAGTTGTAGCAAAGGCTGTACGTATTGGTCTGGCTTTAAATTGCAGCATTAATCAAACGAATCATTTTGATCGTAAAAATTATTTCTATGCCGATCTTCCTAAGGGATATCAGATTACTCAGGATAATCAACCCATTTGCGTTAATGGGTATTTAGAAATTGAACTTTCAGACGGCAGTACCAAGAAAATTGGGATTAACCGCATTCACTTAGAAGAGGATGCAGGCAAGAGCATCCACGATCAGGATGATAATTACTCGCTGGTAGATTTAAACAGGGCAGGTGTTCCTTTGATTGAGATTGTAACCGAGCCCGATATCAGAAGTGCCGAAGAAGCTTCTGTGCTCTTAGCTGAGATTCGTAAACTGGTAAGGCATCTTAATGTAAGTGATGGAAACATGGAAGAGGGTAGTTTGCGTTGTGATGCAAATATATCGATCCGCAAACATGGCGAAACTGCATTTGGAACAAGATGCGAAGTGAAGAACCTGAATTCTATGCGCAATGTAAGAAGGGCTGTAGAGTTTGAATTTGGCAGACAGGCCGGAGTTATTGACGCAGGAGGCAAGATTATTCAAAGTACACTAAACTTTGATGCTGAAAAGGGAACAACTTCTCCAATGCGTACAAAAGAGGAAGCCAACGATTATCGTTATTTCTCAGATCCCGACTTACAACCTATCTTTATTTCTGATGATTGGCTTGCAGAGATCAAATCAGCGATGCCAGCCTTACCGAATGAAATTGCTAAGCGAATGATAGCCGAGTTTAATATCAGCAAAGCTGACGCAACATTATTTGCAGAAGACCTGGATTTGTTAAGTTATTTTAATCAGGCCTTACCATTAGTAACCAATAAAAAGACGTTAATTAACTGGTTGATAGGACCGCTTAGAGCACTGTTAAACGAAAAAAACGTTGCTATAGCTGATTATGAAGTAAAACCTGCTCAGCTGGCAGAGACCATCAATCTGGTTGACCAGAAAAAGCTCACACAACAAATTGCTATTCAGCAACTTCTACCTGAACTGGAGAAAAACAGTTCTGCTAAAGCAACCGATCTTGCACAATCGTTAAACCTTTTAATATCTGATAATGGCGATGAGCTGAGTAGTTTTATTGAAGAAGTTTTAAATAAATACCCTCAACAAGTTGAAGCCTATAAAAAAGGAAAGAAGGGTGTTTTGGGCTTATTCGTTGGTGATGTTATGAAGCTTGCCAAAGGGAAAGCAGATGCCAAGAAATTAAATGAACTGATACTCGATAAACTGAAATAAGGAACGGTAGTATTTCAAAATACTGCATGATCCAACCCTAAAACAATAAACACATGAAATTGAAATCATTAAGCCTGATATTACTCGTTGCTGTAGCCTTTACGGCTTGCAAACCCAAAGATAGTTTTGTAATTGATGGAAAATTTGAAAACCCTGGAACAGAGAAAAAAGTGTTTCTGTATGGCATGCAAAATAGCAACATGGTGGCTATCGATTCTACAAATTTATCTGAAAAGGGAGAATTTAAGTTTATTCGTAAAACACCTTCTGTAGACTTTTTCAGGGTTTCGGCAGGTAATCATGAATTCATGCTCATTGCTAAGAATGGCGATCAAATAAAGCTTGAAGCCGATTTAGCAGATAAAGCACTTGCTTATAAAATATCTGGTGCAAACGAAGTAGAGAAATTATCAGAACTTAATACAATTAGAAATGACTTCGCTAAACAAGCGGAGAAACTGCAAGGAGAATTTGAATCTAAAGTAGCCAGCCAACCTCAAAACAGAGCTGCAATTTTAGAGCAAATGAAACCTCAATATGAATCATACATTAACCAATTGAATGATAAAATCTTAAAGTTTGCAAAAGATAACAAAGGCACTTTAGCCAGTTTCTATGCCATGAATACTTTAAGTCCACAGGAATTTGAGGCAGAACTGGTTCAATTTAGCGACGAAATTAAAGAGGAGATTAAAGGTAATGCAACTGTAGATACATTTGTTAAACAAATGGCTTTATTAAAGGCAGTACAGGTAGGTCAACCAGCGCCAGCGTTTACCATTAACACAGCAGAAGGCAAACCTGTAAGCTTATCAGATTACAAAGGTAAATATGTACTGGTAGATTTCTGGGCTTCATGGTGTCAACCATGCCGTCAGGAAAACCCGAATGTGGTTAAGGTTTACAATAAATATAAAACAAAAAATTTCGATATTTTAGGTATTTCATTAGATACAGATAAAGCAGCATGGTTAGGTGCAGTTAAAGCGGATGGATTAACCTGGACGCATACCAGTGAGTTGAAGGATTTTAATGGGGAAACGGTTAGAAAATATCAGGTTCAGGCCATTCCTACCTCTTACTTAATCGATCCCAATGGTAAAATTGCAGCAAAAAACCTGCGTGGTGACCAGCTAGATGCCTTTCTAGCCAAAACGTTACGCTAAAACAAAATAAATGTTAAACTAATCTAATCGGTTAACAATTTCTTAACTTAGCCTTAACCCATAATTACATCATAGACATTACTTTCGTAACAAATATTTAACTATGAACAACGCAGGTCAAAAAATTTTAATAGTCGATGATGAACCAGATATCCTGGAATTAATAGAGTACAATCTAAAGAAAGAAGGATACCAGGTATTTTTAGCGTCAAATGGCCAGGAAGGAATCAGTGTTGCGAAGAAAGTTCATCCTGATCTGATTATTTTAGATATTATGATGCCTAAAATGGACGGGATAGAGGCTTGCAGACTGATGAGAGCAATCCCTGAATTTAAAAATACTTTTATGGTATTTTTAACGGCCAGAAGCGAAGAGTACTCAGAAATAGCAGGCTTTAATGTGGGTGCTGATGATTACATAGCGAAACCTATTAAACCAAGGGCCTTGGTAAGTCGTATCAATGCCATTTTACGCAGAAATACAGGAACTGAAGAGGTATCTGAAAATAAATTAGAAATTGGCGATTTAGTAATTGATAGGGAAGCTTATTTAGTATTTCAGGCTGGTCAGAAAGTGATTTTAGCTAAAAAAGAATTCGAACTTTTATATCTGTTAGCCTCTAAACCAGGTAAAGTTTATACCCGCGAATCTATCCTTAAAAACATATGGGAAGACTCTGTTGTGGTAACCAATAGAACTATTGATGTACACATTAGAAAATTGCGTGAGAAATTAGGAGAGACTTATGTATCTACGGTTAAAGGCGTAGGTTATAAGTTTGAATTGTCTTAATAATCAATAAATAAAAGAAAATGCCTCATGAATCTATTCTTGAGGCATTTTTCTTTTGGGGATATCTGACACAAATGACCTACTATCTAATAAAATAAATTGTATTTTTGCAGCTCATTAATCACATTACGTATTGAAATTCCCAAATTTTAAAGATCTTATCCTTTTTGAAGACAACGATTATATAGTTGTAAATAAACCACCATTTTTAGCTTCCTTGGATGAGCGTTCTGCTCCTGGTGAAATTAATGTGCTCAGATTAGCCAGACAATATACTGAAGATGCGCAAGTGTGTCACCGCTTAGACAAGGAAACCTCCGGTGCTTTAATTATTGCTAAAAACGCTGAGGCATATCGCAATGCTTCTATCCAGTTTGAAAAGAGAAAAGTAAATAAAACCTATCATGCAGTGGTTGATGGACACGTGATTTTTGATAATCTGATGGTAGATCTTCCCATTTTAAATGCAGGAAATAAAAACGTAACCATTGACAGGGCAGAGGGTAAAAGAGCTGAAACCATTTTCAATTCATTAAAGTATTATAAACATTATACTTTAGTGGAGTGCAAGCCAATTACCGGAAGAATGCACCAGATTCGCATCCATTTAGCCACACAGAAAGCAGCTATTGTTGGAGATGATATGTATCGGGGAAAACCGGTATTTCTTTCAGGAATTAAACGGGGTTTTAAATTAACCAAAGGTGAAGAAGAACAGCCCATTATGAAGCGTTTTGCACTCCATGCCAAACAACTGGTGTTTAAAGGCTTAGATGGAAATGATATTTTAATTGAGGCGCCATATCCTAAGGATTTTGCTACATTAATTAAGCTTTTGGATAAATTTGATGCTTAAAAGATACCCGTTAAGGCAACAATTTTGATTTAAACAACTAAATTATCCGCCTCCAGTTAAACTCAAAAATATGTATATCCGATTTGTAAACTATCTGGATAAGATTAACCGGTACAGGAAATCTAAAATCTCAAACCGCAATTTCCTAATTATACTGGCTGTAGTAGTTGGAATTCTTGCCGGGCTTGCTGCAGCAGTGCTTAAAAGCCTTACCCACCATATAGAGGAGTTTCTACAATCAGACTGGCACTGGAAATACAAGTATTACCTGTACCTGTTTTTTCCCCTCATTGGTATTTTTCTTACTGTTTTATATATCAAATATTTTATCAGAAGAAACAAGTTCGAGACAGGTCTGACCCCTTTACTTTACGCCATTTCAAAAAAATCGAGCAGGGTTGAGGCCCATAATATTTATTCGCAGGTAATTACCGCTGCCGTTACAGTTGGTTTTGGTGGCTCAACCGGTTTAGAAGCACCAATAGTTACCAGCGGTTCGGCTATTGGTTCAAATCTGGGCAGGATGTTAGGTCTTTCATACCGAGAAATTACCATGCTTGTAGCATGTGGTGCTGCTGCAGGTATTGCTGGTGCTTTTAGTAGTCCCATTGCTGGGATTGTGTTCGCTATCGAAATTCTTCTACCTGAATTTAGCATACCAGCATTTATACCTTTGTTACTTTCGGCTGCGACTGCAACTGTTGTTGCCAGGCTTTTCTATACCCAGCAACTGTTTTTTTTAGTAACTGAAGGTTGGAAAATTAATGCATTGTTTTATTACGTAATCCTTGCCTTGTTAATTGGATTATTCTCTATCTATTTTACAAAGGCTAATTATGCCGTAAAGGGTTTCTTTTATAAAATAAAACATCCATACACTAAAGTGATTGTTGGAGGCTTATTGTTGGGTGGTATGGTTTTCCTTTTCCCAACTTTATATGGTGAGGGATACATTACCATAAAAGGACTTTTAAAGGGCGACTATCTTACGGTGATTAATAACAGCATATTTTCAGATTACAACCAAATCCCTGCACTGGTAATCCTTTTTACAGTGGTAACGATTTTCGCAAAATCAGTTGCTACCCTGGTAACATTAGGAGCCGGAGGGAATGGGGGCACATTTGCACCAAGTTTAATTATGGGTGGTTTAATTGGATTTATATTTTCTTATGCAGTCAATCTATCCGGAATTGCCCAGCTAAACACCTCAAACTTTATTGTCGCAGGAATGGCGGCCGCATTGAGTGCTATTATGCATGCACCATTAACAGGCATCTTCCTGATTGCAGAAATTACAGGTGGGTACATACTTATGGTTCCGCTAATGATTACTTCAGCAATTTCATACGCTTGTAATAGAGGCGTTCAAAAACATTCTATTTATACTAAAGCGCTAGCAGATAAAGGAGAGTTATTATCACATGAAGATAAAGATACTACAGTGCTTGCCCAGATGAAGTTGAAATACTTAATTGACAAGAACCATATTCAACTGCAAATGAATGACATCCTGTTTCATAAGATGAATGAAATTTTAAAATCACGTAAAAATATTTGTTCAGTTACGGATGAGACAGGTGATTTTAAAGGAATAATTTATGTAGAGGAAATTTTCAGTAAAATGCTGGATGTTACAGAAAGAACTTACATTACCGCACAACATCTGGTACAAACTGCTCCGACAATGGTTTACGAAACAGATGACCTAAAAGCTGTGTTGGAGAAGATGGAACAGCATAATATCTGGTTAGTTCCGGTAGTAAATGATCAGAATATTTATCAGGGCTTTATTTCAAAAGCCGCAATATTTAATAAGTACAGGGCACTTTTGATGCGCCATGCAGACTACATGAATTAACCGTATTCAATAAAAAAAGGGTTGGCAGTACAAATTTGCCAACCCTTTTTTATTAACCTAATTGAGTTTTATTCAGCTCTTTTTAAACCAAACTTCTCTATTTTACTGTATAAATGGCTTCTCTGAATATCAATTTCATCAGCCGTTTTAGAGACATTCCAATTGTTTTTCTCTAATTTGAATTTAATAAACTCACGTTCTGCATGATCTTTATAATCCTGAAAGTTATTGAAACTATCAAATGTTGAAGAGAGACTTGAGCCTCCTGACTGTGCAATTTGAGACGCGCTTGCTGAACCTATATTTGTTCCTCCGCCAGGATTGGCAAATGCCCTTACATCGTGCTCGGTGATAACTTTATCACTTAAAATAATTAAACGTTCAATCATATTATGCAGTTCTCTAACATTACCTGTCCAGGGCAAAGCTTGTAACGCTGTCATTCCTGCATCGTTAATTTTCTTAACTGGCATGCCATAATCACCACAAATACTTTCTAAAAAGTTTTGTGCAATTACGGGGATATCATCTACACGCTCAGTTAAATGTGGTACATGAATGTTGATTACATTTAACCGATGGTACAAGTCCATACGGAAATTACCTTCTTCAATTTCCTTTAATAAATCCTTATTCGTAGCCGCAAGTACACGCACATTAACATCAATTTCCTTTTCACCACCTACCCGGGTTATTTTATGTTCCTGTAAAGCTCTTAACACCTTGGCTTGTGCAGAGAGGCTCATATCGCCAATCTCATCTAAAAACAAAGTTCCGCCGTTGGCCAGTTCAAACTTCCCGATACGTTGCTTCACTGCCGAAGTAAATGATCCCTTTTCATGCCCGAACAACTCGCTCTCAATTAATTCAGAAGGAATAGCAGCACAGTTCACTTCAATTAGCGGACTCTCTGAACGATTCGATTTTTCATGTAACCAACGGGCTACCAATTCTTTACCACTACCGTTTGCACCTGTAATCAATACTCTTGCATCAGTAGGTGCTACACGTTCTATTGTTTCTTTAATTTTAGAGATACTTTCAGATTCGCCCAAAATCTCTCTGGTTTTACTTGCTTTACGTTTTAAAACTTTGGTTTCCGTAACTAAAGTTCCTCTATCCAGCGCATTTCGAACCGTAATCAATAAACGATTCAAATCAGGTGGTTTGGAAATAAAATCAAACGCTCCCTTTTTACTTGCTTCTATAGCCGTTTCTACTGTACCGTGCCCCGAAATCATGATAAAAGGAAGATCTGGTTTGATTAACTGTGCCTGTTCAAGCACCTCTAAACCGTCCATTTTGTTCATTTTGATATCACAAAGCACCAAATCAAAGTTGTCTTTTTTGATCAACTCCAACCCGTCAATACCATTATCGATATCTTCCACATCGTAATTTTCGTATTCCAGGATTTCGCGAAGGGTACTTCTTATCGCCCGCTCATCATCAATTATTAATAGTTTGGCCATTAGTTTATCAGATTCTAATTTGAAGTGCTAATATATTATTTTTTAATTAATGTATAGTTTTTTATACAATTTATAAGCTATAAACGAGAAAAGGGGATAAAGGTTTTAGAAAAAGAAAGGAATAAAAAATGCAGGTCTATAAGCCGGGTTCTGTTTTCCGTAAACGGAATTTCTATCATTAATCCACTATAAATGTTGCCATTTATCTCTAACGACCTACCCACTAACATCGGACGGGCAGCCCTACATGCGTTAGCCTATTTGGTCTTTCAACTCTCGGGGTTTACAAACCACTGCAGTCGCCTGCAATGCTCGTGCGCTCTTACCACACGTTTTCACCCTTATCTCAACAAAGTTGAGACGGTATATTTTCTGTTGCACTAATCCGTAATTCAGGTTTTCATTCCTAAATCCCTTTCCGTTAGAAAGCGAGATGCCCTGTGTTGCCCGGACTTTCCTCTCTCTCGGTTTTACCCGAAACAGCGATAGAACAACCTGCATTTTGCGCAAAGATGGCTTTTTTAATCAGAAAGTTGAAATGGTTTTATCTTTTTTACCACACAAGTACAAAATTATATTGTAGTCACAGCACTTTTTTTAATCAAAAAATCGATAAGGAATGCTTACTAAGCCGCTAATACCAGATAGGGCCAAATATCAATACTGAAACTCATTTACACTGTTGCAATTGAGAAGAAACCTGTTGATAAGATACAAAACCCTGATTATTTCCAAAAGCATTGGTAACAAATACCATCACCTGTGCCACTTCAATATCAGTTAGTTCCGGAAAAGCAGGCATCTTTTCTTTATAGGTTTTACCCTGCACAGTGATGGCTTCATTCAAACCATTCTTGATGATACAAGCCAATCGGTTTTTATTATGCTTCAGGAACACACTATCAGTTAAGGGAGGAGCCAGTTGCCCAAGCCCTTCACCATTCTCACCATGACAATTCTGACATTTGGCCTTATAGATATCTTTTCCACTGGAAATGTAATTCTGCAAATCAATTGTTTCCTGGTTTTGGCATGAAATGATTACACCGATAACCAATAAGATAAAAGTAGCCTTGATAATGTTTAAACGCATGATATGATAATATACTTAAGAGATATTTAGCCCCAGAAATTCCTGTATGTTCTGGGGCTAATTGAATATTTATTTTTTATATTCTGCAAGTAATAATGGGATGTCTTGCTTAAGCTTCTCTACTTCTTCTGGTTTTGTACCATCATAAGCACCCCTGATGTGTTTATCTTTATCAATCAGTACCAGGTATCCTTGGTGAATGTAGCCATCTTTAGCAGTGCTGTCTTCACCAACAGCAACCAGGTAGCTCTTTTCAGCAAGGGTATATACACTGTCTTTTGATCCATAGAGAAATAACCACTTTGGTCCATCAACGCCTAGTTTCTGCGCATATTTCTTTAAAGCAGAAGGTTTATCGTATTTGAAATCAATGGTATGAGAAACAAATAATACATCTGGATTACCTTTAAATGCGGTGTAAATATCCATTAAATTACGGTGCATAGTAGGGCAGATCGTCGTGCAGGAAGTAAAGAAAAAATCAGCTACATATACTTTACCATCAGTAGCTTTATTTGTAGTAACCACACTATCCTGGTTTAGAAACGACCAGTTAGGAATAGTTTGATAAACGGTATCTATTTTTTCAACTCCAGCTGCATCTCTTACCGTTTCCGCATGGCGTTCGCCATAATAAGGCAGCTTTTTGTTTTGCGTACAAGAGAAGATTAGCGAGGTGAATAGCAAGAAGCTTGCTACCGAAAAAACGATTTTATTCATAATATAATTTTAAATTGTAAATATACGACCTGTGTGCCGCAGAAAATAATTAATTATGGTAATGTTACTTATTGTAACGGTTTCCCGCAGGTTTAAAAAGATAAGAGCCAATCCTTTTATCTATGGGACACAAACTAGTGTTTATGCTGATGCACATGATGATGCTTTTTTACAGGAGAAATGTGATGAACTTTGAGCACAGAATCTGAAGCTCTGATTAATTTAATATAATCATCTTCTACAGCCCTGATCTTGATCATTTGCGACTTGTAATAGTCCAAATCTTCCTGGGCCGTTTTACCTTTAAAATCATCTTTAAAAAAATGCATCCAATCCATCATTTTCTCGTCTGCCTGATTAAGTTTTGAAATTAAATCGGTCATCTGTGCTGTATCAGCTGATTTCTTCTGTTTTTCAGCTATCAAAATCGTATCCAGGTGCATTCTGTTTTTAATCAGCTTTTCACCATCAAGCATTAATTTATCGTGAATATTTAAAACTTCTTTGCGAATTGCCTTTGCATCTGGTTCCGTTTTGCAGGCCAGGTTCAAAGAAATCAGCAATCCCAATAGCGCCATTGCTGTGTTTAGTCTTTTCATTTTTGTTAAAAATTATAAGTCAGTCCTACATAAACCTTTCCCGCACTCATGGGATGGTCGGTTTTTGCCTCCCAGATATTCTTTTGAATACCCGCATTTAAGGCCACATTTTTATAAAAAACGTCTAAACCAGCTCCGCCCATTAAGTTATTCATAATGTGTTCGCCGGTTTTCTCAGCCTTATATTTCTCTCCACCCGAATATTCGTAGAAGAATTGGGCAGAAGGCATTATTTGCAGGTCTTTACCTATCTGTTGTACATAAAAAATATTTAGAAAACTTGTGGTACTGTTCGCTATGCCTTCATCACGGCTATTGGTACCATTTACTTTATAAGAAGTATTTAAACTGGCGCCAAATTTACCCAGGCCAACCAGGTAATTGAGGTAAACAAATGCGTCTGTACTGCCAGTACCAGCCTGCATAAGAGAAGAATACCGGATACCCTCATTATTTTTAAAGTCATTTTTACCGGTTGCAAGTTTTACACCTGCACCGGCAATTAACTGCTGTTTAAAATTGTCCTCCAGCTTTTGTAACACGTGGTAGCCTGCGTAAATATTAATGTCGCCCAGCCCAGAAATAGAAGATGTATAGCCGTTATATCGCTCACTATTAGAAACATAAGGCAAAATAGCATTAACTTCTAATTTACTATTAATGAAGTACTTCCCCCTAAGTTCCAATGAACGATAAAGTTCATAGTCGTCAGGATTTCCTGCATGATTGGTGATAGGTGAATTTTGACTTCTTGCCGGAATAAAGAAATTTCCCCCAGATGGGAATAACGCATGATTTTGGCCTTCATAGCCGCTAAATGATCGATAGCGGTAAAGCAAACTTATGCTGTTACGATTATAGTAAGGAGTAATCCCCATAAAGCAACCACAAATATCACAGGCAAATACCTGGCTACCCATCAATAGCAGCGCTATAAAAAGTAATTTACGATTCACTAAATAGTGTATTTTTAATAAATTCATGATCTGTTAAGGTCTTTAAGAATGCTTTAATTTGTTCTTTTTCGAGCGTAGTTAGCGGAATAGCATTTTTTAATAAAGGATCCAGGTTGGCCGCAGGCTTTACACCAGCATTATAGTGTTCCAATACCTCATCTAAACTGTAAAAACGACCATCGTGCATATAAGGGCTCGTGTATTCAATGTTCCTAAGCGTAGGTACACGGAATTTTCCAAAATCCGTTGCCGATCCTGTAATGTGAGAGCGCCCCTCATCAGCGCTTTGAAGATCAAGTCCATTGCTGCGATAAGAAAAATCGGTAAAAAATGGCTCAGCATGACAGGACACGCACCTGGCTTTAAATAGATTATAACCTGCCAGTTCGCTTGAAGTAAAAGCGGCAGCGTTTTCTTTGCGCATTACCTGATCGTATTTAGCGTTACCTGAAACCATCACCCCCATAAATTGAGCTAAGGATTTTAAGATTAACTGAGAGTTGATTTCTTCAGTTCCGAAGGCAGATTTAAACAAATCCGGATATGGTGCCGTACTTTTTAAAAAAGCGATTACAGTTGCGATGTCTGTACGCATTTCGCAGGTGTCTGCAATGGCATTAAGCGGTGAAGTTTCTAAGTTTTTCACACCACCGTCCCAGAAAAATGCCTTTTGCCAGACCAGATTAAATAATGGTGGAGTATTACGTTTACCCTGGCAGTTTGCTACGCCATGACTAACCTTATGATCGAGGTTCGCAAATGCAGCAAATTGCTGATGGCAACTTCCACAAGAAACACTTTTATCTGCCGATAAACGCGCATCGTAAAAAAGTTTCTTGCCCAAGGCAAAACCTGCATTGGTTAGTTTATTTTCATCGAAATTATATGCCGGTACAGGAAAATTAGCTGGAATTTTAAAGGCTACATTCAAGTTTGCAGGCACTTCATCTTCCTGATTTTTACTGCAGGCATACATCATCGCAATACCCATTCCGAGTATCGCGATGACATAAAGTTTCCTCTGCATTAATTATGAATATGATCCAATCTGAACATACCATTGGCATAATTATCGGCAACAAGCACCGAATTTGCTCCTCCCATAGTGAAATTCAAAGTGCCAAAACTGATATTTGTTTTACCGGTAAATAAGGCCGCTGCATTTACAATAAAATGCATATTTGGCTTTTTATCCGTCCTTATTCTTAGTGGATTGGCAGCATTAATCTCAGTCGCGAATGTTCGAATGGTATTATTGGGATCAACTACGCCACCGATATGAAATGTAAGTGCATTACCAGTAGCTTTTGACTGTGGTGAAGTTCCTTCTAGTTTCACAAAAATATAGCCGCTGTTCCAGGTCCAGAACATCCCGTTAACAGGATCTAAAGCACCCGTTTGCGCTCCGGCAAAATTACGGGCATAATCTACACCAATGGTATATTCTATTTTAGTGTAATCACCAGTGGGTACATCCTTTAAGCTTATATTGGTAAGCTCACTTTTTGAAGCGTCTATTAAAAAATAACTTTCTGGAATAGCGTAAGTACTTCCATCGGCTTTGCTCAACTTGATATTACTGATATAATATTTAAAAACATTGATTTTAAAATCATCGCCATTAGCGTTTTTATAAGTAACGGTATTCAGTGTTAAAGGACTTCCGCTTACCTGGTTTTCAAACTCGATGGTAAAGCCTGATTTCGTATCAGGTGCAATGTCGTCATTACTTTTTTTACAAGATGACAATAATATAATAGGGCATAGGCATGCCAGTAAATAGTATGATAATTTCATTCTTAAAATGTCTTAGTGATTAATAATGGCTGTTGTAACGCAAACAGATTGCATAAACATATTCTCCTTCAAGAGCAGAAACAACAGAAAAAAACAAATAACTAAGCCACTTTAGGCGGATGGAATATAGAAATTGATAAATCCTTAACAGGTTTTTCAAAATAACCAGTCAAATTTTCGATGGTAAAAGATGGGATTTCATGGTTAATGACCAGAACTCTGAACTGAGGTTCTGCTTCCACAACCCTTTTCAGCTGATCTTGTACCTGTTTATTTTTAGTATCCAGGTCTTTTAGTTTTCTGGCTAAGAAACATTGGCCATCACAATGCAATTCGGGATGCTCTTTATTAATACAGAACACACTGGTAATGTACTCTTTGTTCATTTGATAACCAGAATAAATTACTAATTGCATCACACCATTGGAAACGGTGGCCATAATTAGAAAATATATGAGGATTCTTTTGAACATAACCAATTAATGCTGCAAAAGTATTAAAGAAAGTGAAGAATAAAAATATAATCTACAGGTTTTACGAAGATTTGTATCTTATATTCTTCCTTCTCACACCCCAAGACGGTTATCATTATAACCTACAGCTCTTCATAATAGAAAACTACTTACAAATTTCTTGTGTTTAACTATAAGAACTATATTTAGCCATCAATAAATGAAAAACATTTTATTACTTCTATTTTTCATAACAGCTAAGTTCTGTTTTGCACAAAGTTCCAAACTGGATTTTACCGGTCATTGGGCATTTAATGATGGTTATGTTTCATATATAATGGATGTGAGCAAGCCTGTAAATGGCAAATCGCTTTGTATAATTGATGCTCAGGGGATACAAACCTCTTACAAAATTAAATGCTTTGCCACAGCGAAAGACAATACGCTAAACATCTACTATAGTAATGTATTAGATGGCATTTTGCTGAATGAAAAAAGGGTAGATAAATCTAAACCGATTCTTTCTTTGGTGAATAAAGAGGGTAAGGTCATCTCATACTGGAAACAAATCTATAACAACCTCAGCACGAATGGAGAAGGA
Organism: Pedobacter sp.; assembly: GCF_965279535.1. NCBI lineage: Bacteria > Pseudomonadati > Bacteroidota > Sphingobacteriia > Sphingobacteriales > Sphingobacteriaceae > Pedobacter > Pedobacter sp. The sequence goes on from NZ_OZ257244.1 coordinate 565,248, forward strand.
GAGGTTACCTTCAAGAAAAATTGATATAGAAAAATATTGTGATTGTAAAACTTTGTTAGGGATATTGAGTTAAAAGGATTTACAATTGATGAAATAAGATTCAAAAAATCTAACACAAGAGCACAGCTGAATATTTCAACTGTGCTTTTAATTATATTATTAGCTAATTATGCTTGTAAGTCGGCCATAACTGCTTTAATCTTATCTGCCAGCTGAGCGTTTACATTTGCAAAATCTTTGCGATCAGCTAACGGCGCGTTCACACTGCAATAAAACTTAATTTTAGGTTCGGTACCACTCGGACGGGCAGAAACTATGCTGCCATCTGCGGTGATAAACTGCAACACATCTGATTTTGGGTAATCCAACTTCGAAACCTTTCCGGTTGCAAGGTCAGTCTCTTGCCCCAGTTCATAATCCTTCAACACAGAAACTTTTGATCCACCTAAACTGGCTGGAGGGTTATTCCTGAATTTCTCCATCATGGCTTTGATCTCTTCAGCACCGGCTTTGCCTTTTTTAGTTAAGGATACTAAATCTTCCTTATATAATCCGTATTCTACATACATATCTAGCAAAGCATTATACAAACTGTTGCCTTTATCTTTATAATAAGCCGTCATTTCTGCGATAAATGCAGCAGAAACTACAGCATCTTTATCACGTACCAGATCTCCGATTAGGTAACCATAACTTTCCTCTCCTCCACCAATGAAATATTTCTTACCTTCCAGTTCAGTCATCAACTGTCCAATATATTTGAATCCGGTTAAGGTGTTGTAGTAAGTAACATCTTTCTTCTTGGCAATCTCCTCAATCAGGTTAGAAGTTACTATCGTTTTTACAATAAACTGATTACCATCTAGCTTGCCACTTTCCTGCCAGGCGGTTAATAAGTAATTAATTAATAAACAACCTGTCTGATTACCATTTAGCAATACCCACTCATCATTATTATCTTTTACTGCAATACCCACGCGATCGGCGTCAGGATCTGTAGCTAAAACCAGGTCTGCATCTATCTCCTTAGCTTTATTCATAGCTAAAGTAAGGGCCTCTTTTTCTTCTGGATTAGGATAAACAACAGTTGGGAAGTTTCCATCAGGCTGGCTTTGCTCTTCCACAATTGTAACATTGGTAAAGCCAAATTGAGCTAAAGCTTTTGGCACTAATGTAATCCCTGTTCCGTGAATTGGCGAGAATACAATTTTTAAATCGTGCTGGCGCTTAATTGCATCCGGAGAAATGGAAAGCGCTGTGATACCATCTAAATAGAGTTTATCTACTGCTTCATCGATAAGTTCAATATTTGATTCTATACGATCGAACTTGACTTCGTCTATGCTCTTGATCTTATTTACTTCATCAATAACCAGCTTATCATCCGGAGAAGTGAACTGTCCACCATCGGCGCCGTAAGCTTTGTATCCATTATATTCTTTTGGGTTGTGTGAAGCCGTTAACATTACACCACTTTTGCAGCCGAAGTGACGAACGGCAAAAGAAAGCTCGGGAGTAGGTCTCAAAGCAGAGAAGAAATAAACGTATATTCCGTTTGCCGAAAAAACATCGGCCGTTATTTTAGCAAAGTAGTCTGAATTATTACGACTATCGTGGGCAATCGCCACCTTTATCTTTTCGTTCGGATACTTATTGTTCAAGTAATTGGCCAATCCCTGCGTTGCGGTGCCAATAGTATACTTATTTATCCGGTTTGATCCGGCTCCCATAATACCGCGTAAGCCTCCAGTACCGAATTCTAAACTTTTATAAAATGCATCTGTTAGTTCTGTAGCTGCGTTTTTATCTACAAGAGCCTGTATCTCGGCCTTAGTTTGTTCATCGTAATTACCGCTTAACCATTGGTTAATCGTGGCCTGTGTAGATTCATCAATTCCCTGCATTGAGTTGTATTTTTAATTTAATATCTGGTGTTGAACAATTTTTTCTGGAAGATGTTTGGCTAGAATTTCTAATTTTATAATCAATCCAAATTTTATTTTGTTGAGGGTGTTGCTTTTAAGTTGCTTTTGCTTATTTTCACGCCCCGATACAATTATAAAAGAAAATTACATATTCCAGTACAAAAATGAAAATATTAAAATTTGGGGGTACCTCTGTAGGTAGTCCCGAACGCATGACCAAGTTGTTGGATATTATAAATCCAAATGAAGAGCAGATTGTAGTTCTATCAGCAGTGTCTGGTACAACCAATAGTTTAGTAGAAATTGCAAACAACTTTTTGGCTGGAGATAAGAAGAAGGGAAGCGAGTGCGTCGAAAATCTGTATCAAAAATATAAGGCTTTTGTTGTTGAGTTATTACCAGCAGCTGAGTTTCAGGAGCAGGGGAATGAAGTGATCGATTACCACTTTCACTTTTTAGCAGGGTTTGCAAATGATATTTTTACCCCAATAGAGGAAAAGATTGTTTTAGCCCAGGGCGAATTGCTATCTACAACCTTATATCATATTTATCTGAAATCTATCAATGTACCTTCGGTATTATTGCCTGCATTAGATTTTATGAAAACGGATGAAGATAATGAACCCGATGTTCCATTCACAACCAAGCATTTAACTCCATTATTAGAGCAGCATAAAGGCAATAAACTTTTCATTACACAGGGTTACATCTGCCGAAACAGCTTTGGCGAAGTAGATAACCTTCGTCGTGGTGGAAGTGATTATACGGCTTCGTTATTGGGTGCGGCAATCTTAGCTGAAGAAGTTCAGATCTGGACCGATATTGATGGTATGCACAACAACGATCCACGAATTGTTAAAGGCACCAAACCCATTGCACAATTATCATTTGATGAGGCTGCTGAATTGGCGTACTTTGGTGCAAAAATTTTGCATCCACAATCTGTTTTTCCGGCACAGAAATACAAAATCCCTGTGCGTTTATTAAATACCATGGAGCCTAGTGCTGCTGGTACTTTAATTACTTATGATAGTGAAAAAGGAAAAATTAAATCAATCGCTGCAAAAGATGGCATTACAGCAATAAGAATTCAATCCAGCAGAATGCTGTTAGCCTATGGCTTCCTGAGAAGGGTTTTTGAAGTGTTTGAGCGGTATAAAACGCCTATCGATATGATTACCACCTCTGAAGTGGCTGTTTCTCTTACCATTGATGACACTTCGCACTTAGCGGAGATCAAAACAGAATTGGAAACTTTTGGTTCTGTAGTAATTGATGAAAATCACACCATTGTGTGTGTTGTAGGAGATTTTGGAGCAGACAAACATGGCTTTGCCAGTCGCGTTTTCGAATCTTTAAAGCACATTCCAATCCGAATGATTTCTTATGGCGGTAGTAATTACAATGTTTCTTTATTGATTCAGGGAGAATACAAAACAGAAGCATTAAGAAGTTTGCATAGCCGTTTATTTGAATAATAGAAAGTAAGCAATTATTACAACTATAAAGCCGATAAGCACGTGCACACGCAGAAAGTTTATCGGCAACATTCCATTTTTATATTTTCTGTAAGAGTTATATAGACCCAAAGAAATAATAAAAAAGACAAATAGGGCAGCAGCTATATCCATTTTTTTAATGATAGGAAAAAGATTACAATTAATAGTAATATAATAGAAAATCTAATTTTACCATTGTATTGTTTTTGTGTGATCCTTCCGTGTTTCAAATCTAAATAGTTGCCTATATAAATTAGCCCGAAGAATAAAATTAAAATTATAATAAGGAATCTGAACATGTTCGCCGATAAAGATATATCAAAGTTTAACAATATTGAAACGCCATTTTACTATTACGATACAGATTTACTTCAAAGAACCTTGAAGAGCTGTGCCGAGGCGGCTGCGAATTACCAATTTCACATACACTATGCCCTGAAAGCGAATTTTAATGCTGTCCTGCTAGATCAGATTAAAGCTGTAGGTTTTGGTGCTGATTGTGTAAGTGCCGGAGAAGTAAGAAGAGCAGTAGAGGTTGGTTTTGACCATCAAAAAATTGTTTTCGCTGGCGTTGGAAAATCCGACAAGGAAATTAATGAAGCGTTGGATCTGGATATTTTCTGCTTCAATGTAGAATCTATCCAGGAATTAGAAGTTTTGAACGAACTTGCTGCGAAAAAAGGTAAGACTGCACAAGTGGCTATTCGTATAAATCCTAATGTGGATGCACATACCCATCATAACATTACGACTGGTTTAGACGAAAATAAGTTTGGTATCAATTCATGGGATTTATCTGCGTGTGCCGACACTTTAAAAGCTTCTCCAAACCTTAAATTTATTGGAATACACTTTCACATTGGTTCGCAAATTACCAACTTAGATGTTTACAAAAACCTTTGTGTACGGGTAAATGAATTTGCGACCTGGTTTGAAGATAAAGGGTTTACACTAAAAGTTTTAAATGTAGGTGGAGGTTTAGGTATAGATTACTATAACCCTGACAACCAAATCCCAGATTTTGCAGCGTACTTTAAGATTTTTAATGAATTTTTAACGGTTAAGCCTGGACAAGAAGTTCACTTTGAACTTGGAAGGGCTTTAGTTGGACAATCAGCATCATTAATTACTCGGGTATTGTACATCAAAAATGGCAAAAAGAAGAACTTTGTGGTTTTGGATGCAGGTATGACAGAGTTAATGCGTCCTGCTTTATATCAAGCTTACCACAAAATAGAAAATTTAACCCGTGGCAATGGCAGCGCCATTAAATATGATATCGTTGGTCCGATCTGTGAAAGCACAGATTGTTTTGGTAAGGAAGTAGAACAGCCTGAATCATTTAGAGGAGACGTATTCGCTATTCGCAGTGCGGGTGCATATGGAGAAGTGATGGCTTCTAAGTACAATTTACGCGATGCGATAAGGTCTGTTTATAGCACAGAAATATAATTTATTATTTTCACCACAAAGACACCAGGGCAAAAATTAAGTTAAACCGGGTGCCTTTGTGGTTAATAAACAACTATTTCTTCTTAGAGGCTACAAGAACAACAACTCCCGCAACGAGGATAATTCCACCAACATAAGGTGGCCAATTCACTGATTTCTCTTTATCGGCAGATATCTGAATCGGACCAGCATCTACAATTTTCTCCTTCTTAGTGTAAGAAAAGCCCGTCCAAACAAGCATGGCGATGCCAACAACGATTAATATAAGTCCTACGGTTCTGTTCATAATTATTTTTTATAACAGAACAAGCAAATTTCCTTAATGTTTTATTTAAAGGTATAGCCCAGACTTATTTTTTGGGAGTAATTAAGTGTACTGGCCATTTCCAGACTCATGTAAAACCTTTTGACGTTTAAAAAATAGTTAACCACCCAACCACCGGAACTTACATCCTTTTCACGACTAACATTTGAACCAAACCTGAATCCATTATTCAATGTAGGGCTTCCACCAATAAAAAGCCTGAAGGCATGTTTAATATCATGGTTTCTTCGTCCTCGCCATATAATTTCTGAAGAGAGGCCTGTAGTCCAGATCAAACTTCTGTCTGTTACTGCCACATAATTAGGTACAAAGCCCCGATAAATTTGTCTTCTAAAATCAGTATAAGGTCCATTTTCAAAGTTTACAGCATTTTCGAAATTGATATATCGAAAATCGGTATTTCCATTTTCAGAAGTACTGTGCAAGCCAGCAGAGAACCGTAAACCTGCGCCAAAATAGTTTTTCTTAAACTGAGGAAGATAATCTTCAGGATATTTAAGGGAATTGGTAGTTGAGCTGTTTTCCGCTTTTCCCGTATAACCAAATAAACCATACCCGATATTAAATTCCTTGAATGTATGTGCTGCACTAATATTAATCATCCCCATCTCATAGGATACTTTAGCATCTGGCGAGCTTCCCCCCGCAAGGCTAGCAGAAATGCTCGTTAATGTTTTAATGCTGTCAACAACCATCGCTTTAGGCAAATAGCCTAAGTTACTGCCCGGACTGGCGGGAGTTAGATAAGTACTGCAGGAATTGAGAAATCCAAGGGCGCACAGGCCACAAAAAAGTGCTTTGAGTTTAATTTTCATTAATTTAGATTGGAGCGGTTGAGGGGGCTTAAGATTACTATTCCTAATGTGCCCCGCAGATTTAAAAGATTAGTTCTGTAAAAATCAGTGTAATCTGCGGGAAACGTTTTTATTATTCATCGAAGAAATCGACCAGGCCACCTAAGAAATACGTTTCAATGCCTTCGGTAAAATCTTCATAGTCTTCATCAGGAATATTGGTTTGTTTAAATTCTAATGATGTACCTTTTCGGTCTTCATGGAGTTTAATCGTAACAATTGAAGGTTCATTTTCTTCACCAAAATACCACTGTTGAACGATTTTCTTTCCATATTCAAACTCCAGATTTTTCCCGGTAATATCACCATCCCAAAATGAAAATTCGGATTCGGGTGTTTCCTGAAACTCAACCTCAGCGCCAGTCCATAGTTTTATACTTGTTTCTTTGGTTAATGCTAAATAAACCTCTTCGGGAGGAGCGGGGATATAGGTATATTTTTTAAAGTCTTTCATAATTTTCGCTTCGCGAACAGGATTATCTGATTACCAGGATTTGCTATGATCATGGCGCTAATTTAACATCATTACATTAACAGAAAGTTAAGTTACAGCTTACTGAGGCCTGTTCTATATTTATTAATTGTAGGGTTATATATCTTTTTAAATTGTAAGCTTGTTGCCCCAAAATTAAATAATAATCCGATATCAAAACATAGGCGACAACATAATTTTTCGCCTGAGCTAAATGTGCGCTTTAAAGATTAGAGGATTACAGGATTTCCAACATAATCCTGAAAATCCCGTAATCCCGTCAACCCTGAATACTACTTAAATGCGTTTATTCCGGTAACATCCATACCGGTAATTAATAAATGTATATCATGCGTTCCCTCATATGTTACCACAGATTCCAGGTTCATCATATGGCGCATAATGGAGTACTCTCCGGTAATCCCCATGCCACCGAGCATTTGGCGGGCATTTCGGGCAATATCTAATGCGATTTCGACACTATTTCTTTTAGCCATCGAAATCTGCTCAGCGGATGCTCTATTTTCACTCTTGAGCACTCCTAAACGCCATACTAGGAGTTGTGCTTTAGTAATTTCAGTAACCATTTCAGCTAATTTCTTTTGCTGTAACTGGAAACCTCCAATCGGTTTACCAAATTGAATGCGTTCTTTCGAATAGCGAAGTGCAGTATCATAACAGTCCATTGCAGCTCCTAAAGCACCCCAGGCAATTCCGTAGCGCGCCTGATTCAAGCAACCCAACGGACCTTTCAATCCACTAATCTCCGGGAACACATTTTCCTTAGGGATTTTTACATTATCAAATACCAATTCACCTGTTGCAGATGCCCGTAAACTCCATTTGTTATGGGTTTCCGGAGTAGAGAATCCTTCCATGCCACGTTCTACAACCATCCCTCTGATTTTCCCCGACTCATCTTTAGCCCACACCACAGCGATATCGGCGAAAGGAGCATTGCTAATCCACATTTTAGCACCATTCAGCAAATAATGGCTTCCTGCATCCTTTATATTTGTAACCATTCCTCCGGGATTAGAACCATGATCCGGTTCAGTTAATCCAAAGCAACCCATTAATTCGCCACTGGCCAACTTCGGAAGATATTTTTTACGTTGCGCTTCAGAACCATAAGCGTAAATTGGATACATCACCAGCGAACCCTGCACAGAAGCAGTAGAACGAATTCCTGAATCACCACGCTCAATTTCCTGCATTAAAATACCATAAGCCGTATAATCTAGTCCCGCGCCCCCATATTCAACCGGAATTGTTGGGCCAAATGCACCTATTTCAGCCAAACCTTTAATCAAATGCTTAGGGAATTCTGCTTTTTGAGCATAATCTTCAATTATAGGAGTAACTTCCTTCATAACCCAATCCCGAGCGGTTGCTCTGATCAATTTATGTTCATCAGTTAATAACTCATCTAACAGATAATAATCTGGTGCCTCGTAAAGATCTTTTTTTGCTGACTTGCTCATGTACTAGGTTTATTTAGTTAAGAAATGACTTCCAATTCAAAGGTAACAATTTACCACAATGGGTATTATATTCGGTAAGAAAAATTAATTTTGCAAGATATCAATCAAAAATGAGCCATTTTAAACAAACAGTAGCCTTAAGGGATGTAAAATGTTTTGCACTGCACGGTTATTACCCGGAAGAACAACTCATAGGTAATCATTTTGTAATTGATTTAGAGACAGAATTCGATGCTATCGGATTTGATGATGAATTAAGTCAGACAGTTAACTATGAAGACTTAAATACCATCATCCTCAATGAGATGAAAAACACACAAAAATTGCTCGAAACAGTTCTAAAAAACATCATTTCAAAAGTTATTGAGCAATACCCATTTGTAGCAAACATTAAGGTAAGCATGAAGAAATTGAATCCACCGATGCCAGGACAGATCGGTCATTCGTTTGTTCAATTAAACTATACCTCAGCCAAATAGACAATGAATTTTACCAAAATTACTCCTGAAATTTTACAGGAAATCAAAAATAGCATAGGCGATAGCAAGGTTTTTACTGACGCTGAAAGCCTGGACAATTATAGCCATGATGAAACGGAAGACTTGCGGTATCAGCCGGAGGTAGTAGTAAAACCTACTACTCCTGAAGATATCTCTGCCTTGCTCAAAATATGTAACGGATACAAAATTCCTGTAACGCCAAGAGGTGGGGGTACAGGTTTGAGTGGTGCAGCCTTACCTGTTTACGGAGGTATTTCATTGTCGATGGAAAAGTTCAAGTCTATTATCGAAATCGACACCGAAAATCTTCAGGCAACAGTTGAGCCAGGCGTAATTACCGAAGAATTCATTAATGCAGTAGCTGAGAAAGGTTTACTTTATCCGGTTGATCCCAGTAGTAAAGGTTCATGTTTTATCGGTGGAAACGTAGCCCATGGCTCCGGTGGACCTCGTGTGGTTAAATATGGTACCATTAGAGAGTATATCCTGAATCTGGAAGTAGTTCTTCCTAACGGGGATATCATCTGGACGGGTGCCAATACCTTAAAATATGCTTCAGGATATAACCTGACGCAGTTAATGATCGGATCGGAAGGAACCCTTGGCGTGGTGACAAAAATTGTGACTAAACTTCTTCCAAAGCCTCAACAATCTGTTCTCATGATGGGGTCTTTCAGTTCCAATGAAGAAGCGTGTGCTGCTGTATCAGCGATTTTTAGAGCAGGAGTTACACCCTCTGCACTCGAATTTATGGAACGAAAAGGAGTGGAGTGGGTAATAAAATTCGATGACATTAAATTTGACTTAAAAGATGATGTGAAAGCACTTTTAATGATTGAATTTGATGGTGATGACTTAGACGATATCTTTAAAAACTGCGAAAAAACCAACGTTGTTTTAGAGGAGCACAACTGTACTGAGGTTTTATTTGCCGATACAGCACAGCAAAAGGAGGAGCTTTGGCGCATGCGCAGAACCATGGCCGAATCGGTAAAATCAAACTCAGTTTATAAAGAAGAAGATACTGTAGTACCAAGAGCAGCACTTCCTCAGCTGGTTGCCGGAATAAAAGCAACAGGTGAAAAATATGGCTTTGAAAGCATTTGCTATGGTCATGCAGGCGATGGCAATCTACATGTTAACATTATTAAAGCGGGCATGAGTGATGAGGACTGGAAAACAAAACTTAAACTTGGTATTGCAGAGATTTTTGAATTGACAACAGCATTAGGAGGCACTATATCTGGCGAACACGGAATAGGCCTGGTTCAAAAAGAATTTATGCCCATTAAGTATTCTGAAATACACCTTAATCTTATGAGAGGCATAAAACAAGTATTTGATCCCAGTGGAATCTTGAATCCTGGAAAAATAATGCCCGATTAAATTAATCAGTATAGCTATAACTTAATAAAAGAGGTTCCTGACGTAAACAGGAGCCTCTTTCCATATAAATACCTGTATTATGCATTCAACTGCTCGAAATTGATCATCTTCTGTTTTTCCGCCTCAGGAATGATAGTTGGCTTACCTGATGCATAATCCACAGCAATACAAACTGTTTTACCTTTGCTACAAATAACTTCCTCAGTGCCCTTCAATTTAACAATCTGATATTCTAAATCAAAACTTGTATTGCCAATTCTGGATGTCTTAACATGAACCGCAATCTGATCATTTGCAACTATAGGCAAGATATAATCAATTTCTGCATGTGCAATCACAATACCGGTTTTCTTCCAGTCCCAGTTCACAATCTCCTTCCAGTAGTTAGTACGCGCAATTTCAAAGTAAGTAAAATAAACAGAATTGTTTACGTGCCCCATCATGTCAAAATCTACGAACCTGATTGGAACATTAGTTTTATAGTTAAAAAAGTCAGAAAGGCTTTTCAACTCTGTCAATTTGTCTTTTGTTTTTGATTCTTTTTGCCAAAATGTCTTAAAATTCATGTTTTTTTGGTTTGGTATATAAGTTGAATAAGCTGAAGTATCAATTTAAAAATTAAAAAAAATAAAAAATTAGCGATATGACACTTGTAAATTTTAACAACAGAACCCGTAACACAGCGCCTTATTTTAACAATGTTTTTGACTCATTGTTTAGCGATGCATTAACAAAAAATAAAATGATCGATAAATCGCCGAATGTTAACATAAGTGAAACTGAGCAAGCTTATGTAATTGAATTGGCTGCCCCGGGTTTAAAAAAAGAAGATTTTCAAATTAACCTTAAAAAAGACACACTTTCTGTTTGGGCAGAAGTTAAAAGTGAAGGAACTGCAATAAATAAAGACTTCAGCCGTAAAGAGTTCGATTACAGCTCATTTGCCAGGTCATTTAACTTACCTGATAGTGCTGATGGTGAGAAAATCACTGCAGAATATAAAGATGGTATTTTAAGTATCACCATCAACAAAAAAGACGATTCTAAACTGCAAAAAGAGATTGTAGTTTCATAATAAAGAGATTGAAGTTTTTTTCATAATAGTTTAAGTTTAGGTTTTATAAGGGTAACGCTGGATAGTGTTACCCTTATTTTATTTTGCTTATTCAGTATTTAGATTGATTTTAATTTGGCATCTGGATTTACCGACAACGCATTTTTTTGTACTTTTGCGGCATGGAAAGAGAAATTCTGGATACTAAACGTAAAGCATTAAAAATAAACCTCGACCCAAGAATCTACGGTACATTTGCCGAAATTGGTGCCGGTCAGGAAGTTTCAAGAAACTTTTTTAATGCTGGTGCAGCATCTGGAACAGTAGCTAAAACGATGTCGGCATATGATATGACCTTTAGCGATGCCATCTATGGTGCTGAAGCGAATGGGAGGTATGTGAGTCAGAATAGGCTTTTGCAAATGCTCGACCATGAATTTGGCCTTCTAACCGAACGTTTATCTGGTGAAAAGTATGAAAGCCGCACATTTTTCGCCTTTGCAGATACGGTAACGACTTTAAATTACAAGCGTACCAACGAGCCACATGGCTGGGTTGGTATATGTTTCCAGAACGAACCGGGTGGACTTCCTAATGAGATCTTCTTTCACGTTAGATTGCTGGATACAGACGTGAACATGCAACAGCGTGTGCTGGGTATCATCGGAGTAAACCTCGTATATGCGGCATTTTACCACTATCAAGACCCGAAATTGATGGTTGAATCCTTAGCCGATAATTTGACCATTGGATCAGTAGAAATTGATTTAATATCTGTAAAAGGCCCTGCCTTTGAAGGGGTTGATAACATTTTGTTAAACCTTTATATGATTATGAAGGATTTCTCTGCAGCTGCGATTTTTGATTCAAATGCTCATCCTCGGCAGGCTAAAGACCTATTGTACAAAAAAGACATTATGATCTTGCGTACCAAATATGGCCAGAAATCAAATCCTAACTTCAGTTTATTTAACAAAGCTACAGAACAGTTTAAACGCACCAACCACGTAGAGGAAGGCAATTTAGCGGTTATGATTGAAGTGCTGTTAACGAATGTTTTGACGGATGCACAGGAAACTCCTGATGATATAGATCTGGAATCTGTAGCCAAGAGAACACAAGATATGTGTGATACGGGCAACATTGTAATTGTATCCAATTTTACCAGACATAACCGTTTAGCTAAATATCTTGCACGATGCAAACCTAAAAGTGTGGGCTTAGCTACCAATATTAACAACTTAAAGTTTGTATTTAATTCTACAAACTTTACCGGCGAAAACTATTCTGGTCAGCTGTTAAACTATGTAAACGATATGTTCAGTACCAATGTAAGGCTTTTTGCTTATCCATTTTTAGATAAGAAAACCAATCAGGTAATCACTACTGCGAATATGCCTGTTACTCCGGATGCAAAGCCGCTCTTTGATTTTCTCTTGGTAAACGATTATATTACTGATATTAAAGATTACGAAGAGGACGAGGTTAAAACAGTCTAATTTTGACTTTCATTGTTGCGACATCAATTTAGTTCCTGTTTCGGCCACCATTAAAGTATGTTTAACGCCACATTTTAAAGCATAATTATTTCTTTGGTGACCAACAGGAAAATCAAAGGCAATAGGGTATCGGTAATCTTTTACCTTCTCGAGTACAATTTCGTAGATCGTTCTTCCGAATTCATCCCCCGTTTCATCTGGTTTAACTTTAAATCCACCTACAATCAGCGCTTTTAAATGCGTCAATTTCCCGCTACGTTTTAAATTCCACAGCATCCTGTCTATACTATAAAGGTATTCTCCGGTATCTTCTATAAAAAGGATCTTATCTTTTGTATCTAAATCAGATTGGCTTCCTGCAAGGGTCTCAATAATACTTAAATTACCACCCACCAAAACACCCTCCACATTTCCTAAACGATTATTAGGATGAGCTGGGGCCACATATCCCATTTGCTCGCCCATTAGTGCGTTTTTAATAGATAAAATGGTTTCAATCTGAATGGGCTCAGCCTTAACCCAATCGTCTGGAAAGCTGTTACACATTTTTGAATGTATAGAGGCTATTTGATAATGCTGAGTTAAATGGCAGTGAATTACTGTGATATCACTGAAACCAATAATCCATTTAGGATTTTTTTTGAAAGCTGAAAAATCCAAACGATCAATGAACCGTACAAACCCATAACCTCCGCGTGCACACATGATCGCCTTTATAGTAGGATCATCGAGCATCTGCTGAAAATCAATCAGGCGCTCTTCGTCTGTTCCTCCGAAAGTAAAATCTCTTTTTCCTATGGTTTCACCAACTTTGATATTAAAACCCCAACTTTTGATCTGTGTAACAGCAGATTCGATTTGCGGAATAGTAATGTAACCTGCCGGACTTGTTATCCCAATCGTATCGCCTGTTTTTAGATATTTTGGAACTTCGTAATTTTTTTTTTCAGTTTCTACCTCATTTGCAAATGTTTTAATAGGAGAAAGTAACGCTGGAACTGCAATAAATGAAGAAAGGAAAAGTTTTCTGTTCATCTAAATGAAAAATAATGGATGGTTTAACGAATATAGTATTTATAATCACGTTGCAAATGTAAAAAGGGATTTATATCCATAAATCCCTTTTCTAAACCAAACAAATTAATCTGTAAAAGATTAGTATAATGTGAATTATATAGATAACCAAGATCGAATTAAAATGTTTTGACTTTTTTGAAAAAAAATAAATTCTTATAAAAAAAGAAAGACTATCCATCGCGGATAGTCTTGCTAACAACAAAACAAATATAAGATAACCAAATCTTCCCTGATCTGAGCTTGATCGGGATTAAAGTGTAATGAGTAACACTTGTGGCCTGGTAGCGGATTCGAACCGCTGTATTCAGTTAAAAACCTTTACCTTCCAATCGGTCAACTGGCCAATGCTTAAACCTGTTTTAACGTTAAATAGTCTTGCAGTTCAATAGCTTGCTCATCTTTAATGACAGCCGAAAGGTTGATGCCATATTCTACCTTAACTGCTGTATTGATGGGTAGCACCAAAACAGGATATTCATCGATTGCAGGATATTGAAAATAAATAGACATACCTTTGTACATTTATGTTTAAAACCATGTTTAACGTATCAACAGGAGCAAAGATATAAATATTTCTATAATATCTATAGATTTAGTAGATTTTATTAAAAAATATTTTTTTTTGTTTACAGTACCTGAAAAACAAGTTAATATTGGTTCCATTCATCAAAAGCTAATTATTTTAAGGATATTTGCAATTCTTAACAAATTATAAGAATTGTGTCTTTAGAAAAATTAAAACTTAGTAAGCAACTTGTTGCATCCATGACAGATGCAGGATTTCTGACTCCAAAAGAAATTCAATTGAAAACAATGTCGAGGATTTTGGGAGGCCAGGATGTTGTTGCGGTAGGTCCGGAAGGATCCGGTAAAACAACTACATATGTTTTAGCAACGCTAATGAAATTAAAATATGCGTTTGAGGAAGCACCCAGAGCACTAATCCTCGTTCCAGACGCCGAGCACGTTGCACATGTTCTAGAGCAATTCAAATTACTTAACCGTAACAGCACCTTCCGTATTTTAGGTATTGATAGTTCAGGAAGTATTGAGACTCAGATGAATGAAGTTACCGATGGTGTAGATATCATTGTTGCAGTTCCTGATCGTGCAAGAGCTTTATATTTAAAATTGGCTTTAAATACCAACAAAATTCAACTTTTCATTGTCGATAATGCAGAGCTGATTGTAAAGAAAGGTTTGCAGCTACCAGTTGTAGAATTGGCCAATAGCGCTTACAAAGCTCAACATGTCGTATTTACTGAAGTGCTACACGATAAGCTTAACCACATGATTTCTCCTTTCATAAAAGATTCTGCTGCCACCATTGAAGTAGATGAACTGGGAGAGGCACAAGCAGAAGTTTATCCGCAAATGCTCTATAATGTACCGAATTTCAGAACTAAGTTAAATCTCCTGACACTTTTATTAAACGATGCGGAAACCTTTGATAAGGTTATCGTTTTTGTAAATACCAGGCTTACGGCTCAAACGGTTTATAAAAATTTCAACCACATCAATGAACAGGAAATTGGGATTTACAAACCCTTATTTTTTGATGATGCAGGATTTGACAGTATTGATGAATTCATTGAAAATACAAATGCGCGAGTGCTAATTGTTGCAAATGAAAATTTCAGTGAAACTGATCTGAGGGGTGTTCCATTTATTTTACACCTGGAATTACCGGAGCGAAAGGAAACTTTAATTCAACGCATTATTAAACATGATGAAAATGAAGAAGTTATTGCCATCAATTTTTCTACCGATATTGAACTGGTAGAAGTTAAAAAGATTGAACAAGCTTTGGGGCAGAAAATGCAGGTTATGGATTTACCAGACGATTTGAAAGTGGTTGACGCCGCTGCAAAACCTAAGAAGAAAAAAAGCGGAGAAGAAGAGGAGCAATCTGAAAGGGGCGCTGCATTTCATGAGAAGAAAGCCAGCAACACCAAAAATTACAATTACAGCGCTGGTGCAAAGGCGAAGATGACTTATAAAAAGAAAAAGGGACTTAGTTAGTCTTTAGTACCCAGTATAAAGTAGTTAGTACCTAGTAGAAAGTAGTTAGTATGAAGTAGTGTGGTCAATCTTTTTGTAGCACACTGTTTATAATAGAACCTAGACTGATAACTCAACAAGCTTTTGCCAACAACAATAAAAAAAGCCTCCGAAATAATTCCGGAGGCTTTTACACAAATGTTATTTATGATTAATATAATGTAAATTCTACACGACGGTTTTGTTGACGACCAGCTGCAGTTTTGTTAGTTGCAATTGGCTGATCAGGACCGTAACCTGTAGCTTCAACTCTTGAGGCATTAGCACCTTGAGAAACTAAATAAGCCTTTACTGATTCAGCTCTGTCTTTAGATAAACGTAAGTTCAACTCTCTGCTACCTGTGTTATCGGTATGTCCGGCCAACTTTAAGCTAAAGTTTTTCTCTACTAACAAGGCAGCAACTCGATTCAATGTAGCATATGATTTAGAGCGAATAGTTGATTTTCCTAAATCAAATTCTAAGTTAGAAATTGCATCTCTTACCACTTTACGATCAGCTTCAGTAACCACTACTTTGGTTTCTTTAACCACTTCTCTCTGAACTTTGATTGGACAACCTGAGCCATCTACTACTGTTCCGGAAGCTGTTCCCGGGCATTTGTCGAATTTGTTTGCTACACCATCATTGTCATCATCACCCATATCTTTAGCATACTGTTCTCTATCTCTTTGAGCATTTTGCTCTGCCGTAGATAATGCTCTTCTCAACTCTGAGCTTTCTTCAGCACTTTGCTTACGTAAATCAGCTAATGAACTGTAGTTCTGTAATTGAGGTTTTTCTTTGTTTCCAATTGCAAACTCTAAACCAGCATGTGCATAAGCAAATTTGTCGTTTGTAGGACCATTAAAACCATCAAATTTAGCCGATTTCACAAAGTTTACGTCGTAACCAAAATCTAAATTGATTCCTTTAGCTACGCCTAATTTGAAACCAGCTCCAACCGGAACAAACCATCCGTCTCTGTAAAAACCTTGATCACTTGTAGCAGGAGAGGTTGTTGCGCCTGATGACATGTAACCGGCACCGGCCTTTAAATAAGGTATTAAAACTGCGTTCTCGTTGTTGATATTAACGTTAGCAACATTCCAAACAGCGCTTAAAGCTCCGGACCATTGAATGTTTGTTTTGTAACCTGTGTTGGCGATAAACCCACCCGCTCCGTTTGAAGCTCTTAATTCTTCAACTTTACCAGCTAGGAAATCAGCCTGAATACCTAATGATGGCAGGATTTGCTTTTTA
Source organism: Pedobacter sp. (assembly GCF_965279535.1). Taxonomy (NCBI): domain Bacteria; kingdom Pseudomonadati; phylum Bacteroidota; class Sphingobacteriia; order Sphingobacteriales; family Sphingobacteriaceae; genus Pedobacter; species Pedobacter sp. The sequence goes on from NZ_OZ257244.1 coordinate 582,077, forward strand.
ACGTACCCGCCGTAACCAATGTGCTCTACCGGAGTTTCGAAAGCGTGATTGGAATTTCCAAAAACAGTTCTTGGTGTAAGCAATCCGCCATGTACACCAACCGACCAGGTTCTAAATACTTTTGGTGAAAAACGACCTGTTGAGGTCGACGTTTCCTGTGCAAATAATTGTGATGATAAACCTAATAAAGCAACCAACATTGTTGATTTAGTAATTTTCGAATTCATGTTTTTTATATTTTGTAGATATAACTTCTTAACAGTCTTTTAACAATACTGTTTAGCTTCGACCATGAAAAAATCTTGCCAAAGGACAGAAATTAACCTCAAACAACATGTAATCAGAACATTAGAACCTTAAAATAAACTTTCAAAAATGTTACGTTAAACGTTGAAATTACCAAAAAATTGTACTATTTACTATACAAAACCAGATCATGCTTTTATTTTGCACCTGGATTCTTCTTATCTGTTAGGAGTAATTCAAGAGATTTTCCGATCCTGCTTTGTCGTGTCTTTTCTTGCTTTGCACTTAAAATCCAAAGTACATATTCCTTCCTGTTTGTGTAGGATAGGCTATTGAAAAAAGCTAATGCCTTGGGCTGAGAAACTAATGTGTCTTGAAAATCTGCAGGAAGTTTTACTGTTTTTGTTTCAGGATCAATAAAATCACCGAATTCGTTCGTTTTAATGTGATCGTTTCTCATTCCCGAAGGTTTTACTTCTGAAATCAATTTCAAACGCAAGGCAGTCCATGTTTCGTTTACCGCAACAGATGCACAAGGTGATAAACCAAAATTACCAAGTTCGTCCCAGCTTTTCATCAGATCTAAATCTGAGCTTATTTTAGATGACTTTTTCGGATAAAAAACCCAAAATATTGTTTTCGAATGTATTAATGAGAGATTTTTTTGAATTTGATTATTCAATTCCATTTTACTTGTTGTAAAGATGATCAAGGCATCCATGGTCATTGTTTCGCCATAAGTAAACGCAACGTCAGCAGGAATGTCACCAAAAATACCGGCCGTCTTTTCGGGTGCATTTTCGATTTTCACCTTAAAATTAGCCTTAATCTGAAGTTTTTTTAACAGAGGATTTACCATGTCAGTAAATTATAACTTCAATTTAGCAAAGAAATCCCATAGTACAATGCCAGCAGAGATTACAATATTAAAAGAATGCTTTGTTCCGAATTGAGGTATTTCTATGCATTCATCTATTTTTGCCATCACCTCATCACTTACACCATCTACCTCGTTTCCGAATATCAGCGCATATTTTTTAGTTTCATCAGGCTTAAAAGTATTCAGCATCGTGCTGTTTTGAGCCTGTTCAATCGCAACGATTTCATATCCGGCTGCCCGCAATTCATCCACGGCTGTAATGGTATCAGGATAATGTACCCAATCTACAGACTGTGTTGCACCCAATGCAGTTTTTTCAATTTCACGATGGGGTGGTTGAGCAGTTATACCACACAACACTACCTTCTCTAATGCAAATCCATCTGCAGTGCGAAATACGGAACCCACATTATGCATGCTGCGCACATTATCTAAAACCACCACTACAGGTAGTTTTTCCTGGGCTTTAAATTCTGCTATATCTGGTCGGTTTAGTTCGTCGAGTTTTAACTTTTTCATTTTATTTTGATTGCACTGAACAACTTGCATCGAAATTGTACGCACATTTAATAATTATAATTTGATTGGTCCGTTTCCTATTTCACTGATATAAATGGCGGCATAATAACCTATTCGATCGAAATAGTAATCAGACAATTGTTTGGCAAAATCTTCCTCAAAACCCTTCTTAAGTAAAGCAATAGCACAACCGCCAAAGCCTGCTCCAGTCATTCTTGCCCCAATAACAGGTTCATAGCTTTTGCAGAAATCAACTATCGTATCCAATTCCTTTCCGCTCACCTCATATAAGTCTTTAAGCGACTCATGCGAGGCATACATTAAACGACCAAATAATTCTAACTGACCATTATTTAAGGCTTTAGCGGCATGATGTACCCGATCATTTTCTTTTATCACATGTGTTGCCCTATTCAGGATTGTTTCATCAGTAATCAAATGACTATGGAGGGCGAATTTTTCAAATGTAAGCTCACAAAGATTATGCAATGCAATTTCCTTGTTGAGTAGTTTTAATGCTGTCTGGCATTCTTGAACGCGCTCATTATATTTAGAATCAGCCAGTGCACGGGGTTTATTGGTATTGATGATAGCCAGCACATATTCTCCCAGGTCCATATCCACCAATTTGCTTTTAAGCGTGTCGCAATCTAATACAATGGCTTTGTCTTTTTCACCAAAAGCAACCGCATACTGATCCATAATACCTGAATTTACACCAATAAACTCATTTTCGACACGCTTTGCCATTTTTACAAGCTGCAATTTATCGTACCCTAAGGAAAGAAAATCGTTTAAGGCAAAGGCTGTTACAATCTCTATAGAAGCTGATGATGACAAACCAGAACCAATGGGAACATTGCCATAATAAAGCATATCTAATGCAGGAATTTGATGACCATCCTTTAAGAACTCATTAATAATTCCTATCGGATAATTGAACCAAAAGCCTTGATTTTTAACCTGAATCTGATTGGCTTCCATTTCACCATATGCCTCAAAATTTAAGCTCTTAAATCTGGTTTTTCCCTCCATATTGGGACTGAGCGCAAGCCAGGTTCCCATGGTAATGGCACAGGGCATCACCAGACCGCCATTGTAATCTATATGCTCGCCGATTAAATTCACACGTCCTGGAGCAAAGTAGGTTGCTACAGCATTATGATTATATGACTGCGCAAATTTCTCTTCAAGTTTAAACTTCATTTAGCTTAAAAAATATTTATAAAAGCAAACAATAATGTTATGTTTGTTTGGGAAACAAAAGCCCTAAGTTACAATTTATGAAAGTAAAGCAAACACCTACAGGTAACATTATTAACGGCAACGAAGTTGTTGCTATAGAACTCACCAATAACAAAGGCACTTACGTTAAAATATTTAATTACGGAGCAATCATCAATAAGTTTGTGGTTAAAAACGCCAAAGGAGAGCTACAGGATATTGTTTTAGGTTTTGACACCTTTGAAGAATATCTGAATCCTGAATACCTCAAAAACGGCGCTTACTTAGGAGCTGTGGTTGGCCGGTATGCTAACCGCATTAAAAATGGTAGGTTTACCATTGATGGGCAAACCTACCAGGTGGCACAAAACGCTGGCCCTGACGCTTTACATGGTGGTATTGAAGGCTTTGACAAAAAGGTTTGGGATGTTATTGATACTACAGAAGAACCTCATGCAGCTGTAACGCTTTCTTATGAAAGTGAGGATGGTGAAGAGAACTATCCGGGAAACTTAATCGTTGATTTAACATTTGAATTAACAGACAATGACGAGTTGATTCTGACTTATGAGGCAGAGACAGATCAGGCTACAGCCATTAACTTAACCCATCACGGTTATTTTAACTTAAATCCGAATGTGGCAAATATAGCGCAGCACGTACAACAAATTTTTGCTTCCAATTACCTGGAACAGGATGATAATTACTCTGTAACCGGGAAACTTATTCCGGTGAAAGACACTGCGCTTGACTTTACCACCGCTAAAGAGATTGGTAGAGACTGGAATCCTGAAGAAGGTTACGATCAAACCTTTGTTTTGGATAAAACCTATGGTGATTTGACCTTGGCGACTAAAACATTTGAGCAAGAAAGCGGTTTAACATTAAGTGTGTATACCACCGAACCTGTAGCGCATTTATATACGGCAAAGTATTTAAGTGTGAAAGCTGGAAAAGGAGGGAAGGATTACAATGGATATGATGCATTTTGTGTGGAAACACAACATCATCCTAATGGAATAAACATCCCGGAATTTCCTTCAACCATCTTAAAGCCGGAAGATTTGTATACACAGACTACTATTTATAAGGTTTCAATAAATAAAGCTATGTTTAAGGTTGATGATATTAAGAAAGCAGAATCCAGGATAAAAACCGGAGCAGATTTTCCAGAATTTATTAAAACACTTAAATCTTTTGGAATTAAGCGCAACGATGTATACGTTACCAACGGCTTATCTGTGTATTTTGGCGATGATCAAACCGAGCAGATTAGTCCTGATGAATACCCCGATTTGCTGATTAATGAAGAATCATCTCCTGAGAAGCTCAAGCATGCTTTACACATTCATCAACGCGGTGAAACCGATTTTGCAACTTTCTGTAAACAGGCAGCAGATGCAGGGGTAGAGAAATGGGTTGTTGATTTGGAAAACATGACTTGCACTTATCTAGATAGCGAGCAAAAAGAACTGGTTATTGAACAGATTTCCGAAGTTTAACAAATTTCGGAAATCTTCCCTAAAACGTCCTTAATCGCTTGATCTACAATCTTATTTGGCGCTTTACTAAATTCCAAATTAACACGGCTTGCGAGTATAGCATTAACAGACAAGGCCTCATGTCCTAAAACTTTAGCCAGGGCATATATACCAGCGGTTTCCATTTCGAGGTTGGTAATTCTGTTTTGATTGCTTTTAAAACTGTTGATTAAACCAATAAAATTTGGGATGGCATTTTTTGCACGCACTAATCTACCCTGAGGGGCATAAAAACCTGGGGCAGTAATCGTAATTCCCTTAGCCATATCTTTACCAATGGTATTCAACAGCTTATCGCTCGCGGCTGTTAAATAAGGATTAATGTGTTTTAGATGTGCAAAATGAGATTTGATATCATCAAGCAGTAAACGTTCATCTCCTGATAACTCATGTACATAATAATTCATCAGTGCATCCATTCCTAAACCAAAAGAAGAGGCTAAAATGGTACCCATGGGTACATCAGGCTGTACAGCCCCCGAAGTTCCAATTCTGATAATATTTAAACTTGTTAGGTCTTTTTTAATCGCTCTGCTTTCAAAATCAATATTAACCAAAGCATCAAGTTCATTAAAAACAATGTCAATATTATCGGTACCGATTCCTGTAGAGAGCACTGTTATGCGTTTTTCTCCGATATATCCAGTGTGGGTTATAAATTCCCGCTTACCCTTTCTAAGCTCAATCCGATCGAAATATTTACTCACTTCGCTCACCCGTTCAGGGTCACCTACAGTAATAACAGTTTGCGCGATGTCTTCAGGCAATAAATTCAAATGGTAAATTGTCCCATCTGGGTTAATGATTAAGTCGCTTTCGGATATTTTCATGCTTCTATAGATAAGTCAATTAAATGGTATGTAAATACTGGTGCTTTAATCCTTCAATTTTATCAAACTTAGCTAAAACCTGGTTGAGTTGCGCTTTTCTTACCTCAAATGTTAATACACACTGGATATCAAAATTTTGAGACAAAACCATTAAACTTTCTTCCTTTACCAAACGCATCACATCATTCATCTGCAGGTAATCAAATTCTACCTGATAAATGTCATTTACTGTTTTGCTTATAATAGTTGCCGTTTTTATAGCTTCAATGCAGGCATTTTTATAGGCATTAATAAGTCCGGGTACTCCAAGCAAAGTTCCGCCGAAGTAACGTACAACAACTACTAGAGCATTGGTGATGTCTTCTGATAAAAGACAGTTTAAAATGGGTCTGCCAGCAGTACCAGAAGGCTCACCATCGTCATTGATTCTAAAGACAGTACGATCGGGGCTAAGCCTGTAAGCATAACAAAAATGTCTGGCCTTTGCATGTTCTGTCCGTAAGCTTTGCAAAATGGGCTTTACTTCATCTTCTGAGCGGATAGGATAGGCATACGCAATAAATTTGCTTCCTTTATCTCTAAAGATTCCCTCTGCGTTCTCAGCTATCGTTTTATACGTATCATCAAACAGCATAAATCTGAGATAAAGTGATTAATATTACTGCAGCAATAGCCAATATAATACCCAGATAATTTAGCCTGGATAGTTTTTCCCTAAAAACGATAAGGCCCACTAAACTTCCCAGTACAATTACCCCTAAATTCATTGCAGCGAAAACGGTTGAGGGATTTTTAGCCAGGGCCTGATGTGCTTTGAGATAAAATAAGATGTTTGCGAAATTAAAAAGGCCTAAAATAACACCACAGGCTAAGTTTACCAATTGAATTTTAGTTTTTCCACTCCCCGTCATTACAGCTACCACCACAACAGATACAACAAAAGCCAAACAAAATACAATGAATAGTGATGTGGTATAGGGTAAAGCTTTGTGTAAGGCAATCTGTTTAAACAGTACGTCTATAACGCCGAAGCCCAGAAAAACCATAATCGGGTAGATCCAATTACCAGCCGTAGGTTGTCTTTCAGTTTTTCGTATAAAAGTTAAAAAAATTGCAGGAAACCCAACAATAAGCCCGATCAGTTTATATTGATTAAAATCTTCCTTAAAAATGAAATAAGCGGCAAGTATTGGAATAAATAAGGAAAGTCTCTGCGCTATATCGGTTTTTACAATACCCAGCCTTTTAATCGATGCGGCCAGAAAAAGAAATATTGAGGGTAACAAAACAGCTAATGCAATATAAATTGGCCATGGTGCAGTCGATGTAACCAAAGAAACATCAGGTTTAAAGCATAAAAAGCAAAGTATAAATGCTGTAAGGTAATTAACGGTAACGGCTTGTATAATGCTGATCCGGTATCTTTTAGCTAACTTTAAAAGTACAGCTACGGTTACGCTACAACATATACTTAAAATAATGTATATCATCTACTTAAACTTATTTATATATATAGAAAGTTTATCTGAGTTTAATTGAACCTGTTCCTGAAGCATACCATTAATAACGGGAGAAGCAATGCCTTCTGTCCAGCTGTTAGCAGCGCTAAATATCCGGGCTTCATCCCAAAGTCCTGCATCTAAAAATTGTTTCAGTATTTTGGCACCACCTTCAATAATTACCGATTGGATATCCATTAGATAAAGTTGAAACATGATTTTTTGGGGCAGATAATATTGCATGTCTTCCATTTGAATGTAATGAATATTGTCTACTACATCAGTTTTTATTTCATTAAAAATAATGGTTTTTGCTTCCTTATTAAAAATGTGGTTGGAAGCAGGGATATCCAGACTCTTATCGATAACCAGGCGAACAGGATTTTTTCCCGGCCATTCCCGAGCAGTTAATTGGGGGTTATCAACAATTGCAGTATATTTTCCAATTAATGTGGCGTCTTCCTCTGTTCGCCATTTATGCGCCAAACGTTTTGCCAGCAGACCGCTTATCCATTTTTGGTGTCCGTTGCTAGCGGCGAAATAGCCATTTGCAGTTTCTGCCCACTTCAGTATAACATAAGGTCGCTGCTGTTTTAGGCGTGTAAAAAATCGCCTGTTAAAAAAACTACATTCACCTTCCAAAACCCCGGTTTTAACAGCTATACCGGCAGTTTTGAGTTTTTCAATACCTTTCCCATCTACAGCAGAAAAAGGATCGGTATTGCCAATTACAACCTGCTTAACCTGGTGCTTTACCAGTAAATCGGCACAAGGAGGTGTTTTACCAAAATGGGCACATGGTTCCAGGTTTACATAAATCGTTGCCTGTTTCAATAGTTGCGCTGCATTTTCAGGATGCTGATCAAAAACAGATTTGATGGCATTTGGTTCGGCATGGGCCTGACCATATTCCTGGTGATATCCTTCGCCAATTATCTTACCATTGGCAACAATTACACAACCCACCATAGGGTTTGGGCTTACCTTTCCCATTCCCAGTTCTGCTAATTCTAAACAGCGTTTTATGTAAAATTCATCGCTCATTAGGGCAAAAATAGGAAAAAATGGATGATGAGCGGGAGAAATTGAAATTGATATCTGGTTAAATTGTAATTTTGCAACAATGAAACTCCGCGAACTGGAAGAATACTACCAACTTGAACTGGCACCTGTTTATCATGCAGAAGAAGGGGCAGCAATGTTCGGTTTAGCTGCAGAACAGGTGCTTGGCTTATCTCCGCTTAAACTTAGGATGGAGAAGGAAAATGTGTTATCAGATATTAACCTGCAAAAAATGCTAACCATTCTGAACGAGTTAAAAATGCATAAACCCATTCAGCATATTTTAGGTCAGGCACATTTTTATGGCGCTGTTTATAAAGTAACTGAAGATGTATTGATTCCCAGGCCTGAAACCGAAGAACTTGTAGACTGGGTTGTAAATGATTATTCTACCCATAAAGAACTCAATATTTTAGATATCGGAACAGGTTCGGGTTGCATCCCCATTAGCTTAAAACGGCACCTGCCTGCAGCTAAAGTGGGCAGTATAGATATCTCTGAAAAGGCCCTGATTGTAGCCCGAGAAAATGCACATACCTTAAACGCCGGTATTGAATTTATTCATGCAGATATCCTGGAATATGATACTGAAGAAAAATTTGACATCATTACCAGCAACCCGCCTTATATCAGAAACTTAGAAAAGAAAGCCATGCATCAAAATGTATTGGATCATGAGCCACACACTGCATTATTCGTTCCGGATGAAAACCCCTTATTATTTTACAAATCGATAGCCGACTTTGCGAAAAAAACACTAAATAATAGTGGTGTTGTATATTTTGAAATTAACGAATATCTGGGAAAAGAAACGGTAGATATGTTAATGAAAAGAGGTTTCTCTAATGTGGAACTCAGAAAAGATATGCAGGGAAAGGACAGGATGATTAAGGCAAGTTTATAAGATTAGCTCCTGGGATGAAATTGTGTTACCACTTCCCTTAAATAATTACGATCTAAATGGGTATATATTTCTGTGGTGGTGATACTTGAATGTCCAAGCATTTCCTGTACTGCCCTCAGATCGGCACCACCTTCTATCAAATGTGTAGCAAAAGAATGTCGTAAGGTATGCGGACTGATGGATTTTTTCAATCCTGTTTGAATGGCGAGTTGTTTAATCAAATTAAAAATAGAAATCCTTGACAGTTTAGCGCCAAAGCGGTTAAGAAAAACAAAATCTTCATTCCCTTTTTTAATATTTTGATGAACCCTTATTTCTTTCAAATAGATATCCAACAACTTCAAAGCCACGCCGCCAACAGGCACTAAACGTTCTTTATTCCCTTTTCCAATTACCTTTAAAAACTCTATTTGCGGGTAAATATTGGAGATTTTAAGTTCAGTTAATTCTGAAACCCGTAAACCGCAGCCATACAAAACCTCAATAATAGCCTTATTACGCATACCTTCTGGTTTTGATGCATCAATAGACCCGATCAGGTTATTAATTTCATTTATGTTTAAGGTATCGGGCAACTTTCTTGTGATTTTAGGCGCTTCTAATAAAGCGGATGGGTCAACTTCGATTACATTTTCGAGCAACAAATAACTAAAGAAAGCTTTTAGGCTAGAAATTACACGTGCCTGCGTGCTTGCCAGCATACCCAATTCATTTAACCAGGAAATGAAAAGCCTGAGATCTGCAATGGTAATTTCAGATAACCTCAATTCTTTTGATATGGATTGGTAAAACTGATGGAGTTTATCTAAATCGCCCAGATAGGCTAGAATTGAATTGTCTGCAAGTGAACGTTCCAGCCTTAAATAAGCTTTGAATCCCTTAAGGTATGATTGCCACATAATCAGTTTCTGTTACAGCCGTAAAATAAACGCCTGCATTTACTTCGCTAATATCAAGAATTTAATCTTAATAGTATGTTAAAATATCAATCCATCAAATATTTTGTGATCATTGCGTATAATTGCAATCTAAAGCACAACCTTAAAACAGTAAATAATAATTAAACATGAAAATACAAATCATCAATGGTCCTAATTTAAATCTTCTTGGTGTTCGTGAACCGTCAATTTATGGCAACACAAGCATTGAAGATTACATCAAAGAATTAAAAGCTGCTTATCCATCGATAGAAATTGTTTATTTTCAAAGTAATGTAGAAGGAGAAATTATTAATAAACTTCATGAAGTTGGCTTTAGTTATGACGGGGTTATACTAAATGCAGGCGGTTATACGCATACCTCTGTAGCCATTGCCGATGCCATTGCAGCCATAAAAACACCTGTTGTAGAAGTACACATTTCTAATATCTATGCAAGGGAAGAATATCGCCATGTATCTTTAACCGGAAAAAACTGCAAGGGAGTACTCACCGGATTTGGAATGAAAGGATATCGCCTGGCGCTGGAAAGTTTAATTATCGAATCTTAAAATATATTAAAATGCTAAAAAAAACGCTTCTCATCCTTTTAACATTTATTGCATTAAATCTTAAGGCACAAAACGCCTCATCAACCAAAACAACATTAAATGAAAGTATGGTGGTTAGGGGAGATGATGGTATGGTATATCCCTACAAAACATGGAAAAACCTAATGTTAACCGGAAAATATGCCATTAAGAAACGCGGGACTTTTACCGATAGCGGAACACCGGAGTACCTTATTTACCAACTCTCAGAAGCGGAACAGGAAGCACACTTTAATCGGGTAGCTAAGCCACGGGCCAGCGATTCTTTTAAAGAAGGAGAAGAGTTTAAAGGCTTTAAAGCAACTGATATTAACGGAAATAAATTCGATTTACGGGAAGCCAAAGGAAAAGTGATTGTACTTAACTTCTGGTTTATCGATTGCCCGCCATGTAAACAGGAAATCCCGCAGCTTAACGAGCTGGTAGCAGCGTTTAAAGACAATCCAAATGTTGTATTTTTAGCCATTGCCCTCGATGACAGATTTGCAATCAGAGAATTCATTAAAACTTCACCGTTCAATTACAACCTGGTTGAGGGGAGACCAATTGCAGCCAAATACGGTGTAAAGGGTTATCCAACACATGTTGTGATTGATACAGCTGGAAAAATTAAATTCAGCACTTTAGGATTGGCCAGCAATACAATTCATTGGATAAAGAAATCGATTAATGAGTCTCTGGCAAGTAATTAATTGAAGAGAAAGTTTTTTATCCAGAATACCCCCTAAAATTGAGGGGTATGGTTATTGTGGAAATAATTTTTCATTATTATCTTAATAATCAATATCATTACCACCCATCCTAGCTAAGTCTGTTAAAGTATTTTATTTTTTTTATAAAGAAAGCCCATACAATGCTGCTATTATAAACGCCGGCATGTTCAGCATATGGCCTTTGCACTTGTGTTCTTTTTTTGGCTGTTTTAAAAACAGATTTAACAAAATGCCAGTGCCCTTTACTTACTGCCAGGGTAAATTTAGGTTTGCCTGAAAGGAGAAAATGCCACCAGGCAATAAAGTCAATCCACATCCTTATAAAAATGCGAAAGGCTGCATCACCGGCAGGCAGATTTTTCTGCATAATGATGAGGTTATTTCTAAAGTTGAGATAAGTTTTAAAAGGATTTTCGGTTTGTAAAGTTCCGCCACCTACATGAAAAACCTCAGATTCAGGGCAATACATTATTTTATAACCTAAGTTTTTTAAGCGCCAGCAGAGGTCAATTTCTTCCATATGGGCAAAAAGATCTGCATCTAAACCTCCTGTTTCTTTCCAATACCGGCTTTTAATAAAGAATGCTGCACCGCTAGCCCAAAAAATTTCCTGTTGCTCATTGTATTGGTTTTGGTCATCTTCATAAACATTAAAAATTCTTCCCCTGCAAAAAGGGTAGGCGTATATATCGAGAAAACCGCCAGCAGCCCCCGCATATTCAAACTGTTTTTTATTATGGAAAGCTTTAATTTTTGGTTGTGCAGCAGCAATCAGCTCATCGGCTTCCATTAAAGCTATAACGGGTTCAATCCAGTTGGGCGTTACTTCAACATCAGAATTTAGCAAAATGTAATAATCTGCTTCTACACGTGCTAAAATCCGATTGTATCCTCCTGCAAAACCATAATTCAAATCATTGGTTAATACCTCAATGCCCGGAAAATTCTCTTTTACAAAAGCTACAGAATCATCGGTAGATCCATTATCACCTACAACAATCTTTAAATTATCATATTTAGAGCGCAGTACGCTGGGTAAAAACTGCTCTAAAAATGCTTTACCATTCCAATTTAAAATAACAACGGCTACCGAAGGATTCATGTGTTTTATCTGTCTTATATATCCAGCGCTAAAAAAACTTGCATCTGCACCTAAAAAATGAATAGGTTAGTGTATTTTTGCCAATATTTTAACGTTTGGGCTACAAACATAAATTTTCAAATGCAGAATACAGCTATACTTCCATTATTTTATCTTCCGCCGGTTGGTTATTTTAGTTTATTACAAAAGTTAAACCCAAACTTCTTAATTGAAAAGTACGAGCATTTCCCTAAACAAACCTACCGGAACCGGGCTAGTATTTATTCGCCAAATGGAAAATTAGACCTCACTGTACCCGTTGTTAAGGGCTCTAAGATGCATACAGTAGCCAGCGATGTGAAAATAAGTAATGATTTTAACTGGCAACGCTTACATTGGATGAGTTTACAAAGCTGTTACCGAAGCTCGGCCTATTTCGAATTTTACGAGGATGAATTATCACATTTCTACACTAAAAAATTTGATTACCTGTTTGACTATAATCTGGAACTCCTTAACTGGTTAAATAAAAAACTAAAATTAAACCTGGAGATTGCCTTTACACCAGAATACAATAAGGATATTGATGCAGAATCGGATTTCAGATCAATGATGAATCCAAAAAAAACCGAAGATATTGTAAACAATAAGCCCTATTATCAAGTTTTTGAAGATAGGCATCAATTTTTGCCTAACTTAAGCATTGTAGATTTATTGTTTAATCAGGGGCCACAATCCCGGTTATATCTTTAACATATGGCTAAAAACAAACCTCGCCACAGGCATAAACATTATAAAGTACCAGAACCCGGAACCAGCCCCGGACTTTATGCCATTGATGATGATGCACTAAAACCAATTATTACCTTACATATATATAACGAAAAGACCTACCAAAAAGAGGAGATCAAAAACATTAACAATATTGATAGGGTTATTCAAAATAAAGAGTTTTCGTATTGGTTTGATATTAAAGGTTTGGCAGACCCTAATATTTTTGAAACGTTATATGAGAAGCTCAACGTCAGCCGGTTGGTGCTGGAAGATATAACCAGTTGTTATCAGCGACCAAAAATTGATGAGTATGACAACGATAAATATGTTTTTGCAGTAAGCCGCCATCTTTTTTTAGAAGAAGGCAATGGATTGTGCAATGAGCAGATATCTTATATTTTACTGTCCAATTGCTTAATTACATTTCAGGAAGATTATCAGGACTGTTTTAACCCTGTGAGGAAGAGGCTCGAAGTAGGCAAAGGAAATATACGTATTGGAGGCAGCAGCTACCTGATGTACGCCATAATGGATGTAATTGTAGATAATTACTTTTCTTTACTTAATTTTTGGGGAGAAGAACTGGATGCCATCGAGGATCGGCTTTATGACAGGCCCGACCGCCAGATCATGTATGATACCCAAGCGATTAAGCGTTCGTTAATAACCATTAGAAAGGTGGCCTGGCCAGAGCGGGATAAACTAAATGATATTATCAGAAGCGATAGTCCATTAATTAGCGACCTGACCAGAACCTATATGAAGGATGCTTACGACCATTGCATTCAGATTATCGATTTTATCGAATCATTAAAAGAGATTTCCTCAGCAAACATAGACATGAACCTTTCTATCATCAGCAACAGGATGAATGAAATCATGAAGGTTTTGACTATTATCTCATCCATATTTATTCCCTTAACCTTTATTGCCGGAATTTATGGAATGAACTTTAGCCGGGAAGATCCGTCCACAGGGAAGATATTGCGCGACAATATGCCTGAACTATACGCCGAACATGGTTATGTGTACACCTGGTTGGTAATGGCTATTATTGCCGTAATCCAAGTGATTTACTTTTGGCGAAAAGGCTGGTTTAAATAAACTTTGAATTAAGTCTTTTAATAGTCTCCATTAAATTAAACGTATTTTCATACATTGGTAGAAAAATAACACATCCCTTTAAAAGGATCACGTATTTATGCAATCATTCGAAATAGATAAAAGCGACGTACTCAAAGTTAAAAACGCCATTTTAGCTGGTGATGAGACTTTGAAAGTAGTTCTGGAGGAATATCATGCTTCAGAAATCGCAATTCTTTTCGAACGTTTGGACAAATCCGAACAACAGCATATTATTAACCTCCTTCCTTCAGAAACAGCTTCAGAGATTATCTCGGAAATGGATGAGGAATCTCACCCTGAAGACTTACTTTTTCAACTTCATCCCGACAAAAGAACGGAGATTGTTGAGGAATTGGATTACGATGATGCAACTGATATCATTTCCCAACTGGAAGATCATGAGCAAAAAGAAATCCTCGAAGATCTGAATGAGGAGGATGCATCTAATATCCGAAACCTCTTAACCTATCACGAAAAAACTGCCGGGGGATTGATGAATACAGATTTAATCTGTGTAAACATCAACTTAACCAAAAAGGATGCTATAGATGAAATCATCCGCCAAAGTGAAGAGATGGAAGAGTTTTACACCATCTATGTAGTGGATGATGAAGAAATTTTTAAAGGTATCGTTTCCCTAAAGGATATTATTAAAGCGAAACACAATGCTAAAATTACAGAGCTTGTAAAAGTTGATGCTGTTTATGTACATCCCGATACGGATCAGGAGGAGGTTGCCAATCTTATTTCTCAATATAATTTAACGAGTATTCCGGTTATCGATAATCATCAAAAATTGCTGGGAAGAGTTACGTTTGATGATGTGATTGATGTAATGGAGGCAGAAAGTACAGAAGATATCCTTAAAATTTCGGGGGTATCAGAAGACGAAGAATTAAGTGGTAACTGGGTTGAGGCTGTTAAATCGCGGTTACCCTGGTTAATTATTAACCTGGGAACTGCTTTCCTGGCCTCGTCGGTAGTGCGGTATTTTGATCCAACAATTAAACTAATCCCATCATTAGCAGCCTACATGACCATTATAGCCGGAATGGGTGGGAATGCAGCCACACAAGCGCTAGCTGTAACGGTACGCCGTATTTCATTATATGATTTAACGGATAAGCAAGCTTACAGAACAGTATTAAAAGAGTTTACCGTAGGCTTAATTAACGGGGCAGTAAATGGTTTGATTGTATTTATTTTTGCCTTCTTTTTTGATGGTAATCCGATGCTGGGATTGGTGATTTTTATGGCCATGACTGGTAATTTAATTATTGCCGGGGTAACCGGAGCCGGAATTCCACTCGTATTAAAAAGAATTGGAATCGATCCCGCTATTGCATCTTCTATAATTATTACTACTTTCACCGATGTTTTTGGCTTCCTGCTGATATTGGGATTAGCCAGCAAATTATTGTTATAAAGTTAAACTGTTGTCTTACTACAACACAATACCAGCTAACCAAACATTTAGAATAAAAATATGCAAACCACTAAACACGATTGGAGCCGAGAAGAAATATCAGCAATATACCACAAACCATTCTTAGATTTGGTATATGAAGCCGCAACCATACATAGGGCCAATAAAGATTACAATGAAGTTCAGGTAAGCTCATTAATTTCTATCAAAACCGGCGGTTGTGCAGAAGATTGTTCTTATTGCCCACAGGCTGCCCGTTACCATACAGATTTGGAAGTACAACCCTTAATGCAGGTAAGCCAGGTGGTAAGCGCCGCAGTTAAAGCCAAGGAGGGAGGAGCATCCCGATTATGCATGGGTGCGGCCTGGCGCGAGGTGAGAGATAACCGTGATTTTGACAGGGTTATTGAAATGGTGAAAGCGGTAAATGATATGGATATGGAGGTTTGCTGTACGTTGGGAATGTTGACCGAAAATCAAGCCCAACGACTTGCTGATGCAGGTTTGTATGCATACAACCATAATATTGATACCTCTGAAGATGACTATAAACGGATTATTTCTACCAGAACCTACGACGATCGTTTGAATACCATTAAAAATGTACGCAAGGCAAAACTTACCGTATGTAGCGGTGGAATTATAGGTTTAGGGGAAACCGTTGAAGATCGTGTTTCCATGCTTCAAACATTGGCCAATATGCCAAAACACCCTGAGTCTGTTCCGGTAAACGCATTAGTACCTGTAAAAGGAACACCATTAGAAGATCAACCAAGAGTTCCAATTTGGGATATGGTGAGAATGATTGCTACAGCTCGTATTGTAATGCCTAACTCGGTAGTACGTTTATCTGCGGGAAGAAATGAAATGAGCACTTTAGAACAGGCATTTTGCTTTATGGCTGGTGCAAGCTCTATTTTCGCCGGAGATAAATTACTAACTACACCTAATCCGGCTTTTGTAGACGATATGGCCATGTTTGAACTATTGGGACTTAAAACCCGGGAAGCTTTCAAAAACGGTCGGCCGGCTAACACGCAGCAAAAAGAAGAAGTTCTATAAAGCAAGATCTTTGTTATTAATGATGAGTTGCGGTACAAACCTATGCCCAGAAGCAGGCCGTTAGAAAGCCCCGCAACTCATACTATTCATATACTAATCCAAAAATTTTAGGATTTTTCGCGTTCCCGCTAAATAGCGGTAACGCGAACCTCAATATTTCCTCTGGTTGCTTTGGAATACGGGCAAGTTTTGTGTGCTTTATCTGCTATTTGTTGTGCTTCTTCGGTTGTAATACTGGGGATATGAACATCCAGATCAGCAGAGAGCACGAAGGCATTTCCATCCTTATTAAAAGAAATTAAAACATTAACCTGCGCTTCGCTGGTATCTACGCCTTCACGCTCAGCAATAGAACCCAATGCGCCTAAGTAGCAGGCTCCCCAGGCAGCAGCAAATAGTTGTTCCGGATTAGTTGCACCGCCTTGTCCACCAAGTTCTTTAGGTTTCTTCAGATCAAAATCTATAATTCCATCGCTCGATTTTACATGTCCGTCTCTTCCCCCTGTAGCAGTAACTTCTGCCGTATATAACTTTTCCATAATTTATATTATTGATTTCCTTAACAACAATAGGAGGTAACCATTGTTTGGATTACAAATAGCTTGAGCAAACTAGATCTTAATTTTTACAGATAGCTTATAAATATCATAAGCCACTTTTTGAATGAGGTCGAACTGTTCTGGTACCAGGTCTTCACCTTTTTTTACGGCTGTAAAACTTTCTGCCAATCGGATAAGCGGAACATTGTCAATTACAGATTTTCCCTGCTCCAGATTTTCAATCGCCGTGTCTAATAAGTATATAGTATTGTTAGAGACAGGTTTCAAAGCATCAAAATTCTCAAAAACAAAATCGTGTTCTTTATTATAGAGCGATAGGGTCGCCACATATGAAGATATTAAGTGGCTCAAGGCTGTAAATTGATGCACTTCCTTAATAAATAGCTGTTTACTTTTAGGTTCTGAAAACATCCTTTGAAATAAAGAGGCTAAATTTGCGGTGCTTACATAAACTTCTTTTCTGGCCAGTTTATATTCTGTTCTTTGGTACGTTTTCTCAAAATATAACTTAATAACCTGTTCGTAATACGCTCTGTTTGCTTTTAATATATCAATCATCGCCTCTTTCAATTTCTCATGTTCCCATGTAGGAAACAAGGAATAACTGGCAAGTAGGGCAATGCCTGACCCAATAAAGGTGTCATATATTCTTTCGCGGGCCAGTGCAATGGTACCCATTCCTAAAAAGTCGAAGAGAATGAGTATATATGGCGTCATAAAAAGTACGCTCACTACGTAGTTCTTTCTTTGAAAACTATAGCAGCCAATCATACAGATGATCAGAATAATGAACAAGGTATCTTTATCATGAATATAGGAAACCACACCCATTCCTATAAATGCGCCAATAGTTGTCCCGATCAATCTTTGATAATTACGTTCTTTGGTTAAGCTAAAGCCCGGCTTTGAAATCACCAGAATGGTAAGTAATATCCAGTAACTGTGCGAAAAATCTAAAATTTGAGCCACTACAAAACCCAGAAGCATTACCACTGTAACCCTTAAAGAGTGCCTGAAGGTTGATGAACTATAGGTTAAATTTTCTGTAAGCAGGCTGAAATCGAATTTCTGTCGCGTTATAAATTTCTCGGTATCTACTTCCGCTTTGCGAATTTCTTCACTACGGCGAAGCTTGAAGTAGCTGAATATGGTTTTAACACGGGAAAGAATATTCTCAATATTAACCTCAATATTCTTTAAAGCAATGATACCTAAAGTGTTATACTCCTGATTTTGGTTATTCTCTTCCAGTTTGTTGATTTTAATTTTTAATCTTTCAATTTCAATCAATAAACGTTTTGAAATGGTTGGAGTACCACCACTTTTCAAAGCGAATGCTATATCATCCAGTGCATACGAAATCCGTTTAATGGCCATTTCATAATCAGAAAGAATTCCTGCCTTGTCAAACTGATCGTGAAGCTGTTGATAGTTATAATAGGTAGACATTACCTGTTCGAACAAATCAACCATATCAACAAACACCAGCAGTAAAAACCTTCCTTCCGGGGTTGAATCCCTTACTATTTCACGTGTTCTAAAAAGAAGCTCCCGAACTGCATCTTGCTTTTCATGTACCGATACCTGAAGTTGAAGCAAATCTGCATAGGTTTTATCGTAATTATTATTCTGATGATAAAATTTAGCTTTCTCACGAAGAAATTCTGCGACCTCCAGGATAGAATCACTTAAAGATTGTTGCACCAACCTGAAAGGACGTAAACGATAAACAAAATAACTTAGCCCAGTATACCAAAGGCTTCCAGCCAATACTAAAAAAGCATGAAGCATCACTTCCTGCCAGGGACGAATATCATCAATACTCAATACAATGATTAAAAGTGTAGCAGTCCCTATAGAGGCCGCCCTCAAACCATATATATAGAACATAGAAAATATAAAGCTCGAAACCGTTAACAAGAAAGCAATGAAATAGTGATTTCGATTGGTTAATCCGGTTAGGATAGAAAATACAAAAATCAGCGCCGTTGTGATAAGCATTGCATTTCTGCGGTGAACCATTGGACCAGGGCTATCCACCACGCTTACACATAAAGCACCCAATGACAAGGTCATTCCATATTTAAGCATTCCATATTGTGCAAATATGAGCGATGGAAGCAAAACACCAATGGTGATGCGCAATCCATCAGCAAAATATGTACTCAATAAAAAGTCCTGAATGTTTCTGATGGGTTGCCTGATCTGCATAGTACAAAAATAACATATTGCCTCCTTTTTTTGTTGGCTTTCAAATTAAGTTTTTAATGATTTCAGCTTTTTCAGGCAGAAAAATTAATTTTTCAGGAAAAGCATTTGCTATATAGCTGTTAATAAGCAACATACAGCAAAATGTTAATATCTTTAAAAAACCTCATCCTTAAGCCTGAATCATAATTTATGCTCACATAAAATGTTGATAAACAGCATAATTAAGTTGAAAACTTTGTTCATAAAAACAATTCAATTTTACTTGACAAAGAATGGTTTATGATGTAAATTAGATTATATCAAATACGAAGTACTTTGAATTCTGATAAGATGATCTAAAAGAGAAGACGAACCGAAAGGGGAGTATCTCGGATCTCTTCCACTGGGAAAACGATTAATTTCAGAAAGGGTTAAACCGAGTAAGAATATAGCATCTGCCATCGAAAGATACAGATTCAGAAGATCAGATTGACCCGACAGATAATATGGAAGGCTCAAGAAGTCTATGGATGGAAAGAGTTGGAAATAAATTTTCACGATTTGCAAAAGTTGCAAGACCAAGCAAAAACGGAAAAATCAAAGTAATTAGAATTAGATGCCTTAAACGCAACTACGGTTGTTTTAAGGTTAAAAACGGGGAACTTAATCGAAAGAAGGCTTCCCCGTTTTGCTTTTTACAGGTTTTAGCTAAACTCTAAATTATCTCATTCATCGCCAGTTATCATTTTCCTTTTGAATAATAAATCCATAAATTTACTTTATGGCCAAAAAAGGTAAATCAGTCCCCGTTTCTTCCAAAAAGATATTCGTTTTAGATACCTCTGTGATTTTATACGATCATGATGCCGTGAATAATTTCCATGAGCATGATGTTGCTATCCCCATCCAGGTTTTAGAAGAGCTGGATAATTTTAAAAGTGGAAATGATACCCGGAACTTTGAAGCCAGAAGTTTTATCCGATTGATTGACCAAACCTCTAACCAAAAACTCATTAGCGACTGGACTTCCCTCAATCGCAGCAATGCAGGCAAGTTTAAAGTGCTTTTAAATGAAAAACCCACTCAAATAGACGCTGAAGAAGTATATGGAAAGGGAAAAACAGACCATAAAATCCTTAATGCCGCGTTGAGCTTAAGAGAAGAAAATCCTGATAAAAAGGTAGTACTGGTTTCTAAGGATATTTGTTTGCGCCTTAAAGCCAAGGCCTTAAACCTTTATGCAGAAGATTATGAAACAGGTAAAATTAAAAATGTTGATGAGCTTTACGCTGGGAAAACAGAAATTACCGACTTTCCCGAACCCATAATTGATCAGCTTAAGCAAGAAAAGAAAGTTAATGCCAATGAACTTGAACTTCCCCCTAAAAGTGGAAATCATTTCTACGTGCTTAAAAATAAGCGAAAAACAGCGAATGTATTTTTCAACTATACCCATAAAACGCTCTCAACGGTTTCAACAGATGCCATTTTTAAGATAAAACCAAAAAATATTGAACAAGCCTTTGCCATCCATGCATTACTGGATCCACATATAAAGCTGGTAAGCATTCAGGGAAATGCAGGAACCGGTAAAACACTTTTAGCACTGGCCAGTGCATTGGAACAGCGGAAAAATTTCAGGCAGATTTACATTACCCGACCGATTGTTTCGCTCAGCAATAAAGACATTGGCTTTCTGCCTGGAGATGCTAAATCGAAGATAGACCCCTTCATGGCACCAATCTGGGATAACCTGAGATTTATTAAAGAGCAGTTTAACGACGATGAGAAAATGCTGTCGAAAATCGATGAACTGATCAGTTCTGAAAAGATTGCCATTGCACCATTGGCTTTTATCAGAGGAAGAACGCTCACTAAGATTTTCTTTATCATTGATGAAGCCCAAAACTTAACACCACACGAGGTAAAAACCATTATTTCAAGAGCGGGGGAACATACTAAAATTGTTTTTACGGGCGACATTTACCAAATAGATACACCTTATCTGGATTCGGAAAGCAATGGCTTATCCTATCTGATAGAAAACGCCAAAAACCATCCGCTTTATGCGCACATTACCTTACAAAAAGGAGAGCGAAGTGAACTGGCGAATTTAGCGAATGAACTGCTTTAGTGATGCTTAACTAAAGCCCGAATGGCAATTAAAAGTCCGATTAATGTAAGTATGGCACTAAAAATAAAGGGCGCACCCGGAAAATAATGAGGGGTACCGCTTTCTATAAAATACACGAAAATATGGCTGGCCACCCATGGACCAATAATAGCCGCCAGGCTTTGTAAGCTGGTAATGATCCCTTGTATCTCACCTTGCGCATTTTCGGGCACCTGATTGGAAATGATACTCTGCATGGCTGGATTACCAATGCCGGCTAAGCAATAAGGGATAATAAAAACCATCATCATCACACCATTCGTAGCAAATGCAAAACAGGTAAACCCAATAATATAAAGCGTTAAGCCTAAATAAATAGCCTTCCTGTTTCCAATTTTAGGAACAATTACCCTAATCAATCCGCCCTGCACAATGGCAACCATTAAACCTACAATTCCTAAAGAATAACCAATCATAGTAGAATCCCATTTAAACTTTTCGATCACATAATACGACCAGTTTGATTGCACAGAATGACTGGCAATGTAAAGCAGGAGCAAGGTTAACAATAGTCCTATAATTGCCGGATACCTGGAAGCATTTAAAAACGAACCAACGGGATTGGCTCTTTTCCATGAAAAACTTCTTCTTTTTTCCTTCGATAAAGATTCTGGTAAAATAAAATAGCCATATAGCCAGTTTAATAGCGCCAATCCTGCAGAAATCATAAAGGGTACCCTTAAACCAAAGTTGCTAAATACACCACCTATTACCGGACCAAGAATAAAACCAACCCCAAAAGCTGCTCCCACCAAACCAAAATTCTGGGCTTTTTTTTCCGGCTCAGACACATCGGCAATGTAGGCCATTGCCGTACTGAAACTTGCACCGGTAATTCCGGCAATGATACGTCCGATAAAAAGCCAGAAAATTGTAGGCGCAAATGATAAAAATATATAGTCGATTCCTAATCCAAATAGGGAAAAAAGCAAAATGGGTCTTCTTCCATACTGATCACTTAGTCCACCCATGATAGGAGAAAATATAAATTGAGCCAAGGCAAAGGCCACCATGAGATATCCGCCATAATCTGCTGCCACGCTTACCGATCCACCTGTAAATTCCTGAATCAGCTTAGGGAGCACAGGAATAATGATACCAAAACCGGTAAAATCGATCAGCATGGTAACCATAATGAAACCCATTGCCGATTTGGAGTTTTTAGCCATTTCTTAAATATTTGGAGCTTGCAAAAATAATTAATTGCAAGATAGTTTTATGCCCTTTTTGTAAGTCTATTATTACCTTAAAACTTTTCCACAATGCCTTATTTCGGCATATTTTTGCTAAATTCGCAAGGTTATAACAATACCTATTTTTAAAATCGTTTTTGATAACGAGAACATAATTTATGGCAGAAGATTTAGAAAATCAACAAAACGACAAAATCATTCCTATTAACATTGAGGAGCAGATGAAATCGGCCTACATTGACTATTCAATGTCGGTAATCGTATCCAGAGCTTTGCCTGATGTACGTGATGGATTAAAACCGGTACACCGTCGTGTACTCTATGGTATGCTTGATCTTGGTGTTACCAGCACTAAACCACATAAAAAATCGGCCCGTATTGTAGGGGAGGTTTTGGGTAAATATCACCCACATGGTGATTCATCTGTATATTTCACCATGGTACGTATGGCGCAGGATTGGAGCTTGCGGTATCCAATGGTAGATGGACAGGGAAACTTTGGCCACATCGATGGTGACTCTCCGGCAGCAATGCGTTATACCGAAGCCCGTTTCTCCAAAATAGCGGAAGAAATGTTAGCCGATATCAATAAAGATACTGTTGATTTTCAACTCAACTTTGATGATACGCTTCAGGAGCCAACTGTTTTACCTTCCAGAATTCCTAACCTTTTGGTTAACGGTTCATCTGGTATTGCTGTAGGTATGGCCACCAATATGGCACCGCATAATTTAACTGAAGCAATTGATGCTACGATTAACTATATCGACAATAGAGACATCACTATTGAAGAATTAATGAAGTTCATTAAAGCTCCGGATTTTCCAACCGGCGGCATTATTTATGGTTATTCGGGCGTAAAAGATGCTTTCGAAACTGGCCGGGGACGTATCGTAATGCGTGCAAAGGCCGAAATTGAGAGTATTAAAGACCGTGAAGTAATCATCGTTTCCGAAATTCCATATCAGGTAAATAAAGCTCAAATGATTGAGCGTACCGCTGAATTGGTAGGCGAGAAAAAGATTGAAGGCATTTCGAACATCAAGGATGAGTCAAATAAAGATGGTATCCGTATCGTTTATGAAATCAAACGTGATGCAAATGCAGCTGTTGTATTGAACAACCTTTACAAACATACAGCATTACAAACTTCATTCAGCGTTAATAACATTGCTTTAGTAAAGGGGCGTCCGCAACTATTAAACCTTAAAGATTTAATTGTTCACTTTGTGGATCACCGCCACGATGTTGTTATTCGTCGTACCCGTTATGAATTAGCAGAAGCTGAAAAAAGAGCGCACATTTTAGAAGGATATTTAATTGCTTTAGATCACTTAGATGAAGTAATTAAATTAATCCGTGCTTCAGAAACACCTGAAGATGCACGGGTTGGCTTGATGGAAAAATTCGGATTGAGTGATATTCAAGCTCGGGCAATCCTGGATATGACGCTTCGTCGTTTAACAGGACTAGAGCGTGATAAAATCAAAGAGGAGTATGCTGAATTGATGAAAACCATCGAATATTTAAAATCTGTATTGGCAGATGAAGGCTTGCGTATGCAGATCATCAAAGATGAATTGGCCGAAACACGTCAGAAATTTGGTGATGAACGTAAAACGACCATTATCCACTCGGCTGAAGATATGAGCATGGAAGATTTTGTGGTAGATGAGGAAGTGGTAATCACTATTTCTCACGAAGGTTACGTTAAACGTACACCGGCTACAGAATTTAAAGCACAAGGAAGGGGAGGAAAAGGCTCGAAAGGAAGTACTTCCAGAAATGAAGACTTCATTGAGCATATGCTTGTGGCCTCTAACCACAACTATATGTTATTCTTTACCGAAGCCGGAAGATGTTTCTGGTTAAGGGTTTACGAAATCCCTGAAGGATCGAGAACAAGTAAAGGAAGGGCTATCCAAAACATCATTAATATCCCTAAAGAAGAAAAAATCAAGGCATATATTAAGGTTAAAAACTTAAAAGACCAGGATTATCTGGAGAACAATTTCATCATTATGTGTACTAAAAAAGGTACTATTAAGAAAACTTCTCTGGAGGCTTATTCACGCCCACGTGTAAATGGTATCAACGCGATTAACATCAACGATGGTGATCAGTTATTAGAAGCTTGCTTAACAACTGGTGAAAGCGAAATTGTAATGGCATTACGTTCTGGCCGTGCAATCCGTTTCAATGAGAAAACAGTTAGACCAATGGGTAGAACAGCTACTGGTGTACGTGGAGTAACACTTGCCCATGATCTGGATGAAGTAATTGGTATGATTGCAATCAATAGCCCTGAATCAACAGTATTGGTTGTTTCTGAAAAAGGTTATGGAAAACGTACTGATATTGAGGATTATCGCGTAACCAACAGAGGTGGTAAAGGTGTAAAAACCATTAATGTAACAGATAAAACAGGACAATTAGTTTCTATTAAAGACGTTACTGATAGCGAGGATTTAATGATTATTAACCGTTCAGGTATAGTAATTCGAATTGCAGTTGCAGACTTAAGGGTAATGGGACGTGCTACACAGGGTGTGCGTTTAATCTCATTGAAAGGTGATGATGAAATTGCCTCAGTAACAAAAATTGATCACGAAGACGAGGAAGAAGAAAGTACAGATGGCGTGATTGTTGATGGGGAAGAAGCATCAGAAAATTCAACCGCTGCAGATGAAACAGCAGAAGAGCAAACTGATGACAATTCAGAAGAGGATAATTAACTAAAATTAAGAACAACACAATAAATAATTATGAAAAGAGTATTTCTTTGTATATTCTTAGCAGGTGTAACCAGTTTTGCATTTGCTCAAAAAAGCGAAGTTGCAGAAGCAAAAAAAGCTTGGGGAGTTTTTCAATTAACCTCTCAGGGAGCAACAACGCCATTGGCTAAAAAGCTTGAATCTCTAAAAACAGGCTTGGCCCATACAGATAAAGCCATTGCAGATGAGAAATCTAAAGTAATGCCTGAAGCTTGGTCTTACAGGGCTTTAATGGCTTCAACAATTGCTATTTTAGATACTGCCGACTTAGCAAATGCGGATGCAAATATTAAAATTGCCAGAGAAGCCCTTGCAGAAGCTAAAAAAGTTGATGTTAAAAATGCTGAGAAAGATAATATTGCCAGTGCAGAAGTAAATATCGCTAATGCAGTAAGAAACGGTGGAGTTATCGCTTACAACAAAAAAGACTATAAAACAGCTTTTACCAAATTTGTTCAGGCTACAGAAATTAATCCTGCTGATACTTCTATGTATTTGAACGCCGGTATTGCAGCAAGAAACATTGATGATTATGAGAACACAGCAAAAATGTTCAAAAAAGTTATCGATTTGAATTCACCACAGTCAAAAGATTTATATTCTGAGCTCATCAATATTAAACTAAGCAAGCAAAAAGATACTACAGCTGGTTTAGCTTTAATTAAAGAAGCGCTGGTTAAATTTCCGGAGAATACAGACTGGATTAAAACAGAAACTCAAATCTATATCGACAGGGGAGATGCAGCTAAATCCGAGCAAATGCTTAATGCTTTAGCTGTAAAAGAGCCTAACAATGCAAGTTATCAGGTATTATTAGGGAATATTTATTTTTCTCAAGCGCTGAAACTTCAAAATGACCGTAATAAAATCGATCAGAAAAAAGTTAAGGAATTCAATGAAGTAACTTCAAAAATGAATGCATTACTGGATAAATCACTTCCATTTTACAAAAAAGCATTAGAAATCGATCCAAAAAATTCAGGCGCACTGGAAACTTTGAAAACGATCTATGCTTTCAGAAATGATACTAAAAACTACGACGATATTAAAAAACGTTTAGACGCATTGCCTAAACAATAAGATTCCTGGTTTTAAAAAAAGAGTCCTGAATTCATCAGGACTCTTTTTTTTTGCTTATTTTTACCGTATTGATAAATTTTATACATCAGATTCTATCTTATCCTATGCAAAATTGTTTCAAGTTTACATCCTTAGCACTAATTTTCCTCTCCTTATCTGCATCAGCTCAAAAAAGCCAGATCTTAATTGCCAGAAATGCTGTCGGAAAATTACAGGCTGCTATAGCCAATAAAGAAGATGAAAAAAAACAATTATCCATCATCAGCGAAGGTTTGAAATCTACTGAATCTGCAGAAAAGGACAGCAAAACTAAAAATTGGGCTGAAACCTGGTCCATAAAATCATATTTATCCTCTTATGCAGCCATTATCGAGACAGATAAAGCAAACTCTGACAAGTATTATGATTCTGCAGTTGAAGCCGTAAAACAGGCCAAAGGGTTGGATAAATACGATGATAATGCCGGATTAATCAAAGCAACTAACTACAACATCTTGCTAAAAAAGCAAGATAAAGGCAATGAAGCTTATTTTAACAACGACTTCAAAGATGCCTACACCAACCTGAAGGAGGTAAGTGATAATTTTCCGGCAGACACAGCATTAGCTTTAAATACAGCTATTTGTGCACTGAATATACAATCTTACGATGAATCACTAAATTACTTCAAAAGAGCTAAAGATAACGGAATCAGAAATGCATCTGTTTTTCAGAAAATGGCCCAGATGTATGCCGTTAAATCAGATTACGTAACGGCAATTAAAACGCTGGAAGACGGATTGGTTCTGAATCCTTTTAATCACTTTCTAACGAATGATTATATCAATCTTTTATTAGATACAGAGAGCTATGATAAAGCACAAAGTTTGCTGGAAGGAAATTTAAAGGTAGAAAAAGGCAATAAACTGTTGTATTTTCTGTATGGTTATTTACAACAAGTAAAAGGAAATAATTCTACAGCGATACTGGCTTATGACAAGGCTTTATCAACAGATCAAAATTATTTTGATGCCCTGTATCAGCTTGGTCTGGCTTATGTTAATACAGCTAATGAAACTTTAAAGAAAACAGATGCTGACAAACTAGCCAAATACAACTCACTAATAAACCGCGCACAATTTTCTTTACAACGTGCAAACGAAATAAATCCCAATGATCGCAAAACGATCCAATTACTCGTAGACATTTATTCCAGAAAGAAAGCAACCGATAAGGTGCAGGAATTACAAAGAAGAATCCAGGAGTTTTAATAGTATACCAAACACAACAACAGGATAGGTGTTGTGTCTTTTCAACTTAACATAATATTAATTATAAGACAATACATGTTATTATGAATTAATCCTTAATTTAGCAGTATAATATCCACTAATGCAGCATATTCTCGATAATCCCATTTACAATTCTTTAGCAACTACTCATAGACAATTTTCTAAAGGAAACGAAAATGTAAAATTCTACATTGAAGACATTACAGCCTTTGCTGGTTTTAAAAATTATACTGTAGAAAATTTTCACACGCTCCATTTGATTTCTCCTGCAGATTGTTTGTACGTAATTTTTACATTAAACAAAATTGAAGTTCCAGAGAACTGGAAAATCACCTCCACCATTGACATGTTCCAAATGGTATACCATGGCTCGGAAAACTTGAATAATGAGGTCAATACTGCAATACTTACTGAACTAAAGAATGCTCAGGTACCAGAAATGACAGACTTGGTACATCTGACCAAACCTGGTCCGTTTTTAGATCGAACTATAGATTTAGGTAAATATCTCGGTATTTTTAAAGATAATAGACTGGTTTCTATGGCTGGACACCGTTTAAGTCCTTATCCTTTCATTGAAATCAGTGCGGTTTGTACACATCCAGCGCACTTGGGTAAAGGATATTCATATCAAATCCTTAACAAGCTGGTTTTGGGGATATTAGCAAATGATCAGACTCCATTTCTGCACGTAAGAAATGACAATGTTGCAGCAATAAAATTATATGAAAAACTCGGTTTTCAAATCAGAACAGACATGTTTGCAACAGTAATTCAAAAGCGTTAAAAAACTTTGCCTCAATATTAAGGTTACTTGATTATGTACGAAACCATTAATTTTCAAGAGGCAACCAAAATACAGAATGAACTGGCTGAAAAACTTGTTTTGAATCCTTTAAACGGAATTAAAACCATAGCTGGTGCTGACATTTCCTTTAATAAGGATAGCCCGGTTATGTATGCTGGGATCGTAATTCTAAGCTATCCCGGGCTCATTTTACAATCATTTTCACTGGCAACCTACGAAACAAATTTCCCTTATAAAGCAGGGTATCTGGGTTTCAAAGAAGTTCCGGCGCTTTTAAAAGTATGGGGTTTGATCCCATACAAACCTGATTTGGTGGTGTTAGATGGTAATGGTATTTTACATCCACGGCATATGGGGGTCGCATCACATTTTGGCGTTCTAGCTCAGCAGCCGACTATGGGCTGTGCTAAAAGTTTGCTATATGGCGAAAACCATACACCAGAGAATGTCAAATACAGATCAACAGAAATAAAAAAGTTAGACCAAATACTAGGTTATTCCCTGCGTACAAAGGTTAACTGTGCTCCGGTTTACATCTCAGCCGGGCACCTGATTACAGCTGAGCAGAGTCTTGATATAATAAAAAATTGCATAGGAAATTACAGAATACCCGAACCTACCCGATTGGCACATCAAATGGTGAATGAGTTCAGAACCGGAAAGCACCAGGCTGGTTTTCATGAGGTTCCCCCTCTCCTAACCTTATTTTAAACCCAGTTAATTCCTTTTTTGAGTAGTTGTAAAGTTTGATGCTCATCCGTTCCTTCAGCAGGCTGAATATTGTATCCCCAGTTGGCCTGAGGAGGTAAACTCATTAAAATAGATTCAATTCGTCCGTTGGTTTCCAAGCCGAATTTAGTTCCAGAATCGTAAACCAAATTAAACTCTACGTAGCGACTTCGACGTAAGTATTGCCATTCTTTTTGCAGTTTTGTAAACTCCTTATCCCTATTGCGATCAATTAATTCGGTATAGATAGGCAAAAATGTTTCGCCAATATTGATCGAAAAATCAAGTATTTTTGTCCAGGATAGATTGGTATTCTCCGGTTTTAGTCGATCATAAAAAATTCCCCCAATACCCCGGGTTTCTTCACGATGTTTAATATAGAAGTAATCGTCGGCATGAGCTTTGAATTTAGCGTAAAATTCAGCGCTAAAATCGTCACAGGCCTGCTTTAATTTATGGTGAAAAAATCTGGCATCATTTTCAAACACATAATGAGGTGTTAAATCAATGCCACCACCGAACCAACGGGTGTGCTCGTTAAGTTCAAAATAGCGGATATTCATATGAATAATGGGCACCAACGGATGATTAGGATGAATCACAATTGATACACCCGTAGCAAAAAAATCATCTTCTGTTACTTTAAAGGCTTTCTTAACCGCTTCGGGTAGCTTGCCATGAACAGCCGAGAAGTTCACACCACCTTTTTCTATAATGGCACCATTTTGCATGATCCGTGTACGACCACCGCCTCCACCCTCGCGATTCCAAATCTCTTCTTCGAATCTGCCTTTGCCATCTGCAATTTCTAATCCACGGCAAATTTCATCCTGTATATGCTGATAACGCTGCGCAACCTCTTCTTTGAACATGATTTTCTCTTCTAATTCCATACAAATTTAAGGCTATTCGCTCAGTTGTGCTTAATTATGTTTTTATAGTACATTTTATTGACATTGAACATCAGATATTCGTTTTTGACAGGTAATTTCTTGAAAAATATCTTATTTTTCGAGGTAATCTAAATCCTTATTAAAACTCTCCTTCAAAGAGGTTACCGAAATGATTGCGATCAAGGTTAAAATACCCATTACAATAAAAGCCGCTGAAACGATATCAAAACGGTGTACAAAGAATTCAAAAACAAAGGTAATAGGAATCAAAGCACCGCGAACAAAATTTGGTGCTGTAGTGGTAACAGTTGATCGGATGTTGGTACCGAACTGTTCTGCTGCTATGGTAACAAAAGTTGCCCAATAACCAACAGCGAAACCCATAAACAAGCATATCCAGATAAAATTGCTTTCAGTTAAACCATGACTGGTTAGGTATACGATAACTGTAACAACCGATAAAGATTGAAAAATAAGTACTGTTTTTTTTCGTGAACGGAGTACCTGTGCCAGAAAACCGCAAACGACATCACCAATGGCTATACCAAAATACGTATACATGATACCGCTACCTGCGTTTAAAATATCTTTCGCGCCTAAAGCTTTACCAATTTCGGGCGATTGTGTTACCAGTATACCCACAATGAACCAGAGTGGTAAGCCTAAACAAATACAAGCCAGATATTTCAAAAAACGTTTACGATCTGAAAAAAGCATAAAGAAATTACCTTTTGAAACGCTATCTGCTTCTACAACATTCTTAAACATTCCCGATTCAAAAGTGCCAACACGTAAAAGCAATAAGAGCAAGCCCATTCCTCCACCAACAAAGTACGAAGTTTGCCAGGTATAATGTTTCCCTATGGTGGCTGCTGCTGCTGCACCCAATAGGCCAATCCCGGCTACCACCATTGTTCCGTAGCCACGCTTTTCCTTGTCCATTGTTTCGGTAACCAGGGTAATTCCGGCACCAAGCTCGCCGGCCAATCCGATTCCGGCTATAAAGCGGATAATGGCATAGCTATGAACATCAGTTACAAACCCATTAGCAATATTCGCCAGTGAATACATGAGAATAGATCCAAATAATACCTTAATCCGGCCAAACTTATCACCAATTATTCCCCAGAGCAAGCCGCCCAAAAGCAGACCAAACATTTGCATATTAATTACATATTCTCCATCCGTACGCATGTTTTCTGGAGAGATGCCTATATCAGCGAAACTTTGTAGCCGTACAACTGAAAACAAAACGAGGTCATAAATATCAACGAAATAGCCAAGGGCAGCTACAATTACTAAGAAGATTACATTTCGTTGGTTAGATGGGTTGTCTGTTTTCATTTTGAGTATTTGGTTTAGCTGCTGAAATTACAAATTAGCCCAAACAAAAAAAATAAAATGAAATAAAAAAGCCACCCTTGGTTAAGAGTGGCTTTTCCGACCTACATAGGCGGCATTTTCTTTGTTGTATCAGGTGGCATTTTGGTTGTATCAGGCGGTGTAGTGGTTTTTGTTGTATCCAATGGTGCCGTAGCTGTGGAATCCACCTTAGTACTGTCTGAAGAACCAGCCATGTTTTTAGATGAATTGCATGCTGATGTGGCTATCATCAGAGAACCAGCAAAAGCAAGACTTAAGATTATTTTTTTCATAGTTTTTATTGTTATCTGTAGTCTTAACAACCCAGCTATGATTTGGTTTTATTTTTTTGAGTGTTTTATGACAAAACAATATGTTAACAACCTATAAATCAACTATTCATGGTGAATTTTTAATTTATCCAGGAGTTCAGGAGACACATTTTCGGCATATACTCCATAACCGTCTACCAATACACCCTTCATTGCACCTACGCTGGATGAGATCGCATAAACTACCGAACTATCTGCAGGATCAGTCATTCCTTCAAACCTGTACACTTCGTCAATTTCAAATTCTTCTGGCATCAGCAGCAGATCAATCTCTTTACACTCCAGTGCTTCAGGGGTTAAATTAAAATCCAGATTGTATCCGCGGCTATCCAAATCAGCGAGTGCAGCGGTGATGGTGTCATAAATATGCATAAGTCTAATTTACTCAAAAATTACTAAAACATCGGCTATAAAACTTTAAAAGACGGCAAATGTTTCTGATATTAGTAATTATGATCATTTCTCAAAATACCCTTAAATGGGTGATGCGCTTCTATCCACCATTGTTTTTTCAGCGTATTTGGGTGAAGAGATTTGAAAACGATTTTAGGAGTTGTACGGTTAAGCTGAGTAAAAGTATCCTCAATAAAAATTACAACGGTTCTATTTTTGGCGGAACGATTTATGCCGCTACCGATCCGTTTTATGCCCTTCTTTATGATCAATTGATGCAGCGAAGAGGTTTTAAAGTTAGGGTTTGGCTTAAGAGTGCTTCAATACAATATCTGAAACCAGCTCGCAGTCATGTTTATTTCACAATAACCCTTACCGATGAAATGATAGCCGAGGCAGAAGAAGCTTTAAAACAAGTTGGAAAATTTGTTAAGGCCTACCCTATGGAGATCAAAACCAAAGATGGTGAGCTTTGCGCAACCGTAATGAATGAAGTGTACATCAGAAATTTGCATCAGGGTGAAACCACAAGTGTAGCCTACTAATTTAGCGATATGGCCAGTATTAAAAGTTTAATTTTACAAGGTGAGGGTGTTACGCTCGATTTTAAAAAAACGATTACCAATACAGAGAAAATTGCTAAAAGCCTCGTGGCATTTGCCAATAACAGAGGCGGAAAACTGCTGATTGGCGTAGCTGATGATGGCTCGATCAAAGGCGTAAAATCTGAAGAAGAAGAAAAGTATATGATTCTCACTGCTGCACATCAATACTGTAAACCAGCTATAGAACCTACTTTTGATGAAATTTATGTAGATGATAAGCTGGTTTTGGTGGTGAATATTCCTGAAAGCGATACAAAACCGCATTACGCCCTCGATGAACATAAAAAGTGGTGGGCCTACATCCGCATAGAAGACAAAAGTGTTTTGGCCAGCAAAATAATTGTAGATGTATTAAAGCAAGACCACCTGGAGAAAGGGGTGCTCATCTCCTATTCAGATAATGAAAAAAAGTTGTTGGAATATCTCGAAGTTAACGAAAGGATTACCTTGAAAGCATTCAGTAAATTATTGCGGTGCTCTTATCGCAAAGCACAAAAGATTTTAGTCAACCTCATTCTCACTAACGTGATTAAAATCCATACCACCGAAAAAGAAGAATATTTTACGGCAAATCGCCAACACTAAGCGAACTTTACAAGCCTTAAACATTAACTTTTGGTTAATCCTCTTTTTTGAGCCTTAAAAATCCGACCTTTGCGGTCTTATGCTATCTACACTATACACCAAATATAAACCCTACTATAAAGAAAACCTCCATTTAGCCTTACCAATTGTAGGCTCCCAGCTTGGTCATACCCTTGTGCATATGGCAGATAGCGTAATTGTGGGCCATTTTACAGATACAGTCCAACTTGCAGCAGTTTCCCTGGTAAATAGTATTTTTATGCTAATTCTGGTAATTGGATTAGGCATTTCCTATGGCTTAACTCCTCTTATTGCGCAAGAAAATGGCAAACAAAACTATGAAGCCTGCGGAAAATTACTTTCAAATAGCCTGATCATTAACATATTGATTGGAATACTTCTTTTTATAATTGTTCATTTTGGTGTTCTAGCCTTAATTGATCATTTGGATCAGACTCCGGCAGTGGTAAGTTATGCAAAGCCTTACCTCAATTTATTGTCCATCTCCATTATCCCGCTATTGATTTTCCAAACCTTTAAACAATTTGCCGAAGGATTAGGCTTTACTAAACAAGCCATGTTTGTTTCCATCTGGGGCAATGCGATCAATATTATTTTAGGAATTATCTTCGTAAAAGGTATGTTCGGGATTAAATCTATGGGGGTTAGTGGTGTTGGACTAAGTACGCTCATTGACAGAATCTTAATGGCTATAGTAATGACTTTTTACGTGCTGCGATCGGTTCATTTCAAAAAATATTTAGCCAGTTTTAAAGCAACATTTGTCGATAAGGTGAATGCAGTCAAAATTATAAAAATTGGAATGCCGGTTGCCATGCAGTATTCTTTTGAGATCAGTGCCTTTAGCGGTGCGGCTGTTTTGATTGGTACCATTGGCGCAGTTGAACAGGCAGCGCACCAAATTGCCATTAGTTTAGCCGCAATGACCTATATGATTGCCAGTGGTGTAGCATCAGCAGCAACTATCAAAACGGGCAATAACTTTGGTAAGAAAAACTTTGATGATCTCCGTAAATCAGCTATTGCCAGTTACCATGTCATTTTATTATTCATGTCCTGCTCAGCTGTGATTTTTGTACTTGCAAACAACTTAATGCCTTTCATTTACACTTCTGATCTGGCAGTGGTACCTATTGCAGCACAATTATTGATTATTGCGGGCTTCTTTCAATTATTCGATGGCACACAAGTGGTGGGGCTTGGCGTACTCAGAGGGCTTGGAGATGTTAATATTCCTACATTAATTACATTTCTGGCTTATTGGGTGGTTGGTATTCCGATTGGCTACCTTTTAGGCTTTCACTTCGGCCTGGGGGTAAATGGAATATGGTATGGTTTAACGCTAGGGCTTTTAACGGCCTCCATCCTATTGTTTTTCAGGTTCCAGAATAAGACGAGGATGTTGGCGGAAAGCTAAAAAGAGCAAGGAGCAATGAACAAAGAGCAAGACTTAATTTCTAAATATTTATATAGAGCCGGAAGTAGGATATTGCAGGAGGTTATTTCCCCCCTACATTCACTACGACTCCAATTGTAAAAATTGAATTACCAGCCGACATGTATTTGCGGTCTTTTAAGCCTATGTTGCTGCTGGTAGTATATTGTAGCTGCACCACCTTACTTAGGGCCATACGCGTAAAGAAAATAGGCTCAAAGAAAATATTATCCTCTTTAGGCTGAACTACCCCATTTAAAAAGAACCGATCCATGGTTACATGACTAATTCTTAGTGCTGTTCCGTAGTTAATAGGGAAGTTACCACCGAAAAGCTTAAGGTTATTTTTCTTTTTTGAACTGTAATTCACCTGAAGAAATGTCTTTCTATAATCTACTTCCTGTACTTCATTGCTGATCAGGATATCATTCTTATAATCCCGAAAAGTAATATCGCTCCATCCCTTTCCAACACCTCCATAAATTTCAATGATCCGGTTATTATCGGGACCAAAAGTATCGAAGTAACCTCCCCCAATCTCGATTAATTTATGCCCAAAATCTTTTGTCTTCCGTTCACTATTCATTCTGGAGCCACTAAAAAGTAAACCTACATGATCAGAAACAGCATATGCGCCATTGATACTGGCATTGCCTTTAAGCGATATATGACCACCACCGCTAAATTCTCCCTGCTTACTTAACATGGGCGTATTTGGAACATTAGGCATGTAAACTGAAGAACAACTGCTAACAAAAAGTGCTAATACAGGGATAGCGAAACGTAAGTATTTATTCATAGATGTTTTATAAACAGAATTTCCAGTCAAAAATTGTGCTAGACTTTCATTTTCAGAAAATCCATCACTCTTTTAAATTCATCATGCAATTCAGCCTTTAAGTGAACAGGCGCTGAAGTGATGGGATGTATAAAACTCAATTCAGAAGCGTGCAATAACATGGTGGTCATGTTCCATTTTTCTAAAAAAAGTTTATTTTGCTTATTACAACCATGGGTTCGGTCTCCAATAATGGGATGAAGAATATGGCTGAAATGTTTTCTCAGTTGATGCATACGCCCTGTTGTTGGCCTAGCTTCAACCAAAGAATATCGGGAGGTTAAGTGTTTGCCAAAAGGCACTTCAATTTCTGCTCTTTGTAAGGTCCTGAAAGCGGTGAAAGCTTCCTGAAGTGTACCGTTCTCTTTTGCCAGAGGATAATCTATATCCATTGCATCTGGCGAGAAACCCCGTAAAATGGCCAGGTATTTCTTTTCTGTTTCTGCGTTCATAAATTGCTGTTGCATAGCCACTTCAGTGACTTTATCAAGCGCAAAAAGCAAAATACCACTTGTTTTTCTATCTAAGCGATGTACCGGACTAACGTGTTTACCCACCTGATCTCTAAGCATTTGCAACGCAAATTCCGTTGCATCTCTGGCAATGGATGATTGATGAACTAATAATCCATGTGGTTTATTAATCGCTATTAAATATTCGTCCTGATAAATGATTTCCAACATCGCTGCGAAGATAAGGTTTCTTACCCATTAGCTAAACAAATCGAATGCTAATCGATAAGTATTACAATGCGCATCCACTATGTCTTTAATATCAGCTGAATATCCACCACCCATACTGATCTGAACCGGAAGTCCCCTTTCCTTACAAGCCATTAAAACCATACGATCTCTTTCCTTACAGGCCGATTTGCTTAAGGCAAGTTTACCCAGCTTATCTGTAGCTAAAACATCAACTCCTGAGAGATAAAAAACAAAATCAGGTTTTGCACTTTCAAATGCCTTTTGCAGGTTGATAGAAAGTAATGACAAATAGGCATCATCAGTTAAGCCATCATCCAGAGGTATATCAAGATCTGAAATCTCCTTTCTGAATGGAAAGTTTTTATCGCCATGCATAGAAAACGTGAAAACACGCGGTTCTTTACTGAATATTTCTGCGGTTCCATTACCTTGGTGAACATCTAAATCAATTATTAAAATAGAATTAACTAATTCTTTATGTAACAAATAATTAGCTGCAACAGCCTGATCATTTAACAAACAAAAACCTTCTCCCCATTTACTACCAGCATGATGCGTACCTCCGGCAACATTGAAAGCAACTCCATGCCTGATAGCAAACACGGCACCATCAATAGTTCCCTGTGTAATCCGTAATTCTCGCTCAACTAATTGTGAAGTTAAAGGAAAACCTATTCTTCGTTGTTCTCTTGGTGGCAGGGTCAGTTTTTTTAACTGAAGCCAGTATTCGAGCTGATGGCTGAGCAGTACAATATCTTCATCCACGATTCCGGGCGAGAACAAGTTCTGCTGTTCAATAGTCCCCTCATGCAAAAGCTGCTCAGGAATCAATTCATATTTGAGCATTGGAAATCTATGCCCTTCGGGCAAAGGGTGTGCATAGAGTGGATGCCAGGCTATTTTAATCATTAAGCCAAAATCTCCTCAACATGTTTTTCAATATTGTTACAGATCTGATCAACCGGTAAGTCGTTTGCGTCTTCACCAAAGGGATTTTCAATTTCCTCTGCGATCAATTCTAAACTGGCAAGCACGTAAAGAATAAATGGAACAATTAAAACCAGGTAATAGCCCAGGCTAAACACCCATCCAATTGGAATGGTTAATACATAAACAAAGATAAATTTCTTGATAAAAGCACTATACGAAAATGGGATTGGCGTATTTTTAATCCGTTCACAGCCACCGCAGATATCAGTAAACTGATTAACATCATTCGTAAGCACGATGAGTTGCTCCTGAGAGATCAGGCCGCGCTGCAACAGATCGTACAAGCGGGAAATCATGCTGCTGGCAATTTGATTGGGAATATGCTTGGTACCTTCAACTTCAATTAAAAAACTGTTTTTTCCAAAATATTGCTTCTCGCGGAGGTGTTCTTTTAGAGCAAAAGCATACTTTGGAATGCCATATTCAAAAAATCGCACATCTTCATCCGGTAATCTCAGCGCTTTGATCTTCATGGCAAAATTACGGCTAACATTGGTAAGACCACCCAACAACTTGCGCCCATCCCACCACCGATCATAGGAAGTATTGGTTCTAAAAACCAACAACATAGAGATTACAAATCCTAAAAGACTGTGCATCATACCTATATTGCTCACATAGTCACTTTTAGAAAGCTTGAATACGTTTAGCTCCAGAAAGGCCACAATTCCCGAGAATATTGCCACACTAAGCATTAGCGGCCATAACTTCCTGAAGGTATCTGCCTTGTGGATATGAAAGATAAAGGTAAACCAGTCTTTCGGATTATAGTTAATCATAATTACGTTACGCGTTAAGTATTGGTTATGGATTTATATTTTTTTTCAACCTATTGGAATTTATCATCTATTCAGATCGGTCAAAATGTCAAAATTTAATCTACAAAAGCTCCTTACTGACTTTTAAAAGTGCTTGACCTGTTAAATAAACATCTTCAAATGAATTGTAAAGCGGCACAGGACTTAGGCGAATGACATCCGGTTCGCGCCAATCTCCAAGAATATTATCGGCCACCAAACCATCAAAAACCTGCTTCCCTTTTTGAGCTGCAATAATTGATAGTTGTGCCCCTCTGTCTTCAGGATTCTCCGGTGTAATAATCGTGTATTGCTGCACTCCTAGAGACATATTTACCTCATTTATAATAAATTGAAGATACGAAGTCAAAGTAATACTTTTATTCCGGAGGACCTCAAGGAAACCTGCTTTTTCAAAGATCTGCAAGGAAGCATGGTACAGTGCCATTGGCATTACCTGTGTACAACTTACCTGCCAGCCATCAGCTCCGGCCTCTGGCACAAATCCTTTCTCCATTTTAAAACGTTGTTGTTCCTGGTAACCCCACCATCCTGCAAAGCGGTTTAATGTTTGATCTTCGAAGTGCTTTTCATGCACAAAAATACCACTTATGCCACCAGGACCTGAATTTTGATATTTATATGAACACCAGCAAGCGAAATCAATATCCCAGTCGTGTAATTTAACAGGTACATTCCCTGCCGCATGCGCCAAATCAAAACCAACTATTGCACCCATCTCATGCCCCATCTCTGTAATCGCCTTCATATCGTACCATTGTCCGGTATAGTAGTTAATACCACCAAATAGCACCAGTGCAATATCACCTCCATTTTCTTTGATCTGCGCAAGAATATCAGCTGTACGCAGGGTTTCTTCACCTTCCCTCGGAAAAACCTCTATAATAGCTTCAGTTGGATCGTAGCCATGAAAACGAACCTGGCTTTCTATAGCGTATTGATCAGAAGGAAAAGCACCACCTTCCATGATAATCTTGAAACGTTTTCCTTTTGGCTGATAGAAACTAACCATTAACAAATGTAGGTTTACGGTTAGGGTATTCATCGGACAAACTTCTGATGGAAGTGCGCCTACGATAGGTGCCATCAGCTTTTTAAGTTCTTTGTGATAAAACATCCAAGGTTCAGTCCCATCAAACCAACCTTCTACTGCATAATTTGCCCAGTTATCCAATTGCTTTTTTAATACCTGTTCAGCGACTTTAGGCTGAAGACCTAAAGAATTACCGCACAAATAGATAAAATCCTTATTATTTTGCTTAGGAAAAAGAAATTCCTTTCTAAAATCTTTTAATATATCGGCCGCATCCTGGCCCTTAGCGAATGCTAAATTGTTTTCGAAATTCATCGCCCAATATTACAAAAAAGCAGGTATTGTTTCCAATCCTGCTCTTAAGAAATTACGGTAAGTTAAAATTTCATGGTATCATGTTTTCCCAGATCTGGTGTATCACCAGTAAGCAAAGCTTTTAATGTGCTAAACAGCACAACTATTCTGGATGCTGAGGCGTCCCAGTATTCGGCAGCATCCGGAACTACTTTTATTAAAATTAACCGGGGATCATCTATTCCATCTGGAAACCAGGCCTTAATGAATGGCGAAAAATAAGATTCTTTCCGTACCTTATCATCAATCAATTCAGCCGTTCCCTTAACAGTAAGGTAGGTATTTTTACCAGGGTCACTATAAGCCAGCAACACATGGTTATCTTTTGAAACTTCTTTAGATTTTAAAGAATACTCATTTGTAAAAAACCACAAACTTCCATCCTCTTCAATTTTTGCCGTACCCATTGGACGACTTCCCAGCTCATCTTCTTTAGAAAAGGTAGTAAACATACAGATACGTACGCTTTCGGCCATTTCTTTCAGAATAGCTATATTTTTTTCGTTTTTCATGATCAAGATATTTGAAAGAAAAACAGTATCAATAGCGGGAATGTTTTAAGATATCTAGCGCCCAGGGGTTTAAACTTTATTTGGTTTGCTTACATATTTGTTGCCTTTAACGAAAAATCTCCAGGGCAGTAATGCGTGTTCCTGCGCATAGGCAATACCAACACGCGGTGTTGCAACAATCTCCTCATCCGAATATCGGATTCCATGATCTTCCAGCCAGACCTCTTCGCCATGTAAATGTTTGGCATTAAAGGATCGATCTATGCCCAGGGCTTTGGCAGCTGACCCGGGACCAGCTGAAATGGCTGCCTTTGTTGATGGCATGCTCCTTCTGAATTCGATAATCTCTTTGCCAATTAAGGGTTCAATTGCCCGTATCAATATGGCATGTGGCTCATCTTTTACCGAGCTCACAATATTGAACAAATGATGCATTCCATAACAGAGATAAACATAGGAAATCCCACCTTCGCTATACATTGTTTCGGTACGGTTGGTACGCCTGCCTCCGTAAGCATGAGAAGCTTTATCCTGTACACCAAAGTAAGCCTCTGTTTCAACGATGATACCAGCAGTTATCTCACCATCAATTTTCGTAAAGAGTACTTTACCCAAAAGATCTTTGGCCAGGAATAACACATCTTGATTAAGATAATAAGCGGGATCTAATTTCAAAATAACTAAATAATTACTTTAACAAAGTATTAATAATAACCTCTAAATTAACCTTATCTACTTCATCAAATTGACCCAGAAATT
Organism: Pedobacter sp.; assembly: GCF_965279535.1. Lineage (NCBI taxonomy): Bacteria > Pseudomonadati > Bacteroidota > Sphingobacteriia > Sphingobacteriales > Sphingobacteriaceae > Pedobacter > Pedobacter sp. Next base: position 622,903 of record NZ_OZ257244.1, read on the forward strand.
CACTATCTACATCCAGTACACCAATCACTTCCCCCGATTTAACTAAAGGCAAAACGATCTCCGATCTGGAAGCTGAAGCGCAGGCAATATGCCCGGGAAACTGATCAACATCCGGAACAATAAGGACTTCATTCTTTTCCCACGATGTGCCACAAACCCCTTTACCCTTTCTAATCCGGGTGCATGCAACAGGTCCCTGAAATGGGCCCAAAACTAATTCTTCATTCTTCACTAAGTAAAAACCAACCCAAAACCAATTAAACTGCTCTTTAAGGGCAGCAGCTACATTAGCCATATTGGCTACAAAATCGTCCTCACCAGTTAAAAGCGCTTCGATCTGCGGAATGATTGATTGATATTGCTCTGCTTTTGTGATGTTTCTATCGATAATTAAATCCTCGGCCATGACTATATAATTAAATTAATGATAACAAAGTTAACTAGGATTTGTGTTATCTGACACCAAAGCTCATTTAATGACTAAATTCTTGCTAACAATCGCAATAGCTTTCCACAACGAAGCTTTAAAGGCTTAAAATTTATTAGTTTTGACCAGATTATTAATTATGGTTGTTGCGCTTACGATTACTAAATTCCGGTCATTTACAATTCCATTTGCTTTTTTAGGGATGGTCGTTTTAAGGTTTCCATTATGGTTAAACCGAAAATGTGGATTCTGGAAATTGATGGGGAGCGGAAAAAACGCACAAGTAGATTTAGCCCCGGATTTTAAACACTGGGCCGTTTTAACCACCTGGGATAATAAGACGGATGCAGATCAATTTTACCACAAATCATTTCCTATAAAATGGTTTCGATTCTTCGGAAATGAAGAATTCACCATCTTACTTAACCCTTTATCTAGTCATGGATTATGGTCAGGTAAAGAACCATTTAAATACAATAAAAGAACCGAGATACCAGGCAATAAGATTGCCGTTATTACCCGGGCAGCGATCCGTTTTAACCGGCTAAAAGAATTTAGAAGCAATATTAGCAGAGCAGCTGAAGAAATGCGAAAAGCAGAGGGCTTTATTCTGTCTGCCGGCATTGGAGAGAATCCTTTTCTTGACCAGGCTACATTTTCCATTTGGAAGAGTGCAGATCACATGAAAAACTATGCATATAAGAGTTTCAACCATGCTGATGTAATCAAACTCACCAGAAGCCGCAACTGGTATTCGGAAGAACTATTTGCCCGCTTTGAAATCCTGGAAAGCTGGGGCAGCTTAAATGGATTTTCCCTCCAAGACAACATTTAACAACTAATTAGAAAAACATGAGAGTTATAGCAGAACTTCCACATCCCGAATGTAAGATTACGATCTTTTCGATGAACCAGAAATATATAGTCAAATTTGAGCAAGGGACTTTTGAGCAAAGTTATAAATTGGCCGAACTTGACTTAAGTGGAGGAGGCGTAAATGATGTTTTTGAAATTCTCGATGAGGAATTTATCGGAACAGTAATAGAGCGCTTTAAAATCATGCGAACTGATTTTACTGCTGCTTATAAACGACACCAATTCTAAATATTAATCAACACAACTAACTGAAATACAATACATTAACATCTTTAACAGAATTATATTTTATAAAAACAGGTGTTTTAAGAGCACCTACAAACCGTTTAAATAAATTGATCATTCATATTATGATATGTAAATAATTGATTTTAAAACAATTAAATAACACAACAAAACAATATTCTGTATGCTATTTTCACCAAATAAATGGTAAGTTATAGGCAATTACAGTATAAAACTATAATTGAAGTGGTTAGCGATATCAACCCATAGATTAAAGGAACAGCGTCTTTAATAAACATGCACTCCCGAAGAATCAATAGAAAATCAGAGGTTTCGGTAGGTGATGACACCAACCGATAGACCCCATATTCTGCATATTGGTTTTGACTAAATGGTTAGGTAATAAAAAATTTCAGTACAAAACATTAATTGAGATGGGTGTCGACGCCAACCCATACATTGAAGCTAACAGCATCTTTAATACACCCCCACTCCCGAAGAATAAATAGAAATTAGAGGTTTCGGTCGGTGTGGACACCTACCCTATAGGTCGAATATTCGAAATCACAGAGACCGATAAAAGAAAAGTTTCGGTTGATGGTGAAACCAACCGATGTCGCTCCTGTTGGGGTACTCAGAGCGGGATTATTGTTACGAGCTTACCGTATCATGCACTACGACCCTGTACCAGTTATTTGAAAATTTCTCTACGGCGTCCAAATGTAACTTGTCTTCCTGATAAGCGTTATGATCTGCGATATTATCAAAAGTTATGGTTAACGAATAAGTAAACGAATTATCGGTTACCGGTCTAACTGGTGTTGAGGCAGCCAGTCCGTAGCTTAATGATTTAATATATTTAATTGGCCTTAAACTTTCGAAGAATTGTGCAAAGTTGGCTATTTCAGTTTGAGTTAATTGTGGCTTTAGCCAGAACATTACAAAATGCTGTATTTGTCCTTTAGCTGGTTGAATGTTATCGTTCATAATGGATTATTTTGATAAATATAGAAATGATTTTAGCAGCCACAAAAAAAGCGGTTATGTTCCCATAACCGCTCTTCAAATATTTGAGAACCTATAACTAGTTCTTAGGCTGCACGCGGCCAGATTTTCTGTCTTCACCTCTACCGATTAAATAACCGCCACCAGCACCAACTAATCCGCCAATAATTGCACCCCTACCTTTTTTCTTGTCAATTAACGCACCACCAACAGCACCTGCAGCGCCACCAATTACGGCACCTTTAGCTGCATCACTCCATCCTTTTTTCTTTGCAGTTGGTTGTGTACCACCGTAAGAACTTGATGACGATGAACCTCCTGAACCAGAATAAGCAGCAGAACGTTGTCCAGCCCTTCTGGCAGCAGCTAATTCTGCTTCATGTTTAGCCTGAACTTCTGCTTCTTTTTTAGCTACTTCTGCCCTTTTAAAGCTATCTAATCTTAAACTATCTTTTACAGCTTTAATGGCTAATTGTTTTTGAGCTTCCTGTTGTCTTAATGCTTCTTCTTCTTTTGCTTTATTGTTACAAGCAAACATCACTGAACTTAATGCGATTACTACCAATATCTTTTTCATAACTTCTTTTTTTATTAAAATCTTGCTTAAGCATCCTAACCAGCTGAAGCAGGTTTTATTTGTAAGTGTTTTAGTTAATTACATACACTAAAGAAAAAATGATGCCAAAATGTTTTAAATAGAAAAATTAATCTATTAAATCCATGTACCAAAAGCCTAGATCAGCAGCACTATCACATACAGAATCGGGCTCAGATTTGTCTTTCTTTGGAGCCTGATAGGTTCTATATACCTTTTCTCCAAGTACAAAAGGAATACTTTTTTTAAAAATTGGCCCTTGAAATGCAAATGTATGGAACTCGCCATTTTCTCCGCATGGATCTACCCCTTCAGGAAGTTGGCCAATCAGTGTTTTGGTTATGACCTGACCACAAAATTGTGCTAAATTCTTTTGTGTGCAAACCATTATGGTTTGGTATCCAAGGTCTAAAAATTCATCGATTAGCGCATTAGTGTCCTTTTTCCAAATCGGAAATATTGCTTTCAGACCAAGTTCGGCCAACTTATTCTCCCGGTAAGCCCTCAGATCTTCCAGAAAAATATCTCCAAAAATAGCGTGTGTAATGCCTGAAGCTTTAAAGTGACCTAGATGATTTCGCATCGTATCATCATAGGTTTTCATATCGGGCATTTCAGGCAACCTGATCTCATAAAGCGGAATACCAATGCTCTCCGCTTGCTTAACCAATAAAGTATCCCGAACGCCATGCATAGACACGCGACTATATTTTTCACTTATTGTAGTTACCAGATAACAAATTTCTATAGTAGGATCCTGAAGTGCGTAGTGTAGTGCTAAAGTACTGTCCTTCCCTCCACTCCAGTTGAAAATACACTTTCGCTTAAGCATTACTAATCAGTATTTCCTTTAACTTCTGCATACCAAAACCTGCTTTCTCCGCAATAGTGGTTACATTTTTATATCGCCCCACATCAGGTATATTTGGATCGACCACATATTTTATAGTGGTGTGCGGAACATAGCCCAGAAGTCCGGCCGCAGGGTACACTGCCAGGGAGGTACCAACGAGTAAAAAAACATCTGCACGCTGGCATATTTTAGCCGCCACTTCTATCATGGGTACAGATTCTCCGAACCACACCACATGCGGGCGTAGCTGAGAACCCAACTCACACAATTCGCCCATACGGATTTCATCACCTTCTATGGGATAAGTTAAAGATGCTTTTTTATCCGATTGCGACCGGGTAATGATACCATGGAGATGCGTAACTTTACGAGAACCTGCCCGCTCATGGAGGTCATCTATATTCTGCGTAATGATTTCTACATCGTAATGTTGCTCCAGATCAGCTAAGATCTGGTGAGCATTATTGGGTTGTGCAACCATTACTTGTTTGCGCCTTTCATTGTAAAAAGTTTGCACCAAAGCGGGATTTCGTTCCCAGGCCTCGGGAGTAGCTACGTCGTAAACATTATATCCTTCCCATAATCCATCGCTATCGCGGAAGGTTTTTAAACCGCTCTCTGCACTGATTCCTGCACCAGTTAAAACCACTAGTTTTTTCATTATTCAATTAATATTTTTAATCCCTACAGATTGAAACAATGATTTTATCAAATCATACTTACCAAAACAGGTATCACCAAATCCGATAATGTAATCAGGAGCAGCAATAACACAAACAATGAAAGCCTCATATTTTCATTTAGTGATGAACAAGGTTATCAAATTTTACAAACTTTTTAGCAACCACTTCATCAGCCTTAAATATCTCTGGATGAAACATACAGGAAAGTGCTTCGATACCGGCTACAAGCGTACCAATACTGGGTTGGGTAAACATATCGAAATCAGCTAAATAAACTTGATTATTTTTCACCGCAGCAAGCTCATCCCAGCCTGGTTTAGCCGTTAGAACAGAGATTTCTTCACGGGTTCTGCCCACATCAAAGCCACATGGTGCAATAACCAAAACTTCAGGATTGTACCTGACAATTTTATCCCATGGTGTTACAATAGAGTCTCCTGCTGGATTAGAAAGCATATCTACACCACCCGCAGCCGCAATCTGGAAGGGAATCCAATGTCCACAATTATAAATAGGTGCTATCCATTCCATTAACATTATCCGCTTTAGTGGTGCTTTGTTGGCACGTAGAGTATCCAATATCCCATCTGTTTTCTTTTGAAGTGAAGCTAAATAATGAAGTGCTACTTCCTCTTTACCCATTGCCCGGGCAATCGTTAATGCACATTCAAAAACATCCTGCAGGTTGTTTGGAGACAAAGGAACAAGCTGAGGCTGTTTACTTAACTTCATAACTGCAGTTTCGGTACATACCGTATCAATATTGCACACTTCACAAACGTCCTGGGTAAAAACAATATCCGGCGCAATGCTTTCCAGAAGCTCGTCATCTACCCAATATAAGCTTTTTCCCTGCGCTTTAGAGGCAGAAAAAATACGATCGATTTCAATGCTCGAATAATGCTTGCCTTCCAGAATACAACGTACCACTTTAGGCGTGTGTTCGGCTTCTTTCGGGCATTCGAACGTTACACCATAAAGGTATTCCTGCAAGCCCATATCATAAATCATTTTGGTTGCAGCAGGCAAAAAAGAAACAACTTTCATAGAATTTAAATCCGTGTAATGAAATACTAAGTTAAAAAAAATCCCCTTCTGAATGGTTCAAAAGAGGATCTTAATTATAGAAACCTTAAAAAATTATAGGGTTTGTGCTTTAAGTTTAAGCACAGGATATTTTGCTTTTAACAATTCGAAACCTCCAAAAAGGATGGCTCCATAAATCAACGTTCCTTCTAAGAATCTAATTTCAAAAGGAATTGCTTTTACCAGACAGTTCCAAAAACCCGCTAAATCCTGAGTAAACAATGGGTTTTTGTACCACGACCCGAAATCACTAACAATCCAGTGGATAAATACAATCGCCAAAGTGGATAACAAAAGATTAGCTACGGTTACTTTTTTCAATAGTAATCTACCTGCTAACACCATTAAGATAATCGCCAAATAAGTATACGTTTCCTGAATCAATAAGATATCTACGTATTGTTTATATATGGTGGTGTATAATACTACATCACTAATTAACAAACTTAAAATCGGAAAAGCGAAAGCTTTTAAGTTATCTTTAAAATAGGCTCCCCCAAATAATGCTACCGCTCCAATTGATGAAAAGTTAGCAAACTGAAGTGCTTCAGAATTGAATGTAACCACTAAACGAAATACTGTAATGACTAAAATCATTAATAGTAAAGTTAAGTTACGTGGATTGAATCTTAAATTAGACATTTTATGGTTGATTTAATGTTATACAAAGTTAAGTTTTTTATCTGATATTAAAACTTACACCCGCGTTAAAATTGAAGCCCATTGTGCTGTAACCAATAAATTCATTGTATTTCTCATTCAGGATATTTTTCGCATCAAAGAAAATTTTAACGTTTTTATTGAACAGGGCATATTCAGCATAAGCGCTTAATAATTTGTAGTATGAGAGTTCTTCCACCATACCAGTTCCATAATTGGTATCAAAACGTTTACCGAAATAACGGTAATTGGCACTTACATATAGATTTTGGGTAGCATGGACTCCCGCATTTAAACCAAATGTATGTTTTGGTCTTCTGATAAGGTAATCAACTTGTCCATCTCCCCCTTTCACAAAGGCGTAGTAGCCGTTAAAATTAAAAACACCTAAATTCACAGCCGGTTCAATTTCAAAACCCTTAGCTTTTTGTTCTGAAGTTAAATTAATGTAGTTATAACCATTGCTAGCCGGAGCAATAATAGCGTCTGTAATATTACGTTTAAACGCAACTAACCTTAAGTTAAATTTTTCATCCGCAAAGCTGAAGTTTGCACCAGCTTCATAATTTTGAGATCGCTCTGGTTTGAGGTTCAGATTTGCACCAAACTGCCCAAATAACATACTCAAAGTAGGCACTTTAAATGCGGTTGAAACGGTACCAAAAAGTTTAATCTCTTTTATAATGTTGATGCTTGGGGTAATGGTATAAGTATAATTTTCTCCATATTGATCGTGTTTGTTATATCTTCCACCTACTTCTAAATTGAAAATGCTTAAGTCATGTAAAAATAATGAACCGTAAGCGGCAAAAATATTCGTTTTAGGTGAGTTTGATCCGCTTATTAATTTAACTGCTCTGTTGTCTACACCTACTAGTAAATCAAGTTTATCATTGATCTTCTGGTTGTAGAACAAATCAACAATATTGATTCTGCCATTACTTGAATAATTTGATGGAAAACCCATGAAAGTTGTTTGTGCATCATTCGAAGTCGTTTCATAGCTATAATTCAAAGTGACTTTACCTGTATTAAATTTATAAATAGAATTAACACCACCTGAGAATTGCTTTAAAATAGAATGATTATCTGGTGAGCCATCTGTGAAAGCATCTTCATCAATTTTATAATTTCCATAAAAATAGCGCAAAAACGGATTAACAGAAAAATTCTTGTCTAGCTGGATTCCGAAATTAGCATTTACACCATCAGCCTTGAAGCCATCTTTATCCATGGCGGCTGTACTTCCAACGGGTGCCGCAGCTTCAGAAATGCCATCAGTTTTATTATGCGTATAGTTTATATTGTAACTAAAACCCTCTACCCTTCCATTTAAACCAATGGTTCCTTTGTAACTCTCGTAACTTCCGGCAGAAGCTACACCGTAAATGGTATTTCCTTTAGGACCGGCTTTTTTGGTAATGATATTGATAACACCTGCAACGGCATCAGAACCGTAAATAGTAGACTGACCACCTCTCAAAATTTCAATGTGATCGATCTGATCTATTGAAAACTGGCGTAAATCAAAAGCCCCGCCATTTCCTGAAGGGTCATTCTGTACAATACCATCAATTAATACGACAGTATACCCGCTGGCGGCTCCTCTAAAAAAAACGGATTTATTTTGTCCCGGATTACCAGTAGCGCCAGAAACTAAAATCCCTGCTTGCTCATTTAATAGCTCTGGCAAAGATTTACCATGACTTCTCTCTAAAACTTCTTTACTGATAATGGTAACCACCTTACCCGTTTGCGATTGTTTCTGATCATTTTTAGTGGCGGTAATCACTACATCTTTTAGTTGCAGACTGTCTTGTGCATTGGCCAACTGGCTAATGGTTAATTGCACAAATCCCAGACTTGCGGCAATTAGAATACTTTTTTTGTTCATTTGATTGTGAGTTTTGCCCACAGCCAACAGATTAGAAAAGGAAATGAAAATACGAAATTTAAGTATCTCAATCCTAGCTTCAATCCCCGAAAGCTATGAAATTATACGCTGGTGGCAGGTATTCTGACTTACTCCCGGTTTTTCTACCTTCCCATTTCCGGATGAAAACAGTGGTTTGTAGAACGAAAAACCGTTACAGAGCTTACAGCTGCGGGACAGTTGCAGATTCACACTGCATTCCCTTTTAATTCCGATTTTAAAGCCGGAAACCAAAAGCGCTGCAAAGGTAACAAAAAAAGGTTTGCTTGTATATCAGCAAACCTTTGTAAAGAGAGAGCGGTTTTAATTAGTTTGGAGTCTTTAGTTTGGAGTCTCTAGTTTGCATGCAAATGAAACAATACCCTAAAAGACCGACCATAATGTTTATTGATGAAACACGGTGACCGCAGGGAAATGATACCCATCATATGATAAAGTATTCTTTAGTGTTCCTGCGGGATCATAGAAATACAAATTATTGATGGCATAATTGGCTCCATAACCTGATTGTACCGTTTGGATCACAACCTGATTTAATTTTGAATCAAAGCCGATCCCCTTACCATAGAAAATTTGTTTTTCCGGATTGGTTGCAAAAGGTGCATTCAAAGTGTTTGCATTTCCATCATATTTATACACTTCACTTCCACCACCAAAGCTTCCGGTTTTTAGTAAATAAACTACGTTGTCTTTGGTCGATGCAGCAATTGACCCCGCATGCCATGCTCCCCATGAAGAATAAGTGGTAAAGCTCAGGCTCACACTATCTTTAGCCAAAGTTTGCGGATCTGTTTGATACAGGTATTTAGCACCTGCATACCAAACTTTACCATTTGGAGTTTTGGCAAATCCTACCGTCATTCCTTTAATCTTTCTGTTTAAAGTATAATCTGAAGCATTGTAAATGAGTAATCCGTCTGTTGCACTGTGCATAAAAATGTAATTACCTGCTTTAATCATATCACCAACTTGTCCGTCTGCACCAACTAGCTTAGCATAGGCGGTCATATTTTTAAGGTTAACCAGGTAAACGCCACTTGAACTACTCAAAAGCCCTGTATTTTCATCAATTCCTAAAAAAGCCCGCCAATCGTTACCGCCCTTGGCAGCAATCCTGGCCTTTTCTTTCAATGTAAATGCATCAACTACTACAACTGGTCCACCAACTTTACTCACCAGGTATAAATTATTGTTAAAGATAGTCCCGTACTGCAGGGTTGAGCCTTCTGGTTTTAAATCTTTACCAGGATTTTCCCGTTTAAAAAGGCTGTCTGTTAATTTCCCGGTGCTGTAATCAAAGAAGTTCAGTTCTCCTGTGCCATGCCCGAACCATCCTTCGTTCACAATGAAAAATCCATTTTCATATTTTCCTTTAGCAACAGGTTGTACCTCGGGTTCTACTGCCGCATCCTTCTTACAGGCGGCGCCCAAAAGCGTGATAAATATTCCAATAAAAAGTTGTTTTGTGTTTAATGATCTCATTATATATTATTTGTGTATCTATTTAATTCCTAAATCTTGTGCGCCTTTAACTTCAGTAGATATCTCGCCCATCAGCGTATTCCCCTTTTCTCTTTGTGCGGTGTATACTTTTACAAAATCGATGGTTTTCAATTCTACTTTCTTACCTGTTTTATCTACTGCCCAGGAAATGTCGAAACCGTTATATTTATTGGTAGCATAATCATCTCCAATAGACCAGCTATCGGTATATCCCCAGTTAAACGCAGCGTTAACAAAAATGCTTCCTACCTTACCGAAAGTTGAAGGCAACAAGGTTCCCCTGAGGGTTAGTTTTTCCTGATCTGGCGCAAACTCCGGATAGAAGTTGTGTTTGTGAAAGTTATTTACGTCATACGTTCCACTTCCGCCCTGATTATCTGTCCAGGTTACATTGGCAAACCCTTTGGGGTTAACATATGTAATTTCGTAGTTTTTAATGGTTAAGGGGTTGTTGTACTCACTACCTGCCAGCTCATACCATTCATCATCAGGTTTACCATTTCCGTTCACATCCTGACTTACCATTACAATGCCTGGTTCTGCCCATGCAGTTGAGCCGCCAATCGGATTGCCGTAGATGGCAAGGTCATTTCCAGAATTATTGACTACTGAGTGATCAAATCCAAAAACAATGTAACCACCAAAGCCCCCTAAACTGATGAGGCTGGTTTTGCTTACATCGCCGATAATTTTTTGTGCGCCTGCAACTGAGCCCAATGCTTCATTTATAAATTGTCCGGGAGCCGGCAGGTATTCAAAAATGGTGGAAATGAATTTTGTACTGGCAGGTGTAACTCCAATAACAGGTACCGGAACCGTAACGGTGTATTTATGGGTAAAGGTGCCGGCAGTATTAGAGGCAGTGTACTCAATAATATAAGTACCTGCTTTTAATGGCGTAAAATCAAAATTATAAACTTCACTTACTACTGCGCCATCAAGCTTCCATAAATGTTTAAAAGGTAACCCGTTATTGGTTCCGGCACTAAAGGTAGTTTTTACGTTTACTTTGGCTTCAAGGGCATCAGTCTTTATGGCTAAATTAACATCAGGAGCAATCTCCTTTTCATCTTTTTTACAACTGTACATCAGCGCAAAAACGCTTAAGAGTAACAATAGGTAGCTTTTCTTCATGTGTTTTATTAATTATATATTGATTATTTATTTAAGAATACCAGGTGTGCCGGAATATCACCGGTAGTAACCGAAAACTTCTTTTTCCCTTTCTTATCAAAGCAATAGAGGATTCCCGGACTTACATAATCCCTGGCATCGGTAACATATACATCATTATTTACCGGATTTACGGCTATACCATAAGGGATTACAATCGATTTATCTGTTCCATCGGTGATGAAATTTTTGTTGATGATTGTCTCATCCTTTACGTTAATTTTAGCATAACTGATGGCGTTTGAGCCAGTGTTGTTATTCCATTCTACGCTATATAAATAAGCTTCATCATTATGGATAGCAATATTACTTGCCGCCAGATTAAAGGTCTTTTTAATTTGATCTGTCTTGGTATCAATTACAAATAAGTTGGAAGGGATATTGTAATAATCACCTCGGGAGGTTACATACAAATCGCCATATTGATCTGCCTTTAACCTATGCAGATTAATCGCCACATCTATTCTTTTGATTTCTGTAAGCGTATTTAGATCAATGACCGAAACAGTCCGTTCATAATTTGGATAATTATAACCACCAGAATTGGCTACATACAATTTTGCACCTATTACCGCCATCTCTTCGGGCTGTTTGCCTACAACAATCTGCTTTTCCTCTTTTAATGATGTCGTGTCTACTACAGATACATAACCATCATATGCAGTTACATAGGCTTTGTTCTTATAAAAAGTAATGTACCGGCAATTGGGGATATTGATTTGACCAATCCGCTTTGCTGTTTTAGATTCCAGCACTTCCACTTTATCCGACATGTTGACCACAACGTACAACCGTGATCCATATATTTTGATATCGTTGCCCACATCACCAAGTCCTAATGTAGCGTTGGGGTTAGCCTCATTGTAAATATTCTTGCGGTATACACCAGAACTGAAGTCGTAATAATCCAGCGAGGACTTGTTCGATCCCATATTAGCCTCGTTTAAAAGATAAAAACCCTTCAGTTCAACTGTTGGATCAGGAGGCAATTGTTCCTGTTCCTCAGGGATAAAACTATCTTCCTTCCTGCAAGAGAGGAACACAAGCAGCATACAGGCCAGCCACAAAATAGATTTGGTATTTTTCATAGTATTAAATTTTAGCACTGAGTGTAATCCGGAAGTTTCGTCCGGGCATAGGATAGTTGAGTACCACATCGTAGTACTGGTTAAGCAGATTATTTATCTCGACATTAACTTTATAATTCTGATGTGATCCGAAATAACCACCGATAGAAAGATCATGTGTATAGTAAGGCTTTACGTAGTTTACCGGTATATTGGCCTTTTGGCTGTAACGTTCACCGGTATAAATAAAGCTGTAGTTTAAGCTGTACCTGCTATGGGTAATACTTCCGGTAAATGAACCGCTGTGAACAGGAATATATGGAATCTGATTGCGGTACGTAAAACCGGTTTTGGTTACATCCAATGCTTTTTCGAATGTATAATTTAAATTGGTACTGAATTCGAACTCATTGATTAACCATAAAGTTTTAATATTGGTTTCCAGTCCTTTAATAGATACTGCATCCAGATTGAGCATTGTCCACCTGAATAAGTTAAGTGTGGGTACTGCAACAATTTTATCTTTTACCTGGTTGTAATAAACATCGGTTTGAACGGAGAAATTCTTTAGTGATCCATGTAAAGAGTGTGTGTTGTAGTTAAAACCTAAATCATACTGCTTCGTGTATTCCGGCCTTAAACTCGTATTTCCAATAAAAGTGTAGTACAGATCGTTGAAGGTTGGCATTCTAAATATAGATTTATAAAAACCTTTCAATCTAAAATTCGGACTTTGAAAAGGCTGCCAGGAAAACATGGCTGCTGGAGTATATTCTGTGCGGTTACCGGCGGCAGATAAAGTTTTAACTTCCTCGTTAATAACCGTAGCCAATACATTGGTTTGAAATTCGAATCTTTTTTTAAAGTATTTACCTGCCAGTACAAATAGACCTGTGCTGCGGCTTGGATAGGCAAAGTATTCCAGATTAGCATCCAGGTTCTGGTAACTATAATCGGCAGAGAAAGCAAAATGCAAATATGGCTTCATCTGGTACACATTGGCCACAGAAAGGTACCATTCTTGTTGTTTGTAGATATTATTTAGCGCACCCCTATCAGATTTAATAGTTGGATCATTGTAACGGGTGTAATCATTGGCATACTTGGCATTTAAAGAAATGTTATATCGCCGGTTTGGGTTGTTTTCATAATGGGTCTGAACAAATGAGTTATCATCCCATTGGCGCTGGCTAAAATCAAATTTATTGGAAACAATTGCTCCGGGGATACCACGTTCAGACCGATATTTGTAAAGCTTAACATTCCATTGGCTGCTATCTGCACCTTGTCCAAATGCTCCCCCTTCCAGGCGATAGGAATAAATATCTGCATTGGTACGAACAACTGTTGTATCGTAATATCCGTTGGTATAGCGGTATTTATATTTCCCGTTTGCATTTAAAAATGCTGCATTCAAGTTAAAGGCGAGGCGCTTGTTTATCTTTTGCTCATACAAAACCGCTGTATTAATAAAACCGAAAGATCCGGTTTTTACATCTGTACTGATGTTTTGATTTTTGTTTAAAAAAGTTGGTACTTTCGTTTTGATATATAAAGCACTTGCAGAAGCGAAGGCCTTTGCCGGCTGTAAAAGTTCACTGCGTTGCCCGCTGGTTAGCAAAAGTTCCGCTACGTTATCTAAAGTATACTTCCCTAAATCTACCTGCCCGTTTTGAGCATTACCCAGCTGCACACCATCATAAAAAACAGCGGTATGGTTGCTACCCATACTGCGCACATTAATGGTTTTTAATCCGGCTATGCCACCATAATCTTTAACCTGAACACCAGAAAAATAGCGGATAGCATCTGCAATTGATAAAGCATTCAACCTTTGCAGTTCTAAACCAGATAGTACCTGCAATGGCGTAGGCGAAAGGTGCTGCTTACTTATCCTTAACTGATTGATTTGAACTTCCTTAAGTTGATTAACCTTTACGGTATCAGCTTGTGCCCATAAAAAATCAGGGCATAATAGGGCTATCCAGAAAATGGAAGTGCCAATAAAAAACTGCATGATGCCACGTTGGGCAAGATGTTTAATAATCATTTTTGTTGCGAGTTATTACCCACAGCAAACAGATTTGAAGGAAATGAAAATACGAAAACCTTTAGTACCTCAATCCTAGCTTCAATCCCCGAAAGCTATGAAATTATATGCTAAAGGCAGGTCTTCTGACTTACTCCCGATTTTTCTACCTTCCCGTTTCTTAGAAACAGTGGCTAACTGATTGAAAAATCGTTATAGAGCTTACAGCTGCGGGACAGTTACAGAATTACACTGTATTCCCTTTTAATTCCGGGTGTAAAACCGGAAACCAAAAGCGCCGCAAAATTAGTAAAATTAAGCTAAATGTAAAATGGATGTTAAAGGATATCTTTCTTCAGGCAAAAGGTTAACTTTAAAAATCAATCCCAGCACATGAAAAAAACGGCTTTTATTTTTCTTTCCCTAATCAGTGTATCTGCAATGGCACAAAAAACCGATACTACGATGCTTCAAAAATTAATGGAATCCAAACCTGAGTTATTTGCCGGGATCTTAAATCATCCGGAACGCAACCAGGTTCAAATTCTATACACACAGATAAATCGGGATGCCCAAAACAAATCACATTTTAAAAGCTACAGCTATAACCTTAATCCCAACCATTACTTCTACCCTGCCAGTACCGTTAAGTTAGCTGCTGTAATTTTTGCACTGGAGAAAGTGAATACCCTAAAACATACCGGACTTACAGCGAAAAGCATTATGATAACAGATAGTGCATTTAAGGGGCAAACCAGGGTATCAAAAGATGAAAGTGCAGCAAATAAGCTTCCTTCTATTGAGCATTACATTAAGAAAATACTGCTAACCAGCGATAACGATGCTTTCAACAGGCTTTTTGAGTTTATTGGAAGAGCAGAGATCAATAAGAAGCTAAAGAAAAATGGTCTTAACCACAGTCGGATATTAAACAGATTGGCTATTGGAGATGCAGGCGAATCGGCAAAGCATACCAATCCGATTAATTTTTTTAATGGTGATAAATTAGTTTACAGTCAGCCTGCTCAGTATGATCCGAAAGAATATGCGTTAAAACTCAGCAACCTGGTAATGGGCAAAGGTTATTTAGACAGTGCAGAGAAACTGGTAAATAAACCTTTTAGCTTAGCCAATAAAAATGCCTTTTCCATTTCAGATCAGCAAAAACTAATGCGCAAACTGCTTTTCCCCGAATCATTTCCGGCAAAGGAACGATTTAACTTAAGTACCGAAGACTACAAGCTGATATATACTTTTATGAGCATGTACCCAACAGAAAGCCAATATCCTAAATATGATGAAAAGGAATTTTGGCCAACCTATGCCAAGATGCTTTATTATGGCAGAGAAAAGGACGTGTCTCTGGATAAAAACATCAGAATTTTTAACAAATATGGCGATAGTTATGGTTTTATTATTGACAATTCTTATTTCGTGGATTTTAAAAATGGTATTGAATATTTACTTACTGCCGTAGTACAAAGCAATAAAGATGAGATCTACAACGATGATAAATATGATTATGAAACAGTTTGTTTTCCTTTTATGAAAAATCTTGGGCAAGTCATTTATCAGTTAGAAATGGATCGGAAAAAGGATTTTAAACCGAATTTAAGTAGATTTGCACTCGATTATTAATAGCGCCTCACTTTATGCTATTGAAGATTAGTTTTCCCTACGAATGATTAAGAAAAGAATAAAAAGAAGTCTACGCGTATCCAAATACATTTTATATAAAGAAACACTTGTTGATAGCAGAGAACATTTTTGGTCCTTTATGGGGGCATTTATTGGCATAGGCCTGATAGCCCTCTTTCAAAGTAATATCCTTTCCAATACCGAAAACATCTTCCTTATCGGATCCTTTGGGGCTTCTAGTGTGCTCATTTATGGCAACATCCAAAGTCCACTTGCACAGCCGAGAAACCTGATTGGAGGGCATGTCATCTCTGCAATTATTGGAGTAACAGTACACAAGCTTTTACCTGACTTAATCTGGCTTACAGCCCCTACTGCTGTTGGTTTATCGATTGTTTGCATGCAATTTACAAAAACCATTCATCCTCCCGGTGGGGCAACAGCACTTATTGCGGTAAGTGGTGCACCTAAAATTGTAGGATTGGGTTATTGGTATGTCTTATCGCCCGTTTTAACTGGCTGTACCATATTACTGTTCGTTGCATTAATATTTAATAACATCACGCCTAAAAGAAGATACCCAACCAACCCTAGGTTTACGCGTTTCGTGAAAAGGACATTTTTCCGCACAAAAGTTATTCGGTAAATTGTTTTAGACCTCATTTATAATAGGGGAACGATTCGGATTTACCCCAGAGTACACAGAGGTGTAAACTTTGTGGTAAAACAACATGGGCCGAAGCAATCCTTTACCATTTGTAGTGACCTTTCAAACAACTTTATCTGTTTTATAACCAACTACATTTATCATTTTGATTATTTCCCTTAATATTTAGCCTGTTTTTATACTTTCATTTGTATAAATGGTCATGGTAGGCTTTAAAAATCAAAGACTTAACCAGACCTACACCCAGATTTAACCAAATTATTATGAGAAAAAAATCCTACCTATTGCTGTTTTTGACAGTGTTTTCCTTATTGCCACTTTTTGCGCAAAAACGTATCGGGAATGAAAGTCCGGAAGCTAAAGTAAAGCGAATGCAATGGTGGACGAATGACCGTTTTGGTATGTTTATCCATTGGGGGCTTTATGCTATGCCTGCGCGGCACGAATGGGTAAAAAGCAGGGAAAGAATTACCAATGAAGACTATCAAAAATATTTTGATCAATTCAATCCAGACCAGTTTCAACCAAAAGTTTGGGCTAAAAAAGCCAAAGCTGCAGGTATGAAATATGCAGTATTAACCACCAAACATCATGAGGGCTTCACCTTATTTGACAGTAAACTTACCGATTATAAAGCCACTAACACCCCGGCAAAACGTGATCTGGTAAAAGAATTTGTAGATGCATTCAGAGCAGAGGGAATTAAGGTGGGCTTTTATTATTCATTAATTGACTGGCATCACCCGGATTATACGGTAGATAGAATTCACCCTCAGCGTCCTGTAAAAGAAAGCGATTCTGCTTATGCGAATGTGAATAAGGGGCGTGATATGTCGAAATATAGAAAATACCTGTATGATCAGGTAACAGAAGTTTTGACCAAATATGGAAAAATAGATTTACTATGGCTCGATTACTCGTTCGCTGGCAAATATGGTAAAGGAAAAGATGATTGGGGCTCCATTGAATTGCTTAAACAAATCAGAAAGCTTCAACCCAACATTATTGTCAATAACCGGTTAGATTTGAAAGAATACACAGATGGGGCTGATTTTGAAACACCGGAACAGGTTAAACCTGCTGAATTAGAAAAATATAAAGGTAAAGTTTGGGAAACCTGCCAAACATTCTCAGGATCATGGGGTTATCACCGCGATGAAAACACATGGAAAAGCAACAGAGCGCTACTGGACTTGTTAATTACATCAGTAAGCAATGGGGGTAATTTGCTTTTAAATGTAGGACCAACTGCCCGTGGTGAGTTTGATGCCAGGGCGAATACCGCATTAGATAGTCTGGGAATTTGGATGCATGCCAATAGTCAGGCTATTTATAATTGCAGCTACGCACCAGCTGAATATGCGGCAGTTGATGGCGCTAAAACTACTTACAACAAGGCAGCAAAAAAACTCTACGTTCACCTTTTCGACTATCCTAAAGATGGTACGTTAATACTTAAAGGCTATGCTAAACAGGCAAAATATGCTCAATTCCTGCATGACAATTCTGAACTTCAAATAGACAAGGAAAAATCTAAAGGGGATGACTTAGTACTCAAGCTGCCTACTAAAAAACCAAATTTTGAGATTCCTGTTGTGGAATTATCATTAAAATAACCGATACGGCACTTGCAATTAATTGCAGGTGCCGATATTAAAGATCTACAATTCGCCCAGAAGTGAAACTTTACTTTCATTAAGTTTATCTTGCTCTACCTCGCCCAATACCGGGAACTTTAAATTAAGGCTCTTAAATTTGTCTGCGATAATTTCGCTTATTGCCAATCGCGCAAACCATTTCTTATCAGCAGGAATAATATGCCAGGGCGCATTTTTAGTACTTGTTTCATTAATAGCGTCCTCATAAGCCTGCATGTAATCGTCCCATAAAGCGCGTTCTTTAATATCGCCAGAAGAAAATTTCCAGTTTTTTGCAGGGTCTTCAATCCGTTCTAAGAAACGTTTCTTTTGCTCTTCCTTACTTACGTTCAGAAAAAACTTTAAAATTACCGTACCATTGGCAATCAGGTGCTCCTCAAAATTTCTAATGCTCTGGTAGCGCTGTTTCCAAAACTGTTTGTTTATTTTTTTAACCTCATCGTATCCTGGGAGATTCTCTGTTAAAACATATTCTGGGTGCACCTTGCAAACCAGTACATTTTCATAATGAGATCGATTGTGAATCCCAATCCTGCCCCGTTCTGGTAAAGCCTTGTTATGTCGCCATAAAAAATCATGTTCATACTCTTCAGATGTAGGAACTTTAAAGCTAAACACCTGGCATCCCTGAGGGTTTAATCCGCTCATTACATGTTCAATGGCGCTATCCTTTCCGGCCGCATCCATAGCCTGAAAAAGAATTAAAACCGAATATTGATTAGCAGCATAAAGTTTTTCCTGCTGATGGCTTAATTCTATTTTAGCATTAACCAGGGCATCCTTAGCTTTTTCTTTATTATAGCCTCCTGTAAAATCTGTTTTGGTATTTTTAATGGAAAATTTTTTATCTCCCTGTACAATCAGGCCTTTAAATTCGTTTTTCATACTTGCAAACTGTTTAGTTATTGTTTCAACTACATCAATTAAAGATATAACTAAAAAATAAGTAAATTAAATACTGTAATTTGCATACAGAGTTTTTTATATTTAGCGCCACAGCTTTTTACCCAACATTACCACACACAATATGTTTAAAGAAATAAAAAACAAGTACTTACGCTATTCTGCAATTGTTGTTTTTTTCATCATTATTTTCTTTTCTGCGTTACAAATTAACTTTTTATGGCTATTTGGATACTCTCCGAGTTATCGCGATATAAAAATCCCAACTTTAAGAGTGGGCTCGGAGCTTTACACTGCCGATGGAAAATTAATAGGCAGATACTTTAAAGAAAACCGAACCCCAGTAAACTATGGAGATATTGCCCCAAGTATAGTTCATGCCTTGGTAGCCACTGAAGATGTACGTTTTTACAAGCACTGGGGTATAGATGTTCAGGCACTGGGACGTGCCGTAATTGGCTTAGGAAAAGATGGTGGTGCCAGTACCATCACTCAGCAATTGGCTAAAAACCTTTACCGTACACGTTACAATAAATCATCAGGACTTCTATCTAAAATCCCTTTGGTAAGAAAGATCATTCCTAAATTGAAAGAATGGATGACTGCGGTAAAATTAGAATCTAACTACAGTAAGAACGATATCTTAACCATGTACCTGAACACGGTATCTTTTGGGCAGAATGCTTACGGTATTAAAACGGCAAGTAGGGTTTATTTTGATAAAGAAGTGAAAAACCTCTCTACTTCTGATGCTGCACTTTTAGTAGGCATGTTGAAGGGTACTACCCTATACAATCCAGTTAAAAATCCAAAAAATGCCCTTGATCGTAGAAATGTCGTACTTACGCAAATGAATAAGTATAAGTTCCTGAGCAAAGATAGTTTAACTGAACTGATTAAAGAACCCATTAAACTTAAAGAAGGAAAATCTGAAGACGGTAGTGATGACGATTCCTACCTGAGGTCTGCAGTAGCTAAGTATTTAGAGAAGTGGTGTACAGATAATGGGTACGATTTATATGAAGATGGATTAAAGATTTATACTACTATTGATTCTAAATTGCAAAAATATGCTGAAGAGGCGGTTCAGGAACAAATGAAAACCCTTCAACGCAGATTTTATAGTGTTTGGGGAAATGAAGATCCCTGGTACGATTCTGAAAAGCAGAAAGTAGATTACCCGGATCGGGCAATGAAAAACCTGCCGATATATACACTCTTACAAAAGAAGTACCCCAATAACCCTGATTCTGTTATTGCCTACTTTAACAGGAAGAAACGCATGCAGATTTTTACCTACAAGGGAGATCGCGATACCCTGTTTTCTACATTAGATTCTATTCGTTATTACGGGAAAATCCTAAATACAGGGATGATGACGATGGAGCCAGCCAGCGGTAAGATTAAAGTATGGGTAGGTGGAATTGACCATAAGTTTTTTAAATACGATCACGTTAATCAGTCCAAACGACAAGCTGGTTCAACATTTAAACCTTTTGCGTATCTCACAGCTTTAGAGCAAGGAGCCAATCCTTGTGATAAATACACAGACAAACCAGTAAAAATCGGATATCAGGATAAAGGAGAAACCAAATATTGGGAGCCAAAAAATGCCGATTACAGCATCTCTTACAGAGAAATGAGTTTACGTTGGGCAATGGCTAAATCGGTAAATACCATTACCGCTCAGGTAACTGAAAAAGTGGGCTGGGATAATGTAGTTAAGTATGCCCATGAATGTGGTATAGACAGTCATTTGGAGTCAGTACCTTCTGTTAGTTTAGGATCTAACGATGTTACGGTGTACGAAATGGTTAAAGCCTACAGTACCTTCCTCAATAAAGGCGTTAAAACGGATCCCATTCTGGTAGAAAAAATTACAGACCAGGACAACAATGTGATTGAAGATTTTAAGCCTAAAACCAAGCGGGTACTATCTGAAGAGATTGCCTGGTTAATGCTTTATATGTTCAGAGGCGGTATGGAAGAACCTGGAGGTACATCTCAGGCTCTTTGGGAATGGGATTTATGGAAAAAAAATAACCAGATTGGTGGAAAAACAGGAACTTCATCTGATTATGTGGATGCCTGGTATATGGGAATTACCAAAGATCTGGTAACCGGGGTTTGGGTAGGTTGTGATGAACGTACTGCTCACTTTAAAAATGGAGAGCAAGGAGAAGGATCAAGAACTGCACTACCTATTTTTGCCAAGTTTATGGAGAAGGTATATCACGATCCATCTTCGGGATATACTTATGGGCCTTTCCCTAAAGCTACAGTTCCAATTACCAGAACCATAAACTGTCCAAGTCCGCGTATTGTTGAAGACACCACCTCTACGGATAGCGTGATTGTTGATTCTACTGAATTCAATACCCCTGAACCTACAGAGCCTGTTCCTGCAGTAACAGTAGAACCTGAGGTTAAGAAAGAAGAAAAGAAACCTGATCCTGTTCAAAATCAGCCTGCTGCAACTGTTCCATTAACCAAGAAAGAAGAACGTGAGTTGAGAAGAAAGCAACGTCAGGAAGAGCGGGAAAAGAAAAAAAACGAGAAAAACAATAACGAAAACTAAAACAGCAAATAAAATCGCCCTGAATGTATGTTCCCGGCGATTTTTCTTTTACAAAAAATGTTAAATTTTGAATAGTATTTTAAACAATTGCTATTTTTATCGTTAAATCTTTTTCGGTTTAATTTCCGTAAATTACTTACATTATTTAAAATCACCTCTATGAAAATAAGCTCTACTTTAATTAGGCGTTATATTACCATTTTAGTCTTGGCAATAAGTACTTTATCTGTACAGGCTCAATATTTCGGGCAGAACAAAGTACGTTACAAGAAGCTGGATTTTAAGGTTTTACAAACTCCTCATTTTGAAATCTATTACTATATTAAAAATGAGAACCTATTAAAGAAATTTTCACAGGATGCAGAAACCTGGTACAAAATGCATCAGGAGGTTTTTAGAGATACTTTTTTTAAAAAGAATCCAATCATATTATACAACAACCATCCTGATTTCCAACAAACTACAGCGCTTCAAGGCGAGATAGGGATTGGAACAGGCGGTGTTACAGAAGCACTTAAAAACCGTGTAATCATGCCTGTTATGGAGCTTAACAGTCAGACCAGGCACGTATTGGGTCACGAGTTGGTGCATGCTTTTCAATACCATATCTTACTTGAAAAAGATTCCATAAGCCTTGAAAACGTTGGTCAAACGCCACTTTGGATGGTAGAAGGTATGGCCGAATACCTATCAATTGGTAAAAAAGATGCCTTCACTTCAATGTGGATGCGTGATGCCATGCTTAACCGAGATATCCCTTCATTAAAAGACCTGACCAACTCCAACAAATATTTTCCTTATCGTTATGGCCAGGCCTTCTGGACCTATATCGGTTCTCAGTATGGTGATACTACAATTGTACCTTTATTTAAAAACACAGCCAAATACGGCTATGAAAATGCAATCCGCTATACTTTCGGGTATGACGATAAAACCCTATCTGGTTTATGGAAAAATGCTATCGATGCGCATTACAAACCCATGCTAAAAGCTGATAGCTCGCAGATTAAAATTACCGGAACAAAAATCATAGACAATAAAAATGCTGGAAACATGAACGTTGCCCCTTCCCTTAGTCCGGATGGGAAATATGTAGCCTTCATGTCTGAAAAGGACTTGTTCGGGATTGACCTCTTCCTGGCCGATGCCAAAACGGGGAGAATTATCAGAAAACTTACCAGTCAGATTTCTAATGGACATATTGATGATTTTAACTTTATAGAATCTGCAGGTGCCTGGTCACCAGATAGCAAACAGTTTGCCTTCAGTATTTTCAGTCATGGTAAAAACCAGATGATGATCATCAATGTAGACAATGGTTCTACGGTTTCTCAGACGTCTATGGACCAGGTTCAACAATTTGGCAACTTAACCTGGTCTCCAAATGGAAAAGACATCGCTTTCTCAGGGATGGTAGAAGGTCAGAGCGATATTTTCTCTTATAATTTGGATACCAAAAAAATAACGCAGATAACCAATGATATCTATTCAGATTACGCACCTGGTTATTCGCCAGATGGAAAAAAACTGGTATTTTCATCCGATAGAGCTGCGATACAAGGCAATAACATCAATGCAGTAAATCCGATTAACCTTGCTGTATACGATATTGCTTCTAAAACAGTAAGCAACCTTGATGTTTTCCCCGGAGCTAACAACTTAAATGCTCAATTTTCATCCAATAGCCAGAGCATCTATTTCTTATCAAACCGTGATGGATTTAGAAACCTTTACAAGTACAATTTCGCTGACAACTCTGTAGATCAGTTAACAGATTATTTTACCGGAATTAGTGGGATAACAGAATTCTCGCCAGCAATTTCCGTTTCGAATACAGATGATATTGTTTACAGTTATTACCGTTATCAGCGCTATACTTTATACAATGCAAAACTAAGCAGCTTCAAAGCAAAAAGAATTGGGAATCAGGAAGAGAACTTTGATGCAGCTATCCTCCCACCCATGGAGAATATTGGGGTAAATGTGATCAATTCGAACTTAAACAATTTCGAAAGATTTGAGAAAATCGTAGCTGATTCGATGAGAACAGTGCCTTATCGTCCCAAATTCAGATTGGATTATTTAGCCAATAGCGGTGTTGGGGTATCTACCAGCAGATTTGGAACAGGCGTTGCCGGGGGTATTGTTGGGATGTTTAGCGATATCCTGGGTACTAATCAGATTATTGCAAACCTTTCGGTTAATGGAGAAATTTATGATTTTGGTGGATTAGTAGGTTACATTAACCAGAAAAGCAGAATTAACTGGGGTGCTGCAGTATCGCACATCCCTTATGTATCTGGTTTAAGTTCTTACGGTGTAGAAAATGTTCCTTTAACCAATGGAGGAACAACACAATTGATAAATTACAGAACAGATATCATCCGTACTTTTGAAGATCAATTCCAATTATTTGGTGCTTATCCATTTAGCAAAATCCATCGATTTGAGCTAGGAGGTGCATTTTCGCACTATAGTTATAGAATTGATCGTTATAGCAATTACTATACACCTGAAGGCTTTTATCAAGGCTCTGACAGAAGTAGAGTTTCAAATGATCAGGCAAGTTTAGAACTTGGAATTCCTTTCAGGTCTTTTACTTTATATCAATTGAACGCAGGTTTCGTAGGTGATAATTCAATATTTGGTTTAACTGCTCCTTTAGATGGTTTCAGATACCGCGTAAGCGGAGAAAAATATTTCGGAACTTATAATTTTGCTGGTGTTACAGCTGATTTAAGAAAATACTGGCGATTGAAACCCATTACTTTGGCTGCAAGATCTTATAATACCTTAAGAATAGGTAATGATGCTGACCGTTTATATCCAATGTACCTGGGTTATCCTTATTTGATTAGAGGTTATGAAGCCAACTCTATTTACGGTACAAATTCAAGCACGAGCAACAACTCTTTCAATATTGATCAATTAACGGGTAGCAAAATAGCCGTATTTAACTTTGAGGTACGTTTGCCATTTACAGGGCCTAAGAAATTAACTGCAATACCTTCAAAATTCTTATTTACAGATTTAAACCTGTTCTTTGATGCCGGGGTTGCCTGGACAAACGACACCAAGGTTAAATTTAAATCGGAGCCTACTTATACCAGTGCCCAGGCAGTTGACGCAAATGGAAATCCAGCTTTTGACAGTGATGGCAATCCAATTACTTACCTCACAACAAACGAACGTGTACCGGCTATGAGTGTAGGTATTTCGTTACGTGTTAACGTATTTGGTTATTTTGTATTGGAGCCATACTATGCCTTCCCTTTCCAACGTAAGGACGTTAAGGGTGGTGTATTTGGTTTAACATTTGCTCCGGGATGGTAAAGGCAGAAATTTAATGAGTGAATGAGTGAATTTTGACTGATGGAATGACCTGGCGAGTTGCAGACCATTCTCTCATTCTCTCATTCAAAATTCAATCATTATATATTAAGGAAATGCAAAAGATCAAATCAGTGAATTGCCTACCGAATTGCAAACCATTCAATCATCCTCTCATTCAAAATTCAATCATTATATATTGAGGAAATTAAAAAAGGATCGATTCAGTGAATTGACTAGCGCGTTGCAAACCATCCTATCATCCTCTCATTCAAAATTCAATCATTATATATTGAGGAAATTAAAAAAAGGATCGATTCAGTGAATTGACTAGCGCGTTGCAAACCATCCTATCATCCTCTCATTCAAAATTCAATCACTATATATTAAGGAAATGCAAAAAGATCAAATCAGTGAATTGCCTAACGAATTGCAAACCATTCTATCATTCTCTCATTCGAAATTCAATCATTATATATTGAGGAAATGAAAAAAGGATCGATTCAGTGAATTGACGAGCGCGTTGCAAACCATTCTATCATTCTCTCATTCAAAATTCAATCCTTCCTTAAGAAAGGCTGGTAAAGGCTAGTTTAACCTGATTGGTTATATTGCGGTGCAAAAGAATATTTTCGAAATCCAGGCCTATAGTTAAATCAATCCAATCTGGATTACAAGATCTCACTAAGCGTTCCTTCTGCATCCTGGTGAACCGGCTGATTTGTTTAAAGCGTGCCAAAGCTTGTGCTTCTGTTTTGAATTCTTCGAAGTAAACCAAACGCGTTAGTTGCTGCCCATTATCAAAAAATAAGTTTGGCATCTGTTTATAAAAATCTAATGTTTTAATCAAATCAGAACTCATGCCCACATGCATGCTGCTGCGATTTCTGTCGGTAACGATGTAAACAAACTTCTTCATAATAATGGTATAAAATATTAAACTAAACTAATTAGTATATCTTCTTGCAATTCAAAATAATATTACTAACTTTATTGGCATAAAATTACTAACTATTTTAGTATTTCCAAATTTATTTTAAAATTTATTTTTATGTCAAATATTTCGAACAACTTAAAATACCTCAGAAAGAAAAAAGGCCATACCCAGCAGCAATTTGCTGATATCATGGAAATTAAGCGATCTTTAATCGGCGCTTATGAGGAAGACCGTGCAGAACCGAAATATGAATTACTAAAAAAAATAGCAGAATATTTTGATCTGACTATCGATGAGTTTATCAATGAAAAAATATCAGATTCATGGAAACCCAAACCCAAAAGCCAGGGATCTAACCTACGTGTATTGAGTATATCAGTAGATCAGAACGACCGGGAGAACATAGAATTGGTTCCTGTAAAGGCCAGTGCTGGTTATCTTAATGGATTTTCTGACCCGCAATACATCAGTGACCTTCCTAAATTTCAATTGCCTCTACCCGCTCTACGCCAGGGAACTTTCAGGGCTTTTGAAATTATGGGTGATAGTATGTTACCTGTTCAACCCGGAAGTGTAATTATCGGAGAGTACCTCGATAACTGGAACGAGGTAAAAACAGGCGAAACCTATATCATCATCAGTAAAAATGAAGGTGTAGTATATAAAAGGGCTGGCAATCGCTTCAGGGAAAATAAAGATTTAAAACTCATATCCGATAATAAAGTATATGATGCTTATACCATTGCTGCTGATGACATCCTAGAAATCTGGAAAGCCAAGGCTTATATTTCAACTTCTTTGCCTGAACCTGCACCAGATCCAACCATGGAAACTTTAACACAAATGATGGCACAGATGCAGAAGTCTATTTCGCAGCTAAATAAAAATTAACATCTTTTAACAAGCTCTTGATTAAACCGTTTGTGCTTTTTGTTATCTATAAACAAACAAGACACATAAAAAACATAGACATGAAAAGAGCAATTTTAACGATAGCAATTGTAGCGATGGGTTTAACCGCTACTTTTGCTCAAGACACAACCAGACGGGCCAGAATGAACAGGCCTAAATTAACTGCAGAACAAAGGGCCGAAAGATCTACCGCTGTAATGGAAAAGAAATTAGCCTTAACTGCTGATCAAAAAACAAAGGTTTATGCCATTGAACTAGACCGGGCTAAAAAGGCAGAAGCCATGTGGACTACAGAAGCTAAAGACAGAAAAGCCAAGAGAGATGAAATGAAAGCCTCAATGCAAAAATCTAAAGCCGATTTGGAAAATGTTTTAACTGCCGAACAAAAAACAAAACTCGAAGCCTTTCGTGCGGAAGGAAGAGAAAAAGCCGGAAAGATGAGGGAAGGGCTTCGTAAGGGCAAAGGGGATAAAAAACCTGTTGTTTCCAACCCACCTTCACAAGGGTAAAATAGGATTTAATAAAATTTACGAAAGCGTCCGTTTTAACGAGACGCTTTCTTTATTTTTGGACTATGGAGAAAATCGAGCAATTTCTAAAGGAGAAGCTTCAAAAGAGATTGGATGACCGTTCGATCCGAAATCTGATGACTGATCCTCCCCCTATCGATTTCTGTTCCAATGACTATCTCGGATTTGCACGTTCAAAATCACTGGAAAAGTTAACCCAAGAGAACCTGCAGCAACTTCACCATGTAAGGAATGGCTCAGGGGGTTCAAGATTATTAAGTGGCAACACCGCTTACACCGAACAAACAGAACAATTTATAGCTAACTTTCATGGTTTCGATGCAGGATTATTTTTTAATTCTGGCTATGATGCCAATGTAGGGCTACTATCTGCTCTACCACAACGAGGCGATACGATAATAACAGATGAATTTATTCATGCCAGCATCATCGATGGTTGTCGACTGAGCCATGGCACGAGATATAAATTTTCGCACAACAATCTTGACGATTTAGCTTCGAAATTGAAACTCGGCCGGGGAAACATTTTTGTAATTGTAGAAAGTGTTTATTCTATGGACGGTGATTTTGCCCCGATAGTCGAAATATCAGCTTTATGCCAACAATATGGGGCAAATCTGATTGTTGATGAGGCACACGCTACAGGAATATTCGGAGCGCAAGGACAAGGTCTTGTTTATCAGAACAAGCTTCATAAAAACGTATTTGCCACCGTAGTCACTTTTGGTAAAGCACTAGGAGGGCACGGCGCTATTGTTTTGGGGAGTAAAAACCTACGCCATTACCTCATCAACTTTGCACGCTCGTTTATTTTTACCACTGCCGCTCCCATCCATCAGATTGCCGGAATAAAAGCAGCGTATCAATTGATAAACAAGGTTAATATAAATGAATTGCATCAAAAAATCGCACTTTTCAGAGAACTGAGCAAAAAAAACAATCTTACGATCCTGGAAAGCAACAGTGCCATCCAGGGCATTATTTATCCATCAAATACTGAGGCTAAACATGCTGCGAAGATTTTGCAAAGCAAAGGTTTTGATGTAAGGGCCATTTTAAGTCCAACAGTACCCCTGGGAAAAGAACGTCTACGGATTTGCATACATATATATAACACAAACGAGGAAATCACCGCCTTAGTAAACGAAATTAAAGAAATTAATGGCTAACTACTTTATAACCGGAATTGGAACAGGGATTGGAAAGACGCTCATCAGCGCTATCCTGGCAGAGAAACTTGAGGCCGATTACTGGAAGCCCATTCAATCTGGTGACCTGGATCAAAGCGATAGCTTAACAGTTTCCACTTTAGTTAGTAATAACAAAACCTACATCCATCCTGAAACCTATCGCTTAAGCCAACCCCTATCGCCTCATTTATCTGCCAGATTAGATGGAATTGCGATAGTGCTTGAAAAGATGAATATTCCCCCTACCCGCAACGACCTGATTATTGAAGGAGCAGGAGGTTTGATGGTTCCTTTAAATGAAACCACTCTGATCATTGACTTGATAAAAAAGCTGAATACAGAGGTTATTTTAGTATCTCAAAACTACCTGGGCAGTATCAATCATACATTATTATCTATAAACCTTTTAAACCAATACCAAATTAAGCTCAAGGGTATCATTTTTAATGGTGATGAAAATGCAGAAACGGAAAAATATATACTGCATTACAGTAAAGCAAAAAAGCTAGGAAACATTCCTAGCTTAACAGATATCAATAAAAACCTGATTAAGGTTTTGGGTAAACAAATATCACTTTAAATATCCTGCTTCTTTAAGAAACTGTGCCCAAACATCGTAGCCTGCGGGAATCAGGTGTAAACCATCTTTCGTTAAGTTTGCTTTCAAATGTTTGTTCTCGTCTGTAAAGATGGGATAAAGATCAACTATGGTTACATTCTTAGCCGCCAATTGCCGGATTTCATCATTAAGCCATAAAATATGCTCGTCTTTACCATAATGGTTTTTAAACTTCGCAAATGAACTATTTACAGGGAGTAAGGTATTAAAATAAATCTGCGTTTTTCTTGAACCTTTCCTGATTTTCGAAATAATGTTTTTATAATTATTAAGAATCACACTATCTGGAATATTGCGTGAGATATCATTAATGCCAATCAGGATAAATATTTTAGCCGGTTTGCCATCGATCACATCTTGCAAACGTTCTAACACACCAAAAGAAATATCGCCAGAAATTCCCCTGTTCCTAGCTTGTGGAAGGTCTAAAAGCTTTGCCCAATCGGTTCCGGCAGTGATACTGTTCCCTAAAAACACAATATCTTTTTTAGATTTAGGTTCAGCTTTAAATTTAGCCACCAGTTCTTTGTACTTTCCCGGGCGGTAAGTACTGTCCCATTTTACAACCTGGGCTAACGTTGCAGTTGTATAAAACGTTAAAAGGAAGGCAAGAACTACCGTTGCCTTATGAAAAATCTTTTTCATGGAGATGATTGATTAGCATGATCATTAAACTAAACCTAAGTTAAGCTTTTCCCGCTTCCAAGTAAAGCCTGTAAAAAATATAGCAAGTAAGCAAGCTGTTACAATGGTAATGAAACAAGCGTCCCAACCGTACTGATCCACCAGTCCGCCAATTGCTGCATTAGCCAATAAATCGCCAATAAAATAGCCAAACAAACCTGTTAACCCAGCTGCTGTACCTGCAGCCTTTTTGGGCACAAGATCCAAAGCCTGAACACCGATTAACATTACGGGACCATAAATCAGAAAACCAATTGACCAAAGTGACAAGTTTTGCAACCAGGTATTGCCAACAGGATTTTTCCAATAGATTAACACAAATACCATGGTCAAAGCCATATACAAAATGGTTACAGGCGCTCTTCTGCCTTTAAAAATATAGTCACTTAACCAGCCACATAACAAGGTGCCCGGGATGGCCGCAAGTTCATAGAATGAAGAAGACCATGCTGCCTGACTTGCCGTATACCCTTTAGCCTCACCTAAAAATGTTGGCGCCCAGTTTACAATACCATTTCTAACGAGATACACAAAAGCATTCGCAATAGCAATGTACCAGAGCAGGCGGTTATTGAAAACATATTTAAAGAAAATCTCTTTTGCCGTAAACTCTTTTTCCTGAGACTGGTCATAAGTTTTAGCATAATCGTTATTGTAAACTTCTATGGGCGGTAAACCACATGATTGTGGCGTATCTCTGATTAACAAATAAGCAATAAGTGCAAAAAATATAGCCACCATACCAGGGAAATACAATTTACTTTCCCAGCCGGCAAAAATCTCTATCGCCCAAATCGTTAGTGGCCCTACAAAAAAACCACCAACGTTATGTGCCAGATTCCAGATAGACATTGCTCTTCCACGCTCTTTAATGGAGTACCAATGCACTACAACCCTACCACAAGGTGGCCATCCCATCCCCTGAAACCATCCGTTGATAAAAAGTAAAATAAACATGATCGTTACCGATGAAGTAGCAAAAGGAAAAACGCCCATCAAAACCATCGTTAAAGCAGACAAGGTTAATCCTATAGGCAAAAAAATTCTTGCATTACTCCGATCAGAAACATTTCCCATTAAAAATTTACTAAAGCCATATGCAATAGATAAAGCTGATAGCGCTACACCTAACTGAGCTTTGGTAAAGCCTTGTTTGATTAAATCAGGAATAGCAAAAGAAAAATTCTTTCTTACAAAGTAATAGGCGGTATAACCCAAAAAGATACCTGCGAACACCTGTAATCTCAGTCTCCAATAACTGGAATTTACACGGTGATCGGGCAATAGTGGTTTGTGCGCTGCTGGAGCGGGGAACAAGGTTAATTTCATATTTGGTTAGTGATAATAGTATTTAGTCGGGCATAAATAATACCCGACTATTAAGTTATTGTGCCTGCGTTAAGATATCAGGATAATCTGAGATTATTCCATCAACCTTAAGCGATTTTAATTTTTGAATATCTGTTAAAGTATTGGGTGTCCAGGGAATAATTTTAACACCATCGGCATGTGCTTTAGCAACTAATTCTTCATTGACCATTTGCCAAACCGGACTTAAAATAAAAGGTTTGAAACCAAGGTCGGCGATATTTTCTTCGTATGATTTCTTGTTGGCTACCAGGAATGAGGTTTTTACTTCCGGGTATTTCTTATTGATAATCTGAATGGTTCGTTTATCAAAAGACTGAATCACCACGTAAGGGGTAATCTTCTTTTTAATAATTACATCCATCAAAAGTTTAACAAATACCTCAGGTTCAGGATTAGTAACTCCATCCCCTTTTACATCACATTTGGTTTCGATATTATAGAAAAACTGTTTGTTTCCGGTTTTTTTTATATTCTTTTGTACAGCATCAATCAAATCTGCCAAAAGCGGAATGTGGGTTTTAATTTTTTTCTGTTGAGGAAACAAATCAAAATATTTGCTTCCTAAATCGAACGTCCTGAGTTCTTTGTAGCTCATTCCAAAAATAGGGTACTTTTTTGCATCAGTTTTAGGAATTTCTTTACCTTCTGGCGTAAGCATAAAAGCCGGACTTAGATAATCATCGTGGGTAACCACTACCTGATTATCCTTGGTAATATGTGTATCCATTTCAAGGGTAGTAATGCCTTTGATAGTCATGGCATGGAGCATGGCCTCAATGGTGTTTTCAGGCATCAAACCCCTTCCTCCTCTGTGCGCTTCAGCACTAAAAGCTGGAAATTTATCCTGTGCGTTTACGTTTAAATTGAGTATGGAGCAAAATAAAATGGGTGCGGCGATAAAACATTTTTTCATATAGATGCTGTTTTTGGCAATGATTTTTGAACTGTTTTTGATTTAAGCATTGATTTTGGCTTCATATTTCTGACCGAAGCGATCAGTTGCAACTACCTTCAATACCTTAACTTCCGGTCCGAAGTGTGCTAAAAATAAATGGTCAGTTGAGCGCGGCTCTACGAAAGCCCTTGGTTGAGGTAACTTATCTCCTTTGTATAGTTTAACCGCTAATGGATCAAATCCCTCCTGTTGAGGTAATGTTCCCATGGCCTTACCATCTAAAAAGTATTCGACTTTCCACTCAGGATCATAATTCCATACATTGGCGATCAATCTTTTTTGATTGGTAAGTGTATCTACATAAATATCCAGTTGTTCAGTTTTGTCTCTTCCTGTAGATTTATAATACCACTTTAAATCTGTACCGTCTACTTCATAAACGCCATAACCCCTTGGCGTACCATCTTCGCAGATAGGACCGGTCCACCAGCCCCCGCAAACCGTACCGTGGTTATGCTCAAAAATACCATTCTGGATAACGTTTTTATTGTAATGGGTATGCCCTGACATGATATGCACATTTTTAAAATCTTTCAATACGGCGTAAAAGTCTTCACGATTTTTCACCTGATTATGAACAGGAATATGCAAACTGATGATTAACAAGGCATCTTTAGGTACAAATTGAAGATCTTTAACTAACCAATCTAATTGCGTAGGTGTGATATAGCCATCGTAGGTACGCTCTATGCCTAAATATCGTACGTCATCTAAAACAACATAGTGCGCTTTACCCCTGTTAAATGAATAATATGTTGGTCCGTAATGCGCCTGAAAAGTACGATCAGAGGTATCGTCACCACCTTGCCGGTAATCTTGATCATGATTACCAAGGGCTTGAAAAAATGGAATTCCAATTTTAGCAATTGCCTCATCATAAGCGGGAAAAAGATCAAAATTATCCCAAACCAAATCGCCTACCCCAATTCCATGAACAGGAGTATTGCCCATGCTTTGTACCACGCTCCGTGTGTCCGGAACGGATGTCTCCATCATTTGTTCAACATCCTTTTTGTTTTTAACCTGCGGATCGGCCCAGATGATAAAATTGTGTTTATGGTCGTTTTGTTTTAAAGGTTTAATCTCAAAATTAAGCTCAGCTTTAACATCTGGTTTATAATAATGGCGGGCTATGCTGCTCTCTGTTTTAAATTCATATCCAGATGGTGTACTTATCCATACAAAGCGAGCCAATTCATTTAACTGGATTTGATAACTGCCACTTTTATCTGTTTGAACAACACTATAGCCATCAGAAATAACCACATTGGCAATACCTCTTCCTTTACTGGTTACCCTACCACTCACTAATCCCTCAGCAGTAATTAACGAAGAAAAAGATTTTAAGCTTACAAATAAAGTAGTGGTTAAGAGACTTGATTTTTGGATGAAGGATCTTCTATTCATATCATATTTGTTTTATAAGGAACAAAAAAACCTGATTCGGATGATTTAATTATTAAAATAAGATTAACAATAAAGGTCAATTTTGCAATTGACCTTTAGTTGATTTAGTTATCGCTTAATGTGGTTCCTCCCTCAATTAAAGAAAGCTGTGAGGTATTGGTCAGGGGAATAGTTACCAAAGCACGTTTAGTTAACCATCTTCCTTTCATATTATAAACGCCACCCAATTGAGCAAAGCTGGTTGCAGCACTTGGGAAACCCAGGCGTGTTGTATTTTTACCAGCGCCCATAAACTCTTGTTTAATTTTACCGTTTGAAGCCGGATCAATCGTGTTATAGAAATCTGTATTTGTAATTCTATAGCCTACTGCCGGAGGACCAGCGCTATAAAAATTGCCACCTGATCCACCAAAGAAAATTACATCCAATGGCACAGAATTCAAAGTAACTGCTGTGCCTTCAAAAATGGCTATACCTGCAATATTACCGCTATTAGCAAGCAAATTACCAGTTGGAGCACCTACACCATCAGCACCGTTCAAAGTAGTATAATCTAAGCTGGCTATCCATTTTGCTGAGGCAATACTGGTACTCGAGCTTCCGTTAATGCGTTTCAATGCACCGCCAACGTAAAAATATTCGCCTTTTAATACTTTTCCAGTAGTTAAATTAAACTTATAGGTTCTAACCCCACCAGTAACCCAACCTTGTAGCGGAAAAGTAGTTGCACCAGCATTATTGGTAG
This sequence comes from Pedobacter sp., assembly GCF_965279535.1. Lineage (NCBI taxonomy): Bacteria > Pseudomonadati > Bacteroidota > Sphingobacteriia > Sphingobacteriales > Sphingobacteriaceae > Pedobacter > Pedobacter sp. The sequence continues at coordinate 657,142 of NZ_OZ257244.1, forward strand.
CAAATACCGAATATGGTGTTTTAGTGAAATCAATATCGGCAGTAGCTAAAAACTGGATATATTCATTATTTCCATCAGTACCATTTGGATCTACCAAATACCCGGTAATGATGGCCGGAGAAAATTTAGGTAAAATTGCGAAGCTGAAATCATCAATAGAGCGCATCCAGATTTGCATCCTGTTGGTTCCGGTTGGTAATAAAAATGGGATCCCGCTAAAGTTACCGCTGATCAGTAATTGTTCACCTGCAAAAGCTGCACCTGCTTCGGTATGCACAATGGCTTTACCTGTCGCATCATCGATTACCTTATCTCCTGCGAATTTTTCGTTAACTGTTGGTTCTGGTTCTACTACAGCACTACCAACGGTAATCAGTGTACTTTCGTAACGCTGTGGTGAGGCGAGAAATGCGCCTATTGTAACCAACTGGGTATTTACAGGTCTTCCAGAGGCCACTTTGTTTACGGCTGCATTTGTTATGCCTGTAATTTGTAAAATCCCGTTTGTTCTTTTCAATACTGCACCATCAACTTTAATGTGTACCGAATCACCTGGAATATATTTCGAAGCATCAGATCCAAGATTAAATGCCATTCCCCTCAGGGAATCGATTCCGCTTCCGGTAATCCTGCTATTTTGTAAAATCAATAAACCAGCAGGCGAATTTCCAGACCTGAAGTCAGAAATTACCACCCCTTTGATAAATGATGCTCCAGATAATAATTCTGTGTTTAAAGTTAAATCAGCCTCTTTATAAAGTTTCTTTAAATCAAAATTTGATATAAAGGCGCTGGGACTAACTTTTATGTAATCATTTTCACGTTTGCACCCTGTCCAAATCCCAACAATTACTGTTAGTAAAAGGATATATTTAAATGTCATTTTCATAATCAGAAATTATTTAAGGTTTTTGCCACCACACTAATGTATTGATATCATCTGCGCCTTGCGCTGCCACAGCATTTTTATAGCTGGTTGGATTTGTAGATTGAGTTACCAAAGGATAATTCAATCTAACAGGCATTTTGCCACCATTTGCAAGGCCAGTTCCTTTAGGTAAAAAAGGATGGGCTGTTCTGCGATATTCTAACCACTGCTGAAAATCCACTAAAAACAAAGCATAATATTTTTGAAGATGGATCATCTCCATTTTACTTTGTGAACCAGCTGCAGCATTGTCTGTGGGTAAGTTATTATTCCAATCAATATCAGCCGCATTTACGTAGCTAATGAGTGCAGGATCTGAAGAACTCATAAATCTATCTGGCAACCAATAATTAAGGGCATCAGCGATTCCTTTCATATAATAAGCTTCGCCAGTACCTGTAATCCATCCTTTTGCTGCAGCTTCGGCCAGAATAAAATCAACCTCGGCCACATTCATGATAATACCGGTATACGGATCTGTTTGCAGTGTAGTTGGGTTATTGGTTGTAGCATCTGAATAAAAATACGATTGCTTTACATACGAAGTTCCTGCATCATAACCACTTGGTACGCCAACGAAGCCATTTGGACCCGAAGCTATTCCTAATCTGTTAATACCATTTTTACCATAATCCTTATTAAGTCGGGGATCATTCCAGGTAGTGAGGTTATTCATAAAGAACTCTGTAATGGCTGGAGTTCTAAAATCTACTGCCCTAACGTTGATCATAAAAGGAGAAGAATATAAGGCTGTACTGCTATTGGTACCATTCCATAATATTTTAGCCGTGTGGGTATTATTTTCCATGATCGGATAGTTGGCTTTATTTGTATCGGCTATTTCTTTGATCTTGGAAATAACCTGTGCACTAACTTCTGCTTTACCAGCCAGACGCAACAACAACCTCAAATACATAGAGTTACCTAATCTCCTCCATTTCGACACATCTCCCTGATACACAGGATCTCCAGATGCCACTATGGTTTTACCTTCTGCTAAAAGTTTATTTGCCTCTTCCAGTTTATTGAATAAATCCAGATAAATATCTTTTTGTTTATCAAATGCGGGTTCTAAAACACCATCTTTTCCTTTATTTGCATCAAAATAAGGTACATCACCATAAACATCAGTTAGCAATTGAAACACCCAGGCCTGGGTAATCAATGAGATTCCTTTATAAGAAGCATTCAAAGATTCTGGTTTATTGGCGATGGTGTACATATCGCGGAAATTGGTTAACTCAGGGTACCATGAATTCCAGGTATAATCGGCCCAGGTACGTCTAACATCATACCTGAAAACCTTACCTTCTGCATCACTGATATCAACAGTTACCTGCATTAATTCGTTATTAAAGTTGCGATTACGCACCATGTTGGCCGAAAGGACATTCACCAGGGCGGGAGCTAACAGTTGATTAGCTGCAACCGATGACTTACCAATGGGATCAGTGTTCACTTCATTAAAATCTTTCTTACAAGAAAAAGCCAAAGTGCTTACCGCCGTTAATAATATATAGCTTGTTATTTTATTTACTGTTCTCATGATTCTATTTTTATAACCCTACAACTAAACGGAAACCATAACTACGGGTGGATGGAAGCTGACCTGTTTCAAAACCTTGTACAATATCAGTTCCTGATAAAGTTCCAAATTCAGGATCGAATGCCGGCCAAGGCGACCAGATAAACAGGTTACGTCCGTATAAACCTAAAGTAAGCTTGTTAAAGCCAATTCGCTTTAAAAACGCGGTATTGAAAGTATAAGTTAGGTTAGCCTCTCTAAATTTTAAATAATCTGTTCTGAAGATACTGCCTTCAGCCTGATCAGAGCCATAAAGCGAAGTATAGAAGCTTTCCAGATTGGTTGCAACTACATCATTTGGCCTGAAAGTTCCATCAGCATTTTGCACAACACCATCTCCAACTACTCCATTATACCTTCCTGGTAAGGTTAAATTTAATTTACCTAGAGCTGCCATTCTTGAAAAAGTTAATGAATGAGCCACAGCGCCTAACTGCGCATCAAATAAGCCTGATAAACTAAAACGCTGATAAGTAATGGTAGTACCAAAACTGAAACGGAATTTAGGCATGGTATTACCCAGATAGATCAAATCGTTACTTGTTTTTGCATTCCCCGTACCAGCATCATAAATTATTTGTCCGTCTGGTGAGCGTAAATACCCTCTTCCCCATAAATCCCCCATGCTACCTCCTACGTTTGCAACAATTTGGCCACCGCCTAACGCACCTGTTCTTAACACAACCGAACTATCGGCCAACTCTTTGATTAAATTTCGGTTAGCTGTAAATGTACCATTAAGTTGCCATTTGAATTTTTTGGATTGTAATATTGTACCATTTACCGATAGTTCTAAACCTTTGTTTTCAACGTTACCCACATTGAATACAGCTACACTATAACCTGTTGCACGATCTACAATACGATTTAAAATTTGATTTTTGGTGTTGCCATAATAAGCAGCAAAATCGAAATTTAAACGATTTTTAAATAAGCGCAATTCGGTCCCCACCTCAATTGTAGTTGTTTTAAGCGGTTTCAGGTTAGGATTAGGAAGTACAGATGGATTGGTCATTGCACTATCCGGATAAACACCATTAGAAGCTAAACCGTAATTGTAGGCCGTGCGGTAAGGTGTTGTACCTCCACTACCCACCTGGGAAACTGAGGCCCTTAATTTAAAGAAGTTAATGGCTTTAGGCATTTTCCAAAGATCAGAAGGCACAAAAGATGCACTGGCTGAAGGATAGAAAAAGCCAACATTATCCGTTCTGAATGGAGTAGCCAAAGTACTGCTCCAATCCTGACGGCCAGTTAAATCTAAAAACAAGTAGTTTTTAAAAGTAAATGAAACAGCAGCATATAAACTATTGATCCTGTATCTAGCCGTATCCGGAACAGATATTAAGGGGTTAGCGTTGTTATCTAATTGATAAACACCAGGAATTACTAAACCATCTGCACGAAGCTCACCTTTTTTATACTCATTCCTCATCTGGCTACCACCTAAATTTGCATTCATCTTCAATGAGTTGCTAATCTTCTTGTCGTATTTCAAGAGAAAATCTGCGTTTGCTTCATACGAATTAATATCTTGTACGCGATAAGAGCCTTGTGCAAATTTGTTACCTGCTGCGTCCCAGGGACGTTGCGTTTCACGGATATCATGGTTATAATCTATCGATCCGCGAACCATTAAACTCAATTCATCGGTGAATTTATAGTTTAATTGCAAATTACTTAAAACGCCATTTCTACGTTGTTTATTAATATACTGTTCCGAAATTGCATAAGGACTCTCTGGGTTGGTTGTCGTAATGTTTACAAACTGTACATTCTCCTTACCCGGCGCCCAGTAATCTCTGTACCAATCGGTATTTACGTTAGGCTGCGCGAACATAAACCAATACATTAACGATTGGTTTCCATAACCTGTTGCCGGCAAGTTATCACTATGGCGGTTATTATAGGCCACTTTAAAAGATAAATTGAGTTTCTTGGTTAAGTTCGTTGTTGCGTTGAAAGTAGCGGTTGTTCTCTCCAAACCTGTATTAGGTACAATCCAGGAATTATTACCATGGCTGGCAGAAAAACGCATGCCCACTTTCTTATAAGTTCCGTCTAAACTCACTGAATTTGATGATTCAAAACCGGTTTTAAAGAAAGCATCAACAGGGTTTTCATAAGCAATCCATGGAGTCCTGCTTAATCCGCGTGTTTTGGTAGCCGGATCATATTGAAAAAAGCTTGATCCTGTACCAAATGGAGCACCCCAGCTTGCACTGGTGGCGTTTGTACTCGGACCATCAACTGAAGCTCCGTAAGAAAAATAAGGCACCCCAAACTGTCCCTGCCCAAATTGGTTCTGAACATCTGGCTGTGCATTAACCTGTTCCCAGGTACTGTTTGAGGTAAAGGTAATGTTTAGTTTTTTATTGCTCTTGGCCGATTTGGTAGTAATAATGATGGCTCCATTCGCACCACGTTGTCCATAAAGTGCCGATGCACCAGGGCCTTTAAGCACCGTTACACTTTCTATATCATCTGGATTTAAGTCGTTTAATGCAGAACCAAAATCAGGAGGCATAATATCACCTGAAGTACCATATACGCCTCCAGATGACGCGGCAGTACGTCTGGTTGAACTACTCGCTACCACTCCATCTATTACAATAAGGGCTTCGTTATCACCAGTTAAATTATTCTCACCGCGTAAAATAATTTTATTTGATGCGGCCGGACCGCTGTTCCTAACCAGGTTTAATCCGGCTACTTTACCAGATAATGCATCGGTCCAGTTACTCGCTACGGCATCTGTAAATGCAGAACTATCTACTTTAGTTACTGCATACCCCAAGGCTTTCTCTTCCCTTTTAATACCAAGTGCGGTAACAACAACCTCATTTAATTGACTTGTTGATGAAGTCATTTTAACCACTGTACCGGTTTGTGAAGTATTAAAACTTCTTTTCAAAACAGTATAACCCACCATATTGAATGAAATCTCGTCAGGAGAAACCAACACAATACTAAAATCTCCATTTTCATTGGTTGTTCCCAACACTTTTCGGGCAGAATTGGAGATGGTTATCCCTACCAGGGGTTGATTATCAGCTGCATCAACCACTCTTCCTTTAACTGTAATCGACTTTGTTTGTTGTGCCTGCAATGAAAAAGCAGTGCTGATCAGCAACAAGCTCAGTGTCAATTTTAAAACAAACGACAAAAGATGCGCAGGCCTGTCTTTCCTATGTGTTCTATCAGAACTTAAAGGAATCGATCTGGATCCACAGCGTAGCCAAGAAATTCTTTGAGTAAAATTTTTAATCATAATGAGTATATCCGGTTAGTTACTTACAGTTTCGTATTTTCGTTTTATTTTTTCCGGATTGCCGGCAAAATAAGCCCCTTCATGTTAATTAAATATTAATCGTAGGTTAAAGTATTGAAATGCACACTCAGTCTGTTGCGATTTATTTAATTTAAACTTACTTTATATTTCGTTAAATAAAATTAACAAAACAATTCGAAACTAATTATTATTATTTGAACACCAAATAAAAGTTGAAAACTTTCGTGCTCTACAGTACGAACGGATAGCAGATTCAAATTGCATTCAATCACAAAAAATGGCGAATAAAATAAAAAGAATATAGATTTAGTAATACAAAATGGATAAGATGGATGCTGAAAACCCTGGGAGATTTTATTTGTAATAATTTTATTACAAAACATAAATTTAGCGTTACCCCAAAACAAACAAAACGAAAGTCGCTCAACGTAACATTTTAGTGTAAAGAGAAAATGAAAGCTAAAGAAATCCTTAACTGCGCCCTACTGAGCTAAAAACATATTGAAGATATTTCCTTTTTAATGAAAAAACGCGTTCTAATAGAATAAGTGCCAGTACAGCAAAAACCAGTAAACCAAAGATATTAAATATGTAAAACACATAGCCAAATACACAGATCAACCTAAAACACTCCAGGTAGTAAATCCATTTTCTTTGTTCCAGTAAAGCACCAATATTAATCAGGGTAATTAACATAAATGCTAACAGCGACCACCTGTCTAAAATACTTAATCCGTTAAAGAACATCGTCATTCCGGTGAGCAGGACAACAACCAGGAGGAGCTGAATATTCAGATAGACTTTAAATTTTGGTTTTGTTGTAAACCTTTGTTTATCCTGAAAATATCGTTCTTCGAGTGCAGGGCGTATTTCCTGGTCCATTAATGCAGGGCTACCCATCACGGCGTTCCATTTGGCTTTAAATCCGTTAGCTCTTTTATAGGCCTCAACAATTTCCAGGTAGTAATGAAAATGCTGCCACAAAAAACTATAACTTTTAATGGGATGTGTTAAACCATATTGAGGTGCTTCTTCTTCTTCCTGGAAGGTTCCAAAAAGTTTATCCCAAAAAACAAATACATCACCATAATTCTTATCCAGGTATTTCTCATCAGATGCGTGATGAACACCATGAAGAGATGGGGTAATAAAAATCTTTTCCAGCCAGCCCAACTTTCCTACCAGTTGGGTATGTGTAAAAAACGAGTATGCTCCATGCACCAATAATATGGTAATAATCATATTGGGATGAAAACCTATTAATGGAAGTGTGCACCAAAATACATTTCTGAATATCGCCTGAATGGTTGTAATCCTTGCTGCTGCCGAAAGATTAAACTCTTCGCTCTGGTGATGAACAATATGTGCTGCCCATAAAATATTAATCTCATGCCCTAATCTGTGGTACCAATACCAAACAAAATCAGTAGCAAGTAAGAGTAAAATCCATACGTACCATCGGGTAGAAATATGCAGAAATGCATAATGATCATATATCCAGCAGTACAATTGATAAAAACTACCGGCAATAAAAAGATTTAATAACCGCTCGGCAATGCCCACACTAAAGTTAGCCACAGTGCTTTCATACTTAAAAACCTTAAGCCGCTTTTGTTGTTGTGCAATCTTAAATTCGATGAATACAAACAAAAAAAATGCAGGGATAGCAAATGCAAGGTAATTGATGGTCATTTCTTATAAATTGAAAAAGTTTCTATTGCTTAACGTTACAAACATAAAAATATTCTACTAAATACATAGAAATACTAGTCTAATAATTTACACTTATATTACTCCCTATTTGATTTATTGTTTGTGGTTTTAATTTATTTACAGAACTTCGGATTCAGAAAAGCATCATTTATGGCAACTAAAAAAAAGGCTGAAAATAACAACATCTTATCTATTGATATAGGTGGTACAAGTATAAAAACTGTTCTATTAGATGAGAACGGCAACATGCTATCCGAATACCTTAAAAGTAAAACTCCTGACGGAGCCACGCCAAAAGACATTGTATCGGGTATAGAAACACTTATAGAACCTATTCCTCAAACCTACGACCGTGTGTCTATTGGTTTCCCGGGTTATGTTAAGAATGGTATTGTAAAAACCGCTCCCAATCTGGCTAAAAATAAATGGGCAGATGTAGATTTGGCTCAGCGTGTTGCCAATGTCCTTAAAAAACCTGTAAGACTGGTAAACGACGCAGATCAGCAAGGTCTTGGTGTAGTAGAAGGAAAAGGATTCGAGATTGTTTTCACTGTAGGTACTGGTTTTGGTACAGCCTTACTTTTTGATGGAGAGTTATTACCTCATTTAGAACTGGCTCACTTCCCTATTAATAAAGAAGAAGATTATGATGATTATATCGGGAATAAGGCTTTTGAAAAAATTGGTACAGAACGTTGGAATAAGCGATTAAAAAAGGTAATCGATATTTATAAAACTGTTTTCAATTATGATAAGCTTTATATCGGCGGAGGAAACTCCAAGCAAATAGACTTTAAGCTGGAAGAGAACATTAAGCTGGTAACCAATAGAGATGGAATAAAAGGTGGTGCCAAACTTTGGAAACTGGCCGATAAATACAACATTTTTACGGTCAATCCGGAATAATATATATAATAAATCGGCAGAAGATCAGTAACTACAGAATATTACAAACAATTAACATCACATACTAAAATATTAATTTGTAAACCCTAATTTTGGAAGCATCCAAAAAAATTAAAAATGGCAAATAACGATTCAAAACAATATAAATTGGGAATGATAGGTTTAGGCACAATGGGCCGAAATCTATTGTTAAATATGGCAGATAAAGGCTTTTCTGTAACAGGATATGATAAAGATCATAAAATGATTGCTAAGCTGGAGGAAGAAGGTAAAAAGCATGACTTAGAAGGATTTGACAACATTGAAAATTTCATCAACAGCTTGCAAACCCCTCGCACCTTAATTTTATTAGTTCCTGCCGGACCAATTGTAGATAGTGTTATTGCTGAATTGAAGCCACTTTTAAGCAAGGGTGACATCATTATAGATAGTGGAAATTCTCACTTTACAGATACCAATCGCAGGGTTGACGAACTGGAAAAAGAAGGCTTGCATTTCTTTGGAATGGGAATTTCTGGTGGAGAAGAAGGCGCACGTTTTGGACCTAGCATGATGCCAGGCGGTGATAAACAAGCATACAATGTTGTAAAAGATGTTTTTGATGCCATAGCTGCAAAAGTAAATAACGATCCCTGCGTTACTTATATAGGGCCGGGAGCATCTGGCCATTTTGTAAAAATGGTTCATAACGGTATCGAATATGCCATAATGGAGCTGATTGCAGAAGTTTATGGTGTACTAAAAAATGGCTTAGGCTATTCAAATGATGAAATTTATAAAGTATTCAAAAAATGGAATGAGGGTCGTTTACAATCATTTCTTTTAGAAATTACTACTGAAATATTCGTTTTTAAAGACACTGAAACACAGAATGATTTGCTTGATCAGATTAAAGATGAAGCACGTTCAAAAGGCACTGGAAAATGGACTTCAGAAGTTTCTATGGAATTGCAATTACCTGTTCCAACCATCAACGAAGCTGTTTCTAACAGAGATTTATCTAAATTTAAAGCTTTAAGGGTTTCATTAGAACAGGCATTTGGTAAAAAAGATGGAAAGATTGATGTTACGGTTGATGAACTGGAAGATGCTTTCTATTTCTCTATGATCAGTGCTTATGCACAGGGTATGCACCTTTTAGTACAAGCATCTAAAGAATATCAATATAACTTGCAACTTCAGGAAATTGCTAAAATCTGGCGTGGTGGTTGTATCATCAGGGCTAAGTTTTTAGCAGATATTTATCAGGCATACGATAAAAACAATTCATTAGAGCACTTATTTGGTGACTCGGGAATCCAAACCATTATTAAACAAGTGTTACCAGGTACCCGCAAAACAGTTTCTGCCTGCATCAATGCAGGAGTGGGTATACCAGCCTTCGCTTCTACCCTAACCTATTTTGATACGATTACTACAGGTAGAATGCCTTCTAACTTGATTCAGGCACAACGCGATTTCTTTGGTGCACATACCTTTGAACGCATTGACAAAGACGGTGTATTCCATGCAGACTGGAATAAATTATCCTAATTTCTAAAAACGATATACGAATCCCAACAATAAAATGAAAACCAAAACCGCATTAAACCCCACGATATTTGTCATATTTGGTGGTACAGGTGATTTAAACAAGAGAAAGCTGGCCCCAGCGCTTTACAACCTATTCATTGAAGGCTATATGCCTGAGAAGTTTGCTGTAATTGGTACAGGTAGAACTGAATTTACTGACGACAGTTATAAGAGCGCCCTGGAAGAAGCTGTTAATGAATTTTCACGATCGGGAAAGGTTAAAAAGGATAAATGGGATGCATTTGGAAATACCATTCACTATTGTCCAACGGATTTTGCGCAACCCAAAACTTTCGAAAATCTAAAAGCGGCAGTTGATAAGTATCAGAAAGAATATGGACCGGATACACAGGTGATTTTTTACCTTGCCGTAGCGCCAAATTTCTTCCCTGTTATTGCAGAATGCCTGCAAAAATATAAACTTACTCAAGACGAAGACAATAGCCGTATCGTTATTGAAAAGCCTTTTGGTCACGATTTAGAGTCGGCAAAAGAATTGAATGCCCTCCTGAGCACCATCTTTACCGAAAAACAAATCTATCGTATTGACCACTATCTGGGTAAAGAAACGGTACAAAATATGATGGCCTTCCGTTTTGCCAATGCTTTATTCGAACCACTGTGGAACAGGTCGTATATCGATCACGTTCAAATCTCAGTTACCGAACAATTAGGTGTACAAGATCGCGGAGGATACTATGAAGGTGCTGGTGCATTGAGAGATATGATCCAAAATCACCTGCTACAATTATTGTGTTTAGTGGGAATGGAAGCACCTATCAATTTTGATGCGGATGAAATCAGAAACCGCAAAGTAGAGGTATTAAAGGCAATGCGTCCGTTCTCATCAGAAGATATCCGCTTCAGTACTGTTCGCGGTCAATACAGCAAAGGCTGGGTTGAAGGCAAGGAAGTACCTGGATACCGTTCAGAAAAAGGTGTTGATCCGCACTCGAATACCGAAACTTTTGCAGCCGTTAAATTCCATATCGATAACTGGAGATGGCAAGGCATTCCTTTCTATTTACGTACCGGAAAACGCCTAAATCAAACTTCATCATTAATTACCATTCAATTCAGGGATGTTCCTCACCAAATCTTCTCGGCTGGGGTTACCGAAAACTGGCAGCAAAACCGTTTGGTAATCAGTATCCAGCCAGAGATGAGTATTCGGATGCAAGTGCAGGCAAAACGCCCGGGACTGGATATGGTATTAAACCCTGTAGATATGGTATTTGATTACAAGGGCACCTATGAAGGTGATACCCCTGAAGCATATGAAACGCTGCTTTTGGATGCCATGATGGGCGATCAAACCTTGTTTATGCGTGGTGATCAGGTTGAAGCTGCATGGGAATTAGTAATGCCTATTCTGAATACCTGGGAAAGCAAAAAATCTATCAATTTCCCTAACTACCCGGCTGATAGCTGGGGACCGGAAGAAGCTGAAGCGCTAATTGCAAGAGATGGCTTCCACTGGTTCAATTTGCCACTGAAGAATAAAGACTAATCATTATTGTTTACTGAATTGATCTTCTTGTAGGGATCAATTCAGTTGGCAATTAAAAAAATATAAAATGAATCTACTGATATATAAAACGCTTGAAGAGTTAACTGAGGATTTAGCAGATTACGTAATCAAAATTGCTGAAATGTCTATCGAAGAAAATGACAGATTCAATTTTGTACTAACGGGTGGTAATTCTCCAAAGGCGCTTTATCAATTTTTAGCTAAGGAATGTAAACATCGTATAGACTGGGAAAAAGTTTATTTTTTCTTTGGCGATGAGCGAAATGTACCTGCTACCCACGAGAATTACAACGGTTTAATGGCTAAGAAAAATCTATTCGATGAATTGGGTACTGCCGAAGATCATATTTTCTATATTGATACCACACTTGCGCCGGAAAAAGCAGCTATCGAATATAAAAAAGCCTTAGATAAGCATTTTAAAGGCAATGATATTGTTTTTGACCTGATCCTTCTAGGAATGGGTGACGACGCACATACTGCTTCTATCTTCCCACACACTACTTTAGTAAAAGATGAAGAAGCTACGGTTGCTGCTGTTTTTGTTGAGAAGCTAAATACTTACCGCATCAGCTTAACTGCTCCTTTAATTAATAAAGCGGAAAATGTTGCTTTCCTGGTATTTGGAGAAAACAAAGCAGAAGCATTGAAGCATGTAATCAACGACACTGAAAAAAATGTAGATACTTACCCTTCTCAATTGATTAACCCATATGATGGTAAGTTGACCTGGTTTGTTGACGAAGCAGCAACAAAGTTGCTGGATTAAACCACTTACCAGATTACGAAGTCTCCTCTGTCGAAGACTTTGGGAGACTTCGTAATTTTATATTAACCTCTAAGCCAACTTCTCTTCGATCAGCATTTTAATTATACCATCTGCCATACCTACTTTAGGCACAAAAATTTGTTTAATTCCTGTCCATTTCATTAAAGTGAGGTAAATCTCGGCAGCAGGAATAATTACGTCTGCACGGTCGGGATTTAGCCCCAAAACATTAATCCGTTCTTTTAGCGAGTAACTATTCAGTTTGTTATACATTGAGTTCAGTTTCTGCACAGACAATGGTGCGCTCTCTTTCTCATCAGACATTCTGAAAAGTTTATTGATATTACCGCCTGTACCGATACCGGCAATATGCTTATAATTTTTTGTGTGTTCTTTTACCCACTCTTTCATTTCTTCCCAGGTTTCTTCCTTATCCTGATTATCCAACATCCGGATGGTTCCGATATTAAATGACCTGGAGGCCTCCGGAACACCTTTTACAAAAACAGAGAGTTCGGTACTACCACCACCCACATCAATATAGAGATAAGTTTTGTTCTCGTCTAATTCAGCTTCAATATGATTGGCGTAGATAATATTGGCTTCCCGCTGCCCTTCAATTATCTCTAAATCTAAATCTACTTCAGCCTTAATCAGTTTTACAATATCCATTCCGTTAGATGCCTCACGCATGGCCGAGGTTGCACAAGCAAGATACTCCGAAACATGATATACGTCCATTAGGTTTTTGAAAGCCAGCATGGTCTTAACCAGATCAGAACACTTTCTGGCAGATATTTTTTGATCCAGAAAGGCATCATCACCAAGGCGTAACGGTACCCGAATCAAAGTATTCTTCTTGTATTTGTATTTTCCTTCCTGCTTACTAATATCTGCAATAAGCAATCTTACTGCGTTCGAACCGATGTCTATTGCTGCGTATCTTAACATGATTTATTGGTGCTTCGTCTTAAGGTAATTGTATATGTCAACCTGTGCTCTAATCTTTTTGCTTAATCTGTTTTTGTGGTATTTATTATTATTAGCAGCATTAATCTGCCGCGCTTTGGTATTATCCTGTAGCTGAAGGTCGATAATATCCTGAATTTCTTGTTTTACCTCCGGATCCAGCACAGGGAAGCCCACTTCTACCCGATGTTCAAAATTCCTGCTCATTAAATCTGCTGAGGACAGATACATATCGTTCTTGCCATTGTTGCTAAAAATATAGACCCTGGCATGTTCTAAAAATTTATCGATGATGCTAATGGCAGTTATGTTTTCACTGAACCCTTTAACACCGGGCACCAGGCAGCATATCCCCCTGATAATCAACTGAATCTTCACCCCGGCATTGCTCGCTTCATACAATTTTGCAATGATACCTTCATCAGCAAGGCTATTCACCTTCAATAAGATATAGGCTATTTTGCCCTGTTTTGCATTTCGAATTTCCCGGTTGATGAAATTCACCAATTTCGAGCGACTTTCTAAAGGTGAAACAATCAGGTGTTTGAATCCTTTTGTTACTGTACGTTTATTGAGTGCATCGAAGAGCTTAACCAGGTCGTTGGTAATTTCCTTTTTCGCGGTAAAAATGCTGTGGTCACAATACAAACCAGCGGTTTTTTCATTAAAATTACCGGTAGCCAAATTTGCATAATAAACAGGTTTATCTTTCTCTATGCGTTTTACGAGGCAGATTTTGGAGTGCACTTTATAATCTGTCAGGCCGTAATTAACCTTTACGCCCTCTTCCATTAAACGGGTAGTCCAATAAATATTGGCCTGCTCATCAAACCTGGCTTTTAACTCCAGCAATACAGAAACAGCCTTGCCGTTCTTAGCCGCATTGATTAATGCATTAATTACTTTTGAATTTTCAGCCAAACGATATAAGGTAATCTGGATTTCCGTTACCTTCGGGTCTATTGCAGCTTCTCTTAAGAAAAGTATAATATAATCGTAAGACTGATATGGCAGATTGACTAAATAATCACGGTGTGCCACCTTTGCAAAAACACTCTCAGTACGGTGAAGTGCATGCACTTTGAGAGGTACATTAGGTGCATATTCAAGTTCTTTCTTTCCCACGTTAGGAAAGGCAATAAAGTCTCCAAACTTATGATAGCGGTTACCTGGGATCAGGCTTTCTGCCTCCAGTTTTAACTTATTAACTAATACCGTTAACATATTCAGCGGCATCGCCGAATCGTACAGCAAACGCATGGGTTTTCCTTTTTTGCGCTTTTCTAAACTGCTTTTAAGGTCATCAATAAACTTATCTGATATATTTTTATCAATATCCAACTCTGCATCGCGCGTAAGCTGAATGGAATAGGCCTCCAGTTGATCGTAGTTAAAAATGTAAAAGATATCATTCAGGCAATAGCGGATTATATCCTCTGCCATGATAATAAATTTTAAATCGTTTGTTTCTGGCAACACGAGAAACCTGGGCAAACTGGGTGGCATTTCAATCAATGCGTATTTTTCTTTGAGCTTGCTATCCTTTTTAGAAAGTTTAACAAAGAAATACAAAAACCTATCTTTTAGTTCCGGAAATGGCTTATCCATATCCAACATAATCGGTACCAGATTAGATAAAATCTTATCCCTGAAATGATTTTTTACAAAACTCCCCCTGCTTACATTGAGTTGGGTATCATTTAAAATGAAAATACGGTTTTGGGCAAGTTCATTAATAAGCGTAGCCTGAAACAATTGATCAAACTTTCGCTCCTGTTTAACTACGATCGTCTTAATTTCATTCAGAATCTTTTTCGGGTTAAATCCCAGTAAGGCCTTCGCCTTCTCATTCAGATTGGTTAGCCTGGTCATTGTGGCTACCCTAACCCTATAAAATTCTTCAAGATTGGATGAGTAGATAGATAAAAACTTAATGCGTTCAATCAAAGGCACGGTCTCGTCTGCAGCTTCCTGCAAAACACGTTCATTAAAATATAACCAGCTTATTTCGCGATTTAAAAATGGAATTTTCTTTTTACTCATCTAAAAAAATAAAAATCCCTGCCAAAACAGGGATGTTCAAAACTGCACATTAATTTGTTAAATTGATGTTAATTCATCCACCCATTAATGTTAACAAATCTACTTCCTGGTAGCAGGTTTTGCTGCTTTTTTTTCGGCAGGTAGGGCTTTAGCTGCACTGGTTTTTGCTGTTGATGCCTTTACGGTGCTTGTTTTTGGTGCTGCAACTTTAGTGGTCGTCACTTTCTTTACCGGGGTTACTGTTTTTTTTACTTCCTCTGATTTTGGAGCTTGAGTACTGGTAACCGGTTTTGCGGCAGCTTTTTTAACTGCAGCAACAGGTTTTGCCAACACTTTCTCTGCCTTTTCTTCTGTTGCTATAGCCGCAACTTTAACGCTCTGAACCACTGGTTTTGCTTTAGAAACAGCTTTTTTAACCACCTTTTGAGCAGTTTTCTCTGCTTTACTTATCGTTTTACCTGCAGTCTTTTTAACTTCCTTTTCTTTTGCTCTGGATGAAGATACCAGATCATCTATCTTATGGCCCACATCGGCTTTAATAATCGTAAACTTTTTGGTGAGCTTTTTTGCCACCCGCTTACTGGCTTTAGCAATCTCCGTACTAATCTCTGACACATCGTGGCCTAAACTTTTAACTACGTCTAAAAACTGGCTGGTTAACGATTGCTCTAACTGCTTCTTAACTTCTTTTTTAGTAATCTTTTTTTGAGACTTGCCTTTAGTGGTTTTCATATTATTTTTCGTTTTTTTGTGAGGTTGATAATTTTCAATTAAATCTACTTATTTTTTTACTTTAAAGCCATAGCTATGCCCTCTTTTGATATTGTAAGTAAAGTTGACGCGCAAACCCTTGATAATGCAATTAATAATGCCAAAAAGGAAATCCTGAATCGTTATGATTTTAATGGTTCAAAAAGCACTGTCGACCTGGATAAAAAAACGAACATGATTAAAATCGTTACTGAAGATGACATGCGCCTGAAAGCCATTACAGATTCCATTATATCCAGAATGATGAAACAAAATCTCGACCCAAAAAGTTTGGATTTTGGAAAGGAATTTCAATCTTCTGGTAACATGATTACCAAAGAAATTACTGTAAAAGAAGGTTTAGACAAGGAAGCTGCTAAAAAAGTAGTCGCCAAGATTAAAGCCAGTGGATTGAAAGTTCAACCTGCTATTATGGACGACCAGGTGCGCGTAACCGCCAAAAAAATTGATGATCTGCAGGCGGTAATCAGCTTATGCAGAGGGGAAGACTTTGGACAGCCACTCCAGTTTATTAATATGAGGAATTAAGGTAGTTAACTGTTTAATCGGTGAATTGTCTAATTGTTGAATCGAAAGTAAAAACCTCAGCACCAGAGTCTTCTCAATATCTTGATACCTGATACTTGATACTTGATACTGTATAATCGGTGAATCGTTTAACTGTTGAACCGAAAGTAAAAGCCTCAGCACCAGAGTCTTCTCGATGTCTTGATACCTGATAGTAGATACTCGATACTGTATAATCGGTGAATCGTTTAACTGTTGAACCGAAAGTAAAAGCCTCAGCATCACAGTCTTCTCAATATCTTGATACCTGATACTTGATACTTGATACTGTATAATCGGTGAATTGTTGAATCGAAAGTAAAAGCCTCAGCACCAAACTCTTCTCGATATCTTGATACCTGATACTAAATACTTGATACTAAATACTAAACTATGCAAATAAGCGAAAACGGATTTATTTTTTCTGATCAAAAAGAATTGCTTCAGGTTAAGGCTATTCACAGATACTTGAGTGAAGAATCTTACTGGGCTAAAAACATCCCTTTAGAGATTGTACAGAAGTCTATAGCACATTCACTGTGTTTTGGTATATACAAAGATCAACAACAGGTAGGTTTTGCCCGTTGGGTAACGGATCGGGCTACTTTTGCGTATTTGTGTGATGTGTATGTGGAAGAGCAATTCAGAGGACTGGGTTTGTCTAAAAAGTTAATGTCTTTTATGATATTCCATCCCGATTTGCAGGGCTTGCGTCGTTATCAACTGGCTACATTAGATGCTCATGGATTGTACAGTCAATTTGGTTTTAAAGCTTTAGAAAACCCCGATCGACAAATGGCCATTGTAATTGAAAATGCCTACTTGCACCAGGAATAATGATCAGCATTCCACCATTCAGTCATTCAGTCATTCAATCATTCCATCATTCAATCATCCACTCATTCAATCATTCACTCATTAATTAAAAACCATTTCAATTTGAACGTGTTTTCAATACACATCAAAACATTGAAAACATGAATAGCAATAAACACTTTTTTATAGGAGCTGCGCTTGCTTTAGCAATAGGCATGCAGGCTTGTCAAACGGCTGATAAGAAATCATCTACAACAAAAGATAGCGTAACGGGCGATACCAATATGGTTAACGGAAACCATGTAACAGGTGCGGAAAGTACAGAAAGTGGATTGGATGAGGCTGGTGCAACCTTTTTAAGAAAAGCAGCAGTTGGTGGTTTAATGGAAGTAGAAGCTGCAAAAATTGCCGCGAAAAATGCCGGCAGTGTAATTGTTAAAGATTTTGCATCAAAAATGCTGACTGATCACACCAAAGCCAATACAGAATTAAAGGCACTGGCTCAAGAAAAAAAGATTATTACACCAGATGCACTACCAGCAGAAGATCAGATACATATAGATGCGATGAAGAAAATGAAAGGTGATGCTTTTGATAAACATTATATGGAGATGATGGTTACTGATCACGAAAAAACAGTTGCTTTATTTAAACTAGGCGCACAAAATCGCGATGCATCTTTAAAAAACTGGGCTACAAAAACCCTGTCAGTTATCGAAACGCATGACAGCCTGGCTAAAAAAATGATTTCAGAAATGAAATAATCTTTTGACTTAAGTGAAAAAATCCCAGAATCGAAAAATTCCGGGATTTTTTTTGCTTAATTGATAAGCGAAAATCATCATTTTTGAGACATATTACAATTATGATAAAAATTAAAATTATATTTCGGCGTTAAAATGAAAATTAAATAAATGGATAAGAGCATATTTTTTAAATCGCTATTTGGCGTAGCATTATTAAGCTCAGTTTCTTTTTTAGCCTCAGCGCAAAAACCAAACTGGCAAAACCTTGACCTTAAAACAGATACGACCTTTGGTATCAGCACAGAAAAAGCATATAAAGAACTCCTCAAAGGTAAAAAACCTGTAAAAGTTATTGTAGCAGTTAATGATGGCGGTGTTGAAGCCACACATGAAGACCTAAAAACAATCATGTGGCTAAACAAAAAAGAAATAGCAGGGAATGGAAAAGACGATGACAAGAATGGCTATGTTGACGATATCCATGGCTGGAACTTTATCGGTGGGCCAAAAGAATCTATCAATTACGAGACTTTGGAACTCACCCGCTTGGTTCGTCGTGACCAGGATCGTTTTGCAAATACTACTGATGCCAACGTTGCCGAAAAAGATAAAGCTGATTTCGATGCTTTTAAGAAAGCCAGAACAGATTTAGAAAAACAATTAGGCGAAGCAAAAGCTAATTTAGCAGGATATGCAGGGTTCAAAAATGCTTTAGACGGGGTTGTTAAAAAAATTGGCAAAGAAAATCCGTCGTTAGAAGATTTCCAGAATTTCAAACCTTCAACGGATGTGGAAGGAAGAATTCAAAATGCCTTAACTGGTGCTTTGAAGGAAATGAGTTTCAAAGACTTCTATAACGATGAAATTATGGAAGGTTATGATCATTTTAAACAGCAGGTAGATTACAACTTAAATGTTGACTATAATCCGCGTACTATTGTAGGTGATGACCCCAATAACAGCAAAGAGAAATTTTATGGAAATAATGATGTAGCTGGTCCTGATGCCATGCACGGTACGCACGTTGCAGGTATTATCGCGGCTGACAGAACCAATAAATTAGGTATCACTGGTGTAGCGAATAGTGTTGTAATTATGGGAGTTCGTTGTACCCCTAATGGTGATGAGCGTGATAAAGATGTTGCCAATGGCATCCGATATGCTGTGGATAATGGTGCTAAAGTAATTAACATGAGCTTTGGAAAGGCTTACAGCTGGGATAAAGCGGTAGTGAACGAGGCGATGAAGTACGCAGCTTCCAAAGATGTATTAATTGTACAAGCTGCAGGAAATGAAAATAAAGATATTGATGTAGAGACCAATTATCCAAATCACAAAGATTTAGATGAGAAAACAATTGCGTCGTGGATTACAGTTGGAGCCTCAGGCCCGAAAGATGATGAAACCTTGAAAGCCAGCTTCTCTAACTTTGGTAAAACACAGGTAGATGTTTTTGCTCCGGGGGTTCGCATTTATTCAACAGTTCCGGGATCTAAGTACAGAAATTTAGATGGTACCAGTATGGCTTCTCCGGTAGTTGCCGGTTTAGCAGGCTTAATCCGCTCCTACTATCCAAAATTAAGTGCTGCTCAGGTTAAGGAAATTATCGTAAAATCAGTAACCAAAGTTAACCACAATGTAACTTACGCTAAGGGTGAAGGTCCTGCTGCAGAAAAAGTATCTGTTCCTTTCTCTGATTTATGCATCAGTGGCGGTATTGTTAATGCTTACGAAGCATTAAAGCTAGCTGCAACTTACAAATAAGCTTAAGAATACTGACCAACAAAAAAGGGCGAATCTAAATTGGATCGCCCTTTTTTGTTGTTTAATATTTCTCGTCCTACAGCGTAGCCATATCAATTACAAAGCGATATTTCACATCACTTGCCAGTACGCGCTCATAAGCTTCATTCACGTAATCAATATTAATCACCTCAACTTCAGAAACTATATTATGCTCCGCACAGAAATCTAACATTTCTTGTGTTTCAGGAATTCCGCCAATGCTAGATGCGGTTAGCGCCCTGTTTCCATGCATTAAAGCAGATCCTGGAAACTTAAGCGGTTCTGGTGGCAATCCGACACAAATATGTACCCCGTTTATATTCAGCAACTTGAAATACATTTCATAGTTGTGCGGTGCTGAAACCGAATCGATTATAAAATCGAAGTGCTTAGCATATTTTATTAAGGCTTCCGGGTCTTTCGTAATCACAAAATGATGTGCACCAAGCTTCCTGGCATCTTCTTCTTTTGACGGGGATGTACTTAAAACCGTTACTTCGGCACCGAAAGCAACAGCAAACTTAACTGCCATATGGCCTAAACCACCTAAACCCAAAACGGCCACTTTATGTCCCTTGCCTATTCCCCACCTTTTAATTGGTGAATAAGTGGTAATTCCTGCACATAATAAGGGAGCGACTCCACTTAGGGGTAATTTTTCAGATACGCTAACAACAAATTCTTCTGTGCAAACAATTTTGTTAGAATACCCTCCATAAGTAGGTGTTTTTTTATCGCGTTCAACGCTGTTGTAAGTCCATACTGTTTCGCCTTTTTCGCAAAACTGCTCTTGTCCCCCCTGGCAGGTAGGACATTCCTTGCAGCTATCCACCATACAACCAATACCAGCCAAATCCCCTACTTTAAATTTGCTCACCTGGCTTCCAACCTCAGTAATCCTTCCTACAATTTCGTGTCCAGGTACCATTGGATATCTGGCTGGCCCCCATTCGCTTCTCACCTGATGAATATCAGAATGACAAATTCCACTAAATAAAATCTCTATTAAAACATCTTTAGGCCCTACATTTCTTCTTTCGAAATTCCATGGAGCCAATCTATCGGTTTGGCTGTGAACAGCGTATCCTTTTGCAGCTATCATATAATTAAATTTTAGGCAAAACTAGAACATTAGCTTTTAGGCTTGGTCATATCATATTCATTTCCGAAAACGGATAAACTAAGCCAAAACCTTATCTGGTGTAATGGGCAATGTTCTGATGCGTTTTCCTGTGGCATTGAAAACCGCATTGGCCACAGCTGCCGAGAAACCAATCAAAGCAATCTCTCCCATTCCCTTGGCACCCATTGGATTAATAATCGGATCGGGTTTATTAATGAAATGTACTTCAATTTCAGGAACATCTGCGTTAACCGGAACATGATAATCGGCAAAATTGTTGTTAATGTATCGACCATAACGGTGATCAATAACAGATTCCTCAGTTAAAGCCATGCCAATTCCACCTACCGCACCGCCTACCATTTGGCTCCTCGCCGTTTTCGGACTAACGATGGTGCCCGAATCACCTACAGATACAATTTTACTCACCTTAACCACCCCAGTAAGCTGGTGAACCTTTACCTGTACAAAATGGATAGAAAATGAGTAAAGAGAATAATTATCCCTTTCTTTACCTGCCTGGCTTTCTTTCGTTACTTCTATGGAAGGGAGATTATTTTTCTTCAATACATCAACAAAATTGGCTGTAGCAGACATATTGGAATTTGCAGCTAATTCTGCAATAGTTGATTTTAAAGCAACACAAACATCATTTACTGCAGATCCTACGGTAGATAGCGTAGCGGAACCGCCCTGGCTTGGTGCGGGTGGTAAGGAAGAATCACCTAATTCGAAGGTAATTTTTTCTACAGGAATATTCAGGAGCTTGTGTGCAATCAGTGTCATTCCAGTGCCTGTTCCGGGACCTATATCGCTGGTTGCACTTTGCAGCAATAAGCTCCCGTCTGCTTTTAAAACTCCTTTAACACTGGCCTTTCCCCTATTTGCATTAAAAACACCAACACTTACCCCATAACCGGTTTGCCAGGCTCCATCGATTATACTACCCGGCTTATTTTTTCTCTGCGACCAACCAATCTTTTCAGCTCCTATCTTATAGGCCTCTTTAATATTTTTACTGGAAAAGGGTTTATTTTTTTGTTGATCGATTTCAGGATCATTCTTGATACGAAAGTCCAAAGGATCCATATCTAAAGCATGCGCCAGTTCATCAATTGCACTTTCCAGCGCAAAAGCACCTGTAGCCTCTCCTGGGCCTCTCATCCAGATAGGCACGCCTAAGTCAACCGGCACAATGGTATAAGCCGTATTCACGTTATCACATTGATACATGAATTTAGCCATGTTGACCACACCCTCTGTAAAGTTTTCGTAGGTGGAGCTTTCACCAAATGCAGCATGGGTGATACCCGTTAATTTACCGTCTTTTGTGGCACCTAAGCCCACTTTTTGAAAGGCGGCAGGTCTATTACCCACCATAGTAAACATTTGCATGCGGGTGATGACCAATTTTACAGGTTTACCTAGGTGTTTAGACGCCATCACGGTGGCGATCTCCAGTGGCCAGGTTCTCAAGCCCATTCCAAAGCCGCCGCCTACAAATTCCGAGTTAACCTGAATATTACCCAGCGGGATTTTAAAGACATTGGCAATGGTATTCTGAGTCGCTTTCACGCCCTGTGTTTTCGCATAAACCGTTACCTGATTATTAGGCTTCCAATCGGCGATAATCCCATGTAATTCCATCGGATTATGCGTTTCTATTGGCAGATTGTATTCTGCTTCAACTTTAATTTCTGCAGTTTGATAAGCATTTTCGATGCCTCGCTTGTAGTTGGGCTGTCCTTGTAATTTTTTAGCATTAGCATCTTTTAATGCTTTTTGCAAATCGGTATTAAATGTTTCCTGCTCATAGCTGGCTTTAACCAAACTCGCCGCATAGGTAGCCCGCTCAAAAGTATTGGCTACTACTATAGCTATCGGTTGCCCATTGAAGAAAATTTTATCTGTATAGAATATTTTCATAGCCGAACCGCCTTCCTGTTCGTACAAAGGGGCTGAAGGCTTATTCAAATGAGAGAGTACCGCAATTACACCTGGAGCTTTTTCAGCCAATTTTGTATCCAGACTGGTAATTCTACCTTTAGTTACCGTACTGGTAACCAACACGCCATAAGTGAGTCCGGGCAGATCAAATTCTGCAAAATATTTAGCCTGTCCGGTTACTTTTAGTACACCATCAACCCGGTCGTTTTCATCTTTGATCATTAGATTTTTCATCATTATGCTTTAGATTTGGCAAGGTTCAACGCCTCAATTATTGTATTCGGAGCCAGTTTCAATTTAAAATCATTTTCACCATAGCCCTTGGCGTTAGTCATAGCCAACTGCGCTGCCTGCCGAAAGTTCTCTAAAGTAGCCTGTTTTCCTTTCAAAAATGCTTCGGAAGCAGTTAATCGCCATGGTTTGTGCGCTACACCTCCCATAGCCAGCCGAACATCTTTAATTAAATTATCCTGAAGCTCAATTGCAGCAGCAACTGATACCAAGGCAAATGCATAAGAGGCCCTGTCTCTGACCTTTAAATAATGAATATGTTTGGTAAGCTGACTGACAGGAATTTCTAATCTCACAATTAATTCATCAGCCTTTAAGTTATTATCTAACTGCGGTGTATCTCCAGCTAAGCGATGAAAATCTTTAAATAAAATTTTACGTTCTCCTTTCCGTCCTGCTAATACAACTTCCGCATCTAATGCTACTAAAGCTATGCACATATCGCTTGGATGGACAGCAATGCAACTTTCAGAAGTACCAAAAATAGCGTGCATCCGGTTAAAACCACCTAAAGCACCGCATCCTGATCCTGGCTTACGTTTGTTGCAAGGCATTTCAGTATCGTAAAAATAGCCGCATCTGGTACGTTGCATCATATTGCCGCCTACGGTAGCTACATTCCTAAGCTGTGCAGATGCCCCTGCTTCCAGGGCCTGAGCCAGAAGGGGTAACTTCTCTTTAATCAAAGCATTTTCCGCTACAGCCGAATTGGAAGCCAAAGCCCCAATGTGTATTTTGTTCCCTACCTGTTCAATCTGCTTTAACGGAATATGATTAATATCGATCAACTTTTCCGGAGAGGCTACACCACGTTTCATCAAATCGATCAGATTCGTTCCACCTGCAAGAAATTTAGCGTTTTTATCTTTTACTAATAAAGAAATGGCAGATTTTACGCTGGTGGTTCGGAGGTATTGAAAATTAATCATACTACTTTTCCCCCTTTCTTAACCTCAACAATTGCATCAACTATATTAGGGTAAGCGCCACATCTACAAATATTTCCACTCATAAACTCACTTATTTCTGCTCTGGAGTTGGCATGTCCTTCGCGGATACAGGCTACTGCCGACATAATCTGGCCGGGTGTACAGTAACCGCATTGAAAGCCGTCATGCTTGATAAAAGCCTGTTGGATGGGGTGAAGTTCATCTCCATTAGCCAATCCCTCAATGGTGGTTATCTTTTTACCCTCATTCATTACTGCCAAACTCAGACATGCATTCACACGAACCCCATCAACATGCACCGTACAAGCACCACATTGACCATGGTCACAACCTTTTTTTGTGCCTGTAAGGTGTAGTTCTTCTCTCAGAAAATCTAAAAGTGTTACCCGAGGCTCAATCTTGGTTGCGTAAGCTTTATTATTCACTGATAATTTGAGGGGTATTTTTTCAAATAATTCAGCAAAACTTTCATCTACTTGATTTTCGGCTGCTTTAACAGCTACCGCTGGCGTTAAGGCAATTGCGGTGATTAAAGAGCTCTTTTTAAGGAAATCTCTTCGGGTATCGCCGCGTTGAGGGTGTTTCTTGTCGGATGATTCCATAGATTGGGATGATAATAAGTTGTTTATCTAAGTTCGTGATAATCTATCTAAAAAAGGATGGATGCAAAAATTTAGAACAATTCTAATTGCGTTTTTGTGCTGGAAAAGTTTTAAGTGGTGTGTTTTAAGTTGTAAGTCTGGGTTACGCTAACTCAACTCTGTGTGCTCTCTGTTTCTCGGTGGTTAAATGAGCTTCAAGTAAACTTAAAACAGATTATATTAACGCCCCTCATTCTCGCGCATGCCGAATCTTAATGTGTATTGGTCGATTAGTCGTGAATTGGTAGTGATGGTTTAGCATCTACAATGCTACGATCCTACCTAGGTACTCTGAGGATTCCCGCATAAATCAGAAGATATAATAACCTGCAGTGCTTGTGTTAAAACTGAATACTTCTAAGGTGGTTAAACTCAAAGTATTTCACAAAAATAATTTCTTAAATGTGCGATCTATTTATACTTTTAGCTTATGGAAACCACAAAATCTTTACCGAACCTCAGCGCAGAAGAACAACGTGTACTGGGTGCGTTGATTGAAAAGAGCAGAACCACTCCCGATTATTATCCAATGACTTTAAACAGTTTAACTGCTGCATGTAATCAAAAAAGTGCCAGAAATCCAGTTGTAAACTATGATGAAGAGACGATAACTTTAACCTTAAATCAACTCAAAGTTAAGGGTTTAATATCCACTGCTACAGGAGGTTCAAGCCGGGCAACTAAATACAAGCACAACTTAGCCATAGTCTACCCGATTATTCCATCAGAACTGGCTATTATTTCTTTGTTGTTGTTGCGTGGGCCACTTACTCCTGGAGAAATCAACAGCAATTCAGGAAGGTTATACGAATTTGAAAGTATTGAAGAAGTATCTGAACAACTCCAGAAACTGGCCAGTGATGAGCCTGCTTTTGTAAAACAATTGCAAAAAAAACCAGGCCAAAAAGAGGCGAGATTTATCCATTTATTGGGAGAATATATTGAAACCACAGATGAAAGTACTGTTTCAATAGTTGTTCAGCATAGCGATTTAGAAGAACGAATTGTAAAATTAGAACAAGAGGTGGAAGAGTTGAAAGAGCTTGTTAATCTTTTGATGGACAAATAAAAAATATGAGGCTTAAGCCTCATATTTTTTAAAGATTGTACTGGCGGTATGCCCGCCGAAACCAAAAGTGTTGTTCAATACATAATTGATTTCCTTTTTAACCGGTGTACCTAAAACGATATTTAAACCTGTAGGGATATTATCATCTATATTTTGTGTATTAATAGTTGGCGGAACTATTCCGTCTTGAATAGCTAATATACTGATGATGCTTTCTACTGCACCTGCAGCGCCTAATAAATGTCCAGTCATTGATTTGGTTGCTCCAACAAGTACGTCTGATTCTCCGAAAACAGTTTTTACTGCTGTTAGTTCGCTAATGTCGCCTAAACCAGTAGACGTTGCATGTGCATTGATGTAATCGATCTGATCTGCCGAGATTTTAGCATCATTTAAAGCTTTTTTCATTCCCAAAGTAGCACCAATACCATCAGGTGGTGTACCTGTTAAATGATAAGCATCTGCAGCCATACCCCCACCCACAATTTCGGCATAAATTTTAGCACCGCGTTTCAAGGCATGATCCAAATCCTCCAGAATGAGCGCACCAGCACCTTCACCCATTACAAAACCGTCTCTTTCCACATCAAATGGACGGGAAGCCTTTTCTGGTTCGTCATTTCTTTTGGATAAAGCCTGGGCGGCACTGAAACCACCTACCGAAGCCTCAGTAATAGCAGCTTCTGAACCACCAGCAACCATAATCGTTGCTTTTCCTAACCTAATGGTGTCGAAAGCACTGATAATTGCAGTATTAGACGATGCGCATGCAGAAACCGTGCAATAGTTTGGCCCACGCAACTTGTGGCGAATAGAAATAACACCTGCTGCAATATCTACGATCATTTTCGGAATAAAAAACGGGCTGAAACGTGGCGTTCCATCACCAGCGTTAAACTCTTTCAGCTGTTGCTCAAAAGTGCTGATACCGCCATTACCTGTTGCCCAGATTACCCCTACTTCTGCAAGTTCATCATCGGTCATGGCCTGAAAATCTAGTCCTGCATCTGTAATCGCCTGATCACTCGAAGCTACCGCGTACTGTGTAAATACATCAAACTTACGCTGTTCCTTTTTATCAAACAGTTCATCTGCATTAAAACCCTTTACTTCCGCTGCAAAGTGTGTTTTGAATTTACTCGTATCAAATTTCGTTATTGGGCCAACACCGCTCTTACCCGCTAATATGTTCTTCCAAAATTCGCTTACTGTATTTCCCAGGGGGGTGATGGCCCCCAGGCCTGTTACTACTACTCTTTTCATTTCTAATTAGATTTGAGATAGGAGACATGAGAAGTCGATCAGTTTTACTGACCAGCCCCTACTCATGGCTCAAATCAATTTGGCGGCGCAATAATACGGCTTTATCTGCACTACATTGACATAACCTTTATTTTTTACAGTCCTGAGATATAGTACGCTGCCGTTTAATAATTTTAAGCCACAAACATTAAAATGTGGTTAGGCACCCTTCCACATAACGTGCACTACATAAACCCCTCAACATATTTATACATATAGGACACCAAGCTTTGCTGGGAGAAAAACAGAGGCTAAGTTATTAGACAACCCTATTCCATATTTTCCATTCTACCCCTTACTCCGCAGTTTCGGCTCTTTGACTGTTCATTACTTTCAATGCTTCAGCCGGCGACTTCAAAAACAATTCATAAATGGCTGCTGTATCACCTACCCTAATCTCAAACTCATCCGCTGCCAAACCTTTGATAAATTCTTCGGCAACCACATCTGGTTTTATACCTCTATGACCGCCAATTTCTTTCGAAAATTCGGTATCTACCAAAGGAGGCATTAATTCAAATACTTTAATATTGCTATCTGCCAAAGCTAATCTCAATGAAGTGCTGTAAGAATGTAGTGCCGCTTTGCTTGCAGCATATGTAGGCAATAATATACCGGGTACATAAACTACAATGGATGAAACATTTACAATGGCAGCCTCAGATTGTTGTTTTAAAACCGGCAGCAATTTTTGATTTAAGCGAATGATAGATAAATAATTGGTCAGCATTTCATCTTCTGCAATTGCAGCAGTATCTGTATTTTCATCTGCAAGGCTGTGAACAACCGCTCTACCCGCATTATTGATCACTAAATTCAATCCTGGATAATCCGCTTTAACCTTAGTAACCAACTGATCAATTTCTTCAGGCTTACTAACGTCAAATGGAATGGTTACTACCTTGGATAGTCCTTCAGCTGCTTTATTTAGTCTATCCTGGTTTCTTCCGGTAATGATTACCTTGTTACCCAATGCAGATAATTTAGAGGCTATAGACAGACCTATTCCGGCAGTACCGCCAATTATTAATACGGTGTTTTGTGAAGTTTTCATGATTATGATTTATTTAAATATTAAATTATATATTAATATACCAATCGGTATATTTTTAGTTAGAAAAATTACTGGAGCTGTGTAATGTATTTTTTCAAAGAATCCATGATTAAATCCCAGTGCGCTTCGCTTGCTGTTAACCGCGATAGCATAATTGCACCTTCAATCATTGCAATCATCGTTAATGCTACCTGTTCTGCATTGGTATCTCTAGCGATTTCATTTTGGGCAACCCCTTCCTTAACCAAATTGGTCAAGCGTTTTTTCCAATCTAAAACCGCTCCCAATACGCGTTTACGCAGTTCAGGATGTGTATCATCTGCTTCGATAGCAGTATTCAATAGTGGACATCCCCCTTCTGGCAAAACATTGGATAATAAAGTCTGGTATAAGCCAGCATAAACCAGTAGCTTTCCTGTAATCGTTTTTTCCTGGGCCATAGCCTTTATTACCGCAGCAGTCATTTTATCTTTATTGTAATCAAATGCTGCCAGTGCTACCTCATCTTTGTTAGCGAAGTTACCATACACACTTCCCTTGGTTAAACCAGTAGCAGCGGTTATATCATTTAAGGATGTGCCTGCGTACCCCTTTACATTAAAAATAGGGGCTGTTTGCTCTACAATAAATTTACGCGTCTTTTCTGCCTTCGTCATGTCTAACTGATTTAACAGTACAAATATATACCGATCGGTATAATTATTTATCATCTCAATCTAATTTTAAAGTTTAAGTTTGAATTTTGTAACTTTGAATTATGAGCACTGTAGAATCCCTATCTGATTTTTATCAAAAGAAGTTTAGTTTCCTGCCCGATAACCTGCAAAAAGATGTGGGGCATTTTAACGTTTTCAGGCTAGAAGACTGTGTTGGCGACAATAAGACACCAATTGCTTACAGCAGGCGGGATTTTTATAAGATTGCTTTAAACCGGGGACATAATATCTACCATTATGCTGATAAAAGTATTGAAGTTAACGGTACAGCGCTGATATTCTTTAATCCACTAGTTCCCTACACCTGGGAATGCGCAAGTGGAAATGTATCAGAAGTCAATGGTTTCTTCTGCATTTTTACGGAGGCATTTTTTTCAGAAAAAATCCGGGGAAGCTTAAGCGAACTCCCTATGTTTTCTGTGGGTGGGAAGCCTGCATACATCCTTGATAATAAGCAAGATGAACAGGTTGCCGGTATATTTTTAAAAATGCTCGGGGAAATTGATACCGATTACATTTATAAATATGACCTCTTACGCAATTATGTAAATGAAATTATTCATTTTGCCTTAAAAACCCAGCCGGCAGAATCATTATATAAACATCCTGATGCAAACTCAAGAATAACTTCCGTATTTGTGGAGCTATTAGAAAGGCAATTTCCGATTGAAAGTCCGGCACAACGCTTCTCTTTACGTTCTGCAAAAGACTTTGCCAATCAGCTTTCTGTTCATGTAAATCACCTGAACAGGGCCATTAAGGATACTACCGGTAAAACCACCACCAACCACATTGCAGACCGACTACTAGCCGAAGCTAAAGCTTTACTAAGGCATACAGACTGGAATATTTCTGAAATTGGGTACTGCCTGGGCTTTGAAGAACCCACCCATTTCAACAACTTTTTCAAAAAACAAACCAGCTTAAGTCCTACCGCCTTCAGAATTGTTTGAATTTCGTAACCATTAGTTTGATTAACGTAATAACTCAGGCGATTAGCTGCTGTAACTTTGTCTTAACAAAAAAGATAAAATTATGGACAAGAAAAAAGTTTGGTTTATTACGGGAGCTTCCAAAGGCTTGGGATTATCTTTAGTTAACCAATTATTAAAAGCAGGGCAGTTTGTTGCAGGAACATCCAGAAATATAGCAGCCCTGACCAGCGGTGTAAACGCTCCAACCGAAAAGTTTTTAGCCCTTACGGTTGATCTGGCTAACGATAAAAGTGTTGAAGATGCCATTAAAGCTACTGTAACCAAATTTGGAAAAATAGATGTTGTGATCAATAACGCAGGTTACGGTATTGGAGGCAGCATTGAAGAACTTACAGACACCGAAACCAGAACGGCTTTTGATGTAAATGTTTTCGGTACGCTGAACGTAATCCGCCATGCCATGCCTTATTTAAGGAAACAACGTTCAGGGCATATTATCAACATTGCCTCTATTGCAGGGATCGCAGGGGCAACAGGATGGAGTGTTTATGCTGCAGCTAAATCAGCTGTGATTGCGCTATCTGAAGTTCTAGCTGAAGATGTTAAGGACTTTGGCGTAAAAGTTACCGCTGTAGCGCCTGGGGCATTTAGAACCAGCTTCTTAAAGGCCGAATCGCTCGAATTAGCGAAAAACCCGATCCAGGATTATGAGGCCGTACGAAATACGCACGACAGGTACCTTAAAATGGATGGCACACAAACCGGAGATCCGGAAAAAGCGGCTGCTGCCATGATAGCCTTGGTTGCTATGCCTGAACCTCCTCTTCATTTATTGCTAGGCCAGGATGCCTTAGATCGTGCAAATACCAAAATTCAATCTTTAGAAAAGGAATTTCAAAACTGGAAGGCGATAACAATTTCTACAGGTTTCGATTACTAATAGGTTGTGGCTTACTTATCTGTTACCAGTAATAGCGTATATCCCGATACGCGCCCTGATGCACATTTAAAAAACCAGTAACGAGGATTTCGCACCCAAACTCATAATACGTACCCCTTAACCCCACAATACATTTTAAACATCGGTTGTAAATTGAAAGTTATTGGTCATTATGCAAAGGCATTTTAACCGCTAACCCACAGCCAGCAACCCAAAATACTATTAACATGGAAAATCAAAAAGTATGGTTCGTAACCGGAGCCTCAAAAGGCCTGGGCTTAACCTTAGTTAAAAAACTATTAAACAGCGGAAACAGTGTAGCTGCCACATCAAGAAGTTTAACAGACTTACAAAAAGCAGTTGGAGATCATCCTAATTTTTTACCACTTTCTGTAAACCTAGTGGATGAGAACAGCGTAGAAACAGCTGTTCGTGAAACCATTAGCAAATTTGGCAGAATAGATGTAGTGGTAAACAATGCAGGTTATGGAATGCTTGGCGCACTGGAAGAATTAAGTGACCAGGAAGCGAGAGCGAATTTTGACATCAATGTATTTGGCGCTTTAAACATGATTAGAAAAGTCCTTCCTCAGCTCCGCAAACAAAAATCAGGACATATTTTCAACATTTCTTCTATTGGTGGCTTTACAGGTAATTTCCCTGGATTCGGTATATACTGTGCAACCAAGTTCGCGGTAAGTGGTTTTACCGAATCGCTTGCGGCGGAGGTTAAATCGTTCGGTATCAAAGCAACTGTAGTTGAGCCAGGATATTTCAGAACAGATTTCCTTTCTTCTGGTTCATTAGCCGTACCAAACTCGGTTATTGAAGATTACAGGGAAGTGCGTGAATCTCAGGATGCACACCAAAATCAAATCAACAACCAACAACCCGGTGATCCTGAAAAAGGTGTTGATGTGATTATCGCAGCTGCAGCGGCTGAAAACCCTCCGTTGCATTTATTTCTGGGTGCAGATGCCTATCAGCTGGCCGAAGACAAGATTACTGCGATAAAGCAAGACCTTGCTGACTGGAAAGCATTGGCTACCAATACGCATTTTATTTAGTCCTATCTAGACATCGGAGATTAAAATCTCCGATGTCTATGAAGTTTTTTTCCATTTAATTGAGCAGCCGACAGCTTTGGTCGACACCACAGCGGGTTTCTTGCCTGATGACAATTCATTTATCGCATTTTTTACGTAAGTGATTTTACTGTTACTCTGTTCTTCAGGGTCATTATCTATAGCACCAATATATTCTACTACATTTCCTTGTTTGGTTTTCTGCAGTACAAATACATGAGGTGTTTTGGTAGCGCCAAACTGCCTGGTAACAATATGATCGGGGTCTAACAAATATGGAAAACTAAAATTCTTTTGCCTGGCTAAAGCCTGCATTTTCTCAAAGCTTTCATTAGGAGCCACACCGGCATCATTTGGATTGATGGCAATAACAGGATAGCCCTTTGCGGCATAAGCTTGATTTAATGCTGCGATCCGCTCCTGATAGGCTTGAGCTACAGGACATGTATTGCAGGTAAAGACCACAACGTAACCTTTGGCATCCTTATAATTGGCAAGAGAAACTGTTTTATTGTCGATGTTTTTAAGGGCGAAATCTTTTACCACGTCCCCTACCTGATAGCCTGATGTTTGAGCAAATGAATAACCCGAAACCAGTATTAAACCAATTAAAATTAATGTTTTCATGTGATTATTTATTAAAGTTTAACCATGCAGTGTTCAATTCATCGGATGTAAATTCCCGCTCAAAAAACTGTCTCTTATCGCGCTTAATAAATAAAGTAGCAGGTATTGCTCCCGACCATTTACGATCTATTCTTTCAATATAAGCCTGTTGATCCGGCTCGTTAAGTAAAAAAACCTCTGATTGGAGCTTCTTCTCTTTAACAAAAGGAATAACTGCTTTCTGTAATTTCGATTTAAAATCCAGGCTTACCAAAAGAACTTTTACCGGTTTTTTCAAATTAGCCAGCTGAAGTTTTTCAAAATGAGGTAATTCTGCCACGCAGGGTGAACACCAGGTTGCCCAGAAATTAACTACATAGGTGGTATCTTTTCCATTGGCAACGCGCTTCTCCAACTCATCTAAACTGAGCAACTTTACTTGCCCGAAGACCGAATAAGTAATTAAAGATAAGCATATTATAAAAAACAAACGCATAATATCACAACGAAAATAAAGTTCAATTGGTTTTAACCTTTTATCAAATATGGAATTAATTTACCGATCCGGATTTGACCAACACTTTTTGATAGGCCGGAAGATTAATATCGTCTACAATTACCCCCCTATTGGTACTCGCATGAACGAAAAATCCATTGTTGAGGTAAACGCCAACATGGTCTACATCATTACCACCAAAAGAGAAGAAAACCAAATCACCCTCTTTTAAACTCCCGAAGCTCTTTTCTCTGGCAAAACGCGCCTGATCTCTCGAAATTCTTGGTAAGGTAACACCATATATTTCTTTCTCTAATAAATATGCAAAGCCTGAACAATCTATCCCATTCTTATCTAAACCACCAAAACGATATCGCACACCGGTCCAATCGTTAATAAAACGATACAATGGCTTGCTTTTTAAACTTGCCAATACATCCGCTGCCTTTGCTGCTTTATTATCAGTTCTAACTGTATATTTTCTTGTTCCGCAAGAAGATAAAAAGATCAGGAGCGCAATTAAGTAAAAGCCATATGGCTTAATGCTTAAGGTTTTATTCATATTAACTATTTTATACAAATGGCCCAAAGCCTAAAGCCCTGAGCCATTTGATTAATTTTTAATTAGCCGCTGGATTTCGTCTAGCTTTAACAATGCCTCCACAGGCGTAAGTGCATTAACATCCAGGTTATTAAGTGTATCCCGAACTTTTACCAAAACAGGGTCTTCTACAGAGAACATTTGCAATTGATAAGCCTGGTTTTGAACTTTTTTAATGCTATCCTTGATACTTTGCCCCTCCGTACGGTCGATCTCCAGTTTTTTAAGGATTTCATTGGCCCTGTGTATCAATTTAGGTGGCATACCTGCCATTTTAGCTACATGGATACCGAAACTATGTTCACTTCCACCAGGAATTAACTTTCTTAAGAAGATCACCTTATTCGACATTTCTTTCACTGAAACGTTAAAATTCTTTACCCTACCCATTGTATTTGCCAATTCATTAAGTTCGTGATAGTGGGTGGCAAATAAAGTTTTTGGTCTGGCAGTTGGGTGCTGATGTAAAAATTCGGCAATGGCCCAGGCAATAGAAATACCATCATAAGTACTTGTTCCACGGCCAATTTCATCCAAAAGAATTAAACTATCCTCTGAAATGTTATTCAAAATACTGGCTGTTTCGTTCATTTCAACCATGAAGGTACTTTCTCCGGATGATAAATTATCCGAAGCACCTACCCGGGTGAAAATTTTATCTACCAAACCAACATCTGCCGATTTCGCAGGTACAAAAGAGCCCATTTGTGCCATTAACACTATTAAACCAGTTTGCCTCAATATAGCCGACTTACCCGCCATGTTGGGCCCGGTAATGATGATGATCTGTTGCGATTCTGTATCCAGATAAACATCATTTGTGATATATTCTTGCCCTACAGGAAGTTGTTTTTCAATAACCGGGTGGCGACCGCCTTTAATATCCAGCACTTTATCCTTGCTCACTGTGGGTTTGGTATAGTGATTTTTAACTGCTAACTGTGCAAAACACAATAAGCAATCTAATTGTGCTATTAAAAACGAGTTCAGCTGAATAGGCTTAATATAACTTGCCGTTTCATACATCAGCTCATTGTACAAACGCACTTCAATTTGTTGAATTTTCTCCTCAGCTCCTAAAATCTGATCTTCATATTCTTTCAACTCTGGCGTAATGTATCGCTCAGCATTAACTAAAGTCTGCTTTCTGATCCACCCTTCCGGAACTTTATCTTTGTGCGTATGGGTAACTTCTAAATAATATCCAAAAACATTATTAAAGGCAATTTTCAAGGAAGGAATTCCCGTACTTTCCGATTCTCTTTTTTGAATCTGCACCAGGTAATCCTTGCCACCAAAAGCAATTTTACGCAGGCGATCTAATTCCTCGTCTATTCCGTCAGCAATAACATTTCCTTTAACTAACAAAGCAGGTGGTTCCGGCTGCAACTCGCGTTCTATCCTTTCGCGAATGGCCAGACATGGATTTAACTGGTCAGCTATTTTAATCAGGAAAGGATTTTTGCTCTCTGCCGCTAAATGCTTAATGGCTTCAATATGCGTTAATGCCCTTTTTAACTGAACCAGCTCTCTCGGACCAACGCGTTGAAGGCCAACCTTCGAAATTAAACGTTCTAAATCTCCTATCTGTTTAATGTGTGCTAAAAACTCCTGCTGAAGTTCGTCATGCTGAACAAAAAACTCTACCATCCCTAAACGTTCCTGGATGGGTTTAAGCTCCTTCAATGGCATAATAATCCATTTTTGAAGCAAACGTGCACCCATTGGGGTACAGGTATGGTCTAATATGTTAAAGAGGGTAACAGCGTTGTCATTATTAGAGTGAACCAGTTCTAAGTTGCGAATGGTAAAACGATCCAACCACATGTACCGGTCTTCTTCTATTCTGCTAATTGAGGTAATGTGCTGCAAATTACGGTGTTCTGTTTCGCCTAAATAATGTAAAACTACCCCTGCGGCAACTATTCCACTTTGCAAACGGTCAATACCAAAGCCTTTTAGCGAACTAACCTCAAAATGTTTGGTTAATGTTTCATTGGCATAATCAGTGGTATAAGGCCATTCATCCAGTCCGAAAGTATAGAACCGGTCGCCAAACTGTTCCATAAAAACCTGTCTTTTAGACTTTTGAAAGATAACCTCCGTTGGTTTAAATCCTTGTAAAAGCTTATCTATATAATCAGCATTACCCTGGGCAATCAGGAATTCCCCTGTAGAAATATCCAGAAAGGATACCCCAATCTGCGTTTTATCGAAAAAAACAGAAGCTAAATAATTATTGGATTTTTGGTTGACAATATTATCCCCATACGCTACACCAGGCGTAACCAATTCTGTTACACCACGCTTAACAATGGTTTTGGTTGCTTTAGGGTCTTCTAACTGATCGCATATAGCTACGCGCTGTCCGGCCCTAACCAATTTAGAAAGGTAATTATCTAAAGAATGGTGCGGAAAACCAGCCAGCTCAAGTGCACCACCATTTGGACCAGTACCCCTGCGGGTAAGCACTATACCTAAAATCTGTGCGGTTTTTACGGCATCTTCGCCAAAGGTTTCATAAAAATCTCCTACTCTAAACAATAACAATGCACCGGGATACTTCGCCTTAATCGCGTTGTACTGTTGCATTAATGGGGTTTCCTTATTCGTATCTTTAGCCAAAACTGAAATTAATTTTCAAAAGCTATAAAGATAGCATGATTATGCATTGTACAGCGTTTTTGTTGAAAAGTTGAAAGATTGTTTATATTGTTGGATGGGTTTGATAGTTAATTGGTCACTGGTCATTGGTCATTTGTCATTGGTCATTGGTTAGGCTACAGCACCCAACGTTCATTCAATCATTCATTCTCAATCAATCATACTCCTCCACTGTCATCCTGAGCTTGTCGAAGGGCAATCAACCCTTCTATCATTCACTCCTCTCCACTGTCACCCTGAGCTTGTCGAAGGGCACTCTATCATTTTATCACTCACTCCTCCTCTCTCATCCTATGCTTATCGAAGGCCATGCTATCCTTCTTTCACGCACTCCTCCACTGTCACCCTGAGCTTGTCAAAGGGCACTCTATCATTTTATTACTCACTCCACCACTGTCACCCTGAGCTTATCGAAGGGCATTCAATCGCTCTCCCATACTCCACCACTGTCACCCTTAGCTTGTCGAAGGGCATGCTATCATTTCCTTTCTTATAACCATTCTAAATATCAGGATGTTCATTGAATTAACATAAGCTTAAATTATAAGCAACATGCACAACGTAGGTTTGTCTTCAACGGAAAACAAAACTATGAACACTTTATTACTGAAAAAGAAAACCCTTGCCCTGTCTTTAGCGGCTTTTGTAGCTTCGGCGGTTGTGATTACGGCCTGTAAGAAAAATAACAACGAAGAAGAACAACCAACCACTACACCTATCACTTTAAAGGACTACTCAGTTAATCCTTCGCTGATCAAAACCATGCCCGGATTTGAGGCTTTAAACATTACAACACTAATCAGCTCGGATGATGTGCTATCAGAATCGCCGAATTTCATCTTTGGTGCACAGCCGGATGGTGCAGGGATCATCAAAAACCCTGCGGGAGATGGCTTCATCATGATCAACAATCACGAGATATTACAATCTGTATCCAGGGTTTACCTCGATAAAAACTTCAAACCTGTTAAAGGAGAGTACATTGTTGATTCGGACGGTGGAATGACCAGGTTATGTTCTGCAACCATGGCTACTCCAGAGGAGCATGGTTTCGCTAAACCAATATTTTTAACCGCAGGTGAAAGTGGTGCAGAGTCTATGATCCATGCTATAGATCCCCTGGCAGCCGCCGACAAGAAAAACAACCAGCGTACCCTTAGTGCTTTAGGAAGATGGAGCGCTGAAAATGCGGTACCCCTACCTAAAGGTGCCTTCGAAGGTAAAACCGTGATCTTAATCGGTGAAGATGAATCGGACGGCCAACTAGCCATGTATGTTTCTAATACCCAAGGAGATCTTCAAAATGGTAAGCTTTATGTGATGAAACGCAGCAACAATGACCCTATCGAAACCAACATGAGTAAAGGACAGAGTTATGACGTAGAATTTGTAGAACTGGATAACGTAAAAAGTAGTACAGGTGCGCAGCTTCAACAACAAACCATCGATAAAAAAGCGCTCATGCTTGCACGCGTAGAAGATATCGACTACAGAAAAGGGAATGCTGCAAATGGCAGAGAAGTGTATTTCACCGCTACAGGTGTTAGTCAGGGAGATAAAATTACTCCCGTTAGCGGCAAAACCATGTGGGGCCGTGTTTATAAGCTGGTATTGGATGCTACCAATCCATTAAAAGGAAAGCTCGAAGTGGCAGTTGATGGAAACGACAATCCAGGTAAAAGCATTGTAAATCCCGACAACCTATGTGTAACTGAAAACTACGTTTACATCCAGGAAGATGGTGATTCGTTTTATAAAAACAACGATCACGATGGTACAATCTGGCAATTTTCGATGTCTTCGAAAACATTGAAGCCTATGCTACAAATGAACCACAGAAGAACGGATGCTACATTCAATACGAAGTACAATCCTGCCAACAGTACGCAATTAAGCACCTGGGAATATGGGGCAATGTATGATGTTTCAGCTTTAACCGGTATTCCAGAGACTTTTATTGTCAACATCCACCCGCACACCTGGACCAGCGACAAGTATAAAAATGCTGACGGCGGTAGCACACGTTTAGTTAATAACAGCGAAGGCGGACAAGTTGTGATCGTACGTGGAGTAGCTAAGTAATATTCATTTTTCCTATGAAATCCTTCCCGGCATTTGTTGGGAGGGATTTCCCTTTTTACTTCCTTAATGACAAACTCATTTTCAGTACGCAGACAACATTTATTGTTGATACTCATTTTAGCCATTCCGATGTTATTGGGTATTTTCTGTAAAATGGATCAACCCATAAAAGCAGAAAAAGCCAAAGTAAATTTTAAAAACCAAGTTTTAGTACTGCAACAGACATTAGATAGGGACCTACAATCTGCAATTGCTAAGGGTGATCCAGCTGCTACAAAAAAAGCCTTTCTTGAGCTCCGAAGTGAGTACAAGTGGATAGAATATTATATCGAATATTTCTTCCCTTCTACCGCATTAATGCTTAATGGGGCACCAATAGACGAAATTGAATTGGGTGAAAACCTGGTTGAAAGTCCTGCAGGTTTGCAAGTAATGGAAGAACTTATCTATAATGATGCTTTTGCGGAAAACAAGGCTGAGTTATTGAATGAGGTTAAAAAGATGCGGTTGAATCTTGAAAGGGTTTTGCGTTATAATGAACAATATACGGTTACAGATGCTCAGCTTTTTGATGCGGCCAGACTGGAAATTTTTCGCATTACCAGTTTAGGAATTTCGGGGTTTGATACACCTGCAGCATTGCAATCTATCCCCGAAGCAGGATCGGCACTCTGGGGTATAAAGCAGCTAATGTCATTGTATGGGGATGATGAAACGAATAACCTCATTGAAAAAGCCATTACCTATCTGAGCAGGAACCCTGATTTTAATCAGTTTGACCGTTTAGCTTTTATAACCGGATACCTGCAGCCGGTAAGCAAAGCAATAAACAATTTACGCAAAAACCTGGAAATCAGTACCACTGCCAGTGGATCTACCCTAAGAGATGATGCTATTGATTTATTTGAAGTTCAAGCCTTTAACCTGAACGGTTTTGTTGGCAATGCTACTGCTTATATCAGTAAAGAGAAGATTCTTTTGGGAAAAAAACTATTCAACGACCCTATTCTCTCTAACCAGGGCAACCGAAGCTGCGCAAGTTGTCATCATGAAGGAAAAGCCTTCAGCGATGGCCTCCAAAAAGCAGCCGCAATGACCCAGGGCAAATATTTGACGAGAAATACGCCAACGTTAACTTATGCAGGTTTGCAACGGGGCTTCTTTTATGATCTAAAAGCAGGTACATTAGAAGATCAGGCATTAGATGTAGTTCACCATAAGCAGGAAATGGATGGTTCTCTTGATGAAGCCACTAAAAGAATTAATCAATCAAACATTTACCGTAAAGAGATAAGCAGTGCTTATCAAAACAAAAATGGTGATGTTGATTCCTGGAAAATTCAGCATGCGCTGGCCAGTTATATTCGCTCCCTCTCTCCTTTTTCTTCAAAATTTGATGCTTACATGAGGGGAGATAAAACCCAATTGAGTGCATCAGAAAAGAAAGGATTTAACTTATTTATGGGCAAAGCCAGGTGCGGGAGTTGTCATTTTGCACCCATATTTAATGGTACACAAGCACCATTGTTTGCTAAAAGTGAGGCTGAAGTATTGGGTGTACCAAATCAACCAGATACCATTAACGCCAGGGTTGATACAGACTTAGGAAGGTATACCCTATACAACTATCCACAGTATAAATATGCCTTTAAAACACCTACACTACGCAACATCACCAAAACCGCACCTTACATGCACAATGGGATATATCAATCTTTAGAACAGGTATTAGACTTTTATAATCGTGGCGGAGGTATGGGAATTGGTATACACTTAGAAAACCAAACCCTTTCTGCTGATCCTTTGAATTTGACCAAAGCAGAAATTAAGGAGATTATTTCATTCCTGCATACACTTGAAGACAGAAATTAGTTCATTGGGCAGTGGTTCATTTGTTGAATTTAATGTCGAACCATTGAAAAAAATATAAGTAATAAGGAGTTCGCTCCCCTAAGCTTCAATGTTCTTATATTTCTTAAATGGTAAAAGCGCGCGTTTAATATACAACCATATAAGCCATGTAAGAAAATATAAGTGATGAGTTAAAGCTGTTCGATGTACCTTAAAAACAGCTCCATAGCTTTTTTGCGATCAGGAGTTACTTCAAACTGTAGCTTATGGTATAGATAATCTTCAAGGTCAAAATTAGGAGTTACAGGCAATGATTCCAGTACCTCTTTCCGATGATCTAAGCCAAACTTAAGCGCAGCATTCAATTCAGCTTTAAAAGACTGATCTATTTCTTTATTGGCTACCCAGGCAGCATACATAAATGGCAATCCGGTAAGGTTTTTCCATTCCTCTCCCATATCGTAAGCGTAGGCATAATCTTCTTTTTTCCCAAAAGTTCTGTCGCCGATCAGAACAATGGCATCTGTTTCTGCCGATTGATCCGTAGTAAACTCAACTTGCTGTTTCCAGTAAAATTTGAGTAAAACCTTTGCCAGGTTATTAGAAGTACGTGAATGTGCATCTAATTTCAAGGTTTTAATCTCAGCTGCAGGAACACTACTAAAAATAAATACAGAATTTACACCACCATCACTACCAATACAGTAATCGGCTACAATGTTCGCATTTGGAACTAATGGAATAGCAGCAACAGGCATCAAACCGATATCTACCTGTCCGTTAATTACTTTAGCCGCACAATCTGAAGGAATATCTAAACTTAAATCTATCTTATCTATTATGGGAGCGTGTTCTAAGCCGTAAATAAAGGCTTTTGTATTGGTATAGGCTACTGCCGAGATTCTAATTTTATTCAAGGTAATATTTAATTGTAATAATGAGTGGATGCGAAAATGCCTGAAGGCACAACTGTCTTAATCCTTATTTTTTAATCATTTCCGGCTACCAGTCCATCCAAATGAATCACATTATTGAATTCTAAAACACTAAACTGCCCGTTTTCAAATCCAATTTTATAAAGCACCGTATTTTGATGAGGGAACTCTGTCATTTCGCTTAGCGGTTTATTCAATAATAAACACAAAAAAACACGCATTGCCCTACCGTGCATACACAATAAAACCGTTTTTTCTTCTGGCCGGTTCATTAAAACCTGCATCGGTTCTTTTAATCGGTCGTAAACATCCTGTACACTCTCTCCTCCCTCAAAATGAGCAGTATAATCGCCATGTTGCCAGGTTTCGAGCATTGCACGGAAAGCTTCACGAGAAGCTTCTGTATTGGGTTTTCCTTCCCAAACACCCCATGCCAATTCATCAAGCCCCGTAAGTTGCTCCCAGTCTAGTTTCGAATCGATAAACTTTTGGACGGTTTGCCAGGTACGCTTTAAAGATGAAGTATAAATTTTATCGAAAGGAATAGTTTTATATGTCTGATAAAACGCCTCTGCCTGTGCTCTTCCGGTATCATTGAGGTCGGAGTTAATTCCCCTGCCTTGCACTATCCCTTGCCTGTTTAATTCTGTTTCTCCGTGACGAATGATGTATATCTGCTTCATGTATTAATGAGTGAATGACCGAATGATTGAATGATAGAATGAGTAAGTGATAGAATGAGTGAATGCCTGAGCATTTAATTCACTACCGGCAACTTATAATACTGCGGTTTTTTCTCCTCTTCAAACACTACATTTTCGAAGTCAGTTACAACATTATATAAAGTATCTCTTTCTATTGCTTTTCTGCCCACTTGCTTAATTAAATTAACCAGTTCGCGGGTACTCATGGCTGGTGTTTGCTCCTCCGCTCCTGCCATAGAATAAATTTTGGTGGTATCATCTAATGTACCATCAATATCATCTACTCCATAGTTTAAGGAAAGCTGAGCCGTTTCTCTGCTGATCATTGCCCAATAAGCTTTAATGTGATCAAAATTATCCATATAAATCCGGGCGATGGCATAGTTCCTTAAATCCTCAATAACAGAAGATTCTGCAACATTTGACATCTGATTGTGTTGGTTCCTGAATTTGAGCGGAATAAAAGTTTGAAAACCACCAGTCCTGTCTTGTAACTCACGCAGTTTTTCCATATGATCTACCCGATGTTTAAATTCTTCGATGTGGCCATAAAGCATAGTTGCATTACTTCTCATGCCCAATTTGTGCCACTCTTCATGAATAGCTAACCACTGCTCCCCTGTGCACTTATCTTTGGCAATTTGCTCTCTGATTTCTGGATGGAAGATTTCTGCACCACCACCTGGCATCGATTCCAGGCCTGCTTCCTTCATCATATTCATACCGGTGGCATAATCCACTTTGGCTTTCTTAAAGATGTAATGATATTCTACCGGTGTTAAAGCTTTAACATGTAAATCAGGACGATGATCCTTAATGGCTGTAAACAGTTTCATATAAAAATCCATATCGTACTGAGGTAAAACACCTCCCACAATATGTACTTCAGTTACAGGTTCGGTATCGTATTTTTTTACGATATCAAGCATCTGATCCATCGTTAGCGCCCAGCCCTCTTCTTTTTGTTTAATTAAGCGGGAATAAGAACAGAATTTACAATCGTAAACACATAGATTGGTGGGCTCTAAATGAAAATTACGGTTAAAATAGGTTTTATCACCATGTTTTTGTTCCCTGATATAATTGGCTAAAACCCCTAAATAGCCGAGTTCGGCATTTTCATAAAGATAAACACCTTCATCAAAAGTGATCCGTTCCTGCTTAAGAACTTTTTGTGCTATGTTTTGTAACTCAGTTGATAATGAAGTATCAGCTAATATCTTTTCAACCTGCTCAGTTGTATTCATTCCTGATTATTTTGAACAAAAATACAATAATGAGCGGATTTGAAAATCATTTTCTTGTAACAAACCGCTATTTATAGGCTTTCTATTAAAGATAATGCTGTTTTTTAGCTTTAGATCAAACAACAACATGACTGGAGGCCATAACCGCGCAAATATCCAGTATGGCCGTGTAAAGGCAAACCCAATAAAAAGTATAAAGTTAAATTTTGTTAATATTTGCATTAGGACAAATTACAGCTATAGATTAACTGAAATTTTAGTTATTATTGTTTCTTGTCAACAAGACAATTAAACTACGCCACTCAAATTAATCTATGAAACGCTTTAAGCATTTATGCGCATTGGCATTTATTTGCCTTGTTCACCTCTCAGCATCTTCTCAGGAAGCTAAAATCGACAGTTCGCAAACCATTACCTTAAGAATAGATCCCCAGAACGCCCGGGGAGCAGCGGTTTCGCAAATTTTTGACGACGTAAAATTCATCCCCTTAGAAACCACAAAGGAAAGTTTATTTGGAAATATTGCTCAGCTTAAAGTCTCCGGAGATAAATTTCTGATATATGACTATGATACCCGTTCGGTATTGGTTTTTGATAAATCCGGAAAGTACATCACAAAAATTGATGCCGCTAAATTACAAACCGATAAGGCCGACAAGCAAAAAGCCGAGAGCCACGGCTTTACCTTACATAATGAGGCTGGGACTGAATATATTGTTATCTACACGCCCAATAACATGCAGTTTTTCACATTGGATGGAAAATTTGTAAAAAAAGTAAAGGAAATTAAAGATGCGAGCGGATTATCCTTCCAAAACGGAGAAACAGAAATCAAGCCTTTCCTGAGCATTAAGAAGGGAAAGGATAGTACTTTTTATAAAGTTGCGACCATAAATAAGAAAACTAAAGATACACTGGCCTATTTTAAGGTAGATCTGAAAATTTTTGAAAAAGACGACTGGTTCGGTGATGCCACAGTAAGTAAATACAATGATAATGAAGCCTTCTTTACTGATTTCTACACTTATCGATTGTATAAACTAAAGTCTGACAAAATGGAACTT
Organism: Pedobacter sp.; assembly: GCF_965279535.1. Lineage (NCBI taxonomy): Bacteria > Pseudomonadati > Bacteroidota > Sphingobacteriia > Sphingobacteriales > Sphingobacteriaceae > Pedobacter > Pedobacter sp. The sequence continues at coordinate 701,417 of NZ_OZ257244.1, forward strand.
GCCTATAAATTTATTTTACCGGCAATAAACACTTTACCGAAAGATTTTATCACTAATCCTGAATATGTTAAGAAGCGTTTCGAATATTTTGAAAAAAACAAAAAAATAATCCACGGTATCGGAAAAAGCTATCTGATTGGCGATAAATTATTTCTTAAGTTTTTAAATGTTTTCTGGGATAAGGATCAGAAAAAAAGTGTTATTTACGATACCAAAACAACTGAACTCCTTTCTTTTCAGGATTTAGAGCCTGATAGTCTTTCCAGCTTTCTTCCGGTAACCGACTCGGGTTTTGGATATGACTTTGAAAACCGCGGCTTTCTGGCATTTGAAAACAAGGAGTTTTATACGAGTTATTCATCACTGGCCATGATGACTTTCAAGGAGCGCAGTGCCGGTAAAACCACTAAATACCCTCCACTACTTGAAAACTATTTCAAAGTAAGCGACCGAAAAAGCAATCCTATACTCGTCATCTTAAAACCTAAACAAAACTAAAAATATGCGTGCGCTCTTTTTTTTCTTTTTAAGCATATTCTGCTTAAAAACAGGCTACACTATAGCCCAAACTTCAGCCCCACCATCCGGAACGGTTAAGGGGATTATCAGAGATACAGTACATAACTATGTGCTTAAAGCCGCTACAGTTTCCATTTACAAGGCTGATAATACCGTACTGAATTACCAGCTTAGTAACAACTATGGTGAGTTTAAGTTCAGCAATCTTCCTCTTGATCAACCACTTCGCTTAGATATCAGCAACGTTGGCTATCAAACCCTTCAAAAGCATATAACGATTACAAAAGGTCAGCCCTTACTTGATCTTAAAACATTGGTGATCAGCCCAAAAGATATCAATCTGGAGGAAGTTACGGTAACAGTCCCACCAATTACCTACAACAATGATACTTTAGAAATTAATGCCATTGCCTTTAAGTTAGATACTAATGCTACTGTTGAGGATCTGTTAAAAAAGGTTCCAAATATAACTGTATGGGGAGATGGAATAATCACGGTGAACGGTAAAGAAGTAAAACAGCTTACAGTTAATGGAAAACAGTTTTTTGGTGCTGATAATAAAATTGCACTTCAGAACATACCTAAAAATGCTTTAGAGAAGATTCAGATTTTCAATACTGCAGACCGAAATAAACCATTAGATAGTAATCTAGTGGCTAACTTAAAACTAAAGAAGGGTAAAGCCCGCTCCTATTTTGGTAAAATAAGCGCGGGCTATGGCAGTGATAAGCATTACCAGCTTGATGGCAACCTCAATTTTAGTACCCCAAAGCTTCAGTTATCTGTTATTGGCGCATCGAACGACATTAACAAAATCCCGAATGACATCAATACACTGATTAGAAATAGTACTTACAAAGGCGTAGGAACCTCCGTAGAATATCAATCGGATTTTAGGCAGACCGGGTTAAACAAGGGAAATGTAGCAGGCGCACAAATGATCTATAATTTCACACCCGACAGCAAAGAATGGAACAACAAAAGTTCGTTAACAGCAGACTATTATTTTAAGAATCTCGAATCATCCAATCTGGGAGATTCATTTACCATCACCACAATAGCGGATGATAATCAACTTTATTCCAATAATAATTCTTCATCTTTTAACACCAGCAACAGACACAGACTTAATTCCATTTACAACTACTATAAAAAGAGTCATCGTTTAGATTTAAGCGAATCGTTCAATATTGAAAAAGGCGAAAACAACAGCACCAATATCCGCAGTGCCCAAAACAATGAGCGCCAACTTACAAGCAGCAATAATAGCGTGAGCCAGAATAATTTTAATCGTTCTGATTTTACATTCAGGGCAAATTATAGCTATCAAAATTATAATAACTGGAAACAGCGATTCAAATCTTTTGATGCTAGTTACGAGGTAAATACCCGGGACCAGGACAACTACAGAACAGAATTGACTGCGTTCAGGGATTTGTTGAATGGTGCAAACAACCGTGATTTTAACAGACGATATCAAACAGATAGCAAGAAAATCACTCAAGATATGACTTTATCATTCACAAATCTGAAATCCATCTTTTTTGGCAATAAAGATCTCAATGGCTTTGATGCAAAAATCAACGGGAAAATCAACATAAGCGATAATAGAGATCGTAATTTTATCGAAGATTATAAGACTGGACAATACCAAAAGAATGAATACCTTTCTAATAACTTGCAAACAGACCAAACAGATTTCACTCCAGAATTTACGTTGAGTAAATCTTTTCAAAAACATTTAAGTAACCGTTATTACAAAGATTTGAGGATTGATGTTGCCGTAGCGCAACAGTTTATCAATCAGAACAATCAATCAGATCGATCATTTCAAAATATTAAGAGAAGTTACCGAAACTTTGTGCCACGAATTGCAATTAATGCTTTCAATTCTCAAACGGGTAGCTATCAGCAAAACTTAACTGTTGAATACCGAACGGCTATTGTCATACCAACCATAGCGCAATTGGCACCTTTAACAGATAGTACAAACCTTTACAATTTACAAAGGGGTAATGTTAACCTCAAAGAAGAGCTAAATCGTTCAGTTAATTTGAGTTTCAGTCACTATGATACGAAAAATAAAAACACCTTAAACTTTAATTTCAATGGTTCGGCAGGAATAATAGATAATGCAATCATTGACAGTACTTTTATCGATCAGCAAAGCAGAAGAAGTGTTTATCTTACCAATTCAAACGGAAGCAAGTATGTGAACTTTGGAGGTTATCTAAGAAAGTCGGTAAAACTGAAAAACAGCGAATTACAACTTACTTTTAACACCTCTTTTAATTTTAATAAGCGTCCAACCTTTACCAACACATTGTTTAATTTCTCAAACAACACTAACACCACCAATACCATTTCAACAAGTTATACTTATAAAGATAAATTGGGTATTGAGGCTTCTGAGGCGCTTAATGTTAGCTCTTCTAAGCAGACTACGCTTGGCACGGCCTATAAAAATGTGAGCACCACCACCACATTTAGTGGCAATTACAATTTCAACAAGAAAATATCGCTCAGTAGCAATGTGAATTTCAATAACAATAACCCATCTGTAGGTGACGATATCAACTTCATCATCTGGAATGCCAATGCCACCTATCGTTTTACGAAGGGAAATAATGCGGAGATTAAATTCTCTGCCTTGGATTTATTGCGGCAAAACCGGAGTATTTCAAATTTTACAAGTACTAACAGCCTTACCACTAGTATTAGAAATGTATTGCAACAATACTTTATGGTTACCCTTTCTTACTATCCGCGTAAATTTGGAAATAACCCTGCAAAAAAATAACAGCATAAAAAAAGAGAGACTAAAATAGTCTCTCTTTTTGTTTTTCATAGGTATTTATACTAGTTAGATGCTGGCGAAAATGTCAAAACAATGTTTGCTGTTTTGCCACCAAACTCAATTGGCGATTTCATTACCATGCTTCCTTTTGAAAGTTGAGTTAAAACTAAACGATAACCTTCAGTTACATTTTTAGCTTTGTCACCTTCAAATATCTTTTTAAACTGGAAAGTTTCTTCTGATGGTGTTGCCGACCAGAAAATAGTTTGCATTACTGAACCACAAGCGCTCGATGATGGTAAGGTATAAGATCCATTGCCACTATTCGTTAATTTCCAGGTACTGCCCTGAAAACACCTATATGATTTTTCACCAAACAAACCCTGTACAGCCTGATCAGGTAATCCCTCTAAAGTAACACTGTTAAGCACCCAGGTACCTACAACCGTACCTCTACCTCCGTTAATACCAGAAGTTGCATTTTTGGTTGATGAGCAACTTTGCAACATCACCAATGTAGTACATGCTATCGCGATAGCTATAAAAAATCTTTTCATTTTAGTTTATTTTATAATTCGGCAAATTGATTACATAAATCTTGCCAAAACATTTTTACAAAGGATTTTTGCTTCAAATTGTTAAATTGCGCGCTCAAAATTTCCTTTTAAATATAAATCATCATGAAACCCGAAACCCTTGCTATTCACGCTTCTAATCTTGTAAAGAGCGCTACTGGTGACGTTACCCCTCCAATCAACTTATCGACAACATTTTTTCGCGATGAGGAAGGTGGATACCCTGGAGGACATATGTACAGTAGGGTTAGCAATCCAAACCGGTCTGCTTTAGAAAACACTGTTGCCAAACTGGAATACGGTGAAGATGCTGCTGCATTTTCTTCGGGAAATACTTCCGGAATGTCTTTATTCCAGGCACTCAAAGCAGGTAGCCATATTATTGCTCCTGATGATATGTACTGGGGTTTTAAAAAACAATTACTCACTATTTTTGCAGACACACTGGAGTTTGACTTTATCGACCAAACTGATTTAGAACTGGTTAAATCTACTATCAAACCGAATACTAAACTTATCTGGACTGAAACACCCTCTAATCCGTTATTAAAGGTTACCGATATTGAAGCAATTGCAGTTATTGCCAGGAGCAAGCAAATTACCATGGCTTGCGACAGTACATTTGCTTCACCGATTTTACAAAACCCGATCCTTTTAGGCGCCGATATCGTAATGCACAGCAGTACCAAGTATCTGGGCGGTCACAGCGATATTTTAGGCGGAATTTTAGTAACGGCTAAAAAAGATGAACTTTGGGAGCGGATAAAAAATGTACAGCAAACCGGTGGTGCTGTACCTTCCCCATTCGATTGTTATTTACTCAGCAGAAGTATAAAAACGCTTGCCTACCGCATGAAAGGCCATTGCGAAAATGGAAAGCAGGTTGCCGAATATCTTAATCAACACCCAAATGTAGAAGCTGTATTTTATCCGGGTTTAGCCAATCACCCGCAACATGAAATTGCGAAAAAACAGATGAAAGATTTTGGTGGAATGATGTCATTTCTGGTAAAAGGTGATGTAGAAACAGCTAGAAAAGTCGTAAACAAGGTAAAACTTTTCGCGCAGGCAACCAGTCTTGGTGGTGTAGAAAGCTTAATCGAGCACCGTTACTCTGTTGAAGGACCAGATAGTAAAACGCCTAAAAATTTACTCCGTATTTCCGTTGGGTTGGAGCATGTGGATGATATTATTGCTGATTTAGCGCAAGCACTTGCATTTTCATAATGGCCCCTGTGTTACAGACCATGGATTAATATCAGGAACCATGGGTTAAATTGATTGAATAAACCCTGGTTCGTTACATACGAACTATAATAATTAAGAATAATCTAAATATTCTTATTCCGTAACACATGGAACAATATCACAATCGCATTCGAACGGGAGACATAGTCATTAATGGTCCGTGTGCCACAGACCATTAATGACATGATAACTGATGATGGTTTGTGAGCCACAAGCCATGGGTTTGAATTATTTAGGGTTACAAACGGTAACTAATTTAATGGTGTAATCCGGATTTAAAGGTTCATTGGTTTGCGCTAAGCGTTGCGAACCGGTATTAGCCGGGCAGGCAATATCTCCTGCGGCGTCATAAATAATGGTTTTACCTCCTGCTACCAATTCTTTAGGAACATAAACCTGCACTTTGGTGATCGAGTATCCGGAAGGGAAATAACGCACATAATAACCATCAGGGTGCTTGGTCCAGATGCCGCTCGGAACATCGGCCCGTGGAGGAGCCATACCGGCAATAATTGCATATTTCTCCATGTCGGCATAGGTATAATTACCAGAAGCTACCAATTGGCGTATATTATTTTCTGCTTCAAAAACAGCTTTTACTCCATCAGGGAGTTGATCTTTTGCTTTTTGCATCACGTCAAAAGGCAATATTCCCAAGGCACCTCCTTCCAGTTGAGTAAGTTGTTTAGTGCTTAACAGTTTAATGGCTGTTAGCTTTACCTGCCCTGCATAATCAGCAAATTTAGTTCTGGCAATAATGGTCCAGAGTAAAACCTGAATATCATGTTGCTCCACGTCGGGATGCTTCTCGGCACTTTTCAAAACAGCTACAACGATATCTTCTTTTGGCCCAAGTACCGGTGCAAACATATAGCCATCACCTTTAGAAGGTGCAAATGTACCGGCCTTTAAGCAATAGCTCTTATTTGTAATTTCATAGTAACCTTCACAAAGTACATAACCGCCTTCAGGTGCCTTAGGGAGCAGGTAAAGCGGTTGAAATTTCTCCTTAGATTTAAAATCAGGCATCATTTCCCCTTCGCGGTTAACATCTTCAAAATTCGTGGTAATAGCCGCAGGTTGTTTCAAAAACCGATCAACCCCCAAAGCTTTAGCACCTTGTGCTGTCCCAACTTTTAAGAGCTTATCTTTTAGCCCTCCAAACTGAGCTTGAGCAGAAAATGCAGTAATCGATAGTGATAGTGCGATAATTATAGATTTCGTTTTCATGGTGTAGAATGATTAGATAGGAACAAACATAAAATTTTGGGATCAATTAATACTTATATTGAGCAGTTCGTTTTAACACCATAAAGTTACAAATTTGATTTTCAGCTGGTTAATTATTTTTCAAAATTTAATTTGGCAAATAAAAATATAATTCAGACATTTGGAATATTATTTGGCAGAGAAGCTAAATAAAAGTCAATCTAGACAGGTTGATTTATAAAGAAGTGGCGAGAGACTGGCTCTAAGACCCACTGGCAACCCTCAGAAAGAGAAGGTGCCAATTCCTGACCGAGTAACATGGTGTTATTTGGAGATATAAATTTAAACTGATGAAAGTAATAAATCTTCAATCGCTAAGCGAGCCCAGTCTAAACTTTAAAAAAGTAGAAAATTCTTCAATTTCTTTTATTTGTTATGATATGCAGTCGATTACTGGTATGTGCTGTTGCATACAGTAATCTAAAAATCTTCCTTTTTTGTTAATATTCAAACTGGAAGGCCCTCTGAACGGAGGGTACACCCTATCATGATTTGCAAGATCATATTGCAATCAATGCATGCCAAAATCAAAACAATTAAAATTTAATCATTAGAAATTATGTCTACTTCATATAAATTTGAAACCTTACAATTGCACGCTGGTCAGGAAATAGATCCAACAACAGGATCAAGAGCAGTTCCTATATACCAAACCACTTCTTATGGTTTTCAAAGCGCTGAGCATGGCGCCAATTTATTTGCCCTTAAGGAATTTGGCAATATCTATACGCGCATCATGAATCCAACAACAGATGTTTTTGAAAAACGGATTGCGGCATTAGCAGGAGGGGTTGCAGCATTGGCCGTTGCATCGGGCCAGGCAGCACAATTTATTGCTTTACATAACATATTAGAAGCCGGAGATCAAATTGTTTCCTCTTCTCATGTATATGGAGGTACTTACAACCAATTCAAAGTAACATTTAAACGTTTAGGCATTCAGGTAGATTTTGCCAATGGCGATGATCCGGAAGATTTTGAACGTAAAATCACTGATAAAACCAAAGCCATTTACCTGGAAACGATTGGTAATCCTTCATTCAGTGTTCCTGATTTTGAAAAAATTGCTGCAATTGCCAAGAAATATGATATTCCATTTATTGTAGATAACACCTTTGGTGCAGCAGGATATTTGTTTAAACCACTGGCACATGGCGCTAACATTGTTGTAGAATCAGCAACCAAGTGGATTGGTGGTCATGGAACAAGTATTGGCGGCGTTATTGTTGATGGTGGCAACTACAATTGGGGAAATGGCAAATTCCCTCAGTTTACCGAACCATCTGCGGGCTATCACGGACTTGTATTCAATGATGTTTTCGGCATCGGTGGACCATTCGGAAACATCCAATTCATCATTCGTGCACGCGTAGAAGGATTAAGAGATCTTGGCCCTGCCCTATCTCCTTTCAATTCATTCTTATTATTACAAGGTTTGGAAACATTATCTCTCCGGGTACAACGTCATGTAGATAATGCTTTAGCACTTGCTACCTGGTTAGAAAACCATCCTGCTGTAAAACAAGTAGATTATCCCGGATTGGCCAGCAGCCCATATAACAACCTCGCAAAGAAATACTTGAGTAATGGCTTTGGTGCAGTTTTATCGTTCGAATTGAATGGCAGCAAAGAAAATGCAAGTCAGGTAATCGATAATTTAAAATTGGTTTCGCACCTGGCAAATGTTGGAGATGCTAAAACATTAATTATCCAGCCATCTGCTACTACCCATCAGCAATTAAATGAGCAAGAACAATTGGCTGCAGGTGTTAAACCTAATGCATTAAGGGTATCTGTTGGTATTGAACATATAGATGATATTAAAGCTGATTTTGAACAAGCATTTGCCAGTATTAATGCTAGTGTTGCTTCAAATGGTTTAAACGCATAAAGGCAAAGTTCTTTTACAACAACACAACAAATTTTAACATGAGTACATCTTCAATATATAATCACCCTAAACAATTTAAGCTAGAAAACGGTAAGAAATTACGGAATTTACAGATTGCGTATCAAACTTATGGAAAATTAAACGCGCAAAAAGACAATGTCATTTGGGTTTGTCATGCCTTAACAGCCAATGCGGATGTTTTTGAATGGTGGGAAGGTTTATTCGGACAAAACGTCCTTTTCAATCCGAATGAGCACTTTATTGTGTGTGCAAATGTTTTAGGTTCTCATTATGGTACTACTAACCCGCTTAGCACGAATCCTGTTACTGGTTTACCTTACTATTTAGCTTTTCCTCAGTTCAGCATCCGTGATTTTGTTTCGGCACATCAACTGCTGGCTGCACATTTGGGCATTGAACAAATTAAAGTCTTAATAGGTGGTTCATTAGGAGGACAACAATCTGTTGAATGGAGTATTATTGAACCGAATAGAATTGAAAATTTAATACTTATCGCCACTAATGCAGTACATTCTCCCTGGGGAATTGCTTTTAACGAAAGTCAGCGTTTAGCCATCACCACCGATCGTACCTTTTTTGCAAACCAGCCCAATGGTGGCAGTAAAGGTTTAAAAACTGCACGGAGTATCGCTTTGCTGAGTTATAGAACTTATAGTGCGTACGGCAATACACAGGTTGAAAGCGTAAACGAAAAAACCGATAATTTCAGGGCCTCTTCTTATCAAAATTATCAGGGAGAAAAACTCATCAATCGCTTTAATGCTTACAGCTATTACTATTTGACCAAAGCCATGGATAGCCACAATGTTGGTCGAAACAGAAAAAGCATTGCAGATGCTTTAAAATTAGTAAAGGCGAATACACTTGTAATAGGCATAGAAAACGATTTTCTCTTCCCTGTATCAGAACAAAAGTACCTTGCAGATCATATTCAGGGTGCCGAATTTTCGGTAATCAGCTCTGATTATGGGCATGATGGCTTCTTAATTGAAACCAATGCATTAACCAATATCATTGGTACTTTTTTGAGAGAAAGCAGTAACAAAAAGATCATCAAACTTCAGCATACTGCCTAATACTTATTACCACAACTTATTCAATAACAACAGATAGAGCATCAGTCTTAACGCTGTACAATCATAAAAATAAAATGAGTAAAAATTTAAAAATCGGACTTTTTGGTTTTGGTGTAGTTGGACAAGGATTACTGGATATCATTCAAAGCCAGAACCTCAACTTAGAAATCATTAAAATTGCGATAAAAGATCCCAGGAAAAAACGTACCCTGGATAAGGATTTGTTTACCACAGATCGCAACGAAATATTAAACAATACAGAAATCAACACCATTGTGGAGTTGATTAATGATGCAGAAGCCGCTTACGAAATTGTAACCACCGCCCTAAAGAATGGTAAAAATGTGGTTTCTGCCAATAAAAAAATGATTGCTACCCATCTGGCTGAGTTGGTTGCTCTACAACAGGAACACGGTACTTCATTATTGTATGAAGGAGCAGTTTGTGGTAGTATTCCAATTATCAGGAACCTGGAAGAATATTACGACAATGAGCTTTTCCATGCTTTAAGTGGAATTTTCAATGGTTCTTCTAACTATATACTTTCTAAAATATTTAATGAGAATCAAAGTTATAATGCTGCCTTAAAAGAAGCTCAGGACTTAGGTTTTGCAGAAACTGATCCTATTTTAGATGTGGGAGGTTACGATCCCAAATATAAATTGGCTATTGCTACAGCCCATGCTTACGGCTTATTTGTTAATCCTGATGCCATTTTAAATATTGGTATCCAGAACTTATCGCAGCATGACATTAAATATGCTAAGGAAAAGAATTTAAAAATTAAACTCGTACCTACTGCGCGTAAGGTAAATACCAAACAAATTGTGACCTATGTGTTGCCCAAATTGGTTGGGAAAGATGATTTTCTTTACAATGTAGAAAATGAGTACAATGCAGTTACGGTTCAGGCAGCTTTCGCTGATAAACAATTCTTCTTTGGCAAAGGTGCAGGCGGTCATCCAACAGGAGCTGCTGTACTTTCTGATATTGCAGCCCTACGTTATGATTACCGTTACGAATACAAAAAATACCACCAGGAAATTGGTGTTCAGCACACGGAAAATATTTTATTGGAAATTTATCTACGGTATGCGGATGAAGATTTAATCAGCTTACTTGAATTTGATAACATCAGCGAACGTTATGCAGCCAGCGAATTCAAATATGTAATCGGTACTGTTAAATTAGAAAACCTGATTAAAAACCGCGATTTATTATTAAACCAGGATGTTTTCGTGGCTTACACCGGAAGACAGATATATAAAGAAGAAAAAGCGTTAAGTGGTAGCCTTGCCGCTGAAGCAGCCCTTCTATAAGATTTTTTTTAAGGTTAATTTTTATTTGTTTTGTTGTTGCAAAGGTCGGAGCGATTCCGACCTTTAGCTTTTATTAGAATTGTATAAATTTAGTTGTTGGTCCTTACTCTTCAAGACTCAGTACTCCAAACTCAGAACTCAAGACTCAGAACTCAAGACTCAGAATTACTAACCTACCCTCTAGCCGCCATCTTAATCAGCTTGTTCGCCAGATCTTTACCCAGATATCCATCTATTAAACCATGAACCAGGTACAAAATAGGTGTCATTAGTATAGCCACTATAAATTTATAAGTATAATTCACCAGGCCAATTGCAGCCACCATTTGCCAACTGTAATGGTACTGTGGGTTCAGATAAAACGCAATGAAAATAACGACGAAACTATCAATAAACTGAGAAACTAAGGTAGAACCTGTAGCCCTGAGCCATAAAGCTTTCTCTCCGGTTATTCTTTTAATCCGATGAAAAATAACTACATCTGCCAGCTGTCCAATAATAAATGCAGTGATCGATCCCACAATAATCCACATGCCCTGACCGAATATACCCGCAAATGCATTGTTCATATTCAGATCTTCGCCATTGATGTTTTGATGAACCCAAAAATCTGCTGCACTAAGATGCATGGATCCCCAAACTACGATGAAAGCGAAAGCGATTAAAATAGAGGTCATGATGGAGAGAAACCGCACTTGTTTTACGCCAAAATACTCGTTGATTATATCTGTCATGATAAAAATAATTGGCCAGGTAAGTACCCCTGCCGACATCACGAAAGATAAGTTTGGCACACCAAACAGGTTGATGTCAAATTTCTTGAATCCTAAAGTCTCTTCAACGCTGAACAGTTTTACACCGATAAATTCAGATAAGATCGCATTAGCGACAAAAAAGCTACCCAACACCAGTAGCAAACGGCTTTCTTTAGTTTTAAAAGTCATAGTGCATAAATCTAGAAATAAATCATCAATTAACCTTCATCAACAATATTTTTAAATCCCGGCATAAGATTCTGGTTTGATTTTGACAAACGATAGACCTTAAAAATAGGTTATCAGGTTAAATCTCCCAATCTTTGCGCTCCGAAAAACACAACTCCAAATGGCTGGCAAACAACATTTTTATCTTATATTAATCCTGGGCTCATTAGCTGCATTAGGCCCTTTTTCTATAGACATGTACCTTCCGGGTTTTGTGGATATTGCACAAGATTTAAAAACTACGGAATCAACTGTAGCACTCTCGCTTTCTACATTTTTCATTGGTATTTCTGCAGGACAATTGCTTTACGGACCTTTGTTAGATAAGTTTGGGCGTAAAAAACCTTTATATTTTGGTTTGGCACTTTATATTCTTTCATCCTTTCTGTGTTTAGCCGTAAAAGACGTTAACCAGTTAATTGTGTTGCGCTTTGTGCAGGCCATTGGAAGCTGCGCAACTGCAGTTGCCTCAGTTGCTATGGTTCGTGATTTATTCTCTGTGGAAGAAAGCCCGAAAGTATTTGCTTCGCTTATGTTAGTTATCGCTGTATCACCAATGTTGGCTCCTACTGCCGGAGGCTACCTCATTGCTGCATTAGGATGGAAATATGTATTTGTTTTCTTAGGATTTATGGCCGTATTGATGCTTCTGGCGTCAGTTTTCAAACTACCTGAAAGCTATAAACCGGACCCCAATTACTCATTAAAACCGAAGCCAATCCTCACAAGCTTTTTTACTGTATTAAAGAATCCCCAGTTTTATACTTATGCATTAATTGGTTCACTAACTTTTTCTGGCCTATTCGCCTATGTTGCCTCTTCCCCAACGGTATTCATGAAAATTTATGAAGTAAGCAAAACAGGTTACGGATGGATATTTGCTATTCTATCGGTATTTTTTATTGGATCGAGCCAGATAAACAGTCTGATTCTAAGGTGGTTCAGCAGTAAAAAAATTGTAAACTGGGCATTGTTAGCACAGTGCTTAGTAAGTTTGACCTTTCTTATTTTCGCCTACAACAATTGGCTGGGTTTATACTCTACCATTACATTTATTGCGTTATTTCTTTGCTGCCTGGGCTTAATTAATCCAAATGCAGCTGCATTATCATTAGCACCATTCAGTAAAAATGCTGGTAGTGCATCAGCGCTGATGGGTGCATTACAAATGGGTTTAGGTGCTTTTGCTTCAGTTATGGTGAGTTTGTTCAGCGAACACTCCATCATCCCGATGCCACTGGTTATGACAGTTGCCGCCTTAACAGGGTTGCTGGCGCTTTGGATCGGCAGAAGATTTATCAAAACAGAAGTAGAAGCATCCGCAGACGATACCGTTATGGCGCATTAATCAGTAAACTGTGACAGGTATGAGCCACCTGACCTAATTAACACGATATCATATTACATTGTATTGTTCTTATCTTGCACTTCATACTTGCTACTCGGTACTTTATACTCATTCTCGCCAAAAGTTTAATAAAAGCTAATATTTTCCTATTTTCGCTATGAGATGCTGAATATACAATCGAAACTTCCTGGAGTAAGTACAACCATTTTCACGGTAATGTCTAAACTCGCAGCAGAACATCAGGCCATCAACTTATCCCAAGGTTTTCCCGACTACTCCTGCGACCCTAAATTGATGGACTTAGTGGATAAAGCAATGAAGGACGGGCATAATCAATATGCGCCTATGCCAGGCTCAATGGCTTTAAAAGAGGCAATATCAGAGAAAGTCGAATCACTTTATAAGGTTAAATATAATCCGGATACTGAAATTACAGTAACGGCGGGAGGAACACAGGCTATTTTCACGGCCATTGCTGCCACTATCAACCCAGGTGATGAAGTAATTATCTTTGAACCTGCTTACGACAGTTATGCACCAACCGTTAAATTATTTGGTGGCCTGGTAAAAACTTATGAACTGGCACCACCCGATTATGCGATAGATTGGGACATGGTAAAGAAGTTATTTACGGCCAATACGCGGATGATCATCTTAAATTCGCCGCAAAATCCTACAGGAAGCGTCTTATCTCCAACCGATCTTCAGGCCTTAATAAAATTAATTCAAGGCACTGATATACTGATCCTTAGTGATGAAGTATATGAACACCTTGTTTACGATGAGCACAAACATCAAAGTGTAATGCTTTACCCTGAATTAAAAGAGCGGAGCTTTGTTATCGCTTCTTTTGGGAAACTGCTACATGCCACCGGTTGGAAGTTGGGATATTGCCTGGCACCCGAAAAACTAACCAAAGAATTTAGGAAAGTACACCAATTTAATGTTTTCAGCGTTAATAGTCCAATGCAACAAGCCATTGCCGATTACATTAGCGAACCTGATAACTATAATGGAATTACTAATTTCTTTCAGCAAAAGAGAGATTATTTTAGGTCGCTTTTAGCCGAAAGTAAATTTAAACTCTTACCCTGTAAAGGATCTTACTTTCAGTGTGCCAGTTATGGACACATTAGCGATGAAAAAGATACCGACTTTAGTATCCGGCTGTTAAAAGAATTTGGAGTGGCCACCATACCTGTTTCCGCTTTCTACCAAAAAGCTACAGATCATAAAATTATTCGCTTTTGCTTTGCTAAAGAAGATAAAACCCTTGCTTTGGCTGCAGAGAAATTAATGAATGTTTAAAACTATCCCCAAAACAATACCACATGGAAACTCCTGTTTATACCCAAATAGAAAACCTGAAAGTAACCGTTTTCCAGGCTTATCTTTTTTGGGAAAACATTGAAAAAAACCTGATCAATCTTGCTTTAAGGTTATCTATGGGAGTGCGAGAAAAAACAGATCTGATTGTATTGCCCGAGATGTTCAACAGTGGCTTTAGTATGAATGCAGCTGCACTTGCAGAAGAAATGAATGGGCCAACCATGCAGTGGATGCATAAAATGTCCAATTTATATAACTGCGTAATTGCTGGTAGTTTAATCATCAAAGAAGATGGAAAATATTATAATCGCCTGATCTGGATGGAACCTGATGGAAAACATCAACACTATGATAAGCACCATTTATTTGGTTTAGGAGAAGAGGACGAAAACTTCAGCGCTGGAAAAGAACAGCTTATCGTAGAATTAAAAGGATGGAAAATACGATTGGCCATTTGCTATGACCTCCGATTCCCGGTGTGGCTTCGAAACAAAAATGAAGAGTACGATATACTCCTGCTTATCGCCAGCTGGCCAGATAAGCGTTCATCCCATTGGAGAGCATTAATCCCTGCGCGTGCTATTGAAAACCAAAGCTATGTTATTGGTGTAAACCGTGTAGGGCACGATGGCAACCAGATTTACCACAGTGGCCATTCAATGTGCATCGATCCTTATGGCAGCACCGTTTATTATAAACCAGAAGACGAAGACCTCTATACTTTCAGTATCAATTACGAAGAACTGGTAAAAATAAGAAGGCAGTTCCCCTTTTTGAAAGATGCTGATAAATTTGTGATTCAATAGCCCTTTAAACAACAAAATAAATCATTCCAAATAAACAACTATTCATTCCAAAGATGTTCAACCGTCGTAAATTTATTAAAGCCTCAGCCCTTTCAGCGGGTCTAATCGCACTCGACAAAAAAAGTATTGCCGAAGTGATACCTGCTTCAAATTCTTCAGAAAAAAAATTCCCAATCGTGATATCGACCTGGGATTTTGGCATTGCAGCAAATGCTGATGCCTGGAAAGTGTTATCTGCAGGAGGAACGGCCCTGGATGCAGTAGAACAAGGCGTTTGGGTACCCGAAGCAGACGAAAAGAATCAATCGGTTGGTTATGGCGGCTTACCCGACAGAGATGGCAAGGTTACCCTGGATGCCTGCATCATGGATGAACAAGGTAACTGTGGCGCAGTTTTAGCCTTAGAGCACATTAAACACCCCATTTCTGTGGCGCGTAAAGTGATGGAAAAAACACCTCATGTAATGTTAGCTGGCGATGGTGCTTTACAATTTGCACTTGAGCAGGGTTTTAAAAAAGAAAACCTGCTTACCCCTGCAAGTGAAAAAGCCTGGAAAGAGTGGCTAAAAACAGCTAAATATGAGCCGGTAATGAACATAGAGAATAAACTTTATGAGAAAGCTGCTCCACAAAAGCTTCCTGGAAATCAATATAACCACGATACAATTGGTATGTTAGCCCTTGATGCGAAAGGGAATATTTCCGGAGCCTGTACCACAAGTGGAATGGCCTATAAACTTCATGGTCGCATTGGTGACAGTCCTATCATTGGAGCTGGCTTATATGTAGACAATGAAGTAGGTGGCGCAACTTCAACAGGTGTTGGAGAAGAAGTAGTGAGAAATGTGGGTTCTTTCCTGGTGGTAGAATTGATGCGCCAGGGATATTCTCCTGAAGCAGCTTGTAAAGAAGCAGTTATGCGGATCATTAAAAAGAAACCGGAAACAGCTAAAAAAATTCAGGTTGGCTTTTTAGCCATCAATAAAAAAGGTGAATATGGTGCATATGCTATTCAGCAAGGTTTCAGTTATGCAGTATGCAATGCAGAAAAGCAGGATTTGCTAATTAAAGGAAAAAGTTACTATTAACTGTTCCAAACCTTAATATAACCTAACGTTATGGGATTGCTATCCAAAATATTCGGAAAAAAAAATGTAGAAGAGCGTAAAGGAGAACCCGATATGGTTTATGTTGCCAATGAAGATGAGCGCATGAACTGGGCGATAGAAAAAGCCAATTTAACTTTATGGTATTTCGAAGAAAGCCTGGATAACCCAAAAGACTTTCAGGTTTATTTTTCGGTCAAAGTGAAGATTATTGATGGTGATGCAAGCGAGCATATCTGGCTTACAGACCCCCATTTTGACGATGAAGGTCATTTGTATGGAACTGTGGGAAATGAGCCTGTTGATGTTTCTACGGTTAAGCTAGACCAGAAAATCGGTATCGACCGGAGTTTAATTTCCGATTGGATGATTGTAGAAGGGGGAAGATTAATTGGCGGTTACACCATTAGGGCCATTAGAGAGGGTATTCCGGAAGATGATCGCCCAGCCTTCGATAACAGCATCGGCCTATTCATTGATGAAGGAGTAGACCATTTTAAAGCCAATTTGGAAACACCAGAGGGAGCCATTCTATCTTTAGAAAAAGCCTATAACTATAAAGATATAAAGGCCGCTATGGATTGCAAGGATTTCTATGAAGAAGCTAAATCTTTACTTTCCAATATGCAGATGGATTTTGATAAAGAAACCATCAATGAAACCGCCGAAGTACTCAAGCTATCTTTCCTTAATAATATTGAAGAGCATGGATTCCCGGATTTTTCGATGATACAGAGTGCTTTTCCGAAGCGTGAGAAAATTAACGAAACGCACTGGATAATCACAGAAATTTGCTGGTACCCTGATGGCGGTAAATCTGTGCAGGAATTAAATGTATTCAAATCTGCCAAAGGTTGGGTTGTTTTAGGTCCGGTACTGAAAGAAGAATAAAGTTTTATTAAAAAGACCTTGTTTAAAGGTCAGTATATATGAGTCAAAATAATATTAAAAGTGGCGCATTGGAAGTTTGCGCAAACTCATACGCTTCTGCGGTAGCAGCTCAGGCTGGCGGTGCTAAGCGTGTTGAATTATGTGATAATTTAGCTGAAGGCGGAACGACGCCAAGCTACGCACATATTGCCCTTTCTAAAAAAAATCTAACCATAGAAATCTGGCCAATTATTCGCCCAAGAGGTGGTGATTTCCTTTATTCAGACTTTGAATTTGAATTAATGAAGGAAGATATAAAAATCTGTAAATCATTAAATTGTAACGGTATAGTTACAGGAATACTTAATAATGACGGAACGATTGATATGTTGAGGTGCAAAGAACTCATTGATCTTGCACACCCCCTGCCGGTAGCTTTCCACAGAGCTTTCGATATGAGTAACGATATGGAAAAAGCATTAGAAGATCTGATCGATTTAGGCGTAGTGCGTGTGCTTACTTCGGGTGGGGCATCATCTGCAATAATGGGTGCCGAAAAGCTGGCTCAGTTGGTTAAACAATCAAACGGCAGAATAGAAATCATGCCAGGAGCTGGAATTAACGAAACCAACATTACAGATTTAATTGAAAAAACAGGCGCTGCAGTGTTCCATGCATCTGCAAAACAGTTTGTTGCCAGTAAAATGAAATATAGAAACGATGAAACTAAAATGGGTAGTATTGATGATGAATATCAATATGAACTTACTTCTACAGAAAAAGTTAGTAAATTAGTCAGTAACATTCATCAACAGTTAGAAAAAGGCTAAATTGAAGTTTACAATTTACTTTACAATCCCTAATCGTTAAAACTTAGAAAGTTGTAAAATTTAGGGGTTTCAACAGATAGAAACAAGCTTTTATCATTATCCGATGGATTTCGATCTCATCGGATTTTTTGTTTACATAATTTGCATAATGATTTAGCCTACAAATAATTAGGTATATTTAATTACCACTAAACTATTATTGAAATTATGAAAAAGATCTCCATCGCAATTGTAGGCACATTACTATTTGCCGCTTGCCAGCCTAAAGAGACATCATCTACCACTAATGAAGTAGCAGATACTACAAAGTATGCTTATACATTAAAAAAAGATCATCATTGGGAAATGAATCCGGATCATAAAAATCTTCAAACGGCTTTAAACGCACTAAAGGCATTTGCTACCCTTGATACTGCTGCCTTAAAGCCATTAATTGGTGATAGCGTTGAACTTACAGTAGATTATTATCAATTCAAAGGAACTGGAAATCAATTTATCAAAGAGGCCAAAACACACATGGATAAATTCAACAGCATAGAAATTAATATGACTGATTGGGAATCCGTAATTAGTAAAGACAAATCTGAAGAATGGGTAAGTTTATGGTATGAGCAGGTATCTAAAATGAAGGATGGAAAGATTGATAGTGTAAGCTATTTCAATGATTTCAAACTACAAAACGGTAAAATTGTTGCATGGTCTGAATATACACAACATCCAATGAAAAAATAATATTTTGCTGAAATTAATCTTTTGTTTTTGTTTACTACCCTTTATGTTTACAGTAACTAAACAAACGCACATAACAGACAACCAGACAGCTTGTGCAGGCGTTGCTACAAGACCTTTGCCCTAAACGGTATTTTTTGTAGCAGTTGTACCTTTCCATTAAAAGAAACAGAAGGGGGAAACAAAAAACGATATCTCTAATTAGCCTGATATCGGTTTTTTGGCTGTTGCCATTTGCTGGTTAAGAATTAAAACCAAAACGATCTGGTATGGTGTGTTTATCCATTTCTTCTTTAACCTTACTGCTTGCGTTTTGGATATTTATTCCCTGTCCGAAATGTTCGATCTGATTTTTTAATGGTCCCCGCTACCCGGCACATAATGTAAACCTGGTGTAAGATAGTGCAGCAATACTACCCTTGAATATCTATAATTAATGGGTGACAGGATAAGAACGCCCAATAAAATCAGCCCCACGTAATACCATAGATTTTCGTAAATCAAAGGAAGTCCGAGCACGTAAGATGCTACTCCAATGGTAATTATTTCGGCTACATTCATTGCGTAACTAACAAACATCGCTACATAAAAAAATCCGGGTTCGCGTTCAAATTTTAAATTGCAATGGGGACAATTAACATTCGTTTTCTGCAGTTTGAAAGCATAAGCACTACCAGTAAAAATATCACCTTTTCTACATCTTGGGCATTTACATTGAATGAAAGCTTGAAATTTAGATAACTCTGCCATAGTAATTGATTTCATGGTACAAATTTAACCTTTACAAATTGATCAAATTATGACCTGCATCATGTTTACAAACTAAATTTTATATCCTTTTGTTTGATAATCTTCCCTCTTTTGAGCAGTATAAGCTTTTTCCCAGCCAATTGCTTAATTCCCCGTATCACAGTTTCGACCCTTAATCCGGTCATATCTGCCAATTCCTGGCGGGTTACTTTTAATGCCTCACCTTCCTCCAGCTCTTCTGTCAGGTATTTTACGATGGTGAGCAGGCGATGTTCAGCTTTTTCATTAGCCAACTCTTCCAGCATCATCGACTTATAAAAAAGGCGTTTACTTAAAACCTGAATCAATTGCATGCTAAAATCAGCATTACTTTTAAGCAGTTCAAAGAAATCTGTTTTCCCAACCGGAATCAACTGCGAGGGTTTATTCGCAATGGTGTAAGCAAGGTAAGGTTTGCCGATCAGCAAAGCTGGTTCGCCAAAATACTCGCCAGCCTTAAAAATTCCCTGAATAAATTCTTTTCCTTCTTCGCTCACCGTAACCATCCTGATTTCACCTGCTTTAATAAAATAAACATGGTGCGGCAACATGCCAGGCTCATAAATGATTGCATCTTTTGCATAGGTTTTAACTGGAAAACCTTTATCTATAAGCTGCTGGATATCCATACTTAATGATCTGGATTTCGCATTAGCCCAAGGTTTCCTTCATCAGGCGGGTATAAAATGTTTTAAGTGATAAGCCCATTGCGGAAACTTGCTGAGGAATAAAACTGGTTGCAGTTTGCCCCGGAATGGTATTGATTTCTATGAAATAAAATTTACCGGTTTCATGCTCTAAAAAGTAATCAATCCTCACTACTCCCCTGCAGTTCAGTTTTTTATAAACATCGGTTACCACTTGCTGAACCCGTTTCAATTCTTCATCATTCATGCGTCCAGGTGTAATTTCTTCGGTAGCACCGGGTGTATACTTCGCTTCAAAATCAAAAAACTCGTTTGCCGGGATTACCTCCGTTGCAGGCAGTACATTGATCTTTCCTTCAGCACCAAAAACGCCGACAGAGAATTCTCTTCCACTCACAAATTCTTCGATTAAAATCTGAGTATCTTCTTTAAAAGCTTTCTCCAACGCGGTTTCCAGATCATCAGCATGCTTTACTTTGCTCATTCCAATACTGCTTCCACCACTGTTGGGTTTAACAAAATATGGAAGTTTTAAATCCTGTTTAATCTGGGCTACATTATAATTCCCGCCTTTAAAAATCTGAACAGATTTGGCTACGTTTAGATTATCAATGCCATCTACTATTGCTTTGGTATAACCTTTATTCATGGTTATTGAAGAGGTTAAAGCATCGCAGGTTGTATATGGAATACCAATCATATCAAAGTATCCCTGTAACTTACCATCCTCTCCAGGCGAACCGTGAATGACAATAAACACACCATCAAATTTAATTTTTCGCCCTTCAATATTTAGGGAAAAATCATTCTTATCAACTTCAATTTTAACAGAATCTGCAGGTTCATAAAACCAGCCTTTATCATTCAGCATGATTTTATAAACATCATACAAATCGGAATCAATGTTCTGGGCAATGGTTGCCGCGCTTTTCACTGAAACTACCCATTCTCCTGTGGTTCCGCCTGTTAACAAAGCAATTGTTTTTTTCATTTCGAAAATCCTTAATTATTAGAATTGAAGTTTAAATATATCCTCAAAAATATAAATATCTTTGCGCAATTATTAATTTTAATGGATACAAATATTAAATGTGATAACGTTTGTGTATTGAACATTGAACGGATTAAAAATTCAATAATTAAAATAGTTACATTTGATTTTGTACCCCTAAACCCAGAATTTAAGATTCATGTCTAAATTTATAGATTATTTAAAAACCAAATCCTTCAGAAACAACATTTTAGCAGCAGTACTCACGGTTATTGGCTTGTTACTTGTTGCTTTTTTCAGCTTAAGATACTATACCAAACATGGTCAGGGTTTAAATGTACCGCAGGTTAAGGGACTGTCTTTTGAGCAAGCCGTTCAAAAGCTGGAAGATGCGGGCTTGAAATACGAAGTTGACTCTGTATTTATTTTAGATCAGCCGGCAGGGATTGTAATAGACCAGGATCCTGACCCAAATACATTTGTTAAAGACAACAGAACTGTTTATTTAACCATCAATGCCGGGAAAACACCCAATACTAAATTCCCTGATATTGCTTTCAAAACTTTAAGAGAAGCTCAGGCCATTATAGAAAGCTCGAGGCTTAAATTGGGAGATACCACTTACAAGCCAGATGTAAGCCGTGATGTGGTATTAGAGGCTTCCTTTGGCGGGCAACCGATAAAAGCAGGAGATATCATCCCGGTAGGTTCGAGAATCAGTTTAGTTTTAGGTGATGGCAGAGGAAATGAAGAAGTTGATGTTCCGCAATTAGTTGGCCTGACTATTGATGAGGCAAGATTCAGTTTAAAAGGTTCAATGTTATCACTGGGAAATATTGCTTACGATGGTCAGATTACCGATTCAGCCAATGCCATTATTATTACCCAAGATCCGATGCCTACAGATTCCCTTACCAAAGTAACCATTGGCACAAAGATTAACATCACTCTCTCTAACAAACAACAATAAAAAACTTCTCTTTATAAAAATGACCGAAATAGAAAAAAAAAGCATGAGTACCGGAAAAAAAGCCGCAATAGGTATTATTATCGTACTCGTTTTAATTGGTAGTTATTTTGCCTTAAATCTTTATAAAACCTACTTCTCTCCCAACATTACTGATAATCAAAAATATTTATTCATCAGAACAGGCAGTGACTATAATACGCTTGTAAAAGAGCTGGAACAAAAAGATATTGTTAAAAGTATCTCTTCTTTCGAGACTGCTGCCGAAAAAATGAATTTAAAAGCGAACCTTAAACCAGGGAGATACAAATTACTAAAAGGAATGACTAACCGTACGTTGATTAACCTGATCAAAGCAGGTAATCAGGATCCGGTAAAACTAAAGTTTCAAAACATTCGCAAAAAAGAAAACTTTGCTGCCTATTTAGCAAATAACCTTGAAGCCGATTCATTAAAGTTTATCAGCCTTCTTGATTCTACTTCTTTAATCGGTAAATATGGATTTAACCAGGAAAATATCTATGCTATGTTTGTTCCGAATACCTATGAAATGTACTGGAACGTTAAGCCTATTGATTTCTTTGAACGCATGCATGGGGAATACGATAAATTCTGGAACAGCTCCCGTAAGCAAAAAGCAGCCAGCTTAAACCTCACACCTGTTCAGGTTTCAATTTTGGCTTCTATTGTAGATGCAGAAGCGCTTTATGATAAAGAAATGCCCATTATTGCAGGCTTGTACCTGAACAGATTAAACAAGGGCATTTTACTACAGGCAGATCCAACCGTAATTTACGCCAACAACGATTTTACTGTAAAACGTGTAACAGGAAGACTCTTACAAGTGCAATCTCCATACAACACCTACAAATATGTTGGTTTGCCTCCCGGACCTATCATGATGCCCAGCATTAATGCTATTGATGCTGTGCTGAACAAAGACAATAACAATTACATTTATATGTGTGCTAAGGAAGACTTTTCAGGTTATCATAATTTCGCAGCCACCAAGGCTGAACATGAAATTAATGCTAAAAAATACCGTGAGGCACTAAACAAAAGAAACATCTTTAAATAATGTTTATACAAGAAACAAAGGTTAAAGTGCGTTATGCTGAAACCGACCAAATGGGGGTAGTTTATCACGGAAACTATGCTGAGTACTACGAAATTGCGCGTACCGAATGTTTTGAAGCCTGTTCTGGAATTACTTACGCTTCAATGGAGGAAGATGGCGTAATGTTGCCTATATTAGAGTTACAATCGAAATACTTAAAACCGGCTTTTTACAATCAGGTATTGACGATAAAATCTATTGTAAAGCAGTTACCATCAGTGCGTTTACATGTAGAATATGAAATTTACAATGAGGCTGAAGAACTGATTAACATCGGGAAAACAACCTTAGTTTTTGTAGATAAACAAACCAGAAAACCCTGCCATCCGCCAAAAAATTTTATGGATGGTGTAAGTAAATATTTTGTATAACTTTCATGGAATGGTTACACAGGCAATTATTAAATTTTAAGTTCTATTCTAAATTTATAGAATGGACTAAGGTATGTGTATTGCCTGGCTTTAGTCCTTTACCATTGTATACTGTTGCCACCTTCTTTTTCAAGGAAATTGGAAAAGATGAATTGGTGAATAAATCATCTTCTCTGGCTTATAGCTTTATGCTGGCCATTTTCCCGGGCATTATATTTTTATTTACATTGATCCCTTTTATTCCAATTAAAGGTTTCCAGGATCAATTGCTTAATTTAATTCAACTGGTGCTTCCTCACAATGCCTTCGATGCTTTTGAGACGACTTTAAAAGACATTGTTAAAAACCAGAACCGGGGGCTATTATCCTTCGGATTTTTATCGGCCTTGTTTTTTGCCACCAACGGCGTAAAAAATTTAATGAAGGCTTTTAACAAATCCTCATTGATAATCGAAACCCGCAGCTGGTTAAAGCAACGTTTAATTGCACTGGTTTTAACCATGGTAATTTGTTTCTCGATTATCATTTGCATTTGTGCCATGGCGCTGGGAGAAGTATTACTAATCAACCTCAGAGATCTGGTTTATATTAAAGACAGTTGGGCAGTTTATGTTATTAAGTTAACCCGGTGGTCTTTACTGGCCGTTTTGTATTTCATTACCATATCTATTTTATACCGCTACGGCCCCTCACACACTAAAAAGTGGAAATTATTCAGTGCAGGCTCCTGGCTGGCTACCATATTGGCTTTCATTACCATTTGGGGCTTCTCTTACTACATCAATCACTTTGCCCGTTACAATAAAGTATACGGTTCAATCGGGACCTTAATTGTGGTCATGATCTGGCTTTACCTCAATTCGCTCATTTTATTGATCGGTTTTGAACTCAACGCAAGTGTTGACGTAAGTAAAAGAAGCGTTAAAATCATCCGCCCTACCTTTAATTTATTCAAAAAATCTGCTCCAATAGAAGAAAACATCAGGAAGAAATAATTTTTTCTCCCTCATTGTTAATACATTATCAATTTTATATAAAAAAATACACTTCATAGTTTGCAGATTAAGCGGGAGTTTGTACTTTTGCCTCCGGAAAGTTGGCAGAGTGGTCGAATGCGGCAGTCTTGAAAACTGTTGACTGTAACAGGTCCGGGGGTTCGAATCCCTCACTTTCCGCTCACAAAATTAAGCCCGACATTAGTCGGGTTTTTTGTTTTTTAGACTTTTCACAAAAGCACAGCCTGAATGGAAAATCTTAACACAAAAATTAGCTTTCCGAATGTTTCGATTTATAGTTAGAAGGGGCATCAACCAATAGAAAAATATTGTTATGAATTTCCTCCCTCCTGTACAACGAAAATACTTACCAACAATGGGCTGTCCGATTTCGAGCAAGCCTGTTTTTTTAATCCAATTGGTTACAGCCATCAACTCTGTGTTAACCGAAGTTATTTAATATATTTATTAATGACTTTCACGAAGACGTATCAAACAATCGGACTTACAATTATACTTTTATCTCTATATGGATGTGGCTACAGAAAAATTTATTGGGATAAAAAAACATTTTTTCTTAGTTGTAAAGCGACTGAAAAAAAATGGAAATCACTAAAATTTAACGGAATTAAGTACAAGTATTGCTTTTCAGCAAAAGAATACATCGATACAAATTCCGACGGTACTCATAATTTTGAAGGTATAGTTTTACTTAATATAAATAAGAAAACAACAGATAGTATAATAGCTTTCGAAGTTTGTAGCTTAATTAGCAAGAAGATAAAACTGAGAAAGTTTAGTGTTTTTCGAACTTGTGAAGCCAGAAAAATTTATATGTCATCGACCGGTCCAAAAAATGAAAGCGAAAGAAAATATCTAATGGAAAATTACTTTGGAACATATGTGGCACCTAAGAATTAACTGTATTTCCAATAATTAACTAATAGGTTGGTGCCCGACTTGCAGGAAAAGATTCAGTTTATATAAAAGCTGGACAATTGTTGGTTAGGGATATCAAGGAGTAGAAAAATAAAATAAATGCACTGTAACCATGAATAAAGCAAATGCCTGGAATCTTGTGCCACTAGATGATTACGAGCTTCACATGCAACATAATGAAGTAGCTCAATCGCAACTATTGAACAAACTAACCAGTAAATACCTACAAAAACATCGCCCCGAGCATCTTTTGTTTTTAGGTATAAGTGGCGGCAATGGGTTAGAACATATCGATCTAAATAAAGTTAAAACAGTTTATGGAATAGATATAAACCAATCTTATCTTGACATGACCAAAAAAAGATTTGGAGAAAAAATCAAACAACTGGCACTTGTAAATGCTGATATTTCTACTTCGAATGAATCTTTCTTAAAAGCGGACTTTGTTTGGGCAGCATTAATATTCGAGTACATCGACATTCAAAGAGGCTTTGAATTTATTGCCAATAACATAGCTCAATCCGTTAAATTGATTATCACCATACAATCTAATAATGGAAATCAATCTGTTAGTCAAACCGGAGTTAAATCAATTCAATCTGTAAAGGAGATTTTTAAAGTTGTGAACAAAGATAGTTTGCTTAGATACGCATCTAACACAGGTTTTGAGTTGCTAAAGTTAGAGGAAAATATACTCCCGCATGGCAAATCCTTTCTTACCTATGAATTTGAAAGGAAGTAATCTAATTCATTTCTTTGCTTATAATCAAACTCCCTTAAAACAAGAAAAGGCTGCCCCATTCAGAGCAACCTTCCCGTATTTTTTAGCTAAAAATTGTTTAACTGAGATGACACCATAACCAGACAGCTAAACTTGCCTGGACAATTAAAACATACCCTTTATTCTACCGTAACCGATTTGGCCAGATTTCTTGGCTGATCTACATTACAACCTCTCATTACTGCAATATGATAAGATAAGAGCTGCAAAGGTATGGTAGCCAGTAAAGGTAGAAATGCTTCGTCTGTATCTGGAATCTCGATTGAATAATCAACCATGTTTTTCACCTTTTGATCGCCTGCTGTTACAATGGCAATCACAATTCCTTTTCTGGCTTTTACTTCCTGAATGTTACTGATTACCTTTTCATAAGAGGAATTATTGGTTGCAATAAAAACCACAGGCATTTGTTCATCAATCAAGGCAATTGGTCCGTGCTTCATTTCTGCCGCAGGATACCCTTCAGCATGGATATAAGAAATCTCCTTCAGTTTCAGCGCACCTTCTAAAGCAACAGGAAAACCACTTCCCCTTCCTAGAAATAAACAGTTACTGGCATCTTTAATCTCAGCAGAGATGTATTTTACCAAATCGTTTGAGGCCAGCGCTGTTTGCACCTTATCCGGAATAGTTTCCAGTTCAGTTAATAATTCACGCATTTTAACATCGCTGATGGTTCCCCTTTGCTGAGCCATATAGAAAGCCATCAAAGTTAAAACAGTTACCTGTGCGGTAAAAGCTTTGGTAGAGGCCACCCCTATTTCTGGTCCTGCATGTGTGTATACGCCTGCATCGGTAAGTCTGGGAATGGAAGCCCCAGCCACATTACATATTCCAAAAATAGTGGCGCCTTTCTCTTTAGCCATTTCTATGGCAGCCATGGTATCGGCAGTTTCTCCAGATTGGGATATAGCAATAACTACATCTTTTTCCGTGATAATGGGGTTTCTGTATCTAAATTCAGAAGCGTACTCCACTTCTACAGGGATCCGGGCATATTCCTCAATCAGGTACTCACCTACTAAGCCTGCATGCCATGAAGTTCCGCAAGCCACAATGATGATGCGATCTATATTCTTTAACTTGTCGGCAAAGGCTTTAATACCGCCAAGCTGAACAAGACCCTGCGCTGGATAGATACGTCCTCTCATGCAGTCTAAAATCGATCTCGGCTGCTCAAATATTTCTTTCAGCATAAAATGATCAAATCCGCCTTTCTCCAGCATTTCCAGTTTCATGTTCAATTCCTGGATTTGTGGTGTCTGAACTACGTTATCCAGCCGCTTAATGAAGAGTTCTTCTTTAGTGAGTACTGCGATTTCATTGTCGTTAAGATAAATCACATTTTTGGTATACTCAATAATCGGAGTTGCATCTGAAGCCACAAAGTATTCACCATTTCCGACACCAATAACCAATGGGCTTCCTTTTCTGGCCACAATCAGCCGATCCGGATTGGCCTTATCCATAATTACAATAGCATATGCACCAACAACTTCATTTAAGGCCAGACGAACAGATTCCAACAGATCAGTTTCCTCCATCAACTGAATTTCTTCAATTAAATGGATCAACACCTCTGTATCGGTATCACTCTTAAAAGTGTGTCCCCGTTCTATCAGTTCTTCTTTAAGTGTGGCGTAATTTTCAATAATTCCATTATGGATAATAGATAGATTACCGTTGTTTGATGTATGTGGATGCGAATTCCGGTCTGAAGGCTGACCATGGGTTGCCCATCGCGTATGCCCCATTCCAATGTTGCCGGTACAATCCAAAGCTTTTGTATAATCTTCCAGAACAGATACTTTTCCGGCCTTCTTGTATATATTTTGTTTATCGCCATTCATTATGGCAATACCTGCACTATCATAACCCCGATATTCCAATCGTTTTAAACCTTTTAAAACAATTGGCCAGGCTTCTCTAAAGCCTATATAGCCGACAATTCCACACATATTTTTAAGTTATTTAAGATGATTTTTTTCAATTGGCCGCCTAAAACGGCTCTATGTTCCTGTTCGATGAGCTTAACTTTTACAATCGATAAGCAGATTATTTTTTCCCAATCATATCCATAAAAATAGCCTTAATACCTTCCAGAAGCTCTTTTCGTTTGCTCGCTAAAACAAGCGGGAACCATTCATCTGTATGCAGTTCTACAATATGCTCATGCACAAGGTAATGTCTTCCCGACCGTACACGTCGCTTATTTCCTGGAATCGCAGCGCCTGAGAGCATTTTGATGATTATTTTAGTGATCATCCTGACATATTTAGGCGATTCCTCGTATTTACAATCAATGAATAGAATCCAAAGGCCATTCATAGCATTATACTGTATACTTGCTTTCATTTAGGTTACTTTGGGATTTGACATGAATAATTTCGGCCTACAGCGTAAAGCCCCAGGCTATTCTAAAGCCGATAAAGTTGTTGTTATGATCGCACTTATAAAACTTGCTGTTGCTTTCAAAGCGTACACCTGCATCGATGTAGTCTTTTTCATGCAGGTAAAAAATCATACCTACCTGAGGAGCATAAACAAATGCCGCATTTTTTCCTTCAACACACTTCGCTTTATTAAGCAAGAAAGAGAATCCAATTTCCGACTGCAGATAAAGATTACTTCTGTAGAAGTACTTCAAACCAGCCTTAAAAGGAACCAGATGTAAATCGTCTACTAAATGGGCATAGGTTGCGGTGGTAAAAATGTTATTAAAACCACCATTAACGGTAGCATACAGATCACCTTCGATAACGGGAAAATCGGCCTGGACTGATACCCCTAAAGTACCTTCATACTTAGAGGCCAGGTATCCGGTTGCCAAACCTGTTTCGATTCCGGCACTGTACCTTATTCCAGTGCCCTTAAAAACTTGTGATTGTGATCTTGCTGATTGATGAATGCATAAGGTAGTTACTAAAAGGATTAGGAGGTTAATGGTTTTCATAATATTAAAAATTAAGTTAGGGAGCAAAACATTCCAGGGGCATGAGGAAATCCGCATACCAGAGGTTTTTAATATTTTAAAAATAGAAGCTAAAAAGAGCCTGCAGCTGCTGCAAACGCTTTCAGCATCTTTATTCAGAATATTTTTTAATAAGGGTTAATAATTAATAAAAAAGACTTAAGACTTCTCAAAGCTGTTAGAGAATTCCTTTTTACTGTTTTTAGGTACAGTGTGGTGTGCTAAGGGAGGAGAATGTTGATCTTCAGTAGTATGACTTAAAATTTCATTGTATTTTTCGAGCAATCGGATGTATTTATTCATCCAGAAATAAACAGTATTGGCATCGTTCTTTACAGTATCATCGTAATGTGATTCAAAAGTGTCGCGCCTAACGTTATCATTCTTTAAAAAAGCATCAGGTAGTTCGACAGAAAAATCATGTCCAATAACTGTTCCTACTTTCCAGATAATTTCGGGATTTAAGCTTTTCTGATCAAACCAATTGTAAATAGTTCTTCTACTTACATTTAGTTTTCGAGACAATTCGCTAATGCCCATACGATCCCTGCGTACTACACGCTCGAGAACCTGTCCTACATTTAAACTCATGGTGGGTTAATTTAAATTCTTAAAAAACAATTTAAATCTGATAAACAATCTGGGACGATTAGCTTATCAGCAAGTTACTAAAAAAAAATAATTTCAAGAAATTTTCAGTTGGTAATACACTGTAAACTAATTAGCTACCAACAAATCCAGATCTTCATACTGTGAATTATTGCTAATATAATCAGGGATAATTTCTTTCATTTTCTTAACTACATTATAGTCGTTACCTTCCTGGTTAAGGGAAATCAGATCTTTAATAATCTGGTTTACATAAATGAAATTGTAGGTAACTTTTTGTGATATTTTAATTTTAGGATGATGGGTTTCCATCATCGCCTCTTCAGATAGTAAAAGTTCTTCATAAAGTTTTTCTCCTGGTCTTAATCCAGTAAATACCAAATCAATATCCTCATAGGGTATCAAGCCGGCAAGCTTGATCATGTTAATGGCTAAATCGACGATTTTAACAGGTTTTCCCATGTCAAATAAAAAAATCTCTCCACCCTGACCCATCGCGCCAGCCTCCATTACCAATTGTACTGCTTCCGGAATGGTCATAAAATACCGGGTAATATCCGGGTGGGTAACTGTTATTGGGCCACGTTTCTCTATCTGGCTTTTAAAACGTGGAATAACTGAACCATTTGAACCTAAAACATTTCCGAAACGGGTTGTAACAAAACGAGTGCGCAAGTGATGTCCTTCGTTTCCATTAACCTCTGCGGTATCCGGACAATTAAGTGACTGAATATAGATTTCAGCTAATCTTTTAGAAGCACCCATCACATTGGTAGGCTTAACAGCTTTATCAGTGGATATCATTACGAATTTTTCAACCCCAAATTCCAAAGAAATATCCGCCATATTCTTAGTACCCAACACATTGGTTAATATGGCTTCTGCTGGGTTATCTTCCATCATGGGTACATGCTTATATGCTGCCGCATGAAATACAATTTCAGGTTTATACCATTCGAAAAGGGTTCTTATGCGGTTTGCATTCTGAACATTTGCCATAAATATCTTAACATCTTTACTCTGCAAACTGTCGTCAAGCTCCAATTTAAGATCGTGGAGTGGTGTTTCTGCCTGATCGCAAAGTATGACAGATTTGGGACCGTATTGCAACACCTGCCGCACAATTTCAGACCCGATAGATCCTGCAGCCCCGGTAACCAGAATACATTTACCGTTGAGCTCTTGCAGAATATTTTTCTTATTCAATTTAATTGCTTCACGCTCCAAAAGGTCTTCAATTTTTAAATCTCTCAGCTGGTGCTGATCAAACTTTCCATAAAGCCACTTATTTGAAGGCGGCACCATTATCACTTTTATGCCTTCATTGATACAGGTATCAACTATTTTCTTCTTGTTAAGGGTATTAAGTGCATCTTCAGCAAAAAGAATTTTCTTAATACCATGTTTATTTTTCAAAAATGGTATTGCCGATGAATGAAATACCTTTTTTTGCTCCAGGTATTTATCTACCCGATCCTGATTATCGTCTACAAAACCGACGATACACAAGTTGTATTCTTCATTTTGTTCAATTGCTTTTTTGATCAGAATAGCTTTCTTCTCGGCACCATAAATCAGAATGTGTTCTTTATGTTCTGATTTAAGCTCTTTAAAAAAGTAAAACACGCCTTTAACAGAAATCCTCAACATAATGAGTAAAGAAGAGGAGATGAAAAAATTAAGTATTAAGGCTTTATCCATCTGGCTCCATAGCAGGGCATATCTTTGTGAAAGTATTTTATTCAGTCCGACAAACAACAGACTGGTAACAAAAACGGCCAGAAAAACGCGCAGCATATCTTCAGTATTCGAATATCTGATTATCCCGGTGTGAATTCTTAATGAAATAAATACTGCAGCTGCAATTGTTGCATATAAGCCTATATACAGGTAATTGTCCAGCTTAAAGATATCACTGTAATTAGCAGTATGGGTAAGTACAATGGATATTAACAATGTCCAAACCACAATAATCTGATCTATTAGCAAAATCAACCACCTGGAGTGTGCTTTGTCGGGGAATATGATCTTTTTCATAATGGGGAATAATTAAAAGGTAAAGTAAAATTATGAGGTAGTTTTTCTATAGAGTGGGAAAAAATCAACCTCTTCACTGATTACATTTCCAGATTCTTCCACTAAACCGTTGTAGATATTAGGGTTTGCGATATATCTCCATGTTTGATAATCCAGAACGAAATCTGAAAAGCCCAATTTCCATTCATAGAGTGAATCTTCTTTAAATCCGAGTCCACCACCCAGGTGATAGTAATCTATCCCACGTTTTCTACCTATTAAACTTATTTCATGAAGTAAAAATTTAGCGGGTGAGAATTTTAAATACGCTGTTTTAGTAGAAATCAGATATCCTTGCATAATCTTATTGGCATACATGATTATGCTTCCACAAATCACCTCTCCTTCCGATTCAACAAGCATTAAATCAGCGTCTTTATTGTCGGTTAAAAGTTTTAGGAAATATGCTTCATTAAAATGATAAAATTCAGATGCCTTAATCCGATCCATATTTTGGTCGTAGAGCTTGGTAAAGGCCAGGATATCTGCTGTATTTTCTGCTCTTCTAACCTTGTATCCCATTCGCTGGCACCTGTTGATATCACTTTTAGTAGTTTTACGGTATTTTCTTCGCTGCTCTTCTAAACTCTGGGTTAAGTCAATCGATACTGTTTTACCGTTATCATGTAATCCACCGAATACCCTAATTAATCTTTCTTGCCTAAAAAATGGATGAAGCTTAGAAAATACCGATACATAATTGCCTTCCTTTAAAAAATTCAGAAATGCATCCCTGAAATTGAGCATAAAAGCCTCATCCAATTCATCAAAATAGTGATTGGAAATTGGGCCCGTGTAACCATAAACACAGTGGAGATCAAAATATTCTGTATTTTTTATAGATCTTTTTAGAAAGGGAAAGGCTATGTAACTATCTGCTTCAACATACACAAACAAAATGGGCTCTCCATGTGCGGCAAGTTCATGATATTTCCAGGTATGAAAGAAATCATACTCAACGGCATTATTAACATACCTATTCCAGTTTTCTTTTTGATCGAGCGTAACGCCGTAAGCACAACCAATAGTAGTTTTGTCGGTGAGCATAATCTTAAATGGTTTTGAGAGATGATTTGTTAAGCAAGCACAGGGTTCCTATAAAGCGGGAAGAAATCAACGTTCGAACCACTATCTATTGCCTTTTGTTGTAATAATGAATTATAGAGGTCGCTATTGGCAATGTATCTCCAGCTGTTAAATTCAAAGCATAGTTTGGAGAAACCCATTTTCCATCCAAACAAATTATCTTCTTTGAAATTAACACCGCCTCCAAGGTTAAAATATTTATAGCCAAGCGCTCTGCCAATAACTGTTATTTCGTCTGTTAAGAGTTTTGCGGGAGAATCGTTAAGGTATTTGGTTTTGGTAGCTAAAAGGTGAACCTGCATAATTTCGTTTGTACAAACCACCACAGCTCCCGAAATCGGCTCATTGTCTTTATAAACCAGGAATAGTTTAGAATCAAACTCGTCTGAAGTTAAAAGGTTAACAAAATAGTTCTCATTAAAAAAATAATAATCTTTTGCCCCTATACGATACATGTTCTCTGTATAGATTTCCGAAAAAATCCTGGCATCGGCAATATCGTCTGACACTTTAACCAGATAGTCTCTTTTCCGGAGGCGTCTTATCTTTTCTTTTACACTTTTACGGTAAACAGCTCGCTGCTCTTCTATAGATGTTGTTAAATCAATGGCAACTGTTTTTCCATTTGCATGTACACCAGAAAATTTTTCCATTAGTCTTTCCTGGTCAAAAAATGGATGTAAACGCGAAAAGACAGTTACATTTTGCCCTGTTGAAAGGTATTCTATGAACGAAGTTTTAAAACTCTCCATAAATTCATCTTCAAGCACCTTGAAATCAAGGTTTGAAATTGGCCCTGTATATCCGTACACTGAGGTGAAATCGAAAAAATCAGATCCTGGGATATTTCGTTTTAAAAGCGGGAAAGCGATAAAGTTTTCATTTTCTTCATAGACAAACAAAATCGGCTGGCCGGTTTTATCTAATGAATGATAATACCAGGTGTGGTAAAAATCATAGCGGAGCGCGCGTTTTACATAATTAGTCCATTGGGGTTTATCCTCAATTGTTATTATCTTTTTCATAGGGAGCTAAGAGTTGATAGATGAGATAAGATGAATTAAGATAGCTTTTGAAGTATCGCAGGATTAATCACCATTTTTAGAAATTCGGATTCTCTTGAAATGGTTTCGAAACCCACTTTTCTATAAATAGAATAAGCAGCAGCATTATCGGCATGTACTTCTAAAAAAACATGTTTTAAATTGAGATTATAAAAGGCATATTTCAATACCATAACCGATGCCTCGTAGCCTAAACCTTTACCCCAATACGCTTTATCGCCAATAAAAAGGTGAAACTCGGCACTATCAGCATCAATGTTAATTAACTGGATATTACCTATATATTTATTAGATTCTTTTAAACAGATCGCAAATCTTTTTTCATTAGCCAGGTTAATTTTATTGGAGAGCCACTGTCTTTCTATATCTGGTGTAATTGGATTTTTAAGCACAAACTTGGTGTATGTCCAAACCTCAGGGTCATTTCTCCATTGATAAGATACTTCCGCATCTTTCAATTCAAGAGGTCTTAAATATATCTGGCTCATAATAAAGTGTTTAAAATGTTAACCATGGTAGTCATATCATCAATATTATAACGATGATCTATTGGAAGGGCAATTAGATTATGGGTAAGAAAATATTCGAAACTGTCTTTCTCCACCCAATCGATTACATTTGGCCAATATGTGGCTACAAAAATCTTTTGAGCTATCAGCTTCTGCTTTATACCAGAAACCGGTAGCAATAAAGGATATACCATAGGCACAGCAGCAGATGCCCGGCTTAATTTGAGGAGATTTTTTGAAGCAAGATGCTCATGTAAAAAATCAAAGTTTTCCTGCCTGATTAAGGCGCATTGCCCGTAATTGATACCGGCAAGAATTTGAGTGGATAATGACGACATCTGCATGATGTCTCTGTTACACAAATCCTTGTTATTTTCAATGTAATCAGTATAGCCTTCTTCAATATTTAAATCGATACTCTTTAACAAATGTGAGAATCGGTTGAGGGAAAGATCTTGTTCTAATTTTACATCCAGTGTGTTGGATATACTCAAATAGGCACCATCAGGTACACCGAAAAACTTTCTGCAAGAGTAAAAGGTATCTATATGCTGTAGTGGCAGTTCAAAAAAAGCCTGTGCGTTATCTACAATTAAATTGGGAATGCTGCGCGCTAATTTATTTATTGTTTCGGTCTTTAATCCATAGTAGTTGGTATAAAGGAAACAACTTTTTTCAGCTATTTCAAAATCGATAATGGGATTTAAATCCTGATCAATTTTATAAAACTTACACGCCACGTTAAGTTTATATAAGGGCTCTAATAAAACATCACAGGTATAATAGGGTAAATAAATTAAACTATATTTTCTAACCCGAAGAATATATTCGAGTGCGTTTCTGCCTGTATTTAGTGGAAGAAGTTTTGAATGAAAAATCCTTCCCGGATTTAACTGGAGTTCGATATATCCTCCAATTGGTTTTAAGGGG
The DNA here is from genome assembly GCF_965279535.1 of Pedobacter sp. Taxonomy (NCBI): domain Bacteria; kingdom Pseudomonadati; phylum Bacteroidota; class Sphingobacteriia; order Sphingobacteriales; family Sphingobacteriaceae; genus Pedobacter; species Pedobacter sp. Next base: position 736,975 of record NZ_OZ257244.1, read on the forward strand.
AGCGTTTGAGTTTCCATAACTTTTGCTTTAACCTTGATCTGATTTATACATTCTATGTTCTCTAGGCTGGTAGTATTCTTGCAAACTCGCCGGAACCCTGGCATTATAGCCAATTATCTGTCGGAGATCGCTATCTAAAGTTTCACCATATTCGTATCCTAAAAACCGCGGATAATCAAATTGTTGTTTAATATATGGCTTGGTAAAACCAAGTGTTAAGGCTCTTCTCTGCTTTCGGGTAAAATTAATACCGCCTGCATGCCATAAATTGGAATCAAATAAAATGATACTTCCCTTTTTGGCTACAGCTTGTTTGGAAAAGGCTTTAAAATGTTTTTCATCCGGTCTGATATCCAGTTTATGAGATCCGGACAGGAAGTGCGTTGCCCCGTTAAAAATGGTAAAATCGTCTAAAACGACTATCATCTGGATCATATACCTGTTTTCACCTGAAAAGGTCCTTACATCTCTATGGATATTTTGGATATAAGATTTGCTTTTCCTGGAATTGATTACCCCATTAATACCATTCAGGATATAATTCCCGCCTAAGAAATCCCGGATTTCCCGATGACAGCAAAGCTTTCGCAAAAGCTCCATTGCAAAATTGTCCTTTTCTAAAAGATGGTGAAGCGTACCTTCCATATTTTCCTCTATGCCGTTCATTTTCTGAATCTCGCGTCGAAGTAAATAAGAAGCCTCAAAGCCGGCAATAATATCTGATATTAATTTCTGGTTGATTGCTTTCTCGTATACTACCCATCCGTATTCGTCAATAGCGTGACGAAAGTCAGCCAGGGTGGCTTGCTTGTAAATAAATGTATTGTTCACAACAGTAAGGTTAGGTTATTTGGTTAGTTGATTCTGGTGAGCTAAAAGTGGGTTAGTCTTTCAACTTCATGATTTTGAATAATTCTGAATTAACCAGATTAACATCAAATTTCTCTTTCGCAAATGTTCTCCCGCGGTTTCCGTAATTAACGATATCATCACTATGTTCAATGAAATAAGTCATTTTACTGGCTAGCGCTGATGCATTTTTGATCGGAATTAGAAATCCATTGGCATTTTCAGGCTCCGGGTTTATGGTTTCTCTGCAACCTACAGAATCGCTGGTAATTACTGGTCTTCCCATGGCCATTCCCTCTAAAACGCATCTAGGAACACCTTCACCATAATAAGAAGGCAAAACCATAACGGAAGATTGTTCTATATCAGGTCTTACATCATCTACCTGCCCAATGTATTTTATGGTTTCTCCTGAAGCAATTTCCTGATAAAGTTGAGGGCTAATACTATCGATATTATCATCGTAAGCACCTATGAGCTTGAAAACGGTTTTTGGGAAACGCTGTTTAATCACTTTGGCAGCATCGTAGTACTCTTTAATTCCTTTGGCATTTATCAGTCTTGAAACCATCAGAAAAGTAATAGGCGTAACACTGGGTTTAGAATATTGATAATGACTTAAATCTACACCTGAACCGTTAACTACATAAACCTGATGTTTTTTATTCAATATTTTCAGGTCTAAAAGACGTTGAGAATCGTCCTTATTTTGGAAAATGATATTTAATCTGGGATTGGGTTGTAAGCTATACTTTAACAAAAAGCGGGTAATCTTAACTACCCATTTATTACTATTCGGATTATCAGTAAAATTATAGCCCAAACCAGTAAGCATTGGGGCAATTAGGTTTACATTGCAAAGTTTAGCCAAAAAGGAACCGTAAATAACAGGTTTAAATGTGTAAGGGAAGAATATATCTGGCTTTATTTTTCTAAGTAATTTGTATAAAGAATATATAAACTGGAGGTCAGACATTATTGAAACATTACTTCCATTCAGCTTGCTCTCATAGGTAATTACTTTTAATTCCTGCAACCTTTTGCGTACAGATTCTTGTTCTATTTTGGGTGTAAAAACATACACCTGATTATCAATCTGCATTTTCTCAATGAGCTTTCCCCTAAAATCAAGTAGTGATCTGGAAGAATCGCAAACGATAAAAATCTTTTTGCCTGTAATGTTCATCATGTCAATTTTTTTTTATTCAAATTACAAAGCCACCTATCCAGGTGGCTTTTGTAATAAAAATATGAAGATTTTGGTTTATCTATTTCGGACCAGCACCGTTCATTACAATTGAAGGAACGCTAGCTGCATCATTTAAATATGCTTTATAATCGTACTCTGGTACCCAGGTTGATACCGCTGTTGTCATGGTGTTTGCACCACATTTGTCGTAAATATTGGTATTAATACCGCTAAAGTATCCTTCAGGATCTGTAGCAACTTTGGTTGATAATGGTTTTACACAGTTTGAAAAATATTCATTATCTGTTCTTACTATACCACCAGCTCTGGCACCAATTGAATACCCTGTGTTGTTTAAGTGATAATTGTTAAACATGTGTACACGACCCCAGTTCATTGAAGGCTCTCTTTCTGTAACATTATACCAGAAATTATGGTGCATGGTTACATGAAGTTTACCTGCATCAGATTCGTGGCCGGCAATACCACCACTGATTAACACTGATAAGTTTGTATCATGGAATTTACTCCAGGAAACCGTTACAAAATCAGATTCTCTGGTAATGGTAATATCTTTACCCCAATACTCCCATCCATGTGATCTGTCTGTCGCGAAATCGCAATGATCAATCCAAATATGGTGAGCAGCCTCTTTAATTTGTATTGCGGCATAGTTAACATAGTTTTTGAAAGTAATGTTCTGAACGATGATGTTACTTACTGTGTACATAAACAAGTTAACACCTTCAATTACTGCACCCGATTTACCAATGATTGATTTATTTGATTTTACATATATCGGATCTTCGCCTGCACCTTTAATTGTACCGGTTACATAAATAATACGTTTAACATTATCCCCCAGCGCTGATTTTAAAGCAGCTAAAGTGCTAACTGTAGTTTCTGTCCCACCTTGACCACCTGTGGTTGAACCGTTAACCATAGCATATCCCATAATGCCATTTGTTATTTCGGTATTGCCTGATGCTGGTGGCGCAATTGTTGCCGGTGGTGTTATTGCTGCAGTTCCACCCATTACATAGGTATAGGTTCTGCCGTTTGTTCTTGGATCGCTATTATCTGATGTTGAGAAAATTAATGTAGTGCCCCAATGGCTAAATCTTCCCTTACCTACTGTTCTGATCTCATCATGAGCAGTATGAGCCGGACCTAATTCTACACCGTTCTCAAATAATCTTAAAATTGACTGACTTGGTGCAGTCGAATTATCTCCTCCGGAGATGGTTGCCGAGATTTTAAAAGCATACCCGCTTTCTAACCTGAATCCACTTGCACTTAATTTACCTGTACTTCCACTGGTAGCGGCTAAAACTTGACCTGAATCACTTGAAAAATATTGAGTAGTATCAACCAAAGATGTATCTTCTCCATTCACACTTTTTTTACAATTACTGAAAAAGAAAATGGTTGTAAATAATAACCCAATTAAACTCACTTTTTTAAACAATTTTGTTCTTCTCTGCATTTTTGATTTTTTTTAAATTTACAACTTAACGCTATATGCGATAAATGAGTATATCTAAAAAAATGCAGCTAAAGCACTGATTATTAATTCATATCAATATTAAACACAATTACTAACACTGAAACCCAGTTATTTAAAGAAAGCTAAATTAATGATTAAGAACACAATAATGTAGAACAATTTATACACCAACTTTACATTCACATGACAAACTAAATCACCACTTCGGGTGTTTTTGTAACATTTTGTGAATGAGGTGTATAAAAATCTGTAAACCACTTCACAAAATTCTTCACACCTGTTTGAACAGATACTGAAGGTTGATAATTCAATAAATTTTTCAAATCATCTACATCTGCGGCAGTTTCTGCAACATCCCCATCTTGCATAGGCAAGAAGATTTTCTGAGCTGAAATACCTGTTTCTTTTTCAATTTCCTCTACAAAATCCAGCAATCTTACAGGCTCTCCTCTTCCAATATTAAATACAGCATAAGGCGCTTTAGATGTTGCAGGATCAGGATTTAAGCTATTCCAATCCGGATTGCTTTGAGCAGGCTGATCAAATACCCGCACTATTCCTTCCACAATATCATCAATATACGTAAAATCCCGCCTCATTTCACCATTGTTGAATACTTCAATGGGCTTACCTTCTAAAATGGCTTTGGTAAATAAGAAAAGTGCCATATCCGGACGGCCCCATGGACCATAAACGGTAAAAAACCTTAAAGCCGTAGTTGGCAAATTAAATAAATGACTGTAAGAATGGGCCATCAACTCATTACTTTTCTTAGATGCAGCATAAAGAGACACGGGATGATCAACATTATTATGGGTAGAAAACGGCATGTTTTTATTTAAACCGTAAACACTAGATGAGCTTGCGTAAAGTAAGTGCCCGATTTTAAAGTGTCTGCTACATTCAAGAACATTCAAAAATCCTTTAATATTGGCTTCAATGTAGGCATCCGGGTTGGTTAAGCTGTACCTTACCCCTGCCTGCGCTGCTAAATTGCAAACCGCATCAAATTGATTGTCCTTAAAACATTTTTCGAGTGTTGTTTTATCGCAAATGTCTAATTTAATAAAAGTATAGTTATCATATACCTTACTTTGCACAGGCACGCCATAGGCGATTTCCGATTGCGGAATACCCGTATGTGCCAAACGGGCATACTTTAAATTAACATCATAATAATCGTTGATGTTATCTATGCCAACAACTGTATCACCTCTTTGCAATAAACGTTGTGCTAAATGGAAGCCAATAAAACCAGCTGTACCGGTAATTAAAATTTTCATAGAATTTTGGTTTTGAGAAACAGTTAAGTAATAGCCTGGGATGAGGCAATTGATTATCAGGGCCATGCGTCACATGACCTATTGGTTAATATTATGTCGGTTAATTTATTAGTTAAGATTGTTTAGGGCATTCAGAATAGCATGCGCAAAAATTTCAGGTTTTCGTTGTGCCAGGTAATCAAGCACTACGTCTTCTTCATTTAGTCTGTTTTTTTGTAGCGCCTCACGCATGGCATTGCTCAGGGCATCTACATTATTAACTTCGATCTTACTGATACCAGGAATATCCTCAATTCCTCCTGCACATAGGGTAGATACTACAGAAGCGTTTACCGCCATCATCTCCAGGAGTACATTAGGAAAGCCTTCTTTTAGAGAGGATACCACGCATACCTTAGCATGTTTAAAGTATGGGGCAGGATTATTAACCTGACCTTTCAAAATTACATCATCAATTAGTCCGTTTGTCTCAATGAGCTGGGTTAAACTTGCTCTTTCTTTACCTTCCCCTAAGAGCAGAAGTTTGAGGTTAGGGTATTCAGTTTTAATATTTTTAAAGGCTTCAATGAGAACTGGAAAGCCTTTTTCGGGTATCAGCCTACCTGCCGAACATATAAAATCCAGTTTTGCATCTCCATTAATTAATGGTTTTTCTGCGCCTGCCTTTATTTTAACAAAATCAATCGGATTGGGCTGTACCAGTACTTTTGAAGCAGGGATAAAGTGATTATGATTTAAAAGTTGTTGCTTCATCATCTCAGTTTGACAAACCAATAAATCAATAGCTGGATAGCCAAGGCGATATAGTACCTGATATACTTTCTTTTTCAGACCTGTAAACCTGGTAAAAACAGAAGTACATTCTCTTGCAATCAGTTTGGTTTTTAAATACCCTATTCTTTTTAATAATCCCAGAAGTGCATTTAAGTAGGGATGTGTACTGATAATCAAGTCTGCAGAAGTTAAGCTCCTTAATCTAGGAACCATTTGCATAAAGCCTCTTGCAATGCTTATTTCCGACAGATAATGTGCATGAATACGGTCTGGAATTATTAAGTTGGAGGATTGATTTCGTTTTAAAAACCAAATCTCCTTTCCTACTTCTTTAGCCATGGTAAGCAGCACATTCTCAGCTCCATTGGGCGCATCGGTTAAAGAAATAAACAGTATCTTTTTATCCGGTCCCATTTTCTCTTTTTTTAAGTGTTTTGTTTAATTTTTCTTATCAGTTTCTTAAAGGGCATAAATGGACTTATTATCTTCCTTTTGCCGTCTACAACAATCATTGTTTCAGTGAAACTGATGTTGTGAAGTCCCTCACTATATTTTTTATGAGGCATTATTTCAAATAAAGGACTAGCATGAAAACTCGATTCATTAAGTAGTTCTATCTTATTAATAATGATCGAACCACCATATTTATGCGTAGGATTCTGTGTTGCCCGGTAAAGTTCAGATTGGAACATGAAAAGCTTTCCCGCAGCCCTGCAATGCTCTTTTTTTACTCTTATTGGATTGAGCTGATGTCCTTTATAGTCGCCATCTAAAGTATCGGAATGATAAACATACAAATGGGTATTCTCTCCTGGTACGCTGGTAAACAACCAGTACTTGTTTTGAAAAAAAACAATTGAACTATCTACAAAGGCTTTTCCTTTGAGAAGGACTTTTTTTTTGACCAGCTTTTCAGGGTTATCTACATCTACCTTATACAATGCAACCTCCATCGCTTCAGATGTTTCAGGAATACAATATAAACCATGTACGGTATTAATCATGTAGGGATAAGAAAGATGAATAGCTTCGGGTATAACCCCGGTAACCTTTTTTTTGTTACCGAAAGACAAATCATCGACCATCATGAGTTCACCTTTTCCTTTCCAAAAGTTTAACTCTTCATAATAAACCCTGGTTTTACCGGCTACATCAACAACAAATGGATCCGCAGCATAATCAACTGTATCTTCTTTAAACCATTTGATGTCTGCATTCAATTGCTTGTGTGCAATCAGGCTTTCAACAGATTGATAAACATACCCGATATTCCATTTGTCTGCAGTAAACAACTTATTAAATACTTTTGATATAAAGTGCTGCATAACAAATGATTTTAAGCAACCAGTGAAACTTTTTGTTCAGATTTTTTATTCTTAATTAACCACTGAGATAACACCAGTAGCTTCCAGATTTGAGGATACCTGTTCCATTTACCAGTCATGTGTTCCTGGATAATTTCCTGGGTACGTTTTACATGAATGCCCGGAATATTTTTAAGATTCTGTTCAGATAAGTTATCCATCACATATTCTTTAAGTTCATTCCTGAACCAATTTTGGAAAGGCATGGTAAAACCTGCTTTTGGCCGATCAAAAATTTGTGCCGGAACACGTTCAAATAAGATGTCCTTTAATATTCGCTTTTGGTTACCGCTATTGTATTTAAAATTGGTTGGCAAACTTCTTGAGAATTCTATCACCCGGTAATCCATTAGTGGGGACCTTGATTCCAGCGAAAATGCCATTGATGCACTGTCGACTTTGGTATTGATATCGCCATTCAGATAGGTCTTGATATCAAAATCTGAAATCCTTTCTAATAATGGTTTAGATGGGTTGGTTAAAATATGCATCAAAGGATTGTATTTTGCCAGGTCTGGTTGTTTAACCCATGAATTTTCCATGTTACCAAACATTTTTACATAAAGCTTTTCTACATCTTCCATAGCAATTCCCATGGCAATGAGCTTATGTTTATATTTTGGCGACTGATTAATTATTCCGCCTAATGCCTTTCGTATGGAATGAGGGGCATAGAAGACACTATTAACCTGTTTAATCCATTTATAACGATGGTAACCTAAAAATGCTTCATCGCCTGCATCACCACTAAGGGCAACAGTTACATGCTTACGGGTATGTTTGGCCAGCAACATGGTTGGTATAGCACTCGAATCGGCAAAAGGTTCATCATAATATTGATTAAAATTCTCGATGAGCTGAATGCCATCATCATAATTACATTCTATAGTGTGGTGATCAGTACCTAAATGCTGTGCCACTTGTTTAGCGTAAGCACTTTCATCAAAGCCCTTTTCATTAAATTTAATAGAAAAGGTTTTTACATGGTCTATTTCCCGGGTGGCCATTGAAGCAATGAGTGAGGAATCTATTCCGCCTGAAAGAAAAACACCCAGCGGCACATCAGCATTCATCCTGATTTTAACAGCGTCTGCTAAAATGAGCTCTAAAGCTTCTTTAGCTTCCCCGTAACTACCCGAAAACCTGTTCTTCCATCCATAATCAAGCGACCAATATTCGGTCGTTTTCATTTTACTACTGCCTATCTGATACTTAAAATAATGCGCGGCGGGCAATTGTCTTACTTCTGCAAAAATAGATTGCGGTTCAGGAACATAGCCCCAGATTAAGTATTGATTGATTGCTTTCTCATCTACGCTGAGATTCCTGTGGATACTGATTTGCGAGGGTTGGCTTGCAAACTCAAAATCCCCATGATCATGTGCATAATAGAAAGGTTTTTTACCAAACCTATCGCGGGCACCAAAAAGTTCATTCTTTAAAGTGTCATAAATTACAAAGGCAAACATTCCGTTGAAACGGGATAAACAATCGGCACCATAAGCTAAATATGCGGCACAAATAACCTCTGTATCGGAACTTGTTCTAAACTGATAGTTTTTAGCTTCCAGATCTTTTCTGATGTCTTTGTAATTATAGATTTCGCCATTGAATACGATATGCAAATGAAGATAAGAAAATGGCTGATTAGAGCGGGAATCTAAATCTATGATTGCTAACCTGTTGTGAGCAAAAACAACTTTATCATACCGTTGTATACCCGTGTAATCCGGGCCTCTAAAACTGATTCTGGCCATTTTTTCACGAATGGTTTCATCATTATAAACTATCGTTGATCCATATATGCCACACATAACTTTATTTTTTTAAGATTGTTAATTGATTAATGATTCGTATTGTATACTGATTTTTTCGAGTGAGCATTTTTGGTAGACGTTTTGCCTGATATCCATTGCATTCCAGTTATTTTGGTTGCAGGCCTGGACCACTTTATCTCTAAAACCAAGCAAATCGCCTTGCTGAATAACATAACCGTTGAAACCATCGATAATTAAACCCGGGATACCACTCACTTTAAAGGTTACCACCGGCAAACCTACAGTCAAAGCTTCTAAAACAACATTTGGAAAGCCTTCTGTATGCGAACTCAGCACCATTAAATCGTGCTGAACCATTACTTCGTGGATATTCCTGATCTCACCTAAAAATTGAATCCTTGATTCAAGGTTCATATCTTTAACCTGCTGCTTAATCCTTTCCTTTAAAACCCCTGTCCCAACAAAACTCAAATGGTAGTTATCCGGTAGCATGGCCATGATGTTCACGAGGCGGTCCAGACCTTTTTCTAAAGCAAACCTGGCAACAACCAGAAGTTTAAACTTTTTAGAAGGTTTTTCGGGGATCCTCAGGTTTGAGGTTCGCAGCACCGGATTCGCAATTACCGTGATCAGTTTTGGTGATACACCATAAGTTTTCATCAACGATTGCTTCATTTCCTCAGATTGACATACAATAAGTTTGTAGCCTTTGTAACTAGCTCTGGTGAAAAGCTCGTAAAATTTAGATTTGAAGCCTTCATACAGGCGTTGTTCATGCGGAATATTGGATGCTCTTGCGATTAAATAAGGAACTTTCAAAAACCTTCCAACCATTGAAACCAGAATGTTAATATGGTCGGTAGTTGAAAATACAGCGTAAGGTTCTTCCCTTTTTAATACCGAATAAAGTGCAAAAAAGGATTTAGATGCTTTTTTTGTCCCTAAATCGATGAACCTTACCCCTTCTAAATCCATCGAAAAACAGTTCACAGAAGAATCGAGGATAACGATGGTAATATCAAAAAGCGTTTTATTAAAACCCTGAGCTAAATTCCAGAATACCCTTTCCGAACCTCCGGAAGTTAAAGAACTCAAAATAAAAAAAACCTTTTTCTTTTGAACTTCTTCCTGATAAGCAGTTTGTTGTAGTGCGTACATAATCAGTTGATCACTATTCTATTGATGGTTAACCAGATAATCTTAAAATCGGTGAGTATATTATTGTGTTTAATATACCTGAGGTTCTGTTGAATCTTGGCCGGAATAATCCGTTCGATGTAGTAGCTTTCGGGGTCTTCAGCGTGTTTCAGAAGTTCATTTTCATTGCAAAATTCTACTGAAGCCCAATCTGTTATTCCTGGTTTTACAGAAAGTACATAACGTTGTTCATCATTATAGAGGTTAACATATTTCCTTACCTCTGGTCTCGGACCAACCAGGCTCATATGGCCTTTTAGTACATTTAACAGCTGTGGAAGCTCATCTAACTTATACTTTCTTAACCAATAACCTATTCGTGTTATCCTGTTATCACGGTTACCAATAGTAAGCAAACTGCCCTCATTTTGCTGAACAAACATGGTTCGAAACTTAATGAGGTGAAAATCCTTCATATTTCTGCCCACCCTGATTTGTTTAAAGAATATAGGTCCTTTTGAATCTAGCCTGATTAAAAGTGCCACTAAAATCAATAACGGGCTAAAAATGATAAGTGCTATGCCTGCAATGAGTACATCGAACACTCTTTTATATTTCCTTTTCATGATGCAACTGCCATTTGTTTTATTGGTTCTACATACTGATCATCAGTTAATTTAATTACACCGTTTAACTGGATTTGGATTACACTGATTACCGAAGTGATAATAAATTCTATTTCACTTGCGCTGAGTTGAGGATAGATTGGAAGTGAAATTTCGTTCGCATAATTTTGATATGCTACGGGGTAGTCTTCAATTTTATATCCCAGTGTTTTGAAATAGGTAAGCATAGGCATTGGAATAAAATGCACATTTGCCGCTACGCCCAAGGCCGCCAGATCATCAATTATGGTATCTCTCTGTTCTTCAGTTAATCCTTTAACCCTTAAAGGAAAGAGGTGGTAGCATGACTCGCGTTGTATGCTGATTAGTGGCGGTGCAACAAACCAGCTTTGATTTTCGAATCCTTCGCAATATTTCAGTGCGATTTGTTTTCTGCTTGGCAACAAACTGGCATTATATTGCCTGATTTGAGCCAAACCTATTGCGGCACAAATGTCCGGCATATTGATTTTCAAGCCCTGAAAGAGAATATCATAACGCCAGCCCCCTCCTTTCGATTTTGCCAATGCATCCTTATTCTGACCATTAAGGGTATACATTTTCAAATAACTGTATTCATCTGCTGCATTAAACTGTGGCGGGAGATTTAAACAGATAGCCCCACCTTCTGCGGTTGTGATATTTTTTACGGCATGGAAAGAAAAAATTGTTACATCGCATTTCTTAGCTGCAGGTTCACCACAGTATGTACTTCCAATGCTATGTGCAGCATCAGAAATTAAAAGTATCCTGTTCAGTAATATTTGTTTTTCAGATTCGGCCTGAAACTGGTTGCGAACCTCAATATCGTTAACGACCCTATACAAAGAGTTGTAATCGCAAGGCCAGCCAGCAATATCTACGGCAATAATCGCCTTTGTTTTGGCTGTAATGGCCTTTTTAACCTGCTCCGGATCAATGTTAAAATCATCTAACACATCAACCATAACAGGTGTTGCACCACAATGCAGCACGCTCAATGCTGTAGCGCAATAAGTATATGCAGGTACAATAACTTCATCGCCGGGCTTTATTCCAAACCACTTTAGCATTAATATTGCACCCGATGTCCAGGAATTTACACATATAACCGCATCGGTACTTGTTAAACTCTGTATTTCCTGTTCAAGCGCCTTAACCTTAGGCCCTGTAGTAATCCACTTGTTGTTTAGTGTTTCCATAACCTGATCAACAACCGATTGATCAATAAATGGCGGTGAGAATGGTATGTTCATAATGGTTTGATTTATTAAAGTTTGGTGTTGAGTAATAAAAAGATCGTTGTGTCCGATCTATTCGGTGATCACTACAAGCGCTTCTTCGTTCGCCCTGATTCTGGATAACTGGAGGATTGCGAAGTAGAGAAACAAAGTGGGTCCGCTTGTAGCCAGGAGCCATTCGTTATGAAAAAATGAATTAACTGATATGGCTATAAATGAACAACATAGGCAAATTAGCAGTGCATTCTTTTTCTCTTTAATATGGAGAAAAGCATTGAAGATAATCTTCCCTACTTTTTGATAAAGCAGCACTAAGAAGATAAATGAGAGTAATGGGCCTAAGTAGGTAATAAACATAAGATAGGCATTGTGCGAAGTGATAACGATAGGGCCTTTTTTATATACAAAATTATGCTGTACTACATCGTTCCAGGTTTTGCCATAAAAAACTAATCCAAAGGGATAATCAGCAATAATATCTAAGTTTTCACTCATCAAATCCCCCCTTTCTTCTTTTCCCCTTGCATTTTCTACGTTCTTATTGAGAATATTCTGCTGCTTTTTCCCTTCTGAAAATTGTTCGATTGAGCTTTGTGCAAGAAAGAATGTTCCACATATTAATCCGAATATTAAAATAGATTTTGCTTTATACAGGCAGAGAAAAAATAGTCCAAGTACCAATCCGAATGCCAGTAAAACTGAACGTTGCATTCCAAAAAAGATAAGGGCAATTGCGAATCCGAAAATGATCAGGCTAAAAAACCAGTTTTTTCTGAAGAGAATTGTACTTATTACTAAAAAAGGGGTTAGTGCAGCCATCTGGTAGCCGAAAGTAAAAATGGTAGTAGAAATGCCAGATGGTGCCTGAAGTACCTGTTCACCTACCAATAACGATCTTAAGCCAGCCATGTTAATCTTGTGATCAATAAACATGATAATACCTGAAACGATCAATACTCCGAAAAAGAATCCAATCAGAATTTTCATCCGCTTTAAATCCATTCCTACCACATAATTAAACAAGAGTGCGAAGCATGCGGCTACAATCATTAAGGCGAAGAAACCTGCAATATCTGCCTGGCCAATTACATAAAAGAAAAGACCTGCAAGAAAAAAAACGACCATTTCTTTACCGTATAAGAAGTCTTTTTCGTCTGTTCTGAAAAAATAGAGCAAAGGAGCAAGAAAAACTACAGGTGCGGGAATTCTGAAAATACCCGTCATAAAAATATTGAACGTTGTTACATAAATAAATAGAAACAACAGCCCCAGAAGCATTACCTTTTTCATGATAGGATTAGATTTTCCCAATTCGTAGATATATTTTCCATTGAATTGGTTTTACTGATTAATTTTCCGTTGGTAGAGAAAGTAGTCTGGAGTGTTTCATTACTGAGCAACTCATTCATGGCATGCGTTAATGCATCTACATCCTCACATTTAATTAAGAAACCATTTATTCCGTTATTGATGATTTCTGAAGGGCCAAACTCACAATCCATTGCTATGGCCGGGCACCCTAAACTCATGGCTTCTACCAGGGCATTTGGATAACCTTCTACCCTCGAAGCCATCACAAACAATTTTGCCTGGCTATAGTAATCCTGAAGGTTTGATTTAAATCCGATCAATTTTACGCGATCAGTTAGCTTTAATGCCTCAATCTGTTGCGTTAATGCTGGTCTGCAGTCGCCCTCCCCTGATATGATTAAATCGATATTTTGGTTAGGTATACGACTGTAAGCCGCTATTATCAGGTCAAAACATTTATCAGGATCCAAACGTCCTACACTCAATATAAAAGGCTTATCATTAACTGCTGCTTTTGAGGGCTGATTAAAAATATTTACCGGATTGTAGATGGTTTTAAAATTGCTCAGGGTACGAAATCTTTTATTACGTTTAAAACCATCTTCCATTGCTTTTGCGGGTAAAACTACCGCCTTTGATTTGTTATAAACCTGAAATGAGATCCATTGCAACCAGGTACTGTACGTATTTAAGGTATAATCAGGCGAGGTTCTTTCCGATATTATATATTTGATATTCAATAATATACAAGCAATACCTGTCCATATATTAACCGATGTCATAAAAGAAATACAGCAAACTGGTTTCTCTTTCCTTAGTGTTGCAATGAGCCTATAAAAAGTAACTGCAGCAAATTTCAGTCTGGAAAACAAGTCTGATTTACCTCTCCGATCTACCAAAACTTTAAGTTTAATTTTTGGAGCAAGAACATATTTGGTGGGCGCCTGATTTAAACAAATCACTATAACATCAAAATCCTTTTCACTAAAGTGATTGGCCAGGTTACTCAAAACCCTTTCGGCCCCACCCCCCTCCAAGCTGCTAATTACAAAGCATAATTTAGTTGCCATTTCAGTTAGTTTACTATGGTTTTAATGGTGTTAATGCGTTACCTAAGGTTTTATGTTTTACTTCGAACAGGAAATATTTCTTAAAGTAGAAATAAAGCAGTTTAACTTTTTGAAAGGTGGTGTAAGTAAAGATTTTGGTAATGATATAAAAATCACTGAGTTGCATTTTCTTTAAAGGCACGTATGCCACCGGGCTCCATATTCCACCAGAATGTCTTCTGTAGCAGCTCATCACCTCTGGTAATACATATATTTTTTTGCCTGTTGCCCAGGTTGAATACAATTTCAAAAACTTATCGCAGGCATTGCATTTCAGAAACCAATCGTTTTTGTATAACTCTTTAATCTCTTCTACATTTCTATACACAATGGTAGCGGTACAGGTTTCTAATTGTTTGTTCATCAACAAATCGCTAAAACTGTAGGTTAACGGAACAGGATTAAAATCCATGTAAATCAACTCCGTTTCATCGTAATTAATTTCTTTGGTATAATGGCAACACATAACATACTGTGGATTTGCCTCCAGAAAATCAACTTGCTTCTGAAGTTTATAAGGATCAGTCCAAAAATCATCACCATCACAAGTTGCTACGTACTTGCCTTTGGTTTCTAATGCTACCCGAATTACATTCTGGGTAGCACCAATATTTTTAGGTGCCTTTAACCGCTTTATCCTTCCGGGATATCTGGCTACGTAACCATCAATAATTTCTGTTGTTCCGTCTGTAGAGCAATCATCCCCAATAATAATCTCGGTATTGAAATTGCATTTCTGCATTAAAAAACCATCGAGTGCTTTGCCAATAAATTTGCTGTGGTTATAGGTTATGCAAAAAATGCTAACCATAATATTGTCGTTAATTTGTTCCATTTTCAAAGCCTGAATTAGTGGCCGTTTACAACCATCCCGAGGGTAGTTCCGTTAACCAAGGTGCCGTAGTCTGCAAGTTTGACCACTTGTTTTTTACGATAATTTTGAGTTCTTAAAATGATTCTTACCACCAGGTCCTGATCTGCAGCTGTAAGGGTGTGGTACAGGGGTAAGCAAATAATGCGCTTTGCTATCGAATCGCAGATTGGCATATTTATTTTTTCAATATAAGGTAGTGCCGATAAGGATGGATAAAAATACCTTCTGCAGTAAACCTGAACCAATTCCAGCTGCTTCATCACATCGAGCATGATCTCTTCAGACTTAAAGATGATTGGAAAGTAAGCGTAGTTAAAATCGGTATCATCCTGCACCACCTGGAATTCTGCATCAGCCTTGGTTAATCTTTGCATATAGTGTACGGAAAGCTCCTTACGTTTACTTAAAATCTGATCGATATAATTTAAGTTACAGAGCCCCATTGCAGCATGAAACTCAGAGTTCTTAGCGTTTGTACCAATTTCAGAGAAGGTATCTACACCACTGTAGCCAAAATTGCGCATAAACGCCATTTTCTTTAGTACCTCAGGATTCTGAGTAAATACTGCCCCCCCCTCTATGGTATGAAATAATTTTGTAGCATGAAAACTCGTTGTACTTACATCGCCATAGGCGAAAATCGATTTCCCTTTGTACTTTGTGCCAAAGCAATGTGCGGCATCGTAAATTACCTTCAGATCATGTTTTTTAGCGATCCTGTCAATGGCCTCAATATCACATGGATTTCCAAAAACATGCGTTGCCATAATGGCTGATGTATTTGGTGTTATAGCCGCTTCAATTTTGTCAGGATCTATATTTAAAGTTTTCTGATCTATATCTACAAAAACAGGCTTGCAGCTCTGCCAAACAAGGCTGCTTGTGGTAGCAACAAAAGAAAATGGAGTAGTAATCACCTCTCCTTTTATCTCCAGTGCCTGAATAGCCAATTGCAGTGCTATGGTACCATTGGTAACAAATAACAAGTGCGGAAGATCCAGGTACTGCTGCAACTTCAACTCCAATTCGTTTACTAATGGACCGTTATTGGTTAGCCATTGTCTGGCCCAAATGCTACTAACATAGCTTTTGAATTCTGCCTGTTTAGGCAAAAATGGTTTGGTTACAGGGATCATTGTTTGAGAATTAATTGTTTAAAATCGATTATTGCAGTAAGGCGAATCAAACTGCTTATGCCGAGGTAAAATCCTCCATATATTACTCCAATGGATAAAATCTGGAGTATGTTGTTCATTGCGTAATGTGATAAGTACCAAATACTGAGGTAAAAACAGCCTAGACCCACCGTTGCAGAAAGAATGAGTATGGGTAAAATATCTGTAAGCTGCTCTTTTAACGGGTAATTGATGAGCTTACCGCTATAGCTTGAATTGATGTAGTAAGCAAATACGGTAAAGAATAACTGATAATATAAAAGCCCCATAATACCGAATGGGATTACTGCGAGTATTCCGATTACACTGAGCACTTTTTTAATGATTTCGAGCTTTAAGAACTGGCCACTCTTACCTTTAACTTTTAATATATTCAGGTTATAAGCATGTAGTGGATACAAAATCCCTGCGATGCATAAAATCTGGAAGTATGGGACAGCAGGTAACCATTTTTCTGTTAAAAGCATTAGAAAAAGTGGTTTAGCAATCACTGCCAGATAAATGAGTATCGGCGCATTCCAAAATAACACCTGCTGCATCAGCTTACGGTAAACCATTTTAAGTTTTACATCATCGTTAGAGATGCTGGAAAACATGGGGTACGTTACTTTGTTAATTGCTGTTGATATAATTCCTATTGGTAACTGGCTTAAGCTATCTGCTCTGGAGTAAAAACCCAACTGAGTAGCGGCATAAAAACGTCCGATGATTATGGTATATATATTCTGATAAAAGGTTTCTAATAAACCCGAAAGTGTCATCTTATAACCAAAGTGAAAATGTTTTTTAAAACTTTTCTTGCTAAAGATTAACCTGGGGCGCCAATCAGAATAATACCAGTGTAGTGCTGTAGAAATACTGGAGTTAACCAGATACATCCAAACCAGGCTCCAGGCACCATAACCATTTTTGGCCAGGTAAATACCTACACATCCCCCAAGAATAACAGCAGGAATCTGGATAACGGTTTGCAGCTTAAACTGCATTTCTTTGGTTAACAAGGTATTTTGAATACTGAAAAAAGCATTGATCAGAAATACCAAACCATAAACCTTTACAATATCATTTAGCTGGGGTTGTTTATAAAAGGATGCTATTAATGGTGCCGCAAAGAATAGTATCGCATATACAACTACGCTCCCGATGAGGTTAAAAAAAAAAATTGTCGAGTAGTCTTTTTGTCCGGTTAAGCGAGACCGGATTAATGAGGAGGTTAAACCACTATCTACTAACGAATTGCCAATTGCTATAAACACTGAAAGCATGGCAATTAAGCCGAATTCTGCAGGTGATAAAATCCTGGCCAGAATGATTGTAATGAAAAGGCTTATGAATTTTGAACTAAACTGTTGCCCGATTGACCATATTATGCCAGAACGGGCTTTGTGTTGCAAACTCATGGTGTTTATTATAAACGAACGGCTTCAAGCGATTGTGGTAAAAACGATTTGATGTCGTAAATGATTGATTCAGGTTTACAAAGCATATTGATATCTAAACTTTTAAACTCGTTGTGCGCAACCGCCAGTACCACTCCATCATATTTTCTTGTTTTAGAAGAGCCGTTTTCGCAGATCACGCCGTAGTTGTGTTCAGCCTGATCGGAATTTGCCCAAGGATCGTGAATGGTTACCTTAACTTTATATTCTTGTAACCGCCTAACAATATCGATCACTTTAGTGTTGCGAACATCAGGACAGTTTTCTTTAAATGTAAAGCCTAAAACCAGCACCTCTGCCCCTACAATATGAATATTTTTAGCGATCATTTTTTTAATAACCTGATCAGCCACATATTTACCCATACCATCGTTAACCCTTCTTCCGGCCAAAATAATTTCAGGATGATAACCAGCTTCCTGTGCTTTCTGAGCCAAATAATAAGGATCTACGCCAATGCAATGCCCGCCAACCAAACCTGGTCTGAAATTTAAAAAATTCCATTTGGTACCTGCAGCGTTTAGTACTTCTGAGGTATCAATTCCCAATTGGTTAAAAATCATGGCCAATTCATTTACAAAAGCAATGTTGATATCGCGCTGTGCGTTTTCTATAACTTTTGCTGCCTCGGCTACTTTAATAGAAGACGCTTTGTATGTGCCGGCTGTAATCACCGAGCGGTAAAGCGCATCTATTTTTTCAGCGGCTTCAGGTGTTGATCCCGAGGTGATTTTAAGGATATTAGCAACAGTATGCTGTTTATCCCCCGGATTAATCCTTTCAGGTGAGTAACCTGCAAAGAAATCTCTGTTGAAAACTAAACCTGACCCTTTTTCTAAAACAGGTACACATTCATCTTCTGTTACACCAGGATAAACCGTAGATTCATACACCACTACATCGCCTTTTTTTAGCACTTTGGCAATGGTAGCACTGGCTTTAATCAAGGGCGTTAAATCCGGACGGTTATTTTTATCTACCGGGGTAGGTACAGTTATAATGTATACTGAACATGAGCGAAGTTTTTCTAACTCATTGGTACAGTATAAACCTTTAAGTGTGGTACAATCGAAAGTAAGCACGTTTTTCAAATCGGCTTCGGCTATTTCTAAAGTACTGTCATAGCCCGCTTTAAGTTGATCTATTCGCTCCTGCTGAATATCAAATCCAAAAACTTTATGTTTTTTGGCGAACTCTACCGCAAGAGGAAGGCCAACATAACCTAAACCAATTACAGCCATTTTCAAATTTTCATCGTTACTAAACATATTGTTGTTGTTGATTAACGGTTAACATCAAATTATTTACGGGTACACGGGTTACTACGGCACAATCGAGATTATCGAAGGACATGAGTACATGTTTGCCCTGAATTTGGATAATATTACCCTCCTGATCGTGAAACAAGCCACTTTTGATCCTAACTTTATCTCCTTTAGACAGGTTTTCCAGGCTAACTACTTCCGCATCATGATATGAATCGGCAATGTATTTGAGTTTTTCTATTTCATTATCTCTAACCACAGCAGGTCTTCCTAAGTAGTAAATGAAATTGAGTACCCCCATTGTTGCCCTTACCTTATATTCTTCCCTTTCGTTAATTCTTACAAATACATAACCTGCAAAAAGCGGAAAGCTTACCATTTTCTTTCTGTCGGCCCATTGGCTTTCTACATTACGAACCGGGCAAAAAGATTCTATACCTTGTTCTTGTAACAGCTTATCCACTTTTTTTTCCCAACGAGGGCGAACGTAGATAACCAACCATTTTTTGGCAAAGGATGGTCTGAAGTTAATTTTAGATTCCATGTTTAGTTATAGAGTTTTTAGATTTCTTTACTTGGTACAGCTTCGCTATATCACTTACAGGAAGTAAGCAATAATGTGGCTGCTTGTTCTGGTTTTACCAGCGTTATGCGCGGGATACAGCTTCGCTATATCACTTACATGACGTTTTTTTTGTTTTTAATACTCTTGCTGAAATAGCAAACTATTTTTAAAGATTTGCCTGTTAATTGGTGAAATAGCTACTTGATACTTAGTTAGGGTATCACTAAATCATGCGTTAACAAACTGAATTAAAACGGTTGGGACGTTTATTTGGTAAAAGGTATTCGGTACTGGGTAATTCGTTTGGGCAATATTTTACAGTATAGTGGTATTAGTTCGCCATAGCGTAGCCATATCCTCCATAGCTGTATTTTTGGTTCTTTTCTCTTTTGGCATCGTTAAATACGACCATTGGATTTTTCAATTTATTGTTGTCGTATATATCTTTTAAAATTGCCAGCTGATACTTATTTGTGTAATTATATCTTACTAAGTAAATACTTACATCGGCATATTCGGCTAAACTAAATGCATCTGCAACCTGTCCTACCGGAGATGTGTCAATAATGATGTAATCAAAACGGTCTTTCAGTTCTTCAAAAAGTATATCCATTTTTGGGCTCATCATTAATTCTGATGGGTTTTCCGGTGATTTGCCACATCCTATTACCGAGATGTGTTTTGAAATTTTAGTTGGTCTGATGATATCATTTAAGAAAACCTTATCATCATTGAGGTATTCGGAAATACCAACGGTTTGTTTCAGGCCTACTTTATTCAGTAAATCTGGTTTTCTTAAATCAAATTCCAAAACAACCACTCTTTTATCCAGCATGGCTAAAGTAGAAGCCAGGTTTATGCTGAAGAAAGTTTTTCCTTCACCTTTCATACTTGATGTTACCAGCATTACTTTGTTCTCTCCATGAGCAGACATCAAGCCTAAGTTCATTCTGATATATCTGAATAATTCAGAAATAGTAGAGCGGTTATCTTTTTGGAAAACAACAGTTCCTTTGTCAGCATTATGCGAAAGCTCACCTAACATTTTTACACCTGTTAGTTCAATCATATTGGCATCTTTTACCTTATTGTTGAACAAACCTTTCACATAGATAAATCCTGCAGGAACCAGGCAGCCAAAAATAAGTCCGCATAGGTATAATAACGGCTGTTTAGGGCTATCCGGAATGGTGTTATAAGCTGGTTTATCGATGATTTGCGAGGTTGGCACGGTAGCCGAAAGTGATAAAGCTGTTTCCTCTCTTTTTTGCAACAAATATTTGTACAAACCTGATTTCACTCCTTGTTCGCGACTTCTTTCAAGTAAACCTCTTTCTATTGTTGGAACAGATTTTATTTTACTGTCATATTGTGAATAATTAGCCCTCAGGTTTCTTCTTTCGATGGCAAATCCTTGTTTAATACTGCTTAAATTCTCGAGAATATTATTTTTAAGATTGGCCAGCTGCTCATTAAGATTAATAACCAATGGATTTTCAGCATTCGCTGTTCTCAGCATCCTGTTTCTTTCAATCTGAAGATCGTTAAATCTGGAAATCAAAGAATTTAAAATCGGATCTTTTAATCCCATTGCACTGGGTGCCAAATCATTTTGGTCCTGTTTGCCCCTGAAGTAATTTTCAACGGTACGGATAAGCCCCATTTGAACAGCAGAAGCTTCTAATTGCTGTGTATATTCGCTGGAACGC
This sequence comes from Pedobacter sp., assembly GCF_965279535.1. Classification (NCBI taxonomy): domain Bacteria; kingdom Pseudomonadati; phylum Bacteroidota; class Sphingobacteriia; order Sphingobacteriales; family Sphingobacteriaceae; genus Pedobacter; species Pedobacter sp. The sequence continues at coordinate 758,188 of NZ_OZ257244.1, forward strand.
GCAGCATTCATTTGCGCATCCATATTAATATCAGTAACCCTGTTTTGTTGCTTATAACTCTCTACATCTTCTTCACCTCCGGTCAAATCATTAACCAGATATTTTAATCTGTTATCAATAAATTTGATGGTATTTCTGGCAATTGCATTCTTATTATTTACATTATTGATGTTGTAAGTGTCGATCAGATCGGTTAATATATCAATTCCACGCTGTGGTATATTATCGTTCATGCTAATGGTGATGGTATTGGCATCCTTTACTACCGGAAGTATTTTCAATTTAACCAAACTGAAAGATTCTGTCATGTTATAAAGGTTTTTGAATTGGATTTTAACCTTACCAAACTCTTTTGCGAAAGCTGGTCCTTTATTAACCTGGATCTGATAATTTTTGCTGTTGATTACCTGACCATATTTATAGATATTGATACTGGTGCTGTCCTGAAAAATGAAAGAGATATCATCTAAATAAGATATATTGATTTTTCTTGCATATGCACCCCTGGTTAAATTGAAGGCATGAATTTTTAAAGGACTGGTTTGACCATAAAGTTCTTTATCCCTTAAGCCTTGCTTTTTAAAGTATGCGGTTTCAAGGTTCAGTTTTTTAAGCACTTTATAAATCAAATCTCTTGATCTTAAAATCTCAATTTCATTGTCTACGGTTTTTACCGTTTGAAACATGTTCAAATCGCTAAAAGCTGTACTGTTAGACATTGCAGAGCCATTTTTATCATCTTGAATTAAAAGTGTACTGCTAATTTTGTATCTGGGAGGAGTAACATATAGGAATGCGTAAATAGATCCTAAACAAATTACAATACTCAATAGAAAGTAAGGCCAGTTTCTGGCAAAGCTTGTTAGTGTTTCTACAAAATCTTTTGCTCCACTATTTGTGCTTGTTGTTGACATAACTATATATTTAAGAAACGTTATCGATTTAATACTGCTGTGATCAGTACAGCTACAGCTGAAATTGAGGCTACTACGACAGGCATCACCCTGGTGCCAGTACTATATTCTATTGCTTTAGATTTATCAGGCTCTACATAAACAATGTCATTTTGTTTAAGGTAAAAGAAAGGCGAATTCATAACGTCCTGTTCGTTTAGATTGAGACGTTTCATTACTCTTCGACCATCTTGCTGACGAATAATCAGCACGTTTTCGCGCTTGCCATAAACAGTCATATCTCCGGCCATTCCTAATGCTTCCAGTAAATTAATGTTGTCTCCCTGAACGGTGAAATTAGATGGGCGGTTAACTTCGCCGATTACGGTAACTTTAAAATTTACGAGTTGAACATCTACCACTGGCTTTTTAACATATTTATCCAGTTCTTTAGAGATCACCCCCTGAGCCTGCTCAATGCTTAAACCCTCTACCCTGATATTACCTGCAACAGGTAAATTGATTGTACCATCTTTAGCTACGCGATATCCTTCTAATTTATAAGAGTTATCAGCACTTGATACTCTGCTATTTACAGCAAACAATACATTTGACTCCTGGTTTAAACTGTTTACCGTTATACTTAAGAGATCATTCTGCTGGATTTTAACTTCCTGACTTTGTATTTTCTCGCCATTTGTTTGTTGAGCCAGATTGCTGAAATAAACAAGGTCTCTTTTAGGAGCGCATGCACTAAATACACATGCATATATAACAAGGAATAACGTTAATTTCTTCATGACTTTTAATATTTAGTTTTGATTCGATTTATTGAGAACTAAGCTAGGTATTAAACAGCCAAGGTGTTAGGCTTTGAAGGGGGTTGTATTTAAATTGTATAAGAATGAAACAACATTTACAGTATTTGAAATATTAACCTAACAAATTATACAGGATTTGTGAATTTTTAAACTCAACTCATGTAAAATGCACTTCATAGTTTTTCAGTCCATATTTGAAGTTTTGGGTTAAAATTTAATTATGCAAATCAAAAATTCTTCCTAAAATCAATTTAACACTTAAAAAAGCTGCTTAATACTACAGAATACTCACCAATTTCACAGGAAATGCGAGCTTTTCACATAAAACGTTTTTGTAATTTCAAAATACTAACTAAAAATCAAATTCACATTACAGCAAACCCTCACTTACAGCAAAAAGGAAACAAAAAGCGCTTCAAAAATACATACAACAGACTTTTTTATGGACCAGCGACTTATCATTGGTTGTAAAAAATTATAGAACCAGGAAAATGTTAACGATAATTTAACTATAGCTTTACAATCCCATGGAAATTTCTGTTCAAAAATTTGGAAGCTTCTAAGAACATACCACTTCTATCAATATTCTGTAAACTATATGTTTACATTCTTAAACTTGAAAAGAGTGGAAAATTGCAGTCATACCCTTCCCTACTAATTCAAATCGTGAGAAACTAACAGGTGAAATCTCATTAATTCCGTAAAAAAAGCACTTTAAGGTTAATATGCCTAAGCTGTAAATGAAAATATACACTTGATCATCAAAAGCGTACAGAGTTGCCTGATCAGCTAGAAAGGCATTATATATTACATATTTTTAAAGCAACTAATAGTGAAATTATGAAAGTAATAATTTATGGAACTGGGAAAATGGCAGAGTTTATCTGTTACTCTTTTACTAACGACAGCGCATATGAGGTAGTGGCTTTTTGCGTAGATGACGATTATGTGCCACCTATTGGTACAACGCTTTTGGGAATACCCATACTAGGCTTAGATGAGATTGTAAAAAGCTTTCCTCCAGAAAACCATAAAATGCATATTGCTATAGGTAGGAACAGCGCCAGAGAAAGCATTTTTAGAAAAGTGAGTGAATTGGGATATGATTTCGCTAACTATATAGCATCCAAAGCAAATATATGGCCCGATTTAATTGTAGGAAAAAATGTATTTATAGACCAATGCTGTGACATACATCCCTTTGTAACCATTGGGGATAATTGTATGCTTATCGGAGCCAGAATTGGACATCACTGCACCATCGAGAATAATGTTCTGCTATCTGGAAATATCCTTGCCGGAAATGTAACAGTGAAAAATAATTCTTTTCTGGGGATAAACTCATCTGTAAAAGAAGATGTTACTATTGGAAGTTATAATATAATAGGAGCCAATATCTTTATCAATAAGCCCACCGAAGATGATGCAATTATTTCTAATGCTGCAACCGCACAACGGGTAGGTAATTCTAAAAGGTTTGTAATGTTTAACAAAAGCTAAACTTATGCTTCTACTCTACTTTGCAAAAAAAGGGAGCCAATTGGCTCCCTTTTTTTATTGGACTTTCGTTGTGCTTCGTTCAGCGCTTCGAGTCAATTGAGTATTAATTCGCTTTAAAACATCGTTAATATCAAAAGGCTTACTGATATAATCATCTGCAAAAGCATCTGCAGCCTTCTGCTCACTGTTATTTTGAGCCGACATCACAATGATCGGAATATGCTTTGTAAAAATATCTGTTTTTAAATCTTCACAAATCTCTGCTCCGTTACCATCTGGCAACATTACATCAAGTAAGAAAAGATCAGGCATCGCATCCTGAATATTTTTCTTTAGCTCTGCGAATGAAGACGAAAGTTGTAATTCATAACCTTCCTCTTTTAAAAGAATTTCAATCACATTTCTAATCTCTTGATCATCTTCTAAAATGTGTATTCGTTTTTTTTCCATATACAAATTATCGTTTTGGTTCTGTTTATAGCTTTCGGGCTATACGATAGTAACAGTAACACCTAAACCCTCTAAATGTTTTACAATTTGTTCAGAAATTCCTTTATCGGTAATAATGTGGTCTATTTCTTCGAGACCGCAGATTTTTCCAAAGCCCCTTTTACCAAATTTTGTAGAATCTGCTAAAACGATTGTTTTTTGTGAAGCATTGATCATCTTACGGTTAAGGTGTGCTTCCATTGCATTCGTAGTAGTTAAACCAAAATCGAGATCAATGCCATCTACACCCAAAAACAACTTATTGAAATAAAAATCCTGTAATACATGCTCTGCATAAGAACCCATAACCGAGGATGAACTTTTTCTAAGTAAACCACCAAGCTGAATTACCTCTATGCTGGGCTCTCTCATTAATTCTAAAGCCACATTCAGCGCAGATGTAACCACTGTCAAATTAGCACCAGAAGTGATATTTTTAGCAAAATATAAAACAGTAGTACCACTTGCAATTGCGATTGAGTCATTATCGTTCAATAATGCAGCGGCAGCAGCCCCTATTTTATTCTTTTCTGTAGACTGGATTTTTTCTTTTTCATTTACTGGCCGGTCTACCGTGTAAGGATTATTCATGGTGGCACCACCATGTGTTCTAAACAAGAGGTTCTTATCTTCTAAGAGTTTTAAATCCTTTCTTATGGTTACAGAAGATACTTTCAATTCCTTGCATAAATCAACCACATTAATATATTGATCCCTTTGCAGGCGATTAAGGATAAACTGATGCCTTTCAGCTAAATTCATCATGAGCTTTTAATAATTATCGGTATCGCAAAATAGCAAATAAAGTAATTAAGAAAATCCATTTGTAGAAATATTTAATATTTTTTTAACGTAGATATTATATTATTTCGATAATGATTACTTATAATTGCGTATTGTTTCGTTTTATTACATTTATATTTAAATGAAAAGATTAAATAACCAGGAGATTATTTCAGATACCGAGTGGGATATGATCATTATCGGAGGTGGTGCAACCGGATTAGGCACCGCATTAGATGCCGCAAGCAGAGGCTTAAAAACCCTGCTTGTCGAACAATCTGATTTTGCAAAAGGAACCTCGAGCAGAAGTACCAAATTGGTGCATGGTGGTGTACGTTACCTGGCTCAGGGCGATATTGCATTGGTTAAACACGCACTGAAGGAAAGAGGCCTATTAGAGCAAAACGCTAAACACCTGGTTAAAAAAGAAGAATTCTTAATCCCATGTTACAGTTGGTTCTCCATATCAAAATACCTCATAGGACTAACCCTATATGATTGGCTTTCTGGCAAATACAGCTTTGGAAAATCTAAGTTCTTTAATAAAAAAGAAACCCTGCTTAAGATGCCAGGCATTAAAGCGAAAGGATTAAAGGGAAGTATCCGTTACTATGATGGAAAATTCGATGATGCCAGACTGGCCATAAACATCGCTCAAACCGCGGTAGAATATGGTGCTACCCTTCTGAATTACACCAAGGTTATAGCGCTTAATAAATCAGAAAACGGGCAAATTACAGGCATAAAAGCAGAAGATATGCTTACAGGAGTGATAAACGAGTTTAAGGGCAAGGTGGTTATCAATGCAACTGGTGTATTTGTAGATGACATCTTAAAAATGAGCAACCCACGCTCTAAAAAACTGGTAAGACCTAGCCAGGGCGTACATATAGTGTTGGAAAAAAGCTTCTTAAACAGCGATTCTGCGCTTATGATCCCAAAAACTTCGGATGGAAGGGTGCTATTTGCAGTTCCATGGCATGAACATCTTTTGGTAGGTACAACCGATACCCCCCTTGATGAACACAGTTTAGAACCCAGGGCATTAACGACAGAAATAGACTTTATCTTAAAAACAGCAGGCATGTACCTCAATAGAAAACCCGCTTATGAAGATATCCTCAGTGTTTTTTCGGGATTAAGGCCATTGGCTGCTCCAACCAATGGTGAAGGAAACAGTACGAAAGAAATTAGTCGTGATCATAAATTGATGGTTTCGGCAAAGGGACTCATAACCATAACCGGAGGCAAATGGACCACATACCGTAGAATGGCAGAAGAAACAGTTGACCTGGCCATTGCACATGCAACTTTAAAAGCGAAAGCATGTGTAACTACAAATTTACGGATACATGGCTGTGTAGAGCAGCAGGGCGATGAATATCTGGACATATACGGATCAGATAAAATCCATATCCGGCAATTAATGACAGAAAAGCCTGAATGGGCTGAAAAAATCCTGCCTGGTTTCCCATATGTAGCTGCAGAGGTAATCTGGATAGCCAGAAATGAAATGGCCGAAACCATTGAAGATGTATTGAGCCGCAGGTTAAGAATTTTGTTCATTGATGCACAGGCGGCGAAGAATATGGCTCCAAAAGTTGCTTCCCTCCTAGCAAAAGCGTTACATGCCGATCAGGATTGGGAAAACGATCAACTGGAAAAATTTAATAAATTAGCCGACGGCTATATCTACAAATCGAAAAGTGAAGCTCAAAAAGTAGTACTGGCTCAATAATACCTAACCAAATCATTCAATTCTATGCATAAATATATTATGGCTCTTGATCAGGGAACCACGAGTTCAAGAGCAATTATTTTCAATCACAATGGAGAAATTTTAGCCATAGCCCAACGAGAATTTACGCAAATTTACCCTCAGGCAGGTTGGGTAGAACATGATCCATTGGAGATTTGGTCTACACAAATAGCCGTAGCAGCCGAAGTTATTGTAAAAGCAAATTTAAAAGCCTCGGATATTAATTCTATCGGGATTACCAACCAAAGGGAAACTACTGTGGTTTGGGACAGGGAAACCGGAGTTCCGATTTACAATGCCATTGTTTGGCAGGACCGCAGAACTTCTGATTATTGCGACGAAATCAGGCAAAAAGGATTGGCTCCAATGATCCAGGAGAAGACCGGTTTAATTATAGATTCATATTTTTCGGCTACTAAAGCCAGGTGGATCCTCGAAAATGTAGCTGGTGCTAAAGAAAAAGCTGCCGCTGGCAAACTGGCGTTTGGAACCATTGACAGTTGGTTAATCTGGAAATTAACTGCAGGAAAAACACATGTTACAGATGTTACCAATGCTTCGCGAACCATGCTTTACAACATCAATACCTTATCATGGGATGATGAGTTGCTGGATTTATTTGGCATACCCAAAAACATGCTGCCAGAAGTAAAATCATCCAGTGAAGTTTATGGTGAAACAGCAGGAAATATTCTGGCAGCCAAAATTCTCATTGCAGGTATTGCCGGAGATCAGCAATCTGCACTATTTGGCCAGATGTGCACAGAAACAGGCATGGTAAAAAACACTTATGGTACAGGTTGCTTTATGTTAATGAACATTGGTGACGCACCAAAGATCTCGTCTAATAACTTACTGACAACCATTGCCTGGAAAATTAAAGACCAGGTAAATTACGCATTGGAAGGCAGTATCTTTATTGGAGGTGCAGTAGTTCAATGGCTTAGAGATGAAATGGGACTGATTTCCAAATCTGCTGATGTAGAAACACTGGCGCAGAAAGTAAAGGATACTGATGGGGTTTATGTAGTACCTGCATTTGCAGGCTTGGGTGCCCCGCACTGGGACCAGCATGCCCGCGGAACAATAACCGGTTTAACACGGGGAACAAACAAATCTCATATCGCAAGGGCTGCTTTAGAAAGTATTGCTTATCAAACAATGGATGTACTTAAAGCCATGGAAGCTGATGCAGGTGTAAATATTGCGGAATTGCGTGTTGATGGTGGGGCAACTGCAAACAACCTGCTCATGCAGTTTCAGGCCGACTTACTGGCTTGTAAAGTAATCCGACCAGAAGTAACAGAGGTAACTGCCATAGGTGCTGCCTATCTTGCCGGCTTGGCCACGGGTTTTTGGGAAAGTATTGATCAGATCCGTTCTCAATGGAAAGTAAACAAAACCTTTATTGCAGAGCCAGGCATCGATAATAAGGCAAGAATTAAGGGCTGGAACAGGGCTGTAAAAGCTGCAAGAGTAAATGCTGAAGATTAATAACGCTAATTAAATATTATCATGACCGAATTTATCGCAGAACTTATTGGTACCGCCTTGCTTATCCTTTTAGGTAATGGCGTTGTAGCAAATGTGGTTTTAAAAGAAACCAAGGGGAATAACAGTGGATGGATAGTAATCACAACCGCCTGGGCATTAGCTGTTTTTGTTGGTGTGGTAATTGCAGCGCCCTACAGCGGGGCTCATTTAAATCCTATTGTAACGCTGGCACTCGCCATAGCGCAAAAGTTCGATTGGATAAAAGTTCCTTATTACATTTTAGCTCAGTTATGTGGCGCTATAATTGGTTCTTTCCTGGTATGGCTGATGTATAAAGATCACTTCGATGCCACAGAAGATCAGGGCTTAAAGGCAGCTCCGTTTGCCACTTCTCCAGCCATAAGAAACCTAAAATCGAACCTTTTATCTGAAATTATCGGAACGTTTGTATTGATTTTCGTTATTTTCTATTTCACCAATGCAGAAATGGGTACCGATAAAACGCCAATTGGTTTGGGCTCACTAGGGGCTATCCCTGTGGCTTTCCTGGTATGGGTAATCGGTTTAGCGCTTGGTGGCACCACCGGATATGCCATTAACCCTGCCCGTGATTTAGGACCCAGAATTGTTCATGCCATAATCCCTATGAAAGGTAAAGGCAGTAGCGACTGGGGATACGCCTGGGTACCGATTGTGGGTCCCGTAATTGGGGCAACTTTAGCGGCCCTACTCTACCTGGCACTCAACATCTAAATAAAATAAAGCTATAAAAACCTTATCCTCACCGATAAGGTTTTTATGATTTTATCGCAGTTATAAATTAGAAAAGCGCTAGGGATTGAAGTCAAAAATATTTACATTTGAAAAAGGGCACTTGAAAGCGCCATTTAATTTTCTAACTAAATATTTCAGCCCTTGCAAGCGTTTTTCCTCGTCATCGATACTGAAACTTCTGGTTTACCTAAAAACTGGCAAGCTCCTTATGCTGAAACAGATAACTGGCCATACATTATCCAAATTGCCTGGATAATTTACAACCAAAATCATGAAGAAGTAAAGCGGGAAAATCATTTTATCTACTATAAAAATATCGATATAGCTGAATCTGCTACGGCCATTCATCAGATTACTGCTGACTTCCTAATCAAAAATGGTGAGGATAAACAGACTGTATTAAACTTACTGATCAGTGATTTAAGCACCTATAAACCTTTGGTTATCGGACATTTTGTGGCATTCGATCTCCAGATGCTGAATGTTGAGTTTTACAGATTGGGGCAAACCAATGCATTAAATACCTTATCGTATTTTTGTACCATGATGGCCAGCACGCCATTTGTTCGTAACCCGAAAATAGCGCAGTTGAAATTAAACGAATTTTATATTGAGTTATTTAATGAAGTGCCAAAACAAATCCATAACGCGCTTGCTGACGCCATTCTAACAGCCAGAATATTCTTTTATCTTTTGAAAGCAAACCTTGTAGAACGGTTTCAATCCAATGCAGAAATCATGGAAGCACAAACTTCCAAACCTTCAGTAAAAACCTTATCTTCGAGAAGTACCCTATTACGCCTGCTTTCTATATTTTTCTATGGATGAAAAAATAACATTCCTTCAATCTACCCCTCCATTTAACCTGCTAACCGAAGCGGAGCTTTTACAGCTTAGCCAGCCGATTGAAACTTCATCGTACGAACGCGATGATGTACTTCATCACCAAAACCATCAAAAAATAAAGGGCATAGAAGTCATTGTAAAGGGAAGCTTTGAAACCTTCTTTTTAGATAATAAAAATGAAAAACGCAGGATAGAGATTTATCGACCCGGGGAAATAATTGGTGGTGTTTCTATTTTATTCAACAAAAGAAAACCCTTAAAAACAGTTGTGGCTTTAGAAGATAGCGTTACCTATTTTATCCCCAGAAAAGACTTCAAAAAACTGTGCACTGAAAATGAAGACTTTTTCGAATATTTTGCGAATGATTTTGGGAAGCGAATGCTTGATGAAGAATATGCGCATTTTTACAAGAGCAATATTTCATCCCAAGACAATTTCTTACTTGTTGATCAGCTTTATTCGACCAAAATCGGTGATATCACATACAAAAAAGTGGTAAGCTGTGCACCTTCTACCCCTATTTTCGAAGCCGCTTTAAAGATGGCTGAAAATAAAACGAGTTGTTTGTTTATAGAAGAATCTCCTCAAAAATTTATTGGTTTTGTAACGGATATCACCCTAAGGGATAAGGTAATTGGCAGAAGGTTAAATGCCGATCTTCCTATAAGCGAAGTTATGGATGAGCACATTGTATCTATCAGTACCCAAGCTTATGTATATGAAGCTGTGCTGATGATGTTCAGCAGCAAATCTCGTTACTTATTGGTTAAAAATGAAGCGCAGATTGTTGGCTTTTTGAGCAGAAACAGGCTCTTAAGCGAGCAGGCACAATCGCCATTGGTTTTCATTCAATCGGTAAAATCGGCTGTAGATACTGCAGATTTAAAACGAAAATGGGAAAAAGTGCCGGGTATTGTTTCCCAATTGCTGAGCAGAGGGGTGCATGCAGAAATTGTGAATGAAGTAGTTACAACCATTGCTGATACCATATCTACCAAGATAATTGAAGAAGTAATTAAACGATTGGGGCCGCCTCCGGCAAAATTTGTTTTTATGGTTCTAGGAAGTGAAGGCAGAAAGGAATTAAGCCTTAAAACAGATCAGGACAATGCTATTATTTACGAGGATACTTCTGCTGATAAGCGGGCTGCAGTTAGAAGTTACTTTTTAGACTTTGCTGGTCAGGTATCAGATAAACTCAATGCAGTAGGCTTTGTGTATTGCAAGGGTGATTATATGGCATCCAACCCAAACTGGACACATTCTCTGGAACATTGGAAATACAATTATAAAAGCTGGATTGAGGAGGCACTTCCGGAAGCTGCAGTAAAATTTGCTGCTTTCTTTGATTGCCGCGCGATTTATGGTGATCTGGAGCTCATGGAAGAACTGCGAACTTTTGTAGATCAGGAGTTGCAACAACCTATAGAAAAGTTTTATGTTTATTTAGCTAAGAATGCTCTGCAATACGAACCACCACTAACGTATTTTAGAAATATCAAAACTCAAAAGGTAGCCCAAAAAGAGGTATTCGACATTAAAACGGCGATGACGCCCATTGTAGATCTGGTTCGGGTATATGCATTACAAAATAGAATATTCCAAAAAGAAAACACCGGCGAAAGACTAAAGGTGCTGAAAAATTTAAATGTGTTTACCGAGCAACAGTTTAATGAACTGATGCAGTCTTATTACTATTTGATGGGCTTAAGATTGAAACATCAGGCCGATCAGATTAACAATCACATTGAACCTGATAATTTCATTGAGATTAACTCCCTTACCAAAATTGAAAAAGTAACATTAATAGAGATTTTCAAAACCATTCAAAACTTTCAGAGTGGGATAAAGATACGCTTCACGAACAGCTTAGGTTAAAAGTTAATTTTAAATTGTGCTGAGGTATTGCGAATGTTTAAAGACTTTAATAACTTTAGGTATCACCTCCTATTTATATCATTATTAACACATCAACCTATCTTAAAAAATTAGAAAAATGGGAAAATTTGTAATCACCAAACGAAGTAATGGAGAATTTCAGTTCAATCTTAAAGCAGGAAATGGCCAAACCATATTAACCAGCGAAGGTTATTCAGCCAAATCGAGTTGTGAAAATGGAATTGAATCGGTAAAGAAAAACGCGCAGGATGATACTAAATTCGAGAAGAAAACTTCAACCAATGGCAAGTATTATTTCAGTTTAAAAGCCACCAATGGCCAAATTATCGGATCAAGCGAAATGTACGAAAGCGTTTCGGCGAGAGATAATGGAATTGAATCTGTGAAGAAAAATGCGCCAGACGCAGAGACTGACGATCAATCATAAGAGCATAAAAAAAGGGAACCAAATGGTTCCCTTTTTCAATATGATTATCGCCTAAGCGAAAATTTCTATTTTACTGCATCAATTACAGCTTTGAAAGCTTCTGGGTGATTCATTGCTAAATCAGCCAATACTTTACGGTTTAAACCGATTTCTTTAGAAGCTAGTTTACCGATCAATTGAGAGTAAGAAATACCGTGCTGACGAGCACCTGCATTGATACGTTGGATCCATAATCCGCGGAATTCTCTTTTCTTAACTTTACGGTCACGGTAAGCATATTGCAAACCTTTTTCTACTGTGTTTTTAGCAACAGTATAAACCTTACTTCTTGCACCCCAATAGCCTTTGGCTAAATTAAGGATTTTCTTTCTTCTTCTTCTCGAAGCTACTGCGTTTACCGAACGTGGCATGTTGTTGTTGTTTTTTGGTAAGCGGCGCCCTTAATTAAAAGGAACTTTAATGGCCTGATACCTGGTGAATTAATAAATTACTTTCCGATACAAAGCATACGTTTAACGTTACCTGAATCTGCATCAGTTACGATGCTAGCATGACCTAGGGCACGTTTACGTTTAGTACTCATCTTAGTTAAGATGTGACTTTTGTATGCATTGTTTCTTTTGATTTTACCTGTTCCAGTAAGCGAAAAACGCTTTTTAGCACTGGAATTGGTTTTCATTTTTGGCATAACCTGTTTTTTAATTTATAAACCTATTTTTATTTTTTTGCAACTTTTGGCGCAACTGTTAAGAACATACGTTTACCTTCTAATTTCGGTAACAATTCTACTTTCCCAACATCTTCAAGTGCCTGAGCAAATTTTAACAATAAAATTTCACCCTGTTCCTTGTAAACAATTGCTCTACCTTTAAAATGCACATAAGCTCTAACTTTCTCACCGTTCTCTAAGAAGCTAATGGCATGTTTTAATTTAAATTGAAAATCGTGGTCGTTGGTATTAGGACCGAAACGAATTTCTTTAATAACAGTTTGTTTAGCATTTGCTTTAATCTCCTTTTGCTTTTTCTTCTGCTCGTAAACAAACTTGCTATAATCAATTATTCTACAAACAGGAGGAACTGCATTTGGAGAAATCTCCACTAAATCCAACTCCAGTTCATCAGCAAGTGCCAAAGCTTTAGCCAAAGGATAAATTCCTGGCTCAACATTATCGCCAGCTAAACGCACTTCGGGCGATTTAATAAACTGATTAATGTTATGCTCTGCTTCTTTTTTCTTAAAAGGTGGACGTGGCCCCCTGTTAAATCCTGGTCTTCCTAATGCCAAATTTGTATTAATTTAATTTTTTAAACTGTTATTTCTTTTATTAATAAATTGTTGAACTCTTCCAACGTCATTTCGCCTAAATCTCCCTCACCATGTTTACGCACTGAAACTTTACCTTCAGCCATCTCTTTATCGCCTATAATAAGCATGTAAGGGATTTTTTTAACCTCTGCATCGCGAATTTTGCGACCAATTTTCTCATCACGGAAGTCAATCAGCCCGCGAATATCGGAATTATTTAGTTCATCTAAAACTTTTTTTGCATATTCTTCATATTTTTCTGAAATCGGAAGAATGATAAACTGTTCAGGACTTAACCACAATGGGAAGTTACCGGCACAGTGTTCAATCAATACAGCAATAAAACGCTCAAGTGATCCAAACGGAGCCCTGTGTATCATTACAGGTCTGTGCTTCTGGTTGTCGCTACCTGTATATTCAAGTTCAAATCGTTCAGGCAAGTTATAATCTACCTGGATAGTTCCCAACTGCCATTTTCTGCCCAAAGCATCTTTCACCATGAAATCCAGTTTTGGACCATAGAAAGCTGCTTCACCATATTCAACAACTGTATTTAAACCTTTCTCTGCCGCTGCTTCAATTATCGCATTTTCAGAAAGCTTCCAATTCTCATCAGAACCGATGTATTTGGCTTTGTTTTCAGGATCGCGTAATGAAACCTGTGCAGTATAATTATCGAATCCTAATGATTTGAATACATATAGCACCAAATCAATTACTTTTTTGAACTCTTCTTTTACTTGCTCTGGCATACAGAATAAGTGGGCATCATCCTGAGTAAAGCCACGAACACGGGTTAAGCCATGTAATTCGCCACTTTGTTCATAACGATAAACGGTACCAAATTCTGCAAAACGCACCGGAAGATCCTTGTAAGAACGCGGTTTAGTTTTATAAATCTCGCAGTGGTGCGGGCAGTTCATTGGTTTTAAGAAAAACTCTTCTCCTTCTTGCGGGGTTTTAATTGGCTGGAAAGAATCCTTGCCATACTTTTCCCAGTGACCAGAAGTTACATAAAGATTTTTATGACCGATATGTGGCGTTACCACTTGTTCATATCCTGCCTTGGCCTGCGCTTTGGTTAAGAAATTAACTAAACGCTCGCGCAAAGCAGTCCCTTTTGGTAACCACAACGGCAAGCCCATTCCTACTTTCTCAGAGAAAGCAAAAAGCTCCAGTTCTTTACCTAGTTTACGGTGATCACGCTTCTTAGCTTCTTCAATCATTTGAAGATACTCGGTAAGCTCACTTGCTTTAGGGAAAGTTACACCATATATACGGGTTAGCTGTTTTTTAGTTTCATCTCCACGCCAGTAAGCACCAGCTACATTCATTAATTTTACAGCTTTTACGAAACCTGTATTGGGAATATGTGGGCCGCGGCATAAATCTGTAAACTGACCTTGTGTATAGAAAGTAATCTTTCCATCTTCTAAGCCATCAATTAAATCAAGTTTATACTCATCACCTTTTTCGGTAAAATATTTAATGGCATCGGCTTTACTTACACTTTCCCTGGTGAAAGTTTCCTTTTGCTTGGCCAGTTCAATCATTTTAGCTTCTATAGCCTTGAAATCATCTGAAGAGAATTCTTTATCGCCAAAGTCTACATCGTAGTAAAAGCCAGTTTCAATAGCCGGGCCAATTCCGAATTTAGTACCTGGATACAAAGCCTCCAGCGCCTCTGCCATTAAGTGAGCAGATGAATGCCAGAAAGTTGATTTACCAGCAGCGTCATTCCAGGTTAACAATTTAACCGATGAATCTGACTCAATTGGTCTGGTTGAATCCCAAACTTCTCCATTAACTTCTGCAGCTAATACGTTACGGGCTAAGCCCTCGGAAATGGATAATGCAATTTGATGGGCGGATGTGCCCTTTTCGTACTGACGAACAGAGCCGTCAGGTAAAGTAATGTTAATCATCTACAACTATGATTTTGTCTTCTATTTGTTAAAATTTACAGACGGTTATAAAAAAAAGTTAGTTCTAAATCACATACCACGTGATTTGTAATTGTCGCGAAGATAAGCAAATTATTGGAAATGGAGAAGAGTTGGGAGTTGGGAGGTTGGAGTTGGGAGTAAAGAGTAGAGAGTAAAGACCCCAACTACGAGATTAGTACGGGATAACTATGACTCATGTATGGCTCATCTACGGGTTATCCCCGGCTGAAGCATGGATCAGGAATGGATTGTGCTTTATCCACTTATAGCTACATCAGTAGCCAATTGGACTTGGATGCAGCATAAAAAAACCTGCTCAATTTACATCAAGCAGGCATAATATTGTTACCAGGATTATTTATTGTCCCATAATCATTACTCTTCCGCCACCAAAATTTCCGCGAGGCCTATTTTGTCTCATGCGTTTCATCATGTTTTCCATTTTAGTCTGGTATTCCTCCTGTGTAATTGGTTTAGCCTTTTTAGGTGCGGTTACGTCTTTTGCACTTACTCCTCTGTAATCAATACTGGTCGCTATTGAGCGGTTTCCCCTGCCCTCTATTGCTAAAACAGCACCTTCTGTCCACATATTTGGATTTGGAGAGAAATTGAACCCTAAATCATTGGTATACCAGATCCGGGTTTCTTCAGTTACTTCTCTATCAATATCTAAAAGCTTGATTGAACGGGTTGATTTCACAATTACCTGATGACAAGTAAAACCAATAATCTGCCTGGTTGAATCTGTTTTAACGATCTCAATTTTTGGGGGTGCTACAGGCTTAGGCTTAGTGGTATCTCCGGGAGCTCCTCCACCCATTCTAAATGAAGTAACAGGCCCTGCCGTAGATAAGGTTAACTTGCTTGGCATAAAATACGTGGTATCATTCAGATCGAAAACTTCTGTCAGACTTTTATCCGCAAAAACATAATAATATTCGCGGTTACCACCTGCTCCACCAAAACGCATCATCATTCTACCTGCACCGCCACCACCACCACCAGCGCCGTTGCTGTCTTCAATTTCCTCCACTGGCATATAGCTTGCATTGGTTGCTGTAAACAGCAATTCGAAATTAGACTTGCTTGAAGAAGGCATCCTGGCCTTCATTTGGTCAGTTAGTTGAAAACCGCTAGCTGCAGCCATTGCAGCAGGGTCTACAGTTACTTCGAATTGTATTGCTCCAGAACTTTTTTTCTGTGCAGTTGCTACAGAAACCATAGAGCATACGCCCAATAAAGCGAATAATATTTTTTTCATTGCTATTGATTTTGTCGTGTTAGGTACTGTTATCTAAAAGACTTAGATTGAAAAGAAATAAAATGGTTTAAGCAAAGTTATTATAGTTCTAACACAAAGGCCGTTAAAAAGTGTTAAATAACTGCTGTTCAGACGTAAAATATTGGTTAATATTCGGTACTTTCCAGCCAGCCGTTGGTTAACACATCTGCAATATGCATGGTTTTAATGGCGATGTTATTTTTCTCAATATATCCTTGAAGGTGCAGCAAACAGGACAAATCGGTTGAGATGATATAATCAGCGTTTTGTGCCAGGGCATGATTCACTTTCTGTTCGGCCATGGCTGATGAAATGGCATCGAATTTTACCGCAAAAGTACCACCAAAGCCACAGCACATATCTGTGTCTTCCATTTCAATCATCTCCAAACCATGAACTTTAGATAATAACTGACGGGGTTCATCTTTGATTTTGCATTCGCGCAGGGCGCTACATGAATCATGATAAACCGCTTTTCCTTCCAGTTCTGCCCCAAAGTAATCTTTCTTCGCAACATTCACTAAAAAATCAGATAGTTCCCAGATATTGGACTGTAAACTGCGGCACTTATTATGCACAATTGTATTGGTAAACAGATCGTTATAACCACTTTTAATCATACCTACACAAGAGGCCGATGGTGCTACTACATAGGTATTTTCGGTAAAATCGCTAAGGAATTTTGTACCCACCTGCTTGGCTTCATCCCAGTAGCCCGCATTATAGGCTGGCTGACCGCAGCAGGTTTGTTTGGAGTTGTAGCTTACCACACAGCCCGATTTTTCTAACAATCGTAGCGTGTTAAAGGCCGTTTCCGGATATAACTGATCTACAAAACATGGGACAAACAACTCTACTTTCATTTAGGGTAGTAAATTTATTAAGGAATGAACAGCTTCTGACTGAAATAACAATTAAGCCTGCAAAGCTACATCTTTAGTTTCTTTAGGTTCAACTTTTAGTACAAAAAGAAGAAATAACAGGCCGATTATAAAGAAAACGGCAATAGCTACAACAGAATTGCGCATGCTTCCGGTAATTTCTTCAATATATCCGAAACTAAACATTCCAAATACCAAAGCTACCTTTTCTGCAACATCGTAAAAACTGAAGTAAGAGGTGTGGTCAGGACTCTCCTGAGGTAAAAACTTGGAATAAGTTGAACGGGAGAGTGATTGAATTCCACCCATTATTAAACCTACAATGGCTGCAAGAAGGTAAAATTGCATTTCCGTGTGGATGAAGTATCCATAAACGCAACACCCAATCCAGATAATCACAACACCAATTAAGACCTTAACATTTCCAAAAACGTTTTTGGCCAGGTATGACATCAGCATCGCTCCCGGTATAGCGATTACCTGTAACAATAATATGGTGGCAATTAATTTCTCTGTAGGCAGGTGGAGTTCCTTTTCTCCAAAAATTGTAGCCATTAACATAACGGTTTGCACCCCCATAGAATAAAAGAAGAAAGCAAAAAGCAACCTTTTAAGGTGTTTCATGGTTTTAACCTGTTTCCAAACCTTCTGAAGTTCCTTAAAACCACTGGTCATGATATTGCTTTTAGCCGTTTTAAAATTTGGACTGCCCTTTGGAAGGTTTCGAAAGGGAATTTGTGCAAAGCCCATCCACCACAAACCCACCAGTAAGAAGGAGATTCTTGCTGGCAATGCCTTACCTTCAGGAGTATCCGGTATACCGAAAGCACCAGGAAAAAATACGATTATGAAACAAAGTATCTGAAGGATAACGCTGCCTATGTACCCATAGCTGAACCCTTTTGCACTTACACCATCCTGGCGATCGGGTGTAGCAATTTCGGGCAGATACGAATTATAAAACACCAGGCTACCCCAAAAACCAATTGCAGCAAGAATGAAGAAAACTATACTTATCTGCAATGTATTTAAGGTGAAGAAATACAACAAGCAGCAGGCAATGCCACCGAGGTAGGTAAACATTTGCATAAAAATTCGCTTGTTTCCCCGGGTATCTGCAATGGCAGACAAAATGGGCGAAGCTATGGCTATCACTAAAAATGCAAAAGCCATGGCATAGCTGTACAAAGATGAATTAACAAACTTATGCCCTAAAAAGGTAACATAATCAACGGTTTGATCATCCTTATCGGAAGTGATAGCGGAATAGTATGCCGGAAAAATTGTTGAAGTAATAACCAGGTTATAGGCGGAATTCGCCCAATCAAAGAAGGCCCAGGAACGAATGGTTTTCTTATTATTTTTTTCTATCATTTTTTTGAGAATGACGCTATTTGTTTGGTTTAACTGTTGAATTGCTTAACTGTTTAAAGCGAACAGAAAACTTTTAGCTGGAAACCGGTCTAAAGATAATACTTCTTACCATCAGTTTTAATTTTGCCTGCATCTAATAATTCACGGATGGCGTCAAGTCTTTCATTTTCAGATCCATTTTTGATACCTGAGATAAGTTCATCCAGGGTTAATGGGTTCTGTTGCAACAAGGAGGCTATTTCGTAATCGATTTCATCCTCTACTCCTGCTGCTGTTTCATTTTTCTTTTCTGCAATACACACATCACACACGCCACATTTGGTAGCATTGGGTTCATCGAAATAAGCCAATAACTGAACGCTTCTACAGGAACCGGACATTGTGTAGCCTACTACAGCTTCAATCTGTTTCAGTAAAATTTCTTTCCTGAGCGATAGGTATTTCACATCCAGATCAAAATGATCCATATCTACCCTGGCCCTTACATATTGCAGCTGTGGCTGATCGGTTTGCTGAATATAGTTTAACAAATCAATGGCCTGGAGTTTATTTAAAACCGCGATTACATCTTTATAAGAGGCTCCTGTTTTCTTTGCGATATCGGCTTCGCTAATTTTAACAAAACCATCAAAAGCACCTCCATGTGATCGTAATATGGTTTTGATGAGTGAATCGTAAGCCCTGTTTTCAATCTGGAAACGATAAACATCTTCGTGGCTTGCGGTAAACATTAATCTTGAGGGTAAAAACACACTTTCTGATAGCGTAATGTATCCATCGTGCTCCAGAAACTTTAAACCAGATAATGTTTTTAACACACTAATATTAAATCTTTTACAAAAGTCAGCTACATCAAACGTAAAGGTAAGCCCCTCGCCTGCTCCAAAAGCTAGCTGAAAGTAGTTACCGAGGTAATGGTATATTTTTCTGATCTCATCAGGACTCGGGAAGCTATCAATATACCTGCTTTCCAGTCCTTCGACATCAGCTTGATTGGCCAATAATACAGCATAGCTTTTTTTCTCATCCCGACCTGCCCTTCCAGCTTCCTGATAATAGGCTTCAAGGCTCTCTGGTAAGTCCAGGTGAACTACGAAACGAACATCAGCCTTGTCAATCCCCATACCAAAAGCATTGGTAGCCACCATAATCCTGGTTTTATTTTGCTTCCAGTCTTCCTGTTTTTTAAAACGGCTATCTCTTTCCAGTCCGGCGTGGTAAAAATCGGCCTTAATCTGATTGCGAATTAAAAAGTTGGCCACCTCTGCGGTTTCCCTCCTGTTGCGCACATAAACCAGCCCAGTGCCTTTTACATTATTGCAGATTTCAATTAGTTTTTTATATTTATCTTCCTTATTAAAAACCACATAGCTTAAGTTATCTCTTGCAAAGCTTTTAACAAAAATCTGGGGATCTTTCATTTCCAGTTTTTCTACAATATCTTGTCGCACAAAAGCTGTAGCAGTTGCTGTAAGTGCCAAAACAGGTACATCTGGTAATATCTCGCGGAGTTTTGCAATTTGCTGATAAGGCGGGCGGAAATCATATCCCCACTGGGAAATACAATGCGCCTCATCTACGGCGATGAGATTTACATTCATGTATGATATCCTGGTTCTTACTAAATCAGAGAGTAGCCGTTCTGGTGAGAGGTATAGAAATTTTATTTTACCATAGATGCAGTTATCAAGCAAAATATCGATCTCTCGTTTACCCATGCCGGCGTAAATGGCTATGGCTTCTATTCCTTTGGCTTTAAGGTTTTCTACCTGATCTTTCATCAGGGCAATTAATGGGGAAACCACAATACAAATACCCTCTTTTACCAGGGCGGGAACTTGAAAACAGATTGATTTTCCGCCGCCGGTAGGCAAAAGAGCCAGACTATCCTTCCCATCAAGTGCGGAAGTAATAATCTCTTGCTGTAAGGGCCTGAAAGCGGGATATCCCCAATACTTTTGTAAAATCTCTATTGCTGTCATAAATCGGCGGTATCAAAACTATAAAAAACCTGCTGATATTGCTAAATTGCGGCAGATTTAATCATCATTTAATGAAGTCACGCTACATCCTACCCGCACTCTCGCTATTATTTTTAACCGCTACCGCTCAAGAAAAAAAATGGGATATTGAAAAATATCAGGGCACAACCAAGAATTTCACCTTAAATACTGACGAAGGTACCTGGATGAATCTGGATGTGAGTCCGGATGGGCAGGAAATTGTTTTTGATCTCTTGGGAGACATTTATACCATGCCAGTTTCGGGCGGCATAGCTAAATTAGTGAGTGGTGGCATAGCCTGGGATGTTCAGCCGCGTTTTAGTCCTAATGGAAAATACATTTCCTACACCAGCGATAAGAGTGGCGGCGACAATATCTGGATTATGAACCGGGATGGTGCCGAAAAAAAACAAATTACAAAGGAAAGCTTCAGGTTATTGAACAACGCTACCTGGATGCCCAACAGTGAATATATTATTGCCCGGAAGCACTTTACAGCATCTCGCTCTTTAGGGGCAGGAGAAATGTGGATGTACAGCATTAATGGTGGCGATGGTGTTCAACTTACCAAGCGCAAGAATGACCAGCAGGATGCCGGAGAACCTAATGTATCTCCTGATGGCAGATTCCTTTATTTTAGCGAAGATGTTACCCCTGGGCCTAATTTCGAATATAGCAAAGATCCGAACGGTACCATTTATGCCATTCGCCAATTGGATTTAACTACGGGAAGGCTGACTACCCTGATAAACGAACAAGGAGGCGCCTGCCGTCCGCAAGTTTCGCCTGATGGCAATTTGATTGCCTTTGTAAAAAGAGTTAGATTGAAATCTACCTTATACGTTCAAAACCTTAAAACTGGCGAAGAGTGGCCGGTAAATGAAGATTTATCGCACGACCAACAGGAAACCTGGGCTATTTTTGGTGTTTATCCGAATTTTGCCTGGACACCTGACAGCAAAAGCCTGATATTTTACGCGAAAGGAAAAATAAGAAAAACAGAAATTGCGAGCTTAATCAACACAGAGATTCCATTCCAGGCTAATACCATACAAACCGTACAAAAAGCTTTACATTTTGAGCAGCAGGTTTTTAGCGATGAGTTTAATGCTAAAATGTTGCGTCAGCTGGTAACTTCTCCTGATGGTAAAACAATCGTATTTAATGCGGCTGGTTTTCTATATAAGCAAGAACTTCCGGGAGGAACGCCTCAACGGTTAACTACAGGTTTAGATTTTGAATTTGAGCCTGCTTTTAGTCCGGATGGCAAATACGTTGTTTTCACAACCTGGAACGATGAGCTTCGGGGCGCGATTAAGCGGGCAGATCTAAAATCGGGCAAATTAATTACGCTAAGTGATGAAAAAGGCTTTTACTATTCGCCGCAATACGCTACCAAAGGTGATAAAATTGTTTTCAGAAAAGGTAGTGGTAATGATGTTTTAGGTTACAATTATGGCCGGGGCACCGGAATTTTTATTATGCCGGCTAATGGGGGTACTAAAACACTGGTTTCTGACAATGGTATCCGTCCGCAGTTTAATAACACCGATACCAGAATATATTTCCAAAGCTATGCTGATGGAAAAAAAGCCCTTAAAAGTATCGATTTAAACGGCGCCAATGAACGTACGCACTTTACCTCACAATATGCCAATCAGTTTGTCATCAGTCCAGACAATAAATGGCTGGCTTTTAATGAGCTGTTCAATGTGTATATCACGCCCATGATTAATATTGGAACTGCACAGGATGCCTCCGCCGGAAATAAAGCCATTCCGGTTACTAAGGTTACTACCGATGGGGGAACTTATATCCAATGGAGTGCAGACAGCAAAAACCTTCATTGGACCCTGGGACCAAAATATTTTACAATAGCAGTTGATGAGGCTTTTAATTTTGATGGAAAAACACCTAAAGCCCAGGCTACGGGTACCGATATTAATTTAGTACTGAAATCAGACCTTCCTACGGGTATTGTGGCTTTGAAAGGAGCCCGCATCATTTCAATGAAGGGTGATGAGGTGATAGAAAAAGGTACAATTCTTACCGATGGCAATAAGATTACAGCGATTGGTAAGGATGATGCAGTAACCATTCCTGCTAATGCTAAGGTGATTGATGTACAAGGCAAAACCATTATGCCCGGAATTATTGATGTGCATGCACATTTGCGTACAAGTCCAGATGGAATTACACCACAAAGTGACTGGAGCTACATGGCTAACCTGGCTTTTGGGGTAACCACTTCCCATGATCCATCAAGCAATACAGAAATGGTTTTCAGCCAAAGTGAAATGCTTAAAGCAGGTAGATTAATTGGTCCGCGTGTGTATTCTACAGGATCTATTTTATATGGAGCGGATGGCGATTTTAAAGTGGTGATTAACAGTTTGGATGATGCTTTAGCTAACTTAAGAAGGTTGAAAGCAGTGGGTGCATTTTCGGTAAAATCTTACAACCAGCCACGGAGAGAACAACGTCAACAGATTTTAGAAGCTGCACGGCAGTTGAAAATGGAGGTGGTACCTGAAGGTGGATCTACCTTTTTCCACAACATGAATATGATTGCTGATGGCCATACAGGTATTGAACACAGTATCCCGGTATTACCTGTTTATAAGGATGTGACCACACTTTGGAACAATACAGAGGTGGCCTATACGCCTACTTTAATTGTGGCTTACGGTGGCCAATGGGGTGAGAACTATTGGTACGACAGAACGAACGTTTGGGAGAATGAAAAACTGATGAGCTTTACACCTCGCTCGATTATCGATTCGAGAGCCAGACGCAGAACTACTTCAGAATACAGTGATTATAACCACATTGATATTGCGAAAGCGACGAAACAGATTGCTGATGGTGGTACAAAGGTAAATTTAGGTGCACATGGTCAAATTCAAGGCTTAGGTGCACACTGGGAACTCTGGATGATGGTACAAGGTGGTTTTTCTCCTTTACAGGCTATTAGAAATGCCACTTTGAATGGTGCAAGCTATTTAGGTATGAACAAAGATATCGGTTCTTTAGAGGTAGGTAAACTCGCCGATTTAGTAATTATGGATGCCAATCCTTTGGATGATATCCGTAATTCGGAAAAAATAAAATATGTAATGATTAATGGTCGATTGTATGACAGTGCTACTATGAACGAAGTTGGAACAAGAGAAAAACTTCGCGGCAAATTGTGGTTCGAAAATGCAAGAGGCAATGGCTACATTGTTCCAAACGGAGATTCAGAAACCTGGACGTATACGGTTCCGCATTGTGATTAGGGATTAATGTGTGAATGAGTGAGTTTTGAATGACTGAATGTTAATAGCAAACGTCCCATTCAATCATTCACTCATTCACTCATTCTCTCATTCTCTAATTCAATAATTCAATGCGTGAATGAGTGAGTTTTGAATGACTGAATGTTAATAGCAAACGTCCCATTCAATCATTCACTCATTCTCTCATTCACTCATTCTCTAATTCAATGCGTGAATGAGTGAGTTTTGAATGACTGAATGTTAATAGCAAACATCTCATTCAATCATTCACTCATTCTCTCATTCAATAATTCAATATTACAACACCAAAAGTCCGTAATCCCGGAGTGTATTAATTGGCTTGGAGTACCAAAAAAGTTCGAAGTTCTCCATTTCGGTTTCAAAATCGCTTTTAATCTCCTGGAAAGTATAAACTTTCTCTGCTGCTATTTGAATACGCACTAAAAAAGAGATTAGCCAGGCGCCTTCGCTTTTACTGGTTTGAATCGTAAAGCTTTCCTTTTTATCATGAAAAGTTAGTGTGGCCATTTCCCAGGTATTGCCCTTTTTAGTTTTGCTGAAATAGTCTATAACAGGTTGCCTGCCAATCCAAACTACTTTTGCTGTAGGTTTAATATTGAAGAGATCCTGGTCTACCAATGCTTTTTCGATGAAATCGGCATTGATTTTAGTTCGTGGAATTTTAAAATCGAACCAGTCCTGCAATTCGTAATCGAAGCAGATGCCATGCATAAAATTAAAAAGCGACTTTTTTAAGCCATAGCTAAATTTATTATGGTCGATTCCGGTTTTATCTATGTAATTAATGTCGTTATTAGCAAAGGAACCTGTACATGAAGTTTCTTTAACCACACCAAATTTCTCGGGGTACATGCCTACAGGGCTGTGAGCTGTCATTGCAAACTGGTGCCAAAAGCCCGATTGTAAGACCCCTGCCTCGAATAGTTGTCGCACCATTTCCAGGCTATCTACGGTTTCCTGAACTGTTTGTGTAGGATATCCATACATCAGGTAAGCATGAACCATGATGCCTGCTTCGGTAAAATTCCGGGTAACTTTGGCCACCTGCTCTACGGTTACTCCTTTATCGATCAGCTTTAATAGCCGATCGGAAGCAACTTCTAACCCACCAGAAACGGCAATACAACCAGAAGCTTTAAGTAAAAGGCACAAATCTCTGCTGAAGCTTTTTTCAAACCGGATATTGGTCCACCAGGTTACAGCCAATCCTCTTCTTAAAATCTCTAAAGCGACTTCCCGCATCAATGCAGGTGGTGCAGCCTCATCTACAAAATGGAAACCATTTTGGCCGGTTTGCGCTGCAAGCTGTTCGATCCGATCTACGATCTGTTGGGCTGCAACTGGTTCGTAAACACGGATATAGTCTAAGGAAATATCACAGAAAGTGCATTTACCCCAATAACAGCCATGCGCCATGGTGAGTTTATTCCAACGCCCATCACTCCACATCCGGTGCATGGGATTTACAATTTCAATAACAGAGATGTAATGATCCAGTAATAAATCGCTATAATCTGGCGTACCTACATCGGCCTGCTTATAATCATTTCTAAAAGAATCATTTCGGTAAACAACCTGATTATTTTCAAGCAGAAAAGTTCGTTTATAGGTTTTGGCCGCTTCAGGAATATCCTGGATAATATTTTGATAAAGCAATTCGATGGGTAATTCGCCATCGTCAAGCGTAATAAAATCGAAGAATTCGAATACCCGCTCGTCACTTAATGAACGGAGTTCTGTGTTTGGAAATCCGCCACCCATAGAAACTTTAATTTCAGGATGATTTGCTTTAAGCCATTGTGCACAACGGAAAGCACTATACAAGTTGCCTGGAAAGGGAACAGAAATGAGAAACAGTTGAGGCTGTATGGCATTGATTTTCTCTTCCAGGATGTGGATTAAAATTTTATCGATATAGCTTAAGGGTGCATTCAGAATCTGATATAATTCGTCAAAAGAGTTTGCGCTCCTGCCTAATCGTTCTGCATATCTGCTAAATCCAAAATTATCATCAATACATTCGACGATAAAATCTGAAATATCTTCCAGATAAAGTGTCGCCAGGTGCTTCGCTTTATCCTGGGTTCCCATAGCACCAAAAGCCCAGTCGAGCTCTTCCAATTGTGCAAACCTGGATGCCTCCGGCAAAAAATCGCCACTGCAAATCTGCAAGGCCAGGGTCGGGTTTTTTCCTTGAAGAAAAGCAATAACGGCATCAATGGTTTTAATGTAATCCTGTTGAAGGGCCAGAATGCGCTTAGAATTATCGCTGATCTGATCTACCTGAATAATAGCATTAAAAAGCCTTGTAATGCCTTGCTTGGAAAACAATTCTAAAATCACTTCAATGCCCAAATCTGCCTGGGTACAACTGATGTTTTTTGTATTGAGGAAACCTTTTATATACGCAGTAGCCGGATACGGTGTATTCAATTGGGTAAAAGGTGGCGTAATGGCAAAGATCTCGGTTTTCAAAAGGAATTGTTTTTTCTGCAAAAGTAAGGGATTTTTAAGGATTATAAATGCCCGAATGACACATCAGGGCAATTTCATTATTTAAAACAGTCGCCATTTTCATCTTTTTAAACTAAACTGCGTGTTCAAGCGTTTTAATACCACATCAACACGTTTTCTATTTTAA
Source organism: Pedobacter sp. (assembly GCF_965279535.1). Taxonomy (NCBI): domain Bacteria; kingdom Pseudomonadati; phylum Bacteroidota; class Sphingobacteriia; order Sphingobacteriales; family Sphingobacteriaceae; genus Pedobacter; species Pedobacter sp. The sequence continues at coordinate 784,608 of NZ_OZ257244.1, forward strand.
TGAAATTTGTCCCGTTTTTCCTGCTGGTACTTTTTACTCAAGTTAGTTTAGCCCAAAAGGCTTTTCAATTTCCTAAGTTAAAATCTCAGGGTATTTCGGCTGATCAGTTAAAACCCGGTAACTGGAACATCATCAGTACTGCTGAAGGTGATTTGAATAATGATGGAGAAGCAGATATAGCATTGGTATTTGAATATTTTAAAGCAGTGGACGAGATCAGGGTTTATGGAGATAATACCACAGGCATTATTAAGGAGACACAAAAACCAAGGATACTGGCAATCTACTTAAAAAATAGCAGCAGTAATTCTTATAATTTATCCACCCAGAATAACGACTTCATTTTACGTTCTGAAGAGGGCGGTAAATTGGGGGATCCGCTGCAGCAAATTGCCATTAAAGACCAGCAATTGTATTTGCGTTTTCAGGGAGGAAACGACTGGCGTTGGGAATTGGGATATACCTTTAAGTTTGAAAACAAGGATTGGTTTTTAACGAATGCCATTAACCTTTACTACAACAATTCCAGCGGCGACATGACCGAACGGATCTACAATTTTAAGGATCGGGAACTCTACACCACTCATGGCAATTTATACCGAAGGGATATTTCGAATTATAAAACCAGTGAAGTGCTTTTCTTTTCCCAAATGCGCACTTTTAAAACCTTTAAAAAACCCTGGGCCTGGGAAATTATGCCGAATGTTTATCTTTAGTTTTAGTAGCAAGTATTAAGTAGCAAGTATTAAGTATCAAGTAGCAAGTATTGAGTAGCAAGTAGCAACAGCAAGTATTGAATAGCAAATAGATTTGACGCTCATGAAACATCAGGGGACTTAAATATCGTTTAGGATTTATCTTGCCATTCTCATTAATCCTTTTGGATCTCAGACTTCTGAGTCCAGCCTCCAGAGTTCACTGCTTTTAAAGTTGCTGTGCAATTACAAAGCCGCTTGCCCATGCCCATTGAAAATTGTAACCGCCAAGCCATCCCGTAACATCAACACATTCGCCTCCAAAAAAGAGATTTGGAACCTTTTTACATTCGAGTGTTTTAGAAGATATTTCGTTGGTATCAATGCCTCCCCGCATTACTTCTGCTTTATCATATCCTTTATCTCCTGCTGGTTTTACTTTAAAGTGATGAATAGTCTGGTCAATTAATTCGATTTCTGCTTTAGTTAATGACGCTACAGGCTTGCTTAGTGGTAAAAACTTGCCCAGGGCATCGGTAAACTTTTTTGTATAGAAACGATTGAGCAAAGTAGAAAGCATGGTTTTTCCATTCAATTTCCGCTCCTCCTCTAAAAGTTCGGTGATATGCTCATTTGGCAAAAGGTTGATATTAATCGTTTCTCCTCTTCTCCAAAAGGAGGAAATCTGCAAAATAGCCGGCCCACTTAATCCCCAATGCGTAAAAAGAATATTTTCTTCAAAAGCAATCTCATCATTGCTCACCTCGCAGAACACAGCGTTTCCAGAAAGTTGGGCAAACCACTCCTCATCTTTTCCGGTAATGGTTAATGGCACAAGGGCCGGTGCAGTTTCAATAATGTTTAGGCCTTGTTTTCGGGCAAACCGCAAAGCGAAGTCGGTAGCGCCCATTTTAGGAATGGGAAGCCCGCCGGTAGCGATAACCAACTTCTCAGCACTAAGCTGGATGGTTTTTCCATGCTTTTCGTAAGTCACTTTAAATCCATTGGGCAGGATGCTAATGTCTTTTACATCCGCATTGCATCTGATCTCTTGTCCGAAATCTTCGCATATAGACGTAAAAACCTGCACTACATCTTTGGCATTTTTTTGATCGGGAAATAGCTGTCCCAATGTTTTTTCTTTCCCTACAATACCATACGTTTCAAAAAAGCTGATGGTATCTTCAACCGTCCATTGTGTAAAAGCCGATTTAAGAAAATGCGGGTTAGCAGAGATAAACTGCTCAGCAGAAGCGAATTGATTGGTATAGTTACATCTTCCACCACCCGAAATCAGAATTTTAGCCCCTGGTTTATCGTTTTTTTCCAACACGACAACTTTCTTGCCCAAATACCCCGCCTGCACTGCGCACATCAATCCGCAAGCCCCGGCACCAATTATTATCGCATCTGCATCCATCAATAATCTAAATATTGTTACTTTTGTGCAAAATTAGCATACTTTTTCACACCTCATGGCAAAACAGATCAGCGAATTAAAATTAGGTATTTTAGGAGGCGGACAATTAGGGCGCATGCTCATCCAACAAGCAATCAACTATAATGTAACTTCATTGGTGTTAGATCCAGATCCGGATGCACCTTGCAAACACATTTGCAATTACTTTGAAAACGGTTCAATAACTGATTTTGATACGGTTTACAACTTTGGTAAGAAAGCAGATATTATCACCATAGAAATCGAAAAGGTAAATATAGACGCACTTGAGCAACTGGAGAAAGAAGGCAAACAGGTTTTTCCTCAATCGAGAGTAATTCGGTTAATTCAGGACAAAGGTGTTCAGAAACAGTTTTTTAAAGAAAACGACATCCCTACTTCTCCGTTCCAGATTGTGAATACTAAGGAAGACATGGAAAATAGTCATTTTCAATTTCCATATATTTTAAAGTTACGCAGAGACGGTTACGATGGCAAAGGTGTAATGAAAATCAATGATTCAGCTGATTTAAAAAATGCCTTTGATGCTCCCTGCATCATTGAAAAACTGGTAGATTTTGAAAAAGAAATTGCAGTTATTGTGGCGAGAAACTCCAATGGTGATGTTAAAACTTTTCCGATGGTGGAGATGGAATTTAATCCGGAAGCCAATTTGGTAGAGTTTTTAATTTCTCCTTCTACTTATGCAGAAAGCCTGCAGCAAAAAGCTGAAAATATTGCCAAGCAAATTGCCTCGGCCATGAACATCACAGGTATATTAGCCGTAGAGATGTTTGTAACCAGAGAAGGTGATATTCTGGTAAATGAAGTTGCTCCTCGTCCGCACAACAGTGGTCACCAAACCATTGAGGGCAATTACGTTTCTCAGTTCGAGCAACATTTGCGTTCAATATATAATCTGCCTTTGGGCGATACCTCGAGTATTACCAATGCGATTATGATTAATTTATTGGGAGAGAAAGGCTTTGAAGGGGTTGCAAAATATGAAAATCTGGAAAAAGTAATGGCTATAGATGGTGTATATGTTCACCTTTACGGCAAGAAATACACTAAACCTTTCCGCAAAATGGGTCATGTAACAATAGTAGACATCGACCGCGAAAAAGCAATTGAAAAAGCCAGATATGTGCAGAAAACGCTTAAGGTAATCGCTTAATCAATAAATAGAAAAGATAAATCAATATAAAATGAGTGACTTGAAAGTAGGTATCATCATGGGGAGTAAATCAGATCTACCCGTAATGCAGGATGCCGCAGATATATTAAAAGACTTTGGGATCGACTATGAAATTACTGTTGTTTCTGCACACCGCACGCCTGAAAGAATGTTTGAATATGCAAAGGCTGCTGCTGGCAGAGGATTAAAAGTAATTATTGCCGGTGCCGGTGGTGCTGCGCATTTACCTGGTATGGTAGCTTCTATCACTACCCTACCCGTAATTGGTGTACCTGTAAAATCATCTAATTCTATTGATGGCTGGGATAGTATTTTATCTATTTTACAGATGCCTAATGGTATTCCTGTTGCTACAGTTGCCTTAAATGCTGCTAAAAATGCAGGTTTACTAGCTGCGCAGATTTTAGCAACAGCTGATGAATCTTTGCGTAATAAGATGCAGGATTACAAAGACGATTTGAGAAAGAAAGTGGAAGAAAGTGCGGCTTCGATGTAATTAGAAGCTGTGAATCGATAGTCTGGAATCTGTCTGCAGTTCCTGACTATCGATATAAGTTAATTCAAGCTTGGATCAGCAGGGAAATTACTAATGTGGGCGTACTTAGGCCCCAGATTCACTATCACATCTCTCCACAGCTGTTCATCATCGTTATTGAAAATTAAATCAGTATCCGAGATATTACTAACCATCCAGGCATTCTGCTCAATTTCGCGCTCCAACTGTCCTGTATCCCATCCAGAGTAGCCCATAAAAAATTTCACTTCATCCTCAGCGATGGCATTGGTGTTTAAAAGAATCTTAAGGGTTTCGAAGTTACCGCCCCAGTATATGCCATTACCTATTTCTTCCCCGCTTTGCAACTTATCATAGCATCTGTGGATAAAATGAAGGGTATCGGCAGCCACCGGCCCGCCAAAGTAAATGTGGTTATTGGCTTCCCATAAATCCTGGATAACCTCATTCAGCACAAGATTTCCTACCTGATTCAGGATATAACCAACCGTTCCTTCATCACCATGTTCGGTTAATAACACCACCGATCTTTTGAAATTAGGATCTGCCATGAATGGCTCTGAAACGAGTAGTCTTCCGGTTTGGGGTTTAATATTATTTAGCATGACGAGAATCATTTGTGGCACCATAAAAGATGCGTATGTTTGTTTATGCAAGTTACAAATGAATTTCTACAAAACCTGCGCCAAGATTACAAAAGCGCAACGTTAGACGAATCTGACGTAGATAACAATCCCATTACCCAATTTAAAACCTGGTTTGAAAATGCAGTTTCTGCCCAGGTTTATGAGCCCAATGTAATGACCCTGGCCACTGTTGATAAAGCTGGCAGACCAGATGCCAGAATTGTACTTCTTAAAGGTGTAGATGAGGATGGTTTCAGGTTTTTCACTAACTATTTAAGCGCTAAAGGCAAGGAACTTAAAAGAAATCCATATGCCTGCTTAGTTTTCTTTTGGCCGGATTTGGAGAGACAGGTTCGCATTGAGGGATCGGTAGAGAAGTTAGATAAAGAAACCTCTGAAAATTATTTCAATACCCGTCCTGTAGCAAGCCAGATTGGTGCCATAGCCTCTCCACAAAGCCAGGTTATTCCGAACAGACAATTTCTGGAAGAAAAAGTGGAAGCTTTTAAAACCAGTACCGGAGAGAGGAATATTGCTAAACCAGCACATTGGGGTGGATATATTGTTAAACCTACGCGTATAGAATTTTGGCAGGGCCGCCCAAGCCGTTTGCACGACCGCATCAATTTTGAACTGATTAAAGGAAGCTGGGTTAAAACTCGCTTAGCGCCTTAAATAAATAATTGATTTAATTTAATTTTATTACTATCCACTTTATGATCAGAAACATTTCAGTAATCGGCTCCGGAACCATGGGAAATGGTATAGCGCATACCTTTGCTCAGCATGGTTTTCAGGTCAGCTTAATAGATATCAGCGAAAACGCACTAAACCAGGCACTGATAACCATTGGTAAGAATTTAGACCGGCAGGTATCCAAGGGAACGTTAACCCCGGAAGAAAAAGAGCATACGTTAAAGAATATTACTCCCTATACTGCATTCGAAGAAGGCGTGGCAATGGCCGATTTAGTAGTTGAGGCCGCTACTGAAAATACAGAACTGAAGCTTAGGATTTTTAAAGACCTGGATACTTTTGCACCCGAGTCGGCCATTTTAGCTTCCAATACCTCCTCCATTTCCATTACGCAGATTGCAGCTGTAACCAAGAGGGGCGATAAAGTAATTGGTATGCACTTTATGAATCCGGTTCCGGTGATGAAGCTGGTAGAAGTGATCAGAGGCTATGCTACCAGCGATGAAACAACCCAATTGGTGATGTCGATTTCTGCTCAACTTCAAAAAACCCCGGTAGAGGTTAATGATTATCCGGGGTTTGTGGCCAACCGCATTTTAATGCCGATGATTAATGAAGCAATATATACCTTATATGAGGGAGTTGCAGGAGTTCAAGAAATCGATACGGTAATGAAGTTAGGAATGGCTCATCCGATGGGTCCACTCCAATTAGCCGATTTTATTGGTTTGGATGTTTGTCTTGCGATATTAAAGGTTCTGCATGATGGTTTTGGAAATCCAAAATATGCACCTTGCCCACTATTGGTTAATATGGTAACGGCAGGCAGAAAAGGCGTAAAAACCGGAGAAGGGTTTTATCAATACACAGCAGGTTCAAAGGATATCGTGGTTTCAGATAAATTTAAAAAATCCTAATTTTTTTAGCATTTAATTTTATATTTGCTTTATGAATGAGCATCTGGATCCGAATGCAAGCCACTTAACACCTACCGATCGCGATATTGAGCGGGTGTTAAGGCCACAAGCTTTTGAAGATTTTACCGGGCAAGAGAAAGTGATGGAGAACCTGAAGATTTTTGTTCAGGCGGCGAAACTTCGTGGCGAAGCTTTAGATCACGTGCTTTTGCACGGCCCCCCGGGATTGGGTAAAACAACGTTATCTCACATTATTGCCAATGAGATGGCTACCGGGATTAAGGTGACTTCCGGGCCAGTGCTAGATAAACCAGGAGACTTAGCGGGCTTACTTACCGGACTTGATACCGGTGACATCCTCTTTATTGATGAAATTCACCGGCTTTCACCATTGGTTGAAGAATACCTTTACTCGGCGATGGAAGATTTTAAAATCGACATCATGCTCGAAACAGGTCCCAACGCCCGTTCAGTGCAAATTTCTTTAAATCCTTTCACCTTGGTTGGTGCAACTACACGTTCTGGTTTACTTACAGCGCCATTGCGTGCGCGCTTTGGTATCAATGCCCGTTTGGCATATTATGATGCCAAATTATTAACCACCATTGTACTGCGCTCATCAGACATTCTTAAAACACCAATTAGCGAAGAAGGCGCTTATGAGATTGCCCGCCGAAGTCGGGGTACGCCTCGTATTGCGAATGCACTACTCAGAAGAACACGGGATTTTGCTCAGATTAAAGGTAACGGTACCATTGATACTGAAATTGCCCGTTATGCATTAAATGCCTTAAACGTTGATGAGCACGGTTTAGATGAAATGGATAATAAGATACTATCTACCATTATTGATAAATTTAAGGGTGGCCCGGTTGGGTTAAAAACCATTGCTACCGCTGTTGGAGAAGATGAAGGAACGATTGAAGAAGTTTATGAGCCATTCTTGATTCAGGAAGGCTACATCATGCGCACTTCAAGGGGAAGAGAAGTAACAGAAGCCGCCTATAAGCATTTAAAAAAGAACTATCCGGGGCAAACGGGTAAATTGTTTTAAAAATGAGTGAATGAGAGAAGGATTGAATGAGTGAATGAGTGAATGTAAAAACCCAAAAGCCAATCTAGCGACTACATTAACATCTTGAAATTCACTCATTCGAAATTTAAAAATGAGTGAGTGTAAACCCAAAAGCCAATCCAGCGATTACATTAGGCATCCTATAAATTCACTCATTCAAAATTCTATCATTCGAAATTTAAAAATGAGTGAATGTAAAAAACCAAAATCCAATCAAGCGATTACATTGGGCATCCTATAAATTCACTCATTCAAAATTCTATCATTCGAAATTTAAAAATGAGTGAATGTAAAAAACCAAAATCCAATCAAGCGATTACATTGGGCATCCTATAAATTCACTCATTCAAAATTCTATCATTCGAAATTTAAAAATGAGTAAGTGTAAAAAATCAAAATCCAACCGGCGAGCGCACTGCACATTCCATCATTCAAAATTCTATCATTCAAAATTAATTTCTCCGAACATTTAACCTACTTGTCTGTTCATAGTGTACAAATCAAACATTATGAATATTGACATACGAAGATTAACGCTCGAAGACTATGCCGACCTTAAAGAATCTATGCTTCAGGCTTATGATAGCATGGGCGGACAGATTTGGCCAAAATCGAGCATCGCGAAACTCTTAAAAATTTTTCCGGAAGGCCAGCTCTGTATTGCGGTAGATGATAAAGTAGTAGCCTGTTCCTTATCTATTATTGTTGATTATGATGAATACGGCGATCGGCATACGTATAAACTCATTACCGGAGATTACAGCTTCTCTACGCATAACCCAAATGGCGATACCTTATATGGCATAGAGATTTTTGTCCATCCTGAATACAGGGGGTTACGTTTGGGGAGGAGGCTTTATGAAGCCAGAAAGGAACTTTGCGAGGGTTTAAACCTGAAAAGTATTATTGCCGGGGGAAGAATACCCGGGTATCATGCCTATGCAGAAACTTTATCTCCAAGACAGTATATCGATAAAGTGAAGGCAAAAGAGATTTACGACCCTACCCTCACCTTCCAGATATCGAACGATTTTCACGTCCGAAAGGTATTGAAGAATTACCTGCCTGGAGATCATGAATCGAAAGAATTTGCCACACTTATTGAGTGGAATAACATTTATTACCAGGGCGTGGATGCATCTGCGCGGTCTGCTATGACTATTCGCCTGGGATTGGTTCAATGGCAAATGCGCTTATTTCCAGACATGGAATCTTTTTACGAACAGGTGGAATTTTTCGTAGATGCGGTAAGTGGCTATAAATCGGATTTTGTGATGTTCCCGGAACTGTTTAACACGCCCTTACTACAACCTTACAATCACCTGCCTGAGATTGAGGCGATGCGAAAACTTGCAGAAAAGACAGCAGAAATTGTACAGAAAATGCATGAATATGCTTTAAGCTACAATGTAAATATCATTACAGGAAGTATGCCGCTACTGGATAATGGCAAGCTTTACAACGCCACCTATCTGTGCCACAGAACAGGAAAGATTGATGAATACAGAAAAATTCATATCACACCCAATGAGCAAAAGTACTATGGAATGGTTGGAGGAGACCAGGTGCAGGTATTTGATACCGATTGTGGAAAAGTGGGTATCCTGATTTGCTATGATGTCGAATTTCCTGAACTAAGCAGAATTTATGCCGACCAGGGCATGCAAATACTGTTTGTTCCTTTTCTTACTGATACGCAGAATGGTTATACCCGGGTTAGACATTGTGCGCAAGCGCGGGCGATAGAAAATGAGTGCTATGTGGCTATTGCAGGTTGTGTGGGCAACCTTCCTAAAGTAAATAATATGGATATCCAGTTTGCACAGTCAGCGGTTTTTACGCCCTCAGACTTTGCCTTTCCGACCAACGCAGTGAAAGCGGAAGCAACACCTAATACCGAAATGGTGTTAGTAGTGGATGTAGATCTTCACCTTCTTGATGAATTGCATCATTATGGAACCGTTAAAATTTTAAAGGACCGCAGAAAAGATCTCTACCAGATTAAATTGCTGAAATAAGCCTTTCAATTGAAATGCTACAATAACCATTCAGCTATTTCCGTTAACAACAAAGCCGATTGAAATTCAATCGGCTTTGCTTTAATTATTTTCTCATGGCGAACCAAATGATCAAGCCTATGATTATCGCTATCGGAATCACCCACTTAAGTGCCTGCCCTGCTCCATTTTCATCTTTTTCTGTAACGGCAGGTTTTGCAGGCCCCGGATCGGCTTTATGACTCTCGTAATCTTTTTCTATCGGTTTTGGAGCTGCTCCATGTTCCGTATGTTGTGGATCAATATTTTCCATGTCTGTGTTAGTTGCGTAAGCGCCTACTCAAATGACTAAGCCTACAATTAATTAATTTAGTTTTCTGTATTTAGAACAAGCAAGCAGTTAAAAGGTTTTGAAACTTAAGCCTTATCTTTGCAAATCTGTGTATAACAATTCAGCAAAATATAGCCATTTAATTAAAGCCGAAGCCCTTCGCCTGGGTTTCATTGCCTGTGGTATTTCTAAGGCAGAGTTTTTAGAAGAAGATGCACCACGACTGGAGAAATGGTTACGTCAAAATCATCATGGTGAGATGAAGTATATGGAAAACTATTTCGATAAAAGACTGGACCCGAGACTTTTAGTTGATGATGCAAAATCCGTAATATCTTTATCTTTAAACTATTATACTGAAGAAAAGCAAACAGATCCAAACGCACCTAAAATCTCTAAGTATGCTTATGGGCAAGATTATCACACTGTAATCAAAGATAAATTAAAAGAATTGTTATGCTTCATTGAGGAAAATATCGGAGCCGTTTCAGGCAGGGCTTTTGTCGATTCTGCACCTGTTTTAGACAGGGCCTGGGCCAAACGCTCTGGAATTGGCTGGATTGGTAAAAATTCTAATCTGATCAGTAAAACCGATGGTTCTTTCTTTTTCCTCGCTGAGTTAATCATTGATTTGGAGCTGGATTACGACCATCCCTTTCAAACTGATCACTGTGGTACCTGTACCCGTTGCTTAGATGCATGTCCAACAGATGCTATTATCGCTCCTCAGGTAGTTGATGGAAGCAAATGTATTTCTTATTTAACCATAGAACTTAAAGAAGAAATCCCTGCACAATTTAAAGACAAAATGAGCAATTGGATGTTTGGATGTGATATTTGCCAGGATGTTTGTCCCTGGAACAGATTCTCGAAAGCCCATAACGAACCTGCATTTATGCCTGAAAACGGGCTACTGGATCTCAGTGCAAAAGAGCTTACAGAAATCACCGATGAAGTCTTTAAAAAAGTATTTAAAGGTTCGGCAGTTAAGCGTACCAAGTTTTCCGGATTGAAACGAAATATTGACTTTTTGAAAGGGTAGCAAGTTTAATAACCACAGCGCGAATAGACGCTCATTTTAAATCGCTTTGATAATACTGGTTTATAGTTTAATGGCCCTGTCAAGCATCAGCAGGAGGAATGGATTGCTTCATTCCCCCGGCATGACGAATTGATTCAGTTTAGGATGAAAATGTTATCAATTAACTGAAAAACTATTATCGCTTTTTACCTTATCGGGTGTGTGTGGATTGCCCATTACCACTTTTGATAGCTTCTTTATAGTACTAATTTCCAGCTGTACCTGCTTATCCCCTTTTTCCCAAACACCAATATTGGCATGTTTTCGTTCCCTGCTTCCATCGGTGTAAATAAGTTCCAAATCAATGGGAAGTGCTTTAGTGCCTTTATTTTCGACAGTCACCTGATATCCGGCAGTAGTTTTATTGACCGATTTAATGGCTAAATCCAAAACACCACCTTCAAAAAACCAGCTTTTCCAAAACCAGTTCAAGTTCTTTCCGCTTCCTTCATTCATGCTAAAAAAGAAATCATAAGGCATGGGATGCTTACCATTCCAGTTCCTGATATAATGATGTAAGGCCTTAGTAAAAAGCTCATCTCCAAGATAATCCTTCACAAAAAGATAAGCTAAACCTGGTTTAGGGTAAGAATTTGTAAATGAACCAGAACCTTTCAAATCAGGAGTAAGTGTCATGATAGGCGTATCGTCATGGCTACCAGATGATGAAGCTGTTGGTTGAATACCGTATTCATCCACAATGCTCGAATCAATCATTGGAGAGATCAACCACTCTCCAATAGTTGCCCAACCTTCATCCATCCAGCCATATTTTGTTTCATTAATACCCATGTAAAAAGGAAACATCGTATGAAAAATCTCATGATCGGTCAAGGTAATTGCATCTTCCCTGTTATCTACGGGATTATCATTTACCATCATCGGGTATTCCATCTGATCCAGACCATCAAAAATAGTTTCATGGCTATATGGGAAAGGCCATTTTGGAAATTGATAACTCATAGCGTAAACCGTTTTCCTGGCAAAATCAATTACCTCGTAATAATCCTTATGTTTGGGATTAAAAACAGCATCTACACGGGTTCTTCTCTTCGTAACAGGATCTACGATCAAACTGGTAGATTTCCATAAATAATGATCACTCAGTGCAAAAGCAAAATCTGTAACATTTTTTGCTTCAAACTTAAAGGTATTAAAAGCTTTAGGAAGCGTTACCTTTTTAGTGGTCAAATCCTGATCGGTAATCACATCAATAACAGCATCGTTCTTTTCAGCCTGTGCGATCCTGGAAACAATATCCTGCTGATAAACCTCAGCGGTATTTTTCAAATCGCCGGTAGCCCACACACCAAAACCTCCAGGTACCGTGATATCTACATTAAACTCATCAAAATCATTATAAAACTCTTCTGCACCGGTGTATGGGTATTTATTCCATCCATCCACATCATCATAAACGGCTATCCTCGGAAAAAAATAAGCAACAAAATGAGATCCCTCGTCTACTTGGCCGGTACGGATATGCGAACCCTTGTTCAGGGTATAATCGTAATTAATTGAAAAGACGATTGTTTTACCAGGCAACACTGGCGGAACAGCGAGGGTCATATTGGTTCCATCGATATTAAAATGGCTATTCTCCTTTCCGTTGGCCATGAGTTTTCTGATCACTACGCCTTCACCCTGATCTGATTCTGCAATTTTTGATTTTCTCGGCACCCCTTTCTTGTAAAGGTTCGGATAAAGTTTAAACCAGATTTCCTTTAAAGTATCCGGACTATTATTGGTGTATAAAACATCGACCTTTCCTTTCAACAAACGTGTTGCAGGATTAAAATCAACCTTTAGATTATACTTAGCTGTATTTTGCCAGTAATTTTTACCTGGCTTTCCGTTTTTACTTCTGGTTCCTTTTTGATAAGTCTGCTGAAATACGGCTGAAACCGGTAATTCGGTTTGTGCACTAACGTAAAGCGATACAAACAGTAAAAAACTAAGTAATTTAATTGATTTCATTAAGGCTTAACAGATTAAAAGAGGTTGATAATCAAACAAATTACTTACCAAATTTCATTTTCAATTGCTCCAGCATATCATTATTAATAGGTTGAGCAGGTTTGTCTACTTTTGGTTTATTGTAATGAGGTTTGTTTCCCTGGCCTTGTGGCTGTTGTGGTTTTGCTGGTCTGTTTTCATTTTTTTTGGCATTAAACTTTGCCCATTCTTCATCCAGTTTCTTCTTAGTATATAAAGGAAAATCTCCTTGTTTCATCCAGGCATAATAACTTGGTTCTATGGCAAATACCTCAGCAGTCGTTTTTCCTTTGTGTTTACCAAAGTTAAAGCAAACTTCATTTTTATCATTGTAAACCATACGACCGGCAAAATCAACAGGTTTATGCAGATTAGTAAAGGTATGAAGTGCATCAACATCGTTCACCACCGGAACACTTTTCACCCCCTGCTTATCTTCAAATTGGGTTTCCTTGTACATTTCCAACTGCCCCAGCAAAACTTTATAGGTAGCAATTACATCTGCCTCTGCCGCATGGGCGTTAACCAAATCTTCCTGACAATAAAATTTGTAGGCCGCCTTAAGCGTGCGTTGCTCCATCTGGTGGAAGATATTCTGTACATCAACAAACTTACGTTCGTTCATATCAAAGTCGATCTCAGCTCTTAAAAATTCTTCTAATAGCATAGGGATATCAAACTTATTGGAATTATACCCAGCCAAGTCTGCTTCCCCAATAAAACCAGCTATTTCTGCTGCCAATTGTTTAAATGTAGGAGCATTTTTTATATCTTCATCATAAATGCCATGAATTAATGATGTTTGAAGCGGGATTGGCATTTCAGGATTTACACGCCAGGTCTTTACTTCTTCTGTTCCATCTGGCAAAGCCTTTAAAATAGCAATTTCTACAATCCTATCCGACCCTACATTTACTCCGGTTGCCTCTAAATCAAAAAAAGCTAAAGGGCGTTTTAAATTTAATTTCATTATCTAGATCTGAGATTTCAGATGTGAGTATCAAATTCCCACATCTCCATTATGTTTCTTAATTCAAAAGTGCTAAAAAAGGTTTGCTTAGTTGCAAAAAACGCCTAAATATTAAAAAAATTAATTTGAAAAATATTTCTGAAAGTAAAACGCTACGCCTAAATTGCCTCTTTAATTCAAACGCTCAAATGAAGAAAATTTTCAGCTTAGTATCCCTGCTTTTCATCCTTAATTACACATATGCTCAAAACTTTAGCTATGGCGCCATTACTTATGATGATTACGAATTCGATCGAAAAAAAATAGACAGTAATGCCAATGCAATAGTTTTAAGAGAATTTGGAAATGCCTATATCCAGATTGACGATGCAACCGGAAGACCTGAATTGTTCTTCGAACACCATGTTAAAATTAAAATCTACAACAAGGAAGGATTTAAAGAAGCCAATATCGTAATTCCGTTATACAAAGATGATAATCATGAAGAGCTGATAGACGAACTTAAAGCTTCGACTTTTAATTATACGGATGGGAAATTTGTAGAAAGTGTGATGGACAGGAAAGCCATTTTCTCTGAAAACCGATCAAAATATACACGTTTAACCAAATTTACCCTTCCAAACCTAAAAGAAGGATCTGTAATAGAATACAGTTATCGTTTAAAATCTTTTAGGCTTTTCAATTTCAAAACCTGGGAATTTCAAACTGATATCCCAAAGCTGCACAGTGAATACGTAGCGCTTATTCCGGGAATTTACAACTACAATGTCACCCTCAGAGGATTCCAAAAGTTAACAGACCAAAAAGCAGAACTCTCTAAAGAGTGCATGCGCTTCTCTGGTGTGCCCATTGATTGTTCAAAAATAACCTATCTGATGAAGAATGTTCCTGCCTTTATTGAGGAGGATAACATGACGGCGCCAAGTAATTTTAAATCTGCCATCTATTTCGAACTTTCTGATGTTCAATTACCCAGCGGAGTTAAAAATTCTTACACCAAAACATGGAAAGATATTGATTATGACCTATCCTCGCACAAGGAAATGGGTGGTCAAATGAAAAGAAAAGAAGTATTCAAGGAGCTCTTGCCCACCTTAATAAAAGATGCAACTGACGACTTGAGCAAAGCAAAAAGCATATACAATTATGTAAAAAAGCAGATTAAGTGGAACAATTACTATGGAATTATCTCAGAAGAAGGGATAAAAAAATCACTTGAAATTCGTTCTGGAAATGTTGCCGATGTAAACCTGGCCTTAATTGCTGCCCTGGCTGCTGCCAACCTGGATGCCGAAGCAGTGATTTTATCCACCCGTGAAAATGGAACCATTAACAAACTATATCCTGTAGTTAGCGACTTTAATTACCTGGTGGCAAAGGTTAATATAGGAGAAACAAGTTATTTATTGGATGCAACAGAACCGCTTCTTCCTTTCGGATTATTGCCCCTAAGATGTATTAATGACCAGGGCAGGGTGATTAACCTGAAAAAACCTTCTTATTGGATTGATCTTAAGGCCAGTCAAAAAAATGCAACCAGCTATGTCTTAAACGGTAAACTAACATCCGAGGGCAAGATTTTAGGCACATTAACAACTTACACTCAAGGATATGCTGCTTTTAATAAACGCAAAGAAATTCTTCGCCATACCTCTACAGATGAATTTGTAGAGAAGTTAGATGAACGCTTACCCCGGGTAAAAATAATGGCGCATGAAATCTCTGGGATAGATAGTGTCGAAAATTCGCTGGTTGAAAAATATGAAGTAGAATTTACAGTTACAGATGGCACTAACCAGAATCAGTTTTACTTCAGTCCATTCTTTATCAATATGATTACCAAAAATCCATTCAATTTGAATGAAAGAAATTACCCTGTAGATTTAGGTGCTGCATCAGATGAACGAATTATTGTAAATTTAGCCTTATCAGACAAATTTGAATTGCTGGAGAAACCTAAGGATATGGCAATTGGATTACCCAATTCAGGTGGAAAATATCTCTTAAAAACAAACCTGGATGGTGAAACCCTTACACTCAACCAGATTTTGCAATTCAACAACGCCATTTATCAACCCGAAGAATACCTATCTTTAAAAGAATTTTACAGTAAAATCATTCAAAATCAGAAATCTGAATTTTTGCTAAAAAAAGTAACTAAATGAAGTATCTATTAACCTTAATCCTACTTTCATCCTTTATTTCAAGCAATTGCCAGGAAAATTACGATACAGATCTTATTCCTTCAGCTTTGCGCAACAGGGCTAATTCATGCATCAGAAATGAAGAACGTACAGTGGATATGAGATCGCCAGACAATGTATTGATTGCAGTAAAAAAAGCAATAACTGTATTCAATGAAAATGGCGAAGATCAGGCAAGGCTAGTGCTGCATTATGATAAAAATATTTCAATTAAAGCAATCAAAGGAGAAGTTTACAATGCTGTTGGAAGAATAATAAACAAATTTTCTCAAAGTGATTTTGCCGACCAAAGCGCAGCAGATGGATTTTCATTATTTGTAGACAGCCGGGTTAAGCATTACCTGCCTGCAGTAAGTCAATACCCTTATACCATAGTTTATCATTACGAGATCAGGAATAAACAGAATTTAATAATTCCTGACTGGGATCCACAACCGGCAAATGATGTATCTGTAGAAAAAGCCAGTTATACCTTTATTTGTAAGCCTGAAGATCAAATTCGTATCAAAACACAAAACTACAAGGAAAAACCAGTTGAAGCGATTGACGAAAAACAAAAGAAATTAACCTGGAGTGCCAGCAATATTCCAGCAATTAGAACAGAGCCTTACAGCCCTGATCCTGAAACTTATCAAACCAGCATAAAAATTGCACCTCAGCAGTTTACCTATTACAATTACAAAGGTACTTATACGAATTGGAATGAATTGGGAAAGTGGGTTTACGATGACCTCTTGAAAAACCGGGGCACATTACCACCCGCAACCATCCAGACTATACGTGAACTGGTAAAAAATGAATCAGCCGAAAAAGATAAAGTGAAAAAAATCTATCAATATCTCCAGGACAAAACGCGATACATCAGCGTTCAAATTGGTATTGGTGGTTTCCAACCCATTGCCGCAGCAGAAGTTGACCGCTTGGGATACGGAGATTGTAAGGCGCTGGTAAATTACATGCAAAGCTTGCTTAAAGCTGTAGATATTGAATCACTGTATTGCGTTGTTGAAGCAGGATCAGAAAAGAAAAGTATGGATCCATCCTATGCGAGCATGGTACAGGGTAATCACATCATTCTTTGTGTACCCCTTAAAGGCGATACCATCTGGCTGGAATGCACCAGTCAGAAAATTCCTTTTGGCTTTTTAAGCGACTTTACCGATGATCGGATTGTATTGGCTTGCACAGCAAGAGGAGGAGAACTCCTCCATACACCAAAGCTATCTACAGCGCAGAATATGCAAATTCGCAATGCGAATTTAACTATCCAACCTGATGGTAATATTAAAGGCAAAATGCACACCCTATTTTCGGGGGCACAATATGATAATCACGAAGTGATTATTGGAAAGTCTGTTACTGAGCAACAAAAGATGCTAAAACAATCGTACAATATTGATAATATTGATTTTAACAGCATTAACTACCTACAACAAAAGGATATTAACCCCAAGCTTACAGAAGATATTGAGGTAAATATCAGAAATTATGCTCCTATAAACGGGAACAAGATGTTTCTCCAGTTGAATGTTTTTAATACTAAAAAATCCATTCCGGAAATTAAAAACAGACTAATGCCTATATACATTAATCGTGGATATACAGATGAGGACACCCTAACCTATAGCCTCCCCGATAATGTAATACTGGATCTTATAACAGAACAAAATAAAAAGCTTAAAAACGAATTTGGAGAATATATCTGCTCTGCAAAATTAGAAGGGAACAAACTCATTTATTATCGCAAATTTATATTGAATGATGGCTCCTTTCCCGCAGACAAATATGTGGATTTTGCCAATTTTATTAACGAAGTAGCAGCCTACGATTATTTAAAGCTGGCACTTAGCTTAAAAAAATAATGCCCAGGCCTATGCCAATAATCATGATCAGGTACATAAGAATTTCTGTTGTAGCAAATCGTTTGTAACGGGTCCAAAACGAATAATCTTTATCTTGATTAGGCATATGATATGAATATTGGCCACAAAAATAACAAAAGCTTTTAATTACCTGGCTTGTATTCGGTAATCTGTTTAGCCATTCCGTTAAAGAGTACCAAATGAAACGGCCACATGGCATACCAATAAAGCCTTCCCCATAGCCCTTTCGGCCTGAAGGTGGCTATTTGAGAGAGATAAGCTCTACCATGGAAATCGATTAGTTTCAGTTCTAACCAGGCCTCTCCGGGTATTTTCATCTCTGCATATAATAAAAGGCGTTTATTTTTACGGTCTGCAAGCAGCACGCGCCAAAAATCCAGCACATCTCCCGCCTGCAAGTCTACGTTACTGGTGCGCCCTCTCCGGGTACCCACCCCACCAAACATCTTATCTAAAAAGCCGCGAAGCTGCCAAAGCCAATCCATATAATACCAACCCCTGTTTCCTCCAATACTCCATATATTATCAAATACTTCTTCTGCCTTACGTTCAAAAGGCTTCTTAACCTTATACTCCAGGGTGCCGTTTTGAGGTACTTTAATCTGATCCATAAAATCACTCTTCAGGTATCCCCTGTTCAGTGCATCCTTCCAGCTGGAAACTATTGAATTCTGATCTATTTTCTCAAAAGCCAAATGTAAAGCTTCCGCATAGCTGAGGCATTTTCTTGGTACAACCTTATGGATATGGTTATTCTTACAAACCACTTCATTCTTCATGCTATCTACCAGGCTTCTTGCCAGGGCAAACGGAACAGAAGTAATTAAATTAAGCCATAGAGATGATAATCTGGGAGTTAGCACCGGAACGGTAATAATCCAGCGCTTTAAACCTCTTTCTTTGGCATAGCCCAATAACATTTCCTTATAGGTGAGAATGTCAGGCCCTCCAATATCGAATGTTTGGTTAAGCGCCTCCGGATGATGTATGACACCCAGTAAATAACCTAAAACATCCCTGATTCCGATCGGTTGACAACGAACTTTAATCCATTTAGGTGCAACCATAACCGGTAGTTTTTCGGTTAAATCTCTGATAATTTCAAAAGATGCACTGCCGGAGCCAATGATAATAGCTGCCCGAAGGATGGTACACGGCACTCCAGATGATTTCAACTTATTTTCAACGGCTAATCTGGAACCTAAATGCTTAGAAAGATGCTCATCATTTGCAATGCCCGTTAGATAAATAATTTGCCTGCATTGTGTTTTAGCAATGGCATGTGCAAAATTGGAGGCAGATTGCTCCTCCATGGTTTCAAATCCCTGTTGACTGGAGGACATAGAATGTACCAGATAATATGCTGCATCAATATGATGAGGGATTTCGTTCAATGTTTCCGGCTCCAACAGGTCGCCACTTATAATAGTAACCTGATTGCTCCAATCCGATTGGGCAGCAAATCTTCGTTTATCCCGTACCATACATATCACTTCGTGATTTTCGGCCAACAAGATAGGCAACAACCTTGTTCCTATGTAACCATTAGCGCCTGTAAGTAAGATCTTCATGGGGATTTAAGGCTTTAACAATTCAACACACTCATTTGTTGGTTACTCTCAGCCAATTAGTAACACAAAATGATTCCCATTTGCTATAAAACATGCCTTAATGTCACAAACTTGTCAAACAACTCCCATAAATGATTTACCAAAGGCAACAAATGGCTTTGAGATTCGTATAAGTAGTTCAATATCAAATCCCTGAATGAAGAAAAACATTTTAGGCAGTGCTATGATTTTGTTAGTGAGTATCAGCATTGTCGCCATCAGCTGGAAAGCCGCGGAGCTTCCACGCCCTCAGCAGCAAGCAGTTCAAAACATTGCTTCTGATAGTTTGTACAACAGTTACATCTTAAACATTTATCAGGCTACTCATCTGGATTCTGCCGGCTTGAATGAGGAGGTTTTTGAAAAAGCTTTAACAGGCTTTATCAACATGAAGTACGCTGGTTTATTACATAATAAATCTATTCTTACCATTGCAGATTTCGATCAGGAAAGCCGCAAAAAAAGACTGTACATCATTGATCTTAACCAAAAGAAAATCTTGCTTAACACCTGGGTTGCGCATGGACAGAATAGCGGTGGCGACAAGCCCACTAACTTCTCTAACCGCATCAGTTCTAACCAAAGCAGTATTGGTTTCTACCTTACCGGCGAAATATATTATGGAAAACATGGCCGTTCTTTAAAGTTAGACGGTATGGACAGCGGATTTAATAACAATGCCAGAGAACGTGCAATTGTTGTACATGGCGCAGATTATGTTTGTCAGGAAACGATTGACCAGCTGGGTCGCCTGGGCAGAAGCCAGGGATGTCCGGCTGTTTCTTCAAAAGTAGCTAATCAGGTTATTAATACCATTGCGGATAGAACCGTTTTATTCATCAATAATTCTGAATCTCAATACAGTTCGTCTTTTCTAAATGAAACCTTAGCGGCCAGTGTAGCAATGAATGAGCAGGAGGTTTTAGCCGCACAGGTAGATTAATTATTTCAGTTTTCTATAGTTGAGATTTCCAGGCATAAAGTAAATAAAGACCTTATTAAAGCGCGAGAGCAGGTTCCATATCCACCTATTGGAATCTACCTCGTGCTCACCACAATCTACAACCTCCGCCCTTTTCAACAACCTGATAACTATTCTCTGCATCCATTTTATTTTTACAAAGCGGTTAAAAAGTAAACCCAGATAGTCGCAGTAAACATGAACCAAAATCTCAATAATCAGAGATTCTGTGCTAATATTAAGTCTTTTACCGAAAAGCTCAGCATATTCCGCTTTAATCTTACCGGCTAGCAACTGCATTCTTGAACTTACATCTCCATTTAAAAACTTCCAGAGTTGCAGATTGCTATATACCCTAACCAACTGAGGTTCAAAATCGACGCTAAGTTCGTATCCTGCTAACTCGAAGATTTTATTCATGCTTTGGCTTTTATAATTAGATGTGGTGCTGGTCATTTTGTTAAGATAACAGACATAAAAATCATCAATTTGTTTGCAGAAGCTAACTCGTTACATATCATTCCTTTAAGCCCGTGTGAATAAATATTTAGGTTAAAGAACAGGAATTTTAGCCATATTTGGGGTTGGAATTAAGCTGAATTGATGAAAATTGTAATCGCAGAAAAGCCCTCAGTTGGACGGGAACTTGCAAAAGTTTTTGGTGCGACAACCCGTAAAGATGGATACATTGAAGGTAAAGGATATTCATTTACCTGGGCATTCGGGCATTTATTACAGTTGGCTCCTCCACAAGATTATGGCTTTATTGGCTGGCGCAAAGAGCACCTGCCTATGCTCCCCCAAAAATTTAAGCTGGCAGTTAGAAAAATTAAAACCAAAGATGGATTTGTAGAAGATCCGGCGGTTAGAAAACAACTTGACACCATTAAAAAACTGTTTGACGAGGCTACGGAAATTATTGTGGCAACGGATGCCGGACGGGAGGGTGAGCTTATTTTCAGGTATATTTACTATTACCTGAAATGTAAAAAGCCATTTAAACGCCTCTGGATTTCATCTCAAACAGATGAAGCCATCAAAGATGGATTTAGAAACTTAAAGCCGGGAACCGAATATGATACGCTTTTTAATTCTGCACATTGCAGATCTGAATCGGATTGGCTGGTAGGAATGAATGCTACACAGGCCTTAAGTATTTCTGCGGGTAATCGAAGTGTATTATCGTTAGGAAGGGTTCAAACACCTACATTAGCCATGATTTGTGCACGTTTTTTAGAAATCAAAAACTTTGTTCCACAAACATATTATCAAATCAGTATTCAGCTGGTAAAGGAAGAACAGGTTTTTAAAGCCATTTCAACCTCCAACTATAAAGATAAAGCTGAAGCTGAAAGTGCCTTTGCATTGGTCCGTGATGTACCCTCTGGTCATCCTGCGGGTGGGAATATCACCGCAGTAGAAGCCAAACCCCGTAAAGAACCACCTCCGCTGCTGCACGACTTAAGTAGCTTACAACAAGAAGCAAATAAGAAAAAGGGGTACACGGCCGATCAAACCCTCAGTATTCTCCAAAACCTATACGAGAGTAAGCTGGTTTCCTATCCTCGTACCGGAAGCAGATATATTGGTGATGATATTTTTGCTGGTGTTCCTGCGCTACTCGAAAAGTTTACCGATCATCCGGATTTTGGTAAACAGGCACAATTTTTACAAACCACCACGCTTAATAAACGAAGCGTAAATGCCAAAAAAGTAACCGATCACCATGCCATTTTACCTACAGGTGAAAACGCTTATGGATTAAGCCCTGACAGGCAAGCTGTATATGATATGGTTGTAGGGCGAATGATAGAAGCATTTCATCAGGAGTGCTTAAAGGAGATCACTAAAATTACAATTGAATCAGGCATTTCCTTCCTGGCAAATGGTACAGTTATCCGTTCTGCGGGATGGAGATCTGTATTTAATGAGGTGGAAGATGACAAAAAAGATGAAGACAACGCAGCGCTTCCGAAGGTTGCAGTTGGCGAACAATTGCCTATAGTGGAGAAAAATTTCCTCGAAAAGCAAACAAAGCCTAAGGCCATGTACAACGAAGCATCTTTACTTAAGGCGCTGGAAACCTGTGGAAAGGAAATTGAAGATGAAGAGTTGAGATATGCCATGAAAGACAGTGGACTGGGTACTCCTGCCACACGGGCATCAATTATTGAAACATTAATTACCAGAGAATACATTACCCGGGAAAAACGTAATTTATTGCCAACCACCAAAGGATTAGCGGTTTACGAAGTGGTAAAAGATAAGCAAATTGCTCAGGCAGAACTAACAGGACAATGGGAAAAGAGGCTGGAAGAAATCAGATCCGGGGCTTCTGTGAAAGATTTTAAATCTGAAATAACGGATTATACCAAAACCATTACTCAGGAACTTTTAATAGCAGGTGCATCTATTACAGCAAAATTGGTGGAACCGAAATTGGAAAAGGCCTAGCCAAAAACCATTTTCACAATTTCTCCGGCTGACGAACCCATAGTATTATCCTTTTGGATAAATCCGATGGCGCCAGCATCTAAAAAACTTTGGGCGATAACTGATTTATCATTACCAGAAAACATACAAACTTTCATTTCAGGTTGTATCTCCTTAATCAAGGCTATTGTTTCCGGGCTACTATCACCCGTAGGCATATTGATATCCAGTAGCAGAAGATCAAAACTGTCTTGTTTAAGCATTTTAAATGCATCATCCAAATCAGATGCTTGCTTCAACTCTGGCGATCCTAAGAGCTTTTTAAGAATATTACTCATTAAAATTCGCATCAGATTATTATCATCAACAATTAGAATTCTGGGATGTTGCTTCATTTAACTGAGATAGTCTACATTCATTAAAACTGCTGTTAACCAATCCAAATATTTTAGAAACAGTTGAACAAATTATAACCTGCATTTAAAATATTGAATCTCCGGGCTGACTCATTTCAAAAATAATAATTTAATCGATTTATAATACACCAAACTAAACAATTACGTATAAATGAGTATGATCTGAACCCTGAATGGCATATAAAAGTTGTATTACTGCTCTTTTCAGTACCTGAACCAGCATAAGAAACCCAGTACGCTATAAGTTTGCTCAAACGCTACCCAGGTATCAAAACCCCAAAGTGTTTAAATTTGTTTGCATCATCTGCACTTTTCACTTTCAACTTTTAACTCTCATCCTAAATACTCCCAGGCACTATGATACCCACCTAAAGATTCTGCATAGGCGATAAAATCATTGTAGAATTTCGATTTTGAAAGAGTAGAACTGTCTCCAACTACAACGAGCTTCTTCCTTGCACGGGTCATGGCCACATTCATTCTTCTGGTATCTGATAAAAATCCAATTGTGCCGGTTGGATTACTTCGCACTAAACTGATGTAAACCATATCCCGCTCCTGTCCCTGAAAGCTGTCGATGGTATTAACCGATATCTTATCCCCAAACGCTATTAATACTTCGTTTTCGTTAATTGATGTTTTAAGAAGCTCTACTTGCTGTTTATAGGGCGATACAACAGCAATGGAAGGAAATTGTTCGATTTCCTTTCTCGATTGAATAAGCTGAACTTGAGACACCAGGTGCTGAATTAAAAAGTTCGCTTCATCCGGATTTGTTGTACTGGTGCCATCCAATTTCTCTTCAAAGCTACATCCTGCTGTATCTATAAAAATCAGTGCCTTATCCGATTCAAAAACAAGATGCTTAGAGACACTATCATGTGCTTTTAGCTTATCCTGATAAAATACTTTAGAAGAATAAGCCATAATGTCCTGATGCATCCGATATTGTTCTTCCAACAAAACAACAGCTTCAGGATGAAGCTGTACAACCTTTTCTAAAAGTGTATTACTTAAACCATTTTGTGCCGCAGTGGTAGATTTAATTGTCGGTGGTAACTGAAAATGATCACCAGCCAAAACCATTTTATTGGCTTTCAATATCGGAATCCAGCAAGCTGGCTCTAAAGCCTGTCCGGCTTCATCTATAACAATTGTATCATATTTCAAATTCCTCACTGTATAATGGTTGGCGCCCACCAGAGTGGCTGTAATCACCTGTGCATTTCCCATCAAATTATCTATAATATACTGTTCAGATTTCTCAATCTCCCTTCCAATTTTATGGGCTTCATCAAATAAGGCTTTCCGTTGATCGCGCTCGGCTTTTCCAAAATTTCTTTTGTACTTATGTGCCATATTTTTGTACTCGCTGGCCTGTTTCTTTAAAGATTTGATATTTTTCATCTCTGGATGATCCGTCATCTTATAATCCAGGGTAGATTCCATTAACCGAACTGAAACACGGGCCGGATTTCCAACACGGATTACATTCAAGCCGGCTAGCGACAATTTTTCAGTTAACAAATCAACAGCAGTGTTACTCGGGGCAACTACTAAAACTTTCTGATTATTGTGCTTTACCAATGCTTTAATTGCCGCTACCAACGTGGTTGTTTTGCCAGTTCCAGGAGGCCCATGAACGATTGCCAGATGATCTGCCGATAAAATCTTATCAACAGCAAGCTGCTGAACCGGATTAAGCTGATTAGGAATATTAAACGTCTTTTCCTTTGTAAAAGATGGTTTCTCTCCCCTTGTTAAAATACGGATTAACTTGTTCTCTGAATTATCTTCAGTTTGCAAAGCAGCCTGTTTTAAAGCCGCATACATTTCATTATAGCTATTGCTATCAAACAACAAGTCTATTCCAAGTTTTCCATCTCTGGCCCAATCAGGCAACTCATCTACCCGCACACTTATCTTCATCCTATTTCCGCTCTGGTGGGTTATGGTGCCTTCGATACGATCTGATTTAGGATCATGGTTGGAAAATAAAACCACTGATGCGCCAAAGCGAAACTGATGTTGCAAATCCTGATGGGTGGTCCGTTCTACCTCAATGTTAAGATAGTCTCCCCTTCCTACTTCCGTATTTCTAATGGCTATGGGATACCAGGCTAAGCCTAAACCCCGCCTGTCTGCAGCTGCAGTATTTTCCGTTAATTTAATATACGCTTGTAAATCTTCATTTTGCTCTATTTCCAGCAAACCCTGAAGTTCTTTAAAATACTCTTTTGGCAAGTTATAATCTATTTTAGTGCATTTAAAGCACCATTTGTGCATGCAATCTTTCTAATGTTTCTTGTGCATCAACACAAAACCCTGGATGCACTTTCGAACATTGTACTACAGTGCTTCTGGTTGCGGTAAGCCACCTGAAACGTGAAGCCTGATCGTAATGTCCTATCGGGCCCGAACCTTTAGCTCCACAGGCAATTCTTTGGAAAGCAAGTAAATTCGTCTCCATTTCTGCCAAATCAATTGCAGGAAATAAGCATTCTAATCTCTTTTCATCCAGCGAATAAATACTTTTAAGGAATTTTTGTCTGGCGCAAAAAAGAATAATGCCCACATTAATAAATTCTTCACGTTCTACCCTGGGCATCACGCGAATTACAGCATACTCAAATAAGAACTGATCTTGCATGCTGTGCTTCTTTTAAAAATATAGCTGAATGGGAAAGCCTGATTGCTAAGAAACGGGCATAAGCCTTACGATGTTCATCTCTACTATGGAAATTACTATCTTCTTCTAACCAATCATCCGGGATGAGCTTAATTACAGCCTCAATTTTTTGCTCATCCAGTATTGCCATAAACTCCTCATGAACCTGTTCTAATTCGGTAGCCCAAGGCAACAGCACATGGTCTTTAACCAGGAAAAATGGCTTTTGGGCTTGTTGCTCCCAGTTATCCCATGAATGGTGAAAATATAACGCAGCACCATGGTCTATTAGCCAAAGTTCCTTATGCCAGATTAGCATATTGGTATTCCGGCAGGTTCTATCCATATTAGTTAAAAAACAGTCCAGCCAAACAATCTGAGAGGCCAGTTTAGCATCAATTTGTGTAACTGTCGGATCAAAAGTGATAGCACCAGATAAATAGTGTAGTGCAAGGTTTAAACCTATACTTGCTTTCAACAGATCCTGAATTTCTTCATCTGGTTCTGTACGACCAAAGGCTTCATCCAGATTCGCAAATACCAGCTCTGGCACCTTTAAACCTAAAATACGAGCAATCTCGCCTCCAATTAGTTCAGCAATGAGTGCTCTTGGCCCCTGTCCGGCCCCCTTAAACTTTAAAGCATAAAGAAACCCGTCGTCCGCTTCGGCAATTGCAGGCATAGAACCGCCCTCACGTAAAGGGGTTACATATCGGGTAACCTGAACAGTTCTAAGCGCCATTTGAAAATTATTCATAAGCATGTTGATGATATACTAGAACATCAAAAACGCTGCAAATTTAGTAGAATTATAGGTTATTCCTTTATCAATAATTAATCGTGACCTAAATACGCATTTCCAGCTGGTGTCATTGCTGCCGACCACTGCACCGAGTCACGATTAATCTTAATCAGTCCCATACTTTCCAGTTCTTCATAGTCTTCTTCCATACCGCCCAAAATCGAAGAACTTACCTGCTGATTGATTACCTCAAGTAGAGATATAATTTCTGATCTATCCATAATTCAATAATTGTTTTGTTTGGTAAAAACAAGCAAGCCAGAAAAATGTTTAACACTGATAATCAAAACAATAAATATATCTTTTAAGTTATCATTTTGATCAGGATATTGAAATTATAAATCATGCCTTCAACAGCCATTAAGCATTTCTATTATGATGAAAGCAGTCAGATATTGCTGATTACCTTTATCACAAATTTAACCTATCGCTATAAAGAAGTACCACAAAAAGTATATCAGATGTTGAAAGCAGCCGGATCAAAGGGTAGATACTTCAATTATCATATTAAGGGAAATTTTGAATATGAACTGGTTGATGAATGAATACAGTTTAAGTTCCCTACACAAATTATATATTACCTGAATATAATCTTAAAGTAAAAGAAGTGTTAAAGATTTAGGATTATTGGAAACTTACCCTATATTTGTCCTCGAGAGCGTTAATTTAGATACGGGTATATGGCTTAGGCTATATGCCCGTTTTTATTTTAAATGCCTTTCAAATGCTCAACCACTTTATCTAAGCAAATCTTCAACCAGGAAGTATACTGATCAGGATGTAGTTCAATATCTTTTTTCAGATCGGATAAACTCAAGTAGCGATAGGCAGCAACCTCTTCCGGGTTTATTACCGGTAAATCATCACAATGTCCATAAAAAACGTGATCAAGCTCGTGTTCAGTTAATCCATCATCAAATTCAACTTTGTAGGTAAAATTAAAGAGATAGTTGAGCGAACTGCCAATCCCCATTTCTTCCATCAACCTTCTATTGGCAGCTACCAGATTATCTTCGCCAACTCTAGGATGGCTACAGCAGGTATTGGTCCAAAGGCCGCCAGAATGATATTTATGTTCAGCCCTTTTTTGAAGTAGCAGCTCATTTTTTGAATTGAAAATAAAAACCGAAAAGGCGCGGTGAAGTACTCCCTTTACATGTGCTTCAAGCTTTTCCATCTGTCCTTGAGGCAAATCGTTTTCATCTACTAAAATTACATGCTCTACCATAGTTATATCACATTTAATTTGTGCCTGATCATTGAATCAAACATCAAACCTATTTTATGGTGATTAGGTATTCTGATCCGCTCATTCATAATCCGCTCAGCAGAAAGCCCTTTAATTTTGCTAAACAATTTTTTATAATAAATATAAGACAGGTAAACACCATTTCTGGAGCTTAGAGGGAGTTTTTTGATTCCGATTAACGCCTCCTCAAAATCATGTTCAATTTCTTCCTCAATAGTCTTTTTCTGCAAATCACAAAATACGGCTAGGTCTATGTTAGGGAAATAGTTACGCTTCAGGCCTTGATGGTCAGCTTTAATATCCCTTAAAAAATTAACCTTCTGAAATGCAGCACCCAACTTCATTGCATAGGGCTTTAATTGCCTGTACTGATCGTCATTACCTTTTGTAAAAACGCGTAAACACATTAAACCCACTACCTCAGCCGAGCCCAGGATATATTCCTTATACAGCTCTTCAGTGTAATACTTTTTCTCTAAATCCATTTCCATACTGTGCAGAAAAAGTCTTACCAACTCATGTTCAATATCATATGTATTCACCACTTCCTGAAAACAATTCAGAACGGGATTTAAGCTAATGCCTTGTTCGATGGCCTCGAAAGTATCCTGTTTAAACTTATTTAAAAGATATGCTTTGTTGTAATCATGAAAACTATCCACAATTTCATCAGCTAACCGCACAAACCCATATATGGCATATACCGGATTTCTATGCTCTTTTCCTAAAAAATAAATCCCTAAAGAAAAGCTCGTACTGTATCTTTTGGTGATCAACTTGCTGCAAGTAACCGATAATTGATCAAATATTTGTTTCATAAATAGCAGTTTTTTTCATTGTTTCTTCAAATTCTTCAAGTGTTTTACACCAATTAATATGATCTACATTAGCCAGTTTACCAATTAACTGACCATTACCAGAAAGATGCATCTTAACATTAGCACAAATATCAGACAGCTGATCAATGTAATCTTGTGCAGCATTGACCATTCTAGCCCTAACCATAAAAAGCAGGATATGATTGATTTTAGTAGTAGGCAGTACTTCTTTTATTGACGACAACGGTACCTTACTGCCCAAAAATATCACATTTTTACCATTTAGCTTTAAAATATAGTAAGCCAGCAATAACCCAATATCGTGATCTTCATCTTCGGGTAGAAAAAGAAGCCACCTTTCTGCTGCTGCCTCACAGTTGGGTAATTTATCAATAGCAGAAAATAACTTCTGCCGGATAATTTGAGAAATAAAGTGTTCGTGTGCCGGACAAATATCATCCTTACTCCACATCAACCCCAGCTTAACCAACAATGGATATATTATTTCCTGGTAACACGCAATTGTACCCAGTTCTTGAAATGAACGGGTTAACAAATTGGAAAAAGAAATTCCATCAAAAGAAATTCCATACCTAATTAACTGACCAACAATAGCTTCGTAGCGTTTATCGATTGTAAAACGTTCCAGTTGCCGATCTAATAAAACGTTAAAATCATGGCTGGAAAGGCTACAGATTTTAGAAATTTTGATGCCGGATTGATTTAACGAAACAATATTTAGCAGTCGCTTAAGCTGTTCATCATCATATTTCCGGGTATTGCCTTCAGATCTGTCAGGCTTCAGCGCGTCATAACGCTGTTCCCACATCCTGATGGTATGAGATTGAATGCCCGAAAGCTGTTCTAGATCTGAAATAGAATAAGTCATTATTTTGTTTAAATATATAAACTAAAATTTAAACAAAAATGCAAGAAAAAGGTTTGAGCAATTAATTATTTCTGCTTTTCCCTGTAATTAGCTAAAACAGAGCAATTAACTTAATTGCTTAACCATTTAAATTCTTAAAAATAAAAAATTCAGAAAAAGACCATAGCTCATTAACTCAGCGCGGTTTCAGAGAGTAAAACTCCTTTTTCACCATTCCCCGTTTCGATAATATGTACGTTTTTATAAGAATGACTTAACAAATCATAACCATTCTCCAACCTTTTAATCACAACTGTACTTAAAGGATAATTAAAATTAGTTTGCATACAATGCAACGTCCCATTAGCGAGTAACAGAAAATCACAATCATACCCCATCTCCTGAAGTTCAATTACTTTTTTAGTGAGAGAGACGTTTAACCGATTGGTTCTACGGGTTTTGTTTTTCATGGGGACTTAGTTTTAGGATGAAATAGGTAGATGACAAAATTCTCAGTGGTACTCAGCCAAGAACCGTATAACTAATATACTGTAATACAATCAATTAAAAAAATTTGTTTTCATTTCTTTTATATCACAGCCCCTAAAAGCCTGGAAATTGACCAGAATGGCCTATTGATGATAAACAATGAATAAGATGAATGATAACGCACGATCAGGCATGAATTAAAAACTTACCTGATATTTAACCTCATATCCTATTTTTCTGATAAAAAACCGAATATTCCTGGCAGATCTAAAACAGTTGAAAGTTTCATTATTTGTTTAGGATGACACTAAATTATTCAAAAATTAATAATTTAGTGTCCAAACTAATTTCAATAGAATAATATCCCAAAAAATCAGTTTATATTTAATTAACTTACATCTCACCTCCTAAACCAACTGAAATGCCCATTACCTGTATTGCCATTGATGATGATCCACATTCTTTAGAGAGTTTGGTATCATACATCGAAAACTCACCAGATTTAGCACTTATTAAAACCTTTGCCGACCCTTTACAAGCCCTGTCCGAAATTTCAGTTTCAACATCTGTTGATATTATTTTTATGGATATCGAAATGCCTACTATATCCGGAATTGAATTAGCCAGTTTATTGAGGCAAAAAACCAAGCACCTTATCTTTACTACCGCACACACCCGATATGCCATTGATGCTTTTAAAGTTGAGGCGGATGCTTATCTGCTAAAGCCCTATTCCATTTTAAATTTTATTAAAACCATTGGTAATCTTTATCCTAACGGCAAGAAAGATAGCAATCCCTTAACTGTTTTTGAAGATCATTACTTCTACATCCCTATGCAGGATGAAAGTGGATCATTAATTAAAATAGATCTTGATGAATTAATTTCTATCGAAAATTCTCATCAGGAGATTGAGTTTATAACGATAAATACCAATTATAAAAGTGCGAAGCTCGATTTCATCAAAATAATGAAAATGCTAAAAAAACACCCTGCATTCTTACAAATCAGCGAAAACATTATCATAGCTAAACAACACATTAAAAGCGTTTTAGGAAATCAGGTTTTACTTTCTGGTGAAATTTCTTATCCCATAGCCAATAGCCATCTCGCGCTATTTAATTCATTTCTGGAAAGCAATTTATTGAAAGACAAAAATTTGCCAAATACCTGATTCAAGCTTTACCTGCCGGCTCGTAAAATAAATAATCATTACAGCAAAACCAGGAAAGCAGTTGATTTGGCAATTTTTATGCTACAATCAAACATTACCTGCGGTTGATTGTCTTTACGATAACTAATTATTATTAAGGAGACGAATTATTTTGAAAAGGATTTTGGTTGTTGATGATGATCCAGATATACTGGAGGTATTTCAACTTACTTTAGAAGAAGAGCATTACGACGTTTTACCCCTGCTTTCCCCACGATATATATTTAAAACGATTAAAGATTTCCATCCGGATTTAATTATACTGGATATTATGTTAAATGGAATGGACGGAAGAGCAGTATTTAAAGAATTAAGGTTAGATCCGAATACAGAACATATACCGGTAATTCTTGCGTCCGCCAGATTTGATGAACAATACATTGCTACTCAGCGTTACCAGCCTGATTTTTATCTTGAAAAGCCTTTTGATATGCCTGCCTTAATAAAGCAGGTAAAATACCTCACCTCAAAGAACTAAGCTTATGAGAAACACAATTGCCGGTATATTTTTAATGTCCTTTATTTTCCTTTGGGAAAATGGTCATGCCCAAAGCAGCCGTACAGATAAGCTTTACTCCATGAGTGGAGTTGGTTTTGCACTTCCGATGGGAGAAAGTGCAGATTTTCTAAAACCTAAATTTTCAACTACCCTTGGATTAAATCTCGCGCTTGGAAACGGCGGTTTATTTATGTACCCAAAGCTAAGCCTTCATGCCTTTAAGTTTAATCAGATTGACGCAGATCCCGGCTATCCATATACCCTGCAAGAAGGAAGATCCACCACCTATCTGCTGAATGTTGCCTTAGGATACAGAAAGTTTATTAACAAATGGGCTGTATATGGCTTTGGTGGTGCAGGAGGTGGATTTATTCTTACCCCCCAGGCAGCCGTTGATCTTAATAACCAGCAAATAACCATGAACAACAAAACAAACGGAACAGTAATTGTTGAACTGGGTGGTGGTGTAGAATATAAGCTTGGTGGGGTAAGTTTGTTTTTCGAAACCAGTTATATGCATGGCCTAAGCAAGATACAAAACAGAACATACAGCACCGTACCGTTAACCATTGGTATAAAACCCAACTTAAGCAAACTCATTCGTAAGCGTTAAATCAGAAACTTAAAATTTTCTTTAATCAAAGGCGTTTAATAAAAAATGTAAAAACATTTCACATGCTAATTATTTTAGCATAAATTTGTCATTCATTTTAATTAGCATATGTTGTACGCCGTTGTAGATATTGAAACCACTGGAGGCCATGCTTCGGCGAATGCCATCACAGAAGTAGCAATTAATATCCATGATGGAACAGAAGTTGTTGAGCGTTTTAGCACATTAATTAATCCTAAACGGGAGATACCAGCTTACATTACAGCACTGACAGGGATTGACAACGAAATGCTTGTCAACGCCCCGGGCTTTGAAGAAGTGGCCCTGCAGATTTACCAACTCCTTCAGGATAAGATATTTGTAGCACACAATGTTAACTTTGATTATTCCTTCTTAAGACATCACTTATCACTTTCCGGTTTTGAACTGAACGTAAAAAAGCTGTGTACGGTAAGACTTAGCCGTAAACTTTTACCCGGCAAACCTTCTTACGGTTTAGGAAAATTATGCAGCATTTTACAAATCCCCATTCATAATCGTCACCGCGCCGCCGGCGATGCTGATGCAACAAGTATTTTATTCAACCTGCTTTTAGAAACTGATCAGGAAGGCTTCATCGCTGAAATGCTAAAAAAAACATCAAAGGAACAGGTTTTGCCTCCGCACTTAGATAAAAAGGTTATCTTGAATCTGCCTCATCAGCCCGGTGTTTATTATTTTAAAGACAAAAAGGGTAAAATTGTTTATGTAGGTAAGGCCAAAAATCTGAGAAAGCGTGTTTTCAGTCATTTTACAGGAAACAAGCCAAATAAGCAACGACAAGACTTCCTGAGAACGATCCACCATGTAGATTATGTGACCTGTGGAACAGAATTAATGGCACTTATACTAGAAGCCCACGAAATAAAACGCCTGTGGCCGGAGAATAACCGGGCAATGAAACGTTACGAACATAAATATGATCTTTGTGTTTTTGAAGACCAAAATGGCTATTTAAGGTTAGCCATTGATAAACACCATAGCAACAATAAAGCACTACAAAGTTTTAATAGTTTACTGGAAGGATATAATTTTCTGAATCAGATGGTAGATAAATATCAGCTCTGTGCAAAGCTGTGTTACCTTCAAAAAAAATTCAGCAAGTGTATGGCGCATGAAAACGGACAATGTTTTGGTGCTTGCAGCAGCATTGAAACTGTAGCAGTTTACAATAAAAAATTGAATGCCGCCCTTTTAGACATTCAGCAATCTCAACCGAGCTTTGCCCTGGTTGATGAAGGCAGAAGAGAAGAAGAATTAAGCTGTCTGGTAGTAGAACAAGGAAAATTTTATGGCATGGGTTATTTTACAGATAAGAATTACCTCTCAGATGGTTTAGCTCCCATAAAAGAGAATCTTTCTGTTTACCCTTCAAATAGCTACATTTTAAACCTGATCTTAAGTTATGCTGCGCAAAATCCAGAAAAACTATTTAAATTGTAATTCAGGAACTTACCACTAATGCATGGATTGTAGGTAAGATTTGTTGCAGCCCTGGATATTTGTACCAGTTAAACTGACAAATTAAACCCATAAAATATGACCGATTTAGCATTTAGAAAACTGGTATTAAGCTTTGAGGAAGTAACAGAGCAGCCCCATTTTGAAAAAACATCTTTCAGGGTTAATAAAAAAATCATTGCAACACTCGACCTAAAGAAGCAAAAAGCTTGTTTTAAGCTTTCAGAAATAGATCAGTCGGTGTTTTGCAGCTACCATCCCCAGCAAATCTATCCTGCTACAGGTGCTTGGGGAAAACAAGGCTGGACAATTTTTGAACTCGCATCCTCGCCCATTGAAATGATTAAAGATGCCCTAACCCTCTCCTATTGCAATGTTGCGCCTAAAACTTTGGCCGCAAAATATAAATCTGAGGATAATGCTTAAATAAATTTGCGTAAGCAATTACTTACACTTATATTCGTAAGTAATTGCTTACGTTTTTTTTTTTTAACAAATCCATAAGATGAGACGAGATGTATTTCAGGCCATTGCAGACCCCACCCGAAGAGAAATCATACATTTGATAGCGCATCAAACGCTAAACCTGAATGCAATTGCAGATCAGTTTGAGGTTAGCAGGCCCGCAATTTCGCAGCACATCAAAATATTAACCGAATGTGGCTTAGTTACCATTACGCAAAAAGGCAGAGATCGATATTGTAAAATAGAATTTAAGAAATTACAAGAAGTATCCAAATGGATTGAACAGTATAGAAATTTCTGGACGAACAAGCTGGATGCACTTGAAAAACACTTAAATCAAAAAGATAAATAATTCAATTATTCCGATTCATTAAAATCATTAATCATGAAAAATGACCCAGTTATTGTAGAACGTGTTTACAATGCACCAATCGATAAAGTTTGGAATGCAATAACACAAAATGAAGAGCTAAAAGCCTGGTACTTCCAGCTGGAAGAATTTAAACCCGAAAAGGGCTTCAAATTTGAATTTTCCGGAGGACCTGATGATGGCCCTCAATACCTTCATCTGTGCGAAGTGATAGAAGTTATTGAAGGTAAAAAAATAGCCTACACCTGGCGCTATGATGGTTACCCGGGAAATTCAACCGTACACTGGGAACTCTTTGATCAGGGAGATAAAACTTTACTCAGACTTACCCATGAGGGATTAGAAACCTTTGCAGAAAATGGACCAGATTTTGCCAAAACCAGTTTTGTTGGCGGCTGGACTTACTTTGTTAACGATGCACTTAAAAAGTATTTAGAAGGAGCCTAAACACTTTTCAGATGAATAACCTGTTATTTGTTCCAGGTTATTCATTTGCTTCTATATCTCTTCCAATGCTGATTTGATCGTTTTATAAATGTAATCCAAATCTGCATCACTGATGATATATGGTGCAAGGATATAAATTATATTCCCCAAAGGCCTTAAGATTATCCCACGCGTTAAAAAAT
This sequence comes from Pedobacter sp., assembly GCF_965279535.1. Classification (NCBI taxonomy): domain Bacteria; kingdom Pseudomonadati; phylum Bacteroidota; class Sphingobacteriia; order Sphingobacteriales; family Sphingobacteriaceae; genus Pedobacter; species Pedobacter sp. The sequence goes on from NZ_OZ257244.1 coordinate 819,831, forward strand.
AGGCATACAGTTGGTTACGAAGATCACTCAGATAAGAAGTTCCGCTCTCCGTTTTCCATTCAATTGCTATAATTGTACCGGTTTGACGTACAGATCTAATTTTTTCATGTCCCGCTATCTCTTGCAAAAATGAAGTATGCCTGGCAGATATTCTTTGAATATTTTTCAAAGTTGCTGGCGCTAATAAAATATCTAAACTCGCCAATGAAGCTACACAAGCAATGGGATTGGCCGTAAAAGAGTGCCCATGATAGAGTGTCTTTAATTTATCATCGCTGAAGAATGCTTTAAAAATATCTGCCGTACAGGTTGTTATACCTAAAGGCATAGTGCCACCTGTTAAGCCCTTACTCAAACAATAGATATCAGGCTTATTAACCAGTTGTTCGCAAGCGAAGAAGGTCCCTGTCCTGCCAAAACCAGTCATTACTTCATCGGCAATGGTAAGAATATTATTTTGCCTGCAAGCCGCTAACAATTGATCTAAATGCCTGGCTTCATACATCAACATTCCTCCTGAACCTAAGATTAAAGGCTCAAAAATGAAACATGAAGTGTTTTCAAGGCTTGAAATGTGCTTTACAAGGTCTTCTATGTTCTCTTCATTTGGAAGATCTATGAACTCGACATCAAATAGCAGACTATTAAAAGCATCGGTAAAAATACTTCTTCCACTTACCGACATGGCTCCAAAAGTATCTCCATGGTAAGCGTTTTTAAAAGCAAGGACTTTTGTTTTTGGTGTATCCAGATTATTCCAATACTGTAAACACATCTTCAAAGCCACTTCTACCGCCGTTGAACCATTATCCGTATAAAAAACCTTTTCCTGCTTTCCGGGAAGAAGCTCCAGAAGCCGTTCTGCCAGTAAAACAGCTGGTTCGTGTGTAAAACCCGCAAAAATAACATGTTCTAAAGTGGTTAACTGTTCGGCAACCTTTTTCGCAATGTATGGGTTAGAATGTCCGTGAATATTTACCCACCAGGAAGAGATGGCATCGATATAACGATTGCCATTTTCATCGAAAACATAAACGCCTTCTCCCCTTACAATAGGTATGTGAGGTAAGGGGTTTTTCATTTGTGTATAAGGATGCCAAATTACTCTTTGATCGCGTTCGGCTAAACTTAGTTTGGAAGTTGAAGACATAATGTATTGCTTTACACACGATTAATCATTAACGGCATATTGGTCTTTCAACAGGCTTGCTACGGTTTTATCTGTTCTGAAAGTGATTTCATCCAGAGACAAATCGGCTATTTTTACCCATCGAAAAGCCTGAAGGATTTCCCCTTCAGCATCAAAATCATATATTTTGGATTTGAAAGCCAGCTTGAGCGGAGCCTTTTCTTTTACCAGGTAATAAACACTGATCACCTGACTATCGTTAAAAGACGATTTTTCGTAAAAATCGGTGGTATAGAAATGTGATAAAACATCTATTTCGGCTTGGCACTCTTCCACAAATTCTCGCTTCAGACCATCAATTAATCCCTCTCCTAACTCCAATCCTCCTCCAGGAAACTTACTAAAACGAAAACCATATTCTTCTTCATCACTGATCAAAACTTCGTGATTTGAATTGATTAAAAGGCCATAAACCCTTACGTTAAAGTAGCTCATTTTCGAAATGTTTTTTATTCTTAATTACAATTTCTGGTGTCCAGATAATTTCTCCTTTAAAAGGTTCAGACCTAACCGGACATTCACTCATATGACAATAATGGCAACAAGCAGGCAAACAAGGATCAGCATGTATAAATAATTCTGCCTTCCTGACTCCACTTTTATTAATCAGTTCATCAATCTGTGATATTTCTTTGTGCACCTTATTTAAATCAAAATAATAAGGTAAGGTAACATGACAATCGATGTGAAATTCAGGTCCGTACTGCTGTGTTCTCAAATTATGAACATCAATCCATGGCTTATGCCTGTTTTGCTGTAAAACTTCTACTACTTCTTCAACCAAAGTAAAATCACTCTCGTCCATTAGTCCACCAACCGAACCCCGTGTAAGTTTATATCCGGAATAGATGATATAGAAGCCAACCAAAATAGACAGCAAACTATCTAACCAAATAATATTTGTTAACTGTATCAATATCAAACCTACAACAATGGCAATGCTGGTATAAGTATCGGTTAGCAAATGTCTTCCATCAGCCTGTAAAGTAATGGAGTGTTCGTTTCTTCCGGTTTTAATCAGGTAAAGACCAACAACCATATTGATAATACCGGTTATACCTATAATAATTGTACCCTCCAGCAACTGATCTACTGCATGAGGATAGACTAAATTGTAGGATGATTTGAAGATAATGATGATACCTGCAATGAGAATTAACATACCCTCAACGAAGGCAGAGAAAAATTCCACTTTACCATGTCCATAGGGATGGTTTTCATCACGCGGTTGCGTACTTAGATAAATACTATAAAAAGCAAAGCCTCCGGCAATTACATTTACAATACTTTCGGCTGCATCAGTTAAAATGGCATTGGACCCTGTGATAAAATAGGCTATAAATTTAGCTAACATCAACAGCACACTCACCAATAAAGAAATTAAGATAGCCCTCTTTTTTACCGACACAATATTTTTTTTTCATCAAAAATACGCTTATCAGCTAAAATAAATGATAAAAACTATAGCTTTTTTAGTGCAGAATAATATTTGGTTTATATATTTGCGCTCAAAGTATTTAACCATGAGCACCTTATCACAAAGAATCAACAATCTTTCAGAATCTGCAACGCTTAAAATGACAAAGCTTGGCCGCGAATTAGCTGCTAAGGGAATCAATGTTATTAGTTTAAGTGTTGGCGAACCCGATTTTAATACGCCAGAGCATGTTAAAAATGCAGCAAAAAAAGCCCTAGACGAGAACTACACCCGTTATTCTCCGGTACCGGGATACCCTGATCTGCGCCAAGCCATTGTAAACAAGCTTAAGACGGAAAATAATCTGGATTATGATATTTCTCAGATTGTAGTTTCTACAGGTGCGAAACAATCACTTTCAAATGTAATTTTAACTTTGATTGATCCTGAAGATGAAGTAATTATTCCTACACCATATTGGGTTTCTTATTCAGAAATGGTTACCCTTGCTGAAGGAAAATCTGTTTTCATCAATACGGATATCGAAAGCAACTTCAAAATCACCCCTGAACAATTGGAGGCTGCTATCACACCTAAATCAAAGTTGTTTATGTTCTCTTCACCTTGTAACCCAACGGGTTCGGTGTATAACAAAGAAGAACTTGCCGCATTAGTTAAAGTTTTTGAAAAACATCCTAACATCTATATCCTTTCCGACGAGATTTATGAACACATCAACTTTGTTGATCAACATGAGTCTATTGCTCAATTTGAAAGCATTAAAGACCGCGTAATTATTGTGAATGGTTTTTCTAAAGCATTTGCCATGACAGGTTGGAGATTAGGTTACATTGCGGCAAATAAAGAAATTGCTGCAGCCAATGATAAACTTCAGGGCCAAACTACATCCGGAACTTGCTCAATTGCACAAAGAGCAGGAATCGTAGCTTATGAGCAAGGACTTGAAAGCGTGTTGGAAATGAAAAAAGCATTTACCCGCCGCAGAGAATTGGTTTACAACCTGTTAAATGATATCCCAGGAGTTAAAACCAACCTTCCTGAAGGTGCATTTTATTTCTTCCCGGAAATCAGTTCATTCTTCGGTAAAAAAGATGCAGATGGAAACGTAATTAAAAATTCTGCAGATTTAGCGCTTTATTTATTAAATGTAGGCCATGTAGCTACTGTAGGCGGTGATTCTTTCGGAAACGACAATTACATCCGTTTATCATACGCAGCATCTGACGAAAGCTTAACAGAAGCATTGAGAAGAATTAGAGAAGCCTTAGGTAAATTGGTATAACTGACAGCCTTTTAAAATAAAAAAATCCCCGTTGAATTCATTTTAGCGGGGATTTTTTCTTTAAGGAGTAAGGAACAAGAATAAAGAGCAACTGCCGCAAAAAACTTTAATCCTACCACGTTTAATGGAAAGATGTGGTTGACCTACCTTAGGTGATTAAATAATAAGAATCAAAGTCTTGATACTTGATACGCTATTCCTGATACTAAAAACCAAAAAAAAAGTTTGAATCCAAACATACTTAGGTGTCTAAGCTGCCTTAGGTGGTTAAATAATAAGAATCAAAATCTTGATACTTTATTCCTGATACCAGCAACTAGCTCCTGATCGCTTCTACCGGATCTAATCTCGATGCAGAATATGCAGGCCAGAAACCAGATATCGTTCCGATAACGACAGAAATCCAGACGCCTAAATTTATATTTGCTAAATCAAGTACCACCTTAACATCTGCTGCCTGCTCCAAAATTAATGTACCCAAGTATACCAGGACTAAACCCAGTACTCCGCCCATTAAGCATAAGGTAATGGACTCAAATATAAACTGAAGCAAAATAAAATAGTTTTTGGCTCCGAGAGATTTTTGAATACCAATAATGTTTGTCCGCTCTTTTACCGAAACAAACATAATGTTAGCGATACTAAAACCACCCACCAAAATAGAGAAGCCACCAATAACCCATCCGGCAATATTAACCATATTGAACATGGTATCTAACTGGTTGGAAATAATGGTTGTTTTATTTAAAGCAAAATCATCTTCCTCACCAGGTTTTAGTCGGTGAATTGAACGCATTAGTCCCCTCAATTCACTCTCCACCTCTTCAAGCGAAACCTGATCTGTTCCTCGCACTGTAATCTGTGGGCCATAACGATCGCTTTGAACATCCAAAACACCTTTGGCAAAGTTGATTGGAACATTCACATTTTTATCGAGTGAGGTTCCAAGCATATCTTCCCCTTCTTTCTTAAATACCCCAACAACTGTAAGTCTTCTTCCCAGAATCTGAACCTGTTTGCCTATTGGAGAATCACCGTTAAACAAGCCTTCAGCAATATCTGCTCCCATAATACAGACTGGGGAGCCATTATTACTTTCATTTTCTGTAAAATAACGTCCATCCTGTAATTCAAAATTCCAGGTTTTATTAAAATCCTGAGATGCAGCCCAAATGGAAATCCCTTCAACAGAACTACTTCTGTATTTGATTGTTCTATCGTTTGTAGAAATCTCAAACGTAATGCCCTGTGCATTTTCCATCCGTTCTCTCAGTGCTGTAAAATCACGCTGAGAAGGCTGTGGACGGTTCATGTATTTCCACCATGGATAATTATCGCTAAAGCTCCATGGCCATTTTTGAACATAAATGGTATTTGAACCCAATTTATCTACGCTGGCCTGTAATTTGTTTCTAAAAGTATCTACCGCCGAAAACACCGCGATAATGGTAAAAATACCAATGGTTATTGCCAATAACGACAACATCGTACGTAACTTATTTTGGCGCAATGCATCAAATGCAAAACGGAAACTCTCGCCTATTAGCCTAAAAATTATCATAATTGTGGTTTAGACACCATTGGTTTAAAAAGGTTACAGTTTTATGCTCAAAACTAATTAATTTTATTGCAGTATGTTAACGCTATGCCATAATTTTCCACGCTGCGCCACCAAAACATTATTTAGTTCCAAAGCGTTTGATAAAATACTAAAAAGAAAAATTAATTTCGTATTTTTGCACCTCAAAAAATTCATCAGGAATGAAATTATCACAATTCAAATTCAACTTACCCGAGTCACTTGTAGCACACAATCCATCAGAAGAACGTGATGAAGCACGTTTGATGGTTCTACACAAAGATAGCGGCAAAATTGAACATAAAATTTTCAAAGATGTTTTAGGTTACTTTGATGACCAGGACGTTATGATATTAAATAACACCAAAGTTTTCCCTGCCCGTTTATATGGCAATAAAGAAAAAACTGGTGCTACCATCGAAGTTTTCTTGTTACGTGAGTTAAACAAAGAATTACGCCTTTGGGATGTTCTTGTAGATCCTGCACGTAAAATCCGCGTAGGTAATAAGTTATATTTTGGTGATGACGATTTATTAGTTGCTGAGGTAGTTGACAATACCACCTCTCGCGGCCGTACCATTCGTTTCTTATTTGAAGGTACAGACGAAGAATTTAGAAGAAACGTAGAAATTTTAGGTGAAACACCTCTTCCTAAATACATTAAACGTAAGGCTACTGCCGAAGATAAAGAACGTTATCAAACAATTTTCGCTAAGCATGAAGGTGCTGTTGCAGCGCCAACTGCTGGCCTACACTTCAGCCGTGAGCTGATGAAGCGTTTAGAATTAAAAGGGATTAACTTTGCAGAAGTTACTTTACATGTTGGATTAGGAACTTTCAGAACGGTTGAGGTTGAAGATTTAACCAAACACAAAATGGATTCTGAACAATTCATCATCGAACAAAAAGATGCCGATATTGTAAATAAAGGTATTGCTGACAAGAGAAGAGTTTGCGCGGTTGGAACTACCTCAATGAGAGCCATTGAATCAGCAGTTTCGGCTAACAGAACTTTGAAAGCTGCAAACGACTGGACCAGTAAATTTATTTTCCCTCCTTACGATTTCAGCATTGCCAATTCAATGATCACCAATTTCCATACACCAGAATCAACATTATTAATGATGATTAGTGCCTTTGGAGGCTATGAAAACGTAATGAATGCTTACGAGGTGGCTGTTAAAGAAAAATATAAATTCTATAGCTATGGCGATGCCATGCTAATTATATAACTACATTCAAGTAGCGAGTATCAAGTATCAAGAAATCTTGGTACTTGATTCTTGATACTAACTTCTTGCTACTTGATACTAAAAATGAAAAACTACGCTATAATTGTAGCTGGCGGTTCAGGAAACCGGATGCAAACCGAAACCCCGAAACAATTTCTTTTGCTTAATAACCTTCCGGTATTAATGCATACCATTAAAGCTTTTGCCCAAAGCGAAACTCAACCTAAAATTCTACTGGTATTAAGTGCTGATCAACATCAGAACTGGCATAACCTATGTAAGGAATTTAACTTCCAGATTCCGCATGAAGTAGTTAACGGAGGTAAAGAAAGATTTTATTCTGTAAAAAATGCTTTGGATTTACTTGATGAACCTGGTGTTGTAGCCATTCATGATGCCGTTAGGCCCCTGGTTTCTAAAGAATTGATTGATGCTTGTTATGGGGCGGCTACCGAAAAAGGAAATGCCGTTGCCGCAGTTAAACCTACTGACAGCATCAGAAAAAAAAACGGAGATTATACCGAGGCTGTTAACCGGGATGACTTTTATTTAATTCAAACCCCTCAGGTGTTTGATCTTCAAAAAATAAAAAACGCCTACCTTCAACCTTTCAGCAATCTCTTTACAGATGATGCCAGTGTTGTGGAACATAGTGGGGAGATCATCAATCTCGTAGAAGGAGAAAAAAACAACATTAAGATCACCTATCCTACTGACCTTGATTTAGCAGAGATACTGATCAACAAAAAGCCCTTTAAATAAATTAAAGGGCTTTTTATTTTCTAGGCCGCTCTGCCGATCACTTTCAACAGAATAGCAATAACTGCAATTACTAATAAAACATGGATTATACCACCAACATCGCCGAAGCCGTGGAATACAAAACCAATCACCCATAGTATAACCAATACTACTGCGACTAAATACAATAAATTTCCCATAGTGTTAATTCTTTAAGTAAATATTGAATCATTAACATATGGTCAGGAAGTTTTGTTTAGAAAATGTAAAGAAACAAGATTAAAACACTCTTTTCCAAGCAGATTGGTACTAAACAAAAAAGCCTTCTGATTTCTCAGAAGGCTTTTATTAAATTATGTTTTTTAGTACTCATCCTCATTAAAGAAGAAATCTTCCTTAGTAGGATAATCCGGCCAAATTTCCTCGATGGTTTCATAAGGTTCGCCATCATCTTCCAGCGCCTGTAAGTTTTCAATAACTTCTACTGGTGCACCAGAGCGGATTCCATAATCGATTAATTCGTCTTTAGTTGCAGGCCATGGAGCGTCTTCCAAGTGCGATGCTAATTCTAATGTCCAATACATATTATCAATTCAATTAAATTCTATTTTCTTTATTGCGCAAAGTATATTAAAATTTTTGAGCAAAACAAACTTATTTTTCAACTATTACACACGTGGAATCCAAATGTTTTCTTCCACCTGATAATCCATCGTCAGTTTTCGTGCCAAAACAAACAAATAATCACTTAAACGGTTTAAATATATTGTTACACGCTCATCTACAAAGCTATTCTCTGCTAACTCTACAGATAATCGCTCTGCTCTTCTGCATACACATCGGGCAATATGGCAGTACGAGACTACACTATTTCCACCGGGTAATACAAAGTGCTTTAAAGCAGGTAGCACCTCATTCATCACATCCATTTCACTTTCTAAAAGAAGAATATCTTCCTCATGCAAATCAGGAATTTTCATTTTAGATTTTTCCGGATCAGCTGCCAGTGAGGCTCCTACCGTAAATAATCGATCTTGAATTTCTTTGAGCATTTTCTGGTGATGTGCGTCTATCTCCTGGCACATAATTAAGCCGATATAAGCATTAAGCTCATCCACCGTACCATAGGTTTCAATGCGTAAGTGATATTTTGGCACCCGCGTACCACCAATGAGCGAGGTTTGCCCCTTATCTCCTGTTTTAGTATAGATTTTCATCAGATATTGATAGGTAAATGCGAATATAGGATGCTTAAGCTTTAAATTGCCCATCCTGCACTTAAAATCTATTCTTAGTTTATTTTCTCCCAGTCGCTGCCACTTTCATTTAAAGCCTGTAATCGCGGTGAAACAGACTTAACATCGGTATTGGCGTGATCATTTTCGATTAAACCATCACGCATACGTACAATCCTGTGAGCGTGTTGAGCGATATCTTCTTCGTGCGTTACCAGAATAATAGTATTTCCCCTGCTGTGGATTTCTTCCAGTAAGCCCATAATTTCAATGGAAGTTTTGGTATCCAGGTTTCCTGTTGGCTCATCCGCAAGAATAATGGAAGGATCATTAATCAATGCTCTTGCTACGGCCACACGCTGCCTTTGTCCACCGGAAAGCTCATTGGGTTTATGCTCCATACGGTTACCTAAATTAACACTTTCTAATGCAGACTTTGCCTTTTGTTCTCTAACCTTACGGCTATATCCGGCATAAATTAATGGCAAGGCAACATTATCAAGAGAGGTTGAGCGAGGTAGCAGGTTGAAAGTTTGGAATACAAAACCAATCTCTTTATTACGAACTTCAGCTAATGCATCCTGGCTCATGTGACTTACATCTGTACCGTTTAATACATATGTACCACTGGTTGGTGTATCCAAACAGCCTAAGATATTCATTAAGGTAGATTTGCCCGAGCCGGAAGGGCCCATTAGAGCGACAAATTCTCCTTTACGGATGTCTAAAGAAACAGATTTAAGTGCATGAATAACTTCGGTGCCGATAACGTATTTACGACCAATTTCTTTGATTGTGATGATTGGTTTCTGCATGTTTTTTTCTTTTTAGACAACCGCAAGGTTGAGGATGTTACAGTGATTTTTGAAAAATACCGAATTACTTTTCGATAATTTTAGGAACCATGAAGAATTGATCGGTGTGTTTCGCTGAATTCTTAAGTCCATCGGCTGTAGATATCTCCTGTTTAACCACATCTTCACGCCAGATATTTACAGCTTCATTCATATAAACTAAAGGCTTAACTTCAGCTGTATCCAATTCATTTAACTTTTCCATGAAAGATAAAATCTTATTCATTTCTGGAATAAGTGTATCCACCTCCTGATCATCAATATGAATTCGGGCCAAATCGGCTATTTTATGAATGGTTTTTGCATCTAAATTCATATTAATACTAATTTACTTTCAATTAACTTATAAACTTTGTCCTTCAAAACATCAGCATCATCTGCTGATAAACCTGCAGTATCTATAGGTTTGTGGATGTAAATATCGCAAATCCCTGGCTTACTTCCATATTTTCTGCCATCATCCCAGCTTAATTGCCAAACATTAGCTATACTAACCGGAACCAATGGGATATTTTTATCTATGGCCAAACGAAAAGGACCATTTTTAAATTCACCAAGCCTTGGAGGATAGTGATCGTCAATCTTTCCTTCAGGGAAGATCACCAGGCTCATGCCTAATTCCAGGTTATCTCCGGCTTTTTTAAATGCCCGAAATGCTGAAATTTTACTCTCCCGGTTTACTGCGATATCTATGGTGCTAAAAAATATCTTCAATATTGGATTCTGCAGCAGTTCATCTTTACCCATAAAATGATATTTACCATGGGCCATAATACAAAAAACCATGATATCCAGATTGGATGAGTGATTGGCACAATATATATAGGTTTGGTTGCGATCTAATTTTTCCTCAAAATGATAGCTATAAAATACGCCAGACAAGAAACTGGGTAAAAAACTATTCAGTTTTCTACAATAGTTCAGGATGCCGTAAAAACATTGCTTCCTTGAAGTGAAGTAGTAAATGGGGTAAAACAGTATGAAAAAAAACAAGATCCAGAACAAAAACCAAGCCCGATGGATGTGTTTGAAGAATAAAGCCATAGCATATAGATGACCAAAAATAGAAATTTTTTTCAGTTATCAGTTTTCAGTTAACAGTTAACATGAAACTAAATCTATCATTTAAGAACTCCATACATTCTCACAATAAAATTGACAGTATAATCTAATTTATTTTTAATTTCGTGCCATTATGAAAGAAACAGTGGTGAGCGGCATTCGCTCTACAGGAAAATTACATTTAGGCAATTATTACGGGGCGGTTAAAAACTTTATCCAGATGCAGCACGATTACAACTGCTATTTCTTTATTGCCGATCTTCACTCTTTAACTACACACCCTACTCCGGCAGATTTACATGGCAACATCAAACATGTTTTAGTAGAGTACCTAGCCAGTGGGATTGATCCTGAAACCAGTACAATTTATATACAAAGTGACGTTCCGGAAATTGCAGAACTTTATCTTTATCTGAACATGAATGCATATTTGGGTGAGTTAGAACGGGCAACTTCTTTCAAAGATAAGGTGCGTGCCAATCCAGATAACGTTAACGCAGGTTTATTAACCTATCCTGTATTAATGGCAGCAGATATTTTAATTCATAAAGCCACTAAAGTACCTGTTGGAAAAGACCAGGAACAACACCTGGAAATGGCCCGAACTTTTGGCAATCGTTTTAACAGGCTCTATGAAACTGAATATTTCCCTGAACCTTATGCTTTTAGCTATACCAAAAGCCTGGTCAAAGTACCTGGGTTAGATGGAAAAGGAAAAATGGGTAAATCTGAAGGAGAGGCGAATGCAGTTTATCTATCAGACGACCCGGAAACCATCCGCAAAAAGGTAATGAGGGCAGTGAGTGATGCCGGCCCAACTGAGGAAAATCAGGCCAAACCTGAGCCGATTCAAAATCTTTTTGATTTAATGAAGGTGGTTTCCAGTGAAGATACTCACCAGCATTTCGATGATCTTTATAATAAGATGCAGATCCGTTACGGTGATTTCAAAAAACAATTGGCAGAAGATATGATCATCGCAACAGCGCCAATGCGCGAGCGCATCCAGGATATTGCTAAAAACGATTCATACTTAAGGCAGGTGGCCAGACATGGTGCACTAAAAGCTCGTGAAAGTGCACAAAAAACCATCAAAGAAGTACGTAGTTTAATCGGATTTAAAAGTTTTTAATTATTAATAGATTTGAGACAATAGATATGGGATGCCAGACAAAAGCTGATAGCGGCCAGTGTCTCCAATCTTATATCTTATACATTTCAAAACCCAAATCCCAAAAAGATGCACATAGCGATTGTAGGAAATATTGGTGCTGGTAAAACAACCCTAACCGGTTTATTAGCTAAAAATTATGGTTGGGAAGCTTTGTATGAAGCAGTAGATAACAACCCCTATTTAGAGGATTTCTACAGTGATATGAAGCGCTGGAGTTTTAACTTGCAGATTTACTTCTTAAACAGTCGTTTTCAACAAATTAACGATATAGAAAAAAATAGCCGTAATGTTATTCAAGACAGGACTATTTATGAAGATGCCCATATTTTTGCAGAAAACCTGCATGATATGGCGCTTATGACTACTCGTGATCATGATAACTACCGTGCAATATTTGATAACATCACCTCATTTATTAAACCACCCGATTTATTGGTATATCTGAGGGCTTCTGTTCCAACATTGGTTAATAATATCCAGCGCAGAGGAAGAGAGTATGAAGCTGGCATCCGTATCGATTATCTCTCTAAATTAAATGAAAAATATGAAGCCTGGATCAAGGGTTATAATTTGGGCAAGCTACTGATTTTAGATAAAGATAAATTAGACTTCACCAACAATCCTGAAGATTTAGGAACGGTTATCCAAGCCATTGAAGCAGAGATAAATGGTTTGTTTTAATAATAATAGATAAGGTATGAGTATTTTTGCTCATCCTTTATAATATTTTGCCATTTCAATTGCGATTATTATTTTGCGTGAATTCTAACCTCAAGCTATGCCCAAAATTATCGGAATAATTCCCGCTCGCTACGCCTCTACCCGTTTTCCGGGAAAACCATTGGTTGATATTGCCGGGAAAAGCATGATTCAGCGTGTTTATGAGCAAGCTAAAAAAGCAACCAGTCTTTCTAAAGTTGTTATTGCCACTGATGATGAACGAATTGCCGAAGAAGTAAAAAGATTTGGCGGAGAATTTGTTTTTACTGCATCAACACATCAAAGCGGTACGGATAGGTGTGCTGAAGTAGCAGAAAAGCTTCCTGAATTCGATATTGTAATCAATATACAAGGCGATGAGCCTTTTATTGAACCTGCGCAAATTGATCTGCTTGCCAGTTGTTTCACTGAAGAAAAAGTACAATTGGCTACTTTGATAAAACCAATTCAAAGTCAGGAAAGTGTATATAACCCCAACAGTCCTAAAGTAGTAATTGATGTAAATGGAAGAGCGATCTATTTTAGTCGCAGCCCCATCCCTTTCATCAGAAATGGTGAGCCAGGTGTATGGGCGGAGAAACATCAATTCTACAAACACATCGGGATTTACGGCTACCGTTCAGAATCGCTTAAGGCGATCACTAAATTACCTCCCTCTTCTTTGGAAATTGCAGAAAGCCTGGAGCAATTGCGTTGGATTGAAAATGGTTTTTATATTCAAACCAGGGTTACCACGCTAGAAACAGTTGCCATTGATACACCAGAAGATTTGACCAAATTAAACAAGCTGCTGGAGGCTTTAAAACTGGAATAAGTTAGTCTTCAGAACACATCTATAACAAAATAAAAAAGCTGAATAAACATTCAGCTTTTTTATTTACAAGTTCAATTCCATCTGAATATTACATCTGGTGTATGGTGTTGGTTTACCAGCTACTTTCTGAAATCCAAGTTTGTGATAGAGATTGATTGCCGGCTTTAAAACTGTATTGCTTTCAAGATATATTTTCTTTGCGCCTTTGCTTTTAGCTTTTTCAATAATAGCAGATGCTAACAGGAAGCCTATATTTTTCCCTTGTGCCTTTGGCGAAACAGCCATCTTTGCCAGTTCAAAATCGTATTCAGCATCATTCATTTTAATCATAGCGCAAACACCCATTGGCTCATCTTCATATAAGGCAACCATGATAAAACCTCCCTTATCCAAAATATATTCATTAGGATGATCAAGGGCTTTATAATCAGAGTCTTCCATTTCGAAATATGTAGAAATCCATTCTTTGTTCAATTCCCTAAAAACATCCTGATACTGCGGTTTATAATCAATGATTTTCACCAATTCGCTATTTCTTTCTTTCTTTTTTTCCATCACCCTTTTTAATAAACTTTTCTGTTCCAATAAAAATTCCCATTCTTCGATCGCTTGCCAAAGATCATTCGTAGCCTGTGCAGATAGTTCTTCAACTGCTGCGTTCACATCAATCAATTGGTCAGCTATTTTAGCGGCAATTGTTTTTCCTTTTTGTGTCAAGGCTACCAGTGTTCTTCTTCCGTCAGCCTGATCTTTCTTCTCCTCTACATAACCTTTCTCTATCATTTCGCTGATAATCTTACTTACAGAAGGGTGTGAATGTCCAATCGCCTTTGCTATAGCCGTAATGGTTTGATCCTCTCCTTCTATAAGAGAATAAAAAACAGGAAACCACTTAGGTTGCATATCGATATCATATAGTTTATAAATCGCAGCACCGTCTTCGGTTACTTTATCTGTTAGCATTCTAAGCCTGCTACCTATGGCTACCTTACCTGTTCTTCTAAAAAAATCCATACAAATACTAATTACGTAACTGATTACGCAAATATAAAAACAGATGTGTTCAAAACAAAATTATATGAGATAAAATCTTTGAAATAAAATTTCCTTATTTTGTGGGTAATGAAAATGCCTATGAAACACCTATCCATTTTTGCCCTTGTTGTATTGTCTATCTTCAGTGCTTGTACCCCATCAGGTAAGGAAAAAGATAATGCGATTGAATTCAAAAACGTAAATCAATCTAATGTAAAATCTTTTTCAAGTTTAAAAACCCTTGATACATTTAAAATAGAACTTAATGGCAGAAAGCCAGAAGAAATGGTGCTCAATTTCAGCATCAAAAATGCAGCTGGAGAGCAGATATATAACGCAAAAATAAAAGGCACAGAATTGTTGGGAAGTACTGATCCGAATATAGATTTGAGTAAGGAGAAAGATCAGATTATCTTTTTAAAAACAATAGCTGATGACTTTTTCAGCGAAGAAAACTTTCTGGAGCCTGCCGTGATGCCGGATGACAAGGCGGACAACTATACTCCGGATAAAATCTTATACGAAGAATTAAAAAAATCTGGCTTGAATGGCTTTAAATATCGCTTAGGTAAGGAAAACAATATTTACATCGCCTGGAGTGAAAAAGAACACAAGGTGAAGGTTTATTACAATTGTTGTTAGCGGGCTACATGGCTAATTGCTCAACTGTTTAATTGCTGACGTAAATTGAAAATTGCGAACTGTTATCTAAAAACAGGGTTATTATTGACTTAAAAGAAACTTGGTTATTGATCAATTAATGAGCGGATGTTTGGGCATGCGATGTATTCAGTTGAAAAACACAGGATTATCACATTTAAAATATCTCAACTTTATCACTTCAAAAAGCGAGGAATTTTCTTACCTTTGTATCCCGTACAAAAAGCATCAAAATACATTTGTTGCACAAAAAATAATCCATGACTAAGTATATTTTTGTTACGGGCGGTGTTACTTCCTCTTTAGGTAAGGGCATCATCTCCGCTTCTTTAGCTAAGCTTTTACAGGCACGGGGCTACCGTGTAACCATCCAGAAATTTGATCCATATATCAATATCGATCCGGGAACTTTAAATCCTTATGAACATGGGGAATGCTTTGTTACCGAAGATGGTGCGGAAACGGATTTAGATCTTGGCCACTATGAGCGTTTCTTAAATGTTCCAACCTCCCAAGCTAACAACATCACCACTGGTCGTATTTACCAAAATGTAATTAATAAAGAACGTAAAGGTGAATATTTGGGAAAAACCGTACAGGTAGTGCCTCACATTACTGATGAAATTAAACGCAACATGCGCATTTTGGGTGATAGCGGCGAATATGATATCGTGATTACTGAATTAGGCGGTACTGTAGGCGATATTGAATCTTTACCGTTTATTGAAGCTGTACGTCAGTTTAAATGGGAAGAAGGAAACAGTAATGCGATAGTAATCCACTTAACTTTAATTCCTTTCCTGGCTGCTGCCGGTGAGTTAAAGACCAAACCAACACAACACTCTGTTAAGGCATTATTAGAATATGGCATCCAACCCGATATACTGGTTTGCCGTACCGAACACCACATTACTGCAGATATCAGAAAAAAAATTGCTTTATTCTGTAACGTTAACATCAATGCAGTAATCGAATCAATGGATGCATCAACCATTTATGATGTTCCTTTATTGATGTTAAAAGAACAATTAGACAAAACCGTTTTATCAAAATTAAAACTTCCTACTAAGAACGACCCTGATATGGAAAGCTGGAAAGATTTCCTTGGTCGTTTGAAAAACCCTACAGCCGAAGTAAAAATTGGTTTAATTGGTAAATATGTAGAGCTACCAGATGCTTACAAATCTATTATTGAATCTTTTGTACATGCAGGTTCAAAAAATGAGTGTAAAGTTCGTGTAGAGTATATCCATTCTGAAGGAATTTTCCCGGATAACGTTAAAGAGAAATTAGGTCATCTGCAAGGTGTTTTAGTTGCTCCGGGCTTTGGCAGCCGTGGTATTGAAGGAAAAATTGACACCATTAAATATGTTCGTGAGAACAATATTCCTTTCTTCGGAATCTGCCTGGGCATGCAGTGTGCAGTTGTAGAATTTGGAAGAAATGTTTTAGGATTAAAAGATGCTCATACCACTGAGATTGAGCCGGCAACTAAAAATCCGGTAATCAACATGATGGAAGAGCAAAAAAACATTGTGAACATGGGTGGCACAATGCGTTTAGGATCTTACCCTTGTGACATTAAAAAAGGAACTAAAGCTTTTGCAATTTATGGAAAGCAACATATCAATGAGCGTCACCGCCATCGTTATGAGTTCAATAACGAATACCTGAAACAATATGAAGAAGCTGGAATGATTGCTTCTGGTATTAACCCACAAACTAATTTGGTGGAGATTGTAGAACTTAAAAACCATCCTTTCTTTGTTGGCGGACAATTTCACCCAGAATTAAAATCAACAGTTGCGAATCCTCACCCACTTTTTGTTAAATTTGTGGCCGCTGCGATGGACTTTGCAAAAAAGAAAACGAATTAAACGCAGTTTAGATACTTATAATGGATAGAAATACCTTCACAGGATTATTCCTGATTATGATCATTTTGGCAGGATCATTCTACTTTTTTAAGCCCAGCGAGGCTGAAATAAAAAAGGCCAAAGAAAGAGATAGCATAGAAAATCTTAAGAAAACAGGCGCTACCCCAGCAGTAAAAAATACAATTACAAATACTGCAGCTGTTAGTCCGGCATTAGATTCGGCAGCTTTAAAAGGTCCTTTTGGAACTGCACTGACAGGAACTGAATCGAAAACAGTATTAGAAAACGAAAATTTGTTGATCAGCCTTAGTAATAAAGGCGGTAGAATTTCATCAGTTGAGGTTAAAGGCCAAAAAACTTTTGCGGGTAAACCCTTAATTCTATTCGATGGTGCGGAAAACAAATTTGGTTTAAGTTTAAATGCTGCAGGTAAAGTAATCAATACCAACGATTTATTCTTTACACCTACCAAAACAGCCAATACAGTGAGTATGCGTGCTACTTATGGTCCTAACGCCTATGTAGAATATGTTTACAATTTGAAAGGCTTAAGCAACAAAGTAGATTTCAAAATTAACTTAGTAGGCTTGCAACAAGTTATTGCGGGCAATAACATTGGCCTAAACTGGCAAACTACTTTATTACAACAAGAAAAATCTCTTGAAAGTGAGCATCGCTATTCAGCGCCATATTACAAATATGTTGATGGTGATGTAGATCATTTAAGCGTTGCCAAAGATGAAAAAGAAGATCTAACCAAAGGAAAAATCCAGTGGTTCTCTTTCAAACAACACTTTTTCTCTGCATCATTAATTGCTAAACAAGGTTTTGAAAAAGGAAGTTTAGAAGTTAAAATCCCTACAGCACCTGGCCAGGTTAAGTTTTATGATGCCAATATGCAATTGCCATATGCGCACACAGCTAACCAAAGCTATGACATGGAGTTCTATTTCGGAACCAATAAGTTCTCCGCTTTAAAAGATCAAGGCTACGAATTAGAGAAACAAGTAGACTTAGGTTACTGGCCGCTAAAGTACATTAACCGTTTTATCGTGTTACCGGTATTTAATTTCTTAAATAACTTTGGTTGGAATTTCGGTTTAATTATCCTGGTTTTAACCATTTTATTAAAAGTTGCTTTATCGCCACTTACTTATAAGTCATACCTTTCAATGGCTAAAATGAGAGTTTTAAAACCTGAAATGGATGAAATTAAAGCAAAAGTGGGTGAAGATAATCCAACTTTGGTTCAACAGGAATATTTGAAACTCTACAAAAAAGCTGGAGTGAACCCACTTGGGGGATGTTTACCGATGGTACTTCAATTGCCTTTGGTGATGGCTTTCTTCTTCTTCTTCCCTAACTTATTCGAACTAAGGGGAGAAAGTTTCTTGTGGATGAAAGATTTATCTACTTACGATGAGTTTATCAAATTTGGCGTTAAGATTCCTTTCATTGGTGATCACTTAAGCTTGATGTGCGTTTTGATGACGATCTCTACGTTAATCATGACTTATTTCAATAATCAAACTTCAGGTGCTACAGGTCAAATGAAATATATCGGCTACATTATGCCAATCATCTTCCTGGGGGTATTAAATAGTTATCCGGCTGGATTAAACTACTACTACTTTTTAGCCAACTTAATGACCTTTGGTCAGCAGTTTATTATCAGAAAAATGGTTGATGACAATAAAATTCACGCCATGATTCAGGAAAATAAAGCTAAACCTGAAGAGAAAAAGAAAAAATCAAAGTTTCAGCAGCGTTTAGACGATTATATGCGTCAACAGCAACAAGCGCAACAACAAGCTAAAAAATAATCAGAAAGCCCCGGATGTTTTGAAACATCCGGGGCTTTTAAGTTATAAGCTGTTTGTTATGGGTTGCGTATACTTGTCCTGACTTCCTTCCGGAAAGCTTAGGATTTACATATCGAATTCATAAGTTACCCTCCTTCGTAGGGCAAAATTCTCACCGATAGCAGCTAGCAGAGTTTTATGCTCCAGCCCTTTTAAATTGGGTCAGATGCTTCTTTCTATTGTAATATTTGGCATACAAGTTTCTTAATCAGCTAAAAATTTCCAATTTTAGATGATTAATACCTCAACCAACAAATTAATCATTCATAAAAATGCACAAGAGACTAACTATCATTCTATTTTTCATCGTTAGCTTTACCTACGCACAAAAGAAACCTTTGGATCATACTGTATATGATACCTGGGAATCTGTAGGAACCAAACAATTATCAAATAATGGGCAGTGGGCCATGTATGGTGTTTTACAACAAGAAGGTGATGCCCAACTGAACCTCTTAAATTTAAAAACCAACGCAAAAATAAATGTTCCCAGAGGTATAAACCCTCAATTTAGCAACGATTCTAAATTTGCAGCTTTTAACATCCGTCCCTTAAATAAAGATATCCGTCAGGCTAAGATTAAAAAGAAAAAAGCTGATGATATGCCTAAAGATTCGTTGGGCATTGCCAATTTAACAACAGCTATGCTTACTAAAGTGGCCAGGGTAAAATCTTATAAATTCCCTGAAGAAGGTTCGGGCGTACTGGCTTATTTAATGGATAAACCAGATACGGCAAAAAATGTAGCGAAACCAGTTGGGAAAAAAGATTCGGATGAAGATTTTGCCGATGATGAGCCTGCAGGAAAGGGCAAATCCGAAGAAGGAACCGATCTTATTGTTAAAAACCTGCTAACTGGTGTAGACAAAACCTATAAATATGTAACCGAATACGCCTTTAGCAAAGACGGAAAACAGTTAGCTTTCGCTTGTAGCGGATCTAAAAAAGATAAAACAGCTCCTCAAGGGGTATTCTTATTAAATACTGAAAAAGGAACTTTAAAAACATTAATCAAAGGGAAAGGTAATTTTAAAAACTTTGCTTTTGATGAAGAAAATGAACATTTGGCTTTTGTTGGGGAGCAAAGTCCGGAAAAACAGGAAGTAAAAAACTGGAATGTTTATTATACTTCTCCTACCATTGATACTGCTCAAATCATAGTTGACTTTGATATGCCCGGATTACCTGCTAAATGGTCGGTAAGTGGTGATGGTAAGGTTACTTTTAGCAAAGATGGCAAAAAGTTATTCTTTGGGATTGCCCCGGTAAAGAAACCAAAGGATACGACCATTGTTGATTTTGAAGTTGCGAAAGTAGACATCTGGAATTATAAAGATGATTATTTACAACCTATGCAATTGAAAAATGCTGAACGCGATAGCAAAAAGAGTTATTTATCGGTTATTGATGTGTATAGCAGTGACCCCAAAGTAATTCCATTAACCGATATCAAATTACCGGATGCAAATTTGATATCGGAAGGTGATGCAAATTT
Organism: Pedobacter sp.; assembly: GCF_965279535.1. NCBI lineage: Bacteria > Pseudomonadati > Bacteroidota > Sphingobacteriia > Sphingobacteriales > Sphingobacteriaceae > Pedobacter > Pedobacter sp. The sequence goes on from NZ_OZ257244.1 coordinate 840,080, forward strand.
TGTATTGGCTTCTACGGATTTTGGTCGCAGAATTGAATCTCAATGGAGCGGTGCAACGGCTAAAGATTATTACCTGGTTGATACAAAAAACGGCCAGCGCAAGAAAATTATTGAAAACCTGACCGGTTTTGCAGCAGCTTCACCTGGCAGTAATTATGTGCTTTACTTCGATAAAAAAGCTGGCAATTGGTATACGTATGCCATTGCAACAGGCAAAGTGACTAACCTGACTGAAGGTTTAAAAGTAAAATTTGCAGATGAAGATAATGATGTTCCTGATTTCGCTAATCCATATGGAGCTGCAACCTGGACTGAAGAAGACAAAGCCGTATTGATTTACGATCGATATGATATCTGGTCTATTTCTCCTGATGGAAAATCGCAGCCTAAAAACATTACCAATGGTTTTGGAAGAGAGAACAAAATCACTTTCCGTTATGAAAGAGTGATACCTGAAAACCGCCTGGAGCGCAATGTAGATACTAAGTTTGTAAAAGCAAACGAACTGGTTTGGCTGGATGGTTTTAACAACGAAACTAAGGAAAGTGGTTTCTATCGCAAAAACGTAGGCAGCGTTAAGGCTCCGGATTTAGTGGTAATGGCTAAAGCTAAATATTCAGATTTATTAAAAGCAAAAGACGCTGACGTTTACATTTACGATAAAGCAAGTTATGTAGCATCTCCAAACGTTTATGTAACTACTGATTTCAAAACGGAAACGAAACTAACAAATACCAATCCGCAACAGCAAAACTATAACTGGGGAACTGCTGAACTGGTTAAATGGACAACCCCTAAAGGATATTCTTCTCAAGGTATCTTATATAAACCAGAGAACTTCGATCCAGGTAAAAAATACCCAATGATTGTTTATTTCTATGAAAAACTTTCTGACGGCTTATACGCTTATAACCCACCTGCTCCTACTCCATCTCGCCTAAATATTTCATTCTTCGTAAGTAACGGATATTTGGTTTTTGCACCAGACATCAGTTATGAAACTGGCCATCCTGGTCAGTCGGCAGTTGAATACATTAACTCGGGGGTAGAAAATTTAAAGAAAAACAGCTGGGTTGATGGAACAAAAATTGGTTTGCAGGGACAAAGCTGGGGAGGTTACCAGGTTGCTTATTTAATAACTGAAAACAATATGTATGCTGCTGCGTGGGCCGGTGCTCCTGTTGCCAACATGACTTCCGCTTATGGAGGTATTCGTTGGGAAACTGGTATGAACCGTCAGTTTCAATATGAAAAAACACAAAGTCGTATTGGTGCAACCCTTTGGGAAAAGCCTGAGTTATATATCCAAAATTCGCCATTATTTAAATTCCCTAAAGTGAATACACCAGTAGTGGTTATGGCTAACGATGCCGATGGAGCAGTTCCATGGTACCAGGGAATTGAAATGTTTACAGGCTTACGCCGCTTGGGAAAACCGGTTTGGATGTTAAACTACAACGGAGAAGCACATAACCTGGTTCAACGCCAAAATAAAAAAGACATCCAGATTCGTGAACAGCAGTTCTTTGATCATTACTTAAAAGGTGCTAAAGCACCATTATGGATGACATCTGGTGTTCCAGCGACGGAAAAAGGTAAAACATGGGGTTTTGAATTAACAGATGATAAACCTTAATTATAGTCTTCAGTCATGAGTATACAATCTTGATTCGAGATTCAGAAGATAATTTAAAAAAGTCCATAGTTAATAGTTTTAAATACTATCTGCTATGGACTTTTCGAGTAAAAAGGGTATTTTACACCGTTAAAATTTCAAACTAAACAAACCTAATGGCATTAAGCAGAATTTGGTCGGCATTTATCATTGTGGCAATAGTTGTTGCCAGTATCAAGTGCTTTTTTTTCGGTCAGAGCGATATTTTTAGTTGGATGGTAATCGGAAAAGCCGATGATGCTGCCAATCCTTTAAAATTAGATGGTATTATTCAAACCTGCTGGGTTTCTGTAGAGCTTTGTTTAAAATTGATTGGAATTCTGGCTTTATTCATGGGATTAATGAGTATTGCAGAGAAAGCCGGAGGAATCCGTTTATTATCAAGAATTGTTGGTCCATTCTTTTCTAAGCTTTTCCCTGATATTCCAAAAGGGCATCCATCGATGGGGCACATGATCATGAATTTTTCGGCCAATTTATTAGGTTTAGATAATGCTGCTACACCATTCGGCCTAAAAGCAATGGAAAGCCTGCAGGAACTAAATCCGAATAAGGATACAGCCTCAAATGCACAAATTATGTTTTTGTGCTTACACGCTGCAGGATTAAGTTTAATTCCGGTGAGTGTAATCGCTATCCGTGCTTCTCAGAATGCTTCTAACCCAACTGATATCTTCATACCTTGTTTAATTGTAACCTTTGTCGGAACAATGGCAGCCATGTTAATCGTTTCCTTTAAGCAAAAAATTAACCTGCTACAACCTGTTGTGATCGGCTGGATTTTCGGTTTATCCTTAATTATTGCTACCCTGGTTTTATACATCAGATCTCTGGATGCAACAGGCATTCAGTCTTTTTCGGGAATCCTCAGCAATGGGCTAATTCTATTCATTTTTCTGGTGATTGTTCTGGGGGCATTATATAAAAAAATTGATGTTTTTGATGCATTTATTGACGGTGCTAAAAACGGGTTCAATACGGCAATTAACATTATTCCCTATCTGGTGGGTATGTTGGTTGCCATTAGCTTACTTAGAACAAGCGGTACTTTTGATGTGGTGATAAATGGAATTAAAAGTATTTTCGTTTACCTGGGTACCGATACAAGATTTGTTGAAGGATTACCTACTGCTTTAATCAGACCATTAAGTGGTGGTGCTGCCAGAGGAATGATGGTAAGTACAATGGAAACGTATGGAGCCGATTCATTTGCAAGCAGATTATCCGGCGTATTTCAGGGCGCTTCAGATACTACTTTCTATGTCGTTGCGGTATATTTTGGATCGGTACAAATTAAAAATACCCGGTATGCCATTGGCGCTATGCTATTGGCAGATTTAGTAGGTGTTTGTACAGCAATAGGAATTTGCTATTTGTTTTTCGGATAGCCTTTATTTTAGTCTGGAGTATTTAGTCTGGAGTATTTAGTCTGGAGTCGTAAGTCATGAGTCAACTGACTTAAGAGAAGTTGGTCACAATGATTTTTTCGACATCAGTTCTCTATACTAAATACTTTCTACTTGATACTAAGTACTTGATACTTTCTACTTGTTCTAAAGACGCTTTCTCTCTACGCGGGCAATGAAATCCGACTAATGATCTCGTCAAGTGCATCAGGATCAATGGCGGCATTTTTAGAAGCACGCCATTTGGAAGATTTGTTATCCATCCAGATGCAAAAAGAGTGGTAACCGTCTAACACAACGGCATAAGTCTCGTGAAAATCATCTTGAATACGCATGCAAAACCCTTTAAACATTTTGCCTCTAACAATAAATTGCAGTGTGGAATAGTTTTCTAACATGGCTCATTATATTTTTGGTTAAATTACAACAAATCTTTAACGAGAATGTTTGGTTAGTTTTAAGGAATAGCTAAAAAATCTTTAAGCTTTCAAAATTAGCTTAACCTATGTTTAACATGTTCGAATAGCCTTTAGCTATTAAACGTTTTTTTGAAGGTAAAAATATCTCGCACTGTAAATTTAATATGGTTTTTCCCCTTTTAACAATTGCAGTTTCGGCTACGATTTCATCACCCTCCGCAGCAGGTGCAAAATAGTCGATATAATTATTTACCGTAGTATAGCGATCGTTCAATCCCATGGTATAAACTGTAGCACCAATCAGGTCATCAATAATTCCGGCAGTTACGCCTCCATGTAAAATCTGATAAGGGTTGGTCATTTCTTTTCTCACCGTGTATTGGCATACCAGAACACCGCTCTCAGCCTTTATTAATACAGGTGCCAACCAGTTCATATAATTAGAGGGCGATGAAGTAATCACTTTCCCCAGTGATTGTCTTAAAAAATTTAATCTTTGCTCGCTTAATGATTGCTCCATATGGGTATCAGTGATGTTGAGCAAATTTAGGAAATGAAACTGGAGAATTAGAATAGGAAATGGAGAATAGACTGTCTATCCATTCTCTGCTACTTAATGTCGCTCATGCGGCACCTTTATAGCTATCACATTCCCTGTCAGGTCTTAAAATGGCATCACCACCTTGAAACTGAAATTTCTTCCCATGTTATAAATGCCGGACCGTCCATCAGGAGAGGCACTGTAATATTCGAAATACTTTAAGCGGTTTAAGTTAGATTGGTAAGCGATATTAAAGATATTATCGCATTGAATAAAGATATCGCACCAGTTTTTCCCTGTTTTCGATTTTAGTGTAGTGCCAACCCCTGCATTGAATAAGGTATATCCCCTGGTAAAGGTTTCAGTATCATCTAAAGCATAAAACTTATCCTGATCGGCAAAGATAGCCGCATCTATTTTAAAATAGGGTTTATCAAGGAAGCTGATGGGTGATTGAGCTGTTGCCTTAAGTTCCGTTCTGATTTGTAATGGCGGGATAAATGGCAGGTACCTGGCTTTATTGCCATGAAGATTTAACAGTGCTTCGTTTTGGTTTAATCCAACAACATAGGCCAGGCTATTATTAAAACTTAACCATTTGGCAGCAGTTGGGTGGATATTTACCGTCAGCTCCGCACCATATAACCTGGCTCTAGATTGTTGATATTGATAAGTGAGGTTACCCGGAACAATTACCACCGGGTTTCCACTGGCATCTGTTAACCTCGATTGGTAGATGTAATTCTGAATGTTGTTGTTAAAGAGTTCCAGGCTTAAGTCAAATTCCTTCAAATAAGCAATAACACCAATGTCTTCCTGCAAATTAAATTCAGGCTTAAATGTGCGGTTACCTAAATACACAATGTGTGCTCCCGGATCTAAACCGTTTGAACCTATCTCGGTAATATTTGGTGCACGGTAACCACGGGCAATGTTTGCTTTAAACAATAACCTTTCTGATAAATTATAGGTTAGGCCTAAACTTCCCGAAAAACCATAATAGTTTTTATTAAAATTGGGAAACTGCAAATTTCCACCGGGATTTCCTGCATCTACTTTTTTACCGAATCCGGTTGCGGGATCTGTACCTACATAAAAATCATCCCATTGGATATTTCTTCTATCCAAACGTACACCACCCGAGATATCTAGCTTCCCAAATGTTTTCTTTGCGAACAGAAAAGCACCAATATCAAACAAATCATAATCCGGAATGGGAAAATCTGTCGCGGCTTTACTCCTGTTCTGCTGGTACATTCCATTTACTCCAATGGTACTTTCTATCCCTGATATATCGGGTAAGTTATATTTAAGATCATAATTAAAGGTATTGAGAACAACATACAAACCGGCCTGACTTGGCACAGTAGGATGATTATATTCCCGCCTTACACTTTGCTGCCCGCCCAATAAAACATTTAAATCGCTGCTACCAAACTTAAACTGGCTGTTGTTGTAAAACCTAAAATGTTGAATATGTTGGTGTAGCGGATTGATGGAATAAGTGGTTAAATCTGCATCAGGTACAATGGGTCTGTTTTTAATATCATCACCATCATCTAAAATTTGTCGGGTAAATCTTCTGCTCAGCGAATCACGGCTACCATCGGGAATTTCCATCTGGTTATTGTAATAGGTGGCAGCTGTTTTAGAATATCCCCATGGCTTATCTACCCTTGCGCTTGCCGAAAGATTATACTCTCTAAAAGCGGTACCATAAACCCAGCCATCAATTGGATTATGATAATTGTGAGCTGTTTTGCCAGTGGCTCTGAAGGTATATTTCCAGTCGTTTTGTACATAAGCTAAACCGAGGGAAGCACCCAGCATTCCGTTATTACTCTGATAATTTAAGGTTGCATCTCCTTTTAACCCATTTTCCTGTGAATTAGGAACGTAAGGAATCATATTGATTACCCCCGCCAAAGCATCAGATCCATAAGTTAAGCTTGCAGGACCTTTTACCACTTCTGCACGACTAATACCGTATTCATCTACTTCAATACCATGCTCGTCACCCCATTGCTGCCCTTCTTGCCTTAAACCGTCATAAAGCGTTAAAACACGATTATAGCCCAATCCACGAATAAAAGGCTTGGAAACATTAGGTCCGGTTGTAACTGCAGTAACCCCTGGAACACCTTTAACGATGGCCTCAATGAGATTCGTATTTACGTTCTGATCCATGGCTTTCTTGCTCAGTACTGCAATTGGAACAGGACTTTTGCGCAGAGAGGTAGCCCGGTTCACCCCTGTAATCACGACATCATCCAGATTTGAGGAAGCATTTTGAAGCTCAACAGCAAACTCGTTTAAGCCATTTTTAACCTGTAGGGATAATTTTTTAGATTCATAACCTAATCCGCTGATTTGTAATTCGCAGACACCAAGTGGTACATCCTCAAAAATGAAACGGCCATCTGCTCCAGACTTAACTACTTTTTTTAAGGTATTTATTTTAATGTTGATATTTTCTAAGGGCTGGTGGTTGGCATTAATCTGCCCAATTAGTTTAGCCGACTGACCAAAACTAAGCAAGGAAAGAAGTAAAAAGGAAACTGAAAGTATTAGTAATCTCATGAATTAACTTATCTAAATATATTTTTAGACAAATCTAAATTTAATTTTAAATTAATCAAATTATATTTTTAATAATAAACAACAATTTAATTGTCAATAAATTAAATATTGCATTTTTTACATTGTTGCATTAAGATCCTAGCGCGTATATTTGTAAGTAAATAGTCCTTTTGTTAGAAATTATGGAAGCTACGGCAGAGAAAAAATACGAACAGGTATTGGTTAAAAACGGATTGAAGCGTACAGGTGCTCGACTGAAAGTATTGGATATTCTATCTCAGCGTGATTCTGCCACTTCTCAACCCTATTTAGAGACAGTTATTGGGAAAGACACTGATCGCGTTACGCTTTATCGGATCTTAAAAACCTTTGAAGAAAAAGGGATTATCCACCGTATTCTGGATAATAACGGAACAGCAAATTATGCCATTTGCTCCAGCTCATGTTCTGCACACGATCATCATGATGAGCATATACATTTTAACTGCAGTAATTGCGAAAAGGTTTTTTGTATAGATGATGTTAAAATCCCGGCCATCAAAATACCAGAGGGCTTTACCCCTACCCAAATGAATTTAGTGGTAACGGGTATTTGCAAAGAATGTAATGCCTTGCTTGATTAATGTACTTAGCGAACAACCAAAGGTGTTCCATTTAAAGTTACATTTTCAGCTTTGACCCCATCATAAATATTTTTGAACGCAGGTGTTTCTGATGTTGCTTTTATATCTTTAAACAAGATCCCAGAAACCTGATCGGCTGGATTTCCCTGCATGGTACCGAAACTCTGGCAAGTTACATCAATGTTTGTAAACCTGATGTTTCTTACTGTACCATAAGGCTTTTCTTTACTATCGCCAAGATTGAAAAATTGTTTCCAGGGGTTCATATCAATAATTACCCCACACTTACCACTAATGTTTTCTACTGTTACATTTTCAAATAGCTGATAGGTATCGGGTCGCATTTTTAACCTCAAAATCGGACACGTATTATCCACTTTACAATTTCTAAGGGTGATATTTTTGGCATGAATACATTCGCTTCCTAACGTTAAAGTTCCATGAGATTGGCCAAAATTGCAGTTCTCTACCAGGATATCTTCTACAATTCCATTTCCCGGTAGCTTTTGCGCGTCCGGTCCTTTTCCTCCTTTAATACAAACAGCATCATCATTTACAGAAATATAGGTATTTCTGATCGTTACTCTTTTACACACATCAATATCTATTCCATCAGTACTTGGTGCTTTTACGGGCGCAAAAGGCGAACGAATATCACAACTATCAATTAACACATCTTCACATTGATACAGATGGGTAGTCCAGAAACCTGAATTACGAAGTTTTACATTCGTTATCTTAACTCGATTGCTTCCCCAGATAAACAAGAGTCTCGGACGGTGAACTTCCAGATTGGTACTGCTTTTATTAAGTTTCTTTAAAGAATCCCGGTGCGCCCAAAATGCTTTCCAAAAGCGCAATCCGTTTCCATTTATTTCGCCCGGACCCGTAATAGAGAAATGCTCTACTTTATAAGCATTTACCAAAGCTGCATAATAATCCAGGTTTTGTCCTTCCATGCGGGATGGGATCAAAGGATAATGGGCAATATTGTCTGATCCTTTCAACACCGCGCCCTGTGCTAAGCGTAATTTCGTTTTCGGCTTAAAAAACAAAGCCCCCGTTAAGAAAATACCTTTCGGGATTACGATTGTACCACCACCTTTTGCACTTACCCGATCAATCAGCTTTTGAATAGCTACTGTATTAAGTTTTGTACTGTCGGTGTTTGCACCATATTTTGTGATGACATATTCTTGAGATTGAACGCTTAAGCTCGCCAACAGGCAAAGGAAGAGAAAAAGTTTTTTCATTAGATTTGGTTAGCACAGCACGAAAGGAACTGCTTATTCAAATATAAAGATCATAATGGTTAGGGGCATCCTGTATTGTCCTGTGTTGTTTAGTTCATTGGTCATTTGCCATTGGGCATTTGGCATTGGTTGGACTACTACATTGCCTTACTCCAAACTCTCAGCTCAAAACTCCCTACTCCACACTCCCTACTCCCTCGTAAACCTCTGCAACCTGCCTGGAAAGATATTTAAATGCCTGAGGAATTTCGACTTCAGGGTTTTTAATACTGCCTTCCATAAAAATATAGCCTTTATAACCAATTTTTTTCAATGCGCGCAAATAAGGTCTAAAATCATCGCCCATTACGCCAGGAAGTGATCGCTTCTCCTTTTCTGCAATTTCGGAGAAGCCTACCAAATTGCCTGCGGCCACAATTTCCTCGGGAGATTCACCTTCGCGCATCATATGGAATATATCTGCATTAAGCCTAAAATTAGGATGGTTAACAGCCCTAACAATCTCTGCAGCTGCTTTTAGCGAGGTAATAAAAGTTGTTTCTGTGGTTTCCAGGTTTTCTAAAACAATAGTCACCTTGTATTTTTCTGCAATAGTACCCAATTTTCGCCCCAGGTTAATAAATGCTGATTTGGCTTTTTCGACATCATAACCTGCAGGAATATTACGTGCCCCTCCACTACCCAATACGATAACCTTTACATCTGCTTGTCCGGCCCTGGACAGTACAGAGTCTGCGTAACTTAACACACGTTGCTCGTTTACATCTGGCCCTGCAATTTTTATATCCGCCGGAAAGAACAGGTTGCAGGAAACCAACTTACATTTTGCTGCTTTAATTTCTTTTAATTTATCTGAAAACTCCTGATCGGTTAAGCTTGGCGAAAGTACTCTTTTAACCGATTCTCCGTTAGCCCTAAAACCGGCCGAATAAACCAATTGATCTTGAGCCAGGCCACCCACAATACCTAATTTCGGGAGTTCCTTTTTATCCGACACAAAGCTTGAAACAAAAAAAAGCGATACGCTTAGCAGGACAATTAAATATTTGTTTTTCATGTATGAATTGGTTAGGATGAATGCCTTGACAGCTTTAAAAACAAAATAGGAATTTAAGTTCAGAATGTTGATTAACATTATTGATACGCTTGTGTACTTAGTCAGTATGCGCATTACCTATATATACTTGCCCATCTGTATAATTCAGAATCTCTTTGATAAATATCATATTTAATGCGAATTTTTGTTGTTACCAAAATACTATTTCCTTAAATTTAGCATAGCTCCCTGTCCAAATTGATCAATGGATCTTCAGGACTTTACCAGACAACCAAGATAACCGGCCTAGAAGAACATCAGCTATAATTTAATTGAGACATAATCTGCTTAAATTCAGATTTATGTGTGAAATTACACGCTGTTCAATGTCCGATATCCTTTATTCAACTGATAAAAGCAAGCGCTATGAAGCTGATCTTTATACACGGACATATACCACAGGGCTACGAAGCCCTCGAATTGAAAAAGAGATGGACAGATGCGCTGAAAATCGGTCTTTCCAGATCAGGCTTATCGTTGCCACTTGATAAAAATGACATTATATTTTCTTACTATGGACAGGAACTTGGGGCATTGGCTACAAGCGCGAACTGGGCTTTAGAGCAAACAGTGAAAGAAAGTAATATCTCGCTGAGAACAGAAACGCGGATAATTCACGATTTTTTACTGGAAGTTTCCAAAAATGCAGGTTTGGACATTGAGTTGATAGCAAGCCGCAATGGAATCTCACTCATTCACAGGTCATACCTAAACTGGACGTGGGTAAGGCTTTTATTGGAAACACTGGATAAACATGCTGTATGGAGCCAACTCTCTATCAGGAGAATGACTTATGAAATTTACTGCTACCTCAGTAATCCTGTTTTCAGAGATGCTGTTCATGATGTAGTTTTAAATCAAATGGATCGGGAACCGGCAGTAATTGTTTCCCACGGCCTGGGGTCTATTGTGGCTTACCATGCATTGCTAAAAAATCCGCAGCTACAAATCAGCAGGCATTTTAGTTTGGGTAACCCGATGGGATTGCAAGCGGTAAGCGCCTCCTTAGAACCCATCCGCTTTGCTTCAAGTTTGAAGGGTGACTGGATTAACTACTACGATCACCGGGATCCAATCGCACTGAATGAAATATCTGGTGCTGATCGTCAAACCGAAAGTCAAATTTCTAACCACGGGGGCACCTACACCCGAACAGAAAATCATCATGATATTGGTGGCTATCTGAACAATCAGCATATTGCCAGGGAAATTTATGATGCCTTGACTCATTCAGCGCCCCGCTCTTCCAGTAATCACATACAACATTTAAAATTTTGGGCCATTATTAGTCCCTCTTTTTCTTTTATGGGAGAATTAGAGTTATTCGGTTGTATTTTTTCTTTTTTTTAGCTTCCGCTGAGCACTTCGTGGTTCTTCAAGCATTCTGAATGACAAAGCGTGAAATACGGCTGTTAAAAGAGCAGCGCAATGTTAAAGTGCAACGGCTGCAGAAACAGATTCTTCACTTCGTTCTGAATGACAAAGCCTGAAATACTGCCGTTAGAGGAGCACTCAATATTTGAGAGCAGCAGGCTTAACAAGCCATTTCTGTCATTCGGAGCGAAGAATCCAAGCCTATGAATTACTCTCGTTAGAGCGCGTCACTGGAATATTAAAAGTTAAGGATGCTGAAAGGCAGATTCTTCACTCCGTTCTGAATGACAAAGCCTGAAATACTGCCGTCAAAAGGGCACTGAAATGTTAATGTTGAGCACGCTGCCAAGCAGATTCTTCACTCCGTTCTGAATGACAAGGTGCGAAATACTGCCGTTAGAGGAGCACTCAATATTTGAGAGTAGCAGGCCTAATAAGCCATTTCTGTCATTCGGAGTGAAGAATACAAGCCTATCAGTTACTCTCGTTAGAGCGCGCCACTGCAACATTAAAAGTTCAGGATACTGAATCTTCAAGCGTTCTGAATGACAAGGCCTGAAATACGGCCATTAAAAGAGTGCTGTAGTTCAGCACGCTATCCAAAAGATTCGTCACTCGTTGAGAATGACAGGTCTTGAAGATTTCTTTTAGAAAAAACAAATTAATAACGCACAAAAAAAGCCTTTAGCGATTAACTAAAGGCTTTGTACCCCGGAAGGGATTCGAACCCCTGACCCACGGTTTAGAAAACCGTTGCTCTATCCAACTGAGCTACCGAGGCCCGTTTTTTTAATGAGCTGCAAATATATAAGTTCTAACGAATAAGTAAAAATAAATTTTCACAAATTTTAAGCGTCTTCACCGTTCCATTCATCGTCATCGGCGAACTTTGTTTTTTCATGACTGGAACTCAGGCTTCTAAGTTCTTCATGGTGAAAATGGCGTTCTGGATTTTCTGGTAAAAGATCTTCCTCATCGCATGATTTTTTTCTCAAATGCTCCGGTTTCTTAACCTCAGGCAAGTCATCATGAATTACAGATGGCTTAAGAATTCGTTTTTCGGGGAGTTTTTCGTTTTCCATAATAAGGTAATTCTCAAATTTCAAGCCAATAAAAAAGCCTGCTTTTTAATAAGCAGGCTCAAATTTACCTAATAGTTTCCGGTTACACCAACTTCCAAACCTCTTAATTCTGCGAGGCCCCTTAAACGGCCAATTGCAGAGTATCCCGGATTGGTCTGCTTGGCCAAATCGTCCAGCATCTGATGTCCGTGATCAGGGCGAAATGGAATCGACTTATCGCGCAAAGCGTTCTCTTCTGAAACAGCTTTCATAATCTCGTACATGTTAACATCGCCGCCTAAATGATCTGCTTCATAGAAGCTACCGTCCTCATCTTTGGTCACATTGCGTAAATGCAGAAAGTACACCCTTTCTTTAACTGCCTGAAAAATTGCTAAAGCATCATTCTTCATACCCGCTCCTAAAGAGCCTGTACAAAAACACACACCATTGAAAGGTTTATCTACTTCGCTAATGATGTATTTAAAATCTTCTAAAGTACTGGCAATACGTGGAAGTCCTAAAATAGGATATGGAGGATCATCCGGGTGAATGGTCATCTTTATCCCTTCTTCGGTACAAACATCAGCTATTGATGACAGGAAGAATTTTAAGTTTTCTTTCAAACCCTGCGTTCCAATCGCTTTATATTCATTAATGCTTGCGCGAAGTGTTTCCAGTTCAATTTCTTTTTCATTGGGGATCCCCATCAATACATTTATCCTTAAATCATCCAGCTGTTGTTGGTTTAAGGTTGCATATTTATCCTGGGCACGTTTTAAAATGGATGCTGAGTAATCTTGTTCTGCACCTTCACGTTTTAAAATATAAAGGTCGAAGATAGCCAGATCAATCCAGTTAAAATATAAAGCCTTAGAACCATCCGTCATTTCTAAATCCAATTGTGTACGTGTCCAATCTAACACTGGCATAAAGTTGTAGCAAACAGTCTTTATTCCGCATTGCGAAAGGTTGCGTAATGAGGTTTTATAATTTTCGATGTATTTACCGGCATCTGGTCTGCGGGTTTTAATCGCTTCATGAACGGGTACACTTTCTACCACAGCCCAGGTTAGGCCTGCAGCTTCGATAATGGCTTTTCGTTCCTGAATATCGGCCAAAGGCCAAACTTCACCATGTGAAATGTGATGTAAGGCAGTTACAATTCCCGTTGCCCCTGCTTGTTTTACATCTTGTAACGACACTGGATCATTTGGTCCGTACCAGCGCCATGTTTGTTCTAGTTTTTTATATTTCATGTTAGTTTGTTTCTTGTTTTAAACGCCCGAAAAAGCACAAAATCCGCCATCAACTTTCACATTTTCTCCATTTACAAATTTAGAGGCATCACTTAACAGATACACCAGTGCACCAATAAGTTCTTCAGGGTTACCGAAACGTTTAAAAGGAGTTTTAGTTATGATGGATTGTCCCCTGGCTGTTAAGCTACCGTCTTCATTGGTTAGTAAAGCACGGTTTTGATGGGTAATAAAAAAGCCTGGAACGATGGCGTTCATTCTAATTTTATCGCCATAGCGATTAGCCAATTCTACTGCCATCCATTTGGTATAACTATCAATAGCTGATTTGGCCAATGAATAACCCAGTACCCGGGTTAATGCCTGGCTTGCAGATACCGAAGAGATATTAACAATGCTACCGCCATTTTTTGCAATTTCTTTTCCAAAGATCTGGGTAGGAACAATGGTTCCGAAAAGGTTAAGGTCAAAAGCTTGTTTCAATGCGTTTACATTCAGGTCAAACACGTCGCTTCCTGGTTGCACTACTGCTTCTGCGACATTTCCTCCTGCCCCATTTACCAGTGCATCTATCCTGCCAAAGGCAGCAATGATTTTATCTTTTGCAGCTATTAATGCCTGCTCGTCCAGTACGTCTGCAATGAGGTATATGGCTTTTCCGCCTGCATTTACGGCTTCTTCTGCTCTTTGTTTAGCTACTGCTTCATTTCGGCCGATAATAACAATCGTTGCACCTGCAGCAGTTAATCCATTTACAAAGGCTTCGCCCAAAACACCCGTGGCACCTGTTACAACAATTACCTTATCTTGAAGCGAAAACATGTTTTTTAATTCGTTGCTCATTATTTTATTTATTGTGGTTAGTCAACTACCAAAGTGGCAATAGAATGCGGTAAACTAGTAGTAGTTGCAGCCTGTCCTTTAATCCACAGGCTGTATTTTAATTTTTCATCGGATTGGTTCATCACCACCACAACCAACTTCCCATCTGTATTTAAAAAGGCTGTTGCCTGTAGTTTATCGCGGCTAGATGCCGAACCAATACGCTTTGCTCCCGGGCGGATAAATTTAGAAAAATGTCCCATATAATAATAGGCATTTGTATAAATGATTTTGTCATTTTTAGTATCGGCATGAACTGGTGCAAAACAAAAGTTACCTACATGGTTTGGGCCACCGTTTTCATCTAAAAGTATGTTCCAATCGGTCCATGCAGCAGTTCCGCTATTAAAATCATTGATCATAGAGTAGCCATACCGCTCACCCAAAGTCCAGTCATCTAATTTATTCACATCGTATTTTTCTTTGCAACCTTCAGTAAAAATTAATGCTTTATCGGGATAAGCATCATTTACCTGCCTAACATTGTTAAACTGCATACCGCTGCCTGTCCAGGTTTCGTACCAGTGATAACCAATTCCCCAAACATATTTGGCGGCATCTTTATCGTTCAGGATGGTGCTTGCCCTTTGAAAAATCTGATCGCGGTTATGGTCCCAGGCGATTAGTTTTTTGCTTGACAAACCTGCTTTCTGCAAGGTTGGACCTAAGAAATTCTTAATAAAATCACGCTCTTCTTCAGCGGTATAAATACAAGATTCCCATTTCTGCTTAGCCATAGGCTCGTTCTGTACACTTAATCCCCAAATTGGAATGCCCATCGCTTCATATGTTTTTATAAATTTCACATAGTGATTGGCCCAGCTTTGACGGTATGCGGGTAAAAGATGACCACCCTGAAGGAGGTTGTTATTGTCTTTCATCCAGGCTGGCGGAGACCATGGACTTACATAAAGTGATAGTTTACCTCCTGCTGCTGTTATAGCTTGCTTAATCAGTGGAATTTTAAATTGCTCATCATGGGCAACGCTGAAAGTTTTCAAATCCTTATCATTATCCTGAACATAAGTATAGCTACCACTCGAGAAATCACAGCTAGCGATATTGGTTCGTGCTAAAGTATAGCCAATCCCCTTATCAGCACTGTAATAAGCTGTAAGCAATTCTTGCTGATTCTTTTTAGATAGCTTCGCAAATGTTTCGGCTGATGCATCTGTTAATGCCCCACCAATGCCTACCAAAGTTTGGTACTTAATTGTAGGGTCGATAAAAATGCAGGGCTCGGTTTCAAAAGGTTGTTTATTTTCTGTGAAAGTTAAGTTTTCTGTTTTACTGATCCGATAATCAGAGTTTGCTGCAGTAGTATAAACAGTTACCTTTTTATTGCTTGTGGTGTAAGCTACAGGTATTGCAGTTTTTTTAACGGGTTTTGGGGTTTGGGAAGCGGCATTTAAGGCCGTAGCCAAAATCAATAAGGTGCTCAGATTAAATTTCATATATATTGCTAATTATTAACATCCAAAAATGGGATTTTAAATTTATTTAATGAGGGCGTTAAAGGTTTATTGGATAATTTTACTTTAAGCTCCTATTTATCTGATCTAACAAATAACCATTGCGATCACTGTCATACTCCCAAAACATTACACCACCCATTCCATTTTGCGCTACATACTTACATTTTTCTTTTACTGACTTTTCATCATCATAAGTCATGTATTCTTTAGTAAGGGCATTAAAAATATAGGGCGCTTTGGCATCCTCATCATAATAAGCTTTAAAACCTTTTTGATTGATCAGGCTATCTTTGATAAAAGTATAACCCTTACCATACTTTCCTGTTAATACAGAATCTCCTAAACCTTTATTTGAATTGGGTTTAAGGGTAAATGACCTGCTGTAAAAGGCAATTCCCATCACTAACTTATGCGCAGGCACCCCGGCAGCTGCAAATGCCTTGAAAGTTTTATCGGCATAATTTTCAGCAGGAAAAATTTTAGAGTTGTACAGGTTGGTGTGGTGACCGGCAACATCTCTATGATAAAAATCATAGGTCATCAGGTTTACAAAATCGAGGTATTGCTGCACTTTGTCCATCTCCGTATTTTGGATAAAATTACTGAAACCACCAACGGCAATGGTAAGTAACTTTTTCTTACCTGAGTTTTTTTCAAGGGTGTCTAATTCCAAACGGAGCGCTTTAAGCATGAGGGTAAAGTTTTGTTTATCCTCCGTACGATACACATTCCCTTCTTCCCCAGCAATTGCAGGGTACTCCCAGTCTACATCTATCCCATCCAATTCATATTTTTCAATGATTTTAACTGCACTTTCTGCGAAAGCTTTTCTTGCAGTATCGGTTAGTGCTGCATCTGAAAAATTCTCGCTCCAGGCCCATCCTCCTATAGAAATTAATATTTTGAGCGAGGGATTTTTGGTTTTCAACTGATTTAAGCGTTGAAGGTTTAATGTGTCTGTTGCTTCATGGTTCAAAAAAGCCCTGTTATTTTTGATATTTACAAAAGCATAGTTGATATGGGTAAGTTTTTCAGCTTTTATTTTGGCTACATCAACTAAGCCCTTATAACCACCTACATAACCGATAACGACCTTACTTTTGGGTGCAGGTATTGACTGCATGGCCAAAAGGGCGACCATGCACAATACAACAACGGGAACAATGAGTTTAAACCTTTTCATTATTTACTTCTTAAAAGTGCTTCTAAATAGTAATAATCTGCGTAGTTAATGGGTACATCAATTTCAGATTTCGCCGGACGATGGCCTGTACTGTGATCAAGAATAAAACCGTATTGGGCACCTGTTTTATTGGTATAGCTGTTGCTGCCTAATGAAACTAAAATTTTATCTGCTGCAGCCTTATATCTTTTACTATTGGTACTATAACGGGCAAGCTCATAAAGAGCTGAAGCCGTGATAGCTGCTGCTGAAGCATCTCTCGAAGCATCCGGGATCTTTGGATCATTGTAATCCCAGTAAGGAATACCATCTGCTGGCGTAATTTTATTATTTAATATAAAACCCGCAATTCCATCTGCCTGAGCCAGATATGCCTTATTTTTTGTCTCTCTAAAACACATGGTATAACCATACAGGGCCCAAGCCTGACCGCGTGCCCATGCAGATTCATCAGCATAACCCTGAGCGGTATTTTTCTTTAAAACATTGCCGGTTTGCGTATCATAATCAATAACATGATAGGAGCTAAAATCAGGGCGGAAGTGATTTTTAATGGTGGTATTGGCATGTGATACTGCAATTTTATAAAATGATGAATCCCCTGTTAGTTTAGTTGCCTCAAATAACAACTCCAGATTCATCATATTATCAATAATTACCGGGTACTTCCATTTATCTCCGTTGTGATCCCATGATTTAATTACGCCTGCTGTGGCATTGAAACGGGTAGATAATGATTTAGCAGCCTGAATGATTACTGCTCGGTAAGCGGTATCCTGAGTTAACTTATAGCCATTTCCAAAGGGACAATAAACCATAAAACCCAAATCGTGTGTGCCGGTATTAAATTGTTCTTTTTTAATGTCTTCAGTATACTTTTTTGCCAGCGCTAACCATTTTTTATCTTTGGTGTATTGATAAAAAAACCAAAGCTCTGCCGGGAAAAAACCACTGGTCCAGTCTTTAGAAACAACCATCTTAAACTGGCCGTTTTCTACGGTTCGGGGCGAAACCTGGTTAGGTTTTATTACCCTGGCCGAATCAACGTTTTTTATTAATACTTCAGTTTGCTTTGCCGCAGCAGAGAAAGCTTTGGCAACATTTACTTTTTGTGCCTTTATTAAACTGAAAGACAATACACATAGTGCGGTTATGGTGATTTTTAATTTCATATTATAGCCAGATTAAAGGATTACGTATAGGCAGATTTCGGATAACTTCTTCTACCTGAGGTTGATGATCTAATTTACTCCAGGTGGTATACCAATTTGATTGATTATATTGAATGGCGCCAAACAACAAAAAAGGCTGTGCTACAGGCCAGTTATCCCAGTACATTACATCAGGAGCTAAAGTCCATTTACTCTTATCCGCAATAAAAGGATACAAATAAGCTATGCCTTTTTGAATTGATTTTCCATCAGGGGTTTGGTAGTTCCACAAATTATCTTTCGCACTGGATAAGATCTGACAAAGCGTGGTCATGGCATCTAAGTTGAAGATAGAGTATCCATAAGGTTTCGTCCTTGCGGTTTCTAATGGAAAACTGCCATCAGCTCCCATTTGGTTTGGAAGTAAAATGGTTTTAAAACTCGTACGGAGTGAATCCAGCATCTGCTCATCACCGCACAGCCTGGCAAATGCAGCCACCTGCATGGCCCAACAGGTTGCGTGATTGTTTTTTACCGTTTTCTCCTGTATGCCGGGTTTGGAGGTATTTAACCAGCGCACATAATCTGCAAACCATTTTTTAACGCCTTTTAAGGTTTCTTTATCAAAGGCTTTTGCATTTTGCATTACCAAAGCACCCTGGGCTACCTCCATCAGGTGAATGGTATCAATAATGCCATAGTTACGTCCTGTAAATCTTCCCTTCACTGCCTGGGCAAAAAGCAAGTTTGGATTCATCAATGTTTCGGAGTTGATAAACCAGGCTTGAAAATGCTTTATGGCTTGTTTTACATACTTTTCATCACCTGTTATTTTATAGGCTGAAGCAAGGGCACCAATGATTTTACTAAAGCGGATCATTGCTTTACGGTGTTCCACAAAGTTATCAGGATTGGTTAAACCATCCCGGTTAATGTATGGACCATCAGGATTCTTAGGATCTGGCCAGAAATAATCTGCTTCTGAGAAGAAATCATGCTTGCCTCCGGCACTTCTTGGAGATGATGATGCCGTTACCGTAATAGGCGCCTGCTTCATTGCCCAGTCGGCTTCTGTTAAAACCTGTTTCTTCAATAAGGCCAAGGCCTGCTGCTTCATTAATGCATGGCCGGGTTTTTCTTCCTGATGCATTGCCATGGCAGCCAAAGCACACAGTGATAATAGCAAAATTGGAATGATTTTTTTCATATTATAGGGATATAAAAACAGTTTTTAAACCAGGCGATTTGACTGAAACACTACTTTTACCCTGGTTTAAGTTTACTTTAATAATGGCTCTTCCATTATAAGCCTGCACCTTCCTCGAACCCGAAGAAGTTCCTTGATTATCAATAAGTTTACCATCCCCAGTTAAACCAAAATCAATCCAGTTTACTGCATCCAGACATTGAACATTCTTCTCATCAAACAGCTTTACCTCCACAGTAGCCACATCTCCCTGCTGATCAATTTTATTCAAAGTCATCTGAGTAGGTTTTGTCCACTTTTCGGTTTGATACTGGAACTTAATTTCGTCGGTAACTGTTTCCTTTCCTTGTTTAGCAATTACTTTTACTACATTTTGGCCCTTTACAAAAGGAAGATTCCAGCGTAAACCCGCGGCAGGATAATCCTGACTATTTCTCTTTTTGGTACCATAGCTTTTGCCGTTTAAGAAAATTTCGGCTTCGCTACAGTTGGAATAAACTTTAACCATTTTCTCTTCAGCTTCATCGCCCCAGCGTACTGGCCAGGAATGCCCATAGATATGTACCATTGGCTTTTGGGTCCAATAAGATTGAAACACATAATAAGCCTCTTTCCTGGTAAAATCTCGCTCTATTACGCCCTTCTGGTTCATATATGGAACAGGATTATCTGGACGAACAGGGGTTGAAAAATCTTTGAAAGGCCAGTATGCGGTTCCACTTAACCAAGGCATGTTCTCTTGTTCTTTTAAATGCCAATCGATCAGATTAGAGATATAGGATTCACTCCAGTCTCCATCTTTGGAAATTCTTGCTGCTCCACCATAAAGCGAGGCATCTCCTGCTCTTTCATCGGCAGCGCCTCCTGATTTGATTTTACTTAAGGCTTTGTCGGGATTCTCAGAATGGCGCAACGCATGACTGTCTCCACCCCATTCTACGTGTAAAAAGCGCTTCACCTTTGCAAATTCCTCTTCCGAAACTTTTTTATAGTCGGTGTAATTGCCGCGATACCATCCTGCCCAGATAGATGGAGAGTAAACATCTACAATATCTGCACAGAAGTCGCAACGCCTGATGGCAGTATAACGTGAAACGTCCAGCTGATGTGATAAATCGTTCAGTTCTTTCATAAAAGTTCTGATTTTTTCTTTATCAAATTCAGGGAAATCACCTGGCCAGTCATTTTCATTTCCCATCCCCCAAATGATAATGGATGGGTGGTTGTAATGCTGATCAATCATATTTTTCAACATTCTTTTAGCTTGTTGCTGATAAACCGGGCCACCTAAACCACCACGGCACCATGGAATTTCTTCCCATACCAAAATCCCTAAGCTATCGCAAAGGTTAAGTACAATGCGAGATTGCTGATAATGGCCTAAGCGAATGAAATTCACGCCCATGTCCTTCATCATCGTCATTTCTGTACGAATCATCTCTTCTGTCATTGCTGCAGCTACGCCAGCATGGTCTTCATGACGATGGGTACCACGAAGCAATAATCGCTTGCCGTTTAAATTAAAAGGACCTTTTTCTACAAACTCAATATGCCGGAAGCCAATTCGTTCTTCACCTTTGTAACTGCCCGCAGCAGATACAAGTTCGTAAGACAAACGGTATTGACGCGGTTGATCTGCGCTCCACAAAACAGGCTTTTTAAATTCTGATTGCCAAACAGATACATCTCCGGAAAGGGAATTTAACAACTGCTCTTTTTTAGCTATAATCTTCCCCGATGGGTCAAATAAAGTTAACTTCATCGTTGCATTTCCCAGTGCTGTCGGATTATAAAATCTGCCTGTAACGGTTAGCTTGCCCAGTTTACCCTGGCTATCTACCTCAGCCTTGGCGAAAAGTTTATCAACTGAAAGTGCCGGTGTATAAACTAAATTTAAGTAGCGGTAAATACCTCCATATACATTGAAGTCGGATAAATCTGAAGGCACCATTTCTAAATCTCTGGAATTATCGGTGCGAATAGAAACCGGCACATTACCTTTAAACTGCTTAGCATAGGCTTCTGTTTTCTTAAAAGCAGCAACGGCTTCAGTAATATCTGCCGTCCATTCATCATAACCGCCCACGTGCTCGGCTACTTTGGTGGTATAAACATAAACAGCAGTTTTCTGTCCTGCACCTTCAAAATGCAAGATGGTTCTGCCATTTTGATAAGGATTGTCAATTTTAAGTTGTGTACGGTACCATGCAGGCCCCTGATAGTAATTTACATCCGGATCCACAGCATCTTGTGCATTTACACAATGCGGCAGCGTTACTTTCTGCCATAAAGGAACAGACTCGGGATTCCCCTGTCCGACAGGGCGAACGGCTTCCCAAATCCCACCAAGGTCTTGTTTCAAAAACTCCCAATTTTGATTTAGTCTTACAGCCTGTTGCGCAAACAATAAATCACTGTAAAACAGAACGATTAATACAATTATATACTTAAGATACTTCAACATTAAAAAATGAATTAAACTTTTAAACGAATTTTTCTTTTTTCTAAAAATGATACGGTTATAATCACCAGAAAAGCCATTGCTATGGACCGTAAAATCCCTCCAATGCCTACACTTAAAAAATGAGGGAACTGAAAATGCAATAAGCTGAATAATGAATAAATTATATAGGGCGTGATGTAGCAGGTTAGCGTACTTGTACCTGCTGATTTTATTGCCTTAAAGATATTACTCTTACCTTTAAAATCAACAATATAAATAATGATTTCGAATGCCAGTATCGTGATTCCCATGCAAACAAAAACCCAGGCTGGTGTGGCATATATTTTGGAAATTCCTCCTGCATAAGGCCTGATGAACATTCCAAATGCGATGGCCAGTAAACCATAAAAATTAAACAACACCCAAAAATCAAGGTATTTCTTTTGGATCATTAACTTTTCATATAATTCTGCTATCAGTATCCCAGCCAACATCAGTGTAACAGCAGATGCATCGCCGATGATCCATAAGTGTATATTCAAATTTCCTGTATGTGTAGCGATGTTAATTCCGGCAAAAAGTGTAAAAGCTATGGCCAGCACCAGCATATTGCGTTTGCTGAAGAGGTAAACAAATGCAGAAACGAGGTAAGCCCAACCGATAATACCCAGAATCCCCCACCAATGTGGTTTTAAACCTTCTGGATGTGTTGCACTGCCACCTTTATAAAAAAATGCGAGAGTAACCAACAGAATTACGCCTGCAATAATCAATAAATTCTTGTTTGTTTTAGATATGGTTGAAGGATAGGCTAACCAGATCAAGAAGAAGGAAATGGTGATTAAAATGGTATAAACAGGATAAGGCAGTAAGGCCGAACTGCGATCATAATTTTCCAGATTCACCTGAAAAAAGCCCATAATAATCAGAGCAAGCGATCTTAAAAGGATATAAAAAGCGTTTGAAGGCAAAGAATTACCCTTTTTAATTCTGTTTTGTAAAGCAAAGGGCATGGATAAGCCCACAATAAACAAAAAAGCAGGAAAAATGATATCTGAAAAGCCCATTCCATCTTCATTGGCTTCTGTATGCTTAATCCAGTCGGGAATATGAGACACTCCTGCCACATCATTCACAAAGATCATTAAGAACATGGTAACTGCCCTTAAAACATCTATGGATAAAATACGTTTAGGAAGTGCGTTCATAAGGTTAGTAAACTTTTCTTAATTGTATAGCATTCAACACTGGTTTTCCCTGGATACTTTTAAAATCAATAGCAATTCCCTTCCCATTAATTACAGTAACGCGGGTCTTCTTTTCAACAGCTGTTGTATAGCCAAAATCGGCTGCTAAATTTACTTGAGTTAAAAATGGAACCCCATTTATGGCTACATCAAAAATACGTTTCTCTTCTACTTCTTTCTTATGATTATTATCCAGGTTATAAGCTAAAGCTTCCTTACTTTCCCCACCAACCAATTCGGCAAAATGCAGGGTGAGGGCGTATTCCCCGTCTGGGACATCGAATTTAAACGCACTTATGCCAACCTGTTGTGTCCGATAAACGGGGTCGTTATCCGTTCCGAGGATATTTTTATCGCTTCCGTAACTGATGCGGTTGTTGGTGCCTTTGTAAGGCTCCCCACCAATCCATCCCCATGAACCTGCCTTATAGGGTTGATCCGGGATCCAGAGTTCTTGTTGTTTATCGTTGATGTAAAAGCGTTTTGATCCCAGCAGTACATTGATATCCTGAAAAGCGGTTTTGGCATCCGAAAAACGGAAAGGCTGTAACTGTAAATTGATTTCCGCCTGGTCGCTCAGCTCTCCGGAAACTACCCGCAATTGGTTTCCACCATGAACAAAAGGTACAGGCCAGCTGATGATGTGGTCTATCGCATCTTTTACACCAAGACTTTTACCGTTTAAAAAAAGCTCGGCAGACTTTAAATTAGTTGCTATTTGAACTGGCTGAGTTGAAACTGAAGCAGCAGAATCTGCTACCGAGGTTCTGTCCTTCCATTGTGCCGATGTAATTTTTAAGTAGGGTTTGTTTGCTAAATAAGCCTGATACAGGTAGTAAGTATCTTTGGGTTGACGACCAATGGTTAATAATCCTTTATTATTGATGTGAGGCATGGTTTCTTCCCGTGTTTCGGAGTTGAAATCGGCTAAATTCCAGGCCATTCCACCCGCAACAAAAGGTCTGCTTAACATTGCATTCAAATATATCTGATGAAACTGAATGGCATATTCTATACTCTTATCGAAACGGATGGGTGAAAAAGACCGAATCCTTGGATCTGCATCAGCACCATACTCTGTTACCAGAAATGGAGTATTAGGCAGTTCTTTGTGGTGGCGATCCAGAAACTTAGCAAAGTCGGCAGGAATACCGGAATACCATCCAGAGTATAAATTCCAACCCACAATCATTGGAATTTTGGTTAACCCCACTTTATTATAAATGTCCCATGCGCCGTGATTAACCAGCAAAGTATATCGTGAAGGATCTTCTTTTCTTGTTAAACTATCCAGTTTTTGAGCCAATTGGCGGACATGATCGAAATAAATCTGTTGACGAGGTTTGTCATTTACAAACTTTGGCCTTAGCAAAATCTCATTCATATAAGCCCAAATGATAATACTGGGGTGATTGAAATTCTGTTTAATCATTTCACGCTGCATGTTAAGGCAGTTTTGGGTAAAAGCGGCTGTTTCGGTAATGGTATTCACCACAGGAATTTCAACAGAGGCCAGGATACCTAATCGGTCGCAGGCTTCTAAAATCAGGGGGTCTTGAGGATAATGCGCCACCCTTAAAAAATTGCCACCCATCGCTTTCAAAAGCGCTACATCTTTAATCTGTAAAGCATCTGGAACGGCATTTCCACTGTTTTCATAATCCTGGTGACGACTTGCACCAATTAACTTTACAGGTTTATCATTTAAGAAAAATCCTTTATCAGCATCAAACTTAAACCAGCGAAAACCAACAGGACTGGTTACCTGATCAATAACAGATTTTGTTTTAGTGTCGATAATCTGGCTCACCATCCGATAGAGGTAAGGGCTTTCGGGCGACCATAAAATGGGCGATTGAATGGCCGGTATGCTATGAACAATTGTTTGCTTATCACCTGGGCGGATGCTTAACTTAGTTTCCTGGTTGCCTACAATCACGCCATTCGCATTAAAAAGCATACTTTTAACGCGTAGTTTCTGAGTTCCTGATGAAGCATTCTCTATGAAATTTTGTGTTTGAACTGTTGCTTCAGCTGCCGAAACTTTTGGCGTGGTAACGAACACACCAGAACTTCCCTGCTCCTGTTGTGAAAAATGAACAGGGTTTGTAATCAACAGGCTTACATTCCTGTAAAGTCCGCCAAAAAATGTAAAATCAGCAGTTAACGGTGGAATGTCTTCATTGAAACGGTTATTGGCCCTAACTTCAATTTCATCATTTTTAAAGTTTAAAAATTTGCTTATTGCCACAGTGAATCGCGTATAACTGCCAATGTGCCTGGCAGCGCTTTGGCCATTAACCAAAACTTCTGCTTCCTGAGCTACCCCATTAAAAACCAGGTAAATCTCTTTTCCTTTGGAAGATTCATCAAGCTCTAATTTACGCTTGTAAATTCCCAGTCCCCTGTAGTACCCGGGTGCATCATCCAGCACATCCTGGGCATTCCAGGTATGCGGTATCATTACTTTTTCTATGGGTCCATTCTCTTTTTGAAAAGACCATTGATCGTTTAAACTGATTATTTTTCTTCCTGAATCTTGTGCGTAAAGGCTTGAAAGCATTAAGCTTGCAAACAATAAAGTGAGGATCGGCTTTAAATTGAACATAATAGCTATGGTCCTATTTTGGTTAATATTTCTTTTGTACCAGGTACGGATTAATACCCTATTTTGAATATTGATATGCTAATTGGTTAATGTGAAGTCTTTTTCCAGTTGTATGTTATTTGATGCCGTACCAATCATGAGTTTAAAATCTCCTGCTTCAGCACCCCATTTTAATTGCTGGTTATAAAAAGAAAGCTTTTCTTTATTGATTGTAAAACGGATGATTTTGCTTTCTCCAGCTTTCAGCATTACTTTTTGAAAATCTTTAAGTTCCTTTACCGGACGCGCTACCGAAGCAAATTTATCTTGCAGATACAACTGCACAACTTCCTCTCCAGCGTACTTACCTGTATTTTTTAAAGTAAAGGTTACTGTAATCTGATCGTTCATAGACATTTGGGCCTTGCTGAGCTTTAATTCATTGTACTCAAAAGTGGTGTAGCTTAAACCATGTCCGAAAGCAAACTTTGGACTATTGGGCATATCCAGGTATGCGGAACGATAGCGGGTATCCTGATCATTTTTAGCTGGTCTGCCCGTACTTAAATAATTATAATAGAGGGGAATCTGGCCTTCATCTCTAGGGAAAGTCATAGGTAATTTACCTGCGGGATTATAATCTCCAAACAGCACATTAGCCATAGCATTTCCAGCCTCGCTGCCCAACCACCAGGTATACATAATTGCAGGGATGTGATCGGCTGTCCAGTTAAAGATTAGTGGCCTGCCTGCCATCACCAACACCACAACGGGTTTTCCTGTAGCCTGGATGGCTTTAATTAAATCTTCCTGAACACCAGGGATACGGATATGTGCTTTGCTTTTGGCTTCACCACTCATATCCAGGGTTTCACCAACAGCCATAATCACCACATCAGCCTGCTTAGCCGTTGCTATAGCTTCTTCGAAACCTGTTTTAGTAGAATCGGTAACTTCACAGCCTTTTGCATACAGGAGTTCTGTATGGTTACCCACCTTATTCTTAAGTCCTTGATATAGTGAAACCAGGTTATCATTTTCCCAGGCAATAGACCAAAAGCCCTGCATATCTTTTTCAGATTTTGCCAGCGGGCCAATTACAGCGATTTTTTTTAAATCTTTAGCCAATGGTAAAACCTGATTTTGATTTTTAAGCAATACGATGCTTTTTTCGGCCATTGTCAGAGCAGCTTTTCTGTTTTCTGCAGAATTGAGTTCCTTTTCTTGCCGACTTTCATTACTGAAACGATAAGGATCATCAAAAAGGCCTAACTCAAATTTTTTGCGCAGTATTCTGCGAACAGCATCGTCAATTAAGGCTACTGTTACCTTTTTATCCTTCACCAATTGTTCAAGGTTTGGCAAATAGCTTCTGCTTTCCATATCCATATCGCTCCCGGCTTTTAAGGCTAATTCAGCAGCTTCTGCTTTATCTTTCGCATAGCCATGAGCAATCATCTCACCTATCGAGCCCCAATCGCTTACTACAAAGCCGGTATATTTCCATTGGCCTTTTAAAATATCGCGTTGCAAATAAGTATTCCCGGTTGCGGGTACACCATTTAGCGTATTAAAAGCGTTCATAAAAGTTGCTGCACCTGCGTCAACTGCCGCTTTAAATGGGGGGAGATAAACTTCCCAAAGTGTGTGATTGCTCATATCCACGGTATTATAATCTCTCCCGGCAATGGCTGCTCCATATGCGGCAAAATGTTTGGCACAAGCCATTACAGCATCCAGATTTCCTAAACCTTTTCCCTGAAAACCTTTTACGCGGGCCTTTGCAATCTGAGCACCTAAATAAGTATCCTCTCCTGCTCCTTCCATTACCCTTCCCCAGCGTGGATCGCGGGCAATATCAACCATAGGTGCAAAAGTCCAGTGCACACCCGAAGCGGCTGTTTCCCGTGCCGCTACGCGTGCAGTATTTTCCATGGAAGCTAAGTCCCAGCTTGCTGCTTCTGCCAATGGAATCGGAAAAGTTACCCTATAGCCATGAATAACATCTAAACCAAAGATTAAAGGAATTTTCATACGCGATTGCATGGCTACTTCCTGAACCGCCCTGGTTTCTTTTGCTCCGCGTACATTTAACATGGAGCCGAGCTTCCCCTCTCTGATGTCTTTTAGTTTATTGGGATTATTGGTGATCGGGCCGGTGGCATCGCGGTCTCCCGTATATTGATTTAGCTGGCCTATTTTTTCTGCCAGGCTCATCAGTTTTAAAACGGAGTCTACTTTTTTTTCTATCTTTTTATCCTGTGCCCATGCAGCAGAAAAGGTCAAGGTCATTAAAAAAGCTAAAGGTATATATCTTTTCATTGATGTATGTTTCTATTTTATGCCGTCTAAAATTCCCTGGTAAGCTACTTTTCGCTGGTACTGACTATTAAAAGGCAAAGGCCAATCTGGACGATTATAATTAGATAGAATCCAACTGTCGGCATCACACACATTCCATTGTGTAATTCCGAATTGTTGCGTTTTGGGAATGCCATTGTAAGTTTTTACAATGCTCTTGTATTTGGCGGCCTGTTGGGCTGCTAAATCAGGAGTATAGGTTAGCGTTTGAATATTGTCTGGGTTTAATGCAATATCGATTTCTGAAAGGTGAACTTTGAGCCCTGTAGCGGCCGCTGTTGTAATTGCGGCTGCCAGATTGCTATCGCTCTGCGTAACACGGGTATGCATTTGTAAGCCAATTCCGTGAATGGGAATGCCTTTATTTTTTAAATCGTTTACGAGATTTAAGATCGCTGTTCGTTTGGTTGGCCCGAACTCATGGCCATAATCATTGTAGAAAAGCAGCGCTGACGGATCTGCTTCATGTGCATATTGAAAGGCTCTGCCGATGTAATCTACACCAAGTTTTTGTACCCAGATACTGTTTCTAAAAGTACCATCTTCATTGATGGCCTCATTCACTACATCCCAGGAAACCACTTTACCCTTAAAATGTGAAACGACAGTTTGAATATGGGTTTTAAGCAAATTTTCCCAATCAGCAGTGTTTCCCTGAAAATTATTTACCCAATCGGGTAATGATTTATACCAATTTAAAGTATGGCCGTGTACCCTTTTGCCATTGCTCAGGGCAAAATCTACCAGATAATCTGCGTCTGTCCAATTGTAAGTATCCTTACCAGGATGAACAGACGCAAATTTCATGGCATTTTCGGCTGTAAGGCTATTAAATTCTTTGATAACTAAATTTCTGTAATTCGCATTGCTCTTTAAAAGTCCAACGTTCACTGCGGCTCCCATCGGGAAAGGCATCTCCTTTTGTAAACTGGTTTCTACTACCCTGGGATTGGGCAAAGGATCAATAGTGGTACTTTTATATTTCGCGCATGAGACGGTTAATACCGTAATGGCTACAGCTATTTTTGGAATAAAACTGAAATTTAGTGGTTTAATCATGTCATTTATATTTGGTCTGCATTTGACCATAAAAGTCTTTCAGCACGTAAAAAGCTTTTTTCTTTTTACCGGTTTCACTGATTAGTCCTTTACGGTTCCAGAAGTTTTGATAAATCGGATGTTGTCTTCTTGGCGATCTGAAATCAGTTAAAATCCATGGTGTCATTCCCCTCAAAGCACCGATTTTACTCAACATGGTGATTTGGTTTTTATACAGTGCTTCCTGGTATTCCTCACTCCAGCGTGTATTTTCATCGGCATGGAAACCACCTAAAGCATCTCCACCAAACTCTGTTATCACCACAGGTTTATTGTACTTAATATTAAAATCATATTTAGTAATTTCTGAAGGTGTTCCGCCCCAATACCAGCCTGCATATTCATTGAAACTCACCAAATCAATTTTTTCGCCTAAAGGATCGTTTAAAATCATGGTATTGCCTTCGCGATGCACTTCCAATGCGGCTGCAACCAACCTGGTATCGTCTAAACTGCGCGCAGTTTCTGCCAAATTGCCCATAAAGCTTAATCTTGCATCGCTAAGCGGCGTTTCATTGCCAATAGACCATACAATAACGCTGGCTCTGTTTTTATCTCTAACGATTAAATCTGTTAATTGCTGCTTAGCATTGGCATAGGTTGCAGGATTTGTCCAGCTTATTGTCCAGTAAACCGGTACTTCGGCCCAAACCAATAAGCCCATTTCATCTGCAAGGCGAATCATTTCTTCATTATGTGGATAATGTGCTAAACGAACATAATTACAGTTCATTTCTTTGGCCCACTGCAACATCATACGCATATCACCCTCTGAGCGTAAGCGGCCAGCTAAAAGTGGATTTTCGTCATGAATGGAAATCCCTCTTAAAAACACCGATTTACCATTCAAATAAATGCTGTCTCCTTTTACTTCAATATTTCTAAAGCCAATTTTATCATTAATATCTTCTTTATCGGTTTTAATATTTACACCATAAAGTTTAGGGCTCTCTGGCGACCATAAGCTTAAATTATTCCAGGTGAATTCATCGGATATTTTCCCTTCACTATCGGTTTTGTACTTCTTTTCTAATTTTAGTTCAGGAATAGATAAAGTTACTTCCTGGTTTGCTGTAGCATCTGAAAGCTTTACCGTAAAATTAACCAGGTTATTGTTTCCCTTTACCAGTTGCAATTTATAATCACTGATAAAATGATCTGGAAATTCGGCGAGGTATACATCTCTGGTAATTCCGCCGTAGTTCCACCAATCGGTATTTACTGTAGGGATTTCATCTTGCTTACGGGTATTATCAACCTTTAAAACAATAGAATTCTCTCCTGCTTTAAGTTTATTGGTAACATCAAACTGAAACGGGGTAAAACCACCTTTATGAATGCCAAGTTTTTTACCATTAAGATAAACATGGGCCTCATAATTAACCGCAGCAAAGTAAACATAGTATTTTTTACCCTTTTCCGGCTTGGCGTCAAACTTTCTGCGTAACCAAAGACTACCTTCATAAAGTTCTAGTTTCTCCGTTTGGGAATTCCAGTCGCCAGGAA
This sequence comes from Pedobacter sp., assembly GCF_965279535.1. Lineage (NCBI taxonomy): Bacteria > Pseudomonadati > Bacteroidota > Sphingobacteriia > Sphingobacteriales > Sphingobacteriaceae > Pedobacter > Pedobacter sp. The sequence goes on from NZ_OZ257244.1 coordinate 870,507, forward strand.
CATTCATCAATGGTGAATGATCAAAATCATATTCAATAAGCTCTGTTTTATCTTTCTGCACGCGATCATCGAAAAAGCCACCTGTACCTGTTTTTGATTGATCAAAAGGCTCATGTCTATAATCATAATAACCATTTTCATACGGATCGATGATGTAATTCCACTTTCCGTTAAGGCTTAATACCTTACGCGACTGGATGTTTTGTATAGCCGTAACCTGAGCATCAGTAATGGTTGAAAGAAGCGAAAAGCAGATTATAAATACGCTATAGATTGATTTTTGCATAACTTATGTTTTAATTTTTGATTAATTGAAGTTTCCAAAACTAACAATTAATTTATCGCCGGTGTTTCCATCCATGTTATTAACTTAATTTTTACTTTCAATACTATTGTTATGGTAATGTGCCAATCCTGCCGTGGAGGAATCTGTTATCAGGCATTCCCGTAACAGATCCTTCATGTCATTCAGGTTGTAGCGCCCGCTTAATAACCTGGATTTTGCCCTAATGCCGGTGCCCTGTTCAATTCATTTTGAGATATTGGAAATAAATAATTTTTGCTGCTGAACACCCTGTTTTCAACTGTAAATGGGGTATACGAAAAAGTAGTGGCTGTTAGTCGCTCTATTCTCATCCCGGTTACCGGTTTATTGAATGTAACCTCCCCTTCTTTCCACCTGCGAACATCGTAGAAACGTTGTTCTTCAAAACATAGCTCTACCCTACGCTCATTGCGGATACGTTTGCGCAATTCGGCCTGGTTAGGTGCCACATAACCATTTCCTGCCGGGTTACTTGTTTGCAATGCTGGCATTGCTACACCACTTCTTGCCCTGATTAAGTTAAGCGCGGCAATTACCTGTGGCATTGCTGCTGTACCCTGAGCTTCATTTAATGCTTCAGCGTAGTTCAATAATACTTCAGCATATCTGAAAAATATCCATGGCCTCCTTACGGTGGTGGTAGTACCTGCCCAGGATGCGCTTTCACTCAAATACTTACGAAGATAATACCCCGTTTTAGTGGCATTTACATTCAAACCTAAACCGTCTTTCCCTCCAACAAATGTTTCTACAGGCTTACTTTTAAAGTTATATGCTGCAACAATAGGCTGCACTGATGCCGTATTAAACATTACTGTAAAAGCTAATCTGGGATCACGGTTTAGATAAGGATTATTGGCATTGTAACCAGATGCATTATCTGTAATCAACCTACCCGTGGTTTTCATTTCAAAGGCATCTACCTGCTCCTGAGTTGGGTTTGTACGACCATTTGCTGCATCATAACTAACAGGCGCATTGTTTACTTCAATGGTATTAACGTTTTGTGTTTGTGAAGCGAAAATAGTTTCTATGTTATATGCACCACTGTTCCAAAGCCAAATGTTTGGGTAAGAACTGTAAATGCTGTGCTTACCGGTATCCATAATTCTTTTGGCCGCATCTGCAGCAGCCTGCCACTTCGTTAAATCATTGGTTGGATTATATTGCGGACTTGCAGCATATAACAGTAAGCGGGCCTTAAGTGCCATTGCTGCAGTTTGAGTAGCCCTGCCGCGGTCAGTAGTTCTCCATTCGGTTGGCGACAAAGGCAACCTGGTAATTGCAGCTTCACAATCGTCTGAAATTTGTTTTACGCATTCGGTAAATGTATTCCTTGGCAAATCTAAATTATCATTAACCGTTAAGGTTTTGGTTACGATGACGAATGAACCATACCTTTTTAATAATTCAAACTGAAAGAAAGCCCTTAAGAAATATGCCTGTCCTTTTAAACGATCTACCTGAGCCTCATACGTTTGGTTTGCTGGTACGTTTGCAGGCAAAGTTTCATCCAATGGGATAACAGCACTGCCATCTACCTTTTCCAAAAACATATTGGCTTTACGGATACCTACATACATATCGGTATAAACATCATCAAATGTTCTTCCCGCACTCCAGGTACCATTGTTAAGCGTATTAACGGATGAGTTTAAATTAGAGTTTACAGCCTCATCACTTCCAGATGCAAATAAAGCACCTCCATCATCCACATTGTAACGATTAGCTGGTAATGCGGCATAAACATTGTTTAAAAAATTTCTTGCATAATCAGGATTGGCCCAGAGCTGAGCTTCTGTAATATCATTTGTTCCACTAAAAGAACCATCTTGTAAAAAACCATCTTTTTTGCAACCTACAACATAAATTGATGTAGCGATAAGAACCGAATAGAATATATTTTTTTTCATTGTCTTCTTATTAAAATTTCAAGTTCACACCAAAAGAATATATTTTCATATAAGGGTAAGATGCACTCGATATGCCATTAATGTTTGAGTTGTAGCCCGATTCTGGCAATTCCGGATCAACCGGAAGGCCTTCAAGCTGATCGAAGGTTAAAAGATTTAAACCGCTCAGGAAAAACCTTACCTGGCTTAATTTTAAGCGTTTAATCAAAGACGCTGGCAAGGAATAACCCAACTCAACATTTTTCAATCTGATGTAATCTCCAGAACGAATCCAAAAATCTGATGGGGTATTATTGTTTCCTCTATCCGCCAATAACAACCTTGGGAATTGTGCATCAGGAGTACCTGGTGTCCATCTATCGGCGCTAAATTGATTTAAAAAACCATTATTTGTAGTTCCTGCATTAACCAGTTGCTGAATATAAATGGAACGTCCGCTTGTACCCTGAAATAAGAAATTCATGTCGAAACCTTTGTAAGCTATAGAAGATCCAAAGCCGAAATAGGCTTTTGGCACAAAGTTGAAATCTGTTCTTACACGATCTAAATCATTAATAATCCCATCACCGTTTTGATCTACATATCGAATATCTCCAGGTTTTACATCCCTTGAGAAAAGCTGTTTCGGGGCAGCATCAATTTCAGCCTGATTCTGAAACAAACCATTCGAAATTAACATATTACTGATGTAACCTGCATTGGTTGATGCTGTAGCAGAAGGTGCAATAACACTCGAAATCGGATGCCCCAATGCTTTTTGATAAGCAGGCAAATTTGCAGCTTCGTTAATCGCTAAAATTTTGCTGGTGTTATAGGTGAAGTTTCCAAACAGGTTAAAGTCTACAGCACCAAGCTTTTTATTGAAGTTAATCCCGGTTTCAAAGCCTTTATATTCAGCCTCTCCTTCATTCACATAAATTAAAGTTTGCCCGAGTAAATTAGGTAGTTGAGAGGCAGTTGCCAGGTTTTTTCTATCCTCATAAAAATAATCGGCACTAATAGAAAGCGATTGCTTAAATAATTTTGCATCAAAACCAACACTTGTTTTATAGGCTTTTTCCCAGGTTAAATAAGGATTGGCAGCAGCCAGCTGACCTGTACCGCCTACACCAGTAAAACCTGTACCGAAGTTATAACCTGTAGTGCTCCTGCTAAAGAAATCATTAAATGCAAATCTTCTGGCCGAACCCAAGGCATCATTACCGACAATACCATAGGATGCGCGGAGCTTCAAGAAATCCAGAAAGCCAGTTGAGCCTTTTAAGAAATCCTCATCCGAAATGATCCAACCTGCTGATGCTGCCGGAAAGAAGCCATATCTTCTACCGGGAGCGAAATTTTCTGAACCTGAAAAGGCTCCAATAAGATCAACATAATAACGTGCATTGTAGTTATAAGATAATCGGTTAGACCAGCCTTCTCTTCGTACATCTAATTGTCCGAAGGTAGAATAATTTTGTCTGGAAACACGTGTAGAGAATTTAAGGCCATGTTTACCAAATAACCGGTCGTAATCTAAGCCTGCCCAAAATTCACTTTTTCTAATGTTGCCAGAAAAAGCATTCGGCAAATAATCTACTTTTACAGGCGTACCATACAGCGGGCTGTATTCTCCTGAAGGTAAAAGTTCTTGCGTTGCATAAGTTTGTGTAAAACCCGAGCGGTATAAACCAAATATATCATAGGCATAGAATACTTCTGCAGATAAACCTTTTAATATACCGTCCATTTTTTGCCTTGCACTGATGGTAGCCATCATATTCCGCATTAAATCGGTACTGGCACCATCTGCTTCCATCATCGCTTTCGGATTGCTTGCAGGGAAAATAGAAGTACCTCCATACGATCCATTTGGATTCATAATCGGGAAAGCATTTGCAGGGGTGCTGTAAACTGCGCTCAAGAAGCCACCTGTTCCGGCTCCCGGGAAGTTCAGGTTACTAATCCTCCCACCAATATCTAAGGCTACATCGAGATTTTTATTAATGTGTAAATCAATATTTGACCTTAAATTGTAACGGCTAAAATCGGTATTCGCGTCATAAGAATCGTTATGACCACCTTTATAAAAGCCGCCCTGCTTAAATGCACTTAACAAGGTATAATATTTGATAAAAGCATTACCACCTGCTACCGAAGCCACATAACGTTGCGTAGGTGCCGCAGTTTTAGTAAAATCTCTTACAAAATTATTGTTAGGATATTTAATTGGATCTGATCCGGTTTGGTAAGCCTGTAATGCTGTGGCATCATAAACTGCTGTACCACCACTATTAATTGAGGCTTCGTTATACAGGCTGGCATAACTATACGAATCTAAAGGCCTTGCCACTTGTAACGGAGCCTGCACTCCTGCCTGCGCATCAAAACTTACTTTAGTACTTGTTGCCGTTCCGCGTTTGGTTTTAACATAAATAACACCATTGGCAGCATACATGCCATACCAGGCCAGGGTTGCTGCATCTTTTAAAATGCTTATACTTTCAATTTCGCCTACATCCATCGATCTGAAATCCCGCTCAATACCATCAACTAAAATCAAGGGATCCTGGTTACTGTTATAAGATGATCTTCCGCGGATTAAAAAACTGGCAACATCATATCCAGGTTGCTGAGAACCACTTGGATAAATGGCCAAACCTGGCAAGCGACCTGCAAATACATTCGTTAGCGATGAAGTTGGTAATTGGGGCAAATCTGCTGCAGAAACCGTACTAATGGAGGCGGTTAATTCTCTTCTTTTTCTTACTCCAAAAGGAATATACACATTATCATCATCTCCCGCATCAATGAGTGATTTGGCAAGTACTACAGCGCCTTTACTAATTTCGGTAGCTGGCTTTAATACCATCCCATAGCCAACAAACTTAAATACCAATACATCGCTCGTAGTCGTTTCAATGCTGAAAACCCCTTCGGCGTCCGTAGTCACTGATCTGTGCTTTTTATCTTCCTGTATGGTCACTACCACACCAGGCAGGGGCTTTTTCTCCTGATCTACAACTGTCCCTTTTACAATAAGCTGTTCATCAGGTGTTTGCCCGTAAACCTTAAGCATGCCAGCTAAAAACAGCATCAGGCATACCATATATTTTGATTTGAAAAATTTCATTTTGAATAATCTTTTTTAGCGTATACTGATCAACTAACTATTCCCAACCTGGATTTTGCATCAACACCCCTTTACTTTTGTAAACCTCTTGTCTCGGGATAGGGTATACATTCTGTTTCTCTGTCCAGGTTTTTTGAAAAGTTTGGCTCAATACGATTGGCGTATAGGTAAATGAACCATTGGCATTTTTAAATACATCCATTCCCTTCATGGGAACAGCAATGGTTTGAGCACCAATCTTCCAGCGCATAATATCGTACCAGCGATGATCTTCGAATGCCAGCTCTATTGCTCTTTCATGCCTGATGGCAGCACGCATTTCATCCTGCGTCATACCTGCTTTTAACCCGTACAAATTATTCGCACCGGCCTGAATTCCTGCTCTTTTTCGGATCGCAATCAGTTGATCGTAAACTGATGCATCTGGACCAACAGCTTCATTTTGTGCTTCAGCGTAGTTTAACAATACCTCGGCATAACGGAAATAGATATAATTAAGCAAAGTGGTGCTACCACCTACCGTCCGGTATACCTCAGGCCAGTATTTTTTACAGTAATAACGGGTTGCCGTAAAAGTAATGGTGGGGTTGTAATCTTTTCCGTAAAGCGTATTTCCACCAGCATCTTTAGTACTCCACATTTCGATTCTTCTTCCCTGCCAAGGCAGATCATTGTAAATAATATTATCGTAAAAACGCGGTTCTCTGTTTAAATATGGCTTAGTTGCGTCATATCCTGAAGTTGGATCCGTAATATCTTTACCATTAGCCATTTGATACATATCTACGTGGTTTTGGGTTGGATTCATTTGTCCCTGTGCACCACCAGAACCCGGCGACATCGAAAAATCCTGCATCATCTCTCCTGCTAAAGGCGTGTTTCCTTTAATTCGGATCATGATGTATTCTGGAGAGGACGGTACATTTAAGATATCTCCATAGGTTGTTTGGAGTGAATACCTGTTATCCATTAAAACGGTGGCGGCATCTGCTGCTGCTTTCCATTTCGCTTTATCACCCGTAGGATTATTTAAAGGACTGGCAGCATAAAGCAACACACGTGCCCTAAGTGCCTGTGCAGCACCTTTGGTTGGTCTGCCATACATGGAAGCGGTATAATCTGCGTCATTTCCCAACCTGGTTATAGCCACATCAATATCTGCAAGAATAAATTTTGTTACCTCATCAAAGGAAGCACGTGGAAGATTGATATCTTCATTCACATCGTATACCCTGGTTACCAGTGGAACACCTCCAAATCTTTTGGTCAGTTCGAAATACGAAAGCGCACGCAAAAAACGCATCTCACCTTCTACCCTAACCGGATCAAAAATCGGAACTGTTGCAGGGGGTGCAGGTGGAACATCTTTCAAGCGGGCTAACATTTTGTTTTCTACTGCAATACCCGCATACATTAAGTTCCAAACACTGTAAATATCGTTCATGCTTGGCCCTGTTGCATGATCGTGATACAAGCCACGGTTTAATGAAGTAACCGATCCTTCAGCATTTCCGGATACGGCCTCATCAGACGCCTGTGCGGTACATCCACGATGGTCATTAAAACGAACATACTTGGTAATCACAAAGTTGTATGCATTATCTGCAAATCGGGCTGCTTGGGCCGGATCTGCAAAAATTTCTTCCTCTGTTAAAGCTACCCCTGGTGTCCTTTCTAAAAAGTCTTTCTTACAAGAAAAGGTAGAAAGCATTAAAGTAAGAATCGCTATATATTTTGAATATTTTTTCATGTTCTTAAAAAGTGACGTTTAAACCTAAATTGTAAACCTTTGATGTTGGATAAAGTGCCTGCAAAGGAAATGCAGTATTGATTGTATTTACATTCTCCGGATCAACATACATGCGATACTTGGTCCAGGTATACAAGTTTTGCCCTTGTAAATAAATCCGCACATTAGCCAGCTTTATTGTTTCCATCCAACGTTTTGGAAGTGTCCAGGCCAATTCAACATTTCTGATCTTTAAGTAAGCTGAATTTTGAAGGGTAAAATCGTTTAAAGCATAATTGAGGGAGGCAGTACCCCGGGCATGTAGTGCTGGCCATGTGGCTGTAGCTGCGTTAGCAGGTGTCCATGAATCAAGCATGAAGGGATACATCTGCTGACCATTGTTTTGCTCTGTTAAAATCACATTTGAACTCACATTGGCAACGCCTTGAAACAACACAGAGAAAGAAAAACCTTTGTAGCTTAGCCTCGGGCTAAAACTGTATACATATTCGGGATTGTTGCTATAACCAATGGCTTGCTGATCTAATGTGGTAATCTGACCATCTCCATCTAAATCTTTCATTTTCAAATCGCCAGGAATCGGAGTATAACCTTGCTGTTTTGGCGATGCTGCAATATCTGCTGCCGATTGATAAAAACCATCTGTTACATAACCAAAAAACTGCCCTACTCTCAAACCTTTTCTGATTGAAGCTACAGGCATTCCATCTGGTTCATCATTTTCAATAATTTTATTGCGTGCAAAGCTCAGCTGTGCATTTAAACCCAATGTTACATTTCCCAGCTGATGTTGGTAATCCACCTCAACCTCGTAACCTTTATTGTACACAATACCTTTGTTAAAATTTGGATAAGTATGTCCGAAAAGGTTTGAAGAACTCAGCGGTGCCGTTAAAATGTCACGTCTGGTTTCATCAAAAACATCAACATTCAGTTTCAAAGCATCTTTGAATAAACGCGTTTCCAAACCAATATTTCGCTTAGTACCGGTTTCCCATGTAATTTGGTCCTGGCCCAGGCCGTTATTTCCGGCTCCAAAACGTGTGTCCGGAATCCAAAGGGTTGGATAGTTGGTGATGGATAAAGGATTTCCAAAAGGTGCAGAAGTATTGGCAGCATAACTGGTTAGATACAAGAAACGAGCATCTGAAATCCTGTCGTTACCCACCAAACCATAACTTCCTTTTAACTTCAGGTAAGTAATTACATTATTCTTTTTCCAGTAAGGCTCATTACTGATTGTCCAGGCTGCAGATCCGGCAGGAAAAAAACCATAACGCAATCCTGAAGGGAAGTTTTCAGAACCATTGTAAGCCGCATCAAATTCAGCAAAATAACGCTCATTATAATTATACGTTACACGACCTGCCAAACCTTGTGTTGCCCTTGGCGGAGCGGTGAAAGCAGTTGCACCTGTTGTACGAATCAACTGACGCGTGCCTAAAATCAAACCGGATACATTATGCACGCCAAAGCTGCGATTATAATCAAATCCTGTTTGTAAGTTCATATTGGTACTTCCGCTGGTTACACCGCCATCCTGTACTCCTCCTAAAGGCTCATCACGGTTACGTGTATCAGTAGATAAAGTTGCAGTACCCGTTGCAGCATTATACACGTAAGCTGCCCAGTTAGCATTTCTTCTTTCTACGTTGTTGTAATAAGAATCGTAACCAAAGTTGGTTTTAAATGCTAAGCCTTTTGTTATAAAATCTAGCTTGTAATTTAAGTTAAAAGTACTTTCTATGGTATTTACATTATCATTTCGTGTTCCAAAACGGGTTAATACAGCGTACGGATTCCAGATGTTTGTACCGATGTTGGGGTTAGCCGTAATCCTTCCATCAGGTAAGGTTACCGGATAAGCGTATGCCGGCACTTGCAAAATACGGGAAATCATACCCTCAATGGTATCATAAGAAAAGGCCGAAGAAGATAATAATCCTGCCGGTTGATAACGGTCAGCAAAACGGCCACCCAGTTTTACCCCTACAGTAAAGTCTTTACTTAGCGTAAAATCTACGTTCGATCTAAAATTATAACGATTGTAATTGGGTACAGTATTAATGCCATAAGGCGATTCGAATTTCTTGAAAATACCATCCTGAAAGGCGTAGCCGGCAGAAACAAAGTATTTTGCAATTTTTGTTCCACCATTAATATTGATATTATGTTGTGTTTGCGAATAGAATTTTCTGGTTAAATAATCAAACCAGCGTACATCCGGATGCCCCAAAGGGTCTGAACCATCCGCAAATTTCTGAATATCAGCATCAGTGAAAAATGGGGCTTTTCCATCATTTCTGTACGATTGATTTAATAAAACAGCACTATCGTAAGCACCCAGGCCTACCGCCAAACCTGTATATGTTTGCTGGGCAATATTACCTGTATAAGTTACTTTTGGTTTTCCGATTTTACCAGCTTTAGTAGTTACCACTATAATACCATTTGCCCCCCTTATACCGTATATGGCTGTAGATGCTGCATCTTTTAGCACGTTAATAGATTCGATCTCACTTTGATCAATATCCCCAAAACCAGGTCTTTCGATTCCATCAACAACAACAATTGCCGAATTATTAGAGCCATAGGTAGCTACACCACGTACCTTAAGCGAAGCAGCATCAGCCCCTGGCTGTCCACTGGTTTGAACTGCAATTAACCCAGGAAGGCGGCCAATTAAACTGTTGGTTGGGTTGGGTGTTGGCGACTTCATTATTTCTTCTGCACTGATTTGGGATACAGCACCAGTTAAAGTGGATTTCTTCTGCTGCCCATATCCGATAACCACCACTTCATCAAGCCCTTGTGTATCATCATCTAAGCTCACGTTTATTGAAGTTTTGTTGTTGACCTGAACCTCTTTAGTAATGGCTCCGACGTACGTAAAGACCAAAACTGCGTTTCCGGTAGCTTTGATGGTAAATTTTCCGTTATCATCAGTGAGTGTTCCTGTTGGTGTACCTTTAACTTTTACACTCACGCCAGGAATAGTGATGCCTTTGCTGTCTTTTACCGTTCCTGTAATGGCTGTTTGGGCAAAAGCACTCGAAGAGCAGAAAAAAAGACAACAAAAACAGAGCAAGTAAAGCATGCTTGCTATTCGAATTTTAGGAAATTCTTGCTGTTGAATAATGCTTTTTAGGATGTAGCGTATATCCATATGGTTTAATCAATAAAATATTTAGGATGAAAATTGAATAAATAGCCAATACAGTTTCTTAATCAAAGAGAATATTCTCCCGAAGTCAGGCTGCATGTCTATAGTAAAATTTGGCGCTAAAAGGGCGCTTTCTAAAAATTACTAAATAAAATACGTGGTATTATGAATCGATAAAATGGTAAGATTTTACCTCAGGGGAATAATTTCCCTGCTCTAATTCGAAAACCCGATTGGATTGATTCGAAGTTAATGATCTTCGCCTGATGGCTGTTCTTCGGTAGTTAAGTAATGATTTCTTCATTGTGATTTGGTTAGTTAGTGTTAGCGAAGCGAATGTAGAAAAGGAAATGCTATAAAAACCACACTAAAACGTATAAAGCACCTTAAATTCATTTCTGATGGCATTTCAAACGTTTGAAATAATTTGATTTTTTTTTCTTAACTATGCATAGAGATTGGAAAAGATGATGAACAATACCCCTGTTACGCTTAAGTTCCTGGCTGAAAAGCTAAAGATGTCAGTATCAACCGTATCAAAAGCACTTAATAATTACCCCACCATAAATGAATACACTAAAAAGCGTGTTCAGGAAATGGCCAGGGATTTGCATTTTACTCCGAATAAATCTGCTATTAATTTAAAGGAAAGAAAATCCAGGATAATAGGTATCATATTACCCAATCTATTGGATCACTTTTTTACCCGAAGCATTTATGGTGTAGAGCAGTTTGCGATGAAAAATGGTTATAACGTAATCATCAGTCAATCTCACGATGAGTTGGAAAAAGAAATTCATTTGGCAGATATGCTCTTAAAAAGCCGCGTTGATGGATTGATCGTAGCCATTTCAAAACAAACTCAAGATTTTAAACACCTCGATCAGTTTGAACAGATGGGAATTCCAGTGGTATATTATACCCGAAACCCAAGTTTTAATTTAAACTGCCACAAAGTATTGGGTAACACTTTTCAAGGCTGTTATCAGGCCACAAAATTTTTGATTGACCGGGGACATAAAAAAATAGCTTATCTGGGAGGTCCTAAAATGATCAATTTCACTCATGATCGTTTCAACGGATACATTAATGCACTGAAAGACAATGAAGTGCCCTTCTCTGCTGAATTAGTGGCTTATACTGATTTTGATCAGGAAAATACCATTAAAGCCATTCAGAATTTATTTACCAACCCTGAGAATACCCCAACCGCATTAGTTGCTTTTAAAGAACCTATTCTTTTTGATGCAATAAAGTACCTGAGATCTATTAATTACCCCAACTTCAGTCAGATTGAATGTATTGGTTTTGGTAATAACTCCTTCATTACCTATCTGGATGCCCCCCCTATCGCTTCGGTAGAAGAGAATCCTGAGTCAGTTGGAGAAAATGCCATTAAGCTTCTTTTACAGCTGATTAACCGGGAGATCGATATTGACAACTACCAAAAGGTAATGGTAGATTGTAAACTGGTTGTTCATTAGTTAAAAGACACAGCACTACGTCCCAATTCCTGGCGGTGTTTTTCATTCAAAATAAAAGCTACAATGATGAGTAAGCCAGCTACTCCCTCAAAAGCAACCACTACCTGCGTACCAAAAGCATGAGCAAGATAACCCATCAACAGGCTCCCTAGTGGCAATACACCTTGATAAGCCATGATGTAATAACTCAAAGTCCGCCCCCTCATTGCATCAGCAGCATGTGTTTGAAGATAGGTATTAATTGATGACGTTTGCGCCATAAGTCCTAAAGAAGCCAGGCCCGTACAAACCAAAGCCAGTATTAAAGAAGGTGCAATGGCTAATGCAACTACTGAAACAGCCAGTAAAATACCTGAAAACATCACGATTTTCTGCAGGTTCCGACCAGCCTTCAATGTTGCCATGTAAATTGCACCGAAGAATGCCCCAAAGCCCGCTGCGCTCTCAAACCAGCTGAAAGTAGTAGCTGTTCCGTTAAAAATGTCCTTAGCAAAAACAGGCAACAAGGTGGTAAAAGGAATAACCAGTAAACTGGATGCTGCCATAAGCAAAACCATAGATGCCAAATCTGGCGAGGCCTTTAAATAATCATAACCTTTTCTAAGATCAATCCATATATTCTCTTTTGGTTTTTCTGTTTGTGTGATCTTAAGTTTCATCATCACCATACAGCCCAAAACCGCTATAAAACTTAAGAAATTAATCAAGAAACACACATCCTCTCCCAGCGTACTTAAAATTACACCAGCTACAGCTGGCCCAATCAGCCTTGCTGCATTAAACACCGATGAATTTAGCGCAATCGCATTCGGTAAATCTTCTTTATCCTCTACCAGATTTACCATTAACGATTGCCTTGCCGTTACGTCAAAAGCATTAACGAGCCCCTGTACAAGCGACAAAGCTGCAATCCAGAACATATCGTAGACTTTGAACCAGATCATCACGGCCAGTGCCCCTGCCTGCAACATCAGCACAACCTGGGTAATGATTAAAATCTTATACTTGTTATGCCTGTCAACGTAACTGCCTGCATACGGCGCTAATACCAGCGATGGAATTAAACTTAAAAAAGTAATCAGGCCAAGTAAAAATGCCGAACCGGTTAACCGGTAAACCAGCCAGCTCACGGCTACACGCTGCATCCAGGTTCCCACAAGTGATATGGCCTGGCCGGTAAAAAACAACCTGTAATTATAATGTCTTAATGATCGAAATATACTCATGAATAAAATAGTAAAGTAACTTTACAAAATTACTATTATCAAATAAATAAATAAAATGGAAACACGCTATTTTTATCATTAAAAAATCACAAAAATACACTTATTAGAAAAATATTATCAAAAACTCAAATAAATAACCATTATATTTGTAAAGTTTATTTACTAACATAATGCCCACGCAAACGCAAAAGATCGCAGCACAATTAAGAAGCACAGTAACCCGGCTTACCCGGCAATTGCGCAAACAGAACGTGAGTTCTGAATTTAGCAATGCCGAATTGCTTACCATGTCATTACTCGAGCAACATGGCCAGTTGCTTTCTACAGAACTGGCAGATATGGAAAGGGTTTCTAAACAAGCCATTTCCCAAATTATTAACCGTCTTTTTGAGGCCAAATGCGTGGAGCGCTTCCCGAGTGAGGAAGATAAACGAAAAGTATTTATAGGCTTAACCCAACTGGGTGAAAAACACATTGTAGCTACCCGTAAAATCAAAGAAGAATGGCTTAGCCAAACCATGGAAAAGATTTTCACACCAGAAGAGATTAATCTGATTCAGGCCTTCTTACCACTCCTCTCCCGCCTGGTGGAGCACAATGGATTAAGGGTATAATTTTTTCTATCTTTCCAGATTTAGCAGTATCTTGCAAGTGCAATGGGACTTTATTTTACTTCAATTAATTCGGGCAGCAACGGCAATTGTTATTATGTAGGGAACGATCAGGAAGCCATATTGGTTGATGTAGGCCTGACCTGCAAAGAAGTGGAGCGCAGAATGGCCAGACTTAACCTGCCCATACATAAAATTAAGGCCATTTTCATCTCTCACGAGCATTCCGATCACATTAAAGGCCTCTCAGTATTTGCAAGAAAATATAAATTACCCGTTTACATTAGCTCAGCTACCTTAAAAAGCAGTAGCCTGCTACTTGATGAAACATGTATTCGCCCCATTCAACACCTCCAACCGGTAATGATCGGAAATTTAAAAGTGGCCCCCTTTTCAAAATTACATGATGCTGCAGACCCATACAGCTTTACCATAGAATATAATGATGTGCGTGTAGGTGTATTTACCGATATCGGAGCAGTATGCAATAGACTAATCGAACAGTTTAAAACTTGTCACGCTGCCTTTTTAGAAGCCAATTACGATACAGAAATGCTCGAAAAAGGTAATTATCCTTATTTCTTAAAAAAAAGGATAATGGGCGGACATGGACACTTAAGCAATAAACAGGCTTTAGATTTATTTATGAGCCATAAATCACCCCAGCTCAGCCATCTTTTATTAAGCCACTTATCAAAAGATAATAACAATCCTGATTTAGTAGAACAGCTCTTTAAAACAGCCTGCGGCAACACCTATGTAAAAGTTGCATCACGGTACGAAGAAAGTGAAGTTTACTTTGTTGGCCAGGAGGCAAACAAAACCTATCATTTTAACCCTGAAGACTATCAACCTGAGCAGCTTAACCTGTTTTAATGATTGTTTCTATCAGTTAAAAGCCGAAAAACAGACGTTCAACACCTTTCCAGATAAAAAATCTAACTTTTTTCAAACATTTTCAATCCAACGGCGTTTTATATTAACTTCATAAATAGTTTGTTTGGTTTATTAGGGGGCTTAATTAATTTAAGCCCCCTTTCTTATTGCCAATCCTACATCAAAACCCTGATTAAGAACACCATAAACATATTTCATCAAGCATACTTGATATTCCAATAATTAATTTAAATTTGATATTAATCTCCCCCTATATTTTTCCTGAAACCTTAAATTAATATAATATGGAGACAAGTAAATTTTCAAAATTCAGTGCCGAACTTCTGGGCACAATGGTGTTGGTTTTAATGGGTTGCGGTAGCGCAGTTATTGCCGGCGCAAACGGAACTACAGGCGTTGGTTTATTAGGGATATCTTTCGCTTTTGGATTATCAGTAGTAGCAATGGCATATGCAATCGGACACATTTCCGGCTGTCACATCAACCCGGCCATTTCAATTGCCATGGTTATCGCCGGACGTATGAAGGCAGGAGAAGCAGCCTACTATATTGTAGCGCAAATCTTAGGTGGGATTTTGGGGGCCGGGGTTTTAATGATGATTGCATCAGGCAAACCGGAGTACAATCTGGCTGTAAACGGTTTAGGACAGAATGGTTTTGATGCCTTATCGCCCCAGCACTACAGCTTGCATGCTGGTCTGATTGCGGAAATTATTTTCACCTTCATATTCTTATTGGTTATTTTCGGAGCAACTTCTACCAAAAATATTAATGGTGGATTTGCAGGATTAGCCATCGGATTGAGCCTGGTTCTCATTCACATTGTTGGAATTCCTGTAACCGGTGTATCCGTTAACCCGGCAAGAAGCATTGGCCCTGCAATCTTAGTGGGCGGTGAAGCCTTAAGCCAGGTATGGGCCTTTATTGTTGCTCCATTAGTTGGTGCAGCATTAAGTGCAGTGGTTTGGAAATTTGTATTAGAAAGAAATTAATAAAAGTTATGTGTTATGGGTTGTGGCTTACAGGTCCGAACACCCAAACTACAACTCATAACACACAACTTACTTAAAGATTTTTAGTGATAGCCTCATCCATCGGTTTGGTTTTTGAACGATAGCGGTGAACAAGTTCTCCTTTTTCATTGATCAAAAACTTTTCGAAATTCCATTTAATATCGCCTTGCTCTTCGGTATTGGTTTGTGATATCAGATACTTAAAAAGCGGACTAATGTCATCTCCTTTAACACTGCTTTTCTCCGCTAACAAAAATGAAACATTGTACTTCCCTGTACAGAATTGCTTAATTTCGGCGTTTGAAGAAAATTCCTGACCTCCAAAGTTACCTGCAGGAAATCCAATCAAAACTACCTTTTTACCATACTGCTTGTGCAATTTCTCTAAATCTTCGTATTGAGGTGTATAACCACATTTAGACGCGGTGTTCACAATCAAAATTTTCTTGCCTTTAAATTTCGACAATTTAATCTCTTTACCATCGATAGTCTTGAAACTGAAATCGTAAACAGTTTTTGGTGGGCTCACCAATAAGTTTAATAGGATTAAAATAGTGCTTATCATTTTAGTTTAATTTTATCTACGAAGATAATTAGAAATAAGTTGCAGAGTTGCCACGTTCGTGTAATTTATGTAGGATAGATATTCCCAAAAAGATTGGAACGGGATTAAAATTTCGAAAAATTTGTATTAATTTTTAGTCAGGTTTTGATTTATGCTTTATTTATAGCTTTATTTGCAGAAAAACGTACTTCATGGCAAAAAATTTATTAATCGTCGAATCACCCGCAAAAGCTAAAACTATAGAAGGCTACCTTGGAAAAGATTTCCTTGTGAAATCGAGCTATGGCCACATTAGGGATTTAGTGAAAGGAGATATGGGTATAGACATTAAAAATGATTTTGCCCAAACTTATGAAGTACCTGCAGATAAGAAAAATGTAGTCTCCGAACTTAAGAAACTTGCTAAGGAAGCCGAAATGGTGTGGCTAGCATCCGATGAGGACCGCGAGGGAGAGGCTATTTCATGGCACTTATTTGAAACGCTGGGTTTAAAAAGCGACAAAACAAAACGTATTGTTTTCCACGAAATTACCAAACCAGCCATTTTAAAAGCTATCGAAAACCCCAGAAGTATTGATTATAACTTAGTAAATGCCCAACAAGCTCGCCGTGTTCTAGATCGTTTAGTAGGTTTCGAACTTTCCCCTGTTTTATGGAAAAAGGTAAAACCTTCTCTTTCGGCAGGTCGTGTTCAGTCAGTGGCTGTTCGCTTAATTGTAGACAGAGAAAGAGAAATTAACAATTTCAATGCAGCTGCAGCATATAAAATCACAGCTCAATTCTCTACCGGAAAAGGCAAAGAAACAGTTAAGGCAGAACTTCCGCAGCGTTTCGAAAAAGAAGCAGATGCAGAAAAGTTTTTGCAGGATTGTGTAGCTGCCAAATTCAATATCAGCAGCTTAGAAACCAAACCTGCAAAAAGAAATCCAGCAGCACCTTTTACTACATCTACTTTACAACAAGAAGCTTCCAGAAAGCTTGGTTTTTCTGTTGCCAGAACCATGCAGGTTGCCCAAAGGCTTTATGAAGCGGGTAAGATCACCTACATGAGAACGGATTCAGTGAATTTATCCGATACGGCCCTGGCAGCAGCAGCAGCTGAAATTAAATCTGCATATGGAGATAAATACTATCAGGCCCGAAAATATAAAACCAAATCGGCAGGTGCACAGGAGGCTCACGAGGCCATCCGCCCTACTTATTTTGACAGACATACAGTTGATGGCGATATTTCGGAAAAAAGATTATATGATCTGATCTGGAAACGTTCAATCGCTTCGCAAATGAGCGAAGCTTTATTCGAAAAAACAACTGCTCAGATTGCAGCCTCAACCAGAAAAGAAAATTTAGTTGCAGAAGGTGAAGTCTTAAAATTTGATGGTTTCCTAAAAGTCTACCTGGAATCTACAGATGATGAAGAGCAGGAAGAAAAAGAAGGTGGTGCAATTCTTCCGCCCCTGACTAAAGGACAAGAATTATTTTTAAAAGAAATGCAGGCTACTGAACGCTATTCTCGTCCGCCTGCAAGATATACAGAGGCTAGTTTGGTAAAGAAACTAGAAGAATTGGGTATAGGCCGTCCGTCTACGTATGCACCTACCATTTCTACGGTTCAAAATCGTGGTTATGTGGTTAAAGAAGATCGTGATGGCAAACAACGTAAATTTACCTCTATCATTTTAGCTGATGGTACTGTTAAAAAGGAGATAAAATCTGAAATTACAGGAGCAGAAAAATCCAAACTCTTCCCTACCGACATAGGCGAAGTAGTAAACGATTTCCTGGTAGAACACTTTAAAGGTATTGTTGATTTCAACTTCACTGCTAAAGTGGAAAAAGAATTCGATGAAATTGCCCAGGGCTTGCAAGAATGGACCAAGATGCTTCATTCTTTCTATAACCCATTCCATTCGGAAGTAGAAACTACGCTGGAAACTGCAGAACGTGCTACAGGTGAGCGATTATTAGGTATAGATCCGGCGACAGGCAAAAATGTTTATACCAAAGTTGGAAAGTTTGGTCCTTTGGTTCAGATTGGAGAATCTGATGACGAAGAAAAACCGCAATATGCCAGCCTGATGAAAAATCAATCGGTAGGTACAATTGTTTTAGCTGATGCGCTGGAATTGTTCAAACTTCCTTTTTCACTTGAAGATTATCAAGGCAAAGAGGTAATGGTTGGCGTTGGCCGATTCGGTCCTTATGTAAAATGGGGTGAAAGCTTTATTTCGCTTCCTAAAAATGAAGACCCACTTTCCGTTACCAATGAGCGGGCTATCGCTATTATAAACGAGAAAATGGATGCCGATGCACCTATTGCACATTATCAGGGCTTAGGGGTTACAAAAGGCAAGGGGCGTTTTGGTCCATTCATTAAATGGAACGACCTTTTTATCAATATTCCTGCAAAAGGCTATGATTATGATAACCTCTCTCAGGCAGATATTGAAACCTTAATCAGCAAAAAAGTAGAAAAAGAAGCTAATCGCTATATCAAAACCTGGGATGCAGAAAAAATCTCAATTGAAAATGGCAGATGGGGGCCTTTTATCCGCTTTGGCAAATTAATGCTTAAGCTTAGAAACAACGAAGCAACAAAACAAAAATATACTGCTGAAGAATTGGTGGATATTGACCTGGAAGTGGTAAAGAAAATGATTGTAGAGCAGGTTCCTAACGCATTTGAAACGAAGAAAAAAGCAGCGGCTAAAAAGGCTCCGGCCAAAAAAGCTGTAGCTAAAAAGAAATAGGTAAAATAACTAGAAATTTATTGTGAAGGCAGATTTACCAGAAAATATAGTTGAAGATATTGCAATGGCAGTGGTATTGATGAGTGAAACTCCAGAAGTAAAAAACTGGACAGTTTACCTTGTCAATTTAAAAGATCAGCCAATAACTAATGTACTCATCAGCTCAAAAGGATATGGAGAAAAGGATGGAAAACCTGTAAAAACTTCTATATTAAGACATTTTATAGGCGATATGGATGCACATGCCTTTTCAGGCGTAGAAGCAATAGATCCTGAAGTTTTTGGACTAACAAATGAATACTGGTTGAGCTACTACATTGGTTCAACCATCTATGATAAAAAATTCATCTTTCTCCCGGAAAGCATAATAGACTCGAATTTAATTAAAATCCCATTGGTAAACAGACCAGGGGTAATGATAAAATGATTTGGAGCTCGGAGTTTGGAGCATTATATCAAACTCCCAACTCCCAACTCCCAACTCCCAACTCCAAACTCAAGACTCAAAACTAAACCACCGGCACCTTAACGGCCTGTCTTCCCAATAACTTCCAGCCTCCTTTTTCTTTGGACCAAATTAAAAGGATATATAATTTTACTGTTCCCGGAACATTCTTATCATTGGTTTTGGCACTTAATGTATGTCTAACCAGGGCTGTTTTGCCTTGAACAGTCACCGTTTGATCGGATAAATTAATCTCTACAAAATCAGATTCAGCGGATAACAAGGAATGCATAAACTCCCGTTTATTCTGAATTTTTCCACTTGAATGGCCGTAACTAAGCTTATCCAGCACCAATTTATCTAAAGCAGCACTGTCTGGAGTGATCATTAATTTGGTTAAAGTATTCACAGCATTTTCGATATCGTTTTGCTGAGCAGAAGAAAGTTGAATAGACATCATAAAAAAGCTAAGGTAAATCAATATTTTTTTCATGGTATTTGGTTAAATGAATGATATCCGTAAACATATCCAATTCCATCAGCACTAGCAAATTAAGCTTGTAATTTTTAAAAAAATTTATTTTAACGGTAATTTTAGTTATTTTTCAACTTAATTATAATTACTCAAGGTAAAACCCTTAAAAACTGACTATAAATATTCTACCCTATTTTAGTCTGAGACTATCTTTGAACACTACCTATTTTCAAACATGGAAAACACATCTAATTACCGGTCTTCGTCCAAAAAGAAATTCATCTTTATTGGCTTATTGGCACTCTCAATTGGTGCTATTGCATTCATTTTTTTTAATCGAAAGAAAAAAAATCTGGAAGATAACCAGGCCTATGCTAAATACATCGAAGCCTACACTTCGGGAACCATTTCTAAGAAAAGCTTTATCAGGGTTCATTTAGCCAATGCTGCGCAAGGCATGCAAGACCTTGGAAAAGCAGATTCCAGAGAATTATTCGACTTCTCTCCGTCCATTAAAGGAAAAACCTATTGGATAGATCCTCAAACAGTAGAATTCAGGCCAGAAGAACCTTTAAAATCAGGTGAAACCTACGAAGCCACTTTTAAATTATCGGAGGTTTCTGCCACGGAAAAAGGTCTCGAAGATTTTGAATTCGAGTTTAAAGTAATTACGCCTGGAGTAATACTGAATCAAAATGGTTTGGTTTCGCAAAACAATACTTCATTGGAATATATGAAGCTGACAGGCGAAGTACTAACTGCCGATGTTGAAGAAACCCAAGCCATTGAAAAGATACTAACGCTCGATTTTGCTCAGAAATTAGCAGTAAAGTGGCAACATGACCCCGGAAAAAACACATCTAAATTTACCATAGATAGCATTAAAAAGAAATCTTCAGATCAGACTTTAAAATTAACCTGGGATGGGGATGCTATTGATGCCGACCAACAAGGCGAGATAGAAGTTCGTGTTCCGGCAATTAATAAATTCGAGGTTTTGGATATGAAAGCCATTCAGGGAGAAGAAGATTATGCCCTGGTGCAATTCTCCGAACCTATTGGTGTTGGACAGGATCTTACCGGTATGATTACCCTTGGAAATTTAACCGATTTACGCTATACCATAGATGCCAGTCAGGTTAAAGTATATGCTGCAGAAGAATTAAAAGGCAATTATAACTTTAACATCAATGCAGGTGTAGAAAATATAAATGGTAAAAAATTAAGCAATGGCAAAACAGCTAACCTCACTTTTGAAGACAAAATTCCTGCTGTAACTATTGCTGGAGCTGGTACAATTTTACCTAATTCGGGTAAATTGGTGTTGCCTTTTGAAGCCATTAACTTAAAAGCAGTTGATGTTACCGTAATTAAAATTTATGAAAACAATATTCCTCAGTTCTTCCAAAGCAACAGCTATAAAGACGGAAATGAGTTAAGACGGGTTGCTAAACCAATCCTTCAAAAAACTATCCGGTTGGATGAAGATAAAGCCTTAAATCTCCATAAAAAGAATCGTTTCACATTGGATTTGGACAAAATGATCCGAACCGAACCTGGTGCCATGTATAGGGTTACGATAGCGTTCCGTCATGAATATAATGCTTACAATTGTAAGGCAAATAACGAAAATAATGATCAAGGAGAGGGATATGAAGAATACGAAGGTTATGGTGAAAAAATTGATGAAGATGATGAGTTTTGGCAAAGATACAATAACTATTACCCACAAAATTATCGTTGGACAGATCGTGACAACCCCTGTACACCATCCTTCTACACCAATGAGCGTTGGGCGAGCAGGAACCTAATTGCTTCCAATATTGGTTTGGTAGCCAAACGAGGAAATGACAACAGCATGCTTATCGTAGCAACGGATTTGTTAACGGCCAAACCGCTTAGTGGTGTAAACTTAGAACTGATGGACTATCAAAAGCAAATTATGTTTACCACTAAAACTGATGGTGATGGATTTGCCTCATTTGATTTAAAAAGAACGCCGTTTCTTCTGATTGCCAAGAACGGTTCAGAAAGAGGATACTTAAAATTAGATGACGGGAGCTCACTCCCACTTAGTCGTTTCGATGTTGGTGGCGATGTTGTTCAAAGTGGCTTAAAAGGCTTTATTTATGGCGAACGTGGCGTTTGGCGTCCAGGTGACAGTCTTTATGTGTCTTTCATTTTAGAAGATAAACAAAAGAAATTACCTGCAAACTACCCTGTTACCATGGAATTTTACAATCCTAAAGGCCAACTGTACAAAAGGCTGATTAATGGAAAACCTGTAAACGGGTTTTATACTTTCAAAACAGCAACCGAAAGCACTGCACCAACAGGAAACTGGCTGGCTAAAGTAAAAGCGGGTGGAGCAACTTTTAGCCGAACGCTAAAAGTAGAAACGGTTATGCCAAATCGATTGAAGATTGACTTTAATGTAGGAAATCGAACATACTTAGAAACAGGAACTTCAACCGCTACCCTGTCTGCCAAGTGGCTTTTTGGTGCAGTAGCACAAAATTTAAGGGCAAAAGTAGATGTCAATCTGAATACCACAGAAACCAGGTTTAAAGGTTTTGAAGGATTCAGTTTTGATAACCCAACGATCA
The DNA here is from genome assembly GCF_965279535.1 of Pedobacter sp. NCBI lineage: Bacteria > Pseudomonadati > Bacteroidota > Sphingobacteriia > Sphingobacteriales > Sphingobacteriaceae > Pedobacter > Pedobacter sp. Next base: position 892,842 of record NZ_OZ257244.1, read on the forward strand.
ATTTTCAATCTCAGGTAAAAACCATTTTCGAAGGCTCACTCAATCAAAATGGAACAGCAACTATCAATACTAATTTGAATGAAGGAAATGCAGCTCCGGGTGTGCTAAGGGCAAACTTTACCACTAAAGTATTCGAACCTGGAGGAAATTTCAGCATTGATAACTTCAGCATCCCCTATCACGTGTACCACAGCTATTTAGGCGTTAAAGCTCCTCAGGGAGATCGCTTAAGTGGCATGCTGGTTACAGGCAAAGATCATAAAATAGAAATTGTCAATGTGAATACTGGCGGTAAATTAATTGCCGGATCTAAAACTGTTCAGGTTGAACTTTACAAAACGCAATGGCGATGGTGGTGGGAACAAGACAACCAATATACCTATGCTAACTTCACTCAAAATCAATACAATAAACTGATTGAAAGTCACCAGGTAAATCTGACAAACGGAAAAGGCAGTTGGAATTTACGAGTTGATGAACCGGAATGGGGAAGATATTTGATTTTAGTAAGGGATCTAAATGGCGGCCACGTTACCGGTAAATCTGTTTATATTGATTGGCCGGGCTGGGCTCAACGAGAGCAGGGCAGCAATCCTACAGAAGCCTCCATGCTTTCTTTTACAGCCAATAAAGAAAAATTCTCAGTTGGAGAAGAAATTACCTTGACCATCCCGACAGGTAAAAACGGACGAGCATTGATCTCAATCGAAAATGGCAGCCGGGTGCTCAAAACTTTCTGGGTAGATACCAAACAAGGTCAAACACAATTTAAATTCAAGGCAGAAAAAGAAATGGCGCCCAACGTTTTCGCCAACGTTACGCTTTTACAACCGCATGCGCAAACAGTTAACGACCTCCCGATCAGGATGTATGGTGCTATCCCGCTTTCGATAGAAAATCCGCAAACAATTTTAAAGCCAACCATCAAAATGGCTGATAAAATTAAGCCTGAAACGGAAAACACCATTACTGTAGCTGAGCAAAACGGTAAGGCGATGACTTACACCATTGCTTTGGTAGACGAAGGTTTATTAGACTTAACCCGCTATAAAACGCCTGATCCGCACAGTGCTTTTTACGCTAGAGAGGGACTTGGTGTAAAAACCTGGGATTTGTTTGATTATGTTTTGGGTGCCTGGGGTGGAAATTTAGAACGGATTCTCAGTATTGGTGGTGATGGTACAGTGAACAAAAATCTTAATCCGGCAAAAGCAAACCGATTCAAAGCCGTGGTTAAGTTTATGGGGCCTTTTGCACTTGGTAAAGGTGAACAGAAAACCCATAAATTCAAACTTCCACAATACATCGGTTCGGTTAGGGCAATGGTGGTAGCCGGCCAGGAAGCCGCATATGGTTTTGCAGAAAAATCTGTTCAGGTGAAAAAACCTTTAATGGTACTTGCAACCTTACCGAGGGTTATTGGCCCGGGCGAAAGCTTTACCCTTCCGGTAACGGTTTTTGCTACAGAAAGTAACTTAAAAAATGTCTCTGTGCAATTACAAGCCAGCAACCTCATTGTGCAAGGTGCTAATAAAACACAATTGTATTATAAACAAACTGGTGAGCAAATGGCTTATTTTGAAGTAAAAGCTCCAAATCAGGTAGGCATTGCTAAAGTCCGGGTGTTAGCACAAAGTGGTGCTGAAAAAACTGCTTACGATGTGGAAATGGACATCCGCAATCCAAATCCTTATGTCACTAATGTGGTATCGGCAACGGTACAACCACATACTAAATGGGCAGTTAATTACGCCCCTATTGGCATGGCTGGCACCAATTCAGGTACCCTGGAAGTGTCTTCTATTCCAGCAATTAACCTGAGTAAACGTTTAGGCTATCTGATTCAATATCCTCATGGTTGTATCGAACAAACAACCTCGGGTGTATTTCCACAGCTTTACTTAGATCGCCTAACGCCATTAAATGCACAACAAAAAGCTTCAACGGAGAAAAATATCAAAGCTGGAATTAACAAACTGAAAGGTTTCCAAAGTACCGATGGCGGCTTATCTTACTGGCCTGGAGAAGGCAGCTCTGACGAATGGGGAAGCAACTACGCCGGCCATTTCTTAATTGAAGCTCAAAACGCCGGCTACACACTTCCTGTAGGCTTGTTAGAAGAACTGATGAGATTCCAGAAAACAAAAGCAAATAGCTGGGCTCCAAACAGCAATAATTTTTATGGTGGAGATTTAGCCCAAGCCTATCGGTTGTATACGCTTGCACTTGCTAAGAGACCAGAAATGGCTGCAATGAACCGCTTGCGTGCATTCGAATATTTATCTGTAGCAGCTAAATGGCGCTTGGCAGCAGCGTATAAGTTAGCCGGACAAAATGATATTGCTCAAAATATGATTCGGGGACTGGATACAGCTGTCAAACCATACAATCAGCTGGGAGGCACTTACGGTTCTGATGTTCGTGATAATGCAATGATTCTGGAAACCCTCACCTTGTTGGGCCAAAAAGCGAAAGCAGCTTCACTCCTGCTACCTTTAGCGGCTAAATTAGGCGAAAACACCTGGTACAGCACACAAACCACCGCTTACAGTTTATTGGCAATAGCAAAATTCTGCGGTTCTAATCAATCAGCAAACAGACTGCAGTATCAATATACATTGGATGGAAAAGCAGGCAATATCAATAGTACACAGTACATCAACAGCACTTCACTTGGCTTCAAAGGGAATACAGCCACGCTTACCAACAATGGAAACAATGTACTCTTTATCAGACTGGTACTATCAGGACAGCCCCTTGCAGGGCAAAATAATTTCCTGCCTAATCGTCCGGAGGTGTTAGACATGAGTGTCAGTTATAAACGCTTAAATGGTACACCATTAGACCCAACGACCATTAAACAGGGAACTGATTTTTATGCAGAAGTTACCATTAAAAACCCAGGACAAATGGGTTATTACGAACAAATGGCCTTGACACAAATTTTCCCTTCAGGCTGGGAAATTATTAACACCAGGGTAAATGATAACCAAAGCATCCTGGCTTCATCTCCATTCACTTATCAAGACATCAGGGATGACCGTGTTTTCACCTACTTCAATATTCGTGAAAATGAAAGTCTGGTCTACAAAGTGCTGTTAAATGCATCTTATCTCGGCAAATATTATTTATCTGCCGTTCAATGCGAAGCCATGTACAACAATGATATCTCTGCAACAGAAGCCGGCAAATGGGTGCAGGTGGTTAAATAAATAAGAATCAAAACTTTAAACCTCGTAGATAATGCCTGCGAGGTTTAATTTCTTTAATCCATGAATAATAAAATCCCGAGAGCCTTTATTGTTTCAGACATTATATGTTTTTTGCTGCTGCTGTTTTTTCTGCTTGCACTTCCTAAAACATTATTCAAATCGCCTACCTCTTATGTGATTGAAGCCAGCAATGGGCATCTGCTGAGTGCGGCTATCGCAACCGACGGGCAATGGCGTTTCCCTGTTGCGGACAGTGTTCCGGAGAAGTTTAAAAAATGTATCATTGCTTTTGAAGACAAACGTTATTACCAGCATTTCGGAATTGATTTCCTGGCCATGAGCAGGGCCATGCGCCAAAACTGGAAAGCCAAAAATGTAGTTAGTGGTGGAAGTACTTTAAGCATGCAGGTTATTCGCCTCTCACGAAAGCAAGACCGAACCCTCTGGCAAAAACTTCTGGAGGTGATCTTAGCGCTTCGACTGGAATTAAAATACAACAAGGAGGAAATCATAGGATTATATGCTGCCAATGCGCCATTTGGAAGTAATGTTGTCGGACTTGAAGCAGCCAGCTGGCGGTATTATGGCCGTAATGCGGAAAGTCTTTCCTGGGGCGAAATGGCTACACTGGCAGTCCTTCCTAACAGCCCCTCGCTGGTTCATCCAGGAAAAAATTCAGCCCGTTTAATCAAAAAGAGAAATGACCTGCTAGATAAACTGGTTAAACTCAGGGTAATCGATCAAACAACGGCCAATTTATCCAAGCTTGAACCTGTGCCAGGTAAACCCTTACCCCTGCCACAACATGCACCCCACTTATTAAATCGCTTCAAGGCAGAAGGAGCAAGTTTAGGTTTTAATGCAACCAAAATTACCTCAACCCTGAATGAAGATATCCAACTAAAAGTTAACGGCATTCTAAAACGTTATAACAACCGATACCGTGCAAATGATATTAATAACATCTCTGCTTTAATTTTAGACGCCAAAACCGGAGAAGTTGTCTCTTATGTAGGAAATATTTACCAGCCGGAAAATATGGCTCTCGAAAGTCACGTTGATATGATCAAAGCCCCCAGAAGTCCGGGGAGTACTTTAAAACCCTTGTTGTATGCCAGTATGTTAAATGATGGTTTCATTCTGCCACACACATTAATACCTGATATCCCTACTCAAATTGCCGGCTATTCACCTCAAAATTACGATTTAGGCTACGATGGTGCAATTGCGGCTGATAAGGCCCTTAGCAGATCCCTAAATATCCCTGCGGTAAAAATGCTTCAGCAGTATAAGTATGAGCGTTTTTACGATAAACTTAAAAAGCTTGGAATTGGCACGTTAAACCAACCCGCAGATCATTATGGTTTATCGCTTATTCTTGGTGGCAGTGAGGTAACGATGTGGGATTTGACCAATACATATTTAGGAATGGTGAGGACATTGAACCATTTCAATACCTACAAAGGATTATATAATCCTGCAGATTATCAGTCCGCAAATTATATCTCAAATCTAAAATCAGAAGGTAATGGCGAAGAGCGTACCTCCCATCTGGATCACGGGGCCATTTGGTCAACCTTCAATGCGATGGAAGAAGTGATGCGTCCGGGTGATGAAGGTTTATGGGAGCAATTTTCATCTTCACAACGAATAGCCTGGAAAACCGGAACCAGTTTTGGATTTCGAGACGCCTGGGCAATCGGTTTAACGCCACAATATGTGGTATGCGTTTGGGTAGGCAATGCCGATGGAGAAGGCCGTCCCGGATTAGTGGGTATAGAGGCTGCAGCACCGGTACTATTTGATATTTTTAGATTATTACCCAATGGTAAATGGTTTGAAATCCCCATAACGAAGCTAAAAAAAGCCAAAATTTGCAAACAGAGTGGCTATAAAGCAGGTGAATATTGCCAGGAAGCAATAGAAGAACTTATCCCCACAGCTGGCGAAAAAACAATCATTTGCCCCTTCCATAAACGAATTCATTTAGATCAAACAGGTACTTACCGGGTAAATGATCAATGTGAGCAGGTAATTAATATGCAACACCAAAACTGGTTTATACTGCCTCCTGCCATGGAATATTATTATAAAATTAAAAACAGCGATTACCGAAGTTTGCCTCCTTTTAAACCAGGTTGTGATATGGGGAGTAATGCCGGAACAATGGAATTAATCTATCCAAAAAACGGAGCTTCAATCTATATCCCATTGGAAATTGACGGTACCAGGGGCAAAATAGTGTTAAATGCTGCACATAGAAGCAACAACAGCAAGATTTACTGGCATATCGATAACGAATATGTGGCTACCACAGCAAACTATCATCAATTGGCGGTTAATCCTGCTCCGGGTAAGCATACGTTAACATTAGTAGATGAAAATGGAGAACGTCTGGTTCAGTATTTTACCGTTTTGGATAAAGAGCAAAAAAAATAACTGTTATTTCAGGTTCTTCCTCTCAATTCTAAATGTTCAAATAAGTCGAGCAATTCAGCTTAAAGAAAAATTCATTTATCACATCAAACTTCCGTCTGAGTAACCACCAATCTCCGTTCCACGGTTCCATACACGATCAGATATTGAGCAATCATATAGCTGGCCATAATTAATGCTCCGCTTTGAGGTATTGGATGACTAAATTTATTCACGGCCAACACACTATCGGATAGCAGGAAGAAAAGTGCACCATATAAAATCAGGTTAAAACTAAACAGATTTACTTTTCCATATCGGTTTACTGCCATTATCGCCATCACAGTGATGATGATTGCATACATTAAAACCGGAAATTGCATAGCCTCAAGACGGGGTTGTAAATAAAAAAACAGCCCTGAGCAAAAAATTGCAAAAGCACCAACCGCCCATAAAAAATAAGGATTTTTATAGTCTGGATTAGATTTATGATCTAATATAAAAGCGCGGATATAAAAAATATGACAGAGTAAAAAAGCTATCAATCCATAAATAAAGAAACTGGGTTGATTAATTTGATACATCAGGAGAACATCACCTAACAATGCAAAAATCAATCCTACCAAGATACGTTTATGAAATCTACCCCTTAACCTGGTTGCAGAAACCAACCAGGTTGCCAAAATAATAACGATAAGCGGTTTGGTAAAATTACGAACCGAGGCATTCGCAGTATATTCCGCATACAGCTGAAGAATAAAAACAATGGAAAATAGAAAGGAAAATAATTTAGTCTTCATCGGACTCGAAATTTGATGTTTGCAATTTGTAGAACCAAATTACGGATATTAGCATTACACCGCCAAAAATAACTTGATAACCTACGGGAAAGCTTAACAAGATTAACAATATCAATCCAACTGTTAACCTGATGTATTCAAATTTTATCTGCCACATCTTTTGCTCCAGTAATGCACCGCAAGTAATTAAAGTTAAAATGGTAAATACAGCAGCACTCACTAGTGGTAATATTTCCAATTTATGATAAGAAAATAAAATGATTGATCCGGCAATCAAAGCCATTAAAAATTGGAAAACGACATATCCATTTATTTGCTGATGATAGCTTGGATTATACTTTTGATAACGTAAAGTATCAATTTCTGGTGCATGCTGAAAACCACCTAAATGTGACGGATACCAGCCAGGGGGCTTTAAAAACACTTTGATTTTATCTTTCCAATTTGGCGATTTCTTTGCTGTTTGGATCAAATCACCCCAATAATGGAAGTTAGCCCAAACTGGATTCCAACTTGCCAGAGGCTTGGTAATTCCATAATAAACCGGTTCGTCTTCCTTCTGAAAAGTTCCAAATAGCTTATCCCAAATAATTAATGTACCTGCATGGTTCTTATCAATATATTTAGGGTTAGAACCATGGTGTACACGGTGGTGTGAAGGCGTATTTAGAATATGTTCCAAAAATCCCATGGTCTTAATTGCCCTGGTATGGATCCAAAACTGATAAAGGGTATTAAACGAGCTTAAGGTTAAAAACATTACCGGATCAAAACCAACAAAAGCCAATGGCAGGTAAAACACCCAGCTAAACCAGCCCTGAAACCAGCTTTGTCGTAATGCAACTGTTAAATTATATTCTTCAGATTGATGATGAACGATATGTGCAGCCCATAACGCGTTTACTTCATGACTCATCCGATGAAACCAGTAGTAGAAAAAGTCTACACCGATGAAAAGCACTATCCAAACCCAAACGTTCCTTGGAAGATCCAATAATCTCCAATGTTCAAAAATATACTTATAGCCGAAAAACAAGGCTGCTTTCATGAAAATACCAGTAAGCTGCTGTCCTATACCCTGACTAAGGTTTGAAATGCTATCATTTAATCGATAGTAATTAAACTTATTATAAAAATTATAAGCCAGCTCTATCCCGATCAGGATAAAAAAAACAGGTACTGATAGTGCAATGTAATCTACCTTCATGTTTGAAAACTGTGCACAATACATCTCTAACAGAACTTGTGCCTTGGTTAGAATTTATTTCAATTTAAGCATTTTCACAGGAAGATAAAATGGACAACATGTAATATTTACGGGTATTTTTCCATACTTATTGTTTTCTAATCTCTGATGCTTAACTTTGTTTCTCCAAAGTATTCAACTCTGGTATACTTTGATCACCATCATCCCGCTTTTATGAAAAAAATATTTGTTATTTTATTCTTAATAATCGTTGCATACCAGGCTAAAAGTCAAACTTTAGTTCTCTCAAAAGATGCCAAGCAATATTTAGGTAAAACAGTTACCATTTGTGATTCTGTTTACAGCACAAAAGCATTTGAAAAAATAAATTTGATCAATTTAGGAGGTGCCTTTCCAAAAGAGCTGATTACAATAGTGATAAATAAAGAAGATGCTGCAAAATTTTCTGCAGAACCTGCCAGCATGTTTTTGGGCAATAACATTTGTGTAACTGGTGTAATTTCCGAGTTTAAAGGTAAAATGCAGATTATAGTAACAGAGCCAAAACAAATTGTAGTGAAATAAAAAACTACACCTGCCAGGTAGCTTGCCTAATCAACCAATACCGGATGAATTCATAAAAACCTAAAGCACCTCCATGATACAGGAGGTGAACTTTAAGTTTGAGCGTTAATTTATGGGTAATATGATGAACTAAAACTACTTTGAGATGCTTTTGGTGCAGTAAATCCCAATCCACTGCCTGCAATAGTTAGATATCCTTATGATCTGGGATCGAAGATTGCAATTACATTTGATATTTCACAAAGACTTACACAGAACACTGTAAATCCTTTACAGAAATACTGCTTTTCAGGACAAAACCGATAAATGTTTAAACTCCTGCAGCTTTCAAATGCAGCGTTTACCTGACAGGCATTTCAGCTTGGCTAAGCTTCCAATCTGTTTTCAACTCTTAAAGCTTCTATCTTAAGCATTACCAAGGGGAAAGGTAAGGTCCTGATCAACAACCGCTATATTTATGGCTTCCTTGCCTTTATTATGAACTAAGACCTTATAATTCACTATCGACCCAACATTAGGCTCTTTTAATTTAGACAGGAATTTTTCACTATCTGCAAACAGCAGCTCAGTTCCATCATCTGGGGCAATAAAGCCAAATCCTCGTTCAGCATTATACCATCTCACTTCTCCTTTAGGCATGATTCATTAAGTTTTTCTTACTGATAAACACTTCATTTTCAATCACATTCACTTAATGCAAAAAAAAAGCAATTTCGGATCAATAAACAGAGGATACAATACTTAAAAATTAGTATTTAAATGGAGAAGAAGAATAAATTATATAGTTTTGAGTTCACTAGTAAAATACCTATGCTTTTTAAAAAGAATATCACCATATCACTTTTCATTTTATTTATTTTTTGTTTTACTACCCTAAGTATTTTTATTTTCCACCATCCGATATTACCCTTAGATATCAGAATATCATTGCTCATTCAGAAGTATCACGCCAACTGGTTAGATAAAGTTATGCTTGGCATAAGCTTCTTCGGCGAAATCCCTTACTCATTATTATCTGTACTAGTAGTTGCAGCCATCTTCTACTGGAAAAAATTTAAACGGGAAGCGCTTTTTATCACCTTTATTTTATTTTCAGGCTTAGTTATTCTGGGAATAAAAAATATTATCAACCGGCCCAGACCCACTGGCTTTCATGTAAGGTTGGTAGAGGTATTCCGGTTTCAAAGTTATCCGAGTGGGCACGTACTTTCATACTTCTTATTCTTCGGATTTCTAATTATTTTGATGAGTACTTTGAAGCAGATCACAAAAGGAACCAGAATAGTAATAAATTCTATCTCTGCTTTTTTATTGATTATGATTGCACCATCGAGAATATATCTGGGTGCGCATTGGTTTACAGATACCCTTGGGGGAATGTTACTGGGATTAATCTGCCTATTTCCGATGTGTTATTTCTATTTTAAAAAAGAAAATAATTAAATATTAGTCCATCAAATTTTGCTCCTGCTTTGATTTCTTCCTCAACCTGCTTAAAGTTTCTATACGCATACCTAAGTATGATGCCAGAAACTTTACCGGCACCCTGAAATGCAATAAGGGATGTGTTTCTTTAAATTGTTTGTAACGCGCCTCCGCTGATGGAATTCTGGAAAGAATGGATCTTTCTTGAGAAACATGATAATGTATAGCCAGAAGTTTTCGGCCCAGAATGTTTGTTTCAGGAAACTTAGTATAAATCTGGTCAATGATATCATAAGGCAATACAACCAGCTCGGTATCTTCCAATGCCTGCATATGTTCCTTATAATTCATCTTTGGGATACCCGGATTACGAATATTTCCAATTAAACTGTTTTCATCCGTTAACCAAACAGTAATATCCTTGTCTTCATCCATAATAAAGCCTCTTACAGCGCCCTTTACAATAAAAAACAAGCATTCTGTACATACTGCATCTGGACAAACCAAAAGTGCATTCTTCTTAACTTTCACATTATATGTGTGAGCCATGCACATTTCGATGACCTCTGGAGTTTGTGGTTCCAATCCATTAAAAAACTTAATCAGAGGGGCATTCTCCATTTCCCTATTTACCGCATCCATATACTTATCATACACCTATTGTGTTATGCAATGTATTATTTCAATGGCAATTTTCCAAATATTTTACTACACAAGAGGCATTGAAATTTAGGATTTCAGAAATCACAATAAGTTAATGTGTAGTTTATAAATTATAAAAAGTGTAGCATTACTTTAATTTAACACAAGGGCAAAAAAAATCTGATAATTTTGCAGCCATGATCAATCCACAAACAAAAGCATTTCTTTTCGACCTCAATGGGACAATGATAAACGATATGGCCTTTCACAACCATGCCTGGCATGATATTTTAACAGCAGATCTCGGTGCAAAAATTAGTTTCGAAGCAGTAAAGAAGGAGATGTATGGTAAAAATCAGGATTTGCTCGAACGTGTTTTTGGAGTTGGGCATTTCACACAGGATCAGATAGATCAGATTTCGATTGAAAAGGAACGTCGTTATCAGGCTGCCTATAAAAAACATTTAACTTTAATTCCGGGTTTAGCAACCTTTCTGGAAAAAGCCAAACACGCTGGTATTTTGATGGCTATCGGTTCTGCAGCTATTCCTTTTAATATCAATTTTGTTTTAGATAACCTGAATATCCGATCTTACTTTTCTGCTATCGTAAGCGCAGAAGATGTAAAAAACAGTAAACCGGATCCCGAAACATTTAGCCAGGGAGCAGATATTTTAGCGGTTAAACCAGAAGAATGTATTGTTTTTGAAGACGCTCCTAAAGGCGTAGAAGCCGCATTAAATGCTGGAATGAGGTGTATTGTACTTACAACAATGCACACAAAGCAGGAGTTTAACCATCCCAATATCATTACTTTCATTGAAGATTATAACGACCCGGCTTTGGATAAACTTTTTGAATAAAAGAGGATGTTAGCCTCGTACCAACATCCCCCAAAGCATATTTTTAATTGCCGAATTTATAAATAGAACTGGTTTTGTAAACCTGGCCTGCTTTCAATACGGTACTTGGAAATGCTGGTTGATTTGGTGAATCTGGAAAATGTTGTGTTTCCATCGCAAAAGCAGTTCTAAAATCATCCTTCGCTCCTGTTTTAAAAGTATTTTTACTTTGCATAAAGTTTCCGCTATAAAACTGTAAGCCAGGTTCCTGAGTATAAATATCCATTACAATACCTGATTTATCGCCTTTAACCATGGCTGCATGAAACATGCCCATACCTTTAGTTTTATTTAGAACATAATTATGGTCGTAACCTTTACCAAAAGTTAATTGTTCATTTTTATCTTCTACCCTGGCTCCAATAGTTGTGGCTTTTGTAAAGTCAAACGGGGTTCCGGCCACTTTTTCCAATTTACCTGAAGGGATTAATGTAGAATCTACAGGGGTGTATTCATCTGCAAAAATTTGCACTTCATGATTTAAAATACTCCCACTTCCGTCTCCGTTCAAATTAAAAAAAGCGTGATTGGTTAAGTTTACAATTGTATTTTTATCCGTTTTAGCCTCATAATCCATTTTCAACTCATTATCATCAGTTAAAGTATAGGTTACTTTAACATCTAAATTACCCGGGAAATTTTCATCTCCATCTTTAGATAAATAATGGAGTTCCAAGGTATGGTCATTGGGTTGAGTTGCATCCCACACCACATATTGATAGCCTTTTTTGCCACCATGCAATGTATTTTGCCCATTGTTAGTGAAAAGTGTATAAGTTTTACCATCCAGGGTGAACTTGCCTTTAGCTATTCTATTTCCATAACGACCGATGGTTGCACCAAAATAAGGTTCTGTAGATTTTTCATAATCCGATACACTTTTAAATCCCACCACTACATCCACCAATTTACCTTCCTTGTTAGGAATTAACAAGCTCACTAACCTACCACCATAATTGGTAAAAATGGCTGATGCATTGTGTTTGTTTTTTAAAGTATACAATGCGGTTTGCTTACCATCAATTTCTTTTTTAAATGAATCGGCTACCAATTTAACAACAGCTGTAGAATCAGCATTTAAACTATCCGAACCCGAAGCTTTTTTACTTTCTGATTGACATGAGGCTATAGTTATACTCGCTAAAGCGGCCAAGCCTGTAATAGATCTTAATTTCATAGAATGGAATATTTGGTTTTTTTAGATTAAGTTTTAAATATAGTAATAACAGTTATATTTACAAATAAATCGTTTTAGTTAACTGGACTTCAAAATCATTTCACCCAATTATCATTAAGGTATCAAGGCACTGATAGCAATTGGATCAGGCGAAATAGAATATCCGAATTTGATAAAATCTCATTATTATTGCTGGAAATCAGAACCCCAAATATGAATCAGAATATATCAGCAACACGTTACGATAATATGGAATATCGTCGCAGTGGAAAAAGTGGCTTAAAATTACCAGCAGTATCGCTTGGCCTTTGGCACAATTTCGGCCACGTTAACATGCTGGAAAACAGCAAGAACTTAATTTACACCGCTTTTAATAACGGTATTACTCATTTTGACCTGGCCAATAACTACGGCCCCCCTCCCGGTTCGGCAGAAGAAAACTTTGGAAAAATACTTCAGGATGATTTTAAAGCCTGTCGCGATGAGATGATTATATCCAGTAAAGCTGGATATACCATGTGGGATGGCCCTTATGGTGACTGGGGATCAAAAAAATACCTGGTCTCGAGCCTGGATCAAAGTTTAAAACGGATGAAACTGGATTATGTGGATATCTTCTATCATCATCGTCCAGATCCGCAAACACCGTTAGAAGAAACCATGAACACATTAAGTCTGATGGTTCAGCAAGGCAAAGCTTTATATGTTGGTATTTCAAATTACCAGGCAAACGAAGCTGCAAAAGCCATTAAGATTTTAAAGGAAAACGGCACTCCATGCCTCATCCATCAACCTAAATATTCTATGTTTGAACGTTGGGTAGAGGGTGGTTTGTTGGATGTTTTGGAAGAAAATGGAGTGGGTTGTATTCCCTTCTCTCCTTTAGCGCAGGGAATGTTAACCGATAAATATTTACATGGCATCCCAGCCGATTCCAGGGTGGCTACCAGTGGTATTTTCCTTAAAGAAAGTAACCTGACACCAGATCGTCTTCAAAAAATAAGCAGGCTTAATGATGTGGCCAAATCCAGAGGTCAAAAGCTAGCCCATATGGCTTTATCATGGATTTTAAAAGATAGTCGAATTACATCTGTTCTCATTGGTGCAAGCAAGCCGGAACAGATTATAGATTCTATCCAATCATTAAAAAATACCCAGTTCAGCACAGATGAAATTAAATTGATAGATGAAATTTTAGGATAAACCAGCCTGCGAAGTTTTCAAACTTCGCAGGTATTAAAACCTCCCACATCTTTATTTAGAATAATTAAAAATAATTTTGCAAATATCAAAGGAATACAGTTCCTTTGCGGCAACTAAGAATTAATCTAAATAAAGACAATGGATCTAAAATTTACTTCAATCTTTAAAGTATTGATATTGTTTTTCCTTTTCGGAGGAAATGTCATGGCTCAATCCAAAAACGGAAGCATTTCAGGTGTAATTAAAACAAGTGATGGCATTCCGGCATCATATGTAAGTGTTGGACTGAAAAACACTTCTAAAACCACGCAAACCGATGAAAAAGGCGGTTTTAAATTCAAAAATGTTCCGGAAGGTACTTATACTATCAGAGTTTCAGCCATTGGCGTTTCTACTCAGGAGAAATCAGTAACCGTAATAGCCAATCAAAACAATCAATTGGATTTTTCAATTGCCCAATCTGCTTCTCAATTGGACGAGGTAGCAATTACCGGTTATAAAACACCAAATAGAAAACCAGTGAGCTTAGGTAAGGTTGCCATTGCACCAATGGATTTACCGCAATCTGTTCAAATTATTGGCACACAAGTGATTGCTGACCAACAAATAAATACCCTTGGTGATGCACTTAAAAATGCAAATGGGGTTGCTTTAGGCGCTAACAGAGGCTCTGTTGGCGAAAATTTTTATGCCAGAGGATATAGCTTAGGTTCAAATAACGTGATGAAAAATGGAGCAAGAACTACCATAGGTGGTGTTCCAGACGCCAGTACTTTAGAATCCGTAGAAGTATTAAAAGGAAGCTCTGCATTACTTTACGGTGGTGTATCTGGTGGTGCTGTAGTAAATATGGTAACCAAAAAGCCTAAATTCGAAACTGGTGGTGAAGTTTCTTTGAGAAGCGGAAGCAACAGCTTTTATAAACCTATAGCCGACATCTATGGTCCAATTTCAAAAAAATTAGCTGTTAGGGTAATTGGTACCTACGAAAATGCAGGAAGTTTCAGAGATAATGTTGATTCGAAAAAACTTTATGTTAACCCTTCTTTACTTTACAAAGTTTCTGACAAAACTGAAGTTTTATTACAAGGAGATTATCTGAAAAATGATTACACACCCGATTTCGGTGTAGGAACTGTTGATAACAAAATAGTTGATTTTGGAAGAAGTTCCTTCATTAACGCTCCTTGGGCTTATAACAAAACAAACACCGCAACAGCACAATTAAATGTCTCACATGTATTTAATGATTCATGGAAATTAAACATTATAGGTGCATTACAATCTTACAACCGTAACTATTTCGGAGCTGAGCGACCATTTGCAAATGCACAAGGAATCGCAGCCAGAACTTTAACCAGAAGTCAGCAACAGGAATTTACCTACAATCAGCAAATTAACCTAAATGGTAATTTTAAAACCGGATTTTTAGGACACACTTTATTATTTGGCGCTGATGCTGATCAAAGTAGGATAAAATCAGATGGTGGTTACTATTACAACAACGATAAAAAGGCAACATCATTGAACTATGGAAGTGTTAATTTATTAGATCCAGGTACTTATTTTGGATCAGGTATTGAACCGACTACAACGGCTACAACCAATACCCTGGCAAATGTTTACAGATTGGGAACATTCGTACAGGATTTGATCTCTGTAACTGATAAATTCAAAGTTTTAGCAGGAATCAGATGGACTTTCCAAAAAACACCTACTACTTCAATTACAAATCTTGAAACAGGTAACGTTACTTCAGGAACAACTGCAGACAAAATTGATAAAGCTTTCTCTCCAAAAGTTGGATTGGTATACGAGCCTTTAAAAACCACTTCAATTTACGCCAGCTATGCAAACAATTTTGTTTCAAACTCTGGAACAGATATTAACCTAACTCCTTTGTCACCTTCTACCATCGATCATTATGAAGTAGGTGTTAAAAACGATTTATTAAAAGGAAGGTTATCAGTGAACGTAACCTGGTATAGAATCAACAATAGCAACTTTGCACAACAGGCCTTAGTAAAAGCAGATGGTACACCAAACGCAGATAGTAATATTAAAGAATTTTCTGGTAGTACAGCCAGCGATGGTTTAGAATTAGACGTAACGGGAACAATTGTGAAAGGCTTAAATTTCATTGCTGGTTATGCCTACAATTATATGAGATACACATCAACAAGAGATGTTACCACTATTACTCCTCCAACTGGTGCTCCGGTTGTGTTGGCTGGTATTGTTGAGGGAGAACGTTTAGTTGGAACAACAAAAAATACTGCTAATGGTACTTTATTCTACACTTTCCAGGAAGGAACATTTAAAAATCTAAAGCTCGGTGCATCTGCATTTTACACAGGTGATCGTCTTGGAGGAAGAAATACTACAAAAAACAATTCATCAACAGGAATTATCCCATTAAGTGGTTTTACTACTTTTGATTTTTCTGCAGGTTACGCATGGAGAAAAGTTTCATTATTGGCAAAAGTATCTAATATCACCAATGAGTTAAACTACTTCGTACACGAAAATTACAGTGTAAATCCAATTGCACCACGTCAGTTCATGACTACCCTATCTTACAAGTTCTAAGATCAATAAATATTATAAAGCAGAAGCCCCTTATCAAATTTGATAAGGGGCTTTTTGAATTAAAACTAAGGAGACGTTTACTTAAAGAATGATTAATACCGTTCCGGATTTACCTAAGTGAAAATAATAATGTACTTCCCGGGTACGTAGAATTTTTTCAATGTTTTTTACTTTCCCTGATCTTCCGAACTCATCGGTTACCAAATCACCAATCTTAATTTTGTCTAATAAAGTGCTGTTCGCGGAGCATCTCCGAATATTAATAATATTGCGCTGCATAGATCAAGGGTTAAAACTTTACTTACGTAACCTTAACAGGCTTAGATGTCACTGCATGCGTAACATTTACATTACTTAAATTAAGCTAACCATGTTGATGTACAAGCTCATACACCCGCTTCATGTACAGGGCTTCATCTATCTTAATAAAAAATTCTGTCCACTCCTCCCTGGTAAATACCAGGCTAATATCAGGAAACGGTGTAGATAGAATAACAACTTCTCTTCCATCAGGATTAGTTTCGAGATAGTCATCAAACTGAAGTTTTTTAGTAGCAATGTGGAAAGCGTCAAACTGATCAAATGAGAAATTCATCAATACCCCTGAGCGCCATATATTTAAAACTTTACAGTTATCGCATTGCGCGATGGTAATGTTTTCATTTTGAGCGAGTACGGTTGTTTTACACATAATGATCTTATTGAGGGTGAACTAAACAAATATCGCATTATTTAGAATTATTCCAAATAAAAATAAAAGAAATTTAGGGTAAAAAAAATGCCAGATTAAATCTGGCATTTACTATCAATTTGCTAATGATTAATGAGCATCATAAATTATAACCTTCTCAAAATAAACTCTAAACTCATCTAGAAAAGCCTTATGGAGCGGATGTACCTGGTAAACATCATGGCCAGCCATATCTTCAAAAATGAGTAATAAGCTGAATGTGTAAGTTGTATCTACTACAGCGCGTTCGATTGGTGCTGGCGTACCTACATGAAAGGTTTTTACAACATCAATGTTTTCTAAGGTCTGTAAGCTGTTTTTAAAGGCAACTTTCTGTTCTTCGGTAGTATCGGCTTTAAGCCAGAATAAAACGTGGTGAGCTATCATTTTTTGGTGTTTTTTTTTGCCAAATATAAGCAAACCATTAAAAGAACTTTATTAAAAAAACAGTTATTCAAAAATGCGTTTTGCCGCAGAAATGGCTGCTTTTAAATCTATTCCTTTTCCCAGCACACCTTTAAACAAATCTCCGGTCTCTTTTAGCCTATCCACCGCATTAAAAATATGGAAATCTTTCATTTTTAATCCTGGCTTCACTTCATCCCAGTCAAGAGGCATCGAAACCGTTGCTCCGGGTTTTGGTCGCAGAGAATAAGGTCCCGCAATGGTAGCTCCTGGCCTGTTTTGCAAAAAATCCAAATACATTTTTCCTTTTCTGGCAGCAATCATGCGTTCCAGAGAAGTGTAATCAGGAATCTGCTTATGAACTAAACTCACAATAATTTTCGCAAACAACTGACTTTGATCATAGCTGTATTTCGCATTAAGCGGAATATAAATGTGCATACCGGTAGAACCCGAAGTTTTACAGTAGCAAGGTACATTTAATGCATCTAAGACCTTCTTGGTTTCCAAAGCTGCATTGATTACTTCATTAAAACTATTTTTATCAGGATCAAGATCAATTACGCAATAATCAGGATTATCAGGTTTTTGAACCCTGCTGAACCAGGGATTGATTTCAATACAACCTAAGCTAGCCATCCAAAGCAGTGTGGCTTCATCATCTCCAACAGCATATTCCTTTTGCTCGCCATCACTTGTTTCGTAAGGAAAGGTTTTAACCCAATCTGGTGCTTTACCTTTCACATCTTTCTGATAAAAACTTTGCCCATGTATACCACCCGGAAAACGGTTTAAAGATTGGGGCCGATCTTTTAAATATGGCAGGATATAATCGGCCATCTGATAATAATAGTTAAACATATCCCGCTTGGTAATCTTATCTTCAGGCCAGTATATTTTACTCAGATTCGTAAACTTAAGCTCATGTCCCTTGATTTTTCTCACCTGTGTTTCATCCTTTGGATTAAGAAAGGTTTTAGCCCCGTTACGCTTTGGGGGTTTTACAGCATCTGCATGAGGTTCTTTAGTTTCATCCTTCACCAGGTCTTCAGTTGGTTTACTTATTTCACGCAATACTTCACTGGCTTTTTTATCTTCCCGCATGCCTTTAAATGAAGGATGACGAAAAACACCATCTTCAGTTACTTCAGTAAAAGCTACCTCACATACCAAAGCTGGCTTTAACCAGGTTGCCTTAGCCTTGGGCGGGTTTGGCCTAAACCGAGAGGGTTTATTTACATCTGGAATCTCCTCAAAGGGACTTTTATCTGTAATTAATGGTTTAAATTGCTCCATCATTTGCTTCTGAACCTTGTCTGAAAAGCCCGTACCTACTTTTCCCACATACTGAAGTTCTCCGTTTTCATAAACACCCAGTAACAAAGAGCTGAAATATTTTGCCGTATCTTCATTTTTAGTGAAGCCCGCTATCACCACTTCCTGCCTTTTACTCACTTTAATTTTTAACCATTCTTTAGAGCGCAGGTTCGGGCTATACAAGCTGCTCACTTTTTTGGCTATTATTCCCTCTAATCCCATCCGTTCTGCGGCAGTAAAAAAATCGAGCCCGTTGGCTTTAAAAACTTTACCCAACCTAATATGGTCATCGTTTGCTGGCAGTATTTCATTCAGTATCGATTGCCGTTGCTCCAGCTGAAGATTTGTTAAATCTTTTCCTTCATACCATAAAAGATCGAAAATATAAAATACCAACTCTCCATCAGCTTCACTCCTCCAGTTTTGTAAAGCACCAAAATTGGAGATACCCTTATCATTTAAGACCAGAATTTCACCATCGAAAACGGCCTTAAATTTCCATGTTTTCAATATATTATAGATGGGATAAAACTTCTCGTTAAATGACTTATTATTTCTGGAGTAAATGTCTGCTTTCCCTTTATCTACAAATGCAAGTGCCCTATAGCCATCCCATTTAACTTCATATTGCCAGCCTGGGTCGTCAAAAGGCTCATCAACCAGCGTAGCAAGCATTGGCTTGATACCTTTCGGCATAGCAGATTTAGGGGCTAATTTCAAAATGGCTTTTATATCTGTAGCTCCATCCCCACCCGTTGTTTTGAATACTTCATCTACGGTTTTTTCGGTTTTTTTCTTAGGACGAATCGGTTTTTCTCCACCATCCGTCCAAACTTTTTCTGAACTTGTTTCCATCTTTTTGATGGTTTTACCAGAAATCACCGACTTGTCTGCCTTTGTAATGTCTTTAACAGAGGCATAATCGTCTTTGTGCTTAATTAATAACCAACCATTTTCACCCATTCCATTGGTTTTTACCAATGCATATTCTCCCTGAAGTTTTTCTCCATGTAGCTTTATCTTGAGCGACCCATCATGCAGTTGTTTCAGGAGGTGCTTTTCCTGGGCCTTTTTCCCTTTAATTTCTTCAATGGGTTCATAAGTACCCTCATCCCATACAATTACGGTTCCACCACCATATTCACCTTTAGGGATAATACCTTCAAAATCTTTATAATCAAACGGATGATCTTCAACCATCATGGCAAGGCGCTTATTTTTAGGATCAGTTGACGGACCTTTAGGAACTGCCCAGCTTTTCAATACGCCTTCCATTTCTAACCTGAAATCATAGTGTAGTCGTGAAGCATCATGCTTTTGGATCACAAAAAGTAATTTATCCTTGTTTTTGCTTTTACCAGATTTAGGTTCAGCAGTTTTAGTAAAATCCCTTTTTGATACATATTGTTTCAGTCCCATAATCCCTTATTTTTTTAGGTAGTTTTCCACTTGAGTAACAGCAGTACCAACTGTTTGTACCACTGCCTTAAGCTTATCTTTACTTACACCAAACTTATTTGCCCAATAATCTACCTCATAACTTTCATTGATATTGATCCGAGTACGGTCGGCAATACCGGTTTTCTGTTTATTATCCATAATAACATTTGATTAGACTTTAGTAAAACAGCTTTAAAACACAAAAGGTTTTAAGCACACTATGGTACTTAAAACCTTTATCTGTCCGGAAAAAAAATATCAATTGATTATCTGTAGCCTTTCCATTTCCTGATCTTCTGCGTAATGATATTTTTTACGGACAGCCAGGTAAAGAACCCTTACCCAAACTATAAAGTAAGGAAAGCTTAATATCGACAGCGATAAGGGATGTGCTTTTGCGAAACCGGGGAACAGCAATAATGGGAAATTGCAGGTAATGAATAACAGTATTGGCAACAATACGTTTTTCATCTTACGATTGTGCTCCTGAACATACCAGATTCCTACTGCAGTGATGGAAATAATATAAGTACAATCTTCCGAGCCGGTGCTAAAAAGAATTGGAAAGATTAACACGGAAGACAAAATCATCAATTGAAATTTTCGTTTGCCGTAGAGCTGGATGTTATTAAAAGGAAGCAGGAATAAAATTGCCCCTAATGTGAGAAAAATATAATTGGGAATAGCCCGATAATTTAAAAGTGACCGGAAAAAGCCCATAATGGAAATATCAGAAGATCCTCCAACTATATTTTGCACGTTTTTGGAGATTAAAGAATCCTTCCAATCTAAGTAAGAATGTGATACAAATTCTGGTGATGCGAAAAGCATGGGTAAGCAATAGAATATTATGCTCCACACGATCAACCAAGCAATGTACGCTGGTTTATTCTTCGCAAAGCAGAAAAACACCAATCCTACGCCGCCATAAAGCTTAACAAAAGCACCCAAAATCAAACACATGGCAGACCAAATGCCATTGTTTCTGTTCATGAGGGTGTAACTTAAGATCATTAATGCGCCTGCTCCAGCATTAAATTGCTGGTTAAGCATAGATTCAATTAAACAAGGAATGGCAATGTAACCAATGATGACCCTTTTTTCTTCACTAAGTGGTAAGGTTTGTATAGCTCTGAAAAGGAAAAAGCAATTAAACAGATTCCAAAGTAATAAACCAAACCAATTTGGAAATAGCGCAAAAGGAGCAATAATTAAACTAAAAACCGGGCCGTAGTGATTGGCATCCTCATGATAAGCGGGATAAGCTGCGTAAAGCGATTGTTGATGAGTTAGATTTCGAAAGGTATTTTCAAAAATAAGATAATTATTTAACCGGTTACTGACCCATGAATCAATTACAAATATGAGGGTTACCAAAACCCAAAATATGAGTACTACCCGGTTATCATTATAAAATTTAAGGCGCGCGCAATCACGCAGCAATTTGGTTAGAGGATGATTATTCATTGTAAAATTCACATTACAATACAATAATAAGGAAGATTAATTATTTTTTCATATAATTGTAAAATAAATGTTACCCAAATTAGGAATAGCTGTAAATCAACAATTTATAGCTACATTTAAGTGATTTATTAAGTTAAATCATCGTACTTATCTTGTTTTTATTAACCCGTAATAAACCTATTGATGGAAAATCAAAATCATCCCAGCATTCCTCAATCCGAACTGGTTGAAATTGCCGACGAACAAGAACGTAATTATTGGGCCGCTAAACTAGGTGTTAGCTGCGAAACGTTAAAATCTGCTGTAAGAGCTATTCACAGTATGGAATTTTCCAGACTAAAGGAATACTTAAGCATCAAAAAAGTAACATCAAGTAGTTCGTTTTAAACTATTTGGGTTTTACTAATTAAGGCAAAAGAGATAAAATGCCCTAATTAGTTTTTCTTTTCTACATCGTTAAAACGATTTTCCCCACTGTTCTGCCACTTTCTATATGTTGATGTGCTGCTGACATCTCCTCTAAAGGATATATTTTATCTATATGAGAACGAAGTCTGCCTTCAGCCAACAGATCAGCTATTACCTGCATATCTTCAGCACTCGATTTAGCCCTCATAACATATCCATGTTTATTAGCTGCCTTTGCTTTCTCGGCTACCAGTTCGTTCATACCTGAAGGAATACAAACAATGGTACCTCCATCCTTCATTACTTTAAGTGATCGGTCAATATATTCACCACCTATTGCATCGAGCACGAAATCTATGTCACTTGTAACTTCTTCAAAAGGTTTGTTCTTATAATCAATGTGTTCATCTGCACCCAGGGAAAGTACAAAATCGCGATTTGCCGCAGATGAAGTACCCACAACATAAGCACCTAAATATTTAGCTAACTGAACTGCATAGTGCCCAACACCTCCGGATGCTGCATGAATCAATACCCGATCACCCGTCTTTATCTTAACAAACTGCGTTAAGGCCTGCAATGCAGTTAAACCGGCCACAGTTGCCGGGGCTGCTTCTACATGACTTACTGACTCAGGCTTCAAAACCAATTGGTCAGCGGCTGCAGCAACATATTCTGCATAAGCTTTACCCAACTTTGGGAAAGCGATCATACCAAAAACCTCATCGCCAACCTTAAAACTACTTACTGATCCGCCTACCTGGACTACTATTCCCGAAATATCCCAACCTAAAACAGCCGGCATTTCATCCTTTATTAAAGGGGCAATTCCCCTCCCCGCTCGTGTTTTTACATCTATTGGGTTAATACTAATGGCTTTGGTTTGGATCAAAACCTCACTCTCTGAAATTTCAGGAACAGGCAGATCAATCTGTTCCAATTGATCTACTGCACCAAAATCTTTTAAAATTATTGCTTTCATTATTTTGTCTTAGATAAAATGACCCATACGTTGGATATAGTTAAGCCAGTTGCTTAACGAATAAAATTTTGATAAAGGCTATTGTATGCGGCTTTACTAAAATCACACCAGCCCTTCGTGTAAGTGGGATTACAGCCATTGGTAATCACAACAATGCCAAATTTTTCTTTGGGACTGAAAAACATGGTACTGTACAACCCATAGGCCGATCCGGTATGTCCCTTTAAATTAACGCCATCAACCAGATCATCAACACTTCTTAATGCCAGGCCGTAACCTTCTTCATCTGTAATTTTAGTTTGCATCAATTTGGCGTGTCGTTTAGAAATTATCCTATGTTTATTGCCTGTACCATAATTCATGTGCATCATCATGTATCGGGCCAGATCTGTTGCCGAAATTTTCATCCCACCTGTTGGTGAAAAAATTGGCGTGCTATACCCCATTATATAATTGGCAATTTCGGTACGTCTTGGTGCATAGGCTGCAGGAGCAATACTAAAAGACTTATTATCTGCATGATACTCATATAAATTCACAAATCTGGAACCATCCAAAGAATCTACGCAATAGCCCGCATATAAATCAAGCGGATTTAAAATGTGCTTCTTAATATACTGGTCAAAGCGTTCTCCGGATATTTTTTCGATAATGGTGCCAATAAGGTTAAAATTAAGATTACAATATTCGTACTTTGAGCCCGGCTCATAATTATTGTAACATTTTGCCCAATTCGGATTTTTATCCGGATTAATCAAGTCTAAATTCAGATAACCTTCACTATCATTTAAACTTGAAGTATGGGAAAGTGCCATCTTTAAAGTAATTACCTTTTCCGGGAAGTTGGGATTGCGAATCTTAAAACCTATCAAGTCGCCAAAATCATCATCCAAAGTAATTTTACCTGCTTCGACCAGTTGCATAATCGCAGTAGCAGAAAAAGACTTGGATATGGATGCAATTCTGAAGATATCCTGGTTTGACAATGCAATTTTATGGTCTAAGTCTTTTAAACCAAACGAATGGGCATAAACGAGTTTATTGCCTTTAACTACCGCAACAGAAGCTCCAACAGCTTCATATTTCTTCATTACTGCTTCAAAATCCGATTCTGCTTTGCTGTTTTGTGCAAAAAGCAGATTTATATTAAGCGTAAATAAGAAGATAAAAACCAGAAAGGATTGAAGAGATTTCATATTGCTCCGTTTAAGATTATAAATATTATAAAATCAGCTGGTCAACACAATTTATCTCGATAAAGTTACTTCGCGTCGTTTACTTCAAGCCAGTGTCCGTCAGGGTCTTTGAAGTAAATTTGTTTCACCCCATCTGCGCGATGGGTTATTCCACCTGATTCTCCGGCCCAGCTTTCAAATTTAATGCTGGCCGATTGCAATTCTTTTATAAATTCGTTGATATCGGCTACACTAAAGCACAAGTGATTATTTCTATCAAACTGCTGATTAGCCTTCTCACCCTCAATAAGGTGAAGCTGCCCTGCATGCCCCAGACTAAACCAGGTGTGCTTGCCGTCCTTAAAGGGCTCAGGAATTATCTTTAAATCAAAAACTGATTCGTAAAATTGGGTAGACTGAGTTAAACTGGATACATAAACTGCAATGTGATTAAGCACTGCAGGAGAATTTTTCTGCGCCATTGTTTTTTGATTAATAAAAGCAAGCATTGCCAGAACAATGCAAAAAGTTCTGATTGTCTTCATGCTTAAATATGCAAATTTTAATCAAACTTCGATCGAAAAAATTTAAAACTTAATTAAAAATTGAGGCAAACAATTCATTGGATTTTAAACCAGCTTCATGATCATAAATATGTGAAGTAGCCATGAGCTCATTTATGTCAAATTTAGAAACAAAGTCCTCCAATTTATTTTTAATGGTTTCGGGTGTACCAATAAAAGAATATTCGAGCATACTTTCTACGCCCTGCTGTTCAAACTCATCCCAAACCTGATTGATATGGTCAACAGGTGGCTGAAGCAGGCTTCTTTTCCCGGTAATTACGCCTAAAAACATCTGTTTTACAGAGGTTGCAAGGTATTCAGCTTCATCATTAGAATTAGCTGCAACAACATTTACGCAGGCCATTAAATAAGGTTTATCCAAATATTTAGAAGGCTTAAAATTTTGCTTGTAATAAGTTGCGGCCTGAGCAAAATAACTAGGTGCAAAATGACTGGCAAAAGCATAAGGCAACCCCTTTTCAGCGGCCAGCCGGGCACTGTCCATACTTGAACCTAAAACCCAGATTGGAATCTCTAAGCCCTCTCCCGGAACTGCTCTCACATTACTATATTGATTATCTGTTGAAAACAACAACTGAAGTTTCTCAATATCCCGGGGGAAATGATGCACAGCATGCACATTCTCTCCACGGATAGCCATAGCCGTTACCTGATCGGTTCCAGGGGCGCGGCCTAAGCCTAAATCGATGCGGTTAGGATATAAGGATGCCAATGTTCCGAATTGTTCTGCTATAATTAAAGGAGCGTGATTGGGTAGCATGATCCCTCCCGAACCTACTCTGATGGTTTGGGTTCCTCCAGCAACATAACCAATTAAGATAGATGTAGCAGAACTTGCAACACTAATCATATTATGGTGTTCTGCGAACCAATATCTTTTATACCCCAAACGCTCTGATTGTTGTGCAAGTGCCAAACTTTTCGGGAATGTCTCGGTAGGAGTTTCTCCTGCCCTAACGGTAGCTAAATCTAATATGGAATAGGAAATATTTTTTAACGGCGACATACTTATTCTTTAATTATTGGTGCCGTAAAAATATGTTTTTAAACAAAGAAGAATATTTAATGAGTCGATAAATGACAGTTGCTGAACATTACCAAGGCCTAATGGCAAAGCATTGACATTTGCCTAAATTATTCTATCCCCTTAAATATATTAATGGCTGCTGTACTCCACCGAAGGTATCCTAACTCGGCACAAACCTTCGCAACGTAGTTTTCAATATCTTCGGATACATCATTTACCACACGCCATCTGATTTTATATTTAGGATTATAGCTCATATATACAACT
The DNA here is from genome assembly GCF_965279535.1 of Pedobacter sp. Lineage (NCBI taxonomy): Bacteria > Pseudomonadati > Bacteroidota > Sphingobacteriia > Sphingobacteriales > Sphingobacteriaceae > Pedobacter > Pedobacter sp. Next base: position 918,783 of record NZ_OZ257244.1, read on the forward strand.
ACATCTTCATTTCGCTGACCAATTGCCTCCAGCGACTGCAGATGGATGGCTTGCAAATCAGCAGCAGCCACACGAAGTCTTTCATTCATAATTTTCCCTAATGAAGCATCAGGTTTAAAATCCGTTTCAAAAATGGGTAATACGGTAACAATCATATCCATCAAATTTAATCAGCAAAAAAGCTTCGATAGCAGAACAAATTTATACTAATTTTTTTAGTATTTAAAATTTATTCCATATTTTTTAACTAAAAAAATACACCAGGCAATTTCGGCAATCGAAAAAGCGATCGGATAGGATTATAGTAAAGTTATAAGGAGCCAGGTTAATGCTGCACCCAAAAGAAAAAATCCCGACCGGATGAAAATCTGATTAAAATTAGATTGTTTAAGGAGTTCAACCTGTTCCTGATATTGACGGATAACGTTCTCCATCTGTTCCATTTTCTCCTTATTGGTTCGGTTGATGCTGCTGAGGTTTAAATTTTCTGTTTGAAGTTCCTGTAAACCTTTTCCAGCAGTTTCCTGTAATTGTTTTAGCTCAAATCGGCGCATAAAGCCACCTTCACTCATAAACATGTTTACACCGGATTGCTTTCCAATCATGGCAGGCAATGCATAACCTTCTACTTCTCCAATGAGCGTAATTAATTGCAACTGAGCTAACAGCCCCAGATAATCTGCAGCCAAAATATCATTGCCTCTAAAAATTTTACTTACCCGGTCTGTCTTGATGTACGCTTCATCTTTAAATTCTTTCAAAATATTATCAAGAAGTTCACATTTTGCCGAGGTAAGCGTTATTGAGAGATTATCCATAAGGTTATTCTGCTAAAATATAAAAGGCACATTGATTAAAAAGGAAGTTTCAAGGTGAACATCACTCTTTTTAGGAATAAATGAACTTTCTATGGATTCTAAACAGGATGAATTTGATTATTTTACAAAAAAACGATTTTCATTGCCTTTCTCCAAGTCGTAAAATAACTTTATTCTTTTTTTATTGTAATCCAAACTGGCGCATGATCACTGGTTTTCTCCCATCCCCGTACCTGCTTATCCACGCCGGCATCTTTTAATCGGGTAGTCAATTTCGGATTGAGGAGAAAATGATCAATTCTTAGTCCGGCATCCCTGCCGTAGGCATTGCGAAAATAATCCCAAAAAGTGTAGATTTTTTGATCAGGATGAAGTGTTCGCAGCGCATCTGTCCAGCCCTGCTGCATTAAACCAGAAAAAGCTTCACGTGTTTCGGGCCTGAATAACGCATCTTCTATCCAGCGTTCAGGTTTATAAACATCTATATCAGTAGGAATTACATTATAATCTCCACAAAGCACAACAGGTAAATCGTAAGTCAGTAACTTTTGGGCATGCAGTTTAAACCTTTCGAACCAGCTTAATTTATAGTCAAATTTTGGCCCTGGGGCCGGGTTACCATTAGGAAGATAAAGACAGCCCACGATTATCCCGCCAACATTGGCTTCAATATACCTGCTTTGGATATCTTCATCATCGCCGTCCAAACCTCTTCGTGTTTCCTGAATCTCCAGGTTTTTAGCCAAAATAGCCACGCCATTCCAGCTTTTCTGTCCATGCCAAATGGCATTATACCCGGCATCATTAATGGCCTGCAAAGGAAACTTCTCTTGCGGGGCCTTCAACTCTTGCAAACAGACAATATCTGGGGCACTTTCTTCAAGCCATCTTAACAATACAGGCAAACGACCGTTAACACCATTTACGTTATAGGTTGCAATTTTCATTTTTTATGAATAGGCCGCTTTTACGACTTATCAATAATGAAAGTACAAAATATTTTGTTCGCAACTAAACATTTTTGTATAGTTAAGAAAATAGATCAGGTTTAGAGGCCAACTAAAAACAGATTAAATTAAAAAGGATAGCACAAAAAGAAAAAACCCCGATATCCATCGGGGTTGTATCAACTAACCTAAACTTTATAAATACTAACCAAATATTTATAGCGCAAAGATGCTTTGGCTATGTTATTAAAAGATTAAGTTCATGTTATAATTAATGATATAACAAATGGTGATTTCTTATTTATAATTTGGTTTCATTCAGCACTGGTACCTGACTTGCATTTACCTGATGTGTTAAGATTTTCCCATCCTCATTCACCTCAACAATCCGATAACCTTTATAGGTTGTCCCCCAGCTTCCACCAAAATGGGCATCAAAAAAATGAGGTAACTTGGCGGTATAGAAAACTGCATCTAAACTATGATCGTGACCATGAAAAACCGCTTTAACATTGGTATAATCATGAAGTAACTTTATGGTATCCGGGCATTCTACAAATGGGCTTTCAGGCACCCAAAAATGTGGTGGAATATGCATCACGACAAAAACAGTCTGTAAGTTTTTAAACTGATCAAGTGCTTGCTTTAAAAAAACATTATCCGGACAACGATATGTTCCTTTAACATCAGAGGTATTAACCAGTACGAACCCTATTCCATTCTTTTCAAATGAAAAGTTATCTTCATATCCAAATACGTTTTTCCAGGTGGCCGTATCAGCATGATCGTGATTTCCCGGAACGGCATAAAAAGGAACTTTTAGTTTGTCAAAATAATTGTTTTTTACCTCTGATAACAGTTCCGGACGGTCATGAACCAGATCGCCATTAATGATTACAAAATCCAGGGGACTTTGATCATGAGATTGGTTTAACCAACCAATAATATTGTCGTGATCTCTTTTATAATCTGTTTTCGGCTGCCCATAATGCCCATCTGAGGCTATTGCAAAACGTAGTTTTACAGTCCTTTTTTCGGGTAATTCATCGGCCAATTCTGCTGAAAGTACCGGTACTGCAGGAGATAAACCGGCCAACACAATGCTGGCCAAACTGCTTTTAATAAAGAATCTTCTATTCGACATACCTTTTCTTATTTGATTAAAAATAAGACATTTTAGGTATAATGATGAAGCCTTTTACTAAGATTCTATTTAAAAAGACGCTGAGATTAATGAAGATTTGGCAGATAAACTACTGAGCGATAAAATTAATCTTGCCTTGTCCAAACCAATTTGGAAGTAGCGTATCCTAATTCTTCTGCTTTAGCCAGATAATCTTGTTTTATTGATTCAGGAATAGTCCTTTCACGGGAAAGGATCCACATATATTTAAGATTTCTACCTGCAACAAGCGCATATCGATATTCAGGATCAATTGCAATTACGTTATAGCCTGCATAAAAGGGACCAAAAAATGATACTTTCAGTTTAGCCTCGGTATCCCGATCAACAAATTTGGCTTTACCTGTACTTTCTTTCCACTCATTTTTAATGGCGTTGAAACCTCTGTTTACTACCTTAATTGTACCGTCGTTCCGGAGGGAATAATTGGCTGTAACCTGACTTAAATTTCTTTCGAACTTAAAATCCATGCGGGCAATTTCAAACCATTTGCCTAAATATTTATCTTTCTTAAAAGGCTTAACAGCTTTAGCTCCCTTCGGAATAGTGGCACAGGAACTGAAATATATGGTTGCAGCAACCACAGCTGTAGCCGCTAAAATTGTATTTACTTTAGTGCATGTTTTCATATTATTTTACATAACAGCTGGCTGATCAAATGGTTTTTCCACAACGGAAAATGGTTATGCAATTTGGGTTTACCAAAATCCTCCAGGAGATTCATCAGCCAGAACTTACTCAGTTCTACCCAAAAACCTTCGCCAATGCAGCGCACAAAGCCTGCTCACTAAAAAAACAATACAAAACCTGGCTATTATTTGGGCTTTCATTTCCGTGCCAGCAGAAAAATGGCCAATAAAATCATTACGCTGCCAACTATATCCATTGAACCAAAACTAACTTTTAGCCAAAATATAGAGATCAAAGCTGCTGATAAGGGTTCGGCAGAAGCCAGCAAACTGGTAGTTTGTGCTCCAATCCATTTTACAGCTGTAAGATAGGCGTAGAAGGCGATTACACTTCCCAATAAAATAATAAAAGTTATTGAAATACAGGTATCTAAATCCCATATACCCTCTACCTTCCAGGGAACGTGAACAAAGCTAAAGGCAATTCCTCCAATAAGCATAGCCCATCCGATAACGATTATTGCATGATAACGATGTAAGAGCTTAACAGGTTGAATACTATAAAACGCCAGGGCAACCGCTGATGCTATTCCCCAAAACAACGCCAGGCTAGAGATTGAGAGGCTGTTAAAACTACCATGGGTAACCAACAGAAAGGTCCCCGTTATGGCCATAGCGATAGCCAAAATGGTATACATACCAGGTAAACGTTTATTGATGAGAGCCAGATAAATAGCAATCAGCGCAGGCCCCGCATATTGTAGTACAGTAGCTGTGGCCGCATTTGAATGCTGAATCGCAGCAAAGTATGTATACTGCACTAATGGTATACCAATCAGCCCAAATATTAATAAGCTTAAAATATCCTGTTTGTTCTTCCAGATATTGAAAATTGCAGCCCCAAATTTCATGAAACCAAAAGCCAGTAAAATTAATCCTGAGGAAAGGCAACGCACGGTAACCAGCCATGCCGGATTAATGCCCCGACTGTTAAAAATAAATTGACCGAAGGTGCCCGAAACGCCCCAAAGGGTAGCTGCTAATATTGCAAGTAAGAAACCTTTTAATTGATTACCATTTTCCATCAGGAGCAAAACTATTTCAATAAAGGAGAATAATTTTCTCTATTTTGAGGCCACTTTTGCAATTTTGTTTCATCAATTTAAATATTTATGCCTAAGTCTCCAGCATCGTCCAATTCGTTGGATCATTTCGATCTTGCAATTTTAAGAATCCTACAGGAAAATAATTATACACCACAACGGACTATCGCCAATCTTATTAACCTTTCTGCCGCTGCTGTTCATAGAAAGATAAAACGAATGGAAGAAAATGGCACTATCCAAAATCAAATTGCTGTGGCAGATCCAAATAAGGTTTCCATTCCGATTACCATAGTTGTTGAGGTAGAGATGGAAAATGATAAAATTGAACTTGTGCGTAAAACCAAGCAAAAATTTGCCTCAATACCGGCAATACAACAATGCTATTATGTAACAGGAGAAGTAGATTTTATACTGGTTATTAATGTTGCCAATATGACCGCTTATGAAGAACTCACTACCAAACTTTTTTTTGATAATCCTGATATTAAACGCTTCCGTACCTTTGTTACTTTAGATCGGGTAAAAGTAGGTTTAAGCTTACCAATTTAATGGTTGTTTATCAATCGATCATTATTAAACGGTTAAACACCGCCTGACTCTCTGTTGTGCCGCTTGCAGGAAAGCCAACAAATTTCAATGTAAGTTTATCATCTTTGATGTTAAAACTTGCTTTGTCATAAACGCTTTGGTTAACTGCTGTGGTTACCGATTGATCACCACTTCGGCTAACGCTTTCCGTAATGATAATATTTACTGCATTTCCATTAACACTATACTTTCCATGTAGCGAAGTGGAATGCGAGTCATCTATAATCGTAACCATAGAAAAATCCATTCCTACACCAAAAGAGATTCTCCGGTTTACGTCTCCAGGGACTTTTTCTAACCAGTTACCTGTTATACCAGCTAGGGGTACGGGTTCAGGTTTGTCATTCTCCTTTTTACAAGACACAATCATCACAACCAGGATAATCGAGTACATCAATATTTTAAAAGCGTTTTTCATTTGGTTAAGTTTTTTAAAGTTAAACGTTAACAATTGAAATAATGCTACAGTTTAGGGATTAAAAAAGAATAGTGCAATTAAATTTAAATCTGAAACACCTCATCGGCATAAATTAATAAGCTATAGAATTGTTTTTGGTGAAGATGATTTTAAATTCAATTTTTTGGGCTTATCTTGCAGGGCGATTTCATAAAAAGAACCATCCCAATAAATGTTGAAAGCTGCTAAACAAACCGCTTACGAAAACTCCATTGATATCCGATGGATATATACTAAATATGGCGCCATGCTGTTAGGTTATATACAGGGAATTCTGAAACACCAACCAAGTGCAGAAAAGCAACTGATTAAAGTGTTAAGTAGCTATATCTCAAACCATAGCAACCTTACTACTGAAAAGGTAACCTGGTTGCACTTAAGACAATATACCCAACAACAATTGTTGGCATTTGAATTTAAATCACTGGATATACAGCCTCAACACAACAGTAACAAACAGGATGATAGCTCTTTATCCTTACTTACTGAAACAGAGCGCAACATTTTCTCGGAAATTTATTACCACGGAAAAACGGCGACATATTTATCTGGTGTATTAAATCTATCAGAAAACGAGATACGTAGTCAGTTAAAATCTTCTTTAGATAAAATCAGAAATGCCCATGGAAATTAGAACAATAATCGAAAGCGGCCTTTTAGAAACCTATGTAATGGGTATTGCAAGCGAAGAGGAAAAATTGCAGGTAGAACAACTTAGCGTTAGATACCCTGAATTTAAGGAGGCTTTAACCTCACTTGAACTGGACATGGAATTACTGGCACAGCGTATGGCTGTTCCTCCTCCTCCATTAGTTTTTGATAAAATAGAGCAAGAAATAAATGAAATAAAACTGCGAGACCAACACTTACTTAAGATAGATAAACCTGTAGATGACCAAAAAGAAAGACAATCAACAGCAGGCGGTTATATTGAAGTTGAATCTTCATCCAGTCATATGCGTATTCATAAGGCATGGAGATGGGTATTTGCAGCGGTCTTTATTTTAGGGAAGATATTTCTGGGATTCGCCATTTACTATTACCTGGAAAGCAGACAGGCAAAGGAGAAAATAGAAGAATTAAAACAGGAAATTAGAAAAACGACATCATAATTATACCAGGTAATAAATCTTTTTCTATGATAAGATCGTGGATAACTACGCTATCGTGGATAATTTCTTTAAACTGACGTAAAGCTTCCTGCGTTACTTAATAAACAAGGAGGCGTTATGAAAAAGTGCATCTATGTAGTAGAAGATAACATCAATATCAGGGAAATTATTGAATTTCTATTGGTAGAGGAAATGTATGATGTAATTACCTGCCCGAATACGAGGTCGTTTTGGCAGCAAATGAATAAACATCTTCCAGACATGGTGGTGCTGGATGTAATGCTACCGGATGGAAATGGTGTTGAGATCTGTAGTAAGCTAAAGCAAAATGCAAAAACCCATCAAATTCCAGTGATGATGATGTCGGCGGGGAATAATCTCTATAAAATTAAAGCCAAATGTTCTGCTGAGGATTTCATTAATAAACCATTTGACCTGAATGATTTCGCCAACAGGATTGAAAGATATGTTGCCAATTAAAATGCGGCTAGGGAGAAACCTGCAATTTTATCGCATTGAGGTACAGACAGAAACGAATTATCCCATAATAAAACTAGGTCAATTAAGGGAAAGCATTTAGTTTTGTGTTATGGCACAAAATAACATCAGCAAACTCTTACAGAATAAACTGGAGACTTTAAAAATTGAAGTAGAACAAGCGCAGGCAGAACTCAAGAAATGGTCGGATATAGCTGCAGAATATGAAGCAGGACCAGAAAAATTTGAAATGCTATCATCTTTATTTTTCCCGGAATCGGAAGGGAAGAAAGCCAGAAAAGCTAAAGGATAAAATTATTGAGGGAGGATAAAGTTCTCCCTTTTTTTTGCTTAATAATTTGCAAAAAGATAAAGCAGCAGAAACTAAACAAAAAAAGCCACCTTTCAGGTAGCTTTTTTAAGCGGAAAGTGAGGGATTCGAACCCCCGGACCTGTTACAGTCAACAGTTTTCAAGACTGCCGCATTCGACCACTCTGCCAACTTTCCGGAGGCAAAAGTACAAACTAAGTTCATTTCTACAAGTTTTTTTTTGGCTTTTTATTGGCTTCTGAATCAATTAAAGCATGAATCTCCTGATTGCTTGAGGCTTAGCCTGTGATTTTTTTTTGTTTTTTTTCAAATGAGAGGACCCAAAGTGTCTGTTTTACATTCTTTGTTTATCTATTTTCTAATTTAATCATCTAAAGCGTCTAAGAGATTTAGGAATTTCTTATTACAATTTATTTCACATTCACTATTGTCTATGGTCTATTTAATCCTTTGAGACACGCGGATAAAATTTTAAAGTTCGCGTTCATTACCTATTTTTACCCCTTCAACACCTAAATAAACTATATCTTGAAAATCTTCAACCTGATTGCTTGTCTTCTTTTTATTTTTTCGGCTGCACTCCAGTATAATGATCCGGATCCATATATCTGGGTACCGATTTATCTTTATGGAGCCTGGTTCTGCTTCCAGTACTTTAAAGGAAAATATTTCCCTAAAGCTTACCTTGCAGGTATATTAGTATACGCTGTTTACGCAGCATTTCTATTTTTTGATAAAACAGGAGTTATAAACTGGTATCATGATCACCAGGCTGAGAATATTGTTCAAAGCATGAAAGCAACAAAGCCCTGGATTGAAGAAACACGGGAATTTGGCGGCCTACTTATACTGATTATAGTACTGGCTATAGACTACATTAGCCTGAGACGCAAAAAGCCCGCACTGACAAAATAATTTTAAAACAAATCCCGTTCAGGTATAAAATAAGGCGTTAATTTAGATATACTTGAACGGGACGATGATGCTATCATAAGTAGATGAAGAAACTTACCGAACCTGCAAGTACAGGTATCAGTAAGTTTATAATTCCAAAGATTTAGTAAATATGCATGAAGAAAATTTGATTTGTAGCAGTTTTACATATAAAGGAAGATTTCCTTGATAAAAAGGATTAATTTCTACACAAGGAAGCTACAAGCTGATATATTATTTTGCGAATCCTGGTTTATTTTCATATCTCCAGCATGATGGAATATCTTCATTGCATGATATTCAAATTGCATCATATCGGCAAAAACTATAGAAGTTTTTCAGGAATACATCAACTAAAGCAAAAAATTCTTAATAAATAAGCAATAACCACCCAATAAAACGTCAAAAAATTACATAACCAATCAAAAAACTAACATTCCATACAAAAACACGACTTATCACCCCAATGACATTCCAAATATTAAAAACAAAGCATAAAAAAACCACAACAAACTGAAAACAAAGCAATTAAATACACAAAAACTTGATTTTTAATTTGCTTTTAACTATATTTACTTCCATGAACCAGAATAAATCAGTACATTATGAAAAAAGTAGTTTTTTTCTTATTGGTTTGTTTGATTTCCACGTTTGTAATGTGGGCATGCCTCAGCCTATCCGAACCTGAATTAGGCTTAGGAACTGTTATCTTAATTCTTCTTTTTTATTGTTGGTATAATTTTTACGGCTACCGGGGAAAATATAACAGTACGCATTTCAAAGCACAGAGTTGATTGTTGATAATGAAGTCAATGCTGAAATACTTAAGCTGAAAATTTTCAAGTATAAAGATATATGGTACAAATACATGCTTATGCATTTTTGCTACTCACTCTTTGTACCGAAAATAAATTAAGACCGATATGCTTTTAATTGGCGTTTAAGCAACTCTCTGGCGACATGAATACGGGTTTTAACGGTCCCTAATGGTATATTAAGATCTGCTGCTATCTCGTGATATTTATAACCTTCGAAATACCGGCAAAAGCAGTATCTAGCCTCTTCAGGGAGAACAGATAGTGCCCGTTGAATATCTTCCATCATGAATTTAGCATTGCCCCGATTCTCATGCGCGCTATGACTAAGCTGTGCATTTGTTATCTCTGCATCCTGAACGAGTACCGCAGCTCGCTTTTGTTCTCTTCGGTAATCATTGTAAAAGGTATTTTTGAGAATGGTAAAGAGCCAGGCCCGTACGTTACTTCCGGTTTGAAAGCTATCGGAGAAGCGAAAAGCTTTTACAAAAGTATCCTGCACAAGATCAGCAGCTGTTGCTTCATCCCGTGTGTATGATACCGCCTTTTCGTAGAGTGGAAGGTGGTACTGGTAAATTTCTGTATTAAAATTTAAGGTCATATGCTTTAGCTTAATATTTGGATATAAACTGAACAAAATGACCTTAATAGTTGTTATCGGGAAAAATACCCGACTTTTTACGGAATTTTAAATGAAGGTTATAAAACCATAAAAAAGCGCATCATTTGATGTTTTAACGAACAAATCCGTTAAGCACAGAAAAGCGAACGAGATCTGCAGTATTTCGGGTTCCGGTCTTGGCGATCAAGTTTTCGCGCTGCGTTTCTACTGTCCTTCTGCTTAAAAAAAGCTGGTCAGCGATCTCTTGATTGGTGAGCCCTTCTGCGATACCTTTAAGCACTAAGCTTTCCCTTTCGGTTAAAATTAAACGCTGTTTATCATGATAATTTTTACCTCCCAGGTGGCTATTAAACCGCTCCAAAACAGCGATACAAATTGCAGAAGCCAAATACTTTTTTCCTTTTGTTACATGTTTAATGCAAAACAAAAGTTCCTCAGCATCAACACTTTTAGAAAGATAAGCGCTAGCCCCAGCCAGAAATGCATCAGAAGCATATTGCTCATCTTCCATCATAGAGAGACAAATAACATGAACTTTCGGGTCTATTTTTTTGATTTCCCGGATCAAGTTCAATCCGTCTTTTTCCGGTAGAAAAATATCAGAAATCACCACATCAACCTGTTCGTTTTGCTTAAGATAATCCAGGCATTTTGCTGCTTGGTCTGTTTCTAAAACCACATCAATTTCCGCTTGATGTTCCAACATAAATCGGATGGAACTGCGCACAACATGATGGTCATCGACCATAATAATTTTGATCATAAACCAAATATAATATACCGTTGCAAATTTGAAAAACCACTGGTTCCAGTCAGCATGGTGACGGACTTATTTGGGGAGTTCGATGTAAAAAGTACTGCCATTTCCTTCTTCAGATTCAAACCAAACCTGCCCTTTGTGCAAGGCCACAATCGCCTTGATAATCCCCATGCCAAATCCTCCTGTTGGTTCGCCTTTTATCCCTCTACGCAGGGTTTGCGGTAACCGATCAAAAAGACCAGCCTGCAAGTGTTCCGGAATACCAATACCATTATCTCTTACAGACACAATTACTGAATTTTGAAGTTCTTCAATGTGTACACCAATAAACCCATCGGGTTCGGGCGTAAACTTTAGTGCATTAGAAATGAGGTTATTAATTACCTGAAGAAACTTCATCGTATCCAAATGGATGAAAATTTTCTCGCTCGAAGTACTGAATTGAAAAGTCTTTGTTTCAGACAGTTGAGATCTGCGATAAAAGCGCAGCATATCCCTGAGTTCTGCAACAAGATCAGCTCTTTCTTTACCAATTTCTACCTCTGCAGATTTGAGAAACTCCCTGTTAATCATACTTCTTACCAAACGTAAATTACGATCGCAGAGTTCATGGATAAAATCCACCGCTTCCATCATATCATTCTGGCTTCCCCCTCTCAATTGCCGGGCCATGTGGCTGGCCGTCATTTGCATCATCCCCAAGGGCTCCTGTAAATCATGTGCCAATACTTCAAGGGTTATATTTTTCCGTGCATTAATCTGTTCAATGTGGATTTTATTATGCCGCATTACAGTAATATCTTCCATCATACCACAAAGCAAAAGCTCTCCACCATTATCAATGGGAAAAATATTAGTCCTGATATATTTTTCGGCACCAGCTACCGATAACCTGAATTCATACTTCTTGGCCTGGTTATCGCTAAGGCATTCCAGATAGCAATCCTTTACATGCTCCTTATCTTCGGAATGTATTTGTTGCCACAAAACCTGCGGATTATTCTTTATGATTGTTGTTGATATCCCCCATATATCAGCGAAGGCATCATTAAGGTATTCAAAATTCTTACCTATAGGATGAAAAATAAAATATCCATCCCTGGATAAACTACCCATTTCTACGAAAATCGAAGTGTTGACCATAGACATACAAAACGTAGTTTTATAATTCGATTTTATCATCAATCGATCTATTTCACAAACAGCTGAGCAGGCAAATAGTTTTGATACAAAAAAGGTGTTCCAAATTGAAACACCTTATAATCACTTTTGAGCGGATTGCTTAAAGAACCTGCTAAAGAACAACATCTGATAATTAATGGCATTGCCCCAATATTCCCAATTGTGTATTCCGGGCCGGATAATGAAATCGTGCGGAATATTTCTTTCCAATAATTTATCATGGAGATTCACATTCACTTTATAGAAGAAATCATTGTAGCCACAATCTATAATGATGAAGAGTTTATTTGGTATTAGTAAGTGAGTAAGATTAATGACTGTATTAGCTTCCCAACGATCGGGATATTCGCTGTATTTCCCCAATCGTTTAGCAATATCCCAATTCTCTGGAAAGGGACGGATGTCTACACCACCACTCATACTGCCACAGGCACCAAAAATATCCTGGTGACGAAAGGCAAGATATAATGCACCATGCCCACCCATGCTTAAACCTGTTATGGCGCGACCTTTCCTGTCTTTTATCGTAGCATAATGCTCGTCAACATATTTGACCAATTCCTTTGATATGTAGGTTTCATACTGATAAGCAGGATCAACAGGGCTATCGAAATACCAGCTGGTTACACCACCATCAGGGCAGACTACAATCATATTCAGTTCATCCGACAATCGCTTTACCGTTTCTCTATCAGGCACTTTAGTTAACCATCCAGAATATTTATCTCCGGCTCCGTGTAAAAGATATAAAGTTGGGAATGCTTTAGATTCCAAATAGCCGGCTGGCCTTACGATAACAGCCTTAATATCTTTTTTCATGATATTGCTATGGGTCAGTACGGTATCGACACTAGCAGCGTAGGTATTGGATAAAAATATGATCAGGGCAATTAAAGTAGCCGTTAAAAATTTAGGGATGTTTTTCATGACTTTAAATATAGACTATCTGAGAGTTAGTAGCAAGTATTCTATTGTCAGCGAGTCAGTGATATTAGGTTAAGAGATAAGTTCATGGTCTGTGATTTACAGACCATCGGTGGTAGTTTGGTTAACCGTACATAAATTAATTGTATGATCCCTGAGTCACGGACCATGGACCAGCTGATAGATTAAAGTCCCCCTTTTAAGCTATAAGAATTTATACCTGATGCACTTCGATGCAGGAAAACTGCCATCTTGCTTTTCTGTCCGGTTTGGCAGCAAAAGACTATTTTTCTATCTTTCGGAAGCTCGTCCAGGCGTTCCTGCAATTCATACCAGGGTATATTAATCCCCCCAATATTTAAGGCTTCAAATTCATGCTCCATGCGAACATCTACCAAGCAGACTGGATTAGACACATCCAGTTTCCATGCATCAAATGTAGCCCGATCGATTTCGATGAGCTCATCAGGTTTTACCTCAGCACCCACCTGTTGAACCACTGTTTCGACAGTTTTTGGGATATCATAAAGCAATGTTCTATTATTTAATATATCTACCGTTTTTAATTTTCCAGCCAGCACCTCTCCTTTTCCAGTAATCACCTTAATAACTTCAACAGCCATGTAAGAGCCAATAATACCGGGTAACACCCCTATTACTCCAATATCAGAACAATTGGGAACTTCATCTTCTGCTGGAGGCTCGGGGAATAGGTTACTATATCCTGAGGCTCCCTGATAGTGAAAAACGGACAGCTGACCTTCGAACTTGAAAATTGATCCAAATACCAGTGGCTTTTTAAGTGTAGCACAAACGGCATCCACCAGGTATCGGGTGGGGAAATTATCCGAACCATCAACAATTATGTCATATTGTAAAAATATACTGTTGGCATTTTCAGTTGTTAATCGTGCGGGATAAGGAGTAATTTCTACATACGGATTGAGTATAGCTAATTTCTCCGCAGCTACTTCTACCTTCTTTCTTCCTATATCGTTTTCTGAATAGAGTATTTGTCGGTGTAAATTGCTTATATCAACTACATCATCATCTATTAATCCAATTTTTCCAACACCGGCCACAGCCAGATACTGTAGCATTGGGCAGCCCAGGCCACCCGCTCCAATAATCAATACTTTAGCCTTTTTTAGTTCTTCCTGAGCACTAATTCCAAATTCTGGCAACAGGATTTGCCTGTTATAGCGTTGAAGTTCTACTTTTGTAAACATCTTTATGGATTTAATACACTATCCCAATCTTTCCAAACTGGCTCGTATCCAGCTTTTCTGATCATATCGGCAATCTCTGTGGCACTCCGTTCGTCGGAAATTTCAAATTGTTCTAAAGATTCTGGTTCAACAGCATATCCCCCCGGGTTAGTTTTTGATCCAGCACTCATAGAAGTAATTCCTAATTTAAGTACATTATTTCTAAAGGCTATCGTTTCCCGGGTAGATAATGAAAGTTCTACTTCCTGATTGAAAATCCTGTAAGCGCAAATTAATTGTACCAGTTCCCGATCATTCATATTTACTTTGGGTTCCAAGCCACCGCTAAATGGTCTGAGCCTTGGGAAGGAAAGACTATATTTACTCTGCCAGTATCGTTTTTCTAAGTAGGATAAATGCAGTGCAGTAAAAAAAGAGTCTGTTCGCCAATCCTCCAGGCCAATCAGTACGCCCAAACCCATCTTGTGTATTCCCGCTGCTCCCAGTCGATCAGGGGTTTCCAGTCGATAGTCGAAATTGGACTTCTTCCCCTTGGGATGATGTTTACGGTAATCTTCCTGATGATAGGTTTCCTGATAAACCAAAACTGTATTTAAGCCAAGTGGAATTAATCGCTCATAATCTGGTACATCCATGGGCTGAACTTCCATAGAAATATGAGAAAAATGCGGCTTGATTAAATTCAATACCTTTTCAAAATAATCTACATGAACGGTTTGGTTTGCCTCACCTGTAACCAGAAGTACATGGTTGTACCCCATGTCTTTAATTACCGCAACCTCCTGCATAATCTCCATCGGGCTGAGTGTTTTCCGCTTAACCTTATTATCATAACTAAAGCCACAATACGTACATATATTATTACACTCATTGGAAAGATAAAGTGGCACATACATTTGAATAACCTTGCCGTAACGCTGAAGAGTAAGCTGATTACTTAACTGCGCCATATTTTCTAAATACGGTGCTGCCGCGGGCGATACGAGCGCCATAAAATCGTCCAATGATCGCTGGGGAGCGGTAAGCGCACGTTCTACATCCTTAGCTGTGGAATCGTAAATCTTTTCCTTACTTTCCTGCCAGCTGTATTGGTAAAAAACATCTTTAAAACTAGTCATTTAAAAAGGAGGTTAAAGGGCTTGTGGAAATGGCTTCCGATTGAACACGGCCGAGCCCAGATTCATATGCAAGTCTTCCGGCTTCTACCGCCATTTTGAAAGCCCTGGCCATTTCGATTGGGTTTGCAGCACTCGCAATTGCTGTATTTACCAGTACTGCATCGGCGCCCATTTCCATTGCCTTTGCGGCATCAGATGGTGCACCAATTCCGGCATCAATGATTACTGGAACATTGCTTTGAGCGATGATAATTTCGAGGAAATCGAAGGTTTTTAACCCTTTATTACTACCTATCGGAGAACCTAAAGGCATAACCGCAGCCGTTCCTACTTCTTCCAGCCGTTTACAGAGTACCGGATCGGCATGGATGTAAGGCAACACCACAAAACCCAGTGCGGCAAGTTGTTCTGTTGCTTTCAGAGTTTCAATTGGATCGGGCATTAAGTATTTAGGATCAGGATGAATTTCGAGTTTAATCCAATTCGTTTCAAGGGCTTCCCGGGCCAATTGGGCGGCGAAAACTGCTTCTCTGGCATTGCGTACACCCGAAGTATTAGGTAACAGATGGATATGCGGATGTTTCAAATGATTCAGAATATCATCGCTGGTATCATTCATATCTACACGTTTCAAAGCTACCGTAACCAACTCAGAATCAGACGCCAAAAGTGCATTTTCCATTTCTATGGATGAACTAAATTTACCCGTACCGGTAAATAATCTCGATTGAAATATTTTATCTGCTATTTTTAACATGTGCAATGCATTAAACAAGTTGAGTATTGATTTCCTTTTGAATTTGTTGATAAGTCAGGGAAAGATCAGGCTGATTGGTGAGTGCGCCAGACACGGCAACACCATAAACCCCGGTTTCCATAATGTGGGCAACATCTGCGATCTCTATTCCACCAATTGCTATGATGGGAATGGATAGATTTGCTGCACTCAGCCTTTTTACGATTTCCCTGAAGCCTTCAGCACCTAAAATCGGACTTAATTTTTCCTTTGTAGTGGTGAAACGGAAAGGCCCAACGCCCACATAATCTACTTTTTCGTCGATCCGCTGAATTACCTGTTCTATTGTATTTGCCGTTCCGCCTACAATCCTGTCAGCGCCTAAAATGGCTCTGGCTTCTTTCACTGACATATCCTCCAAACCTAAATGAACCCCATGAGCACCTACTTTTAAAGCAATAGACGGGTAGTCATTGATGATGAGTTTTGCATCATAACGATTACACAACTCCACTGCATTTTCAGCGACTTCGAGTAATGTATGCTCATCCGTATTTTTCAGTCTCAATTGAATCCATTTTGCACCTGCAAGAAGTATCCTTTCAATCGATTTTAAGTGATCATCCGGGGTAATCCCTTGTGAAATATAGTGTATTCTATCAATCATATAATTTTATCTTTTACTGAAACTCATTGGTTTCTAATTGCTTTTGAAGAAGTTTGAATGCATTAACGGCATTCGAAGGATTATTCCATAGTGCGCCTAATACCGCGGCGCCATCAAATCCCATCTTTCCAATCAGTTTAACATTCTGGCTGGAGATCCCACCCAGCGCAACAACCTCTGGTTGACCATGCTTTTTAGTCAGTTTAAAACGCTCATCTACAACCCCCTGGTAACCTATCTTGGATAAACTATCAAATACAGGACTAAAAAAAACATAGCTGAACGGGTTTACCTCTTCCAGTTTGTCTAACTTATGGATTGAAGTACTCGAAATTTCCTTTTCCCTATTTACAACCATTTGTTTTGTCCTTTCATACTCTGGGTAATGGAAGCGTTTTATCCCATAATCGTCAGCCAATTCGTGATATTGATGCAAGGCGATTTGATGATAAAATTGAGGATTAATCTCCTCAATATATTTCCTATAATCCTCTTTAGACGTTTTCTCCTTCCTCAAATGATAAATCTCCAAGCCTTCTTCAAACAACTGATTCACAATCAGTTCCTCACCTTTAAAGGATATTGAATTAGAAATTACAATCAGTTTCATCGACGCTTACAAATAGATTTCGCTTCCTTTATTTTTAAATTCCTGTGCTTTTTCTTCCATTCCTTTTTCGAGTACCAATTGCTCATCCAATCCCTGCTTAGCAGCATATTCACGTACATCCTGTGTAATTTTCATAGAGCAAAAATTAGGGCCACACATGGAGCAGAAATGGGCGATTTTTGCTCCATCAGCAGGAAGTGTTTCATCATGAAATTCTCTTGCGGTATCGGGATCGAGGGATAAGTTAAACTGATCTTCCCAACGAAATTCGAAACGGGCTTTACTTAAAGCATTATCTCTGAATTGTGCTCCCGGATGACCCTTAGCTAAATCAGCAGCGTGAGCGGCAATTTTATAAGTGATTACACCATCCTTTACATCCTTTTTATTGGGTAAGCCTAAATGCTCTTTTGGCGTAACATAACAGAGCATTGCTGTACCATACCAACCAATCATGGCTGCACCAATGGCCGAGGTAATGTGATCGTATCCGGGTGCAATATCAGTTGTTAACGGGCCCAAAGTATAAAACGGAGCTTCAGCACAATGCTCCAGCTGTTTCTCCATGTTTTCTTTGATCAGGTGCATGGGTACATGTCCGGGGCCTTCAATTATGGTTTGTACATCGTGCGCCCAGGCAATTTTGGTTAGCTCTCCCAAGGTTTCTAACTCGGAGAATTGTGCTGCATCATTGGCATCGGCAATACAACCGGGTCTTAATCCATCGCCCAAAGAGAAAGAAACATCATAAGCCTTCATGATTTCACAGATTTCGGCGAAATGTGTATACAGAAAATTCTCCTGGTGGTGTGCCAGACACCATTTCGCCATGATAGACCCTCCTCTGGATACAATCCCTGTAATCCGTTTTGCCGTTAAAGGAATATAGCGCAGTAAAACCCCGGCATGAATAGTAAAATAATCTACGCCTTGTTCTGCCTGTTCGATCAAGGTATCCCTAAAAATCTCCCAGGTTAAATTTTCTGCTTTACCATTTACTTTTTCAAGGGCCTGATAAATGGGAACGGTACCGATAGGAACGGGCGAATTGCGGATAATCCATTCTCTGGTTTCGTGAATATTTTTTCCTGTAGAAAGATCCATAATGGTATCGGCACCCCAGCGACATGCCCATACCGCTTTTTCAACTTCTTCTTCTATAGATGATGTTACAGCCGAATTACCAATGTTGGCATTGATCTTCACCAGAAAATTCCGACCAATAATCATGGGTTCCAGTTCGGGGTGATTGATGTTACAGGGAATTACCGCTCTTCCTGCAGCAACTTCCTGCCTTACAAATTCTGGTGTAATGTATCCCTTTGGGGTATTGGCTCCAAAACTTTGGCCCTTGTGCTGGTGATTTAAGAATGCTTGTCCGTTTTGCTCGTACCATAAATCAATCCGTTGATTTTCCCTGATGGCAATGTATTCCATCTCAGCGGTAATGATTCCCTTTTTCGCGTAATGCATTTGAGAAACATTCATCCCTTTTTTTGCCTTGAAAGGTTTATTGATGTGTGCAAACCTTAATTCATTGAGTTTAGGATCGGCCAACCTTTCTTGTCCATAAGCAGAACTGAGTCCTTGAAGCTGTTCTACATCTTCCCTGTTCGTAATCCATGATGCCCTAAGTTTAGGCAAACCTGCTTTAATATCAATTTCAACATCCACATCGGTGTACGGACCACTGGTATCGTATACGGTTACGGGCGCATTGGATTCGGTAAGTCCGAAGCCATTATGGATTTTAGTATCGGTTAAACTGATCTCTCGCATGGCCACTCTGATATCGTGGAGTTGTCCTTTAACGAACACCTTTTTAGAAGCGGGAAATGGATCACGGCTGATTTGCCCGGTGATGGTTTCTTTTTGGTTTTTCATTTTGATTAGATTGCTACTATCCGCCCTGAGTGGCTTTAATAAGAGTTAACTGGTCGCCATGTTGAATGGTATGGGTATTCCAATGCGATTTAGGAATGATCTGTTGATTAACAGCGATGGCAATCCCCCTGGTATTGGGAACTTGCATATCCGAAAGCAGTTGCTCTACCGAACAGGTTTCTCTCAATTGATAGTTTTGATTGTTTATCGTTATTTCCATTTTATTCAAATTGGAAAAACCATAGGAATTGCCCCATCACGGGGAATGAAAAGACAGCAAATAGTTTGCTCTTACTTTTCCCTTCGGCGGTACTAACCGCATCAGGTTCAAAGGGTATTTCTCAGCACAAGGGCACCCCTAAAGTTTTTTGTAAATGTATAAGATTATTCTATTCGAACAAAAAAATATTTAAAATGCAGATAAATTTAAAATCAAAAAGGCTCTCCAACACCTGGAAAGCCTTTTTATTATCATTTAAAATTTCTTTAAATGGCTAATAAACAAAATCAAGATCAAATTTTAGTTTAACTTCTAAAAAATCGGGGTATATTAATGATTAGACCTCAGATTCTAAGCCCACCAATTCCTTTTTCTTTATCGAAGGTTTGGGATAGGTTCTTTTAGGTGCCGGGGATGCTGACAAATCTATTTTATCTACTGCATCTTTTTTCTTACTTTTCTTTTTAAACTTTCTGCCATACCAAATTAGAAATCCTGTGATCGGCAAACTCGCACCAATAAGCGAAGCTAAAAAGGCTAATACTTTTCCTGGGAAACCCAAAATACTTCCCACATGAATATCATAATTCATCTTTCTTAATTTAGCTCCAAAGGTTGCCGACTGATACGAAATGGCATAAACGCCCTCTCCTTTCAGCTCTTTCAAAGTATGCTGATCAAAAGTATAGCTCTGATTATTATAGAACTGTCCTTTAGTCGGATAAACTGTTATTCCGATGGTTGTTTTAGCTTTAGCCGTATCGGGAAAACTGTAATAAAAACCTTCAGACTTGGGATTCTTGGCTATAACCATCTGCCAGGCTGCATCCATTGCTTTTTGAGGCGTATTATATTTATTTGATTGTGTTGAGTCAGACTCCAACCGCTTAAATTCTGCTAACTTTTCACCGCCAGAAGTTACCCAGTATAATCCTTCGCTATACCATCGGATTCCATAAACCATCCCCGTTAGGGCGATAAATAGTAAGAAAATAAGCGAATAGAAACCAAGTACATTGTGTAAGTCTAAATTAACCCTTTTAAACGAAGCGCCCCATTTGATTTTAAAGCTTTTTTCCCGGGTAGATTTGTTCCACTTTTTAGGGTACCACCAGATCAATCCGGTTATGAGCAAAATGACAAAAATAAGTGTTCCATAATTCACAATTGGACGTCCGATTTTAAAAGGAAGCCAAAGGAAGCGGTGTCCGTTCAGTACTGTTCTGAAAAAATCTGTTTCACCTTTTTTGTGTACCACTTTGCTGATTACCTCTCCGGTATAAGGATTGATTTTGAGCAAGGTACCACCCCCTCTTCTGCCCTCTTCCTTTTTTCCACGCAAACTTAAATTGATTGCTCTTCCTTGCTGATAATTGGCATAAGCAGGGACTTTATCCGGATAAAGTTTAAAGGCAATATCACTGAGTTGGGAAGGCGTAAGTACAGGTTTTTCCTGTTGATCTATTTTAGTTTCGGGCTCCAGTAAACCTGTAATTTCTTCATTGAATACCCAAATGCACCCGGTAATGCACACTATAAGCACGATGATGCCGGATATAAGGCCCAGCCACAGGTGAAGCCATTTGTTAACCCTGGTAAATACGGATTCTTTGGTCTTTTTCTTGATGTTAGGATTCTTTTTGTCTGTCATCATCGCACTGTTATCTTTTAAAAATGAGGGGGAATAAACACTTATTTTATATTTTGAATGGTTGTGATTAAACCGCCCTCAACCTTTAAGCCTTTGGTTGCTGTTTGGTTTGATGCATCAACTTTATACACAAAGCTGGTACCGTCTGTTAAGTTTACACCTAAATAAGCTGTTTTACCATCTTTGATGGTGTAGTTATTAGTGGTGATAGAACTAATGTTTGCTGCTGCAGGTAATCCACCAACCTTTTTAAAAGTCTTGTCAACAACGTTAACGATTGCTAATTCTTTTCCTACTACATAGGCACCTTTACTGGCTTTTGGAGTTACATGTGCTACGAAGTTGTTTCCACCGATATAAATCCAGTTGGTAATTACGTAGCCATTAGAAATTTCTTCAAAATTGTAGAAATAAGTTTTATCAAATTCTGTTGTACCGGCCTTAATTTTAGTAATTGCAGAAGGTTTAGTTGAAGTAAGTACCCCACCTTTTGTAGCAACTGAAGAAGAGAATGCATAAACATCACCATTTTCAACAAGGCCTAAACCATCAACAAAATATCGGCCTATGAAACTTGTTCTATCATCTTTGATTACTTTCTCTAACTGCATCTCCGGGTAAGAGTATACCGCAATCCAGGCATTATCCGGGAAGTCGGTACCAAAAGAATCTCCGCAACATGCTTTAATAGAAAAATAAGGTGCATAAACTTTATTACCTACCTGTTTAATCCAGCTAAAATGTGCTGACTCGCCATTGTTTGAAGGTGCCTGAACATTAATGGTTCCTTCACCTGTAATTAATAAACTGTTGGTATTAACTTTATACCAGGTGGCTAAAGGAGAAGCAATATTCCTCGGGATTTTAACCAATAACAAATCATCGTTTACTGGTGCAAACGCCTGAACGGTTTCTGTTTGAAAATTAGAAAGCTTGTTTAATTTACCATTTGCAATGTTGTAAGTGGTTACAGCACCCGGATTTCCCTGTCCATACAACATGCTGAAAAACTTGTTGTTATGGGTTACATAATACCTGTAAGTACCATCTTGTTCTACTCCGTTTCCGGCAATTGAAACGGTTCCTGATTCTAAACTACCTGCAGTAAGCAAGTAATCTGCGACCCCTGTTGAGGCTACAGGTGTTACCGCAACAATGTAATTTCCCGGATTTTCCGGTATACTTTCTGTTCCCTCATTTTTTGAGCATGAGCTAAGTCCCCCTACAAAAGCTAAAGCCATAAAAGCCTTGGTAATGTTTGTTTTCATATTGTTTTTATTTTTCTTATTGATGAATTATTAATGTGTTTTATTGATGAAGTACCTCAGATTTAAATAGAAGCCACGACTAGGTTTTTGCAAGCTAAAGTTGTCGAATAACCTGGCATCGGTAATGTTTTTAGCTTCCAAAGCGATGTTATACCGGCCATTTTTAAGGCTGTAAACAATATTCAAATCAGGGGATATTTGTGTTGGAATACCTTTCTTTTTCTCTGTTTCATTTCTCCCGCCTAAGCTTGGCCAGTAAAGCCAGAATTCGTTCACAAACAATAAGTTACCGCCTACATTCAGGTGATTTCCTTTTCTACCAACATTTTTAAACGAAACCGATACATCGAAGTTTCCGAAGAAGTATGGAATATTAGGCATTTGATCTCCGTAGAGTGGACTTATTGTTGTAAACTTTTCTCCCGTTGCCGGGTTGGTTTCATACATCTGCATGTTTTTCAGGTATTGGTAGGTTATGGTAGCACCAGCTGTTAACCAGTTTTGATAAGAATACCTGATTTCTGCATCACCACCCCAGGTTTTCACCCCATCGCGGTTATCGGCAACCAATTTAGACTGGTTGTTATTCAGTCTGCTGTAAATAAAATCCGTTGCATTTCTATAAATTCCATTTGCGCTTAAACTAAAGTTGTGGTTTTTGTTTAATGCAAAACTGTAAGCCAGGCCCAGGTTAATGTTATTACTGGTTTCGGGTTTTAAAGATGGATTACCTTCCTGGTTCTCTACATCACCAAAAATCTCCTGCGCTTCCGGCATCCTGTTGGTCAGTTCATATGAAGCTTTGAGTTGAAGGTTTGAATTAATAAAGTAGGTTGAGGCCAGTCCATATCCTCCCCTTGATAAATTATTCTTCCTGCGGTTAGCGGCATTCCCTGAAATGTTGTTCTGATTGATGTATTTTCCGAAGAGTGTTGCACTCCATTTATCCTTAATATCATAACTATAGCCTAATCCTAGTACATTTTTATAGGTTTCACGCGCTTGCTCAAAATCATTATTTGCAGGGTTCAGCTCATCGCTTCCTTTTCGATTAAAAGTGGTAAAAACATTGCTTAAGGCTACCGATTGACGTTCAGTAATTTTGTAGTTTAACATGGTAGTTGCTAAACCATTATTGTTTTTATACTTGTACATGGTCCTGGAACGTTCGCCATTTGAACCATTGGGCTTGGTGTTTCCGTACCAATCAAAACGAACATTCATGGTATCAATGTTTTGTTCATACCCCAGGTTGTAATTGGCATTAACAGTCACATCCAATCCTTTAATCAAGTCCGTTTTTTTATATTTTAGAGAAGGCATTACGGTACTACCCCTTCTGTGCCAGCCTCCAAATACCGACTCCATTCGAGCTCCGGTTTGTATTTCTTTATAATTCTGACCAAGTGTTATCCCTAATAATAACTTATCAGCAAACTTCTTATCTACCAAACCAACGTTAACAATAACAGCTTCGTTGTGATAAGTATCATGAAACCTTCTCAAAACAGTTCCCGGAGCATAAGCACCAGTGTTGATATCAGATGCATTTACATCTATTTTATAATTGTTATCTGAATAATTTTGGAATGCATTTAACTGAACCGTAAAGCCGCCTTTTGAGGTCATTGCTGTATTGATTACACTCCTGTGGGTATTGAATGATCCGAAAGAATAAGAAGCATCAATGAAGTTACGGTAGCGATCGCCGGTTACAATGTTAATGGCTCCGCCTAAGGCATCGGAACCTAACCACATGGGTACTACCCCTTTATAAACTTCAATGCGTTCGGCAACATTAATCGGAATATTATTAATTTGGAAAGAGGTACCAAAATTATCCATTGGTATTCCATCGATAAAATAGCGAATATGGTTTCCTGAAAAACCATTTAGAGACAGGTTGAAGTTAGAACCTACTCCACCCGATTCGCGAACCCTAACACCTGCAACCCGGTCTAAAGCACCAGATATATCCAGGGTAGAATTGTATAACTTCTTGGCATCAATGGAGGTAACATTAAAGGCCTGCCTATTTGCTTCAGTATTGGCTGTTCTTCCCAATACAACCACGTCTGATAAATTTTTCTTATCCTCTTCTAATACACAAGAAAACGATTGATTATTGGTGTAAGGAACTTCTATATTGTAATTACGTTCTACAAATCCCATATACTTTACCTGCAATTTGTATTTTCCTGCGGGAAGGGCTTCAAAGCGAAAATTCCCATCAACATCGGCAACTGCCGACCAATTTCCCGGGCTTAACTTAAGACCTGCACCTGCTAAGGGAATTGATGATTGGCTTTTAACGGTACCCGAAAAGATGTGTTTTTGCTGGGCATTAGCGTTAAACACAAACAAATTGATTGCCAGGAAGATATAATAGATTGCAAAATTTTTCTTCAAAAAATTCATGTCGGGTTACTACTTTTATTTAGACTAATTCTTAATTTGCGACAAAAGTATAATATTGTATTTACGGTTGATGCAGGATTTTATACGGATTTAGCAGCTATGTTTAAGATCAAGGTCAGGGGTTATTCGGGAGAATTGATGAATAATGAATTTATCGATGAGGATTATCCCTTGATACAATTGCAGTTTACAGCAAGATTGGTAAATGTTAAAGTGCTAAAACCAGAAGCGAACAACAGTATAAATAAAGAAAATCGAAATTTGCTATCTGTATCTCTTCCAATCACTGCATTTAGCTTAATTACACTGGGTGAGTCCAATCAGCCTGCCCATCCATCTATCGTTGGAAAAACAGGGATACAAGTTTCTCCTTCGATGCGTCATGTCATTTCAGAAATTATCGAATGTCCGTTTAATGACGGACTTAGAATGCCTTATTTACGGGCTAAGGTTTCAGAATTATTGATTTTAGTGCTATCTGCCTCCACTGAAAAAACCGGGGATGAAAGATGGACTGCTGCAGAAAAGGACGCTTTTTACAAAATAAGGGAATTAATCAGCCTGAATTTAAGTCAAAATTACTCTATTGAAGTACTTGCTGAAATAGCGGGGATGAACCGTACAAAACTGCAATCTGGTTTTAAAGCGCTATTTGGTAATACGATTTATGGCTATACTTTAGCACTTAAAATGGCTGAAGCAAGAAGATTATTGTCTAAATCAGAGCGATCTAGCTTAAAAGAAATTACATCCTTGCTTGGTTACAGTCACACCAGTCATTTCTCTACTGCTTTTAAGAAACACTTCAGCTTCTCTCCTTCTTTTTTTCGGAGCGGAAAGGGGGAAGAGTTGGGACAGGAGAGTTGAAAGCAGTTGGCAGTTTTCAGTTGGCAGTGGCAGTTAACCAGTTCAACAATTAAGCAATTATAGAAAACAAAAAACATTGTCCTTCGAAAGGCTCAGGATGACAATGTTTCTTATTTTATTACTTAAGATAAAATAGAAAACAAAAATCTTTGCCTTCGACAGGCTCAGGGTGACAATGTTTTTTATTTTATTACTTAAGATAAAATAGAAAACAAAAATATTTGCCTTCGACAGGCTCAGGATGACAATATTTTTGATTTTCTGCCTTAAGTCAAAATAGAGACAAAAAGCTTTGCCTTCGACAGGCTCAGGATGACAATGTTTTTTTATTTTTTGCCTTGACTTAAAAACATTACCTCTATTTCCTCAAAAATAATCCCGCCTCCTATCCATTTTTCTTTTTTGAATAGAAGCAAACAGCACTTTAATGGTTCCCCATACCAGTATTGCTCCAATAATCGAAGTGGCTAAAAACATGCCTACATCTTCTATGTTAAATCCTAACATCATTCTACTCTATTTTAGGGAGATTGAGGCTTTTGCGTTCGCAGATGTGGCTACTAAGGTATTCATCATCATGCCGGGCGGAATTTTCGGTTCGATATAAGTTGTTTTAGGCGGTAAGAATAAGGCGTTTTTTGCGTGAGATATGAAATCCGCAATATCCATTTGATAAAGTGTAAAAGCAATCAAATCAGCATTTTCATAAATTTCTGCAATCATCTTTGCCCAATCTTTATCGGGGATATTAAGTAAACGCTGGTCAGTTTGCGGGTCGGTAATACCCAAAACGGGAGCTAAAATTTTGTTTTGCAATAATACTGCATCGGTTTCCGCTACCAACAAATTATCATCCTTTTTAAGATCTAATTGATACCAGGCAGATTTATAGTATAAACCTATCCTGTTCTTGCGATCGGGCCGGTAAGGTACATTATTGGGAATTTCGGATACAAAGAAATATGGCGTTAATTCCTGGAGCAAATCTATACCCGGTAAATGCTGCTCCAAATTAATCAACCTATGGAATGGATTTATGGTAATTGCATCCCAAGGCACTAATAAAGTACTAATGCCCCGCTTTTCTTCTGTTTTATCCTGATAAGCAGCAGCTAGTCTGTGGTGCCCATCTGCCACGTAAACTTCATCTAATTTTTGTATACAGCACCTGATTTCCTCTATGTGCCCGCCATCCGATATCTTCCAGATTTTATGTCCCAAACTTTCCCAGGGATGCTCCAACGGTTCATTTTTCTGTTTAATACTTTCAAATAAATATTCTAATGCTGCAATAGGTTGATGTACCATTACCACAGGTGATTTTTCCCACAACCTGTCTTTTCTTTCGTTTTTAATCGATGCTACTTTATTACAAAGTGTTTGTTCATGACCTTTAATCGCTGATTCTGGTGTTGAGGAAAGATCCGTTAGTGTCCACAAGGCAAATTTTAAATCGTTTCCTTTTTTAAATTCATACAGGTAGAAAGCAGGTTGACTGGCTACTTGCAATGGATTTGGAGCTTGTGACAGATTGGTATGCGGTATCTGAAATGGCAGCTGATCTCCAGCAAGCTTTGCCAGCAGTATTTCCAATGTTTTTACATCCGGACGAATAGCTATTATGGGATCGATTCTAACCATCGCTTAGGCAAGTTGGAGTGATTGTTCTAATTTACGACTATTTTCAAATTGTTTCATGGCATCTACTAATACTTCTACACTTGAAAGTGGCAATGCATTGTACAATGATGCCCTAAAGCCACCTACAGTCCTGTATCCTTTAATACCTACCAATCCGCGGGATTCAGCAAAGTCTAAAAATGCTTTTTCTGTTTCCGCATCAGTCGCTTTAAAGGTTATATTCATTCTTGAGCGGTGTGCAATATTCGCTGTTCCTTTAAACAAAGGATTTCGATCAATCTCGCGGTAAAGTATATTGGCCTTTTTGATGTTAACTTTTTCAATGCCTTCAACCCCACCCTGATCTTTCAACCACAACAAATTGAGCATGGCTACATAAATAGAAAATACCGGTGGTGTATTGTACATGCTGTCGTTATCCCTGAAAATGCGATAATCCATCATAGAGGGGACTTCAGTTTTCACGCTATCAAGAAATTTATTTTTAGCGATTACTAAAGTCATACCGGCTGGTCCCATATTTTTTTGAGCACCTGCGTATATCAGGTCAAAATCTCTGACATTTATTTTTCTTGAAAATATATCTGATGACATATCACACACCAGTGGGATTCCTATTGTTGGAAAATCAAATATTTCTGTTCCTTCTATGGTGTTGTTTGAGGTGCAGTGCAGATATGCCACGCCAGATTCATTGTAGATATGATCAGGAATGTAGCTATAGTTTTTATCTTGTGAGGAGGCAATAATCTCTACTTCACCAAATAACCTGGCTTCCTTTATTGCTTTTTGCGCAAAATATCCCGTATCCAGGTAAGCAGCTTTCATTTTTTTGTGCAGGAAATTCATGGGTACCATGGCAAACTGTGTACTTGCTCCACCTTGTAGAAAAAGAACTGAATAGTCGGCAGGTACATTTAATAGTTCCCGAACTAAAATTTGTGTTTTATGCAGTACGTTTTCAAAATCTGCTGAGCGATGGGACACTTCTAAAATAGAAAGCCCAGAATCGTTCCAATTGATTACTGCATTTGCGGCTTGCTGCATAACTGATGCGGCGAGTATACATGGTCCCGCTCCGAAGTTGTGTTTTTTCTGCATTTCTTTAATGAATAGGGATAGATAAAAAAATCTATTCTAAAGTTCAGAACTATAGCCATTTAACGTCGTTGAATTCTTTTTTTTGATAAAAAAAACTTTTTTCGGGGGGCTAAACCATTCAATAATTTGGTGGAAACTTGTTTGTTATCCTGAGTACAGAATTTTATTTTTTTCGTGTAGTTACAGAGTGATTCATAATTGTAAAATTTACACTAAGCAAAAAGCACTTTAAAACGCATAATTTTACCCTACACCTAATATTTTTAAGTATTTTAGCACTTATAAAAACCAATATAAAAATCATTTTTATACACTAAGTAATTATGTCAGCACTAAAAAAGTTAGATCAAACGGATATCGGCATTCTTAATCTTCTTCAAAAGGATGGATTACTTACTTATAAAGAAATTGCAGGAAAATTAAAGAAGAGTATGACGCATATTGCTGAAAGAATTAAGCAATTAAAAACAGATGGTTACATCAAAAAAACAGTAGCCCTTGCAGATATTCAAAAACTCCGTAATCTATTTATTGCCTTTCCTCATATACAACTTACCAATCACTCTGAAGAGACCATTAAAGCGTTTAAAAATGAAATGACAGGTTATCCTCAGGTTATGGAATGTTATCACCTTACAGGTCATTATGATTTTATGCTAAAAATTGTAATGCCTGATA
Source organism: Pedobacter sp. (assembly GCF_965279535.1). Classification (NCBI taxonomy): domain Bacteria; kingdom Pseudomonadati; phylum Bacteroidota; class Sphingobacteriia; order Sphingobacteriales; family Sphingobacteriaceae; genus Pedobacter; species Pedobacter sp. The sequence goes on from NZ_OZ257244.1 coordinate 947,755, forward strand.
TGGTTGCCTACAATGAATTTTTGAGAGAAAAGATTGGAAGCCTCCCTTACATTGGAAATATTCAGAGTTTTCTAGTATTATCTGAGGTCATACACGAAACTGCCTACACTTTATAAACCTACAACTCAATAAAAAACACCCATTAAGCAAATTTACCACAAAATACTCTTGAATAAACCATATTTTTTATGGTTATTTGTTATAATATTTCAATTTGTAATCTAAAGATTACTTCAAAAACAACCATTTTAGCTTTTTAACAGGCATGCAAAACGAAATTGATACCGTTGACCTTGGAATTCTTAGATTATTACAACAGGATGCGTCTTTAACCAATAAGGAGTTGTCTTTTAAATTAAATAAATCTATTGCTACCATTCATGAACGTATTAGAAGATTAAAAGAACAAGGCTATATCAAGAAAATTGTTGCCATTTTAGACCGAAAAAAAATAGATCGCAATCTGATTTCATTTTCGCAGGTATTATTGAACGATCATACCCAAAAAACGCTTAATGAATTTGAAGAGCAGGTAACCAAGTTTCCGGAAGTAATGGAATGCTTACAAATGACCGGGGCGTACGATTTCATTTTGAGGATCGCCACTAAAGACATGGAATCTTATCATGATTTTTATCGCAATAAACTCGCAACCCTGGCCAACATTACTACTGTTCAAAGTTTCTTTGTATTGTCTGAACCGAAGAGCGAAACGGCATATCCTATTTAGCAGGGAGTCGTTAGTCTAGCGTAATGGCTGCATATTCATGGCAAGATCCTAAATTAACAATTGGTTAGGTAATCCAGTCCATAACACATTTAGCCACCTTAGGCGTATTAGACAACTAAGAAGATAAAGTTTTTCAACCACGAAGAACACCGAGATAAGGCATAGAGACACAGAGTTGGGTTAATACCCCCAGACTTACAACTTAAAACCTACCACTTACAACTTACCGAGATAAGGCACAGAGATACAGAGTTGGGTTAGCACACCCTGACTTACAACTTAAAACCTACCACTTACAACTTTTTCAACCACGAAGAACACCGAGATAAAGCACAGAGACACAGAGTTGGGTTAGTCCAGACTTACAATTTAAAACCTACCACTTACAACTTTTGCAACCAAGACGAACACAGAGATAAGGCATAGAGATACAGAGTTAGGTTAACACACCCAGACTTAAAACTTAAAACCTACCACTTACAACTTTTTCAACCAAGAAGAACACCGAGATAAGACACAGAGATACAGAGTTAGGTTAACACACCCAGACTTACAACTTAAAACCTACCACTTACAACTTTTTTCAACCACGAAGAACACCGAGATAAGGCACAGAGACAAAGAGTTGGGTTAACACACCCTGACTTAAAACTTAAAACCTACCACTTACAACTTTTTCAACCACGAAGAATGATTTTATTACCCGGAACGGTAAAAGGACCTCAGACTAAAGGCTCCCCCACTTAGTTTCCTTTAAAAACGTTCAGCGTTGCTGTTTTCCAGAAGAGATAACCAAGGTTTCCACAAATTTCTGCTACCATGTTTTCTGTAGCAGCCGGAACATCATTTACTACGCGGAAGCGGATTTTATATTTTGGATTATAACTGATATAAACCACTACATCTTCATTACGTTCACCCATGCTTTTCAACTCAGCGAGGTGTACCTCCTGAAGTTCGAAAGCTGCTTTCTGCAAACGTTCGTTCATCACTCTCCCTAAGGCCTTATCAGGCACGAAATCAGTTTCCAGAATTGCCAATACTGTTACAGTCATGCAACAAATTTATACGGATATCTTACATTAACAAGTCAAAATTCGTAAAGAACTGAGAATGAGGAAAAATATTTAGTATGATTTAAAAAAACGAACAAATAAATTAAAAAACTTATAATTTATGGATTGAACTGGGTATTTTTGCCGCCATGTTACCAGCTTATAAGATTCTATATCTTTTTGAGAGTCCATCCCTATTTATTACTGAAATCAAAAGGCTTAATATGCCTGAAGGTGCCGAACTATCTGAAATATTTCACTGGCTTTATCTGGACAGAAAATCAGGTGCTTTAATTAAACTCTGGTTCCGTTCGCTCGACTCCTCACCTGCCATCGAAGAGCGTTTTTTTGAACAGGGATACCTGAAGTTTAACACTGCTGAAGCGACCTTCATTGAAAAATATAATTCGGCGCAACACAGTTTGGATAACCGCAGCAACAGTGTGCCTGCAAAGGAGCTGATTGCATCTTTAGAGGATTACCTTAAGACACATTCTTAGTTGTGTTGTGGGTTACGGGGCTAATTACCTAGATGCCAAGCGTCCTAAACATATTGCATCAACCTATTTGTGACCTACAGGTTACGGAACTAATTGCCTAACCAAACAAAACGCACAAACCTATTTGTGACCTACAGGTTACAAGGCTAATTACCTAACTAAACAAACCGCATAAATCGTATTTGCGAGCAGCTGGGTAGGACTCTAATTGCTCCCTACCAGACACATAACTCAAAACACACAACACGCAACATTATTAACGAGCGGAACCCAAAATTTCAGTTAACTCTGCTTGTTCTTCTGGCGAAAAAACTACAATATCGTTGAGCATTTGAAAAATTGCTTCCTGTGCCTGTGTGTTTAACAGCATGCCTAAAAGCCTTACCAGCATTTTCTTTTGATCTATACTTAAGGCACTAAATAATTTGGGTTCGAGCTCATATAATGCCTTAATTAATGCAACAAGCTCGGTTTTCTGTTTCCTATTAGCAGGTTCATGATAATTTTCCGGAAAAATCTGTTCTTGTTCATAATTTTCGATCAAGCGATCGGCATACTCTTTTAAAAATGGTTTTCTTTTTGACCTGAGGTATTCAGTTAATTCTTTAATTAAAAATTTATAGGCGGCTGAATTTTTAGCAGTACTGAATAAAGTAACTTGTCCGTGTTGATTTTCTACACTTCTAAAATCGAAATCCTTAAAAAAATCGCTATCAATATACACACTGTGATAATACTCGTCGCTTTTTTTATTAAGTGTAGTGTAATCTTTATAAATCTCCTCTCCATTGGATGTAAAATAATATTTAGAAAGCTCCTTGTGGAGGTTTTCTTTCCAGTGAACATATTTAATATTAAAGGTTATGGAAGTATCGGGGTGTGTAATGCTAAAGCTTTCGGATGTTCTGATGTTGGTGCTAAAATCAATGGGTTCTCCGTTTATACTAATTGAATATTTCTTATTGCGGTTGAGTTCCATAAACCAGCAGAACTCATTGATTAAAAATGGGATTATCGAAATTTCCAGATCTTGTAAGCCAATACGTAAATTAGTAAAACGTACCGTGGTACCTGTGGTCCCTGCCAGACTGGCTGTTGCTGAAAAATCATGAATGTAATTATTCAGCTCCCCGGTATTAATTTGAATCTTTCCTTTTTGAAATCCCTTATCTGACTGATAGATTGTAAACCAGGTTGCAGTGTGTGCAAAGGTAAAAAAGGTTAATCTCCCTACTCCATTCCTGCCATGCATTTTGGATGTATGCTTAGGTGTTGTAATCTGAATGGCTTTTTCCGATTCATAAAAGGGATCGAACTTTTGCTGCAATTTTTCAAAATTAATTCCATAGCCATTGTCGGCAATGGTTAGGCTTTCCAGGTGCCCCAGCTCATTTGCAACATAATCTATTGCCACCTGATCAGCATTGGCATCAAATCCATTCCAGATATATTCAGCTATTGCCTGCTTCTCGTTATAGTTTTTTAATACTTTCTGAATACCTTTTGAGGTGATGTTTACGTTTTGAGCCATGATTACTAATTTAATTAGCAAATATAAGGGTTTTTATATTGCTTTATGAGATTTAAATTGGATTTGAAAGGCTAAGGCAGGATTACTTCTCCATTTTGGCATTTATTGAGGTCTGGCCTCACAGGTCCATACCTGCATGTGCGGAAAGGGTTTTGTCTGAAGTTTTTCTGCCTGATTTTTATCGAAGGTCATGCCACACCATTGCAATAAGGGTACTCCCATATTTCCTCCCTGCTGAAAATTTTCTATTATATTTTTACCTCCGGATTTATATCCTTCTTCGTGGAACACAAATGCAGGATCTAATTCAAGATGGATACAGGCTGCGTAAGACCATGCGATGGCCATCATTTCGCCTCCCTGATGGAGATCTGAATTTTCCAGATCATCACTCATCCCCTTTCTGATTTCAGGTGGCATACAGGCCAGGTGCCCTGCCTCGTGTAAGATATCACCCGGATAGAGCAATTGTTCCAAATCGATAATTAAAGTACCTTCACTCAATTTTAAACCGGGTAGAAAGGTATGGCAATCGATTTTGGAAAGTCTATAAACTACTCCGATCCTATCGAGGAAAGACAGGATCGGGATAATTTGTTCTAATATGGGGTTCATCATGAAACAAAGTAAAGCGTCTGGTTGATTGATTAAATCTTGTCATCCAGAGCGTAGCGAAGGATCTGTATAGCGGAATCCCTTTAATAGATTCCTCCGCAGCCGGAATGAAATATTGTCTTTTACATTTGAATTAAGCTGAATTCAGCTTCAATTATCCCATCTTATCTAAAATTATACTTCAATCCGATCTCAAATTCGCCATTAGCATAGTTTTGCAATCCGGAAGTATTGGTGGTATACATTACCAGGATGGCTAAATGGTTTTGATAGGTTGTTCCGGCCCCAACAGAAAAGCTATCGCTACTGTGGTAAATGCCACTGAGTAAAAGTTTATTGCTCCAGAATTGTGTATTCACACCCAGGTCAATAATATCTCTGTAATTATCTATCCCCCTGTAACTGAATTTTGGTTCAATGACGGTCAATACTTTATTGGGATTAATAAATTTATAACTTACCGCAGCAAAATAGGTTGCCCTATCCACCACTGTTCTTGATAAATCCCGATTAAAAAAGCGTTTCATATTGGGTAATGCAGCCTGGATATTCAAGTTTTGATTGCGAAAAGCGATCCCGAAATCTCCGTCAAAGTATAACTTACGCTGGTTGAAATTAGTTAAGGAGATATCGCTCTGATCACCTCTGATTTTACTAAAATCGATCCATTCATTCATAATCCCTGCTGAGAGGCCAAAGTCTAAGTAACTAGAGCCACTGCTTAGGGGCAAGTGATATGCATAAGTTCCTTTTAAACTTGTACGCTGAATAACTCCGGCATTTTCATTATAAAAGGATACGCCTGCTCCAACCTTACTGTTTTCTGAGCCATAAGCTGCTGTGACCGCCTGCATGGAAGGTGCTCCTTCTATAGATGTCCATTGTGCTTTATATCCAGCATTGGCTTCCCAACCTTTTTCTATTCCCGCCATAGCAGGATTACTAAGATAAAGGTTTTGATAATACATGCTACCCATCGGGTTAAGCTGCGCAAAGCTTGTCATGCTGATGCTAATCATCAAACATGTGATCAAAATTCTTTTTGTTTTCATCTTTATACGTTTAGCAAAGTCGCGATCAGTTTTTTAGTTAAAAACTGATCGCGACTGGTTTAATCTCTTATTGTTGACCTACTATTGTGATGTATCCTTTTCTTACTCCTATTCCCGGACCGAAATCGATGATAAAATAGTAAGCGCCTTCCGGTAATACTGTCCCTCTGAAAGTACCACCCCAGCTATTATCATACCCTTTCATTTCGAATACGCTTTTTCCTGAACGATCGAATACTTTTACAGTATTGTTTGGATACATATCAATATTCTCTACTTTCCAGGTATCATTTTTACCATCGCCATTTGGCGTAAGTATATTCATGATATTGAGTACCTGGAAGTCAGCCCTTACTTCCAGATTGAAGCTCCTGGTACTGCTTCTTCCGTATTGGTTAAATCCGGTAACGGTGTAGGTTGTATTTTGAGATGGTCTAACCGTTAATGTTGCGGTGTTTTGTCCGCTGATAATCCCGTTGGCATTTGACCATTGGTAAGTTAAGGCTCCGGTAGCGGTTAGTGTTGCAATTTCGCCTTTACTGATGCTGTTGTCCTTGTTACTAGAGATATTAATTACTGGTGGCGGATTCTCATTTACAGTGAACGACTGTACCACATTTGTTGCGGCCTGGTAATCTGAATTACCCACCTGACTTGCAGTAATATTAGTTACTCCCGCTTTTAGTATTTCTACCTGATTACCATTAATGATTCTGGCTACAGTTGGGTTACTGCTGGTGTAAGTTACCGTTAAACCTGAACTGGCTGTTGCGGTTAAGGTAAAGGTACCATCAGTATCTAATTTATTAGGCAAGGCAGCAAATGTGATGGTTTGGGTTGTCGGGTTCACCGTAAGGGTTCCAGCGACATAAGTAATGCTGTAGTTTGCTCCTACTGCTCCACTTGCCGTAATTGGATAATTACCTGCTGTAGAGGTTACCGTAGCTGTAGTACTTAATACCACCGGACTGGTTAACACTGCAGCTGTTTCTGTTCCTACAAAACCACTATAAGTAGCGGTAAGTGCCGGATTAGCCACACCAAAGTTTCTGTTTTTATTTTCAGCTGTGATTACTAAAACTTTTCTGGTGATTTGAAGGTTCGCTGGCACATAGGTAATGCTATAGTTTGTACCTGCCGTAAGCGTATTTTGACCAATTGCATAAGTACCTACCCCTTCACCGGTTGCTCTGCTCAATGCACCTGTAACATTATCGCCGGCTGCTAATGCAGCTGCAGATAAGGTATAAGTTAAAGCAGGGTCAGTTTCACCATAAACTTTGGTTTTAGCTTCTGCTGTAACTGTAATTGGTTTTGCAGTAATATTGGCAGTTGTTGTAGCTAGACTAGCCAGTGTATAGTTAGCTGCCTTTGCTCCTGACAAAACTAAGCCAGCTCCTGTTACCACTTTTGCTGTTCCTACGTTTTTATCTTCAAAGGTTGCAGTGCCACCAGTTAAATTTACATCTGCTACATCTGCTGCTAATACACCAGTTAAGCTTCTTGCAGAAATAGCAGCGGTAGTGTTACCATCATAAACTTTGCTGCTGGCGGTAATGCTGCCACTAACCGCTTTTGCAGTGATAGAAGCAGTTGCTGTGGCTACACTGGTTAAAATGTAGTTAGCTGCCTTTGCTCCAGTAATTGTCATACCCGCAGCAGTTACTACTTTAGCAGTACCCACGCTGGCATCAGCAAAAGCTGCTGTTCCACCTGTTAAGTTTACATCTGCAACATCTGCGCTTAAAACACCTGTTAATGTTCTGGTTAATACCGTAGCGGTAGTATTGCCATCATAAACTTTATTGCTGGCTGTAAATACCCCTGTAATGTTTCTGACACCGATATTTGCTGTTGTAGTTGCTACGCCTGTTAAGTTATAGTTAGCAGATTTTGAACCTGTCAAAGTCATACCTGCTGAAGTTACCGTTTTCCCCGTACCAATATTGGCATCTGCAAAAGTTGCTGTTCCACCTGTAAGGCTAACATCGGCTGCATCAGCAGTTAACACGCCTGTTAAGGTTCTGGTTAAAATACTTGCTGTGGTATTTCCATCATAAGCTTTATTATCAGCTGTAAACGCGCCTGCAATATCCTTAGCGGTAATATCTGCTGTTGTATTGGCTATTGATGTTAAAGTATAGTTTCCTGCTTTAGTGCCCGATAAGACTAAACCTGTTGCCGTAACTGTTTTACCAGCACCTTTATTGGCATCGGCAAAAGTAGCTGTACCACCGGTTAAAGTAACATCGGCAACATCGGCAATTAATACGCCTGTTAGGGTTCTACCTGAAATGACAGCCGTGGTATTGCCATCGTAAACTTTATTGCTGGCTGTTATATTTCCGGTAATTGCTAAGCCAGTAATATTAGCTGTTGTGGTAGCTACACCTGTTAAGCTATAGTTACTTGCTTTTGCTCCCGTAATGCTCATACCAGCTGCTGTTACCGTTTTACCTGTACCAACATTAGCGTTAGCAAACGCAGCTGTTCCACCAGTTAAGCTTACATCGGCAACGTCAGCTGTTAATACGCCTGTTAAAGTTCTGGTTAACACAGTTGCTGTTGTGTTGCCATCATAAACTTTATTATCGGCAGTAAAGTTTCCGGTGATATTTTTAGCCGTAATATTTGCGGTTGTTGCATTTACTGTGCTAATATTATAGTTGGCTGCTTTTGCTCCGGCTAAAACTAAACCTGAAGCATTTACTGCTTTGCCTGTACCTACATTTTCATTATTGAATGTAGCTGTTCCGCCGTTAACAGATACATCTGCCGCATCTGCAACCAATACACCTGTTAGGGTTCTGGTTAAAATAGCTGCTGTTGCATTGCCGTCATACACTTTGTTATCGGCTGTAAAGCCTGCGGCAAGGTCTTTGGCAGTAATATCTGCTGTGGTTGTGTTCAGCAGGGATAAAGTATAGTTAGCAGCCTTTGTTCCTCCTAAAGTTAATCCCGTAGCGGTAACTGTTTTTCCAGTTCCTTTATCCGCATTTGCAAAAGTAGCTGTACCACCATTTATGGTCACATCAGCAGCATCTGCCGGAAGCACACCGGTTAAGGTTCTGGTTAAGATGGTTGCTGTATTATTGCCATCGTAAACTTTATTACCCGCAGTAAAGTTAGCGGTTAAGGCCAAGCCTGTAATGTTGGCTGTAGTAGTGACAACACTGGTTAAGTTATAGTTTTCTGCTTTAGTTCCGCCCAGGATCATGCCGGTTGAGGTAACTGTTTTACCTGTACCTACAGTTGCTGTAGCAAAAGTAGCGGTACCACCAGTTAAAGTTACATCAGCAACATCAGCTGGTACTACCCCGGTTAAGCTTCGGGTTAAGATGCTTGCCGTGGTGTTACCATCATAAGCTTTATTAGCTGCCGCGAAGGTTCCGGTGATATCCTTAGCTGTAATATTGGCTGTAGTAGTATTTACAGCAAACAAGGTATAATTACCTGCTTTAGCACCAGTTAATACCATTCCGGTTGAGCTAACCTCTTTACCATTTCCGGTATTGATGCCTCCAAAGATTGCTGTTCCACCGGTTAAGGTTACATCGGCCGCATCGGCTGGCAATACACCTGTTAAAGTTCTGGTTAAAATTGTTGCCGCATTGGTACCGTCATACACTTTATTAGCAGCTGTAAAGCTACCTGTTAAGGGCAATCTGGTAATGTTAGCGGTTGTTGTTGCAACAGACGACAAGGTATAGTTACCTGCTTTCGCACCTCCCAAGGTCATGCCAGTTGAGGTAACTGTTTTGCCTGTAGCTGCATCGGCAGTAGCAAAGCTTGCTGTTCCACCATTCAAGGTAACATCAGCTACATCGGCAGGTAAAACACCTGTTAATGTTCTGGTTAGTACAGTGGCTGTAGTATTTCCATCGTAAACTTTATTATCGGCCGTAAAATTACCTGTTAACGCTAAGCCGGTAATATTGGCTGTAGTAGTGGCAACACTGGTTAAGTTGTAGTTTTCTGCTTTAGTTCCACCCAGGGTCATGCCGGTTGAGGTAACTGTTTTACCTGTACCTACAGTTGCTGTAGCAAAAGTAGCGGTACCACCGGTTAAAGTTACATCAGCAACATCAGCTGGTACTACCCCGCTTAAGCTTCGGGTTAAGATGCTTGCCGTGGTGTTACCATCATAAGCTTTATTAGCTGCTGCGAAGGTTCCGGTGATATCCTTAGCTGTAATATTGGCTGTAGTAGTATTTACAGCAAACAAGGTATAATTACCTGACTTCGCACCAGTTAGTACCATTCCGGTTGAGCTAACCTCTTTACCATTTCCGGTATTGATGCCTCCAAAGACTGCCGTCCCACCTGTTAAGGATACATCGGCCACTTCTGCTGGTAATACTCCTGTTAAAGTTCTGGTTAAAATTGTTGCCGCATTGGTACCATCATACACTTTATTAGCAGCTGTAAAGCTACCTGTTAAGGGCAATCCGGTAATGTTAGCGGTGGTTGTAGCAACAGACGATAAGGTATAGTTACCTGCTTTTGTACCTGCTAAGGTCATGCCTGTTGAGGTTACTATTTTGCCTGTAGCTACATCAGCAGTAGCAAAGCTTGCTGTTCCACCATTCAAGGTAACATCAGCTACATCGGCTGGTAAAACACCTGTTAATGTCCTGGTTAGTACGGTGGCTGTAGTATTTCCATCGTAAACTTTATTATCGGCAGTAAAATTACCCGTTAATGCTAAACCTGTAATGTTAGCCGTAGTAGTACCTACACTGGTTAAGTTGTAGTTAGCAGATTTTGTTCCGGATAGTGTTAATCCTGTTCCGGTAACTGTTTTACCTGTACCTACCAAAGCATCTGCAAAAGTTGCCGATCCACCTGTTAAGGTCACATCTGTTTCTTCTCCGGTAACCACTCCGGTTAAGGTTCTGGTTAAAATATTGGCTGTGTTACTACCATCATATACTTTATTGCCTGCGGTGATACTACCCGTAATATCTTTAGCGGTAATGTTGGCGGTTGTGGTATTTACTGCAGATAATGTATAGTTACCGGATTTCAACCCTCCTAAAGTCATGCCTGCTGAAGTTACGGTCTTCCCGTTGGCTGCATTGGCATTGTCAAAGGTTGCCGTTCCTCCGTTTAAGGTAACATCTGCAACATCTGCGGGAAGGACTCCGCTAAGTGTTCTGGTTAATATGTTGGCGGTATTGTTTCCGTTATAAACTTTATTATCGGCAGTGAAATTACCAGTTAAGATTAAACCTGTAATATTGGCTGTTGTAGTGGCTACACTTGTTAAGTTGTAATTACCTGCCTTGGTGCCATTCAAAGTCATTCCGCTTGAAGTAACTGTTTTCCCCGTACCTACAGTAGCGGTTGCGAAAGTAGCTGTACCACCTGTTAAGGTTACATCGGCAACATCAGCTGCCAAAACACCTGTTAGATTTCTGGTTAAGATGTTTGCACTTGTGGTACCATCATACGCTTTGTTATCAGCGGTGAAAGTTCCGGTGATGTCTTTTGCTGTAATGTCTGCTGTGGTACTGGCTATCGAAGCTAAGTTATAATTAGCCGCTTTTGTTCCTGTAAGTGTAATGCCTGTTGCTGTTACTGTTTTCCCAGTTCCTTTATCTGCATTTGCAAAAGTAGCTGTACCACCAGTTGCAGTAACATTAACAACATCTCCTGCCAATACGCCCACTAACCCTCTCGTTGTAATGGTTGCTGTATTATTACCATCATATACTTTACTACTTGCTGTAATAGTTCCGCTGATATCTTTTGTTGTAATGTTTGCTGTGGTTGTACTTACTGACGATAAGGTATAGTTACCTGCTTTTGTACCTGCTAAGGTCATGCCTGTTGAGGTAACTGTTTTGCCTGCAGCTACATCAGCAGTAGCGAAACTTGCTGTTCCACCCGTAAGGTTAACATCTGATACATCTGCTGGTAAAACACCTGTTAATGTCCTGGTTAATACCGTTGCTGTAGTATTTCCATCGTAAACTTTATTATTGGCAGTAAAAGCACCTGTTAAAGCCAGACCTGTAATGTTACCGGTGGTTGTAGCGCTTAGCGTAGTCAGATTATAGTTATCTTTTTTAGTACCTGCTAAAACGAAAGTATTTACAGTAATCGTTTTTCCTGTAGCTACATCAGGGTTGTTATAGCTTCCAGAACCAGTTACAACAACATCGTCTGCACCAACCTTACCTGTTAGGTTATAATTACCTGCAGCTAAATTTGCTGTTGTAGTGTTATCGTAAGTCTTAGTGATAACCGGGGCAGCATTTAAGGAAAGTGTAAGATCTTTCTTACTTACGGTAAGTGTTTTGGTAACTGTTGTTGCTGCATTATAGTTGGCATTTCCTGCTTGTGTAGCTGTTATTAAACTCGTACCTGATCCAACGATGGTTACTGTATTTCCTGAGATTGTAGCAACTGAAGGTGTACCAGATGAATAGGTTACTGGAAGATTTGCATCAGAATTAGCCGCTAATGTAAAGTTAGCATCTCCATAAGTTTTAGTTTGATCGGCAAGTGTAATGGTTTGATCTGCTTTGGCGATAGCAACGGTATAAGACCTGGTACCGGTATTTGCTGCCGCACAATTGTCGGTTGCCTTAATCTCAAAGGTATATGATCCTACCAAAGTAGGTGTTCCGGTGATTGCACCAGTTGCTGCTGTTAACGACAGGCCGTTAGGTAATACACCTGAATTCACAGTATAAGTAAACGTACCGCTACCACCTGAAGTGATATTTGCTATCTGGCTATATGGAGTGTTATAGGTTCCATTGGCAGGCAATGTGCTATTAAAGGTTAAGATTGGATTAACCAAGGTTAATGTTCCTGCATTTGAGGTCAGGCTATTCGCACCAGAAAGCACAACCCTATATTTACGGCCACCAAGAGTTGTTGCATTTGTTATGGTTAATGTGGCAGTTTTAGTACCTGTATATAGTCCTCCCTCTGCCAGATTATTAAAAGTTGTCCCGTTTATGCTTTCCTGCCATTGGTAAGCACAAACATTAGTCGCTACTATAGTAAAAGTTGTTGAAGCGCCCTGGCAGACAGCATTCTGATCTGCAGGATGGGTGGTAATATTCACACCATTTACAGTATAGGATTCTGAAGTAACAATAGGCGTCCAGTAATTTCCGTCACTTCTAATTTCCCAGTTAGCAGCATTATTTAATGCTGCAAGAAGCTGAGTTGCCAATCCGGTTTTCAAAAACGCAATTTTGTTATATCTTGCAACAGGAGCGGCAGGAAAAGCAGGGTCACCTGGATCTGCATATTTTATACCCAGATTTTGAGCACCAGTGGCCAGTGATGCTGGTAACATCGATTTATCAGCTCCTAAAGTCGTAATTGCTAATGTAGCATCCCAGTTACTTCCTGCTAAAGGATCTCTATTTATGCTAATTCCTGCTAAAAATGTAGGGCTCGCAACTGAATTTACAAATGCAAACAGCTGATCACCAGATATCTCAGCCAAACTCATATGTTCTGCCGGACTAACACCTGCCACTAATGTATTATAAGAATCTTGTTGAATAGTAACTACTCCCCTTGGTGTTCCACCTTGTGCTTTAGCACTCAGATTGTATTTACAGGTTATAATTACCTCTGTTCCTGCCGCATAAGCTACATCTGCTGTCCATTTTAAGATCGCATCACTCCGTCCCCTTTCTGCGGTTTGAAAAGAATTCGCACTGGTCCAACCTAAATCGGTAAAATAAATTACCTGACCTGCGGGTATATCTTTTAATAACATAAACGAGAAAGCATCATCAACTGTGTTGCCATTTACACCATCATCAAGCTGATTATAACCTGTGAAAACGAGATCGCCTGGGCCAAGCGTACACTGTGCAGAGGCAGAAAATCCAATGCATATAGCCAGGCAAAAAGGTACAAGGTACCTTAAGAGTTGTTTACGTAAGAGTGCTTTCATAGAGAGCGCTAGTTAGGGGATAATTAATTATAAATATGCTATGAACAGAGGTAAGTATTCAACCATCCAGTTGAAATGCCTGTAATTTTCTGTTCGATCATTCTATTTAAAGATTCTTCTACTTCTTTTAAATCGAGCGTATGAAGGTGTTCAGTTTCTCCTGCTGTAATGCGTACATCATACAGCGGGGCAATATACTGGTGGCTTGCCACATGCAATTGCATATTTCCTTTAGCACCAGTGAGCAGTTTATCAGAAAGTATTTTAATTATATTTTGGGGATTAGATTTATTCATTTCCCATAATTCGGCAACAGCTTGAAGGATCACTGCTGTATCCCAACCCAATACGCCAAAACTATCCGGCATTCTTCCGGTGCGGGTTTGAAATGATGTACAGTACTGTTCATTTTGAGCTAGTTTATTACCGTAGAACCAGGAAGTATACCCCTCTACAGTTAAATTTACTGTATCTTTTAGTATACTTGATTCTTCAATCATTACAGGACTTCCGTAGAAAATAGCGTCTGAACTTAATGTTTCCTTATTTATTTGTGCATGTATTTCGGGAACCAGTTCACCACTCAACACGGTTAAGAATGCTTTTACATCTTGCTCTTCCGATAAGAATGATAACAGCGGTGAAGCATCGAAATTATCCTTAAACTGATTTCCAACTAAATTGAATACTAATTTCTCTCCTGTTTCCGAGAAAGAAGCTGAAATAGAATGACAAACAGAATATCCTCCGTCATAATAAGAACTAATAAAAGCAGCCTTTTGATGTAATTTAGCAGCCTTTTCACCTGTACACCAACTACTCAATGAAGTGCTTAAATGGTGATGAATTACATTCGGATGCGCTTCCCATGATGTTGGATATTTAGCCCCATGATTAACTACAATAAGTAATTTGTTTAAAGCTTTTACCAATGAAAATAGTCCTTCAATAATCGGAAAATCTGCAAAGACAACAAGTAAATCAACCTGATGCTGCATAAAAAGTTCCTCGGCCTTTTGCTCAATAACTAAAGGATCGGTTCCAAATCCGATATTAGCAGTTACACAAATAATATCCTCAGATAACTGGTTTAGATCTGTAAACGCATGAAGTCCATCCAGAAAGCTATAAGCAATTATTGGATGGGTAGTGGAGCGTGGTAACAGTACACCTACTTTCATTTGTTTAACGAGTTATTATTTAAATACTATTGTTGCGGATAAACTCCAAATAAGGAAATGATAAAACTAATGGCCACATAAGGCTGCATATTTTCATGCGGTTGTGATCCCCCTGCGATACCAATAGAAGTAGTTGAAGTAAGTGGAGCCATTTTCCCTCCACCTGCAGTCTTACTAAAAAATTTCTTTAGCGGTGCAATACCGATGGCATGATTGTCTGGTGATGCGAAGTTTCCTGCCGAATCTCCACGGGTCATGATTGTAAGTTCACCACCAACAGTATGGGCATGAGCAGGTATTTGGTTAACACTCAAAGTAACGGACTCCACTCCGGCCATCTCTCCAATTTGATATGTTGTGCCGAAAGTACCCGTGCCCATGTGCATAGGAACACGACCGTTGAGATTGGGTAACCCAAAAGTTTCCTGTCCATCTCCACCATAGGTAGTTCCAATCAGATTAAACAGGGTGTCATTCTCTGCGATTGACATTAACTGTCCATTGCAAAACGCCCATCCTACAGGTGCAAAATTTCCTGCAAATATTCTTATTTCACCGATATAAGGTTGTGCCATAACTATATTTTAAAAAGTTTAAGACCTTTGCGGAAATATTCCTTGCAAGGCAATAACAAAGGTAACAGCTAAATAAGGCTGCCTGTTATTATGAGGAAGCCCTCCTCCGGCCGGATCCGTATTTGGGTTTAAAGCTACGTTCAATGGAGTCATAAAATTGGGACCTTCTGTACTTGCATACAAATCTGTAGTTGTAGTTGCCGGCAAAGATCCTACAGCTGTAGCCGTAAGTGGCGTAGTACCGGTGTTCATTGCAACCTGCAGCGTTTGGTGTGTATGAGCAGGAAGTTCACTTGTGATTAAGGTTACTGCCGCAGCTCCAGCTGTTTGCCCGATAAAATATTCTGTTCCGCTGGTACTCTGCCCATGTCCAACGGGAGCTGCACCTTGTAAATTGGGTAAAGCAAAAGTTGATTTACCATCACCTCCATAATTAGTTCCCAATAGCGAAAACAATGCGGTATAAGATGAAATCGGCAATAACTGCCCGTCGCACGTTGCCGTTCCGGTCATCGCAAAATTTCCGGCGAACATAAAGATTTCGCCTACAAAAGGACTTGATGCCATATTCTATTAGTTAATTACGTGAAGGAAATATGCCCTGAAGAGCGATAATAAAATTAAGTACTGTATAGGGCTGCATATTGGTATGCGCCTGCCCCCCGCCAATACTCCCGGTAGTAATTGGCGCTATATTGCCCATACTCGTATCGGGTAAGTTGGTAAACCTTTTGGTTTCGCTTGCGTTGGTTGCGAAATAATTATTTTCCGGAGTTTTTTGATTGGCTACGGTTCCGGTTTTTGCCTTTACTTCTCCCGGAACAACACCATGAACATGTTGGCCTAATTCACTAATAGTTAAGGTATGGCTTTCTGTCCCGGCCTTTTCACCAAGCGTAATGTTATTACCTGAGTGTAATGGAATTCGACCACGAAAATCAGGTAACGCAAACGTAGTGATACCATTCCCTCCGTAGGTTGTACCTAAAATACTGAAGAGCGCTTGATTAGTATTTATTGGCATAAATTGTCCGTTGCACGTTGCCCAGCCTCTGGGAGCAAAGTTAAAGGACACAATACTTATTTCGCCAAGGTATTGATCGTCTGCTGGCATGATGTATAATAGTTTGGATGATTTATGTGTAAATGTAAAGCAAAGTTTTTACATTGAATAAAAAATTTATTAAAATCACAATAAATAAGTATTTGTGTCGTTGCAATGCATTTTATTCATTTTTTTTCACAACATTTACACTAAATTATTTACGCCCTATGCAATTTAAACGCAGGTCATTCCTCAGAAACGCATCTATTTTGGCCGGAACGGCATTTTTAGGTTCTCCAATCGAATCTCTTGGTGCAATCAATAAATCTATCAATAACTTAACTAAGGGTAATACCGTTAGCATCTTTCATACTGCCGAACTGAATGGGAAAATCATTCCTAACAACGATCTAATTGGAGGACTTCAGGAAATTCATAATGTGATCAATCGATCTGAAACATCTGGTTTGATATTAGATGCAGGCAATTTTATGGATCGTTCATTTTCATCAGACATTATCTACCAGATGAATAAAACAGGATACCACGCTGTAACTGTTGGAAGTAATGAACTTATACATGGCCTGGCTAAATTTGAACAAGTAATAGCAGAAGCAAGCTTCCCGGTTGTAAACTGCAATTATACATTTGAATCTCCATCCAAAATAAGGCCTTATTTAATCATCCAGTCTGGTAAACTTAAAGTTGGTATTACCGGTGTTGGAGAAGAGATAAATAAAGCTGGTTTAACCTTTCACAATCCTTATGATCGTGTTAATAAAATAACGAAAATATTAAAAGAACAAGAAGGTTGCGATCTTATTATTTGTCTGTCTGCTCTTAACACCAACAATAAAATTTTTAACAACCAGGGTCTGGCAGCTGCTTCTAAATATGTAGATTTTATTATAGGTGCTAGAGGCAACAAAATACAAAACGGCGCATTGATTTTACAGAATGTAAGTAAACAGGAAGTAATCCTAAGTTCTTCCAGCTACAATGGATTAATTCTCGGAAAAACAACCTTTGGATTTAATAACGATAAAGTTCGTAATCATTTCGACCATGAATATTTAATTCCGGGCGCTCCTTTCAAGAAAAACTCTATGCAGGCGCATAAATTATATCATGAGCTAACATCTGAGCTAGTTTAATTTCAAGGTTCTATCTCGGTCATTTCTGGTAATTGGTAAGATAGAACCTGGCTTCTAACCTTAGAAAATTTTTCCTTTCCAACACGTAACTCAAACTACTTTTAACATCAGAAGTTTTATATCGAGTAATTGGCATATCTCAATAATCACCAATAAATATAATTATTCAATTGCAGCTGCCATATATTCCTGATTCATAATTACATCCCCGATTTCTATACTGGCTTAACTCTTACACCTGTCCTGCTATCTCCTTCTACATCTGCGTGGTTAAAATTTAAATATTTACTAAACCAAAGCACAGGTTAAAAGGTTCTAAATATAAACCCATTAATATTTAAAGCCATGGAAAACAACGAATATCAAAACCAGCCAGAAGGAGAAGAAATTCCAAATATCGAACAGTTTCAGGTACACAGAACGGATACTCATCCCGGAGAACCAAAAGAAGAGACGCCAACCGATCCTGACAATACAGGTTATACTGAAGCGGAAATACCTTTTGCAGATGGAGAAGGAACCAGATTAGATGAGGAAATTGATGATGATGAAACCAACCTCGATAACGAATTTGAAAATGATGATGATCTCAATATTGACGATGACCTTGATGTGGAGAATGATAAAGGTGACGATCTTTATAAATAAGACTGGACATTTTTGACATCAAAGTTTATCATATTAAAAGAGAATGTAAGCCGTAGTTTATGGCATGCATTCTTTTTCATATCTAAGCCTGGCCACAACTTAATAAGCCAACCGCTCAATTAGAAATCTTCCTGCTATCCCGGATATATGGCTTGTTGATTGAGGACATGCAAGCTAAATAACGTTATAAAACCATACATCCTATCCTGCTGTCCAACTAAAACGACCTGTTTTTACTACAAGAAAAAATTATTTTATTCAAAACCACCGACATTCTTAACCGTTACAAATCATTAAAAAACAATCAGTTAACACGACTGCGTAGATATGCGTATCGATAAGATTGGCTTTAAGCATTCTCTTTGTATAATTTTACCCGTAGTTACAAGGTTCGTCACCTATGACTAAACAATCTGAACTAACAGAACTGATTAGCGTAACTACACTTAGCCATGCTGGTAATTAACGTATAAATAGGGGATGATTTACTTTACGTGACCAGCATGGCTTTTTTTATTAAAACACCAGCAAATCTGAAATTGTTTCTGCGCACACTTTCTTCTTCTATAAAAATTCTTTTACCTACTGCAAATCAACCGCTTACAAAAACAGCGTAGAACTGCGTAGTCAATTATTTGTACAAAATATTCATCCTGACTTTATTTGTGTTAATCCTTAATCATTTATTAATCTAATAAGCAAAGAAAAACATATCCCATTTAAAGATTTTTTTATTTGCCAAAAATCGCCACCTCATCATTATGGATACCACGAAATATACTGTTAATGAAATTGTGTTACTGGTTCAATCTTTTTATAAAGGAGAAGAGCCAACCGAAATTTGTGAACAACTTGAAATCGACATTACCATTTTCAATCAATGGATTAGAACCTACGGCCAGGTAGCAAACAACCTGCTCCATTTAAATGAAGAAAATGAACGTTTGAGGCAAATGTTTGTGAATTTGAGTTTGTCCAATCAAAGCTTACGTGAGGCTTTGGATAACCTAACCACCACCGATGCTTCTTCTGTTCTAAACAGGTTGAAGGCAAAAAACAGTAGATAATATGATTTTAAGTCAGGAGATTTCTTAATGTAAGCAGATTTTCTGTTGCGGCGCCAATGGTATTGTTAAAATAGATGTAAACATCTTTTTCCTGCGCTAACCACTCTTGCACATAGCTTGCATACTCTGTAAGGATGGCTTCATCGTAGCTACCTCTGAAATCTCCTGTAGGTCCGTGAAAACGCAGGTAGCTAAAGTTAGCTTCTAAATCCCACATTGGTGATGATTGCGATCTGTGATCGTGAAAAACCAATGCCAATTCTTTGTCATTCATCCAATCTTTAACTTCTGTTGTATGCCAGGAGCGGTGTCTGAATTCTATTGCAAGATTCCAATCTACAGTATCATATTCCCTGATTAAATCTATAAGTCGCTGAAATTGGCTGAAGGCACTTATATCTTGTGATGGTGGAAGCTGAATAAGTAAACATCCCTTCTTCTGTCCTGCTGCCGATATGGCCAACATAAAATGTTCCAGCTGGTAAGGATCGAAAATGAGCCCTTTAGTGTGGGTAATATCTCTTAGCAGCTTAAAAGTAAATTTAAAATCCCTGCCTGTTTCTTCAGCCCATCTGCCAACTGTTACTGCTCTCGGCATCTTATAAAACGAACTGTTAATTTCGATTGAATTATAAAGGTGTGCATAATAATGAAGTCTGCTTGCCGTTTTGAATGCCTCTGGGTAAAAACTTTTATTTGGCACAGGCAATACCAGTCCGCTGGTACCTAAATAAATCTTTGCATCCACGTTATTGGCTTGCGTTATATTCAATATATCATTTCCCATGTCAATCATAAGGGATTTAATCAGGAATCACGGTTCTTCTTCCTCCGTGTTTATTAAGTAATAAAAGACTGCAACATACTGCTCCCAGTATCGCGGAACCCCATAAATCCATCTTTTTCCTTTTGGATATGCTTTTATAAAAACTCGATGCCGTTAGCAAACATAACGCAGCAATTTCTACATCAGAAACTGTAATTTCTCCCTTTTTCCTTTTACTTACGAGTACCGAACGCACTCCTTTATCAATTAGAACTAAGTTTTTAGCGATATATTTACCTAAACGGTTACGTGATACACCTAAGGCTCTTTGCAACAAATACCACAACTCTGTTTGAAGGTGTGCCGTTGTTTGTGCTTCCTTTACGGGTAAGGTTACTTTCATATGTACAATTTATTTGCTGAAGATGTGGAATGATTAAATTATGGAATGTATGAATGAACCAGCAACAATGACTAATGACCAATAAACTAATGAACTACCCTATCCAATTCTGCTTTTAAACCATTAATCTGAACCTGATACTTATTGGCAAATTTGCTTACAGTTTCATCAGTTGAACTGGCTGCCTTACCAATCAATTCTTGAAAGCGTTTAAAATCTGAAGTTGATGCCTTGATGTAAGCACTATCAAAATCCTTTCCCTTTAGCTTGGTAAGTTGAATTACACCTGCGGGTATTTCTTTCTCTTTAATTTTGCCTTGCTTAACTAAACCAGTATTTCCCGCCTCGCCAACTGATTTTTGGTTTCTACTGGTATCCTTAAGGTTTTCTGGTGAAGAATCAATCCTACCATCCGGGCGTTGGCCACCCTGAGGCTTTTCAGTAGGTAATGCAATCTGTTTGGATTTTGCCAGGGCCAATAAATCCACCTCTAAAGGGATTAGGGAATCAATTACTTTTTTGCTCCAGGTTTTAATCCCGGTATCATTAGTCTGCTCTACCGCCAAACCAGCCAGTTGCTTCTGCTTGCGGACTAAAATCAGCATGTCGCCCAACCAAAGTGCGGTTTTTGTTGTATCCGGCTTTGCTTTAATCTTGTTACTTAATAAAAAATCATTCTTTTTGAAAGAGGTAGCACTTACCGACAGGTTGCTCAATAACAGAAAAGCACCTAAAATACATCCAAAACTCAATAAGGTTATTGTTTTCATATCATTTCTCCCTTTTATATTACAACCCTGCTTATGTACAGAAAGTTTGAAATAGATGAAGAAATGAATATGGGAAGTATTATTGAGAGAGTGAGTGAAGGAATAAATTAGTAAATGATAAAAGGAATCATAACTAATAAACTAATGATTGAGAAACAAATGACTAGTGCCCAATGCCCAATGACTAATGACTAATGGCTAATGGCTAATGCCTAATAACCAAAAACAGGAATCAGCAATAACTCAATCATCAATTTAAAAAGAGAGGATGACCAGAATCACCAACGTCACCCCCCCGGTTATAGTTAACTAAACTGCATAAATGACGTATGAATATTGCGTCCGTTGCATCAATTACAGTTTAATCTACAGTTTTATGCTTGTGGAGGTTTAACATCCGTTATTTTAAAAACTTTTAACCCTGCCGGAACTTTCCATTGCACAGTTTCCCCTTTTCTAAAGCCAATTAAAGCTGCTGCAATTGGCGTTAATACAGATATTTTTTTTGCTTTGATATCGGCATGTTGCGGCAGTACAATAGTAAGTTCAGTGGTTTCCCCTGTACTTGCCTCTGTTATCCAAACCCTTGAATTTAACCTGATGGCATGGGGAGGAAATGCATCATCTTTGATGATCATCGCTCGGCTTAACTCTGCTGAAAGCGACATTTCATTTCCTGACGATTTGCTGAAATAAGGTTTCAACAGATTGTAATCTTCCTGGGTAATGATTACCGGATTGTTTTCGTTTAAATTCATGTCTCTCGTGTTTTATTGTTACTAGAATAGATTTGTAGATTAAATGCTTCCTTCAATTCAAATCAGAGCAAAGCGGTTTTTGAGAACTCAAAGTTCTGAATAGCTAAAAAAAGACTGAAAAAGGAAAAGCAGAAATAAGGATACCTGGTTTATTTACCCCAAGATCAAATACTGCGTTTTAAAGACTTGGGGCGATGGTATCAAAATCCTTAAAAGAAGGAATACAGAATAACCCGCATAAAAACACAGCTGCGATAGGTTCGCAAACAGGCTTAGCCTTAGCACCAAGCACTTGATTAGCTTTAAGGCCAATTTCTGGTTCGATATGTTGACTATTATTTGTCACTATACTCAAATATAAGCTTTATAAGTCCGGAGGCAAATTTTAAGCGTACTTCCCTGCTTATCTATTCAAAAATTTACATGGCAATAGGAAAAGGCATCCATGATAGTTTTTTTCATTAAAGTTAGATAATGATATTTCTATAAAAAACTAAATATCAATACTACTACTAACACAATTCCAGCCCCAATCCATACATCGATGTAATCTTGATTAATACAGTGATTGAGTATATCATTAGGCTTAGGCTCTGTAGATTGAGGCAACATAACTAATAAATATTTCCTCGTAAATCTTCCAATATTCGCCAGTATGAATTGAAAAATAATTGCTTGCAAAAATTCAAATAGGACTTCCATAATCAATGAGCATGTATTAAAACATGACCAGGATTAGATGAAAAACTGTAGATTTTGTTAAATGTTTTCTAAAGAAAAAGCTTCCAGATTTTTAAGGCTAATATAACAAGTCCGATAATAACAATATATGGCCAGTACTTTTTCGACGAGCCCAACCCGGGATTATTCGAAAATCTGAGCATGATTCCTAACGCCAATAAGCAGATCGGTCCCAGTAAGGAGATTACAATATGAAAGTTCATTTATTTAGATTGTGGATTCAAAAAAAATAAGAAACAATATTAGTCAAAAAGGTGTGATTATTCGCATTAAAGGCGTAAAAACCACACCATTTTTGGACTAAATCATTTTGCCATTATCTTTTACTAGTAAATAATATGTAGTTTTCCTAAGCGATCATCAGCACCCCATGATTTATTTTATGGGTTTTATGACAATAGATTCTAAGCTTGATGAAGTAGGCTCTCCTTCCACCAGAGCGACCGTTAGCGTATGTTTTCCTGCTTTTTTAAAGGTTAAAATCCCCATTGGATAAGTGTTATATTTTTCTGTTGCCGGCTGCTGATTCTGCACAATTATACCTTCATCGGTAGTGGTTTTCCATACCAGCTTACCTTTTCCTTTGTAATTTAATGAAAGGTAGTAGTGGCCTGGTTCTATCACATCAACAGTCCATGTAGCGGCAGACTCTGGCTTCCAGTCGTTCATCTGAATAACGTGCTTCCATTCTCCAAACTTTTCCATCCACCTTACAGGTTTTCGTGTAATACCTTTCAGGCTTGCAAAATCGGCCAGGAGTGTTGTTTGGTGTTAAGCACATCGGGTAAGAACGTTGGTCTGTTAAAACGCAAGCCTCCGGAATAGGTAATTTTTTCCTTCTGATCCTTTCCCCCTTTCTTAGTTGTTACCAAAATAACACCAAAAGCACCTCTGGCACCATAAATTGCAGCAGAAGCAGCGTTTTTCAAGACGGTAACACTTTCTAAACCAACAGGATTAATCAGGTTTAAACTGCTGGGCATACCATCTACCAATACCAGTGCAGCCCCCGCTAATTGAGGTAATGCCGCGCACATTTTCATCGTTAACCTTACCGTTAACATCAAGGAAGGCAAAAATCGTTACAGTGGTGCTTTTATAAGCATTAACCAAACCCAGTGCAGACATACTTCAGGGGAATTATAACAATGGGATAGTGTAAATATAAACATTTAAAAACCGAATAATAGAAACTGAAAACAGCACATCAACAAATAGCAGTATTCAACACATTCTCTATTTATAAAAAAATAACCCTACGACAAACAACTATTGAGATGCTTTAAACGGGGCAAAAAATCAACATATGTATTAACAAGCCTAACATCCTAAAAATTTCATCGGCAAATCCTTGATGATTTACAGCTTAAATTACAACAATAAATAAACAGACTTAGTGTAAAACAAACAACTCTAAAAATTGCCAATATCACACAATCATTGGCACATATTCCTGATAAACAAGTGATTAATTTCAGGTGTTCACGTATTAGATAATCACCTAACGAACTGTGGTTTAAACATTATTGAACTTCTTTTTCTTTAGAAATTCACATCTGGTGGAAAACTTTTAGCCCGCTGCTACTGTTGTATTTTTCAAATTTGGACCATCAACATAACAAACCGAATGAACCCGATTACCAACGACACTGAGTACAGGAATGTAATTTCTCGCATTAGACAATTAGAATCACTTAAAAACCCTGGTTATCTTTCCCAGCAAGAACTTGATAGTTTAAAAACTGAAGCTGCGTTATACGAATCATGCCGATATGATTTTGTACGCCACCAAATAAATAACATCCAGGGATTTCTATCTGCTTAGCAGGTACTTTATATGGAGAGATATTTCAAACCTTGATTTTCACTAAGATTTTGATAAACGTCATCAAAATAATGCATGTTTTATCTTAATATTTAAATACAATTCGGAACTTTACTGAGTTGTATTGCTCATGAATCTAGAAAATAAGTTTGGCAAAGATAAGTGGAAGGATTTTGGTGGTTGCTCTCCACTAATTGCTGTATTTAAGAATTTCCATCCCCTAAACAAAGATATTGAATCCATTATCAATGAATATACCTTTCCGGTTACTTTTGAAAAGAATAAACATATCGCTTCTCCCTTAAAACGCAACCGATATATTTTCCTGATATTAAAAGGTGTTGTTCATGGTTATCTGAAAATGGGGAATAAGAAAATTACGACCTGGATTACCGTAGAAAATGATCTGGCTGGTACCATCAGAAACCTTTGGACTGATGAGGCTTCTGAAGAATATATAGAAACCATTGAGCCGGTATTGGCTATTGCAGTGCCGCATGAAATGTCGAGGTTATTGTATAATAATTTCGATATAGCCAATTACGTGGGACGAAAGATGACCGAAATTTATTATCGCAGTGCTTCAGAAAGAGCATTTTTATCGCGTATTCCAACAGCCAGGAAGCGTTATGAACGCTTTTTAAAATCTTATGGCTATCTGGCAGATCGTGTACCTCAGAAATACATTGCTTCTTTTTTGGGTATTCGGTTAGAAACATTGAGCAGAATAAAAAGCACACCTTAATAAACAGTAAGGGCAAAATAAAATATCAATAAATTGGTTACACTTATCAATATTATCCCATATTTGCCTAAAACTCATCATTAAATCACATGGCTGAAGCGGATAAAAGGTATGCAGTAATCACCGGAGCAAGTAAAGGGATAGGTAAGTCTATAGCCAAATCACTGGCAAAACGTGGATATCATTTGTTACTTATTGCCCGGTCAGAAGATGAACTTACACAGCTGGCACAAGAAATCAGCCTTCAATATCAGGTGGAGGTGAATACCTTTCCGATAGATTTAGCCCTAAGTGATTCGGCTAATGCGGTAGTCGATTGGATTAACCAACATGAAAATAAAGTAACTATTTTGATTAACAATGCAGGTTATGGCTTATGGGGTTCCTTTGCTAATCTTAACCTGGAAGAACAATTGCAAATGTGCCGGTTGAATATGGATACTGTTGTGCAACTTTGCCACCTGCTGCTTCCGCTGCTGTTAAGAGAAAAACAATCTTATATCCTTAATGTGGCTAGCACTGCGGCCTATCAGGCTGTTCCAACCCTGGCTATATATTCTGCAACCAAATCATTCATACTTTCTTTTACACGTGCTTTGAGGTTCGAATTGAAAAACACACCTGTATCTGTTAGTTGCCTCAGTCCAGGGCCTGTTGATACGGGTTTTGCAAAACGCGCAGGACTGGATGCGTTTAGCAAAATGGCCGAAAAATTTAACATGAAGCCAGATCACGTGGCCGAAATAGCTGTAAAAGGAATGCTGGCAAAAAAATCCGAAATCATTCCGGGTTTCAGTAATATCATTAGTGTTTATGCCAATAGAATATTGCCAAAGGCAATGATAGAGAAAATTGCCGCAGGCATTTACAAAACCTAAACCACTGATTTAGAAAAAAATATTCATCTTTTTTCTTTGGAATATTAAAAAAGTATTATGTTTGTATTAAATACTACTAAATCTATAGATTATGTATAATAAAACAATCCCGTTTTATTTTCTTCCCATGCCAAGCCCTTCGCGAATGCGAATGTGTTGTTGCTGCGCATAATCTCTCCCCTACTAATTCTTTTTCTTTAAACTTTTAATCATTGCCCCATGGCCACTTCGTATCCTACCTTTACCCTATCTGATAGGCTGACTACAGAACAACTTGATTTCTTTCAGACACATGGTTTTATCCATTTTAAAAATTTCATCAAACCTGAAACAGTAGCTTCCATTATTGATGCTTCCAAGCAAGTAGAACAAAACTGGATTGAACAAGGAACAAAAAAAGTAAACGGTGTTCCTATTAAATACGGAAAAGACCTTGATGGATCATCTATTGTGCAACGTTTTGCTTTTATAAATCAGCACCATCAAACTTTGAGTGGCTTATTGCTTGACCCACGTTTTAACGGGCTTTTACAATTAGCTGGTGAAGGTGCAAGGCTGGGTACCGAAGAAAAAGACGGTATGGTTTTTAATCACTACATCAACGGACCGGAAAGCAAATTCAGTAAAATGGGCTGGCATACTGATGGTTTGAGAGATATCTTCTATGGCACCAAACTTAACCCTATGCTAAATGTGGGGATCCACCTCAGTACGCAGAAAATAGAAAATGGCGGATTAAAAATTATACCCGGTACACATAAGCAAAGTATTTACCAGATGCTTTTCCGTAAGAAATACTTTGTAGATAATAAGCCTGATCCGGAGGAGCTTTCTATTTTACCTGAAGCCGGAGATTTAACTATACATGACGGCAGGCTGTGGCACCGCGTTGCAGAATCATCCATTCGTGGAGAAGCCAGCCGACGAAGAGTGATTTACATTCCGATTATTGCTGGAAAATATGCACCGAAGAATGAGAATAGTCCAACCGTATTTTACCAGCGCTTTGCAGGAATTGTAAAATAACTTTATGCTGTTCATTCTTTTGTTCAGCTACCTGATCAGATCAGGTAAGTTGAAAAGGCAGGTGGCCTTTGTTAAAAATGTATCCAAAAGGATTAATCCGAAGAAATATAGACAACAGGCTGCCCTTGCTTCCGGCATGCTGTTACTGGAATTATTTTAATCCATCCGACGTTTGTTCAGCTTCTTGATATTACTTAAGATCAACTGCTTATCGGTATCTGTACTGGCCAACTGATGTGCTTTCTCAAAAGACTTTAGGGCTCTGGGGTTATCAATACCGGTGTAAAGATCGCCTAACAGAGAATAATAGAGGTGGTTATCTGATAGTTGAAGTTTTTCTGCTTCCATGATGGCTATGGCTTTACCCTTTACTTTAGCCAGGGCATAAGTTCTGTTCATGGCAACAACAGGAGAATATTCTAAAATGAGTAGTTGGTTATAAAGCTGCAGAATATTATCCCATTTTTCATCAGTATCAGCTTTATGTGTATGCCAATAAGCGATTGCTGCCTCTAAGTGATATTTGGTTAAGTTATCTCCCGTTGAAGCTTTATTAAGGTAATAAATTCCCCGTTCAATTAGTTCCTTATTCCACAGATGCTCGTCCTGATCATCGTATAATATGGCAGCCCCTTCAGTGTCTGTTCTGGCCGCGAATCTTGAGGCATGAAAACACATGAGGGAGAAAAGTGCATTTACAGCAGGGGTATTGGTATTGGGATTTTCTAATAGTAAGAAATTTAAACGCATAGCTTCTGCACAAAGGTCTTCTCTCAAGGTGATATTGTTTGACACGGAGTAATAACCTTCAGAAAAGAGCAGATATAAAGTAGTTAATACGGTTTCTAAACGGTGGCTAATTTCTGATAATTGAGGCTGTTCGATCCGAATTTGGTCTTCTTTTAGCTTTTCTTTTGCCCGTTTTATCCGCTTATAGACCGTTTCTTTATTGCTGAGAAAAGCATCGGCGATTTCCTGAACCCCAAAACCACACAATAGATTAAGTGCCAATGAAATTTGCGAAACGTTGGAAATTGCAGGATTGCAGATGGTAAAGATCATTGCCAACTGGCTGTCTTTAATATTCTGATCAGAAAGATCAAGCTGGATTTCTTCAACCTTTTCTGCATTGTACGCAATTTGTTTTACTAATTTTTGTTCAAAAACAGCATGGTGGCGGAGATGGTTCCGGGTTTTATTTTTAGCAACTGTATACAACCAGGCAGCTGGGTTTTCAGGAATTCCTTTTATGCTCCAGGATTCTGTTGCTGATAAAAAAGTATCACTCACTATGTCTTCGGCAGTTTCCATATGTTCGATGCCAAAAAGATAACAGAGTACCGAAACTATTTTCCGGTACTCTGTTCTGAATAAATGTGGAATAAGTTCTGATTCGTTCATCTTACCGGTTTAAGCCAAATTTATAAGGCATACGCCAAATCACTACTAAACTGCTGGTGTAACAGCCATCCGAACTTCTACATTTCCGCCCAATTCAAGTATGGGACAGCCCTGGGCTATTTCTACCGCCTCATCATAATCTTTTGCCCTAATGAGGATTAAACCGCCAATCGACTCTTTAATTTCGGCATAGGGACCATTGATTACATCTTTATCTTTCTTTACTACTCGTCCTTCTAAATCCCATCGTTGTAAGGGGCGTACCAGTTTATCCTGGGCTGCAATACTCCCAAACCAATCTTGCCATTGCTTAATTGATTGTTGCATCATTTCAGGAGAAGGCTGCTCTTCAGAGCTGCCAAAAGCTCTTCTGAAAATCAATAAAAATTCATTCATGATATTTTATTTAAGGTGATTAATTTAGTCATTTATCCGAACATACCTACTTTGTAGCTTCCCGGTGTATTGGGAAAAGAAATATTTAAGCGGTTCCAGGTGTTAATTGTTGTGATCACCAGGGTAAGTTCTATCATTTCCAATTCGGTAAAGTGCTTTGCCAGTTCCTGGTAAACATCATCCGGAACCACACAGGCTGTAACTGCCTCAGCCCAAGCCAAAGCTGCCCTTTCTCTATCGGTATAATAAGGTGTTTCGCGCCAGGCACTTAATCCATACAAGCGTTGCTCCGTTTCTCCCTTTGCCCGGGCTTCTTTCGCATGCATATCTAAGCAATACGCACATGCATTAATTTGTGATACACGAAAATGTACCAGTTCCTCTAATTCTGCACCCAGAGTAGACTTTTTCAGACTCATCCCCATATCGAAAAGTGGTTTTAAAGCATTCATTCCTTTTCCAAATACATTGATTCTCTTTTCCATTTTGATAATATTTTAATTGTTAAAAACCTAATGACACGCAGACTGTACCGAATTGGACATTTTTTCTATCTTTTTAATAAAAAAACCATAAGACACTCATAATAAGCATGTTAATTTTAAAATAAAATTCCACAGTTGGGGAATTTAAGTGGATAAAATTCCCCAAATATCCACAGATGTAAAACCTGGATCGCTGAGCGCCCATTCATATAAAGCAACTGTACCCATTCTGTTAATAAAAAAATGAGGCTTTACAGAAAGTGGGCAAACAAAAAGGGTTAATCACAACCCATTTGAGGAAAGCAATATTACTAATGGCTGAAATTTTGTATCAGCAATATTTTAAATTATAATCATATGGCTCATCCTAGAAATCTTAAACTGCCCTATAATTGTGTCATTCTTGATGATGATATCCTGGCCATCAGCGTTATTAAAAATTATATTTCGAGAATAGACAAACTGGAACTAAGCGGATGCTTTACGGATGCGGTAGAGGCTATGGCTGCATTCAGAACCTATGAAAAAATTGATTTCTTATTTTTAGATATCAGTATGGATGTTTCAGGGCTCGATATTGCCAGAATGTTAAGAGATCGTGTTTCTTATATTGTTTTTACTACTGCACACAGTCATTATGCAATAGATGCTTTCTCCAATGGAGATGGTTTTCTGGTTAAACCCATTGATTTTAAAAAATTTGATTATACGATTAATGAAATTTTGCATAAAAACACCAAACGCCAGCATACCACAATTTGGGATCGCGCTGAGAATTTGTAGTTTATGTTAAAATCTCATTAGGTAAATAAGATTAATAATTGCGGATTGTAATTCTGCACAAAACATTCAATGCCTGTAGATGTTTAAAGATTCATCACCTTAATCGAAAGATGAATATTGAAACAGATTTAAATATACCCTTCTACAAATGCTTTTCGGGAGATTAGCTTCAAATAGGCATAGTCTCCGTTAATTTGTTTGCGTTTTTTAATTTCATAAAGAAAATGCCCGCCCATATCTACAATCATCCTGCAACGGGCAGAAAACCAGGCTGTATGCGGATTCTTCCAGCAAAAAGAATAGTATTGGGCAGTCATCTTAATTCCCTGCATTTCGGGATGAGCGAAACTGATGGTTCGGGGTTTGAGTTTACCTGCATCAATATCTGCCTTACTCACCACGGCTAAATGATCAGAATGGCAAAATTCATAGGCCGCAAGCTTAGAATCATCTACATCAGGCAAGTGTTTCAGCAACCGGAATCCTTTAAGTTTTGCGCCATTTAATATCCAGACCAAATTGGGGTAAAAGGCCTCCCTACTGGCAATTTCTAAGGCAGTTATTGGCGAGTGCTGAAATTCAAGCGTAGTACCACAGGCTGTAAAAATATCGGCGCGATGCATCTCTCCAGAGGCCTGATCAATAAATACTTTTTCCCGGTAATGTTCTGGGAATGCCATTTTCCAATCCCGATGCCAGGGACTTTCTTTTCGATAAAATCTGGACACATCAGCCGGCATTACAGGCATGCCCATATCCCACAGCACTGCTTTGCGAACAGGCAACCGAGCGCTAAGCTCTTCAGTTTTCCATTCCATAAAATCTTACGCTAATCATTATGATTGAGGGCAAAATTACTAAAAAAATTAGTTATAAAAACTAAAGATTGGGCAATAAGTCTTGGAAAAAGTAGTAAGTAGTAAGTAGTAAGTTTTAAGTCTAAGAAAAAGAAAATTAGCATGGTAATTATTTTCCCTTAATGGTTGGCTCAATAACAAAACACAAGACTTTGGCCTCAAAACTAATGACTAAAGACTAATGACTCCAGACTAAAGACTCAAGACTCAAGACTCAAGACTCAAGACTCCCTCTACCTCCTCCTCTTCTTCCACCAGATAATAAATCCGGTTACGGGAAGACTAGCTGCGATTAAGCTTGCCAAAAAGGAAAGGATCTTATGGGGCACACCGAACAATTTACCCGTATGCAGATCGAAGTTTGTAGCTTCAATAAAATCTGCTCCGTTATAATCCTGATAAAGCTTGGCTCTTAGCGGCGTACCGGTGGCCTCATCAAAGAAAAAGGTATTCTGATTTCGGGCCCATCGGTAAGGATAAATCATCCTTAAGCGAAGTTCTCCTTTTGCCCTGACCGAAAAACTGGTAGAAAGCGCGCCGGGGTATTTTAAACTCGCTTCCCGGTAAAGCTTGTTGTACCTTTGAGCAACCGATTTAATGGTATCTACCTTAGCTCCTGCTATGGCTTTTCCCGGTGTTAACTTTGTGCCTGTAAAGAAACTGGCAGCAGTTTTTACTTCTTTAAAAGCAAAATAAAGGCCGCTTAAAGCAGTGATTAATAAAACTACTGCAGCGTAAAAGCCGAGCACATTATGTAAATCATAATTCAGCCGTTTAAATGATGCATCTCTTTTGATGGTTAATGATTGTTTGAGCAGTCGCCTCCTACCTGGAAACCACAGCAGCAAACCGGTAATCAGCATCAGTACGAAAATAACTACCGACCACCTCATGATGAACTCACCAGGTTCTCCCAACAACAAAGAAGTGTGCAGTTTTCGGTCAATCTCGATCCAATCTAAGCCCCTTTTACTTACCAATGCCGCGGTATAAGGGTTAAAGTAATACACCTCATCTTTCGAAGTGCTTAACTCAACTGTAGCATTAGGATATTGTTCGGTAATTCTGATCAGCTTGAGTTTAGCCTTTGGTGCCAGTTTATCAAATTGTGTAATGATCTGATCTAAACCTGCAAAAGGTTTTTGCTGAAGGGGTACAAAGCGAAAATCCTTCTGGGTAGCAGCCCTGATCTCTTCTTCAAAAACATACAATGCTCCGGCAATACTAATGATCAGTACTACCAAACCTGTAGTTAAGCCTAACCAAAGGTGAATTTGCCGAACAATATTTTTAAACTTTTTATTCATTTATTTAGAACGCGTAACCCACTGCAAAATTAAAGCGACGGCCATTACCCCTCACATAGTTTACATTACTGCCATAAAACTGAGATATAGCCGGATAGTATACTTTGTTCAATATATTTTCTAATCCTAAAGTTAAACGTAAAGCAGGGGTCATTTGATAAGCGCTTGCTAAATTAAAAAGATTAAAGGCTTTTACAGGACCTTCGCCAATCAGGTACTTACCTGCCGCATTTTTAGCAAATCGATCGCGGTTGCCTACCCGCATCCAATTTACATCGATACTGAGGTTCTTAACTCCCGAATATTTAAGGTAAATGGTTGTTTTTGACGGCGGTATCCTGGTTGTATTCAAATAAACATCCTTTTCACCATCATAATTTCCATCATCATCCACATCGCCTTTACCTTCTACCTGAGCATAATTACCACCAATGCTCAATGATTTTAGCACCTGATAATCGGCCTGGATTTCAAAGCCATACACCCGCTCAGGGATACGCTGAGAAATATAAGTACCATTTACCTCCAGTAAGTTTGCACCCAGCTTAGAAGTGCTGTAGTAATACGCAGCGCTTAAATTCAAATTACCGATGGTACTGCTGAAACCTGCTTCATAATTATTCACAATGATGGGTTTAGTTTCCAACTGCGATAAAGTATTAGCCTTTGCGGCCCTCAATACCCTTCCCAGTTCAAATACTGAAAATGACTGCGCATAGCTGATAAAGGGGTTAAAGAATTTGAATTTAGAATATCTTGCACCGGCATTAAAAACCAATGCATTGTAATTTAACTTACCACCCTGAACAGCGATACTGCCGGCACCATTTGCGCCTGTAGCTAAAGTATTAAAATCATCTACATCGATATTGATATTCTCTACCCTTAATCCTCCCTTGATGGTTAAATCGTTCAAAAAGGTAGTGGAAGCCTGCAGATATGGTGCAAAGTTTACCATATTCATATCAGGCACCCATAATCTGCCGTCGGTTAAGCTTTGTGCAGTTTTATCGTTCATTAAATCTAAGCCATAGTTAACCTGTAGCGATTGTTGCGCTGTTAAGGCAACTGGCGTATTCAAATTAACCCTTGCGCCTTTTTTAGTTGAAGTGATAGCCGATTGACCACCGCCGAAAAATGAAGCTGAGTTTGAATAAATGGTATAGAAATCCTGATAATAAAGGTTTGCGGTCAGGTCAGTTTTTCCAAAGATTTGTTGATTAGTATACTGTAAGTTGGCATTATGGTTAAAACGGGTACCCTCATCCTCTCCTAATCTGGTCCCATAAACGCCAATTGCAGGCGATTGCCCGTAAACGCCATCTTTTGTGATGTACCTGGAACGTTGTCTGGAACTGAAGTAGTTATACATTAATTGTATGCGTTGTTTCGCTGTAATCTGATAACCCAGTTTTGCAAAACCGTTGTAAGAGCGGGTTTCACCTAAACCATACTCTGGCGAGATTACCAGGCCTTCCGCATCGCGGAATACACCCGTCTTCTCAAACATACCGCTCAGCAGGTAATCAAACTTAGCTGATTTTCCATATAACTGCTGAGAAAAACGGTAACCAATGGTACTATCGCCTTTTAAATTTCCGGTGATTCCTGCCTGAGAATAACCACCAAAAGACTTGCTTTGATCTGCTTTTTTAGTGATGTAATTGATTAAACCTCCCTCGGCTCCGTTGCCATAAATGGCTGTTGCTCCTTTAATTACCTCTACACGTTCTATTACAGTAGGGTCGATACTTCTGATATCTCTGCCTCCCGCTCTTAACGGTGTAGATTGTGGAATTCCATCTATTAACACCAAAACGTTTCTCCCCCTAAGGGTTTGTCCGGAATTACCTGTTTGATTGGTAGAAAAACCTAAACCAGGTACGCTATAGGATAAGATATTAGCTAAATTGGGACTGATGGTAGATTGTGTACCGATTTCTTTTGATGTTAAAACGGTTACTGATGAAGGGGTTTGCGATAAAGATTCTGGTCTTCTGCTTGCTGAAACAATTACATCATTAAGTCCTTCGCTTTGCTCTTTTAAAACAAAAGTAAGGCTGGTTTCCGCTGACACTTCGATAGTTTGTTCTAAGGCATTAAAACCCATAATAGAGATTCGGATTTTCTGTGTGCCTACAGGAACTCCGTTTAGCACAAAAGCGCCCTGTTTATCGCTAATTGTTTTTAAGTTATGTTTTCTGATTTGAATATTGGCAGCAGGAATCTTGTTACCCAATGAATCGGTTACCAGTCCTTTAACGGTGCCTGTACTGGTTTGTGCAAAAAGAGAAGTACAGCATAAAAATAAGATGACCGCTATCACAGCGCTTAAGTATGATTGTTTCATTATCGCTAAAAAATTTCCGCAAAGCTAACATTATTTAGACTGATTAAAAATTAATTTTCCTTAACATTAGGAATGAATAGCATAATGGTTTGGCCACGAAAGCCTGATCAGAAATATAAGGGTAACTTACTCAAAAATTTCTTTTTTCCTCACCGCCGGAAGGGCTCTTACCTTTTTCTTGATAAAAAGGTAACCAAACCGAGCCTTAGCGAGCTCATGAATGCCATTGAAAACAATAAATACTAATGAATAAATCAAGGCTTGCATCCTTTCTTGGCCAGGAGCATCCGAATGCTGATGGCGATAATAAGAGGCCTTTCCTCCACACAAACCCACTCGCGCTGCTTATTCCCTTGGACAGCAGGTAAGCGTTTGAAACTGCAAGCATTCAAATGTCCTATCCGGCGAAATGCTGCCAGGCCGGAGGCGTACTTCGGAAAAGCCAGTTAATTATTTAAGGCAGTTAACGAAATGCATAACCTTGCAAATCCATCATTCCTCCGCAGGAATGAGTCAACATCGAACAGATAACTTAGTAGCCATCGTAAACTAACTCCCCTCCTTTTTTCAAGGAGGGGGTGTGTAAGCCCATGTGGTGGCAGGGGTGGTAAAACATCGTAGAATCCCATGAGCATTTTAACCATATAAGGGATGTAAGAACATACAAGTTAAACTTACTCAATTCTTAACGCAATAGCCTTGCCACCATGCTTCGCCACCCAGCCAGGCCTTACCACTGTTTCTCCGTTCCACTCGGATCGGCCTAATAAAGTTTTCGGGAT
This sequence comes from Pedobacter sp., assembly GCF_965279535.1. Classification (NCBI taxonomy): domain Bacteria; kingdom Pseudomonadati; phylum Bacteroidota; class Sphingobacteriia; order Sphingobacteriales; family Sphingobacteriaceae; genus Pedobacter; species Pedobacter sp. Next base: position 983,111 of record NZ_OZ257244.1, read on the forward strand.
GCACTGCCCACGCCACAGCACTAACTTTCAAAGAAAAGTTTTAAGCCGACACTTTATTAATAGTTGTTCATTGTTTTTTAGTTGTATTAATGAGCTCCCCGATGTAATATCGGGTTCGGTTTATTTCTTTTGGTGTCAAAAGAAAGACGCCCGTCCGGCCAGGACAAAAAGATTCCTTTCTTCCTCACCGCCGGAAGGGCTCTTACCTTTTTCTTGATAAAAAGGTAACCAAACCGAGCCTTAGCGAGCTCATGAATGCCATTGAAAACAATAAATACTAATGAATAAATCAAGGCTTGCATCCTTTCTTGGCCAGGAGCATCCGAATGCTGATGGCGATAATAAGAGGCCTTTCCTCCACACAAACCCACTCGCGCTGCTTATTCCCTTGGACAGCAGGTAAGCGTTTGAAACTGCAAGCATTCAAATGTCCTATCCCGCGAAATGCTGCCAGGCCGGAGGCGTAATTCGGAAAAGCCAGTTAATTATTTAAGGCAGTTAGCGAAATGCATAACCTTTCAAATCCATCATTTTTGCATTAAACAGTAAATTACAATATAATTGAACCATAACGCCTCTAAGAAAAGATTAATGACCAGGTACCACTGATTCTTCAATAAACCGCCTGATCACAAAAGCCGGAATCACCAAAGTACTTGTTCTGCTGAACCGGGCTATATTAATCCCCAAAAAGTTGCCTTCCTGGTCAAAAACAGCTGAACCACAGGCGTTGCTTTTAACCGTGCCATCGTGTGCAAATACGCGTTGAAATCCATCCCTGCGAATAGACTTACCACCTTCAAATTGTTCTGCCGGGTGGTTGAACTTTCCTGTTGTCAAGCCATCCAAAACAAATGTTTTAGAAACAATACCTGAAGTATTTTTCCAACCTAAAGTAAGCGAATCACCGGGCCAAAATTTTAACATTTCGGGCGCAAATTCATTAGCCCTGCTTATCGCTTTACCATTTATGCTCAACAATTCATCGCCTACCTGTAAACCAGCCCTACTGGCGGGACTATTAGGCTTTATGAGGGAAAACTGTGCAGGCTGGGAATTAAACATCACCATTGCCCCTAAATATGCCTGACTGCTTATTTTTGGTAAAGCAAATAAACTACTGCTTAACACACTTGGAATTACTTGACCGTCAGATTTAAGTGTGTATATTAATTTCCCCATAGTTATGGCTGAAGAATCAGCAGATATACCATTAAAATCTATCCCTCCTTTAATCTTTTGTTTTAGTTCCAGCAGTATCAGATCGTTGGTTTTATCTTTTGCCAAAACCACTATTGGAATTTCTTTGTACGCAATTAATTTTGGATTTTTGGCCACCAAGCTGAGCTTACTGATCAAAAACTGCCGCTTTCTTCCGTTAATGTTTTTATTAAACAAAACACCATCAACAGTCTGTATTTCAGAATTTAAAGAATTAACAAAAAGAACACCTGAAGGATTGCTTACCTGCTTTTTTAAATCCGGGTGTAAAACTTTTTGTCTATTCTCCTCTATGATCGTTTTTAGCAACGGGTCGGGTATTAAGGCCTCCTCCTTTTCTGGAAAGGTAGTATAATTTACTTCCAGCTGTAAGGCCGTCCAATATTTGCGGTATAAATCAACCGGAATTTCAAAGTTCTGATCTTCTGCCACATCAATCGCGCTGTGCAGGCCTATTACCCTACCGTGGTAATCGAATAACGGGCCTCCAGAATCACCAGGCTCCATTTTACAGGTGGATCGGATAAAACCATACTTATTTTTAACCTCCGCAACTTGTCCAAGCCTTAATGTAGGCAAAGTTTGGTTCAGGCTTTCTGGATAGGAAATACTGATACAAGGCTCATTTTGCACCAAACTACCAGAATACCCCATTTCGGCAAAAGGCCAGATTCCTTTATCGATAATCTTCATCATCCCAACATCAGGCATACCAGGGGTGGATGGGTTATCAATTCTACCTAATGCCAAAGCGATGCACGCTTTCCCATCGGGAAAAAATACTTTATAATTTTTACCGGAAACAATGGTATGTGCAGCAGTAAGGATATATCCATCTGCACTAACGACCACACCACTAAATTGAGCACTGGTTCTCTGGTTCTGTTGTACATCAAAACCCCACATCCTGACACTTGCCGGATAAGCTTTTTGAATGGCCTGATTGATGACCTTTTCAAACGCCTGAATTTGCCGTTTTTGGCCAATTGCATTTAAACTGATCAATATCATAGCTATGCAAGTAACGATACCTGCATACAGCTGTTTATATTTTTTCATGATATTTTATGGAATACTAAAAGCTTTATCCTAATTCTTTAACAGCATTACCTGTTTTTTTTAGAAGAGAAAAACAAAGCTTAAAAACTGATTATTAACAAGGTATGGCCTTTAAAGGCCATACCGAGTGCATAGGTAGATAGAGATTGAGCGTTAAATATTATAAGTTGTCGTCTGAAATGCTCCAGATTACTGATTGAAAATTTCGGCTAGTTTTTTATTTAAAGGTTCACCCCTTAATCCGTTACCAATGATTTTACCTTGCGCATCAACTAAAAAGCTCGCAGGAACTGCACGGACACCATATAAACGTCCAACTTCATTGTTCCAACCTTTCAGGTCCGAAACGTGTGTCCAGGCCAACCCGTCTTTCTCAATGGCCTCTAACCAGCGTTCTTTTACATTATCGAGCGATACCGAAATGATATCGAAACCTTTGTCTTTGTAAGTTTGGTATTGCTTTACCAAATTTGGATTTTCAGCTCTGCAAGGGCCACACCAGCTTGCCCAGAACTCTACTAGCACCACTTTACCTTTAAAATCAGCTAAAGCAACTGGCTTTCCAACGGCATTATTCTGCGTAAACAAAGGTGCTGTTTTACCTACTGCGGTGATTCCGCTGGCCTCCATGCGCTGAGCCAATTCCCGTCCCATATCTGTAGCCTTCAATTCTTTATTCAGCGCATTAAATAATGGTTGAACTTTAGCCACATCAACTTTGCTTCCAGCTGCTTCTGAAAGCGCAACCAGTGCGAAATAAGAATTGGGGTGTGTTTTAGCAAACAAGAATTGTTTATCCGTTCTGGTCTGAAGGTTTTTGCGATAACGCTGATCTACCGCTTTCATATAAGCAGTATCTTTCTGCTGCTCAGGCGTTCCACGGTTAAAATCAATATTCACAGCCTTTGTTAAAGCCATAATGGTTCCGCCAATTTCTTTGTTATAAGCTTCAGATTCATCATAAATTTTCGATCCGGTAAAAACGGCATTTTGTAAAGAATCTTTAGAGGTAACGGTAAAATGTTCTTGTCCAAAATAGAAGTAAATTACATCTCCTGTGTAAACGGCGCGTCCTTTACCTCCACCGGTATGGTCTAAGGCCATGCGGGCGTAGGCATGTCCGGAAACATGGCCTGTAAATTTAAAAGAACCATTTACCAGGGCCACAGAATCCTCATGTCCAACACCATTGTCCATGTAATCGATATAAGCCATAGCCGGCTTATTAAGGTTGCCAATTTTACCTGTCAAACTGAAATTAGGCGTTTGTGCAGCGGCCAGAAATGGTAGCAATATGGCCGCTATAGTTAATCTTGTTATATTCATTTTTGTATGTTTTTATCCTCTTTAAGTTAGTTTATTGATCACTGGTACATAAGTAAATTGTCCGAATCCAGGTATCTACTATTTCACTCCATGGCCTGTAGCTCAAAGACCGTTTTCATTTGCATTGGTCATTTGGCATTAGTTCATTGGTCATTGGTTATTGGTCATTGGTCATTGGTCATTGGTCATTCGTAAAACGCTGAACGTTTCAGGTCTGACATCTCACATCTCAAATCTCACATCTCAAACCTCTGCTTACTTCCTGATCACGATATCTACCGGAGATCCGGGAATTCCGTTTATGGTTTGTGTAATGACCCCGTTTTTACCCACACTCACGTCAACTGTATAAACAGAACCGGCTGCTCCAACTGTAAGGGTATTATCATCTGCACTGATTTTCAGCATCGTAACTTTTTTGCCTCCAAAATCAGCATCAAGGACTTTAAGATCTTCGTTAAGTGGATTATAGCGATAGATTTTATCATTTGCACTGAAGTAGAATACATTCAAACTGTTGCGTTGCCATTTGGTATCGGCATTTACCAGAGATCCCCCTTTGAAAAGGCGTTTATTTTCTGCTTTAATCCTCCTGTTAACAGAATCGAAAGTATAGCTAAATGTTAACTCATAAATGCCTCCATCTGCTGCTTTGAAGTATGCATAGAAAGTACCTGCTTGTCCGGTTTGCATAAAAAGCAAATTATCCATCCCAATATTCTTTGGATCAAATGCTTTTCCATCAGGATCTACCACATAATCTTTGCCCAGGTAACTGCCGTCTCCGGCGAAAGTGACAAAGCCTTTTGATTTAACATCAAAACCAAAATAAAAGCCATTGGTACGGGTAAAATATTTAGACAAAGCATAATCTCCTGCCTGCTCATTGGCAAACTTGCCATAATCAGGCGCAAATGGTGCGGTAGACATTACACCAACGTATAGCTTGTCATTTATCACCCCGGTTGGTACGGTACCCATATAAGCCTCTAAACGTCCTGTGGTTATGGTTGCTGGCGGTGTAAAAAACTGATCGTTAAAATAAGCTTTGCGAAGAAGCGTACTGGCTTCTAAAAGGGGACTTTTCTTTGCCGGGTCGTTACACAATACCCAAAACTGCTGATTGGTTATGGGCTGATATGGAAGCGGATCTGAAAAGTATAACTGAACCGGATTTCGTGGCAAATCTTCATTATGAAAAGATTTATAAATGTCGGGCAATACCGTATTATCTGGTTTTACAAAAGACAATTTGGCCAGGCCGTTATCATCACTTAAAACCAATTTACCAGAACTGAACTGTGTGGTACCCAAAACTTTAAAGGGAACTACATAACGTAATCCATTACGTTTATCTGTAATAATCAGCTTTGCTGTACGCAAACCTGGAGCCAGATTATAAACAATCCTGAGTGGATATCCGGTATAAACATCGCTTCTAAGCTCTTCATTTACATCTATTCTCCACTCAAAAGACAAGTCTTTCTGCGGATCTGCATCGGCAAGGCCTATCGTGGGTTTAAGCACCAGTGAATCTCCCAGAAGCGCTGCAAAAGTAGAATCTTTAAAGGCACTTAATGTTGGCTCTGAAGGTGGATGATAATCGTAATTACCCAAATCCTTTTTACAAGCCGTATATAAACCAACCATCAAGGCCAGCACTAAAATTAATTTTAATTTCATCTCTACGTTTCTTTAATGAAGGTTAAATAATAATCTGCTTGCCACTCTCATCAACAAAGAAATAGCCATTTACCTGTGCGAAATACTTTAAAGTAAAGCGCTTGGTGGGTGCAGATTCACTGTAGAATTCATATTCATCGCTCCCATTGGTTTTTTTCAACAAAACATATCCTTTATCAGGATTTCTGGCAATCCATGATGCCGGGTCTTTAAGAAAAACGCGGAAATTATCGATAAAATAAAGGGTTCTGGGGATTTCTAAATAAGCATTTGGTTTAGACATATCCACTAAATCCACTGTTCCAGAAGCAATGAGGAACAATTGATGCTTAATCCTTCCGTAATCACCCAATTGGGATTGCCAGTATATCCACCAGCCTGGTCTTTCCAATCGGTTTGAAAAAATGATTTTCTTGGTTCTTAAAGCCAAAGGAAGTCCGGCTGCGAAATCACCTCCGGCAATGGTTCTTAAACCTAAGGTTACCGATTTATTAGCCAGTGCATCATCGGTATTCTTTAAGATAACCGGGATTTTCAATGTACCTGAATCAGCTGGCAAAGTATAACTTGTTTTTAAGGCTTCGTAATGTGTCCCTTTAACTGCTGTGGTTAGCGAATCTACAACACTGAGTACAAATTGTCTGCTATGGGCAACTTTAGGGCCCGTTACAATAATAGGCACCCAAATCGTATCCTGCCCTAAGCTCGGATTATACGCAAATGAATAACTTATGGTGGTGGTGTCTTGTAAGCCATCTTTATCCAGATAATGCAGATAAACATTATCGGCAGATTGGTAAGGCATCAGTTCGTTCTTTTTACAAGCCAAAAACATGATGCTTAAAAGCGAAAAATAAAATATATTCTTTTTCATCGTCTGGTCTGTTTTAGTTTCTATAAGCTTGTTCATCAATTGGAAGCGGAAAAACAAATATTTTGTCCGAAGGCGGATAAATTAATCCCGATGTGGTGATGATATTAAGGTTCAACCGTTTGTGCATAAAGAAATTCTGGCTTTCACCATAAAATTCTTTGCGGTATTCTCCTTCCAGCAGATTAATAAAATCTGTTTTAGATATACCAGCACTAACGTTGGTACCAATACCACGATGCACCCTAAGGGTATTGAAGTACGTTAAAGCATCGCCGGGACTGGTATCGAAACTGGCCTCTGCTGCGATAAGGTACATTTCGCTTAAGCGTAGTGCAGGTGCAAGCAATGGATGAAGGTTATCCAGAGGGATAGAATTTACAATGTATTTCTGCAGGTAAAAACGATCGGAATTATTGGCTGTTTTAACTAACCTAAACCATTGTTTGTAACGCCAGTCGTCTGCTCCTACCGTTCCGAGGTTGTAAATTGCATTAATCTGATCTGCAGTTGCAGAATAATCAGGATTGTCTCTGCTAAAAAGACCACGTAACTGCTCTTCTGATTTAGGAGCAAACCAACCAAACAGAATTTCATTGTAAAATACGCGATCCCGCTTAGAAACATCATCATTAAAAAAGTCTTCTTTAACAGTCCAGGGGAATTTTAATGAAGCTATTACCTCTTTAGCATTATTCAGGCTATTCATCTGGTCGCCTTTATAGAGGTAAACCCGAGCCAGCTCCCCTGTCACCGCATAATAGTTTAAACGGTGTCTTCTGTTTTGCAAAAACATCGAAGGATTTTTAAGTTCCGTAGCTTTCTCTGCTTTAGGATACCCAACCACATAACCAGCATCTAAAATGGGGTCTTTGCCTTTCAGTAAACTTTTTGCTTCCTGTAAATCGGCAATAACTTTTTCTACCACCTCAGCCACTGTAGCGTATGGTGTGGTTTTGGTGCTTACAGTAGTTACATAAGGTATGGCTTTAAAAGTGGGGTTGTTTTTATAAGAAGTACCAAACATTCTCAGCAAATCGAAATGCATATATGCCCTTAAGGCCAGGGCTTCCCCCTTTACGATTTCATAATTTTGCCCCCTGAATACCCCTTTTTGCTGATCAATAACAGCTAAAATCTGATTCACATTTCCAATCTGCTTATAAGCATTGGTCCAGATTACATTTATTTTATCCACGTAACTTGGCAATGTATAATCAAAAGCGGCAATCCGCAGGTAATTGGCATCTGTAAACTGGTAATTTTGCGCCATGATATCCAGGTTACTGAAGGTTAAGTTCCCTCCATATAAATTGGCACCTGCGAGCCCTACATAAGCACCATTTAAAGCCTCTTTAAAGCCCTCTTCTGTAGTAAAAAGCTCTTCTTTTGAGACTTCAGATTCTGGCTGAATATCTAAAAACTTCTTACAGGAAGAGAAAGCAATCAGGCTTAATAATATAAATAAGTATTTTTTCATGTTCGTATGTTTAGAATGAAGCCAATAGCGAAACGGTTAAACTCCTGGCAAAAGGATAGCTCGTTCCCCTTTCCATTTGAATACTCGAAGTCCTGAAAATATCATTCAAGGTCATTGTAGTACGTAAATTTTGAAAACCGTATTTTTTAATCAATTCTCTTTTAAAATCGTACGACAGGTAAATTGATCTCAGTTCCAACAGGTTGTCTTTCTGGATAAACCTGGAGGAAACATTGGTAGGCGATAAATCCGCAATGTTTTTGAAGAAAGTTTGATCGCCTGGTTTAATCCAGCGCTGATTCAATACCCGGCTGTCTACATTAAAACGCGGGTCGGCATTTTCAATCCGATCTACCAAAGTCTGGTTATAACTATAACCGCCAAAGCGATAATAAAAACTTAAACTCAACATGAAGCTTTTGTAGCTGATGTTCGGATTAATGTTTCCTTCGGCTTTAGGTGCCGAATCTGCTATAGGTGCAATATCCCTCACGCTCCAGTCGTAGGTTAAAGAGCCATCCCGTTTTAAGAAAATTTCCTTTCCCGTTTGCGGATCAATACCCAATGAAGGTACTGCATAGATCATACTCATAGACTGCCCTTCGTTGTAACGTACCAAGGGTGTAGATGCTGCATTTTTATCCGGGTTCGTCTGGTACTCATCAATCTTCTGGTTAAGTGTTTTAAGCGAATTAGACAGACTTACGAGTGTATTAACATTATGCGCAAGGTTTCCGGTAATGTTGATATTAAAATCGCGCGTTCTTAATGCGTTAGCTGTGAAATAGAGCTCATATCCTTTATTGGAAACATCACCTAAATTTTCCTTGTACGTGGTAAAACCTGTTGAAGGTGGTAAATCAACATCGGTAATTAAGCCTTTAGTGAGTTTGTAGTAATAACGAGGTGATATTACCAAACGATCTGCGAATAAACCTAAATCAATCCCGGCATCATAGGTTGTGGTTTTTTGCCACTGCAAATTACTATTGCCGTAACCTAAAACCTGTGCACCTAAACCAGTAGAATACCAGTTATTTGGCTCATAGCGATAAAGCGAACGCGACAGGTACGCCGGAAACGAAACCGAGCCCACTACACCTGCACTGCCTTTTAAGCGCAACTGGCTGATGAATGGCAAACTTTGCATAAAGTCTTCTTTATGTACATTCCAACCCAATCCTGTAGACCAAAATGGTGCAAAGCGTTTGTTTGAGCCGAAAGCTGAAGACCCCTCATACCTGAACGAAGCATCGAGCAGGTACTTATTTTTAAAGGAATAGTTACCCGAGAAAAATGCACCTGCCAGGCGATTTTCGGTTACATTACCCCCTGGTGCTGAGTTTTCTTTGTAAATGCGCGCAAAGCCGATATTTGTAAAACGGTCGTTAGAGAAACCTTGTGCTTCCACCAGTTTATCATCAGTTCTAACAGCTACCACATTAGCACCTAAAACAAGGTTAAAATACTGATCACCAATTTGTTTGTTATAACCCAAAGTAGCTTTACCATCAATGGCTAAACGATCGCTTTCCAATAAAGTGTAAGAACCCTTGTTGTTTAACTTATCACTTGGGTATTCATAGAAGGCGTTACTTAAAGGAGACAAAAACTTATCATTGCTGGTTTGGCTCTTGTTTAAACTAATCTGACTCTTAAAATTTAAACTTGGACTCAACTTCCAGTCTACAGAGAAGGCATCAATTAGCTCTAAATTGGATGATTTATCAAAACTTGCAAGTGTTCCTTCAAATAGTGGATTAAACACATACCTCGGTTTTATTTGATCGGGCCCAGATTGATGGGTATCAACCTTCCATGTGGCCAGCTCCTGAATAATATCTCCGTTGGCATTGGTTTTTGGATAATATGGGTTCATCCGCACATACGTGGAAAAATCTCCGTAGGGCGAATTATGACCTGTTACCTGTGTAATGGTTACTTCATTCCTGAATAAAAGCTTCGAACTCGGATTATAAGTAAAATTCATACCTCCGCTGTAGCGGTTTCTGTCCGATTCTAACATCACACCTGGTGTGGTTTCATAACGCAGATCTAAGCCATACCTGAATTTCTGATCTCCACCCTGAACGTATATGGCATGCTTTTGACGGTATGCATTACGCAAAGCCTGCGATAACCAATAGGTATCTACACCACTGGCCACATTTTTCAGGCGGTTAAAGTATTCCGCATCCAGCTGTTCCGGCGTATAACCGGTATTATCGCTCGCATCATATAAGCCAGCCAATTTTTCATAAGCCAGTTTATCTGCAGCATTTAGCACATGATAGTCGCTTAAATCAGGAGCATTAACACTTAATTCATAGTTGTATGAAAGCTGAAGTTTTCCGGCAACAGGTGCTTTTGTGGTGATTACGATTACACCATTAGCTGCTCTGGAGCCATAAACGGCTGTTGCAGCAGCATCTTTTAATAATGTTACCGATTCAATTCTGTTGATATCTAAATCTGTAACCTTTTGCAAAGTCACTTCAAAACCATCCAGCATAAATGCGGGCAGGTTATAGTTACTCGATAAGTTGTTACGATCTAAAATATTGTCTGTGTCTTCAATGGTGGGCAAAGCGGTAGCTCCCCTAACATTGATTTTAGGCAAAGCATTGGGGTCAGAACCAAACAGGTTGTTATCTAATACCTTAAAAGAAGGGTCAAAGGTTTGAATACTTTTAAGCAGATTTTGAGGGTTATTTCTTTTTAAATCATCGCCCTTGATGGTAATGGCATTACCGGTGTAGGTTTCTTTCTTGATGGTTTGATAACCCGTTACCACCACATCCGTCATCTGAGTAGCCTTTGGTGTAAGCTTAATATTTAAGCTTTTGGATCCGGTAACTTTGGCTTCAAAAAGTTCATAGCCTACATAACTAAAGACTAAAACCGTCCCCTCGTCTACGCTCACACGGAATTCTCCCTTTTCGTTTGTAACGCCTAAACTCGTTCCGTTTTTAATGGCAATGTTAACACCGGGAAGGGTTTCTCCTGTAGCCTTATCAGCAACTGTACCTTTAACTTCAATTTTCGCAGCCAGTTGATTTACAGCTTTAGGTAAATCTTCTTTTTTACTGATAACGATTGTTTTATTAACGATATTAAAACTAAGATCCTGATTCTTTAAAGAAGCATTTAATGCTTCCACCAAAGATGCCCTCTGGAGCTCAATTTCAATTTCGGGCTTGCCTTGAAGCAATTGGCCTTTATAGAAAAAGAAGTAACCTGTCTGTTTTTTTATCTCTTTAAATATGTTTTTAAGAGAAGTGGTTCTACGAGAAAGTGTTACAGTTTGAGAAAAGCTGGCTGCAGATAAATGCATGGCGCCAACTAATAATAAAATTGCAGTCAATTTCATGACCAATAAAAATTTAATCCTTACCCTCCGCATTTCGCACGCGGGGTTGTAAAGGGTAGTTAATTTCATACCTTTGTATTGAATGAGGTTAATAATGAGCAGCTGGGTCTAAAACAAGCTGCTTGTCCAAATTTCTAACCGGAAGCGTTGCCGCGCTTTCGGTTTTGTTTTTTAAGGCATGAAGCTAAATCTCTGGTAGTTTTTTCATCATAAAGTTTGGTTTAGTTAGTTGATTGTTTATTTAATGTTTCAAGGCAGTTCTGTTGTAATTAATTTCCTGTAATCGTCATTGTTTTTCCTGAAATCTTCACATCAATGTGGTTCAATTGCAGTATTTTGAATACTTCAGAGAGATTACTATTTCTTGGTATATCACCAAAATATTTTTCTGTGGTGATGTTTCCTTTATACACTACGTCTATATCATACCAGCGTGAAATCTGACGCATTATGGTTTTCAAATCGGCATTATCGAAAGCAAAAATATCGTTCTTCCAGGCTACCTCTTGATCCAGATCAACCCCCTGAACCACCGTTAACCGATCATTGTTCGGGCTAAATCTGGCTTGATCTCCAGGATGTAAATTGATTACTTCATTGGCATGACTTACCTTCACCGCGCCTTCTAAAAGTGTAGTTTTTAGTAAAGGTTCGTCCGAATAGGCATTGATGTTAAAATGCGTACCTAATACTTCTACTGTTTGGTTGTTTGTTTTTACCCTAAACGGGCGATGTTTGTCTTTCGCTACCTCGAAATAGGCTTCTCCGTTAAGTTCAACCACACGCTCTTGTTTGGTAAATGAATAAGGGTACTTAAGGGAGGTAGCTGCATTGAGCCACACTTTGGTTCCATCGGGGAGGCTAACCTGATATTGACCGCCACGTGGGGTAGAAATTACATTATTACCTGTTATCCCGGAAGGATTATCCTGAACCACATATTCTAATTGTCCATTTTCAGCTTTGCGAATAACTATCCCGTTCTGACTGGCAATCTGGCCATTTTGTGCCTGATCTAAATCTACAACACGGCCATCCGCCAGGGTTAAGGTCGCTTTATTCCTGCCAGGTAAAACATCTTTAAGCTCTTTTTTAACCAGCAAAGCTGATGTTTCGGGTTTACGGTTAAGGTAGTAAAGCCCGGCGGTGAAACAGAGCAGAATACTTGCTGCTATGGCGATGCGCTTTAAACGAACTATCCGCTTAACTTTCCTGGGAAAATGCAACCGTTGAAAAACTTCTTCCTTACTTGCTTCTATCTGCTCGTAATGAGGAGCGTTTCGTTCAAATGGCAACTGGAGATACCAATCTTCTACAATAGCCTTTTCTTCCGGTGTACAATTACCAGAAAGATATTGTTCTAAAAGCTTTTTTGCATTATTCTCCATTAAAAAGAAAGTTTAGTTTGGTTGATTACTATATATACGGCAAAGCCCATACCTTGGGGGTATGGCGAATTGTATTTTTTTTTAAAATTTATTTTGAATACACCTAAATCTTACCAAAAAGCCGTATTAAGCCACAAAGAAAAAGAATTATTGATGTATTTTAAGCAAAAAAGCTATATAAACAAACAATCCCAAGCGAGACTTAAGAATTCGAAGTGCTTTTTTCACCTGAGTTTTAACCGTTAGTTCTGACAAACCCAATTCTGCAGCAATTTCCTTATGAGATTTATTTTCCTTTCGACTCAAAATAAAAATTTCACGCATTTTTGGCGGCAAAGCATCTATTTCTTGTTCAATCAGGGCTGCCATTTGCTTTTCTCTTACACGATAATCGCTGAGTATATGATCCTGATCCATAAAATGCTGGAGCGAATCAACATATTTGCTTTCTACTTTTTGATGGGCAAACACGTCTAAAATACGATTCCTGATAGCGGTATAAAGGTAAGCGGATAGGTTTCCATCGGGTTCTACCTGACTTCGTTTTATCCACAGCGATTCGAATAATTGTTGCACCACATCTTTAGCTTCCTCATCATCATTTAAACGCTTACTGGCATGAATGAACAATAAGCCGTAAAACCGATTGTAAATTTCGGTAAAGGCCTGCTCATCATCTTGTGTTAACAAGAATGCCAACTCACTATCAGAATATGAACGGTAGGGATACATAAGGATAACGCAAAGATAGTTTAAAATTGAAGCAAATGCTAAAGCATTCTTATACAGTATGAAAGTGATAACTTTAGTTGAAAGCAGTTTGGAGTTTGGAGTTTTGAGCTTGGGGTTTGGAGTTTTGATGCATATCCCCTAACCCACAACACCTAGGCGTTCAGACTTAGAACTTACAACCTACAACTTACAACTCCTAAGCGTGTCGATGCCTGAAATAAGTTGACCGTTTTTTAAATTTTTAAACATATAAAAAATGGGAACATCAACAGTTTTAGGATTAAACTCTAAGGAGCGTTTAATGCGAGTATTTAGTGACAATTTCAAGGTCCAGAAAGTTAGGGAGCTAGAGTGTGGGCTGGCTTCCATATCAGATGTTTGCAAACAATATCAGGTAAGTCGCACCAGTGTTTACAGATGGATTGCTAAATTTGGTATTATGAGAGAGAAAAAAGATCGTTTGATAGTTGAAAGCCAGAGTGATACCCAGGAGCTTCTTGCCCTGAAAAAAAAGGTAGCAGAACTGGAACGTATGGTAGGACAAAAGCAGATCCTGCTTGATTTCCGTGAGAAGCAGATCGAAATCGCAGAAGAGATGTATGGTGTGGATATTAAAAAAAAACTTTCTACCCGACTGCCCGATATTTCTGGGGGAACAGACAACGATTCTCCTACAGTATGAATTTCTTCTACACCAGTATAGGGATAAGCAAGCAAGCCTTCCATCAGCAACTTGGTCGCACCGCCTGCCATCGGGAATGCCGGGAATCCCTGCTTCTCATCATCCATCAGCTAAGGAATGACCATCCTACCATGAGTAGCCGTGCGATGTACTATAAGCTAATGCCTGAAGGGATCGGCCGGGACGCATTTGAAGCCTATTGCAGCTATGAGAACCTCAGCGTTAAGCGGGTTAAGAATTGGCGCAGGACAACCGAGAGTAGTGGCGTTACCCGCTTTGAGAACCTTGCCAATAATCTTTGTTTAAGCAAAATCGACCAACTTTGGCAAAGTGATATTACCTATTTTGAGTTGAACGGACGTTTTTATTACCTAACCTTCATAATTGATGCCTTTTCAAGGCGTATCCTTGGGCACCATACCTCGGGCAGGTTGCTAACCGACCAGACTACACTCCCTGCTTTAAGAATGGCACTAAAAGAACGCAAAAGGGAAAACCTGGAGGGGTTGATCTTCCATTCAGATGGTGGAGGCCAGTATTATGACAAGGAGTTCCTCAAGCTGACCAGACAACACAAAATATTAAACAGTATGTGTGAATTTGCCTGGGAAAATGGTAAAGCAGAAAGGATTAACGGTGTAATCAAAAACAATTATCTAAAGCACAGAAGGATCAGGAATCTTAATGAGCTGATAAAAGAAGTTGACCGAAGCGTTAAACTTTATAACTTTGATAAACCACATATTGGGTTACAAAGACTCACACCAATTAAATTTGAACGCCAACTTAAAGAAACCTCAATGCAAAAGAGCAAAATAAGAAATATTGGAAAATCAATGCAAATTGTAAACTAACACTGGTCAACCTTATTTAGGCATTGACAATTGACAACTTACAACTTATAACCTACAACTTACAACTCCTAAGCGTTCAGGAGTTTGGAGTTTTGAGCTTGGGGTTTGGAGTTTTGATGCATATCCCCTAACCCACAACAACTAGGCGCACAGGCTTACAACTTACAACTTATAACTTACAACTCCTAAGCACCCAGACTTAGAACTTAGAACTTAGAACTTACAACCTAGAACCTAGAACTCCTCCAAGCGTACCTGCAAATGCTCCTTACGTAAAGGATAACGATTCGAAATATAGGCTTCGGCAGCTTCCTGTAATTGCGGATAGAAATCCTGTAAACGAATTTGCTCCAGTACTTCCTGATGAGCGACTGTTGTTGCATCACGCTTATCCAGATAATCGGCCAGCCAATTAATACCTTCCCAGACACCAGGATGAAGAAAATAAGTGAAGGCAGTAAGTGTAATGTTCCACTGCACCTGTCGTGGAGGAAGCAGAAAATGACGCGCTATCGGACTAATCAGGCGTTTCAAATCTTCATAATCGCGCTCGCTATCGTCCATCACCATCATGGTGGTATCTAAGGGGAAATTCTGATATGCCCTCCGCACCTCCTCTTGACCATGGCGGGCAATGGTAGCTGCACAAATGCCAGAGATATTGATTAACGCCAGATTTTCATAAATCCTGGGATGCATTTTTAAATGACCATTTCTTACAAACCGAAAACTCCCTTTCCCTATTTTATCCCCACCGGTTTGATTAATGGCAAAATGACAAAGCTCAAACTCAGTATTGAAATTCAATGCCATGAAGTAATGTGCGGCCTCCATTAAAGAAATGGCGGTAGTGCTTCGTTCAATCTCAGCGCGTATTGAGGTGTTAAATATAGAAAGCTGCAAAGCGGGGATACTTTAGTTTTGTTGGTTCGGTCTCTTATCTTGCTATCGAATTTTAATAGACAGCGGATATGGCAAACATAATATTTTATACCAATATAGTATAGCCTTTAATACAATGAACAAGCCAATAAAGGCTAAAGTCTTCATTTTTAAAGACATTATTTTAGCGTACCTGTATTTGCTTAATCAATGATAGAATTCTCAACTCAAGACTTAATTTTAGGCATCTTACTTTTGACTGAAGACTCAAAACTCACGACTCAAAACTACCACCCTATCCCATAATCCTCCCCATGGTTACTCGATCCACCCCATAAACTACCGTGTTTCCAATCGAAGTAGATGGCATTAATCGGACCGCTGGTACGTTCGGAAAAGCTCAGTATATACCCCATCTTTTTCAGCTCGTTCCGGGTCGCTTCCGGGGTATTGTTGTTGAGTAAAAGTTGTCCGGGTTTAGGCTCCCGGTCACTGATTTTAGTTCCACCTAAGGATAACCATAGTTGATTGGTATTAAAATTAGCAGCCTCAGTAGCTTTCTGAACAGGCATATCAAACTCGGCCATGTTCAGAAAAAACTGCAACAGGTTCTGATCCTGGGTATCACCGCCTTGCACTGCTGCCGACACATAGGGCTTCCCATCTTTCAGGAACAAAGAAGGCGATAAAGTAACCCTCGGTCTCTTGCCTGGCTCTACCACATTGAAAGGATTTAGGCTGGCATCTAACACAAAGCTCTGCATCCGCTGACTCATTCCAATTCCGGTATTACCGGCAATACAGGCTGGCAACCAGCCCCCGCTTGGGGTTACTGAAACAATCCAGCCCTCTTTGTCTGCAGCTTCAATGGAAGTTGTACCTCTCCATAAGCGATCCTGGTAATCTTCTTTCAAACTGTTGTTCCCCAAATCGTGCTTGGGTGCAAAATTGCGTTTGGTGGTATCCATTTCGAAACCCCTGCTCTTTAACAATTTTAAATAAGGATTTTTCTTTCCCTCAAAAGGATAGGGATCGCCGGGGCCGATTTTCGCGTCATTCTGATTAAACTGAATCAAGGAGGCCCTTTGCTTGGCATAGGCCTTACTCAACAATCCCTGCATAGGCTCATGGGGTGCTTTCGCCGGATCACCGTAGTAAAAATCGCGGTCAGCAAAAGCCAGATTCATTGCCTGGTAAACTGTATGAATATATTTTGGACTATTGTAGCCCATGCCTTTTAAATCGAAGTTTTCTAAAATATTCAAGGCCTGCAGCAACATCGGACCTTGTGTCCACTGCTGTAATTTATACACTTCAATACCTTTATAGTTGGTGTTTAGGGCTGCTTCTTCTACCGGTTTCCATTTAGCCAGGTCATCCATGGTAATCAGTCCGCCCTGCTCTTTACTGCCACGTACAAATTCCTGTGCAATATCACCTTTGTAAAAACGATCATAAGCAGCCATAAGCGCATCTTCGCGACTTTTACCTCTTTTCAAAGCTTCCTGCTCTGCTTCAACCATCTTGCTGAGGGTATTAAAGAGATCCTTTTGCTTAAAGATTTCTCCACCTTCTGGAGCTTCTCTTTTTTCACCTAAATGCGGAAGAAATACTTTTTTACTATAAGGCCAGGTTTTAATTAATTCTTTTCCGCGCTCCATGGTATTGGCCGCCTGGGCTTCGATGGCATAGCCCTCAGCCATGTGAATAGCAGGAGCCAACACCTGCCCCAGGCTCATGGTTCCGTATTTGCTCAACATGTAAATTAAGCCACCAGGTGTACCTGGAGTTGTTGCAGCTAAAGGGCCATACTCTGGCGGAAAATTATATCCTTTACTTTTGAAGAATTCTACGGTAGCGCCTGTGGGTGCCACACCCATCGCATTGATGGCAATAACCTGTTTGGTTTTCGGATTGTAAATGAGTGCCTGTGTTTCTCCACCCCAACTTAAGGTATCCCACATGGTACAAGTAGCCGCCAACATGGCACAGGCCGCATCTACTGCGTTGCCACCTTGCTGAAAAACCATTGCACCTGCCGTTGCAGCCATTGGTTTTCCGGTAATGGCCATCCAACTGTTACCATACAACATAGGTTTTTGCGTTTGCTGCGCCATTAAGCTACCCGCAATCCCCAGCGAGGCTAAAAGTAAACTGAACTTCTTCATAAGCTAAAGGTAAAGAAAATTAAAGCCTGCTTAATTTAATGACTCGGCTAAAAGTTTGCTAATCCTGCTTTTAAACAAGCTTGTTACAAAGAAAGGGGCTAAAACCCGCCCGGCTTTATGCATGTATAGCCATCTATCTCTCCTCCTTTTTTCAAGGAGGGAGTGTGTAGGCCAGTGAGTTGCAGGGGTGGTAAAATATAGTAGAATCCCATGAACATTTGAACCATATAAGGGATGTAAGAACATATAAGGGCAACTTACTCAATTCATAACGCAATAGCTTTGCCACCATGCTTCGCCACCCAGTTAGGCCTTACCACTGTTTCTCCGTTCTACTCCGATCGGCCTAACAAAGTTTTCGGCAGGCACAGTCCAAGCCTACTTACTGACTTTAGAAGAAAAGTTTTAAGCCGATGTTTTATTAATAGTTGTTTATTGTTTTTTAATTGTATTAATGAGCTCGCGAAGGGCTCGGTTTGTTTCTTTTGACACCAAAAGAAAGACGCCCGTCTGGCCAGGACAAAAAGAGTATTATAAGTTCAACTTACTCAATTCTTAACCATGCTTCACCATTATCCTTTGCCACCCAGCCAGGCCTCAGCACTGTTTCTCCGTTTCGCTCGGATCGGCCTAATAAAGTTTTCGGGATGCACAGTCCAAGCCAAAGCAGTGCCTTAATAGGACAAAAGAATCCCTTTTCTTCCTCACCTTCTACCAGCAATTACTTGCTATGCCAACTGTTTAACCACCCCCAGCCCCTCCTTGAAAAAAGGAGGGGAGCAGGATTCTGGGAAAAATCAGATTTGTATATGGCATCAGCCACAGGAACACAGATACACAGAAAATTCTTCAAAAAGGTTAGGGCGGTCGCAACTCCCCTCCTTTTTCAAGGAGAGGCCGTGTGGTAGCAGGGCTGGTAAAACTTATTAAGCCTAGAATGATAAATTTGAACCATATAAGGGATGTAAGAACATATAAGGGCAACAATTCAACTCCTTACATAAACTGTAGTTTTTCCTCTTCTAAATCAAGATACAATAAATACTTACGAACCAGTTCTTCATTCAAAGTAACTTCTTCAGTATTTTTAGCCAGTAACCATTGCCTTTGACGGTCTAAAACATCCTGATATACTGATTTACATACATCCTGTTGGTCAGGATCAACCATCAGTTGCTCTTTTCCCTCCCATTTCGCAATCAATTGCTGCAGAAAGATCTGTTCTTTCAATTCTTCACTATAGTTAGAACGGAGATGCATTACCGCCTGATGCGTCATATCACGCTTAAGTTGTTGTTCTTCTTCTTCTTCAGACAGTGTATGGTCAACATCCGGAATACCAATTTTTCGGATCAGGTAAGGCAGAGTCAGTCCCTGCAAAAGCAAAGTAGAGAGGATTACAATAAAGGTGATGAATAAAATGAGGTTACGCTGTGGAAAGGGCGCACCATTGAGCGTAAGCGGGATAGATAGCGCTGCAGCTAAAGATACCACGCCACGCATGCCTGTCCAACCTAAAACTAAAGGCACCTTAAATCCCGGACTCCTGGTATCGGCCACCGTTATAAAATTTCGGGCAATTAAAGTCACCACCACGGCACCATAAGCCGAAAGTATCCTGCCGATAATTAGCACCAGGGTAATCAACAAACCATAGCCAATGGCTGTACCTACACTTACGCCGTTTAGCCCGGCTACAATTTCAGGCAAATCTAAGCCTATGAGCATAAACACCAACCCATTGAGTACAAAACACAGGCTTTCCCAAAAATTAATACCCCTAAAGCGCGAGGTACTGCTCAAAAAAGAATGTCGTTTATTAGAAAGGAAAAGTCCGCCACTTACCACGGCCAAAACTCCAGAGCTGTGTACTTCCTCCGCAGCAATGTACATTATATATGGCGCCAGCAAGGTTAAAACAATATCGGTATTGGCGTCTGTGGGCAACAGGCGATGGCCTTTCATAAATAACCAGCCTACCAATAACCCTATACCTACCCCACCAATTACCATCCAAATAAAAGTTGCAGCAGCTTCGTACCAAATAAACTGACCCGTTCCCACCGCAATGAGTGCAAAGCGAAAAATAATCAGCGAAGAGGCATCATTTAATAAACTCTCTCCTTCAAGGATAGACGACATCCGCTTTGGCACCTTAACAAATTTCAATATCGCACCGGCACTTACCGCATCTGGCGGAGAAACGATTCCGCCTAAAAGAAAACCTAAAGCGATAGAAAAACCAGGGATAAAATGATTGGCGACAAAAGCAACCGACATGGCCGTTAAAAACACCACGATAAAAGCAAAGCTGCTGATGATCCGCCGCCAGCGCCAAAGTTCTTTCCAGGAAATGGCCCAGGATGCTTCATAAAGTAAGGGCGGTAAAAATATGATAAAAATAAGCTCTGGATCTATGTGAATGACCGGTATGCCTGGAATAAAGCTGATCAATAGTCCGGCAACAACCAGCAACACCGGATAAGCCACTTTAATTTTCCCAGCCAACATAATTAACAATACGATGGCCAAAATAAGCCCTAAATAAAAAGGAAAATGATCGAGCATGAAGTTCTGAATAGATTATGCAGGGGAAATTACGAAAATTAGTTTGAAGGGAAAAACACAAAGCCGTTCTATTGCCCATTCCCTGTTCAACCACCGAGAATGCAAAGATTAGCTACATTAAGGGCTGAGACACCATGCCGATATTCTAACACCGAGTTTCACAGAGAAAAAGTGGGTTAGCGCAGCCGTCCTGTGACTCACTACAGTAAACCACAATCAATTCAAACACCTTAGGATTCTTAGACTGGTAGGTTTAAATAATGGGTAATTATGCATCACGACCTATAGCCCCCGTTATGCAACTTACTTTACATCAACCACCAAAGGTGCCTAATTGATGGAAGCATAGTAAAGCGTTGCTGAAGCGTAGATGAAGCGTACTCGACCCGTATACTAAGCGTAGTTGATTCGTAGTTGAACCGTAGTTAAAATGTTCGGAATCAATTAGAATGATTAAGTCTTACTTATTGTGTTGTGTTAGCGAATAGATTCCTCCAGTGTTGGAATGACAATTCTTGATTGTATTGACCAATGACTATTGACTAATGACCGATAAAACAATCGAATAGATTTTAGCGAATAGATTCCTCCAGTGTCGGAATGACAGATCCCTAAATAGATTCCTCCAAAGTCGGAATGACAGTTCTTGATTGTATTGACCAATGACAATTGACTAATGACTAATGACTAATGACCGATAAACCAATCGAAAAGAATTTAGCGAATAGATTCCTCCAAAGTCGGAATGACAGTTCTTGATTAATGCCACACATCCCAACTACTTACAGCGCTTTGCTATTTCATCAGCATACCCCTTCGTAATCGGCTTACCACCCAACAGTTTACATTCATCATAATACCGTTTAGCTTCGGCGCAATTATTTTGCATAAAGTAGCATACAGAAAGCTTATACAATGTATTTTGATTCTTAGGGTCAATATCATAAGAATATTTAAACAAACGAATAGCCGTTTCCAAATCCTCCTTTACAGTCTTATCCTGATATTCAGCTAAATAAACAGTTGCCTTATCGGTAAGGAGCTGAGTATTTTTTGGATTCATGGCCAGGCCTTCATTATACATGTTTAGCGCTTGTTTCCGCGCTCCTAAAACCGAATATACAGCCCCGTAGCCCCAAAAAACATTTTCATTACCAGGATCTAACAGCCAGGCTTGATTAAAACGATACATGGCAACCTGAATATTGTTCTGATAATAATATTCGAAACCCAATTTAATCAACCCTTCCGATGCGGCCCGATGGGTTTTAAAAATCCCCAGGTACTCTTTAATCAAATCATCATCAGCGGCTTTTTGCTCCGGGCTTTTCGCTACACCACCATATCTAGGCAATAGCCTGATGTTAGACTGGGCTGCTTCTTGCCAGGCCTCAAAAGGGCTTTGGGATTTTGATGGGCTGCTGCAAGCGGTAAGAAACAAGAAGATTATGGGAAGTAGGTATTTCATAGAGCGTATTTAAAAAATTTATAGAATTATTTTATATATCCTTTTTTTTGAATGAGTAATGATCGTAAATCTGAAATACTGGTTAAAAATAGTTAACAACTAAAGGTTGAAATCTCTAAAATCCTGTCCTCCTGCCGTTTTCCATTCTAATATTATACGACTATGAATTATGTTCACTTATTTGTTGTGAAAAATCTTTATAGGCAATAAAACCAATTAGAAAACTTTAAAAAAGAGTAATCGCCTTGAGGCTAACAATCGTATAACAGCAAAAATTATACATGTATACATTTAAAACTTCTGGTCCTTAAAAAGCTCCAATATTTCTTCTACTTTTTGCTTAATAAACCTTTTCATTTCACCGCTAATTATAGCTGCCCAGGGTTCATAAAGATCCCAATTCGTATAAGGCTCACAAGCTTCATGGAATGGCCACCATTCATTTACCCCTCTCTCATTTGCTTGGATGCGCTGAGAAATTGTGATAATCCATATTGAAGGTAATGCTCCACTTTCGACTTCTTTTCTTGCAATACCAAAAACCAAATCTTTATCGTAGGATTGAAACTGGAAAGCAATTTTTAATCTTTCCCAACCTTCAGGATAAAAAGAAATTCCCTTAAATCTTTTATTAAATCTAATATCTATATCAAAATTATACTCTACCCCTAGTTCATTGGCTATTTCAGACACTTCTATTTTCAATTTATTTAACAAGCGTTCACATGCATGATCCAGTGTATTATACAGGATGAATGCCGCTTCAAGATTTTCCTGATTCTCCGTAATTAAGCTAGCTACCTCTTCATTCATATAGTCGTTAATAGTTTGTCCTGTAAGATGTTTAATTAAGTTAATATATTGGGTAAATGATTCCCTTAGTATGGGCTGTACTACTGCCCTTTCTCGGCAGAGATGTAACCATTCTAAAATGTCTTTTTTATAGGAGATCAGTTTATAATGGTCATTTATTTTTAGCTGACCACTACTTGTTTCTTCAGGTTTTTCACCATCTAAAGTGAGATAGTACAGATTAGCCAGATTATCGTAATTATGATAGCGAACCAATTGATTTCTTTGATCAGGAGCATAGATTTTGTTTTCAATAATAATCTTACGCTGGCTGGTATCACGAATACAAATATCTATTCGCCCACCAGTTTCGTAATTTTTGCCTATAGCCCCTACATGAAGTTCAATATCAACTGTAGCGGTCTGAGTATTAAAATCTGTAGGTTTTATTTCTAAAGTTTTCAGAAAAAGCTTTAAAAACTCATCTTTCAAACCATGAGTACCTTTGGGGTTGAGCAGCTCAGCTATAAAAGCAGAATGCAAACGTGTTTCGGAGCTTTGCAATTTTAGGATGTGGAAGATATTGAAATTCTCTCCCGAACTGGCAGCAAGTTGTTCGTATCTTCTGTTAAGTTTCTTAACCTTATTTATAAGCTGCTTAAAAGTTAAAATTGGTATGGGCATAATTGAGCGTTTCACCAAACATAAAAACAATTTAGCATTTCATTGGACAAAAATCTATTTTTGTTGTAAAGGATAGCAGTTAAAGAGAAATGACACCACCAGATAGATTAAAGAGAGGTAAAACCGAACTCGTTATATTATGCACCATAGCATTGTCAGGTAGTCTTTTCATTATTGCGATGTATAATTACAATATTGGTCATGATAAACTATTATTTCAAATTTTGCGTATTCTCCTCAGTATTTTTCTTATGTTATTAACTATTGATGGAAACAAAGTTGGTAAATGGTTACTACTTTTTACTTTTATCTATTCTACTTTAGAGTTCGCTAAAAATTTTCGTTTTATTTTATTAAACCATTGGTTTACCTGGATATTCGTTTTTATAGGGATTTACAATGTGTTTTTTATTATTTATTTACTCGCTTCAAAAAATATCAATCTTTATCTTAATGATAAATACATACAGAATGAAAACAGTAACAAACAGAACATCAATTAACACCGTTTATATTTAGTTAAAGAAGATTGACCGCTTGCTTCTTAACAGGTTTTTATCAATTTTACTCACTTTTCCTGCCCCTAAAAATTGTAAGTCTCAAAAACTCCTCCTATATTCTTTTTTAATTGAGATTCCTCCAGAGTCGGAATGACAGTTCTTGATTGTATTGACCAATGACTAATGACCGATAAAACAATCGAATAGATTTTAGCGAATAGATTCCTCCAGAGTCGGAATGACAATTCCTAATAGATTCCTCCATAGTCGGAATGACAGTTATTGATTGTATTGGCCAATGACTATTGACTAATGACCGACAAACCGATGGAAAAGAATTTAGCGAATAGATTCCTCCAGAGTCGGAATGACAATTCTTGATTGTATTGACCAATGACTATTGACTAATGACCGACAAACCGATGGAAAAGAATTTAGCGAATAGATTCCTCCAAAGTCGGAATGACAATTCCTAATAGATTCCTCCAGAGTCGGAATGACAGTTAGTGTCAAACTAAAACCTACATCATCTTCCTAAATCCTTCCCATTTCACTTTCCAGCTTCCATCCTTTGGGAAACCCGGATTCTCCCCTTCGCTGCCATCCCAACCTGCACACATTAGTGCTACAGCAGTGAGTAAGCCTCCGTTTCCGGGCAGATAAATGCGTAAGCGATCATCCTGATAGTTATGTCCGTTAGGCAGATAAGTATTCGTTTGTACGTTCATTAACAGGGCATCAACAGCCTTATCTGGCAGGCCCAGACGGGTAGCAGCCATGGCTGTCATGGGAAAATCCCAGCCCCAGGTATCTGCCCAGCTCCATTCCTTCCAAACCAGATCAAAGGTATTTTTCATGGTTTGTTTATCCAGTAAACTTGTTTCAGGCAACATCCCATAGGTAGCCAATACCGAAGGGTGATCTGTTTTATATTCTGGATTGGTATAAGAATCGGTAGCACTCTCGGCGGCCAGGTATACCCCCTGTTGTACTGGCAAATGTGAGAGCCTGGCAATTACATCATCCCATTTGGGGTTACGCGATAAGCCAAGCCGCAGGCGCCATTCCTGAGCTGTTTTTAAACCCCATTCCCAGTAAGCCAGTTCGTAAGTAGGGTTAAATGTAAATTCTGCCTTAAAACGTTCCTGAGCAGGGATTACGCCGGGACCTAAATTATAACACCCCCTGGCCGAATCGAAATGTGCAAAAGAAGCCATAAAATCGGCTGTTTCAAAAACCAGATCCTTATATCGCTGCAGTACTTTAATATCCTTTTTGGCGCGGTAATCCAGCTCGGCAAATGTAATGAGGTGTGGCTGTTGCCAGATGAGCATAGCTCCTACGGATGAGGGGCTTTCATTCCCTTCATTATCCGTCATCTTCTGCCACCTTAACCCATCAAAACCCTGCACCTGGGCAATTTTACGTGCCTTATTAGCTACAGTTGCATACCAGCCCGTACTGCGGTTCAGCAACTCTTCTCTACCCCATAAAGCAAAATGCACTCCATGCCACCAGTGCATTTCAATATGCGGCTTGCCAAACCAGCTGTTGTAAGTAAGGCCCGTTTCCTGTGGCGGATAATCGCCTGAACATTGAATTTTAGTCAGGTACTCGGATAGGATCACTCTGCGTTCGAGTTCAAAAGCCCGCTTATCGGTGCTGCCGGCAAAATCTACTGCTGCACCACTTTGCCAAAAGTCTTTCCACTGGCTACGGCTATTTAGCTGTGTGGCGGCAAAAGTTGGAACAGCGGAATTGGTTTTTTGCTCAGAAAAAAGGCAACTGAAACTAAAGTTACTGTTTGCTCTATCGGGGTTCAGCACAAAGTAATGTGCCTGTTTTTTAAGCAAATGGGCTTTTCCTGTCCAGGCAAGCGAACTGAAATAAACAGCAGAGTCAATCTGGTGTTCAATAACTGCGCCCTTGGCCGTTTGCTGTATTAATTTTGTGGTATGTTCTCCGTTGTTACTCCAATCGTTCCCTACATCTGCCCATTCGCCGGTAGCATAAGGGTAGCGAATGCGAATTTTCAATCGCCCGGCTGCGATAAGCGGTGAGCTTACCGATGCACTGATCAGATCAGCCCCCTGATGCCCAACTGTAATTACTTTTACAGGAATGCCCTCTAAAGTAAAACTGCTGTTAACCTCTCCTGTGTAAGGGTTAAGGGTTTGTCTGATGTGCTGTATATCTTTAACGTTTGCCGGTTTACCATTCTTTTTTAACAGATCGAAGCCAATATTACCCAACTGTAAACGGTGCACACTCTGGCGAAAATAATTACTGGCTTCTTTAGATCGGGCAGATGTATTGAGCTGTACTGTATAAGGAATTTTACGACCATACTGATTGTAGTACTTATAAGCTTCACTTAATTTATAATTCCCATCATTTTTAAATGCACCCCAACCCCACTGTGACTGGGTACCCAGTGGCACACCTTTGGCATAAGCATCAGGAAAACTCTGTAATCCGGTTGCATCAACAGTAAAAGCAAAGCGGCCATTTCCTACTGATAATGACGACAGTGAATCTATTTTATTCACCACCACAGTATGCCTTGTAACCAAATCTTCACGATCTATTTTCTGGGCAAATGCAGCGCAATTAAAAAGTAAAACTGCCCATAACCCTATCCCTTTGCCTGTTTTTCGAATTATAGCGTCTATCATCATTTTACCAAACCGTTTAAGTATTCTTCCAGTTGAGTGTAGCCGTTTGCCAACCTTTGCTGTGCGTCTGCAGCATCTGAGGCATTAAGCTTATGTGTTTTCTCCCAGCTGTCGGGAAGGCCGTCTTTATCGCTATCCTTAATCTTACTCCATACAGGCTTACTGATTGGCTGGCCACCTGCATCGGCTTCAGTTTTAAAAATAGCACCCTTTGTACCTTTACTTTTCAGGTAGCCGATAATGCGTTCATCCACTGCATCCCTTTTTAAAGATGAGCCCGCTTCTGCCAAAACGGTCTGATAAGCTTGAGCAGAGGTACTTATCTTTACGCTACTCCTGGGCAGAAGCGAAGGCTCTTTCAACAACGTCGCGGTTTCGCTGCTAAAGTCTTCGTCCGTTACCAATCTGCCGTTTAACTTTCCATCTTTATTTAAATCGGTATAGTTATCCCGGTGGTATACATGATCGGTTGCACTAAACATGCTTAAAAAACTATTGGTAGAATTAGGGCCGGCAATAAAATAGTTGCCCACAATATCCTGGTAATGGTTTGCACTGGAGTGCCCACCTACAAAACCACTTTTGCCCCAGTTGTAAACCACATTATTAATAAATTCTATCTTGGCTTTGGCTTTAGGGTTACGGCTTTGATTGCCTTCAAACAGGCTGTGATAAATGGTTAAGTACTCGGGTACTTCGAGCAAAGCGCCAAAACGTTGCGGATCGATACTTTCGGCAATAACACAGTACTGCAGGGTTACATTTTTACTTTTTTTTATGTGCAGGTTATCCCAACGGCCCCACTCTATGGATACATGATCAAAAATAATGTCGTTCAAATCGTCGGCTACTACCGTACAAGAACCTCTTGACATGTTAATACTCCCCCTAAAACGCATGTAGCGCACAATAGTCGAATCTTTAAAAGAAACACTGTTACCATAAACCGTTATTCCGCCTTTTGGTGCGGTTTGTCCGGCAATGGTAATTCTGGGCGATACAGCTATCTTTCCACTAATCCTGATAACACCTGCTACATCAAAAACAACTGTTCTACCTGGTTTACTTACTGCATCTCTAAAAGACCCTTCACCACTATCATTCAGGTTGGTTACGTGGTAAATTGTTCCTCCTCTTCCGCCAACTGCAAAACGCCCAAAGCCTTCAGCGCCTGGAAAGGCCAGTTGCTGGGCATACGTACTAAAGCCTGAAAACAGCAATATGCATAGGTAAATGAATATTTTAAATGTATAGCGGAGCGTGTAACAGGGAATAAGTTTCAAATGTTTTTGCATGGGGCTGATTATAATTGGATAGGCTTAATAATTAATATTCTTTGAATGTTTTCTCATATTCAGGCATTTGCCTGATATTTATTTTAGTTTAAAAGGTAAATACCAATTGGCTTTATTACTTAGTTTTGCGCGTACCAGTGCAGCAGCAGCACCATCGCCGGCGGCTTCAAACTTGGCAGCTACCTTATTAGCGAGATAGTTAGGATCAGTATCTTGTCTGCGCAGGGCAATGCGTAATAAATCGGGCCAGCGATAACCTTCAAAAGCCGTTTCTAAAGCTTCTTCCTGAATGATCCGATCTTCGACTTCTATAACCGTATTGGCTGTAGTAATGGGATAATCCTGATTAACTGCACGCCCCCTGATACCGGAGTTACGGTACCAGTTTCCCCTGATGGTTCCACCATCACCATTAAAATCAAAGGGATAGGTATCTGGCACACCATTGTACAAGGCTTTAGTTCCGAAAGCTGCTTTAATACCGCTGTTTATCAACGCTCCGGCTAATTGTTTCCGATCTAAACGGTTGGCCGCTTCTGCATAACGCATGTGTAACACAGCTGCCCTGTAAAGTACCCAAATGCCTGTTTTCTCGAAGGGCGCAGCCAGGCTATAATTCTGCGTGTATTTGTATACTTCAGGGCTTGCGCCTAACACGCGGTACGACATGTTTAAACCCCTTCTGTCTGTTAAACTGCCATCCGTACGCACCTGATTGTTCCAGTTTTCCATAGACAAGGCTGAAGGTTTTACCAGATAATCTTCTGTAGTAGAAAAAAGTTTAAACAGTGGATTGCCCGGTGCAAAGTTTGCACTGAAGGGCAAAGTCCACATGCGTTCCCAGTTGGCAATCCGATCCGCTAATGGGGCAGAAAAGATTTTGGTCCAGGGGTTTAACACGGCTGTGGTTTTTAAAGAATGATCTTGTGAGTTGTCATCACCCACACGGTAAGTATCATACAAATCTACCTGCTGGTCGCTTCCGGTACTACCGTTTGTTCCGGTTTCCATTACATCTTTATAATAAGTTGCTGCTTTTAGGTAGTTGCCTTTCCAGAGGTTTAAATCGCCCAGAAAAGAGCGTCGCTGAATGAAAAATTTAAATACCCCATCCTTTATTACATAGGTATCCATGGGTAAAATCAGCGTTGGACTGGCGGCAGAAGTATTCTGGTTAAGGAATTCTTTAGGTGTAGCCTCTGTTTCGGCTAATAAACGGGTTAAGAGTTCATCAAAGCTCAGTTTCGGGAATTTACTTTCATCTTTCAGATCGTTAATCGTAGCCAAAGCATCGGTAACATAAGGCACATTGCCGTAGTGAATACCCAATTGCAGGTACAACCAACTCCGAAGGAAAAGAATATCGGTATAACGCTGGTAGTATTGCGTGTTGTCCAGCAACTTCTTCTCGCGCATCAGGCTGAAATTCTTCAAAGCATCGTTGCAATTGAGAATCACCTCATAAAATGGCTTAGGATCAACGTAAGGATTATCAATCGCGGTAGATTGCGTACCCAGCTGCTTTAAATAATTGTCGGCATTAGGTGTTACATCCAGCAAATCGGCCCTCAGTTCATTAAGCAATATATAACGATCGGCTAATCTGACAAATTTGCCATAAATACCCAAAATAGCGGCATCGGCATCATATACATTGCGGTAGGTTTGTGAAGCTTCCAGGGCATCTTCCGGCTGAATATCAAATGCCTTTTTACAAGACATCAGGTTACACAGCCCCAACACCATTAATAAGCTCGTAACAACGGAAAGAGATAATTTCTTATTCATATCAATATTTTCTTTTATAAAACCTATAAACCTATTCTAACCCCCAAAAACATCGATCTGAAACCTGGTTCAAGGCCAATATCCACCCCTCTGGCAAACACACTGCCGGCCGCGCTAAACTCCGGGTCATAGCCCAGGTAATTGGTTACTGTAAATAGATTATTGGCAATGGCATAAACGGTTGCCGAACGGATGAAACTTAGTTTTACAGGCACATTATAGCTCAACGAAAGACTCCTCAGTTTCAGGTAGGATCCATCTTCAATCCAACGATCAGAGAAACGCGAATTGCGCGCAGGGTCTCCCCATAAGGCACGGGGAGTTTGGGTTACCTGACCATCTACACGCCAGCGGTTTACGGCTGCATGGCTCTGGTTATCGTAGCCACTCATGCTTTCTAACACGGCACGGGTACTGTTGTAAATGTCGTTACCATAGCTAAAAGTGAAAAGCGCATCGAGGCTCCAGCGTTTATAACTTAGCTTATTGCTATATGAACCCACAAAATCAGGATTTGGATCACCAATTACCGTACGGTCGTTTTCATCAATAATTTTATCACCGTTCTGGTCTACAAATTTCATGTCGCCACCTTGAAAAGGAACAAAAGCACCATCTGCAGTTTTATTGCTCAAGCCGGTAGCCTGTGCCGAAGCCTGCGATTCGTATACCCCATTGGTTTGGTAACCATAAAATAAATTAGCGGCCTGGCCAATTTGGGTAATGATGGTTGCACCACCATATTGTGTTAGTAATTGTGCATTTCCGCCGAGGTTGGCTATTTTATTGCGATTAATGCTGTAGGTTAAACCCATATCCCATTTCAAATCTTTCTGATTAATCAATCGGCCGTTAAGGGCAATTTCCAGTCCCTTGTTACTCATGTTGCCCCCATTGCTTACCGCATAGCCAAAACCGGTAGCGGTTAACAAGGGTTCATAAATCAACATATCTGAAATTTTATTTTGGTATAGGTCTAAACTGATATTCAGTCTTTCTTTCCAGAAGGAAGCATCAACACCAAAGTTTAATTTGGCACTGGTTTCCCATTTCAAAGCGGTATTGCCAATGTTTCCACGTACCAGCCCCTGTTTACCCAGAAAATTCTGTGATACATAGTATGATTTGGCCGTGTAGTTACCAATATCATCATTACCTGTTAAACCATAGCTTGCACGGATTTTCAGGCTTTCTACAAAGTTGTTATTGGCCATAAAGCCTTCTGAAGAAAGCAACCAGGAGGCCGCCACAGATGGTAAAACGGCCATTTTAACGCCATTGAAATTAAATACATCGGGGATATCATGGCCAAATCGTGAAGAGGCATCAGCGGCGACAGTAAAGCTTAAAAAATACCTTCCATAGGCATCGTAATTTACATTGAGGTAATTATTGAGCCAGTTCCATTTTCCTAAAGATCCGCCTACAACACGAAGCGTACTTTGTGTTCCGCCCAAGGTAACGAAATCATCACTGGCGGTGTTAAAACTTGTTCCGTTATCATTTTCTGCATTGCTGTGTTGCAAACGAAAACCCAGGTTGGCATTTAGTTTACTAAAGCTATTCAGGTTGGTGTTGTAAGATACATAAGTATCGGTATTTACTGTAAATAAGCGTTGTACACCAGCTGCAGATTTATTATAACCTACAGCTGTTGGCAACAACACCGGAGCGATACCCAACGCTGGGGTAAAATAATTTTCCCTAACCTTATCATAAGTAATACCCACCAGGGTATTGGCCTTAAATGCTTTGTTAAAAGTATACTCAAAACCGATAGCGCCAGAAAAACGGTAATTTCTGTTTAAAGCCTGGATACTCTTGACTGCCGCAACAGGATTGCTTGTACCAAAGATGTCAGTATCGGCTAAATTCGGCGACTGCACACCATTTTCAGACAACACATAGGGCGATAAAAACGGGGCTTTAACCAAAGCCAGGTACAGGGGATTAGTGGCATAAGCTTGTCCCTGGTCGCGCAAATTCTGTTCGCTACGGGTAAAGGCCAGATTAACCTGCGATTTAAGTTTAGCCGAAAGGTTTAAGTTCGCATTGAAACGCGTTTGATAACGGGTTAAATTGGTGCTATCGGTTAAGCCTTGATTATTCAGGTAACCTAAAGACAAGGCATAGGTGGCAATATCATCTCCCCCGGTTACCTTTAAGTAGTAATTCTGGCTTATGCCACTACTCATTACCTGATCCTGCCAGTTGGTATTCTGGTGATAGTTGTAGTAATCCGCATTGGGATTATCGTTCATATATGGTTCGGCATTAATGGATGAAGTTGTACTGCCGGGCCTGGTTTTCAATAAATCAGACAGGTACGAGCGGAAATGATCTGCCTGCATTACAGGGAGCTGCCTTACTGTTCCGTTATATCCGCCATAGGCAGAAAAATCAAGGCGGGTAGCTACATCTTTGGCTCTTCCGGTAGTAATGAGTAAGACTCCGTTCCCTCCTTTGGTACCGTACAACGATGTACCATCCTTAATGAGGGTAATGTTATCTATATCTTTCAAATCGATATTAGCCAGCTTATTATTTTGATGTGCTGAGATAATCGAACTGCCATAGGTATTGATGTCGTAAATCACACCGTCAACCACTACAAGCGGTTGTACTGCAGCATATAGGGAGTTAAAGCCACGCAGATAAAGTTCTGCACCTGTTCCTGGTGTTCCCGATCTTCTGATAGATTCTAAACCCGCTATTTTGCCTTGTACATAAGAATCGGGGGTTTCATTGGTACGCTCCCAGCTTCCGTTTAAGTTTACGGTACTTACCGAGTACGGAATCCTGTTTTTGGATACCGAACCGAAAGGCAGTACAGCGGCATCATAAACTGAAGCATAGGTATCTTCAAATAAAACAATATTGCTCAAAGCATTTCTGCCTTTCAAAGCCTCTTCTTTTGTCTGGTATCCTGTTCCTGAAATTACCAGTACAGCATTAAAATCAGGAACACTGATTTTGAAATTCCCTTTCTCATCAGTAAGGGCAGCCGAGTAGCCCGCTACACTGATATTAATGCCCGGTAATGGTTTTCTGGTAGCTGCTGCAAGCACTACCCCACTAACCTGCGGCCCTGTTGGGCGCTTCATTTTAACCACCACCAAGCTATCTGTATCTTTTTCCTGCGCCAGTAAAGGATTGCCCAGCGCCAGGAGCAGTATGTATGGCAAAAAGCCTTTAAAAACCCTTTTGGTATTATTGTGCATAAATCTTTATTGGCTTAGTTAATCGGTTTTAGTTTAATATAATCGAGCGAAAGCGCTGTTGGTGCAGTACTGGAAGCAGCCAGTGAGGAAGCCAAAAAAGTATACAATGTACCATAGGCCTCGGCAGTGTATGTACCCAGGTAAACCTCTTTGTAAGCATCCTTGTAGGCATCTGACCCTGGGGCTAGTCCAAGGATGGACGGCACAGCTTTATACCCTGTTGTAGGCAATGGCACCAGCACGCTGCCAAAACTCCTGCTGGTATTGAAATCTACCTTCATGCTAAAGGGGGTTACCAGGATATCGTTAATTGCCCGCCAGTATACCTCGTATTTAACCGAGTTTACGGTAGATTTATAGCGGTAATAATAAAGCGGACTTGGGCTTGAGGTAATGCTCCCGGTTTGTAAATCGGTAAAACGCCTACCCGATGGGTCACTCTTTATTCTGGCTGCCGGAGCAGCAGGCACCCGCAATGAATCCGGTAACTCGCCCTGAATCATCACCGTTGGAATTTTATTTTCCATTAGTTTATAGCCAATGCTGCTTACCACATAAGCAATTCCATTACTCAGTAAACGGGTTTCTATAATGGCACTCTTATCCAGGTGGATTTTAACACCTGTTACCGAAGTCATAGAGTCGGGTAACTCGTTAATATTGTACACTTTGTTCACCACCAGATCTCTCACCACACTCCATTTGGTTAACGTATCTGCAAGCTGCAAATCTGCATGTTTATGATATGCGGCCAGCTTAGCCTGTTCTGCTGTAAAAGCCGCATTATTTAAAATGATATAGGTAATGAGGCTGTCTTCACTGCTGATATTTGAAATCCGCTGGAAGTAACGATTCCTGGTAACTTTAAAAGTTGTTCCTTCCTGGTATACGCCTTTTCCGGTTACAGGATCTTTATAAAGCAATACACCTTTGCTGGTATCCAGTTGTTGCTCTTCCATACTTTTAATGAAATCGCGTTGTGCACTGGCCACGCTCAGGCTTTGTAGAAACTCCCAGGCATTGGCTTTTGGTACCGAGGCGCCATTAATGGTATGCAATACTCCATTTCTTACATAAATGTCACTTTGTAAAATGGTTGCCTGCTCAAATGCGGTTTTGGTAAAAATGGTATTTTTGCCATTCAGCATACGAATAACCATTGAAGGCTGGGCTGCTGTAGTAAAATAACTTTGGTTGGCAATGTAATTTCCAACAAAACGCTTAAGGGCGGCGGTATCATTTACGATATTAGCGTCAAGACTTTTTAGGGCCTCATTATTGGGTGCCCATACAGTAAAGGACTTTGACGATTTCAAAACAGCATCATAGCCGGTTTTCATTACATAAGCAGTAAATGTACTGAGGTTGGCATCACTGCTCATCTGCTCAAAAAGTGTTCGGTCTAACCTATCGATGTTAATCTCGGTATGGTCTTTCCATGGATCTTTACATCCGGTTAACCCTACCAATGCACACAGCAATAGCAAATAAAAATATCTGGGTTTAAAATCAATTATCATTTCGGGTAGTCTAATGGTTAGTTTTTAGTTTAGCTATGGCCTGAGAATCCTCGAACCATCAACATTGTATTTCCAGTATTGCTGGTCGTCGTTTACCGGGATAATGTGAATCATATCCACATTATTGGTGGCTTGCGATCCGTTTATGGCTTTCAGCCTTAACCAATAGCGGCCAGTTTGTGGCAAATCGGCAATGCCCATCAGTTTTCCAATCTGTGCACCTGCTGTACTAGACATATAGGTTTTAAAGCCCACTGCTTCTTCGGCATCGGCATCGATTACTGTTACTCCATTTACCACCTTATTAATACCAGGACGTTTTACGGTAAAATTCAAAATCCTCGAATTAGATAAAGGTGCACGTTCATCTGTTCCATCTAAACCAATACTGGCCTGAACTTCAGTGGTTGTATTTGATTCGGCCTGTGCATAAATACATACCCAGATTTTATACTTGCCTTTAATTAGCAATGGCGTTCTAAACTCTACCCATTCTGCTGTATTAGAAGTTCCACCGGTAGCCAAAGGAATTACGAGAATATCTTTGTTGTAAGAGTTGGTAGAAGTTCCGGCACTACCATAGCGGTAAATCAATGATTTGGTTGGGTCTTTTCCTTCTTCCCTGCCCGAGAATTTAATCTCAGTTAAAGCGGCTGCTTCATCTCCGGTAAAGAAATAATTGTTCTTTTTATAGTATTGTGTGTTTTTTAGCATTTCCGGGAAAGCGCAAACATCAAAGTCTACCCTAAACGGGGCACGGACTTTAATGTCAAAGTGTGCCGAAGGCTGGTGTACTACGCCATTGCTCGCGGTAACATCACTTTTGGCTCTTAACAGAGAGAAGCCGGGTTCATAAACACCATTAAAAGTATCATCATTAATTAATACGGTTTCGCCCGAAAGTTTAGCTGTTAATACTTCTAATGGAGCTAGTGTATTATGCGCACTGGCTGTTATAATATCTGCCAGGTATTTGGCATCATATAAAATGTGATAGTTTAAGAAAAGCTGTAAACCATCGCCTGGCTGAGTTACATTCCCTGTTGCAGAGTATTTGGCTTTTAAATCGGCATAACTGTTAATGCCTGCTGCTGCGAGTGTGGCATTGGTTTCTGGAATTACCGTTAAAAATTTCTGCTTATCATTAGGGTTATCGGCCGGGAGCACATTCAGCTTAGCGTAAAGCCCCGTTTGCTTGAGTGCTTCGGTAAAAATAGAAAACTCCGGATTGGCCTCTATCGTTTGTGCAACGGTTAAAGTTGCCGGCGTCAGGGCACGATCAATACTGTGAATCAAGCCGTTACCTACTGAAATATTTGGCTGAAGTACACTTGCCTGCCTGTTAATCCGAATTTTGGTTACCCCATTAATCAGCTCAGAGGAGGTAGTAAGATACTGCCCGTACATGGTTAAATCAAACAGCTTCCCATCCGTAAATTTCGAGGTCGGGATAGAATCTTCCAAAAGGTGCAGGCGGATAAAGCTTTTCCAATCTGCAGCCCCAATATCGGACACTGAGGCTTTTCCTTTGGTTTGGAGATAAGCTTTTATGGCATCATTGGTAGGTGCAAATAAGGTGTAAGATCCATAGGCATTTAAGAAAGATGCCGTTTCAGATATCTCCAATATCTTCGATAGTTCTGAAAACTGATCAGGGTGGTTGCTCAGGTACTGGGTCATGTTTACCACGTTTGATGTACCCTCTACCAATGCACTTTTACGGCAGGCCCATAAACAGGCCAGCACACTGTAAATTCCAAGCAGCAATATTTTAGCATTCCGTTTCATAACATTTATTTTTTTGGTTAGCATTATTGATAAAATGGATTCTGAACCAGCGCTTTATTGGTTTGCAGTTCATATGAATAGATCGGAAAATAATGGCTCCGGTGGTCCTTGTATTTATTGATAATGGTTTGTTGCTTGGAAGGTTGTGCGGTAGCAGAAACAATATCGATCAGGATTTTTTCGTTTGCATAATTGTTTCTTTTTGCATTGCGCAGGATATCATACCAGCGTTTGCCCTCGAAAGCAAATTCGCGGGCACGCTCATCCATAATGTATTGAGATACATTGGCGGTAAGGGCCGGATCGGGCTGTTCAATAAATTTATCGGCCACAAAGGCCAGGGCGTTGCGCGAAGTTCTGATTTGGTTTACCAACGCAATGGCCGCGGTACCATTTGCAGCATTACCCGGTGCCAGCCACGTTAAAGCCTCTGCTTTCATCAGCAACACATCCGAATAGCGATAAACAAACCAATGTGTAAATGAGGTAGCCTCGGTTCTGAAATTGGTAAACTTACAAATAGCAGAATTTGCTTCGAACATGGATGTGCCATTACCTCGGATATCTTTATTGCTCAAATTGGCTAAATCCGTTCCGAACAAACCACCTTCGGCTATAAAGTCTGCCGCTCTAAATTCTCTGCCTGTTAAGCCAAACATGGGTGCAAAAGGGTTCAGTTTCTGGTTATCAAACTGAAACTCAAAAATGCTTTCTACCGAGTTTCCATTTAAGTATACGGTGTTATAATAGTCGGTTTGCTGCGTTCCTACGGGAAGTAAACGGTATTTACCTGATTCGATGACCTTATTGCAGGCATCAATACTTTTCTGGTATTCTTCATTCCAAAGATAAGCGTCTGCCAGGGCGGCATAAGCTGTAAATTTAGTCATCCTTCCCCTATCCTCAGCCATACTGCCATAGGTAACCTGACCATTCTCGGCGCCAAACTGAAGATCTTTAATCACCTGCTGGTATACTTCTGCCTGGCTGTTTTTGGCAATGGCACCAATCTGCGAATCGTTATATGTAGGTTCCAGTTTAAGGGGCACTTCGCCAAATGATCGCAGCAGGTAGAAATACATTAAACCGCGCAAAGCATGTGCCTCTGCCAAATAACCATTTAAGGCCGTTTGTGTTAAAGTTTTATCTCTTTCTATTACATCGGGGGCAAATTTGATTACAGTATTACAATAATTGATGGTTTTGTATACTGCTTCCCAATTCACTAATGTATTGGTAGAGGCAATCTGTGTACGCATAATATCGAACTCATCACGCAATAAACCACTCAATAAGGCTTCATCATCATCAGATGAAATTTCTAAACCCGGCACTACCATATCGCCACGCAACTCACCCCAGATAAAAAGATATTTTGCCAAAGGGATTTTGCTTCCGCCCAGAAGTGAGGCATAACAGCCCATAACAGAAGCATCTAACTGCTCTTTAGTTTGCCAGTATTCGTCACGGATCAGCCCGTCTTGTGGTTTTAAATCCAACCATTTCTTGCATGAAGTTCCAAACACACTGAGCAGTGTAATTAAAACCAATAAGGTATGTTTTATTGTTCTTTTCATATTCAGTGTCGATTTATAATCCAAGGGTTAAGCCCATTGTAAAAGTTTTTGATGGAGGAGTAAGTGCGCCATCGGCAGCATAAGAAAAGGGATTACTTGTCCCTACAGAGGTTACATCCGGATCCTGCCCGGTATACTTGGTCCAGGTGTACAGGTTTTGCCCTGTAAGGTAAATGCTCCCATTTTTAATACCTACCCTTTTAAGTAAATTCTGGCTGAAGTTATAGCGGACTGTTACTGAGCTCAGGCGGATAAACGATGCATCTTCTACGTAACGATCTGAGCCAAGCCAGTTGTAGCCCACACCATACAATGCTCTTGGCATATCGGTTACATCTCCAGGGTTTCTCCAACGCCTTAATACAGCGGTACTCTGGTTATTTACCCCATACATATTGGTGGTGGTAATTTTAGCTGAGTTTACAATCTCGTATCCGTAACGGTAGCTGAAAAAGGCCTGTACCTTCAGGTTTCCGTTAAAGGTTACACTTGGGCCAAAACCACCAGTAAACTTGGGTACAGAATTGCCCAGATAAACCATGTCTTTTTCATCGATGTTTCCATCGTGATTAATATCCTCATACATGGCATCGCCCGGCTGGAATACATAATCTACGGTTGGGTAATTGTAGCGCATGTAGACGGTTTGCCCGTTAGGACCTACAATTTCTTTCCCGTTCTGATCTCTGGCAATCGTAGCATCTTTATCGGTATAAACGCCTTTGTATTTAAATCCATAGTATGAACCAAAAGGATTACCAATGATCAGAAACGATTTATATTCACCCTGTGCGGGGAGGCCTATGGTACTTTCTCTTGGATAGAATTCAGAAATCGACTGGATAGCATTAACATTTCTCGAAATATTGAAATCGAAGTTCAGGATCCATTTCTTGGTTTTAATCGGTGTCGTATTAATTCCAATCTCCCAACCATCATTATTCATGGTACCAATGTTCATATCTATGGCATTATAACCAGAAGTAGTGGCAATGTTTAAATCCTCATAAAACATGTTTTTAGTGGTGTTTTGATAAATCTCAGCATCAATTTTAATGCGGCTATCAAAAAGCCACAGGTTAAAGCCCAGGTTTTTGCCCACCACTGTTTCCCATTTTAAACGAGCAAGTTCAATGTTGGAAGGATAAACTGCGGGCCTGCCGGCGTACGACCAGGTATAGGGGGTATAATTATTGAAATAAGCATAATTGCTGCCGGGTGCTTTACCACTGGCACCATAACTTAAACGTAAACTCAAATCATCTATAAAAGTGAATTTCTTCATAAATGGCTCGCCAGAAATTCTCCAGCGGGTAGAAATGCCCGGAAAAAGACCAAAGCGATTTTCGGGCGAAAATTTAGAGTTACCATCTACCCTCGCATTCATATTGATGATGTACCGGTCCAGAAACTCATATTGCGCCTGTGCCAGCAATCCCACACTTCTGGATTGTGCCTGAGCAGCATTTAAACTTAAACCACTGCCATTGGTAACAGACGGATTTGAGGGATCCTGCAATACTGATGATGCCGTATTTGATGTAGTTACCGAATAAGAAGCTGATTTGGTATCATTTGTCTGAAAAGAAAGCAAGCCTTGCAGATTGTGTTTTTCAGTCAAATGCGGGCGATAAATCAGGTTAATTTTAGATTGGATGTTGTAACTATCCCCGTCTGCATCAGAAGCCCTGTTTACCGTTGTTTCTGTACTTGGCTGCCCTGTGGCAATCTGTGGCAGGAAGGTTTTAGATTTGGTATTATTGATATCAAACTGTACATCTACAGTAGAAAATAAAGTAGAAGAGATATCGTATTGTAAATTGAATTTTGGTGTAATCCGCTCGCCAATTAAGTGGCTGGCTCCTTCATTGGCCATAGCCAGTGGATTATAAGTAGCTTTGTACCGTCCCTGGATATTGGAGATAGGAGAAAAGTAAGCACTGGTTTTATTGCCGTACTCATCAAACTCATAATCAGACATGTTGGGCATTTTGTTAATGGCCGTACTGCGTAAAGATTTATCGTAGTTTAAGTTATTGTCTACGTGGGTATAAGTTACGTCTGTTCTGAACCTCAACTTGCTGGATACAATGTAATCGAGGTTAATTTTAGCGGTAATCCTGGATAAATCGGTTCCTAAAGTTGTTCCTGTTTGCCCTAAATAGCCCACAGAAGCATAATACCTGGCCTTTTCGCCACCGCCGCTCATTGAAACGTTATGATCTTGGGTGTAACCGGTTCGGGTAATGAGCTTTACCCAATCGGTATTGTTGCTGTAGTTGTAGTAATAATAGGCATCTGAAGGGTCGTACTGGAAAGCTTTGTTCTGTCCGCCATTCCCTAAAAAATCTAAAGGCAATCCGGTAGCATTCATTACCGCTTCAGGAACAAGCATGGAGTACTGATCGCCTGTTAAAAATGGAATCGGGTTTGGCTGCTGTGCCATTGAACCCTTAAAATTATAGGTTACAATGGGCCTACCGCGCTCTCCACGCTTGGTATTGATTAACAGTACCCCGTTTGCCGCTCTCGAAC
Source organism: Pedobacter sp. (assembly GCF_965279535.1). NCBI lineage: Bacteria > Pseudomonadati > Bacteroidota > Sphingobacteriia > Sphingobacteriales > Sphingobacteriaceae > Pedobacter > Pedobacter sp. The sequence continues at coordinate 1,023,238 of NZ_OZ257244.1, forward strand.
CCCACACTGCAGTAGAAGCCGCATCTTTTAAAACGGTAATATCTTTAATGTCTGAAGGAGCAATATTGAGCAGTTGGGCATAGCCCTGCTCATCTGCAGTTCCAAAATTAAAGTCAGAAGGAATTTCTGTTTCATAAGGCATTCCATCTAATACAATGAGCGGTTCGGCTGAGCCGTTAATTGATGATGTACCCCTAATCCGGATTGACATCCCCGCACCGGGATCACCAGATGTGGTTCCAAAATCTACTCCTGATAAACGGCCGGCTAAAGCCTGATCGATAGAAGTAACGGCCAGTTCTTCTAAGGCCTTGCCGCTTACTGTAGCCGATGCAATAGTAGAGTTACGCTCTGCAATGTTTAATCCTGTTCCATTGTTCACCATCTTTTTAGCTGTTAGCACTACCTCTTGTAAGGTATTGTTGCTGGGCTCTAAAGCCACGTTGATAGTGGTGCGGTTAGCCACTACCCCCGCATTAAAACTGTTGTAACCAATGTAAGAAACCACTAATGTGTTTTTGGTATTGGTTACCCTGAGGGCGAAGTTTCCGTTGATATCCGTACTTACCCCTGTAATGGTTCTTTTATTTTGATCTACCTCGATAACAGAGGCGCCTATAATTTCTGATTTATCTTTCTTATCGGTTACTTTCCCACGCACGGTAACAGCCTGCTGTGCGTAAAGCTTACTGTGATAAGCCCCGATCGTTAAAATCAAAACAGATAGACAGAAAAATCTATATAGTAATATTTTCATCTTTATTTTATCTGTAAATGTTACTTATTGTAATTGAGGTAGCTGCTAATCGAATGGATTAGTGTGCGGTTAGATAACTGATTACTGGAGGCAAAATTAACCTGCGATGTACGTCCTGCCCTATCGGTGATGATGAGGTTATTACTCAGGTTCAGGATGTTGAGCAGGGTATTGTCTCCGGATTCGGTTTGTAAAAGGGTAAGATAGTTATCCGCTTTTTTCCCATCTACAGCAATAGATTCTCCATTAATAATGTGATAAAGAATGAATTTTCTTACCAGGTCTTTCTGTGCCTCATTGGTTGGTGCAGATGTAGGCAAAGCACCTGTAGCTTTTGTACCAGGCAATAATCCATCTTTAATTGCCTGGGTAATGGCTGCATTATCCGGCACCAGTAGGGTGTATTTATTGTCGAGCCCCGTGTTAACACCGGATATAGCTTTAGTGGTTGCGTTATATAAAGACGATGTAGATACAAACCAATAAAAAGAAGAAAATCGGGTCGGGTCACTTGTAGCCAGATTTTGCAGGTGCTGACCAACGTTTTTATCGGTAAAAGATAGCGGTGCATCCACATAATATACTATACCATTAACAGAAGTAGCATCTGTTTTAGTAATGTTAATGTCCACTCCGGTATCAACTGTTCCGCTGGTTTGAATTTTACCATTGCGGTAGCGTACATAATCTCCACTCTGACTTTCTACAATACCAGAACCGGATAAGTTGGTTAACTCCCCGGTTGGCGTTAGCAATACACCGGTTTTAAATAAACGGAAAGCATTTTCGCGATAAATCTGGTTATGGGAGTAACTGGCAGTTGGCGAAGTCCGATATCCCCAGGCTGTAGTGGTAGTACCAATGCTAGCCTCATTATATCGATAACCCGCAGCGGTAACTACAGCATCGGGCATTACCAATAAAGTTTGCCTCACTCCCGGTTGCGTCGTGTAAGCCTTCACCCCCGATGCAGCATCAGCGTAAGCCAGTAAAGTTAAATTGGTTGTGGGATCTAAATAAGGTACGCCATAAACGGTTCTGAATACATTAGAACTGTGTGCCTGGTTAACACCGTAAAAAATGGCATTGCTTAAAATCTGACGATCTACTGCATTTTCCAGTTGCAACGTACTGGTTTCTAATAAATAATTTTGTCCTAAGGTAAATTTACTGGGCCAAAGGGCTGTTGGCCACATGTGCGAATTGATAAAATCGATCACAATGCTCGGAGGCGTATTCTTAAAAAAAGAATTGCCATACTTGGCCAATATTTTCTTTCTATAGGCCTTCATTGCGTCATTGGTTGGCGCCATAATGGTCCAGCTCGATTTCTGAGATTCATTGGCCAGGTAACTGTTCAAACCAGGTTGCTGATAGTTTTCACTGTTGATAGAGAAAGCCAGCTGGCCACTATAGCCTTTTACATATACAGAATCTGCACTCCCTGTAGCTACAAAGTTGCGATGTGTTTGGTAGGCATTGGAAACATAGAATTTCAGGGAATCTAAAATGGCTTTAAACTCGCTGTAATTAGCATTGGTGCTGATATATTGATCTATACTTTTTAGCGGTAAAGTCACCTGATCAACTTCGTGGATCATACCATTTTCGGCACTGATATTCATATTAACTACGGAAGCCGCAGCAACATTAAAACCCGAATAGGTGGCGTTTGGATAAAACACATTGTAATCGCCCGAACTCATTCCACCTGTGCTCATGAATTCTGTGGTAAAGTAAGGGATGTACTTGTTGTTGTTGTCGCCATCTACATAGGCTGAAACATTTACGCCCCTTACTGATTGTACGTTGCGATTGGTAGCAACCACCTTATTTTTTACGCCATCTCCCTTCTGCTGTACCCAATCGTAGTATGCCGTTTTTCTTTTAAATGCAAAACCTATACCTGCCTCATTCCCTCCAGCCATTTGGTAGTTGCTCAACTGATCTTTCCGGTAGGCATTATAAACTAAAGCATATTTCACAATGGAGGTGGCCATAGAATCAGAGATATCAGCCGTCCCATTGATATTTTGTGCTTTAAAAAAGCGTTCAAAAGCTGCATCATTGGGTGCGAAGAACGTCCACCAACCAGTTTTGCTTAAAATGTCTTTGTAACCCGCCTTATCAATTACAGCGGTTAAGTGTTTAAAATTGCCCCGGGCTTCGAGCTGTTGGTAAATGGGTGCTCCCAATCCCTCCGGGCGTTCATAAAAGGCATCGAACTCATTCTTTTGGCAGCCACAGCATACAGCCAGAAAGAACAAAATACAACACCAACTTGTAAAAAGTCTGCTCATAAAATATTTGGTTAGTAGAGTTGCAAGTCCTCCAAACGAATAAATTGTGCTGGAACAACAACATGGAGTGGTTAACGCCAATGCTGTTTTTTTTGTAAAATAAATCCGGTATTTATTTTACAATTCAGTCCGAGTTAAATTTTATGGTTTAAGAGTTCTTTTATAGTTATGCGTTTGTTTGCATCACAAATCTATCGTGAACGAGTATTTTAAGTTTTCAAAAATTGACTTATTACTTTCGTTATTTGGTAAAAAAGGGAGTTTAAAGGGATTTAAACGCTAAAATGTATGGATTCCGAAGCTGAATCAGCTAATCTTTATCCTGGCATTGTTTGCGGTTTTAGTGATAAGTTTTGTCCAAAAGAGTGCTGAGCTAAACTCAACAGGACAGGTTTTTTAGAGAAAAAAACTGGCCTGTATTTTTACAGACCAGCGCAGACAGTTTCCTGTCTTATTGAGGGCGTGTAATAAAAATTTTAAGCGATGGCGAGATCATAATCTATAAGCGTGCGACTAAATAACTGGAGTATGCTACGGATATGATTTAATTCTGTAAGCAATAATTCTTCTTCCATCGGTTGACGATGGAGTTCTAAGATTTTTGTTACGGCTTCGCGATGATCGGTAAAGAGCAATACCAGTTTTTCAATCTGATCTGCATTACTGTGTACCAGAATAGGCCCTGCCGGGCTATTATTGGTACAGGCCCATGCCCCGGCACCTCCTGCCGACCAGATTTCTCTTGAGCAAAACAAAAAGAGCAGATTATCAAATGCATTGAGCATAGCACCATGCCGGATGAAATAAGCTAAATGTGCCGATATCCTTTTGCTCGGTTCTTCCCGCCAAAAGGCATCAAAAGTATCTCTGCAGGCACGCGCCTGTAAAACGCATTCTTCCAGTGCAGAGAGCATATCCTGTGCTTGTTCCATATTTCCCAAATCATTAAGACGAAAGACAACAGACAAATTTGCACTTGCTGGCGTATTTAAATCTTTGCCGGGTACAGAAAGGTATGTTTTCTACACAGAAGCTGGTAAATTGCAGAAGAAGTTAGTTGGGTTGAACCAGTTGTGTGCGTTCCACCTGATAGGCAATGCGGCTTAGCGGTATTGTTATCAAAGCCCTGAATTTACCCGCTGATTCACTAAACCGACAGCTGATATCTTTACCATACGCAAACTGCAAACGTTGCTGAATATTTTTAAGTCCGGAGTGCGTAGAATTTGAATTTCTTTGGATATTTAATGCATTTAAAGTCTCCAGTACCAGACTTTTTTCCTCAATCCTAGCAGAAATAAAAATGCCGGTTTCGGTATCAGCTACGTTACCGTGTTTAAATATATTTTCTACCAAAGTCATCAGTACCAATGGAATAAATCTGATTTCCATGACTTCATCACTAAAGTCAGTGATGATCGGCAATTCCATATTCTTTCTGAGCTGATAAAGATAAATCAGCTTGTCTACCTGCTCCATTTCATCGCCCAGTCGGATGTATTCATCACTTTCATTGGCGTCAACCGCATACCGCATCATAGCAGAAAGCGCCATAATGGCTTCTCCTGCTTCAGGGGAATCGAAATGCACATTTTGGTAAACGTAATCCAGTGTATTGAAAAGGAAATGAGGATTGATCTGTGCCTTTAGAAAATCATTCTGCGATTTCGATAAGGCACGTTTCATCTTTTCCTCTTCGATTATTTGCTGGAAACGCTCCCTTTCTAAATTTCCAGCCAAATTTCGCTGTTTCACATAATTATAAAGAAAATAGTAAGCGCAAGAAAAACCCAATATATATACTGCCCTGAAGATAATTTGAAAAGCGTAGTTCCAGGTTATCTCCATTACAGCTTTAATCGGAGCCATTCCGTACACCAATAGCACTTTATCCAATTCGAAATTAAGAAAGATAAAAATTCCTACCCATACCACTAAAACCAATGGAACCCTCCAGATTGCAGCATAGTTCCTCGCCAATCCCCAAGGTAAAAGGTAGTTGGAAAAACCATAAAAAAAGATTGCAATAAGTAAATAATGGGTACCATAAGCAATTGGATGGCCAAATTTCCCAAACAAAATTCCAACTAAGAAAACTTCATATACAATAAACACTGACCAAATGAGGAAGTGAATGGCATTCTTCTTAAACCACCTTGAAATACTTTTATTCATGCCTTTTCAGCTTTACAAATAGAAACCTAAACATACTGTGTAACAACTTTTTACCACTGATTTTACTGCGATAGCTTTCGTAAAAAAAAGTTATGAAACAGTCTAAAATCACACTAAGCCCTAAAAGGATATTCATCTTTAAATCCTCAAAAAAAAATGCCTATCTCGAATCAGAAACAACAACCGGAACCCACACTATTGTGACCACTAGTGGCATTGCCTTTAAGAATTAGCCACACTTTCAAAGGCTAGGCGTTCCTTCGTCTGGCCTTTAACAATTTCGAATCTACAAACTCGTTGAAGTACTTTCGGTAATAATCGCCTACACTGATTTTAATGCCATTGTGCATGACGATAGAATTTCCTTCAATATAATCGATATGATCTTGTGAGATTACAAAACTCCGCTGAAACTGCATAAATCCAGCAAAAGCCAACAGTTTCTTCGAAATTTCAGACAAAGTCATATAAGTTAAAATGCTCCGGCTGGCAGTATGTACCTGCACATAGTTCATTTTGCTTTCTACCGCTATAATATCGCGAAAATAAACTTTTATGAGTTTGTGGGTTTCATCCTTCGTTTTAATAAAAATGAAATCATCTTTATCAGTAAGCCCTTCCAGTTCATTTTCATCTTTTGGAAAGAGCTTATTGATCGTAGAAATAAACTTACTGAGTTGATAAGGTTTCAGCAAGAAAGCATCTGCATCTACCTCAAAGGCCTCATAACCATATTTACTATGGGCCGTGGTGAAGATTAGTTTATCCGTTTTTTGTCTTAATTCTTTGGCCAGTTCAATACCAGTGATGCCAGGCATATCTACATCCAGCAAAATCAAATCAACATCATCTCCTGCTGGTATTTCACGCAATGCCTTAACCGGGTCGGTAAAGGTTTTCACTATTTCTAGCTCAGGGATATGATCAATATATTTCTTCAGGCCCTCTATTGCATGTGGTTCATCATCCACAATAATGCATTTGTACATAATTCTTCTCTCTCGCACTGGCAATGTGGTTAGTTGGCTAATCTCGAAAACTTTTTCACAAAAATAGGGCTTTTCGTGGAGGAATTTTAAGTCTTCGTGTAAATAGTGAAATTATGCACTTTTGCGCTTAAGCATGCGCGTGATTAAAAAAAACGGCTAAACGCCCTTCAAATCAATCAATTGCCAGAAGGGAGAGTCTTCTGTATTTGGATATTTTTTATATTTTTACATGGGTAATCTATACCACTAAGAACGCTTTTATGGAAAACAACAATCTTACTCAGTACTCCATTGCCGAATTAATAAAACAGAAGAAAACCTTTACTGGTATTTTAGTTGGCTTTGCCATCATCATGCTATCTGCGAGCGCCGTACTTTTGTTCCTTATTTTAAAGCATAAAAACCTGGCACTAGTGGCCACTATTCCCTGTTTATTTGTAACCCTTTTACCAGTTGCCATCAGGTTAAATCAAATCAATACAGAAATAAAGTCGCGGAAATAAGGCCCAAAGTTAATGGTGTAAAAAATCTGCAAGCTTGTTTCCTGGCGTTGCATCATCCTGATGAATAAGGTATGGTATACGGAGAATCGTTTTTCAGGGTGATTTTATCAGGGTATTGAGTAGACGAAGACTAAATGCATCTTGTCATCCTGTACGCTAGAACAACAAAATACATTTAGCTTTTTCTTAAAAATGATAACATCCTGTTAGGTTATTATCAATTCTTGTTAACAATCTGATTACTGCATGGAATGGAAGCCAATCTGGTTTCCTTCAGAGTCCTGACAGATTCCACAGAATCCATACTGGCCAATAGGCATTTTAGGGGCAATCACTTTTCCGCCTGCGGCTTCTACCCTCCCAATTTCTACGGCGCAATCATTACAAGAAAAATAGTTCAATGTACCCCCTGGCCCGGGTTTATACATAGCCGATTTAACCAGCGCACCACTACTTCCTGCTGCATCCATATCTCCGGGAAAAAAGACCATTTCAAAATACTCGTCACTGCCTTCTTCTGCTTCCATGCCTTCAGGCACCGGGGCGGCTTCCATTTTTACAGCCAATACGGTTTCATAAAACTTCTGTGCCCTGGGCAAATCTGTTACATAGATTTCTGTCCAGCCTATCGGATTTCTAACTGTTCCCATAACTTTAAATGATTAATTTTTGTTGTATACTAAAGTTCGGCAAATAATTGCATGCTGGAAAGGGCAAACCCGGACAAACTGAAGGGCTGTTCGAGCCAGAAAGCATTTGCTTAAAACCAGAATTCAGGGCAATGATCGACTTTTTAAGGCATTTCCTCTACTGCAATTGCATGGAGGTAACATGTAAATTACATTTGAGTTACAACGCTTAGCTCTTTCCTGAAAGGTGAAGTCTAATCGTTCACTAACTAACCATAAAAACCAATAGTATACGATATGAGATACGGTATAGTAAGGAACATCGATCGCCACCTTGGCGAAGGCACCATTGAAGATATTAACCAACAGGAGATATCTTTTTCGCTGGCCGGAAAGGGAGAAATTTTATCCATTGGCCAACAAGTATGTTTTGAAATAGCCCTGGAAAAACAAGGACTCAGAGCGGTACGTATTACCCAAAGTACTGAATGGACGCCCATTCATGCGGGTTGCGCGAACTAATGCGAACCTGGCTCAAAAAAATTTAACACAGTAGCCTTAAAGCCACAAAAACTAAGTTTTTAATTCATAAAACCGGCAAAATAAACAAAGAGCCTTCCAAATTGGAAGGCTCTTTCAAATAAAATCGTCCCGTTGATTTAATTCTGCGCTAAAGATATCCAGCTTAGATAATTTCAACAATACTACTAAAGGAGTATTCTGATTAATTACGGGTTGTGATTTAGACAATAGCACCAAACAATTCACCTATTTCGCGATCCACGTTTGCCTGAATACTGCTCGGATGATATTTAAACAATGCAGTTAAAGTTCCTTTGTTCTTCCCCTTTCCTGAAACAGACATTTTTAATCCTGCCCTTCGCCCATCAGCATCAACTACAATACCTTTATTCGTACCCTTCACACTGCACCATGCCAGGGTTGTGTAGAGATCGCTTATTGGAGCATACGTAAACCTTGTACCACATTTTTTCTTGCCACCAGAAGACTTACTTGTACACCAATTCAGTACACTACCACTGTAAGTTTTGGATTCATATTCTGCAACCCGTTCTTGCCTGAACTGTTTTTTAAGTTTGTCCATCTCGCTGTTGAGTAATGCAAGCCGCTCAGCAATTGGTGTTGTTGGTGGCAAATCATCAATAGCACCTTTAATAACCTGAAATTTAGCGCGGTAATCGGCTACAAAATAGCTTAATGGCCTAACCTGATAACTTGGTTCGTTCAGCAAAGCGAACGAAGAAACTGATGCTACCATAAGTAACATCATAAGAAGCGATAGTTTTTTCATATTTTTTTGTTTTTATAAAATTATCTAAATCTATAACCACAGTAAATACTCCAAAATGGGTATTCTTAGGCTGAAAAGAATTACAGCATGTTAAATGAAACCAAAACCCAAAGGGAGTGAAAAACTATACATCCGGTCTTCAATCCTTACTCCTTGCTCTTTGGTCTTTGCTCTTTCCTCACTACTTGATTCCCATCCCTAAAAACAATATCTTTAACCTATCAAACGGGTTCCCGATCCGGATAAAGCAGATACCTTAAAACACTAGCAGATGCGTAATTCTTTCAAATTTTCACTGGGCACATTTCTCTTACTATCGGTATTTAGTACGATCTCCTCTACTGCACAAATTATCCTTCACGATAAAAAAACTCAGGTGACTACAAAGACCTTTTATCAAAGAGATACTATTAGCTTAAAACTTGATATTTATTACCAGGGCCAGCTTAAAGACAAAAAACCTACTGTGCTATTTGTATTTGGTGGTGGTTTTGTAACGGGCAAACGTGATAACAAACTCTTTCAGGATTATTTTAACTTTTTAGCAGAAAAAGGTTTTAAAGTAGTAGCTACCGATTACCGGCTGGGCCTGAAGGGGAAGAAGTTTCCTACCCCATTTAATACCTCTGCCCTCCGTGATGCTATTGATACTGCAGTTACCGATGTTTTCAGGGCCAGCAACTACCTGATAAACAACGCTGAAACATTCGGAGTAGATACTTCAATGATCATTCTATCAGGATCTAGTGCCGGAGCCATCACAGCCCTTCATGCCGATTTTAACAAAAGAAATGCAACAGCACTTGCCCGTAATCTTCCTGAGGCTTTCCAATATAAAGGGGTAATATCCTTTGCTGGTGCCATTCTGAGTTACCAGGGCAAACCTAAATATAAAATCCCACCCGCTCCGACTATGCTTTTTCATGGTACAGCCGATAAACTGGTACCTTATAATAAAGTCAGGTTGTTTAACCGAGGGTTTTTCGGTTCTAAGTTCCTTGCCGGCAGGTTTAAAAAAGCAGGATACCCCTATTATTTCCAATATGTTGAGGGAATGGGACATGAGATTGCCGGAACACCAATGAAGGATAAACTCCCGGATATTCTCTGGTTTATTCAAAACTACATCTTTGAGAAAAAACGCTACTTCATGGAAGTAGATTTTAAAGATGCAGATAGTAAACGATCTTTTCAGATGCCGGATAAGAAAAAGCGTTGGTAAAAAATTGAAGCGCTATTCCTATTTCCCTTTTAGATTGATTGATCCGTATGGAAATAGTTACTGCATTTTATAATTACTCAATGTGAATTCAATAAACTGTAGTCATGATTTAACATTACGAGATCTTTTTCCAGGCTGTACTGCTTTAGAAAAGTTATTAACGCAGTTAATCTTCTTTCATTATCATAATCTAAGCTCCAACTTAACTTATGCTGACACTTAGAACATAACCTCAAAATGCTGTTATCAATCTCGGATAGACTATTTGATCCGTTCATAACACATGCTGCAACAATACAGTGCTTTAAACCGAACATATGTCCAATTTCATGCGTACTGATTTTTAGCAAACGGATTAAACTCAGATTAAAATTTTCCCGGGTTAGGCTTCCACGTTGTAACCTATAAACTGAACTTACCGCTAAAGCTTTTTCATAAGAAGCCAATCCAAATACAAAGTTCCAACTTTGCTTAGGAAAGAGATCTTTCTCCGTTATGCCCATTATTGCAAGTGCATCTTTGGGTTTTTTATTTGCCACAACCGAATCACGCAAATGCGTAGCTTGCAGCTGTACCTGGTTTTCTGCCCCCGTTCTCATTGCTTCAGCAGGAACAACATTGTCGTTTAAGCCTGACAAGCCAATCGTTTTGAGTTGAAAAAAAATCTCGATAAACTGACGGGTAATCTCAATTTGCTTTAGTTGTAAGTCATTGAAATTACCTATAGGAACCAGATAAATAGTATGGGCAGACTGATTTGGCTTCAGCGGATTAGATTTTTTAAAATCTTCAATTGACTGTCCTGTTTCTACATGTGCATATAACCAATCACCGGGTTTAGGCTTTGAAAGAGGAATATCATTCTTGGCAACCGCAGCAAAATACGAACAATTCTGATCACAATTACAGGCACAAGAAAACATGAGAAACACGAACAAGCAGATAATGATTTTCTTTACAAATCCTTTCATATAACGGCGGACTATAATATTGTTCAAACGATTATTTAACCCGATAACACCAAACATTTGCAGGCAAATGTTTTCAGCCCCTATCCAATAACCTGCGGTGGTAGTTGATCTGCCCGGTGTGATAAGTCAAATGTGTGGTAAGGTGTATGAGGAAAAACGCTGTTGATGTTTTTTCTTCAAATACCAATAATGGATAGGTTAAATCCAGCTGTTCCGGTTGAATTTTATCAAGTGTACGATCAACAATGATGATGGTTTCGTCTATTAATTTTAACAGTTCCTTCTGTGGGATATCTTTTAAAGAAAACTCCAGTTCACGATTCCGGATGTAACCACTGCCCCCTAAAGTAGCGCCAATATAAGTGTTGAGGTTGCCGATTAAGTGTAAACAAAGATTACCGGCAGAATTCGTTATCTGATGCGCTGTACGCCATATATTCGGTTCGTGCTGATAAGATTCGATTTCAAATCTCAGCTTTTTAAGGTCCCGGTTAAAGAGCTTTTTTAAGGTTTCGGTTAACATAGATTAATTACGAGGAAATATCGCTTCCGACAGCTTTTTTTGAGCTTCAGGCATCGTTACATTATTGTAAATAACTGCCAGAAAGCCAGGATAAAGCTAGTGCAGTACCCAACAACAGAAACCACTTTAAGCTGTTTTAACTTTCCCGACTGCACAAACAATATTCCTGAAATTGTTAATAGGATAATCGCCATTAGGGTTAACAACAACGGATTTTGTAAGGATGCCGGAAATGCAGCAAGATATTCGGCCCGGTCTGCTTCAAATGAAGTATTGCGGTTGGTAACCCTAAACCACCAGATCATGTTAACCATAAAAATGGCCAGTAAAACTATAGCAGATAGAAATTTGGCTATCAATCGTGTTTTCATATGATTATTTTAAGTATAAATATAAGCAATGGTTTAAACATTGCCAGACCTGCCTATCCTTCACCAATCGCCTCAAACAACTCAATTTTATTTCCTTCAATATCCAGAATATGAACAAATTTACCATAATCGTAAGTTTCTACCTTATCTAATATGGTTACCCCTTCCTTTTTCAGTTCTGTTACCAATGCTTCAATATTTTCTACACGATAGTTAATCATAAAGTTTTGTGTAGATGGCTCAAAATATTTGGTCTTTTCAGAAAAGGGTGTCCATAAGGTATAACCTTTTTTAGTAGAGTCAGCCTCCTCCCGCCAGTTAAACCTGGCTCCATAAGGACTGGTGTCTAAACCGAGATGGGTTTTATACCACTGTTTAAATTTTGCAGGATCTTTACACTTGAAGAAAATACCTCCAATACCTGTAACACGCTTCATAGCCATTTCCTTATGGCTACTTTTAGCCAAAATGGAACTGAAAGCGAATCCGAAACCAAATGATGCTACTAAGGCTAAAATGATGAATTTCTTTTTCATATTTACTCTTTTACTTTTAAACAGGCTCTGCTTAAGCTTACCATCTTACAGTATTTACTTGATTGTACTTGCTTATCCTCAACCCATCATGCACAAATCAACGCTTAAAAACCTTTAAGAAGACAGCGCTGTTCTATTCTACTCTCCTTTAATCCGTAAATATTTTTCTGTAATAATCCGGTCTACCCCAGCCTCCGGTACCTTTTCTACCCCTGTCTGAATCAGGGTATCGCCATCAAAATGCACTTTAAAAACAAAGGTTTTACCTTCCCAGTTCTTGTCTTTAAAAAAATCAAGAAACTCAGTGTACTCGTCTCCTTTTACATTGTAACGACCTCCCCCGGCATCAAAACGCTCTGCAGCAACAGCCTGTGCCGACAAATTATGTCTCAGAAATGAAAAATGGGTATCGTTAATGATTTTGATCATGCGTTGATCTTTGGTAAAATCGGTAACTGTTAGCTTGCCTTTGTCGTTAGTTGTAGCACTTAACAATTGCCAGCTTCCCTTAATTTTGGTTGATGAATCTTCTGTTTGCCGGCTACAGGATAAAAAAACTGTGGCACAGCCTAAAAATAATAGTTGAGTTATTTTCATGTGGATGATTAGGTTTTACGTTGTAATTTAAACATTAATCCTAAAATTCATAAATGCCTGTGTATAATTAATCTTTCAGCACATAAGGGCCTGATGCATTCCAGCCAATTTTCTTGTTGGATAAGAGCCAGGTGCGGCCTTTATCGTTATTGCCCTGAAAAAACAAGTAGGTTTTACCGTCACTGTCTTCAAAAATACCGGGATGTCCCGATTCACTTTCGTTCCATTCTCCAGGCTTCCCGTTGGTTATAAATGGTTTGTCACTTAAACGCGTCCAGCTGATTCCATCTTTACTTTTTGCCACACCAATTTGTTGTGGTGCATTATTATAAGCACCAGCATAAAACATGTATAAAGTGTTTCCTTTCTTTATGATAGATGCTGCTTCTATACATTCGCCCTCCCAGGGATATTTCGGATAAAGAATGGAGCTGTCTGCGGCCTGTGTCCAGTCTGATCTTTTAAAATCTGTATTTCCTGGGGCTGTGGCTACCCCCTGCTTTTGAATTTTTCCGGAAGGATCTCTCGTAGCAAAATAGAGAAAATACTTATGCTTAAACTTGTAAACTTCTGCATCTATTGCCCGCCCGTTTGTCCAGTTACCTGTTGGATGAAATATCGGATTACTATTGTTTCGGGTAAATGAAAGCCCATCATCTGAGAAAGCATGGCAGATGGCATCCTTTTCAAAGTTGCCATAAGTTTGATAAAATATATGCACCTTTCCATCAATCACCTTAGCACAGGGTGCACATAATCCTTTTGCTTCATAAACTGCTGCTGGCGTAACCTCGGCAATCTTTTTCCAGTTGTACAAGTCATTACTTTCAGATATACCTATTTTCCAACCGTCCATTCCATTTCCTGTTTTAGGGCTTTTTATAGAATAATACATCAAATACCTGCCCTTAAATTTAATTACCGATGGATCTTTACTAAATGGAAGCCCAACGGAAGTGGTATCAGCATAATACATTTTAGGCAATTGGGCATGTAATAATCCAATCTGTAAAACAATCAGGATAATCAGGTAATATTTTTTCATGATTTGCAGGCGATGTTAATTTCGTAATCTTTATATCTGGTTTTCAGGGTAATAATACCAAATTATTCTAACAATAATGGCATGGCCTAACTGCATGGCCGGTCTGGGCATTTTCTAGTTATCAGATCTGCAATCCAATCATATTTGCTAAAGGAAAAGGTATGTTCATTTTTATTTGACAATTTTGTTAAACAAAAATGAATAATATATATATCTTTGCCCTCGCTCTATCCATTACACCTTACAATTATCCCATGAGCTTAACAATCAAGTCACTAACGTATATCCATCCTGATAACCAGGAACTCTTTTTCGAGCTTAACCTCAGCATAACCAGGGGAGAGAAAGCGGCATTGGTTGGCATTAACGGTGTTGGAAAGTCAACATTGCTAAAAATGATGGCCGGCATAATGCTACCAACTTCGGGAGAAATTTCCGCTGGCGAAAAACCCTGGTATGTACCGCAGCATCTGGGTGAATATGATCAGATAACCATTGCTGAAGCCCTTAGAATGGATAAAAAACTAGCTGCTTTGCAAGCCATACTCGGTGGCAGTGCAGACCCGCAGCACTTTACAAACCTGGATGACGATTGGGAAATAGAGAAAAAAGTAGAAGCTGCACTTCAAAAGTGGGGACTGGAAGATTTTAGTCTGGATGAAAAGCTGGGTAATTTAAGTGGTGGACAGAAAACAAAAGTATTTCTGGCAGCGCTGGATTTGCATGAACCTGAGCTTATTCTTTTAGATGAGCCTTCCAACCATCTTGATGCCGGCACGCGAAAGAAACTCTACAATTTAATTGTACAAAGTAAGGCTACAATACTCGTGGTGAGTCATGACCGGTCATTGCTGAACCTGATGAACAAAACCCTGGAACTGAGCAAGAAAGGTATAACTGTTTTTGGCGGGAACTTTGAATTTTACCAGCAGCAGAAAGAAGAACAGGTAAACGCGCTGAATACCCAGTTGAATGAGCAGGTAAAAACATTAAAACAAACAGAAAAAAAGGCCCGTGAGGTGGCTTATAAAAGACAGATTCAGGAATCGAGGGGAAGGTCTGCAGGTCAAGGCAATTCTATGCCCCGCATTATTGCCGGTGGGTTAAAAAGCAAATCAGAGCGAAGTACTGCTAAAGTTCTGGATGCGCACAATGAAAAGATTTCCAACCTGGCCGAAATTATGCGTGAAACCAAATCGCAGATCCTTCAATACCAGGTGCTCCAGATTAATATCAGGGCTTCTGGGCTACACCCCGGGAAAGTACTGGTTGATGCACAAAACCTTTATTTCGCTTACCAGGCAAAACCATTATGGAGCGAACTCAGCTTTCAGATCCGGTCGGGAGAGCGTATCCGTATTGAAGGGAAAAACGGATCGGGCAAAACCACTTTACTAAAAATCATTACGGGCAATTTAGAGGCGTTGGGGGGTAATTTTAGCCGTGCCGAATTTTCTTATCTTTACCTCGATCAGGATTATACCCTGATTAATCCTAAGCTTAGCATATACGAGCAGGTACAGCATTACAATACGAGGGGCTTGCAGGAACATGAAATTAAAGCATTGCTGATTTATTCACAGTTCGATGCGGCAGCTTTCGACAGGAAATGTGAGGGCTTAAGCGGAGGGGAAAAAATGAAACTGGGTTTATGCTGCCTTTCGGTAAGCAACCAAGCGCCAGATATCCTGATACTGGATGAGCCGACAAACAACCTTGATGTGCAGAGCCTGGAAATTCTTACTGCTGCAGTAAAGGATTTTGAAGGCACATTATTGGTCATTTCGCATGATGATTACTTTATAAATGAAATTGGGATAAATAAAAGTATTATTTTGAGTTAAAACATTCTAAAACAGAGAAGATGCCAATTAAAAATACAGGTACGGAAAACCTCATTAAAGAAACAGCAAAAAGACTTTTTTTTGCTGAGGGAAAACTCCATGCCACCACACAGGAAATAGCAGATGCCGCAGGCGTTAACAGAACATCTCTCCATTACTATTTCCGTTCAAGGGATTTACTGTTAGAAGCCGTTTTCAAGGAAGCGATGCAGGGGCTTAGCCAGCGTTTAAACGAATGCATGGAAGCAAAAAAGCCTTTCAAAGAGAAAATAGCAAGCCTTATCGAGGTGTTTTTAAAGGATATGATTGCTTTTCCTTATCAGGAGACTTTTCTGGTTACCGAAATCAATACCCTGGGCAAAGCACTCATGAACGACATACAGGCCGGCCCTGTAAACACCTTTTTAGCAGAGGTGAAGCATGAAATGGATAAGGGAAGCCTTGAACCAATGGATCCCTTACACTTTTTAATGAACCTTTTTTCATTGCTCTCCTACCCTTTGATTATGGCACCGCTTTACCAGCAGTTGTTTCAGGTGTCGTCAGGTGATTTTGCATTGCTCATCAAACAACGTAAGGAGATCATTCTAACCATGCTATTTAAAAAAAACTAAATCCCTGATCCTGCCAGAAGCTGCTTGAGGCCAATGGTTTTATCTATAAGAGTCGTGGATACCCTGGCCTTAATTTTCCTTAAAATTTTGGGGTATTTCCTTTGCATCAGCAATTTTTTCGTAACTTTAGTATTCGGAATTTGCCATAGGCCAATCTACAGAAAACCGCGCATATACGGCCCTGCAAGTCCAACTTAAGTCCAAGTCAAGTCCAGGGTAAGTCCAACCCAAGTCAAGGTATCCGCCTATATCTAAGCACAGCTTAAATACACTTATCCCTTATCTGAAGCATGTCTCAATCCTTTTACAGATACACAATAGAAAAGCTATAGTTAAGCACCATGGGGCAAGGTTTTAGCGCAGTGGCCTATCCGTTCATCCGGTAAAAAAACTCATCGGCAATAATCTTTCCATCTTTAACTTCATATACACAAATTTCACTCATTTGTATCCGGCCATGTGCTTTGTAAGTCGCATCAATATCCATCACAATGGCGAAATGGTTATCGGCAACGAGTGGATCAGAAACAACTGAACTGTGAATTTCTGAAACACTTTGCTCCCATTGAATGGTTTTATTTTTAACCGCAGCCTTGCCTTCTGTAAATTCCATAGGCGACCCTGCAGGCTCTTTGCTTTTTACCGCTTCAGCGTATAGCTCATCTATCGCCTGATCATGCTTATTTTCACGGCATAACTGAACAAGTCTATCCGCAACCTCTTTTGTACTCATATATCTATATTTTAATTGTGATTATTTAACAATCGCTACAGCCATAATGTGTTAAAAATCAATTAATTTGACCTGTATTTTTCAAATACACAGGATTATCCTTTAGCACCATGATCAATTAGCTGCTTAATATTGTTATCCCTCAAGCATATTCCACATGCATAAACAAAAAATCCCGGCTACTTAATGTAACCGGGATTTATATGGATTCTGAAAGATTATTTTAAACAGAAATACTATTTATTACGGGTAATGCTATAGCTAATTCCAATTTCGTAATCTCCGGCAGTATACCCTTTTAAAGCGGAGGTATTGGTAGTATACATACCATTAATGATTAGCTTATTGTTCCAGTTAACACCTATCCCGAAAGTGGCACTGCCTGTACTGTGGTAAAGGCCAAGCAGGTTTACTTTATTAACGGTTGGAGAATTAAATTCCAGATTTACACCTGCATCCACGATATTATCATAACCTTTAATGCCCCTGTACACCACCTTAGGTTCTACTGTGGCAAAGTTTGTGGGTACTTTGTAGCTGATAGCCGTAAAAAATACCGGCATATCGGCTGCCTGGTAAGCATCTTTTTTAAGCAGGCGTTTCATATTGCTTACTGCACCTTGTATCTGGAGTCTGTTGCTGCTGTAGGCCATTCCAAAGTCAGCGTCCAGATAAGTTTTCCGCTGGTTAACATTATAAACGTCCATATCATCCATATCTCCCTTTAAATCTGCAAGGTTAATGTCCTCATCGGCAAATGAAGCCGACAGGCCAAAACTTAGCCTGCGACTACCTTGATCTAATGGCAAATGATAGGCAAAGGATGCTGATGCACGTGTGCGTTTCAGGAGCCCGGCACGATCATTATTTACCTGCAAGCCCAGGGCAACCTTATCAGCGAAACCATAGTCGGCCGTTACAAACTGGCTAAAAGGCATGCCTGGTATGGTACTGAACTGCGAACGCAGGCCTGCGTTTAGGGTTAATTGCTGTTTCAATCCCGCCATTGCAGGATTGCCCAGGTATTGATTTTGATAATATACCGCACTCATCGGATTAAGCTGTGCCCTACTTTCTACAAAAGCAGAAGTAATTAAGAGCATCGCCATACTGAGTCGGATTAATACCTTATCCATATACTTATTGATTATTTTCATTGTACTGATGTATTAATATTTTCTAACAATAGTGATAAAGCCTTTAAGCGGCTTCACGTTTTTACCGAGATCTATAATGTAGTAATAGGTGTTTTCATCTAATGGAGTTCCATTGATAGTACCATCCCATTCATTGTTATAGCCCTTTTTACCGTACACTTCTCTTCCGGCACGGTCAAATATGCGTACCTCATTGTTTGGATACATGTCAATGTTCTTAACTACAAAGAAGTCGTTCTTTCCGTCACCATTCGGGGTAAGCACATTATTGGCAACCAGGTTATAGTCTTCATTAACCGTAATGGTAATACTTGTTGTACTGGTACAGCCAGAAGCGTTGGTTCCGGTTACGGTATAAGTGGTGGTTTGTGCCGGGCGTACCGTTAATGCAGCCGATTGTTGTCCGCTGATAATACCCGATGCATTTTCCCAAACATATGCTGTTGCACCGCTCGCACTCAGCGTTATCGTTTGCCCTTTACTTATGGTTGTTCCTGCTGAAGCTACAATTTGAAGTTTTGGTAATGCGATAGCTGAGAAACTGAAAGTACGGCTAAAGGTATCTGTACCTCCATTTTGCGTGCCGCCATTGTCTTTCACCGTCACGGTAATTGATGCAGTACCTGCAATGCCACTCAAAGTATAGTTTAATACCGCGTTACCACCCGTAAGCGCTGCTACTGAAAGTGTCGAAAATAACGCCGGGTTATCGGTACTTACACTAATCGTGGTGCTTTGGTTTTGCTCTGTACCTGCTGTAACACCGCTTAGCGCAATTGTTTGTGCATTAGTGGATAAACACTGCTGCTGATTGGCAATAGTTGCGAGGGTTGGTGCAGTATTTGGCGGAAATGCCACGGTTAATACTTGCATAACATCTGTTGCTGCATGGTAAGTGGCATTACCCGCCTGAGAAGCGGTAATGTTAGCCGTACCTACACCTATAATGGTTACTGTATTTCCAGTGATTGTGGCTACTGCCGGATTAGAACTGGTATAGGTAACCGGATTTCCTGAAGCACCTCCGGTGGCGTTAAGCGTAAATGCTGCATCGCCTAAAGTTTTACCTGGTAGCGCAGTGAAAATAATTACCTGGTCTTTCTTATCATTATCTGCAACAGTCGCAATTGCTGTAGCAGCACCAACAGCAGGAACAAAAGTAAATTGTGAAGAGGTTCCGCCTGTTAAGCTTAAACTCACAGTTTCCGGATCTTCATAAAGGTTATCATCCTTAACCACCAACGGAATACTTACAGCGTTCTGCCCTGCCGGGATAATCACCGATCCGCTTAATGCGGTGTAATCTGTTCCGGCTGTGGCCGAACCTGCCACTGTATAATTAACGGTAACATTTTCTGTGGCGGTAATACCTGCTGGCAAGCTGATGCTAAAACTTCCGTTGGTTGATGGCTCTGCTGCATCTGCTGTTTTAGCAATGCTTAGCGCCAGGTTAGCCGCAATGTTTTCATCGTCAGCGATATTAACTGTTGCGTTACCGGCTGCACTAAAGCTGAAGCTGGTAGATGTAGCTCCTGTTAAGGTTGCAACAAGGGTTTCAGTACCTTCGATGATGTTATCGTTCGTAACCAATACCGGAATGGCCACACTGTTCTGCCCTGCCGGGATAATCACTGATCCGCTTAATGCGGTATAATCTGTTCCGGCTGTTGCCGAACCTGCCACTGTATAATTAACCGTAATGTTTTCTGTAGCAGTAATACCTGCTGGCAAGCTGATGGTGAAACTTCCGTTAGTTGATGGCTCTGCGGCATCTGCTGTTTTAGCAATGCTTAGCGTCAGGTTAGCCACGATGTTTTCATCATCCGCAATGTTAACTGTTGCGTTACCCGCTGCACTAAAGCTGAAACTGGCTGAAGTCGCTCCTGTTAAGGTTGCAACCAGGGTTTCAGTACCTTCGATGATGTTATCGTTCGTAACCAATACCGGAATGGCCACACTGTTCTGCCCTGCCGGGATAATCACCGATCCGCTTAATGCGGTATAATCTGTTCCGGCTGTTGCCGAACCTGCTACTGTATAATTAACGGTAACATTTTCTATGGTGGTAATACCTGCTGGCAAGCTGATGGTGAAACTTCCGTTAGTTGATGGCTCTGCGGCATCTGCTGTTTTAGCAATGCTTAGCGCCAGGTTAGCCGCGATGTTTTCATCATCCGCAATATTAACTGTTGCGTTACCCGCTGCACTAAAGCTGAAACTGGCTGAAGTCGCTCCCGTTAAGGTTGCAACCAGGGTTTCAGTACCTTCAATGATGTTATCGTTCGTAACCAATACCGGAATGGCCACACTGTTCTGCCCTGCCGGGATAATCACCGATCCGCTTAATGCGGTATAATCTGTTCCGGCTGTGGCCGAACCTGCTACTGTATAATTAACGGTAACATTTTCTGTGGCGGTAATGCCTGCTGGCAAGCTGATGCTAAAGCCTCCGTTGGTTGATGGCTCTGCGGCATCTGCTGTTTTAGCAATGCTTAGCACACGGTTGGCAACTGTATTGTCATCGTCTGTAATGTTCATGGTAACCGGGATCGCATTCGCAGTAATAGCAGAACCGAAACCGGCAGTACTTGTACCTGATAAGGCAAGGATGATGGTCTCGGTATTTTCAATGATTCCATCGTTAACCACCCTAACCGGTATATCTACATAATTCTGTCCTGCCGGAATAACAATTGTACCCAAAGGCAGGTAATCTGTACCTGCTCCGGTAGCGGTGCTGGCCACATTAACAAAGTAAGTGACGTTAATATTCACCGGACAAAGGATGTTCGGCGGTAAGCTTACCCTATAATTTCCGTTTGTACCTGGTTCTGCAGCATCAGCAGTTTTGCTCAGCGTTAAAACCCTGTTTGCAAGCGTATTGTCCTCATCGGTAATATTGGCGGTTGCAGTGTTCGAAGCTGGAGTAGCTGAAGCCGGGAAGGTAAAACTGGCAGAGCTTCCTCCAGTGATGGTTACAATCACCGTCTCGGTCGCTTCCATATACCAGTCGTCAATAACCTGTACATTTAGCGGAACACTGTTTTGTCCGGCAGGGATAACCACACTACCACTTAAGGCGGTATAATCAACGCCTGGCGTAGCGGTACCTGCTACGGTGTAGTTTACGGTAATGTCTTCTGATGATACCGGGGCACTGGCATCCATTAACTGGATGTTAAAGCCTCCATTGGTAACGGGTTCGCCTGCATGGGCAGTCCTTACAATGCGCAGGGTTCTTTTGGCCAGGGTATTGTCATTGTCTGCAATATCCAGTGATGCTGTGGTGGCACCCGATACTGGTGTGAACAAAAGTCCGCTTCCTGTTGTGCCCCCTGTAAGGTTCAACACTACTGTTTCTGTTGCCTCAATAATATTATCATCATTTGCAGCTACAGTTAGCGCTACACTGTTCTGCCCTGCCGGGATAATGGCTGTTCCGCTCAAGGCAGCATAGTCTGTTCCGGCTGTTGCAGAACCCGAAACGGTATAATTAACCGTAATATCCGATCCTGCTGTAATGCCTGCTGGCAAACTGATGCTAAAGCTTCCATTGGTTGAAGGCTCGGCCGCATCTGCCGTTTTAGCCATGCTCAGTACCCGGTTAGCCGGGATGTTTTCATCATCACCGATCGTGGCAGTGGCACTTGGGTTGGTCGCATCTGCGGTGTAAGTTAAGCTGGCAGAAGTACCTCCTGTTATGGTCAGGATCACTGTTTCATCACCTTCTATCAACTGATCGTTGGTAACGTTTATCGCTACCGGAACACTGTTCTGGCCAGCTGGAATAATTACCGTACTGCCCGGATCAGCATAGTCTGCACCTTTAGTAGCCGTTCCGCCTAAGGTATAGTTTACCGTAATGTCTTCGGCAGCGGTCAGCCCCGAAGGCAAGCCGATTTGGAAAGCGGCGCTGGTACCGGGCTCTGCACCGTCGGCTGTTTTGCTTACCGCCAATACCTGGTTAGCCGCTACGGCATCGTTATCGGTTATGGTAGCGGTAGCCGAAGGACCAAAGATATAGGTAAAACCCGGAGAGGTAACGCTGGTAATGGTTATCACCACATTTTCCAATCCTTCTATAATGCTATCGTCCACTACATTGGCCACTACTGCGTTTGCACCAGATCCGCTCGTGGTAATGATTGTAGAACCACTGAAATGAGTGGCTAAAGGCGTGTAATCAGCATCTTTTACGGCTGTACCCGTTACGGTATAGTTAACGGTTGTGTTTTCTGATGGGATAATTCCGGTTGGGAAAGCAATTTTAAACCGCAATCCAACTCCTCCTTCTACTCCATCACGGTCCACGGTTACTTCTACCACGCGGTTGGCAGCGGTATTGTCATCATCGGCAATGTTCATGGTAACCGGGATCGCATTCGCAGTAATAGCAGAACCGAAACCGGCAGTACTTGTGCCTGATAAGGCAAGGATGATGGTTTCGTTATTTTCAATGATCCCATCGTTAACTACCCTAACCGGTATATCTACATAGTTCTGGCCTGCCGGGATAACAATGGTACTAAAAGGCAGGTAGTCTGTTCCGGCTCCGGTAGCCGTGCTCGCAGCATTAACAAAGTAAGTGACGTTAATATTTACCGGGCATAGGATGTTGGGTGGTAAACTTACCCTGTAGTTTCCATTGGTTGATGGCTCTGCTGCATCAGCAGTTTTGCTCAGCGTTACTACCCGGTTTGCAGGCGTATTGTCCTCATCGGTAATATTGGCTGTTGCAGTGTTCGAAGCTGCTGTAGCTGAAGCCGGGAAGGTAAAACTGGCAGAGCTTCCTCCGGTGATGTTTACAATTACCGTTTCGGTCGCTTCCATATACCAGTCGTTAATAACCTGTACATTTAGCGGAACACTGTTTTGTCCGGCAGGAATAACCACACTACCAGTTAAGGCGGTATAATCAACGCCTGGCGTAGCGGTACCTGCTACGGTATAGTTTACGGTAATGTCTTCTGATGATACCGGGGCACTGGCATCCATTAACTGGATGCTAAAGCTACCATTGGTAGCGGGCTCGCCTGCATGGGCAGTCCTCACAATGCGCAGGGTTCTTTTGGCCAGGGTATTGTCGTTGTCTGTAATATCCAATGAGGCGCTTTCACTGCCTGTTGCTGCTGTATAAGTTAAGCCGGTGGCTGTACCGCCTGTAACTGTAAGTACAACGGTTTCCGTTAACTCAATGGCATTGTCATCATTTGCAGTTACGGTAACCGCCACACTGTTTTGTCCTGCCGGGATAATGGCTGTTCCGCTCAAGGCGGTGTAATCTGTTCCGGCTGTTGCCGAACCGGAAACAGTATAATTAACTGTAATATCCGATCCTGCTGTAATGCCTGCTGGCAAACTGATGCTAAAGCTTCCATTGGTTGAAGGCTCGGCCGCATCTGCCGTTTTAGCCATGCTCAGTACCCGGTTAGCCGGGATGTTTTCATCATCACCGATCGTGGCAGTGGCACTTGGGTTGGTCGCATCTGCGGTGTAAGTTAAGCTGGCAGAAGTACCTCCTGTTATGGTCAGGATCACTGTTTCATCACCTTCTATCAACTGATCGTTGGTAACGTTTATCGCTACCGGAACACTGTTCTGGCCAGCTGGAATAATTACCGTACTGCCCGGATCAGCATAGTCTGCACCTTTAGTAGCCGTTCCGCCTAAGGTATAGTTTACCGTAATGTCTTCGGCAGCGGTTAGCCCCGAAGGTAAGCTGATTTGGAAAGCGGCGCTGGTACCGGGCTCTGCACCGTCGGCCGTTTTGCTTATCGCCAATACCTGGTTAGCCGCTACAGCATCGTTATCGGTTATGGTAGCGGTAGCCGCAGGACCAAAGGTATAGGTGAAACCCGGAGAGGTAACGCTGGTAATGGTCATCACCACATTTTCCAATCCTTCTATAATGCTATCATCTACTACATTGGCTACTACTGCATTTGCACCAGATCCGCTCGTGGTAATGATTGTAGAACCACTGAAATGAGTGGCTAAAGGCGTGTAATCGGTACCTTTTACAGCTGTACCCGTTACGGTATAGTTAACGGTTGTGTTTTCTGAAGGGATAATTCCGGTTGGGAAAGCAATTTTAAACCGCAATCCAACTCCTCCTTCTACTCCATCACGGTCCACGGTTACTTCTACCACGCGGTTGGCAGCGGTATTGTCATCGTCGGCAATGTTCATGGTAACCGGGGTAGAATTCGCCGTAATAGCAGAACCGAAACCGGCAGTACTTGTGCCTGTTAGTGCAAAGATGATGGTCTCGGTATTTTCAATGATCCCATCATTAACTACTCTAAGGGGTATATCTACATAATTCTGGCCTGCCGGGATAACAATGGTACTAAAAGGCAGGTAGTCTGTTCCGGCTCCGGTAGCCGTGCTCGCAGCATTAACAAAGTAAGTTACGTTAATATTTACCGGGCATAGGATGTTGGATGGTAAACTTACCCTGTAGTTTCCGTTGGTTGATGGCTCTGCAGCATCAGCAGTTTTGCTCAGCGTTACTACCCTGTTTGCAGGCGTATTGTCCTCATCGGTAATATTGGCTGTTGCAGTGTTCGATGCTGCTGTAGCTGAAGCCGGGAAGGTAAAACTGGCAGAGCTTCCTCCAGTGATGTTTACAATTACCGTTTCGGTCGCTTCCATATACCAGTCGTCAATAACCTGTACATTTAGCGGAACACTGTTTTGTCCGGCAGGAATAACCACACTACCAGTTAAGGCGGTATAATCAACGCCTGGGGTAGCGGTACCTGCTACGGTATAGTTTACGGTAATGTCTTCTGACGATACCGGGACACTGGCATCCATTAACTGGATGCTAAAGCCACCGTTGGTAGCGGGTTCGCCTGCATGGCCGGTCCTCACAATGCGCAGGGTTCTTTTGGCTAAGGTATTATCATCATCTACAATATCCAAAGAAGCGGTTTCACTGCCAGCTTCAGGAACAAAGGCATCAAGGCCATCGTTACCACCTGTAACGGTTAAGGTTAGGGATTCTGTAAGCTCAATAATTTTATCATCTGCCGCAGTTACCGTTATGGTTACACCATTCTGGCCGGCAGCAATAATAGCTGTTCCGGTCAACGCGTTATAATCAGCTGCTGTGGCTGTGCCCCCCAGCGTATAGTTTACCGTTATTGGATTAATGGCGGTAACACCTGCCGGGAGTTTAATGGTAAAGCTTCCTGCTGCTCCTCCTTCGGTAGCATTGGCATTAGCCTGCACACTCAGCGTTCCGTTTGGCGCGTGGTGTTTGTTGCTTACCCGCAGGTTTGCACTCGAATAGATTGCCGGATAGGGCAAATCAGACCGGTTAGCAGTATGGCCGGGCCGATAATGATCGGAGGCGCACAAACTGGAAACCCGTAACATAATAAGGCTGCTAAGTAGTAGTCTTTTCATTTGTAAGTAGGGATAGTTTTAAAAAAGAAATGTTATAATCGGATTAGAAAAGTATTCGGGATAAAGAATTGGGGCTCCAAAGGGCCTGAATATTTCGGCATGGCTGCACCGATGGGTATGGATACAGCTTGCGCCTGTAATGCGCTAAAATTTAGGCTTTTCATTATATAGAATCGGGGATAGATTTTGACGGAATAGAGCTGAATATGAGGTTAAAGTCAGGTAGTAAACAGTGGCAACAGAATTGTATCAATTGTTAAATTGCATCGGATAGCAGGATCATGCGACCCTTCGGTCCGCACGTTCACAATACACCAATCGTAATGTTGCATTACCTGGGAGCTCATAGCGTTAATTAAAAGATAGACGAAAATTGTTTGGCTGCAAGAATATCGGTGTATTAGTAGTAATACATCGTATTTTCCGCAATTTTAAACCTTTTTTTGGAGAAAAATACGTTTTTATGTAAAAAACCTTGTTACAAAAGACATCAGTTTCATAGGTTACTGATTTACAATTATATAAAATTATGAATACGCTTTAAAAATTGTAATCAGGTAACTTCTCCTGGAGTAAAAACAGCTGATTAAACGTACGACAGACTTCAAAACACCATATATGGGTGACCAGGATAAGAAAAACATGGAAGCTGTAAAGACCACAAATAGTTCTTTAACCTGGTGCAGGTTTTAAACCATTTAGAAAAAAATAAAACAAGTGATTTAATTGTATCACCAATGAGTGACATTTTTATATATTTGTTCATCGAGGCTTATCAGAACCGATTACAAACCATTAGAAAGCTCATTTACAAGGCCTCAACTAAATTATCACGCCAATGCATTTCATCCCCTTAAAAGACAGACAGTATACTTCTGAAGACATGAAGTTAAAAAAGGTTTACGATCAATTCGGAGCACTGCTCATGGAGTTGGAAAAGAAAGCCTTACCTGCTGATATTTGCTCCAAGATCAATGAACGGATTCAAATCATTAACAACTCAACATTGTCTGGTACTCCGCTAATAAAGCTTATCAATCAGGTTCAAAAAGAAACCTTAAAACAGCTGGAACAGCAACTCAAGATTGTCCCGGAACGTTATTATCAAGGCATGTGGATGTTGCTTGGCATGTCGGGAATTGGGCTACCCATTGGTGTTGCCTTTGGTTTAAGTATTGGTAACATTGGCTTGCTCGGAACTGGCCTTCCCATTGGTATGTTAATCGGGCTTATGATTGGAATTGCAATGGACAAGAAGGCTCTTCAGGAAGGAAGGCAATTGGCCATCAGGATAAGCTGTTAAGGATCCTGAAAAACATGCTTTACTACCCAGCCAGGCCTCAGCACTGTTTCTCCGTTTCGCTCGGATCGGCCTAATAAAGTTTTCGGGATGCACTGCCCCCGCCACAGCACTGACTTTAATAGGACAAAAGAATTCCTTTTCTTCCTCACCGCCGGAAAGGCTCTTTCTTTTCTCTTGATAGAAAAGAAACAAAACCGAGCCTTAGCGAGCTCATGAATGCCATTGAAAACAATAAATACTAATGAATAACATCAAGGCTTGCATCCTTTCTTGGCTAGCAGCATCCGAATGCCATTAGCGGTAATAAGAGGCCTTGCCATTACACAAATCCACCCCAGGCTGCTTATTCCCTTGGGCAGTAAGTAAACGGTTGAAACTGCAAGCATTCAAATACCCTATCCGGCGAAATGCTGCCAGGCCGGTAGCGTACCTGGGAAAAGGCAGTTAATTATTTAACGGCAGCTAGCGAAACGCCTAAACAATCAACATCGAACATGTATCTGCGTAGCTATCGTAGTTTAGCTTCCCTCCTTTTTTCAAGGAGGGGGTGTGTAAGCCCGTGTGATGGCAGGGGCGGTAAAACACCGTAGAATCCCATGAGCATTTTAACCATATAAGGCATTTAAGAACATATAAGATCAAATACTCAATTCTTAACGCAATAGCTTTGCCACCATGCTTCGCCACCCAGTTAGGCCTCAGCACTGACTTTAATAGGACAAAAGAATTCCTTTTCTTCCTCACCGCCGGAAGGGCTCTTTCTTTTGGCTTGGCCCAAAAGAAACAAAAACCCAAGGCTTGCATCCTTTCTTGGCTAGCAGCATCCGAATGCCATTAGCGGCAATAAGAGGCCTTGCCATTACACAAATCCAGCCCAGGCTGCTTATTCCCTTGAGCAGTAGATAAACGGTTGAAACTGCAAGCATTCAAATGTCCTATCCGGCGAAATGCTGCCAGGCCGGAGGCGTACTTGGGAAAAGGCAGTTAATTATTTAACGGCAGCTAGCGAAACGCATAACCTTGCAAACCGTCATTCTTACATAAAGAAAGTTTATTACCATCGCTTTGGCCTCCCTACTTTGCCACCCAGCCAGGCCTCAGCACTGTTTCTCCGTTTCGCTCGGATCGGCCTAATAAAGTTTTCGGGATGCACTGCCCCCGCCACAGCACTAACTTTCAAAGAAAAACGGCGTAGCCCTCATGAATACCATCAAGGAAAATAAACACTAATGAATAGTTTTAAGCCGACACTTTTGTTTCTTTTGGTGTCAAAAGAAAGACGCCCGTCCGGCCAGGACAAGATAATTCCTTTTCTTCCTCACCGCCGGAAAGGCTCTTTCTTTTCTCTTGATAGAAAAGAAACAAAACCGAGCCTTAGCGAGCTCATGAACGCCATTGAAAACAATAAATACTAATGAATAAAATAAAGGCTTGCATCCTTTCTTGGCTAGCAGCATCCGAATGCCATTAGCGGTAATAAGAGGCCTTGCCATTACACAAATCCAGCCCAGGCTGCTTATTCCCTTGGGCAGTAAGTAAACGGCTGAAACTGCAAGCATTCAAATGTCCTATCCGGCGAAATGCTGCCAGGTCGGAGGCGTACCTGGGAAAGGCAGTTAATTATTTAACGGCAGTTAGCAAAACGCATAACCTTGCAAACCGTCATTCCTTCGCAGGAATAAATCAGCATCGAACCGATCTACCAGCTCAGTTATTTGAGCTAGAATGGCTCGTCTCCGCTATTTGTTCCTTATTTTTGCGCAGCAATAAATGCAGACAATCTTGCAAGTATATGAACAATACATTTTCTGATGGCAGTCCGATTGAAGTGGTT
Organism: Pedobacter sp.; assembly: GCF_965279535.1. Lineage (NCBI taxonomy): Bacteria > Pseudomonadati > Bacteroidota > Sphingobacteriia > Sphingobacteriales > Sphingobacteriaceae > Pedobacter > Pedobacter sp. The sequence goes on from NZ_OZ257244.1 coordinate 1,052,066, forward strand.
ACTGATTTTGCTGAACTGGTCGCGGCCAACTTTGAAGGCGCTATCAATGCCATTTGCTGGAAAAGAAAGCTGCAAGGCGACTTCAAAGAAATTGTTTCTAAGCTTCAGCTGAAAGAAAACATTACCGAAGTTACCGCAAATGACCTGCTATCTCTGCAACTATCTGAACAGGGACAGCTGGCCAGGGAGATTATTTTAAATGATATGCAATCGCTGACTGATTTTGGCGCCTCACCTGCTCTCAACTTGCTTAAAAGTTATGAACGCGATGAAACTTTCGACTTTATTTCAACGGATGTATATTCCTTTCATGTAGATCAATCGCCCATTGGTACCGATACTTTTTTATGTACCTACTATGGCGCCGCAAGTGACATCCTGCCCAATGAGCAGGCTGTACAAAAAGTCTTGATTCCCGAAATTCGGGAAAAGCTTAAAGATTTACACAATGGCCCGGATGAGGACTTTGAAGCCTTCTTAAGGGAATATTATTTTGACCTGCATTACCAGTCCAAGCCAAATGCCAGTCCCATCAATTTAGGATCTGGTCATTTGTGGAGATTAGCAGTACAACATCCCGGGCAACAAGTTTTACCCTGTATCCATCGGGCACCTGTAGAAAGGGATGGTGAATACCGGCTACTGCTGATTTGTTAACTGATATTAAAGCCTGGGGCTTTTTATTAAAGGTTATCTTTGGCAATTACACTCCAGTCATCTGCCCCGTGCCCCTTTGCGATCCAGTTATCCATCTGGCTTACCACCGCGGGCAGTACTGTTAAGTTTACCCCACTTTTTTCTGCGGCTTCCATCATCAAACCAGCGTCTTTTCTCGCCATATCCAGTTCCCATGATGGTTTACTAAAATCACCTGCCCTTATTTTGTCGAACCTTGCCGGTACGCCTGCGCCTGGGTTCCAGGAACCAAACAAGGAAGCTACATCTGTCGCATCAATACCCAGGGCTTTAGCAAGACCAAGTGCATCTGCAAGTCCGGCTGTAAGCGAGATCAGGAAAAGATTGCCAACCAGTTTTATTCCCGCTGCTTTTCCTTCTTCAGGACCAAAATTGATGAGTTTACCAGTCATTTTTTCCAGTTCAGGTCCAAGCTGCGCTATTACGGCCTGATCTCCTGACACCAGCATGCTTCCACTTCCTTCCAGCGCATTCGGAGGTCCCATAAATACCGGGGCATGCAAATAGCAGAATCCTTTATCTTTCCAAAATGCTGTTCGTTCAATGGCTCCCGCTACCGAAGTTGTTGTATGGTCAATGATAACCGCAGCCGGAGAAAACCCAGTGCTTGCGGCTGCCAGTACTTCATTTACTGTGGCATCATCTTTAAGTGTGAGGTGGATAATATCTGCTCCTTTTACTGCTTCTGAAGGGCTTTCGAAAGCTTTTGCTCCATCTGCTTCTAAGGCCTGCGCCTTTGATGCCGTCCTGTTCCACACTTGTACTTCTTCTCCACGACGGAGCATGGCCTTAACAAAATTCGCCCCTAAAAGGCCGGTTCCCAAATATGCTTTCATAGAATATTTTATTGATGTGATAAAGGTAAGGAACGGCAGGCATTTCCAGCAAAGAAAAATCTTCTCCCCTCAGATTTAAGTTCATTGCTGTAACCCAGCATTCCGCCACTTATATTAAACATTAGGCTCATTTTAGCAAAATTTTGTATGTTGTAAAGCATTTTAACCACAGCCCTCAGCACCACGTGAATAACGATAAACCACATACCTGCACCGATAAGGAAACATTATTAAAGGAAACCAGGTCAAACATTCAGCAATATGGTCATCAGGTGATCATGCTGAATGCGACCAACTACTCACCCGCTTTTGCTTATAGCATAGGCTTATGGGAAACTTACCATCATCCCGAGCTTATTTGCTTTGGCTTATCTGTTGAGCTGATGCATCAAATCATTAATGATGTTGCCGAAATGATAAAGGCCGGGCTAAAAATAGCAGCCGGAAATAGCTATTCCGAAATTTTTAAAGACAGCAAAGCGACCTTTTTAAAAGTAGATGAGCGAAATATAGGAGACTATTTTAGCGTTGCTTTAAACTATTATGAAGATAAGCCATTTGAAGCGCTTCAGCTCATCTGGACCGATCGAAATGATAAATTCCCATGGGAAACACATTTTGAAGAAGAATTTGAGTTTAAGCAACCTTTACTTGACAGAAATGCTGACTTCAAATTTCCTGAACATAAAAATCTGGCAGCCTTTACAACACAGCAATGGTTAGCAGAACACAAACCCATTTTACAAGTGATTCATGACCATGATGGCGACTGGCAATTTTTAACAGGCGACCAAATGCCTGAGGACATTAAAATAGTGGCATTACATGCCATGGTTTCAAAGGACAACACCTTAAACCAACTATTTGACCTGGAGTACGGAGAAATGGCGGAACGGAAGTTTATTGGAGATCCATGGATCCGGTCTAAATTTGAAGATGAAGAATAAACGGGTTGTGAATAGTATTAAGTTATAGATAGCTTTTATTACTTATAACTAAAGGATATTTAACAATATTACCACCAACGATGCTGTTACCGTATTGATAAAATTAACCAGATTATTTCCGATTATCCCCTTGCGTTCTAACAGCGCCCCCAGAAACGAATCGGTAAGGTTACCCAGTGTGCCCGCTATGATGATAAAGAAAAAGTTGATGTTCCAGCCATAGCCCAGGGCGTAAATAATGGCCAGGATGCTGCTTCCGGCAACACCAATCAATGTACCTTCTATACTGATGACCCCATCCTGTCCGCAACGGTCGGGCCTGAAGGTTACGACATTGAAAAACCTTCTCCCATACACCATTCCCAATTCGGAAGACAGGGTATCTGCTGTAGGCGAGGCAAAAGCAGCAGCCATGGCCGGCAACATCCAATGGCTCAACTGCGGATCAATCAGAATCAAAACACAGGCCATAGCAGCAGCTCCGGCATTGGCCAAAACCTGCAAGGCACTACGGCCATTTCTGGCTTCTTCAGGCACAGCAAAAGCCTGTTTGTAGTCCCGCTTCCAGGAAGTAGCGGCTGAACCCAGGATAAAGAATGTTGTCATCATGGCAACACCTGTATAACCAGCACCGGCAAAAATGAGCCAGGCCAGTACGCCACCTGTTAAAGCAGCAAAAACCGTCAGCTTTTTCGCCAGTACACTATAAGCTATGCCAGAAACAATGATAAGGGGCAATAAGATGTTGCTGTTGAACATGCACAAATATATTCGAATTGTTTTGGTCAAAAAGCATACTACTTATATTAAATTCTCTTAAATGAGTGTAACATCAACTGTTGATTTAACTGTTGGCAATCCTTTTACCCAAACGGTGATCCGAACCAATCCTTTATAACCACTGGTACCACTGTTAAAGTTAACTGTAGCGGTACCTTCTGCTGTACTGAGCGTGCCCTGACTGAAGGTTCCGATATTTACTCCATTGATATCTGTCGCACTATACTCTAAAGCTATATCTGCATTTGGTTTGCCCACATTTCGCTTTAATGTTATCGATACCGGAAGGCTGCTGTTTGACGCTGCGCTTAAGGTTGCCGCTGCAGAAAGCTGAATATAATCGGGCAGCGCCTTGATAAAATTAACGGTGTATCGCCTTGTTACACCTGCCAGGGACAGGCCGATATGGGCTGCAAGCGGCTCATTACTTTTTAGATAAGCTACAACTTTCCCATCCAGGTCTGCGGCGATCTCAGTTGTTTTTCCCCCGGCTGCGAAAGAGCCCTGATCTGTTTCAAAGGAAATTTTCTGTGCCGAGAGCGGCAAGCTTTTATTTACCATTGCGGTTATCATTACCGTACTAACGTTATCCGAGGCAACATTGTCGGTGATTGGCTGAACGGTAAACAAATTATCGGCATTGGGAAGGATAAAGTTTACCGCTTTGGTTGCAATACTCCCCTCGTTTGCTACACGTACCGATGCTGTACCGGTCGTCGCTCCTTTCAAATAAGCTACCGCATTACCGGAGTTATCAGCCACCAGGCTAACTGTTGCGGTATTGTTGCCAAATGTACCCAGATCGGTTGTAAATACTATTATGCGTTTCGCCGGGTCTGTGGCAGGATTGATGTGCGCTGCGATTTTTAGTGTGGAAAGATTATCAGCAGCCAAAGTTTCCGATGCCGGGTTTTCAAGCGATATGCCTGCCGAGGCTGTGAAGGTTACCGTCTTGCTAATTTTAAATTCCTTGACCTTTGCATATAAAGTATTAATGCCCGCAACCCCACTTTTGAGATACGTAGTCGCTTTGCCGTCCTGACCGGCAACAATGGTAATTGTTGAAGTACCATTGGTAAAAGTTCCAATATCGGTTGAAAAAACAACATCTCGCTTATCTGGATCGGCATCTGCTTTTATTTGGACGGTAACTTTTAAAGTGCTCTGGTTATCGGCAACAAGTTTTTCCTCTGAAGGATTTTCAAATACAATTACTCCTGAATAATCCAAAGGTTCATCCTTACAGCTTATAGAATACGCAGCAAGAACGAGAAGTGTAATGTGAATTAGCTTTTTCATATAAAGCGGATCATGCAATGTTTGATATCACTAAGCTTATTTGTTTTATTCACTACTTGCACATAAATGAAGCAGTATTTGTAGTCCTTAGGACTATCTGCCAGCTTTTCGAGCTTGAGTTTTACCGTCATTTTCTTATCTACCCCTTTATGAACCATAGTCTTGGAAAGCTCCTTAACGAACTTACTGTTACCATCCTGGAAGTAAATATTATTACTATGGTTTAGTTGATAGAAAAGATCAATAGCTACCTCTTTGCCACCCGAGATGGTAAAGTTCACTGTTATCTCGCCTGGCAGCGATATCTCCTGGACATCTGGCGTAATCTCGCTTAAGTATACAAATGACATATCTTTATGATTTAGGGTTTTAATATTTTTACTTGGTCAGCTGAAAAAAGGCCGCTAAAGACGGTTCTGACATCGATATCAAAAGATAACGACACGAATGGTTTTCCTGCGATGGAATTATTAGTATTCAACGGGTTATCATTAATTTTGGTAAACCATACATAACCACCGTTGAACCGTACAAAACTTGCTACCCTAAATCCGACACCGGTAACCAGGTTCATACTATTGGCTAATAAGTCGGCCCGGTAATTGGGTTTGGCTATACTGCCTACTGACAAGCCAACCAATAATGAAACACGCTTGGCCATGTTGGTTGACCAGGTAACCTTTTCATTGCGGTTCACTGGTCTAAAATAAATATTGGTTCCCAGGTAAGGGACCATTTTACCAGCCGAGGGGATTAAGGCGAGTCCCAGGTCAGCACTGATGTATGTATTTGCCCTGGTCACAAAATCTGAGTTAAAACTTGTCCCTGCAACTATCGTATAATCGAAAATGCTCTGAACAATGACATCTGCTATTGTTGCAGCCTTTGCTACAGTGGCATTTCCAGCCTGTAAGCCCTGATCAACAAAGGCTTTTGTATGATGTGCCAATGCTTCAATACCATCTTTAATATTAGCTTTTATTGTTTCGAATTCTTTATTTCCAGCAATTTTTATATTGTCTAATTCTTTAAGATAAGCGGTATTAGCGGTTTGCTGTTTACTGATATCGGCTGCCAAAAACGAAGGCTTGGATAGTGGCGTTTCCAACAGTGAGGCAGACATTGCTAACAACTTTCCTAAGGAAATAAGATTATTGGCTTTTTGCCCATCCTTACCATACATTTTATATTGTGTTGTAAAACGATCCAATGTCTCCAGGTATTCCTCCAGTAACACCGCTGTTTTCTCCAGTTGATTTTTGGCCAGCAATTCCCCCTCATAATTACTGGAAAGCAATTCCACAGATTCGCTGATCCGAAGATTGTCCGCTTCATTCGCGTACTGAGTTGCCAGGTTGTATTTCGCGAGATATTCGCTAAGGGCTTCCTTAATTTGGATGACGATTGAATTCACCTTTTCCACTGAGAACTCAAAGGTCCCATTTGAACTCTTCATCAGTGGTCTCAGTTTTTGCTGGGTAATTTCCTGAAGTTTTTTCTTCTCCTCCAGCGTGAGTTTTCGCTCAAACTCAAAAATAAAGGTAAAATCGCGGTTGGGAGGGAGTTTTCCAATAGAGAAATGAAATGCATCATCAGCGCCAGCCCTTGTGCCTTCTGCTTTTCTCCACATATAATTTTTCCCTTCCGTATTCTTGGCTTGTTCGAGTTTGATTTTGTCGATGAAAGCTTTATCCGGTTTGGTAGCCAGGGTAATCTTGTTGTAGTAGGCATTAACATTTATAACTTGCTCCCTGGTGACAAATGTTTTATCGCTCAGTGAAAGTTTGATCTTAAATGGCGTATCAAATGGAAGAATATTACTAAAGGCGTTAAGCCCAAGATCCACCTCTATCTCTGGAGAGGTTCCGGTTACGACTACATTACCTGTCACCGTCTTTGTCTTTGTCTTTTCGGTTATAACCGTTTGGGCTCGTAACTGGAAACTAAATAACAAGGCAAGCGGGATACATAAACGTAATGGGCGTCTTAAAAATTGCTTGAGCATATTTGATGTATTTAGATGTTTGGTTTGTTTCCCTTGCTGGAAAATCTTTTTTTTTGTAAAAACGAGAACTGCCTGCCTATAATATTTAAGTTTAAAATACTATTAGAGAGACAATTAATTGACTGAATTTAAGAACATTAAAGCTTAAATAAAACTATTTAGAATATTTTTCACACAAATACTTATTTATAGGTACACGCTTGTAAAGCTGCTTGTCTAAGGTCTGCCACAAATCCTGGATTTTTTGAGAAGGTTTCTATTTGCGTCTAAATCATGTCAGACTTGTATAGACGTTTTTGCAAGTGTACCAGCCAGTTATGTAGGACAATCAGCCTAATTCATTGTTATCAGGCTTAGCAATGCCAAGTATTAACTTTATCCTGATTTCAAAATTTTGTCAGTTATATCGGCTATACCTTACCAAGCTGGCCTTTAAGTTTCGGTTTGTTCTCGGAATATTAGAGCTTTAAAGAATACCTAAAAGTAAGTATTGCCGAATCTCGGCCGTTGTGGTAGTTTTATAAAGAAAACCAAAACTTCCTGTTTCAACTTTCATAAGTAATATAAACCCCGTTTTTGTGCTTGATCCTGTTCATATCCGCCAGACAATGCTTTAGATAAGTAAGGTAGTAGAGTTAAGGTTCCAAACAACTAAAAAGTATAACATTTATTAAGATTTACCCTGGTTGGCCTAAACGCACCAATAGTATTTGCAACTGGTAAAATCTGCTCCTATAATACTTGATAAGTGCTGCGTGAATTTTGTAACAGTCTTGAATATGCTATCCAAAACACTCTGCATGGGTTTTGACCAGCATCGGTTTGATCTGCTACACAGTAATTTTTAAGATATGCCCTATTGTCTGATACCATATAGGATAACAGGCTATACAACTCTTTTTTATAGGCATTTACCGATTTGATGATACAAATAATTAAAAAATACCTGCAAATATTCACTGTTTTAATAAAAAAAATTATGGCAATACTAGAAGGAATCTTTAATAAAGAGGCGACTACATGGTTCTACAGTCAGCTTCCGGCAGAACAAGCTCCTCCGGGCAATCCACCACAGCTGGTTGTGGCAGAACAAAGTTATCTTCATGTGTTTTTAAGGTCGATGCGGATCAAAAACACACAGGAGCTGTTTAGCAAATACTACCCAACAACACATAGTCATATAGAAATTGGGGATATTTCAAGGAAACAGGCTAAGTTCAATACAGTTACCACGCCGGGAAACTTGCAAGCTATAGATGCCGCACGTGTGGACCTGATCATTAATATCAGCCAGCGCCTGCTCGGACCTGTACCTTATCGTGGGGGCGGACTCAAACTGGAGGTAGGCCTGTTTTCAATCAAGGAGCAGGATTTGCTCAAGCCATTTGTATCCTTGCTGACCAACCTCTCGAGTTTAGGAGGTGTTTCTTTCCTTTCTGCGGCCCTGCCCTATGTAAAACCATTGGAAGAAGGCATATCGCTACTGACCAATGCTGGGGATACCAGGCTCGAGATTGGCCTAAACACTGAATTCAAAGATGTGACCACGGGCTTCTATGTAGTGATGCGTCAGGATGCAGATGAAATCAATATCAAAGAAGTACGGGTATCGCCAAACGACTACCGCCTGCTGGATAAACATGGTAACACCATCAAAGATGCGCCGTATATGGTGCTTGAGATTATGGCATCAGCAAACAGGGAGGATTATTACAATATTCCGGAAGTATCGCTGGCCTATAATACCATGCGTGAATTGCTGGCTCTTGGGAAGACGGAAGAAGCCAGGCAGGCGCTTGAGGCACTTAAACGGGAAATGTACAATAGTCCTGATCTCATCTTTTCTGATAGTAAGGAAATATTCAAAAAAATTAGCCAACAGGTTAACGAACAGCTAGAGAGCCTTCCCAGCCAGCTGGAAAGTCTTAACGGTAAATCTGCTCAAAGCCTTCCTGACCTACAGAATGTGCTGGAAGGTGTGCAGAGCTTTGAGGGGTACGAAGGATATCTGGAGAATTTCCTTGGTCAGCCCGTTACAACACCAAAACTGGATAAATTTAAAGGCGATATTACCCAACTTATCGGTTCAGAATCCTCAATCCTCAAATATGTTAATTACAGTGTGGAACTTTCAACCTCCCGGAAATTCCCTTTTTACAGCGCCAGCAACATCAATGGGGCTGCTTTTAAGAAAGCCGACCGCAGTGACCGTTGGAGACGGGATACCCGTGTTGCCTTTGACAGTCAGTACGGCCAGGAATTATATGCTGCCGATCAAAGTAATTTTGACAGGGGGCATATGACTAAAAGGGAAGATGTACAATGGGGCGAGCAAATCGGGATTGCTGAAAAAGCAGCAGATTCGACCTTCTTCTTTACCAATGCAGTACCGCAGCACGCCAAACTAAACCAGCGCATCTGGCGCAAGCTTGAGGATTATATCCTACATACTGAAGCCGTAAACAATGGTTTTAAAATTTCGGTAATCACTGGCCCGGTACTTCGTGGTGACGATCCGATATTCGTAACCAGGGTAAACCAGATCAGGGTAAAACTTCCCAAACTTTTTTATAAGGTTGTTTATTACCTGAAGGATGGTAAAGACCTTCACCGAACAGGATTTCTGATGAGTCAGGAAACCCTGCTGAAAAAAAACAACATCATTGAAAGTGACCAACTGGAAGTACTGGAAGGCAGCAAACCACCTTTCATGGATTTTGACAAGGCTGGTACCTACCAGGTAACAGTCGCCGCGATAGAGCAGTTAACTGGCCTTAAATTCTCTCCTGCAAGGGAAGTATTTAGCGACCAAAGGCCTATTGAGCTGATCGAAAAGCAGGTTGACGTACTTGAAGCACTACCGGGGGTGCTCGACTTCGATTATGGTTTTGGAATTGAAAATATCACAATCTAAAGCGGATGAAAAAATACGACGATAAATTGGGCCAATACCGATCGATGGTTTTCGGACAGGAAGCGACCAGCAATAAAGCCAGATCTATTGCTGAATCAGCCGAAAATATGAGCCTGGAATCCTTATCTGACATTGATCAGGAAGCCAAGATCAAAACTGCCATCGAAACTCTTGAAACACTTGCCCAGCGACATCCAAAAAAGGCTAAACTAGTACATGGCATTAGCAGGGAGCTGAATGACAAGGGCGAAAAAATGTTACATGCACTACAGGTAAACAATGTCAAATATTTCGAGGAGTATCCGAAAAGTATTGAGCTTCTGGAAGTAATTGTACGGACAGACGGGACACGCCCTAGCTATCTGCTTAAAAATGACCGCATAGATTTCAGTACAGGCGTAAAAGGCGAGTGGGATGAAATCCTGGTTGCTTCCGGAGACAGGATTGCCGGAGCCATGGAATGTTTAGGACGGATAGAACTTAGCGGACAGCATATTGGCACCGGCTTTTTGATCGCTCCCGACCTGATTGCGACTAACCAACATGTGCTCCAGGATGTAAGTCAAAGGAATAGAAACGGGAACTGGGAGCTTAGGGCTGATGCCGTAATTGATTTTGGGAGGGAACTGAACGGTATCGGCTCCCGTACCCCCAGGAAACTAAAGGCGGTTGCTTTTGCTGGCGATGATATCGATCCTTCAAGCATTGACCATACTAAACTGGATCTTGCACTAATTGAACTGGAACCGATCGATACTTCGTTCCTGCCCGTGCATATACTGGGCGTGGAACGCAATCCCAGGTGGGCCGATACAGACAGGTACATTATCACTGCGGGGTATCCGGGAAATCCGGGCCTGCGCGGAATAGGTATGTACGGAACGGAAGTGCTTTCTATGATATTTGACTACAACTATGGTTTTAAACGCCTCTCACCAGGTAAGACCATGCAAACCACAGCTGTATTTACCGGAAGGGCCACACATGATGCCAGTACACTTGGAGGCAATTCTGGTTCACTTATATTGAGCCTTGGTAACGAAGGATTTGCTGCCGGTATCCACTATGGCGGACGAACAGGTGAACCTCGTGAAAACTGGGGACATATCCTGGGAAATAAACTCCAGACTAAGCCAAACGGACAGCAAAATTCTCTGGAGGATATTCTGAAGACCTACGGGGCTGTAATCAGCAACAATTAAAAAGCTATGAACATTACAATAGAAAATATACTCGATGCACTAAAAACTACCCGGAAGGAGTTCGGCGGGATGTTCATACAGGCACAGGGGCTGCTTCCCATAGATCAGCGTTATGAATTCGAGACCATCGCTGTTGATACACCTAATGACAGGTCTGCTTACCAAAAAGCAATCCAGCATGCTCAGATCTATGATTTTTTCAAGGAACTGCTGATGTTGATCGTCCAGTCAGGCTTAGAGTCAGGGCTGATTGCCCAACAACTGTTGAACAACGGGGCATCTATCCCCGAAAGTACCCTCCAGTCCATTGTCAATGCCAATGGTTTTACCGAACCCCATACCTATTACCAGGGCATTGCGCAGAGTATGAAATGGACCGGCAAAGTGATTATTCAGGGCCAGGATGCGGGCACTGGTGTATTGATCGGTGCAAACCTTTTCCTTACTGCATGGCATGTAGTAAAAAAATTATTTAATCCGGACCAAACGCCTAAAGCTGTGGTTATTGCAGAAGTTGAATTTGACAATTTCCTTTACCTGCAAAAAGGGCTCTATAACCGCAGTAATTCAGAGCGGGTGAAGTTTCACCAGGACTGGCATGTTGCACACTGCCGCTGCCATGATCAGGAACTTATCCCAACGGCTGTACTCGATCCAGCTTGTTTTAAGGATCATTGGGATTATGTGATCCTGAGGCTTGATCGTACCTTGGGTTTTGACCGTGGCTGGGCTAAGCTGGACAGTCGTGCTGTTGTCCCTCCTAAAGACCAAAAAATCGTACTTTTTCAACATCCTGCAGGCCAGGCCATGCGGATCGACCAAAATGAGATAACAGGTTTTGAGCCTGAGCATCCAGGTATCCCGAAATTCCGTTTCCTCCATTTGACCAATGCATTACATGGATCCTCAGGAGGCCCTTGTTTTGACAAGGAATTTGCACTGGTTGGTATACACCAGGGCAGCTGGCCTGAGGGCGCAGTTCAGGCTGAACCTGCGGTGGCTGTAGCCATATCAAGAAACCGTGGAATTCCGATTACCAACATTATAGACCACATTAAGCAAACCATCATTGAACTACCTGTTCCAATGGTAGAGGATTCACCAGTCTTTTGGTTAAAGGATCAGGGCTTTGAGCCGATTATGGGCTGTGATGAATTTCAGTCGCTGATCTGGGCTATGGTTCTTCGGCAGCAAACGCAAATCCTCAGCATTACGGGCGAAACCCATAGTGGAAAAAGTTTCCTGTTAAAAGTAGCCGACACCCTTTTGTCTGATCAAAGACACCTCAAAATCAGCTTGCCTGCAGAAAGGATCGCCAAGATCGATGTTATAGAATTATTGACACTTATCGCCACTGAGCTGGGTGTACCTGTACCAACAGTTACCCCTTTTCATGAATATGACAATACCGCTTCGATGTGGCTCAGAAACCACGTTTTCACCGAACTGATTAATATTCTCAATTCATTGCATAATGGCCGGCTGGTCTGGATATTTCTGGGCGACCTGAACCGCTTTACACTGGAAGGTGCACATGTTTCGGAGTTTATTCTGACTATTATGGACTTAACCAAAACTGTCCCCTGGCTGAGAATTGTACTCGATGGATACAATTCTATATTACCAACCGGTATCCGTCCCATTAGCCTGGACTATCGAAACAGAAAGGTAACGAGGGAGGATATCAAAAACTACCTGAACAGGTCTTTCATCAAACTCGGCATCAATGAGAATGCACAGCTGATTAGCGGAATATTATTCTCTGACTATGAAAAAAACTTGACCGAACGGCCGGAAACCGCACTAAATGAACTCAGGATTATGGCAATGAACACCCTTAACAACGCAATCGGATGATAGAATTCAATAAATATACTTTTCAGGCCAAGATGGAAAACCGTCTGCGTTCGCTGGCAGCTCAGCAGGAACCGCCTCTCCTATCCGCTATCGAATCAGGTGGAAGCAGCGAATATTCGGGGGAAGACATTAGCAACGAACTTGAATTGTTGCGCAGATTTGCCGCCACTACAGGCCGCTTTTTGCCTGTAGAACTCTTAACTCACGCAGGACTGGACGACCGGATCAGATTGCTTAATCATTTTAGCCAGGAATGCAATGTGCTGCCTGGTGAACAGATTGAATGGATATTAAAAAGTGAAGTACGCTCTGGCGTAATTGCCGCAATGACCGAACTGGAGATCCTAAACCACTTCCTGAGCAAAAGATTACCTCCCAGGGATGAATTTGGAAGGCTGCTGTTCGAGGTACTGTTTAATAAAACAGAATTCGACCTGAAGAACATGCCCCAGAAAAGCCTGCTTGAACTTTCAAATGTCTTATGTTCTGTTGGCAATATAAATAACTCCTGGATTGAACGCGTGAGGATAGTCCTGCAAACTTCTTCTTTCCTCGACGGGCATTACCATATCCCTGAAAATTTTATGGGACGTGATAATGAGCTATCAGTTCTGGACCGTTTTGTAAAGTCAAAACCCAATTCCAGTTCATGGAGCGGCTACCTGCTGCATGGACAGGGCGGATCAGGAAAATCAACTTTACTGGCTAAATTCTGCAAAGACATGCTGGCAGCACAAAATGCCTTTTTGTGTATATTGGATTTCGACCGGCCAAGCATCAATGCTGAGGATGAACTCTGGTTGAACGAAGAATTGGCCACGCAACTCGCGGCGCAATCAATTGCAATGGCCGAAAAAATCAACGGATTTAGAAATGTAACATCAGGCGGATTACCTGGGGCAACAACTGAAATCCTTCAGTCGGACCCACGTTCGGAAAGCATATTGGGGTATTTGCGTGTTTTGTTACTTGAACAGCCCTCTCTCCCTCTCATTTTCATCCTGGATACCATGGAGCAGGTTGTTCTCCATCAAAGCTGGGGTATACTTTCTAAATGGCTGGACCGGCTTTGTGACATCTTTAATCCTATTCCCATAAAGGTAATCTTATCGGGCAGAATTTATGAACAGATCAATTCAAGCAATATAGAAACTACCATTAACCTGGCAGATTTCAACCGTAAAACAGCCATCGAATTTCTGGTCAGGGAGGGGATTTCCCGGGTCGACATCCTCAGACTTTTTAAGTTTGACCTGATTCCCTTCCGACCTTTGGAGCTCCGGCTGATTAGCAGGATCTTAAAACAGGGCCAGGTTGATATGGACGAACTTGTAAGGGATATTTCGAGTGGAAAGGATGATGGAATAGCTGGCGAGTACTTTATGGGTAGTATTTATCGCAGGATACTGGGGCGTATTGACGATCCAATGGTAAGAAGGGTCGCATATCCGGGGCTGATTCTTAGGTATGTTAATCCCCAGATCATTTTAGAAATCCTACAGCCTGTTCTGGAACTTGAAAATATGGATGATGAAAAAGCAGCTGAAATTGTCGAGCAACTGGAGAAATATGCCTGGCTGGCACACCGGGACAATGCAGGAAATGTGTGGCACAGAAGGGACCTTAGACAGGTTATGCTGAAGCAGATGATGACCAGCGAAAAGAAACTGGTATTGGCTATACAGCAGCGGGCGATTGCCTATTTTGAGAACAGCTCCTCTGCTGAGCTATCGGCTGAAGCCATGTACCACAGGATGATGATGGACAAGGGTAAACTTTTATTTGTACCGGAACCTGCTAACCTTGAGGATGCTGTAGAATACCTCAGACGGGATATCTCTGATCTGCCTGCAGAATATAACAGTATGATCAGATATGCTGAAACCGGAGAGATTGACACGACCAAAATAGACACCTTGCCCTTAAAATATTTCAATGCGGCCTATCACCGAACAGGAAAAGCACTGATTGCTAAAGGTCTTGTGCAGGAAGCTCTTGAATTATATCAGGCAGGCATATTCAAAAAAGTTGAAAGCCCGATGTTATCCAAAACGGACCCGGCCCATTGGGAAACGGAAGTGCTTTTCCAAACCGGAAATTTCGATATGCTCAGCCAACGATCTCCTGTACGCATGTCATCTGGCCTGCCTGAAGAGGATCTGGGCAAATACCTGATATCAACATTTCCCTATCTTATTCTTCCTGAACCGAATTACACGCGCTACGATCTGGCAAGGTGGCTGGAAAGGCCAAATCTTAATTATACAGACTGGCTACAGCTTTTTAGTGGGGAAAATAGTGTGCAAAACATCAACAGGCTGAGTTTTGTGTTAACACTTATGAATCATGAGCAGCCCTTTGATTCTGCTCAACGGAGTACCGTGGCATTTTTGCGGAAAATGGCCTCCGAAAACCTCCTATCCGCCCATGTACAGGAAAGCCTGATGTTGCTTGACCTTATTTCGGGTAAAGGGCTTCCAAACACCTATCTTTTCGGGACAAATTACATCTGCCTAGACCTGGAATGGCTTCAGGGTATCTTATCGAAAGGAAGTCCTGACAGCTTTGCAGTCGAGCTTATCATAAAAACTGTACTCGAAGCCTCTGCCCAAAAAATTCCGGCCAGGCAACTGCTCAGCAACATCGATATCATCGAAAACGTTAGAAACAAAGGTACTCTGTATGGGTTAGACACCACAAACCTTAGCGTGGATGAACGTACTCAATACCTCTCAGCTCCGCAATCGGTATTGCGAACAACTTGTAAATGGGTACTGTACAAAGCAATGGAAGAAGGTCTTGCGGCTTCGCTAATCCGGCATGCAGTAGGAGAATTCAATGGAGCCTTAGTAGCAGACCTGGATAAAATTGTTTTCAAAAAGCGAAGAAGGGAATCGTACGACTGGCTGGACGCTTTAATCGAGCTCATCGACAGACAATGGAAATTACCCGACTTTATTCACCGTTTGGCCACAGAATGGCGGCATACAGAACAGCTCAATGAAACAAACCAGCTACTGACAAAATGGATCGAAGCAAAGGAGGTACTTTTGAGAAATGCAGCACCGGCACGATTGCATAATAAAAAATAGGCAGACCAATTTACCTGCCTATTTATGAAAGATTTACGAAATTGTTTCAAACTTAAATGCTCCCTATCCGGAGCGTTCTACGGGAGTTCTACAGATTGAGTAGTATCAGAAAAGAATCTTCGACCCGAATGCAGCTCTCCTAGTTCCTGTTGCGACCCCTAGATGAAGCGTAGTTGATCCGTGCTTGAAGCATACATAAAGCGTATACTAAGCGTAGTTAAAGTAAGAAGCACTTTAGTTATACTATATTTAAGAAACAGAGATCAATGCCATAAATAACAACAAAGAAGAGTGACTTAGAGCGTTTTTGATTTCCTATATATTATGATCTAATTTATTAATTTATAATCTTCATCTTTTTTAGAAACAAAATCCACTCGTCATTGTCGTAATCTGGAATAATTTCATGATACCTTTCTCCAAAGACATAGTTACTCAAGAAATAATCAAAATCACTGATAAAAGTCATCGGAATATCCGGATCATCATCTTGCTTAAATGTATAAATACCTTGGTCAATGATGTCCAATATCAGTGGTTCGTACAGAATCTGACCAATAGATATGAGTGAATCTTTAGAATTTTGTCTCTCGTGGAGCACAAATTGATTCTTCTTCAGGTCATCATAGCCCCAAAAGTCAATAGAACCAAATCTTGCTCCATTTGTAAGTTCCAGAAATTCTGAATAGGCACCTATTTTCTCCATCGCCCTGCCCTCAACTTTAATTCCAGGCTTTAATTGGGCGAAAACAACACTGGCCGGATTTTTATCCAGCTCATTCTTAACCAGTTTTAATGTTTGATGAAGTTGTGTATTCATTTGTTATAACCGATTTTGTATTCAAGCCTTTTCTCCTGTAAATTTACGATCTTACCATAGCTATCCAATTCGATGGCACTATTGGCGAAAAGTGAGGTTGTTCTGCCTGTTTCTGGGCTTATTGTTATCCAGCAGCGTTAGCGGCAATCTCGATTTTTTGAATCAGCCACCCGGCATTATTCTTGCCACAATTTCCGCTGCCTGGTACTCAAAGTATTTTCCGTTTTTATCTTTATTCCTCTGAAAAAATTTAGGATCATAACCTTTGAAATTTAATGCTAATAAAGCATGATAGTAGCTATCCAGATGGTGGCGAAACTGACTAAAGAAACGCTGGTCATCCTCATCAGCATCATCAAAAGTTTTAAGCCGGGAAACGATTTCCGTTAATTCTTCCCTGCTGATGTCATCAATGATGACCGGATCTGGTAAGCTGATTTTAAAAGCAAGGGGTTCTGCTCCCTCCTCTTCCCACCATTCACTCAGGTTAAACCGGGACATCTCTTTGCCGGTTATCAAGTGCAGTTTGTCCTCCAGTTTTTTATATTCATGAAGATGATCATCACCATGCGCATCACAAAAATCGGTATACGCTAATATCGCATTTAATACTTCCGGGTAGCGCTGTTCAGCTATCTTTAAATCTGGTTCAAGCTTGTTTCTTAGTTGCATATCGCTGGTTTTATAAAGGCCTAGTATTCTGCCATATTCAGCAGTATTGCTTCAGGTTCATCCTCTCCTTTAGGGAAATGAAGAAAAACATCAAAAATAGTTCTTCGGGAACCGTGAAGAATGGCTAATGCGCCTTCCCCGGAAGGATTCACCAGGTGCAGCAATTTCCCGTTTCCAACGATCTCTATCTTCGCATTTTGCACACCTGCCAGTTTTAACCCTCCTTTATTGATGTAACTCTTCCACTGGTTATGTTGGGCCAGTGCCTTTTCTGGCGTAAAATAATTCAACTGGTAAACCAAGCTTTCTGCTTTGAGCAAACCGTTCATAAAAGCATCACCTTTACCCGCTTCCAAATAATCAGCCATGGTTTTAAACCAGGCTTCTGCTTTACTGATCAGCTTCCGATCATCTGCTTTCACTACCGTACTGTGTTCCCAGTTGGGTAAACTGACCGGAACACTGGCATTAAAGGTTCCCTGTGCAGCTGCACCGTCCTTTTGCTGATATTCCCATATCACCACCGGAGTTTTCGTTCCTCCTCCTGTTTGCCAGGCAGATTCTGCAACCTTAACCTGCAGGTTATCACCGGCACTACCCGGCTTGGTTTTATAGTCTACCCTGACCTGCTGTTTACCGCTTTTTACAACTGCAGGATTCGCGAAGAATTTTATTCGTCCTGAAATCTTACTGGTCATTAAAGGAATGTCATTGATAAAGACCCGGTATGGCGTATTTTCTGCCTCTACTGTAACTTCATATAAGACCTGGTTTTCAGGAATTTTTAGATTTTTAAAAGTAGTTGCTGCATCCTGCTGCTTTGCGGCCTGCTGTCCACAGGACAACAAGGGTAAAAAACATAAGGGTATTAATTTAAGGGCAGATTTTATTTTCATAGGTTGAGGTGACTGGTTTGACTTGTTGTGGTTATAGATTACAGTTGAAATGGCTTATAGGCTAATGCCTTGTCCACAACTTCCTCGGGGCTCAGTTCATCGTACTCCTGTTCAAAAAAATAATTGCTTGCATTGGGATCTGGTACATTTGCTAAAAATACTTCTAACAGCTCGTCGTTCTCTGCCTCGGTTGCACCTGAAGCATTTTGTATCTTTTCAGCGAGTTCAATTAATTCAGTTCTTGTCATGTAGTTTGATATAGGGTTAAAATTAAAATCTCCGGATGAAATAAACAATAACACTGATTAGCAAAATGAGGATGGTAGCCACTCCACAGGCCAGCATAATCGGTCCTAAACCCATCCCATCCTGCGGGTCGCCTGTCCTGCGGGTAGCCATGTACCAGAACCAGAGCGCAATCAAGATGTTTATCACCATGCTAACCAGATATATGGTAATGTCCTTTCCACTTCTTAGGGAAAACCAGATCAACAGGCTGTATACTAAACTCAGTACAATGCCGAGTTTGAGTATGATTTTGGTTGGTTCAGACATATGTTCAGTTTGTTTACTAAAATTATGCCATGATCTTCATGTTGATTTTCTGATCTTAAACGACTAATATCTTGATCATTTGCCTCCAGCTTTTCACAATCTCCCTTAACTTAAGGGATTATTACCTTCTAAGATAGTTTAATTAATTGCTTTAGAAAAGATCAAACAGGTTGCCAGAAAGTTTCATATTAGTTCCCGTACTATTCAGGCTGGTTTAATAAAAGATGTAATTGTATGAGATACAGGTACAGATCGCTGTAATGCGCTGGAATGATCTCATAATCCCGTCTCACATCGCAGAGGTTGAATTTACTTGCCGATACAGAAAGTGAAATAACATTGATTATCAATTATTTAAATAAATAAAATAACAAAAACATAACACACGTATATTTACGGTAAGGTTTCTCTAATAATTGATCTACTTTCTTTATTTATAGATTTTATATTATCAGCAAAGAATTTAACCTTTTGATACTGTAAACCACTTAGGCTATGCATTGAAATATTATTGATTTCATTGACTATTCTTTCTATATATAATTCTGGCAAAAATTCATTAAGATTTTGCAAAGATAAATCTCCTGCATGCATTGTTGTAGTATCAAACATTATAAAATTATCAATTAGAAATGAAATGAATAAAGGCTCATTAATATTTCTTTCCAACTCTTCTTTGTATTTCTCTTTATCATAAATAGCTAATGAATATAAAAACAAATTATCTCTCCATACCCCTTCTCCTGATCTGATTCTCAAAAAAACGAATCCACTATTACTTTCCAAATATTTCAAATAGTGGTTTAATAATCTTGATTTCATATTTTTTATTTGACCTAAAACATCTTGATTTAAATAACTTAATCCACCGGAAAGCAAAAAATGATTAAATACGAATTTCATACCACTTCCATTACTTTGATCTAAAGAGAGACTATTTAGTGCCTTTTTAGTGGCTTCAAACTTATCTTCGCTAAAATTAATTAGGTTAAAATAAGAACGCATAATTAAGTGAGACAGTTTACCATCAAAGGGTTCAGAAATAGTTTCAAAAAAATCAATGAAACTATTAAAAATACTTAAGCTTTTAATGGAGAGAGAAACGTCTAAGTCAGGCGAAGAAATCCTTTGTAAAAAATTTTCAATTTTACCTGTAGCATATATTTCACTCAAAATTGATTTTTTGTTTGAACCATCAATAAAAAAAGATTGTAGATTACTCTCTGTTACATTTGTAGATGGGACACTAAGAGAAAAATAACGTTCGAAGTATGTGAAATCTCTTAGTTTCTTTGAATTTATATTGTTTTTATTAGGATAATCTCTTAAAAACAAAACCCTAAGGAGCGACTTTGTTGTTTCATTCTTGTACTTATTGATTATATTTTCATCAAACGAGATACTTTCCCAAATCATTTTTCTATTTATTAATAATACCTGCTTATAAACATTCTTATAAGCATTATTATCAAAGGTTCGAATAGCTTCAATTAAAACAAAATCCTCTAAATTCACATTATTTCCAATATTCGGAAGACTAAAAATTAAATTATTAAAGTATCGATTAATATCCCTTATAGAATTAAAATATTCCTTTAAACCATATATTTTCCATATAGACCTTAAATCCTTATCGATAAAATTCAATTCTAGCCTTTTAAAAAAAGCAGATAATCTATCAAAAAAGACATCTTCAATTTGACTTTCCAAAATTGGTGGTACAGCAAAGTCAACTTGAATAATTTTCTCAAGGTATTTTTCACCGTCAAAATGATATTCATTAGTAAGCGCATTAACAATGATTTCCTTATCATAGGCTATAATGAAGAATGTATTGTTTAGATTAAGATTTACTTTTAAAATTTTAAATAAAATAGTAATTTCTTTAGGTGTCAATCTATCTAAATCATCAATTAGAATAAAAAGCCTAAGGTTATTTTGAGTCAGTAAATCATTAGCAATCTGCTTAATGTCCTCAAGAGATGCAACTTCATCTTGATTAATGTAATCATCAACTCCATCTAATATACTTTTCGCAATTGGATGAGCATGTTTCAAAAAATTAATATACTTAAGATGTTTTAAATATCCCTTTAACTTTTTGTTGGCTTCCTTAACTGGCTTTTTCCATTGATATTTTGATAGGGAATCTAATATTGTTTGTAAAAAATTTCTTTCTAAACTTTCTTCACCGGTATTACCCCAGGAGTTAAAACTCAATATTTTGTGATCAATATCGTATTTGCTGTAGGTTTCAACGATTTCTCTTTTTATAAAATTCAACAAGGTTGATTTTCCTGACCCCCAACTTCCAGAAATCCCCACCACTAGGCTTTCATGTTCATCTCCAAAAGAAGTTTTGAGACTTTTAACTATTTGTTTTGCGAAAATCCCCCTACCAAGTAAATCTTCTTTTGCCTCACCATCTGTAACCAAGGACATATTATCTATTTTAATTAACGATTTAGGTTCAAATTAACTTTTTTTATACCTGATCTGACATTACGCAAATAATGGTGTATCAGAATTCGGCCTGATTTTTGGCATTTCAACCTTAAGCATTACTGGCATAGGAAAATCAACTCCCATTAAAATCGCCTCTCCAGCACCTAAAACAGGTAGGAAAGCAAGTGTATCCCTATTCGCTGATGAACATGCATTTGCTATCGCTTCTTTATCTTGATGATTGATTAATCGATGTGCTATAAAAGTTCCTATCTGACTTAATGTTCCATTAGGTATGTCTCGTGGCATTTGTGTTGCTATACAAAGAAATAAACCATATTTCCTACACTCTTTTGCTATACTATCAAATGAATTTAATTCAGTAACTTCAAAATATTCATCTTTCACCTTTTTATTAAGGAATTGATGTGCCTCATCAATAAATAGAATCAATGGCTTCTGTTTGAATACTTCAACTCTAGATTTATTTAGTAAATATTTACCTATTGCGTTAGCGAGTATTTCCCTAGCTTGAAAATTAAAAGGAACCTTTTCAAATCCAATTCGAAGGATGTTTTTATTATCATCTCCTAAAAATTTCTCAATAACCTCAGTTACGTCTTCCTCCTTATTTACTACAAAACCAAACATTTTTTTGAATGCAGTATCATTTACAGTACTATTAATCCTCATAATTAAACTTGTACTATTACCAAAGTTTCTTCCATCCTGCATACTAGACCATCTTCCAGAACTTACTTGGTAACATTCATTTATAATTTGTTGAGATAGTCTTTGAATATTGAAATAGCATGAAGTATCATCTTCAATTTCTTCTTTGTATATGAAGTGAGTATTATGGAATGGGCTAGTCTCATTTCCTTGTTTCACAATGCACTCGTTTTCTATTATAAGGTCTTTCGGACTTTTCTTACCAATTTTAAAGATTGTTTTGTTTCCATCAACAGCATGTACAAAATTGTCCTTATCTCTTTGAATACAATTTGCAATCTTTAAAGATTTAATGGCCTCAAGAAGAATTGGTTGTTGCACTTGTCCAGATGGCCTAAATAAAACAAAAAGGTCTCCTATCGTTAATTTTGAATATGGAAAATATGCAGTATCAGACAATATGGTATTACTTACTTTGGAATTAGTATCAAATGGAGAATACTCGCCAGTTGCATCAATTACAATCGCTTTGCCATTATTTTTTATTAATGATTCTAAGAGCTTACTTACAGTATAACTCTTTCCTCCACCTGTTGTCCCAACTATTGCACAATGCCTTCCAAAAAGAGCTTGTTGAGAAAGTTCAACTATTGTGGATTTATCATAAGTTAGCCTACCAAAATCAATAACCGGAGCATTATCTTTGTTTTCCTCTTTAACACCAAACTCTTTGAAATAGCCTTTGATAAATTCTGAAGAACATATGAACACCTTTGCTCCTATCATTGGTAAGGAGTTTAGTCCTCGGTCAATTTTGCTTGGATTAAAAAGTTCAAATGAAAGTAGTATTTCAATCTTTCCAGTTGGATGAAATTCTTTCGTGTTAAAAGATTTTTCACTTAATTCAAGTCTCTCCTTTTCTGGAAGACTCAACTCTAAAATTTTACCAAGAAATCCAAATTTTTCACCTTCTATTACAACATAACTACCTACCAGTCCGCCTTTTAATTCTTCTCCATAAAATGTGAACGATTTCATTAATACGGAAGATGGAAAATGAATTTTCACGTATTGCGGTGTAATTTGATTAATATAACCTATAAAGTGACTGTGATTAAATGGATTAATTTCCATCTCTATTGTTATTTAAGTTAAGAATAATTTTTTTCGTATCCTCTTGGTTATATGATTTTAGATCAGGGAAATAAGTTGCAAAATCTTCAAATAATTCACTTATCAAAAAAATATTGTTATGATTTTTTGATGCTTCAAAAAATGGTTTAAAATTTTCAGAAGAATCATCAATTGATCTATTGACGATCATTAACTGAAAACTAGGATTTTGCTCTAATGATTCAATTATTGATGTAACTATATGCTTATCATTAAATTTAAAACCTATACATATTAGTAAAACATTTTCATTTCGTAAATTTTGTTGAAATCTCGACATCATTTCAAAATAAGGTTGTTCATAAGAGCTTTCATATTTACTATTTTTTGGGAAAATCATTAATGGTACTGATACGTTATCTTTTTGAACTATGTCGTTACCGTCCTTTTCCCAATCAACTGAACCATGAGGTTTATATAAATGAAAAACTTTTTGAACAAAGTTATCTTCTTCTTTAACTCGACTAGAATTTCTGGCCACAATGTCCAAATCGAAATTTCTTCCACTAAATGTTCTAGGATGGGAAAACGAAAAACCATCTATGATTGTAAAATTCTTTTTTCTTCCTGCTTGTTCAAATAGAGTATCGTAGTTTAATGTAAATATTTTCACTCTAGGGAGAGTTACTTTTCGTTTAGTTATTTTCTCTATAAAAATATTATGAGGAGAATTACTAGGCAGCTTTAAAGTACAATTTTTGACTATTATTTTTTCAATTGCAATTATTGTTTCTCCAATATCAATTACATCCTTACTTGCAATTTTTTCTTGTTTTAGATAGTCCTTTCCAATATTAGCAAGGGATAAAATTTTTTCCAAGTTTTTAACATACTCCCCTTTGTCTTTGTCTGTATATAAAACTAATTCACAAAACCTATGAAAAAATGATTTTGTTAAACTTGTTTCAACATCATCCCATAAATCAGAAAGCAACTTTCCTTTTCTTGAAACTAAGCTACCATTTTCTGAAATATCGTCACCAATACCAACAGAGGTACCAGCGCCTGATAATATTATTAAGTTTTCAAATTGGTTATTTAAAAAATCGGAATATTTTTTTCTTTTACTTTCTTGCGCAAACCGTAACTTGTCTGTTCCATCATTCTCAAAATGATACTTGATTCCATCTAAATAAACATTTTCAACCTTATCACCACTATATTCTATTTCAACAGACTTTTTGCCATTTATATAAATATATCTTCTCATAAATTAATGTTTGTAATTATTTAAAAACATCTCTGTTATAATACTCAAATTCAGTACTACTAAAACTTCCTCGTCCATATCCCTTAAACATAGCGAGTACGAAATATATGGTGCCTAAAGTTATAAGAACCTCAACATAAGCAATATCCTTGAATGTGCCATTAAGAGTCAAATTATCAACTACATATTGTATCCACAGAATAACCCATATGAAACAAAAGAATCTACTTACTATATCATTAATCTTGGAGACAGAAAATGTTTTCTGATTCTTATAAGCATAAATAGTTTTGTATAAAGCTCCAGTTATTTCATCTTCTAGCATATCAATCTGTTTTTCCCAATGTCGCTGCCAAAATTTGCTTCCTATGTTAATTAATACCCATGAAATTGATGTTATAAATCCTATAGAGATAGCAAAAAATAAAGTAAATGTATTTTCTCGTGGTTCTTTGTTATAATTAGTAGAGTTTAGGATCGCTATATAAGCAGTAAAAGATGTTACTTGAAATGCCCAAAAATAAGTTGTCCTTTTCCAATAATTATCAATTTCAAACTTTCTGGAATCCCATGCTTTTTCATAAGCTTTATATTTCTTAGTATCGATCTTTATCGAATTGCCTTCAAATCTTTTATTAAAATCATCTTTATTATTAATTTTAATCAAGCCTGAACTTCTATTATTGAGTGCAAATCGGAAAATTTCTTTAAATATTTTCATTTGTTACCTATTAAAATCTTAGAAATCTATTCTTTCACAGTGACGAAGAGCTTCAGGGCACTTAATAATTATTGATTCATTAACTTTTAGATTAGAAAACCATATTAACCTAAATTCATCTTGATATTCGTATTTTTTTAATTTCAAAAACAACTCATACTCACTTGTGATTCGTAAAAGCTCATCGTAAAATTCAGGGTTATTTGCATGATCACCTCTATCTATTATAGTCTTCATATATTCTGAACTACTATTAAATACTCTAGAGCTTTTGTAATTACACCTTCCCGAAATTCCTTGATAACAATTTTTAATTGCTCTCATTACTTCCAATCCGAAAAAAGTATAATTATGTATTTTAATTGCACCGACCGCATTAAAATCAGAAATGATTTTGTCATTTAATGTCATAGTAGTACATAAAACATAACAATTTTCACCAGTTTGATATTTAACCGCAATCGTATCACCCTTAGTATTTTCAAACCAAACCATTGCATCACCTTCTTCTTTATCTCCTCTTATCTCATCTGGATAATGGATAAATTTAAGAAAGCAACTAAGAGCCAATTCACCTCTCTCAAAAAAATCATCTAACCATTTTTTATTGTCTAACAATCTATAAACCGGCTGCTTTCTCTCCCTCCATGCAAAGTCATTTATTGGATCATCAGCATTTAAATAATGATTATCAGTATAATTAATAAATTCTCTCATTCACTTACAGCTATTTCGTTTTCAATATAATGCTTTGCCCCATTCTCATAAGATTTAATGTCCCTTCCAAAGAACTGCCTATATCTGGCAATTACAGAATTAAAATTCGTACTATCTTCATTATTTCGATAATCAACAACTTCAATTTTTGCATTTTCTCGTACCATTCGAGATAGTAATTGCCGCATTTCAAAATCTGAAGGCGGTAGCGAGTATCCGATAAATACCAATTTATTAGCTTCCGAAAGTTCAATACCTGCATTTTGCCATATTATTTTATACTGTGGATTGGATAAATCCTTTAAAAAAGTTGGCATTATAAGATTAGATATCAGGTTATGTGCACTTACTTGATTTCCAAAGTTATTGTCGCAGTGCCTACATGTCGGCTTGCTAATATTACTATAAGGATTTATAGCAATTTTATTATAGAATTTCACATATAACCTTTGACATCTAGGGCACTGGAGCCAATTTAACGAACCGTGTAACTTTAATAGTTTTACATTAAATCCTCCACGCCCTAACACTTCTAAACCTGGCTTAATAGTTTTATCACTTTTATCGTAAGAACTTATATAACAGCAATAATCAACAACAGCATCAACTTTTCTCGCTGCTATTTTCTGGTGAATTGAGTTATCCAATAGAATATCCCAGTTTGTACTTAGTACGGAAACAGGATCTTGATCTGAAAATTTGTTTTCCTTTCTTACAGAAGCTTTTTCTACTAAATAGTTTGCAAAAATATTTATATAATCCTTATCAGAATTCTCAAGTAAATGTTGCAAAGCTTTTCCTATTAATTCATAAACTAAGCCACGAAATATCTTAATATCAGTAGAATTTAAATTTCTAAAGGAAATATTATCTACTAAACATTTGTCCAATGGAGTAAAAATATCTTCTAGAGGCATGGATTCTTGAAGCTCTTCAGAAAGATTGTATGTATGTTTCAAAACATCTTTAAACTTATTTATCTTTTCTTCTGAAAAAACATTTACATCTAATTTATGTATTTCGAAAATTTTTTTAACGAGTTCTTCTTGCGAAGGCGCATTTGCTTCTTTTGAGAATCCCGCACCGAGAATGAATACTGTTTTAGATTTCATAATTTTATTTTATTCCTAGCCTATTTCCACACACGAGCACTTGAAGCATCGTAAAAGGCCAACTGGGGGACTCGTATATCTTTTCTTATTACACCTATTTTTTCTGCTATCTTAATAATACTTTCATTATTAGAATCTGTTATTTTACCATAAATACTGATATACAATTTTTCAACTTTGTTTTTTCCTATTAGATTTAAAATATGTTTATCATTATCTGCTAAAGAGTGTCCATAAATAAATAAACAGCCACCGATTTTGGCGAAACTTCTTATTCCTCTTGAAAGATAGTTGCTGTGCATGATCTTACTTTCCTTCTCGATACTAGTCCCCTCTGAAACAAATAGAGGAAAAGAATTAAAATTTAAAGCATTTCTAATCTGCTCAATGAGTCTTATGCCTGTATTAACCCAAGTGTATTTTTGAAGTTCAGAACCTGTGTCGAAGAGATGTAATGCCCCATGTAGATAAAAAATATTTTGACCGTCAGTTTTTTCTATATCCCAACTAACATATTCTCTTTTGCCTTCATCAGGAGTTCTAAAACCATCATCTGCATTAAGAGTTTTAGTTTCCTGAAAATGCATTGTTGTCCAATAAAGTAACAAATCATAATTTAAAGTGTAGATATTTTGAAAGTGACTTAGGAAATATCTACAACATTCATACTCAGAGTCAAGTATTTCAGAAGGCATTTCTGGGTGACTAGAAGCAATAGCCTCAACTAAAACATTCTTTAAATCGTCTGCATCTTTATTAAGTTGATCGATTAATGTTTTTTCTGACGGAAAGTAAATTTCCAGAATTTTAGCTGAACCTATTAAGTTTTTCATTACAACTTCGAAATCCTTTGTATTAAGTGCTTGAAATACTTTTTTGATATTAGGATTTAGTTTTGTAAAATTTGCTTGGTTATAAAGTGTATCATATCGAAAAATATCACTTCTACATGCAATACTAAAACCATTTCCAGTTAGTAAATGCCTTTTCTTATATATAGAAGAGTCTTTTATAGCCTCTTCGAAAGACATAATTTTGTGTTCCATAAAATATAGTTGTTAACTTTAGATGAACTGTAAATAAAATCATATTTTGATATTTTAAGCAATTTTAATGGTGCTTAACTTATCAAATGCTTTTACTACTTTCTTCTAGATATGGTTTTTGATGAGAATGAGAGTTCATTAAATTTAAATTAGCATGTCTAAGTTAAATTTATTTTCTAGGAAATCAATTATTATAATTTTAATCATAACTAAAATTAGCACGCAATCTTAAAAAATAATCAGCAAACGATGTAAAGAGAACATTTTTTGTTATACTTTTAGTGTGTGAATTAATTTATTACATCAAAATTAAATACAATCGCTTATCTACATTGAAACAAACAGGCATTAGATTTACGGCGGTGAAAAACATTACTATAGATTTTTAGCATCTCTCGTTCAACTCTTCCACTGAATGAATAGATCCTTTCAAAATCCAGACTCCTTCTTGTATACACTCGTTGTCCTTGTACTACTTAGGAGTGTCCAACAGCCCCCAACTTGGTTTCAAAAAATCACTCCAGGCTCAAAAGACGACTACAACTCAAGAAAATTCTATTATTACTTTAAAATAGATGAAACAGAAAGCCCCCTGCATCAAAATAGCTATCGAAGGTACAAATCAGCATCTGCGCGTATGAGATTACTTCCCACAGCACCAAGGCTTTAATAAAAGGAGTATCGAGTACGGCTAAGTTGAGGCACCCCGTTATAAACTCGGTTCTTCTGTCTCATATCTCAAACCTACTTCCCAATACAAAACTTCGTAAAAATATTATCCAATAAATCATCCGTAGTTACAGTACCTGTAATCTCCCCCAGGTAATGCAGGGCCTGTTTAATATCCATAGCCAGGAAATCGGAAGTAACCGGATTATCTACATTTTCGAGTACACGGTTTAAAGCATTCTCTGTTTGTTTGAGTGCTTCTACATGGCGAACATTGGTAACCAAGGTTTCGCTGGTATTAATGTGGTGCAGATTAACCTGCTCCAATAAAGTGTCTTTTAACTCATCGATACCCTGTTTTTCTTTAGCAGAAATGAAAACAACATTCAGCGCTTTAAAAGCATCTTTTTGTTCGGCAGTAAGGGTTTCTGCTTTATTGATGAGTACCAGGTGCGGAATTCCTAAGTGCTCCAGTCCCCTAACCTGCTCGCTGATTTCGGCAACAGACTGGTTCACATCGGCCATGTAAATAATGAGTTTGGCCTGTTTCATCTTCTCGAGGGTACGTTCTACGCCAAGTGCTTCAATAATATCAGCGGTATCACGGATTCCTGCTGTATCAATAAAGCGGAACACTACGCCACCTATGGCCAGCTCATCTTCAATGGTATCGCGGGTAGTACCGGCAATATCCGAAACAATGGCCCTTTCTTCATTCAGCAAGGCATTAAGTAAGGTAGATTTACCTACGTTAGGCTTACCGGCAATTACGATGGGTACCCCGTTTTTAATTACGTTACCCAGCTCAAAAGATGCAATGAGCCTGCGCAATACATAATTGATTTTGCTGACCAGATTTTTCAGCTGATCGCGATTGGCGAATTCTACATCCTCTTCAGCAAAATCGAGTTCGAGCTCAATCATGGAGGCAAAATGGATCAGTTGTTCACGTAGGCCTTTCAGCTCGTTGGCAAAACCACCACGCATTTGCTGCATGGCCACATCATGCGACGCTTTAGAGTTCGAGGCAATCAGATCGGCCACGGCCTCGGCCTGGCTTAAATCAAAAGCCCCGTTTAAAAAAGCCCTTAAAGTAAATTCTCCGGGTTTAGCCGCACGCGCACCTTTGCTAATGAGCAAACTGATGATTTGCTGAATAATGTAATTTGAACCGTGGCAGGAAATTTCGACCACGTTTTCTTTAGTGTAAGATTTTGGGGCTACAAATAAGCCTGCAACCACCTCATCTACCAGCTGCTCGCCATTTTTAATCAGGCCGAAATGTAGCGTATGACTGGCTTGCTGCTCTAAATCTTTCCCTGCAAAAACCTGGTTGGTTAAGCTAATGGCTTCAGGGCCAGAAAGGCGGATTACACCTATGGCACCCGAACCGGGAGGAGTAGACAAAGCAATAATGGTATCTTGATGGTTCATAATCTTCTCTAAAAGCTGCAAAAATAAGGCATATATCCGGTTATGTTATCCCCCGGAAGTAAAATTAATTGCATCTTTCTGCTTAACTTAGTGAGAGGCGATCTACCGCCGCCCAAAACATTTCTGCCTGAGTATTGTTAAACCCTCGAATCAGATATACTAAATATGACCAATCATCTTCCGCTCACTGCTAAAAGATCTCTTGAACTACTCGGACTAATAGCCATATTTGGCGTACTTTATGTAGCCAAAGACATTATTATGCCTGTATTGATGGCCTTTTTCATCAGTATTATGCTTTTGCCCATCTACCGCTTCTTAAGGAGAAAAAAAGTTCCTGAAAGCCTCTCCATCATCCTGCCCATTATATTGGTGGCCTTGTTTATCGGATTGATTGTCTGGTTTTTCAGCAACCAGATTGGCATTTTGGTGAAAGATTTTCCGCAGATAAAAAGCAATGTTTCGCAACACATTAATAGTCTGAGCGATTGGATTAGCCGCATTACCCATTATAATGATAAGGAGCAAAAGGCTTTTATTCAGGGTAAGAGCGACGATTTAATGAACATGGGTACCAAGCTTGCCGGAGGTGCTGCACTTACCCTGAGCGGTGTTTTTGTGTTTATTGGCTTACTGCCCATTTACATTTACCTGATGCTTTTTTATAAAGATATCCTGCTTCGTTTTATCTTCATGTGGTTTAAACCGGATCATCACCCTAAAGTGAAAGAAGCCATTTACGAAACCGAATCCATCATTAAAAGTTACCTGATCGGATTACTTATACAGATTACTTATATGACCATCCTTTTGGGTGGAATATTGATGATCATCGGGATTAAACATGCCTTGTTAATTGGGGTTATTTTTGCCATCCTGAACCTGATCCCGTATGTGGGTGCCTTAATTGGTAACATTATTGGTGTGCTGCTTACCTTAACCTCCTCGCAGGAGTTATGGCCGGTGCTCACTGTGTTAGGGGTAATCGCACTCGTTCAGTTTCTGGACAATAACATCCTCATGCCCCGAATTGTGGGCTCTAAGGTGAAGATTAATGCCCTTTTTGCCATCCTGGGTGTGTTTATTGGCGGCAGTGTGGCTGGAGTATCTGGTATGTTCCTGGCCTTACCGATTATCGCGGTATTAAAAATCATTTTCGACCGCACTGAAATGTTTAAACAATGGGGTGTGCTGCTGGGTGATGAACGCCCGGTAAAAAGTCCGATGAGCTTTCCATCCTTTCGCAAAAAGAAACCTGTAGCTGTTAAGGAAGGAACTGAGAAGGATGATTAGTAGGGGTTGTTAAGGTTAACCACAGAGAAACAGCGGAAAGCACTGAGCACACAGAGATAGCGCTTTATTAATGTATAATGCGATAATAATTCCGTATATCCGGGGCTAAGAGCTTTTTGTTACAAAAACAACCAGAATCTTAACTCCTTCGGATTAAAATAAAAGCCTGTTAAACGATTCTGGTCCGTGGTTCACGGACCAGAGATTTTTTACATTACATCCGTTCTGGCGAAGTAATGCCCAGAATTTTCATCCCCGAATGGATAATATCTGCTGTTTTCTTGCAAAGGTTTAAGCGGAACTGCTTCGCTTCACCTGCCTCTGTTTTAACTATCGGCGGTACTTCATGGTAAAACTTATTGAATAATTTGGCCAGTTCATATAGATAATTCGCCAAACTTGCCGGACTATAAGCCTTCGCTGCAATAGCCAACTCTTCAGGATATTTTGCCAACAGCTGAATCATCTCTAACTCTACATCCATAATCCCCGAAAACTCAGCACTGCCCACTGCAAACTGATACTCAGCCTTGCTCAGCAATGATTTGATCCGCGCATGCGTATACTGAATAAATGGTCCGGTATGGCCCTGAAAATCGATACTCTCTGCCGGGTTGAACAATAAGCGTTTCTTTGGTTCTACTTTAAGCAGGAAATATTTTAATGCCCCTAAACCGATATTGTGGTAAAGTTCTTCTCTTTCGGCTTCAGAAAAATCGTTTATTTTACCCAGCTCCACTGTCTTCTCGCGGGCTGTAGTCACCATGCTGGCAATTAAATCATCAGCATCTACTACTGTTCCTTCACGGCTTTTCATTTTACCGTTAGGCAAATCTACCATCCCATAAGAAAGATGGTATAAACCTTTGGCCCAGCTTTTTCCTAACTTTTCTAAAATCAGGAAAAGCACCTTAAAGTGATAATCCTGCTCGTTACCGACCACATAAATAGATTCATCCATTCCGAAATCATCGTATTTCATTTCGGCTGTGCCTAAATCCTGGGTGATGTAAACGGAGGTTCCATCTGCACGAAGCACCAGCTTCTGGTCTAAACCATCGGCTGTTAAATCGATCCACACCGAACCATCTTCCTTTTTAAAGAAGACACCCTTAGCTAAACCTTCTTCAACGGTATCCTTACCCAGCAGATAAGTATTGCTTTCGTAATAGAATTTATCAAAATCAACCCCTAAGGCTTTATAAGTTACATTGAAACCATCGTACACCCAGCCGTTCATTTTCTCCCAAAGGGCAATCACCACAGCATCACCTGCTTCCCACTGTTGAAGCATATTTTGAGCCGCTTTAATTAACGGGGCATTCTTTTTCGCTTCCTCTTCTGTTTGTCCCTCAACCTTTAATGCTTCTATTTCTTTTTTGTATTCTTTATCGAAAATAACATAGTATTTCCCTACCAGGTGATCGCCTTTCAGGCCCGAACTTTCCGGCGTTTCGTTATTACCCCAGTTCTGCCAGGCCAGCATCGATTTACAAATGTGAATCCCTCTGTCGTTTACCAGGTTCACTTTAACCACATCATAGCCATTGGCTTTAAGGAGCTCGGAAACCGAATAACCCAATAAGTTGTTCCGAACGTGGCCTAAGTGTAAGGGTTTATTGGTATTGGGTGAAGAATATTCTACCATTACCTTTTTGCCATTCGGCGGAATAATGCCAAAATCTGCGGCTAACACCTGTTCGTTAAAGAGGTTTAAGAAATATTGCTCGGCCAGACTTAAGTTTAAAAATCCCTTTACTACATTGAAATTCGTTACTTCGGCAACGTTATTTTGCAGGTAAGTACCGATTTCGGTAGCCGTTTGTTCTGGCGATTTCTTAGAAAACTTAGTAACTGGAAATACAACGATAGTTACCTGACCTTCAAATTCTTTACGGGTTTCTTGTATATTGATCACGCTTTCGTCCACTTCTGTACCATAAAGTTCCAGAACGGCTTTCTGTGCGGCAGTAATAATAAAATTCATGGCCAAAAATAGCGATTAAAGCTGAAAGAGTAAAGCGCAACGAAGAAAGTCCGAAGGCGGGTGTCCGAAAATATAAAGCAGCAAAGATTAATTGTTTAATTGTTGAACTGTTTAATTGCTTAACTGCCTTAGGTGGTTAAAAATAAAAAGCTGCTTGACTCCCAGTCTTGATACTTGATACTAAATACTTGATACTAAAAAAAGTCCGAGGTCGGAGGTCCGGAGTCCGAGGCCTATGGTACATACCAAGTCGCCAAACAGGCTTAGTTGCCTTAGGTGCCTTAGGTGGTTAAATAAATTGCCGATTGGCTCCCAGTCTTGATACTTGACACTAAATACTTGATACTAAGAAAAGTCCGGGGTCGGAGGTCCGGAGTCCGGGGCCTATGGTACATACCATGTAGCCAAACAGGCTTAGTTGCCTTAGATGCCTTAGCTGGTTAACTAAAAAGTCGATTGGCTCCCAGTCTTGATACTTGATACTAAATACTAAATACTTGATACTAAATAAATACTTGATACTAAAAGAAGTCCGAGGTCGGAGGTCCGGAGTCCGAGGCCTATGGTACATACCAGGTCGCCAAACAGGCTTAGTTGCCTTAGGTGCCTCAGGTGGTTAACTAAAATGCCGATTGGCTCCCAGTCTTGATACTTGATACTAAATACTAGGTACTTTGTACTAAATACTTGATACTAAAGTGCACCCTCAAAATCAAGCTTGATTCTCCGTGAAATTCTGATAGCTTTGTAACAACTAACTTATATATGAGCGAACAGAACAACA
Source organism: Pedobacter sp. (assembly GCF_965279535.1). Classification (NCBI taxonomy): domain Bacteria; kingdom Pseudomonadati; phylum Bacteroidota; class Sphingobacteriia; order Sphingobacteriales; family Sphingobacteriaceae; genus Pedobacter; species Pedobacter sp. The sequence goes on from NZ_OZ257244.1 coordinate 1,085,900, forward strand.
ATTTCAAGGTAAATGTAAATACTGAGATCGGCAGATTAAGAAAATTATTGATCCATAGTCCGGATAGTGGTTTAGGAAAAGTAGTTCCATCCAAAGCCCAGGATTGGCTTTTCGAAGATATTGTTCACCTGGATACCATCCGTAAAGGTGAGTACGATTATTATGTTAAATTATTGATGTATTTCCTTGATCCGCAAAAAATTAAGGGAAAACTCGCTGAAATAGATTCAGAAGAAAGCAACCGCAGCTTTTACAAACCCAACCATCCCGATTTCCATAATTCTGATGCTGTTATTGAGATTCAGAACTTATTGAGCGAAATCCTGGCTCAAGAATCTATTCGCAAGAAATTAGTTGCCGCCGTATGTGCCATTGAAGGCTGTACCTACAAAGTGCAGTTGCAATTGGCCGATACCGACCCGAAACAACTGGCAGAAATATTCATCTCTGGTACGCTGGCCAATGATGAAATGATCTTTGCTCCTATCCCGAACCTCATCTTTACCAGGGATGTGGGCACAACCATTAACAATTACATCTTATTAAACAAGCCAGCAAAAAAAGCCCGCGTTAGAGAAACCTTGTTGATGCGCTATATATTCTTCAATCATCCCATATTTGAAGGCTATCGTGAACATATGCTCGAAATTCCGGATGTTACCATGCACTTTTTGCGTCCGGGAGATGAACCTGCTTTCAGTACCACTTTAGAAGGTGGCGATGTGATGATGGTAAGCCCGAACCACGTATTAATTGGCTGCAGCGAGCGAACATCAGAGCATGGTGCCAATGAAGCCATTAAACTCTTGTTTGAAAATGACGTGGTAGAGAAGGTTACGGTTGTAAAAATTCCGAGCAAAAGAGATTATATGCACCTGGATACTGTATTTACGCAGGTTAAACGCAATACCTGGGTCATATTAAATTCCATTGCCCATTCACCTAAATATAATCCTTACGAACCCATTAACTTTTTAAAAGAGCCCGAAAAACTAGAGGCTACCACCGCAATACAGTTCACTAAAGCCAATCCACAGGAGCCTAAACATTTCGAACATGTTGAAGCCTTACTAAATGAAATTAGTCAGGTAGATTTGGGAAGTACCGAACCAACGCAGATTATCTACAGCGGTAACAACCTGTTTCCTTACGATTCGAGAGAGCAATGGACAGATTCCTGTAACCTTTTGGCCCTGAAAGAAGGCGTGGTATTGGGTTACGACCGTAACGACAAAACCGTCGAAGCTTTTAAAAGTGCTGGTTTCAACATTGTTGATGTGAAAGATTTAATCCAGGATTTAGAAAGTGGCAGGGTAGATATCGAAACCATTACCGATACTTTAATCCTGATGCCTTCGGCAGAATTATCCCGTGCACGTGGCGGTTTCCACTGTATGAGTTTACCCATTTGGAGAGATGATTTGGTTCGTTAGTTTATTGGTTCAGTAGGCATTGGTATACTGGGCAGTAGTTAAGTGGTTAATTGGACATTGGGCTGGGCGTAAAAACCCACCCATTCACTAATTCAATCATTCAATCATCCACTCATTCAATCATTCAATCAGCAAACAAACGTTTGCGTAAAGTATATCTCACTGAAATTCAATATACTACTCCCCGATTTACAACTTACTCCTTTCTCTTGGTATAAAGGAAGTTGTATCCCTGACCATTTGATCACAAACCGATGGGTTTAGTCAAACGTTTGCGTAGAGTTTGGTAACAAAACCTGGCTTTTTTGTTACTAACTTCAACCATCGAAATCATGCTAAGCTCTTCTATATAAGAAAATATAAAGCGTCCCAATACAATAGGCCGTTCGTGTTAATCATGAACGGTCATTTTTTTTATCTTTGTTTTTTGAAAAGCGGAATGCAGTTTTCAGTTAGCAGTTAGCAGTTGGCAGTTGGCAAACATGCACAAACAATTAAACAGTTAAGCAATTAGACAGTTAAACTTTCAGTTGGCAGTTTTCAGTTGGCAGTTGACAGTTGGCAAACATGCACAAACAATTAAACAGTTGAGCAATTAGACAGTTAAACCTTCGGTTGGCAGTTGGCAACATGCATAAACGATTAAACAATTCAGCAATTAAACAATTCAACAACAAACAACACTTCAAACCCATGCAAATTACCAACCACATCCTCATGATTCGTCCGGTAGACTTTAAATTTAATGTGCAGACAGCCGAAAATAATAAATTTCAAGTGGCCTCGGAACAAGATGATGTACAGGATAAAGCTTTAAAAGAGTTTGATGATTTTGTAGCTTTATTGCGCAACAACGGAGTAGATGTTACGGTAATTGATGATACTTTAATGCCGGAAAAACCAGATTCTATTTTCCCCAACAACTGGGTTTCTTTTCATGAAGATGGTTCTACCTTCCTGTATCCCATGTTTTCGGAAAACAGGAGACTGGAGCGCAGGAAAGACATTTTAGATACCTTAAATGAGAAATTCGATGTGAGCCATGTGAGCGACCTCAGCTTTTATGAGTTTCAGAATCAGTTTTTAGAAGGAACAGGGAGCATGGTTTTAGATCGCGAAAATAAGGTTGCCTATGCCTGTATCAGTGTGAGAACGGATGTTGATGTTTTAAGCAATTTCTGCATGTTGAGTGGCTACAAACCTGTTTATTTTGAAGCTGTAGATGGCGAGGGTTTCCCAATTTACCATACCAATGTGATGATGTGCATCGGTGATCGCTTTGCTGTAATTTGCTTAGCCGCCATTCCGGATGCCATGGATAGAGAAATGGTTAAAAGAAGTTTAGCCGGATCGGGCAAGGAAGTGATAGAGATCAGTATCGATCAGATGAATAAATTTGCCGGGAACATGCTGCAAGTGGCAGGTAAAGCAGGCGAATCCCTGTTAATCATTTCAGAACAAGCCTACCTTTCCTTAAATACAGAACAGATTGCTGCATTAGAAAAATATGCCCGCATTATTCATTCCCCGCTTTATACTATCGAACAAAATGGTGGTGGCAGTGCCAGGTGCATGCTCGCAGAGGTACATCTTCCGCTGAGGCAATAGGCAATAGTTCATTAGTCATTAGTTTTTAGTCATTGGTTCATTGGGCAATAGGCAGTAGTGTATTGGGTTGATCGCAGAGAACTCCTCTACTATCCCCCCTGAGCTTGTCGGAAGGCATTCAACCTCCATTGTCACCCTGAGCCCGTCGAAGGACACTCAATCATTCTATCATTCACTCATTCCCCCCCTGTCACCCTGAGCCTGTCGAAGGGCATTCTATCATCCTATCATACACCTCCAAATTGTCACCCTGAGCCCGTCGAAGGGCATTCTATCATTCTATCATTCACTCATTCACCCCCCCTGTCACCCTGAGCCTGTCGAAGGGCATTCTATCATCCTATCATACACCTCCAAATTGTCATCCTGAGCCTATCGAAGGACCTCCCACTCCTCCATTGTCACCCTGAGCCCGTCGAAGGGCATTCAATCATTCCATCATTCTATCATTCACTAATTCACTAATTCACTCATTCACCCCCCCCTGTCACCCTGAGCCTGTCGAAGGGCATTCCATCATTCCAAAATTAAAACATCTTCTGCATTCCCTCCCATTTCACTTTCCATTTACCATTTTTTGGAAAGCCGGGATTTTCAATGGTGTTGCCCTCCCAACCCGCACACATCAGCGCAATGGCACTTAATAAACCTCCGTTTCCGGGCAGGTAAATCCGTAATCTATCGTCCTGGTAATTGTGTCCGTTAACGAGATAGGTATTGGTTTTAATGTTCATCATCAAGGCATCAACAGCCTTTTCGGGCATCCCCAGTCTGGTGGCAGTCATAGCAGTCATCGGGAAATCCCAGCCCCAGGTATCGCTCCAGGTCCAGGTATTCCAAACCAGATCAAATGTTTTGCGCATAACAGTCTGATCAAGCAGTTCTGTTGCAGGAAGCATTCCGAAAGTACCCAAAACTGAAGGATGGTCGGTTTTAAACACAGGATTGGTATAAGAATCCTGTGCGCTTTCTGTAGCCAGATAAACCCCATCCTTTACCGGAAGAGCTGCCAGGTTTTGGGCGACATCATCCCATTTGGCATTTCGAGACATCCCCAGGCGCACACGCCATTGCTGAGCAGTTTTTAAAGCCCATTGCCAATACGCCAGCTCGTATGTTGGATTAAAAGTACTATCGGCTTTAAAACGTTCCTGAGCAGGTATTAATCCCGGACCAAGCATATATTTCTTCTTTAAGGGATCGTAATGTGCAAAAGAAGCCATAAAATCTGCTGTTGCAAATACCAAATCTTTATATTTCTGCAGCACTTTCTCATCCTTATTTTCGCGATACAAAAGTTCTGTAAAAGTAATGATGTGTGGCTGTTGCCAAATGAGCATAGCACCAATAGATGATGGGCTTTCATTTCCGTTGTTATCGGTCATTTTCTGCCACCGGGCACCCTCAAAACCCTGAACTTTTGCAATTTTCTCTGCTTTACTTTTCACTTTAAAATACCAGTCGGCACTTTTAGTCAGTATTGCTGATCGGCCCCAAAGTGCAAAATGAAGCCCATGCCACCAATGCATCTCCAAATGCGGTTTACCATACCAGCTGTTATAGGTTAAGCCGGTTTCTTGCGGAGGGAAATTTCCTGCGCATTGAATCTTAGTGAGGTACTGCGATAAAATGATGCGTCGTTCTAATTCATTTGCCCTTGGATCGGTACTCCCTGCAAAATCTACCGCGGCGCCACTCATCCAAAACTGCTTCCAGCTGGTGTAACTATTTTCCTGTGTTTGCTTAAAACCGGGAATATTACCAGACTTACCACCCGCTGTAAACAAAAAGCTAAAACTGAATTGCGAAGAATGCTGGTCAGGCGAAAGCACAAAAAAATGAGCCGATCTGGTTTTAAGTGTTGCCTTACCTAACCAGGAAAAATCGGTAAAATATATCGCAGAATCCAGCTGGTGTTTAATGGTGGCGGCATGTGCACCATTTTGCGTAATGATGGTTTGGTGCTGATTGATGTTTGCAAAGTTATTGCCCACATCTGTCCAGTCTCCGGTTGGATATGGATAACGAATCTTAACTTTTAATCGGCCTTGCCTGATGAGTGACGATTGAATATTTGCGGCAATCAGGTCGCTTTCCTGATGCGCAACAGTAATGACCGATACCGGCACGCCCTCAAATGTAAAGCTGCTGCTGATTTCTCCTGTCCAGGGGTCGAGTTGCTGACGGATGTTTTTAATGTCGCCAGGTTTAGCAGCCTGACCATTTCTTCTGATCAGCTCCAGCCCTACATTGCCCAATTGCAAACGGTGTACATTCTGCCTGAAAAAGTTTGTTGCTCCTTTCGCTCTTTCAGGTTCGTTTAATTGAACAGTATATGGAACTTTACGACCATACTGATTGTAATATTGGTATGCTTCTTCAATTTTATAATGGTTTACATTTTTAAATGTATCCCAGGCCCACTCGCTCTGCGTACCCAATGGCACACCTTTGGCATAAAAATCCGGAAAAGTTTGAAGCCCGGTAGCATCAACAGTAAACGCAAACTTACCATTACCCACTGACAAAGAAGCCAGATCATTCATGGCTTTTACCGAAACGCGATGCCGCTTAACTACCGCTTCGCGATTAATTTGTGCCTGAACAACAGTTAAAGAAATTGTACCTGATAATAGAAACGTAAGTAGCGTTCGCTGAAAAAATATGCTGATCATTTTCATAACTAACAAAACTATGTTTAAGGGCTATTCTACAGTTTCAAAAATTGACAAAAAGCTATCTATAATTGATAAATGCTTTAACATTGATAAGTTAAGGAAAATTAAGAAACATGCCTCACCTAATCTTAATGATGTATATGCAACCAATTGCGCTGGATACTTAAATGGAATGCTATTTTGCAGTCCCTCTTCTTGAGATTATTTTATTGAATATTTTCCCCCTAAATAGGAATCGTTTTAATCGTTTTTAAATAGGCCGAAGGAGTCATCTTATATTGATCTTTAAAGCAGGTACTAAAATAAGACAGACTGTTAAATCCAGCCAGGTAAGCTGCATCAGAAACGGTGTATGATCCACTATCCAGCAATTGTTTACTGCGTTTTAAGCGCATATCTCTTACAAACTCTACCGGACTTAATGAAGAAAGGCTTTTAAGTTTCTTGTAGAAAGTTGTACGCCCCATACCAATCGCTACTGCTACATCATCAATATTGAATTCGGGATTTTGCATCCCGGCTTCTACAATATCAATGGCTTGTTTTAAAAATTGTTCATCCCTCGAAGTGATTACCACCTCTGAAGGCTCAAGTTTCATGATTTTTTTATCCAGTCCGGCCGATAATTGCTCATACAATCTTTTACGCGATTGGATCAGGTTCTGAATTGAAGCGATCAAAAAATCGGCGTGAAAAGGTTTGGTGAGATACAAATCAGCACCATATTTTAATCCTTCTATCTGATGTTGAACGGATGACCGGGCAGTTAAAAGAATCACCGGAATGTGGCTTGTTAATTCATGTTGCCTGATTTGATCAAGCATCTGGATACCATCTAAATTCGGCATCATCACATCACTGATAATCAAATCCGGCAATAGCGATTCGGCCATTTTTAGTCCTTCCAAGCCATCAGGTGCTGTACTTAAACGATATAAACCCTGAAGTTTTAAACTTAGAAAATCCCGTAAATCAGGGTTATCCTCTACCAAAAGAATGTGAGGCATCTGATGGTCTGAAAGCATGCTTTCTGCTGACAACTGGCTTTCTGATTGATATTCAACCGGAATCAGGTTTTGCAAATCGGCATGTGCTGACAGGTCTATATCGCGCTGATCAAAATGCGCATGACCAGATTTGATTCGCAATTTAAAAATCAATCCTCCTGCCGGATTGTGTTCTGCCCACAATCTGGCCTGCTGGCTTTCGGCCAGCGCACGTGCTAAGCCCAAACCAATGCCTGTTCCTTTCAAATGATTATCTGATGTGGTATGCCCCTCATAATAAACATCAAAAATTTCTTCCAGTTTATCATTAGCCACACCTCTGCCCTCATCTTTTACCATAAGCTCAAGTTCAGCAGTATCTGCAATCTCGCTCAGAGAAATGGTAATGGCCCTCCCGTTTGGCGTAAACTTAAATGCATTGGACAGGAGATTGTAAAGGATAATGTCTATTTTCTCTTCGTCTACCCAAGCCGTCATCCCACTTTGTGGATTAGGGTATTCAAACCGGATCTGCTTTTCTTCTGCCATGGCGGTAAAATGAGCAGCTATTTCGTTGATTAATTTAGTTAAATCTACTTCTACGATATGCAACTGCACTTTTCCTTCCTGTACTTTTCTAAAATCCAGCAATTGGTTTATGAAACGAATCATTCGGTTGGCATTTCTGTTAATCACTTCCAGGTATTCTCTTCCCTTATTAGAAAGTTGTTCTGTTTTAGATATTTCTGCCAGCGGATTAACAATTAACGTGAGTGGTGTTCTCAGTTCGTGCGAAATATTGGTAAAAAAGGCCAGTTTAACTTCTGTCAGCTTTTGCTCTACCAGCACTTTATTCCGCAGCTTAATCATGGTGATAATGATCCGTCTGGTAAAAAGAAATGCAACTATAGCCAGTAAGGCATAGGCCAGATAAGCCCACCAGGTTAAATAAAATGGTGATAAAACCCTGATCTTCAATGTTTTCTCCGGCAATACCGTAAAAAGATCTTTACTGGTCGATTTAACCTTAAATGTGTAATTCCCTGGTGGAATATTGGTGTAAGTTGCCCTACGCTGATCATTCACCAGGTGCCATATTTTATCAAAACCCTCTAATTTATATGCATACGTAATTTTATTACTGGCCCTGTAATCTAAAACAGCATAATCCAGGCTGATTACATTCTGATCATAAGCCAAAGTCAACTCATCTGTTTCATTAATAGCTTGTTGCAAGGGTGAGCCTTCTGTTTGCGGCAACATATCTTTGTAATATAGCTGCAGGCGGGTAATGGCCATTTTCGATTGCATTTTCTGATCGGCTACACGGTCCGGATCGAATGCGATATACCCGTCAATACACCCAAAATAAAGTTTTCCATTGCTATCGGTAAAGGCTGTTGCCTCGGCAAAACCTGTTTTCGGTAAGCCATCATGCGAATCGAAATTTTTAAATGTCTGGTGTTGGGGGTCGAACTGGGATAAACCATTTTCTGTAGCCAACCAAAGTTTACCTTTTTTATCGCTGGTAATACTCAGCACAACATCATTAGAAAGCCCGTTGACGGTTGTAAAAGATTTAAAACCAATTTTACCAGGAGCATTTGGAGCAGCAACCACCTGATTTAAGCCCCCGCCAAAAGTAGCCACCCACATCTGCCCGTTTGGTTGCTTATATACAAACTGCACGCTATTGCTACCAATACTGTTGCGCTCGCCCCTCACTTTTCGGTAAGCATCAAACTGGTATTCTCCCCTCACTTTGACGTCCGGATTAAAAAGGAGCAGTCCGTTACTCGTGGCAATCCAGATTCTGCCCTCTTCATCTTCACAAAGATGCCGGATAACCTTTGCCCAGGAAAAAGGATATGTTTTAAAGCCATTATTATAATTTTCAAATCTGGGCTGATCTGGTGTTCCGCTCAGGAGATTAATTCCCCCACCCAATGTACCCACCCAAATACGGGATTTGCGGTCTTCAATGATGGAATACACCAGATTACTACTCAAGCTGCCGGGGTTATGTTTATCATTGGCAAAGTGCTGTAATTCATACCGCCTACCATCTGCTGTAATTGGCCTGGCTTTGAAAATGCCATTTCCTTTAGTACCTAACCAGACATTTTTTTTGCTGTCTTCCAGTATCGTATATACTAAACCTAAATCATATCCTGCCGGCAATACCGATACTTCCTGTCCCCGATCCAAAACCCTTACTTTGCCATCTTTAGAGCAAATCCAAAGCCTTCCCCTGGTGTCTTTCATCATCGCCCTGACTTCATTGGCGGAACGGATTTTAGGCTGATTGACCAGATTTTTATAATTGAACTTATCGGCAAGCGAAACAATTTTATTAATTCCTCCATCTTTTCCACTCAACCAGATTACCCCCGAAGGATCAATGTAAATACTGGTTAAAATATTGGAAAACTGCTGTTGATTGCTTCCTGGCTGGTCGTAAAAATAGGCTACTTCATCCCGGGCCGAATCGTAATAACCGAAGCCCCCTGCCTTCATCCTGATCCACAGCACCCCCTTGGCATCCATTTGTACACCATATCCTCTACCAGAACTGGTAAAATCCTTTTGCTGACTGTAAAACTTATAACTGCGTTTACCAGGCTCGTATTTAATGATTCCGGTTTCTTCTGGCTCAATCCAAAGCCTGCTGTATTTATCTTCAAACAAACTAAAGTAGGTATCACCTGGAAAAAGACCTGAAAGTTGTGTTTTAAAATTTGAAGGATTAACGGTTAGCAAACCTTTTTTTGTTGTACTGATATATAAATTTCCTGTTCCGGAATAACACATGGCATTAAAACGAACCCCGGGGAAAATATTTTTAAGCTGAAATGTTTTTTTGTGCAGATTGTAGATTAAAAGCTTGCCGTTTTCGGTTCCAAAGTACAAGCGGTAATTTTTGGCTGCATAACAACTAAAGGCATTTGCTGCCAATAATTTTTCTACCGCAGGCAGAAAGGCTATGCGCCTGTATCTTCGATCGCCTTTGGTTTGCAAACAGTTAAGTCCGCCTTCTGTACCTATCCAGATTTTACCTCCGCCAGCCTGATAAATAAACTGTGGAAGATTACCATTGAGCTGAAAACCGCTGCCACTGCTTTTACCATAATGTTGAACCACAGGTTCGCCGGAAGGCTTATTAAAAACGTAATACAAGCCCTGTGCTTGTGTCTTCAACCATATCCCGTTTTCATCATCGGCAATCATCTCGTCTACCACCACCTGATCGTTAAACAAATGTTTGAAAGCGCCATCTGAAATGGCAGTAAACTGCTCTGTCTGCTTATCAAAGCGATAAATCTTATGATCAAATGTTTGAATCCACAGGTAACCCATATGATCTTCTACAATGCTCTTAATCTTATTACTGAGCAGGTTGGAAGTATCGCCCGGCCTGCTTTTGTAAACAACAAAGTTATGCCCGTCAAAACGGTTAATCCCGTCAAAAGTACCGAACCACATAAAGCCATCACGATCTTTGGTAATACAGAGTACACCATCATGTGAAAGACCATCTTCGGTAGAATAGCGTGTAATATTGCTGTTTAGCTGGGCAAAAACCCCTAAAACACACAACAACAGTATGCCAGTTCCTAAAAACCTTTTCAATATCCCCTTCATCGGTTAATCTTTTTATCGTAACAGCGTAACACCAATCAATCCAATCACCACATCATTACTCAAAGTGTTTAATTTAATTTCTGACAGGATTTTATCTTTATTCAGGCGTATACCTAAACCTGTTGCGGCACCTCCGGGTATCGTTTTGCCATTCCATTCTTTTCCTTCGTTTCCCGGCACAATTAATCCGGTTTTTAGGTGAATGCGTAATGGCCGGTCAGCACCCGTGTTAAAGGCAAAGCCATCTGTGTATAAATCCTGTTCTATTGGCCACCAATTCTCCGGATTTCTTAAGGCCAGGGTATCTGCAGTACCGTCGGTATAACCTACCGTAATTAAGCCATTGTCCATTCTGCTCTGCATGGGATTTGTTGAGCCTGCCAGCAGAAAAAATACTGCACTTGCTTGTCCTGCTACCGGAATCTTCAGCTCTTTTGGATAATTATCCCATTGGGAAGTGTAAATAATATTTTTTGCCGAAGGATTTGAAGGACTGTTCCATAACACACCCGAAGAAAGTCTGATCTGATTCGATGCACCTGCCAAAGTCCTCAGTCCGGCATCATTAATATCTGAATGCGCATCGGGATGAGGCCAATCGCCAATACCTTGTAAAGGCAGCTGCAGCGTGGTGGTTTGCGGTCGCGGACTAAGGTATTTGTTTTTAAAAATATGGCTGATCTGATCATTGAAATAAGCAGAAAGATCAATCGGTTCAAATGTTTTTCCCTTCCAGTCGGCAGCACTTAAATCTAATGGAACAGGCTCCTTTTGTTTTGCAGCAACTAACTGAAAACAAACCGGATACCAGTAAGAAAAACGACCATCTCTTAGTTTAACAAAAAAGGTACGGTCGCCAGATTTATCTTTTAATACAGCATTTAATTTACCTTTTGAAAAGCTAACACTTTTTAAGATTTCCTGCGGATCTTTAATGCTGTCAATCTGACTTCCTTTAAAGTCTAATGCTAATGCTTCGCCAGTATGATAAATATCTTTTACTGCGGGTGCCGGATTTAATGTTCCTTCCCAGTTTATGGTAATGTGATAATCCTGGGCTGCTGCTGCTTCGAATTCAATTTCGGGATATCCAATGGCCTGGTCTACATTTTTCCATTTCAGCTGTTTCCCGTTAACCAATAACATGCCAGCATTTACACCACGGGCCCTTAAGCGCATTTTAAACCTTAATTTCTTTTGCAGTCGGGGCTTAATCCAATACTCCTCCTTTCTGCCGGTCCTTTTAAACTTAAAGTTTACATCAGGGATTTCCAGCGCAGCATGATCCCAGCTACCCGGTAAGCCAGGCCTGAGGTTTAGTGTTCCGCCTAATGCATCGGGAACAATGCCGAAAAGGCCTTCAACCAAAGCCCTTGCATTTATCCCTACAGGATCGGCAAAATCACGATAAGCTTCTCCTCTATTGGCATCGTAATGAGAAATCTGCACAAAGTTACCCGGGCTTCCTCCTAAGTACATACTGGCCAGAATTTCACTCTTCCAAATTTTATAAGCTTCATCTATTCGGCCAGCTTGCCAGTAAGCTAAAGCAGTATGCGTGTTTTCGGCCAATACTACATTATTTAACGACCATTGGTAAGGCATCCAATTGGTTGTAGCCAGGGCATAGTATTGATGATCAACTAAACCTTTTGCCCTAACTGGAATGTGCGGGAGCTGCGTATCTATATAGCGTAAACTTTGCCAGGCCTGGAAAGCATCTGGCACATCAGAATCAATGCTGTGGTAAATGGTCCATAAACCTGCGGAAGGATGTTTTTGACCTAATCCCATCGCATCTTTATACTCGGCAAACCATCCTTTTTCAGGCATCCAGAGCTGCTGGTTAATTGCCTTTAATATTTTAGTGGCTTCATTCTGATAGGCTGAAGGATCTTCTTTCAATAAACGGGCAATTTTAGCTGCCATAATATTCGAACGGTAATTATAAGCCGAACTATGGGTTACCGCACCACCGCTATATTGAAGGGCATCACTTGCCCAAATTGCGGCATATGCATCATATAAACCATCATTATCAGCGTCAAATACCCTTTTCTCCCAGGCCAAATGACGCTGAATAACAGGCCACATTTCTTTGGCATAAGCTAAATCGCCGGTCCAGTTAAAATGCCATAGCAATTGATCGATGTAAACCAGGTTCATATCATAATGATGTGGTCGAAGCGACTTACCATCAGGATCCCTGCTGATATAGCCCTTGCTAAACATGGCTGTTCCTAATTTCTCTTTTGATCGGGCAAAATTTAAAGCCGTATCTGGCACTACCGGACCACTTTCGGGACTAATCACCTGCGATTTCGCATACGCGCTGAAATGCGTCCTTGCCCGATCATGCCAACCCAAGGGATCTGCTGCATAAGGACCGCGCCAGCCATTTAAACGCATGCGCCAGCCTATTGCACCGTGCATATAGGATGGCGATTCCCAAATCGCATCAGCAGCAATTGCCAAAGCACCACCTACCGTATTGATATAAGCATCTGGTGTATTTACCACAATGCGGTTGGCTAAGGCTTTACGTACCTGCTCTGCTTGCAGAAATTGATCTGCAGGTTTCCAATCTTTCGGACTGAGGTTATTTTCAGGATTTTGAATTAAAAAGTAAAAATCCTTTGCATTTTCAACCAGCCTTTCTCCAACCACTACCGGAAAATCTTTTCCGACCGAATTTTTAAGTGCAGCCGGAGCATCTTTTGCTGTCGCATCTGCAAGCTTTAACTCAGAACCTGGAAAGCTTCCTGTGAGTGATTTATCTTTACCATACTTTAATGTAAAGCCATTTTCCTTCAAGGTAAACAGGTTGTTTTTGCAATTCTCTTTGTGGAGGTAAAAAACGGATTCAGGATCTGGCCCCATATCGCCACTCCGGCTAAATTTTTTATCGCTCGCGCCCCCAAATGCCCAGAATAGTTTTACTGCTTGTGGCACATTTTCAAATCGGGCTTTAATAACCAGGCCTTCTGCCTTACTCAGTGCAAGTACTTCTAAAGTTAAGCTTCCTTTACCTAACAAAGGGTCTTTGATGAGGTAGTGCATGGTTCCGGGCCGATACCTGGCTACCACATTTTCTGCCCGGATTAACCATTTACTTTGTCCATTGCCCAACAAACCCAACTGCAGGTTTCCACCCAGACCCGGCATATATAAAGCAAATTCAGGAAGATCGCCCGCCTCCACTCTAAACGCAGTATGTGTACCATAAAGCGCCCGGTTAAACCTTCTGGTTCCGTTACGGATTACAAAATCCCTTCCTTCAGGGTGGTAGCGCAACTCGCGGGCCTCATCATGCCAGTTGTTCGGAGGTAACTGAGGCGGATAAAGTTCTTGTGCAGTGATTGAACCTGCCAGTAAACAAAGGCCAATTAGAGAATAAAAATGCTTCATTTCTATTTGCTGATTATGGCTTTACATTTACTGAATTCTTCACCTCTAATTTTGTCCCGTCTGCGGCATTGATTTTAATATTTTCGAATGTCCAGTCCTGGCCAAAATCTATGGTTCCGGCAGTTGCCGATGACACGTCTAAATTGCTAAGCTTAAAATTGCTCAAAACAGTGGTTTGAACGCCAATGGCATTTAGGGCTTTCTTAACACCAGTAGCTTTTACATTGTAAACATAAATATTGCGAAAAGTTGGGATTCCCTTTGATGCAGGCTCTACATGATTTAATAATTTTGTCCAATGGGGAGGAATGGAATCTGGATGATATCCGGCAGGTAAGGTTGAGTAACTGTAAGTTGGATTCCAGTTGGGGTTTACCTGAATAACGTTACCACCACCATTCATGGTAATATTCCCGAAATAACAATCTTCGACAATACCTCCCCTGGTTTTAGCCGATTTGATGTTCAGGGCATTTCCGGTACCGAAGCCCGTTAATCCCGTAGCCCATACATGGCGGATACAACCCGAAGTTTCACTGCCTAAAGTAAGCATACCTGCCCCTTTACGGGCGATACTGTTGCGAATCACCACATATTCGGTCGGGCGGTTAACACGCAGTCCATCCCAATCGCGACCTGCTTTTAAACAGAAGTTATCATCATTGCAATCAATATCACAGTTTTGGACTAAAATCCAGGAAGAGGAATCGATATCTATCCCATCCGTGCTCGGGCCATGCCCACCTATATTATTTTGGATGGTAATTCCATCTACGGTTACATACTGCGAATAAAGCACCTGAACAGTCCAAAATCCTGCCTGTTGTAAGGTAATACCTTTGATTTCTACATCCTTTGAGGCTTCTACAAGAAGGGTTCTGGGCCTTTTTGCATCGTAATCTACAATCCACCTTAAACCTTTGGCATCATAATCCTTTCGCATGGCCCAGTACATGTCCCAAAAGGGCTTTCCTTGAGCATTAATTAATCCAGTACCTGAAATCCCTGCTTTTTCAACATTTTGAAGGTTAATTAAGGCTGCCGGCCAGCGCATTTCTATTCCGGCCACGCGAGTGTCTATTTCGGGGTAATCGCTAATATTCTGGCTCCCTAATAAGGTTACACCTTTATCAACCTGTAAATTTACGCCAGATTTAATAAATAATGAACCAGTAAGGTATTCGCCTGGTGCAAATACAACCAGCCCACCACCTTTTGAAGCACAGGCATCAATAGCCTTCTGAATAGCTTTGGTAGCCAAATTTTTACCATCGCCAATGGCTCCGTAATCGTTAACCTTATATTTATGGGTTTTAAAAATCTTATTTCGATTCCCAACTTTGCTTGTCCATGATGGAGCAACAGGTTGGGCAAAACAATAGGCATTCACTAAAAATGCACCTAGCATCAGTAAAAACAAGCGTTTCATAGTTTCTTCAGAATATATTTGGTTATCAGCAACAGGTAAACGCACCGTTTAACCTGCATATAAAAGGTTAATATAAATACAATAGCAAATAGAACCATCCTGCATTGTCCTGCTTGGCCATTAATCAATAGTTCATTGGTCATTAGCCATTAGTCATTAGTTTATTGGGCGATGTGCAAAACATTCAATCATTCAATCACCCACTCATTCCTCCTCCACTGTCACCCTTAGCTTGTCGAAGGGCATTCAATCACCCAATCACTCCCTCCTCCATTGTCACCCTGAGCCTGTCGAAGGGCATTCAATCATTCAATCACCCAATCACTCCCTCCTCCATTGTCACCCTGAGCTTGTCGAAGGGCATTCAATCATTCAATCACCCACTCATTCCCTCCTCCACTGTCACCCTGAGCCTGTCGAAGGGCATCCCCTCCTTCCCCCATTCCCCTCCCAAAACAAAACCCGCTAAAATCCGTTAAACTAAAGCCTCAGAATTATATTCTTGAAGTAAAAAAATCAATGAAAATGGGTTATTACTGCCATCTTGATTTGTAAAGGTTAAAAATATTTTGAATACCCACTTTTTATCAATTTAAAATTACATTTTTGCAAAAATTTATCATTAATAAATGCAGAGTTATTCCGAATTTCTTGACCTCAGCGTTGGCTTCCCACAGGAAGGTTTCGAGGTAATAGAAGATGAGTTATATTTTCAGGACTTAAACCTGATGGAAATGATTGAAACGTATGGCACGCCACTTCGTTTTACATATTTACCATTGGTAAGCAAGAAGATTCAACAGGCAAAAATTCTTTTCCAAACAGCTATTTTAAAGAACAACTACCGTGGCGATTATAAATATTGCTATTGTACTAAAAGTTCTCACTTTAAGCACATTGTAGAAGAGGCTTTAAAAAACAATATCCACTTAGAAACATCATCGGCTTTTGATATGCCAATGGTTGATGCTTTGGAAAAGAAAGGTGTTTTAAGCAAAGACACTACGATCATCTGTAATGGTTTTAAAACCTATCAATACAAACAATATATCATTGATATGTTGCACGATGGTTACAAAAATATCATCCCTGTTTTAGATAACAAGGAAGAGTTTAACCTTTATGATGATGAAGTAGAAATGGATGAACCTTGTAATTTAGGTATCCGTATTGCTGCAGAAGAGCAGCCAGATTCGCAATTCTATACTTCACGTTTAGGTGTACGTATGGAAGATGTAATTGATTTCTATAACAACAAAATTGTACACAACCCTAACTTCAGGGTAAAGTTATTACACTTTTTCATTAACTCTGGTATTTCTGATACGCCTTATTACTGGAACGAGTTAGAGAAGTATGTAACTTTATATTGCAAGTTCAAAAAAATCAATCCTGATTTAGATACCCTTGATATTGGTGGTGGTATGCCATTTAAAGATTCATTGGTTTTTGATTTCGACTATGAATACATGGTAAACGAAATCGTAAAAAGGATTAAAGAAATCTGTGCCATTCACGATGTGATGGAACCGGATATTATTACTGAATTTGGTAAATATACTGTAGCAGAAGCTTCAGGAATTTTATATAAAGTACTGGGGCGTAAACAACAAAACGACAGAGAAAGATGGTTAATGTTGGATGGTTCTTTCATTACCAACTTACCTGATGTTTGGGCATTAAACCAAAAATATATCCTTTTACCCATCAATAACTGGGATGCGGAATACGAAAGGGTTAACTTAGGTGGTATTACCTGCGATGGACAGGATTATTACAACCAGGAAGCCCACATGAACAGTGTGTTCATGCCTAAAACCCGTAAGGTACAGTATTTAGGTTTCTTCCACACCGGCGCATATCAGGAAGTGTTAAGTGGATATGGCGGTATTCACCACTGTTTATTACCTAGCCCGAAACACGTATTGATTCGCAGAAATCGTGATGAAAGCTTCAATTTCGAGGTTTTCGGGGAAGAGCAAAACAGTAAACAGGTATTGAAAATACTGGGTTATTAAAAAATAATCTTCTTATAAAAAAACCGGATCAAAATTGATCCGGTTTTTTTGTGTTTCAAATGATTGGACGATTAGTTAACATCAAACCACAACCTTGTGGTTAACACATCTGCACCTTGTTTCGCAACGGCATCGCTGTAGCTACTTTTATTCAAAGCTTGCTCGCTACCAGGGTAAATAAAGCGTAAAGGAATTTTTCCATCCAATACCCCTGCAACTGCAGGCTGTAACTGTGGGTAATCTAATCTTCTCCACTCGGCATAAGCCTCTAATCCCTGGCCAAACAGAGCGATCCATTTTTGCTCTCCAATAGATTTCTTGAAATTGGCAGCATTGTAAGCTACTGCTGGCTGAGCCAGATAGGTTTGAATAGCTGTTGCATCTACGCCATAATATTGTAGTGAAACAGTAATCCCTTGTTGATATAAACTTGCAGCATTTTCAGTGGTAAAACCTCTTGCCGCAGCCTCAGCACGATCGAATAAACTTTCTGAGTAACTCAAAATGATGGCTGGTGCTGTAGCTTTGGTAAAGAAATCGCCTGGCTTGGAAGTTTTGGCAAAACCTAAGTTCGCTGCATCACCGGTAGTTAAACCATTGGGAATCCCCACATAAACTTCTGGTGTGGCAGTTGCCGTTTTATTGGCATATACAGGCAAACGTGGGTCGCTAAGCGATTTTAGTTTATCAACAGTAGTTTTAGAAATGCGGTAATCATCCCGGGTTTCAAAGATCTTGGCAATCGGATTTTGATTAGGAGAAGTGAAGTAAGTTAGCTTTGCGGTTTCAGCCTCTTCTGTTAAAAGACCTGCCGGATCTGCCAATACTTCGGTAATTACTTGTTTAGCCAGCACAGGTTCCCGATCGGCAATGCGCAAGGCTAAACGGAAACGTAAAGCGTTAGCAAATTTTCTCCACCTGTTAATATTTCCTGTGAAAACAGGATCACCAGCAATGGCATTTCCGGTAGTAGTATAGGTAGATAAGGCAGTTTTCAAATCGGCAATAAGCCCAAGATAAACTGTACGTTGATCATCATATTTGGGATTCAGTTTATTAATATCCAGCGCATCTGAATAAGGAATATTTCCATAAGCATCTGTTAATAAAGAAAACACCCAGCTACGCAAAGTTAAGGCTACTGCTTTATAATTTGGATTACCCGATTTTTCAGCGGTGGCAATCAGTGCGTTTAAGTCGGCCAAACTTTGCGTGTAATAACTTTTCCAGCCACTCTCAAAACTACTGTTGGTAAAGATATATCGATCTGCGTCTGTATACTGGATTTTAGACCAGTGCTGAACAAACAACAAACTGGCATCCATAGTATTAGAGGTACTGTAATAATTATCGGCAGCACTTTTAATGGCATTAGCCAGTAAATAATCGGGCTGTGCGGTTTCTGCTTCATTTGGATTTTTGTTGGTGTCCTGCAAGTCCTTTTTGCAGGCTGCCAAACTGAATACCGAAAGTGTTAAAGCAATGATATATTTTTTATTAGTCATGATTTCAGGATTAAAAAGTTAGATTAAGGTTAAAACCATAGCTTCTGGTAGTGGGCAATTGCAGAGATTCTAAACCCTGCGCATTATCTGTTGCAAAAGCGGTTTCCGGATCGATGTTTGGCACATTTTTATGGATGATCCAAAGGTTACGGCCAATTAAGGTAAACCTTGCATTGGCTAATCCAATTTTAGAAATCCAGTTTTTTGGCAAATTGTAGCCTAAACTTACCTCTCTTAAACGAATCGCTGTAGCACTAAAAACATGCGCTTCATTTACGTTTGCAATAGATTTATAATATTGTTGGGCCGAAAGAATACTCGTATTTCTGGTACCATCTGCACGTACACCATCGAAGATAACCCCATCGTGGTAAACTGTGGCAGAACCTGGCGCTGTGCTACCGTGCGAAGGAAGCTGAACAGGCAACAAGGCTTTATTGTTACCAGGATAATAATAAGCTAACCCTCCATGCTCTTCATCCCTACCCGGCAAAGTTTCATCTAAAACGCCAGTGGTAAAACCGGTAGCATGTGTTCCCGAGTAAATTTGTCCGCCTACTTTAGCATCTACCAGGAAACCTAAAGTAAATCCCTTATAGCTGAAATCGTTATTGATACTTCCCAGCCATTTTGGTGTATAAGCGCCTAATACCTGCTTGTTTGGATTTACCTGAGGGTATCCGCTGGCATTCACAATCACGTGGCCATTCGCATCACGCAGATAAGCTGTTCCAAACAAAGTGCCATAGCGTTGGCCTATAGTAGCCAAAACCTGAACGCCACTGGTACCCAAAACCACACTGTTCAGTGATCCAGCTTCATCCAATTCCATAACTTTACCTCTGTTTGTAGAATAGTTTACGTTTACATCCCATTGTAAACCATCAGTTTGTTTAACAGGCGTAAGTCCTAACTGAACCTCTAAACCACGGTTATTGATCCTTCCGGCATTAATTACCTGCTGTGCAAAACCGGTAGCAGTACTGATATCTGCACTGTAAATCTGGTTAAAGCTATTTGTGTTATATGCACTTACATCTAAACGAACACGATTTTTAAGAAAAGCCAACTCAAAACCAATCTCGCTCGAATTGGTATATTCAGGTTTAAGGTTAGGGTTAAGGTACTTATCCGTTAGGGTAACTAAAGGATAGCTATCAAAAATCGGGTTAAATGGATAGGTATTGTTCAACTGATATGGATCTGTATCCTTACCTACCCTCGACCAACCGCCACGAATTTTGGCATAAGATAAAAAGTCGCTTTTCCAGCCAAAAGCTTCACTCAAAATAACACTGGCATTAGCTGAAGGATAGAAGTATGAATTGTTCTGAACAGGTAAAGTAGAAGACCAGTCGTTACGGGCCGTTAAATTCAGATACGCATAATCTTTAAAACCTAACTGTGCCGAAGAAAATAAACTGTATACTTTCAACTTGCTGTAGAAATTGGTAGAAGTTAAAGGATCCCTCGAATTGGCCAGGGTGTAAATTCCTGCTACTGCCAGGCGTGGGGCAATCTGGTTATTCTCTTCGTAAAATTTACTGCGAAGGTTACCCCCGGCTAAAACATCGAGATTAAAATCAGCGTTGAGACGCTTGTTGAAGCTTAAACTGGCTTCAGTATTGTTTTCATTTACGGTATAGCCGGTTTCCTGGTAAGAGCCAAATGGTGTTCCGTTGGTGCCATAGGCTACTCTTAATTTACGACGGTCGTTGTAATAATCATTACCGGTGTGGAAATTAGCTTTCAAATCACTTGTAATCTGATAAGTTAAACCTACAGTACCCAAAAGGCGATCACGACGTTGAGAAACCGTATTTTCGTACGCAATAAAATAAGGATTGCTGTAATAGCTGTTGTTCCAGTTAAATGTGTTTCCATTGGCATCTTTGTAATCCTTTAATGCTGCTACATCTACCTGCCTGCCGAACCATAAGAACTGCAGCATGGTACTGGTGGCTCTTCTTCCTGCCGATCCGGGAAGATTATCAGAAGAAGTACGCACATAATTTGCCGTTAAATCCAGTTTTAATTTTGGTAAAAGGTCGAAACTACTGTTAAAACCTAAACTGTTTTTATTCAATTCAGAATTGGGTACCACACCTTTTTGTGCACTGTTGTTATAAGAAAAACGATAATTGTAGGCCTCGCCACCTCCACTAAATGAAACACCATTATTCAAAGTATGACCAGTTTCGAAAAAGCTTCTTACGTTGTCCGGATGCGGTACAAAAGGTACAGCCACACCATTAGAATTGAATTGAGGTATTAAACGACCATCCATTTTAGGTCCCCAGCTCTCATCTACCCCATCGTTAACACCTCCGCCTTTTCCATCAACATAGCTAAACTGTCCGTTAGAACCCTGTCCATAAACATCCTGATAAGAAGGAAGTACCAGCAAATCTTCGAAAGTAGTACTCGAGTTTAATGAAATGCTGCGCGATTTTCCTCTTTTACCTGATTTGGTTTTGATGAGGATAACTCCGTTTGCTGCCCTCGAACCATACAAGGCCGCAGCATTTGGTCCTTTTAAAACACTGATTGACTCAATATCTTCAGAATTGATATCTGATATTGCATTGGCAAAATCTCTTGAGCCACCTGCACCTAACTGTGAGTTATCTACCGGAACACCATCCACAACAAATAAGGGTTGGTTATTGCCTGATATCGAAGTTTCGCCCCTGATCACTATTCGGGAAGAACCCATATTCCCCTGACTATTGGTGATGTTTACACCCGCAACTTTACCTGCTAAGGCATTAACCAGATTACTTTCTTTGGCTTCGGCAAGGTCCGATCCTTTCACTTCCTGAATGGCATAACCCAGCGATTTTTTTTCCTTATTGATTCCTAAGGCCGTTACCACAACTTCCTGAAGGTTATTTTTAGATTCTTCCAGGCTAACCTGTATTTTATTGCTTCCGCTTACTTTTAAAGTCTGTGTTAAATAACCGATATAGCTAAAAGTAAGCACATCACCTGTGGTCGCATCGATATTAAACTGGCCGTTACCATCAGTAATGGCGCCTGCCGATTTCCCTTGAATACGAATACTTACACCCGGAATGGGCAATCCGTCAGTTTTACCCACAACAGTTCCATTTAATTTACCCTGCCCTTGTGCAGAAAGGTTAAAAATGGTAAACAGCCAAAAAAGACTGAAAATTAATAGTTTGTTTTTAAACATTGCTCGTTAGTTAATGATTTTTAATGCAATAGAATTCCTGCCCGTTGTTAAAACAGGTACTCCTTAAATGTGAAAATGAAATCGGGGGTCTGCTAGTTAAAGCAGCAACACATGACTAGCGTTGAAGAAAGTGGTGTTTTAACAGCATGTACTGATAAAGAGGCATTTAGTGTACTAGGGGTAGATAAATTTTTCATAATAAAATTAATAATTACAAAATCTGGCTCACTAGTTACTTCATGTTAATCGAAAATCCTTAGTTGATAAGCTGCGAATAGCAAACTTTTTATCTCTCTTCTTTGCAGAAGCAGGAATTAGCACCTACCATTGCTGGGGTTGCTAAGACTTCACAGGGCCTTTCCCTCCGTCTTTCTGGATAAGTAATCTAAAGAACTACCGATTTTGGTTCGGCAAATGTATATAATATCTACCTTTTTAATAGTAATTATTTTAAAATAAATAAATCCTGACATTTCTCTGTTATTTCCTGCTGCCTATATTAAGCGAATTATTTAATTTTTTCCGGTTTTCGAAGAATTTGCCGGAAAGCCTTTTATCTTTGATCATCATTCAATCCGTTAAAAACTTTAGATATGAAATTTGGCCAAGTACAAGATCCTTCAACAATTGATTTCACCTTACCAAAGGATGCACCTGAAACCACAGCGATTTTAAAAGCCAACAAAGCCAAACAAGCTTTCGAAGCTTATGTAGGTTGTGCCAAGTGGAACAAAACTGATTTAAAGGGCTTTTATCCAAAGGGGACCAAAGATGAGTTGACTTACTATTCTACCCAATTCAATTCTATTGAGCTTAATGCTACTTTTTACGGCATGCCAACTTCAGAGCAAGTAATTACATGGACAGAGAAAACCCCGGCTGACTTTAAATTTTTCCCTAAGCTAACCAATAGTATCAGCCATTTCAAAAGATTGATCAATGTGAAAGAGCCGGTGGAACTATATTGCGATGCCATCAGTAATTTTGAGGATAAGTTAGGAATGGCCTTCCTTCAATTGCACGACAATTTTAAACCTAAAGATTTTGAACGTTTACAAAAAGTGGTTGAAGAATTTCCAAAGGTGATCCCTTTAGCGGTAGAAGTACGTAACGAAGAATGGTTTTCCAATCCTGCCGTAGCAAGCCAGTTTTCAGATCTTTTTGAAAAACATGGCGTAGCCAATATTATTGTAGATACAGCAGGGCGAAGAGATATGTTACACATGCGTTTAACCTCTCCTGTTGCATTTGTACGCTTCGTTGGCGCTAACGTAGACGATATCGATAAAAAACGCTTAGACGATTGGATTGAAAGAATTGTTGCCTGGAAAAAAGAAGGATTGGAAAAACTATACTTTTTTGTTCACCAAAATGTAGAGCTATCTTCTCCGCTATTTTCTGCCTATTTCACCAAAAAACTAAATGAAGCCATCGGCACAGATTTACATATTCCGGTAATGGCTAATCAGAGCACACCGAGTTTGTTTTAGTAGCTGTTAGTAGAAAGTAGTTAGTAGCAAGTATCAAGACAGGGAACCAGGCAGGTTACTGCGCTTTATCTTTGTTCTTTAGTATCAAGTATTGAGTATAAAGTATCAAGACTGGGAGTTCATATTATTCGCTTTAGTTTCGGCTTTCAATTACTCACCCAAGGCAACTAAGCTTGTTTGGCGACTTGGTATGCACTATAGGCCTCGGACTCCGGACCTCCGACCTTGAACTTTTTTTAGTAGCAAGTATTGAGTATAAAGTATCAAGACTGGGAGTTCATGTTATTCGCTTTAGTTTCGGCTTTCAATTACTCACCCAAGGCAACTAAGCTTGTTTGGCGACTTGGTATGCACTATAGGCCTCGGACTCCGGACCTCCGACCTCGGACTTTTTTTAGTATCAAGTATTTAGTATCAGGTATCAAGACCGGAAGCCCATCGGCTTTTTATTTAACCACCTGAGGCATCTAAGGCAATTAAGTAATTAAACAATTTATCTTTTCTGCTTTTTATTTTCGGACACCCGACCTCGGACCTCCTACTTTCTACTGTAAACCGTTTCAGTAGCCTTCGCATCTTCTCCTTCCGGCGAAATATTATAAGCTGTAAAAATAATTTCATCAGCATTAACAATTTTCAATTCCGTTCTCCAGCCCCATGGTGCTCCATACTCCGGACTTCCGTACGAACCTAAAATAGCGAAACCGTCATGCCCAATCAAGCCACTATCTCCGCTGGAAAGCATAATTTGTGTACCCATGTGAAAAGTGTCAATCCAGCTGGCCGAAAACCTCTGGTAAGGAATATCAAAACCAATAATCATCTTACCTTCAAAAGCTTTCCCTTCCAAACTACCTTGATAATCATAGGAGATAAAGCGTCCATCATAAAGTGTGGAGATCTCGGCAGTCATTGGTGATTCGTCTGCCAGTACGTCCTTTTCAAACCATGTTTTGGTTGTTCCTGTCCATGCCCCAACTAAACCCGTTAACAATTTATGTGCGCCATCTGCTAAAGACTGCTCTAATTTACTTTTTGCCATATTCAAACTTAATGAAAATTGCTTGATGATAAAAGTGATCTACAATGGAGAAGAGAAAACACTGAACATTAAAACGAGTCTTACCCTTGCCGGTTCGTCCTTGACTCAGCACTAATTTTTCCTTATCTTGTTGTATGCTTAGAACGTTAGATCTCAATCAAGTAATGGTGCTTGATATTGAAACAGTACCTCAATATCCACACTACAGCGAACTCCCACCTCACCTGCAACACCTCTGGGAGCAGAAAACCCATCACCAACGAAAAGAAGATCAGGATCCGGATGAATTTTACGAAAGAGCAGGTATTTTCGCTGAATTCGGTAAAATTATTTGCATCAGTCTGGGTATTTTTAATATTCATAATGGCACAAATGAATTACGGGTAAAATCATTTGCCGGGCATAACGAGAAAGAAATCCTTCAACAATTTCAGGCATTAATGAATAAGCAAAGTCCGGGATTATGTTTCTGTGCGCATAACGGCAAAGAATTTGACTTTCCATACCTCTGTCGCAGATTACTGGTTAATGGCCTGGATATCCCGGTTCAATTACAGCTTGCGGGTAAAAAACCCTGGGAAGTAAACCACCTCGACACCATGGAGCTTTGGAAATTTGGCGATTACAAACACTACACTTCTTTAAGCCTTTTAGCAGCAATATTTAACATTCCAACACCAAAAGATGATATTGATGGCAGTCAGGTACGGCAAGTTTACTACGAAGAGCAAAATTTGGATCGGATTGTGGTTTATTGTCAGAAAGACGTTGTTACAACCGCACAGGTTTTGTTAAAATTCAAAGGATTGGAAATAATTCCGCCAGAAAACATTACCATTGTATCCTAATGTTGAATGTAGACAATTTAAGCATAGACTTTTTCAATCAGGAAGAAAAAACCTGGTTCAAAGCCGTAAAAAACATCCACTTCGAAGTAAAAACAGGTAGTGTTCTGGGTATCGTTGGAGAATCAGGTTCTGGCAAATCAGTAACGTCCTTTTCTATCATGCGTTTACATGATGAGCGCGCTGCAAAAATTACCGGTAATATCAATTTCGAACAGGTTAGCCTGCTCAAATTAAGTAGCGAAGAGATCAGAAACTTTAGGGGAAACCAGATTTCCATGATCTTCCAGGAACCCATGACTTCCCTAAACCCAGTTTTCACTTGCGGAAATCAAGTGGCAGAAGCCATCGTATTACATCAAAAAGTTAGTAAATCTGAAGCTAAAGCTAAAACAATTGCCCTTTTTGAAGAGGTTAAGCTTCCACGTCCTGAAAAAATATTTGATAGCTACCCGCATCAGATTTCTGGAGGACAGAAACAACGTGTGATGATTGCCATGGCATTGAGCTGCAACCCGAAACTCCTAATTGCCGATGAGCCCACTACTGCCTTAGATGTTACGGTTCAAAAAACCATCCTGCAACTTTTACTTAAGCTGAAAACAGAACGGAACATGGCCATGATTTTCATTTCACACGATTTAGGTGTAGTAAATGAGATTGCCGATGAGGTAGCCGTCATGCTAAAGGGAGAAATTGTGGAGCAGGGGCCGGCAAAATCTATTTTCGAAAACCCTCAGCATCCTTATACCAAAGGCTTGCTGGCTTGCCGCCCTTCCCCCCTGCTTCAACTCAAAAAACTACCTGTTGTTGCCGATTTCCTCACCGGAAAAATTGATGACGCATCTGCTCATTTAAAACCCGAGAATCAGATCACAGCGTTCGAAATTGAAGAAAGACGCACTTTTTTATATCAACAAAAGCCATTGCTGTCTGTTAAAAACCTATGTAAATGGTATCCCATCAATAATGGTTTATTTGGTAAGCCAAAAGATTTCGTGAAAGCGGTTGATAATTTGAACTTTGAGGTTTATCCGGGCGAAACATTAGGGCTGGTTGGCGAATCGGGCTGTGGAAAGACAACACTCGGCCGAACCATATTAAGATTAATCGAGCCTAGCTCCGGAGAAATCAATTTCAATGGAGAAAACATAACGCATACTGGTAAAGCTACGCTGAGAAATCTTCGTAAAGACATACAGATCATATTTCAAGACCCTTACGCTTCTTTAAATCCCAAAATCAGTGTGGGGCAATCCATCATGGAGCCATTGGTAGTGCATCAGCTTTATCAAAATGATGCCATACGCAAGAAAAAGGTACTGGAGCTTTTAGATAAAGTAGGTTTAAAAGAAGAGCACTTTAACCGTTATCCACATGAATTTAGCGGCGGGCAAAGACAGCGTGTAGTAATTGCAAGAGCACTCGCCCTGCAACCTAAATTCATCATCTGCGATGAATCTGTATCTGCCCTGGATGTATCCGTGCAGGCACAGGTTTTAAATCTGCTTAAAGACCTTCAAAAAGAATTCGGACTCACTTATATCTTCATTTCCCATGATCTGGCTGTAGTCAAACATATCTCCGATCGAATTATAGTTATGAATAAAGGGAAAATTGAAGAAGAGGGTTTTCCAGAACAAATTTTCTATGCTCCTAAAGCAGCTTACACTCAAAAATTGATAGACGCTATTCCTAAAAGTTAGTTGCTGCTATGAAATATACCTTACTCCTTTTTTGCACAATCTTTCATTTATTTGCATTTGCACAACACCCTCTTGAAGTTAAAATCATTAAGGCTGAATACATCTTTGATCAGGCTCCTTTTGAAGCCTGCCATGCATCTACGCTGGTTGAACTTAAAGATGGTGAAATCATGGCAGCCTGGTTTGGTGGTAAGCATGAAGGCAACAAAGATGTTTCCATCTGGACGGCAATAAATAAGAGAGGAAAATGGTCTGCTCCATCTCAGGTTGCAGATGGAATAGTAAATGATACACTCAGATATCCTTGCTGGAACCCGGTTTTATTTAAAGCGAAGGATGGTACACTTTACTTACACTATAAAATTGGCCCTAACCCACGCGAATGGTGGGCAGTTTACAAAATATCCAAAAACAACGGTAAAACGTGGTCAGCAGCACAAAAGCTTCCAAAAGATTTCTTGGGGCCGATTAAAAATAAGCCCGTTCAACTTGCAAACGGGAACATTCTTTATCCATCAAGTACAGAAAGTTTAGACGAAAAAGTGTGGAAAGTACATTTGGAGCAAACAGATAGCAAGGGGTATAACTGGAAAAAGATCGCCATAAATTGCGATACATTTGGTGTGATCCAACCTTCAATTCTGACCTACCCAGGTGGTAAATTACAAATCCTCTGTCGCAGCAGGCAAAACGTAATTGTAGAAAGCTGGTCGAAAGATAAGGGAAAATCCTGGTCAAAACTGAAAGCAACATCGCTGCCAAACCCAAATTCTGGGAGCGATGCAGTTACCTTACAGGATGGCAGACAGCTTTTAATCTATAATCCACTCTCGGCAGGAAAAAACTGGTGGGAAGGTCGTTCCGTTTTAAAATTAGCCATTTCACCAGATGGGAAATCCTGGAAAGACATTTATACTTTTGAAAATAATGAAAGTGGCGAATACAGTTATCCGGCAATCATTCAGGGTTCTGATGGCGCTGTTTACCTGAGCTATACCGCTTTACGCAGAAAAATAAAATTCTTTAAACTGGATCTGAATTAACCTGTTTAAGATATCATACAGATCACATTTTAACGGCTAAAAACAGGCGTTTTTACATCTTTTCTGTATATTCGGTAAATTCGTTTAAGCTTATGGCAAAGAAAAAATCGTCCAATATAAAATTAGTTCTGAATCAACTGGTTAGTGATATTTTTGAGAAAAACAGTAATCAACTCCTCAATTACAAACAGGTTTCATCTAAACTGAACCTCACTGACCAGGAGTCTCGCGAAACCATTCTGGAGATTTTAAAAGAAGGTAAACAAACAGGCATTTTCTTAGAACCTGAAAAAGGAAAGTATAAACTGAAAGAACTGAAGAACTTTATCATCGGTACTGTTGATATGACGGCTGATGGTTCTGCTTACATAGTTCCTGAGGATGAATTTGAAAAAGATGTTTTTGTTGCGCCACGTAAGCTGAAAAACGCACTCCATGGAGATACCGTTAAGGTTTACGTTTTTGCCAAAAAGAGTGGCCGAAAAAATGATGGAGAGGTTGTTGAGATCATTAAAAGAGCAAAATCTGATTTCACTGGCGTAATTAAAGTATCCGATCGTTTCGCTTTTGTCATTGCCGACGATAAAAAAATGATGCACGATATTTTTGTTCCCCTTGGTGATATTCATGGGGCAAAAAACGGCCAAAGGGTATTGGTTAATTTAGCCGATTGGCCCGAAGGTGCTAAAAATCCTATTGGTGTAGTTAAACACGTTTTAGGTAACCAGGGCGAAAACAATACCGAAATGAACGCCATCCTGGCGCAGTATGGTTTCCCTTTAGAATTTCCGCCACAGGTAGAGAAACAGGCCAATGCCATTCCGGAAGAAATTCCGGCGGAGGAAATTGCTAAACGTAAAGATTTTAGAAAGGTTCTTACCTTTACTATCGACCCGGCGGATGCCAAAGATTTTGATGATGCGATATCTTATCAAAAGTTACCCAATGGAAACCATGAAATAGGCGTTCACATTGCCGATGTTTCTCATTATGTAATCCAGGGAACTGATTTAGATAAAGAAGCGTACAGCAGGGCAACCTCTGTTTATCTGGTAGACAGGGTAATCCCTATGCTTCCAGAGCGCTTAAGTAATGGTGTATGTTCATTACGTCCACACGAAGACAAGTTGTGCTTTGCCGCTGTTTTTGAGTTAGATGATGATGCCAATATACAATCGGAATGGTTTGGTAGAACAGTTATCCATTCTGACAGAAGATTTAGTTATGAAGAAGCCCAGGAAGTAATCGAAAATAAAGCTGGCGATCATGCTCAGGAAATATTAAAACTCAATGAATTGGCTTATATCTTACGCGACCGTAAGTTTAAAAATGGTGCAATTAGTTTTGAAAGTACGGAAGTTAAATTCAAGCTGGATGAAAGTGGTAAACCCATCGGCGTTTATGTAAAAGAGCGTAAAGACGCCCACAAACTCATTGAAGATTATATGCTTTTAGCCAACCGTAAGGTTGCCGAATACATTGCAAAAAAAGTAAAGGGTAAAAATAAATTAACTTTCGTTTATCGGGTGCACGACTCTCCAAATATGGAGACCCTAAATACATTTGCTATTTTCGCCTCTCGTTTTGGTTATAAAATAAACACTAAATCGGATAAAGAAATAGCCAAATCATTAAACTATTTAATGACTGATGTAGAGGGTAAAAAGGAACAAAATATACTCACCTCTCTGGCGATCCGTTCGATGGCAAAAGCCATTTATTCTACCAAGAAAACAAGCCATTATGGCTTAGCTTTTGATTATTACACGCACTTTACCTCTCCTATCCGCCGATACCCCGATGTAATGGCACACAGGCTTTTACAAAGCTATTTAGACGGCGGAAAATCAGCCGATGCGGAAGCTTACGAAGTTGCCTGCGTTCATGCCTCAGCCATGGAGAAAAGAGCAGCAGAAGCTGAAAGGGCATCCATTAAGTATAAACAAGCCGAATATCTGGAACACAATATCGGCACAAAATATAAAGGAATTATTTCTGGCGTTACCGAGTGGGGCATGTACGTGGAAATTGAAGAGAATAAATGCGAAGGCATGGTACGTTTACGCGATATATCTGATGATTTTTATGTACTAGATGAGAAAAACTACTGCATTGTAGGCCAGAGAAAGAAGAAAAAATACCAATTGGGCGATGAAGTGATGATTAGTGTAAAAAAAGTAGATCTTTCTAAACGTCAGATAGATTTTACGCTGATTCAAAATTAAAAATCAGATATTTGCGGCTCAATACAGTACCTTAAGAATTAAATGCATACGACAGAAGAATTACAACAGATTTTAGATACAGCAATTCAAAATTTAAAATTTCCAGAGCAACCAAAACAGCTCTATGAACCTATAAGCTATATTATTAATCTTGGTGGTAAACGGGTTCGACCTTTACTCGTTTTACTGGGTACAGAACTTTTTGGCGAAAATGCAAAAGAAGCGATTCATGCTGCAATGGCCATTGAAGTTTTCCATAACTTCACTTTGGTTCACGATGACATTATGGATAATGCACCTCTGCGAAGAGGAAAAGCTACCGTACATGAGAAATGGAGTACCAATACAGCCATCCTAAGTGGTGATGTAATGATGGTTGAGGCCAATAAGAATCTGGCAAAAGTAAATCCGGTTTTCTTAAAGGATGTTCTCGACACCTTCAATGAGACTGCTCAAGGAGTTTGTGAGGGGCAACAGCTGGATATGGAGTTTGAAGCCCGTAACGATGTAAGTATAGAAGAGTACATCAACATGATTCGCCTGAAAACAGCTGTGTTGTTAGGC
Organism: Pedobacter sp.; assembly: GCF_965279535.1. NCBI lineage: Bacteria > Pseudomonadati > Bacteroidota > Sphingobacteriia > Sphingobacteriales > Sphingobacteriaceae > Pedobacter > Pedobacter sp. Next base: position 1,116,718 of record NZ_OZ257244.1, read on the forward strand.
GGTGCGCTTAAGCTGGGTGCAATCATTGCAGGAGCAAGCAAAACAGATGCAGATCTCCTTTATCAATTTGGAGAAAACATTGGTATTGCCTTCCAGTTGCAGGATGATATTTTAGATGTTTATGCCGACCCTGAGAAATTTGGAAAGCAAGTAGGTGGAGATATTATTGCCAACAAGAAGACTTTTTTACTGCTTGAAGCCTTAACCTTAGCACAAGATGAAAATAAAGCGATTTTAGAGGAATGGTTAACTAAAGAACGATTTGATCCTCAGGAAAAAGTTGCTGCAATCAAAGCCGTATATAGCAATTTAAACATCCAGGATATCGCTCGGACAAGCATGGATGCCTATCTGCAAAAAGCATTGGCTGTTTTTGATCAGATACAGGTAGAGGATTCAGCTAAAGAGAATTTACTGGAGCTCACCAATTTATTAATGGCCCGCGAATACTAGCGATAAAAATCGCACCCGAAGCACACATCAAGACACTCCACAATCTATTTTCACCATCTGGCTGTAGCATATCGCTATAGCCTTAAATATACACCATCTTTTGTAGCGCCTCACTACAACCTTAACGCACTACCCACTCGCTCTTTCGGCGCAAATAATGGATTTTTTCGTGATTTCAGTTCTTCTATGGTCAGGCATAACCTCAATCTGGTTATAGCTCCTCATTACGGCATTAATATACAACTTGCTCAAATTTCACAACCCAGCACAGCAGGTCAAAAAAAATGCCCTTCGAAATAAATCGAAGGGCATTTCTGTATGTTAGATACTTGATTATTCTGCAGCTGCAGCTTCTTCAGTAGCTTCTTCTTTTTTAGCAGCTTTCTTAGCAGGTGCTTTTTTAGCTGGAGCTTCTTCAGCAACAACTTCTTTTTTAGCAGCAGGTGCTTTAGCAACTTTCTCTACAACCTCTGCTTTAGCAACAGCTGGAAGTACAGAAACATATGATTTATTATCAGCTTTCTTTTTGAAAACAACTGTACCATCAATTAAAGCAAATAAAGTGTGGTCTTTTCCTAAACCAACATTTTTATCTGGATGGTGTTTAGTTCCGCGTTGACGTACTAAGATATTTCCAGCGATAGCTTCCTGACCACCGAAAATTTTAATACCCAAACGCTTACTGTGCGATTCACGTCCGTTCTTCGAACTACCGGCTCCTTTTTTGTGTGCCATGTTTTTATCTTTTGTAACCTACCCTAAGGCAGATTATGGGGTTAACAATTAATTATAAAGTGATATCTGAGATCTGGATCTTAGTGAAAGATTGACGGTGACCGTTTTTCTTTTTATAACCTTTTCTACGTTTTTTGTGGAAAACGATTACTTTATCACCTTTTAAATGAGACACGATCTTAGCCGAAACTTTAGCACCTTTAACTGCAGGAGCACCTACAGAGATTTTACCACCGTTATCAACCAACAATACATTGTCAAATTCAATACTAGCGCCTTCATCTCCCTGTAATCTGTGTACAAAAAGGTGCTGGTCTTTAGCAACTTTAAATTGCTGCCCTGCTATATTTACTATTGCGTACATTGTTTAAATATTTATTTTTTTTAACTTTTTATTTAACGAGGTGCAAATATAGAACAAAAACTATTAAGACACAAACACCTGAGTAAAATTATTTTTTCAATAGAAAGTGTCAGGTTAGTCTTGAGTCTAAAGTATGTGATTGTGAGCCTAAATGAGCAAGAAGCAATGATATTTCCCACCTTAACTTCCCTTAACTCCATAATATTTAGATGACAGTATAAAGTATCAAGCATAAAGTATCAAGTATCGAGTAGTGAGTATCAGGAAGGATTATACGTTAGCAATCTATTTCCCCGATCTCTTTTCTGCCTGGTTTAATGTTTCTTCGATCACTTTCCTCATTTGCATAGCTGCATCCAATAGCTTAGGGTTTCCATCAAAATCACCATAAATTACCACATGCTTAGATTTCTCCTTGTAATTGAAAGTAATATCGTAACGAGGAATACTCATCGACTTGGCACTTTTTACCCCTATGGTATCCGGAAAATTCCATAAACCAATTTCATTGGCTTTACCATGCATATATAATACATCATCGTTCTTTAAAAAAACCGTTTTGCTGATTAAAGAATCACGACTATTTACATACTGATACTTTCCATCAACAGAATTATATTGATTCTCCAATGTATCCTTTACACCCCACTTATATTGCATAGATACAAAATCCGCTTTTCTGAATGGCGCATTTTTTAGGATCGGCCGGTAATAAATCACACAATAAATGATAAAAGGAACAACAATCGTTAACGCTAAAAAAATCTTTTTTCCTTTACTTGACACTTTTTATTTATTTAATGAATGAATGAATGATAAAATTATAGAATGACTGAATGAAATCCAACACTAATGACTAATGACTACGAACTAATGACTTAAGAATCCTTCAGCTCCCCTTCCCACTTGCTTACTACTGCAGTTGCAATGCTGTTACCTACTACATTAGTAGCCGAACGTCCCATATCTAATAATGGATCAATACCAATTAACAAAGCCAGACCAGCTTCGGGTATATTAAAACTTGCAATCGTTCCGGCAATAACAACCAGGGAAGCTCTTGGAACACCTGCAATACCTTTACTGGTAAGCATTAAAATAAGTAACATCGAAATCTGTTGCTCAAAACCCAAATGAATTCCATAAGCCTGGGCAATAAATAACGATGCAAAAGTCATGTACATCATGGAACCATCCAGGTTAAAGGAATAGCCCAAAGGCAATACGAAACTAACGATCTTATCTTTACAGCCAAAACGCTCCAATAAAAGCATGGTTTTAGGGTAAGCAGCCTCACTACTGGCCGTACTAAAAGCTAAAACAGCCGGCTCCTTCATATCACTAACCAACCTGAATACACGTTTCTTCAGTACAAGGAAACCTAAAAATATAAGTACACTCCAAAGTATGGCCAAGCCAAAATAGAACTCCCCGATAAATATCGCATAGGTATTCAGCACGTTAAGCCCCTGCTTGGCAACAATTGCTGTCATAGCCCCAAATACTGCTAGCGGAGCAAAATTCATCACATAACCCGTCATTTTTAAGATTACATGCGCAATGGCATCGAAAGCTTTGATTACAATTTCGCCTACCGGACCAATTGCAGCAGTTGCCACGCCAAAAAACAAAGAGAAAACTACAATCTGTAAAATTTCGTTCGTAGCCATGGATTCGGCTATACTCTTTGGAAACACATGTGTGATAAAATCTTTAACACTCATGGCGGCTTTCTGAATACCAGTATTAACCAACTGATCTGGCAATGGTAATTTCATGTGCACCCCTGGCTTAAACCAGTTAACCAAAATTAATCCCAGGACCAGCGACATGAGCGACATGGCCACAAACCAGCCTAATGTCTTTACACCGATCCTTCCTACAGCTTTAATATCACCCACTTTAGCTACACCAACAACCAGTGTTGTAAAAACCAATGGAGCTACAATCATTTTAATCAGGCGTAGAAAAATATCACTTAAAAGGGTAAAATATTCCAGTTTCTTTTCCCTGATATCTTCGTTCTCTTTCTTGATTTTAGCGTTTTCTTTTTTCTCGGCCTTTAATTGAGTAAAGGTTGTGCTAGTGGTATCTCCAAGCTTGGCAATACTCACTTCAATACTTTTAACTTTGGCATCTGCCGTTAATATCTTCTGGTTATAAACATCAATTGAATTAACATTTAAAATATAACCCAGACCTATACCTGCAACCAGCGCAATAAAAATAAAGAGCGTAAGTTTGTTTTTCTTCATGAATAAAAAAGTTTGTGGCTTTGTTAATTTGGTAAAACTACGATATTTACGGCGTGTAACAAATTTTGATTTTAAGGACAGCTAAAAAACCAGCTTATTTTTATTTCTTTTGTTGTAACAAACTATTTAATCTCTCATCTAAAAAGCAATTATTAACCCCATAAATGGAACAAAAAGACAAGTTATTTAAGCAGATCTTCGATTCAAATTCCAAAAAAATATTCCATTTATGCTATGGTTATACTGGCGATAGTGATGCAGCTAATGATCTTTTGCAAGAAACTTTCTTAAAAGTTTGGCAGAATTTAGATAAGTTCCGTAACAAATCGCTTATTTCTACCTGGATTTATAGAATTGCCGTTAATACCTGTTTAACCTACCTGAGATCTGAAAAAAGACAGGCCAAGGATGAATTAACCGACAACATTATTGAAAATAAGATAGAGGAGTTTTCTGAAAAAAATGAACAGGTTGCATTACTTTATAAATGTATATCCAAACTTGAAGAAAACGACCGTTTGATCATTACGATGGTTCTAGATGAATTGCCCTACCATGAAATAGCAGATATATCAGGCATTAGCGAAGGAAATTTAAGAGTGAAAATCCACAGAATTAAACAAAAATTAACAGAACTATATAACCAATATGCAAGCGTTTGATCAAATACAGCAGTTGTGGCAGAAGCACGAGGTAGAAGTAAAAGTTTCTGCTGATGAAATGTTGCAACAGGTAAAAAAAGAAGTAGGTGGTTTGAAACTTAAATCCGCATTAAATATTATAGCGATGTTTGCTTCATTCCTCTCCATTGCAGCCCTTTGGATATTCTTTCATTTCGAATCATGGACTACCCATGTGGGAATAAGCATTACCATTATCGCTATAGGTGTATATACATTAATTCTTTATCGCGACCATAGGTTGATTGCTAAAAGTGATTTTACCGCACACCCACATGAGTACCTCAACAATTTAAAAACCTATCAGCTCAACCGTTATAAACTTTATAATTCGCTTTATTGGTTTTATGCCATTGCCCTCTCTCTGGGAATAATTTTCTATTTCGTTGAAATTTTATCTTTCTTCAGCATCATTCAAAAAATTGTCGCCGTTGGACTAACATTCTTATGGATTTTGTTCTGCTCTACCATTTTAAGAAAGGCTGTTATAAAACGTGAAAAAGAAAGAATAGCTTTATTGATCGAAAAATTTGAGCGCCTTAGCGAGCAGATCTCAATGCCAGATTAATTTTAGGCACGATTTTTTCATTGCTTAAAAAACACATGAAAAAAATTGCCTGTCTTTTATTTGCATTAACTGCTTTACCGTTCCTTTCCTTTAAACAGGACTTTAACAAACCGGTACAGCTTAATTGGGATACCCATTTTAAAGGAAATCCCGATAACAATTCTCCATTTTATGCACTAACGGCCATGACCTGGCGCTATAGTTATAATTCTACCGTATATCGAAACCGTGTGGAAATAAAACTTACCAATCAGGTTTCTATCGATAAAAATCGGTCCTGGGTAAAATGGGACAAGATTAAAAACCCGGAGGTAAGAGAAAGCTTGCTTCATCACGAGCAAGGCCATGTAAATATTCAATATATCTTACTTTTAGAAGCAGACAGGGTTTTAAAAAACAGAACATATTCAGTAAAAAATTACAAAGCACAAATTTCTCAGTTGGCTAATGAGATCAGTGATTTCTTTGACACCATGCAGCGCAACTATGATGAAGAAACTGAACATGGCAGCAATCATAAAATGCAGGCCCGTTGGGATGAAATTATTGAAGACAAGATGAACGAATCATTAGAAGCTTCACGGACCGGGAAATAACTTAGGCACAAAAATCAAGAGTGCAACAATTAGAGCGACTATGGCAGTAATTAAAACGGCTCCGGCTGCAACATCCTTCAACAGCTTGATCTTTGGATGATGGACAGGAGAAACGATATCTGAAAGTGTTTCTATAGCAGTATTAATCATTTCTGATGCCCAAACCAATGCGATCGCAAAAACAACAGCAATCCATTCGGAGGTACTTATCTTAAAATAAAAGGACAAAGCAACTACCAGTATTGCTGCCAACAGCTGAATACGCGCATTATGCCCTTCTAAAAAGAATAGCTTTATCCCGTTAAAAGCATACTTAAAGCTTTTAAGCCGATCTGTAACCGAAAATTTCTGTTCTCTCCTATCCATATACCCTGGATTAACTTCGGCTTAAATTACCTGATTAAGTTGAATTATTCCGGTTTCAGCTCAGTGGTAGAAAAACTATTACCGCTCAGTTTATACTGAATCGTTCTGGTTATGATCTTAGTTGAGTCCTGCTCATCCTTCACCGGAAAAGAACGAAATAAATCACCATTTTTTATAAAGAACTTGTCATTTCCCTGGTAACCTTTTTTCTGAGCCGAACTTAGGGAAGGAAAGCTTATTTTATTAAAGTCTCCGCCCGAATATTCATAAACATTGAGGTCGGAAACGTTTTTCTTATTCAACAATTGCATATAAAACTCAGGATTACCATCATTATCCAAATCCATATTCCAGGCATCTGTCATCACTCCTTTCCGTTCAACAGCTTGTGAACGAAAGTTGTTTCTGGTAGAATCAGACATCAAAATCTGATAGCCTCCAATTGAATCTACCCCCTTACCCCAGCTTAAAATTTCAAAGCTAAGTCCTGGTTTTATCTCAATACTTTTATAAAAAGGAAAAGGATTTTTCTGCACTTTAATCACTTCTGGCTGCAGGGTTTGTGGTTTATCTTCCGTACAGGCAAAACAAAAAAGCACCCCAGTCATTAACATGAGGTGCTGAATACTATATCGTTTTAATTTCATTTCTTGGGGACATTTGGTTCCACCAAAATAAGCAATTTAGCTTTTTATCCAAAAGGATTATTTTTTTGCTTCTGCTTTAACTTCAGGAGCGCCGTTGTTTAAAACCGTTTCGGTTACCACGCTTCTTCTACCACTAGGTGCCACCACAATCGTTTTCAATATTCTTTTCTCTCCGTGCGGAACTGTAACCTTAATTGGAGCATTATATAAGAACGCATTTTCTGATGGACGTGATTCGTCTAGTGAATAATAAATCTTACCTCCGGCAACAGGAACTTTTAATTCGATGTTAAAATCGCCTCCGTTTAATGGCTTTTCGCTCTGACCAATTGGTGTTGGCACCCAGAAATTAAGTCCTTTCTTATCTAAATTCGCTAAATGAAGAGGCAATCTATCTTCCTGGAAGTTTTTCAGATCTTTTTTAGCTACCGGAGTCCATGAAATTTCTGATAAGGCCAATAAACGCGGAAACGCATGGTTTTCAGCCTTTGCAGTAGTTTTTACATACTCTGTCCAGAGGTTTGCCTGAACACCAATTACATGCTTACCTTGCTCGGCGGTTAACTCTTTCGGAACCGGATCATAAGCATAGATTTTTTGATAAGGAGCTAAACCGCCAATGGTTACAGGCTCATCAGGCGAGTTAGATTGTTTGTGATCAATATATAAACCCATAGAACCAGGAGTCATAATCACATCGTGATTTTCTTTTGCTGCAGCGATACCTCCAGCTTCTCCTCTCCAACTCATTACCGTAGCATTAGGGGCTAAACCGCCTTCTAAAATCTCATCCCAGCCAATAATAGAACGACCTTTTCCGTTTAGGTACTTCTCAATTCTTTGAATGAAATAACTCTGTAATTCGTGCTCATCTTTTAAGCCTTTTTCTTTCATTAAATTTTGGCAAAAAGCCGATTCTTTCCAATATGTTTTAGGCGCCTCATCACCACCGATATGGATATATTTAGAAGGGAAAATGGCTACTACTTCATCTAATACATTTTGTAAAAAAGTAAAAGTATTTTCTGAAGGCACAAAGATGTCATCAAAAACACCCCAGGTTTGCTGAACCTGCTTTCCTTTTCTGCTACCTGCCCAAGGCGTGTTATTGGCAACAAAAGTATCACGATCAGGAAAACAACTCAACTCAGGGTAAGAAGCAATGGCTGCAGAGGCATGACCTGGCAACTCAATTTCCGGAATAACAGTAATGTATTTCGAAGCAGCATACCTTACTATTTCTTTAGCTTCCTCCTGCGTATAGAATCCTTTTACCGGCGTTTGATCATTACCATTACCTGGATGATGTGCTATAATCGTTCCATTACGAGATGATCCAATGGTCGTCAATTTTGGATATTTTTTAATCTCTAATCTCCATCCCTGGTCTTCTGTTAAGTGCCAGTGAAAAGTATTGATCTTATAATAAGCCAATTGATCAATGTATTTTTTGATGAAAGAGATCGGGAAGAAATGTCTACCCACATCTAACATCGTTCCACGGTATTTAAAGCGGGGGTAATCGTTGATGAATACTGCAGGAACAGCGATTTTATCGCCAGTTTTTTCTGGGATCATTTGCATAGCCGATTCTACAGCATAAAAAAGACCCGCTCCTTTACCTGTTAAAACGATCTGATTAGGTGTTACTTTAATGGTGTATCCTTCTTCAGGAAGTTTATCGGCACCAACTGATGTAAGCACTATGGCCTTCTGAATGCCTGTGGTTGCCTTTGCTTCTCTTAGCGAAAAACCGGCTTTGTTTACAATAAATGCATTTAAAAGATCGCCCATTTTTGCGCCATCGGCATCGTTATGCACCAATACTACTGTTTTGTCTAAAAGAAAGGTTCCGGAATTTTTTGTTATGGAAACCGGTGCAGGAATAATCCCCAGGTTGGGGTCACTCTGTGCAAAGGCATTGGAGCTGATTAATACGCCAATAAAAATCGATAATGCTTTGTTCATTTGTGATTAAGTTTTAGGTTAAATTTTTGTTTTAGTATGACCAAGATAGAAATAGTAAAAAGATTCTAAGCCCCACATTTTCGTTACAATTAAAATCAAACGTTTGCTTAGGTTACGGAAGTACAAAAAAAGCAAAAGGCTCCTCGATTTTAATCGCAGGAGCCTTTATTTTTTCATTTTAATAACTTACTAAGCTTCAACAGGATGCTCTTTAGCTGCAAGATATCTTTCAGCATCTAATGCAGCCATACAACCAGATCCAGCTGCAGTAACCGCCTGACGATAATACATATCCTGAACATCACCACAGGCAAAAACACCTTCGATATTGGTTAAGGTAGAACCTGGCTTGGTTAATAAGTAACCTGTTTCATCCATTTCTAACTGTCCTTTAAAGATATCAGTATTGGGTTTATGACCAATGGCTACGAAAAAGCCCTCAACAGGAATTTCAGAAATTTCACTGGTTTTATTATTAATTACCTTTACAGCCGTAACATTTTTACCATTACCTAAAATTTCCTGCGTTTCAGTATTATAGTGTACTTCAATATTTGGTGTTGCTAAAACACGGGCAACCATTGCTTTAGAAGCTCTAAATTCATCGCGGCGAACCAATAAATGAACTTTACTACAAAGTTTTGCTAGATAAGTAGCTTCTTCAGCTGCCGTATCTCCCGCGCCAACAATGGCTACATCCTGTCCTTTAAAAAAGAAACCATCACATACTGCACATGCTGATACTCCAAAACCATTATATTGTTGCTCACTTGGTAAACCCAACCATTTTGCTGTTGCTCCAGTAGCAATTATTACTGTATCTGCAGTAATGGTTTTAATTTCATCTACCACGATCTTGTGGGGTGCAGATGAAAAATCTACTGAACTCACATACCCGAAACGGATATCAGTACCAAAGCGCTCTGCCTGTTTGCGAAAATCCTCCATCATTTCAGGGCCCATAATACCTTGTGGGTAACCAGGGAAATTTTCAACATCTGTTGTTTGTGTAAGCTGACCTCCTGCCTGCATACCAGTATACATAACTGGTTTCAAATCAGCTCTTGCTGCATAAATGGCGGCAGTGTAACCTGCAGGGCCTGAGCCTATAATTAAACACTGAACGTGTTCGTTTTCTTGTGACATTATATTTGTGTGTTTGAGTTGACTAATTTTAAATTGCTGAGCAAATTTAAGTGATTAATTATTGGCGTACAAGCCCCCATTGTCAACATAGTTTACTTATTAACATTGCATACTTGGCTCATTTACTAAATGTTGTCTTGCTTAAGAAATCGAGCTGATTCCCTTTATGTTTGGATAATACCGACATTAAATTTTTTGGTAATTGGCGATTGGTTTGCCGCTTCAATTCCCATTGAAATTACTGTTCTCGTTTCTGCAGGATCGATAATACCATCAACCCAAAGTCGTGATGCAGCATAGTATGGTGTGGTTTGTGCATCGTAACGATCGCTGATTTCTTTCAAAAGCGCAGCTTCTTTCTCGGCAGTAATCTGCTCTCCTTTTGCCTTTAAAGCCGATTCCTGGATCTGCAAAAGTGTTTTAGCTGCCTGTGCTCCTCCCATTACGGCAATCTTAGCGGTGGGCCAGGCATAAATCAATCTCGGATCGTAAGCCTTTCCGCACATGGCATAATTACCCGCACCATAAGAATTGCCAATAACGATGGTAAATTTAGGCACTACCGAATTGGCTACAGCATTTACCATCTTTGCGCCATCTTTGATAATCCCACCGTGTTCAGAACGGCTCCCAACCATAAATCCGGTAACATCTTGTAAGAAAACCAATGGGATTTTTTTCTGGTTACAGTTCATGATAAAACGACTTGCCTTATCCGCACTATCAGAATAAATTACCCCTCCAAACTGCATCTCCCCTTTTTTAGACTTCACTACTTTACGTTGATTGGCAACTATACCTACAGCCCAGCCATCTATCCGGCCTAAGCCACAGAGCACGCTTTGCCCATACCCCTTTTTATATTCTTCAAAATCAGAACCATCAATCAAACGGTTTATAATTTCCATCATATCGAAAGGTTTCTCTCTGTTATCGGGTAATATTCCATAAATTTCTTCTTCACTTAGTTTAGGTGCAACCGGTTTAACCCGATCAAAGCCTGCATTTTCGGGGGCACCTAACTTACTCATGATATTGCGAATACTATCCAGGCAAGCCTGATCATTAGGATGTTTATAATCCGTTACCCCTGAAATTTCACAGTGAGTGGTTGCTCCACCAAGGGTTTCATTATCTACTTCTTCGCCTATGGCGGATTTAACCAGGTAGGAACCTGCTAAAAAAACAGATCCGGTTCCATCTACAATCATGGCTTCATCGCTCATAATGGGCAAATAAGCTCCCCCTGCCACACAAGCCCCCATAATTGCAGCAATTTGAACAATCCCTTCTGATGACATAATGGCGTTGTTCCTGAACATTCTCCCAAAATGCTCCTTATCCGGAAATATCTCATCTTGCATAGGTAAATATACCCCCGCACTATCCACCAGGTAAATTACCGGCAAATGGTTTTCCATGGCAATTTCCTGCGCACGTAAATTTTTCTTCGCTGTCATCGGGAACCATGCACCTGCTTTAACGGTTGCATCGTTAGCTACGATCATACACTGGCGCCCGCTAACGTACCCGATTCCGCAGATTACACCTGCTGAGGGACAACCGCCCTGCTCCGCGTACATCCCATCTGCAGCAAAAGCACCTATTTCCAAGAACTTTGAATCCTTATCAATCAGATATTTAACGCGTTCGCGGGCAAGTAATTTGCCCTTAGCCTTTTGCTTGGCTGCATTCTTCTCGCCTCCGCCCAGGTATATTTTTTTAAGTTTAGTACGCAGTTCATAAACCAACTGCTTGTTAACATCCTCATTTTTATTGAATTCGATATTCATGCAGGCAATTTAAATTTATTTTTGGAAAAACAAACCCGACCAAAATGGTTTCTGGTCTAGTGAGATCTACAGAATCTTCTTCAATCCTTTGCGACAGCCCGGTAAAACTGTTATCTAAGGTCGTAGTGAGAAACTACAACCAGATTCAAATTCACAATAATGCTTCATCGCCGGGGGATTAGCTTCGCAGAGCATTATGTGGTTCTTCAAACCTTCAGAATGGAAAAAAAGCCAAACATAATCGCGTTGAAGACGCTACAACTAAATCAGTTGTGGTAAAATCATTTTCTGCCTTATTATCCGATTAAAATAATATTTTTGAGTAAACCACAACAAATGGAACTAACCGTAAATATTCCTGCGCTACTATTCCCCGCCATCAGCTTAATTATGCTGGCTTACACTAATCGCTTTCTGGCCCTGGCAAGTTTGGTAAGAAGCTTAAAAGCCAAGTATGAAGATGGAGATAAAAACCTGGGGCTTCAAAAACAAATCAAGAATTTAAGGTATCGCCTGCGGCTGATTAAAAACATGCAGGCTTTTGGTGTGCTGAGTTTCGCCAGCTGCCTCTTTTGTATGTTTTTTATCTATTTAAACCAACCTGTCGTTGCCGAGATTCTTTTTGCACTCAGCCTGGTTTTCTTTATGATTTCACTAATCATTTCCCTGATCGAAATCCAGATCAGTACAAAGGCCCTTGAATTAGAATTGAGTACCTTAGAAGATATAGAAGATCCTTCATTGAGTAAGTACATCAAAAAGAAATTAAAAAAAGAATAGGCATATTTTTCCTCAAACCTATCAAATGAAAAAGGTGCTCAAATAAAATATCTAAGCACCTTCGTTATATATTTTTTATGAACCTTACTAGCTTATAAAGTGATATAAGAAAACCACTTCGCCACTAAAGGCAGGTTTCTTTTGACCTTCAATCTCCATTTCAATAGCCATATTTACCTTTGTAACCCCGCGAAGATTGATAATTGATGCAAGCCTGGCTTTTAACCTCACCTGACTGTTTACAGTAACGGGTTGGGCAAACCTTAAATTCTCGATTCCATAATTGATCTCCATTTTAAGGTTCTTAATTTCTACTATCTCCTTCCACAAGTAAGGGATTAATGATAAGGTTAAATAACCATGCGCTATAGTAGCTCCAAAAGGACCTTCATTTTTAGCCCTGTCTTCATCAACATGGATCCATTGATGATCTAAAGTTGCATCTGCGAACTTGTTAATCTGTTCCTGAGTAATGGTGTGCCATGACGATATGCCTAATTCTTTGCCTAGATGTTGTTCAAACTCTGCGTGATTAGTAATGATTTGCATGTTTTTTTATGAGATTATGTTAGTGTAAAAATGCTTGACAGCGTAATAATAATTATCGAAGTTAATATTTTAAATAGCTTTCACTAAATTTTAATATTCCACAAAGCTGTTACAAAAATAAAGGAGCGACATAATGCCGCCCCTTCAACCAAATATAAGAGAGAATTTTGCCGACAATCTATTTATCGATTAGAAAGAATAACGAAATGTAGCACCATAAGTTCTCGGATCACCAAGTACCCCCGCATATAAACCCGAGTTACCGGCAGCAGCTTGTAGTTGCTCATAGTAGTTTCTATTGCCAATGTTTCTGCTCCATACAAAAATGGATACCTTATCTGACTTAAACCCTAATCTGGCATTTACTAAACCATACCCCTGAACATTTAATACACTCGAAGGTGTTGGATTTGAGGAATAAGTAGAACGGTAACTTGCATCACTGGCCACAAAGTATCTTCCGCTTCTGGTAGCTAAATTGCCTGGAACACTAAATTCTGCACCTCCAGAAACATTCCATTTAGAAATGCCGGGTAATCTACCCCCTGAAGCATCTTTAAATGCTACCTGAGTAGCCACCCCGTTAACCAGTTCGGTATGACCGGTTTCTTCTAAAGGAAGTGGCGCATTTGTGAATTTTACATATTTTCCATCCAAATAAGCAACAGCTGCATTTAAAGTTAAAAATCTTTCTAATTGATAGGTACCATCAATCTCCAAGCCTTTTACATTCACCTTTTCTGCGTTCGAAAGATAACCCCTGTTTACACCTAACTGTGGCGACTGTACATTGGTCTGATAATCTTTAATATCCGTATTGAAAGCTGTAACATTTAACAAGGCACCTTTAATCGGGCGTGTTTTAAGCCCCAATTCATAATGTTGAACATACTCTGGTTTAACCACAGCCAGAGATAAATCAGCTTCCCCGGTGGAAGTAGTTGGCAAACCACCTACGTTAACACCAACTGGTTTATAGGCTGTTGAAAAAGTTCCATAAATATTAAGGTTAATATTCGGTCTGTAAGAAATGGTTAAGTTACCTGAAAGATTATTGTTTTCCGTGCTGGTAACAAATTGTTGGTTGGCATAAACAGCTGCTTTAAGGGCAAGTAATGCCGCATCTGTAGTTTGTAAACCGCCATACGTTGTTCTGTTATAATCAACGTCTTTTTTATCATAAGTAAACCTTAAACCCGGTAAAACGTGAAAATTGGTTAAAAATTCCCAGTCAACCTGAGCAAATACTGCTGTACTTAAAGATTTAATGGTTGAATTGGTTTTAATACCAAAACCGTCTAACAACCCTGGAGTTGAATATAAAGCTTGCGAACCGGTATTACCTGTTTGTACAAATCTCCATTGATCTTTACCTACCTCTTCTGTCTGATCTAAGCCTTTTAAATTCTGGCTAAGTGCAAATACACCGATTACACCACTCAATTTATCTGTGATGTTTCCGGCATACCTTACCTCTTGTGAGTACTGATCATGACGAGAGTTACCTTGTGATTTAGTTAGGGCGGCTAACTCAGAGAAATCGCGGTCATTGGTAGGATCCCAGTTCCAGAATCTCCACGCTGTAGTGGAGGTAAGTGTTCCATTTCCGATTTTATAATCTACGTTTAATGAAATACCACCAATAGACTGATTATGTCTCCAAGGTGTATTGGTGTTGATCTCTCTTGAAAAAGGATCAATTTTAGGCTGTTGATAACCTAAATCCGATACAATTCTGGCATATTGACGATATGCACTTCTTTCTGTTGTGGTAACGCCTGCAATTACCAATGGGTAACCTGCCGGATGCTGAATACTTACATCACCACTTAACAATATTTTTAGCTTATCAGAAGGGGTATAATACAACTGACTTTTAAAACCAAGGTTATTTTGACCACTGTATCTGCGCTCTTCTCTGGTATTCCAGATGGTACCATCGCGTTGTGTACCTGAGATGGATATTTTTGCAGCCAGATTTTTAGCTAAACCTCCCGATACTGATGTTTTAGCCTGAATAAAGTTATAATTACCTACACTTACCTCCACCTTTGCACTTGGCGTTTGTGTAGGTTTAGTGGTGGTAATGTTAAAAGCACCTGCTGTAGTGTTTTTACCAAATAACGTACCTTGAGGACCACGTATAACTTCTATTTGCTCAATATCTAGAAAATCGGTAGAGGTTGCAGCCGGACGGGCATGGTAAACACCATCAACATAAAAACCTACTCCCGGATCGATACCATCGTTGGTTAAACCAAATGTAGAACCCAATCCCCTGATGTTAAGGGTAGTATTTCTGGCATTAGATGCATACAATTGAACTGAGGGAACCAATTCCTTTAAACGATTAACGTTAAAAGCCCCTGAATTTTCTGCTGCCTGGCCCCCAATAACGGTAATGGGAATTGGCACATCCTGCAAAACCTCTGAACGTCTTCTAGAGGTTACCACAATTTCATCCAGTAACGCATCCTCAACCAGTACCAGGTCAATTGGTGTTTCCTGAAGTTTTAAAATTTGAAAATCCTGTGGTTTATACCCAATTGAACTTACTTGAATATAGAATGGTGGAGTTTGTTTGGTTTCAATAGTAAAGGCACCGTTATCGTCAGCAATTACTTTTTCGTTGGTACCTCTCACCTTTACGGTTGCCCTGGGAAGCGTGATGCCATTATTGCCTTTTACAATCCCCTTTATAGCGTTTTGAGCAAAAACAAAGCTCGTTGTTATGATAAGCGAAAATAGAATAAGTATACTTTTCTTCATGATTTGTTTAATGTATTTGATTTGGTTATTGGTTATTACTGCGTTCGAAATGGTTTTAATTGAGCATGTTGACCACAACAACAATATTTTTTCTGGTTTTGATTATGATGTTTCATTGTTAATTATATAAAGCCTATGGATTTAGTCGACAAATATATTAAAAAAAAGCATCTGCCAAATTTTATTTTGTGAAATTTATTCTGATTGGATGGATACA
The DNA here is from genome assembly GCF_965279535.1 of Pedobacter sp. Taxonomy (NCBI): domain Bacteria; kingdom Pseudomonadati; phylum Bacteroidota; class Sphingobacteriia; order Sphingobacteriales; family Sphingobacteriaceae; genus Pedobacter; species Pedobacter sp. The sequence continues at coordinate 1,132,604 of NZ_OZ257244.1, forward strand.
AAATGTGTGCAACTGATTTTAGCACACTGACAGAAGGAACTTATGAGCGAAGCCCCCTCCTTCACCGCCCTCTGAGAGACAGAAGTAAGCGAATAGCATTTATATAAAAAGCGGGACTATCGTTTCCGATGTCCCGCTCTATCTTGCTTTACGCTGTGGTCTTTAAGCTTAATCTCTAAGCCTTAACGTGTGTAGTTAGGTGCCTCTTTAGTAATGGTAATATCATGTGGATGACTCTCACGCATACCGGCAGCGGTAATTTGTACGAATTGAGCTTCTTGCAATGCTTCGATACTGGCTGCGCCGCAATATCCCATACTTGCACGTAAACCGCCAATATACTGATACATTACTTCAGCTAAAGTGCCTTTAAACGGAACTCGACCAACAATACCTTCTGGTACCAATTTTTTAATATCATCTTCTACATCCTGGAAATAACGATCTTTAGAACCTTGTTCCATGGCCTCAATAGAACCCATCCCGCGGTAAGATTTGAATTTACGTCCTTCATAAATGATGGTTTCACCTGGTGATTCTTCCACCCCTGCGAACAATGAACCAGCCATTACGGTGTTTGCACCAGATGCAATAGCTTTCGCAATATCGCCAGTATGTTTAATACCACCATCTGCTATAACCGGAACACCAGTGCCTTTTAGCGCTTTGGCACATTCGTAAACGGCGTATAATTGCGGAACACCAACACCTGCAATAATTCTGGTTGTACAAATTGAACCCGGACCAATACCCACTTTAACAGCATCAGCACCAGCCTCAGCTAAAAATTTAGCGGCAGCACCCGTTGCAATATTACCAACAATAACTTGTAAATCAGGGTATTTAGCTTTCACTTCTTTCAATTTATCAACCACACCTTTAGAATGACCATGTGCAGTATCAATTGTAATTACATCAACACCTGCATGAACCAAAGCATCAACACGTTGAAGCGTATCGGCAGTTACACCAACAGCAGCACCAACACGTAAACGTCCACGCTCATCTTTACAGGCTACAGGATAGTTTTTAACTTTTGATATATCCTTAAAAGTAATCAGGCCACTTAAATATCCATCTTTACTGACTACCGGAAGTTTCTCGATTTTATGGTTTTGAAGAATTTCTTCTGCCTGTACCAGGTTTGTACCTTCAGGTGCAGTGATCAGATTTTCTTTGGTCATTACCTCTGCAATGGGTCTCGACATGTTTTTTTGAAAACGCAAGTCGCGATTGGTAATGATACCAACTAATTTATTATCGCTGCTCACTACGGGGATACCTCCAATTTTGTGTTCTTTCATAATTTTGAAAGCATCAGCAACAACGGCAGTTTCTAAAAGTGTAACAGGATCTTGAATCATTCCACTTTCCGAACGTTTAACTTTGCGAACTTCTTCGGCCTGTCTTTCGATCGTCATGTTTTTGTGTAACATCCCAATACCTCCATTTTGCGCAATAGCAATGGCAAGCTCAGCCTCTGTTACAGTATCCATTGCAGCAGAAATCAATGGAACGTTAAGTTTAATTTTTTTAGTTAAAAAAGTGGATGTATTTACTTCACGGGGTAAAATCTCCGAATAAGCAGGTACTAAAAGTACATCATCGTAAGTTAAACCTGTGGCAATAAATTTTGTGGAATCGAGTTGCATAGCAAATAAATTAGGATTTATTATTTGCCGGACAAAGATACAAAAGATAAGGGAATTTTAAAAACCGAATTAACTTCTTACATCTAAATGAAAATCGGATTACTTTAATGGAGTTACCCATTGCCGGTTATGTATGATGCACCCCAGGCAAAATTGCGATACACACAGTGTTGAAATCCTGGCTAACATTAGGGGGCATCATCGTCTTTGCTCTTTGTTACTTGCCCCTTGCTCTCTTTAACACTTTAAATATCCTATATAAAATTCCTATTACACGAAACAAATACCCGCACAAATACGCATATTTACATCACTAAACAGCAAAAACCCGCAATGAAAAGAACGGTCATCCTCGCCTTATTTATCCTTTTAAGTATTGGCTCCTCCGCACAAACCTTTAAATATGCTTTTGTTACCGATACACACGTTGGATCAGGTACTGGTGAAGAAGATTTACGCAGAACAGTTGTGGATATTAATCAGCAACAAGACCTGGACTTCGTTGTTATTACCGGGGATATAACTGAAATGGGTACAAATGATGAGCTAAAATTGGCAAAAAGTATCCTGGCAGATTTGAAAAAGCCGTATTACATCATTCCAGGTAACCATGATACCGGCTGGTCTGAATCTGGTGGAGTAAACTTTATTAAGGAGTTTGGCTACGATAAATTTATGTTCGATCATAAAGGCTATCGCTTTATCGCCTGTGCATCTGGCCCTTATGTACGTATGAGCGATGGACACATTCCCAGAGATGCAACCGTTTGGTTAGAAAAAACTTTAAAAAATACATCCAAAAGCAAACCAATCATTTTTCTAAATCATTACCCGCTCGATAATAGTTTAGATAACTGGTATGAGGCGACTGATCGCCTCAAAAAATACAACATTCAATATGCCATATGTGGACACGGCCATAACAATCATGCTTATAATTTCGAAGGCATTCAGGCAACAATGGGCCGTTCAAACCTTCGTGCAAAAGACAGCATTGGCGGATATAACATCGTCACCATGACGAAAGACTCGGTATTTTTCGCTACTAAAAAACCAAGCCAAAGCATATTACCCGTATGGCGAAAAATGGGGCTTGGCAAATTCCAGGAAAACCTCAGCCAAAAATACGAGCGACCAACTTATGCCATTAATAATCAGTACCCAACCGTAAAAGCAGCCTGGACTTATCACTCGGATGCCAATGTAGTAAATACGCCCGCTTACGCCGATAATCTAGTCATTTTTGGAAACAGCTTAGGCCTGATTGAAGCACTTCAGGCCAAAACCGGCAAAAAAGTATGGAGCTTTAAAACTCAGGGCGCTATTTACTCCTCTCCCATCATTGCACAGAAACAGGTTATAGTAGGTTCGGGAGATGGAAATATCTATGCTTTAAACTTAGCGACAGGGAAACTGAATTGGAAAAAAGCAACTCAAAACGCAGTGCTTGGATCTCCCGTAATTCATGATAATATGATTTTAATTGGCGGTAGCGACCACACTTTCAGGGCATTGGATATCCAATTTGGAAAAACGATCTGGGAATTTAATGAAGTGGAAGGTTCTATTGTTGATAAGCCTTTAATTTACCAGGGCAAGGTTATTTTTGGCTCCTGGGGAAGACATTTGTATGCACTGGATATCCAATCTGGAAAATTGCTATGGAAATGGAACAATGGACATGGCAACCGAATGTTTTCTCCCGCCATGTGTACACCTGTAGCAACTAAAGGAATTGTTTACATTGCAGCTCCGGACAGATATTTAACGGCCATCGACGCCAATAACGGTAATACTTTATGGCGGAACAAAGAAGCAACAGTAAGAGAATCAATCGGTCTTTCGGCAGATAGCTTAACCGTTTACGGCAAAACCATGCAGGATGAAATTGTCGGTTATAAAACACAAGCTACAGATCCTGGAGTTGCCTGGAGATTAAATGTAGGTTTTGGCTACGAACACATCCCCTCTATGCTGATTGAAAAAGATGGTTTGGTATTCTTTGGAACAAAAAACGGGACGGTTTATGCCATCGATCCAATAAATCAAAAAACGATATGGGGTCATAAAATAGATAATTCTATGGTAAACACTGTAAATGTTATTGATGGTAAAAACCTTTTACTAAGTACTATGGATGGAAAAATAAGTTGGCTGAGTACTAATTAGTTCATTCAAAATCAAATGATAAATATTTTTTAGTTTTCTGTGTTTGTTACTTATTATTGTAACACCAAACAACTAAAGAATAATGCAGAAAAACGCTCTGAAAATTCTAACGTTAATGCTATGCATTGGCGTTGGATCAGTCTATGCCCAAAACACCCCTACAGTAAAAAGAGAATTTAAATTCGGAAAAATTGCCCCCTCAGAATTTGAGGCTAAACCATTCGGAGTAGATTCCGCAGCATCAGCTATTAAATTATTTGATGTAGGCAATTGTTACTTTGAAGTAAACCCTGCAGGATCATTTATTTATGTCTACGAAAGACATATGCGCTACAAAATCCTGAACAAAAACAGTTATGATTTAGCAAATTTCTCTGTTGAACTTTATCGCAGTAATGGCTCTGCCAAAGAAGACCTGAGTTACATGGATGCCGCTACCTACAATATGGTGGATGGAAAAATGGTAACCAGCAAACTGAGCAAGGACGCCAAGTTTACAGAAGCCTTTGATAAGAATAACATCATCAAGAAATTTGCCCTTCCCAATGTTAAAGAAGGTTCAATTATCGAATTCAAATACAAAATCAAATCAGATTTTATATTTACGCTAAGGGGCTGGGGATTTCAATCCAGTGTGCCAACACTCTGGACGGAGTACAATGTTCATATTCCCGAATATTTAACTTACAAGCATAATACCAGCGGATACCATGATATCCAACATCCTGTGCATACATCAGAAAATGCTACTTATGTAACCGGGCTTATTTCAAATGCTTCTTACGATAAATATTGTGCGGAGAATGTACCAGCCTTAAAAGATGAGCCATTTGTAACCACAATGGATGATTACAGGCCTAAAATTGAATTTGAACTGCGTGCATCTCACTTTCCAAATTCAATGTATGAGGATTATAATGGTTCATGGCCAAAAATTATCGCCGGCCTGGCAGAACGTGATGATTTCGGTGGTTATTTAAACAAAAATAGTCTTGCAAAGGCCTCATTACCAGAAATTCTTAAAGGCGAAAAAGATACGCTTGCAATGATTAAACTAATTACCAACTATGTCAAGTCAAAAATAAAATGGAATGGCCGTTATGATGATTTTACGTCGGAGAGTAATCCTAAAACTATTTTTGAAAAGAAGACCGGTAATTCAGCAGATATTAATCTTGCATTGTTAACCTTCTTAAAGGAAGCTAAAATCAAAGCTTATCCCGTATTAATCAGTACCAGAAAAAATGGACAACACCCCGGATATCCTGTAATTTCAGCCTTCAATAATGTAGTGGGAGCAACAGAAATAGGCGGGCAATTGTATTTTTTAGATGCAACAGATAAAGACCTTCCTGTTGGGATGCTGGATGCTGAAAATTTAAGTCATCAGGGTTATTATGTTGACTTAAAAACTTTTGCGGGCGGCTGGCTTTCTACAGAACCTCAAGCCAATAATGAAAAAATATTCGCTTATAACCTGGTTCTCAATAAAGAGAATAAACTTTCTGGAAAAATCAATCAGTATTCGAGGGGATATTCTGCTTTAAACCTTCGTAGCCGATACAGGGGAACAAATAATGAAGCGGATTTCATTAAAAACTTTAAAAAAGACAAAACAGGTTTAGAAATTAAAAATTACACCATTAGCAATCTGGATAGTTTGGATGAACTCTTAACAGAGGCAATGGATGTTGAAATTGAAGATAATGTAGAGGAGGCCGGGAATTTAGTGTACTTCACCCCCCTCCTTTTCGAAAGAACAAAAGAGAATCTTTTTAAACATGAAGAAAGAAAGTTCCCGGTAGACTTTGCTTACCCATTCAAAGAGACATATCGAATTTCTTTAGCATTCCCTGAAGAATATGAAATAGACAAACTGCCAAAAGGTGGAATTTTCAAATTACCAGAAGATAAAGGAACATTTTCCATCAGTTATGTTGCCGAAGGAAAGGCCTTAATGGTAAAAAGTGTCATCAGTATTAATAAATCTATGTATAGCCCCAACGAATACTTTGACCTCAAAGAACTTTTCAAAGCCATTGTAGAAAAACAGGCAGAACAGGTTGTATTTAAAAAGAAAGCCTAATGAAATATCTATTCAGTCTATTTTTATTTTTATCCGGCACAGCCTGTTTATCGGCCCAAGGTCTTTATGATGTAAATAAAATACCAGAAGAATTAAAGAAAGATGCCATAGCTGTTGTTAGAAACGAAGAGCAGTTTTTTGATGTTAAGGGATTGGGGGCAGCCCAGCTTAATTATAAAATTGCCATTACCATCTTAAATAAAGCAGGAGATGATCTTGCCGAAATGGCCGAGGTATATGATAAGTTTAGCACGATTTCCAATATCAAAGCAACACTTTATGATGCTTCCGGAAAAAAAATAAAGGATTATAAATCTTCCGACATCAAAGACCAGAGCTTAATTTCTGATTTTTCCATTTATGAAGACAACCGGCTAAAACTACTCAAATTTGTGAGTATAAGTTATCCTTATACGATAGAATATAGCTACAGCCAGGAATTCAAAGGATTAATTTCATTTCCTTCCTGGAATGATATAAAAGATTTTGGTGTTTCGGTTGAAAAATCTGCTTATACCATACAAAAAAACAAAGATTATAAACTACGTTATTTAACCAGTAGCGGATTACAAACCGATTCAGCTGTTATAGCAGATAAAATTCAGTACAGGTGGAAAAGTAACCATGTTGGAGCTATATCATCAGAGCCCTTATCTGTTGGTTTAAACAATATCTCTGCATGGGTTAAAGCAGCACCAAATCAATTTGAATATGATGGTTCTACTGGAAATTTTGATAACTGGAAAAACTTTGGGAGCTGGATTTATAACCTGAATGAGGGTGGCAATAAATTACCTGAACCGACAAAGGCTATTGTTCAAAATTTGATTAAAGATGCCAAAACAAATAAAGACAAAATTCGGATCCTTTACAATTACCTGCAACAAAATACAAGATATGTGAGTGTTCAGTTAGGAATTGGAGGCTTCAGGCCAATTCTTGCAGAAAAAGTAGCGCAGGTAAACTATGGTGATTGCAAAGCATTATCCAATTACATGAAAGCACTGTTAAATGAGGCCGGAATATCTTCTAATTTGATTGTCATTGGTAATGATATGCCCAGCCTAAACAAAAACTACTCAAGCATTGGGCAAGCCAACCACATGATTTTATGTGTACCGCTAGAGAAGGACACCACTTTTTTAGAGTGTACAAGTCAGTATAAGCCAATGGGTTTTGTTGGATATAGCAATTCCAATCGCGATGTACTGATGGTTACAGCAGAAGGAGGTAAAATAGTGCATACCCCTATTTATAGTGCAAAAGATAATTTCCAGATCAGAAAAACAAAATTCAATCTGTTAGAAGATGGAACGGCTCAGGTAGAACTCAAATCTACTTACGGAAATGCTCAATTTGAAGACAGCTTCCCGCTTACCCTAATGGAACCTACCGAGCTCCGCAAAAGCATTCTGGAGCATAGCAAAGTACCAGTAGCAGAGCTGGCCAGCATTAAATATTTACAGGAGGATAAAAACAAACCGGTATTAACCGAAGAAATTAATTTTAAAACCACTCCGCTTACCACAAAGGGAGGCGATAAATTATTTTTGGTGCTAAACCAAACTAACCGCAAAGAAAGTATCCCCTTAAAAGTTGAGAACCGTAAAACTTATTTTGCCGTACCTTTTAGCTATAATGACGAAGATGAAATAAGTTATACCCTTCCGAAAGGATATGCAGTAGAATTTATTCCGAAAGACATCAATATTACTTCAGAATTTGGCACTTATACTGCTAAATTTGTAACCAAAGACAATACCATTGTTTATACCCGCACGCAAACAATGAACGATAAAAAATATCCGCCCGAGAAGTATAACGACTACGTAGAATTTTATAAGAAAATATATCAGGCAGATAAACAAAAAGCGGTATTAACTAAAGCACAATAAGAAAAAGAACCATGATTACAGAAAATCAATATTTCGATGAACAGGTTAAATCACTAGGCTATCAAACTTCAGCAGGAAAATCTACAATTGGCGTAATTGATCCAGGAGAATATGAATTCGGAACAGCTCAAAAGGAAATTATGAATGTTATTGAAGGTACACTTGAAGTGCTGTTTAGTGGAAAAACAGATTGGGAAAACTATAAAGCGGGAAGCTTTTTTGAAGTTCCGGCAAACGACTCATTTAAGGTTAAGGCTACTGAACCTACCGCCTACCTTTGTCAATACAGATAGGAAAATTTGATCAACTTATGCTTTAAACAGACATAAGTTGATCAATACTACATTATTTCTTACCGATGATGACTTCAGTGAAATCTTCGGTTATAAAATACTTATTAGCCAGCTGCTGAAGTTCTTCGGCAGTGATGGTTTTAACGGTTTGAATATATTTCTGGTAATAATCATACCCTAAACCGGTAAAATAAATATTTTTAAACTTATCTGCATGAGAGAAAACATTTTCCAGGCTTCCTAACATAGAGCCCAGCATGTAATTCCTCACTAAATCAAGTTCTTCCTCCGAGATCAGTTCGTTTTTAATGATTTCGATTTCTTTATAAATTTCTTTCAAGGCATCTGCACAAACATCTGCCCCTACCTCTGTAGCAATAAAGAAATAACCGGCATCATGCAAAGATGAGATACCTGAACCAATGCCATAGGTGTAGCCTTTATCCTCTCTGATATTTGCCATTAACCTCGACCCAAAATATCCGCCCAAAACAGTATTCAAAATCTGTAAACCTGCAAAATCTTCATGTGTACGATTGATGGCTATTTTTCCAATCCTGATTGCAGATTGTAAAGCCTCGGCTTTTTCCCTGTAAATGCTTTGCTTTTCTGTCTCGGCAAAACTGAATTTATTTTTAACCGCATTACTGCTTTCCCAGTTTTGGCCAAATTGCTCATCCAGAAGTTTGAAACTCTCTTCTTCAAACTTACCAGATGCTATAATAGTACAATTATTTGGCGCATAAGCCAACTTAAAGTAAGCTACCAGATCATCTCTTTGAAGCGCATCATAATGCCCGGCCTGAATATCTACACCGTAGGCCGTATTACCAAACAAAGCATGAGCAAACTCTTTCCTTGATAAAACATCGTTCTTTTTCAAGTTTACCTGCAATTTTTGCTTTTGATTTTGGATATAAATATCCAGCTCATGCTGAGGAAACTGGCTATGGCTAATTACGTCCTTTACAATAGGTAAAACTGCAGCCAGATGCTTATTCAAAGTATATAATGTTACACTTGATTGATCCTGAACATATTCGGTTTGAAAGAAAGCACCATAAAAATCAATTTGCTCGGCAATTTCCTTAGCTGTTCTTTGCGCCGTTCCACTGTTTAGCATGGCATTTACAGCGATAGCCTGAAGTGGTTTTTGTAAGTCCCAGTTTACATTACTAAAAATAAATTCTAAACGCACCAGATCCTGTTCGCCAGAATAAACGGTAAAAACAGGAACATTGTTTTGAAGTTTACTTTCAGCTGCCTGAATAAAATTTATGGTAGAAACCTGTTTAAAATCAGGTGCCTGTTGTCTATTAAGCATTTTCTTGTGTTAAATAGTATAATGTTGAAGAAGAATTGTGGGTAAAGGTTTCGTTAGAAATTCGTTGAATATCCTCCGCAGTAACCTTTAAAAATGCCTCAGTTTCTTTATTCAGTAACTGTGCATCGCCTAATAGTTCATAATAGGCTAAGTTCATCGCCTTATCCAGTAAGCTCATTTCAGAGAATACCAATACCGACTCTACCTTATTTTTAACCTTTGTTAGTTCTGTTTCCGGCACTAATTCATTCTTCATCTTTTCGAGTTCTGCCCAGATGGCCTTCTCTGCAACCTCCATTGTAACGCCTTCTACCAATTTCCCTTCAACAATAAACAAACCCGCATCTAAACTACTGGAAATGTAAGCGTTTATATCACTAAATAACTGCTGTTCTTTTAATAAACTGTTGTATAACCGCGATGATTGCCCTCTCGATAAAACATCCGATAACAAATCGAAAGCATAAAAATCAGGACTTAAGCGCTCAGGCATTTTAAAAGCAATATAAATGGCATTTAAAGGCACATTTGCGGTTACTGTTTCTACCCTTGCTTCTGTTTGTACATCTTCTTTCACCAAATTACGTTCGTAACGTACTCCTGCGGGAATTGACCCAAACCACTTTTCCGCAAGGTCTTTAACTTCTTCTGTTTTAACATTTCCACCCACAACCATAATGGCATTTTGAGGGTTGTAATGCTTTTTAAAGAAAGCCTTTACATCTTCCATGGTTGCATTTTCGATATGCGACAGTTCTTTTCCAATGGTTGCCCAACGGTAAGCATGCTTTTTATAAGCCAGGGGACGTAATTTTAACCAAACGTCGCCATAAGGCTGATTTAAATAACGTTGCTTAAATTCTTCGCATACTACATTCCGCTGTGTTTCTAAACTCTTTTCAGAAAAGGCTAAACTCAGCATCCTGTCACTTTCTAACCAAAAAGCAGTTTCAAGGTTTTCGGAAGGCAATGTGATGTAGTAGTTGGTAATATCATTACTGGTGAAAGCATTATTCTCTCCTCCCACGCGTTGTAAGGGCTCATCATAACTGGGAATATTTACCGATCCACCAAACATTAAATGCTCGAAGAGATGGGCAAAACCCGTTTTTTCAGGGTCCTCGTCGCGAGCACCCACATCATATAAAATATTTAGAACAGCCATTGGCGTAGTGGCATCTTCATGCACTAAAACCTTAAGTCCGTTAGCTAACGTAAAACGATTAAAATCTACCATTATCAATTTTTAGAACCGTAAAGATATAATTTTAAGGGTTAAGGTTATGTGACTTAGGTAAAAGCTTTGTAATTTGATGAGATAGATTCAACGCAGTTAATGTTTACCAGATTTTGATATTCCATCTTTATCAAAATCATCCTTTGACAAAACTGACCAAAGAGTGACGACGAACAGCCCATCACTGACTACTTTTATTTATCTTTGTAACATGAATACAGCCGATTTACTGCACAGGGCACTACATTTCGATTTTTTAACACTCGAAGAAGGTGTACATCTTTATCATCATGCAGATACAGCATCATTAATGTTTGTAGCTAATGAATTAAGGAAAATACAAGTTCCCAGTGGTAAAGTTACCTGGCAAATCGATCGTAACGTTAATACAACTAACGTTTGTATTGCTAACTGTAAATTCTGCAACTTCTTTCGCCGACCTGGTCATGATGAGAGTTACATCACTGATATTGAGACTTATAAAGTTAAAATTGAGGAAACTTTTCGCCTGGGAGGAGATCAACTCCTGTTACAGGGTGGGCATCACCCGGATTTAGGGCTCGCTTTCTATGCTGACCTGTTCAAGAAATTAAAAGAATTATATCCTGATTTAAAACTACATGCCTTAGGCCCACCAGAAATTGCTCACGTAGCAAAGCTGGAAGGGATTAGCCATACCGAGGTATTAAAAACTTTAAAAGATGCCGGCATGGATTCGTTACCTGGAGCGGGCGCCGAGATTTTGAATGACAGGGTAAGAAGATTAATATCAAAAGGCAAATGCGGTGGTCAGGAATGGTTAGACGTAATGCGTGCTGCCCATAAACTTGACATTACAACTTCTGCTACCATGATGTTTGGCCATGTAGAAACCATTGAGGAACGTTTTGAACATTTAGTTTGGATCAGACAGGTACAAAGTGAAAAACCTGTAGATGCAAATGGTTTCTTAGCCTTTATTCCATGGCCATTCCAGGATGACGGTACCTTATTAAAACGTTTACGTGGCATTAGCAATACCGTTACCGCTGATGAATACCTGCGTATGATTGCATTGAGCAGAATTATGCTTCCTAACGTGAAGAATATCCAGGCCAGTTGGTTAACTGTTGGAAAAACTACCGCTCAACTGTGTTTACATGCAGGTGCGAATGATTTTGGTTCTATCATGATCGAAGAAAATGTAGTATCGGCCGCTGGTGCTCCTCACCGCTTCACCGCGAATGGAATACAGCAATCTATCCGCGCGGCAGGTTTTGAGCCTCAATTACGCGGTCAAAAATATAACTACAGAGCATTGCCCGAACATTTAGAAGAACAAGTAATTACTTATTAGCATTTACATCATTGGTGGTTAGCATACTATCATTCAGTAGTATATTCTAAATGTGATGGTACAGGTATTAGTGTAGATACGGTCTTAAAGCGTTGTTGAAGCGTGCTTGACTCGTATGTGAAGCGTACATAAAGCGTATATTAAGCGTAGTTGATTCGTAGTTGCGTATAAATCTGTGGCATCTCATGGGCAGAACATTTTGTCAGCCTGAGCCTGTCGAAGGCCCTTTAGTAATTTAAGAATCCATAGTTAATCACCTATTACTTACGCCCGCTCTGGTTAAAATGTTCCACAGGATCACTTAAATCACTTTTAAAAGTACTGTCTCCTGACCGAAGTAAATAACCATACTACTCTCTATTTCAGCGTCATATTAGTTTTGCGAATGCATTCTTTTCAAATAAAATGTTGGGACTTTATTGTAGAGTTATCGACCTTGAGATAGCGAATGCTTAAACGAGAGAGGAAACGGTTAACTCTCGCAAATTTCCACTATAACAAATGTTTCAATAAGTTAGATTGCGTAAATATTATGTAATCGCAATTTTCACATTTTTCAGAATTCATGTAGTGCCTTAATTTATTAAGCATTTCAGGTTTACCATCTTCGAACTCAAACAAACATAAAGAAGTGTACCCTAATGGTATAAAATCAATTTCATACGACGGATTCACTGAAGAATATAACAACTCTATGTTTGTAACCAAATGATTACCGATATCGTTATACAAAAACAAAACATCAAATTTGGTATGAATCTTCACGTTTATTTAGTACGATTTCACAAAAAGAAAAACCTGGTTTTCATTCTCCAAAGAAGGCAGTTTACCTTTTCGCAAATCATTATCGCCAGGAATGTCCACCACGAATAGAGTTGGATCAGATTTGAAGGAGCCACTATCTAGAAGCATTGATTCAAAATTGTCGAACTTTTTCATTTATCATTATACTTTAATGCTCTTTTATAAAATTTTAGAATATCTAAAAATCTCATTTTTGGTGTTTTTGCTTATGCATGTTTTCGGAATTTCATTGAGGACTAGTATATACTAACTGTAATTTAAAATCTATCTTTCTCTACAATCTCAACATTGTTTAAATTAATAACTAGGAGCCATTTCTCCCATCTAAGATAAGATCTTAACTATATTGCAGTTTTTTAATCGCATTGTAGAGTTCTAGTGACGAAAGTAAAAATGGGTTGTTATCCGTACAATGATTAAAAAGTTCTGGAATACCATCCGGAAATTCTACCAGTGCAGTGACGTTCCAATTAGAAGGTACTACACCTAACAATTTCTCGCACCCAAATGCAAAAACAGCCTTAACTGTGGATGTGCATTTTTCGTAGACTTCAATATTTCTATTACTAGTCATCACTTCGAATTTGTGTCCTAACATGATATCAAATGATGAACCTCCAACTCCACATATTACACTGAGTTCATTATATTCAACTTTATTATGCAAATTCTGTATCTTCTCAATTATAGATTGCTCAACTTCAGAATACAACCAAATATATGGGTGTTGATAAATAATTCCGCTTTCACCTACTTTTTCTGTAATAAGTCTTTTCATTTTTTAAGATTTAATTTCATTGCTTCGATATAAAAGACTTCACAGGATAGAATATCCATTTTTTTCGTTTCTTCAATGATTCTTTTTGCATCTTCTATATCATAAATCCTGTTGGGTAAAGTAGTCTTATATAACTTTTCAATTAGTGTTCTTGCATCATCCACCGAAATTTCAAGGTGCACATATTTGTCATAATCCTCAGGCTTAACATTAAAAACAACTTCTAATTCAGTCTTCACCCTCCTGTTAGGCGCAAGCAATTTCAAATCACTTACATCTTTTGGCACCATAATCTGAATGATACCCTGTCTACTGCTGTTTGCTGTTTATTTTCTATAGCAAAAATTGTAGGAAGCGAGTAATTTACTCCCTCTTGAAAATTATACACATTACTTGAAGAGGTACGTAAAGTTATTCATTGCTCTCTTTAGAATAGTCGATACCATCAATAACCCAATAATGATATTCTTCAGGAATCAAATGTAAAAACGGTTCATATTTTCCTTGCCAGTTTCCTATCATCTTATCTTCTAACGCTTGTTCATAATAAGTAGAAAAGAATAACTCATTATCAAAATCAACATATACACAGGAATATTGCGCATAATATCATAAATTAAACCTTTTTCTTCAAGCAATTTATACGCTCTTTTCAATTCGTCGATGTCTATTCTAAACCTTTGAATAAAGTTATAATACTGTTCTTCTAAACTTATTTGTGACACGTCTTTGATCTCTCCATAACTGTCCCACCACTCAACTATCCAATATTCCTTATCGCTGAAATAATATCCTGAATCATTTCCTCTTTTTCCATAAGCAATAATTTTAGATACCCAATTATTATTTTCTAAACTTAACATCATTATTTAACAATTTTAGCAGAGCCTTTAATGTAATTCTCTTCAATAAGCTAATGCCATTTTGATAGCAGTTCAAATGGATTTCCGGTCTGCATAAAATCCACTATTTTAGGTGCATTTTATTCAATATATCTTCAAAAAAAAAACTTGCTGCAAATGAAGACACATAGACAACAAATTGTCTAAATTCCATCATCGAAACAGGCATTTATTTTCATGTATAGCTCTTTAGAAGAAAGTACAAACGTAGCCGACTCTTCATACCTGGAAAAAATATCGGGTATTCCATTAGGAAACTCCATTAAGGCATTTACGCCCCATGTAGATGGAACTTCATTAAGCAAAACTTTATTTCCAAAAGCGAAAACAGCTCGCACAATGGAATCACAATATTCATATCTATCAATATCTTCAGCAAGAAACATAACTTCAAACTGATGGTTTAGTTTGACATCAAAGTATCCACCATCAATACCGCAGATGATATTATGTTTGTCACATTTAATGTTTTTATGCAATTCCAAAATTTTGTTCACAACAGTTGTTTTTTCTCTTGCATGTAAACAGACATATATGTTATCATATAGAAGTCTATTTTCATAAAAACCTTCCCAAAAAATACTTTTCTTCATTTTTTAATATTGTATTCTATGCTCGAATTATAAAACATTTCAGAGGATCTGAGTTTTGTTTTCCTAATCTCATCTATTAATTGCTTAGCCTTCTCATAGCCGTGAATACGACTTGGGATATTTACATTTAATAGATCCTTAACCAACTTTCTTGCATCATCCACCGAAATTTCAAGGTGCACATATTTTTCATAATCCTCAGGCTTAACATTAAAAACAACTTCCAACTCAGTCTTCACCCTCCTGTTAGGCGCAAGCAATTTCAAATCATTTACATCTTTTGGAACTGTAATCTGAATGATACCCTGCCTACTACTGTTTGCTGTTCTATTTTCTACAGCAAAAATTGTAGCAACTATTGGATCGGTTGAGGTGGAAGTTGCGCTACTGTTATAGGAGCTTACATTTCCAGGACTAATCATTCCATCTGGGTCGCGGGTAGTACCTCTAAAAAAAGCTTTGATCCCTTTCTGTTCAAGATCGGCAACTTTGGTATTTTCAGTTACATTATCTAGAAATGACTTTAATTCTTCAGTCCCGATTGCCTTTACGGCAACCTCATCCCCAATCCCCTCAACCTTCTTGCCCCGCTCCCCTAACTCCGCTACAACTTTCTCTACATCAGCCCTTCCGGCCTTTGCCAGGTACTCTTCAAAAGTAATGATTTTCCTGGCCCCATTCACCTCGCCTGCCCCGATGAACATTGCAGCCACGTCTATTACCAGTTTGCCTTGTTTGTAGCGGGCCAGCTCGGTGGTATCTGCCAGCTTGCTCAAATATTCCTTCAACCTTTCAGCGATCGAAGCCATTGCCTTCTTCAGCTTTTCTTCGTTTTCGATAAGCTCCCAAAGCGCCTTTACCGTTGCTTCGGTATCCGCTATAATCTTCTTATTCTGCAGGCAATCGCGGGTATGGGTTTCCAAACGCCTGGCCTTGAATTCGGCAAAGGCTTTTTTTACCTGCTTTTCAATCGCCTCTTCCTTACTGAGCTTGTTGATTTCTGCCTGCAGCTCCCCGTATTCCTTTACATTATCGAGCAAACCCTCACAATCCAGTGAACCTATGGTATAGGCATAGGTAATCGCCGATAGCTTTTCGCTCAGCTCAACCAGGCCTTTTACCTGCCCATAGGCCCCATCGGTTATACCCGCCCTAAACGGGGCATCCAACACACTGTAGTAAAGGGCCGGGGCGGTATTGGAATTCTTCCAGAAACAGTAGGGTACAATCCCCCCATCGTAAGCGGCCCATTTCTCCCTCGCGCATTTTTTAAAGAATTCGGCTATTTTGAGCAGTTTTTCTAACCGGGAGACATATTCCCTGCCCTGTTCTTTGAAAAAACCCTCCAGACAGCCTACACTGAACTGCTCTTTCAGCTTTCCTGCCGAGCGTTCGGGCAGGATAGATGGGGTATTGGGATAGCTTACATTAACCGCATACAGCCTGACCTCACAGCCCAGTTTCTCAAAAAGCAGTACTTCCAGGGTTCCTTCCCCGGGGATCCGGACAGGCTGGAAAGCTTCACCGCCTGGGCTTTTATAGCTTTTTGTTCCACTGTCATAACTGTAGGATTCGCCACTGCGCAGCTTAAAGCCCATCAATGCGCCCGTAACAGTATGGGCAGTATATCGGGTTATCTGTTCGCGGTCCAGATAAATGGCCGATCCATCGGGTGTGGCAAAGGCCGCAACATTTTCTTTATCTGTTGGCTTAGCCCCAATATTAATTACCCAGGAACTGGCCAGCTCCCGCTGTTCTTTTTCATTCGCCTGCCTTTCCCGCTCCCGGGCCTTTTCGGCATAGCTTTTTAGTTTCGTAGCCCCGGCTATCTTTTGCGTATAGCAGTCTACATCTGCGAAATCATGGCCTGGCCCTTTTTTAGGAACGATGGTATTCCCCCCACAGTCTTTCTCGCCTGCCAGCCCGCTATAGCCAGCCGATTTTTCAGCCTGTTCGGCCTTTAGTTCCGCCCTTTCCTGTGCAGTAAGGTAAGGGCTCCCCGCAAGCGCAGCGTAGGCTTCATTCTCTTCTTTCTCCCTTTCCAGGGCTTCTTTTTTATCCCTTTCTGTACCCGAATAGTGCTCCAGGTAATCTGTACGTTTTTTAACCAGGCTTGTGATTTCTGCTACCAGCGTTTTCAGGTCGTCGTAGATCTCCTTCACATCCGCCACCTGAGCCTCCCCCTCCTCATAGCTCGTTTCTACTACCCCATCATAAAGCTGCCTGTCGGTATTGATGCCGATCCCCTTAAACCTCACCTTTACGTTCACCTGCCCCAGCATAGGGATGATCAGGTAACCCTCGCCGCTAAAGCTCCTGCTGCCCGTTACTTTGGTCAGCCGTACGGGGAATTTACCCGTGGTAAACAGTTCGCCGGCTGAGAGCGAGGGGATGGGGTTTTTATTGGCGATACTGATCTCCGGGGCAATCATCCCACAGTTGATGGTTGTCGTGCCGCCAGGGTCGGCAGCGGTTTCGAAGTTCAGTATCGGTGAGTAGCTGGCATTGTCGGCACCTGCAACATAACCTGCTGTGCTGCAAACCGATCCGATGCGGTATTCGTATACCTGGCCGGGTTTGAGCCCCCTTAGCTGCGCTGTTTTTTCCAGCGTACTGATGCGGTACCAGTTGCCCCCGGTTAGGGCAGCCTCTCGGTATTGAAGGGTATAGCCCCCGGCAGGGCTGGCGCCTGTCGGATCCTCCCACTTCAGGATTGCCTGTGTACCGGTAACACCCGCATTGATGGCGGCAGGTGGCTTACAGTCGTTTTGATAGTCGAACCAATAAATTTCGCTGAAACCATGGTTGCGGTAGCTATCGGTCTGCTCCCCTGTTGGGGAACTGGAAATAGCACGCACCCGCCAGGCGTAACGTTTACCCGGCACCAGCTGGGGTTCTGCAGGCCCGAGTAAGAGCGTAGTGGTGGATACGCTAGCCTGGTACAATACCGGGCTGCTTTCAAAGCCTGCCTCGGGGGCTATTTCGGTATCCCAGAGTTCTTTCAGGGTAAACTCATACCGGGTATTGAATGCCGCCGAGGGGCTTCCCATGTTGCGCGGGGTCCACTGGAAGGGGATATTCTGTACTTCCCCGGCGGCGACCCGTTCTGCTTTGCCGGGCAGGTTCAGCAGTGGCGGATCATTCAGGGCCAGGTAGGCCATGGTACAGCTCTTCCGGCTAAGCAGCTGCCCGGTATGGGCCGCTATGGCCTCGAAGCAGAAACTGTACATCCCTTCGGGCAAGCGCCCATCACGGATGTATCCGGCCCGGTCCCAGCCGGAAAAGTCCAGGTTGTCGGGATGGAAATAAGGGGCAAGATCGCCCAGCGAAATCCTTTGCGGAACACCGGCATCGAGGTTAATGGTTGGGTAATCCCCGCCTTCACTGCTCTTAAGTTTTAGCTGTTGCCCTTCAATGTACAGCCGCAGCCGTACCTCCAGCAGCGGCTTTTGCAGGTCGGTGTTGGTGAGTACTACGGCAAAACGTTCGGTCGTTCCGCCATAATATTCATTCATGTGCAGGGGGTACGGGGGCACCAGTACCGGCGTTACCTGTACCGGGTAAACCTGCGCTCTGGCTACCGAAAAAAGGCAAAAAAGGTATAAAAGGAATTTAATGCAAAGGGGGATGCGGAGCGTTTGGTGTTTGGTCATGCTTCATTGGTTCTGCCGTAAGGCCAAAACTGCCGGAACATGGTACAGCTAGGTTAAGGCCCATACGGAATGGTTTAATCGCTGTACGAAAAAGCAAGTAAAAGACATACCCCCTGGGCTGCGCTTAAACTAAACTGGTAAATGGGATGGGAACAGGCTAAAATGCCTTTGGGCTATAACTCCAGGAATGAGTTGATTTAATTCCTATAAAGTAAAGCTATTAGTAGGTTAATTGCAAATTAAAAGTCAAAAAAAAAGGAGTAAAACCTAAGTTCTACTCCCTACCTTAAACAAAACATTACCTAAACAATGTGTATATTTTTCTTAGGTTAACTTTTTAATCGGGATAAATAAATTGGCAATTTTCTTCACATCAGATCCGGTTAAGAATTCGTCAAAGCTTTCTGCCGCGTGCGATTGGGTAACAGCTGTACCATTGATGCCTGTAATTTGAACCCCGGCCTGCGTGGTATTCTGTTCACCGGCATAAACACCATTAGCAGCTGTAACTCCAGTATCATTTCCGTTAGCAGTATAGGCAATCCAGGGTTTTAACCCGCTTGCACCGGTAACATTGGCTGCAACCATCTGACGGATATGTGAAGCATGGCGAGCCTCTACAGAGTGAATTTGTAAAGCGGTGGTTAATACTGCATTCCCTTTCAATATTGGCGCCTGACCTTTATAAGCCCTTACACCGGTATCTTCAAAGGCTAATGCCACTTTTAAAAAGGTTTGATAATTTGTGTGTACATCTGCAAAAGTACCCGTAGCGGTAAAATCGAAATCAGTATACACGTAAGCATCTGGTCCGGTAATCTTCAATGCACCTTTTAATAAATCAACGTGTGCACGTTCATGATCACGAATGGTTGTTATAGCTGTTCTTGGCGCGCCACTAGGAATAATGGCCAGTTTTAAAGCATTATCATAGTAATTGTACTCCAAATACTCAAGCGCCAAAGCAAAGTTTAAAACCTCAGTAACGCTAGCTGGATTGGTTTGACCATATGCTTTTTGAAACATGGAACCCAAAGCTAAAGGAAGCGCTGCCATCGAAATTTTCTTTCCAACGTTGAAAAAATCTTTCATGGCTTTACGGCGCGGGCTTAATCTTTCATAGATTTCACCATCAACTTTTTCAATTTCGTCTAATATATTTAAGATATTCATGATTGTCTGTTTTAAAAATTAAAGATTAATAACATTAATTTTGGTTTTAATATACTTTCCTGCAATGGCCAGAACCTTATCCGGCGTTAATGCCGCATCTAAGCCTCCGGCATTATTTGCACCCAATGCTGTAAGTGAGTTTAAATCTGAAAAAGATCCGTTAGCAATTAAATCTCTGATGTATGCCGCATGACGGGCTTCTACAGAAACTATTTTGCCGGCCAAAACGAGGTAATCAGTAGTGGTAATTCTTACGCCAGCACCATTGTAGGCTGCAACACCTAAATCTTCAAAGGCCTGAGCAGTAGCCAGAACGCTTGTTGAACTGGTGAAATCAATAGACGAGAAATCCACTTCCAAACTTCCAATTGCGGAGGTTCCTAACGCATTTTTGAAAAATTCTCTGTGTGCAATTTCATGAAATTGAATATCCTGAAAGTAAGCTTTTTGAGCGGTGGTAAATGTTGAAGGCGGAGCTGAAGCTACTTTCACGTAAAATGCTGCCTCTAACTGTTCTAGGGCATAAGCATAATTCAGCACACCAAAATCATCTTTAAAATCAAGGGTGGCTCCCATGTTAATATCATTGTAGCCTCTATCCTTTTTACAACCTGCGGCCACTAAAGCTATACCTGCAGCACTAGCACCTGCATATTGAAGAAATGACCTTCTGCCTAGCGAGCCATTCAAGAAACCTGTCTCTTGAATTTCGTTCTGAGTTTCTAGTTCTTTGTTTTTCATAAGTCCTTTTATTTTAGGGGTTTTGATTTCGTTTGATGATACATACGTGACAATTCTCAGGGCGGTTTTTACAGTTTCGATTTTTTTTTACAACCTCTTTTTAATACATTCACCAACCTATTGCCATGAACACACTGAAAGCCATTATAGTTGATGATGAGGAATTTGCACGTTCGTCATTGTTTTTTTTGCTACAACAGAACTGCCCACAGGTAGAAATTACCGGTATCGCCAGGTCTGTTGCCGAAGCAAAAGAAATCCTGGAACACCATGCTGTTAACCTCATATTTTTAGATATTGCCATGCCTGGTGGTAATGGTTTCGAACTCATCCCTGATGCACAGAAACACCATGCAGAAGTTATTTTTACCACGGCTTACGATCAGTATGCACTAAAAGCGATTAAGGCTAATGCGCTCGACTACCTGCTTAAACCCATTGATATAGATGAGCTGAAAACCGCCGTAGATAAGGTGACCCAGCATCTTAAAAGATTTCAAAACCAAACTGGAAATGATGATCGCATCAACAGCCTGGCAGCTACATTATCTAGCCGGTCTGAAATCAAAAAACTAACGCTCCCCTACGGACAGGGCTTTAAAATGATTGATGTAGATGATATTATTTATGTTGAGGCTGATAGCAATTACTCGGTTTTTCATTTAACCAATCAGGACAAGATTACGGTATCGAAAGTACTCCGGGAATTCGAAGAACTTTTGCCGTCAGATCAATTCGTAAGGATTCACAAATCGAGTATAATTAACCTCAACCACCTCAAAGAATACAACTCCAAGAATGGATTGCAGGCACTGCTGAAGAATGGAGAAAGCATCAACATTTCCCGCAGAAGGGCTACAGATTTCTTTGAAAAGATAAAGATATTCACCAAAGCAAATGGCGAACATTAAAACCATATTATCCACAGTTAAACTTTTTCGGTTACCTGCCAAAAAAATTACTGCAGCAATACTTATTGTCTTTGCTTTTCAACTTATTCAAAGCCTAAAATCCTGGTCTCAAACAACCTACCTCCCGCATTACACCTCAAAAAACGGCTTAGCAAGTAACAATTGTTATTATATTTTACAAGATGATAAGGGCTTTATCTGGATTGCAACTGATAATGGATTAAGCCGGTTTGATGGAACCAACTTTCAAAATTTCACCATTGAAGATGGCCTTCCGGATACTCAAATCCTTCAAATGACCGAAGATAAACAAGGGCGGATTTGGTTCTTTGCCTTAAATGGGCAGTTAAGTTATTTGAAAGAGGGAAAATTCTATAATCAAGACAATGATAACCTGTTAAAGAAACTGAATTCGAACACCGTTATTGTTTCATTTTTACAGGATAAACAAGGAAGAATATGGCTGGGTACCAATTCCAATCTGATCATTTGCTGGGATGGAAAATCAGTAAAAAAATATGTTTCCCCTCACGAAAAAGATAAATTTATAAACGCTTTTCTTCATGAAGATGAGCAAGGAAATATTTATGCTTACAGCGATTTAAGCGTTCAGCAATTCAATGGCAAAACTTTTGTTATCAGCCCTTCAAAAGTGCAGCCGCTTTCTTACATGACCGCCGATAACACCAATCGGAAATCCATGTTTTACTTAGACCAAACCGGCTTAAAAGAATTCAGCAAAGGAACCATTAATCACCTGATTTCCATTCCGCAGAATCTGATTAAAAATATGTCTGGCTACTTTTATTATGATCAATCTGCCAAAGAAGTCTGGCTTGCCAATGCAAATGGCGCCTTTGCACTTAATAAAAGTGGAAAAACAGTACAATACCTGCAGGATATATCTGTAAATCAAGCCATAAAAGATAAGAACCAAAACATGTGGTTTGCTACCAATCAGGGGATTTACATGCTGCCCAATGCCAATAACAGGCTATCTATCATCGATGCAGAATCGGGCTTGAGCAGCAATGTTATCAAAAGCATTACCAAAGATGCCAAAAACAGGTTGTGGTTAGGCACAGATGATGCTGTTATCGATATCTTAAGTATTCAAAACTATCAGGTAGAAGAAGTTGGCCTTGATGATTTCAAAAAGTACAAAACCATCAAACAGATCAACTACGACTCTAAAAACCAGTCCATTTACTTTGCTTCAGATTACGGAATGGGCGTGTTTAAAAACATTTACAAAAGCACCGATCAGGTAAGTTATCTCAAAGAAACAAACAACTCCATGTTTGTAATTAAACACTTCAGTTTAAGTGATAACAATAATCACCTGGCACTGGCACTGTCATCAGGAGTAGTATTTTTATCTGATAGAATCAACAAATTCGAGTTCAACTCTTTAAAATACAGGGAGAAAGAAGACTTTTTTAAAGACCGGTCCTACCATGTGTTCTATGATCAGCCGGGAAATCTGTGGTTTTCAAACATCAACGGTCTATCCCAGTTTTCCAACAGCAGGCTAATAAAACACTTTGAAAATAGTCCCTTACTTACCAAGCGGATAAATGACATTCAGCAACTTCCGGATGGAACACTTATTCTGGCCACAGATGGTTATGGATTAATCTTTTACAAAAACAATAAAATAGCCCGGCAAATTACACAGTCCGATGGCCTCACCAATAACATCTGCACCAAAATCTTCATCAAAAACAATGAAATCTGGGTATTGACCAATAAAGGTGTTAATAAAATCACCAATTATCCAAACGATCCCAGTGTGGCCAATTTTGATTATGGAAAAGATTTGCTTAGTGACGACATCAACAATCTTTTTATTGACGATAGCACCGCCTATTTTGCCACCAACAAAGGGCTTATCCTCTTCAAATACAACAATCAAAATATCAGCAAAAATTTGCCCAAGGTTTATGTCACCTCGATTATAAGAGACAAAGAACGTTTACCCGTTGATCAGGATAATTTCGTTTTTGAAACGGGTAACAATACCATTCTCTTCACTTTCAGTGCTGTAGATTTCACCACCAGCGACATCACTTACCGTTATCGTTTAAACGAAAATGCAAACTGGGTAGAAACACGTACACGACGGCTCGATTTTTCGTCTCTCCAGTCTGGAGACTATGTTTTTGAAGTAAGTGCAAAAAGCCAGAATGGTAACTGGGGGCCTTCTGCGAAGATCACTTTCACCATCAAAAAGCATTTCTGGCAAAGTCTCTGGTTTCTGTCTATTCTGATCCTGTTGGTAGCCTATATATTTTATAAGGTTGCCGTTTACATAACCCGAAAACAGAAAGATAAAGAACAACAGCAACTGTTGCTTAAAAATAAAGTGCTAATGCTAGAGCAACAGGCATTACAGGCGATGATGAATCCTCACTTTGTATTTAATGTAATGAACTCTATTCAACACTACATCAATACACAAAATACGGCATCAGCAAATAAAGTATTAACCGGCTTTGCGAGGCTTATTCGTAAAAACCTGGAGATTTGTACCAAAAGCTATATTTCTTTAGAAGAAGAACTGGAATACCTCAACCTTTACTTAAAATTAGAGAAAAACCGCTTTGGCGATAAGTTGAAATACATTTTCAATGTAGATGAAGAAATTGATGAGGAAGAAACATTCATTCCTTCTATGTTGTTGCAACCTTATGTAGAAAATGCCATCTGGCATGGGATTATGCCAAAAGAAACAGGTGGTGAGATACAAATTAACATCCGTTTACAGGATGAGTTCTATTTAAATATTGAAATCATTGATGATGGAATAGGTATAGAGAATTCATTAAGAAATAAAAAAGAATCACATATCAGTAAAGGTATGCAGCTAACCAGGGAACGATTAAATCTTTTAGGGCAAATTGGAGCAAAACCTATACACCTATCTGTTCGGCAAAACAGTACAAATGGTACTACTGTATCCATTTCTATACCGTTAAAATAACAAAATTACCGTTTACTCAATTATTAATACCACTCACTAAATAGGACTTAGTTCGAAAGCGCATTAGCCTTAAACTTGTATCATAATAAACGATAGTGTTTATCAAAACGTTCTTATAGAATTGATATAGATATTTAATAACCTAACCTAAAACTATATCTTAATTCAGGTTTCATTTGTGTGTTGAAAGCGGTCTTGTTTCAAAAAAGCGAGACCGCTTTTTTTTTGCTCAAAAATCATACTTTTGTACATGCCAGAAACACACATTTCGAAACACATCGAAGCCCTTATATTTTCTTCTGTTCAGAGTATCTCCCTTCAGGAAATTATACTCGCTTTAAATACAGTTTTCAGCGCCGAATACGACGAAATATTTGTTTTGAATCACATTGAAATCATCAGAGATAAATATAACCTGGAAGACTCCATCCTTCAATTGGTTCACCTCAATAACGGATACCAGTTTTTAACCAAAAAAGATTATCACGAAACCGTAAATCAACTGCAGCTACACCGCTCCAAGAAGAAACTGAGTCAGGCAGCTATGGAAACATTAGCCATTATTGCTTACAGACAACCGATTACCAAACTGGAGATTGAGCAAATTCGTGGTGTAAACTCTGATTATTCTGTACAAAGACTTTTAGAAAAAGAACTGATCAGTATGGATGGAAAGGCAGAAACGCCCGGCCGGCCTATCCTCTACAGCACCAGTCCAATGTTTATGGATTACTTCGGGCTAAACAATCTTTCTCAATTGCCACAGTTAAAAGACATCGTTAAAGAAGAAAATTCGGTGGGAGAAACAGTTGAATAAATAAATTTATTTTCTTTGATTTCAGATTGTTATTAAAAAAAGTTTTTTTGTATTTTTAAACTATAAAAGCAATTTTTATTTTTGTGTAATGAAAACTCCAAAGAAATCCCCAGCAAAACCGACTACCAAAAAAGAGGTAGAAGAGAATGATGATTTTGAAGATGATGCAGATCTAAAACCTGCTAAAAAATCACAAGATGACGATGATGACGACTTTGATATGCCCTTAGACGATCTTGATAATTTCGACTATGATGATGACGACGACGATTACTAAATATTAAAAAACTTATATATTTGAAAAAGCATCCTACCTTGTGGTTGGATGCTTTTTAATTTTAACAGCTACTATGCAAATTATTCCCGTTGATAATTCCCAGTTAAAAAAAGACTTTCTCCATACAGCAAAAATCATTTACCAAAACGATAAAAACTGGATATGTCCGCTTGATATTGAAGTTGAAAATGTATTTGATCCCTCAAAAAACACCTTTTTCGAGCATGGTGAGTGCACCCGATGGATATTAAAAAATGAAAAAGGTGAACTGATTGGACGTATCGCTGCATTTATCAATGAGAAAAAAGCTTACAATTACGAACAACCAACCGGTGGAATTGGGTTTTTCGAATGCATAAACAATCAGCAGGCCGCCAATTTATTATTTGACACGGCAAAACAATGGCTGGTTGATAAAGGAATGAAAGCCATGGATGGCCCAATAAACTTTGGAGAAAACGATACTTTCTGGGGTTTACTGGTAGAGGGTTTTACGCCGCCTTCTTTCGGGATGAATTATCACCTTCCCTACTACAAATCGCTTTTTGAAGCCTATGGCTTTGAAAAAATGTATGAACAGATTACCAATCACCTGGCAGTAAATAAACCCTTTCCTGAGCGCTTTACCAAAATAGCCAATTGGGTAGCTAAAAAGCCGGGCTACACCTTCGAACACTTTTCTTCCAAGAATGCCGATAAATACATCTCCGATTTAATGGAGATTTACAATGACGCCTGGAAAGATTTTGAAAACTTTGTTCCCATTAAAAAAGAAACACTCCAGGAAAGTTTCAACAGCATGAAACCCATCATGGATGAGAAGCTGATCTGGTTCGCCTATCTCAATGGGGAGCCTGCTTCGTTTGTGGTAATTATTCCAGATGCCAACCAAATGATCAAAGGTTTTAATGGTAAATTAGGTCTGGTAGAAAAATTAAAATTTGCTTACCGCAGATGGGTGGGTGTAAGCAGAATGCGTGCTATCGTAATGGGAACCAAATCGGCCTACCAAAAACATGGTTTAGAATCTGCCCTGTTCATCAAATTAAAAGAATATGTTTTACCGTTAAAACAGTATAATGAACTGGAGTTAAGCTGGGTGGGTGATTTTAACGACAAGATGTTGGCCATCCACGAGGCTACAGGAGCAACTTTTGGTAAAAGACACCTAACGCTTCGTAAAATTTTTTAATCCTGTTAAAAGGCGTAGAATTATGCTTCTACGCCTTTTTTGTATTTAGGCAGATTAATTAACAAAATACTACCCAGTATAACAACCAATCCAATAATCTGTACCAATGTTACCCTTTCATTTGTAAAGGTTACACTTAACAAAACAGCAACTACCGGATTTACATAAGCATAGGTACTTACTTCTGTTGCCGGACGTACTTTAAGCAACCACACATAAGCGCTAAAAGCCGCTATCGAACCAAATAATATCAGATAAGCAATAGATAACCAGGAGTCCAAAGGAATCTTCCACCAGTTCAATGATCCAAATTCAGCGTTAAATATTCCGCCCGGCAAAAAGGCAAAACCTGCTATTAACATTTGCCAGCCGGTATTTACAGAAACTGAACTTCCTGTAGTAGGATTATATTTAGAATACAAGGAACCTCCCGCCCAGGCAATCGGACCTAAGGCCAGCAACACAATCCCGATTAACTGAAATTTACCTTGTGGTGCATTTAAAATTCCTGCCAGTTGCGAACTAAAAAGAAGTACTACCCCTACAAACCCTACTACCAGGCCGGAAAGAATGTATTTATCGCTAAAATTTTCCTTCCATTTCGGTTTATCTAAAATTACAAACCACATGGCCGCAGAGGCAACAACAATGGCTACCAGACCACTTGGAATATATTGTTCAACCCAAATTACAATGCCATTTCCTAAGCCGAGCATTAAAAAACCACTGATTGCGGCAATCTTAATTGTTCTGGTGTTCCAGATACGCTCTCCCTTCAACATACACCAGCTCAACATAAGCAAGCCAGCTACAATGAATCTAAAAGCACCTAAAATAAATGGAGGAAACCCTACCAAAGCTTTTTGAATAAAAAAGTAGGTAGAACCCCAAACAATATATACGATGGCAAAGGCAAGATAAACTGCCCAGGGAGATGTTTTTTTGTTTACACTGGTCATAACTTTATTTTTCAGGGATTACTAAATGAGATTGCTCTTTAACCGTTTCCAGAACAATGGTGGTACGTATAGACGTAATATTCGGTATCTTACTAAAAGAATCCCGCATTAAAGCCATCAACGATGCTGAATCGGCCGTTCTTATTTTAACCAGATAACAATCTTCCCCCGCAATAACATGCACTTCCTGCACGTCTTTAATCTTGGCCAGATCATTGGCAGTATCTGTGCAACCAATACTATGGGAAGCTTTCATCGAAATAAAAGCCAAAAGCTTCAGGTTTACAGCCACAGGATTTATAGTTGCAGTATAACCAGTAATTACGTGCTTCTTTTCAAGCTTTTTTACCCGCTCCAATACTGCAGATGGGGCAAGCCCCAACTCTTGCGCCAATGCCACATTAGAAATCTTAGCATTCTCTTGCATTAAGCGCAAAATAGCCAGATCAATATGATCAAGAGTAATATTATTATCGAATATCATTCTGTAAATCTAAATTAATTCAGAATAATATTCAAAAATACAAATGATAAAATGAATTTAATTTATATAAAAATGACAATGCGAATAGCACGAGCGCTCTGGTCCGTGATTCACAAACCAGTAAACAATACATAATTGAGATAGTAACCCAACCACAGGTCATTTCAGATAGTCTGTGAGCCACAAACCATGGGTTTAGGTTTGAATAGTCAGCACATTACCAACCCTGGGCTACATACCCAACTTATCGTAAAGATCAATAAGTTTTTTGCGGAGTTTATTCAGTTCTTCATCTTTGACCAGAAGTTCAGCTTTGAGAATATTTACCTCTTCAGAAGAAGCTGTTTTGCCAGGGGTTCCGTTGAGTAACTGATCTACTGTAACTTTAAATACTTTGGCAATTTGAAGTAATCTGGAAACATTCAGATCAGTCTGGCCAGTTTCTATTTTACAAAAGGCCGGGGTAGAAATATGGAGCATTTTAGCAGCCTGAGCCTGGCTTAGGCCAAGCTCAATCCTACTCTTTTTAATATTTTCTCCAATATGGCCCATTATCGCTGTAGTTGAGCTGCTAATTCAGGAAGATCGAAACCTGCATAATTACCTGAACTCATAAAAAGCAGATTGGTATCCTGATAGGTCAAACTTAACAGATATGATTTCAACTGGCCCGAATCATTAAAAAATTTCAGGTTTGGATTTGCAAAAGCTTCTCTAACATCATTTTCTGAGAAGGGCTGCATCCTTTTCTGTTCGAAAGATTTGATGTCGATAAATACGATAGCCTCATCAGCCTTATCCATGGCACCTGCATACTCCTTTAGAAAATCTTTATTCAAACTACTAAAAGTGTGCAACTCGATGCAGGCAACCAGCTTACGCTGACTGAACTGGCTTTTTACAGCATCAATGGTTGCTTTTAGTTTAGATGGCGAATGAGCAAAATCTTTGTAAACATTGGTAGATTCATCCGCTGCAATAACCTCTAAACGCTTTGCGGCACCTGTAAATGAGGCAATGGCTTTATTAAATTGCCCGGCAGAAATATCAAGTGCTTCACAAACCAGTTTGGCTGCATTGAGGTTCATCAAATTGTGGTCTCCAAAAACCTTGAGTGATGTTCTGTCTATAGAAAGATAAGTAACCCCATTTTCAATCGAATGTTCCGGTATCCCGTAACCAATGTGTTTTATTGGAGCATCTGAAGCAGCTACAAGTTCACGTAAATCCTGATCTTCGCTGCAATAAATCAATGTACCGTTTTCTTCGATTGTATCAATAAACTTTCCAAATTGTGAAACATAATCAGCATAAGTTGGAAAAACGTTGATATGATCCCATGCAATGCCACTGATCACGGCAACATTGGCTTTGTAAAGATGAAATTTAGGTCTCCTGTCAATCGGTGAAGAAAGATACTCATCCCCCTCAATAATAATAACAGGTGCTTCCCGAGTAAGCTTTACCATTGTTTCAAAACCTGCAAGCTGTGCGCCTACCAGGTAATCAAAATCGCGTCCATAATAATTAAGTACATGAAGAATCATACTGGTAATCGTGGTTTTACCATGGCTTCCACCAATAACTACCCGCAACTTAGACTTACTCTGCTCATAGACGTATTCCGGGTAAGAATATATTTTTAAACCCAATGCCTGTGCCTTCAACAACTCCGGATTATCAATCCTGGCATGCATACCCAAAATTACTGCATCCAAATCTGGGCTAATGCGAGACTCGTCCCAACCCATTTCGCCCGGCAAAAGACCGTACTTATCCAGCCTTGATTTAGCAGGTTCGAAAATAACATCATCCGAACCTGATATCTGATATCCTTTTTTATGGAGCGCGATGGCTAAATTGTGCATAGCACTTCCACCTATTGCAATAAAATGTATACGCATAATAATAAAATGAATAATTAACTGAATTATTGAATGAAGGAATTAGAACATGGTTAAATGGCAATATTTCTTAACGAAAACATGCTATCATTACTTATTCACAATTCAATCATTCTTTTTCTCAAACTGTGCTGCAACCCACTCACCATTCTGTTTATGATCAACGTATTTGATCCCATGTTTAGCACATTCTGCAGTAATTAATCCTAAATCCGGATCCAAATAGAAACCACTAAAAAAGATTTTACCCTCGGGTTTTAGCACTTCCGCATAGCGATGAATTTGATCTAAAAGAATGTTTCGGTTGATATTGGCAAAAATGACATCATACAATTCATTTGGAATTACCTCTTTACTGCCGCAAAGTGCCCTGAGATTATCAACCTGGTTTAAGGTCGCATTCTCCAAAGTACTGTCATAACAAACCTCATCATAATCGATGGCAACAAGTCTTTTCGCACCCAGTTTTGCAGCCAGAATGGCTAAAATAGCGGTACCACAACCCATATCCAACACCTCCTTGTCTTTTAAATCTGCGGCAAGAATATACTGCATCATCATGGTAGTGGTTTGATGGTGCCCAGTACCAAATGACATCTTCGGATCGATTACAATCTCATAAGGGTAAGAAGGCTGAGGCTCATGGAAAGTAGCACGAACGTAGCATACATCATCAATAATCAGCGGACTAAAGTTCTTCTCCCACTCTGCATTCCAATTTTCATCTGCTACATCCTCAAGCTCATAATCAGCTACAAATTCTGAAGCATAGCTACCCAATAAGGCTTTTAGCGCTTCTTCATCAAAATTATCCTTGATTACGAATGCTGTAAAACCATTTTCACTGTCTTCGAAGGTATCAAAACCAAGATCAGCAAGATCACTGATAAGCAGATCTTGCTGATACTCTTCAATATTATTGAATTTGAATATTGCTTTTATATATTGCATTAGCTGTTTAAAGCTTTAATAATGTCTGTAAAATCGCGTGATTTTAACGAAGCACCACCAATCAGGCCACCATCTATATCAGCCTGTGCAAACAAGCTTGCTGCATTGCCTGGGTTACAGCTACCACCATAAAGAATTGTGGTATCATCAGCCACGTTAAAACCATATTTAGCATGAATTTCACTGCGGATAAACGCGTGAATATCCTGTGCCTGCTCTGGTGTTGCAGTTAAGCCAGTACCAATAGCCCAAACCGGCTCATAAGCAATAACAATTTTCTTGAAATCCTCTTCAGTTATACCGAAAAGACCATCTAACAATTGTTTTTTCAAAACTTCGTAATAACTGCCGTTGTTACGCTCATCCAAAGTTTCACCAATACAGAAGATCGGGGTTAAACCATGTGCCAAAGCTGTTTTAGTTTTAGTAGCTAATAATTCATCGCTTTCTGCAAAATATTGTCTGCGTTCTGAGTGACCTAAAATTACGTACTCCACACCTACCGATTTGATCATCTTTGCAGAAACCTCACCTGTGTATGCACCACTTTCTTTATCATGAATATTCTGAGCACCGATTTTAACATCGTTTCCGCCTAACTTCGCTAAACTGTTTAAATGAATAAATGGTGCGCAAATAACAGCTAACTGATCGCCTTTGCGTTCATCTTTAACCATATTTACAATTTCGCTAAACAATGAAATACCTTCATTGTAATCCAAATTCATTTTCCAGTTACCGGCAACTATTTTTTTTCTCATTTTATTTATTCTTTAGCAATTTGTTATCAAATCACTGATTTAGTATTTAGTTTCTTTTCTTTAAACAGCTTAAAACCTTCTGTATTGTTCAGTTAGTTCATAAACTTTAGCAATTATTTCCTTTTCAACCTCATCAAAAGGCAAATCCCTTCTGGCATATACCTTTTCGGCTGTTTCAAACATCTTCTCTATACTGTATACATCAAATCCCTGCGCACCGCCCCAGGCAAAATCCGGAATAAAGTTACGCGGGAATCCTGCACCAAAAATATTGGCACTTACTCCAGCTACCGTTCCGGTATTAAACATAGTGTTAATTCCACACTTCGCGTGATCGGCCATAATTAAACCACAAAACTGCAATCCGGTTTTACGGAAACTTTCAGCCTCGTAATCCCAAAGTTTAACTTCAGCATAATTATTTTTAAGGTTCGAGTTATTGGTATCTGCACCAATGTTACACCATTGCCCTAAAACGGCATTTCCTAAGTAACCTTCGTGTCCCTTTGAAGAGTAACCCCAAATCACAGCATTGTTGATTTCGCCACCAACACGGGTATGCGGACCAATAGTGGTATTGGAATAAATCTTAGCGCCCATTTTGACCGAAGAATCATCACAAAGCGCAAAAGAGCCTCTAATGTTGCAACTTTCCCAAACTTCAGCGTTCTTCCCTAAATAAATTGGGCCCTGAAGACTGTTAAATACTGAACATTCAGCTGTAGCCCCTTCTTCAACAAAAATGTTATCACCTAAAAAAGTATTGGTTTGACTAAGGCTGGCAGAAACCCTCCCCTTGGTCAGCAGCGCAAAATCCTTCTTAAGCTCTACCCCATTATGGGTAAAAATATGATCGGGATAACTGACACTTATAAAATCCTGGCTGTACGCAAAAGTTTTCAAAGATCTCGCCAACTCTAAACTATGGCCAGCCGACTGATCGGCCCTGTAAGCAATGATTAAATCACCTTTAGCTAATGACTCTCCATTCCTCAAGCTGCTAACTGCTTCTAGAAGTGCATCATCCGGACATACAGAACCATTGATAAAAATATCAGCATTAGATTTGGCTGTAAATTTTCTGGAAAGATACTCCTGCGTTATAAAACCAAAATCTGCCTGCAAATGCTTAGCCCATTTTTCGGCAATGGTTAATATTCCTATTCTTAAATCGGCAACAGGCCTAGTAAAGGTAAGCGGACGGAGAGACGTCCAGCTGGAATCATCAAATAGATTGATTGTCATAAGCAACAAAAATAAAAAAAGTCCCGATGCTTTTGGCAAAGGGACTTCAAAAAATGCTTTTTGTTGCTAAAATTATTTCTTAGCGTAACGGTTTTTGAATTTATCGATACGTCCGGCAGTATCAACCAATTTCATTTTACCAGTATAAAAAGGGTGTGAAGTATGAGAAATCTCTAATTTATATAAAGGATACTCATTACCATCTTCCCATTTAATTGTTTCTTTAGTATCTACACATGATTTTGTTAAGAAAGCATAGTCATTAGACATATCTTTGAAAACAACAGGTCTGTAGCTTGATGGGTGCAAATCTTTTTTCATTTGAATATTATTTTATGTTTTTTGTGTGAAAGCATCAAGAACATTTAGTTGCAATTTGCTGGCAACAATGCTTATGACATTTCCTATTTGTCTTTCTACCTCTATTTTAGAGGATGCAAATGTATTAATTTATTTTATAAGTATCAACATCTGTAAAAAAATTAATTTCTCACAAGTGAATTCAAAAAATAAACGTAACTATAACGTTATTAGCCTCATTTTATGATATATTTATTACTTTTAAAAATAACCAAATCATTCCTTTATGAGACGCAGAAAATTTATACAATCTAGCTCCCTCCTATTAGCAAGCACAGGCTTAGCGAGTATTTTACCTTTAAATCTGTTTGCCACAAACAAAAACAAAGCGGCTAAAATACGTATTGGTGCCATAGGGATTAATGGCATGGGCTGGTCAGACCTTACAGCACTACTTAAAGATCCCCGAGCAGAATGTGTTGCCTTATGTGATGTAGACCAAAATGTATTAACCAAAAGAGCTGCTGAGCTGGCTAAAAAAAGTATTACCGTAACCACAACCGGCGATTACAAAAAAATACTCGAAAACAAAGATATAGATGCCGTTGTAATTGGCACTCCAGACCATTGGCATTGCAAAATAATGATTGATGCCCTTGCAGCAGGCAAAGATGTTTATGTAGAAAAGCCAGTGGGTAATTCTATAGCCGAATGCAATGAAATGATTGCTGCCCAGCAAAAATATCAGAAAGTGGTTCAGGTAGGCCAATGGCAACGGAGCCAAAAACACTTTGCGGATGCCATTGCATATGTTCATTCGGGTAAATTAGGTAACATCCGGTTGGTAAAAGCCTGGGCCTACCAGGGATGGATGAAAGCCATACCTACTGTACCGGATAGCCCTGTACCTGAAGGCGTTGACTATAACATGTGGTTGGGTCCGTCCACAAGACATCCTTTTAATAAAAATCGCTTTCATTTCGATTTTCGGTGGTTTTGGGATTATGCGGGAGGCTTAATGACCGATTGGGGCGTACACATGATTGACTATGCCCTGTTGGGAATGAAAGCTTCAGCGCCAAAAAGCATTGTAGCATCAGGCGGAAAGTTTGCCTACCCCGATGATGCATCGGAAACACCCGACACTTTAACCACAATATTTGAATTTGAAGGTTTTAATTTACAATGGGAACATGCTACAGGTATTGATGATGGCCCTTATGGCAGAAACCATGGTGTTGCATTCATTGGAAACAATGGAACACTCGTTCTTAACCGCCAGGGTTGGGAAGTAATTCCCGGAAAAGATGGCGACAAAATTAAAATCGAGGCAGTGCCTTTACAAAAATCGGTGGATAACGGATTGCAATTGCACGCCAAAAATTTCCTGGATGTTATCCAGTCCCGCAAAATGGAAGATCTAAAAGCACCGATACAAGCTGGGGCACATGTAGCCACCGTTTGTCAAATGGGTAATATTGCTTACCGAACAGGAAAAAAAATCTACTGGGATGCAGCCAAAGGTAAATTTACCGATACCGAAGCCAACAAATACCTCGCTGCAGCATATCACAATGGTTACAAAATGCCACGGGCCTGAGGTTAAAAACTCAGAGTATTAGAACCCTGGTTGCCGAGGAATATTTAAAATGCATTGGGGGATTGGGGTAAATGGATAGCCTACTTTAACCCTAACCCCTAATTATTTGGATGCTTAGAACCGATGAAACATCCATCTCTCTTTTTTAAACGCTTTTATGGAAAATCTAAGCATCGTTCATCATTTAAAAAAAACATCCATATGAAATCCATATTCAGCAAAGCTTCGGTTCTATTTGTCTTTTTATTATTATTAAATGTAGTGGCAAAGGCCGATATCATCAGATTAATTATAAAAGAAGAGCGCGCAAATTGTACAGGTGTTGGCCCTCAAACCTGCTACCAGGTAAAATACAAATACAGTAAAGATTGGGAACTATTTTACTCCGCCATTACTGGTTTTAATTATGAAGCCGGTTATCAATATACAATTGACGTAATCCGGACAAAGCGAAAACAAGTTCCGGCAGATGCCAGTCAGTACACCTATCGGTTAAAAAAAATAATCGAAAAGAAACTTGTTGTGCAAACCATAAAATATCAGGATTTCATCACACGATATAAATGGAACCTGATTCAGATCAATGGCAAGACACAAAGCAGCCCTAAAGCCTACCTTGTTTTCGAAAAAGGCAATACCCGGGTAAGCGGATTCTCAGGCTGTAACAGAATCTTTGGAAGCTTCGAAATTACCGCAAGTACCATCACGTTCAAAAATTTGGCAAGCACCATGATGGCCTGCGAAAACAATGAGCTGGAAAGTGCATTTATGACTGTAATTAATAATAAATCCTTGAAATACGACATTGCAGATCAAACCTTGAACTTTTACAGCGGGAACAAATTGGTTTTAATGTTCGGATTGGCTCCTCTGGATAAAAAAGAGAGATAAAGCATCAGATACCATCATACAGATCTAAAATCTGAAAATTAATTTATTGACGTAATCATAATCCTAACTTAAATTCATTTCAGGCTGGGGTTTGATTTAAACAAAAAGCTTTCAAGTACTATACTTTTTCCAGGTTTCGATTTTTGCCTTTTGCCTTGCGATATAAGTGTCAGCAATAATTTCGGCTGCACTTGCCCCATTGGTATTTTCTAACAACTCCTTTAGTTTATATTGATCTACATCTGCCTTATAAAGAATCTGTACCAATTTAGAAAAATCATTATCAATCAGATATCCAAAAGCATCTATCATCGCCAAACGCAGTTGCTCCTCAGACAACGTTTCCGCTAAATCAAAATCCTTGCTAATAATCCTAATTAAAGACAATGCACCACTCATAATTACAAAATTAGTTAAAACACTTGATTAGTTCTGAGGAGGAGTTTTTAGTCGGGAGTCATCAGTCTGGAGTCTTAAGTCTTGGGCGCATCGCACAACTAACCTGTTGGAGTTGAGAGCGGGGAGTTTGGAGTAGTTCTGAGCATTAGTCATTAGTCTGGAGTCATTAGTCTTAAGTCTTGGGCACATCGCACAACTAACCAGCAACCGACTAACCAACTGAACCAGTTTGGAGTTGAGAGCTTGGAGTTGGGAGTAGTCATTAGTCTGGAGTTATTAGTCTTAAGTCCTGGGCGCATGGCACAACTAAACAGCAACCGACTAACCAACTGAACCAGTTTCGAGATGAGAGCTTGGAGTTGGGAGTAGTCATTAGTCCTAAGTCATTAGTCTTAAGTCCTGGGCGCATCGCACACCTAACCGCATAACCAACTTTGAACTATGATTACCTTAACTTCTTAATGTTAGATTAAATTGGAAATCTCAAAACACCTAAACAAAAGCCTACAATCGTCAAACCCACTTAATTTCCTGACACAGCTCTATCAAGACACCATTGGTATCTTTCGGGTGAATAAAACAAACCATTTTATTATCAGCTCCTTTCTTAGGCTGATCATTCAAAAGAACAAACCCTTCATTTTTAAGTCGATCCATTTCTGCCAGGATATCATCTACAGCAAAAGCAATATGATGTATGCCCTCTCCTTTTTTTTCTAAAAATGTAGCGATAGCACTTTCAGCAGCCGTTGCCTCAAGCAATTCGACCTTATTTTCCCCGGTTTTAAAAAAAGCAGTATTTACAAATTCAGATGCCACCTGTTCGGTTTTATAGCAATCTGTATTCAGTAATCTCTGATACAAATCAATGGATTTTTCGAGGTTCCGGACCGCGATTCCGATATGTTCTATCTTATTCATAGGCATTTATGCTAAAGGTTGAAACCCGAAAGGTTAAGTAAATGTAAAAATGCAGGTTTTACCTATATGCTCATAGCTATTATTTATAATTGTTAGAAAAGTTTTTTCGTATCTTTGTAGTAAAATTAACAGAATAAGATGAAACAGCCGATATATTTAGACAATAATGCAACGACACCTCTTGACCCTAGAGTGTTGGAAGCAATGTTACCTTACTTTACTGAGAAATTTGGAAATGCAGCAAGCAGAAACCACGCTTTCGGATGGGTAGCTGAAGAAGGGGTTGATTATGCCCGTGAGCAGGTGGCCAAATTAATCGGCTGTACAGAAAAAGAAATCATTTTTACATCTGGCGCAACCGAAGCTGATAACCTGGCGATTAAGGGTGTGTTTGAAATGTATAAAGAAAAAGGAAACCACATCATCACTGCGGTAACCGAACATAAAGCAGTTTTAGATACTTGCAAGCACTTAGAAAAAAATGGTGCGCGTGTAACTTATCTGGCCGTGAAAGAAGATGGTTTAATCGACTTAGCTGAGCTTGAAGCTGCAATGACTCCAGAAACGATCTTAGTTTCGATCATGTATGGTAACAACGAAATTGGTGTAATCCAGCCAGTAAAAGAAATCTCGGCTATTGCACACAAATATGGCGCTTTATTCATGACTGACGCTACACAGGCCGTTGGAAAAATCCCGGTTGATGTAAATGCAGACGGCATTGACTTAATGGCTTTCTCAGCACATAAAATGTACGGACCTAAGGGCGTTGGTGCACTTTACGTTCGCCGTAAGAACCCAAGGGTTAAAGTTACAGCTCAAATGGATGGTGGTGGCCACGAGCGTGGTATGCGTTCTGGAACATTAAACGTACCTGGTATTGTTGGCTTAGGTAAAGCTTGTGAGCTTTGTCGTTTAGAGATGGAAAGTGAAGCCGTTCGTTTATCTGCATTACGCGACAGATTAGAAACTACTTTAAACAAAATGGAAGAAAGTTATGTTAATGGTAATACAGAACACCGTTTACCGCATGTAGCTAATATTTCATTTAAATATGTTGAAGGTGAAGGCTTAATGATGGCAATGAAAGACCTGGCAGTATCTTCAGGTTCTGCCTGTACTTCTGCTTCTTTAGAACCATCATACGTACTGAAAAGTTTAGGTTTATCAGACGATTTAGCACACTCTTCTATCCGTTATGGCTTAGGTAGATTTACTACTGAAGAAGATATAGATCACGCTATCGAAATTACGCAAAAAGCAGTTAACCACCTGAGAGAACTTTCTCCACTTTGGGAAATGTTTAAAGAAGGTGTTGACTTGAGTAAAATTGAGTGGGCAGAACATTAATTGAGTTACGTGCTGCAAGTTATCAGTTACATGGCTTAATGCACAATAGATAATATAACAAATGAAGGTTATTGATTTTGAGCCTTGCATTGCAAGTCATAACGTATAACCCACAACAAAAACAAAATTTCTCCGAAAGGAGACTAAAGAAATACAAAAATGGCATATTCAGAGAAAGTAATCGATCATTATAGTAACCCGCGTAACGTAGGTACTTTAAATAAAGACAGCAAAGCTGTGGGAACAGGTTTGGTTGGAGCGCCTGAGTGCGGCGACGTAATGCGCTTGCAAATTGAAGTTGGTGATGATAATGTAATCACTGACGCTAAATTTAAAACTTTTGGATGCGGTTCGGCAATTGCTTCTTCTTCTTTAGCTACAGAATGGTTAAAAGGAAAAACAATTGATGAAGCTTTGGCAATTGACAATATGGATATTGTTGAAGAATTAGCATTACCACCAGTGAAAATCCACTGTTCAGTTTTGGCAGAGGATGCTATTAAATCTGCAATTAACGATTATCGCGTTAAAAACGGATTAGAGCCTGTGGTATTAGAAAAATCGCACCACTAGTAAGATCTGAGATAAGAGATTTGAGAATATCTCTTATCTATTAAAGTATTTAATGATTTGTAGGTGGGATGTAGGCTTTCGAGTCTCTTATCTCATGTCTCAAATCTCAAATCAGAATTGAAATGATTACAATAACAGATAAAGCAAAGGATAAAATAGATCATTTAATGCAGGATTCAGAATTAGGTTCTGACTACTTTTTACGTGTATCGGTAAAAGGTGGAGGCTGCTCGGGCTTGTCTTACAATCTGGATTTTGACAACGAAGAAAAAACTGGAGATCAGTTTTTTGAAGACCGCGGAATCAGAATTGCCCTGGATATGAAATCGTTTTTATATCTGGCAGGAACAGAACTTGATTTTTCTGATGGTTTAAATGGAAAAGGTTTCAACTTCATCAATCCCAACGCTAGTCGTACTTGCGGCTGTGGCGAAAGCTTCTCTGTTTAATTCCTTACTTTAAGAAATTAATAGCCTCATAAGAGATTTTCTTGTGAGGCTATTTTTATTAATTCCGCTACGTTTTTTACCTTAAATTTCTGCAACAAGTGCTTCCTGTGCGTTTCTACAGTCAATTTACTCAGAAAAAGTTCATCTGCAATGGCCTGTGTAGTTTTACCTAAAGCCACTAAATTTAAAATCTCTTTTTCCCTTTTGGTTAATCGAACAATTTCTCTGAAATCTTCGGGCTGAGGATTGGAGATGATGTCTCTTACCGCAGCACTAAACGTAATATTCCCATTCACTGCTTCTTCAATACAGCTCAATAACTCGTTTAATCCGGTATTTTTCAGTAAGTAACCACTCGCTCCCTGTGCAATCATCTTCATGATGATACTGCGTTCATCATGATTGCTCAAGGCAAGTATAGCCGTTCGTGCTGAGATCTTCTTTATCTCCATACACAATTCTATACCGCTTATATCCGGGAGAGAAATATCTAATAATACAGCGTCAACTTTATTTGTTTTTAAAAATGAGAGAAAATCTTGTCCATTTACAAAACTTCCAGCAATTGTTATGCGATCGTGATTCTTAAGTA
Source organism: Pedobacter sp. (assembly GCF_965279535.1). NCBI lineage: Bacteria > Pseudomonadati > Bacteroidota > Sphingobacteriia > Sphingobacteriales > Sphingobacteriaceae > Pedobacter > Pedobacter sp. The sequence goes on from NZ_OZ257244.1 coordinate 1,172,799, forward strand.
TATTCTGTAAGCCTTCTATAACTACCGGATGATCATCTACGATAGCCAGGCTAACTTTATGCTCTAACATTAAGTTCGATATTAATTGTTGTGCCCTGCTGACCTTTATTCGTATTAATTTCAAAAATACCATTCAAATAGCTAACCCTATTTCGGATATTCAGCAAACCCATACCTGTCTTATTTTCAAGTTCCTTCACATCAAAGCCTATGCCATCATCCTCTACCGTGATTAGAAAAGAGCCCGCTGTATAACTGCATTGCAATAAAATCTGAGTTGCTTTAGCATGCTTTACGGCATTACCCAATAACTCCTGAATAATGCGATAAATGGATATCTGCTCTTGCATCACCAGATCGTTCATTAAACCGTACGATTGAAAGTGAATTGATATATTACTGATAGTCATCGCATTACAAAGGTCACGAAGCGAGGTTTCCAGGCCAAATTTAAGCAAAGTTTCCGGCATCATGTTGTGGGCGATACGCCTTAATTCTGTAACGGATGTATCCAATTGATTTATAATCGGATCCAATGATCCATCCCTTTCTTCTTCATGGCTTATAGCGAATTCTGAAAGGTTGAGTTTTATCCCTGCCAGCATCCCTCCCAGCCCATCATGAAGATCTCTGGCTATCCGCTTCCGTTCTTCTTCTTGTCCCTGCAACATTGCTTTTGTTAACTTAATTTCTTCCTGTTGCTTAAGATCCTTAAGTTCCTGTTGATGCGTAATCTCCTTTTGAACCGACATCTTCTTAGCATTACGATAAACTATCCAACCGAAAATTAAAATCAGCAGTAATGCAAAACTGATGATTGCGAATAGCCAACTCATTAAACGATTATTCTTTACTGTTAAATTAGCCTTGGAGTTAGCAGCGTTAAGTTCCACAATCTTTTTTTGGTTCTCGGCATTTCTAAACTTTACTTCCAATTCATTGATATCTTTTCTTAAACGTGTCTCGTTTAAACTGTCGGTAAGCTGATTGTATTTCTTCAACCAGATATATGCATTAGGGACATCACCGAGCAATTCGTAAGTACGGTTAAACTCCCGGTAAATGGATTGTTTATTCAATGCATATTTCATAAAATCTACATTTTTAGAAACCTCCATTAATATCGGAATTCCCTTATCATATTGACTGTTATTGAGATATACGTTGTATTTCTGAAGTAAAAAAGTCGTAACCTTATATTCATTGCCCATTTTCCTGGCTAGCTTTTGTCCCTTATCTAAACTCGCCAATGCTTTATCACTCTCCCGGGTTCCTTCCATAAAATAAATACCCTCCACTTCATAATTATCAAGCATTTCTTTGCTGTCGGGAAATTTCTTTAGCAAGTTTTTAGTTAGCTCCAGAATCTTCTTAACCTTATCAAACTTATATTGATAACAAGCCGTAAAAGCTGAACGAAGATAATAGGCCACCAAAAGTCTGCCCTGTGGATCTATCTTTTTCATCAAAGCGATGGCCCGGTCAATATATAAATTAGCCTGGTTGTAATGGCTATTATCGTTAAAGGTTTTATGAAGAACACCATAAGATTTGGCCATAAGCAAAGTATCTTTCCCAGCCACAGTTAAAGGAATAATCAGGTTTAAAACTGTAGCAATTACTGCTTTATCTTTTCCTTCGCTATATAAATTCTCTGCATAATAATACAGTGCTGTTCTTCTGAATCTGGCAGCCTCTTCCGAATGAATACCACCAAGTAACTTTTCAGACTTCAATAAAGCATCGCTACATTTAGCCGCATGATGAAGCTCATACTCCAATCTGCCTTCATAATAAAAGGACAAGGCTTTTAAAAAGGAGTTAGAGGAACCTAATTTTCTCCCTTTATCCAAATACTGCTGTGATAGTTTTGGATTGGAAGATATCCAGTACTCAGACAATAAAAAACTTGCCCTGGCCTTTACACTATCAGGACTTTTAGCATTGATAATTGCAGATAAGCTGTCGATATTCAATTTTTTATCGATTGATACAACCTGGGCACTTAAAGTGTTAACCAGAAAAAGCAGGAGTATTAGGGCACAGGTTATTCTGTTTATTTTTGGCATCTATCTTTCATCAATTGGTTATAGTATCGTATCTCAAAATTAGAACGGTTCTCCTCAATAATCGTTCCTCCAGACACAGATAAAATAAAAAGATAATGAAAAAAAGTTTTTACTTCAATAATTAGCTCATAAATACCTGTAAACTGGTATAAACCACCAATTGCTTACCAAGCGCTAAGTCAGCCCGTTTTTTTCTACCTTTTGCATTTTTAAACCAAAAAGCGTTATTATTGTTAATTAAACGAACACCAAATAACGAGCATGCCTTTAATTAACGAATTTTCAACAGTTCCAACTTTACTTAGAAATGTTGTAAAAAATATACATAAACCAGAAGAAACCTTCTTAATCCATAAGCAGGGTGCCGAATGGACAGAAATCTCTTATGAAGACACCTTAAAAAGGGCGGATGCAGTATCTGCTTTCTTCTTAGAAAAGGGGCTTAAGAAGGGAGACCGATTAGGGCTAATGATCGAAAATTCACCTGAGTATGTTTACTATGATCAGGGCATTCAACAAATTGGTGTAATCAATGTTTCTATTTATCCTACACTTTCTGAACAGGAAGTAGCCTACATTATCAATGATTCTGGTATAAAAGGAATTTTGATTGGGAACAACTTTCTTTACCGCAAGGTACTTAAAGTAGCTTCAAACTGTAAAGAACTGAAATACATTATTCCTGCTTTCAAAGACTATGAAAAAGTAACTATCCCAACGGATGTTCAGGCAGAGATTATAAGCTTTTCTGATATACTGGCTTTAAAACATCAGTTAACAGCTGCAGAAAAAGCAGAAATAGACCAGTGCAGAAGCCTTGTGGAGCCCCAGGATGTATCTTCTTTAATTTACACTTCAGGAACCATGGGTACACCAAAAGGTGTAATGCTTACACACCGTAACTTTGTTAAAAATGTGGAAGTTTGCCTCCAGCAAATTCCGGTTATTGATGAAACCGAAACATTTTTATCTTTTCTCCCACTCTCGCATGTTTTTGAACGAACTGCTACCTACCATGTTTGCTGTGCTCAGGGTTGTAAAATTGCATTTGCCCAAAGTTTAGAATTATTGGCCAAAAACATGGGCGAAGTTCGGCCAACGGTAATGAACTGTGTTCCAAGACTGTTGGAACGCATTCACGATAAAGCGATAAAGTCAGGAACGTCGGCGGGTGGTACCAAAGCAAAGATATTTACCTGGGCGTTGGAAACCGGCAAAAATTATCGTGTAGCTAAAGAAGCGGGTAAAAATCCGGGCTTCGTATTAAGCACAAAGAAAGCGATTGCGGAGAAACTGGTTTTCAGTAAGATTAAAGAAAAAACCGGAGGACGGCTAAAATTCATGATTTCTGGTGGTGCTGCACTACCAAAAAATGTTGGGGAATTTTTTGGCGATCTGGGTATTAAAATCCTTGAAGGCTTTGGCCTAACAGAAACTTCTCCGGTAATGTCGGTTACCGAATTCCACAGACAAGTTTATGGTACAGTAGGAAGAGTTATTCCCGCAATAGAGGTAGGAATACAAGACGTGGAGAGCAAAAACATTATCAATATCCAAACACATGACACTTTTAATGAGGATTTTGAATGTGCCGAAGGGGAAATCATTGTTCGCGGTCATTGTGTAATGAAAGGCTATTTTAACAAACCTGCTGAAACTGCAGAAGCCATTGACAAAGACAGCTGGTTCCATACCGGCGATATTGGGAGATTCTATAAGGGGAACCTGCAGATTACCGACCGTTTAAAGAACATGATTGTAAACGCTTATGGGAAAAACGTATACCCTACACCTGTAGAAAATATCTATTTGAAAAGCCCCAAGATTGATCAGTTATTCCTGGTTGGAGACAAGCGCGACTTTATTACTGCCATCATTATCCCAAACAGAGAAACTTTAGAAGAGACATTCAAACTTAAACCCGCATTCTTCGAAGAGGCTGCCCCTTTCATTGAAAACAAGGAAATTATCGACTGGATGGCTCAGGACATTAAAAAAATCTCTAACGAACTAGCCAAATTTGAGCGCATTAAAAACTTTAAAATCAAGCGAAACCCCTTCAGTATCGAAGAAGGAGAAATTACACCAACACTTAAAGTTAAGCGACGTATTGTAGAGAAGAAATATGCAGAAGCCATCAATGAAATGTACCAGGAGGATGTTGAGGCTGATGCCTAAGTCCTTCTTTGCAACTCATTTATTTTTCAGTGCCCTTAGTTAGGATCTGAAATAAATTTCTACATGTAGATTAAAATACTATCTTTAAAAACTGGGCTGAGACACTAATGTGGCGTTAGAACATCGCATTAGCGACTAACTTTCATTAGCATATCATAAAACCCGCCACCATAAAGTCTATAAATATGCTGATTGTAAATAATTTTGAAGAATACGAAGCCCATCTGGGAAAAGAACTTGGCATATCGCAATGGCATACCATTACCCAAGAGCAGATCAATAAGTTTGCAGAGGCTACCCTTGATTATCAATGGATTCATACCGATACCGAAAGGGCCAAAACCGATAGTCCTTTTAATACCACCATTGCCCATGGTTACCTAACCCTTTCGCTTATCCCATATCTTTGGAAACAAATAGCCGATATCCGCAACATTAAAATGGAAATCAATTACGGAATTGAAAGTTTTAAATTTGGACAGGCAGTTCGCGTAAATAGCGAAATTCAACTTAAAGCCAAACTCCTGGCGATTTCTAACTTAAGGGGAATAACGAAGGTAGTAATTCAGGCAATCTTAGATATCAAAGGAGAAGCCAAACCTGCATATGTTGGCAACGTAGTATTTCTTTATCATTTTAATTAGGACTAGATAATTAAAGGGCTGGCAATATTTGTCATTCCGCCTTGAATCTATTTTGGTTCTCTTGTGATAAGAAAATAAATGATATACAACCAGCCAAATATACCGGCCACAAGAGAAGTTAAAACTGATTCTGTTCTAGACCAGCAAATGGAAACTGCAAGTGCTGAACCTATTCCGATACCATTTCCAATGGCTGTATGGGTTGCTGCACCATTTGAACTAGCAAAACAGTAACAACTAATAAATATTAGACAAGAGGTTAAGAGCATTTTTTTCATATTTTGAAGATACAACATCTTTAATGAATATGCCAATAGTAAAACAGTCGGCCATATTTTTAAATCTGCGGAAGCTAATAAACAGTAAAAAACTCCCGCAGATTAAAATGGTTTTTGCATGTAGGCACCTACTCCGCATACCGCTACCTGTAAGCTAGCGCATCACTTAAATCATTGTGATCAAAAATCAAATGGGTTACTAAGGAAAAAACGGAAATTAAATCACGAATAAAACCCTGCAAAATTCTTACTTTTGCAAAAAATACCCGAAATGAGTATAGGATTATCAGAACAAGAGATATTACGACGTGAGTCGTTAAAACAATTACGCGAATTGGGCATTGAGCCCTATCCTGCCGAAGCTTATGAAGTTAACGCTTATGCAGAAGATATCAATAAGAACTACGAAAGAGATAAAACCGCTTATAAGAACATCAGCATTGCCGGAAGATTAATGACCCGTCGGATTATGGGAAGTGCTTCTTTCGCCGAATTGCAAGATTCTACAGGCCGTGTTCAGTTGTATCTGAAGCGTGACGACTTATGTCCTGATGAAGATAAAACCTTATACAATACCGTTTTCAAGAAACTATTAGATCTTGGCGATTACATCGGTGTTAAGGGCTATGTTTTCACAACACAAACTGGCGAAATCTCCGTTCACGTTACTTCGTTTACAGTATTGGCTAAATCATTAAAACCACTTCCCGTGGTAAAACGTGATGACGATGGCAACATTTACGATGGCTTTACTGATCCGGAATTACGCTACCGTATGCGTTACGTAGATTTAACAGTAAACCCTGATTATAAACAAATTTTCATCAAGCGCAGCAAGGTAATTAACACCATGCGCAACTATTTTGACGAACAGGGATGGATGGAAGTGGAAACACCTATTCTTCAGCCTATTCACGGTGGAGCTGCAGCACGTCCTTTCGCTACACATCACAATACCTTAGATATGCCACTTTATTTGCGTATTGCAAATGAGCTTTATCTGAAAAGATTAATTGTTGCGGGCTTTGATGGTGTTTACGAGTTCGGTAAAATGTTCAGAAATGAAGGTATGGACCGTACCCACAACCCTGAGTTCACTTCAATGGAAATCTATGTAGCTTACAAAGATTATGTTTGGATGATGGCGATGGTAGAGGAATGTTTAGAAAAAGTAGCGATCGCAACAAACGGTTCTGCAATCGTTAATGTTGGTGGTCATGACATTAATTTCGAAGGTCCTTACGAAAAGCTTACCATGTACGAATCTATTCAGAAATATACCGGCATAGATGTTTCAGCAATGACTGAAGAAGAAATTGCTCAAACCTGTAAAGATTTAGGTATTGAAATAGACCCTTCAATGGGAAGAGGCAAATTAATTGATGAGATTTTTGGTGCAAAAGTAGAAGCGAATTTAATTCAGCCAACTTATATCACCGATTACCCTATCGAGATGACTCCATTAGCGAAAAAACACCGTTCGTCTGAAGGTTTGGTAGAACGTTTTGAATTATTCGTTAAAGGGAAAGAAATTGCCAATGCTTATTCAGAATTAAATGATCCTATCGATCAAAAAGAACGTTTTGAAGATCAGCTTAAACTGGCCGCCCGTGGTGATGATGAAGCAATGGTTATGGATGATGATTTCGTACGTGCTTTAGAATATGGTATGCCTCCAACTTCTGGTTTGGGTATTGGTATCGATCGTTTGGTGATGTTGATGACCAACCAAAGCACCATTCAGGAAGTGTTATTCTTCCCTCAAATGCGTCCGGAGAAAAAGAAAATTGAGTTAACAGCAGAAGAAGCAGAACTTTACGCTTTAGTAGCTGAAGGAGAACAAGCACTGCTAACAGATGTTAAGGCTAAACTAACCGATTGGAGCAACAAAAAATGGGATACCACTTTAAAAGCTTTAACAGGCAAAGGAATCTTAAAGGTTGCAAAAACAGATGATGGCTTGTTTCTATCGCATAAATAGTTAACATAAACATAACGAAAACTTAAAAGGCTTGCTAATAAATGATTAGCAAGCCTTTTCTATATTTACAGCAATTGATTAAATAACATCATTGCTATGAACACTTCAAGTTTAGAAATTAACGAAAGAGAATACTGCATCAAATTAAGTAAAGATGCTTTTGATTTAACCCTGGTTCGCCAATTGATTAAAAGAATTCAGGCTGAGGCACTTTTCTTTAAACGTGCTACAGAAATCGACGAAGATGATATCCTCAGTAAACGTGCTCAAAGAGAAGAATACGAGGGATACGACAATTTAGACGACAAATAAATTCATTATGCTCGATTTATCGAATAAGCATAGGCTTTAGCATAAATCAGGCATGATGGAAATTAATCAACATCTAATGCGCCTTCAACAGAGTCGTCCATTGTTTTCCCTGTAATTACTGAAGCCGCCATCTTCAAAAAGGCAACCGCCGTACCATGTTTGGTATCCCAGTAATAACCTTCAGACGGAATCACTTTTATGAGTGTAATATTGGGATCATCCTTTCCACCCTGAAACCAGGTTTTAATAAAAGGACTCCATAACTCATCAATTTTAGCCTGATCCCGGCTGATTTCCGATATCCCATAAATGTTTACAAAACCAGAATGGGCACCTGCCTGAAAAAGCAGATGGGTGAAAGGATCAGTAGCGATCTCATCATTTTTATGACTGTCTTTCATGCTCATAAACCAAATATTACCCTCCTCATCTACCTGTTGAATGGCCATTGGCCTTACAGATAGCGGAATTCCTGTTTTGATATTGGTACAAAAGAAACAACTCTCGGCCTTTTCTGCCAATCCGCGTAGCTTTTCAATCGCTTCTTTGCCTCCTAAATCCTGAATATTATTTTCTTCCTGAGTATTGTTAGTACTTCCTTCTTGTGATGTTGCCATAGGTATAAGATTTTACATAAACTACAATTTTAAAATCATTTTGGTTTTGAAGAAATTAAATGAAGACGATCTAAGCAGCACCGCCAACCCAAACACTCACCGCAGCCCTTACTTGAAAGAAGCTTGTTAAACGTTAATGCAGTAGTACTAAATCCACCGTACGAATAGCTTATCCAGCTCGAAAAACTAATGAACGAATGACCAGTGCCCAATGACTAATGGCTAATGAACCCATAACTAATAAACTTCTTATCGTATATTTAAACTAAGAATCATCATATGCCAATAAAAAAGCCTAAACCTTTCCATGCAAAAATTGAAATCATCGGTATTAACCCCTTTGTTTTTGTACCTGTAGAAACGCTACTTTACCTGTTTGATCAAGCTAAAAAAGACAAGGGAAAAATTCCGGTTAAGATGAAGATTGATGGTCACCTTTTTAAACAAACCCTGGTTAAATATGCTGGCGACTGGCGTTTAAACCTCAATACTCCCATTAGAACGGTTGCTGGAAAAGAATTGGGAGATACCGCCCTATTTGAACTAACATTTGATCCAGAGGAAAGGATAATTTCATTTCATCCCAAACTTCAAGCGGCATTGAAAGAGAACAATGAAGCCAAACAAATATTTGACAGCCTTGCCCCTTACCTGCAAAAAGAGATTATAAGATACATTAATAACCTTAAAACAGAAGCGTCTATAGATCTAAATGTAAAGCGAGCTATCAGTTTTTTATTGGGAAAGGAAAGGTTTATTGGAAGAGACAAGCCATAAGCACAATGCTAATTCAAGCAATTCTGCCGTAAAATTTAAACCCGAGCGGCGCGGCAGCCTCCGATTTTTTCAATCGGAGCTATAGCAAAGAGCGGGGCTGCAGTTCAGAAGCATCACTTACGCTTCGTTTTCAAATAAAAAACAAAAGCCACCTTAACTAAAAGATGGCTTTAAACAGGGAATAAATCCAATATGTTATTTAGCGATAGCGAACCTGCTGTTGCTTATCCATCATACCCATCTGATCTTTCATTTGTTTAATCTGATCAGCTAATAATTTGTTCTTATCTGCTTTTTTAGCTTCTGCTAAATACATGGTTGCTTCGCGTTTGTTACGCTTTGCCATTGCAATTCCGGCCAGACTTAACTTGGCCAATGCCACATTGTGATCCATTTGCATACCTAAAGCAAGCGATTTTTTAAAATATTTTTCGCTCTGCATTGGTGCTTTTCTGCTTTCAATTAATCCTACCAAAAGGTTATAGTAACCGTGTTGAACTTTAATCAACTGTTTTTCGTAATTGGTAATGCGTTTCAAAAAGAGCTCGGCTTTTTCCATGTTATCTTTTCTAAGATACCATTGTGCCAATAACATGTTCTCATTAAAGAAATAAGTTACTAAAACAATTAAACCCACTAAAATGGCTACTATGCCCCAAGGCCAGAAACCGAATATAAATAATGCTACTGCGCCACCCAATAAAGCAAACCCCGCAATTAATCTGATAATATTTGGCATAAAATTTATTACAATTATTTTTTTCTGCAAATATCGTGTTTAAATAGCAGAAATTAGATTTTAAAACAATAATTTCATTAAAAATTTATAATTACGCTAAACTACAAGGAAACATGAAATTCTTATTATCCATAACCCTAATTTTAGTCGCCATGAGCGTTTCTGCACAAGAACTGAATAAAAAAATACATGATCAAGCCAAAAACAAAGATATCCTGATTAACACCTGCACCAGAGCAGGCCTTATATCTTTTCCTGAATTTAAGGAGATGTACGATCCCCTTTACGAAGCATATACGCCTGATGCAGCCACCATGATCGAAATTAAAAAGCTACTCAAAAAAGAAAAAATTACCATCGTATTTGGAAGCTGGTGTGGCGATAGTAAAGTTAATGTTCCCAACTTCTTTAAAATTCTGGATGCAGCCGGCTTTAGTGAAAAAAACATCAACATTATTGCCGTCGACGGGAATAAAAAAGCCGAGAATGGCTTACTGGATAAACTCAATATCCTGCGTGTTCCAACTTTTATTATTTCTGATAAAAAAGGTAATGAAATTGGAAGAATTATAGAAGGTCCAAAAAACACTTTGGAAGCGGATTTATTAGAAATTTTGAAGAAAAAAAACGCATAACTTCAATTATTCCATGAACTTAACAATCACCACATGTCTCCATCCTTAGAAAGCAGCTGGCTTGCCGTACTAGATCAAGAATTTGAAAAAGATTACATGAAAAGCCTTAAGGCCTTTCTTCAGCAAGAGAAAGATAACAAACAAACCATTTATCCAAAAGGTTCAGATATTTTCAATGCTTTAAATACAACTCCTTTCAGTGAAGTTAAAATGGTCATTTTAGGCCAGGATCCTTACCATGGAGTTGGCCAGGCACATGGATTATCTTTTTCGGTACAGCGAGGTGTCGCAATCCCTCCTTCTTTAAAGAATATATACAAAGAGCTGGAAACGGATGTTCCGGGCTTTAAGTCTCCCGGTCATGGTAACTTAACCCATTGGGCTGAGCAGGGCGTACTGCTTTTAAACGCAACGCTTACCGTTCGGGCTAGCGAAGCAGGCTCTCATCAAAACCGCGGATGGGAAATTTTTACAGATGAGATTATTAAAGCACTATCTCAAAAACGCGAACATATTGTATTTTTACTCTGGGGCAGGTACGCACAGGCTAAGGCAGCTTTAATCGACCAGAAAAAGCATTATGTTCTCACTGCAGCCCACCCTTCACCTTTTTCAGCTTACAATGGCTTTTTCGGATCTAAACACTTCTCTAAAGCCAATCAGCTGTTGGTACAAAATAACTTAAAACCAATTGATTGGAATCTGCCCAGGTAAGAGCTCTTTAACCACCTTAGGTACCTAAGACACCTTAGATAAATCGAATATCATTTAAAGTGCTGAGATGCTAATATTTAATAACAGAATGCCGTCTATTTTTAAATCAAAAATAAATATTAAATTGTCCTAATCATTGCAAAAATCATCCCTGTAAAAGAAACAGATTTTACTTAATCGATTTTTAATATGATAACCAAAACCTATCTTGATCACCTAGAATATCAAGTAACAGGAGCTTGTATTGAGGTTCACAGAGCCCTAGGCCCCGGCTTGTTAGAAAGTATTTACCACGAATGTTTAGTTACTGAACTAAAATCTCGGAATATTGACTTCATTTCGGAATATCAAATTCCATTATTTTATAAAGGCCTTCCATTAAGTGCAAAATTTCGGGCCGATTTACTAATTGAGAATTGTATGATTGTAGAATTAAAAGCTGTTGAACAAATAATACCCATTCACGAAGCTCAAATATTAAGTTATATGAAGCTTTTAAAAATACCCAAAGGTTTATTAATAAATTTTAATTCAGTTAATATAGTTAAATATGGAAAAAGGAGCTTTATCAATGATTTTTTTCCATTAGAAGTAGAAGAAGATATGTAATTATAACATCAAATGCTGTGGAGTGCCTAAAGTGAAAAAACAACAATAGAACCCAACTGAATAAAACTTGCCAGACATTATAAATTCGGTAACTACCTTAGATGCCTAAGGCATCTAAGGTGGTTTGGATTAATACTCCAAAGGTACAATTGGCTCTTTCTTCGTAGTCGACATGATCATCATGGTTTGAAAAGTTTTCACAACAGAAATCTTACTAATTTTATCCATAATCAGTCGCTCGTAAGCCTTAATGTCTTTCACATAAACCTTTAACAGGAAGTCTGCCTGCCCAGTAACATGATGACATTCTGTAATTTCTTTAATCTGATTTACTTCATCCAGAAAAATCTGGATCGTGTTATTTTTATGAAAATCAAGTTGAATTTGAATGAAGGTTTTAATACCTAATCCAAGCTTTTCCTCGTCAACAAGGGCATGATAACTTTTGATGTATCCTGCCATTTCGAGTTTACGAACACGTTCTAAAGTTGGAGCGGGTGATAAGCCGATTTCTTGTGAGAGTAATAAATTGGTTATTCTACCATTTTCTTGTAGAATTTTTAAGATTCTAAAATCAATTTTATCTAATTCTGATGCCATATTGGTTCAAAGGTATTGAGAACACAAACATAACCAAATTATATTCTAAATTTTAACATAATTTATCATATAAATTTTAAACAATAATTTTTAGATTTACCTAAAAATAAAATTAGATAAATATAAATGCAAAGTTTTACCGAAGAGAACTATCTAAAAACGATTTATCATTTAGCAGAAAAGTCATCGAATGTACAAACGAACGCCATTGCAGAGCAACTTCAAACTAAACCTGCATCGGTAACCGATATGATTAAGAAACTTGCAGATAAAGGCCTGGTGGATTACATTAAATATCAGGGTGTTAGCCTAACGGTAAATGGAAGGTTAGCAGCAATCGATATTGTTAGAAAACATCGCTTATGGGAGGTTTTCCTCGTTGATAAGTTAAATTTCAAATGGGATGAGGTACACGATGTTGCCGAAGAGCTCGAACACATTAAATCTGCAGATCTCATCGAACGTTTAGATGAGTTTCTGGGCTTTCCAAAATCAGATCCCCATGGAGATCCGATTCCGGATAAGAATGGGCGCTTTGCCAAAACACAGTTTATCAAACTTATTGATTTAAAAATTAATGATCATGGCACCATTACAGGCGTTAGTCAACACAGCTCTGCATTCTTAAAACATTTGGAAAAGCTTGGATTGACCCTCGGGAAGCAAATTGAAGTTACAGACATTACCGATTTTGATGGTTCAGTCGAACTTCTGATCGCCAACAAACAAGTAAATATTAGCCGTGAAGTTGCCAAACACATTTTAATTAGCAGTAATGACAAAAACTGAATCGTTAAGCGAAGTACATCAAAGTGTTCATACCGATAAACGCAAAGGCTGGCGCAGAATTCTAGCCTTTATAGGTCCTGCTTACCTTATTAGTGTTGGTTACATGGATCCTGGTAACTGGGCTACTGATTTGGCCGGAGGTAGTAAATTCGGCTATCAGCTTATTTGGGTATTGCTAATGTCGAACCTTATTGCCCTCTTACTACAATCATTAAGTGCCAGGTTGGGAATTGTCCGCGGTTTAGATCTGGCACAAGCATCTAAGCATGCTTATCCCAGGTGGGCAAATATCCCATTATTTGGTTTAGCGCAAACTGCAATTATCGCTTGTGATCTGGCTGAAATTATTGGCATGGCCATTGGTCTGCAATTACTTTTCGGACTTCCGTTGATTTGGGGTATATCGATAACCATTTTTGATACTATACTCTTGCTTTTCCTCCTTAACAAAGGTATGAGGGCCATGGAAAGCTTTATTGTTTCGATGGTTTTCATTGTAGGCATATCATTTCTGGCAGAAATGTTTATAGTAGAACCGGTTTTAAAAGATGTTGTAAAAGGCTTTGAGCCATCATTATTGGGTGGTGATGCACTTTATATTGCTATCGGGATTATTGGTGCTACCGTTATGCCACACAATTTATACCTCCATTCTTCTCTCGTACAAACGCGTAAAATTGAACGAAGTAATAAAGGTATTAAAGAAGCACTTAAATTTAACCTGATTGATACCACAGTTGCATTAAACCTGGCTTTTTTTGTCAATGCTGCTATCCTGATTCTAGCTGCAGCTGCTTTCTACAAAAATGGCTTACACGAGGTAGCAGAAATTCAGGATGCACACAAATTATTATCTAATATTTTTGGAAACGTTGCACCAACATTATTCGCGATTGCTTTAATCGCTGCCGGACAGAGCTCGACAGTTACAGGAACACTTGCCGGACAAATTGTAATGGAAGGACACTTAAATTTGAGAATCCAACCTTGGCTAAGGCGATTAATAACCCGGCTTTTGGCCATCATCCCAGCCTTTTTCACGATTCTGCATTACGGTGACGACGCCCTGGGCGGTTTGCTGGTATTAAGTCAGGTGGTATTAAGTTTACAATTGGGTTTTGCCATCATCCCCTTGATTCATTTTACCTCAGACAAAAAGCTGATGAAAGATTTTGCCATCAAACCTTGGGTAAAGGTATTGGCCTGGACGAGTGCTGCTGTTATCATTTCGTTAAATGTTAAACTGGTAATCGAGGAAATCAGTGGATGGACCAAAGATGCTAATGTTTGGTGGGTTTATGTATTTATCTTCCCTGCTATTATATTCACAGCGCTCTTGCTGCTTTATGTTTTTTTTCATCCTATAATCGACAAGAAAAACCAGTCTAAACAGATGGTTCCGCATGGCAATGCTTTAGATATCGGTAAGATTGAGAAAATAAGTTATGAACGGATCGGCATTGCAGTCGACTTTTCTAAAAATGACCGGAATACCATTCGCCATGCCCTTATTCAAGGTGGAAAAAATGCACATTATTACCTTATACATGTTGTAGAAACAGCTGCAGCACGTTACCATGGCGATATTGCGATGGATCACGAAACACAAAGCGATGCCGTAAACCTCGAAAAATACAAAGCTAACTTGGCTGATTTAGGTTATGATGCAAGTGTATTTATAGGTTTCGGTGGAACTGCAAGAGCGATTGCAGACATCAGCAATAAAAATGATTTTCAGCTACTGGTAATGGGTGCACATGGCCATAAAGGATTGAAAGACCTTATTTTTGGAACTACAGTTGATTCGGTTAGGCACAAAGTAAATATACCTGTATTGATTATCAGATAGCTATTTCTTTAGTGTTTTAAGCATCTTTTTTACTCCTCCATCTCCGGCGTTATAGGCTAACAATTTTCCCTGAGGAGAATACAGGTACATGGCTGGATACATTGAAGGTAAAAAATTTGGGATAAACATTTGTTTTTTGTCTTGCAACACTGTTACGTTTGGCTTGTTATTGAGGCCTTTTGCATAAGAATCAAAGAATTTGGGGATAATATAAGCTTCATCCAAGGTAACCATATAAATGTTTACATCTTTAAATGCGGCATAATTCGTATTCAGCAGCTTGGTTTCTCTTTGGCAATGATCGCAAGTACAATCAAATAAAATGAATAGATTTTTCTTCCCTTCCTTCAAATTAACGTTGGAAACAGCTTTTCCGTCAAGCTTATAAAAAGTAAACAAGGGTAGAGCAGCAGGCTGTTGTGCCTTGGTAACTGAAACAAAAAACAAAATGATTACAGCAAAAAGAAGTCTTGATTTCATAAGTTTAACCGATAAAGTCCAAACTTAAAACTTTATAGAGTTACAAGTATAATTTTAACTTTTGTTTTACAAACAGATGAGTATTATCACTGTTAAACACTTTGAATAATTTAATTACACTAATTTTTAAGATATTTGCAACCCGAATTAAGTTGTAGCACTAAAATTTCGGCTAATAAAAAATACATTTTGAAGAACGACATCAATATAAAAAATAAAAGAGCTTATTTCGATTACAACCTGATTGACAAGTATGTAGCCGGCATTGCGCTCTTAGGAACGGAAATAAAAGCCATTAGACAAGGGAAAGCCAATATGACTGATGCTTTCTGCATGTTTATCGGGAATAGCCTGTATGTTCGCAACCTGCACATCTCTGAATATAGCCATAGTTCTTTTTATCATCATGATATTAAAAGAGACCGGGTTTTATTACTCCAAAAAAAAGAACTTAGAAAACTAAAAACAAAAGGAGAAGAAAAAGGATATACCATTATTCCCCTTCGTATTTTTGTTAATGAGCGAGGATTTGCTAAAATGGAAATTGCGCTGGGCCAGGGTAAAAAGGAATTTGATAAGAGAGATAGCATTAAAGAAAGAGACACTAAACGCGAGCTGGACAGGGCGATGAAGCGGTAGGATTCTGTGGGGTCAAGAATCCGGAAACCCGAGTCAAAATAGCACCCTGTCTTGATACATGTCGATGCCTGAAATAAGTTGACCGTTTTTTAAATTTTTAAACATATAAAAAATGGGAACATCAACAGTTTTAGGATTAAACTCTAAGGAGCGTTTAATGCGAGTATTTAGTGACAATTTCAAGGTCCAGAAAGTTAGGGAGCTAGAGTGTGGGCTGGCTTCCATATCAGATGTTTGCAAACAATATCAGGTAAGTCGCACCAGTGTTTACAGATGGATTGCTAAATTTGGTATTATGAGAGAGAAAAAAGATCGTTTGATAGTTGAAAGCCAGAGTGATACCCAGGAGCTTCTTGCCCTGAAAAAAAAGGTAGCAGAACTGGAACGTATGGTAGGACAAAAGCAGATCCTGCTTGATTTTCGTGAGAAGCAGATCGAAATCGCAGAAGAGATGTATGGTGTGGATATTAAAAAAAAACTTTCTACCCGACTGCCCGATATTTCTGGGGGAACAGACAACGATTCTCCTACAGTATGAATTTCTTCTACACCAGTATAGGGATAAGCAAGCAAGCCTTCCATCAGCAACTTGGTCGCACCGCCTGCCATCGGGAATGCCGGGAATCCCTGCTTCCCATCATCCATCAGCTAAGGAATGACCATCCTACCATGAGTAGCCGTGCGATGTACTATAAGCTAATGCCTGAAGGGATCGGCCGGGACGCATTTGAAGCCTATTGCAGCTGTGAGAACCTCAGCGTTAAGCGGGTTAAGAATTGGCGCAGGACAACCGACAGTAGTGGCGTTACCCGCTTTGAGAACCTTGCCAATAATCTTTGTTTAAGCAATATCGACCAACTTTGGCAAAGTGATATTACCTATTTTGAGTTGAACGGACGTTTTTATTACCTAACCTTCATAATTGATGCCTTTTCAAGGCGTATCCTTGGGCACCATACCTCGGGCAGGTTGCTAACCGACCAGACTACACTCCCTGCTTTAAGAATGGCACTAAAAGAACGCAAAAGGGAAAACCTGGAGGGGTTGATCTTCCATTCAGATGGTGGAGGCCAGTATTATGACAAGGAGTTCCTCAAGCTGACCAGACAACACAAAATATTAAACAGTATGTGTGAATTTGCCTGGGAAAATGGTAAAGCAGAAAGGATTAACGGTGTAATCAAAAACAATTATCTAAAGCACAGAAGGATCAGGAATCTTAATGAGCTGATAAAAGAAGTTGACCGAAGCGTTAAACTTTATAACTTTGATAAACCACATATTGGGTTACAAAGACTCACACCAATTAAATTTGAACGCCAACTTAAAGAAACCTCAATGCAAAAGAGCAAAATAAGAAATATTGGAAAATCAATGCAAATTGTAAACTAACACTGGTCAACCTTATTTAGGCATTGACAACATGACACTTGATACTTGCTTCTTGATACTTGACCTCTGATACTTAATTCTTAGCATTTTAAACTACCCCTTACCAGGCTTGATCTCCTACCAATGGCACAAACCTGAAGGTATCCAGAACAATTTTTTCGTAATCTGTTTCACTTACCCTAAGCACGGTTACCATTTTCTGTGTATGTTCATCTCCTACCGGGATAACCAGAATACCACCTATTTTAAGCTGTTTTAAGAGGATTTCCGGAACCATCGGTGCACCAGCAGTTACAATAATTTTATCGTAAGGAGCGCCTTCTGCAATCCCTCTTGAACCGTCTCCACAATAAAATTTAGGACGATACCCCATTCCGGGCAACACTTGAATCGTCCTGTTATAAATATTTTCCTGTCTTTCAATGGTATAAACCTGGGCACCAAGTTCCATAAGGATACAGGTTTGATAGCCAGATCCGGTACCAATTTCTAAAACCTTATCACCTTTTTTAATGTGAAGTAGCTCACTTTGATAGGCTACAGTGTAAGGCTGGGATATGGTTTGCCCATCACCTATCGGGAAAGCAATATCTTTATAAGCCTGCTTCCAAAAAGTTTCATCAAAAAAGAAATGACGGGGAACCTTGCCAATTGCATTAAGCACATTTTCATCTTCAATTCCACGAGATCTTAACAACTCTACCAGCTTTTTTCTCGCTCCCCGTTCTCGGTAATTATCAACAAATTTATAGGCCATGAGCTTCAAAATTAGCTTTTTTAAATGGTGAAACAAGCTTTATTCTTTAGCAAGATTGTAAGTAGCAGTAAATCAAAACTAAAAAAACTTGCTAATAAGGATCAATATCCAATTGCGTAATTACGCTTTTAAAGTCTTTGGTGGCGTTAAATTCGGTTAGGGTTTCACGCAAAACATCCTTAACCTTTTGGATAGCAGTATGCTTATCAGCCTTAATGATAATCTGTTTGATATACAAATTCCGCACCCGGCTTACCAAAGGCTGTTCGGGTCCGAGTACCCGCTTGCCAAATTTACCTTTTAATATATTTGCAAGTGTTGCCGAAGCATGATCGATTACATTCGAATCTTTATGTTTCAGGTAAAGGAAAATCATTCTGGAGAATGGCGGATAAGAAAAACGCTCGCGTTCTGCAATCTCGTCATTATACATGCCTATATAATCATTCTCTACTACCTGTTTTATGATCCTGTGACCAGCATCATAAGTCTGGATACACACATTTCCCTGATCATTTCGTCTTCCTGCTCGTCCGGCAACCTGGGCCAACAACTGAAAACTCCTTTCATAAGCTCTAAAATCGGGATAGCCCAGAATAGTATCGGCATTGATCACCCCAATCAAATTCAGGTTATCAAAATCCAAGCCTTTGGCTACCATTTGTGTACCAATAAGAATATCTGTTTTTTTCTCCTGGAAATCAGTTAATATTTGCTGCAAACCATTCTTAGTCCGCGTACTATCCATATCCAGGCGCGCAATGGTCACATCCGGATAAAGCAGTTTCAATTCTTCTTCTATACGCTCGGTTCCAAAGCCTTTTTGCTCAACATGTACTGATCCACATGCCGGGCAAATGTTTACACTGCTTTGGTAATAACCACAATAATGACAATGGAGCTTTCCACTACTTTTATGATAGGTTAAACTTACATCACAATTGACACATTTGGGTGTATATCCACAGGTAGCGCAAATAAGAATCGTAGCATATCCCCTTCTGTTTTGAAATAAAACAATTTGCTCTTTTTTTGCCAGTGCCTCATCAATATCCTTAATCAATACACTTGAAAAGTAAGAAACCATCGTTTTTTTCTTATTTTCTTCCGCAATACTCACCACCTGCTGATTGGGTAATTGAACACCACCAAAGCGTTCTTTCATTTCTACCAATGCATACTTTCCCTGAAGCGCATTGTAATAACTTTCAAGAGATGGTGTAGCTGACCCAAGTATTACTTTGGTTTGATAAAGGTGAGCGAGGTAGATTGCAGCGTCTCTCGCCTGGTATCTCGGTGCCGGGTCTTGTTGTTTATAAGATGATTCGTGTTCCTCATCTACAACTATAAGTTTAAGATCTTTAAATGGAAGAAAAACTGCCGACCTTGCACCCAGAACTACTTTATAAGCTCCGGTTCTCACTTTATTCCATATCTCAACACGCTCACTGTTGTTAAATTTAGAGTGATAAACACCGATCGAGTTTCCAAAATATCGTTTGATCCGTTCAACAATCTGAGTAGTTAATGCAATCTCCGGCAAAAGAAATAAAACCTGACCATCAGATTGCTGAATAATTTCTTCTATCAGCTTGATATAAACTTGTGTTTTTCCAGAAGCTGTAACTCCATGAAGCAGTACAACATCTTTTTCTTCAAATGAGGATTTTATTTTTTCGAATGCTTTTTGCTGACCTTCATTGAGCGTGAAATTCACATTAAATTCGTCGTCATGATTAGATAACCTGCTAACAGGTCTTTTCATTACCACAAAAATCTCCTTATCGGTAAGTGCTTTTAAGGCTGCTGGCCCACAATCACTTTCTGCCAGCAACTGTTCTTTTGAAATGGGGACACCCGATTTATTGAGTTTTAAATAGGCCAATAAGGCATCCAGCTGTTTTGGCGCTCGTTCCAGCACCTCAAAAAGCTGCCTCAAGTTATCTTCTTCCAGATAAAAATCATTCAGCAAAATGAAAGATTTGAGCAGGGGCTTATATTTTTGAACTACTTCTTCTGCCACCAATATCAGCTCCTTATCCAAAAGCGTATTGATAATCGGATATATGGTTTTCTGCCCCAATAGCTTGGAAACATCATTTACAGTAAGTTTTTGCTGTTTCTTTAACGCAGCAATAATGATTTCTTCTTTTTCTGTAAGCGCTATATCTTCATTCAGTTCTTCTCTTAAAATCAGTATGGTTTCACTGGCAAGCTTCAGGCTTGCAGGAAGTGCCGCCGACATCACATCACCTTCATTACACATGTAGTACTGAGTCATCCAGGTCCAGAACTTAAGTTGTACCGGGGTAACAACAGGCTCATTATCTACCACATCAATGATGTATTTAGCTTCATAAGCCGCAGGAGGTATTGAGGTGATGTTCCTAATCAGTGCAGTATAAATTTTATGCTTACCGAATTGCACCACCACCCGCTTCCCAATTTCTACCTGATCATTAAGGTCGAAAGGAACACGATAGGTATAATTCTTCGCCAGTGATAAAGGCAAAATAACCTCCACAAAAAGTGTTTCTCTTTCTGTAAATATGTCATTTTCGAAAGATTCCATTATTTATCTTTAAAAGCGGCAAAAAATAACATGATCCAGCCCAAAACAAATAGCAAACCGCCAATTGGTGTAACCGGACCTATAAATGCTGTAAAACTGAAATTAAAAATATTTCTGGTTGCTAACAAATAGAGAGAGCCAGAAAACAGAATGATACCAAAGGTGAAGCAAAAATATGCGATATTGATTAATTTATTCCGGTAACGGGCAAAGGTGGAAAGGTATAATAGTGCAAAGGTGTGATAAAACTGATAGTCAACTCCTTTTTGCCAGATCTCTAAAGCGGGTGCATCTATCAGACTCTTAAGGCCATGCGCCCCAAAAGCACCTAATAAAACGGCTACGGCTCCAAAAAAAGCAGCAGTGAGGATAATTCTTTTATTCATATAGCTTTTGCGTATAGCAGGGCTAAATTAATAAAATGGTCAAGAACTTCTCACTAATCAATGTAATAAATTAAATTTGTTGCATATACAGATGAAAAAAATTATCATTTTAACAGCGGCACTTTTTGTAGGAACAGTCTTAATGGCCTACCTCTACTTTTCCAGGTTGAACACAGAGAACAACGCTAAAGATCTTGCGCTTCAATCTGCTACAAACAATGCTGCTCTGGTTTTCTCTTTCCAGAACGATAAGGGATTTTATGAAATTGCAGAGAGCCAACAACTGCTACAACAGGCACTTGGAACTGAAAAAGTAGCATTGCTGCAACAGATTAAAAAGGAGCTGATTGATAATAATAAGTTAAACAGCTTTATTCAAAATCAACAAATCTATATCAGCGTACTTCCTGATGCTGATAAAACACTAAACTTTCTTTTTACTGTTCAGATTGATAAAGATCGAAATGTAAATCAATTCCAGGAACTTTTGAAAAAAAAGACATCTACTGTTAAAAACGAAAAGGAAGTCTATATAGTCAGATTCAGTGATAGCCTATCTCTTTTTATCGGTATACAACACCGTGTAATCACGGCTTCAACCTCCTTAAAATTAATCCAGGAGGCAGGTATTAGATTGGAAGATAATCCCTTTACTGCCTACATTAAAGAAAACAATCAGCAAAACAAGAGCGCCTTAGCCCGGGTATACATTAATTTTAATAAAGCTCCGTTCCTGCTCAAGAATATTATTGCCGGAAATTTAAATGGCGAGCTTAGTATTTTTGATCAGCAGGATAGTTATGCTGCGCTGAATTATAATTTCAGTAAAGAGCGAATATTGTTTAATGGATCAACAGAAATTAAGGGTACCAAAAATTACTTAAAGTTATTTGAAAATACAGCCTCACAAAACATCTCAATTACCAATATCCTGCCAGATAAGACGGCCAATTATGCCGTTTATGCAATAGACAACTATCCCACTTGGCTTAAAAAACTTACGCAATGGCTAGAACAAATTAATGAGTTGGATAAATCCAAAGCGGTTATTGCAGAAATAAAAAATGAGTATAGAATAGATCTGAACGAGGTATTTTCAAGCTATGTTAAAAATCAATTTATTACTTTTCAGCTGAACACAACAGAAAAATTAGGTGCTGTTGCTTTAAATAATGGAGAAAAAGTGAAACAGTTGCTACTGGATGTAAGTGCGGATTATAATGAGGAGATCAAAATATTTAAATCGGCCGGCATACTGTACAACTTTTTTGGAGAACCCTTTAAGAAATTTACACGCCCATATTACACCATCATTGATAATTATCTAATTGTTGCAAATAACGCAAGTACGGTACAATCGTTTTTAAATGACTACAAGAACAACAGACTCTTGCTACAAAACCAGGCTTATCTCGATGCTTTAAATCAGATTTCTACTACAGCAAATGTTAGTTTTTACATTAACACTAAAAACTCAGGAGATATTTTTAGAAATAATATTTTATTACCATACTATAAACATTTAAGGGCAGATAGTGGCTTAAAAAGTTTTGATACGTTCTGTTATCAAATGAGTGCAGAAAAAAACAAATTTAACACTAACATTCTCTTAAACAAATATTTAAAACCAGAAATACCAGATTCCCTAAGCAACCGTTAATTAAGAAACAAGCTAGAAACGCCCCCTAAATGAAGAAACTTTTACTCATAGTATCTGCATTCGTTATTGCAAATACTTCTTACGCTCAACAGTATTCCTTATTTGGAACCAAAACCATGTTCGATGCTTTTGAGAATCCTGCACAAAAATCATTCACTTTAGATTCTTCGAGAAAATTTTCTTCCAACTTTTTTCTGCCTTACTTTGGTGTAAATGCAGCTAACCGTGGAAGCGCCGAGGGAGTAATCAGAAAGCTGAGCCAGGAAGGCGTAAATGATACTGAAGGGCTTCCTATAGGAATGGGAGACATCAACCATCTTTACGAGAACAGCAACATTTACGTGGCTACTTTCCGTTTGTTTAAATCTTATAAATACCAGAAGGAAATGGGCTTTGCCTGGCAAATTCGATCAGATGCCCACATCGATTATACCAATGAAACACTCGCCATATTTGATACTTATCAGCGATTTAATCCCAACACAGAATATTTCGACATCTTCAACACCAAAGGATACCAGCAAAGCTATCACCAATTTAGCTTTACCTACAGAGAAAATTATAACAAACGATTATCTTTTGGTTTAAAAGCCAGCTTATTAAGTGGTATACTTTACAACAAATTAAATGTTACAGATTCTTACTTAAACATTAATCCGGAAAGCAATTCGCTAACCATCGGCTTAGCCGGAACTTATTCCAGCAATTTTTACGATACAGAAGAAATCAATAAGAAAACCTTTTTTCCTAACTTTAAAAACCCCGGGGTTTCACTGGGTTTTGGAACCACTTACACCACTAAAAAGGGGCTTTTTTTAATGGCTAATATCAAAGATCTGGGTTTTATCTGGTGGAGGAATACGACTCAAAGAACTACCGTTAACGAGCTTAAAGAGATCAATAATGTAGCCGATAACCAGGGCAACACCAATGATGAAATTAAAGATATTTTCTTGCTCTACCAGCAGAGCAAAAAGTTTATGGCATTAACCAATGCCAAAGCAGATATTTATCTTTCTAAAACTTATGGCTTTTATAAACCTGGCTTAGTGGTTTCTAAAAATTTATTTTACAAAGGCGGAGACATTGCCCTGGTTAACACTTTTAACTATAATGATTTCTCTGCCAGTGTTACCCCTCTGTACAACCTGAATAACATTTTTATGGTTGGGCTTCAGGGGAAATACCAGACTCCCAACTTTGAGCTGTTTTTAGGCACAGATAATCTGGTATCTACAGCAAGCCAGGCCAAAGGCATTTTAAAAGAAGACGCTACCATTGGTAAAGGCCCGAATGGTGCTTCATTTTATATGGGTGTGGGCATTAAATTCGGAAATACAGTTAACCATCCCCAATTTAGTGATGTAATGCCGGGCATTAACGACAATGAAGGCGGAAGCTTCTTTAAAAATCTGTTTTCAATATTTAAGCGAAAATAAAGCCTATGACTGAGCCTTTTGTTTTTTAGATTGCGTAACTACGAAGTCTTTAAGATAATAAGGTTCAAAGTAAGCTACATCTTCGAATTTACCTTGGTTAAAAGCTTCATTTGCAAGTTCTGATAAATATTGCGCAGAATTAAAATTGACCTCAGAAAATTGAGCCCGGTTATTGGTTAGCACTGCTTTACATTTTGCAGCGCCATCACCCAGAAAAGTGATTTGATTATCTGCTAAAAGTTCAGCAAAACTAAGCTCATCAATTATCCTGGCGGAAATGGGCTCCACCATATTCAGCTGTGCATCATAAACTGCTGCATAAACTTCCATTCTCCTGGCGTCTATCATGGGACAAATTAAACCCTGATAAGCCTGATTTTCTATCAAAAACCCTTTAGCCATCATTTCTAATGTGCTTATGGCAATTAAGGGGATACCTAAGGCATAGCAGAGTCCCTTAGCCGTAGAAACACCAATGCGCAGGCCTGTATACGACCCCGGGCCTTTACTTACTGCAACAGCATCAATGTCTTTAAAGGCTAAGCCTGCAGCAGAAACAACTTCATTAATAAATAAGGTAAGGTTGCTGGCATGCAAATTCTGACCGCTCTCTTCTTTAATTGCTATAGTTTGTCCATCTATTGATAATGCCACAGCACAAACTGCAGTTGCTGTTTCTATCTGAAGTATTTTTGCCATAGCGCAAATGTATTAATTAGATGTGAAAATTGAGGTGCAGGACCTGAGATTTGAGATACGACTGATTAACTAATATCAATCGAATCATATAAACGCTCAGCTAAGGCACAGGATCATGTCCGTGAGCTCCCCAGGGATGACAGCGTCCGATACGTTTTAAAGTCATCCAGCCTCCTTTAAAAGGCCCGTATTTACGAATGGCCTCTACTCCATATTGAGAGCAGGTAGGCGTAAACCTGCAATTTGCCCCAAGCATTGGAGAAATGGCATATTGGTAAACTTTAATCAGTCCCAAAAACAACCAGCTGAAAAGGCTACGAATGACTTTCATTGGGTTTGATTAAACTTAAAAAACGTTTAAAAGCGGCAAGTAGTTTTTTCTCAATAAAAGGAAAAGCATATTTATCCTTGCCAACGAATTGGATAGAGAGCAATAGCATTCCCTTATGCTCTGGCAATTGAAGGTATAAACTTTCCTGCTTATTTAAGCGGTAGGCTTCTCTGATCCTGCGTTTAAGCAAGTTACGATCGACAGCCCGCTTATATCTTTTTTTTGGAACATTGATTACAACCTGGGCTTTTACCTCAGCAGGTTCATCGATAAAAAGATAAGAGATACGAAGTGGATATAATAAAAAAGAAGAACCGTTTTTGAACAGTAGATCCAAATGTTTTCTACTGCACAACCGTTCTTCTTTTCGAAATGTATACATTGTTTTTGATTGATGATTGCAGATTTGATCTGCCTACTCCGTAAAGGAGGAGCAATCAAAAATTATGCTTTGTGCTTGCGCTCGTCAGAAACTGTTAATCTTTTTCTTCCTTTAGCACGACGTGATGCTAATACTCGTCTGCCGTTAGCTGTTGCCATTCTTTCGCGGAAGCCGTGTTTGTTTCTTCTCTTTCTTTGCGAAGGTTGGAATGTTCTTTTCATGACTGTATATTATCTATTGTAATTTTTAAAATTAAGAGGTGCAAATATAAAGCGATTTCTCTAAAATTGCAAGTCAGATTAATTTTATTTTTCTAAAAACAAATATATCTGCTCCCTGCTCAAAACAACCGTACTCTTAATGAGCGTTTTACATACCTAAAGCTGCTTTTAATTTCGTGTAACCGGTTTTGCTTACCGGCAGCCAAATATCGGATTTTAACAGCACAACATAACTATCTTTTTCTTTTAACTCAATCTTAGTTACCTGTGCCAGGTTAATAATGTAAGAACGGTGAATGCGTATAAATTGGGTTTGGTCTAGTGTTTGTTCAAAATAAGACATGGTTTTATTCTTATAAAAAACCCCATCAATGGTATTCAATTTTACATAATCATCGTCTGCTTCCAGGTAGTTAATATCGGAGGTTGGGATAATTTTAATTATGCCTTCCTTTTTCACTACTACCCTGTTATTCTGTGCAGGACTTAGTGCTGCTGCGTCTAACACTGCTTCAGTATTTTCTTTTTGATTGAGCTTGTTTGGTAATTTTTTAATCGCCGTATCAAACCTTCCCTTATCTATAGGTTTCAAAAGGTAATCGACTGCATTTACCTCAAATGCTTTTATCGCATACTCATCAAAAGCTGTTGTGAAAATAACTGCGGGCTTGTCTTCTACTAATTCCAGCATTTCAAACCCACTAATTTTAGGCATCTGTATATCTAAAAATATCAGATCGGGTTTATGCTGATTTATGGCCTTCAAGCCTTCAAAACCATCAACACATTCAGCAACAACCTCTATTTCAGGATGATCAGACAGGTAGTATTTTACAATATCTCTGGCCAGGGATTCATCATCAATTAGTATTGCTCTGATCATTTTTTTGCGGGATTTTAAGGGTGGTAATATATAAATTATTTGCCTCAATTTCTGTTTGCAAGAGGTGTGGATTTGCAAATAACAAATATAACCTGCGCTTAATGGCAGTTAAACCAAAACCAGTACCACCTGTGGCTTTCATTTCAGGATCGAAAGGATTTTGAATCCTTAATTTTAACAAATGAGCTTCTACACTGACATCAATCTTTATGGTTATGGCAGAAGAAGTATTGTAAAGGCCAAATTTGATTGCGTTTTCTACAATAGGTTGTAATAATGTACCGGGTAAGCATAAGTTCAATGTATCTTCAGCAATATTAACTTCTATGTTTAAGCGATGGCTAAATCTTACTTTTTCTATATCCAGGTAAAGCTGAATATACTCCATTTCTTCTTCTACAGAAACCCAGAGCTCATCGTCTCTTTTTAATGTACCTCTTAAAAATGAAGCCAGTTTGGTAATCATCACTCCAGCTTCCTTTGGATTGATCATAGTTAAAGCAAATACGGAGTTTAAGCTGTTAAAAAGAAAATGGGGCTGTAATTGGTGCCTCAATTTATTTAATTCGGCTTCCTTTGCAAGATTCTGAGCATCAAGCAAACGTGTTTGTGTTTCTGATTGCTCTTCTAATCTATACCATAGAATATTAGCCAAAGCGCACCAGGCTAAACAAACGAAACAGATGAGTGCCCTAAAAGCAAAGGAAAAATTATAAAATTCTTTATATTCTTTAAAATCGGAAAAAATATAAAACAGAGCATACTTGGACGCAAATATAACTACTGCAGTTAAGGCTATTGTTACAATGAGAACATAGAAAATACGTTCATTTTTTGGCTGATAATAGCCCAGCATATTGCTTACACTCACGCAGGCGGCCGCCAGAAAGAAGCTATTGATCAAACTATCAGTAAATGTTATTGCCCATGAAAAATTAACAGCATAATGCAATCCCACAGCGCATAGCACTACCCATGCCAATGCAAATACCAGGGCCGTTTTCTGTATCTGAGGTACTGATAAAGGTCTTACCGTCAAAATCTTCTAATTTTGTTGAGTTAATATTTTGTTTCTATGTGCAAGCTGCTCCAGGTATAAGGTTACTGAAGCAGGCTCTAATATCTGCGAATTCACCTCTACCCCATCTGCAGGTTCCGCTATTTCTAGTATAGCCCCAACTCCAATAAATTCCCAACGAACTTTCTGTCCTTCACAATTATTAAAAGGCTTATTGTACTCATTAGATCTTTTTTTAGCTTTAGCTAAGGCTGTCGGAAATCAGGTGCCACAACCAACCTTGTTTGTTCATTAAATTGCGGTGAGTGTGCGCCCTCACCGCTGATTATTTTAAAAATACAATTTACGGCAAACCATCTCATTGTTCAAGATTTAAAAACTTTTGATTTCTATTCCTCCAAACATGGCTGTTCCATCCAGCACTAAAGTTTTCTGGATTTCCCCTGTTGGGATCATGTGCCCCCTTTTATCTTCTACACTTCCAAATAATGCCGTTACGTTAGATTTTATCGCCCAATTTGGTGGAACAATTAATTTAATCCCCCCGAAAACAGCTGTTACATCTAATGATACAACCTCATGAAAATCGGCCTGGGTAAAATTGATATCTGCGCCACCAAAAACGGCGGTAATGTCTCCTCCCTTAAAATTTTTGGAATATACAGTTTGATGACTTCCACCAAAGAATGCAGAGGTATCAATAATATCATTGTTCATGGCCCTACCCGATTGCCCTACTTGTTCAGTGTTCGATTCTGTACTGAACTGGTCTTTAAAACTACTTTTTCCAGTATGCTGGTATTTTGGTCTAAAGATAAGAAAGCCCCCAATGATTACTAAACCAATGCCTAAAGCATATTTAGAAATATCAAAATCTAATCCAGGGATATCATCCAATGTAAAGTAAGCTCCCATCAGCAATAATACCAACCATCCTATTCCTTTAAAATTTCTACGTAACCCAATAAAAAGACCTATGGCCATCATTAATGTGGACCAGCTAAATATCCAGTCTGGAATATCCAGTCCAATATTATTGAGTAAAAAAGCGAAACCAATGATGACGATAATTAAACCACCCCAAACACGTCCAGAGTTTTTGATGTTGTTATGTTGATTTTCCATTTGTGTGTTCTTTATTATAGTTCAAACATATCTATAAAAACAGCATACAGAAATACTCTTCCTCCATCATTTGGTAAAAAGGCGGTGAGTGACCTGATTTTATCGGTGAAAATAATTTCATTACTTTGAGTTATGAAATTCATTTACCTCTTATCTGCACTACTTACCTGTTTTCATGCTTTTGGACAAAACATAGAAAGCAATTATAAAGTTTATGATACTAAAAATCATAAAATAATAAGCCTTGACGATATCGTTGAGGAAATGAACCATAATGATGTGCTTTTCTTTGGGGAAGAACACAACGACTCCATAGGACATTTTTTAGAGATTAGCCTGCTCGAAAAGCTAAACCAAAGATTCACTGGCCGTGTTGCATTGAGCATGGAAATGTTCCACACAGATATACAGCCCATTATAGATGAATATTTGGTGGGATTAATCTCTGAAAAGAACTTTATTAAAGAAGCAAGGGCCTGGAGCAATTACAAAGATTACAAGCCTTTAGTTGAGTTTGCAAAATTGAATAAATTAAATATTATAGCCGCAAATGCCGCAGCCAGGTATAGCAACGCCGTTACTGTGGGTGGTTTAGTTGTATTAGAGAAACTCCCAAAATCTTCTGCTGCTTTTTTACCACCTTTGCCTATTGACACTGCTAAGGGCAGATATCAAGATAAATTCAATGAAATACTAGGCGGCCACAGCATGGGCACGATGAAAGTATATCAAACTCAAAATTTTTGGGATGCCACCATGGCCTGGTCTATTTCCAGGTTTATACAAAAAAATAAAGGAATAAAGGTTTTTCAGGTAAACGGTCGCTTTCACAGTGACGAGCAACTTGGAACTTTTGCAAAGTTGCAGCAATATGCGCCTAAATTGAGGATAAAAAATATATCATCCTTTTCTGATGAAAGTTTCGACGAACCCAACTGGCAGAAATTCGAGTCGCTAGGCGATTATATCATTATAACTAACCCGAAAATTAAGAGAAGTTACTAAAAAGGCCGCAGATTTAATTTCTGCGGCCTTTTTGCTTTATACTTTTATCCTTTTGCTTTAATTGCATCACGGATTTCAGTAAGTAAAATTTCTTCTTTAGTTGGAGCAGGAGGTGCTGCAGCGGCTACAGCCTCTTCTTTACGTTTCATTGCATTGATGGCTTTAATCATCATGAAGATTACAAGGGCTAACAATAAGAAGTTAATAGCAACGGTAATAAAGTTACCATAGGCAAAAATAGCGGCTCCCTCAACCTTTTTAGCATCAACCAATGCTGTACCTTCAGGAACTGAACCTCTTAGCACTACGTACAAATTACTAAAATCCGGTTTACCAATAATTGCGGCAACTACTGGCATCACTAAATCATTAACAACACTATCTATAATTTTCCCGAACGCTCCACCAATGATTACGCCGACGGCCAGATCCATCACATTGCCTTTCAGGGCAAATTCTTTAAATTCTTTTACAAATCCCATATCATTAATTTATTGATTTATTTACTAATGTAGCAAACATTAAATTCATTACAAATGTTTAGGAAATAATTTAAAAACCAAACTAATCAAATGCATTTGGATTAATTCCAAAGAATATCTGAAATCATTTGTTTATTTTTGCTCCATTCTTTTATATATACTATGCTAAAGCAACATCTACAACAAAAACTATTACAGAAATTATCTCCACAACAGATACAATTTATTAAACTGTTGCAGGTACCAACTGTTGCTTTAGACACCAGAGTAAAAGAAGAACTCGAAGAAAATCCAGCTTTGGAGGATCCTAGTTTAATGACTCAGGATGAACCCAGAAGCGAATATGATGACTTGAATGATTCACCTGAAGATTATGAAAAGTCTTCTGATGAAGGAACAGATGAATTCAATGTAGACGATTACCTGCAGGATGATAGTGCCAACGATTATAGTACAAACTATAATAATGGTGATGATGATGAAGAAAAGAAAGAAACACCTATTGCAATAGAAAGTACTTTTTTTGAAAGTCTTCAAGAACAACTTGACCTTATCCCCCTCTCCGATCAAGATTTTGTAATTGGCAAACAGATTATCGGAAGCCTCGATGATGACGGCTATTTGCGTCGTCCGTTAAGTTCGATGATTGACGACCTGGCTTTTTCACAGAACGTGATGGTAGAAGAAGAGGATGTTTTGGAAATGCTAAAACTGATTCAGAGTTTTGATCCTCCAGGCATTGGTGCCCGTGATTTAAAAGAATGTTTACTCATTCAGTTAAAACGAAAAGATGTAAACAATCCCATCATCATCAAAGCAATTAATGTTGTAGAAAACTATCTCGATGAATTTACGCGTAAACATTACGATAAGCTGGAACGAAGCTTAGGCTTAGATAGTGAGGAATTGAAGGAAATCGTGAATGAAATCTTAAGGCTAAACCCTAAACCAGGAGACGCTAATCAGGTTACAACCAAGCAAATGCAAATTATTCCTGATTTTCACATCAGCAATAACGATGGCATATTGGTACTCACTTTAAATTCAAAGAATGCACCAGAGTTAAAAGTTAGTCGCTCCTATCAGGAGATGTTTGAGCATTATGACAAGGCCTCTTCTAAAGATAAAAAACTTAAGGAAGCGGTACAATTTGTAAAGCAAAAATTAGATTCGGCGAAATGGTTTATTGACGCTATTAAGCAAAGGCAACAAACCTTACTAAAAACGATGAATGCCATTATGCATTATCAATATGAGTATTTTTTAACTGCTGACGAACGTAAATTACGTCCGATGATATTAAAAGATATTGCGGATAAGATTGATATGGATATCTCTACTGTTTCGAGGGTTGCCAATTCTAAATATGTACAAACTGAGTTTGGAACTTTCCTTTTAAAATCATTTTTCTCTGAAGCTATCCAAACCGAAAACGGTGAAGAAGTTTCTAACAAAGAGGTTAAAAAGATCCTGGAAGATTGTATCGGCAATGAAGACAAGCGTAAGCCATTGGCAGATGAGAAGTTAACAGAAATCCTGAAAGACAGGGGCTACAACATTGCCCGAAGAACAGTTGCAAAATATCGTGAACAAATGAATATCCCTGTTGCCAGATTAAGAAAAGAGCTTTAAGCAGTTCACAGTTTTCAATTTGCAATTTTAATTTCAAAAAAAAGTAAGTATTCAAGATTAGCGATTCGTATTTCTGGCTTATCAAGATTTCTTATTATGGTTCTATTGAACAGTGACCAACTGTCCTCCGGCAAGAGCAAAATTACAATTAATTATAGATCAAGCCTATAAATTCGATTACATGTTTTGACGCCAGTTAGGACACCTACCATATTTTAATATAAGAAGGCACTTTGTAGATGTTGTTTAGCAATAATCCCAAGACTATCTCATGGCTTCCATTGCTTACCTGATTCAGTTCGGAAGTAGTAAAATCATAAGAATAGGTCAGATTCACCATTTTACCGATGTTAAAGCCTGCCATTGCTGAAAAAGAATCGTCTTTTCTATAGCTTCCGCCTAACCATACTTTATCCTTAAAGGCTAATTTTGCATTCAAATCTACTGAGACCGGACTTGGCTGAACATATTTTACCATAACAGATGGAATGACTGCAATATCATCATCAACAAAAAATTTATACCCCGTGGTAGCAAAGAAATGTGGCACCTCCTTTCCCTGATTAAAAGCATTATCTGCTGTAAAACTCAACTTTTGGGGTAAAATCTGTTGAACAGATAGACCAGCAAACATTCTGGCACCATAAAGCCATAGCCCTACGCTTAAATCGGGCTTAACCTGATTGGTAAGCGCCCTATTTAATGCCGGATCATAAGGAGTATCAAAAGAAAGCGCATTTACATCAAGCGATATACTGGAAATTCCTGCTGCTATACCTGCAGACAGATTAAAGTTATTGCTCAGCTGAAGATGATAGGCATAAGTAACATTAGCATCTAATCTCTTTATAGGACCTGTTTTATCCAATACGGCCGCCACGCCCATACCATGGTGTGAGGGAGATGACATATAATTTTGGGTATAACTTCTATCCATTGGGTTTCCAGTTTGCTCGGGAAAAGATGTAAGTGCATTACTCCAGAGTTGGTTATCGCCTAGCGCCCAGTGCGCAGAAACAAACGAAGTTTGAGGGGCATCAGCAATACCGCTCCATTGCTTACGATATCCACCTTTAAAGTCTATGTAATTCTCAATTCCAGATAAAGCCGGATTTAACAGGTATTGATTAAAAATATACTGGGTATACTGAGGTTTCTGCTGTGCAAAAGCGCCAACACCAAATAGCATTACAAATAGGAGAACGATTTTTTTCAATTTATCTGATTATTGTTAGTGGACCACTTACTGTTTTTCTTCCGTTTCTTGGATTAATAATATAATAATATACCCCCACAGGCAAAGGTTCATTCTGAAAGGTTCCATCGAAGGGAGTTTTGTACCCTAAATTACTAAAGAAAACCCTAGTTCCGTTTCTGTTAAAAACCTCAACACTTGCATTTGGGTAAGTATCTAAATACTTAATGTTCCATACATCATTAATATTATCGCCATTTGGTGTGAACACATTTGGGGGTGTCAAAGCTTGCAAAACTTTAACGGCAACTAAAGAAGTTGTAGTGCAATTTTTATCGCTGGTTACAATTAAGGTGTAAGTAATATCCTGCTCTGGAGACGCGACCGGATTTAACACATCATCCCGGTTTAACCCGGTAGATGGCGACCACTTAAAGCTTAAATTATCGCCTTCAGCCTGGGCAGGTATCGCTATTTCTCCACCTGCCAGGATATAAATCATTGGCCCTGCATCAGCTACCGGCGACTTATTTACCACTACAGTTTGGGTAACCAGCTCAGTGCAGCCATTTTCTGCAACAAATGTGTAAGTAAGCAAATGGGATCCAATACTTACCAGTTTAGGGTTAAACCTTCCACTTTCATCAATTCCTTCTCCAGTGTACACGCCTTTTCCTAAAATCCCTGAGGTTTCATGAGCCTGATTAATTAAAACACTACCATCATTTTGACATATTTCGGGCACTGCTGAAAAAGTTAATTGCGGGGTAGGTTTTAGCGAAATTTCTGTGTCCTTATTTTTAAAACAGCCTTCGCCAGAATAGGCCACTAATCGAATCGTGACTTTCTTTTCTGCATTACCCCCGAAAGCCGGATAGGTTAAAGCAATATCCTCTGCTGTAGGATTTAGTATAGTTTGAAAATCTTCAGGCGCATTGAGAAAATCTTTATAAATAATAATCTTTGTTACGTTTCCATATGAAACCGTAGAGGTATTATTGATGATAACCTGCTGATTACTACACAAACTTGCCTCGTTCTGAATAATAAAGTCTGCTTTTTCTACATTCCCATTTACAACAAAATTTTGCGTTATTATTGATTCACAACCATTCGAATTTGTGATTTTAAGGGAAACGCTGTACGTTCCTGCTACAGGATAAGTGTGCTTTCCATCTTTTGATGTTGCTATATTGGGATTGGCTACAGTGGAATGGGTTGGATCGCCAAAATTCCATTCATATTTCAAATTTCCATCAGCATCCTTTGCATCGGTAGATTTATTGGTAAATACAGCGAAAGGGTCTGCTAAACAAATAGTGAACATACTGAAATCAGCAATCGGCAAATCGACAACAGTCACATCGAACGAAAAGACATCACTTTTACAACCTTTTGCTGAGGTAGTTACAAGCTTAATTGTATACTTTCCTAACTTATTGTACTGATAAGAAAATGGTTCTGAGGTAGTCTTATTCACAGGGTTACTTCCATCGCCAAAATCCCAATTCCAGTTTACAATTTCATTTGGATTTAATGCACTGCTGATGGTAGAAACATCAACTATTTCGAAGCTTTTATTTATACAGGCTACGGCCGCCGCGTTGAACTTTGAAATAGGTTTGGGCGAAATTGATACTGTTTGAGCGGGTGCTGGCTCTGAAAAGCAGCCCGCCCCTGATTTCACAGCCAATGTAACATTATAATTTCCTTCAGTTTGATATTGATGTTTGGGGTTTTGTTCTGTTGATGTTTTTCCATCTCCAAAATCCCACAACCATTCTGTTACCGTGAAATCTTTAGCATTTGAGAGACTTTGATCAGTAAAGCTTACATCATTTTGTGCACAACCCTTTTCTTCAGCAGTAAACTTAGCGGTAGGGAGATCATAAATATTAAAAATATAATCCGTTGTTAAGTCTCCACTATTGCAATTGGAAGCGTTATTAGGGACGTGAGCAACAATTTCTAAATGGTATTCTCCTGAAACGGTATAAACCTTACTTAACGGGTAGCTATATACATATATGGTTTGTCCGTTAATATTTTTTACTTCAGGCGTGGGATTGGACGTTATTTCTGGTGTTCCTTTATCCAGTGTCCAGATTATTCTGTCAGCCTGATAAGGAAGGTTTATTTTTAAATTAAGCTCCTGCCCCACACAACCACTCGGTCCTTCTTCCATCCTGGAATTGTTTACAACGGTGAGATAATTATTAGAAGATAAGTTTGTACCTGCAGAATAAGAATAAGATTCTGCTTGTCCGAATCCGTAGGCAATGGCATTAAAACCATCATCTGCCGTTAAGGTAATGCTACTTTGTGAAACAGGCAGCTGGGCATAGGCATACAATGAATTACCAGCTAGCGGAATCCAATTTGCTGATACAGGCACATTGTTCATTTTAAAAGTACTGGTTTTATCTGCACGCATAAGTACATTTATATACCTGCTGGTGATGGCCTGTAAGGTTGAAGAAAATACCGTAATACCTTTAATATTAAATTCTATCGGATTTAACATCACCATTTCCGGATCTCCTATTATTGTGCCGCCCATTGCATTTGAGCACGCCTGGGTAAGCGAATATTGCGCAACACTAATCAGTTTATCTGAAGAAATGTATGTAGATTGTGTTAAGGTACTGCTTTCATGATAAGCACCTTTATTTAATGTATAGGTTTGTCCGTTATAGGTAATGTGTGTATCATCTTCCTGTGCCAATACGCGAAGGATATAATTTCGATCAATAAACGGAACCACACCATAATTTTTACCCCAGCTTACAGTTGGATAAAGTTGCTGATACAAAGGATCCTGAGAGCCTGTACATGCAATATATAGCACCGAACTCCCTGAAAATGCAGCGAATCGTTTACAAGAAGATGTTTCTTTATCCACTTCTACATAAACTCCTGTTAAATCATTGAAGTTATTGGGCATATATTCATAAACATCACCCGGATTTGCCAGGTTGATTTTTAAAACATTGCCATTCTTTTCGTGCAATAAAATAGTTGTATTAGCCTCAGCAGCAACTAATGTAAGATAATTATTCCCCTGTGGTGCACCACTTAACTGGGTATAATTCATGGAGTAATAAGTTTGACCTAAGGTTTCAAAAGGTAGAATCAGAGAGGCTGCAGATCTTGCAGCACCATACATGTGTGCATAGACAGAAACCTTGGGCTTATCATCTTCTACTTTAATGTGTATGCCTCTATTGATGAGATTCATATTGGCTTCAGCGAAATTGATGTAAGCCTGCGCCCAGGTAATATCGAACTGAATTGCTGAATTTGCGGGTATATCTTTTGTTTGTGTATAAGCTCCACAACTCACCGTTACCCTCGAATTGGATTTAGCGGTAACAAATACAGCAATATTTGCATGATTATTAAGTGTTGTACCTCCATTTCCGCTGGCTACATGTGTAGGAAATACTGCCCAAAAGTCAAACCCTTCATTTGAAACATTCTGCCCAAGTACATGAGCAGAAAAAAACAGGGAAAATAATAAAACTAATAAGCAGATTCTATTCATCACTTGATTAGTTAAATTGAGCGGGATGGTACATTACACATTATGCTAAGTAAATGCAATATACCATTTATCATACACAAGAAAAATATGTGCACAAAAAAATAACACCAATTAGCCACAAAATGTGCTATTGGTGTAAAAAAGCAGGGGGTTGATGTAAAATTTTTCTCAGTTTAATATTTATTCCACTGGATCTGAATCTTTTTGATCTCGAAATTTGTCGGTATAATTTTTTGCGCGTTCATCAGCATCAACATCGTTATGGTCTTCGGGCTCTAAATTATTATCCAACCGATCATTCCAATTATCTAATCCCTTTTTAACCGCTTCATTTTGCTCCGCATTCTGCGAAAAACCTTTTTTTTCTTCAGAACTGTTTTGGTTATTTTCCATTTGTTTGTTGTTTATAATTAAACAAGAGAAAGGAAATAAAGTTTGAGAACAGTATTGTAGAAGGGAAGAATTAGTGAATAAATCGATGAATGAAGTACGAATGAAACTTCTTACTAATCATATCATAATGCAGATGAACCTACAAGTGTTCAATTTATTTTACAGGTTCGTCTTTGCCTTTTTTAAATTCTTTTACACTCTGACCAATGCCTCTCATTAATTCCGGAAGTTTTTTGCCCCCAAAAATGAGTATAGCAACTGCAATAATTAAAATAATTTCTATGGTAGACATACGCTGATTTATTAATATATACGCTAAAACAGTTGGTTAGGATTTACGAAGGTAATCAATTGTTATAGATTACATTCAAATTACGTGTTTTAACTTGAGGAACAGCGCCATATTTCATAAATTCTGAAAAACCCCTGAGCTGTTTAATGGCTTTAACGGCTTCATAACCTGAGGTAGAACTCCTGATTTTATTTAAAAGTAAAGTATCTGTTTTAAAAAGATCTGCTTTATTCAACAACCCTTTCTCCATAAGCTCCTTTATTAACGCTGCCATTTTACCATTGGCATACAAATGCAATGGAAGTTTAAAAACTTCATTATTTAATCTCTTAAAAACATCATTTATCCAAAGCACTTCTTCCTGGTTGATGATCTCTATCTTACCCTTTTTTAATGTAATGGCTTTTAAAAATGTTCTTGCCCTTTGTCTGGAAATTATTCCACCATGAATGGCATCACGAAGGGTATAATCTAAGCGGTCTGCGCACAAAGCAGGTAAAGGCTGCTCTAAAATATCAAACTTTCCCTGAAAAATCTGCTGGATATCATAGCCATGTTGCTGAAGTACTTTGGGTATTTCTGACTGTACAATAACTTCCTCAAAAACCTGTTCATGAAAATCTTCAGCTAAGTTTTCGAAAACATAATCCCCAACATGTGAAAATGCGGTATGAGAAACATCGTGAAGTAAACCGGCTATTTGTTCAAGCTCTGAGCCACCGAGCCAGTTGATTAACATGGTTACCCCTATTGCATGTTC
This sequence comes from Pedobacter sp., assembly GCF_965279535.1. Lineage (NCBI taxonomy): Bacteria > Pseudomonadati > Bacteroidota > Sphingobacteriia > Sphingobacteriales > Sphingobacteriaceae > Pedobacter > Pedobacter sp. The sequence goes on from NZ_OZ257244.1 coordinate 1,210,877, forward strand.
TAATCTGGAATGGCAAATATCGGGGTTTACCAGAAATATAGCGCCACTTTGATGAATTCCTGCCAAACGTTTCATCGCTGCTGTTGCGAGTAAATCCTCAAATACCTGAGGCAACTCCATTGTGCCATACAGAAAATCATTAACCTGAGCCATATCAATTACTATTAGTGTTTCAACACAAACAAAAATACTAATTTTTTTAGCAAAACACAATAGAATAATGTTCCTTTTTAATAAAGGATTAATTATCAGGCATTAAATTTTGAGTTTATGTATTGCGTTTAACTACGTCTACCATATGATCTAAATCAAACGGCTTTTGTATATAATCATCCGCTTTACAATCTTCAGCCTGTTGGGGCAATTCATTGGATGTAGAAGTAAGCACTGCCGGTACCTCCTCCGTTTCGGGATCAGATTTAAGTTCTTCTATAATTTCAGAGCCTTTTTTATCTCCTTTTATGTGATCATCTATTACCACAATATCCGGCTCAATTTCATTGATTTTCTCAATGGGTTCGGGTGTTAGTGAAGCGGTTACCTCGAATCCTTCTTCTTCTAAAACCTGATCCATAATGTTCAAAATATCCTTATTATCCTGAACAAGAACAACCTTTTTCTTCATATAACCGTTTAGGATTAAATTTTGAATAAATATAACAAAAGGCTATTTCATCTAATAATGATTTTAAACATTTTTTGTCGGGGTTTCGTCTGTTTTTAATGGCTGTTGGTCGATTAATTCATATCGATGGTATAATAGCGCTGCTTCCCTTGCAACGTTTCTGCTTGCGTGGCGTCTTATTTACGAAACTTAAACAAAATACAATAAACAATCCCCTAAATCAAAATATTATGAAAACCTTAATCAAAACCCTAATCGCTTCTTCATTAACCGCAATAGTATTAACAACCTCATTATTTGCCGGCAATGTTTCGGCATTGGAAATCAGGCCTGAAAAATCAATTTCTGTTGGCAACATTAAAAGAGTATATGTTCAGGGCAATGTTGAAGTACTTTTAATACAAAGCAATGCCAAAGGTGTTTCGTACACAGACGATAATACCGGAACTGCAAAAGTTACACAGGATGGAGATATTCTACGCATTACTTCGGCAGACGGAAGCTTAGCCAAACTGGTGGTATATGTAAACGATATTTATAGAATTGATGCTTCAGAAAATGCGGTGATCAAAACTCAAGGTAAGTTAAATGTTAAATACTTACAGGTTTTTATGAAAGGTAATGCCCATGCAGATTTAAATACCAGTACTGAAGGCTTGTATACAGTAATTAACGAAAATGCAGATTTGAAATTAAGTGGCTCTACCGATGATCATACTTTAGTGATGAGCAAAACACCAAAATTAACCATCGACAAATTCGCGGCATTGAAAACAAATATCAGCAGTATAGAAACTTTAGCTATAGACAAACAGGTTGCTGTAGTAAGATAATCGAATTTACACAAATGAAGCCAATTGCCTTGAGAAACCTCAAGGCAATTTTATTTAAAATGACACGGGTTATTATAAAACAAACAGGGAAGCTAGAATGACTTCCCTGTTATTAGCATTTTAAGAAAGTTGTTTTTCTAAAACGACTTCTGTGATATTGATTGCGTGATTGGTAACAGCTAGCTTTTCAGGAAGTGGGTATTTGACTCCAACTCTTAATGCCCTTAAGCCTGAAACACCCTGAAGCTCATCTAATTCCAGTTGTTCGAGATCATCATTTAAGTAGCCCTGAACTTGTAAATATTTAATATATTCCATGTATTCATTGGCTTCGTCTGCATGAAAATAAACCATAGCAATCTTATCAGGCTGTGTTAATCGCTCATTCGTGTTTTTAATCAGCACTTTATCTATACGCTTCTTAACCACCTCATACCTGATGTTATATGCACCCTCTACATCAAATCGTCTTTCGTCATTTCTGAAACTGATATCAATTGGATTGGAGTGCACAAAAACAAGTTGAGTAGTTTGTAAATGACGCGGCATATCATTAATAAGTCCTTTAGACAGTCTTGCAATATCAACCATGGAAGTTAACTGCCATAACCTGATGTTTTTAAGGTACAACAGATCAAAAGGCTTATCAGGAGCAATCTCCTGCCCGATGTATATATCATACTCTACACCATCCGTTCTGAATTTAGCAAAGTAGCATGGATATGATGTCTGCAGATTTTGCTGTGCTTTCTCTAAATACTGACTTACTTCTGTGTTAATCAGTTGCATAGATACTTCCAACTGTCTTCTGTTTAAAAAAGCTGCACCTGTTTCTGGAACGATTACAGCAAAATACTGATCAATAATGGCCTTGGTTTCAGGATGACTGGCTTTTATAATGGAGAGAAAGGGGTAAACTTCTGTTTCCAGAAATTCATTTAACAAACTCTCTTCATTAGATGAAGTAAAATCTTCAATGCGTTTGGTCCATTCTTTACAATCGTAAAGGAGTTTATCTGTAAGCTCTAAATTAACAACCTTACGGATATTTTTTAAAGTACCGATCAGGCTGCTCAGCTGAACTTCCATATCATCTTTCAATGCTATATTTCTTTCGATGGTAGAATTCCGGATGTCAATGGCACCAAATAAAGGATACATATGTTTAAACGTTACCGTTTCAATCTCCTTCATTTTTTGTTTATTCTTATTCTCCTGAAGAAAATGCCACACCACTTCATTAAACTTCCACTGAACTGAAGGCTGCAAGGCTGTAAATTTATCCATCAACACTTCATCCATTTTGGCATCAAATTCTTCTATACTGTATTGAAAAAGCTGACCGATTAAAGGCATAGCCGGGCGCAATCTGGATAATAAACGATCATCTACAACCACCTCCTGATTAGAGTAAACCTCTAAAACTCCGGCCAACTGTGTATTATAAAAAATTGGAAGCACAGAATAGGAACAGACTCCTGCCTCTTTAAGCACCCTTAAAAAAGGATCTTTTTTTATCTGATCATCATTGATGTGACTCACAAATATGGCCCTGGGGTTCTCTTTATATTTATCTACTAGAGAATAAAAAACTTCTTCTTCCAGATCAGATTCTTTGGCTGAGTTGATGAGCATACTTTGAGAAAACTCTTTGCTATCAAAAACCAGCTTATTATTTACGGTTAGGAAAGGCATTAAACCAAATTCCAGGTTACTTTCACCGCTTAAGGTTTTTAGCGCCTGAATTACATGGGTATAAGCTTCTGATTGGTAATTATGGTTTACAAGTGCATCCCGGATACCATCTATTGCATGCTGTAGCGTAACATCGGTAATGGAAATTACACTAAATCCTTCAAAATGGAAATTTTGCAACGGCAGAACCTGCGTAAGGTATTCCAGTTCACAGTTATCGTGAAACTGTTGGCCAAGTTTTTCAAAACTGATCTCAGGAAGATCTCCCTGATGTATAATATCAACAAACTTAGTATCTGTTTGGATATTATAATACTGTGTAAGCTTGGTTTTAGGGTTTATATGTGTATAGATGATCTCGTTTTTTAGCACATAGCTAAAATTGTAAAAACGTTCTAAAATCAAATTGTATATAAACCTAAGCTGACGCTTTTCCAGTGGCTCACCAGTTTTGTCTACTTTGTTTTTAGGGTCGTGATCTTTAAAAAACTTATAAAACGCGCTGGTACTAAAAAAAATCTCATCAGGAATTGGCGTGCTTAATGCCCAAAACATATCTTCTTCATTGGCCATTAGAGGCGTGAGAATTGTAAAAATCAATTCCAATGTATCTTTATATTTTGCAACTTCCTGTGCAGTTATATTGCCCAGTAACTGATCATTTTTTTCGATCTTTTCCAATAAAAACCTGTAAAATTCAGATTTTACTGATTTCTCTGTTCTCAATCTATCCTTCAGATACTCCACAAGGGGACGAAAAGACAGATTTGATTTCACCTGGCAATGAATACATTCGTTTTTATGTAGTTGTATTACATTGGTGTTCATGGGTATAAATTGTCTATAATGTTAAATTTAATGATGAATTATATCAGGTTAAAGTAAAGTACTAAACTACCCGGCTATTTGCCAAACCTATTAATCAAGAACTTTGGTTAAGCATACAAACCTGTAACTCACATACGCAACCCGAACCAAAAAAAATATCGTATCTCACTATTAATCAAGTGCAAAGATACATATCGAACCGTTAATTATTGGTCTGTTAAACGTAATACTTGGATTGCAGCTATTTTTATATGTTACACAAATTTAGTACCTAAAATTAAAAGATATGTAAGGATACCATCCTTCTGTAGAATGTCCCATAATAAAACGCACTACTGTTAGTGATGCGGGCGCAAAGTAAATTCCCCCTCCTACACCATGATGCCATACGTTTGAAGCTTCGTTCTTCTTCCACACTCTACCTACATCATAGAAACCCATCAAGCCCACCTGGCCCGGTAATACGTAACTTACCAGATCGCCCAATTTGGCCCTCAATTCCAGATTATTGTAAAAAACATGGTCGCCGGCAAACCTAAACTGACGATAACCCAGCAAGTTGCCCTGGCCACCCAGGTACTGTGCCTGGTAAAAAGCAGGCTCTCCTACGGTAATTCCTCCGCCAAAGCGATCTGCCAATACAAATTTCTTCCTTCCATCGAGATTCTTATACAAGGAAATACTAGCCGTGAATTGTCCATAAGCGTTAGAATATTTATTTAGGCCTTTATAACCCAGCAATTTGAAATCTACATAACTCCCTAAAGTAGGTAATAAATCATTATCACGGGTGTTGTTGGTAAAGTTTACAATGGCACCTGCAAACATTTTTTCATTGCGCACAGTTAGGCTGTCATAAGAATGCAGCTGATTAGTATTTTCAATAAAGCGGCCATCATTGTCTTCCTGATTGTATTTATAATATTGATAAGAGGGGCCGATACTGAAAGTAGATTTTGGCCTTCTCCACCTTATTGAAGGATCGATCTGATAGAGGTTATACCTTGCTCTGTAATATGAAATCTCATGATTTTCAGCATCAAATGGCGTATTGTTACCCAAACCAAAAAAGTTCTGGGTGTTATTTGGTGCATAAGCATCTGCTTTCAGGATAAAATCAGCTTTGCCTAAGGCCTTCAGCCATTCCCCTTTATAATTAAATCGAAATGCCCGGGTAGAGAAAGAGTGTAAAAAGGATATGGTTTGCGAGTTACCATAAGGTTTTTTTCGAAAACCAGGATTAGTCTGGTTATACATTAAGCCTAACAGTAAACCATCATCATTATTGTAACCTGCATTTAAAAGCAAGAGGTTTCTGCGGTACATATCCTTGTGTACGTGACTAAAATTAGCTGTATCATTGGATAAAATTTTGGTTATCTTATTTTCATCTTCTCCTAAATAAGTTGCTTTATCGGTTCTTCCATAAAGTCTCACTTTGGCATTGCTATTTTCGAAATTATATACTTTGTTTCCTTTGCCACCAATAATTCTGATTTTAATATTAGAAGCTTTATTATTCAACTTCAAACTGTCGTTACCATTATACAGGTATACACGCAATTCTTTGGTAACTTTCGGATCAAAAGTGCGGTTAAATAGTTCTTCTTTAATGTTTCCCTCTTTAGAAATTTTGTTGATCTTAACAGAAAGGGCTTTATTTGGTGCATCTTCGATCTGGATTAATTCATTTTTATTGCTTACCTCAATATCTACTATCCTATTGAAAAAGTAATAATATTCATCCATGTACCTAGGAAGATCCTTTAACCTGGTTTTCATCAACTTCAAAAGCTCTTCGCGATGCATTGAATAACCAGGTTCTGGTAATTTCTTCAATGCAGCTTCAAAAACCTGATCATTAAATTTGGCACAAAAATCCTGAACCACCTTATCCCATTCCTGCTTGCCGATATTGGCCGTCCAACGGCTGCTAAGCTCCCTACCTTCCCATAAAAACCAGTTTACATTTTTCAGTGGGCGTTCATAGCCTTGCATCATGGGCAAAAGCGATGAGCTTTGCGCATAACGCTGGATAAGTCCATCTGATTTAAAAAACACCTGATCGCGGTCGCGCGGAACAGGAATGTAGTGTGACCCACCGTCTTTCTTTTTCGTTTCTTTCCATCGCCACTGGTCTTCATGCCTGTCCCAATCGCCCAGTAAAACATCAAATGCCCGTGCCCTAAGCCAGGCTGGTCCATCTAAAGTATTATCGTTATCTTCTGTTAGCTTCTTATCCATTTTAGGAGAATTATCCGATTCGCCCAAAGGTTCGCGTTCCTCAAGCAAGCATAGTGTATTGGCAAAAGCAGGTTCAAACTCGCCAAGGTTATCATCAGGAGAAACCCAACCAATTACCGGTGTGCTATACGGAATGCCCCCCGCCTTAGCTAAAACCGGAACAACCAGTGCAGAAAAAGGATGTTGTGAAGACATGTTATCTTTAATTACATCTTTTGCAAAAGTTTCCCTGAGTTGTGCAGGGAGAAGTACTTCAGGATATTTTTCTACACTTCTCAGCACCCATTCCTTCCCATTCTTATCTTCCAGTCTAAGCGACCTAGATTGATTTCCGCCACCTCTTTTTGTGGCTTTTAATCCGCCGGCTATCTGTGAAATTCTAAGTACCGGAACTTTCGTTTTCGTGGCGTAATCTTTACGATAATTTTCGCCAAATATAAAACGGTGGAAACGGCCTACACTATCATATTCAGGCTTTACCCGCACAATAATACTATCGGCAGTAATTGGCTTATCTTTTATCCGGTCTTTTAATGTTAGTTTTTCATATTTTTTGGTGTAGGTATAAACACTTTTTACACCGGTATCTGCGTAAACATAATAAGTGTAACGCATGTCGTTATTATTCAGCTGATCTGCAACCACGTAGCCTTGCTGCATTTCATTAAACAAAGAACTTCTCCCTCCTCTATTTGGTGAAATCTTTGACCCGGAACCACTTATAACCTGTAATTGTTTGCCTTTAATAAGCTGCAAACCATGCTCATGACCAGCCACATAGGTTACGTTAGGGTAATCGCCGAAAACGCCGGTGACTGATTTGATCATATCTTTATAAGCGGGATGATTTAAATCTTCCGGGCTTAATAAAGTGGAGCGTAAAAACGGATATAATGAACCGATTACGGGAAGTGGAATGTACAAATTGTGATTAAGCGCTGTTAGCGGAAACAAATGGTTTCTTAGATTAAAATACCCTCCATGCGGCCCGTAACTTTGAAATGGGTGATGAGAAGCCAAAAGTATTACCCGGTCCTTATTCTCTTCTAAAAGTTGTTCCATGCGGACTAGAATCTCATCTTTTGTCCTGCAATCACAATCACCATCCGGGTTTTGTTTTTCATAAGGGAAAAGCCACCACTCACTATCGTACGCAATAATGGTAAGCTTATCGCCAAGTTTAATGGCCACCGGATCAGGGCAACCATTGGCTGGTATGAGTTTTAATAAAGGGTCGTTTTGCGCAGCAAGAAAATCACCCTGGGCTTTAATCTTAGCTAATCCATCTGGCCCTGATTTATCCCAATCATGATTTCCAGGAATAAAATAAACCGCAGCACCCATATTTCGCATGGGCTCAAATTGAGATCGGAGGATCTTTTTTGTATCCTCCTCATTCGAACTGCCTGGCAAACCCATCCCGTTAGGGTAAATGTTATCGCCCAAATAAAGCACTGTAGTTTTCTTTGGCAAAATTTGTTTGGCGGCATTTTTCAGGTCTTGCATCTGCCCTGCATTCATCTCACCCGCATCACCAAACAAGATTACCCGATATTTTATATCATCTTGGGCAAAAGCAACCAGGTTAAATAAGAATAAAATTGCAAATAGGGTAAATCTTTCTATCATGAATGAGGGATGAGTGAGGGAATTATTGAATTATTGATTGAATGAGTTAGGGTTGATGTTTAAACAGTAAAATATTTCCGGCAGATAATGTTCCGCCTTCGTTAGAGATATATAAGTTATTGTCTTTATCAAAAGCTATTCCTTCTGGCTGGTTAAAATATTCAGTTTTTAAAGGATATGTAGCTTTAATCTTAAAATTGGCATCTGTTACAAGCAACATCTTATTGACAGATGACAAAATATACCATTCTTGCGTAGCTGGGTTTTTAGCCAAAGCAGAGGGGCGGAATTTAACTTTTTTATCTCCCGACAAATCAGCTATCTCTTTATGTGATAAGGAGAATTCTCCGCTGGCTTTTAAACTTCCATCTTCTGCAAACTGAAAAGCATAGATATTGGTGCTCTTGCTCTTTGCGTCAGCTTTGCTTTCTTTGGTCAGTATATATACCGTTCCGGTTTTTTCATCCGATGCCAATCCTTCATATTCTGCTTTTGGTACCAGATCCTTAGTTTTAGTTACGTTGGCAACTTCAGGCTTACCTACTTCCGATAACGGAAAAATATGTAATTCGCCATTACTTTTAAGCACAATAACCTGATTTTTGATGATGGTCAAATCCTCATAATCCCCACTGGCACCAAACTTTGAAAATTTAGCATCTTTATCTTCCAAACCCAGATGAAAAAGATCGCCATCTTCATCTTGAATAGCATAAACCTGATCTGCATTCCCTTTGTTAAAGACAATGCCCGAAACTTCGAATAGACTTTGTGGCAGATTGTATTTAACCGGATTATCCAGGTTATATGGAAGTTTTACCTGTTCTACCAGAGCGGCTTCGGATGATTTGCTTTCATCATGCTTTCCATTTACGCAAGAACTACCGGTAAAGGCAATGACAAATGCTGTTGTAGTAAATAAAATACTTTTTTTGTATTGTTTCATAGGGAGAATTTTAAGACTTGTTTTTTAAGAAATTGTAAATCTCCAATTGAGATTCAACAGGTTTATGGCTATTGTTTACTGGAACATTATTCATCTGTTCATCAATTATCACGGCCTGGGTATTATCCTCTTTCTGGATTTTCACCAAATTGATGAGTTCATCTTTTATGTGTTGATCATAAATTGGGAAACACACTTCTATCCTTCTGTAAATATTGCGGTTCATCCAATCGGCTGACCCTAAATATACTTCGGTTTGACCGTTGTTGCCGAAGATAAAAATTCTGCCATGTTCCAAATAACGATCTACAATTCGGGTAACGGTAATGTTTTCACTCATTCCCGGTACACCTGGAATTAACCTGCAAATGCTTCGCACAATCATATTGATTTTCACGCCGGCGGTAGATGCCTCATAGAGTTTATCGATCAATACCTTCTCCTCCAGGTTATTCATCTTAATCGTGATCTCTGCCTGCTCTCCAGCACGGGCGTAATTAATTTCACGATCTATTAAATTTAGGAATTTTTCCTGAAGATTAAACTGTGCTACTAAAAGATGTTCGAATTTAATCAGATCAGGACGTGTTGGCTTCTCTCTTTTAGCCAAAAAGATAAATAACAGTTCTATCTCACGCAGCAGATCTTTGTTGGCCGTCATTAAGATGTGATCGGTATAAAAAGCTGCTGTACTCTCATTGAAATTTCCTGTAGATAATAAGCCTGTATATTTCATTCTACCCTCAATTTTGCGCTTAACCAAGGCTACTTTAGCATGAACTTTCAGGGCGCTAACACTATAAATGATATCGATGCCTACAGCTTTCATCTTTTTTGCCCACTTGATGTTATTGGCTTCATCAAACCGGGCTTTCAGCTCAACCAAAACAGTTACTTTTTTTCCGTTTTTGGCTGCACTGATAAGAGCATTAACAATTTTAGAGTCGCTGGCAACCCTATAAAGTGTTATATAAATTTCTACTGTGTGCTCATCTAAAGCGGCTTCATTAAAAAACCTAAGCACACTATCATAGCTTTGATAAGGAGTGTGCACAATAATATCGCCTTTGTTAATGGCCTGCGTTAATGTGCCATCAATTACATCGGTGTTGCATATTTTTGACCAGGTAGTGTTTGAAAGCTTTGGATTATTTACTGGAAATCCCATAAAATCTTTCAGATTATGATATTGCCCGCCTTCTACCAGGCTTCTTTTGCGCAGGTTAAAAAGCTTTTTCAACAGTTCCAATACATTTACCGGAATGCCTGGTTGATGCAAAAACCGTGTTGCCAAACCTAAATCGCGCTTAAGCAATTGTTTTTCCAATTGATCAGAAAGGCTTCCTGAGTATTCATCTTTAAGATCAATTTCTGCATCTCTGGTTACTTTGAAGCTATAGCAACCTGTAATCTTATCATCAGGAAAAATATAATCTAAATGAAAGCGCACAATATCATCTAAAAATACAACGGATGTATCTTCTCCCTGGGTAGATTTATAAAAACGTGGCAACTCATTAGAAGGGATATTTAAAACCACAACTTTACTGCTTTCTTTCCGCTCAAGGGTAATCAGAAAGTAGAGCTGGTTATTGGCAGGAAAAAAGTCTGTGTCAGCTGTTAAATATACCGGTTGCAAGAAGGCCATTACCTGACTCAGAAAATAACGGGTAATGTCTTTTTTGATTGTTTTGTTAAAGGCTTCGGTATAAAAAAGGCTTATTTTATGCTCTTTCAATGCCGGGATGATGCTATTCTTCAAAACCAGGCCATATCGTTGTTGTTGCGAAGTAATCAATTTATGGGCTTCAACCAATAAATCATCTTGCAGGCTAATGTCATTATCTTCCTTGTTGCTAAGTTTTTCCAAAGCCAATAGCACTGGCATACGCACCCGATAAAATTCATCGAGGTTAGAAGAAAATATAGATAGAAACCTGATTCTTTCCAATAGCGGAACTTCAGTTCTTTCGGCTTCCATTAAAATTCTTTCATTGAACTTTAACCAGCTTAAATCCCTGTTAAAAAATGCTGTAGCGATCATTTCTGTCATTAGAGTTTACCGTAGGCTGCGTAAGCGATAATAAATGCAAATACTGCCGCAATTAAACCCCACATAAAGATATTGTAGGCTAATCTGATCAATTTATATTTTCGGCCTAAAACCACACCTTGCGAATAAACATCTTTAATGAGTGTTCCGTAAAGAAAATCTTTATCATTCATTACGCGGATCATGCCTTCAGTATAACTGGGTAACGACATTTTGTAAAAATTTCCGAAGAACAGTAAATTAACTTTCTTTTGCTCTAAATCTTCCTGGCTAAATTCTCCTTGCGGGATAGATGGCCTGGTAGAGAGAATGGATACCACTACACAGGACAGACTTACCATCAATAAAATGAATGTCGGAATAATCAGATTACCATGATCATCCAGTCTGCGCAATAATAAACTTACGATTAAGGAAAGGATAATGGAGTTAACCGTTATTAATATATGTGCTTTATTATCGGCCATATCGCTTAATCGCTGATTGTTAGCAGAAGTAATCCTGAACATGGTTTCTATCCCCTTATCCGGTCGGTCATCTTTATCTTTTTTGTTTTTTGGAACAAATATGGAGGCTTCCGGTTCTGCCTGTGCGATTTCTGTATCGATTAATTCCTGAGTACTGAGTTTACTTTTTAGTTTCTCTACGTTTTTTTGTTTTTGATCGTTGAGTAAAAGGTTAGCATAATCGGTATGATAATGGTGGGATTCCATGAATTCAATATCCTTCTTGCGCCAATCAAGCTTACTGATATCTTTTTTATAGATTAACTCAACTTCCTTATGCATTAACTTACCCTTCTTACGAAAGTCTGCCAGCCCTAAGTGAAAAAGATCTGCGTCACAAAGGATTTTATCTAATTGCGTATGGGGTTGTTGAGGGATTTTAGTACTTAAAATAGCACGCTTTACTTTTTCACGTATTGCAGCCGAAACCTCATTTGCACTTAGAAAATGATCAGCCTGTTCTGCACCTTTCGCCTCATGGTTTAAAGCGTCTTCAAAGTAACCTGTATCATGAAAATAGGCCGCTACGGTTACGGCAAAAAAGTCTTCCTCGTTAAGCTGATAATGGTTGGCTATCTGTTGAGCAGCATTTACTACTTCTTTAGTGTGTTCAAGATTGTGGTAAACCAACCTTGGGTCGCTGTGTGTATTAAAGTAATTGCTTACTTCTTTTTCTACTTCGTCTTGTAGTTTTTGATAATTCATGAAGTTGTTGCTGAGATGATTACATCGATAAGATTTCAGTTCCCTAATATCTTATTAAACGCTTATAAAATTACGCTAATTTTAACAAAAAAATGCGTCCATCTCCTCAAACAATTATGATGCCTTTTTTATGTGTTTTAGGCAGTCAAATCCAATTCATTAAACCTGAAGGCATCAGAAAAAATCCCCTCAGGAAAACCTAAGGGGATTAACAGGCTAACAAACTAAGAGCGGCTGATTTAGTGTTCATTCTGAAAGTTTTCAGCTGGCAGTTTTCAGTTTGTAGCTTTAATTAAACGCTTACTCAACTTTGTTTACAACCAGGTCATCAAAATAGATATAACTGGTTTGGCTTGAGCCCCATACAGCTACATCTTTTCCTCCCCTGAAATTGTGGAAGGATAATCTTTTGATCATTCTTTGAGCATCATTGGTTGTCCAGCGGATGGCCTGATCAAGTACTGTAGTACCGTTTATAATTACCTGTACCCAACCATTTTTATTTGATCCGGTATTGCTTTTGGCATAAAGATGAACGGTATAGGTTTCACCTTTTTGTATGCTGCCAGAAGTTGGGTAAGTTTTACCGAAGGTATCACCGCAAGGCCCTGCCATTTGGCTGTGGTATACATAAGGTTGAAAGTAAACCCTTGATCCGGTATTGTACCACATGAGGCGTAAGCTTCCGCCATTGCCATCTGTAGCGATATCGCAGCCCGTATTGCCCTCGCCAATGAGAAAACCAAAACCGACCTTGCCGCCACGGCTCCAATCGAACTGGCTATGAAAGCGAACTTTGAATGTTGCTTCATAAGCCGAACCATCAGAAATATCTGCTCCTGCAATGAGGCCATCAGAAACGGCATTGGGCGCCAGTGTTGCCCTGGCCCAATTGCCAGAAATATAAGCCCTGCTTTCATTCCAGCCTGTTAAAGCTGCCATGCCGAAATCAGCACTGGCTTCATCATAAGAATAAGCCCCGTCGGCATGATTGAACTGGGTATTAATATTAGAGGGATAAGCTTGGGCTGCTGCTACAGCCATGGTTTTAGTTGCAACAATGTCCTGATCTGCCGCCGTGCCGGTTACAGTTGCATCATCTTTTGAACATCCTGAAATGCCCGGAAAAAAGAGCATAGCAATAGCTGTTAATTTAAATAAATTAATTTTTGCACTCATTTGAAATTTAGTTTTAGATTTAAATTTGGTTAGTTTTTCTGATTGCAAGTTCAGGTCCTCGACCGCCCTTTGCGATTGATTTTAACTTCTGGTTTTGAAAATTATATATGGTTAAGTGTAGCTGTAATACCAATTTACACAAAGCGTCTGTTCAAAAAGACAACCAATTCCAAAAATATCCCTTTTATGGTATGAGCGTCATTTACAACGATTGAAATAATTAAAAATGTTGATTAGTATTGATGAAAAATAAACCCCGGAATACCGCTGACAGGTGTGGATTTACTGAAGCTAATTACACGTAGATACGTTTTTAAACTTTTAATAATTTCAGTTTGACGAATCTTTCGGGATTGTCTCCCTGAAATTACTAAAAGGCATTTGCTTATTATTGGCTTACCAAACCTTGAAACACTAAATTAAAACCGCTCTGATGGTTTTAACCGGGTTTCCACGTTCAAGTGCATGATGTTCCTGCCATAAATCCTGCTGCTGGGCTAACAGTTGTTCAGTTTGCCATACCAGAAGCTTATTTTTTAACCTTTCCATGCATAACTTCTTATTTTCTAACTGAGAGCGACTATCCATGGCCATTACTTGTATACCAGATGGAAGGTGGGTACCCCGAACAGCGGTTTCTACTTTATTTACGTTTTGCCCGCCAGGCCCTGATGAACGGCAAGTTTCGAACTTAATGTCTTTAGGAATCCATTGCATTAAACTTTTAACATTAAATGCGGCAATACCTACAAACCAATTTTTACGCTTATGATATTTACGATAAGGACTTTGTGCTATCCACTGGATTGTTCCTTTCCATTCATTGATAAACGCAGCTAAGTTATCTCCTGTGACCATCATGGTGACCGATAAAAGCGTACGACTTAATTCACCTGCCTTGCTTTCGATTACTTCAATATCAATGCCTAAACGTTTAGCTTCTTTCATCATCAGGCTTTGCACACAGGCTACAACCCGGCAGCATTCTGCCGGGCCTTTACCTGAAGTAATTTGTATAATCATCTTTTCCATGCTACTCCTTATTCATTCTAACTATACGCGGGTAGAACTTTCCCTGGATATCTACCAAATCCTGCTGGGCAGCCATTACCATTTCAATATCCTTATAAGCTAAAGGATTTTCCTCTACCGTTCCCCCCATTAAGGTAACACCAGCACTGCTTAACATCTTTTTCATGGCGGAAACCGTCATGTTATCTTTTGCTTTTTGACGGCTCATGGCTCTCCCTGCTCCATGTGATGCAGAGAACAACGCTTGTTCATTGCCCCTACCCGATACCAGATAGGCTGGTGTTGTCATGCTTCCAGGAATAATCCCTAACTCATTTTTATGCGCAGGTGTTGCTCCTTTACGATGTAAAATAACTGATCTGCCATCTGTAAGCTGATCTTTCCAGGCAAAATTGTGATGGTTATCTACTACATGCAATGCTTTCATACCAAGTGCTTTTAATAAATTGGCATGTATACGCTCATGGCATGCTTTTGCATATTCTCCAGCCAAAGTCATGCACATCCAATATTGCTGCCCTGCCTCACTGTTCATATCTAACCAGGCCAATTGTTGCGCATGGCGAGGAAGTTTACAGGTGTTCATCGCCATTTGTGTATAATGTTTAGCGATGGCAGCACCTAAGCCCCTGCTCCCGGAATGTGTAAGTAAGGCTACATATTTCTTCGCAGGCAATCCCAGCGTGTTATCGGGTAACATTTCAATTTCTCCAAATTCCACAAAGTGATTTCCACCTCCAGATGAACCCAGCTGTTTTGCAGCCTTTCCTTTCAGAGGCTTTAGGAATGGAATTTCATTGAACAACAGATTATCTAAAACCTGATGTTCCTGCCTCATGGCTAATCCTCCCTCCATACCAAAATGAGTGTTTGTTTTCATAGCCTCTTTAACCTGATAAGCATATCTTTTGAGGAACCCTTCAGTTTCATCAATAATAGACAACGCCATTCTACAACCTATGTCCATTCCAACAGCGTAAGGAATTACGGCATTATCAGTGGCCAGCACTCCTCCGATAGGTAAGCCAAAACCCATATGTGCATCAGGCATCAAGGCCCCCTGCAGGCTAACTGGAAGTAAATTGGCCAGCTCCATTTGTTTTTTTGCTGCCGATTCAATTTGCTTAGCCCCATAGGTTTTGCAAAAAACTGGCTCATTTCGCAGTTCATAAGCCTGGAATGAAACCGACTTAGCTTTGCCGATTATCTTTTCAGCAATTTTACTGGTTAATTCATTATCCAAAAATGCTTCCGGATTATGCATAATATTTACCAACAGATCCAATAATTCTTGTTTACTGTGGTGTTTGAAATTTTTAGCGGCTAATCCAATAACCAGGCTCCTGAGCTGGTCGTTGTGATAACCGATTTTACTTAAATCTTTTGTTCTTAAATTGCCCATATGGCTTAATTTTTTAACCCGGATTGGCTTTAACACCAATCCAATATTTTTTATTTGGCCCATAGCTAAGCTTGTTCAGATTGAAAAGCATAGCAGCTTGTCCGTCTTGCAGACTGCCAAAATTTACAATTGATTTGATTTCGATTCATCCCCGATCGGAGATATACCCTTTTTAAAGGTGCTCAAAGGAAAAGACAGACAAGGTAGCTTCTTGAGGATAATGGTTTAACTGTTTAATTGTCCAATTGCTTAACTGAAAAGCAAATTAAGATTGAAATAAACGATTAAAGGTTTAATTGCTTAACTGGTTAATAACTTAACTGTTAATACGCTAATTACTCAAGAAAAATAAAGTATTTGCCTGCCTGTTTAGGCAATGAGCGAAAGGGGCGATATGTAGATTTGCGCTGACATGATTCCTATTGATTTAAAGGTTAACGAATTAGGAATTGGTTGCAAAGGTAATAAAATTATTCTAATTAGTTGTTTTCTCTTAAAAAAGCTTTCAGGTGTCATTTAAACTTTAAATCGCAAACTATTTAGTAAATTAGACACACAGTATTTTCTTTAATTAACATACAAATGCCTTTTTTATCTGAAATATCTCTTCCGGCAATTCAAGACGGCTCCTATCTGCAACAAATTCCCAGCATTAATAAAGGATTACAACTTCGGTTAAAAAGCAATGTTACTTTCTTTGTTGGTGAAAATGGCTCTGGTAAATCTACACTTCTGGAAGGTCTTGCTGCATATTGTGGTTTTAGCTTAAACGGTGGAAACCGCAATCATAATCAGAATATTGGCCACAGATTCCAAGGCTACGAATCTCCTTTAACATCCAGATTAACCCTTTCCTGGACACCCCGGAGAATTAACAATGGATTTTTTATGCGTGCAGAGAATTTTTTTAATTTCGCAAGCTATATTGATGAACTGGCAAAAGACGATGGCCGCATTCTAGCTGCTTATGGGGGGCGATCTCTCCATGAACAATCGCATGGGGAATCTTTTTTATCTTTATTTAACAATCAGTTTGATGCAGGTCTATACCTTCTTGACGAGCCTGAAGCGGCCCTTTCACCTGCAAGAATATTGGCTTTTATGGCTATAATCAACGAACTGGAGCAGAGTGGCAGAGCACAATTTATTATTGCAACCCATTCCCCAATGCTTATTTGTTACCCGGAGGCCGATATATACCAATTTGATGAAAAGGGCGTAACAAAAACAACTTACGAGCAGACTGAACACTTCTCACTCAGCAAATCTTTCCTGGACAACCCTAAATTATATCTGAGACATCTGATGAGCAATTAATTTTAACTACCTCAATTACCTGAGGTGATTTGATTTTGAGCCAATAATTCCTTTGGAATATCTGTTTTTGCGATAAACATCTCAATCCATACCGAAGGCTTCGGTTTTTTAGCATTTATGGCGATGTTGGAAGTAAACGATCTTAAATTATTCAATGCAGCAAAGTATCGCCTGTCCAGCGTTTTCACATATTGTAAATCTCTTGATGCAGCGCCATAAGTTAAGTTTGCTTTTTCCGAGCATGTGCGTTGAATCCTATCCAAAAACAATATTCTTTCGTTAATCGCCTGCAATGTATTAACTGCTAAAGAAAGGCCTTTTATACCAACTATTTGATTGTGGCTAATGAGGTATTCGGCACCATTAAATAGAATGGAGCATTGCGCACCTTCTACAATACTAACTGATTGTGGGAGCGCTACAGGTTTCCCTTTTATCAGCTGTTTGTTAAAATGATAACGCGTTTCAATAAGTTGCTCAATTAGTTTATCACCATTGATCATGGCTGATTGCGCATTTGAATAAAATGATGCTAATGCAAGCCAGAATGTGAGGAGTATTATTGAAACGCGTATCTTTTTCATTGTTCTAACAAATTTAGTCCAATGTTTTAAGATTTTAGTTTACAATCTGGTTCACAACGATATACAATTTCGCTATGATACAAGGGTTTGTCTCTCAAATTCAGGTCATTTACACGCTTGCAACCTTATTCCTTTCGCTGAATAATTTTACTCACATGGCTGGCGTCAGTCAAGCCAAATTCACCTGCAATTTGTTTTAAGCTATAATTACCGGTTGATATTCTTTGCTTGATAAGTGTTGCCCGGTATTCCTGGATATAACTTTTCAAAGTAGTACCCGTATTTCTCTTAAAATAAAGGCCTAAATAACCTTGAGCAAGGTTAAAGCGTTCAGCAATCACCTTTGATTTTAATTGGCAGGGCTCATAAATATTTTTATGAATATAACAATAAAGGGCTTGCATATCGTTGATTCTGTCTCCCAAAACTGCAAGTTCTGGCATATTCCGTTTTAAAATATGAGATAGGGTTAGCAGTTGCATCCAAATCAGCTCCTGGTTACCAAGAAGATCATTTTTTAATGTTCGCAACACCTCAAAAAGCAAACCGACCGTTTGGAGCTCAGGCCCTGTGAAGGTAAATCCAGCCAGATGTGTTTCCCTGCTCTTTATCAGATAATTTAAATTTCTACCTGAGCCAAATGTACCCCCATCATCCTGATACAGATAGGCATCTGTAAACTTCAAATAAATAAAATGCGTAGAAGACTTAATTTCGAAATAATGCGCCTCTTCCGGCCCCAGTAAGAACACATTACCCGGAACATATGAAAACTCAATCCCGTTGATTACATGTTTACCATACCCTGCTTTAATGAAAATAATCTCGTAATGATTGTGATCATGTTCGGGGTGCTGCCAAACAGAGGCCTCAAAATCAGAAATTACGATGGGTTCAAATTGGCGGTAATGTTTCATATCGGAAATTTACAACATTATATCATTTTTTTACCTATTCTGCGACCAGAATACTTCAATCTTTGTTCATCAAATAATAATTAAAATGATGAATATAACAAAAAATACAGCTTTGGTGGTAGGCGCAAATGGGGTAATTGGCACCAACTTAATTAACCATCTGGCCACATTGGGAACATGGAATATTATCGGTTTATCACGCCGTGGAGGATCGGACACGGCTACAACCCGTTACATTGCAGTTGATCTGCTTGATCTGGATTCCTGCATGGATAAACTGAGTAGCTTAACCAATGTTACACATATTTTCTATGCGGCTTATCAGGATCGTTCAAGCTGGGCTGAATTGGTTGCGCCAAACATGGCCATGTTAGTAAATGTGTTATCAGCCATAGAACCTGTAGCGAAAGGCTTAAAACATGTTAGCTTAATGCAGGGTTATAAAGTATATGGGGCTCATTTAGGTCCGTTTAAAACTCCTGCAAGAGAAACTGATGCCAGACACATGCCTCCGGAGTTTAATATGGATCAGCAAAATTTTCTGGAAAGCCGGCAAAAAGGTAAAAGCTGGACCTGGACAGCTATTCGGCCTTCTGTGGTTGGCGGTACTTCTACGGGTAATCCTATGAATTTAGCACTTGTAATTGCTGTATATGCAACAATTTCCAAAAAACTAGGTATTCCGCTTCGTTTTCCAGGCAAACCTGGCGCTTATGATAAACTCATGGAAATGACTGATGCAAACTTATTGGCCAAAGCAACAGTATGGGCAGCCACCAGCCCGCAGTGTGCCAATCAGGCCTTCAACATCAATAATGGCGATCTGTTTCGATGGAATGAGCTTTGGCCCAAAATTGCTGCTTATTTTGAGATACAAACAGCTCCTCCTCTACCCATGTCGCTACAAACTATGATGGCGGATAAGGAAAGTTTATGGGAGGCGATCAAAAAAGAGCACGGACTGAAACACAATTATGAAGAAATTTCTTCCTGGGCCTTTGGCGATTTTGTTTTTTCATGGGACTATGATTTCTTTGCCGATGGGACAAAAGCCAGAAGGATGGGTTTCCATGAATTTATTGACACAGAAAGGATGTTCTACGATTTATTTGATGAAATGCGCAACAAAGGTATTATTCCTTATTAAAAAATTGCCTCCATTTTTTTAGAGAAAGCCGTTTGGTTTTATCCTAAACGGCTTGATAATTTCTATTTATTTAAGTTTTAACAAGGCCAGCATCTCTCCCTTTGGGTGCTCTTTAGCGGAATAGTTTAAGCTTAAATTATCATGCTGCCTGGCCAGTTGCAAAACTTCCTTTACTGCAATGGTCATGGTTAAATCTGATCCGCTGGTATTGGCAAATGCCCATTTTTTCAAGGTGTTTCCCTTTTCATCCTTTAGTGCAATACTCCTATCGGTTCCGGCACCCTTTATCGTGCAATGCTTGTACATAATGCGCAACTGATCGGCTGGTTTGGCCTGTTCTAATTTTAATATCCTTAAATTTAAGGGTTGGTTAACGGCCTGTTTCAATACGAGATTGTTATTAAGGTAAATCTCATAACTGTCCAGACCAAATTTGGTGAATCCAAAAGCAACAAACAAAGTAATCAGGGCAAATAGCTGAATCAGCACCTGATTGAATTTAACTTTTTTCATATTATTTCCCTTTAAGTAATTGATAAAGAATTATTTCAGAACAATATTAACATTAATAAAACCCAGACAGAAAAATAGTAGAGCAACAACCAAAATAATAGATATGAGTCTTTTTATGATTATATTCATCTACTATTTATGACGTTTGTCGATATAATTTTGCACTGAGTTTAGTTTTTGCTTCTTTTACTTTTAATATCCGTTACGCTTCCTGGCCACAAAAAATGATAGAAATGGACATGCTGGATAAACCCATTAAATTGCCCTTCTTCAACCGCAGCATGTCTGTTAAGTCGGTGCTGATTCATGGCCTGTATTGGATATTGATTACCGGTTTTTTTATCTATGAAAAGAAATACCTGATCTATAAAGCCAGTATGCCTTACTTTGTTGCTTGTGTTTCGGTAAGGGTATTGTTATTGGTTTTAATCGGCTATCTTAACCTACAATACTTTCTACCCCAATACCTTTTAAAGAAAAAATACCTGGCCTATTTCACGGCGGTAACATTTTCTGTATTCGGGTATTTGATTATTCAAAGTCTATTCGATTTCTATCTCTATGGCTATGTGGTTGGACCTATACGCAACAGCAGGCTGATGGAATCTTTATCTTACAACTTTTTTAGCACTTTGTGGTACCTTGGCTTAATGCTTGCCCTTAAATTAAGTCTGGATTGGTACGAGCAACAATTGGTTATTCAGAAAATTACACTCGAGAAACTCAATACTGAAGTCGATTTTCTCCGTGCGCAGATAAATCCACATTTTTTGTTCAACCTGTTAAACAATCTTTATGCCTTAACACTTAAAAAATCAGATCAGGCGCCTTATGTTGTACTTAAACTATCAGAGATGATGGAGTATATGTTATACGACAGTGCAGATGAAAAAGGGGCTTTAGAAAAGGAGGTGGCCTACCTCAATAACTACATGGATTTGGAACGTTTGCGTTTTAGCCATGCAGCGGCCATTAAACTAAACGTGAATACACCTATAGATGGCTATCAAATTGCTCCATTGTTACTCATCCCTTTGGTAGAAAATGCTTTTAAACATGGCCTGAGCCAGCAATCAGAAAACGCCTGGCTAACTGTAAACATTGCACTAAGCGGTTCGACATTGTTTTTTACGGTAGAGAATTCGAAGTCGCCTCTGCCCCATCATAAAATTAAAGGTGGAATAGGCCTGGGCAACTTGCGGAAACGTTTAGAATTGCTTTATCCAAATAATCATCAGCTTTTACTTGAGGATAAAGGTGATAACTTTTCAGCTAAACTGATTATCGAACTTTAAACAAATACATTAAAATGAAGCTAAACCTGGTTGTTGTAGATGATGAACCCCTGGCGTTGGAAATTATAGACAGCTATTTGAAAAGAATGGATGAGGCACATGATGTTCTTTTTTTTAACAATGCAAAACAGGCCTTACTCCACTTAGAAAACCAAGAAGCCGATATACTCTTACTAGATATAGAAATGCCAGAAATAACGGGTATTGAGTTCCTGAAAGCATTGCCAGATCCACCATTAACCATTTTTACAACAGCCTACCGCAATTATGCTTTTGAAGGGTTTGAACTTGGCGTAATTGACTTCTTGTTAAAGCCCATCTCTTTTACCAGGTTCTTAGCAGCAATCAAAAAAGCCAAAGACTTCCTTTCTCTGAAAACAAATGATACACAGCTTGAACAACATGAACCTGCTCCTGAATTTATTTTTGTAAAAAGCGGGGTAAAAAGAATCAGATTGCAATTTGATCAAATTACACATGTTCAGGGACTAAAAGACTATGCCATTATCCACACCCTGCAAGAAAAAATTGTAATCAAAGGATCAATTAAACTGGTGCAGGAAATGTTTCCTGTATTGCTGTTTATCAGGGTGCATAAATCTTTCCTGGTTGCTACCAAGGCCATTAAACGAATTGAACACAATAGAATTATCATCAATGATTATCAGATACCTGTTGGAAGAAATTATAAGGAGGAGCTGGAAAAGGGATTAAAATCCATAAACAGATAATTACACCTCCTTAACAAATCAGATATTCACGTATTTTAGTTAAATATTTTTCTCTTCATAGCCCAGTGAATGCTTAGCGCCTTCATATGGCACAAAATAATTTCTAACAGCAGCGTATTTATATTTTTACTAAATTGAATCAAAATTTTATTTTCCTGAACATAAAAGAGAAAATTAAAAATAGCTTTTATATCCCTGGATACAGTCTGTTTAAAATGCTTTAGCACCCAACAGATTTTATTCATAAAAGTAACATTTATGATCCCTCATTTTACAACTGCAGAAGCGGCAGTCCATTATCCCGGTGACCGCAGACTATTCATTGGTTTAAAAAAACATGTATGGTACATTTTAGGTATACTAATCCTGGCAACAGTAGGAATAGCCTGGCTACAGTACTTAATCTGGGGCTTACCGGCAGATCCATTACTAAATCCTGTTCCAGCGCTAAAGCAGGCAGTTGGTTTTCCCTGGTGGTTAAGGCTAAGCCATTGGGTTAATTTCTTTTTCCTGATTACCATTATCCGCAGTGGTTTGTCTATACTGGCCGATCATCCGAGATTATATTGGAATAATGGCTGCACACCCGGATCGGAATGGGCCCGTTTTACCCCGCTAAATGTTCCCTTTGATAAAGTATGGACAGCGAAAGAAGATGCCCGGTACATTAGTCCTTTGCTTGGATTACCGGGCTATCGGCATACAGTTGGTTTAGCCCGTTGCTGGCACTTTATCAATGTACCCTTTTTCCTTCTCAATGGGATCATTTTCATTATCTTATTATTTACCACCAACCAATGGATCAAACTTGTCCCCTCTTCCTGGCAGGTTGTTCCTGATGCCTGGAGCGTATTTGTACATTACGCAACATTCAATATGCCTATAGAACCGAATGGATTTTATCAATACAATGCACTTCAGCAACTCTCTTACTTTGCTGTTGTATTTTTACTGGCTCCAATTGCCATGCTCAGTGGAATGGCCATGTCGCCCGCTATTGAAAACCGTTTCCACTGGTTTCCCAAAATGTTTGGCAACAGACAGGGCGCCAGGTCTGTGCACTTCCTTGTTATGGTGGCTTATGTGGCATTTTTAGTCATTCATGTAGCGATGGTGGTGGCAACTGGGTTGATTCGGAACATGAACCACATTATCCATGGCACAGACAGTGAAAATGATCCTTCAGGTTTATATCTTGGTATCGCCATCTTGTTGTTTATGATCTTATTTGGGGTTCTTGCCCATTGGCTTTCCTGGAAAAGGCCCCGCCTTCTGCAACGTGCAGAAGCCTTGATTAATGGCACCTTATGGAAACTTTCTATCAACAAGCTCAAACCACAGCTTTATTATAAGAAAGAAGACATTACCCCTTTTTTCTGGCCAAACGGAAAAGTACCTGAATCTACCGAATGGAAAAGCCTGGCATCAAATGGATTCAAAGATTTCAAGCTTAAAGTAGGTGGATTAGTCGAAAGTCCGAGTGAGTTCTCTCTGGAAGAGCTCAAAACA
Source organism: Pedobacter sp. (assembly GCF_965279535.1). NCBI lineage: Bacteria > Pseudomonadati > Bacteroidota > Sphingobacteriia > Sphingobacteriales > Sphingobacteriaceae > Pedobacter > Pedobacter sp. Next base: position 1,234,567 of record NZ_OZ257244.1, read on the forward strand.
TTGGGCCAGGATCAGAACATTACCATGCACCATTGTATTCAAGGCTGGTCGGGCATAGCAGAATGGGGTGGTTTGCCCATGAGTAAGTTGATCGAGATGGTAAAACCACATCCCTCGGTTAAAACGGTTGTTTTTTATTCCTTTGGGGAGGGTTTATATGGCGGTCATTATTACGATACGCATACCCTTGATAATTGCATGAAACCCGGCGCACTTTTAGCCTGGGAGATGAACTATGAACCCTTAACAGAACTATATGGTGCCCCTTTGCGTTTACGTATCGAAAATCAATTGGGTTATAAAATGGTTAAATGGATTGAACGCATTGAATTTATAACTTCTCATACCACCGTGGGCAAAGGTTATGGTGGGAAAAATGAAGATGACGAGTATTTTGATCTCCTTGCCAGCACTTAACTGAGCATACTAATATGATTTTACAAGAACAGATCAGGCAGTTGCCACCTTCTTATTTCTCTCTGGTTATGGCAACCGGCATTATTGGAGTTTTCTTTACTTTAGCAGAATGGCCTACCATGGCAGAGCTATTTTTAATCCTGAATGCATGCTTTTTCGCTGTTCTTTTAATCATCCTGGTATACCGTACTATTAATTTCAGTACAACTGTTTTGACTGATTTCCACAGTTATGAACGTGGCCCTGGATTTCTTACCCTGGTAGCGGCATGCTGTATCATTGGGAATCAATTTATATTGGTTAACCAATACTTTTTCCTGTCCAAAATTTTACTCATTATTGCTGCATGCCTCTGGTTATTAATTGGGTATGGCTTATATTTTAATTTAACGGTAACAGACCATAAAAAGACTTTAAAAGAGGGCATCAATGGTGGCTGGTTATTGTTTGTGGTAGCTATTCAATCCATTTCAGTATTGGGAACATTACTGGCACAAGGCAATCACGTATTGCTCTTCATTTCGCTTTGCTTCTTTTTCTTTGGCTCTGTATTCTACCTCTACATCATGTCGCTGATTATTTATCGCATGTCCTTTTTTGATTTGCATGCTGATGAGTTAGGCGCACCATACTGGATTAATATGGGTGCCACTGCCATTACGGCGCTTGCAGGTTCCATGTTAATTCTATTCGCGCATGATTTTCCTTTAATTAAAGAAATTTCTCCTTTTCTAAAAGGATTGACCTTACTTTTCTGGGCAGCGGGCTCCTGGTGGATTCCCTTGTTAGTACTATTGGGATGCTGGAGGCACATCAGCAAAAAAATTAAAGTACCACTAAGCGCCGATGGCTATGATCCAAGCTACTGGTCGATGGTATTCCCTTTAGGCATGTATTCTGTTAGTACATTCAGATTAGCTGAAGCGTTAAATCTGCCCTTTTTAATGGTTATCCCGAAATACTTTATATTCCTGGCATTATTTGCCTGGTGCGCGGTAATGATTGGTCTTATACGCAATCTTTACAGTCGTTTAAAAAGCATCCGCTAACACATGTGTTAAAACTGCTTTACTGCTGATCTTTTATCGTGATAAAAAAGTACGGTCCAATGTTCTTCCTCTGCCCTTGTTTCCCATTCCTTCCTAAGGGATAAAGCTTTTTTACCATCATAATCATTTTTGTAAGCCACCGGATATTTTAGGTAGCCGTACATTGGCAGGTTATCACCACCGTAAAAAACAACAGGCGGTTTTTGGCCAAACCAAAAAACCTGATGATATGGGGTATGCCCTCCTACGCATTCAAATCGAATAAAATCGTTTATCCAACCTTCGGTATCTGTTAAACGAACTACATTAGCCAGTTGCGCCAATGCTTTCAGTACCGGAATATTATAAGAAGGGTTTCCATCTTGTGAAAGCGCAAAACTAAGTTCTTTATCCTGCAAAAAAATCTGTGCATTTGGAAAGTTCAATACAAAACGTTCCCCTTCAAAATGGCCCAATCCATTTGTATGATCTTTGTGCAAATGAGATAAAAGAATAATGTTTACCTGTTCAGGCTCAACTTCATTTTCTGCTAAAAGCTTAGTAAGCTGTAACTTACCAGACTGATGTAAACCTAAACCTGTATCTAATAGTACATTTGTATCTCCTTTTCTTATCAAAAAGGGTTGAATGCAAACTGTAGTGGCCTTCGCCGCAAGGGCTGTTGCCAATGCTTCTTCATTTTCAAGTGGGGTAAATTTTTTGGCCTTATCAACCGTAAAAAAACCTTCTTTAAGTGCCGTAACGACTATTTCATCCTTCATTTAAACTGACTATCCTGAGTTTTAAAAGTACAAGTATTAAGCTGCTAACTTGTTTTGCAGGGGTAAAATTCCGAAAAATGTATCATTATTTTCACATGCGAGCTTAATGATTTAAATAACCATCGGCTAAAAACCTAACATTTTGGTAACCTTCAATACTTAATAAACCATAGAGCAGATTGATTTAAAGCAAGGATTCTTTCTATTTTATCGCTATTTTTATAAACCATAAGCTAACTGTCCACTATATACCCATATGAGCATCAATTACCATAAATATCTTAATGCCAGTGGAGAAATGGCCGAGCTTACCCGTAATTACGATTGGTCCAACACTGCTTTAGGGAGCCCGGATAAATGGCCCACCAGTTTATTAACTGCTGTAAGCATAGTTTTAAACTCCAGGTTTCCGATGTTTATCTGGTGGGGACCTCAATTAATTCAATTTTACAATGATGCTTACAGGCCCAGTTTGGGAACCGGAGGTAAACATCCTTTGGCTCTCGGACAACCTGCTGCCGAGTGCTGGCAAGAAATATGGCCCATTATTAAACCCCTTATTGATCAGGTACTGGCTGGAGGGGAAAGCACATGGAGCGAAGATCAACTCATTCCTATTTTTCGCAATAATCGATTAGAAGATGTTTACTGGACCTTTAGTTACAGTAAGTTATTGAATGATGACGGCAACATTGGCGGGGTATTGGTAACTTGCAACGAGACCACCAACAAAGTAAAAACCTTAAAGCAAATCAGTGAAGCGAAAGCAGAATTAGAATTTGCCATTAATGCTGCAGAATTGGGTACCTGGGACCTTAATCCCCTTACCGGAAAATTTATAGGAAATGATCGGCTGAAACAATGGTTTGGTTTGGGCCCTGAAGAGGAAATTGAACTTAATCTGGCCACCAGTGTAATTGATGAGCAGGACAGGGAGCGGGTTAACCTTGCAATAGCTAAAGCCATGAACTTTAGCTCCGGAGGATCTTATGATATTGAATATGTAATCAGAAACCCGGTTTACCCTAATCCACGCATAGTAAGGGCTGTTGGAAAAGCGATTTTTGATGAACAGCAACAACCCCTCAGATTTAGCGGAACCCTACAAGACATTACTGATGAGCGCAATACCATGAACAGTTTAATGGATGCCAAGCACAAACTAGAGCTGGCGCTGGATCAGGCCCTAATGTCAAAAGCTGCTGCACAGTTAGGAACTTTCGATATGGATTTACTGAATGGAACCATGGTATGGGATGCACGCTGCAGAACGCTTTTTGGAATTAGCCACAACGATGAGGTGAGCTATGAACAAGACTTTGTAAAGGGTTTGCATCCTGATGACCGTGAACGAATTCTGGCTGTGATAGCGGGTGTACTGGATAAAAGTCAAACTACTGGCGATTATGATGTGGAATACCGTACCGTAGGCGCTGAAGATGGCGTGGTGCGATGGATACGGGCAAAAGGCAAAGCCTATTTTGACATCTACGACAAGCCCATACGCTTTATAGGATCGGTTTTAGACATTACTGAGCAAAAGACCGATGAGCTAAGAAAAAACGATTTTATCAGTATGGTAAGCCATGAACTTAAAACGCCACTCACCTCTTTAAAGGGATACATCCAGATTCTGGAACACAAAGCCCGCGAAAACGGTGATGGTTTCGCTGCATCCGCTCTTGGAAGAGCAGATAAACAAATTGCTAAAATGGGTAATCTCATCAACGGTTTTCTGGATGTATCCAGACTTGAAGCCGGAAAGATTAGTTTACATAGAGAAGATGTTTATCTTCATGAACTCATCGAATATGTAATTGAAGATGTTGGCACCTGGTCAAGCGCTCACCACATTAGTTTTGTTGCCAATAGCGAGATCATGGTGAATGTAGATCGAGATAAAATCACATCCGTTATTTCAAACCTTTTAAGCAATGCCATTAAATATTCGCTTGCCGGAAGCCAAATAGAAATCCACTGTGAGGAAGAAGATGGTTTTGCCAAGGTAAGTGTTAAAGATCAGGGGATAGGTATAAAGCCCGAAGATACCCAAAAGCTTTTTGAAAGGTTTTACCGGGTGGGCAACCCTGAAGCCAGGACCATTCCGGGCTTTGGCATAGGATTATACCTCTGCGCAGAAATTATAGAAAGACATTGTGGTAAAATTGGGGTAACCAGCGAACCAGGAACAGGATCGGTTTTCTATTTTTTATTGCCTCGCGCGCGGTAGCCTATGGTGCTTTCATCTAGTGCGCCATCAACTGCCATCCAGAGCGCCACTGTCATCCAGGGCATCACTGTCATCCAGAGCGCTACTAATTGTCATCCAGAGCGCCACTTATTGTCATCCAGAGCGTAAGCGAAGGATCTGTATAAAGGATTCCCTTAACAGATTCCTCCGAAGTCGGAATGACAAAAAACAGCAAACTGTCATCCAGAGCGTAAGCGAAGGATCTGTCTAGAAGGAATCCCTTAACAGATTCCTCCAAAGTCGGAATGACAAAAAACAGCAAACCGTCATCCAGAGCACTACTTATTGTCATCCAGAGCGTAAGCGAAGGATCTGTCTAGAAGCAATCCCTTAACAGATTCCTCCGAAGTCGGAATGACAAAAAACAGCAAACTGTCATCCAGAGCGCAAGCGAAGGATCTGCCTAAAAGGATTCTCTTAACAGATTCCTCCGGAGTCGGAATGACAAATAATCGGAATGACAAATATTCAAATCCTATCATGCAGCGCGCACAAGCCGTGATTTTAATCCCCAATTTCTTCGTTAAGGAACCGCCATTCCTTATTTTCGGTTTCGATTAATGCATTCTTTTTAGCTCTTGACCAACCTTTTATTTCTTTTTCGCGGTCGATTGCGTCAGTAATGTATTGATAGCGCTCAAAATGCACCAGATAAAAGCATTTGTATCTTTTAGTAAATGAATATGGCTTTTTTCCGTCCCGATGCTGTTTGAGCCTGATTAACAAATCATTCGTAACTCCTGTGTATAAAACCGTTCTGTTGTAATTGGTTAACATATAAATGAAATAGTTGTGATCTTTCATAATATTTAGCAATGATATTTTTAGGCAATTAACACTTACTGTCATCCAGAGCGCTACTAATTGTCATCCAGAGCGTAAGCGAAGGATCTGTATAAAGGATTCCCATTAACAGATTCCTCCAAAGTCGGAATGACAAGTAATTGGAATGACAGACACCCGGATTCTGTCATCCAGAACACCACAACTGTCATTCAGAGCGCCACTGTCATCCAGAGCGTAAGCGAAGGATCTGTATAAAGGATTCCCTTAACAGATTCCTCCAAAGTCGGAATGACAAAAGTCAGGATGTAGGGATATTTACAGCCATCGAACAGGTAAAAGGGGAAACTCATGCTTAGAAAACAGCAAAACTTATTTTCCATATCAATCATACGTTTTGCGTATCATGTACTGTTTTATTTACCGGCAAAATTAATCTTCATTAAGTCTCCAGCTCAATCCACTTATTTCCTCAACAGGTGCTATAGCTTGCTTCTGCTCTTGCACAAACGGAACGGGCAGACCATCTCTTAAATGAAAAACATGGGTAAGCCGACAGGCAAAATATCGTCTGTCGGCTAATTTATCCTGTTCTAACCAATAAGATGCTCCTACAGCAATTAACAGCGCCCGTTCTCCTGCCCGGTTGGTTTCAACCTGTAGTGAAGCGCCGGGAAAATTCGCTTGTTTTAAAGAAATCTCTAAGTTCTGAATCAGATGGATTTCGTAGTCATCACCGGCCAGATCAAAATGAAAAATGTGCAATTGCAATAACAACTTTGTAGCACGAGGCACTTGCTTACAAAATTTACTGAGGCTAGCTTTAGGCAAAGTTAAATCCAAAATACCATCAGGAGACGGATACGCTCCTGGAACTTGATAAAGAAGTGAGCCAAGTGCGGTAGTCTTATTAAATTCAAAACCTTTTAGCAAGTTGATATTACCTTTTGAAAGTTGTTTATGACCTAAATAAACAGCAGGTATGGTTCTAAATATTTCATGTATGCGCTTGTTCAATCGGGAATGTAATTCGCCAAGGGCATAGTTTTTAACGAAAAGCTCGAAGCCTTTTTTAATATATGCCACTAACTTGCTGACCTCGCCAAAATCCTTCCCGCTTTTTTTACTGTTATCGGAAAGTTGGTATTCTTCTGCCTGCTTTCGAATAAGCACTTTTTTTCCTACCCGATAGAAGATTAAATCGCCGAGTTTTCCTTTAATTGAAATTATCCCATTTGATGTAGCCATAATTTTGTATATTAGTGCAACCATGGGATGATTACTCTAATATAAGACATTCCTGTTTCTTTTTCAAAAGAAGCAAGTCTTTTTTACCCCCAACATTAATCCGACTAAAGTCCGTGTTAAGTGCCATACAAGTCCGTGTTTGGCATAGTATCAAGTTCATCTTCCTTCTGGTTAAAGCCAATGTCTAATGCCAACCGCTTCGTAGTTTAGGGTTACTCTGTTTGTAGTGCGCTATACCTGTCCCGATTTAACATTGGGAGCGAAGGATTTATGTAGAGGATTCTCTTAATAGATTCCTCCGAAGTCGGAATGACAAAAAATCGGAATGACAAAAAACAGCAAACCGTCATCCAAAGCACCACAACTGTCATCCAGAGCGCAAGCGAAGGATCTGCCTAAAAGCAATCCCTTAACAGATTCCTCCGAAGTCGGAATGACAAAAAACAGCAAACCGTCATCCAGAGCACTACTTATTGTCATCCAGAGCGCAAGCGAAGGATCTGCCTAAAAGCAATCCCTTAACAGATTCCTCCGGAGTCGGAATGACAAATAATCGGAATGAAAAATAATCAGAATGACAAATACCCGGATTATGTCATCCAGAGCACCACTTACTGTCATCCAGAGCGTAAGCGAAGGATCTGTCTAGAAGGAATTCCTTAATAGATTCCTCCGGAGTCGGAATGACAAGTGTTCTGAATGACAAATAATCGGAACAACAGTGGTCTGAATGACAGGGGCGGAATGACAATTATTTTTATTAGTTTAGCATTATAAAATTATGATACGCTCCATTCTTGTACTGCTAATTTTCATTATGGCCCAGTTGGCCAGTTTGCATGGACAAACGCCTGCAAATGATAACATTACAAATGCACTTCCTCTTCCAGGAATTAATGCATACTGCTCAACAAACGCTTTTTTTAGTAATGCTGGGGCTACACCAAGTGGATACAAAAAAGCGGATGCCTGGATTACTGAAGGTAACGATATCTGGTATACTTTTACTGCTGTTGCTACAGATATTTCGATCACCGTAACTGGGAGAACAATCGATAATGGCAATACTTTAAATAATCCTTTAGTTGCCATTTATACCTACCAAAATAATGTACTCACAGAGCAGGTAGGTTCTATGTTGATAAATGGAAATATAACTACAGCTTATAAGGGAGGAATAACCATTGGCCAACAATATTACGTTAGAATAAGCGCAGAAAATAACCAGACGGGCACTTTTAAACTTTGTGCAAATAATTATAACCCACCGCATAAACCCGGACAAGATTACTCCTCGGCAGCTTTATTGTGTAGCAAATCTACTTTTACGGAACAAAAGGTAAGTGGTGCAGGGCTCAACAATCGAGAATCCATTGGGAGTTGCCTTAATGTTGAATCTAATACTGCCTGGTATACCTGGATCGCTGCCAATAATGGAAATCTTGGTTTTACCATCACCCCTACTACTACCACAGATGACATTGATTGGGTATTGTATGATCTGGGCCCCGCATCAAGCAGACAACTGCCCTCTGCACAGTATATTATGAGATGTGCTTCAGGGAGCGGAGTTAATTGTTCACCGCGTTATTTCATTACCGGTGCAAACAGCACTTCATTAGATTTGAATGAGCAATCTGGCTGTGTTGCAGGTCAGGATGGCTTTGTTAAATCAATAGACATGGTAGCTGGTCATGCCTACGCATTATTGATCGATAATTTCTCCAGCGGAGCCAATGGCTTTACCTTGGCATTTGATGGAACGGGAGAGTTTTTGGGCCCATCTGCAGAAATACAACAGCAACAAATTAATGCCTGCGAAGCGAATCAACGTTTTAATTTTACTGCCACCGCCAGCAACTACAATCAATTGATCTGGAATTTCGGCGAAGGTGCAAGTATACAAAATGCCAATACCGCAGGTCCTCATGAAATTACCTACGCTAGTCCGGGTAAGAAAACGGTAACCTTAGAGGCTATAAGTGATCGTGGCTGTAATGTAATTAAAAGTTTAACTTTTGATGTTAATTTAAAACCTGCAACTCCCGTAATACAACAAAACAGGTCAGCCCTTTGTATAGGAGATGTATTGGAATTAACCACTAATGAAGTACCTGGAGCCACGTATAGCTGGACAGGCCCCAATAATTTTACGGCAAACGTAGCCAATCTTAGCCTGGCTATGCAATCAGTTACCCAGGCGGGAGATTATACCTTAAAGATCAAAGTTGGAGATTGTGAAAGCGAGGCGGCTACTGCAACTGTTACTGCTGTTGTTGATGTTCCAATTGCTTCATTTAACACCGATGTACAGCTACCGGGAAAATTTTTAGCCCCTGTTACCATCCATTTTAACAATCAATCTCAATATGCAGACCGATATGAATGGGACTTTGGAGACGGGCAATTTTCTAACGAAGAGAATCCGGCTCATCAGTATGTAAAACCCGGCAAATATACTGTACTGCTTAAATCCTTTTCTAACATTGGTTGCCTGGATACAGCACTTGTAAGTGATATAGTGATACTGGATGCCAACATTGTACAAATCCCCAACTCTTTCTCGCCAAATGGGGATGGTATTAACGATAAGTTCAATATTAACCTCAGCAGTATTGCGCAATATCAAATTAAGATCTTCAATCGATATGGCGACCAAATCTTTATCAGCAATGATCTTTTTGACTCCTGGGATGGCTCATGGAATGGAAAAACAGTTCCGGTAGGCGCATATTTTTACCGCATTACCGGATTTGATTTAACGGGAAAAGCATTAAAATATAGCGGTTCTATTACACTTATCAGGTAATTACCACATTCTTTGCGGACAAACCACTTTATAAACATTATTGAGCAGAATGCCCAGTACTACCTCATGGCTTCCATTACTTACCCGATTCAGTTCAGAGGTAGTAAAATCATAAGAATAGGTAAGGTTAACCAAATGACTGATGTTAAAGCCTGCCATTAAACTTGCTGCATCATCTTTTCGATATCCAGCCCCCAACCACAACTGATCGCGAAAGGCCATTTTAACATTAAAATCTACTGATGTGGGTGCTGGTGCAATCCACTTTACAAGGATGGATGGCGTAGTTGAAATATCTTCAGATAAATCAAACTTGTAACCTCCGGTTAAAAATACGTGGGGAACTTGTTTAGCTGAGGGTTGTAAGGCGCTATCGTTGTGAAAAGAAATAGAATTGGGAACCAGTTGCTGTACAGCAAGTCCTGAAAAAAAACGCCGGCCATATAACCAAACTCCTGCTGCCAGGTCAGGGCGGATTAATTTCCTTCCGGCATTACTCAAGGCCGGATCGTTAGGGTTCTCCAGCAATAAACTGTTTTCATCAATTGCTGTTCTTGAAACACCAGCAGATAGGCCCAAAGAAAGGTTTAAGCGCTGGCCAACAGCCAAATGGTAAGCATAACTCAGGTTAAAGACCGCCGTTGATAAAGCACCTGCTTTATCGCTTACTGCATATATCCCCATGCCGTGATGGGCGGGTGAAGCGGTGTAGTATTGTGCATAATTTCTCCCCCTGGGATCATTCCCATCTTGTTCAAAAGACAGCGCATTACCCCATAAATACTCCTTCCCCAGCGCCCAATTAGCGCTAACGAATGATGTTTTAGGCGCATTTTGCAAACCCTGCCATTGCTGGCGGTGCCCTATCCGCAAATCAATATAATTCTCTATTCCGCTTAGTGCCGGATTAAGTACATAATTATTCATTACATACTGTGTATATTGGGGTTTCTGCTGTGCACTAACGCAATACGAATAAAGCATAATTACAGTTAAGCATAAGAAAGACCTGTGTTTCATAACGAAAAGCTTAAACTCTACAATTATTCTGAACTAGTCTGTTCTACAGCAGTGTTGTAGGCTGAGAAAATCTTCCCAAGATCACCATAGCGAAGTTTTTTGCTTACAATCTGTTTAACGAGTTCGGGCTTGTCGCTCAAATCGCGACTTAGTATCTCTACATAATTTCCTCGTTTGAGTTCATAGGTTGTACTGCCTTCTTCGTACATATAAACTGTTTTCAGTCCATAATAATTACGGCTAGACCAGGTGTAGGTGTTACTGAAAGAGGGACTGCTTCCCCTGGCTCCCGGGTTGGCCGTGGCACCGATACTCATCATTGGGCTGCCGCCACCTACAGGTTCATATTTGCAAAAGAATTTTCTTCCGGGACTTGTGGCGATCAATTTTCCTAAATATCTCTTTTCTGCTTTGCCTTCATAGCTGAGCACCACCAGGCTATCTTTTGATCCACTAACTACTATAGCTTTTAAAAGGGATATATCGATTTTCTGTACCTTATCTTCTTCTTTTTCTTTAAATCTTAGTGTAGCAGATAAGGGCGTAAAATAAACTAAGCCTGTGTGTTTAATGCCCTGCAAATCATAATAGGCTCCCTTAAAAAAGGGCGTAGTAAAAAGCTGGGCATGTGTAAACAGGCACGTAAAACAGCAAACCAAGAGAAGTGAGAAGCGTTTCATTAATTTATCAGTTATCTTATGTGAATGCTAAGTTAAAAATTTGTTTTTAATACTAACTATCCATGTGTAGCCATAGCATACCTTATTTTAAAGACTTTGGGGTGTTAAGCAGCTGCTCTATTGCTGCTACACGTTGTTCGAGGCTTTTCAAACGATTAATTTCCTTCTCTTTTTGTATCAGGTATAGTGTAAGCTCCTCAATTTTCTTTTGCTGTTGCTTAACCAGTTCTCCCAATTCTAAACCTTTACTTTCTATTTCATTTGCTGATGGAATTCCTGATAAATGGCCATTCTGTTTAATCTGCTTTTCTACTTCATTTAGGGATGGTAACTTATATTCAGGTTTAAACACATAGTCTGGCCAGTCTTTGGCATCTACGCGCACCTCACGGGCATGGATTTTACCATTTACAGCCAGCTTTTCATCTGGGCTGGTGGTGCCTATGCCTACTTTACCATAAAATAGTAGTTGCCTGGTATCAAAATCACCACGAATAAGTACATTCTGGTTCTCATACTCTCCATTTGATAATATAAATTGACTACTCAAAGGACTGGAAGGTGAAAAGCCTGCATGCCAGCCGATAAAGACATTATTACTTCCATTGTTACCATATCCTGCTTTGGAGCCGATGTAAATATTTTTAATACCACTGGCAGAAAAGCCTGTGTAATCTCCAATGGCAACTGAAGTAGAATTTGTTCCATTATTAAGTGCATTATAGCCAATTGCAGTATTGTTTTCACTTGAAGCATTGGCACTTCCCGCCATCGAGTTACTACCAATAGCTATATTACCAACCCCTGTAGTAATTCCTGCACCCGCGTAATCTCCTACCGCAACATTTAATGATGCATTTGTTGCATTAGATAAAGCGGCTTGTCCTATGGCCAAATTGGTATTTCCACCGGTAATGGAAGTTAATGCAGCCTGCCCGATACGGGTATTGTAGTTTGGCAAAAAATCAAAATACATTCCATTTAAAGTAGGGGCAGAAAAATTCTTCAGAGATTTAACTGCGCTCCCATCCAATTCAGTTTCAGTAAATTCATGGCCCAATCGAAGTTTATCAGCAATAATTCTTGCCACGCTTACTCCTCCACCTGAATTTGTTAATGAAAATCCATCCGGTTTCACCTCTGTTGTTCCAACTTTAAGTTTATCATTGATCCATATAAACCCATTCTGAATAGTTGATGGTGAATTTTGTATATAAGAACCGCTTGGTGAAACCGTTGCAAATGTATTGGAGGGAATCTGTCTAATAAAAGTGCTTTCATCTCTTACCAGAAGAGAGTATGCTGAAGTTGGCGCATTAGGTTCTTGCCTATAAGCTATCTGACCACTTTGTGTTATACCAAATAACTCTCCATTGCCAAAATCCCCATTAATTCTAAATACATTATCTCCACTGTTAGAAATGACAAAGCCACTGTTACCATTATTAAGATAAAATCTGGGATTTGCTGTTTCTTCTAAAATTATACTTCCTTTCATCCAGATTGATCCGGACTGTGCTGCAGAAGGAGAGGCTTGTATATAAGATCCGCTTGGGGAAACAGGTGCCACATCCCCCTCCTTTAAAAATTTTTTACCACTAAAATCAAATATATTGTTATTTACAAAAAGTTCTTTATTGCTTTCAATGCGAACAGCATCTTCTCCTTCCCTCATTCTGATGTGTATATTCCCGTTTGGATTTGTACCTCCAACATAACCTAAATAAATATTATTATCACCAAAAGAACCAAATGCGGGATATTGTTCGTTAGACTGATTTGATAACCAAATAGACCCAAACCTATTTAATGTAATTTTACTACCTGGTGCTGAACCAGTTAAGTTTAGGTTCGAGTTTTGTATATCTAAATTCCCTGTTTTTACCTCATCACCAGTTTTATGCAATACATTGTCATTAAGAGCTATTGCATTTTTATCTAGATATCTAACCTGAGCATTAGATTTTTCTTTTACCATAAAATTATAATCCACAGGAATATCAGTGTTTGTATGTGGAATATAGATTTGGCCTTGTTCTTGAAAAGCGACTATAGGGTCTCCATTTGCAGCTATTGTCATTGTCGCACCTGAAATATACTGAGACCAATCTGCCCAATTACCAGGTTGTGATGTATGCCATCTCAACCAATTTGTACCAACTCCACCATTAACTGTTATTCCATTGAGCGCTAAATGTCCCTCTTTCACTTCATCTCCTGTTTTATGCAATACATCTTCATTCAGGCTCAAACTTCCTCCTTTTCCGGGCAAGTTCCACTGAAAATTGCCTGTAATATTGGGTGCAGTTAATACCCCAGTGAGTCCCAAATTACTTTGATCAGTCTTAAAAGAAATGCCTCCTGCGCCTACTCCTGTATATTTTCCTGATGTTTGATTATAAGCATATAGATACGAATCTACAACACCTAAATCCCCTGTCTTTTGTTCAGCTCCCTCCCTATGGATGACTTTACTGTTTAGTGCATATGGGGAGAAATCAAGACTAGCGGCTAAACTGTCAACCTCTGCCTTCGTCGTGTATTCGCTCCATCTTCCGTTACCCCTATAACTAAAAAATTTGCCAGTGCTTTTCTGAATGAAGACGGCACCAATACTATCTTTACCTCCATTTAAACCTGGTGTTTGACCTGTTGGCAGATACATGGTTAATGATGCTTTTAGTCTGGCATCTACCTGCGTTTGATTTCCATTAACAGTGGTCCGATTGGAATCTGGTAAGTTTTGTGCCATGGAGATCGTCCCGATAGCACAAATGAGAGCGATTAATAATAGTTTTTTTTTCAAGATATTTTATTTTGGATGATTATTTTAGAACTAATGGTTGAAGTTTTATTCTAAATGTTTAATAATTAAATCTATCTTTTCAAGAAGCAGTTTATTCTGTTGCTGAAGTGCTTTAACCTCTTTATCCTTTTCAATCATATAGAGACTCAATTCCTCCACTTTTTTCAGTAAAAGCTTATTCATTTCTCCTAATTCTACCCCATTCGTTGCTACTGCTTTCGCCGATGGCATTCCCGAAAGATGCCATTTCTGTTTAATCTGCTTCTCTACCTCATTTAGGGATGGTAACTTATATTCAGGTTTAAATACATAATCTGGCCAATCTTTAGCATCTACGCGAACCTCACGGGCATGGATTTTACCATTTACAGCCAGTTTTTCATCGGGTGAACCTGTACCTATTCCAACATTACCGCTGGCTTTGATAGCCATTGAAATATTTCCGGAATAAATTTGGTTCTCTTGTACAGGAGCCGGGTTATTGGTATAAAAAACGATTCCACCCTGGTTGGGCTGGCCATTGCCGGGAATCAGGATTGATGCACCTGAGAGGCTTGGATGGGCATTGGCAATCTTGAAATTATCATTGCCATCCACAAATAAATTTGAGGAAATTAATACAGATCCATGGTTATTAGAACTGAAATTGGCAAAGTTCATAGTACTGGTACTGATGTCTCTTTGACCGATTGAGGCATAATAGCTCTTAATTTCCCCTACTACCTGCAGCTTCGAATCTGGCGTATAAGTACCAATGCCCACCTTACCCAGTGCATCGTATTTTACCATTAAATGATCGTATGCGGCACTCGCTTCGGGGTGAATGAAGTAAAATTCTGATAGTCCCAGCCTGTTATCAGGGCTATAAGTCTGGTAAACAGTCATTTTTATTTTGCGGGCTGCAACACCTGATATGGGCAATATAAAAGAACCACTTGCGTAGTCTGATACATCTGCTACTGTTACCCAGGTATTTGCACCTTCATAGACATTATAAACCTCTATTTTAAATTTTTTGGGCCACCAATATCGGGTAGTCCAGCCAATCCATGCCCCTGCCTGGGTATGGTAATTGGGTAAACCATCAATAAGAATGGTATAGGGATCGGCCTCATTAATTGGTTCTGAATAAACGGGTGAGAAAACCCCATCAAAAAGGTAACTCAGCGGAAGCGATATGCTTCCGCCTTGTGTTACCGAGAGGCGCTGATCCGCATAAAATAATAAATTCTTTTCTAATGATGCTGTAGATCGGTTAGATGAGGGAATTACAGCATCTGTTTGACCGAATGCAGGTACGGTGATCAGTAAAAAAGAAATAATAACATAGGCCATTTGGGTATAAATAAATTTCATCTTTATTTGAGGTGTTGAATGATTAGATTCATTTTTTCAAGTAGCATTTTGTTCTGTTGCTGCAACGTTTTTACTTCCTTATCCTTTTCAATCATATACAAGGTTAGTTCTTCTATCTGCTGCTGCTGTAACTTTAATATTTCTCCTACTGCTAATCCTTTGCGCTCCACCATTTGTGCCGATGGCATATCCGGTAGGTGACCTTTTTCCTTAATCTGTTTCTCCAAATCATTTAGTGTCGGTAATTTATATTCGGGTTTAAACACATAGTCTGGCCAGTCTTTGGCATCTACGCGCACCTCACGGGCATGGATTTTACCATTTACAGCTAGCTTTTCATCGGGAGTAGTGGTGCCAATGCCCACATTTCCATTTTGCAGCGCTTTTATTGCTAAAGATGCCCCATCTGTAGAGTATAAATTACCTACATATAAGTCCCAGTCATTGGTCATGGGTAGAAACTTGTCTACCGAGAGGTCACTTCCAATATTATTTACAGGCGTATAGCCATCATTGAAATTCCTCGAGGTAACAGCAACCTTTACGGTAATGGGATCAGTATTAGATCCTCCTGTGTTGACGGCTCTAATTCTAAACCTAACATTATGATACTCTGTATTACAATCAATTGTAAAATTGAGCACCTGATCAACATACTTATTATTATTTATCCTGCCAACCTCCCGCCAGATGGAAGGGTTAGAATGAGAGACTGCCGCCAAATGGGTTGCCGCAGCCGCGACACCGTTTCTGGTGTAAGCAAGTGAAATATCATAATACCCTCCAGCCCCTGCAGAACTTGGAGCTACTTTAACAAACTCTACATAATCGCCAACATTATACCCAGCCGGAAAAGTAACCGTGGTAGTATAAACATCAGGGAAACGACTCGCTCTTATACTTGCGCATATTGCTGAATGATTAACCAGGGCTAAACATAAAAATAAGGCTATCTGTAAAATCAACCTATTTCCGACTTTTCTTCTTCCTAAGTCCATAACCATTTAATTGTTGCTGTAATTTCTTAATCTGTTTCTCTTGCTTAATGATATACAAGGTTAGTTGCTCCTGGCTTTTAAGTAACTGCTTTACCATGTTTCCTAAAGCTACACCATCAGTTTCTACCACTTGTGCCGATGGCATATCCGGGAGGTGACCTTTCTCCTTAATCTGTTTCTCCAAATCATTTAATGCCGGTAATTTATATTCGGGTTTAAACACATAATCTGGCCAGTCTTTGGCATCTACGCGCACCTCACGGGCATGGATTTTACCATTTACAGCTAGCTTTTCATCGGGAGTAGTGGTGCCAATGCCCACGTTTCCACTTAATTTTAAAGACATTACAACATTGCCATATCCCGCCATTAACCCCAGATCATGGTTACTTTCAGTTCCTATCCTGCCAATTTCCTGGGTACCCCAGGTATGATTGGAGAAAATTCCTGTTTTAATATTGCTAGATCTCACCAACAATTTGGAGTGTAAGTTGCCATATAAGTCTAACACCCGTTCCCAACTCTGAAGATTATCGGGAACAGCTGTACCAATGCCAACGCTCCCATTGCCATGTATAGTCATTAACCGGTTGAAGGTATTACCATCGTTTGTATCCTCAAAGGCGAAGCCGGATACTGTTCCACCACCTTTACTATTTACAAAGTTTACTTCACCTCCTCCACCCGATCTGTTCCAACCCAGGTAAGTACCCTGCCCCCCTGTGTATTGGCTAAATGCCGGGCTAACTACATGAAATACTCCCCTAACATCTAATTTAGAGGCAGGCGTAGGAGTACCTATCCCCACATTTCCATTTTGAGAAGCTTTTATGGCCAATTGTGCACCATCCTGGGATGTAAGATTTCCGACATATAAATCCCAGTCATTCGTCATAGGCAGAAACTTATCCACTGTTGTATCGTTGCTCCAGTTGTTTAAAGGATTAAAGCCAGCATTATAATTCCTGGCTGTAATGGCGATGTTAACGGTAATGGGATATTCCTGTAATCCATAGGTATCAATGGCCCTGATCCTAAATCTGGCATTGTTATATTGCGGATTACAATCAACTGTAAAATTCAGATATCCATCAACATATTTATTGTTGTTTACCCTGCCGACTTCTTTCCAAAGGTTTGAATTATAATGTGAAATAGCCGCAACATGTGTTGCTGCGGCAGCAATATTTCCTCTCGTATAGCTGATAGAAATTTCATAATTCCCGGAGGCACCTGCATCTATCGGATTAACTTTAACAAACTCTACACAATCTCCTACGCTATAGCCAGCGGGGAAGGTAACACTGGTGGTATAAATATCAGGGTAAATAGGGAAATTACCCATAACCTGCCGGGCCTGCAACAATATCAGGAAACAGGCTGCCCATATAACGGTTTGGAATTTATTTGTGCTGTTCATGTTTTTTGTTGTTATTCTTTTCAATTAATCTTTGCTTTAAATCGTTAATTTCCTTTTGTTGTGCAATCATGTACAGGGTTAGTTCTTCTATCTTCTGTTGTTGTAATTTCAACATTTCGCCCAGTTCCAAACCATTCTTCTCTACTATTTTTGCAGATGGCATATCTGGAAGATGCCCTTTTTCTTTTATTTGTTTTTCTATCTCGTTGAGCGTTGGTAGTTTATAACCTGGCTTAAACACATAATCTGGCCAGTCTTTGGCATCTACGCGCACCTCACGGGCATGGATTTTACCATTTACAGCCAGCTTTTCATCGGGATTTGCAGTGCCTATACCTACGTTACCATTGGCGTTACCAATGGTCTGGAATGAAAATCCATTTGTGGCATCCACACTTAAGTATGTGTAATTGATATGATCGCCATTTCTTGATGTTTGCAATCTGATTTTATTTTGAGCAGGAACATCGCTTGATTGTTCAAAATATACCCCTGTTGCATCCTGACCAGAATAAATGTAATTGGTGTCTCCTCCCCAGCGTACATTTCCATTTACCTGAAATTTTTCTGCAGGGGTAGTAGTGCCTATACCAACATTACCATTATCCATAAGCGTTAAACGGTTTGCACATAATCCACCCTGGGTGCAGCCCAGATTATCATAAGCCCAAAATTGTAAGCTGTTTCCATAAGCACCCGTCATGTTGAAAATTTTCCAACTACTTGCCGCACCGTTTACTGCTTTAGCAGGGTTATTTATCTGGATATTTCCTCCGATTTCAGCACCAGCAACAGAACTGATAATACCTCCATTTACAAACGTATTTCCTCTTACATCCAATTTCTCTAAGGGTGTTGTGGTACCTATACCAACATTCCCATCATCGGTAATGGTAAACCTAGCCCCATACATGGATTGGTCCTGGCTGTAGTTCCAAAACTGGAGCGAATTACCATAAGAACCTGTCATGTTGTAAATTGCCCAACGACGAGCGGCATTATTACCTGTTTTAAAAGTATTTTCCAACCAAATAGCGCCTCCTTCATTAGACCCTGCCGAACTGAAAATTTGACCCATAACCGATAGTTTAAATTCGGGTGTAGTGGTTCCAATCCCAATGTTCTCGACTGCATTGATAAAGAAGTTTGTTCCTCCGGTATTACTATTAAAAATACCAAATCCATAGTCGTTGGAAAACAAACTGTTGTAGTTCGTATTGTCAATTTTCTTCATTAATATCTCGGTAGAATTTACGCCATTACTATTTAAAATAAGGGTTTGGTCAACCGTTTGCTGTGCGCACAGTTCAGTTATAGCCAATAAGGATATGGCTACCAGAGGAAGTACTTTCATTGTTTGTTTGGTTTATATTCAGTTATGCCGTTTGCCCTTTAAGCATAACTTCAGTTCAATCTACTGCTTCAAAATATCAAACCAAAATATTGTTGATGAACAAGCACATTTGAGTGACGAATCTACTGTTCTGTAAGGCCGAAGCGTAGCAAATTGTCGTCCAGACTGCCACTTGTCATCCAGAGCATCACCTGTCATCCAGAGCATCTCCAATTGTCATCCAGAGCGTCACTAACTGTCATCCAGAGCACCACCTGTCATCCAGAGCGTAAGCGAAGGATCTATACAAAGGGATTCCCCTCGACAGATTCCTCCAAAGTCGGAATGACAACTATTTGGAATGACAAATAATCGGAATGGTAAGGATCAACAAACTGTCATCCAGAACACTGCAAATTTCATCCAGAGCACTTCCAATTGTCATCCAGAGCACCACCTGTCATCCAGAGCGTAAGCGAAGGATCTATACAATGGTACTCCCCTCGACAGATTCCTCCAAAGTCGGAATGACAACTATTTGGAATGACAAATAATCGGAATGGTAAGGATCAACAAAACTGTCATCCAGAACACTGCAAATTTCATCCAGAGCACTTCCAATTGTCATCCAGAGCACCACCTGTCATCCAGAGCGTAAGCGAAGGATCTATACAATGGAACTCCCCTCGACAGATTCCTCCAAAGTCGGAATGACAACTATTTGGAATAACTAAGATCATGAATGAGAAGGATCAACTAACTGTCATCCAGAGCGCCACTTGTCATGTAGAGCACCACTTGTCATCCAGAGCGTAAGCGAAGGATCTGTATAAACGCTCCCCTTGACAGATTCCTCCGAAGTTGGAAGGACAAAATAAAAAGCCCGGCACAATCGCCAGGCTAAGATTATTTTAAAAACACAAGTCAGACAGCTCACAAGCCTGCCCACTAAGAATTGCGCTAGTGAGGGGGGGGGTACTCTAGCTCAAACATTAAGACTTTCGCTAGTGTCGGATAGTAGAGATTAATCTACTAAATTATTAAAATAACCATTATCTAAAAGTGTTTGAAACATACTTAAGCAGTGTCCACTGAAATATTTAACTGCATCTATCTGGGTTTCCCTATAGTCAGTTAACACTTCAAGTATATTAATAGACATTTTATTTAAAAAATCTTCATCATTAACATTATTATTAACTAAATCACTAATAAAAACTAAACACCTAACTGCGACCTTATTATTATGTTTAATAGCATCCCTTACAAAAAGACCAAAATCACCTAGAAAGAGATTATAATAATCGGGATTTAACTCTTCTTTATATGAATATTCAAATTCTGGTATAGCCAGAAAGATTAATTTAGCTGCTTTATAAAATTCCATATTCTTTTACTTTTTCAGAGGTACATTTTTCAAATAGTCAAAATTTAGACCTTTCCATTGTAACCCTGTATCTTTTGTCAAATCAGTAATGACTTCAAAAATCTTACTTCTATCTTGATCACTGATGTTGCCATGATTTCCATTTAACAAATCTCTCATGGTATTCAATCCTTCTTTTGCCTTTTGAGTATGATCACTACTATTTGAAAACTTTACGCCAAGTTTTTCGGCTCTAATTGCATCTCCTGTTGATCCACTACCAATTTTTGCATTTGGTCTCCAAAGTTTTTCTATGGTTGATTTTAATTTAATATTTGAAGCACCTCCAAATAATCTATCTCTCATTGTACCTAAATAAAGCTTTTTATCGCTTGAATTGTCCTTTTTTTGAACATTGGCTGTCATTATCTTATGTAGGACAACAGCAATAGCAATATCTCTTACGGTATGCTTTAAAATTTCTTCATTGGTTGTATATTGACCGCTCGCAAGAGAGCCGATAGGATCTTTTGCGAAATAGTTATCAAAATCTTCAATATAGTTCCCTTCTCCAGAACCTGGTTGCGCCAATTGCTTTATTGACTTCGCCCAAGGGGTAAATGTATAAGTTACATGTCCATTTTTTGGTAAGCCTAACACTTTGACTACAACCTTATCATTAAAGAAAAAACAATCTTCTTCTTTAACTAACTTTAATCTAGGCTCTTTATCGTGTAAGTCGATTGTATAATGACGTTGTTCCAATCCATCTAAATCAATCGCCTGTATAGGTGTGTTACTTGCAAACTGATAAGGTGTCAACTCTGGATACTCCTTTGTAATCGGATCTACACTCAAGAACTTTCCTACCCTCGGGTCATAGATGCGCATGCCGTAATCTTGCTGGTTACCCTCCCCTTTCACATCATTATCATTCTCCTTACCATTAAAGCCATAACGGTAAGCCAATGCGCCTGTGTTGGTAAAGCTTCTGCCCGGCATCTGGCTACCAAAGGCATAATAATCGTTGGCATTAATAACCGTAGGTTCATAACCATTGTTAGGGGTACGTACATCGTTAATAACTGCCATTACGTTACCCAAATGGTTGCTTAGCTCAAAGAACTTGTTGCCATAGTTGTTCCATACCGAAGCTCCATTGGCTAATGCTAAGTTAATATTTGGTTTCCACAAACCCAAACGGCTGCTACCATAAAGCTGTTGCTCCAGCCAATTGTTAGCTCCCCCGGCATTATCGTAAACTGCAAGGCTGTTACCTTGTGCATCGCGTACGTAATAGGTACTGACGTTGTTAAGGGTTTTACGCACGCGGTTGCCAGAGGCATCGTAGGTGTAAGACAGGTTTCCGGTACCTTTTTCTATTTGTTTAATTTTGCCGTAAACGGTCCAGTCTATTTTGCTAATGCCTGCAGCAGCATCGGTTTTCAGGTTGCCAATCTCATCATAGGTATAGCTGTTATTACCCAAATCATTTCCGTTAGTAACTCCTTCGGTATCGCTAATATTGGCCAGTTTATTATCCACTAACTTTCCTGAAGCATTGCGGTTATAACCATAGCTTAGCATATCCATGGCCGTTCCGTTCTGGTTGGTACGGTTAAGGTTTAAAATATTACCGTTCCCATCATAATTAAAATCTTCTTTAAACTTTGCACTGGCAGAATTAAAGTCCCAGTTTCCGGCGGCAGCCAGATCGTGCTGTCTGAAAGTTTTCAGTCGGTTTAACTGGTCGTAGCCATAGCTGTAGCCTTTGGTGGCACTATTTTCTATCTGTGCAATGGCATAAGTACTGCTGGCAATATTGCCATTGTAGAGGTTACGGCCGGCTGACAGGTTATTGTTGCCCTGAAATTGGTAGGCAAAAGCGCTACCTCCTCCAATTGGGGTATAATCACCGGTGTAATAACCCAGGCTGTAAGCCAGGGCATCTTTTGCAATAACTGCAGCATCGGCACCTATATCGCCGCCTGCACCTGCCAGGGCAGAACCATTTACGCCCTTAAGCCAGCCTTGTAAAGTATAGGCATAATCTACTCCCTGCACTTTTTCAGCTTCGCGGCCCAGCTCCATGCGGGCCAGTGGCCCATGCAGGTAATATTGGTAGCTGGCATCCAGCCTGCGGCCTGGCGCAAGCAATGTACTACCAAAACCATAATTAACCACATTGGCTTGCACACCACTCCAGGCCTCTGTTAAACGGTTTTCGGCATCGTACTTATATTCATAGAAAAACTGATCGGGCTTATCTTTCTGGTAAGCTAAAAAGTTAACCTTCCCGCTCACCTGGTCATATTCATAATCGAGGCGTTTAATTTCGGCCAGGCCGTTTATTTTTTGATATAATGATTTTACGTTGCCCGCATAATCATAACTGTAATATGTTGCATTTTCTGGCGAGCCATTTACGCTGGATTTGGTATAGGTTACCGATACGCGTTTACGCAGGTTTTCTTGCGAATAGTTATATGGCAAGTCATAAATATAGGCTTGATTGTCATAATAAGTGGTGGTAATTTCTGATGCCGTTCCCAAATTCAGGCTACTGATGTCTGTCTGTGCTAAAAATCCGGGTTCAGGGAATACCATGTTTCTCTTCTTCTGTCCAACCTCATTAATTCTGCCCAATAAATCGTATTGGGTATAACTGTAATCGTTGTTTACAGCCTGTTTAGCATTCTGACTAAACAGCAAACGGCTCAGCTTATCGTACCAGAATTTACTCATTCCGGCATCAGGCGTTTGCTGTTGCACCACCTGGTTGGTTGCATTATAGGCATATGTGGTGGTTAGGCCGTGATTAGGAAAAATGCCTTTAAACTGGGTTTCTACATTACTGTTTTCGGCAATGGTAGTTGGCCCTCCTGCTGCCGGTACATTAAAGCGGTAATTGGCCGGGTTGGCTACATCCTGTACACCAAAGCATTTGCTGCCGGCATTAAAGGCAATCTCGTCAGCCGGCATTAACCGGCCCTGGTAAACCCGAAGAAACTTAAGCAGGCCAAAGTTATCGGGCATGCTAAACGGATTGGTGGTAATGGCCCAGCCACAGCCTGCGTATGGCGCACCGGTGACTGGTGTATAGGCTTTTCCATTTACCCAAATCTGTAATTGGCCCTGTGCCAGGTTGGCTCCCTGCACTACAATGTGGGTCCAGGGTTGTAGTGGGGCTATGCTGCTTACATCGGCCGTAACATGGTTGCTTAAGGTAATACTTACCTCATCAGCAGCGGCCTGGTGCAGGGTAAAAATATCTACATTTAACAGGTTTCCGTTCTGGCAAGCCTGTATCATGTATTTCATATCAGGGGTGGCGGCAATAAACTGCCTGGCCCCAGGTGCATCGGCATACAGCCACATTTCTACCGCATTGTTACCCGGATTTTGAAGGGCACTGCTTAGGCTCAACAGTGCGGTATTCCGGTCTGATGCCGTTGTTGGACCATTATAATTACAATTATCATTAAGTAAACCTGCCCGGTTTAAACTTACCTGATCTATTTCGGTAGCACTAAGCAAGCTTACCCCTTCTGGTGGCACGGTACGCACCAGGTTGCCTGCCAAATCGTAGTAGTAAAGCGTATAGTGATAAATCTGCTGTTCGGCTTCGAGTTTTACACTGGCCTTTGCAGCTGCACACACATCAATATAGGCTGAAACAAATTTCCGTTTCTCTTCGTTAATATAGGTTTGATACGCGCGGTCGCCGGCGGCGAAACCGGTTTCAATTAAGGATTTAACACAGGCATAAGGGTCTTGCCTGGCTTCTGCAAAGGCAGGCTCATTGCAAAGCTGGTCTTTTGTTCCCGTTGCAAAATTAATGTAACTATCGTAACTGAGGGTAAACCCATATTTATAGTTAAAGTAGTTGGCTAAAATAAGCTGATAGTTAGTCCAGCTGGTGTTAGGTGTACCGCTAAATTCGGCATTTAAAGCAGCGAGGTCTGTGTTGTATTGTGTTTTGCTGATACAGCCATCGTTGCCCTGCAAAAACACAGGGAGTTTAATGTCATATTCTAACAGGTACCTGCAATTGTTGCAACCTTTTAAAAGTGCGGCAAATTCTGCCGGAGAAAGGTTCATATTAGCGCCAAAGGTATTTTGCAGATGGTTGTAGAAACCGGCATCATCCATGCCTCCTGGTCTTAAGTTCCCTAGCTTATTACAAATCTGTAAACTGGTGGCCGATATGTACACATCTGTAGCTTGCTGAGGTTGACTGTATGGATAAGTACCATCGAGCAGATAAGGATTTAGCTCGTTTGTAAATGAGCTCATACCTAACGTTTTTCGAATTACCTGGGCAAAGGTAGAGCAAGAGTCTCCATTAATATAGAGTTGCGATATACCAGTACCGATACTACTTGAACCAAAGGGGTGTGTAGCATCGCCACCACGTTTACAAATCTCGATTAAATTTGCTTTTAGTACTGCCCTGGTATTGGCATCATAGTTACCTGCATCCAAACCCGGCTTCAGCCTTTCCATCCAGATTTCGGCATTGGCGCTGCAATTGTCGGCTATTGCTGCTGCCCCGGCGGCTTTGCGTTCATCGGTAACCTGGTTAGGGTTGGGCGAAGGGAGGGTAAAATCAGGCTCTGGAAAACGGCTGGTTTTATTGGCATATTTCGTATCGCATGATGGGTCCGGATCTCCACAAAGTGTACCACAGGCGTAGTATTGCCCATTTAAAGGCGGGGTTTCATTTGACGCAAACACCTCTCCCCAGGTGGCTCCCGCTGGTATAAACACCGATTGGATATAGGCATGGGCACTGCTGTAAATGTCTACGTAGAGATCATTTGTACAGGTATTGGCCCGGGTAGCCGACACTGTGAAACGTACCCCATTGCCATAAGTAGGATCGTATTCGGCATTGTAGTAAATATCAAAATCGGTATTTGGGCAAGGATGGTTAGCATCTGATGTTTGTAGCGACATGGCCGATAAAGTACTTGTACCTTCGGCAGTGCTTTTTGCTGCTAAAGTCGATTTAGCTAGTTTACGCTTGTTGCGAACACTATCCAGCTTCATCATTTTGGAGCCCTTCTGGCTTTTGAACTCAGCTACCCAAACATTTCTAAAAACTTTATACTGACCTTTACCTGTTTTAACTGCGAAATAATCTTTCTGTACGTAATCGCCAAACCATTTTTTAAATGTTTTTTGCTTCGCAGCGGCCGTTTTACTTTCTATGGGAGCGGTTTTGCTCACAGCATAAATCATGTTGGTATTTAAATCGGCTTCTACACTTTGTGTGCTGCTGCTCAAACTGGCCATTTCTACATTTACCTCACATGGCTGAATAACCTGTGAGTTGATGTTATCTTCCATTACACTGGCCATCTGCGGTTCTGGTTGTTCAGGGCAGGGATTACCACCACCGCCGCCTCCGCCACCGCCACCAAGATAGGTATAGCAAATTCCTACCCACACGTTGTTATAATTGTAAGCAGCAGTACTGGTATATACGGTATAGCAATCATAATACGCCATATCTGCATACAAACTGCCACACATAACATTTTGTGGTTGATTATTTTGAGAATACCCCTCTACAACAGTGTAATCATAGCGATAATAAGGATCCTGGGCATAAAACATATTCAATCCATAGCTTGGCTCTGCTATAGCGCTACCTGAAGCGTTGCAGGTAGCCGGAATAGGTTCTGTACAGCTAATTTCCCAAACATTGTTCATGCGGTTAGTAGCACTGCCCCAATTCACATCTACACAGGTATAAAACTGTGTACCTGCACTACCAGAAGTACAATAAGCAGCCGTTGATGGCGGGTTAGCTGCTGTTCCGCTTACATAATAATAGGTAGTTTGGGTACCGGCTGCATAATTGAAACTGCGATAGGTATTGGTGCTGACGAAAACAGCTTCTGAGCCCAGGTTACGGCTCTGACAAAGCGAAGTTGGCAACATGGGAACAGGGGTTCCTACCGGGCAAAAATCGGCACACAACGTTACTTTTCTCAGCTCGATATAATATTTCTCTTTTAAATCGAGATAAAGTGACTGGTAAAGGTCCCATTCGCGGTTAGCCAGCCTACAATCATTATTTACTGTGCAATAATCCCAGGTATTCTCCTGAGGTGTGGTATTGGTTGTTCCGGTCACATCTGCACAGTACAAACTAAAATCAACCATTTGAAACAGGTTCTTAATTGCATAAGGCAAATGGCTCACCCGGTTAGAATATTGTGCCAAATCGGCCGCCATTTCGGGTTTATACCCTGCACCCGCACCGTTGAAAAACGGATCGGTATCCAGTAACCAGTTATTGGTGTTGGTATAAGCGTATCCCGCCTGCGATGCTGTTTTAGTAGCAAGCGCAATATCCCATGATTTTGATGCGCTGTGCTGCTGGCAGAATAAGAGTTTGCAATATTCCGGATGGTAAGATAAAAATTTCTCTGCCCACTCTGGCTGCCAATAGGTAACCAGATCTGCAACGGTAAAATTAGCATCATATACACTCATGATACTTCCATCTGCCTTGGTTACCATGTATAGTGAATCTGTTGATGCAGAAACCGGAAAAGCAGCCCTGAAATATAATTGCACTATATTAGTAGCTGGTTCGAGTAAATTGCCCTGGCTATCTACCGGTGAATATTGTCCACCCGGAGATACATCGGCCATCATTGGTATTTTGTAGGTATCACAAGGTGAAGCTGTAACACTTATACAATTGGCTTCTAAAACGCCCAGGGTACTATATATTGCCGTATAAACGCCATTAATGTAATTTGCATACGCTGCGGCAGGTTCTCCAAGCTCTGTTAACTTCTGATTAAATATGTTTGCAAATTCTGTTTGAGTACCCAGTTTCTGCCGGGCGGTATTACAATCGGAAAAGCAATCTTCAAAACGCAGTTTAGCTAACTCGTTCAATACAAATACCGAGCGTTTATGGAGTGTACCATTGACTTCTCCGGCTGCAATGTAATCATTGGTAAAGTTTTCAATTACCCTGTTACTCAGTGCAAAATTAAAGCTGACGTAATACTCACCTATTTCATTAAAATTAAGTGCTATTGGTGCGGCAACCGGTTCTACGTAGTTGCAGTTATCGTTATTCGCTACATTTGAACCACTTGCACCTATTTTTCTGGCAGTTACATCCTGGTAGATAATATTTTTACAATCATCGGTAACTGTAACGGTAAGTTCGTAATAACAGCTGCTGCAGGGCTGAAAAGCGCCCCCCGGATAACGGCTAACCAGTTTCTCTATATCATAACTCAGCTGAACCTGACCAGTTACACTAGGTGTGTATGTTGTGGTTGCTGTAAGGGCTAAACTACTGCTGTTAAATTTAAATTGTTCTGGTTTCAGAATTTCCAGATTAACCCGTTGGGCTGCCGGTTTGTTAGGCAACTCGCTTACATTGGCAGGTGTATTACCTGCAAGTGCTGTGGCAATTGTTTTTCCGGATGCATTTAAATAACTGATAGAGATTTGTCCGTTCGGATCTACTACCGTATTTCTAAGGTAATGCTCTGCATAACCTACATCATTACCAAAAATACGATCGAGTTCCCACTGGGTAGGTTTGTCATAAAAATACCTGGTAGTATGCCTTTCAGTTTGACCGGGTTGAAAAACCTGTCCAACCCCACCCTGCAATCTAATCTTCCCGGTATTATCTGCCGTATATTGCGTTACCGATAAAGGATATCCACCTGCATCGGGAATATAGTTGTTGTATGCCGGGTTTCCACCGCCTAAAAAGCCGTTGGATGGGGAGTAATATTTTGATGCACCTGATTGTGTACCTAAAACGTTAGGTGCAGGCTGGCACAACACGCTGTTTAAATCAGCAAAGCTGTATGGTGTACCGTTACTGTTTACATTTAATGATGGAAAGTAATGGATGTACTGGTTGCTTACATTATCTTTTACAGGGGCGGGTAGTATACTGGCTGCTGCCCTGCCAAAAACATCGTAAACATTTTCTTGTACTACGGCTACATTATTTTCATTGTTTAAGGTAACTGTTTGTCTGCCCCTCAATGTACCATCAAAATAGCTTACTACTTCTTTCTTTTTACCTCCTTCGGCATATGAAGCACTGTATTGCCAGTTTAAATTTTGCTGGTGCCAGTCTAAATCCCATATGGCCCAGGTAGCATTGTCATCCAGCTTATAAAACCACTGGCCTTCAATCCTTAACCCTTCTGTATTATAGGTTACCTGTCTCATCCTCACCATTACATAGTTGGAATTGCTTACCAAAGAAAGCATATAGCTTTGCTTATCGGTAGTAATGCGGGTAGCGTTGTTTCGAAACAGCTGGGCCATTTCGGCCTCTGTATGGTAGGCGCCAGCATGTGCACCATCTACCAGGGTCCACCATTCCGAATCTTCATCTACATAAGTCCACTCTATATCGTACTCCTGTACTCCGGGCACCAATGCCCATGATAAGGCCAATTGGTTTTTCCCATTGGTTGGTGTACCTGATGATAAGCGCTGCATTTTACCCGAACCCTGGCTTAGCTCACCATTAATTCCCATAAAAAGAAAGGGTTTAAATGTATAGGTACGGTCAATATTAATCTGACTGGTTAATTGTAAAACTGGTGGCATCTGGTTGCCAAACTCAGGGCTACTTACTCCTGTTACATATACTTTTACATAATAGCCATTGGTAAAATTATAGGTGTCAATGCCTTTGTAAGTTGCTCCGGATGTTTTATCGTAATTCACATTTAAGCTAACAGAATCGATAACAGTGGGTTCTGCCTGTTCCGGAGTACTAAAATAAGCTACCCTTAGCTGAAGCCTGCAACTAAATGATTGGGTAAGTGCCTGTTCATCCAAAATCTGTAAGCTAAGTGCATTTTGTACCGAAATATTGGTAATTTCTGACCAGGTAAAAGATGGAT
Source organism: Pedobacter sp. (assembly GCF_965279535.1). Lineage (NCBI taxonomy): Bacteria > Pseudomonadati > Bacteroidota > Sphingobacteriia > Sphingobacteriales > Sphingobacteriaceae > Pedobacter > Pedobacter sp. The sequence continues at coordinate 1,263,782 of NZ_OZ257244.1, forward strand.
TTTTAAACTTCTCGTCTTTCACCAACAGCGAATCACCCACTTTTATGCTTCCCTTAATAAAGTTTTTGTAGGGCTCAATGGCAGCATGTGCCTTTTGCTGTAACAAAATAACCAGGGAGATTACTAAAATAAAACGGAGCATTTTTATCATATTCTTAACTATTATTCTAAAAACCAAAATCAGTGCTTTTGCGTGCTATTACCTTTTCAACAGCATTTCTTCTAATGCACGGAGCCTTTTTTCCTGATCAGTTTCTTTTTGTTTATGTGCTTTTAATTCTTTGTCCTGATCAATCAAATGAAGCGTTAACTCTTCAATCTTTTTCAGTAAAAGTTTATTCATTTCACCCAGTTCCAAACCGTTCTTTTCGGCCTCTGCAGCTGAAGGAATTTCGGGTAAATGCTTGTGTTTCTGTATGTAGTTTTCGATCTCGGACAGGGATAGTTTTTGATAGGCCGGGGCAAAAACGTAATCGGGCATGCCTTGTGCATTTACCCTGATTTCATTGGCCTTTATCTTCCCGTTTACCGTTAGTTTTTCGGATGGATTGGTTAGCCCAATACCCACGTTGCCTGCACTGTTCCAGATTCCCTCGGGTAATTTAATATTGGCATGGCCGCAGCATCCGTCATAACCTAGCTCTATTGTTCCGTTTCCAGCCCTTATAAAATCGCCCCTGTTCCCCGAATCGTGGAAACCAATGGTAGTATAGTCTAAACCGTTTAGTAAAAGTGTTGATTCTGACGACCAGTTACTATAATCGGGGTTGGTACTGCGGGTTAAATCGCCCAGGCTCAGGTGGCCATCTGTATTGAGTTCTACATTGTTGCTTCCCAATACCATTCCTCCGCCTTTTACGTGTAATTTCGCCTGCGGAGTCGTGGTACCGATTCCCACATTGCCTTGCGAGAGATAGTGAGGGCCAATACCACTAATCATTAAGTTTTGGGTAGAGGTAACCGGAATATCCAGCAGGGTAGAAACCGTAAATTCACCTATCTGTACACCAGAAGGTGCTGTATTTATCTTAATCTGATTAATCCCGTCAATTGTTTCTACTCTTACTTGCTGATAGGTGATTTTAACCCTATACATGCCATATTCACGTACATCTACATACACAGGCATAATTTTATTTACTGCATCACCATAGGCAGAAGGTTGATCATAAGCCTGGCCGAGTACTACCTTTGCCAGGTGAGATACTCCCGCACTTTCTGCTAAATACAATTGTGGATTGCCAGAATTTATCCCTCTCCCAAATCCATTATCTATGATGTACCGTTCATATCCGGTAGAATAAGATTTGTGAAATAGTTCGACGGTAATGATCCCCCCAAGTTGCCAATGAAATGAATTAAAGCCTATGGTGGCTACTTCATACCGCATTGCCTGAGCAGCAGCAGCATTGACATCATCAATTACAGAAGTTTTTAGCCCGTTCTGATCAGTATGGATTTGTGCTCTTGCACTCATCACCAAAAGCCAGAACAACCAAACACAGCCTAATAATTTTATCAGATTACTTTTCATTTGTTTTACTCCTTTCTATAGATTTGATTTTTTCGGCAAGCTCCTTCACCAGGGTTTTAGTATCCTGTTGGTCACTGTCCATTTTTTTTAGTTCTGCATCCTTCTCAATCAAATGCAGTGTTAGCTCTTCAATCTTTTTCAGTAAAAGTTTATTCATTTCACCCAATTCCAAACCATTCTTTTCAGCTTCTGCTGCTGATGGAATTTCTGGTAAATGCTTATGTTGCTGAATGTATTTTTCAATTTCTGGCAATGTCAGCTGCTTATAATCAGGCTCAAACACGTAATCGGGCATACCTGTTGTATTTACCCTGATTTCACTGGCTTTGATTTTGCCGATAACGGTAAGTTTTTCTGATGGGCTCAATGTACCTATACCAACATTCCCCGTTTGGTCGATCAGCATTTTGATCAAAGGCGTATCTCCTGATGAGGTTGCAAACACCAGGCTGCCAGAAGCATTTTGTGTAGCATCTGGCCCCATTGTTGCCCCTATATAGGCCAGGCCTTTATTGATTTGTGAATTGGGGGAAGTCCAGGTAAGTGTACCTGCACTTGTACCACCTGCGGTTGACCCTGTACTTATAACGAAGTGAGACTGGCTGTTCACCATGGCATTGGGATTATAAAGTTCGAAAACCCTGTTGTTGCCGCCATGAAAATAGGATTGCGGGTTCATGGTATTAAGCCCCATATTACCGGTGGTAAAATCCATATTTAAAAAAGGACTTCCGCTGTAAGGACTTCCAATATAAACCCGCTTAGTAGCTGTCTGGTTAAAAGCAGACTGATAGTTGTAGCCTCCAATAAAAATAGCGGCATTGTCCCAGCCGGCATAAGTTCCAATCAGGTGATGGGTATCACTCCATTGTTTGCTGATCAGCAAATTATCATAGTAATCCTGAATGGTAAGCCTGCTGGCCACAATTGGTTCTTGCGCAATTGTGGATAAGCTGTATACTAAGAGCATACCAAACAGGCTCCATTTCTTTAACCAATATAATGAAGGTCTAATCACCATAACTTAAGGCATTTGGATCAGTTCATATGCTTTATACTTCGCACCGGCTTTATAATATCCCTCATTATCAGCCACAACAAAATCGTTTATGGCAGGAATACTTGTTGATGATTTGACAGGTTGAGTTTGTATATTGAAAGTCATTAACCGATCAAGTTTAGGATTTAGTGGTTCATTGAAATTATCCAACTGTAAAAAAATCTTAATGGGCTGCAGTTCCTCTTCCCTATAAGTAATCTGGTAGGCCCGGCAAGCAATGTGGTTGGGGTTAAGTAAGGAAATTTTTCTTAACCCGTTTCCAATTCCCTCATCGCTAATGCGGTAGCCCTCTTCCTGAAGGTTTTTTATTATTTTATTAAAGTCAGGAAGAGTAGTAGGAATGGCATTCTTTTGTGCGCTACCCAGCATCATTTTTTGTTGCCCATGGTCTATGTAGAGGTACTTACCTGCCGAACTGATGGTTTCGGTTCTTCCGAATAGGCAGTACACAGCTGTACCAGTTTTTTCAAACCGGTAAGGCAGGTTAACTACATTTTGTGTACTATCAGCTCCATCGGTAATGCTGATACTTCCGGCAACCAGATCCTTTCGCTCCAGAGCCTGTATAAATGAAGTTATTTTTAAGAACTTAGCAACAAGCTGCGTATCTATTGGTACCAGCTTTTCCTTATCTACAGCAACTACTGCAGGATGGGTTTGCCTAAACATGCTACTACCGGCATAACCAACACCCAGTAAGCCCAACATGGCTAAGGCTAAAAACAGGATATGTTTATTTCTTTTCATCAGCATTATCTTTTACGGTAAGAAGAATGGTTTTCTTTAATCGTTGCAATTCCGCGCTCAGTTTCTTTTTTCACACGAACCAATGATCCCTCATCATCATATTCATAAAAAGTGGCGAAGCAATTTTCATCCAGTTCGGCCATTAAGCGGAAATTCCGGTCATCGTAAGCATAAGATTTCATCATGGCATCTTTAGGATGTATCCTGATATCATCTAAATACAGTGTTCCTGTGGCCGGCGCAATACTAATGGTAAACTTCTTATTGCCATTTGAGTGCGGGGTAAATCGTCCTTCTAATTGTTTCCAGCCTTCTACAATCGCTTTGCAGTTCATATCAACTAAGGGATTACCATTTGTGTTACCGGCGTTAACTACCACGCTAACATTTCTGTTGTATGGCTGACCATCGTTTACCCACATACTGAGGATGTACTCTTTGCCTGGTTCTGGCTCAAAACCGCCCGGGTAAAGCCCGTTACCTTCCAATAGCGTAAATTCCATTTTATTGGTTCGGCCTAAATAGTTTTGCTCTTTTTGTTTTGTGGTATGGTACCTGGTATCTAATTTGATACCTGCAGCCGGAACCAGTAAAGAATAATTTCCGGAGTGGGCAACACTGTAAGCCCGGTCATAATACAATCCATAACCATAACTGGTGGTAAACTCTTTGGTTGCAGCAGGATCAGGTGCGTTTAATATCCTCGCCTTATCTTCAAAACTATTTACATAAATTTCCCTGCGCATGCTGTTAGAAGCTACTGCTGCTGGAAACTGGCCAGAAAAATCAAAACAAGCTGCACTATAGCGTTTTAAAGCGTCTACATTCTCTTCTTCTTGTCCGTACTTATCGTATTGGGTTACCCTATTACTTCTCTCCCATTGGCTGATTTGATTATTTAAGGTCCAATCTACACTACCTTCCCTTATCCAATAAGACCTGAAAGATTTTAAATATCCTGCATTAGCAATATCTATCCCCTTTTTCCCTGGGGTAAAAATGTTATGGTAAGCCCGGTTTACCTGATGCACCTCCTGGGTGTATAATCGCCAGTTTCCTTTTAAGCCATGTACAAAAGGATTGAAATATGTTTCGTAGGTAAAACGCCATGTTTTTAATCCATCAATGGTTCTAAAAGTCTGGAAGTTTGATTGATCAGCCAATAAATTGTATGTACTAAAAATAGTATTGATACCCGATGAGCTGGTCGAATTTCTCAGCTGTGCATAAGTATTATCGTAAATCTCAACTGCCATTGATCCTGGGTTGTTACCCCAGTCGTTGTAACCATTGGAAACATTATATCCGCTTACTTCAATGGTATTCATCCCTTCTTCCATCCAAACCGGATACAAGCTCCAATAATCCGTGTTATTTAAAGCACTGGTTATCACTTCATTTCCATTCAAAGCAATATTTAACAGATCATCTCCGGCGAAACCGATAAAATACAACTTCGTAGTTGGCGCATAGAACTTAGTGGTAAAGCCAAGTGATTCATTTACTCCTGGCTGAGTAATATCAGGCCATATGCCAACTGCATCCTGGCGATGATTAAAATAACTGTTACTACTAAAAGATACGTACTGGTCACAATTTGTTAAAGGACCACCCTCTACAGATTCATCACAGATATTATATATCCTGCTCCCTTGCATGCCATGAACAATATTTCCTGGTGATAATCGATAGGTAAAGGTTCGTGCTGTATTTTCTTTACGCTCGGTTTCCTGCCCGCGACCATCTACAGGCCATTCATCGCTATAGGTCATTGCAGAGGCATTAATTACCTTAAGATTGCCCAGATCCTGGCTATTACTAAAAGCTAACTTTCCATTCACAATAGGATTGTTTATACAAACAATACTCTCTGCCTGCGCAGTTAATAAATTCCTGAATCCCGATCTGATTACCTTAAAGCTGTGGTTCATTTCTCCTCCTGTTATACTCGATAATCTCGAACCTTTTTTATCAACAAGGATTTTAGTTGGTTCATATAAATACGCGCCAATCTGCCCTAAGTAAATTTCTGATCTGTTATCAACTACCCAATAATGAATTCCGGTACCTAAATTAACTAACTCATCCCCCTGCGTGAGCAGATCCCAATAGCTGTCATTGATTTCTGAATAACCGTTTAGGTTTACATTTTTAAGAACCATCCCCTGGTTTTGATAGGCTCCTCCCATTTTCTGATAAGGCCAATATGCGGGAATGTTAATAGAATAGTAATCCTTTTTAAACTCATTTTGCGTCTTGGTGATAATCGGATCACCGGTAACTCCATCATAAGCAACATTTTCTACAGAAATAGAGGATCCATTCTCGGTCTTAGTTACTCTTTTAATTAATCCGTTGGTTTGGATAACCTTCACTGCACAAGCGGAACGGAACAGTTTATAGTCGTTATTTACATTAACGGGGAAATGCGGTATTGGAATAACTGGCGCGCCCAGAAATGGCAACATATCTACCCCAAGATTAATAGCAGAACCATTATTTATACTTTCCTGCTCTCTTAAATCAGTAAAAAGCTCTATATCTCTGCCAATTACAGTATTATCTACCGCTGTTCCGTTTTTCTGAATAACTGTTACCCGATTATCCAGTCTTTTTACAGGCGCATTCTTATCTTCAACCTGATACTCATATTCAGTTGAAGAAATTTCGGCTCCACTGGCATTGAATACCCTTTCTGCTTTTGGCTTACCTTGCATATCATTTAGCTCAATGCAATATCCCTGAGACAACACCAATTCCTCTATGCTGTTACTGATCACTAATGAATAGGTATTTTGTGGTCTTGGATTATATTTTTGCATAGCTGATATGCTTACACGAACAGGAAATTCTTTTGCAGTGTAGAATTCATGCTGCGTATAGCCTGTTCTGGGTAAATTATTACCTGCATCAGGGTCGATGTCTTTTACCGTTACTTTACTATAGGCTACGCCGGGCGCCGGATACAATGATTCGCCAAATGGTGCTTCAAGCTCAAAATAATTATTAATACTTCCCTTAATCTTTTGAACATATGGCACAGGCGTTCTCAATCCATTTTCGTCATTACCAACCGAAGGTTCATAACTGGCTACGCCACTACTGATTTTTCGGCCAAGGTCGTCTGTTGTTGTATATTCATAACGTTGTCCGTAAATTCCTTTAAGCATCCCACCTGTACCTGTTGCGGTATCCCATTCGTCTTTAATTTCAATACTTTTAACCCTTAGCCCTCCTCCTATTTTACTTTTGGTGGTAACGGCCAGGCGGCAAAAGCTTTGAGCTACCCGAAAATCATTACAGAATCCTCTGCTGTTGGCTTTTTGATAAAAATTTTGCCTCAGTTCACTCAGATTTCTGGCTGCATTACTAATTGCACCAATTGCTGCAGATACCGAACCAGACTCACCCTTGATCCTGTTCTCATAGCCCGGATAGGCATACCTTGGATATTCATTCTTCATTTTCTGCCAGGCTGCAAAACGGATAGGGTTGGAGAAAACATCTCCCTCATTAATATCTTCCATTTGCAGGGTAGCCTGCCTGCCGTTCAGGGTAATGCCTATAATTTTTACATATGCAGAAACAAAATCCAGATCATTACCTAAACTATTGGCATTGTTAGTACTGAGTTTTATAGATGACTTGGTATATAAATAATCTGAACCATTTAGATATACACTTTTAAACCAGCTTAAGGGATCGGCACCACTGGGTAGGTCATCATCTAAGGTTACCGTTAATGCATGCGCAGTAGTAATGTCGTTATTACTGAAATTAAATGGAACCATAGTGGCTGCGCGTTTATCCTGCACATATGCATAGTCATCAGCCTCATATGTAACATTGATTATTCCACCCGAAGGAAGTTCAATCTTACTCAGGTGCCACAAAGCTACCGCCTGGTCTGCTCTTGCCTTATCTTGATCACTGTAAGGATATTCTTCATTGTTTAGTCCCGCCGGATTACCTGCAGTAGTCTTATAAACGCCCCACCTATCTGTCTTCATCACATCGTACGCTGCATTAGAGCCATACTCGAAAACATAAGGATGATTTTCCCCTTTATGGGTAAGGCCGTATTCAAACCAAACTTTTTTAAGGGTTAATTTTCCTTTATTCGGGGCCAAAGAATTCGGCGTACCCGGACATAAATCATATCCATAATCGAATTTCACTACCTTGATGGGCTTACTCAAGTTTTCTTTGCTATATAACCTAATTTCGACTAAACACTTTTGCTTTATAGATGCGTCTAATCCACCTTTGTAATCCAACACACCTAATGCATCATCTCTGTCTTTGGTAATGAAATAGGCAATTTTATTTTTAGATTCGATTGCGTTCACATAGTATATTTCTTTCTCTCCATAAACAATACTCCCTTTATCATCCTTAGGATCTGCCAGTAAACCCCTATTGAGCGAGGCTTCCGGACTTGAGCCAGAATTAAAAGGGGTACGCCAGCGATAGGTGTCTATTTTGGAATATTTGAACTTTATAGCTGTACCATTATCATCATCAGATATACCATCTCCTGTTTTATCTACATAGTCAGGTGAAAGTATTCCGGTTAAGAGATAACTACTGGCATAAGCAGGTTGAACATCATGATGTAAATAATGATCAGAATCATTTACCTCATTTGCGATAGTACCGTTTCCATTCAGTTGCATGGGTACTTTCCCATTTCTAATGGCTAGGCCATTTTCTACCGCAAAAGAAATTTCCTCTTGCTTTTTATTATAAACCGGCAATCCATATACACTTCGCTGTCCCTGTTCATTTAAAACGGTTAGTTCAGAAATATGATGTGCCTTCCGCATAGTATCAACCCGTGGGCTTGATTCGGCTCCGCCAACATAACCAGGATTAAAATTAACAGCATCATTAAAAGGATATACTTTCAATGCTACATCCAGGCCAGCTTTTCCTGATTCTTCTGCCGTTAAGTAACTGACGGTAGTTTTAAGTTCTTGTCTTTTTTCCTTCTCAATTCTTCCAACAGGTGTTACATTACTGCTGAGTAATGTATTGGTTTTGAAAGCAGAATAAGCAGTATGATCGGCTATCTCTAAAGCTACATTTTGGACACCTCCCAGCTTTGCGGTTAAAATATTATCCTCGATATTGTGTTCATCGGGCTTTTTAAAAAATACATGCTGTTTTTGTGGTGCGGTTACAGATTGGTCCTGAAAATCACCATTCTTTAAGTACTGATTATCCTTTGTCCATTTTTGAGTAGTATTTTGGGTAAACTGTTCAAATGCTGTTACCCCAAAATGGGCGCCAAAGCCCCAACCAATATCGGCACCAAAGGTTCTTGTAGTAGATCGATCTACGGCTTTATTGTCATAAAATATACCAGTTCCTCCACGGTAAAGCCTGAATTGACCAGAGCCGGTTTGACTGTTATAACTAAAAATATCGGGTGTATGGATAGGCATAGCAAGGTTGGGCAATTCAGGAATTGCGGGATTTTCCTTTTCCCGGATAAAATCCTGCACTGCATTGCTTTTATTTTTTCCGCTTTCTGCATATAAAAATCCGTACTCGGGATGCTGTTGATTCCTGCTTTCTACCTCCCTAACACTTTGGTATCCGGTAAAACCACCTCCAACAAACAGGATTGTTGCTGATGCCCCGAGATCAATGCTATAGGAACGAAAATTTGTTTTATACGGAATCTGAATCCTGGGTTGTATAGGTTCGGTGTTGTAAGAAACCAAAGGATTAGAAGTTCTGTAGGTTAATAAACTTCCTCCCAAAGTTAAACTCTTCATTCCAGATCTGCTGTTGTATCCCAATGAGGAGCTTAATCCAGCATTGCCCAAAAATTTTTCATTTTTATTAACACTGATAGACATCGATACATTCGGACTAATATCAACTCCGCTTGCCGTATTTGAAAGTACGCCTATTCCCATACCAGCAGTTAGCATCCCATCGTTGGCAAATGAAAAAGACATTCCGGCATTAGCGCCAATCTCTGCACCTATACCGGTATAGTTATCACTGAACACACCAAAGGTGAGTGATCCGCTTACCTTCAACGGAGTTGAAACCTCCTTACCATTTTTTAATTTTCCTCTTACTTCAACCTTTCCGGTAACTTTGCCACCTACAGTGACTTTAGGCTTGGTGGTATGTTCGGTATTTAATATATCACCTTTAAAATCATCGGCTATACCCCTTACCTGTCTGGTAATAGCCCCCACATTCAGGTTCCAGCCCAGGCCAACCCAGCTGGCTTCATCATCGATCCCTGTTCCGGATTGATAATTCAGGTTTATTGGATAACCATCTATATCCAACAAGGGAATGTTGTATTTAAAATCACCACTTACCAAATCAACCATATCGGTAGTGCCAACAGGCTGAAAAGACTGCGCTTCGGGCTGCGAAGGGCCAGAAGTAAGTGCATGCGTGCTCAGCGGCAACAAGATATTCATGATCCAAACTGCAAGCAGCACCTGTGCAGTTCGTTTAATTCCTTTTCTAGTAAAAATATATGCCATAATTATTTTAATATCACCTGATAGGTTTTCCCACTGATGTATTTATCTCTATAAACCAATTGCTCATTTTTATCGGCCACCGATCCTGAAAACAGCAATACGTATTCAAAGCAATCCTTAATCCCGTTAGCAACGGGTATAACTCCGCTGGGTAACTCTTGCTTACCTCTATTTAAGCGAAAAAAGCAGCTGTCTATACCATACTCCATTTTTTCATTAAGTTGTTTACGGTCTTTAAAATCGGCTGGCAAATGCGCAAATACTCGAATTCTAAAAGCGAGATCTTCGGCATTCTTTTCTTTTACCTGCTGCACCTGAAGGGTTATCTGATCATCTCCGTTTTGCCCCCTGCGATTTTTTGAACAGCCCATAAACAGCAGCACTGCCATAATGAGGTACATTAGCTTTCTCATTCTTTTTCTTTGTATATAAATCTTAAACTCCTTTGGTTGCCATCGGGCAGATACACTTTCATCACATATGAATAACCTGCTTTGAAAGAGCTGTTGTGGCTGATATCCAGGTTAACTTTATTATGACCACGCTTAAGTGTTATGTTAGGCAGGCTCCTGACTTTGGTGTTTGGATGACTTACACACTGAATTTCATACCGTAGCTTTTGCTGGGTATAAGAGTTAACCACAGCAAAGCGGATGAAGCCATCTGCCACATAATAATTGCCTTTTACCAAATCTTCAATATCGCGGTAACCGAAATCATCCTCCAGTATGGTGGTCACTGTATCCTGGCATTTTAACTCAAACGACCAGACTTCAGATCTGTTAATTACTGTTTGATCTTTATAGGCCGTAACCTGCCATGCATATTTTTTACCCTGCACCAGCTCTTTTGAATTTGGCGGATACATTAACAGATTGGCCATTACGCCTTTTTGATTCACAATCGGAAGATTGTAATTGAGTGCTTCTACCGCATTTTGCTTTTCTTTCATCTCTACCAATATTACCTGATAGAGCAAGCCAGGAATAGCAGGAACCGAAGGTTGCCAGGTCATTAAAGGTCTTTTTTCACAAATTTCGTCCTGATCATACGGCTCAATCAAATCGAGTGGTGCCGGTGGACTAATTTCATGGCTAAATACCTGCCCGGAAATAATTTCCTCACTTGATGAAGCGGAAAGCAGGTTAAACTCATACTCATAATCGCCTTGCGGGAAATACTGATTTCTCCTGATAAAATTTGCCGTTGGATTTTGGCTTAATGCAATATTAGCCGAACGTAGGATGTTGGCCGGAATAAGGTTATTACCAGGACCAATGTTGAAATTACCTGTTTGTACAACTGCAATTTTCCCGGCTTTAGCTTCACTTACAACAATATTAAGGCGTACACTTTTTACACCTGAAAGGTTATAAATACTGGCCTTGAACAAACCATTCAATGTTGTTCCATAAACTTCTGGTACAAATTGAATGCTGGTTTGCGCACTCAATAAACCTGTAGTAGAAAAACAACCCATAAAAAAAATCAATCTTAGTAATCTCATTGTCTGTCCAAATAATAGTGTATAGATAGTTCTGCTCTGGTAGTTGAAAATAAATCAGGATATGAAGGGCTGATGATATTCTTTCTCAAATCCAGATAAGCGTTTATATCGAAGTGTTTGAGTAGCATAAACTGTACGTTTTGCCTGATACCGGCTTGTCTGGCCAGATGCTGATTGTCCAGATAAGTAATCCCGCTGGATAGGCTTACCGATTTAAAAATCTGGTATTGCAAGGAAACATCGGTATTGAGCATATTGCCCATTACCGTTGTGGTATTTAATTCTTTGTTGTAGAAAATGGTTCCATTAACCGAGAAGCCTTTAAAAAGCAGGGTTTGCAAGTAGTTAAACTGTATTAAGCTGGCTTTTAACATGGTTTGCGGGTTATTCATTTGTTGTTTAGCCAGCCCTGCGTGTGTAAATGCATTCAGCCCCAGAAAGCGATAACTACTATTTAAATCCAATTGAAGTTTCGCTGATGAATATACTGGCGTAGTATTCCCCGCAACTTTGTCTACGCCATTATCTATATATTTTAACCCGATGGTAGATTTCTTCGAAATCCGGATCTTAGAATCCAGTTGAATGTTATGATTCTGCCAATGAGCATTATCAGTAGCACTAATCGGCATGTTCTTAAAATCTGTACGCATGGCCAGCGTTAACTTATTTTTAAACATGCTTTTGCGAATATTGGCACCAAAACGCATGTTCAAATTGCCGATACCCTGCTGCCCTGGATTTTGAAAGCCTGCGCCTGAGTAGTTTACATAAACAGTACTCTTCAGGTTCATTTTCTTTGAATCAATAGCATGGTTTACACCAAATGACATGGTTTCAAAAAAGTCGTCTCTAAAATAATTTCCATTCGTATTACGGTCAATCATTAATTGGTCCGGCCCTAGGCTAACTAAATTTTTATATTGTGTTGAAGATTTAGAGATATCAAAATTTAATGTACCGGCTTTCTTTAACTGTAAGGCCTGGCTTACGGTAAAAACCAGGTTATTTCTCGGTACAGCATTTAAATTAGTGCTAAGGCTATTGGAAAACTGCTTGTCGTAAACCCCTATCCAGCTCAATTTACCTGAGCCAAAAGAAAAATTGGTAGTGGGCACACTGAGGTAGGTATACATTCTTGGAATAGCAAAAGTGGAGCTTTCAAAACCAGCATCCTTATTGTAACCAACGTCTTTATTGGTACTTAACCCCAGCCTTACCGGCCCCCTTGCTGTTCGCAATGAAAAATTAAACCCATTTAAGAAAAGATCTCGGTTTAAAAAATTACCTGGAAGTACACTGCCGAAATTCCCGGCCTGAAATTCTCCTATTCGCGAATAGGAACGTTGTAACCAACTCAGGTTTTTATTTTTGCTTAGCTCGGCAATGAAAAAGGTCTCCAATTCTTTTTGGCTGATCTTGTTCTCAGCAATTTTTTGAAATAGAGCAATTTTCTCTGGGTCGAGTCCGCTTGAAGCCAGTTCTGAACGAACAGTTTGAATTTCCTTTAATAATGCAGCTTTCTTTTGAAGTAATAAACTGGATAACGAATCTGACTGTTTGGAATATATGTCTTTACCTTTTTCTTGTATTTCAGTTTTAAGGTTAGCAAACAAACCATCTATTTTTTGATGCAGGGCCGCTTCATCCATAGTAACCAATTCTCGTAATGCAGCAGGATTATTTAATAAGCTGGCCAACTCCGCATTTCCGGTTAATTTATTATTTGCAATTCCTGAAAGTTTGGTTACTACCTTTTTCTTAAGATCTGCCTCCAAACTTTTACCGCTTAATACATTCTTCTTAAACTGGTTATACCGCTCTAAGTCTGCTTTAAAGAAACTGTTAAAATTAGGGCGGGGTACATCAAACTTAAAAAGATTACCCTGATCCGGACGGAAGCTTCGAATGGCATTATAGTTATTCATAATTGCCAAATCCAAAGGCAGCCCATACACCTTTAGTGTACCATTAAAGGTAAGGTTGTTTAAAAAGTTCTTTCCAGATACCGGCGTTTCTGGCTTAATGTATTGACTTGCATTCTCGACGGAGAAATCAGAAAGATTAATCTTTTTCTTGTCTTTCTTTAAACCGTCGCCAAGGAGTAACTTGCCTAAATCAGATTGTTTAAGCTTACTATCTAACTGCTGTTTTAATACATTTTTTTGCTCGGCGAGCTTTTTCCCAATAGAATCAATGTTTTTTGCCTTAGCTAGCCTGGCTTTCAAACTATCGCTTTCTTTTTTAAGGGCAGGCAAAGTTTGTCCGGTAACTTTAAGGGTTCCCATGGCCATAAAAAGTAAGGCGCACACTCTTATCAATGATGCGTTCATATGCTAAATTTTAGTACGCATCAGCATTTCACAGTTTTCCTGCAGGGCTTATTACTCTGGAATAGACTATCAATGAGGCGCGTTTCTTGTTTGTTTGGTATCGCTGAAGAATAGGGAATCTTCGTCAACGAAGTTCAATAAAAAATGTCGCTCTTAAAATCATCCAACATGCTATAGGTTTCAATCCGCCCTATCGATTGACCAAAACCATAAATTGGTTGATCAATTGCCGGATTTTGCAGTTATTTGCTGAAACACTATATTTGTTACAAATTTGTTACATCTAATACGCTCTTTATGAAATTAAACTGTATTGCAGTTGATGATGACCCTGATAATCTGGAGGTTATCTCAGAATACTTGTCTAAATTTGACAACTACAGGCTCTTAAAAACTTTCACTGATCCCATAAAAGCCCTCGAATTCCTCAATCAGCAAGAAAGAACGGATTATCTCTTTATGGATGTAGAAATGCCCCAAATGTCGGGGCTTGAACTCTCTACATTAATCAGAGATAAAGCCGAATATCTTATTTTTACAACCGCCCATGCGCAATATGCATTGGATGCTTTTGATATTAGAGCGGATGCTTTTTTGCTAAAACCTTATTCTTTTAGTCGTTTTGCTCAGGTACTTTCTGGTTTATCTGTTAAAAGGCCCGTTAGCATAAAAAATCCCGAAGGATTTTTCTTTATTAAAAATCGCAATGAAAAATCCAAGCTGGTAAAAATCCGTTATGATGAGATTATTGCAATAGAAAGTATTCAAAATTACATTACCATATATATACCAGAAAAAACAGTTGTAGCCCATTTAACCCTTTCCAAAATCAAGGATATTCTAAAACCCTGGCAATGTTTCGTCCAAATACACCGTTGTTTTATAATTTCCAAACATCATATTGAAGAAATTGACAACAACTTAGTACGAATGAAGAACAACATATGGATTACTATAGGAGAAAACTATAAAAACGAGCTCAACCATTTTATAGGTACAAATACCATCAAAACCGGGAGCCGGGTTTAAGCTAAAATATACACCTGTAATATTCCTGTTAGCGCTTCATTATCGGGATAATATCTCTATCTTGTAGCACTAAGATGTGTGTATGAAAGATTCTAAAGAGATTTCCAGGTTAATTGCTGAGTTCGAAAAACAAGAGCAGGCGCTGGTGCTTGATAATCTGCTGTTTAAGGAAACGGTTGATACACTTCGCATTGCAGAGGAGAAAAGTGCGGTATTGAATTCCATTGTCGAAAGTTCGGATGATGCCATTATTAGCAAAGACCTTAACGGGATAATAACAAGCTGGAATACTGCGGCTTACAAAATATTTGGTTATACAAGTGAAGAGATTGTTGGCGAATCGATATTAAAACTTATCCCCAGGGGCCGCGAAGATGAAGAAACACATATCCTTAATCAACTTCGTCAGGGAATTCGCGTAGATCACTTCGAAACCAGAAGATTGCGCAAAGATGGTAACCTGGTAGATGTATCGCTTACCATATCTCCTATTTTAAATGAAGAGGGTTCCATTATTGGTGTATCTAAAATTGCCAGAGATTTAACTGCCCATAGAAAAGCTGAAGTAGTTAGTGAACGTTTAAGTGCTATTATTAACTCTTCTGATGATGCCATTATCAGCAAAGACCTGAATAGCATTGTTACCAGCTGGAACGATTCTGCCGAGCGCATATTTGGATATACTGCAGCCGAGATGATTGGTGAATCCATTCTTAAGATTATTCCTCCAGACCGCTACACTGAAGAGCCACGGATCCTCTCACAACTTAAGCAAGGCAATCGTGTTGATCATTTTGAAACGGTGCGCATGCGCAAAGACGGTGGATTAATCTACGTATCACTCACCATATCGCCCATAAAAGACCGAAATGGTGATATTGTGGGGCTCTCTAAAATTGCCAGAGATATAACCGAAAATAAGTTAATGGAGAAGAAGAAAGACGAATTCATTGGATTTGTTAGTCACGAACTTAAAACTCCACTAACTTCACTCCGCTCCTACGTTCAGATTGCCCTTCATAAGGCACGTCAACAGGAACTGGATTTTATTGCCAATGCGCTTTCGCGTGCTGAAATTCAGACCAAGAAAATGGAGAAAATGATTTCAGACTTTCTCAGCGTATCCCGTTTCGAGGAAGGAAAAATGCAACTGGAAATCAGCAGGTTTGACATTGTTGGCTTACTTAAAAGCTGCATTGAAGATGCCAGTATTCTATCATCCAGGCACCCGATCATTTATGAGGGAATACAGGAATGTTATGTAAATGGTGATATAGAGAAAATTTCGCTGGTTATGACCAACCTTATTGGTAATGCACAAAAATATTCACCCGAACAGGGAAACATTACCGTTAGCTGCATCGCTAACGATAAAAACGTTACCATTTCTATCCAGGATGAAGGAATAGGTATCTCTGAAAAGGACCAAAAGCAGTTATTTCAAAAATTTTATCGCGTAAATAGTGAGAAAACCAGATTCATTAGCGGCTTTGGTATAGGTTTGTATCTTGTATCCATGATTCTGGATCTCCATGAATCAAACATTAGGGTAAAAAGCTGCCAGGGAGAAGGATCAACATTCTGTTTCGATCTCCCGGCTGCAGTTTAACATTATCTTCTTATCCTGCTTGGAGAAAAAGCAATTAAGTAATCTGCACCCTGCTGCGAATCAATGGCTAAACCAGTAACCTTTACCTTAGGCTGTAGCTTTAAGTTCATCATTACGGTATTCGAAAATTCTTCCATTATTTTGCGGTCTACCTTTGTAGATACTGTTGGATAATAGTTCCTTTCAATCTCTGCTTTAGAAGTTTCGGTAACCTGGCAGAGCTTCCACTCCTCATCGCGTTTAATTCCGTTTTCATCATTCGAATTATTCAAATGGAATAAAAATACTTTTGCCTGTAAGGCTATGTTTTCATTTTGCATAATAAAATTTTAACCGGCCAAATGGCCATTTATAAATAGGGATGCGCTAATTACGCAGAAACGCCCAATTTTTTTATGTGTGATAGATGTGAGATAAATGCACGTAACATGGTTCGGTGTTCCAGATATGAAACGCCAAATTCATTACAGGTTTCTTTCACAAACTCATTGATTTTTGGGTAATGGATATGACTAATGCCTGGAAAAAGGTGATGCTCCACCTGAAAATTTAAGCCGCCCAGAAAAAAATAAGCCAACTTACTTCGCGTAGCAAAGTTTGCTGTAGATGAAATCTGGTGTACTGCCCATTCGTTCTGGATTTTGCCGTTAATATTTCCAGGAAAGCTGGTTCCTTCTACTACGTGTGCCAGCTGAAACACAACACTTAAAGTAAAACCACATACCACCGCAGCAATAAGAAAACCTATAATGGCTTTCCAAAATCCCAATATCAAAATTGGAACCAGTAAATAAACCGATATGTAGGCCAGCTTGGTTGTCCAGAAAATTACATGCTCCCTAACGCTTAAATTCATCTTTTTCCCGGATCTGCCCATTTTTTTTGAAAAGTATTTTTCAAAATCCTGATACAATACCCAGGCCAGGTAAGAAACGCCATATAAAAGAATCCAATAGTATTGTTGAAACTGGTGATGCCATTTTTTATCTTGTTCTGCATGCATGCGCATAAATTTAATATCAATATCATGGTCCATACCTTCAATATTGGTATAGGTATGATGATCGATATTGTGCTTTTGCTTCCAGAAATGTATTGTTCCACCCATTATATTTAAGGAATAGGCAGAAACTTCATTAATCCACTTAAACTTTGAGAAGCTTCCATGCCCACCTTCATGCATCACATTGAAGCCAATAGCAGCGAGATTGGCACCAAAGGCGGCACAGAGAATGATAGCAACTATCCAATGCGGATTAAGAAATACAAGCACAAAATAAATCAGAACAGCAGAAAACACTAAACCCAATCCTTTGATAAAGAGCTTAGTACCACCATTTTTACTTTTTCCTGTTTCTATAAAATAGGTATTAACCTTTGCCTTTAAGGCCTGAAAAAAAGGCGTTGATGTAGATTGAAAAGATATCTTTGACATTGTGATTTAGTTTAGCACCTGAGAGAATTCAACAGGATATTTCCAGTTGTGTGCCAAACAAATAGAATGCGCTTCGCGTAAAGCTATGATTAAAACGCCAGTAATCAATTTTTATTATCTTTTTTAAGTTTATTAATGATAACGGGTTGGTATTAAAACTTTCCTTTGCGCATGGGGTTATATCAGCATGGAAAACATCAATGAACTGGTTATCCCTGCAGCAAGAAAGGGTGAACTGGAAGTTTTAAATGAACTTGTGCGCAGGAATGCTGACCTCAATTATCGGGATGAAAAAGGTTACACCCCACTTATTATTGCCTGTTATAACAATCAGTCCGAAGCAGCCAGGCTACTCCTAAACGCCGGCGCAGATATTAACGCAGCAGATCAGGGCGGTAACACTGCATTAATGGGTGTAGCTTTTAAAGGATGCCCTGAAATAGCAAGCATGCTTATTGAAAATGGTGCAGCCCTAAACCTGCAACATGGCAATGGCGGAACGGCATTAATGTTTGCAGCCATGTTTGGCAGAAATGATGTACTTGCTTTATTAATTGATGCAGGAGCTGATGTTAATGTACAGGATTTACGAGGACAACGTGCAATAGATTATGCTGCGCTACAAGGAAATGAAGTTGGCATTAAGCTTCTGGAAGCCTGCGATGCGTCTGTTAATCTCTCAAAAGCCCCTTAGTAAGGCTTTTCCACTGGGGATAAGACAAGCCTAATTTTGCCGCCATTCCTACAATAAAATTCCGACTTTTATCAAAAAAACTCCCTTTGGCCGTATTAGGCATCTCATTTCTACCATGTTCCTCTGCCGCCACACAAAGTCCGGTACGCCTGATGATAAAGGTAGATGTAGCCGCACGCGTAAGAAAATGTGCCGTTTCTTCTCTTTCTGAAATGGGGTGGCCGCAAGGCCTCACCGTCATGGAAAGCACTTGTTCTTCGGCTTCTTCTATTGCAATAATTTCTTCTATTTTAACCCAATCGTAGCCCATTCCCATGGCCGTTCCAGGGCCAGGAATATCTATACGGATATAATCACCTTCCTGGGCTTCGCGCTCTGCCCTGATTCCGTAGCAATCTATCAGCTGAAAAGCAGAAAGTCCGGCATATTCTCCCCATTGGTTTACAGATAAAAGACGCCTGCTTGCCCGTTCGAATAGCACTATCGCGTCTGTTTGAGCGTGTGCACATCTTTCTTCTACAATATCCATTTGACTGCCCTGCACTTGCACAGGCACAGTTTCCAAATATTTACTATCCTTTTCCATACAGTTTTAGGATAATGGTGAAGAACCAACCTTCTTCACCAGTTTAAACTTATTCTTTTGGTTATGCAGGAATTTTTCTAGGATTTTCGCGTTCCCAGAAACGATGCATAGCAATCATTTGTACAAAAAGAGTGCTCAATGCATCAATATCTGCTGATACCAAAACACCTTCTCTTAAAACCGTTTCTTTCGAATACTCTGCCGGCAATTTTTTAAAGAAATAGGTCGATTCCAACACTTGCAGGGCAGCTTCATCAGCCGCAATGGCTTTACAATGTTTAAAAGCTTCATTTAAGAAATGGATGGCATTGGCTTCGGCTTCTAAACTCGCTACAGAATTTCCTCCTCCCGGCACATAAACTGCATCATACAACACAGAGGCAGCGGTTAAAAAGCTTTCGTCTACAGCAATCTTTTTATTTTCTATAGAAATGATTTCTCCCAGTTTTGGTGCTATAATGTGTACTACTGCACCTGCTGCAATCAATGTATCCTTAACTTTGCTCAACGACTTTTCATCCACACCGTCAGCTGCCAGTACGGCAATTTTCCTGGTTTTAATTGTATCCTTAATGGTTCCTGCCATGCTTAAAGCATCAGATTTAGCTAAACTTCCTTCAGGATTTGCTGAAGCATAATCAGCCCTTTCTCCATCTGCCGGAATACTGTTATTAAGTTCTTCCAAACCAATTTTAGGAATATGTAACCCCAGGGCATAGGCAACTTCAGTAGCCAGGCCTTTATCTATCTGGGCAAGTACGGCCAACATACGTTCACGAATGGCTACAGTTTTTACTTTGCCCAGTTCGAAACTCAATGCATCGATAATGTGGTTCTTTTCAGGATCGCTCTGCGATCTGAAAAACAAGCGTGCCTGAGAAAAATGATCGAAAAAGCTTCTGCTCCGCGCCCTGATTTTTCTGGCATCAATCCGCTCATTGTAACTCACAAACCCACCTTCTTCTGCTTTTGCCTGTTGCGGATCATTACCTGCTATTCCGTTAGGGCCATAGCTGGTTTTACCCCTGTTAATGGTTTGCCTCATGTGGCCATCACGTTGATTATTATGTACCGGAACCACCGGTCTGTTAATCGGAATTTCGTGAAAATTAGGTCCGCCCAAACGAATCAGTTGGGTATCGGTATAAGAAAATAACCTGCCCTGAAGCAAGGGATCATTGGTAAAATCAATTCCCGGTACCACATGGCCAACGTGAAAAGCCGATTGTTCAGTTTCTGCAAAAAAATTGTCCGGGTTACGGTTTAATGTCATCTTTCCGATGCGTTGCACCGGAACCAGTTCTTCTGGAATCAGCTTGGTGGGATCTAAAAGATCAAACTCAAATTTAAATTCATCTTCTTCTGGTACCACCTGCACCCCCAGCTCCCATTCAGGGAAAGCTCCGGCTTCGATGGCATCCCACAAATCCCTCCGGTGATAATCTGGATCTTTTCCAGATATATTCTGCGCTTCATCCCAGGCTACCGAATGTACACCCAATAGTGGCTTCCAGTGAAATTTAACGAAGCTGGCCACACCTTCTTTATTTACAAACCTGAAGGTATGCACACCAAACCCTTCCATCATTCTGTAACTTCTGGGCAATGCCCTATCGCTCATGGCCCACATAATCATGTGTGCAGATTCTGGCATTTGCGAAATAAAATCCCAAAATGTATCGTGCGCAGAAGCCGCTTGCGGGATCTCATTATCGGGTTCGGGTTTAACTGCATGCACCAAATCAGGAAACTTCAAGGCATCCTGAATAAAAAATACGGGCATATTATTACCAACCAGATCAAAATTTCCCTCCTGGGTATAAAATTTTACAGCAAAGCCCCTTACATCACGTGCAAGATCGGTAGAGCCACGTGAGCCTGCTACAGTAGAGAAACGAACAAACACCGGGGTTTCTGCTTCCGGATCGCATAGAAAAGCTGCCCGTGTTAATGCCGACATCTCTTTATATACTTTAAATACACCATGCGCCGCAGATCCTCTGGCATGAACAATACGCTCAGGAATCCGCTCATGATCAAAATGGGTTATTTTTTCACGCAGAATAAAGTCTTCCAGCAAGGTAGCACCCCGCTCTCCTGCTTTGAGCGAATTTTGATCATCGTTAATCTTTACCCCATGATTGGTTGTTAAAAATTCACCACTTGAATCTGCAACAAAAGACGCTAATTTTGTAGTCTTATCGTTTTCCTGCTGACTGGGTGCAGCATTTTTATCAGAAGTTTTCTTGGCCATATTCTTTATTTGTTAAGCTTCTTCAGCTGCTTTGTAATTGATCTCATTCTCGGCAATACCTGTGAGCTTAATATCTGCCTGTTTCTCTTCCTCAAGTGTTTGTGCTAAAATATCTGCCACATCACTTAATCCCAGGGTTGTTGCCAATTGGTGTAGCCCGCCGTAACTGGCAATTTCATAATGTTCTACTTTTTGCGAGGCCAGAATAATGCCTACATCGCGGGTTGCCGTTCCGGGTTCAGTTTCTTCTACTATCCCCTCTGCCTCTTTGGTTAAGCCTTCCATAGCATCGCACTTTTTTGCAACTGGTTTTTCGCCCAGAAGGGAAAAAATATCTTCTAACCTGGACACATGTCCTTTTGTTTCGGCAAGATGCGATTCAATAGCATCTTTCAATTCTGCTGCCGTGGCTGCAGAAATCATTTTTGGAAGTGCGTTCACCAAATGGTTTTCTGCCCAATACAAATCGGCTATACCATCTTTAAATAATGCCTGAAGTGCAGGGGATTCCTGCACAGTAGTTTTGGTTGCGAACTTAGGGTCGCTACCGCTTTCTTTTGTTTTCATAGGATGTATTGTTAGCTATAGTACCTATACAACCCTATGCTTTCAATAATAGTTTTGTTTATTTCATAGTATTAAAAATGAGCATCGCTCACACAAGATTTACTTTCCCTGTAATGCATCATAGCTTGTTATTAATTGGGGATTACATTTCTATTGGAGCTGGCAAGAACATAATATTGGCCAAAGCCTGATTGGGAAACCCCGGGAAAGCATGGCAGCTTATTTAGGGCAAGCCAACTTCTGGTTCGAAACTTTTCAAAACTGGCAGAGCGAATTTCTATCGGTAGCAGCAATTGTTGTGCTCACCATTTTTCTCCGTGAAAAAGGCTCTCCGGAATCAAAGCCGGTAGATGCCCCACATTTAGAAACAGGTAAATAATTAAACTTCATTGTTAAGGGAAATAACCAAAACCTATTTAATAAAACAAGGTTGTATAGATACATACCTTAAAAAACATAATTATGGCAACTACAACAAAAACAGCAGCTAAGACTGCATCAAAATCATCATCAAAAACCGGAAAAATGGAAGATTCAGAATTCCATGAATTCTTTGTCGATGAATTAAAGGATATATACTGGGCAGAGAAACATCTTGTTAAAGCCCTTCCAAAAATGAAAAAAGCGGCAACCAGTCCTGAGCTTGCTGCAGCATTTGAAAAACATACCCAGGAAACTGAAAAACATGTTAGTACGCTTGAGCAGGTTTTCGGGCTTTTAGGAGAAAAGGTAGCTGCAAAAAAATGTGATGCAATGGCTGGCCTTTTGGAAGAAGCTGAAAGCATCATTTCAGATACCGATTCGGGTACCATGATTCGTGACGCAGGCTTAATCCTCGCTGCCCAAAAGGTAGAGCACTATGAAATTGCAACTTATGGAACATTGAGAGTTTTTGCGCAAAACATGGGGCATGATGAAGTTGCCGATTTGCTAACTCAGACACTTGAGAACGAAAAAGCAACCGATGTTGCCCTTACCGAAATAGCCGTTAGCGCCGTTAATGCTGAGGCGGCAGCTGAATAAAAATCATTGTTCAACTATTGCTTTTAAAGATCTCCGGAAAGTTTAGACATTTTTTGACTAGATTTATTATAATGAGCCCGATGGAATATCGGGCTCATTTCATTTCAATATTTTTTGCCTGCCTGTTTTGAATGAAAAATAATATTTTTATGCCCGATAATAAAAGTATATTCAATAAGGGCTATTAATGGAAATCAAAACACACGTTGTTAACGAAATCAGGATTGCAGAAGTTGTTTCTGATGCCATTGTGATCAATAATATAGAAGATGGTAAAGACCTGATGGGTAATTTGTACTATCAGGGTTTTGACAGGATTATCATATACGAATCTCAACTCAGCCCCGAATTCTTCGATTTAAAAAATGGAATGGCTGGCGAAATCCTTCAGAAATTCAGCACCTATCGCGTACGTTTGGTTATAGTAGGCAACTTTGCCGGTTACAGCAGCAAAAGTTTAAGAGATTTCATTTATGAGAGCAATAATGGCAAACAAATCAACTTTTTATCGTCGCTCAACGAAGCCATTGGCCGGCTTTCATGCCGCTAAAAGCATAGTGTTGAATGCTTGGTTTAAAATTGTTCCCCTATTTAACTAAAGCAGTTACTGCTTTGCTTAAAATTTCTACGGCTTTTTCCATTTCCGTTTCATTCAGATGTCCAAATCCGAGGCGTGTAGCGCTCAGCGTTCTGGTTTGGTAAAGGATGGTTTTAGGCAGGAATAGCCCATTTAATGCGCATACTTCTTTTAGCTTGATTAAACTAAATTTATTTAGCCATTCTACCCATACAGCCAATCCCCTGGCAGGGATTTGAAACCGGATGCTGCCTTTGAGCTTATCATTAAGCAAAGCAATAAAATAATCTCTCCGCTCCCTGTATATTTTTTTATTCTTTTTCGATAGGCGGTGAACTTCACCTTCCTGAATCCATTCGGTTAAAACCTGCTCTTTTACCACATCTATACCCGGTTCTAAAATGCGCTGATGTTTTTCTAATTCTTCAATAAAAGCTGCAGGTGCAACAACAAATCCGTAACCAAAACCAGCAGGTAAGGACCTGGCAAATGAACCGATGTACACGACGCGTTCATTCGAATCAAAGGCAGCTAAAGGCAGTACCGGGTTGTTATCGTAATGAAAGTCAAAGTCGTAATCATCTTCCAAAATCACAAACCCATACCTGTCTGCCAATTCGAGCAACTCAATCCTTCTTTTAGCACTTAGGGTTACTGTTGTTGGATAATGAAAATTCGAAGTAAGATACAGCATCCGAATTTGGTGTACCTCACAAACCTGCCTTAGCATTTCGGTATCGATGCCATTTTCATCAACGGGAATTGAGATGATTTCAGCACCGCTATCAGAAAGCGTCATATTGGAATGATAATAGCTCGGTGAGGCCACAACCACCTTATCACCCGCAGAAATTAAAAGTTTAACCACTAAAAACAAACCAATTTCATGGCTACCAGTGCTGAGCAAATTAGCAGCAGATATACGAAGCCCGCGTGTGAGATTCAAAAAATTAGAAAACTGAAGCTTAAACTCAAGCCGTGATTGCGTCTGTATTTTCGGCCAGGAGTTGGTGTTTTTTTGCCTCTTGAGTTTGGATACATATAACCTGGCCAATATATCGGTATGTACCAATCTCAAATCAGGAAGTCCGTCATTAAACTGATAAGGAAGGTTACTTACTTCAACGGGATTCTCTAAAATAGATGATTGTTTAAAAGTAAATCCGGAACTGTTCTTTCTTGCAACAGCAGTAGATTTTGGCCTGTTTTCTTGTTTTTGCCCCGATAAGATGAAAGTTCCCCTATTGGCACGGCTTTCAATAAATCCCTGCGACTCCAGGTCGTTAAAGGCCTTAATGAGCGTATTTCTGTTTACCGCAAGTAATTTACACAAAATACGCGTGCCAGGTAATTTTGTACCTTCTGGTAACCATCCCGTTTGTATGGCTTTTATAAACTCAAAAACAATTTGAAGGTATAAGGCTGTAGCCTCTTCAGGATTAAGCTTAATGAAACTTTTAAAAGGAATTTGAACCGGACTATCCATTTTCTACAAACTGGCCTACTTTAATGGTACGGCAAGATACTACTTTTGCCAAAAATTGAAAGCATGAAGAAAATTTACCTTTTTATACTTACCCTCGCCAGCACCAGTCTGTTTGCGCAAACCAAACAAGATACCGTAATCAAGATTGATGATGTGGTTATTAATGAAAATCGTTTCAGCACCCCTATTTCTAAACAGAATAGAAATGTTTATATCATTGATCAGGAAACCATTGCAAAATTACCAGCCCGAACAATCCAGGAAATGTTGCAATATGCTAATGGTGTAGATTTGCGACAAAGGGGGCCTTTTGGTAGCCAGGCCGATATCAGTGTAGATGGGGGAAGCTTTGAGCAAACTGTGGTTCTTTTAAACGGAACAAAAATTATTGATTCGCAAACGGCTCATAATATGCTCAACCTGCCCATCCCGGTTGAGGCCATCGAAAGAATTGAAATTATACGTGGTCCGGCTGCCAGAATTTACGGCATTAATAGTTTAACCGGAGCCATCAATATCATCACGAAGAAACTCACGCAATCAGGTTTTCTAATCAGCTCATATGCCGGTTCCAATTTTGAAAAAGATGCTGAAGATTCCGGAAAAACTTTCAATGGCAGAGGCATCCAGTTTGGTGCCGTACTAAGCAAAGAAAAACACCAGCATTCGTTATTTGCCTCGCACGATGCCAGTAATGGGTATCGTTTTAATACCGGTTTTGAAAACAACAAATTACTTTACCAGGGACGCTTCCAAATTAATTCCTCAAATGAGATAGAAGCATTATTCGGTTACACTAAAAATGGCTTTGGAGCAAATGGCTTCTACGCGGCACCTGGCGATAAAAATTCGGATGAGGTTGTACAAACTACTTTAGCATCCATTCAATCTAAAAGTATTTTATCGGCACGCTGGACATTAATGTCTCGCTTTAGCTACCGATATAATGATGATGATTACCGCTACTTCGGACCTGCCAGGCTGGATGCCGCAAGAAGCAGACATTATACAAATTCTTTGGCCGGAGAGGTAAATACCACATACAATACAGGCAAGGGAGAATTGGGCTTAGGTGCCGAAGTAAGAAGCGAAGACATCAACTCTTCCAATATTGGCAAACACAATCGTGAAAACCTGGGATTATATGCACAATACAGAACCTATTTACTGGAAAAATTAAACGTAAATTTTGGCACCTATCTTAATTATAATTCTGATTACAAATGGCAGCTTTACCCGGGATTGGATGCCAGTTACGAGTTAACCCATAGCCTTAAAATTAGCGGAAATATTGGCACCAGTCAAAGACTTCCATCCTTTACCGATTTATACCTGGATCAACGCCCCGGGAATATCGGGAACACGAATGTTATGCCAGAAAATGCTTTCCAATCTGAAATTGGCTTAAAATTTAACAAAAATGGTTTAGGCATCCAGTCCAGCTATTTTTATAGAAGAATTAATAAATTTATCGACTGGACAAAACTAGTGAGTAGTGATCCATGGCAAAGCAACAACGTTGGCGATCTGCTAACCAGAGGCATTAATGTACGTTCTAATTTCGCCCTGGAACTTACCAATCAATCGAAATTTAATTTCATGTTGGGCTATTCTTATTTAGAATCTGAATTTAAGAACACTAACACAAGTCTTGCTTCCAAATACCTGATTTCTTCACTCAAACATCAGGTTACAAATACGGTAGATTTCAGATATCAGAAGCTATCGATGCTTTTAGCTACACGTTTTAACCAGCGGATGCTAGGTAAATCCTATTGGATTAACGATGTTAGGATTAGCCAGGGCATTGATAAATTTACAGTATTCTTAGATGCCCAGAACATTTTCAATACCACTTATTTTGAAGTGGGTGCTATCCCGCTTCCGGCCAGATGGTTTAGCCTCGGCGTTAAGTTCGTTAATTTATAACCATAATATAATAGTACTATCCTGATTAAATTCAGGATAGTATTATACAAAATCCGCTGTAAACCCAACTAAGCTTTCATAATATGCTTACCTTGTTTTGGGCACTAACAGATTAAAATTTCTCTTGCATCGTTCTTATTATTGGATGATGATCATCAGTATCACCAACCTGTTTTTTAGCACTGGCACCTTCCTCATAAAAAAGTCCTTAGCTAATTCGATTACTTCAATATAATACTACAAAAAGAGCCGGGAATTTCTCTCAGGCATGGCCTAAAAAGGCTTCTTTAAAGAGCCTTTTGTTGACCTGAACCTACTCACGATCTACCAATAGCCATCGCTTCAACAGATAATTAAAACACTTTGCTTTATTCCCTGTTAGTTTAAATAGCGATTTGGAAAGCAGCGTTTTATTGATAGATTAGTTTTTTAAATTTTAATGAATGGCTACAACCAGAAAAAAGCCTGAAAGAACGCAGAGCAGCGTTTTCTCTAAAACAAGAAGCGGCATATCAGGCTTAGATGAAATTACCCTTGGTGGCCTTCCCTCCGGCCGGCCAACATTGATATGTGGTGAACCGGGTTCAGGGAAAACACTTTTTTCAATTGAATTTTTAGTAAAAGGTGCACTTGATTATGATGAACCAGGTGTATTTATGGCCTTCGAAGAAAAGGCTGATGAACTCCGTACCAATGTCGCATCATTGGGATTTGATCTTGAAAAACTCGAAAAGGATAAGAAAATAAGAATAGATTATGTGCACATCGACCGATCTGAAATAGAAGAAACCGGCGAATATGATCTGGAAGGATTATTCATTCGCTTGGGCCATGCCATTGATAGCATTGGTGCTAAACGTGTTGCACTGGATACAATTGAAAACCTATTTTCCGGACTTAGTAATGAAGGTATTCTCCGTGCAGAAATCCGCAGGCTTTTTCAGTTTCTTAAATCGAAAGGTGTAACTGCAATCATTACAGGCGAACGTGGAGAAAAAAGCCTCACCAGGCAAGGGCTGGAGGAATACGTATCTGATTGTGTAATTCTTTTAGATCACAGGGTAGTTAACCAAATTTCTACCAGAATATTACGGATCATTAAATATAGAGGTTCAGTACACGGCACCAACGAATATCCTTTTCTGATAGACGATGAGGGCATATCTGTTTTGCCGGTTACCTCTCTCGAACTCAACAAAGAGGTTTCTTTAGAAAGTATTGCTTCCGGAATTCCGGCATTAGATAAAATGCTGGGATTTAGAGGTTTTTACAAAGGCAGTAGCATCCTGGTATCCGGAACAGCAGGAACAGGAAAAACCAGCGTGGCCGCAACTTTTGCTGATGCCGCCTGCAAACGCAAGGAAAGATGCTTATTCTTTGCCTTTGAAGAATCACCAAAACAAATCATTCGGAATATGAATTCTATTGGTTTGAACATGCAACGCCACGTAGATAAAGGATACCTGGAATTTTACGCCTCCAGACCAACACTTTATGGCCTCGAAATGCATCTTGTGGCCATCCATAAGGCCATTAAAAAGTTCAAGCCAGATGTTGTAGTACTCGACCCCATTACCAATCTGATCTCTATAGGCTCGGTAAGCGAGGTAAAAACCATGCTGGTACGTTTAATAGATTTTCTTCAGGCCGAGCAAATCACGGTGATGTTCACAGCATTAGCACTTAATAACACCATTACCGAACAAACCGATGAAGGCGTTTCATCTTTAGTGGATGCCTGGTTAATGATTCGCGACATTGACAGCAATGGAGAACGAAACAGGGGTCTTTACATCATGAAATCGAGGGGAATGAAACATTCTAACCAGATTAGAGAATTTGTGATTACCGACCGGGGGCTCGATCTGGTAGATGTATTCTTAACCGAAGATGGTGTACTTACCGGCTCTGCCAGAAAAGCCAGAATGCTACTCGAGCAAACAGGAGAAGTAATTCATGCTCAAGCCATTAGCAGAAAAGATCGTGAATTAGCACGTAAGCGTAAAGTACTTGAATCCAAAATAGACAGCCTGAGATCAGAGTATGAATCTGCAGAAGAAGAGCTCAATAAGGTTTACGTTGAAGAGGCACTGAAAAAGCAGGTTATGGGCGAAACCTTATCAAAAATGACCGATCTGCGCAGAGCAGACATATCCGAGGATAAAAAAATTACCGTAAAAAAAAGTAAAAAATAGTGGGAAAGATATATGAACTTCGGCTGTATGTAGCCGGAAAAACAACAAAATCTGTAGTTGCACTTGAAAATCTGAAACGCATTTGTGAAGAACATTTAAAAGGAAAGTATAGTATTGAGGTAATTGATCTTTTGGAAAAACCGCAACTTGCCGAAGGTGATCAAATTCTGGCCATCCCAACGCTGGTAAAAAAAGTACCAGAACCTGTGCGTAAAATCATTGGCGATCTCTCCAACGTAGAAAAAGTGTTGGTTGGTTTAGATATCAGACCAATATCAACAGATTAATAAAAATAAAATGGCTATACAGGATGAACCGATCTGGGAAAATAATGAGCAGGATGAATATTTCACCCTGCGGCTCTTTATTGCCGGCTCATCCCCCATTTCAGCAAGAGCAATAAAAAATTTACGCAACATCTGCGAAGAATTCCTGAAGGGAAGATACGAACTGGAAATTATTGATGCACACCAACAGCCACTCCTTGTTCGGGATGAAAATGTTACGGCCCTTCCCATGCTGATCAAAAAATCGCCCTCCCCAAAAAGAAGGCTTATCGGCGATTTCTCTCATAGAGATAGCGTACTTGCAGGACTAGGCATCAGGGGATAACTTATGGAAAAATCGATCGAACACATTCAGCTTGAACAAGCCCATAAAGAACTTCAGATGCAACTTCGCGAGGCTAACGATATCATTGACGCCATACGCTCTGGTGAGGTGGATGCATTGGTGGTAAATGGAGAGAACGGCCATCAGCTTTTTACCCTCAAAACTGCCGATCAAAGCTACCGGATTTTTATCGAGCAGATGACAGAAAGTGCCTTAACCCTCGATTTATCCGGAAGAATATTATACTGCAATTCTAATTTCGCCGATTTTTTCAAAGTCCCGCTGGAAAAAGCAATCGGTACGGAATTTCTTGATTTTGTACCTTTAGATAACTTATCTCTTGCAAAAGAAACAATAGATGCAGCCTGGACCGCTGATACTAAAATAGAACTCGAACTCCAGAATGGTGAGGGGAAAAGGGTATGTGTACAATTGTCGTTAAAAGCCCTGAACCTGGATGAAGGCACAGCGCTTAGCATCATCATTACCGACCTCAGTGAGATTAAAAGAAACCAGTCTTTGCTCGAAATCAGGAATGAGGAACTTGAAGAATCCAGGAGAACAACTACTGAATTAAATGAAAATTTAGAGCGGATTGTCAACCTTCGAACACTTGAACTCGAAGCCAAAAACAAGGAACTTGCAACAGCCATTAAACAGCAATCAGAAGTGAACAGGCAACTCAAAACCGCTTTGGAAAGTCTTAAAGAAAGTGAAGACAACCTGAGTTCTGCGTTTAATGCCGGAGACCTGGGTAGCTGCAGCCTGGATCTTAAAACTGGTAAGGCAGAAATGTCTGAACGTTTTAGGCTACTTTACGGGCTTCCGGTTACCGGAGATCTCGACTGGAAAATGATTTTAGCCTGTGTAGATCCTGTTTATATTCCGGAGCTGGAACAGATACTAAAAGATTGCCTCAGCTCGGGTAAGCCTGTTGATTCTACCTATCCGATCATACATTGCGTTTCCGGTGAACGGCGTTGGATGCGCGTTGTAGGTAAGGTTAAAAAAGATCTTAACGGACATTTCAGTAGCGTGTCTGCTGTGCTGATGGATGTGACAGACCAAAAGCAAGATGAGCAAAGGAAAAATGATTTTATTGCAATGGTAAGCCATGAGCTTAAAACTCCCCTTACCTCCATGAAAGGGTACATCCAGTTTATGCAGTTAAAAGCCAGAAAAGAAGAGAATATGTTTGCCGGAAAGGCACTGGAAGGTGCTGAACGCCAGATCAATAAGATGACCAGCATGATTAACGGCTTTCTTAACCTATCGCGACTGGAATCTGGCAAGCTCCTGCTGGAGCAACAACCCTTAGAAATAGCTTCCCTTATAAAGGAGATCATGGACGAATACAGTACTACGGTTACCAGCCATCACCTTACCTCTTCCTGCCAGAAAGGACTGTTTGTAAATGCAGACAGAGATAAATTAGGTCATGTAATCAACAACCTGGTGAGTAATGCAGTTAAATATTCTCCGGCTGATAGTCGTATCGATGTTGATAGTTACCAAGAAGACAACAATGTAATTTTCCGAGTTCGCGATGAAGGAATGGGTATTCATGGTACCGATTTGCCTAAACTCTTCGAAAGATTTTATCGGGCTGAAACTCCACAGATGGCAACGGTTTCCGGTTTTGGAATTGGACTCTATCTTTCAGCAGAAATTATTGCGCGGCATGGAGGTAAAATCTGGGCCGAAAGTGAACCGGGTATTGGTTCTGTTTTTTATTTTAGCTTACCGCTTATAGCACAACCTTAAATCTCCTTCAGCTTTACCTGAAGGAGATTGTTTAACGCTCAAGTACAATCGCTTTATTCAAGGTTATTTCAGGGAAAGATCTGTTGTTTTACCGTCGATGGTGTTATGCTTAATTTCAGCCTGAATTACCCGGTCGAAACTGATTACATTTTTGTTTCGGTGAAAAGCAGGATACTCCTGATTGGTTATAATTTTATTATACTCAAACGATATGCCTTTAACAGATTTCGCATATAAAACCGGCCGGTCAAAAGTGTTAAATTGGTTATGGTGAATTCGTATTCCCGAATGGAAGTATTTTTTTTGGTTTATCAGATCCGGAATCTCCGGATAAATCGATATCACGGCACTTGTAAATTGATACATGCTTGTTAAGGCATTTACAAATCTGTTGTCAGTAATTTCAATGTCTCTGCAGGCTCCCGTTTCATACCAGCCATTACTATCCCCGCAGAGCAAAATAGCTGTTCCGGATGTATGATCAAACAAATTACGCGCAACCAGTGTTCGCCGTGGTGTACTGAAAAGCGCTCCCCTTGCCCTGTTATTTCTGATGGTATTTCCGGTAAAGACAACAGCAGGTGTCCAGGTTAAATTTTCGATCCCAATATCTTGTTTGGAAGGGTCTATTTCCTCATCCAGGACCTTTGTAAACTGAATGCGGAATGTTTTGACAGGATCGTTTTCCTGAGCTTTTACAGGAGTAATGGAGGCAATGGTGTTTTGTCCATCCCAAAGCTCCATTGTTTTCGATTGGATAAACTGCACGCTATCGCCAGCATTGCCCCAATCAAACCCATAACTTTGGCTGTGCATGTACTGGCCTATCACAGTTTTACTGTCAACTTTTTTAACCAGCTTAAGGTAAGTACCATGAATATTAATGGCATCATCCATCATACCCTCATACAAACCGTTCTTTGATATAATCTCCCCCCTGCAACCAGAAAAGTGTGTTGCATCGGCTTGTGTGGTAAAATACCTGGGATCAATTTTCCCTCTTAAGCATACGCCAAAGCCGTCCATGTAGATATTTTCGGTCAACTGCGCCAACAAGCCCATGCCCTCTGCATAATGTACCTTTACATTTACCAAACGGATATTATTACCTTTATGTACAAAGATGCCAGGCGCCGGGCGTGCCCAGCTTCTCATGGCGACTACAGTTCCTGGAATCAGTTTCTTATTTTTCCAGTTAAATGCTTTTATTTTACCTGGTGCCAGTTCCGTTACCCCTTTTGTTCCTACACGGATATCTCCACTGTTAAAAACAATATGTTTACTCTGGCTTTCAAATGCAATACCCGATGTTGGCTGCATTTCCCAACCCTCCCCGGTGTTGTAAAAAACGCTGTCCTTGATCAGATACTTAACCCAGGGAGCCGTTTCAAAAACAATATTTCCCTTTGCAGTATCATTTTCAATAATTTTCACCTGCGCAATTTGCGGCTTATCAAAATCGATACTGAGGTTTTCGAGCTTCACATCTGTGGCCTCAACAATAGAAATCGGGAGCATGCGCCCATGAAATATTAAATCAGCCCCATTGCCCTCAAGGGTAATATTTTTAAATTGTTCGAGGGCAATACCCACCGTTTTCGGATTGTTTTGATCGTGATTGGAAATATAATATTCCCTGATCGTTCCTCCTTCGGGATAAAAATCATACCTCCCCTTTTGGAATTTAATTACTATGGCTTCTTTCGCCTTTGTTTCTGCCTTGATTTTACTCAGTAATACAGAGAGCCTGGCAGTATTATTTTTTCCATTGTTAGGTACTATGTCATGTTCGGCCAAGGTATAAACCTTCGCTTTTGTTTGTGCCTTTAAAGAAATTGTCAAAAGGCAAAGTAACAGAATAGATATACCCCTCGTTTTCAAGCGGGTAATTCCATTTAAAGAGTTGATTATCTTATTCATAAATACTATCTCTGGTTAGAAATTGACAAAAGGTAATAGTGCTGATATTGTGGGCAAGATTGGCTACTATCGCAAATGTTTCTGTGAAACAATTGGTTTTCTTAAAGGTAGCTAAGCCTGAAACGATTAACCAAAAAAATGCCTGGCAATTTTAACACAAACGTTTGTTTATAATGATAAAAAAATCGTCAATCAAACGCTACAACACTTACACAACAAACTGATTTACAAACCATTAATTTCACTAAAAAACAAACATACAAACCCACGGAGGATTTTGTACAGACATTACAAACATATTAACAGACAAACGTTTGCCAACCCGGTTTCTCCATTATCACCAATGGCCAGCGAACTAAACTGGTCTAGCGAGTAAAAAGGATTTGAAGACAAAATAGTCGATAAAAGTGGTTTAAAATTGTGTCCCTGCCCGACTTCCCGATCTAAAGTCGGGGTCATACTTCTCGCCCAAACCGGGCAAAAAAAAAGCCTCATCTTTTGCAGATGAAGCTTTTAATTTTGTGAGCCCAGCTGGGCTCCCCGACGTTAAGTCGGGATCCTACTTCTCGCCCAAACCGGGCAAAAAAAAAAGCCTCATCTTTTGCAGATGAAGCTTTTAATTTTGTGGGCCCAGCTGGGCTCCCCGACGTTAAGTCGGGATCCTACTTCTCGCCCAAACCGGGCAAAAAAAAAGCCTCATCTTTTGCAGATGAAGCTTTTAATTTTGTGGGCCCAGCTGGGCTCGAACCAGCGACCAAAAGATTATGAGTCTTCTACTCTAACCAACTGAGCTATAGGCCCTGAAAAAACAATCTTGTTTTTTGCGAGTGCAATGTTACAAATTTGCATTGAATTTAAGAAAAACTTTTTACGCAAAATTGAACTTTTTTAAATATAAACTCATTTTCAAGAGGTTAAAAATTTGGTTTTTAAGCGTTACCTCTTAACTTTAGTACTTTCAGCCGGGACAAACCCACTTTTTCATGGAGAACTACAGTGTCATTATTTTTATACTTGCCATTATGATCGGACTATCGGCCATTGCCGATAAAATAAAATTACCTTATCCCATTTTGCTAATTGTTGCCGGCATTTCAATCGGATTTATCCCCGGTCTGCCCCAGGTAGACATCAACCCGGAAATTATTTTCCTCATCTTTTTGCCTCCCCTGCTTTATGATGCAGCCTTTAATATTTCTTTTAAAGATTTTAAAACCAATTTAAATACCATATCCACACTGGCCATTTCATTGGTCTTTATCACAGCCTGTGGCATTGCGGTAGTGGCACATTACCTGATCCCCGATATGAGCTGGCCACTATCTTTCGTACTTGGTGCCATCCTATCAGCCACAGATGCTGTTGCAGCAATGAGTATTACAAAAGGATTAGGGCTATCTCACAAAACCAATACCATCTTAGAGGGCGAAAGCCTGGTTAATGATGCCTCTGCACTGGTAGCCTACAGATTTGCGGTTGCAGCGGTAACCGGATCGGCATTTATATTTTGGAAAGCATCTTTGCAATTTTTAGGGCTTATGGCCGGGGGCGTGATAATTGGTGTGATTATGGGCAAAATATTAGCATTCATCATCAAAAGATTCCATCAAAACAACTTAGCTACCATAAGTTTTATGCTGCTAAGCCCTTTTGTAACTTATCTGATTGCAGAGGAGCTTCATGTTTCTGGTGTTATTGCCGTGGTGATTTTGGGTTTAGGGATTGCCCGTTTCAGTAACAAAGTACTTCCAGAAAAACTTCGAAACGAATCAAAATCCATATGGGACATGATTATCTTCCTGTTAAACGGCCTGATCTTTATCCTGATAGGCCTGCAATTTCCATACATCTATGATAGCATAAGCAAAGCTGATATTTTACCTTATATTGGTTATGCTGCCATAATAACAGTGGTAGCATTACTATTGAGAATGATCAGGGTAATTATGCAAAAATTCAACCTGCAGGAAGCATTTAAAAAAGGTAAGCGTAAAATATCAGAAGAAGCACTACTGGATTGGAAAAACAGCCTGATCATCAGTTGGTCGGGAATGCACGGAATTGTTTCTTTAGCCATTGCTATCGGTTTGCCAGCCAAACTCGCCAATGGCCAACCATTCCCGCAACGAAATGCCATAATTTTTATATCGGTGGCTGTAGTTCTGTTTACGCTGATCGGTCAGGGATTAACGCTACCCTGGATTGTTAAACAACTAAAAAAGAGGTGATTACAATACAAATATCTTCTTATCAGGCATTTATTTACTTGCAAATTCGATTGTCACATTTTAACCATACTCTTGAGGTTTTATTTTAGTTTTTTTAATTTAGCAGTGTAAAATCGATGTGGCTGAAATCCGGTGCAGCGAACAAAACCTTACGCGTTTGGAGCACTGCAATGAATGTGGTGAGGCCTAGAAGAACTGTTACTTTGAAGAGATAAGCGCTTATGCATTATTTCTTTAACAACCACATCGGTTTTCGTTTATAAACTATTTGCCGATAGAAACTGGATAACGGTTAATCCACTGTATCGCTTAAAACTATTGTTAAAACTGGCAGTAGTAGCAAAGCCCAAAACCTGCGCAATTTCAGCTGTAGTGTAGTCGCTATGCAGCAATAAGTATTCTGCTTCCTGCATCAGCCGATCTTTAATTAAGCTGGAAAAAGTTTTACCCATTACAGCATCCAGAAATGTATTGAGCTTATTTGTACTAAACCCCATGCCCGCAGCATAAAACCCAATATTTTTCTCTGTTTTATAATACTGTTCCAAAATAGCTTTGAAGCGCATAACCTGCTGCAACTGATCAAAGGTTAAGGCAGTAAGGTATCCATCTAAACCTGTGGTGTAGCCTAAAAATAAAGAAATGTATTGTGATAAAAAGCGAGATTCTTTTTTATGGGCTATTTCCCGCCTCAGCTGTTCAAGCAGACTATAAATTTGTCTTGATTCTTCGACATTTTTATCGCGGAAAGACAAAGTTAAAAACAGATTCTTTGCCGCAGGATCTAAGTGTTGCAATAAAAACTCTGCAAAAATGGCGCTACTAAAGCTAAGCCAATAACCCGATCCTATCTCTCCCTGCAGCCTAACCAATCCCTCCTCAGGAATAAAAAACACCCTACCTCCAAACAGGCTGTAATCACCAGAGTTCATATGCAAAACCCCTGTTCCAGCTTCAATTACCAAAATACGCATAGGGTAATGAGCTTGTAATGCCGTTCCTTTAGTATAAGTGCCTTTAAGTAGCGTTAGTTCTACCATATTTGCTATCCATTCATTTTGATTATAGAATAAGTTGGGCGAAAAATTAAACGGCACAATGTTATTAAAACAAATCGAAAATGAGCGTAATTTTCTTCAGTTTAATTACAAAAAATGCGCTGTAGCGTATAAGTTAATCTACACTTCAAGCAAATAACAGATTAAAATTTATCTAATCTATTGGTGATATCAGTATGGCGATTTGTAAAACCTGATGAACACAAAAAGTAACCCGCTCTCCTTCGGTTAATAAACTATTTTCAGCTATACTCTGCTTAAAAAATAATACGTCAGCACCATTTTCATTTTCGATATACCCTAATTCTTCTATTTTATTATAGTTTCGTACTATTCCCCGTTGCCTAATCATATTGTTTTTTGAATGCATTAATCATTTTAGCCAGAATCACAAATAACCATGCCAAAAAGAACCAATTGTGTTCAATTTCATGTATTATTTATGGTCTAAAATTAAAAAATCGCTGTCCAAATCACGATTATCACTAATAGTTGTACGATAGTTATTGACAATTGTTGTAAATACTCCTCTTATCTCTAAATTTAATCCTGTTAATCCATCCCTAATTATTAAATGAAAATTGACCAGATGAGTGGCCGGGAATCGTTGCGTCTAAAGACACTACACGATTATGATATCCTTGATACCCCAAAAGATGGTGCTTTCGATAGCCTTACCAGAATTGCATCACAATTTTTAAATGTTCCTATTGCAATTGTTTCGTTAGTAGATGAAGACCGGATTTGGTTTAAATCTGTGCAGGGATTGCCTATAGTAGAAATCACAAAAGCACCCGGTCTTTGTGCCTCAGCCATACTATTGGATGGCTTTTTCTCTATTGAAGATATTAAAAAAGATCCCAGCGCCTTGTCTAATCCACTCATAGCAAACCATTTTGGACTTGAATTCTATGCCGCTTTCCCCTTAAGGACAAAAGAGGGATATAATTTGGGTACTTTTTGTATCATGGATCATCAACCCCGCCTGATGGAACCCTTTGAAATTGCCTTTATGCGCGACTTAAGAGATACTGTAATGGAAATTATAGAACTGAAATTCCAAGCCAGAAAAGTCTCCCGATTAGTTTATGATGCAATCAACCTGGATATGGAAATTCATTAAATTAGACCAAAACACGTGACTTAACATTGCGTTTGAGTACAGACATACCCATAATATTTTTAGCTACCCGCCCTTTTTTGGTTATTGCTATATCAAACTGAACAGAACTGCCAATATATAATCCTTTCGCTTTACAGTCTGAAATATCAAAATAGATACTTTCAGGCACTAAATACTGGGATATTAACCCAAATCCTCTTTGCTTATTATAAGCTGTAATTACACCATTCATATAGAGCTGTTTAGAGCATTTAACTTGAATATAAATGTATACCTTTAATATCAATTCTGATCCTAAAGTAGATGTTTGATACTAATTAATAGATATAGATACTAAAAACAGTGATATACAATAAAGCTTCCCTTTAACAGGACTGTACCAATCTTAATTTATCTAAAACTAACATTCAAAAAAAGCTGTTGTCTGTTTGTAATCTATCTCTATCATGATGAAAAAAGTAACCAGAAATACGTCTAATGCAGATTTGGAAAGTATCCAGGAAGGCGATCAGATTAAAGATGACACCGGAAAAGCCGGAGAAGTAGAAAACATTGAAATTCTTAATCGGCACAAGGAGAAACAATTTTATTACAAACTAAAAAATGATGGTACCATACTCGTGATCAAATAATGCATTGAGTCTTTGTGGTGAAATCAATTATAATCAAGATATTACGTAAAGCCTTTCAACAAAATTTTATATTTATCAACTCTTACCAGTCTAACCGATGAATATTAAATTTAGAATCCTCCTTGCTTTCGTAGCGCTAGTTTCGCTTGCCGCAACAACTGTAATTCCCCAAAAGATTGAAACGCGTGGCATTAAACGAGTTCGCAGCTATTCCATAGATACACCTGAACAAGACCGTTTTATGAAAACTACATTGATTCAGGGAGAATTCACCGAACCCACAGAAATGGCTGTACTACCCAATCTGGATATTCTTGTTGCCCAGCGAAGAGGAGAAATATTAATCTATAAAAATCAAACTAAAAAATTAATACAAGCCGGCAAACTTAATGTTTATTTTAAAACCAGTAACCCGGATGTAAACGCAGAGGAAGGATTATTGGGTATGGCCGCAGACCCTAAATTTGCCACCAACAACTATATTTACCTTTTCTATAGTCCTTTTGACAAATCAGTAAACCGGTTATCCCGCTTCAAACTAATTAACAACCAGGTCATTGCTGCATCAGAAAAAATCGTACTCGAGTTCTATTCTCAACGCGAGATCTGTTGCCATACAGGTGGATCCATTGCCTTTGGATCTGACAACCTGCTTTATGTATCTACCGGAGATAATTCTACACCATTTGATGTACCCAAAAAAGAATTTGTAAACAAAGGTTATGCACCATTAGATAACAGAGAGGGACTTCAACAATATGATGCAAGAAGATCTGCAGGGAACACCAATGATTTAAGGGGTAAAATTCTTAGGATTAAAGTAAATGAAGATGGCACATACAGTATTCCTGACGGAAATCTCTTTAGTAAAAACGATCCTAAAAGCCGACCTGAAATTTATGTAATGGGCAACCGCAATCCTTATCGAATCTCTGTAGATCAGAAAAATAATTTCCTGTATTGGGGAGAAGTGGGCCCGGATGCGACAAACGATGATCCGCTCAGAGGTCCCCGGGGATACGACGAAGTTAATCAGGCACGCAAAGCCGGAAATTTTGGCTGGCCTTTCTTTATCGGGAATAATTATCCCTATCGGGCTTACGATTATACCACCGGAACAAATGGAGAGCCTTTTCTCTCCACAGGTGCAACCAATAACTCGCCAAACAACACGGGGCTCAATACCCTCCCTCCTGCGCAGCCTGCCTTCATCTGGTATCCATATGGAGAATCCAAAGAGTTTCCACAAGTTGGTGCTGGGGGCAGAACTGCAATGGCTGGCCCGGTGTATTATCCAAAAGGAAATAACCAGCCCTATCCTGCCTATTATAATGGAAAACTGATTATTTATGAATGGGTAAGAGGTTGGGTTAAAGCCGTTACCCTATCACCAGAAGGGGATTATCTGAGCATGGAGCCGTTTTTAGCTAAAGTTGATCTCGCAGCCCCTATCGATATGGAAGAGGGTCCAGATGGAAAATTATACATTTTAGAATATGGTAAAGGTTGGTTTACTAAAAATCCAGACGCAGCGATCACAAGAATAGATTATTTAAAAGGCAACCGTCCGCCGGTTATAACGCTTTTGGATATCACCAAAACCAGCGGCATGCTTCCATATAAAATGACTGCGAAAGTTAACGCTAAAGACCCTGACGGTGATGCTTTAACCTATGTTTGGAGCCTTGGAAAAGGAATAACTAAAACCACCACAGCACCTGCCTTACAATATACCTTTAGCAAAGCAGGAGAATATCCTGTAAATGTCAAAGTAATAGACAAAAGCAAGGCAGCAGCCAAGAGCAATACCATTACTGTATTTGCTGGTAATGAGCACCCTTCAGTAGAAATCATGCTATCGGGCAACAAGAGTTTCTATTTCCCCGGCAAACCCGTTGACTATAAGGTTTTAATCAATGATAAAGGCGCAAAGGTTAACAATAGCCGGGCTTATATTTCCAGCAGTTATACGGAAGGAACTGATTTGGCAGGAGCTCAGCTTGGCCACCAACAAGCTACACAGATGATGATTGGTAAAACCTTAATGCTTAAATCTGATTGCAGTACTTGCCATAAAGAATCTGCTATATCGATCGGACCATCTTTTGATAAAATTGCCTTAAAATATAAAAATGATGGTAAAGCTGTAGATTATCTGGCTTCTAAAATAATTAGTGGCAGCCAGGGTATTTGGGGTGAAGTGCCTATGCCCGCACATGCAACAATGAAAGAAGCCGATGTTAAAAAAATTACAGAATGGATCATGACGCTGAGCGCCAAAAAAGCATTACCTCATTCATTACCGGTTAATGGTAAAGTTGTGCCACCTGCTAATATTGAAAAAAAGAAAACTGTATTAACACTCAAAGCGAGTTATACCGATGCAGGCTCAGCCGGACTCAGACCGCTTACCACTACTAACTTAATTAACCTGCAAAACAGTGAGATTGAAGCAAGTGATATGAAGCATTTCTCTGGTTTTGAGAAAAAAGATTTGCACGGTGGAGAGAAGTTGATCCTGAAAAAAGACAATGGCTGGATAGCACTTAAAAATATTGATTTAACCGGAATATCGAGTTTTGTATTTTCTTATGCGAGTTTGGAAGAAGGAACAGATGGAGAAATGGAAATCAGATTGGATAGCCTCGATGGAGCAATAATCAGTAAATCGACACTACGAAAAAGCAGCCCGATTAACCTCATTATAGATGGAAAACTGCATGCCCTTTATTTTATTTTTAAATCCATCAAAGCAAAGGATAGTAAAAGCTGGCCAGTGATAAAGTCTTTAACGGTATTGCCCAAATGATCCCGCTGGTCTGTGGCGCACAGACCAGTTATATTTTCGATCCTCATTGTGTTCCATGGTCTGTGGCTCAGAGACCGGCCCACATAATAAACCAATCCCAATTGGAAAACCATGACCTGTCACCTACAGACCAGCAAATAAAAAGTAATATCTTTGCGCAAAATTGAAAATTTACATGCAACACATCAAAAATATTATCTTCGATTACGGCAATGTTATATTCGAAATAGATTTTAAAATTACCCAAAATGCCTTTGCACAATTGGGGATTACTGATATCGAAAACTTCTTTGCCCACAAAGGCCATAACCACTTGTTCGACGATTTTGAAACTGGTGCAATCTCACCTGAGGAATTTAGAGCTGGTATTAGAAAAGCAGCGAACAAACCCGAGCTTACTGATGAACAAATAGACAAGGCCTGGAACAGTTTGCTTATCGGTACCATGCAAGAAAATCACGACTTATTATTAAAAGTTAAAGCGAAATACCGTACTTTTTTACTGAGCAACAACAACGAAATTCACTATAACTGGATTATTGAATATCTGAAAACTACTTTTAAGATCAATAATTACGACGATTACTTTGAAAAGGCCTATTTCTCTCAACACATGAAATTGCGCAAGCCAAATACCAATATTTTTGAACAGGTGCTTAAAGAAAATAATCTTAATCCAGCTGAGACACTTTTTATTGATGACAGCCCGCAACACATTGAAGGCGCAAAAAAGGTTGGTCTAAACACTTTATTAATGACTGAAAAACCCGATCAGCTGGAAAGTGTACTAAAATCAAACGGAATTATTTAAATTTAAGTTATGCAAGAGAAGAAATATAAATCACTAAAAGAATTTTATCCGTTTTATTTAAGTGAGCATAGCAATACAACATCCAGAGTGCTGCATTTTATCGGAACAGGCCTGGTATTATTGGCTTTCTTTACCGGTTTCTTATTTCACGACTGGCGCTTCTTTCTGGCTATGCCTGTTTTGGGCTATGGTTTCGCCTGGGTAGGCCATTTCTTCTTCGAAAAAAATAAGCCCGCTACTTTTCAGTATCCGGGCTATAGCTTAGCAAGCGATTTTATCTTGTTTTATGATCTGTTAACCGGCAAGCAGTCCTTCAAGGTTTAACTCCTGGCAATGAACTGCCGCTTTGAATATCTAAGTGAAAAATGATGGGTGCTTTGCTGAAAAACTCCTGCCTCAAAACGCCCAACTCCAAACTTATCAAATCGCTCGCCTCTTCAACTCCCTTTGAATCAATCCTAACTCTCTTCCCGTTTGTCCGGCAACAGAGGTGTTTTCTTGGGCACGTCTGAATAAATAAGGCATTACTGCTTTTATTGGCCCATAGGGCACGTACTTAGCTACGTTATAGTTGGAATCGGCCAGGTTAAAACTCAGGTTATCACTCATACCTAATAATTGAGCAAAGTAAACATGTGGATGATTATGAGGAATATTCTTCTCATCCAAAAGATAGGTTAATAACCTGCTGCTCTCCTCGTTATGTGTTCCAGCAACAATGGCAATTTCTTCTATGTGATCAACGCAATAACGTAAAGATTCATCATAATCGCGGTCAGAGGCTGCTTTATCTGGTTGTATTGGTGAAGGATATCCCATTTCTTCAGCACGTTTACGTTCCTTTTCCATATAAGCCCCTCTAACCATTTTAACGCCTAAAATGAAACCAGCAGCTTTGGCAATCAGGTGATCGGCTTTCATATCTGCCAGTTTATCATGGCGGTACATCTGGTAAGTATTGTAAACAATGATGCGCTCCTGATTAAATTTACGCATCATATCTAAAGCCAGTTCATCAATGGTATCCTGAATCCAGGTTTCCTCGGCATCTATCATAATGGGAACGCCTTTATCGAAAGCCGTACGGCAGATTTTCTCACAACGTGCTTTCACCTTATCAAATTCTGCTTGCTCCGAATCGGATAAAACCGCTTTCGCATCTATTTTTTGCAACAAGGCAAATCGACCGATACCAGTAATTTTGAAAACCGTAATTGGGATTTTCACATCCCCATCCGCACGTAGAATGGTACGTATAATCTCTTCACAAGTCTCATCAAATACCTGTTCTTCTTCCTCCCCCTCAACCGAGTAATCTAAAATTGTACCAACACCACCTTTGTGCAACTGAGCAATCGCATGATCACATTCTGCAATCGTTTCACCGCCACAAAACTGCTGAAAAATAGTGGCTTTAATCGCTCCCTGAATGGGAAGGCCGATATTCAGAAAAAAATTGGTTATTGGAGGACCTACTTTAGTGAGAAAATTGCTTCCTATCATTTTAAAAAGCCAGTAAGCTTTTTTCAGTTCTGCATTACTTTTTTGACGAAAAGCTACTTCCGTATTATCGAAATTCGGTTGTTTATTGGGGGATAAATCCATTTGTTTATTTGAATAAGTCAGATTGGTGCAAAATTATAAAAAGCATTGATTGTTAAAAGCCTAATCGATTAAATAAATTGTATTTTTGCATCACAAATGATACAATTTAAACTCGAAGGTGAATTTATTCCATTAATCCAGTTATTAAAAGCTACTGGATTGGTTGGCAGTGGTGGCGATGCCCAAACTGTTGTAACCGAAGGATTGGTAAAATATAATGGCGAAGTAGATTATCGCAAACGTTTGAAGGTTCGTGTTGGAGATATTATTACTTTTGCCGAACATAAAATCGAAATCATTTAATGGAGCCCCTAACCAGCGCAGGCCATACGCTTTATTTCGAAAGCGGTTTAGAAGCCTTAAAAAACTTAATCGAAAGCCATAAATACAGTAAAGTATTTGTACTTAC
This sequence comes from Pedobacter sp., assembly GCF_965279535.1. Lineage (NCBI taxonomy): Bacteria > Pseudomonadati > Bacteroidota > Sphingobacteriia > Sphingobacteriales > Sphingobacteriaceae > Pedobacter > Pedobacter sp. The sequence continues at coordinate 1,307,836 of NZ_OZ257244.1, forward strand.
AGACGAGCACACCAGCGAAGTTTGTTTGCCTGTTTTCCAATCTTTTCTGGATGATTTTCAGGAATTCGACCTCATTGAAACTGCCGCAGGCGAAGAAAACAAAAATATCGACTTCTGCATTGGCATTTGGAAAACGCTTCTGGATTTTGAAGCTGACCGTAAAAGCTTAATGATCAATCTTGGTGGTGGCGTTATTACCGATATGGGTGGTTTTATTGCTTCTACTTATAAACGTGGAATTGATTTTGTTAATGTACCAACAACCCTGCTTTCTCAGGTTGATGCATCTGTAGGCGGTAAAACAGGAATTGATGTGGATACCGTAAAAAATATGGTAGGTACTTTTACGCTTCCACAAATGGTGTTTATTGAAACTGAGTTTTTAAAAACCCTGCCCAAGAGAGAGCTTTTATCTGGCTTTGCCGAAATGATTAAGCATGGTTTAATCGCCGACAAAGCTTATTATGAGCGCTTAAAAACTACAGATTACCTTAACCCTGCTGCAGCAGACATCTACCGCTCTGTGGAGATCAAAAACGACGTCGTTACGATTGATCCACATGAAAAAAACCTGCGTAAGATTTTAAATTTCGGGCATACCATTGGGCATGCAGTAGAAAGTTATTCACTGGCCAACGATGAGCATCCTTTAACACATGGTGAGGCAATTGCCATTGGTTTCATCTGTGAAGCAGCATTATCTATTAAGAACAGTACCCTCACTCAAGCAGAACTTAAAGATATTAGTGAATATATTTTATCGTTATACCCTAAATATCATATCCAAAAAGAAAGTTTCGACAGTCTTTTGGAATTGATGAAGAGCGATAAAAAAAATGAAGATGGTAACATATTATTTTCACTTTTAGAAAGTAATGGTAAATGCACGTTTAACTGCCGTGTAGCTACCGCAGATATTTTGAGCAGTTTGGAATATTACAACAGTTTATAAAAAAATGAGTCTTAGTTTTTCAAGTAGCGACATTTCTGTTGGTGCCTTGTTTGGCTTTGTAATTGTGCTTACCATCGTGGAGATGTACTTCAGCTATCAACACGATAAAAAACTATACACCAAAAAAGATACCTGGACCAACATTTACCTCATGACTTGTGCGGTAGTGATTAACCTGGGAATGAAAACCGCAACCTTCTTTCTATTAGATTATTGTTATCAATTCAGGCTGTTTCAGATTCAAAATATCTGGATATACTGGATTGTACTGGTACTTGCTCAGGATTTCCTTTACTGGTTTTTACATACTGTAGGTCATTACGTTCGTTTTTTTTGGGCGATGCACGTAACGCACCATTCGTCAGAGCACTTTAACTTAACAACAGGTTTCCGCTCAACTGTGTTTGAACCGCTTTACCGGGTATTCTTCTATTTGCCACTTGCATTTATGGGTTTTACCGCCATGGATATTTTATTTGCTTATCTGGTTACACAAATTTACGGTAACCTGGTGCATACACAGGAAGTAGGAAAATTACACCCCTGGTTCGAATATATATTCGTTACCCCTTCTCATCACCGCGTTCACCACGCCAGTAATGTACGTTACCTGGATAAAAACATGGGTATGGTGCTAATTCTTTGGGATAGATGGTTTGGAACCTTTCAGGAAGAATTACCGGAAGATGCTATTAAATATGGCTTGACCACTCAACCCAAAGACACGGGGCCTGTAAACATTATTTTTCACGAATTTATTGCATTAAAAGCTGATGTACAAAAAGCACCAACTTTTATGGATAAACTGAAATACATTTTTAATCCGCCAGGCTGGAGCCATGATGGAAGTACCAAAATAGCTAAAGTGATGCAGCAAGAACTTCGTGAAGCAGAAGAGCAGAATAGATCAGAACACTTCAACGAAAATCATTCCAAATTAAGTTCTGCCATTTGAAAATAATACTCAATCCCTTGATGATAAAAGCTTCAGGGGATTTGTTTTTGTAGACCCCAAGCATTTTAACAAAAAATTTCTCAAGCCCAATTGAAATCAAAAAAACGATTCTCTAACCTTAACAGAAGATATTTAAACCCGATACGCAAACGGTTGTTTTGAAAAAAAATTAAATTTTGTTTAAAAAATTTTCAATTCCCTATTGACAAATAAAATTTTGTTAGTACATTTGGTCAATTCAAAAAAAGAAATGAAACAATTTAGCACATATTACTTTGGTTACTTTTACTATTTTAGTGAGAGCCGGGGCTAATATGCAAAAAGATATATAACAATATTAAAATGTATAAAAAAGTCCCGGCCAACAGCCGGGACTTTTTTGTTTTAACACAAAAATGGAAACAAAAAAGCGAGTAGCGATTCAAGGTATTAAGGCCTCTTTTCATGAAGAAGCAGCATACAAATTCTTCGGCAAGGAGATTGACACTATTGAGTGTAACTCTTTCAAAGAAACCTGCGACAGATTGGAAAAAAATGAAGCCGATTTTGTGGTCATGGCCATTGAAAATTCTATTGCAGGTAGTCTGTTACCAAACTATACGCTAATTCGTGATTATGGTTTTGCAGTAGTGGGCGAAGTTTATCTTCCCATTCAGTTACACTTAATGGCACTTCCTGGTGTTAAATTTGAGGATATCAAAATCGTAACCTCCCACCCTATTGCTATCCGTCAGTGTATTGATTTCTTTTATGATTATCCACATATCAAAATCGTAGAAAGCAACGATACTGCGGCTTGTGCCAAACGTATACAGGAGGAAAAACTAACCGACACCATGGCTATTGCAAACACTTTAGCTGCAGAACTTTACGGATTAAACATATTGGAACGCCGGGTAGAATCAAACAAGAAAAATTACACCCGCTTCTTGATCCTTAAAAAAGATAAAACAGACGAAGGCAAGAAAATAAACAAAGCCTCTATCTGTTTCCAGGTTGGCCACAAAGCAGGTTCATTGGCTACTGTATTAAATGTTTTTGCAGAGCAAGAAGTTAGCTTAACCAAAATTCAATCGATGCCGGTATTAGGTAAGAGAAATGAATACTATTTCTATGTTGACTTAGAATGGCCAAGCACAGAAAAGTATGATAAAGCAGTAAGAAAAGCTTTAAAATATACTTCAAACTTTAACATACTCGGTGAGTATCAGAAGAATGACAAGGTATAAAATCGATAATTGCTGAATTGATCCAAAACACAATTAACAAATGAAGTGGCTAGACCGTTAAACAAAAAAAGGTCCTTGCCAACATAACAAATTAACAGAACATTAAAATATTACACCCCCCATATCATGAAACTAAATTTAAACATTCAACCGCTAAACACTTGGTTAAACACAAACAACGAACCGTTGTTGATTTCTGGCCCATGCAGTGCAGAAACTGAAGAACAATTATTAACTACAGCTCATTTATTGGCTAATACAGGTAAAGTATCTGTTTTAAGAGCAGGTATCTGGAAACCACGTACCCGTCCGGGAGAATTCGAAGGTATCGGAAGCATTGGTTTAGAGTGGTTAAAGCGTGCAAAAGCAGAAACTGGTTTACCTACAGCTGTTGAAGTGGCAAATGCAAAACACGTGGAAGAGGCTTTAGCTGCTGGCGTAGATATTCTTTGGATTGGTGCGCGTTCTACAGTAAATCCTTTCACGGTACAGGAAATTGCGGATGCTTTAAAAGGCCATGATATTCCAGTATTAATCAAAAACCCGGTTAACCCTGACCTTCAATTATGGATTGGCGCGATTGAGCGTATCAATGGTGCAGGAATTACCAAAATTGGAGCTATCCACCGCGGCTTCTCATCTTTCGAAAAGAGCTCTTTCCGTAACGAGCCAATGTGGGAAATGGCTATTCAATTGAAAACTTTATGCCCTGATTTACCAATCATTAACGATCCAAGTCACATTTGCGGTAACCGCGAACTGATCCCTTACATTGCTCAAAAAGCGTTAGACTTAGACATGCAAGGATTAATGATCGAATCTCATGTAGATCCTTCAGTGGCATGGACTGATGCTAAACAACAAGTAACCCCTGCTGCTTTAGCAGAATTGGTAGATCGCTTAACTGTGCGTGAACCAGAAGCTCCAAATGCAGCTTTCGCAGATAAGTTAGCCGACTTACGTAAGCAAATTGATAAAATTGATGACGTATTGTTGCAAAAACTAGGTGAGCGTATGTCTATCGTAGAAAAAATCGGCGAATACAAACGCGATAACCAGGTAACTATTCTCCAGGTTAACCGTTGGGATGCGATTATCCAAAAAGGACACGCTTTTGCCAAAGCATTAAAATTAGATTTAAACTTTACTGAGAAATTCTTAGAATTGGTTCACGGTGAATCTATCCGTAAGCAAACTGAAATTATGAATGCCGGTAAAGCAGAAAAAGGCATCGCTGCAGAACAACATACAGAAGTTAAAGCGTAAGCCTTAGACCAGAACCACCAAGGGTCTATATAAACTACCGTACAGTGTTGAATAGCAATGTTTGACACTGTACATTTAAGAATAAAACAGCATAAAATGTCGAAAAACGCCTTAGTTTCTTTCAAAGGAAATAAGAATATTAACACGGAAATCCAATTAACCGGATCAAAAAGCGAATGCAACAGAGCCCTTATTATAAGCGCTTTAAGCAAAAAACTAGTTCAAGTAGAAAATCTCTCCAACGCTGCAGACACCGTTACTTTGAACGGTATCCTCAACAAACTGGGCGTTGAGAATAATGAATCGGGACAAAATACCAAACTCCAGACAAATAACTCGGAACTGGTAGATGTTGGTCCGGCAGGAACAGCTATGCGGTTTTTATCTGCTTATCTTTCAGCAAAGAATGGCAACTTTTTGTTAACCGGAACAGAGCGGATGAAACAACGCCCGATTGGTATTTTAGCGGAGGCATTGAAAACTTTAGGTGCCGACATCTCTTACACAGAAAATGAGGGATTTCCTCCATTAAATATTATCGGCCCATTAAACCAGAAAACTGAAAAAGTTAGCATCAAAGGTGACGTAAGTAGTCAGTATATCTCTGCGTTGTTGATGATCGCTCCTATCCTTCCACAAGGTTTGGTATTAGAAATTGAAGGTGAATTAACCTCCAAACCCTATGTAGATATGACTTTGGATATGTTGAGCTCGGTAGGTATTGAACACCATTGGGCAGGCAATTCTATAAGCATAAAACCACAAACATTTAAACCAGCAACTCTGGTAGTGGAACCCGATTGGAGTGCTGCTTCTTATTGGTATAGCATTGCTGCTTTAGCTGATGAGGCAAAAATTAGTTTGCCCGCATTAAAAGAAAAAAGTCTTCAGGGAGATAGCCAGATCCAAAAGATTATGGAAATCTTCGGGATCCAAACCAGTAAAACTGCAACCGGTATCTCAATTCAATCCAATGAAAAAGCGAGTGATGCCCCAGCAGTATTGGATTTAAAAACCTGCCCTGATTTAGCACAAACCATAGTGGTAATTGCTGCTGCTTTAGGCAAAAATATGGCGTTTACGGGTTTAGAAACGCTAAAAATTAAGGAAACCGATAGAATAGCAGCATTGCAAAACGAACTGGCTAAAATAGGCGTAACTTTAACAGAAAATAATCTGGTATATACCTTAAACTGTGATAAGCTTCATTTTCCCGATAAAATTACCATCGCCACATATGAAGATCACCGCATGGCCATGGCTTTTGCCCCTTTAGCACTTTTGGTTAAGGAAGTAGAAATTGAAGAAATGCAGGTTGTAGAAAAATCTTATCCTTATTTTTGGGAAGATTTGAAAAAAGCTGGCTTTGAAGTAACCACATTATAACATTCACTCATTCTCTCATTCAATCACTCAGTCATTCAATCATTCATTCAACAATTATCATAAAACATGGCAGGTAATTCTTTTGGTCAACTTTTCCGCATCACAACCTTCGGCGAATCTCATGGTGTAGCCATCGGCGTAATTATTGATGGTTGTCCGGCACAATTAGACATCGATTTAGCATTTATTCAATCAGAATTAGATAAACGTCGTCCGGGACAATCTAAAATTACCACCCAAAGAAAAGAGAGCGATACCGTTCAGATTTTATCAGGTGTTTTTGAAGGAAAAAGTACAGGAACACCGATTGCATTGTTAATTCCGAATGAAGACCAGCGATCGAAAGATTATGGACATAATATAGATGTATACCGCCCCAGCCATGCCGATTATGTTTATGACGCGAAATACGGCATCAGGGATCACCGAGGAGGTGGACGCTCATCTGCGCGGGAAACCGCAGCGAGAGTTGCTGCAGGTGCAATAGCCAAACTATTTTTAAAACAACAGGGGATTGAAGTTTTTGCTCATGTTACAGCTGTGGGAAAAATTGAAGCACCTAACCTGGAAAGCAATGATTTGGATGCACTTCTTCAAATCAGGGAGGAGAATATAGTGCGATGTGCTGACCCGGCAACGGCTCATGAAATGATTGAATTTATTGATTCGGTGAGAAAAGATGGCGATACTGTTGGCGGCAAAATAAGCTGTGTGGTTAAAGGTTGTCCGGCGGGTTTGGGAGAACCAGTTTTTGATAAGCTTCATGCTGATTTAGGAAAAGCGATGCTGAGTATCAATGCTGTACATGGTTTCGAATATGGTTCGGGCTTTGCCGGAAGCGAACTTCGGGGATCAGAGCACAACGATATTCCGCAGCCGAAAGCCGCAGATGCAAAAGTATTTAAAACCATTACCAACCATGCAGGCGGTATATTAGGCGGAATTTCCAACGGAATGGATATTACGTTTAAAGTAGCGTTTAAACCTGTAGCCACCATTATGCATAACCAACAAACCATTAATGCTGCCGGCGAAGCTGCAGAAATTAAAGGTAAAGGACGACATGATCCTTGTGTAGTACCAAGAGCAGTAGTTATTGTTGAAGCTATGGCCGCTTTAGTATTGGCAGATCAATTCCTCCGCAATAAAGTAAGCATTGTTTAATATTTTATGAGACACTTTTTGATTCTTTTCCTGTTTATCAGCCTAAGTGCAACTGCTCAGGATTATCAGGCAAAAATAGCCGCCCATCGCGAAGCTTATAAACAAGATTTTGTTACGGACGGCCATTCTCCTTTGAAAGAAAATGACCTGAAAAATTTGCATTTTTTTGATCCTGATAGTTCATATCGTATAATGGCTCAGGTAGAAGTTTTGAAGCATGAGAAAGTGTTTAAAATGCCTACTGTTGATGGCAGCAGTCAGGAATATTACCGTTACGCAAAAATTAAATTTACGATACAGGGGCAGGCTATCCAGATGACTCTTTTTAAAAGCACAGCCTTGTCAAAAAACCCTAAGTATAAAGATTACCTTTTCCTTCCTTTTACAGACGAAACAAACAGCACAGAAACCTATGGTGGTGGACGATACATTGATCTGGATCTGAAAGATATCAGGAATGAGATGTTAGAATTAGATTTCAATAAAGCTTACAACCCCTATTGCGCCTACAGTGCCGGATATCGTTGTCCGGTTCCGCCGGCAGAAAATGATCTCCCTTTGGCCATAAAAGCAGGTGAAATGAAGTATTCTGGTGAGAAAAAGCATTAATCGTAGTATAACTTATACATTTTAAAGCGTTTTATTTTTATTCCCAATCAAAAAAGATTAATATTGAATATTATTAAAGAATATTCATTTATACCGGTGTACTATAAATAATTCTATTTCCCCTAAATTATGTATAGTTGTTTAATTGTTGACGACAATGAAATTGAAAGAGATGCTATTGAAATGCACCTCAAAAAAATACCATTGCTCGATATTGTATCCGTTTGTTCAAGCGGTATAGAGGCATTAAAAGTGCTCTCTGAAAAACAAGTTGATATTGTTTTTTCTGATATTGATATGCCTGAATTATCGGGTACCGGCCTCCTCAAAAGCCTAAAAAATCAACCCACTTTTATATTTATCACTTCGCACAGCCATTACGCTGTTGAAAGTTTCGACTTAGATGCTATAGATTTTCTGGTTAAGCCAGCAACATTTGAAAGATTACTAAAGGCCGTTAATAAGGCTATAGAATATATCGAACTTAAGAAAAATTCGAAGAGTTTTTTGGAGCAGGATCAAAAAGTTTCGAAAGAACAGGAAGGTGATTTCTTTTATTTCAGGGAAACCAAAGGCATTACTAAACTCAGATATGATGATGTGATTTACATTGAGAGTATGGGCGATTTTTCGAAACTCTTTACGGTAGATGATAAACACATTATCCTGGTAAGTTTAAAAAATCTGGAGAAACAACTTCCACAAAACATCTTTGCGCGGGTACATAAGCAATATATCATTAATATCAATCATATTTCGACCATTACCAACCACGAAATCCACTTAGAGCATAACTTTACTGTGCCCATAAGTGCGGGCAACAGGCAGGAATTGATGGAAAGATCTATTGATAAGAAAATATTATCCAGATTTACCAAAAATTAGATCGAATTAGCTTTCCTTACTTAGTTCAATAATAAAAACTGATCCCTGAGGAGAATTAGATTCTACTGTAATTTTTCCATCCATTAAGCCTACAAAGGTCCTGCATAATAATAACCCTAAACCTGTTCCTTTCTCTCTGTTGGTTCCTAATGTAGTTACCCCGGCGCCCAAATGCCCTACATGGTTAAAGTGATTAATCTGTTTAGCAGTTAAGCCCAACCCTGTATCTGCTATTTTAATCTGCAAGCGGTTATCTGCTTCATTAGCAGTAATATTTATATTGCCGCCTTGAGGTGTAAATTTGATGGCATTACTTACCAAATTACGTAAAACAAGCGAGAGCATATTACTATCTGTTTTACCATAAATGTGTTCTGGCATTTGATTGTGTATGTTTACTCCCTTCTCATCGGCAGCACTTTGCAAGGCTTGTTGGATTTCCTTTAATAAAGCAGAAACGTCAATTTGTTCTAAATATGGATTAAAACCTTGCATTTGACTTGCTGCCCAATTGAGCAAATTCTCCATCATTGTTGAGGTATAGGCCAGGTTATGCTTTAAAGATGCTGCATAGCGGTTTAATTTCTCCTGCTCTATATTCCCTGCTTCTAGCAATTGAATAAACGAAATTAATGAATTGATAGGCACGCGCATGTCATGGCTCACGGCACTGAAGATCCTGTCTTTTACCCTACTTAATTGTTCCAGTTCGCGTTTTTGGTGATTGATGATTTTATTTAACCGGTTTGTTTTCCGTTGATTAAAAAAGATCAGTAATGCTGCTAGTAGAATTAAGGTAATGGCTATCGTTAAAAAGATCTTTATTTTCCAGTCAAATTTAATCTGCTGCTCTTGTTTACTGATTTGCTTATCCCGCAAGGAAGTTTCATACCGGGCCTGCATTTTGGCACGTTCAAATTTTCCGGCCTGAATTTCACGTTCGATTTCCAGGTCTGCCTGTTTTTTTAAGAACGTTAACCTTTGAAGGCTTCGTTCTTTATCACTTAATGCAAGTTGTTGTTTTTTCAGGATTAGTTCCTGCTGCTGCCGTTGTGCGAGTAACACCTGACGTTGCAATTCACCATCGGTTAATCTCTGGTGTAATAAGAAATCACGTTCTTTCACACCAAAATCCAGCTGCATCTGTCGTCGCGTAACCTCTTTCTCTTTGTCTTCATTAAAAATCCGGTCGCGAACATTGATATACTTTTTATAAAAAAACAGCGATTTATTATAATCCCTTTCCTTTTCATAAATATCACTTAGTGCAAGGGCCGAATTCCGCTCTAAATCCAGGGCGTTATTCTCCTGCGCAACCCTTAAACTATTGTTTAACAACACTATAGCATTACCAAAATCGCCTTCCTCCCTATAAAAATTACCCAATGCATACAAACTGGCAGCGTATTCATTTTTATCATCTTCCTGTTTACTCAAATCTACAGACTTGAGATAGGAGTTTAAAGCAAATTCTTTAGAACCTAATTCGTTATACACATTGCCAATACTCCTCATGTTAGAAGCCACAATTTTATGATTTTCTAATGCTTCTGCTGTTTTAAGTGATTTACTAAAATGATCAAGCGCCAGCCTCAGTTTATCATTTGACCTTATATTCATTTTAGCCAGCTCTGCAGCACTTGCTTCAAGGTAATTCCTCCCAATCATGTGATGAACCAGGGCTGCTTCACTACTCTGCTCATCTTTTTTATTAAAAAGTTTCAGGGCCATTTTTAAATAAACGAGTGCCTGACTCTGCTGCCCCAAATCCTGATAAATATCAGAAATGTTGGTATAGCACCTGGCCCTATCACGCTCATTATTTGTTTTCTCATAAATGGCCAGTGCCTTTTGATTGGCTTCCAGTGCCTTTGCATAATCCGGTATACTCGCATACAGCTTACCCAGATCGATATATGTGCCGCCAATCCTATTCAGATTATTAACAGCAGCATATTCGTTTATGGCCATTAGATAATTTTCTTCCGCCTTTTGATGGTTGCTATTGCCATGATAAAATGCGGCTCTTCTGTAGTATGCGGTAGCTGAAAATTTCTTCTGATCAATTTTCTGTGCTAAATCAATTGCTTTATCTGTGAATTCTTCAACTTTATCCTCATTGTTCATATAGATATACTGTCGTGAAAGTTCAAGCAGAATTTTGACTTTGGTAGAGTCGTTACGTTGAATTTTCTGGTTGACAGACAATAAGCTATCCAGCCTCATTTGTGGACTTAGGCTCTGGCTAAATGCCTGAGCGGAAAATAGCAGTATCCAAATCATGATGATCCATGTTTGGCTGCAAATAATTAGGAAAATTTTTTTAAGGAGGCGTCTATCCATAGTGTTACGTAAGTAAATAAATTACATCACAGTATCGGAATGGTAAATTATAGACTTTTACGTTCGGTAAAATTCTAATCATATAATGGTTGTTTGGGAGATGATTGATAAAGATAAGATAAATCTATTTAAGATAGAACCGTTTTTATACCACAAGTTTTATCCACTATCAAATAAATATCTAAAAATCAGAAAGTCCGAATCTTTAACAGATTTGGACTTTCATTACAGCATTTAAAAAGCTTATTTTAAAACAATGCCGGAAATTTTTGTGGATTTGCCTCGTGCATCATCTGATAAATCACTTCAATTACATCATCAACAGATGGTTTGCTAAAATAATCCCCATCTGAGCCAAAAGGTGGCCGATGGGCCTTTGCCGATAGGGTTTTCGGTTGTGCATCCAAATGGAAGTAGCCCTGTTGTTCTTCTACTACCTTTTGTAAAATATAAGCCGATGCACCGCCTGGTACATCTTCATCTACAACTAAAAGTTTATTGGTTTTTTTCAAGGAGCTTACACAGAGGTGTCCGGTATCAAAAGGCAATAAAGTTTGAGGATCAATAATTTCTACCGAAATGCCAAAAGCCGCTAACTCTTCAGCAGCTTCCTGAACAATTCTTAATGTCGAACCGTAGGAAACTACAGTGATATCAGAACCTGTTTCCAGTACTTCTGCTTTACCCAAAGGAACTGTAAATTCGCCAACATTGGTGGGTAATTTTTCTTTCAGGCGATAACCATTTAAGCATTCAATTACTACGGCAGGCTCATCGGCTCTAAAAAGTGTATTGTACATGCCTGCAGCCTGAGTCATATTTCGCGGAACACAAAGGTGCATACCCCTCAATGATCCTAAAAGCATACTAATTGGCGATCCGGAATGCCAGATTCCTTCCAAACGATGACCCCTTGTCCGCACAATCATTGGTGCTTTCTGAATTCCTTTCGTACGATATGATAAAGAAGCCAGATCATCACTCAATACATTTAAAGCGAAGATAAGGTAATCTAAGTATTGAATTTCGGCAATGGGTTTCAGTCCGCGAAGCGCCAAACCAATTCCCTGTCCCATAATCGTCATTTCACGAATTCCGGTATCGGTAACGCGCAATTCACCATATTTCGCCTGCAAACCTGCAAAACCCTGATTTACATCACCAATATTCCCTAAATCTTCACCAAAAGCAACTAAACGTGGATCTCTGGCAAAGTTTTCGTTAAAACAAGCGTTGAGTACTTCACGGCCATCTACCATTTTAGAAAGCTCATCATAATTTGCAGGAACCACTTCTATCATATCAGGGCTTTCCATGGTATCCGAGTGAAGCTTAGCACTGTAACGCTCAAAATTTAAATCCTGCTGTTTTTTATACCAACCTAAAAGGGCATTGCGTTCTTCTGATTCGAACTGAACTGAAAGTCTTAAAGCTTTTCTGGCTGAAGAATAAACCTCCCTACGCTGGGCATCGGCAATTGAAGCTAACTGAGCAGCAATTTTAGTCAGTTCTGGCTGATATTTAGCCATAGCAGTGATGTATTCTACCGCTTGTTTCTGCTCGGGCTTGATACCTTCTAAAAATTCGTTCCAGGCTTCTTTTTGTGCCTCACGAACGACTGCTTTTGCAGCTTTTTCTATATCATTAATTTCTTCTTCTGTGGCGATAGCTGATTCCAGCATCCATTCACGCATTTTTTTTATGCAGTCGTGATCATTTTCCCACTGTAGCCTTTCCCTGGATTTATATCGTTCATGAGAACCGGAAGAAGAATGCCCTTGTGGCTGAGTAAGTCCGGTAACATGAATTAAAACGGGAACATGCTCATCTCTGCATACTTGTATAGCTTTTTCGTAAACTTCACATAATGCAGGATAATCCCAGCCTTTTACTTTATAAATTTCATAACCTGCTGATTGTGCATCCCGCTGAAAGCCTTTTAAGACTTCAGAAATATCTTCCTTGGTGGTTTGATATTTTGCCGGTACAGAAATACCATAGTCATCATCCCAGATAGAGATGGCCATAGGAATCTGTAAAACGCCAGCTGCATTAATGGATTCAAAAAATACACCTTCGGATGTAGATGCATTACCGATGGTACCAAAAGCAACTTCGTTCCCATTTACTGAAAAGTTTTTAAGATATTCTAAATCTTTATTCTGCCTGTAAAGTTTTGAAGCATAAGCCAAACCAACTAACCTGGCCATTTGCCCTCCGGTTGGTGAAATATCAGAAGAAGAGTTTTTAATCTGTGTTAAATCATTCCAGCTGCCATCTTCATTGATTGATTTGGTAGCAAAATGACTGTTCATTTGTCGGCCACTCGAAAAAGGATCAGCCCCAGCCGTAGGATTAGCATACAACTGAGCAAAAAATTCTTTAAGGGTGGATATTCCTGTGGCAAAAGCAAAAGTTTGATCGCGGTAATAGCCTGATCTCCAGTCGCCATTCTTAAAAGCTTTAGCCATTGCGATTTGCGGAACTTCCTTTCCATCGCCAAAAATGCCAAACTTAGCCTTGCCCGTTAACACCTCTCTGCGGCCTAAAATACTGGCCTGCCTACTTTCGCAGGCAATCTTGTAATCGTTGATTACAATTGATTTAAAGTCGTTAAAACTTAATTCAGAAGTATCAATAGCGTTGGTTATAAGTTTTCCATTTTGCATTATAATCAAATATTGGTTGTGGCAAATATATACAAAATAAAAAGTTTGCCTTTATCCTACTATGTAAAATTATATATGGATTAAGAATTTATAATTGGAATAGTTTTTGTTTTAATTAATAAACGTATAAATTTGTTTTATAAAGTTTAAAACAATTTTCAAAATTATAACATGAAAAAGATCTTAGTATTATTCGCTTTTGTTTTAGGTTTTGGTGTTGCTGCAAATGCACAAGCTAAACCTGCTGAATTTAAATTTGAAGCTGAAACCCATGACTTTGGAAAAATCCCTATGGGAAAACCTGTTACTTATGAGTTTAAATACACTAACGTAGGTGAGCAGCCATTAATTATTACTAAAGCTGAAGGAAGCTGTGGTTGTACAGTACCTAAATATACTTCTACACCATTAAAAAAAGGTGAAACAGGTGTTATTTCTGTAACTTTTAATGCAGCAGCTGGCCCATCGCCATTTTCTAAAACGGTAACTGTAACTTCAAATGCTAAAACACCGGTTAAAGTGCTTTATATCAAAGGTGAAACTGTAACCGCCCCTGCTTCAAAGTAATTTTTTTTCTATAAACATGAAAAGTCCCGATTTTCATCGGGACTTTTTTATTTTTGTGCCATGCCAAAAATTTCACAAAAAGGCCTGCAGATGCCTGCATCGCCAATCAGAAAGTTAACGCCATTTGCTGATCAAGCTAAAAAAGATGGCAAAAAAGTTTTCCACCTTAATATTGGTCAGCCCGACATTGAAACCCCGGAGGGAATGTTAAATGCCATTAAAAACATTGATTTTAATGTTTGGGCATACACACCTTCTGAAGGTACATTGGCCTATCGCCAAAAACTTACCGAATACTACAATAAACTGGGCTATAATATTACACCAGAAAACATCCTGGTAACTGTGGGTGGTTCTGAAGCCATCACCATAGCCATGCAAACCTGTGTAAATGAAGGAGATGAGATCATTATCCCTGAACCTTTTTACGCTAATTACAATGGTTTTGCCTGCATGAGTAATGTGGTGGTTAAACCTATCCTTTCTTACATTGAAAATGGCTTTGCCCTGCCTCCTATTGCTGAATTTGAAAAACTGATTACAGACAAAACGAAAGCAATAATTATTTGCAATCCGAATAATCCGACAGGATATTTATATTCTAAAGAAGAGTTAGAAGCTTTAAAATCATTGTGCTTGAAGTATGATTTATTCCTTTTCTCTGATGAGGCATACCGTGAGTTTTGTTATGATGGACGCGAGTTTATCTCGCCAATGCACTTAGCTGGTTTAGATGAAAATGTAATCATTATGGATACCGTTTCTAAACGTTACAGTGCCTGTGGTGCACGTTTAGGTTGCTTAATTACCAAGAATAAGGAAGTTATCTCATCGGGATTAAAGTTTGCGCAAGCGAGGCTTAGCCCGGGGATGGTAGAACAGATTGCGGGGGCTGCAGCTGTAGATACTCCTGACAGTTATTTTGAGCAAGTGAATACAGAATATACCCTACGTAGGGATACGCTGGTAAACCGCCTGAATAATATTGATGGCGTATTTTGTCCGAACCCTGGAGGTGCATTTTATGTGGTAGCTAAATTCCCGATTGACGATGCAGATAAATTCTGTCAGTGGATACTGGAATCATTTGAACACCAAAACCAAACGGTAATGATGGCACCTGCAACAGGTTTCTATTCTACTGCAGGTTCTGGTAAAAATGAAGTTCGTATGGCCTACGTTTTAAATGTAGCTGATTTAAATGCTGCTATGGATTGTTTGGAAATTGCTTTACAGCAGTATCCTGGGAGAACTATTTAGTTGATAAGCTGGCGAAGCAACCTAAACTCCAAACTGTTTAGCTGGTGAGGTGATGAGTTGGTGAGCTTGCGGGCGGTTCTGAACTCCGAACTCTAAACTCCAAACTATTAAGACGGTGAGCGGGCGGCTCTACCTGATACAAAATATTGGCTTAAAATTTGTATATTTGCATTCTGGTTTTGTACTTGACAAGTGAAAACTGTTAATTGCAAACTAATAACTGGGGCCGTTCTGGATTTGACAGGGTGGCGAAGGTTATATTAGCATGCAGTGCGTTGTACGGAGAGCACTTTAAAGAGAACGTTCAAAACAATAACTGGCGAAAATAACTACGCCTTAGCTGCCTAATTTAGAATTAGCATAGCTTTTGTCTCTCTAACTGCTGCACCGTTAGGTTAGAATCAGGGGCATCGATATAACAGTGCTGGCTTTAAGCAGGTGCGACTTAAAGTGAGATCAAGCATCTAAGGATAAAAATTAGGTCGGTTTTCAGCCCGTTTTTATCTCGAAAATCAATTGAAAAATAAGCATGTAGAAGATATAATTTATCTCACAACTGGACAAGGGTTCGAACCCCTTCGGCTCCACCAGTTTTAAACAACGGGCGACAATTACAAACAGTAATGTCGCCCGTTTCTATTTAAAAAGGGTTTCCTTTATTTTTTTGTTTTTAATTGTTTGCCATTGTTGCAAACTAGTTTACACCAAATAAACACCAACAAAAAACACTGTTTACACCATACAAGTAAGTTTGAAATTAATATTCTATGTCCATAAAACATATGCGGACGCAAGTCATCCTATTATTTTACAATATATAATTGACCGGAAAATCAAACCTAAAGACATAGCCAAGTGCCTCGAGGAACATTGGGATAAAAAAAATCGACTAAATTCAAAAGCTCCAAACGCTCTTAGAATTAACCATTATTAATACCGCATACATGGAATATACCATTAAAAAATACAGAGTTAACAGATCCATCTTTTAGCGGTTACAGAAGATTATCGGGAAAATATCGACAACCGTTTCCTTGTAGTTTTGCATGCCAAACTGATTTTTATTGATTTTTGTGTATTTGTGTACAGGCCATTTTGTAAATTACACAAATATCCAGTAATATAATCCCGACAGTATGAGGTACGCTTTTTTTCTCATTCTTTTTTTTTCCTTCAGTGTCAGTGCCCAAAAGGTAGACGTGTTGCTGATTGGTGTCTCACATAATTATGGTAACTATCCGGAACAGGATTTTTCTGGCATCTACACCAAAATAAAAAAATTCAAACCAACTGCATTTTTCGGCGAATTTCTAAGCAAAAAGGATGAGCAGAATGTTATGGACTATTGGTGTAAAAAGGAAAATCTCATGCGTCTGGAAATCCTTAAAAAAAACAGAGACATAGCTGAAGATGCACTGCCAAGAACAATAGACAGCTTGAAAAAACTGGTAATCGACAACCCGAAAGATTATCGGCTGAAAACAGATCTTGCCCATGCCCATTATCTAAATCAGGATGTCGCAAATGGCCATTATCAATTTTGGCAGGTGTTTGATTACCTTCAAAAATCGCCCGACGTTGAACTTGAAGACTATGTTAATAAAATACTCAGCCCAAAACTGGATACCGTAGGGCGAAGTATGAAAAGATTAAAAACCTCAGAATATGCTTTTATTGCATTTCCAATGATGCAGGAACTAAAAATCGAGGAATTGATTGCCATGGACTGCCAGGATTATGACTTAAATTGGGGCGCCTCATGGGGGGCTTTCGATGCAAAGTTCAATGTATTCAAAAAAGATACTGCAGCGGTGTTCAGGAATGAACTGAAAGCTAATTTAAATGTTATCCAAAAAGGGTTCGAAAAGTATGATGGTATAGAGAAAAATTCAAAAAATGTTACTGAATGGCTAAATACCGACGAAGCTGCCAGGATTTCGGCTTCGGGAGATTTTTATCTGTCGGAAATGTATACCATGAAAAATTTCCCCAAAGAAGAAATGCTTTCAAAAATCCACTGGTGGATGATGAGAAATAAAGCAATGTGCGACAATGTAGTCAATCAGGCCAGGGCCCGGGGGGCAAAACAAGTAGTTGTTCTTGCAGGAGCTAACCACAGAAAGTATATGCAGGATCTTTTCGAGAAAATGCCGGATGTAACCGTCAGGAATATAAACGAGTTTAAATAACCATAGGCAGATCCGCAGGAGCGCCTTGCATTTCGAATTGCATGTGAACCTAATTATGCCTTGGAGAAGAGCTTTTTGTTCGGAAATATAAATTCAGGACATTGAGATTCGAAAAATAGACCACCAGTTTATCGCAGACTACGAATTCTTTTTAAGGGCAACCCAAAAATGTAAGGATAATTCTGCCCTCAAATATTAGAGCAGAAAACACAGTCCGGTCTCGCATGGTCAATGCCAAAACAGAGATAAAGAAAGTACAATCAATCTGTATTAACGCAGATAAGCATTGGGAACATTATTAAGCGAGTAGCTGATAGCATACGCTGAATGAAGCATCTTGCAAACAATGTCCATAATTGTTTTTTCATCCCGATGCATCTGTGGAAGCAGACCCATCATGGCATAGCTAATTGGATTGACTGCTGGAATAAGCGTTTCCCAGGGATAGCCTTTACCCCATATAATACCCGGAATAGTGATTTGAAGATTTGCGGATTGAGAAAGTAAATAATGAAACATATCTAAAGATTGATTAGCATTTTGATTAACGGTATGAAATATAGGTGTTTGCCCGCCAAATCCCCATTCATCAACCCCAGCAGCGGCATTTATATCGGCGCCATATTCAACCAGCAGTTTTGCACAGGAAAAATGATTGAATTCCGCACAAATGTGTAGTAAGCTCACCTCAAATAACGGCGTATAAGCACATCGTAAGGAATACCGGTCGTCAACCAATTCAGGGCGCTTGATAAGCTCATCTTGCAGCGCTTCGGTGTTATTGGAAAGCACAGCCAAGAATGCCTCGTCATCAAATTTTAGCCCGGCTACAATAAATGCTTTTACACAATCTTTAAACCTGTTGCTCCGTGTATATTCGCTGGTTAATTCATCTATAAGTGGCTTTCCATTGTAGAGATCATTCGGGTTAATACCGTTTGAGAAACAGTCTTCAATTCCGCTTACCGAATGGCATTCAATATCACCAAGCAATTTTTGCAAATAATCCATTTTCATCAGTTTAAAGTATGAAATCTACTCACATAGCAATCAACGCTTATATTAAAGGTACTACTTTGTTTGTTTTACCTCATTATATTTTGGTGAATGATCAGCGGAAAATACAAGACGACGTTTTTTCTCATACGAACTGAAAAGGAAATTCAGTGAATAATTATATACCTGGTCGAAAGCGTCAACCCCCGTTAAACCGGGAATATAGCAAAAAGCAGGACTGTTATCTCCCTGCTGACAGTATTATAGCACCTTTCCAAAAAGAACATTGATCAATGATCAGTTTTAACCATAATTTCGAGCTTGTAGCCCTTACCACGAACAACAACAAGACTGACACCAGGCTCAGGTTCCAGTTTTTTCCTCAGTTTTGATATAAACATATCCAAACTGCGCCCTACTATAACCCCCTGGTCTTCCCATATTTCTTTCTGTAAACGGCTTCTTTCTATGGTTTGGTTAGGGGAAGATGCGAAAATATTCAAAACCCGTGTTTCAGTCCCGGTGAGATCTATGGCCTTTCCATTTATGACTAGCTTACGGTTCCTTGCATCGAACAACATTGTGCCCAAAGTGAATATGTCCGCATCCACTTTAACAGGTACGCCCCGACGCCACTTGGCAGATAATAAAAAGACAACACCAACAAATGCCAGGAAAGGTAAACCGCCTGATAACAGTTTATTCTTTACTGTATTTATAATTGTCGATTTAAATTTGATATTGATCATATAATGTGCTTTGGGTTGTTTTCTCCCAATACATGCGATGATATCATCTTTTTTATTTTGGGTTATAGCATAGCCATAAGCTACACCAGACTCGCTACTGTTTAAAACTGTGACCACATAATTACTGGAGAGTGGATCTTTCGCCAATACACGCTGCGTAGTATTCACAAGGGAATCCGCTTGAAAGCTAAATGCCTGCTCGAACCTGATCCGATATTCATTTTCCGCTACTTTTTTTACCGGAAGCACCCTTGATGTACTATCGCCTGACTGTAAAAGGAGTTCATGTGCGACCTTGCGAAGCAAAATTTCCCTCCTTGCGATATTGAAGTCGTCACTACCGGTCATACTGAGCGCTGTACAGATTGCAGAAATAAGCAGAACCAATATTGATCCGGCCAGGTATTTACCTTTACGGGACAGGAAATCTCGGCTATTAAGCATAGTGTCAAGTATTTATTTACAAAGGTTACATTTTTATTTACAATCTAAGTTCCTCATCCCGAAATATATAGAAGTATTTTTGTTGTACAAACTCCACAGGGATATGAAAAGTACAAATCCCTTAAACGGAGCTGATCGATCAGTAGATGGATCTAAGTAAATTAAACCATAAAAATATGAAAAAAGTTATTTATGCGCTGATTTTACCGCTGGTTGTGGTAAGCGGACTGGTATTTGCAAATCTTGGGAGTAAAAGTGAAGCTCCTAAAAACCCCAGCTCTAAGCCCCTCAATCCTGCTGAAAGAAAAGCTGCATTGGAAAAATGGGAGGCTACTCCTGATGGTATCAAGTACAAAAAATGGGTAGCCTCTCCAGCGGGTAAAAAAGTATTTACCAGTACAGCTAAAATAAACAGGAATGTTAAGGAATTTACGAACATGGAGGCCACGATAACCGCTCTTACTCTTCCCAAAGGCTCAAGGTTAGGTTTCGGTTTGATGGTCAGGATTAAAGGTGAGGACTATATTCTTGCTTTTGGTACGGAAAAGTTCAACAAGTTTTTCTTTAATTCTAAGGATGAATTTGAGCAATTGCGAGGTCTGAAAGTTAACGACAAGATCATGATCAAGAGCCGTGGTGTGTCGCATGCACCAAAATACTCATACCCTATCCTATCTGGCGACTATGTGGAACTAGATGGTAAAATAATTTATAAACGTGCCCCGCGTGAAGGTGGTTGCTAATCGGGGATTTCTGCATAGGTAGTTCTTCGCACATTTCGTTGCTGATCAACATAGGGGAAATTTTGATCCACAAGTTTTTAATTTCATTACTTTCACTTAAACGGGCTGTCTTTTTTGAAATTAAAATAAATGCTCATATGTTTGTACATTCTAACAAAGACAGAATTACCTAACCAATTATTAGAGCAAATTAAATCCCCTTCATATGAACACAAATAAATTTCTGGCAACCTTACTCATTTTAGCTTTAGCTGGCCCATGTTTTTCACAGCAGGCCCGAAATCCGGCGACAGAGGTTAACAAATCGTCGCAGCAGGTAATGAGCAAAGTAAAAACTATGGCAAAAGCCTTGATTAAGAAAGGTTTTACTGCCGGAGATGGCTATGGGGAAGTGTGGATTAGAGACTTAAATACCTTTATCGAGCTAAGCTGCCAGGTAAATGACCGGTCGCAGATTAAGAAGCACCTCATTACTTTCTTTCAGTTTCAGCAGGAAGATGGCTCTATTCTGGATGGGTACATCCCTGCTGAAAAAGCGGGCTCAGAAGGAAAATTTTACAAATCCGATCTTGTTCCAGGATATCTTGGTCATAAAAATACGGTTGAAACGGACCAGGAGACCTCATTAATTCAGGCTATAGCCAAATACATCCGCATTACGGGCGATAAAAGTATCCTGACTGAAAAGGTTGCGGGTTTACCTGTTGAAAAACAGATGGAACGGGCAATGGATTTTTTAATGAAAGAAAGATTTGATGAGAAACATGGCCTTTTATGGGGAGCAACAACTGCTGATTGGGGAGATGTTCAACCTGAACAAGGTTGGGGTGTTGTGATTGACGAAAACACCCACAGAGCCATTGATATTTATGATAACGCCATGTTCCTGATTGCCATTAATGATTTTCTAGAAGTAGCAACGCTTCCTTCTGCAGAAGTAAGTAAATGGAAAAATATTTACAAAAGTGTTCGTAATAACATTAATAAGCATTTGTGGGACACTAAGGCTCAGAAATACATTCCCCATATTTACCTGAATGGTTCTCCTTTCCCTTCAAGTTTTGACGAATCTAAAGTTTATTACCATGGTGGTACTGCAGTTGCGATTGAGGCAGGCTTATTGACCAAAGCCCAGGTAAAAGATGCCTATTTGAAAATGAAAAAAAATGTACGTGATGCCAATGCTGCAACAATTGGACTAACCCTCTACCCTGTTTATCCAGCCGGAACATTCCAAAATAAAGTCATGGGGCCTTATTCCTATCAAAATGGTGGTGACTGGACATGGTTTGGCGGGAGAATGGTTACCCAGCTTATAAAATATGATCTATTGGACGAAGCCCGTGAAGCACTCAAACCAATGCTTGACAGGGTAATTACTAATAATGGGTTTTACGAATGGTATACCCCAGATAATCAACCAAAAGGATCTTCAAGCTTTAGAGGAGAAGCCGGTGTATTGTGGACCGCAATAACCGAGCTTGAGAAGAAAAAATAAGCCTGTTACTAAGCTAAATTCTTTTCAAAGGCATGTCATTTCTTTCAACTGGCATGCCTTTGAATAACTGGTATGGAATGAACCGGTAGCAATACACTTATCTAAAATTATAAGGCTTTCATCCTTTAACTCTTACAGACGCTTTACCTCATTATTTCAGATGAAGATTCGAGTTCAAAATCAGCATGCTGCCAGGCTTTATCCAGGGCAATTTTTATTTTTTCAGCTTCCGTTTTTTTGTTTTGCTTAAGCAGTGATTGATATAATCCTGCAAGTGCCCAGCCATTCTTTTTCCATACCTGCAAATCCTGCAAATATATTTTCTCTGCTTCACGAAATTTGCCTGTGTTGATCAATACAGCTCCCAAATAGTGCCTCACTGAAAAGAACCAATCGGGCGGTTCATTGTAATTAAGGTTATCTTCAAGGATGATGGCTTCCTGGAGTAAACTGATGGCTTGATTAGTGTCATTTTGTTTCATGGCGATTCCTGCACGTAATACCTTTAGTGCAATTTGTGCCAGATCAGCGGTTGTGTTGATATCCCACACCGTTAAATTTTGGAGCGTCGTATCAGCAGCCAGGACAGAGAGTGCTTTCAATTCCTTTTGTGCATTACCGAGATCTTTTTTGCCTAAATAAGACATACCTCTGGCATAATGCCAGATAGACTGGGGATAGGCCAAGCCTTTTGGTGGAATATCAAGGGAAAGTATAGCATCCCACATGGCTAATTTTACGGCCACATAGTACGGTATGGTATAATAATGCTGGAGGGTTCCCCAGCCAGGTTTTTGCATAAGGTCTTTAGCTGTATGTTTCTGAACCTGCAATGCTGCCCGCCATGCCAACGCAGAATTTCCTTCCAGTGTAGCGGTTGCAGCCAGAAAATGATAGTTGTGGGGATAATAGGCTAAGGGATACACACCATGGGCGTGACATGCTGTGGTGTAAATGCTATCTGTTTTTACAGCACTGATATTAGATAAGGTACCCGAATGATAATCGCCGGTATTGATGTAAATATGGGAAGGCATATGCACCAGGTGACCGGAACCGGGAACCAGTGTTTCCAACAGCTTAGCACTTGTCAAGGCCTTTTCTGGCGTAGGAGAAGCCTCTAATGCATGGATGTAAAAATGGTGTGCACCGGGATGACGGGGGTTGATCTTTATGAGATGCTCCAAAACGGCAATAAGTTCCGGGGTCCAGGGCTGTGCGGTTTTTGTTTTCTTTTGATACAAATCCCAGGGGTGTAAATCCATCAACGCTTCCGCATACAGCGCTCCAACATCAGGGTTAACAGCATATTGGTTGTATACTTTTTTCATGGCTGTTGCATAGGCTATGTCTAGCGGCTTACGATCACCTGGTGGTTGTGCTGAATAGCGGGAGGCTAATGCTATTATTAATGCTTTTTCAATTGGGGTACAGGTGCTTGAGTGTTGCTTGGCCTTTAGGGAAGCATCATAAGCGCGTTGAAAATTATCTTCTTCCATACCACCATTGTAATTGGGACCTAACACGTAGGCAAATCCCCAATAGGCCATGGCGCAAGTCGAATCCAACCTTATCGCTTCATAGAATGACCTCGCGGCTTCTGCATGATTAAAGCCGTAAGCCAGCATCATGCCCTGATTAAAGTAATGCTGAACCTCCTTACTGGATGTTGAGATTTTAAAATTAATGCCCTGAAGTCCTTTTAGTATAGGGGCTTTACGACCAGAAGTATACCAATCTTTATCGTTGGTTGCTGGGCTATAGCAAACACTCACCTGCTTAGTGTTTACCGCCGATCCTTTTTGTTTGGATGAATCATCATTGCGACATGACAAAACAAAAAAGAAAATCAGAAGAGGAAAAACATGCTTCATAAAAGAGCAGATTTTATGGATAAAAAAGACTATTAAATATACTTAAAAAAATAACAAGACACTTAAAACTTTTTCTTTGGCAGACAACAAGCATGTTTTTAATATTTTTTTCGAAAACCACATTATACACTTAATGTCAGACACATAGCATAATGTCACGCTAATTTTATTTTTCCCTGCCATTAAACACCTACGCAAAAAAACTGACTTTTTAGGTAGAAATGTCAGCAAAAAGAAATATTGATCAGCAATGCTTAAAAAGCCCCTGAGTTGGATTGATTTTTGAACAAATCTTGATATGAAAAAGTTTCTCCCTTATATACTTGCTACAGCCATCTCTATCATTGCTATTTTTTCATCGTTTACATTAGCCGATCCTGAATTGGGCATTTCTACAGCTTTATTCAGTTGGATGGCCTGCATCTGGATTATTTTTGGGAACAGGAAAAATCGAAAATGCTTATCATAATCCAGGAAGTGCTCTTCTTATCAAGATACCCCAAAAAAGGCCTGCAAAAAATGAAAACTTTAATACGCCGTAAAGATATTTACAGCAATTGCTGCAGGCAACAGCAACTTATTAACCATTGAATCCTTTACATTTAATACTTGCTAGCCTGGCTTAAAATATCATTATAATGCTTTAATGCTATAAGATTTACCTTTAATACTGTGGAAGGAAACGGTGTACCCCATTACCGAACGTTCACTTTTTAAGCCAAGCGATTGAATTGTAAATGGTTCATTAGCCCTTATGGTACATTTTCCTCCGTTTTTTGAAACAATTGTTGCTGTAATGATTTTGTTTTCAGTCCAGTTCATATCAACAGTGAAATTACCTTTTGCCACCAGGCCACTAACCGTACCTTGCTTCCAGGCATCAGGTAAAGCAGGAAGGAGGTGTATTTCGTTATTCTGGCTTTGCATTAACATCTCAATTATACCAGCTGTACCCGCAAAATTTCCATCGATCTGAAAAGGCGGGTGGGCATCAAAAAGATTTGGATATGAACCCCCATGTCCACTGTACTTGGTATCGTTATCTTTGGTTAGCCTTAACTGATTTCTAAAAAGTTTATAGGCGTGATTACCATCTAAAAGTCTCGCCCACATATTCACCTTCCATGCCAGGCTCCATCCTGTGCCATCATCTCCCCTTAATTCTAATGTGCGTTTTGCTGCGTTGGCCAGTTCAGGTGTTTTTAAAGGGGATATCAAATTAGCGGGGTGCAATGAATACAGGTGAGAAGTATGCCGATGATGGGGATCTTCATCTTCAAAATCTTCATACCATTCCTGAAGCTGTCCTTGTTTTCCAATTTTAAAAGGGAATAGTTTTTTTTCTGCTGATGCCAGCGTTGCCCTAAACCCAGGGTCTGTATCCAAAATATTAGCTGCCTGAATTACATTTCCAAATAAATCTTTAATTATAGCCATATCCATTGTACTGGCAACTGTTACTGCGCCTTTTTTCCCGTTACCATACTGATACCGGTTTTCTGGCGATGTTGATGGCATGGTTACCAAATACCCATCCTTATCTTGCTGTAACCAGTCTAAAGAAAACAAGGCCGCATCTTTCATTACAGGATATACTTTTTTAAGATATTTTAGATCGCCAGTATATTGGTAGTGTTCCCATAAATGCCGGCTCAGCCAATTGGCACCCATGTACCAGTTGGCCCACATGGGATCTCCTTTACCCCGATCACCCACGGGATTACTTGTTGCCCAGATGTCGGAATTATGGTGTACTACCCAGCCATTAGCATGATAGAAACTTTTGGCCGTTTCGGTTCCTGTTTGGTGTAAATTTCCAATCAGATCGTTTAATGGAGAAAACAGTTCTGAGAGGTTAGCAGTTTCTACCGGCCAATAATTCATCTGCACATTGATATTTGTTGTGTAATTACTACTCCATGGTGCACGTAATTCTTTGTTCCAGATACCTTGTAAATTGGCGGGCGCATCTTTAGTACGTGAAGAAGAAATGAGTAAATATCTGCCATATTGAAAAAACAACGCTTCAAGGCCTGAGTCTTTTGCCCCTTTGGTATATTCTTCAAGTCTAACATCTGTAGGCAATGCTGATCTGTCTTCCTCTGCTGCATTAAGCTTCAAATTTACCCTGTTAAAGAAATGATGAAAGTCTGTAAGGTGATCGGTTAATAACTGCTGATATTTTTGGTTTGCAGATTTGCGAAGATGATCCGTTGCGAGTTTATGTTGATCTTTTCCTTCACTATCCGGACATTTATCAAATCCATTGAAACTTGTAGCTGCAGAAACAACCAAAAGTATTTCTGATGCATCTTTAATTATAATCTGGTCAGCTTTTTCTTCCAAACTTCCATCAGAAATGATGGGTTTTAAGATTAATTCAAACCGCATTCCCCTACAATTAGTGCTATCTTCATAAACTATAGGATTTTTATTGTACCTAACATAATTTGGATCTGCATGCGCAGGCGCCCTTCCTTTTAAAACAAGCATTTTTCCGGCAGCTAAAACATTGTGCTGTAGCTGACTTTTTAGTGAAATGGAAACAGAAAGGTTCTTAGGCCGATCGCTGGTCAGTCTGATTATGATACACTCGCCTGGTGCGGAAGCAAACATTTCTCTTTTGTAAGAAACACCATCCACGGTAAATGCTGTTGTTGCAAGACCATCCCGAATGTTAAGTTCCCTGCTATAAGTGGATTGTTTACCATTTTTAAAATCCTGCTTAAGTATGATGTCGCCCAATGGAAGATAACTTTCACTGTAAACACCCTGCATTTTTTTTGTGAGTTGATAGGCCTTTTCATAATCTTTTTCCTGAAGTGCCTTTCTTATGGGATCGAGGTTTTCAAAGGCAGCAGGGTTTACATTCTTCGAAACAGGTCCGCCACTCCATAAAGTTGCCTCATTAAGCTGAATAAGTTCTTCATCAGTTTTTCCAAAAATCATGGCACCAAGCCGCCCGTTACCTATGGGTAGCGCTTCTGTCCACACACCGGCAGGTTGTTGATAATGTAAAGTTTCCTGTTTCTGGGCACGTACAGACAAAGTGTTGATGACAATCAGTAAGGGAAGAAAGTATTTTCTCATTGCTGGTAATTAGATTTAAATGGTAATATACAGACAAAATCCGTATAGATATAATGCTTTTGACATTTCTGTCTGTTGGCTAATTACAAATCTAATATCCGCACGATATAAATAAAATGATGTATCAACAAATGATAAAGGGTTGAAAAGCATATACATGAGCTAGCAGACCCTTGTGGCTGAAACGCAGTTTTTGTAATAGAAAACTTATGGCCATCTATTTTCCAAATTCAAGGAAAAGCATACCAGATTCAGTTACTGATAATAAAACATGCTAAGGACTTTTCATTTTTGATCAAAATTAAATAGTAATGCTTATGTTTTTCAAATACAAATTCCCCTCATTTTTTTCGATCTTGGCCACGTTTTCTCCTGTGGATCCAATCCGTTTAAAAACAAATGTCCGATTACTTGATAATCCAATTCATATGCCTAAAAAAAACCTTCTCATTGTATTTCTATTGGCAACCTGCATTGCAGCATCGGCCAGGCAGCTACCTCTACATACGGAGGATAACTGGAGTGGTTTTTCCGGAGTGGATGTAAAAAAAACAATAAGAGGGAAAGCCTGTAATTCTGAATTTGCACTTAATGCAGAACCAACGTTTAGCTATGTGATGACCGATGCCCCCCATACCCCTGAGCGTTTCCATCAATTGTTCAAAGATCTACAAGAAACCAGTAGTGGCGTATCAGAAAATGCTTCAATACATTATATTTCAACACGTTTTATCGGAATTACATTTCTGCCCAATTATATCATAGAGAAGGGTAAAAGAATACAGCTTTACCGCTCATTTGGAGGCGACGATTATGAGAAACTGGAGTTTTCCGCTATACAGCGGCATAGGCTAATCAGACACTGGACATCACTTTCTACCTTAGGAGAAGATAAGGAGCATGTTTTTTTGGGTAGTAAGACCTTAGACCATAAAACAGTTACCCAAAAATGGAAACGCACCTATTTTGCCGGAAATTTTAGATTAGCTGTTGGAGATACGCTTTACATCATGGTCAGGAATATCGCTAGCCGAAAGCTGATCAAAACCATTACCATAGTAAGACCGGAAGATAAAGCTAATAATTTCATTTTTTACCAGCTGCCCCTCAAAGGAGAACAACTCAGCACTAATCTCCAGCATATTTTAAATTATGGCTCAGGGATACCAGAAGTTTATTCAGGAAAAGTTAAGGATTCTTTTGTTAAAGATTATGGTAAGCTGGGTATTATCCGGTTTGCCGGGTTGCGGAGAAATGAAGTGTTGCAATATGCTTTTGAAAATAAGCTTGAATCCTGGCGCTCCATCTATCCGGTTGGCCCGGAAAATGCTGTATATATTGTTGTTGAAAATGATCTTCCGGCTGGAAAAACAAAAAATATTTTTCTCCGATACAGAAGCCAGGCCGAAACCATCCATAAGATAACCGTAAGCGTAAACAACAGACCTATCCAAATCCCCTGGGGAAAGGTGGCGTTATTTACCATTGTATTATTATTGCTTGGAGGTGTATTATTCTACATTTGGAGCAAACGTAACAAAAGAAAACTCGAGGCTTTAAAACGCAGGAATGAAGATACCGAAACCCGACTTTCTTTATTGAGCGGGCAGTTGAATCCACACTTTCTGTTTAATTCACTCCATGCCATCCAGGGAACAATTAATACCAGCAATCCGGATAAAGCGAATGCCTACATTAGCAATGTTGCCACTTTTATGCGGGATGTGATGGATACGGGAAAAAAAGAGTTTATATCTCTGGAAGAAGAAATCAAAATAGAAAAAGGCTATTTACAGCTTGAGCAGGAAAGGCTGGCATTTTCTTATACTGTTGATATTTCTGCTGACATTTCTGCATCACTTATCGATTTTCCTCCGCTCCTTTTACAACCTGTATTGGAGAACAGTATTCGGCATGCCTTTGGAAAGCAGTTCAGTTCTCCAAATATTTTGATTAAAATCTATTCTGTCGCTTCCTCACTTATTATTGAAGTTTCAGATAATGGAAATACGCCATGGAACAGTACAGCAGCAAATGAGGGGCACGGTTTGTCACTCACCAGAAAACGCATTGCTGTTTACAATGAAAAACTAAAATCACTTCCCATCCAAATGCAAATAAAATATCAAACGGGCACAGGAACAATTACTACTTTTACTTTTCAAAACTGGCTTTAATGAATAACCTTAGCTGCTATATTGTAGATGATGAACAAAGTGCCATAGAAACGCTCTCTGGCCTAATATCCCGTTACTGCCCCCACTTAACTATCTCAGGCACTGCCAATACAGTAAAAAATGCTGTAAATTATTTGGCTCATGAAACTGTAGATATACTTTTCCTCGATATAAAAATGCAACAAGAATCGGGTTTTGATTTATTAAAGGAGCTTCGGGAAAACAGGGCGCATATCATTTTCGTAACGGCACATGATGAATATGGCATACAAGCGATTAAGTTTTCTGCTACTGATTATCTGTTAAAACCTGTAAAGCCAGAAGAGCTGATTGCTGCGGTACATAAAATTGGGAAAATGAAAAATTCGCAATCGGAGCAGGTAGCGATGTTGCTGCAGTCCTACCA
Organism: Pedobacter sp.; assembly: GCF_965279535.1. Classification (NCBI taxonomy): domain Bacteria; kingdom Pseudomonadati; phylum Bacteroidota; class Sphingobacteriia; order Sphingobacteriales; family Sphingobacteriaceae; genus Pedobacter; species Pedobacter sp. Next base: position 1,337,287 of record NZ_OZ257244.1, read on the forward strand.
AAATCAGCGTTTTAATACCCAAAAGCGCATTGCCCTCCCCGATCAGCATGAGATCAGGTACGTGCTTATTGAACACATTGTGTGTTGCATGGCCGACAACAGCTACACCAGTTTTTATCTAAGGGGAGAAAGCAACCCCATTGTGGTTTCGAAATCCATTTCTGATTACGAACAGATCCTCCATCCGTATGAATTTGTGCGGGTGCACCAATCCTGGTTGATCAATAAAAACCATATTGAATCGTTTAAAAAAGCGGACGGTGGTTATCTCATTATGGGCAATAAAATGAGTGTTCCGGTGAGCAGGCAGCGCAGGCACCTGTTAAAAGAACTTTAACGTTATCTTAAATGGATTGATCACGATCTTTCAAGTGAAGCGCCGCAGAACTTACAGAACTGCGCATCAAGATCATGCCCTTCGCGGCTGCAATTGGGGCAAGATTCGGGTAATTCTTTTTTTTCACGTGCAAGCATGGCCAAATCGTGCGTAAGGATGCCTGTAGGAACGGCAATAATGGAATAACCGATAAGCATCACAACTGCCGCCAGGAATTTTCCCGCAGGGGTTACAGGTGAAATATCTCCATATCCAACCGTGGTGATGGTAACGATGGCCCAGTAAATACTTTCTGGAATGTTTGAAAAGCCATTTTCCCTTTGTTCAACCAGGTACATCACTGATCCTAAAATAATGGTTAACATGAGTACAGTGAATAAAAAAATACTGATTTTCCTTACACTGCCTTTAAGTGCGGTAGAAAGAAACCGGATTTCGGTAAGGAAATGACCGAGTTTAAAAATTCTGAAAACCCTTAACAGCCGCAATGCCCGGAATACCAGTAACGATTGTGCACCCACGAAAAAAAAGCTCAGAAAAGATGGAATCAATGCGATAAGGTCTATAATCCCAAGAATACTAAAAACATAACTCAGTGGCTTTTTGATACAAATCAACCGAAGTATATATTCGATGGTAAAAATAACTGTAAAAACCCATTCCAGTAAGAAGAATACCTCACCATAACGGTCGTGGAAACGCTGAACGCTATCCAGCATCACCACAGCAATACTGGTAAATATGGCAATCAGTAAGCCAATATCAAATGCCTTCCCAGCGGGTGTGTTCGACTCATAGATGGTTTCATGCAGGCGGAACTGCCAATTTTTAGATGCGGCTCTTCTCATTTTCTTACAACAAAAAACTTAGTATTTTGTGTCATCATCCAGCGTAGATTGAACTTACCATGCTTAACAGTGAACCCCTGGACGAGTACACTACTCTTTAACTTGCTTATCGTACATTTTCCAGCTAACAAATGTAGATTTTAAACCCATCTTTTTTACTTTCCGTTTATGGTGGTTAACATAAATAATGAAGTATACTTTATCGGTTTCAGGTACTTCTGCATCAAAATCAAATGCAGCAAAATCGTATTCGGGCACTACTTTGCGTGCTACAATCTTCTTTGGCATATTGATGCTGAAATAGGTTAAATCCTCATTCAGTACGATTTCTCCAAATTTGCTATCATCTAAGTTCCAGATATCCAGCCTGTCATTTATGTCTAAAGCAAAAGAAATCACTCCCGCTCCCCTTCTTTCTGCATCGATGTAAGAAGAAAAGCTTGTTTTACCTTCATAAACCAGGCTTCCTTCCGATTGAGCTTTAGAAGCTGAATCGGCTTGATTGGCATTTTCATGCTTTTTATTTTCAATTTGCTGTGCGTTTATTTCATTTTCAGAAACAGCTTTTTCGGGTGCTGATCCACAGGCAGACAATAGCCATGCGAGTGCAATACATAAAAAAATGTTTTTCATTAACCGGTAAGTTTTGAATCTAAATATCGGACTTTAACTTGAATCTTAATGGAGTTAATGCTCCTTTAATTCTATTCCTCATTTACAATAATCACACGCCTCAGGGCTTAATTTCATTAACGAGTGTAGCCCCGGTAACAAAAGCATCGGCATTTGAAAAGGTAATTTCGGCAATTTGCTGCATGGCTTCCCGTGTAAAGAATCCCTGGTGAGCAGTTATTAATACATTAGGAAAGGAAATTAAGCGTGCAATAAGATCATCCTGAATAATATCTTCGGAAAGGTCATGAAAAAACAAGTTCGATTCCTGTTCATAAACATCAAGTCCAAGATACCCCAATTGTCCCGATTTCAATGCCGAAATTACATCATGGGTATTAACCAGTCCGCCCCTGCTGGTATTAATAAGCATTGCGCCTTTTTTAAAAAGTGCCAGGGTTTGTTTGTTGATCAGGTGGAAGGAATAAGTTGATAAAGGGCAGTGCAACGAAACAATATCGGCTTCGCAAAGGGCCGCTTCTAACTTCACATACCGAAGGCCTTCCGCAACCAGTTCTGCATCTGGGTAAGGATCAACCGCCACCACACTACATCCGAACCCTTTTATAATCCTATAAAATGCCTTGCCAATATTTCCGGTACCAATGAGGGCAACCTTAGAACCATGTAAATTAAAGCCCATAAGTTTTTCGAGAGAAAAATTGCCCTCTCTGATTCTGTTGTAGGCTTTATGGGTTTTCCGGTTCAGGGTAAGAATCATGGCCAGTGCATGTTCGGCAACCGCTTCAGGAGAATAAGCTGGCACCCTTAAAATTTTAATACCCAATTCTGCTGCTGCCTCCAAATCCACATTATTAAATCCGGCACAGCGAAGAAGTATAAGCTTAACGCCATTCTCCCGTAATGCTGCTAATACTTCGGCATTTGCCAGATCATTTACAAAAAGACAGAGTGCATCTGCACCTTGGGTAAGCACTACATGCTGCATCGTCAGTGCCTGCTCAAAAAAAATGAGCTCATGCCCGGTATTGTAGCTATTTAAAAACTCCTGGTCATATGCGCAGGTACTAAAAACAATAATTTTCATTTCTGGTAGGGATTACCTCTAATATAGTGATAAATAAACAAATCCAGTTTTAAAGACGCTGTGATACACCTCTGTTAAACGCGAACAAAAAAGGTTCGCTTCTTTCGAAACGAACCTTTTTGATTTAGTAGTTAACGGTAAAACCGGAATAATAAGCGAAACGTTAATGAAAATCGGGAACAGGAAATAAATAGCCACCAAACAGGATGTAAGCCCATAACAATGTCCAGAAAATATTAAATATTTGTGCAGTAACAAAAGTAAAGGCTGGTTTTCCTCCCTGAAGTTTCACCAATGAGGAGAATTTAGCTTCCATTCCGATAGAAATAAATGCAAGGGCAAACCAAATGGTACGCAAGCCATTCAGGCTTGATCCGATACTTTTTGCTGTAGCTGGTTCCAGGAGGAATGAAAAGACCAATGACGCGCCAATAAACCCGAGTACGAATTTGGGAAAACGTTCCCACACTATTTTAAGGCCAGGGCTTTCGGCACGTACCACGCCGGCTGCTTCAGCTTTTGGTTTTTTATAGGCCCACCATATTGCAATAAAAAATGCAGCTACTCCGATAAATACATTTTGAGAGAATTTGGCAATCACTCCTGCTTTAACTGCAATTGGGCCAACAATATCTCCTGCCGCGGTAACTGTTGCCGTGGTATCTAATGTACCACCCAACCAGGCACCGCCAACCACTTCAGGGATGTGAAAAAATTTCACCGCCCAGGGCTGTATAATCATCATGGGTATAGCCATCACCAATACCAGCGTGGTAACATAAGACAGCTTGCGTTTATCGCCATTGATAGCCCCCGCAGCTACAATGGCAGCAGAAACCCCGCAAATGGATACAGCTGAGGCCAATATTACTCCAAATTCGTCATCTACTTTTAACTTACGGCTTAACCATAAAGAAAAAAACCAAACGGCTGTTACCACAATTACGGCCTGGATAATACCAGGTAGGCCAGCCTTAATTAAATCTCCTGATACAATACTGGTACCTAAAATAACCAAACCTGTTTTAATGTAGAATTCTGAACGTACAGCTTCTTTTAGCCATTCGGGTAATTGAACCAAATTACCCAATGCGATGCCAATCAATAATGCAAATACAACATATTCCAGGCCATAGTAAGACACTGTTTTATTTCCACCAATAATGAAAGAAATGGTTGCCAGTACATAAATTAATGTAAAACCAGTGGCAAACCTGCCTACGTGACCGCCTGATAACAAGATTGCGACACCTGCCAAAGCCAAAAATATTGCCCCGGTTTCTACGATCAAAAGTAAATTATGTGGCGCTAAAATTTTATTAAAAAGATCGTCTGTATTGCTCCATTTATATGCAGGTAAACTTATGGAAGTTCCATTTCCAGATAAATAAAGTACTGTAGCAATAATAATGGTTCCCAGTATCACGGCCCACCAATCTTCAGTAAGCGATTGCAAAAATGTTTTCTTGTCTGGGGTTATCCCCGCATCGGTTAAAGCAGCCGAGTGATCTGCTGTAGTGTTGTGGTCTGACATAGTGTTTTTTATTTGTGATGTTAATTGATTTCAATTTTAAATATATCTTTCAGCGCCTGTTTTGCTGCATGATAGCCCGCCATTCCATGCACACCTCCCCCAGGCGGAGTTGATGAGGAACAGATGTATAAACCTTTGGCTGAAGTTTTATAAGGCGACCAGCGCAAAGCCGGACGGGTAAACAGTTGGCCGATATCCAGAATACCACCATTAATATCGCCTCCAATGTAATTGGGATTATGCGCTTCCATTTGTGCTGTATCCATGGTGTGACGGGCGAGAATCCGGTCTCTAAACCCCGGGGCAAAACGTTCTACCTGTTTTTCAATAATACCAGTCAGATCTTGTGTTGAACCATTGGGTACATGGCAGTAAGCCCAGGCGGTTTGCTGACCTGCAGGAGCCCGGGTCTGATCAAAAAGACTTTGCTGGGCCAGGAGTACAAAAGGTTTTTCGGCCTGTACGCCCTTACTCGTTTTAAGTTCCCCATCTGCAATCTCTTCGAAGGTATTGCCCAGGTGTATGGTTGCTGCCTCAAGACATGCTGCCGCTTTAAAAGGTATTGGCCCATCTAATGCCCAATCTATTTTATATACACCCATACCATATCGGTATCGTTCCAATTGCCATCTATAAATATTGGAAAATTTGTGCCCCGCAATTTTTAATAACTGTTTTGGTGTTACGTCGAATAATACGGCATGAGCAGATGGTAATTGTTGCAAATCAGCTATAAAAGTTCCTGTTTGTATCACCCCGCCAATGGATTTAAAATAACCAGCCAATGCACTGGCAATGGAAGCTGAACCACCCTTTGGAACAGGCCAGCCCTTAAGGTGACCGGTTGCCATTAGCACCAAGCCTATTGCTGTAGTGCTCAGGTTGTTTAACGGCTGAATAGAATGTGCGGCCATACCGCCAAACAATCCACGGGCATGTTTTTCTTTAAATTTGTTTACGAACTGAGCAGCACTGGTTAATGCTTTTAATCCGAAACCAGCCATCGCCAAGGGATGTGATGGAAAACGAAGCGGTCCTAAAGCATCTTTATCAATTAAACGCCAGGCAGTGGTTACCGATTCCATCAGCGATTGGTAAGTGTGGCCATCAAGGCCTAAATGTGCTGCTGTTTTTTGAATAGAATGATCTAAAACTGCTGCCGTACCATCATCAAAAGGATGTGCTGCCGCTAATGTGGGGTAAATATATTCAAGGCCATGATCGCTTAGTGGCAATGTTTTAAAAAAAGGAGAGGCAACCGCCATCGGGTGAATTGCCGAACATACATCATGTTTAAATCCTGGCAATGTGAGTTCCTGGGTAGATAATCCTCCGCCGATCTGGTCTTTTCCTTCTATAATCAATACGGATAAGCCCTGTTGTTGCAACAGTATTCCTGCCGCCAATCCGTTAGGACCTGATCCCACTACAATCGCATCGTAATCACGTTTTTCTAAACTCATTTATTTGTATAATTTTCGGGCTTAAACCAAACTGAACCATCATTTTTCACTTTCCATGCCGTAATGGGATTCATGTGATATCCGCCTATATTTGGTCCTCTTGCTTCTGCTAACTGTTTTAAAGTTGGTTGAAGATAACCAGTCTCGTCGGTTACTCGGCTCAATATCTCGGTTTCGTTACCATCCCATTCCCATAAATACCTGAAATAAGTATGAGCTTTACTTAAAACCGGCTCCTGTAGATTGGCAAGCTGCCAGTTTTTGCCACCATCGGTACTTACTTCCACTTTTTGTACCTTTCCCCTACCGCTCCAACCAATTCCCCTGATCTCTATGAAACCTTTACTAACCTTTTGAGGATAAACAGGGTAGGTTATAATAGAACGGGCATCCATCTCAAAACTGAACATTCTTATTTTATCCTTTACGGGATAAGTGTATTTTGAGGTCTCCTCCCGGGTCATATAAGGTTCCTCTGATAACTCAATCCGCCGCAACCATTTAATATTCATATTTCCCTCAAATCCGGGTAACAAAAGCCTGATTGGATAACCTTGCTCAGGTCTGATGGCTTCCCCATTCTGGGCATAAACGATCATCGCGTCATCCCAGGCTTTAGCCAAAGGGATGGTGCGGGTCATTACTGCGGCATCCGATCCTTCTGCTAAAAACCATTGGGCCTTAACATCAATTCCCACTTCGTTAAAAAGAGTCGACAGCATCACCCCTGTCCATTCGCTCTGGCTGGTAAGCCCCAAAATATCCTGCGGAGTCATCTCCTCTTTACCAGTCCTGAAATTACCAGCACATTCGATAAAACAGGTTCTGGTAACTGCAGGAAAACGCTTAAGATCGGCCAGGCTAAACTTCATTGGCCGTTCTACCAGGCCATGTATTAATAATTCGTGCTTAGCTGGATCAATGGCTGGAACCCCTGCATGATGGCGTTCGAAATGAAGATCTGCGGGGGTAATTGTACTGTGTAAATCCTGCAAAGGTGTTCTGGAAGAAATATCAGAAGGCTTACGTACAGGTTGCTCAAAAACCGAACGTTTTCCAAGAGGGCTTGGCCCTGGCCCAGGCAATTTAGTGGGATCATCCAGATCGTGCAGAAGTTTTTCATCCGCTTGTAAAGCACCAGCAAAAAGCTTATTTACAGGCAAAACTGCAGCTGCAATTATACCGCCCAATAAAGTACGTCGGCTAATTTTTCCTGTAACTCCTTTTCGGTTATTTTTCCTGTTCATTTGATTTCTGGTCCTCCTTTACGATCGTCCATGACAAATAACTTTTTAGCAGGCATTACAATTTGGGCAAGGTTTTGAGCATTGAGTATGACATCGGCTTTAATTATTTTATTGGCATTCAGCAGGTAGGCACTCAGACTATAAACTTCATTATCGCTGAGTGATCCTGGCAGATTATAGGGCATGGAGCGCCTGATGTAATCGAACAGCGTAGTGGCATACGGCCAGTAATTGCCGATCGTTTTGGGTCTGGCTTTCGCCGAGGTATCTCCTACTAAAGCCGTTCCGGGTAACTTTACACCGGGCGTTTCAGTTCCATTTACGCCATGGCAAACCGCACATTTTGCTGCATACAGGAGCCGGCCTTTCTTTACATCTCCCTGCCCTGCTGGTAAACCTTTTCCGTCAGGGCGGATATCAATATCCCAGGCTGCAATTTCTTTGGCTGTGGCTGTTCGGCCAAATCCGAATTTCCTGAAACGTTTTAAAGTATCCTGCAAATCTCCCTGTGCCTGCGAATGCTCAAATCTGCCGCCTAATGAGCAAAGAAGCAAGCTGATGGGAAAGGCTAATGCCAATAAAATCTTCCTGTTCATACTGTTTAATATTTCCCTGCGTTCAAACTGCTTTTGGGTAGTATATATTGGCGTTGATAACGATCTAAAACCACATAAATAGAATCTTTATGCTCGTTCAAACCAGAAAGTATCACCCGATTCCCATCTGCGGTATCGTATTTTAATACCATCCGGTTTCTTTTGGTTACTGGTTGCTTTTCTGCAAACTCCCTGTCCCTTCGGGTAGACCAGGCACGTTTATCAATCATTTCTTTTTCATTGCCTATATGTTGCCAGGCTACTTGGCTAATCCAGTTATCTGTTTCTGGCGTTTTTTTAACAGCTTCCTTCCTTTTGCCCCGTAAAGCCATTACATTCTTATCCTGCAGGTAAAGTACATGGTCTACGGTATCTGCATAATAATGAAATGCCCTTTGTCCTCCTGCGACACCGCTAATTTCAAAAGTTCGCTGAATATCCCGCATTGGGCTGCCCCCACCATTAGAAGGATCGATGAGGACAGGACGATTAACCCTGAAAGTTAATGTTGTCCAGTTTTCAAACGTTGCCTCCTGCCAGCGTACTGAATCCAACGGATTGTAGGGAATATTTTGACCATTAATTTTAAACTCGGTTACCCTGTAATTCCCTCTTAACACCTTCAGCCCGGCAGTTGAGGGTTGTTTATATGGATCGTATTTAAAATTGATGACCTCAGTATAAGTCATCACACCAAAGAAAATGATGAAAGTGAGTGCTTTTAAACCAATCCGGGTATATTTTAATGCTGGCTGGCTTAAATCCGGATAAATCCGAAAAGGTACTGTGTAACGTTCTAAAATCAACAGGTTGTACAATTTCGGAAAGTCATCTGCCGCAAGAAAAAGGCCAAGTACAACAAAATAAAAGGCGTATACGTGCACACCACCATCATAAGCATAATTTACGAATGTGATATCACCCAGGGCTGCAACCAATAATATTGCTCCGAAAGTGGTGGTTTTCCTAAAAAAAAGCAATACCCCGGCCAGAATTTCCACTACACCACCAAATACCTGGTACCAGGGCACAATCCCAACGGATAGCCAGTATACTTTTTGAGCGGTAAAATCGCCAAAATTGCTATTTAATAACCCTAAAGAAGGATATGGCATTTGTGTTGGAAAGAGTTTGGTAAAACCGAAACCAATGATACCGATTCCGGCCCGGTAGCGCACCACTACCCTGATCCAATAGTAAAGCAGATGGTAAGATTTACTTTTACGATCAAAAATGGTCCAGATTAATGCACCTATGAAACCTATTAGAAGCGCTATTCCCCAGTCCAGATAGTCGAGCAAAAAGTTACGCTTCTGCGGCAAACCTGTTTGACGGCCTGCCTGATCGCCTCTTTCTGAATTTATTTTCTGCGCTGTTTTAGGCTTTTTTTTGCTCTTTTCAGCTCCGGCTTCTGCTCCGGGTGAATCGGTAATATCGCGGTTTCGCTGACCTACAAAAAGAGATACAAAACTGGGCTGAAAGCGGGCAATATCATAAAGATCGCGGTAATGCGGACGGGACCAATCTAAAGTAAAAACGTTTTTATACCAGTTTCCTGAAAAGGGAATACACATGGCCAAAAGAAATATAAACAATACCCGGAAGCCAAACTTTTTTGATTTTGACCAGGGCTTAATGGCTACTTCTCTGGCTATGCTTGAAGTATCGTGTTGCTTATGCTCAGACATCTTTGTTATTTTTTCTTGAATTAAAGTTTAAGTGCTTTTCTGCGGCTCATTTTCAGCGGATACTTTTTATCTATCCTGTTCAAAACCACGTGAATAGTGTCGCGTTTTTCATTTATTCCGCTCAGTACTATGGTGGAGGTATCTGGCCGGCTGTAGCTTAGGGTTAACCGCTCTGTTTTATAATGCACATTTTTATTTTCCAGCAGCAATGTCTTATGGGCAGTATCGATCACATAACTATAGTAATGCCTACCTCCTGAACCTGCCAATTCGTAATTGCGGTCTTTATCCTGAGCAAATAGTTGTTCGTAGTTTGCAGAATCTATCCGCACCCGGCGATTAGAACGGATACTAATGGTTGCCCATCTTTCAAAAACCACATCTTTCCAACGGATCGGATCAGCAGGGTTATATGGCCTTACTTGTCCATTAATTTTAAATTCACTTACATCGTAAATCCCCGCAGCTCCGGCGAGCCCCCCTGCTTTGGGAAACTGATATGGATCATTGTGTAATCCCGAATAAGTTTTAAAACCATAGAGAAATACAAAAAAGAAGATGATTACAGATTTAAGTATGAGCCTTATTTTTTGCGTTTGAACAGTAAAGAAAGGCTTAAATCGGTTGGGTTCTGTTGGTTGTTCTAACGATATTAATTTGTAAATCCTTTGCGCATCGAACCACAATACAAAGAGTGCAAAACTGATCAGGTAACTGGCGTAAACGTATTCTCCGCCCTGATAAGCCAGGTTGGAAATAAAAACATTACCTGTAAAGATTAATATAATGATGGCTCCAATGGTAGCAGTTTGTCTGAAGAATAACAGTAATCCGGCAAGTATTTCTATTCCGCCCAAAAAAGCCTCATAACCCGTGGTAATACCCAGGCTCATGGAGAAAATCTTCCAATCAGTAAAATCGCCATAACTGGTATTGAGATTGCTGATAGAAGGGAATGGTGCCTGCAATGGAAAGAATTTAATAAACCCATATCCAATGATACCAATGGCTAAACGATACCTTACAACAACCCTTAACCAATAATACAGTTTATCATAATCGACATTTTTATAGGTCGACCTGGACCATAAAACGGAGCCCAGTAAGGCAATAACCAAAATAATTGCCCAATTGAGAAAGTTATCCGGCCCGGGAATAAACTTGGCCGATAAACGACTCAGATTAAAGATATCGCCATAGCTGACTTTTAACCAGTTAAAGCCTGAAACAGTTTTAAAAAAATCTGTGCTTACCGGGATAGCCTGGAGTATGAAATAGATAAAAAGGAACCTAAAAATTGCTTTTTCGGTTGAAGTCCAATCTGGGCCTTTGGTGGTATTTATATTGCTCATACTAGGTTATTTTTTATCATTGGCCTTATTCGCCACCGTAATGGATTTGCGGGGCTCTTTAATCACCTGCCGCTTCAGCAGATCATATTTTTGTCCTGCCCGCAGGAAGAAAAATGGTCCGCTTGATGCGGTAAAATCTTCCCGACCATCCACTACATGCTTATCCGTATTGTTTACAATGGTATTATAATCATAGATGGCAACAACCGATTTACCGAGTACCTGCAAACTATCCCGCTGCACTAAAACTGCTGTCGCTTCATCTAGTCCCAGTCCGATTAATTCCGGAGATTTGCGAATGAAATCAACAAGATCAAATTGTCTGTTGCGCACCAGTAAATGCTGATCGATTGCAGCATTCTTTAACAAGCCTAGTCCCTGGGTATGATCGCCAACCAGGATGTGAGCACCTTTAGTATCGCCCCGCCACAGAAATGAGCCCAGAATGGATGCACCAGCCGAACTTCCTGCAATCACACCTCCCCTGCTCAAAACGTCTATAAATGCCTGATGGGTAAGGGTATTGAGGTAAGAATCGGCAATTCGCCATTGCCTTCCGCCTTCAAAATATACTGCTGTAGCATTTTTTAAGGGGGCGATAAATTTTTCGCTGTTTGCTTCACTGAGGTTATTGGTATGAAAAAGCGTTACATTCCTTATTCCCGTTTGGCGTTTCACTTCGGCAACTCCTTTTTGATCGAAGGCAGCAGAATCACCTCCTGCAGTGGTTACAACCACCAGAACGGCCTTATCCTTACCCCCGGCGAGTTCGGTAAATTTATCCCAGATGTCACGTTGAGCACCTACATTTCCACCGATAATAAGCAGGCTTCCCTTATCAGGACCATGTCTGGTATCAGATTTTTTAATCGTTATTGGTGCGCGTTGTGCAAATAAAGCGCTGTAAAATGCCAGCATGGCCAGCATCATGAAGGTTTGTTTTTTCATCATCTTAAATGGTTAATAACCTGGGTTACGGTTTCCACCTGCAAGCTGTGGATCAACCAATGTTTCATTATATGGAATAGGAAAAAGATAAAGGTGTTTGTCAGGCAGTCCTAAAAGGGTTTGCGCACGATCAGTTCTCACCAAATTAAACCAGCGGTCGGCTTCAAAAGGGAATTCTACCTGACGTTCCTTTTCCAATGCCAATAAAATATCAGGCAGCGTACCGGCCGTACTTGCTGATACTCCAGCCCGGCTTCGTACGGCATTCAAATCTGAAATGGCACTGTTGGTTCCGGTTAAATTGCCTTGATAAGCACGTGCTTCTGATCGGATGAGGTAAAGCTCGGCTATTCTGATTACGTAGGCAGGATCGGTACCCAAAGGGTTACGATAATATAATTTTCCATACCATAAATTTCCCGGAGGCGCAGTTTGAGCAATCAGTGCATTCCGATTTCCGCCCACAGCAGGGTTATTTAACAGGCTAACCAAAGCATCGTTGGGTGACCATTCTCTACGTCCGCCAAGTGCTGGTGGTAACCACCAATTGCTATGCCCGTTGGTGTTGGAGGTGGTATAAGCCAGTTCCAGTACCGATTCGGCTGTAGCGGCAGCATTATTGGCAAAAAATGCACTGTATGGTGCTAAAAGGCTATAATTTGCATTATCACCAATAACTGAAGTAGCGAATTGCTCGGCCAGGGCCCAGTTTTTTTGATAGAGATAAAACCTTGCCTTAAGTGCCTGAACAGTTCTCAAGGATACCCTGTTGCGGTTTATTGTGGCGGGTACCAGGGCTTCAGCACTGTTTAAATCCTTTAGCACTTGTGCATAAGTGTCGGCAAGGCTGCTTCTCGGTATTCCGGTATTATCAGCTGAAGTATTCGTTGGCTTTAAGATCAACTGGACACCTCCCCAACCTCTTGCAAGGTCGAAATAAGCCAGTGCCCTTACAAAATACGCTTCCCCTAGATATTGGTTTTTTAATGCGGTGGTTAACTGGCTATCATTTACTCCTGGCACCTTATCAATAATGTAATTGGCCTGTGAAATGGTTTTGTAGATGGCTGTCCAGGCCGATTGTACATAACCATTGGTAGCTGAGGTTAAGTGCTTGGTAATTTCATTTGGATCAGCCTGCGATCCCGACCATTGAATATCTCCTGCAGATAAATAAGATAGTGCAGGAAAATTTGAACCGTAATAACTATTGGCGGCCAATAAATTAAACAGACCATTTACGGCTGTGGCTGCCGTTCCGGCATTAATAATGGCCTGTTCCTGATCTACCTGAAGCTGGGGTTGTGTTTCCAAAAACTTCTTGCAGGAAGAAAATAATAAGATAATTGCAAGTATATAAGTTACTTTTTTCATGTTTAACTGCTTAAAGGTTAGAAGGTAATATTTGCACCAATCTGGAAGCTTCGTGGAACTGGTGGTGTTCCTAAATCATACCCCAGAACGGTTGCCGAGGAGGATACGTTTATCTCCGGATCAGGGCCTTTGTATTTCGTCCATAAGGCCAGGTTTGAACCACTGGCGTAAATTCTAACCGATGACATTTTTGCTTTTCTAACGAATTGCTTTGGCAGGTTATAACCCAGTGTCACATTGCTGAGGCGAATAAAAGATCCATCTTCAATGTTACGGCTGGTTGGGCTGATGGTATAATTCTGACCATACGCAGTAAGCCTTGGCATATCGGTTATATCACCTGGTTTTTGCCAGCGCTCCAGTTGATAAACATCCATTGCCCTGTTCGCATCACGTGTACCACCTCCTTCAAGGAAATAGTTGTTGTTGTTGTAAACCTTATTGCCGTAAACGAAATTGAAGAACACTGATAGGTCAAAACCCTTGTAGCTAAAATTGTTGGTAATTCCGCCATTGAATTTAGGTAATGCATTGCCCACAGGAACAATGTCATTAGAATTGATTACCCCGTTCTTGTCGGCATCTTCATAAACGGCATTACCCGTTTGAGGATCAACATACAACTGGTTGTAGGTAAAAAAAGTATACATAGATAAGCCTTCTACCATTCTTTGAGCAGCATAGGCTGCCACTACAGGAGTGGGCAGTTTTTCTATTTTATTGATGTTTCTGGAAACATTCAGGTTAGTGCTCCATTTGAAATCATGATCAATATTGATGCTGCTTACATTCAGCTCAAATCCTTTATTACTCATTTCACCAGCATTGGTTAAAATAGAAGAAAAGCCTTTACTCGATGCAAGTGGTAAATTAAGCAGGAGGTTGCTGGTATACTTTTCATAAACATCTCCACTGATGGTTAATCTTTCTTTAAAAAGGCTTAAATCAAGTCCGATATTGGTTTGGCGGGTACTCTCCCATTTAAGATCGGGATTAGCCAGTTGCGAGGGAATAGTTCCGGGATTGTTTTGATAATTTGCTCCAGCGCCCCATAATCCACGCGAAGCAAAATCATTTATACCATTTTGGTTACCCGTTACACCCAGGCTGGCACGGAGTTTAAGGTCAGAGACTACAGCAACATCTTTTAAAAAGTTCTCCTTTTTAATTCGCCAGGATAATCCGGCAGAAGGAAAATAACCCCACTGGTGATTAGCACCGAAACGGGAAGAACCGTCACCACGAATACTAAAAACAGCATAATATTTACCTGCATAATTATAATTTAGTCTGGCAAAGAACGAAGATAAGGTGTATTTAGATTCGGTTGCAGATGAAGTGGTTGTTGCAGCAGATGCAATCTGTTGGAAAGAGTCGTTTGGAAAATTGGTTCCTTGCGCCAAAACCTGATTGGTTACCGAGCCCTGCAGTGAGTTACCGATGAGTACACCGAGTGCATGATCGCCAAACGCATGGTTATAGTTTAAGGTTTGCTCATTGGTCCAGATGGTGTTGTTACTTACGCTGGTAGAACCTAAGTTTTTGTTGGCAATTCCTAAATTGGTCAGGCTATTCCAGTATTGAAACTCATTGTACTGATTATAGTCTACGCTCCAGCTGGTTTTGAATGTTAGATCCTTTAAAATTTTGGCTTCCCCATAAACATTGCTAATCAATCGATTACTTGTACTATTCATATTGGTGTTAGCCAGCAATACATCCAGATTATCAAAACCTGCCCATTTTCCGGGTGTTCCGTCGGCATTTACCTCAGGCAGATAAGTTGGCGTATGTAGAGCTGACTGGAGCATCCCACCTTGTGGCCCATCGCCCACCCTTGCATTGGTACGGTAAGTTTGAGTGAGGAGGTTACTGGTACCGATGGTGATAAAGTCACCAATCCTTTGATCCAGATTAATTTTAAAGCTTCCACGTCTAAAATCATTGGTTTTGAGTGTAGCTTCCTGTTTATTTAAACCTCCACCAATATAATAGGTTGTTTTATCGTTGCCGCCAGACACTGAAGCATCATAGTTTTGAAGAAACCCTGTTCGAAAGGCTTTATTTAAACGATCGTAAGTATTTTGATCCTGTGGCAAACCGCGTGCTGCCGGAGATGCCGTAGGGTTATCGGTAAGTGCACGGAATGGCTGAAATCTATACGTCGTTACCGGAGTTGTTCCGTTTGCGGCAGCAATGGCTATTGCATCTGCATTGGAATTGCGGTAAAACTCATTTACCAGCTCTGCATGTTGTGGTCCTGTTACCAAATCCCATAACTTGGGTGCTTTTGCAAAGCCCACGTAACTGCTTAAAGTAACTTTTGGTCCGGTGTTGTATTTACCGCGTTTGGTTGTAATTAAAATTACTCCATTTGCTGCTCTCGCACCATAAATGGCTGTAGCATCAGCATCTTTCAATACCGTGATGTTTTCAATGTCATCCGGATTAATATCTGATAATGGGTTATTGGCCTGACCTTGTGTACTAATCCGCTGAAGTGAACTATTGTTAACATATACTCCATCTATTACGTATAAAGGATCATTACTGGCATTGATAGAGGTTGTTCCTCTAATGCGGATAAACATCCCATCTCCAGGTATTCCTGTAGACGTACTTACCTGTAAACCGGGTGCCTTTCCTTGAAGCTGTTCAGCAAAGGTGGCTGTTGGTTTTGTCCGAACCTCATCAACCGCAATGGTAGAAACAGAACCTGTCAGTGATTTTCGGGTTTGAGTACCATACCCCACAACCACGACATCATTTAACTGGCTACTGGTTTCCCTCAACCGAATGGTAACCGGACTACTGGATACCACAATTTCTTTAGTTTGGTACCCAATATAGCTTAAGATTAGCGTGTAGGGTAATTTTTGCCCGGTTACGAACACAAATTTACCTTCATTGTCAGTGGATACCGAGTGCGTAACACCTTTAATCCGAACAATAACCCCTGGCAAAGGCTGCTTGCTTGCGGAGTCGACTACCACGCCCTGGAGATTAGAATTGATTAATGGTGGAGGTTCTACCTGGGCAAATATTTTGCCTGAAAGGAAGAGCAGGAAAAATAAAAAAATGAAGCTGGCAGGTATAAAATGCTTTTTCTTATGGAGAAATATTTCCATATTTAACTGGTTTTAAATTGATGATTAAATTCATTGATTAAGACTGGAAGGGTATCAGTGCGTGATTGGCGTTACAGAACTGATATTCCATGATAACCGGCAAGGCTTCCTTGTCGGTTTTTTGTTGTTTGGTTTAGTACATTTTCAAAATCGGGATAGTGTGGTCATTAATACTGCAGGTTGAGCGTGTAAAACAGCCTAGCTACAACAACAGCAAATTGGTATAACCAACTGTGGTTGCAGATCAATTTGTATAGAATCGGTTCCAGAGCGCGACCGGGTTTTGAATACTAATGCTGTTTTCATGATTGGTGTCAAACATAAAAATTATTATTTAATCTACCAAATCGATAGACTAACTATTTTAAATGTTACATACCTGAAATGTGTTGTGGGTTGAAGGTTATAGGGCCGGGTGGCTAATGCCTAACCACTAAAGCTTAAGGCCTCAATATGAAAGTTGGTTTGCTATGTCTCGGGGAACACACCGAAGACACGGAAACAGGAAATGGGAAACAGGCTAATTGAGATAACTAAGGTGAGGTGGTAAATGTGTTGTGGGTTGCGTGTTAAATGTTATGGGGCTGGTGGTCTACCCCTAAACACTAAATCTTAACCTCAATATGAAAGTTGGTTTGCTTTGCCCCGGAAACACGAAAGGTATGGAAAGAGGAAAAGGATAATAGACTGAGTACCTCACGCTGATACACGAAGTATTTAAATCGGTTTAAGAAACATAACCCAGTAATTGTGTCGAAATGCCTTTACAACGGCAATGGTCTATAGCCAGTTTCTGATCCCAGGGATGTCCGGCGATCTCAACAATCAGGCTATCATACCTCTGCCCCGATACCTGTTCTATTCGAGATGCAACGATTTGGCTACGTACCGAAAATCGTTCTGCGATCTCTGAAACAATAGATTCTGTATTGGAGCTTCCCTGAAGCTCTAATTTGATTACCTGCTTGCTTGGCCAATCAGGACTATCCTTAATGCGTTGCTGGTAACTGGTTGGAAGGCTAATTCCTTGCTGATTGGCAATATTTTGTCTGTTGGAAAGTGGCTGTGCCATAACTTGGAGATTAATGTAAAATAAAACAATTGCTTATAAGTACCGATATAAGATATTGATCAGCAATTATCTGATCAATTGATGCCATTGCTTGTCCATATCATGTAACCTTTGCTGAGCACTGCGGAGTTTTTTATCAACCTCAGGTTTCAACTCAGCAGGTATACCATCGAATTCATAATCATTACTTCCCTCCTTCGCTGTTAACCTGCCACCTGCAGATTCAATTCTATCGATCAGGCTTTTGCCCAATGATTGTTCTACCAATAAACGTTTAGTTTTGCTTTTCAGCGCGTTCTGAAATTGTGTAATAGTTGCCATGAATAATAAAGTTAGTGTAAATGATTGGATCAAATGTAAACATAAAAAATAAATACTACAAAAACTATAGACTAACTATTTTATTTATTTTTTATGTTGATTGTTCAGTGTATAATATGAAAATCATAAAAACTACAAAATCTATAGATTTTATTTAAAAAATTTCATTCCAGCCCTCTGCGTCATTAACTTTGTGCCCGGAATAGAAGAATATCCCCTATATGAATATAAAATCCCTTATAATATTGTCGGCATTTGCAGTGTTATCAAATAACTTGCAGGCACAAACGCAAAAAAAACCTTCAGGTAAATTGCATCAGAAGGTTAGCTCTTTTACTGCAAACGGACTTTGGCGAGGTAGCTTTGAAATCAAACCTGGTACTGAGGTTCCCATTAACTTTGAGATCAGTAATAAAAGTACGGGAGGTGCCGGAATCACTTTTATCAACGGGGATGAGCGGTTTGAAGGCGGAACTGTAATTCAAACAACAGATTCGGTATATTTTAAGCTCGATCAGTTTGATAATGAACTGGCTTTGAAAATACAAGGAGATTCATTGGCTGGATTTCTAAGAAAACAAGACGGATCTGGAAAAGCTACTCCTTTTACTGCTACGAAAGGGATTAATTACCGTTTCAAGCAGACAGGGAAACCTGCTAATGCAGATTTTTCGGGAACTTATGACGTGACCTTCACTTCGCCAGATGGTAAAACGGAAAAAACCGTTGGTTTATTTAAACAAAATGGGAGCAAATTAAGTGGAACATTTTTGCGGGTAACTGGCGATTCCCGATACCTGGAAGGTATTGTTGAAGGAAATGACTTTTACTTATCGAGTTTCATTGGCTCTACACCATCCTATTACAAAGGTTCGTTCACAGCCGATGGTAAAATTACTGGAGCAAACATCAGTGCAAGAGGAGATACGCCTTTTGATGGTGTAAAAAATATAAACGCAGCACTTCCTGATGCCAATAAGCTTACATTTCTTAAAGAAGGCTACAAAACATTGGATTTTTCTTTACCTGATGTGAATGGAAAAAAAATATCACTGGGTGATGACAAATACAAAAACAAGGTGGTGATTTTAACTATTACCGGAACCTGGTGTCCTAATTGTGTGGATGAGGCTGCTTTTATAGCACCCTGGTACAAAGAAAACCGTAAACGTGGTGTGGAAGTCATAGCCCTTCATTACGAAAGACAGCTAGACTCAGCCTATGTTCGGAAAGCATTAACCCGGTTCCGCGAAAAATTTGGCATAGAATATGATCAGGTAATTGCCGGAAAGCCTGATAAGCAGCAAGTGGCAGAATCGCTGCCTGCATTGAGTAATTTTCTGTCCTTTCCAACTACCATCATCATCAACAAAAAAGGTGAAGTGGCTCAAATTCATACAGGATATAGTGGTCCGGCTACCGGAAAGTACTATACTGAATTTGTAAAAGAGTTTAACAAGGAGATCGACGAATTAGTTGGTCAACAATAAAAAAGAAGCAGAAACTATCCAATGCTGAGTATTAGCTGGATAGATAAAGAAATTCCTGTCTCATAACAGGTTTATATTTGGTTAGAAAAAAGGGACATATCCGGATGGGATGTCCCTTTTGTGTTTTAGTCAATATAAACTCTATTCCTTTATTTGCCTGCAATAGGAAAGGTTAATGCAGGTATATCCTTTGTAAAAATACATGGTGTGGCCATTGCCTTTAATAAATTTGCCCTGAATTCTTGCCTGGATATGCTTTTCATTCCGAACTGTTGTATCCAGGGGTTTGGCATGCCCAAATCATGGAGTTGAAATCCATCGGCCTTTAGTTTCAACATCAGGTAATAAAAAGCCACTTTACTGGCATTGTTAACAGCATGAAATAAACTCAGCGACATAAAATAACTATTGATTGCTATGCCTACTACCCCGCCAACCAAATGTCCATCTTGATAGGCTTCTACACTATGTGCAAACCCTAATTGATGAAGTGCTATGGTACTGTCTATATAGGTTTCACTTAACCAGGTAATACCCTTAACATCGCGTGGTTTTGAACAGGCGCGTATAGTCTCTTCAAAATTCGCATCAATTTTGATCTCAAATTCCTTTACTTCCCTATCCCTTTCCTTTTTTAACAACTTATATAAACCATCCTGCATCTTAAATTGATTTATTGGCAGCACTCCTCTAATTTCCGGATCCAGCCATTCAATGATTTTATGATTCCTCATCGTAGGAAATACTACGACACCTTGAACGAATGCAGCGATTAAAGTATGCGGTGACAGCTCATTCTGACTGTTTGCCCACAAAATAGCATCACTTTTGCTTCTGGATATTTTTGATAAAGCAGCGAAAAAAAACAGCTGTAACTTCCTCTTCACTTTCATTTTTATGTTCCCCGGAAGGAGTATGGAAAATAATCTGGAGGAAAATCGCATAGCCTGAAATAGTTGGTTCAACTTAAATTTAACCAAACAAACTGTATAATTTCAAACAAACTGGTTTACAGTATTTTGGCAGTATTTAGTCTTTAGTAGTTAGTAGTTAGACATTTCGCCTCTACATCAACCCGATAGTTTGGATGCGCGGCTGTTTGGAGCATTTTTTTCGAAGAGCATGATACACGCCCAATCTTGATACTTGATGCTTTCTTAACAGTCTTTAGTATTTAGACATTTCGTAGTAGTTAAACATTTCACCTATCCAGCAACCTGATAGTTTCCATGCCTGGTTGTTTGGAGTATTTTCTTCCAAGAGCATGATATACGCCCCATCTTGATACTTGATATTAAATACTTGATACTATCCTTCAATTTTTCACACCTCAACAGGATGGTACAGGACAGAAAATCGAAATAAATGCGCTAAACTCGTATTGCCAATTAGCCAAATATTTCATTTTATGTGCGCCCTACGATTTAAAGTTCGGCGAAACAACTGACAAAACAACTGATAAACAACCCATTACAAAGCCAGAACCAAACATCAAACATCAAAAATGCAACCGTTTGCATTTTTTTAATAGAGCGTTCCTGTAACATAAGCTATAAATTAATTCCTACTAACTTAATTATTCCATGAACTACAATTATTTCCCTTAGCAGTATTAACACCCATATTAGCTAGCTATCAGGCATAAGCAACAGATAGTCGTATAACACACCAAATATTTTCTAACCAAATTATAAATTATGGATTTCAATTTCGATTCAGAAGTGCCGCAGTGGCGCAGGCCAAGAGCGGGCAAAAAAATTCTGATTATGGGACTTTCAGCGCTATCGTTAATGCTCTTCAATGAGACAGCAGTAGCCTATCCAAACCTATCGAGCGCAACAATAAAAGCGCACAACACTAAAAAACGGGATGTAGTGCTGAAAGGAAAAATAACAGATGAAAAAGGCGAAACCTTAGTTGGCGTAAGCTTAAAACTAAAGGGAACTTCCATTGTAACCACAACGGATGCAAATGGTGCGTTCTCTATAAACATTCCTGCAAATATTACAGATCCCATATTAATTGTGTCTTATATCGGATATACCACACAGGAAGTTCCGGTAACTGGAAAAACAACGGTAAGTATTCAACTTAAAAGTTCCACCAATGATTTAGATGAAGTTGTAGTTGTAGGTTATAATACGGTAAAGAAAAAAGACCTCACAGGGGCTGTTTCGAGTGTTAGCGCAGCAGATATCAGATCAAGACCAGTTACCAATGCACTGCAAGCCATTCAAGGTAAAGCTTCTGGGGTTGATATAACCTCTAACGAACGCCCGGGACAGGTAGGCTCCATTTTAATCCGCGGATCAAGATCGATAAATGCGAGTAATTCTCCGCTTTATGTAGTGGATGGTATTCCGTTTAGTGCAGGTGGTATTGAAGCCATTAATCCAAATGACATTGAAAGCATTGATATCTTAAAAGATGCTTCTGCAACTGCCATTTATGGATTTAGAGGTGCAAATGGGGTGGTACTAGTGACGACTAAAAAAGGTAAGGCTGGTAAACTGAGTTTAGATTACGTTGGAACTGCCACGATTGAAACCCTGGAAGACAGAACTGAAATGATGAATTCAGCACAGTATATTGAATTCAGAAGAGATGCTTTCCGTGCTCTTCCAGCTACTGATAGCAGAAAATATCCTATTGTTCCTACCCTGGCAGATGATCAAAAAATATTTGCCGGAGACAACTATGTTCTCGAAAATGTTGCCAAGGGTTGGGTAAATGGTGTTTATGATGGCAGCTTAGTGCCCACCACGAATTGGACAGACCTGGTTACACGCACGGGAGTTACACAAGATCATGTATTGAGTCTCAGCGGGGGTACAGACAAAATAAAAGCCTACGGATCATTTGGTTATCTTAACCAGGAAGGAACGCAGTTAGGTCAGGACTATGAACGTTACAGCACAAAGATCAGCATAGAGTTAAATCCTGTTAAATGGTTTAAAATGGGAGCCAATATAACGGCCTCATATGGGTTACAAAATTATGGCTTCCAAACCGGAAATGCTACCGGAGCAAGCAGTTTATATGGGGCAGCTTTGGGTATGCTACCAGTGGCTGTTCCTTATGATATAAATGGAAACCGAATTAATCTTCCTGGAGGAGATATTAATATTTTGAATCCTATTGGTGAGGATCAATACAATGTTAACTTACGTAAGGTTTTAAGAACAATTGGGTCCTTTTATGCAGAAGTAAACATTTTAAAAGATCTAAAGTACAGACTTAATTTCGGGCCAGATTTTTATAATCTTTATAATGGCCGATACCAGGATGCAAAATCCATTAACCGCGGGGCTGGAGAGCCTGGCTCCACTAATTATGCACAACTTAATCAAAATAACAAGTTTGCATATACATTGGATCACTTATTATATTACGATAAAACCATCAATAAACATAATTTTGGTGTAACACTCCTTCAAAGTTCCTCTTTAACAAAAGAAGAAACTTCATCCATGACAGGTACTAAAATTCCATTAAGCAATCCTTTATGGTATGGTTTAGGAGGGGCAAATATTCCAAGTTTAGACGCATTCAGTACTGATTTGATGAAAAACACATCAGTATCTTACATGGCGAGGATTAACTATGGTTTCAACAGTAAATATCTGTTAACTGCTTCAGCCCGTTGGGATGCGGCCTCACAACTAGCGACCGGAAATCAATGGGACTTTTTTCCATCTGCAGCATTAGCCTGGAAATTAGATCAGGAAGACTTTATTAAAGATATTAAATGGATAGACCAGCTGAAAGTAAGAGTTGGTGTAGGTAGCTCAGGTAACTCAGCTATTACTTTCGGAACAACCCTTGGTAAATTACAACCACTAACCTATACTTTCGGAAGTTCAGTGCAAACAGGCTATGTTTCATCTGATCCATCCGTTGCAGAGCCGCCTACCCTTCCAAACAAATTATTAGGTTGGGAGCATACACTACAGTATAATTTGGGTTTAGATTTCAGTCTGGTAAAAGGCAGGGTGAATGGCTCTCTGGATCTATACAAATCGAAAACTACAGACCTTCTATTACTAAAAAATATTTCATCAATCAATGGTTACACCCAATCATATGATAACATTGGCAGTACAAAAAACCATGGTATGGATATTACGCTTAATACAGTCAACTTACAAAGTAAAAATTTCAACTGGTCTACAACTTTGGTATTCTCTACCAGTAAAGATGAGATTACACAGCTTGCAAATGGAAATGACTTAACAAGTAGATGGATTTTAGGTCAACGCATAAATATTGGTTATGATTTTGTAAAAGATGGAATTTGGCAAAATACACCTGAAGATTTGGCAGAGATGGCCAAGTTCAATGCAAATCTTCCGGCGGCAAGTGCTTTTAAACCTGGATCAATAAGAGTACGTGACCTTAATGGTGATTATAAAATAGACGCGAATAATGATAGACAAGTAGTTGGTCATTATAACCCAAGCTGGACTGGCGGTATGACCAATACTTTCAGTTACAAAAATTTTGAGCTTTCGATTTTTATGGTTGCGCGGTATAACTTCCTAATCGCAACGGGAGCAGAATCTCTACAGGGTCGTTTTGCTCAACGTGTTGTTGATTACTGGACACCAACCAATCCAACCAACAATTACCCTGCTCCCAACTACGGCAGTGCAGCAGGCGATACTTACAGGAGTGCTATGAATTATCAAGATGGTTCTTTCATTAAAATAAGGAACATTTCTCTTGGATATAATTTCCCAGATAACCTGGCTAAAAAATTAGCGCTTTCAAAATTAAGGGTGTATGCACAAGCGATCAATCCAGGCTTAATTTATTCTAATATAGGCTGGGTAGATCCGGATGCAGCGATCTCTTCAAACAACTCGGTTACATCAACATTTAACAGGGGATTTGTATTTGGAATTAATGCAAGCCTTTAATTTCCAATCTATTAAAAGAAATTGATCATGAAAAAGATTATAAATATATTATCGTGCGTTGCATTAGTAAGTGGAATGATTATTATCCCTACCTCATGTAAAAAGAGCTTCTTGCAAGAAGAAGTTATAAATGCACGTACAACAGCCGATTTTCAAAAAACTGATGGATTAGATGGTTTGGTTGTTGGAATGTACCAAAGTTTAAAGTTTCATTTCAATTATACATGGGCTTATACTACCACGAATTACGGAGTAGATGAATTCACCGTTGGCGGTGATCGGACAGAACAAATGTATAATTCTTACGATGGAAGTTTTAACTCCTTTTCAGGAGATATATCCTCAGTGTGGGATAATATGTATGCGAATATAAACTCGGCTAACATCGTAATCAAGAATGTTCCGGTATACTATGAAGGTGGAAACAAAAATATCCGTCTGGGTGAAGGTTACTTCATGCGCGCCTTCGATTACTTTAAACTGGTAAAACAATTTGGTGGTGTACCGATTAAACTTGAGCCATCAGAAACTATTCAGGAAGAATTTACCAGAAGTAGTGCAAAAGAAGTTTATGATCTCGTAATCAGCGATTTCCTTAAAGCTTATGATCTACTTCCTCCAACTGCGGCAGAAACCGGAAGAATTACCAAATGGGCAGCGGCACATTTTTTGGCTAAAGCCTATTTATTCCGTGCAAGTGAAATCAACAATAGCTGGAATACAGAGACCAAGACGGCAGATCTTCAAAATGCAGTAAAATACGCTGATTTGGTAATTAATAGCGGTGCGCATACTTTAGCAACCAATTTTAGTGATTTGTGGAATTTCACTACTGTTGATGGCCCTAACGAAACCAATAAAGAAGTGATTTTGGCTGCCCAATTCTCAAACAATACGGCAACACAGGGTAGATATGGCAACCAAATCCATTTATATTATCCCTCAGTTTATCAAAATTTGCCGGGTATGCAAAGAGATATCCCAGGTGACCGAGAATTTCAACGTCTAAGATCAACAGATTATGCACTTGATGTTTTCGACCGTGTAAATGATTCGAGATTCTGGAAGAGTTTTAAAACCCGCTATTTATGTAACAGACCCGCTAATGCTCCTGTATGGACAGCAGGTACAGCACCCACTCCCGATTTAGTTGGAAAAGTTAAGTTTGTTGGAGGAGAGGAATCTATTTTATATATTATCAACAATGCGGGTGATACCAGATATACCCCAGCGGTAGCTAATGCTAACCCTGCTTTACCAACAGATATAGCCAGAAGAAAACCTAGCATGTATGTAAGGTACTTCGCCGGGCAAGCTCAAAATTACTTAGGTGGTCATGGAAATTTTGGTGTGAGTCAATTCGTAGCCCTATCTAAGTTTATAGATGGCTCAAGGAATGCCGTACCGTCTCAATTTGGTCAACGCGATGGTATTTTAGCCAGACTTGCAGAAACTTATCTTATTGCAGCCGAAGCCTATGGAAGAATGGGGCAATTTGCTCAAGCAATTCCTTACTTAAATAAAGTTAGAGATCGCGCAGCTTACAAAGAGGGAGAAAATAGAGAAAGTTATGTAGATGGTGGTGCTGCATATAAAAATAACGCCGCAGCTAATACTGCCGCATTTGTATCATATTCAGATAAAAACAGTTATTTTGAATCAAATAATATTCCTGTGACTACAGTGAGTACATTATCAGCATTACATTTAAACAGCGAAGCTGATATTTTCAATTCCAACAAAGATTTTTACGACAAAATTGGGGCAAGTTCTAACACTGATAAATTTATTGCCTATATTTTAAATGAGCGATCGAGAGAATTGATGGGTGAATTGATGAGGTGGGAAGATTTAGCCAGAACGAAAACTTTGGTAGCCCGCACAGCTGCATTTAATGATGAGGCTAAGCCAGCTGAAAATAAACATTATTTACGCCCAATTCCTCAAAATTTCTTGGATGTAATTAAAAATGGTGGACAAGCCTTAACACCGGCAGAAAAACAAGCCATGCAGAATCCAGGATGGTAATCTTTTAAAGTCGGGAGTCGACAGTTTGAAGTCATGAGTTAATTGTTATAGTTTACTAATGGCTATTGACCAATAACTAATGGCTAATGACTAATGACTAATGACTAATGACTAATAAAGCAAGGGAGGATATCTGCACAGATATCCTCCCTTGCTTTATCTCAAAAAACTTACAATACACACAGGATAGTACAGGTTGCCCTTACAACTTGCCAAAGGTATCTTTAGCTTGATAACCCTAACCAAATTGTAAACTATTCTCATGAAGCACAAGCTATTTGTACTTTTTTGCCTATCCATAATAGGAATCCGGAGTTTTGCTCAAAACCAACGAAACGCATACAATTTCAACCCCGGCTGGAAATTATATGTTGGTGATATTCCGGGTGCAGAACAAACCGCTTTCGATGATAAGGACTGGAAATCTATCACCCTTCCACACGCCTGGAATGAGGACGAAGCCTTTAAAAAATCTATCGAAAACCTATCAACAGGAATTTCCTGGTATAGAAAGCACTTCAAACTTCCTGTCGCATCAGCAGGTAAAAAAATATTCTTAGAATTTGAAGGAGTTAGGCAGGCTGGAGAATTTTATCTCAATGGTAAATTTATTGGCCGACATGAAAATGGCGTAATGGCTTTTGGCTTTGACATCAGCGAATTCATTGTACCCGATCAGGAAAATGTATTAGCCGTTAGAATTGATAATGCCTGGAACTATCGTGAAAAAGCAACCAATTCGGGCTACCAGTGGAGTGATAAAAACTTTAATGCCAACTATGGTGGTATTTCTAAAAACGTGCGTTTGCATGTTACAGGCAAGCTTTATCAAACCTTACCGCTCAATTCTTTTTTAAAAACCACAGGAAACTATATTTATGCTAAAAACTTCAATATTACAGGCAAAAGCGCTGTTATTGTATCAGAATCCGAGGTAAAGAACGAAACCAACGAAAATCAATCTGTGCAATATGAGGTAGAAATAAAAGATGCGGATGGAAAAATTATTAAAACCTACAGTTCTGCTCCTCAAAACGTTGCAGCAGGTGCAACTGCTCAACTCAAATCGGAATCACTTGTTAATGGTTTAAATTTCTGGAGCTGGGGTTATGGTTACCTCTATACCGTAACTTCCCGCTTAAAAGTAAATGGCCATACTGTAGATGCTGTAAGCACAAAGACAGGCTTCAGAAAAGCAGAATTTAAGGACGGGATGGTCTATTTAAACGACCGTGTGCTAATGATGAAAGGTTATGCGCAGCGCACCAGTAACGAATGGCCTGCTGTTGGCTTATCCGTTCCGGCCTGGTTAAGCGATTACAGTAACCAACTCATGGTAGAAAGTAATGCCAATTTAGTTCGTTGGATGCACATCACCCCATGGAAACAAGATATCGAATCGTGTGACAGGGTGGGCCTGATTCAGGCCATGCCAGCGGGCGATGCAGAAAAAGATGTAACCGGTACCCGATGGGAACAACGCAAATCAGTAATGACAGATGCCATTATTTACAACAGGAATAACCCCAGCATTCTTTTTTATGAGTGCGGAAATGAATCCATAAGCGCAGAGCACATGGCTGAAATGAAAGCCATCAGAGATCAATATGACCCCAATGGAGGTAGAGCAATAGGCTCAAGAGAGATGTTAGACATCCCTTCTGCCGAATATGGTGGCGAAATGCTATACATTAATAAGAGTGCTACCAAACCGCTATGGTCTATGGAATATTCCAGAGATGAAGGTTTGAGAAAATACTGGGATGAATACTCTCCTCCTTACCACATTAATGGTGCAGGCCCCTTACACAATGGAGCCGATGCCAGCATTTATAACCGAAATCAGGACACCCACGCTATTGAAAATGTAATCCGGTGGAATGAGTACTATGTAGAACGGCCAGGTACTGGCAAACGGGTAAGCTCTGGGGGTGTAAACATTATCTTCTCCGACTCCAACACCCACCACCGGGGTGAAGAAAATTACCGTAGAAGTGGTGAAGTAGATGCCATGCGAATTCCGAAAGATGGCTTTTATGCACATCAAGTGATGTGGGATGGATGGGTTGATACCAGGAAAACAGGAATCCATTTAATTGGTCACTGGAATTACAAAACCGGAACTAAAAAGAATATTTATGTCATTGCTGCCGGCGATAAGGCTGAATTATTTTTAAACGGAAAATCACTAGGCTTCGGGGAGAAGAGTAACGGTTTCCTTTACACTTTTAAAAACGTAACTTATCAACCGGGTACAATTAAAGCTGTTTCTTACGATAGCAAAGGAACAAAATTGGCAGAAGCTCAATTAAAAACAGCAGCTGAACCTGTAGGTATTAAATTAACCAAAATTCAAAATCCAGCAGGATTTAAAGCGGATGGTGCTGACCTAGCATTAGTTCAGGTAGAAGTTGTGGATGCCGCAGGGAACCGCAATCCGATCGCTTTAAATACCATTAATTTTGAGCTAACTGGTCCGGCAGAATGGCGTGGTGGTATTGCTCAGGGACCGGATAATTACATCTTATCTAAGCAGTTACCTGTAGAAGGTGGTATAAACAGGGTATTAATCAGATCTACAACCACAGCAGGCAAAATCAATGTTACAGCAAAGGCTGATGGCTTAAAATCTGCTTCATTGGTACTTGAAACGTCTCCGGTAAGTGTTGAAAATGGATTATCTAATCAGTTTCCTGCAGATGGCTTAAAATCAAATTTAAGCAGAGGTGCAAGCCCTGTTACAGCTACTTATCGCATCAGCAGAAAAGCTGTTCAAATTGTAAATGCATCAGCCGGAGCGAATAGCGACAAAGCGAAGATGAGTTTCGATGATAATGAACTGAGCGACTGGGTAAATGATGGAAACTTAAATACCGCCTGGATTAAGTACGAGCTGGCACAGGAAACAACGGTTAATCAGGTAGCGCTAAAAGTAAATGGCTTTAGAACTAAAGTTTATCCTTTGCGCATCCTGGTAGATGGGAAGGAAGTTTTTAAAGGAAATACAGTACCCAGTTTAGGCTATTTTACGGCCATATGTAAACCAACTAAAGGAAAAACAGTAACCATTCAATTAATGGGCTCAGGTAAAGACACAGACAATTCCAAAATTGGTGTAGAGGTGAACGGGAAAAAATTAGATGATGGTATTGAAAGGGCTGAAACAAAATCTAAGGGTGGTTTGAGTATTATTGAGACGGAAATTTATACATTACCATAACGCTCAGTATCAATATGTTGGTATGGGGTGGTAAGAAGAAAGATTCAAGAAGCAAGTAGCAAGTAGTAAGAACCAAGTAGCAAGATTTAAGAATTAAAAGTATAAGGTAGCAAGATTTAAGTAGCAAGTATCAAGAAGTAAGTTGCAGGAAGCAAGAAGTAAGTTGCAGGAAGCAAGAAGCAACTAGTGATTATCAATTAGCAGGATGAATGAACAGATTTCTCTGCAATAAAAAACATTTAATATGAAAACAGCAGCTAAAATCAGTCTGATCCCATTGTTGTTATTGGCAGCAATTCAGGTTGCTTACACGCAAAATAAGGCATCCATTGAGGTTAACTTCAGTAAGTCCATTGCGCCAATGAAACCCATTTGGGCCTGGTTTGGGTACGATGAGCCCAATTATACCTACATGAAAGACGGGCAAAAATTGTTGACCGACATTGCTAAGCTTAGTCCGGTTCCTGTCTATGTAAGGGCGCATAACCTGCTCACCTCTGGCGATGGCAAGCCCGCCTTAAAATGGGGTTCTACCAATGCCTATACTGAAGATGCTAAAGGCAATCCAATTTATAACTGGACTATTGTTGACCGCATTTTTGATACTTATGTTAAACAGGGAATGAAGCCTTTAGCGCAAATTGGCTTTATGCCCGAGGCTTTATCTGTCAAACCCATCCCCTATCAACACCAATGGAAACCCGGCGCCCGATATGAGGAAATATTAACCGGTTGGGCCTATCCACCCAAAGATTACCAGAAATGGGGGGATTTAGCTTATGAGTGGGTAAAGCATTGTGTAGAACGATATGGCAAAAAAGAGGTTGAAAGCTGGTATTGGGAAGTATGGAATGAGCCTGATGGGGCATATTGGAAAAGTACGCGTGCCGATTTTTTCAAGTTATACGATTATGCTGCCGATGGTGTGAAAAGGGCACTTCCTACTGCTAAAATTGGTGGGGCAAATGTTACTGGCGGAGGAAGTAAATACCTGGAGGCTTTCCTCAACCATTGTTTAAAAGATACCAACTATGTAACAGGTAAAATTGGCTCGCCACTGGATGCGGTTTTGTTCCATGCCAAGGGTTCGCCCAAAGTTGTAAACGGAACGGTGGTAATGAATATCAGCACCGAACTTAGAAATGTAGAAGCCAATTATAAAGTCATTAACAAATTTCCTCAGCTCAAAAATATTCCGGTCATTATTGGTGAATTTGATCCTGAGGGATGTGCTGCATGCGGTATGTCTACCAATCCTGAAAACGCTTACAGAAACGGAACCATGTACTCGAGCTATACCGCAGCTTCGTTTGCGCGTTTGTATGAACTTACAGACCTATACAACATCAATCTTTTGGGAGCTGTATCCTGGTCTTTCGAATTTGAAAACCAACCCTGGTTTGCCGGCTTCAGAGATTTGGCCACCAACGGTGTGAACAAGCCTGTTTTAAATGTTTTTAAGATGTTCGCAGTGATGAAAGGAGATCGCGTTGAAGTAAAGAGCAATCTCATGTATCCTTTAAAATCGGTATTGGATTCGAGTATCCGAAAGCCAGTACCTGATATTGGTGTTTTAGCCGCAAGGTCTGAAAAAAATGCAACAGTGTTAATTTGGAATTATCATGATGAAGATAAGAAAGGGGCATCAGATAGTGTTTTTGTCTCTTTAAGGGGCCTGACAAAAAAAGAAGTAATGATAACACATTACCGTATTGATGATCAGTACAGCAACGCTTATGAAACCTGGAAAAAGATGGGCTCACCACAACAACCTACTGCTGCTCAGATTGCTCAATTGGAAAAATCAAGTGAACTGAAAATGGTAGGCCATCCTGTTAAATTCAATCCGCAGGCTGGTCCGTTTAAATTTGAGTTGGCCAGGCAGGGTATTTCGTTGTTGAAGATAGATTAACGAAAGGAAGTTGTTTGGGTATTTAACCCCTGGAACACAAAAAAAAGCACAGTACAAACAAAGCAGGATGAAGAAAAATAAATGGACATTCCCGCAAAGGCGGGAGTGTGTTACAATCCCTTAATCCTAACCGGTTTTAGTTTCTCGAAAACATCAACAGGCAAGATATTTCCCTGATCGTCAAACCGCATAGGAGAAATACAGGTTTCACGGTTATAACCATTACCGCCAGGAATTTTAAACCTGTGGTAAGCGATATACCAGTCATCGGTTCCCGGAACCTGAACAACAGCGTGATGACCAGCGCCCTTTACTACCCCTTTGCCTTTTAAAACAGGCTTGTTTTCTGCTTTAACAAATGGGCCCAGAGGAGATTTTGAGGTGGCATAAGCAACCGAATATCGTGGGTCGCGGGTGTCAAACTCTGACCACATCAGGTAATAAGTACCTTTCCTCTTAAAAACAAACGAGCCTTCGTTATATCCTTTAGGTTTAAAAGTAACGACTTTGGTGCTATCGAAAGAAATCATATCGTCCCCAAGCTTTACAATATTGCAATTTCCCTGTCCGAAGTATAAATAAGCTGCACCATCATCATCTATAAAAACCATGGGATCAATCATTTGCCCTTTCAACATTCCTTTTTTAATTAAAGGTTTGCCCAGTGCATCCTTAAAAGGACCTACGGGCTTATCTGAAACAGCTACGCCAATGTTTACATCGGCGCTGAAGTAATAATAGTATTTACCATTTTTATAAGCAATGGCTGGCGCCCAGGCCCTCGCTTTAGCC
Source organism: Pedobacter sp. (assembly GCF_965279535.1). NCBI lineage: Bacteria > Pseudomonadati > Bacteroidota > Sphingobacteriia > Sphingobacteriales > Sphingobacteriaceae > Pedobacter > Pedobacter sp. The sequence goes on from NZ_OZ257244.1 coordinate 1,369,276, forward strand.
CAGCTAAGGTCTCTCGGTAAATCTAAAATTACTTTTTCATACTTCCATTTCACCAGATCTTTGGAAGACCAGGCCGTAAAACTGCTTGAATTCCATCCCTCTGAGCCATCTGTGGTGGGGTAAATGTAAAATTTGTTTCCAAATGCGGCAATATGCGGATCGGCATACACATTTGGCAGAACAGCTGCCGGCGCATGTAAAGTATCCGTTTGGGCAACAGCATTAATCGAAAAAAAGGCTGTACTCAAAAGTATCAATAAGGTATTTTTTATCATCTCCATTATGGTTTTTTCAATAAAATTTCAGGAGCACCTCCCCATTTATCATTTAAACGCTGAGCCTCTTCCCATGTGATCCCGATTACACTTCCATGTCGGGGGTAAAAATTCTTAGTAAAAGACTCTGGCGTAGTGGTAAAGTTATACAAATCTTCACTGCGTTGAAATTCGTAGCGCTGACTGGTATACAAATCGTACATCAGCACATAAGTAGAAGTATTATTGAGTTTAAAAACACTCGATCCTTCCACTACTATTTTTTTTACCGAGTAAGCATCCAGGTAATTAAAATCTTCTTCCCAGGGGCCGGCCAGGGTTTTAGCGGTTGCCTGCCTGATTCCATTTGCAAATTCTTTTCCTTTTTCATCCTTTGTATTGCCCTTAAGAAAGAAGTGGTAAGTACCATCTTTATAGATAATATCTCCATCAATTGCACCATATTTTGGACTAAACATTAAAGTAGGTTCATTTTCAAAACCACTAAAATCAGGATTTGAATATGCCGAGTAGAAATCGAGTTTAGCATCATCTTTAAATTTCACTGTAAAATAAACCAGGTATTTTCCTACAGCCGGATCGTAAATGGTTTGCGGCGCCCATACCCATTGCACATTTTTAAATTTTGAAGGATACCTTTTTTCAAGGTCAACAAAAGCATGTTTCCAATCGGTCAGATTTGTAGATTTAAGCATCACAATACCTGGATTATGCCCCCAACCATTTTTTGCTGTACTCATATCAGTAGCAACCAGATAAAAACTTTTTTCATCCTCTCCCCGCAAAATATGTGGATCTCTAATGCCCCCTGTTCCTGATATTTTGTCTGAAGCAATTATAGGTTGATTTTTATTCAGTGCAAACCAATTGATGGCATCGGCACTTACACCAAATCTCAACTGCTCATCCATTTCTCTCGGCCCAGAGCCTTCAAAATAAGTGAACAAATAACCAGCTAATGGCTGCTCCTGATAAGCGACCAAAACATTAAATGTTTTTTTAAGCTTAGCTTTCCCTAATGACAGCAGGGCAGTCATCATTACTTTAACCTTTTTTCCTGTCCGTGGTGAGCTTTTCTTCAATATCCCATCATTTGAAATATATTCAGGATTGCCTGACTTCCAGTTAATTACTGAACCATTTTTACCCCTAGCTGCTAAAATTAAATTCCAATGCAGATTTTTAGCAAATGCCTCTGGTATTTTCAGTGCTTCTGCATCGACTGCAATTTTCCCTTCATCGTTATTCACCAAACTTTTGGTCTGGGCTTGTAAATTTGCCGCTCCAAAAAGCATCAGCACTGCTAAAAGCCAGGATAAATGGTGCTTAATCATAATTTATTAATCTTTAATGCTAAATACCAAGCTAGCATGTGGCGCAAGCTGTTTAGAAAAAGTAGCACCGCTGCCTTTCAGGGTTTCGCCTGTCCACAGGTTTTTAATTTTGTATTGATCGCCAATACCCAAATCTTTCAAATTAACCGATACGGTTGCTACATCCTTATCACCTATGTTGAATAAAGCGAGGTAACGCTCGCCAGTTTTGCTGTTACGCGAAGTGACTGCCACTTTTCCGTTTTCATTAAATATTTGACGTACCTCTGTCCCATCCCTGTGCATTTTTAAAATGTCTTTGTTGTTAAGCAGTGATAAGGTAAATGCATCATTAGAAGGAAGATCTCCTCCGAACATTAATGGAGATCTGAAAATGGTAAAGAATGTCATCAGCGACACCTGTTCGTCTTTTGTTAAACGTGTCATGCGGTCTTTTCCACGTTCTCCGCGGATGGCTATTCTGCCCAGGGGAATCATATCACAATCTGGCCAGGTTCCTGGGGCTGTGTAAGCATACCAGCCCTGAGCCACATCCATTAAATGAACTAAATCCTTCCAAACATCCCATACATCATCTACCATTCGCCACATATTGGCATGTTCTTTAACATGATTCGCTTCTTGTACCGGGGTTTCTCCGGGAGAGGTACTTAAAATAATTTTTCTGCCCGTTCGATCAATAGCCTTCCGGATCAGTTCTATTTCTCCTTTATGGTAAGGCCTGGATAAATCATCTACTTTAATAAAGTCTACACCCCATGAAGCATATAATTCTAAAATTGAATTGTAATACTCCTGTGCACCAGGTTTATCTGCCAGAATGGTATAGTTATCCCTCAACCATTTGCATTGCAAATCCGTAGTATAAATCTGATCGGCAGTAATGCCTTGAGTTCCTTTAACAGGCAATTTGCGTTTTACAGCTTCTACCGGAATGCCACGCATAATGTGGATTCCAAACTTCAGACCTTTGCTATGAACATAATCTGCTAAGGCCTTAAAACCTTTACCGCCTGCGGCTGATGGAAAACGACCATCGTAAGGTAGATATCTGCCATACTCATCCATCACATAACGCGGATCTGTTTGGTTATAGCCGCCGGCCTTATCATTTTCAACAAACCAGCGAATATCAACTACCACATACTCCCAACCTACTTTTTTTAATTTGGCAGCCATGTAATCTGCATTTGTTTTGACTTCAGCTTCTGTTACGGTAGAGCCATAACAATCCCAGCTGTTCCAGCCCATGGGAGGTGTTTGCGCCCAATTTTTAAAGGACGAATTGGTTTGTGCTTGGGTAAACGAAGTTAAACCACAAACAAATAAAAGGGTTAAGGTTTTTTTTAACATATCTAATCAGCTCAATAAAGCATTTAAAATTTCATATTTAATTTCCATCTTTTGGCCAGTCTTCGGGCCTCTTTACGGGTAATCTGGATTACTGCAGGGTGTTTCGGCACTGTAAAATTTGTGGATTTCATTATACCCTCATTAAAGCGGCCTAAGTTTTTGAAATTGACAAAATCGCTGGTTTCACTGAAACCAAAATTATGTGGATTGATGCGGTAAATATCATAAATGAGCACCCACTTGTTCTCTCCGATACGCTTGTATACGGTTGGGGCTTCACAGCCTGCAGGCTCGGGGTCATACCATTTCGGATCGTACTGATATCCGGCATTCACCGAATCTGAAACAGCTTGTTTTATGCCTGATGTGCCGTCATGTGAGGCATAAAACATATGGTATTTGTGGCCTACTCTGGTGATATCTGCATCGATGTATGCCACATCTTTAGGGTATTCGAACAGCGGCTTGGGCAATGTTTCCATTTTACTACAATCATCACTCAGATAGGTATAATAAACTTTTTCTTTGCCCGCTCCGAATCGCATAGAAAAGTAAAGCATGGTTTTCTGCTTCGCCTCATCATATATCATTTCCGGTGCCCAGGCACAACCAATATTAGCCAGCTCCGGAAAGGCCTTATCTACTCTCAGCACCTGGTGAGACCAGTTAATCAAATCGGCCGACTTCATTAAAACAATACCACGGTTATTTCCCCAACCAAACTGCTTACCATCTCGTTCCCATTCTGTATTCCGATAGCCAGCCTTTTGTGCATAAATATGAAGATCTGTTAAAGCCAGGTAAAACATCCCGTCCGGGGCACGATAAATGTATGGATCGCGAATACCTTTTTGCTCAGCAATGGTGTCTCCGGCTATAATAGGTTTAGCATTGTTTACATCGGTAAAGCTATATCCATCCTGGCTTAAGGCCATATACAACCCATGTGTATCGTCTTTAAAATAAACCATCAGATACGCCGACATGTCTCTTTCAGCATCGATTTTAATCCTTTTTTGAGCTTTTGCGCTACCAGAAATCTGCAGCATTAAAGCAAAAAGGAATAAACAAAACAAAGGTATGCTGCTCAATTTCATTGCAGGGATCATATTTGGTTAAATCAAAAATAAAAAAATAAACGTTAAAACAACGATTATTTAAAAGTCTTTTTTAAGACTGTCCATCGGAGTACAGGATGCACTTAAATTACAATGATTTCATTCCGTGTTCAGTTATGCACGGAAAAAAACAATAATGAGTAGATAAGTTAAATTGTTAGTAGCGCTGACCGAACTTTATTTAATGGTAAGCAGGTTATGAACCATGGGACATGTGAGTACAGGATGCACCTAAAATTGCAATGGCTTATATTTGAGATAACCAAGTATCCGATCATGCTTAACCAGTTTTGCACCAAACTTTTTACAGGCTTTATATATTTCTTTATTCTTAACTCTGCTGTTTGCGTAGCTCAACAAGCTGGCAAAACAGATGCTATTTATTCTGGTGTTCCCTGGTACGATCAAAATGGAAATGTAGTGAGTGCTCATGGTGCAAATATCATCAGAGATAATGGTAAATATTATCTTTTCGGAGAAGCGCACAGCGATACGAGCAATGCTTTTGCGGGGTTTAACTGTTACTCCTCGACCGACTTGTACAACTGGAAGTTTGAAAGTATTGCTTTACCACTCCAACCGGCTGGAAAGTTAGGCCCGAATCGGGTTGGCGAAAGGGTTAAGGTGATGAAAAATCCAACATCTGGTGAATACTTTATGTATATGCACGCAGATACTTTGGGCTATAAGGATCAGTTTGTGGGATACGCTATTTCGAAAAACATTACCGGCCCCTATCAATTTAAAGGCCCGATTTTGTTTAACGGTAAGCCTATCAAAAAATGGGACATGGGCACTTTTCAGGATCAGGATGGTAAGGGTTATATCCTCACTCATGGAGGTGTAATTCACCAATTGGCTGATGATTATCAATCTATCGTAGCCGAAACCAATAAGCAACTCACTTCTGGCTTCGAATCACCAACCTTGTTCAGGAAAGGAAATATATATTATTTCATTGGTTCTAACCTCACCAGTTGGGAAAAGAATGATAATTATTATTATACCGCCAGTTCCTTAAGTGGCCCATGGACTGCTCAGGGTTTATTTGCGCCTAAAGGCAGCTTAACCTGGAACTCGCAAACAACTTTTGTATTGCCTGTTGAGGGTACTAAAGACACTACTTTTATATTTATGGGCGATAGATGGTCATACCCAAGGCAATTATCTGCTGCAACCTATGTTTGGCAGCCTTTAAACATATTGGGCACAGCCATATCTATTCCTGAGTACATGCAAGCCTGGCAAGTGAATACCAGCACGGGAGAAAAGACACAATTTAAAGGCAACTTCAAAGTGATTGAAAATTCAAATAAAAGTATTCATTACAAAGGTAAATGGTTGCATGTTTCTGATACGACCTCCATAAGCAGGGCTACTGACAAAAACGATTCATTCAGTTATACTTTTCGTGGAAAACAGATTGGTTTATACACTTTGGCATTGCCAGATAATGGGTATGCGAAGATCGTCCTTCAAAATAAAAAAGGGAAACTCATCAACCAGAACTTAGTAGACCTCTACAGCAAAACGCCCAAAATTGGTTTGGTATACCTCAGTCCTATTTTACCACACAATGATTACACTTTAAGGGTATTTGTTGCCGGTGAACGACCAAACTGGTCTGATAAAAGAAAATCAAATTATGGTAGTACTGCGAATACGATTACAATAGATAAGCTAATAGTAAGGAAATAAATATACCAATCCATGGTTCATGGCGCACGAAACACAAACAATACATATCAAACTCAACAATCCGTGATTCGTGACGCACGAAACACAAACAATACATATCAAATTCAATGCTGTCATTAAGCTTTTTATGGTCCCTGAGCCACGGACCATGGTGTAGATAAGTTAATGGTAAGGAAATAAATCTACCGATCCGTGGTTCGTGGCGCACGAAACACAAACAATACATATCAAACTCAACAATGTTTATTAAGCTTTTTTATGGTCCCTGAGCCACGGACCATTAATCACAAAATACTGTATTCATGATAGTTACAAAATAATAAATCTTTTTTTTATTATATTTAAGCACGCTGACTTACCGGTAAGCGCATCAGAAACACCTGATGATCTGGACTACCCTAAAACCATACATTTAACCCCTAAAAAGAATGGAAAAGTCAAAAACTATCATCCTCATTCATGGCAATTTTGTAAACAATTTAACCTGGACAGCATGGAAACGCTACTATGAACAAAAAGGTTATCAGGTTTACACGCCCGCAAATCCCGGACATGATGGCGATCCAACCCAACTCAGAACTAGTCCACATCCCGATCTTATCCAAACCGGATTTATTGATGTAGTGGATAACATTAGTAAATTGATTGATACCCTACCCGAAAAACCGCTCATTATTGGGCATTCCATGGCTGGTATGGCCGTAATGAAATTAGTAGAAATGGGAAAGGCAGTTGCCGGAGTAAGCATTGACGGTGCACCTCCAAAAAATGTTTTCCCACCCTTTCAGACTCTTAAAACGGTTATCCCCGCTTTTGGTTTCTTTTCTTTTAGCAAGTACTTTATGGGTAGCCATAAATGGTATGATTATGCATTTTTCAATACTACTCCTGAAGGAGAACGAAATAAACTTTATAACGAATTTGCTGTTCCGGAAAGCTATAAGGTTAGTCGTCAACTTGTGTTAAATAGTTTTTCTAATATCGACTTTAAGAAGCCTCATGCACCTCTTCTGTTTATTGGGGGTGGTAGCGACAACATTTTCCCTCCTCAGCTTACACAAACCATTGCAGGGAAATATACCGATAGCGGCAGTAAGGTGGATTTAAAAATATTTGAAGGGAAAAGCCATTTCATTTGTGGTGAAAAGGGTTGGGAATTAGTTGCAGATTACATTTTAGCATGGCACGAAAAAATCAATCAATAAAAAAAGGGACCATGGTCCCTTTTTTTATTGATGTTGTTACTTCCACTCAAATGGCAGGTACCAGTTTGCCGGATTCATGAGTTTAGCCCTTGCGGTTGCCGCATTAGGGTCGCCATCTTTTAAAAGTTTTTGGTAAATTTTCTCTGCGAGAAATGCCGGATTATTCTGTCTCCTGGCCACCCGTACTAAATCAGGCCAGCGACTTCCTTCAAAAGCCAGTTCTAATGCTCCCTCATCGATGAGTTTACCTTCCAAACCCAACATATCTGTTTGCAGGTTCACATCCAGGGCAGCAACATTCGCCCTATTCCTGATTCCTGTATTCCGATACCAGGGACTTCTGTAATCTGCACTGCTGTACCTCGCATCAAAATCATACGGAGGTGGATAATTGGTCATCATGGTATTGATCTCTGCGAATGATACCGGAGCTGCAGTACCGCCCGATCTCGTTCCGGTATAAAAAGTATTCAAAATACCGATATTTAACAGCGCCCATCCCAATTTACCCCTACCATCGCGATTAGCGGCTTCAGAAAAGCGAAGGTGAAGCATAGCAGCACGATACAATCCCCATTTACCAGCCTGGTTAAAATTAGTGGCTGGTACCAGGTTATCGGTTAATTTTGTAATTACAGGTCCGGCTGCAGATTTGGCGTAAGACAATATACCTCTGGCATCATAAGGGATACCATTGTTTTGTCTTTGCGCATTCCAGTTATCAATTGCTTGTTGAGAGGGTTTGATTAAATATTTTCCATATAACTGGGAACACAATTCAATCATTGGATTTCCTGGTTTATAGTTGGCATGATAAGGGATGGCCCATAAAAATTCCATATTCCAGCCATTTGCTGTATTAGGCGCCGAAAATATACTCTTCCAACCTGTTTCAGTTAATAAACTATTCTCGTCTTGTGAACGGCCGTAACGCACTCCTAAATCATTATAAGTAGAAGGACTTAAATAATAACCCACTTTATAAGCATCAAAGGCATAGTTAATATTGGTATTGTTATTTTCAACATTCATAATCTTTTGATAGTTCTCGGCTGCTTTGGTATAGTTGTTATTCCACAGATACAAATCACCAAGCACAAAAGGCTTGCATATGAATAGTTTTTGGGTGTTATTTCCATCAATATTAATTACCAGTGGATTACCCGAGGGATAGGCGTAAACTTCTTTGTAAGGGAGTTTCTCTGTAAAGTCGATCAGGTTTTTTAGCAACTCTTCAAAGGAAATTCGTGGATAGAGGCTTAAATTTTTAACATCCTCTACATTTTCTACAGGCTCAGTAATGTAGGGTATGTTTCCGTATTGGATCCCTACCTGAAGGTAAATCCAACTTCGGAGTGCACCAATATCAGAATAGTGTTTGTTATAATCGTCAACACTCATTCTGAAATCATTAACCATTAATTTAAAATTTTTAAGGGCATCATTACAGTTCAATATTACCTTATAGTAGGCCCTCGGATCAACATATGGGTTATCTTTTGTTGCCGAATGATTAGCCATTTGCTTCAAATACGGATCTGCATTGGCTGTTACCTCAACCAAATCTGCCCGCAGCTCATTTTGAATAATAATGGTTTTATGCAAGGCCAAAAACTGGCCATAAATACCAATTACTGCAGCATCGGCATCTGCTGCGTTACGATAAGCATTGCTGATATCCAGCTTATCTTCAGGTGCCTCATCGGTAATTTTTTTGCAAGACCATGACCCTGTTGCTAAAATTGCAACCAATAAAACGGCCGTTATTTTTTTATTAAAATCAATCTTCATCTTCTTCATAATTAATTATAATCCAATTCTAACCCCTAACTGAACAGATCTGAACTGTGGTTCGAGTGTGGTATCTGCACCTTGCATAAAAATGCTTCCTGATGCACTAAACTCAGGGTCATACCCTAAATAATTGGTTAAGGTAAACAGGTTATTAGCTGTAGCATAAACCCTTGCATATTTTATAGATTTAAGCTTTAAAGGAATATTATAAGTTAAGTTCACTGTACGCAAACGCAGGTATGAGCCATCTTCAATCCAACGATCAGAGAACTGGGCATTGCCCATCGGATCGCCATAGCTTGCCCTTGGAACGTTGGTAATCTGGCCTTCTCCCTTCCATCTGTTTCGCATAATATCGGTTTGATTATAATAGCTATTCCCTGATTCTAAAACTGAGCGGGTATAGTTATACAGATCGTTACCGGCAACAAACGATACTAAAACATCGAGCGACCAGTTCTTGTAACCAAAACTATTTCTAATGCTACCAAATAAATCTGGATTAGGATCACCAATAACGACACGATCTGCAGCGTTAATCACTTTATCTCCATTGGTATCAACAAACCTTACATCACCTCCTTTAAATGGTACAGTAAGTCCTGCTGTATTTACTATGGTTAAACCCGAAGCTGCAGCTTCAGCATCAGTAGCGTAAACACCATTAGTACGTTGTCCGTAAAATAAATTTGCTGTCTGGCCTATTCTGGTGAGGTAAGTACCGTTGGCGAAATTGGTTAAGATATCGTTTCCATTTGGCAATTTATCTACCTTATTCTTGTAAGTACCAATGTTTACACCTAAATCCCATTTAAATTTTTGGTTCAATAAGCGTGCATTCAGATTGAAATCTACGCCGGAAGTATGCATTCCGGCCTGATTATCGATATATGAATCGATCCCTCCTATTGAAGATACTGCCATGTAAGCCAGCATTTTGCTTGTGGTATGGTTAAAATAATCGGCACTGATGCTTAAACGCTCATTAAAAAAGGAAGCATCTACACCAAAATTAAACTTTGCAATACTTTCCCATTGGATGTTAGGATTAGCGATATTACCTCTTACCAGTCCCTGAAGTCCCAATAAATTTTGCGATACATAATATTGCCTGTTGTTGTAGTTACCGATATCATCATTACCAACCAAACCATAGCTTGCGCGCATTTTCAATAAGCTAACACTGCTCAAATCCTTCATAAAATCTTCCGATGAAAGAATCCAGGCAGCACTTAAGGCAGGTAATAAAGCTGTTTTACCATCAGCTAAGTTAAGTCCATAACCGCCTACGTATCTTATTGCAGAAGAAATGTCTCTTTTGCCAAAACGGGATGAGGCATCGGCAGCAAGGGCAAAACTCAAGTAGTATTTATCTTTAAAACTATAATCAGCAGTTAAATACGTATTTAAAGAGGCCCATTTGCCAATATCGCCGCCAAAATACCTTAATCCTGCAGAACTGTTGCCGATGCTGATTAATACGTCTGTAGCAGAATTGTATCCAATGGCATAATCCTGCTCGGCCTGACTTTGGCTATATCGTGCCCCTAAAGCCATATTCAGCTGGTGATATTTGGAAAATGTTTTATTGAAATTCAGACGCAAATCATCAAAAATATTAAAATAACGCATTACCTGTGAGCCCAATTTACTATCGCCAATTGCATTTTGCAAAGGGATATTGGTAACACCTTTCCTTGGGATAAACAAGGTTTCCTGTGTTTTATCGTAGGTTATTCCTGTAAGATTAGAAAGCTTAAAGCTCTTACTAAAAACATAATCAAAATTAATGTTACCAAAAAAGCGATAAGCCTTTTGTTGGTTCAAGCCCTTTTCGATTAAAGCGCGCGGATTACTTACACCCAAAGTATCTGCATCAGATAAGTTTGGTGAAACCGCTCCATTCGCGCTAATTTCATTCCTTGATACGAAGGGTGATTTAACCAAAGCCAGGAATAAGGGGTTGGTACTATTTGAAATGCCCTGATCTTTTAACCGCTGTTCACTGTAACTGAAAGATAAATTGGTATTGGCTGTTAATCGCTTTGTGAGGTTTAAATCACTGTTAAAGCGCATGTTATATTTAATGTTGTTCGTAGAGTCTGTTATTCCCTTATCGCTGGAATACCCTGCTGATAAGGCATACTTGGCAATATTATCTCCACCTGTTACTTTCAAAAAGTAATTTTGGTCAAAACTTCTCTTAAAAACCTCTTTCTGCCAATCGGTATTTTGATGATATAGATAATAGGTTGGGTTAGTAGCCGGATTCGTATCATCTTTCATATAAGGTAAATCTGCAATCGCACTGTTACTTAAACCCTGACTTTTTAAAATATCAGAAAGATAAGTTCTATAATCAGCAGCATTCATAACCGGAATCTGGCGCGGAACAAAATTGAAACCTCCATAAGCAGAGAAATCTATTTGAGTGGCTAAATCGTGTGCATGGTTAGTGGTAATGATCATGACCCCGTTGGCAGCTTTGGTACCATATACTGCCGCAGCAGCTGCATCTTTTATCAGGTTAATGCTTTCAATATCCCTAACATCAATAAACTGGAGTGGATTGCGTCTGTGTCCTGATGTTAATGAGGTTCCGAAGGCATTGGCATCGAATATCATTCCATCAACCACATATAGTGGTTGGTTGGTGGCATACAAAGAAGTAAAGCCCCGAACAAATAAATCAGCGCCAACACCTGGTGTCCCTGAACGGCGGATTACATTCACACCAGACATTTTACCTTGTAAAAAGGCATCAGGTGTTTCAGAATTGACGTTCCAGCCCCCAAGCGGATTTACTGAACTGATTGCAGCAGTAGAACGGGCCTGATTTTGTATACCATTAGGTAATAAGACCTCATTAAATTGTGAAATATAACTTACAGGATAAATTTTAATGGTTGCCATTTTCCCTTTGTGAACAACAGGCAGCAATTTGGTATGGTATCCGGTAAAACTAACCACAAGGGTAGCATTAAAATCGGGAACAACGATAGCAAACCTTCCTTTATCGTCAGTTAATGTACCCGAAAAATCGGTAACAGTTAACTTAACACCAACAAGGGGTTTATTGCTTGCACCATCTATTACTACTCCGGTAATGCGTTGGCCAACTAATTTCTTCTGTTTAACCTTTACCGTTGTGGTATCTGTGCTATACTCGGCTGTATCTGTTTGCTGTGCTAATGCTGCAGTAGAAAATAAAGTCCCGAGTAATACCAGAGAAAGGATTCTTTTTATATGGGTAAAATTATGCATAGTTATTTTTTAGCTGGATTAATGCGATTAAGGAAGAATAGGTTCAAATCTCAAATAATCTAAAATGAGCGTATTAACATTTTGAGCGGTACTGGCTGCTGATGTAAGTCGCAAATTCAACAAACCGTATTGCTGAGGGGTGTAATCTCCCAGGTAAACTTCACTATAAGTTAAGGGTGCCACAGTTTGCGTAGCAAACAAGGTATAGGCCAAAGAAGTTGTGTTATAGATAAAGTATCGCTGGGTAAAACTAGCGGTTTGCGAATCGCCTTGCGCCCCTGCAATGGCCCTGGCATATACTTTATATTTTACCAAAGGAACGCCAGACCTGATGTAGTCAATATAGTATTCAGAAACGGCATGATTATAAACCTCTATATCGCGATATGGAATGCCTTTGTCATCTAATTTTAAGCGATAAAAAGTATTACCACTCTTATCCGAACGGAAGCCGAACGGAAGCTCACCTTCTATTTTAAAAGTGGGAACTTTATCTTTCAAACGGAAAGGAATAGCGCTCATAACGTAAACAATTCCATTACTGGCCTTATATGATTTTACAATGGCCGATTTACTTATCGGGATTTTAGTTCCTCTAACCGAAACCAAAGTATCTGGGAGTTTATCTAATGCATAAGCTCCGGCAACAGTGAAATCTTTAACCAGGGCAAATCTATCTGCCGCGGCAAAATAGGGTGTTAATTTATTGGTTTCACTTGTAAAAGCTGTATTCTGCAGCATAAAGAAAGTATATTGTTTACTTTCAGTTCTCAGATCAGCAACCGACGACCAGTAGGCATTTCGCAGTACCATTGGTGGGTTTGGTGCAAAAATCGGTGATCCACTGTTGTTATAACCAATAATTGTAGCATTAGCCGAATCAATAACCATCGTAGAAATATTGCTAATGAAATTGGTCTGGAGTGTTGCATCAGTACTACCCAGCATATATTCCCAAACGTTTAATTTTGTGGGCACGGCCTGATCTATTGTATATAGCGCACCGTTTTTAACAAATTTACCTGCACCAACAATATTGGCCTCTTCAAATTTGGCACCGATAACCATTGCATATTTTTTATTAATTAAATTAACTTTAATGGTATCGGTGGTACCTTTAGATGCCACAAACGTAGTTAAAGCTATGTGGTTAGCCACATAGTCTTTAAGTTTCGCTGCATCTCCGGTAATGCCTGCATCTAAACCTGCAAGCGCATCGTTAGTTGGAGCCCATACCGTATAATTTTGCGATGAGCTTAAAAGCTGATCGTATCCGGTACTTTTTACATAAGCAGTAAATTTACTCAGGTTAGCCTGGGCACTTAATTGTTCGTATAGGTTTACCGTATTGTCTACATTGGTAAGCGCTACATGTTCGTCCATTGCTTTTTTACAGGCACTCAGGGCAAATATTGCCGCCAATGCTACAAGGACATTCATTATATTTTTTTTCATCTAAACGATTCTTAAATGGTTAAAACAAAGCATCCCGGGAGTTGCCCCCGGGAAATGGGGTTAGTGTCTGAAAAATTTATCGCCAGTAACCGAAAAGCGTGGGTAATTCTGATCATCATCTACAGGGATAAAATGGATCATGTCTAACCATGTTACGCTGGAGGAGTTACCACCACCAACAATGGTAAATCTAATCCAGTGTCTGTCTGTAGTCTGGATATCAGCTGTTCCGGCTAACCTGCCTACCATTTGATCCCAACCAGAGGTATTTACCTGCTGTTGTCCGCGTAAAGTGCCTTCGTAATCATTTGTAGTAGCCATGTAGCGTTTAAAACCATTGGTAAGCATCAGCGGATCGGCGGAAGCCAAACCGGCTGTGCTCGACCCCACACCAGAAGAGCTTAGATATTGCCTGAAATCAACCAGATTGGGCAAAGTTTGTTCACCGGGCCTACCAATATCAACCCCTATTTGAAATACCGGAGCACTACCATTTTGAGCGTGGCAGATCCACACTTTATATTTTCCTTTAACCAACATTGGTGTTCTTAACTCAATCCATTGTGCCCTTTGGGTATTTGCCCCCATTGAAAGGTTCAGAAAATCATTAGAATTATATTTACGCGTGGCATTGGGCACCACTACACATTCATAGTTTTGCGCCTGCGTTAATTTGGATGGATCATTAAAGATCAATCCGTTTAAATTACTTAAACCATTGGCATATAAAGGAATAGTAGCTGCTGCAGCGCCCCTCCATTTTGGATTGGACCTCAATTCTGGCTGGTCTCCAACATCAAAGAAAACAGCAGATTGCACCCTCACTTTGATTGCAAAAGGTTTTTTAACCTCGTGCATTACACCGTTCGCAGCTGTAACATCACTAAAAGTTCTGTTAATTTCAACGCCTGGCTCTACAACACCATTAAATTCATCTTCGTTTAATAGTATTTTCTGACTGGAGAACTTGGTTGTAATAATTTCTTTTGGTGCCAAAGTATAAATGGCTGGTGAGGTAATAATATCCGGCGTATAGCTTGGCCCTGTCGAAATGTGATAGGCCATATACAACCATAAACTATCTGCATGATTTTTTGGATCACCGGTTTTAGAATACCTGCTCTTAAATGCTGAATATGTGGCATATCCTGCAGCTTTTAGTGCAGAATCTGATTCTAAAATTAAGGTCTGAAAACGACGGGTAGTATCTTTAACAGCTGCTTGTGCAACGTTTAATGAATCGTAAAAACCAGTTTCTTTTAATGCCTGGGCAAAATAAGTATACCTTGAATTGGCCTCTACACTTTTTGCTAAAGTAACCGTAGCAGGTAGTAAGACATGATCTAATTCATGGATAATTCCATTCCCAACCCGGATATTTGACTTGGTTATTACGGCCAAACGATTAATGATGTAACTGCTTATTCCATTCTGATTGACAATCCCGGTTTGCAGGTATTGCCCATACAAAGTAAGCTGGGGTAATTTACCATCGGTAAATTTGTTGGTTGCAACTGTATCGGGAAGTAAGTGAAACCTCACCACATCTTTTAATTCCTCTACAGACATATCTGCTACCGTTGCTTTGCCTTTGGCTTTTAACCAATCGGTTATTGCGGTATTGGTTGGCGTAAACAGGGTATACTTTCCATAAGCGCCTAAGTATCCTGATGTACCAGAGCGGTTTATGATTTCACGCATCATTGAATATTTTTCAGGGAAGCGATCCAGATAACCTGTGATATTCACATCATCGGTTGTCGATTCCCTGTAGTTTTCTCTTTTACAAGCATTTATAAACACCAGTGCAAAAGCTGCAATTACCACCATGATGATAATTTGGCGAACATTTAAATTAAGTTTTGTCATGCTCTTATTATTTAGTGTAAAATGGATTTTGAACCAACTGAGGATCAGCAAATAGCTCTGATTCATTTATTGGCAAATAATGACTGTTGATATCTCTGTATTTGGTGATGGCCGATTGTTGCAAAGCTGGCGATACCGTTTGCGCCACCATGTTCAGCAGCAAGTCTATGCGTTTATAATTATCGCGTTTCGCCATGCGCAGTATGTCAAACCACCTTTTGCCTTCAAAGGCAAATTCGCGGGCACGTTCTGCCAAAATGTAATCACAGATGGCATCCTTATCTGTAGGATCTGGCGTTTGGGCGGTAGCAGCAACTGCCCCTCTTCTCAACCTGATGTCATTAATTATCTGCAGCGCTTCGGCTCCCGCATTGGTTTGCGCCAAGGCTTCTGCTTTAATTAATAATATATCTGATATCCGGTAAGCCTGCCAGTTTACATTTGTAGGGTTTTCAGTACCCCATTTCACAATAGTGAAATCAGTATTGCGATAAAAATTATCTGCGCGGATATCATAAATACGATCCGGATCCACATCATCTGGAATAAAAACATCAGTGGAAACATAGCTAGAAGCTAAATAACGCTTTCTGGATTGGATTAGTAAATTATAGAAAGCCGGGTTCAGGGATGTTTTATTGTTAAACTCAAAAATCGTTTCTGTTGAACTTCCATTATAAAATACATTGGTATACCAGCTCGAATTTCCCGAAAGCAGTGCATACCTTTGAGAGGAGATAATTTTATTGCATTCGGCTAAACAGTCTTCATATTTATCCATCCATAAATAAATATCGGCCAGCATGGCATTTATGGTGAATTTAGTTACCCTTCCCTTATCAGAAGCTACATTACCATAAGTGGTTACTGCAGTAGATTCGGCCTTTTTTAAATCGGCTACAATGCGCGTTAAAATGTCTGCGGCAGGGGTTTTAGGTAAGTCCTGTAAATCAGTATCCTTTGCCGTTGAAGTAAGTTTTAAAGGCACATCTCTAAATGATCTTACCAGGTAAAAATACATCATGCTTCTAAGTGCTAATGCTTCTGACAAGTATGCATTCAATTCGGTATCGCTCAAAGTGGGATCACTCTCTTTAACGGATGGTGCATAATCTAATACAGTGTTACAGAAATTTATGGTTTTATAAAAAGCAGACCATCGCGTTATGCTGTTACTCGATACTATATTTACATCAAGGATATCTTTTTCCTCGTTTGTTGCTCCTGGTCCGGCATCAACCAGATCGGCCCTCATCTCTCCGAACATGAAAATATTTTCGGTAAGTGCCCTATCCGAAGCATTTGGCGGCGAAGACAATAAAGAAGCATAGCATCCCGCCACTGCTGCCTGAATATCTTCTTTGGTTTTCCAGTAACCCTGGCGTGTAATGCCATCACGGGGTTGTAAATCCAACCACTTTTTACATGATGTCGACATGATCAGCATCATGATTATACCTGTACTATATATAATTTTTTTCATCTTATTGCTGATTAAAAGTTGGCCGTTAAACCTAATGTTACCGTTTTAATTGGCGGAGTGGTAGAGTTATCAATTACGGTTGAGAATGCCGATAATCTTACCGGAACTTCAGGATCCTGACCGGTGTATTTCGTAAAAGTTAAAATATTTTCCACCATTATATTGGCACTAATGCCTTTCATTCCAATACGTTTTACAAAGTTTTTACCGAAATCATATTTCATAGTCAAGCTTCTCAAACGTAAATAAGAACCGTCTTCCACATACCGATCAGAACCCAGAAAGTTGTAACCCGTTCCATATGTGGCTCTTGGCATATCCGTGATATCACCTTCGGTTTTCCACCTGCGCAATACTGCTGTACTTTGATTGTTAAAACCATACATGTTGGTGGTGGTAATCTTTGTACCATTAATAATCTGATATCCGGTACGGAAAGTAAAATTGGCGCCGAAACGGATATTGCCATTAATGGTAATATTTGTACCAAAACCACCTGTTAAGTTAGGGTTACCATTGCCCAGGTATACCACATCTTTATAGTCGATGTTACCATCATGGTTAATATCCTCGTACATGGCATCACCGGGCTGAAACACGTAATCAATAGATGGATAAGCAAATCGCATATACACCTTTTCGCCATTTGGCCCAACAATTTGATTTCCATTTTCGTCTAATGCGATGGTGGAGCCAAGGTCTTTGTAAACGCCTTTGTATTTAAATCCGTAAAATGAACCAAAAGGATTTCCTTCCTGGATGTAAACCTTGAAAGTGTTGTTATTGGTTATCTTACCATTATTCTCCCTGGGATAGAGCGGGTCTATCTCCCTGATGATATTTTCGTTGTGAGAAATGTTGAAATTAACATCAACACGCAATTTTTTACTTTTAACCGGGGTATAGTTTACGTTGAATTCCCAACCCTGGTTGTCCATTGTTCCTACGTTCATATCGACACCATTGTATCCGTTGTAACTTGGAATCTGAATACCTGGATAAAACATATCGGTGGTACGTTTGCGGTAAACATCGATGTCTACATTCAATTTTTGCTTGAATAACTGAACACTTAAACCCACGTTAGACTGGCCGACTTTTTCCCATCTTAAATCAGATAATTCGATGTTTGTTGGATAAACACCTGAAGTACCCAGGTAACTGAAGCCATAATTTTGGTAAGTATTAAAATAAGAGTAATCATTACGTGGTGCATTCCCTACAATACCGTAACTGGCTCTGAAACTCAAATCGTCAATGAATTTTTCAGTGCTTTTCATGAAAGGTTCACCAGATACCCTCCACCTTACAGATGCAGAAGGAAAGATTCCGTAACGGTTATTCGGACCAAATTTGGAGTTTCCATCGCCCCTGATGCCTGCATTAAAAATATAGCGGTCTAAAAATTTATATTGTGCATTCAGTAATAAGCCTACTGATCTGGTTTGTGCGTAAGAAGAATATGCAGAACCCGTGGCGTTGGTGCGGCCATCAATGGATGGGTCTGCCAGATACGAAGAAGCAGTATTAGAAGAGAACATCCCCTGACCTGTTCTGCGGCTATCGTAGCTATCAAATCTGGCAAAGGCGATTAGATCATGTTTCTTGCCCAGCTCTGGGGTGTAGGATAAAGACACATTGGTAGCCATTGTAAAAGCATCTCCGTCAGAATCTCCCGCGGCGTTTACCACGGTTTCAGTAAATGGCCTTCCGGTAGCAATTTGCGGCAAAAAGGTATTTACTTTTGTATTATTGATATCTGCCTGAAAGTTTGCATTTAAACGCAACCTGTCTGGAACAATTTGATATTGTAAGCCAAACTTTGGGATTACACGTTCTCCAAGCTGATTGTTGCTAGCCGCCATTACCATAGCCAGGGGATTGTATGTACCGCTATAAGTTCCCTGAGCTGTTGCTGCCGGACTAAAATAGTTGGATGTTAAATTTCCATATTCATCGTATTCATACACCGCCTGGTTAGGCATTTTGTTGTAAGCTACATCCCTAACACGAGAGGAATACAAGTTTTCATTATTGATGTGTGTATAAACAATATCGGCACTGAACTGTATCTTATTGGATACCTGATAATCAAGATTTACCCTTGCACTTAAACGCCCTAAACTGGTTCCCCGGGTAGTACCCTGCTGGTTAAAATAGTTAAGTGAAGCCCTATATCTTGCTTTTTCTCCCCCACCAGAAATAGATAAATTATGATCTTGTAAATACCCGATTCTGGTAATTGCATCCAGCCAATCGGTATTGTTGCTAAAATTATAATAGTTGTATGGGTCGTTTTTATCATACTGAAATTGCTTGGCAAAGTCTGATGTAGAAAACTGTCTTCCTGCATTATAAAACTCTTCCAATATTAATGATGAATACTGGTTTCCGTTTAGCATTGGAATAGCGCTTGGTTGCTTAGAGTAAGAGCCCTTAAAATTGTAAGAAATGCTTGGCGGCCCCAGGGATCCCCGTTTGGTTTTAATTACCAATACCCCATTCGCTGCTCTCGAACCCCAAACGGCAGTAGCTGCAGCATCCTTTAGCACACTAATTTCAGCAATATCAGATGGTGCAATATTTAATAGCTGCCCATAATTATTTTCATCGGATGTGGCGAAGTTAAAATCAGAAGGAATGGTGATGTCATAAGGCATACCGTCTACCACGATAAGTGGATCTACGGCGCCATTAATTGAAGATGTACCCCTAATCCTGATTTGCATAGGTGCACCGGGATCGCCACTGCTTGCGGCAATGTCAAGGCCTGCTAACCTCCCCTGCAAAGCCTGGTCAATAGATGCAGCTTGCATATCTTCTAATTCTTTGGTATTAATGGTACCAACAGCTGATGTCTGGTCTCTTTTATCGATGCGCATTCCGCTTCCGTTATCAGATTTTGCCCTCGAAACAATCTGCACCTCATCCATCTGGTTATCAGCTGGTTCCAATTGAAAATTAATCACAGCTTTATCAATTGCAAGAGGGGATGTGGATTTATAACCAATGTAAGAAACTGCAATTCTAAGGGTTTTATCTGCTACTGGTAAAGCATAGTTACCGTCAATATCTGATGATACTCCTTTTACCACCCTGCGATCTTTATCTACCAATACTACGGAAGCACCGATAATGGGTTGCTTATCTTTTTTGTCGATGATCTTCCCGCGAACGTAATTAATTTGCTGTGCACTAGCGATTGCAGAAATCAACAGGCAGCACATTAACATACCAATATGAAAAGTATATTTTTTGAACATTTTGTTTAGATTGGTTAGAATTGATATTTTAAGTAACCGTTAATTTGATGGATTACAGCCCTGTTGGATAATACATTGCTTCGGTCGTTTGTGCCAAGCAAAACATTTACTGTTGCTCCTGTTACATCTCTCAAAGTCAATGCTGTTGTTGAGTTCAGTACAACATTAATTTTGGCTGCATCTCCCCCATCATTTTTTAATAAGGTTTCAAACTGACCTGTTTTTTGGCCGTCGCTTACTACCGTACTCTTGTTAATGATGTGGTATTGGATAAACTTACTCACCTGAGTAATTCCTATCCCATCCGAAGGCGCAAATGTTGGTGCACCTGTAGTAATGTTGCCTGGAAGCAAACCAGCCTTAACTGCGTTTACAATAGCTGCATTGGTGGGTACCAATATGGTATAGTTTACCCCATCGGTTACTCCGGTAATGGCACCGGTTGTTTGGTTATATATTAAGTTACTTTTAAGATATTGAAAGAAATTATAGTACGGGTCTGTTGCAAGTGTTCCATATTTTTCAATGTGCTTACCAATATTTAAACTGGTGTAGGTTAAGGCTTCCTTGCCATAAATTGCTGCACCATTTACCGGAGCAGTGCTCGTAGAATCTATCGGAATGGTTTGCTTGGCTACCAATGTACTATCTTGTGTACCAGCAGAAAAAATCTTACCCTTATCATATTTGATGTATTCTCCGTTAGAGGCCTCCAAAATACCTGATCCTGTAGCAAAGTTTGGAACTGCCCTGTCTCCCAACGGAATGATATGTGTTTGCAAAATGCGTTTTAGCGCTGTATTGTCGCCACGTATTGGAGCTGATGCGAAAAACGGATCATAATTAAAGCCCATCTTTCTTAGCGTTACATCAGGTACCATTACAACGATATACTTAATAGATTGTGTTTTTAACTGTGTGGCTAGCCCGAAGTAATTTAAAGCTTGTTTCATGATGTTGTAATCAGGATCCAGATTAACATTTCCATAAACAGTAGAAAATACACTGGCATCCTGTGCTTTATTTACGCCATATAAGAAACCATTACTCAGCACTTGTTTCTCGGTAATGTTAGCGGTAGTAAGCTTGGTAACATCACCCAATGCATTTGAGTTATTGGTAAATTTGCTCGGCCATACTGTAGTAGTGAAGAGGTGGCTATTAATAAAATCACGAATCAGGTCGGGGGCTACCACATACAATTCATTGAGGTTATTTACCCCTCTTTTTTTCCAGTATTTTAAAAGTACATTTTTGGCATAGGTGTTTACGGCATCATTATTTGGAGCAAAAATGCTGTACGACCCGGTTTGGGCATCATTGGCATCAAGTTTCAAATAATTTTCATTGTTGGGCGAGAAAGCCAGTGAGGTACTGTATACTTTGGCGTAAACATTACTTGCTTTGCCCGTTAAAACCTCATACCGATGTGATACATCTGTATTTAGTGAATAATTTACAAACTTATCCAGCAAGCTTTTGAAAACGCTGTAATCACTCTTTTGATTCACATACTGATCAATACTCAAAGGAGGAACTAAAACCTTGTCGATTATATGGATAATGCCATTTTCGGCAATAATGTTGGTTTGTCCGTCTATTAACCTGGCTTCACCAATATTGCTGCCACTATAAGTATTATTGGGATAAAAGAAATTGTAATCAGCGGCCGAAAGACTCGAAAAAGCCATAAATGGCGCTAAGAAATAAGTAATGTTCTTATTGTTAAAATCAGTACTTAAGTAAGATCCATGCCTGTTGGCGTCAATAACTTTAATGGCATTGCCATTATTGTCTTTACCATCGTAAACAAAATCATAATAAACAGTGCGTCTCCTAAAAGCAGTATTTTTAATAAATCCTTTGCTTGAGAAAAAGTCACTCAGCCTTTCTACTTTTTCACCGTCATAAACCATCGAATAGCGTACAATTTTGGAAGCTAAATCTGCCTTGATTTCGGTTAAAGCATTCTCCTTCATGTAGGCCGCAAAGGCATCATCTGTAGGCGCAAAAACAGTCCATGAACCTGCAGTACTTAAAGTTTCTTTGTAACCTGCTTTATCAACACATTCCAAAAACTTAGTGAAATTCCCTTTAGTCTGAAGCTGCTGATAAATGGGATCACCCAGATTCTCTGGCCGACCATAAAACTCATCGAATTCCTTTTTTCTGCAGCCGCTCATCATGACAATAATTGTCAAACACACAGTTAAAATCTTGGGCAAAATCTTACTCATAGCAATCTTATTGGATAAAACGCCATCAGCTTCAATTGCATAAAAAAGCCATTGATCTAAATCAGATTAGAAATTAGGTAGATAGAAATGATTTAAATGAGTGTAAATTTTTATTGCATAGAATCTGTTAACGGACGTTAATTAATATTTGGTTAAAAGTTATTTGGTTAGTTTTCTTAATCTAATATATACAGGTGCTTAATAATTTCCATCCTGTACCATCCTGTCTATTTATTATAAAATATTATCACAAAATGGATAATCAGCGAAATACGATCGATAAAACGTTTTAACTACGTTTATACTTAATAATTATGTTTATAATTATTTTTCAAAAAATGGTTAAAATGTTTAAAAAAATGGTTTTATGGCCACTGGACCGATTAATCCTGATGGCATAACATTCCATTGTGAAGCATCAAATTCCTTGTAATTGATGTTGACAAAATTGATTTCATGGTACTTACGCCATTGTACTTTTTTAACATCTAAATCGCGTATGCGGTTAGCCATTAAATTCACTACTTCTACCTTAATGGTGTTGTTTCCAGCTTTAAGGTATTTTCCGATTCGGGCTTCAAAAGGGATGCTCCATAATATACCTACTTCATGCCCGTTAATCCACACCCTGGCACTTTCGTCTACCTGATTTAACTGTAAAACATACTCTTTGGCGGTTTTAGCCGGCAGATTAAAGTTACTGGTATATACACCCGTTCCGGAGAAAGCCTGCAGTTTTGGATCAGGCAAACTGGTCCAGGAAACAAGTTTACTCAATTGCTGATCTCCAGGTAACTCAGGGCCTCCTGCAGTAAAATGTAGCTTCCATGGATTTTTTAAAGCAATTTCCTGCCCTGGCTCATCCAGGTATACCCAGGTGTTCTTATGCGTTGATTTTGCTGCGCTTACCAGAAGGAACAAACTCTCTCCTGATTTCAACTGAACCCTTACCTTAGCATCCTTAACAGCAGCCATTCCTGTTGCCCCATCCTGTGGGTTGAGTATTTCTATCCCCCCTTTTTCATTGATGGGTAGAAAAGCATCGATATCTTTGCTGGTATGGTTAACCAGGTAGTAATACTTACCCGCATCCGTTCTTCTTCTGATTAATTGTAAGCCGGTATCGGTTAATACTTCTCTTTTTAATCCAATTCTTGTTAATACTTCCTGCACATCGGCAGAAAGGAATACTTGCCCTTTTCCTAATTTTTGATGCTGGATAGCCGCTGTCGCCGAAGAGAAATTCAACTTGTTTAATGTAGCTTTCAATTTTGTTCTTCTAGCCTTTAAATTGCCTAATCCGGGAACATCCTGAGGCAGATCCTCAAAAATGATGTTCGCACCCTGTTCAGCCATACCGATAATCTTTTCCAGTGTTTCAGGATTCATCAGTTCGCATTTGGGAATAACCAGGGTTTGATAAGGTGCTGCATTTGCAGAAGTAATTAATTCCTTACCTTTTATGGTGGTTTGCTGTAATAAACGATCGGAAGCGAAGTCAAAAGCATATCCCACTTTAGCCAGCTGAGTAGACAACTTATAAAAAGCTGTTGGATGTAACCATTCATCCACATCGTGTACTTTCAACGGCATATCTAATCCTTTTGCCTTATCCCAGGCATCGTAAACCGGCCAGTAAATCAGGATTTCATTATCTGATGTACCTGTTTGCAGTATAGATTGACAGCGGGCAATGTAATTATTTATACCATTGGCATGGGGCCACAAACTGTTGTTGGGATTCATCTCTACCGAAGCATAAAACAACCATCCCGGCCAGGGCACGTTACTTGGAGAATTGGTTGTTCCATGATAAAAGATATGGTTAATTCCTGCCAAAAACAATTGCTCTGCTTCTGGTTTACACTGTGAATAAGAAGTTTTAAAATGTTCGGTAAGCCAGGTAAATGTTTCTGAAGACACCAATTTTTTGCCTCCGGTATGTGCAGCAGATGAAGCAAACTTACTCATTATAGGATCTGGATCTACATTTCTGACATCTGCTGAATCTCTGCGTAATCCTTTAATCGGAAAATAACTTGAACCGAAAGTTTCTGTTTCTGGTATATCTACCGCACCATAAAGATCTAATAAATTACCCGGAGAGCCATGTGATTGATTTTTTGTTAAAGCTTTATGCTGATGGGCCCAGTTGGTCCAGTTCTGAGTAAAATTTTTGAACAACAGCTCATCCATGGTTTCACGGTAATCGGATTTTACCCTCGCTACCTGCTCGCCAACCGAATCTTTACTCAATAAATCTTTAATATATGTACTCAAATCGTATCCTCTGTTTTGCCTGAAAGCAGTTAAAAATGTTGGTGTCCAGGTTGCCCCGTATACTTCGTAACTGTCATTAAAGAAAGACCTTACACCTGTTGGCTGGTTTCCGAAGACGTCTGTAAACCTTTTCAGATAAACATCAACTGATTTTTTATCCAGATGATCTAAGGTAAAACCCTCACCACCTGGCGCTGCCCGTTTAACCATTTGGCGTGTTTTGCCAGAAAAAAGAGCGTAAATATCCCATTTCCCACTTGCTGGCGACCAATTTAAACTGCCATCGGTTTGTACCAGCTTCAGTAAATCTGTAATTTCACCCTTGGGTCCGTATGCAGTTAAAACCTGTAACTCGGCTGATTCTTGCCTGGCCTCCTTTACCTGAATGCGTTCGGTTAATTTTTCACCTGCAGATAAGCTATATTTTTGCGAGATCAGTTTTGTTGCTGCATTTTCAGCTTTAATCTGTGGTCCGCCAAAAGGCCAACCTGTACCCGTATTCATATCTACCCCTAAATCCAAACTATTGGCTTTCTGAGTAGTATAATGAAGCATATTCATCCATTCGGGAGATAAGAACTGGATGTATTTATTTTCAAAACCTACCGCTCCATAAATGGGTGTAATTTCTACTCCACCCATGCCTGCATTTTTGTATGCTTGTAAAACTGTGCTCAGATTCTGTTCATCGACAGCATTTCCCATCCACCACCAACGTGTCCAGGGCTTCATCTGCTTTTCTATTACCGGCCAGGAAGTATTTGCTTTCTTTGCCGTTGTTTGAGCGTTTGCAGTATTAAAAGCAACAATACTGATTAAAAATACAGATAGAAATCGGTTGGTTTTCATGACATTAATCTAAATGGAATACAAGCGGTAATGGGAATGATTTTGGCGACTGATCAGGGTTGGTTTCCATAATATCGGCCATGTAAGCCCACCACTTCTGAACAATAGGCACGCTACCTAAATCCTGAGAAGAATTTCCATTCTGCTGCTGAACGGCAAAAAGCGTATGCGTTTCTTCATCTAAAAAAATGGAATAATCGCTAACCCCATTTTCCTTTAATAATGCGGCTAATTCTGGCCAGATTTGATCATGGCGCGATTTGTATTCCGCCTCAAACCCGGGTTTGAGCTTCATTTTAAATGCAATTTTCATCTTTTAGTTAATTTTAAAAGTAATATCCGACTGATTATTGGCGTTTGATTTTACCCGAAGAATTTTACTTTTCTGATCATATCTCCAGCCAGTAGCATCAGAATCTCCAGCCTGAGCAATGCGTTTATCATTTTCGCGCAGCATCCGTGGGGGATTTTCCTGAGCCCAGTGGATTTGCAGCTCATATTGATGTACGGTTGGCGTAAATTTACCCGTTGGTTTAGCAATTTGGATGACAAGTTCATCAGCCTTTAAGGATGAAGTAATCCGGGTAATGGCAAAATCACCTGTTTTATATGCCGAACTGAGGTTATCATCTTCATAAAGGTCAAATTTCGATTCTCCGTAAGGAAAAACATCTAAGGTAATTAGATCCACTTTTTTTTGCCCGGAATAAATCATTTCTGGTTGCATTGGGATAATGCTTCCGGCCTTTACAAAAAGTGGAATCGTATCCATTGGCGCAACCACATGGTGATATTGCCGCCCTTCATATTTTTCTGCAGTGTAATAATTGAACCATGTTCCCTTTGGCAAATAAACCGAGCGGGTAATAGCACCTTTGGTTGTTACCGGTGCTACCATAATATTATCGCCAAACATATACTGATCGCCAATTTCATAAACATTTTCATCATCCTGATGGTTCAAAACCAATGCCCGCATCATCGGAATACCATTTTCGTATTGCTGATGCATACTGGTGTAGATATAAGGGAAAAGCCTGTAACGCAGAAGATCATATTTTTTGAAGTTGTTTAGGGCTTGTTCGCCATAAGCCCAGGGTTCTTTATACCCTGGATGATCCATTCCGAAAACCAAAGCTACAGGGCTAAACATCCCAAATTGTACCCAGCGCATATAGAGTTCCGGATCTGCAACGTGTTCAAATCCACCCATGCAATGTGCCCATAAACCTACTCCAGAAACCCCAACATTTAGTCCTGCCTTTATAACAGGGGCAAAATACTGCCACTCACTAGGCCAGTCTCCGGCAAAAATATAAGGATAACGTTGTATCCCGGCATAGCCTTCACGGGTTTGATTTAAGCCTCTAAACCCATTCAATTTCTCAAATTCCAAAAACGGGGCTTTCGCATAAGCAATAGGAAAAACATTGTGTAATTTCTCCGCTTCCTTTCCTGTTGGCCCCACTTTCTCGCTTTCATTGGCCAAAGCACCAAAAGCACTGCCTTCATCTGTTTTCAAGAATTTGGCACCGAGTTTGGCAACCCGCATAACCCCATTTTCCCACCACCATTGAGTAGCTTTTTCATCAAAAAAGTTAACAAACTCTCCGGGCTTTCCATTTTCCGGATAGGTATAGCCTTTTTCCCGGGCCTGATCTAAAAGATTCAGTTTTTTGGCATTATCAAATCTCGGACGAAGGTGTAAGCCTACCATTTTATAGTTCATGGCATAAATGCTGTCAAACATCCCCTTAGGGTCTTTAAAAGTTTCCCTCCATTCAAAAGAGGTTGCACCTTTACCTCCTATTGCTCCAAATAACCGCCAGGTAGAATCTAACCACAGTAAATCTACAGGAATCCCCAGTTCCCTGTACTTACGCGCCAGCTCAACCACATAAGCATCAGATGTTTTTTCTTCATGCCCCCAGGTACCTCCGCTATAGGTTCCTGCATGTAAACCCAAAGCAAATTGTGGCAACATAGGCGATTTACCTGTAACTGCGGTATATTGATCTAAAATTGCCGGAAACGCAGGGCCATAAATGAAATAGTAATCCAGTTCCCCATCAGCAGCCTTAAAGCTGTATTGATCTTTATTTGAAGACCCCATATCCCAGGTTGTAGCAAAAGAATTATGCAGGAAAATGCCGTATCCTTTAGTACTCATAAAAAATGGAACCGGGCAATAATTTGCCTCTAAAATGTTGTATGCGCCAATGGCATGTGGTAAACCTTTTCCGCGGCCTACATTGAGTGTTACTTTTTTAAAACGGCGATCCATAAAATCCATCCGCTCGCCAAAGCCAAAAAAATGCTCATCTGCCTGAAGTTTCTTGGTTACACCTACGGCCGTGTTTTCTTTTGCAATTGACACGCTATTTTCAGCACATAACAACTTGCCTTTAATATCGAAAACATCTATTTTAAATGGTGATTTGTTTAGCCTGATTACCAGCTTTGAACTGCGTATCATGAAATGATCTTTTTTATCCTCTACCTGATACGTTACATCGGCCCAGTTGTAGTTAGCCACCATCAGGCCTTCGTTTTCCTCAAACTTACCATTCCAGCTGCTCCGAAAACGAAACATATCTGGGCTGCAAAACTCCAGTTTTACGGCTCCATTGGTGGTTAAAAATGAAATGGTATTGCGGTTTTTTTTAAAACCCGACTGATAATTGCCAATGGTTTGTGCCTCAGCAATTGACCATGTAAATATTAAGGAAAAGGCAAAAGCCCAAATTCTGTTTAGCATGTGCTTATATCGCTACTTTTTTAATTTATATACTTCAGTTCCTGCCAGTAGAAAACAACCTAAGCCATAATCTTCAAAATCGGGCACGCTGGTGTAACTTACCGGCTGACCATCCTTAGGTTCTTTTCCTGTACCTTGTAAATAACCTAAAAAGCCATTCTTATGTACTGCTTCCTTTGCCATTGCATTCCAGCCTTTTACCACGATTGGCAGGTAGGTTACTTTATCCAAAATCCCTTTGTTAACTCCCCATGCCATACCGTAAACAAATAAAGCTGTGCCTGAAGTTTCTTTGCCACCAAAATGAGTAGCATCATGCAAGCTTACATTCCAAAAACCATCGGTACGCTGAATCGGAACCAATGCTTTAATCATCTCATGGTAGGTTTCTAAATATTCATCACGATGTGGTGCATTTTCTGGCATGATTTCTAAAACCTTAACCAATGCTGCAACTACCCAACCATTTCCCCTCGACCAGTAACAATCCTCTCCATTTGGTTCTTTATACGGCGGAACGAAATCCTTGTCTCTCCACCAAAGACCATCCTTAGCGTTATATAAACCACCACCTTCTACATTTTTGCTGTGCGCATACATTTTGTACATGTGCTCATAGTAGCGATCATCCTTATACAGCTGAGCAAGTTTCGCAAAAACAGGCATTCCCATTTGCAGGGCATCAATCCAGGTCCAGTCGCCCACATTGTCATTGGCTATCATTAAATCAATAGAAGCTTTAATATCTTTAATGCGCGCCGGCTTAGGATCAATATTATACAAATCAATATATGTTTGACCAGCAGCCTGATTATCTGCATTTTTAGTTTTTATCCCATCTCTTAAGCCCCACTGATGTTTGTCTCCCCATTGTACGGCATAATCGTAATAATTTTTATCCGGAAGGATTTGGTACAAATTCATTAATCCTTCGTAATAAACTGCCCTTGTCCAAATGTTACTGGGTCTTTCTTTGTTGGTGATGATAGATTTCCCTGCATCTGGCCATTTATTCATGAAATAGGCATTGGTAAGTTTTAAAGTTTTCAAAACTTCCTTCTTTGAAGGGATTTTCTGTGCTTCTGCCGAACAAAGGCTGGCACCTGATAATATTAGGGCAAGAATAATTCTTTTCATGTTTATGCTTTTTATATAATGCTTTTAATCAGATCAAACAGGTTAGTTAGTTTTAGGCTTAGGTTTAAGTTCATCGGGACTATCTTTTGTAAAAGTATCAAATTGCTGTTTTGATGGACTTAAAAAGATGTCTTCTACGGTATTAATGGCCACTTGAAATTTGGGGTTAAACTGCTCAGACATCATGTATTTCTGTAAACTGAAATAAAGTTGCTGTGCAGCAGGAGATCCTTTCAGATTAGGAGATAAATTGGCACTGGAAACGATGAGCTTCCCTTTTCCTACCCTGGCTTCTAAAACAAGGGCTAATCTGCGATTCATAAACCAGGTATCAATAGGCTGTATAATAGGCTTAAAACCAGCTGGAAAATCTTCCAGGTTCATTACCTGGGCTTTATTTACGATTTCCCACCACTGCATATCGCTGTGATAATCGGTTGGAAACTCTTTTAAAGCAGGGTTTCTAGGGTCGCAAAGTATGCCCAGCGTATGTGGTGGACGCATTTTAAACCAGGAGGTATTCCAAAATACAGGCAAAAAGGTTTGTACCACTTCTTTTCCTTTTATCACTTTACCCGATGCATTTAAAAAAACATTCCCGCCTTCTTCCAGAATTTTCCTGGCTTTAGCATCTAACTGTTCGGTATAATAGAAACTACTTTTAAACTGTGGTAATTCTTTCGGAAAGAACCAGAAATCCCAATCGTTAACATATTCGGTTCCGTCAATGGATACTTCTAATTTTAATTTACGTGCTGTTGTTATCGGGTTCGACGAATAGTTAACAGATCCGATCGACGTATTTACCCCCACGGGTAATTTGAATGGCCCGAACTTATAGGTAAATACTGTTTTCTCCTTCTCATCAATTAACCTGCAAGTAATGTGTGCATTTTGTATTGCTTCTTTGCCCCAGTGTGCAATTTGAATTTTAGGCTCAAATTTTTCATCGCTGGTATAAACAAATTTCGGCACTTCAATTAATGGCACCGTACTGTTAGAGAACCGTTTAAATTCCTTAGCCGTAATATAACCCTTTTCATCCCAGAAAGCATCTAATACCCCTACCAATGCTGTTCCTTGTCCGGGATAATCGTTTAAGGATAAAAGTTGATAGCCACTATAATTCGGTGTACGCAATGCTTTTTCAATTTCGTTTTTATAACATAAAGCCTGTAATTTCCCCGAAGCCATTAAGAATGCTTCAGATTGATCAGCCATATCGTGATCCTTTAAGTCCTCTTCAAACATTTCGAAGTTTTTGGCCTTATAGATTCCAGTATACTTTTTAATTTCTTTAAAATTCGGGAATACGCAATATTGTCCCATTTCATGCGCTACAAAAGGCACTTTAAACTGCTCTATCTGCTTGGCATAGGTAGAAATGCTTTCCGGCTGCCTGGCCCAGTCTAAGCCCCTCGCACCCGCACGTACCATAAATTCGTTGTTCGGGATTACAGGCCAGCTACCACCTACAGATGCTCCGGTATATAATCTTCGCGAATCTCTGGCTTTCCAATAATCGTTAAATTTAGTGAGATATTCTACCTGTCTGCCACGTGGCTCATTTCCATAAGCCATCATACAAAAAGATGCGTAGTTACCATAAACTTTAGTCATCCTATTGGTTTCATCATAAATAAACTGATCTATGGGCTTACCATCGCCAATGGATGAACCATGATTGGCCCAGCTTGGCCCCTCAGGCTGAAGATAAAAACCGGTTAAATCGGCTGCAATGAAAGCTGCCTCGGGTGGACACCAGGAGTGAAAACGCATGTGATTAAGGCCATGAGCCTTTGAAATTCTAAAAATACGCTCCCAGGAAGCGACATCCATCGCAGGATAGCCTGTTAGCGGAAATTCACAATTGTTAACTGTTCCACGGAGAAAAACCGGACGGCCATTGATTTCAAAATGTCTTTCAACAGCCTTAAACTCCCGCATACCAAACTGAACTTGTTTTTCGTCCTTTTTACCATCTTTAGTGAGTAAGGTAGCTGTTAATCGGTACAAAGCAGGATCAAACTCATCCCAAGTGACAATTTTATCCCCCATTGGGAGCTCAATTTCCAAAGTACCGTTTCCATTATTGATTTGATAGGGAACAGTAATGGGTCTCACCTGAATGATATTTTTGGTATTAAAGCTCGTTGCCGCAAGTGTTATCTTCCCAGAAGAAGAACTATTGGTATGGTCTTTAAGCTGAATCTTAACTTTGGCAGATTTGGTTTTGAGATCGGGATAAATCTGAATATCCTCGAAATAAATAGCGGCACCAGCCTGTAAGAACATTTTTCCTACTACCCCATTCCAATTTCCCTGGGTATGATCGGTTAAACTGTGTGAATCCTGACCAACGTTAATGGATTTGATACGGTTATCAATTTGCAAGGTAATGGTATGCTTTCCTGGCTTGATCCTGGCAGGAAGTTCAAAATTTTGTGCCACCACAAACGTAAATTGGGCACCAATTTCTACATCATCAATCCATACCCTAGTTTCAGAATGTGGATATTCTAAGGATAATACGATGCGTTTATCTTTCCAGTCTGCTGGAATTTCAATGTCTTTCTGATACCATGCGGCACCGGTGTAGTGCCTGGCAGGAGTTAGCCAAAAAGGGATTTTAAGGTTTCCCGGTTGGCGATATTTTTCTAAGCGTGGATGATAAAAATAAGAACTATCGTAAATACTTCCAGTCCATTTTGTTTTTAACGTTATTTCATCACCTTTCAAATTCCCGGTCATGGATCCCGGAAGTTCAACGGTTTCAGGAAGTTTTTGGTTATACCACTTCTGGTTTTGGCCCTCATCTTTCCGGTCTATTTTAAAACGCCATTTACCACTTAATGAAATCTGTTGAGCCATTGATATTCCGCTGTTTAAAAGCAAGAATGCAATGGTCGTGATGTACCATCTTAAAGTTGATGAAGCCCTTATTTGCATAGTTTAAAAAAATGAATGCGATTTCAACATCCACCCTATTTGGTTAAAGAGGCTATGATAAGCTTTAATCGCGAGTTACGCAACCTGTAGTGTCCTGTGCGCTGTGTTAAAACACCAGCAAAGCGACATTTAATGTGTAACATTTGGGTTATCCGTGATCCCATGGTTCGTAACATACGAACCATTACCTATCCCCTGGTTCGTAACACACAAACCATTACCTATCCCCATGGTTCGTAACACACGAACTGTTACCAAACTGGTCCGTGTGCCACGGACCAGGGGTTTTATTTCAAATAATTTCTTAATTTATTTCCCTTTAGCGCCTTAATACCAGTTACCACTGCCGCTGCATTAACCTTCGCACCTGCTTCATTGGTATGGGTATGATCTTTTTCGGTAAAATAGCTTTTAACTACTTCGGCACTTAAGGCACTGTATTTATCTTTTATCAACTGATTGAGCGGAATAAAATCTACTTTCTCTGCTTTTGCCACTTCTGCTGCCCAATTAGCGTAGCTGTCATCCGCCAGTACTACTTTATCATCTTTTACAGGATTACGGGGGATTGGCGAACAAACGATTGGTGTAGCACCTTTTGCTTTAATATCACTGATAAATTTTCGTAAATACCAGCCATACGTATATACTACTTCTTGTTTTTTCTTAATCGGATTATAAATTTCTTTGCTTTCCATGCCAATTCCTTTAATGGTTCCCCGTGCACGGGCAGTATCATCCAGCGGGCTACCATCATTATGACCAAATTGCATGATTACAAAATCGCCTTTTTTGATTTTAGCCAAAACAGGTTCCCATAAGCCATTGGTTTGAAAGGTACGGCTACTGGTACCGCCTAATGCATCATTCTCTATTGTGATTTGGTCTGTGCTGAAAAAATCGGCAATAAAACTCCCCCAACCCCATAAAGATCCATCTCCTTTTCCTTTACCATTCTTTACCGTAGAATCTCCAATTAGAAATAAGGTTGGTTTATTTTCTTGCCTTAAAACAATACAGGATGAGAAAATGATAAATGCACTGAATAATATTAAACTGATTTTGATTTTAGTTGATTTCATTTTTTATTCTTTTTTCTATTGTTGATCATGCAAACCGCAATATTTTAACCGACTAAGACACCTAAGCTATTTCCTTGTTCTTTGCTCTTTATTCTTTGCTCTTCGCCCATATTTTAACCACCTAAGGCTCCTGAGGCACCTAAGCTGTTATTCCTTCTTCTTTGTTCTTTTCTTTTCAGCCATGTCTTGTCTTGATACTTGCTACTTAATACTTGATACTCGACACTCCCTACTTTATACTCAATACTTCCTACTCAACACTATCTAACATATTCCTTCAACTTACAATCCTTCAACTCCTTAATCCCTTGCACCACCGATTCGGCATTTACTTTAGCCCCTTCCAGATTAGTATGAGTATGATCACCAGGGAAGAATAACTTTACTTTATCTGGCCCTAAAGCATCATATTTATCGGCTGTTATTTTATTAAGATCTACGAAAAAAGCATTTTCTTCTTGTGCTACCGTTGCTGCCCATTTACCGAAATCGTTATTTGCCCTTATTACTTTTCCGTCTTTGAATATATTTCTCGGAATCATGGAAACCACGATCGGGGTAGCTCCTTTGGCCTTTGTTTCGCGTACAAATTTGCGGATGTACCAGCCATAAGTATGTACTGTTTCTACTTTTCCATCTGGCCAGGTCAATACCTTCGTTTCCTCACCCGTTCCTTTAAGTACGCCCCTTCTTCCAGCCTTGGTTGTATCCGGAACACTGCCATCATTATGCCCGAATTGCATGGTTACAAAATCGCCGGGCTTTAAGGTTTCTAAAACTTTATCCCATCTGCCTTCTGATAAAAATGTTCGGGTACTCCTTCCGGCCATGGCATTATTTTCTACATGAATTTTAGTGGTATCAAACAATGCAGCAATCGGTGTGCCCCAACCCCAGGTTTCTTTATTAGAATTGCGTACCGTAGAATCGCCAATGGTATGCAAGGCAGGTTTATTATTTTTAGTAAATGCAGCAGCTAAAATAACAATGGCAAATGCTGCTAATAATTTAATGGCTTTTAACTTCATTATATTGAATTAAGTTTTATTATTTTATGACTTCTAATTTTATCGTTCCACTTGATAAACCCTCTGCAGATGCTTTAACTTCTATACTTCCTATTTTATTCCCTTTAATATTGGCCAGGCAAACTCCGCGATAAGCATGTCGTTTATCAGCTTTGTACATTTCATGACTAATTACATTGCCATTATCTATCGCATCTATCACTCCTGCCCCTGAGATTGAAAATTGAATAAGGTTGTCGGCATTCGGGCAAATATTTCCATTTGCATCTAAGATGGTCGCCTTTACAAAAACTACATCATCCCAGCTATTATTCATTTTATTTTTATCTGTGGTAAGTAGAATTTTAGTCGGCTGGCCTGCAGTTTTCAATTCTTCAGTTGCCACTTCCTTTCCCTTATTTTTTCCTACAGCTTTGATGCTTCCTTTCTCGAAGGTAACATCCCATAAGCGTGGAGAATCATCTGCTGGCTTAGGCTTACTTCCCAATGATTTGCCATTTAAGAAAAGTTCTACGTCATCACAATTGCTGTAAACGGCCACTTTTGCATCATCATAAGTATCGAAATCCGTTGGCGTCCAATTATTGATCCAATCTCCTGCCCCCGCATTATCTTCTTTACGTACAATATGCACCACAGGCTTTTCTGCCCACCAGCTTTGTCGCTGCAAACTCTGTTGCTTCCAGCTGCCAATGCGGTCAAATAAACCTTGCGAATTCGTAATCTGAGGCCAGTCTGCTTCGCCAAGGTAATCAAAACCCGTCCATAAAAACTGACCAGCCATAAAAGGATTATCTCTTAAAGCCAGGTATTGCTGAATAACATGCGTATTTTCTGTTCCAATCACCTTTAAATCAGGCTTTTGATTATGCAATGCTACCAGTTCATTCTCGCGATAGTTTTGTCCTACAATATCCATTGTCTCAGCAAAACCATTGGTATAAACTTTTGAATTTGCCGGACGAAAAAGCGCCATGGTTACGGGTTTGCCCGGATCCAGTTGATGAATCAGATCTTGTTGATCTTTATACTTTTTAAATCCTTCCGGACTATTCAAATCATCATGAATTTCATTACCAACACTATAAATTACAATAGAAGGATGATTTCGATCTCTTAAAACCATATCCCGGGTATCACGCTCCCACCATTCCTTCCAAAAGCGGTTGTAGCCTTTTTCGCCATTGTTTTTTGCTGCTGTCCAGGTATCAAAGGTCTCATCCATTACCAGGAAACCCATCTGATCGCACAAGTCTAAAAACTCTGGAGCGACAGGATTATGTGCTGTTCTAATGGCATTTACACCCACCTCCTTTAGCAAGGCAAATCTATATTTCCATACGCTTAACGGAACTGCAGCACCAACTGATCCTCCATCATGATGTAAACAGACGCCTTTTAACTTAAAATTTTTACCATTTAGCCAGAAACCTGTTGCAGCATCAAATTTGAATGCCCTGATGCCAAAAGTATTTAGCTGATCATCAACAACTTTCCCGGCTGCAATTACTTTGGTTAAGGTTTTATAAAGGAATGGCGTTTCTACATTCCATAGTTTCGGATTAGTTACTGCAATATCCTGTTTGAATTGAAAAGATTTTCCTGCCTCAACATTTTCTTTAGTTTGAGTAGTTTTAACAACTTTACCATCGCCATCTATAACACTCGTTTCAACCGTAATCACAGTTGCCTTTGAAGTTTCATTCACTACACTGGTTTGTATTTTAACCGTTGCCTTTGCTGTAGTTGCATCTTCCGTAGCAATGTAAACACCCCAATCTTCCAGGTGCACCAAATCTTTTGCAACTAATCGAACGTGCCTGTAAATACCTGCACCAGTATAATAACGCGAGGCAGGCTGAACTGTATTGTCAGCTCTAACAGCAATTACATTGGTCTTTCCTTTGCCAAAATTAAGATGCCTGGTTAAATCGTAATTAAAACTGATATATCCATATGGACGTTTGCCTAAATGAAAACCATTGATATACACATCACTATTGGCCATTATGCCATCAAACTCAATGGATATCTTCTGTTTGGCCATGGCTTCATCCAGGCTGAAACTTTTTCTATACCAACCTATTCCAGCGGGTAAATAACCTCCACCCCTTGCAGTTGGATTAGCTTTATCGTAAGCACCTTCAATACTCCAATCGTGAGGTACCGATAGTTTTTTCCATTTTGAGGCATCAAAATCTACCTTTTCAGCTCCGGCTGCATCTTGTTGTACAAAAGACCAATTATCATCAAAGTTCCTGACGATTCTTACTACAGAACTATTTTGTGCATAGGAAAATTGTTGCAGCAGCAAAAGTGCAGCAACCAAGCCTAACTTTATAAGGCTCAATTTCTTGGTATATTGTTGTTGTATCATTTATTTTTTGGGTTCAACTAAAACAATGTGAGGCTTTGGTGCTTTTTTCATGCCATAACCGAAGTAAAATCCAGTATGAGGAGGCTGATTATATCCGTCATTTTGCCAGGCGATACTTAAGCGATATTGTGGATCGTGCATCAGGGTATAGTTCCGGTGTTCAGTCGGGATAGTGGTTGTATAAATCCTCAGGCTTTGGTTATCGTAGGCACGGAGGATTAATTCTTCCCTCCAATCGCCAAAAAGATCAGCACTCAGTGCAGGCGTAGATTTGGTTCCATTATTAGATACTGCGCCATTTGCGGTAAAAAGACGACCTCCACGATATTTATCGATATGATTGCCATCTAAAAGCTCCCGGGATAAATCAGCATCCCAATAAATAACAAAATTGGTTGAACGGGGCGCTTCGCCTATGTGATTACCCTTTATATCGAATAGTCCATTAGAACCCGACCACCACATTTGTGCACCATTACGGGTATTATCAATATTGTCTGCAACTCCCCTGCCTACATCCTCATCTTCCGAGCCATGCCACAAAATCGCACCGGTTTTAGCATCATAAACTGCTGCCCCAGGCCCTTTTGTTCCTTCTTCAATTTCATGTACACCAAAAACTTCCAATCCCGGTCTTTCTGGGTCTAAATCAGAAACATGAAGCGCATCTCCGTGGCGTAAACCAGTGGTATAAAGGCCTTTCCCATTATCATCAACACACATTGAACCATATATAATTTCATCTTTTCCATCACCATCTACATCAGCTACACTTAATCCATGGTTACCCATTCCCGAATACGGGTTCCGGCCATCTTTCGAATCGAATACCCAACGGGATGTTAACTTACCTCCATGCCAGTCCCAGGCTGCGAGAACAGTACGTCCGTAATACCCTCTACACATCACCACGCTGGGATGAACACCATCCAGATAAGCTATACAAGCATTGAAACGGTCTACACGGTTTCCGGTATTATCACTTTTACCATTTCCACCTCTGCCTCCCCAATCTCCAATGTTACCCCTTGACGGGATATAATCGGTGGTAGCCAAAGCCTCTCCTGTTTTGCCACTGAAAATGGTAAAAAACTCGGGGCCTTCTAATATTTTACCATTCTTATTTCGATAATCTCTTGTCGAATCTCCAATCACTTTTCCCTTTCCGTCTACCGTTCCATCGGCCGTTTTACAGGCAAATTCTGCAATGCCATCTCCATCCAGATCGTAAACCATAAACTGTGTATAGTGTGCTCCTTCACGAATATTTTTACCCAGATTAATTTCCCACAAAAAAGTCCCATCTACCTTGTAGGCCTGAAAGATTGGCGGATCGGTAAATCCGTTTGAAGAATTATCCCTGCTTCTGCCAGTTTGATGCAGTACAAGATCATACTCCCCATCACCATCTAAATCGCCAACCGAAGCGTCATTGGGTGTGTAACCCACCGGTGTGCGTAAAGGAACGGTTAAATATTGTTGTACAGGAGATTGTGCGGGGAGACTAAAAGCTTTACTCGCTTCCTGTTCTTTCCCACTTAATATGGCCTTTATATAATAATGATTGGTTTGACTGAGATCTGCAGTCACATCAACAAAATTGCTGCCTTTGGTTAATGGTGTGTGATTCAACTTCAGTGCATTTCCACTTCCAGTAATCCTGTAAAGATTAAAGGCAATATCATCCGGCTCTGTACCGGATATTCGCCAGCTCAGGTATACCGAATCCTTATTTTGACGGATAGCAATCAATCCTCGCCCTAACTTTTCCATTTGACGCTGAGCATAAACACCATTTATAGAAAAAAGCATTAATGCAAACAAAAAGCATTTCAAAAAAACTTTATAGCCCGATAAATTTAATTTTATAACTGAACTCCTCATCTTTTACTGAACCTTGTAATTGAATTGATCTGAAACTGCATGTCCGTTTTCTGTTATTCCATCGGTTTTCACCACCACATTCCCTTTATTGTCACTATTAAAAAAGCTGATACTTACTGCACCTTTATCACTCGTTTTTATAGATGGATTCCAATACAAAGTCGTTCTTAAATCCTTCGCCTGGCTGTTTGAGATGTTATAATTGGGCGCATAGAAAGTGCGGGCATTGTAATAACCATTCAAATTAATATTCAGTAAATTGAGATTAGGCCCCCGAAGTGCACTGTCTTTTAGATTTAATGAGATGACATATACATCTTTTGCTTCATTATCTACCAAATGCCTGATCACTACCTGATTAATCTGATCCATGGTCAGGCTATAGTAATCCAATCGGCCAAATAAATCTTCCCGGTTATTGATTA
The DNA here is from genome assembly GCF_965279535.1 of Pedobacter sp. Taxonomy (NCBI): domain Bacteria; kingdom Pseudomonadati; phylum Bacteroidota; class Sphingobacteriia; order Sphingobacteriales; family Sphingobacteriaceae; genus Pedobacter; species Pedobacter sp. The sequence continues at coordinate 1,408,393 of NZ_OZ257244.1, forward strand.
AAATTCTTGGTCTGATCTTTTTTCCATTGGAGATAAACAATACACCTTCATTACCAACAGAGTCTAAGTCGTCTGCAGACTGTGCACCTTTTGCCTTAGTGAGCAAAAAATGCTCCAGGCCTTTATAGTCATAATCCGCTGCAGTGATATTAAATACCTGATCGGGATAGCCAAATGAGGTTAACACCTGATTGAACAACCGCACTTCTTTATTTTTATTGGCATTGATCTCTACATCATTCAAAGTTATAGAGTCACCAAATTTATAGGTCCGTCGATATTCCATTCGCTTAGCCATTTCTGCATTTAAATCAGGTGAAAATGAATATAAACCTCGTTTCAGGTTAATCGGAATGGAGGTAAAAGCAGAATCAATTTGTAGCCAGCCGCCCTTTTTACCTTCACTGTTTTGAGAGGAAATTTTGACAGCCTGATTGCCTGTCCAGTTAAGCCCATCTAAAAAATAATGACCGTTTTCATCTGTTTTAGTGGTATAAATTTTATTTCCAACAAAGCCTGAACCGAAAAGTGTAATATTCATATTGGGAAGTGGTTTATTAGCCAGTTTTTCCCGAACAAATCCTTTTATCGTAAAGCCCGGTTCGGGCATGTAACTTACTTTAATTGCACTATCTGCCAGTCGCCTCCAAAGATAATCTCTCCATCCTTGGGTAAGCAACAACAAGTCTAATTGCTTTGCAGCTGAAGGATTTTTCACATCAAAATACTGATCGGCATTTTTGATTTCACCTTTAATTTCTGATTGAAGTAAGAGGTAAGAAACAAGATTACTACCCTCCTGAGGAATAAGTCCATCAACCGCAGCCAATGATACTGAAGCTTTTACTGGCCTGCCTAAAATGTCTACCGCCCTGATGTTTAATGTAACCTTCTCCCTGGGTTGGTAAACAGATTTACTTTGGCTCACCATTAATCGGATAGCATTATTACCAGAGATGAAAACAAGCCGTTCGCAATGCGGTTTCCCTTGTTCATCAACTAAAGTTACTACCGCAATCCCTCTTGGAAAATCTTGCGTTGGAATAGAAACCGACACGCTGGACTTTGTCATTTTTAAAGATCCTGTATAAATATTATCACCAGCGTGTTTAATTACTATAGACATTGATTTATTGTTCAATGCTTTAAACATCTCCTCATTTGCACTAATGGTTGCCTTAATTGTTGCTGAATCGGTGCTGAGGTGCAAAACCAATCCTTTTTTTAAAATTGAAGGCAATTGGGTGCTAAACTTTTCATTAGCATAAAAGCCTTCTATGCGGTATTGTTCATTTGCTTTTGGTGCAAAGGCGAAAATCCCTAATCCTAAATCTGTACTTTGAAAAGTCGTAACAGTATCGCCCCCGCTAGAAATAATACTTGCCTTCGTTTTCAAGCCATTACCCTGCTCATCGTTAGCTTTAAATGCCACAATACTGTTTACCCCCTCTACTAAAGCTCCTCCTTCCGGATAAAAAGCAATTAGTTTCTTTATTCCTTTCGGTTCGTCCACCTTTTCGCTTCCAGCATTGCCCCCAAGGTAAATGCGTTTTTGAAAAACAAAATCGTTGTTAAAATTACGCATCCAATTGGTGTAAGCACGGATATTATACCAACCCGAAGGCATAGCATCATTCAGTTTAAAATCTCCTTTTCCAAGACCGTTTTCCAGTCGGGTGACCTTACGGTCTAACACTACTGATTTAGGGGAAATAAGCTCAACATATAAATTATTACTGGTTGCCGTTAAACTGGTACTTTTACCATTTACCAGGTAAGCGCTGAACCAAATGTCTTCTCCTGTACCATAATAGGTCCGGTCAGTTTGCAGGTAAACCTTTTCAAAAAACAATTTAACCGTTTTCGGATCGGTTGACGGGATATTTGCTTGCTGGGCAAAGCTGTAAATAAAGCAGCAGCTCAGTACGAAAAGCAGAAACGTTTTTTTTTCGTTCATAAAGTCCGGTTTGAAAATGCAGTTTTTTGAGCATACAAAATTGTATACATAAAAGCAATCAATGCAAGGAGATTGAAAGATTTGAGGCCCATAATTGTTATTGGTTAGTGTTAATCCCCAAGCCTTAAAAAAGCATCAGGATCTCAACACAGGCCAATTTAGAGAGTAAAATCTGAAGAGGCATCCTGTAGTATCCTGTTATAACAAAAAGTAATAAATAAAATACAGTCGAAAAAAATAACTGTATAAATAACGTTTATTATCTTAAATCTTTTACTTTTACAATAAGATCTTCCAAATATTAAACCGTATGAAATTAAATTCTCCCCTCAGGAGCATCCTATGCGCTTGTATGGCCTATTCCTTAACGGGATTAAGTTCTGCAAATTTATTACAGGCACAAACCTTAAAAAACATTACCATTAATGTAGATAATTCTTTAGCCAGAGTTCAGCCCAATATGTGGGGTGTTTTCTTTGAAGACATCAATTTTGGAGCAGATGGGGGTATATATGCCGAACTGATCAAAAACCGTTCTTTTGAATTTGCTAAACCCTTAATGGGCTGGACAGTTAAAAGAGCCAAGCCAAACGAAGGAGATATTCTGGTGGTTAACCGGAAAGAGGTTAATACAAGCAATCCAAGATATTTACAGGTTAATAATAACCAGGATGGTTTAAGTCTCAGCAATGAAGGGTTTAAAGGCATAGGCGTTAAAAAAGGCTTGCGCTATGATTTTTCGGTGATGTACCGCCAGGCAGCTGCAGGTGTAAAAATGCGTCTCCAATTGATAAATTCAAAAAATGAGCGCATTGCTGAAGGCACATTGGCGCCAGAAAAAACAGGTACCAAATGGCATAAGCAAGCTGTGAGCTTTACTGCTACCGCAACCGATCCTAAAGCAAAATTCACTATTATTTTTGAAGGAAAAGGTAAAATAGATTTGGATATGATCTCCCTCTTCCCTGCTGATACCTGGAAAAACCGTCCGCAAGGATTAAGGGCAGATATGGTACAACTGTTGGCTGATATGAAGCCTGGTTTTATCCGCTTCCCGGGAGGATGCATCGTTGAAGGAACTGATTTAGCCAATAGATATCAATGGAAAAAAACCATTGGCCCTATCGAAAACAGACAATTACTGATGAACCGCTGGAATGTTGAATTTGCACATCGCCCGGCTCCAGATTATTACCAAAGTTTCGGTTTAGGTTTCTTTGAATATTTTCAACTGGCAGAAGATATTGGCGCAGATGCCCTTCCCATCTTAAACTGCGGGATGGCCTGTCAATTCAATACCGGAGAAGTTGCTGCTATGGATGAACTTGATCCTTACGTTCAGGATGCTTTAGACCTGATTGAATTTGCCAATGGCGATGTAAATACAAAATGGGGTAAAATGAGGGCAGACCTGGGGCATCCAAAACCTTTTAACCTGAAAATGATGGGCGTTGGAAACGAGAACTGGGGTCCTCAATATTTAGAAAGATTAGCTGTTTTTACCCAAGCCATCAAAGCCAGATACCCTGATTTTAAAATAATCAATAGTTCAGGAACTGATCCTGAGGGAGATCGTTTCAACCTTTTAAACACGTCGTTAAGAGCAAATAAAGCTGACTTTATCGATGAGCATTATTATCGCCCGGCAGACTGGTTTTTGAAAAATGCTGGCCGCTACGATAACTACCCCCGTAACGGATCAAAAGTGTTTGTAGGTGAATACGCCGTTCATGCAGATAAAAGTTTAACGGGACATGACAAAAGTAACTGGCAAAGTGCCCTTGCTTCAGCTTCATTAATGACCGGATTAGAACGCAATGCAGATGTAGTCCAAATGGCCTCTTATGCCCCGTTATTTGCCCATATTGATGCCTGGCAGTGGGCACCTGATATGATCTGGGTAGATAACCTTCAATCATACGGAACGCCTGACTATTATGTTCAGAAACTTTTTTCAACCAATAAAGGTACAGATGTAGTTTCCATCACATTAGATAATAAAAATATCATTGGCCAGGATGGTTTATACGCTTCATCCGTGATTGATAAAAACACAAAAGAACTGATCATCAAGATCGCTAATAATGGAGATAAAAGCCAGGAGATAGCTTTCGATCTAACTGGCAAAACAAAATTAAAAACTAAAGGAACGGTTGAAGAATTAACCAATACCAACCTGATGCAGATTAATACCTTTGAAAACCCTAAAGCTGTAAGCCCACAGAAAAGCACAGTAAATGTAAAAGGCAAAAAGCTTCATGTAGCCTTGAAACCTTACTCATTTAATGTAATTAAAATCCCTTTTGGTTAATCCGCTTACCATCCACATTATGATAAAAAAACTATTCCTCTCTTTTACATTTATAAGTAGTGTAATACTGGTTCGTGCTCAAACCGAAACTCAAATCAGCATTAAACCTGCTGGCGAACAAATAGTTAGCAAACATATTTATGGTCATTTTTCCGAACATCTGGGTAGATGCATTTATGATGGCTTTTGGGTAGATGAAAATTCTTCCATCCCTAACAAAGGACGGATCAGATTAGATATTGTTGATGCACTGAAAAAAATCAAGGTTCCCAATTTACGTTGGCCTGGAGGATGTTTTGCCGACGAATACCACTGGAGAGATGGCATTGGTCCTAGAAATCTTCGCCCGAAGATGGTAAATACCAACTGGGGTGGTGTAACTGAAGACAATAGCTTTGGTACACATGAGTTTCTGGATTTATGCCAAATGCTAGAATGTGAACCTTATATTGCCGGAAATGTAGGCAGTGGTACGGTTGAAGAAATGGCTAAATGGGTAGAGTATTTGAACTTTGATGGGGTAAGTCCGATGACGGCTATCCGCAAGCAAAATGGAATGGACAAACCCTGGAAAGTTACTTACTGGGGTGTGGGCAATGAGAGCTGGGGCTGTGGGGGTAACATGACGCCCGAATATTACAGCGATTTGTACAGAAGGTATGCCACATATGCGAGAGATTATGCAGGTGCCCCGCTTAAAAGAATTGCAAGCGGTGCCAATGCCGATGATTACCGCTGGACGGAAACCTGTATGAAAAATATCGGGGCTGGAAGAATGTGGGGACTAACCCTGCATTATTATACCCTCCCTACAGGAAAATGGAATGCCAAGGGCTCGGCTACAAAATTCGACGAAGAGCAGTATTTCTCTACCATGAAAAACTGCCTCAGAATGGAAGAAATCGTGAGCAAACATGCCGCTATTATGGATAAATACGACCCGAAAAAGAAAGTAGCCTTAATTGTGGATGAATGGGGAATCTGGACTGATGTGGAGCCAGGAACAAATCCCGGCTTTCTTTACCAACAGAATAGTTTGCGTGATGCGCTCATTGCCGGAACAACACTCAACATTTTCAATAATCATTCAGACCGGGTTCGAATGGCCAATCTGGCACAAACCATCAATGTTTTACAGGCACTCATTCTTACTGAAAAAGATAAGATGATCCTTACTCCTACCTATCATGTATTCGATTTATTTAAGGTACATATGGATGCCAGATATTTGCCAATCCAATTTACCAGTCCAGATTATGTTTTAGGTGATAAAAAAATTCCTGCTCTAAATGTTTCTGCCACACAGGATGCTACTGGTGCAGTGCATATTTCGCTGGTTAACCTTGATCCTAAGCATAAAATTTCCTTAAATACAGATTTAGGTGAAATTAAATGGAAAACGGTTACCGGGCAAATACTCACCTCAGCCAAACTAACAGACATTAATACTTTCACAGAAAACAATAAGGTACACCTTGTGAAATTTACTGCAGCAAAAAAATCAGGTAACAACCTTAAAGTTGAACTACCGGCGCAATCTGTGGTGGTTTTAGAACTCAAATAATTCATCATGAAAATATTCTTTTACTTATCCATACTCCTGTTATCGGTTTTTTCTGATGCCCGGGCACAGTCTAAGAAAGCGGTTTATCTTTTTGCCTATTTTAAAAATAATGGCGAAGACGGGCTTCATTTAGCCTACAGTAAAGATGGTTATCAATGGGCCCCACTAAAAAATGATCAATCTTTCCTTAGTCCTGCTGTAAGCAAAGATAAATTGATGAGAGACCCATGCATTATTCGCGGTGCAGATGGCCTGTTTCATATGGTGTGGACAGTAAGCTGGAAAGACAAAGGAATTGGCTACGCAAGCTCTAAAGATTTAATTCACTGGAGCGAACAACAGTTTATACCCGTTATGGCTAAAGAAGAAGGTGCAAGAAATACCTGGGCACCTGAAATTACTTATGATGATGCCAGTAAAACTTATATGATTTATTGGGCAACTACTATTAATGGTAAATTCCCTGAAACAGCGGCAACAGAAGAGAATGGTTATAACCACAGAATGTATTATGTAACGACTAAAGATTTTAAGAATTTCTCGGAAACAAAATTGCTTTACGATCCCGGTTTTAATGTTATCGATGCTTCTATTGTAAAAGATTCGGGCAAATTTATCATGTTCTTAAAAGATGAAACCCGCAATCCGGCGCAGAAGAATATTAAAATTGCTTTTAGCGACAAGCTTGAAGGGCCTTATTCTAAAGCCAGTGCAGCCATTACCGGTAAATACTGGGCAGAAGGACCAACAACGCTAAAAATCAACAACAACTGGCTGGTTTATTTTGATAAATATACCGAACATAAATACGGTGCGATAAGCTCAACAGATCTTAAAAACTGGACGGATATTTCGGATAAAATTACTTTGCCCAAAGGGTTAAGACACGGCACCATCATTAAAATCAAAGAAAAAGAACTCAGCAAACTACTAAAACAATAAGTTATGTTAAAAAAAATAGGTCTAGTCATTTTAACCCTATCCATAATACAATTGGGTACTAAGGCACAAGAAAAAATCATTACAGCCAAAGCCAATCCCATTATCACCGATAAATATACTGCCGATCCTGCAGCTTATGTTTATAAAGATTCTGTTTACCTCTATACGGGCCATGATGTTTGCCCGAAAGGCAAAGAACATTACGAAATGCACGAATGGCTTTGTTACTCATCTGCCGATATGGTAACCTGGAAAGAACATCCTTCTCCCCTTAACGTAAAAGATTTTGTCTGGGCAAAAGATGATGCCTGGGCATCTCAGGTGATAGAACGTGATGGCAAGTTTTATTGGTACGTAGCCATTGCTCATGGAACTATTCACGGAAAATCCATTGGTGTGGCTGTTGCTGATAATCCACGTGGCCCTTTCAAAGATGCGATAGGAAAAGCATTAATCACCAATGACATGACTACTGATGTTAAAATAAGCTGGGATGATATTGATCCTACAGTAATTATTGATGATGACGGACAGGCTTATCTTTTTTGGGGCAACCAGCAATGTTACTACGCCAAACTCAAAAAAAATATGATTGAGTTGGATGGCCCTATTCAAAAAGTAGCCCTTACCGAATTTACAGAAGCACCCTGGATACACAAACGTAAGGGCTGGTATTACCTTTCGTACGCCTCTGGCTTCCCTGAAAAAATTGTTTACGCCATGAGCAAAAGTGTAAATGGCCCCTGGGAATACAAAGGCATATTGAATGAAGTGGCGGGAAATTCGAATACCAACCACCAATCTATTATTGATTTTAAAGGTAAATCTTATTTTATTTACCACAACGGTGCAATCAATACAGATGGAGGAAGTTTCCGGAGATCAGTTTGTATTGATTACCTGAATTACAATAGCGATGGAACTATGAAACGGGTAATCATGACTTCTGAAGGAGTTACAAAAGCGAAATAGTTTAAATTATCTGCTGGCTGGTGTCCTCACCAGCCAGCTTTTCGGCTCTAATCGGCTTCGACTCACAACCTAATTCCCATCAGGTTTAACCACACTACTCTTAGGGCTCTCCGGCCACTTCCACACCATTGGATCATCGGGTTTTGCCGGGTCAAATTTAGGCAGGTCATTTACCAAATATTTAGCAATGCCTAATTTCTGTTCCTTTATCCTTAAAATCACACACTGTGCAATTTCATAAGCGCCATAAGGGTTAAAATGTGTATTATCGGCCAGGGCCTTATCCTGTCCGGGGTAACTGTTAGCCGGGTAATGAACAAACGCTTTAATCGATTTTTCTTCACCCAGAGCATTAAATAAGCTGGTAGTCATAACATTCAGGTCAATAAGCGCCACCTTTTCTGCTGCCGCAACTTTTCTTGCTGCATCGGGGAAATCGCCCAGCGAGTTTACAATCTTACCCTCAGGACCAAAAGACCTCCTGCTTGTGGAAGTAACCACCACAGGTATTCCACCTTTTTTCTTCACTTCGGAAATAAATGTTTTCAAGCGGTTGGTATAAGATTTATAGGCACCTGCATCCGGCCCCTTATCCTTTTGATCATTGTGACCAAATTCGATAAACAGGTAGTCGCCAGGTTTCATTATACTGAGCACTTTGGCTAAACGCCTGCTGCCTGAAAAAGAACCCAGGGTTAAGCCAGATTCTGCATGATTGGCTATAGCTACCCCAGGTTTAAAAAAACGGGGTATCATCTGTCCCCAGGATGCCCAGGGCTCATCGTCCTGGTTTACTACAGTAGAGTTTCCTGCCAGAAAAACCGTAATCTGATCTTCTACTTTAGTAATTTCTATCGCCGCTAACGCGGTTTGCTGATCAAACTCGAGGGTTAATTTATCATCCCAATCGAGCTTGGTAAATTCACGCGGCTTCAATCCTACCTCAGTACCATCACTGATTTTTTTATCTTTAACATTAACGATAAAGCGCTTTGTCAAAAATTGTCCGGGTTTAGTTTTGATGTTTTCCAGCATCAACCTCCTCGATTCGGCTTTAACTGTACTCAGTGTTGATGCTTTGGCATCTCCTAAAGTTACAGTTACCTCATAATTTCCTTCTGGTACAGCAACAGAGAAATAAAATGGGGAGTTACTTTTAACACCGTCTGCAGTTAAGGGATTTTTACCTCCGTTTTCTGTTCGATCAACCTTCGAATCAAAATCAAATCCGTAACCTTTGCTTTTGCTATAATTGTCTTCAGGTAATACTGGCTTATATCCTGCAGCTACTTTCCCTGCACCAAAATCGAATTTATATCTGATCTCTTGTGCCAAAACTGAATGTGCAAACAGCAGAATGATTACAGTGCCGGATTGAATGAATTTTCTAATATTCATGATAAAATTAGGTTTCTCCAGCCTGGTAAAACAGGCATGAAACAAGTAAAAATATTGGGGATATCTGGTTAAGATAACTGTTAAATTAACAGTTATCTTAACGAAGATATAAAAACCTTCGGCCTAATGAAAATACAATTGAAAAAGTTTCTGTTTAATTTAATCTGCGCGGGTTTTTAAGCCTGAAATTTATCCTACTAATTTAGTATACAAAATAACCCGATACCCTTTAAAACTTAAGTTAATTTGATATATTAGCCTCATGGAAAAGGAAATGGCGACGGAAAGGCTTGTCTTGGCAAAAATTGCCACAGGAGATGAGCAAGCGTTCGCTATTCTCTACAAATTCTATAGGAACAAAGTGTATGGTTACGCGCTTAAAATCCTGCAATCTCCACCTGCTGCTCAGGAAATTGTTCAGGAAGTTTTCATTAAGTTGTGGCTAAAAAGGGCTGAACTAGCTGAAATTGAAAATTTCGGAGGTTTTTTAAGGATTATTGTTCGAAATGACACTTTAAATGCCTTAAAGAAAATTGCTTTACAGCAAAGGAAATATACACTCATTAATCAGGACCAAACAGAAATAGATACAGTAACAGATAAGTCAATTGCGTTTAACGAAACCAAAAAGCTGTTGGATGATGCGATTGAATCGCTTCCTGCTCAACAAAAATTGGTTTACAGCTTGTGCCATTTGGATGGTCTAAAGCAAAAAGATGTTGCCACTCAACTGGGTATTTCTCCTTTAACGGTTAAAGTTCACTTAAGAGAGGCCGTAAAATCTATCCGGATCTATCTTAATCAACATCACGAAATTAAAACACTGGGCCTTTTATTATTTTTTTTAAAATAATTTCATTCCCCACTACTCCCTTTTTCAAATTCAGTTGTCATCATATAAACATGGTGATTATTCACCACTACCTATCTAAAAACGCGAGCAAAATATCATGAAAAAAGAACGATCTGCATACTTATTTCAGAAATATATTGACAAACAGTGTTCAGCTGAAGAACAAGCTGAGCTAATGGAGTTACTCAATCAGCACGACAACCAAACTATCATCGGGCAGCTTATGGATGATTTATGGGATAAAACAGCTGAAGCTGAAATGGAAGAAAAAAGTGCAATTGATATATTTAACCGTATAGTAGCCAGTGATAAAGTTAATCACACACCGCAAAAAAAGAGAACTTTAAAATTGTGGTGGAGCGTTGCCGCAGCTGTTATGGTGATTGTTTGTGCAGGAATATTCATGCTTAACCAGGCTAAACATGAACAGACGCTTGCTCAGGTAAAACCACAGCCAGCGGCAATAGAATCTATTGTAGAAAAAACCCTGAATGAACATAAAAGAGTGATTCTTCCCGATGGAAGCACTGTAATTTTAAACAATAACAGTTCCATTACTTACCAAAAGTTTTTTACCGGAAGTAAAAGGGAAGTAGTTTTACAAGGTGAAGGATATTTTGATGTTAAACATGATCCGAAAAAAGCTTTTATTGTTTACGCTGGCAAAGTAAAAACAACTGTTTTGGGCACTGCATTTAATGTTAAAGCTTACGATTTAGATAAAAACATTGAAGTAACAGTTACACGTGGAAAAGTAAGCGTCTTGAATGGCGAATCCGTACTCGGTATCATAACACCAAATCAACAGGTTGTTTTTAATAAAGACCATAAGAAATCTAATCTAACCAGGGTAATAGCAAAAAACATTGTACAATGGCAGGAAAGCGATATATTTTTCGATGATATTACAATGGAGCAAGCCGCTCAGGATTTATCGAAACGATTTAACACCAATATCGGCTTCAGCAATGATAAAGTAAAGAAATGCAAATTCACAGCCACTTTTCTAAAAGGGGAATCCCTGGATGAAATTTTGAAAGTAATCTGCACTTATAATAATGCACAATACCAAACTACCGCCAATGGAATAACCATCAAAGGCGAAGGATGTGAATAATAAATAACCAGCAATAATTAAACATTTTATCAAACTAAACTAAACAACATGAAAAAAATTTACCAGCTGCGCATTTGACATAAAAAAAAACTCCCTGTCGCTAAACAAGGAGTTGGCTTGTAGAACTAGCGCTAACTGGTTCTACGCGTTTTAACAATTTTCTAAGATTCATTTAAAACATTTAAAATTATGTATTTTTCTGCACAAACCGCAGAGGGCAGGAAGAATTATGTACTCTTCCCTGCATCAAACTCACGATCCCTAATTCGTCAGCTTATGCGCATCAGCTTAGTTATAGCCATATTATCTTTTACTACCCTTCAATGTCTTTTCGCAGTTGATTTAAGGGCTCAGTCTGCACAAAGTGTTCAGATAAGCCTTGAGATCAAAAACGAACCGATAACCACTGCGATTAAGAAAATAGAACAAAATAGCCAGTTCAGGTTTCTTTACCGTAACAACGAATTAAAAGACCTTAAAACTGTTGCTATTCCTTTCGGTCAGCGATCGGTTAAGGAAACTTTAGAGCTGATTTTAAAGGGAACCGGACTAACTTATACACAAATAGACAATAAAATTTTAATCTCGAAACTGCCTGTTGCTTCTACCACAGAAGATCAGAAAGATGTTCGCATTACAGGGATAGTTACTGATGACACCGGAGTTCCACTTCCAGGAGTGTCCATCCGGTTAAAAGGTAACAACAGCCTAAGCACAGCAACAGATGTAAATGGTCATTTTAATTTCAGCATTCCTGAAAGTAAAAATGCAGTAGTTATTTTTAGCTACATCGGCTATACCACACGCGAGGTGCTTATCGGATCAACACTGTCACTTCGGGTAACATTATCACCTGAAGTTGGAAGTTTAAACGAGATTCAGATTGTAGGTTATGGTACCACTACGCGTAAATTGAATACCGGATCAGTAGCTTCAATTACGGCAAAAGATATCGCCAAACAACCTGTTGGAAATCCTTTGGCAGCATTATCAGGAAGAATGTCTGGCGTACTTATCGCACAAAATAATGGTGTGCCGGGAGGAGCCGTTCAGGTACAGATCAGAGGTCAAAGTTCACTTTCGGCAGGAAACATACCCTTATATGTTATTGATGGTGTTCCTTTCACAAATTTCAATGGTGGCTCTCCAGCTACAGACAACCTCAATTCATTTGGTATCTCTGGAGCCAGTGGCGGCATTAGTCCCTTCAACATGATCAATCCTTCTGATATAGAAAGGATAGATGTATTAAAAGATGCCGATGCAACCTCCATTTACGGTTCGAGAGGTGCAAATGGTGTAGTACTCATTACAACCAAAAAAGGCACCGCTGGTAAAGTAAAAGTGGGTTTAAATTTGAATTCTGGTTTTTCAGAAGTTAGCAGATTTATCCCGGTACTGGATCTTCAGCAATACCTGGCACTAAGAACAGAAGGATTTAAAAATGATGGTGTTACACCTAATACCAACAATGCTCCTGATTTAACGGTGTGGGACCAAAACAGTTCAACAGATTTTCAAAAATTACTTATCGGTAACCGAGGACATGTTAACGAAATTCAGGGTTCACTTTCTGGTGGAAACGACCAAACCCGTTTTTTCTTCAATTCAGCATACCGCAGGGAAAGTACTGTATTCTTGGGTGATAACAGTGATAAAAGATTCTCAGGCCGTTTAAACCTCGATCACAATTCACTGAATAAAAAGTTTGGGGCCTCATTTTCGATCAGTTATTCTAATGATAATACCAATGTTCCTTCATCAGATGTAACTTCTGCGTATAACTTACCCCCTAACCTACCATTATATGATGCAGCCGGAAAATTATTCTGGGCTACAGGTTTTACCAATCCTTTGGCTACTCTCCTTAGAAGATATTCTGGAGTAACGACAAACTTAGTAACCAATGCAAACTTAAAGTATGAAATCTTGCCAGGATTAGTGGCTAAATCAAGCTTTGGATATACCAATACCCGATTAGATCAAGTAGGAACCACACCTGCATCTTCTCAAAATCCTGTAAATAATCCAACCAGCTCTGCAGATTTCACTTATAACAACGCTCAAAACTGGATCATCGAACCTACTTTAGATTATTCAAGATCATTAGCCGGAGGTAAATTAACGGCCCTTATTGGAACCAGCTTTCAACAGAATAGCTCCAATAACCTGTCTATAAATGGAAGCAATTATAGTAACGAAGCATTGCTCGGAACACTTGGTGCTGCAGGTACCACAACCATTAGATACAACAATATTGTAAAGTTTAAGTACAATGCCATTTTTGCAAAGGTAAACTACGATTGGAATGAGAAATATCTCTTAAACGCAACATTCAGAAGAGATGGTTCTTCCAGGTTCGGCCCTAAAAACAGATATGGTAATTTTGGTGCCCTTGGTGCAGGATGGGTATTCTCTAACGAAGATTTTGTTAAAGAAAATCTGCCTTTCTTAAGTTTTGGTAAATTGAGAGGAAGCATCGGAACAACTGGTAACGATCAGATTTCTAACTACATATATCTTCCATTATATTCTTCTGCCTCCACATACCTGGGAAATGCGGCAATGAACGTAGTAACGCTACCAAATGAATTTATCCAATGGGAAACCACCAAAAAATTAGAATTTGCAATTGATTTGGGATTCCTGAAAGACCGGATTTCATTCACCGCAAATTATTATAGAAACCGATCCAGTGATCAAATTACTTCAAATGCACTCGCTTCACAAAGTGGATACAACAGTTATACCTTAAATCTTCCTGCAACCGTTCAAAATAAGGGTTTGGAGCTTGAGTTAAATACCACTAATATTCAGTCTAACAACTTCTCCTGGAGAACTTCGGTAAATGTTTCTTTTACCAGTAACAAAATCACTGATTTCCCGGATCTTGAAAAATCATTTTATTCTTCTTCATACTTAGTTGGACAACCCATCAATCTGGTTAGACTTTATCATTATCTGGGCGTAAATCCTACTAATGGAACAGCCATGTTTGAAGATAGAGATGGAAATGGTGTTATTAATACCAATGACCGCTATGTTGCAGATATTGGAACCCCGTATTTTGGTGGCTTTAACAACTCTTTCAGTTATAAAGGATTTGAATTAGACATTTTTTTCCAGTTCAATCACCGTTTTGGCGTTACACAAATTCTAAATACCAGACCAGGCGCATTAGTTAATCAAAATGAATATTGGTTAGACAGATGGACACCGGGCAATACCAACTCGGGTATTCCTGGTGCAACTGCAAATGCAGGGTCGCCAATTTATGCATCTTATAATAATTACACCTCTTCTGATGCAGTGTACGGAGATGCCTCATATATCAAATTAAGGTCGGTAAACTTAGCGTATAATCTCCCGTCGCAGTGGATTAAATATGCAAAAATGTCACGTGCCAGCGTGTTTGTTCAAGGACAGAACTTATATACCTGGGCAAAAAACAAGTATACACTCGATACTGAAACTACCGTTCAAGGCGGGCCTCCAGGATTAGGCACAGGTACAATCGGCCAGGTATTGCCTCCATTGAGAACAATCGTATTTGGTATCAACTGTTCATTCTAATCTTTAACAAGTCATGAAAAAAATATATAAGCACAACCTTAACAAATTAATTATACTCTTTGTAGTGTTAATGGTTTCATCTTGCAAGAAATTTGTAGAATTAGGTGCTCCACCAACTCAGGTTTTATTTGAAGATGCATTTAAAACTGATGCCAGTGCACAAAGCGCTGTGTTAGGAATGTATACCTTTTCGGCCGCAGCAACAAATGGCCTGTTAACCTATTTAACCTTCTATCCAGGCATTTCCAGTGATGAGTTACAATACAATTCTACAGATGCCTCAATCCAGGAGATCGCCAACAACGCAATGGTTAATACCAATGGTTATATGATTAGTATGTGGGCATTAAATTATCAGTTGGTTAAAAATGCCAACAATAATATCAGTGGATTAAGCAGTTCTACCGCTTTAACCCCATCGGTAAAAAATCAATTACTCGGCGAGGCTAAATTTATGCGTGCTTTTGCTTATTTCCATCTTGTAAATATGTTCGGCGATGTACCTTTGCCATTAAAAGACGATTATTCAGCATTTGAAAATGCGGCATTGCCCCGCTTTCCTGCTTCGCAGGTGTATGCACAAATTGTTCAGGATTTAACTGACGCGCAATCGCTCCTCCCACCTGCGTACGTTGGGTCCTTTAGGGGTAGGATTAATAAATACGCCGCAACAGCTTTGCTGGCAAGAGTTTATTTGTATCAAAAAGATTATGCCAATGCAGAAGCCCAGGCTACTCAGGTAATTTCCTCCGGAACGTATAGTTTACCTGCTCCCGAAGCTGCTTTTGTGAACACCAGTAACGAAATTATCTGGCAAATAGGAACAGTTTCTGGCGTTACTGTTCCAGGTGCTGCATATGTAACAACGCCTACAGTAATTCCGGCTTACACGCTCGCAGATGCAACGTATAACAGCTTCGAAAGCTCAACCGATTTACGTAAAACAAACTGGACAGTTACTAAAACTATTGCAGGCAAGACCTATTACGGTATTAGCAAGTATAAAGTAGCATCGGGTACAGGCAATGAATACAATGTAGCCTTAAGGTTGGCAGAACAATATCTGATCCGTGCAGAGGCACGCGCACAATTGAACAACCTATCGGGCGCAAAAACAGATCTTGATGCAGTAAGAACAAGGGCTGGACTTGGTGGTGTAAGTGCAAGCCTAACACAGGCACAAATGCTAACTGCTGTTGAGCAGGAAAGAAAAGTTGAACTTTTTGGCGAATGGGGTCACCGCTGGTATGATTTAAAAAGAACTGAAAGGGCAAATGCAGTATTGGGAGCTTTAAAACCAACTACATGGAAATCTACCGCTGTATTGTTTCCAATACCACAGTCACAGATCATCATCAACCCCTCTCTGACACAAAATCCCGGATACTTAAATTAAAACCAGAAGGACGCAAACAAAGGCGTCCTTCTTCTCCCACCTTAACCCAGTACAGCCCATGAAAACAAAAATTATAGCATTAGCCACTATCCCATTCATTGTGGGCTCATTGGCATTTCAAATGCAACAAGGATATAAAATTACCGGAAAAATAGCCGGAGCGGATAATCAGGTAATTTACCTCAGTCACAATGACGGTAAACAAGAAATTAAAGATTCTGCCACGATCAAAAATGGTCACTTTAGTTTCAGTGGAACCGTAAAGGAAGTGCAGATGTATGTGCTTAAACTTAAAGGTCTTCAACAGCAAAAAGCATTAATCTTAGAAAATAAGGCCATAACTATTTCAGGCAATAAAGATTCCTTATTTAATGCAAAGGTTACAGGTTCGCCGGAGACGGATACTTACTATGGCTTTTACAATGGCCCCTGGAAGGCCATAACTGCAAAAGCGGGAAACATTTATCGCCGTTTAGACAGTGCCAGCCAAAAAGGTAAAATCAAATTGGATCCTGCGCAGCGCAAGCCCTTCGATGATGAGTTTAAAGCACTTGATGTAATGAATTACAATTCAATTAAAGCTTACGTAAAAGCACATCCATCATCTGTTGCGGTTGCAGCAATTGTAAAGGATAGGTTTATTGATTACCCCTACCCGCAACAGGCCACAGAAATGTACGCTCTATTCAGTCCCGAAGTTAAAAAATCATTTTATGGCAAAGCGATAAATGCAAGTCTGGCTATAAACAACCGAACAGCTCCAGGGAAATTAGCCCCTGATTTTACCATGAACGATGTAACTGGAAAACCTTTAAAACTATCTGAATTAAGGGGTAAGTATGTCCTGGTAGATTTCTGGGCTAGCTGGTGTGGTCCTTGCCGCAAAGAAAACCCGAATGTGGTAGCTGCCTACAAGAAATTCCATGATAAAGGATTCGAAATTTTGGGTGTGTCTTTAGATAACAAAAAAGAAAACTGGCTAAAAGCTATTCAAGATGATGGATTAACCTGGAAACATGTTTCAGACCTGAAAGGCTGGTCTAACACCGCTGCTGCTGCATATGGCGTGAAATCAGTTCCTGCAAGCTTTTTATTGGATCAAAACGGAAAAGTAGTAGCCAAAGACCTACGGGGAGAGGAATTAACCAATAAGCTCTCTGAAATTTTTAAAAACTAACCTATGAAAGCATTAAAAAAATTGGCTGGATTACCGGCACTGGCGCTCATCCTAACTACAGGAAACCTGTATGCACAAGCTAAACCTGCTGACAGTACCAGGGTATTATTGGATAAGCTTGTTACCTCAAATACCGCAGCCGACAAAACCCTGCTTAATCAAAAATTAAAAAACCTGGCAGCTTCTAACATCGAAAAAGATGTGGACATAGCAATCAATTACTATTTTCGCATTAAAAATCAGAAAACAGTAGATTCACTGCTGGAGATGGAGGTTAAAAAGTTCCCGACCGGAGCAAGGGCACGTGCTAAAGAAGCCCAGGCGATATATGACCAAAAAACAGGCGCTGATAAAGAAAAAGCATACCAAAGCTGGATTAAAAAATTCCCGGCTTCTGGTTCCGGAGAAGACAACATTGTTTACGATTATGTAGTAAGCGCCATTGCTCAGGCTTATGCAGCAGAAAAAAATACTGCAAAAGCCATTCAATACATCGAAAAGCTCCAGGTTGATTTCTGGAAAGGCAATGGTTTCGGAGGAATAGCAGAAACTTTCCGCAAAAATGGCGATTTGAAAAATGCAGCTATCTATTATAAAAAGGCCATGGAAAGTGCGAAAACCTATTATGATGGAAAACTCCCAAATGAAAACTCGTCTAAATTTGCGGCTTCAGGTTACCCTGGCTTAACCATGACTTATGCAGGATTGCTTTTTGAGCAAAAAAATTACAATGAAGCTTTAAAATATGCTGAACTGGCAGCCAAAAACCCAGCAACGGCATCACCAAGGTCTAATTTTCAATATGCCAAAATCCTGATGGCCTTAAATAGAAACCAGGAAGCCTACACCAAACTGGAAGAAGCCGTAAAATCTGGCAAAGCCAATGATGAAATGAGCGAAGCTTTTAAGCAAGTTTACATCAAGGTAAAAGGAAGTGCAGCAGGTTTTGACCAATACACGGCAGAAATAAGAAAAGGAATTTTAGCTAACCTGCAACAAAAATTAAATAAGGAAATCACCAAAACACCGGCTGCCGATTTTACTTTAACCGATATCAACGGTAAAAAAGTTTCCTTAAGCGATTACAAAGGAAAGGTAGTGATTCTGGATTTCTGGGCAACCTGGTGTGGCCCATGCAAAGCATCTTTCCCAGCCATGCAAATGGCCGTTAATAAATATAAAAACGATTCGAACGTGCAGTTCCTGTTTATCCACACCTGGGAGAAAACAGCTACCCCTACAAAGGATGCTAGCGATTATATAAAATCACAAAACTACACTTTTGAGGTATTAATGGACAATAAAGATCCCGAAACTAAAATCAACAAAGTAGTAGCCGATTATAAGGTAAAAGGTATTCCGGCAAAATTTGTAATTGATCCACAAGGAAATGTCAGGTTCAGTTTAATGGGCTTTGATGGTAGCAATGAAGCAGCTGTTGATGAAATATCAATGATGATAGACATGGCCAGAAAAGGATAAATACCTTACCCGATCGTAAAAAAAGTAAAAAAGCCCTTCAATCCTGAGAGGGCTTTTTTAGTTGTCTATCCCTATATGTAGGAATTCAAAATTAGATAACGATTTTAATATTTATCGGGTTTGAATAAACTGAACAGGAAAAAAATCACGACCTGTGATTTTATTCATTACCTATAATAAGCAACATAATATGCTTCATGAATATATAACTTTTATCCATTTACGGAGTTTTTGTACGACAAGCACAATATGGCTATCGCATTTTCAACATCTGCTTTGCCAACAATATATAAACTGATCCATCCTGATTTCTTAAAAACATGATGTTCCTGCGCTTTATTTTCCTGCACTAAGAGATTTTTAGTTTCTCGGTCTAGCCGAATATCTAAAATACCATTACTATGTAAATGCCCGATCTCCTTCAGCTTATAATTGAATTGAGTACCCCCATATTTATGAAGACTAAGGGTAACCCCTTCCCAGCAACATACTTCATTTTCAACTTCATCTATACAATCTAAAAGCTGAGGATTTACAATTGCAGCGTGTATCTTGAGGCAACTATCAAATACCAGTGCAACCATAGGTACAGATTTTAAACTGCCCAGCCATTTTACGATGAACTTAAATATCATTGCTCACTAAGTATTTTTATATGCTTCATTACCCTTAAATGTACATTCCGGGTAATATTCTCCGCCCAAATATCGTAATACCAAACCGGAAACACATGCAGCTTATACCAACTGTTCCCAATTAATGTTGTAGTTCCATTTCCATTATCCTTTAAAATAAATTGTCCTCGCTTAATATCAATATGTCCCATTATCTCAGGGTCGAGCGGTTGATTTACAATATCGAATGTCAGGTTATGGTTTACATCAAAAGCTACAATCTTTTCATCAAATACATATCCGTTACTGAAAATGCATTTTCTACCTGCACCTAAATGATAACCCGTTACTGTAGTTTGCATCGGACTAGGCATTCCAATTTTAAAAAGCCAATACTGATTACCTTGCTTAATCTTGTCAAAAGCAACAACATGTTTCCAAATCTTATCCACCGGGGCATTGATCAGGATCTTATCTCCAACCATATTTTCATGATCATGCTCTGAAACAGCGTCCGTAATGAATATCAGAAGCAACATTGAAATCAAGCTAACATTCAGTTTTGTGTTTTGTTTTTTGAACATCACTTTCCCAATAAAAACTCCGGTTATTACAAAAGCAAATATGAGTGGAGAAACAATGATCAGACAAATCATCCCCTCCCCTAAAAAAACAAAACTGAGGAGGATGGCAAGTGCTCCATTTAACATACTATAACCTACCCGCTGTCCGCTGGTTAAATTCAAATTTCTCCAAAACCAAGAACTGATAATACCCATCAAAATGGGAAGAATTATAAATTCGGAAAAAACAAGTACGCCCTCATTATCAATATGGAGGTTTCTGTTTATCCCGATAATAAAAAGGATAATGAAGTTCGGTAGGATAAAGCCTAACAATTTTGACTGGAGTTCTTTTTTCATTGCAGTTAATTTGATGTAAAAATAAAATATCATTATTGTATTTTCAAAAATTATTGAAAGTTTAAAAACAATATATTATCTGGACTGCTCTATCTTACTCCACCCCTTTTGCATTCGTTTTTATGGTATAGAGTGATTTAGAAGCCGTAATGAATAAAACATCCCTTTTCTTCCCTCCAAAACAAATATTACCACACCAGGCTTCCGGCACTTCGATATGGCCAATCTGCGTTCCGTCTGGGGTATAAATGTTTACGCCTTTTCCGGTAACGTATATATTCCCCTTACTATCCAGGGTCATTCCATCAGAACCCTGATTTAAAATCAGTTGCTGATCACTTAATGAAGCATCTGCATTGATCTTGTAACGATAGGTTTTTCCTGCCTTTTGATCTGCAACATAAAGATATTTACCATCAGGCGTGCCTACAATCCCGTTAGGTTTTTCTACGTTATCAGCAACCATAATAGCCTGCTTCTTCCCTCTGGGAAGATAATATACCCGCTGTGCTTCAATTTCAGGCGATTGCCTCGTCCAGTAATTACGTTGGTAGTATGGATCGGTAAAGTAAATCCCCCCTTTGGCATCCAGCCAGATATCATTAGGTCCGTTTACCTTTTTTCCCTCAAAATCAGTAAATAACACCTTAATCTTTTTATTTTTATCTATAGACCAAATCTGGTTATTTTCATCAGCACAAACAATCAGGTTACCTTTTTTATCAAAATAAGTACCGTTGGCCCTACCCGATTTATCCATATACAGTGTTAGTTCACCATTGGTGCTGTATTTCCAGATTTTATCATTGGGCTGATCGGTAAAGAACACATTCCCTGCCTTGTCTACAGAAGCACCTTCCGTAAACTTAAATTGTGAAGAGATGCATTTCAAACTATCCTGAACAAAAATAGGCTCCTGAGCATTGGTCATGAATGTTGTGCCCAAACCCAGTAATATTAGTATATACTTTCTCATTTTAATTTTAGAATTGACCAAGGTCATCAATAATCATTAGTAATCCAAGCAAAATATTTTAACAACCAATGTGCGTAAACAGATAAATATTACTCCATAAGGATGGTAAACTATCCTTTATTCTTAGCCAATATCAGTTATTTTATTGTCTATTTATTATGTGTATTGGATTTGCTAAATCCCATGTTAATCAATCCCTATTATGAAGTTAACAAGCATTTTACTTTTCAGTATCACTGTGTTATTAAGTGCTTGTCGCCAAAGTAACTATTCGGCTACAGATCATCCTGAATTTCAAAATAAAGCTTTACCCCAAGCACAACGGTTAATCGACAGCAATAAAATTCAGCAAGGTCTTTCCTACATAGATTCAAGTTTTCGGCAGCTCAAAAAGCCTGGTTTTGGCGATAAATTGGCTGCACAAAATTTAAAAGCAAAAACTTTATTTTATTACGGTTCAGGAAATAGTCCCGTAGATAGTGCATTAAAATATGCAGATAGTGCATATCGTTTTGTTATTCAAAACCAATTGGCAGATCGATACCAGAAGGAATTTATCTCTTTGTTATTCGTTCGGGGAAACATACTCATTAACAGGAAAAAATACGAGGATGCTTATGTTAATTACTACCAAGCCCAACTGCTTCTTGATAGTGCTGATATGAGCTGTGAATTAAGCGATTATTATGGTCGGTTAGCTTTAATTTACTATCGGCAAGGTAAATTTAATAATGCCAGTCTCTTGTTTAAAAAGAGTGTTGAAAATATTAAAAAATGCCCTGAAAATTTTGCATCCTTCGTGCTTACACAGGGTTCCCTCGATAATGCTGGCCTAAGTTTTTTGCAGCTAAAAATGCTTGACAGTGCCATGCGCTACTTTAAGAAAGCGCAAATATTTGTGGACCAAAAATCGAGACAATATGCTTCAAATAAGATTTTTATTGCTGAATCTAAAGGAGTAATCCTTCAGAATATCGGTGACACTTATTACGAAATGTTTGATTTTGTCCAGGCAGAGAAATACTATTTAGAAAGCATAGAAATAAGTAAAAGAGATTACAAGTCAAATCCCATTGCTATGCAATCAGAAATACGTCTGGCAAAGCTTTATGTTGAAACTTCAAAATTAAATTTGGCCAATCAGCACTTAAAAAGTGCGGCCATCATGCTTTATGATAATACTTTAGATCCTGCTACTAGAAATAAGGCCCAACTCTTTTGGAACAAAACCAAATTAGATTATTTTATTGCTAGAAAACTGCCCGATTCAGTCGCTATCATGTCAGCAAGGTATTTACAGATGCAAAAAGAAATGGCCAATCAGGAAAAGGTATTTTTAGATGTGGATGTGACGGAGAAATTCTACAATTTACAAAAAGACTATGAATTGGATATCCTGAAAAAGCAAAATGAACTAAACAAACTCTATTTTATAAGCTTCATAATTCTCCTGGTTGCTGCAGCTGTAATTCTGTACCTGATGTACAAATATGCTAAGCGAGCTAAATCTCATAACCAAAAATTAACTGAATTAAACAGACAGATTACCGAGCAAAATCTCAATCTTCAAAATGCATTAGATATTTTGGAGCAAAGCCAGATCAGGTATCAGGAAGTACAAAATGTAGTAATGCACGACCTTCGCAGCCCCATTACTGGTATTGCCTTGCTCGCTGAACATCTTTTGACAAGTGATAATTTAACCGATGATGAAAAACACATGATTGAATTGATGAAGACATCGAGTGAAGATTCTTTAAAATTTGTGAACGACTTATTAAATGACGGCTCTGCCCCAATGGAATTAGAAAAAGAGCTCGTTGAGTTGGACAAACTATTAAATTACTGCGTTAACTTGCTGAAATACAAAGCTTCAGAAAAAAATCAAAAAATAACCTTCAGCAGCGAGCCTGTTCAGTTTATGCTTAATCGCGAAAAAATTTACCGCGTGCTCAGTAATATCATTACCAATGCAATCAAATTTAGTCCACCTGAAACTGAAATTAAAGTTAATTTAAAGGTGATTGAAGGTCGTTCAGTTATTACTATTGAAGATCATGGAATTGGTATACCAGATGATATGAAAAAAAATATTTTCAACCTTCAGGAGAATGTTAAAAGAGAAGGAACCAGTGGTGAAAAATCATATGGAATTGGCCTCATAACTTCCAGAAAGATTGTGGAGGCACATGCGGGTAAAATCTGGTTCGAAAGCTCTATAAATAAAGGGAGTACTTTCTTTATAGAACTTCCTTTTTCACAACAGTTTATGGTAGCAAAATAAGCTAACTTACTCTCTTACCTTGTAACAACATATCCAATGCATGCTGTAATGTTCCCGCTTGTTGCACCTCTCCCTCATTCACAAAATAAATTTCATCCGCATTTTCGATGGTGTTTAAACGGTGCGCAATAATTACGAGCGTAGTTTCCTTAGAAAGCTTATTTAAGATGTTTCCGAGCAACTTCTCCGTCATGGTATCAATGTTTGCGGTTGCTTCATCTAAAATTAAAAGTTCTGGGTTTCGTAATACTGCACGCATAAACGCAATTAGTTGTTTCTGGCCTAAACTAATGCTGTCTGATCCTGATGTAATCTGTGTATTTATCCCTTCATCAAATATGGCCAGCAGTTCGTTCAAATTTGCCTCTGCAATAATTTGCTGTAACTCGGCATCAGAAACATCTTTGTACTGTGGGTTTCCATATAAGATGTTATCTTTAACTGTTCCTGTAAACAAAAATGGCTCCTGAAGGATAAATCCAATTTTCTGTGTCCGTTCTGCTGCACTATAACTTCGGATATCTTTTCCATTTAGCAATACCACTCCCTTTGTTGCATCATATAAGCGAGAGATTAATGATGCAGTTGTAGTTTTTCCTCCGCCCGTTGGTCCAATCAGTGCATATGTTTTTCCTTTTTCGAACCGCAAATTAATCTGATGAAGAATCTCTTTAGTGCCATCATAAGAAAAATGTACATCTTTAAACTCTAATAATGCATCTGAACTCCATGCACTATTTCCTTCTATTTGTTTTAAATCTGTCTCCAATAATAGAATTTGAGAAATCCGGTCCCAACTCGCCATGGCTACCTGAAAACTCGTCCACAAAGCAGCCAGCTGCCTCAAGGGGTTGTAAAAGTTAGTAGTATAAGAAATATAGCTCACCAACAAACCCAGTGTGAATAAGCCCCTGGAGATTAAGTAAATTCCAAAAAGCAACACAATTAATTGTGCCATGCTTGATAACAAACCGTAAACAGGAACAAAAACATTGTTGGCCAATCCTGCTCCTAGCGCCGTTTTATAATTTTCTTTATTCGCCTCATCAAAACGCTTTCTAAAATAATCCCGACGGTTAAAGGCTATAATTACCTTGAAATTATTCAGGCTTTCCTGAATCTCTGCACTCAATCCGCCTACACTCTTGAGGTTTATGGCATTTTTCTTTTTCACCCATGGTGATAAGCCCATAGTGAAGAGTACAATAATTATAGCTGGAACTAAGGCCGCAGCGCCCAACTCTATATTAATGGACAGGAGAAATATTCCGGCTCCAATCATCGTTACAATGCTGCCTATAAACTGCATCAGCGATTGCGAAAAGAACTGATTGAGCTTATCGGTATCGTTATTTACCCTGGAGATTAAATCGCCAGCCTTATTTTCATTGAAGAAGGATACCGGCAACTCCTGGAGCTTATTAAAAATTGCACTCCTAAGCGTATAAAGCATCCGTTGGCCTACACCGCCCATCAATTTGGTTTGGGTATATCCGGTAAGCATGGCAAAAAAATACATCACCAATAAAATACCACCAAAAACCAATACACCATGGTATTGTTTGGTGCGGATATAGGTATCCACAGTATGACCCACTAATAATGGACCCAATAACAGCAATCCTGAATTGACTAAAATAGCAATAAGTGCCAGCCAAAGGTTTTTTCGCTCTGCAGAAATAAGTTTAAGCAATCTTTTCAAAGCCTTGTAGGTAGACTGCTTTTCCTGCTGCGTACTTAGCTGATTAAGATTGTAGTTCATAGTTGCTGGTGCTCTGTTGTGAATTGTATATTTGAACGTATTCCGGACTGGTCTTTAACAGTTCCTCATGGGTACCCGATGCAACAACCTCTCCCTGCATTAGCAAAATAACCTTCTCGTAATGCGTAACTGATGCCACTTTTTGAGTTACAGAGATTAAGGTTAAATTGGGATAGTTTTTTTGGATATTATTCAGAATTTGCTTTTCGGTATTCTGATCTACCCTTGCGGTAAAATCATCGAGCAGCAATATTTTTGGGTTAACAGCCAAAGCCCTGGCGAGCATAATCCGCTGTTTTTGTCCCCCCGAAAGGCTACTTCCCCGTTCCGAAACAATGGTATTTAATTTTTCGGGCAATGCATCTACAAAATCGCTGAGTGCAGCCGTTTCTATTGCCCTGGCTAAAGATTCATCTGTAACTGTAGTGCTAAAGGCAATATTCTCGCGAATACTCATGTTAAAGATGATACTGTCCTGAAAAACAAAGCCAACTTGTCCATGGAAACTCTCCTGGTTGTAGGCATTAATGTCTTTTCCATCAAAAAGCACCTCGCCGGCATCTGCATTAATTAATCCGGTTAAAATATAAAGCAATTGCGTTTTTCCCGCAGCTGTTGGACCAATAATAGCGGTTTTTGAACCAGCTTTAGCCGAAAAGGATACGTTTTTCAACACGGGTTTCTGACCAAAAGACAGGGAAATATGTTTAGCTTCCACTTCTCCAATCAAATTTTCCTGAACAGTTCCGGGGTGTTTGACCTCAACAGCATTTAAAACCGAATCAATTCGTTGGTAAGATGCTGTAGCCTGAGCAATAACATTGCTCATAAAACCTATGACCAGGATGGGAAAAATAATAAGTGACAGGTAACTGCTGAAAGCTGTAAATTCTCCCAGTGTCATCGAATTGGTGATTACAAAATGTCCACCCAGTACCAAAATACATAGACCTGCGAGATTTGACACAAAAACAATAATTGGGATTAACCCGGCAAATAAACGTAAAATAGATAAGCCCAAATCTCTGGCTTTTGCATTTGCATCAAGGAATTTATGGTACTCCAGCATTTGTGAATTAACAACACGTATTAAAGCAGAACCTAAAATACTTTCGCTGATCACCTTGTTTAACCAATCAATTACTTCCCTACTCTTCTTAAATAACACCCTCACTTTACTCAATACAAAGAAAAATGCCCCACCAATAATCGGAACAATAGCAATTACACAAAGTGCCAGTTTCCAGTTAATCATTAGCAGCAGAATACTGGCACCAACAATAAGAAAAATAGAGGAAGTTATGGAAACAATCGCCTGCGATACAAACATCTTGATTGAATCGACATCAGATGTTAAATTGGTAAGTAGTTTAGCAGGATTAGCTTGAATTACATACACATGGCTTTGCCTGGAAATTTGGTCGGAAAGCTTTGACCTGAGGTCTCTGGCCACTTTTTCTGAAGCATATGTTTGAATAATACTCTGTAAATAAGTAAAAACAAAAACCAATAATATGGCTACAGAAAACTGAATCAGCACAGGTTCAATTTTAAAAGTCCCATTGGTATAGCTATCAATACCATGTGCAATGATTTTAGGAAGTAATAAATTTATCCCATTACTTAATAACGCAAACAAGATCAAAAGTAGAATGAGCCCTCTGTATGATGCGAGTAAACTGAATATGCTTGATTTCTTTTCCTGCCTGGATTTTTCCATAATGATTCGATACTCCAAATTTAGCCGTTTTATTTTAAACCCGCCCGATTAGCAGAAACAAAAAATGCCCGAATCTCTCCGGGCATACATATTATCTTGTCTGAAAACCTATTTACTTTCTTTCAGTACCATATCAATAGTAATGGCTGTGGCTACAATGGCTACTTTTTGGTTGCTCTCAGCATACGCTGGGTTAATTGAAACATTATATTTATCAGCTGTTGTAAATACTTCCTTTAATGCTCCTGCCCATTTTTTACTGATTTTGCCTACCTCTAAACCGTCATTGTTGGTAATGGTGAAGTTCCAGGCTTTCCAATCGCCAGTAATTTTTGCAATTTCACTGCCGGATACGGGATTTGAAATCGTGAAAGTAGGCTTAAAGAACTTGAATTTTTGTTTAATCGCCCCAACTTCAACCCCTGCTGGATCAGTCACCGTAATTTTAGACATCCAGAATGTCCATCCCCTGTAGATAGTGGCCTGCAAAGCACCATTCGTATCGGTAATTTCCAACTGAAAAGGCATCATGGCCTTGTTGATTAACAAACGCAGCACTTTATGCCAGCCACTTACACGTTGCTTAATCAAACCGATTTGCTCTGCTTTGTCGTTGTACACCTTGTACTCATTTGCAAACTTTAAGAAGTTTACTTTCTCATCAATAAAATACTCGTCGCTTAAAAAAAATGTAGGAATTTGCTGATTCATCTAGATATAATGTTTTTCGGTTAAGCCCCTAAAGTAAGGAATTTTGTTGCAGCTACAAATTTTAATCTAAGCCAGCAAAGAAAGATTGCTACCTTTGCAACAGATCTCATTGAAGATAATGGGATAACCATAACATGATAGAAATAGGAAAATACAACGAATTAAGGGTTTTAAGTAAAACAGAAGTTGGCTTAAATTTAACCGACGGAGATAAACTGGTAATCTTACCCTACGTTCACGTGCCTGCAGGCACAGAAATTGGCGACCATTTAAACGTTTTTGTTTTTGTGCAAAAGGATGGCCGACTAACCGCTACCACTCAAAAACCTTATGCCTGCGTAGGCGATTTTGCTTTCCTTAAAGTAGTATCGGATGGAGAAGAGGGAACATTTATGGATCTGGGGATCGATAAAGATGTTTACGTTCCTGCAAGAGAGCAGAAAAGGCCCATGCAAAAAGGCTATAAATATGTAGTTTACCTTTACCTGGACGAACAAAACGATCGCTTATGTGCTTCTTCTAAATTATACGATTTCGTAGAAGAAGAAGATTTCGATTTTGAAGAAGGTGATGAAGTGAGCTTATTAATCTCCGAAGAAACAGATTTAGGCTACAATGCCATCATCAATAACACCAATATTGGTCTGCTGTATTTCAACGAAGTTTTTGTTGATGTTAAACCTGGTGATAAACGCAAAGGCTGGATCAAAAAAATCAGGGTAGAAGGCAAAATTGACCTTACACTTCAACCCAGTGGTTACGGCCATATCCTCGACTCAAAAGTGATGATTTTAAAGGAGTTGAAAAAGAGCGGAGGAACCATTGAATTAGGTGATAAAAGTACCCCCGAAGATATTTATCAGCGCTTCCAAATCAGCAAAAGTGCATTCAAAAAGACTATTGGTTCTTTGTACAAAGAGCGATTGATTACCATCTCAGACGAAGAAATAAGACTACTGGATGAGCAGGGAGAATAATTCTCCTTAAATATTTACAGGCTTTAATTTGATGATTCTCAGCTTATGCATGAGGATCATCAATCCATATCCGGCATCAAATTCAAACCATTTCACCGCATTGTTAGCCCTTCCAGGGTTCTTGTGGTGGTTGTTGTGGTAAGCTTCTCCCCAAAAAATCAAATCAACAGGCATTATATTTCTTGAAGTATTGTTAACAGTATAATTTCTATAACCGAACTTATGTGCCCACCAGTTTACCGCAATTCCCTGCAATGCACCCATCGCAAAAGTAACTGGTAAAAATAGCCACATCCACCATTGTGTAACAAGTAAGGCATAAATAGCAATGTAAAAAGCTCCCCAGGCCAACCTGGCCACCCAATTATGCGCCATTTTATCAAATGCAGCCCACTCAGGCAAATCTTTCTTAAATTTATCATCAACTATTGTTCTGCCTAAAAATATACTGTTGTAATTATTACGGGTTTGCCAAAGCAAAGCAAACATGTTATCGGTATAAGCGGGTGAATGCGGATCTTTCTCTGTATCTGTGTGGGCATGATGCAGCCTGTGCATTAATCCATATGTGGTAGCGCTGATATAAGATGAGCCTTGCGTAAAGAAACAGCAGATATAAAAAAACTTCTCCCAGCCCCTGCTCATTGTAAAATGATTGTGCGCAGCATACCGGTGATGAAAAAATGATTGGAAAAACAAAGAGGCGTACCAGTGGATAACCAGAAAAAAAAGAATGAACATATTATACCGTTTAGTTTAATTACGAAAAATTAAACAATCCGGTTTCTTAAGCCCTTTCTGGATAAAATTAAGTTCAGCAATATAATACTATTAATTTAGATTAAACTTATCATTCTGGATTTTTACTGCATTAGATGCCGATACAATCCCTACGATCATGATCCCGATGGCTATAGCCAAAAAAACCTGAAAAGTAGAATATACCTTCGTTCCCGATACAAAAATTTTCGAATCTTTTATGAGTTCATCCCCCACCTTCGATTGAATTTTAATTAATGCGGATAGCTTATCCAGGGTTTTGGTGGATGCACTTTTAACCAATGTTTCATAAAGTTCGGTATTTGATCCGGCCAGTTTCAAAACCTTACCCTCCAATGCCTTTTGTGTGGCCAGAGCCGATTTCAGGTCATTTAAAAAATATCTTTCCTGCTTTACCAATAAGGTCAATTCGTACTTGCTAATTACCGAATCTATTTTCTGGTTATGCCTGGCCAATTCCAATAAATTAGCTTTAGAGAAATGAGCATCATCATTTAAAGCCTCCTGTAGAATTGTGTTTTTATGATAAAGATTCTCAGCAACGAAATATAAATCTGTAGCAGGAATTAGCCTGTCATTATACATAGAAATAAAAGATTCATTAATTTTCTTAACGCTCTTATCTTCCAGAAAACGGATCAATAAAGTACAGCACATAATGCAGAAGAGCAAAAAGGCTATTTTTAACTTATTTTTAAGCGAAAAAGCAAATTTCATACAAGATTCGGTTAGTGGGTTAAGATAAGGATTTTTAAACGAACGAGGAAGAAAAGTCGGAAGTCCGGGGTCCCAAGCCCGATACTGAAAAAGTTTAAAGTTAAAGTTGAAAGTAAAAAGTTGAAAGTTGAAAAAACTTATGCATCCAGTCTTGATACTTTATACTAGATACTTGATACGGAAAAGGTGGAAAGTTCAAAGTGGAAAGTTCAAAGTAGAAAGCAAAAAACCTATGCCCCCAGTCTTGATACCTGATACTAAATACTTGATACTGAAAAAGTGGAAAGTTCAAAGTGGAAAGTTCAAAGTAGAAAGCAAAAAACCTATGCCCCCAGTCTTGATACCTGATACTAGATACTTGATACGGAAAAAGTGGAAAGTTCAAAGTGGAAAGTTCAAAGTGGAAAGTTCAAAGTAGAAAGCAAAAAACCTATACACCCAGTCTTGATACCTGATACTAAATACTTGATACTGAAAAAGTTGAAAGTTGAAAGTAAAAAGTTGAAAGTTTAAAGTAAAGAACCCATACACCCAGTCTTGATACTTGATACTAAATACTTGCTACTAAAAAAGCGAAAAGTACGGATACTTGAACCCTAAAAATAGTCCTCCTGAGCGGTTTTCGCAAACAATTGCGGCGCAAAATTAACCAGATATAGTTCCATTTTAGCTCGAGTTACAGCCGTATATAACCACCTTAAGAAATCCAGGTCAATCATTTCATCCGTTAAATAACCTTGATCTGCAAAAACAGCATCCCACTGCCCGCCCTGTGCTTTATGGCAGGTAACCGCGTAGGCAAACTTAATTTGTAAGGCATTATAAAAAGGATCTTGCTTAATGGCCAACATACGCTGACGTTTATTGGCAATGTGGGCATAATCTTCATTTAGCGCTTCAAAAAGTTTCTTATTTTGCTCATAAGGCAAATTCGCAGTCTCCAGGTTAAGTGTATCCAACATTACTTTACACACAATTTGCCCCGCTGATGGAAAATCTAAAAACTCTAAGGTGGCATCTGCAAATCGAAACCCATAGCGTTCCTCCTCCCTTCTCACCCGAATTACCTTAGCCATATCTCCATTTGCGATAAAAGCTGTCTCATCGTTATCAGGAAGCCAGAAATAATTATTCCTTACCACCATAATCTGATCGCCCCCGGTAAGTTCCTCTTCCCTGTATAGCAAACGTGCACGAATCTGCTGGTTATAAACATTGGCCGATTTATTGGATCTGCAAACCACCAGCGTATTCTCTATTCCAAACTTCCTGTAAGCATATTCCAGCCCCTCCACCAAGCGGGCACCCTGCATATTAAAAATATCTGTATAGGCTTTCGTTAAAAACTTCGGCATAGGCTGCTCCGGGTTCTTGGCAATCTGATTTCTTAACATGGTTGCATTGGCCAAAATACCCGACTTTTTACCCTGACGCACCACTTCCTTCAATTCTATCGAAGAAACAGCCAGGCCGAACTTATCCTTCAAATATTGTTCATTTAATGCCGGACTCTCTAAACTACCTACCGGTGGCAGCTGTGCGGTATCCCCAACAAAAAGCAACAGGCAGTTTTTATCGTTATAAACAAACTCCAGTAAATCCTGTAAAATAGAAGAACCTGTTTCATTGTATTCATCTGCAATCATCGAGGCCTCATCAATGATAAATAAGGTATGCTCGGCTAAATTGGGTGCAATCTGAAACAGCAACTCTGGCGAAGCAGCTGAGCGCTTTCTGTAAATGCGTTTATGAATGGTAAGTGCCTTTCTGTTCGAATACTGACTCATCACCTTAGCTGCTCTTCCCGTAGGCGCCAACAACTCGCTTTTTAAACCAAACTGCCCTAAAACTTTAACCAAAGCCGCCACAGAGGTTGTTTTACCCGTTCCGGCATAGCCTTTCAATACAAAACACCTGAACGCATCCTGCTCTTGCAAAAAAACAGACATACGCTCACAGAAAAGTAATTGCTCTTTGGTCGGATTATGCTGGTAAGCTGCAGAAATCAGCTGGCTTTTGGTATTGATCACCTTGTTCTATATTTTATTTTTAACGTACTCAGAAAAGCAAAAAAATGCAGTTTTATTTGTCAGCCCGTCTTCCACTTTATCTTTTTTTTGCACGTATCATTGGTAAATAAGAGCGTTCATCAACAAAAAAGGATGCTGTTCCAATACGGTTTAGCTCGCAGAGTTAACACAAAGTTTATGCAAGTTCCAGGCATTGCGCCTAAATTATGCCATACTACTTCCCTTTTAATATTCAGGTTTTACAAAAGTAAGGTTTCAATGCGATGTGCCATAACCATATGTTGCTGTTTACTCCAGCTAAATATGGTAAAATGTCCGTCTTGAGAAGCAACCAAACCAATGGCTTGTGGCTGATCATTCACAAATTGTGCTACAGAAAAGTGCCTGGTTCCGCCTAGCTGACCAGGAAAAAGGATTTTATCTTCGCCATGCACAATAGGCTCAGAAAAAGCAATTTGCTCTACAGTTGGTTTTCCCTTAGCACGACCAATTTTAGCCCCAAAAGCAATAAGATCAAAATCTTCATTGATAATAGTAGCGCCATCAACTGCTGTTAAACCAGCTAAATGCTCAACCTCCCTGCGCAAAGCGCTCTGAGAAAAAATTTCACTTTGATTGCCGCTCTGCTTAGCTAAGTTGGCCAAACCAGAAAAAGGTGGTTCTATTAAATATTGAATGGGGTGGATAATGGATTCTTCCCAATTGGTGTCATTTTTAGGCACAATAAGCAGGGCACCACCACGTCCATGTCCGCGCATAGAAACAGCAAACTGAATGAGTATATTAATGGGATCATTCCAACTGGCCAATACCGTTAAATCCAACAAAGCTTTCAAAATTGGCGGACAATCCCTGTTTTTGCAACTGGTATCATCCACTATTCGGATTTGTTCCCCTTTCAATACCGCTACATTCGTATATTTTCCAATACCATAAATGCGACGATGTTTAATTACAATGAGGCCAGGTTCAGAAACATCGACCACAAAACAAAAATTTGGAATGTTTAAAGTAGTTCCCCAGATATACAATTCACCATCTTCTTCCCAAACCCCTAAATGTATACCCGATCTTTCAATACCTGGAGCAATTTTGGTAAGGGTATTGGCATTTAGCGCCATCCGCTTAGCAAACATCAAAGGCTTAGAAGTTTGCGATGGTGGCATAAAGGCAATAGAAATTCGCGGGGAATGCCCTTCTTCCTTGCGCAAGCTACTCCAAAAAGCAACATCAATAATCTCTTCAATAATTTTTTGATGAGGTCTTGAGGCTAAATCTACTTCCCCCTGCGCCTCTGCGGCATAATGAAGTTTCTCAAAATGTTGCTCAATAGTTGCCGCAATGGTATGTGCTGCTTTGTAGGTAGGCCTGTAACTCATGTTCCGAATTTAAGCCGAATATTTTAATTTTAACGCACCAGAAAGGTTTGATTTAGGTAAAATATTTGAAAACTTAACCCTTTAAAATCAGCCGGTACCCGCAGGCTTTTGCAAAAAACTAAGCCCTGGTTGTTGTTAATCCTTAAAAAAGTTTATTTTTGTTTCAATGAGCAATAACAGCCTTCTATTAGTCAATCCCAATTTCAAAGCTGAAACATCAGAAAAGTGCCATCTATTGTTAAAAATAACAAACGATAGCTTTTCTTATGCTGTAGTGGATAAAGAATCGGAAGAGATTAACATTGTTTTTGATAAACAAGGCTGCGAAGATGTAACAGAAGCAATTAAGGCTGCATTTGAAAATGATGTGCTACTCTCCAAACCTTATGCGGCAATAAAGGCGGCTGTACATACGCCGAATTTTATTTTCATTCCTGACGAGTGGTTTGATGCAGATAATTTATCTGTATATACCAAATTCATAGGTTCATCAGCTAAAATAAATACCAGGCACAATGCATCACAGGGATTTAATACCCTTTTCTGCCTTAATAATAAGGTAGAAGAAAGGTTACCAGAAGCGACGTATTTATTCCCTCAGTCCGAACCCCTCATTGCTTTAGCAAATCACCTATCTGATACAGCTATACTTATTGATTTTACCGCTTCCTCTTTCAATATTCTATATATAAAAGATAAGAAAATCAACTTTCAAAATCATTATGATGCAGAAACACCAGAAGAATTCAACTACTTTCTGTTGCTGATGATAGAGCAGTTAGGCTTAACCGAGTCAATTCCCGTTTACCTGCAAGGCATCATTAATGAAGACGACGATCACTATAATTGCCTTTTGAAATATTTCAATCAATTGTATTTTTTCCTGCCTGCCGGAAAACAGGATAGTGAATTACTGGCCGATATGCCGAAACATTACTTCAGTGGCTTACTTGCTTTAGATTTATGCGAATAATTGGAGGTAACTTAAAGGGAATCCGTTTGCAACCGCCAGCGAATTTACCAGTAAGGCCAACAACAGACATGGCCAAAGAAGCACTTTTCAATATCTTAAATAATAGATTTGATCTGGAAAGCTGCAGCGTGCTGGATCTTTTTTGTGGCACCGGAAATTTAACTTTTGAGTTTGCTTCCAGAAATTCAACCAGTATTATGGCCATTGATATGGACTATGGTTGTGTAAATTGGGTAAAAAGCACCGCAAAAAAACACGAATTTAATCAGGTTGAAGTGCGTAAAGGAGATGTTTTCAAGTTACTTAAGCAAATGACGGGTGCTTACGACCTCATCTTTGCCGATCCTCCATATCACCTTCCAAACATTCCGCAAATCCCTGTTTTAGTAAAGGAACAACAATTACTTAAACCCGATGGCCTATTGATTGTGGAGCATCAAAGTAACATGAAATTGAACAATCTCCCAGGTTACACCGAAACGCGCAAATACGGAAATTCATCTTTTAGCTTTTTTGAATTTAGTTAAATCTTTTTCACCTATACCTTTCTATCATCCAATCGGCTGCTCTTCTTTCTTCTTTGCTCCTCAACTCGCTACTTTTTACTTGATACTTGATACTTTCTACCTGATACTAAATACTCCCAACCCCAACCCCAAACTCCCAACTCCCACTCCAAACTCTATACTTGCTACTTGTTACCCGATCCCCTATATTTGAAACATGAAGATAGCGCTATTTCCAGGTTCATTTGATCCGATTACCATTGCTCATGTTAACATTTTACAGCGTGCAACACCATTATTTGATAAAATAATAGTAGGCATCGGCTTAAACAGCTCCAAACAGAATTTCTTAAGCGCCGATCAACGCGAACTTATTTTAAACACCGTTTTTTCAGGCTATAAAAATATTGAAGTGCAAACTTATGAAGGGCTTACGGTAGATTTTTGCAGAAAAATAAATGCAACATACATGGTTCGGGGTATTCGTTCTGCAGCCGATTTTGAGTATGAAAGGGCAATTGCCCAGATTAACCAAACCATGATGCCTGAAGTAGAAACCATCTTACTCCTAAGTAAACCAGAATATTCAGCCATCAGCTCTACCATTGTCCGCGACATTCTAAGAAATCATGGCGATGTAAGCCCATTTGTTCCCGCTGAGGCCCTCGAATTTCTATAGATCAATAGTCATTATTAAATATAATTGGTTTCTCCTCCCAACCAATGAACCCATGCCTAATACCCAATGAACTAATACCTAATGACCAATGCCCAGTGACCAATGACCATAAAAAAAGCAAAGCTGAAATCTTTGCTTTTTTTATGTAACATTTTCTGCAAGCAGATACTAATGGATTAAATTAGTGATGACGTTCAAATAAATATCAGATGATTAGCGCTATTAAAACTGGGTATTTCAGCAACACGCAACTGTATTTCCTTGACAAACCAAGCTTAAGATGACACCAATCAATCAGGAACAAGAATTTCTTAAGCTTATTGAGGACAATAAAGGCATTATCCATAAGGTATCAAAAATGTACATGGATAAATCTGATGACCGGGAAGATTTATTTCAGGAAATTATTTTGCAGCTATGGAAGGCTTACCCCTCATTTAAAAATAAAAGTAAGTTCTCAACCTGGATGTATCGTGTTGCATTAAATACAGCATTGGTATTTTTCAAAAAAGAAAAACGTAAGATAGATAATACCCCGCTAAATGAACAGGTTGATATCGCTGATTTTAGTGACAGTACCGAGAAAGAAGAAAAGCTCAGCTATTTCTACAGAGCAGTACAAGAGCTGAATGCTATTGAAAAGGCGCTTATTTTCTTGTTTTTGGAAGATCAGTCACACAAGGAAATTGCACACAACCTCGGTATAACTGAAGTAAATGCCCGGGTTAAACTCAACAGAACCAAAGAAAAATTACAATTTATCATAAAAAAGAACGGCTATGAATTTTGATGATTTAAAAAGCGAATGGAATAACGAAAAAACGCCAGAAACTAATATCCCAGGTAATATATTAATGATTAAGGAGGCCAAAACACCTATCGACAGGATAAGAACCAAAATGAAACAGGAGTTCTTTGTTCAGGTGGTAGCTTTATTGATTATGGCGGTAAGTCCAAGAATATTTGGCTTCTCAGCAGAAATGAAACAAGTGTTCTTAATCTTTTATGCGGTTACCTGTGGGTTCACTTCCTATTATTTTTTCAAATTCTACATTTTTTACAGGCATTCATACGATTTAAGCCTCGACACCCGAAAAAACCTGTTATGGTTCTATTATGAAATGAAGTTAAATATAGAACTCTATAAAGCCTTAACTTACATTATAGCCTTTATTTTCTTATCTTTTATTTCCGTATATCTTTTCATGAACCAGGGCACCATACTGCATCAGTTGGTTAATAAAATATCAACTTTTTACATTGTGCTCAACTGTTTTGTCATGATTTTGGTTATCGGCGTGATTACAGAACTTTGGGCGAAATTTTACTATGGGGCAAATTTAGAAAAGATAAAAGTGATTCTGGATCAGTTAGAGGATGAATAAAAACTTTGATCTTCAAGCGCTTTATAACCTGAAGATCAATAATATCAGGCGATAACGCTGCCAGCTTTGAGCACATCCATAATGGAGGGATAAGTATTGGCTACTACCGGAGCAACCTGATTTTTATGTAGCCAAACCGCTTTATCTATCCCCTCTTCTTTTTGAGGAATTAATTTTGGCTCACCTTTTACGGTCATTTTATACCAGTTAGTTTTTTTAATCACCATTTTAGTCCCCAACGGATAAACATGATAGGTTTTACACAGCTTTTCTTCACGTTTTAAAACCTTTATACCACACTCCTCTTCCACTTCTCTAACAGCTGCATCCTTCATATTTTCATCATCTTCTAACTTTCCTTTTGGCAAATCCCATTTTTTATTTCTGAAGATAAAAAGGAAATTTCCATGGGCACTTTCTACCAATCCACCCGCCGCCTTAATGATCTCACAATCCTTCTTCAGCTTCTTAAATGTTTCTTTAGGAGATTTCGTTAAAAAAATGTAGCTTTTTTTAGACCCATTTTTCAGTTTTTTGTAAAATATTTTTAAATCAAAATCCTGAATTTCAAGCTGTTGAATTTTTTCCTTCTGCTCAGGCAAAACATCTGATATAAACAAAGTGTTATCGTTAATATAAATTCTGTAATTTTGGGCCATGTATAATAAAAGTGATATTGAATTAAAGGTAGCTGAATTTTTATTACAAATAAAGGCAATTAAATTACAACCTAATAATCCTTTTACCTGGGCATCTGGTTGGAAATCGCCAATTTACTGCGATAACAGGGTTACCCTTTCCCATCCTCAAGTTAGAACTTACATCCGTCAGAAACTTGCTCAGGCCATTCAGGAAGAGTTTGGGGCAGTTGATGTGATTGCCGGAGTAGCTACTGCTGGTATTCCTCAGGGAGTTTTGGTTGCACAAGAGCTGGGTCTTCCGTTCATTTATGTTAGATCTAAGCCGAAAGAGCACGGAACAGGGAGCTTAATCGAGGGCGAAGTAGTAGAAGGACAGCGTGTAGTGGTAATTGAAGATCTGATCTCTACCGGAAAAAGTAGTTTACAAGCCGTTGAAGCTTTAAGAGCTGCTGGCTTATCTGTTGCTGGTCTTGCAGCCATCTTTACTTATGGTTTCGACAAAGCCGATGAAAACTTTGCTGCTGCGAAGTGTCGCTACTTAACACTTTCTAACTATGGCGCTTTAATTGATTATGCTGCAGAGCACAGTATTATTGCTAAAGGCGATATGGAAATGTTAGGAAAATGGCGTTTAAACCCATCAGAATGGGGACGCGGAGAAATATTGAGCACAGAGTCTTAATCTCTGGTTCGAACACACAAACCAATATAAAATAATGACGATTATTGAAAGCGCAGTAGAAATTAACAAACCTGTAAATGAGGTTTATGCTTTTCTATCTAATATGAACAATCATCAGCAATTGATGCCAGAAAACATCTATAACTGGTCGTCTACAGAAGATGATGCCCAATTTACAATTCAAAACATGGCTAAATTGGCAATCAAAATTTCTAATAGAGTTGAAAACAAAGAATTAACAGCCATTCCTACTGAAAAGGCACCTTTCGATGTAGAACTAAAGTGGACGGTAGAAGATAATGGCAATGGCGGTACCAAAGCCAGGCATATTATTGCCGCCGATCTTAATATGATGATGAAAATGTTAGCTTCCGGACCGCTTCAGAAATTAGCAGACCATCAAACACAGAAACTTAAGGAAGTATTAGGATAACCCTATCCCGCTATAATTCGAGCGAAATACCCTAAAATATTTGTGGCGAAGAACATTCTTCGCCTTTTTTGTATAACAGAATCAAAGAATGTTATCCCTTAGCTCCATGATGGTACTTTCCCCTTTATACTCAATAGCTGTAACCTCTCACTATTACATCAGCCATCTTTAACTTCCTGATGATGGTTTTTCCAGGAGCAACCTGAGTAAAAATTCCATTGCGCTTCTTCAATAGCTTATTAATTTTGATACCTTAGTTTTGGAATACCCCTCAACTATGAATCTGATCACCTTGCGTCAATCTATTTTCTTTGCCTGTTTTGTAGCCGCTACTAACGGTGTTGCTCAAACCAAGGTTAGCAATACCCAAACCGAATACCTCCAAAATCCAATAGGTATCGATAATCCAAATCCACGCTTTAACTGGCAGATGCACGATAACCGTCAGGGAGCAAAACAAACAGCTTACCGCGTTTTAGTAGATACCGATTCCTTGGCTTTAACACGTACACAAGGAAAAGTATGGAATACAGCATGGGTTAAATCTGCTCAGAATCAGCTTATTTTTTCTGGCCAACCACTAAAACCTTTTACTAAATATTATTGGAAGGTAGATATCGCAGACCAGCAGGGCAAAAAAACTACTAATGGTCCTATTTCAAGCTTTGAAATGGGCATGATGGAGATGAAAAACTGGAAAGGATCCTGGATATCAGATACCGAAAATACTAAACTAAAACCCGCCCCCTACTTCCGTTATGCCTTTAATACTAATAAAAAAGTTAAATCGGCAAGAGCATACATTGCAGTTGGAGGACTTTATGAGCTTTCTATCAATGGAAAGAAAATTGGCAACCACCGCATGGATCCCATGTATACCCGTTTTGACAGAAGAAACCTGTATGTAACCTACGATGTTACTCAAAATGTCATTTCAGGCAAAAATGCTATTGGCGTTTTGTTGGGAAATGGCTGGTACAACCACCAATCTACCGCAGTGTGGTATTTTGACAGGGCACCCTGGCGCAACCGTCCAACCTTTTGTCTGGATTTGAGAATTACTTATGAGGATGGATCTGTAGAAACCATCCGTTCCGGTAAAGATTGGAAAACAGAACTGAGTCCCGTTATCTTCAACAGTATTTACACTGCAGAACACTATGATGCCAGATTAGAAAAAAAAGGTTGGGATAAAGCCGATTTCGATGATAGCCAATGGAAAAATGTCATTTATCGTTCGGTTCCCTCCAAAAACATTACCGCTCAAGCCCTTCATCCTATTCGAAATGTAGAAGAAATTAAAGCTAAAAGTATCCGCAAATTTAACGATACCACTTACCTTTTTGATCTGGGCAGAAACATCTCGGGTGTAAGTAAAATTACCCTCGATGGAGCGACGGGTACTACTTTACGACTAAAACACGGCGAAAGACTCTATCCAAACGGCCATGTAGACCTGTCCAATATTGATGCCCATTACAGGCCTACTGATAACACTGATCCTTTTCAAACGGATATCATCACCTTAAGTGGGCAAGGAAGCCAAAGTTTTATGCCTCATTTTAATTATAAAGGCTTTCAATATGTAGAAGTTACCAGTAATAAACCAATTAATTTAGATGTGAATAGCCTGGTGGGATATTTTATGCACAGCGATGTACCGGTAAAGGGGTCTATTCATGCGTCAGAACCGATTATCAATAAAATATATTACGCCACCAATAATTCTTACCTCTCTAACCTTTTTGGTTACCCGACAGATTGCCCGCAGCGGGAGAAAAATGGCTGGACCGGCGATGCCCAAATTGCCATAGAAACCGGCCTGTACGGATTTGATGGTATCACGATATACGAGAAATGGTTAGCAGACCATAGAGATGAGCAACAGCCAAATGGTGTATTACCCTCTATCATTCCTACTGATGGCTGGGGATACGAGTGGGGTAACGGGCCCGATTGGACCAGTACCATCGCCATTATTCCATGGAACGTTTATCTTTTTTATGGCGACACGAAGATCTTAAAAGATAACTACGAGAACATTAAAAAATATGTAAATCACATCGATGAAGTTTATCCAACAGGCTTAACTACC
This sequence comes from Pedobacter sp., assembly GCF_965279535.1. Lineage (NCBI taxonomy): Bacteria > Pseudomonadati > Bacteroidota > Sphingobacteriia > Sphingobacteriales > Sphingobacteriaceae > Pedobacter > Pedobacter sp. Next base: position 1,449,402 of record NZ_OZ257244.1, read on the forward strand.
TGGGGTTTGGGCGATTGGATTCCAGTAAAATCGAAGTCGCCAGTAGAATTAACCTCTACCTGCTATTACTATGCCGATGCAGTAATTCTGGCTAAAACAGCAAAAATCCTGGGTAAAACAGCAGATTTTGAGAAATATACAGCCTTATCCAAAAAAATAAAGGAAGCTTTTAATACCAAATACCTCAACAAACAAACCGGAATTTACGCAACAGGCATTCAGACAGAAATGAGTGTTCCGCTTTATTGGGGAATTGTACCAGCAGAAAGCCAGGCCCTGGTTGCAAAAAACCTGGCCAAACGTGTAGAAGCAGATGGTTTCCATCTCGACGTGGGCTTGTTAGGGACTAAAGCCATCCTAAACGCACTTTCTGAAAATGGTTACAGTGATGTAGCCTATAAAATTGCTGCTCAAAAAACCTATCCAAGCTGGGGATGGTGGATGGAAAACGGGGCCACTACTCTTTACGAAAACTGGCCTATTGATGCGAAATCAGATATTTCAATGAACCATATTATGTTTGGTGAAATTGGTGCCTGGCTATATAAAGGAATTGGAGGCATTAAGCCAGATCAAAATGAACCGGGATTTAAACGCATTATACTCGAACCGCATATCGTTAATGGACTTAACTTTTTCGAGGCCAGTCATACTGGTCCTTATGGCCAAATTATCGCTAATTGGAAGCGTGATGGTCAGAAAATCCAATTCGACATTACGATTCCTCCAAATTCAACGGCCACTTTTCATGTACCTGGAAAAGGGAGCGCCCTGGTAAATGGTAAAGTAACAGATGGTCAGGAAATTAAATTATCCTCTGGAAAACACCTCATCATCTGGTAAGCCTGTTTAAGTAAGAAGCGATGAGCCAGTTTCAGGCTCATTGCTTACTTAATTTTTTCGTTCGGTTAAGCCACATACAGGTAACTACAACAGTACAGCACACTTTACTATTCTTCATATCAAAACCCCTATTTCCATTCACTGGCCTATATCAAACGAAACAGTAAGAAAAAGCAGGGAGGTTTCGATCCCGATTGTAAATAGTCTGATAATGAAACATACCAGATTCAGACAAAATTTCAGTACAAATAGCTAATAATCAGTCATTTATTCAGAAACACCAAAACGATACAGACAAAATTTCCGATTAGAAAAGCAAAATCGATGTGGCATTTGTTTTGACTAAAAGGAAAATATGAACTTCAACAATTTTACAATCAAAGCCCAGGAAGCGATTCAACAGGCTTCTGAAATAGCGCAAGGCAATCAGCAACAAGCTATTGAAACAGCACACCTGTTAAAGGGTTTGCTCACTGTTGATGAAAACGTTGTTTCTTATGTTTTAAAGAAACTTAACGTTAACTTAAACATCCTGAACCAGAATTTAGATAACGAGATTACAAAATTCCCGAAGGTAAGTGGCAGCAATGTTTACCTATCTTCTAACACCAATAGCGTGCTTCAAAAAGCGCAATCCTTTTTAAAAGAATTTAAAGATGAGTTTGTATCAGTAGAGCACTTGCTATTGGGTATTTTAGCTGTAAACGATAATACATCCAAGCTGCTAAAAGAGCAGGGGGTAAATGAAAAAGACCTCAAAAAGGCGATCATTTCCCTTCGTGGAGACAATAGGGTAACCGATCAAAATGCCGAAGCTACCTATCAGGCTTTGGGTAAATATGCCCGGAACCTGAATGAATACGCCGAAAGTGGCAAACTCGATCCTGTTATTGGTCGCGATGAAGAAATTAGAAGGGTGATCCAAATCTTGTCCAGGAGAACAAAGAACAACCCTATCCTGATTGGTGAACCTGGCGTGGGTAAAACGGCTATTGCAGAAGGGATTGCCTTCAGAATTATAAAAGGCGACGTACCCGAGAACTTAAAATCTAAAGTTGTATACTCTTTGGATATGGGTGCCCTTATCGCAGGTGCGAAATACAAGGGAGAGTTCGAAGAACGTTTAAAAGCTGTTGTTAAAGAGGTTACGCAAAGCGATGGAGAAATCATTCTCTTTATAGATGAGATTCATACCCTGGTAGGTGCTGGTGCCGGTGAAGGTGCTATGGATGCTGCCAACATCCTTAAACCTGCATTGGCACGTGGAGAATTGCGTGCTATAGGTGCCACCACACTAGACGAGTACCAAAAATACCTGGAAAAAGACAAAGCTTTAGAACGTCGTTTTCAAAAAGTAATGGTAAATGAACCTGATACCCAGGATGCCATTTCTATTCTACGTGGTTTGAAAGAACGTTATGAGACCCACCACAAGGTGAGAATTAAAGATGAAGCCATCATAGCAGCAGTAGAAATGAGTCAGCGATACATTTCTGACCGTTATTTACCAGATAAAGCCATCGACTTAATGGACGAGGCTGCATCGAAACTGCGTTTAGAAATGGATAGCGTTCCGGAGAACGTAGATGCACTCGACAGGGAAATTATGCGCCTTGAAATCGAACGTGAAGCCATCAAAAGAGAAAAAGACGATAAGAAAGTTCAGGATCTGACTCAGGAAATTGCCAATTTATCTGCGGAGCGGGATGAGTTAAAAGCGAAATGGCAGGGCGAAAAAGATCTGGTTGATAACATCAACAATCAGCTAGAGCAGATTGAACAATATAAATTGGAAGCCGACCAGGCCGAACGGGCAGGCGATTATGGCAAAGTGGCCGAAATTCGTTACGGCAAAATTAAAGAGGCGCAGGATACAGTTGAGAAATTAAAAGCTGATCTCGAAAAGCAACAAAGCAATAGCCGAATGTTGAAAGAAGAGGTAACAGCTGATGATATTGCAGGGGTTGTTGGACGCTGGACAGGCATTCCGGTAACGAAATTAATTGCAAGCGAAAGAGAGAAGTTGTTAAACCTCGAAGCTGAATTGCACCAACGTGTGGCCGGCCAGGATGAAGCTATTGAAGCCATCTCAGATGCTATCCGCCGTTCGCGTGCAGGCTTGCAGGATAAACGTAAACCAATCGGTTCTTTTATTTTCCTGGGCACAACGGGTGTAGGTAAAACCGAATTGGCTAAAGCGCTTGCAGAATTCTTATTTAACGATGAGAATGCCCTTACCCGGATAGATATGAGTGAATATCAGGAAAGACATGCTGTTTCCAGATTGATCGGAGCGCCTCCGGGTTATGTAGGCTACGATGAAGGCGGACAGTTAACTGAAGCTGTAAGACGTAAACCATACTCTGTGGTATTGCTTGATGAGATTGAAAAGGCGCACCCTGATGTATTTAATATTTTATTACAAGTGTTGGATGATGGCCGTTTAACGGATAATAAAGGCAGGACGGTGAATTTCAAAAACACCATTATCATCATGACATCCAATATAGGTGCACACTTAATTCAGGATAATTTTAAAGATTTAAGTGATGAAAACCGCGATGAGGTAATTGCAAAAACTAAAAGCGAACTGTTTGAGGTACTGAAACAAACCATCAGACCTGAATTCCTGAACAGGATTGATGAACTGATTATGTTTACACCATTAAATCGCAATGAGATCAGAGATATTGTGAGCTTGCAATTTAAACATGTACAACAAACACTTGCTGAAATGGGCATTGAAATGGAAGCCAGTGATGAAGCCTTAGATTGGCTGGCTCAATTGGGTTATGATCCACAGTTTGGAGCAAGGCCATTGAAACGGGTAATCCAAAAAAGAATCTTAAACGAGCTGTCGAAAGAGATATTAGCTGGAAAGATAGACAAAGACAGCAAAATTAAGTTAGATATGTTCGATCATCAGTTTGTGTTTATTAACCAAAAGGCTGATTAATACAGATCAAAAAAATCCCGCAAGTTAAATCTGCGGGTTTTTTTTTGTTTCGTTTCATGTAACTAACATGATAGTTAGTTTTGTTGTTTTTGGTCTGAATAATCGTTATTATTGATTACACACAAAAAACACACAAATGAAAACTTTATTATTACTGATGAGGCATCTCCTGCCCCATCCCAGAAATATTGCAGCAATATTTCTACTTTTCTGCGCTATGCAGGCGCATGCTCAAACTGAAAATATCGATGTTTATGTTAGTGATGATGGTGAAGCCAGTGTTGCGCTATACGTGAATGGCATTGATATCGACATCACAAACGGAAGAATTCACATCTACCCTAAACGCAATGTTAGTGTGGGTTATGTAACCTCAAATTTCTATCCACAGATAAAAGGTAAAATTTCTTCTGTTGGAAATGTGAGCATCGAATATATTACAAGCAACTTTTACCCCGAAATTAATGGAAGAGTAGCTGCAATAGGCAGCACCGCAATAGATTATTATACCGGCAATTTTTATCCCGAAATCAAAGGAAAAGTCAAATCTATTGGAAATGTATCATTTGAGTACTATACCGGAGATTTCTATCCGGAGATAAAGGGAAAAGTCAAATCTATAGCATCGCAAACCATAACTTATTATACCGGAGATTTTTACCCCGAATTAAAAGGTAAGGTCAAATCTGTTTCTGGCAGTTAGCGACATTTCTATGTTTTTCCCCAGTTAACCTACTGCAACAGCAGTATATTTTAAATCTTATGCTCATCAACCATGAAAAAGCTATTATCGGTTTTGATTGCTTTATGCATCATAACCCTGCATACACATGCACAAACTGAAAAAGGAAAAGGTTTTATCGGCGGCAGCTTTAGTTTTGGAACCTCCAAACAAAATAACGCTGCTCCCAGCCTGAATACTTTTACCTTAACACCACAGGGTGGATATTTCCTCTCCAATAACCTCGCTATAGGCCTTTCCATACCATTAAACCTTTCCAAACTCAGGGGCTTAAATTACACGGTTTGGGATGACGAACAAGGCTTTTATGTTGACACTTACGGACCTAAAGAATTTAGTTTTGGCATCTCTCCTTTTCTCCGGAAATATATTGATGTTAAACCAAGAATTAAAGCCTTTATGCAGGCTAATCTGTTGATGCAAATTAATACCTTCAACCGGGTAGATGATGCAGGCTATCTCATCCGCACAGATGCCAGGGTTAAAGGCCTGGGCGCGAGTGCAAGCCCTGGCTTTGCCTTTTTTATTAGCCGCCATACCAATCTTGAGTTTTCTTTCCCTGTTGTAACCTTCTTTCACCAAAACTATTATGATGCAGAATCGATGTACAATTTCGACAGGAAGAACAATTTAAGATTCGCACTGGATAATTTCACACCAACCTTTGGTATTAATTATCAGTTTTAAGAGACCAATTAAATACAATATTTTATCAATACAGGCCACTCCAAATCAAGGAGTGGCCTGTACAGTTATTTCTTTCTGGTTTCTATGTTTGGAAGAAATCCGGTCAGTAATCCAATCAATGGTAAAAAGGCACAAATATTAAACACATATTCAATGCTGGTAGAATCTGCCAGTTTGCCTAATAAGGCAGAACCTATCCCTCCCATTCCAAAGGCAAAGCCAAAAAACAAACCTGCCACCAAACCTACTTTTCCTGGGATCAGCTCTTGCGCGTAAACCAAAATAGCAGAGAAAGCCGAAGCCAGGATCATCCCTATAGGCACAATCAACACGCCTATCCAGAATAGACTGGCATGAGGTAAAAGCAAGGCAAAAGGCGCTGTGCCTAAAATCGAAGCCCAGATTACATACTTCCTGCCAATTTTATCTCCTATAGGTCCGCCTAATAAAGTTCCGGCAGCTACAGAAAACAGAAACACAAACAGATATATTTGCGATGTTTGTACAGAAACATGAAACTTATTAATCAGGTAAAAGGTAAAATAATTGGTTAAACTGGCCATGTAAAAATATTTGGAGAAAATCAACAACAATAAAATCACAACTGAGCATATTACTTTTCTCCGGGAGAACTTATTTACTACACTCTGAATCGTCACTTTCTTAGCTCTGGCCGCAACAAAACCCTTATACCAGGTACCTACATAGCTTAAAATTAAAATGGCGAGCAATGCGATGATGGAAAACCAGATTACACTAAACTGACCGTAAGGCACTATAATCCATGCCGCTAATAAAGGACCTAACGAACTGCCGGCATTGCCACCCAACTGGAAAACAGATTGCGCCAGCCCTCGTTTACCTCCTGAGGCGGCGTGAGCCATCCTAGAAGCTTCCGGATGAAATATAGAGGAGCCTATCCCAATAAAACTTACCGAGATCAGCATGGTGTAAAAATGCTGCGACTGCGAAAGTGTAACCAAGCCTACTAAAGTGAAACCCATTCCCACGGCCAAAGAATAGGGCTGAGGTTTCTTATCTGTATATAAACCTACAAAAGGTTGCAACAAAGATGCTGCAAGCTGAAACGTAAGCGTAATTAACCCAATTTGAGAAAAGCTCAAATGATAATTTGTTTTTATAATCGGATAGATAGCCGGAATTAATGACTGAATGGTATCATTGAGCAAATGCGAAAAACTTAATGCAAAAAGGATCGGAAAGACGGTTTTTTCAACCAAATTCTGGGTAGTTGTATTTTCAGACATAAAACATATAATTTACTCCAAAGATAGCCAATTAATTTTTTTAGGCTTTGTAACATGCCTGAGCCAAACTTTTTATTTATTCGTTGGTTTGATGTATATGGAAAGAAACAGAAGAATTGTCGGCCTATGCGGTAGCCTCAGAAAAGGTTCTTATAATGCAATGCTCCTTAATATAGCTGGAAATTTACTTCCAGACGAGATTGACTTCGAGATTGCACATTTCGATGACCTGCCGGTTTACAATGCAGACTATGACTTACCTGCAGTAGAAACACGCCCCGAAAGTGTAACTAAATTCAGGAATATCTTAGCCTCTGCCGATGCTTTTATTATCGTTTCTCCAGAATATAATTATTCTATTCCCGGCGGATTGAAAAATGCAATTGACTGGGCAAGCAGAGGCAAAGACTCTCCTATGCTGCATAAACCAGTAGCCCTTATGGGTGCTACGCAAGGTCAATGGGGTACGGTAAGAATGCAAACCGCCTTTCTCCCCGTTTTTACTTTCTTAAACATGAATCCTGTTTTACAGCCTGAAGTACTCATCGCTCAAGCGCAAAATAAATTTGATGAAGAAGGGAATTTAAACGATGAAAGAACATTAGACATCATCAAAAAGAAACTGGAAAACTTAATTAAAGCTTCCAGGGTGTAAAGTACCCGCCGCATTTGTTATTTTCGTTTTGGCATAACCAGACAGCAACTCCCAAATACTGACAACAAATCTGCCAAAAATGCCCTTTTTCAATCCTGACATTTCTACAAAAAAAGTCAGGTTGTCAATTTGACACACCTAAAAATTAATCACCGCTTTACTTTTTGGTCACACGAAAATAATAATGATTTAACAGTAATTTCTTATGTATTTATGAACGAACGAGTTAGCCAAAATCTGATTTTTTGATGACTTTAAGAAGGTTTTTTGGCACAAGTGTTGACTTTTAGCCAAATATAGTCAGATATTAAAAAAGTAAAAACTGACTATAATATTAACAAATAAATATATAATAAGATGAAAAAACTATTATTATCATTAGTGGCAGTTGCAGGTTTAGTTTACAGTGCAAACGCACAAACAGAAAAAGGAAAAATTATTTTAGGCGGTAACGTTGGTTTCAACTCTACAAAAGTAGATGGTGCTCCTAAAGCAGATATTAATTTCAGCGTAATCCCTAGTGTTGGTTATTTCGTAGGTAACAATTTTGCAATTGGTACAGGTGTAGGTTATACTTATGAGAAATCGGTTAGCGACAGAACTCAAAACGGTGCTTTTGAAGTTGCTCCTTTTGGCCGTTACTATGTTAACTTAACTGATCAGTTCAAATTCTTTGGTCAGTTATCAGTTCCTTTAGCTTTCGGTACTCAAAAAGCAGTTGATGCAAATGGAGATACTGGTGCTAAATTAGGTACAACTACTTCAATTGGTGTTAACGTTGCTCCTGGTTTTGCTTTCTTCCCTACTAAAAGAATTGGTATTGAGGTTTCTGTAAACGGTTTAGGTTATGAGAACTTCCAGGTTAAAAACGAAGCAACTGGCGCTAAAGTTAAAAGCAACTCATTTGGTTTAGAAGCGAATACATTCGCACCAAAATTAGGTGTAATGTTCCACTTCTAGTCTTTAAAGACGATTTTGTCTTTAAATCTACTTGACTTTTTTTACGAGATCGCCCTGCCAGAAGCAGGGCGATTTTGTTTTATTTCTTTTCTCTAACCGATTTAAATTCAGAGCCTTCTTTCCATTTCGGATACAGCTCACCTTTGCTTAACTGATATCCCATATCAAAAAGCAGTCGTTCATCCTCAATAATACCGGATAAATCCCAGGTTTTAGGATCAAAATTATCTTGTGGGGAATGGTAACGTTGCTTAGTAAAATCTGCCACTTGTTTCAAGCCCCAGTTTCTCCCATTTGTTACATTATCTACTCCAGAACCTGTAAACAGCGAAGGGACACCCACTTTGGCTAAGTTAAAGTGGTCTGAGCGATAATATAATCCCGATGAAGGAACCGGATCAGGAACAATTACCCTCCCCTGCTTCTTAGCCGATGCTGCCGCTAAATCTTCCAGTTCTGATTGGCCAAAACCATAAACGACCACATCTTTTGTTTTTCCGGCAATACCCATCATGTCCATGTTAATGTTAGCAACCGTTTTGTCTAAAGGTAAAACAGGATGCTTAGCATAATATTCAGACCCCAGTAAACCCTGCTCCTCTCCGGTATAGGAAATAAAAACAACGCTACGTTCGGGTTTCTTACTTAATTTTTTAAAAGCAGCTGCAATTTCTAATAAAGAAGCAACACCAGTGGCATTATCTACAGCACCATTGTAAATAGAATCTCCCAAAACCTTTTCACCGATACCTAAATGATCCCAATGCGCCGAATAAATGATTGACTCCTTTTTTTTTGAGCTGCCAGGAATTGTAGCTAAAACATTAAAAGATTTAGATTTTTTGATTTGTGTTTTAACGCCTAAAGAAGCAGACAAGCCTAAATCAACAGCTTTGAAACCCTTTTTTCTGGCCTCAGTAAATAAAGCTTCCGATTTTCCGGCGAGTTTTAATAATTTATTAGCTACATCAAGGGTAATCCAGCCTTCTACAACAGCCCTCCCCATGTTATTATCGATTGCTTCTAATTGAAGTTTAGATTTTGTCCAGCCACTCCGCACCACACTCCAGGGATAGGCTGCAGGTTCGGTATCGTGAATAATTAATACACCTGTTGCACCTTGCCTTGCAGCTTCTTCGAACTTATAAGTCCAACGGCCATAATAGGTCATATTCTTGCCCTTAAACAGTGTTGAATCGGCAAAGCCCGGATCATTGATCATCACCACAACAGTTTTCCCCTTGACATCTAAGCCTGCATAATCATTCCATCCAAAAGCTGGCGCCACAATGCCATAACCTGCAAAAACCATAGGAGAATTATTGATGTTCACCTGGTTCTGCACCCTGCGGGTACCGGCAACAAAATCAGTCAGATAATTTAAACTAACAGCACCCGATTTCCCCTGGATCAGCATTTTTTCATCTGGATTGGACTTTATTTCTACCATGGGTACTTTCTGAAAGTAACTGGACCCATTACCTGGCGCTAAGCCTAACTTCTTAAATTCATCTGCCAGATAATTAATCGTTTTGGTTTCTCCGTTGGTAAAAGGTTTCCTACCTTCAAAGTCATCAGAGGCGATTTTAGCCAGATAAGCGCTTAGCGAGGTGTCATTAATACTCCGGATGGCTAATGAATCCGGATCACCGGCACTTTCGGTTGCAGATTGCTTACATGAAGACAGGCAAAAGGCAAATGCAGAGAGATAAAGTATTGTTTTCTTCATTTGGGATAAGTTTTGGATGGTAATTTAAGGTTTTTTACTCATTTAGTAACCCAGGAATCGACGGCTACTTTTACTGAATATTTCAGCATCTTAAGAAAAAAGACGCTGAAATAAATTTTACTTCCTGGCGCTCCGCTAAATTCAAGGCCAGCAGTAGAAAAGCTTTAATCTGCTATCTCTTTGATAAACTTACCATCCGCAGTATACCAGACATTTACATCTGGTGTACCCTCAATATCAACTTTATAAGAAATCTTTCCAGCGGTATTGATCCAATCAACATCGTCAATTCGTGCTTTGGGGTATTTAAGTTTAATGTTTTTGGCAATTACTGAAGGAAGTTTAGCATTGGGAATATCTTTCTCTGTAACCAAAACCCGGCCCTGACCTGAATAAGTTACCTTATAATCGGTATTGCCAAAATCAAAATCGGCTACATAGTTTGCTCCCCTCCGCTCCCAATCTACATCTCTGGCATTGGGATATGATTTATTTAAGGCTTGCCTGACAGATGCGGGAACATTCTTTTTATCTACATCCTGAGCGTAAGTACCGGCCGTTGCTCCAGCCAGGAGCAAAATTGCCATCAGTGATCTTTTAATATCCATAATAAAGGAACAGGCTTCAAACCATTTTGTTTCGGGCTTCCGGTAAACAAAAATGCCTTTCGCTTACGAAAGGCATTTTGAATTATTTACCGTTTTTCTCTATGTCCCGATCCATCTCTGCTACATCCACATCACTGGGTTCTGAAAAGTCACCAATCAGGTATTTGTTGAAGTGATCTGCCAGTTTCCAGAAAGCGTACTCTGTCATATCCCCGAAACCATGGCGTTGGCCAGGAATCAAAAGAAAATCGAAACGTTTACCAGCTTTCATTAAAGCGTTGGCAACCCGGATTGAATTGGCAGGATGCACATTGTTATCTACATCGCCATGCATCAGCAACAAATGCCCTTTCAGGTTCTTTGCCAAATCAGGGTTTTTATCAATGCTGTATTTAAAAGAAGTATCTCCTTTTAAAGAGATGATTTCTTTTACCCCATGGTGTTTTTCGCTCCACCAGCGATTGTAAATGCTATTATCGTGATTACCGGCATTAGAAACCGCCGCTTTAAAGAAATCCGGATAAACCAACATGGCTGCTGTAGACATAAATCCACCACCTGAGTGACCTGTAATGCCTACTTTATTTTCGTCAATAAATGCATATTTAGCTGCCAATTGCTCTACCGCAGTCTTTTTATCAGCCAACCCATAATCACGTAAGTTTCCATATCCGTAAGTATGATACCATTTCGAACGTGATGGATTTCCGCCACGGTTACCTACTGTGATTACAATATACCCAAACTGAGCTAAGCGATCGGTACGGTCCATGCTTTTGCTAAAAGTTTTGTTTACTGCCTCAGTTTGCGGGCCTGGGTACACATATTCAATTATCGGATATTTCTTGTTCGGATCAAAATCAAAAGGTTTATACATCACTCCATATAAATCCGTAATGCCGTCATCAGCCTTTACTGTAAAAGGTTCAGGAAACTTATAGCCTGTAGCCATCAATAAGGATAAATCTGTAGTTTCCAGTTCCATCACCTTTAAACCATTGGTATTATACAAGGTTGCTTTGGGAGCAGTATTTACCCTCGAGTAGTTATCTACGAAATAGGTATTATTATCATTTAAACTTACCGCGTGATCAAAGTCCCCGGCGTTCAATAATTTCAGATTAGAACCATCAAAGTTTACCTTATAAAGGTGAAGGTAATAGGGGTCTTCCTTGCCTTCCCGCCCATTTGCGGTAAAGTAAAGCACCCTGTTCTTTTCATCTATGTTTACGATACTTTCGCAATGGAAAGCACCTTTGGTAATCTGATTTTTCAGTTTACCATTCCCGTCGAACAGATAAAAATGAGCCCAGCCATCGCGTTCACTCCAATGAATTAACTCATTGCCATCATTTACCAATCCCGGACGGTTAACCTCTACATAGGTGTTAAATCGTTCGTCAATCAATGGCTTCACTACATTATTGGTAATGTCGACAGTACAAATATCAATGCGTTTTAAATCACGGCTGGTACGGGAAAAATAGAACTTACTGTTATTCCCCAACCATACCGATGGACGGAACTCATTATCCCGATCCTTATTTAATGAAGGTTTGCTCCAAACAGAAATGCTTTGATCCTTAAAAGCAGCGACATTTAATTTGCGATAAGACTTGGCACCAAAATCGAACAATAAAAGTTCATCCTGAGGGGCTTCAGCCTCACCAGGCATTTGATATTTGTAAGTTTCTAAAGTTGGACGACCAGGGGTAACACTATTGATTACCCATAAATCTTTTACTTTACGAGAATCTGTACGATCTAAAACAAAGTATTTTGAATTTGGCGACCACAATACATAAGCACCACGACGTTTCTTGTTATTCTTCTCATTTTCTATATTATTTTCCCCATCCCCGTTACTTCCATAAGAATAGAACTTTACACCGTCTTTGGTTAACTGATGCTCTACAATGGTACTATCATCTTCGTTTTTAACGGCCTTTTTATAGTTCTCTTTATCCATCCAATAAAGGTTATAGTTGCGTGAAAAGATAATGGCCGAAGAATCTGGCGCTACAGAGCCCCAACCTGGCTTAGGTTTCGGTTTGCTAAAATTTGGTATTTCTGTAAGCTTTGCCGAAGCCAGTTCATATTTAAAAGAAAAGATTTTTTTCTGCATTGAATCCGCAGCTTTTTTATCTTTCCTATCTTTTTTCAATTCATCAATTGTACTTTTCACTTCAAAAGTGATGCTTTTTTCATCAGCACTGAATTTCAGGTTTTCCAGTGGTAAATGTTCTGCATCGAACGGGTCGCGTACCACCAGTGTAATCTCTGAAGCCAATTTAGCGTTATCGAAAATTAACTTTTTGCTTTTGGCAGCGGGATCAACGAGGTACCAAAACTTTCCTTTAGGAGTTTCAAAATTGTACCAGAATCGGTTACTTAACTTCAGCCAGTGCGGGTCTACTGATGTAGCGTACACCATTTTCTTTAATTTATTAGGCGAAAAACGTGCAGCCAGCTGATAATTTGCTTTGGGTTGAGCCTGAACCTGCTCAGTAATGGTAAAAGTTTTGGTTTGAGCTAAAGCAGCCAGGCCCAGGAACTGCGTAGCTGTTAATAGTCTGTAAAATTTATTCATCTAGGGTTGGTTTGAATCGGCTAAATTATTCAAAACCCAAAGATTACAATCCTAATATTTGTAATAAATGCGATAGTTTATCAGATTTTAACGCATTTAAATAATTATCAACACCAATTGTATTTTTCAGAAAATAGTTACGGGATTTTATAGTTTTGTAAACATATATCATAACTATGAAGTACAAATTTTTAAGCATCATATCGGCAGGGATAATTTTATTCACCAGCTGTCAGTCCAAATCGCAGGCAGAAAATGCAAGCGTTCAAGATTCTACCGTTCAAACCGCTCAAAATCAAGCAGAAGCTGGCCCGGCCATCGATGTTTCTAAAATAAAAGTAGCCGATGCTAAAACCATTTTAGCACGCAAACAGGTTCCTATTTTATGTTATCACCAGGTAAGAAACTGGAAACCCACTGATGGAAAAGTAGGCAAAGACTATATTGTTGAAATACAAAACTTTAAAGATCAGATGAAAATGCTGGCTGATAGTGGTTACCACACCATTTTACCTGATCAGCTTTATGCTTACCTGAATACAGGTGCCAAGTTGCCAAGCAAACCCATTATGCTTACTTTCGACGATACGGATATGGATCAGTTCACCGTTGTTCGCCCTACCTTAGAAAAATATGGTTATAAAGCGGTGTATTTTATCATGACGGTTTCCATTGGCAGAAAAGGAAAATTTGTAGACTATATGACTAAAGAGCAGATTAAGCAGCTTTCAGATGAAGGCAATGTAATTGGCAGTCATACGTATGACCACAAAAATTTCAAAAAATATGCTGGAAAAGATTGGGAGGAACAATTAGATAAACCAACTAAAAAGCTAGAAGAAATTACGGGTAAAAAGATGACAGAATTCGCCTATCCATTTGGTTTATGGAACGCTGAAGGTATTCCTGAACTAAAAAAACGTGGTTTTAGAATGGCATATCAATTATCAACTAAACGTGATGAGAAAGATCCCTTATTCACCATCCGCAGAATTATTGCGAGCGGTTACTGGAGCCCTAAAACCTTAAGCAACAGCATTAAAAACAGTTTCTAAATAAACACCCGCAGGTTTACAAGCCTGCGGGTGTTACTCTCCTCCTCCACATGAAAAGATACCTGTATCTTGCCGCGCTACCGCTCTCCTTATTATACGCTTGTCAATCCAATTCGGCCACTGAGAGCCCCAAAGCATCACAAACCAACAACATTGACACTTCTGTTGTTAAAAGTGAACCAGCAGACAATAAAACCATTTTAGCACGCAGGGAGGTTCCTGTATTGTGCTACCATCAAATCAGGGAGGCTACCGGCAGTGACAGTAAGCGGGCACATGATGACATCATATCGCCCAGCAAATTCAGCGCGCACATTAAAATGCTGGCAGACAGCGGCTACCATACGATCCTGCCCGACCAACTTTACGATTACCTTGTGTACGGGGCAAAATTACCCGAGAAACCCATAATGATTACCTTCGATGATACAGACCTGGATCAGTTTACCATTGGCGCATCGACCTTAAAAAAATATGGCTATAAGGGCGTTTATTTTATTATGACCGTGTCTATCGGTAAAAAAGGGAGGATTGGTTACATGAACAAAGCGCAGATTAAACAATTATCTGATGAAGGCAACACCATAGCCAGCCACACTTACGATCATAAAAACTTTGCAAAGTTTAGCGATGAAGACTGGAAAACCCAGATAGACGAACCCACACAAAAACTGGAGGAAATTACCGGAAAAAAAGTGGAGTACTTTGCCTTTCCATATGGTGTGTACAAAGCCTCAACGCTCCATAAATTGAAAGAACATGGTTTTAAGGCTGCCTTCATCCTATCGACAGCACGAGACGAAAATTATCCACTCTATACCATCAGGAGAATTATTGATCCGGGAAGATATTCAGCTAAAAACCTTTATTACAGCATTAACAAAAGCTTCAATAAAGTAAAACAATAACCGCTGAAAATTATTTAATAAGTACATATTTAACCGATTATGAAAAGACTTATTTTATTTAGCGCCCTGGCATTATTGGGTCTTGCAGCATGCAACAGCAATAAAAACAACCAATCGAGTACAGAAAGTACAGATACCGCAAAACGGGTTGTGGCAGATTTACCCGAAAAATTTTACAAGCGGCTGGAAGGAGAAATTGCAGGTAAGCCAGTAATCATGAATTTACAGAAAACTGAATATGATTACTCCGGTTCTTACTATTATGATGGATCATGGCTAAGCCTGTCTATTGATACCATTATTGGAAAAGACAGTATTGTTTTGGCAGAAACTGCTACGGAAGGCTATGAATACAATGAAAACTATAAGCCTAACACCCTGGCATTAAAATGGACAGGAAACGGATTTACCGGGAAATGGACCAGCGGTAAGAAGGATAAAACATTTAACATTTCACTCAACGAAAAATACCCTGCAGGAAGTTATGCTTTTGACGTAACAACCTATGCCGATTCTGTATTAGCCTTTCCTGGCAAAGCGAAGTCACCTGCCGCAGAAATCGGATTTAAAGTTTTAACTGCTAACAGCAAATCAGCTGCTGATAGCTGGATTAACCAACAATTACAACTGGCCGCCGGTGTTAAAGGGCAAAACACCTGGGATACCGGATTGAAGCAAGTAGCTCAAAAATATTTTAACGATTATCAAAAAAGCGTTAAAGCGTTAGCACCAGCAGGCGACAACAGCAGCTTTCTGAATTACAGCAATCATACCAATCAGAGCATTGTTTTTAATGATCGCGATTATGTCATTGTAGAACAGCTGGACGATGATTATAGTGGAGGAGCGCATGGCAATTATGCCAGTACATTCTACTGTCTGGACGTGAAGAACAAGAAAAGATTAACATTGGGTGATGTGGTAAAAGCAGATACCCTCTTACTACAACAGTTACTGGAAAAAAATCTGCGCAAACAGTATCACGTAAAAAGTGGCGATCAGTTAAATACTGTCCTTTTCGATAATTTCCTGAAACCCAACCAGAACTTTTATTTTAACCAGAATGGTTTGGCATTTTTATACAACCCTTATGAGGTGGCCAGCTATGCGCAGGGACAAATCATTGTATTTATCCCTTTCACTGAGTTAAAAGGGTATCTAAATCCCGATTTCGCGCAGCGAATGAACATAAAATAAAGTTGCAACCGGCAAGGGCTTAAAGGATCGCTTCGATTTTGAAACCCTTGCCGTTGAAAGTAAAAGTATCATTAACCTGCTTTCCAATCAGCATTTTCCCTATTGGTGCCGCCTGTGAGATGGCAAAATACTTTTGTCCATCTAAGAGCAGTTCGCCGGCACTGATGCTGATATAGAAATTACCTTCGGAAGTAATGACCAGGCTTCCGTTTTTAGATACCGGAACTGCTTCAACGTTTTCTACCTGCTGCAAAGCAATTTTCTGCTGGCCCGCTTCATATAAAAGCTTGCTATTGCGATCCATTTCCTGCTGCATCATTTCACGGGTAGTTTCATACTTATCACCCGCACTGCTCTTGGTATCATCGTTTGATGCCTGACGAGCCTGTTGCAGGGAATATTCGATATTCTCTATCCTTTTTTGAATAAAGTTTAAACAAAGCTGAAAGAGTTGTGATTTTATTGTTTTTGTAGACATGTATAAAAGTAAAATCGCTGCCTTTATGCCCGAAGTGCAAAAGCCTGGGCCAAAATAGACATAATTTTATGCTTTGGAATATCCTGAGCAGGATCGATTAATAATATTTTCATTTTAGCCCTTTTTTCCTGCATTAAATCTTCATGATGCATTTGATTTCCATCAACCCAACCGATGTAAGGCTGCAGATACCGCTTATGTATCCAAAGGTAACAGAACATTTTGCCATTTAGATAATACATGGGCATACCGTATTTCCAATGCTCAGTAATCCCTTCCTGCGAAAGAAAAAAGTTGCGCAGGTATTGCAGGCAGCTTTTAACAGGCTCTGCTTTTTGCTCAAAAAACTGATCTAGCGGATTTAGCATAGACTAATAAACCGGGCTTCAGCCTAAATTTAAGATTCCAGGAACCTAACCTTCTCATCAATTGGTGTCCTGTTCGCCTGCCAGGGTTTCTCATTGTGATACCCCATGTAAAACAGGCCAATGCATTTTTCATCCTCAGCCAATGCTAAAAAATCACCCAGATGATCTATTAAAGGAGGAGAACTCCAATAAGCACCTACTTTTAAACTTTCGGCGGTTAGGGCCATATTCTGTACTGCACAAGCTACCGCAGCAAGCTCTTCCCACTCCGGAATCTTTCCGCTTACCTGCATATTGATGGCAATGATACAATCGGCCTGCTCCGTTTTTTCGGCAAAGCTATCGAACTTCTTTTGCAGGAATTGATGCGAAGGAACCTGCTCCTGATAAATTTTACCCAACTCAGCTCCTAACCTGGCCTTTGCATCCTTTCTAATCACTACAAAACGCCAAGGCTGGGTTAATTTATGTGTAGGGGCGTAATTGGCACTCTCTAAAATCTGGTTAATTACCTCAACAGGAATTTCCTTTTTGATGTAACTGGCAGGAAAAATACTGCGTCGTTCTTTTATTATTTTGGATAGGGTTTCGTAAGCACTCATGGGATAAATATAAGGTAAAAGGTTTAGGGTATAAGGCTGAAGGTAGCAACAGGACAAAGATTTTACGCTTTAATGTTATTTGAGCGGCTGTAAATCACCTTTTAGCACTACTCCTTGTTTTCTCAGCCCGCTTCAACTGCTTCCTGATTTGTTTCACCTTGGCAAAGAATCCGATACTTTCTTTATCAACCAGAAAATCCATGGTTTCTATGAGTTCATCTTTAATCCAGGGGTGCTTGGGAACCAGGTTGGCCAGAATATTTAAGCAATGTGATTTTACCGCTACCGGGATTTGATCACTGATGAGCCAACTGAAAACAATTTCTACTATTGGGTCGGTATTGTAATCTGCAATCATTTTCCTGACTTCTGCAGATGCTTTTCTGTTGGTTAAAAAGGCTAAGATCTTCACATAATGCCGCAAAGCAGAAAGATTAGTCTGGACAGGCAGTTTTGCCAGGAAATATGAAACCTGGGGTAAAAATCGCTCCGAGTAACCGGAATATACATGCTCTAAAATCCATGCCGCTCTAAAACCAATCTGCTCATCAGGGCAAAAGCTTAAATCAATAAGTTCTTTTACCGGGTAGCCACCCTCTGCCGCAATAGCTGCAAGTTTTTCTACTTTAGTTTTTTGCAGGGTACTTTTTATGGCGTTGAGAAGAAGCTGCATACAAATGGGTAATAATCTATGCCGCCTAAATTAATAATTTTATTATTCATTATCCCTGGTCCGTGGCTCAGGGACCAGTTATCAATAAATGGTCTGTGGCTTACAGACCAGCCAACAATATATGGTCCATGACTCGCGGACCAGCTATCAATATATGACCCGTATGTAACAGACCATGGAATCAAAAAGCAAATACTAAACAGCTGTTTAGCTTTCCACTTCAAAATTAAACCGTATCTTTGCGCCTTATTTTATTCACAGCATGATTTCAGTTTCTAATTTATCATTACGATACGGCAAACGCACATTATTTGAAGATGTTAACCTTAAATTTACCCAAGGCAACTGCTATGGCGTAATTGGGGCGAACGGCGCTGGTAAATCTACATTCTTAAAAATTTTATCAGGCGAAGTGAGCCAGACTTCGGGTAGTGTTGCCTTTACTCCAGGCGAGCGTATGGCTGTTTTAAAACAGAACCATTACGAGTTTGATGAATTTCCGGTTATCGAAACCGTTATGATGGGACATAAAGAGCTTTATGCCATCATGAAAGAAAAGGATGCCATTTATTTAAAGGAAGATTTTACAGAAAAAGACGGTGAGCGTGCCGGTGAACTGGAGAATCTTTTTGCCGAAATGGACGGCTGGAATATGGAAAGTAATGCCGCCACTATGCTCAGCAACCTGGGTATCAGCGAAGACAACCATTACAAACTCCTTAAAGAATTAGATAATACCCAAAAAGTACGTGTTTTATTAGCACAAGCTTTATTTGGTAATCCTGATATTCTGTTATTAGATGAGCCTACCAACGATTTAGATATCGAAACCATTGCCTGGTTAGAAAACTTCCTGGCCGATTATCAGAACATCGTTTTGGTTGTATCTCACGACAGGCACTTTTTAGATGCGGTTTGTACACACATCGTGGATATCGATTTTGCTAAAATGAGCATCTACACAGGTAACTATACTTTCTGGTATGAATCTAGTCAGCTTGCTTTGAAACAACGCAGCGACCAGAACAAGAAGATGGAAGATAAAGTAAAAGAGTTGCAGGAATTTATCCGCCGCTTTAGTGCAAACGCTTCCAAATCTAAACAAGCTACTTCACGTAAAAAAGCCTTAGATAAGATTGATATTACCGAAATTAAAGCTTCGAGCAGGAAATATCCGGCCATTATCTTTAACAATACCGGCCGCGAGGCTGGAGATCAGATTTTACAGGTTGAAAATCTTGGTAAAACCGGTAATGACGGGGTTTTATTCGACAAAGTGACCTTCATGGTAAACAAAGGTGATAAAATCGCTATCCTGTCTCAAAATAGTTTAGCTACTGCAGCTTTTTATGATGTTTTAACAGGCAGAGACCAGGATCACCGCGGCGAGTTTAAATGGGGTGTAACCATTAGCACAGCTGATATTCCAAACGATAACTCTGAATATTTTGCCGGCAAAGATGAAAATCTGGTAGACTGGTTACGTGAATATTCGGGTACGGATGCCGACGAGCAGTTTGTACGCAGTTTCTTAGGCCGTATGTTATTCTCAGGAGAGGAAGTATTGAAAAACGTTAAAGTACTTTCAGGAGGTGAGAAAATGCGTTGTATGTTCTCCAGAATGATGTTACAGCAAGCTAACTTATTGATGTTTGATGAGCCAACCAATCACCTGGACTTAGAATCTATTGAAGCATTAAACAATGGCATGAAGGATTTTAAAGGAACAATCTTATTTACTTCCCGAGATCACCAGTTAACAGAAACTGTAGCCAACCGTGTAATTGAGATTACGCCAAAAGGAACAATAGATAAATTGATGACTTATGATGAATACATCAACAGTGATGAGGTTGCCAAACTTCGCCAGGAGATGTATTCTTAAAAAAACATACCTAAATAATAGAAAGCCAGGGATTTAACATCTCTGGCTTTTCTTTTTTCAATAAAAATCGATTTAGTTGTAGCGTTTTAGAGTTGCCCCTCGTTTTACTAGAAAAAATGTTAATGGCCATTTAACTAATAAAACAATAATTCAATTAACTACACATGAAAAAACAGACTTATTTTGGCGTAACATCGAAAATTATATTCTCTCTATTCGCAATAACTTTACTATTTTCTGCTTGTAAAAAAGACTGGGATGATACCCCAATTGAAGCTGCAGGAATCGGATTTATACATGCATCTCCAGGAACAGCGGCCTTAGATTTCGTATTAGACGGACAAAAGATTAAAAGCTTTACCTACACACAAGATTTTGGTTATTATGCAGCTTACCCAGGCAGCAGGTTAGCAGGTGTTGCTAAAAAAGACTCCTTAAAATATTTAGCCACAGCAGCAACAAACCTGGTTGGCGGTAAGTTTTACTCGGTTTTTGTGGCAGATACACTTAAATCTACCAAACTTTTGGTTGTGGAAGATGACTTGAAAGCCCCTGCAACAGATAAAGCAAATGTTCGTTTCATTAACCTGAGTCCGGGTGCACCTGCTTTAGATTTGAGCATCCAGGGAAAAGACGGCGCTTTATTTACAGCAAAGGCTTTTAAAGAATTTACAGCTTTCAGTTCAATTGATCCATCGGAGAGCTATACTTTCGAAGTAAAACAAACCGGAACAACTACCGTTAAAGCAACCCTTCCGGCAGTTAAAATTGAGAAAGGCAAAATTTATACCATCTGGGCTAAAGGATTAAGCAGCAAAACAGATAGTACCCAATTCGGATTATCAATTATGACTAATAAATAATTTCTCTCTACCTGTGAAATAAGAAATGGCACCATCCTGCTTGGGTGGTGTTATTTTCTTAAATTTGGAAAATAACAGGTTAATAAATAGTCCTTTACGGGAGTGATCAAAAAAAGAATTCTCAGCTTTGAGGAAATTTTAAAGGGTTGCGTGAAAAACGACAATGGCTGTAAAGAAATGATGTACAAATCGTTCTATGGCTATTTATTGGGTATTATTTTACGTTATACCAGGAACACATCCGATAGTGAAGAGCTTGTAAATGATTGTTTTATCAAGATATTTAAGCATATCGGAACTTTTAAAGCACCACAAAACCCTGAAGAGTTAAAAAAATCTTTCAAAGGCTGGATTGCCCAGATTGCCTCGAGAACAGCTATTGATAAAATCCGCAGCGCTAAGGCGAAATTTTATGTAGATGATTTAGCTGAGGATGAACATCCGGTTAGCCAGGTATCTGTAGCCTCCGACCTGCATGTGAATGACATCCTGAATTTATTAAACCATCTGCCAGACACCCATCGATTGGTATTTAACTTATATGAAATTGAGGGCTTTGCCCATGATGAGATCTCGAAAATGCTGAATTTTCCTGAAAGTTCATCGCGGGTGTACCTTACCCGAGCCAAAAATAAATTGCGTACCCTTTACCTGAACACCATGGTTAGTTCATACGAGAAAAATGGATAAAGAATTAATTGAACATATAGCCACACAACTCCAAAACCACGAAGAAGCTTATTCGGAAGGGGCCTGGGAGCGCTTTTCTGAAAAGAAGCGCAGAAGAGGTATTGCCTATTGGCCAATGTGGGCCGCTGCAATGCTTGTGTTAACAGCAGGAGCATTATTTTTCACGTTAAACAAAGGTACTGACAGTAATAACCTGGTTAAAGTTCAACCTAAAAAACAATCATCAGAACAAACTGAAGCGGGCAACAACACTACTCAGCAGTCGGCCATAGCCCAAAACATTAAACCTGCCCCCCCTGCTCAGGCCAATTTGAATCCATCACAAACACCAGTTGAAGGAAAGGATAACACGCTATACCATAACACACCGCTAACAAATACAACCATATCCGGCTATCCGGCTAATGCAGAACTTATTCCTGCATCAGTTTTAAACGATCGTCAGCTTGCTGTACAACAGCATAACCCAGCTTTGACATCGTTTACTGAACGCAATTTTGAATTGGCTGTAGACCATAAAAAGCCCAAACCGGTCAAAATGACTTTTGAAGATCTGTTGGCCCAGGATAGTAAGGTGAACCAAATGGCAGCCAGCACAAAAAGTAATCAGGATTCGAAATGGCAGCCGGGAGTGTATGTAGCACCATCTATGGGTAACGATAACAAACTGAATATGAATTATGGCTTCTCGCTATCGTATGCCATTGCCAACAAGGTTTCGATCAGTTCGGGGGTATCTTACTCCAGTATAAGCAGTAAAGAGGTATTAGGGGCCGATGCTCCGCAAACTTTATCGGGTAGAAATCTCGAATCTGTAAATGCCCGTGTGGAAGGTATAAATGTGCCACTGGAGTTAAAATACAACATCAGTGATAAATTATACACCGGAATTGGCGTTTCAGCACTCGCCGTAACCAATAACCGCCAGGAGAACACCTACATCAGTAATCAGGTTCAAAATGCTGCTGCCCTCAATTCGGCAACCGGATCTTATGATGCTAAAACCTTAATTGTGGCAGAAAGAAAAGTTGAACCTCAGCCAGAAGCCGCTATTGGTCCTGATCGGTATATTGGTTTTTATAACTTCTCTTTTGGATACAAGCAGAAATTATCACCTAAGAAGAATATCGCTGTTGAGCCCTTCTTAAGGGTACCCATGAAAACTTTTTCTAAAGAAAATTTAAACCTTACCAATGGTGGTTTAAGGATTAAAGTAGACTTTTAAAACCAGGTTGAATTGACTATATTTGAGTATCATCAACTCGAAATAGTATGAAACCTTATCCAACAGAAGAAGAGCTTCCCCCTATTTCATCCCTTAACGAAATTGATTTTTCAGCCATCTACAGCTACGCAGATTACATGCGGTTCGCTTTCGAAGACCGGCTAGAAATTATTAAAGGCCATTTATTTACCATGAGCGCTCCAGCGAGGGTTCATCAGGAAGTGTTTGGTGTTATTTTTAATCAACTGTATAACTTCCTTAGGAAAAAACCCTGCAAAGTGTATGGGGCACCTTTTGATGTTCGCCTGGCCAAGAGAACGCAATCTGATAAAGAAGTTTTTACCGTAGTGCAACCCGATGTAGTTGTGGTATGTGATGAAAACAAGTTAGACAAACGTGGCTGCATTGGTGCTCCGGATATTGTTGTCGAAATTTTATCACCAGGGAACAACAAAAAGGAACTGGTAAACAAATATGAGGTTTACGAAGAAGCAGGCGTTCGCGAATATTGGATTGTTAGTCCGGCAGAAAAAACCTTTTTCAAGTATGTTCTGGACGAGCAGGGTAAATTCCAACCCGGCAAACTGTTAACAGTGGGCGAAGAAGCCCTTTCTACCGTGCTACCGGGCTTTGCGCTTAACCTGGAAGAGGTTTTTGCAGATTAGCATGATGAGATTATCGATATTGTCGGGATCCATAAGATGCCCCAGGTACCCAAGCAACGGAATTATATGAATACCCTTCTAAGCAATTGGTTTCCTGATTTAGGACACAAAAAAAGCCAGCATCTTAAAAAAATGCTGGCTTTTTATATTTTAAGGAGTCTTAGTGACCTGAGTGACCATCTACACCATGTGCATGACCATGAGAAAGCTCATCCTGAGTAGCTTCGCGAACGTTTAAAATCACTCCGCTGAATAAAAGGTTTTTACCAGCCATTGGGTGGTTTAAATCTACCGCTACAGTTTCATCATGAACAGCAGTTACGCCAGCTCTGAATTGATTACCATTGTTATCTTGAAGTGGAATAACATCACCTACATTAGGAATTTCACCGCCAGCTTCTGTAAACATGGTTTTAGGTAGATCTGCGAAAGCTCCCGGATCAATTTCTCCGTAACCATCAGCAGCAGAAAGTTCAAAACTATATTCATCACCAGTTTTTAAACCAGTTAAATGCTCTTCAAATTTTGGCAACATCATGCCAACGCCATATAAGAATACTAAAGGATTTTGCTCATCAGCTTTCTCTACGAAAACCTGTTGTCCTTCTTCGTTTGTAGTATGCAATTCGTAAGTTAATGCCACTACTGAGTTTGGTGAAATATTCATTTAATTTTTTTTAGTGTAAATACTCTAATGCTTCCTCAACAGTGTTAACCGGTAACTGGCATACTTTATTTCGGCAAATATTTAATTAAAATTATAAAAGCTCTTTTAAATATTGCTGGGCAAAGATAAGTTAATTATTTACCTAACAAAAAAGATGTTCTGATTGTTCAGAAAAGAAAATGTTTTTTAGTGCTGGTACTAAAAGTAGTACCTTTCCCCTTTTGGAAAAAGGTAGATTGACTAGCCGTATTTCAATTTGAATTTCTCACTAATCTTTTCCAGCCTTATTATTTTCTTTCTGTACTTTTGTAATAACATCTTGGTATCGATTAGTTTTAACTATTAACTTTTTTTCACAGTAATCAACATTAATATACCTAAAAGTCAGTTAACTTCAGAGATTGAGCTGTAGATTTCCGTAAACTCTAATATCTCCTTACTATCTAAAATGATGAATAATTTATTGTATGAAGCAGGAAACTTATTATGAGTTGGTATAACATATTCATCCAGTTCTTTACCTGTAATTTCGTGAGAAAGAATATCAAAATATGGAAGCTGTATAACATTCAATAAAATTATTCATTGATTCCGCCTTTAGATTCTGTAAACGTGAATGCCTCAATTCATCCTTTTTGTTGAAATATCTATTAGCAAAAATGAAATTATACCAATTCAGTAGCGAATTGAAAACCATATGTTCTAAAGAGAGTTTCGATAATTAACATATCTGATAGATTTGATAATACTTAGAGTATTTAGACAACAGAAAAAAAAATGGATAAGGTAATAAAAAAGAAAACCCCCAATTAAGGGGGTTTAGTGAGACTGACCAGAATTTTATCCTGCCCTTTGCAAGGCTGTCCAGATTGTTATCCTGTCTCAAATGCTGATACAAATATAAATATTACTTTATATTTTACGTATATTATTACAAAAATATTTGTAATATGTTTTGAAAATATTTTTAAAGCTTAATAAATCTTAAAAATAATTTATCGAAAACTTAATGAGTATACTCACTGACTAATAACAACTTAGTCTTTTCTAAACGCATTAATGTAGAGGTTTCATCTGGATGAAGTATTAGTTGATACTGCCCATCACTCAATTTAAAACCACCAACTTTCATAGCAGTTTTTAGAGTAACTTCAAACTTATTTAGGCCAAGGTAATGGTATTCAGCAACAACATTTAGTGGTAGTTCGCCATCAACTTCTTTGGTCAAAACAATCCTCTCTGGTCTGGGTACAATTTCAAAATTAACAAAAGAAAACGTTTTGTTCTTTATAGAATAATAAAATAAATGCCTTCCAGCTTCAACGAGTAATGATTTGACAGTATCACTTTCAATTCCATGACGTCTACCTTCTTGGTCTCCATGTTGTTGCCTGTCAAAATAATGTTTATCGAAATAAATATCAATTTCAATGTGCTCGGCAGTAGTTGAAATTTTCTTTGCATTTTCCGAACTTTTGTTTTTTACAAATGCTTCAACATCTACAACTACTTCACCAACCTTGGCGGAGTAGTCAATTCTTTTACGTTTGTTTTTACTTTGCACGTTATCATTTAGTCTATGACAAAGATAAGTATAACTTTTAAAACCCTTGGTTGTATAAACTTAAAGTTAAGAAGAAGTTATCTACATTAATACCGCAAATTTTAGAGTTTCCTATCAAAGAATAACTGCTCAGTTTTGAAATATTCAGTTTTTTTTAAAGTAAATACGCTAACGCCTCCTCCACCGTCTTAACCGGCAACTGGCATACTTTATTTCGGCAAACATAAACCTTTGTTTCATTGCTTTGCTTACCATTTAACAGCGGAAGCTTACTGCTTGTGCCACCCAGGATAATTTTATTCGGAATATAATGATTATTTAATGCCAGCTTAATCACATCTGCTTCCAATCCGGTAATGGCGATTTCGTTAATTCCCTGCACCTCATTTAATAACTGAATGGCCCAGTTAGAATATGCAGAGCCATAAGTTTTAATTTTAGCCTGTACCCCGGCAAGCATGGCATCAGCTTTTTCAATGTATTTATCTTCATCAAAAAGCAGGCCCAGGCGTTTTAGGTTCTGTGCCATAACAGAGTTGGCCGCAGGGATTACATTATCCATCACCTCATGTTTGCGGGCAATGAGGTCTTCGCCTTTTGCAGAGGTATAGAACAACATAGGCGATTCACTATCTTCAAAATTCAACAACACATAGTCGGTAAAAGCTTTAGCTTCCACTAACCATTGCTCATCAAAATCAATTTCATACAGCGCAGTTAATGAATCGATTAAAAAGGCATAATCATCTAAAAATGCGACAATGGAAGCTTTACCATTTTTGTAATTGCGATACAGCCCCCCGTCTTCGGCTTTCAGGTTATTTAAAATAAACCTTGCAGAAGCAGCTGCACGCGTGTAATAACTATTTTCGTTCAGTACAGAAGCTGCATCAGCCAATGCGCGAATCATCATGGCGTTCCATGCCGTTAAGCATTTATCGTCTAAACCCGGCCTTATTCTCTTGTTTCTTACCTCCAGTAGCTTTTCTTTAGCAGTATTTACCTTCAGATACAAGGTTTCCAGATCGATGCTATATTTGGCAATCAAATCATCATCTGCCAGTGTTTTCCTCAATATATTCGTTTGTTCCTCCTCCCAGTTCCCCTCTTCGGTAACATTATAATATTCGCCTAACAATGCCGAATCCGCTCCTACTAGCGCATCAAACTGCGTTTTATCCCATACATAAAACTTCCCTTCTATTCCCTCGCTGTCGGCATCCAGGGCCGAATAAAAGAGCCCTTCAGGAGAAGTCATTTCATTAAATACCCAATTAATGGATTGTATAGCAATTTGTCTGAAAGAATCGAATTTAGTGCATTGGTAAGCCTCCAGGTATAAACTGATTAACTGTGCATTATCATAAAGCATTTTCTCGAAATGCGGAACGTGCCATTTATCATCAACAGAATAACGGGCGAAACCACCCCCAATCTGATCATAAATACCTCCCCTGCTCATTTCTTCCAGTGTATGGCAAACAGCCGTAAAAACAGCCTCATCGTCTTTTAAAAAGCCATATCGAAGCAAAAAGCTCCAATTATTGGGCAGCGGGAATTTTGGTGCCCGGTTGTATCCGCCAAAAGCAATATCGAAATGACGTTTCCAGGGTTCAATAATTTCTTTCAGGTGGCTGTCATTACAACCTTCAAGGCTTACGGCAGGAATAATTTTTTCGCTTTCCACAATTCCAGCAGTCAACCTTTCGGCATACTGAATCGCTTTATCCGGCTCATTTGCCCATAAACCGGCAACATTTTCCAGGATATTGATCCAGTCGTTTTTCCTGAAATACGTTCCGCCATAAATGGGCCGCTGATCTGGAAGGCAGATGCAGTTTAAAGGCCAGCCACCACTCCCGGTCATTAGCTGGATGGCATACATGTAAATCTGATCGATATCCGGCCGTTCTTCACGGTCTACCTTAATGCACACATAATGCTGGTTCATCACCTCTGCCACTTCGTAATTCTCAAAGCTTTCGCGTTCCATTACATGGCACCAGTGACAGGCAGAATAGCCTATACTAACCAAAATAAGCTTGTTTTCGGCTTTGGCTTTAGCTAATGCCTCTGGACCCCATTCGTACCAGTTTACGGGATTGTGCGCATGTTGCAAAAGATAGGGAGAAGAAGCTTTGATCAGGTTGTTAGGCGCAGACATAATTTTGAAGTTTATAACAAGGAATTATTGAAGCGGTAAATCTATTAATAATCTACAAACCTGTTTCTATTTAGTTTTTGTTTTTATACTTTAGTTAAAAATCTGTTTGTTATCATAAAAAACCGTTAAAGCAGTACAATTATTGATGTATCCAGGTGCTGAAATTTTATAATTCAGTCATCTATTGCAGCAAACAGGAAAACCGAACCGCACAATTAATAACCTATGAAAATTACCCATACCGAAATTTACCGCTTCAGCATTCCAATGGAGCCTTTTGTAATTGCAACAGGAACCATGCATTTTGCTCAGAATGTATTGGTTAGAATATATACCGATGCCGGGATTCATGGTGTTGGAGAATGTTCGGCTTTTCCGATGATTGTAGGCGAAACACAGGAAACCTGTATTGCCATGGCTAAGGATTTTGCGGCAATTTTAAAGGGTAAAAACCCATTGGAAATTCCGGAAAGAATGAACGATCTTTTGGGCTATGCCGACCATAACAATACCATAAAAAGTGCTTTCGACATGGCTTTGTTCGATATTTCGGCCAAACATGCCAAACTTCCGCTGTACAAGTTCTTAGGTGGACAAAAAAGAACCATTGAAACAGATATGACCATCGGGATTGATACACCTGAAGGGATGGCGGAAACGGCATTGAAGTACAAGAGTCAGGGTTGCAGGATTCTTAAAATAAAGCTTGGGAAAAAAGTTCAGGATGATATTGAACGTGTAAAACAGATCAGAGCTGCAGTTGGGCCAGAAATGACCTTACGCCTGGATGCAAATCAAGGCTGGAATTTTGATGAGGCACTTTTTGCATTAGGAGAACTGGAGCAGTACAACATCGAATTCTGTGAGCAGCCCATGAGAACCTGGTATGATGATAAACTGCCTGAGCTAAATGTAAATTCGCCTATTAAACTCATGGCCGATGAAAGCTGTTACAATCATCATGATGCCCGTAAATTAATTAACAGTCAGGCTACTACCTACCTTAATATTAAATTCTCTAAATCGGGCGGAATATTGGAAGCACAGAAAATCCATGAAGAGGCATTACAAACCGGCGTTAAATGCATGATTGGAAGTATGTTAGAAAGCAGACTTGCCTTAACGGCTAACCTGCACTTCGCATTAGCCAGTCCTAACGTAGAATTCTTTGACCTTGACACTGCACTTTTAGGACACCTTGTTGATCCGGTAGTGGGTGGATTAACTTATAACGGCTATTTTCTGGATGTAACGGATGAAATTGGTATTGGCGCAGAAGCGGATGAGTTTTTCTTAGAGAAATGTGAGTGTTGGGTGGTTTAGGGAAAAGGGGGAACTGGTGAGGAGGTTAACTCACTAATCGTTTAACTGTTGAACTGATAAACTGACTAATTGTAAATTGCTAATTGCAAATTGTTTAACTGACTAATCGTTTAACCGTTGAACTGACTAATTGTTTAACTGTTTAATTGCTTAATTGTTGAACTGATAAACTGACTAATTGTAAATTGTTTAACTGACTAATGGCTACTTAACCAGCATATTATCCAGCGCCAGACTATCTCCATTAAAGGCATTAAAATCGACAACATGGCCGATTCCATTGATTTTGGCTTTATCAGAATGTTGCCAGAATTTCCAGCGGCTTTTATCTAATTTCAACTTCGGTTGATAGTAGTGTGCTACCCACAGTGGATAGTCTTCAAAATGACCGTCTAAATAATCTTCATGAAATTTTAAACCTGTATAAATAATAGGGCGTACCTTGGTTTTCATCTCCACATAGTTGAGAAAATCTGAAAGTTCTGCCCGCATTTTTAAAGGTGAAACACCATCTAAAGATTCAATGTCGACCACTGGCGGCAGATCTCCTTTTTCGATATTAACCACCTGTAAAAAGAACTTGGCTTGTGCTTTCCCATCCTTTTTAGGACGGAAGAAATGATAAGCACCACAGAGGATCCCTGCTTTGGGCGCCTCCCGCCAGTTTCGCTGAAAGTATGGATCAACCAATAAAAGACCTTCTGTAGCTTTAATAAAGGCAAAGCGGATACTCACTTCATCCTCTTTCATTGTTTTTACCTTCGCCCAGTTAATCTTACCCTGATAATAGGATACATCGATGCCATGAATGGTATACTGTTTCGGAATTTTAATATTGAAACTCTCATAGGTACGGTAGTTGGGATCCTGTCCCCAATCTTTTATCCAGCGCCAGGTGCCTACAAAACCTTTTAAGATATAACCATAATAAAGCGGCGAAAGTAACACCAACAGCACAGCAATAAGCGCGAGTTTCCATTCTATTGGAATAGACTTCGACTTCTTTTTACGTGCAGCGGGCTTTCTTGCTACAGGTTTTCTGACCGTAGCAGGCGCTTTTTTGATGGCAGGCTTTTTAGGAGCTGGTGGCATATGATTTTTAACGCTGCTAAGTTGGGCAAAAATCTGTTTAATTTAAACAGAGAATGCTTGTCAATCGATTCAAACAGATTAAACTCATTTACAATCAGCTGTTTATTTATCGTAATTGTCCTTCGACAGGCTCAGGATGACAGATTTATTTAATCAGATCTACACAGATTGAACTATGGGGTGATCCTTCGACGGGCTCAGGATGACAATCTTGATGGGCTCAGGAGGACAGATTTATTTAATCAGGTCTACGCAGATTGAACTATAGGGTGATCCTTCGACAGGCTCAGGATGACAAGGTTCGACAGGCTCAGGAGGACAGATTTATTTAATCAGATTTACGCAGATTGAACTTTAGGGTGATCCTTCGACAGGCTCAGGATGACAATCTTGATGGGCTCAGGAGGACAAAGGTCGAGACGCTCAGGGTGAAGGATTTGTTAAACAAGTCTGCGTAGGGTAATCCTTCGACGGGCTCAGGATGACAAAGCTCAGGGTGACATAGCTGTATAAACAGGGCGCCACCCTGAATTCTTACGTAAATTATACTTTTAATGCTTAGCTCAGCAATTTAATATTAGTATTTTTGCAGCTCTTCATCCAAATCATGTTCAAACTCATTTTAAACACCTACAAAGACTCGTTTAGTGGCCTAAGCAGAGAAACCTGGCTATTAAGCATTGTAATGATGTTTAACAGATGTGGCAGCATGGCTGTACCGTTTATGGGTTTATATGTTACCCAAAGTTTACATCATTCGGAAATGGATGCAGGTTTAATTATTACCCTTTTTGGGGTAGGGTCTATTTTAGGCTCTGCTATGGGTGGTAAGTTAACCGACATGATTGGATTCAGACCGGTTCAGATTTTATCTTCCATTATGGGAGGGCTGTTATTTATCTTATTTTCTACCATCACGCATTTCACTACCCTTTGTGTATTGTCTGTGGTAATCAGTTTTTTTTCTGAAGCTTTCAGGCCGGCAAACTTTACTGCGGTGGCCCATTATGCCAAAGAAGGAACAATAACCCGATCTTACTCATTGAACAGGTTAGCAACCAATATTGGCTGGTCTGTTGGTATCAGTTTGGCCGGAATTATTGCATCGATAAATTATAAACTTTTGTTTATTGTAGAAGGTGGGGTAAGTATTTTGGTTGGTTTTTCTATTCTGGCCTTGTTACCCAAAGTGAAGGGCTTTATTAAACAGGCCAGGGAGAACAAAAATAAAACAGTAATTATGAAACCCTGGCAGGATGCTTTTTACGTAAAATTTATCCTGTTAACCACACTTTTTATCACCTGTGCCTTCTTAATGTTCAGGGTGGTACCTGTATTTTTTAAAGAGCAATGGCACATTGATGAATTTGCAATCGGAATCATCATCGGATTAAATGGCGCCATTATAGCCCTTTTCGAAATGGTTATGATTAATAAGATAGAGCAAAAAAGACCGCCTATGTTTTTCATCATTATTGGTGCAGTCTTTTTTGCAGTATCTTACCTGATATTAAGTGCGCCGGTTATTTTTCACGTGGCGATGGCGGTGTTAACCATCGTGATATTTACCATCGGTGAAATGTTCGTGCTTCCTTTTATTAACACCGTAGTGATTAGCAGAAGCAACGAACATAACAGGGGCTTATATGCCGCCGGATACACCTTGAGCTGGTCATGTGCACAAGTGATAGGTCCGTTTACGGGCTTTTTAATCGCCAAACAATTTGGTTTTAACTGGCTGTGGTTTGGATTGGCCTGTATTCTTTTACTATGTGCCTATGGGTTTAGTTTACTTGGAAAATCGGGAGATAGGTAGTATTGGTCATTGGTCAATAGTCATTGGTCAATAGGCATTAGTCATTAGTCATTAGTACAAATCGCCTATATCAAATGGCCCATATCTTTGCTCCGGTCTTGATACTTGATACTAGCAACTCGATACTCAGCGCTGTTTGCTCCGGTCTTGATACTTGATACTAGCATCTTTATACTTTATACTAGCATCTTGATACTAAACAGTTAAGCAATTAAACAACTAACCACCTTACCTCAGCTTATCCGCCTTTACCCCTTCATTGGTAATCTTTACAGGAAGAATGTTTCCATCAGCATCGAAATTCATCTCATCGATACACGTAACCCGATGATTACCATCAGTTTCGGTTAGCGGGCGACGGTGGTAAACAATGTAATATTTTCCTTTTTTCTCGTTGATAATCACTGAATGATGCCCTGCTCCTGTTGCGATGGCAGCGTCTTGTTTTAAAATCTTCCCAACTCTTTTGAACGGACCAAAGGGCGAATCGCTTACTGCATAGGCCACAGAATAATCAGGGCCGGTCCAGCCACCTTCGCTCCACATAAAATAATATTTACCATTTCTAATAAACATGTAAGGTCCTTCTACGTAATTATCCGGTGTAATTTCTTTGAAAATTGTTCCGTCCTCAAAAGGTACAAATCCATTAAAATCTGCATTGAGCTTGGCAATATTGCAGTGTTTCCAGCCACCGTATATCAGATAGTACTGTCCGTCTTTATCTTTAAACACAAACTGATCTATAGGTTGTGCCCCATTGTGAAACTTATCTACCAGTGGCTTACCCAGGTGATCTTTGTAAGGTCCTTCGGGTTTATCTGCTACTGCCACACCGATACCACCAATTTCTTTATCATTCTGAATATCATTAGCACCAAAGAAAAGATAGTATTTTTTATCTTTTTGCACTATTGCAGGCGCCCACATGGCTTTATTAGCCCATTTTATAGCAGCAGTATCTACAATGCGGGGATGTTTTTTCCAGGTTACCAGATCACCGGACGAAAAAGCATCTAAAAATACCTGCTCTTTGTACCTGGCAGAGTAGGTTGGATATACCCAATACTTATTGTTAAAAATGGCCGCATCTGGGTCTGCGTACCAACCCTGAAAAATGGGATTTCCGGATTGCTTAATCGTTTTAGTACTTTGAGCAAAAGAAAAGCCCCCTGCCAGAATTAAAAGAGAAGAGAATAAATATTTCATGGGTCCAATTTAAAAAAAATAACGGGCTAAAAAAATAACGCTTTGGTTACAAGCAAAGGATGGGATGCCTGGCATTATAAAGAGTTTATACTGGCAGGGAACAAAACAGATAAATAAGAACTGACCATAAGCGGATATGTTTTCGCTTAAAAACAGCATGATTTTTAATGTTTTAGATATTAATCATGTTTGTAAATAAGAATAGAAATGGTTATATTATGTGGAGGAAAGACCAGTATTTGGCTTTGTAATTTTCGACTTACGGAAAGGGTTAGTCCACATCAAGTCCACCGTAAGTCCACATTTTTCCACTGAAGGGTGGAGTAGCCCCGCATTGGATATGTATTTGTATGGCCTCGGTATTGGATAACATACGGATATACTACGCATCAACTGCGAATGAACCCTAGCACGCTTAGCAAGCAACCATTATTTTATTACGGGAAGCGCATTGCGGTTAGTACAGCATGAGGTGGCAGGGCAAAGCAGCCGATGAAAAACTAATGGGACTGGAATAAACCCGACAGCGCCACATAGCCCGGAGTGGAGCACCGCGTAACGAGGACTATAGGCAATGGCGGGGCTGCAGCAGCTATGGAATACGTACTTTCATTTTCAAAAAAAAATGCCTCACTTAAATAAGCGAGGCATTATATTAAAGGTAAATAAACCTTATTTACTTAACTCAGCAAAATACTTGTGGAATAATGGCAAGGTTTCAATGCCTTTGTAATAGTTAAAGATATCATACTTCTCATTAGGAGAGTGCAAAGCATCACTATCTAAACCGAAGCCAAAAAGTACCGATTTAATACCCAATACCTCTTCGAACAAAGCCACGATTGGAATACTACCGCCGCCACGAGTTGGAATTGCTTTTTTACCGAAACTATCTTCAATTGCTTTTTCTGCTGCTTTATAGGCCGCACTATCAGTAGGTGTTACCACCGGCTCGCCACCATGGTGAGGGGTTACCTTAACTTTAACGTTTTTAGGAGCAATGCTTTCAAAATGCTTAGCGAAGATTTCAGAAATTTCTTCAGAACTTTGATTTGGAACCAGGCGCATAGATATTTTAGCATTTGCTTTGCTTGGAAGCACGGTTTTAGCGCCCTCTCCTATGTATCCGCTCCAGATTCCGTTTACTTCTAAAGTTGGGCGTGTACCTGTTCTTTCTAAGGTGCTGTAACCTTTTTCGCCCCATACTTCTTCAATATCAAGGTCTTTTTTATACTCTTCCTCATCATAAGGCGCAGCATTTAAGGCTTTCTTTTCGTCGTTAGTAAGTTCTACTACCTTATCGTAAAAGGCAGGGATGGTAATGTGATTGTTTTCATCGTGCAATGAGGCAATCATTTTGCAAAGGATAGTTGCCGGATTAGCAACCGCACCACCGTAAACACCTGAGTGTAAATCGCGGTTAGGCCCTACTACTTCAACTTCCATATAAGCTAAACCACGTAATCCGGTTTCGATAGACGGGTTTTCCATGCTGATCATAGAAGTATCAGAAATTAAAACCACATCTGCTTTTAAGCGCTCCTGGTTATCCCTTACAAAAATACCCAGGTTAGCTGAGCCCACTTCTTCCTCCCCTTCTATCATGAATTTAACGTTACAAGCCAAAGTGTTGGTTTGCATCATCAGTTCGAATGCTTTAACGTGCATATAAAACTGCCCCTTATCATCGCAGGCACCGCGGGCATAAATTTTACCGTCGCGTACGGTTGGTTCAAAAGGAGGTGTTTTCCAAAGTTCTAAAGGATCTGCAGGCTGAACATCGTAGTGGCCATAAATTAATACCGTAGGAAGCGCCGCATCTACAATCTTCTCGCCATAAACAATAGGATAACCTGCTGTTGGGCATATTTCTACGTTATCTGCACCTGCATCTTTTAATTTTTGGGCAACATAGTCGGCCGTTTTAAGCACATCATCTTTGTATTTAGGATCGGCACTAACCGATGGAAAGCGCAACAATTCAAACAACTCATCTAAAAAGCGTTGTTTGTTCGCTTCTACGTAATTTTTTATTTCTTGCATAACAAAAGAATTTGGGCAAATATAGGTTTTTGTTCAGGAGATGGAAGAAACTGTCTTCAGTTGTAAGTCATAAGTTTCGCATTTTCGA
Organism: Pedobacter sp.; assembly: GCF_965279535.1. Lineage (NCBI taxonomy): Bacteria > Pseudomonadati > Bacteroidota > Sphingobacteriia > Sphingobacteriales > Sphingobacteriaceae > Pedobacter > Pedobacter sp. The sequence goes on from NZ_OZ257244.1 coordinate 1,485,015, forward strand.
CCCTCATCTTTTGGGCTTCAATACTCAAATCTGCCTTAAATCACAGAAAAATAAAAAAGCATAATTCGTCTTATAAAATATACCTTATTTTCGTAACTTGCGGTTTTATAAAATTATCCTTAAACCCTGTTAGAAAGAACATTATTAAATGAAATTAAGCGCGCTCGGCCTTAAATTGCTGCTGCTGTTTTTTTGTTTTAGTTTTTCAGGGTTGGCCCAAAATCAACCACCTGGAAGAGTAAGTTGTCCGGAAGCAGCCCAATACTATGCCAAAGACAGTATTAATATAGTAACCTTTGGAGCCAGTACTGTTGAAGGAGTTAATGGAGTTGGTTTTCAAACCATGCTTAAAAACAACTTCCTCAATTGCTATACCGGCAAAATTGTAGACATTACCAACCACGGTATTGGCGGACAAACCACCAAACAGGGCTTATTGAGAATTGACAATGCCATTGCCAACAGAACGGGCTTTTTTGTGGTTGATATGGGCATAAATGATGCGCTGTCCATAGTACTGAACAAGGTAGGAAGCGTTAAAGAAACAGAAGCCAATATGCGCCTGTTAATTACTACCAGCTTAAAACAAAAGCTAGTGCCTATTATTTGTACTTTACAGTTTATAGATGACCGCAATACCCCCAGTTATGTTGCTGTAAATAACACCATCAGAAGCATTAACACCATGTACAGGAAGCTGGCTGCAGAGTATAAAATCTACCTGGCTGATGTAAATGCCATAATGCGCAGGGATTTTTCTTTGTATCAGGATCCTTTTCATCCCAATGCACGAGGGTACCGGTTAATCAGTTACATCATTTTTGATGCCATTAACAAAGCGATTTTTGATAATTTCTTAATGTTTGTGGTAACTCAGAATTACCCGAATCCGGCATCCAGTCAAACCTATATTGATATTGTACTTCCTGAGGCAGACAAAATCAATTTACAGATTTATGATATTATGGGCAGACTGGTTAAAACTGTTGTTAACGAATATTTGAATACCGGTAAACACACATTGGAGATTAATACGACTACCCTGGTTTCGGGCATTTACTTCTTTAAAATATCTTCTGATTCAGGCCAATACAATAGTGTAAAAAAGTTCATTGTTGCGCGGTAGTGGGAGTTGAAAGCTGGGAGTTCGGAGTTGAGAGTTGAAAGTTGAAAGTGCAAAGTTGAAAGTTTAATGGCCTGTTTGTATGCCATGTGGGTGAATAATGAAAAACATTTTATTCCTCCTAAACATTCCAATTGCTATTTCTCCACAAATTCCATAAAAAGCTTTTGATTTATTATTTTTGAGCCTCAAAAAAAATAGGAGTCGATTTGGATTACTTAGAAGGATTAAACCCACAACAGAGAGCAGCAGTAGAGAACACAAAAGGACCCGTAATGATTGTTGCTGGTGCCGGATCGGGCAAAACCCGTGTAATTACTTTTCGTGTAGCACACCTGATTCAAACCGGGACTGACCCATTCAACATTCTGGTTTTGACCTTTACCAATAAAGCCAGTAAGGATATGCGTGAAAGGATTAGCAAGGTTGTTGGCGCCGAGGCTAAGAATATCTGGATGGGCACTTTCCACTCTGTTTTTGCGAAAATCCTTCGGGTAGAAGCCGAAAAAATTGGTTACCCAAGCAATTTTACCATTTACGATACTGACGACAGTAAAAGTGTAATCCGCGCAATACTGAAAGAGATGCAGCTGGATGATAAATTATATGCCGCTAACTTTGTATACAACAGGATATCATCGGCCAAAAACAACCTGATTTCCTGGGGAGAATACCAGGCCAATGATCAGATCCAGGCAGAAGATATACAGAATAAACGCCCGCTACTGGGGCAGATTTATGAAACCTATACTAAACGCTGCTTTAGGGCAGGTGCCATGGATTTCGACGATTTACTCTTCAAAACGAATATATTGTTAAAGGAACATCCGGATGTTTTGAATAAGTACCAGCAGAAATTCAGGTACTTAATGGTGGATGAGTACCAGGATACCAACTTTTCGCAGTATACCATTGTGAAAAAACTGGCTGCAGCTTACCAGAACATTTGTGTAGTGGGTGATGATGCACAGAGTATTTATGCCTTCCGTGGGGCGAATATTCAGAATATCTTAAACTTTGAACGCGATTATCCGGATTTAAAAGTATATAAACTAGAGCAAAACTACCGCTCTACCCAGAATATTGTTGATGCCGCCAGTAGCATTATTGCCAACAACAAAAACCAACTGGAGAAAAATGTTTTCTCGGATAATGAGCCTGGTGAAAGAATTAAAGTATCGAGGGCTTTTACAGATAACGAAGAAGGAAAGTTAGTTGCCGAATCTATTATTCAGGAACGCAGCACTAAAGGTTATCAGTATCACGATTTTGCCATCCTGTACCGTACCAATGCACAAAGCAGGGCCATGGAGGAAGGTTTACGGAAGCTGAATATACCGTACAGAATTTATGGTGGTCAATCTTTCTATCAAAGAAAAGAGATTAAAGATTTAATTGCCTATTTCCGTTTAACTTTTAATCCGAAAGATGAAGAGGCCATTAAACGGGTAATTAATTACCCTAAGCGTGGTATTGGAGACACTTCGATAGATAAAATTATTGTTGCCGCAGATCAGCATGGTAAAACCATGTGGGATGTAATTTCAAATGCCCATATGTTTGTAGATGGCCGGTTAGCCAATCAGCTGAATGAGTTTGCGCTCATGGTTCAGAGTTTTCAGGCAGAAGCCAAAAAACTTGATGCCTATGACACCGCCTTGTTTATTGCGCAACATGCAGGAATTTTAAAGGAACTTTATTCCGATGACAGTGTTGAAGGTCGCAGTAGATATGAAAATATCCAGGAATTATTAAATGGTATTAAAGAATTTGCAGAGCGAGAAGATATTGAGGAAAAAGGCCTGGATATTTTTATGCAGGATGTAGCACTTTTAACCAACGATGATAAAGACGGAGACAAGAATAAGGATACTGTTTCTTTGATGACCATCCATTCAGCTAAAGGTTTGGAGTTTAAAAATGTATTTATTGTTGGCCTGGAGGAAAACCTTTTCCCTTCACAGCTATCGGTAAATTCGAGGTCAGAATTAGAAGAAGAACGACGTCTATTTTATGTAGCCATTACCCGGGCCGAAGTAAAGCTAACACTCACCTATGCCACTTCAAGATACCGTTGGGGAACATTAACCAACTGTGAGCCAAGCCGCTTCATTAATGAGATTAGTCCGAGGTTTTTAGAGCTGGATGTTAAACCAGCTAAAAGCAACTCATTGGAGGGCAATTTTGATGATGAGCGCAAAACCTGGTCTTCGCAACCAAGAGATTTCTTTAGCAAACCAAAACCTGCCGGAGGTACAACTTCTGCCCCACCTGCACGGCCGAAAACAACTTCTTTACTGGCAAAGGCGCATGTCCCAACACCTGGATTTACGCCTTCTCAACCCCACGAATTTCAAAATGGAATGGAAGTGGAGCATGAAAAATTCGGATTTGGTAAAATTGTAAGCCTTGAAGGAACCATGCCAGATGTGAAAGCCACTGTGTTTTTCCAGGGATTAGGCAATAAGCAATTGTTATTAAAGTTCGCTAAACTAATGATAGTTAGGTAACTGGTCTTGAGTTCTGAGTCTTTAGTCTTGAGTCTATAATTAGTAGGAGTCATTGGTCATTAGTCATTGGTCACTAGTTGTGGGTATTAAGCGACAAACCTTAATGTCAATGTTACATGAAAATAAAAAGCCTAAATACTAGTCTAAACAGCTAAATTATCATGTTCTGTGCTCCTAAAACTTGAAAAACACCTAAATATTCCTTAATATTGGCGTCCGGTTTAGGCCGATAATAAACCATGCAACTTACACGATTAGAAATTAAAGGTTTTAAAAGCTTTGGAGATAAGGTTACGATTAACTTTAATGAAGGTGTAACTGCAATTGTAGGCCCGAATGGTTGTGGTAAATCGAACGTTATTGATGCCATGCGTTGGGTTCTGGGAGAGCAGAGTACTAAGGCGCTACGCTCAGAAAAGATGGAAAACATCATCTTTAACGGAACGAAAAACCGTAAACAGGCACAGCTTGCAGAAGTTTCTTTAAGCTTTGACAATACTAAAAACATCCTGCCTACGGCCTATTCTCAGGTAACCGTTACCCGTAAACTTTACCGCAATGGCGATAGTGAATACCGTTTAAACGATGTTCAATGCCGCCTAAAAGACATAACCGACTTATTCTTAGATACCGGAATCGGCTCAGACAGTTACTCGATTATTGAGCTTAAAATGGTTGATGAAATCATCAACAATAAAGAGCATAGCCGGAGATCTTTATTTGAAGAAGCATCGGGGATATCGAAATATAAACTCCGCAAAAAGCAAACTTTTGGGAAGCTAAAAGATACTGAAGGTGATTTGGAACGGGTTGAAGATTTGCTTTTCGAAATTGAGAAAAACCTTAAAACGCTCGAAAACCAGGCAAAGAAAGCAGAGCGTTATTATAAATTAAAAGAGCAATACAGGGAGCTGAGTGTACAACTGGCTACCCACAGAATCGCTTTTTTCCGTACCGACCTGAATGCACTTGAAGTTCAGGAGCAAAGTCAGCTTGTGGCGCGTACCACGCTTAGCAGCAAAATAGATCACCAGGAATCTGAGCTTCAGAAACTCAAACTGGGTAGCATAAGCGAGGAGAAAAACCTCTCTGTGCAGCAAAAAGCAACAAACGAACTGGTTTCAAAAATCCGTGCTTACGAGAGCGAAAAGAAGGTAAAAAATGAGCAAATGCGTTTTTTACAGGAGAAAGAAACACGTTTAACCGGAGAGCTGGAAAAGGATAAAAATCAGGTAAACCACATTAAATATAATATCAAGCGTTTAAATGAGGAAGTTTTAACAGAAACGGAAGTATTTAACCGCCTGGAAGCCGATTTAAAATTGCTTAAAACTGCGTTGGATGCACTTCGTGAACAACAGCAGACTGAAAAAAACCGGACTGATAATTTAATCAAATCCGTAAATGAGCTTCAAAGTCAGGTTTATCAAGCTCAAAAAGATATTGATATTTTAAATATCCAAAAAGACGCTCTGATACAAGAATCTAACAGAAATGTTGATGATACTGAAACCAAAACATTAGAATTAAAAGCCTTTGATCATGCCCTGGCCGAATTGGATATCCAGATTCGTGAAAAGCAAGCTCATATTAAGCAACTGAGCGAAGAAGAAGAGGTTCTAAAAAATAAACTGGCAGAATCTGAAGCCAATTTAAGTGCCAACAAGGAAAAATTGATGGCCGAAAACCGAAAAAAGGACGCTAAACAAAACGAATATAATCTTACTAAATCACTTGTAGATAGTTTAGAAGGCTTTCCAGAATCTATTCGTTTCTTAAAAAAGAACAGCGCCTTTGCCAAAACCGCCCTCCTCCTGTCAGATATTTTATTCTGTAACGAAGACTTCCGCATTGCCATAGAGAACTATTTAGAACCCGTAATGAACCACTATGTGGTAGATAAATACGCTGATGCTGTACAGGCGATTAACTTATTAACCGATGCAAGCAGAGGCAGGGCTAACTTCTTTATCCTGGAGAATGTGCCCGATAAACAACCTGCCATACGTGAGCATGAAGGATTGGTTTCGGCTTTATCAGTGATTGAGGTAGATAAAAAATATCAGCACCTTTGCAATCTGTTGCTTCAAAATGTATACATCTCGGTTACCGAGCAGGAAAATTTTTTTAAAGTAGCGCCTACCGAAAGCTTAACTATACTGGCTAAAAACGGTAAATATGCACAAACGAAATTCACACTTGCGGGTGGCTCAGTGGGATTATTTGAGGGGAAAAGAATTGGCCGTGCCAAGAACCTGGAAAACTTAGCTAAAGAGGTTAAGAAATCTGATGCCTTAATCAATCAGTATAATATAGCCATCTCTGCAGAAACGGAGAATATCCTGAGCCTGAAAGAAGCATCTAAAACCAATTTAATCAGCGCATTACAGCAGGAGCTTAACAAGTTCATTAATGAGCACATTTCTGTTCAAACCAGAAGGGATCAATATCAGGAGTTTATTACAACCAGTGAAAACCGTAAAACGGATATTGCGCAGAAAATTGTTTCCATAGAAAAAAGTTTATCCGAGAAACTTCCGGCATTGGTTCAGCTACAACGAAATCAACAGGAAGCCCACGTTAACCTGCAAGAGCAGCAATTAAACTACCAGGAAATTGCAGAGCAGGTAACAGAAAGTGCAGGTAAGTACAACCAGGATAACATCAAGTTTCACCAGCAACAAAATAAGTTATCCAGTTTAGAAAAGGATTTAGATTACCGTTTTGTACAGGAAGAAGCCTTAAATAAACGCATTGCCCAAAACGAAAAGGAACTTCAGGAGGCATTAACCGAGATTACAGCGACGCTTCAACATACCGATTTAAGCGATGATACGCTCCTGGAGATGTACAAGCAACGTGAAGACATGGAAAAAGGCCTTGCAGAGATAGAGCAGGGATATTTTTCGATGAAAGGAAAAATCAATGAAGTAGAAGGCGATCTGACCAATATCCGTAAAAACAGAGAAGAAACAGATTTTCTTTTAACCGAAATTAAGGATAAAAAGAACGCTTTAAAAATCGACCTCAATGCCCTGAAAGAGCGTTTAGCTGTCGAATTCAACATTGATATCAACGATCTCTTAGAAACAGAGGAAGAAACCGAAGCTTTAGAGAGCGAATTTGAACTCCGTCAAAAAGTAGACCGGATGAAGCGTCAATTGGATGAGTTTGGCGCAATCAATTCTATGGCAATGGAAGCTTATAAAGAAATGGATGAACGCTATATCTTTATCCAGAATCAGAAAAAAGACCTTCAGGCCGCTAAAGCAGATTTGCTACAAACCATCAAAGAAATTGATGATACAGCGAAGGATAAGTTTATGCAGGCTTTTACCCAGGCCCGCGAACATTTCATTGTCGTTTTCCGCTCTCTGTTTAACGACGAAGATAGCTGCGACCTTATCCTTACCGATATCCACAACCCATTAGAGGCTGATATAGACATTATTGCAAGACCTAAAGGTAAGCGACCGTTATCTATCAACCAATTATCAGGTGGTGAAAAAACATTAACCGCTACTGCCCTCTTATTTTCACTTTACCTGTTAAAACCAGCACCGTTCTGTATTTTCGACGAGGTAGATGCCCCGCTTGATGATACCAACATCGATAAGTTCAACAACATCATCCGTAAATTCTCAGATCAGTCGCAGTTCATTATCGTTTCGCACAATAAGCGTACAATTGCCAGTACCGATATTATTTACGGTGTAACCATGGTAGAACAAGGCGTTTCGAGAGTTGTGGCTGTAGATTTAAGAGAGGTGGCAGCTTAGTTTTGTCCAGAGTCTGAAGTCTGAAGTCACAAGTTGGGAGTTTTCTTTGCCAATAATTAATATCTTTAGGCAGAAATACATTTACCATGAAAATCCTATATATTATTCCCCTGGCGTTAATGCTCAGTTGCTGTTCTTCTGTTAAAAATCAAGGTTCAGATACCACAAAACCAGATGCTCAATTACTAAAAGACGTTGAGATCCTGTCTTCAGATGCTTACCAGGGAAGGAAAACAGGTACAAAAGGTGCTGAAATGGCTCGTGCATACATCAGAGAAAGATTTCAAAAGCTGGGATTAAAATCCTATCCTCAACATGTTAACTATGCACAGGATTTTGATTTTACCTCCAGAAACGGCCAAAAAGTAAATGGCACGAACTTAATCGGCTATATCCCCGGAAAAGGAACGAACGTAATTGTAGTTTCTGCACATTATGACCACTTAGGTGTAGTTAAAGATGAGGTTTTTAATGGAGCCGATGACAATGCCTCAGGAACAGCCGGTTTATTAAAAATTGCCGCTTATTTTGCCAAAAACAAACCCAATAACACCATCATATTTGCTTCTTTCGATGCAGAGGAAATGGGTTTACAGGGTGCGAAAGCATTTGTAGCCAATCCTCCTGTACCCGTAAATACAATAGCAATCAATTTAAATATGGATATGATCAGCCATAGCGATAAAAATGAACTCTATGTTTGTGGCACATTCAAATATCCTGACTTAAAAAAATACATCGTTAATAACAATCCGAATATCAAGGTACTTCTGGGGCATGACGACCCTAAATTAGGTCATGATGACTGGACCAACCAGAGCGACCAGGGGGCATTTAATGCTAAAAACATACCCTTCTTATACTTTGGTGTGGAAGACCATAAAGATTACCACAAAGCCACCGATGAATATTCGAGCATCACAAAAGTATTCTTCAGCCATGCTGCAAACGCCGTTTTAGAGGTTGTTAAAAACGTAGATAAGCAAACTGGTTTACAGCAGTCGTTAAAAGATAAGATGATTATGAAAAACTAAAGATTACTGCGGAACGTAAACCACATACTTTGTTTCGAAGAAATCTTCCTCAAAATACGCTGAAAGCGGATAAAGTTCTGCTTTCAGTTTTGACTCTTTAATCTCTTCTGCCAGATCTCCACCCTTTAAATAAAGAATCCCATTGGGAATAGCATTAATTGATTCCTTTTTGAATTTCCCCTGAATCCATGGATAAAACTCTCCCAAACGGGTTACAGCCCTGGATACAATGAAATTAAACTTACCTTTAATTTGTTCAGCCCTCAGGTGATCTGCCTGAAGATTTTGCAATCCCAATGCTGAGGCTACTTCCTTTACTACTTTAATCTTTTTACCGATAGAATCTACGAGATGGAACTGAGTATCAGGAAATAAAATGGCTAAAGGAATGCCCGGGAAACCACCACCAGTACCTACATCCAATACAGATTCGCCCGCTTTAAACTTACAAACCATTGCAATGCCCAATGAATGTAATACATGACGTTCGTAAAGCTCTTCGATATCTTTTCTGGAAATCACATTGATTTGTGCATTCCAGTAGCTGTAAAGCTCAAATAATTGAGAGAACTGTTCAAGCTGTTTTGCTGTTAAATCAGGAAAATATTTCGTGATGATATCCGGTTTTATATCTGACATAATGTAATAACTTATTTCCAGTTGACTTTTTTCTTGCCAAATTGGGCAAGAATGGCATTCAGGGTTAAAAACAAAAACAAAAGTATATCTAAAATCGGGAACCACCAACGTAATTCACCGTAGTTTAATCTTTTCAATAATTTAGGGTATACCAGGCACCTGATAAAAAGACTCAGAAACAATATCCCGAAGGCAACATATCGTGCTTCCCAGCTCAGAAACATTGATCCTGCAAATGCAGCATAAAACAGGAACTGAAAGGTAATTTGCCAGCTCAAAATAAACTTATGTTTGGGTTTATAAAACTTACCTGCTCCAAAATGACGCTTCTTTTGCCTCAAATAACCTGACCAGGTAGTATTTGGGTTACTCCACACATGGCTATCCGGATGAAGTCTGATTGCTGTATTGTATTTATTGGCATGAGCATTCACGAATAAATCATCATCACCAGATGGGATGTGCATGTGTGCAGCAAAGCCTTTATTTTTAAAGAAAAGTGACTTCTTGTAGGCCATATTTCTACCAACCCCCATATAAGGCATGCCTTTTAAGGCAAAGGAAAGGTAATTGACGGCTGTAAAGAAGGTTTCAAACCGAATCAATGCATTTAACAGATTACGCTTCTTAAGATAAGGAGAGTAACCTAAAACGATTTCTACATTTTCATCTTCGGGTTGCTGCATATTCAGGAGCCAATTTTCGCTTGCAGGTAAACAATCAGCATCTGTAAATACGAGCCAATCGTGTTTTGCTGCTTTAATCCCCATGGTTACAGCGAACTTTTTCCCGGCTATAAACTTATCATTATCTAAAACCTTTACAATCTTCAGCTGGGCATACTCTTTAGCCATTTGCTCTAATAGCTCTTCTGTACCATCCCATGAACGATCGTTAACTACAACCACCTCGAAATTCTGATACTTCTGGTTTAATATGGAAGGTAAATATGCTGTCAGATTAGCCACTTCATTGCGAGCACAGATAATTACGCTTAATGGTTTTCGTTCTTCTAATGGTAGATCTTCAATGTAGACATTGGCCAGCCTAAGGTGCACAAACAGCACATAATAGAGTTGAACCAGGAGGCAAAAAGCAAAAAACGAGAGTATGCAAATCTCGAGCAGGGTTAATATCACGATGTTATAATAAATAGCTGCAAATTTCTCATTTTAAATCAATAATAAGCTTTTATGTTGATAAAAAATTAAACAAAAATATGCCCTCTATTTTTGCTATTTTTGGCAAATTTTTGACTAATAAAAACACACATATGAAATTCAACTTGCAGGCCAATGATCCGCTTTCAAAAGCTAGAGCAGGCACTATAACCACTGCTCATGGTGAAATCCAAACACCTATTTTCATGCCTGTAGGTACAGCCGGAACAGTTAAAGCTGTACACCAAAGAGAATTAAAGCAAGATATTGATGCTCAAATCATTCTGGGAAATACCTATCATCTATATCTCAGACCGGGATTAGACATACTGGAAAGTGCAGGTGGTTTACATAAATTTATAGGCTGGGATCGTCCTATTTTAACGGATAGCGGCGGGTACCAGGTGTATTCTCTAAGTAAAGTTCGAAAAATCAAGGAAGAAGGCGTAACCTTTCACTCTCATATTGATGGTTCCAAGCATCTTTTCACACCAGAATATGCGATGGATATCCAGCGAACTATCGGAGCAGATATCATTATGGCCTTTGATGAGTGTACCCCTTATCCTTGTGATTACACTTATGCAGCAGAATCAGTAAAAATGACCCACCGATGGTTAAAACGTTGCTGCACACATTTCGACAATACGCAGCCTAAATATGGCTTCGACCAAACCCTTTTCCCCATCGTTCAGGGTTCTGTTTATAAAGACCTGAGGATTAAATCTGCTGAATTTATTGCGAGCATGGGGCGTGAAGGCAATGCTATAGGCGGTTTATCGGTAGGCGAGCCCGCAGAAGAAATGTACGCGATGACAGAGGTAGTTTGCGACATCTTACCATCTGATAAACCCCGGTATTTAATGGGCGTTGGAACCCCTGTAAATATTCTTGAAAACATTGCATTGGGCGTTGATATGTTCGACTGCGTAATGCCTACAAGAAACGCCAGAAATGGAATGCTCTTTACCCGAAACGGGATCATTAACATCAGAAACAAAAAATGGGAAAATGATTTTTCACCTCTGGATGCAGAGAGCGATCTACATGCCGATCAGGTAACGAGCAAAGCATATTTACGTCATTTAGTGCATAGCAAAGAGATGCTTGGCGCACAAATTGCTACCTTACACAATCTCCATTTCTATTTATGGCTGGTGAAACAGGCAAGAGAAAAAATCCTGAGCGGTGAGTTTTATGAGTGGAAAAATAAAATGGTAAAAATACTAGGCAATAAGCTCTAAAATGGATTTATTAAAGGGAAGAATTAAAATCATCGACCGGTATATTATCGGCAAATACCTGGGTACATTTGTTTATACCCTGGCCATCTTCGTCATCATTATTGTGGTTTTCGATTTATCGGAAAAGATGGATGATTTTATGAAAAGCGGGCTAAGTTTCTGGGGAATTTTAAGCAAGTATTACGCAGGATCGATTCCTTTTTATGTTAATATGCTCTCACCTTTAATCAATTTTATTGCAGTAATTTTCTTTACTGCGAAGATGGCAGATCAAACAGAAATTGTTCCGATTTTAAGTGGAGGAGTAAGTTTTAACCGCTTTCTTTTTCCTTATTTTGTTTCTGCCTCTATTATTTTCTCCGCTAATCTAGTCAGTAATCTTTACATCTTACCCTATACCAATACACTTAAGAATAAGTTTGAGAATACTTATGTAAAGCGTAATGAAGCCTCGACTAAGTCTTACATCCACATGAAACTGGATAATAAAACGTTTATCTACATTGAGAATTTCGACAACAAAACAAACTCCGGATATCGTTTCACCTTAGATAACTTTGACGGCGATGTACTGAAGAAAAAGATTGTAGCAGACAATATAAAATGGGATTCGCTAAAGCGCAAGTGGCAGCTGAGCAACTATTCTGTACGCACCATCAACGGCTTGAAAGAAACCATGGTTTACGGTACAGGAAAAGTGAAAGATACCATTTTAGATATGCGTCCTGATGATTTTTCTGCCTACGATAACGTGGTTCAAAACCTGACTACGAAAGAGCTTGGAGAGAAAATCAGAAAGGAAAAAATCAGGGGAACAGGCATCATGAATGATCTCCAGTTTGAACGTTATAAAAGGTTTTTACACCCACTTTCTGCATTCGTTTTAACCCTCATTGGGGTAGCCTTATCATCAAGAAAAGTTCGTGGTGGTGTTGGGGTCTCCTTGGGTATCGGGATCATACTCAGCTTCGCTTATATTGTATTTAACCAATTCACCCAGATGTTTTCAACTAAAGGCGGACTACCTCCTTTTATAGCTGTTTTAACACCTACATTAGCCTTTGGAATACTGGGGCTATACCTTTTGAAAAGAGCACCAAAATAAGATGGATGCCGATAAAAAAAACCTCTTTATTTTACACCTTACTGTATTCGTTTGGGGATTTACAGGAGTACTTGGAAAAGTAATTTCTATAGACGCGGTACCAATGGTTTGGTACCGCGTTTTAATTGCCAGCATAACTTTGTTAGCCTGGTTTTGGTTTACCAAAACCTCTATCCGGATTACCAAAAAGCAATTCTTACAATTCTTTTTTACTGGCGCCATCGTAGCGATCCACTGGATATTTTTCTTTCATGCAATCAAGGTTTCTACCGTATCTGTTACATTGGTTTGCTTATCCTCTTTTACGCTCTTCACAGCGATTTTAGAACCTCTGATTAAGCGACAACCGCTCCAGATTGGAGACATCTTTGTAGGCCTTCTAATTATACTTGGAATCTATATGATCTTCAAGTTTGAAGGACAGTATACACTCGGTATTATCCTCGGCATTCTGGCAGCAGTAGCCTCTAGTTTATTTGGCACAATCAACTCTACTTTGGTGCAAAAAGCATCGCCATCTATCATCAGTTTTTATGAATTAGTTGGAGCCCTTTTTTGGGTAAGCCTATATAGAATCTATGATGGTTCATTAATCAATATGCATTTTAACCTTAGTGCAAGCGACTGGTTTTACCTGACCTTATTGGGCACCCTATGCACTTCCGTTGCCTATGTTGCAGGTGTTTCTGTAATGAAAACATTATCTGCTTTTAGGGTTGCATTAGTAACAAATTTAGAGCCCGTTTACGGAATCATTTTAGCCTTTGTTTTCTTTCAAAATAAGGAGCAAATGACTGGTGGCTTTTATGCGGGTGCGGTCATTGTTTTAGCTGCAGTTTTTCTTTATCCTGTTTATAAAAAATGGCGTAACAGAATCTAGTTTTTCACACATATAAAGCTCGGATTCAAACGCACCAAAACCAGCAAAAAACTAAGTATAAACCGATGGATCCTGAGAAAATATTCCAGCGAAAAAATACCTGATTTTCTATCATTTTAGCACGTCTATTCAGGATTATAAAACGAGCGTAAACTCAGCTATTTTAGTCTGGGTTAGTTTGAGCTGATGTGGCACCTCGACAGAAATGGTCTTTTTATATTGCAAGGCCTTGAGCTGGATCACCCAAAATTATCCCTAGATATAGGCTAAAAAACAGCATAAATATTCGCATTATAAGTAGGTTATTCCCGGCTAATTCGCAATTAAAAAGGTTTCACTATGCTTGATAAGCTACTTATCCTTGTTTGAAAACAAAAACGGAAAAAGGCGTAAAAAAGTGCCTTATAGTACCTGAAAACAGCGTTTTTAGGACCTTTTTCATTTTTAACAAAATCGAAAGCAAAACCGAGTCCAGTTCACAAATATTCAATTCTAATGCCGTTACATACCGAATTTGGAGGTATTTCAGGCGTTAAAATCAACTTAAAAGCATACATTTTACGAAATGAGGATCGAGAATTTCGATCAAAAACAGCGTATAACCTTACTGTAAAACCTCAGTTTTATAGGACAGCAACCGGAAAAAAACGCACTCGAAATGGAGACTTTATATCGCATCCGAGTCGGATTATCAAGCTATCGTTAGTACAACATGCCCCTAAGAAAAAGCGCCAAAATGACACAAACCTAATTTTAACTGAATGAGTAAAATGCATCATGAACAACCGATATCTGCCGGGAGGGGATTGAAAATACTCATGATTTAACGGAGAATCCGGGAGGTCAAAACACCTGATTTTCTTCATTTCTGTATAATCCACATTTTGATTTTCTGCACTAAAAATTGTGCTTCCCCTGGAATATCAACCAATGAAATTTATACTAAATAATGGGTAAAAAAAATGAAAAAGACCCTAAAAATACAACCTCATCCGTTAGGCTTTTTGCATACCTTTTTTACAACTATGAAAAAAATCGAGCAAGAAAATCGATTAATAAGTGTATATTAAAAGCATTATTCAAAATTTCAAACAAACTACAATACGAGTGCTTGCAACAACATTAAAAACCTGAAAACACGCTATTAAAACGGCCATTAAACCGAATATCCACAAAATCACAAACAACTAAATATCAAGTTATTAACATTCAAATGTTAAATTAAAAGTTAAAACATAATAAGGCAATAGAAAATTAAAAAACTAAAAATATTAGCATACATTTTTAATGAAATCACATAAAGCTATCAACATATTAAAAATCAGCCTTTTAACATTATCTATTTCAAGTTTTATTTCACCATCGGTTTTTGGTCAGATTTTCAGCACCGAACAAAACCCACTTAGTGTAAAATGGAGGTATATTTCATCTGGCGGCTTCAAAATCATTTATCCGGCAGAACTGGAGAAAGAAGGGCAAAGAATGGCCAATACCCTACCCTTCATATACCCTAAAATTGGACTGGGCTTGAGACAGCAACACACCTCCATCCCACTCCTTTTACAGAACCGGGGAACGGTTGCAAATGGCTTCGTTCAGCTGGGACCAAAGAAGTCAGAATTCTATGCTACACCGCCACAATATTTCGATAGCCAGGACTGGCTGAACAACCTGGCCGTACACGAATTGAGACACATCGCGCAGTTTGACAAATTGACAGGAAATCAAAAACATCCATTTCCTGAACTGGTTTACTTTGCTTACTTCGGTGCCGCGGTACCCACCTGGTTTTTTGAGGGAGATGCTGTAGTAAATGAAACGGCACTTACCTTTTCAGGTAGAGGCCGGCAACCTAACTGGATCATGCCTTTCCGAGCTTCGGTCTTGGAAGGTAAAAAATTCAGCTACAGCAAAGCCTATTTTGGATCGAACAGATCGGTAACTCCGGGCTACTACCAAACCGGATTTTTAATGATGGCCAATCTGAAAGAACAGCTCGGGCAATTTGTTTCAGACAGCCTGCTGAGCGACCTTAGAAAAAGACCGGTGAGACCTTACCCCTTTTCTCAAACCTTAAAAAAGATCTCGGGTTATAACACCAGGAAATTCTTTTTAAGTACTCAAAATAAAATCACCAAAAACTGGCAAGAACAGGCTTCAAAAACTGCTGTAGAAAATGTTGATATTTTGAATAAAAAACCGAGCTATGCAACGAATTATTTTCTCCCGGTTAGATTGAACAAAAAACAGATTTTAGCGCTTAAAGAAAGTAAGGCAGAAGCCAGGCATTTTGCAATTATCAACGAAGACAAAACTGAACAAAAACTATTTGGAATTGGTTATCAGGAACAGCCCTGGTTTAGCTTTAAAAATAACGTGATTGTTTGGGACGAAATACGATACGATCCAAGATATAAACAACGCAGCTATAGCGTAATATGCAGTTACAATATTGAAACTAAAAAACTCAAAAAACTTAGCAGTAAAAGCAGACTCTTTTCTCCATCACTTTCTACGGACGGAAAAAAAATTGTTGCTGTACAGGTTGACCTTAGCAATCAATTTAACCTGATAGAAATTAGCGCATCGGATGGAACGATAATCAAGAAATATTCAAATCCAGAAAATGAGATTCTGCAAACTCCATCTTTCGATTTATCAGGAAATAAAATTGCTTTCATCAGCGTAAGTGAAAACGGTAAAAACTTAAAAGTGCTCAGCAAGGGGATTATTGAAACGCTCATAGCAAACAGCAGGCAACAACTGAACCGTCCAATTTTCATTTCAGATAATATCGCCTTTAATGCACACTTCAATGGCATCGATAATATTTACCAGATTGATATTCTATCGAAGCAAATCAGTGCATTGAGCGCAGCAAAATATGGGGCATTTAACCCAACTGTTTCTGAGTCTGGAAAAATTACTTTTAACAACTATCAGGTTAATGGATATGAAATTTCAGAGAAGGAAATTATAACCGCTCCTGCTGGAGAAAACCATTTTGTAGATTTCACAGCGGCGGCTGAAAAACAAGAAAATGTTGGCAATGTTTTTCAGGGAGTTCCAGACAGTAGTTATCAATCGAAACCTTACCATGCCGGGTTAAATTTATTCAACTTCCACAGTATTGTTCCATCAATCGATAACGAGTACATCTTCGGGCTGGAGCTGCAATCCAACAATCTGCTCAATACGATGAACTTTTATACGGGCGCAAAATATCACCGCGACCTCAAGCGTTTTGAATACACAGCAGATATCAACTATAAGGCATTTTATCCTGTTTTGAGCGTCATCTACCGCAACAGACCAAAAAGAACGTTCTACAGAGCTAATAACACCCTTAAACAGGGAGATTGGCGAGAGCATTATATCAAACTTAATGCATCACTCCCATTATCGTTTAATTCGAGAAATGAAAACTTTGCTTTCAGTTTAAATGCGGCAACGAGTTACACGCGCAGATACCTGCCTGAGAATATGCCAAACAACTTCATCAGAGAACTTAAATTCCCGATGGAATACAGCTTTGCATTTAACCACAGTGTACGTACAACAGAGCGGGATATCGCCCCAAAGTGGGCACAGGTTTTTAGAGCAAGCTACAATCACCAGCCTTTCGACCCTAATCTTAAAGGCGAGATTTTAGCACTTGGGAGCTTCTTTTATTTTCCTGGTTTTTTTCACAACCATTCTTTTCTGGCTAGCTTCAATTATCAAAAAGCAACCGGTGTGAATCAATATGCGACAGACATTTCGACCGTGTATGGCTACAACAATATTTTAGCAAAAAGCAAACTTGAAAATACCTTACTTTTCAATTACCGTTTTCCTTTCGCTTTTCCGGATTGGGAGATTGGTCCGCTCGCCTATGTGAGAAATTTCAGGGCAGGTTTATTTTGCCATTACGAAAACATCGGAAAGGAAACCAACTTTGGAGAACCCAAAACTTATGGGGTAGAACTGAACAGTAGTTTAAACATTTTACGGTACCAGCCTGTTGTTGATGTGGGAGCAAGATTAGTTTTCGTTAATAAAGTTTACAATCAAAATCCGATATTAGAGTTTTCTTTTAATTATAGCTTTTAAACCATGAGTGGAAAAACCATCTTCATTATTGCACTGACAGCCTTACTAACCATTTTCTTAATGGTAAACACTGAGCCTGTTGATTTCGACTTTCTTGTAACAACCGTTCCTGTTTCAAAGCTTCTGGTAATTGGAATCTGTATTGTAATTGGTTTTATTATCGGATTTATTGTTGGCCGCCCGAGAAAAACGCTGAGCAGCTATGATGATGAGATTGCCAGAAATCAGGCCAACGGGAACAAAAAGGAACTAAGCGATGAAGACAGGGATTATATTAGCTAGTAACACGATACGGGGATTTTAGAGGTTCAAGGTCAGGTTGCAAAACATGAAGCTTGTGATACCCCCGCACAGCCCCTTTTTCCTTGTCAACACTTGTAGGGATTGAAATAGAAACTGATGCAATTGGACCAGAATATATTTGATTCTGGAAATCAGTTAGCCCTCCTCCCGCAAGGCTGACATTATTTCGCCGTACAGCAAGCCACTGCCACCTCCATAATGCTGCACAATTTTTAAGCCTGGCCTTAGCGCGGATAATGTTGTCCGCAACTTTTGTTCATCCCCATGATTGATTCCATTTCCGAGCAACACCAAATCCAGGTGCTGTTCCTTACAAACAGATATCGCTTCCTCATCTGAACATACGCAAATGCCAGTCCATTCTTCTCTTGCATTTAACAAACGGTTCATTACAACAGTAATATCAGCATCTCTTCCGACGTAAAGTATGGTTAAAGGCATCATATTTTTTAGGTTAAATCATATGGGCTTACCGGAAAATCCTGGCAAGCCCATTATGAACACTATAATTATCCAATTTAATTTAGTTCCATTGGCACATCCATCAGCAACACTTCCGCTCCTTCAGAATCAGCTCTAAAATTAAGTGTATCCGTATCCCAAACACCTATTGCATCTCTTTTACCTAATTTTTGTCCATTAATGGTTACTTCTCCGCTAATTACAAATGCATAAACACCATTTCCAGCTTTTTTGATTTTATAATCAGTTTCAAAGCCCTGATCAAATTTTCCGAGCGCAAACCAGGCATCCTGATGAATCCAAACACCCTCATCCGCTGCATCAGGAGATAAAATCTGCTGAAAATTATTGTGACGGGCTTCTACATTCAAAGCCTGCTGATCGTACCTTGGTGTAACATTTTTCTTGTTTGGAAACAGCCAGATTTGCAATAAATTTAATTGTTCATCTGCATTGGCATTAAATTCACTGTGACTAACGCCTGTACCTGCACTCATCACCTGGATCTCGCCGCTTTTTATTACTGCTGAATTACCCATGCTGTCTTTGTGTGCAATTGCACCTGCTAGTGGAATCGTAATGATTTCCATATTATCATGAGGATGCGCACCAAAACCCATTCCACCGTCAATTGAGTCGTCATTTAAAACCCTTAATACGCCAAAATGCATGCGCTCCGGATTATAATAATTTGCGAAGCTAAATGAGTGATGTGCATTTAACCAACCATGATTAGCATGACCTCTGGTGTTTGCTGGATGCAAAATAAACTGTGACATAAATTTCCTTTCTTGTTTATGATACAAATTTACCGCAGGCAAGGTTTTAAAACATTGATGTAGGATAAGTAATTGTTAAAGCTTAAGTTTTTCGGATACTTTCTGCCCTTCAAGTTCTCTCAAAGCATCTAATGCTATCCAATTTGCCTTCTTATTGTTTTGGGAGAGAATATTATGTGCAGTTTGTATTGCGTATGGATGTAAAAACGCATTTCGCTTTCCAATTTGTCTTAAGGCCCAGTTAATGGCTTTTTTAACGAAGTTTCGGCTATCATAAGCTTCCCGCTCAATAATTGGAAGAAAAGACAAAAAGGTTTCGTCAGGTTCTTTTTTGAGGTGTACAGCAGCAACTGCCATGAGCACAAATCCTGTTCGCTTTACAAATACCGCTTCTGCCTGACTAAACTCCAATACCTTGGGCATAAAATAAGGCGTTTTAACAAACAGATTAGCACAAGCCTGATCACAGATATCCCATGAATTGAAATCTTTCGTCCAGGCGTTTATTTGAGCCTCATCTACTTGTTTGTAATCACCAATGAAAGTTGCTAATAATCTGGCTTCGTGAATTTCAGTTTTCCAGAGTTCGAGAGAAAGAGCCTGATTTTTTCCTACTTGTTTGGCCAACGTCCTGATATCTGGAACACGGATTCCAAAGGCTTTAGCAATGTCGATCCCAAAGTGAGCCATTTTTTCCAGATAAGCCGGTTCGCTCATAGATTTCAGCTCAGTTAAGATAAATTCTACATCGTTCATGAAGCTAATTTAGTGGTTTAATTGTTTAGTTGTGGAGGTGGCGAGTTGTTTAAAAGTATCAAGAATCAAGTAGCAAGAATCAAGTAGCAAGAATCAAGAATTCAGTTTAAAGTATCAATACTGATTGTATTATAAGTGCTTTTGTTTTATCCTTTAGCTGCTGATACAAACGCAAAGCGGGGCTATCGTACCGATGCCCCGCTGAATTTACTATGCTTAAATAAGCAGTTTTATGCTAATGCCTGCTCAATATCAGCAAGTATATCATTGATGTGTTCAAGTCCTATAGATAAACGAATGGATCCTTGCTCAATCCCCACCTCATTGCGCTGCTCTTCTGTTAATTTGCTATGCGTACTGGTAGCCGGATGTGTTGCAATGGAACGGGTATCCGCTAAATTCGCAGAAATAGAGAACATTTTTAGGCTGTCCATAAATTTACGTGCACCTTCTACTCCTCCATCTACTACAATGGTTACAATACCACCACCTTGCTTCATTTGCTTCTTCGCAATTTCGTACTGCGGATGTGATGGCAGGAAAGGATATTTTACCAATTTTATTTTAGGGTGTTTCTCCAAGTATTCAGCTACTTTTAAGGCGTTGTCGCAATGACGATCCATTCTAATAGCCAATGTTTCTAAACTCTTCGATAAAATCCATGCACTAAACGGCGATAAAGCTGGTCCACTGTGACGGGCGAAACCTACCACTTCAGCAATCAGTTCTTTGGTACCTAAAATAATACCACCCAAAACACGCCCTTGGCCATCAATATATTTAGTAGCCGAATGAATAGAAATATGTGCGCCAAATTTGATAGGCTGTTGTAAATATGGGGTAGCAAAACAATTATCAACCACCAAAAGAAGATTATGCTTCCTGGCCAGATCACCTAAAAATTCCAGATCAATAATATCTATACCAGGATTAGAAGGCGTTTCTACAAAGATCATTTTGGTATTAGACTTAATTAAGCCCTCCCAATCCTGCGGCTTATCCAAATCGGCGTAATCAAAAGTGATTCCCCATTTAGAAAAAACATTGGTCAGCAATTGGTGAGTAGAACCAAAAACAGATCGGCTGGAGACGATATGATCGCCGTTTTTCAGAAAGGCACCAAAAGTGGTAAAAATCGCAGCCATACCTGTTGCTGTAGCAAATCCATCTTCTGCACCTTCTAAAAGGCACATTTTTTCGATAAACTCAGAGGTATTTGGATTTGAATAACGGCTATACACATTCCCTTCCTTCTCATTGGCAAATAAGGCGCGCATTTCTTCTGCATCATCAAATTTATAGCTCGAAGTGAGGTAAATTGGCGATGAATGCTCTTTGTGTAAGCTGCGTTCGGTTTGAGTGCGTATAGCTATGGTTTCAAAATTTTCGGATTTCATTATAAATTGTTAGTGTCGGTATTTTTTTGTGTTGAGGTGTTAGTATCGAGTATCAAGATATTAGTATCAAGTATCAAGACGTTAGTATCAAGCATTAAGACATCAGTATCAAGACTATAATGTCAAGTAGAATAACTCCTTCATTAGAAGCAAGATCATTATCCAAGTACCATTCCTCTTTCTACTTTTAACTTTGTACTTTCAACTTTTTTATTATTTATTAATTTTATAAGTAAAGTTAATGGTTGCTGATCGTCCTAAGATGTTGGAAACGGAGCAATATTTATCAAAAGTCATGGCCAGGGCGCGTTCTACTTTTGGAGTGCTTAAATCGCCATACAAATCGAAGTGAATATCAATAACATCAAATATAGGGGGCATTTCTTCATCCTTTCTACTCGCATTTATTGCTATTTTAATGTCGTCAAGTGGCTCTTTTTGTTTTGTTAATACGTTTACCATATCTATCCCGCTACATCCTCCTAAACCTACCAATAGCATTTCCATTGGTCTAAAACCCTTACCCTCGCCACCAATGGCAGCTTTTGCATCTAATTCTACAGTGAAACCGCTTTCATTTTCGGCTTCGAAATTAAACTTACCGCTTTTGCGGATGAGATTTATATTCATGTTTGTTAGTATAAAGTAGCCAGCCTCAAGTATCAAACTATTGAGCCCAGCCTAAATTAAATATCGTAATAAACTAAGTTAGGTTGTTCCAGTTCGGGTAATTTCACCGCTTTGTTAAAAAGGGCAAAAACAGATGAGCCGCTTCCACTCATAAGAGCAAATACTGCGCCTGCATCGTATAAACTGGTTTTTATTTGATGAATTTGGGGATATTTAACGAATACCGAATCTTCGAAATCGTTGATTACCTTATTTTTCCATGTTGTTGGAGACAAATGTATGATTTCTTTTAGGGAATGCAAAGGCTTTCGTGGTTTTATATGCGCGTAGGCATCCCCGGTGCTCACATGTATTGGGGGTTTTACTAAAACCTTAAAATAAGCTGACAAATCAATTTCGCAACTTTCAAACTCATCACCCTTATTAAAGGCGTACACAGGTTTATTTTCGATAAAAAAGGCACAGTCGGTCCCCAATTTACGCGCATAGTTTTGCATGGCTTCAACTGAAAGCCCTAAGTTAAACTTTTGATTAAGCAACTTGATTACAAAGGCACAATCAGCAGATCCTCCACCTAAGCCGGCTCCCACAGGAATATTTTTTAGCAGGTTGATTTGCTGAGGCGGTAATCCAAAATCAGCATTTAACATGTGGTAGGCCTTTACACAGAGATTGTCCTGTGCATCTCCCGGGATATGAATACCGTGGATTTTGCAGGAAGTCAATTCGGCATCCGAAATTTCTACAGCATCTTTAAGTCCGATCGGATAAAAAACAGTCTCCAGGTTATGATAGCCATCGGCACGTTTTTCTGTTATGTTTAAACCCAGGTTTATTTTTGCGTTTGGAAAGGATAGCATTTTAGTTGCGCGTCTGAAGTCATAAGTTTTGAGTCCGTATTGCCAAAACAAACGGATGGCTCATTTTGCAAACATACAAAAGTCAGGCTTGTTTAAAAATTGCATTTTGTCGAAAACTAAAAAGTTCAACCCATGATAAATTTTAGATATTTGCAATTGATCAATTATTTACAATTTGAAAACCCTTTTTGGGGTGATGGGTTATGAAACAATATTTAGATTTAATGCAGCATGTGCTGGATAATGGCACACAAAAACATGATCGTACTGGCACTGGAACTATCAGCGTTTTCGGTCATCAGATGCGTTTTAACCTTCAGGAAGGCTTTCCAATGGTTACAACCAAAAAGCTCCATCTTAAATCCATTATTCATGAACTCATCTGGTTTTTATCAGGCGATACCAATATTAAATATTTAAAAGACAATGGCGTTCGGATTTGGGATGAATGGGCAGATGAAAACGGAAATTTAGGACCTGTTTATGGTTCTCAGTGGAGAAGCTGGCCTACACCTGACGGGAAACACATCGATCAGATTACTAATATCATCAATACCATTAAAAACAATCCTGATTCAAGAAGAATTATTGTTTCAGCATGGAATGTTGCCGAGATTGAAAACATGGCCCTTCCGCCATGCCATGCCTTTTTCCAGTTCTATGTAGCCGATGGTAAATTAAGCTGCCAATTGTATCAACGCAGTGCAGATATATTTTTAGGTGTTCCCTTTAATATTGCATCTTACGCACTACTTACCATGATGGTTGCCCAGGTTTGCGATCTGGAAGCGGGTGATTTCGTCCATACCCTCGGAGATGCCCATTTATACAACAACCACATTGAGCAGGCACAGCTTCAATTGAGCAGAGATCCGAAACCACTACCTCAAATGAAGATTAACCCTGAAGTGAAAAGCATATTTGATTTCAAATTTGAAGATTTTACATTAGAAAATTATGAGGCACACCCACACATTAAAGGCATTGTAGCTGTATAGCTGCCAGCCCCTGAAGGGAAATTAATTGACTATCATAAATAGATAGTATTTATGAGCCCAGCTGTTTATCAACAGAATAAACCGTCACTCAATTATACTGTCGAACAATGAGTAACAATAATTGTTATATTTGTAATTATGGAAACATTTCTAATTAGTGTCCCCGAACAAAAAACAAATCTTGTTAAGCAGTTACTAAAGGAGCTTGGTGTAACCATTACTCCAAATACTGATAAACAGCCAAATAAAAAAACACTGGCTTCCATGACCAAAACCAGTAAAGGCAAGGATTTGACTAAAACTTCAAGTCATGAGGATTTGATGAATAAGTTAAATTCCTAAAAATGTATAGCCTGTCTTTTTCAACTCAATTTAAAAAAGATTATAAGCGCTGTTTAAAAAGAAGGTATGATATTTCAATTCTTGAGATTGTATTGCAAACCTTAAGAGAAACCGGAACCCTACCTTCGAAATTCAAGCCTCATTTATTAAGTGGAGATTATGCTGGTTTTTGGGAGTGCCATATCAAAAGTGACTGGTTAATGATATGGTTTCAAAATAATGACACAAAAGAAATCTATCTTGATAGATTAGGAACACATTCAGATTTATTTTAACAACATTTTTTAATGTCTATTAGTATCGCAGTCGCCGTAGGCGAAAACTTTGCCATTGGCAAAAACAATCAGCTCTTGTGGCATATGCCTGCTGACCTAAAATTCTTTAAACAAACCACAACCGGTCATACGGTGATTATGGGGCGCAAGACTTTCGATTCTGTCGGCAGACCCCTACCCAACAGAAGAAATATTGTGATTACCAGAGACACTCAATTAAAAATTAATGGAGTAGAAGTTGTTAATAGCTTGCCTGAAGCGCTGGAAATCACAAAAGAAGAAGAAAAACCCGTATTTATTGTTGGCGGAGCAGAAATTTATAAACAAGCGCTTCCCCTTACACATACCTTATTTTTAACGACTATTCATCACCAATTTGAGGCAGATACCTTTTTTCCTCCCATCAACAGGTCAGAATGGAAAGTCGTAAAATCGGAAAGGCATGCGGCAGATGAAAAAAATCCCTACGATTATACCTTCGAGGTATTGGAAAGAATTAAATGAGGTTTGAGCGCTTTGCCGATAATATTAAGCGAATTTAATTCCATCTTAGGGGGCAAACGCGACATTTGTTAACGATTAAAAATTAATCTTAATAAATTATCAATTAGGAGGTTCTATAATTTAAAAATTTAATTAGATTTGCCGACTTGTTAAAAAACAGCGAAAGACAAATTATTTTAAACAAAAAATGCAAGGAAAAGGTTTTATTAAGTTTATAGCGATAGTTTTAGCTATCGTTTGTGCGTACGGCCTCTCTTTTACTTTAGTTTCCTCTAAGGTAGAAAAAGACGCAAAAAACTATGCGAAAGGTGATTTAGCAAAAGAAAAGGCTTACTTAGACTCGATGAGTGGTGAGAAAGTTTACCCGTTATTGGGTTTTACTTATCAGAATGTAAAATCGAAAGAGATTAATTTAGGTCTAGACTTAAAAGGCGGGATGAACGTAACGATGGAGATATCGTTAGCAGAATTGGTAAAATCATTAGCAGGCAATCCTACTGATGCTAATTTCAACCAGGCTGTACAAAATGCTCAAACCCAATTAAATGCTGGTGGCAAAGATTACATCAAATTATTTGTAAATGAGTTTGAAAAATTAAGCCCGGGCGTTAAACTTGCAGATTTCTTCTCTAACCAAGACAATGCTTCTCAATTAAAAGCTAACGCAAGCAACTCAGAGGTTCAATCTTTCTTATCGAAAGAGGCTTCAAGTGCGATTGATCGCTCATTTATCATCTTACGTTCACGTATTGATGGTTTTGGTGTGGTGAGTCCAAACATGCAAAAGCAAGAGGGCAGTAACCGGATCTTAATCGAGATGCCCGGTGTTCAGGATAAAGAGCGTATTTCGAAACTTTTACAAGGTTCTGCAGAACTTCAATTCTGGCAAGTATACCAGGTACAAGAAGTTTATCCTTTGTTAGAAAACATTAACAAAACTTTAGCTGCTACTTTAAAAACAACTGCTCCTGCTGCAGATACTACAGCTAAAAAAGCTGAAGGCGGTAAATTAGCGGGTTTAGAAAAAGCTGCTACAAAAGACAGCGCTGATGCTAAAGGTGGTAAACTTGCTGGCTTAGGTAAAAAAGACTCTACAGCTTTAAAAGCTGAGTTCACAAAAACTAATCCTTTGTATACTGTTTTAAGCTTGCCTATCTATCAAGGTGAAAATGGTCAACAACAATTAATGCCAGGTGCAGTTGTTGGTTTAGCTTTACAAAAAGATACGGCTAAAGTTAATGCATACTTTAAAGTCCCTGAGGTTGCTGCAGCTATTCCTTCTACAATGAAGTTTATGTGGAGCGTTAAACCTAGAGAAAATTCTAAAGTATTCGAGCTTTATGCCATTAAAGCTACAAATGCAGATGGTAAACCAGATCTAGGTGGCGAAGCAATCAGCGATTCCCGTAACGACTTTGATCAAAAAGGAAAACCAGAGGTTACCATGTACATGACCAGCGAAGGCGCTGCTAAATGGAAAAAAATTACTGCTGAAGCTTCTGCTGATCCTCAAAATAAAAAAGCAATTGCAATTGTATTAGATAATCAGGTGTATTCTGCTCCTACTGTACAAAACGAAATTCCTAATGGTATTTCGTCAATCACAGGAAGCTTTACACAGGATGATACAAAGGATTTAGCCAACATCTTAAAAGCTGGTAAACTACCTGCTCCTGCTCGTATTGCAGGAAGTTTCGTTGTAGGACCTACTTTAGGTGCTCAGGCAATCCACGATGGTTTAATTTCATTTGTTATCGCGTTTATTGTAATCTTAGTCTTCATGGCATTGTATTATCACCGTGCCGGCTGGATTGCTAACCTTGCTTTATTAATCAACTTATTCTTCATCATTGGTATCCTGGTATCATTTGGTGCAGTGTTAACTTTACCTGGTATTGCCGGTATTGTTTTAACCATTGGTTTATCCGTAGATGCGAACATTCTGATCTTCGAGCGCGTGCGTGAAGAATTAGCACATGGAAAGAGTACGCCTGTTGCAATCAAAGAGGGTTTCAAACATGCAATGCCTTCAATTATTGACTCAAACGTTACAGTATTCATTTTAGGAGCTATCCTTTATGCATTCGGTAGTGGTCCGGTTAGAGGTTTTGCAACTACTTTATGTATTGGTATTCTTTCTTCTCTATTTGCAGCTGTTGCAATCTCTAGAGTAGTATTTGAATCTTTACTTAACCGTAAAATCGATATCAGTTTTGATAATAGTGTAACCAGAAACGCATTTAAAAATATTTCATTCAACTTCGTTGGACGTCGTAAAATTTATTATGCAATATCTTCAATCATCATTGTTTTAGGTATCGTTTTCTACTTCAAAAATGGTGGTTTAAACTTAGGTGTTGATTTCAAAGGTGGTAGAACTTACCTGGTGCATTTCGATCAGGCTGTTAGCACGGAAGATATAAAATCAAAATTAACTCCTGCATTTGGTAATGAAACGCCTGAGGTTAAAACTGCTGGTGAAGATAGTCAGGTAAAAATTACCACAACTTTCCATATCGAAGATCAGGATGTTAAAACTGATAAGTTAGTAGAAGATGCATTGAACAAAGGTTTAGCTGGTTCTAAATACGAGGTCGTAAGTTCACAAAAAGTAACGCCAATTATTGCGAGTGATATTGTAAACGGTGCTTTATATGCAGTATTGATCTCATGCTTGTTCATGTTTATCTACATTGTAATCCAGTTTAAAAAATGGCAATATGGTTTAGGTGCGGTAATCGCATTGTTCCATGACGTGCTAATGGTACTTTCATTCTATACTATTTTAGATGGTGTATTGCCATTCTCACTGGAAATTGGCCAGGATTTCATCGCAGCCATCTTAACGGTAATGGGTTATACCATGACAGAGACAGTTGTTGTATTTGACCGTATCCGTGAACGCTTGAAAGATGCCGGAAAAGCTGATTTACACGGTGAGGAACGTAATAACTTAATCAACTTTGCCTTAAACAGCACATTGAGCCGTACGATCTTAACCT
The DNA here is from genome assembly GCF_965279535.1 of Pedobacter sp. Lineage (NCBI taxonomy): Bacteria > Pseudomonadati > Bacteroidota > Sphingobacteriia > Sphingobacteriales > Sphingobacteriaceae > Pedobacter > Pedobacter sp. Next base: position 1,512,889 of record NZ_OZ257244.1, read on the forward strand.
CATTAACCGTATTCTTCGTGTTATTGGTTATCTTCATCTTTGGTGGAGACAGTATCCGCGGATTTATCTTCGCCTTATTGATTGGTCGTATCATCGGTACTTACTCATCTTTATGTATCTCTACTCCTATCGTAATCGATTTGGGTAGCTCAGAAGAAAAGAAAAAATAGATTTTAAAATCTTAAATATAAAAAGCGTCTTGATCTAGTATCAAGACGCTTTTTTTGTATCAGGTGTTTATTACCAATGTATTAGAAGCTAGTTACACAAACCTAAAGCAGTTAAGTTTTCGTCTGTACGCCACTTTCAACTTGAGACTTTCAACTTCTACTCTTTACACCTAACCTTAACAGTCATCGCAACGTTATATCTCATTTTCGGATCGGATTTATTGTTCAAAACGGCATTCAATAAACCTTTTGGCCATCTTTTTGTTACATTCGTATAGATTAAAACCGGTAAAACATGGATTTACAACTTCCTAAAAGTGAATATCCCAGAGTAGTAATTGTTGGTGGCGGATTTGGTGGTATTGAACTTGCTAAAAGATTAAAGAATAAGCCTTTTCAGGTAGTAATGCTCGATAAGCACAACTATCATACTTTCCAGCCCCTGCTTTATCAGGTGGCAACAGGTGGTTTAGAGCCTGATTCTATAGCATTCCCCCTCAGAAAAATTTTTAAAGGACAGAAAAACTTTATATTCAGGGTAACGAAAGTAACACAAGTTGTTTCATCAGAAAACTATGTCCTAACCGATATCGGTAAAGTAAATTATGATTATCTGGTAATAGCGACCGGATCGACCAGTAATTTCTTTGGCAACACAGAGATCGAGACCAATGCAATGCCAATGAAATCCATCCCAGAAGCACTGGATTTAAGAAGTCTTATTTTACAGAATTTCGAAAAATCACTTATTGAAAAAGATCTCAATAAAAAAGTTGCCCTACTTAATTTTGTAGTCGTTGGAGGCGGTCCAACCGGTGTAGAAACAGCTGGAGCCATTGCAGAGCTTAAAAAACATGTGATACCCAATGATTATCCAGAAATGGATATCAGTAAGGTTAATATCTATCTGATAGAAAATTCTCCCGAGTTATTGGGTGCCATGTCACCACAGGCGCAACAGAAGGCTAAAGACTTCCTTACCAAAATGGGAGTTGAAGTAATGAATACTACCCGTGTATTGGGATATGATGGCCATACCCTAACCTTGCAAGATAAAGCACCTATCCTAAGTTCTTCAGTGATCTGGAGTGCAGGTGTAAAGGGTGAAGTGATTCCTGGTCTGGATAAAGCTGAAGTAGTTCGAGGGGGCAGGATAAAAACTGATACTCATAATCTGGTTGTCGGCTATCTGAATATTTATGCCATTGGCGATGTTGCGGCAATTATTGATGAAGAAACGCCAAATGGTCATCCAGGCGTAGCACCTGCTGCCATTCAGCAAGGCCACCAGCTTGCCAAAAATCTGATAAATATTAGGGAGAATAAACCTTTAGAAAAATTCAAATACTTCGACAAGGGATCTATGGCTACAGTAGGCAGGAACAAAGCTGTGGTAGATATCGGCAAGATACGTTTTCAAGGTGTTTTTGCCTGGTTTACCTGGATGTTTGTACATTTGATGACACTGGTAGGATTTAGGAATAAAATCATTGTTTTTGTAAACTGGGTTTGGAGCTACTTTAGCTATGATAGAGGCACCAGGCTGATCATTAGAACCTTTGCGAAAGACAGAAGCATAGATTATCGGTCTGAAGTTCCCAGTGTAAAAGAAGTAAAAACACCTTAACCACAAACTTTTAAATGACTGTTAAAACATTAGCGCCCAAAAAAAAGATAGCATTAGTAGCACATGACCACCGAAAAGATGATTTGGTAAATTGGGCACTTAGAAACAGAGATGCATTTGTAGGGCATGAACTGCTTGCAACCGGCACAACAGGAAGATTAATTGAAGAAAATTTAAACCTACCCGTGCGTAGACTTCTAAGCGGACCTTTAGGTGGGGATCAACAAATTGGGGCATTAATTGCCCAGGGTGAAATTGACGTGCTGATTTTCTTTTGGGATCCGATGGAAGCACAACCTCATGATCCTGACGTAAAAGCCCTGTTAAGAATTGGCATTGTTTGGAATATTCCAATGGCTTGCGATGTGGCGACAGCAGACTTCTTAATCTCATCACCATTTATGCAAGGTACATACGAAGCCGCGCTAACTGACTATGATGCTTACAAGAACAGGGTACTTTAACTTTAGTCATTAGTCATTAGTCATTAGTCATTAGTCATTAGTGGAAATTTGAATAGCAGCTTGTTGTTTTAAATTCTTTACAATAAAATAAAAATGAGCAAAAACCCATTCAGATTAGTAGAATGCCCTCGAGATGCCATGCAGGGACTACATGATTTTGTGCCTACACAACTTAAGTCGGCCTATCTCAACCTGTTACTTCAAGTGGGCTTCGACACATTAGATTTTGGAAGCTTTGTATCACCAAAGGCTATTCCTCAAATGGCAGATACAGCAGCAGTTTTAGCTCAATTAGATTTGAGTAATACCTCTACCAGGCTTTTGGCCATTGTAGCCAATTTAAGAGGCGTAGAAGAAGCTGTTAAGCATAAAGAGATCAATTACCTTGGTTTCCCTTTTTCTGTCTCAGAAACGTTCCAACAGCGCAATACGAATTCGAGTATTGCGCAATCTCTCACAACGGTAGAGGAAATGCTTTCACTTTGTGATAAAAATGATAAAACTGCAGTGCTTTACCTTTCTATGGGTTTTGGAAACCCTTATGGAGACGAATGGAATTATGAAATTGTAGAACATTGGGCTGATATTCTCATCAGCAAAGGCGTTAAAATACTTTCATTAGCTGATACTGTAGGGGTGTCTACACCTGAAAAAATAACTTCTATACTCCCTAAGTTGATTTCGAGGTTTAATCACACAGAAATTGGAATTCACCTTCACTCTACCCCTACAGAGCGAGTGGAAAAGATAGCTGCAGCTTATGATGCAGGGGTAAAACGCATAGATTCGGCATTAAAAGGTTTCGGGGGCTGTCCGATGGCTGCAGATGACCTTACCGGAAATATTGCTACTGAGGATGTGATTACCTTTCTTAATTCAAAGGGTGTAAATTTGAATCTAAATATGGATAAGTGGAATGAGGCAATGATCCTTTCGTCCAGGATATTTGGATAATTGCCCCGTTTGCGCTATGCCTTTTTAACCATTTTAAAATGCTGAATACCAGCCTCTTCAAACTGATCACCCTCGGCAACAAAACCGAATTTGGCATACAAACTCATCGCATCCAACTGGGAGTTGAGGTAAATGTAATGTGCATCTTCGGGTAAATCAGATAAAGCTTCAGCGATTAAAGCACGGCCAACCCCCTGCCCTCTAAAATCTTTTAGCACCGCAAAGCGCTCTAATTTATATCCTGCATCCGTTTTACGCCACCTGCATGCACCGCAGGGCTGGCCATTGTGTGTAGCTAAAAAATGAATAGACTCATCTTCATGCTCCCACTCTAGTTCTGGCGGACAATTCTGCTCATCAACAAAAACAATTTTGCGAATGGCAAATACTTTATCTAAATCTTCCGGATGTATTACTTTTTGGACTTGAAGGCTCATTATTGATTAGATTTAAAATGTTTATTCGTTTGTAATTTTATTTCATTTAATTGCTTAGCTACATCTATAGAATGTGAACAATGAATATCGGCCTCTTTTTTGGCAAGTGCAGCAATAGTAACGTAAAATTTATGCAGTTGATCCAGTTCCCTTTCACTCAGGTCTTCGATATCAACCATACGATTACTGGCACCATTCTGAGCAGCAATGAGTTCGTTTAATTTCAACTGAATTGCCTTACCGTCTTTATTTTGTGCTTTTTGAATAAGGAAAACCATCAAAAAGGTAATAATCGTAGTACCTGTATTAATCACCAGTTGCCAGGTCTCAGAATAGTTGAATAAAGGACCTGTGAGTGCCCATCCTAAAACTATAGCTGTTGCAGCAATAAATGCAACAGAACTTCCGGTAAACTTGGTTGCAGCATTAGCAAATTGCTCAAAAAAATTGCTTTTTTTGAATTCTTTAGATTTTCTCATCACATTTTGTTTGATTAAATATAGCCATAAAACAAACAAAAACGCCATAGGTTTTATACCCATGGCGTTTTCTTATCATCGTAATGTTAAATAAAAACCTTATAGTTTATCATTTACATTCACACAGTTTAAATCTTCGAAAGCTACTGTTAAACGTTTAACAAAAGCCTCTTCAGCCTTACGTAACCAAACGCGGGGATCATAGTATTTTTTGTTTGGTTTATCATCACCATCAGGGTTACCGATCTGGCCTTGTAAATAAGCTTCGTTCTTTTTATAGTATTCTAAAATACCTTCCCAGAAAGCCCATTGCATATCTGTATCGATATTCATTTTGATTGCTCCATAAGAAATTGCCTCTCTGATTTCTTCCTGTGAAGAACCAGAACCACCGTGGAATACAAAGTTGATTGGTTTCTCGGCAGTTAAGCTAAATTTCTCTTTGATGAAATCCTGAGAATTTTTTAAGATTACAGGTTGTAATTTTACGTTTCCTGGCTTATAAACACCATGAACGTTACCAAAAGCAGCAGCAACAGTGAAACGAGGAGAAACTTTACTCAACTCTTCATATGCATAAGCCACCTCACTAGGTTGGGTATATAGTTTTGAACTGTCTACATCGCTATTATCTACGCCATCTTCTTCACCACCGGTAACACCCAGCTCGATTTCGATAGTCATATTCATCTTAGCCATACGTGCTAAATATTTAGCAGAAATCTCCATATTCTCTTCGATAGATTCTTCAGATAAATCTAACATATGTGAAGAAAACAATGGTTTTCCGGTTTCAGCAAAGAATTTTTCACCATGGTCTAAAAGGCCATCAATCCAGGGCAATAATTTTTTAGCAGCATGGTCAGTGTGTAAAACCACTGCAACGCCATAATGCTCTGCCAATAAGTGTACATGCTTAGCTGCAGATACAGCACCTAAAATACATGCTTGTAATTTCTCGTTATCTAAAGATTTACCCGCATAAAACTGCGCACCACCATTAGATAATTGAATCATAACTGGCGAATTTACTGCCTTTGCCGTTTCCATTACTGCATTAACCGTATTGGTTCCGGTTACGTTTACTGCAGGTAATGCAAACTGATGTTTTTTTGCCTGTTCAAATAATTCTTGAACGGCATCTCCATAAATTACGCCTTTGTAGCCTTTTAAACTCATCTCTTGTTAATTTTATTAAGTCCGAAGTTATAAAAAAAAATAACATTTCAAGCTTTTATCCATATAGAATTATTTGCCTACAAGCAAAATAAGGCCAATTTAGTGTAAAAACTACATTATCCATAGTGTAACATTTACACTAAATAGAAATACTTGAGTTAAAATAATTTTTCGTTTCTTTGCAATCCAATTCTTTAAAAAATTATATGGCTTGGTTTAAGAGAGAAAAAAAAGGTATCATTACCACAACCGAAGAGAAAAAAGAAGCACCTGATGGTCTGTGGAATAAATGTCCAAACTGCAAAAAACCCCTACATCAGGCAGAACTGCAAGAAAACAAATATGTTTGTCATTATTGCGATTATCACCTCCGCGTAGGTTCAAAAGAATACTTCGAGGTTTTATTCGATAATAACGATTTCAAAGAGCTTTTTGCCAATTTAACTTCTGGCGACCCATTAAACTTTAACGATAACAAACCTTATACAGACAGGATTGTTGAAAGCCAGGCTAAAACAGGCTTAAAAGATGCAATCCGCGCCGCTACAGGTAAAATTGAAGGTCAGGATCTCGTTATTGCCTGTATGGACTTCTCCTTTATTGGAGGCTCAATGGGCTCAGTTGTAGGAGAAAAAATTGCCCGTTCTATCGATTATAGCATTAAACACAAAATTCCATTTTTAATGATCTCCAAATCTGGAGGTGCACGAATGATGGAGGCTGCATTTTCTTTAATGCAAATGGCTAAAACTTCGGCTAAACTGGCCTTATTAAGCCAGGCAAAAATTCCTTATATTTCTTTATTAACCGACCCAACAACAGGTGGAGTTACTGCCTCTTATGCCATGTTAGGTGATATCAATATTGCTGAACCAGGTGCTTTAATCGGCTTTGCGGGCCCACGGGTTATTAAAGAAACCATCAAAAAAGATTTACCAAAAGGTTTCCAGACTTCAGAATTCGTTCTGGAACATGGTTTCCTTGATTTTATTGTTGATAGAAGAGCCATGAAAGCAAAACTTGGAGCGTTTATCAAAATGATGAATAACTAATAAGATTCGGGCGGGATTGTTTAATTGTTGAAACGTTTAATTGCTTAATTGAACTGACACCCCTTAATGTTAAACTTCTAACTGAAAATTGTTACCTGAAAACTGAAAAGCAGGGCTTGTAGTACTTCGGTATGGCAGTCCTGCTTTTTGCTTTACTCCGTTGCACTTCGTGTTCGCGTCAATCAGGTTTATTTTACGCAGCTTTGGTATTTCTTTTGAACTTTCAACTGGTAAGTACGCTAAACCTCAGCTTAAATTGCGGTTTAGCGACCTGAGCCAACAAAACCTAACCTGTTAACGCAAATTTCGTATTTCCCATTCCCCACAAATTCAGTATTTTTAATGCAACCAAACTAAAACGTTATGAAAAAGATATCACTGCTTGCCTGTCTGCTTTGCACAATTCTCTATGTTAATGGTCAGGAGAAAAAACCAAAAGCTGCCTTTGATGAGGCATTAGCTAAAAAATTAGGGGCCGATAATTACGGAATGAAGATGTATGTTTTAGTGATTTTAAAAACCGGCACTAACACTACAGAAACAAAGGCCAAAACCGATAGCCTTTTTGCAGGCCACATGGCCAATATGGGGAAATTAGTAGAGATGAACAAGCTCATCGTTGCTGGTCCAATGGGGAAAAATGACAAAAACTACCGCGGAATCTTCATCCTCAATACCAAATCTATAGAAGAGGCCAGACAGCTCCTGGAAACCGATCCGGCAGTAAAAAGTAAAGTGCTTGATGCCGAACTATACAATTGGTATGGCTCTGCAGCGCTCTCAGAGTATCTTCCTTTCCATGAAAAAATCCAGCGGGCTGGCTTTTAAAGATGCGGAGTTGGTTAAAGCAATAAAGTGCAACATTTCCATTAATAAAGCATAATGCGCATAGTTATTTGGTAAATTAGCTTTTCAGATAATTAACTAAACTTACTATGAATAAAAAACTCCTGCTATCAGCGCTATTTTTAGCCGCCTCTTCGCTATCTTTTGCGCAAGACAAGAAAATAATTGAAGGTATTGTTAAAGAAGTTAATGAAAACTCACAATTAGAGAAATTAGCGCACGAACTTTTAGATGTAGTTGGACCGCGCCTGGTTGGTAGTCCGCAAATGAAACAGGCCAATGACTGGGCAGTTAAAAAATATAATGATTGGGGAATTTCTGCAAAGAATGAGAAATGGGGCGAATGGCGTGGTTGGGAAAGAGGAATTACCCATATTGATTTGATTAGCCCAAGGCTAAGAACACTTGAGGGCACTCAGCTGGCCTGGAGCCCATCAACAAATGGCAAAGCCATTAATGCCGAGGCTATCGTTTTACCTGCAATTACAGATTCTGTTGCTTTCCAAAAGTGGCTTCCCAGCGTTAGCGGTAAACTGGTTTTGATCTCTATGAACCAGATTTCTGGTCGGCCAGAGAAAAACTGGGAGGAATTTGCTACTAAAGACTTATTTGAAAAATACAAAAAAGAAAAAGAAGCCGCGGCAAAAGCCTGGGCAGCAGGCATTACTAAAACGGGGTTGACCGCCAAGAACCTGGCTTTATCAATAGAAAATGCTGGCGCTGCAGGCATCATTATCAACAATTGGTCGCAGGGTTTCGGTGTAGATAAAGTTTTTGGTGCCAATACTACAAAAATTCCTACCATAGATTTATCTGTGGAAGATTATGGTTTAGTTTATCGTTTAGCCGTTAACGGCAACAAGCCCATGCTGAAAATATCGGCCGAATCAAAAGAATTAGGGCTTGTACCTACCTTTAATACGATTGCTGAAATAAAGGGTAAGCAGAAGCCAAAAGAATATGTAATGCTATCCGCCCATTTTGACTCCTGGGATGCAGCGAGTGGCGCCACAGACAATGGCTCCGGTACAATTTTAATGATGGAAGCGCTGCGTGTGCTTAAAAAGTTTTATCCTAATCCTAAACGTACCATTTTGGTAGGCCATTGGGGCAGTGAAGAGCAGGGATTAAATGGTTCAAGAGCCTTTGTAGAAGACCATCCTGAAATAATCAATAACCTGCAAGCCTTGTTTAATCAAGACAATGGTACAGGCCGCGTGGTGAATCTATCTGGTCAGGGCTTTGCCAAGGCGAAAGATTATTTAACCCGCTGGTTGGCTGCAGTACCAGATACCATTAAAAATCAAATCAAAACCAGCTTCCCTGGCACCCCGGGTGGTGGCGGATCAGACTTTGCCTCTTTTGTAGCAGTGGGTGCTCCAGGCTTCTCTTTAAGCTCTACCAGTTGGGATTATGGCACCTATACCTGGCATACCAATCGCGATAGTTATGATAAATTGGTTTTTGATGAGATCAGAAGCAATGTAATCCTGGCTGCAATCATGGTGTATATGGCTTGCGAAGATCCTGAAAAAACATCGAGGGAAAAAGCGACAGATTTACCTGTAAATGAGCGCACCGGAAAACCTGCTGCCTGGCCAGAGCAGAAAAAAGCGACCAGAAAGGGAGGATTATAAAAAATACCCCATAACTATTAGGAGCATTTCAACAAATGCTCCTTTTTAATTTAATTTCTCCAGGGTTGAACAAGAAGCCTTTAAATAAGAGAACAACTATATTTGTAGCAAAATAAACATTTGATGAAAAGAATAACTGTTTTTTGTGGTTCGAGTTTTGGTACTGAAAAAATTTTTGAAGAACAAGCCTATTTATTGGGTAAAACTTTAGCGAATAAAAATATTGGTCTGGTTTATGGTGGTGCAAAAGTTGGTTTGATGGGCAGTGTAGCCAACGGAGCTATGGAAAACGGAGGGGAAGTAATTGGTGTGCTACCCCACTTCTTAAGAAGTAAAGAGATTGCTCACAATCATTTAACTGAACTGATACTGGTAGACAGTATGCACGAGCGTAAGACCAAAATGAATGATCTCTGCGATGGCGTAATTGCACTACCAGGGGGATTCGGAACGCTTGAAGAGGTATTTGAAATGCTTACCTGGGCACAATTGGGCTTGCACCAGAAACCAATAGCTTTCCTCAATATTAATGGCTTTTACGATGAGTTATTTGCGCTGCTTAAAACAATGGTTACCAAAGGTTTCTTAAAAGAAATCAATGAAAGCATGGTATTATCAAGCAGTAATATTGATGATTTATTGCTGAAAATGGAAAATTACCAGGCCCCTACCGTTGGTAAGTGGATTAAAAAAGAGGAAGTTTAACACCCCTGGCCTATTACACAAACCAAAAGGCTACTCTTCTTTCTTCTGAAACTTATAAAACAGATAGCCTAAAAATGGCAAAATCAAAATGCTACCTAACAATAGCGCCAAACCTAAACTATAGATCGTTTTTTCTGGCCCTAAAGTTTCAAAAAGTGAAATGGCATTTCCACCTTTGAGTCGAATAAAGTTAGGAAAATGGGCATAACTTATCGCTAGCAGAATCATTGTGACCTGAAACCCTGCCAAAAGCCGTAAAACTTTCGTTTTGCCTTTAATGAGGAGATACCAAAGAAGGATTAATGATAAACTAGCCAGAACTATGGCAGAAAGACCAATTGTATTTTTAAAAACCCAATCTACTAAGGGGATATCATCTCGCTGTGCAGCTATAAATACCATGGCTCCAAAAACAACGGCAGCTACATTCATGAATTCAGCCTTTTTAATGAATCTTTTTTTATCATGCTCATCATTGGTTTCACCAATCAGATAAATTGCAGCCAGAAACCCGCAAAGGGCAACTGTAAACAAACCTACCGCTACAGAGAACCAGTTTAACCAGCTATAGATATAAGCTGAAACAAAATCAGTTGCCTGCGTATCAATATGACCTGAAATGACACTTCCGGCAATAATGCCCAGAAATAGTGGGGTAATAAAGCTCGAATAACGAAATATACGGTTGTATAGCCATTGCATATCATCTTTGATGGCATCGTAATGGCGAAATACAAATGCTGTTCCCCGGGCAATAATACCAATGAGCATAATGAGTAATGGAATATGCAAATACACAGACATGGTGGTATAAATGCGTGGAAAACCAACAAAAAGGATTACAATAGCGATAATTAGCCACATGTGGTTGGCTTCCCAAACCGGACCAATAGCCTGGTACATCGTTTTGCGTGTTTTGCTTCGGTTTTTAGATGAAGTGAACATTTCAATTATCCCAGCACCAAAATCTGCCCCACCGAGCAGGAAATAGAGTAAGATCCCCAAACATAAATAAGTGATAACAACGTATTGCATGGCTAAGATTTAGAGGTTTCAGATTGATTATAGAGGACAGGAACCATTTTAATCTGACGATACAGCAAAAAGATTACTATGATACTTAAAGAGACATAAATGGCAGAAAAGATGTAAAAAGAATATACCACACCCGGCATTGGTGTTACCGCATCTTTTGTACGCATGATACCATAAATAATCCAGGGTTGTCTTCCCACTTCTGTTACTACCCAACCCGCTTCCAATGCAATATAGCCTAGCGGAATAGCATAAACGAACAGCTTGAGTAGCCATGGCTTATCCTCAAAAGGCTTCTTCCTGATGAGCAATACAAAATAAACAACGGAAATTAACATCAGCAAGGTGCCAATACCTACCATAATTTGAAACGCATAATGTGTTATGGCTACAGGAGGTTGATCAGCAACCGGAATCCGATCCAAGCCCTTCACCTCTGCTTTAAAATCGCCATGTGCCAGAAAACTCAATGCTCCAGGAATTTTAATGGCTCCATGAACTGTTTTATCCTTTTCGTTAACAATACCACCAATAAGTAGTGGGGCTGGCTTTTCTGTGTGGTATAAAGCCTCCATTGCGGCTAATTTTGCCGGTTGTCTTTTGGCTACATCTTTAGCTGAAATATCGCCACTTAAAGGTTGAAGCAAAGCACCTATACAGGCAAATGTAGCGGCTATTTTAAAGGCTTTCAGGTGAAACGATCTATTCCTGTTTCGCAAGATCATCAACGCATGAACCCCGGCAACTGCAAAACCTGTTGCAGTAAATGCAGCCAAACACATGTGTAGCGCTTGTGTAAACCATGCACGATTAAACATCGCCTGAATAGGATCTATATTGAGGTACTGACCGTTTACAAAATCAAATCCTGCCGGACTATTCATCCAGGCATTTGCTGCAACCACCAAAATACCAGAGGCTAAACCACTTACACCAACAACCATTCCTGTAAACCAATGAAACCATTTATTAAGCTTGTTCCATCCGTAAAGGAAAAAACCTAATGCAATTGCTTCGATAAAAAAGGCAGTGCCTTCTAACGAAAAGGGCATTCCAAATATCGGCCCGGCATGTTCCATAAATTTCGGCCACAGTAAGCCCAACTCGAAAGAAAGCATCGTTCCGGAAACTGCACCGGTAGCAAAGAAAATCGCTACCCCTTTACTCCAGGCTTTAGTAAGATCTTTATAAATTTCATTATTCGTTTTTAACCATCTGTAGTGTGATACTGCCATAAAAAAGGGCATCACCATACCTATACAAGAAAAAATAATGTGGAAGCCTAATGATAAGGCCATTTGGGAACGTGCGGCAAGAAAATCATCCATATCTGAGGGGATTAGCTATTGTCACAAATATAATAGATAAGGATGTAGTTATAAGGTGTTTAAAGCGGTAATTTAGAATTATTTTAAATATAGAATGTTTATAAATAACGAAAAAATTTGGCTGTACTTCCCAGCCCATTAAGCCAGTAAGCCTCGCTTTTTTTAGCGAGGCCGGTAATCAATTTCCAAATTTTTACACTCCTTTTAGTTCATCGTAAGCGGCGCCTAAGCTCCTTTGAATGCCTTCACCTTTCCATTCAGGAGCATTTGGAATAGCGGTTATCTTTAAGATATCTTCCTTCGTTTTTCCTGCTTTTATTTCAGCGCCTACAAAAGTGAGGAGATTTTGCAAATAACTCTGAAATGCTTTAATATCCGCTTTACTACCCGTTACTTTTTCGGGATCCAAACTATGCCCCCAGATAAATAGTGTATCATTATCGAATTGATTGACAATTTTATCTAAAGCTACGATCCAATTCCCGATATGGGCACCATTTTCTCGATCAATGTAAGGGAACTTACGGTTGAACACCAGATCTCCTACATGGGCAATATTGGCATTTTCAAAATGATAAACCGCATCACCATTGGTGTGTCCGGAGCCATAGTAATAGGCGCTGATGCGTTCATCTCCTATTTTAGCTTTCCAGCCAGTGCCAAAAGTAGTATCGGGCAACAATTGCTTTTCTAAGTTATTTGCTTTTTCGGCACCTCTTTTTTGATTCACTAAAGAATTTTGATGGGCAACCACTTTTTGGGCTAAACCTTTAAAAGCAATATTGCCAGCGGTATGATCTCCGTGATGATGGGTATTGAGCAAGTATTTGAATGGTTTCTCACCCAGTTTTTTCAACTCTTCAATTACATGGGGTGCTGTTGTGGGAAACTGGGCATCAACTACCACAAATCCATTCGCAGAATTTAACCAGGCAATAGTACCACCCTGTTCAGTAAAAATGCCGACGTTATTTCTAAGCAGCTTAAAATTATAGGCCCTGAACATTTCCTGTTGCGCAAATACGTCTGATTTGTATATGGACAGCATGGCCATTGCCAAAGCTGAATTTTTAATAAAAGATCTTCTTTCCATTTTAGGGATTAATTTAAAAAACCACAGCAAATGCCGTGGTTTAAATTTAATGATTTTGTGTGAAAAGCAAGACGCTTTTTATATGGCCGAACCCGGCGTTGCGCCCGGCTCATGACCTGGACCTAACGGATTGTTTTTACGTTTATCTTCTTTGCTGAATAAATTTGTTGTTATTTTCGAAGATTTGTTCTCATCTAAAGAATCGTGATCCCTAACATCCTCAGGCTTTTTATCAAGTAAATCATTCTCTATTACTTTTCCTTTTTCCTTATTGGTTTCCATAGTATTTCTAAATTGATGTACTTATGGAACATTGAGATCAGGGTTTTGTTTAGAAAAAATAAAATCAGCCGGAGGCATAGCATATCCCCTCCTCTTGATATAAGGATTTGAAAAATTAGTTTTTCTTTTATCTAAAATCCGGCACCTGGTATATTACCAATTTCATGAATACATCCAAAAGAATGGAATCTTCTTTTATGTATCTTGTTAAAATGATTAGAGGTTTCTATCGAGAAAGTACTCAAATCGAAAATGCGCGCATGTTTCTTGTCCTGATTTGACGTCTTGTTTTTCAACGGAGCACTTCCAGTGCCCGAGTTGAGGTTTCTATTTGTTTCCATAACGATATGAATATACCCCCTGATATCAGCATCAAGGTTTCGGGTTAAAATAAATTGTAAAGCGGTAATTTGATAAAATCTATGCTTTAAAATAAATACTTTGGGTGGATGGCTTAACCTTATGCTTGGAGGATGGGTGATAAGGTTTCGTTAGCGGATTACAGATAAATAGCTATAAATGACCTAATTGTTATATAAATATAATATATTTTTTAGACTTCAGCCAAATATTTCAGATAAAAAAAAGCCCTGACTTTTCAGCCGGGCTTTCCTCTCTGGTTAATGATTGTTTATGCCAATGCATTTTGTTTCACTACCATTTTTACTTTTTCTATTACGTAATCCAATTCTTCCTTTGTAGTATACTTGCTGAAAGAAAACCTTACCGAAGGGCGATTAGGGTCTGCCTTAATGCCATTTAACACATGAGAGCCGATATTAGAGCCTGATGAGCAGGCACTTCCACCTGAAGCACAAATTCCGTTTATATCCAAATTAAACAGCAACATATCGGCCATATCCATCTCCGGAAAGGATACATTCAGAACAGTATAAAGACTCTTATCTGCATCTGTTTCACCATTAAAAGCTATTCCCGGTATTTCGGCAACCAGTTGAGCTTTCAGGTAATCTTTTAAACCCTGAATATGATTTTGGTGTTGATCCATTTCTGCATAAGCAATTTCTAACGCTTTTGCCAAACCAACAATACCATAAACATTTTCTGTTCCGCCACGCATGTTGCGTTCCTGCGCTCCACCATAAATCATTGGTGGAATTTTAATGTTACTATTTACATATAAAAAACCAACGCCTTTGGGCCCGTGTAGTTTATGTGCAGCACACACAATAAAATGAGCTTTTAATTCTCTCACATTATGTGGATAGTGCCCCATGGTTTGTACCGTATCGGCGTGATAAATGGCGTTATACTGCTCACAGATGTCACCTACCCGCTTCATATCACTTAGCGTTCCCAATTCATTATTGGCATGCATAATAGATACAAAAGAACGCTCGTTATTTTGAAGGAGCTCTTCTAAATGCGCATAATCAATATTTCCTTTCTCATCAATATTTACGAAACTCAGCTTATCGATTTCACCATTTTTGAGCATCATATTTAAGGTGTGCTCAACTGCATGATGCTCTATTTTTGAAGTTATGGCATGCTTTATTCCATACGCTGAGATTCCACAACGAATAGCTGTATTATCGGCCTCGGTGCCACCAGAAGTAAAAAATATCTCAGATGGGGATGCATTTAACAGATTAGCCACTGTTTTACGTGCCTTCTCAACCAAAGTCCTAACCTCACGGCCAAGCGCATGGATAGCCGAAGGATTACCAAAATAGTTCTCCATTACGTTAGTCATTTCTGCAATAACATTTGGATCTAATGGCGTTGTTGCGGCATTATCTAAATAAACCCTTTTCATTTTTAAGAATAATTGTAGTTAGTGTATTATGCGCTCCTGTAAATACCTGAGCTCGAGACTGAGCACTATTGTCCCAGTCTCATTACTATATTTAAATTCTGATTATAAGTGAAGGATTTCCTTAATATCAGAGATAATCTTATTTGCTAAACTTTCAGCAATGGTTTCGTTTTCAGCCTCACTGTAAATACGAATGATTGGTTCGGTATTAGAGCGACGCAAATGTACCCAAGTTTTATCAAATTCTATCTTTAAACCATCAATAGTGCTGTAAGGCTGATTTTTATATTTCTCTTCCACCTTTTTCAGCAAATTATCGATATCCATTTCTGGGGTAAGCGTAATTTTATTTTTAGAGATGTGATAAGCAGGATAGCTGCTTCTCAATACAGAAATTGATTTACCAAACTTAGCCAAATGAGTTAAAAATAAAGCAATTCCAACCAGTGCATCCCTACCATAGTGAGATTCAGGATAGATAATACCTCCGTTACCCTCTCCACCAATAATGGCATTTGTAGCTTTCATTTTATTTACTACGTTTACCTCGCCCACTGCAGAAGCATTATATTCAGCCCCTGCTTTTTCAGTAACATCTCTTAAAGCACGTGTTGAAGAAAGGTTGGACACTGTATTTCCAGGTGTATTTTTTAACACATAATCTGCAACAGCAACTAAGGTATATTCTTCTCCGAACATGCTGCCATCTTCATTTACAAAGCAAAGCCTGTCTACGTCAGGATCTACAACAATGCCTAAATCAGCATTTTGTTTTTGTACCTCCTTAGAAATTTCGGTCAGATTTTCAGGAAGTGGTTCCGGATTATGCGGGAAATGACCATTAGGTTCGCAATATAATTCTACTACTTTTGTTACACCTAAAGCTTTTAACAAAGCGGGAATAAAAATACCACCTGTTGAATTCACACAATCAATAACGACTTTAAAATCGGCTTTTTTGATGGCTTCAACATCTACTAAGGGCAGCGCTAAAACCTTGTCAATGTGTTTTTGCAGGTAAGTATCGTTTTTAATCACCTTACCTAGCTTATCTACTTCAGCAAAATCAAAATCAGCCGATTCAGCTAAATCCAATACTTCCTTACCATCCGCGTCACTAATAAACTCACCTTTACCATTCAATAGTTTAAGGGCATTCCATTGTTTTGGATTATGACTTGCCGTTAAAATAATTCCTCCACCTGCTTGTTCATCAGGAACTGCTACTTCAACAGTTGGCGTAGTTGAAAGACCCAGATCTATTACTTCTATTCCTAATCCCTGCAGTGTACCAATTACCAGGTTATTTACCATTTCACCAGAGATACGGGCATCTCTACCTAAAACAATTCTTTTGTTACCTGTTTTCTGTACTACCCAGCTCCCAAAAGCTGCTGTAAATTTTACGATATCTATAGGTGTTAGACCGTCTCCAGCTCTTCCACCAATGGTTCCTCTGATTCCTGAAATTGATTTGATTAAACTCACTGCGTGTATTTTATATGATGCTCAAAAATAATAAAAAAAACAAGATAGCCGGCACTTGTTAACGGTTTAGTACTTTAATTTACATTCTATTTATATGACGAAATTTACAGAACACATTCAGCGTAATAAATCAAACGTATGTTCGATTTATCACTTTTTTGCAAAATAATCTTTGAATTCATCTACTTATTCAAAGTGCCTACGCCTAAATATTCTGATTTAAAAAGTAAATATTTAAACCAATACCTCTCCTTAAACCATATTCTTGCAACAATATTGCATAATTGATCATCCAGACTTTTGATCATGCTTGAAAAGCCTATATTTGCAAATCAAATAAAACGGCTAAGTATGCAGCGCAAATGGTTTCAATATTGGTTTAATTCGCCATATTATCACATCCTCTATCAACAAAGAAACGATGCAGAAGCCGAATTTTTCATTGATAATTTATCAGCTTATCTTAAACCGGCAGCCGATGCAAAGATGCTCGACATTGCCTGTGGCAAAGGAAGACATTCCATTTATCTTAATAAAAAAGGTTTTGACGTTACCGGAATAGACTTATCTGAGCAAAGCATTAAATACGCCAAACAATTCGAGAACGAAAAGTTGCATTTTCTGGTACACGATATGCGCAGACTTTTTTACATCAACTATTTCGATATTGCCCTGAATTTGTTTACCAGTTTTGGTTACTTCGAAACAGAAAAAGATCATGTTAATGCACTCAAAACATTCAGAAAATGTCTTACGATGAATGGCATTTTAGTTATTGATTATTTCAATACAGAAAAAATCATTAGAAATTTGAATTCCTGTGAGACTAAATCACTCGATGGCATTACCTTCAATATCACCAAAAATGTTGTTGACGGAAAGATCATTAAGAAGATCAATTTTGAAGATAAACAAAAGGTGTACAATTTTGAAGAGCGGGTTCAAGCTTTTAGTTTTGAAGATTTTGAACGGATGCTTGCTAAAGCAGGAATGGTTATCGACCAGTCATTTGGTAGTTATGCATTAGAAGGTTTTGATCAAAACAATTCTGACCGGTTAATTTTAATTTGCAGAAAAGCATGATAGAGCAAGTATTACAATTTGATACTGAACTATTTCTTAAAATCCATCTAGGACTCTCCAATGGCTTTTTCGATTGGCTAATGCCGCTCATGAGAAACCGTTTTTTCTGGTCGCCATTATACCTTTTCATCGTTATATTTTGCATTAAACAATACAAAAAACAGGGTTTTTACATCATTGGTATGATCCTTTTTACTTTTGCAATGGGCGATTTAATAGCTTCCAGGCTTATCAAACCCTTTATTGCTCGGGTAAGACCCTGTAATAACATTGATCTGCAAAACTATATTATTCACCGTGTACCATGTGGCAGCGGTTTGAGTTTTCCCTCTGCACATGCTACCAATCACTTTGCTATTGCCGTTTTTTTGATTTGTGTATTTTACGCAAGATGGAAACCCATTTTGCCCATAGGTTTAGCCTGGGCAGCAATTATCAGCTTTGCACAGGTGTATGTGGGCGTTCATTACCCTGTAGATGTTACCGTAGGTGCATTGTTAGGTACAACAATTGGCCTGCTATGTGCTAAATTATTTAAAACCCTACAACCCGATTTTTAAATGGAAGCTTGGAAATTTTGTGTTCTTTTTTTCTGTGCTTTTTTAGGCGGTGCTACCATCTTTCTGGTAAAAAGCGACAAGTCCAAATTACTGAAGCTAATTTTGTCTTTTAGCGGGGCTTATCTTTTTGCCATAACGGTTTTACACCTTATTCCTGATGCATACAGTGGTCCCGACAGCAAAGAAATAGGTATTTTTATCCTGATAGGTTTCTTGCTTCAAGTATTTCTGGAGCAATTTTCTGAAGGAGTTGAACACGGACATATTCATAAACACCATGATGGACATGTTTTCCCTTTTGGGATTATGATTAGTTTATGTCTGCATGCTTTTTTAGAAGGAATGCCACTGGCAAAAGATCAGCATAACGAACTTATTTTCGGAATCTCCCTACATCACATACCAGCAGCCTTTGCCCTGGCGAGTATTTTAATGCAAAATCATTTCAATAAAGGAAGCGTTGTTTTATACCTGGTGATTTTTGCATTGATGGCACCCTTTGGTTATTATGTTAGTTTGGGTTTAAGTAATGGTTCCATAGGTGGCGTTGAGGCTTACTTCAATAAAATTATGGGGATTGTTATTGGTATTTTCCTCCACATTTCCACCACCATTTTATTTGAATCAAGTGCTGATCATAAGATTAATACCCGAAAAATGATTGCAGTATTGCTAGGGATTAGTGTTGCCTTGATAGGCTTCTTCTTGGGCCATAACCATTAATTTCATTTCAAGCCACCCAAATTTTTCGTATATTAGATGTATGGAAGATATTGTAAATGAGCCTGCTGTTGCTTATAACAAACGTTATTTTAGCGCTGAGGAATATTTAGAGCAAGAACGTACTGCCAGCGAAAAACATGAATATTTTGATGGGGAAATCTTTGCTATGTCTGGGGCGAGCAATAATCACAATGAAATCTTCAGTAATTTATTTACAGAGATTGCAATCAAACTAAAAGGGAATTCTTGTCGGCCATATGGCAGTGATAAACGTTTGCAAATTCCGCAAAACACATTGTTCACCTATCCAGATATCTCTATTTATTGCAATGGATTAACACTAAGCGAAGTAGATGAAAATACTTCCATTCTACCTTCTTGTATAATTGAAATTCTTTCCCCATCTACAAAAGCGTATGACCGAGGTACGAAGTTTAAACTTTATAGAGATATCCCTAGCCTGAAAGAATATGTGATTATTGATTCTGAATCTATTCTGATTGAAGCCTTTCACATTAATGAAAATCAGAATTGGGAGCTGAAAGAATATAAAACAGTTAACGATCAGCTTAAATTTGTTTCACTGGGTTTTGATGTTCCTGTTGTAGAAATTTACAAGAATGTTTCTTTTATCAAAGAGAAATAACCTGGCTGTAGCCTATTTTTTATCCTTCTTCTTACCATAACCCCAAGGACAATGCCTGCATTTATTTTTGCAGCAATAGCCTCTTTTCAAATGATAAGCTTCAGTAAAAACCATCAGCCCCTGCTCGTTAAAATAAAAATCTTCGCCTTCTTTCATTAATTTCGAAATTATTGATGAGTTGGTGTTTGAATGACTGAATTAGTGAATGATCGAATTAGTGGGTGAAGGATAGATAGTCTTGGCTTTCAATACTCGCTACCTGATACTCAATTCCCGATACTTTATACTTGATACTTTATACTTGATACTTTATACTTGATACTATATACTTGATACTATATACTTCGTACTTGATACTCAATACTACTACCCGGCAACTAATTTAAAATCTTAACCACTAATTTACCCTCAAAATATGCCTTCAATTGTTTTCCATCCCCATGTAATGTCCAAACCTGTTGGGGTTTCACCATTTCAATGGTTTCTAAAATAGCATTCCAATCAGCATGATCAGAAATATACAAGGAAATTCCGTTCTGTTGTTGTAAATTTTTCCAACCTGATGCAAACACCCTCACCACATTAATGGCTTTATGGTAACTGTGAAAAACCATGGGTGGTACAATATAAACCTGTCCTTCATGATTGTTCTTCATTACTTTTCTGTCATACATCTTATAATTACCCAATTTCACGCCGTAATCTTCATAAATTTTTACAAATGGCATAATGCTATGGTGAACCATAACATTCCTTCCCGGGCAATGCTGACTCATCAACTGTATTAATCGTTGGCTTTTACCCAAAGCATAAGCACCCAGCATGATATTACTTGAGGTAGCATTCAGTTTTTCTATCTCCTGAACTGGTGATGGATGTATAACTTCAGGATTGGCAAAGGTACTTTCCGTAATTAACACATCTGCCCGAACAAATTCAAAAGGTTCGCAGCTATTATCGGGTTCTATCTTATAATCACCGGTGTAGAGATATTTTGCACCATCATACTCCATTAAAACCTGTGCAGAGCCTAAAATATGCCCGGCCGAGTAAAAAGTAATCAACACCTCTCCAATTTTAAATTGCTGGTGGTAAGCTTTGGTATGAAAATCGACCGCTGCAAATTTGCGATAACGGTGCTTCATGAAACTCATGGTCGGGCTTGTGCAGTAAACGTTCTGGCTTCCACCTATCGCATGATCACCATGTGCATGAGAAACCACTGCTTCTCTTACAGGTTGTTGCGGATCGAGGTAAAAGTCGCCATATCTGCAATATAATCCTGTAGGGGTAATGACAATAAAATCTTCTTTAATCATCTAATGATGTATTACGATAAAGTTTAGGGGTTATTGAGCCCTGACTTTTTCTAAAAATTGTTTATGGAGTGTATACACCTGCTCTATTATGGAGTTTTTTTCATCATTAATGATGGAATAATCTGCGAGTTTAACTT
This sequence comes from Pedobacter sp., assembly GCF_965279535.1. NCBI lineage: Bacteria > Pseudomonadati > Bacteroidota > Sphingobacteriia > Sphingobacteriales > Sphingobacteriaceae > Pedobacter > Pedobacter sp. The sequence continues at coordinate 1,533,913 of NZ_OZ257244.1, forward strand.
TCTCCTCATCGCTCAGTTGTTTATCCATTCGGGCTTTAACTTGTTCGGCAGAAATACCATCACGCTGCATCACCCTGCTTATTTTAACCTCCAGAGGGGCTGTTACCAGAATGTTTATGTCGCACATCTTATACGAACCACTCTCAAAGAGCAAAGCCGCTTCTTTTAACGTATATGGTGTGCTGGTCGAAATTTGCTTTTCCCAGGTATCAAAACCCCTAAAAACTGCCGGATGAACTAAGGCATTCAATTTTTTCAGTTCGGCTTCATCATTAAATACTATCCCGGCAATGTGCTTATTGTTAAGTGTACCATCGCTAAAGTAGCTTTCTTCTCCAAAAGTTTCTTTAATGCCAGCAATAAGAAGTTCATCCTTAACCATGATATTTTTTGCTTCCGGGTCTGCATAGAAAACGGGGATCCCCAAAACTTCAAATATCTTACAAACAGTGGTCTTACCACTCCCTATCCCACCCGTTATACCAATTTTCAACATTATTTTTCTATTACAAAATCTACCTTTGATGGGCTTACACTAATCAATTTACAATAATCAGGAAACTCAGTAATTTTCACTTTAAACTGACTGTGCTGCAAATTTAACCATTCATCGGCATTTACTGTGGCCTGTATAAAATTATCATCTACCTGATTGTAATTACTCAGGGCTACCAAAAAGGTTACTTTAATTTTTTTAGGATAAAGCTTAATGCTGTTGTAATTGCGGTTATTGATAATCTTCAGGGGCACCTCAACAGTCTTTTCTGTAAATTCATCTATCGGTAACTTAACTTCTACTGAGGAAGGAAATATACTCACATTCTTATGTGTACTGTGTTGCATGGCAATCCTTGCGGTACTGCTACTCTGTACATGATCAAGTTTTAAGGTATCAGTAGCCCATGCACTAATTTTATCGAGCTCCTCAATGGGACCTGTAACCGTTACATATTTAGGATTGAGTTTCACCTCATTGGAAATATCGTATTGCTTTACAAAGTTGATTTCTTTAACCAATTTTATCGGAACTTTTTTAACTGTTCTTTGTGTAAAGTCAAAATATAATGTATCGGGCTTTACGGATATTACTTTTTGGGAACTTTCCAATTGTTTATTCACATTATATAACTGATCAGAAAAAACCACAAAATCCTTTGTATTCAAGGTATTTAAACTCACAGCAATAGATTGCGGGTTAATCCTTAATCTGGCAAACAATAACTGCCATCCTGTGCCTTCAACTTGTAAATCTACTGTATCTGACTGCAGGGGATGAAAGGCTCTTTTTTGAGGGAAATTTTTATAAATAAGAACTGTTTTTGCCGTATAAACATATTTATTATTTAACGCCATAAAAAGCCATGCGGCAATAGCCAGCAGCAAGCAAGCTACCAGGCTGAGCACACGTCTTTGTTCTATTTTGGTTAACTTGATAAAAGGCATAAATAGCGAGTATTTTACAGCAGATTAATCTTAGTTTAAACAACAATTTAGCCAAATGTACCAAAACTTAGTTAGTAGCTCAAATAAGTATAAGAATCATCTCAAAACAAGTTCAATATCAAACAAGAAAGGCCAATCAAGTGATTGGCCTCTACTAATTAGTATTGCTAAAATTTATGCTTTTGGCGCAGTTGCCTTAGTTGCATCTAAAGAGATAGCAGATTTTTCGAAGCGGATTTTAGTACCACCCTCTACTTCAATTAAGAAAGTAGTATCGTTCATATCAACAATACGGCCATGAATACCAGCAGTAGTAATCACTTTGTCTCCTTTTTTCAACTCTTCTACCAATTTTTTATGGTCTTTGGCTTTTTTAAGTTGCGGCCTAACCATGAAGAAGTAGAATACCAATCCGATAGCTGCCATTACAAACAATTGCTTGTAATCGAATCCACCTGCTGCTTGTAAAATTACTGTTAATGTCATTTCTTATGTATTTGTGTTTTGTTATTATTTCTTTTCTAAAACTTCACCTACCAGGTGCACAGTAGTTACTTTCTCACTGGCGTTTGAAGTAACGGTAATCACTTTATCCTGCATACCCATTTTGCCTTCACTATTAAATATCACTTTAATTACACCTTCTTTGCCTGGTAAAATGGGCTCACCCGGAACCTGAGGAACAGTACAGCCACACGTTGCTGTAGCATTAGATACAATTAACGGGCTTTTACCTGTATTTTTAAGCTTAAACTCGTGTTGAACACTCTCGCCCTGAACAATTTTTCCGAAATCGAAAATATCTCTTTCAAAAACGATAACAGGCGCATCTGCAGATGGAACCGTTGCATTTTTTGAGGTATCACTTGTACTACTGGCAGCTGAGGTATTGGCATTACGACATGCTGTAAATGAACAAATGGCTAAGGCAAGTATGAATATTTTTTTCATAGGGTAATCAATTAATGGTGCAGATTGCTCCTGCAACCAATTATTCTTCAATTAATCCGCGACCTATTTTTTTAATGGTGTTTGATTTTTTCAGGTCACCTAAAATTTTGTCTAAAATACCGTTAATAAATGAATTACTTTTCGGAGTACTGTAATCTTTTGATAACTCTAAGTACTCATTAATGGTAACTTTAACGGGAATCGATGGAAAATTTAATAGCTCACAGATAGCCATTTTCATTAAAATAGTATCCATTAAAGCAATACGCTCTGATTCCCAGTTTTTTGTTCTATCGGCAATCATATCCTGATACTTTGCATTATTTTGCAGGGTATGAACAAATAAATCCTGTACGAATTTGCTGTCTTCTACCCAATCAGCACTGATTTCAGTTAATTTGTTTTTAAATGGATCATCGTAAACGAAGTTTTTGAGTGTTTTGGCAACCATCCCCTTCATTACTTCATGATCTACCTGCCAATTGATAAATTTTTCTTCAAAAACCTGAATGATGGCCTGGTTTTTAAGAATAATCTTTCTGAAAATATATTTGATGATGTCTTTGGATGACTCCAGGGTTTCATTTGGATCGGCAAGGTATTCTGCATACTCATTCGAAGCTTTTAACGAATTGAACACAGTTTTACGAATTTCCGGATCAAATCCCCAATCTACCTTATATTTTTTAATGGCGGCGATATATTCGGGATTTTGTTGAAGAAGCACACTGAATTTATTGTGTAAAAGCTTCATGTTCGGATTGATATCATCCGCTGTTTTGATGTATTTGTTGGCCCGTTCAGCAGCATCATTTGCTGTAAACTCGGTTACTTCCACCATAAGAGAAAGCATCCAGATATACATTTCGTAAACGCTATCGATGCTTTGCATTAAAGTTTTAAGATCTCCTTTAATGTCTTTTTTGTCTGCCATGTGCCAAGCAAAAATATTTTGCAAAGCTTTAATTCTTAAGTGCCTTCTATTTAACATGAATGTAAGAACGATGTGGTTATTTAAACCGATTGATAATTAATAATTAATACGATGATTTTATTTTCTTTACATCTGCGATCCGCTTTTCAGCTATGCGGTTTGCAGCTATATTGGTAGATATACTTTCTGATTTACTTAATTTAATAACATTGCGTGTAGCATCATAAATATTTTCGGTAAGCTGAACAGTCCGCTTTTTTCCGAAGCCTGTAAGCTCTGAATAGCAAGATATTAATCCGCCTGCATTAATTAAATAATCAGGGGCAAACAAAATGCCTTTTTTTAACAAGAGCTCACTATCAGCTACTTCGTCTTTTAACTGGTTGTTTGCAGAACCTGCGATAATAGCGAATTTCATGCGTTCGATGGTTTTGCTATTTACGGTTGCTCCCATTGCACAAGGGGCATAAACATCGGCATCTATACCAAAAATTTTATCTGCTTCAATCGGTTTCGCTTTATACTTACGTGCTACATAAGTTAACTGCTCCTGATTGATGTCGCTAATCAGTACTTCTGCATTTTCCTTTCTCAATAAAGCAACCAGATGCTCGCCAACATTGCCAATACCTTGAACTACAATAGTCCTCCCTGCAAGCATATCCGTACCAAAAACTTCCTTAACACTGGCTTTTATCCCGAGATAAACACCTTGTGCAGTAAATGGTGCAGGATTTCCAGCCCCGCCTATAGATTCTGGCACACCTGTAACATAACTGGTTTCCATCCGGATAAACTCCATATCGCGGGTATTGGTTCCCATTTCTTCGGCAGTGATAAACTCCCCGTTCAAGTTTTTAATAAACCTACCGTAACTACGCATCAGCGTTTCGGTTTTATCTTTTCTGGAATCTCCAATAATAACACCTTTGCCACCACCAAGATTTAAACCTGTTATGGCTGATTTATAGGTCATTCCTCTTGATAAACGGAGCGCATCTTCTAAAGCTTCCCCCTCTGTGGCATAACTCCACATGCGGGTTCCACCCAAAGCGGGGCCCAAAGTTGTATCATGAATGGCGATGATTGCTTTTAAACCTGTGTCAGCATCATTACAGAAAACTAGTTTTTTGTGCCCATAAGCACTCAGTTGCTCTAAAATGGATGTATCTAAAGAAGAATTTGCTGGCATAATGTACGTACGGCTAAACCTGCTGCAAAATTAAAATAAAAAACCATTATTACACGTTTTTAACGAAACTATCACAAATTTACTTCAGCTTTAATTAAAATTCCTATCATAAATATCTAAGTTTGCCCAACATGAAACATCTAAGGCATTTAAACAAATACTTCTATAAATATAAGTGGTGGATTATTCCTGGAATCTTTTTCGTTGTGATATCGAATATTTTTGGCGTTGTTCCGGCGCAGGTTATTGGCTATGCTTTTGATTTGATTACCGAAAACATCCAGATTTATCGCACATTTGATGGTTTTGACCGCCAACAAATCATTTACGATATATTTAGTCAGTGCCTTTTATATTTTGGTCTTTTAGTTATTGGACTGTACATATTACGCGGCTTGTTTTTATTCTTTATGCGTCAAACCATTATTCTGATGTCGAGGCATATTGAATTTGATATGAAAAACGACATATATCAGCACTACCAGGATCTAAGCTTAGGTTTTTACCGCAGGAACAACACAGGCGATTTAATGAACAGGGCAACCGAAGATGTTAATCGGGTGCGCATGTATGTAGGCCCCGCCATTATGTATACTGCAAACACCTTTGTGCTTTCTGTTTTGATTATCTGGTCGATGTTTGATGTAAATACCAAGCTGGCACTTTATTCACTCCTCCCACTGCCCTTCCTTGTTATTATTATTTATTATGTAAATACGCTGATTTTCAAAAAAAGCGGCAAAATCCAGGAGCGGCTTTCAGAATTATCGAGTTTTGTTCAGGAGAGATTCTCCGGAATAAGGATTATTAAATCGTATGTTAGGGAAGATTACACTCGGGATAGATTTGCGGTACAGAGTAATGCCTACAAAAAAGATTCGATGAGTTTAGTAAAAGTATCGGCGCTTTTTTACCCCACTATGCTGCTTTTAATAGGATTAAGCACTATATTAACAATCTATATAGGTGGTATACAGGTAATTAACGGGAGTATTACTGCCGGTAATATTGCCGAATTTATTATTTACATTAACCAATTAACCTTTCCGGTAACCATGCTGGGATGGGTAACCTCGCTTATACAAAGAGCGGCTGCTTCACAAAAAAGAATCAACGAATTTTTGAATATTCCTTCAGACATTCAATCCAACGTTTCAAAGGAGCATACCCTCCAAGGCAACCTCAGTTTTAAAAATGTAAGCTTTACTTATCCGGATACCGGGATTAAAGCATTAGAAAACATAAGCTTTGAGATTAAGAGCGGCGAATTTGTAGCCATAATAGGCAAAACAGGCTCAGGGAAGTCTACATTAGCCAATTTAATTATGCGCATGTATGATGTGGGCCAGGGGGAAATTCAGATTGATGCACAACCTTTGAAATCGCTCAATCTAAAAAACTACAGGAGCCAGATCGGTTTTGTTCCTCAGGAAGTTTTTCTTTTTTCTGACACGATTAAGAACAATATTGCCTTTGGTTTAGACAAAACAACAGATGAGGAAGTACATGAGGCTGCAAAAAATGCTTCTGTTTACCATAACATTATTGAGTTTGATGAGCAGTTTGAAACCATGTTAGGGGAACGTGGTATAACCCTTTCGGGAGGACAAAAACAACGTGTATCTATTGCAAGGGCTTTAATCAAATCTCCGAAGATTTTAATATTTGACGACTGCCTTTCGGCTGTTGATACCAAAACTGAGGAAGAGATTTTACAAAATCTGGGCAAAATCATGAATGGAAAGACGAGTATTTTGATTGCACACCGGATTTCTACGATCAAAAATGCAGATAAGATTTTAGTGCTTGATAAGGGCAAAATCATTGAACAGGGCACACACGGTGAGCTACTTAGCCTAAATGGAGCCTATACTGCACTTTATAACAACCAACTTTTGGAAGAAGAAAGCCGAACTATTTAAATTGTGTTAAAATTGTATTTTGAACTTTAAATATTTGCTTTATATTTACCGAAACCAAAAACCACAATCAATACCAACCATGGGAGAATTCGACAACAAGGAAAGAGAAGAAGTTTTTTCAAAGAAAGTAAGAGCAGGAAAGAGAACTTACTTCTTCGACGTGAAGGCTACTCGCTCGGGTGATTATTATTTAACAGTAACCGAGAGCAAGAAAAGATTAGAAGACGGCGTATTTGTAAAACATAAAATCTTTTTATACAAAGAAGATTTCGAAAAATTTGCAGAAGGTCTTAACGAAACTGTTGATTACATCAAAACTCACCAGGATGTTGTGGAAAAACGCTACGAATATTCAGAAAATGGTGAACATGTAGCCAAATCAACTGACGATTTTTCTTTTTAAGTTATATAATTCAAAAAAAAAGCCTTTGCAAAACAAAGGCTTTTTTTTTATGCATTGACGGCAAAGATCTTTTGATGGTTATTTTACCATACTGGCAGCAACAATCATGATGAAAGATAAATAACCAATAATCATCACAATGGTAGCAATGCCCCAAAATTTGAATAATGATTTAAGATTTAGCATCGCATCATTTAAGCTGGCCTGCTCGCCATATAAGATACCATGACTTCCTTTATTTGAAAAACGGAATAAGAGTAAGCTTGGGTAGAAATATAAAAGCGCCAAAATAAGATAAAATACCGTTATTCCAATTGCTCCGATTCCGGCAAGTGGTCCTAATTGAGCCAGCATTGCTGGATTTGCAGTTATTGCAGCGCCTATTCCAAAAGATCCAATGATTAAAAAAGCAGATACAATGAAACCAATGATGGCCAATAGTCTGGTCCATTTGGTTGTTTCATAAATGTAGCTCCGCATTTCTTCTGTAACAATCAATTTGACTTCCTGTACCTGTTGCTCTTCGAATTCTTCCATGTTTAATACGCTAAATTTTGGATAAACTTAGATAAAATATAGCTCTGCTGCAAGAGCATGGGTTTAAATAAAGATTTTAAAACCTTATCTTTGCACGATTTTTAGTGGGAAAACAGAAAGGCCGGAGCGAAAAGTATGATGGATAAATTTGCTAATGCTGAAAAAACAAGCTAAAAAACACACCTAATTAGAAAATAGACAAAGAATTATATATAAATGGCATTACAATGTGGTATTGTTGGCTTACCAAACGTAGGTAAATCAACACTTTTTAACTGTTTATCAAACGCGAAGGCACAGGCTGCCAACTTCCCTTTTTGTACAATTGAACCTAATGTGGGTGTAATTACTGTACCTGATGATAGATTAACCAAACTTGCTGAGCTGGTTAAACCCCATAAAGTACAACCCAATACAATTGAGATTGTAGATATTGCCGGTTTAGTAAAAGGTGCTTCCAAGGGTGAGGGTTTGGGTAACCAGTTTTTAGGAAATATCCGGGCTACTAATGCGATTATCCACGTTTTGCGTTGTTTTGATGATGGAAATGTAATCCATGTTGATGGTTCTGTTGATCCGATCCGCGACAGGGAGATTATCGACACCGAGTTACAGTTAAAAGATCTTGATACCGTTGATAAGCGCATCCAGAAAGTGGAAAAAATGGCTAAAACCGGTGGCGATAAGGATGCTAAACGTACTTTTGAAATCCTTTCGGTTGTAAAACCACATTTAGAAAGTGGTAAATCTGTAAGAACTGCCCCCCTATCTGATGAAGATTTCGATTTTATCGTTGATCTGGGCCTACTTACTCAAAAACCAGTAATGTACGTTTGTAATGTAGATGAAGCTTCAGTGGTAACCGGTAATAAATATGTAGATTTAGTTAAAGCCAGTGTCGCTGATGAAAAAGCGGAAGTTTTGGTCATTTCTGCTAAAATCGAATCAGAAATCGCTGAATTAGAAAGTTATGAGGAACGCCAGGAATTTTTGGCTGATCTGGGCCTGGATGAATCAGGTGTTAACAAGTTGATTCGTGCAGCATACAAATTATTAAACCTGTACACTTATTTCACTGCGGGTGTACAAGAAGTTAGGGCCTGGACCATTACCAAAGGCTTTACTGCCCCTCAGGCTGCAGGTGTGATTCACACTGACTTCGAAAAAGGTTTCATTCGTGCGGAAGTAATCAAATATAACGACTTCGTAACCCTTGGTTCTGAAAATGCATGTAAAGAAGCCGGAAAACTTGGAGTAGAAGGGAAAACATATGTGGTGGAAGATGGTGACATCATGCACTTTAGATTTAATGTTTAATTAAAATCTAGCAATAAAGAAAGCCGCTTCTAATCAAAGCGGCTTTCTTGTTTTAGGAGCCTTTCCAATAACGGCAAAATAAACTGATCGAAGTACAGAACTGGTTATCGAACTAGATGTAAGTTCCAATCAAAATCACTTTTTATTTGTATTTATGTAGTTAACTACGTAGTTTTACGCTATGAATTTACAAGTTATCCCTATAAGCAATGAGCGCGCAATGGCGGTTATTGATATTATCTTACCCATACAACAAAAGGAATTTAATGTCCCCGTAACTTTAAGCGATCAGCCCGATTTACTGAACATAGAGGCCAATTATCACCAAAATGGTGGTTGCTTCTGGGGTGCAGAGATAGACGGAGAACTGGTTGGTACCATTGCGCTCATCAAATTTGATGCTCATGCAGGTGCTATCAGAAAGATGTTTGTAAAACAGGCTTTTCGTGGTAAGGAATTGGGAATTGCCCAAAAGCTTCTGAATACTTTAACGGGTTATTGCAGGGACAATGAAATCTGGAACCTTTATCTGGGTACAGTTCCTGTTTTACAGGCGGCAATCAGGTTTTATCAGAAAAATGACTTTGTTAACATTGAAAAGCAAAACCTTCCGGCAGCGTTCCCCCTGATGAGTGTAGACACCGAATTTTTCACTAAAAACATTCAAACTTTATGATGAACTTAATTGAAGAGTCGGGCATACTAGCGCTATCCACACGCCTGCAGCGATTGAGTGAACAGCTTAGAAAGGATGGGGCTTTGTTATATCAGGCTTTTGGAATCGACTTCGAGCCCAAGTGGTTTCCGGTAATTTATACTTTGCATCATAAACCCCATTTAAGTGTAGTAGAAATTGCAACAGAAATTGGCTATACCCACCCTTCCACCATTAGCTTACTGAAGGAGTTGGAGCAGCGGAAACTGATCCAATCGCAACGGGATAAGGCGGACGAACGAAAGCGTCTTTTATGTCTTACTGATCAGGGAACAGCCTTGATAACCCAGATGAAGCCTGTTTGGGAGGTGATGACTGATATTTTAAATCAGATTGTGCATAATGAGCATAACCTCTTCCTTGCTATTAACCAGGCAGAGGAAAAGCTCAAACATCAAAGCTTTTTACAACGAGCTTTACAATTAAAAAGCGAGCAAGACACTAAATAACCAGTCCAAAGCCCGCTAATTGTTCCTTTGTATCTTCGTAATCGATATGATGAATCCCTGTTAGGCCTAAAGTTTCGGCGATTTGCACAAAAAGCATCCGATCATCAATATACAAGCTTGTAGCTATGTCGCTTTGTGAAATATCAATGGCAACTTTAAAAATATCAGCATCAGGTTTGCGAAAATGTACAAAACTTGAAGAGATGAAGAAATCAATGAATTCATTTAACTTAAAAGTATTGATCCGGTATTGATTTAATTCCCTGCCTTCATTGCTAATCACGGCAACTTTAAGGTTATATTTTTTCTTCAGCTCACAAATGAGCTGAATCATTTCAGGATATGCCTGTGACTTACTGAACATGAATGTTTTGAAGTCATCGTATGTAAAAGAACGTTCTTCAAAGAAAACGATTCTCTCTAAATACTCATCCAATGTTAATTTACCTACTTCGTAAGTATCGAAAGTCAGGTGATGACGTTCTTCTAAATCTACCGAGTCTAGATTAAATAAAACCGCAGCTTCGCCTCTCGCCTTTCTATCCCATCCATTCGTTAATAATACTCCACCAATGTCGGTAAAGAGTGTGGTAATTTTCTTTTCCATTTATTAAAGTTTAAAGTAGAACGCCTTTTAAAAACATCATGGCGACAGAGAAATAAATAACCAGACCGGTAACATCCACAAGGGTTGCCACAAATGGTGCTGATGATGATGCAGGATCGGCGCCGAGGCGTTTAAGTAAAATAGGCAGCATTGAACCTGCGAGGGAGCCCCAAAGCACAATACCAACCAGTGCTACACCAACAGTACAACCGATTAAAAACCAATGGGGTCCGTACATAGTAGAAAAAAGTGTCCAGGCATAAATCCTAAAGAAGCCAATAGTTCCTAATGCAAGGCCTAATAATAATCCGGAGATTAGTTCGCGGCGCATCACCCTCCACCAATCTGCCAATGTAATTTCACCTAAGGCCATAGCCTGTATGATCAAAGTAGAAGCCTGGGAGCCGCTGTTACCGCCGCTGGAAATGATTAATGGAACAAAAAGCGCAAGGATAACGGCTTTTTCTATCTCCCCTTCAAAATAACCCATGGCAGTTGCGGTGAACATCTCTCCAAAGAATAAAATGATGAGCCAGCCTACGCGTTTTTTCACCAATTTTAAGATCGGCATATCCAGGTAAGGCTCGTCTAAAGCCTCCGTACCTCCAATTTTATGCATATCCTCAGTATACTCTTCATTCGCAATCCAGAGGATATCATCAACCGTTACTATTCCCAAGAGCACATTATTTTCATCCACCACAGGTAAGGCCACCCGGTTATTCATCCTAAAAATATTGATGGCATCTTCTTGTGGATCATTGGCTTTCAAGGCGATAAAGCGTTTATCCGTGAGTTCACCTATTTTTGATTCGGGATCAGCCAATAAAATTTCACGGATTCGGATATCATCTAATAAAATCCCCTCTCTGTCAATCACGTAAACCACATCAATCGTTTCGGAGTTTTTACCATACCTCCTGATGTGCGCTAATACCCTCGACACTGTCCACTCTGGTTTTACGGCTACATAATCAGGGGTCATTAAACGGCCTACACTATCTTCCTTATAACCCAACAAAGCCAGCGATTCTTTTCTTTCCTCCGCGGGAAGAAGGGTGATCATTTTCTTAACCACATCCCCTTTTAACTCGCTAAACAAGGCTGTCCGGTCATCAGGAGGTAAGTCCTTTATAATCTGGTTGAGTTTATTGCCTGAAAGTTTTTTAATAATTCTTTCCTGAGTAGGAAAATCAAGAATACGAAACACATTTACTGCCCGATTGAGCGAAATCGTTTCTATAAATTTGGCAGCATATTGCGGTAATTCATCAATAAGTTCTTCTACATCTGAAATATTCAGTTGATCGAGATACTGTTTCAATGCTTTATCATTCTCTTTTTCAAGCAGTTCCTGAATCTCTTCTACAACCAATTCTTCCATAACAAAAAACTAAAATGATTACATGCTTAAACCTTTATTTCCCGGTTCGCAAAGGTGCGGTTTTATTTTCAAAAATGCCAATCATTGGGCTTTTGAAAGGACATTTGTTCGTTAGCCATTGGTTTGTTGGTCATTGAATCACCTGTAGCCTGATACGGAGCTTATGTGAAGACATTGCTGTTTGAATTTGAACCTTTGTAGCGTAATCCTGCTGTTCTGCGTTTTAGGGTCAAAACATGATCCCTATATTTATAATGAGAAAAATCACTTCTTTTCCTAAAAGCATCATTGCCATGCTTTTGGTGTTCATTACATTCGGCTCTTGCAAGAAATCGCAAGAAGAAAATCAACCAGTACCCGTTAGAACCACAGCAAGTATATCCTTTAACAATGGTATCCCTGAACTAAACAAGCTAGATTTTTATGTAAATGGTACAAAAAAAGCCAGCTTGACCGATGCCTTGAACAGCACGTACAATGAAATTGCAACCGGAAAAATTGAGGTTAAGGTTATTAATCCAATTTCCGGAGCCATGGTTGCCACAACAACTTTAGAAATTTTAGCCAGAGATTATTCCATATTCCTTTGTGGCAACCCCATTGATCCAATTTTAGTTTTTTCGGAGGATAATTTAAATGCTCCTGGTACAGACAATGGAAAAATCCGATTTGTAAATCTAAGCCCTGCTGTCAAAAACCTGAGCATAAATGAAGTTGGTAAACAAGCTTTATTTAGCAACCGTCCTTATAAAACTTCTACCAGTTTTGAAAATATACCTGCCGCTAACGAGATCAGTTTTAACCTCAAGGAAACCGGCAGTGATGCTGTGATAACTACTTTAGAAAAAACCAAAATTGAGAAGGGCAAAATTTACACCCTAATTGCTACGGGGGAGCGTATAGAAAATGGCTCTAACGCGAACGTTAAACTCTTGGTATTGGTAAACAAATAAACCGCTCCGATTGAAGAAGTTGTACAGAAAGAGATCCGCTATGATTGGATATTTGTTCATTTTTGTCCTGCAGGGTATAAATGGAATCTTTCTGTACAACTTATTATTTTATTTGCTTCATAAAACCATATTACCTGATAATTTATGCTTCATTGGGGTAAATATGGTTAATGTTGCTTTAAAATCAACCTATTCGTTAAGGGTGCTGGGTTCTACAGTGGGCTGAGGTAATCCTAAGGCAGCTATTTCAGTATAAACACTCTCATTTACCAGGAATCCCCACTTTCTAAAGAAATTAGTTAGATTTTTACCAGATACAGTGCAGGCTTTCAGCATGAAATAACGCATTTTTTCAGCATCTGTGCTTACCACCGGAAGTTCTACACGCGTTTCTTTGTGTAATTGTTTATAAAAGTTATCACCATATGCCAGCCAAAGCTGATGGAACATGTATAGTCTTATCCAATCTCCATTGGTAATACTTCCATTGAAATCTTTAGTTGGGCTAGTATTAGCCAGATAGGTAGAAACAGCAGGCCATCTGTTATCACGTTTTAACCTGGACGGCGTTACACCCATTGCCCGCTCAACTGCAAGGGAATAGATATTAACGGTTACTTCGCCCAAGGTACTCCATTTCCATGCCTGTTGCTGGTGCATGTGACCAAGTTCATGCCAGGGTCCCCAGCCATCTACTCCTCCAAGTGTTGAGGTGAATGCGGCAGAAGCAGCTGCAGTTACATATCGGGTTCGGTAATGAGTAGCTGCCATCCAACCTGTACCATCGCTTTCTGTCATCAATATGCGTTGATGGATATTGACCTGATGTTGTGGAGCGGAACCGTCAATTCCACTAAAAGTATCTTCCACATCCATAGTTTGATCGGCTTTGCTTAAAACGTAATTGTTATCCTGACTTTGCGTATCCAATGCTCTTGCTCTGGAATAAACCTGGTACACCCTTGTTCCGATCAACACCACATCGGGTGATGTAGTGTAAGTGGCTAACTGATTAGCCCAATCTGTAGAGGTAGTTTGATTTTTTATGTATACAGGTGTTCTTACGTGTCCACTAACAAAGGTAATTCGTACCGTGCTTGAAGGTGTACCTGAAGTTACGAAACGTACCCATACCAGCCCGCCGTATTGGTCAGCAGTGATGTTATTCGTTCCGGTAGTGAGGCTGAACTCCTGGGGATTATTTTTGGCCGCATACCTGGAGTAAGTACCTATCAGGATTTTAGGGCGAGTAGTTCCCGACAGCTGTTGCACACTGATTTGCATGGTTGTATTGGGTGAGAGATAAAAACCAGTGGGATCAAAGTCTGACCAGGGAGCGCCCATATTTAGTCTTGTGGCTTCTGTAGGTCCGGATTTTAGTTCTGTAAAATCTTGAACATTACTCCCGATGGTAGTGTAAAGATTTGGATTTGATGATGCCATAAGTGCATCTGGCTTCTTCAAAGTATTGGAGTCCGGTTGAGGTTGCTCTTCTTTACAACCCGAGAGAATTAATGCACAAATCACAATGATGTGAAAAAAACTAAAAATTTTCTGTTTCATAATTTAATTTGATTAGTAGTAGTTAAGGTTAACGGATATACATTTTTCCCCTGCAGTTATCAGGGAGTCGTACTTTATTAAACTTTATCATGTGGTGTTACCTGAACCAATCATCAAAAAACCTGACCAAGAAAGAACACTGCGCAACCGTTTGACAAACAGACAAATAAATGTTTTCCGGAAGTAATTTGGTTGGTTTATCAGTATAAACTATTATGCAACATTAGCGTGTTTATCCGATTAAGATTCAACAGCAGATGATAAAATAAAAAGAGGGGCTTATATCCCCTCTTTTTATCATCTTACTAATTATATAATCCAAGTTCTGCTAAAGAAGCAAATTGTAGCCCGTCTTGAGCGGAGTTGGCAATTACTTTCAGGTATCTCAATGTTTTGGTACTGCCAAATGCGAAGTGTTGTACACCGGCAGCATTCTGAGCTACATAATTGTTTACCGCAGTGAAATTAACATTATCGGTACTTGTTAAAACCTGGAAATTTTTAATTGCTCTGCTTAATCCGCTTCTTTGAACCAGGCTTAAGCCTTTAGCTGATTTTGACGAACCGAGGTCGATAACAATCTGATGCGGATAACTGGTTGCAGAGGTGGTCCATCTCGAATGCCAGTATGTACTTTCGCTTCCATCTATTAAGGTAACCGCTCTACCATTTGTAGCGCCCTCACCACTGGTTTCTTCGGAACTAAATGAATTGATACTCCACCCTGTTTTACTTAATTCTGCAATTGGGGCAACGTTATCCTGTAAAGTTGAAGGATCTGTAGTCGGCGCAGGTAAACCTAAAGCAGCCATATCCGAATATATTTGAGTAGTTGCGGCAACAGTTGATAAATTCAATCCCCATTTTTGGAAGAAATTACTCAAATTTTTACCTGATATATTACAGGCTTTTAGCATAAACCAACGCATTTTGGCATCATCGTTAGCCAGTGTCGGATTTTCAACACGCATATCTTTGGCTAATGTGCGGTAAAAATTGTCTCCATAGGCCAGGGTCAGTTGTTGAAACATACATAGCCTTACAAAAAGATCGGTTAAGGGGTTAGCGTAGCTTGCTGATCCATTATAATCTTTGGTACCAGCCGTTTTCCCTAAGTAGGTAAAGGCTTTGGTCCAAACGCCATCATTTACCAGTCTATTGATTGATGGAGTAAGCGTGCGTTGCACATATAAACTGTAAAGATTTACGGTAACTTCGCCTAATGTACCCCACCTCCACATCATTTGGTGCTGGTGTCCCAGTTCGTGCCACAATCCCCAACCATTGGTACCTACTCCACTTAAAGTTAAAATGGCATTTACATCAGATGTGATATAAGCCGTACGGTAATCATAAGCGAAAAAGTAATAAGCGGGGTCTTCATGCTGTGTTAAGAGATAGGTGTGCACATTTTTGGCATGTACTGGCAATGAGTTGTCTAAACCATTCAGGTCATCCTCCAGTGCAATCACCTGCGTAATTTTGTTTAAAATAGCCGCCTGATCCTCTGTCTGGTACTGTATTGCCTTTGCCCTTGATACTACAATAAAACAATTTGAGCCTTCTAAAACCACATCAGGCGTAGTGTAAGTTTGCAATTGATTGATCCAATCTGAATTAGTGGTTACACCGAGCTTGAAATACGGAGCATACTGGTAGCCTGAATTAAAAGTTACTTTAGCGGTAGATCCTGTAGTAGAATTGGTATATCTGATCCAGAGTAATCCACCAACTGCATTAGTGATGGTGTTGGTGCCAGCGGTTAATTGTACCACTGTAGGTTGAGTATTCCAGGTACCGTACCGGGAGTATGTACCGATGAGTAATTTAGGCAAGCGGGTACCGGCTGTTTGCTGCACAGTAAGGTTTAAGGTATCACCAGGAGCCATGTACAAACCAGTAGCGGTAAAATCAGTCAAATAGTATCCGTTTTTTAAACGGTCTCTTTCATTAGATGCATTAATTTTCTCTACAACATTAAAGATGTTGGTTTGTGTTGCAGACAGCGCAACCGCCGTGCTCATTGTTTTTTCAATACTGAGCGTTTTATCTGGTAAAACGGCAGATTTTTTACAGGCAGAAAAGCCTACAATTGCCAAAGTGCTAAGGAGTACTAGTTTTTTTTTCATGTTTGGGTTAGTAAATTATTTGGTTAAGGGATCCAAAATTCTACTTTTAGAAATTTGGGATAATTTGCTGGGTAGTCTGGGTAACCAACACTTAGCGCAACACGAATCGAAGTGTTAAAACACAATATTGTTTATAGTTCCGACACAATAGGTCTTCTTTTTATGTAAAAAGATTATTTAAAATACAATCATGTAGTTTTAAATATCATCCGAATGTATTTGCATTTCAGTCAAAATAAAAATAAAAACTACGCGCAAACGTTTGACTTATTTTAAAAAAGCCACACAAAAGTTATTTCAGCATGGAATACCTAGATATTTGTGATTTTAATAAAGCTTTGTAAGGATTATTGGGGAGAAAATATAGAACATAAAAAAACGAGACAAGCAGTGATTTCACTAAATGTCTCGTTATGTGTGCTCCCGACGAGATTCGAACTCATATCGATGGTACCGGAAACCATAATTCTATCCATTGAACTACGGGAGCAATGAGCGGCAAATATAGTTATCCTATTTTTAATTTTTAGGCTTTTTGATGAATTCTTCTCTAAGGTGCTGATTGTGGTTTATTTGAAATATTAAACTGCTGTAGAAATTTTGGCTACCTCCAGATTTTAATGTATTTCATTTTTATGCATCTGGCTATTTATTCACTTCAGCCTGCACTTTTCTTAAAACCACATGAAATGCCCCTTCAACGGATTTTACTTGTTCATTTCAAGATCATTATCTACTTATCCACTATGGCCATTATCCTTTTTAAAAATAATGACTAGCTTTAGATTCCGGAATGTTGGGTTAAACCCAATATGCTTTAAACCACTAATGGCCATAATTACAGTCTTAATAAAATGAAGCATTTAGCAGATCATTTGAAAAATTATCAAAACCTTTTTAAAGTAATTCTTAAAGAGAAAACACAAAACATACCGAAATTAGGTTTTGCCTTTTTTATCTGGCTAACACTGACTAATATGACCGCATTTAAGGATGCGGTTGCCCAAGAAATCAGTCCCCAGTCGCCAAAACCAAACATCGTAATTATCATCTCAGATGACCATGCTTTTCAGGCGATCAGTGCTTATGGCAATAAATTGATACAAACACCTAATATTGACCGCATTGCGAATGAAGGTGTCAGATTTGACCGTGCTTATGTTACTAACTCGATTTGTGGTCCGAGCAGAGCTGTTATTCTAACTGGTAAGTACAGCCATAAAAATGGATTTAAAGATAACGTAACCTCGACTTTCGATCATAATCAGGATAATTTTGCCAAGCACTTGCAATCTGCCGGCTATCAAACGGCCTGGATAGGAAAATTGCACCTGAGTGGAAATCTGCAGGGTTTTTCATTCTATAATGTGCTGCCCAATCAGGGGCAATATTATAACCCGGAATTTATTGGAATGGACGGCAATCTGATTAAAAAAGAAGGATATGTAACGAATGTGATTGAAGACATTTCTGAGCAGTGGTTAGATTCAAGGGATACTTCAAAACCCTTTTGCCTCATTATCGGGCATAAAGCTACCCACCGAACCTGGCTTCCGGATACCGCCGATATGGGCAGATATGATCACATGAATTTCCCCTTACCTGCAAACTTTTATGATGATTACCACAACCGCAAAGCAGCTGGCCTACAAGATATGAGTATTAACAAAACCATGTTGATGAGTTACGACCTTAAGATGCTTTCATACAATAAAGGAGAAGGATCGATAGATCGAATGAACACGGCACAACGGACTAAATTTAATGCTTATTACGGTCCAATAGAAGCAGATTTAAAAGCCAAAAATCTTTCTGGAAAAGCATTGGTAGAATGGAAATATCAGCGATACATGAAAGATTATTACAATACAGCAGCCTCATTAGACAGGAATATAGGTAGAACGCTGGATTATTTAGACAAACATAATCTGAGTGAGAATACCATTGTAATCTACATGTCAGACCAAGGGTTTTACTTAGGTGAACATGGCTGGTTTGATAAACGATTTATGTACGAAGAGTCTTTTAGAACCCCTATGCTGATGCGGTATCCTGGGGTATTACAAGCGGGCACACAATCTAAAGCATTGGTTATGAATTTAGATATTGCTCCTACCCTTTTAGATGCGGCAAATTTAGAAGTACCATCAGCTATGCAAGGCAAATCTATGCTGCCCTTATTCAAAGATAAAAATGCAAAGGGCCGGGATGCCATGTTTTACCATTATTATGAAAATGGAGAGCATTCTGTATCTCCTCATTTCGGGCTGAGCACAAAAAGGTATAAGCTGATCCGTTTTTATACAAGAGTATCCTCATGGGAGCTTTATGATCTTCAAAAAGATCCTTCTGAAGAGAATAACATTTTTGGAAAGAAAGGTTATGAAAAAATCACAGTGGAATTGAAAAACAAACTTAATCAGCTCATAGCACAATATGAGGATGAAGATGCGAGAAAAATATTGGCGGAGGATAAATTGTAAGGTTTCTTATGAGATGTTTAAGCAACTAAGGCTTACATCCGCCCCATCTTCTACTTCATCCATTTCCTTTTTACCTGGCTGTTTTTAGCACAAAGATAAATGCACAGCCATTCGAAGTTTGGCCAGGGGATAAGATTGGGCAACCCAACTAACCATACTCTTTCTAAATATGAGATTCATTACCAGCGAATCTCATATTTATTTATTTTTGGCGACATGTTGTCTGACTTCAAGATTCTCCGTTTTTTCGACAGTCCGAGCCTGGCTATTGTTGAGCTTAAGCGCATCGGATTACCTGATAGTACGCCAGGTTCAGCAATTCAATATTGGTTAATGCTTGATAAACATCAGGATAAGCTTTCCTTAATCGATCTCCGTTCTATTGACTCATCCGGAGAAGTGGAAGAACGTTTTTTTGATCGGGGTTTTCTTAAGTATAATACAACAGAAGCTACTTTTATCGAAAAATTCAATTCAGCTCAACACCGCCTTGAGATCAGGAATACGAGCGATTTTCCAACTAAAATGCTCAGTAAGATAAGGGAACTCATTTAGTTAGCTTAAAGGATACAAAGTCAATTCTACCCGACAATTTTGGGCAACATTTGATAGGTGTATTATTTTTATTACATTTATATCCTAATCATTAACCTAACTTCTGGCACTATGGCCATTGCAATCGATGAGCGCAAATGGGGAGACTTTAACGGATCCTCTCCTTTAATTGCAGTATACAATAGTTTTCATCCGCTTACCCCGGAGATGGAAGCACTAATTGACATCCATACCTTTCCGATTAGCTTCAGAAAGAACAGATATATCATTTCTCCAATTGACCGAAACAGATATTTATACCTCATTCTTAAAGGTGTGGTAAGGGGTTTTTATAAAGATGATGGATCTGAGATCACTACCTGGATTTCGAGAGAAAATGAAATTGTGGGAACTATTCGCAATCTCTGGACAAATGAAGAATCTGAAGAATACTTGCAGGCCATTGAAGATGTAGATTTGATTGCCATCCCCCATGACCTGACAACTATGCTCTATCAAAATTATTATGAAGCCAACATTATCGGACGTAAAATTATGGAATTGCATTACCAGGCCGCCTGCGACAGGGCGCTAATCTGCCAATTGCCAACCGTAAAAAGCCGATATCATCATTTACTTAAAGCTTTTCCAGGGATGATAGAACGTGTTCCTCTTAAACATGTTGCTTCTTTTTTGGGCGTACGTATTGAAACACTGAGTAGAGTTCGTACCAGTGAAAAAACTGTTTAATAGCAGCAAGGGGCTTTTAGACTTTTAATCCACAACCGATCAAAACCTCCTAAGGCGGCTAAGTAGATTCCAATCAATAAGAAAAAGGGATAAAGGGAATTAGACCTGCAACTCACAACGTAACCCACAACACATTATAACACATTGGCTACTTCCCACTAAGCACCTATTTCCCCAATTCGAGCACAGCTAAAACAGGCAAATGATCTGACGCATAACGTTCAGGAATAACCTCATGAGTGATTACCTTAAATGGATTTCCAATTTTAAAACCAATATGATCGATGGTTTTGCGTGGGTTAATTACCGGAATCGTAAAGGCACATTCGCTGCAGGTCCTGGTAAAGGCGGTATCAAAAATGGATATGCTTTCGGTACCGGGCGCTGCGTTAAGGTCGCCGGCTACGATAAGTGGCAGGGTTTCATTTGCAGTTAATTTTACGATTTCTTTGGCTTGCATAATGCGGTTTTCTTCAGGGCGCTGTGCATCTAAATGGGTAGAGGCAAAACGAATGAATTGGTTTTTGGCAATTTCTGCCGTGGCAATGGCCAATACCCTTTGCTCTGCCTTAGCATCGGCATTTTTCGGCAATTTATAAGTTTGCTGATTGGAAAGGGGAAAGCGTGAAAGAATGGCTACGCCATAATCTCCCCCATCATGATCGATTGCCTTTCCGAAATAAAAGTTCATTTTTAGCTTTTTAGCTAATACCACAGCCTGGTTTATGTTACCAGACCGTTTGGTATTTACATCAACTTCCTGCAGGGCCACTAAATCAGGTTTTTGTTTAGCTATGGCTTGCACTATAGCATCAACATCAATTAAACCTTCTTTTTCTTTTGAAGGCGGATTACAATGATGAAGGTTATAAGATAATATGCGCAGTGTTGTACCACCAGCAGATGTGCTTTGCTGGTTGATTTTCGGAGAACAACCACCAATCAGAACTAAACATAAAAGCAACAAAGAGTATAATTTCATAGGTTTTAAATTTAAGAAAAGATAGCGTTTCCCGAATATGGGAAACGCTTAAAATATTACCAACCTGGATTTTGCCCCAAAGCCGGATTTCGTTGTAACTGGGTGATGGGAACTGGCCAAAGGTAATTCTTCGGGTCAACAAATCTTCTTCCTGTGTTAATTACAAAATATCCCTGATTATCGGTAGCGATTGTGGATACATATTGTTGATTAAAACTTTCTACCAGGCTCTTTTTCATCCCTTTTACATCCTGAGCCAATAAATCGCCTTGTTTCCAACGGAGAATATCGTAATAACGTTGTCCTTCTAATGCCAGCTCCACTCTCCGCTCGCGCCTGATTTCAGTTCTTAAATCCAATCCGGCGGCGGTTAATTCGGTAATTACCATTCGCTTCATACCCACCCGGTCGCGCAGTTTATTAATGGTATTGTCTATATCTGTTTGCGTAATCGTTCCCTTTTCCAGTTTCGCCTCAGCATAAATTAAGAGTACCTCAGCGTAGCGAATGTGGTGAATGTCATTGGAATCCTGACTTACCGTACCCACTGCTGCCACTTCAACATACTTACTAAAATAGTACCCAGTTCCGGTGATACAGCCTTTTTTATCGGCATTCCATTTTGGGGTATTAAAAACAGGGTTGGTATTGGCGTCTGCATCACCGTCATCCTGGCCACCCCATGCCGATCCGGGTGTTAGAATGGTTTGATTCATTCGTGGATCCCTGTTTTTGAAAATATTCGCATAAGTTTGCTCATTGTACAACGGCGATTTATCGATTGGTAAACCATCTGAGCAGAGATAACAATCTACCAGCGATTTAGTAGGCGAATACCGACTTGTTTGGTCTGGCACCTGTATTTCCCGACTGGTGTTGTGTACGCTTACACCAGCAACATATGGCCGGGCCAAAATTGTTTCTTTATTTGCTCCTGCAGCAAGTTTACCTTTGTAAGTAAACAAATCATTATAACATTTTCCTGGCCCACCGGCGGTATATAACTGATAAACATTCAGATCCATAACCGCTTTAGCAGCCAGTTCAGCAATATCCCACTTCTCGAAGAACAGGGCTACCCGTGCTTTCCAGGCCAGTGCAGCACCTTTTGTAATTCGACCAAGATCTGCTGATGCGGCATAGTTTGGTGGTAAACCGGTTGCGGCTGTATCTAAATCTGCAAACACAAATTCCAGTACTTCGGCCCTTTTGTTCCGTGGTCCAAATACCTCTTCATCGCCAATATCTAATGTATTTTTAATCAATGGAACATCGCCAAACAGGAAGATTAAATAGCTATACATGAAAGCGCGCAGAAACCTAACTTCCCCCGAATATTGCGCCAATGCGGTTGCACTAATATTGGTTGCTTTGGTATAATTCTCCAGGAAATGATTGCATCGCCTAATGGCCGAATAAAGGTTAACCCATTCACTGTTTAATGTTCCTGAGGTGAAGTCGTAATTACCGGCAGAAATGGCCTGATATTCGGAATTTGGCGGATAAATGGTATTATCGCCCATATTTTCCATAGCGATGGTATTATTGCCACGTAAATTGCTGTAACAGGCATTTGCCGCTAATTTTAGCTGTTCTTCATTTTTCCAGAAACTGATATCGGTTACCGAGTCTAGTGGATCACGGTCTAGAAAACCCTTTTTACAGCCAGTAAGGAAGAAAGAAGGAATTAGCGCCGTTGCCCCTAATAATCCTGTTGCTTTCAAAAAAGATCTGCGGGTATTGATATATGAATTTTGATTTTTCATGGATGATTATTTTAACTGGATAGATAGACCAAAAATGAAGGTTTTAACCTGCGGATAAAGTCCACCGCTTGTTGCCTGCGATTCTGGGTCGTAAGCATAAAAGAAATTGGTATCGGTGAACAGGTTATCTGCTGATGCATAAACCCTAAACCGCTGCACATGTATTTTTTGCAGGAAATTTCCAGGTATCGTATACCCTAACTGCAGATTTTTTACGCGGAGATAAGCCGCATCCTGCAACCAGTAATCGGCTAACCGACCTGTATTTCTACTGTCTTTATAAACAAAACGTGGATATGAACCTCCTGTGTTTTGTGGTGTCCACCTGTCTAAATGCACCTCTTGAGGAAAGGCCGCATCGGCATTGTAGGCGTGTAAGCCCGGGCCTGTAATGTAACCATTGGCCTGTCCAACTCCCTGTAAAAATACGCTCAGATCAAAGTTATGGTATGCGGCATCCAGCCTGAACGAATAATTATACCGGGGATATGCATCGCCAATAACTTCCCGATCAAGGTCTGCACTGATTACGCCATCGCCATTTAAATCCCTATATTTCAGATCGCCCGGGGCTACTTTTCCTGCATCTGCAGAGAAGATTGGAAATTTGGGCACATACTTTCCGGCGGCATCTTTAGTAAAATCCGATTCTTGTGCCAGGCCATCCGTACGATAGCCATAGAAGGCGTCCAGCGGTTGTCCTACCTGTCGAATCCGATCTCCAATGGTTGGCGGAACGCCACCTAAATCTGTAACGGTATTCCTGATGTCGAAAAATTGTCCGGTAATGCCATACTTAAAGTTACCTATCTTATCGTTCCAGCCGAGGCTTAACTCATAGCCTTTATTGGATATTGCACCGGCATTTTGGTCAGGCACTGTAAGTCCGATTACATCTGGCTGGGGCACTTTAAGCTGAATATCAACCGTTTTCTTATTAAAGATATCGCCGGTAAAGGTTAAGCGGTTATTAAAAAAGGCCAAATCAACCCCAACATTCAGCATGGTTGCTTTCTCCCACCGCAATAAAGGATTAGACAAAATCGTTTGTGCAAAGCCTGTTGTTAAAATATTACCAATTGGCATGGTGCTTACACTCGTTAATACCTTCACATACGGATACCATTCTGAATAGGCAGGTCCATCTGCTCCGTATTGGTTACCCAAAGACCCATATGAAGCCCTGATTTTTCCATCACTAAACCAGGATTGTTTACCTTCTTTTATAAAGCTTTCTTCACTAAACCGCCATCCTGCTGAAACAGAAGGAAAAAGCCCCCATTTTCTGCCTGGTGCATATCTTGAAGAGCCATCGTACCGTAAATTAAACTCCAACAGGTATTTACCTGCAAAATCATAATTTACCCTTGAGAAGAGCGATTGAAGCGCATACTGATAGGCATCACCTGTAGCTGTAGGGTTTAATGAACCAATGTTCAATACCGGCACATCATCACTCACCAGGTTTGTTTTGGCCGCAGTAAAGGCATCAAAACGGTATGTTTCCTGCTGATAGCCTCCCAATAATTTAATATGATGTTTAGCTAAATTAAGTGTATAATCGGCCTGCATAGAGAAATTTTGCAAGGTAGTAGTGGTGGCCACCTCCCGAAGTGAATTATTGGGACTGGTAGTATAAATAATGGCGTTTGTAGCCGGATTAAAATAATCTATTCGCCGGGTAAAAGTCCTTCTTTTTTGTGAGTTCGCAATTAATCCATATTGCGATTTAATATCAAGCCCTTTCAACAGGTGAATGGTACCCGTAATGTTGGAGGTAAATTCTTTGGAGAAGAAGTTATTAAAGCCACCATCAGTTGCAATGGCAAGCGGATTACTTGAGCCGCCGCCATAGCCCCAGGTACCTGTAGTGAAACGCACCGGAGTTAAAGGTGAACTGGTAAATGCGGTATATATGGCTCCTCCACCTCCTTCTGTATCGGCAGCCGGTTGGTTCTGGTTACGGTCTAAATAACCAAGGTTTACGTCTACATCCAATAATGAAAGTAATTTCACTGCCGAAAGCTTCATCCTTGCATTATTCTTAGCAAATTTATACTGATCTCCGGCGATTAAACCATCCTGATTTTCCCTCCCGTAAGAGAAATAATAGTTAAAATCGTTGCTTCCGCCATTTACGTTAACGCTGTGATTTTGTTGAGGGGCATAGTCTTTAATCAAAGCCTCTGTCCAATTGGTATTGGCAAAATAATTTGGATCTGAGCCATTTCTGGCCACTTCAATCTGTTCATCGGTATATGATTTGGGCAATCCGGCATTTACCTGTGCTTCACCTAGCAACAGCATATAATCTACCGATCCCAGCATTTTAGGCAGCCTGGTAGGTTTTTGAAAGCCATAATAACCATTATAGGATATGGTAGCCTTTTGGTTAAATTTTCCTTTTTTAGTGGTGACCAGAACCACCCCATTCGCTGCTCTTGAGCCATATATTGAAGATGAGGCCGCATCTTTAAGTACGGTTACGCTTTCAATATCATCCGGATTAATCCAGTTCATATCGCCTGGTACCCCATCAATAAGGATAAAGGGATTGGGATTATTGGTTGTTCCTGTTCCCCGAATGCGCAAAGCAGAATTGGTTGCTCCGGGTTGACCGCTTCCACCTATGGTAGTCAGTCCGGTAATCGTCCCCTGCAAACCTGTGGATACCGCTGTAATCGGTCTGTCTGCCAACACTTTGGCATCTACCTGCGAAATTGCACCCGTTACATTGGCTTTCTTTTGTGTACCATAACCTACCACTACTACATCATTTAACCCAGTACTGGTGGGTTTCATGCTAATGGTGTATGAATTCTTGTTATCTGCCGTGAAAAGATAATCTTCATATCCCAGCATACGGATTCTGATTTTATCCCCCGGGTTTGCAGTAATTTTAAAGTTCCCCCTGTCATCTGTAGAAACAGTTTTTCTTGCGTTTTCGTTCACTACAGTCACCCCTGGTATACCTATGCCATTTTCATCAGAGATTGTACCGGTAATATCAGCACGTTGTATTGGTGGTCTCCTTTTAATTACAATGGTTTGCTGTTCAATGGCATAGCTTAGCGGGAGATTCTCCAGGGCCTTATCTAAAGCCTGCTCAATAGAAGCATCTTTAAGCGTAAAGGTTAAAGGGCTTGCCTGGCTCAACATCTCATTATTATAGAGAAAATCGTAGCCTGTTTGTTTTTTAATTTCCATGAAAACTTCTTTGAGGGAAGCATCTTTGAAGGCCAGATTTATTTTCTGTGCATAGAGCGAAGCCCTTACCTGAACACAGAATAGCAATAGTACAACAGCCGTTAATTTCATAATTTTAAGTTGAAAAGAACGATGAGGCTTGTTTTTTTTGAAGTAAAAAAAATTCATTTTGTTTTTGGTTTAGCGGGTGGTTAATCCTTTTTGGTTGAGATTGCGGTTAGTTGATTACAGTAACCCTCCTTTCCTGTACATTAAATTTTACTGTTCCGGTAAGGCTCAGAACTTTGAGTACCTCGCTTATATTCTTAAATCTGGATACTGAGCCGGTATACGTTAAGTTGTTATTATGGGTGCTATAGCTTACTTCTACATCGTACCAGCGTGAAACTTTGCGCATAACAGCCGATAGACTTTCACCGTTGAAAATGAAATAACCGTTTTTCCAGGCCATTTCCTGATCAATATCTGCTTTGCTTACACCAAATTTATTGGCCGTAAATACGCCTTGTTCTCCTGGTTTTAAATAAGCATTTGCTCCAGCCGAGCTGAGCATCACAAGGCCTTCCAACAAAGTGGTTTTGACAAAAGGCTCATCACTATAAGCCATTACATTAAAGTGAGTGCCCAGCACTTTTACCTTCATTCCACCCGCGGTGACATAAAAAGGCATTTTTTTATTGGCTGCCACTTCAAAATAAGCTTCTCCATCGAGCTCCACTTCTCGGCTATTGCCTACAAATCGGGTTGGAAACCGCAATTTGCTGTCGGCATTGAGCCAAACCTTCGATCCATCTGGCAAGGTTAAATTGTATTGCCCGCCACGTGGGATAGATATGGTATTGAAAATAATTTCATCAGGTGTGGTGGCCAGCACATTGTAAGCCAGTTCACCACCTTCTTTTTTAATAACTGCTGTACCGTTTTCTGAAGCAATTTGCCCGTTTGACGCATCATTTAAGTTAACTGTACTTCCATCACCTAAGATCAATGTTGCTTTAGTAGTGCCAGGCTGTATTGGAAGCGCCTGCTTTGCCGTCTTCAAATCGGATTTTAAACTTGTTTTCTGACGCAGGCCAATAAAAATACTTAGCGTTACAAAAACCAATATGGCCGCAGCCGTGGAGAGTTTTTTCCAATTGAAAACAAAGCCCGGCTGTTGTTGCTTCTGCATTTCCTCCAAGAGGTTCGCATAAATTCGATCCGCCTGCTCCTTGTTGGCAGTATCTGCTTCTATCCATTCAAAATCATCTTCATATTGATTTAGCTGTTCAATCTCTTCTGGTGTACATTTCCCCTGAAGCGATTTCTGATATAACAGGATATATTCGTCTTTTGTCATGCCTGGCGTTTTCAGTACAAGTCGAAAAAAGTAAGGACCACACACATACTTTTGAAAAAAAAATAGCTAATTTGGAAAAAGACTAAAGCCGATACGTTCCCCATAATATGTTCACAATTGCTTAACAAATTCTTTATTTAGATCAATGAACTTTGAATAAATGAAATCGGTCAATTTTAACGCAGCAGAAGCTGAGCTATTGGAGCGCATCAGGCAAGGCGATAGCCGGGCCTTTAAAGTGATATTCGATCGGTATTTCCCCTCTTTGCTGGCAACTGCCAGATATCACCTCCATGATGAGAACACTTGCGAAAATATTGTACAAGACATTTTTCTGAACCTTTGGCTCCGGAGAGAAAGTCTGGACATTAAAGATTTTAAAAGTTATTTAAAATCGGCAGCCCGTTATCAGGTTTACTCTGTAATCAGGAGCCGAAAACTAACTAAAAACCTCATTTTTACAGATGAGCAACTCGAAAATCACGCGGTACACGAATTAAATAATGGAGAGGAATGGTTTCATGTAGCGGCGCTAAAACTACAAATCAATTCCTGTTTGCAAATGCTGCCTAAACGTTGCAGGGAAATTTTTATGCTGAGCCGCGAAGAGCACCTCAGCAACCTTGAAATTGCTGAACGACTTAATATTTCGAAGCGCACCGTAGAAAACCAAATTACCGTTGCCCTCCATCACCTCAGGGTAAGCGTTAAAAATGACTTGCCGGGAAGTGCATCAGGAATTATTTCGGTATTGCTGCTGATTTCATCGGGGCTTAGGTGATTTTAAGTTTGTTTCCTGTATAAACAGCATTATTCTAAAAAAGAAAGGGGCCAGCATGCTGACCCCTAAACTTATATACCATTATATTTTAAATTAGTACCCTGTGTTCTGCTTCAGGTTTTTATTTAATACTAATTCAGTAGCCGGAATTGGAAAAATATCGCGTGAAGCGCCTTCCCCGCCATTTTTAAAACCCCATTTGCCCTGGTATTTACCAAAACGGATTAAGTCATTGCGCCTCCATCCTTCCCAGGCTAACTCTCTGCCACGTTCGTCTAAAATCTGATCCAGTGTTAAGGTGGTTACCTCTGGTGCTTTCACCCTAACCCTAACTTTATTAAACCACTTCAGGGCTTCTGTTAGTGATCCTCCTGTTCTTAAAAGGGCTTCTGCCTTCAACAGGTAGACATCTGCCAGCCTAAAAATAGGCATGTCATTGTTTTGGAACCGGGTACTGCTATTGGTATTTGGATCAGGATAGAATTTAATAGAACGAATACCTCTGGATACACCATTCACCTCCGGCCCTACGTCCATGGTTTCCTGATTGGTTAGTATAATATCTGCTGTAAAATCCAACTGACCCGAACCATTCATAATAGGAGTCGTTCCATCATTTAAGAATTGCTTTCCAACTAACCAACTGGCATTACGCACATCATTTGTGAGGTTAAAAAGCGCATAGAATTCTTTCAATGTACATTGTGCATTACTCGGACTAAAAGGCAAATTATATTTGGCTCTGAGTGCGCTGTGCAACGTAAACCGGGTCATGGCATTTCCACCTGAATAGTTGGCGTCATAAATTGCTGCAAAAATGGTTTCCGTATTCGCGCCATTATTCACGGCAAAAAGCGAATTATAATCGCCTACCAAAGTCATTGAAGATCCATTGATGATTTTATCAGCATATACATTTGCTTCGGTATACATCGCCTTCCCAATATACTGTTCGGCATTCATATATAATTTTTGAAGCATTGCATAAGCCATCCATTTGGTTGGCCTTCCATAAAACTCTGCTGTAACCGTTGCTGGTGCAGAAAGCCCTTCTGATATGGCTAAAAGTTCTTTTTCAATGTAACTGAACACTTCAGCACGGGTAGATTGCTTAGGGCTTTCTGCAGTACCAAAGCTGGTAATCGGTACATTACCAAACATATCCATTACATACAGATAATACAGTGCGCGCATGGCCCGGATTTCATTCAAAAACTGTGTTTTAGTCGGGCTATCCACAGATTTCTCTAAAATATTAAGTACCCGGTTACAATCGCTGATTCCGGCATACCCCCATTGCCAGGCACTCAAAATAATGGGGTGATCTGGCGCCCAGTTGTGCTTGTGCAAGGTTTGGTACCTCCCCTGGTCGTAGTATCCGCCATTTCTTGCTGTAATGATTACTTCTTCGCTGGTTAGCTCATACATTCTCCAGATATCAACACCAAAGCCGGCATTGAACTTCTGATACACGGTTCCTGTTGCCGCAACAAAGGCATCTGGTGTAGCTGGAAAATTTCCGTTGGTTAATTGAGATTCAACATCGACATCTAATTTGGTGCAGGCGCCTAATGATAAGGTAGCTAAAAAAGCTGCTGCTATATATTTTTTCATTGCGTTTTTTGTTTGAAGTTAAAGATTGAAGTTCAGCCCGAAAATTGCCGATCGGGTTTTTGGATAAAAGTTTCGGTAATCAATACCCGGTGTTTGTCCGCCCATATTAATCTCCGGATCTACACCTTTATACTTGGTAATGATAAACAAGTTATTTCCTGATGCATATACCCGAAGTGTTTTATTCCCTTTAATTTTAAAAGTATAACCCAATGTGGCATTATCTAAACGGAGATAAGAACCACTTTCTAAATATCGATCCGATACAAATTGTGCTTTATCATCATTAATTGATTCGGTAAGCGTTTGCTCGGCAATGTTGGTTTGAAACGCATAAATAGGTGCATTCATATCGGCAAGCGTAGCGTTTAAAATTTTATTTCCATATACGCCACGGATAAAGAAGTTAAAGTCGAATTGCTTATACCTGAAAGTATTATTCCAGCCATACAATAATTTCGGTTGTGCCGATCCGGTTACGGTAAAATGCTCAAATCCGGTGTTGGCTGTAGAAGCTACCCCGTTTTTATCATAAAAAGTTGACTTTCCAGCCGCATCCTTTCCGGCATACCGCAATGTATAGAAAGTGCCCAAAGGCAATCCTTCTTTAATTACCTGATAACCCAATGCGCCCGATTGCCCTCTACCTCCAACATTAGCCGTGTAGAATTCGTTGGCCTGGAATAAATCATTAGAAATAGAAGTAATTTCGTTCTTGTTATGCGATAAGTTAATGGCAGTATTCCAGCTAAAGTTACCGGTTCTGACTGGTGTTGTGTTTAAGCTCAACTCAATACCTTTATTTGTCATTTCGCCCACATTGGCTGTGAGTACGTTGAATGGATATTGAGTGGTAGACACCTGATAAGGAGCAATCAGATCGGTAGTTTTCTTGTTGTAAACATCCAAAGTACCCGAGAGCTTATTCTTAAACAAACTGAAATCCAAACCAATATTTAGTGTGGCCGTACGCTCCCATTTTAAGTTGGGGTTATCATTTTGAATCGGACCAATTGCCGTTAACCATTTGCCGTTAGAATAAAAGTAAGAGCCACTTTGCGCGCCGTAAACCAATCTGGCAGTATAAGCATCGAAACCAACAGAGTTTCCTGAAACACCGTAACCTGCACGTAATTTCAGGTTATCTACAAAACTTACATTGCTCATAAAACTTTCACGGTCTATATTCCAGCCTGCAGAAACCGAAGGAAACATTCCCCACCTGTTATTTACGCCAAATGCCGATGAGCCATCTCTACGGATAGTAGCCTGTAAAAGGTATTTTCCTTTATAATCGTAAATCGCTCTACCATAGAAAGATATTAATCTCAGGGTAGAAATATAAATGCTCCCATAGTTTACCACAGTAGATCCGTTACCATTACTTAAACCGATATTGTTCCACAATAAATCATCTGATACAAAGTTCTGACCAGAGGTTTGAAAGCCATCACCATTTCGATTTTCTTGCCAGGAATAACCCGCAAGGAGTTTTAAGCCATGACTACCAAACGTTTTGTCATAATTAAAATAGCCTTCAAAAACTTTTTGGGTATTTTTTACAGAAGATCGCTCTGCATAGCCATTAAATCCTTGTCGTAACATTGAATACCTGTTATTGTACAGGTTTTCGTTAATCTGCTCGTTCTGCATCGACACCATTGCGTTGAAATCAAGACCGTTTAGGATATTAACTTTTGCAGAACCATTGATCAGATAAAGGTTGGTTTTACCCTGATAAGTATTGTTTTCTAACAAGGCAACAGGGTTGTAATATCCTCCTGTACCAGTAGTTCTGGTTGGATCTTCATAAAACGTACCATCTGCATTGTACACACTTACGGTTGGCAAATAGGTAAACATATTATTATATACCTGAGTGGCAATTCTATCATTTGTGGTGTTGCTATTCGTAAGGTTGATGTTCAGCTTTAAGCGATTATTGAATAAACGTTGTTCCATGTTGGCACGGGCAATAAAACGTTCTAATCCTGAATTTTTGATAATCCCTTCGTTATCGAAATAATTTAAACTCGCACCATAAGAAGAATTCTCTCCTCCACCGTTAAAGTTAAGGTTATGGTTGTGCGAAAACCCCGTTCTGGTTACTTCATCTAACCAATTGGTATTGCTACCATTATCACTGATTTTATCCAGAACTTTTCCATTGTCTTTCAGGTAAGTTCTCAACTGATCACCTGTAGCCATTTGTATTGTATTGGATATTGTTTCTGATGCAGCATAAGCGCTATAAGACAGTTTACCCTGCCCTTTTCCGGCATTGCGCGTAACTACCATAATTACACCATTTGCCGCCCTTGAACCATAAATAGCTGTGGATGAAGCATCTTTTAGCACTTCCATACTCACAATATCATCAGGAGCAACCAGATCTATTGAAGCTCCGGGTACACCATCAATAACATAGAATGGCTCCTGAGCACCTTCCCTGAAACTTGAAGGCCCTCTTAAAATAACTGCGGGTCTATCATTTGGGTTCCCGCTGCGGGTAATGTTTAAACCAGCAACTTTACCTTGCAATAACTGACCGGGTGAACTCACTACTCCGCGGTTAAACTCCTCCTGTTTAATAGAAGTTACTGATCCGGTAATCTCGTTTCGTTTACTTTTACCGTAACCGATGGTAACTTCCTGAAGCGCATTAGACTGCTCCTTTAACTTAACATTTAGAGCCACCTGTTGCCCTGCCGTTAAGGTGTAGCCAGACAGGGTATCAGTCTCATAACCGATAGAACTGAAAATAAAGCGGTAAGGCCCGCCAGCTGCAAGGTTATTAAAGCTGAATAACCCCTGGGATGAAGAAGTTGTTACTGCCGTTTTACGTGTACTGAGGTGCTCAGCTTTAATTGTAACACCAGGGAGCGGTTGCCCTGACATGTCTTTTACGAGCCCTTTAACGGGTGCTTCCTGGGCAATAACCCGGCTTGCAAGGCACAAAAAAGCTATGCATAGCATGATTTTAGTTAGTTTTTGTTTTGTTGGGTACATGGATGATCGTTTATATGTTTGGTATTTATTTATTGGTTTTCTGTATGCTGTATTCCTCATCTGAAATTTTGATCAGGGTCATGTTGTTAATCAGACAGATGTCTGATAAAACTTGTTGCGCGTCTTCTTTTCCTACATCTACCTGCCCGGTATAAGTAATCTGTCTGATTTCCTTCTCGTCTGCATTAATTTGAAGTCCATAAGCTTCATTTAGCAAGGAAATTACCTGTTTAAGCGGGATATTCTTCATGGTAATCAGATTCCCTTTACGTTCTAAAAATGCTGCAGGCTTAGTTGTTGTTTTATTCAACTTTATAATTGCAGTCATTTGTTTGGCTGCATCGTAAATTAGTGTGGTACCAATAGCAGAAATGTAAACTGGCACTTGTCTGGTATTCACCTGCGTTACCTTTATCTTACCAGTATGGAGTTTAACCGAAACATGGTGCTTGCCCTCCTGCGTATTGATGGTGAATGAGGTACCTAAAGCAGTGGTTTTCAAGCCGCCGGCATATACACTAAATGGTCGGCGTGGATTTTTTCTTACTTGGAATTTAGCTTTTCCAATCAGATAAACCGTTCTTAATTGTCCTTTGAAAACCCTTTCGAATTTGATTTCAGATTTTGGAAAAACGGTAGCGATGGAAGAGTCAGGCAAGGTCACGCTCTTGCTGTGATCCGCATCATTCCTGACAATTTGCCAAGGCTGTGTATCAGCAGACAGGTTTGGAACAACATTTTGAGTTGATTGAGTATTCTGCTTGTTTAACATCTGGCTATCCGAGCGATAAACGAGCCATGTGCCCAAGCCCACCAGGAGCAGGATTGAAGCTGCAGCCAAATACTTGCTTATACGAACAACCTTCATTTTTCGTTCGGTACGATACGCTTCGATTTCGGCAATTTTATTCAGGATATGCTGGTGCATATGCTCAGTCTTATTTTCCGTAATTGCATGATCAGCATGAAAAGCTTTCCATTCCTCATCACTGAAGTAATGGCGTATTATTTGTTTCAGATATCCCAAAGGGGGAAGAGCTCTTTTTCCTGGCTTCATATTAGTATTACGCACACTAAATGAGTTGCCATTACGACTTAACAATTATTTAATATTGGAAAAAAATTGAAGTACCTATAAGAAAACGGAAAACATATATTGCTTGAGGCGAGAAAGGACTTTGCCTATATGACTTTCGACAGTTTTGGTTGAGATACCCATTATATCGGCAATCTCCGCATAACTCAATCCATTATCCCTGCTTAAATTAAATACAGTTTTTCTGATTACCGGCATGGCAGCAATCTCTTGTTCAAACTGCTTCAGCATGTCTTTACTTTCGATCATCTTCATCAGGTTATCGGTAAAAGGATGTTGATCGGATTGTTGGTGATAACGCGATCTGACTGACTCTTTTCGAAGCTGATCTATCATTACCTGACGGGCAATTCCAAAAAGCTGAATATTCAACTCCAGGGTATCTACCAAAGAAGCTCTCCGCTCCCAAAGCCGGATAAATGTAAGCTGAACAACCTCTGAAGCAATGAAATCGGATTGGGTTTTGTAGAATACAAAATCATAAATTTGTTTGTGATAATTGAGATAGGCGCTATTGAAAACGGCCATATCTCCAGTTTTGATGCCATATATCATATCCGTACCCATTGCGTGGGCAAAATTATCTGCTTTAACATCCTGCTCGTTTAATTTAACATTATCAATATATGAATTTTTGTTATGAAATTAATTACCAATATGCGGGCAGAATAAACTACAAAATGGATTGTGTTAGGGATTGCGCTGAGCAATTTTAGGTTGTGCACAGCGAGAAATGAGCAGATCAGATTGAAAAACTTAACTAATGGTAATCTCCTGTTACCAACAGTTTTCTAATGAGCGAAATTTGTCCTAAATGATAATGCGTATGCTCAATTATACCATGGAGATTGCGATAATAACTTCCATATTTAGGGTCGGTAAAATCGGTGTATAAGGATGTGCCTGGCAATTGTTCAATAAGCAATGCGAATTGTGCTCCATCCTCTAATACCTGATCTACTAATTGCTTCCAATCCTCAGCGCAAGCAATGGGCAAAACATCGAAACTCAGCTTATCGCTAGCTTGTAATTGTTCTCCTTGCAGAACTTTCGAAACTTCCTTTACATAATAATTGATATGATAAGTGAGCCTTGCAATGGTATTAAGATCTGCAATTTTTGTTGTGGCTTGTAACCAGGTTACCTGTGATAAGGTATCTTTAAGATTTACAGTGGTCCAGTTCCCACCGAAATAAACCTCTTTAAAGTGTTTTGCAATATTTTTAATCTGTGCATCCATTTCAATCTAAATTAATTAAAAAAGTACGCTTTTTCCATAAATCTAAAAATACTCATTGCTAATCAAATGAAAACCTATGGCGGGTTATTGCTCCCATTGCAAACCATTTTAGCTTAATATCGGTTTATTTTAAAATTGGAAAAATATGAATATCATAACAGGTGCTACCGGAAATATAGGAAATGCTTTGGTTAAAACTTTGATTAAAAACGGAGAATCTGTGATAGCGGTTACGCGTAACCCGGGTAAGGCCGTTCAAATGTTTGGGAACACAGTAGAAGTCGTTGAAGTTGATGTGATGGATACAGTAGCCTTACACGAAGTTTTTAAAAAAGGATCCTCAATTTTTATTTTGAATCCTCCGGCAGATCCGGCAGGCAATACCGACGTGGAAGAACGAAAAACTGCAAAATCGATTATTACGGCGTTAAAACAATTAGAAGAACATAAACGAGTTGTGGTCGAATCAACCTTAGGCAATCAGCAGGGTGATCATATCGGAGATTTAGGTGTGTTGTACGAACTGGAAGAGGGAATTAAAAAACTTCCTCATGATTACCGAATTATCAGGCCAGCATATTACATGAGCAATTGGAGAATGGCCTTAGCAGAAGCCAAAAAAAGCAAAACAATCACCTCTTTTTATCCCGCCGACTTTAAATTTCCGATGGTTGCGCCTGATGATATTGCCATTCTCGCCGCAAAACTGATGACTGCCGAAAAAGCTGATCAGATTAACCCGATAGAGGGGCCTGAAGAATATTCGCCAAACGATGTTGCCAATGCCATTGCTCAAATCATTTCGAAACCCGTTGAGCTGAAAGTAATCCCTGAAGAAGCCTGGGAACAAACCTATCAGGATATGGGATTTTCGGCTTCTGCTGCTAAATCTTATTCAAACATGACCAAAATTAGTTTATATGGCGGCTTTGAGAGACCTAAAAACCCAGTGCTTGGTAAAACTTCGCTTTTTGAATATCTGCAAACTGTTAATAATTTAAACACCTAACCGGTTTAAAACCTTATTAATTAAGATTTTGCTCATTTTATCCAAAAACATTAAATTGGATAAAAATGGAGACCTATTCGCACATTAAGACGGTTCTGGGCATTATTCTCGGGCTGAGCATCACACATTCCTTAAAAGGAGCGGTGAAGCTTATTGATCATCCCAACCGAATAAAAGCTTATTCAGTCCATTTATTGTGGGCTTTCTATATGTTTCTCAATACAGTTTATTTCTGGTGGTTTGAAGTTCACCTTACTGAAATAAAACATTGGGATTTCATAAAGTACTTGTTCCTGGTTACCTATGTCATTACCTATTATGTACTGGCCGCACTCCTTTTCCCCGATGACCTTAGGGATTACAAGGATTACCGGGATTATTTTTATTCCAGGAGGAAATGGTTTTTTTCTATTCTGGCACTTTTATTTGCATTGGATATGATTGATACCTACATCAAAGGGCCTCATTATCAAATGCAAATGTTAGAGATTTATCCGGTTAGGGCTATTTTACACATTTGCCTCTGTTTTTGGGCTGCAAGAACACAAAAAAATACGCAACAGCTAATGATCGTATTGCTGTTTATCCTCTTTCAATTTTACTGGATTTTACGGTATTATCTGAACGGATAATGAATTTTATTTAGTGTACTACATCCGTCAGGTTAAGGTGCGTACCTTCGAGGTTTTTAACAGCTTTTACATCAACAGCCATTAATCCGGCATCCGTTAGTTCAATCTCATACTCTACCACATCAAATCTGTTCAAAGCATTAAAAAGCTGTGGCTGTCGAAATCTTATCTTTTGATTATTGGGGTCCTTAATTATTCCAGAGCCGATAAATCCGTTATACGAAATAACTATTCCAGTTCTCATTTCGAAATGATTTTGAGGTGAAAAATTTAATTATAGTTGTGATAGTATGAAGTTAAGAAGATGTAGCATCTTAAACGAATCAGGAATAAAACTGTAACTCAGGTTTACATAATTGCTCACTTTATTCACAACTCTACATCCTTAGCTCAAATCACCTAAATAGAAAACGCATTTTTTTCACAAACCATATACTGGATCAACTATAACAATTGTATTTCCCGGATCAGGCTATTATGATGTAACATAATAGAGGTTGTATGGACTTAGAACCTTTTCCCATTTGTGAAAATTTCAGCTATTACAGCCCATACTGCTAGCGTAGCATTTATTTAAAAAGAGCAATCAGATTAAAATTAAAATGGTTACATACATTGGAAATGCTGTATTACCAAAGGTAGGCTGTTAAACCAAGTCCAAAGCTGAGGTTATCAAACCTAACCTTCTCCATTCCTACATTTTTAAAAACGTAAGTTCCATTGGGGTTGATATCATCTATAATATCCAGAGTAAAGTCATTATCAGAATTGAAGTAACTAATGAAAGCCTTTATTCCTATATTTCTTTTTATCTGCTTCTGGATACCCGCCCCAACAGACCAACTAAAAGCATTTTCAGGCTTGTAGCGATAATAGGGTAATTCTTCTGTTTGAAAAACATCCCGGTAATCTTCATTGATTTTTAAAATGACTTCACCCTGTGCTCCCGTAGAAGTTCCTGCCCCTAACTTAGCCGTAATAAACCAGTTCTTGGGCAATGGGATACTGAAGTAAGGTCCGGCATGGATATAGCGAATACCCATAGGCTGCGTATAATGCCCTTCACTAACCATTGGGATATCCGGATCATTAAAATTAAGTTGATCATCATTTATCGGGAAGCTTGAAAAGGCAAATTCTCCTCCTAATCCAATATTTTTGCTAAAAAACCAGGCCCCTTCCAAGCCGAAATTAAAGCCACTTTTGGCAAACATTCCATTTTCTTTTTTAGTTAAATCTTGAGTAAGTGCCTCGGCATACCCCATCCTCAACTCTATGAAGCTGGGTTTTAACTGCACTGGAACAG
Source organism: Pedobacter sp. (assembly GCF_965279535.1). Lineage (NCBI taxonomy): Bacteria > Pseudomonadati > Bacteroidota > Sphingobacteriia > Sphingobacteriales > Sphingobacteriaceae > Pedobacter > Pedobacter sp. The sequence goes on from NZ_OZ257244.1 coordinate 1,572,160, forward strand.
GATTATTATGAATGCGAATATGTTCTCCGTGGTCTTTAAAAATTTTATCAGCGATAACATAACCTAACTCCGTGGATAGAATTCCCACTCCAGCTCCTGCCAAAACATCAGAAATCCAGTGCCTGTTATTTAATTCGCGACCAACTGCCGTTGCAGTGGCAGCGGTATAAGCGCCAACACTATATAACGGTGAACGGAACTGCCCGTATTCTTTATGCAAAAAGGTTGCATTCATAAATGAATTGGCAGTATGACCCGAAGGGAAAGAATTTCGTGTGCTTCCGTCCGGACGTTCAACTTTTGCTGTATACTTAACCGTATTAACTACCGAAGCCATAATTATTGCAGAAAAACCATATGAAACTAAAGCTCTCCCCATCTTGTGTTTCCCTTTTACCCCCGCAGCGTTTAAGCCCAGAACAGTTGCTACCGGGGCATATTGGAGATAATCATCATAATGATATCTAAAAGTAGGAAGGTACCTGTTTCTGAATTCCCTAACATCCTTTCTAATGCCCCAGGTGGCTGCGCTCCCAGCAAATAAGAGTACTGGCACTGCAGAAATTTTTACAGACTTGGAGTTCCAGAAATTGTTTTTCAGAACGATGCTGTCCATCACTTCAATTTGCTGAGCAGACAAACCAATAGCCGAGAAGAGAAACACTAAGTTGAAAATGAAAACGGGGATGATTTTTTTCATGAGCGTAAAATGGAATTCAGGCGGTAATTCTTATCTACTATAAAGATATAACATAATTGAAAAACAGCAAATTAGAATAATTAAAACCATTGAATCGAACAGCGACGCTGTTTATTTTTGATATAAAGTCGAATTATTCAATTGGATGCAGTATTTGGTGATCCAGTTTCCTGCCGCATCAACATACAGGATATTGGGTTTGCTTTTCACATTGATGGTGCCATCAGCTATCCATTTATCCAGCCTTGCGGGCAAAACACTATTTGCTTTCTTAGCATGTGCCAGTATACTTTTAGCTCCCATTAGCAAATTGGCTACCAGTAAACTTCCGTCAAATACGGGGCTGTTTTTATCTGATTGAAAAGCATTACAAACCATTGCAGCCTCTTCGGCAGATTGTGTAATCTGCCAGTCGAGCCGGATTAAATCATTTGGGGCTGAGCCTGCAGCCAGCGATCTAAAAAAGGCTGCCTGTACGGCAATCATCTTATTCAAGTTATTGGTTGCTGCATAAGCCCTCCTAAAATTTAAAACATTTGCAGACAACGCATTGACCATCGCATTATTGGTGATTCCTTCATGGTTAAAATCTGTGGCCTCAAATACGATCAAGGCTTTTCCAGCCAGTTCTTTAATGGTAATGTCTTGTATTTTCCTGCTCCCAAGTACGTAAACCTGTTCTTTTCCAATCGTTTTGATAATGTCGGTCGCCAGGTTTTCCAGCGTCATTTCTTTCGGACAAAAATGACTGAAACCTAAAATTAAAAACTCTTTAGGATGTGTTATTAAAAACTGTTTGGCAGCAAGCAGTACGGGATCTAATCGTTCGCCATACCCTCCCCCCACAGCCAGATCAATACAATCGGAAGAGCTATGTTTAAGAAAAACTGTATCTCTCAGTAATCCAGTTCGTAAATCGAACATCCTAACCCCATCTTTAATCTGCTTTTCTATGCTTTGTGTTTGTGTGAGTGTATTACATTCGTTGATGGTACTTTTCTGACTTCCGGCAGTTTCATACAGCACAGACATACCCGCATCATGAGACCCGGGAATAACAATATCCTTTAAAGTATAATTACCCTTCTCTTTCTGAAGTGTTTCGGTTATCCACAGCGACATATCCTGCCCCTTAGTGCAAAATGGATAGCAATAAAATATCAGGCATATCAAAGCCCGCAAGAAAACCAGCTGGTATTTTATAAAGGGGTATGACTTCATACGATAAACGTCTTAAAATGAAACTATTGATAACATTAACTATTTACAATTTACCTTTTTTTTGTAATTTGTTAAAAATACCGTTTCATAAAAAGCCCATCCCTACCGATTATGAAAAAACATTACTCCCTAATTTTTTCCGTCTGCGTTTTATGCTTTAGTTTTTCTCTGAAGGCTCAGGATTCACATTATTGGTCTTCTAACTTTTCTGCTGCAGGTTTCCTTGCTCCTGGTGCCACAGTGGTAAATAATCTCGATAGTGGCGTGTATTATCTTAATCCTGCTTTAATGGCCTGGTCGAGCAAAACTGCTACTTCAATTTCTGCCAATGTATATGATTATAGCCGGGTAAAAATCACCAATGGTGTTGGACACGGTAAAGACTTAACCGCTACCAGTACCAGAATTATTCCACAACTGGTATCTAAAACATTCAAGTTAAACAAAGACCATCCCTTAACATTTGGATTTGCCTTGATTCAAAATCCCATGCAGGATTTTAGAGCTTCGCAAAGAATGGATAAAAGAATTAATGTGTTAAACGATAGTTACAGCCCGGGAAACGAAGCCTATGTTGGACAATTCGACCAAAACAGTAAAGTTACTGAAACTTATGCCCAGCTTAGTGCCGGAATTAAGATTTCTAAAAAACTTGCTTTGGGTGCAACCGTAGAGGGTAATATAAGAAAGCAGGTTGTTGGCTCAAACTTCAGCTCAAAAGCCATATTCAATAATGATCCGGGTAATACAAATGCTTTTTTTCCCAAAGTAGCTTCCAATGAAATTTATACGCAAAGTAATTATACCCATATGGGATTAAAGCTAAAATTAGGAGCTTCTTATGAATCTGCAGCACATCATTTTGGTTTAGTATTGAGCAGCCCACAGCTGAAATTACATGGCACAGGCGCTGTACTTAGCGATTTGAGCATTAATAACCTCACTTTCAACGGCACCAACATCGATTTAAACATACTGGCTAGTACACGTCAAACTAAACTTAAAACCACCTGGAAAACACCGTTGAGTATTGCTGCAGGTTATGCCTACGACTATGGGAAAGGGCAAATTAATCTAACAGCTGAGTTTTTTGCAGGCTTAAAAAGTTATACCATTTTAAAAGCTGATGATGCCCTTTTCATTAAGAATAGTGACGCTCAGGCGCCTGTAGATACAGACCAGGGTTCGCTGGACCTTAATGATGAGCGAAAACGTATTTTTAATATCGGTATGGGGTACAGCAGAAGCCTTAATCCTACAGTCGTACTGATGATGCCTTGCGTACCGACTTCAATTATCTCAAAACCAGGGATGAATCACAACAACACTTAGATTTGTGGGACAACTACCATTTTCAGCTAGGGGCCAATTTTAAAAGGAGAAAATTTAACCTTCGTGCTGGTGTACAGCTTAGTTATGGCCATACCGATCGTTATGCGCAACCAGCGAATTTCGACACTCCTACCGAAGATAATTTACTTATTGGAGAAACATTGAATGTTCCGGCAAAACGTTTTGGAGCGGGTTTATTGCTGAGCTATATTCACAATTTTTAAGTTTCCCATAAAACTGTAAAACGAAGTAATGAACGATCCGTATTACCATCAACAAAAAAGCGTCTGTTCATTTAAGACTCAGACGCTTTGAAAATCATATATGCATAAACTATTGAAGTACTACATCAACCAGAATAGGGAAATGATCTGAAACGAACTTACCATGATAAGTATCTGTTAAAATACCCCAGCGGTTGGCTGTAAAACCTTTGGTTACAAAAACGTGATCGATTATTTCATATCCACCAACATCTTTGCCCCAGGCATTAAATGAAGAGTTGTTTACATAAGGATTTTTAACCTGGGTATAGGTATCGGTTAGTGTGCCAGAATTAGCCAGGGTTAAATACCACTCACTTTTATGCCCGCCGTTAAGATCTCCCGTAAAAATGGCCGGTGTATTACCTGCAATTTCTTTAATTTTTTTCACCATCAATTTACCACTTTCAACCCTCGCAATCTTTCCCTGATGATCAAAATGTGCATTAAAGTAATAGAATTTTTTCCTGGTTTTTACATCTTCCAGATATACCCAACTGCAGATTCTGTTGCAGCATTTGGCATCCCAGCCTAAACCTGGTTTATCAGGTGTTTCCGATAGCCAGAAATCGCCTTTTTTCAATAATTTAAATTTGTCTTTTTTATAGAAGATTGTTGAATGTTCACCAGCATCTTTACCATCATCCCTGCCAAGGCCATAATGTTCAAATTCTGGCAGCAATTGCTGTAGGTCATCCACCTGATTTTTGAGTCCTTCCTGGATTCCGAATACATCAAACTGATGAAAGCGGATTAAATTTGCCGCTACAGATCTTCTTTGTTCCCAGCGGTTTCCGGTGTCGCCGGCATTATCATAGCGAACGTTAAATGACCCGATGGTGTAGTGCTGGGCAAAGCTGCTTAAACTCAATGACATGAGTAATAATAAAAAGAGGATTGATTTGTTTTTCATTTTATCTTATTGATTTGGTCGGTTTATTGATCAGGCAGCTTTTTAAATTTTATGGATAAAATGCTGGGGCATTTCTGCTGCTTCCAGCATAAAGTTATGCAATTCGTAATTCTTAACAAATGGTTTCAATTTCTCTGAGCCTGGTCCGAACATGGTAAGCTCTACATAATCTCCTGTATGGTTCATCCCAGCCCATTGTACATCGGTATATTTGCCCATCAACCTGCCGTATTCATAAAAAGGTAAATTCGATTCATTGTATAATCCACCCGGAATAATATCTTTAAAATGAACCCGCAACGAATTAATGTCGGCGGGGTTCATGGTAATTCCCTGGTGCTCCAAAATCATTTCCTGAATTTTCTTTTCTGAAAAGGATTGATCAATTTGCGTAAGCAGCCAGTTATTGCTATGCCTGAACTGCTGTAAACGGTCAAACTTCTTATCGGCCTCATCGGCATAAAATAAACCCGGATTGGCATTGCCATGGTCTGTAGTAATGATTACCAGGGTTTCTCCATCCTGCTCTGCAAATTCGATCACTTTCCCTACTGCTTCATCAAAAGCCAGCTGATCAAAAATAAGTCCGCTAACATCGTTTGAATGTGCCGCCCAATCTACTTTTCCACCCTCAATCTGGAGTGCAAAACCCTCCTTATGATCTTTCATCAAAGAAATTGCTTTAATGGCCATTTCTGCCAGAGAAGGAACAGTATCCATTAATTTCTGATCATGCTTCCGATCCACTTCATATGGCAACCCGTCTTCAGCAAATAAGCCTAAAACCGGCTTTGATTGATCGAGCGCCAACATTTGAGTTTTATTTTCAACAAAGTTGAATCCTTTAGACAGGTAATCTGGGATAATACTCCCATCTTTTCTTTTCGATCCAAAATACTTGTTACCACCACCCATCATCACGTCAAAGCGAAGCTCGAGATATATTTTTGCGATAGCAGCTTGCCCGTCGCGGTCATCAATATTTACACAAAATCCTGCCGGGGTAGCATGCGTGATGGGTACAGTAGTTACACAGCCTACTTTTTTTCCCTGCTCCTTGAATTTTTGAAGGATGGGTTGTGGCTTTTCGCCTTTTGCGCCAACATTGAGAGAACCATTAGGAACCCGCATACCACCACCCCAGGAAGAGCTTGCGGCAGCAGAATCTGTAACCATCGAACTGGCAGAAGCTGTATCCATTAATGCCCGAACAGCCCTATTTTGGCGGTATAAATCTAACCAGTGACTACTTTTTCCCCATGCGCGGTTAGCATACAGGTCGGCCATGTTAAGCGTTCCGGTACTCATACCATCACTCACCATCATAATGATATTTTTCGCTTTTTTCCCTTTACCAATGGGATTTGCAACAACGTCTTTCAGGTCAAAAAAAGGCAGTCCGATTCCTGCCAGCAGACCTCCTTTTAATAAGGATCTCCTATTCATTTGATTATTTATATTTTTTGTATGGTGCGCTAATCAGCGGCGAAAATAGGACTGCTATGTTAGGATAATGTTGAATACAGAATACCTTATTATAAAGTCTCTATTAAGATAACAGCTATTTTGCTAGCTGCCGTAACTTTTGCGGATGCTTTCCCTGAGCAGGATAAATTCCTGAGCGGTTTCGGGTACTGTTCTTCTCAGCACTTTCAGTTTTTCTGGTAGAAAACGCAGTTTTACTTTAAAATAAAGTTCCTGGTAAGTGGCCACCTGATCGCAAAGTTCCTGAATCAGTTTTTCGTACTTACCAAAAACCAGGTAGAGTTCTTCCCTGATTTCTTTTATTTGGCTGCAATCTTCCTGTTCTGCATCAATTGCAGTTTGCAACCGCTCCAAATAATTGAGCGCTTCGATTAAATGCTCAAAAGAATTCTTATTTATTCCCCTTATACTCATTAATAATTTCCATATGTACGCTATACAACAAATACACCTATGACTTATTCAACATACATTACCCAGTCACGAAATTAAAAAATCCCGGCCCTTACAAAGTTAACCTAGCATTATCATTAAGTTAATAATGTAGATTAAACCATTACCAACAGATATAAATTTAAGATTCCTGTCAATAAAGCAGTTTAATCCCTTAACTTTGCATCATGTCAATTTCAGAGTTAGAAGAATGGTTTGCAAATGCACCAAAACCACAAATGCCAGTTTATCTGAGCCCTGCAGAAAAAATAAACGACTACAATCAATTTTTAGAAAGCCATTTTGAACCCCTTCGTGCCAATCCGACAAGCAAGGTTAATGCGCCACTTTTAGATAGATTAATGAAAATGAAGCTGGTGATTGAGAGTAATGCTTAGGCAACGCTGATAACGCCTTGTCAGTTTCCTGTTTTTCCTATTCTCTATTTTTCTTCCCATTCCCTGCTTCCATCTCTATTTTCCCAAAGCTTGTTTTTATATTCCTTGCTAAACCCGGCTTGCTATATCCCAAAGTTATCTGAATGTCACAACCCACTATTTTCATAAACATAATCTCTGGCTGCACGTTAGATTACTAGTATTTAAACAATATATTATGTCGTTATTAGAAAATAAAGTAGCCTTAGTTTCGGGAGCTGGTTCCGGTATTGGACGTTCGATTGCCCTTAACTATGCTAAAGAAGGCGCAAAAGTAGTAGTAGCAGATATCAATGAAGAACACGCTGATGAAACGGTTAAACTGATCAAGGAAAATGGTGGTGAAGCCATAGCAGTTAAAGCCGATTCTTCCAAAGCCGAAGAAAACAAAAGATTGGTAGAAATAGTAGTAGCTCAATATGGTCGATTAGATATTGCCTGTAATAATGCAGGTATTGGTGGCCCTGCTAAACCAACTGCCGAATATGCAACTGAAGAATGGGATCGCGTTATTGCGCTCAATTTAAATGGTGTTTTTTATGCTTGTAAGTATCAACTGCAGCAAATGGAAAAGAATGGTGGTGGAGCCATTATTAACATTGCTTCCATACACGGGCAGGTTGCTGCACCAAATTCTCCCGCATATACAGCATCTAAACATGCAGTAGTGGGCTTAACTAAAAATATTGCTGCAGAATATGCCACTAAAAATATCCGATGTAATGCAGTTGGTCCTGGATATATAGAAACCCCTCTCCTTTCTGACAACCTATCAGAAGAAGCGAAAAATGCCATTGCAGCAAAAAGTCCTATCAACAGGCTGGGAAATGTACAGGAAATAGCTGACCTTGTTACTTTTTTAAGTTCTGATAAATCATCGTTTACAACGGGAAGCTATATTATAGCAGACGGAGGATATACGGCTGTTTAATGGTCTTCATAATAGTTGCGGTTCCAATCGCAGACTAGGTGGGGTAATTTGAGTTATCAGATTGCCCTTTTTTTTATATTTTTTTTCTTTTTTTCAAACCCTGTAGTTGTAAATTTCGTATATTAATATAAACTCCTTATCGTCAATTATGAAAAAAGGCAAATTATATTATCTGTTTAGGTAGGATTACCGTTTATATCTCCGACATTTGGAGGCAGAAAACATCGGCCTATTCTTTATCCGCAGTATTTAACTTCATCCCATTAAATCATGCAAACTATTATTTCGCCCTTACAACCGCTTATATCGTTTTTTAAACAATACGGCAACATTTCCGATGGTTTTATAAAAAAACTGGAACAAGAGTGCAGCTTTGTTACCGTTAGGAAAAACAAACACATTTTATCGCCTATAGACAGCAATGCGGCACTTTACTTTGTAACGAGTGGCATTGTTCGCGGCTTTATTAAAGATGAAGGTAAAGACATTACCACCTGGTTTAGTTTTGGCAATGAAATTATTGGAGCCATCCGTCATCCCCATGAAAATCCCGGTCATTCTGTTGAGTACCTTCATGCATTGGAAGAATGTGAACTCATTAGAATTCCCTATACCTTAATCGACTTTCTTTACACTACTTTTCCTGAAACCAATCTGATTGGCCGGAAACTTTTAGCCTTGCAATATCATGAGGCTTCAGAACGCTCTATTCTGGCCAGAATACCAACAGCAGGAGGCCGGTATGAGCGATTACAAAAAAACATGAATCATAACCTGAACTCAATCCCCTTACGCTATCTGGCCAGTTTCCTCGGCATGCGTGTAGAAACACTGAGCAGAATCAGAACTAAAAGCCACATGAACGATAAACAAAAACTGAGTCATGCATAAGTTAAGCCTGTTAGACTGATCTCTTTGTTCTTTGTTCTTTAGTATCAAGTATTTAGTATCAAGTATCAAGACAAGGTGTTATGTAGGTTAACACACTTGATCTTTGCTCGTTACTCCTTGCTCTTTGCTCGTTACTCCCAACTCATTGCTCCCTTCCTCCTGTCAAACCTTTTTAGCATCCATACTGTTTGAGGTATAGCAATAAGAAAGACAAATTGATTCAGTCATGGTAAACGAAATTTGTGAAGCAGTAGGAAAAACACTCATTGATCGAAAGTTAAGTATTGCATTTGCTGAAAGTGCAACTGCCGGAAGGTTAGCTTCCGAATTTGCTATGATTACTAATGCCGGTAAATTTTTACGCGGGGCCATTGTATGCTATGATGCGGCCCTGAAGATTGAACTCCTTCATGTAAATCCAGATCTTATTGAACAATATACACCTGAGTCTATGGAAGTAACCCGGGCAATAACTATGGTTTACAAAGTCAGATCAGCGCCGATATTTATATTGGTGTTACCGGATTAACCGCTCAAGGCGGAAGTGAAACCCCGGAAAAACCCGTTGGTACAATGTTTATTCATGGTATTAAAAATGGAGAGATTATCTTTTCCACACGCTGTAATTTTGTTGGTTCACGTGAGGAAATCATTTTGGGCAGTATTAACCACTGCGCAGAGTTGCTATGGGAATACCTTCAGGAATCAGGATAAACATGATGCTTGTGTAAAAAACAAGCTCGGCAGTCAAAATCATAAATGCTGAATTTGAAACTACTCTAATTGTCAACTTCATAAATTTAGCCAGAGCAACATACCTGATATTAGGATTATTTTTATAGTTTTAGGCTTTTCTAGTATATATCTACATGCCATTTACCCCATTGTCCAGCGTGCAATTATCTGCCTTTCGAATTGTACTACAAGAACAGCAGAACAGTCCGACCGAGAATTTTGCCCTGCTCCGCCAATTTAACGAAAGTTTTTCCAGCAATGCCGAGCAACTCGCAATTATGGAGTATAGCACCTCATTGTTGGGCACAGAAAGCCAATATAATGAGGTCAAAGCCGAATGTAAGGCGGCTTATCAAGCCTTAAAACAGCAACAAAAACATCTCGATGAGCGAATATTAATTATCGAACAAAAACTTTATCTCGGTTTACCCGAAGATCTGGAGGAAATGGAGAAGGTAATTACAGAGCAGGAATCTATTGTGGCAGATCAGGAAAAAATCAACCTATCCGAAGAACGCCTGCTCGAAAAAATGCGCAACATTGATATCGATCATGGCAAACAACTTGCTTTGCTTGAACAATCTAAAGAAAACAGATCTTTACCATTAAAATCGAAACAGGCTGCATTTCGATTAAAAATAGACCAGGCAGAAAAGCAACTCCTTTTAAAAACTAAAATATTCAGCGTAGCGCCTGTAATTGTTCTCCCTATTTTACTTGATGTAATTGCAACTAAAACCGGAATCCAAAAAGCAGGTGAAAACCATTATATTTTTTCACATTATGTATTTTTCCTCAGCTTCCTGATACTGGAGCTGTTTTTTGTTGAGCGATTTAAAAGTTTTGCTTCACAACGTTTAAGTACGGCCAGTTGCCTGGCCTTATTATCCGAATTGGAAACTGCGTTGATAGATAATAATCGGGAGATAAAGAAACTGGAAAATGAATGTGGCCTGAGTTTAAATGATGTATTAATGGCCTATGAAGACCATTAAATGGTAAACCGCGAGCTTAATAAGCATGAAGATTTCATGAAGAAATTAAAGAAATCACCCTCAATTTTTGGTGGTATAAGAAAGTAATGTTACCTTAGCTCTTGAGAGCGTTAATTTAGATACGGGCGGAAAGGCATTAGTCTTCTGCCCGTTTTTTGTTTACGGCAATTACCTCCTAACTATCAGCCGGATACGTAAATAGTTTTAACAATTCAGGATAAAACCTGCAAAAAAAAGCAGGCACACTTCCATCATGTACCTGCTATTATCTGGCATCCATTTAAGCCTAGGTATAATTTATTTGTTTTTAATTTCTTCTAATAAAGCGGCAAGGGCTTTTACGCGCTCGGGATGAACCTCTGCCAGATTATTTTTCTCTTCTTTATCCTTATTTAGGTCGTAGAGCTGAGCACTTGCTAAATTCCCGGTTTCAATACCTACCAATTTCGAATAAGCCGGGCCATTTTGCGGAACAATATATTTCCAATTGTCTTTGATGATTGAAAGCGCTCCTCCTTGTTCAATATAGGTAGATCGGCCTACCTTATTTTTGCCCAAAAAAGCATCCAATTGATTTTCACTATCTGAAGCTGTTCCGGCGGTAATTTTTTGCTGAAGCAAGGTTGCAAAGGATTGTAAAAAATCAATCTGCGATACCAGGGCGTTAGATACGGCAGGCTTGATAGCTGACGGCCAACTGATGATAAATGGTACTCTGGTACCACCTTCGAGTGCACTGTATTTACCTCCCCTTAGTGTACCTGCGGGGGTATGGCCGTTTAATCTGGTTACGGCTTCATCCTGATAACCATCGTCTAATACGGGGCCATTATCGCTGGTAAAGATGATCATCGTATTTTTTGCTATACCCTGATTTTCCAGCTGTTTCATAATTTCTCCAACAGTCCAGTCCAATTGTAGAATGGCATCCCCCCTGTCGCCCAATCCGCTTTTGTCTTTAAACATGGTACCTGGCATACGCGGAACATGCGGTTCTGTTAAAGCAAAGTACAAGAAAAAAGGGTTTTGTTTGTTGCCGGATATTACCTGCTTAGCCTGTTCTAAAAAGGTATAAGAGAGTTCTTCATCTACCCAACGCGCCATTTTACCTCCCGTCATGAAACCAATCCGGCCAATACCATTCACAATGGTATTATCATGACCCTGCCCTGCCGAGCTTTTCATTTTTAACAATTCCGGGTTTTCCCTTCCGGTAGGTTCGGTTCCTATTTTCTGTTTGTAATCTACTGCAATGGGATCTGATGAATCCAAAGCCAGCACGCGATGATTTTGAAGAAAAACCGTGGGTACCCGATCTGCAGTGGCCGGAAAAATGAAGGAGTAATCAAAACCTACCTCATTAGGCCCTGGTTTGATTTCACCATTCCAATTCTTCTCTACCTGTTCTCCTAAACCTAAATGCCATTTACCCACTACAGCGGTTTGATAACCTGCATCTTTAAAAACCCTGGGCAGCGTTTTACGATCCGTTGGAATAATCAGTGCAGCATCGCCAGGCAATACGCCTGTTCCTTTTTTCCTCCAGGGGTATTCACCTGTCATTAGCGCATATCTGGATGGTGTGCAGGTTGCTGAAGTAGAATGCCCGTTGGTAAAACGGATTCCTGCTGCAGCCAGCTTGTCCAGGTTTGGCGTATTCAGCTTGGTAGCACCATAGCAACTTAAATCGCCATAACCTAAATCATCGGCACAGATTAAAATTACGTTAGGTTTTTTCTGTGCAAAACCGTGAAAGCATAAAAAAGAAATTAAAATCAGTAATGTAATTCTCATTGATTAAATTTTAGGATTAGCATTTATATCCATCATCGAAGATCGGCCAGGTTATCCAGCATCATCAGCCCTTAAAATTCATCCTAACACAGCACGGTCTTCCAATCAATATTAAGAATTTATAAAGGAATAAGTTAAAAATAAACTGCTTTTGGCTGCGCAAACGTTTGATATTTAACCGATTTGTTCATTATCAGAATTATTTGCAGAAAACTGAAACATTCTCTACCTTCTCATTAATAAACCAAACATTATTTACACGCTTAATCTTTAATAATTTGCACCCTATATTAGCTAGAAACAATGTAAACGTCACCGGATCAGGGAGCCAGGTGATTGTTTTTGCCCACGGTTTTGGTTGTGCTCAAAACTCCTGGAAATTTATTACAGATGCTTTTTTAAAGGATTACCGCGTTGTATTATTTGACTATGTGGGCTCTGGTAATTCAGATATTAGTCAGTACGATTATCATAAATACGCTACTTTAGAAGGCTATGCATGCGATGTAGTTGATATTATTGAAGCACTGAATCTCCGCGACATTATTTTTGTTGGCCATTCGGTAAGCAGTATGATTGGCATGATTGCGGCATTACAAAAACCCGAAATCTTTAAAAAACTGGTATTTATTGGTCCTTCACCCCGTTACCTGAACGATCAGGAGTATATTGGAGGCTTTGAAATAAAAGACATTGAAGGGATTTTTATGCAAATTGCCGAAGATTATGTAGGCTGGACCAAAGTCATCTCTCCTGCTGTTATGCAAAATATGCATCGTCCGGAACTCAGCGAATTTTTACAAGAATGTTTTGAGGCTACGGATCCGAGTATTGCACTGGCTTTTGCCATGGCTACATTTAAATCAGATAACAGGGAAAATCTGAAAAAGTTAAAGGTACCCAGCCTAACCCTTCAAGGAGTAGATGATATTATGGTACCACTTTCTGCCGGGGATTATATCCAGCAACACACCCCCAGTAATTTCTTAAAAGTGATGCAGGCAACCGGACATTTCCCTCACATCAGCCATCCCGAAGAAACCATAAGAGAGATTAAAAATTTTATTGAAGAGAAATAACGAACTAGGAAGCAGAAGCCTTTAAATTCCAAAGAAAATTCAGTGCTTCCAGCTTCGCCAAATCACAAATGCGATGGATGTGGGCTAATTTCAATTTAGCCTCATCCCAGTCCATTTCCGCTTGAAGCAGGTATTGAACATCAGCACCAAGCTTAGCTTCCAAACCCATCACATAAATGGTCGATAAAAAATGATGCGCTGTTTGTTTGAAAGATGGATGATTCCTTTCGCTTAAATAACGATCCAATAAAACCAGATCAGCATTTAAATGGTTGATAAATTTTTCAGTCATGTCTAGCTCGTACGCCTTATCCCCTAAGCTCAGTTCATGTAACTTGCTGAGATCTAAAACAGCAAACTGATGATCAACCGCCGGCGTTACTTCACCCGGAGATCCGATTTGCAAGAACTGAGTTAAGATACCATCAAGGGCAATTTTATCTATTGGATACTGGATACAGGCATTCATCCCGGCAATGAAGCACTTATATTTTACTTCTTCCAAACTACTCCTTGTAATGGCTACTATAGAAGCAGATAATCCCTGTTCAAAACGTAAATGGCCAGCCAAAGCAAAACTATCCGCATCAGCTAATTCAGTACTGATCAATATAAGTGTAAATTCATTTTCATTTAGTGCCGCTAAAGCTGCAATTTTATCAGCCGCAATTATAAAACCTGCATCAAATTCCCTGAGGTACCGGGCAATAATTTCCTGATCATTAGGATCACTAACCAGTACCAATACACTTGTTTTTCTCTTTTTTTCGATTGTTGACATACTGTAAATGCCAGTTATAATATTTGAATTCGTTTATTTAAAGCTGGCTTGTAGGCTTCAGAAACCGGCACCAGGGTTTTGTTTACAATGACTGTGCTGCCATCCATAGCTTCGATTTTATTTAAATTGATCATAAATGAACGGTGTATCCTAATAAATCGATCAGCCGGTAATTTATCCTCTATCGATTTGAGGCTCGAATAAATACTGTAAGTTTTACTGCTGGTGTAAATTTTTACGTAATCACCTTTCGCCTCCAGATAATCTACATCGTTTAATCTTAGTCTTCTAATTGTTCCTGCGTCCCTGATAAAAATAAAATCATCTTTATTACTGCCTGAAAACAGGGCTTGATTTCTGAATATTTCCTTTGCTTTTAGGATGGATTGAAGAAAACGTTCTGGAGTTAGTGGTTTGGTCATAAAATCGACAACATTCAAATCAAAAGCATCTGCTGCATAATCTCTGTTGGCGGTTACAAAAATGATGAGCGGACTTTGATGCCCTAAACTTCTAGCCAGATCGATACCCGATAAATCAGGCATTTCTATATCCAATAGCAAGAGGTCAATTTTACTTGCACTCATTACCGTTAATGCTTCTGATGCCTGTCCGCACTCAGCAACCAGCTTCAAACCATTATCCAGTTTGATCAGCTGTTTTAAAGTACTTCTGGCAAGTTCATTATCATCAACTATCAGGCAGTTCATCCGCTCAAATTTTCTAAAAATAAAGCTAAGTATATGTGAGTAGTAATAGAGGGGCAAAGTATAATGAACAAAATGAACATTTATCTATCTTTGCCAAATCCAAATAACGCTCTATCCCGTAAGTATGCCCGCTCATCGTGCTAAAACGGCTTTACAGAGCAAAAGACTTAAAATTCATTTTATTCATTATTAAATTCAATTAAAAAAACATTAACAAATCAAGTACAATGAACTTATTCAAAACAATTTTACTATCCTCAATAACTGTTTTGGGCAGCCTGAGCATAAAAGCGCAAGATTTTAAAGCGCCTGTGAGTTTTAAACTTAAAAACGGAATGAACGTTATCGTTTCTGAAAACAAACGTTCTCCTAAAGCTTACGCCAGCTTCACTTTAGATGCTGCGACTTTTAAAAACGAGAAAGATGGGGTTGTAGAATTATTAAATGCAGTACTCAATGAGGGTACTGATAAAAATTCAGCAATTTCTTTTAAAGATAACAGTGGTAAACTTAATGCGCTTAGCAATAATTTTGACCATGAATTAAACACTTTTGCTTCATTAATCCAGAACGTAGTGATTGATGAACAAAATTTCAATACAGCCAAAGCTAAACTTTTAGTGAGCTTAAAAGCACAGGATTATGATTATGATCAAAGCGTGAATGAGCATAGCATTACAGCTTTAACAATAGATGATGTTAAAGCTTTCTATCATTCGATCAGTCCTGATAAAACTTATTTAACTATTGCCGGAGATATTGAATTTGCTCAGGCCAAAACAGCAGCCAAAAAAGCTTTTGGAAATTGGTTTCAGGCTGCTAATTCTACACCAGTTTTAGCAACGTCTAAATAACAACATTAAAATGATGAAAGGGCCTCCTGAAAATTCAGGAGGCTTTTTTTTTACCAAGGGTATTCTTAACAGGCGATACATACCTCAAAAAGCGATAGGGCAAACTTTTATTGCGTATCATTGTTTTTTGTTCCAAAATCCCATTATGAAATTTAAACCTGTAGCATTTATCGTTAACATAGCCATCACCTTAGGTATAGGGGCTATCGGAAGCCTGGCTACCTCTTCATCTGTACGAACCTGGTACCCTACAATAAACAAACCCTCATTTAACCCACCAGATTGGGTATTTGCCCCGGTTTGGACCACCATTTTTATTTTAACAGGAATAGCTGCCTATCTGGTCTGGATCAAACGGGATAAGATAGTACACTTTCCACGAACCGTAGCCATCTACCTCATTCAACTGATTTTAAATCTGGCCTGGTCGTTTATTTTCTTTTACCTCCATGAAATTGGCTTTGCACTGGCAGAGATTTTAATACTTCTACTCGTTGTTCTTGTTAACGCCTTTGTCTTTTATAAAATAGATAAATGGGCTGGTTTACTCTTTATTCCTTATATTCTTTGGGTAAGTTTTGCAAGCATCTTAAATTATAACCTATTCATATTGAACTGATTTTAAAAGAAAAGCCTTATTTTTAGAAGGTGGTGACTTTTAATAGATTTTTGCTGATACTCTTCGTGCTGTGCTGTACCCGATTACATGCGCAAAAGGTTGGACTTGTATTTAGCGGGGGCGGCGCAAAGGGGCTCGCTCACATCGGAACATTAAAAGCATTAGAAGAAAACCACATTCCTATCGATTACATTACCGGAACTTCCATGGGTGGAATTGTTGGTGCCATGTATGCCGCCGGATATACGCCTAAAGAAATTGAAAAAATTGCGATCAGTAATGATTTTCAAAATTGGGTAAATGGCCGCTACACCAGCGACTATACTTTTTACTTTCAAAAAAATGCCCCTAATGCCTCCATGTTAGCCGCCAAAGTAGCTATAGATACAGGCTTTCATTTTAGTTTCCGCTCCAATCTCATCAACGACATCCCTCTAAACTTCGCTTTTTTAGAACTCTTTTCTCAGGCTTCTGCAGTGGCAAAAGATAACTTCGATAATCTGTTTGTACCCTATCGCTGTATGGTGGCCGATGTGCTCTCGCAGAAAAGTATAACCGTAAATAAAGGCAGTTTAGCCGAAGCAGTGAGGGCAACCATGACCGTACCCATCATTTACCGCCCTATTAAACTGGATAACAAATATGTATTTGATGGTGGTCTTTACAATAATTTCCCTGCAGATGTAATGCAGCGGGACTTTAAACCAGATTTCATTATTGGCGCAAATGTATCTTCTAAAGTTTACAACGAATACCCTAAAAATATTGATGACAGGTTGATGAATCGTTTTTTGGTATATATGTTCTTATCCAAATCAGACTCGACCATGATTGGCAAAAACGGCGTATATATTCAGCCGGATTTAGCGAACTATAGTGTAACCAATTTCTTTCCGGTAGAAGATTTAATTAAAAAGGGTTATGATGCTACCATGGCTGATATGCCCCGAATAAAGGCGCTAATTAAAAAAAGAGTAACGGACGAGGAACTTCAACAGCGAAGGGAAGATTTTAATGCCAGAAAGCCTAATTTGAAGTTTAGTAATGTAATCGTATCCGGAGTAAATGAACAGCAAAAAAAGTATGTAGAAAGACTTTTCAAAAACGATAGAAAGACTTTTAACCTTGCCGACATTAGAAGAGGTTATTACAAACTGGTTGCAGACCAGACTTTCGAGACGGTTTACCCCAAAATATTATACGAAGCTGCTACAGATAGCTATACTTTTGAGGTGGTAGCCCAGCCAAAAAAGAGTTTTAAACTCGAACTCGGCGGTAATATATCTACCCGTCCCATTAGTAATGTTTTTCTGGGTGCACAGTACAATTTTTTAAACCGGAAATCATATACGTTTGGAACCAGTTTTTATTCGGGCAGGTTTTATGAGTCGGTACAAGTAAACGGAAGGGTAGATTACCCAACTAAACTTCCCATATTTTTAGGTGCCGAGCTCACCTATAACCACTGGAATTTTTACAATACCAGTCAAATTTTTATCGAAAACCCCCGGCCCATTTACATTGAACAGTCCGACCGGAAAATCGACCTCATGATGGGTTTTCCCCTAAATTATAATACTAAAATCGTTCTTCATTCTACGTTTATTAATAATAACGACCGCTATAGCCCGAACAATACTTTTGCGGTTGGAGACATTTTAGATCAAACCATTTTTAATGGATTTAGAGGCTCACTAAATCTGGAGAAAAACTCCCTGAACAGAAAGCAATATGCCTCTAACGGACAAAGTTTTTCCCTAAGTTTTAACTACACAACCGGAAGAGAAAATTACAATCCCGGTAATATTTTCCGCAATACGCCAGGATTTGTTAAAATACCCGGTACAAGTCAACTTCACCATTGGGGAAGTATTAAATTAACTCAGGAGAATTATTTTCTGCATGTTAACAGATATACACTAGGCTATATTGTTGAAGGGGTTATCTCTAACCAACCCTTATTTAGTAATTACTACTCTACCCTTTTGGTTGCACCTGCATTTTATCCGATACAGGACAGCCGTTCGCTCTTTTTAGATAAATTCAGGGCTGCCACTTACGCTGCCGGTGGGATAAAAAATATTTATAATCTGAAAAAAAATTTAGATTTTAGATTGGAAGGGTATTTATTTATCCCGCATAAGGAATTTGAACTCACTAATTTTCAGGATGTTAATTACGCAAAAGCCATTACTAAAATGCGATATGCAGGCACAGCAGGTTTGGTTTACCATTCTCCGCTTGGCCCTGTAAGCCTGAGTTATAATTTATATAATGATGCAGTTAAAAGAAATGGTGTATTATTGCATATTGGATATTTAATTTACAATAAACGTTCTATCGAATGAAACGATCTATTTTATTTTTATCACTGTGTTTAATTGGATTTTTCGGATTTGCCCAGAATGCTGCCATTAATAACTTTTTGGTTAAAGAAAACCTGTTAAAAAACAACAAACTGGCTATTATTGCTGCCGATACCCTCAACAATCCCAATGAAAACATAAACGGCAGTTATACTTTTAGTGTAAGCGGTTTTACACAAATATTAAAATTTAACGATGGTATTGCAGTACTCCCCTTACCTATTGATAAATCTACCTTTGTATACATTAAACACCAAAATGATAATGGTACCCACAGTAAACTGGTTTATGTATACAAAAAAGATAATGATTTAAGTCCTTATGCAATTAACAGCTTGTGGATGTTTATCATCCCCATAGCACTCATTATTGTCGCTATCGCATTCAGAAAACTTATTATTTTCGTCGTAATCGCATTCTTAATTTTTATTTATTTTAACCACAGTAATGGCCTTAATATCTCTACTTTCTTTGAGAGTATTTTTGATGGACTGAAGAATTTGATTTGAAAAGTGAAAAGATGAAAGTGAAAAGTGAAAAGTTGAAAGTTGAAAGAAGTCCGGGGTCAGGGGTCGGAGGTCAGAAGCTTAGGTGCTTAAAAATTGGCGAAGAGCAGAGAACAATGAGCAAAGAGAAAAGATCAATCGCGTTAACCTACGTAACACCTTGTCTTGATACTTGACACTAATGGGTTGAAGAATTGATTTGATTTGAAAAGTTGAAAGTTTAAAGTTGAAAGAAGTCCGGGGTCAGGGGTCGGAGGTCAGAAGCTTAGGTGCAAAAATGAACTGCATTAACCAGATCCAGGTATTGAAATCTTGATACTTGATACTTGATACTAAATACTAAATACTCGATACTAAAGAGCAAACAACAATGAGAAAAGATCAAGCGCATTAATCTACTTAGCTCCTTGTCTTGATACTTGATACTAAATACTTGATACTAAAGAGCAAAGAACAATAATCAAGCGCGTTAACCTACGTAACACCTTGTCTTGATACTCGATACTAAGTACTTGATACTAAATACTAACTACCATTAACTCAACACTAAAAAGGCATTCCAATACCAAAATTATACTGAATAAACCGATAAGTATCGGGGCCATGCGTGGCATTGTAATCATTTTTAAAGTCTCTCGCTCCGGATAAAAATTTACTGATCACCCACTGGTCTGAACCGGTAAACTGAGGATCTTTTAATTTAAGTCCGACATCAAACCTGAATACAAAGTATTGCACATCGTATCTTAAACCTAAGCCGGTACCCAATGCCAGTTGTTGCCCCAGCTTCTTAAATTTAAACATCTTTTCTTCTCCATCAATGGCTGTTAAATTCCACACGTTTCCAGCGTCTACAAATGCAGCCCCTTTTAATGTTGCCCCAAAGAATTTGTCCAGCAACTTATATCGGTATTCAAAGTTCGTTTCTATCCTTAAATCGCCCAGTTGATCTAAACCAAATATGGCTTTCCGAACCAGATCGCTAGATAGAGTGGCCCTGTTATAGTTACCTGGCCCAATTGTTCTGGCCTGCCAGGCCCTTATACCACTAGACCCTCCTGCAAAGAAACGTTTCTCAAAAGGCATATCAATGGTATTACCATAGGCATAGCCAACCCCTGCATTTAGCCTCGCTACAAATTGCCTTTCTCCACCCAGATGTTTATACCACCTGATATCTACTTCCGGACGGATGTATTGATTATAAGGTAGGCCTAAAATTGTTCCATAGTCACGTCTGGAGCTGTCACCATCGATAAAGTTGTTTGGATTGTGCTTAGATCCTGATAGTCTGGATATGGTTTGCAACAAGTTACCCGCAATATCAATTCCCCCTCTGAAATAAACAAAAGTCCTCAATTGATTGAGTTTATTGGCATTAAGGGTATAATTATACTTCATTCCCAGGGTAAAGTCTTTACGATTTAACAATTGCGAATAATAGAAGTTATTTAACAAGGTAGAAGCATCAATTTTATCTTCCTCCAGGTTACCAAAGCGATATTCGAAATTTAAGGGTGTGAAAGAGTGGAGTTTTGATTTTGTTTCAAACCAGTCATAAGTTATTGAATTAATAAAAATTCTCCTTACCGATACATCTTTTTGCAAAGCATAAATATAACTGCTGGAGAAAGTAGTGTGCGGCATTCCGTTACCCCCCAACACGGGGTTATAGAAAGGAATAATTAATCTGGGTACTGTAATACTGGCACTAATGGAAAAGTCGCGCTGATAAATGTCTTTAAACGGCGTTTGTCCGCCACCAATTCTAGACTGTAAGCCACCCTTCACCTGCAGTTCAAATCGCTCTGCGCCTCTAAAAAGGTTATTATTGGTATAGGTATTACTCAAGTTAAAGCCTACCGTACCTCCATTAAAAGGCACCTCTCCTTCCACACGATTGCTCATAACCTTTTGAGGAATTAACTGAATTGCTGCATTGATTTTGTTTGAAGTACTATCACGATTAAAATAATCTATTTTAACGTTCTTGAAAATATTAAGCTCATATAACCTATCGTAGGTTAAATTTTCATTCCTGATATCGAAAAGGTCGCCTTGTTTAAGGAAATCGTAACGTACAATTGGATTTCTCCGGTACCTTTTAGAAAAATCGGTAAATATGATTCCATTTACAGTGTCTTTGCTTAATTTATAACGTGCAGAATCAGGGAAGCCATCCGGATTTGGCGCAATAACCATGTGGGTATAGCCAATGGTATATTGTTTATGTGGCCCGGTTGGAGGATTAGTTACGTTCAATTTAACATCCACTTTATGGGTCTTAGAGCTGGCATCAGCGCCGAAAACATCAAAGTTGATATATGGTCTCAGAAAATAGAAATATCCATTTTCCTTCATTAATCTATAAATCTGTTCCCGCTCGTAATTAAGCGAATCTGAGTCGTATTGCATGCCGCTATGCAAATGGGTTACAGCAGGTTTATTGGCATTATAAACCGCTTTAATATTGGGACTGGCAATAGAATCGCTTAGTTTATCGATAAAATATGCAGGGCCTGGCTGGGCTTTAAACTTAACCTCAGCCTTTTTATCCTTTACCTGAATATCTGCACTTACCTTAGCCTGAAAATACCCCTTATTGTTTAAGAATTTCTGAATTTGCGTTCTGGAAATCTCCACCAAAGCGCTGTCTAAAATGGCTGGAGGAGTACCAAAAGGTTTAATGTTATTGGTTTTATAACGACCATCTTTAGTATTAAAAAGATTATACAAAGGTACATTGATACTGAAAGCTGAGGCAGGGCGCAAATCTTTCTGAACATAATTGTAGGCTTGTTCTTCAAATTTGGCATCTACGCTGTCAATGGTAACTTTTTTAACAATGGCTTGGTAATCGGCTATGTACTTTGTTGATGAACAGGCCTGTATTAAAACAATAATTAATAGTAATATTGCAGGGCTTTTCAGTTTAATATTTATCAAGTATTGGTATGCTTTCAAAATCTCAGATTAGTTTTGTTAAATCGTTACATCAAAAAAAATATCGCAGGGAAAATGGCTTGTTTTTGGTTGAGGGCATAAAATCGATTAAAGAATTTATCCAGTCAAGTTACCAAATTCATACCATTTTTTATACAACCGAGCAACGTGATGGTTTACCTCAATTACCCGCAAATATAAGTTTATTTGAAGTAAACAACGCTGAACTGGCCAAGATTAGTACTTTACAGGCACCGCAAGGTATTTTAGCTTTGGTTTATATTCCTGAAAATAAATCTATCAATCCGGAAGTGCTGGCCAATCAATTTACGCTTGTACTAGATGGAGTACAGGACCCCGGTAATATGGGTACTATTATTAGAACAGCAGACTGGTTTGGCTTTAAGCATATTGTTTGCTCGGAAGATACGGTAGAGGCTTACAATCCGAAAACGGTGCAAGCCACTATGGGTTCGCTTGCCAGAATAAATATTTCCTATGTTAAACTCACAGATTTCATTGCAAAAAGCAAACTTCCGGTTTTTGGCGCCCTCCTGGAAGGAAAATCTATTTATAAAACCAATTGGGGAAATGAGGGACTGGTTATTTTGGGGAATGAGGGAAAAGGGATTACCGAGGAAGTGATTTTAAAAGTAAATCAACCAGTTACAATTCCTAACTTCGGTGAGGCTGAGTCGTTAAACGTGGCTGTAAGTGCTGCAATCTTCTGCTCAGAAATTAAACGGCCAAAAAATTAACATAGAAAAATGCATTATTATTTGCTAGCTAATTATTAATTGCTATTTTTGCAGCCTGATTTCAGGGTCGAGTGGCCGAGTGGCTAGGCAGAGGTCTGCAAAACCTTCTACAGCGGTTCGAATCCGCTCTCGACCTCCATTTGTACAAATAAAATTATAAAAGGTTATTACCATGGCAGTTACCAGATTAAAAAGAAAAGACAGAAGAAATAAAAACTTTGCTAAACAAGAAGTTGATTTCTTGAAGAGAGCAACTAACATCGAATTAGGAAGTCGTTCTACTCAACCTAAAAACGATCAATTAGCTAAAAACAACGCTGTTTTAGCTGCATTGGCAAAATAATTTTTAGATTTTCTTCTAAAAGAATTAAAGCATCCTTCTGATCAAAGGATGCTTTTTTTATGCCCATTTATTGGGTTGTGGGTTATAAGTTGCTTGTATGGGGTTTGAATGGGAAATAAGGCTGAAACAGGTCTAAGCTATGAATATATTCATACCGGAGATCAGAACAACCGATCACTAAAAGAAATTCCTTAATAGAGAAAAGTACTACTGCGCTACCAGGTCTTTACAGATTTGCTTAATTAATCCCGGTCCTTCATAAATAAATCCGGTATAAAGTTGTACCAGGCTGGCGCCGGCATCAAGTTTTTCTTGTGCATCTTTTGCAGAATGAATTCCGCCTACCCCAATAATCGGGAAGGCCTGGTTGGATTTTTGGGATAGATACCGGATCACCTCGGTAGAACGATCTTTAACCGGTTTTCCACTTAGCCCACCCATTTCTCCTGTTAAAACCTTATCGGTAGTCAAATTTTCACGACTGATGGTGGTATTGGTAGCAATGATACCTGCAATTTTTGTTTCGGCAACAATTTCAATGATATCATCCAATTGGGCATCCGTCAAATCAGGCGCGATCTTTAGCAGGATTGGCCGGGCGATATTATTTTTAAGGTTACGTTGCTGCAGGGTATTTAAAATGTTTTTTAACGGCTCTTTTTCCTGTAACTCGCGCAATCCGGGAGTATTAGGAGAACTTACATTCACTACGAAGTAATCTACTACATCAAAAAGGCGATCGAAACATTTAATGTAATCGCTTACTGCATCTTCATTGGGTGTTGCTTTATTTTTGCCAATGTTTCCACCTACCACGATATCCGGATGACGATCTTTCAGCATTCTCAACCGCTCAGCCATTACATCCACCCCCTTATTATTAAAACCCATACGATTAATCAAGGCTTCATCATTTGGCAAGCGGAACATGCGGGGCTTATCGTTTCCAGGTTGTGGCATTGGGGTAACCGTACCAACCTCTATAAAACCAAAGCCCAAATTGCTCAGCGCTTCTACATATTCGCCATTTTTATCAAATCCGGCAGCCAGGCCAACAGGATTTCTGAACCTGATGCCAAAAACCTCACGCTCCAAACCTTTGATGTGCACATCGAAGCTACTACGTATAATTGTTTTGCCCAATGGAAATTTATCATTAAACCATTTTAACCGCTTTACTACAAAGTAATGCACGTTTTCGGGGTCAAATTTGAAGAATATAGGTTTAATGAGACGATACATGCAACGAAGATAAATAAAATATGTAAAAAGATGGAAATGGAAAGTAGAAAATAGGACGGGGGAGAAAAGCTAATGGCTTACAGGTAATTGACCATGGACAGATACTGAATAACGGGATGGTTATTTGAATCAGTGGAACTGGCATTCCAGCTCCACTAAATTCAAGTGCTTTTAATATGCAGCTGTGAACTGCTCCTGGTGATGATTATTATTTTCCAGTTCATCTGCGATAACAACAGCTAAATCTTCAACCGATAAAATAGAGCGGTGCGCATCATTAAATACCGGAGAAGTTTTGCCTAAACGATATTGGCCGGTACGGCCGGTAGTAATACCCTGGTGCATTTCAATCGCAGGGCTAAAAAACAACCAATCCAGTTCTTTTTCTGCTTTCAAAATATTGAAATAGTCTCTCACTGCTGTTGCACCCGGTTTGTATTCAGCCGGAAAGTTTGGCCCATCTACAATTTGATGCCCGTTAATTTGCAAAGTTCCTGCACCACCAATAAAAATATACCTTTTAACACCAGAGGCCGTTACCGCGGCTTGAATTGCTTTAGCGCCTGTTATGGTATTTTCATACAAATTAGGGTTTGTCCAGCCTGCGTTAAATGCACTTACAACGGCGTCTGCCCCGCTCAGGCTCGCGGCAAGTTTTTCAGTATCCAGCACGTTTACTGCAACCTTAACAACCTTCTCATCATTATTATCAATTTTTGTGAGGTCGCGCGCAATGGCAATCACCTCAGTTCCACGACTAACCAATTCGTTTAAAATGGCCTTGCCAACAAATCCTGTGGCACCTATTAATGCTATTTTCATAACTTTATATTTAATGTTTAACTGTTTAATTGTTGAACTGTATAATTGTTACCGGCAAACGGTTAACCGGTAACAACCATACCGCTGACCATACAAATTGTAATATATTTCATTACAGTTATGGTCAAATTTTTTTACTTAAACTTTGCGGCAAAATCTGCCAATGTCTGGTTCCCCAAACTCTTGAGTAGTGTATCTTCTACCTCCTGATATAAATCTTTAAGATGAGTATTAATCTGCCTGCCTACTGCGCATTTAGGATTGGGTTCGTTTTTCGTTTCTCCCAACAGACTTTTATCCTTAACTGCTAAATAAACGTCTGACAAATGAATTTCTGCAGAATTTTTAGCCAGTATTGTCCCTCCACCCTTGCCTTCCCTGCTTTCTACAAAGCCATGTTTGCGAAGGTTTATAATCTCTTTCCGTACCAAAACAGGATTAATATTGATGCTTCCCGCTATCAAATCTGAACTCACGTATTCTCCCTTCATCTGCTCGAGCAATGTTAAAATATGAAGGGAAACTGGAAAACGGCTGTTGTTCATTCTGTAATTATTTTTATTACAGTACAAAGGTGCATAAAAATATTTAATCTAAAAAATGTTAAATTTTTATTCCTAATTGTTCTAAAAGCTATCTTTGTAAAATTTTTCCCACCAAACAAATACATTGAAAAAGTTCTTCAAAATATTAGGTATCGGCCTAATTTCTATAATAGCATTGTTGTTTATTATTCCTTACTTAATTCCCCAAACGATAAATAAAGAGGTTACTCGGATTATCAATAGCAATATCAAAGGCGAAGTAAAATTTGAAAGCACCAACATTTCCTTCTTCAGTCACTTTCCTTCTTTAACTTTAAACCTCAACAAATTCTTACTCAAAGGGTCAAAACCTTTCCAACAGGATACACTTGTTTATACCAGACGATTGGCTTTAGGCATCAATTTATTATCATTATTCTCGAAACAGGTAAAAATTGATGAATTTTATCTGGATGATGCTAGGATTAATATACTTACTGATAAGCAAGGGCATGCCAACTATAACGTATATGAGAGCAAACCGACAGAAAAGCCTTCCAAAAGCGAGAGTGAAACTGCCATTAAAATCGAAGGTATTTTTATAAATAACAGTACTTTAACTTATAATGATCAGTCTATCCCGATGCTGATCAGAACAAAAGGCTTTAATTATGCCGGGAAGGGAGATTTAAGCCATGCCATTTTTGATTTGAAAAGTACGCTTTCTATAAAAGAAATGGATGTTTTTTATGCCAATACTCCTTACCTCCTGAAGAAAAAAATAAATGCAAAGCTGATTACAAAGGTTAACACCAACTCTTTAAATTTAATTTTTGATGAAAATAACCTGGTGATCAATTCGCTCCCTATTCGTTTTGTGGGCCATTTCTCCTTCTTAAAGGATGGCTATGATATTGATTTCAGAACAAATGCAAAAGAAACCGATTTGCATAACATTTTCACTGCATTGCCTCCCGAAATAGCCGATAGACTGGCACGCACCAACATTAAAGGTTATGCCGAGGTTGATGCTTCACTGATTGGAAAATATATTGCTGCAACCCATCAAATGCCCACGCTTGCCTTTAACATGAAAGTTAGAGAGGGCTATATTTCCAATCCAAATGCACCGGAGCCCATTAGCAATTTGTTTTTAAACTTGAAAACGAAACTCCCGGGGTTAAATACAGATAGCCTGACCATTAATATGGATAGCTTATTTTTTAACATTGGGAAAGACTATGTTGCCTCCATTACCAAAGTTAAAGGTTTTAAAACGCCTGAGATTTACACAGACACCCGTTCTGATATCGACCTGGAAAAATGGGCAAAAGTGGTTAACCTGGATAGCCTGGTTTTAAAAGGTCGCTTAAACCTCGATTTAAAAGCAGCCGGAAAATATGGTAAAAAAGTAGTACGCTCAGGTATCAGACAAGTTGATACCCTTACAACCGTACCAAAATTTTCTTTAAAAGCTTCTCTAAACCATGGTTATTTCAAGTATCTGGCTATGCCAGCAGCCATTGATAGAATTAACTTCCAGGTGAATGGTTCGAACACCGATGGTGAATATAGACACTCGAAATTTTCTGTTGAAAACATAGATATCCAGGCCCTGAATAATTTTATTAAAGGTTATGCCAAACTGCAAACAGCAGAAAATATGCCCATGGATATCCAGTTAAAGTCGCTGATTAATTTTGCCGATCTGAAAACCATTTATCCCATTAAAGGCTATGAACTAAGTGGTTTATTAAATATCGACCTGCAAAGTAAAGGCCCCTTTAATAAAGCCAAAAAGCTTTTCCCGGTAACCACTGCAAGCATTAACCTTAAAAATGGCAGGATTAAAACTCCGGCCTTTGAGCAAGCTTTAGATCATATTCAAATTGATGCTGATTTAGTAAATAAGGATGGGACGCTAAAAAACACCGGGCTCAATATAAAACCGATCTCTTTCAAGATGGCCGATCAGCCATTTATATTAAAAGCGAGCATCCGGAACTTTGAAAATATTGCCTATCAGGTAACTTCTAAGGGAACTGTAGATATTGGTAAAATGTACCGGCTTTTTGCCATTAAGGGCTACCAGGTTAAGGGTTTGATTTTTACAGACCTGGTTTTAAAAGGCTTACAAAGTGACGCCATGAATGGCAGATATGGCAAATTACAAAATAGTGGCCGAATGACCATAAAGGAACTAAACTTACAATCTGATTTATTCCCTAAGCACTTTCTGATTAAAAACGGCATTTTCTCTTTCCATCAGGACAAAATGAGGTTTGATGAATTTAATGCTTCTTACGGACAATCTGACTTTAAGTTAAATGGCCATTTAAACAACGTAATTAATTACGTACTGAATGATAAGGCTAAGCTTAAAGGCAGCTTCAAACTAATCAGCAACCAAATTCTGGCTGATGAATTTATGGTTTATGCAGATCCGACAACGACAGGTACTGCAGCAGGATTCAGCGGTGTAATCCTGATCCCGGAGAACCTGGATATCACTTTTACAGCTAATGCCAAAACGGTAATTTACAACGGATTAAGCATTAACGATGCTAAGGGCACCCTGTTAATTGGTAATGGGGCTTTAGCTTTAAAGCAAACAGGCTTTAATATTGCGGGGGCACAAGTTGGTATGGATGCCAACTACAAAAGTACAGGCACTAAATCAGGGCTTTTTGATTTCCACTTAACGGCCAAAGAATTTGACATTGCAAGAGCCTATAAAGAGATTAAGTTATTCAGGGAGATGGCCAGTTCGGCTTCGAAAGTAAAAGGCCTGGTTGGTTTAGATTACCAGCTTTCAGGCAAACTGAACGCCGAAATGTTTCCGGTTCTTCCATCGTTAAAAGGTGGTGGTATACTGAGTTTAAAAAAGATAAGTTTAATGGGATTCAAAATGATGAATGCTGTTAGTAAAGCGACCAAACGGGATAGCTTAACCAATCCGGATTTGTCTGATGTACAGATCAAATCGACCATTAAGAACAACATCATTACTATTGAGCAAACCAAAATGAAGGTAGCTGGTTTCAGGCCACGTTTTGAAGGACAAGTGAGTTTAGACGGACGTTTAAATTTAAGCGGCCGCCTGGGGCTCCCTCCCTTTGGAATTTTCGGAATTCCTTTGAGCATAACCGGAACTCAGGAGAAACCCATTGTTAAACTGAAAAGAAATAAAGAAGGTAAGCTGGTTGAAACTGAAGGGGGGTAGTTTTTAGTCAGTAGTCTTTAGTCATTAGTCATTAGTTAATAGTCATTAGTCAGTGGGCAATGGTTAGTAATGGGCTTTGTTGTGAGGATTTTTTTGAGTAACTTAGTCATGAATAAGCAAGAAATTTCTTGTGCTGCTTTATCTGCAAATGGCTGGGCAAGTCCACAGTAAGTCCACCTCAGGTCCACGTTTTAGTACCAGAAGGTGGAGTTAACCTGTAATTACCTTGAATTTACCCTGAGTGATACCTGAATAGCGTAGGGATAGGAACCGAATGACAAGCGGGTTTAGCACAATTTACAATCTTAGTTACCCAGGAGCTGATTCAGTTGTGCGTACTGCAAGAGCATGATGGTTTTGCCGTCTTTGATTTCTCCTGTTGCAACCATATCAAGTGCTTTGATGAAAGGCATTTCTAAAACTTCGATATTTTCCTGCTCATCGTGATGACCACCCCCCTCGTTAACTTTCATTTCTTTTGAATATTCGGCTACAAAAAAGTAAAGTATTTCTGTTACCGATCCGGGCGACATGTAGGCTTCAAAAACCTTTTTAACTTCTTTAATCTGATAACCTGTTTCTTCCTCTGTTTCACGCTTAATGGCTGTTTCAGGATTGTCTTTATCTAATAAGCCTGCACAGGTTTCGATGAGCATACCACTTTCATTTCCGTTAATGTAAGTAGGCAAGCGAAATTGTTGCGTTAAAATAACTGTCCCGTTTGCCGGGTTATAGAGCAAAATCGTAGCACCATTACCCCTATCGTAAGCCTCCCTGTTTTGAATTTCCCTGGTTCCATCTTTTTTAAGGTACTCAAATGTGATTTTATTGAGGGTGTACCAGTTATCTGACAAAATTTCTTTGCTGAGGATTTTGATGTTTTCGTTTTTCATGAAAAGGCCTGTTTAGTTCAAAAGTATCGTATTAATTTGATTTTAGGCAAGATAAAACTCCATTTAAACCTGGAGGCGTATTGCAACCCGCGTTTTATGCAGTCTGCTTTGTACTTAAACCTGATAGCAGCGGCAGCCTCCGATTTTTTCATCGGAGCTATAGCGGATAGCAGGAACAAACTTCTAAAAATGCTGTGAATGGGCTTTTCAAATCGGCACCTGACCCCTTAGCCAACTTGCTCCTGTTTGATTTAAGAAATAAAATGCCCTTTAAAATTCGTACTTTTGCAGCCGAAATGATTTCAATAAATAATTTAACATTTTTAATAGGCTCCAGGGCCTTATACGATGAGGCGAACTGGCACATCAAACCGGGCGACAGAGCCGGATTAATTGGTGCCAACGGGACAGGGAAGTCTACTCTTTTAAAACTTATTGTGGGCGAATATGCACCGAGTTCGGGTACCATATCCATGTCGAAAGACCTGCGAATTGGGTATTTGAACCAGGATTTACTTTCTTATGAATCGCATCACAGCATTTTACATGTGGCCATGGAGGCATTTGACCGCCAAAATAAGTTACATGATGAGATTGAAGAATTACTCAAAAAAATTGAGACCGATTATAGTGAGGAGGTTTTATATAAGCTGAGCGATAAACAGCAGGAATTTGAGGCACTGGATGGCTACAACATCGAATACAGGGCAAATGAAATTTTAGCAGGTTTGGGTTTCAGCACAGCCGATCAGCAACGGCCGCTAAACACCTTTTCCGGGGGATGGCGGATGCGTGTTATGCTGGCAAAAATTCTTTTGCAGGATCCCGATATCCTGTTGCTTGATGAGCCTACCAACCACATGGATTTACCCTCTATTAAGTGGTTAGAAAACTATCTGGCAGGTTTTGAAGGGGCTATTGTAATTGTTTCTCACGACAGGTATTTCCTGGATAAGATTGTAAACCGTACGGTAGAATCGCGTAAAGGAAAACTGACTGTTTATGCAGGTAATTATAGCTTCTATGTTGAAGAAAAATCTTTAAGAGCTGAAATCCAAAAAGGAGAATTTAAAAACCAGCAAGCTAAAATTAAGCAGGAAGAGCGTTTAATTGAACGTTTTAAAGCTAAAGCCAGTAAGGCAAAAATGGCTCAATCGAGGATGAAAGCCTTAGATAAGCTGGAGCGTGTAGATGATGTAGATGATGATAACCCAACAGTTAACTTCAGCTTTAAATTCACCAAGCCATCTGGTCGCCACGTGGTTCGCATTGAGCATGTTACCAAGCGTTACCCGAATGTTCACATTCTGGATGATGCAGAAGCGGTGATTGAAAAAGGGGATAAAATTGCCTTAATTGGTGCCAATGGTAAGGGTAAATCTACCCTGTTGCGGATTATTGCCGGAACAGAAAAAGCCGACGGAACCTGCGAAACCGGACACAATGTAACCACAACTTTCTTTGCACAGCACCAGCTTGAATCGCTTCATTTGGATAATGCCATTTTAGAAGAGCTGCAAGCTTTTGCCCCCAAACATACCGATACAGAACTGCGGAGCATTTTAGGTTGTTTCCTGTTTACGGGTGATGATGTTTTCAAGAAAATCAAAGTCCTTTCGGGAGGAGAAAAATCTCGTGTAGCGCTGGCGAAATCATTAACTACAGATTCGAATTTCCTGATTCTGGATGAGCCTACCAACCACCTTGATATACAATCGGTTAACATCTTAATACAAGCTTTACAGCAGTTTGAGGGTACTTTTATTGCAGTATCTCACGACAGGTACTTTTTAGATAATGTAGCCAACAAAATCTGGTTTATAGAAGAAGAAAAGATTAAGCAATATCCGGGCACTTATGCAGAATACGAAGAGTGGAACAGTAAACGTGTGGTACCGATTTCGAAACCTATTCCGGTAAAAATGCCTGAAAAGGAAAAGCCCGCTGCAAAACCTGCTTCAACTCCCAATACGGCAAATCAATTGAAGAAACTGAATGATGAGTTGAAGAAAGTAGAACAGAACATTACTGAACTGGAGCAAAAGGTGAAGGACATTGAGACTGAACTGGCTGATGAACAAGTTTACAGCAAAGCAGATAAACTGGCGGAAGCCAATGAGCGTTATTTGGCTGCGAAACAAGATCTGGATACTAACCAGGGCAAATGGGAAAGCTTAGCCGCTGATATTATGGAATTAGAGGGTTAAACAAAGCCCAGATAATAAATGGTTTTAGAAGCCGTTGATGAAAAATCAACGGCTTTTATTTTAAGGTACAAATTAGCCAAAGTTTTGTGCCTTCAGCTGAAAACTTTACTTTTAAAAATGCAAAAAATAATATTCCTGGTTTTATTTTTCATCTCTACCCTATCTTTTGCCCAGAGCAATAATACTTTCAGCTACGAAAACAGAATCTACCTGCCCAACATTAAAACGGCACAATGCTATAACAGCAAGAAGGAACAGAGTTTACCTGTGATTATGCTAAACTCATCAGAAACATTAATTTTTTCTTTTGACGATTTACTGGCTGGCACTAAAAACTATTGGTATACGGTTGAACACTGTACTTCGGATTGGAAACCATCTAAAATTTCGAGTATAGATTACCTGGAAAGTTTCAATGATGACCGGATTATCAATTACAGATACTCTTCTAACACCACCAGAAAATATACCCATTACGAACTGACACTTCCTAACCAACAGGTGCAACCCAAAATTGGCGGCAACTACTTGCTAAAGGTTTATGAGGATGGCGACATTAAAAAACCAGTGATTTCTCAGCGTTTTTACATTGTTGATAGTCAGGTTGCGGTGGCTGCCGAAATCGGCAATTCCATGCAGGTAGAATTTAGGAATTACAAGCAGAAAGTTAACTTCACACTCAATCATGCTATTCCGATTCCTAACCCCTACCAGGATTTAAAGGCCATAGTGATGCAGAACTTTGATTATAACACTGCACAGGTTAACCAGCGTCCTTCTTTTGTTAAGCCCAATCAATTAATTTATAACGACCTTAACACCAACGATTTCTGGGCTGGAAATGAATTTAGAAAGTTTGATACACGCAGTTTACGTTTTAAAGGCGATAATGTACGTGATATTTATCGTGATAATGAATCGGTAAACGTGCTGCTGTTTCAAGACATTAGCAGAAATACCAGTGCATTTGCCAATCAATATGATGAGAATGGAAATTTCTTTATCCGCAATACAGATGGCAGGGATGACAAAACCGAATCGGAGTATATGGGTGTTTTATTTACCCTGAATGCAGCCGCACCAGGTGCCAATGGTGAAGCCTATGTAATTGGCCGTTTCAACAACTATACTTTAGGTGCTGAAAACAAATTGCTTTATGATGCCAGTAAGAAACAATTTTACGGCAATATTATGCTGAAGCAAGGACTTTATGATTATGAATATGCCTGGCTGGATAAGACTACAAATACAGTTGAGTCCAGGCCATTTGAGGGTTCCTTCTTTCAAACAGAAAACAGCTACCAGATTTTTGTATACTATAAAAGACCCGGAGCAAGATGGGAAACTTTAGTGGGCTACACTAACCTAACTAATAAGATTTCAGAAAGATAGACAATCGATTGCGTACAATTAATTGTCAATTCTACCTTTATTGTTACAAAATTTTTCTTCTTTTTAAGCAGGGTTAATTACTTTAGTATTTCAGATTTGAAATAATAAAAATGCTTATCCCCGAAATAAGCATGCTAACCAAAAAATATGTTTAAACAACTTCTTGCCTTAACGGCAATATCCTTTTCTTGCGTGCAGTTAAATGCACAGACCAGTTTAAAACCTTATACTCAAAAAATTGACGGCACCAAACTAAGTTTTGATATGCAGGCTGTTCCGGCCGGAAGCTTTAAAATGGGCAGTAATAATGGAAAAGCAGATGAAAAACCTATCCATGAAGTACAGTTAGATGCTTTTTGGATTGGAAAACATGAGGTTACCTGGAACATTTTCGAGCCTTTCCTGTATCGCGATTACGAATTAAAAGCCAGTGAAGGTAAAATTCCTGCAGAAGTGGATGCGGTTACCCGACCAACCAAACCCTATCTTGACATGACCTTTGGTATGGGCAAGGAAAACCAACCAGCCCTGGCCATGACTCAATATAATGCTATTCAGTTTTGTAAATGGCTATACACACGTACAGGTGTCTTCTACCGTTTACCAACAGAAGCCGAGTGGGAATACGCCTGTAAGGCAGGAACGAACACCAAATATTCTTTTGGAGACAACGCTGCAGATTTAAAGCAATACGCCTGGTATGGTGAAAATAGCGAAAACAAAACCCATCAGGTTGGCCTAAAAAAACCAAATGCATGGGGAATATATGATATGCATGGCAATGTAAGTGAGTGGACTTACGATGAGTACCTTGCCGATTTTTATGCAAAGAGCAGCGGTAAAGCTGCTGTAAATCCGGTTGCTGTACCGAGCAAGTTGTACCCTAATGTTGTTCGTGGCGGCTCTTATGATGAAAGCCCGGAGAATTTATCTTCTACAGCCCGTTTGGCATCTGATCCGGCCTGGAAGCAGCTTGACCCGCAAATTCCAAAAAGCAACTGGTGGTTTCCGGAAGCTCCATTTGTAGGTATGCGTTTGGTAAGACCGGCCAAAACGCCATCAAAGGCAGAAATTGATGCTTATTACGATAAAAAACCTATAAAAGACATATAAATCTACCCTAATCAAACTAATCCACAAATGAAAAAAGAACCTATTACCCAACAAAGAAGAGATTTTCTAAAAACTTCTGCCCTACTGGCTGGTGGAGCATTATTGAGCAGCATTCCATTGGCAGGTGCTTATGCATCGGGAAGCGATACCATTAAAATTGCTTTGGTTGGCTGTGGCGACCGCGGAACAGGTGCTGCTGTACAGGCTTTAAGCACTAAATTTAACCTCAAACTAGTTGCTATGGCAGATGCTTTCGAAGATCGTTTGCAAAGCAGCTATACCAATTTAAAAGAAAAATTCACTGATAAAGTAGATGTACCCAAAGACCGACAGTTTGTAGGTTTTGAAGGTTACCTTAAAGCCATTGCCCTGGCAGATGTGGTATTATTGGCTACGCCTCCAGGATTCAGGCCGATGCACTTTGAAGAAGCCATTAAGCAAGGTAAACATGTGTTTATGGAGAAACCTGTAGCAGTTGATGCGGCAGGGATCAGAAAAGTAATGGCTGCAGCCGAAGAAGCTAAAAAGAAAAAACTGAATGTGGTAGTAGGTCTTCAAAGAAGATATCAAACCAATTATCGCGAAGCTATTAAACGTATACAGGATGGCGCTATTGGCGACATCGTTTCTGGCCAGGTATTCTGGAACAGTGGTGGTGTTTGGGTGCGCCCACGTGTTGCTGGCCAAACCGAAATGGAATACCAAATGAGAAACTGGTATTACTTTAACTGGCTTTGTGGCGATCATATAGTAGAGCAACATGTTCACAACATAGATATTGCCAATTGGGTTAAAGGCGATCATCCGGTTTCCATTCAGGGAACGGGTAGCCGCGCATGGAGAACCGGAAAAGATTATGGGGAAATTTATGATAACCATGCCGTAGAGCTCACCTATAAAGATGGATCTGTAGTTTACAGCCAATGCCGCCACTTTGAAGGGATCAGCAACCGGGTGGATGAGACTTTCCAGGGCACTAAAGGTAAAGTATATTTATCTGGCGGAAACCAGGCTGTTTTGTGGGATGCCAAAGGAAATGAAATCTATAAACACAACACTAAAGGGAATGCAAACCCTTACCAAACAGAACATGATGAGTTATTTGAAGCCATTTCAAATGGTCAATATAAATTCGCCAATGCCGATTACGCTGCAACCAGTACATTAACCAGTATTATTGGCCGTTTAGCCACTTACTCGGGCAAGGTAATTAAGTGGGATGAGGCTTTGGCATCTGATGAGATATTAATGCCTGATCGTTTGGCCTGGGATGCTACGCCTAAGGTACTGCCTGATGCAAATGGCATATATCCTTATGCAATGCCAGGAAAAACGAAAGTAATCTAAATTTAAGATGTATATCCGTTACCTGATTCTGTGTATACCCTTTCTAACGGCTTTTTTTCTGAAAGGGGAACTGAAGCCTTATAAAATTTCAGGGTATGCACAGGGTACGGATTATGCCATTACTTATTATGCTACAGATAGCATCGTAACGCAGAAAGGGATTGATAGCCTGCTCCGTGTAATTGATGAATCGATGTCTCTTTATAAAAAAGAATCGTTGATTAGTAAATTTAACAAGTCAGACAGCGGCATTGAGGTAGACCCCCTCATGCTGGCGGTGCTCAAAAGAAGTTTTGAGATCAACCGCGATACCAGAGGGATCTTTGACATCACCGTTGCTCCACTGGTTCAGGCCTGGGGCTTTGGACCAAAACAACAAAAAGGAACGCCAGATAGTGCTGCCATTCGGCAGATCTTAGGGTGCGTGGGCATGCAACGCCTGCGATTAAAACAAAACTTTCTGGCTAAGGAACAAGCTTGCATTCAGATTGATCTTAATGGTATAGCACAAGGGTACAGCGTAGACTTAATTGCTCAATATCTGGAACAAATGGGCGCCAAATGTTACCTTGCCGAGCTTGGTGGAGAGATCCGGATTTCGGGTCGAAAACCCAATGGCAGCCTCATGAAAATCGGCATTGAGGGGCCAGATGAAAATGGCATTCCCGGTATCCGGCATATTGCCGGGTTGGAACATGGCTCCATTACCACTTCTGGTAACTACCGGAAATTTCATCAGAACGGAAGTAAAAAAATCACCCACCTCATTAATCCTAAAACAGGCTATCCTTTAGACAATGAAATGATCAGTGTAACCGTTTACGCTAAAGATGCCATAACCGCCGATGGTTATGACAATGCTTTAATGGCCATGCCTTTAAAAGAGGCTTTGGCCTTTGTAGCCAAAAGAAAAGATTTAGAAGCCTACTTTGTATATCACCAAAAAGATGGCTCCGTGGCCGACACCCTTACTTTGGGATTTAAAAAATTATTAACCGACAGTACTAAACCCACCAATACGCTGTAATGAAAAGAAGTGAATTTATTAAAAATAGCCTGCTTACTGCTGGCGCAATAACTGCCGGAACAGGCATTACAAGTGCTTTTGCAGCAGATAAAGCTACTCCTCTTGCTGCAGATAGAACTTTTAATATGGACTATGCCCCACACCAGGGCATGTTTGAAAGTCATGCAGGCAAAAGTTTCCTGGACCAGATCCAATTTATGTATGATAAAGGGTTTCGTTCTATTGAAGACAATGGTTACCTAAACCGCCCGGTTGAGGAGCAGGAGAAAATTGGTAAACTTTTGGCCAAACTGGGCATGCGTATGGGGGTTTTTGTAGTAGATGGTGGGGATAACTGGAAAACTTCTTTAACCACTGGGAAAAAAGAGTTCAAAGATAAATTTGTAGAAACCTGCAAAAAATCTGTTGAGGCCGCCAAACGCTGTAATGCCAGGTGGCTCACCGTTGTACCTGGTTTTTACGAGCGAAACTTACCTTATGGTAACCAGTTTGCCAATGTAATCGACGCCATGCGAGCGGGCGCAGAGATATTTGAACCCCATGGGCTGATTATGGTATTGGAAACCCTTAGCGATACCCCAGAATTGTTTTTGCAAAAAACAAATGAAACCTATGCGGTATGCAAGGCGGTACAAAGTCCTTCCTGTAAAATTCTGTATGACATTTACCACATGCAACGCACAGAGGGCGATTTGATCAAAACCATCGATCGTTGCTGGGATGAGATCGCTTATGTTCAAATTGGTGATAACCCGGGCAGGAAAGAACCTGGAACAGGCGAAATTAACTATAAAAACCTTTTTAAACACTTGCACAAAAAAGGTTACAAAGGGGTGATGGGCATGGAACACGGCAATTCAAAACCCGGTAAAGAAGGTGAATTGGCCTTGATTTCCGCTTATCGCGAAGCCGATAGCTTTTTGTAGTACAAAAAATTATACAAACGAAGTTTACCGGGACCATTTCCGGTTAACTTCGTTTGTATATAACCATTGCCGGCGCTTTCGAAACTTCGCAATATTAGGTGGTTTGAACCCAAACCGAAACGCTTTTGGCGTGGCAGTGAAATTCGGCAAAACCCTCCTCATCTATTACAATTCCTTCTTCATGTTTTCCCAGCGCATCGATAAAGGTTTTACCGGCAAAATGCTTACCGATCTCCATTGTTTTCCAACCTTCTTCTCCTGTGCTTAGCAATACAGCCAGCCCGCTATCAGGATGTTCCTCATCCCCTGCCCTTGTCCAGCCTACACAGTTTCCATGGTCGAAATAATCGCGCTGTTCTCCATAAGCCAGATGGGTCCTGATTTTGCTCATGGTTTCCAATTCGGGTAAAATGGCCAGCTGAATATGAAAGTCCTCTCCTTCTTTCTGATCATCGTAAATACCACCGTAGAGATCAGGAAAAAATAAACAGGGAATGCCCTGCATCCGCAACAATATAATGGCATATGCCATAGGCCTGAACCAAAACTCAACATAAGATTCCAGTGCTTGTAAGGGCTGAGAATCGTGGTTATCTACAAAGGTGACAGCAAGTTCGGGGTTTATCTGCAACAGGGTATTGTCGAAGATTGTCCGCATATCAAAATTGTTTTCTTCTTTACTGGCCAGGAAAAAATTATGGTGAAGGAGTGAATCAAAAATTTGAGTTTTCCCAGCTGTTATCTGAATATATTCTTCCTGTTCGGCGGTATTTACCACGTCCCAATTCTCAGCCACAATAAAAAAATTTCGGTTGAACTTCTGGTTTAAATGATCTATCCATTCGACAATAAAATGTGGATTGATGTGTTTTACGGCATCCAATCTAAATCCGTCTACTTTGGTCTGCTCTACCACCCATTCGCCCCAGTACTTAAGTTCATCTACAACGGCCTGATTACGAAAATCGATGTCGTTGAACATCAGGTAATCATAATTTCCAAACTCGGTAGAAGGTACATCCTCGAAGCCTTCACCTGCAGAATTCTGAATTGAATATATAGCTGTTTCTTTCAGGTCTTCGGCCCAATCTACACCACTAAAGCACTGTTGATCCCAAATAAACCCGGAGTAAGCTCCATCTCTGCCCGGAAAAGTAAACCGGGTCCATGCGTCTATTTCAAATACATCGCTGGTAAATTCATTTCGATTTTCCTCATTTACAGTCCTCACCGGAATTCGCTCCAGCTCATCTCCACCAGCTTTGTGGTTGAAGACCACATCGGCTAAAACCGATATTCCTTGCTCATGGAGTGCATCGATTGCTGTTATATATTCTGCCTTGCTACCATACCGGGTGTTTACGCTACCCTTTTGATCAAATTCTCCAAGGTCAAACAAATCGTATACATCATAGCCCACAGAATATCCTCCTGTGCTGGCTTTGTATGCGGGCGGGAGCCAAACAGCTGTTACGCCAATTTCCTTTAAATGAGCTGCATCAGCAGCTACCTTATTCCACAAATTTTGTTCCTCGTTATAATACCAATGGAAATATTGGATAATGGTTTGGTTTTGCATTCATTTATTTTTTATGCTAACATAACATCCTTTTTAAAGAATTGTTCAGGCCCCGGGCTAAAAATAAATCATGGAGTGTTGAGGATAGTGCATTTATAGCCCAAATTTGCTTACTTTTGCGCCTAGTTATGAGTTTGAAAAAGAAATTTGCGAAAGAGAGTTTTACAATTATGAATGAGTTGGTGCTTCCCAATGACACCAATACTTTGAATAATCTGATGGGTGGACGTTTGCTTCACTGGATGGATATTGCTGCCGCAATTTCTGCCCAAAAACATTGTAACCGCATCGTTGTAACAGCTTCAGTAGATAATGTTTCTTTCAAACAACCCATTAAACTGGGCGATGTAATTACCATTGAAGCAAAGGTTACCAGGGCTTTTAACACCTCTGTAGAAGTCCGTTTAGATGTATGGTCGGAAAATATTCCAAGTGGCTCCCGCCAGAAAAGTAATGAGGCTTATTACACTTTTGTTGCAGTAGATCAGAGTGCCAGAACCATTCCTGTTCCTGAGCTCATCCCTGAAACGCCAGAGGAAGTTGAACTGTTTGAAGGTGCATTAAGAAGACGACAATTAAGATTGGTTTTGGGCGGAAAAATGCATCCTGATGAAGCCCTTGAACTCAAGGCCTTATTTTCTAAATCATAATTTTTACAGAAAAGTACTGCAAGCTTATTTTGTTTCTGCTATTTTAGCCATCAGACTAAAATAAAAAGCATGACAACCTACACCATTCTCATTATTTTAAGTGGATTAGTAATTTTTTCTTATCTGTTTGACTTAGTGGCGAGTAAAACCAAAATACCATCGGTTTTATTGCTGTTGATGTTGGGTATTGGTTTGCGTTTTTTAGTCGATTACCTTAAGATACACACCTATAACTTCTTAACCATACTACCTACTTTGGGTACCGTGGGGTTAATTTTAATCGTTTTTGAAGGTTCTCTGGAACTTAAATACGATAAGAATAAAAACAAAATTATTAAAAGTGCTTTCTTATCGGCGTTATCTATTCTGCTGCTGAGCATCGCAGTGATTACGTTTATTATCTATCAGATTACACAGGAAGATTTTTATACTTGCATGGCCAATGCTGTACCTTTTAGCGTAATCAGTTCGGCCATTGCCATCCCATCTGCCGCCGCTTTAAATGGAAAAGATAAAGAGTTTGTGATTTATGAATCGTCTTTTTCTGACATTCTTGGCGTAATCGTTTTCAATTTTGTAGTCAGCAATGCTTCGGTTTCCGCTTATTCTTTTGTGAGCCTTGGGTTTAGCACTTTTCTGATTGTTCTGCTTTCTGCTGTTGCCTGTATTGTATTGTTATACATTATGGGGCGATTGGTGCATCACATTAAGTTCTTCCTGATCATTGCTATCCTGATCCTGGTTTACGCTATCGGACAGTCTTATCATCTTTCTTCACTGGTGTTAATATTAAGCACTGGTTTATTTCTGAATAATGCTGATACCATCCAAAACGCCTGGTTTAGAGGTTTATTTTTATATAAAAACTTAACGGCAGACCTCTCGCAACTTTATCAGCTATCAGCAGAAAGTGCTTTCATTTTAAGAACTTTCTTCTTTGTAATTTTCGGATTTACCATGAACCTTTCCGAGCTCAACGACCAACCTGTTCTGGCCAACGGATTCTTCATTTTAGCCTCAATCTATGTAATCAGGTTAATCTGTTTAAAAATCTTTAAGAAAGATAGTGCCACTCCTTTCCTTTATATTGCTCCAAGGGGATTAATCAGCATACTATTGTATCTCAATTTACCCGATTCGCTAAAGCTGCCGCAAGTGGGTACATCGTTTCTGTTTTTAGTGGTACTGGGTTCGAGCATCGTTATGACACTTGGTATCACATTGAGCAAGCGCAAAAGGGAAGAAATCAGGGTTTAAAAGAAGTTGATATCGCCTTCATCTTTTTAAGCTCGTTTAAAACATCGGGATGAGTTTGGTAATATATAGAATAATAAGCGAGTTCGCTGAGCTTAGATTTATCTTTGGGCAGATTAAAATTTGCCTGGTTGGGATTAATTTTATGAATAGGCCATAAAAGTGCATTGGCAATCCCAGTACCAATAACAGAAAAAAATGTGGTAGCCAATTCGTCTTCAAACGTAGGTATTTCCTGTCCATTTTTATCGACCATTTTCCCATTCGGATTCATTTTATACTCCTGGGGATCTGATCCAATTTTCACTAAATCAACAGCCTTGTAACCTCTTTTCGGAATACGAATCTGGATACGCTTTATTTCTGCAATGGCAATCTTATTAAAAGTACCCTCATCATTTAAAATAATATGCGTAGAATCTACCTTGTATAAAATCCCTTTTTGCTTATCAGATTGTGTTTTAACAACAGTTAGATATGGTTTTACATGCTGGGCCTTGGCTACACCTATAATCAGGAAGAAGATGAGTATAAAATAGGTTGCTTTCATATTAAGATGCTGTTCGAGGGACTGACTTACTGTGCAAGATCGTTAAAAAAATATTCCTCTGGATAAGGCATAAAAAAAGGCAGTAGATTAACTGCCCATTTCTAAAATTTTATCAAATTCTTCTGCCTTTAAGGGCATTACCGATAAACGCCCCTGGCGAACCAGTGAAATGTCTTTCAAGGTTTCTTCGGCTTTAATTTGCTCTAATGAAACCGGATTTTTAAGCGAATGAACCGGAGATAAATCTACTACAACCCAATTGGTATCATCCGTTGTTGGATCTTGATAGGATTCTTTAACTACTTTAGCTACCCCAACTACATTTTTCCCTTCGTTACTGTGGTAGAAAAGCACTAAATCACCTACTTTCATATCCCTCAGGTTATTCCTTGCCTGATAATTCCGAACGCCATCCCAAAAGGTACGACCATCTTCGTTAAACTTCTCCCAGCTGTATTTAAATGGCTCGCTTTTCACTAACCAGTACTGTGTGTTTTTCATTGTTAAAATTG
Source organism: Pedobacter sp. (assembly GCF_965279535.1). Lineage (NCBI taxonomy): Bacteria > Pseudomonadati > Bacteroidota > Sphingobacteriia > Sphingobacteriales > Sphingobacteriaceae > Pedobacter > Pedobacter sp. The sequence continues at coordinate 1,614,509 of NZ_OZ257244.1, forward strand.
TATGGTTGCAAAAATAACAATCTCTAACAAACTGGTGGTATATTAATCATAAGGATGTTCAAAAAGAAGTTTGTTGATGGTTTTAATTTTAAAAATCAACATGGGTTTATCCTAAAAATTAATCTCCTTTCAATGATGTTGGAGGCATCGAATTCCCCTGGAATTGTCTGGATATAACTTCTTTAAGCCGGTCCTCGTGCTCGTCTCCCCAAAGTCCGATGGTATGGATTACAGGTATCAAGGTCTTTCCAAAATCAGTTAGATCATATTCCACTTTAGGCGGCATAACCGGATAGATCTTTCTGGTAACCAGTTCATGCTCTTCCAGCTCCTTCAACTGGATATTCAAAACCCGCCTTGATACATCAGGTATCTTACGCTGTAGTTCACTCGGGCGTTTGTGTCCTTCATGGATAAACCATAAAATGCGGAGCTTCCACTTCCCGTAAAGCACCTCACCTACCAGGTCGAGCCCGCAATTCAGGTATGGTATGATCTTTCTTGTATACATCAACACAAATATAGTGCGATGGTTGCCAATGCACAATAGGGATAAATTTCTCCCTATTTGAATCGTAAGCCCGTACTTGTTGGTGCCTGATGTACTACCGAGATTTGTACAAAACAAATACAAAATGGAAAAACAATTTAATTATGGTAACGAGCTGACCGGCAAGGTAGCGCTGGTGACAGGCGGCACCAGGGGGGCAGGAAAAGCCATTGCCGAACGGCTGCATGCAGCTGGAGCAAAGGTGGTGATTACGGCAAGGAATCAACCTGAGCAAAATGAGTTTAACCTTTACTTTATCGCCTCCGATCTGAGTACCCCAGCAGGCATTGAAATATTGGTTAGCCAAGTGATGGAAAAATTTGGAAAGCTGGATATTCTGATCAACAACTTTGGGGGCTCTGAAACGCCTGGTGGCGGCTTTGCTGCGCTCAGTGCGTCAGACTGGGAATCTTCCATCCACACGAACCTGCTGGTTCCGGTTAGCCTGGACAGGGGTTTCCTACCGCAAATGCTTGATAGAAAAAGCGGGGTAATCATCCATATCGCCTCCATTCAGGGCAAACTACCACTGCACGAAGCCACGTTGCCTTATGCCGCAGCAAAAGCTGGCCTGATCAACTACAGTAAGGGGCTATCGAAAGAAGTGGCTTCCCAAGGTGTACGCGTACTTACCGTATCACCAGGCTGGATAATGACCGAAGCATCTGTACGGTTGACCGAACGGATTTCTAAAAGCGCCAACATCACCATAGAGGAGGCAGAAAAAAGCGTGATGAACGCTTTGGGCGGCATACCGATTGGAAGGCCTGCACAACCGCAAGAAGTTGCAGAACTGGTTGGCTTCCTGGTCTCACCAAGGGCTGCCTATCTCACCGGAACAGAGTTTATTATCGATGGCGGAACCATTCCGACTATTTAATCACCTAATATATTGTATCATGAATTTACCTCGAGTAATCACCAGTTTAATAAAAGCGCAAAATGCTCATGACACCCTGGCTTATGCAGAATGTTTTGCAGACACCGCTATTGTTCACGATGAGGGCAAAACCCATCACGGCAAAGTGGAAATCCGGGCTTGGAACCAGCACTCGAACCACGAATATCATACCGTTATGAAGCCATTGGACTACGAACAAACCGAGAGCGGAGATTTACTTACTGCAGAAGTAGCAGGGAATTTTCCGGGTAGCCCGGCTACTTTAAAGTTCCATTTAACACTGGATAATGATTTGATCAGTTCGCTGAAAATCACAGGATAATTTTCGTGATTGTTTCCCCTGCACCATTTCCCTCATAACCATATGGAGAATAAAGAAATGGAATTAAATATCCTAAAAATGCAGGGAAACCTTCGCATTGATGTGAGTGAAACTGATAGCGATGGGTTTGTAAAGGGGCTGTTTCGCATATAGAGCGCGATCGAACTTCGATGTATAAATGATCATAAAAAACCCTGGAATGCCTTTTTCGGCGTTCCAGGGTTTCGTCAAGAAAACTGGTGTTTATTTCAAAAACACTTTTCTTACCGGCTTCTTTTTTACACTAAACACACCTTCCATCCCGCTCTTTCACATTAATTTTCTGGCTTACAAAGCACTTCCAGACTTCCGCCTTTTAATGATTTCCCAGTGACCTTTAACTGCGCTGGTCCACCTTTTTTATCTGCCTGCAGCAGCACCACAAGCTTGCCACTAAACAATTTCATGGTTGGCTTAACAAACGATTCCAGTGAGGTGGCATCGCCATTGCATACAGCTTTAAACTTTCCTGCGCCTTTTACTTCAAAATTGAGTTGGTTATTTGCTGTCGGACAAACATTTCCATTTTTATCGACTACCGATACCGTTACATAAGACAGATCCTTACCATCGGCAGTAATTTCCTTACGGTCTGCGGTTAGCACAATCTGATCAGGTTTCCCCGCAGTAAGCACCTGCTCTTCAGCCACTGGCTTTCCATTACTATCCAAAGCGACCACCTTCAAAGTTCCGGGTTCATATTTTACATCCATCCACATCAGCCTGTAACGATTCTGGGCAGATGATTGATCTTTTTTTCTGATGCCCAAACTCTTACCGTTCAAAAACAGCTCAGCACTTCCATAACTGGTGTATACAAAAACCGGAGTGGTTTGCCCTTCTCTTCCTTCCCAGTTCCAATGCGGAAGAATGTGTAGTGTAGGTTTGTCTTTATTCCAGCGGCTTCTGTACAAGTAATAGCGGTCTTTCGGTAAGCCTGCCAAATCAGAAATTCCAAAATAAGAACTCCTTGATGGCCAGCTGGTATCGTAGGGTGTTGGTTCGCCCAAATAGTCGAAGCCTGTCCAAACAAACTCCCCAATTACCCATGGTTTATCATCCTGCATCACAAAATCATCATCCGGAAGGTTAGACCAGCTGCAATACTCCAAATCATAAGAAGAAGACTGGAAATCGCTGTATTGCTTATCAAATCCCTTCACTACCGGGAATTTATAAATGCCGCGTGAACTAACCGTTGATGCGGTTTCTGAGCCCAGGATAAAGCCCTGAGGAAAGGCTTTAAAGGCATCTCCGTATAAATGTAACCGATAATTTAATCCGGGAACATCAAGCAGGGCACCAAAGCCCGATTGCATGGTTGCTTTAACCTGATCCATACCTACGGTTACCGGGCGGGTTGGATCTTCACGGTGGAAAATTTCCTGGAGCCATTTGGCTCTTTTTACACCTTCGGCCCCAAACTGATCGGGCACTTCATTCCCTGAGCTCCACATCACAATACAAGGGTGGTTTTTAGTTGCACGAACCAGGTTAACAATATCTTTTTCTGCATCGGTATTAAAGTACAAGTGATAACCATTTTCTACCTTGGCTTTTGCCCATTCATCAAAACTTTCGGCCAGGAACATAAAGCCCATTTCGTCGCACAGTTGCAGTTGTTCTGGTGAGGGCATATTGTGCGAACTTCGGATGGCATCGCAACCCATTTCCTTTAAAATAGTCAATTGTCTTTTTAGCGCTGCGATATTAATAGCCGCTCCCAATGGGCCAAGATCATGGTGTAAGCAAACGCCCTTAAATTTCCTCACCTCGCCATTAAGGCTGAAACCCTTACCTGCAAGATAGCTGATGGATCGGACTCCAAACCTGGTTTTAACGACATCCCTTAATACATTACCCTCGTACACACTGGAAACGGAAGTATAGAGGTAAGGACTTTCAGGGCTCCAGAGATTTGGATGGCTAAGCTTAATATTTTGATCGGCCTCATTGCCGAAGATGGTTTTAGCTGTATCTATGGCTACCTGTTTTCCCGATCCATCTAAAATCTGTGTGACCAAACGAACATTTTCACCACTGATTTTGGTTTTGATATTCAGCTTGGCAAATTCTTTGTTCACTACAGGTGTAGTTACCGTAATCCCCCACTGGTCGATACTGTTTTCTTCTTTTATAATGAGATGTACATTTCGGTACAAACCTGCGCCGGGATACCAACGCGAAGATTTCGCCATATTCCTGAGCTGAATAGCCAATTGATTCTGGCCGGGTTTAACCTCATGGCTTAAATCGATATAAAAATAATTATAGCCGTAGTTCCATTGTCCCACCAGTTTTCCATTCAGGTAAACCCGGGGTTCACTCATTGCGCCGTCTATTTGAAGCAAAACTTTCTGGCCCGGCTTAAGTACGGGGATGTTAAGTTTTTTCCTGTACCATCCTTCGCCAATGTAAGGCAATGCGCCAGTTCTACCTGTTTTCTCACTGGGGCGGGTTTCTCCATTTTGTGTAATGGCAGTTACCTGTTTATCTATTTCTTTATCAAATGGTCCACTAATAGCCCAATCGTGAGGAACGCTAACGTTTTCCCAACGGGCATCATTAAACCCAGTTTGGGCAGCATTTGTAAAATTCCCCTTAGAAAATTTCCAGCCTTCATCCAGGAGTACTTCGGTTCGTTGTGCAACGGCATTTAAATAGGTGCAACCGGCAATTAACAAAGTGAGGAACGTTTTTCTTGATCGAAGCATATATTTTGATAATTATTTTAGATAACCAGATTCTATAAAGGGACTGCTACGTGTTTTTTAAGCTATTGTTACGAAAAGGAAGTTCTACTTCTCGGCATGGCTTAAATTTAAATTAATTTTATTGAGCCGATTAATAATATTGATAATAATTGATAAAGCAATTACCAAACGGATTGAAGCAAACATTTTTATTGAAAATTAGCGAAAAACTCCCCTTATAAATGTACCTTTGTTGCATTGAGAAGTAAAAACAATCTATATCGCAAGCCTTTCCTCATCCAAATATGGGCGGTTTTGCTGTTGATATTGTTTTCGAGCGTCCTTCTTTTCGAAAGTTTGCACCATCACGATCAGGATTGTGCTCCTACTGCAAATGGTACGGAAAAAGTGCATTCGGCCTCACAATTAAAGGTTGCCAAAATAAAATGTAGCTTTTGCGAGCTGCTTAAATACCAGTCACATCACTATATTTTACCTTCAAACAGCACATTTATTTTAGGAAATGATGTACCTAAAACCAGCCTTTCCTTTTTTAGCATTAAACATCCGCTAGCCTACATTCTGGCTGCCACCAACAAGGGTCCGCCCATTATTTCAGCTTAAATTCCAAAAGGAAACTTCTATATAGCGATTTATTAAAACGCTGTTTATTGCATGGACATGTCCACGCTTACATCTTTTTACTTTTTATTTTTTTTATGCTTCAAGCTATTTCACTATCCAAAAATTATGGATCGTATCAGGCGTTAAAGCAGTTAAACCTTACTGTAAATGCAGGAGAAGTTTACTGTTTGCTTGGCCAAAACGGTGCCGGAAAAACGACAACAATTAATCTCTTTCTGGGTTTTATATCCCCAAGCGAAGGAAAAATCCTCATCAATAACGAAGAAGTTTCTGCAGCTGATGACTTACGCAGACAGCATCTCGCTTATATCCCGGAGGTGGTTATGCTTTATGGAAACCTTACTGCCATTGAAAACTTAAACTACTTTTCCAGGTTGGCCGGTTTTAGCTACAGCGAAGACAAGCTAATCGATTTCCTTAATGCTTGTGGATTACAATCTTCCGCACACCACAAGCCTCTTGCTGGTTTTAGTAAGGGCATGCGCCAAAAGGTTGGGATCGCCATTGCAGTGGCCAAGGATGCCAAAATTATATTGATGGATGAACCCACAAGCGGACTAGACCCTAAGGCTACTGCAGAGTTTACCGAACTGGTGAAAAAACTGGCCGAAGCAGGCAGGTCTATCCTCATGGCTACGCACGATATCTTTAATGCCGTGAGTTTAGGTACCCATATTGGTATTATGAAGCAAGGAACATTAATCCACACGGTTAAAGCAAGTGAAATTTCTGCTACAGATCTTCAGGAGCTTTACTTACAAACCATTTAACTCGAGCACTAATGTATCATCTATATATATCCCGTATCGTAATGCGGGCCGGTTTTCTGTTTTTGCTGCTCTCCTTCTTCAGTGCTGTTGCCGTAGCACAGGTAAGTGTAAAGGGAAAGGTAACCGATAAAGCGGGTAATGCGATTCAAAAAGCAACCATCAGATTCAAAAATGGAAAGGATTTGCTTCACACCAGCAGTGACACTTCGGGAAAATTCACAATATTACTTTCCAAATCCGGCACTTACCACATTACCCTATCAGCAATCGGATTCGGCACTATTTCTGAATCTCATGTCATTCGCGAAAGCGGAGATCAGGCTTTAAATACCTTTGTGATGCCCGTTTCCAGCGAAGAACTTCAAACGGTAGAGATTGTGGGTACCAACGGAAAAAAGTACTATGGAAACTATTCTTTCTCGGCCACGAAAACAGCTTCATTAAACAAGGATATACCACAGGCTATTGCTTCCATATCTAAAGAATTAATTGCCGACAGGCAGGCAGCAGTATTAGCCGACGCCATAAAAAATGTCACCAGCGTATCTCAGAGTAGCTTTTATAACCAATTTGCCATCAGGGGGATCAATCAGAATGAAGAGGGTGTGATTATTAATGGTATGCGTACCCGTCAGTATTATTTTAACCAACCCTTAACCAGTAACCTGGAGCGTATTGAAGTAATAAAAGGCCCTGCAAGTGCAACCTTCTCGAGCGTCGATCCGGGAGGAAGCATCAACCTGGTTACTAAAAAGCCCCTTGCCCAAGACCGAAAGGAAATCAGCCTGTCTGGAGGGAGTTTCAGCACTGTGCGTGGTGCACTGGATTTTACAGGCCCACTGAACGCGGATAAAACCCTCCTTTACCGACTTAACCTGGGCTATGAAGACAGCAAAAGTTTCAGAGATCTGCAGTACAGAAAAGGATACATCATTGCACCTTCCTTTTCTTATATCCCAAATGAGCGCACTAGTCTAAACGTGGAAGCGATAATAAACAACAGCAACTCCAGATTAGATAGAGGCCAGGCCATATTTGGTGCAGTTGCAGGCCAAACAGACCTAAACAGCACCCCTATTAGTTTCAATATGGGGGCCAGCAACGACAGGTTTAATTCACAAGACCTGATGTTGATGGCTAATCTGGCGCATAAAATCACTCAAAACATATCTTTCAATGTTGCTTACATGAAACAAAACTGGACTGAAGACCTTCTGGAGCATCGTACCAACAACGCCTTTGCTGTAGACGAAAATAATCAGCCCATACGGACATTGGCCGGTATGATTGCCGTTCAGCGCCAACAGAAATTCAGTACCGATAACCTCAGTACCTATTTAAGCATTAATACCCGTACAAGTGTGCTGGAACATAAGATTGTGCTGGGTTACGACCGCATTTCAACCCAGAAACTTCGGGGAGGCGGGATAAACACTGCCCAGGGGTATCGTTTAAAAGATGGAACAGTGGTTGCCAGATATGATGCGACTAAAAAAGATCTCTACCAAATGACAACCGTTAATGGGGTAAGCGCCCCTGTACCTAATGTTGAGCATTTTAACCTTTCTAACCCTGTTTATACTTTAAAAAATCTAAATGATTACGTATTTACCAAAGTGGAGATATTACCTGCTTACAATCTGGTAAATGGAATATATCTGCAAGACCAGATCAAATACGACAAGGTTACACTTACCCTGGGTATCAGACAAGAGTGGTACGAAGATTATAGTAATTATAAGCTCGCTACTCAAAAGAAAATATACCAGCATAAACTTTTGCCAAGAATTGGAGTTACCTATGAAGTAACGGGCAATATTAATGTCTACGGCACTTATCTTCAAGGATATCAGCCACAGGGAAATACTTCAAGTCTGGTGATCGTTCCTCCACCCGCAGGTACAAATTTTAAACCTTTGGAGAGTAATCTGAAAGAAATAGGTGCTAAGTCTGAATGGCTTGATGGCAGCCTCATGGTGAATCTATCTTTATTTGAAATTAACCAGAAAAACCTTTTGATGAATGCCAACGATCCTTTGGATGTGAACCGTTTGATTGAACGTGGTTCGCAGCGCAGCAGAGGAATCGAGGTGGAATCATCGGGCTTTATCAGACCAAACTGGCAGTTTAATGTGGGGTATAGTTACGTTAAAGCCATAGTTACCAATGATTTTAATCCTGCGGTAATTGGTAGCAGGGTACAGAATACCCCCGAACACAGTGCCAGCTTATGGACACGTTACAACCTCGGGTCTAAAAAACTCAACGGATTTGGTATTGGTGCAGGCGCTCAGTTTAGCGGGAACAAACTCCCTTTGTACATCAGAGACTTTCTCCTGCCGGGTTATACCATATTAGATGCGGCCCTGTACTATGCACCATCATCGTCAAAAGTTCAGCTCTCTATGAATATCAACAATATCTTAAACAAAACCTATTGGGTTGGTGCACAGAATTACCTGCGTCTTTTTCCTGGTACGCCACGAAATGTAATGTTTAATGTAACCTATCGCATATGAAATCGGGAATTATTTTTACCATAGCAAAGCATACTTACAAAACGGCATTCGGCAACCGGGCAACATTCGCGTTAACACTACTGTTAGGTACTGCACTCTGTTTGGCCACCTATATTGGCTGGCAAAATTTTAAGGAACAAAACAACCAGCGTTTGCATTATAAGGAGTTGGTTAGGAAACAATGGCTGGCTAAACCAGATAAGCATCCTCACCGAATGGCACACTATGGATACCTTGCCTTCCGTGAAAAGCACGAGCTGAGCTTTTTTGACTTTGGCATTGAAAGTTTTGCCGGGGTTTCGATCTTTCTGGAGGCACACAAACAAAACACGGTTAATTTCAGTGAAGCAGGATTTTCCAATGGAATGCTTCGCTTCGGCGAAATCAGCATAGCTATGGTATTGCAGCTACTGGTACCCCTGCTGATCATCTTTCTGGGCTACGATTGTATATCTGCCGAAAGAGAATCGGGAACACTCAAAATTCTACTGTGCCAGAACGTGAGCTGGAAGAAACTATTATGGGGGAAAACATGGGGCATCATTGGTGTTGCACTCACCATTTTTATCCCCTTAATCCTGCTCACCATTCTGTTGTGGGCACAGCTTAGCGACTGGGAAATTGGAAGCGATGCTACTTTGCGTTTAATTACCCTTATCATCAGCTATTCGATTTATTTCTTTATCGTTTCGGCCATTACTGTGCTGGTATCTGCTTTTCAGCGCAGTTCCAAGATAGCCCTGACTGCTCTATTATCGGGATGGATACTTTTTACCATTCTCATCCCTCGTGTATCACAGGCTATTGGCACTAAAATTTACCCTTCACCATCCAAAATAGAATTTGCAGATGCAATATCCGATGATGTTAAAAAACAGGGCGACAGTCATGACCCCAATGATCTGCATTATGCTGCCATTAAAGATTCACTGCTCCACAAATATGGAGTAGATGATGTTAAGAAGCTTCCATTTAATTATGGGGGGTACATTATGGCTGAGGGTGAAAAGATCACCTCTATGATTTACAGCAAGCACCAACAGGCACTAAACAAAACCTTTGAGCAACAGAATAGCGTAATGGGCATGGCAGGACTATTAAACCCCTACCTGGCGCTGAAACAGATTTCTATGGCCTTAACCGCCTCTGATTTCAACACCTACATCAATTTCCAGAAGCAGGCCGAAAATTATCGATATGGACTGGCTCAGAAGATGAACAAACTACAGATTGATAAGATCAGTAATATCGCCCCCGGGGAAGATGAAAAACCCCTAGCCATTAATCGTGCTTACTGGGCAGAACAACCCGATTTCAACTACCAATTTGATAGTCTGGGCCAGGTAATACCAAAAGAGCTCATGTCTTTGCTATCTATTTTTATCTGGTTAATGGCCAGTATACTTCTACTTCAATATTCATCAAGGTGGATTAAAACTATATAACGAGATGAAAACAAGTACTTATAATTTAGAAATCAAACTGTTTTTAAGAAGCCGATCGGCATGGATCGGAATTGCAATATTACTTTTTACAGGTATTGCGGCATTATATTTTGGAAAATCCTTTATCGCTGATCAACAGGCCGTAATTGAAAAGGCAGCCTTACTACAACAAAAGAGCACCGATGAAAACGTAGCACATTTTGGTAAGGATATCGGCCTGTTTTTCTACCATAATAAATTTTCTACGGCTAATATACCCGGGCAATGGGCTGCCTTCGCCAACGGGCAACGGGATATTAACCCCTATCTGATTTCGGTAACGATGCTGGCCCTGGAGGGGCAACTTTACGATACTGAACTGACCAACCCTGTAAGCATGCTTTTGGGAAACATGGATGTTAGCTTTGTTTTCTTGTTTCTTTTCCCACTGGTGATTATTGCTTTTAGTTATAATCTGATATCAGAACAGCGGGAAAGTGGCATTTGGCCGCTGCTTAAATCACAGTCAGACCATCTCTTTCGGGTGATTTGGCGGAAGTTTCTAATCCGAATAGGAGCGATTTACGCTGTGGCGATCTTACTAATGGGCATATCTGTCTGGTACCTAAATCTACCCCTAGATCAAACCCTGGTGCTGGCATTTGCGTTGATTGTTCTTTATCTGGCCTTCTGGTTTGCAATATCAGTTTTCATTATCTCGTTAGGTAAGTCATCCAGTTACAATGCTTCGGCACTTGTGGCATTCTGGGTAGTACTGTGTATTATTGTTCCCGCTACCTTGAACTTATGGCTAAGCCAAAGGTTTTCAGTACCCGAGGCCTTACAAAACGTGATTAATCAAAGAGAGGGCTATCATGAGAAATGGGATATGCCTAAAGAGGTAACAATGAAACCATTTTTTGAACATTATCCAGAACTGAAAAAATATCCATTTCCGCATGATAAAACCTTTAGCTGGTTTTGGTATTATGGTATGCAGCAAATGGGCGATGACCAGGCCAAAGAGAGCAGATCGGCTATAGAAAGAAAGCTTATTGCCCGGCAACACTTTACCAACATGGCTGCTCTTTTTATTCCGACCATACAAACTCAATTGGGTATTAACGAAGTGGCTGGATCAGACCTGGATTCCCACCTGGATTTCCAACAGGCTGTACGGCAGCATCATGAACAAATCAGACTACGTTTTTACCCGAACATTTTTCTGGAAAAGCCTATCTCCTCAACAGGTGTAGAGAAAATACCGCTAAAAAGATTTGAAGCAGAAAAGCGTTACCCCTATGAAAGGCTGGTGTCTATCATTCTGGCAACCGTTATTCTGTTGGCTATATCAATCAGAAACCTATCCAATAAACGGCTGGCAAAGTGGAGCTTTTAATTGGCCATTCGTTTATTGGGCATTGGTTTGTTCAAACCAGGTTTAGCAGCCCACAGCGATACCATCAAGTCTGAACACCAGCCCCTACTCCTCCTGGTTTAGCAGGGGTAAGGGCTGGTTAATTTAAGTTTTGGCAATTGAGATTTATCATACGAAGGATTTGATATAAAACCATTTCCAATAATTTGGGGTTTTGCCTTGACAGACCGTGGTATCTAAACCCGATTTAGCGTGATGCCGATTTTCTATCGGCAGAAGCGCGAGCGGGACAGAACACCGCCTACTGGCTACTGCTGTACCTTTCCAAACTATAAAATTAGAGTTATACTAATATGGGGATACCTACTGTTTAAACAACACAATAATCCAGTTTGCCAAGGTTATACCAGCAATTATCAATTATTCCGCCAAGTAGCCCGGCAACAAGTTCATTAATGGGTATGCTTAGGAGTTTTCGACTTTGAACGTTGGATTTTCAATAAAGCCAATTACATTACCAAAGGGATCAAAAATACTTCCAACCCAAATCGGTCCACCAACATTTTTAGGCTCCTGGTGTATTTCGACCCCAAGCGTCTTGAATTTTGTAAAAGCTGCTTCAATATTCTCAACACCCCAGTAAGTAATGGAATGGTTGCCATTGCTATATCCTGAATCATCTGGATCTAAACCAAGTTCGTAGCCGCCTACATTGTATCCTACGTAAAAGGGTTCATCAAAGTAGGGTTCAATTCCAAAAACATCTTTGTACCACGCTTTAGCCGCAGCTAAATCATTTACATAATAAACGATTGTTCTTAATCCTTGTAGCATTGTTTAATTGTTTATTGTTTAACTGACTAATTGCTTAACTGTTTAATTGTTGAATTGACTAATTGTTGAATTGTAAACAGTTAAACGAAATATAAACTAATGCACCATTTTAAACACCAGTTCTTTCAAAAGTTCACCATCATCTACATTGCCGCTACTATCCAGTCCCTTGCTCTTTAAATCATATTCTCTAAGCAGGCTGATTACCTGAAAAACTTTACCTGTATTATAATTTCTGGCAGCCACTTCATAATCTTTTACAAAAAACGGGGGGATTCCAAGCGCCGAGGCGGCTTCTGCCTTATTTGGCAGGTAATGGTAGCGCAGCAATTTAGTGAAATAACCGCCCAGATTGGCTAAAACCATCACTGTTGGATTGGCTTTTGGATTGCTTGCAAAGTAGTTGATGATTCGGTTGCATTTCAAAACATCGCGAATGGCTAAAGCCTTTTGCAGCTCAAAAACATTATATTCTTTGCTGATACCGATATTCTTTTGAATATGATCAGTATTGATGGTTACTTCTTTGGGCACATTCAGCATGAGCTTTTCAGTCTCATTAGAGATTTTGGAAAGATCGGTGCCTAAATATTCAGCCATGAGTGCTGAAGCCTGTGGGTCTATTTTATATCCTTTATCTTTAACGAAATCATCAATCCAGGCCGCGATTTTATAATCGCGAATGGGATCAGACTGAAAAATTAAACCACTTTTACTGATGGCTTTGTATATTTTCTTGCGTTTATCGAAATTGGCATATTTAAAAGCCAGCACGAGAATGGTGCTTGGCAAAGGTTTTTCGAAATAATTGAGTACAAATTCTGCTTCCTTACTGCCCGCATCTTCTTTACCCCATTTTAGGTCTTGTGCCTCTTTTACAATCACCACCTGATAGTCTGACATCATCGGATAACGCTTTGCCGCGCCCAACACAGTTGACATATCAGTATCTTTACCGTAGAGCACCGTTTGATTGAATCCTTTTTCGGCATCACTTAACAGCTTATCTTCTATATAATCGGTTATTTCATCAATGTAGTAAGATTCCTCTCCATGTAAAAGGTACACGGGTTTAAATTTTCGGGCTTTAATGTCTTTGATGATTTCGGCAGCAGTCATTGCCTGTAAAATTACAATTTAGCTTTTAGGATTTAAGAAATTAGATGAATTGTTTATTCACAAATATTAACTTTGGCCTTCTGGTAATTTTTAATAATGGTAAGCCTCAAATCGATACAATGATTCAGGAAAACAACGAAATTTTGGATGTCGACTTATTAAATGCTCAATTGGTTACTATTCCAAATGGTGAAATTACCTTACGTGATGATCGGTTAAAGCACATTTGGACAGTTCAAATAAGGTCTTTTTTGCTCAGTAAGTATGCCATAACCCAGGAATTGTATGGTCAGGTGATGCAGACATCGCCAAGTACCTTTTCTGGCAGCACTCTACCTGTAGAAACTATTTCATGGAGGGATGCCATCAGTTTTTGCAATCAACTCTCCAGTATTTCAGATTTAAATCCTTGCTATATTTTTAACGTTGATACCGATGATTACCAATTCGATAACCTGGCCAATGGCTATCGCTTACCTACCGAAGCCGAATGGGAGTACGCTTGTAAAGCCGGCACTCAGGGCATTAGATATGCAGAATTAGATCATATTGCCTGGTATAAGAATAATGCCAACGGTACTACACACCCAGTGGGTTTAAAAGTTCCAAATGCCTTCGGCCTTTACGATATGCTGGGAAATGTTTGGGAATGGTGCTCGGATATTTATGATGAAACGGTATATGGCTCTTACCGTATTATTCGTGGTGGTGGCTGGTGCGATGAAGAGAGAGGCTGTATGGCTACTAATCGCCGCAGGAGTCATCCTAAATCTTTTAAAATTGATGATCTTGGCTTTAGAATAGCTAAAAACCTATAATTATTTAATTGCTAAAAATAGAAATAATAAAATGTTTACCCCCACCCCGTTAAATCTTCCGCCTTATCCTTTTAAACTTACCCAAAAAGATAATGTTTATTATATTTTCGATGAACTGAGGAAGAAACACCTGGTTTTAACACCGGAGGAATGGGTTCGTCAACATTTTATTCAAGACTTAATTGCCAGCAAGAAATTCCCCAAAACATTAATCCAGATAGAAGGTGGCCTGGTTCTAAATCAGCTTCAAAAGCGTAGCGACATACTGGTTTACAACACTATAGGCGAGAAACTGGTATTGGTGGAATGCAAGGCGCCCAAAGTAAAAATTACCCAGGCGGTTTTTGAACAGGCAGCACGATACAACTCGATTCATCAGGCGAAATGGATTGTGTTAACCAACGGTTTACAGCATGTTTACGCCAAGATGGATTTAGATAAGGGAAGCTTTACCTTCAGTCCGGAAATTCCCGAATACCTGTCTTTATAGCAAAAGTTAGGCTACATGAGGGGAAATGGTTAATAGAAGCAAAACTGTTGCCCCTTAAACCTGATTGCAGCGAACACGCAGTAAAGCGAAAAGCAGGACTACCTTTAAATGGGGCTCCTGCTTTTGCTTTTCTAATGGGTTTAATCATCGGCACACTACTACCGATTATAATTTGATATTTTACACCTCGTACCCCTTTTTCCAATATTGGTTATTCCCCGAGTAAATGGCTTCGTTGCACATGGCCACGCAAATTGCGGCCTGTGTACCGGTATTGATATTAGAGGCCGGGGTTTTGCCCGTTGTAATGGAGAGATAAAACTCTTCTAAAGCATAGTTAGTGCCATCTTTGGTGGGTTTATCCAGAATCGGAATCCCCCCGTCTTTATTGACCACTATTTTAGTTGCACCGGTTACCCCATCTACAATACCCAAATCTTTCCTGGTACTTTCTTCAGGATAGAATAATCCGGTATTGGTAAGCAGTGAAACCGAGCCCTTGGTGCCTTTAATTTTGAAAAGATAGCCATCATGTGCATTTCCGCAGGTTGCACCGAAATTACCGATCATTCCTTTCTCTTTATAGCGAAGAATGGCCTGAATGTTATCGTAGGTTTCACGCCCGTCTTTAAAAATATCAATCCCGCCACTTCCCATAATTTCATCGGGTTGTGTTTCAAATGCCCAGTTGATAAAATCTATCTGATGCGACAGCAGTTCTGCGGCTAAACCTCCTGAATACTCCTTGTACATCCGCCAGTTGATTTTTCTCTCGAGGTCGGGCGCCGGAACCGCCCTTCTCCAGGTTCCATTTCTATCCCAGCGACAATCTATTTGAGACACCTTACCTAAGTATCCACTCTGAATCATATCTTTTACCTTAAAATAGAGCGGAGAGTAACGGTACTGGTAACCCACCTGAAAAACCTGATTAGGGTATTGTTTGACCAGTTTTCTTAATTCCAGTGCCTGAGGAATATCGTAAGTCATGGTTTTTTCTACATACACATGCTTTCCTGCCAGCACAGCCTCTTTGGCAATCTTAAAGTGTTCGCTCAAGGGTGTAGCGATAAAAACCGCTGCTATGCTTTTATCATCTAAAACTTTGCGATAATCGTTTATCGCTTTGGCATTTGCCGGAACGTATTTTTCAGTTTCCTTTAATCGAAAATCGAGTACGTCACAGTACGCAGCTATCCTGTATTTAGCTGGCATAGATTTGAGCACAGAGAGCACTCCCTTTCCCCGATCTCCACAACCGATCATGGCTACAGGAATAATCTGATCGCGGTAAACATCGGCTAAAACAGCATCTCCGAATAATAGCCCCGATCCCAACAATGCTGAACTTTTAACAAATGAACGACGGTGCATTATAAAGTTTTCAATTTAATGGTTCTAAAACTAACTGCGTTACCATGATCCTGAATTAAGATATGGCCTTTGGGTGCTTCGCCAAAGTTTTTCCAGTCTTTATATTTACTGATGGCAACAATCTTTTTAAATTCTTCTGATCCCCTTACATATTCTACCACTTTAACTCCATTTAAGTAATGCTCAACTTTGTTGTTAGGGTAAACCACCACACGACCGTTGTTCCACGAGCCAATCGGGCGAAGGAATCTTGCTTCTTTTTTTGCCGTAATGAGGTCGTAAAGTGAGGCTAAGGTACGGTTTCCATCTCTTCCCAGTTTCGCATCCGGGTGAAGTACATCATCCAATACCTGATATTCTAAGCCAATTGCAGAGCCTGAATTATTTTCGCTCAGGGTTACAAAATATTTTATACCACTGTTTGCCCCTGGGGTAAGCTTAAATTCGAATGAGAGATCGAAAGCAGCATATTGTTCTTTAGTTACAATGTCGCCACCATTAGTAGACTCGGCACCGTTAGCAGGTTGTACGCTTAATACGCCATCGGCAATTTGCCAGCCCTTTGCAGGAAAAGCATTTTTATAAGCGCCTACCCAACCATTATTGCTCTTCCCATCGAACAGCAATTTGTAGCCATTAGATTTCTCATAATCTGAAAGGGTGTTGGGGGTAAGATTAACGGTATATATTCCTTTAGGGAATGCTTTAGATTTTAAACCTTCCGTTTGGATGGTAATATTTTTAAAGTAAACTTTTTTCCCATCATTTTCGAGGTTCGAACCAATTCCATGAACTTGTAAACCGATAAATCCAGATTGATCCAAAGTATCAATTACATAGGCTACAGGGCTTCCATTAACCCAGGTTTTGGTTTCATTGCCAATACACTCTATACGATAATGGTTAAATTCTTCTTTTTTGTATAATGGTTTGGCTGCTGTATTTAACTCCAAAGGATAAAGCCATAGTCTTCTCGCTTCATCGTAAATTCCGCCAGTCCAGGCTCTTGGCGTAGGGTCAATTTCCATCTGGCGGCCATACACCAAACCTCTTCCATTGTTGGCTTCAGGCTTGATGTGACTACGCGTTTGAACGCCTGTATTCGTAGTTGAACCTTCCAGTTTTACATCCAGTTCCAGTACAAAATCGCCATATTCTTTTTCGGTGATTAAGAAAGAGTTGGGTGTACCTTTTACCATGGTGCCCACAATCATTCCATCCTCTACTTTGTAAGAGGCGGCACCGGCAACAGATTTCCAGCCGGTTAGCGTTTTACCATCAAAAAGTGGTTTTGCCTTTTGAGCAGCGGCAGATAAACTAATTAAGCAGAGGGATAAAAGGGTGTATTTTTTGATATTGATTGACATTTGAATTTTGTTAACTGGTTCTAATTAATATTTAAAGATTTTGCCATTGGCCATTACTTCCTGCTTTCCTTCATCGAATACAGCTTTTGCGCCTGTGCGTACGGCTGCGTTGGTCATGATATTGGCTATAGAGTGTGAGTAACCGGCTTCTACTGGTGCGTTTGGTGTTTTTCTGCTGCGCACGCACTCCATCCAGTTACGCATGTGACCGGATGTTAATGAGTCGCCGCCCATACTGGCTCCGGTAGCGGTTTTAATTTCCGTTTTCGATAAATCAAAAGTTGGAAGCAGGTTAGCTTTCATACCCATTGCCGCAGCTTCTTTTTCTTTTAACCCGCCTTTTGGCGAAACCTTATTGGTGATGAGGTTTAGTTCACCTCCATTTGAATAGTATACCTCTCCTACATCTCCTACACTATTTTGCATGCGTGAGGTAAAAGTTACCTGGAATCCATCTTGCGAATCGGGCTGCCCGTAATCAAAAACGGCGACCATCGAATCCCAGTTTTTACGTCCATCTTTCCAGGTGTAGATGCCACCATTGGCGACCACACTGCGCGGGTATTTTAAATGGGTAAACCAGTGAACAGTATCAATCTGGTGCGACATCCATTGACCTGGCATTCCTGATGAGTAAGGCCAGAATAAGCGGTATTCTAAATATTTACGGGGGTCGAAACTATCGTTAGGGCGATTAAGTAAAAAACGTTTCCAATCAATATCTTCTTCTTTAAGTTTGGCAACCAGATCGGGCCTGCGCCACCTGCCGGGTTGGTTTACATTCCAAACCAGATCTACCGCGGTGATGGGGCCAAATTTACCGCTTTGAATAAATTCAGCAGCATTGGCATAATTCTCTCCACTCCTTCTCTGAGAGCCTATTTGCACGATCTTATTGCTCGCTTTTACAGCCTTTAAGGCTGCTTTAGCGTCGTCCATGGTTTCGGCAAAAGGTTTCTCTACATAGGCATCGCAATTGGCCTTAACGGCCTCTATGGTATGTAATGCATGCTGAAAATCGGCTGTACTGATAATCACTGCATCCAGATCCTTCATGGCATACAGCTCATCATTATTTCTACAAGCTTTGATATCATGTCCAAATTTCTCTTTCAAATGGGCAATCCCTAAATCTCTTCTGTATGTCCAAAGATCAGACAGCCCTACCATATCAAAATTGAGTTCCTTGTTGTGGTTCAGGAAACAAGGGAGTAAAGTTTCTCTGAAACGATCTGAAAAGCCGACTACGCCAACTCTTACCCGATCGTTTGCGCCCAAAATCCGGCCATAGCTTTTTGCACTCATACCCATGGTACCCGCATAGGTAGCTGCAGCAAAAATGGCAGATTGCTTAATAAATTTTCTTCTGGAATTCTCCATAGAATGATTGGTTTAAATGAGGTTAGATAATGTTTCGATTAATTATCATGATGACAGTTAATCGATTCCAAAATAGGATTTTAGTTTGAAGATTAAGAGGGGGTTGAGTAACAATTTCGTGCTTAGAAAGCATAGGCCTGCTAAGAGCATATCAGGTTTGCACCCCTGAAAGCATAACCCAAAAAAAGCCCTTTAGAAAAATTTTCTAAAGGGCTTAATATTTTAATCGAACTGGTGATTAACCTAACATGGCTAAGCTTTCTTCAATAATTTTGATTTTTGCTTCGGCATCTGCCTTTTTATTGCGTTCATTATCTACAATTTCAGGTTTGGCATTCTGCACAAAACGCTCATTATTCAACTTAGCATCAACAGATTTCAGGAAACCTTGCAGATAGACCAAATCGGCATTTAAACGTTCACGCTCTGCGTCAACATCTATGTTATCTGCTAAAGGAATGAAAAACTCATCCTTACCCGCCATAAACGCGGCTGCGCCAGCAATTTTATCATTAACCAATTCTGCTTCGCTGATATTAGCCAGTTTGAAAACAATGTTTAACCATTTTTCGTAGTCTAAATCAGAGTTTACTTTAATATTTAATGGCAATGCCTCTTTTGGAGAAATTTGCTTCTGATTACGAACATTTCTAATTTCGGCAACCACTGTTTTGATAATCTCTGCATCTTTAAGCAGGTTGGCATCAAAACTTCCGATTTTTGGATATTCTGCAACGATACAACAATCCATCTCTGTACGCTCACCAAACAATTCATCGTGCCACAACTCTTCTGTTAAGAAAGGCATATATGGATGCAGTAAGGTTAATATTTTCTGGAAATAGTTAACTGTAGCCTGGTAGCTTTCAGCATCAATTGGCTGTAGATAAACAGGCTTAACCATTTCTAAATACCAGGCACAGAAATCATCCCAAACCAGCTTATAAGTGGCCATTAAGGCTTCTGACAAGCGGTATTGTTTAAAGTTATCTTCAATTTCAACTAAAGCCTCATTGAAACGATTTTCAAACCAGGCAATCGCCTGTGTATTCGGGTTTTCTAGATTATGATCTACTTCCCAGCCTTTTACCAAACGGAAGGCATTCCAAACCTTGTTGGCAAAGTTTCGCCCTTGTTCGCAATAGCTTTCATCAAACATTAAGTCGTTACCGGCAGGTGAGCAAAGCAGCATCCCTACCCTAACACCATCCGCACCGTATTTCTCGATTAAACCAATCGGATCGGGTGAGTTACCTAATGATTTAGACATTTTTCTACCCAATTTATCGCGCACAATACCGGTAAGATAAACATTGGTGAATGGTTTTTTACCCATAAACTCATGTCCGGCCATAATCATACGGGCTACCCAGAAGAATAAAATTTCAGGAGCTGTTACCAGATCGTTGGTAGGATAATAGTAGTTGATGTCTTTATTATCAGGATTTTTGAAACCGTCGAAAACAGAAATCGGCCACAACCATGAAGAGAACCAGGTATCCATTACATCTTCATCTTGTCTTAAAAATGGTTCGAGTTGATGCTTAAACCCTGCCTTTTCTGTATCTGAACAGGTTTCATCCAAATGTTTTTTCTTCCAGAATTCTTCTAGTGCTTCTTCCTTAGTTTTCGCTACTACCCAATTTCCTTTATCATCGTACCAGGCTGGAATTCTCTGTCCCCACCATAACTGACGGCTGATGTTCCAATCGCGAACGTTCTCCATCCAGTGGCGGTAAGTATTTTCAAATTTATTCGGAATCAGGTTTACATCGCCATTTAAAACATCTGCTAATGCTGGCGCTGCCATTTCCTTCATCTTCACAAACCACTGCATAGAGAGCTTAGGCTCAATCGCAGCATCTGTCCGTTCAGAAAAGCCTACCTGAGATTTGTAATCTTCTACTTTCTCTAAATGACCTGCCTCTTCGAGCATTTTGGCGATTTTTTTACGGGCAACGAAACGATCTTCGCCTACAAGAATAACTGCCAGCTCATTCAAAGTTCCATCGTCATTTAAGATGTCTGTTACTGGCAAGTGGTGTTTTACACCTAACTCATAGTCGTTCAGGTCATGCGCCGGTGTTACCTTCAAACAACCTGTACCAAATTCCATATCTACATATTCATCCTGGATAACCGGAATTTCGTGATTTACCAAAGGCACAAAAACCTTTTTACCTTTGAGGTGTGTAAAACGCTCATCGTTAGGATTGATACAGATGGCTGCATCGGCCATAATCGTTTCCGGACGTGTGGTTGCAATGGTTATAAACTGATCTTCAGTGCCTGAGATCAGGTATTTGATGTAATAAAGTTTCTGGTTTACTTCTTTACGGATTACTTCTTCATCCGAAACAGCAGTTTTTCCAGCCGGATCCCAGTTTACCATTCGGATGCCACGATAAATCCATCCCTTTTTATACAAATGGATAAAAGAATCGATAACGGCCTCAGAAAGATCTTCTTCCATGGTGAAACGGGTACGGTCCCAATCGCAGCTTGCCCCCAATTTCTTCAATTGCTCAAGGATGATCCCGCCATACTTTTCTTTCCATTCCCAGGCATATTTCAAAAATTCTTCTCTTGAAAGATCTTTTTTGTTTATGCCTTGCTCTTTCAGCATCGCTACCACCTTAGCTTCTGTAGCAATAGAAGCATGATCGGTACCCGGTACCCAGCAAGCATTTTTGCCCTGCATCCGCGCTTTACGGATCAATACATCCTGAATGGTATTATTAAGCATATGCCCCATGTGCAGCACTCCTGTAACATTTGGTGGAGGAATGACGATAGTATAAGGCTCGCGCTCATCAGGTTCTGAATGAAAAAACTTCTTTGATAGCCAGTAGCTATACCATTTATCTTCTGTTTCTGCAGGATTGTACTTGGTGGATATACTCATGAAAAATTATTCAATATCAATTTGAGTGGCAAAAATACGTTTTTAAGGGCAAAATTTAAAGTGAAACTGTGTAGCGGAATTATTCAATAATTAATGATTGAATGACAAAATGAGAGAAGGAGTGGATGAGTGAATGAAAGAATGAGTGAATGATACTATCGCCAATCACATTCTATCATTCAAAATTCAATCATTCAATAATTAATGAGAGAAGGAGTGAATGAAAGAATGAGTGAATGATACTATCGCCAATCACATTCAATCATTCAAAATTCAATCATTCAATAATTAATGATAGACACCTAAAACTTCATCTTCTGAATCCTGACCGCATTTAATATGGCTAAAAGGGCAACACCAACATCTGCGAAAACTGCTTCCCACATGGTGGCAAGCCCTCCGGCACCTAAAATTAAAACCAATGCTTTAACAGCAAAAGCCAGTACAATATTCTGAATCACTACCTGCTTTGTGGCTTTACCAATTTTAATGGCTGTCGCAATTTTAGAAGGCTGGTCCGTTTGAATAACCACATCGGCAGTTTCGATGGCCGCATCACTTCCCATTGCCCCCATTGCAATGCCGATATCGCTAATGGCCAATACTGGTGTGTCATTTATACCATCGCCAACAAAGGCTACAACTTTTGACTGATCTTTCTTTATCGCTTCAAGTTTGGCCACTTTATCTTCCGGAAGCAAATCGCCATAATAAGTATCAATTCCCAGTTGCTGAGCTACTTTTTTAACAATAGAGGTCTTATCTCCACTGAGCATAACCACTTGTGTTACACCATTTTCATGAAGCGCTTTAATGGCCTGTGCGGAATCTTCTTTAACTTCATCTGCTATCAGCACATAACCTGCATATTGCTGATTTACAGCAACAACCACAATGCTTTCCGCTATGTCTTTCAAGCTTAGGTCGAACCCGATGTTAAATTTCTCCAAAAGCCTGATATTTCCGGCCAATACTTCCTTATGGTTTACAGCGCCTTTCAAGCCCATGCCAGCAACTTCGCTTATATTTTCGGCGGGCTGAATAGTTGTTTGATTTGCATACTCCACAATTGCTCTGGCAATAGGATGGGTTGATTTGTGTTCAAGGGCGACTAAATAATTTAAAAAATCCTTCTCATCAATACTACTGACTATCTTTTGAACTTTAAAAACGCCTTTGGTTAAGGTCCCCGTTTTATCCATTACAACGGTATTCAGTTTGGTTATCAGGTCTAAAAAATTAGAGCCTTTAAATAAAATACCATTGGCAGATGCAGCTCCGATTCCGCCAAAATATCCCAGGGGGATAGAAATAACCAATGCACAAGGGCAAGAAATAACCAAAAAAACCAGCGCCCGGTATAACCAGGTTTGAAAATCATAGCTCTCTCTTAAAATGAGGAATGGAATAATGATCAACGCCAGGGCCAAAAAGAATACAAGAGGCGTGTATACCTTAGCAAATTTCCGGATAAAGAGCTCTGTTTTAGCCTTTCGGGCAGTTGCATTTTGAACCATTTCCAAAATCCTGGAAAGGGCGCTGTCTGCAAACAATTTATTCACCTTTATTTCAATTACCTGATCGAGATTAAGCATTCCGGCCAATACAGCAGCTCCCTTTTTAATTGTTTTAGGCCTACTTTCACCAGTTAAAGCAGCGGTATTAAAGCTCCCCTTTTCAGATAACATTTCGCCATCTAAAGGCACCTTCTCACCTACTTTCACCTGAATCATTTCTCCGATCTCCACTTGCTCAGGATTTAAAGGTTCGTACTTTCCATTCCGAAATACATGCGCGATATCCGTTCTAACATCGAGCAGGGCCTTAATATTTCGTTTTGCCCTATTTACCGCGGCCATTTGAAATAATTCTCCGATGGTGTAAAACAGCATCACCGTTACCCCTTCAGGATACTCCCCTATGCAGAATGCCCCAATTGTAGCGATGGACATTAAAGAAAATTCAGTAAAAAAATCTCGTGCTTTAAATGTTTCCCAAACTTCCCGCAGCACCGGAATACCTACAGGAAGATAGGCTACTATATACCAATAAGGTCTAATCACCTGAAAAGCGGGTACTTTGAACCAATTATCGAAACCGATTCCCAATAACAGCATTACTAATGTAACCAATGCTGGTATATAGGCACTGAAAACCCCGGGATCTCCTCCATGATCATGGTCATGATCGCCATCATCATCATGACTGTGCACATGGGATTTGTGATTGGCTTGTACTTTACTGCTGCAGCAACTATCTTCGGAATGGTGGGAATGACTCATACTGTTTCTATTCAAAATATCGCCTCTTAACCTGATTATTAGGCATTTTATCAAAAATAAAGAAAATAAAATGCTTTATCCCGAATCATTCTTAATACTAAAAATTTTTACAGCAACACAATAAATTTTGTTAAAAAATGTTAATAGTGTATAAGATTTGAAAAATAATGAAATCGATCAAGACCCTATTTTCACCCGCTGAGTTCATCCGAAGGATCGGCCTCGCTAAAATCTATTATTGGTTCTACAAGTAATATTTCTAATATATTACCCAACTATTAACGAGTATTTCATAAATTTCGCTAAAACTAACTTATTAAGCGAATGAAATACCCAAATTTGAAAAGATATTTTGCTGCACTTGGCATTGTTGCAGCTGGCTTTTCTGCGAATGCGCAAGCACCCAAAAAATTTATCGACCCTGCTAACATGGATTTATCTGTTAAGCCCGGAGATGATTTTTATCAATATGCAAGTGGAAACTGGATCAAGAACAATCCTGTTCCGGCTAAAGAAACCCGCTGGGGAAGTTTCAACGAACTTCGTGATTTTAATATTAACGCGGTAAAAACACTCGTAGAAGATGCAGCAGCAGATAAATCGGCCCCTGCCGGATCAGTAAAGCGAAGAGTAGGTGATTTTTACACCGCCGCTATGGATAGCGCAACCATCGAAAAGTTAGGTTACACCCCTATTAAAGCTGATTTAGAGAAGATTAAACAAATTAAAGATCTTCAAGGTGTTTTAGATGAGGTGGCTCATTTGAGAACCAATGGTATCGCGAGCGCTATGTTTGGTGTCAGCGTAGGCCAGGATCGTAAAAATGTAACCAAATATATGGTTAATCTGAGCCAGGGCGGAACAACATTACCCGACCGTGATTATTATTTAAAAGATGACGACCGCAGCAAGAAGATCAGAGAAGCCTATAACACCTATATGGTAACGCTCTTTACGCTTACCGGGAATACAACAGAAGTAGCAAAACAAAAGGCTGCAGCCATCTTAAAGATCGAAACTGCCTTAGCCGAAGCACAAATGTCGCGCGTTGAAATGCGTAACCCACAGGCTACCTACAATAAATTTACGGTTGCAGACTTTAACAAATCTACTCCTAACATCAACTGGAGCGGATATTTACCTAAATTCAAAATTAACGGTCAAGATACCGTATTGGTTTCTTCACCTAAGTTTTTCACAAGCTTAGATGGTTTACTTAAATCAGTTTCTGTAAACGATTGGAAAACCTATCTGGAATGGAATGTTTTAAAAGGCTCTGCTTCTAGTTTAAGTTCTCCATTTGTAAAAGCGAGTTTCGCTTTTACGCAAGCACAAACTGGTCAAAAAGTACAAACACCACGTTGGCAACGCATGTCGCAATTAACTGATGGAACTATTGGCGAATTACTTGGGCAGTTATATGTAGCTAAATATTTCAAACCTGAAGCTATGGCACGTATGAATGAGCTTATTGCGAACCTTCGTAAAGCATTCGAAATCAGAATTAATGGCCTGGAGTGGATGAGTGCAGAAACCAAGCAAAAAGCGTTGGCCAAACTTCATGCCTTTACACCAAAAGTAGGCTATCCGGCAAAATGGAAAACTTACGATGGTTTAGTAATTAATAAAGGAACTTATTTCCAAAATCTTCGCAATGCTGGCGTTTGGGGATACAATGAAATGATAGATCAGCTTGGTAAACCATTGGATCGTACGCGTTTTGGCATGACTCCGCCTACAGTAAATGCGTACTACAGTCCAACACTTAACGAGATCGTTTTCCCGGCAGGTATATTACAATTCCCGTTCTTTGATCCGAATGCTGATGATGCTGTAAATTATGGCGGTATTGGTGCAGTAATTGGCCACGAAATGAGCCATGGTTTCGATGACAGTGGAAGCCAGTATGATGCTGCCGGAAACTTAAAAAACTGGTGGACCGCAGAAGACCGCAAAAAGTTTGAAGAAAAAACAAAAGCACTAGGTGAGCAGTTCGATGCTTATACGGTTGTTGACACCATTCATGTTATTGGTAAATTAACCATGGGTGAAAACATTGGTGATTTAGGCGGCTTAAATGCAGCATATACAGCTTTTAAAATGACTAAACAAGGACAGGGCAATGAGAAAATCGATGGTTTTACACCTGATCAAAGGTTCTTCTTAGCCTGGGCGCAGGTATGGAGAGGTAACATCCTTCCAGAAACTGCCGCACAGTTAATTAAAACAGATCCACACTCACCTGGGCCATACCGTACCATTGGTGCACCAGTGAACATGGATGCATGGTACCAGGCTTTTGATGTTAAACCTGGCGATAAACTGTACAAAAAACCAGAAGACAGGATCAGAATGTGGTAACACAAATTTCAAGATAATCATCCGAAGAGGAAAATCACTCCAGTACCTAAACGCCCCGAAAATTTCGGGGCGTTTTGTATTTAACAACCGTCATTGGTTTGAAATTAATTGGATTCCACTCCACAATTATTAATTATCATTCTATATTTGAAAAAATAAGCAGTTCTTCCATGAGAATCATCACTAAAACACTCGCCCTTATTGGCCTTGGCCTATTATCTGCAACCGGTTATGCACAGAACCAGATGCAGCCTGTAGAAGAGCTCATTAACAAAACAGATCCGGCCTGGCCACTGGTTAAGAAATGGATCGATTCTGCCAAAAATAAAGTTGAAGTTTTAGAATTAGATTCTGCTAAGGCGAAAGAGGCTTTATATAATGCACAGGTATCTACTTATTCTACATTAGGTTCTATCATTTACAATACGGGTGGAATTATGGTAGATAACGGATGGATCAGGATATTAGGATCAGGAAGCACTAAGCTTAATCGTTCTGTACCTGAATGGAACAAAGGAAAAACAATAAAAGAATACGGTGATAAGCCAGATTACCTTTTAATAGCAGACGATGCCGCTGGTGGCTTTTTTGCTATAAATTATGGGGCTTTTGGCGCTGATCTGAAGAATGTTTATTACCTCGCGCCCAATAGCTTAAACTGGGAGCCGCTCGGTGCAGGATACAGTGAGTTCATTTTGTTTTGCTTTGACAGCGATTTATCTAAATTCTACAAAGGTTTAAGATGGAGCTCCTGGGATCAGTTTATAGCCAATTTAGACGGCAACAAATCTTACAGTTTCAGACCTTATCTATGGGCCAAAGAAGGAACAGATATTGAAAAATGTACCCGGAAACTGGTTACTACAGAAGAATTATTCAAATTCAATATCAGCAAACAAAAAGAATTGCAAGCAGCTGCATCAGATAAAAAAAGTGAAAAACAATAAAGCCTTGCAACATAAAAAAACATGCAAAATATATCGTCTACCATAGAACAAATCAAAACCACCAGAACCTATCTGTTAGAACTCATTAAAGACCTCAGTATAGATCAACTAAACAAAGTTCCAACGGGTTTTAACAATAATATCATCTGGAATATTGCCCACCTTACTGCTGCGCAACAAGGTTTATGTTATTTCAGATCAGGTTTGGATTTTCCTGTTGACATTCAATACATTAAACCCTATAGCGTGGGCACCAAACCAGAAACTTTTGTAACTGCTGCAACATTTGCAACGATTAAAGAATTGATGTTTAGCAGCTTGGACCAACTTTTAGCTGATTACAATAAGCGAATTTTTAAAACTTATACGCCGGTAACCACACGGTATAATGTAGAAATTTCTAACATAGATGAAGCCATAAACTTTTTACCCTTTCATGAAGGTTTGCATCAGGGATACATTTTGGCACTTAAACGCCTGGTATAGCATCTAAATCAGGCAACTATGCGTATTTGGCCTGTGTTTTCTTAGATAATTTGCTTAAAACCATTGCCCTCGAATCAGCTACGCGCTGCCTGAGCTCTGTGTCATTAAAAACCTCTAAATTATCCACCAATATCCACTGACGTTTAGCCATGTGCCTGGCTTGCTGAATGCCATCACGGGCAGCCAGTTGATCGAATTCTTCAGGATTACACTTGATAGAAAAACTATTCCCTTCCTCTATCGCAATGATCACGTATATTTTTTCTTCAATCATAAAACACAAATGTTCCCACTTCATTCCTTCGGTTGTTCCTGGTAAACTGAGGCAGTATTCTCTAAATGATTCTATATCCATGATGAAATTATGATTAGACGAAGGTAAGGAAAAATAGTGTGGAGTTCATAGTTTGGAGCCTGGAGTCGGTTTTTGAAAAGTCGGAAGTCGGAAAGTCGGAGGTCCGAGGATATTGAGTCTAAACCGAAACTATTCAATCATCTGGAGAGGGTTTATAAAAAATAATCAGCGAACAAGTCAGGGGTCGGAAAGTCGGAGGTCCGAGGATATTGAGTTTGAACTTGTCCATTCACTCAAATGGAAGGCATTGTTAAAAAAGATTAATGAAAAACCTCGGAGGTCAGAAGACATCCAACCTAAATCCTCAAATGCTAAGCCCCAACCTATGAATGTCTTTAAAGTCTCAGTAAAAAAATGATCAAGCTCTAAAATTAATAGTAATTTCGCAAGCATATGAACATCATTACCCAAACTGCAGACGGCTCTAATACACTTTATAATGAAAGCATTGGAGAGCACTATCACAGTAAACACGGTGCTTTACAAGAAAGTAAACATGTTTTTATCGAGGCGGGTTTAAAGTTTGCCAGTGCAGATTGTTCAGAAATATCAGTTCTTGAAGTGGGATTTGGTACAGGGCTGAACTTTATATTAAGTTTAGAATATTGCGAAAATAACAACGTACAACTCAATTACACCAGTATAGAAGCTTTCCCTTTAGCTATTGACATCATTGAGCAAACCGGATACTCAGCCTATGTTCCGGCTAACATTTGGGGCAACTTCATCGATCATTATGAACAGGCCTTAACAATACCTCAAAACATTGGCAACCATTGCAAATTGGGAATCCCACATACTACGTTGGCCGCTTTTTCAAGCGATCAAAAATTTGATGTACTGTATTATGATGCCTTTTCCGTTCAACACCAGCCTGAAATGTGGAGCGATGAAATGATTGGTCATGCTTGTAGCTTTATAAAACCAGGTGGCACCTTTGTAACTTATGCCATTACCGGAAAGCTAAAGCGAGCAGTTAAGGCAAACGGATTTACCATAGAAAAACTCCCTGGCGCACCCGGTAAAAGAGAAATGCTTCGTGCAATAAAAGGTTAACTCTATTGTGCCTTCTAAGTGATACAACTGATATGTTCCTGAATATCTGATGTGGATTAATATTTGAATGAGACTTCAACTCTCGTAATCCAGCTTTCGCACTAAGAAGTTTTAAAGAATCTAAGCTTCGGTTTTAATAAAAACTAATAACAAACTGACAAAAATTCGACAGCTCCGGCAAACTGCTTTCCCCAAGTTTTGTTTGGTTAGTATTAATCATTCATATCATGGAAAAAAGAATTTTAGGCAAGTCAGACCTTAATATAGTACCTATTGTTTTCGGAGGCAATGTTTTTGGCTGGACGATAGATGAGCAAAAATCATTTGAAATATTAGATCATTTTGTAGCTAGTGGTTTTAATTGTATAGATACTGCAGATGTTTATTCGAGATGGAAACCAGGT
This sequence comes from Pedobacter sp., assembly GCF_965279535.1. Taxonomy (NCBI): domain Bacteria; kingdom Pseudomonadati; phylum Bacteroidota; class Sphingobacteriia; order Sphingobacteriales; family Sphingobacteriaceae; genus Pedobacter; species Pedobacter sp. Next base: position 1,643,928 of record NZ_OZ257244.1, read on the forward strand.
AACCAGGGTGGTGAATCTGAAACCATCATTGGAAGCTGGTTGAAAAAACAGAGCAAAAGACATGATGTGATTATTGCAACCAAGGTGGGTTCAGATATGGGAAAAGGCAAATCACTCAGAAAAGATTACATCATTAATGAAGTAGAACACTCCTTATCCCGACTACAAACTGATTATATCGACCTGTATTTTTCCCATTATGATGATGAAAGTACACCTGTTGAAGAAGCCTTAAGTGCATACGATGAATTAATTAAAGCTGGAAAAGTACGCTGGATTGGGGCTTCCAATTTCTCTCCTGAACGTTTGAAAGAGTCTTTAATCTCCTCCAATGAGAATAATCTGCCGCGTTACCAGGTTTATCAACCGGGTTATAATTTATACGACAGGGCAGGTTTTGAAACCGATCATGAAAAAATTTGCCTCGAACATGATTTAGGCGTGGTTTCATATTATTCTTTGGCCAGTGGTTTTTTAACAGGAAAGTACAGAACTGAAGATGATTTGAATAAGAGCCAACGTGGTGCTGGTGTAAAAAAATACCTTAACGAAAGAGGTTTTAGAATTTTAGATGCACTGGACCAAATTGCAGATCAGCATCATACCGAACCTGCTGCAGTTGCCTTGGCCTGGTTAATCTATCATCCATCAATTACAGCACCTATTGCCAGTGTAACTGATTTAGCACAACTGAAGTCTTTTACTGATGCCCTAAACTTGCAGCTAAGCGCTCATGATATCTCGCTATTGGATAAAGCCAGTATCTATTAAAAATATGTAAATACCTCAAATCCTGTTATCTGTATAGCGATAACAGGATTTGCTAAAAAAATAATAAACAGGCTTCACTGATCATGAGCAATACGGCTCAACTACGATATTACTACAGTATTACTATGACGTATGCACGACTAGCATACGGCTCATCTATGGCTGATCCATGATTCAGCAACGAGATTACTGGAAATAAGGCTGATCTTTAAAAGCCCTAAGCTCTCAGTACAAGTTTTTCGAAATCCTGCTTGTCCTCGTGCTTTAAGAAAAGTGTCATGGGTTCATTGAGGTTCTGAAATCTGCGTTCAAACTCCCTTGATAATTTTTGAATATCAACATCCTTATTGAGGATAACTGTTAATGCTTCTGCATTGCCCCTAACCTCGATGATTTTATCAGGATAAAGTTCTTTAAGTTCATGTGGGAATTCCATATGTATCAAACGTTTAAAACAGTAGAAAGTTTTCAGACTTAAGATAATAAAAAAAGGTTACAACACTCGCTGTCGTAACCTTTTTATCTAAATTAACGCTCTCAATCTTATAGATTGTTGCAAGGCTCTCACCCCTTGCTTAGATCAAATATAGAATTAATATTTATTTAAAATATATTTAAAAAATAATAATTGATATAAATCATGCTTTTTTGTTAATCCTTAAATAAAGGATACATTTTTACTGAGCCAATATCTATTTAAAATATTCTGCTATATTTAGGTGCCGGTGAAACATTTAGCCAGGCATTTTGTATTTAACAGGATTAAAAATATATGAAAGAAAAACTCTCATTTCTCCCAAAATTGGCGCTTGTATTATTCTGTTTAATCAGCCTTACCTACATTGCTATTTTAGGTCAGTCGTTACTGGCCCCTTTACTTTTCTCTTTCCTAATGGCCTTGTTGCTATTACCGGTGGCCAATTTTTTAGAACAGCGGCTTAAATTTAAACGAAGCCTTTCAACCCTGGTATCTGTAATTTTAATGATTTTAGTAGTAGGTGGCATTATCTACTTCTTCGGCAACCAACTTAGCGACTTATGGGCCGATTGGCCTTTACTAAAAGAGAAAGCAAATGTTTCCTATCATGAGCTCCAGCATTGGATTTCGAGTACCTTTGGTGTGAACTCTCAAAAACAATTAGACTACCTGAATGACAGTACCGAGAAAGCCCTTGCAACAAGTGCAGCTATCGTAGCAACCACATTGGCTACTTTATCTTCTACATTGTTGTTTTTGGGTTTTACGCTTTTATTCACCTTCTTCCTCATCAATTACCGCCGCATTCTGTTTACTTTTTTAACCTCGGTATTTAGAGAAGAACATAAAGAGAAAGTGGCGGAGATTGTGAGCCAGATTCAGGTAATAATTAAAAAATATATCATTGGTCTTTTTCTGCAGATGTTGATTGTAACCATTCTCATGATTACTGTGTTGAGCATTGCTGGTGTGAAATATGCCGTGTTGCTAGGACTGGTGGCCGGAATTTTCAATGTTGTACCTTACTTAGGCATCTTCTTCGCCTTGTTGGTAAGCTGCTTAATAACATTTGCTACAGCAGGTGCAGCTAAAGTATTATTGGTACTGGTAATCTTTGTAGGCGTACATGCTGTTGACGGTAATGTACTCATGCCGCTGGTAGTGGGTTCTAAGGTTAAAATTAATGCTTTGGTTGCCTTTATTGGAATAGTTGTGGGTGAAATGATCTGGGGCATATCGGGCATGTTTTTATGTATCCCCTACTTAGCCATGCTTAAAATTATTTTCGACAGAATTGAAAACCTTAAGCCCTGGGGCATACTAATGGGAGAAGAACATAAGCCCGAAAAGAAAAAAAGGGTTTATCGGATTACCAAGAAAATCAAACTCGAAGAAAAGGATTAGCATGTCTGAAAAAAGAGCCCCCCATATTTTAAGTACTTCTGCCAATTTACTGGGGATATGTTTTATCGTACTCACCTCTTTAAAAAAATTTAACCTTGCTGATGGTTCATTGATTGATGAATTTGCAGTACTGGCCGTGATTATTTTTATGACAAGTTGTATTTTATCCTTTATTTCGATGAGACAGACTACGAAAACCAGCCAGCGACTGGAACAGGCAGCAGATTTTATTTTCCTGTCGGGATTAATTGTGTTGTTCCTGGCAACGCTGTTAATTGCCTTTAATTTGATAAAATAATTTATTGCATTTGATCCTATGAAACCGCTGTTTGTATTACTGATCACATTTGTATTGCTTGTTGGCTTTAACCGCTATCTTGAAGCAGAAGAGAATCACATCTTCGCAGGAAATATTGCAATGGGTGTTATGCTACTGTTTACTGCAATGGGGCATTTTAAGTTTAAAACTTCGATGGCGGCAATGGTTCCGTTGTTTATCCCCAAAAAAGTAGAAATTATTGTATTTACTGGTATTTTAGAAATCCTTTTAGCCATTGGCCTGGGTATTCCGGCTATCCGTTATCCGGTTGGAATTGTATTAATTCTATTTCTGCTGGCCATTTTACCTGCTAATATTTATGCGGCAAAACACCGCATCAATTATGAAGATTTATATAAACCGGGACCGGGATTAAAATATTTGTGGTTCAGGGTTCCCTTTCAATTTTTTTTAATAGCATGGGTTTGGTATTTTAGCCTCCGATAATTATTCACAAAAGAAGATTAAGCGATGCCTAACAATCCAATCCCAGCTACTGCCCACAATCCTGCCGATGCCTTTTTACGTCTGCTTAATGTTTTAGATACGCTTAGAACACAGTGCCCATGGGATAAAAAACAGACGATGGAAACCCTTCGTCACCTAACCATAGAAGAAACTTATGAGCTTTCTGACGCCATTTTAGATGGAGACATCCAGGAAGTAAAAAAGGAATTGGGTGATTTAATGATGCACCTGGTTTTTTATACAAAAATTGCCTCAGAGACCAATCAATTCAACATTGTAGATGTTTTAAACGGCGTATGTGATAAACTCGTTAATCGCCATCCACATATTTACGGTGATGTTGAAGTTCAGAATGAAGAGGATGTAAAGCGCAATTGGGAGCAGATTAAACTTAAAGAAGGCAATAAATCGGTATTAGCAGGCGTTCCTTCATCCCTTCCTGCACTGGTTAAGGCATCCAGGATACAGGAAAAAGCACGTGGTGTAGGTTTCGATTGGGAAGATAAAAAACAAGTATGGGAAAAAGTTGAAGAAGAACTACAGGAATTTAAAACCGAATTTAATGTTTCAGATAATACGGCAATCGATGTAGAAAAAGCAGAATCTGAATTTGGCGATGTACTGTTCTCACTTATTAACTACGCCCGCTTCATCAATATCAATCCGGAAAATGCTTTAGAAAAAACGAACAAAAAATTTATTAAACGCTTTCAGTACCTGGAAAGTAAAGCGCAAGAGAATGGGAAGGCCTTAGCCGATATGACTTTAGCCGAAATGGACATTTATTGGAACGAAGCGAAAAAACTTTAAATTCACACCATCACCTTTGGCCCCTACCCAGGTACCAAACTACAACGTACTATTTAATAAAACTTACCATCCACATAAAACCATTTCCCTTCTTCCTTTTTAAAATTCGATCTTTCATGCAATACTTCTGTATCTAAGGATCTACCCAGGTAATACGCTTTAAATTCAACCACATCTACGGCGGCAAAAATGATTTCTAATTTAAGCCAGGTTGTGTTTTGGGCACTGCTGAGGTATCCTTCTTTGGTTACATTTTTTCGGGTACTCTTATGGGTTGTTTCATACAGGTAATCGGCATCCTGAACCACAAAAGCTGCGTATCTCGAACGCATTAAAGCTTCTGCTGTTGGTGCTGGTTGCGCATTTTGATGATAAGGCTGGCAGCAGTTTAGGTAAACCAATCCGCTTCCGCAAGGACAAATAGTTCTATTCATATTATTCACAGGAAAGCAAAAATAGTATTTAATATTTCCTATGCTAAAATTTCCGTAAAATTGCAGTCCAAAATAATGAGATATTTCTTCCACATTGCCTATCAGGGCCAGCATTACAACGGCTGGCAAAAACAACCCGGAGCCATAAGCGTTCAAGCAGCCATTGAAAATGCCCTTTTCAAAATTTTTAAGTTTCCTGTTCCGATTATTGGTTGTGGAAGAACAGACGCGCATGTACATGCCAGTCAGTTTTTTTTTCATGCTGATTTAGAAACAGACTTTGATTTTGATCTGCGTTACAGACTGAACAAAGCCCTCCCACAAAACATTGCCATATTCGACATTATCAAAATGGAAGGTCTACCACATGCACGTTTTGATGCTGTCCAAAGAAAATACGATTACTTTATCCATACGTACAAAGATCCTTTTCTCAATCATCAAAGTTCCTTTTACCTGGAGCCTAAGCTCGATTTTGATAAAATGAAGGCTGCAGTTAACCTTCTACCCCAGTACAAAGATTACAGGGCTTTCTGTACGCAACCCAATAAATATGAACATACCATCTGCAATGTAATGGAGGCCGATTTGTTTGTTAATGCCGCCGGCGATCGCATAAGATTCCACATTGCCAGTAATCGTTTTTTAAGCAAAATGATTAGGATCTTAATGGGGAAAATTTTAAAAGTCGGAAAATCTGAGCTGAGTCTGGATGAATTTGAAAGTTATTTCATGAGTTTGGAAACTCCCGCAAGCCTAGATCCTGCCTATCCAACAGGCTTGTATTTATCTAAAGTAACCTACCCTTACCTTAACCTTCAGCCCCGAACAGAATTTTTATCTGCCATGCAGGGTACAGCATGGCAATCCATCTAAATTAAAATTAATAATCTTAATAGGTTAATTATACTTAATTTTGTAGCGTTTCTAAATTATCTCACGTTTAATTAGTATGAAAACAACTATTTTAACACTCTTAATCGCCATTACATTGTTTTTTGGCTGCGAAAAATCAAGTACGGTTACTATCATTGAGGATGGATCCTACTCAGGTACATTAACCATCAAGAATGACATCAACACTTATTCTGAAACCATTCCGGTAACACTTTCTTTAGAACAGGGTAAATTTCTGATTAGCCTCAGTTCAAATGCAAAGCCAACCGGAGGAAATGGGACATTCGCCATTAAAGATGGTGTTGCCACGTTCGACGATCGAAATGTGTGGACAGCAGATTTTGACTGGAGCAGGATATTAAACGGAGATTATGATTTGGAGTTTGGTACTGGCAAACTGGTTTTAACCAAACGCCTTACACCTACTCATGATGCTGGTCCGGCTACACACTACACGCAAATTTCTTATCAGTACGTACTAACAAGGGATAAATAGGTTTTGGTACTTATTTAAACCTGATTGCCCGTAATGGGGAAACCTTACTGATGAGTAAAGAAGGAATAATGAGTACCAATAAACAAACCACCGCTGTAATTACGTTAAGCAACAACACATCTATAAAGTGAAACTCAATTGGCGCGTATGCTAAAAAATACGATGACTGGTTAAGCTTGAAGATGTGTGTTGCCTGCTGAAGGAAGCCCAATCCCAAACCCAGAATATTGCCTAAAAGGAGCCCAATGCCTATTAAGTAAGCAGCATTGAAGAGAAATACCTTCATTATACTCCAGTTGCTCGCGCCGAAAGCTTTGAGCATCCCAATCATATTGGTTCTTTCCAAAATCATGATGAGGAGGGCCGTTACCATATTGATTACGCCAACAATTAGCATTAAAATCAGGATCACCTTAGTATTTACATCTAAGAGCCCCAGCCAGGTAAAAATATTGGGAAAGTTTTCTCTTATAGAAAAAGACCTTAAATTTCGGGGTAGCTGATCATAAATTTCATCTGCAACAGGTTTTAGCTGATTAAAATTCTTTATTCTGATCTCTATTCCACCAATTTCGTTCGGTTTCCAGTTATTTAAACGCTTAATGATATTCAGGTTTCCTAATACGAAGCCTTTGTCTATATCTTCAACCCCAATATCGTAAATCCCTACAATTTTAAACTTACGCGGGCGCAATTGATTCTGAACAAAATACATGATAAAATCATCGCCGGTTTTAAGCTTTAAACGCTTCGCAGTATAATTAGAAATCAATAGCTCTTGCATGGCCGCAGCACTATCTGCAAAATTGATAATCGTTCCGCTAATGATGTGTTTTTCAATATAATCCCATCGGTAGGTTTTATCGATCCCCTTAAAGTTAATGCCCTCAATCTCATTATTTGCTGATATGATGGCCGGTTTTGTTGCAAAAGGATAGAAAAAATCGATATGCTGATTTTTCTTGAGCTGGTTAATGGTTTCAGTATCCAGCGAAAATGGCGAATGTTCGAACGAGTTATTCAAGTCAAAACGAGTGATCTGAACATCGCCCAGGTAGCCGCGTACTTTATCCTGAATTTCGGTTTTAAATCCCTTAATGATAGCAATAGAGAGAATCATCACTGCAAGGCTTAACATTACACCTGCTATAGCAATGCGTACGATCAACTTGGAAAAGGTTCGTTCAGATTTAATGGCTATACGCCCGGCTATGAAATATTCGAAATTCAATTTGATAATTTTACTAACTTAGCAAAAATGCTTATTTCCTTTTATATTAAGGCATTTTTTGAAAATAATCCCAGCTGTTTACCAAATATAAAATATGGCGAAATTGTTTTCATCATAAATTGCAAAACATCAGTTAACTACAACAAAACTATGAAAAAGTACATCAGCCTTGCTTTAACCTGCTTAATTGCTGTGTCGGCTTGCGGACAGGGGCCAAAATCTTCAACAGACGAAACTGGAATAGTAAAAGCTACTGAAAGCAAAACAATTGATCAGGGAGAAAAACCATATGTTTATCAAAATGCTATTAAAACAGGTGCAGAACAAACCGAAAAGTACCTTCCACTTTTAAAAGGCAAACGCGTTGGCATGGTGGTTAACCCCACTTCAATTATTGGAAAAGAAACTACTGTAGATAGCCTGTTAAAGGTTGGTGTTAAAATTCAGAAAATATTTGGCCCGGAACATGGATTTAGAGGAAATGCAAGTGCAGGCGTACATGTTAACGATGATGTGGATGCCAAAACAGGAATAAAAGCAGTGTCGTTGTATGGTAAACACAGTACACCTACAGCGGAAGATCTGGCAGACATTGATATCATGATTTTTGATATTCAAGATGTAGGTGTTCGTTTCTACACCTATATCAATACGCTTCAACATGTTATGGAGGCTTGTGCTGTAAATAATAAAGAAGTTTTAATATTAGACCGTCCTAATCCGAACGGCTATTTAATTGATGGGCCTATCCTTGATCCACAATTTAAGTCGGGTATCGGCATTCAGCCCATTCCCATTGCACATGGCTTAACCGTAGGTGAATATGCACAAATGTTAAATGGTGAAGGTTGGTTAAAGGATAAAGTGAAGTGCAAAATCAATATCATCAAAGTGGCTAATTACAACCACGATATGGAGTATACGCTTCCTGTAAAGCCCTCTCCAAACTTGAATACACAACAATCCATCATGCTTTATCCGGCAACCTGTTTGTTTGAAGGAACCTACTTAAATCATGGTAGGGGTACCATGTTTCCTTTTACGGTTGTGGGTGCGCCTTACTTAAAGGGAAAGTTTGATTTTAGCTTCACCCCTAAAAGCATCAAAGGTATGTCGGAAACTCCCCTCTTCCAGGATCAGGTATGCTATGGTTTAGATTTAAGAAATTACGACATTGCAAAGCTCAGAAAAGCAAAGGCCATTAATCTAAGCTGGATAATTGAACTGTATAAAGCCTCGCCCAAAAAAGCCGACTTTTTCAACAGTAAACTGAGCAAAGAAATGGGTACTATCGAAAGACTGGTTGGTGTTGCAGATTTCAGACAACAAATTATTGAAGGGAAATCAGAAGCTGAAATCAGAGCAAGCTGGCAACCCGGTTTGAATGCATACAAAACGATGCGCAAGAAGTACTTACTTTATAAATAATGAGAGAATGAGTGAATGAGTGAATTATAGAATGAGAGAATGAGAGAAGGGTTGAATGATTGAATAATCAGGCATTTTAAACATTCTCTCATTCAAAACCCACTTATTCAATAATTAATGATAATCGTGCTCAGAAAACAAAACCCTGATTTCTGATGTTCTAATTGCGAATGGGCTTCAAATCAGTCATTCAAAATTCATTCATTTAATCATTCAGATATGAGCGGACCAAAAGTTAAGAGCGATAAACCAGGGAGTAATTACGAGAAGGAAATACCGGAAGGCAGGGAACCTGTTGATCATAAAACAGTAAGAAAGCCTAACGACAGCCTCCCGAATAAACCACCTAAAGCCAAAAATCCTGCCCAGCAAAGGGAGCAGGAAGAACAACCGGTGCATCCCATTAAAAAAGCGCCGAAAGAATAGCATTACAGCTTAAGTGCGAAGAAGAAAGTAGCGCCCTCTCCTTCTTCGCTTTCTACCCATATTCTACCGCCTTCATTTTTAATAATTTCTGCAGAAATATAAAGACCTAAGCCCAGGCCGGGATAAGTGTGTTGCAGTTTCCCGCTTACACGATAAAACTGATCAAACACCAGGTGCTGCAGGTGTTTGGAAATCCCTATCCCATAGTCTTTCACACTTAGGATCACTTCATTATCCGCTAAAACAGACTTGACTTCTATGTGTTCAGAGTCGGTAGAATACTTGATGGCATTGGTAAGAAAATTAACTATTACCTGCCCAATCCGCTCACGATCAGCAAATACTTTGGTATTTGCATTCAAATCCATCAAAATCTGATGTTTGGAGGTTGTATGCTGTATCTCTTCAACCATCTCTAAAACCAGGCCATCAAATTCAAAGTCGGAAGGATTAAAGGTCATTTTACCAGATTGGATTTTGGTTACATCTAATAAATCTCCTATTAACCCCGTAAGGCGGTTAATTTGAATATCCATACGTTTTACCATTTCGGCTTTGCGTTGGTCGCCTTCATTTCTGATCATCTTTTCGAGCACCTGCGCATAGGCTTTGATGCTGGTAACAGGTGTTTTAAGTTCATGACTGGCAATCCCCAGGAACTCATCCTTTTGCTGCTGTAGCTGCACTTGTTTAGTTACATCTATAGCGGCATGCAGCACCCCGTAGGTTTCGCCATGTACATTACGCAGTGGCTTATAGGTAAAACTGAACCAGCTTTTTTTCCATTCACCATCAACCATTAATACGGCTTCCTCCTGATCGGCATGATAGGCTGTTCCGGTTTTGATAACCCCCTGTAATAAAGGAATAAAGGGCTGACCCAGCAACTCTGGGATGGCTTCAGCAATGGGCTTTCCAATCACCGACTCGTCTTTCCCCCATAGCTTAAGCATTTCCTGATTGGCGAGTTTAATCACAATATCTTCTGTCTCGTAAAGTGCAGTTGGCATCGGATTATCTAAAACCAATCTTCTAAACCGTTCCTCGCTTTGTGTCACTTCATTCCGGTACCTTACCTGGTTCGTAACTTCATTGGCAACAACCATTATACCGCTTACCTGATGATTGTTGTCTCTTATAGGATCATAAACATAGTTAAAATAGCAATCTTCCAAAATACCTTTACGTTCCAGCCTGGCTAATGCTTCGTAGCCATAATGGGCAACTCCGGTTTCATAAACCCCTTTTAATAAATCTGGAAAAGGTTGGTCTTTGATCTCAGGCAAGCCTTCCAGCAGTTCTAGCCCGATAACGTCTTCTGTCTTCCCCCAAATCTTCAATATGGCAGCATTGGCCTGTTCAATGATAAAATTCGGGCCTCTTAAAACCCCAATGGCCACTGGTGCCTCTTTAATCATCTTCCTGAAAAGCGCCTCACTTTCTTTCACTTTCAGCCTTGCGTTAACCAGTTCAGTTACATCTGTTGCATTATTCAGGATAGCCCAAACTTTCCCATTGCTATCTTTTAGGGGTTTATAAATAAAATCAAAATAGTAAGTCTGCAAAACTCCCTTATTGGTTAAATGAACCTTATCTTCTTTAGCGATGTACGGAACACCAGTTTGGTAAACTTCATTTAGTAGCTGGAGAAAAGGTTGCTCCTTTAGTTCAGGGAGCGCATCTGCCAGTTTTTTTCCGATTACAGATTCATCTCTACCCCAGGCATTAAGTATGGCTTTATTAGCCACTCGGATTAACATTTCCGCTCCAACATATAATGCTATTGGCATTGGAGACTCTTCAATTAGTGTAGCAAATATGGTAGAATTCTCTTCTATGATTTGTGACATAAGGAATTAAAGGACAAATATAATTTAGCTTTGCGTTGATTTCAGAAAGGATAATAAAATTTTTTCTTCGTCCTGAAGACCAGCACCCGCACGGGAATTGGTTTTATTCATTTTCTTCAAGAATTTATCCAACTTATTTTCCTCATATGCATTCAACAATAAAGGATATACGTAAGAACTCTTACATACAGCTCTCGTATTGCCTAATTTTTTTGCTACACAATCTAAAACGTTTACAATCATCTTCTTTGTGTTTAATTCCTGGCCATCATCTGCCTGGCAAAGGGCAAATTGGCGGAGTGCTTCCAGCGTCCCACCCCAGGTTCTAAAATCTTTGGCCGTAAAATCATCGCCGGTAATCTCTTTGATATAATTATTGATTTTCCCAGAATCAATGCTTCGGTGATCGTTATCTTTGGTGTAGAATTGAAAGAGGTCCTGACCCGGAATATCACGGCATTTCTTTACCAATTTTGCAAGGCTACGATCATTTAGCTCTACTTTTTGTTTCACGCCTTTTTTACCCACAAAATCCATTTCAATTTTGCTGCCGTTTATTTTAACATGTTTATCCCGCAAAGTAGTAAGGCCAAAAGAGCCATACAGCTGTTTATAGTTTTCATTTCCTACACGAATCAGGGTTTTCTGTAATACATCTACACAAATGGCCAATACCTTTCGTTCATCAAAATCTTTTCGTCTGAGATCTTTTGCCAGTTGCTTTCTGGCTTCCGGGAGTGCTTTTCCAAACTCCAGCAATCTAAAATATTTATGATCTGACCGTCTGCTGGTCCATTTAGCATGATATTTATATTGTTTCCTGCCAGCGGCATCATTTCCGGTTACCTGCAGGTAAGCATTGGGTTTATTTGCAATCCACACGTTCTGCCAGGCTGGGGGGATAACCAGGGCTTTTATCCGCTCAAGGTGTTTTTCATCAGTAACCCGGTTACCGTTGCTATCTTCATAATAGAATTTCCCCGGTTTACCTTTACGATAAATTCCAGGCATGGAATCGGTTACATAAACCAATCCACTTGCTTTAACCACATCTTTACCTTGTACCATTTTTATCTATAAAGGATGACTTTATTTTTAGTTATTTTGCAAAACTATAGGGCTGCTATAACGTTAATTTACAGGCGTTGTCTCGAACAGAAATTAATTGTAGCCTATAATAACGATTAAAACAAAAACACACTTTTATGAAAATAGTTTTCATGGGTACGCCCGATTTTGCCGTTGCCAGTTTAGATGCCATTGTTAAAGCCAATTACGATGTTGTTGCAGTGGTAACTGCGCCTGATAAACCCGCAGGACGCGGTCAGAAATTAGCCGAAAGTGCCGTTAAAAAATATGCCCTTGCAAATCAGATCCCCGTACTTCAGCCCGAAAAACTAAAAAGTCCTGAATTTATTGAAGCCCTAAAATCTTATCAAGCCGACTTACAGGTAGTTGTAGCGTTCAGGATGCTACCAGAAGTGGTATGGAACATGCCACCAAAAGGCACCATTAATTTACATGGCTCTTTACTACCGCATTACAGAGGCGCTGCTCCTATCAATCATGCCATCATTAACGGCGAAAAAGAAAGTGGTGTTACTACCTTTTTTTTAAAGCACGAAATTGACACAGGTGATGTAATCATGGCAGAAAAAACAGCCATTGAGCACGATGATACTGCAGGAGATCTTCACGACAAGTTGATGAATATAGGCGCTGGGCTTATTGTTAAAACCTTAGATGCAATTGCCAGCGGAAGCGTAACCGAACAGCCACAACCCATGAGTGATGATTTAAAACACGCACCAAAGATTTTTAAAGAAGATTGCAAAATAGACTGGAACAAACCGGCAGAACAGATTTACAATTTAATCAGGGGTTTAAGTCCCTATCCTACCGCATTTACTTTTTTAAATGATAAAACACTAAAACTTTTTAAAGCAGAGGTTGAAGAGAAAGAACCGGGCATAGCAGCAGGAGGATTTTTAACAGATGGCAAAACTTATTTAAAGTTTGCGGCTAAAGATGGCTTCATAAAACTGCTGGATATCCAGTACGAAGGTAAAAAGAGAATGCTGATTGAAGATTTTTTAAGGGGAATGCGCTTATAAATTATAAGTGAGTTGAATAGTCGTTACAGACTATTCAACTTATCTGATAAATACTTAGAAACCTCATTAAAATATCGTTTACGACCATATCCCATTACCCACTGAATACCTTGCGTGGCGTTTGTGATAAATACCTCTTCTGCTTCTTTTAATATCTCGGGACTAATTTGTGCTTCAATTAACGGAATATCGTTCATCTTCGCCAGTTGCATTACCGCTGTACGCATCACTCCGCTAACACAACCTTCAGTTAAAGCGGGTGTATATACCTGTTTGTTATAAACTACAAAAACATTTGCACTGATGCTTTCACACAAAAAACCGTTTTGATTTAAAATCATGGCTTCATCCAGACGATTATGACTTTTAAACAAGCCGGCCATTACATACAGTAAGGCATTGGAAGTTTTATAATTAGATAACTTGTTAACAGGCTTGGTCATCTCATCAAAAACATCGATGATTAAACCTTTGCTGTTCAGTTCGTACTGGGTACTTTTTAATGGAATTCCTTCTAAAACATAGCCAGCCTTATTAATTTCGGGTGTGTAAACACCAGCGCCCTGGCGGTAAACAGATAGGCGGAAACGGACATGACCATTCCAGCGGTTACGCTTAACCAAATCAGCTGTTTTTTGGCGGATGAAATAATCATCCATCAAAGCATGGCCATCAATCTTAAGCGCCTTCATTCCGGCAACAAGCCTGTCTGCATGTAAATCGGCAAACTGAAGCTTGTGGTTAATCATCCGCATACTTTCAAAAAGACCATCGCCAAATTTGAAGCTACGGTTCGAAGCAGATAGTATCGGTGTATCTACCGCATGAAATTCATCATTAAATAAGAGGTAATGTTGAGACATATTTTATGATGTAGCGGTATAATTTTCCCATTTAGTTAATGCTGCTTTAAAATCTTCGGGCAAGGCAGCTTCGAAATGCATATATTGTTTAGTTGTGGGATGTATAAAACCTAATGTTTGCGCATGCAATGCTTGTCTTGGCAACAGGTCAAAGCAATTATCAACAAACTGTTTGTATTTGTTAAACGTTGTTCCTTTCAAAATCTTATCTCCACCATACATGGCATCATTAAAAAGCGGGTGACCAATGTGTTGCATATGCGCCCTGATTTGATGTGTACGGCCGGTTTCCAATTGACAGCTAATCAAAGTTACGTAGCCCAACCTTTTCAAAACAGTATAATGTGTTACTGACCATTTGCCTTTTTCTTCATCATCATAAATATCCATTACTCTTCGGTCTTTAACACTTCTACCGATATAACCAGTAACCGTGCCATCATTTTCCAGATCTCCCCAAACCAGGGCAATATATTTACGGGTAATGCTGTGATCGAAAAACTGCTTCGCTAAATGCGTAATGGATCTTTCATTTTTACTGATTAAAAGTAACCCCGAAGTATCTTTATCTATCCGGTGTACCAATCCTGGTCTGCCATCATTACCTGGAAGTTGCGGCAGTTGTTCAAAATGAAAAGCTAAAGCATTTACCAAAGTTCCGGTGTAATTGTTAAAGCCAGGATGCACAACCATTCCAGCAGCTTTATTTACCACTAAAAGATCATCGTCTTCATAGATAATATCAATAGGGATGTCTTCCGGATAAACTTCAGTATCTCTCGGTGGATGAGGCAAAACGATAGAAATCTCGTCATAAGGTTTTACTTTATAACTCGATTTAACTGTTTTCTGATTAACCAGTACATTGCCGGCGTCAATGGCATTTTGAATGCGGTTACGGGAGGCATTCTCTACACGGTGCATCAAGAATTTATCAATGCGAAGCAACGATTGCCCCTTATCAACAATGATCTTTAAATGTTCATATAAATCCTGCTCTTCTGATTCCTGTAATTCGACCGCATTTTCCATGCTGCAAAAATAAACTTTTACCAATAAGATTTGTTTAATTGATAAGCGAATTAAAAAAACAGCATTATCTTTATTTAATTTAATATCCCCTAAAATTAAAATATGAAGAAATTTTACGCTGCAAGGCCTTTATTAGGCTTATTATTTGTCTTTTCGGTTGGAACTGTAAAGGCACAACAAGATGTTGGTGACCTCTTTGTGTCGGGCCCTGCCGATGCCACCAAATTGGTAAATGCTTACTTCGATCCACTTTACAAAGGTTTAGGCGTTGGTTTATCTGACGGCTGGAATAATACAGCCAGATCCAAAGGCTTATTTAAATTTGATGTACGTGTTTCAGCTTCAGCCGCTTTTGTACCCCAATCGGCCAGGAGCTATGATGTAAATGCACTAGGGCTTAGCAATATCAAACCTGCTGCAGGTTCATCTTCTATTGGCCCTACCGCTTTCGGAGCCGACGAAGAAGGAGGAAGAATGCAGGTATATACGAGTTCAGGTGTGCCTACCGGTAAGTTTTTTAATCTGCCTCAGGGAGTTGGGTTCCATGTGGTGCCATCTGCACAAATACAGGCCACTTTGGGCCTGCCCAAAAATATCGACGTTTCCTTAAGGGCCATGCCTAAAATTAAACTGGGCAGCGATTTAGGAAGCTTATCCATGATTGGTTTTGGTGCCAAAGTAGAATTACTACCGCTTTTTATGGGCAATTCAGAGCGCCTGGTTCCGGTAGATATTGCTATTGCAGGTGGTTATACGCAGTACAAATACAACCTTCCTTTAAATATCGATAATACTGCAAACTCTGATCAGCGCATTGATGCCAAATTTAGCGGTGTAAACTTCGATGCAATTGTTTCCAAGAAGATTATGTTTTTCACACCATTTGCAAGTGTTGGTTATCAAACCAGCAAAACCGATTTAAAGGCTTTAGGAACCTACAGTTTTGCAACCAGCGCCACCACTTCTGCAACCTATACGGATCCGATTGCGGTAAAACAAACCGATGTTGATGGTTTGAGGGGAAGTATTGGCTTTCAACTTAAATTTGGATTCTTTAAATTTTATGGCTCGTATACCGCGGCCAAATACAGCATGGTTAATGCTGGTATTGGTTTAGGTATAGGCCAATAATAAAATCATTGATAAAAAACACCTGTATATTCCAGGTGTTTTTTATTTTTACAGGTGTTCGAAACCTTAAACAGCCCTGTTCAAAAAATAAACTTCGCCCCGTTTTCCAATCTTTGGGTAAAACGTGATGACCTGATAGACCCTTATATTTCTGGTAATAAATGGCGGAAACTTAAATATATATTGGCAGATGCCTCTTCTAAAGGTAAAACACACTTAGTAACCTTTGGCGGGGCCTTTTCTAACCACCTGGTTGCAACCGCAGCAGCAGCGGCGAGGATTAACCTTCAGTCAACTGCCTTTGTTCGAGGTGAAGAGGTAAAAAATGAAATGCTTATGCTCTGCCGTTTATTTGGCATGCGGCTCATTTTCACCGATAGGGAAAGCTATCGAAATAAACCTGCATTGTTTCAACAATATTTTGCCCATGATTTAAGTGCTTTCTTTATTGATGAAGGCGGAGCCTCTGAAGAAGCTACACTTGGCTGTGCCGAAATAATAACGGAGTTAACAAGTCAGTACGATCACATATTCTGCGCAGCTGGCACAGGAACCACTGCAGCGGGCTTATTAAAGGGAATTCAACAAAATGATCTGAACACCCGACTACACATAATTCCAGTATTAAAGGCTGGTGGTTTTATTCATGATGAAATAACCAAATACGTTCCGAACTCGTCCCATTTAACAATACATACCGACTATCACTTTGGCGGTTATGCCAAAACAACACCAGAGTT
Source organism: Pedobacter sp. (assembly GCF_965279535.1). Classification (NCBI taxonomy): domain Bacteria; kingdom Pseudomonadati; phylum Bacteroidota; class Sphingobacteriia; order Sphingobacteriales; family Sphingobacteriaceae; genus Pedobacter; species Pedobacter sp. The sequence continues at coordinate 1,660,820 of NZ_OZ257244.1, forward strand.
GATTCAGTTTATCCAAACTTTTACAGCGGGTACAGGGTTGTTAATCGATCCGGTTTATACCGCTAAGATGTTCTACGCAATAGCTGATCTTCAAAAGCAAAACCTAATCGATAAAACAGCTAAAATATTGGCCATACATACTGGTGGTTTATTGGGTATTTTAGGGATGAAGGAAAAATTCTCTTCACTCAACCATTAATGGTTTCTTGAATAAAACATATCGCAATTATGTTAATTTTGGTCCCATTATCATCCTCCAGTTATGCAACGCGATTACAGTTCTATTAGCCCATCGGCAAAAATGCTGCTCTTAACAAAGGGCCTGACCACCATTCCTTTTGTTGCTGATGCTGCAAAATTGATATGGGGTAACGATGCCTTGCTCAAAGCTGCCGAGAATTTAACCGATGAACTCTTCTTAAAAAGATTAATCCACTTTGAAAGCAGGTATTTATCCGTAGACAGCTTACTTTCTGCTTCTGGCTGTTTAAACATCCTCGAAATCTCTTCGGGTTTTTCGTTCAGGGGATTAAATATGTCCACCCATCACGCTAATATCTGCTATAAAGACACGGATTTATCAGAAATAATATCCATCAAAAAAGATTTAACCAATCAACTGATCCGCCAGGAACACTTAAATCTGAGGGGAAGGTTGCATACTGAAAGCCTGAATGCTTTAGATGAACATGCTTTTGCAGCCATGATCGAAAGCATGCCCGCAGGTAGACTGAGTATTGTTAATGAGGGCTTGCTCATGTATCTTAACCAGGATGAAAAAGCCCGGCTTTGCCAATCCATAAGAAAAGCATTACTCCTGAGAGGAGGCTATTGGATTACGGCAGATGTGTATATCAAGAAAGACCTCGAAGAAACCGCTGTCCCTGACGCCTTTAACCAATTTTTAAGTGCCCACCATGTTGAAGAGAATAAGTTCGATAGCTTCGAACAGGCAGAAGCATTCTTTAAAACACAAGGTTTAGCGCTTTCTACAAAGGCCACTTCTGTATGGCATCAGCTATCGGCTGTTAAATATGCGGAGCCTGCCCTATTGAGCAAATGGGTACAACAATCTGCCACGGTAGGCAAAATCAGAGAAACCTGGGCATTGAAGGCAATTTAGAATCAGTTTTGCGGTTTAAGCGGAAGCGTTAAAGGAATACTGACATTGAAAGTATTATATCCCCTTTCAACAAGGTTACCGCCCATTTTGGCGGGATCTAGCTCCGCCGCCGCTGCAAATAACGCTGTCGGTATACTCTTTTCATTTGTAACGATAAACGGGCGCTCTAAATTGTGGAGTAAAAGTTCTCGCCCCTTAGAAAATTTCAGGTTTCTCAAGGAGATTAACGGGTTTCTGGCTGGTTTCCAATCCAATCCATTTTCAGAGGTAATCAAGGCCAGTGCACCAAACTGGGGTACTAATTTCTTACTGTTAGAATAGTATTTCACGGCAGCATAAAATCTTTTACAATCGTGGTCATACCAGATGCAGGGATCTTCGCATGCCATCTCAGCAGTAGTAAAAACCTGCGACCTCATTCTAAATGGCCCCTCCGGCTTTTCGGCTGTAGCTATCCAATGGGTCATGTTGCCGACATTCTGCTTTCTCGATTTAAAAATCATATAATAACTTCCATCGGGGCCTTCGGTAACTGAGGGGTTCACGGCCACTTCAAAGGTTTGCTGGTGATCAGGCTCCATAATGGGGCTATCCGACCGGATGTATCTTTCATTTAAAAGATCATCAATTGAATTGGCTACCAGCACTCCTATCCTTTGACCGCTGTTGTATTTCATCCAATGCAGCCATTGTGGACTTGCCCCCTGCAACTGATAATCTTTATTGAAGGAATTGCTGATATAATAGAGATAGTATTTAGATCCAAACTTTCTAATCTGCGGGTTATGCATGGTAAATTGATCCCACCGGACGGAGCTCGAATCTCCTTTTAAAACATCTTTAAAATGTTTATAAGGACCATTCAGCTGATCGGATACCGCACATCCAATCTCCGAGTATTTAAGCCAGCCCTTAAAGCCATCAAAAATATATTCCATAGAATCCTTTTGCAAGGAGCGTTTACCGTGTGGCCATTTGGAGTAAAACAAATAATATTTACCATCCTCTCCTTTTATGGCGCTTCCACACCACACATAAGCATCTTCAAGCTGAAAAATATTCGTTGAATCTACTGTCCCCAGCATTTTATTAATGTTCAGGTTATCTGAGTTGTTTTGTGCCTTTACGTTCAATTGCGATATCATCATCACGCAAAAGGCGGGAATAATCAATTTATAGTTCATGCTTTAATATAAAATAAACAATACCCAGCTTACCATAAGGTAACAGGGCTATAGCTCGGGATGAAATATAAAAGGAATGATTTTTAGGGAAACAATTAAAAACTCACAATACTACTCGTGAGCAATTGCTTTACATAAATAGCAATAATCCAAGTTTTATTACCCATTTTCTAACATACACAGCTGCCCTTGAATTTTTTCTACTAGCCCTTGCCTGATGTTCTTTCAAAATTTTGTATATTGGTTACATTAAACAATGTCTTTACAAGCAGGCCACATTTCCTTGCTTTTGTGTATCAAACATATACTTTCATCTCCGGCAAGTCAAGGCCAAATCAAAGGTAAGTCAAGGCTAAGTCAAGGTCAAGTCAAGGGCTTATTGCTTTACACTCCATCACTAATGGCTACCTAACCCCATCAGGCGTAACCCTGTTAAGCACTATAAGTTGTACAACACGGCTTCTTAACATTGCTGTTGTATTTAATGGATGAATCGCTAAATTTGCCGTCCAAATCAATTCCCATACACATATGCCAAGTCAAGCAGAGAAGATAATAGCAGACAACGATTTTGTATCCATCTGGTTAGAAGAAAGTGGAAATCCTGCAATTGAGGAATTAACCCAATTAAACTTCGAATTGGCCAGAAAAACAATCACTGACTTAGCCGAGAAAGGTATTACTGAGCATGACCTGGCTCTAATATTGGATATTAACCCGGAAGAAATTAAACGCTGGTTAATAGGCAAGCACCCTTTTAGCATTAAAACCCTTAAGCAAATTTCGACTACCCTGGCTGATTATAAGGTTTAACAAAATTGCACTGGCAGTAAGTTAATACAAGGTTTTGAGGAGGAAATAAAAAGCATTAAGGCAAATTAAAATTCATACATCTTATTTGCCCTTAAATTGTCAATTATTTCCAGTACCGTCTCCTCTAAGGGGTGATTCTTACGCATTTCCCTTTCCTTTTCTTTTACCTTTTCAAACCCATCTTGCTCGAGAATTGAAGTCATATGGGCATAAAATTCGGTTAAAAATTGGTAAAGAGACAGGACATCTGCATCAAATCCCTCATTTTTAAAGTTAAACTGACAGGAATAATTGTAAGCTAAAATAACTTTTCCATCTCCAAATTCACTTTGCACTTCAACGGTGAACTCGTTTCGGCTGTCCAGGGGCGAGATGGTATCCTTGAAATTGTTTTCAGCAATATACCTGAGATCGAATATGATAATAAATGTGTCTGTTAAATCAATACTAAATTCATAATCAAAAGAAGACTGATAAAGGCTTCCGCTCTCTCCATCAGAAAGATATTCCTGATTAAATACATATTCATTTACTTCGATCGGTTTTATATTAAATATTTTCATCGTCTTTTGTCCTACCTGAAAACCAAGTTATCGTATTTTAGCTTATAAACTTAATGTACTGCCTTTTCTTGAGCTATTCTGAGAAATAGTAAGCACAGCTTTGAAGTTTATCCTTTCATAAAAGCTATCTTCTAATGAGGGTTGAGCAAATAATCTATTTCTATGGAATTTTGGATTTAACATTAACCGTAAATGCTTATCAGAACTAATGACTAGCTATTTAGGGACAAGAAAGTATGTATCATTCAAGTAAATGACAAAGCCTCAATCCTGATAAATGATCGAGGCTCTGTCGGGAGATATTATTTTCTTTGAACTAAAAAGTGGCTAGTTTTGACCTCATCACACTCTAACTCAAACATCTAGCAAAATAAAAGAAAGTCCCATCTATTTTCGCTGAAGCCTTATGATACCGATAATGGTCTGCTTACCGTAAATCGCTGGCTGCTCATCAAAAGAAATAGTGATCTTTTTGAAGTCCTTAAAGTCGTATTTATACAAGCTATCCATATTTACAGTTTTTTCATCAATAAGCACAAAGTCATTGTAGGTGTTGAAGTTAATTTTATATCTGGCTTTTAAGGTTTGGTTAATACCTTTGACCAATTTGATCAAAGTACTATCAGGAGTAGTGAGCACTTTGCCACTTTGAGGCATTACAGTAGGCGTTTTTTGCGCTACAGCCAAACTAAGATAAAAACACAAGCCTATTGTTAAGAATAATTTATTCATAAAATTGGTTTTAATAAGACATTAACCATGCACGGCACACTTTCCACCGCTAACTGGTAAACTAGCATAACTTGAGTCTTTGGCGAGCACTACCTCGGCAGTAGCTTGCTGAGGGGTATTGCCTGCCACTCCAGTTTTTTCAATACGGAAACTTCTGTCGGATTTCTCCATTTGAGAAGATTTGTATTTGCTTTTTCCAGCCATTGTAAATCTCCTTTAGAATCATTTCTGGCTCACGTTGTACAAAAAGTTTACAGCCCTCAAATTTTCGGGGTAAAGGTTTTGCACCAGTAAAAGCTTGGAAAAAAGTGTCAGAACAATGATTAGAGGTGTTTTTTACGGCATGTTTTGTTGATTGGTTTAATGATGGTAAAACGATTCGTTTAATTCGTTTTTTCAAAGCTCTTATTTTAAGGAATTGAATATTTCTGGTTTATTGGCTAGCTTATCGGGCATTCAGTGCTGCAATGATAGCTTGGTTGATCGCCGAATACAGTACAGATGACAAGTATTGATATTCCTGGCCCAACTGTCCATCATCAAGTGCCATATCATTCCAGGACCCCATGCCTCCGAATACCCATGAGCGGCAGGCGGCAAAAAGCAGTTGCCTTTCTTCCAGGCTGTATACCTGCTCTGGAAGGAGGTCGGGATGATAAAAGCCGGTTTCCGGATTTTGATTATCCAGTGTTTCCAATGCCTTAAGAAAAACCCGCGCATAGTTTTCCTGACAGATACGACTTGCAAAATCCCTAATGGCAACTAGTGTTTTGGAAAGTAGCTGCCGCTGTTTGTCCAGGTCAAGTTGTAGGTTTCTGGTTTGAATCTCCTCCTCAACTTTCCGATATTCTACAGACCAGATGCGCTTATCACTGGCCAGTTCTTTGGTCACCTTCCAACCGCCGTACCACAAATCTGAAAATTTGGGATAAATCGTTTCGATGACCCACGTCCTTCCTCCTCCGATCATTCCTGCCATTCGGTGGTCAGCGCTATTCGAAACGCTTCCTGAGCCTTCATAATATAACCGCAATGCCTGGCACCCTTCGCCACTCAGGTAAGCAAACCATTCCAGAGGGTTTTCGGCAATGGTGGTTAGTTTGCTTGAAGAAAAGATGTTCTTTCGCTTTTCGGCGGTAAAAAAGACTTGGTGGCAATACTTAAAAGAGCTGTTCTGCTGAAAAAATTCGGGATGACTTCTAGGGTTAGCAATGCACTGATTTCCATATCCAACCATTGCGATGAGCTGAGCCAAGGTTCCTACCATAATGTTGAGCGTAACTGATGAAAAAAAATAATTTGAGGAAAGATAAATCTTTAGGCGCTTTGCTCAAAATTAATTTGATGCAGATTTTAGAAATTTTTAATCAAGAAAGTTCCAGTATCCTCCTGCTTTAGCTTGTCGTTATAAATTTTAACGACTAAAAAAGCTACAATTGATTAACTTAAAAAAATGAAGCTTAGTATGTCAACAAACGTATCAGGGAGATACTGGTATAAAAAATATTTAGAAAATACGGTATCCCCTTAGCGATACCGTAAGATTGGAGCTCAGTGGCGGTGCGTAAATTCGAACCATTTTGTGGATGAATGGATCGAAATAGGCGGTTTTCAAAATTTTAGATCAATAATAGTATATTGCTAAAACATAACCCCAACAAAAACATTAAATTTCAACTTCAAATTATTTGAATATCAGCAGCGACAGTATGAAATAAAATCTTCTGATCTGTTATAAAAAAAGTATCCGTTCCAAAGTTGATGATCGCCTTTTCCGACGAGCTTTTCCATATAATATGCGCCACATTGTTGAACACAGATAACTGTATCATCTCAAATGAAGACCTCACAGGAATGAGCTTAAAAAGCCCTGCAAAGAAATCCTTTATTTTTGATAAGCCTCTTATAGTACGGTCACTTGTTAAAATTACTGATTCTTCTGTATAGTCTTTTAGGATTTCATCTAAATCATTATTACCAAATGCCTTAAGATGATGCGTCAATGTGTCTTTGGTGTTATTTTCTGTTCCCATTATTAATCAATCTTTGTAATTTTTAAATCTTTAAAGAAGCCTTCTGTTCCTACATCTACCCATAAGCCAATTCCTCCTGCTTTAGTCACCACATCTTTTGGAGTATTTAAATATAAGCACGGTTGCTCTTTGTTGTCCAAGAACAATTTGGCTACCTTGTCTTTTATTTCTATTCTTATGGTTATCCACTTATCAAGTTGCATATCGGCATAGGTCTCATATTGCTCTGGCTTTTCTTGCCGTAACCTGTCAAACTTCCAATCTGGATAGGCGTAATATTGAATAGTATGGTTGCGTCTTACTTGGTCTTCAGCCCTGCCATTTGTTGGCCTGATATAGATACTCTCGTAAGCGGAATTGTCTCTATTTATGCGATATGCAACACCAATAAATCCTCTGGCATATTCAGGTGCACTGTTCAGTAATCTACTTAATACTTTAACCTCAATCATTCCGTTTTTAAAATTAACGCCCATTAGTTTGGCAAAAGTGGGTTCATCTACTTTTTTAATAGTTTCATCCTTAATAATTCTTAGCGCAGCTTTGCCGTTAATTTTAACTGCCGTTAAGGATACTTGATTAGCAGAAAATTCATATTTACCTAGCTTAACCGTCTGGGCATACAGGAATGAACTAAAGAACAAAAGCAGAGACATAACGATTAGCTTATTCATATAAATCAGCATTATTTTAGAATAATTTTTCTTGAGGTGGCTTAACTCCAGCTAATCTAAGATATACAGTTGCCTGCCCACGATGATGTGTCTGGTGCTCAAAAACCTTAGCCAAAGCAATTCTTTTGGTCATATCCAAATTCCCAAATAACTTTATATGTTCATCCAATTGCGCATCAGTCATGGTCTTAACATTGTTGATAATAAAATCATAGCTATCTAACACCAATTTGGTAACGTACGCCTTAGTTTTGTTATCTGTTTTTTCTAACGCTCCTTGCCCGAATGGGCTTTTTACAGCTATAGCAACCGAAGCAAATCCATAGTTTGCATCTGCGAGATGTAATAGCTGTTCAGCGAAAGAACGCATTTCTGGTGTAGGTTTCTGTGAAAAGCCATTTTCAGACATCGCATCTAAATATTCTTGGGTATAAGCCCTTGCCCTTTCCCAATCCTTTACAATAGTTGCTGACTCCTGCCCATTAACGATTTTCCCCGCTGCCACCAGCAATAGCATTACCGCCAGATTTTTCAATTTCATGATACTGTGTCTTAGATGTTGAATTAAATTTTTGTTTTTCCCTCTGCAACATTTACCGTTTTACCGATAGCACCAAACTCGTGCAAATCTCCAAATACTTCCAGACGAATAGATTGATCTATTCCACCAACTTTTAAAGGAGCAAAGCCACTTGCCAAGATTAATTTTTCAACCGTAATATCTATGGCATTATCATCTGAAGCATAAAATAGAACTGACTTTTCATCTGTACCTGAACTTGCATTTTCTAATGAGGCTGCGCCCAAAGTACCAAATGCTTTTACCAATTTTGCATCTTGTGGAAGAATGGCTGCATTCAATTGTCCAGCGGATTGGTTTTCTGCAATGATTTTTTTGAAACCACCTTTTTCGTCGGGAGCGATTGGATTAGAGGGGTCGATTATGATTTTACCTCTGAGTTCGGTAGCATAAGTTTTGAAAAACTCCTGAATGGTATTGTACCAAACCGACAATACTACTACATCTGCTTCTTTGATTGCTTCTACAGTTTCTTTAGCTGTGACAAGGCTTCCCAATGCATTTGCAAATACTTGTGCATCCTCTAGTTTTCTACCGGCGACGATTACCGGCTGATTACCGGTTACCAAATTTTTGGCGACCACTTTACCAATGTTTCCCAAGCCTATAATAGCTACTTTTAATGCTGTTTCCATGTTATTTTAATTTATCGTTAATGATTAATTTGAATAACACAAAGTTGCGGGTTATGTAAGTCTCACGCCAATGAACTGCATCAAGAAATAATCTTGATCCAGATTAAGATTTTGCTCTTACTTGCTTACTGCGAAGTCGGCTCAAGAACTCTGGTGATATACCAATAAACGCAGCAATCTGTACCTGTGGCAAACGATTGGTCAAATGAGAATAATTTTGAATGAAAGAAAGATAGCGTTCTTCAGCGGTAGAGCTGATGTTTTGCAACAATCGTTTCTGAAGCGAAACAAAACTGTTTTCTATCAGCACACGGAATATGAGATTGAATTTGGGTGCTTTTGTGTAAAGTTCAATCAAATTCTCATAGCTGACCTGGAAAACCATAGTATCTTCCAATGCATCAATATTAAGTTCGGATGGGGCCTTTCCATGGAAACTTCCAATATCCATCAGCCACCAGTTTTCGGAAGTAAATTGTATGATGTGGGTATTGCCCTTCTCGTCAATCTTATACATCCTTAGACATCCACGAACCACAAAATTGAACTGCGTACAGATATCCCCTTCTTGCAGTACGTATTGTCTTTTTCTATACAAGCGTGGCTTGAACAAATCCATGACAAATTGTTTTTCCCCTGCATTAAGAGGAATGAAGTGATTGAAATAGTCCAGAAGCGGCTCTACAGAAGTTTGAAAGAGATTTTGTTTCATTGAATAGCAAAGATAGCTATTCCGATTTAACTGGTCCGAATACAAACATCTACATAAATTTCAACCCATACAGTTCACTAAACAAGGACAAGCTAGAAACCTCTTGATGGCGTTTTAGTAAAAAAGTTTTCCACATCATCAAAGTCTAAACTGATATTCTGTCTAAAAACATACTTTAAACAGTTTAAACCTATTTTTTCACAATTCGGTACAAAAAGTGCTTAAATTTTAAAATTAGGCACATTTCAGTAAATTTGGTTTATACCAAATCCTAGCTTATGTATCAATTAACAGTAACAGCCGACCGCGTTAACGAATCCTTAAGTAAACATATTTTAGCAGATGGTTTCGACCTTACCTACGACATAGAAAGAAGTCAGGGCGCTTACATTTACGATGCAAAATACAATCGGAATCTGCTCGATTTCTTTACCTGCTTTGCTTCTGTCCCCTTGGGTTACAATCATCCAAAAATGATTAATGATGAGGCCTTCAAAAAAAATCTGCTTGCTGCAGCAATGGCCAACCCATCAAATTCTGATGTTTATACCCAGCAATATGCCCAGTTTGTTGAAACCTTCGGTAAAATTGGTATCCCTGATTACCTACCCCATGCATTTTTCATCGCAGGTGGTGCCCTGGCAGTTGAAAATGCGATTAAAGTAGCCATGGACTGGAAGGTACAAAAGAACTTTAAAAAAGGTTACACGGAAGAAAAGGGTTTTAAAGTACTGCATTTTGAAAAAGCCTTTCATGGTAGGACGGGTTACACCTTGAGCCTTACCAATACGCTACCGGATAAAACCAAATGGTATGCAAAGTTCGACTGGCCGAGAGTGAGTGTTCCCGAAGTTAAATTTCCGTTACAGGGTGATAACCTTGAGCGAGCTGAAACTACAGAAGCAGCTTCTATTGAACAAATTAAGCGTGCTTTCGCAGATAATAAAGATGATATTTGTGCCATTATTATCGAACCAGTTCAATCTGAAGGTGGAGACAATCACTTGCGTGAAGAATTTTTAATTCAGTTGAAAACACTTGCCGATGAAAATGAGGCATTCTTAATTTACGATGAGGTTCAAACCGGAGTGGGCTTAACAGGCAAATTCTGGTGCCATCAGCATTTTTCCGAGCGTGCCCGCCCCGATATTATCGCTTTTGGCAAAAAAATGCAGGTTTGCGGTATTCTGGTGGGTAAAAAAGTAGAGGAAATTGAAACCAATGTATTTACAGTACCCAGTCGGATTAATTCTACCTGGGGTGGAAACCTGGTTGATATGGTTCGCTCCACACAGATTCTGCAAATTATAGAAGAAGATCAACTCTGCAACCAGGCAGCAAAAACCGGTGAATATTTAAAACAAAATCTGGCTACCCTGGCACAAAAATTTAACCTGATGAGCAATGTACGTGGAAGAGGTTTACTATGTGCGTTCGACTTCCCAAATAAGGATTTGAGAAATAAATTTATTGCTAAGGGACTAGAGCACAATGTGATGTTCCTGGGCTGTGGCAACCAGACTATCCGTTTCCGCCCGGCACTCTGCATTGAAGAAAAACATATTGACGAGGGCTTGACTGTTATGGAAAAAATATTGCCTTTATTGTAGGCATGAATAAAAAGCCATTATTTTATGTAATTACAGCGGGTATTTTAGTATTGATATTCCTGATGTTGAAGAGCAGTTTCAACCAGCCCGGAATTGAAGACATGAAAGCAGGTTTTAAAGAAATATTAAAGTACCGGAATGCCAATAATACTGGCCCCGTTCAGCGTATATATATAGTTACCATTAAAGATTCGGTATGGAAGGAGCTGGAAGACTACGGAAACCTGATGCCGCATACCAAATATGGGAATACCAAGGTTTATTTCTTTATGGAAAACACGGCTCTGCCCAATGCTTTGCAACCGGGTGAGGTAAATTTCGATCCCCAATTCAATAAATCCTGCATTGCACTATATGAAAAAAGTGCCATGAGCCAGGTTGCGTTTAATAAACACCCTTTTTAGTGGAGGAGGGAGTTGAAAGTATAAAGTGAAAGTTGAAAGTTGAAGAACTACCGCCAAAACCCTCTAAGGGGTCTTAGGTGTCTTAGGTGGTAAAAAGTACGGAAGTTGAAAGTAAAGTTGAAAGCATTACACGAAAGCCGAAAAACCTGTAATTGCCCGGCCTACGATCAAGGTATTAATCTCCTTTGTTCCTTCATACGAGTAAATGGCCTCAGCATCTGCCACAAATCTGGCTACGTTGTATTCTAACAAAATGCCATTGCCGCCCATTACCTCACGCGCTTTGCTTACTACATCGCGGGTGCGCAAAGAACAGAAAACCTTGGCCAAAGAAGCATGCTCATCCTTTAGCAAGCCCTGATCCTGCAGTTGCGAAAGGCGGTAGCATAGGGTTTGCATGGCTGTTAAATTAGAGAGCATTTCTACCAGATGATTTTGAATGAGCTGAAAAGAAGCAATGGGCTTACCAAACTGCTTGCGGGTACGTGTATAATCTAAAGCATTTTCATAAGCTCCCCTGGCACAACCCACAGCCTGCCAGGCTACCCCTGCCCTGGTCATCTGTAAAACTTTAGCCGTATCTTTAAAAGAATTGGCATTTTGCAAGCGGTCACTTTCTGCTACCTCGCAATTGGTTAGGGTAATCAGACCATTCTGCACAATTCTGAGCGCCATTTTGTTCTGCATTTTTTCTACTGCAAACCCTGGATTATCTTTTTTCACGATAAATCCTTTAACCTCATTGCTCGCTTCATCCCTCGCCCAAATGATTAAAATATCGGCAAAAGTGGCATTACCTATCCATTTTTTCTGCCCATTTAAAACCCACTTATCTCCTACTTTTTTACAGGTAGTGGTTAAGCCTCCCGCGGCAGCTGAGCCTACCTCAGGTTCAGTTAGTCCAAATGCCCCAATAATTTTAAACTGCTGCATAAGGGGTAACCATTGTTGTTTTTGTTCCTCCGAGCCACATAAATAGATAGCGCCCATGGCCAGTCCGCTCTGTACACCAAAAAATGTAGATATGGAGGTATCTATTCGTGCCATTTCCATCGCCAAAATACCCTCCATTAAATTGGATTTGCCGGGGCAGCCATAACCTTGATAGGTTAATCCGCAAATATTAAGCTCTGCCAGTTTCGGAATAATTTCAAAAGGGAACTCGGCCTTATTCCAGTATTGATTTACAATCGGTTTTACTTCTTTCTCTAAAAAAGCACGTACTTTTAGCTGTAATTCTCGGTCTTCATCTCGCAATGCTTCATCTCCTAAATGATAAAAATCGCCTTCAATAGGTGGTAGTTCTTTCTTTTTACCTGATCCACCCATCATTTTCATCATGCCCTGAATCTGTTTATCATCTAAATTGGAAATGGTTTCTACCATTTTTGGTAAATCTACCTTTTTCGATAAAGCCTCTAATTTACCAAAATCAACATGCTTAAAAAGTTGGTATGCATTTTTGAGTGAAGAGAATATATTCGCCATTATTATTCGTTTTTAGGGTAACAAATAACTGGCAATTTTGTTGGGAATGATCGCTACTTAACCACAGCACAAGCGTCCAGTCAAGCCCAATGAACCAATAACTAATGACCAATGAATAATGAATAATGAATAATGCCCAATGACTAATGCCCAATGCCCAATGGCTAACGGCTAATGCCCAATGAACCAACCCTCCCCAACTCACCTAAGATCAAACAAACTATCCACCCCTAAAAGCTTCCTTGAGGTAAAGCCCTCACCAAAGGTGGCACCAATGCTTTTGCCAAACTCTCTGGCTCTTCCAATTACACTTTCAAAAAATTCGGGTGATGAAATGTAGGTTTGTTGTCCGTCTACATCAGGATTGAAGAATTGTGTTTTATAGGCCTGGATAGATTTAATTTTGGTATCGATATGATCCGTAATATCGACAATAATATCGGGTTGAATATAGCTATCCTGGATAAACTGCAGCAACAATCTGGGTCTGTGTGCTTGCTGATCTACACCTTCCAGCAGGGTTTTTATTTTCGGCAAGCCAGATAAAAATACAGCATCATTCACCAAATCTCCCGCTCTGCCATGATCAGGGTGGCGGTCATGAAGTGCATTACTTAAAATAATCTCAGGCTGGTATTTACGAATGGCTTTGATTACAGCTAAACGGCTTTCTTCATCGTTTTGAAAAAATCCATCCCTCAGGCGAAGGTTTTCCCTTACATGCAAACCCAATATTTTTGCCGCATCGGCGGCTTCTTCATCACGGGTTTCAGCCGTTCCCCTTGTACCCAACTCACCACGGGTCAGATCCACAATACCAACTTTTTTACCCAGGGCAATGTGCTTTAAAATAGTTCCCGAACAGCAAAGTTCCGCATCATCGGGATGTACGGCTAAAACTAAAATATCTAATTTCATTCTTAATTATTATGCTTTTTCTTCCAGCAAGCGCTGAATTTTCTTTCTGATTTTTCCGCTGAGTGGTTTCGTAAACGGAAAGAAAAAATCCTGTATTTCACCTTTTCTATTCAACAGATATTTATGGAAGTTCCACCTTGGCTTAGAACTGAGCTTGCCATTAAGCTTTTTATCGCTCAGAAATTGATATAGCGGATGAATATGATTTCCCCTAACCATAATTTTATCAAATACAGGAAATTTCACCCCATGATTGATTTCACAAAACTGTTGGATATCTTCACCATTCAATGGCTCCTGCCGACCGAAATCATCGCTTGGAAATCCCAGTATTTCAAAATCAGGGTCTCCAATTTCATCTTTCAACTGTTGTAGTTCTTTGAGCTGTGGAGTAAAGCCGCATGCTGAGGCGGTGTTTACAATGAGGATAACTTTATTTCTGTAAGCAGATAATGGTTGCGCCTCACCATTGATCTTTCTTACTTTAAAGGAATAAACGTTAGGAATACTTCCCTGCATGATTTATTGATAAAACCCCGAACTGCGTATAATTGATTCAATATCTCTATCTTCAGTTGGGCTGTATGTACTTTTTAAGTTATGTCCTACTACACGGGCTACAATCTGGTAGGAGAATGCTGCAAAACCACCTTTGGTCTGCTTAACAATATCATAAGTTGTTCTGCCAACTTCCCTGTCAATCAGTTTAGTTAAAATTTGCCCTTGTGTAATGGTTAATTCTTTAATCTCTCTGTTAAACATGTCTTTAATTTCTTTATCACATGCTTTAACTAAAGCTTTTTGTTCTTTTTTCTCTGTGGTTACGGCTAAATCACGCTCCAGCTGCTCATATCTTCTTTTAGCAAACAAGGCATAAGGCATTACCTTCAACACGTTATATCTTAAGCGATTATATGCCGCCCGCTCTGCCGGAGACTTAAAAAGCCGGGCCGCATTGATGGTAACATCCTGCAATTGCATCCATGGAATCATTACACCGTTATCATTTGTAGAAGCCACCCTAATGGTATCATTTTGCCCTTTTGGTGGGAAAACAGGTGCTGTAGCCTCCTGCGCTTTTAACACAATGCTAAAAATCATTACAAAACACAGAAGAAAGAGCCCTTTAAATTTCATAAATTTATTCTTTTACAAAGTTAGGTGTTATTTCATATATTAGTTGTTCAACAGAACTAATATAAGTTTTATTCATAAATAAGACACAAATTTTTACGCAAAAAATACAAATGAAAACAGAGTTAGTGATTGATTTAGAGGCGGAAAAACAAGAAATATTAAAGCGATATCGTGCATTATTACGGGCCAGTAAATCTACTTTGCAAAAGGGAGATAAGAAAGAAATCCGCAAGGCATTTGATATGGCACTCGAAAGCCATAAGGATATGCGCCGCAAATCAGGCGAACCTTATATCTATCATCCCATTGCCGTAGCCCAAATTGCAGCAGAAGAAATTGGACTGGGAACTACCTCCATCGTTTGTGCGCTATTGCATGATGTAGTTGAGGATACGACTATCACATTAGAAGATATTGAACGTGAGTTTGGCAAGAAAACCGCCAAAATTATCGATGGTTTAACAAAAATTTCAGGTGTTTTTGATACCAACAGCTCTTTACAGGCAGAGAATTTTCGTAAAATGCTGCTTACCCTGGCCGATGATGTAAGGGTAATCTTAATCAAGCTGGCCGATCGCTTACACAATATGCGAACAATGGATTTCATGCCGCGACACAAACAGCTGAAAATTGCATCTGAAACCATTTACCTCTATGCCCCCCTGGCCCACCGTTTGGGTTTATACGCCATAAAATCAGAGCTCGAAGATCTTTCCATGAAATATCTGGAGCCTGATACTTATAAATTCATTGCTAAAAAGCTCAATGAAAAAAAGGCTGAAAGGGCATTATTTATTAAGAAGTTCGTAGAACCTATTGATGAAATTGTACATGAACAGGGTTTAGTTGCAGATGTATACGGCCGGCCAAAATCCATCCATTCCATTTGGAACAAGATGAAAAAGAAAAATATCCCTTTTGAAGAGGTGTACGATCTTTTTGCCATTCGGATTATTCTGGATAGCCCGCCGGAAAATGAAAAAGCAGATTGCTGGAAGGCTTATTCTATTGTAACCGATCTTTACAGGCCAAACCCCGACCGTTTGCGCGACTGGGTATCTTCTCCCAAAGGTAATGGATATGAAAGTTTGCATACTACGGTAATGGGGCCGCGCGGGCAATGGGTAGAAGTACAAATTCGAACCCAAAGGATGAATGAGATTGCCGAAAAAGGTTTTGCAGCACACTGGAAGTATAAAGAATCGAGCAATGATAATGGTTTGGATCAATGGATTCAGAAGGTACGTGAGATGCTAAACAATCCTGAAGCCAATGCCCTTGATTTCCTTGACGATTTTAAAATGAACCTTTTCTCTGACGAGATCTTCATTTTCACCCCAAAAGGCGCCCTGATTCAACTGCCCTTAGGCGCCACAGCGCTCGATTTCGCATTCGAAATTCACACCGATGTGGGTGCAACCTGCATAGGAGCCAAAGTGAACCACAAACTGGTCCCTATTTCATATAAATTACAGAATGGCGATCAGGTAGAAATCATTACTTCGAGTAAGCAAACACCAAAAGAGGATTGGTTAAATGTGGTAGTTACCGCTAAAGCCAAATCCAAAATCAAATCTTCATTAAAAGAAGAAAAACGCAAAATTGCTGAAGAGGGCAAGGAGATTCTGGAGCGCAAGTTAAAATCATTAAAAATCACCTACAATACAGATAATCTAAATAAAATCAGCTATTTCTTTAAGCTTCCTTCTACCCAGGAGCTTTTTGTAAATGTTGCCCTGGGTAAAATTGAGCTTAAGGACATCAAAGAATACCTTTCCAGTGAGAAAGAGATTGAACACCGCAGTCCGGAACGCCCTGAAAACCTCAGTGTTGATGGCATAAAGAGCAAAATGAAGGGTTCTGAATCCGATATTCTACTTATCGGAGAGGATATGCAACGCATTGATTATACACTGGCTGCCTGTTGTAATCCGATACCGGGTGATGATGTTTTCGGCTTTATCACCGTAAGCGATGGTATTAAAATACACCGCACAAACTGTCCGAATGCGGCTCAGTTAATGGCTAATTACGGCTACCGTGTGGTAAAAGCTAAGTGGAATAAACAAAAAGAACTTACTTTCCTTACGGGATTAAAAATAGTGGGGATTGATGATGTGGGATTGATTAATAACATCACCAAAGTAATTTCGGGCGATTTTAAAGTAAACATGCGCTCTATTACCGTTGATACCAATGAAGGTATTTTTGAAGGTTCAATTATGATCTTTGTAAATGACACCGAACACCTGGAAAACCTGATTAAAAATTTATTAAAAGTTAGAGGGGTAACCGGAGTAACGCGTTTCGACGCCTAAACAGCAGAAAGTCTTGAAGGCCAAATCTTAAATCACATACGCTTAGGAGAATTACTGCTAAGCGTATGTTGTTTAGGAAAGCAACTTTCTTACAACATTTCAACAAACTAACGCTACAACAATCAAACAATTTACCTACCTTTGATGGGAGTTTAAATACTATGTCTGAACAAAAAACAAATGAGCTCGTTCGTAAGATTTTTGAAGCTTATTTAGAAAACAAAAATCTGAGAAAAACGCCTGAGCGTTTCGCCATTTTAGAGGAAATCTATTCAAGAAACGATCACTTTGATGTGGAAACCCTCTATATTCACATGAAAAACCAAAAATATCGTGTTAGCCGTGCAACGGTTTATAACACTTTAGAGCTATTGGTTTCTTGTGATCTGGTTACCAAACACCAGTTTGGTAAAAACATGGCGCAATTCGAAAAATCTTATGGTTATCGCCAGCACGACCATGTAATCTGCATAGAATGTGGTAAAGTGGTAGAATTCTGTGATCCACGTATTCACCAAATCCAATCCATGGTTGGAGATTTACTTAAGTTCGATATTAAACACCATTCTTTAAATCTTTATGGCTTCTGCTCTGATTGCAGTGTAGCCAGAAAAGTAAATGAAAATGCCGCTGAAAAGCTAGAAGCAAATTAAATCAATAAAAAAATAAAACCAGCTTAATTTTTTAATAATGACGCAAGTAGATGTACTTCTCGGCCTGCAATGGGGCGACGAAGGAAAGGGAAAAATCGTTGATGTTCTAAGTCCAAAATATGATCTGATCGCCCGTTTTCAAGGTGGACCAAACGCAGGCCATACCTTAGAATTTGATGGAAAAAAATTCGTTCTCAACACTATCCCATCAGGAATTTTTAACGAAAAAACCATGAACCTTATCGGTAATGGTGTAGTTATCGATCCTATCATTTTAAAAAGAGAGCTTGACAATCTAAAAAAAGCAGGCCATGATCCTGTTGCCGATGGCAAATTAGTTATTGCCCGTAAAGCACACTTAATCCTGCCTACCCACCAGTTATTAGATGCCGCAAACGAGGCCAGAATGGGTAAAAATAAAATTGGCTCAACCTTAAAAGGTATTGGTCCAACATATATGGATAAAACCGGCCGTAATGGTCTTCGTGTGGGTGATACTACACTTCCGGACTTTAAAGAGCGTTATGCTAAATTAGTAGAAAAACATACTGAAATTCTTTCTCACTATGAGTTTGAATATGAATTAGCAGAAAAAGAAGCAGCCTTCTTCGAAGCGATTGAATTCTTGAAAAGCATCCCTCACGTAGACAGTGAGCATTTCGTTAACGGGTATTTGAAAGAAGGAAAAGCTGTATTAGCAGAAGGTGCACAAGGCACATTATTAGATGTAGACTTCGGTTCTTATCCATTTGTAACCTCAAGCAACACTACAACTGCGGGTGCTTGTACTGGCTTAGGTATTGCGCCTAACAAAGTTGGTGCAGTGTACGGGATCTTTAAAGCCTATTGTACACGTGTTGGTGGTGGCCCCTTCCCAACTGAATTAGAAAACGAAGTTGGCGAAAACCTGCGTGCTTTAGGTCACGAATTCGGTGCTACAACTGGTCGTGCACGCCGTTGCGGTTGGATTGATCTACCTGCATTAAAATATGCCATCATGCTCAACGGTGTTACCGAATTAATCATGATGAAAGCGGATGTGTTGGATACTTTCGAAACGATCTATGCCTGCACACACTATGAGTATAACGGAGAAACGATCGACTACATGCCTTACGATATCATTTCTATCGAACCAAAACCGGTATTAAAAGCCATCGAAGGCTGGGCAACGGATGTAACTAAAATTACTTCGGTTGATCAGATTCCTTCAAAATTAACTGATTACATTGCCTTTTTAGAAAAAGAACTGGAAGTTCCGATCAAATTCCTTTCGGTAGGACCAGACAGGGCACAAACTTTACAGTTACACTAGAAGTTAGTTCAAATCATAATAGGAAAGCAATCCAGAAATGGGTTGCTTTTTTCATGAAATAGCGGTCTGCCGAATTCATTTCAGCATCTTTAATAAAATTTACCTCGCGTTTAGCTACCTTTGCCGCAGCTTGAAAAACCCACAGAACATATTAGAATTTAAACAAAAAGCTTTGCATTGGGCAAATCAATTTGAGGTTTGTTGTTTTCTGGATTCCAATCAATATAAAGATGTTTATTCAGGATATGATTTTTTGCTTGCCGCAGGATGTAAACAAGAATTAAAGGTAACTAATGGAAATGCCTTTAATCAACTGAAAACCTTTTATGAGCAGCACAAACAGTGGGTGTTTGGTTTTTTCAGCTACGACCTTAAGAACGATACAGAAAACCTGAGATCTGCTAACCCGGACTATCTCAATTTCCCGGAGCTTTATTTCTTCATTCCGCAGTCGCTCATCGTTTCTAAAAATGGAATGGTAGAGGTGATTATCGGTGAAGATGACCTGCTTGATCAGATAAGGGATTTTAAGCCATTAAATGAGGCGATCAGGGAAGAATTGCACATTAACTCCAGAATTACCAGATCAGATTATATCAATAGTGTAAATGCGTTAAAATCGCATATCCTGCGTGGCGATACATACGAAGTAAATTTTTGCCAGGAGTTTTTTGCTGAAAACGCGCAGATTGATCCCGTTCAGACCTTTGAACTACTCAACCAACTATCTCCTACCCCATTTGCAGGCTATTTTAAACTTTACAATCAATATATCCTCTCTGCAACACCCGAAAGGTTTATGTGTAAAAGGGGAAATAAATTAATCTCTCAACCCATTAAAGGCACAGCTAAAAGAAGTGCTGATCTGGAAGAAGACAATGCAATTAAAGCCGCCCTGCGTAATGACAGTAAAGAGCAGGCAGAAAATGTAATGATTGTTGACCTGGTTCGGCATGATTTAACCAAATCTGCTGTAAAAGGGTCTGTAAAAGTAGAGGAGCTTTTTGGAATCTATAGCTTCCCGCAGGTGCATCAAATGATTTCAACCATCAGTTGTGAGCTAAACCCGGCAATACATTTTGTCGATGCGATTAGAAATGCCTTTCCCATGGGTTCTATGACTGGTGCTCCAAAAGTTAAAGCCATGCAATTGATAGAGCGGTATGAAACCACAAAAAGAGGTCTCTATTCCGGATCTTTCGGCTGCATCAGTCCCGATGGCGAATTTGATTTTAATGTGGTGATCAGGAGTATCCTCTACAACGCCAAAAATCAATACTTATCATTTCAGGTAGGCGGAGCCATTACTTATCAATGCGAAGCAGAAAAAGAATATGAAGAGTGTTTGCTAAAGGCAAGCGCTATTTTGAAGGTGCTGGGTAATTAACCTGTGTTTGTAACACATGATTCGTGACTCAGGAATCATCAGCAAGAAAAAGTTGATATTTGGAAGTTTTATGTTGATCCGTGTGTCACGGACCAGGGAATACCATATTAATTGATGGTTTGCGTGTTTAACGAACCATTACAAATGGTTTTAGAACTGGTCCGTGCGTAACGGACCAGTGGGGGGCTTATTTTTTATAATATTGTTGTGCTTCAGGTAAATATTTCTGAATTTGTGAAATACGTGTAGCATCGCTCGGGTGGGTACTTAAAAATTCTGCAGGCTTTTGAGCATTTGCAGAAGCTGAAGACATTCTGTTCCAGAAATTAACAGAAGACTGCGGATTATATCCGGCCATAGCCATAAAAATTAAACCCAGCCTATCGGCTTCCAACTCCTGGTTTCTTGAGTATTTCAACATTGCGATAGGTGCACCTACTCCATAAAGGGTATTAAATGCAGATTGCGCCTTTGGATTTTTAGACAGTGCTACTCCCCCTGCGGCTCCAATACCTTGTGCAACCATCTCCTGCGACATTCTTTCTGCAGAGTGCCCTGCGATGGCATGGGCAATTTCGTGCCCCATTACTGTAGCTAAACCTGCATCATCCTGCGTAACAGGTAAAATACCGGTATACACAACAATTTTTCCACCAGGCATACACCAGGCATTTTTTTCATTGTTTTGAACCACATTTACTTCCCACTTATAATCTTTAATCAGGTTGCCGTAATTGTTGTTATTCATATACGTTTGCACAGCAGAAATCAATCTGCTTCCAATCGTTTTAACTTTTAAGGCCTGAGCGTTTGAAGCAGGCAAAACCGTTGTCTTATTCTCGGTTAAGAATTCGCTATAGGCTTGAAAAGCCATTGGCAAAACTTGATCGTTGCTCACTAAATCCAATCTGCTACGTCCTGTTAAAGGGACAGTAGAGCAAGAATTCATCAATAGTGCTGCAGCAACGCAAGCTGTTAATAATACCCTTTTCATATAGTTCTTTTGTTAGTAATTCAGTTCACCTATCCTAAACAGCAGGATTTACAATAAGTTTCAGCAGGATAGTGATTTGTTAAATTAATTCGTTTTCTTCTTAAACAAATACACTTTAGATTCTTTGCCTTTCAGCAATCTTTCGAGATTTTTTTGGTGGGTGACTAAGATTAAAATGCAAACGCACATCCCATATAACACTTCCGACTTAATAGATACCTGGAATAAAAATACCACACTTAGTGGAAAAGTAAACCCGGCACAAATTGAGCTTAAGGAAACATATTTGGTTATCAATAGTATCACAACAAAAACCAGAACACAAAGCATAGATGCCGGGAAGTTAACTGCTAAAACCATTCCAAAAAGTGTAGCCACACCTTTACCACCCCTGAAACCTGCAAAAATGGGAAATAAATGTCCCATTACCGCTGTAACACCAAGTGCTAACTGATAATTAACAAAAACGACTGAATTTTGAGGGCCTGTAACCGAAAGGCCAATGAAATAGGCCAGATTAGTAGCTGTATAGCCTTTAGCAATGTCGATAAGCATAACAGCAATACCAGCTTTTTTACCCAATACCCTGAAGGTATTGGTAGCTCCTGCATTACCGCTGCCGTACTCTCTAACATCAACACCATAAAAGGCCTGACCCAGCCATACTGCTGTTGGTATAGAACCAAAAAGGTAGGCCGCTAATAGAGCAGTAAGAGAATAAACCGTAACCATACCCTACAATGATACAAAAAATAAGCTTCTAATTTTATAGCAAATCACCATTAGTAAGCTTTTAAACTCATATCCAAACTTTTAACTGAATGGGTTAACGCACCCATAGAAATATAATCTACACCACAGGCAGCATATTCTGCAACATTTTCGGCTGTTATACCTCCAGAGGCTTCGGTGATAAACTTTTTGTCGACCATTTTAACAGCTTCCCGTAGCTGATCAAAGCCAAAATTATCAAGCATAATCCGATCTACACCACCAATTTCCAATACCTGTGCAAGCTCTTCCAGGTTACGTACTTCAATTTCAATCTGAAGTGATTTGTTTTGGTCTTTAAGATATTGTTGTGCCGCTTTAATTGCATTTGCTATACCGCCGGCATAATCTACATGATTATCCTTGATCAGAATCATATCATACAAGCCAATCCTGTGGTTTACACCACCGCCAATCCTAACCGCCCACTTTTCTAAATAACGAAGTCCAGGAGTAGTTTTACGGGTATCTAAAATCTGAGTATTTGAACCTTTAAGTTTATTAACAATAAGCTGGGTTTGTGTAGCGATTCCGCTCATGCGCTGCATGCAATTCAAAACCAAACGTTCTGCTATTAAAATAGCATGGGTGCTACCTGATACCGTTAAAACAATATCTCCTACTTTAACTGTAGCGCCATCCTGAATCAATATCTCAACATGGAGTGCCGGGTCTACAACTTTAAAAATCTCTAATGCAAGTTCAACCCCTGCCAAAACACCATTTTCTTTGATAATGAGTTTAGCTTTCCCCTGGGTTGCTGCCGGAATTGTAGAAAGTGAAGTATGATCGCCATCACCAACATCTTCGGCAAGGGCATTTTTTATGAATTGATGTATCAGTTGAGTATCCAAAATATCGGTTTTATGCCGCAAAAATAACAATTATTTGCGAGCGGGCAATCACTTACAAAATTGATGTATGGGTAAGTTGATTATTCTTTGGCAGGTTCTATCCTCAATTCGGTAACCAAAAAGCTGGCATTAAACTTTTTCATCGTAATGGATACCCTAAAAGTTTCTTTGGCTGTATTATAAACAAGTACACCGAATCTATAATTTGGATTGGTATTGATTTTATGGAAAATACTGGTTTTAACGGGAGGATGTTTGGCAAAAAAATCTTTCAGTATTTGTTCACCTTGTGCTTTAGAGTATACATCTTCTTCATCTATTATAATCAATTCTATAGTTGAAGAAAAACTTTTAGCAATTTCTTTGGAATTACTCGATCGGAAATACGAGGACAAATCGTCAATAATATCGGCCTGGTAGCCTATAGAACGATATATTGGGGCCAAACTAATAAACAATAAAAATATGCTCCGGATCATTTCTGTATTTTATACAGAATGATTCAGCTAAAATTATGCCATTAGCTTATCAAAAAAAGGAAATCTTAATTTATATAAGTTTCAAGAAAGCTATATTTGCCTAGCAATAACTAAAACACCTGAATTCATAAAATGTTTTAGTGAATTAATACTTGAACATTCATGGCAAGAAATCATTGGAGATTGTGGAGTGCTGAGCATTTTCTTGCCCAAAAATAAAAAATAATGAAAAATAAAAAACTTGCACTTATCATTTTAGACGGCTGGGGTTACGGAAAACAAGATAATTCTGATGCGGCTTATGCTGCCAATACTCCTTTTTTTGACGCTTTATTAAAAAATTACCCAAACTCAAAACTGGAAGCATCTGGAGAAGCCGTTGGCTTACCTGCCGGACAAATGGGAAATTCTGAAGTGGGCCATATGAATTTAGGTGCTGGTAGAACAGTTTATCAGGAATTAGGGCGCATTAATAAATCCATTACCGATCACGAACTTCATCAAAATCCTGTTTTACTTGCGGCATTTGACTATGCCAAGCAAAACAATAAGGCGGTTCATTTCATTGGCTTGGTTTCTAACGGAGGTGTTCATGCACATATCGAACACCTAAAAGCACTTTGCGATGCTGCTGATGAAGCCAATGTAGCGCGTACTTTTATCCACGCATTCTTAGACGGCCGTGATACGGATCCAAATTCTGGCTTAGGCTTTATTAGCGATTTGCAAAGCCATTTACAGCATTCGTCTGCGCAGCTGGCTTCTATGGTAGGCCGCTATTATGCAATGGACAGAGATAACCGTTGGGAAAGGGTAAAACAGGCTTATGATGTAATGGTAAATGCTGTTGGGGAGAGAACCCAGGATGCAATTGCTGCAATCCAGAAATCTTATAATGAAGGGGTTACAGACGAGTTCTTAAAGCCAATTGTTTTAACCCATGAGAATGGAACCCCGGTGGCTACTATTCAAAATGATGATGTTGTGATCTGTTTCAATTTCCGTACAGATAGAGGCCGGGAAATTACCACAGCTTTAACGCAAAAAGATTTCCCTGAACAGCAAATGCACAAGCTTCCATTGTATTATGTAACCATGACTACCTATGATGAAAGCTTTGAAGGCGTAAATGTGATTTTTACCAAAGATGATCTTACCCAAACTTTAGGCGAGGTGCTTGCAGCTAACCATAAAAACCAGATCAGAATTGCTGAAACTGAAAAATATCCACATGTAACCTTCTTTTTCTCTGGTGGAAGAGAGACTGAATTTCAAAACGAAAAAAGAATTTTAATCCCTTCACCTAAAGTAGCTACTTACGACCTGCAACCAGAAATGAGCGCCCAGGGCATTACAGATGCAATTACTAAAGAAATGGAAAGTGGTTGGGCAGATTTTATCTGTTTAAACTTTGCTAATCCGGATATGGTGGGTCATACCGGCGTTTTTCCTGCTGTAATTAAGGCGGTAGAAACTGCTGACAGGTGTGCACAGGAAGTAGTAAACAAGGGATTGGAAAATGGATATTCGTTCATCATTCTGGCAGATCATGGCAATTCAGAGTTTATGGTTAATCAGGATGGCTCACCCAATACCGCCCATACCACTAACCTGGTTCCCTGCATTTTAATTGATAACGATTACCACCAGATTGCTGATGGAAAATTAGGTGATATTGCACCAACAGTGCTTAAAATCCTGGGTGTTGATATCCCTGCAGCAATGACTGGCAACGTATTGGTATAATGATAAAAAAACATTGGTTACTTCTACTTATACCGGCCTTTGCAGCCTGCAACTTAGATAATCCATCTGACAAGAAAGATCATAAGGCTTATTTTGACCTGGAGGGCTATTTCAAAAAAGAAATAGCCCGTTTACAAAAAGCAAATTTAGTGGTTAATAAAACAGTTATTACCAATGGGCAGGCTGAACGTAAAAGTTTAAAAATTAAAAACTGGAAACAGGAACTGGGAATCTTCGTTGATGCCGACATTAATAAAACATCCTGGAACGGGAGTTTTAATGTAACCAAAACAGATTCTGTTCAGCGTTTTATTTCGGATAATAAAAAAATCAAGGTAAAACAGGTAGAGATTGCCAGCGCAGGATCGAAAATTAAACGCATAGAGATTTGGATTGCGGTTAAAAATATTCTTTACACTTCTACTGATACCTTAGTTTATTTCCCCGATAGCCTTTATGAAATAAGAAAACAGCAAAAAATCAGATTATTATCGCAAAAAAACTATACCGTACTTGGAAAGTTAAAATAAAAAAGGGTCCTGAAAATTTCAGTACCCTTTGTGTATACTTTTTCTTAAATCTTATTTCAAAGTAGCAATTTGTGCCTTATCGTAAGTAATCCAGTCAATAATATCTTTCCTCAGTGGCTGTAAGGTTAATACCTTTTGAAAATCGGCAATTGAATTATTGAACAAGGCAACACAAGCCGTTTTCTCGGCAGCTTTTTTTGCTTTATATGATTTGAATATGGCATAATCTTTATAAGCCAAAGCCCTGTTCTGAAGCATTTGAGTATCCTCTTCACTGCTCAACTCGATAGCTTTGGTAAAATCTCTGATTGAAGAAGTATAAAAATTATCGCGCATCTGATTTAAAGATTCCTTCGGATCGTTTGCAATGTTCAATCTCGCCTTACCGCGGTAGTAATAGGCAGAAACTTCATTCGGCGTAACTAAAATAAGTCGGCTATATGTGGCAATACATTTTTCAAACTCACCATTTTGGTAATAAGAATAGCCAAGCATTTTCAATACTTTTGCATTATCAGGATCTTTTGCATCGGCTTTCTCCAATTGGGTAACTGCGGCTTTAAAATCACCTTTCATCATCGCCTGCATGCTTTTATCGTAGTTATTTTGGGCAAAACTGCTACTCGACGAAAAGATAATTAGTCCTAAAATGGCTTTTTTAAAATAGTTCATGTATGATTAATAAGTTAACAAATCTAAACACATCAGTGGGATTTGCAAGAATATTTATGTGCAATATAATCCTATTCTGATAATATAAAAGTTTTTTTAATTTTGTATTGTCGCACCTTGCCTTTAAACATTAGCTTTAACGCTAAAATTAGACTTATATGATAATGGCTTAAAGATTTAGTTTTACCTGCCTTTTTAACATAACATTAATATTATTTTCACTTTGGCACAAGAGTTGAATTTAATACCATAATAACAAAATTAAACAAAGCGACTACGATCAACCTGTCAGTTTGTCGTAAGTGAAGTGATACATGTGATAATGAGTAAACAAGATATATTTGATTTCCATTCAGCAATGCCAATAATAAACGAGGATACCGAATTTTTCCCATTAATGTCTCAACAAGATGAGGATGAGATGAATAACGAGGAAACGCCCGAAACTCTGGCAATTTTACCGCTGCGAAATACCGTTTTATTCCCTGGAGTAGTGATTCCAATAACTGTTGGCAGGGATAAATCGATAAAACTGATTAAAGAGGCCTACAAAGGGAATAAAATCATTGGTGTTGTTTCTCAAAAAGATGTTTCGATAGAAGATCCTACTTTTGAACAACTTAACACTGTTGGTACGGTTGCCAACATCATCAAGTTGCTACAGATGCCCGATGGTAATACTACTGTAATTATCCAGGGTAAGCAGCGTTTTTCTTTAATTGAAGAGGTTCAGAATGAACCTTACATCAAAGCAGTAGTTAAGAAATTTGAGGAGCAAAAACACAAGGCAGATAAAGAGTTTAAAACTTTAATTGCCAGTATCCGTGAAATGTCTGCTCAGATTATTCAACTTTCTCCAAATATACCTACTGAAGCAGGAATAGCCTTAAAAAACATAGAAAGCAATTCATTTTTGATTAATTTCATTTCTTCAAATATGAATGCCGAAATGGCCGATAAGCAGAAAATCTTAGAGATGAATAAACTGCAGGATCGCGCACAAAAGGTAATGGAATTGCTAATGGTAGAACTTCAGATGCTGGAGTTGAGAAATCAAATCCAATCTAAGGTTCGTACAGATTTAGACAAACAACAGCGTGACTATTTCTTAAATCAGCAACTCAAAACCATTCAGGAAGAGCTTGGTGGCAGCTCTGCAGATTTAGAATTTGATGCACTGCAGGAAAAGGCAAAGCAAAAAAAATGGTCAAAAGCGGTAGCTTCTCACTTCGATAAAGAACTGGATAAGCTTGGCAGAATGAACCCTGCTGCGCCTGATTATTCTGTTCAGCTTAATTATTTGGAACTCTTGTTAGATTTACCCTGGAGTGAATTTACCAAAGATAATTTTGACCTTAAACGTGCTCAACGCATTTTAGATAAAGATCACTTCGGACTTGAAAAGGTAAAGCAACGCATTATAGAGTATTTGGCTGTTCTTAAGTTAAAAAGGGATATGAAAGCCCCGATTTTATGCCTTGTAGGTCCTCCGGGGGTTGGTAAAACCTCTCTGGGTAAATCTATAGCAAAAGCTTTAGGCCGTAAGTATGTTAGAATGGCATTGGGCGGAATCCGTGATGAAGCCGAAATCCGCGGCCACCGTAAAACTTATATCGGTGCTATGCCTGGCCGTATCATATCTTCGATTAAAAAAGCAGGTGCAGATAATCCGGTATTTGTTTTGGACGAAATTGATAAAGTGGGAACAGATCATCGTGGTGATCCTTCATCTGCACTTCTCGAAGTTTTAGACCCTGAACAAAACAGTGCGTTCTATGATCATTATGTGGAGATGGATTATGACCTGTCGAACATTTTGTTCATTGCTACCGCCAACTCCTTAAGCACCATACAACCCGCTTTATTGGATCGTATGGAAATTATTGAGGTGAATGGATACACCATTGAAGAGAAAATTGAGATTGCTAAAAAATACCTGCTACCAAAACAGAAAGAAAACCACGGTCTGCAGAACAAAGACATTAATTTAAAACCGGCTTTAATTGAGAAGGTGATAGAAGATTACACCAGAGAATCTGGCGTGCGTGGACTGGAGAAAAAAATCGGTTCTATTGTACGTGGTGTAGCTACTAAAATTGCAATGGAGGAAACCTATCAACCAACATTGACTCCTGAAGATATCGAACGCATTTTAGGTGCCCCTATTTATGATAAGGATTTGTATGAAGGAAATGAAGTTGCGGGTGTGGTAACAGGTTTAGCCTGGACAAGTGTTGGAGGAGACATTTTATTTATAGAAGCAAGTTTAAGCCCTGGGAAAGGAAAGCTAACCTTAACCGGTAACCTGGGTGATGTAATGAAAGAATCGGCTGTGATTGCATTGGCATACCTAAGGGCACATGCAGCTGAGTTTGGAATTGACTATTCGTTGTTTGATAGTTGGGATGTACACGTACACGTTCCAGCGGGTGCAACGCCTAAAGACGGGCCTTCGGCAGGGATCACCATGTTAACCGCACTTACTTCTGCTTTTACCCAGCGCAAGGTAAAACAACATTTAGCCATGACTGGTGAAATTACTTTAAGGGGTAAAGTACTCCCTGTTGGTGGCATTAAAGAAAAAATCTTAGCCGCCAAAAGGGCAAACATCAAAGAGATCATTTTATGCAAAAGCAACAGAAAAGATATCTTAGAGATTAAAGAAAGTTATATTAAGGATCTGAAGTTCCATTACGTAACCGAAATGAGCGAAGTAATTGACATGGCTTTAACTAAAAACAAGGTAAAAAAGCCGCTCGATTTAAGCGTTAAAATTCCAACAATCGTTAACTAAATTGTAAACTTTCGATTTCTATACTGAAATCTCAAATAGTATAAATACTTTTATAGCCCAGGCAAAATGTCTGGGCTTTTTTATGAGATCAATTTTATCTACTATACTCTTTTGTTTAATTGCTATTGCTGGTTTCGGGCAATCCTTTAAAAATGAATTTGGTTTTAAAACCGAAAACGATGCTTACCTGGCTACCTTAAACGATCGTTATTATACCAACGGTTTGATGATTTATTTTAGAAGGGCTTTAAATCCTGATAAATTTTCAGACCAGGTAGAAAAGAAAACCTACGAAATATCGGCAGGGCAAAAAATGTATACACCATTTTGGGGAAATGTACCGAAAAAAGAGGATCAGGACAGACCTTTTGCCGGTTATTTATACGCCGGTGGTGCATATTCAGTTTTTTATAAGAAGGAAAAAGTACTAAAGCTCAGTACAGAAATAGGTATAGTTGGACCAGGGTCGCTGGCAGAAGGTGCACAGGAGTTTTTACATAAAACAGTAGGGTTCTATAGCCCATCGGGCTGGGAATATCAGATTAAAAATGATTTTGCAGTTAACCTCGCAGCCAACTACAGCCAGCTCCTGCTGCGAACCAACGACAACATCGTCGATTTAAGCGGCCAGGGTTATGCCAATCTGGGCACTACATTTTCTGGCCTGGGTGCTTCTTTGCTGTTCAGGGCGGGCAGATTAAACCAATTATTTAATTCTGCCTATCACAATGCTGTAATTGGAAACGCCAAAACAGCAAAACTAAACAAGTCAGAATTTTATTTCTATTTAAAACCTCAGCTTAATGTGGTAGCATATGATGCAACTATACAGGGCAGTTTGTTCAATAACAATAGTCCTTTAACGTTTGGTGTTAAACCGATAGTTTTTGAACAACAGTTTGGAATAAACTACAGCGCTAATCGCTTTACTGCAGATTTTAATATTATTTTCAAAACTAAAGAGGTTAAAAGCACTGCAGATGCCCAAAATTACGGGGCTTTGAGTTTGTATTACAGGTTTGGTAAGTAAAACTTATCCGCTCCTTAATTTCAATTATTAAAAATCAGGTAGCTTCCTGTTCCTTTTGCGTTCTGCATTGGAAGATTTATCTTTTAATCTCTTTTCAATAACTGACCTGGGAACCTTAGTTGCTTTTCTTTTTTTCTGAATAATTAAGCTCTTTTTAATCAAATCGATCAGTTTAACAATTGCTTTTTCTTTATTTAAAAGCTGACTCCTATCCTCTTGCGAAACAATATGCAGAAGACCGTCAGTATCGAGCCGGTTTTCCAGTCTGGATCTTAAAAGCTGTTTTTGTTCTTCATTAAAATATGCTGCGGTTTCCAGATTGAAGATCAATTCGACTTTGCTGGACACCTTATTAACATTTTGCCCACCCTTGCCTCCACTTCGGGAAGTTTTGAATATAACTGACCTTAAAATTTCTGCTCTTGTAGGTAACATCTTACAAAAGTAACATAATGTTAAAATAAAAATTTAGCAAGTATACCCTGTTTTTTTACCTTTGTGGCAGCATGAAAAAGAATCTGGTTATAGCCATTGATGGCTATTCGTCTTGTGGAAAGAGTACTTTAGCAAAAGCTTTGGCTAAGAAGTTGGGTTTTATTTATATCGACAGCGGAGCAATGTACAGGGCTGTTACCTTATTCTTCATCAGAAATCACGTGGATATGAGCAGTGATGCAGCTGTTGAGGATGCACTTCAACACATCGAACTGAATTTTCATTCGCGTGATTACGAATCTCACATCACCCTGAATGGAGAAGAGGTTTCTGATGAGATTCGTTTAATGCCTGTTTCTGAAAATGTGAGTGAGGTTTCTGCACACAAGCTGGTTCGCCATGAAATGGTGAAACAACAGCAACGAATGGGCAGATCGAAAAATATTGTAATGGATGGACGCGATATCGGCACTACAGTTTTCCCTCATGCACCAGTGAAATTCTTCATGACAGCCGATCCCAAAATCAGGGCTGAACGCAGGTTTAAGGAATTGGAAAGTAAGGGCAATAACACCACTACTTTAGAAGAGGTATTTGAAAACCTGGCTCATCGGGATTATGCCGATACAACCCGGAAGGAAAGTCCACTGATAAGAGCTGAAGATGCGATTATTTTAGACAATACCGATTTGACACAAGCAGAACAGCTGGATTTTGCACTTGAACATGCAGCACCCTTTTTACCGCATTCATAAAATTTAATGATTTGGGGTTTAATTTAATTTCATATTTTTAGCTACTATGAAATTAAAACAGACCGCTACCTTACTCTTCTTTATCGCAATTTCTTTTGCTAAAGTGCATGCCCAAAAAGGCTGGATCAATCTTTTCAACGGAAAAGACCTTAAAGATTGGAATATCAAGATTGCCAAGCACGATTATAAAGAAAACTACGCCAACACCTTTCGGGTAGAAAATGGGCTGATGAAAGTGGGTTATGAAGGTTATACCGATTTTAACCAGCAATACGGACATATTTTCTTCAAAAAGCCATTCTCTGCCTACCTGTTAAAAGTAACTTATCGCTTTGTTGGCGAGCAGGCAAAAGGTGGTGAAGGCTGGGCCCATAGAAATAGCGGCGCAATGCTCCACTGCCAGGCTCCTGAAACCATGCTAAAAGACCAGGATTTCCCCATTTCTATTGAAGGCCAGATTTTGGGTGGCGATGGGGAACACGAACGCCATACCAGCAACGTTTGTACCCCGGGAACCGAGATTGTTTACCAGGGTAAATTATTTACACCGCACTGCCTGGATTCAAGATCAAAAACCTATCATGGCGATCAATGGGTTACAGCCGAGTTTTTAGTACTTCAGGATTCTATTGTTAAACATATAATAGATGGAGAAGTGGTATTGGAATATACTAAACCACGCATTGGCGGAGGAAATGTTTCTAATTTCGATCCTAAAGTTAAAACTGACGGTAAAGCACTGACTTCCGGATATATCGCCCTTCAAAGTGAGAGCCATCCAATTGAATTCAAGAGCGTTCAATTGTTTGACCTGGCACCTTATTTTAAAAATAAAGCAAAATTAGCACAAGTGTTATCTAAAATATTGAAGCAATAAACATATTGCTTCAATATTTGTTAATGATGGATGTTAAAACACAACAATCCTTAAATAAATCAGATGCTTAAAAAACGCTCCTTATTTTTTCTTTTCGCTTTATTTTTTTCCGCACTCCCCTACCTTGGCCTTGCCCAAAAGAGTTACAAAGTTCAAGACATTCCCGATCCTAAGAAAACCGATGGTGGCTATGTAAGTAATCCGGATGGAATTTTAAACGCTGCTGATGTTGCCAGCCTGAACGATACCATTGCCAGTTTTGAACGAAAAACCAATGTTCAGGTTGCAGTTGTAATTGTAAATGATTTCGATTCAGAACAAGAGGATTTTGATTTCGCTTATAACCTCTTCAACACCTGGGGAATTGGTCAAAAAACCAGCAACAATGGCTTATTGCTTTTTATTGCAAAAGATCGAAGAAAATACCGTTTCATTACCGGTACGGGTGTAGAAGGCGTATTGCCAGATACAAAACTCAAACACATTGCCCAAAATCTGCTTGTACCAGCTTTTAGAGAAAATGATTTTGGTACCGGAATCATCAACACCCTCAATGCTATCGGTATTATTATACTCAATCCCGACAACAAATCAGAACTTAATCAGTTTTTCACTCAAAAAAGCGAGCCCAGCTGGTGGGATAAAATTGGCATACAATCAGCAACCATTATTGGTGTTTATATTTTGTGCCTGTTCATCATCAAGCGAAAAAAGCCAAAATTGTCGTCAACGGTTAACCAGCAGATTTCTGCTTACGACAAGGGGATTGCTTCTGGCTGTATAACCGTATTTTTTTTGTTGTTTATTGTAGTGTTCTTGATCGGCTTTTTCGGCTCATTCGAAGGGTTATTAACAGTAGAAGATATTCCTACATACCTCATTATTATCTGTTCAATTTTATTGCTGATACATTATGTCAGTGCAATCAGTGCCATAAGAAAAAAATACTTCGACCCCGAAAATTTTTCTAATGCGGTTGCAGATTTCAATAAATCGATGTGGTGGTTGGTTTTACTATCCCCACTGGTCTTTATCGTTTTAATTTTGGAATGGACTAAACGAGCTGCAATTAAAAAAAGGTTTACACCAGCATTAGATGCTAATAACCTACCCATGGTAAGAATAGACCGTGATGAAAATCCTACAGGTAGTCCTTACCTTAATGAAGCACAACAAAAAGAAGAGCAGCTAAAATCTATATTGTACGACATCTGGATCGGAACAGATGGCGAAAAAAAACTAATCCCTAATGATGGGGATGAACATCGCAAATATGAAACCTGCCCGAGTTGCGGCGCAAAAACCTATACCGTTCCTTTTGTTAAAACATTGCTCAGTGCAACCTACTCCAGACAAGGATCGGGCAAGGAAATGCAGGAATGTAAAAATTGTTCTTTCGAAACCTTTATCAGAAATGTAACCATCCCGATGCTGGTAAAAGAACGTTCAAGTTCCTCCTCCTCATCATCAGGCAGCAGCAGTTCATCTTCATCCAGCTGGGGAGGAGGACGAAGTAGTGGTGGAGGTACCGGAGGAAGCTGGTAGCGATAAATTACCAGTATTAGCCACTATCGGAGTCTTTTTTAATCAATTTTGCAGCTTTGTTTAATTTTTAAGGATGTGTTTCCTATTTTTGCCACACAATGTTTCATCTGGCACGTTCACCAAAATGCCTTTGATGCAATTAAATCTTTCTTATCGCATCAACAAAACAAAACCTATGATTAGAATCTTCTTATTGTCGTTTGCGCTCTTCCTGTTTTCTATCAGTTTACATGCCCAGGATATTTATCGTGTAAAAGCCGATAAACTTA
The DNA here is from genome assembly GCF_965279535.1 of Pedobacter sp. Lineage (NCBI taxonomy): Bacteria > Pseudomonadati > Bacteroidota > Sphingobacteriia > Sphingobacteriales > Sphingobacteriaceae > Pedobacter > Pedobacter sp. The sequence goes on from NZ_OZ257244.1 coordinate 1,694,850, forward strand.
ATGTCAGGGCTTCTGCCGAAGCGAAAAGTAAAATTATAGGCTTTATCCCTCAGGGTGAAAATGTAGTTGTTTTAGACTCAACCAATGCCAAGTTCTTTAAAGTTAAGGTAACAAATGCCGAAGGTTGGGTAGCCAGTGAATTCTTAACTAAAATTTCTTCGGCACCGAAGCCGGCACAAACGAAATCGCCCACCGTTATCGCCGCCCCTAAAGTGGTAAAAGATTATTCAGGCTATATCTTTTTGGGTATCGTGGTAATCATTTTTGCCATTATTCTTTTCTTCATCTTTAAATATGCCAAAGAAAACAAAGTACTGATTGGATTCGCTACAGTAATTATTTTGATTACGGGTTATTTCTGCTACATTACTTTTTTTGAAGAAAAAATTGTATCAGGCACATTTGCCAGTGATAGCGATACACAATATCAGTCTTTCGATTTCAAAAACAATGATTCTGTAGTAGTAAAGGATATTTATGCCGATTCTACTTTTACAGCTAAATACATTATTGAAGGGGATATGATTAAATTGTACGATCAGCAAAATATGATTTTGTTATTGATCAGAGATGATCAGACTTTGATAGGCGAAGGTTTTACAAGGGGTACTTTTAAAAAGAAGTAAGACGCAAAGATAAGGGCAAGGTAGGTTTTTAGCTGCTGATGAGTGGGGCAAGAACCTGGAAATAAAACCCTAACCCAACATTAATTGGTAGCTGCTGTTCCCTGCGCCACGGAACAGGGAGTAAGTTATACGCCCAACCTGTTTCTCATTCCCCCACCTACATTCCTGGTCAGGGTACGCTAGTATATCCCTAATGCTGGCCTCCGTTGCCTCAATGGTTAAAATATGGTAATCTGATGGTTAAAACCTGATGTGGTTTGCGGAAAACTTGCTTCCATTGCGGTTATTGCATGCATAATCTATCCCGTTTCAGCTAAAACCGGCACGAAGCAAATCTTAATCAGCTAAAAATCAGCAACATTTATTAAAAAAATCTTTTCTATAAATAAAAAAAGTTTTACCTTTGCAGTCCCTAAATAGGGAAAAAAGGAGATAATTTATTAATGGCTAAAAAACAAGTAGCAGAAAAAGAACTAGCGGCTAAAAAAGCTGAACTTCAAGATGCAGACGGACGTCTGACTGAAAAAGAAACCATTGAATCAGAAGCTGATTCAGTGTCGATCGAAGCGATCAAATCATCATTAGCAACCCCAACAGAAGATTTCGATTGGGATGCTGACGAAAAAGTTTTCGGTAATTACAATGATGCAGACCGTAAAAAGTTTGAAGATATGTATGCCGGTACATTCAACCAGATCACTAAAGGTGAAATCATTAGCGGTACTGTTGTTTCTATCAACAACAAAGACGTAGTATTAAACGTTGGTTTTAAATCAGACGGTTTAGTTTCTACTTCAGAATTCCGTGATACACCTGATCTTAAAGTTGGCGATTCAGTTGATGTATTCGTTGAAGCACCAGAAGATGCAAACGGTCAGTTGATTCTTTCTCGCAAAAGAGCTAAAACTCAAAGATCTTGGGAAGCGATTAACGAAGCTCTTGAAAATGATCAAATCATCAACGGTTTTGTTAAGAGCCGTACTAAAGGTGGTTTAATCGTTGATATCATGGGTGTTGAGGCTTTCTTGCCAGGTTCACAAATCGATATCAAACCTATCCGCGATTACGATGTTTACGTGGGTAAAACAATGGAATTCAAAGTTGTTAAAATTAACCACGAGTTTAAAAACGTAGTTGTTTCTCATAAAGTGTTAATTGAAGACGATTTAGAATCACAAAAAGTTGAAATCGTTTCTAAATTAGAAAAAGGACAAGTATTAGAAGGTACTGTTAAAAATATCACTGATTTCGGTGTGTTCATCGATTTAGGTGGTGTTGATGGTTTACTTCACATTACTGATATCTCATGGGGCCGCATAGAGCATCCGAAAGAAGTATTAGCATTGGATCAAAAAATCAACGTGGTTGTTTTAGATTTCGATGATGAGAAAAAACGTATTGCTTTAGGTTTAAAACAATTAACTCCACACCCTTGGGAGAACTTAAGCACTGACATCCAGGTTGGTTCTAAAGTAAAAGGAAAAATCGTAACTGTTGCAGATTACGGTGCTTTCTTAGAAATCATCCCTGGTGTTGAAGGTTTAATCCACGTTTCTGAAATGAGCTGGTCACAAAACTTAAGAAATCCTCAAGAATTCTTAAAAGTTGGTGATGAGATCGAAGCTGAAGTTTTAACTTTAGACAGAGACGAACGCAAAATGAGCTTAGGTATTAAACAATTATCTAACGATCCTTGGCAAGAAGTTGCTGCGAAATTCCCAGTGGGAAGCAAACACAAAGCTGCTGTTAAAAACATGACTAACTTTGGTGTTTTCGTAGAAATTGAAGAAGGTATCGATGGTTTAATCCACATCTCTGACCTTTCTTGGTCTAAAAAAATCAACCACCCTAACGAATTCACTAAAGTTGGTGATGTATTAGACGTAGTTGTTTTAGAACTTGATGTTGACAACCGTAAATTAAGCTTAGGTCACAAACAATTAGAAGAAAACCCTTGGGATACTTTTGAAACTATCTTCACTTTAGATTCAATCCACCAGGGAACTGTTGTTAAAGTAACTGATAAAGGTGCTGTTATTGCTTTACCTTATGGTGTAGAAGGTTTCGTACCTACTAAACATATGGTTAAAGAAGATGGTACTTCTGTTAAAGCTGAAGAAACCAATGATTTCAAAATCATTGAGTTCAACAAAGAAGCAAAACGCATTGTAGTATCTCACGCCCGTATCTGGGAAGAGGCTAAAGCTGAAGTAGCTGCTGAAGAAAGAGCATCTAAGAAAAAAGAAGCTAAAGCTGCTGTAACTGCGGTTAAGAAAGTTAAAGATTCTGTAGAGAAATCTACTTTAGGAGATTTAGACGTATTGGCTCAATTGAAATCGCAATTAGAAGGCGAAGAGAGCAAAGCTAAAAAAGGCTAATCTTTTTAACTTATAAAGTTTTGGAAACGTCCCTGAGCAATCGGGGGCGTTTTTTTTTGCACCTTGCGATTAGGGTACAATCCATAACCCCTTATCTCCTATCCGTATTGGATATTTTCTATGCTTAAATGCAACCCATATAATACTGAGGTGTGGTAAAAAACCCATTACCTACCATCAGCAGGCGCTCTTTTTTAGTACTTTTGGGTAAATCCAAATCTACCCACATGAAGAAGCTTGTTTTATTACTGCTGTGTTTTCTTACCGCTAACCTAACAGCCCAGGAAATTAACATTATTCCACAACCGGTTTCCGTTAAGTCAAATCTTAAAGAAGCACCTTTTAAAATAGACATTACTACAAGTTTTTATACCGATTTTGGTGGCAATAGCGCTATCAGCTTTTTAGACGAATACCTGAGCCAATATTACAACTTAAAACTAAAGTGGTTTAAAAATCCGGATGTAAAAAGGAAGAACATGATCAATGTGATCATTGATAAGGGCTTAAAAAATATCAATCAATACCAGCTAAAAGCAGATCAAAATACAATAACCATCACTGCAAGTTCAGATACTGCAGCATTTTACGGTATACAAACGCTTATTCAATTATTACCCACGGCTAAATCCGCACAGCTAATCATTCCAACGGTAGAAGTTACCGATTATCCTCGTTTCGATTATCGTGGAATGCACCTGGATGTGAGCCGTCATTTTTTCGATGTAACGTTTATCAAGCAATACATAGATTATCTGGCCCTTCATAAAATGAATTATTTTCATTGGCATTTAACTGATGATCATGGCTGGAGGATAGAGATTAAGAAATATCCGAAATTAACGGAAATTGGCGCATGGCGTAAAGGCAGTATTGTTGGTTTATGGCCTGGCAAAGGGAATGAAAATATAAAATACCAGGTATTGCCTAATGATGTGAAAATTAGCCCAAAAGATGCTGTAATTAAAACCGATGGGATAAGACATGGCGGGTATTACACACAGGAACAAATTAAGGATGTAATTGACTATGCTGCCAAACGTTACATTACCATTATCCCCGAAATAGAAATGCCGGCCCATAGCATGGCCTTACTGGCTGCCTACTCCGAATTGGGAACTGAACCAGCTTCTAAATATGAAGTTGCACAAACCTGGGGTATGATGAATAAATATAATAATGTGCTTCAGGCATCCGATACCACCTTTAAGTTTCTTGAAAATGTTTTAACAGAAGTTATGGATTTATTTCCGGCGCCATACATCCACATTGGTGGCGATGAGGCTTCCAAGATCTGGTGGAGAAAATCTCCGCTTTCCCAACAAATCATGAAGGCAAACGGACTAAAAACGGAAAGTGAGTTGCAAAGCTATTTTATTCGCAGGGTAGAAAAATTTGTAAACAGCAAAGGCAAAACCATTATTGGCTGGAATGAAATCTTACAGGGTGGTTTAGCTCCAAATGCTATAGTGATGAGCTGGCAGGGTGAAAAAGGTGGAATTGAGGCGGCAAGACAACAACACAAAGCTATATTGACGCCCGAAGACAAAATGTATTTTAACCATGCACAATTTGTAAAGGAAGATAGTTTAACAGCCAATAAATTATCTGCTTTAATTGATGTATATAACTATGAACCTATACCTGCAGAACTCAATGCCGAACAAGCTAAATACATTTGGGGTGGCCAGGGCTGCTTATGGAGCGAATACATTACTAACCCTACTAAAGTGCAATATTTGCTATTTCCCAGGTTAGATGCCTTAAGTGAAATACTCTGGAGCCCGAAAGAGAAACGAAACTTTACTGATTTCCAAAAAAGGTTAAAAACGCAATTCCTTCGGTACGATTTAATGGGAATTACCTATAGTAAGAGATATCTAAACAATAATAATTAAAAACTTTGTAACGTTTTGTTGTGCTTCCATACTTATTGTAAAATCCAATACGCATGAGTGAGTTAAAAAACAAAAAAAAATTGAGCGGAGCGGCATTACTGATTACTGTTGTAATGGTAAATGATGCACCCGGTTTTATCCGGTATCCCTTATTATTTATTAGTATAATTTTAATGCTTTGGAACTTGTACAATTATTACAAAATTTCAGAAAAACAAATCGGGCAAAAGGCCGGTCTATAAAAAACCGGCCTTTTGCCTAATGTATTAAACTCATTTGGGCTTGTTGCTGAAAAACTCCCGGGGTAATGCCAACCAGCTTTTTAAATGTTCTGATAAAATAATTTGCATCACTAAAGCCTAATTCGTAGCTAATGGATGCCACCTTTGATCCAGGCTGTGAAAGTAACATCTTCGCCTTGTTTATTTTTTCTGTAAGGATGAAATCATTCGGACTAATCCCCAATTCTCTCTTAAACAGCCGATAAAATGTGGCCTTGCTCATACATGCTTTATCACTTAGACTGTTAATACTTATTTTTTCGTTCAGATTAGTTTTAATGTAGTTTAACACGTAGGCCAGTGGGTTGTTATTAAGATTGTTTGCATCATCAGAAATCGTTTTAAGGTTTTGAGTCTGCATAATCCTTACCAGCAACTCTTTCAAAGTTAAATCTGCCAACACATCCTTTTCTTTAGATCGTTCTGAGCAAATCCTGATAACTTTATTAATCAGGTAGGCAATCTCTTCATTATTGTAGAAATGGTACTGATCATAGTTCAGCAACCACTTTTCATTGCTCCCCTCCTTGGGGAAAAATTCATTGAGATAGGTAATGGTTTTCTTAATCTGTTCCTGGTCAATGGCCAATGCTATGCACTGTGTCGGATTTGAATCTGAGGCTTCAGGAAAATCGATTTTCATCGTCACCGCAGGAGGCACAATTACCGTTTGACCAGGAAAATAATCAAACCCTTTTTTATCCAGTAAATGCATCACCTTTTTTCCCCTCAACATGCTGGTGATCACAAAATCGTTAAAAGTGAGTGGAACTTTATAAGACTCAGTGTAAGTTTCAAAAACATTCAGCTCACACCTTTCAAGCGTGTAGGAAGTTCTGTTCTCTACCAGAGTTTGAAGCGTTTCAGATGCACTTAGGTTTACCTGATCTAGTATATGTGGCATAATCTGAAAGATTTGGTTAGACATATTTACTGGTAATCAAATATAAAGTTTATTTCAGTAAGGTTACAAAGCCTGAAACAATAATGCTATCATTTGAGCCGATTATACTATCTGTTGGTTTGTTTTTGCTATTAGGTTTGTATTAACCAAATCTGAGATCGTTACATCATGATGAGCCAATTTTTCCACTCGGAAGGAGTTGTTCCTGAAGATGCATCGATGAAATAATCATAATTATGGAAAACTTAATTGAGAGACCAAGCTTTAAATCCCATTACGACAATTACATTGGCGGAGCATTTGTTGCCCCAGTTAAAGGCAATTATTTCGATAACATATCACCAATTGACGGCAAAGTATTTACCAAAGCCGCACATTCTACCAAAGAGGATTTGGAGCTTGCGGTTAATGCCGCTCATGAAGCTTTTAAAACCTGGAGTAAAACTTCCGCAACCGAGCGAAGCATTATCTTAAATAAGATTGCACAGCGGATGGAAGATAACCTGGAGTACCTGGCTACAGTTGAAACCATCGATAACGGAAAAGCTGTTAGGGAAACCCTGGCTGCTGATTTACCCCTTGGCATTGACCACTTCAGGTATTTTGCAGGGGTAATTCGTGCTGAAGAAGGTTCTCTTTCGGAATTAGATCAGCACACGGTTTCACTGATTGTTCATGAACCCATTGGTGTGGTAGCGCAGATTATCCCCTGGAACTTCCCCTTGCTAATGGGCATATGGAAACTGGCACCGGCACTAGCCGCAGGCAACTGTGTGGTATTAAAACCAGCAGAAAGCACGCCAATATCCATCATGGTATTGATGGAATTAATCGGAGACCTTCTCCCTCCAGGTGTAGTAAACGTTGTTAATGGATTCGGATCAGAGTTGGGCAGGGCCCTGGTTACCAATCCGAAAGTTTCTAAAGCCGCCTTTACAGGTTCAACACCTACTGGCAGACTGGTTATGCAATACGCAACAGAAAACATCATTCCGGTAACCTTAGAATTGGGTGGAAAATCTCCGAACATATTTTTCAGCTCGGTAATGGATGAAGATGATGCTTTCCTGGATAAAGCTGTAGAAGGCGCCGTAATGTTTGCGCTTAACCAGGGAGAAATTTGTACCTGTCCTTCCCGCCTGTTAATTCAGGAAGATATATATGATCGGTTTATTGCCAAAGTAATTGAGCGGACAAAGGCCATTAAAATTGGAAGCCCTTTAGACAAAACGGTTATGATGGGTGCCCAGGCTTCCAAAATCCAATTTGAAAAAATAGCAGCTTATATAAAACTCGGGCAAGAAGAAGGTGCTGAGGTTTTAACTGGTGGCGAAATCAATCAGCTGCCCGGTGATCTGGGAGGTGGTTATTATATTAAGCCCACCATTTTCAAAGGACATAATAAAATGAGGATTTTCCAGGAGGAGATTTTTGGCCCGGTGCTCGCTGTTACTACTTTCAAAAATGTTGAAGAAGCCATTGAAATTGCAAATGATACCCTGTATGGATTAGGCGCAGGTGTATGGACGAGAGATGCTCATGAACTCTATCAGGTTCCGAGGGCTATACAAGCTGGGCGCGTATGGGTAAATCAGTATCATGCCTATCCCGCAGGAGCACCGTTTGGTGGTTACAAGCAGTCGGGTGTAGGAAGGGAAAACCATAAAATGATGCTTGGACATTACCGCCAAACTAAAAATATGTTAATTTCTTATGATAAGAACAAACTGGGGTTCTTTTAATAAAAAAAATAATCGCCCGTTAACTAATGAGTACCGCAGGTGATCTGGTATCGATCTGCGGTATTTATTTTAGAAGAATTGACATGATCAACAGAATTGACAGTACAGATGCAGCGAAAGCCTTAATTGCCACGTTAAAAGAAAAATATGGAGAATTGATGTTCTATCAGGCAGGTGGCTGTTGTGAAGGCACGCAACCCCAGTGTTTTGAAAAGGGAGGTTATTATTTAAGGATGAGAGATGTATGCCTGGGCGAAGTAGAAGGCTGTGAATTTTGGGTAGACAGAGATCTTTACGAATACTGGAAGTTTTCTCATTTTACCCTTGACGTACTGGATGGCTTTGGCGTGGGTGGATTCTCATTAGAAACTCCCCTTCAAAAAACCTTTAAGATTCATTATCGCCTTTTTACATCAGATGAACTGGAAAATTTAGTACCTGTTAAAACAGCAGAGTAAACTTGTTTCGGTTAGGTTTAAGTCAGTCAGGGAAAATCCTGGCTGGCTTTTTTAATTTAAGCCCACGTCTGTAGACTAAAATTTAAAAAAATATCCAATCTTTGAAGGAAATTCAGAACAATGCGAAGATTCCTTGCTGTTATTTGCAGCCTACTTACCTTATTTGCGATCAGAGAAACCGTTTATATCTTCACTACAATGGATAAGGATGTGGTGAGCCAAAGAAGTATGCTTATTTTAACTGCGCTCAGCATCACCATTCCCCTGTTTATCCTCTCTTTTTGGTTGTGGATTCCGAGACCTAAGCAGGCAGAAAAGGCTGATTAAGGAATAAACTTATTTTTTAGTGCTGGCATAGGCAGCCAACAGCTTTCTTGTTTACCCCACCATTTGTAACGGTTTTTAGCAATAATATCATAAAACCAATCGCGGATAACTTTAGGAATAACAATAAGACCATAAAGTAATGGCCATAATCCTGAAAGTTTTTTGGTAATGCGCAAAGCTGCCGATGATTTAGTATACAACCTGCCTTCATCCAACAAAAGAATTGAATTTAACTTATAGGGTATAATATCAAATTCTGGTAAAATGGCTGAGGCAAATTCACCTTGCAGCGGGCTGAAGCTAAAGTGATCTTTTTGGTCATGTCTAATCACAAATTGTACGGCTGAATTACACAGATTACAAACACCATCGAAGAAAATTACTGCATTTTGCGACATCTCCAAAACTAACCATTATACACTTAAAAACATGTTTGTGTATTAATCCTGTTCAAAATTAGGAAATACTAGCATTAAAATAATTTATGCTGTAAATTAGCTAAGCTAATCTATCAAAAGATGTACGTTTCAATTAACAACCAACTTTTCAATCAGGAAGAGGCCAGTCTCTCTGTTTCTGATTTATCCATTCAAAGAGGATATGGTATTTTTGATTTTTTAAAGACAATCAATAATAAACCGATCTTTTTAGCTGATTATTTGAATAGATTCTTTAATTCTGCCAAAGAAATGCATTTGCCGGTTCCTTTTTCGAGAACAGAACTGCAGGAATCAATTGAAAAACTGATTGAAAAGAATGCAATAGCCAATTCGGGGATTAAAATTATCCTTACAGGAGGTTATTCCGAAGATGGTTATACCATGTCTAAACCAAATTTAGTCATTGTGCAATCGCCTCTGGAAATTAATGAGCACTATGCAGGCAATGGGGTATCCCTGGTTACCTATAATCACCAACGGCAGATCCCGCATGTTAAAACGATAGATTACCTTCAGGCCATCAGGCTTCAAAATTTTGTAAAAGAACGTGGAGCTGAAGACCTGCTTTATCATCAAAATGGCTTCATTAGAGAATGTCCAAGAGCGAACTTCTTTATCGTTACCGAAAATGAAATTATCACCCCTAAAAGTGAAATTTTAAAGGGAATTACGCGGAGTAAGATCCTGGGGTTAAACCTTGAAGATTACACGTTTGTTGAGCGAGATTTTAAACTGGAAGATGTTTACAAGGCAAAGGAAGCCTTTATCAGCAGCTCAACCAAAAATGCATTCCCGGTTTACCGGGTAGATGGGAAGCAGATTGGTGATGGCCAAAACAGGATTGTTAAGTTAATTAATACACAATTACTGCAACTGATTAAGCAGGACCAGGAGGAAGTTGCAGAGTTAAAAGTTTAGTTTTTTAATAATTGTTACTGAATCGTTTAGCCCATTTATGCATGCATAACGAACATTCAACTTTCCAAGCTTAAAACATTTTTATATATTTGCCCAATCCTTCTTCCATGCAAAAGAAAACACTTCTTGACGGACAAAAAATTCAGATTACAATTAAGAGGCTTTGCCATCAATTAATTGAAAACCACGACGATTTCTCGAATACTGTTTTAGTTGGCATACAACCAAGGGGTATTTTTTTTGCCGATCGCATCCATCAGGAGCTTCAATCTATTTTAAAGAATAAGAAAATCCTTAAAGGAAACCTTGACATTACTTTTTTCAGAGATGATTTCCGAAGAAAAGATGGCATTGTTACAGCAAGCAGTAATTCTATCGATTTCATTATCGAAGGCAAGAAAGTAATCTTAATTGATGATGTACTTTGGACAGGCAGAACAATCAGGGCAGCACTTGATGCACTTTTGGCTTATGGTCGACCAGAAAAAGTAGAACTCATGGTTTTAATCGACCGTAGATTCAGCAGGCATCTTCCTATTGAGCCCGATTATATTGGCCATCAAGTAGATAGCTTAAATTCGCAACAGGTAAAAGTAACCTGGACGAGCGAAGGAGGAGAAGATAAAGTAACCTTATTATCAGAAAAGCAATAATATAAAATGGCAGCAGAAAAACTATCAACCCGACATCTTTTAGGCATTAAAGACATTAATCGGAATGATATTGAATTAATTTTCGAAACTGCAGATAATTTCAAAGAAGTGATTAACAGGCCGATTAAAAAAGTGCCTTCACTACGCGATATTACTATTGCCAATATATTCTTTGAAAATTCTACGAGAACCAAACTCTCATTCGAACTTGCAGAAAAAAGACTTTCGGCAGATGTGGTAAACTTTGCAGCATCCTCTTCTTCGGTAAGCAAGGGAGAAACCCTGATTGATACGGTTAATAATATTTTATCAATGAAGGTGGATATGGTGGTTATGCGCCATCCATATGCAGGAGCGGGCCAGTTTCTAAGCAAACACGTTAAAGCTCAGATTGTAAATGCAGGTGATGGTGCACACGAGCATCCTACACAGGCCTTACTGGATGCTTTTTCAATCCGCCAAAAACTAGGTGACGTAGCAGGTAAAAAAGTGGTCATTGTGGGCGATATCCTGCATTCACGTGTGGCTATTTCCAACATCCTTTGCCTGCAACGCTTAGGTGCAGAAGTAATGGTTTGCGGGCCTACAACTTTGATTCCTAAACACATTCACCAATTGGGTGTAAAAGTAGAACATAATCTCATTAAAGCACTTAACTGGTGTGATGTAGCCAACATGCTACGCATTCAGTTAGAACGCCAGGACATTAAATATTTCCCATCATTAAGGGAATACGCCTTAATGTATGGCTTAAATAAACAGATTCTGGATAACCTCGACAAAGAAATTATCGTGATGCACCCGGGTCCGATAAACCGTGGCGTAGAGATTACCAGCGATGTAGCAGATAGCAAACAATCTATCATTTTAGACCAGGTAGAAAATGGTGTCGCAGTAAGAATGGCGGTGCTGTATTTATTGGCAAGTCAGGGGTAAGGAATGGTTTGGGGCTGAGTTGGTTAACTGCGTAATTGCTTTATTGGTGACTTGCTGAGTTGTTGAGTTGGTTAATCGGCTAACTGTTTAATCGACTAACTGTGTAAGCAGTTTAACAATACCCCACCCCAATCAATTCAACAATATATACTTTTTGCCAGGCAACAATTAAACACCCTTCCCTTTTTTCCACATTCGCAAAAGCCCGATACCAATTCTAAAATCCTTTCGTTAAAACTGTGTTATTAACAGATGTTAATTATTTCTGTTGATAAGCATTGATACTATTTCTAATTTAGTACCAACCATATTTGAAACCGATGCAAAGAAAATACTTACTAGTTCCGCTATTAGTAGCAGGAAGCATAAGCACGCATGCGCAGGTTAGCGCTGTTCAAACCCTGAATAAAAACTACCAAACGGGCTTAGAGTTACTAGATAAAGAAAAATATACGGCGGCATCTCAGCAATTTAAACTTGTTGAGCAACAACGATATAAGCCTTCTACCCAGACAGAAAGCAATGCCGAATTATCTACCTTAAAAGAAAATGCCAAGTTCTACGCCGCAGTTTGTGCGCTGGAGCTGAATAACAGTGATGCTGAAAGTTTATTTCAATCTTTCATTCGCGACTATCCTTTGAATCCCAATACCAAGCTGGCTTATTTCCATGTTGGCAAATCGTATTTCAATCAGAAAAACTACAAGAAAGCATTAGAATGGTTTGAAAAAACAGATCCTTCCATGCTATCTGGCAAACAACGCACGGAGTACCAGTTTAAGCAGGCATATGCTTATTTCATGCAGCAGGATTATGAAAAAGCAGAGCCTTTATTTGAAGCGGTTAAAAAGGAAAAAGGCGATTTTCAGGAAAGTGCCACTTATTACTTTGCTTACATCAATTACTTAAACAAGGAATATAAAACAGCCCTGGCTAATTTCGAAAAGCTGAAAGGCTCCCCTACTTATGAAGCAAGCTACCCATATTACATTACTTCAATGTATTATCTGGATGAACGCTATGACGATGTGATCGAGTATGCTTTGCCTGTTATGCAAAAAACTAAACAACAGTATGAACCGGAGATGTTAAGTTTAGTTGCAGCCTCTTATTTCGCTAAATCTGAGTTCAAAAACGCGGAAAAGTATTTTGCCGAGTATTACGCTAAAGATAAAAGTGAGACGAAAAACAATCTTTTTATTTACCAATACGGATACTCTTTATTCCAGAATAAAAAGTATAAGGAATCGGTAGCTGTTTTAGAAAAACTAAATACAGACGATGTGTACCTTCAGAATGGTATGCATACTTTAGGTAAAGCCTTCATCCAGCTTGGAGAAAAACCGAAAGCTCAGAGTGCATTTTTCAGGGCTTCCCGTTTAGAATTTGATAAAGGGATTCAGGAAGAAGCCTGGTTAAACTATGCTAAATTAAGTTATGAACTGGAGTTTCACCAACAGGCTTTAGAGGCTACACAAGGTTTCTTAAAGCAATTTCCACGTTCAAGAAAAATTAATGAAGCTAAAACCCTTTTAGGAGAAGTTTTATTAACAACGAAAAATTATCAGGCCGCTGTTGATATCCTTGAACCCATTCCGGATAAAAACCTGGAGGCAAAAGAAGCGTACCAAAAAGTAACTTATTTCCGTGGGTTAGAATTTTATAACGAGCGGGCCTTCCCAAATGCTTTATCGATGTTCTTACGTTCGGAGAAATTCACTGAAGATAACGAGATCCATGCATTGAGTACTTACTGGAAAGCTGAATCGATGTACGAACTACGCAAGTTTGGTGAAGCCGTTAGTACCTTTGAAAAATTCTTAAAAATGCCTGATGCCGATAAAACCGGTGTCTATAATTTCGCAAACTATGCTTTAGCCTATGCGGCTTTTGAAGACGAAAAATACAGTAAGGCAGCAAACTACTTTGAGAAGTTTTTAGCAGGGAACGACAAAGACCAGAAGACCATTGATGATGCGACCATCCGTTTAGCCGATTCTTACTTTGTAAATAAGAGTTATGGAGATGCAATGGCCAACTACAATAAAATCATAAGCCGAAAAAATAGTGCCGAAGATTATGCCTTATTCCAAAAGGGAATGATCCAGGGATTAGAGAATCAATACGATACTAAAATTTCGACGATGCAGGCCTTATTAAAGCAATTTCCAAACTCTAATTACGCAGATGACGCAGGTTTTGAAACGGCTTATACCTATTTTACCAAAGGCGATTTCGATAGATCAAAATCTGATTTGGTTGAATTAGTAGCCAAATATCCGCACAGCAGTTACGTGCCGAAAGCATTGGTGACTATCGGTTTAGTACAATACAATCAGGATCAGGACGAAGCTGCTTTAGAATCGTTTAAAAAAGTTATCCGCGATTATCCTAGCGCCGACGAGGCTAAGCAGGCACTTGAATCCATCAAAAACATCTATGTTGATAAAGGAGATGCCAATGGATTTATCGCTTATGCAGGAACAACCCCATTGGGTAATTACTCCAATGCAGAACAAGATAATATTGTTTTTGCCGCTGCCAATAACCTGTATTTAAAAGGTGATGCCAATGGCGCTTTTTCTGCCATTAATGCCTACTTCGATAAATTCCCGAAAGCAATACACGAGAAGGAAGCCAAATTTATCAGAGCTGAATCATTGGTTAAATTGGGAAGAGCAGATGAGGCCATTGCCGACTACGAATTCATCCTTAATGACTGGACAAGTGATTATACCGAACGTTCATTGTTAAGCATCTCTAAAGTATTCTTAGATCAGAAAAAATACAATGAGGCCATCGTTTATTTAAAACGTTTAGAAACTACAACAGATTACAAGGCGCATTATGGCTATGCCATTAACAACCTGTTAAAAGCTTATACGGCTTTAAATATGCCTGATGACATGATCAAATATGCCCAGTTAACTAAAGAGTCTGAAAAAGCATCTGAAGAAGAAAAAAACAGTTCTGGTTTATATTCTGGTAAGGCTTATTTATTAAAAGGAGATACCACTACCGCAGTTAAAGAATTCAAGAATGTGGTTGCCAAAACTAAAACTGTTGCGGCTGCAGAGGCTAAGTATAACCTGGCCTTCTTAGAATATATGAAAGGTGATTATAAAACCTCTTCTAAAACCTGCTTTGATCTCATTAACAATATGGCATCTTATGATTATTGGGTAGCTAAAGCATTTATTCTTTTATCTGATAATTATGTTGCCTTAAAAGATAATTTACAGGCAAAAAGTACGCTTCTGAGTATCATTGATAATTATGAGGGCAAGGATGATATCATCCCTACAGCCAAAGAAAAACTTGAAAAACTAAACAAGAAGAAGTAGAAATTATGAAGTCGATTAAATATATATATAGTTCACTGTTTTTTTTAGCTGTTGGATTAATGTCTGCACAGGCGCAGGATAAAAAAACTGAGGAAAAGGAAAAAGAAAAATCTACCGTAAGTGAAGAAATTGAAGTAGTTCGTCCGTACAAACCTATCCTTGCAGAAGCGGTAAAACTGAGAAGAAGTCCGAATTTGGATGATGTTAAAACCTATAAAGCCCGTTTAAATTATAGTGTTACGGACCGGAAATTAGAATTGAACAGCGATATCCAGAAATTACAGGCGCAGGCCCTTGTTGATGAAAAGCAATATGAGCTGATTAATAACTATGTAAAAGGAGGTTTTGGTTCTTTAGCCACCTTATTAGGAGAGGTTTACATCAATAATGGAAGAGACGAGGGACTTCAGTTTGGCGGCTACTTTAAGCACTTTTCTCAGGAAGGAAAATTAAACAAACAGAATAGCAGCACCCAACAGTTTAGCTTATTTGGCAGGAGTATTTTAGAGGAAAACACCGTAAGTGGCAGAATTAACTTCGAACGCAATGGAACGTATTTCTATGGAATAGATAATGACAAACCAGCTTTAAATCCTAATCCTGAAAAGCAGGCTTTAACTTTTTTTGAAGCTGAGGGAGAATTGGTTAAAAATTATGTAGAAGACCCTGATGCTTTCAGCTATGCGCTTAAGGCGAATGCATACATTTGGAATGATAAATTTGATGCAAAGGAAAATTATTTAACCCTGAATGGATATTTGAATAAAAGAATCAGTTCATTCAACTTAGGCTTGGCTGCTTCTACCGAATTTGGAAGCACAAAAGACGCCTTAACAAGTGTTGGCAATAACCTGCTCCGTTTAAATCCTTATATCCGTTTGCAGGTTAAAGGTGCTAAAGTTACTGCCGGAATCAACTTTGTTCAGGAATTTGGTGCCTTCAGCAGTACAAAACTATTCCCTGCGGTTACAGCAGACTTCACATTAATTCCTGATTACTTACAAATTTTCGGAGAAGTTAAAGGTGATGTAAACAGAAACTCATTGAAAAGTTTTACCGATGAAAATCCTTGGTTAAACAACAACATCCTTGTTAAAAATACTGTTGAGAAGTTAAGTATCAGCGCGGGTATTAAAGGTACAGGCGGACCAGGTTTTGGTTACAAAGCACGCCTTTATATCAAACAGTTTGATGATATGCCTTTGTTCGTTAACAACTTCGACAACTTTAATAAGTTTGATGTGATTTACGATTTTGGTAAAACCAAACTTACCGGCTTAGAGGGTGAGATTTCTGTTCAGGTAAGTGATGCCTTAAAATGGACAGGAAAACTTAATATCGACGATTGGAAACCTGCCTCTGAAACTTATAGCTGGTTTAAACCCGGTTTAAAAGTGAGTTCAAATCTTAGCTATACCTACAACAAAAAATTAAGTTTTACTGCTGGTGTAGTAATTCAGGATGATGTAAAAGCTAAAGTAAATGTAGCACAGCCCGTAAATCCTTTACTTTACGTAGTACCAAATCCATCGATCGAATCCATTGTAACTGTTAAGGGTTTTGTTGATTTAGGCTTAGGTGCAGATTACAGAATCAATAATAAATTCTCGGTGTTTGCAAAAGCGAACAATATCTTAAATACCAATTACAGCAAATACTTGTACTACCAAGTGAACGGGTTTAATATCTTCGGCGGATTAACTTATTCGTTCTAAAAGATAAGTTTATACGGTCTGAATTTTCGATAATTCCTAAAGCGTCTTTAAGCAATTAAAGACGCTTTTTCTTTTTGCTGCAATACTATGCATAAATTGCATTAATGACTATTCATTTTTTTACCCTAAACAGAAAAAAACAAATACCTGACTAGCTATTCACGTTAAATTCTTGATTAGAATTTTTAGCTCTTCGGGAAATTATTTGGCTTAAAACAACCCATCTATTACATAAGATTGAGTAATACCAACCTGCAGATTCTTCTAATTTATCACGCGGATATACTCAAAATATTTAATTTGATCTGAATATTGATTTTCCTTTAAGACGCTCCACCACAACTCACAACAAGCTGAAAATCAAATCATTTAATTTAAAATTAGATTAAAAAATACTTTAATCTTAATTGAGGAGGATTCCATTTCAATTAAGATTAATACTTTTTCTAATCCTGATGATGAAGTTTATACTATTCTGCTGCATCCCCTAGCAAGAATAATGTTCATCTCTAATCTAAATTTTATGAAGAAACAGCATTTACTCTTAATGCCGTTTTTAACTTTAGTTATGCTATTTGGTATAACTGTAAAAACGGATGCGCAGGTACCACAGCAGTTCAACTATCAGGGAGCTGCCAGAAATGCAAGTGGAACACCGCTTGTCAACAAAAACCTTTCCTTAAGGTTAAGTATTGTTGACGGTTCTCCAAATGGTGAAGTTCAATACACGGAGACACGAACGGTCACAACAAATACACTGGGGCTTTACAGTGTGGTTATCGGATCGCCAGGCGCCAGCAGTAAAACCGGAACCATATCGGGAGTAAGCTGGGCAAGTGGTTTAAAATATATACGGGTAGAGGTAGATCCAAATAATGGATCAAACTTTAGTATAGCTGGTACTGCACAACTACTAAGTGTACCTTATGCACTTTATGCTGCAAATGGACCAACTTCTGCACCCGAAACCATTACTACCCTAGTAGATAACAAGGATGGTACATACAGCTATAAAAGTGAGAACAATACCGTAACATTAATCAATGTTCCAGCAGCCGTAAAAGCCAATTTTCAGGATATCCTTAACGATAATGCTGTTAAAACAGCAATTACACAGCTGGTAAATCAAAATGCTGGCAATGTAAGTTACGATGTGACCAACCAGCGTTTTACATATAAGGATAATAACGGTGCCGTCCAAACCGTAAACCTCACACAACTGATTAAAAGTAATGAAACCATTACCACATTAACAGATAACCAGGATGGCACATACAGCTATAAAAGTGAGAACAATACAATCACACTAATCAATGTTCCCGCAGCGGTAAAAGCCAATTTTCAGAATATCCTCAATGACAATAATGTAAAAACGGCGATTACACAACTTGTTAATCAGAATGCCGGTAATTTAAGTTACGATGTAACGAATCAAAGTTTTACTTATAAGGATGCAAATGGAAATATTCAAGCTGTAAACCTAAGCCAGTTGGTAAAAGCAGCCGAAACTACAACTACATTAATAGATAATGGTAACGGAACATATACTTATAACAATGAAAAAGGAGCCGCAACAATAATAAACGTTGGAGCCAGCGTAAAAAATAATTTTCAAGACATCTTAAATGATCAAACAGTTCGGAACTTACTCACGCAATTGATTAACCAAAATGCAGGAAATGTAACTTATGATCTGGCTTCAAAATCGTTCAGGTTTAAAGATATTAATGGAAACCCACAGGTAATTGACCTTGCAGCATTGGTAAAATCAAGCGAAACCCTCACTACCCTAACCAAAGATGCCACAACTTCCATCTATACCTATAAAAACGAAGCCGGGACAGATGTAAACATCGATGTAATTGGCGATGTGAAGAACAATTTTTCCGATATCATCAATAACCCTGCAGTGAAAACATTACTGGAAACCATGGTAACCAACACTAAAGGAACAGTAACTTTCAATGCAACCAATAACCAGTTCAGCTATACCGATGCCACCGGAAACCAGCAGGTAATTGACCTTGCAACTTTGGTAAAATCCAGCGAAACCCTCACTACCCTCATCAAAGATGCCACAACTTCGGTTTATACCTATAAAAATGAAGCCGGGACAGATGTAAACATCGATGTAATTGGCGATGTGAAGAACAATTTTTCCGATATCATCAATAACCCTGCAGTGAAAACATTACTGGAAACCATGGTAACCAACACTAAAGGAACAGTAACTTTCAATGCAACCAATAACCAGTTCAGCTATACCGATGCCACCGGAAACCCACAGGTAATTGACCTTGCTGCATTGGTAAAATCTAGCGAAACCCTCACTACCCTCACCAAAGATGCCACCACTTCGGTTTATACTTATAAAAACGAAGCCGGGACAGATGTAAACATCGATGTAATTGGCGATGTGAAGAACAATTTTTCCGATATCATCAATAACCCTGCAGTGAAAACATTATTGGAAACCATGGTAACCAACACCAAGGGAACAGTAACTTTCAATGCAACCAATAACCAGTTCAGTTATACCGATGCCACCGGAAACCCGCAGGTAATTGACCTTGCTGCATTGGTAAAATCTAGCGAAACACTCACTACCCTCACCAAAGATGCCACCACTTCGGTTTATACCTATAAGAACGAAGCCGGGACAGATGTAAACATCGATGTAATTGGCGATGTGAAGAACAATTTTTCCGATATCATCAATAACCCTGCAGTGAAAACATTACTGGAAACCATGGTAACCAACACCAAAGGAACAGTAACTTTCAATGCAACCAATAACCAGTTCAGCTATACCGATGCCACCGGAAACCCGCAGGTAATTGACCTTGCAACTTTGGTAAAATCAAGTGAAACACTCACTACCCTCACCAAAGATGCCACCACTTCGGTTTATACCTATAAAAACGAAGCCGGGACAGATGTGAACATCGATGTAATTGGTGATGTGAAGAACAATTTCTCCGATATCATCAATAACCCTGCAGTGAAAACATTACTGGAAACCATGGTAACCAACACCAAGGGAACAGTAACTTTCAATGCAACCAATAACCAGTTCAGCTATACCGACGCCACCGGAAACCCGCAGGTAATTGACCTTGCAGCACTGGTAAAATCAAGTGAAACCCTCACTACCCTCACCAAAGATGCCACCACTTCGGTTTATACTTATAAAAACGAAGCCGGGACAGATGTAAACATCGATGTAATTGGCGATGTGAAGAACAATTTTTCCGATATCATCAATAACCCTGCAGTGAAAATATTACTGGAAACCATGGTAACCAACACTAAAGGAACAGTAACTTTCAATGCAACCAATAACCAGTTCAGCTATACCGATGCCACCGGAAACCCGCAGGTAATTGACCTTGCAACTTTGGTAAAATCAAGTGAAACACTCACTACCCTCACCAAAGATGCCACCACTTCGGTTTATACCTATAAAAACGAAGCCGGGACAGATGTGAACATCGATGTAATTGGTGATGTGAAGAACAATTTCTCCGATATCATCAATAACCCTGCAGTGAAAACATTACTGGAAACCATGGTAACCAACACCAAGGGAACAGTAACTTTCAATGCAACCAATAACCAGTTCAGCTATACCGACGCCACCGGGAACCAGCAGGTAATTGACCTTGCAGCACTGGTAAAATCAAGTGAAACCCTCACTACCCTCACCAAAGATGCCACAACTTCGGTTTATACCTATAAAAATGAAGCCGGGACAGATGTAAACATCGATGTAATTGGCGATGTGAAGAACAATTTTTCAGATATCATCAATAACCCTGCAGTGAAAACATTACTGGAAACCATGGTAACCAACACTAAAGGAACAGTAACTTTCAATGCAACCAATAACCAGTTCAGCTATACCGATGCCACCGGAAACCCGCAGGTAATTGACCTTGCTGCATTGGTAAAATCCAGCGAAACCCTCACTACCCTCACCAAAGATGCCACCACTTCGGTTTATACTTATAAAAACGAAGCCGGGACAGATGTAAACATCGATGTAATTGGCGATGTGAAGAACAATTTTTCCGATATCATCAATAACCCTGCAGTGAAAACATTATTGGAAACCATGGTAACCAACACCAAGGGAACAGTAACTTTCAATGCAACCAATAACCAGTTCAGTTATACCGATGCCACCGGAAACCCGCAGGTAATTGACCTTGCTGCATTGGTAAAATCTAGCGAAACCCTCACTACCCTCACCAAAGATGCCACCACTTCGGTTTATACTTATAAAAACGAAGCCGGGACAGATGTAAACATCGATGTAATTGGTGATGTGAAGAACAATTTCTCCGATATCATCAATAACCCTGCAGTGAAAACATTACTGGAAACCATGGTAACCAACACCAAGGGAACAGTAACTTTCAATGCAACCAATAACCAGTTCAGCTATACCGACGCCACCGGAAACCCGCAGGTAATTGACCTTACAGCACTGGTAAAATCAAGTGAAACACTCACTACCCTCACCAAAGATGCCACAACTTCGGTTTATACTTATAAAAACGAAGCCGGGACAGATGTGAACATCGATGTAATTGGTGATGTGAAGAACAATTTTTCAGATATCATCAATAACCCTGCAGTGAAAACATTACTGGAAACCATGGTAACCAACACCAAAGGAACAGTAACTTTCAATGCAACCAATAACCAGTTCAGCTATACCGACGCCACCGGAAACCCGCAGGTAATTGACCTTGCAGCACTGGTAAAATCAAGTGAAACCCTCACTACCATTTCTTATGATAACTTAACCAATAATCTGTCATTTACAGGTGAGAATGGGACGCCGACCTTAATTAATTTGAACGAGGGAAGTATGTCTTATGACAGCGGAACAAACACCCTCACCTATAAAGACGCAAGTGGTGCTACAACCCCAATCGCACTGAACAACACTGATTTAAGCTATGATGCAACTGCAAAAGTTCTTACTTACAAAAACACTTTAGGAGCAGATCAGACTATAAATTTTGCAACATTGATTAAAGACAATGAAACCCAAACCAGCCTTACCGATGTGGTAACACAAGGTACGGATGGAATCGGCCAAACCTTTGATATCCACACATTAACCTATACGGACGAAAAAGGAATAGCCCACCCCATCAATCTTGCAACCCTGATTAAAGGCGTAGAAACTTTAACCACCTTAAATTATGACGGCGCCACGCATTCGTTGAACTATAAGGATGAAAAAGGTGCCATCACAACGTTTAACATGATCGATTTGATAGGAGAAACACAGACCTTAACCAAACTGGCCGTAAACACATCAACAGGAACTTTAGATTACACGGATGAAAATAAAGTGCTCAACAGCCTGGATATTTCTCAGGCTGTAAGAGAGCCCTGGTACAATAATTCGACCAATACAGGAGCAACGGCCAACACAGATGACATTTATACCAAAGGCTGGGTTGGAATAGGCTATACGTTGCCTTCAACGGATAATCCTAATGAAAAACTGAGGGTTAATGGGTCGATATCTTCGGTAAACGGCTCTTATGCAGATTATGTTTTTGAAGACTATTTCAAAGGTAAATCAACCATAAAAAATGATTACAAGTTTAAGAGTCTCGCTGAGGTAGACAATTTTATCAGGACATATAAACACCTTCCGGGCATAACTCCGATAACCAAACTGGAGAAAACAGATAAGGGTTACGCATTTAACCTTTCAGCTTTATCAATCCAATTATTAGAGAAAACTGAAGAGTTATATCTCCATGTGATTGAGCAGCAAAAACAGCTCGATAAAAAGAATAAGGAAATCGATGATTTAAAATTACGGTTAGAAAAACTGGAATCCCTATTAATTAAAAAATAATAAAGGGCATAAACCAGTGCTTTACGCCTGACTCCTCATCAACTATTCAATTTAAAAATTCTTTATACCCAGGATATGAAATTACATCATAAATTATTACTGATTATGGCCGTAGTGCTATTTGGATCGGTAAGTCAGTTCTCTGCCCTAGCCCAATTGAATATGACCAAAATCAAGGATGCCTCAATCACAGGTACGCAAAGGGTCCCCATTCCGGGAGCAATTTTAGAGCTGGAAAGTAATAACAAGGGTTTTTTAGTGCCCCGAATGACCATTACCGAAAGAAATGCTATCCCTCTAGCCAATAGGGTTGATGGATTAATGATTTTCAATACCACAACTGGTTGTTTCAACTACTGGAATTCGATTTACAATAACTGGCTAAGTATCTGTGGCTCACTCCCACCTGCCGTAATGAAAATAGCGGATTGTGCAGCATTTACCATATCCGGCACATATAAAGGAGGCGTAGAAGTAGGTGCAAACAATTATATACGCATCCCCATTACGGTAACACAACCGGGTACATACACCATCATGGCCAGTGCCTACAATGCCGGGGTAAGTAACGGGTATTATTTTG
Source organism: Pedobacter sp. (assembly GCF_965279535.1). Taxonomy (NCBI): domain Bacteria; kingdom Pseudomonadati; phylum Bacteroidota; class Sphingobacteriia; order Sphingobacteriales; family Sphingobacteriaceae; genus Pedobacter; species Pedobacter sp. The sequence goes on from NZ_OZ257244.1 coordinate 1,717,940, forward strand.
GTGAAACGGGTACTTTTCCAAATGTGGGAACTTATACGGTTACCATGACGGCTAAGGGTAGACCACTTAAAGGTTATGAAGCCACTGAAGCAGGAGATGTATTGGCATTCTCCATCAATGGCTTACCTGTAAGCGGTTGTAGTCCAAATGTTTTTGTAGAGAAGGCCGATATTGCCTATGCAGTAGATTGTGGAAGCATCAACGCTGTTGGTAGCTATCAGGTAGGTAATGCACTATCAGCAAATGAAAAATTAAATGTAACCGTAAATGTAACCAGTCCCGGTTTTTGGAGTATGCAAACCAATACTGTTAATGGCTATTCCTTCAACGGCGTAGGAACTTTTAGTTCAGCTGGTCTTCAAACGGTACAACTTACCGGAGCAGGCACCCCTATATCTTCAGGTACAAACAACTTTACCCTATCTTCGAACTCGGGAGCACCTTGTGCCAATATCCCGATAGTGGTACAATCAACAGCCTATAGTGTAGATTGTGCAAGTGCGACAGTAGCAGGCACCTACTTACAGGATGTAGCCTTAAACTCTACCCACACCATTACCATTCCTGTTAATGTAACTGCTACCGGCCCTTATACCATAACCACAAATGCTGTAAATGGGTATTCATACGCTGCTTCAGGAACGTTTAATACACTGGGGGCACAAACTGTAGTACTCCAGGGTTCGGGTATACCGGCAGCAGGCGGGAACAACACTTTTGTGATCAGTTCAAATGGTGGAGCACCCAATTGCAATGTTAATGTAAGCGTTACCCCTCAGCCAGTAAGTTACACCATGAACTGTGCAAGCGTAACAGCTAATGGAAACTATATAGCTTATTCCGCACTGAATAGCACGAATACCATCACCTTAAGTATCAATGCTACATATGGAGGTAATTATGATATCATTACCAACGCTGTAGATGGTATTTCCTTTTCTGGTTCGGGTACCCTCACTGTGGGCAACAATTCAGTTACCCTTTATGGAGCAGGAACCCCAACTTCAACCGGTATCAAGAATTTTATCATTAGCTCTAACAGTTCTACCAATGGAGCAAATTGTACAGCCTCGCTAAAAGTTTCCTACAGAAGCATGAAAGTATTGGCTATGGGATTAACCGTGTATGCTGCAACTGCAGGTTCAATGGCTAACAAAATGTTAACAACTGCTTCAAATTTCGGAAATACTGCAACAAGTAAAGTACCCATGCTTGCCAATCTTACCGTGGTGGATGGCGGAACCTATGCGCTACCGGCAGATTATGCAAGTTATGATATCATTATACTGGGATATAATTACGACGGCGCTTTGCCCTATTACCCTGGAGATATTACTAAGTTGAACGATTTTGTAAAGACCACAAAGGGTGTAGTCATCAATTTTGCACAGAATGCAGAGGGCACAAAAATTCTGGGTGATGCCATATTTGGCAGTTCCCTAACCAGAACAGCGAATGTGCTTACTACTGCAACTTCACATTTTACTAATGTAGACGATCCGGTTCTGAATGGTGTTTTTGGAGATATCAGAAATAAAGATTGGGGCGAAGAACTTGGGTCTACTGACGGATTATCAGGGTATCCGGGAAGTACGATTGTCTATTCTAACGGACAAGGAGCCAACGCCTCTACTGCTACCGCCTTAAGGCACGCTACATTAGGTTATATATGGGTAGGCGACAATGGTTTTATGTGGGGAGATGCAGCTTATGCAGTTTATTATAATCGTGCGCCTCTTAATATTTCAGGAACGTCTGCACCAGCTACCAAACAACATGGCGCTCCGCTCATTCCAACATACAACAGCCATTTCCTGGCAAATGCTGTAGCCTGGGCTATAGATTATGTTCAAAAAAACAAGCCTTAATATTAAACTAACGGATTATGAAAGCAAATGCGCCTATCTTACTGGTATTCCTGGCCTTCTTCTTCCCTGCTCTTGCAAAAGGACAAGTTACCCCAGGTTTACCCTTCACTTTCAATTCTGCAGGTGGGTATGGAACAGTAAATGGTTTCCTCATCGATTTTAACCTTGGTGAACTGGTTCTTGTAGAAACATTTGATCAATCGCCTGGCTTACTATTCAGCCAAGGCTTTCTTCAGCCCTACCTTCTGGCACCTGCTCCGGTAAACGATGTTTTTGTTACCAACAATATTCTTACACCAAATAACGACGGAAAAAATGACCTGCTGGAAATTAAAGGACTCGAAAACTACCCCAATAATACACTAAGTATTTATGACCGGGCTGGAAGAAAGGTTTTTAGTACCACTGATTATAAAAGCAATTGGAACGGTATGGTCGATGGAAAAGCACTTCATGAAGACACTTATTATTATATTCTTGATTTAGGAAAATCAAGAGCAAAGATTACCGGTTTCGTGTCAATAGTTAGGGATGGCTATTGATAACGAACATATTCCAGTAAAACCAGGTAGGCCACTACCAAAATGATGAGGCAGGTTGGTCAATTCAGGGATAAATTGATCCAGCTACAACCGGGTACCTATCGAGGGGGTGCCCGGGCCCATCTAAATTAAGTCGTTAGTAAACCCTCCAAACAATCTAATTCAAGCCCCATGAAAACACTAAGCCATTTCATATTAATAATCGGCATGATGATGCCGTCTATATGTACATATGCTCAATTAAATCCGATGGGAAGCATGTATTTCCAAAACCCTTATTTAATGAACCCGGCAAACGCCGGATTAGATGGTGGATGGAATATGGCCGCAGCATATAAAGCACAATGGACATCTATTGAGGGCGCTCCTTCTATACAAGCTATAACGGGCGATTATGGTGATATGGATAAACATATCGGAGTGGGAATAAATTTCTATAATGAGCGTGCTGGAGTAATTAATCGTACCAATCTCAAAGCTACTTTTGCTTATCATCTCTTTCTAAATAAGGATCAAACCAGTGCTTTAGACTTCGGTCTTTCCGGAGGAATACTCAATGAATGGATAGATCTGAACCGTATAAAAGGGAATTTGGAAGATCAGTCTCTGCTTAATTTTAACAACCGGAAATTATATTTAGATACCGATTTTGGTATTGCATTACGAAGTTCAGCATTTACGATTCAAGGTACCCTTCCAAACCTCAAACATCTGTTTAACCGAGATCTGAACAGAACCATTATAGACCGCATTTTATTTATATCTGCAATAGGTTATAAGCTGAAATTCAACACGGCAATTCTGGATGAAATAGAACCTAAAGTAGTTTACAGGGGAGTTACCAACTTCAAAGATATACTGGACCTGGGCGCCAGGGCATCCTTCTATGAAAACAAACTCGATTTCAATGTGATGTACCATAGTACAGGAAGTTTAACCTTTGGAGTAGGTACATTATTTAAGGAAAGATTATCGCTCTTGGCGCTCTATACCAGTAATACAAATGACCTTCAAAGTTACAGTAATGGTGAGTTCGAAATTGCATTACGGTACCATTTCAAATAATTAAATCCCGTAAATCTAATCATATGAATTTTAAGAAAAACACCAAAACTATCGTACTGATGACAGGATTATGCCTGCTTGTTGGTATCAGCTGTAAGAAAGCAATCAAAGAAGAGGACAATTTACAAAGCTTTCAAAAACCGAGTTCGTTGATGATTAACTCTAATGCCGATATAACCAATACGATCGGCGCCAACATTCAAGAGTTTAACGAGCTTAAAAGTTCAGAACAGGAAAGAAAAAGGCTGCTGTTAAATTACAATGGAACTGATTTTGATCCAACAGGTTTTCATATTCCCGCCAATACGGAACTTTCTGTAACCGTTGAAAAACTGGCTGGAAACAGGCTGCCTAAGCTATTGATTGGTACCTACTACCGGTATTTTGACGCTCAGGGCTATGAACCGCTTATTGTACAATTAAATGAAGGTATAAATACCATATCATCCGGACAGTATGGTGGAGCAATGTGGATCAGGTATACCACTACAGAAACTCCTAACAGCAAAGTTAAAATCACCTTTAACAATGGTCACCAAAAGATGCCGGTATTCGTTAAAAATAAAACTACTGCTGCTGATTGGAGCTACCAACTTGAAAATTACACCTCCTCCCCCGATGTTTTGCTAATGGGAAACAGGGTTTACCAGTTTTTCAGCAGAGAAAGGGCGCTTAGATATCAAACAGAGGGTAAAGATAATAATGCAAATCTGGACGTAGCCGATCGGATATGGGATTACATGAATGAGTTTAGCGGACTAGACGGGTCGGCCCCCGAGCATCAGCTACCCGTACACAACAAAATTTTAGCAACAGAAACCGATCATGTAGGTACAGGAATTGGTTGGGCCTGGACTTATGGTATATATCATATACCATCTTACTGTGATAAAGCCTTTACGCTGATGAATACAACCTCAGGATCAAATTTCTGGCATGAAACCGGGCACCAGCATCAACAAAAAACCTGGACCTGGAGCACGCTAACTGAAGTTACAAATCAAATTTATGCCATTCTTGTACAAAGAAAGCTAGGCATAACTCCTGCCCGGCTAAAAAAAGACAATAGATGGCCGGCAATAAAAAGTTACTTAGCAGATGCATCAGCTACAAAGGATTATAACCTTAATACAGGCAGTGAATGGGTAAGGGTTGGTTTATTCCAGCAGCTATGGCTTGCTTATGGAGATAATTTTTTCATATCATTGCATAAAAAAGCGAGAACCGATAAACCTGCTTTAAGCACAGATGCAGATGAAATGCGTTGGTTTATGCTCTCCGCATGTAGCATCTCCGGACGGAATCTCACAGATTTCTTTAAGAAATGGGGATTTAAGGTAAATGAAAGTGTTTATACCGAAATTAATAATTTAGGTTTGCCCAACCCTGCGCAGGATCTCTGTGCCTTAGATGATGATGTCAACGGAATACCCACCGGAATAAATTACGAGATTGCTTCTGCTTTGCCATCCACCTATTCTATGTTATTCAATGTTTACCAAGGTGTACAATACAATGGTACCCTGGTTAATGTTTATCCAGACCAAAATCAAATCAGTAGCCGCTGGAAGCTTACTTATGCCGGGGATGGTTACTACCAAATTGAATCTCTTGTGGCAAATAAAGGTAGAGTTCTTAGCGTAGTAGAAGGATCCAGCGCAGACGGAACAAAACTGGAAATTCGCGACAATACCCAAAGCCCGGCTCAACGATTTAAAATCGTAAGTACAGGTAACGGCTATTATACCCTATCGCCAGCATGTGCGCCAACAAAAATGGTACAGGTTTCCGGAGGAACGGCCAAGAATAATACTCCACTGGTACTTGGAACAGCAAATGGTGGTGCAAGTCAACAATTCAAATTTGCCACTTACTAAACCTAACCAGAGGTTTTATCCAGTAATAGATTGCCCTCAAGACATATTTAAAGGGCAATCTATTCATAGCGTAGCCTATTTATTCAATAAGAACTACTTCCGCTCCTCTTCGGTATCTTGCTTCACCAGTTTCATGTAGGCTGATGGCTGCATACTCATTACTTCCTTAAAATAGCGGTTAAAAGAAACACGGTTATTAAACCCCGATTCATTCATTACCTGCTCCAGGTTTAACTTACTATCTCGCTGAATCAGGTCGACAGCATATTTTATTCTAAGTTTATTGATATAACTGTAAAAAGTATCCCCTATTGCTATGCTCAACACCTGACTCAAATGATATTCGGATATTTTCAACATACTGGCCAACAATGAAAGCGTTAAATCGCTATTTAAGAAACTTTTTTTCTGTTGCATCAGGTTATGAAGATCTTCGCTATATTTTTGAAGCATTGCTTCTGATAATTTCCCCATTTTATATCGCTCAGTATTTACCAGATCATCCACTTTAAAATAAGGATTATCCAAATGAATTTCTGGTTCCCGATCCTGAGGAGTTTTCCTTAATATACTTGCGGGTAGTAAATATTTGTATTTTGTTAAAATCAAAATACAAGACACCGCATAACTAATTCCCATCAGCATCCAGATCGCAAAATAGGGTAAGTTCAAATAAGCTACATTTCCATTAACAAATGGATTTTTAATTAATGCCGAATGCACATTTAAAAGTGTAAAAATACCACAAACCATAAAGGTGATTCCACAAGCTGTAAAAGCCTTGTTAAATACATTAAACTGCAAGTCGAGCCTGGTAAAAAAACCGTATAACCCATAGGCGAGTATCGATACCCCTTCTAATGCAAGTATGTAATAAAAAATCAATATATCTGCATTCAACCAGATGCATACAAGTTTAGCGAGCGTTATTAAGACAACAGGCGAAAATTGCAAAAACAACATATTTCGCGACACTGAATGTTCGCATATCTGTTTAACATGTAAGTAGAATAGCGGTCCGTAAATTGAAAAAATTGGCGTGAAGCAATAAATATAATGTCCGTTGCTATAATAAATCAAACCATTGCACGCCAGGTGAATTATAATAAAAATATGAGTTATGTTCAGCAACCTAATCCTTAAAGTAACCGCATTTATTAACATGGTTACAAGCATAAAAACGGTTGAAATAACAAGCGTTATTAAAGCGATGGTTTCATCCTCTAATAGAGATAACTTAAAATTCATACTATCCGATTAAAGTTCCTACATCGATACATTATTACTTTCTTCCTGTTGATGAGCGTCTTCAATCTTAATGATATATTCTGCGGGTGTTGTTCCGGATACTTCCTTAAAATACTTATAGAAAGAACTTACAGAATTAAATCCACAGCTATAAGCCAGGGATTCAATCTTGATATTTTTATTGTTTTTAAAGATCTCTTTGGCATGTTTAATCCGGCATTCAGCTAATAATCTATAGAAACTCTTTCCTATATAAATATTTAACACTTGCGAGATATGGTGTTTAGGAATACCACTTTTGACCGATATTTTTTTCAGATCCAGGTCGGCATCCAGATAGATCTGATTTTCCTCAATTAATATTAAAAGTCTTTCAGCAATCTGCTCCATTTGATCATGGCATAAGCCCGATGAACGGTAAGGGCTTAGAAAACCGTCGTTATGACTTTCCTTAGATACCAGACTATCGTCATGATACCAGAACCAATACAGCCGAAAAACAGCAAAGAGCATAATCAGGTTGTTTGAACAAAAGAAAAAACTTTGTTCAAAGCCAAAGTGGATGGGGTAGCCAGCGCGTACCAACAATAAGAAAAATAGCGTTACTATGTTCAGCCCTGAGATAAACATCAGTTCCTCGGCCCGGTGCAAAAGATTACCTGTATTCAATTTACGCATATGTTTATAAGCCGCGATAAAACAATATACCTGCAGCAATGCACCAGATATACAAACTACCGCTATAAGCCCACTACCGGCTTTAACAATAAGGATCATTAAATTAATTATCAACCCTGCAAAATAGGGTGCTAAAAATAAAATAGTTGGATACCAGGCCTGATGCTTATCAGAACAAAGCAAACAAACATTTCTGAAGATTACTGATAGTAACAATCCGGCTAAGAAGCTCAGGTAAATTAAATGGTCAACGGATTCCTGAAAAGCAAAAAGGTTAACACCAATACTTATCAATAAAACCAATACCAGAAACAGTAATGGAAGTTCTTTTCCCCTATATAAAATAATCATAACGATAAATTTTAATCGTTAATAAAATAGTAAATTATCAAGCCCAGACAGAAGACAAAACCTGAATTCAAAGCAAAACGACTCATAAGGCATAAGAAGTTACACTTCACCTTAAATCTAAATGCCGAATGAATTTGACTTCTTTTTTACCGCTAGTAATGACTGGAAACCACCTGGGATTTTCTTCTTTTCCGCATATTAATTCTGGGGAAGTTAGTTTGGACAATAAATGTTAAGGAGTTGCGTTTTTGAAGAATTTCTAAATGGCGGCAGGGCATGTGTTTATTCACATCAGGGCCTGATTTTAGCGTGCCAGTTGTTAAGGTTAATAATGTACTATTCATATTTTGGACGGTATGATTCCAAATGATCCTCTCGAACCAATTGGTTGGTTAGTTTGATTATGGGTAAAACTCATCATGAATCAGGAAACAGCAGTTGACAAAAGTTATTTTTTAAAATAAAAATCTGTCAACATTACTTCTTACCAGCCTTTAAAGCCTTACCTTTTGCTAATATAAATTTTTAAATTAATTAATTATAGCTTTTATGTGTAAATAAATTGGCTTACAGCTTAAGTAAGATACGCTGTTTACTAATAAAGGTATCCCAGTATCTGGTGTAATAGTAAAATCCAATAAAAGAATAGGCTCCAAAAGCGGAGCCTATCTGTCTGATCCAATCGTCCCGTAGATTTAATCTAACACCAATATAACAACCTAATTATTGAGATTGTGCCGAATCTTTTTAAAATACCGAGGAGAGGGTAAGGAAATATTGTATTTCTTGTACACCTCAAAATACAGCTGTTATAGGGTTTTACCTGAATAACTTGCCTGATGAAAACTATTAATGAATTAAATCACATCATTCAAAAATCATTACTAACTTATAATCAACCGCTTGTGCGCAACAAAGAATCAGAACTGATTGCTCATTTCCGTCCCAACATACCAATTCTATCTTTGTAACCGTTATCTTTGGAAGGATAAAGAAATGGCTCCTTTTAAACTATGAACTTTTCAGTGATAAATACATACCGGTTGTTTCTTCTTTCAAACTTAACGCGCGGCAATAGTCATTTCCATTATTTAGAGGTAGAATTTAATTTTTAATTTTAAAACGCTTAATTTTACCCGAATGGACATATTATTATACCTTTCAGAACTTCTGCAACAACATAAAGAAGTTGGTATTACTGGCTTAGGTACTTTTTACAAAAAGAAATTCCCGGGCAGGTACGATAAGGAAAAACAATCGTTTTTACCTCCGGGGTATACTTTGGAATTTTCTCCAGAAGTAAAGGAAGAAAATATTCTACCAGAATTTATTACGGAGAAAAGAAACATTTCTGCTGAAAGCGCCAACTACTATGTTGCCCAGTTTGTAGAAGATACCAATAAAAAACTAGAATTAGAACATGAAGCCGTTCTTGAAAACATTGGCCGGTTGTTTTTTACAGAGCATGAAGGCTTAAGCTTTGAGCCTGCTAAAGATATTAATTACGGGTCTGAATTTTACGGTCTGCCTACGCTCTCAGAAAGTGAAACCATTGCACCAGAACCTACTCAAACCACTAATGAGGAGGAAGAAGTTTATGAAGAAATTGCTGAGGCTCCCGCTGCTACGCCTCCGTTAGAAAAGCAGGAACAAGTGCTTCCTGTAATAGAAAACATTGAACTGGACGAAGTTCGGGATGATTTAAAAAACACTTTGAAACATACCGAACACCCTGTTGAGGTACCAGAATCTGTTAAGGAACAACATCAGGAACATCCAAACCAATTTGGTCATCAACCAGAATCAGAGCAGGCACATCAGGAAAAAGAAGTTCCTGAGTTCATCAAAGAGCAACATGAAGAACATCCTAATCGTTTCGGCCATCAGCCTGAATCTGAAGTACCAAAAACATATATAAATCTTCATGATGAGGTAAAAGAGGAACCTGTTATTGAGGCTCCAGAATTTATAAAGGAACAACATGCCGAACACCCTAATCGTTTCGGCCATGATCCTATTGCAGACTATCCGCAAAGCGAAGAAAGTAACGGCATGTCTTTATGGCTCAAAATTGCTATTGCGGTATTGGCTGTAATTATCCTCGTGGCCATTGCCTACCTGGTTAAACCTGAACTTTTCCAGGGAAATCAACCGGTTGAAGCACCGCAAACAGCTGTGGCAGACAGCAGTATTGTACCTGTTGACAGTGCCAAAATTAAACAAGATTCTATAGCTAAAACTGACAGTATCTTAAAAGCTAATCAGGTTCAGAAACAAGCAGCCGTTGATACTGTAAAGAAACCTGTTGTAACTAAACCTGCTCCTGTTCAGCAAAAAGAAGAAAAAGCAATTGAAAATACGAAGAATTCAACATTTGATGTAATTGCCGCCTCGTTTCAATCGGAGAAAAAGGCAAACGAATTCATCAGGCAAATGAAGAAATATGGTATAGAGGCAAAAATTGCCAAATTACCCGGCAGGATGAAAAAAATAAGCATTGCATCATTTCCTACTGAGCAAGAAGCACGTAAACAACGCCCGGAATTGGCTAAAAAAATCAATATTAAAGAACTAGACATCATTCAGATAAACAACAACACACCATAATGATCAATTTATTATTAACTATTCAGGATACTGCACAAGCACTACAAGATACGACAGCGGCAAATCCAAACTTAACTCAACCTACTCCAGAACTACATTTTATCGACTTGCTTTTTAAAGGTGGATGGGTAATGATTCCTTTAGCTTTTTTAGCATTTCTAGCTTTAATCATTTTCGTTGAGCGTTACTTAACCATTAAAAAAGCGACTAAAGATGAGTCAAATTTAATGGTTCAAATCAGATCTTATATCCAAACCGGAAACCTCGATGGTGCGATGTCATTATTGAGAAATAACAACTCACCTTTATCGCGCATGCTGCAAAAAGGGTTAAAACGCATTGGCCGTCCGATTAAAGACATTGAAGGTGCCATAGAAAACGTAGGAAAGTTAGAAGTTTCTAAATTAGAAAAGAACATCAGTATTTTAGGTATAGTTGCTGGTATTGCACCCATGTTGGGTTTCGTAGGTACTATCGTGGGGGTTATTACCATCTTCCATCAGGTATCTATTAAAGGCGCTATTGAAATTGGTACCATTTCTGGTGGTTTATATACAAAAATGATTACCTCAGCAACAGGATTAATTATTGGTATTATCGCCTATGTTTTATACCATATCTTAAACATTATGGTAGAAAAAATCATTTTGAAGATGGAAACCGATGCAATAGATTTTATTGACTTACTAGAAGAACCAGGCAAATAATGAATTTACGCAAAAGAACAAAAGGTGGCGTAGAAGTACATACATCGGCATTGAACGATATTATGTTCTTTCTGATGCTGTTTTTCTTATTGGCATCTGCTGTGGTAAATCCTCAGGTAGTAAAGCTATTGTTACCTCAATCCTCCAGCGGGCAGCAATCTACCGCTAAGAAAGCTGTAACGGTAAGTATAGACGAAAACTTAAAATATTTCGTTGATAAAAAACTAACAGCACCAGAGGCTTTGCAGCCGGCCATAGAAGCTTATCAAAAGCTGGCACCAGATATGACTATCATTTTATATGTAGCCAAAAATGTACCGGCAGAAAACATTATGGTAGCGTATGATGTAGCAAACAAATTAAAGTTGAAACTTGTTTTAGCTGTAGAGCCTAAAAAATAATGACACATAAAGAAGAAAATAACTACCCAAAAGCAATTGCCATTTCCTCCGGAATCATGGCCTTCCTGCTTGCGATTAGCTTTTTTATAGTGATTGGTTCTTTTCAACCCCCTGAAGATTTAGGAATGGGTGGCATGGTGGTAAATTATGGTACAGCCGAAACCGGCATGGGCGATGATTACACAAGTATAGAAGAACCTTCGGCCGATCCAAATGCCAACAATAAGGCGCCTGAAAAGGTTACTCCAGAGCAAGAGGTTACACAAAAAACCAATGCAGAGTCGAGTGAAAAGGAAATACAAACACAAAATACAGAAGAAGCATTAAGCGTTAATACCAAACCACAAAAAGCTACAACAACTACCCCTACAACTTCTACGGAAGAAAAGCCGGCTAAACCGGTGATTAATCAAAATGCCTTGTATAAAGGCAAGAAAAGTACTGGTCAGGGTGGTGGCGATGGCACCGGAAACACACCAGGGAATCAAGGTTCTGTTAACGGAGACCCTTTAGCAAACAACTATGGCCCGGGTGGTTCTGGATTTGGCAACAAACCGATTGAATTGCGCCGTTTTTCTAACCTGGTCATCCCGAAAGATGATGGACAAAAAACCGGAAAGATTGCCATTCGAATTTACTTCAATAAAGCAGGAGACATTACCAGAGCCAATCAGGAATTGAAAGGCTCAACCATTACAGATACAGAATTGGTTAACAAATGTATTCAGGCTGTTTTGAATTCTTCTTTGAGTAAATCCGATGTTGGTGGCGATAATCAAACCGGCGTTGTGGTATTTAATTTTAAAGTGAAGTAAAAGCAAAATAAATAAAGCATTTATCAAGGCATAGGTATCAAACTTATGCCTTTTTCATTTTATCTTGCGGCTATTTAGCTATCCTGCTGAATCGAAAGGCTATCTAATCAAAGTAACAGAACCCTTTTTAATAATCACTTTATTTTCTTGAGTAGTAAAGGTGGCAACCCAAAAATAACTTCCCACCGGAGCAGCACCTCCCTTATAATCTCCATTCCAACTGTCATATAATCGATTTGAACTAAACATCAGCGCACCTCTCCGGTCAAAAATCTGTAGTTTAAAATTCGTTGCTCTGCTCCCCTCTTTAGCCTTAAAAAAATCATTAACACTATCTGAGTTCGGGCTAAAGGCATTTGGAAAAGAAATATCATTGCATGCTTCTTCTTCCAGCGTTACGTCAACCTCATCTGCCATGCATCCATTAGCCTTAAGAATATCGAAGTGATAATTCCCTGCATACAACCCGGTAAAATTATGGCTTGCCTGATAAACAATCCCGTTGTATCTAATCATGAAATCGTTATTGTGCTCACCTATCGAGAAAGAAATCTGACCGCTCAAATCGCAAACCGGATTTTTAGCATTTATCCTTACCAATGGCTTTGTTAAGTTATAATCTGGCACTGTAAAGGTACTGTATTGTGGCTGGGCACCTCCTGATGCTTTTACTTCAATTTCATAAGAACCTGGTGCCAGCATCTCGAAAATCCCGGTATGATTTGAAATGGAATTATTTAGCGTAAATGTGTAAACCTCCGGAATAGTTGGGCTAATAATCTTCGCGATGCCCTTTCCCAGTACGTTACATTCCTGTTGTATTTGAATGTCATCAATAACCATAGCGCAGGGCTCATAAACGAGCTCCGCTACTTTTTCATCAATCAAACATCCTTGCTGATTAACCACTGTAAAACTATAACTACCTACATCTAAGTTATTAAATTCATGCTCGAAAGGAAAAGTTACACCTTTATATAAAATCCTGTACAATTCACCGTTAGCGAGCTGGTTAAATTTTATTCTCCCTTTAACAGCACATACAGGATTAGCACTAATGATGTTAAACACTGGCTGCAAAGACTTGTAATCTGGTACAATTGCGGTAGTTTCTATTTCATCTTCATCTGATACAATTTTAATGTTATAGCTACCAGGGAGTAAGTTTTTAAATATCCCGGAGTTATTAGTTTCAATTCCATTTAAAAAATACTTATAACTGGCTGTATGTGCTTGTGTTAAAACGGTAACTACACCTTTATTAAAGGCATCACACTGACGCTCTATTGTTACTTTATCCAGAATAATTCTGCATTTATCCTGTTTTATGGGAATATCGACCGTTTCTACCAGACACCCATTTTTATTAACAATTTCGAAATGGTAGGTACTTCCTGCAGTCAATCCTGAAAGGGTGCTATTTATTGGATAAAGCTTATTGAGGTATCTAACCTGATAAGTACTGTTGGCCTCGGGTGTTGAAAAGGCTACAGCACCTGGATTTCCACAAGATTCATCACGGGCTTTCCAGGTGTAATCAGGTTTTATTAAATCATATTCAGGCACTTCCAATGTTCCGGAATAAGCATCTGATTCTGAAGTTATTGTAAATGAGTAATTCCCTGCTTTTAATCCTGTAAACTTTCCAGTGCTATTGCTTATCCCGTTTAAGGTAAAAGTATACGTTTCAAAACGAGACCTGGTTATAATATCCACTATGGCCAGTTTATCACTTGAACAATCTTGCGTGATATCTACTTTATCCAATTCAATTCCTAGGGTACTCCCATCCTCAACAGGACTAGCAGCATCCAGTACTGAATAGGGTAATATTCCTACATCTCTCACGATCTTCTGGTTTTCCATATCCAGTTCAATCACATTGGTTTGCAATTCGTTTTTATACACCAATCCATAAACAGTATTTTTCCGCAAACCAGTAGCAACACTTACAATACCAAAAAGTTGCTGGCTCATTGGAATATGCAAGGTACTTTGACTTGGGTTATTTAGATTTACCTTAACGATTCCATTAACACTGGCCATATATAAATCTTTATTGTAAAAGCACATATCGCCACTTGGTGCAAAATTTAGCGCACCCAATGCTTCCGATTTACCTGTATTGATATCTGTTGTAAGCAAATATCCTGCAGCGTAGTATAGCTTATTATCAGCACCAAGAGTTAAAGCATTTGAATTACCCATATTGGGAAATAATTTAGTACATCCCTCCATCAAAATATCTTTCACACTTGCAGCGTGGATATTATTTTGATTTAACCAATACATCTTATCCTTATTCATTGCAATAGAAAAATATTGATCGCCAGTTGTACATTCGGCCACTTTAACAGACTGCAAACCTGAAGGGGTAACAGTTACTTTATGAATACCGCTCCTTACTGCGCTTACATAGAAAACCTGAGCTTCAGACCTAAAATAAAATGCTAGAAGAATGAAAAGAATGACTTTAACTTTGTTAATCACTTTGGAGATACGTTATAGCGGCGGCTAAAGATAATAACAAAAACAATAATTAAAACATGCATTTTTTCTTGTAAAGCCCTGCCGTATATTTGCATCATGAATTACCAGCAAACACTTGATTTTTTATACAGTAAGCTACCCATGTTTACACGGGTGGGCGCAGCTGCGTTTAAAAAAGATTTAACCAATACCCTCATCCTTTGTGAGGCATTAGGAAATCCTCAGGAGAAGTTCAAAACCATACATGTTGCTGGTACCAATGGCAAAGGTTCAACTTCTCATATGCTTGCTGCTGTTTTACAGATTCAGGGATATAAAACCGGATTATATACCTCTCCACACTTAAAAGATTTTAGAGAGCGTATCCGAATTAACGGCAAAATGATGCCCAAAAAAGAGGTTGTAGCATTTGTAAAAGATCAGCAAAAAACAATAGAAGAAATCGAACCCTCTTTCTTTGAAGTAACAGTAGCCATGGCCTTTGATTACTTTGCCAAACATCAGGTGGATATTGCAGTAATTGAAGTTGGCCTGGGCGGGAGACTGGATTCTACCAATATTATCCTGCCTGAACTTTCTGTAATTACCAATATCAGTATGGATCATACCAATATGCTGGGTAATACTCTCGAAGAAATTGCAGGTGAAAAAGCGGGAATTATCAAATCGAATACACCTGTGGTGATTGGAGAAAGCCAGAAAAAATCAAAAGCAGTTTTTATCCGCAAAGCGGAAGAAATGCAGGCTCCAATTATTTTTGCCGATTCGGTTTTGTCTGGTACCGACTTCAAAATCAAAAACAACAAGTTACAGCTTTCCATATTGGAGGGAGAAAAGATCAAATACAAAAACCTGAGTAGTGACCTGGCAGGGGTTTATCAACACAAAAATATACTTACCGTTATAGAAGCTTTGACTGTATTAGATCAAAAAACTGCCTTTAAAATTGATGAGAGCAGTATTTATAGGGCCTTAAAGCAGGTAAAAAAACTTACTGGTTTGCAGGGAAGGTGGCAAACACTTCAAAAAAATCCGCTAATCATCTGCGATACAGGACACAATGAAGCCGGAATTGCTGAAGTATTAAAAAATATTGAGCAAACAAAGTTTGATAAACTCCACATTGTTTTTGGAATGGTTAAGGATAAGGATATTACTAAAGTTCTATCCATGATGCCTCAAAATGCAATTTATTATTTTGCTAAACCAGATTTAGAGCGAGGATTACCGGCCGATGAATTAAAGGCACAAGCAGCCGAATTTGGCCTGCTTGGAGATGCCTACCCTACTGTAGCAATGGCAAAAGCTTCAGCAAAAGAAGCGGCCACAGTAAAAGATTTAATTTTTATCGGTGGCAGTACATTTGTAGTAGCAGAAGCGCTATAAAATCTTTACAGAAACTTCAAAAGTTCTTCATCTTAAAATCCTTACTTTAGCGCTTTAACAAAAAAATAATGAAGAAAATTTCATACCTGATTGTCTCCTTATCTCTTTTATCTGCAACATTATCAAACGCACAAACAAAAAAAACAACCCCAGTAAAAACGTTCCCTGCGGAAGTTGCACGACCGAAACTTGTGGTGGGTTTAGTAGTCGACCAAATGCGCTGGGACTATCTGTACCGATATTATAACCGTTATACCAATGGCGGATTTAAAAGGCTGATTAATGAAGGCTTTTCAGTAGAAAATACATTCATTCCTTATACACCAACTTATACAGCCTGTGGCCACACCTGTATTTATACCGGATCCATTCCAGCTATCCATGGTATTATTGGCAACGATTGGTATAATGAAGAAACCAAGAAAAATGTTTATTGTACCGAAGACAGTACCGTAACAACAGTGGGTAGTACCCCATCTGCAGAAGGAAATATGTCTCCAAAAAATATGCTCACCAATACCATTACTGATGAGCTCCGTTTAGCTACAAACTTTAAAGGAAAAGTTATAGGCATCTCCTTAAAAGACAGAGGTTCTATCCTGCCAGCGGGTCATGCTGCAAATGGCGCATATTGGTACCAGGGAAGTACAGGAAACTGGATTACCAGTACTTTTTACATGAAAGAAGTTCCAACCTGGATTGCTGATTACAACAAACTAAAACTCGCGAATAAGTTTTATGCCAAGAACTGGGAAACCCTCTACCCTATCAATACCTATGTAAACAGTACGAAGGATGAAAACGCTTACGAAGGAAAAAACAGTACATTTCCACACCTGTTAGCGCAAAATATAGATAAAAATTTTGACGCCATCAGAGGCACACCATACGGTAACACCATTACTTTAGATTTAGCTAAACTGGCTATCCTTTCTGAGGATTTAGGAGCAGATAACATAACCGATTTTCTTGCAGTTAGCTGCTCTTCTACAGATTATGTTGGCCATGCTTATGGTCCTAACTCTGTTGAAGCAGAAGATACCTATTTACGTTTAGATAA
The DNA here is from genome assembly GCF_965279535.1 of Pedobacter sp. Taxonomy (NCBI): domain Bacteria; kingdom Pseudomonadati; phylum Bacteroidota; class Sphingobacteriia; order Sphingobacteriales; family Sphingobacteriaceae; genus Pedobacter; species Pedobacter sp. The sequence goes on from NZ_OZ257244.1 coordinate 1,735,035, forward strand.
AGATTTTGAAGAGTTTTTTAACTATCTGGATAAAAAAGTTGGCAAAGGAAATTATACCGTATTCTTAACAGCAGACCATGGCGCAGCGCATGTACCAGGATTTATGAAAGAGAACAGACTGCCCGCAGGTGTGGTAAGTGACAGAGATATAACCTTTAAGTTAAACGCTTTTCTAAATGATAAGTTCAAATTGAAAAACGTGGTATTGAAATCAATGAACAACCAAATTATTTTCGACCATGCTAAAACCAATGAGGCAGACGTAAGTTTTGACGTAATCAAAGCAGCATCTATAGAGTTTATTAAAAGAATGGATGGAATTGCAAATGCTGTTGATATCGCGAAAGTATCTCAAAGTACACTGCCAGAAATTCAAAAGAAAATGATAACCAACGGGTACAATGCTCGCAGAAGTGGCGACATCTACTACATTTTAAATCCAAACTGGTTTAACGGTAGCAGCACAGGAACCACCCACGGCAACTGGAATCCTTATGATGCACATATTCCCTTGGTATTTATGGGTTGGGGAATTAAACCTGGCGCCTCTAATAAAACTCACTACATGACCGATATTTCGGCAACCTTAGCCGCTCTACTTCATATCCAGATGCCTAACGGCTGTGTAGGAGAACCAATCACAGAAATCACCAATAAATAATTTATCAGAGCCACTTTCCAAACGTGGCTTTTTTCATGCTTATATTTTTACATCAGAGCCGTAAACCAAAGGCCATAACGGTTTAAGGTCTACGGCTTCCAACAAGGTTATTTTGCTACATTTGCATACTAACTATTATTGCTATGCAACAAGCAGAAATTTATAAACCTAAGCATAAAATCCGTTTTGTAACTGCCGCTTCTCTTTTTGATGGACATGATGCCACAATTAATATTATGCGCCGTATTTTACAGTCATCAGGTGCAGAGGTTATTCACCTGGGACATAACCGCTCAGTTGATGAAGTGGTAAACTGTGCTATTCAGGAAGATGTTCAGGGTATTGCAATGACCTCCTATCAGGGCGGACATATAGAATACTTTAAATACATGTATGATTTGCTTCAGGAACGCGGATCAGGTCATATTAAGATTTTTGCAGGAGGTGGCGGTGTAATTCTACCCAATGAAATTGAAGAGCTTGAGGACTACGGCATTTCAAAAATTTACTCCCCTGATGATGGACGTAAAATGGGTTTGCAGGGAATGATTAACGACATGTTGCAAAAAACTGATTTTGTAACACAATCGGCCATTCGAAATGAACTGAATGACATCCCCCGGAAAGAAGTGAAAGCAATTGCCACAGCCATTACCATTGCAGAGAATGATCCAGAAGCCACTCAATCTTTTGTAGATGAATTAAAACGCTTATCTGCAAACAATACTGCCCCCATTTTGGGTATAACCGGAACCGGTGGAGCTGGTAAATCATCTTTAGTAGATGAGCTGGTGAGGAGGTTTTTAATTGAAGTACCAGATAAGACCCTGGCTATTATTTCCGTCGACCCTTCCAAACGCAAAACTGGTGGTGCTTTGCTTGGCGATCGTATTCGGATGAACGCTATTAATAGTCCCAGAGTTTACATGCGCTCACTGGCCACACGTCAAGCCAATTTGGCTTTATCCAAAAACGTTCAGGAAAGTATTGATATTTGCAAAGCTGCCGGTTACGATCTTATTATTGTGGAAACCTCTGGCATAGGGCAATCGGACACTGAAATCACAGAACATTGCGATGTTTCTTTGTATGTTATGACACCAGAGTTTGGAGCAGCAACACAATTGGAAAAAATTGACATGCTTGATTTCGCCGACCTGGTTGCAATCAATAAGTTTGATAAACGAGGTGCTTTAGATGCATTAAGAGATGTAAGGAAGCAGTACAAGCGTAATCACAATATATTTGATGCCAAAGATGAAGAAATTCCTGTATATGGTACAATGGCTTCTCAGTTTAACGATCCTGGAATGAACAACCTTTTTGTAGCCCTGATGGACTGCATTAAAACCAAAACCGGAACGGATTTTCAAGCCAAAATGGAACTGACCACTGACCAATCAGAAAAAATATACATTATTCCACCAGATCGCATCCGATACCTCGCAGAAATTGCAGAAGCCAGTCAAAATTACCAGGAATGGGTTGATAAACAAGTAGGAATAGCGCGTAAGATGTATCAAATTAAGGGGGTGGTTGATTTATTATCTGACACAAGTCAATCTTCCGAGATAATAACGAGTTTAAATAATGTCTATTTATCATATGAGGAGCTTTTAGATGGTGAGTGTAAAAGGTTACTTCGCCAATGGCCAGAAACAAAGAAAGCATATAAAGAAGCTTTTTTCATCTATAAAGTAAGGGATAAAGAAATTAAGCAGCCACTGTTTTATGAATCGCTTTCCAAGCTTAATATCCCAAAAGTATCCTTACCTAAGTACGAAGACTGGGGCGATATCTTACGTTGGTTACTAACCGAAAATCTTCCTGGTGAATTCCCTTATGCAGCAGGTGTATTCCCACTCAAAAGAGATGGGGAAGATCCAACCCGAATGTTTGCAGGAGAGGGTGGCCCGGAGAGAACCAATAAACGTTTCCATTATGTATCCTTAGGACAACCGGCACATCGCTTATCAACAGCATTCGATTCAGTTACTTTATATGGAGAGGATCCCCATATTCGCCCTGATATTTACGGAAAAATAGGTAATTCTGGTGTAAGTATCGCTACACTGGATGATGCGAAAAAACTATACTCTGGATTCGATCTCTGCGCAGCATCAACATCAGTTTCGATGACAATTAATGGCCCGGCACCCATGCTTTTAGGCTTTTTCATGAATGCAGCCATTGATCAGCAATGCGAGAAATACATCATTGAAAATAATTTAGAAACTGAAGTTAAAGCCAAAATTGCTAAAATTTACGAGGCTAAAAATATTGCCCAACCCAGCTATAATGGTTCATTACCCGAGGGGAACAATGGCCTGGGTTTGATGTTGCTAGGCCTTACCGGCGATCAGGTATTGCCAGCGGATATTTATGCCAGCATCAAGGCAAAAGCGATCAGCACGGTTAGAGGAACCGTTCAGGCTGATATTTTAAAAGAAGACCAGGCACAAAACACCTGCATATTTTCTACAGAATTTGCCCTGAGGATGATGGGCGATATTCAAAAATATTTTATCGATCAGAAAGTTCGAAACTTTTATTCGGTTTCTATATCGGGATACCATATTGCAGAAGCAGGTGCAAACCCTATTTCCCAGCTTGCTTTTACCTTAAGTAATGGATTTACTTTTGTAGAATACTACCTGAGTAGAGGAATGCATATTGACGATTTTGCACCTAACCTGTCGTTCTTCTTTTCTAATGGTATAGATCCGGAATATGCAGTAATTGGGAGGGTAGCCCGGAGAATCTGGGCCAAGGCAATTAAAAATAAATATAAAGGAAATGATCGCTCACAAAAACTGAAATATCATATCCAAACGTCTGGCCGCTCCTTACATGCACAGGAAATTGATTTTAACGACATCAGGACTACATTACAGGCGCTATATGCTATTTATGATAATTGTAATTCCCTACATACCAATGCTTATGATGAAGCCATTACAACGCCTACAGAAGAATCTGTTCGCAGGGCGATGGCTATCCAGTTAATTATCAACAGAGAATTAGGATTGGCTAAGAATGAAAATCCATTGCAGGGAGCATTTATAATTGAAGAGCTGACTGATCTGGTAGAAGAAGCCGTACTAACGGAGTTCAAGAGAATTAATGACCGTGGAGGGGTACTCGGGGCGATGGAAACCATGTATCAAAGAGGAAAAATCCAGGAGGAAAGCCTGTATTACGAAACATTGAAACATACCGGGGAGTATCCAATTGTAGGAGTTAATACATTCCTGAACAAAAATGGATCACCAACTATCATTCCGGGAGAAGTTATCCGCGCTACTGAAGAGGAGAAACAGTATCAAATTGCTGCACTCGAGAAGTTTCAACATAGAAACCATGGTCAAGCTGAAGAAATGCTAAAACAACTTCAGAAAGCAGCAATTTCTGGCGATAATATATTTGAACAGTTGATGGAGGTTTGTAAATATTGCTCTTTAGGGCAGATCAGTAAAGCCCTCTACGAGGTTGGTGGTCAATACCGCCGGAACATGTAAAAGCTTAAAACTGAAAAGCCTGGAACTTCAAAATTCCAGGCTTTTAAATGCTTTATTTTTAATTCCTTAACCGGCAATCCAGCTAAATTTATAATCCATTGTTGGGTTTTTCATGCGTTCTGCAACACGTAGCAAACGGGCGGGTAGATTCATGATATAATCACGAGCTTTCTCTCCTGCCTCATTCAAATCACGCATACCTTCAATTTTCCAGTCTTCGATAAGTTGCTGCATAATCTCTACATAATCCACTGCCGTATATACGCCTAAACGTTGCGCAGCGTCAGTAAAATGCCCAAAGGTCTGACCTATTTTCAAACCAACCTCACGTAAAAAATGAGCAGGCATCACGATTTTCTTACGCATCATATCTTCAAAGGCAAGCATTGCCTCATTAGGATCGACTTCGAAAATGCGGTTCATAAAATCTTTATAGGCCTTGGCATGTCTGGCTTCATCAGAAGCGATTACACCACACATTCTGGATAATAAGGTATCGCCATCCTTTTTAGCCAAAGATGCTACTCTTCTATGAGAAATGTTAGTTGCCATTTCCTGGAAACTGGTATAGATGAAGTTACGATAAGGATCGTGCCCTGTACCGATTTCAAATCCATCAGCAATTAAATACTGTGTAGAAATTTCCATCTGGCGCATATCAACACGTCCTGATAAATAAAGGTATTTATTTAACAAATCACCATGACGGTTCTCTTCTGCAGTCCAATGACGATTCCATTTCATCCAACCACCATCTTCAGCCATACTAGGGCCTTCAACCATAGCTAACCATGATTCATAAGTTGGCAAAGCCTCCTCGGTAATGGTGTCTCCAATTAAAACAGCTACCAAATCATAAGATAGTTCTTTCGCATTTTCTCTTAAAGCACGGATATCCTGATAAAATGTTTCACTGGTAGAATCTGGTAAGAAGTCTGATGGTTGCCAATTGGTATCGATTGGTTTCAAATAGGTATCCATCATTTCGAGCATATACTTCTCGATATGTACCATTACTTCACCTCTTTTCTGTGCAAAAAAGCTCATTCGTTATTCTTATAAAATTGTTATCCTACAAAGATAACCAAATAATATGCAATCTATGCTATATTAACATATTAAGTACACAATCAGTTTTAAAAGTGACTGACATTACTTTATAATCCTTTCTAAATTGAAATCGTAGCGGGAGTTCTGAGTATAGAGTAGGGAGCTGGGAGTTGTGAGTTCTCAGTCAAAAGTCTAGAGTCATCAGTCATGAGTCCTGAGTTGGGAGCTGAAAGGTCAAAGTCTTCAACATTGTGCCTTTGGTCCTTGTAAACCTTATAAAACACGAAAACCCCTCAGAGTTAACTGAAGGGTTCCGTTTAAGATCTGGCACCGACCTACTCTCCCACGTGTTACCGCAGTACCATCGGCTCTGGCGGGCTTAACTTCTCTGTTCGGAATGGGAAGAGGTGGACACCGCCGATATAGGCACCTGAATATTTTTATTTAAGTAATAAGTGGTAAGTATTAAGTTGTAAGTAAAACTTACTTAAAACCTATAACTTATAACCATCAACTTAAATGACATATTATTGAAAGAAGTTAAGTTTCGAAGAGCAAACAACTTGTGTTGCTTTGAAAGCTTCGGGTGATTAGTATTACTCGACTGTGATGTCACCATCTTTACATCTGTAACCTATCAACGTAGTAGTCTGCTACGGCCCTATATGGAATTCTCATCTCGTGGCTAGTTTCGCACTTAGATGCTTTCAGCGCTTATCTATTCCCAGCGTAGCTACTCTGCAATGCCCCTGGCGGAACAACAGATTCACTAGAGGCTGGTCCAACCCGGTCCTCTCGTACTAAGGTCAGCCCCACTCAAAATTCCTACGCCCACAACAGATAGGGACCGAACTGTCTCGCGACGTTCTGAACCCAGCTCGCGTGCCACTTTAATCGGCGAACAGCCGAACCCTTGGGACCTTCTCCAGCCCCAGGATGTGACGAGCCGACATCGAGGTGCCAAACCTCCCCGTCGATATGAGCTCTTGGGGGAGATCAGCCTGTTATCCCCAGCGTACCTTTTATCCTTTGAGCGATGGCCCTTCCATGCAGAACCACCGGATCACTATATCCGTCTTTCGACCCTGATCGACCTGTATGTCTCACAGTCAAGCAAGCTTATGCTATTGCACTCCCCGTACGGTTACCAAGCGTACTGAGCTTACCTTTGAAAGCCTCCGTTACCTTTTTGGAGGCGACCACCCCAGTCAAACTACCCATCAAACAATGTCCTCCCACTAAGGGAGTTAGACACCGAATACAGAAAGGGTGGTATTTCAACGTTGGCTCCACGATGCCTGGCGACACCGCTTCATAGCCTCCCACCTATCCTACACATCCTGTACCCAATGTCAATGTTAAATTGTAGTGAAGGTGCATGGGGTCTTTCCGTCCCGTTGCGGGTACCCGGCGTCTTCACCGGGACCACAATTTCACCGAGCTCATGGCTGAGACAGCGCCCAGATCGTTACACCATTCGTGCAGGTCGGAACTTACCCGACAAGGAATTTCGCTACCTTAGGACCGTTATAGTTACGGCCGCCGTTTACTGGGGCTTCGATTCAATGCTTCTCCTTGCGGATGACATCCCCTCTTAACCTTCCAGCACCGGGCAGGTGTCAGGCCTTATACCTCATCTTTCGATTTTGCAAAGCCATGTGTTTTTGTTAAACAGTCGCCTGGGCCTTTTCACTGCGGCTGATATTGCTACCAGCGCCCCTTCTCCCGAAGTTACAGGGCCATTTTGCCGAGTTCCTTAGCCATGATTCACTCGAGCACCTTAGAATCCTCTTCCCGGATACCTGTGTCGGTTTGCGGTACGGGTTTTTATAACCTGAAGCTTAGCGGTTTTTCTTGGAAGTCTGATTACCTGCACTATCCACTTACCCGAAGGCTCGCGGTACTATCAGCGTTCAGCACACTCGGCGGATTTGCCTACCAAATGTATACCTACAGCCTTCAACGATCTATTCCGTCAGATCGCGGCAGTGTCACTACTCCGTCCCCACATCGCAGTTATAAAAAGTACTGGAATATTAACCAGTTGTCCATCGAATATCCCCTTCGGGTTCTCCTTAGGTCCCGACTAACCCTGATCCGATTAGCGTTGATCAGGAAACCTTATCCTTTCGGTGGGCGGGTTTCTCGCCCGCCTTATCGTTACTTATGCCTACATTTGCTTTTCTAGAAGCTCCAGCACCCATTACCAGGTACCTTCACTGCCGCTAGAATGCTCCCCTACCGATATATTTCAATCCCATAGCTTCGGTGTACAATTTAATGCCCGTTTATTATCCATGCCCGGCCGCTCGACTAGTGAGCTGTTACGCACTCTTTAAATGAATGGCTGCTTCCAAGCCAACATCCTAGCTGTCTGTGCAACCGGACCTCGTTAGTTCAACTTAACTGTAACTTGGGGACCTTAGCTGATGGTCTGGGTTCTTTCCCTCTCGGCGCGTGACCTTAGCACCCCGCGCCTCACTGCAGATCATATTTCATAGCATTCGGAGTTTGTCTGGATTTGGTAGGATTTGACTCCCCCGCACCCAATCAGTAGCTCTACCTCTATGAAACTTAATATCCACGCTGTTCCTAAAAACATTTCGGGGAGTACGAGCTATTTCCCAGTTTGATTAGCCTTTCACCCCTACCCACAGATCATCCGGAAACTTTTCAACGTTTATCGGTTCGGTCCTCCAGTACGTGTTACCGCACCTTCAACCTGTCCATGGGTAGATCACAAGGTTTCGCGTCTACCTCCTCTGACTATACGCCCTATTCAGACTCGCTTTCGCTTCGGATCCGTGCCTGAAGCACTTAACCTTGCCAGAGAAGAGTAACTCGTAGGCTCATTATGCAAAAGGCACGCCGTCACACCACCTGGATGCTCCGACCGCTTGTAAGTACACGGTTTCAGGTTCTATTTCACTCCCCTGTTCGGGGTTCTTTTCACCTTTCCCTCACGGTACTGGTTCACTATCGGTCTCTCGGGAGTATTTAGCCTTACCGGATGGTGCCGGCAGATTCCCACAAGGCGTCTCCGACCTCGCGGTACTCAGGATACTGTTAGGCCAATGGTATTTACGTGTACAGGGCTATCACCTTGTGTCGCCGGGCTTCCCATCCCGTTCCACTTCATTACATTGTAACCACATCACAGTCCTACAACCCCACACATGCCGTAACAGGTGTGGTTTGGGCTCTTTCCCTTTCGCTCGCCACTACTCAGGAAATCATTGTTATTTTCTCTTCCTCTGCTTACTTAGATGTTTCAGTTCGGCAGGTTTGCTCCATTATGGTGACATGTCTTCAACATGCCGGGTTGCCCCATTCGGAAATCACCGGGTATAGTTCCTATTTGCAGATCACCGGTGCTTATCGCAGCTTATCACGTCCTTCATCGCCTCCGAGAGCCAAGGCATCCCCCGTGTACTCTTCTTTACTTTCTTCTACGCATACGCCTTTTGCGCCGTATGGTATGCTTTTTTGCTCTTGTTATGATGTCTCATACCATATCCAGGTTGCCCCTTCAATGGTGAGCACAAACACAACAGTCGCCTATTGTTGTTTGCTCTTCTTTTTTAACTTCTTCCAATATGTCAAAGAACTTTACTGAAACCGAAAACCAAGGGTATAAAGGTGTAGGGTGTCATGTGCCCCAACCTAAGCCTTGTCCCAGCTTCGTTAGTGAAAATTGCGGGCTCGAACCGTTTCTCTGTGCCCCGATGGCATTCTCTTCTTTTTCTTGATGTCAATGTATACTACCGATCCAGGTAGCTTTGTTTGAGTTGTAAGTTTCGAGTTGTAAGTTTTAAGTTCTAGGTTGTAAGTTTTAAAACCTATAACTTATAATTAACACTTATAACCGTTGTAAGTTCCAGGTTGCAAGTTTTAAAACTTATAACTTATTACTTACCACTTATAACTTCCAGTGGAGAATAACGGAGTCGAACCGTTGACCTCCTGCGTGCAAGGCAGGCGCTCTAGCCAGCTGAGCTAATTCCCCGAAAGATATGTTGCAGTTTTCTGTTCCCCGTTTGCAGTATATATAACTGTAAACTCATAACTCTTAACTGTTAACTCCCTTATAGTAGTCCCGTCCAGATTTGAACTGGAGACCCCTACATTATCAGTGTAGTGCTCTAACCAGGCTGAGCTACGGGACTTTCTGATCTTAGATTTCCTGACCCACGATTTTAGATTTAATGCAATCGCAAACCGTAAATCAAAAATCGTAATTCAATTTCAATCTCGCCTCTCAAAGATTTGTTAAAGCCACTGAGTGGTTAATCTTTTGGGTGTGTCTTTTTTAGTCGTTAGTATAAAGTATATCGTACCAAGGCCATGTGGCCTTTTCAACTTATAACTTAATACTTTCAACTTTTTAACTTTTATTAGAGTATCATGTTGCGCAGCGAGTAGTCAATGCTACTCCAGAAAGGAGGTATTCCAGCCGCACCTTCCGGTACGGCTACCTTGTTACGACTTAGCCCCAGTTACCGGTTTTACCCTAGGACGCTCCTTGCGGTTACATACTTTAGGTACCCCCAGCTTCCATGGCTTGACGGGCGGTGTGTACAAGGCCCGGGAACGTATTCACCGCGTCATTGCTGATACGCGATTACTAGCGAATCCAACTTCATGGGGTCGAGTTGCAGACCCCAATCCGAACTGTGAACGGCTTTGTGAGATTCGCATTACATTGCTGTATAGCTGCCCTCTGTACCGTCCATTGTAGCACGTGTGTAGCCCCGGACGTAAGGGCCATGATGACTTGACGTCGTCCCCTCCTTCCTCTCTGTTTGCACAGGCAGTCTGTTTAGAGTCCCCACCATTACATGCTGGCAACTAAACATAGGGGTTGCGCTCGTTGCGGGACTTAACCCAACACCTCACGGCACGAGCTGACGACAGCCATGCAGCACCTAGTTTCGTGTGATTGCTCACTTATCCATCTCTGGATAATTCACTAACTTTCAAGCCCGGGTAAGGTTCCTCGCGTATCATCGAATTAAACCACATGCTCCTCCGCTTGTGCGGGCCCCCGTCAATTCCTTTGAGTTTCACCCTTGCGGGCGTACTCCCCAGGTGGAACACTTAACGCTTTCGCTTAGCCGCTGACTGTGTATCGCCAACAGCGAGTGTTCATCGTTTAGGGCGTGGACTACCAGGGTATCTAATCCTGTTTGATCCCCACGCTTTCGTGCCTCAGCGTCAATAAGACCATAGTAAGCTGCCTTCGCAATCGGTGTTCTGAGACATATCTATGCATTTCACCGCTACTTGTCTCATTCCGCCTACCTCTAGTCCATTCAAGCCCGTCAGTATCAAGGGCACTGCGATGGTTGAGCCACCGTCTTTCACCCCTGACTTAACAGGCCGCCTACGCACCCTTTAAACCCAATAAATCCGGATAACGCTTGGATCCTCCGTATTACCGCGGCTGCTGGCACGGAGTTAGCCGATCCTTATTCTTCCGGTACATTCAGCTACTTACTCGTAAGCAGGTTTATTCCCGGATAAAAGCAGTTTACAACCCATAGGGCAGTCTTCCTGCACGCGGCATGGCTGGTTCAGAGTTGCCTCCATTGACCAATATTCCTTACTGCTGCCTCCCGTAGGAGTCTGGTCCGTGTCTCAGTACCAGTGTGGGGGGCCATCCTCTCAGATCCCCTAGTCATCGTCGCCTTGGTGGGCCGTTACCCCGCCAACTAGCTAATGACACGCATGCCCATCTTTATCCTATAAATATTTGATCATTGTACAATGCTGTACTGTGATTTTATGCGGTGTTAATCCGGATTTCTCCGGGCTATCCCCCTGATAAAGGTAGGTTGCATACGCGTTACGCACCCGTGCGCCGGTCTCAAGGAAAGCAAGCTCTCCTCTACCCCTCGACTTGCATGTATTAGGCCTGCCGCTAGCGTTCATCCTGAGCCAGGATCAAACTCTCCATTGTAAAATGTGTTTTGAAACTGACCAGTTTTAACTATGTTAAAAATAGTCTTCTTTTTTAATTTTGTCTGTTAGTCACTGACTTTAAAATAAAGCGACGGTATTCTGTACTTGAATGCGTACTTCATTACCCCGCTACGCTACATTGACATCTCTTTTAAGAACTTATCGATCTGGTAAACCTCACGGCCGATCTCTTTTTTATATCTTCTGAACCGAAGTTCGTCTGTATCTCTTTTTTAAACCCCTTTCCGACATCCGCCGTTCCGGGAACCCCTTTCGTTTCCGTTTGGGATTGCAAAGGTAGAAAAACTTTTTTAATCCGCAAGAAAAATATTTTTATTTTTCCGCTTTTCTTTTCAACCTTATTTCAATTATCACCCTCTCCGTATCCCCCTATCACTTTCCGTTCCTTCCGAACCGGGCTGCAAAGGTAGTGAACTTTTTTAATCCTGCAAGAAGTATTTTAAAATAATTCTAAACCCCTCTTTTCATCCGCTTTTGCACACCTTTTAAGCTAAACCGTTTCCTCCGAAGCGGGATGCAAAAGTAGAAAAAATATCTACGCCGGCAAATAGTAAATGCCTTTTATTTTAGGTAAACCGTCTAAACAAATGGTTATCAGCACGAAAAAATAAAACAGGGGGTAAAACAAACCCAGGGAAAGGTTGTTTGAGCGGCAAAATGGGAGGCTGTATTTTAAAAAGTTAGGCAGTCAGTCCTTCGACAGGCTCAGGATGACAATTGATGATTACTGCAACTGAAATGCACAGTAACCTGATTTGCTAAAAAAGGGAATGCGGAGTAAAAAACAGGGCGCTTTGCCTATACCTCCTGCTTTTAGGTATTATACGATATTGCTGAAACGCTTAACAGGCTTACCTGAGTCCTTCGACAGGCTCAGGATGACAGTTGATGGTTATGATACCATCTCAACATGAAAGCCCCGATTCAAACCGGGACAAGCTGTTGAAATGCCTAACAGCTTAATTAAGCCCTTCGACAGGCTCAGGATGACAGTTGATGTATACGCCTGGCAGGTTTTTACCCCTCCGAAGCACTACTGCCCCGGCAAAACTAAACCCGACTGTATGGAAAATCCCCGGACGAGGTAACGAGGACGGGGATTTGGAAGGAAGGCGGGACTGCTGCAACAGAAATGCACAGCAACCTGATTTGCTAAAAAAGGGAATACGCAGTAAAAAACAGGGCGCTTTGCCTATACCCCCTGCTTTTAGGTATTATGCGATATTGTTGAAACGCTTAACAACTTACTTTCCTTCGACAGGCTCAGGATGACAATTAATGACTGCTGCAACCGAAATGTACAGTAACCTGATTTGCTAAAAAAGGAATACAATAAAAAACAGGACGCTTTGCCTATACCTCCTGCTTTTAGGTATTATGCTATATTGTTGAAACGCTTAACAGCTTACTTTCCTTCGACAGGCTCAGGATGACAATTGATGACCGCAACAACCGAAATGCACAGCAACCTGATTTGCTAAAAAAGGAAGGCGGAATGGATTACAGCAAGTTGAAAATAAAGTTGTTTTTTTGACCTTACATTAAATAGCTGAAAATTGATATACATATATATACTATATAGCATTGATTAAAGAAAAGTACCTTACCTTATATATATGTTAAAATTTGTTAAGGGCAAGCTGCTACTGAATTGCTTTAGCTAGCTTAGTGCCCGATTGTTTTTATTGATGTTATCGTATTATTAATTATCTTTGCAGAATGTTTAAAGTTAAACACTTAATTATTTTAGTATTTGTTGCCGCTTTGGGTATGGCGGGTTGTAAAAGTCGTTTCGAGAAATTGAGGGCTAGTAATGATGTTGCAAAAAAATACCAGGAAGCGCTCCGTTTATACAATAAACGCGATTACAGTAAAGCCCTGGTACTTTTTGAAGATCTTTCTCAAAAATATCGCGGCCGTGCAGAAGCGGAGGATTTGAACTATTACTACGCGTATACCTTATATAGATTAAGTGATTATACTACCGCCAGATATCAGTTTAAAAGCTTTGCAGATACTTATCCTGCAAGTAAAAACGCTGAAGAAGCGCGTTACATGAGTGCCTATTGTTACTATCTTGAATCTCCTATTTTCTCTTTAGATCAGGAAAACACTTATAAAGCAATAGATGCTTTGCAATTATTCATCAACCTATATCCAACCAGTGACCGTGCCGCAGCTGCTGGAAAATATATCGCTGATTTAAGAGGTAAGTTAGAAGATAAAGCTTTTGAAAATGCTAAAATGTATTTAACTACAGGACCAAGCAATGTAGATAACTACAGGGCAGCTGTTATTGCTTTAGAAAATGCTCAGAAAGACTATCCGGATATTAAGTATGCAGAAGAAATGGATTTCTTAATGATCAAAGCGCAATACCTGTATGCTAAAAACAGTTATGCTATTCGCCAGGAAGATCGTTATAATGAGGCGATAACTTTATATACTGATTTTACAGAGAAACACCCTGAGAGCAAATTTACAAAAGACGCTAAACAGCTAAAAGAGGATATTGATGCAGGAATTGTATTGGCTAAACAAGAGCTTGCTGAATACGCAGCACAAGAAGCCAAATACAAAGAAATGCTGATCAGAACAGGTAAGTTGAAAGATACTACCATCATTAACAAAACAGATAATAAAAATTAATAATAGATGAATACTAACAAACCTGCAATACCAAATACAACGGTTACCAGAAATGTACACGATTTAGATAAAACAACTGACAATTTATATGAATCGTTAGTTGTAATTGCTAAAAGGGCAAATCAGATTTCAAACAACATGAAAGAGGAGTTGCATGGTAAATTAGCTGAATTTGCTTCTAGCAATGATAACCTGGAAGAAATTTTTGAAAACCGTGAGCAGATTGAAATCAGCAAGCACTACGAACGCATGCCTAAGCCTGTTTTAGTTGCTATGGATGAGTTTTTAAGTGGTAAAGTTTACCATAGAAATCCTGCTAAAGAACAAAAGTAATTAGCAAAGGGCAAGGAGCATGGCGCAATTTCCTAAGCATATTAATGCTCTAAGCCCCATGCCCAACACTCCATGCTAAAAGACAAAAATATACTCCTTGGCGTTTGCGGTAGCATCGCGGCATATAAGTCGGCATTTTTAGTTCGGCTTTTAGTTAAATCTGGTGCAAACGTTAAGGTTGTTCTTACCACTGATGGCGCAAATTTCATTACGCCACTTACCCTTGCTACGCTTTCAAAAAACCCGGTATACACGCAATACTTTGAAGAAGAAACCGGTGTTTGGAGTAATCATGTTGAATTAGGCCTGTGGGCCGATTTGATGATTATTGCCCCTATCAGTGCTAATACCCTGGCCAAACTCGCTACCGGAATATGTGATAATTTATTAACTGCAGTTTACCTTTCGGCTAAATGTCCGGTTTATGTTGCACCTGCAATGGACCTGGATATGTGGAAGCACGAAACTACTCAGCATAATATTAAACGTATAACCAGCTTTGGCAATACTGTTATTGCTCCGGCAAGTGGTGAACTGGCGAGCGGTTTATATGGGGAAGGCAGAATGGCAGAACCTGAAGAAATAGTATCGTTTTTAAATCATGCCATTTTAAAGGCCATGCCTTTGTATGGCAAAACAGCTATGGTTACTGCCGGACCGACTTATGAAGCCATAGATCCGGTACGATTTATTGGCAATCACTCTTCCGGAAAAATGGGTTTTGCCATTGCAGATACCCTGGTACGCCTGGGCGCTGAGGTAACCTTAATTGCCGGACCAACGGCGCAAAAGGCTACCCAGCCATTAAAACGCATAGATGTTGTGAGTGCAGCAGATATGTTTAATGCCTGTTCTGAACATTTTCCGCAAAGCGATATCACGGTGATGTGTGCCGCTGTTGCCGATTATAAACCCAAAACAGTAGCGGAACAAAAAATAAAGAAGAAAGACAGTGACCTCAATCTGGCTTTAGAAAAAACGGTTGATATTTTGGCCAATCTTGGTAAAAATAAAACAAAGGGACAGGTATTGGTTGGCTTTGCCTTGGAAACCAACGATGAAGAGAATTATGCCAAAGGGAAGCTGGAGAAGAAAAACCTGGATTTGGTTGTGCTCAATTCGCTGAATGATCAGGGAGCAGGGTTTAAATCAGATACAAATAAAATTACTATTTTTAACAAGGCTTTAGAGAAAACTACTTTTGAAATGAAATCAAAAACTGAGGTAGCCAATGATATCTGTGAAGCCATTTTAAAAATTATAAAATGATAAAAAGAATTGTTTTTTTCTGTTTGCTATGCGGTTTGGGAAAACTTCAGGCTCAAGAACTGAATGCAAGAGTTACACTTTTAGCACCTCAGGTTTCTAACATCAGTAAACCTGCTGTAGAAGCATTACAAAAAACAATTCGTGATTTTTTAAACAATAACAAATTCAGCAACGAAAGTTACAAACCTGAAGAAAGAATCGATTGCAGTTTCGTTATTACCATTAACTCCTGGGATGGTGGTTCAGGTTATACCGCTGAAGCTCAAATTCAAAGTAGCAGACCTGTATTTAACAGTACTTACAACAGCACCTTGTTAAATATGAGTGACAAGAATTTTGATTTCAGTTATAATGATGGTTCAACGATTGATTTCTCTGATCAGAACTATATCTCAAATATCAGTGCACTCCTCACCTATTATGCCTACACCATTATCGGTTTAGATAAGGATAGCTTCGGTAAACTGGGCGGTACATCTTATTTTAAAAAAGCACAAAATATCATCAACCTGGCTCAGGCATCGGGCAATACAGGCTGGAGAGCTGCAGATGGACTCCGCAACCGCTTTTGGTTTAATGAAAATACGCTTAATCCTATCTTTGGAGAATTAAGGAACTTTATATACTATTACCACCTTAATGGTTTAGATCAGCTAACCGATAATGATAAAGGGTTAAAACAAATTCTGGCTGCCCTGCCGGCACTCCAGCAAATGGATAAACAAAAATTGGGCTCTATATTCCCTAATGTTTATTTCGCTTCTAAAGCTGAAGAAGTAACCAATGTACTATCAAAACTGAATGTTCAGGAACGCCTGCAAGCCTACAATATGCTCGCAGAAATTGATCCTGCTAATATTGGAAAATACGAGGGACTGAAGAAATAGTTTATGGTTGCTTAATTGTTTAACTGTTTATTTGTTTAACTGATCAGGTGTGCTCAATGTTGCATAACCTTTATCTATCCATTACTATTACCGCTCCCTACAACGATAGCACACCCCAACAGTTTAACAATCCTCCAACTCAACACCTCAGCACCTCACCAATTAATCACCTAAACATTCCCTCTCCATGCAACAATCCGGATATCGGATTGTCTTATGTTAAAAAACTGTTAAAATATTTTGTTATTACGAATATCTTCGTACATTTGAATACGAAATAATTCGTACAACTGTAACATATGAACATTCACAACATCAAACCTACCGAGGGAGAAATGGAAATCCTGCAAGTGCTGTGGCAAAACGGTCAGGCAACTGTAAGAGAAGTACATGAAGCCTTGAATAAAAAGGATTCTGGTTACACCACTACCCTCAAACTGATGCAGATTATGCATGAAAAAGGCATGGTAGAAAGGGATACCAATCAGAAAACACACATTTATAAAGCATTGGTTAGCCAGGATAAAACTGAAAAACAATTGGTTAATAAAATGATAGACAATGTTTTTAATGGTTCGGCAGCAAGGTTAGTGATGCAGGCTTTAGGAAATCACAGTGCAAGTGCCGATGAAATTGAAGAAATAAAAAAATACTTAGATAGCCTTAAATAAGGTAAAAGAGCAGGTTAAACGGTGGAGGGCTAAAGGCCAATTAAAAGATAACAATAGAGCTTAGGCTCAGAAAAAATTAAAATCACCAACATGGAAACGCTATTACAACAATTTATCAAAGCATTTGGCTGGAGCATCTTAAACTCACTCTGGCAAAGCGCCCTCATTTATGGTGTGCTATTTATCGTTATGTTCGGAGTTCCGAAACTGGCAGCAAAATATAAGCACAACTTAGCTTTTGGTTCAATTGTACTGATGTTCCTTTGTTTTAGCTACAACTTCATCTATCAGATGATGATTAGTTTGCCTCAAACACAGGTAAGCGCGCAAGCAGGGCAATTTCAACTCTCCCCCTACTTTAACAATTTGCCACAGAGTTTTAGCAGCAAGGCCGAGCAATACTTCCCTATCATTGTAGCATTTTACATCATAGGTATTATCCTACAACTCTTTGTCATCACTAAAGGTTATAATCAACTTTCTAAATTTAAGAAAATCGGGCTGAGCACTGTGCCAGAAAATTGGAAAAGCATATTTACCCATGTAACTACCAGCTTAAAAATTAATAAACAGATCAGATTTCACTTGTCAACGATTGTGAATGTACCACTTGTAATTGGTTACTTAAAACCAGTTGTACTCTTTCCGGTTGCGCTGGTAAACCAGTTAGATACCGATCAGGTAGAAGCCATCCTCATCCATGAGTTATCGCACATCAGACGGAATGATTTTCTACTTAACCTGATTAAAACAGCTATTGAAACATTGCTCTTTTTTAATCCATTTGTTTGGATGGCTGGTCGCTTCATACACATTGAACGTGAACATGCCTGTGATGACCTGGTATTAAAAGTTACCGGAAAGCCTTTAAACTATGCCCATGCCTTATTAAAACTAGAGCTATTGAAGGATAAAAACAGTCCTGCTTATGCGCTGGCTGCTACAGGCAAAACCCAAAATTTGTATCAACGCATAAAAAGAATAACCAACATGAAAACAAATTATTTAAATGCAAAACAGCAAATGGCAGCCCTTACATTGGGTATCGCCTGCTTGTTTTCTATCGCATGGATTAATCCGACAGAGAAGAAAAAAGAGAAAGTTAAAACAAATAAAGTTCAGATTTATAGTATTCGCAATACCAATACTAACCTGAATACCTTAGTTTGCCTGGATACAACCAAGAAGCGTAAAATTAAGATTGTAACCATCGATGCCAATGGTAAAAAAACAGAGTATAACTCTGTTAAAGAAATGCCTGATAGTTTAAGAAAGGATTTTTACCGGGATGAGTTGTTACAGGGTAACCGGGTATTTAGATTTAGATCTGACAGTGCTTTCCATTTTAAAGATTCTTTATTACATGCCAGACTCTACCGCGAATTTAATTCTCCGGAGGCTAAACTAAAATGGAAAAAATTTGGTGAAGACATGGACAAAGAATTTAACTCTCCTGAGGCCAAAGCGAAATGGAAAAAAATGGGTGAAGATATGGCGAAAGAATTCAATTCTCCTGAAGCCCAGGCCAAATGGAAAAAAATGGCTGAAGACATGCAAAAGAAAATGAATTCGCCAGAGGAACAGGCCAAGTGGAAGAAATTTGGAGAAGATATGGAGAAAGAGTTTAACTCTCCAGAAGCCAAAGCCAAATGGAAGAAAATGGCTGAGGATATGACAAAGGAATTCAGCTCACCAGAAGCTCAGGCTAAATGGAGAAAAATGAGTGACGATATTGTAGTTAAAATAAACTCTGGGGTAAGGGCTCAGATCGATGGAGCCAAAATGAGGGCTTTATCAAACGACCTTAGAAAGCTCGAAGGGAAGAGATTTCACATCGATTCTCTTCGTACTCACCTTAGGTATGATAGCTCAGAGCCCCGTGTTTTATACTTTGAAGATAACAACAATAAAAAATTAAGAGAATCTGCAGAGTACAAAAAAATCAGAGAAAAATACGAGCAGGAAATAAAAGAGCTTAAGGAAAAAATAGAAAAGAAAGAGAAAAAGGAGAAACAGGAAAACTAGCATTGAATAACATAACAAATGATACCAGAGCAGCGAAGAATAAACTTCGCTGTTTCTGTTTTATAGCATCTGTTAAAATAACTTTTTAGTATTTTCGTAGTCAGTATGCTACAGAAACTTTCAATACGTAATTACGCTTTAATCGATAGTCTGGATATCGAGTTTGATAAAGGACTAAATATTATTACCGGAGAAACCGGAGCTGGTAAATCCATTATGCTGGGTGCACTATCACTTATTTTAGGCCAACGGGCAGAAAGCAAATATTTCTTTAACCAGGAGAAGAAATGTGTTATTGAAGGCAATTTTCGTTTGGCAGACGAAAATCTAAAGCTGCTTTTCGAAGAAAATGATGTCGACTTTTTTAATGAAAGTATCTTAAGAAGAGAAATTTCAATTGATGGAAAATCGAGATCATTCATTAACGACACTCCTGTAAATCTTTCCACATTGAAATTGATTGGGGAAAAGCTAATTGATATCCATTCACAACAAGCTACACAAGAGCTCAACGATACCGATTTCCAATTACTGATTGTAGATGCCCTGGCCAATCATCAGTCTTTGTTGTTTAATTATCGCTCTGGTTATAAAAAACTAAAGCAATCCATAAAAAACTTAGATCAGCTTAGTAAAGAAGCGACTGAGGCCCGCAGCAAACAGGATTATGAGCAATTTCTTTTTAATGAGCTGGAACAAGCCAATCTAAAAGCTGATGAACAAGAAAGCCTGGAGCAGGAATTAGAACGTTTAACACATGCAGAAACCATAAAACGAGGTTTGCTCACTGCTAATGGTCTGCTTACTGAGGCCGAACCATCTGCTATTCAAATACTCAAAGAAGCACAACTTCAGCTGCAACAAATCGAAAAATTTGATCCCGCAGTTAATGCACTTTATGAGCGGCTAAAATCAACAGTGATTGAAATTAAAGATATAGCCGATGAAGTTGCAGGTATAGAAAATAATACTTTACACCAGGCAGACCGATTAGATTCTATCAACCAAAGGCTAGATTTATTATACTCGCTGCAACAAAAACACAGGGCTGCCAATAATCAGGAACTAATAGACTTACAGCAACAGCTGGAAAACAACCTGAATAAGCTTCTATCTTCTGATGAAGAAATAGAAAAAATTCAGGCCGAAATAGCGCAATTAACCATTGAATTAAAAAAACAAGCGAGCCAACTGAGCGAAAACCGCAAAAAGGCAATTAAGATAGTAGAAGATCAAACTGGAGCTACACTCAAAAAAGTAGGCATGCCAAATGCAAAACTTGTTTTAGCGCAAAACTTATCTGCTGAATTAGGTAAAGATGGAATAGATACAATTAATTTACTCTTTACAGCCAATGCAGGCCAGGTGCCGGCACCAGTAAGTAAGGTTGCCTCTGGTGGTGAACTTTCCCGCTTAATGCTCTCTATAAAAGCACTTTTGGCTAAACACACCTCCCTTCCAACCATAATTTTTGATGAAATTGATACCGGAATTTCTGGAGAAACTGCGGTTAAGGTTGGCGAAGTTATTGCAGAACTTGGTGAAGACATGCAAGTAGTTTCCATTACACACCTGCCACAAATCGCTGCAAAGGGTCAATCGCATTATTTCGTACATAAGCATGAAGCAGGTGGAAAAACTACTACAGGGATCAAAAAATTAAAACAAGAAGAGCGCATTGAAGTGATAGCGGAAATGCTTAGTGGAAAAAATCCAGGCTTATCGGCTATAGAAAATGCGAAAGAACTTTTAGCCTGATCAAATTTCTATAATTTCTAAATTCCTGTACCTTAGCTTTACCTTAACAAAACAAAAAGCATATGTACAATTTATTAAAAGGTAAAAGAGGAATCATAACTGGTGCATTGGATCAAAATTCGATTGCCTGGAAAGTTGCTGAAAAAGCGCATGAAGAAGGCGCTACTTTTGTGCTCACCAATGCTCCTATTGCAATGCGCATGGGTGAAATTAATGCTTTAGCAGAAAAAACCAATTCACAGATTATTCCTGCCGATGCAACAAATGTAGACGACTTAACGCAACTATATACCCAGTCACAGGAAATTTTAGGTGGTAAAATCGATTTTGTGTTACATTCTATTGGAATGAGTGTAAATATTCGTAAAAAAATACCTTATGCAGCATCCAACTACGATTACTTTATGAAAGGTATTGATGTTTCTGCTTTGAGTTTTCATAAAATGCTGGCTGTTGCCAAAAAACTGGATGCCATTGCAGAAGGTGGCAGTGTAGTTGCCTTAACTTATATGGCTGCACAGCGCACCTATCCTTTCTATACCGGCATGGCTGATATTAAGGCTATGTTAGAGTCTATTGCGCGTAGTTTTGGCTATCATTATGGCCTTGATAAAAAAGTGAGGATCAACACCGTATCCCAATCTCCAACCAAAACTACTGCCGGAAGCGGAATTAAAGGATTCGGCGATTTCTTTGACTATGCCGATGCAATTGCACCGCTGGGTAATGCTGATGCCGAAAGCTGTGCCGATTATTGCATTACCCTCTTCTCCGACTTAACCAGAATGGTTACCATGCAAAACCTTTTTCATGATGGAGGATATTCTTCAACAGGCGTAAGTGATGTTGTTATGCAAAAAATGGGATTGGAATAAGCTAATTTCTCCCCTTTTAAAAGCGTATCTAAAGCCGTAAATTAGATACGCTTTTTTATAGCTTTAATAAACTATAAAATTAGTTTATATTTATATCATGAAAGCCCTATTGATATCATTTTTATGTATATGCATTACTTTCAACAGTTTTGCCCAGCAGCAATTTAAACTGAGCGGAACACTAAAAGATAAAAGAGGAGAAGTACTTCCCGGTGCAGGCGTATATGTAAGTGGTTATAAAATGGGTACCATCACCGATAATGATGGTAAATTCAGCTTAATTCTAAAACCTGGAAATTACGACATTCTTATCCAATTAATGGGTTATAAAGCTTCAAACAAGAATGTCATTATCGCCGATAAGCCTGTTAAACTTGATGTGGTATTGCAGGAAAATGTTACACAATTAGCAGAAGTTACAATTAAGGCAGACCCTAACCGGGCACGATATATTAATTTATTCAAAGGGTATTTTATCGGTACAACCCCAAATGCGGAATCCTGCAAAATACTCAATACAGATATATTAAACATTTCTTACAACAAGGAAACCCGTATTTTAAGTGCAAACACCACTGATTTTTTGATGATCGAAAATCGGTCGCTAGGCTACAAAATCAAATACTTATTAAATGATTTCCAATATGATTACGGTAACCGGGTAGTTTATTATGAAGGCTACCCCACTTATGAAGACTTAAAAGGATCGGCAAGCAGGAAAAGAAAATGGGCGCAGAAACGATTGGAAGCTTACAATGGTTCGGCTCAGCACTTCTTTACTTCTTTGTATGCAAATCGGTCTACAGAAGAAGGATTTATTATCAACAAATTATTAAGAAAAGCAAATCCGGACAGACCTTCAGACAGCCTTATCAAACTCAACATCAGACGACTCACAGCGGCCAAAGCAGAAATGAACAGAAACAGAACCGATTTAACAAAATTAAAACTTCATCTCGGCCTAAATGAGGTTGATTCTTTAAATTATTGGATGAGAAAACAAAATATGCCCAAAACCATTTCCGTTTTGAGCAGAGCTGTTGTTGCCCCGGATACCCTGGTACACACTTATAATGAAAGCATCAAACGTATTGATTTTACGGATATCCTGTATATCGTTTATACCAAAGAAAAAGAAGTAGATGCTTTTAAAGACCGGATTGGCTTATCTATTTCAAGACCAATGGAACTTGCCGATTATCAGGTTTCACTCGTTAACTTACAGATAAGACCTGTATTCTTTTATAAAAATGGTTCCATTTACAATGCTAAATCTATGATTTATGAAGGATACTGGGGCTGGGAAAAAATAGCAGACAGTGTGCCTATGGACTATGTACCTACACCATGAGCGCAGTTTTTATTGGTAAATGATTAATTGTTGAACTGTTTAATTGAACAATTGACAAATAAACCAATGACCATTCACCAATGACTAATAACTAATGACTAATGACTAATAACCATTACCAAATGCCCATCTACTCCTAAACTTTTTTACTACATTCGTTTCCATGTTTAAAAATCTCTTAATACCATTGTTCCTAATCATTGGTATTAATTCATTTGCACAAAATACTTATTCCATTTCCGGTACCGTTCGCGATGTGAAAGATGGCTTGCCCGGTGCCAGTATTTATTTAAGTGGCTATAAAATTGCTGCAGTTGCCGATAATGACGGAAAGTTCCGTCTTGCTAATTTACAACCCGGCAGCTATAATTTATTGGTTCAAATGGTGGGCTATCTCCCCTATTCTAAAAGCGTAATTATTGCCGACAAATCAGTTCAGGTTGATCTGGTATTGAAAGAAAATACAGTAGAATTAAATGAGGTGGTGATCCGTACAGATCCGAACAGGCAAAAATACATCAATCAGTTTAAAGAATTTTTTATTGGAAAAACGCCTAATGCCTTACAATGCAAAATTCTTAACCCTCAGGTATTACGTGTTGATTTTGATATTACCAAAAGTACATTAACCGTTAGCACTTCCGAATTCCTGATCGTTGAAAATAAAGCACTCGGATACCGCTTAAAGTATATGTTGGATCACTTCGAATATAATTCCCGCACCAGAATAATTTACTATTCCGGACACCCGTTTTTTGAAGAACTCAAAGCCTCGGCAACCAAAAAGAAGAAATTTATTGCGGCCAGAGAGACAGCCTATTATGGATCATCTCAACATTTTTTCAGATCATTATATAACGGAACAGCTCAGCAGGAAGGTTTTATCATTAATAAAATGCTGAAAGTGCCTAATCCCAATCGCTATCCAGAATATGTGATCAATACCAACCTTGATAAAATCAGATTCACTGCCGAAAAAACCGGCATAAGACAATCCAAAGGTAAGGTAGATACTGCTTTACTGGCTTTTTGGACCAAGCAAAAAGAAATGCCCAAAACCATCGATAAATTTTCGAGAGCTGATGTACAGCCTGATACCTTAGTGCACGATTATGATCAAAACCTTAAATGGTTAAATTATACGGATGCACTTCTGGTTCAATATACCAGGGAAAAAGAATCATTGGCTTATTCCAAAACTGGTTTTTGGATTTTCAGACCCCTTGATGTACCTGAAAATGAAATTTCTGTAATTAACCTCATGCAGGCCCCTGTTCGTTTTTACAAAAATGGCGGTATTTATGACTCCCGTTCGCTATTGTATGAAGGTTATTGGGCATATGAAAAAGTGGCCGATATGGTGCCTATGGACTATGTACCCCTCTCCAAAACAACCACACCAGCTAAATGATGTTGTAAAAGGTGCATAACTTTTTATTAAAATTACTAAAAATATTAGTAATTTTATGTTATGGCAGCTGGTGAAGAAAAAACCTATTTCAAAGGTAGAGGGGCGCAGGTTAATCCCCATAATAAGTTTCTAAAAGATGTTTATGTAAAAGAACATGAAGAAGGAATAGACGACTGGGAAGAGCAAGATAAAAAAACCTCATTCATTTTCGAAAGTTCCAAAACGATTGTTAATAAAGTAGAAAGTCCGGATGTAGGAATGGCTTATTCTTTAAATCCTTATCAAGGCTGTGAACATGGTTGTACATATTGTTATGCGCGCAACTCGCACCAATATTGGGGCTACAGTGCTGGTATAGAATTCGAAAGAAAAATAATTGTCAAAAAAGATGCACCTATCCTATTTAAAAAATTCCTGGAGAAAAAAGGCTGGGATGCCACAACCATTTCCTTATCAGGAAATACTGATTGTTATCAGCCAGCTGAACGTAAGTTTAAACTCACCAGGCAGCTTTTAGAAATTGCCCTGGAATATAAACAACCTATCGGGATGATCACTAAAAATTCTCTTATACTCAGGGATACTGATATTCTTTCTGAATTGGCCAAACTGAATCTTTGCATGGTTTATGTTTCAATCAACAGTCTGAATGAAGATTTAAGACAGGTGATGGAACCCAGAACAACAACCGCCAAACAAAGACTTAAAGTTGTAGAAAAGCTGAGCGAAGCCGGAATACCAATGGGTGTGATGGTTGCACCTCTTGTTCCTGGTTTAAGTGATCATGAAATTCCAAAAATTTTAAAGGCTGTTGCCGATGCCGGAGCCAGTAAAGCCGGGTATACAGTTGTTCGTTTAAATGGTGCCATTGGGCAGATATTTGAAGATTGGCTTAGAAAAAATTTTCCCGACCGCTTCGATAAGGTGTGGCACATGATTCAGAGTTGCCATGGTGGTCATGTTAATGATAGCCGTTTTGGGGATCGCATGCGTGGTGATGGCAACATTGCGCAGCTCATCCGTGATAATTTCAGACTACATTGTAGACTGAATGGCTTAAATCAGAAAGAAATTGCCTTAGATCATACCTTATTTAGAGTGCCACGTGCACAGACCAGTTTGTTTTAATTTTGCTGCTAGCTTTGGATTGTGAGGCCGGAACTGAAATTAAGGTCATGGCGATACGCTATGAATTTAAACGCAAATATGCTACAACTGGTGAAGATAATACAGCCCTATTTAGCCGCAAAATCCTGCGTCCAGAAATTTCCTTGCCTGCCCGCCCCCATCTCCTTGAATTTTGCATTCATGATGTTTTTGCAGTGTCCCTCACTTTTGATCCAATCGTTGAAAACCTGAGCTTCTGTGGTTTGCCCCTGGGCTACATTTTCGCCTGCCGTACTCCAAACATAACCAGCTGCTGTAATCCTATCTCCAAAAGTTTTGCCATCTGCAGAGTTATGCGTCATCGTGTTCACACTTGCCATATACTTACTATGACCTACAGCCGCGGCAGCCAATTGGTTATTCCAGACTAAAGTGGGCACAGGGGGCATAACTGTTGTACCACAATTACATCCGGCAGCCCGGGTATCATTTACCAGCTTTAGGAGTACTTCGTTGTTTAGGTTGGTTTGTACGGTTACTAAAGGATCAGTAATAACCTCAGGATCTGTATTTGAATTCTTTTTACAGGATAACGCACAGCACAATGCCAGACCAATTAAGGTGATAGACTTAAATTTCATCAATAGGGGATTTATTGAACCGAATTTACGCAGTTAAACTCAAAAACACTAACCTAATATCAATTATTTAAGCAGGGATTGAAAACTGCTACATAGGTGTCAAGCGCATATACAGGCATTAAAAAAGCTCCCAACTTTCATTGGGAGCTCTCGTTTATTTGCTAGAAGATCCTTCTTCTTCTTTAGGCTCTTGTTTTTTCTTTTCGCCTTTTTTATGCTGAACAGATATTACTTCCGTTGATTTATCATAATCAATTTCCAAAACATCTCCTTCTGCCAGTTCACCTTTAAGGATTTCTTCAGCAATTGGGTCTTCCAGGTATTTTTGAATGGCTCGTTTTAACGGACGTGCACCAAAATTACTGTCAAAACCTTTTTCTGCGATATATTCTTTAGCATTTTCAGTTAAAGCAATATCATATCCTAAAGTATGAACGCGGCCAAATAAAGCTTTCAACTCAATGTCGATAATTCTGAAGATTTCTTCTTTACCTAAACTATTGAATACAACTACGTCATCTACACGGTTCAAAAACTCTGGAGCAAATGCACGTTTTAATGCGCTTTCAATTACTCCACGACTGTGTTGTTCTGCCTGATTGGTTTTAGCTGCTGTAGAGAAACCAACTCCCTGACCGAAATCTTTTAACTGACGGGCGCCGATATTAGAAGTCATGATGATAATCGTGTTTCTAAAATCTACTTTTCTACCCAAGCTATCTGTTAACTGACCTTCGTCTAATACCTGTAATAAAATATTAAATACATCAGGGTGAGCTTTTTCGATTTCATCTAATAAGATAACGGCATAAGGCTTTCTTCTAACTTTTTCTGTTAACTGACCACCTTCTTCATAACCTACATATCCCGGAGGCGCGCCCACTAAACGTGAAACCGCAAATTTCTCCATGTATTCACTCATGTCAATCTGGATCAATGCATCATCGCTATCGAACATGAAACGAGCCAGTTCTTTAGCCAATTCTGTCTTACCTACACCAGTTGGACCTAAGAAAATGAAGGAACCAATTGGTTTTTTAGGATCTTTTAATCCAGCTCTTGTACGTTGAATCGCTTTGGTTAATTTCTTAATGGCATCATCCTGACCGATGATTTTCTCTGCAACCTTATCGTACATATTCAATAACTTTTGGCTATCTGTTTGTCCGACACGTTGAACCGGAATACCAGTCATCATGGCTACTACCTCTGCAACATTATCTTCTGAAACCTCATAACGTTTGGTTTTGGTTTCAGCTTCCCACTCAGCTTTGGCTTTATCTAACTCTTCGATCAAATTCTTTTCAGTATCACGAAGTTTAGCTGCTTCTTCATATTTCTGGCTGCGCACAACCTTGTTTTTCTCTAGCTTGATATCCTCAATTTTAGCTTCGATATCAATAATGTTCTGAGGAACATGAATATTGGTTAAATGCACTCTTGAACCTGCCTCATCTAAAGCATCAATGGCTTTATCCGGTAAGAAACGATCCGAAATATAACGGGAAGTTAAAGTAACACAAGCTTCAATTGCTTCCTGGGTATAAGTTACCCCGTGATGCTCTTCGTACTTATCTTTAATTCTGGTTAAAATTTCGATGGTTTCATCTGGTGTGGCCGGCTCAACCATTACTTTCTGGAAACGACGATCCAAGGCACCATCTTTTTCAATATACTGACGATACTCATCTAAAGTTGTTGCACCAATACATTGTATTTCTCCCCTGGCTAGTGCAGGTTTAAACATATTAGATGCATCTAACGAACCTGAGGCTCCCCCCGCTCCAACAATAGTGTGAATCTCATCAATGAATAAGATTACATCGGTAGATTTTTCCAGCTCGTTCATAACGGCTTTCATACGCTCCTCGAACTGTCCACGATATTTAGTACCTGCAACTAAAGAGGCCAAATCCAAAGTAACCACACGTTTATTAAATAAAACACGTGATACCTTACGTTGAACGATGCGAAGTGCCAAACCCTCTGCAATAGCGGATTTACCAACACCTGGTTCACCAATTAAAATTGGATTATTTTTCTTTCTGCGGGATAAAATCTGCGATACACGTTCAATTTCTTTCTCGCGACCAACAATTGGGTCTAAACGACCTTCTTCTGCTGCCTTGGTTAAATCACGACCGAAGTTATCTAATACAGGAGTTTTCGATTTGATATCAGAAACTTTCTTTGGAGCGCTAAAGCTTTCCTCTTCACGATAATCATCGTCTCCCCCGGTTGAAGCGCTATTAGAAATATCATCTCTAAAGCCATTTTTATTTACTTCAACTTCTTGTTTAAAAACATCATAAGTAACGCCATACTGTAACAAGATTTGTGAGGCGATGTTATCATCATCTCTCAAAACTGACAACAATAAATGTTCGGTGCCAATTAAATCGCTTTTAAATATTTTAGCTTCTAAGTAAGTAATCTTTAAAACTTTTTCTGCCTGTTTCGTTAACGGGATGTTACCCAGATTAACTGTTACACTCGAAGTGCCACGAACGGCATCTTCAATTGAGCGGCGCAATTTACCAGTATCTACTCCTAACGATCGTAAAATTTTGATGGCCATCCCATCCCCTTCACGGATGAGGCCCAACAATAAATGCTCGGTTCCGATGTAATCATGTCCTAAACGGAGAGCTTCCTCTCTACTAAAAGAGATCACATCTTTTACCTGTGGTGAAAATTTTGCTTCCATAATACCTTTCTTAACAGCTACGTCCCTAAACTATAAAATAAATTATAAAAAGAGGAGGTACTGTTTTGTTTATTTTATCAACAATTGCGCCATATGGGTGGATAAGAACCTATTTACGCTAATCCATCCCGAAAAAAATCATTACTTAATCGTGTAGATTACTTTTAAATAACTGATGATATATATACGTAATACCTGTTTTACAAGTTTTAAAAGGGCTTTTTATTCAGATTTAGATTAAACCCTTCTCTTTGTCGGTTTATTGTAAGGATTTTTGCCAGGTTTTATACTGACAAATTGTTTCTTTTTACTAAGGCAATTTACAAGTTTTGACAGAAAAATAAAAAGAACGTGACATCATTTAACATATTTATTACTGCTTAACTATACAACAGCTCAACAGTTCAGTAATCCTTTAATACCCTTACGAAAAAAACGAACAACCGGTTGTTTTTGTTTCAGCTATTTTCTGAAAAAAGATAAAGAAAGGGCAATCATTGTTGATCGCCCTTCGCTATTTAAAAAAAACTTGACTTGACGTCAAAACTAAAATGCGCTTATTAGACGAAGAATACCGACAAATGTTTCTGATTTCACAAAATTTAACAAAAAAGAGCCTTCCATCTGCCGAAAGGCTCTTGGAATAAAATCGTCCCGTTGATTTAATTCTACATCACAAACATAAAAAGATAAGGTCAGGAAATTTAAAAGAGTAGATGAAAGACCAGAAAAAATCGTTTAACACCAAAATCTGTATTACAAAGTATACACCAAACAAAATACCGTACAATTCAATCATTATCAAGCCGATACGAAAAATAGCATTTATACGCCCTAATCGTTGATTTGGTAACAATAAGCACTTTATACCGCTCAAAAACAAACGTTTGCGTTTAACGCAATTGTGCTTAAATGATTAAGCTTCCTCATTCTTGTAAAAAAGCTAGGATTAAACAGCTTTCTGCCATTTCAGGTAGTTGTTCCAAGCAAACGTTTGCGCTGCCTTTATCATTTGAACTTAGTTTTTATGCTCATAGATTAGGGAAAACCATTGCTAACAAGGTGTATTATTCGATGAACTTAAGACTGATTTTCAGCCCACCCTAAGTTAACTCTCTGCTCTGCAACAAACTAAAACTAACCTAAATCTTAAACAAAATGAAGCAATTTATTCTAATGATTTCCTTTATTGTTTGCGCCTATGTATCCAACGCACAGAACCGTGCTGTTTCGGGTACGGTAACAGACAATAAAAAACTACCGCTCCCTGGGGTTACCGTAAGCGTTACGGGAACAAAAACAGCAACTCAAACCGATGCAAACGGAAAATATACCATCCAGGCAGATAACCAAAGTACGCTTGAATTTAAAGCGCTTGGATTTGCAACACAATCCATCCGCGTTGGCAATAACAGCACGTTAAACATTAGCCTATCCGATCAGACTACAGACCTCGATGCCGTTACAGTAGTAGGCTATACTTCGAAAAAAAAATCAGAAATTTCCAGCGCGGTAAGTACTGTGAGCGGATCACAGCTAAACGATGTGACTTCTGTGAATCTGGGCAATCTTTTGCAAGGAAAAGCACCTGGAGTAGTGGCAAGCTCAGCTTCGGGTGATCCAACAGCAGGCTCAACCGTTGTTGTTCGTGGTGTAGGAACCATTAATGCCGGAATCGGCCCACTGGTAGTGGTAGATGGTAATATTGGTGGCACATACAACCCTGCAGATGTAGACAATGTAACCATTTTACGTGATGCCGCAGCAACAGGATTATATGGATCCAGGGCGGCAAATGGAGTTATCATTGTAACCACCAAAAAAGGAAAAGCCGGAGAAACCAGATTTAGCCTGAATTCAAGCCTCGGTGTTGCCAAAGCTACCTCTGGGAATTTTCAGTTAATGGACGCACAACAGCTTTATGATTACCAAAGGACTTTCTTTACAACCCCTCCGCCAGCTTCCGTGACCAATATTAACACCAATTGGTGGGATGAAGCATTTAGAACCGCAATGGTTAATAACCATACCTTAACTGCTTCGGGAGGTACGGAAAAAAGTCAGTTTTATATTTCAGGCAATTATTTCAAAGAAGAAGGTACATTAATTAATAATGATAAAACGCAATACAGCCTTAGAGCAAACCTCACTTCTCAACTGACCAAAAAGTTAAAGCTGACAGCGCTTTTAAGTGGCATTGTAATTAACGACAACTACAATCCGGAAAGTGCAGTTTATCAAGCCTATCTTAACCTGCCTTATGACCCTGCTTATGATGCAAATGGCATCCCAACAGATCCAAGAACCATCCCATCCTGGAGAGGCCGGGACCGTTCCAACTTCTTACAGAGTTTACAATACAACTATTCTAAAGCCAGAAGTTACACCACAACCGGAGATGTGAATTTGGATTATGACCTTATTAAAAACCTGACCCTTTCCAGTTATAACCGGGCAACCATCGCCAGTGGAAGATCTAATAACTATTATGACAGAAGAAGTCAGAGTGGTGCTACCAACCTCGGAACAGCATCATTAAGTAATTCATTCGCAACAACCTTATTGTCATCCAACAGAATTAAGTACGCATTGAATGTTGGTGACCATAACTTCAGTGCACTCGGAGTTGCCGAAATTGAAAGCTATCAATACGATGAAACAGGCATCACAGCAAAGGGACTTCCAGCTGGAATGGATGCGATCAACACAGCAACTGATATCATTAATAAACCTACTGGATTCTATAATGGTTATCGAAACATAAAGTTTTTGGCTCAGTTAGATTACAGTTTTCAAAGTAAATATTATCTAGTAGCTTCCATTGTAAACGAATATGCATCCCGTTTTGGTAAAAATAATCCGGCAGCCACTTTTTATCAGTTTGGGGCATCATGGATCCTATCCAACGAAAGCTTCCTGAAAGGCAATAACGTATTAAGCTTTTTAAAACTCAGGACCAGTGCAGGAACGACCGGTAATCAAGGTGGTATTGATTATTATCAGTCTTTTGGATTGTATAATTTAAATGCAGCAGCTTCTTATAATGGTGAAACTGGCGCTTTTCCAACACAATTAGCCAATCCGGATTTAACCTGGGAAAAATCAAGGACCTATAATTTAGGGGTAGACTTTAGCCTTTTTAACCGCATCGATTTTACTATTGATGCTTATGACAAGCGTAACTCCGATTTACTGTTTGCTGTGCCATTACCTTCAACAGTAGGCTATGCAAATATCAGGAAGAATATTGGATCTGTTAGAAACAGAGGTTTAGAATTTACCATTAATTCGAAAAACATTCAGCAAAAAGATTTCAGTTGGGAAACCAATTTCAATATGTCGTTCAACAGAAATAAAGTGATGGAGCTTAATCAGGGGTTATTGGTTGTAAATACCAGTACCCAACCTATTGCTCTTGGTCATGATATGGATGAGTGGTATATGCAAAAATGGGCAGGTGTAAATCCTGCAGATGGAAAGCCGTTATGGGAAAAATTAGATGATCCAACTGGGGTGACCAGCACGTATAATCAGGCCACAAGGCAATATACAGGCAAATCATCGGCACCTAAATTTAGTGGAGGTATCACCAATACCCTGGCTTATAAAGGTTTTACACTATCAGCCTTTGTTAATTTTGTTTATGGCAACTGGGTATATAACGATAGTCGTTTCTATTTTGATAACGATGGGGTTTACGAGAGTTACAATCAACAGGTACTACCAAAAGGTTCGGTAAGATGGACCACCCCCGGACAAACCGATGCCACCCATCCACAGGCTAAGTTTGGCGGAAACCTTCAATCGCACCAATCCTCTACAAGATTCTTGGAAAACGGTAGTTATTTGAGGCTGAGAAATGTAACCATGGGCTATAACTTACCAACAACATGGTTAAAGAAGGCCGCTATTAATGCAGCCCGCATTTACCTGAGTGGCGATAACCTGTTTACGGCTACAAAGTTTTCGGGTGTAGATCCTGAGGTGGATTTAACAGGTGGTATATCTTCTTTCAGGTATCCATCAAGCAAGCGATTTATTTTGGGCGTAAACTTAACTTTCTAACCTAAACTACACTAAAATGAAAATTAATCACAACCATATCATCAAAATAGCCATGGTAGCAGGCGTTATTTTCACTGCTTCCTGCCGAAAAACTTATTTCCCTTCAGACCGCGTAGAGGATACCAACCTCCTCACTACTCCAGATGGTTTGCGTACAGCAACCTTAGGAAACTACGCCACGCTCAAATCACTGAACTATGAAAATAATTATCATTGGTTAGCAGAACTTCCATCAGATGAGGTAGCGCAGGGACAAAATTCATCCAGCGATGTTACCAACCTGTTTAAATACACCCATTTGGTAAACTCTGCCAATGCGACTACCTACTTCCAGCAAGCTTACTATATTATTACTGCTGCTAATAAAGTAATCAGGTCAATACCAGAAAGTGCTACTACAGACCTCCAACAAATAAAAGGTGAAAACTTATTCCTTAGGGCTATGTTGCATTTTAACCTGGTGCGTATGTTCGGCAGGCCATATCAGCAATCTCCCACCACTAACCCAGGTGTACCTATCTTGAGTGAAACGGTGAGTGAGGAAGAGGCGGCAACAGTTAAAAGAAGTACGGTTGCACAGGTATATGATTTCATTCTTGCCGACTTATTAAAAGGGGCTCAGTTGATGACCGTTAATAAAAGCAATAGTTTTGCGACCAAACTTGCTGCATATGCCCTTTTATCCAGGGTATACCTTTACATGGACAATAACGCTAAAGCTATAGAGTATGCTAACCTGGTAATCAGTGCCAACAAATACCAGTTGCTGCAAAATACAGAATACCAAACTTATTTCAGGGTAGCTCCAGAAACAAACAAGGAAAGTATTTTCGCAATTAAGCACACCAAAACTGAAAATTATGATTACTCGGCAGTAGGGTCTTTATATTATAGTGGCGATGCTAATGGGAATGCTCTTGGTCAGGGCCAAAGTGGCTGGGGAGAAATATATGCTTCTAAAAAGTATTATGATTTTCTCAACCAGAATCCGCAGGATAAGCGCAAAAGTTTCATTTCTCCATACATTGTAGATGGCGTACAGCAGGTAAATACCAAATTAACACCTGGTGCACCCATGTATTATGTAAACAAACATAATCTGCAGGAAGGGGTTGTTAATCTTACATCACCGGTTTACCTGCGCTTAGCTGAAATGTATTTAAACAGAGCTGAGGCTAATGCCAAACTTAACAACACGCAGTTAGCTTTAGATGATGTTAATGTAATCAGATTACGTGCAGGAATTCCTACTTATGCATTAACAGATGTCACTGCCGCACATTCCATCCTGGATATCGTGTTAGAGGAACGTTGGTTAGAACTGGCATTTGAAGGTCATCGTGCATACGATCTTTTCAGAAACAACCGTCCGGTAGTACGTAATTACCCCGGAACACATTCAACCATCAATGGCACGGTTAATCAAACCATAAATCCAACTGACGCCAGAGTGATTTATTTTATTCCTCAAACCGAAAGAGACAAAAACCCGAATCTTTCCCAAAACCCTTAATAAAAAAGAGCCTGTATCATTTTCATGAACAGGCTCTTTACATTAACTAATGTCCTACGGTATCTACTAAGAACTAATCCGTAACTAAAAGTAACTGATTTAATGCGCCCAGCAATATTTAGTTCTTTTTATGAACCTTAGGTGATAATTACATTAAATAGAGATTAGAATACATCTTTTTTATGTTAAAATGATCCAAACTAATGCAATCTGTCTTAATTAATCTTAATTGCAGGCGCGCTTATTGAGCAACAGTATTTGATCGAGGAAAAACGTTATATTTGATCATTATCTAAACTAGTATGCCTCTTCAAAACACCTGTGCCTTTCTAAATATGGGCGCCTCAGAATTTTTTATCGTCATTGTATTTGGCTTTGCACTACTCTTTGCTGTGGCCAATTATGGCCGAAATACTTCACTGGGACTTTTTGGTTCGTTGCTATTGGCGCTGATCACCTCCCCTTTAATCGCTTTCTTTATTATTTATATTTTCTTTAAGAAAAATAATACGATTGCAAAAGACAGCTAACGAGTTCAACCTTAGCATAATCACATTATGCTTAAAAAACCACTTTGCAATAGCTTTGCTGGCAATATTTGATACTTTCTAATTTTAGTTATTTGATTAACTTTGAGTTTTATTTAATCCCATAACATGTATCGCAAACTCCTGGTATTGGTTACCTACCTTATTATACCCTTAGCTTTGTGTGCCCAGTCTGCTGATGACTTTTACAAACAGGCCCGCACTGCTGCATTTGACAACAAAGATTATGTAAAAGCAATTAACCTAAGTAAAATCGCGCTAGAGAAAAGTCCTGAATACTCAGAAATACGCGTTTTCTTAGGCCGTTTGTACACCTGGAGCAAGAAAACCGATAGTGCCAGAACAAGTTTTAAGACCGTTATCACCCAAAATCCAAAATTTGTTGATGCTTATTTGGCACTGGGTAACCTGGAATATTGGAACGATAACAATATTGAGGCACTAAAAATTGTAAATAATGGCCTGGTGCAGGATTCCGGAGCTGAAGAGCTGTTGTTGTTAAAGGCAAAGATTCTGGATAACGAGAAGGAATGGACCCAGGCAGACGAAGTGTTGAGTAATGTTTTGAAGAAAAATCCATCGAACACCGATGCCAGGGCGCTATCAATGAGAATTAAAGATAATAGTTCCCTAAACAAAATGGGAATCGGTTACAATTTTGTCTATTTTGATAAACAGTTTGATCAGCCATGGCACCTCGCCTATTTAGACTATACCAGGCAAACCAAACTGGGTTCAATCACCGGCAGATTTAATTACGCTAACCGCTTTAACAATAATGGAACACAGTTTGAAATAGATGCATACCCAAGGATATCTTCTAATTTACAGGCCTATGTAAACCTGGGTTATGGTGACAAGACAGGCGTATTTGCCAGATACAGGGCCGGAGTTTCACTTTTTACCAGTCTCCCTTTGAGTTTTGAAGCTGAAGCCGGATTTAGGTTCCTACGTTTCTCTGATGATGTCTGGATTTACACCGCTTCGGTTGGAAAGTATTATAAAAATTTCTGGTTTAATTTCAGAACATACCTTACCCCTTCAAATGAATCTGTTTCTCAGTCGTTTTCGCTTACCACGCGCTATTATTTAGGCGGTGCGGACGATTATCTCAGCATTGCATTAGGTACGGGCGTATCTCCTGATGATCAGCGAAATAATGTATTAATAGGCGCGCAAAAGTATAAGCTGAAATCAAATAATATTTCCCTATCCTACCGCATGTCTGTTGAACGCTTAAACATTTTTAATATTAAAGTTGGATTAGACAACCAGGAATATCTGCGCGATACAAAAGGAAATCAATTAGATATCGGCCTGGGATATATCAGAAGATTTTGATGGAAAAAAGATCTAAAAAAATCCTTTGGGGCATTACAGTAGTTTTTTTTATTCCCATACTGATGTTATTGGCCTGGGCATTATTTCCCAAAACAAAACTTGTTGTAGCCATCATAGACAAAACGATGCCCAACCAAACCGGGCAGGAGCACGTTTCACTCCACTGGGTTCTCAATCATGAAAAATTAACCAAAACCAGTCGCTTACCCTATGAAGTTTCAAGAGACTATTTTGGCTTTTTTCCAAAAGGGCAGGATAAGTATCAGATCAAAGGACTCGAGCGCTTTAATCAGGGGCAGTTGAATCAATTGAGTGCTGATGCCGATGCGGTTTATTTCACCGACACTTATGGTACTTATGAAGATGACTGGCATAGCAAAACTCCGGCAACATCATCCAATTCCCTTATTTATGGAGGTTTGAGCAATCAGGACATATCATTACTGGAGTTAATGAAGAAAAAACATAAACTGATCATCACAGAATATAATACTATAGGTTCACCTACTAATTCAGAAAACAGGGCAAAATTCGAAAAACTATTTGGTTTACACTGGACAGGCTGGACAGCCAGGTACTTCAACAGCCTCGATACATTGGTTAACAAGGAACTCCCAAAATGGCTGATCAAAAATTACCAGTCCACACACCACAAGGCATGGAAATTTTCCCAATCAGGAATTGCATTCGTTAATGACGGAGGAGCGGTTGTGATTTTAGAAGACCATGTACATCTTTCACAATCCGTACCACATATTGAAACCAGCACGGAAGGTCAAAAAAAATATGGCGTTCCTCAACGGATCAGTTACCCTTTTTGGTTTGATGTAATGGCACCAGATACCACAGTTAACAAGGTGGTATCAACATTTAACATTTCTACAAACAAAGAAGGCGTCCGGGAATTAAACAAATTTGGCATTCCAAATACCTTTCCTGCCGTACTTAGCCATCAGGGCAATGACTATCGCTTCTATTATTTTTCTGGCGACTTTTGCGATAACCCGATATCCATAACCTCTTCCTACTTTAAGGGAATCAGCTGGTTTAGCTTTCTATTTTACGATACTTCAGATACCATGGACCGCAAAAACTTCTTCTGGAATTTCTATCGACCTATGCTTACTGAAATTTTAACTTCACAAGAACAATAAAAACATTATTATTTTTTCTCTATCCTGTATTTTTTGACTAGTGAATCTGGCAAAAGGTTTTGTTTATCGGCCTGAATAAAACTGTTTCGTTTCCTAAAACCCTTAAACGCATTGCTTAAACGGTTAAACTGCTGTTCATCCTCCACAGGTTTTTCCTGCAACTTATTGTCTAATTTAAAAAGCTGTTGTCCATTCAGGTGATATTCTCCCATAACAAAGTCCAGCTGATCAGTCTTGGTTTGAATGAGTGGATAAGCATGAATATTCCTGAAGTTTACTGAGGTATCCAGGCCGGCCCCCAGCCAGGCAACCTGATCAGGGCTCTGAATGTGGTATTGACGTTTTAGATAAGTCAACAAACTTGGCGCAATATCAAAATGAGTGGATAGAGATTCCATTCGTGCCGTCCGCTTCAGCAGTGGAGAATAAATCAAGAGTGGTACATGATAACGATCTATTTTTGTTGACATTGGGATCTCCGGCATACGGTGATCACCAGTAATGATAAATATGGTATTGGCAAAGTCAGCTCTCTTCTGATAATTTGCAAAAAAACGCTCAAGAGATTCATCCAGGTAAAGAATGCTGGAATATTGAAGTTTATAATGGCGGTATGCCTCTTTTTTATCCGCTGAAAAACCGAGACGCTGCATACGTTTCTCGAAAAGATCGAGGTATTTTTGTTGATTGTTGATTAAAAACGGATCATGAGTAGACACCGTTAACATTACATTCAGTTCCGGTTGTTTTTCAGCGTTTGGATTACGTGTATTCAAATAATACCTGAATAACTGGTCATCCGTATACCCCCAGCTAAAACCATTAGCCTGTTGTGGCAAACGCGTATATCCTCCTGGAAAAGTCGCTACATCCCTTAGCTCATCTACCTTATTATAACGAAGAAAATCCTTCATATTATCAAAACCTGCATCCCCTCCATAATAAAAAGAAGTATGGTAACCGTTGTGCTTTAAAATCGAATAAAGAGAGAGGTGAGGAGGCATATGCTCGCCCATATCCAGAAAACCTGCTTTACCAAAAGGAAGTGAGCCCATTAAAGAAGGTAAAATAGCGAAGGTTCTCCCACCGGCACTCAAAAAATTTGACCAATAAAGGCTCTTCGTAGAGAGCGAATCAATAAAAGGGGTAAAACTCCCCAAATAAGCATCATCATTGCTAAAGGCTCTTCCAAGTCCTTCCACTATTATAAAAACAAAATTGGGGAGATTTTTTCCGGAATTAAAAAATGGCCCCAGCACCTCCTTGTCGCCAGCTACATGTAAAAACGGATAGCGATCAGGATCGGTATACGACAGTTGATCAGTGGCTGCTGACTGTATACCAAAATCTCCGATGTAGCTATCAGCATAAATATCAGTTTCTGCTTCCCTATCCAAAAAATATCTGCTGCCAGAAGAAAGGAAATATGCCAATTTATTGGTAGCTAGATTATTTGCATATTCTGAAGAAAAGCGATTAGCACCCATACGTACTGCCGGATTGACAAGAAAAAACAGTATTAATGTACAGAGTATGATAACGGATACTTTTCTACTGATTTTGATATGAGGCGATAAGTATCGTAAAAGAAAAAATATAATAGCCAGGAACAGTAAAAAACCGATAATACTTCTTGCGCTAATCACACCTGACGAGGCCGTAGTTTGCAGAATATCTTTTATAGAATAGCTGTAGAGATCAGCCCCTAAAGGCACCAAAGCAGTATTAAAATAAAATATAAGCAATAAGGAAATCATTGCAAAAATAACGAGCACAGAGATTGCCATTACTGATGCAACCTTTTCAGAGATAAGATAAAGAATAAAGAAAATAGGATAAATTATTGCAGAAGAATAGATTGCAAATAAAGTACCATTTACCAAACTCCGCAATACCAGACCACGTTCGTCAGAAAAACCATGGGTAATGCCGGTTAAAAGCTGTTCCAGTATAGATATTAACACAATCAACAGTACCCATATAACCATCAAAGGGAAAAACTTAGTGGCTGAATCGATGATTTTGCGTATGGGCAAACGCTCAATAATATCTCTTTTACGCATGAATAATTACTTTTTATTTGGGCCTGAAAAGCCTGCTCTGGTCATTTCTCCCCAGGAGTTCTTTTTTCTTAAAAGATCTATGTTCCCCTTTATTGCTGACCATACTACAAAAGGATGAAAAACAAATGCTTCAGTGAAAGCTGCAAAAACAAGCCTTAGAATATCTTTACGTCGTTTATACTGATTATAGGTTAACGCTTCCATAAATATGGCAAATACAGAGTAAAGAAAGCCAAAGCTGAAAACAAGCAAAAACAATGTTAAAAAGAATTTCCATTCTGTTAAGCCCAAAATGCTAAACAAAATAAACAATACAAAGCCCAAAAACTCAATAATTGGAGACAGAAATTCAAAAAAGAACCAATAGGGATAACTCAGCATACCCAGTATGCGATACCTGGGATTAAAGAACATCTTCTTGTGGATATTAAGTGTTTCAATTGTCCCACGTGTCCAACGATTGCGTTGCCGTCCTAAAATTTTGAACGAAGCGGGAGCTTCTGTCCAGCACAATGGATCGGGGATGAAGCTCACTACATAGGGAACATTAAGTTCTTCCATATACCTGCGCATCCTAACTACAAGCTCCATATCTTCCCCAACAGTGCTATGATCATATCCTCCAGCTTTGATGGCTATTTCACGATCAAAAGCACCAAACGCACCGGATATTAACAGCAGGCCATTTAATCGCGACCAGGCCATGCGGCCCAAAAGAAATGAACGGATATACTCCAGCGTTTGCACCCTTGGAAGAAACGATTCAGGTAAATTTACCTTAACCAGTTTACCTCCTTTAACTTCACAGCTATTGGCAATGCGCACAACACCACCTGTTGCGATCACCCGCTTTTTAGTGTTTTCTAAAAAGGGCTTTGCGAGTTTGAGCAACGCATCCTGTTCCAGAATACAATCTACATCAATACAAACAATATAATCTTTCTGCGAAACATTAATTCCTACATTCAGTGCATCTGCTTTGCCACCGTTTTCTTTATCTACAACAATCAGCTTCTTGAATATGCTTTTTTTACTTTTATAAATACCCCTTACAGGTTTAGTATGGATTTGTTCATTAACAAAATAATCAATCTTGCACAGATCGTAAGCTTCTATCAGTTTTGCCAATGAATCGTCCTTACTACCATCATTAACGATAATGAGTTCGAGATTGGCATAATGGATACTGAGCAAGGAACGTACATTTTCTACAATATTGGCACCCTCGTTATAAGCGGGGGCCAAAATACTAATTCCCGGCGCCTGTTCTGAACTGGCCAGAAGCCGGTAATCGGTAAACCTGTTTTTCAGCATATAAGTTCTTACCTCACCAATAGAATAAAGGGCTATAAAGAGGTAGAATGAAATGAGCACAATAGAATATGCCAATAGCCCATAACTAAAAAAATCTACCAGAATACTTTGCCAGCTCATCCTCGTTTTTCTCCTTCCACCTGCTTAATAATAGAAAACAATACTTCGTCGGCCATTTCAGAATACTTTAAAGTTTCGAGTGCAGCAAATTCGATCTGGGCTATTGATCTGACCAGGCAACGCTTAAGTTCATTATGCGGTGTATCTAATAATTTGATCAGATGTGGAACATCATCTTGGCCTGCAATAAATTGAAAAGCCCGTGCAATGGCGAGCTGATTTGGAAGTGTTTCCTGTGGGAAAAACATAAAAAGATATTGCATACTTTCTTCAGCTTCCCATTTGCGCAAACAATTAATAGCTTCCAATCTGATGTTTTCCTGAGCACTTTCCAAATGAGGTAAAACATAGGAATACAGCTCAAAACGCCTGTAATTACCTGCAAGTTTAAGCGAAAACATTACCACACTCGAATTGGTAGACTGTAGCCACTTGTCAATTCCACTAAAATTTTTCGCCGGGAGCAATGAAAGCTCATTGAGTAACTTAATCTGCTGCCAGGCGGTAAGCTGATAGGATATTACGTCCAAAAAGCGCAATCCTTCAAAACCATACAGCTTGATGATGGCTACCTGCGCTTCAGCTCGAACCAACTCATTCTTATGATTACTATATCGGTAAATTTTAGTCAGCAGGTTTTTTAAATCCATTAAACCAATCTCTTGCAATGCCATGGCTTTGCGATGCCAATGAGGACTTTTTAATTGCTTTAAGGCATATTGTTCTAGTCCGAGCTGGAGGTAAAGGTGCTTTAAAGGTAAGGATGAAAGTCCAAGAATATTTTTCCGGGCAATCAGCAGCTGACGCGTGAGTAGCTTTCTAAAGTTTCGGTTGCCCAGCAGTTTTTGCATCCTCAATGTAATCCTGATCGGTTCATCAGCCTGTCCTGGTTCCCTAAAGATGGCATTCCTCACCAGAAGATCACACATGTTCTTCCATTTCGCCCGTTTTCTGTGTCTTAATTTGCTTACCGTTGCTTTTAGGATTACATATATAATAAGTACAAGAGAAACGACAAAAAAGACTAAAGAAAAAAGGATAAAATAGTTCATTATTTCATACGCAAGGCGAACCTTTTCACCCGTACAGATAGTTCGCTTGGGCTGAATGGCTTGGTTATAAAATCATCAGCTCCCAACTGAAAAGCTTCCAAAACTACTTCTTCCTGCCCCATTCCGGAAAGGATAATAATGGGGATTTCCGGACTATAACTTTGCTTAACCGTCCCTACAATCTCCAAACCGGTAACAAAAGGCATCATGATATCAGAGATGATCAAATCAGGTCTCAATTGTTCAATTTGTTCCAATGCTTCCAATCCATTCTGGCAGCAAATAACGTCATGACCATCTTTGCGGAGACGAAGCTGGATGGTTTTAAGCATCAGTTCATCATCCTCAGCGATTATAATTTTCATATCGGGATTTTGCCCGAAGATATAAAAATTTACGTCAGATGAGAAGAGCCTTGTCATAAATCCTATATTTACAACCGTTAAAAAAAACTACATTCACTAAGGAATAATCCATCAGAACCATAATAATCGATATGTCATCCCAACTAAACCCAATTCCCAGTAATGAATTTGAAAGACTAATTAGCCTATCGGATTTCGATCTGGATTATTCTAATTTAAATGATAATTTCAAGGATCTAACTGAACTGGCAGCCAGGGTTTCTGATTCGGAAATATCAGTGGTAAATCTGATTGATAGCTATACTACCTGGTCTATATCCAGTTTTGGGCTCGACAATGTATCACAAACACCAAGAGAGGAGTCTACCTGCCAATATACGATTATGGGTAAAGATTTTTTCGAAGTAGAAAATCTTACTCTCGATGATCGACTTCGCGACAAAGCCTTTGTATTTCCTCCATTAAGCCTGCGCTATTATTTTGGATTACCACTGTCTACAGCAGATGGAAGCAATATTGGTGCACTTTGCGTACTCGATAGAAATACAAGAAAACTCAGCCCTGAAAAGATAGAGTTACTCAGGTTAATAGCCAATGAAATAGTTAACAGGCTCAATACCATTAAAGTAGTAAAAGAACTGAAGAACAGGCTAACAGATTCCAAACAGAACAATATGAAAATTGCCCATGATATTCGTGGGCCACTATCCGGCATTATTGGTATTGCCGAAGTAATTAGTGAACGTGGAGACAAAAACCAATTGAATGACATTCTCGATCTAATCAATATGATCCAGAAAAGCGGTAAATCTCTGCTTACACTTGCCGATGAAATCCTGACAACAGATTACCAGAAAAGCACGGCACTATCCAATGATGAATTTAATCTGACAGTATTGCAGGAAAAGCTCGATGTACTTTACCGGCCACAAGCCAGAAACAAAGACATTCATTTTACGGTTGAAATCAGCTCAACAAATCATAAGATCCCTTTTGCAAAAAACAAACTGCTACAAATAGCTGGTAATTTAATTTCAAATGCAATCAAATTCACCCCTGTTTCAGGCACAGTGTCTGTGGATCTTGGACTTAAAATGGATTCGGATGGGAAAAACCTCATAATAGGTGTTTCAGACAGTGGACCAGGCCTGAATGCTGAAGCCATACACATGATTCTTTATGGAGAAAAAAATTCTTCTTCGGGTAGTAATGGCGAGCAAGGTTATGGTTTTGGCCTTTTAATGGTCAAACACCTTATTGATGGGTTACAGGGAAAACTCGAAATCGATTCAGACGGTCAAAAAGGGACTCAGTTCAAGGTCATTTTACCCATCACATAAAGGGAGCAAAAAGTTCCGGATAAATCAGCTTTCCAGGTAGATTCTTTCATCACCCCTGGAAAGTTATCATATACTTGATAAACCATTTGGTTACCCGCTTGCCTTCCTTATCTTTGTAGCCTTTGGGAAATTTAATTCCTTATCATTATAATATCCTTTAAATAGTATAAAGTAACATGTCAGACGAGAAAATCATATTTTCAATGGCGGGTGTAAATAAGATTTACCCCCCACAAAAACAGGTTTTAAAAAATATATACCTTTCTTTCTTTTACGGGGCCAAAATCGGTGTTATCGGTTTAAATGGTTCTGGTAAATCATCCTTATTAAAAATTATTGCTGGTTTAGATAAATCTTATCAGGGTGAAGTGGTTTTTTCTCCAGGTTACTCTGTAGGTTATTTAGCCCAGGAGCCTATTTTAGATCCTGAGAAAACAGTACGTGAAGTAGTAGAAGAAGGCGTAGCAGAAATTA
Source organism: Pedobacter sp. (assembly GCF_965279535.1). Lineage (NCBI taxonomy): Bacteria > Pseudomonadati > Bacteroidota > Sphingobacteriia > Sphingobacteriales > Sphingobacteriaceae > Pedobacter > Pedobacter sp. The sequence goes on from NZ_OZ257244.1 coordinate 1,779,279, forward strand.
CTGCTGTTTTAAAAGAATACGAAGAAATCAACGAAAAGTTCGGATTACCGGAAGTTTATGAAGACGCAGATGCGATGGATAAACTCCTGGCCAGACAAGGAGAGCTTCAAGACAAAATAGATGCAACAGGAGCTTGGGAAATCGACAACAAACTAGAGCGTGCAATGGATGCGCTACGTTGTCCGGATCCAGATACTAAAATTGGAGTATTATCCGGAGGAGAGCGCCGCCGCGTAGCCATGTGCCGTTTATTGTTGCAACATCCGGACGTATTGTTATTGGATGAGCCAACCAACCACCTGGATGCAGAAAGTATCGATTGGTTAGAGCAGTTCCTCCAAAACTATGAAGGAACGGTTATCGCCGTTACCCACGACAGGTATTTCCTTGACAACGTTGCAGGCTGGATTCTAGAACTAGACCGTGGTGAAGGCATTCCATGGAAAGGAAATTACAGCAGTTGGTTAGATCAAAAAGCGAAACGTTTATCACAGGAAGAAAAAACAGAAAGCAAACGCCAGAAAACTTTAGAACGCGAATTGGAATGGGTACGTATGGCGCCAAAAGCACGTCATGCAAAATCCAAAGCCCGTTTAAGCAATTATGAAAAATTAGCTTCAGAAGATTCGAGAGAAAGAGAAGACAAACTGGAGCTATTTATTCCACCAGGTCCACGTTTAGGTAATGTAGTAATCGAGGCCACCAATGTTACGAAATCTTATGGTGATAAAGTTCTTTTCGACAACCTTACTTTCGCTCTTCCTCCTGCAGGTATAGTTGGTATTATTGGGCCGAATGGTGCAGGTAAAACCACTTTGTTCAGGTTAATTACCGGACAGGAAGAGGCTGATGCAGGAACATTCAGGGTGGGTGAAACCGTTGAATTGGGTTACGTAGATCAAATGCACAATGATTTAGACGCCGATAAAACTGTTTACGAAAATATTACTGATGGTTTAGACAATATCCAATTGGGTAATAAAGCGGTTAATGGCCGGGCCTACGTTTCTAAGTTTAACTTTAATGGAGGCGATCAACAGAAAAAGGTTGGCATTCTATCCGGAGGAGAAAGAAACCGTGTTCACCTGGCTATTACTTTGAAAAAAGGTGCAAACGTACTTTTGCTCGATGAGCCAACCAATGATATCGATGTAAACACACTTCGAGCATTAGAAGAGGCATTGGAAAACTTTGGTGGCTGTGCCGTAGTGATTAGTCACGACAGGTGGTTCTTAGACCGTATCTGTACACATATCCTGGCATTCGAAGGTAATTCAGAAGTTTATTTCTTTGAAGGAAATTACTCCGACTACGAAGAGAATCGCAAGAAACGCTTAGGTGATGTTACACCGAAACGCATCAGATATAAAAAATTAGGTTAAATAAGAAGCTCCAGAAATGGAGCTTTTTTTGTCTCAGCCAGCCCAAACATGTATTAATTCTATCATTCACTCATCCACTCATTCAATAACTCAATCATTTCCTAACCTTCAGTCCCAGTCCCTTTTTACCACCAAACTGGTTGATGTTATAGGCTAAACTAAACTGTACATACCTGCTTATAAACCGGGTTCTGTTTTCTGAGATGGAATTATTGTTGATACTCGAACGGAACAATACGCCCTGGTTAAACAAATCGTTCGCCATAACTGTAAGTGTTAACCTGTTATCCTTTAAAAATGATCCGGTTGCTCCTATGTTAACAAATAGGGGATTTCCCTGATTTATTCTGTACCCAAAATTAAAACTCTTAGAAGCAGTACCATTGATTTTAAACTTTGGGCTAAAAATCCAGGATCCGGAAACACCCAGGCTAACAATTTGAACATTGCTAATGTTTTGGTTGAGTACCGAATAAGTATTAGAACTATAACTATAAGCTGTATTTGCAGTAAAGCTGTACTTTTTCTGGTTCATATTAACCCTGAACGAGTTGATAACATTAATTCCACTGCTCATGTTCAATACATCATCTGTATAAAACACATTGTGCGAATAGCCAACATTCCCATTCCAGGATACAATAAGCTTTTCCTCTAAGAATCTTTTGCTTAAAGAATAGTTTGCATCAATATTATAAATGCCATTAACATTTTCAAAGGTGGTTTGCTGTTTGAGGTTATCCAGGGTATCGGTTAAAAAAACAGTATTACTCACTACACTGTTGAAGGCAAACGTTCCTGAGATACCAACCATCATACTAAAACCTCCCTTGAGCCCAAACTGGTTATAGCTTAAATCGGCTGTATGGCTTGAAGTGGCCTTTAAATTAGGGTTGCCAATAGTAATATTCTGCACGTCATTCGTATTCCGTATTGGCTGAAGCTTATTAAAATCAGGTGTGCTGGTATAACCACTGTAATTGAAGCCAAGATTACTGTTCTCTTTCAATTGATAATTGATATTACCACTGGGTGTGAAGTTAAATTGGTAATTTTTTAATCGCTGACCAGTAGAAGCATACTCTCCCAGGATAACACTTGGCGAAAAGGTAAGCCCAAAACCATAACTCAGTTTTTCCTGGTTACTATTATAACCTAAACCTATACTTTGATTAATAAAGTTTGAAATATAATCTTGCCCTAACGAGTCGATTGGAACTTGTTCTCCTAATTGCGAAGCCACTGTTGTTTTTTGTACATTTTGTGTTCTGCTTGCAGAAAACCGGTAAGAAATACTCAAATAACTGTAGCTGGTACTATCCCCTTTATTCTTAATGGCATTAGAAAACTGAATACTTCCACCGATATTAGAATTTATAGTATTATTATTTACCAACCGGTTTAATAAAGAATCTTTCACCAGAACACTCGTACTCTCATTATAATATTTAATGATATCACTGATATCGCTTTCAGATTGCCCCTCATTTCTTCCAAAATTTAGCCCTACAGATAAAGAACGTTTGGTATTGGTTAATCGCCTAGACCAATTTAAATCGCCACTAATGCCAGGGTTTTTACTTTTGACATGAGCATTCGATAACAAATCTTGCTTAATAAGCCCGGTCTTGTTTGATACAGAATTTGCATCATTACGATTACTGTTTAAAGCACCCGATAAAGATAAACTTAAATAGTTTTTATTGTTAGAGCCATTTAAGCCCAGGCTTAAAGAATTATTTAACAACTTCGTTTGATTCAGGCTCTCTCTGAGGTCATATATTGTTCCCTGAGGATTAAAAGTCTCTGTAAAAAAGCTTTGAACAGCTTTATTATTACTGTTTGAAAGGCGATACCCTGCGTTATAGCTAAAGCTTTTATTAATTTTATTTCGGATACTGCTATTAAAACTATTGTTATTTACCTTGCTAAACCGGTTACTGGTTAACCCAGCATTCCCCCCAAAGCCGAATTGGTTAGCCTTTTCCCAAACATTTCCATTTAAATTCAGACTATGTGCGTTATTGGTTCCAGAATTTTCAGATAGGCTGCCAAATACACCTTTACCCATTTCGGGCTTGGTTACCAGATTGAGCATTTTTTGAGGTTGACCTATTTTAATTCCGGTAAAATTAGCCTCATCACCATAATCATCTATCACCTGAAGTTTCGCGATAATATCTGCTGGCAACTGCCGGATGTAATCTTCAACGTTGTTGGTAAAAAAATCCTCCCCGTTAACGCGAAGTTTAGTCATCTTTTTACCCATTGCCTTTACCCTACCGGCATCATCAACCTCAACACCCTGAAGCTGTTTCAGCAAGTCTTCCACCTTGTCATTTTCTCTGATAGTATAGGCTGCAGCATTATACTCAATGGTATCCTTCTTAATTCTGATTGGATCTACTTTTACCTTAATTTCAACATCCTGAAGCAAAATAGATTCAGTTTTAAGTGATATGGGTTCAAGAACAATACTTTTTTTACCCCGGTCAACCTCAAAAACAGCGGCTTGAGATTTATACCCTAAAGCCATGAGCGATAGGTAAAAATGATGATGTTTAACTTTCGAAAAGCTGAAGTTTCCGCTGGCGTCAGTGTGTGTTCTTAAAGTGTCTTTATCGCCGATCAACTTAATACTAACCCCATCTATGGGTTTATTAAGCGAATCAACTACAGTTCCGGAAACTTTAATGGCGGTTTGAGAGAAAGCGTTAAAAGAGAACGTTAGCACTATGAAAAATAATAAAAAGCATATTTTATTGCTTTTTCTCATCTCTAGGTCCCCTTTTATAAATAACCAGGCCATTTAAAAAGTTACGCAAGATCTGATCACCACAAGGTTTAAAATTCTCGTGATCTTCATTTCTAAATATATCGCCTAATTCTGCTTTGGTTACCTTAAATCCTACAAGATCGCAAATGGTAATAATATCTTCAGTTTTTAATGATAGCGCTACGCGTAGTTTCTTTAGTATATCGTTGTTACTCATAAATATATTGTTGTGCTGGTTTTGCCCGGCTTATTGATTATTACTTAAATTAGAAATAGAAAAATTTACTTTGTTACAATTAAACTGAAATAAGCTGTTCTTATTTTGCTATTGCCAACTTTAATTTTTTGCCCTTGATTTTCTCGTTGCTTAAATTTTTCAGCAACTCTTCCGCCTTGTCCCTTTTTACCGCAACATAGCTTGATGAATCTTTAACTTCAATTAAACCCAGATCATCTTTTGCCAGTCTCCCCTTTTGCAAGAATACGCCTACTATATCTATTTTATTTATTTTATCTTTTTTGCCGTTCGGAATATACAGCGTCACCCACTCACTCACTTCAGGAACATCATAACGATCGGCCAGAACCTCTGTTTCTATATCTGCAGGTAAATACTTGTAATTTTCCTCTTCAGTTAAAATGGCATAAGCCGTACCTTTTGCATGCATCCTTGCTGTACGCCCATTTCTATGAATATAAGCGTCTTCCGTATAAGGCAATTGATAATGAACAATATTGGCAACAGTGGGTATATCCAATCCCCTTGCCGCCAAATCTGTTGTAATTAATATTTTATGGCTGCCATTTCTAAACTTCAGCAGTGCTTTCTCCCGATCAATCTGCTCCATACCACCATGAAAAACGTCATGCCCCAGGCCATGTTCAAAAAGCAAATCACTTATCCGGTCTACCGTTTCCCTGTGGTTACAAAAAACAAGTGTGTTCGCATCACCTATCTTACTCAATAATCTAAACAGTACATCCAGTTTATCAGCCGCAGGCGCAATTACCTTTTTTAAGGTCAAATCAGGCTTTGCAGGTAAATGTTCAGTAAAATCTATTTCTATTGGTTTTTCAAGAGCCAAAAAAGCCGGAAACTCCGCCATTTTAGTAGCAGAAGTTAATATCTTCTGATTAACTGAACGAAGGGAATTAGTGATATAGGACATATCAGATTCAAAACCAAACTCCAGCGACTTATCAAACTCGTCTAAGATAAGGCAGGTAATCTCTGATTCATCGAAATTATTATACTCCAGGTGGTAAGCAATTCTGCCAGGTGTTCCAATTAGCACTGCAGGCGGGTGCGCCAGATTATTCTTTTCAATTCTAACCGAGTGGCCACCATAGCAGCAATTTACCTTAAATGGCGTACCCAATTGCTTAAATACTTGTTCAATTTGTAAAGCCAACTCTCTGGAAGGGGTTAAAATTAAGGCCTGAACACCCTTAACTTCTGTCTTTAACCGCTGTATTAAGGGTAACAGAAAGGCTAAAGTCTTACCTGAGCCGGTAGGTGCAACAAGTACAATATCCTGACCTGTACCAGCCGATTTCAGCGCGGTTTCCTGCATCTTATTTAATGCAGTAATATTTAATCTCTTTAAGGCTTTTTCTAACATTTGGCTATAAAGGTACGTACCATTTTAGACATTAGATGTACGATTTTAGATTGGGTGTGATATGGAAGCAAGGGAAAATTATATATACCGATCCTTCATGTAAATAAATCTATCCGGCTAGTTAATATAGGCAAGTTTCCTTTCAATATGTGCATCCGTACAGTTAAATTACGAAGCAATATAGTTACATCGCACATCGGCATAGTTAGATTATGCATCGAAACTATGCAATATGCATGCGCATCTATAAATTTTTCAAACGTATTATTAAATATTTTAAGGCAAAACAGTCCTGTAGGGCTTCTTCCTCCAAGCCGCACCCATAAAACCATTCTTATTTCTTAAAAAAACGCTGTCTTAATTTTTTAAGCGTAGAGAAACTCAACTTGCTTTCCAACAACATTAACATGCTCCCCCGCTTAGAAATTGATGAAGCGAATTTCTCATTCACTGCCTCGACAGAAGACATAAAATGATCAGTTAGTTCTTCAGCAAATTTGTTAACCCGACTTTGCTGCAACAATTGAAGTTCATAGATAAGTTCAGTATTCATAAGAAATTAATTTTGTTGTTCTAAATACAACGATACGATCTGTCATTTGTTTCAAAATATCCGTCAATAACAGGAAATTTTAAGTAACTTGTTGATAACTAACTTTTTGTTAGCAAATAAACCATTTCCTGTTAACATATATTTAATTTATAGCGCTTATTTTTATTAAAAACCTGATTACCACTTGTTAACCTCAAAAACATAGCGTATGACCTGGAAAAAATTCAGCGGAGAAATCATTCATTCTACCATTCTGGAAGAAGTTGAAAAAGCAATCATCAGAGAAACAGAAAATGGCTTTAAGCTAAAAGTATGCATCGGAACAGACTCACAGGTAAAAGGAGCAACAACCGATTTTGCTACTGTTATCGTACTTTTGAGAGAACATCATGGAGGTTTTATGTACATCCATCAAGAAAAAAGCACCCAGCAGGTTAGTATTAAAGAAAGAATGTTAATGGAAGTGCAAAAATCTATCGAAACAGCTTATTCCATTTGTGATTTATTGGATATTTATGATGTAGCTTTAGAAGTGCATGCTGATATCAACACCAACCCCTCATTCAAATCAAATAAGGCATTAAATGATGCGATGGGTTATATCTTAAGCATGGGATTCATTTTCAAAGCCAAACCAGAAGCCTTTGCAAGCTCTACCTGTGCTGATAAGATGGTGCATTGAGGCAATAAACAAAGCAAAGTGAGAATTATTGAACTGCCAGCAACAAAATGGCCATTCAACTGTTCTCCATAAAAAACATTTTGAAAACATATAGATTAGAATTTAACCAGAAAATCCCGGTGCCGATTGAAAAAGCCTGGGATTTTTTCTCTTCGCCATTGAACCTGGCAGATATTACACCTGCAGACATGACATTTGATGTCACATCACCGATAGATAAAGATGAAAAAATGTACGCAGGAATGATTATCACCTATAAGGTAGCTCCCTTATTTGGCATCAAGTTAAACTGGGTTACAGAAATTACCCACGTAAAAGATTTAAGCTATTTTATTGATGAGCAACGCTTTGGGCCTTTTGCATTTTGGCACCATTATCACCAATTTGAAGCGATTGACGGAGGTGTAAACATGCGCGATATCCTCCATTACGGCATTGGCTGGGGACCTATCGGCAGTGTTGCGAATGCTGTGATAGTGAATAAAAAAATAAAAGCAATATTCGATTACCGTTTTAAAAAAGTCGAATCTCTCTTCGGCAAATTATAACTTACAATTAAACAGTGAATCATTTAGTCAGTTAAACAATTACACAATTGTTCCCTTACCATTTCTTAACAGAAATCTTCTCCTCCTTCTTTCTCGCCTGTGGCTTACGCTCTGTGGCTAAGGATTTTTGAAAATCAGCTGCAATCTTATCAATTTTAGTATAAGCACTGGCTAAAATCGCTTTCCATTCTGCCGCAGCCAGTTTGCTTGGGCTTCTTTCCAATGGAGTTCCAATATTCTTTGTAGCCACATAATTACCATAGCGGTCACGCTGATAAGGAATAAATTCAAAATTGCTAAACCAGTAACGGTATTTACCCGGACGTACTTCGAAGTTGAATGAATATTTTACCTCACCGCTGGGATGGGAAGCTACCAGCACCGTTTTATCAATAATTGTTTTCCCTTTTGCGGTGATTGCTGTATCAGAAGCATTTTCTGTGGAAATATACTGCTTGTTTTTAGTGATAAAGCCTCTTGCACGAAGCATTAAACTATCCCTGTTAACAGATTGCGAATCCACAACCTTATAGTAGATATATTTCCCGTTATCATCCAAAGGAAAAGACTTTTGTTGCGCCCAAAGTTTAGCGGATAACAAAACAAATAAGATAATGAGGAACTGCTTCATGGTAGGATAATATTATTGATTTTAAAGATACTAAAAAGCCGCCAGTTAGATTCCGGCGGCTTTTAATTCTGAGTAAATTATTTTTATTAAAAAGCGTAAACTGCGGCTAAGCTGAACTGACCAGCATTTGGAGCAGCCCCGCCATTACTTTTTACAAATGGAAGATCTTTATTGTGATCTAATCTCACCTCTGGAATGAAGGTTAATCCACCAGATTTGATATTTGCAGTAAGTGTAACACTGGTAAAAGCAGTTCCTGCAGTAGTGCCCACGTCTTTAGTTTTGAAGTATTCACCTCTCAAACCTAAAGTTACAGCATCAGCTACCGCATACTGTGGGTATAATGCAACACCTGCATAACCACCGCCATCATTATCTATGTCATAATTCGCAGCGTTCAAACCCAATTTAAACTTATCTGTAATCTGGTAAGAAGTAGTTAAATCTTCTATGGTTCCATATCCGTAACCACTTAATCCAGATAAAACATTTAAATAAGCTGTCCAGCCTTCTACTGGCGACACCATTAACTGTCCACCAATACTCGATACACCTCTTGTAGCACTGTAAACATTCCAATCGTTAAATAATCCAGCCATTAAACTCACTTTATCAGAGAATTTATAAGTGGCTTTAATACCTGCGTTTTGGAAGGGCCCGCTGGTGAACAAATAAGAAGTTGAGTAGTTAAAGTTTCCTACCGGAGAAATTACTTCATATCCGATGAAAGTACCCATGTAACCGGCTGTCATGGAGAACTGATCCGTGAAATCATAATTCACATATAAGTTCTGAATGTGAAACGAAGAACCATTTGCCGCTTCATCAGGAATTGATTGCGTTTGCCCTCTGGGACCAAAAGAAATTTCACCTACGAATGAAGCTTTGCCTGTTTTTTTCTTTAATACAAGGTCAATCATTCCCAATGATACTGAATTGTGATCACTGGCAAAGGAGGTGGTAATGTTTGGTTGTTTCGCAAAATCGTATTTAAAGTAAGTATCTACCGATCCTGAAAATTCCAGTGGAGATGTTGGCGCCTCTTGAGCTAAGGCATAGGTTGAGCTGGCTATAGTTAATATAGCGGATAAAAGTTTCTTCATGTTTGAGCTGAATTGGGGTTTAGATATATAAGTTGATTGTCTTTAAATGGTTAGCTTAAAGATTCCTGTAGTGGACTGTGTTTTTCAATATAAGTCACTTTCTCTTCAACCAATAAAGTTCCTTGAGAATATTTCTCATTGTGTTGCGACTCATCAAGACCCATTTCTTCTTCTTCTTCAGACACACGGATTGGTTGAATTAAGTTGATAAACTTGAAGATCACGAATGATACTATAAAACTGAATGCGATTACGATTACTGCGCCTTTCAATTGAGTAAAGAAGAATTCAGTTCCGCCGTAGAACAAACCATCTGCACCTAATGAATTGACTGTTTTAGTAGCAAATACACCTGTTAAGATCATACCTACGATACCACCAACACCATGGCAAGGGAAAACATCTAAAGTATCATCTAAGCTTGTTTTTTGTTTCCATGAAACAACCAAGTTAGAAACAACCGCAGCAATTGCGCCGATGAAAATACTAGAAGGTATACCAACAAAACCTGCTCCAGGGGTAATGGCAACTAAACCAACTACCGCACCAATACAGAATCCTAAAACTGAAGGTTTTTTACCTCTTGCCACATCAAAGAACATCCATGATAAACCAGCAGCACCCGCAGCAGTATTGGTAGTGATGAAAGCTGAAACCGCTAATGCGTTTGCACTTAAAGCAGAACCTGCATTGAAACCGAACCAACCGAACCATAATAAACCTGTACCAATTAATACGTAAGGGATATTTGCAGGTGGAACTTCTTTATGCTCCATGTGAGATTTTCTACGCTTTAAAACCAATGCTCCGGCTAAAGCTGCCATACCTGCAGAAATGTGTACTACCGTTCCTCCGGCAAAATCTAAAACTCCCATTTTTAATAAAAATCCGTTTGGAGACCAGGTCCAGTGTGCCAGTGGAGAGTACACGAAAATGGCAAATAACACGATAAATAAGATGTAAGAGGTAAATCTGATACGCTCAGCAACCGCACCTACTACTAATCCTGGTGTAATGATGGCGAACATTAATTGGAAAACAGCAAATAATGACAATGGAATAGTTCCCCATGCTGGCCCCGAGTTTACCCCTTGAAAGAACAAATAGGTTTTAGGACTTCCGATAAAACCACCGATGGTATCACCAAATGCAAGACTAAATCCTACAACTGTCCAAAGCACAGTAATAACACCTGCAGCAACCACACTTTTAATCATGGTTGAGAGTACATTTTTGCGATGAACCATACCACCATAGAAAAATGCTAAGCCTGGAGTCATTAAGAAAACTAATGCTGAAGCTACCAATACAAATGCAATATCAGCTGCACTGTATTTACCTTCATCAAAGTTCGGTAAAAGAGGAACAAAGAGCGATAAAACCGCGACTACCATCAAGACTATAAATGGCGCGTACTGTTTAAAGGAGAAATTACTCATAATTTTTAGTTTAATTTGTTTGTATTGATAAATATTTAAGTTATTCGCTTTTAATTTTTATAAAAGTACGAGATATCACAGTTTTTACACCATATTTTCTAATATTTTTAATATAAAACCGTAATTTTTGTAAAAACAATTAAAATATTATCCTAAAATTGAAATAAAACAAAAAATCACTAACAAATAATACCATTTTTTGATAAAAATTAAAATAGCCATTTTCAATACATTATATGATTTCGACCAATTTTTATAAAAAATTACCACCAAAAACACCTTTAAAAACAAAAAACCCATGAAATTTCATGGGTTTTTATAAAAATTATATTAAAATTTAAGTTTTTAACTAAAAATATTGAGATCCTTGAACCACACCTCTTTTTTCAATTTCTTTATCAATATAGGTTTGAATTGAAGATTTATTAAGCCCCCAATTAGGTGCAATTAACAAATCCCAATCTGAAATTCCGAAAAGTCGCTGAATTACGATATCAGGTCTTAACAATGGGATGAGCTCACAAAGTAAATCCGTATACTCTTCCAGTGTAAATAATTTAAAAGGTTCTTTTTTATACTTCACCCCCATTATCGATCCTTCTACAATGTGGAGGTGGTGAAATTTAACGAACTTAATCTGCGGGAAACGATTGATCTCATGAATATAACCGCGCATCTGCTCGCGGGTTTCCCATGGGAAGCCAAAGATGGTATGCACGCAAAGATCCAGCTTTGTGTTTTCTAACAACTTAACGGCCTCTACAAATTCACCATGGCTACAGCCCCTGTTAATCTGATTAAGGGTTTCATCATAAATAGATTCCATACCCATTTCCAGATCCACGTCGAAACGATCGGTATAACTTTCCAGTAAAGCTACCTTCTCGGCATCAATACAATCCGGACGGGTACCCACAGCAAACCCTACAATATCTTCTGTATTAATTGATAGTGCTTCATCATACATCATCTTTAAATAATGTACCGGAGCATAAGTATTGGTATTGGGCTGGAAATAAACAATGAATTTATCTGCTTTATAAGAATTCTTTGCCCGTGCCATGCCTTCAGCAAGCTGATCCTTAATTGCCGGGTTCTTTCTTGAAGGCTCTGGCGTAAACGAGTCTACATTACAATACGTACATCCACCATAACCCTTGCTACCATCCCTGTTCGGACAAGTAAAGCCCCCATCCACAATTACCTTAAATACACGCTGGCCATTATATTTCTCACGCAAATGCGTACCGTAATTTTTATATCCTTTAAAACCTAAATCTACCTGTGTTCCCATGTGTTGCAAAGATAAGGAAATAGTTTTGGAGTCTGAAGTTAGAAGTCCGGAGTCTGAAAGATGAAACTTTTAAAACGAATTAAAATAGAGGCATCTAAATGGCAGTAATTATGGTTTTATACTCAAAGATCCTTCAGGATGACAGATTTTGATTAGTACTCCCGTCATTCCCGCGCAGGTGGGAATCTTAAAATCGCGCTAGTAAAATCGTTGCAAGATTGCTTCGTCGTTCCTCTTCGCAATGAAGATTTTTCTCGCCATATGAATTCACTAAATCCCCTCGCTGCCGCAGACCTGCCGCGTGTGTCTTTATATTAATTACCAACAAGTAATAATAATCCCTTTCAAATCATTCAACATCCACATTAAAAAAATCGATAACCCTTGGAGAAATCCTCAAATCGGGGCGGAACAGCAAGACACCCCGGATGAAATGTTTTTTTAATTCTTTACCATTTCTAATGGAAAAGGGTGTTTCAAAAGTAATGGCTTTACATACTATTTTATTTGTAGGGTAATCCTGAGTGTAAACAAGTAATTCTATACGTACATCATCGCCATCCGATAGATCAACATCATACATTTTGTTAAGATTTTGCCGTAAGGAATCAAAAGTAATTGATTTAACTTTTTTGAGATCTTCGACATGATGGAAACCCTGTTGATCAACAATCACCCTTGTGATTTTATTGATTTTATCTTCGTTATTTTGTTTAAAGAAAGTTCTTATTAGAAAAAATAGCAGAAATAATGCTAGTACTGTTGATAAAACTTTTAAAACAAGATCTATTTCGTTAGTCGAAACTACAGTGATTGTAATCGCTGTTATTCCGAAAGTAGTTATTGCATAAAGCAGGTAGCCAACTAATTTTGCCAGAAAAGTTACTTTTTCTGCCCTTTCTGATTGTTTTTCTTGAAATTCAATATTACGAGTAACCATTATACTTTATGTTTGCTACATTCTTCAAAAATCCCGAAGCTCGTAAGAATGGCTAAAGCGCCTACGATAACATTTATTTTTTCGATCATATTTGTTCTGGTTAGTTATCCCAAATTATAATTTATTCATTAAAAAATAAAGTTGCCGGTAATAAAACAATTTTAGAAATTATTAACATTTTAAGAAAAGAGTGAAGAAGATACTTTCGGTCAGCAACTGTAAACAGAATGAAATGAACTTGGCTAAAGACTTCCCGATAAGACTAGACAATTATTATAAACCTGATGATATTCCTGTGCCGAAACCAAAATCTACGGGTTTGGCTAAAACGGAAAAAATGAACAACAGGTGTATTCATTGATCTAAATAGTTCAAATTTTATACCTCTTTTTTGGGAGGATCAACCTTTTAAAATGCACCTGGTTAAGTCATATTCAATTTCATGCTGCTCAAGATACTCATTTGGGAACATCAAACAGAAATAACCAATTAGCAATGACGTAAAATACAAATCAAAAAAAAGGGCCATGTCATAAAATCAATTTATGATATGGCCCTTTAATTTAATAATGGGTTGTCTTAATCCATATTAAGTTATTAAGTAGTCTTTTTATTGATAAAAAAGTAAACCGGAACGCCTATCAATACAATGATAAGTCCTGGCCAGGTATATTGTTGTTTATAAATAAGCAATAAAATACAAAAGGCAGCACCAATTAATAAGTATACAATAGGTGTAACAGGGTAAAGCCAGGTTTTATATGGTCTCTCCAAACCAGGTTTGGTAAATCTTAAATAAATAACACCAAAAACAGTAATCATGTAAAATAATACGATCACAAAAGAAATCATATCCAGAAGATTACCGTATTGTCCACTTAAACAGAGTACAGAAGCCCAAATCCCCTGCATCCAGAGTGACTTCGCCGGAACTCCATTTTTGTTATTATCCAGGGCGGCTTTAAAAAACATTCCATCCTTTGCCATGGTCTGAAAAACCCTTGCACCTGCAAGTACGATTCCGTTTACGCAACCAAAGGTAGAGATCATCACCAGTACAGCCATTATGATTGTACCGATTCCGCTGCCAAAAATCAGCTCAGAGGCAGCAACTGCTACCCGATCATTAAGTGCAAAAGCAATACCATCTCTATTTAAGGTATTGAGGTATATAAAATTAACCAATAAATAGAGCACCATCACAGCAGAAGTACCTAACACCATGGCACGCACCACGTTCTTTTTAGGGTTTTCGATTTCTCCCGAAACAAAGGTTACATTTTCCCAGGCTACACTAGAAAATACAGAACCTACCATCGCAGCCGCAATACCACCCATAATGGTCATCCCTGAAATGGATTGCCAGCCAGCCTTTGTGAAATTCCCGGAAGCATCCGTTTTTAAATTATTGAACGCATCCCATCCAAAACTCATATTCTCTGCCCAAAAAGTCCCTTTCACTAAAATAAAGCCTAAAATTATTAAACCTATTAAAGCAACTATTTTAGATCCTGTAAAAATATTCTGCAGCCACTTACCTCCTTCAACACCTTTGGTATTGATAAAAGTTAGCAATAAAATAACCCCTATAGCCAAAATCTGTATCCAGGTAATTTTATAACTTCCATTTTGAAATATTGGAGCGGCATCATTCAGGGCTGGTATTAAATAGGCTGTAAATTTACCGAAAGCCACTGCAACAGCAGCAATGGTACCGGTTTGAATGACTGTAAAAAGCCCCCAACCATACAGAAAGCCCATCATTTTACCAAAAATTTCTTTCAAATAAGTGTACTGCCCACCTGCTTTCGGAAACATAGAAGATAGCTCTCCGTATGAAATTGCTGCAGCAACAGTCATCACACCTGTAATTATCCAAACAACGATTAACCAATAGCCAGAACCCAGGTTCCGCATAATATCGGCACTCACGATAAAAATCCCGCTCCCAATCATTGATCCCATGACCAGCATTGCGGCATCAAAAAGGCCTAGCTTTTTTTTAAGAGGTCCTTTTTCCTGAAGTTTTTCCATTTTTTAGTTTTTGCTTGGTTTTAAAGTTTAGTTTGTGGCTAATTTATTTAAAAAATCAATACCTGCAGGTATTGTCATGTATTATTTTAATCGAACAAAAAATATTTTTGGCTGTTGTTAAAATTTTAAGCTGAAGAAGAATATTTTATTATCTTGCTAAATAATAACCAGATATAAATACAATACCCCGAACAACTGAGCACGCTGATGTTGTACTGTACTTTTAATGATTAATGGATATGAACAACCCTAACAAATCAATAACCAAATATTAACTATGGATTTTTTACAAAACAATTTACTTTATGTGATTCCGGCCTTAGGCCTGATCGGAATTATCGTGATGATGATCAAGAGCGCCTGGGTAAGTAAGCAGGATGCTGGCGACAAGAACATGCAGGAACTGGCTGGCTACATTGCTGATGGGGCAATGGCCTTTTTAAAAGCAGAATGGAGGGTATTAAGTGTATTTGTTGTTTTTACAGCTGCACTGCTTGCCTATTCTGGTACAATTACTGAAATTAATGGTGTAGCCATGCATTCCAGCTGGATTATTTCCATTTCATTTATTATAGGTGCGGTGTTTTCTGCTACTGCAGGATACATTGGTATGAAAGTAGCCACCAAGGCGAATGTACGTACCACACAGGCCGCAAGAACCAGTTTGAAACAAGCCCTGAAAGTTTCTTTCACTGGCGGTACCGTAATGGGGCTTGGTGTTGCCGGACTTGCCGTTTTAGGTTTAGGAGGGTTATTTATTGTTTTCTTACAGTTATTCCATGTTACCAACGCCAATAGCACAGAAATGCGCACAGCTATCGAAGTATTAACTGGTTTTTCTTTAGGTGCAGAATCAATTGCACTATTTGCCAGGGTTGGCGGTGGTATTTATACCAAAGCGGCAGATGTTGGTGCAGATTTAGTTGGTAAAGTAGAGGCTGGAATACCTGAAGATGATGTACGAAACCCTGCGACTATTGCAGATAACGTTGGTGATAACGTAGGAGATGTGGCGGGTATGGGTGCGGATTTGTTTGGCTCATACGTAGCAACCATATTGGCAACCATGGTATTGGGGCAAGAGATTTCGGTAACCGATAAGTTCGGCGGAATGTCGCCAATATTACTACCCATGGTTATTTGTGGCTTGGGTATTATCTTTTCCATTATTGGAACCTGGTTTGTAACGATAAAAGATGAGAAATCTAATGTTCAAAATGCATTGAACCTGGGAAACTGGTCATCTATCATTATTACTGCTGTAGTTTCTTTCTTTGTGGTAAAATGGATGCTCCCTGAAACTTTAAGTTTAAGAGGATATGAGTTTTCGAGCATTAATGTGTTTTATGCAATTATGGTCGGCCTGGTTGTAGGTACGATTATGAGTATTGTAACCGAATATTTCACTGCAATGGGCAAAGGACCTGTTAATTCCATTATTCAACAATCATCAACCGGCCATGCAACTAATATCATTGCCGGACTTTCTGTCGGTATGAAATCAACGGTGATCCCTATTTTGGTGTTAGCAGGTGGAATTATGTCATCATATCACTTTGCAGGTTTATACGGCGTTGCCATTGCTGCCGCGGGAATGATGGCTACTACAGCGATGCAACTGGCTATTGATGCCTTTGGACCTATTGCAGATAATGCTGGCGGTATTGCAGAAATGAGCCAGTTGCCACCTGAAGTTCGGGAGCGTACAGATAATTTAGATGCTGTTGGAAATACCACTGCAGCCACAGGAAAAGGGTTTGCCATTGCATCCGCAGCTTTAACTTCATTAGCCTTATTTGCCGCCTTCGTTGGTATTGCAGGTATTAGCGCTATCGATATTTATAAAGCGCCTGTACTGGCAGGTTTATTCATTGGCGGCATGATTCCTTTTATCTTTTCGGCACTTTGTATACAAGCAGTTGGTAAAGCCGCTATGGATATGGTACAGGAAGTACGCAGGCAGTTCCGTGAAATACCTGGTATCATGGAGTATAAAGCAAAACCGGAATACGAGAAATGCGTAGCCATATCTACAAAAGCATCCATCAGGGAAATGATGATGCCGGGAGCAATTGCTTTAATTACCCCTATTATTATCGGTTTCACTTTTGGCCCAGAAGTTTTAGGCGGGCTGCTTGCCGGTGTTACCGTAACGGGAGTATTAATGGGAATCTTTCAGAGCAATGCAGGTGGAGCCTGGGATAATGCCAAAAAATCATTTGAACAAGGCTGTGTAATTAACGGTGAAACTTTTTACAAAAAATCTGAACCGCACAAAGCATCCGTTACCGGAGATACCGTGGGAGATCCTTTTAAGGATACTTCCGGACCTTCCATGAACATTTTAATCAAATTAATGTCGATTGTATCCTTAGTTATTGCTCCTTATATCGCTGTGAAGGCTGTTACTTCCGAACATAAGCAAGAAGTTCGCAAAGAAATCAGAATTCAGCAGAAAACCGATAGTCAGGGCAACACAATTATTGATACTTTAACCAATACGACCGATACTTTAACACACTAGTTGTAAAAACTAAGATATAAAAACGTAAAAAAGGGGTTTTAACAAAATCCCTTTTACATTTTCGTAATTTTTATTTAGGTTTACGGCTTATTATCATAAAAAAATCGACAAACATAAAAGACTAAACAACTTATGAATCTAAAAAAGCCTATTGATGTGCTTATAGCAGAATCTGCTGAAAGTGGTGAGGGCACGCTAAAACGCACGTTAAGCAGTACGAGC
Source organism: Pedobacter sp. (assembly GCF_965279535.1). Classification (NCBI taxonomy): domain Bacteria; kingdom Pseudomonadati; phylum Bacteroidota; class Sphingobacteriia; order Sphingobacteriales; family Sphingobacteriaceae; genus Pedobacter; species Pedobacter sp. The sequence continues at coordinate 1,797,029 of NZ_OZ257244.1, forward strand.
CTTGTTGCTCTGGGTATTGGAGCTATTATTGGCGCAGGGTTATTCTCTTTAACAGGTATAGCTGCCGCAGATCATGCCGGCCCCGCAGTAACATTATCTTTCGTACTGGCCGCAGTAGGATGTGCTTTTGCAGGATTATGTTATGCAGAGTTTGCTTCAATGATTCCGGTTGCGGGAAGTGCATACACGTATTCTTATGCAACTATGGGCGAATTTATGGCCTGGATCATTGGATGGGACTTGGTACTCGAATACGCATTAGGTGCTGCTACAGTAGGGGTTTCCTGGTCTGGGTATTTTAATAAACTATTACACGAGTTTGGCGTGGAAATGCCACTCTATTTAACCAAATCTTTTGCAGAAGTTGATGGCGGTGGTGTTAACCTTCCGGCAATTGTGATCGTTTCCCTATTATCACTGATGCTGATCCGCGGTACAAAAGAATCAGCAAGCTTAAACAACATTCTGGTTATCGTTAAGGTTGCTGTGGTAATATTATTTATTTCACTTGGATGGAAATTTATTAATCCTGCAAACCATACACCTTATATTCCACAAAATACGGGCGTTTATGGTGAATTTGGTATTTCAGGTATTGCTGCAGGTGCAGCATTGGTATTCTTTGCTTTTATTGGTTTCGATGCAGTATCTACTGCAGCACAGGAAGCTAAAGATCCGCAAAAAGGTATGCCAATCGGAATTTTAGGCTCATTGGTTATCTGTACCATATTATATGTACTATTTGCACACGTAATGACAGGTTTAGTTCCTTTTAATGTATTTAAAGGTGATGCTTCCCCTGCAGCTACAGCATTTAAAGTTACCGGATACAACTTCTTGCAAATGGGATTAATTATCGCAATCCTTGCTGGTTACACTTCGGTAATTCTGGTGATGTTAATGGGACAATCAAGGGTTTTCTACACCATGTCTAAAGATGGATTGTTACCAAAGTTCTTCAGCAGCATCCACACTAAATTCAGAACTCCTTTCAAAACCAATTTATTCTTCATGGTGTTTGTGAGTATTTTCGCTGGTTTTGTTCCTGTAACTGATTTAGGCCACATGGTATCTATCGGTACATTATTTGCCTTCTCGCTGGTATGTATTGGTGTAATGTTATTACGCAAAACTGATCCAGACAGGCCTCGTCCGTTCAAAACGCCTTTGGTTCCTTTTGTTCCAATTATGGGTATCGTAGTATGTGTATATTTAATGTATTCGTTACCTTTTGAAGCCTGGATCAGGTTGGCCATCTGGATGGGATTAGGTATTGCTATTTATTTCTTCTACGGAAAAGGAAACTCAGTACTTAGAAATAAAGGAAAAGTAGTTACTCCTGTTGATCCGCCAAGACCGGAATTATAGTCAACTTAAAAATATTATCAAAGCCCACGAATTAAATCGTGGGCTTTTTTTGTATTAAATAATTGTTAATAGATTACCTTTGCAAAAAAATCTGAAATGAACTTTAAGTTGTTGCCCAAGTATAAATCCCTAATTCTTTCGTTCTTTATATTATCAGCTTCTTATCAGGCAATTGCCCAACGAACCATTAATGATGTAATGGATTCAACTACTGTAAATCACCTGCTTATTATTTCTAAGAAATACGGTTCACTGTCGTTTAGCGGTTACCTGCAACCTCAATTTCAGTTTGCAGAATCTAAGGGTACGCTGGCAGAATATCAGGGTGGTAACTTTGGAGAATATACCAGCAACAGATTCAGGTTAAGACGCGGTCGTTTAAGAGCAGATTATATGATGTTAAACGAAGATGGAAGTCCTTCAACCTACTTCGTACTTCAGTTTGATGGTACTGAGCAAGGCGTAGCCATCCGCGATTTCTGGGGACGTTATTATGAAAATAAGTGGAAAATCTTATCGGTAACTTTAGGTTTATCAGGCCGTCCTTTCGGGAATGAGTTACAACTGTCATCTTCTGTTCGCGAAGCGCCTGAAAGGGGAAGAATGTCTCAGATTTTGATGAAAACAGAACGCGATTTAGGGGTAACCTTTACATTAAACCCACGCTGGAAAGGCGCAAAATTAAAAAATGTTTCCCTTGATATGGGTATCTACAACGGACAGGGCCTGGCAGGACCTGCTGAGTTTGACAATAGCAAGGATTTCATATTCAGGCTTAGCCACAAATCCATTCCGATTAAAAACACGCCTTTCACGATAGCCGGCGGAATCAGCACCTTACAAGGAGGTTTAAACCACCGTCTTCCGGTGAGTTATCGCATGCAGCAAAGTAATGAAACGTGGAAAATGGTAAAGGATTCTTCGGCCAATACCATCAACCAGGTGGCTCCCAGAAGATATTATGGAGCCGATGTACAATTGGCAACCAATAAAAAAAGCTGGAAATCGGAGCTTAGGGCTGAAGTAGTTTCGGGTTTACAAACGGGTACAGCTACAACTTCAACCACTCCTGGTTCTTATCCTGTTGACAGTAAAAGTGTTGCCTTACCTTATTATACCAGAACATTCAATGGTGCTTATTTTACATTTGTTCAAACGCTAAACAGCACCGATAATCAATTAATATTAAAGTATGACTGGTATGATCCAAATGCCAAGGTAAAAGGAAATGATATTGCTGCAGTTAATGGCTTATCAGCTGCCGACGTCCGTTTTAACACCTTTGGTTTTGGATTCCTGCACCACTTTAACCCCCATTTTAAAGCGGTTATTTATTATGATGTTATCAAAAATGAATCAACCCGGATATCTGGTTACGAAACAGATCGAAAAGATAATGTTTTCACGTTAAGAACACAGTTCTACTTTTAAGTGAACAGATAAAATCTGCGTCGAATGATTTGAATTATACAAATTGAATTACCTTTGCCTAAAACCCTATTGCCATGGAATTCGATTTTCTGAAATTCAACTTAAGCCAGATTCTTTCTACCACAATGGTACTGTTTGCAATCATAGATATTTTAGGTTCTATTCCGGTTGTTATAGAATTACGCAGAAAAGCAGGCCACATTGAATCAGAAAAAGCCGCAATTGTAGCTACCGTACTGATGGTTTTGTTCCTTCTGGTAGGAGAATCGTTGTTAAAGGTAATTGGTTTGGATGTTGAATCATTTGCCATTGCAGGTTCTTTTGTAATTTTTTTCATTGCAATGGAAATGGTTTTGGGATTAACCATTTTTAAAGAAGAAGCCCCCGAAACGGTCTCTATCGTCCCCCTTGCCTTCCCTATCATTGCCGGTGCAGGAACCATGACTACCCTGCTATCTTTAAAAACTGAATATGCCACGCAAAATATCCTGATCGGGATTTTACTCAATATGCTTTTTGTTTATTTCGTATTAAAAAACACCAACAGGTTAGAAAAGCTTTTTGGAAAGTCTGGATTGAATGTGTTGAGAAAGGCCTTTGGTGTAATTCTACTCGCCATTGCGATAAAGCTTTTCAGAAATAATACAGGCCTTTAACGCAATAACTGTTATTAGGCAGAAACATCATTTCTACAAACTTATCATATAATCTGAGTCTGTCTATCCTTCGATAAACTCAGGATGACAAGGGCGGTCTAACATTTCGCCCCTTTTAACATCTAACTAACAAAACTACCCGATACCCATTCGGTTTTACTGATGCGTAACCAATTGTTTTTACGCGCATAAATGGTTACTGGGGCTCCCTTAATAATTTGCCGCAGTATTTTGAAACTTACGCCAGGGCCCGATCTTACATTTAAAACCGATGCCGTTACCGTTCCTTTGTTTTTCCCAGCCGATGCCTGGTAGTCCCGGGCCGCCTTTGCAACTTTCGGAATAAAATTCTTTTCTGCATCTGCCACCCTGTTGCCACCAAAAAAATTAGTTCCGGGGCAGGTTTTATGTCCATCGAGCACTAACTCATCTGCCGCATTATCGCGTAAACCATCGCTTTGGCGAAACCAGTGATGATAAACAATTGAAGTGGTGTTAACAGGCAAACCAAACTTATTACACAACAACGCTGTGGCATTAATTACACTGTGCTGCTGCGCTTCATTCATCACATCCTGCTTTAAATCGAAATTGCCCAGGTTCTCTATACATATGCCACCGGTGTTATGGCCTTTTATGCATGCTGGCGTAACAGAAAGTGGCCGCCCGGTAACAATCATCCCATCAGGGAAAATGGTAAAATGCTGGGCTATCTGGCCGAAACCGATACTGATATGGTACGCTTCCATTGCCTGCTGGCGCTGAAAATAATTATCGCCTGTAAAATCACTGTATGATGGAATGAAGGTATGATGCTCCTGTATATGGGTTATTTTTCTCGAAAACCCTACCTTGAGCGCCTGGATATAAACCTCAAATTCATGGATATCCATTAATATAAATCTGCCGTTTTTCTGCATATCGATTTAAGTATTAACAGTACGATTAATAACGTAGGATGGCTGCGCTGTTTATTAAAGATCAAACCGTTTTAAACGTTCTGATCTTTAGCTTCAACTCCTGCATATAGCAAACAGCACTGACAATCAGTTGTTTTAATGTTTAATAAATACTTAAAAGGCAAAGCGCTTCCCACGAAACCCGGGATGAATACAAAACAATGGGGACAACAAACTTAAAGCTGATGCTAAAGTATAATAAATCTAGCTGTTCGGCATCAATAATCCAAATAATGGGCTTAGGAAAAGTTGTGTAGTTAAACCATATAAAGCACTTAAGAAAAATAAGACCGAACGAACAATACTTACGTGCCTTATATGGTTATAAAAAAATAGCAGCGCTAACCGCCATTCGGCTTAATGCTTAAAGCATTGTACCAATTGTTGCAAGCGGCTAGCCAATCGTAAATCATTTTAAAGGCCGCAGTTATCTCGAAAGAAAACGCTAAACTCGCAATGCAAGCGCTTTCATTGGGGGCAATGTAACGGTCTAATGCAGCGTATAACAAATCGGCCAGGTAATCTACCTCAAATTGCGTAACCGCCAGTAACTTAAAGGCCAGGTTTTTCGCATAGCGATGAAAAGATCGTTTGTTTAATAAGCCCCTGGTTTTTGTAATGAGGTTAATGGTGTTGCGTACATCATAAAGCATTGCTGCAATGGCCAGGGGCTTATGCTCCTCTGCCGATAAATTTCTGGTGGTGGCCGCGCCAATAAGATCGAGCAATGTGGTGTTAATACCCGTTAAACTGTTGCACTCGAAATAAGCGCCAATGAGTTGGTAGAATTCATTCACAGCTTCAACTGGTGAAGGGAATGGTGTGGTTTGGTTTTTCTCGGTTCGCATAACTAGAAAAATTTTAATATAAACGCCCGAGTCACTGCGAACCGAGTCAGCGCGAAGCTGAAAAGTTACAGGACTTGCACCCGTATGCCCGGGCGTTATTTTGTTAAGAAATTTTTGAATTGAATTGCTCCAACTCGGTTCGCATTACTAATGTACGAACCTTTCTTCAAATTCCTAAATTTATTCGTGATTGAGGTCAACAGATGAAAATTTGTGCATTACTTCTGTTACAACCTGGGTTCGCTAAAGGGGTGGTTTAAGCGATCTATTGAAACACTTAAACCTAATTAAGCTTAGAGCTCTTTCGGAACTCTACACACAAGAATTAAAGAGAAAAACTTTTATAGTACAGTCTCTCATTATTAAATTCTTTTTTCCTTCTAGTGATATATTCGTTTAGAGTATCCTCTCTAATTCTTAAAGCTTCATTCGGCTTCATCACAGAGATTTCACTGTCTTTCTTGTATCCCACAGAATTAACACTTGTACCTATCCGAAGCCCACTGTTTTTTGTAATTATCCAGCGATCATGAAATGGGGGTTCAGAACTACTTTGAGTTCTACAAAATGTAACATTTACAAAGGGCGGCTCTTCATCACAGATTGATTTCCAGTAATTCCTGTACTCATCTTCTACATCTGATATAAAATAATCCTTTGAGCCAAGAATATCAACATCTACACTTACATCTATTTCATTAATAATTTTTAATAATTCAAGATCCTGTTTTTCAAAAAAAGGATCAGCAATAATTATAAATTCTTCTACATTTTCTAAAATCCAATTTTTTATAAAATTAAAGGTTTGTTCTCTAGATTTTGGCTTTATGGGTTTATTACTCGAAAATTCTTCGTCAATGAAAAATTGTCTAAAAGATTTCTCGGATCCTTTTTTTCGTTGAGATAAAATTTGAATCAAATTTGTTGCGTTAACCGCTTCCCTAAAATTTTCCCTATGTATATTTAGGATAGATTTCTCTGTCGAAGATCTATATATTTTTGAGCAGTTATTGAGGTAATACATATAAATAGGGAACGCCTCATGAAGTGGGAGCTTATTTCCTAAATTTAAGTAGTTAGAAATTTCTGTGATTTTTTTAGGACTTATTTTTTCTGTGTTTAAGGCTTTCAGAGCAATGAAAACTCCATTGACAACTGAATGCGCATTCTCTTTTTCCTTTTGAATCAGAGTCTTGCTATTTTTTATTTTGTTGGCTACTTCTAATGTTTCATAGTGTTTATTCAACAAGTTATTAATTTTGTTAGAATGATTATCTTGATCAATTCTTTTAATCAAATGCTTAGCAAAAGTTGGATCAATTCTGTACATGGAATCAATAATGTTTTTTTGAGATTTATATACATCAGATCCAGCAATTAGATTTTTTGATAAATCAAATGCTTCCTCAACGAATTTCTTCCATGTTGTCTTATCACATTGATACATTGTTTCTGAAATATCAGTAACTCTTTGAACAAATTCGTAATGAGCTGGTAGTTCTTTAAGCCTAAAAGTTATCTGCTCAAAAAGTTGTTTTTTCAAATTACTACTTGGTATTTTTTCAAATGGAATTTCATCTAGTAAAACTGATTGGATATATATCGTATCAGATAAATTAGGGACATCATTAGCTCGTTTTAAAAAATTTTCCCAAAATAAAGGTGTCTTAGAGCTATATCTATCTATTCTGCTAATTGCTAACTCGGAAACAACCTTATACCCTTCATGTTTTATATTTTTCAAATCCGGGAATTTGACATTCACAATTGCCTGAAGGTCAGTTAACAGTGTGGATATCTGGGGTTTTGACAAATCCCTATCAGCATAAATAGCTTTGGAAATATGACCTATTAAAAAATAAATTACGTTATCAGTTTCTATTTTTGATAAAACTTCGATCGCTTTCGACAATTCACTAAAAGTGCAAGTATATTTTGAAACATTAGATTCATAAAAGTCAAATGGATTTCTCTTAGTGATATAAAAATAACAGATAGAGTCTAATACCATTTCTTTTGTTTCTCTATCTAGTTTGTTAATGTACTTATAAGCTAAACTTGGATTAGAAAGATGTATTAATGTTAAAACACTCGTAACATTTTCAATATTAATATTTGAATTTACTAGTTCGTGCGTTATTATTATTATATGGTCATTAACAACTCGCTTTAAAATATCTTCGCGATCTGCCCTATTTGCAAAAAATCCAATTTCCGCCCATAATCTTAATGCTTCAATTTGTGAAGGCACTCTGGCGATTAAATCATGTATAATTCTGTAATCATCGTGGGTGTCAGATTGCGAACACATTAATCCATTAAAAGCCCTTATTACTACTTTAATCGAATTCAAATAGGTATAAGCAACAAGTCTTGAATCTAGCCAGCTATCTTTCTTAAGTTGTTCACTTTCATCAAAAATTTTCTTTGCAAGCTGGGTATTATCTTTTGCCAATTCATAACATAGTCTAAATCCTTCATCGATCTTATCCCAATCCGCTTCAATGCCTTTCCAATTGTTATATATTTGCGTTTCAATTTTTACAGCTTTTTTAGCCTTCCATTCTTGATCTTTGATTACAATTTTATAGAAAAACGTAAAACCCAAAATGCGTTGTTTTACGTCTGTAAGCTTTGATATTTTTTCATAATAGTGAAGTAACTTTAATATATCACTATAAGATAAAAAATCCGCCTCAGAATATCGTTCCACTACATCTAAATAGAACTTTTGTTGAGAGGCCCTGGTCTCAAAAGCTAAATCAAAGTCATGAAGAATATCTGTTGAAATTTGATCAAATTCATTTTCTAGATAGGAATCTAGTGCTAATGCTCTCCCTTCCTCCCTGTAGGCAAGATTATTTATTTTGCTTATGATCAATAGGGACAACTTAGGATTTCTTTTTGCAATGGTTTTTAAGAATTCCTCACTTACCTTATACTGGGAAGCAGTTGTTTCAAACAGTTTCTCAGATAGTGTAATTATCCTAGAGTAAATAAAATTTACTTTAGGTTTTAATCCCCATTCATTCATCAGAGTAAGCTTATCAAAGGCTTCAGCAAATGATTCTAATTGAATGAGTATGTCCTGTACACTTTCAATGTCATTTAAAATTTTATTTAGGGAATGAATCGAAGTGTCTTTAAAAATTAAAAACTCTGTGTGAAACATATTAAGTTGGTAAACAAACTTATCTTTCACCATACCAAGATCTGATAGATCATTTTCAACACTTTTAAATCTTTTATATAATTTGATCCTAGCAACCTCATTCTCAATATAAGGCAGTCGACTTGATAGTTCATTTAGAACCTCGATTGTAATGGAGGTTTCTGACGTTGTAGCAATCATCTCATCAAGAGCCTTACTTATAACCTCATCAATATTCCCTGACGATGCTTTAGAATTATTTAACCATAAACGCAACAATTTTAACTTTTCATCTCTATCAGAAATCTTATTTACTTCAGATAAAACTCTTTCTGAATCATAATTTCCTACCAAAAATGCTATTGCTTGACTTACCTGTCTAAATGCTGGTGGGTTAAGCCTTTCAATAGCCTCTATCTTCCTGCGATAATTACCATTATCACTTTTATCTCCAGATTCAATGGCTGCTATTGACAACTTTGCCATTACCCAACTATTAATATTTTTGTCAGATACCTTACCTGAAGATTTTTCTATTATTTCAATTGCCAAATTTGGAATTGCATATATAAGATGTGTAACTATGTCATATATCTTATTACCTACGGAAGAAATATCAATTTGATAATATAGCTCCTGAATTAAATTAGCTAATACCTCATCAACTTTATCAAATAATTCTTTCTGTCTTCGTGCAATAAGAGCTAAAAGCCGGAGCCTATCTACTAATAAAACAGCACTCTCAGCCAATGATACAGCACCTATAAAATCCTTTATTGAAATCCTCGCTTCAATTTCTGACTCCCAAAATAAATAGTTGTCTAGCTCGTTCACTATACTTCCTTGCAAGGAATATCGTAAAAGATCAGAACTACGATTAGCCTTGTCTGCTGCTTCTACTCCAAGCAAAAGTGTGTCGTTAACTATTTGAATAGATCCAGTACGTTCTAAAATTTTGCTTAAATATTTGTCATCTAAAAGTTCAATAACTTTTGGCCATTCTTTCCTTTCACAATACAACCTTGGAAGTTCAATTAATGATGTAAGAGTTTCATTTTGTGCATAGTAAGAAATTAATAATTCTTCTATCTTGCCTTTATTACCTCTTAATAGATTTTTTAGATATTTTTTGTGCGCATTTGATGCAATTTTTATGTACTTATCGGATTTTTCTAGTATACCAATTTTTGCTATAATATCCATTACAATATTTATTTCTATCGAGGTAATTTGTGCTATATCCTGCGGTGAAAAAGATTGCTGTGATAAGGTTAATAAAGAAATTATTGCATTGATTTCAGGATTTCGAAGATTAATAGAGTCACAATCTAGCTCGAGCCATGTACTATATGTAGTGTGTTTAGATATCCTATCTAATGAATATCCCTCGCTTTTTAGAATTCGTTTTAAGGTTTTTAATCTACCGGGGTATCCTTTAGTTATTTTATAAAGATCTCCGATAATATTATTTTCAGCATTTTTAAGATCCAAAAATTTAATGGCTTGATCATCTGAAAAACCGGATAAAATAATTGATTTAGACTCTTGTCTAATGAGCTTCGGATAAATATCTAAATATTTTTGACGGTTACCACTTATTATAATCCTAAAAAACTCCTCTCCAAATGGTATAATCTGGAACAATTCTCTAACAAAATTGGGATTTTCTATCAATTTGCTCTCGAGGCCATCAACTAACAAGTTAATATGATTCTTTCTTTTTTTTAGAAACTTCCTAAATTGATATAATGATTGAAGATATTGTTCAGTGCTTATTAAAAGTGTATTTTCGTATGGAATTTCATCCCCAAGCAAGTGGCTTATTTGAAGAACAACATTTGTACAATAATAGTCAAGATTATAGTCAAAATCATTTAAAGGATTAAAGAAGACAGATATTGAGGTTTCAACATTTTTTTTCACAAACTGTGCAAGCAATGTAGACTTGCCTGCATCTTCCTCTCCTTCGATAAATAATAGTTTGATATTTTCAGCCCCATCATCCTCAATTTGCGATATATAATTTGATCTAGGTATTAATTCTTCCCAATTTTCTTTTGGGAAGCCATCTGAGTAGTAAGTAGCATCAATGATTACGAGAGGTGAATCTTGATGTATATTTGATTTAGGAGTATTGTCAGTTAGCATCTGAAAATATTTTACGATTAAGGCATCAACAAGCTTTCCAAAAATTCAAGCGTTACTATATTTAAATTAATTTGAAAAGGTTTCAAGTCCTGGTTATAACTTAGATATTTTATTGTCAAATGTATTATGATTATTCTTGATAATCACAGTAAAATACATTCTTTTGTTACAAGAATACCATACCACCTTTCGATATGATATTTCTTACTGAATTCAAGTATTCTTGTCTTATCCCCTAAAATAAAAACTATCCTCCAATCCACCTTACGGGAAACCATAATTACTCAGAATTAAGTACGCCAACAAAAAAGCCACAACATAAATGCTGCAGCTTTCTTTTTTATACACCAGAAATGAATTTAAAACAACAGAGCGATTTTACAACTTAGATTTTTGTGCGGCTACTGCCGCAATACATGCGTCTGCCTCCTCAAGCTCGCGCATAACGCGGGCAATGTTAAATTCCTTTTCTAAGAGGGCAATAGCACCATAGTTTGCTTTGCGATTAGATAACAAAAAGAGTTTGTATTCTAATTTTTTTTGTTTTTTAATACTGTCTTCCTTAACCTCGCCCTCAGGCAAGGCGGCAACCACCATGTTTACGGCGTTAAGTTCAGCAGTTAAAATCTCCAGTTCGGCAGATACCTCGATGGTGTTACTTGCATAATTTTCTTGCAAGTGCTCTAGTGAGAGTTTTTTGAATACCAGTTCTTTCTTCTCTTTTTCTACCATGGCCAGCACATTGTCGCAATCGGCAACAGTTGTAAGCGCTAAAATTGAATAATCCATTTTGTGTTTGATTGAATGAAACATTATTAATTGGTTTAATATTAACCACATTAAAAGCCATTAGCCGTTTTTAAACGTTTAATTTTTGTATGATTATCTATACAATGAAATTTACTCATCAGCTTTCTGTCCAGGCATTTAGCTTCTTTTTAAAAAAAACAATTGCTTGCAAAAAAATTAAAATATGGCTTACTAACATACAGCCGCAGAATTGTGCAGATTTTATTTGTGTAGAAAAATTACTGCACAAAAAATTACTGCACAAAATTGTGTACACGGCTAATGTGCCGGTAAAAAGCTGCACAATAAAATATTGCACTTAATGGCTTAAATTGAAAATAAATTTAACGCAGCATGAAAAAACTTAGAGAAGCATTAGGCCTAAGTCAATCCCAAATGGCCAATTTAATTGGCGCAACAACCAGCTTAGCTGCCATGTACGAACGTGGTGAACGTCAGCTTAGTTTTAAGCAATTGTATATGCTTAGTACGATAGAATTGTTGGTTAATGAGCCATCTGATTTATTGGCTATAGAAAAAATCCATTTACAGGAACAACAAACTGTAGTGGCTATCATTAAGCAATTAACTATCGATTTAAAGCAAGCAGAAGTAAAACATCAATTGCTAAGCGAAAAACTTTTGCAAATGAAGGACAGGTACGAAAAGAACCATCAATTGTGGCGCATAATTAGCAACTTAAGAAAGAAAATGGTTACGGGTAAAGTAGAAATCCCTTATTTAGATTTGCTGGAGATAGTTTGCCATGATAAGTTAAAATCTTGTGGGTTACACCAACAAATTAAACTTGAGCATCAAATTGATATGTTAGGTTGTAAAATTACTTCTGCCCAATTACTTATAAATAAATATAAGGGCTTTGGTTTGCCTATACCGCAAGATGTTTGAGTAGTTGAAATACCAATTGGAAATCAAAACATTTTTAGTGAATTAAAAGGTCATCAACAGCCTGCCCCAACCGCTCTTGTAATCCTAAGCTTATCGAAGGACAGACCACTCTTGTCATCCTGAGTTTGTCGAAGGATAAACGAGCTCAGATTGATAATAATATAAAGTAAACAAGTGTGAATCTCCTGTAACATTTCGCCCCTTTCAACATCTAACTAACAAAGCAACAAGATGAACAGATTTGAAGAATATACTGCAATTATTGGAGGAATCGCTGTTTTAATCGAAGCTATAAAACACCTTAAACGAAAGTTTAAATCATGGTTTAAGCATGCCTAAGTTTTGATTAACCGGGCTACAAACATGGTATCAGCTTTCTGCCCGTAACCTTTAATCAATTCCATTTTTTCCAATTTTAAAGGCAGATTATCGAGCATAAACTGCACAACCTCTTCATTTTCTGCGGCAAAAGCAGAACAGGTAATGTAAATCAGGGGTTTATCCTGCTTAAGGTATTTGATTACATTTTGCGCAATGCCTTTTTGTATGGCAGAAAACTGGCCGATTTTTCGGGGATCGAAAAAAGTAAGCATTTCAGGCGTTCTTCCCCAGGTACCCGAACCGGTACAAGGTGCATCTAAAATAATACCATCAAATTCATAATGATGCAAGGACTGGTCGTTATTCTGCAACAGATCGAGTTCTTTCTTTTGATATTTCTTTATCCCTGCTAAGCGGAAACGCTCATCAAGATTAGCCAGTACACTCTCTCTTAAATCTGTTACCAATAAACTTAGGTTAGGTTCCAGACTATGCAAAAGCAAAGTTTTACCACCTGAGGCAGCGCAGCAATCCCACCATTTTTCCCATTTGTGTGGTTCGAAAAAGCTTACTGTATGTTGTGAGGATAAATCCTGAACCTGATAACTACCTTCTTTTAAAACGCCTTCCAGTTTAGTTCCGTTAGGTAAGGCTATAGTTGTTGATGATAATTGTTCTGCGGTTATTCCTGCTGATATCAAATCAGCCAGAACACCTTTCATCTGTGTATCTACAACACGGATAAACAGATCTGGTTGCTTAAAAAAAGATGCATAAAAGGCTGTATGATCCATATCTTTAGAGAGATAGGAATGGAAGGGGAATACTTCTTCCAGTTTAAAATCTGGATATTTACCCTGGATAAGTTCTATCTTTTGATCTAGGTTAGAAGCACTCTTTTCAGCTAGCTCAGGAAAATTTTTATTTACAATTAATCCGGGAGTTTCATGGCACAGAAAATCTGCAACGCTTAGCCGAAGCTCATTGCTCAAGTTTGAAAGCGCTTTCCCCAATCTAAAAAAGCTGTAAATATGACGAGTTGCCCATCTTCTGTCAGAAGAGCCCATTTGCTTGTTAAGCTTAAAGTATGAAGGTAAAAACCTGTGCAAAGGCATGCTACCATCATAACTGGATAAAATTTGCTCAAAAGCTTTTAACTGGTGCTCTGCTCTCATGTTAGTTGGGGAAAAATCTGATTATTCTACGATATTTAACGCGTAATTTTTATATCTCAACAGCATTAAACTGGTATTGATATAACCGAACTTCTCATCGTGTATGAAAGAGAAGCTATTATGTAAACCTTTGTATTTTTCTTTGGTCAGATAATCTCTGTAGTCTTCTCCGTAGGTAGCCAGCAATCTGCCAAAATAGTAGGCAATATCAAAGCCCTTAAAAGCATAATCGCCAGGTTCAAACCCGTATTTACTTCTGTATCGCTTAATAAATGAAACGACCGCAGCATTCTTATAATCAATTTTATAGGAAGAGCTGATTATGGTATTTAAATTCTCGAGCTTTTCAACCGGATAATTCTGCTTTACCCAATTGGGGTGACCAAAAAGCTGAATATTGTACCCTCCGGCAGCAAGATTTTTAAGCTTGTAAAGTTTTTCTATGGTAGGCAATACAAATGCACGATCAGCTGAGGTTACAATCACTGCATACTGCTTACCTTTAATCATCTTAGTTTCAAAGGCGTAAGAAGATGCGTATTCCTGAACAATAAATTTACCCTTAGCGGTATTTTCAAAAAAGGTTTTGATCGGTGATGCTAACTGTTCATCTTCCGTTTTCTTCGTATTGATTAACACTACGATTGTGTTGGCCGGATTAAAATTTCTGGCTATGTAGGCTGCAATTTTTTTCCCGTGAAGATCGATGTTATTTACAATCGATACCAAATTAGGATTGTTAAAATCTGCTGGTTGTGAGGCCGCCAAAGGCGATACTACTAAGTTGTTATTGTCTTTGGAGTAGTTGGCGATGAATTTTTGCCCTTCAGGAAAAACAGGGCCAATGATCAGATTACTTTGCTTAAAACCATCGTTTTTATACAGACTGGCGATATGGGTATTATCATCTCGCGTATCAAAAACATTGAGTTTAAAATTTAACCCAGAAGCGGCAACAGAATCAATTCCAAGTTTAAAGCCCTGATAAAAATCGATGGGCATGGCAAACTTTTCAATATCAGCTTTGGTAGCAGTTTTTAAATTAACCTCGTTGAGTTTAAAAGGAACCAGCAAAGAAATATTGGCTTGAGAAAACCTTTTAACAGGTTTCTTCTCTGCAACTTTTTCCTTTTCTGTTGGTTTTGATTCGGGCTTAGGCGTTCTGATCTTTGGCGAACAAGCCGCTAAGAAAACACATCCTAAAACCAGAAACCAATATTTATATTTTAAACGCATACCTTACTTTATTAACAAAATATGCTAGCAAAGTTTATTCCACCTTGCTAGCATAATCGTATCATTTATATAGACTCTCGACTAAATACTCAAGACTCTGGACTTAAATTATTCCCACTCAATAGTTGCAGGAGGTTTAGAGCTGATATCGTACACCACTCTGTTAATTCCCTTAACTTTATTAATGATTTCGTTAGATATTTTCGCCAATACCTCATATGGTAAATGACACCAGTCAGCCGTCATCCCATCAAGAGATTCTACTGCACGTAAAGCGATTACATTTTCATAAGTACGCTCATCACCCATTACGCCTACTGACCTTACGGGTAAAAATATGGCGCCTGCCTGCCAGATTTTATCATATAAACCAGCCTCTTTAAGGTTATTGATGTAAATATGATCTGCATCTTGTAAAATAGCTACTTTCTCTGGCGTAACCTCTCCGATAATACGGATACCTAAACCTGGCCCCGGGAAAGGGTGTCTGCCTAAAATGAAAGCTTCTAAACCTAACGTTGTTCCAACGCGGCGAACCTCATCTTTAAATAACGATTTTAACGGTTCAACCACCTTCAGTTTCATAAAATCAGGCAATCCACCTACGTTGTGATGAGATTTGATTGTTGCAGAAGGACCTTTAACTGAAACCGATTCGATTACATCCGGATAAATGGTTCCTTGTGCCAGCCATTTCACATCCTGAATCTGATGTGCTTCATCATCAAACACTTCGATAAACACACGGCCAATTATTTTACGTTTGGTTTCCGGATCTTCAACACCTGCTAATGCACCCAGGAAACGATCTTTAGCATCAACACCTTTAATGTTTAAGCCGAAATCTTTGTACTGTTCTAATACACTTTCGTATTCATTTTTACGTAGAAGGCCATTATCAACAAAAATACAATGAAGATTTTTGCCAATTGCTTTGTGAAGCAACACGGCAGCCACACTACTATCTACACCGCCAGAAAGGGCTAAAACTACTTTATCATCTCCTATTTGTGTTTGTAAATCGGCAATTGTTGTTTCCACAAAGGCTGCTGAAGTCCAATCCTGACTACAACCACAAATATCTACCAAAAAGTTTTCTAAAAGCACTTTACCATCAATACTGTGCGTTACTTCCGGGTGAAACTGGATAGCGTAAGTATCAGAGTTTTTTACGTGGTAAGCTGCTACCCTTACACTATCTGTGCTGGCAATCAGTTCAAAATTATCTGGAATTTGCGTGATGGTATCTCCATGGCTCATCCAAACCTGCGAATCGATATTAATGCCTTTGAAAAGCTTATTCTCCTGGTTTACAAAACTGAGGTTTGCACGTCCATACTCTCTTGTTGAAGAAGGCTGAACATCGCCACCTGAATGCTGGGCAATGTATTGTGCACCATAGCAAACGGCTAACACAGGGTATTTTAAATGAAATTTTGCTAAATCAATTTGAGGGGCATCCTCCTGACGAACTGAATAAGGACTTCCTGAAAAGATTACACCTTTTACATCGTCAGCAAATTCCGGAATATTGTTATAAGGATAAATTTCACAGTAAACATTCAGTTCGCGAACCCTACGGGCTATGAGTTGTGTATATTGCGAACCAAAATCGAGGATAATGATTTTTTCTAGCATGGGCAAAAGTAGTTATAATTAAGGAAAATTAAAAACCGTTAAATAAAGTATATAAAAATTGGTTTACTAATTTTTAAGATTCAAAAATTACCTATTTTTTTATGCTGACAATTCATTTCGCTCCAGACTGAACGCCTGTTTCGCTCCAAGCTGTACGCACTGATAAAAGCATCAGAAATCTTCACCTAGTGTCCAATAAAATTTCTAAGTTCAGGCCAAATTAAAGCCGTAGGAGTAAAACTGATACATGATGTAATTTGCATCCATTAGATTGGATTTAAACGCTTCAGAGTGTCATTTTGATGGATTTTCCGGTTTCGTCCGGAGGAGTATGGAATGGAGATTTAACGAAAAGCTGAATTTTGAAGGCCGAACCGAAAGATAAGGAGCACCTGGGGGAAGAAGAAAATTTGCAGCCAGACCGCTAAACGTTCAGATGGAAAGGAATGATTTAGCAAAAAATCCGGCAGCTAGATTTGCGTACAGTTTGTAGCGAAACGGACTGTACAGTTTTAATGAAATACGCATTTAGCCTTTTGCTTAGTTATTTGAAGATCTTCCACGTCTTATTTTTTTCCTGAAGCTTTTGTTTCAGTTTAATAACCCCCTGCTGAAATGCAGACATTGGTTTTCTGTCAAAAGCTTTGGATGTAGATATACCAACATCTGAGAAAATCTTCTTTAATCCCTGAGCGTTTTTCTTTGCTTCATTAATGTTTAATGTAGCGGTATAATTTAACCCCCTGGTGCCATTGGCTTTTACTTTTACTTTGCCCATAAAGCAAAAATACCTTGGATGGTTGGGGGAATTGGGGTGGGTATTACTAAGCGATATTAATAAATTTGTAATTTTATTTATGTTTCATTGCGGAAATTTTTAAACTGGAGAACAAGATCCATTATGAAAAATACAAAAATTCAAAATGCATCTAAATTGTTACATTTAATTTGAAAAGAGTATTTAGGTCTAAAAATTATGACTGGTCGGTACAAAATTTTGGTTATAATCAAAATTTGACGGTTTTCCGGAAAATAGAAAAGATTGATTAATGGATAGGCCTAGGAGAATTACGGTTTCACGTATTGCTTATATGAAACCAATCTCCTACATTAGACGTTAATTAAGCGTGCTTGCAAAAATGGTCATATGTTCCAAAGACATATTTTTTTGTACAACAAGGTTTTACTTAAAAAATATTACTACTTTTGCAGCCCGTAAAAAAATTGCAGAACCAAAAATAACACTCTCCTAAAAATGATGTCAGTTGTAGCACATAGGTCACCTGAAAGTAGCCCTTTGTTTGCGTTTCAAAAAATGCTCGAAGTTATATTTAAAGCGGCGAATGATGTTGAACATGATGTAAAGGAATGTTCGAAGCTTAGAGAGACAAGAAAATTATTGAAATCTGTGTCACCAGGATTGGTCAATTTGTTCATCGAAACTGATGAGGAAAACAGATCATTACTCGAAGATAAAGTGGTTAGTTTAAAAAATAGAGCTAGACTTTTAATTCATAAAATCAATAATGGAAGTATTCACTTTAAACACTCCTTAACAAAAACATTCGTATTAAGAGAACTACGTTTATTCGTATCTATTTTCTCATCATTACATGAAGAATTTTCTTCTCATATTTATAGTAAACCAGCATTAACATTGCCAGAAGAACATCCGCTGGCAAAAAAGGTGATAGCAACTTGGGGTGAACACTCTTTCCAAGATTGCTAATAAATGAAATTTAAAAGAGGCCAAGTTCTTGATTGTTTATGGGCAAAAAAGAGAAATTCTAATGGCACGGTTACATTAGAAGCACGACCTACTATTGTATTAAGAGATACAATGGACAAGCCAGATTTAGTGTCTTTGATTTACTGTACAACGCAAAACAAGGAACTTACTTACTCAAATCACATACTCATTAAAGAAGGCACCGATGAGTTTATCTTAATGGGCTTAGACCAAGATACATACATAGTTCCTCAATATTTTGAAAACGTTGAGGTTGAACTTATAACTAGAAAAAGAGGTCATTGTCCTGAAAATATCATGAAACAAATAGAAAAAGTATTAGAGGACTGGACTTTAGGGAAATAACACTAAGCCACCCTTCCAGGTGGCTTCATTTAAAATATATCATTAACATCCCTGACTTCCATCTTAGGCTTCTCGGCCGCTGATTCGGACTCGTCATCCTATGAATTTATTGCAGCTAAATATAAAGTGTAGTTTTTCCAGGTTGTTTCCCATAGAAGAGATTGCATGGTCACAGCTCCTTTAAAGTATCACAAAATACTGCCTATTCCTGTGTGTGGGAGGCTATCGACTTGATCCCGTCTAGCGGACTTGCGCTTGGTTCCAGTATCTTTACTGTTCCTCTCATCAAGGCAATAGAATTGAAAAAAGACTGCATGCCTTGCTAATTAAAACTGCATTTGCTGAATTGCCTGCCAGACCAGCATCTTATCAAAAGGATCTTTATGCCAAGTTTCTCTTTATTGATGATAATTAGTTGCTTCCTCAGGCAAAACCTAAAAACTCTTCTTCAGTTATTTTGAAATCGTCTTTAAATAAAACATCGGCCTTGCCGTCTAACAATCCCAAAGTACGTTTTCCTTTTTCTTTATTGAGCTTTGGAACAAAATATCCAATCACTTCCTTTTTCTTCCCATAAGTTACCGCAATCTCTTCTCCATCTTTAATTTGCTCAACGACTTCTGAAAAGTGAGTTTTAAATTCTCCAACCGACATTGTTTTCATATATTAATATAGGAAATATTTGACAACTTGTCAAGTAAGCTAACCCTCCATCAACTTCACCTCAACCCCAAATTTTCTCAAAAAGTCTACCCCCTCATCACTTGGTAAACCTTTATATGCAGCGTAAGATTTAGAATAGTATACCAGTTTAATACCTGACGACAAGATTAATCGCGCACATGCAATACAAGGCGACAGTGTAGTATATAAGGTGCAACCTTCTATTTTAGAGCCATTTTTTGAAGCATACAAAATTGCATTCTCTTCGGCGTGTAAAGCTAAAGAGCAGCTCCCTTTGCTGTCCCTCGCGCAGCCATGCTCCGGCCATTCTTCATCGCAATTGTGCGTACCCGCTGGCGGGCCATTATATCCGATGGAGATAATGCGCGTATCTTTAGTTAACACAGCACCTACATGAGCGCGAACACAATGTGAGCGGGCAGCCAGATCGGTTGCCAGGTTCATAAATATGGTATCGAAACTTGGTTTATCCATTATATTAAATAAAAAAGCCACAGGAAGATCCTGTGGCCGTAAAATTAATGCTTTAAATATTAATGTCCGCCAGAAATCTTTTTATCAAAACTGATTCCCTGGCTTCTTAAAATGCTGCTTACTCTCCAGGCATAAAACGCAAGGTACGCAAAACACAATACACCAATAATATAGCTGTATTGGATGCCTGTAAACTCTGAAATGAAGCCTTGTAACCAACTAACAATTCCACCGCCCATAATCATCATGATCAGGAAACTACTGCCCTGACTGGTATGTTTACCTAAACCACTAACCGCTAAAGTGAAGATACATGGCCATAATGTACTACAGAATAAACCTACACTGGTAAATGCATAAACACTTACCATACCCGTAGTGAACATTCCAATTAATGTTGCCAGAATACCGAAACCGGAGAAGATTAACAGCATTCTTGCCGGATTACCTTTACTGGCCATGTCTGCTCCGATTAATACTAAAATAATCAAAGCATATACGTAAAACGGGCCTAAATCGTGTTTAGCAATAGCGTTTACAATTAAGAATACCCCAAAAGCAAGATAAGGTGCAATAAACCTTAATATTTTTTGCGTACTCATGTTATCGGTAAATGCTTCAACTGCGCCCGTCCATCTACCAATCATTAAACTTGCCCAGTATAAAGAGATGTATGGAGCAACATCTGCTATGGCAAATCCTAAATCTTTTTCCATATAAGCAGGCAAATTACTTGCTGTAGAAACCTCTACACCTACGTACAGGAAAATTGCAATCATTCCCAATACCAACTGTGGAAATTTTAAAGCAGATCCTTCTATTTTAGCTTCGCCATCAGTCGCTTCAGAAAGTTCTGGTCTATCAGGCAATGATGAAAATTTTAAGAAAATAGCAACTGCAATAAAAGCCGCCCCCAATATTAAATATGGAATTTTAACACTCTCAATACTGATATTTGAAGTTGCACCTGTGTTAGAGCCAAAAATGGCAAAACTAACGATAAGTGGGCCAATGGTTGTTCCGAAATTGTTAATACCACCTGCTAACGTTAGTCTTTGAGATCCGGTAGTGATGGGACCTAAGGCAATAGCTAAAGGATTAGCTACCGTTTGTTGCAAAGAAAAGCCGAGGGCTACAATGAATAATCCCGAGAGCATTAAGGCAAATGAGCCGGTATTTGCAGCAGGGTAAAATAGCAATGTACCTACGGCAGATATGGCTAAACCGAGAGCTAAACCGTTTTTATAACCAATCCTGTTTACAATATCTTGCTTCATTACGACAGAAATCCCGTTGTAAATTAATGCGCCCACTGTATACGCAATATAAAATGCCAAAGAAACCAACTGACTTTGCGATTGGCTAAGTTTAAATGCTTCCTTAAATACAGGAATCAAGATGTCGTTACTTGCGGCTACGAAGCCCCAAAAAAAGAAAACCGTAACGAGGGGAATAAATTGCCCCCATTTGGTTTGTGTCTGCTCTGAATTCATTTTTAAAATTTAGTTTTAGTGGGGCTAAACTTAAATAAAAAAAAATTAAAATCGGGTAACTTTTGTGCAACCTGATGCAACAAAAATAAATGTGAGATGTTTAGGTATAAAATTGCATATTCGCATATCATAAACAATACAATGCATGTTTGAAGCCATCATCTTAGGTATAGGGGCAGGGATTATTTCGTCGTTTTTAACAGGTCCGGTATTTTTTGCAATGATCAAAACCAGTATAGAAAGAGGCTTCAAAGCTGGCTTTTCTCTAGCCATTGGTGTCATTATCAGCGATGTAGTCTTAATAGGCCTCGTACTTTTTGGTAGTCAGTTTTTCGAGTATAAATCAGAATTTGATAAATATGTGGGCACCGTTGGAGGTGCCTTTTTATTGGCGGTAGGCATATACTACCTGCTTTCTAAAATTAAAGTACATTATGATAATGCCACACTCCAAAAGGTAAGTAAGCGCAATTACATCCTCAAAGGATTCTTAATGTGCATACTCACACCTTCTACTTTAATGTTCTGGATTATCGTTAGCGGAATCATTTCCGTTAAACTCAACAACATGCTGACCGAGAAACTGGTCTGTTTTTTTATTGCGATGGCCACACAGCTGAGTATTGATGCTACCAAAAGTTTCTATTCGAGCAAACTGCGCTACAAGATTAAGGAAGATGCACTAAAAAAGCTTAATAAAATTGCCGGAGTGGTCATCATATTTTTCGCCATATGGCTCATTGTCAAAACGTATTTGAAGTTTTACGCCGCGTAGTTGTAGTTATTTGCTTGTAAGTGATAAGTTATCAATTGCCTGATAAACTTACAACCCGTACACCATAAAAAATCAAAAGCCCCGAAATTGTCGGGGCTTTTGATTAATATGCTCTTTGGTTATTTCCTTCTTTCCAGTTGATAAAGGCCTTGTTTACGACCTTATTACCCCCAGGGGTTGGATAGTTTCCGGAGAAGTACCAATCACCTTTGTTTTTCGGACAAGCCTCATGCAGGTTTTCCAGACTCTGGTAAATTACTTCTACTTCAGCCACTGTGCCTTTTGGCGTAATAATCTCTGCAATCTTCGCAGAAATCTCCTCAGGAGTAAAGGGTTTGTAAATATCTTTAACGTGATTTACGATCTCCTCTTTGGGTAACAATAAAGATGCTTTACATTTGGTGTACACATCTTCAATTACCTGCCACATCCCGCGCTCAGTAAGCAACTGTATAGCTGCATCGAAAGCCACAAACTGCCCCATCCTGCTCATATCTATACCGTAACAGTCAGGATAACGGATCTGAGGTGCAGAAGAAACAATAATAATTTTTTTAGGATGTAAACGATCTACAATCTTAATGATACTCTGTTTAAGGGTGGTACCACGAACAATCGAATCATCCAGTGCCACCAGGGTATCCTGATGATTGTTAATAATACCATAAGTGGTATCGTATACGTGCGCAACCATTTCACTTCTATCCGCATCTTGCGTGATGAAAGTACGAAGCTTCACGTCTTTAACAGCCAATTTTTCTACACGCGGAGCCAATGACAACAATTCTTCTAATTGTTCATCGTTCAGTTGCTCCTTTTTATGTAATAGCGTATCCTTTTGCAGTTTGCGCACATATTGATTTACCCCATCAACCATACCAAAGAAGGCTACCTCTGCAGTATTTGGAATGAAAGAGAAAACAGTGTTTTTTAAATCGTGCTTAACCGCATCTAATATTTTATCTGTTAATAACCTACCCAATTGCTTACGCTCGCGGTAGATTTCAGCATCGCTTCCTTTTGAGAAATAAATACGCTCAAACGAGCAGGAAAGGCGTTCTGTAGGCTCACGGAACTGCTCCATACTTACTTCACCATCTTTCTTAATAATTAAGGCATGACCTGGATCAATTTCCTTAATATCTTTAAATTGAATATTGAAAGCGGTTTGTAATGCCGGACGCTCAGAGGCTGCTACTACAATTTCATCATCATAGTAATAATATGCCGGACGAATTCCTGCCGGATCGCGCATGATAAACGAATCACCGTTACCCACCATACCACAGATTGAATATCCTCCATCCCAGGTTTTAGCTGAACGGCGAAGAATATTTGCAATATTGAGGTTATCAGAAATTTTGTGTGTGATGGCTACGTTATCGTGACCTTCTTTTTTATAGGCATCAAAAAGCTCCTGGTTTTCATCGTCTAAGAAGTGACCGATTTTCTCCAGTACCGTAACCGTATCCGCTTTTTCTTTTGGATGCTGGCCCAGTTCGTAAAGTTGCTCCAGTAGTTCGTCAACATTGGTCATGTTGAAATTACCGGCAATAACCAGGTTTCGGGTCATCCAGTTGTTCTGGCGTAAAAAAGGATGGCAATTTTCGATGCTGTTTTTTCCATGTGTACCATAACGCAAATGGCCCAATAACACCTCGCCAATAAAGCTAACGTTGTTTTTGAGCCACTCTGTATCCTGCATCAGTTCAGGGGTATTTTCCTGAATATCTACAAACTTATTTTGTACATATTCAAAAATATCTGCTACGGCATTCGAAGCCATGCTCCGATATCGGCTGATATACCTGCTGCCTGGCTTCATATCCAATTTAATGGTTGCAATACCTGCGCCATCCTGGCCCCGGTTGTGTTGCTTTTCCATTAAGAGATATAACTTGTTTAGGCCGTAAAGGGCAGTACCGTACTTTTGCTGGTAGTATGAAAGTGGTTTTAACAGGCGAATAAACGCGATTCCGCATTCGTGTTTTATCTGATCACTCATTGTGTGGGTTTGAAGCCGCAAAGTTATCCTTTTAAATAATTACAACCTAGATAAAAATGCATTCTTTTTAGAATGATGAGGTTTGGCTGACAGAGGAGGTAAATCGTTAAAACGCTGTATGATTAATTAGAATCTTTCTAAATAATTTGCAACCTAAGTGTATTTTTAACACTTTTGCGTAATTATTAAGATTTAGTCTAAATTGAAAAAACTTTACACATCCTTATTTTTATTTTTTATTTGTTTCAGTGGTCTGGCGCAGGTAAAAAACGTGGTTACCGGAAAAGTTGTAGATCCACAAAACAAAGCCTTAGAATTGGTAAATATCAAGGTTGTAGAAACCAACCAGTATACCATTACCGATAAGAATGGAATATTCAGGATCAACGGATCGGAAACAAACAACATTTTAACGCTCGAGTTTTCCTATATCGGCTACCAGAAGCTAAGCTTACCCCTAACCGTTAAAGCAGGAGAAACCAATCTTGGAAATATCCGGTTAAAGGTTTTAGATCTAAGTTTGGAGAATATTGAGATTAATGCCAAGCGTAATTATTCAGGTTCTACCAACTCTTCATTGATTATTAACCGGGATATGATTGAACAAATACCTGCGCTTAGTGTGAATGATCTGTTAAATCAGATTCCGAATCGAAAGATTACGCCCCCTTCTTTGCAAAATATTCAAAATCTAACTCTTCGCTCTGCATTTGAACCTACAACTTCTGGTAGGGACCCGTTTACCCTTAATAACTCATTTGGGGTTGCGATCATATTGGATGGAAATAATATTTCAAACAACGCCAATATGCAGGGTTACAACCCTGGCCTAAGGGGATTGGGCAACACAAGTGTGAGTAGTAATGATTTTGGATTAACTGGCACTACATCCACAAGTTCTTATAGCGGCGATTTCGCTTACGGTGGTACAGATTTAAGGCAGATTCCCGCAGATAACATTGAAAGTATCGAAGTGATAGCCGGGGTGCCTTCTGTAAAATACGGAGATTTATCTGACGGTGCAGTAATTATTGAGCGTCAAGCAGGAAAATCACCAGCTTACGTACGGATGCAAGTTCGCGATAATGCAACTTCCTATAATTTCTCCAAAGGATTTTTACTTAGCCCTAAACTTGGAAGCTTCAATGTAGGCGTAAACTATGTTAATTCTTATGCTGACAACAGAGATAAAATTAAAGCATACAAACGCATCAATACAAATGCAATGTGGACAAATACGTTTGGAAAAGATAAAAAGCTTAAGAATACATTGGGTTTTGATTATGGCAGAAATCTAGATGGTATAAAAAAAGATGATGATGATCCAACCAGTAAAATATTGAATTTTAATAGTTGGAATTTAAGTTTAAGCAATAGAACAAGTTATCGTGTTGAAGGCGGTTTCCTTAAAAATATTAGCCTTAATTTGAGGTATAGTAATTCTCACCAAAGGAGTTATACAGAGCAATTTGTAAATAGTCCGTATGTTTTATATAGTAATTCTACTGAAACCGGGCTTACTAACGGCATCTATGATAAAGGAATTTATACGGCCATAAGTAATGTTGATGGTAGACCGGTAACTGCCTCTGCACAACTGGATATGAATGCAGAATTCGGAACTGGTAGTGTAGCTCATAATATAAACTTTGGAGGAAATTTCTCTTATGCAACGAATAAGGGGCTGGGAAGATTATCGGATCCCAGCAGACCAAGAATTGGTTACAATACAACTGGAAATTCACTTTCAAGCGGACCATCCGAACGTTACTACGATTTCTCTCTAATATATGCCCAAAAGGATTTTGGTTTATATGCAGAAGATGTTTTCTCAGTAAAAATGAATGGCCGAGATCTAAACTTTCGAGGTGGTTTTCGCTTAGATGGACAGAATGGTTTTGTTACACTTTCTCCACGTACAAATATAAACTATCAGCTAACTGATAACTTTAGATTAGGTTTGGCATATGGTCTTTCTGTTAAATCTCCAGGCTTAGCCCAGAGATATCCAGGCCCAACTTTCGTTGATATTCCATTACTCAATGCCTATAATGGAAATGCAAATGAGAGTATGAGTATTTTCTATATCCAGCGTTTTGATCCTGATGGCACCAAATTAAAGTCTTCAAAGGGACAGACTTTTGAACTCTCCGGTTTATACAAGCTTAAGGATTATCAGGTTTCATTTTCACTCTTTCACAAATTAAATACTCAAGGATATAATACGATAAATCAATATGATATCCTAACTCTTCCTCAATATTCCGCAGTCTTTGTGCCCGGATCAAAGCCCGTTATCAATCAAATTGGTGAAAAAAGATTTCTTATATCTCACAATGAGTTTGATAACGCCCTTCGATCCAATAATCAAGGTTTTGATATGATCTTGACTACACCAAAATATGAGTTAATATCAACTTCTTTTAATATAAGTGGAGGGATTTACCGTTCAAGCTACCAAGAAACGAATGATCGTTTAGGATCAACGGTATCGGACAATAATACAAATCCAGATTATCCTATTACTGGAATTTACGCACCAAGAAAACGCACTACTTATTTTAGCTCTGGCAGAATAACATCATCTACACACATTCCTGCAATAAGCTTAATTGTACAGCTAACAGCAGAGTTTAGCTTTTTAAATAAGACACTTATCAATCCAAATGATGGAGTTCCAAAAGCTTATTTTACTCGCGATGTTAGGTATGTTGAAATTTCTAATCCTGATCCAAATAGCCCTGTATATGGACATTTGTTTGTACCTGAAAACGAGCTAACTTCTGACAATCAATTTCGAATCTATTCTAACTATCATTTGAGTTTAGCCAAGGAGATTAAGAAGCGATTTCGATTTGCATTCAATGCATACAATTTTTTAAACTATCAGCCAAGATATCAAAAACCAAATTCTATTACAGTAGTGACTCCTAATAGCGCACCGACTTTTGGTATAGAATTATCCCTAAAACTTTAATATCCATGAGAAAAATTTTATTAATAATAGTTATTGGATTATTGGCAGCTTGCAGCAAAGAGCATTATCCCGACCTGTCCCAAACAGATTTAAACTTAAAAGTGGCTTTTGACCTTTCAAATAGCGGCTATACGTTTCCTATTGAAAACATAACGGTTCGATTAAAGAGCCTGATTTCAGGCAAATACCGCACAATAGTAACAAACGATAAAGGACTAGGAACATTTACTGATTTACCAGCGGGCAGGTATGATATTGACGTATCTTATACAATCTCTGCTGTAGATTATACTGCAATTACAGGAATAATAACTACAAAGCCGGTAATTTTCAATGCTTCAGAAAAAAACAGGTTAGTTAATAAAGACAATACTACACTTTTGACGTTAAATCTGAAATCTGGCGTAATCGGTTCCTGGCTTGTAAAGCAAGTGTATTATGCTGGTTCGGATAGAACCTTAGGCGCGCTTTATCGTGACCAATTTATCGAAATTTATAATAACACAGATCAAGTAATGTATGCCGACAGCTTATATATTACAGAAATATGGGGTAGACAAAGTACCACAAATACAACTTTTAATTTGCAAGCTAATGGGCAATACGATTGGTCAAAATCTCTTAACATGGTAACAACGAATGGAGATCCAAATACTGATTTCGTATATGCAAAAACGCTATGCATGATTCCGGGATCAGGTAAAACTTATCCCGTAAAACCTGGAGAAAGCTTTGTCTTGGCACAAACAGCACTAAATCATAAATCGCCATTTACCGGAACCGATGGACAAACAATCTCTGTAAGAAACCCTGAACTTACAGTTGATTTAAGTAAAGCAGAATTCGAAGCGTTTTATGGATCCTTTTTACCAAAACCATTGGATTCAGATATCGACAATCCACTGGTTCCAAACGTAGAGGTTTTATCTTATACAGGAAATGATATGATTTTAGATAATACCGGAAGGACTGGAATTGCAATTTTTAAGGTAGACAATACCCAAAATGTAAAAAATTGGCCAATGTATAATGAGCCAACTAAAACCACCCCTTCTGCTTCTGCGCGTAAATACTATCAAATTCCTTCAAAATACATTATTGATGCGATGGAGATACAACCGAACGTACCTACCTCACGCCTTCCGAAAAAATTAGGTGCCGACCTTGATGCAGGATTTGCATTTGTTCCGACAGGAGCCTATACTTCCCAATCGGTAATCAGAAAAACAGAAAGAATAGAAAACGGAAGAGTTATACTTAAAGACACAAACAACTCTACAGAAGATTTTGACTTTTTGAATATCGCGCAACCAAAAGCCTTTAAATAAAATTCACAGTACCATTTAGTTTTACATGAGAAAACTCTTTTACATATCCACCCTCATCGTCTTATCTTCGACTCAACTTTTTGGACAAACCAAAGAAAGCCTTTCGAGAATACAAGCAACAGAAAGCAAATCTTATTCTATTGATTCAGCACTAGTACAACTATACAATTTTTCAAAGGAAAACTCCTTTTTTATTGAAAAGCTGATGCCAAACAAGTACAACAATTTATCAGTTAAGTACGATTTTGCCAAAGGACACTATATACCCGTTCAAGGTGCCTCGCAAGTACAAAGCATATCCTTATTTAGCGAAGGTAAAACAACATTGGAAAAGTTTCACTTGTATGGTTCTTTTAATTACCAAAGAAGTACGGAGGACAGTACAAGATGGGCACACCAATCAAGATTTAATAATAGCTCACCATTATACTTCGGTTCAATGAAAAACAATCATTATGAACGATCGGTATATCAAATTAATGCTGCTATAAGCAGGCCTATGATTGAGCATAATCTCCCGATATCCATAGGATTGGAATATAGGATTGGAAACCATTTCAGTAATAATGATCCTCGAGGGGATATTAAAGATTTTCAGCTCAACATTAATCCCGCTATCGGATACACCTTTGGAGAAAAGTTATCCATTGGTTTGGGTTATCAGTACGGATATGGCAGAGAACAAATTGGTGTTGGATATAAGAATAGTTCCTATACAGAAAATACTGTAGATGCTCAACTTTCCAATTACTTAATAACCGGCTATGGCGGAGCTCAGTTATTTCAAATCAAAAATCAGTTGAGGTATAATAATGATCAAAATCGTCAATATGCGAAGTTCTTTATTAACTATAGTGGCTTATCCAATGCGAATATCATTCTCGCCCTAAAAAAAGGAAAAGAAAATGAGTTATTCAAAAGAAACTTAACAGATAATCCAGGCTACAATACATTGATGTCTTATGAAATCAATCACACATCAGCGGATTTAATCTGGTACAAGCGAGGAGAGCAGGCCGAGATAAATTTCTCTTTAAACTATGATTACAAAGCTGGTAGTGGTTATGACCAGGAGTTAGCCGGTGTTAATTATATTAACGATGAAGAGTGTTATGGCTTAAAAATCTATTATACACTAAAAGGTAAGAATGGCCTAATCAATAATTTAAATTTTGGGGTCCAACATATAGAAAACGTTAAACGAGATGGCAATAATGGTATTGACATCTCCTTTAACAGAATTAAACTTAATGCAGGTTGGGGCATAAATAAACCTTTAAAGAAAAATCATAGCATTGGTGCCGGGATATCAACATTTTACATTCTAAAAACCTCATCGACCTTTTTGGCACCTATAGAAAATGAAAATATTTTTTTTAATTCCGTAATGTATCCAGATTACCTGTTTTATACTTCAAACAATTACTCAGTGGCTTTGTCAGCTGATTATTCATTCCCAAGCTTTAAAGGAATACAAACTTCTATTAAGCTCTCTGGGAATTATATTCAAAGACTTGGAAACTATATTGATCTGCAAAGGACTATCCTAAATACCCCCGGCAAAGATCGTTTTTCTTCCAATATCAGCCTAAATCTGTATTTTTAACCCATGAATAAAGTTTTTGTTGCGCTCGCTGTTGTATTTTCTGTTCTCCTTTTGTTTTCATTCCAATCTGGCGATTTTAACAATGAAGATGAACTGAGCATTGATAGCTTACGCAAAGTTTATTCAAAAACTACTGATCAATGGCCTAAACCTACTGTTGATGAAGGTGCTGTTTTTCAGGAATTAAGCGAACTTCCGCCCTCGCCTGTCGATTTAAAAAATGATTCGGTAAAAAATGTAGTAGAGCTTGGTAAAATCTTATTCTTCGATCCCCGCCTTTCAGGATCAAATCAGATTTCTTGTTCCAGTTGCCATGCTCCTGATTTGCACTGGTCAGACGGCCGGCAGGTTTCTGTAGGACATGACCACCTAACGAATATTCGCAACGCCCCTTCTTTAGAGAATGTTTGGTTTTATAAAAGATTATTCTGGGATGGACGTGCAAAAAGTTTAGAAGAACAGGCTGAAAGCCCGGTAGCAGCACACAATGAAATGCATCAGGACATGAAGGTTCTTCCGAAGAAGCTGAGCAAAATTAAAGGCTATCAGCCCTATTTTACGGCCGCATTCGGATCAAAAGAAATTACCAATAAACGAATTTTCGAGAGTTTAGCTACTTTTCAGCGTACCATCGTAAGCAGAAGAACACCTTTTGATCGTTTTTTAGCCAAAGATAAAAAGGCTTTGACCGATCAGCAGATTATGGGCTTACATTTATTCAGAACAAAAGCCCGCTGTATCAATTGCCACAATGGTCCTTTATTTACGGATAATGAGTTTCATAATGACGGACTAACCTATTTCAAAAGAAAATATGAAGACTTAGGTTTATATAACGTCACCAAAAAACCTGAAGATGTGGGCAAATTTAAGACACCTGGCTTAAGAAACGTAATGAAAACTGCACCATGGTTTCACAACGGTTTGTTCCCCGATATGGACGGGGTAATGAACATGTACAATGTAGGGATGCCGGTACAGCGTGTTAGGCCAGAACAGGTAAACGATCCTCTTCTCCCTAAAAATGATAAGCTCCTGAAAGGTTTAATGTTGAGTAAGGCTGAAAAAGATGCAGTGGTCTCTTTTCTGGATGCATTAACCTCTCCTACCGTATTAATCAGAGTGGAGCAATTGCCTAAGTAAGCAGGATTATTAGTCCATTAGTCCATTAGTCCATTAGTCATTGGTGCATTAGTCATTAGTTTATTGGTCATTGGTTATTGGTTTGTAAAAAGCAAACTCAAAAACCACCTGATTTTATTTAATTTAAAGCCTTACATCTTAGCCGATTTCAACGGCTCACCGAAAAATATTGAGGCATGCGCATCGAAGGCCAATGGATCGCCACTAGTATAAAAAGATTTAGAACCCGTTTTACCTAGTTTTTGTTCGATTTCCGGGTGTCTGGCCAGATAATCGACCAAACTGTTTGCCACTATTTCTCCCTGGCTTAGAATCTCTATATAATCGGGAAAGGTTTTTTTCAGTTTTGGAAGCAATAAAGGGTAGTGCGTACATGCCAAAAGTACACAATCAATATCATCAGATTGTGCCATCAGTTGGTTGCAGTACTCCTGGATAAAAAAATCTGCACCTGCTTGTAGATGTTCATTATTCTCAATGAGTGGAACCCACATGGGACAGCTTTGCTGATAGACCTTAACTTCTGGAAAAAACTTATTAATCTCTAAAAGATAAGATTCAGAATTAACGGTACCACGCGTTCCCATTACCCCTACTGCCTGGCTTTTAGTGTAGCTGCCAATAACTTCGGCAGTAGGCCTGATCACTCCAAGCACCCTTCTGTCAGGATATTTGGCTGGCAGATCTCTTTGTTGTATGCTGCGCAGCGCTTTTGCAGAGGCCGTATTGCAGGCCAGTATAACCAGCTGACATCCTTTAGCGAAAAGCCACTCTACACACTCTAATGTATATTTATAAATGGTATCGAAAGAATGATCTCCGTAAGGCGAACGGGCATTGTCTCCCAAATAGATATAATTGTATGCAGGTAAACGTTCGGCTATAGCTCGAAAAACGGTCAATCCGCCATAGCCTGAATCAAATATTCCTATCGGTGATGTATTCTTCATTATTATTGGACAATATAATCCCTTTAAAACAATAAAGCGGAAACAAGTTAAACTTATTTCCGCTTTATTAAATGGCTCGAGACTGACGACTCAAGACTGTTGACTATTTTTTAGGTGCAGCTGGTTTAGCAGCAGTTGCTGTAATACCTAATTTAGTTTTAACTGCAGCAGTGATATCATCACCACCTTCCCAGAATACTAAATTGTTACCACCTTGACCGTTTGCGATATCGAAAACGTAAGCCAATCCTTTTTCTTTTGCTACAGCAGAGATTGCTGTTGCTACTTTAGCCTGGATAGGTTGGAATAATTCGCCTTGTTTAGTGCCAATATCTTGTGATGCTTTAGTACGGGCATCAGTAATGCGTTTTTCTAGGTCTTGTAATTCTTGTCCAGCTGTTTGTAATTCTTTACCTACAACTTCTTTGTTAGCCTCACTTAAAGTTTTTTCTTTAGCCTGAGCTGCCGCTAACTTAGTCTGATATTCTTTGATCATTGCATCAATATCAGTTTGTTTTTGTTTACCTAATGTTTCTAAGGTAGTTTGTGCTGCTTTAGCATCTGGTAAGTTAGCAAAAACCTCTTCAGAATTAATGTGACCTACCTTTTGTTGTGCACTCGCCATATTCGCTGTAAACAATAACCCTGCTGCTACAAAGAATACGTTAATTAACTTTCTCATCTTTTCTATTTTACTTTTTTATTTTTTCTAATTGTTTTTTCGATTCCTGGGCGAATATACTAATTTGCCGTTCCTGGTTTATATCCTAATTTTACAATTACATCACTACTTAAGTCATAATTGCTACTGGCATAAATCATCATTGTTGCCTCGCTACTTTTATCGAAGATAAAATCTAAATATTTCGCTTTAGCAATTTGTTTAATGGCTTCTGCTACCTTATCCTGAATAGGCTTAATCAGCTTTGCCCTGCTTTGAAAAAGTTCTCCATCCGGACCAAACTTCTGACGTTGAAATTCTTTGGCTTGTTTTTCTTTCTCGATAATTTCGTTTTCACGGCGTTTACGCATATCATCAGTTAATAAAACCTGATCTGCCTGATAGGCCTTATACATGCGGTCTATTTCTGAAAAATTCTGATCTACCTGCTGTTGCCACTGTTTAGAAGCTACATCTAACTGGCTTAACGCCGATTTGTATTCTGGCAGATGTTTTAAAATATACTCTGTGTCTACATAAGCAAACTTTTGGGCAAAAGCACCAAAGCTTGTGCAAAGTAGAAATGCGATAAAAAGATACTTTTTCATTGTGTGTGTTTTATTGATTTCGTTAATAACCTAAGCTTTCTATAAACTCAACTTGCTATGTTTTATTGCATAATTAGTTAAATTTTTACTCTTTATCAATTAAAATCCACCTAATTGTTGTGCAATACTAAAATGGAACTGCCCTTTGTTTGAACTTGGTAATCCCGGAATGGCATCAAAACCATAACCGTAATCAATTCCTAACAATCCAAATATCGGTAAGAAGATTCTTGCACCAACACCTACTGATCTTCTGATATTGAATGGATTGAAATCGCTGAATCTATTCCAGGTATTACCACCTTCAGCAAAAGCAAGAACAAACGCAGTTGCCTGCTGGCTTGCAATTACCGGATAACGTGCCTCTAATACATATTTAGTATAAATAGGGCTACCAGATTGTTGAGCAATGCTTGGATCTGATCCTACCGGGATAACTGTATTGTTTGCATAACCACGCATCGCGATTAACTCAGAACCCTGCAAGAAGTCGAAACCCTGCATACCATCACCACCCAATTTGAAACGCTCGAATGCAGATTGGCCTACCGCTTTGGTGTATTGACCTAAGAAACCAAATTGTGCCTGTGCTTTGATAACCAGGTTACCGGCAACACGTTGGTACCACTGTGAATCAAACTTCCATTTATGGTATTCTGTAAAGCGATATTTTTCTTTATCAGATGCTGTAGCGTAGTTGATTTTATTAAACAAAGAATATGGTGGAGTAGCCTGAACTGTAAAACGGATAAATGAACCCGATTTAGGGAAAATAGGCGAATCTCTCGAATCTCTGCTTAACTCTTGTGATAAGTTTAAGTTATATGACGTACCTGTTTGGAATAAATAACCTGCATAGTTATTCAAAATATATTGTTGCAGGTTAATGGCATGGCTTAACTGAAAATAGTTATCTGGCCAGTTTAATCTTCTACCTAAACTCACAGTAACCCCATTTAAACGGATCTTCATGAATTGAGCATTGTCTGAACTTAAACCATTAGATTGTAATGAAGTAAATGCACTAATCCCAAAACTTACCGGCTTCTCGCCGCCAAACCAAGGTTGTGAGAAAGAGAAACTGTAAGATTGATAGTATTTACCATTGGTTTGACCACGTAAGCTTAATTTTTGTCCATCACCTTTAGGAAGTGGCTTATAAGCTTTCAGGTTAAATAAATTACGTAATGAGAAGTTATTGAAGGTTAAACCCAATGTACCAATGATACGGCCACCACCAAAACCACCTGACAATTCAATCTGATCTGAAGGTTTTTCTTCTACGGCATATTCGATATCCACAGTTCCATCGGCCGGATTAGGGCGAGGTGTAGGTACAGTTTTAGATTCATCGAAGTTACCTAACTGACCAATCTCACGAATGGTACGGATTAAATCACTTTTATTGAATTTCTGTCCCGGTTTGGTACGAATCTCTCTTAAAACTACCTTATCATTGGTAATGGTATTACCTTTTAAAGTAATGCGGTTATTGGTATACTGTGGCCCTTCATACATTCTCAGTTCTACGTCTACAGTATCACCATAAATGCGGGTTTGAACCGGGTCTATATTGAATGTTAAATAACCGTTATCAGTATACAAACTGTTAATATCACCACCGTTTTCGCCACCACCATTAAGCTTTTTGTTTAAACGCTCTTCACTAAAAACATCACCTTTTTCAATGGTTAACACTTTTCGAAGGATAGAGTCGGGATAAATTGCATTTCCTGCCCAGGTAACGTTACCGAAATAGTATTTTTTACCCTCGTATAAATCCATTCTGATATTTACCTTCTTCGCGTTATGCTGGTAAATGGTATCTTTTAATAATTCGGCATCACGATAACCTTTCTCGTGAAGTTTAGCGATCATTTTGATCTTATTTTCTTCGTATTTTTCTTTAGAGAACTTTCCAGAACCCCAAAAACGCCACCATGCAAACTGCTTAGGGTTTTTCAAATACTTTCTCAGCTTTGCAGATTTAAAATCTTTATTTCCGGTAAAATCGATATGTTGAACTTTAACACGATGGCCTTTATCAATATTGGCCTCCAATACAACACTGTTTTCAGCGTTTGGGTCTTTACGTGTTTTATAATCTATTTTAGTAAAGAAGAAACCTTTATCAAGCAAATATTTCTTTACTATTGCCGATGTTGTATTGTAAAGGTTATCATTTACAATCTTTCCGGTTTTATCGTTTAACTTTTCCTGAATGGCTGTTTTTTCCGACTTACGAACACCTTTTAAATCAATAGAGCTTAATCTTGGACGTTCTACTACTTCTATCTCGAAAAAAACTGAATCTCCAACAAACTTTTCGATGTTTAACTTTACATCATCAAATAGTCCTTGCGCCCATAAGGTCTTAATGGCATCAGAAGTTGCATCTCCTGGCAAAACCACTTTATCACCTTTGGTTAATTTAGATAAGGTAACCAAAACATCTTTATCTAAATATTGTGTTCCGGTAACGCTTGTACCACCAATAATGTATTCTTTAGGACTAAAGTAATCGACATCCAAGCCACCAACCTTTAAAGAGGGAGTTGCCGGTGCCTGACCTTGAGGGCGAATCTGAGCGAAGGCCGGAGCGGCTAAAACTAGAAGGATTAAAACTTGAAATATTCTTTTCATCAAAATAATTTGTTCAGTAATGTTCAGGGTAATGGAAATGGGTTATAACTTCCTTTTTAATATTCCTTACCTTGATTCATTTATCGTATAAAAGTGGTGCTAAGTTAGTTTAAACGCTTGTTAAAAAGTGTTAAAAGAAAAATTAGTTTAATTGTTCGCTAATTTTTCCAAAACGTCGTTCGCGTTTTTGGAAGTCTACAATGGCTTCAAAAAGATGTTCTCTTCGAAAATCCGGCCATAAAACATCGGTGAAATAAAACTCGGTATAGGCCATCTGCCACAGCAGATAATTGCTAATGCGGTGTTCTCCACTTGTCCGGATCATCAATTCCGGATCAGGCACATTTACTGTAGTTAATTTAGAGGAGAAGAGCTCCTCATCAATATCGTTTAAGTCGATTTTGTTTGCCTTAACATCCGCAGCAATTTTTTTGGCTGCTTCTACAATTTCCCATTTAGCACTGTAGCTTAAAGCCAATGTTAAGGTACATTTTTCATTGTGTGCTGTTTTTGCCATAGCCTCTTTCAAATCATTTATACATTCTTGTGGTAAAGATTCGATATTGCCTATTGCATTGAGCTTAATATTGTTTTTATTAAGGGTTTCAGTCTCTTTATTGATGGTTGAAATGAGTATTTGCATTAAAGCATCTACCTCTTCTTTTGGTCTGTTCCAGTTTTCTGTAGAAAAAGCATAAAGCGTTAAGTATTCGATACCTATTTCAACGCAACCTTCTACAATATCTTTTACAGAAAGTACGCCCTGTTCGTGTCCGAAAACCCTTACTTTGCCCTGGCCTTTTGCCCATCTGCCATTGCCATCCATGATTACAGCAATGTGTTTTGGCAAACGATTATAATCTATTTGTTCTTTAAATCCCATTAATTATGTCAAAATCAGCTTAAAAGGAATAGCATTTTGAGGATACAAAGGTAAAAGATATGCCAACACTAACAAATAGATAAGTGTCCCTTTTTCTAAAATCGCCTCTTTGGGTACCTGGATATCCTGTTTGATGCAATGAAGGGTCTGATAAATTAACCTGATTAGGTGAATCTCCAACAATTGGTTGTGCCACAGGATATACGCCGCTCACATCATCTATATAATCTGTAAAGGCTGTTCTATACCCTATTTCAGAGAAAACACTCCAGGCACCTTTGTAGTTGTATCGTAATCCCACACCATAAGGAATGGTTAAAGCAACGTTACTATAACCTTCTTGCTGCCCTTCTGTTAAAAATCTGTTTAATCGATATTTGGTATCATTATATTCTGCGGTGGGCTTAAAAACAACAAAACCTACTCCGGTAAACAGGTAGGGTGTAAATTGTCTGGTACCACCGCCCAAATTATAATTAAAGAAATTAAAATCAACCAGGGTACTCAGTTCATTGAGGGATGTTTTAAACCTGAGATTGCGTTCCCTGAACTGGGCATTATTGGATGTGGCATCGTCAGCTTTAATCTGGCCGTAGGTATAATTCAACCTTAGCCCTATATATTGATTAAAGTTTCGCTTGGCGTACAAGCTGCCTGACAGGCCGCTAACTTTCAATGGATTATTCTGATTCAAATCTCCCATATAACCCGCTCCCCCAGCCATGATACCTAACTCCCAGTTTGCTTCTTGTGCAGTAGCATACTGATTAGATAAAAGGATAAAAAAAGGAATTACAAGGAGTTTGTTCAGCGTCATAATTAATAGTTACGGGTATCTATGCCCCATAATAATTTATTCCTTAACGTGTTTAAGTAAGTTTCATTGTTAAGGCGGATAAGATTTATGCAAAAATCTGCTTTTTTTATGCTAATCTTTACCGAACGTTCTACGGTTACTGTTCTGCTGTCGCAAGAAACAAGAAACTTAGATTCTCTTGCCTCGACCTCAAAAGATAGCGTATTATCATCAGGAACCACAACCGGCCTTACATTAAGGTTATGCGGCGCAATTGGTGTTACTACAAAATTTTCAGAATCCGGGTAAATGATTGGCCCTCCACAACTTAACGAATAGGCCGTAGATCCTGTTGGCGTTGCAATGATTAACCCATCGGCCCAATAAGAGTTAATAAACTCATTGTTCATTGAAGCATGAATAATCATCATTGCCGAATTATCACGACGGTGGATGGTAATATCGTTTAAAGCAAAATTCTCTTCACCAAACAATCCATTATCTGATTCTAATGTGAGCAGAGATCGACTATCAAGCGTGTATTCTCCATTGATTAAAGCATTTAACGCCGATTCAATTTCGTTTTTATTGATACTGGCCAAAAAGCCCAAACGACCAAAGTTTATCCCGATTACAGGAATATTAGAATTTCTGATGAGTGATAGCGTATCTAAAAGTGTCCCATCCCCTCCTAAACTTAATAATACATCGGCATGAGCCTTTAGTTCTTCATGATTATGAAAAACAATTGTATTTTGAGGTAGTGCTACCTTTCCATCCAGGTATTTTTTAAACCTGGAATAGATTACGGGTTGGGTATTGTGATTTTTTAAATGATTAAAAACCTCTTGTACATAGGGCAAAACTGTATCATTGAAGTCTCTTCCGTAAATTGCAATCCTCATACGTTGGTTTTATACATTTAGATAGTTCATAAAGGAATCATAACGTTCTTGTGTTCCATTATCAACTTGTGTATTGTTATAAACTTCTTTTACCTGATAATCATATCGCTCAAAAGAAGCTACTAAGCCAGTTATTTCTGTTTTATTTACTTTGATCGTTACTTCTAAGCGGGTAGAATCTTCAAACGAATTGACATAGGAGGATAAGATTTGTGCATTATCTGCTTCTACAATCTGGGCGATGTGTGCCAAAGAGTTATCGCGATTACCAATCTCCAAAACAATAATACCGCCCGGCTCATTTACCGCATACTGCTGAGCAACAGCGTTAATCAGGGTACTGAGAGAAATAAGACCCTTGTAATTTTTTTGCTGATCTAAAACAGGTACTGCAGTTAATTTTAACTGGCTCAACAAACGAATAACATCATATGTATGCGCATCATTCAACGTAAAAACAGTTAATAAATTAACTCCTGCGTGTGCCAAATCAACTTTATGGTCGCGAATATTAATCAAATCATCCTCTGCTACCAGGCCAAGGTAAGCCCCATCGTTAACTACAGGCAAGTGCTTTAGTTTAAATTCGTTCATGCGATCTAAAGCTTTTTGCACCGAGTCATCGGTTCTTAATGGTAGTATGGCATTCGATATGATTTCTTCAGCAAACATTATTTAAGCAATATCCTATCTAAAAATTTCTCAAGATAATTATTAAAAATTTCGGGATGCTCCATCATAGGAGCGTGCCCACATTTATCTACCCAGTTTAACTCCGAATTTGGAAGCAGTTCGTGAAACTCTTCTGCAACTTCTGGCGGAGTTACCTTGTCGTTTTTACCCCAGATCAATGAAACGGGGATGGTAATTTTTGACAATTCCTTAGCCATGTTGTGCCTGATTGCAGACTTGGCCATTGTCAATATCCTGATTACCCTCGATCTGTCATTGATGGTCGCAAATACGTCATCAACCAATTCCTTTGTAGCAGTAGCAGGGTCATAAAATGTAAACTCTACTTTTTCCCTTACATAATCATAACTTTCTCTGCGCGGGAAAGAACCTCCAAAAGCATTTTCGTATAAGCCTGAGCTTCCTGTAAGTACCAGCGCTTTCACAAATTCCTGGTGAGCTACGGTAAATACTAAACCTACATGCCCACCCAAAGAGTTACCTACGAGAACAACCTGGTTAAAGTTTTTATATTTCAAAAAGCGGTGTAAGTACCTTGAAAGTGCTTTAACACCTAAAGTTAAAATTGGTAATTCATAAATTGGCAAAATAGGCACAACAACATGGTAGCGATCTTTGAAACGATCAATTACCTGCTCCCAGTTACTTAATTCACCCATTAAGCCATGTAGCAATACCAGCGTTTCGCCCTGTCCAGCTTCGATGTATTTAAATCCGTCTTCTTCTTTTATCTGGTGTGTCATATATATTCTAGATGGTACTGTGCTACTAAGTTAATAGAGTAAAGTTAAATTTTTGCATTTCTTTGCCATTTTATTGAAATAAAAACGAAAACGGTATAAAAACCCTTGTTGCGCTATCGGGAACTTAGTATCAAGACTCAAGTAGTAAGTATCAAGTAGAAAGGCTCAGGTATCGAGACTTTAGTAAAAAGATGAGCTAAACAAAATCATTTCCTTCCGCTTACCCTTTTCACTTTCAACTTTCAACTCTTTCACTAGGCTAACTTTTCCTTTACTATTTCAGCAATCAATTTACCGTCTGCCTTTCCTGCAAGTTCTTTATTGGCTAAGCCCATCACTTTCCCCATATCTTTAACTGATGTAGCGCCAGATTGTTTGATCACATTCTCAATTATAACCGCAACTTCTGCTCTATCTAACTGCTTAGGCAAGAATTGGTTAATTACCTCAATTTCTTCTTGCTCTACCTGATAAAGATCCTCCCGGTTCTGTTGCTTGTAAATATCTGCAGATTCACGACGTTGCTTTATCAGCTTCTGAAGAATCTTTAATTCTCCTTCTTCTGTAAGTTCTTCTGCTGCATCTTTTTCGGTTTTAGCTAACAATAATGCCGCTTTTATGGCTCTTAACCCTCTTAATTGAGCATTGTTCTTGGCCAACATGGCTTTTTTTATCTCCTGATCTATTGTATTTGATATCATTGCTTAATGGTTTAATTGTTTAAGTGTTTAATTGCTGAATTGTTTAACTGTTGGACTCAAGACTAAAAACTCCCGACTCAAGACTCAGATTATCCCTTCCTAATTACCTGTGTTCCATTTGCCTGTGCAGTTGGCATAATCAACATATCATTAATATTGACATGTTTGGGCCTGCTTACCACATACCAGATTGCATCAGCAATATCATCCGCAATCAAGGGCTCCACCCCTTCATAAACTTTCTTTGCACGCTCCTCGTCTCCTTTAAAACGAACCAGAGAAAACTCGGTTTCAACCATCCCTGGATGGATTGCCGTAACCTTTATGCCATGGGGCAGAAGGTCTATCCTCATTGCTTTGTTCAATGCATCAACTGCATGCTTACTGGCACAATATACGTTTCCATTCGGATAAACTTCTTTACCTGCTATTGAACCAATGTTAACAATATGTCCGGATTGATTCTTAATCATCCAGTTGGAAACGATTTTAGTTACATATAGAAGTCCCTTCACATTGGTATCGATCATGTTATCCCAATCATCTATATTTCCTTTATCAATTGGCTCTAAGCCCTGACTAAGACCCGCATTATTGATCAAAACATCTACTTTCTTCCAATCTTCGGGAAATGCTTCTAAGGTTGTTGTAATCTGCTGTCTTTCGCGTACATCTCCAATAACCTGCTTTACTGTAATTGCATATTTATCTTCCAGATGATGGGAAAGCCTGGCTAATTTTTCAGCCCTGCGGGCCAGTAATATTAAATGATAACCTTGTTGAGCAAAGGTATGTGCACAAGCTTCGCCAATGCCAGAGGTAGCTCCCGTTATAAATGCAATTTTGGACATTTCTATGAATTTTAAGTTTCGATGAAAATCATCAAAGGACGCTCGTCGATGTGAGCAAAGGTAAGTTTTTTTGACCTTTTTTAAAGCTATTGAAAGATCAAACTGAATGTTAATTGACGTAATTTTAACTTATCTATCGGAGAAGCAAACACCGTATTATCATGCTGCAAAAGATCATCAACTGAATAAGAAAGCTTGATCTCCGGTGACATTTTAAAATATTCGAAATAAAGATCGAAACCTATACCTGTTTCGTACGACAAATAATTTCGTCTGTTTTTTAGAAACTTATTCATCGGCGATTCGCCTTCATCGAATGTTTTCTTTTTGGAAGCAATGTCTATCGAATATTTTGCTCCACCAAGCCAGTATGCCCGAAAATTATTCATCCGGTTAGACTTCACTTTAATGCCCAGCGGAAATTCAAACATTGTAGCTTGTACTTTTCGGTCAATGGCAGTCTGATAATTTCTGGTTTGCCCATTTGGGAGACCTACAGAAGGTAAGGGTTCGTATTCATAATGCACAACCCGATCACTGAATATCAGGGAAGGTGTAGCACGAATATCAAAATTCTCGGCAATACGTCTGTTCATTACGAAGCCTAAGCCAAAGCCTTGTGAGGGAGGGCTCGAAATGGAGTTCAGTGAATTGGCTACTAAATCGCCGGATGCAGGATCTCTTGAAACGCCCAGGGTATTTGGCACTTCATAAAATGGCGATCTCCAGTCTAATTTTTTAAGAATTTTGTACTCAGCAGAAATGTATTGAAAGTTAAAACCCCAGCTCCAATCTTCATCATCTACACCCCCACCCCAATTTTGGGAAAAGGCTGTTGTTGATACCATAAAGAGGGAGATAATGAGGCTTAATTTTTTTATCATTTAGTTCCGGTGTAAATCGAACTTATTCCAAACGTTAAAATCTGTTGTTTGGTACTTTTGAACCCTACTTTTTGCAATAAATCAGTAAATTCTTTTCCATCCGGGAAAGCGGCTACCGATTCGGGCAGATAAGAATAAGCCCTGCCGTCTTTGGAAAAAAGCCTGCCAAAGAATGGCGTAATTTGCTTAAAATAAAAATTGTAGAGTTGCTTAACAGGAAAAACGCGAGGCTTAGAAAATTCCAGCACCACAATTTTACCATTTGGTTTTAATACCCGAAACATATCGGATAAACCTTTTTCCAGGTGTTCAAAATTACGAACCCCATAAGCAACGGTAATGGCATCGAAGGTATTATCCTCAAAATGAAGCCCCTCAGAATCACCCACCTGAACGGTAAAAACTTCAGTCAATCCGCGTTCGTTGATTTTCTTTTTCGCTACTTCCAGCATCCCCTCAGAAATATCCACTCCGATAATTTTTTCGGGATGCAGTTTTTTAATGGCCTCAAATGCAAAGTCACCGGTACCTGTGGCTACATCCAGCATAATGCGCGGATGGATAGACACCAACTCCTTAATCGCTTTCTTACGCCACAACACATCAATACCTAAAGAAAGAAAATGATTTAAAAAGTCGTAAGTTTTAGAAATGTTATTAAACATATCTGCAACCTGTTCTTTTTTGGTTGCATCTTCGATTTGATAAGGAGTGATATTCTGATTCATGATATGAAGCAAAGATAGAGAAAAAGTCCGAAGTCGGTAGTCTGAAGTCTGAAGTCAGGCAGCATCTGTCGAATTTGACATTCTATCCAAATTCTGAGGCAGTCTTCCCCCGCAAAAGACTAAAAACTAATTGTTACCTTTGTAATATGGTTATAAAAACGGCAAATTTTATTTGCAGCAACACACAAGTATCGGCTCTACCGCCAGCAGTTATGCCTGAATACGCCTTTATTGGTCGTTCCAATGTGGGTAAATCGTCATTGATCAACATGTTGGTTAACAAACACGGTTTAGCTAAAACCTCTCAGCGTCCGGGCAAAACTCAATTGATCAATCATTTTTTGATCAATGAATCGTGGTATATTGTAGATTTACCTGGTTATGGGTATGCCAAGGTTTCGAAAACAAGCAGAGAAAAATGGGAAAAATTTATCCGTGCCTATATCACCAAAAGAGAAAGCCTGCAGTGCGTTTTTGTATTGATTGACAGTCGACTTGAGCCGCAACAGATCGATCTTGAATTTTGTTATTGGCTGGGAGAAAAGCAGATACCTTTTTCATTGATTTTCACTAAAGCAGATAAGCAGGGAATGAACGTTACTTCAAAAAATGCTGCTGCTTTTAAAAAATCGCTTAGCCAATGGTTCGAAGAAATCCCTGCCAGCTTTATCACCTCAGCCGAAAAAGCGCTTGGTAAAGAGGATGTACTACAATTTATTGAAGAGGTAAACAAAGATTTTGTTAAACCCATTCTTAAAGAATTCTAAAGCCGCAGCCCTATAAATATCGTATATAAATAAAATGAAGAAATAT
Organism: Pedobacter sp.; assembly: GCF_965279535.1. Taxonomy (NCBI): domain Bacteria; kingdom Pseudomonadati; phylum Bacteroidota; class Sphingobacteriia; order Sphingobacteriales; family Sphingobacteriaceae; genus Pedobacter; species Pedobacter sp. Next base: position 1,841,097 of record NZ_OZ257244.1, read on the forward strand.
TTTTCACTGGTCTTATTTGCGCACTCTATATTCGCATTGCCTTTCGCTATGATTGGCTTTTTTTTAGGCGTTACCACTACCGACAGCCCCTTTATGTGGCAAAAACTGGTTTTAGTATTGCTCTGTATGGTTTTTGCGCGTAACTCTGCTATGGCCTTTAACCGCTATTTAGATAGAAATATTGATGCAAAAAATCCGCGCACTAAAATGCGTGACATCCCTTCCGGAAAAGTATCCGCCAAAGAAGCTTTAATCTTTGTAATCATCAACTGCATTCTGTTTGTTGTTGCAACTTTCTTCATCAATCCATTATGTTTTTACCTTTCTCCAATAGCTTTATTTGTTGTTTTATTTTACAGTTATACTAAACGTTTTACGGCGCTTTGTCATTTGGTTTTAGGCTTGGGGCTCTCACTGGCACCTATTGGGGCCTATATTGCCGTTACTGGTCACTTCGCACTTGTTCCGGTACTTTATTCTTTCGCTGTGCTTTTTTGGGTAAGTGGATTTGATATCATTTATGCTTTACAGGATGAGGATTTCGATCGCGGAGAAAAATTACACTCTATTCCATCGGCACTTGGCATAAAAAATGCATTAAATGTTTCCGTGATCTTACATATTTTTTCTGCGGCATGCGTTATCGCACCTATATTTTTAATGCCTGATGCATTTAGCTGGGTATACTATTTAGGTGTATTGTTTTTCTGCTTTGCGTTAATCTATCAGCATTTATTAGTTAAACCTACTGATATAAGCAAGGTAAATAAAGCTTTTGCAACCACAAACGGAATGGCATCCGTTGTCTTTGCACTTTGCTATTTAATCGATACTTTTTTAAGAACAAGATAAAATAAGGATACGGTCCCATACCACTGCGTAACACTTACGGGTCTGTTGATAATCAATACTATTATGAGCTTAATTATAAATAAGAAACCAAGAACCTTTATACCAGCTGATTTTACCATCACCTGGGAAAACCTAGAACCCCTTTTTAACGAATTAAAATCCCGTGAAATCGGCAGTGCTGATGAATTAGAAAAATGGTTGAAAGACCGCTCTGAGCTTGAAGCTGCTTTGGAAGAAGATTTCGCATGGCGTTATATTAAGATGAGTTGCGATACCGCGAATGAGGAGCTGGTAAAAAGCTTTCAATATTTTGCAACAGAGATCGAACCCAAAGTTTCTCCCCTATCCAATGAACTGAATAAAAAGTTTGTAGATAGTCCCTACATGGACAATCTGGACAAGCAAAAATACTTTGTTTACAGCCGGGCAATTAAAAAAGCGCTGGAGATTTACAGGGAGGAGAATATCGAACTTTTTACTGAGCTACAGGTTAAACAACAGAAATATCAGGGCATTACCGGTGCAATGAGTGTAGAAATTAATGGTCAGGAATATACCTTAGAGCAGGCTTCTGTTTTGGTTAAGGACCTGAACCGTGAATTACGTGAAAAAGCCTGGAAAACTGTTCAGCAACGCAGATTGGTTGATAAGGACGACTTAAACATCCTGTTTGACGAATTGGTTCGCTTGCGCAACCAGGTGGCCTTAAATGCTGGTTTTGAAAACTACCGCGATTACATGTTCCAGGCCCTGGGACGTTTTGATTATACACCTCATGATTGCTATGATTTTGCTACGGCAATTGAAAAAGAAATAGTACCTATTTTAAGGGAACAGGCAGAAAAAAGAAGAGCATCCCTGGGCTTAGAGATTTTAAAACCTTGGGATATGGAGGTAAGTGTAAGCGGGAAACCTGCTTTAAAGCCTTTTAATAATGGTGCTGAATTAATTGATAAAAGCATTGCTTGCTTTAATGCCATCGATCCTAAACTTGGAGAGAAACTGGCTACCATGAAAGCCAACAATCTCTTTGATGTTGAAAGCAGGAAAGGTAAAGCCCCAGGAGGATACAATTATCCATTGGCAGAAACAGGCGCTCCTTTCATTTTTATGAATTCGGCAAATTCTTTACGCGACCTGACTACCATGGTACACGAAGGTGGCCATGCAGTACATACTTTTTTAACCGCTGGCCTGGAGTTAAATGATTTTAAACACTGCCCATCTGAAGTGGCAGAATTAGCTTCCATGAGTATGGAGCTCATCTCTATGGATAATTGGGATGTTTATTTTGACAACCCGGAAGAACTTAACCGTGCAAAAAAAGAGCAGCTGGCCGACGTACTTAAAACCCTACCTTGGGTGGCAGTGATTGATCAGTTCCAACATTGGATTTACACCAATCCCAATCACACGGCAGCAGACAGAGAAGAAACATTCAAGCAGATTTATAATCGTTTTGGAGCAGGCTTTACCAATTGGGATGGTCTGGAGAAAGAATTTGGTAATGTGTGGCAAAAGCAACTTCACTTATTTGAAGTTCCCTTTTACTACATTGAGTATGCCATTGCTCAATTAGGGGCTATAGCCGTTTGGAAAAACTATAAAGAGAATCCCGCAAAAGCATTGGAACAATACCTTGCTGCACTTTCTCTGGGTTATACCAAACCCATGAATGAAATTTATGAAACTGCAGGGATCAAATTTGATTTCAGCGCAGCGTACGTGAAAGAGCTTGCCAACTTCGTGAAAGAAGAATTAGAAAAATTAGGCTAGTCAACATTATCATAAAAAAAGCTCGAAACTGCAGTTTCGAGCTTTTTTTATTCACTTATCAGCAATTGTTGCCCCTTCCTTATTCTTAATTTTCAGGATGATATACATTACGATAAGCGATAGCAAAATCATAATCAGATAGCTATAGCTCAAATTGCGTTCATCTTTTGCTGGAACCACATTAACAATACCATAGCTTAAAAAGGAGACAATCACGTAGGTAATTCCTCCTGTTAAGCCACCGGCAATACCCGCATTCTTCGGAAATTTACTCAAACAAAATGTGAAATAGTTATTGAAGGTAAAACCCGCTCCGATATGGATGATAAACGCAAAAAAGATCAATGAATAAAGGTTGCTGATAAAATTAAGGCTGAAGATCATAACAATCACAAAAGCCAGTTGTAATACAGTATTTATTGCCAATCGTTTAAAAAATGGTTTAGTAATGGTTGCTTTTCCTATAAATCCACCTACCATCCAGGCAAAACCAAGCACCAAAGAACTATAACCTGCCACTATGGGTGTAAGATGCAGGTGATGCTCAATAATAAATGGCCCCGTCATATTGTATACCATTACCATACAATAGGCAAGACCCAACATCACGATCCCTAAAGTAAAACTTGGCGTCTTAATCATATTCAAATAGATATTGGCAATTTTCTTCAATTGGAAATCGGTGAAATGTTTTAGGGTTTCTCCACTAAACACATACTCTAAAATGGCAAAAACAAGTGCAAAGCCCCCCAGAAAATAGAAATTAGATTCCCAGCCAAAGGCACTTTGAAGGTACCCGCCAATAAAGGGTGCTACAATTGGTCCTGTTGACCAGATGATAGAGAACAAACTCAAATAGTGCTTAAGCTGCTCACCCTCAAAAACATCAACAAAATAAGCTCTTTTAGCTACTACAATGGCTCCAACGGTTAATCCATGAATAATTCGCATTAAATAAATCAGGTATATATTGTGGGTAACAGCAATGACTATGCTTGCCGCAGCGAAAATCAGCAAGGAATATAATCCAATTTTATACCGGCCAAAGCTGTCCAGAACACTTCCGATAAATAATTGGGCAACACCATAGCTGATTAAAAATATACTTAATGTGAGTTGCACCTGCACACTGCTTACCTGCATCTCTCCTGCCATTGTAGGTAAGGAAGGGATATAAATATCTGTTGCAAATCCACTTAAAGGGATCAATGCAAAGGCGAGAATAGTAGCTATTTTTTGATTTTTCTCTTGGATAATGGATGAAGATTCAATAATCGTATTCATAGTGATGGCATTCGGTAATAAAATCTACCTCGATAATAAATCGGTAGCCCGGGATGGGTTGCAAAATTAGCACTTTGGAAATGCCTGTCTAGATTAAATAGATATAATGACCTAATCGCTACAAACTTCGTTTAAGCGCTTAAAAAACAGCATTCATCCCAGCGCATAGTATTTTTATATCATGCGTTAAACGTTTTTAGCCGATATTTTTTTAAGTTTGAAGAATACTTCAACGAAACACAGATGTTCGAAAAGCTATTTAGAAAGAAATCCATTTCAAAGATATTACAAGATGCAGCCAAGGGTTATGGCGACCACGAAAGTTCTTTACATAAAACATTGGGGGTACGTGATTTAACGGCCTTCGGTATTGCTGCAATTATTGGAGCCGGGATTTTCAGTACCATTGGAAAAGCCAGTGCTGACGGTGGGCCTGCGGTAATCTTCCTTTTTATCTTTACAGCGGTTGCCTGTAGTTTTGCAGCTTTCGCATATGCTGAATTTGCTTCAATGGTTCCTGTTTCCGGAAGTGCTTACACTTATTCATATGTAGCTTTTGGTGAACTTGTAGCCTGGATTATAGGTTGGTCGCTCATAATGGAGTATTCCATTGGTAATATTACAGTTGCCATTTCCTGGTCTGATTACTTTACGGGGCTTCTCTCCACAATAAAAATACCCTTTTTAGGCATAGATGGTGTCCATGTTCCAGACTGGATGACTATGGATTACCTGACGGCTTTTAACGGACACAAACATGCAGATGCCTTATTAGCAGCCGGTAAAAATCTGGCAAATTTAGATTCGGCAACAGCCTTAGCCAATAATGCCTGGATTACTGCCCCACAGATTTTAGGTTTTCACTTCGTTGCTGACATTCCTGCTTTAGGGATTATTATACTGATTACCTGGTTAATCTACCGTGGTATGAAAGAAAGCCGTAATGCCAGCAATGCGATGGTTGTGGTAAAGTTAGCAGTAATCCTTTTAGTATTAGCAGTAGGTGTATTTTATGTAGATACTAAAAATTGGGATCCCTTTGCTCCAAATGGCGTTTCTGGGGTTCTGAAAGGTGTTTCGGCCGTATTTTTCGCTTACATCGGCTTTGATGCTATTTCTACTACAGCAGAAGAATGTAAAAACCCTCAGCGAGACCTTCCCCGTGGAATGATGTGGGCCATTATTATTTGTACCATATTATATGTAGCCATTGCGCTGGTTTTAACTGGTATTGTTAAATCTGATACGCTGGCTGTAGGTGATCCTTTGGCTTTTGTTTTTGATCAGATTGATTTAAAGCTGATGAGTGGAATCATTGCTGTAAGTGCAGTTTTTGCCATGGCCAGTGTATTATTAGTATTTCAAATGGGTCAACCCCGTATCTGGATGAGCATGAGTCGTGATGGTTTATTACCAAAATCCTTCTCAAAAATCCACCCAAAGTATAAAACGCCTTCATTTGCTACTATTGTAGTAGGATTTGTCGTAGCTGTACCTTCATTGTTTATGAATCTGACCATAGTAACAGACCTTTGTTCAATTGGAACTTTATTTGCCTTTGTATTGGTTTGTGCGGGTGTATTGGTTCTCCAGAACCGTCCCGATGTTCAGCGGGGAAAATTTAAAATCCCTTATGTTAATAGTAAATTTATCATACCCATTGCATTAATTGCAGCCATAGCATTTGCTTTTACTCAATATGGTAAAGAGACCAAAGCATTTATATTTAACAGTCCAAAAACGATCGAAACAGTAACGTTTGTTACATCTTTAAGTGGTGACGAACTTAAGATTGTTAAAGAAGAAATTATAAAACATGCTGCACCACAATTAACACTAACAGAAAAAGTGGATGCAGAATCTTACCTAAGCAACCTACCTGCCGATCGCTACGAACAATTTATTGCGTCTTCTCAAGTAGCTGTTGATAAAAAATATGAGCATGGCTGGGGATTATTTAAACACAAAATCCCTATGTGGATCTTCCTGATCATCTGTCTCATCATCACTTATTATAGTTTCACAAAGAACTTATCTTTAATTCCTGTATTGGGATTAATCAGCTGTCTTTATATGATGTGTGAGTTGGGCATTACCAATTGGATTGGATTTGGTGTATGGTTAGTTATTGGTTTGATCGTATACTTTGCCTATGGTTATAAACATAGCAAACTGGCAATTGCAGAAGACTAAAAAAATCCCTTATCGAATGGCTAATCACCAGCAGATAAGGGATACGATTTTTTAGATTCAGTTCGGTTAATTAAAATATTTTCAATCCGACAGACAGATTAAATATCCCTGTCTTTTCTCCCAATCCTTTATTGATTTTGGTCAGTCCCCTGCTATATCTTGCATCAATAGTGAGGTTGCCAATATCTACACCAGCATTAATTACTCCTCCTGCTGTGAACTTTTTGTAATCAAACCCGGTGGGTCCACTTACTTTATTCAAGGTATAATTAATATCTGGGCCAGCAGAAACTCTAAAGTTTAATTCCTCAGTATTGATGATTTTATATCCCAGCATCAACGGTAAATTCAATTGACTAAATTTTGGCTCATAAGTATTTGACGCATAACGGTAAGCACTTTTAAATTTCACGAAGTTCAGCTCCGGCTGAAAATAAACTGCCTGCCCGACTCTGGCAAATGCCCCAAAATTATAACCAATTTTGCCTTTTTTATCGGTAATACTGCTTATGCTTGTAGGCAGAGTGGCATAGTTTACGCCTGCCTTTAGGCCGAAAGTTATGCCAGAATCCTGTGCTTTTACTGCTCCTGCCGTTAGCGCCATTACTACCATCATTAAATAAAACCTGATTGTTTTCATACTTTTCATTTGAATAAATAAATGTTGTTTTTAATAGTATGACAACGAATCTTGGTTATACCCCTACGTGAAGGAAAAATAAATGTTCACAGTATGTCAACCAACCCAAAAGACATTTTTCATCATATACTTTCCCGCTTAATATCTATCTCAAACTAACTATCGGCTTCTATCGGTCTGGTGTCCTCACCGACCGAAACAGGCAACTTCAACACTTAAATTTTCAAAAAAAATTCCTATCTTTCTTTTCAATTATCCCTGTAACTTAACAATGATATTATGCATATCTTTCATAAAAGACAGGGTCAAATGGATTTTAATTATCCATATTTTTATACTCAAACCATTGTAAACTTCAGTCACTTATTAAAAGATGACAATTTAAAAATGGTACTCATTAAGTCGCTAAAATTTTTGATCTCTAAAAAATTAATCGAGGTTTATGGCTATGTAATAATGCCTAATCATATTCATTTGATTTGGCGTATGCTCAAATTAAATGGAAAAGAGAGTCCTTCGGTTAGCTTCAGTAAGTTCACTGCGCACAAATTCAAAAAATATCTGGAGCGAAATAGTCCACACCTTTTAGAAAATTATCGATCAGATAAAATGGATAGGGCTTATCAATTCTGGAAGCGAGATTCACTGGCGATACCATTAGATAAAGAAAGTAGCCTAATTCAAAAACTGGACTACATTCATGATAATCCTATAAAGGATAAATGGAGCTTGTCTATCTGCCCCGAAGATTATAAATGGAGCAGCGCAGGTTTTTATCTGAATGGAGAAGATAGTTTTGAATTAACCAGCCATTATAAAGATTAATATCTCGGTCGGTGTGGACACCAACCGATAGATCAACTAATAATAATCTTCTATAGTATGACAACGAATCTTGATTATACCCCTACGTGAAGGAAAAATAAATGTTCACAGTATGTTAACCAGGCGATAGATCGATTATGACTTCTTAACCCAGACTTTTCTCAAATAATTCCTTATTGGGATATCCATAAAAACCAAAATGGTATAAGCCAGAACAATTAGCCCAAACACTCCAAACAATATGACAACAGACATCTGTTGAAGGTCAGGTTTGTAACGCGCCACATAGCTCATAAACAACCAGATGAAAGGGTAATGAATCATGTATAATGGATAAGAAATTTCTCCCGACCAGTTGCAGATCTTTCCCCACCCCGACTTCAGCTGTGCTCCTGCACCCAATGCCACCAAAAAAGGAAAATATAGTATGACTATCAAAATATCGATAATAGCATTCGTCTTTTCAGAAAAAGGAATTAAAAATACCATTATCAAAAGTATGACAAGAGATAAAAATCCTAAACGCGATTTAATGATCCAGTTGGATCGATAAACCAATATTCCGGCAGTAAACGAATAGAAAACCCTTATTCCTCCTCCCAGTATATTATCTCCTCCCCATCCTACACCAAGGTAGCCTGAATGAAACGATTCATAACAGATGGCTACAGCACCAATGGCAGCCAAGACCCACATCAGTTTATTACGCAGTTTGACTAGAATTAATGCATAAACAATATTAGCCAGGTATTCCCAAAAAAGTGACCAGGTAGGTGGATTGAGATGAAAGAGATTAAAATAGCGCTCGTGTACAAGTGGATAAGGAATCATTAAACACGATGTAATAAACATTAGCGGTGTACGATCTGCATAAAGCTGATAAAGGTTGCTAAATGGATCAAAAACAAAAGCCAGAAGCCCGATAATTGACCCCATGATAACCAATGGATGTAAACGGATAAACCTGATTTTCAAAAACATAGTAAAACCTATTTGTTTTAACTTATGATCGTAAGCATAAGCAATTACGAACCCTGAAAGACAGAAGAAAAAATCTACAGCCAAATGCGCATGGGCAATAAAACTCTGGTGATAATCCGGAACAGCAATTTCCATGAAATGATAGATGACTACAGCTATTGCAGCGAGTCCACGGAGGCCGTCTAAAATGGCAAAGTGCGGTCTTGTTTTTAAAGCGACCGCCGGGGCATTGGTTTGAGACATTTGGTTAGTGTTGAAGTATTATTTTACGTCATGAACGTACCTCACAAAGAAAACACATATCGCTCGATAGCTCATCCCATTACCGTATCACTTTTTCAATATTTCATCTCATTTTTTGTGTTTTCCAAAGTCTTTAGTTAAAAATAAGCCCGGACCAGAAAATAAATCCTGATCCGGGCATTCTTTTGGGTGCTAACTACTTGTTTTGAGAAGCTGAGATAATTACCCTTGCCACTGCATCGGGATTCGATGCAAAAATGACATGACTGCCTTTCACTTCTGTGATCTTGGTGTTGGATCGTTTGTACATATTACGTTGAATATCCGGGTTGATGCTTTTATCTTCTGTGGCTACTATACCATAACTCGGTTTAGTTCTCCATGCTGCATCCGCTACAGGAGTTGAAAAACTCTCGGCGTAAATTGGTTGTTGTGAGTCAAACAGAAAATCTGTTTCAGCTTTACTTAAATCCGCAGCAAAACCTGCATGAAATTTATCTTTAGCATAATATACAAAGCCTTTATCATCTGGTGGCAAAATTCCGAATTCTGGAGCTGATGGTAGTGAAGAAGCCCATTTAATAGTATTTTCACCCTTGTCTGGCTGATATGCTGCAACGTATACCAAAGCAGCCACCTTTTCGTGCAGGCCAGCCTCGGTAATGACAACACCTCCCCAGGAATGCCCAACTAGTATTGTCGGACCATCTTGTTTATCCAGTATCCTTTTGGTAGCTTCAATATCATCTTTCAAACCTGTTAATGGATTTTGTACAACTGTAACGTGATATCCTTTCTGAACCAGAATGTCGTGTACCCCTCTCCATCCAGATCCATCAGCAAACGCGCCATGAACAATGACTATATTTTTAATATTTTTTTCCTGAGCTGCAGCAAACTGTGCCAGGAAGGTTAAACTGCCCAAGGTGATTAAAAGGGCCACAAATGTTTTCGAAATACGGTTAATAAAATTGAATGGGTTTTTCATGATGATATATATTGTTTGTTGATTAATTCACTTAGTAAGCGTTCTTTTTTATCTTCTCTACTTTTGTTACAACTCTGTTTTCCAGCACATTATCCATAGGGCGTGTGATTGGAAAAACTGCTGTCATCAGTTGTGCAAGGCCTATTAAAAGGCCATTCACGTGTTTTGTTTTATGATTTGCCATCAGATTATTATTTATTTATGAGTGATTTACCTCAATCTTAGTTACAGCAGTGATTTGTCCGGTTCTGGCATTTTGAATCAGCCCGATTATCTCCCAATCCTGTTTTTCTGCATCTTTGGGAAAGTTTAATATTGCACTGCCAGCATGTGTCTCCTTCAAAGAGATCACAGCGGTTTTGCGAACGATTTGAATGTGTGAAAGACTACGCCCCTCATTTTCGCCTCTTTTAACATCGGTATGCCCGTTTTTTTGCACCAATGCCAGCACTAACTCCTCCCCAGCCTGAACAGCTTTCGCATCATATGTTACCGTTACTGCTTTAGCATCTGCCTCACTGCTCAGGGATAGCGCAGTAGTATGTTTAATGAGCAACTGTCCATCAATTGCATTACTGATTTTCGGCTCATCCGATCCAATAAATTCTGATGTACCATTAACTACAAGTTGTGGGGTATAAACCTGTGAATTTAACCAGCTACTATATCTTTGCTGCCTCCTGGTATTTTCTGCACTTCCAAAAACATCTTTCCAACCGAGATTGTCAAAATAATCTACATGATAAGCCAACACATAGACTGGCTTCCCATTTGATTCACGATCTATTTTAGCTAAAAGTTCTTCTGCCGGAGGACAGCTCGAACAACCCTCCGAAGTAAAGAGTTCTAATACCGCAAAACTTTTTCCGTTGATGGGTAGTTCAACAACTTTATTTGTAGTGGCGCTTGTCCAGATGAATGAATTGAGTACAACAATTGCAATGACGACCATACTTAATGCTGCTATTTTTCCAAAAGTTTTCATATTTCTATTTCTTTTTTGATCAAAAATACCAGCCGTTAGCCCCCTGAACCACTATAAAATGGCTGAGTTAGACAAAAGAGATGGGGAGATGGACGGGAAGGGTTTTGAAAAATTAAAAACAGGAAGCAGAAAGCCCAAAGATTAAGGCCAAAAGGTAAAAATCACGCTAAATTATTGCACGCGAATATGCAAAGTGCTGATTGCATTAACATCAGCACATTGCATATTTTAACTTTCAACTATTCCGTGTTTTTGTTTCCCTTCAAACGATTGCGGTGCTGCTTGCCCCATTTAATCATTTCCAGGATAATATCGCCAAAAGACTCGCAGTAATCGGTTGAGGTATATTCGACTACAACAGGGGTATCATCAATAACAGTGCGTTTGATCAGCTGATTAGCCGTCATTTCCTTAAGTTCTTTAGAAAGCATTCGGGTGGTAATACCTGGGATACTTCTTTCAATATCTCTAAATCGGCGGTTTCCATTACAAATGGAGTTAATAATTGGCAGCTTCCATTTACCCCCCAATACATATAAGGTATCTTGCAGCGCCTGTATTTCTTCCTTCTGATTTCTCGGATTAGACAATACTTCCTTTGCTAATTTTAATCTACTTTCTTCTGCCATGATAGCCCCACATTAAGTAGTGTGATTACAAATGTATACCAAATATATTTAATATTCATAAATATATACTGATGAGAATAAACCAAGCAGGTTATACAATTTAAAAAACCTCCAACAAAAACATAGAAAAACTATTTTACTCTTCGCTCGTTTTCCTGTATTGCAAGGTCATTTATACTGGCAAATCTCTTTTGCATTAAACCGTTTTCATCAAATTCCCAATTTTCATTACCATATGCCCTAAACCACTGACCATTAGCATCACAATACTCATATTCGAACCTCACCGCAATCCGATTATCTGTAAAAGCCCAAAGCTCTTTTTTAAGTCTGTAATTCAATTCCTTTTTCCACTTAGCAGAAAGAAATTTGATGACCTCTTCTCTACCATTGATAAATTCTGAACGATTACGCCATTCTGTATCTTTGGTATATGCCAAAGACACTCTTTCAGGATCCTGACTATTCCAGGCATCTTCTGCCAGCTGGACTTTCTGTGTCGCGGTCTCAAAATTAAATGGTGGAAGGGGAAGTTTTTGCTCCATAAATGTTTTATTTAAAATTAAGATCCAATCTATATTTCGATATAAATCTATCGAAAATCATTTTTTGATTTATAATTTAATTAACAAATAAAACATACCGCTAAAATTTGAAATACATGAGCTATCTTCAATAAAGAATTATTCTAGAGCACATGAATTATGCGGAACTGGCATTTACAGATGCCATCAAAAAACTACAAGAGCGGCTCGGGAGTCGTCTCAGCTATGATCGGATGGAAAAAAGGAGCTATGTTGATGGCTTAACCGAACATGAAATTGACTTTATTGCGCAGATTGATAGTTTTTACCTGGCTTCGTTCGGTGAAAACGGTTATCCCTATATTCAACATCGCGGCGGTCCCAAGGGATTTATCAGGGTAATTGATAAATCTACCATAGGGATCGTAGATTTTATTGGAAACAGACAATATATTTCTGCAGGAAATATTTCCGAGAACCCCAAGGTTTCACTGATATTACTGTCCTACCCATTACGAACCCGGCTAAAAATTTATGCCGAAGCTGAAATTGTGGAACTCGGTGAAGACAAAAGTCTTTATGACTTTTTACGTCCAAAAGATTATAAGTTTAAGCCAGAAAGAATGATGATATTTAAAATTACTGCCTACGACTGGAACTGCCCGCAACACATTAACCCGAAATATACAGTAGAGGAAATAAGAGAGCTTCTTGAGCCTCAAAAGCAGTACATAGATACATTAGAAAAAGAGATTAAAGCACTCAAGGAAAAACTACTCCAGCAACAAGCGTCAAAATCAGACCCAAAAAAACCAGAGGATAATCAGCGCTAATAAAAAACCCATTTAACGCTCTTACCGTTAAATGGGTTAGCATTGCCTATATCAAGCAAATTAAAAAAATCAATCCTTTTTTATAAATGCCATCGCAGTAATGATTACTAAACCAAGGCCTGAAATCATTAGATATCTGTCGGCGTTGTTCCAATCATAAATCTTAGCTGCAGGACCTATAAGAAATAAACAGATGGCTATAATCAACAGCACACTTCTCATATTAAACCGGAAGCCTGTTCAGCTCAATTGCATCTGGTGTAACAAAAATCAACGGTACTTTCTCTACATCTACATAACTGCTATCCAAACCAAAACTTCGTTCCTCAGACAAACTCAGGCGTTTAAGGATAAAATAGTAATCCATAACGGTACGTTCATAGAAACTCAAATTAGTAAATTTAGACAGGTGTTTTTCCAGAAGGACAAATCTAAAATCGCCGGCAATTTTATGCTTATTTAAGGATGTATATTGACTGGTAATATCAACCTCGCCATTTTTAACCAGTTCTTCTACCACTTTACGATAAAGTAGGTTTACCCGCTGCTCAATTCTGAAACCTAATTTAAAATCTATCCGAATCAGTTTCCCTGGAATCAGAAATTCGACTTTATAGTCCATGGTATAAGGTTCATCCATTACGTCTACGTGAACAAGCCAGTACACGTCGGCCCTTTTAGGCTCTTTCTGAATAATGGAATAAATAATCTTCGATTCAATTTCCGTTTTAAAGTTTGCGCTGGTTAAATAAACCAATTGAGATGAATACTTTGGTACACTCTCATCCCCGCTCAACTCACTTAAAATTTCATAGTAATCTTCAATCTCGACATATTTAACAAATCTGTTTTTGATCTTGCGGGCAACAAACCAGCTCCACATAATGGTGAACAATAGTGAACCAATCAAAACCGTTACCCAGCCACCGTGTAGAAACTTGGTTAGGTTACTGATCAAAAACGTACCCTCAATTATTACATAGGTAAAGAAGAAAGTGGCTATAATATACTTAGGAAAGCGCTTACTTCTGAGATAAAAACTCACCAGGATGGTGGTCATTAACATGGCAATGGTAATAGATAATCCATATGCCGCATCCATACTTTCAGATTTCTCGAATAAAAGCACAATACCACAACAACCTATCCATAACATCCAGTTAATGGATGGAACATATAACTGTCCTTTGGAAACTGAAGGATAGACGATCCTGATTTTTGGCCAAAGGTTAAGCCTAACAGCTTCAGAAATTAATGTAAATGATCCGCTAATCAGGGCCTGACTCGCAATTACCGCTGCCATAGTGGCCAGGATAACCATTGGAATCTGAAACTGATCGGGTACAATCTGAAAGAACGGGTTCATTTTAGCTCCAGGAACGTAGGAATCGCTATTTTGTAAGATCCAAACGCCCTGACCTAAATAATTGAGGATTAAGGTTATTTTCACAAAAATCCAACTGGTGCGGATATTGTTTCTTCCACAATGTCCTAAATCTGAGTATAGTGCCTCGGCTCCTGTAGTACAAAGGAAAACACCTCCGAGAATTAAGAAAGCGAGATTGTTTGTAGTTAATAAATGAATAGCATAATATGGATTAAATGCCTTTAGAATGCTGAAATCCTTTACAATAAAGGTGAGCCCTAATACACCGAGAACGGCAAACCACACAAACATAACCGGCCCAAACAACTTACCTACCAGGTTGGTTCCAAATTGCTGAATGATGAACAATACCGTTAAAATTGAAAGCACAATTGGAATAACCGGAACATCAAATTTCTTTGTTAAACCTTCAATTGCTGAGGTGACCGTAATACTGGGGGTAATAATACCATCTGCAAGGAGCGCGCAGCCACCAACTATTGCTGGCAGAACCAGCCATTTGGCCTTCTTACGCACAAGAGAAAATAAAGAAAAAATACCACCCTCACCTTTATTATCTGCCCGAAGCGTAATAATAACGTATTTAACAGTTGTTTGCAGCGTTAATGTCCAGATGATGCAGGATAGTACTCCCAGCACATTTAATGGATTAATATCCTGCTTTCCGCCCAGGATAGTGGTAAAAATAGCGTTTAGCGTATATAACGGAGACGTACCGATATCGCCAAATACAATTCCTAAACTGATTAGAACCCCACCGGCGGTTAATGCGTTGACATTTTTATGACTTGACACCTTTATTATATTTAGTGCGGCAAAAGTAAACTAACTCTAACAATTTAACAACCAAATTATTGTGTTAATTTTCACACTTTGTTTTTTAAAAATTTTTGTTAAATTGTGTTAAAATATGGCTTTTAAACAAAATGTTTAATTTCTTTGTTTTAAATTAATACATTTGCCTAACAATTTGATGAAACTCTACACTAAGATAACGTTACTCACCAGGACCCTGTGCATTATATGTATGGTTTTGTTGTGCAACACTAATTCTTGGTCTCAACAAACAGATTCTCTACGTCTTACCTTAAAGTCTAGAACAAAAAAAGTAAGCAGAGTTCCTGAAATAAAAGCTAATATCCAGCCCTACAAGCCTTCTTATATGTCTATTGGCGGTTCAGGCATGTTCAATACCTACAATGTAATACCTAAAACTGCTGCTGGCACAAACGGGAAAGACAAACTTTTATCTATAGTTAAGATTTATCCAAACCCGGTTGAAGATCAGTTAAACATTATCTTAAACATTGGTAAGGATGGCACACAAACCACCATTAAAATTATCGATTTATTAGGCAATGAAGTAGTAACGCTTGCCAACGAACGTCTAAATGCAGGTGAGCAAACTAAAAGTTTCACTATCCCCAGCAGATTAAACGCCGGAATTTACTTTTTGCGCGTTGTTGCCGGTTCTGAGAGCCAGGTAAAACGGATCTCAGTTTTATAACACCATTTTCTTTTCTATTTTTGAAAGGATTTGATTGCAATCAAATCTAATTCCTCATATTCAAAATTATAAAAGAATGAAAATCATTGCTATCGGACGAAATTACGCAGAACATGCCAAAGAACTTAATAATCCTATCCCCACTACCCCGGTAATTTTCCTGAAACCAGATACGGCTGTACTTAAAGACAATAAGCCTTTCTATATCCCGGATTTCTCTGATGACGTACATTTCGAACTTGAAGTTGTACTCAAAATCTGCAAGGAAGGAAAGCATATCGCGGAAAAATTTGCAGCTAATTATTATGATGAAATTGGCTTGGGTATTGATTTTACTGCACGCGATATCCAAAGTAAGCATAAGGAAAAAGGGTTGCCCTGGGAATTGGCCAAAGCCTTTGACAATTCTGCACCCATTAGCACCTTTCTGCCAAAAAGCGATTTTGAAAATCTTTACGATTTAAATTTTGAGTTGCAGATAAATGAGGAAATCCGTCAGAAAGGCCATACCAAAGATCTTTTATTCTCGTTTGAAAAAATAATCAGTTTCGTTTCTCAATACATCACACTAAAAAAAGGTGATCTTATTTTTACAGGAACTCCAGAAGGGGTTGGTAAAATAAATAAAGGGGATAAAATAGCAGCCTGGCTGGAAGGAAAACAACTTTTAAATTTTGAAGCGAAGTAAAAGATGAAGGAAAAACAAAATTATAATCAATATCCCCTATTCACATTTTTACTTCTCTTATTTTTTTCGAATTTCACTGCTCAAGCTCAGCAGATATTCAGTGCAAATAAATACCCCATCACCGATTTCCGTCAGCCTTTAGATATTATTCCTCCCGCGCTGGCAGGATCTTTTGGAGAAATCCGTGGTAATCACTTTCACTCCGGCATCGATTTCAGGACCAATCAAAGAGAAGGTTATCCGGTATATGCAGTAGCTGATGGTTATATTTCCAGATTGAGGGTACAAAACAGCGGATTCGGACTTGCCCTATACATCAACCATCCCAATGGTTTCACTACTGTTTATGGTCATTTACAACGCTTTTCACCAAAAATCGCAACAATTGTAAAAAACCTGGAGTACGAGAAAAAATCTTTTGAAATAGATGAGTTCCCTGATGCAACGCTGATTCCTGTACACAAGGGTGAGATTATTGCCTGGTCGGGAAACAGGGGCAGTTCTGGCGGACCTCACCTTCACTTTGAAATCAGGGATACCAAAACAGAAGAAACAATCAATCCTCAGTTTTTTGGCATCCAAATTCCAGATAATATTTCTCCCATAATTCATGGGCTATATGTTTATCGCCTGAATGGTAAATCCTTTAATGAAAATACTCCAAAACAGGCCATCGCCATTTCCGGGGCTAGTGGTAACTACAAAACCCTTGCTCCCATCAGTTTAACAGGAGAAGTAGGCTTTGGTGTTATCACAACAGATAGACACAATGGTTTATCTGGCACTAACGGTGTTTATGCTATACAGCTGGAGCTGGATGGAAAAACAATTTACACTTCTGCTTTGGAACGTTTTGCGTTTGAAGACAGCAAGGCCATCAATGCCCATATAGACTATCCTGCCTATATCAGCAGTAAGAGAAGTATCCAAAAAAGCTTTGTCGATCCTGGAAATCCATTGAAAATTTACAGCAGCCTGGTTAATAACGGGAGAATTAATTTCAATGATGGTCAAACACATCAATTGAAATACATCATTACGGATTCCAAAGGAAATTCATCTGTACTTCCATTTACAGTTAATGCCGGCTCAGCTCCCTTAGTTACACCAACGATTCCGGCAGGCCCATTGTTAACATTTAACAAAGTGAATGAATTTAATACTGATGAGATCAAAGCCATTTTCCCAAAAGGTACGCTATATAATGATTTAAACTTCATTTACAGAAAACAACCTAAGCCGGCAGGCAGCAATGCATGGTCTGCCCTGCATCAAATTCACAACCGGTTTACACCACTGCATGTTGGTTTTGAGCTGTGGATAAAAGTTGAAAACCTACCCGAAAACTTAAAAGATAAGGCCTTAATCGTTAACACCAACGGCTCTTCTCAAGGTGGAAATTTTGACAATGGATATATCAAAGCGACTCCAAAAAATTTTGGCAGCTTTTATATCGCAGTAGATACCATTCCACCAAGAATAATTCCCTTGAACGTAACGGGGGGAAAAAATATGGCAGGTTTATCTAAAATGACTTTTAGAATCAGCGATAATTTATCCGGAATCAAGAGTTTCAATGGATACCTGGATGGGAAATGGGTACTAATGGAATTTGATACAAAAACAGCAACGCTTTGGCATAGCTTTGACGAACGCAGCAGCCCCGGTCGTCATACCTTAGAATTGGTTGTTTCTGATTTGAAAAATAACGAGAAAAAATATACAATTTCCTTTTTTAGGTAAAATTAGTGCAAAAACTGGTCAATTATTACTGCGTTGCAAGATGTATTAGTAACTTAGCCTATAGTAATACTAGAAATAATCAACAAAATAATATGGCAGAGCTAAAAGAAGGTGATCAAGCACCTGCAATTACATCAAAAGACCAGAATGGGAACACGGTTTCCCTAAATGATTTTAAAGGAAAAACCGTAGTTCTATATTTTTACCCGAAAGATGATACTCCTGGCTGTACGGCTGAGGCTTGTGATTTTAGAGATAATTATCAAGGTTTGCAGGCTAAAGGAATTGTGGTATTGGGTGTTAGTGTTGATGATGAGAAATCTCACCAAAAATTTATCACCAAGCACAACCTGCCTTTTACACTACTGGCAGATACCGATCAGAAAATTGTTAACGATTATGGCGTTTGGGCTGAAAAAAACATGTATGGGAAGAAATATATGGGAACAGTAAGGTACACCTTCATCATTGACGAAAACGGTAAAATTGCACATATTATTAAAAAAGTAGATACTAAAAACGCTACTCAACAAGTACTCGATTTAATCAATAACTAATTAGGTTATAGCAGGTAAAATATTACCTTTGCTAAGTAACACAACCTCTTATTTTATAATTTTAATGAAACATACAATTAAAGAATTAGAAGATATTGCCTCTCAAATCAGAAGAGATATCGTAAGAATGGTTCATGGATGTCAATCTGGCCACCCGGGCGCTTCGCTTGGATGTACAGATTTTTTCACAGCCTTGTATTTTGAAATATTGAACCACAAAACCGATTTCACAATGGAAGGTGCTGGTGAAGATTTATTCTTCCTTTCTAATGGACACATTTCTCCGGTATGGTATAGCACGTTAGCGCACGCCGGTTACTTCGATAAAAGTGAGTTGGCAACTTTCCGTAAGTTAGATTCAAGATTGCAGGGTCATCCTACTACGCATGAGCATCTACCGGGAATCAGAATTGCTTCAGGTTCTTTAGGACAAGGCTTATCTGTTGCCATTGGTGCTGCACTGGCCAAAAAATTAAACGGCGACAAGTCTTATATTTTTGCATTATTAGGAGATGGCGAATTACAGGAAGGACAAAACTGGGAAGCAGCCATGTTCGCTCCGTTTAATAAGGTAGACCATTTAATTGCAACGGTTGATTATAACGGACAACAAATTGATGGACCTACAAGTAAGGTACTTTCTTTAGATAACCTGCAAGCTAAATTCGAAGCTTTCGGATGGCACGTAATCAATACAGATGGTAACGATATGCAAGCCATTGTTGAAGGCTTACATTATGCAAAAACTTTAACTGGAAAAGGTAAACCAATCTTGAATTTAATGAGCACACAAATGGGTGCTGGTGTTGATTACATGATGGGTACACACAAATGGCATGGAACTGCGCCTAATGACGAGCAGTTAGCTGCTGCTTTAGCCCAATTACCAGAAACTTTAGGAGACTACTAAAATAGACTGGAGACAGTAGATTTGAGATTTGCGACAGTAGTCGATAAACCTCCTATCTAAAATCTCATATCTCATATTTTGAAACAATGAAAAAATATACATATACAGAAAAAAAAGATACACGTTCGGGTTTTGGTGCTGGCTTACATGAAGCAGGTAAGAAAAACGAAAATGTAGTGGCTTTATGTGCCGATTTAGTTGGCTCATTAAAAATGGATGCTTTCATTAAAGATTTTCCGGAGCGTTTTACTCAGGTTGGTATCGCCGAGGCGAATATGATCGGTATAGCTGCTGGTATGACTATCGGTGGTAAAATTCCTTTTACCGGAACTTTTGCCAACTTCTCTACGGGTCGTGTTTACGATCAGATCCGTCAATCTGTAGCTTATTCTAACAAAAACGTTAAAATCTGCGCATCTCACGCTGGTTTAACCTTAGGAGAAGATGGAGCAACTCACCAGATCCTGGAAGATATAGGTTTGATGAAAATGTTACCGGGAATGGTCGTAATCAATCCATGTGATTATAACCAAACCAAAGCAGCAACAATCGCGATTGCCGATTATGAAGGTCCTGTTTATTTGCGTTTCGGACGTCCTGTTATTCCTGTTTTCACTGATCCTGATCAAAAATTCGAAATCGGTAAAGCCTGGATGGTAAATGAAGGTACCGACGTTACCATTATTGCTACCGGCCACATGGTTTGGAAAGCAATTGAAGCTGGCGAAAAACTGGCTGAATTGGGCATTGATGCAGAAATTATCAACATCCACACCATTAAACCTTTGGATGACGAAGCCATCTTAAAATCGGTTAAAAAAACCGGTTGTGTGGTTACCTGCGAAGAGCATAACAAATTTGGTGGTTTGGGCGAAAGTGTTGCCCGTTTATTAACTACCGAACTGCCTACTCCACAGGAATTTGTAGCTACAAACGATACTTTTGGCGAAAGCGGAACACCAGATCAGTTAATGGCTAAATATGGCCTTGATGCGGTAAACATCGTCGAAGCTGTTCAAAAAGTAATTGCTAGGAAAAAATCCTAATATTAAACAGAACAATTAAAAAGGCACCGAGAACACCAAGTACATCTTGTTGCGCTTAGTGCCTTTTTAGTTAATTTAAAATCTAATGGAATAAATGGTTCCATTAGATCGTTAATCCCTAACCTTGATGAAACAAGTTGAAGATTCGGAAATACTAGCCATGTTTGCTGTCGAGAAAACTCGAAATGAAGCTTTTAACTTGCTTTTAAAGAAATATCAGCAGAAAATTTACTGGCACATCCGCCGATTGGTACTCAATCATGATGATTGTGATGATCTTTTACAGGAGGTTTTTGTTAAGGTTTGGAAAAATCTCGATAAGTTTAGAAGTGATTCCCAGCTTTATACCTGGATTTACCGCATTGCAACAAACGAATCCATTACCTTCCTTAACAAACAAAAACTCAAGAATAATACACCATTGGATGAGGTTTCAAGCGAACTAGCTGACAATCTGGTTGCTTCTTCCTATTTTAATGGTGATAAGCTGGAATTAAAACTCCAAAAAGCTATTCTAACCCTTCCTGAAAAACAAAGGATTATCTTCAACATGAAATATTTTGATGATATGAAATATGAAGAGATCTCAGAAGTTTTAGGAACATCAGTTGGTGCACTTAAGGCCTCTTTTCATATTGCAGCAAAAAAAATTGAAGCTTTTATAACAAATGATGAGATAACGTATTAAACCTTTTGAAGTTAATTGTATCATATATCTGTGATGAACGAAAATATAGAAAATAACGACTGGATGAAGGAAGCTCCAACCCTGGCGACCATGAGCAGAAGAAATCCTTTTGCTGTACCAGAAGGATATTTTGAGCAATCAACAGAAAGTATTTCTACGGCTATATTTATAGATCAGTTAAAAAACAGTCAGACTAGTCAGCATAGCTTCGATACGCCACCGGGTTATTTTGAAGATTTAACCCAACGCATTGAAACACGCATTGCCACAAGCGAGCTACCAAAAGCTTCTAATACATTTGATGTTCCGTCAGGATATTTTGAAAGCTTACAAGATAGAATAAATGCAAAGGTAATTGCGGCAACTGAGCCTAAAAAAGAAGCAAAAATCATCCCACTCTGGAAAAAAGGAATGGTGAAATATGCAAGTGCAGCATGTTTCTTACTTGTTTCTGCTTTTGGTATTTATGTTTATCAAAACAATAACAATACTGAAGCCCAGCTTCATGCAACAGAACTCGCCAATGATCAAATGTTATATGACATTGATGAAAACATGATTATTGAGCACTTAGAAGCACAAACAACTCCATCACCAAAAACTAATTCTGCCTCAGATACAGAAATGGAAAACTACATCCTGAATAATTTCTCATCAAGTGATTTAAGCCAGGAACTAAATAATTAATTACAAATGAAAAACCTATTTTTTGCCTTTTTAATGATTTCATTACCTTCAATGCTTTGGGCACAACGGCCTAAACCCGGAGAGATTGAATCTTTAAAGATTGCTTTTTTTACTCAGAAACTGGATTTATCCCCTGAGGAAGCAAAAATTTTTTGGCCGATATACAATGACATGCAGGCAGAACAAAATGCATTGAGAAAGGAGCGTTTCCAAAAGATGATTTCCTTTAAAAAAACTACCGAAATTGACAATTTAACTGATGCTCAGATACAAAGTTTAATTACCAATGAGTTTGACATGAGGCAGAAAGACCTGAATCTGGAAAAGAAATACTATAACAGATTAAAATCTTCTCTCCCGATAAAAACTGTTGGCAAATTCTACCGTGCTCAGGAAGCTTTCAAAAGAGAGCTGTTAGACAGGTTTAAAGGCAGACAAAGAAATTAAAAGATAAGACTACAGGAATACACTAGCTTAGTGTCTTTGCTTTCTTGTTTCCACGAGCTCAACAATATTGCTTATGATCAGATCGGTTCGTTGCTGTTCAGTATACCCAAGGTGAACACTAATCCATTCGTCCAGATACAGTTGCACCACCAATAAAAATTACATCAGCTGCGAGCTCTGCTAATTCATCATAAACCACTTTGATTCTTGTACGGTTCTGGTGATGATTTTCATAATATAATTTCCTTAATGTTTCTTGAGCCATTTTGACCTCTCGAACTCGAATAATATCAATACTAGCAAGCAGAAGATATAAACGATCGTCATTTAGGGATCCCTGAGCTACAGCATTATGTAGAGGAGATATTAACTGGCCTCGAGTTGCACCTTCCAGGGATGGCCATACGTAAGGCTGATCACTCATTTTTTTTTGCTGAAAATAAGCGTGAGAATGAGCAGTATATATGCATTCTGTTCTTTGTTCGCGATTTGCGAACAAAGAACAGGACAATTTAGAGATTTCAGTATTGGTTATTAATAATAAGTTTTTTGTTTTATTGCAAGTGCCCTTTCTGTACTTTTGTACCATGCTTACACAACGTCAGTTGTTTTTACAACACAATGCCCAAACCTCCCCTACGCCCCTATTATTAGAATTTGTAAAGGCCAAAGGGATATACATGTATGATTCTGAAGGAAGAAAACACCTGGATCTTATTGCCGGAATTGGTGTGAGTAATGTAGGTCATTGTCACCCGGCTGTTGTAAAAGCCATTCAAGAGCAAGCCGAAACCTACATGCATTTAATGGTTTATGGCGAATATGTACAAAGTCCTCAGGTTAATTTTGCCAAAGCTTTGGCTGATGTGCTTCCAAAAAACTTAAACAGCACCTATTTTGTAAATTCGGGGGCAGAAGCTGTGGAAGGTGCAATGAAGCTGGCCAAACGTTATACTGGTAAAAAAGGCTTCATTGCTTGCAAAAATGCTTATCACGGGAGTACACAAGGTGCAGAAAGTTTGATGGAAAGTGACTTCTATTCTAAGGGCTACGGTCCCTTTTTGCCTCATGTAAGTTTTATAACACACAATAATATTGCTGATTTGGATAAAATCACCACCGATATAGCAGCAGTATTTATCGAACCCATACAAGGCGAGGCGGGCATTAGAGTGCCGGATGTAGCCTACATAAAAGCTTTAAAAGAAAAATGCCGGGAAAAAGGTGTATTACTGGTTTTCGATGAGATCCAGTCTGGTTTCGGCAGAAGCGGCAAAATGTTTGCATTTGAGCATTTTAGTATTATACCAGACATTCTTTTATTGGCAAAAGGAATTGGTGGAGGTATGCCAATCGGCGCTTTTATCAGTTCTTTGGAAATCATGTCTGTACTTTCCGATAATCCCATCTTAGGTCACATGACAACTTTTGGAGGTCACCCTGTTTGTTGTGCAGCAGGCCTGGCAACCCTTCAAATCCTCCTGGAAGAAAATATTATAAATGAGGTAGAGAAAAAGGGTCAGTTGTTCAAATCGCTTTTACAACATCCTGCTATTAAAGAAATCCGCGGAAAAGGCCTAATGCTTGCCGTAGAGTTTGAAGATTTTGAAACCAACAAACAAATTATCGACGCTTGCATTTTAGACGGGATAATTTCGGACTGGTTTCTGCATTGCAGCAATTCTATGCGCATTGCACCACCATTGATTATAAGCGAAGCAGAAATAGAAGAAGCTTGCAGCATTATCTTAAAAAACGTAAATTCAGTGCTCCAGCTTAAAGCTTAAAAAACTAAGAAATTAATCCACTATAATGAATGTATTAATCGTTGAAGACGAAAAGAGCCTCGCCCTGGAAATGGATGAGTTCTTGAGCAATGAAGGTTTTATTATAGAGCATGCCTGGAAAAAGGCATCCGCAGAAGAAAAAATTTTTGTAAACAATTACGATTTTATTTTGCTGGACTTAGGCCTACCCGATGGAGATGGGTTTGAGGTGTTGAAGCAACTGAAAGGTTTAAAAGACCGGGATGATGCTGTAATCATTTTGACCGCAAGAAGCGCTGTAGACGACCGCATTAAAGGGCTTGATGAAGGTGCGGATGACTATCTACCCAAACCTTTTTCATTAAACGAACTGCTTGCCAGAATGCACGCCATCACCCGAAGAAAACATAAACTGGAGAAAAATGAGATTAATGTTCATGGTTTCTCCCTGAACATTCAGAACCGGATGGTTTCTTTTAACGATGAAAGGTTAAACCTGACAAAAAAAGAGTTTGAGATATTCAATTACCTTGTACTTAACAAGAACCGGGTAGTATCGCGAATGAGCTTAACTGAACACGTGTGGGGAGATATCTTGGAGGTAAACTCTGACTCCAATTTTGTTGATGTACACGTTAAAAACCTACGCAAAAAACTATCTGCGCTTAGCCCAACCGATTGGTTTGAAACCGTTAGAAGCATTGGATACAGGATAAATTGTTCCTAAATGTAATTTATCAATGAAATTACAGGTAAAATTCTCATTATATAATGCCATAACCAAGGTTGCAATTATTCTGGTGTTGGGAGCAATAATCCTTTTTTCATTGGATCGGCTAGCTTATAACCAGCTTGACAATAGAATTCTCAAAAAAAAGAATAAAATTATTGAGCATCTTAATGACCAGGAAATTGATAGCCTGCTCAATAATGAAGAATCCTTTACTGATTATAATATCCTCAAAGAGGAATTTATCATTTTAACCGATATTCCGGATAACCAAAAAACCACAGAAGCTGTAATCTTCACCGAAAAAAGAGAAATTGAAGGTGATGTTGAAGTATACCGGATCCTGAACTATAAATTTCTTTATCATACTAACTGGTACAATTTAGAGATTGGTGAAACCATGACAGCCCTGGAATCGATTAAAACGTCTATACGTGGCTACACCCTGATCGTTCTTGTGGCTGCCTTATTTATTACTTTACTTGCTGACTTCACCTTCTCCAATTTTCTGCTCAAACCTTTTTATCTGATTATCGACAAAAAAATTAACCTTGTTGATGATCCGGCTCATTTCAATTACGAAAATATACCCACCAATACCGACGATTTTAAGATTTTAGACAATAGTATTAATTCGTTGATGCGAAAGATAAATACCTTATTCGCGCTCGAAAAGCAATTTATTGCTAATGTGTCTCACGAACTGCTCACGCCCATATCGATATTGAGTACCCGGTTTGAGAATATGCTCAATACCTCAAATATCCCTGAAGAGCATGAAAACAAAATTTATGCTTCCCTAAAAACACTAAATCGCCTAAAGGTGATTATCAATAGCTTATTGTTGATTTCGAAAGTAGAGAACAATCAGTTCTTAAAAAAAGAAGAAATCAGCTTGGTTCAGGAATTAACTGATATCTATGAAGACCTGGAAGATCGGATCATGGATAAGAAAATCATTTATACACAAGATGTCAGAGAAGATTTCAAATTCACAGGAAATAAAGCCTTAATCCATACCTTATTGGTCAATATCATAAACAATGCCATCAAATACAACAATCCCGGAGGAAGCATATCCATTAAAGGTCAAGCGCATGATCAGTATTTTGAGCTTCAGATTATCGATACCGGCATTGGAATGAGTAAAGTACTTGCCGAAAATGCATTTGATCGATTTAAAAGGGGAAACAGTGATGAAAATGGTTTTGGTTTAGGCCTGGCCATTGTACACAGCATTGCCAAATTCCACGAAATAGAGATTGATGTGCAATCTGAAGAGGGCAAAGGAACATCCATTTTGTTAACTTTTATAAGATAGAAGTTTAAACGGAGTGTTAACACCGTTTTGCCCAATAAACAAATTAGTACCTTTGCATTTAAATGCTTACTATTCATTTCAAAAAATCCTTTCTTTCGATTGTCTGCCTGTTTTTGGTCTTGCTATCCTCAAAGGCACAGCAGGTAGTTTCTATACAGGATACAGTTTCTCAACATATCTTTACCTTCAAAGAAATAGAAGTAATTGAAGATACGACCAATCATTTTACATTTGAACAAATCAGCAGTAAAGCATTCGATAAAGAATTTAAAGCGAGCAGCAGCAGTACGCCACAAACTAAAAAATTAAATCAAACTTATTGGTTTCGGATTAAGGTTAAACCAAACGAAGTGGCCAGGAAGTCATTTTTATTAGAATTTTTCGATCAGACGATTGATCACATTACCGCTTATATTCCACAAGGGGATCATCATTATAAAGTTGAAAACCTTGGAGATGCTAATGAATTCAATAAACGACTAATCCACCACAAAAACTTCGAAATCCCTTTGCAAAACGAGGGTAAGGAGGTACAAACCTATTATTTTAAGATACAATCATCTCAGATATCAGATATTATTATCGTATTGCGAACTGCAGAATGGTTTATTTCTTATGCGCTTGATGAGTACTTCTATTTTGGTATTTTTTATGGAATGATCCTGGTATTCAGTTTCTACAACCTGATCATGTTTGTAGCCATGAGGCAAAAACAGTACCTGTATTACGTACTCTATAATTTAAGTGTGGGCCTCTTTGAGATGAGTACTGATGGTATTGCTTATCAATACCTATGGCCAAATGCAAGCTCATGGAATCAGGTATCCTATGCATTTGCTTTATGTGCAACAAGTATTTTCGCCCTTTTATTTACCCGCGAACTTTTATTTGTAAAAGCAAAAGCGCCCAGGCTTAATAAACTGATTATGTGGGTTATTACCTGCAGAATTGTATTTTTCGTATACTGTTATTTATTTGATCAGCATTTATTCAGTTATAAATTTTTAGAGGCCATTCCGCTTTCAGTTGCTTTCTTTACCGGGATTTACATTTATAAAAAGGGCTACCAGCCCGCACGCTTCTTTGTTTTAGGTTATAGTTTCCTGTTTGCCGGATTCTGCCTCAAATTTCTGATCATGTTAGGAATTTCCTGGCTAAATTTTGGTGCAATCAGCTACTACAGTTTAAGCTTTTGCTTCATACTCGAAATGGTATTCCTATCCTTTGCCATTGGCGATAAAGTGCGGATTTTAAAATTGAAAAAAGATAAGGCTCAACAGAAAATCATCCGCCAGATGGCTGTGAATGCTAAATTAAAAGACACGCTCAACCAGGAGTTAGAAACGAAGGTAGAAGAACGTACAAGAGAGGTTTACCACAAATCGCTCATCATCGAAAGTAAAAATCAAGCGCTGGAAGAAGCCAATGCACTGCTACAACAACAGGCAGAAGAGATATCCAGAATGAATGTACTCCTTGAACAGGATAACGAAGAGCTGCAAACCAGCGTGGAAAAAGTGACACGTGATCGTGTGATGAATACTGATGTGGATTTTGAGGAGTTTAGTAAAATTTATCCTGACAAAGAGAGTTGCTATGCCTTCCTGGCCGAACTAAAATGGTCTAAAGGTTATCATTGTAGAAAATGTAACAGTGACCATTATTTTAACGGGCATATTTTGCATAGCCGCAGATGTAGCAAGTGCGGATATGAAGAATCAGTAACCACCTACACCGTTTTTCACAATACCCGTATTCCAATTAACAAGGCATTCTATATGATTTTCCTCATCTATTCTTCAAAGGGGAAAATTTCTTCTCATAAACTTTCAGAATTGCTTTCGATCAGACAAAGTACCTGCTGGACATTTGGCAGCAGAATAAAAAAAGTGATGGAAGACCGAAAAAAAATCCTGAAGAAAAATTCTAAAAATGGATGGAGCCAGCTGGTAATTGAGTAAAACCCATTCCAACACTTCAAAAAAATTGTTTTTTTTCCATATAAAAACAAAAGGTACTTAAGCGTATCAAAACAGTACATTTGGTTGAGTTAAACCACGTACTTAATCATTGACTATCAAGCCCTAAGCGGCTATTTCCAATGCGGTACTAAAGCGTATTAAAATCAACACAAAATACTTATTATCAATAAGTTACGAATTGTTTTTTATTAAAAACCCTTGCTTTTAACGTTAATTCCGCGTTAACTTTACATCATAATAAATAACAAGAGCAAAAATTATGAGAAAAAAGTTTACTTTGCTTATGGTTAGTTTGTTGTGCTATGTCTCTTTGAGTATGGCTCAGAATATTACCATAAAGGGTCAGGTGAAAGATCAAAAAGGTCTGCCCCTGCCAGGCGTTTCTGTGAAGGTAAAAGGCACCAACCTGGGTGCATCTACTGCCGATAATGGAAGTTACAGTTTAACTGCGCCACAAAATGCTACCTTAGAATTCAGTTTTATCGGCTACAAGTCAGTTGAAGAAGCTGTAGCTGGCCGTACGTCCATTAATGTAACCTTATCTGACGATAACCAGCAGTTGAATGAAGTGGTGGTGATCGGTTATGGAACAACTACCAAGAAAGATCTTACCACATCAGTTGTATCTGTTTCATCAAAAGATTTAGAGAATCAGCCTATAACGAACCCCTTACAAGCGGTACAGGGGCGTGCTGCAGGTGTTCAGGTAAGTTCGCAATCTGGTAAGCCAGGTGCAGGTATATCCATCAGTATTCGTGGAAATACTTCGATTACTGCATCAAATAGTCCATTATATGTAATTGACGGTGTAACCTCCAGAGATGCGAGTTTTCTGAATGCCAACGATATCGAATCGATGACGATTTTAAAAGATGCATCTGCGGCAGCCATTTATGGTTCAAGTGGTGCAAATGGGGTAGTTTTAATTACGACCAAAAAAGGTTCTGCCAGTAAATTAAAAGTTGCTTTTAATGCTTTTACAGGCTTCTCCAACTTATGGCAAACTCAGGATGTGCTGAACAGCGAACAATATATCGCATTGATGAAAGAATTGGGTTATACCACTTTCGGAGGTAACTATAATACTGATTGGCAGAAAGAAACCTTTGGAACAGGTACTCAAAGTCAGTACCAGGCTTCGATTTCTGGTGGAGTTAAAGGCGGGCAATACTATTTTTCTACTGGATATCAACAAGATAAAGGAGTGGTATCTCCTGCAAGATTAGACCGCATCACGGCTAATTTTAACGGATCACAAAACCTTACGCCCTGGTTAAAATTAACCGGAAACGCCGTTTTAACTTCAAGCACTTCTATTGATGTTGGAGACAACAGCAGTGTATCTCGTGGTGGTGTTATTTTGGGGGCACTAACAACCCCTCCCACAATTGGTATTTTTGAACCCAACGGACAATACACAACCATCCCAAATGCTGGTGGCTGGGATAATCCACTTGCACTAGCTTATGGATCTGATAACAGAACCCGTAATTTCAGGTTTATAGGTGCTTTTGGGGCTCAATTGAATTTTACTAAAGATTTATACCTGAAATCTACGATCAGTACCAACAACAACAAAAAGTTTTATCGTTACTTTACAGATAACTTCCTCACTACTTATGGACGCCAGGAAAGAGGTGTTTATCGTGATAACACCACGAATGATCAGGTTTGGTTAAATGAGAACATTCTAAACTACACCAAGAATGTGGGCAAGAATGCTTTCACAGCCACCGGAGGTTATACCATTCAATCATCTGATTGGCAATACAGTAATAATGAGCAAACCCGTTTCTTTGATACTTCCGGAAATCCGATTGCGCCATCTGTTGCATTAACTATTCCGCAGAGGGCACAATGGACAAAACAGTCTTATCTTGCCCGTGTTACTTACGCTTATGACAGCAAGTACTTATTCAGCTCGAACTTTAGAGCAGATGGATCATCCAGATTTGCAAAGGATAACCGTTTTGGTTACTTCCCATCATTCTCTGCCGGATGGAGAATTTCCGGTGAGAACTTCATGAAAGACAGCAAGACCATCAATGACTTAAAACTTCGTGGTAGCTGGGGTAAAGTAGGAAATGATGAAGGTATTGGAGATTATGCTTATTTAAAACTTTATAGCATTAATGCACAAGGCGAGTACAATCTTCAAAATCCGGCAAACGATAGACTTTCCTGGGAGAAAACTACTCAAACCAACATTGGTTTAGATTTAAGCATGTTCAACAGCCGGATTACTTTTACTGCTGATGCTTATCTTAAAAAGACAAATGACTTATTGATCAATGTTCAGTTGCCACCTTCATCTGGTTTTGCAAGTCAGGCTTACAACGTTGGAGCCATGGAAAATAAAGGTTTGGAGTTTGTTCTATCGACAAAAAACTTTGATCGTGAGAAATTCAAATGGAGTACAGATTTGAACTTTTCACTTAACCGAAACAAAGTAACAGACCTGGGCTCTACAACACAATCATTAGATTTCGCTGGCATTTATGAAAGAGATGCAGCGGTTCGTATCGTTACAGGCAAACCACTTGGAAGTTTCTATGGTTACGTGTTTACCGGTGTTAACCCGGCAAATGGAGCAGCCACTTATGCAGATATCAATGGAAATGGCGTTACCGGTTCGGCAGACCCTGGAGACAGAACTTTTATCGGCAATGCCCAACCTAAATTTATTTATGGTGTAACCAACAATTTAACCTGGGGTAACTGGGGTTTAAATGTCTTTTTTCAGGGTGTACAAGGAAGCGAATTGTTTAATGCATCCAGAATTGATTTAGAAGGAATGTTTGACTCCAAAAATCAATCGGCAGCGGTATTAAATCGCTGGACTACCCCCGGACAGGTGACTACAGTTCCTAAAGCACTAAAAAGCAGCTCTGAAAACTCACTTACCTCTAGTCGTTTCGTTGAGGACGCCTCTTATTTACGTCTGAAAACCGCTACTTTATCTTACAGTTTCAGTTCTTCAGTGCTAGAGAAATTGAAAATGAGCAAATTAACCATTTTTGCCACAGGATATAACCTGTTAACCTTCACTAAATATTCTGGTTTGGATCCGGAAGTGAATGTAAATGATGCAAATGGACCATCAATGGGTGTAGATTATGGTACCTATCCACAATCAAGAAGCTTCTTATTTGGTGTTAATGTTGGATTTTAAGAATTAAGAAAATGAAACTAAAAATATATTCGTTAGTAGCAGCCGCAGCATTAACCATCACTTTGCAGAGCGGATGTAAGAAGGATTTCCTGGATAAGCAACCATTTAACCAGGTAACTGGTGATGTAGCCTTTACCACAGCTGCCGGAGCAGAAAAATTAATGGCAGGTGCTTACGGGGGTATGTACAATGATTACCACATCTGGGATTATATGATTAACGGTGATGTTACGGCAGATAATGCCTATGCAGGAGGTGATAACCCAGCCAATATTCAAATTGATCTTTTTACCACCAATTCTACCAATGGAAATGTGGGACGTGATTGGAGCGGACTTTATGCGAACATCAAAAATGCCAATGAAGTATTGGAAAATGTGCCTAATATTCAAGATCCATTACTAGATGCCAATGGCAGAAGAAGCCAGATTCTGGGTGAGGCTTCAACGCTAAGAGCCTATTTCTACTTTCATTTGGTGAGATTATGGGGAGGTGTTCCGTTGGTGCTAAAATCACCTACCAGTCTTGAAGAAATGCAAAAACCACGTTCTACAGTTGATGAGGTTTACGCACAAATTATTAAAGACTTAGAATATGCCTTACCAAATGTACGCGCAACCGCAGCAAATAAAGGCATTATTACCAAAGGAATTGTTAACGCTTTACTGGCTAAAGTATACGCTTCGAAACCAAACCCGGATTGGGCTAAAGTGCAGCAATATGCAGATGCAACAATTTCTGGCGGCTACGGATTGATGGGCTCTTTTGATCAGCTATTTGATGGCAACCATAAAAATAATAGCGAAGCCATTTGGGAAATGCAATATGATGGCTGGGGTGGCCCTAACGGACGTGGCAACTGGATGCCAAGTGTTATTGTGGGAACCGGCTGGAAGCGTTTCTGCACCCCTACAAATGACTTAGTTGCAGCGTATGATGCAGAAGGTGATGTAGTCCGTAAAAATGCCAGTGTGAGCTTTAATAACGCCAGCAGCGAAGGATGGTCTGATGATTACTGGGCGAAATCGAGTTATCCATACATTAATAAATACCGAAAGGATGACGTTAGTGATGCTTATTTTATCCGTTTAGCCGATATTATTCTGTTAAAAGCGGAAGCTTTAAATGAGCAAAGCGCAAGCGGATGGTCAACGGCTAAACCTTTGGTGGATCAAATCAGGGGGCGTGTAAACCTGGGCGGTACGCCTGCAAATGATCAGGCCAGTATGCGCCTGGCCATCGAAAAAGAACGCCGTTTAGAACTCGCTTTTGAAGGCCACAGGTGGTTTGATTTATTAAGAACCAACCGTGCAGTGGCAGTAATGAATGCCCAAAAAGATGGAAAAGGCAATTCATTGAACTACAATGTAACCAGTGCGAAATTGTTATTCCCGATTCCACAGGCCGAATTAGACAGAAATCCTAACATTCGTTAACAGCTATTAAGGGGCAGGCTTGTCTTGCCCCTGATTTCTATAGAAAAATCCTGTTGGACTGACCATTAAAAACTTTATTCGAGACCGCAACTCTCTGAATCCTTTATTCCCCCCTTCATGAAAGCAATTTACAGTATCTGCATGGCTGCGAGCATTTTATTTGCCGCTTGCGCCTGCCGAAAAACCAAAACAAATGAATCTGGCACTGCAACCACTACAGAGCAGGTAAAAACTGAAGTAAGCATGTGGCTCACAAAAGGCGATCAGACCGCTTTACTTCAAAAGCAGAATATTGCCTTAAACTTCTCTGATGAAAGTAACGGTAACCCTTCAATTGAAGTTGATCCTAAAACAACTTTCCAAACCATGGATGGCTTTGGCTATACTTTAACCGGAGGTAGCGCCAGCTTGATCAATGCTCTACCAACAGCCCAAAAAGATAAATTAATAAACGAACTATTTGGCTCGGCAGATGATGCCATCAGCATCAATTACATCAGAATAAGCATTGGCGCATCTGATTTAAGTGCCACCCCGTTTACTTATAACGATTTGCCGGCTGGGCAAACAGATGTAAATCTAGATAAGTTTTCAATAGCAAAAGAACAGGAAGATTTAATCCCTATTCTTAAAAAAATTGTAGCCATTAATCCTAAAATCAAAATTTTAGGTTCGCCCTGGACTGCACCGGCATGGATGAAAACCAACAATAGTTTTATTGGCGGAAGTTTAAAACCCGAATATTACCAGACCTATGCCAATTACCTGGTAAAATATATAAAAGCGATGAAGGCAGAAGGTGTTGTAATTGATGCCATTACGCCTCAAAATGAGCCATTACATCCCGGTAACAATCCAAGCATGTATATGGAAGCCCTGGATCAGGCAAATTTTATTAAAACTGCCCTGGGTCCTATTTTTGAAAAAGCAGGAATCAGCACAAAAATTATTGTTTATGACCATAACGCTGATAAACCAGAATATCCTATCACCATTCTTAATGATCCGGAGGCTAAAAAATATGTTGATGGTTCAGCCTTTCACCTTTATGCAGGTGAGATTACTGCGCTAAGCAAAGTACACAATGCGCATCCTGATAAGAATCTATATTTTACAGAACAATGGGTTGGCGGGCCAAGTAATTTCGGTGAAGATCTTAAATGGCATGTTTCAACCTTATTAATTGGCGCACCGAGAAACTGGAGTAAAAATGTACTGGAATGGAATCTGGCAGCAGATGCAAACTATAACCCACATACCGATAAAGGCGGTTGTACCTCTTGCTTGGGCGCAATCACTATCTCACCGGCAATTAGCCGAAATGTAGCCTATTATGTGATTGGACATGCTTCAAAATTCGTACAAACAGGTTCAGTTAGAATAGCATCAAACATCAGCAACAATTTGCAAAATGTAGCGTATAAAACGCCGGAGGGAAAAATAGTTTTAATCGTTTGCAACGGTAACAACAGCAGTACCGTCTTCAATATTAAATACAATGGAAAAATAGTTACCAGTAGCTTAGAAAAAGGTGCTGTGGCTACCTATGTATGGTAAATCTAGTTTAATTGTTAAGATGGCCCCGCTTTTCGGGGCTTTCTTTTTGGCTTAAACTTTTTTGCAAGGCTTTTGTTTTAAAGAAATACCTAATTCAAAAACATGAAAAAGTTACTTTCCCTTATCCCGGTTGGTTTAATGTTGATGGTGGCCTGCCAGAGCAAATCTGTTAAAGAGGCAAAATCTAAAATAGATTCTACCATCACCAGTGGTGCAGATAACGACACAGCGGCGAACCAGTGTTATCAATACCTAAAAAACCGGGATACAGCATTTTTAACCTTAAAAATTGATCATGATCAGTTTACAGGTGCATTGAGTTATAATCTGTTCGAAAAAGATAAGAATGCTGGAAATATTGCAGGGATTATTAAAGGCGATACACTTATTGCCGAATACACTTTTCAATCTGAGGGCAGCACTTCAACACGACAGGTGGTTTGGTTAAAAAAGGGTGATCGACTTGAAGAGGGATTTGGAGATATTGAAGAAGTAGATGGCAAAACAAGGTTTAAAAATACGGCCTCATTGAAATATGGTGAAGCGATGGTATTTTCAAAAACTCCTTGCAAATAAAGCTTGTATCCTAGCAGTTCTCAAAACGTTCCCAAAAACCATCTACCGGAAGTTTAGCAAATATGTTAACCGGCTCTTTCTTTACAGGATGGCTGAACTGTAGGCGACGGGCGTGCAAACAAATGCTTCCTTTTTTACTTCCTCTGGGATAGCCATATTTATTATCTCCAACAATTGGGCACCCCATAGACGAAAGTTGTACCCTGATCTGGTGAGAACGCCCGGTTAAAGGATCAACCTCTAAAAGGAAGAATTCACCTATCTGAGCAATCAAACGGTATGAAAGTTCTGCCCGCTGACTGTTGGGCACCTCTGTTCTGTAATGTGTAACCACATTCTTTTTAGGGTTTTTAATGAGCCAGTGCACCAGTTTACCTTCAGGATTCTCCGGTTTGTTTTTAACTACAGCCCAATAGGTTTTCTTTACTTCCCTATTCTTAAAAGCGGCATTCATCCGCTCAAGTGCTTTACTGGTTTTAGCAAACAGAATTACCCCGCTTACCGGCCGATCCAGGCGGTGAACGACCCCTAAAAATGCTCCATTGGGTTTGTTGTACTTTTGGGCAAGATATTTTTTAATCTGCTCATCCAGTGGTTCATCCCCTGTTTCATCAACCTGTACAATATCCCCTGCTCTTTTGTTAATGGCAATAAGGTGGTTATCTTCAAATAAAATATCTTTATCGGTAATGGGCATTTTAATATTGCTCTTTATCGTTAGGGAAATCTAAACCTTTAACGTCACGAATATAAGATTGTGCTGCACCGTATATTTCCTCATAAAGATTAACATACTGACGCAAGAACCGCGGCTTAAATCCTTTTGTTAAACCGATCATATCATTTACAACCAATACCTGGCCATCACAATGCGGTCCGGCACCAATGCCAATAGTCGGAATATGTAAACTTTCTGTAACTACCTTACCCAATGCAGCAGGAATTTTTTCCAGCACGATACCAAAACAACCTGCTTCCTGAAGTGCCAATACGTCTGTTTTCAGTTTATTAGCTTCTTCTTCTTCCTTTGCCCTAACCGTATAAGTACCAAATTTATAAATAGATTGCGGCGTTAAGCCCAGGTGCCCCATAACCGGGATGCCGGCAGTAATAATACGCTGAACGGATTCAATAATTTCTTCACCCCCTTCCAACTTTACCCCATGTGCTCCGGATTCCTTCATAATTCGGATAGCAGAATTTAAAGCTTCTTTAGAATTGCCCTGGTAAGATCCGAAAGGTAAATCAACTACCACAAAAGCACGTTTAACGGCCCGAATTACAGATGCGGCATGATAAATCATCTGATCTAAAGTAATGGGTAATGTTGTTTCATGACCTGCCATCACATTAGAGGCAGAATCGCCCACCAATAATACATCCAATCCGGCATCATCTAAAATGGTTGCCATAGAATAGTCATAAGCGGTTAGCATGGATATTTTTTCACCACGCTGCTTCATTTCCTGTAAAGTATGGGTGGTAATGCGTTTTACTTCTTTGTGTACCGACATTATAATCTGTTTTGTGCCTCCAAAAGTATTGTTTTTTCTTTAAAAGAGGGCCTAAAAACAAAAGCTAAAAGTATGGGTTTATATTAATTGAACGTCATTTTGTTTAGCTTGCTTTCTTTGATGGAAATGCGGCTAATCCATACACACATTTTTAATTTCAAAATTCATTTTACATTACCAATGTAAAACTCTATCTTTGTACCCCGAAATGGAAGGGATTAGTTCATCATTTTTTGCACCCTGCAAAAACGGCTTTAATGCCGAAAGCCACCCTTTTTTCAACTCTTTTTTAATCAAAAATCAATATTGTAATTACCATGACTAACTACACCAAGTTACCTGCGATTCTATTACTTGCTGATGGCACTGTTTTTTACGGCAAAGCTGCCGGAAAAATTGGCACCACTACAGGCGAAATCTGTTTCAACACAGGGATGACAGGTTACCAAGAGATTTTTACTGACCCAAGTTATTTTGGTCAAATTATGGTTACTACCAATTCGCATATTGGTAATTACGGTATCCATGCCGATGAGATTGAATCGGACTCGATAAAAATCGCTGGCTTGGTTTGTAAAAACTATAACATTGTTTACAGCCGTAAACAAGCAAAAGAATCTATTCAGGATTATTTTCAAAATGATAATCTGGTAGCAATTTCAGACATTGATACTCGTGCATTGGTTCGTCACATCCGTGATAAAGGTGCAATGAATGCCATCATCTCTTCAGAAATTACTGACCTGGAAGAATTAAAGCAAAAGCTTGCTGAAGTTCCTTCTATGGAGGGTTTAGAACTTTCTTCTAAAGTAAGTACTAAAGAACCTTATTTTTATGGAAACCCTAATGCGAGCTTAAAAGTTGCTGCTTTAGACCTTGGTATCAAGAAAAACATTTTACGCAATTTCGACGCAAGAGATATTTATGTTCAGGTTTTCCCTGCAAAAACCACTTTTGCGGAGATGGAAAAATTCAATCCGGATGGATATTTTATTTCTAACGGCCCTGGCGATCCTTCGGTAATGCCTTACGCAGTAGAAACTATTAAAGCTATCCTGGCAGAAGATAAACCATTATTTGGTATTTGTTTAGGTCACCAGTTATTAGCTGAATCTAATGGTATCGGTACCATGAAAATGTTCAATGGTCACCGCGGATTAAACCATCCGGTTAAAAACATCATCAAAAACCATTGTGAGGTTACTTCACAGAATCATGGTTTCGGTGTTATTCCCGATGAAGTTAGAAACTCTGACAAAGTGGAGATTACACACGTTAACCTGAACGACCAATCTATCGAAGGTATTCGTGTGAAGGGCAAAAAAGCATTTTCAGTTCAATATCACCCTGAATCTTCACCCGGCCCTCATGATTCACGTTATCTTTTTGATGACTTTGTGGATGTAATGACCGGTAAATTAGTTTGGTAATCCAACAACAAGTTTAAATAAAATAAATCTGCGGATCTAACAGCATAGCGAGGCTGTTGATTCGCAGATTTCGTTTAAAGGCTTGCCGTTACATCATTTAACCGACATTTTCTAGTCTATTCTGATCAAATTCATTCTCTATTCATATTAAGCTTCTTACATTCGCAACATGGAAACAAGAAAGGCCATTATCAGTGTTCATAATCTGGTCAAAAATTATGAAGATTTTAAAGCTGTTCAGGGGATAACCTTTGATGTTTATGAACATGAGATTTTTGGGTTGTTAGGTCCCAATGGTGCGGGCAAAACAACCACACTTGAAATCATTGAAACCCTGAGAACTAAAACCTCTGGTGAAATTTCAGTGGATGGTCTTTCGATTGACAAACAGGCCCAGGAGATTAAACAAATCATTGGGGTTCAGTTACAGGCAGCAGGTTATTATCCAAATCTTAATTTAATTGAGCTGATCGAACTTTTTGCCGGGCTGTATGGCGCCGATATTAAGCCCATGGACATGCTTGAAAAAGTTAATCTTCAGGATAAGGCCAAAGCCAAATACAAGGCGCTTTCCGGCGGACAAAAACAACGCTTTTCTATTGCCACCACCCTTATTAACCAACCTAAGATCATCTTTTTAGATGAGCCCACAACTGGCTTGGACCCTCAGGCGAGAAGAAATCTTTGGGACCTGATTAAAGAAATCAGGAACAACGGCACTACAGTTGTTATCACTACCCATTACATGGATGAGGCAGAACAATTGTGTGATCGTGTAGCTTTTGTAGAAAGAGGTAAAATCATTGCATTGGATACACCTGATAATCTGATCGACAACCTCGTCAATAGTGGTTTCGAACGCAAAAAAGAAGTTAAAAAAGCAAATCTCGAAGATGTATTCATCAATCTGACGGGTAAAGAGTGGCGGGAATAACGCGTATAGAAAACGATCAACTCAACAGTATTAAACAGGCAAGAAATATGCAAAACGATATACAACCTGCAAAGGAAAACCCTGAGAAGGTACAATTCAGCAACACTAAAGCAACACTGGCTTTAGCCAAAGCAAGCTTCCGTTCGATTATGCGCAGCCCCTCTGCGGTGATTTTCACACTCGCCTTTCCGCTCATATTCATATTAGTGTTTGGCTTTTTGGGGGGTGGAGGCACGCACATAGATGTAGGAATAACCCCTGGTTCTGATATCAACAATCCGGTAATCGGCATGTTGGAACAAACCAAAATGATCAGATTGAAAAAAGATAAATCGAAAGCTGATTTTGACAATCTACTTGAAAAAGGCAATATAGATGCCATGATCGAGGTGCAAAGGAAGGTCAGCTCCCAGGCATATTCTGTTAAGGTAGTTTATACTTCTGCTTCATTGGATAAAGGAAATATTTTAAAATCTGTACTCAACAATCTTTTCTATGATAAAAATCTAAAACCGAATATCGCTGAGATCAAAGCGCATACAGTGGAAGGCAGGGAGTATAAAACGATCGATTTTATCCTCCCGGGACAGTTAGGGTTCTCTTTACTAAGCACCGGTGTTTTCGGAACAGCCTTTGTTTTTTTGAGTTTACGTCAAACGCTGGTAATCAAACGTTTTTTTGCCACTCCGGTAAGGCGTTCGAGCATTGTAATTGGTGAAGCGATTGCCCGTATTGGTTTTGCCTTAATAGGCGCCTTATTTATCATTGTCCTGGGCCATTTCTTTTTCGGATTTACCCTGGTCAATGGTGTACTCACAGTCGTCAATATGCTTATACTAGCCACTTTGGGCGTAATAGTATTTATGGGCTTTGGGTTTATTATTTCAGGAATAGCCAAGAACGAAAGTATGGTTCCACCCATTTCCAATATCGTAACACTTCCTCAATTTTTATTATCGGGTACTTTTTTCAGTATAGAAGCTTTTCCGAATTGGTTGCAACCTATTAGCAGGGCCTTGCCTTTGACCTATCTGAATGACGCCATGCGGAAAGTGGCCTTCGAAGGATTAGGTTTATGGGATGTTAAACAACAGATACTCATCCTAATTTTGTGGGGGATAGGCATTTACGCGGTAGCAGTAAAAGTTTTTAAGTGGGAATAATTCCCATTAGTAAATCGGATGAACAACCACATCCGATTTTTTTTATGGAAAAAAATCTAAATATCGGTATACTGTCTTTTTAATCCGAAACGATATTAGTAACTTTAGGGTATGTGGGAATTTGAATTGAACAATCTGGAAGAACTGCAGCCCCAGATAGATCGCTTATATGAGAAAAAATCAAAGTTGGATAACTCCAGGCCATTGCCGGGCAGTGCGCTTAATCGAATAAAAACTGATTTAAACCTGGAGTGGACCTATAATTCTAACAGTATAGAAGGCAATACACTCAGTTTAAAAGAAACCCAGATGGTTTTACAAGAGGGATTAACTGTTAGTGGTAAATCTTTAAGAGAACATTTTGAGGTTTATAACCATGAAAAAGCCATTGACTACCTTTACACTTTAGTTAATAACCGTTACAAACTTAGAAGCATTGATGTATTATCACTTCATGGCTATGTATTACGAAGCATAGAGGATGAATATGCGGGAAGATTAAGAAATGGAGGTGTTCGGATTGTTGGCGCCAATTTCACCCCTCCAAACGCCAATAAAGTTTCTGATTTATTCGATGAGCTTGTCATATTTATAAATGATAATCCTTTAGGCTTAAACGATATTTTACTGGCTACAATTTTCCATCATAAATTGGTATGGATACATCCATTCTTTGACGGGAATGGCAGAACAGTTAGGCTTGCAATGAACTTACTGTTAATGCGTAAGGGCTTCCCTCCTGCTATCATCTTAAAGAACGACAGAAAGAAATACTACGAGGCGCTAAATCAGGCAAACAAAGGAAACTACCACAAATTATACCTTTTAATGTTACAGGCTACGGAGCGCTCTTTAAACATCTACATTAACGCGCTTCCCGGGCACAGCTATGACGACTATGAACCTATTTCTTTTATTGTTTCAGAACCTGATGTACCTTACGGACAGGAATATATTAGTTTATTAGCCAGGCAAGGCAAAATAGATGCTTATAAAGAAGGTAAAGACTGGTTAACCACCAAAACGGCAGTAAAAGATTACATTCTAAAACGAAAAAGAAAGCGTTAACCTTTTTTAACTATTTATATCTGGATTTTGAGATACTTTTATCCCAAAATCGCAATGAAATACTTAAGCATCTGCCTGCTCTTTATCTCTGTTTACGCACAGGGACAATACAAATTCATAGACAATACCAGCTCCGGACAATATGACGCTAAAATATTTGTTGCCAATTGCGAAAAAAGCTCCTGTGATGGAAAGGGAATAATTATACTGTACAATAAAATTTCGGGAGCAGAAATTCAAACCTTTCATTCCATAAACCTGGAGTTTTCACTCACCGATAAGCAAGATGCTAAGTTAGGCTGGCTCCCATTAGGAAAATATCAAAGTCCCTTAATCTTTGGCGATTTCAATTTTGATGGCTTTGAGGATATTGCTATCCGCAATGGTAGCAAAGGTAGTTATGATAGTCCTTCATATGATGTATATGTAGCTACCGTAAATACCAAATTTAGCTTAGATGCCAGGCTCACAGCATTGGCCAGCCAGAATTTGGGCATGTTCGCCTTCGACAAAAAGAATCAGTGGATTTCTGTGGAAGAAAAAAACGGCTGTTGTTACTTGAAAACAACCCGTTATAAGCAAGATCATAAAAAACAATGGCTCGTTGTTGAAACCGTGATTGAAGACTCAAGTATTGGCGAAGATGTATTGGTCATTACACAGAAACTGATTAACGGAAAAATGCAAAAAACCGTAGAAAAGTTTAAGACAAAAGACTACTACACCAACTGATCGATCTGTTTACAAAGCAGCCTTCACTAAAAATGGAAGTATCTCTTTTTGGAAGCTCACGAAGTTTTTACGTACATCTGAGTCGCTAACAGAAGTAAATGCAAAAGAAAATACAATGCTTTTGCTGGCTTTAAGCAAAAAGGCTAAACCTTCTCTCCTGGCAGGATTGTTTTTAAAATTATCCAGTTCGAGATATGCCGCCAATAAAAGGGCCTCTAACTGATCAGAAAGGTGCTTTAAGAATTCCTGAGAATTGGCGTTCTCCCTGACGAAATCCCAACCGATAAATTCATTGCAGGCTGTGAATGACAATCGACTGGTTTTCATAACCAAAGCTTTAAGATACTCTTCTTCAGAAGAATAACTCACTTTATTATGTAAAATCTCCTTCAGGTTCTGATCCAGATAGTCCATTAGAATACTGTCTAAAACCTGTTCTTTACTCTCAAAATATTTATAGATAGTAGCTTTTGCGATACGTGCTTTTTTGGCAATCTCATTCACACTGGTTTTGTGATAACCATACTTTCTAAAGAGTTCTTTGGATGCTTTCTTTACGGTATCTTTTATTTTTTCGGCTTCCATTTTTAATTCGTTACGCGTATCGTGTTGCCTGAAATGGCTACTGTATATTGTTTTAAATATTTTTCTGCTGGTGCTTTTGCCGGACTTCCATCTTCCAATAAAAACTTAGCACCAGAACAAGGATCGGTTACAGTGATGTTTGATTCATCAACTGTTACTGCACATCTGCTTTGGGGATTCACCGAGCTACACCGATCATATGCCAGGTATCGGCCGGTTCCACTGCGATATAAAATTAAACCTGCTATACCATATCCATTAACGGTTATTGCTTTTCCCGAGCTCAGTCCGGTTAAAGTGGGATCGGTAAGCAAGGTAGTGTAATTAACCGGGATATCTGGAATAAAATCTTCCTCCTTACCACATCCGGTAAACAAAACCAGCAGTAAAAAGAGGCAGGCTAGGTTTTTCATCATTAGATCAATGCAGATTTATATTGCTTTAAAAAGCGAAGGTCATTTTCTGAGAATAAGCGAAGATCTTTGATCACAAACTTAAGGTTGGCAATGCGCTCAATACCCATTCCGAATGCAAATCCGCTATATTTTTTTGAATCTATACCACAGTTTTCCAATACGTTAGGATCAACCATACCACAACCTAAAATTTCTACCCAACCACTGTGTTTACACAACTGGCAGCCTGCTCCATTGCAAATGGTGCAAGAAATATCCATTTCAGCTGAAGGCTCGGTAAATGGAAAATATGATGGACGGAAACGTACCTTAGTACCTTCACCATAAAGTTCCTGTACAAAATAAAATAAGGTCTGTTTTAGATCAGCGAATGATACATTTTCATCCACATATAAACCTTCAATCTGGTGGAAGAAACAATGCGCTCTGGCAGAAATTGCTTCATTTCTGTACACCCTACCCGGCATAATTGCACGGAAAGGAGGTTGCCCCTGCTCCATCATGCGCACCTGTACTGATGAAGTATGTGTACGCAATGCGATATCACCTTTTTCACCACCCTTTTTAATGAAGAATGTATCCTGCATATCTCTTGCCGGGTGCTCTTCAGGGAAATTTAAAGCCGAAAAGTTGTGCCAATCGTCTTCTATTTCTGGCCCTTCTGCAACAGTAAAACCCAGTTTGGCGAAAATCTCTACAATTTCCCGGCGTACAAGAGCTAAAGGATGGCGAGAACCTACTTCAAAGCCTTCACCCGAAAGGGTTAAATCCAACCTAAGGTTATCCGCCTTAGCGTTTGAATT
The DNA here is from genome assembly GCF_965279535.1 of Pedobacter sp. Lineage (NCBI taxonomy): Bacteria > Pseudomonadati > Bacteroidota > Sphingobacteriia > Sphingobacteriales > Sphingobacteriaceae > Pedobacter > Pedobacter sp. The sequence continues at coordinate 1,884,695 of NZ_OZ257244.1, forward strand.
TTCTGTAGATTCCTTTAAAGTTTGGTATTTGGATTCAGCTAACTGCTTAAATTCATTTAATACCTTCCCTAACGATTTCTTTTCTTCTATCGAAACAGATTTAAATTCATCGAAGATTTCTTTAATAATGCCTTTAGTGCCTAAGTACTTAATACGAAACTGCTCTAGTTCATCTGCTTTTTCAGTTACAAAAGCATTGATCTTTTCGGTATACTGGGTTATTTTATCTTGTAACATGGCTTCAAATATACGTCAAATTTTCTAAGATTTTTAATGCTGAACGGTTCAAAAAAACTGTTTACAATATCATTATAAAAGAAAATGAACTCATGAGGCATAAAAAAAGCCGCACGATGGCGGCTTTAGTATATGAATTGATTTTTAAATTACACCAAGTTCTTTACCAACTTTGGTAAAGGCCGCAATCGCTTTATCTAAATGATGTTGTTCATGCCCTGCAGAAAGCTGAACCCTGATTCTTGCTTTTCCCTGTGGCACTACCGGATAGAAAAATCCAACCACATAAATGCCTTCCTCTAACATTTTTGCAGCGAAAGTCTGTGCAATCTTTGCATCGTAAAGCATTACAGGAACGATTGGATGGAAACCAGGCTTGATATCAAAACCTGCCTCGGTCATTTTCTCACGGAAATATTTTGTGTTACTTTCCAATTTATCTCTTAACGCGGTTGTTTCGCTTAGCATATCCAACACGGTAATGGATGCTCCGGCGATAGATGGAGCCAGTGTATTGGAGAATAAATAAGGACGTGAACGTTGACGTAACATATCGATAATCTCTTTTTTACCAGAAGTAAATCCACCAGACGCACCACCTAAGGCCTTACCCAAAGTACCGGTGATAATATCTACACGGTCCATTACATTAAAATGCTCATGGGTACCACGGCCTGTTTTTCCGATAAAACCTGAGCAGTGTGATTCATCAATCATTACTAATGCTTCATATTTATCGGCCAGGTCGCAGATCTGATCCAGGGGAGCTACGGATCCATCCATAGAAAAAGCACCATCGGTAACAATGATTCTGTGTCTGCAATCTTTAGCCGCTATTAATTGCTTCTCTAAATCTTCCATATCTGCATTTTTATAGCGGAAGCGTTGTGCTTTACAAAGTCTTACACCATCTATAATAGAAGCGTGATTTAGCTCATCAGAAATAATCCCGTCTTCAGCATTAAACAATGGTTCAAAAACACCTCCGTTTGCATCAAATGCCGCTGCATATAAAATCGTATCTTCTGTACCTAAAAAGGCAGAAATTTTAGCTTCCAATTCTTTATGTACGTCTTGTGTTCCACAGATAAAGCGAACAGATGACATACCATAGCCATGATCATCGATTGCTTTTTTTGCAGCTTCGATAACTTTTGGATGCGATGAAAGACCAAGATAGTTGTTTGCGCAAAAATTGATTACATCGGCACCACTGCTTACTTTAATATCAGCTCCCTGAGGTGTTACAATAATGCGTTCGCGTTTAAACAGTCCGGCATTTTCTATTTCCTCAAGTTCTTTCTGAAGTACGGGTTGTAGGGTTTTATACATTGTTTCTTATGGTTGATTTGAACATTCCAAAGTTATAAAAAAACTATTTAGTGTTATAAAATCAGACCTTTTTAGCAATTATTCTCAAACAAACGTTTGATGTTTTTGAATAGTCACTTAAAAACTTATTCTTAAAGTATCGATTTTAAGGTAATGAGCAATTTTTTATCAAATTAACAAACTTTAACACCTACTTATCTGTATACTGTTTAAACTTATTCGATATTTATGTTTACTAATAATCATCTATGAACCGTTTATACGCCCTCACTATTCTTTGTTGTTTAAGCAATCTGGTCTTTTCACAGCAATTAACGCTAACAGGCACTATAAAAGATAGCCAGGGAGAACCGGTACCTTTTGTTTCCGTTTACCTCAAAAACACAACTACAGGAACTTCTGCCAACGTGGAAGGTAGATATGTGTTAAAGTTGAAGGCTGGAGAGCACATCATTAGTTTTAGGGCTGTAGGCTATAAACAACAGGAAAAAACAGTGAACCTGGATGATAATAAAGCCTTAGATATTACCCTGGATGCTGAAAGCTATACGCTCGACAATGTGACGATAAGAGCCAATGCTGAAGATCCGGCATATGCCATCATCCGCAATGCAATAAAAGAACGCAAAAAACACCAGCAGGAAATCAATGCTTTCAGCTGCGATGTATATATCAAAGGGGTTCAACGATTAAAGGGAGCTCCAAAGAAGTTTTTCGGGCGTGATATCCAAAAAGTGCTTGAACTGGATACCAACAGAAGGGGGATTATCTACCTGTCAGAATCACAGAGCAAATTCAATTACCGCAGACCAAATGATATCCGTGAAGAGATGATCTCCTCTAAAGTAGCTGGAAGAAACAATGCATTTAGTTTCAATAAGGCTTCAGATTTGATCATTGATTTTTACGACAATTACTTATTGGAGAACAAGCTCAGCTCCAGGGGATTTATATCACCGATTGCAGATAATGCGCTATTCTACTACCATTATAAATTGTTGGGTGAAAGCAATGAAAACGGGGAGAGGATTTACAAAATACAAGTGATACCCAGGCGTGAGCACGATCCTGTATTCAGGGGTATTATCTACATTATGGACGATAGCTGGAGAATATACAATACAGATCTTTTCTTAACCAAAAATGCAGGAATAAACTTTATTGATACACTAAATATCAATCAACAATTTACTAAGGTAGAGCAAACCTATATGCCTACCAATATTAATTTCCAGTTTGCAGGTAATGTACTGGGTTTTAAAATTGCTGGGTATTTTATAGGGGTTTACAGTAATTATGATTTGAATCCAAAATTCCCAAAAAACTTTTTTAGTGGTGAGATTTTAAAGATCACAGAAATGGTCAATAAAAAGGATTCAGTTTACTGGAAAAACAACCGCCCAATCCCATTAACTCCTGATGAAAGGTTAAACTACATCAAAAAGGATAGCATTGCTAAATTAAAGGAATCAAAAGTCTATTTAGATTCCCTTGAACGTGAAAACAACAAATTTGGGATAGGAAAACTGGTACTTAGGGGGCATAGTATAAATGATCGGTTTCACAAAGAATATGTATCCTTTGATCCGGTTATAACTTCTGTTTTTTACAACACAGTGGAGGGCTTCGCTGTTCGGTATGGTGTAACTTTTAGAAAAGAATTTGAAAACCGTAAATATTTTAGTTTCAGGCCCGAAGCACGTTATGGATTTGCCAACCGCAAACTAACCGGAAGTTTAACTACCAATTATTACTATAACCCTGTTAAAAGAGCCAACATTGGGCTTTCGTTTGGCAATGGTATCTTCGACATGAATGACCTGGGCTCTATGACTTTACTAGGCAATGCCCTTAACTCATTACTGTATGAGCGAAATTTTTCGAAGTTTTACCAAAAGAGTTTTGTTAACCTGAACACCACCCGGGAACTTACCAATGGCTTACAGGGGTATTTGGGGGTTGACTTTGCGCGAAACAAATATTTAACTAACAGTACTGATTTTAAATTTATAGATGTTAAAGATTTGGAATTTAGCAGCAACAATCCTTTTAGCCCGACTGCTGAAATACCCTTATTCCCAACTTACAATGCTTTAAGTGCAACCGCCAGCTTAACATACACCATTGGTCAGCGCTATATCACCAGGCCCGATGGAAAATTTTATACAGAAGCTAAATACCCAAGAATCACAGTTTTATATAAAAAAGGGTTTGACAAAATATTGAGCAGTGATGTAGACTATGACTTTGTAAAGGCCGAATTATTTCAGGAAAGGATCAGTTTAGGGTTATGGGGTTACACTTCTTTCTTGGTTGGGGCAGGTAAATTCCTCAACAGCGATAAAATGTACTTTTTAGATTACAAACATTTTGCGGGAAACATTTCTACCATCTTCCCGCCTAACCTACGGAAATTCCAGTTTTTGGACTTTTATCAGTTCAGCACCAATAAAAAGTATTTTGAAGCACATTTAGAGCATAATTTCTCGGGCTTCTTTACCAATAAGATTCCATTGCTCAGAAAAGCTAAACTGGAAGAGTTTATTGGCGGGGGATATCTATCCACACCTGATAAAAGAAATTATAAGGAGTTTTATTTCGGCTTACAGCGATTAATATTTAAAGTAGGTTATGGTTTTGCTTACGATGGAAGTAAAAAGATTTCGCAAGGATTTAGAATCAGCTATGGGCTTTAAACTTATTTCAATTTAAAATCTAAGCTTAAAAGAGATTTTTGGTTTTCTTCTCACAAATCTTTTCCTTATATTTCATGACAAAGATTTGACACGCTGAATGAGATTATTTTTAAAGCTACTTTTTTTGGCTTTTCTGGGGGGATTCAACAGTTACGCACAACAGTTTACATTAACGGGTAAGATTACGGATGGGAATAACAATGCTATTCCTTTTGTTTCCCTGTATGTTAATACCACTACTAAGGGAACTTCATCTAACGTGGAGGGGAATTATAAGTTAAATCTTCCTGCAGGAAAAACTGATCTTTTATTTAGCGCGATAGGATTTGAAGATCAACTGGTTAGCATAAACATTAAAGAGAATACCACCCTTAACATCACCTTAGTTTCAAAAGTATTTACCTTGAATGAGGTAACCGTGGGCAGAAGCAAAAACAGCGATCCTGCAGATGAGATCATTAGAAAAACTATCGAAAACCGGGAAACCTATCTGGAAGAACTGGACGCTTATACCTGTGAGGTGTACACCAAGGGCATGCAGAAATTACTGGCTTCCCCTAAGAAATTTTTTGGGCGTGATGTTGCTAAAATATTAGAGTTAAACACGCAGGGACAGGGCATTATTTATCTATCAGAAACTGAATCCAAACTCGATTTTCAAAAAGAGAACAAAATCAAAGAAGTGATGGTATCTTCCAAAATTGCAGGGAATGATAATGGCTTTAGTTTTAACAAAGCTTCTGATTTAACAGTAAACTTTTATAAGAATGTTGTATTAGAAGACAAACTTAATGTAAGGGGTTTTGTATCTCCCATTGCAGATAATGCATTTACCTATTACCGGTTTAAACTATTGGGCAGCCATCAGGCCGGTGGGCAAACCATAAGTAAAATACAGGTTACCCCCAAGCGGGAAAATGACCCTGCATTTAGTGGAGAGATTTATATTGTAAATGATACCTGGCGAATCAATTCGGTTGACTTGTTTCTCACCAAACGATCTGGAATAGAATTTATAGATACCTTAAATATCAAACAACAGTTGGTATTGGTGGATGGAGTTTCTGTTCCTTCTTCTGTACAATTTGACATTAGAGGAAAAGTTTTTGGATTTAAATTTGCCGGCTACGTGGTGGGTGTTTACAAAAATTATGATGTTAAGCCTCGTTTCAATAAGCATTTTTTCACCAATGAAATTTTAAAAATCAACTCGAGTTCTAATAAAAAGGATTCTTTATACTGGGCAAAATCCAGGCCCGTTCCACTGACTTTTGAAGAGAACGAAAATTATGTCAAGAAGGATAGTATCAGCAGGCTAAAGTCGTCTAAACGATACCTTGATTCGGTAGATAATGTAAAAAACAAATTCAACATTGGCCAGATTCTCATTACGCCTTATGTTTTTTATCACAGCTATAATAAGAAAAGTGTTACTTACGACCCTCTTCTGACCAGTGTTTTTTACAATACTGTTGAAGGTGTGGCGCTAAAATATGGTGCAACGATGCGGCAGGGCTTTAATGATGGCCGTTATTATACCATTAGGCCCGAGCTTAGATACGGTTTCTCAAACCGGCACTTTAACGGAAATATTTCGGCCAAATACTTTTATAATCCGATTCGCAACGGTATGATCTCCATTGGCGTTGGAACGGAAGTAGCCAATTTAAATCCACTTAAACAAACCAATTTTTTCAGGAACAGTATAAATGCACTAATTTTTGGCAGGAATGTATCTAAGTTTTATGAGCGACGGTACCTGAATATTCAGGCAAGCAGAGAATTCGCACCCAGTTTTGAGGTTAAGATCACAGCAGATTATGCCGAAAGGCTTGCATTGCTGAATACCAGTTATGATTCTTTCCGTAAAACCAATGAATTTGATTCCAATGACCCCTTTAAGCCCCTGGATGAAAAAAGTTATCTTTTCCCCAGACATACAGGTTTTGTGATCAGTGGAATGGTAGCATATACCATTGCTCAAAAGTACATTACCAGACCTGATGGCCGGTTTTACATCGAAAGCAAATATCCACGGATTGAATTTAATTACAAAAAGGGCATTCCCAATTTTTTCAATTCAGATGTAAACTATGATTTTATCTCTGCCGAAATTTTTCAGAAGGATGTCCATTTTCTCTTGATGGGTAAGTCATCACTATTACTTGGAGCCGGAAAGTTCCTGAACACCAAACAGCTATACTACCCAGACTGGAAGCACTTCCGCGCCAACCGATCATTGATATTTGATTCAGATGTCCGCAATTTTCACTTTCTTGATTTTTATCTTTTCAGCACAACCAAACAATATTTCGAAGCACATTTTCAACACAACTTCGGATCATTCTTCATCAATAAGATTCCATTATTGCGGAAATTAAAATTAGAGGAAATTATTGGAGGGGCCTACCTAACCTCTCCCGAAAAGAATAACTATAGTGAATTTTATTTTGGCTTTAAACGATTAAATTTCAGGATCGATTACGGATATGCCTTTGATTCCAATAAACGAATCCAGCAGGGCTTCAAATTTTCTTATGGCTTCTAATTTGAATTACTGTTTTTTGGCTTAAACAAAATCCTTATCTTTGCAGCGCTTTAAACGCCGTTTGCAACGGTATCAATGCAGCATATGAAATATCAAACATTACTTTACTACTGCTATAGTCATATAGCCGATGCGGAGCAATTTGCCGCTGATCACCTTAAATTTTGCAAATCACTAGGCTTGGTAGGTCGAATCATTGTAGCCGATGAAGGCTTGAATGGTACAGTATCGGGAACACCAGAAGCTTGTAAAGCTTATATGGAAGCCATACATGCCGATGAAAGATTTGCCAAAACCGAATTTAAGATTGACAATGTAGAAGAACCTTCGTTCATCAAAATGCACTGTCGGTACAAATCCGAAATTGTTCACTCGGGTTTGAGGGACAACAGCATTATTAATCCCAATGAAAAAACAGGAAAGCATTTAGAGCCTGTTGATTTCATGAAGATGAAAGACGATGAAGATGTGGTCATCCTGGATGTACGTTCTAACTATGAACACAACCTGGGAAAGTTCAAAAATGCAATTACACTTGATATAGAAAACTTCAGGGATTTCCCTGAAAAGATAAATGAACTGGCACAGTACAAAGACAAAAAAATCTTAACTTATTGTACTGGTGGTATCAAATGCGAGAAAGCTTCTGCCTTACTTCTGCATCATGGATTTAATGATGTTTATCAGTTACATGGCGGAATCATTAAATATGGTAAAGAGGCAGGTGGAAAGGATTTCGAAGGTAAGTGTTATGTTTTCGATAATCGCATTGCTGTAGATGTGAATCAGGTTAACCCAACTGTAGTATCGGTTTGCTACAACTGTGGTACAACAACACCAAAAATGATTAATTGTGCCAATCCAGAGTGTAATGAACACATTACGCAATGTGACGCCTGTGGAGAAGAATTACAAGGTTGCTGCTCAGTAGCTTGTACAACCAACCCGCGTAAACGTCCGTATGATGGTACTGGATATTATGTTAAAGTTCCACAGCCTGTTGGTAAGATTAGTTTGGTATAACTAAAGAAGATTAAAAGAAAGCCAGTATATGATGACAGCATCGCTATACTGGCTTTTTCCTTTTGCCTGTTCTTATCCAATTCGCGTTTTTTTAGTTACTTTGTACATAAAAAGCTTGTACATCCTTGTATGCTATGCCAAAATTTCTACGATACCTTTTCTTCGCGCTATTTTATATTTGTTACAGTACCTATGCTGCTGATATCAAAAGTATCGGAGTTCCATATATAGAAAACTATCCAAAATCTGTTTACGCTTCTGGAAATCAAAACTGGAGTATTGCCAAAGATAAGAATGGCGTAATGTATTTTGGTAATGTTGAAGGGCTCTTAGCCTTTGACGGACGTTACTGGCAGGAATACAAAATGCCTAACCGGCAGATTGTCCGTGCTGTTGCTACAGATAATAAGGGGCGGGTATATGTGGGATGTTTTGGAGATTTTGGCTATTGGGCCATTAAGGATGGTAAACAAAAATATAACTCGCTTACCCATTTGCTTCCAAAGGGCGAAACAGTTACGGATGAAATCTGGAAAATCTATGTAGATAAGGATAGGATAATTTTTCAGTCTTTTTCCAGAATTTTTATCTATAAGCAAAATAAGATATCGGTAATTAAATCGCCTTCTTCTTTTTTATTTCTACATGCAGTAAGAAACCGATTTTTCATTGAAGTTTTAGAAAAAGGTTTATTTGAACTGGTTGGTAACAGCCTCATTCACCTTCCACAAAGTGAAAAAATTGGGAAGCAAGGCATTCTTTCTATCCTTCCTTATAAAGAAAATGGTTTTATTATCGGTACCAGTAAAAATGGATTGTTTACTTATGATGGTAAGGATTTCATCCAGCTGAATACACCGGCAAATAATTTCCTTAAAACTTATCAGCTTAATAATGGGGCAATCCTGTTTGATAAATATTATGCCTATGGCACAATCCTAAATGGATTAATCATTATTGATCAGAACGGACAGATTGTTCAGCGAATCAATAAATCAAGCGGTTTACAGAACAATACAGTACTGAGCTTATATGCTGATAACGAACAAAACCTCTGGACAGGACTCGACAATGGTATCGATAGAATTGAACTCAATTCACCTTTATATTTTTACTTTGACAAAACGGGTCAGTTTGGAACAGTTTATTCAAGCATCATATACAATAACAAAATCTATCTCGGCACCAATCAAGGGCTTTTTTATAGTGATTGGAAGGCTAACAACGAGCTATCTCCTTTCAATTTTAAGCTGATCCCCAATTCACAGGGGCAGGTATGGGAATTGAGCATCATTGATGGGGAATTGATCTGCGGGCATAACAGTGGTACTTTCAGGGTATTGGGTGATCGCATCGAATGGATTTCGACAACCAGTGGTGGATGGACAATCAAAAAACTCAATTCTAATCCCAACTATCTTATTCAGGGTACCTACACTGGTTTATCCTTATATGCAAAAATGGCAAATGGACTATCTTTTGTTAAGACCATTAGCGGGTTTAATGCGCCTTCAAGATTTGTAGAACAAGACAACAAAGGAGATATATGGGTAAGCCATGCCTATAAGGGGCTTTATAAACTTACTTTAAATCATGACTATACTAAAGTTACCAGCACCAAATATTTTGACGAAAGGAATGGTTTAGTCGGGAATTACAACATCAACATCTTCAATCTGGAAAACAGAATTGTTTTTTCATCCGACGCTGGCTTTTATACTTATGATGAATTGAGCAATAAATTCAGCAAATATGAAGTTTTAAATAAAAAGTTGGGGTCCTTTGCCACTTCAAATAAAATCATAGGTGCTGGCGACAAAAGATACTGGTTTATTAACCATGGCAAAACTGCATTGGTTCATTTTACTGAGCCTGGAAAGATGGAGATTGATTCTAATCAGTTCAGCATGCTGGATGGACGAATGGTTCAATATTATGAAAATATCAGCCGCATAGGCAATTCTATTTATTTAATCAGTGTTGATGATGGATTTGTAATTTATAATGCTGCCCTAAATCAATCAATTAAAACAAATTTACCTTCAGTATTAATTCGTAAAATAGAAGATATTACCGATAAATATACACTGATCAGTGAAACTGGAAGCGGCGAAAATCCTATTGAAATCCGCAACAGCAGAAACAATATCAGGATTTCTTTTGCCCTTCCCTATTACAGACAAGCCAAAGTTAAATACCAGTTTTATCTGGATGGCTATTCTAAAGATTGGTCTGACTGGAGTCCGGCAACCCAAAAAGATTTTACCAACCTGAGCAGTGGCGACTATAAGTTCAAAATAAGGGCGAAGATCAACGAATCTACCATAAGTGAAGTTACCACTTATGAATTTACGATTTTAAGGCCCTGGTACCTTAACAACTGGTCGCTACTGCTCTATATAATCATCTTTATTGCAGCATTAATTTTAGGAAAAAAGATTTACGAGCGGAAACTGAGAAGGGATAGTCAGAAAATCAGTGATCGCTTACAGGCCGAACAAGAGGAGATTTTGAAACAGGAAACCGAAGCCAATGAAAAACAGATCATCAAACTTCAAACGGAGAAATTGCAGGCGGAGTTAGCTTCAAAAAATCGGGAATTAGCCAACTCAGCGATGACCTTGGTTTATAAAAACGAGCTGCTTCAAAAACTAAGTAGCGAAATCACCAAACTCAAAGATGAGAATGGAAAAAAACTGTCTGATGATCAAACCCGCAAAATCCAAAAAGTAATTAATGATGGAATGAATGATGAGCGGGATTGGCATCTTTTTGAAAACAGTTTCAATGAGGCCCATGAAAGCTTTTTCAAAAAGCTGAAAGCACAACATCCAGATCTTGTACCGAATGATCTTAAGCTGTGTGCTTACCTCAGAATGAACATGAGCAGCAAGGAAATGTCTTCTCTTCTAAATATTAGCCTTAGAGGTGTAGAAATACGCCGGTATCGTTTGCGTAAAAAACTGGAGGTTCCCCATGATAAGAACCTTACAGAGTTTTTAATCGAGTTATAGCACTACATCATTACCTCTCATAACCAATTTTTCAACCCCACAAAAACCTTAGTGTATTTTTTACACTTGTGTATCTCTAATTATTGTGGTCAAATTCAAAAAACTGCGTTTTTAGGCCAAAATCGAATACAGTCTCGCTTCATGTGAAACCAAATTAGTTCAATTGATGTATTAATGTTGAGGTAAGTTTACTTGCACAAGAGCAAAAACAACCTCAATTTTAACTTAACAATTAAACTAAATTTATAATAATAGCATGAAAAGAATCTTTACAAGAATCTCTGTTCTCGCTGCATTTTGTTTGCTAACAATTAACGTAGCAATTGCGCAAAACATTACTGTAAAAGGTAAGGTTATTGATGGAGGAGATAAGACCTCACTCCCGGGCGTTACTATCTTAATCAAAGGAACTCAAAATGGAACGCAGACAGATGCGAACGGCAACTACTCGATTAGTGCGCCGGCAAATGCCACCCTGGTATTTAATTTTGTAGGTTATACTGCACAAGAGCAAGCTGTAAATAACCAGACAACAATCAATGTTACTTTAGCATCCTCCACACAACAATTAGAGCAAGTTGTGGTTGTGGGGTATGGAACGCAGAGAAAGATAGATGTGACAGGTTCAGTTGCAACTGTAAAGGGAGAAGATATTTCGAAACAGGCATCTGCCAATGCCGTAAGTGCATTACAAGGTAAGGTTGCAGGTGTTTCTATTACCAATTCAGGAACTCCGGGAGCAACACCTCAAATTACAATTCGTGGTACAGGTACTATTTACGGTAATTTAGGTGTACTTTACGTTGTTGATGGGGTATGGTATGACGATATTAGTTTTTTAAATCCTGCAGATATTGCTGATATGAGTATCTTAAAAGATGCTTCATCTCAGTCCATCTATGGTATCAGGGCAGCTAATGGTGTAATCTTAGTTACCACAACCAAAGGAAAAACTGGTAATCCAACTATTAATTATAATGGTTCTGTGGGTTATAAAAAAGTAACTAACCAAATTGAAATGGCTAATGCTACTGAGTATGCAACCATTATCAATGAGCTTTCTGCATCGAGTGGTGCGGCTCCGTTATTTTCTGATCCGGCTAGTTTTGGTACTGGAACAAATTGGTACAATCAGGCCTTTAGAAATGCCCTGCAAACCAATCATCAGATTTCTATCAATGGTGGTACGGAGAAAACAAGCTATAATTTTTCATTGGGATATAACAATGAAGACGGCATAGTTAAAAATCAAAACTGGAAACGCTATACGGCAAAATTTTCTAATGATTTCCAGGTATTAAAATCATTAAAAATAGGGTACTCTATTTCTGGTACAGCAATCAATTCTAACGATATCAACTCTGCTATTTTCCGTCAGTTATATGCTGCCGGGCCTGTTGTTCCGGTTTATTATGCCGATGGAACTTATGGTGATGCCAATGACTTTGGCTTAGGAGGTGGTAACAACTTCAATCCTCAGGTAACGCTTGATTTCTTTAACCAGAAAAGTAAAAACTATCGCATTAACGGGAACGTGTTCGCAGAATTAAATTTTGCAAAGAACTTTACGTTTAGAACCAGTGCCGGTGGAGATTTTGGGCAAAATGAAGTACTTGCTTATGCACCAGTATACAAAGCTACCCAAGGACAGGTTAATGATATCAGCAGATTGAATGTTAACCGGGATGAAAACAGAAACTGGATACTGGAAAACACCCTAACCTATAAAAACACATTCGGAAACCACAACTTAACCTTATTAGCCGGTACAACAGCACAGAGGAGAAAGAATTACTACATTAATTCTACAGCATTGAATGTTCCTTACACTACTGATGGCGATCTATACCTGAGCTTAGGTACTGCTGCCAATCGTGAAGTTACAGATGGTGGTAGTTTATCTACATACCTTTCTTACTTCGGAAGAGCCAATTACTCTTATAAAGATAAGTACTTGTTAAATGCAACCTTACGTGCTGATGCAGCTTCCCAATTTTATGGAGGTGGCGATCTGTGGGGTTATTTTCCTGCGGTTGGCGCTGGTTGGGTAATATCCAATGAAGATTTTATGAAAGACCAAAAGGTTTTCAACAACTTAAAACTAAAAGGATCATGGGGTAAAGTCGGTAATGCCGGAGTACCAGTTAACCCTACAACACTTACTGTTACACAGAGCGGCGGTTACATCGCGTTCTTTAATGGAGTGGCATACACAGGTGCGAATGTAGCTTCACTGGTACCATCCTTCTTAAACTGGGAGCGTACAACAGGAACGGACGTAGGCATTGAAGCTGCCTTTTTCAAAAACCGTTTAAATGTTGAAGCTGGTTTCTACAATAAAAAAACAGAACAGGCCATTTTTGAAATTCCAATTTTAAGTTCTATTGGTACTTCATCAAGTAAAATGATAGGTAACCAGGCAGATTTTCAAAACCGTGGTTTTGAGTTCCTGGCTACATGGAGAGATCAGGCGAAAAGTGGTTTATCCTACTCTGTAAGTGCCAATATTGGCATTAACCAAAATAAGGTAACTTCAGTAATTACTGGCTTAAACCCAATTTATGGTGGTGGACAAGGTATTGCAAACGGTGCTTTAGCCACCAGAACAGTTCAAGGTGGAGCAATTGGTGAATTTTTTGGATACCAGGTTGCCGGAATCTTCCAAACGCCGGCAGAAGTTGCTGCTTCTGCTCAAACAGGTGCTAAGCCAGGTGATTTCCGCTACACCGATCAAAATGGAGACGGTGCTATTGATGGAAAGGACCGCGTAGTTTTAGGAAACCCAAATCCTAAATATAGCTATGGAGTTAATACAACTTTCGCTTATAAAGGATGGGACCTTGCTGTTGATATCCAAGGGGTTGCCGATGTTGATGTTTACAATGCTAACATTGCGTATCGCTTCGGTAATGAAAACTTCAGCAAAGACTTCTATGATAACAGATGGCATGGGGCAGGAACTTCAACAACTTACCCATCAGCAAATGTAGGTTCAACGACTAACGCCGCACCAAATTCATTTTATGTTGAAGATGGATCTTACATCCGTTTAAGAACGGTACAGTTAGGTTATTCCCTACCATCTAATTTAATGAGTAAATGGTCTATGAAAAAGATCAGGGTTTTCTTAGATGCTCAAAATGCGATTAACCTGTTTGGCTACAAAGGCTTTACTCCAGAAATTGGATATGATGCCGGAACTGGCCCGATATCAAGAGGTATAGATGCGAATGTGTATCCACTATCTGCAATTTATAGATTAGGTCTTCAAGTTCAATTCTAAAACAACAGACGATGAAATTAAATATTAAAAACACATATATTCAAAAGCTTGGATTAATTACTTTATGTTCAAGTATTTTGATCATGCCTGCTTGTAAAAAAGATTTCTTAAATGTAGATCCTCAGGCAAAACAGCAGGCCGTAACATTTTGGAAAACACAAGATGATGCAACCAAGGCTGTAAATTCAATCTATGCCAATTTAAGAACCTGGGGAAATACAGCATTCCCGGCTTTGGCCGTTGAAAGTATTCCTGGCGATGATGCAGAAAAAGGTAGTTCTCCTAACGATGCGAGTTACCTGAACAATTTCGATAACTATACCGCGTCTTCAACAGAAGGTCAGTTTGGTGGATTCTGGGAAGCACAATACCAGAATATTAATTTATGCAACCAGGTTTTGGACAACATCCCCGCAATCAGCATGGATGCAAGTTTAAAAGCAAGATATTTAGCTGAAGCTAAATTTGTACGGGCCTATTCTTATTTTAGGTTGGTTCGTGCATTTGGTGATGTTCCTTTAAGATTAAATGTTCCAAAGGATGCAACAGAATTCAATATTCCGAGAACCCCCAAAGCCCAGGTATATGCAGCAATCGAAAAAGATCTGGATGACGCAGCAGCAGTATTACCTCCAACTTATACTGCGGCAGACCTGGGTAGAGCAACGAAGGGTGCTGCTATGGGTTTACATGCTAAAGTAGCCATGTATCTTGGTAAATGGGATTTGGTACTTTCGTTAACCAATAGCGTAATGACTCTTGGTTACGACCTTTATCCAAATTACCAGGAAAGTTTCCGTACCAACCGTGAAAACAATATTGAATCTGTCTTTGAAATTCAATGTGTATTATTATTAAATAATAAAGATGCATCAAATTCGCAGTACAGTCAGGTTCAAGGTGCCAGAGGAAATACACCTGATACCGGATGGGGCTTCAATGTTCCTACACCAGCATTAGATGCCGCTTATGAAGCTGGCGATGTGCGTCGTAATGCAACAATCCTTTACAGAGGAGAGACAACCCCTCAGGGTGATGCAATTTCTACAACAGCTGATAATCCGATGTACAATGAGAAATCTTATGTGCCTTTCGCTAACATCGTATCAGGATATAACCAGGGTGCAGATCAAAACGTACGTGTTTTACGTTTTGCAGATGTACTTTTAATGAATGCTGAGGCAGCTAATGAATTAAATAACCCAACATTAGCCAAAACTTCATTAAACAGAGTTAGGGCACGTGCACGTGGTGGTGTTGCCGGTGTTTTACCAGATGTTACCACTTCAGATAAAGAAGCACTCCGTCAGGCAATCTGGAAAGAAAGACAGGTTGAACTGGCCATGGAATCTGATCGTTATTTTGATGTTATCCGTCAAGGCCGTGCTGCTGCGGTGTTTGGGCCTAAAGGTTGGAAAGCAGGCAAGAATGAAGTATGGCCGATTCCTTCAACAGAGATTGATAAAAGTGCAGGTACTTTAACCCAAAATCCAGGTTATTAATTGCTTTAAATTTTAATAGAAATGAAAACAAGATATTTTTTATTGATGGCAGCTATAACCATGGGGTTATCTTCATGCCAAAAAGAATTTGATCCGGCCAGTTATGCTCCCCCACTCAATATTGGCGGGTATACCAGTGCCAAACAAATTGCACCAGGTAATTTAATTGCTTATTGGGCATTTAACGGCAGTTTAGTGGATAGTATTTCTAACACTGCCGGGGTAAATACCGGAACAACTTTCGCAACAGGTATAAAAGGTGAAGCCTTACAAGGCGGGGCAAACAGCTATGTTTTAAGCAATCCTTCGGCAAAAGTTACAGGTTTACAGAGTTTCACCATAACGGAATGGATCAATACTCCCCCACCATCTAATGGTATTATAGGTTTATTTAGTCTTTCTAATAAATCAGAATTTTGGGGTAACATTGAGGTGTTTATCGAAAATGGCAGTACTAATGAAAATGGCATGTTAAGAATTCACATCAATAAGGGTGGAGACAAGACTTATGCAGCCAACAATGTACTTAACCTGTTTGGAAAATGGGTAGGCCTAGCAGTTTCCTATGATGCTGCAACAGGTGTTGTGAAAGTGTTTGTTAACGGTTCAAGGGTAAGCACAGGAACGGTAACTGGCTTAACAGGCCCATTGGCTTTTACCAATTCTGGTAATCTGGTATTCGGAACAGTTCAGTTTCAAACCACACCAAGCCAGACCACTTCAACCGGAAAACAAGATTGGGCGAGCTTCTTAACTGGCAAAATCGACGAGGTTAGAATTTACGATAAAGCCTTATCTGAACAAGAAATCGGTTCTCTAGCGAAACTGGAAGGTAGAGGAAAATAGTGCCTAACCGGCAAAATGACAAAGGGTTGCCCTGGGCAACCCTTTTCAAAACAGCTTCATAATGCAAAAAAACTACTGTTATTTTCTCTTCATTATCCTCTCTTTACTAGCTTGCAAAAAGAATGGTGAACCAGCTCCTATTGAGCCCGTTACTCCAGTTACAAGTTATTCTTTCTCAGAACTGAAGGTAAACGGCAGCTACAACGGTTTTACCTACTATGGTTTAAATAATGCTCCGGTAATTAAAATCACTTTCTCATCGCCAATTAACCTCAGCTCCGTAAGTGGCAATGTTACCCTTACTGATGCATCTGGAAATACTTCAGCATTTACCTCAACATTAGAGAACAACGACAATACGGTTGTTATTGCGCCCACAGCATTACAACCCATTACAAAATATATTTTAACGGTTAACACCGGACTATTATCTAAAGCGGGTAACAAACTTCAATCTGCTATTGCAGTTAACCTGATTACCGCTGTAGACGATACAGACAAGTTTCCACGTATAAGTGACGACGAATTACTAACACTGGTACAAAAGCAAACATTTAAGTATTTCTGGGACTTTGGCCATCCTGTAAGCGGTTTAGCCAGAGAACGTAATACATCTGGAAATACGGTAACCTCTGGTGGATCAGGCTTTGGTATAATGGCTATGATTACCGGAATAAACAGAAATTTTATTTCGCGAGCAGAGGGTTTAGCCAGGCTTCAGAAAATTGTAGCTTTCCTAAAAACCGCTGATCGCTTTCATGGTGCTTTTCCACATTGGTTAGATGGAAACACTGGAAAAGTCATTCCATTTAGCGTAAAGGATAATGGAGGAGACCTGGTGGAAACTTCTTATCTGATTGCCGGGTTAATTACGGCAAGACAATACTTTACAGCTGCAGATCCAGCTGAAAGTACATTAAGAAATGATATTAATACTATCATCAATGGAGTAGAATGGAACTGGTACAGAAAAGAGAACAGCAACACACTTTACTGGCATTGGAGTCCAAATTACAATTGGGATATGAACCTTCCTATTAAAGGATGGAACGAATCTTTAATCACTTATGTACTTGCGGCAGCATCAACATCATATTCTATCCCAAAATCTGTTTACGACAATGGTTGGGCACAAAACGGGGCAATGAAGAATGGTAATACCTACTATGGCATTCAATTACCTTTGGGCCAGGTCAATGGCGGTCCGCTATTTTTCGAACACTATTCCTTCTTAGGCATAAACCCTATTGGCTTAACAGATGCCTATGCCAATTACGAAAGCCAAACCAAAGCACACACATTGATCAATTACAATTATTGCAAAGCCAACCCAATGAACTTTTATGGCTATGGAGAAAGTGTTTGGGGATTGACGGCCAGCGACATCCCTAATGGATATACCGCAAGTGCTCCTGGAAACGATGTGGGTGTAATAGCGCCCACTGCGGCACTCTCCTCTTTTCCCTATGCACCTGCCGAATCAATGCAAGCGCTTAAATATTACTATTATAAACTGGGCAACAAGTTATGGGGAGACTACGGTTTTTACGATGCTTTTTCGCTCCACGAGCAATGGTTTGCCTCTTCCACATTGGCAATTGATCAAGGCCCTATTATCGTAATGATAGAAAACTATAGAACCAAATTAATCTGGAATCTCTTTATGAGCGCCCCAGAAGTTAAAGCCGGCATGAAAAACCTGGGATTTAACAGTCCAAATTTATAACACACACAAATGAAATCATTAACTAACATCATTCTAATTTCACTGGTCGGCCTGAGTTGTCAATCTGATGCACAGCAGTACGAAACCATTCAGGCCGCACCAGCAATTAGAAAAAATCTAAGCGATACCGAACTATTAGATGTCGTTCAGAAACAAACTTTCCAATACTTTTGGGATGGCGCAGAACCCACATCAGGCGCAGCCCGCGAACGTTACCATGCTGATAACATCTACCCCGAAAATGATAAAAGCACCGTAGCCACGGGCGCTACAGGCTTCGGCTTAATGGCCATCCTTAGTGGTATAGACCGAGGTTACGTTACTAAAAAAGATGGCTTGGCAAGGCTCCATAAAATTTTAGATTTTTTGGCCAGGGCTGACCGCTTCCATGGCGCATGGCCCCACTGGTTTTATGGTGAAACAGGTAAAGTTCGTCCCTTTGGAAAAAAAGATAATGGAGGCGATTTAGTAGAGACCTCATTCGTTGCGCAGGCGTTAATCTGCATCAACAGTTATTATAAAAACGGTACAGCAGCAGAAAAAGCACTTGCAAAAAAAGCCGATGAATTATGGAAAGGTATTGACTTTAGCTGGTACCGGAACGGCAAGAACATACTCTATTGGCACTGGTCGCCAGAATACCAATGGGAGATGAATTTTCCTGTTAAGGGTTATAACGAATGCTTAATTATGTATGTACTGGCCGCTGCTTCACCAACTCATGGTGTTCCGGCATCAGTATACCATGAAGGCTGGGCCATGAACGGAGAAATTAAAACTGATTTTAAATTCTATGGACATCCTTTCACTTTGGATTATCAAGGGCAGAAAAACTCCGTTGGCCCCTTGTTTTGGGCACATTATTCATATTTAGGGCTTAATCCAAAAGGTCTGAAAGACCGCTATGCAGATTATTGGCAAAACAATGTCAATCACACATTGGCTATTCACGACTACTGTGTTGCAAATCCTAAAAAGTTTAAAGGCTATGGTCCTGATAACTGGGGCTTAACCGCAAGCTATTCGGTAAAAGGATACGCCGCACATAACCCACAGGAAGATTTCGGTGTAATTTCCCCTACCGCAGCTATCTCCTCAATTCCTTACACACCCAAAGAATCAATGAAAGTAATCAGGCACCTTTACGAAAACCTGGGCGATAAAGTTTGGGGTAAATACGGCTTTTACGATGCCTTTTCCGAAACAGAGAACTGGTACTCAAAAAGATATCTGGGAATTGATCAGGGACCAATGGTGGTGATGATTGAAAATTACAGATCAGGTTTACTTTGGAAATTATTCATGGGTAATCCTGATGTTCAAAAAGGCTTAAACACTTTGGGTTTTGAAAGCCCTGAGCTAAAAAAATAAGATGAAAAAAATATTTTACATCCTTTTTCTATCCCTTGTTTACTTGACGGCAGGTGCTCAAAAGCAGCAGACGTTCTGTAATCCCATCAATGTGGATTATGGCTACACTCCTTTTGAATCATTCACAGAATGGGGAAAACATCGTGCAACTGCCGACCCGGTAATTGTAAACTACAAAGGTAATTACCTGCTTTTCAGCACCAACCAATGGGGCTACTGGCAGAGTTCAGATATGCTGAACTGGAAATTTATAGAACGAAAATTCTTACGCCCCTGGAATAAAACAAAAGATGAACTTTGCGCTCCAGGCGTGGGCATCATTGGCGATACGGTAGTGGTATTTGGAAGCACCTATACCAAAAACTTCACCTTATGGGGAAGTACTGACCCTTTGAACAACAAATGGTTCCCTCTGGTAGATTCTCTTGAAATTGGCGGCTGGGATCCTTCCTTTTTTACTGATGATGATGGTAAATTTTACATGTACAATGGCAGTAGCAACAACTATCCCATGTATGGTGTAGAACTGGACCGGAAAACTTTCCAGCCCAAAGGAACGCGAACACCAATGTACTTATTGCAAAGCTGGAGATATGGTTGGCAGCGTTTTGGCGAATATATGGATGATACCTTCCTTGATCCCTTTGCCGAAGGTGCCTGGATGACTAAACACAATGGGAATTACTATTTTCAATATGGGGCACCAGGAACAGAGTTTAGCGGTTATGCCGATGGTGTGGTAGTGGGTAGCAAACCCTTATTCGATGGCATACAGGTTACCCCGCAATCTGATCCTTTAAGTTATAAAGGAGGTGGTTTTTCAAGAGGCGCAGGCCATGGTGCAACCTTCCAGGATAACAATAAAAATTACTGGCACATCTCTACCAGCATCATTTGCGTTAAAAATACCTGGGAACGCCGAATGGGTATCTGGCCAACAGGTTTCGATAAAGATGATGTAATGTGGACCAATACCGCCTTTGGCGATTATCCGCTCTACCTTCCTTCAGAAAGAACAGAAAACGGACCTGCAGGCCCAGGATGGATGTTAATCAACTATAAAAAGCCCGTAACGGTTTCCTCTACATTAGGTGGCTTCCACTCCAATAATGCTGTGGATGAAAACATTAAAACCTATTGGAGCGCCAAAACAGCGAATGCTGGCGAATGGATTCAAACCGACCTGGGCAGTATGGCTACTGTTAATGCCATTCAGATTAACTACGCTGATCAAGATGCAGAATTCATTGGAAAACAAACTGGAATCTACCACCAATATAAAATACTTTCCTCATCAGACGGGAAAAAATGGACTACCCTGGTAGATAAGAGCCAGAATAAAACCGATGTCCCTCATGATTATATTGAGCTGAATAAGCCGGTAAAAACACGCTACATCAAAATGGTTAATATCCATATGCCTACAGGTAAGTTTGCCATTAGCGGACTGAGGGTTTTTGGAAACGGAAATGGAGCCAAACCTACGCAGGTGCAGAAATTATTTGTACTCCGTACCGAAAAAGACAAACGCAGTGCTTACATCAAATGGCAACCTGTTGATAATGCCTTTGCCTACAACTTATATTATGGCACAGCGCCAGATAAGCTTTATAACTGTATTATGATTCATGATTTTAATGAATATTGGTTTAAAGCAATGGATAAACTCAAAACTTATTACTTCTCTATTGAAGCCATAAACGAAAATGGGGTATCTCCAAAAACAGCGGTAATGAAAGTTGAATAATTGAATTGATAAATACACATATAATGAAGAGAGCGAACATCCTATTGATTTTTTTAGCTGCTTTTGCACTGAACACATCAGCGCAAACCAAAAAAGCGATTTCTGCCGAAGAGGCCAAAATGAACACTTTTATTGCCAATCTCATGTCGAAAATGACTATTGACGAAAAGATAGGGCAATTAAACCTGCCAAGCTCAGGTGATATCACCACCGGGCAGGCCAATAGTTCGGATATTGGCAGTAAAATCAAAGCCGGCCAGGTTGGAGGGTTATTCAATATCAAAGGTGTTGATAAGATCCGTGCGGTACAGAAAGTAGCGGTAGAAAATAGCCGGATGAAAATTCCTTTGCTATTTGGTATGGATGTAATCCATGGTTACAATACCGTTTTCCCCATCCCTTTAGGAATGAGCTGTACATGGGATATGGCTGCTGTTCAGAAATCAGCAAGGATTGCTGCCATTGAAGCCAGTGCCAGCGGAATCAACTGGACTTTCTCCCCTATGGTTGATATTTCCCGCGACCCACGCTGGGGACGTATCTCCGAAGGAAGTGGAGAAGATGCCTACCTGGGTTCTCAAATTGCCAAAGCCATGGTGCAAGGATACCAGGGTAAACTTCAGGCAAACAACGAAATTTTAGCCTGCGTAAAGCATTATGCATTATATGGCGCAGCTGAAGCCGGAAGAGATTACAATACAACCGATATGAGCAAGGTGCGCATGTATAATGAATACCTTCCACCTTACAAAGCAGCAGTAGATGCAGGTGCAGCCAGTATCATGGCCTCATTTAACGAAGTAGATGGAATCCCTGCAACCGGAAGCAAGTGGTTAATGACCGAAGTATTGCGCAACCAATGGGGCTTTAAAGGCTTTGTAGTAACCGATTATACCGGAATCCCTGAAATGATTGCCCACGGTATGGGCGATTTACAGACCGTTTCTGCTTTAGCTTTGAATGCGGGAGTGGATATGGACATGGTTGGAGAAGGTTTCTTAGGCACCTTAAAAAAATCATTAGCAGAAAAAAAGGTTAACATTGCGCAAATAGACAGGGCCTGCAGATTAATTCTTCAGGCGAAATACAAATTGGGTCTTTTCACAGATCCTTATAAATTCTGCGATTCGCAAAGAGCAGAAAAAGAAGTATTCAGCCCTGAAAACCGTCAGGTTGCACGCGAAATCGCTGCAGAAAGCTTTGTTTTACTTAAAAACAATAACAATGTACTTCCCCTAAAAAAATCTGGCACCATTGGCTTAATCGGCCCATTGGCAGATAATACCGCCAATATGTATGGTACATGGAGTGTTGCTGCACTTTTTGATAAATCAGTTACTGTACTTCAGGGATTGAAAAACGCATTAGGCAATGATGCAAAAATCTTAACCGCCAGAGGGTCTAATTTCCTGGCCGATTCTGCATTAGAACACCGTTATGTAAATGTGCACAATCCAACTTACATCAGAGATCGCCGATCTGAAGAAGAACTGATTAAAGAAGCGCTGGATGTAGCCAAAAAATCAGATGTAATTGTTGCTGTAATGGGCGAAGGTTCTGAGTTTACCGGAGAAAGCAGCAGCGTTACCGATATCCAGATTCCCGAAACACAAAAAAACCTTTTAAAGGCCCTTGCTAAAACAGGAAAACCAATTGCATTGGTATTATTTACGGGCCGTCCACTGGCTTTAAACTGGGAAGAGAAAAATATTCCTGCTATTTTAAATGTTTGGTTCCCGGGTAGTGAGGCAGGAAATTCAATTGCAGATGTGTTATTCGGAGCGGTTAACCCTTCTGGAAAATTAAGCACTACTTTCCCGCAAAATGTGGGTCAGGTGCCGATTTATTATGCGCATAAAAATACCGGCAGGCCTTTAGCAGAAGGAAAATGGTTCGAAAAGTTCCGTTCAAACTATCTGGATGTTAGCAATGATCCATTGTACCCTTTTGGTTTTGGTTTAAGTTACACCACATTCAATTACAGCGACATCAAACTAAGCAGCAACACCTTAACCAAGGGAAAAACGATTACGGCATCAGTTACCTTGAGCAATACTGGCCAATATGAAGGCAAAGAGGTGGTTCAATTATACATTCGGGATTTAGTTGGCAGTATTACCCGCCCTGTTAAAGAGTTAAAAGGATTCCAAAAAGTAAGTTTAAAACCTGGTGAAAGTAAAGAAGTATCTTTCACAATTACAGAGAACGACCTGAAATTCTACAATTCTGAGCTTAAATTTGTTGCCGAACCTGGAGATTTCAAATTGTTTATCGGAACCAATTCCAGAGATGTTAAAGAAGCATCATTTAGCTTAAAATAGTAAAAAAGGAAACGGGCATGCCACAAAAACCCCTTGCAAAAAAAATAAAAAATTACTGTGGTTAGTGTTATACCCCGTGCTGTTGTAAAATAGCCGGGGTTTCTTATTTTTGTTAAATGAAAAAGATTTTTCCCCTATTGGCTTTCCTGGTTTCCTTTGTTGCCGTTAAAGCACAAGACCTCAATAAGTATGACCGAGGTAGCTTTATCAAGGGGAAAGATTCTATTTATTATAGGGTTCTTTTTCCGGAGAATTTTAAGCCAACTGAAAAATATCCCATCATCTTCTTTCTTCATGGAAGCGGAGAAAAGGGAAGCGATAATAACAGCCAGTTAACGCATGGAGGCAAACTTTTCCTGAAAAATGATATCCGGAAAAATTTTCCGGCTATTGTGGTATTTCCGCAATGCCCTAAAAATGACAACTGGGCCAACATCATTGTGAATACGAATGAGAAAGGAAAAAGAACGCTCAGTTTTGTTGAGGGAGGAGAACCTACAAAGACCATGCATGCTTTGATCGGCATGGTTAAAGATTTCCTTAAAAAACCATATGTAAATAAGGAACAGGTTTATGTGGGTGGTTTATCAATGGGTGGAATGGGTACTTATGAAATTTTAAGACATAAACGCAAAACTTTCGCCGCTGCATTTGCTATTTGTGGCGGGGATAACACCAATAATATCAAGAAATATCAAAAAACACCGTTATGGATTTTTCATGGTGCGAAAGATGATATTGTTGACCCTGTTTTCTCTATTGCCATTGCCGAACGCCTGAAAACGGTAGGTGCTGATGTTAAATTTACGCTTTA
This sequence comes from Pedobacter sp., assembly GCF_965279535.1. Taxonomy (NCBI): domain Bacteria; kingdom Pseudomonadati; phylum Bacteroidota; class Sphingobacteriia; order Sphingobacteriales; family Sphingobacteriaceae; genus Pedobacter; species Pedobacter sp. The sequence continues at coordinate 1,909,155 of NZ_OZ257244.1, forward strand.
TCCAAAAGACAACCACAACAGCTGGGATAGCGCCTTTGCAGAACCAGAGTTAATTCCCTGGTTATTTTCGCATAAGAAATAAAACTGTTCAGATTGAGAATCCGGCAGCTGAAGTTTGAGGGAAAGCAGCAGGATTTGAAATGATAACAGACTTTTGTGCTCCCTAAGCACGGGCATTGCGCTTCAAAATCCAGATCATAAAAAAGGCTTGAACATCTATGCTCAAGCCTTTGCTATTATTTTTCAGATAGCCAGTTATTCGGCCATATTGTGATAAACTGCCTGAACATCATCATCTTCCTCCAGTTTATCAATCAATTTTAACACATCGGCAGCCTGTTCTTCGGTAACTTCGTGATGCGATAAAGCAATACGCTCTAATTTAGAGCTTTTCAATTCGATACCTTTTTCTTCTAAAGCTTTTTGCAATGAACCAAAGTTTTCGAAGGCACCTTGTGCAACTGCAATATCATTTCCTTCCTCATCTGCCTCCACATAAAGTTCCTCTAAGCCAGCATCGATCAATTCGAACTCCAATTCTTCCAAATCCAAGCCCTCTGCAGGAACAAAGCGGAAGATTGATTTGCGATTAAAAACAAAATCCAAAGATCCGGTTTTACCAAGTGTTCCGTTTGTTTTATTAAAGTAACTGCGCACATTCGCTACAGTACGGTTAGTATTATCTGTTGCTGTTTCAATTAAAACTGCCACACCATGAGGAGCATAACCCTCATAAACAATTTCCTCATAATTGGCCAACGATTTATCGGAAGCACGCTTGATAGCTGCTTCTACCCTATCTTTAGGCATATTTACAGCTTTAGCATTTTGCATAGCTGTACGTAAACGGGAGTTAGTTTCAGGATTTGGACCCGATTCTTTTACTGCCATTACAATATCTTTACCGATACGGGTAAACTGAACGGCCATTTTAGACCAACGTTTAAATTTTCTTTCTTTTCTAAATTCGAATGCTCTTCCCATTTTTTTTCGTTTATCGCTTAATTGTTTAATTGCCTAACTGCTAACCGAACGAATCAATTTAACAATTAACAATTTCAACAGTTAAACACTTATTTCTTTAAATTATTTAACATATCTGTTGTGAGTTTTGATAAATCAAACTCTGGTTTCCATCCCCAGTCATTGGCAGCATAACTGTCATCAATAGAACGGGGCCAGCTATTGGCAATCTGCTGGCGTGGATCATTTTCGGCATATGAGAGCGTAAAATTAGGAATATGTTTCCTGATTTCAGCAGCCAAAACCTCTGGGGTAAAGCTAACTCCACCAAAATTATAGCTGCTGCGAACCGAGATCTGATCGGCAGGTGCATCCATCAGCTCAATAGTACCCCTAATTGCATCATCCATATACATCATCGGTAACTCAGTTGCTGCATTTAAGAAGCTCTGATAACTACCTTTTTTAAGGGCATCGTGAAAAATATGAATCGCATAATCCGTTGTTCCACCACCAGGAGCAGCTTTCCAGCTAATCAATCCCGGGTAGCGAATACTCCGTACATCCAAGCCATATTTTTGATGATAATATTCGCACCAGCGCTCGCCCGCCAGCTTACTAATCCCGTAAACCGTATTCGGATCCATGGTGCAATACTGCGGAGTGGCGTCTTTTGGCGAATTAGGTCCGAAAACGGCAATGGAACTCGGCCAATATACTTTAGCCGTTTTATATTCTAAAGCCAGATCCAATACATTAAGTAAGCCATTCATGTTTAAATCCCAGGCCAGTTTAGGGTTCTGTTCTCCTGTTGCAGATAAAAGCGCTGCTAATAAGTACACCTGCGTAGGCCTGTATTTTGCGAAAATGCCCTTTACCATTTCTTTATCCAAAACATTCACAAACTCGAAAGGTGCAGAATTTTTGATATCATAATCCGGGCGACGGATATCACAGGCCACTACATGATCATCATCATATATTTTACGCAACATGGTAACCAGTTCCGTACCTATTTGGCCATTTGAGCCTAAAACAACGATTTTTTCCTTCATGGATTTTCTATGAAGGAACAAAGTTAAAAAAATGGGATAAAAGGCTGTAAATTATTTCTATTAACTCCTCCAGGCATCAGAATCTGAATTTTGCTATCCAAATGATTTAGATATTAAATTCATTGGAAGCTTATTCCCTTTTAATGGAAAATACTCCATACTTAAGTTGCTAACGCTTCCAAAAACTGTCTAATCTCAGGCGCGTTTAAGCCGCTACAATTCCTCATTAAGCGTAATTTTTGTCAGCCTATACCTAATCCGCATGAAATCTCAGGCTTAATGTACTTTTTACACAAAGAAACCTTCCAATACAAAAACGATTTATTAATGTCAAAAACACATTTAATTAGCTTTATTTAGAATAATTCTATGCCGTAACAATCGCATTGCAGAGGGATAAATTAATGGTTAAAATTTAATTATTACAGGATATTTTTTCTAATATTACCTATTCAACACATAGATAACCAATATATAAAATCATTATAACGATGCATAGAAGAGAAGCACTTAAAAACGTCGCTTTATTGCTGGGAGGAGCAATCTCGGCAAGTACGATGGGCGTTTTATTCGAAAGTTTTACGCTCCCCGAAAATGAAAAGAATTTTGTTTCGTTTTCTGTGGCTGATGAAAAGATTTTCGCTGAATTTGCCAATATTATTGTCCCTACAACCAAATCTTCCCCTGGCGCAAAAGCTGCAGGAGTTGGAAAATTCATTCCAATGATGATTCAGGACTGTTATCCAAAAGAGATGCAAACGTCTTTCGCCAGAGGTTTCCAGGCCCTTCAGGATAAATCTATGAAGGATTTTGGTAAAAACTACCTGGCCTTAACTGCTGCAGAACGCACCAAGTTAATGGTTGATTTGAGGGCCATTTCATTGGAGCAAAAACAAACTAAATCTGAAGAGAATAAGGATATAGTTTACTTTTTTGTTACTGCCAGAGATTTGACACTATTGGGTTATTACTCCTCAGAAATTGGTTGCACACAGGCCCGTGCTTATGTGGCGATACCAGGCCGTTATGACGGTGCAGCACCTTTGAAACCTGGACAAAAATCCTGGGCAACCTAGTATCTATATAATAATAACAACGAACAAAACATCATGAATTTAAATACAAATTTAAAAGCAGAGAATACATACGATGCTATTGTTATAGGATCGGGGATTAGTGGCGGCTGGGCTGCAAAAGAACTTACCGAAAAAGGTTTACGTGTGCTCATGCTCGAAAGAGGAATGAACATCGAACATATAACTGGATATGAAACGGCAATGAAAAACCCCTGGGAATTTAAACATGCCGGAAAATTAACTGAAGAACAAAAACGTACCCACCCTGTACAAAAAAGAGATTATCCTTATCAGGAGGCAAATGAAAAATGGTGGGTAAACGATTTAGAATGTCCTTATACAGAGGATAAACGTTTTGATTGGTATCGTGGTTTCCATGTAGGTGGTAAATCGCTAATGTGGGGTCGCCAAAGTTACCGCTTAAGCGATCACAACTTTGAAGATAATGCCAAAGATGGTCATGGTAACGACTGGCCAATCCGTTATAAAGAACTTTCTCCATGGTATGATTATGCAGAGCGCTTTGCTGGAATCAGTGGTTCTAACGAAAACTGGCCTACCTGCCCGGATGGTCAATTTTTACCGCCAATGGACCTTAATATTGTAGAGAAATCGGTTAAAAAACGCATAGAAGAACACTACAAAAGAGAACGGATCATGATGATTGGCCGTGTAGCCAATTTAACTGTTCCACATAAAGGTCGTGGTAACTGCCAGTACCGTAACTTATGTAGTCGTGGTTGTCCGTTTGGGGCATATTTCAGCACCCAATCCTCTACCCTGCCAGCTGCTATGGCCACTGGTAAGCTAACCCTCAGACCTTACTCTATTGTTAACCATATCATTCACGATAAGGATACCAAGAAAGCAAAAGGTGTAATGGTTATTGATGCGGAAACCAACAAAACCATGGAATTCTATGCCAAGATTATCTTTGTAAATGGCTCTACTTTAGGTTCTACCTTCATCTTATTAAACTCTACTTCAGAAGCACATCCTAATGGTTTGGGTAATGGTAGCGGTCAGTTAGGTCACAACTTAATGGACCACCATTTCCGTTGCGGCGCATCTGGTGAGGCTGAAGGATTTGATGATAAATATACTTATGGCCGTCGTGCCAATGGTATTTATGTTCCAAGATATCAGAACATCGGAAACGACAAACGTGATTATTTACGTGGTTTCGGATATCAGGGTGGTGCAAGCAGATCTAACTGGCAAAACGATGTTGCTGAACTCTCTTTCGGATCAGGGCTTAAAGAAAAAATGACCAAACCAGGTAAATGGACCATGGGCCTTGGTGGTTTCGGAGAGATGCTTCCTTATTACGAAAACAAAGTTTACATCGATAAAACCAAAAAAGATAAATGGGGTCAACCGGTGTTGGCTATCGATTGCGAATACAAGGAGAACGAGAAGAAAATGCGTATCGATATGATGAATGATGCTGCCGAAATGTTAGAAAAAGCAGGCATGAAAAACATCAAAACTTATGACAATGGCTGTTATCCTGGTATGGCTATCCACGAAATGGGAACCGCCAGAATGGGTAATGATCCTAAAACTTCAGTATTGAATAAATGGAACCAAATGCATGAGGTAAGCAACGTATTTGTAACCGATGGATCTTGTATGCCTTCTATTGCGTGCCAAAATCCATCACTAACGTTTATGGCCTTAACTGCTCGCGCAGCTGACTATGCAGTTAAAGAATTAAAGAAAAATAATCTGTAACAGGTTTTAGGCATAAGGTAAAAGGTTTAGGGGTACAGCCTCAAAATCCACGGCCTTATGCCTTTACCCTTAAATCACATTTGAGGTATAAAATATAGTTAGCGTGGTAACACTCCACCTTAAAATTTATACCCTAAACTATAAAACAAGGAAAAGGCTAAATACAAAGGCACAAGGCTAAAACGCCTGAATCCCGCACCCTTGGCCTCAGATCCTACATCCTTATGAGAAGAAAATTAAGAATGGGCATGATTGGCGGTGGAAAAGACGCCTTTATCGGTGCCGTACATCGCCTGGCAGCCAATATGGATGGCCTTATTGAACTTACAGCTGGAGCATTAAGTGTTCATCCAGAAGTGGGTTATGAATCAGGGAAAATGCTTTTTCTTCCCGACAATAGAATTTATAGCAGCTATGAAGAGATGCTTAATAAAGAAAGCGAACTTCCTGCTGATGAGCGCATCGATTTTGTAACCATTGTTACACCAAACTTTGCCCACTTCGCACCGGCAATGATGGCTTTAGAAAAAGGCTTCAACGTGGTCATCGAAAAGCCGATGACACTCACTTTAGATGAAGCTAAGCAGCTAAAAGCTAAAGTAGCAGAAACAGGTTTAACCCTTTGCTTAACCCACACATATTCAGGTTATCCAATGGTTAAGCAGGCTAAACAAATGGTAGCTGAAGATGCGCTTGGCGCCATTAGAAAAATCATTGTGGAGTATCCCCAAGGCTGGCTAAGCACCCTTTCTGAAAGAGAAGGAAATGCACAGGCTGCCTGGCGTACCGACCCATCTAAAACCGGTAAAAGCGGTAGTATGGGCGATATTGGTACGCATGCCGCACACCTTGCAGAATATATCTCGGGCTTGAAAATTACCCAAATCTGTGCCGACCTTAACATTGTAGTTCCGGGAAGAGCCATTGATGACGACGGAAATGTGTTGTTAAAATTCGATAACGGATCAAATGGTGTACTTATCGCTTCGCAGATTGCTGCCGGTGAAGAAAATGCACTAAAAATTAAAGTATATGGCGAAAAAGGAGGCATGGAATGGCACCAGATGGAACCAAACACCCTGATTGTAAAATGGTTAAATGCACCAGCGCAAATCTATAGAACTGGAAACGGCTATATGGGCAGCTTCGCAAAGCACAATACCCGCACACCAGGAGGTCACCCGGAAGGCTATTTAGAAGCTTTTGCAAATATTTACAGAAACTTTGCACTCACCGTGGATGCAAAATTAAATGGTGAACAACCAACACCAGAGATGCTGGATTTCCCGTCTACAGAAGATGGTGTACGCGGTATGGCTTTCATCGAAAATGTAGTGGCCTCAAGCCGCTCAGACCAAAAATGGTTAGATTATAAAATTTAAACATCAATCATGACAACTTTAAAAGGACCAGGTGTTTTCTTAGCCCAGTTTATCAGCGATGAAGCACCCTTCAATTCCTTAGATAATATCTGTAAATGGGCAGCAGGATTGGGCTTCAAAGGTATCCAGATGCCTACCCTCGATACCCGCTTTATCGATCTTCAAAAAGCAGCAGAAAGCCAGACTTATGCTGATGAGCTGAAAGGTAAAATTGCCTCTTACGGACTGGAAATAACAGAACTTTCTACCCACTTGCAGGGACAGTTAGTAGCTGTTCACCCGGCATATGATGATCTCTTTGATGCTTTTGCACCAAAAGAAGTACATAAAAACCCAAAAGCAAGAACGCAGTGGGCGGTACAGCAAATGAAATATGCAGCTAAAGCATCTCAAAACTTAGGATTGAATGCACACGCTACCTTCAGTGGTTCTTTACTTTGGCAATATTTCCACCCCTGGCCACAACGCCCGGCTGGATTGGTAGAGGAAGGTTTTGCTGAACTGGCTAAACGCTGGACACCAATCCTGAATGAGTTTGATAACTGTGGTGTAGATGTTTGCTATGAAATCCATCCGGGAGAAGATTTATTTGATGGTGAAACCTATGAAATGTTCCTGGCGGCAGTTAATAACCACCCAAGAGCATGCCTGCTGTACGACCCCTCTCACTTTGTGCTTCAACAGTTGGATTATATCCAGTACATTGATTTTTACCACGAACGCATTAAGGCTTTCCATGTAAAAGATGCAGAGTTTAACCCAACCGGAAAACAAGGCACATTTGGAGGTTACCAAAGCTGGGCAAATCGGGCAGGCAGATACCGCTCTCCTGGTGACGGACAAGTAGACTTCAAAACAATTTTCAGTAAACTGGCTCAATATGATTTTAAAGGCTGGGCCGTTATGGAATGGGAATGCTGTATTAAAAATCAGGAAGACGGTGCCCGTGAAGGATCGGAATTCATCCAGAAACATATTATTAATGTAACCGATAAGGCTTTCGATGATTTTGCTGCCTCTGGTAGCGATAGCGCTTTCAATAAAAGAATTTTAGGCTTACAAGCATAACAGAATAAATAATGGAATGAGCTTTGATAAATATTACTAACAAAACAATCAAAGTATTCATTCAAAAACAATCACACACATGAAAAGAACATTTTTAATTTTAAGCGCTGTTGTTATTTTAATGGCATCGTTTGCAAAGGCAGATTTGACGAAGGAGAAGGCGGTAGTGGCAACAGCAACCTTAAGCAACCACGCAGTACAAATGAGTGCTGGAGAAAAGCTGATCAATAAATCTGACTGTATTGGCTGCCACAATAAAACCAATAAAATCATCGGCCCTGCTTACGTAGAAATTGCTAAAAAGTACCCTGCAACTGAGAAAAACGTAAATTATCTTGCAGATAAAATCATCAAAGGCGGTACTGGTGTTTGGGGAAACATGCCCATGACAGCTCATGCAACATTGAAAAAAGATGATGCCAAGCTTATGGTAAAATATATCTTATCACTGAAAAAGAAATAATACCTAAATCTTACCTATTTACTAAGAATGAAAACAGAGCAAGAAAAAAACACGACTAACCGCCGTGATTTTATCAAAACCAGCGCAATCGCAGCAGCAGCTTTTATGATTGTGCCCCGTCACGTTTTAGGCGGACCTGGATTTTTAGCACCAAGCGATCGATTATTGGTTGCTGGTATCGGTGCCGGAGGTAAAGGCCAGAGCGATATCGCTATGTTTGCGAAAAGTGGTAAAGCCGACATTGCATTTTTATGCGATGTAGACGACCGCCGTGCAGCAAATAGTGTTAAAGCTTTTCCTAAAGCCAAATACTACAAAGATTGGAGAGAAATGCTGGACAAGGAGCATAAAAACATAGACGCTGTTTCAGTATCTACTCCAGATCATAATCATGCTATCCAGGCGCTTGCAGCCATGCAGCTGGGTAAGCACGTGTATGTTCAAAAGCCGCTTACTCATGATATCTACGAAGCACGTATTTTAACAGCAGCAGCTAAAAAATACAAAGTAGTAACACAAATGGGTAACCAGGGTGCTTCAAACGATGGCCCTCGCCAAATGAAAGAATGGTATGAAGCCGGTTTAATTGGTGATGTACATACCGTTTATGCCTGGACAAACAGACCAGTATGGCCTCAAGGTATTCCATGGCCATCTCAAAAAGCCGAAATTCCTAAAGAATTAGACTGGAATTTATGGTTAGGCACTGCACCTGATAAAGATTTTGTAGATAAACTCGTTCCTTTCAACTGGCGTGGCTGGTGGGATTATGGAACCGGGGCTTTAGGCGATATGGGTTGCCACTTAATTGAGGCACCATTCAGCGTCTTAAATCTGAAATATGCTAAAGAAGTTGAAGCCAGTGTAGGCTCTGTTTATGTAGATGAGTTTAAAAGAGGATACTTCCCTGAAAGTTGCCCGCCTTCAAGCCACGTAACCCTTAAATTCCCTAAAACCAACAAAACCAAAGGTGATGTTACTTTACACTGGATGGACGGCGGTATTCAGCCTGAACGTCCGGCAGAATTAGAAGCTAACGAAACATTTGGTGATGGAGGTAACGGTACTTTATTTATCGGTACAAAAGGCAAAATGATGAGCGAAACCTATAGCGCAAATCCTAAGCTTTTACCTTTAAGCAGAAATAAAGACATTAAAGTTCCTGAAAAATATGCACGTGTTAAAGGCGGTGCCGATGGACACTACGCGCAATGGGTAGAAGCTGCAATTGCAGGCTATGGTAAACAAGAGGTAAGCTCACCGTTTGAAATTGCCGGACCATTAACAGAAGCCTTATTAATGGCGAACCTGGCGATCAGAAGTTTCGATATCCAAAAAACAGTAAATGGCAAGGTAACTTATCCTGGCCGTTACATGAAGATGCTTTGGGATAACGACAACATGAAGATCACCAATTTTGACGAAGCCAACCAGTTTGTTAAACGCGAATACCGTAAAGGCTGGAATAATTTAACCCTATAACTAATTACAAACCACCTAAGCCTAAAGTTTAGGTGGTTTAACTTTAAAACGATGAAAAAAATCTTCCTTTCCGCTTGTATCCTACTTGCGGTAACACAAATATCGAATGCTCAAAAAGGCTTCAAGCCCTTGTTTGATGGCAAAACAACTACCGGCTGGCACACCTACAACAAAACAACGGTGGGCAGCGCATGGCAAGTACAAGATGGCGCACTACATCTGGACCTTGCAACCAAAGGAAAAGACGGTGGCGGCGACCTGGTAACAGACAAAGAATATAGCGATTTTCATTTAAAATATGAATGGAAAGTGGCACCGAAAGCCAACAGTGGTTTAATCTTTTACATTCACGAAGAACCTAAATACCATGCAACATACTCTACAGGATTAGAAATGCAGGTAATTGATAATGATGGCCACCCGGATGGTAAAATTACCAAACACCGCGCAGGCGATTTGTACGATCTGGTTAAAAGTTCTTCGGAGCCTGTAAAACCAGTAGGCGAATGGAACAAGGCAGAAATTATCAGCAAAAAAGGCAAATTGACCCTCATTCTAAACGGGGTTAAAGTTGTAGAAACAACCCTTTGGGATGATAACTGGAAAACTTTAATTGCCGGAAGTAAATTCAAAACCTGGGAAAACTGGGGGACTTTCAAAAAAGGAAAAATTGCCCTGCAAGATCACGGTGATGAAGTTTGGTATAAAAACATTTCCATCAAAGAACTTTAAATAATAAATGTAAGCGGGAAAGTATAATGTGAATAAACTTAGGCCCGCTTACATTTTTGCCTATATCATGATTTAAACAGCTGTGTTTAAATCCCGCTTACGTTATCCATTTTAATTTTTTATAACTAGATTAGGTCATTTAAATCTATTCTTATTGATCCATTTTACATTCTAAAACAAACCTAACCAAATGAATAGCACTACTCGCTTTAAGCTTTCTACCATGATGTTCCTGGAATTTTTTATCTGGGGTTCATGGTTTGTAACCATGGGTACATACCTGGGTAAAAATCTATTATCAAATGATGTGCAAATAGGCTCAGCGTATAGCACACAATCATTGGGTGCAATCATTGCACCTTTCATAATCGGATTAATTGCAGATAAATTTTTCTCTGCTCAAAAAGTTTTAGGCGTATTGCATTTGGTTGGTGGTGCACTATTGTGGGTTGCCGGAACTTCTTTAAATTTCGACAGCTTCTTCCCTTTTATATTGGGCTACATGATCGCTTATATGCCTACATTGGCACTGGTAAACTCAATATCGTTTAAACAAATGAAAGATCCGGGAAAAGAATTCCCTTCAATCAGGGTATTTGGAACAATCGGCTGGATCATTGCCGGACTGGTAATCGGGTGGTTAAACTGGGAGCAAAGCGGAAACTTAGTACTAACGTTTAAAATGGCTTCTGTTGCATCAATTATCTTAGGATTGTTGAGCTTTTTCTTACCAGACACCCCTCCTGTTAAAAAAGGAGAAAAAACAACTTTTGGCGAAATTATCGGGCTGGATGCCATAGGTTTGCTGAAAAACAAATCATATCTTTTATTTTTCCTGGCTTCAGTAGCCATCTGTATCCCTTTGGCATTTTATTACAATTTTACAAACCCATTCCTGAATGAGGTTGGTATGAAGGGCGCAGCAGGTGTTCAATCTTTAGGACAAGTTTCTGAAACCTTATTTATGCTCTTAATGCCTTTATTTTTTGCCCGCTTAGGCGTGAAAAAGATGTTGGCAATAGGAATGCTTGCCTGGGTTGTACGTTATTTATTTTTTGCATTCGGAAATGCAGATTCCAATTATTGGATGCTTATCGGCGGTATTGTACTTCACGGTATCTGCTATGACTTTTTCTTTGTTACCGGACAAATTTACACTGATAGATTGGCGGGAGAAAAATTCAAAAGCGCAGCTCAGGGTTTTATCACCTTAGCTACTTACGGCGTAGGTATGTTAATCGGCTCAATTATTTCGGGTATGGTTGTTAACAAATACGTAGTAGATGGTGGCCATATCTGGCAAAGTATCTGGATTATTCCAGCAGGAATCGCAGCTTTGGTGGCGCTTTTATTCATGTTGTTTTTCACCGATAAAAATAAATCCGTTACAGAAGCTAATTCACTATAATCATGTCTTCAAACCTAAATAGAAGAAAAGCTTTAAAAAATATCATTGCAGGAACCGCAGCACTTGGGGTTTCTGCAAATCTTTCTGCCCTCGCCATGAATACCCCCGAATCAGAACAGCCACTAAAACTCAAAGGAAACATTAACCACTCGGTTTGCCGCTGGTGTTTCAGTGGTTTAGATGTAGAAACCCTCTGTGTTGAAGCAAAGAAAATCGGCATCAAAGGGATTGATTTGGTTGGCCCTAAAGACTGGCCTACGCTAAAGAAACATGGCATTGAATCTACCATGTGCAATGGTGCAGAAATCAACCTCGTTGATGGCTTTAACGATGAGAAATTCCATGAAAAACTGATTAGGAACTACACTGAAATGATTCCGTTAGTTGCCGCGGCGGGTTACAAAAATCTAATCTGCTTTAGTGGAAACCGCAGAGGAAAAGACAATGAAACTGGTTGGAACAATTGCGTAAAGGGATTGAAACAACTCATGCCCCTTGCCGAAAAACACAATGTAGTATTGGTGATGGAACTATTGAACAGTAAAATCAACCATAAAGATTATCAGTGCGATACTACCGCATGGGGTGTTGAATTGTGTAAACGTTTGGGCTCTGAAAACTTCAAATTGCTTTATGATATTTATCACATGCAGATTGATGAAGGAGATGTGATCAGAACCATCAGAGACAACCATCAATACATTGCACACTACCACACCGCCGGCGTACCAGGCAGAAACGAGATTGATGATACCCAGGAACTTTACTACCCTGCTATCATGAAAGCCATTGCCGAAACCGGTTTTAAAGGCTTTGTTGCCCAAGAATTTATACCTAAAAACGAAGACAAATTAGCCTCTTTGAAAAAGGCAATTTCAATTTGTGATATTTAATAATACCCATATGTTATCAAGAAGAAGTTTTATAATAAACAGCAGTATGGCTGCAGCAGCCGCACTTTTAGTTCCATCATTTGCATGCATGTCTAACGATAAAAAAGCAATTGGTTTACAGTTATACTCTTTGAGAGATGAACTTCCCAAAGATTTAAAAGGAACAATTGAAAAAGTGGCCAAAGCTGGTTTCAAAGAAGTGGAAACCTATGGGTTTTCGATCAAAGACCAATTTTGGGGCCTAAAGCCGGAAGAATTTAAAAAACTGCTTGATGACAATGGTTTAACCTCTCCTAGTGGTCATTTTGGCTTGGGAACTTTCTTAACCGATGGAAATACCGATGAACTTAAGGCCGCAATTGCTGCAGCTAAGGTACTGGGAAGTGAGTATATAACAATTCCGTGGTTGGATGAAAGCATCAGAAAAACGGCAGATGACTACAAAAAAATTGCTTTAAAAATCAATGAAGCAGGAAAGCTATGCAAGGAAGCAGGAATCAGAATCGCCTATCATAACCATAATTTCGAGTTTGATAAACAAGGTGATACAACCGGTTATGAAATTCTGCTAAAGAATACTGATAAGAACCTGGTAGATTTTGAACTGGATCTTTACTGGGTGGTTCGTTCAGGAAATGATCCAATTAAATTATTTACAGAAAATCCCGGACGTTTTACCATGTGGCATGTTAAAGATATGGACAAAAAAGATCCCGCACTGAACGCCGAAGTGGGCACCGGAGCAATTGACTTCAAACCTATCTTTGCAGATGCAAAGCTTTCCGGAATGAAACATTTCTTTGTGGAGCACGAAACTAACTATAAGCCCAATCCTTTAGAATCAGTAGCTGCAAGCTGTGCTTATATTCAAAAAAATCTAATCTAGTCCTCAAAAAATGAATTCAAGAAGAACTTTCCTGCAACAGGCCGGTCTTTTGGCTGCAGCAACTGTAGTTGCGCCTTCTTTCGCTTTTGCCAAAGGCAACAAACAAATTGGTTTACAACTTTATTCCTTACGGGATGAACTTCCTAAAGATGTGAAAGGGGTAATCGAAAAAGTAGCTGCAGCCGGATATAAGGAAGTAGAAACCTATGGTTATGGGGATGGTAAATTCTTTGGGCTAACTATAGCCGAGTTTAAAAATCTTCTAAAAGCCAATGGTTTAAAAGCACCAAGCGGGCATTATGGTATGGACCAATTTTCTAAAACAGGTAAAACCGATGCTTTAAAGGCCGATATGGAGGCTTGTGCTATTTTGGGCGGTGAGTATTTCACCATTGCAGGTGCACATGTTGATATGAACAAAGGAATAGATGGATTTAAAAAAGTAGCCAACGATTTTAATCAGGTAGCTACCATTGCCAAATCAGCCGGCTTAAAATTTGCCTACCACAACCACGATTTTGAATTCAAAAAATTAGGAAACACTACAGGTTACGACGTTTATCTACAAGAAACAGATAAAAATCTGGTAAACTTCGAAATGGATTTATATTGGGTGGTACGCTCAGGCAATGAGCCCATGAGACTTTTTAAAACCTACCCTGGGCGTTTCCCAATGTGGCATGTTAAAGATATGGACAAAGCCAATCCTGCACTTAACGCAGAAATTGGCACAGGCTCTATCGATTTCAAATCCATCTTCGCTGAAGCGAAACAATCAGGCTTAAAACACTTTTTCGTAGAACACGAAACCAATTACAAACCTGACCCGATTGGTTCAATTACCACAAGTGCCGGATATATCAAGGCAAATTTGATATAAGCATCGGATTGATTTTGTCAGGTTGTAGCGAGATGCTAACATATTATTAAGTTAGGTGCCTGTCCTTTAGATTTGTACTAACCTAAAGGACAGGTTCTATACAATAGACCATAAGTTAATAATATTAAAGACGCAACAAATAGATTTTAAGGCTACTAATCATTCAATTTCATTGCTAACACACAGGTGTTTTTGAACTTTTTCACTTGACCGCTCAAATCAAAACACTCAAAAACAACAACATAGATTCCAACCGCCGACACTTCTCCCCTGTCATTCAGGCCGTCCCAGGTAAATAGACCTTCAGTTGCAATGGTTTGATTCTGGCAGAGTTTCCGTACCAATTTACCCTGATCTGAATAAATATTGATGTTAGCCAGCTTTGCATGATTATCCAACTGATAATTAACCAAAAGAAGATCTTCATAACCATCTCCATCTGGCGAAAATGTTTTGGAGCTCAGCTTTACAGAATTTTCATTTGAAACAAGCATCTGAGAGTTCTTATAAGTAGGTGTTGCAAAACCAATATTTGCTGCTGCCGACTTAAAATTACCCTGGGCATTAGCATCCACATCAAACGAAACCCTTTCTATCGAAATTCCGTCTTCATTCCTAAGTAAAGGGTGGTGGATTTTAGAAGTATAATTCAATTGATCTATAATTTGGCCACCACTCAATAAAACTACATTTCCTTTTTCATTACCATAAGCTGGCAAAGAACTTAACTGGATAAGTTGATTAGGATACTTAACCTCATAGTTCTGCCTGATGTTTTCCGAACTGGTACTGATTACCCAATAACTTCCTGGCGCTATGAGATGTCTGGCAGAAGAGATATTTTTGATGCTCGCCGCAAAACCTGCAGCGTTAAGGTTACCCAGTTGAAGTTCCTTTAAGTCAATCTCATGTCCCGAGTGATTATAAATCTCTACAAAATCAACTCCGCCGCTTTTGGGGTTAAAAAGTACCTCAGAAATCAAAACATCGCCCTTCTCTACGACTCGATAATGACCTGCAAACGAACTGACAACGAGCCGACTATGATTTGAGGCTGTGATTTTGGGAATGTGATGTAAACCAATTTGATTCCGATAATTATCATTTAAGATAAATTTTATCAGATTAAATGCAAGTTTAGAAAGTAACAATAGGGATATAAGCAAAATTTTCTGCATATTTGGACTTATATCAAAATGTATAACCAAAGTAATAATTAAAATTTAAAAATGAAAGTAGCAGTTGTAGGTGCAACCGGATTGGTGGGCACTGTAATGTTAAAAGTATTGGAGGAAAGAAATTTCCCTTTAACAGAGTTGATTCCCGTAGCATCAGAAAAGAGCGTTGGTAAGGAAATTACTTTTAAGGGTAAGAAGTTCCCAATCGTTAGCATGGATACTGCAATCAGCATGAAACCGGATATCGCGTTATTCTCGGCTGGTGGTAACACTTCATTGGAGCATGCTCCACGTTTTAAGGAAGCAGGAACTACAGTTATTGATAACTCTTCTGCCTGGAGAATGGATCCGGCAATTAAATTGATCGTACCGGAAGTAAATGCGCACGAGCTTTCTATCGATAACAAAATCATTGCCAACCCAAACTGTTCAACCATTCAAATGGTAGTTGTTCTAAAACCTTTGCACGATAAATATAAAATCAAACGTGTTGTGGTTTCAACCTATCAATCAGTAACGGGAACTGGCGTAAAAGCTGTTGAGCAGTTAATGAACGAACGTAAAGGTGTTGATGGGCCAAAAGCGTATCCCTACGAAATTGATCTGAATGTTCTTCCTCACATTGATGTTTTCACAGAAAACGGATATACTAAAGAAGAAATGAAAATGGTTAAAGAAACCAATAAGATCATGAGCGATGACAGCATCAGGGTTACAGCTACTACAGTTCGTATTCCGGTAATGGGTGGCCATTCTGAATCAGTAAACATTGAGTTTGAAAACGACTTCGATTTAGCTGAAGTACGCAGTATTTTAGAAAAAGCACCTGGTATTATCGTTGTTGACGATGTAGCCAACTTAAAATATCCGATGCCTAAAGATGCACACGAAAGAGATGAAGTATTTGTGGGCCGCATTCGTAGAGATGAATCAGCTCCTAAAGCTTTAAACCTTTGGATTGTTGCCGACAACTTACGCAAAGGTGCAGCTACCAACGCTGTTCAAATTGCGGAGTATCTTTTAGAAAAAGAATTGGTTTAAAAATAAACCTTCAGTTTAAAAAGCCTGTGGATAATACATCATTCACAGGCTTTTTTTTTACCTGATTTAAAGTAAATGGTATAAGGCTTGAAAAAGTAAACCGATCTTGATTCTGGATTTTAAAAGAGCTGAAAGCCGTTTTTAAATAGCCTTTCATAATCCCTTAAATATTTAGCACAATAAACAATTGATGTGTAATTATTCAATAAAAGAGTATTAATCACCTAGTTTGCTTACAAATAACACAAATTATGCAGCTACTGTATAAAATAAGAGATTATAACCACTAAATTGTATATAAAAAAGTGATTACAATACCGAAATTACATATAATTTAGCACTGCATTTGAAATCAAATGGAATGAAATCAAGAAGGTTAAATTCCCATCCACATTTTTGGATGCATACAAAACCAATGAAACACACGTTGTAAATAAATCCAATTATACGAGTTTCCTGTACTAAACCATTAAAATGAAAGCCTTTAAATTACTCATCATAACCCTGTTTTTCTGCTGCTCAACCACCACTTTTGCTCAAACCAAAATCCAAAACATAGAAAAGGCTTTTAACAACTTTTTAAATGACGAGCAAACCAGGCATGCTATGGCCTCGCTAATTGTATTAGATGCCAATACAGGAAAAGTGCTTTACGCCAAAAATGAGCAGATCGGTTTAGCCACTGCATCTACATTAAAAACCATTACTGCGGCAACTGCATTTAGCCTTTTAGGGAAAGATTTTCAATTCCAGACTACATTAGCTTATTCCGGTAACATTACCCCAGACGGAACATTAAAAGGCAACTTAATCGTAATAGGTAGTGGAGACCCTACTTTAGCCTCCTGGCGATATCAAAATAAAGAAAATACCGTGTTAAATAAATGGGTAGAAGCGATCCGATTGGCAGGGATTAAAAAAGTTGAAGGTGCTGTAATTGGCGACGACCGAATTTTCGGTACGCAAACTACCCCGGAAGGTTGGGTTTGGCAAGATATAGGCAATTATTACGGAGCAGGAACTTCAGGCCTGGCCTGGAGAGAAAATCAATTCGATATTCATCTAAAACCCGGCGGGAGTACTTCCGATGCAGCACGTGTAATCAAAACTGTTCCCGAAACGCCTTATATCCAGATTGTAAATGAACTTAAAACCGGGGCATCCGGAACCGGAGATCGTTCTTATGCTTTTCTTCCACCATATAGCAGTGTGGCTTACCTTCGTGGCAGCTGGGGCATGGGCATCAGTAAATCTGGAATCTCCGTAGCACTTCCCGATCCAGCTTTAGATTGTGCCTACAGGCTTCAGGATACCTTAAAAAGATTAGGAATAAACACTACCCAACCCGCCACCACCGCAAGGCTTTTGACACTTAACAATCAGGCCATTCCATCACTTACCCAAAAGATAAATACCATTACCTCTCCCAGCCTAAGCGAAATTGCCTACTGGTTCCTAAAGAAAAGTGTCAACCTGTATGGCGAAAGTCTTTTAAAAACCATAGCGCTAAAATCAGGCAAAGCTGCCACAACAGCCAAAGGTGCCGAAACAGAAATTAACTTTTGGGCAGCAAAGGGAATAGATAAATCGGCAATGAACATCATTGACGGAAGCGGCCTTTCACCCGGCGACAGGGTTACAACGCATGCCATGGCCACAGTACTTTACCAGATTCAAAAAGAAACCTGGTTTCCTGATTTTTATAAAGCACTTCCGGAATACAATGGCATGAAAATCAAAAGCGGAACCATCAATGATGTATCCGCATTTGCTGGTTACCATACCGATGCTGCCGGAAATAAATATGTGATCGTAATAAACGTAAATAATTATAGCGGTAGCGGCATCAATAAAAAGTTATTTAATGTACTTGATGCGCTTAAATAGCTAGCTTAATGGTCTAATCTGCAGCCCGATTCCGGCTTCGGCAAGTGCCTTTTTAACATCAATCATGGCTTCAGTACGTACTTCGCCGGCAACCGATAAATCGGCCACCCAGATAAGCGTACGCACACCAACGGCATATTCACCAAAATCCTGAAGGATGATTAACGGCTTAGGTAGTTTCAATACTTTCTCATTTTGAGCAAGCGTATCAGCAATAAGTTGCCTTACAGATTCTACATCGGCGCTATAGGGCACCCCAACTGTAAACTCTACCCGCTTACTTCTATTTTGCATCGTCCAGTTAATCAAATGCTGCGACAATAAATCACCGTTAGGAACGATAATATCTGATCCTTCTGCACTATGGATTTTACTGGACCTTACCCCAATTTCCTTAACCACGCCAGATTTAGTTCCAATCTCGATCTGATCTCCAATCTGTATCGGGCGTTCAAATGCAATAATTACCCCCGAAACCAGGTTATTCACAATATTTTGCAAACCAAATCCGATACCTACCCCCAATGCACCCAGCATTATAGAAAGTTTATCTATCGGAATTCCGGCAGCAGCCACCGCAATTAAAAAACCCACCGTCCAAATAGCCAGCCTGATCAGCAACATCATTGAATTAAGGCCTGTACGTTTTCCACCGGTTACGGCCTGCTCATGCCCGAAGAAAAAGCTGATAAAGCTTGAAATAATAGAAGAAAGCCAGATGATACAAATAAAGATGGCAATACTGGCAAAAGTAAATTTATAACTCCCGATACTTCTGGTTTCATAAAAGAAATTGGCTGTGGTAGTGGTTAGTAAATCATAAAGTGTCATACTCCTTACAAAAGATATAAAGAAGACAAGTGATGCCAATACCCACAAATAACGCTGCAAGCGGTGCTGAAGTGATTTATAATTGATAAAATCAGAGAAACGGCTCGATTGATAGGCTTCGGTCTGGATATAAATGGCCTCTAGTACAATGTTGCAAAAAACTTTCAGAGTAATACCAAGCATCAAACACTGCACCCCACTCACACCAAAGATTTTCGCCAGCGATAAACGTCCGGTTAAATTAAATATCAGAGAAAGAATGACCAGTATACCTGTGAAAACTGCTAATGTCTTTGTTCCTGAAGATGGCTCAAGGTCTTTGAACAAATGCAGCTTGCCTCGAAAAACCTTAACACAAAGCACCAGCAGCAAAATGCCCGCAATAAATAATGCCCAGCGCTCTCCGAAAGCAGAATCCAATAAAATATCATCCACTGCATAAAAAATCCATAAACCAACCAGGCCAAACCACAAAAGCTTTGCATGCCGGGTTAAAAACGGTGGAAGCAAAAAGCACAGGGTTAAAAGCCTAAGCAATTCAATGGTGTGCAACATTGACATCGTTGGATTGCCGAACAAAAAGGGAACGTAAGTAAAAAAAGCAAAAAGCGAAGCAACAACCACACTCCTGTTTAAAAACTTAGCCTGACGGAGTATACTAACCGCATCATCCATCTTTTTAATCCTGCGCATATTCGAAATCATCCAGGCTGTTAAAACCCCGAATATGAAAAGACTTAACATCACGACAGATATCTTTCCGGACAGATAAATTTTAATAATTCTGGCCGATCTTTGAAACGCATTACCAACAATCTTAAAGAAAGAATCCTCATATTCAGCAGGCCTCGCTTTAAGCAATGGAGCCTCTTCTCTTGACCACATGTTAATTTTCTTCGAAATGGAAAGGTATTGCATATCAGAAGCGAGATTTTTGGTCTGTAAAAAAGCTACAGAAATCCTGCTGTTTAATAAATTAATCCTGGTAAGGGTTTTTAGCTGTTCTGTCGCTAACTTTTTTCCTTCCAGCAATATATCCCGAAGCTGGGTTTTCAATGTCGAATCCTCTACCTCTACCTGCAAACTTTGGTCCTTCAGGATTTTTTTCAAATCAGCATTACTCTTACTCAACTCTTCGGCATAACCTGATAAAGTAGTTTTATAATCGGATAGATTCTCAGATACTTCAGCGAGTAAGATAACAGAACTATTTAAACTCCTTAAATTCATTTTGGAGCTGTTTTTTTCAAATCTGCTTTTAAAGCCCTTTACCTTTTTTTCCAGGCCGGGCAACGCCAGTTCAATAGCGCTTATATCGTAACTCCGCTGTAGCAGGAATCTGTTACGGTCTATCGCAAAGTTGTAACTTTCAATTTTATTGACCAGAACAGGCACCTGGCTTTCATCCAGTTCATTGCTGTCTATCTTAGCTTTAAGCGGCTCATGCTGCTGAGCAGCAACTCGCTGAAAAGCCAAAAGTAGCATCACAAAAACAAAAATGTAACAACACTTTTTAAAAAGAGATTTGAAGAACATAAGGTGCGTAATAAAATCTGTTATAGATATGATCAATGGGGAACACAAAATTAAACTAAAACGCGAATTAATCTAGCTTTAATATGTTAAAACATAGAAAACCTGCTTCAATAAGCAGTATTTAACCGATGATGGCTAAGTTTACAAACATAACCTTAGCTTTGACTGTTGCTCAGTCAGTACGCTTGAACTATATATCCCATGCCAGAAAAACCACAATACGGCGATCATGTCCACCTCCTGTCGGATGCTTTTTATATCCCCCAACTGGAAAGATACCGAAAAATCCAGCTTTACCTTCCTAAAGGCTATCACAAATCTGAGAAAAGATATCCGGTAATTTATATGCATGACGGGCAGCATCTTTTCCATACCCAGCCGCCCAGAAATGATGAATGGGCTGTAGATTCAGTTACCGATGAGCTGATTCGCTCCGGCTTAAAGGAAATGATTATCATAGGGATAGACCATGCGGAGAAGAACAGGTTTAATGAGTATAGTCCTTTTGATGGAGACCAGGGTAAAGGAGAAGGTAATGCTTATGCCGACTTTATTGTTAAAACTTTAAAACCCTTTGTCGACAGCAATTACAGAACTTTACCCGATGCAAAAAATACCGCAATTGCGGGAGGCTCTATGGGAGGCTTAATTTCCATGTACATTTTGGCCACTTACCCTGAGATATTCGGCTCGGCTGGAATCTTCAGTCCATCATTCTGGTATGCGCCTTCAATCTTTTATTATGTTGAAGAAAATCTCCCTAAACTTGGCGACCAGAAAATTTACCTGGTTATAGGAGGAAAAGAAGGTGAGATAATGATCAATGATGTAAAACGGATGCACACCCTAATTACCTCTACTGGCAACAATAAGCAGGTAGTTCTTTCCGAAGTAGCTGATGGAAGACATAAAGAATGGTTTTGGCATCGTGAATTTGCAGGATTTTATCAATTTCTCAACAATTAATTGTTAAATTACAGGTACCAAACTTAAGAATGATCGAATCTCTATACGATATACTACCTACTGACTACTAAGTAGTAACTACTATTCAAAAACACTTTATTTATTTAAAAAATATACTAACTTTGATGTTAGGCTTAGTAATTGTACTTTTTACACTAAGCAGGTTAAAAAAATATTAAAAAATCAAATAAAAATGAGCATAATCGTTAATGTCCATGCGAGACAAATCCTCGATTCAAGAGGAAATCCAACAGTAGAAGTAGAAGTTGTAACCGAAAACGGCGCTTTTGGCCGTGCAGCTGTACCAAGTGGTGCTTCTACCGGGCAATATGAAGCTGTTGAATTACGTGATGGGGATAAATCTACATATTTAGGTAAAGGTGTTTTAAAAGCTGTTGAAAATGTAAACACTAAAATTGCAACTGCATTAAGAGGTGTTGATGTTTTCGAGCAAAACGCTATCGATAAAATTATGTTAGACCTTGATGGCTCTGAAAACAAAGGTAATTTAGGTGCCAATGCTATTTTAGGTGTTTCTTTAGCTGTAGCAAAAGCTGCTGCTGATGAGATTGGCCAACCATTATACCGTTACATTGGTGGTGTTAACGCCAATACTTTACCAATCCCGATGATGAACATCATCAATGGTGGTTCTCACTCAGATGCACCTATTGCATTCCAGGAATTTATGATTATGCCAGTTGGCGCACCTTCTTTCTCTGAGGCTTTACGTTGGGGAACTGAAGTATTCCACAGCTTGAAAAAAATCCTTCACGATAGAGGTTTATCAACTGCAGTAGGAGACGAAGGTGGTTTCGCACCAACTTTCGATGGTACTGAAGATGCAATTGAAACCGTTTTAAAAGCAATTGAAACAGCTGGTTACAAACCAGGTTCTCAAATTTGCTTAGCTTTAGACTGTGCTTCTTCTGAGTTCTACAAAGATGGTAAATATGACTATACTAAATTTGAGGGCGATAAAGGTGCAATTCGCACAAGCGAAGAGCAGGCACAATATTTAGCTGATCTTTCTGCTAAATATCCGATTATCTCAATCGAAGATGGTATGGATGAAAATGACTGGGCAGGATGGAAAACTTTAACAGATAAAGTTGGTGACCGTGTACAATTAGTTGGCGACGATTTATTCGTAACTAACGTTACCCGTTTACAACGTGGTATTGATGAAGATACAGCGAACTCTATTTTAGTAAAAGTTAACCAAATTGGTTCTTTAACTGAAACCATTAATGCAGTAACTTTAGCTCAGAACAGTGGTTATACCTCAGTAATGAGTCACCGTTCTGGAGAAACTGAAGATGTAACCATCGCTGATTTAGCAGTTGCCTTAAACTGTGGTCAAATCAAAACCGGTTCAGCTTCCCGTTCAGACAGGATTGCAAAATACAACCAATTATTACGCATTGAAGAAGAATTGGGTGAAAACGCACGTTTCATCGGCAAAAACTTCAAATACGCTAAAAAATAATACAATTTCCCCTGGTTTAATCCACTGGCAATTGGTCAATTGTTAACAAGTTGAAAAACTTATTTGCACAGCATCCGGAGATTTTAAATCTTCGGATGTTTTTGTTTACATTTACACCAGTTTGCAGGCACTAGCCTATTAAGAAAGACTAAAACCTGGCCTTAAACGTATTGATGTAGATGATAAAGACGATTTTTAAAGACAACCAGATGAAACGACTCATTGATCTTTTCCGGAATAAATACTTTCTTGCAACGGTTGCTTTTGCGTTATGGATGTTGTTTTTTGATAAAAACGATATGATCTCCCAATACGAATACCGCAGTCAGGCCAATAAATTACAGGAAGAAAAAGAATATTTCGAGAAGGAAACCTTCCAGATTAAAAAAGACCTCAACGAACTCAATACCAACCTCAATACTGCCGAAAAGTTTGCCCGTGAAAAATACTTCATGAAGAAAGATAATGAAGATGTTTTTGTAATCATCAAAGAAGAGAAGAAAGACTAGAACAGTTTTCAGTTGGCAGTTTTCAGTTGGCAGTTGAGCGTATTGAGTTTGCAGTTGCATTGTGCTCAGTTAAACAATTAAACGGTTACCCAATTAAATAACTCACCAATTAACCAACTTCAACCTTCTCGATGCTCCACATTCTCTACATCATCGCCATTACCGCCGAAGCCATGACCGCCGCACTTTCTGCAGGCAGAAGAGATATGGATTGGGTGGGTGTTTGTATCATCGCCTGGGTTACCGCCTTAGGAGGAGGAACCGTTAGAAATGTTTTGTTTGGCCACTACCCCATGAGCTGGGTGGAACATCCCGAATATTTAATTATCACAGCGGCTGCCGCACTTCTTGCCGCTTTTATCGCTTCGGTAATGACCAAATTAAAGAAGCTTTTTTTATACCTCGATGCACTTGGACTAGTAGTGTTTACCATTATCGGATGCCAGGTAGCTCAACAAATCCATCTTCCCTACCTAATTGTTCTCTTTAGCGGAATGATTACCGGTTGCGCCGGAGGTGTACTCCGTGATGTACTGTGCAATGAAATTCCCCTGCTATTCAGAAAAGAAATCTACGCCAGTGCCGCTATCGTAACCGGAGCAGTATACATCGGTGTAGAGCATTTCCATGGCAGCGAAATGCTGGCTACTGTACTGGCCGCAATTGTTGGACTTGCCCTCAGGCTCCTCTCCATCAGGTACGAATGGCAAATGCCTAAGTTTGTATACCGTGATGAATGGCATTAAAGAGATTAGGCCTGATGTAGGAAAAAAGAGCAAGGAACAAAGAACAAGGAGCAAAGAGCACAGAATTGAGTTGAAAGACCACCAGCTAATCTCTCTACTTGCTACTTGATACTACCTACTTGATACTACCTACTAGCTACTTAAAACTTGCTACTAACTACAACTCACCGTTCCGTTTCCTTAAAAACCACTCAACACTCAACAGCACCAATATCAGTCCAAACAACCACTTTAAGTTAATGAGCTCATCATACTTTCGGTCTTCATAGCTTATTGTTTTAATATTCTCATTCTTGCCAATCTCCTCCACTATTTTCAACAAATCCTGTGGCATAAAAAGTTTACCCCCACTCTGCCTGGCAACTGTATTTAAAAGCTGGTGATTTGCAGTTGTTTGTTGAAACTCTGCAATCAAGGCATTCACATAAAAACTACCACTGGCTGTAAATTTCTTCCCCCCTAACGTAGTGTTGGCAACATAGCTGTAATTCCCTGCAGCCATTGCACCAGCATCTAACTGATAACCTTTCTCTGTTTTTGAAAAGACATAATTAAAAACTTTTCCGGCTTCATTCTTAACCTGTAAGCTCAGCTCTGGTTCATTTACCGGCTCATAAGATTCATTATATACTGTTCCATTAAACTGTACGGGTTCATTTTCATCATAGGCAGGCTTGGAAGTAAATACCTTAAACCTTCTTTTATCCTCTTTTACAGAAAGGTACTGAACCGTTTTTGAGATCAAATCAAAAAGTACCGACTGCTCTGTTTCGCTTTCAGCTTCAGAGAGCCTCCACCTCCATAGCCCCTCGCCCATTAAATAGGCCGATTTCTGTTCAGCCTCCGAAGTAAAAAACAAGAGCGGTTGCTGTGTACTTACCTTACCTATACGCTGATTAAAAACTGTAGTTGCCCCCGTGTTAACGGTTAATCTTCCAAAAGGGCCTAGTAAGGGATCATAAGCAAGAAACTGTTTTTTATCCGCCTCCGTAAGGTTAAAGCTAGAAAAACCATTTACCAGCTCGGGATATACCTCTTGTACAGAACCATTAGCAGAACTCAAATTAACCTGATTTTGAAATTGATTAAAGGCATTAACATTACTCTGTGCACCAAGGATGTACCACACAGGCTTTTTAGCGGCCTTTACTTTCTGTAGCAAACCTGAAGCAATATTCTGTCCATCAGGCAACTGATAAAGTACAATCAAATCAAATTTCGTGGGATCAATGCCATTAAGATCATCAGCCAGGGCCAGTTTGGGTTCGTAATGTTTATTTAAGGAAATGGCTTCCTTCAAAACGCCCAAATCCGGATGGGGTGAAACTGAAGCTAACAATACCTTCTGCCTGCCATCTATCACTTCAACATAAAAGGTTTGCATATTATTGCGCGTAGTGATCTCATTGTTTAAAGTACCCAGCTGTACTGTATACTTATGGATCCCGATCTTTCCGGCATGGAGTTTTATGGGAACCTGCTTACTAAAAGTATTTCCTTTAATGGATATAGTCTGCTGATTAAGGCGTGTCCCATTCTGACTTATAGTAATTCCGGTTTGTGCACCATCACTTTGAAAGGCCTGCACCTGTACCTCAACAGTAAAATCATCATCCAGGTAAACAATGTTATTATAATTGATATTGGAAATCAACACATCCCTTTTCGGAATACTATCGCCCAGGGCAATAGTATAAACCGGAGCATTGATCTGGTTTATCCGGTAAACCGGATTCCCGCCACTATTAAAAATACCATCAGTACTCAAAACAATTGCCCCGATATTCCTATTGGCATACTCATCCTGCACCTGCTGAAGAAAAGCCGAAGCATTACTGAGTTTGGCCTGGTGTTTAAAATCATATCCTTCAGCCACCTGATCACCAAAATGATAGGTTTTCACCTCAAATTTATCTGCCAGCCTATCCCGTAGAGCATTCAGATCTTTTTCGTACCTACGCTCATCAAACCCCGCACCTTTTACTTGCCCAATAGAAAGGGAATTGTCTTGGCCGATGATGATTACAGGTTTATCCAATGTATAATTCAGCGTTTTGATGAGTGGCGCAAATAACAGCCAGGCTACCAGTGCAACCACAATTATTCTTAAAGCAGTTAAACCATAACGCAGCCTTTTATCTAAATTTTTATTACCCCGATACAGCAACCAGGCATATAAAATACCCAAAGCCATGCAACCCAGAAAAGACAAAAAAGAAGTACCGGAAAAAAAGCTGTTCATACTTTATAAAGATGGCAAAAAGAGAACAAAGTAGAAAGTATAAAGTAGAAAAGGTAGCATAGCCGGAGCACTTGAGTATTTTTAACATTTAGGAATCTTTGAATGGTTCAAAAAGGAGTTGCAGCTGGCCTATATATGCCTTACCTTTAAACAAACCAAAACCCATGAAGCTATCTTTATTAACGATCTTCCTTTTATTCAGTCTTATGTCCGGTGCCCAAAACAGTTTTAAATCACAACAAATTAAATTCGAACGGGTTAACATTGCCTACACAGAGAAATGGGGTACATTAAAACAATTTTTGAAAGCAGCTGGAATCAGCGATGAATTTAATATGCTGATTAACGCTTACAAAACAGAAGGAAAATTAGAAGTTTGGTTAAAAAATAAAGGAAGCAATGCTTATAAGTTATTCAGGACATACGATTTCTGCGCCCATTCAGGAACAATAGGCCCTAAGCTTTACGAAGGTGACGGGCAAACACCGGAAGGTTTTTATCACATCAACGCTTTTAATCCACTCAGTAATTTCCATTTGTCATTAGGCATCAACTTTCCCAATAGCGTAGATTATGCCCGCACAGGCAAAGACAGAAGCCCAGGGAGCGACATTTACATCCATGGCAATTGCGTAACCGTAGGCTGTATTCCGTTAACAGACGAAAAGATAAAAGAGGTGTACATTTTAGCCGTTGAAGCCAGGAATGTTGGTCAGGAAAAAATCCCGGTAAACATTTACCCATTTAAACTAACAGATGGTAATCTGAAGAAATATACAGCCCAGTTCCCTAAACAAGCCAGTTTCTGGAAAACATTGCAGGCAGGATATCTTGCATTTGAAAAAGAAAAAAGCTTATCGGGTATTATGGAGGTAAAAGGAAAGTACCTGATCAGGTAAGGGGCTTTGGATTTAAGGGTAAAGTCCAGTTTACTTATCTATCAATCTGTAATTTTTGGATAAGCAAAAAGGCGTAAAGTTTAGGAAACCCTACTTTACGCCTATAAATTTATTCAGTTTTTTAAGGAAAGCGGAGCGCTACAGCATGCCGCCGCAAACCGATAAAGTTTGCCCGGTTACATAGGCACTCATATCAGAAGCTAAGAAAACACATACATTTGCAATATCTTCCGTTTCGCCAGCACGTTTCAAAGGAATATCTTTCTCCCATCCTTCAACCACTTTAGGATCTAAAACCTCTGTCATTTCAGTACGGATAAAGCCTGGAGCAACAACGTTTGCACGGATATTTCTTGAACCCAGTTCTTTAGCTACCGATTTGGTAAAGCCAATGATACCTGCTTTAGAAGCAGCATAATTAGCCTGACCAGCATTACCCTGAACACCAACTACAGAACTCATGTTAATGAAAACACCTTTGCGCGCTTTCATCATTACTTTAGAGGCTGCTTTAGTTACGTTAAAGATCGATTTTAAGTTAATATTGATGACATCGTCCCAGTTCTCTTCGCTCATACGCATCAGTAAACCATCTTTGGTAATACCTGCATTATTTACAACAATATCAATGGTACCAAAATCAGCTACAATATCGTTGATTAACTTTTCTGCTTCATCAAATTTAGAGGCATCCGAACGGTAACCTTTAACTTTTGTTCCGAAGCTTTGAAGCTCCTGTTCTAAAGCCTCACCTTTCTCTACTGATGAAAGATAGGTAAAAGCTACATTAGCACCTTGCGCTGCAAATTTTTCAGCAATCTTACGACCGATCCCTTTTGAAGCACCAGTTACCAAAGCTGTTTTTCCTTCTAATAATTTCATTTCTTATCTTTTATTATTTATATCTTCTTAGTTTATATCTGTTGTTATATTAAAATTTATCAATCTAGGCCATTTGTCAGTCTAAACCCTCTGTCAGTCTGAGCCATTTGTCTGTCTGAGCCCTTTGTCAGTCTGAGACTGTCGAAGACCCAGCCAAAACATTCCTCTAACTTTCCTTCGACAAGCTCAGGATGACAACCTTGATTAGGATGACAATCTTGATCAAGGTGACAATCTTGATTAAGGTGCCAATTTAACTTTTGTTAATCTAACCTCTTTCTCAGTCTAAACCCTTTGTCAGTCTGAGCCATTTGTCAGTCTGAGCCTGTCGAAGACCCAGCCAAAACATTCCTCTAACTTTCCTTCGACAAGCTCAGGATGACAATCTTGATTAGGATGATAATCTTGATCAAGGTGCCAATTTAACTTTTGTTAATCTAACCTCTTTCTCAGTCTAAACCCTTTGTCAGTCTGAGCCATTTGTCAGTCTGAGCCTGTCGAAGACCCAGCCAAAACATTCCTCTAACTTTCCTTCGACAAGCTCAGGATGACAATCTTGATTAGGGTGATAACCTTGATTAGGACAACAATCTTAATTAAGGCGCCAATTTAACTTTTGTTAATCTAACCTCTTTATCAATCTGAGCCCTTTGTCAGTCTCAGCCATTTGTCAGTCTGAGCCTGTCGAAGACCTAGCCAAATATTCCTCTAACTTTCCTTCGACAAGCTCAGGATGACAATCTTGATTAAGGATGACAACTTTGATTAGGACAACAATCTTAATTAAGGTGCCAATTTAACTTTTCTCAGTCTAAACCCTCTGTCAGTCTGAGCCATTTGTCAGTCTGAGCCTGTCGAAGACCCAGCCAAAACATTCCTCTAACTTTCCTTCCACAAGCTCAGGATGACAATCTTGATTAAGGATGATAACCTTGATTAGGACAACAATCTTAATTAAGGCGCCAATTTAACTTTTGTCAGTCTAAACACTTTGTCAGTCTGAGCGCCCTGTCAGTCTGAGCCTGTCGAAGACCCAGCAAAACATTCCTCTAACTTTCCTTCGACAAGCTCAGGATGACAATCTTGATTGGACAACAATCTTGATTACGATGACAATCTTGATTAGGATAAAAAGGATAACTGCGCTCCAAACTCTAGCCTAATGACTTCCCAAGGCTGGTTCCTGCTGGCTTAAGCAATGGAAACTGCCCAAACCCCAGATAATATCTACCGAATTAATTCCTATCACCTTACGGTCTGGAAAACAACCCTGGATAATTTCCAATGCTTTTTCATCATTAGCATCATCAAAGATGGGAACAATAACTGCAGCATTGGCAATATAGAAATTAGCATACGAAGCTGGTAAACGGGTATCATCATAAATAACCGGTGCAGGCATAGGCAGTTCTACAATATTCAATGATCTTCCATCTTTCAACTTCATGGTTTTCAAAGCTTCCAGGTTTTCCTGCAACAGTTCATAATTCTCATCCTGCGGATTGCTTTCCACTACGGTTAAAACGGTATCCTCGTTTACAAAACGGGTAATATCATCTATATGACCATCGGTGTCATCACCAACAATCCCATCTCCCAACCAAAGTACCTGCTCTTGTCCGTAATATTCAAGCAGATATTGCTCAATCTGTTCTTTCGTTAAATGTGGATTACGGTTTTCGTTCAACAAACATGCGGTTGTAGTTAATACAGTACCAGCACCATTGAACTCTACTGAGCCCCCTTCCATTACAATATCAGGAAGAAATAGAGGTAAATCAAACTGCCTGGCAATTTTAGTAGGCACCACATCATCCAGATCAAACGGAGGATATTTACCACCCCAGGCATTATAGCCCCAATCTACCACGGCTTTATTAGCTCCATTAAGCACAAATGCCGGACCATGATCCCTGCACCAGGCATCGTTGGTTTCATTGAAATAAAACTCTACCTGACTTAAGTCAGCTTCCACTTTTTCCAGTTCGCTGATCACAAAAGCTTTCATTTCCGCATCCTTTACATTAATGCGTACTTTTTCACCTTCAGCAACTGCTTTGATAAACTGGCAATACGGTTTGTAAATCGTTTCTATCTTGCCCGGCCATGAAGCCTCTTTGTGTGGCCAGCTTAACCAGGTAGCTTCATGCTTTGCCCATTCGGCAGGAAAAGAATACCCTTGCTGCTTAGGTGAATACTCAAACTGATTGGGTTTAAGTGTATATTTATTTGGTGGTATTTGAGACATGCTTTTTATTTAAGTCCGAAAGTCGGATCTCGAGAATTTTAACTTTAAACTTTTGACTTTAAACTTTCAACTTTAATTAATCGCCATCAATATACCTCTTGGTAATCGGCTGATAAGAATCAATCCTTCTATCCCTTAAGAAAGGCCAGTGCTTACGGAAGAAATCCGTTTCGGCTAAATCTAATTCCACTACTTCAGTTTCTTCCTGATCATGTGATGCTAAATAAAGCAACCTGCCCTGTGCATTCGTTGCGAAACTGCCGCCCCAGAATTTCATGGCTCCATCTTGCTCAAAACCAACGCGGTTTACACTCACTACCGGAACACCATTAGCAACTGCGTGTGAACGCTGAATGGTTTGCCATGCATTATACTGATCTTTATTGGTCTCTTCATCCTGGTCTGTTGCCCAGCCTATTGCTGTTGGGTAGAACATGATATCTGCCCCCATTAAAGCGGTAATTCTCGATGCTTCAGGGTACCATTGATCCCAACAGATTAAGATACCAATTTTAGCAAATTTAGTTTCAAATACCTTGTAGCCCAAGTCGCCTGGGGTAAAGTAAAACTTCTCATAATAAGCAGGGTCATCCGGGATGTGCATTTTACGGTATTTACCTAAATAACTACCATCAGCATCCAATACCGCTGTTGTATTGTGATATAATCCCTCTGCACGTTTCTCAAACAAAGAAGCGATAATTACAACACCCAGTTCTTTTGCCACTACCTGCAGTGCATCTGTAGATGGGCCAGGAATTGCTTCGGCTAAATCAAAATTGTCATAGTCTTCAACATCACAAAAATACAAAGAGGTAAAAAGCTCCTGCAAGCATACAATCTGTGCCCCTTTAGCGGCAGCTTCACGTACTTTTGCAATGGCTTTATCTAAATTCTCCTGTTTATCCTTAGTACAGCTCATCTGCACCATTCCAACTTTTACTTTCTTCATGGTATAAAATTAAGAGGACATTCAATCATTCACTCATTCAATCATTTACAATTCAATAATTAAATTGAGGTCGCAAAGTTACAGAAAAAAGGTGGAAGGGTAAAAGACAGCCTTCTGGAATTTAGTCATCTTACAGCTAATATTTTAGCAGCTGATTCATTGGGTTATCGCTTCATTTAACGGGAAATGAAACCTTCATAGGCGACCACTTTTCTACAGCCTGAACACCGCTCCCTTCCTGATAAACCGCAGCAATTATACCCGCCGGATGAAAATTTTTAGCATTAATAGCGCACATTGTACCATTACCCTGATGAAAATTCAAACCTATTGTAACCATTGCTACGGTACCTGGCGGAAGTGTAAACGACCAATCCCTGGCTTCAAAAACATCTTTACCTTTGCTCAATTCCACTTCTTCCATACAGGTATCCCATTTCCCGGATTCAAGGTTTAAAAATGCAGTTTGAATGCGCATGAGGCAAGCATGACATCCTTTAGGGAAACGCATGTGTCTGGATAGTGTAAAACGTGGCAAAGCAAGCAGGAGTTCTTCCCCCACAACACTCACTTTTGGCAGAAATAACAAGTTGTTAAATAATGGGGATAAGGTGTTAAAGTCAAAACCTTTTAAACGTTCGAAACTATCAGCATGAAAGGTAAAGGTCCTGTCAAAATCCAAATGCTGGTGAATAATGGTTGCCAGCGCCGAATTCATCCGGTTAACCATTTTTCCATCGGTAAAATTTAGATGCGTACTTCTAAACGCATCGCGTATAATCTTGCCCAGCGGACTAATAAACTCCCCAAATACCGAAGCTGCCTTTTTAGTCCGCTCTGTCTGGTTTACCTTACCTTTAGTCCGAACCCGGCCGTCTTTACCAAAAACCAAGCCTCCAAGTTTACCAGAGAGCATTCCATCCTCTATAATTGCCATAGCTAAAATTGATTTTAGATCTGAATGGACGAACCGGCAAATTCCAATTCAGTCAATCCAAGATTCATTTATTCAAAACTTAAAAACCTGGGATGTATCGGGTATGATTTAGGGATTAAGGCTAGTTTGTTCTTGCTTCATCCGGGCATGAAGGCAGGAAAACCCGTGTATGCTTCGTACATTAGCCTATACAAGTATACAGAAAAAGCAGGGTATCTCCACCTTTTAGTGGTAAAACGTGGACTTGAGGTGGACAAGACCTGGACTTGCTCACTGGTGATGCTGCCAAAAGAAAGGCAAACGAAAGGGATTTCTACTAATTTAACTAAAATTTTGAAAAATAAAAAGTCTTACAGGAGCTTCTTTCTGCGGATAATGATTAAACCTAAGGCACCAGCTGCAAGGCCAAGCACCCAGGAATGGTCGTCGAGGTCGCATTGAACTACTGTTGCAGTAGCAATCTTACCATCTATTAATGTAGTACCACAAGTAACTACGACCCCCGGAATTACGATGGTAAAACCACCACCAGTACAAACCCGGCAATTTTGGGTATTATTGGGCACATATACAGTCATGGAGTTTGCAATACATGAGGAAGCACTCGGTGTCGGACTACCTTTATATCCAGGCCCCACTAAAACACCTAATATTACATTAACAAGCGATCCTTCGGCTGAGGTGTACACATCACCGCCAGGCACCAAACAACCTGTTTGCGCTCTACTTTCCAGTGACGAAAATAAAAATAGCAGAAAACCTATAAATAGACCAACCTTCATATTGAGTAGCGATAAGCGATAGACGACAACTCAAATCTACCCACTAAAGCCACTCAAAAGTTTGTTCGTTTTGTTCATTTAGCATAACTGGCCTTTTATTCTCAGCAGGCCAATAAAGCACAGTGCCAGCAATAATCCTTGTAACCAAAAACCCTCATCTAGCGGGCAGGCAATTGGTGGATCTAATCGATCATAATTCACCATTGTACCTGAGTTTAAAATATTACCATTTAAAACACATAGATTAATCAGCCCTGCCACATTAGTAATATTGGTTGCCCTGGGGCAGGCAGAAGTATTGGCAGAAAGCGTTGGCGTAGGGTAAAAATTACCATAGGTAACTAAAGTAATCACAATAGTTGCATTGGCCCCGCTGTATTGCGTGGTATAGATGGTATTGCCTATCCTGCAACCTACTGCGGCCTTTGCCGAGGTACAGAACATCAGTAGCCATACACACCATACTAATCCAAATTTCACCATAACCCATTCATTACAAGACAAATACTTGTAATTACAACGATGAGTAGGAGAAATTGATTAATTCATTTTGTTCAATACCCTAAACTAGATAGGGTTACATGGTTTTAAAAACCTAAAATACCAGCGCTCGATTTCTCAGTTTCACAAAGCCAATCACACCAAAAATCAAAACTGCCGGAGTTAGGAAACCGTCAACAGGGCAATTATAAATGGTAAAGTTTTGCTGCGTTCCGTTCATACTGGGATAATTTGGTGCTACGCCATTGGGATAGCTGTTGTATTGGCTTCTGGGCATAACAAAACAGAGTGCACCATCACGAGGTATTGAGCCATTGGGCGCTGTAACCTGACAGGCAATATTACTTCCACTATAATTAATAGCATGCTGACTTCCCTGACTGTCCCAAACGGTTTTACTGCCAGTAAAAGAACCATTTGTGGTAGTTACCATTCCTATGTAGGAGGTGTAGAAGGTGTTACCAACCAAACAACCATTGGTTGCCTGTGCGTTAAAGCCGATAACAGCTAACGCAATAAAAAAAAGAAATTTCATATAGGGACAAAAACAACTTAAAATTGTATTATTTAAAATACAAGTTTTCGCAAAATTGCGATTTTAAGTTTACACATACGAAGGGTCTGTTCGGTCGGATTTCAAACCTGGAGTTTCTTTTTGAAAAATTTTTGGCTAGATGAAGGTTATTTAAAAAGAAAACAATTGATAATCAGCAGACATACAGACTTTAACACCCCTTTAAGAGTGTTTGCAGCCACAAAACAGTTTACAAAACCCTGACAAAGCGCAAAATAATCTGACAAAAAGAAGCGTATTCGCTTTTTTAATTTGCCTCGTTAAGCAATTCGTGTATTTTTTCTTAAGATAATGACAGAAACTACTGCAATTGGGATAATAAACAGCCAAATAGTTTCATCTAAGGGGCAATTTACAGCTGGTCCTGTAAAATACCCTAAATCGCCGGTTAAATAGGTTCCGGTGTTATATGTTGTTCTGTAATAACAACCACTGGTTGAGACCAGTATCCAGCGGTAACATGGGTAAGCTGTAATATCATATTGAACCGTCCATTCAGAGTATTGTCCGGTTGCCGATGGCTGATACCGGGGTTTAGCAGGTGTACCTCCGGTGCCGGTGGAAGTTTGATACACCCGTTTGGGATTAGTTTGAGACATACAGCCGTTCCCAACGATAGGTTGGGCGGCGCATTGAAAATAAAAAAAAGTGAGCAGCAAGAGTACGGACAGACGTGGCATAAAGTTTAATTTTTTAAACCCTGCCTTCACCAAAAGTAATGCCAAACACACACCTATATCTATATAATACTACAAAAGCAGATGCCTGAAGAATATAAATGAGTATTTAGCATAAAATGCTTAAACCGGCGTTCTTCGAAAAAGATGAAGCCAAGCCCGCCCATTAAAGGAACCAACCACATTAAATGATCGTCAATCGGACATTGATAAACGGTGAATGTTCTTACCGTTCCGGTACCAATAAGTATTTGCGGAGATTCAGAATATACAGAACAGGAAGCACCAGCCGCACCAACATTGGTAGCAAATGTAGCAGTTGGATTGTTAGTACAGTTGAATGTTCCGGTACCCAATACAATATAATTATTGTTAGGCGGAGCTGAGGTATAATTATTACCGCCCAATGTAGGATGTTTAACAAAATACATCCTTGCTCCTGTAAGGGAATTTCCTACATAACAGCCACTCTGGGCTAAACCGTTAAAACTAGCAAGGGATAATATAAGTAGAAGGCTTAATCTGAACATAGCTTAGCAGCATACATGTGAACTTATATGCGCTAACCGATGTATATTAAAAACATGTAATAATCGAAGTGGTTTGGTTTTTTTTTAAAGTAAAACCTGGGATTGGATTTATATTATCACCATGATTTTGAAATTTCGCTGAATTTGGAGGGCTTGAGAAACGAATTTATTAAATGATCATAGAGGGAAAATGCAGGTAGATAAAGCAGAAGGTTAGGAAAAAGAACCCGTTAAGCAAGCAAGGCAGGTTCTGTAAACAGATTTAGGTTTCTTTTGCGCAGCATATAAATCGCAAATGCTGCAAGAGGTAGTATCAGTACCCATAAATAGTCGTCTATTGGACAATTAAGAAGTGCATAATTAACTAAAGTACCGGTTCCCCCAAGTCCCCAAAAGCCTATGTAACATGTATTTGGGCCAGAAACATTACTAATATATCTTGCATATTGAGTTGAAGTAGTCGCCCCAGCTCCGCAGGTTTCAGAAACAGGATTTGTCCATTGGTACCATCCTGATGGTGAGCTAATATAAATTGCCCCCCCATACCTACAACCTTGAGCACTTGATCTTAAATAAAATGCAGAAATGAAAAATAGAATTAACACTATAGTTTTTAACATCGCACAAAAAATTAATACGATTCAAAACTACAAACAATCCGTATAAGAAATACTACAAAAACTCACAGATTTGACAATTGTCATGCGAATTATAAAAAGTTGTAAACATTGATACACAGGATTATACAGCGATTCACAGTTGAAACACCGAAAAAATAAAATGAATACAGGGATAGACTTATTTAACCTGTTTGGTTTGGCAAAAATATATAAATTACGTATTACTACTACTACAAATAGTTTTATTTCATTGATAATTATCAACGCCAAAATAAAATGGCTTTTTATACTCCTTATACATTGGAGGCAAGGCTAAGAATAGTCAATTTTATAAAAAAGCAAAGGAGCCCATTGTGCAACTTGCCCATTGGTATAACACAGCCAACTCCGAGGGCATAAGAGTATGATTAATTAGTCTAAACTTTAAGTCAGCTTTTGGAGAAACCAATTCTTTTAAACATCTTTATATCTTATTACTGTAGAAAACCCCTTATTTTCTCTATTGTCTTAGTTGTATTGTATGCAAATCCATCATCCCAAATATCTTTTCACCCTATTAATCTGTTTGTTAGTATTTGCATCCTGCTCGGTTAGGAAAGAACGCTCACTTTTTAATGCGCCCAGCGATATTGTAACCGACACCATTAAGCAGGTTTATGTTGTAAATGATCAGGGAATAAGTGACGCTTATTATAAAATCAAAGTAAATGATCAACTGGCCATCCGAAACGTACAGAATTTTGAATTTGGGGCAACAGCTGCAAACACCAATAACACATTAAGCAATAATCCCGTCGGGAATACGAATATTCCTTCCGGAAGCATCCAGAACGTACTTTCTTACCCCGTTGAAGCAGATGGGATGGTTAATCTTCCGGCAATAGGCAAAGTAGAAGTAGTAGGCTTAACCCGAAGGGAAGCCGCCATCAAAATCCAGGATTTGTACAAAAATAAGCTACTGAAAGACCCCATTATTGAGTTATCAGTCGTCAATTTAAAGGTTACGCTTTTAGGAGAATTCAGTAAGCAGGGCAATTTTTTATTGGAAAGAGATAATACTACGCTCATTGATATCCTTGGTGAGGCCGGGGGGATAACCAAAACAGCTGATCCTAAAACTTTAAAGATCATCAGAGGCGACAGAAGCCATCCGGAAATTATTTATGTTAATTTAAATGACATCAACAGTTTAGCGAGTAAAAAACTCATCTTACAAAACCACGACATCATTGTACTGCAACCAACAAAAAGCGCAGCAACAAGCGATAAGCTGCAAAGCATTAATAACATCTTACAACCCTTATTGGTGGTGGTAAACTTAGCTGTTTTAATCTTTACCGTAACCAGATAAGGCATTACAAATACAATTATTCAAAACGATTAGCATTTTTCAATCGTTTAAAATAGATTAACTTAAAATCATAACGTGTTGACAGAACCAATACAAGAAAAGAAAGCGGTTAGCCAGAGTATCGACTTTTATAAAATATTCAAAGTGTTTTTAAGTCGTTGGTATTGGATTGCTGGTACCGTAGCCATTGCCCTTTGTGGTGCCTGGCTCTACCTTTGGTATACTCCCCCTGTTTATCAAACCAGTGCCTCTTTAAAGCTCGAAGAAAGTAATCCAACTTTAGGTACCACTGCACAGATGCCGATGCAGAACTACAACTACACGGATAAAATACAGGCAGAGAGTTTCACCATCCGCAGTAATGAAGTAATTATGAATGCGCTTAGAAAGCTTGATTATAAAATCAGCTATTTCTTAAAGGGCTATGCACTTACTACCGAATTATATCCTAAAGTACCTTTCGTAATCGAGATCATCAGGCAAGACAGTGTTAATTTTGACCGTACTCTGTACACAGTTAAAGCTGTAGATGACCAACATTTTAGCCTGCACCCTGCACAAAATGAAGATATAAAGAATACCTATCAATACGGGCAGGTAATTAAACTGGGTAACATGGAATTTAAGGTTAAAACTAAAATTCCGGCAGGTGGTACGTATCAATTTAAATTTAATGGTTTAGAAGATTTTATTGGCCGTGCTATGGGCGGACTTAATATTGGTGAAGCTGCACGCTTTACCAATGTAATGAGCTTAAGCCAAACCGATGGAAATGCGGTGTTTGCTGCCGATATCCTGAATGCAATTATGCAGGAGTATGTAAAGTATGACGTCATCCAAAGAAGACGGTCGGCCAGGCAAACTGTCGATTTTATCAATAACCAGCTGGGTTTTATTAATACAGAAGCAGGAAAATCAGGAAATACGCTTGCCAACTATAAAACCCAGAACAAAATGGTTGATATGGGCTCTGCAACTTCCATGACCGTAGGCAAACTTGCTGACTTTGAGAAACAAAAAACCGAACTTAACATCAAGCTTTTGGGCATTAAACAACTGGAAGAACAGATTAATAACAATCGGTCAAAGGTAGAAATAGGTGTTGATCTTGAAGGAGAGCTCTCAACCGGATTGGGTGCCCTGGTTACCCAATTAAACACATTACTCGCCAATCGTGAAGTAAAACTTAACCAGTTTAATGCCGATTCGCAACCGGTTAAACAGATTGAGCAACAAATTGCCAATGTAAAATCAGGTATCCGCAGCAGTATTCAGGCCATGCGCCGAAATAACGAGCAAACCATCCGGTACATAGATAATCAGATTGCTGGCGTTAACCAAAGCATGAGTACAATTCCGGTTAAGGAGCAAAACTTTGTTAAATTGCAAACCAATTTTGAAGTTAACAATAAAGTAAGATCATTTCTCTCAGAAAAGAAACTGGAAGCTGAAATGAATGCTGCAGCCATTGTTCCCGGTGTTTCCATCGTTAACCCGGCCTACCCTTCTTACTTTTCCATTTCTCCAAATAGCGGGAAGGCTTACAGTACTGCAATTATGCTTGGGCTTGCAGCCGGATTTGGACTCATCCTGCTGGTTCGTTTCTTAAACCCTTATATTTATGATAAGGAAACTGTTGAAGGCCTAACCCATACACCCATTATTGGTGTTATCCGGAAGTTCCCTGATTTTATTGATCAGGATAGCCGCCAGGCCCTCTCATTGGCCAAACCAAAATCTGTTTTTGCAGAATCGGTCAGGTCTGTCCGTACCAACCTCAGTTTTCTGGCCAGCCACAAACAGAGTAAAATCATCTGCGTTACTTCTGAAATTTCCGGTGAAGGAAAATCGTTCGTTACCGTAAACCTTGCCAGTACACTGGCACTAATTGAGAAAAAGGTAATTTTAGTTGCAGCAGATTTACGTAAGTCTAAACTCCATAAAGCCTTTGGTCACAACAATAAAAGTGGATTGAGTTCTATCCTGTCCGGACAGGCTACTTTGGAA
This sequence comes from Pedobacter sp., assembly GCF_965279535.1. Lineage (NCBI taxonomy): Bacteria > Pseudomonadati > Bacteroidota > Sphingobacteriia > Sphingobacteriales > Sphingobacteriaceae > Pedobacter > Pedobacter sp. Next base: position 1,948,562 of record NZ_OZ257244.1, read on the forward strand.
GAAGTACTGATTAACGATCAGATGCATCATATCGATTTCATCCCTTCAGGCCCGGTGCCACCCAATCCTTCTGAGTTGCTCCATACTGCAGCCATGAAAGACTTGTTAAAGAAACTGGAACAACAATATGATTATGTGCTGGTAGACACTGCTCCCGTTGGCTTAGTATCAGATGCTATACCACTTATCCGATCTTCGGATGTTAATTTATTTGTAATCCGCTCTGGAGTATCGCAGCAACGAGCAGCAGCCATTCCTGAACGATTATCAAGAGAATATGGTTTAAATAACATGGCTATTGTGCTCAATGCCTTCGGCGATGATGCTTTATATTCGAATTACTATACCACAGATTATTCACGTGGTGGCGGGAACAGCACTTATTATTATTCTGATTATTCAGGCTATTCTGGTTCTGGTTACTATGATGATGAAAACAGAAAATGGTGGATGTTCTGGAAGAAAAAATAATTTGTTTTCCTAGAGCAATGGTTATCCGAGCTTTTAGGTAAACATAAAAAAACGGCATCCTGAACCTGTTGAAGGATGAACAACGAAAAACGAAATAGTGCCGAATGATAAATAACGATTACAGGTGGTATCCGGTTTATACCCGCTCCAGGGCGGAAAAAAAAGCTTACGAAGAATTACTGCGTAAAGGAATTACCGCTTATCTGCCCTTAAAAAAAACGTTAAAACAATGGACAGACCGTAAGAAAATTATCGAGGAGCCCTTAATCAAATCCTATCTGTTTGTTTATATTTCTGCAAAAGAGCATGCAGAAGTTTTAATGACCAATGGGATTGCGCGTTTCATTTACTTCTCTGGCGAAGTAGCGAGTTTGCCTGAGCAACAGATTGAAGCTCTGAAGCTCCTGCTGGCAACAGAATCAGACCTGGAAGTATTTGAATACGATATCAAACCCGGCGAAAAAGTGATTGTAAAAGCCGGCCCATTTAAAGGCATGCTGGCAGAGTTAGTTTCCATACGCAACAAGCAAAGGATTGTACTCCGGTTAGAACAAATGGGATTTGCCATCAGCATAAACACCTCAATAGCATTTATAGAACCGCTATTGGTTTAACTTGACTTAAGTCAAGGTTTGATTATTAAGAAAGGCTACAGGTTTACAACCAAGCCCTTACTTTTGCAAAGTGTAATACTGTCGTTATTCAAACATCAGTATTAGCATTATGATCTTAATATTAAGCAGCATGTTTTGAACAGAAAATGTGACTGAGAGGGCGAAGCTGTGCCCCGATGTTGCTGAATGGCGTGGTATTGCTGAGTTAGTTGGTTAGTTGTTGAGCTGCTGAGGTGTATTAGCCACCCAGACCTGTAACCCACAACTCTCAACCTGTAACAATATTAGCCACACAGACCCGTAACCCACAACTCTCAACCTGTAACAATATTAGCCACACAGACCCGTAACCCACAACTCTCAACCCGTAACAATATTAGCCACCCAGACCTGTAACCCACAACACACAACCCGCAACAATATTAGCCACCCAGACCCGTAACCCACAACACAACCATGTGTCGCATTGCCGGAATTATAGATAAAAACAGAACTGAATTAGAAATCCAAACGGATCTGTCGGCCATGTGCAACGCAATGAAACATGGCGGACCAGATGATGAAGGTTATTATGTTAGCGAGGTACTTGGCTTAGGCCACAGGCGCCTTTCCATCATCGATTTAAGTAAGTCAGGGCATCAACCCATGTTTTACAGCAATCGAAACCTGGTGATCAGCTACAATGGAGAAGTTTTCAATTACATTGAACTCAAGGCAGAACTCATTGAGCTGGGACTAAAATTCGATACCGGTACAGACACTGAAGTCATACTTGCCGCCTACCAGGCATTTGGTACCGAAAGCTTTGCTAAGCTAAAGGGTATGTTTGCTTTTGCCCTCTATGATAAGGAACTAAAACAAACATTTCTGGTTAGGGACCCATCGGGCATAAAACCTTTATATTATTATGCTGCCTATGAAAAACTGGTTTTCGCATCAGAAATAAAAGCTTTTAAACAAAGCACCTATCTTTTTGAAGAAAATCCCAACTGGAAAGTATGTATGCTTGCTTTTGGGCATTTACCAGAACCCTACACCACACTTGATGAGGTTAATAGTTTACCAAAAGGCTGTTATTTACATTGGAATCATGCTGATTCAACCTATCAGGTTAGACCATACCTCCCTGAACCTGCCACCTGTAATGTAAATAATGAAGCCAGCGCCAGGCAAAAGATTAAGCAAACTTTAACCCAGGCGGTAAAAAGGCACCTCATTTCAGATGCACCCATTGGTGTTTTTTTAAGTGGCGGAATAGACAGCAGCCTGATTACGCTTTTGGCCCAGCAGCACCTGGATGCAGAAATGCAGCAACAGAAGCTTAACACGCTTTCCATTCATTTTGACGTATCGAACCTATCCGAAAAACCTTACCAGGATTTGGTTCAAGCACAGGCAGGTACCAATCACGCTGAATATTTAATCACGCAGGAGATATTCAATACCCATTTCCCCAGTACCATGAGGGCCATGGATCAGCCCAGCACCGATGGAATCAATTCATGGTTTATTTGCCACTTCGCTAAACAAAAAGGCTTAAAGGCGGTGTTATCTGGCATTGGTGCCGATGAAATATTTGGCGGATATCCTTCTTTCAAAAGAATTTACTGGGTAAAAAAACTCTATAGTATTCCAAACTTCATTCTCAAGCTTGGAGAGCAGTTTAAAAGGCCCGCATTAAAAAGAACTTATTACCTCAGCTATCAAAACACCGTTGGAGAGTACCTTTTTTTCAGGGGTTTTTTCAGTCCGAAAGAAATTTCGAAAATTTTAGATATAAGTGTTAATCAGGTAGATGAGACACTAAAAGCTTTAAAAATTGGTGAACTTCCTACTTCACTCCCTCCTGCCGTTCAAGCCAGTTGGTTAGAAAGTAATTTGTACATGCAAAACCAGTTACTTAAAGATACCGATTACATGAGCATGCAGCATGGACTGGAAGTAAGGGTGCCTTTTTTAGATACAGATTTGCTTAAACAAGCCGGGGCTATCCATCACGACATAAAATATAGTGATGACCGGCCTAAGAAACTGCTCATTGAGAGTTTCAGGGATATCCTTCCGGAGAAAATCTGGAACAGGCCTAAAATGGGTTTCAGCTTTCCCTTTCAAAAATGGCTGGCACATAACGACCAATTTTTAGCGATCGTAAACGAGGTTGAAAACTTGGCGGTTAAGCAACACCTCAGAAATTTTAAAAAGGGCAATTTGCATTGGTCAAAGGCGATGGCGCTTTACCAGGTATTTAATGGTTTTATGGTTTAATGTTGAAAGATCAAAAAGTTTTATTCTTAACCTTATATACTTTCGGCTTAACTGGTGGAATAGAAAATGTTTGCAAGGCATTCGCAAAGGCATTAGCAGAATTCCGAACAGCAGGCAGACTTAAATCCTATCAGGTGCTCAGCATGTACGATAAAAAGGGCAATGAAAAATATTTAGATACATCGCTGTTTAAGGGCTACAATGGGAAACGTATGCTATTTTCCCTGCAAACCCTCCTGGCAGCCATATCGTCTGACATCATTGTATTGAGCCATGTTCACTTATTAATTTATGCAAGAATCATTAAAAAGTTCTTTCCAAAAAAACGGATTATTTTATACGCCCATGGCATAGAAATATGGAATACAATCGGATTGGCAAACACCCGGTTTATTCAAAATAAGGTAGAGATTTGGGCTGTTAGCGCTTATACAGCCAAACGGATTCAGGAGGAACATCAGGTTTCAAAATCCAATATTCAGGTCCTTAACAATTGCCTTGATCCCTTTTTTGCAATCCCGAAAAACTTTAAGAAGCCCGAATCATTGATAAAAAGATATCATCTGCCAGATAATGCTAAAATCATACTTACGCTGAGCAGATTATCCAGTAGCGAACAGTATAAGGGTTATGACCAGACGCTTGAAGTATTAAACCAGTTGAATGAAGATGTTCATTATATCCTTGCGGGAAAGGCTGACAAGGAAGAAAAGAACAGAATAGAAAATTTAATCAACGTACGGGGACTGCAAAAGCGAACCATTTTAGCGGGTTATGTGCCTGAAGAGGAACTTACGGATCATTATCTGCTGGCCGATGTGTTCGTTATGCCCAGCAAGGCAGAAGGTTTTGGAATTAGCTTTATCGAGGCCATGGCTTGTGGCACCAGGGTAATTGCAGGCAATCAGGATGGCAGTGTAGATGCCTTGAAACAAGGTTCATTGGGCACTTTAGTTGATCCAATGAATCTGAAAGCAATCCAATCTGCTATAGAACACCATCTGGCAATCCCACATAACCCGGAAGAAAAACGTAGGCTGCAGGATGATTGTCTGAAGCACTTCAGTTTCAACAATTATAAACAACAAATTGCGGAATTATTGAAAGATGTTCGTTGAGGTGAAAGGTTTGAAAGTCAGAAGTCAGCAAGACCGGGGATCAAAGTCTGAACGCCCTCGCATTTTCCATACATCCTGTTCTTTAATACTTTAATCCTAACACTTAAATCTCGCTACTTGATACTTAGATCTCGCTACTTAATTCTTACATCTTGCTACTTGATTCTTACATCTTGCTACTTGATACTTACATCTTGATACTTAACCCGCTACCTGATACTAAACACCCGATACTTGCTACTTAAAAAATGAGTCACGAAAACCACGAATGGTCTATTGAAGCTAAATCTTCACTCATCGATTTAAAACTGGGAGAAGTTTGGGCTTACCGCGACCTGCTTTTATTGTTAGTTCGGCGGGATTTTGTTTCTTTTTATAAACAAACCATTTTAGGACCACTATGGTTTTTCATCCAACCCCTGTTTACCACCATAATCTTCACGTTCATTTTCGGTAACCTGGCCGGAATTTCAACTGACGGTTTACCTAAACCACTTTTTTACATGGCCGGAATTACCGCCTGGAATTATTTTGCTGATTGCCTGACTAAAACTTCAACTGTATTCAGAGACAACGCCGGCATCTTTGGCAAAGTTTATTTTCCACGGTTAATTATGCCACTCAGTATTGTGGTAAGTAATCTGGTAAGGTTTGGTGTTCAAATGCTGCTCCTCCTCCTCATGATGGCTTACTATTATTTTACAGGTTATCATTTTCAGGTTACTACCAGCATAATGCTTTTTCCATTTATTGTAATTCTTATGGCATTGTTAGGCTTGGGAACCGGTATGATCATCTCAGCTATGACGACCAAATACCGGGATTTAGCCTTTTTAGTGACATTTGGGGTGCAGTTACTCATGTACGCTACAACAGTTATCTACCCACTCTCTACGGCTTTAGAGAAATATCCGCAATATGCCTGGATCATCCAGTACAACCCCATGACCCCCATTATTGAGATATTTAGATACGGCTTTTTAGGTGAAGGGACTTTTAACTGGGCAAGCATTGCCTATACCACAACGGTAACACTGATGCTATTGCTTGCAGGTATTGTTATTTTTAATAAAGTGGAACGAACCTTTGTGGATACGGTTTAGCTATGTTTAGCATTCCTTGTTTTGGATAGTGTAGAGAAATTACGTCTTTTTGACCAGAAGTTAAGCACGGCCTTTACTGCTCCTGCTTTTCTGAACAAGACTTATCTTCCTTCCTTAGATGGATGGCGTGCTGTTGCCATTACATTAGTTGTATTAGGACATGCAAAGTTCACCATTTCTGCTACTTCATATTTTTACAAATTCGCCGAATTGTTTGTCTATGCTGAATTAGGGGTAAGATTTTTTTTTGTTTTAAGTGGATTTCTCATCACAACACTTCTGATCAAAGAATTTATAAAAGATCAGAAAGTAAACGTTAAAAAGTTTTTTATTAAACGTGTACTCCGCATCTTTCCTGTACTCTATCTCTATCTTATCTCCATATTTTTACTTAATCAGATTTTTAACTTGGGGCTAAATGCAGACCATTTTTTGGGGCCGATTCTTTATGTCAATAATTTTAATCTTTTCGAAGGAACCTGGCTAACCGGACATACCTGGTCTCTAGCAGTTGAAGAGCAGTATTACTTAATCTGGCCTTTTATTTTTTCTTATCTGATAAAAAAACTTTGGCTCTTTTGTTTGATTATGATATGTGCTGTTCCTCTCTTAAAGATTCTTTGGTATTTCTACCCAAATTATCATACGATGACTTTAGGTCCATTCATCGATAATGCAGATGCAATTTTTTCAGGTTCGTTATTGGCAATATTGTCCTTCAAACTCTTTTTCAATGAAAAGCAAAAATTCTGGTCTACGAAATGGTTGGGCGGGCTATGCGCATTAGTATTGTTTATTGCGAACTACTGTGTCCATAGAGGTTATTTTGGACTTCTTTTTTATCCATTTTCTGGAACAATATGCAATATTATAATTTGCATCTTAATTTTAAAAAGTTTAATCAAGCCTTTTAACGGATTCTCAATTATCTTGAATAATCATGTTGTGGTTAAGCTCGGCATAATTTCATATAGCCTATATATATGGCAACAATTGTTCTTAGTTCCGCTCAATGGTTATCAGGGTAAATTAAATTTTTGCGTATTTCCTTTAAATATAGTTTTTGCAATTGTTGCAGCCGTTATTTCTTATTTCTTTTTTGAGAGGCACTTTTTAAAACTGAAAAGATTTATTTAGAATTTATAAAATGACTACATCGGAAATTCATGGGGAGTTTAAAACAGATAAACAATCAACTAAGTTTTGGCAATTAAGGCTTACTTATGAATTCTGCAGTATTAATAATTACCTGAAAAATGAGTAACATAACCATTAAGGTAGATAATTTAAGTAAAGCTTACCAACTTGGACAAATAGGTACTGGCACCATTAGTCGCGATTTAGAGCGCTGGTATGCACGCATTCGTGGCAAAGAAGATCCATATTTAAAGATTGGAGAAACGAATGATCGGCGTATTAAAGGGGGTAGTGATATCGTCTGGAGTTTAAAAGACATTAATTTCGAAATTGAACAGGGTGATGCAGTTGGTATTATCGGACGGAATGGTGCTGGCAAGAGTACCTTGCTCAAAATCTTAAGCAAAGTTACCGCGCCTACCAGTGGAAAAATAACAGGGAAAGGTCGTATTGCGAGCTTACTTGAAGTAGGTACAGGTTTTCATCCTGAATTAAGCGGCAGAGAAAATATCTTTTTAAATGGCGCTATTTTGGGCATGCGTAAAAAAGAGATCCAGCGTAAGCTGGAAGAGATTGTAGATTTTGCAGGAATAGAAAGATATTTGGATACCCCTGTTAAACGCTATTCATCTGGCATGTATGTCCGCCTGGCTTTCGCTGTTGCTGCACACCTGGAATCAGAGATACTAATCGTAGATGAAGTACTGGCTGTAGGTGATGCCGAATTTCAAAAAAAGTGTTTGGGCAAGATGGGCGAAGTAAGTAAGGGAGAAGGAAGAACGGTATTGTTCGTGAGCCATAATATGGGGAGTATTCAAGAATTATGCTCCAAATCAATATTGCTGATCAATGGTATGCTTGATAGTTTTAGTGAAACAGAAACAGTTTTGAATTCCTACCTTCAAACCAGTCATATTGGCAATGAATTTATATTTGCCAAATACTTAAAATCCGTATCAGCAAAACAAGAAGGAGATAAGATAATAGTTAAGGCTGAATATGAGCATTTTAACGAACTTACTCATCCACACCTGGGAATAGTTGTTAAAGATGTGTATAAAAATATTGTTTTCGCAACAAATCCGACCATTGAAAAACAAGTGACAAAAATCTCTAAAAAAAATGGCGGAATAATTGAGTTTGAAATATTTGAACCAAAACTTTTAGATGGTACATATTCAATATCTGTTTACTATGGAAATCGTAACGAAGACTTTATTATACAACCAGATTGCATCCAACTCGACATTGTCGGAATGCATTCATTAGGTTTACAAATGAATGCGTCCTTAGTTGGCAGTGTAGTACCAAGGTCGCAAATGTCCATTAAAGAATACTAAAGACTTGATAAATTTAAAGGTTAGGAAATACCCTAAAGTCATAAATTACCTATTAAAAGCTTATCTTTTATCAAAAGATCATCTTTTTAAAGAACGGTTGTTAGGTATAATCAGGAGACTTTTTCCTAACAGAAGGCTTGTGAGTTCAACTGACTCAAACTTTATGATGGCACTTGATTTGGAGGACATTGTTCAAAAAACAATATTTTTCAAGCATTCATGGGAACCTAATCTTTCCAGGTTTCTGAAAAAATCTCTTAGGGATAGTGATGTGTTTTATGATATTGGATCAAATGTTGGTTATTATAGTTTACTCGCAGCGAAACAAGATTGTACTGTAGTAGCTATAGATCCCGATCCCGCCAATATTGCAGTTTTAAAAGAAAACATTGCTTTAAACAATTTTGATAAGATAAGATTTAAGCAGATTGGCTTAGGTGAAAAAAATGAAGATAGACTTTTTTTTCGATCTAAACGCAGCAACAATGGGCAAAGTGGATTCATATCTCGTAATCCAATTGCGAGTTTTAAGGTAAACATATACCAGTTGGATAACCTTATCGAACATCATAATTTTCCTTTGCCAACAGTTATAAAAATAGACACTGAGGGCTGGGAAGAAAAGGTGCTCATTGGTGCAAAAAAGCTTTTGGAACACGCTCCCCCACGTTTGATTATTTTTGAGTCAGAAATGGACGCAAAGGCATTAAACGATAAAGAATCGATAGTCAACTTACTTGGTGAATATCATTACGCGATAATTGACACACACTTAGATGACTATGGTACAAACTATGTAGCCCAGTATTTACCTTCTGATGAAAGCAGTAAATAATCCGCATCTTGTATCCATTATTATCCCATGCTACAACAGTGCAAAGTTCATTGAATATAGTATCAAGTCTGCATTGAATCAAACTCATAAGGATATCGAGTGCTTAATTGTAGATGATGGAAGCACTGATCAGACCGCTGAAAAGATTTCTTCATTTCTGAAAAATAGCAATGTACGCTATTTTAAGAAAGCAAACGGCGGCACATGTTCTGCAAGGAACTTAGGAATTGCTCAGGCAAAGGGCCAGTTTATGCTTTTCCTAGACTCAGATGACCTGTTGACAAAAAATGCAGTAAAAACGTTGATAAATACTATTGGTGATCATGATATTGCATTCGGTTCTTGGGCAAACTTTAACGATAAAGGTGTTGCTGAACCCATTAGATACGATCTAAGTTCTATTTCTTCGAGTGAAACCTATTTACATTTTAAACCTACAGTTTCAACAGCTTTGATAAAAAGCTCTGAAGCAGGCAAGTGGGACAATTCTATTCATGTTTGGGAAGTAACTGATTATTTTATCAATTTGCTTGCCATGGGAGCCAAAGCTGTTTTTACAAATGAAGTAGTAACTAGAATCAGGCAACACTCAGACGAAAATAGAGCTTCATTACAGCACAAGCATTTTGATCCTTTAACCACGCTTCCATTTTTACTCAGATGGAAAGAAACATTTAGAAAGTATGGCACACTTACCGACCAGATAGAATATTTGTTGGATGTTTCGATAATAGATAATGTTTTCACTGCATTACGCCATGGGAAACCTTCCAGGGAGGTCAAATTTTATTTTAACCATATCAATAAGAAATCCCTAGCCAATTTGCAAGTAAATAAAATATTTAGTCTTTATTCGTTTCTTCGGCACTTTAAAAGATTTCAAACAGTAATGCTTTTTAAGACGATGTCTAAGTTATTAAACCGTTCTAAATGAAAACAATGAATTTTTTCTCCCAAATTTATCTGATAAATTTAGAAAGAAGATCAGATCGTTTAGCCCGTTGGAAAGAACTAAATAGTCAATTTGTACCTTCAGAAAAACTTTTTATCTTCCAAGCTATTGAGCCCAAAGCAGATAAATTAGGTACCTGGAAATATGGTGTAGGCGCATTGGGTTGTTTAGAAAGTCATTTGGAAGTTATCAAACACGCTCAAAACTCAGGTTATGAAAATATACTCATACTCGAAGACGATAGCGTCCTAAACCAGACCTTTGATCTGGACCTGAAGCAATGCCTGGAGGAGCTTCCTATTGATTGGGATATGCTTTACCTATTTTCACAACACCATCAGCAAGCATCTACATTTAGTACTCACCTCAATAAATGCAACTCAACACTATCTACTGTAGCATATGCACTGAACTTTAGGATGTATAATACTGCGATTCACTTACTTGGAAAAAAGAATAAACAAGTTGACGTTGTATTTGCTCACTTACATTTCCTAAATAATTCATTCGCTGCTAAAACCGATTTATGTTCGCATGCAGATCTTTTCGACTCTGATATTACTACCAGAGTACCTTATATTAAAAAAAATATTCTTTCTAGAATAATAGAAAAGATAATTGGAAACAGTTAGTGTAATCATTCCTGTTTATAATGGGGCGCAAACAATTGTTAGCACATTAGATTCTGTATTTGCCCAAGAGGGGGTTAATCTAGAAATTATTGTGATAAATGACGGATCAACTGACCAGACTTTAGAAGTCTTGCAGACATTCAAAACTCAAATTAATTTATTCTCAACGGTTAATCAGGGAGTAAGCCATGCAAGGGCATTCGGGTTAACTAAAGCAACTGGTAGCTACATTCAATACTTAGACTCAGACGATCTACTCGCTCCACAGAAAATAAGAATGCAAATGCAGGCATTAAAAAATAAAAATGGAGATGTTGCTTATGGAGATTGGCAGAAATTTGTTGAAGTAAACAAAAATATTATTTTTAAAGATAAGGTATCTCAAGAGATCGAGGGAGATCTCGAAACAACTATTTTTGCAAAATTTTGGGCGCCCCCAGCTGCGCTGCTTTATTCAAAGAGAATTTGCGAAAAGCTATCATGGAGTAATACTTTGCCAATTATACAGGATGCAAGATATCTTCTAGATGCTGCAAGATCTGATGGTCATTTTGTTTACACGCCAGGAGTAATGGCTTACTATCGAACTGAACAGGAATATTCATTGTCGCAGAAAAGCAAGCTAGCCTTTATAAAAGATATCTACCAAAATTCACTTGAAATTCACCAATGCTGGCTAGTCAGCGAGAGTTATAATCAGGAAAAAGAAAAATCTATTATAAATTCTTTAAGGTACACCATTAATGAATTCAGAGGACTTGATCGCCAATGTGCAAAAAAAGCAATTAATGCTTTACTCACTATAGCACCAGGATACATCCCTGAGGAAAAAGGCTTATTGAGATTAATGTCTAAGTTGTTTGGTTATAAACAAGCGGAATATTTGGCGTATATCAAGCGAAAGTTTTTAAAAGGATGAAAATAGCGCTAGTAACTGCTTACTATTATCCACAAAGCCATGGCGGGACAGAAAAATATGTCCATAGTCTAGCCAAGCACCTGCAATCAAAAGGCCACAGGGTTCATGTAATCACTTCTTATGGAGAAGAGATTACAGATTATCTGTACTTGGGCGTAAAAACATTTGTTTTACCAGCAGAAAAGCGACTTTCTAACGAAATAATCGTTGGAGATCGTCCCTCACTAAACATTATACCATTTGAGCAACTACTATTAAAGGAAGCATATGATAATGTCCATTTTCATACACTTACGCCGTTATTTAATATTTTCCATATACAAGTCGCTAAAAAAGTCGCTGCTAATATTTATTTTACCGCTCATGTTCCCGGTCTAACCTGCATTCGTGGCGATTTGCTAAAATTTGGCTTAGGGCCTTGCGATGGCTTAGTAACAAAACAAAGATGTACAGCATGCTTTATACAAAAGATGGGTTACAACAAAAGCCTGGCAGTTATGCTATCAACTTCAGTTATTTTTGCAAGGTATCCAAAAAACCTATCGGGTGTGGTAACAAAAAAACTACTCGAAATGCATATGTTGAATAGCCTGATAGATAAAATTTTCATTTTTACTCATTGGCAGGAACGTATCCTTTTAATGAATGGTTTTTCAGCAGAGAAACTGGAAAAAACCTCGCAGCTTTTTGAAGAAATTGTGCCCTTCTTGGCCGTTAGAAAGAAAGTGAAAAATATTGGATTCGTAGGAAGACTTTGTCCAGAAAAGGGAATTCAGTCACTGATTAATGCTTTTAAAAATGCTAAACGTTTCGATATCAATTTGAATATAGCCGGAATTATTAATGAAGTAGGGTTTTATACCGAATTACGCAAAAAATCTGAAGGTTTTTCTAATATCAAATGGAACATCAACCTCAAGGAAAATGAACTGAATGCATTCTATCAAAAAGTTGACCTTATCATAATTCCCTCAACATCGTTCGAAACCGGTCCTTTTGTGTTGTATGAAGCGTTAAAAATGAAAATTCCAATCCTGGCAAACAATCTTGGGGATTTACAAAACTGGCAAGAAAAAGGATATGACATTCAACTATACAGCTCACAGCAAGAACTCATAGCCCAAATTAAAACACTATAATGAATTGGAAATTCTTAATTGGAAAATCGTTATTTGAAATAGAACAACTAATTATTAGAACCGATATCAAATTTGTTCGAAATAATTTCCCTTTTGGCCGAAACTGGATATATGATGTTAAAAGACTGCTCAAAGAACAACCTCAAATAATCGTAGATGCTGGGGCTAATTATGGTTTTGTATCAAAAGAATTAAGTTTTTGGTTTCCCTCTGCTGTGGTTTATGCTTTTGAGCCTGTAGCTCATACTTTTCAAAAATTATGCGATAATCTGGCCGCTTCTAATTCGGTATTTTTAATAAACATGGCTCTGGGTGAAAGAGAACATCAGATGGATATTTTGCTTAATCCCGAACATACGATCAATTCATTAAAAAATAATCCTGCAAATTCTGTTGGCCAGGAAACCATTAATATTATCCGCCTTGATCACTTTCTCCAAGAAAAGAACATACAAAGTGTAAACATTTTAAAAATCGATGTTGAAGGTTACGAATTCGAGGTCTTGAACGGAGCAACTGCACTTAATATAGATGTAATTTTACTAGAGGTGGGTTATGAGCGTGAACCGACAAAGGTTCACTTCTCTGATGTGGAAACATACATGGAAGCAAAAGGTTATCAACTTTGTGGCATTTACGAACTGACAAGAAATTTGAATGATAAGAGAAAAGTCACGTACTCTAATAATCTGTATGTGAGAAAAGAGATCCTGGAGAAAAAAGATGATCCCTTAAATTCGCTAAATTAATGAAAATAGCAATTATTGCTGATCCTGAAATCCCAGTACCTCCCCTACTTTATGGCGGGATTGAGCGTATTATTCATATGTTAATTGAACAGTATATGTACCTAGGCCATGAAGTAAGCCTTTTTGCACATGCCGACTCTATAACTAATGCTAAACTAATTCGATATCATGGAAAAACCAGTACTGGCAAGTTGGATTTAATTAAAAATATGTGGACGATCAATCTGGAACTCACACTAAACAAGTATGATATTATTCATAGTTTTGGCAGATTGCTCTATCTACTTCCCCAACTAGCGGGCAAAACTCCAAAAATCATGAGCTATCAACGCGAACCCACAACATCTCAAATTTCCAGAATTCAAAAGATAGCACGAAAAAACTCAATAGTATTTACAGGGTGTAGCAGATACATCAGCGATAAAATTCGGCACGTTGCAACCAGTTTTCCCATTTACAATGGAGTAGATCTAAAAAAGTATGATTTTCAATCAGAGGTGCCAGCTACTGCTCCGCTCATCTTTTTGGGTAGAATTGAGCCAATAAAAGGCACTCATATTGCTATTGAGGTAGCTAAAAGTGCCAATAAAAAGCTCCTAATAGCAGGAAATGTTCCTATTGAGTTTGGGCAATATTTCAAAGAGCAGATTGAGTCAGAACTGAATGAAAACATAAGGTACATTGGCCCCGTAAATGACATTGAAAAAAATAAATTATTAGGTACAGGGCTTGCTTTATTAATGCCTATAGAATGGGATGAGCCCTTCGGAATCGTAATGGCCGAAGCCATGGCATGCGGAACTCCAGTCATTGGTTTTAGAAAAGGATCGGTACCAGAAGTCGTTAGTGATGGGGTAAACGGATTTATTTGCGATTCTGTGAAAGAAATGTGTAGCAATATTAATCGTATAACAGAATTGGACAGGTACAAGGTTCGCCAGGATTGTGAAAAAAGATTTTCATCGCGTGTTATTAGCGAACAGTATCTAAATCTTTATCAAAAGATGATACATGGCACATAAATTAAACGGAATAGTTTCTAATCCTAACGTGGCACCACATGTAAAACAAACGGTACTAGCTTATCGGGACGGAGGATTATTAAAGCAATTTTATACCACATTTATTTTCCACCCCGATAATCTGCTGAGTAAATTACTGTCAATTGTGTTTCCCTCACTTATCTCTGAGTTTAAACGAAGGGCTTTTACAGATTTACCTTACAAATATGTGAGTACTAGCCCATTTCAGGAGATGTTAAGGGTGTTGGCGTCAAGAAAATTATCGGCTATCATTGCTGATAAAATATGGGAATGGAGTGAATTACGTTTTGATGCCTGGGTAGCCTCAAAATTACGTAGTGAAGATTCTTTCATCCATGTAACAGAGCATGCCTCTTTGAAGACACTTGAGAAAGCAAAATCTCTTCGTATCCCCAGTTTTTATGAGCAACCAAGCATCCATCATGAAACTTTTTCAAACATCGTAAGGGAACAGCTCGCGTCATATTCTGCATTTAACACCAAAGAAATGAGCCTTTTTACTGATGAAAAAGCTCGAAAAAGAAATCGCAGACGGGATAAAGAGTTGGCTCTTGCTGATTTTATTATCTGCAATTCTTCATTTACCGAACAAAGCTTAATCAAGGCAGGCATCCCACAACAAAAAATTGTGGTTGTTCCTTTGGGTTTCCCTGAAACAGAAGAAATACTTAAAACCAAAAAGCTAAATAAACGAACTACCTTTTTGGCTGCCGGAAATCTCAGTTTGGGAAAAGGCACTCACCTACTACTAGACGCATGGCGCGAGCAACAAAATCAGTTAAATGATGCGGAACTTTGGATTGTAGGGAAAAACGGCTTACCAAACAGTTTTATAAATCAGCTCCCTAATAATATCAAATTAATGGGCAACATTCCTCGGCATAAGTTAATGGAATTGTATCACTCAGTTGATTTACTTATTCATCCGACACTTGCCGATGGGTTCGGAATGGTTATTTCTGAAGCCATGAGTTGCGGCACCCCTGTAGCTACAACATTAAATGGTGCTGGCGCAGACTTAATTCAGCATGGTCAAAATGGATTATTAATTAATGTTAACAATAAAAAAGCTATATCAGATTGCTTAATCTGGTGTTTACATCATCGTGCAGAGTTACTTGAACTAGGCAAACAGGCATTCCTGACAGCTAAACTATATCCTTGGTCAATGTATCGAGCTAATCTTCAAAAACAGATTTTGAAAAGAGTCAAACATTGAAAAAAATCTGCTTAGTTACAACCGGTCACCTGTCATCGGATCCTAGATTAGTTAAGGAAGCAGCCTGCCTATCCAGCAATGGATATATTGTCCATATTATCTTTCTGCAAAATTTGCATTATCTAATTCCATTTGATCAGCACATCTTGAATAAATATCCCCAATGGACATTCAATGTTTTAAACCTGGCTAATGAACCAATTAAGGCACGATATTTAAGCTTATTAAACAAAATTACTCGTGGATCTGAAAAGATTGTTCCGTTGTCTTTTATCGCACCTTTTGCCAAAAATAAAGCCTATAAGTGGCAGCTCCGCAAGGCGAAAGCTGCTAAAGCAGATTGTTATATTGCTCACAACCTGGGGGCATTGCCAGTCAGTGTGAATGCTGCTAAGTTTCTCCGGACTAAATGTGGCTTTGACGCAGAAGACTATCATCGATACGAGGTATCGGATTTAGAATACCATCCAGATGTTATTTTGAACAGATATCTGGAAGACAAATATATTCCGCAATTAGACTATTTGACCGGATCAAGTCCACTAATTGCCGCGTCATACAGTGAGCTTTTTAAGCTCCCTTGTACATGCATACTAAATGTGTTCAACAAAACCAACAACCGCTTATATAGCCACCATACCAGAGCACTTAAACTCTTCTGGTTTTCGCAAACAATCGGCATTAACCGTGGGATTGAAACGATTATCAAAGCATTGAACCTCACCAAAAACAGGTTTGAATTTCATCTTTTGGGAACGGTAGATCAGAAGTATGCCAAAGCCTTAACATTTTTAGTAAATAGCAAAAGTAGACTATATTTTCATGCACCAATGATGCCAGATGACATTTTTGAATTTGCTACTCAATTCGACATCGGACTTGCATCGGAACCAGGTTTTTCAATGAATAACAACTATGCTTTGAGTAATAAAATTTTCACCTACGTTCAAGCTGGTCTGGCTGTTGTAGCCAGTAATACACCTGCGCAAAAACACTTATTAGATCAGAATAATGATATCGGGATGCTATATAAAAACAATGATGCAAAGCACCTTGCAGATGTTTTGGATACATACTACGGAAATCGACCGCTGCTCTATCAGCACAGTATCAATGCATTTAATTTGGGTCAGTCAGAATTGAACTGGGAAAAAGAAAGTAGAAAATTCATGGACATAATCTCTAGTATTATTTAATATTATTCTGTGCTGTTGGCAATCAACTATAAAAAATTAGATATTGAATAAGTTGCTGATTATTTCCCCTTACTTCCCACCAACCAATTCGGCTGACATGCAACGGATTCGAATGAGTTTACCATATTTCAATAATTTTGGTTGGGAGGCGAGTGTTGCAACTGTTCATCCTCAACATTCAAACCTGGTTAAAGATGAATTATTGATAGAGGCGGTTCCCAAAAATATCAGAATAATCAATATTGATGCATTTTCTACAAAATGGACAAGGAAGCTAGGTTTTGGAAGTTTGGCGTTAAGATCGATGCTGTATTATAAACACTCCATCGACAAACTCTTGGCAAATGAAAAATTTGATTTAATCTATTTTTCGACAACAGAATTTCCGCTTTTAATATTGGGGCGTCACTGGAAACGAAAGTTCGGCATACCTTTCGTAATTGATATGCAGGACCCCTGGCATTCTGATTACTACCAAAATAAACCTAGGCAGGAACGGCCGAGAAAGCACTGGTTCTCATACCGCTTAAATAAGTGGCTTGAACCCAAAGCCATGCAAATGGTTGATGGATTAATTAGCGTATCTCAGGGATATCTGGATGCACTGTGTAGCAGATATCCACGCCTTATAACTGTTCCCCAACGCGTAATTACCTTTTCAGCATTTGAACCCGATATCAAAGTGATGCAAAAGCATGCAAATACTTTTGTACTACCCTTTCAAAAGCTGGCCAAGAATTATCATTTTGTGTACGTTGGCCGCGGTGGTCATGACCTTCAACTATCTGCCAGACTTTTGTTTGATGGGTTTAAAAAAGGGCTTGAAGAAGCTCCGGAGCTTTTTACGAAAGTCCGATTCCACTTTTTAGGTACGAGCTATGCACCAAAAGGTCAAGGAAAACCTACAATTCTGCCAGTTGCGTCTGAATTTGGCCTTACAAACTATGTGGAAGAACAAACTGATCGTTTACCTTATTATCAAACCCTTTATACCTTGAGCAATGCAGATCATTTGGTAATTCTTGGGTCTGACGATCCCCAATATACCGCATCGAAAGTATTTCCATACCTGCTATCAAAAATTCCCATACTGGCGTTTTTCCATTCTAAAAGCAGTGCTGCACAAATTATCGAGAAATGCGGCGCCGGGAAAGTGATTCCGATAGATAGCCATGGCGATACACTAAAAGACTTAGTATACCAATACCTCCATGATCTGCTTAGAGCTCAAATGCCAAGTCACAGTATCAATTGGAAAGCTTTTGAACCATACTTAGCACCCGAGATGTGCAAGCAACAATGTATAATTTTTACAGATGTAATTCGTCAGTTTAACAATGCTTAATTCTATACTTAGAAAACTATATCGATTCGTTTTAAGAAGAAAGCTGTTTAAGGGACAATTCAGATTATTTATGTGGATTTATAATAAACAACAACTGTCACCTTATAGAACCACCACTAAGCCATTGGCAGGGAGCTTTACCCTTGAGGTAGATACCAAGAACTTCATTGATGCATGTATTTATTATACCGGAGATTACGAACCCTATTTAAAAAGCCAGTTCAGACAATTGATTAGGCCAGGTGATTGTGTATTGGATATTGGAGCTAATATTGGATTTCACACGCTCTATTTCGCAGAACTAGTGGGCCATAAAGGTAGGGTTTTTGCCTTTGAGCCAATTCTGGTGAATTATCAGGCCTTAATTATGAACCTTTCTTTTAATACTTTCAAACATATCCAAACAGAGCAAATAGCATTGGGAAATGAAAGTAAAACCATTCATATTCATGTCGACCCTTCAATAAGAAATCCAGGAGCCTACACATTACTAACACATGGAAAAGCCAATACCTATATCCACTGTTTAAAAGGTGATGATTATGTTGATAATAAAAAAATAGGCAATGTAAACTTCATTAAAATTGATGTCGAAGGCTATGAACATGAGGTATTGAAAGGGTTGAAAGAGACGATCATCAATTCACGTCCAATCATCAATTTTGAATACGACCGAAATTATCAATTAAAGATGAATGATAATCCAGCTGACATATTTAGCTTCTTTGATGAACTGAACTATAAGCTTTACGAGGTAGATGGTTACGGAGAACGAGTTGAATTTATTTACAAAGAGACGATTAAAGGGGCAGAGATTATAGCATTTCCCAATTAATGAAGAGGTTAGCTATTGTAACATCCCACCCCATTCAATACTATGCCCCACTATTTAAGTTGCTGGCAAAGAGTATCGATCTGAAAGTATTTTACACTGCTGGAGGTGGAGTAAATGAAAGTCAATTCGAAAGCGGCTTTGGGAGAGAAATTAAATGGGATATTCCCTTACTTGATGGTTACGAGTACGAATTCGTTCCAAATTCTGCACAAAATGCAAGTACCGATAATTTTAATGGAATTATTAACCCTACGCTTTTTTCAAGGATCAATACTTTTAACCCACATGCCTTATTGGTTTATGGATGGGCATACAAAAGCCACTTAAAGGTTCTTATTAATTTTAAGGGAAAAATACCTGTTTGGTTCCGCGGTGATTCTACATTGATAACTAATCAAACTGGCATTAAAAAGCTTCTGCGTAACCAATTCCTGAAGTGGGTATACAAACACGTTGACATAGCTTTCTATGTAGGAACTGCGAATAAAGCCTACTTTTTAAATGCAGGAATGAAAATCGAGCAGCTTCGTTTCGCTCCACATGCCGTAGACAATGAACGCTTCACCGCAGATAGAAGAGCAGAAGCTTTATCTTTCCGACAATCCATCAATTTAAGTAAAGATGACATTATGATACTTTTTGTGGGTAAGTTAGATGAAAACAAACAACCTGATTTACTTCTGAATAGTTTTATTAGCTTGAATCTTCCACATACACATTTGATTTATGTTGGCGATGGACCTTTAAAAAATGAATTAATGGTGAAAGCAAAAGCGCATGAACGGATACATTTTTTAGAATTTCAAAATCAAAATCAGATGCCTATCTTCTATCAAGCAAGTGATTTGACTTGCTTGCCTTCTAAAAATGAAACCTGGGGCTTGGCGATAAATGAAGCGATGGCAGGAGGAAATGCTATTCTTACATCTTCCAATGTAGGTTGTGCTATCGATTTAGTTAAAGAAGGCCGGAATGGTGCGATTTTTCAATTCGATAATTCGGAATCGCTTAAAAGCAAATTAAAGCTTTTAACAAAAAATAAGGAGGTTCTTCTGGAGATGGGTAGGCAAAGCAAGGCCATCATTTCGAGCTGGAATTATGAAAAACAAGCCACGGCAATTTTAAATGAATTAGATGCAACCAACTAAACACGTTAATTACTTATTACTCTATCTTCCTTTTGTCATTGCTTTATTTTTGAAGAGCTTCCCGCATAGTTCCTATATATTAGCTTGGGCAGGCTCCTTTTTTATTTTCTATGTTTGCTACAGAGGACTAATCAAACCACTCCCTTCAGATCTGCCAATTGTTGAGCAATTATTAAGGCCCATGTTCTTCCTGCAGATTATTTTCGCTGGTTATATGGCCACTACTTCGATTTTCTATTACATCCATGCCTTAGGATACGAATATCTCACCTATGTTGGAAATAGGCCTCTAATGTTTGGTGATGTTTATGAATCGATCGCAAAGTGTCAACGCTATTATGTGCTCGGACACGCCGCATTTGCCCATGGTCTACTGGCAGGGATGAGATATGCTAGCGAAAAGCGTTACAGGATTTATACTCCATCAATGAGTAATCTGCTTTTAGGTATTTCCATTTCTTGTTTACCATTAGGTTATTTTTTTTTCAAATTTAGCTCCTTGAGCCAATTCAGTGTTCAACTTAGTGGTTTAAGCTTTGTAACCGGAACAATCGCATTAGCTTTCGCAATCCGAGAACATAAAAAGATAAATATTTGGGGCGGAGGAATTCTGTTTTTATTAAACCTTTTAGCAGCGTTAACATCAGGTTTTAAAGAACCCATCATTATATGCTTCTTGTTGTTGGGAATTTTTCTGCTACCGATCTTTGGCAAAAAGTTAATACCGCTTTTTATTACTTTGTTAATTGCACTGTTTTTAGTTTTGCCAACTTTCATTGGGAACTTCAGAAGAATGGTAGGTAAGGGGGTCGATCCGCTTACCGCTCGTAATGAAAGTATTAATCGAATCGTAAATAGTGACAATCTTGTGAAAGATTTGAGAGAGGACAATTGGAGCTTTTTGACAATACGACTATCCGAAATTGAGATGTTTATTCGTTTCACTGAATCTACGCCGACGTTTGTTCCTTATTACAATACAACCCTTGTTAAGGACGCCATTAAAACAATTATACCGCGTTTTTTTTGGCCAGGAAAGCCCAATGTGGAGCAATTAGTTATGACAAGGGTATATAACGCTGGAGTGGTCGATCCTTCATCAAATGTTTCTGCTAAACCTGCATTTATTGTTGATTGTTATCTCTCTTACGGGATGATTGGTATCTGGATTGGACTTTTTCTTTACGGGTACATTGCACAAAAACTTTCAGAACTGGCAGAGTTATGGTTTGGAGGATATTTCATGGGAACAGCAGTTATGTTTGCAGGTCTTTTTCAAATTCTTTGGCGGGGAAATAGTTTCGAGTTTCTTTTCAATGCAGTGTTTTGGAGCCTCGTTACCATGTATTTAATAAAACTAATATTTAAAGCCAAAGGAATTCTTTTTAAAGTTTAAATACATCTCTTGAAAATCCTCCAGCTCAGCCCTTCCTACAAACCTGCTTACCTCTACGGTGGCCCCATTTACAGTGTAGCCAAACTGTGTGAGGTACTATCATCCCACGAAGAGCATGTTATAACGGAGGTATTAACTACAACTGCAAATGGAAAATCAGAACTGGATGTTGAGGTTTCAGTACCACTTTGGGTGGATGGGGTAAGGGTTACTTATTTTAATCGCTTAACTAAGGATCACTCACACTTTTCTCCCAGCTTGTTAAAACATCTGCGAAAAGCACTTACCCAACGAAAGCAAGAAAATACCATTCTGCACATCCACGCCTGGTGGAACCTCGTTTCTGTACTGAGCTGTTGGATAGCAAAGAGATACGGTGTTCCTGTTGTACTCTCTCCACGGGGGATGATTACCGCGTATAGCCAATTGAATAGAAATGGTTGGGTTAAAAATATCTTTCAAACCCTGATGGGTAAAAGGCTGCTAGAATACTGTCATATCCACGCTACCAGTGAGCAGGAAAAAAGCGATGTACTTAAAATAATAAAGCCCCGGAGCATTTATGTTATTTCCAATTTAATAAGTTTACCAGAAGTTAAAGCCGATGTTTTCCTGAGCGCAAAATCTTCTGTTTTTGAGCTTATCTTTTTATCTCGCATTGAGCAAAAAAAGGGATTAGAACTATTGATCGCAGCAGTTGCCAGATTAGAAATACCCTGGAGATTAACCATAGCAGGAAATGGTGAGCCACTTTATATTGAAAGCTTAAAAAAAAGAGTTGAAGATCTTTCTATTGGTTCCAAAATAGCCTGGATTGGTCAGGTTAGGAACGATGATAAATTTGAGCTTTTAAATCAACACGATTTATTAATACTTCCCTCCTATAATGAGAACTTTGCTAATGTGGTTTTGGAAAGCCTCAGCGTGGGAACGCCTGTATTAATCTCTGATCAGGTAGGTTTATCTGATTACGTACAACAGAAAAACCTGGGGTATACCTGTAAACTGGATCCCTCAGCAATAAAAGCACAAATAGAGCTGGCGTACCAGGATATCAGCAAACGACAGGAAATCAGAAAAAAAGCGCCCGGTTTGATCCGGCAGGATTTTAATGATCAGGTCTTGATTAATCAGTATCTCATGATGTATCAAAAGGTACTTAAAGGCTAGCAACCCTATCTAAAAATGAATCCCCATTTTAGCTTTATCATCTTAACCTTTAACGAAGAAATTCATCTTCCGCGATTGTTAGATTCGATTAGGGAACTGGATGCCCCAATATTCGTCCTGGATAGCGGAAGTACAGATAAAACCTTGGCAATAGCGAAAGAATACCAGGCTGAGATCCAGCACCATCCTTTTGTAAATCATCCACAGCAGTGGGATCATGCCCTGAAGCATTTCGACATCAAAACCCCCTGGATTGTTGGACTGGATGCCGATCAGCAAGTTTCGCCAGAGCTGCTCAGGTATCTACAACATTTCAAAGATCAGGACTATCAAAATGTAGATGGCATTTACTTTAACCGGAAAAATTATTTTCAGGGAAGCTGGATCCGCTATGGAGGTTACTTTCCTTTTTATCTCCTCAAAATGTTTAGAACGGGAAAAGGTTATTCAGATCTCAATGAAAATATGGACCATCGTTTCATTGTACCAGGCAAAACTATTATTTGGAAAGACGGCTATATTATTGAGGAAAATTTAAAAGAGAACGACCTTAATTTCTGGTTAGATAAGCACGAGCGTTACAGTACTTTAGTAGCAAAAGAGGAGCTTGAACGCATGCAAAAGTTAAGAACACAAACATTGAGGCCAAACCTATTTGGAAATCCCGACGAAAAAAGAGCCTGGCTGAAGAAATTATGGTGGAATTTACCCCTGCACATCCGCCCTTACCTTTACTTTAGCTACAGGATGTTATTTAAACTTGGTATATTAGACGGTAAAACAGGCATTCGCTTCCATTACCTTCACAGCTTATGGTTTAGAAAACAGATAGATAAGAAAATCAGTTATTTAAAAGCAAGATCAGATTAATATGAACGAAATCACTCCCGAACAAGCCCGGAAACAAGCCAATAAAAAATCTATTCAGTTTATCATCGCCCTCTTTGTATTGTACATCTTATTTAGCCAGGGGAACCTGTTTATGAACAGTGTAATGAGCGAAGGAGGACGTTTTTACAACCCTTACATTGCAGAACACTTCAACTATATCCAGGGGCTTAAAACAGCCTTGATTAAACCGGCAGTGTGGATCATTAAATTGTTTGGTTTCTACGCCATCCACAATGACATGGATGTTCTGGTGGTAAATGGCCCTTACCTGAGAATCAATTACTCCTGCCTTGGACTTGGTGTAATGAGCTTTTTAGCGGCCTTTGTACTGGCCTTTCCGGCTCCCTGGAAATCAACTTTAAAAATGCTTGTTATCGGTTTAATCTCGATCTATCTGTTAAATATCGGTAGAATTGCAGGATTAGGCCTGCTATTTGGTTTCTTCCAAAGCCAGCGCAACTATTTCGAATACCATCATGAGATTTTCAATGTGCTGGTATATATCATCATCTTCATCATGCTGTATTTTTGGATTAAACGCAATACCAAAAGAAATCCCACAGTACAGGCTTAGCATGGAGTGTTGATGATAGCATTTGGATAGTATGCCAATCCTCCCGCAAACAGTTGCAATTTGCCAGCAAGTAGAATAACAAATCCCTAAAACCCAATTCCCATCCCATGTACATCTTAGGCCTTAATGCCTACCACGGAGATTCATCGGCCTGCATATATAAAAACGGTGAAATTATAGCTGCCTCTGAGGAAGAACGTTTCAGGCGCATTAAACATTGGGCTGGTTTCCCAGCTATGGCCATTGAATTTTGTTTAAAGGAAGCGAATATCAGCATTGCAGAAGTGGATTACATTGCCATTTCCAGGGATCCAAAGGCCAATTTTAAGCGAAAAATCATTACTGCCCTAAAAAACAGGTTAAGTTGGAGAAATATCCTCGACAGGATGAAAAATCTGAAAAAAGCAGGGAGTATACAGGAAGAAATTGCTGCGTTGTTTTCCATAGATCCGACTGCACTCAATGGCAAAATAATTAATGTAGAACACCACAGGGCTCATCTGGCCAGTGCTTTTTTTGCTTCTCCCTTTGAAGAGTCGGCTATACTATCGATTGATGGTTTTGGCGACTTCAGCAGTACGATGACGGCAACAGGAAAAGGAAATCAGATTGAAGTGATGGACACGGTTTCTTACCCACATTCATTAGGTGTTTTTTATACCGCGCTAACCCAGTTTCTGGGCTTTCCGCATTATGGAGATGAGTATAAAGTAATGGGCCTTGCCCCTTATGGCAGCCCCAAATACGTTGAAAAGATCAGGTCTCTGGTAGAATTACTTCCCAATGGATTGTTCAGATTAAATCTTCAATATTTTAATCACCCCAAAAAAGGCGTGAAAATGAGTTGGGAAGACGGGTCTCCTCACATGGATGTGCTTTTTACAAATGAACTGATTGAATTACTGGGTAAACCCAGGGAAACTAAAGAACCCATTACAGTCTATCATCAGGATTTGGCCGCCTCTGTCCAACAGGTATGTGAAGAAGTCCTTTTCCACATTTTAAACCATCTTCAGCAAAAAACCGGATTGAACAACGTGTGTATAGCGGGTGGAGTAGCACAAAACTCGGTTGCCAATGGAAAAATCAAATTAAATACCCCTTTTAAGAATATCTATATTCCACCTGCAGGGCACGATGCCGGAACTGCTATTGGTGCAGCGCTATGGTGTTATAATCAGCTGGAGAAAAAACCCAGAACCGCCCCAATGCTCCATGGCTATTTTGGAAGCAAGTTTGACAATGCCTACATTGAAGAATTGCTAAACAGAAGGAAAATCAGTTACCAAAAACTGAGCGGAACTACTTTTTATGATCAGATAGTTAATTGTTTAATCAATGAGGGTGTGGTGGGCTGGTTTCAGGGAAGAGCTGAATTCGGCCCCAGAGCATTAGGCCATCGCTCCATTCTCGCTGATCCCCGGAACAATCACGCAAAAGAGATTTTAAACTCAAAGATCAAGCGGAGAGAATCTTTCCGTCCTTTTGCCCCCTCTATTCTTTCTGAATATGTAGCGGATTATTTTGAGCAGGTTGATGATGTTCCCTTTATGGAAAAGGTGTTTAAAATTAAGGCAGAGAAACATTCGGAAATCCCTGCAGTAACCCATTTAGATGGCACTGGCAGACTCCAAACCGTACATACAGGAAGTGATGCGCGCTATCATGCCCTTATCCAGTCCTTTTATCAGAAAACAGATACTCCAATACTGTTAAACACTTCTTTTAATGAAAACGAACCCATCGTTAACACTCCTGAAGAAGCCTTAGACTGCTTTTTAAGAACCCAGATGGATATGCTGGTGATGGAGGATATCATCATTAAAAGATAGCACCTCCTGTAAATGAGTAAACCGCCCCTTTCCTGGCCTGCCAGGTCTTCGCTTACTTAATTTTCTTCATCCCCCTTGCCTAACCGGAATCATGCATTACCTCAATTAGACACTATTAACAACCTTATTATTTAAGAAACAGGATAATTTTCAGCTATCAGTGAAAAAGCAAAGCGCCCGGAAAAAATTCCGGGCGCTTTAACAAGGTGACCTACGCAGTAATATTCGGTTTTAATCGAAATGCTTAGTAGTTACCTGTTATTTTTTGAAAGCTGCTTTCGCTTCTATCATCATGCAACCACTGGTTTGGGCTGTAAGTTGTGTTTCTCCCAATGGCGGTTCATTCCAGGACGGGCCGAACAGCACCGTTTTAGGATAGTTGCCTTTAGTCCAGGCAATCTGAGCATTGTTGTTAAAAAAGGTTTCAAATTTAACCCTGTAGGCTTCATTCAGATCACTTTGCTGAAGTAAAATGAGAAAATAGCGCATAAAAATCCCTTTGAATAATGCATTATCTCCGGTACCCTCATTTCTTAAAATGTTGTTACTGGAATCGATGCATTTAGTTAAAGTGTAATTGGCTGCTTTTTGCGCATCATTCAGGTATGCTTTGTCGCCCGTTACCCGATAAATTTCCACAGCCGAAGCCATAAATGTACCTTGATTGTAAGTAAGCGCCACTTGGCTGATTACGTTAGTATTACCATTGATGTTGTCATAAACCGCGCCGCTTACCCTTTCAAACAGGGTGTTTTTTTGCCATTCATAAATTTTAAGGGCCCATTGTTTATAGTTTTCCTCCTTGGTAAGGGCGAACAGGCGGATTGCAAGTAAACTCGCTGGTCCGTTAGAGCATGCGTTCTTACTGTATGGCTGTGTTTTCATCCAGGCTACTCCACCTCCTGCATAGGTGTCATTCCATCCGGCAATGATATCCGTCCACAAGGTTTTTACCGCTGTGAGGTATTTTTCGTCCTTGGTTACCTGGTACAACCTCAACATGGTTAAGGCATTCCATTCCATATCGTCATAAAATACATTGAGATAGGTTCCACCGTTTTTTGCCTTCACACCGGTAAACCATTTATCGAAATATGGTTTATAGGTATCATTCCCTGTTCTGATGTAGGCATCGATTAGCACATCCATAGCATGGGCATTCGGCCAGTATTGAAAGCCCTTGTCAGAGCCATTGCTACCGTAATTAAAGTAGCCATCATTGTTCCAGAACTGAGTGATTAACGCATTCGTGCTATTGTTCGCTGCAGCGGTCCAATCTACTGCCTGTGGTTGCTCATAGCGGTAATCATCTGTTATTTTACTACAGCTACATACAAACAAAGATCCGATCAGTAATATTGAAAATATCTTCATAACTTATTTTTTGAAGCCGCGAAAGGCTAAGCACCTTTCGCAACTGAATTTCTAATTAACTTTAACAGTATGGGTATAATCTGCATCGCCTTTCAATATCAAAGAAATGGTATTTGATTTTCCATCTACCTTATCAGCAAACTTCCATTTATCATCCCACTGGGTAACGTTTGCAAGAAGTTTAACAAAATAATACGATGGCGCTGATCCATCATTAGGAGGCGAATCGGTTCCGTTTAAAGTCCCAAACTGCTTGGTTACATCATTTCCATTGACCGAGGTAACAGCCTGGAATTTGTAGCGCTGGTCTTTTCCCCAACTTTCTACTCTGAAATTAATTACTCCGGTACCACTCCAAACGCCCTTACCCTGATATGGCATGTTTAGAATGATCGCATTATTTGGAGAGAACCAAAGACCAACACTTTTGATTTCGGTGTAGGAAAGTGTAGCTGTCGAGAAATCAAGATTAATCCGGTAAACAGCAGTTTTTGACGGTGTAATGGTAGCAGTTTGTGTTGCCTCCTTTAATGTGGCGTTATCACTTGTATAGAAAATACGTGGGGTACCTGCTTTTCTATCTACAAAATAATAAGATTTTCCGGCCTCAAGTTTGGTGTAAATCTCAAACTCTCCGGCAGCAGTGAGCTTAAATGGCAGGGCAGCTGAAAGCGTTGCTCCTCCTTCTGACCCTTCACCAGTGATGAAAACTTCATCCGGAATATCAACAAATCCGTTCAGACTTGTAATGCTGATGGTTCTTTTCTCGGCCGACATTACGCTTTTTATTCCCCTTGATGATGCTACCGTCCATATTAAATTTCCGGTGGCACCGGGTTCTATGCCGGCTAAAGAGGCGATTTTGTTCAACACTTTATGGGTAATAGTTGCTCCATTAGCGTAACCGTTATTGTCGGAGGTTGTGCGAAAGATAGGTTTACTGAAATCGCCGCCCACTTTATCAAAAATTACTTCATAAAGTGCAGCACCACTATCCTCTACCCTTACCGCTTCCCAGTTGAAATACAAGGATGCTGATGCTGAAGAAAGAAGCTTAATGGTTTTATTGTTCACCGGCTCGTACAAAGCATTTACCGGACTAACATTCGCATCTTTGTAAATCATATCATCAGATTTACAGGCGGCGAACAGGGTTACCACAAAAAAGAAAAGCAGAATATTGAGTTGTGTTTTCATATTAATTTTTTTGAATTCCTTAAAATTAGTTTGCATAGCCAGGGTTGTTTGGTTGTAAATTGCTGTTCAGATCCATCTGAGAGCGTGGAACAGACCATAAATAATCTCTTGACTCATCAAATCTCCGGTTATCCAACCGGATGTCTTCGGTGTTATTGTTAATAAATCTGGCGCCATAAACATAACCGTTAAGATATTGACTACCAGCTTTCCAGCGGATGACATCAAAATAACGCAGTCCTTCTAAAGCCAGTTCAGAACGGCGCTCATCCCGAATCAGCCTTCTCATATCTGTTTGAGATAAGGTGGAAGGAAAATTTAACGCTGTGGCAGCTGTAAACCCAGCCCTTGTACGGATGCTTCTTATCGTCTGGTTCCAAACGGTTTCATCCATCTGGCCCTGCTCAAATTTGGCTTCTGCATACATTAATAAAATGTCAGCGTAGCGATACATGATGATGTTAAGTCCGGCATCGAAAGTTGCGGTAGCAGTTTGATCATAATATTTTTTGATGTAATAACCCGTCGAGGTAGAGTTTGAGCTCGCGCTTACGTAGTTGTCCATGCGTTCTGTGCCGTTGTTACCCGTACCTGGCCTGATGTAGATGGTAGATTCAGTGCCATTGAAATTGATCCATTTACCACCATGAAAAACGATAGAAGCGGCCATTCTTGGATCGCGGTTAACATAAGGGTTCGCAGAATTATAGCTTGGATCCTTATCAATACTCGTCCCATTTAAAGTAATGTAATTATTGACCAGTCCTTGCAAAGGTGCGTAAGCGTTAAGCCTGGCCCCTGCTGAAAGCGGCGCAGCATCGTAAAATTTGGACCACATTTTTAAAGATGGTACATAACCATAATCTAAAATAACCTCGCTGTTATATTCATTTGCAGCAGTAAAAATGCCTGCGTAGCTAGGAAAAAGAGAATAGCTTCCAAACTCAGCTGAATTGCTGATCAGTTTCTGACAGTACTCAGCGGTTTTGGCCCAGTTGCTTTCGTACAAATAGGCCCTGGCCTGAAATGCGCATGCTGCACCTTTGGTGATCCGGCCGTTTTCTGCGGCAGATAAACTTTCCCGTTTTGGAAGCACCGGAATAATTTCATCCAGTTCCTGATGAATAAAATTCATGATGGTGGCCCTTGGCGTCCTTGTCATTTGATTTGCTTCATCAAGGCTAATGTCCTGCGTAAAAAAGGGCACCGCACCGTAAAAGTTGGTGAGCCTGAAATAGATTGAAGCCCTGATGAATCGGATTTCTGCTTTTCTTCTGTTTTTTAAAGCAGGGTCCATTCCGGGAACATTATCGATGTTAGCCAAATACACATGGCAGCTTTTAATGCCCTGGTACCCCCACTGCCATTCCCCGCTAAAAAGATCGAGACTTGGATCTGCCGTACCATTTCTGATCGACCGCTGCGCGGTGTTGCTTCTGCCCTCGAAAATATTGTCGCTCAAGGCTTCATCATTCCACATCTTGTCTGCTGAAAACATTTGATTATAGGCCATATTGACCATTTGCTCTGAATTTTCGACAGATTGCCAGAAGTTAGCATCTGTAAATTTATTGGTAGGTACCGTATCTAATTTATTGCACCCGTTTATTACCAGTAAGCATAAAATACCTAAGAAACTATATGCTGTGATTTTTTTTCTGTTGTTCATATTCTTTCGCATTTAGAGTTCTATGTTAAATCCTAATCCAAAATATCTTAGCGTTGGATAATTCCTGGCACTGTTTGCAGAGCCAGACATGTTGGAATCAAACTCTGACGATTCCGGGTCGATCCATGAATTGGCGCTGAAAGTGAGCAGATTCTGAGCATTTGCAAAAACCCTGAATTTTTGGATACCCACTTTTTGTGAGAGCTTTGAGGGAATGGTGTAGCCTAACTGAATATTTTTCAGGCGGATGTAACTTCCCTCGAAGAGGTAAAGATCGGAACCCATTTGGTAATTGTTCTTCGTAGATGCCGCGCCTGGAGGCGATAGTCTTGGCTGGGTAGCTTCAGTGTTGGTTGGTGTCCAGTAATTGAGCTGGTGTTGATAAATAACATAAGAATAATTTTCGTGGAAGGGCTCAATAAGCTCTCCGCGAACCATCATATCCCTTTTACCAACACCCTGCCATAACATTCCAAAATCGAAACCTTTATAAGTTAGGTTATAGTTAAATCCGAACGTATAGCGCGGAAAAGCATTTCCCAGTACAAACCGGTCTTTTGAATCAATCACCCCATCCCCGTTTCTGTCAGTATATTTTACATCCCCCGGTTTCAAGTCAGAAGCACTCATCCCCACAGGAAGTGCAGAAGTTTCGATCTCTTCCATCCCCTGGAATAAACCACTGATTTTGTACCCATAATACGAGCTGAATGGCAAGCCTACGCGAGTTATTTTGCTAATATTGTCTGCTGTAGAAATTTGCTCATCGCCTACAAACCTGATCACTTTGTTACGGGAATCACCAACATTCCCGCTAAAGTCATGATAGAAATCTCCTGTTTTCAACCGGTAACCAAGGGTAAGTTCCCAGCCCTGGTTTTTCATCTGCCCCGCATTGGTTTTACTCAGCGTTGTTCCAAATACTGAAGGAATTTCCGGTGTAATTAAAATTTCTTTAGTGGTTTTATTAAAGTAATCGAATGATACTGATAAAGCCTTATTAAAAAAGTTGGCATCTAAACCAATATTCAGTGTATGGGTAACCTCCCACTGCAGGTTTGAGTTTCCAAAGGTAAAGCCCGCACCGGAAACGCCTGTGTTATTAAACCCATAGGCGTTGGTATAAGGTGTATAAGAAGTAAGGAACTGATAAGAGTCAATATCCTGGTTACCCAACAAACCATATGAGCCCCTGATTTTAAAGTCACCGACCTTCTCTTTATACTTCTGCATAAAACGCTCTTCCGAAAGCGACCAGCCTAAAGATCCTGAGGGAAAGAATCCCCATCTGAATCCCCTGGCAAATTTTGAGGAACCATCATACCTGAAGTTAAACTCAGCCGTATAGCGGTCGGCAAAAGAATATCCTGCGCGCCCAAGCAATGAATTGATACTGGTTTCAGTGGTTCCGCCCAGCGATCCGTAGCTGCCCGTTTCGTCTATTTCGGTCCCTGTAGTTGGGGTACCAAGGATTGGATCTGTAAACTTAAACTTGATTTCATTGGCCCGGCGTGTATACGATTCGTTTGTGGCGCCGAACAAACCTGTAATTCTATGTCTGCCAAAAGACTTTTCATAATCCAGCAAGAGCTGGAAGTTGAGCAAGGAAACCTGCTGATTATAGTCTTCGGTATTGCGGGTAGAATTTACATAAACTAAAGGAACTGTGGAAGTTTCGCTGGAAAAAAGCGGAATTTGCTTTCTCCGGGTAAAACGGTGATCAGAAAAAATATCCGCCCCAAATACTCCGCGTAACTTCAGCCCATCGATTATCTTTGCTTCTAAACCGAGGTTCACATTGAAGTAGTTGTTATCCGATTTTATGGAACCACCATCTCGCAGCTCAGCCAATGGATTTTGATCTGTCAGTACATCGTTTACCAGATATTTTCCACCTGGAGACACCATTTTATAGTAGTAATAAGTTGGAATCCTTGATGAGTTGATGATGGCATTTGAGGCCGTACTGGCATTGGAATTATTGCGGGTGTAGGTAAGGATGGAAGTAAACTTAAAACGTTTGTATTCTGCAGTGATATTGGAACGCAAGTTGTAACGCTTGATGCCATAATCGCCCACAAAATTACTCCCCTGATCGTAAAATCCTCCGGAAAACAAATAAGTCGTTTTGTCGCTTCCACCAGATATATTTACATTATAGTTCTGCTGGGTAGCCGATTGCAGAATCTGGTTGAAATACCAATCCTCTTCAGATTCATGTTCGTACAAGTCCATAATCTGTGTCGGACTGAACTGAGGCGGCAGGCCAACATTGGTTAGTGATAAGTTTTTTAAGGTGGCATTTTGATATCCCGTTACTGGTTTGAATAGGATTTTGGGATCCTGTGTACCGATTTGTCCGTCTAATCTGATTGTTGGTGCCTGATTTTTTGCTCCCTTTTTGGTGGTAATTAACAGTACACCGTTTGCAGACCTGGAACCATAAATTGCAGAAGAACCCGCATCCTTCAAAATAGATACACTTTCCACATCTGCAGGATTAAGTTTGTTCAGGCTGCTTCCATCACTGATGAGTCCATCAATAACAATGAGCGGTGAGTTGCTGTTCATGGTGCTCACTCCCCTGATATTCAGGTTCATGGTATTGCCATTGGGATCCATGCTCCGTTGCTGAATACTCAAACTCGGGGCGGCTCCCTGCAAGGCCTGAGTGAGGTTGGCAGTTGGACGATTTGTTAGCTGAGAAGACTTCACCTGGTCTACCGCTCCGGCAATTCTCTTTCTGGTGGTGGTGCCATAACCCACTACGATTACTTCTTCCATTTTGTTAACACTAGCCTGGAGTACAATTCTCATGTTTCCGTCACCAACAGGTTTTTCCTGTGTTTCAAAACCAATGGCCGAAAACTGCAAAATGACCTGGTCGTTTGGAACCTGGAGACTAAACTCTCCGTTATTATCGGTTTGCCCGATTGCTGCGCCACCTTTTAAACGGATACTCACACCGGGAACCGGCTGATTGGTTTCATCTACCACCCTCCCTTTCACAGGGATAACTTTTTGCTGTTCTTTTTTGATTTTCTCTATCAATACAACATTATCCTGAATATTGTAGCTCAGCGCCTTGTCTCTTAATACCAGGTTAAGCACTTCTTTTAACGGCTTGTTTTTGATATTAAAACTTTGATTCTTATAAGCAGAAAGTTCATCCGGCTCATATAAAAACTCATAGCCAGTTTGCTTCATCAGCGACTGGAAAATTTCGGTCATGCTAGCCTTGTTCAGGTTAAGCGTGACACTTTGTGCATAAGTTGCCTTTGCACTTGCTTCTACAAAAGTGAAAATCATTACAATAACCATAAATTTTGTAAGGATCACTGGTGTGAACTTAGCCAGTAACTTCTGGCAGTGATTAAGTAAATAGTTAATAAACATATTTAATGGAAGGATTTAGGCAAATATTTGGTTAATTCTACTTTAAATAAGATACTTCAAGGAGCTTCCCTTAAAAGTCTTTTACCCCCTAATCAGGATTGAGATAATCTGAATATTGATGCATATTTATTTGGTTTGGTTAGTTTACTCTTTAGCTACATAAATCGTTTTATCACACATGCACAAAAAGACATGACCCCTACAATTGAGCTTTATTAATTGATTTTTCTTATTTCGATTGTTTTGCCATTGGTACCGAAGCTGAAACCTTTGAGCTGGCCGATATAGGTTAGAATTTGTTCGATGCTTCGCTTGTTTGAAAATTTTCCGGCTACGGACGAATTGCCAAGCTTTTTATCCAGTATAATCTGAACTCCGTAATACCTGGAAAGAATATTCATCACTTCCTTTAATGGTTGATCGAAAACGAAATATCCAGATTTCCAGGAAATGGTATTTTCGACCTCAGCTTCGGATTTGATGATCGGCTGGCCTGCAAGATTACTGATTGATACTTCGCCCGGAGCCAGCTTCAGCTGTTGATTTTCGAACCCTACCCTCACACTTCCTTCAACCAAGGTGGTTGTCACCGCATTATTATCCGGATACGAGGCCACATTAAACTCGGTTCCCGTAACTACAATCTGGCTTTGTTTGGTATGGACTGTGAACGGTCGTGATGCATCTTTACTGACCTGAAAATAAGCCTCTCCGGTTACATAAACCGTTCTTTCACTTGCTTTAAAGGCAACGGGGAATTTTAAGGATGATGCAGCATTTAGCCAAACATTTGTTCCATCTGCTAAAGTGATTTTAAATTGCTTGCCGTAAGGAATCGTAATTTCGTTATAGGTATTTTCATTCGATGGCTGTCCCTCAGCAGTTTTATACTGAAGTTCGCCCTGTTCGTTACTAAAAACAGTGGCACCATTTTCCTTTATTGCATTGCTGAGTACATCGTTGGTGAGTTTTACTTCCTTTCCATTGGAAAGTTTCAAAACGACATCGTTGTTATTTACAACACTGGTTTTAACTATTCCGGGTTTTGTTGGCCGATTGTTCTGGCCTTCAGTGTAGAAGAAGTAAGCTGTAAATAGTGTTGCCACCACTAAAATTGCAGCTGCATATTTAAAGAATCCGAAGTTTACTTTTTTTACTGGCAGGGGAGTATCAAGCGTTGCTGCTATTCGGCCATTGATCTGGTTTTCGAGTGTGTTTCTCTCCAAACTGGATAACTGATCGGTAAAATCAGGCGATTGCTCAAAGGCATTATAGTAAGCATGCAGAAAATCAATTTCCCTTTGTGTTGCCTGACCAGCGAGATATTTACGCAATATCTGGTCAAAGTTGGCCTTATCCAGTTTCATATTATATTTGGCTATATAATAAAGAGACCTGAAAATGGATTATGCCCGTTTAAAAATAAAAATCAGGCGAAATATTTTATAAAACACTGATTATCAATTCAAAAAAATCATCCAAAAAGAAACCAAAGTATGCATTGCAGACCAAGAAGGCTGGCACGCAACTTATAATTTATCTTTCCGATCTGATTTCGAACGGTCTTTGGAGAGAGTTTTAACATCAGAGCAATTTCATCTGCAGATAAATCCTTCGTGTACTTTAAATCATAAATAATTTGTTGTTGCTGTGTTAAATCCAATATGAGTGCCGCATAAGTCTGCGAAAGTTCCTGATAGAGTAAATTGGCATCGGAGCTTTCAGAAATACCTTCCTTCAATTCGGCGAGTACCTCCTCAATGGGTACAAATTTCGACTGTCTTTCGAATAATCGAAGCACCCTATTACGGGCAGAAATAAACAGATATCCCTTTAAATTGGAGATAAATGTCGCCTTTGGAGCATTCCAAAGCTGGATGAACACATCATGAGTAATGTCCTCTGCAAGCGCAACATCTTTCACACGCTTGTAGGCACTGTTATAAACGTATGACCAATATTTTTTATACAACGCTTCGAACGCACACCTATCACCTTCCTTTAACTTGAGTAATAAGTCAACATCATCACCTAATTCGCCCGGAGTAGACATTTTATATCTGGTTAAATTTATTCAACCAAATATATATTAAAAAATGATTCAAAAAATGAAATATCAGTGATGAGGTAAAAATATGTCACTTTGGACCTGTTGAAGTAAAACAGGAATGGGTTTTTGACAGAAAATTCTGTTCAGCCTGAGTTTTCTGGTCTTTATAGTTAGATCAGTGTGAAAATTATTGACTAAAACATAGATCACTATAACGTCATCATCCGGGCTATAATTTGGAAACCAGCATCAAAAATTGTATATTGTAGAAATAGTCCAGATCCGACTCTTGGATCACATTGTTTCATTAAAACTTTATCAATTTGGCATTAAAAAAAGCAGGTTTTTATCGGGGCCCACGCTTGCCCTTCAAAAAAAAGGAAGCGGAACACAAAATCAATCAGTTTATTACCTCAACAGAGGTGAGATTAACTGGAGAAAACATCGAACAGGGTATTTACCCATTGGCTGAGGCCTTGAAAAACGCCCAGGATCAGGGGCTTGATCTGGTAGAAATTTCCCCAAATGCCACACCTCCTGTGTGCCGCATTATCGATTACAGTAAATTTCTTTACGAGCAAAAGAAAAAACAGAAGGAAATCAAATCAAAGGCCAAACAAACCGTTATCAAGGATATTCGTTTTGGTCCAAACACGGATGACCATGATTTTCAGTTTAAACTCAAGCATGCTACTTCTTTTCTAGAAAGTGGAGAAAAGGTTCGTGCATACGTTCATTTCAAAGGACGGGCAATTGTTTACAAAAGTCAGGGTGAAATTCTACTTTTAAAGTTTGCCCAGGCCCTTCAGGAATTGGGTAAGGTAGAACTGATGCCCAAAATGGAGGGTAAGCGCATGTTCTTAACTCTAGCACCCAAAGCTGTAAAAAAATAACCCAAATGCAATCTGTAATCGGGTCAATATCGGTCAGCAATATCTTGGTGAAAAACCCCGGCAATTGACTTACTGCAAAAAAGCGGGTGTTCATCGCTTAACGAAATCACGTTGCGCTAAACACCCGCTTAAAACGAGTGGCCTACCTGAGGGTTTTTTCCAAATGTTTAAATAAATAGTACTGGTTATGTTGTACAGGCAGGTAAGGCCACAGTCCTTACCATTTGATGGTTTAAAAATGGATTTTAAGCGTCATGGGCATGCACCAGTTGCTGAATGCCGTAATGCTGCATTGCTTTTTGTTTAAGTGGGTTTGTGCTCCACTCTTCCCATTTATTGGTAGCGGGATTGTAACCACATTTCAATGGTTTGGATATGTCTAAACCTGCGTGGTTTATATGTGTTCGTTCTGTGAATGCCCTGCAATCTGTACATACATTTCTAAACTCACAATCCTGGCAAACCACGATATCATTTTTGGTGATGTTCCAGTAAGCCTTAAAATCTTTAGCGTTTAGCGCATCTTCCAGAGAAATGTCATGTATGTTCCCGAAAACCTGAGGCATTGCCGGACAATTTTTGATGTTTCCGTTTATATCAATACCTATTTTTTTATTGAGACAAGAATTATGATTAACGGCTTCTAAAACCTTCAATATGTTGGTGTCAAAATATTTTAAGTCTACTTTTCCACAAGAATTGATTTTTAAATATTGACTGGTAAAAACCAGGTTAAATTTAAAAATATCAGCGACCTCAAATGGAGCTTTCTCGCATTTATGAAATATCAAGCTGTAAATTCTTGCAGATTTCTCATTAAGTGTTTTTATAAATTCATCATCAACTCCCGAATGATACAGAGAGAAAATCTCTATGCTTTCTAAACATGAGTCGTTGAATGTTCGCTCTAAGTTCAAAAAAGATGTTAACGAAAGTTCACTTTCAGAATAGATTACCAGATGTCTTATGCCTAAATTTTCGATAGATTGTACCAGCCGTGGCGATAGCAATAAATCAGCAGTTTCAATAAATATATTCGAAATTGTGCTGGCTTCTTTAAATGTTAGGGGTAGCGGCGGAAAATTTTCATCCCAATTATTTTCGGTTATAAAACCGTACTCTTTTTCCAATAAAAAGTTTAGATATTCTTGTACTATTTCTTTAGATTCTTCATCATAAAAAGCAAATACTTCCTCAATAGAATTGGATTTCAACTCTTCAACAATATCATACAATTCTAGAGACTGCAACTCTGAGCTGTTTCGCTGTAAATCCGAAATGAGGATCCTGTTAAGACCTTTTGTGATCAAAATATCGCTAAATAAATTAAAGTACTTCATAACAACCTGCTAATTGGCTTATATGGTTTTACGAGCATAAGAAAGTTTGTTTTACAGCAACTGCATGTGCCATAAAGTACATCATTACCTTTCTGATTATTTTTTTTACCTCTGTATTCATCCACAAATTTGAATGTAAGCGGCAACTTATTTTTTTCTTCGATTTGGTATCTCATAAATATTCGGCTATCGCTCTCTCTGCAGCATAATTACACAAGGCTGAAACCCCTAAAAATTGGCCAACGGTGTTTACCTCTAAAAAATAAAATTTCTCTCCGCTTTTGATAAAATCTATTGAGCCACAGTTTACATCCAGTAACAGCATTAATTGATGCGTTTTCTCTTCAATTTCAACGGGAAGATTGTATCTCACATTTCGGTTAGGCTTTTGAAGATTGTACTTTCTGAAATCGGTTTTGGTTCGCTCATCACTTTGAGACATTATTGCTGTTGAAAAGAACTCCCCATTCAAATAAAAGCTCCTGATTTCGAAATCCTTCTCAATTTTTTCCTGAAAAAATGTGATAAAAAAACTATCTTTTTCTTTATGCTCTATTATGTTGGTGTACATAATACTTTCCGCATAATCCTGGTAATCATTTATGGTTATGTTTCCGGTTAACGGCTTTATAATTGTTTTATCCAAAACCACTTCATCCGTATTTTCAGCCAAATAATACGCCGGAACATCTAATCCAACTTTTTTTGCCTGCTCTAACACCAATAACTTATTTACAGCGCTATTGCTTTGCTTATTGATGTGTTTTTTTGATTCAATTTTTTTAATCACATAATCCTGCAACCAATGTTGGTGCTCCTGCATGTGGACATTCACAGCCGGGCTATCATATTTGAAATTCTTAAATTTTAATCCCCCTCTTCTGTACCAAACACTGTTTATTTCATCGATGTAAAAACAGTTTTTATGGCTTTGTATATAGATCCGTTTTTCATTTGTTTTTATCTCAAACACTTCATCTTCATCCACCCGGATGAATTTTTTATCCATTGCCAAAAGCCATTTTATAACTTCATTCGTGGTAGTCTCCTGCTTCTTGGATATAATTAAAATCATCTCTATTTTCTTAAGCGCTGAATATTTTTGATATGGGTGCCCCCCATTAAAGAAGGCAGCCCCTACCTTTTTCAATGATCGTGATTAAATGGAATTTTTACCGGAATTGATCGGCGAAATTGCATTTACACAGATACTAGTAATTAAGAATGGGTTCTCCTGGTGCCAGACGACGGATCTCCCTGTAAAGATATTCACCTGTACCATTTTCGCCCGAATAGTGGTCATACTCAATACAGCCCTCTCCAACGAAAACATTAGATTGAATGTCGGTGTAGCCTCCCAATGCTCTTCCTCCATTAATGGACGATAAATCGGTAAGTTTTTGGTTTTCAAGTGAAGAGAAATCCTTTTTCGTTCCTTTTAAATTTTTCATTTTATTAATTTTAAATGTTAGGTAAATGCGCCAACATACCCTGGCGTGTGGGTTTTGTTCATTTAAAATTCGATACAAACCTATGGGATTACAAGCGGTAGTTGATATGCGACAGGTTTCACCATCTTTTCGCTAATCCCGAATGCATATTCGTAAAATGGATAAGCAGCTACAAAACGGATATCTCAACAGGATGGCATCCAGCTATAACCAATCTGAAATGTAATTTGTCCAAAGACGGTATTATAAAAAAACATTCTTTGTAGGTCTTGCAAGTCAGTATACCTCTCATCAAGGCGAATCAAAATAAACTCAGCAATATTTTTAAATACCTCAAGCAAAATAACTTGTCTCAGACGTGTTTCTAAGCCAGACGTTTAGTAATAAAAATGGCTTAGTCTTTGTTGCCTCCATGCAAAATTTTAAGCAAAATCCTTTTAGATCATGAGCAAATTACACTTTTCAGTAAAGAAAACCCTCCTCCTTTTTTCAGTTATGAGCATTCTTTTATTATCATCATGCGCTGAAACACCCGAAAAATTTTTCGACATTACCATCCTTAATACCAATGTGATTAACGATTTCGCCAGTCCGGATCTCGCCCGCCATATTGATGACGAAGCCAAAGAATATCCAAACATACCTTCAAGCAAAAAGAAAGGTGATGAGGCTACTACCACAGTTAAGAATAAGATTTTATACCTGGAGCAATCGTTAGAAAAAGTGAAAAAACTTTCAGCTTCCGGCGATGAGCAAAAAGAAATAAAGGCTTTATCTGTAGCGCTTTACGAAATGACAATACCGGTTTACAAGAACGAGTATCTCGCCTATGCCAAACTATGTGATCAAAAGGGCAGCCAGGAATCAAAAGATGCTATAATTAAAGATATAGACCAGAAATACGCTGCGGCTTTTGAACAGAAATATACCGCATTAATGGAAAAGGGCAAAGCCTATGCCAGCGAAAATAACATCCAGGTAAACTGGGGCCGTTAGTAAGTTGCCTGATTAAAATGATCAACTGGCACTCCAATAATTCCATTTAAGTGTGAGCGCTTAGATATTTCTATATCCAAAACCGGCTCATTTAAATTCAGATGCCCGATATTCAAATAAATATTTGATAGCGGGCATCTTTACTTTTAGTAAACAACTATTTGCGGTTTAGGTGACTATTGAGAATGAATTAATGTGTGAGTGGTATAAAAACCGAAATTTATCGTGGTTTGAGCCCTTCTAATTAATGCAGCCCGAAGCATTAAGCCAAATAGAATCTAATGGATATGACCACTAAAAAAATCGAGCATAACCTCAAGGGCATCTTTTGAGTGCATCATCTCTCCGTTGATGAGCGATTCCTTTGCAGCAGCAGCTGCTCTTGTTCGCATCTCATTTTCGTACGCTTTAATAGCCTCTCCAACTGTACTGAAATTTTCCGAAGCCAGTGCCTCGCTTAGTTCCAGAGCATCCCGCATGGCCATGTTTACCCCCTCTCCGGCAAAAGGTGGCATCACATGCGCAGCGTCACCAAGCATAGTGAGATTATTTTTTGATTCCCATGATTGCTCAGGTGGCATACAACCTATTGGCCTGGGGATTAACGGCAGCTCGCTGCTCTCAAAGAGTTGTTTCCAAACAGGGGCCCATGTGCTATATTTTTCTGTAAACCAGGTCAGGAGCTTGTTCCGGTCACTCCAATCAAGATTGATCTGATCCAGCCAGTTTTCATCCGCTTTGAAGCTGGCATAAAACCCAATTTCGTCATTTGCCTTTTGACCAAGCAATAAGTTCTCTTCTTTACCAAAAGCCATGATCTTACCTCCCTTCAACAGTGCGTGTATGGCTGGAGCACGATGCGCTGCGTCACGAATATTCCCTTCCAGCATCATTACGCCCGAGTAAAAAGGCTTGATATCGGTGAGGTAAGGGCGTATGCGGGAATTAGCACCATCTGCCGCTATTACCAGATCTGCTGTTTCCTTCCCGCCATCATCGAAAGTCAGCTGCCAACCGTCGAGCCTTGGCTCCATGCTTACAAACTTCTTATTCCAGCAAATTGTCTCTGGCTCCAATGAGTCGAGCAAGATTTTTCTAAGTACCCCCCGGTCTATCTCAGGGCGAAAATGCTCATCGCCAAAATTCTCTTCCAGTTTAAACTCGTGGTCGCTAAAGAGCGCTTCAGCTTTTTCATTCATGATTTGTTTCTTGTCTGCACCAGGCATAAAATTTAGCCTGAAGGCCTCTATCAACCCGGCTTTCCTGAGTGCAGCCAAACCTGAATCGTCATGCAGATCGAGCGGTGAGCCCTGCACACGTGCCTGTGGACCTGCATCCCGTTCGTATACTTTTACATTTCTGCCTTGCAATTGCAGCAACCTGGCTAAAGTGAGTCCGCCTGGCCCTGCTCCAATGATAGCAATGTTTTTATTTTCTAATTTCATATCATTAATTTAATGATTCAAAATTAGCCCCCCTTAAGCACCGATAATAGTACAAATCGGTCGTTTTGATTCCTGGATAACTCTTTCGGTAGCGCACCTGCATATTTCTTAATTTTCTTGATAAAATGGCTTTGATCGGTAAAATCAAGCTCGGGAAAAAGCTTGCCTAAGGCAACATGTTCCAGTGAAGATCGGAAGCGTAGTATCTCACAATAGGTTTTCAGCGGAACGCCAAGTAGTGCATTAAAATATCTGTTGATCTGTCTGCTGCTCCATCCCACCTTATTGGAGAGTTCCGCCACCCCCATTTCTCCTTTACTGCTATAGATCAACTCAAATAACTTTTGTTTTCTCTGATCGATTTTTTCAGGGATAAGTTCATTCAGCTTCTGGTTCACATAGCCTTGAAAGATTTCAATATTTTGGAAGTTCTCAGCCTTCATGTCCCAAAAATTATGAGGAAGGTTTCGCGCTGAGTTCAGCATATCTGCAATGCTTAACTGCAATATATATTCTAAACCAAGTGGGGTAAAGCTTACCGCATAAGCATACATTCCTGCCGTGATGACCCTGTGCTTGGGCCCGCTTTCTAGCCCCATCAGTATCACCTCAAAACTACCTTGCTCCGCCTGCACAAAAAACAGATCTATTCTGCCATCAGGGAGTATAATAATTTCTTTATCTGAACCAGAGAAATTACCGAACATACCAATGCTTTCGACAAATATTGATTTCTTTCCAGTGGCGCTAGTGAAATTATATTCAAAATCTGTGCTCATATCCAAAGTTAAAATTATTTAGCACTCACCCCATGAATCCCGGAGAGCTTTCTCAGACCATTCCTTTTGTGCGCCGGAAAACAGATAAGATTTTTGCAGAAATTGATTTTCTACCCCAATAAAACCAATGGATGCCCCGCCACCAAATCTATTTCTGTTGAAATTAGGGTAATCATTGAGCAAACAGAATTACCGTCTTCATCAATAAACAGCTAACCAATTAATCATTTATAAACCACTAAATTTTAATCCAATGAAAAAAACAATGTTATTTTTAATTTCGGCATTAAGTTTATCTATTCTT
Organism: Pedobacter sp.; assembly: GCF_965279535.1. Classification (NCBI taxonomy): domain Bacteria; kingdom Pseudomonadati; phylum Bacteroidota; class Sphingobacteriia; order Sphingobacteriales; family Sphingobacteriaceae; genus Pedobacter; species Pedobacter sp. The sequence goes on from NZ_OZ257244.1 coordinate 1,991,379, forward strand.
TCCTGTAAAAAAGAAAGCAGCACTTTTGATGCGAAATCAGCATTAAAAATGGAGGCACAAGTGAGCAGTGTTAGTAATTTGACAATCGAAACGGGCATGAGCCTTGCGCAAATTAATCAGGTAATTGCGGCAGCTACGGCTGGAGATACGGTGTGGGTAGAAGCAGGCACCTATACTATAACCGGAAAAATAGTAATGAAAGCTGGTATTGTTCTGGCGAAAAAAAACAGCGTGAACCCTGTTTTCAATGCTACAGCAACCACTACAGATTTGCTCTCTGCCAGCTACAATACAGAACTGAGCAACTGCGTCTTTTCAGGCATCACTTTTTGGAACTATAGGTTTGTGATTGCCAATGCCGCTAAGGTTACTTTTAAATATTGCATTTTTGATTACGGCACAAGAAAGGCTGGCACCAATGAAACCTATTATTCAGATGCCTACCTTCAATTCACGGATACAGATTCGACCCTGGTGAATACCTGTACGTTTGCCAGAAGGGTAAACAACAGCGGAAGGGGGATATGGTTAAAAAGTACCACGAACAGCAGGATCTTAAATTGCAGTTTTGGTAATGGGGGTACTACCGGATATTTTGTAACCGCAATAAACGACAACAGTGAAAGTAACAGCTTAATTAACAGCAACATTATTAACAGAAATACTACATTAAATGCCGATTTAGATCAAACCGATCATGGCATCTATGCGCATAGCTTTAATGGATTAACCATTAGCGGGAATACCATTTCGGGATGGCCTGCAAATGGTAGCGGTGGAGCTGTAAAAGCGAGAAACGGACAAAATGTAACTATATCCGGAAATACCTTTAACAATTCAGGGATATTGCTTTACGAGTACAGCAACACCCCTGCGTATCCTTACCTAAACAACGTTACTGTTTTAAACAATAACATTAACATTGATACCAATGTGAACGATATTTATCATGGCATTGGTTATTACAGGGATAATACAACCGGTACCGAATATTCCTTTAGAATAGAGGGAAACATCGTACCCAATGGAACAATCAGTTTTGCGGGCAACAACATCAACGTCGCTAATTTTAATGCGGCAAATGGCGGAGTTTATAACAATGATTATGGGATACTAAGCCTTAAAGCCGGGATTAATCAATCGGGAAATTACTAAAGACAGCTTTACTGAAGCCCGGTACCGGTTCATCTGGTTGCCGGGTTTCAGTTTTAACCAAACCCAATCTGAATACTATAATGGTTTTTATTGCTCTTAAAAAAGACACGCGATGATGCAAATGAGCCTTACGTAAAACTTATATTTAATTTTAGTATTTCTCCCAGCCCAAGGTTGGAAGGCCATGGAGATGATCTGGCAAAAAGTAGTGCTTAAAATCAGCTCATGGTTTTCTTTTAACAGACCAATCGATATACTCTCCTTCCTCAAAAACCACTTCAATTTCATCGGGTATATCTGCAGATATTTTAAAATGCTGAGCAGGCAAGTCTTTACCCTGTATTTCTATAAAAATGGCTTTATGGAGGTCGTGGCTTTGGTATACTACTTCTGATTTACCAGCATCTGTTTGGCTACAATGGAGGGGCATGAAGCCAAAAAGTGCATTTACAGCAAATTCTATGCGATAGATAAAGCGATCTTGCCCGAGCAGCAAGATTTTTTTACTTCGCATCGTAGCCGCCAGAATATGTACATCTACTATCTCTACCTCAAGTTCAGTTGAGTGGATTAAATATCCGCTGTTATATAATTGGTGACAAACAAACTGCTCAATATCTGCATTTTTATCTGCAATAAACAGATCGGCTAAAATCAGCTGTTTCTGAAAACATTCTTCCTGCCGGATGATCTGGTCCATTAATTGGGCAAGATCTGCTGTACCTGGTGCTGTTACCGGAAAAATCAAACTGCTAGCCTGCTCTTCAGAAATAAGCGTTACCAGGCATTCTGTTTTAAACCGATCAAATGCCTTCATAAAATGCTGTGTAACCGCTGTTTTATCAAAAGCGCTAACCAAATGACGAAACTTAGGGATATGCATGAGCAGCCCTGATTCACTTAAATTAAGATTACTCAGCGCCAGTTTCGACTTCTCGGCAATCCGGTTTATGATTTCTGCATTGGCAGTATTAGTTATATACACCTTAATCAAGCCCTTTCTGGCCAATGCTGCTAAGGCTACAAATTCCTTCCTTTCAAAATCAAAAGCCCTATCCACTAGAAAATCAGCTTCAATAAGTATATTTTCCGATACCAAAGTCATATGCTTTATTTTAAGATCTACATAGTTGGAACTTATCCTTTCAGTTTTTGATAGCGCAACAACGCCTCTAAAAAGTAGTAATCTGCATAAATCAATGGAACATCAATTTCTGAATTGTGTGGAAAGCTACCTACACTGTGTTTTAAGATAAATCCAGAATTAGTACCTGTTTGGGCTAAATAGCCATCTCCTGATAATGATTCAAGCATTTGCTCTGCAGACTGGAAATATCTTTTGCCCTGAAGGGAAAATGTACTCAGTTCCAATAATGCCGAACTCACCAACGCGCCGGCAGAGGCGTCACGCGGAACGTAGGAAAGCTTACGGGAATTGTAATCCCAATCGGGCTTATAGCTGTTTTGGCCAACATTAAAATCCCAATACGGAATTTTGTCTGCTGGCAGATTAGGATGGTTGAGGTAAAAATCTGCTGCTTTTTCTGCTGCATCTAGAAAACGTTTGTCTTTCGTTTCCCTGTACATCATGGTGAATCCATATATAGCCCATCCCTGCCCTCGGGACCAGGTTGAATTATCTGAATAACCCTGATTGGTTTGTTGGTGCAGCGCAACCCCACCTGGAGCGTAATCTACTACATGATAGGTGCTGTAATCTGCCCGAAAGTGATTCTTTATGGTATTAAGTGCATGACTTACCGCTACATCCCTATACTTTGGATTGCCGGTAATTTTAGAAACATAGCACAGCATTTCCAGATTCATCATGTTATCAATAATGACCGGATATTGCCAGGTGGTTTTATTGTCCCATGATTTTTTTGCCTGCCAGGATTTGATGAGTCCAACTTTTGGGTCGAAGCGGGTTAGCGCAGATTCAGCTGATTGAATTAAAATCTTACGGTATTTGGCCAGTTTCCCGGGATCTTTCTCCAGGCGCATTGCATTTCCGTAAGAGCAGTACATTACAAATCCTACATCATGATGCTGAGTTAAGAATTGTCCTTGTGCCAGTGCTTCAGTCCATTTGGTAGCTGCGGCTTTCCATTCAGGTTTTTGGGTATACTCATAAATGTACCACAATCCTCCCGGAAAAAAGCCTCCGGTCCAATCCCAAACATCGGTTCCCTTTATGCTACCATCTTTTTTGGTGGTACGTGGAAACTGATTAAGGTCAGTGGAAGTTTTAAGCATTAATTTATACTGTTTTTCAGCACGGGTAAAGTCTTTCGCAATCAGTTCTTCTTTTGCGGACCGACATAAAAATGCCGTGGTTGTAATCAGCGCAGTAAGTCCAATCAGACTAAAAAAAACTGATTTTTTAGGATTAAACAGCGTAGTTTTCATTGATATATGATGTTGATAAGTGTCAGAAAGATTAAATGTTCATTTTAAAGAGCCAAATACGACGTTGTTTTAGGAAAAGAATTAGGCTAACAATTTTCTAAGATCGGCAAACAGGTTCAGGCAACTTCCAGTCATTAGGGCGCCGTAATGGTTATGGGCAGGGATTTCACAACCTCCCGGGTTCCATCTACAGTATTGTTCGAAGCCACAAAAGTTGGCGAATAACTGCCTGGCGGATAAACTGCTGAGGCTGTATACCTTTGCATCTTAGCGGTGATTTCTTTAATACCTACTCCGGCATCGGGGCTTACTTTTCGCAAATTAACAGGGCCTATTATTGCACAAGCTTCTGCCGGAGCGGTAGCTGTAGCTGCAGTGGTGGCGCCGGTAATAACCAGCGAACCCGCAGTGCCCACCCCTGATGTATACACCCAGGCATACTTATTGGCGTTCAGAGATTCATCTAATGTGGTTAACCAGCCCAAACCGGGTGTATTAACCCCATAGTTACTGATAGATTGGTTTGAGGCAGCGAAATTAGCCTGTGTGTAAACGGTATTGTCTTCCAGTAGGTTACTCAAAGAAAAACCGCTGATTGTCCATTTATTCTGAATGCTCCCAGCAACAGCTTTATATTTAAAAGCTATAAATACTGGCTTCTCCTGTTTGGCAAAATCCGACAGATCAATAATACCAGAAGGAGTAGCAGTAGTACTTCCTGTTGACCAGGTTGCGCGGGAAGAGATATCTGTCCAATTTGCAGCAGCAATATTGGCATTGGTAGCGGCTGTATCTCTGGTAATTACCCCGGTTAAAGTTTGAGATTTGGCAACTACGCCTTTAAAATCAGTAGAGATGAGCAACTGAATTGAACTGGCTTGTGCTCCATTAGCTCTTAAGGAATTAAACTGCAGCTGAGGAATGCCCATCGCAGTTGTTCTGTTTCTGAACGCATAGCGCTGTCCGATGGCACCTGAATAAAAGGTTACCACGTCAGCATTTCCGCTAAGCTGATAAATAATGGTATCTGTTGTTTTAAAAGCTGTACTGGGCTGTCCGTTTGTTTTGGCACTAAATACCTCAAAAACAACATCTCTTTGCTCAATTTTTTTGTCGCAGGCTGTTAGCAAAAACAGACTGGCAAGAGCCATCATATTTAAAAATTTCATATTTCTTTCTATTTGATAATTACCACCCTGGATTTTGTGTTGCCTGTTTATTTACAGTAATTTCTGCAGCAGGAATCGGAAACAATACATGTTTAGGAAGCACATTAGAACCTGCAAGACCACCATATGAGAAAGTTGCCCCTGCGTTAGCCCTGATATCAGCGCCAATAGTATTCATCGTTTCTACCCATTTTCCCCACCTGATCAGATCGGGTCTCCTCAATGCTTCAAAGCATAATTCTCTGGAACGTTCATCTTCAATAGCTTGTTGAAAACTGGCCTGACTTAACCCACTTAAATCAACTACAGCGGTAGCAATAGTAGCTGTGGCAGTTGCACGAAGGCCTGCATAGGTAAATACAGCGCCCGTTACAGCGGCTGACGAAGCCCCTGAGGTTTGAACCGGAGCGGTTGTGGTAGATCGCCCGGCGGTAGTAACCGTATATACATTATTCCCACTAAACACCTGGCTATTAAGAGCATAATCAGTATTAGATACCCAGGCAGTTCCGATGGTTACCGTGGGTGCCGAGGTATATCCCTTGCCTGGATTGGTAATGGAAATGGCAATAACCTTTCCTGTACTGGTAGATACTGTTGCCTCAGCTGTTGCACCTGAACCTCCCCCACCGGATAGGGTTACAGGAATATTGTTGATGGTTAATAAATAGCCTGTATTGCCGGCCGTAGCCAGTGTAACACCATTAACAACACTCACAGAGGCTCCTGTTGTAGCCGGATCTAAACCAAAACCCCTTCTGCGCACCTGATTAATTGCATCATAAGCAATCGCAGTAGGTCCGTTAAGGTGATTTTCTGCTTCGGCCAGCATTAGCAATACGTCCGAATACCTGAGTAAAGGATAATTGATGGGTGTAGTATTTTGATTCTTGTTGTCCAGCACATAGGCTTCCCTCCTAAACTTAGCGGCATCGCGGTTATAAATTTGTGCTGCAGTGTAATAATTGTAGTAAAACCGATCAGGATAGGTAGCAATATAATTGAAAGGCGCCAGATTCCAGTCCCTTCTCAAATCTCCGGGTTGAAAAAGATTGAAGAGTTTTGCCGTGGTATGTAAGAAGCCATAGCTATATCCAATTTTAAGACCTATTCCCGTGGCTACCTGCATTTGGATTCCACCTAAGCTACCAACTCTTCCATTAGATCCCAATCCGTCAGCGCCATTGCCCTTAAATTCAACCTCCCACATGCTGTCTTTGATGTCGTATAAATCCTGATGCATGTTTACAAAAAGTTGCTTATAGCTCGGATTTAAACGATGTTCACCTGATTCTTTTACTTTTAAAGCCCATGCCCTGGCATCGGCGTATTTAGCTTCGTCTTTAAGTGGTGCCCCGGCCATTGTTAAACAAACCCTGGCCAGTATGCCTTCTACTGTAGTTTTACTTACACGGCCACTAAAGCCCAGATCAGTAATTCTTGAGGTTAAACCCTCTGCTCTGGTCATATCAGCAAGAATTTGCGCATAAACCTGCTTTAAAGGTGTACGGGGAAGCTGAACATCTTCGGCTGAAGGTGATTTTGTCGGTTCAGTTTTAAGGGGAACATCGCCAAAATTACTTGCTAAAAGGAAATAATAGTAACCCCGGAGAAAGAGTGCCTCTCCTAAGATCGGTGAACGTTTAGCCTCAGTAATATTTGCTTTGTTGATGTTTGCTATAAGCATATTGGCCCTTTCGATACCGATATAGCATTGCTGCCACAACCCGCCAACACTGGCATCGGCATAATCGAAATTGTAAGCCGGAACACCTGTGGTTTGGGCACTTCGCTGATAGAATGCCTCGTCTGACACATTGTAGTCGCTGTTTAAAAAATTACCGTACATGGAGGCTGTTTCCAAAGGATAATACACCCCTGCCAGCGCATTTAACAGTTTAGCTTCCGAATCATAATATTCTTCAGGCAGTAAATTATCAGTAGGCACTGTGGCCAGAAACTTTTTACAGGAGAATAAGCCTGTAGTGATGAGCAATAATAAATATAATATCTTTTTCATGTCAGTTGAATTGCTGTGAATTTCCTTCTCTTAATGCCCTATAGATTAAAAAGTAACATTGGCTCCAAAAGCTACAGTTCTTGCTCTCGGGTAGGCGCTATAATCAAACCCGCCTGTAAGTACAGAATTGTAGGTACTCACCTCCGGATCTAATCCTGTGTATTTTGTCCAGGTGTACAGGTTTTGTCCCGACAGGAATATACGTGCAGTTTTGATCTTCAGTTTATCCAATAGGGTCTTTGGAATATTGTAACCCAATGAGACTGTTTTCAGGCGAAGAAATGAGCCATCTTCTATTGTTCTTGAGGAATAACCTGCCACAGAGAATCCACCTGTACGGTAGTTGGAGGAAGCCTGGTTATCTGGCGACCAACGGTCTGTATAGCTTTCATATTGCTGCAGGAACCTTTTTCCCAGTGCATTGCCTTCAAAAACATGACGATTCATATTTTGGATGTCATTACCATATGACCATTGAAAGAAAATATTCAGGTCAAACTGCTTATAAGTGAAATTATTGGTAAATCCACCCGTATGCAAGGGCAAACTATTTCCGATTACAGCATAGTCTGATGCATTTACATTACCATCGCCGTTAATATCTTTGTATTTGATATCACCAGGCTGGATATTCTGGCGGGCGCTGCCATTGGCAGGTACATTGTCCTTTAACAAATATTCACCAGTTGAGCTTCGGTTGAAATCACTGTATTGGTATACTCCTTCCCATATAAACCCATACATTAAACCTAAAGGTTCAGCAATTTTTGCTATGTAGGAAGGAATATTTGTATAGGCATTATCCCAGTTAGTGGTAGAAAGTAAGGTTTGCTGATCTTCTGCAAGGGCCAGCACTTTATTTCTGTTAAAGGAAATGTTAAAACTGCTGTTCCATTGAAAATCTTTGCGGTTGATATTGATCGTGCTTAAAGTAATTTCGAGCCCGCGGTTGGCTACTGCGCCTACATTTTTAAACGCTGTGGTGTAGCCCGATGAAGTAGGCAGGGTGGCCCTGAGCAAAAGATCTTTGGTATTCTTCTTGTAAACATCAATAGTCATTGAAATCCTGTTTTTCAGGAAGCCGAGATCAACACCTGCATCATATTGGTCAGTGGTTTCCCATTTTACTTTGGGGTTACCAAGCGAGGTAGGGATAATGCTGGTCACATAACTATTGTTCCAGGGATAAGAGTTGCCGGGCACTACATCATTGGAAGATAAATAGGCAAAATCGTTCACCCGGTTATTTCCGGTTTTTCCATAGCTGAGGCGGAGTTTTCCATCTGATAATATCTTATTGTTTTTCAGAAAATCTTCTTTAATAAAACGCCATGAACCTCCTAATGAAGGAAAGTAACTCCATTTATTGCCTTCTGCAAATTTAGAAGAACCGTCTGCGCGGTACGAGACTTCTAAATAGTATTTGGATTTGAAGTTATATTTGGCCCTGCCATAAAACGAAGACAATGTCCAGAGGGAACTGATTGCTGTAGTAACTGGGTTTAAAATCCCCTCATTAAGTCCAGAAATACCTAATTTTTCATTCGGCAGAAAGGTAGCACCAAAACCAAAAGCATTGCTGGTATTGCCCTGGGCAGAAAATCCTGCTAAAATATTCAGGTTATGGTTTTGGTTAATGGTTTTGGTCCAGGTTAGTGTGTTTTCATTAGACCAGTTATTGGTATTGGATTGCAGTACAGATCCATTCACGCCGCTGGTTCGTCCTGGAGTGGTATTTGGGCTTCCGGGATAGGTTTTAGAGTTGTTAAACTCTTCACTTATTACCCTTGTATTGTTAATTCCCCCTGTTATTTTCAGCCTTAAGTTATTTGTGATGGCATAATCAAGATACCCGCTTACATTTAAGTTATGTGTTTTATTGTTTCGAACTAAGTTTTTTTGGTTCATGATGGGATTAAACTTGTAATCGGTACCGCTTGATGTCGTTTCATCAATTGCTTCGTCTTCCGTGAGCTCACTTAAAGGGCTATATCCCCAAACGCTATACAAAATATTAGTCGTTCCGCTCCCGCCGGTTCCTTGTGCAGCCGAATTTCCTGAACGTAGCAAGTATGCATAATTCGCATTAATTCCCACTTTTATTTTGTTGCTTAAAGTCTGATCTAAGGTTATCCTGCCCTGGTACCGTTTATAGGCAGTATTGATTACTGTACCTTTTTGGTCGTTCAGGTTTCCGGAAATGGCATAAACTGTTTTATCTGATCCTCCCCGCAATGCCAGTGAATAATCTTGTCTGAGCCCGGTTTGAAAAAAAGGTGATTGCCAGTCAGTTGCCGGCACATTCCTGTAGTCTTCGAGGGTTTTACCCGGTCTGGTAAGTAAAGTGTAAATTGGAGTCGGATCGCTTGCAGAACCCTGTGCCCCCGGAACAAGTTCCAGCTGCATCCTGGCAAATTCGTAGGTGTTCATCAAATCCATTGTTTTGATGTTGTTATCGAAACTTACTGTGGGGCTGAAAGAGATTACCGGCGCCCCAGTTTTACCCTTCTTTGTTGTAATCATAATGACCCCATTTGCACCCCTGGCGCCATAAATAGCAGTTGCCGAAGCATCTTTTAATACATCAATAGATTCTACTTCCTGGGGATCAAAAACATTCAGGTTAAAGCCTTCAATGGGAAATCCATCTACCACATACAGCGGACTATTATTTTGAGTAATGGAATTTGCGCCCCTGATCACAATATTTACTGAGGATCCGGGCTGGCCATCTGAAGAGTTAACCTGCACCCCGGCCACACGGCCCGCAAGTGATTCATCGATTGATCTTACCGGTGCCTTAGTCATATCGTTCATGTCTACCTGAGCAATTGAACTGACCAGATCAGCCTTTTTGCTTGTACCATAACCAATCACCACCACATCATTAAGCAGCTTATCATCTGAAGCCAGTGAAAGGTTGATTATACCTTTATCTCCAACCACGATTTCTCTTTGTACATAACCGATGTAGGTAAATACCAGTGTGCTGGCAGCTTTGGATGAAACCTGAATAACATAGTGACCATCCTGATCGGTAGTGGCACCGGTTTTTGTGCCCTTTACCAGTACACTCACACCCACCAGTGGCGACCCCGAGCCCTGTTCGGTAACTTTTCCTTCTACCCTTCGGGTTTGAGAAAAGGCACTCATAGCACAGATCATGCACATTAAAAGAAGGTAAATCTTTCTCATATTTTAGTTTGTTTAATTTGGTTTTCCTGTAATCGCGCTATGGATTACTTCCCTCAAATTTGCGAGGCAAGTGGCTTAAAAGAGGGGTACAGATTAATTTATATAAGGGTAATAATTGGTTAACATTGCCCTTACAGGCAGAATTAACCAATTATTTTATAAAAATTATTTTAGTGTGAGTGTAGAACCAGCAAGTGCTCCCTGAGGAAGTTCCGCATTTAAGCGCCTGATTTTTCCTGTTTTGGTATCTTCCAGTTCGATCGTCATTTTAGACGCCTGTTGTCCTGGGTCGGCAATATGGCAAACCTGCTTTCCCTTTAGCTGTTGAACCATCAGTGCGCAGGGTTTATCGCTGGTAATTTTCATGCCTTCCAGCATGATCGTTCCAGCCTGATAAAAGATGGCCTGCAACATATCGAGCGAATGGTGGTAAACTGCCTGTATCTGTTCGGTGTTCGCCACAATCTGCAGCTCTGCCGGTTTAAGCTTTTTCAGTTCCGTTGCATTTTTTAGGCCCGGTAAAATGATGTAGCTGTATTTGGTATTTTGTGGCTTAGCCCCATGATTGATCCAAAGTTTAAATACATTACCCGAAACTTCATCCCTGGTATGAGCATTATTTATGTGATACCAGTTACCTTTCTGGATTTCGGTACTGAGTGTAATATCACTGGTTTCTGGAAAATAATAACCTACTCCATCATGCAAAAACCAACTGTTTTTACTTGCTTTGATCTCTGCCCGAGTACCTTTAACTACGGATAAACTATTAGAGCTGGTCACATTTCCATTTAGCCAGCATTGGTTTACAGTAGTGGTAACTGGTTCGTTGGCATCACTCTTTATCCCTGCCCCCAAACAAACTACTTCCTGATCAAAAAAGAACCAGGACTTCTTTGCCTGTAAGCTATCGTAATCTAACATATACCCGCTCGCGCCATACCCATCGGCTGATACACCACCTGCAAACTCATTGCGGCCTTGCTCGCCCCAAAACTGCGTCATCGGCCGATCTGTAATATAATCCCTGCTGGTTACACCCGGAATTTTATCCCATTCCCAAACGGGCATAATGTTAAAGTATTCTGGGCCACGTACCTGAATATTGGTTGCCCCATCAGAAAGGTATCTTCCCAAAAGGTTTTCGGTATTACCCGATTCACTTCGCCTGGTCCGTTTACTCACCATGCGAACATTAAAATTATAACTGCTTCTGCCGTGTTGCACGTAGTCGGCATTCCAGAATTGCCGGTGATATGCAGCAACCTGGTAATCTGCCGCTTGCTTGCCTTCTGTACGGGCTATGGCAGCATTCCAGTCCTTTGTATGCTCAAAATCCAGCAACTGTGCTACCAGTAACCTGTTTCTTTCCCCGCGTTTATCCAGTATATCCGGCCTGCTTACTCCACGTCCTTCCACATTAAAATCGATGTAACTTCCCCTAATGGCCCGGAGGTAAGTTTCACGATAATATTTTGAAAACATTTCCAGTTTTTCTACTGGCAGAGCATATGCTGTTCCCCTTACATAATTGGCCAGTTTTAATACACCGGTTATAAAAACCGAGCCATAACTGGAAATCTGAAGCTGTGGGCCATGTTGAAGATAGGAATAATCATACTGAAGACCTTCTTTACGGTATACCAACTGAATAGGTTCGAAGAGCTGTGCGGTAGAAAAACGAATTAATTCCTGATCATCAGTCAGTAGCCCCCTGTAAAAGTAGTGTAGTGCCACATCGGTTTTATTGGCTCCGGTTTGTTTGGCAATGTCGCCACGCTTCATCCTTTCAATTAAGCGCTGTTCGAGTTTAGCATCCAATGGTTGTTTTCCATAGCGCATCATAATCAGCATTTCGCCCAGCGCTTGCGGGGTAGCAATTTCATTGTGCCACCAGTTACTGCTTTTGGGATCACTTTCATACCAATACTGAAACGCTGAGGAGATCTGTTCAAATAACTTGGACTGTTCAAAGTACCCACTTTCGGGTGTTATATAAGCCTGGATCAAACTTTCCAGCTTAAGCAAATGACGATTTGGCTTCCAGTTTGTGATCTCTTTATCCTGATAAGGAATGTCACTCCAGCTTCCATTAGCTTGTATTGTTTTAATATTAACCTCAGCTGCCCGATCAACAAATTTAACAGGCTTTTTAAGGTCTTTCTTAACTCTATCCATGATCACTTTTGTGGTTTCGTTTAGCTGTGCCTGAATGCTTAGTGGCCCACCTATCGAGATAAAAAAGAGAATGGAAAACAGTAATTTCTTCATGGGTTATTGGGTTAATGGTATAGGTTATTTGATTATTTATGGATACAGTCTTTCCATGGCCCGTCCTTTGGTTTCCATCCGGTGTTTCATGATTTGGTTCTTTCCCCCGTAAGTGCTGCCCCAGTGTGGTTTATCCAGGTTTTTCTCCCATTGACTAAGACTTCTCAACATTTCTCTAACTATCCTGGGGTATTTGTCCGACAGATCAGTTGTTTCGGACAGGTCTTTTTCCAGATCGAATAACAGCACATGCTGTACCTGGTTTTCTATAACGCGAATGAGCTTCCAATTTCCTTTGCGCATTGCCGCAGCAACGCCACGGCGCCAAAATAATACTTCATGAGGTGCTTTGTTATTCCCTGCTTTCAAATAAGGAATTAAATTTAAACCATCTAAAGGGAGCAATCCCTTTTGGCTTCCGTTGATGGCTGAAAGAGCTGTTGGTAAGATATCTAAAGCACTTACCGGATGGCGGTAAACAAAGCCTGGCGAAATATGTTCTGGCCAGTTCATCATCATCGCCACACGGATTCCACCCTCCCATTTAGCGCCCTTCATGCCCCTCAATACTCCATTGTCAGATGAATTGGTCGTTGCACCGCCATTATCGTTAATAAAAACAATAAGCGTATTTTTATCAAGCCCGAGTTGCTTCAAACTGCTTATTAATTTGCCTACATTATCATCTAGTGAAGTCATCATGGCTGCATAAGCTCTGCGGCCACTATCGGGAATATGGGCATAAAGGGTCATTAAATCCTGCTTTGCGTTCATAGGGGTGTGCACGGCATTGTAAGCGAGATACATAAAAAAGGGCTTTTCTTTATTCTCCTGAATAAAGCGGGTAGCCCGGTCGGTAAGCATATCGGTGAGATAAGTAACTTTATCTTCAGGAACCGCTTCACGATTATCATACAGCACATTTTCCCGCTTAGGTTTCGTTTTATAGGCAAAAAAATCTCTTTGTCCGCCAGTAAAACCATAAAATTCATCAAACCCCCTGTTTAAAGGAAAATGATGGGGTTCATCGCCCTGATGCCATTTGCCAATGGCGATTGTTCGGTAGCCATTGGCTTTCATCTCATTGCCAATGGTTTGCTCTTTTACGTCCATGCCCACATCGGCCAGGGTATATCCGGTTGAAACTTGAGTAGAAGTATTATGTTCGAAACCAAAACGCTGCTGATAGCGACCTGTTAGCAGACCAGCCCTTGAAGGTGCACAAACTGAGGCTGAAACATAGGCGTCGGTAAACCGGACACCTCCTTCGGCAATAGCATCGATATGGGGCGTGGGAATTTCCTTTCCACCATAACAACCAAAATCAGCATATCCGGCATCATCGCTTACAATAACGATTACATTGGTTTTAGCTGTTTGCTGTGCAATGAGCGATTTGCCCGACATCAAAAACATCATAACCAGCATAGCGGTAATTAATCCGGAGCAGTCAGAAGATCGACTTTTAATATAATTTTGCATATTCAATCTTTGTGTTCACCTGTTTCAATCAGGAGTTCAAATATTCAATTTAACCGATATAAAAAGGGTGAAAGATTGGTTTAAAAAGGGGGATTAATCTGTTTTTGCTGATATTCTGAAGGTGAAAAGCCAAATTGCTTTCTAAACTCCTTGCTAAAATACTTCCGGTCACTAAATCCTACAGCATAAGCTACTTCAGCAATATTGAGCTGCCTGTCATCGAGTAGTTGTGCTGCTCTTTTCAGGCGTTGAGATTTTATAAAATCAGAGATGGTTAGCCCGGTTAGCGCTTTGATCTTTTTATAGAGTACCGTTTGGCTCATGCCGATATGATCTACGAGACTTCCCACATTGAAATCCGGATCTTCCATATGATCTTCGATTAGCTGCATCAGCTTGTTTAAAAACTTCTCATCTGGAGAAATGCTTTCCAGTTTACGTGGATGGAGCATAATTTGCCTGATGTATTTTTGTTTGAGCTCTTCACGCCCCTGCAAAAGGTTTCTAATGCTGAGTTCCAGTACCTGGATGCTGAATGGTTTGGTAATGTATACATCTGCTCCGGCTTCAAGTCCGTCAACCTGATGCAGTTGTGAGGCCATGGCGGTGAGCATAATTACCGGGATATGGCTGGTGGTTTCCTCCTGTTTTAACCGCTGGCAAAGCTCAAAACCGTTTAACTCCGGCATGGTTACATCGCTCACTACAATATCAGGAACATGCTCCATAGCTACCGCCAAACCCTTTAATCCGTTTTCACTTTCCAGAACATAATAAGTTTGATGCAGCGATTGAACAATAAAATCACGGAGCTCATCATTATCTTCTACCACCAAAACCGTATGCTTTTTTTCAAAATCGTTCTCCATAAGGAAGGTTTTAGCAGGTAGCTGTGTTTCTATAGCCAGAGATCTGGCTATCCGCTCTCCTCCAAAATCCTTCAGAACCTGTTCGGCTTCAAAATGATCCTGACCCAACAGGAGACTAACCCTAAGTACCGTAAGCCCAGATCCTCCATCAATACCTTGCTTACTGTAAACACTAATTTCACCTTTATGTAAATCCAGAATATTTTTAGCCAGGGCCAATCCAATCCCCCAACCCTCGGTATGAACACCACCAGATTTAACCTGGAAGAAATTGGCAAAAATTTTATCCTGCACAGTTATTGGGATGCCAATGCCGGTATCTGTTATGGTAACAACAGCTTTACCAGCTTCCTGCTTAACATTTAATGATATTTTTCCATGATCGGGTGTAAATTTAAAAGCATTGGAAAGGATGTTATAAAATACTTTTTCCAGTTGGCCTGGATCATAAAAGACATTTACTGCCTCTTCTTCGCATTCGAATTGATAATCGATATGTTTCATCTCGGCAAGGCCAAGGTAAGATTGATAGATTTGCCTGCAAAGTAGAACAATATCATTCTGGCTCACCATAACACTGGCATTTCCACTCTCTATCTTTCTAAAATCCAGCAGCTCGCTAATCAGCCTGAGCAACCTATCAGCACTGCGCTTGATATGCTGCAACTGATGATTAACAGTGTCGTTTTCAGCAGTCATTCTGATTACCTTCTCCAGCGGAGCGAAAATAAGCGTTAATGGTGTACGGATTTCGTGCGATATACGGGTAAAGAAATCCAGTTTCATCTGATAAAGCTCTTGCTGACGTTCACTGTTCAGGTGCTCATAATACAGCTCCGTTTCCAGCTTTTGCTGCCTGCGGGTAAAACGAAGCACAAAATATAATACCAGGCTTCCGGCAACGAAGTATAACAAGTAGGCCCACCAGGTTAACCACCATGGAGGTAGTATCCTGATTTCCATCACTGAAGGACGATTGTTCCACAAACCATCATTATTACTTCCTTTTACCAGTAACTTATATTTTCCTGAAGGAAGATTGGTATAGGTTGCAGCCGGAATATCAACATAATTCCAGTCTTTCTCAAAGCCTTCTAATTTATATGCGTACTGATTGCGCTGTGGCTGAATGTAGTTAAGTGCCAAAAATCCGATTGAAAAGATATTCTGATCGGCCCTAAAAGTAATGGATTTGGTGAAACTGATATCCTGTGTTAAAAGTCCATCGGGTCCGTCAATGGTTACAGGCTTATTAAACAGCTTTAGTTCAGAGAAAACGGTTTGGGGCTTATAGGCATTTTCTCTGATTTCTCTGGGGGTAAATACAACCAGGCCGTTGTAACTTCCGAAATACAGTTTGCCTTGTCTATCCTTGTAGGCGGAGTTCACATTAAACTCGTTAGTGGGCAAACCATCACCGGTATTGTAATTTTTAAATGATTTGCGTTTGCGATCAAATTTACTCAGTCCGCGATCTGTGCTCATCCATAAGTTACCATCATTGTCTTCTAACAAATCGATAATATTATTACTGGCCAGCCCGTTTTTGCGTGTGTAAGTGATGAAAGATTTTTGAGGAGACTGGTAGCTGCTTAATCCGCCGCGCATTGTGCCGATCCAGATTGTGCCCTGATGATCTTCCAGTATACAAGTAATCTGGTTGGATCTAAGGCTATCAGGATGTTGATCATTTTGAAAAAAGACATTAAATCCAGTTGCCCCCCGAGCAAGCAGATTCAACCCTCTTGGCGTTCCTACCCAGAGATTTTTCTTCGTGTCCTGATAGGCGAACCTGATATAACTGCTGCTGAGCCTCAGGACTTGATTTGGATTATCGCTAACCACCTCGAAAGTTTCCTTCTCAGGATCGAAAATATTTAAGCCTTTTGATGACGTACCTAAGAGTAATCTTCCACGATCGTCTTCGGCGATACTGCTTACGTAGCCCTGAGTTAAACCCTTTGGGCTTGGCGGATAGTGTTTAAATTTACCGGTTGAGGGAATAAAAAGTTCCAGCCCACCCTGATAAAGCCCTACCCATATTCTTCCTTTGCTATCGTTAAAAATCGCCTTAATCGTATTGTTACTCAAACTCCCCGGATCACGGGGATCGTTCACATACTTTTTAAATGTACCAGTTTTTACATTATAATAGTTTAACCCCTGTCCTTCGGTTCCAATCCACAGGTTCTGCGCATTATCAGCTTCAATAACACTGCTGATATCACTGCTAATACTGTTGCTGTATTTGCTGTATTTAAGTACGGTAAAGGGGATAGTATTGCGATGGGTAACATTTACTCCTCCAAACATGGTCCCGATCCATACTGAGCCGTGATTGTCCTGATAAATCTCCTTGATAGAATTGTCGCTCAAACTTTTACGGTTATCAGAATCGTGTTTAAAAGTTGTAAAATGCAGTGAAGCGACATCCAGAATATTTAAACCATTCATTGTGGCTATCCACAAGTTGCCTTTTCCATCCGGTGTAATTTTGCGTATAATGTCATTGCTCAGGCCATCAGTACGCAATATGTTATACCTGAAGCGCCTGAAAGAACCCGATTCGGGGATAAAAAGATTTAAACCTTCAGATTCTGAACCAACCCATATCCTCCCCTTTCCATCTTCGGCAATGCTGCGGATTGAATTCCCGCTAAGGCTACTGCCATCCTGGGCATTGTGATAAAAAGAACTGATGTGAATTTTACCATTTGTAAACGTGAGCCTGCTTAATCCTGTGGTTGTACCCACCCAGATATTCGCTTTACTGTCTTCAAAAATGGTGTAAACCGAATTTCCGGCAAGCCCATCTTTTTGATAAATTCTTTTAAACTTTCGCGTTCTGGGATTATCCAATACGCTCAGCCCATCATTGGTACCGAACCAGATTTTCCCCTTGCTGTCTGCATGGATAGAAAGAATAATTTTGTTGCTCAGTCCATTGGGATCCTTTGGGTTAAAGCGGACCCTTTCAAAAGCATCTTTTTCAGGAATATAGCGGTTAAGGCCATTTTGCGTACCAATCCACAGATTTTGCTCATGATCCTCCTCCAGCGCATAAATATAATCTTCGGTACTAATGGAACTCGGATTATTGGGGTCTGTACGATAAATCTTTACTTCTTTTCCATCATATCTATTCAGGCAATCGCGGGTTCCAAACCACATGTAACCACGGCTATCCTTGCAAATGCTTAATACGGTACTTTGAGAAAGACCATTATTTACAGATAGGTGATCAAATGAAAGCTGCCCAAAGGAGGCTTTTACCAAGAACACCAAAATGATGTTCAGCATCAGCCTTAAAGCTAATTTTTGATTGGTTAGTAGGTTTCTCATTCAGATTTAGCGATAAAAATAAAAAATTTCCTGATTTAAAGGCTACATACCAATTTTAGCACGGGAGCTGGTTTCTAAAGTAGAAATTTGGGATGAAAAAGCAAAAGGCATTTTGATATTAGCCAGCATAGAAAAGTAATGCTGGTAACATCCGTCAACCTGCAATACCTTATCAAACTAATCAAACCTTTTGTATTTTTATAAATGGATGTAAATCTGTCCATAAGATTTATCCATCAGCGAACTTTTAATTCCTGGCTATTCGTAATCCTATCAATTACTTAATCCAAATTTGAAAAAATTGAGCAAGAAAAAAGGGGTAGAAATTAATTTATCTGGGGGTAATAATTGGTCATTATTGGAGTCCGAATCTGTTCATCCCTACTCTCAAATTTAGAACACCGGGAATACAATATGATTTTGCTATTGGTATCCTGGTGCATCACAGAAAAACTGTAAACCTGATATACGTTTTAACAAAAAATCAGGATAATAAAATTGCCACGAAGCAATTGTTTTATTGAAAAATTATTAACCGGCCAATATGTTTTCAGATAAGGCAAAGAATAATATCATTTTCTAAACAGTGAAATCAACCACTTAAACAATACCACAACGCCCACTACGAGTATTCCCGCAACCAAACCAACACCAAATTCTGTAATCATAGCCGGAATGCTTGGAAAAAGATGATGCAGAAATCCGATATTGTGAACAAAAATGCCCCCTGCAACTAATAATAGTGCAATTGTTCCTACTACACTTAATATTCTGATGATAAAAGGAAGGGCTTTAACCAATAGGTTTCCTAACGAAGCAAAAAATCCCTTCCCATTTGAACGCTTAATCAGTTTAAAACCCGTATCGTCCATTCTTACAATAATCGCTACAATACCGTATACACCCACAGTGGCAAGTATCGCAACCAACGATACGGTAACAATCTGAATCGTAAGACTTTTATCCAAAACGGTTCCAAGAGCGATGATGACAATTTCGACTGAAAGGATAAAATCGGTGGTTATTGCCGAACGAACCTTCGTTTTCTCCATCGAAGCTTCATCCTCCAGTTTTTCTACAGCTGGCACTGTTTCTTTAACAGGGTGAGGGAAAAAGTATTCAACAATCTTTTCAGCCCCCTCATAAGCCAGGTAAAGCCCACCCAATACCAGCACTACTTTAATAGCAATCGGAAAGAAAGCACTGAGCAGTAGTGCAATGGGGACAATAATGAGTTTATTGAGAAATGATCCCTTGGTAATGGCCCATAAAACGGGTAATTCTCTTGAAGAAAGAAATCCCGTAGCCTTCTCTGCATTAACCGCAAGATCATCTCCGAGTATTCCTGCGGTTTTCTTTGTAGCCAGTTTTGCGGTCACGGCTACATCATCCATAAGTGCAGCAATATCATCTAAAATCGCAAAGAAGCCTGAAGCCATAGTATAAAATTTAAGTACAAGTAAAAATTAAAAAAGGATATCATGTGATTCTGTTCTAAACCCCAATCTATCTAAATAGTTTGGAGGAAAATCCGTGTTTATCAGAAATTACGCAAAAGTATCCATTCCATCACGCTTAAAAAAGTAAAGTTTATAATTCAGACTCAGGTCATCATAAAGCTTAAATCCAAATCGCTTATACCAGGGAATATTATCAATCATGGAGGTTTCTAAATAGACGGGCAGCCCTTTTGCCTCTGCATGAGCAATTACTTCCAGCAATAACTCACTGCCAAGCCCTTTTCCCTGATGCCTGGGATCAACACCAATAAACCACAGATAACACATGGGTTCTTTAGACCTTTTTAGCCTAATCATAGATTCCCTTCTTAAAGCCTTTCCAATTCCAAAAATACCTATTGCGTGTAAAATGAGTTTAAGGTCCAGGAGGATAGATTTGAGTGTGGTTTTCTTTAATTGTGGATACAAAATCAATGCGCATGCCTTTTCATCGTCGGAAAGCCAGACTTCTCCAAAATCCTGACAAATTTCTAATGAATAGCGCATAAGTGCAGCCCTTCGCCAGGGCGTATTCCGATGGGCAGAAAGAATGAAATCAACACTTTGGTTAACCTCAAAAGCATCCGTAAGGATTCCAACTATTTTGGCGTAACTTTCAGGGCTTGCTTTTTTCATGGTTTAAATTTACTGCCATTTACACACTTCATTACAAAAGCGATCATCTTTTCATCCATTAATGGTGTTTGTACATTGCCAAAATTGCCATGTCCCCCATCTTTAACAATATACAATTCAACAGCATTGCCGTTCCTTTTAAGCTTATCATAAAGGACAATAGACTGTTCTACCGGAACTGTCTTGTCTTTATCTCCATGAATGAATAAAACCGGGATTTTTTTAGAATAGACATAATTGATGGGCGACAAAGACTTCAGAAAAGTGGTATCCTGTTGGCGGCTGGCCGCCCAGGCAGCAAATATCCCACCTGGTTTACTTACCGAATCCCAATGGAGTAAATCTGTAGGGCCATATTTACTTATAATTCCAGCTATGCTGATCTTTTCTTTACTACAATTGCCAGTAAAAACGGGAGCGGGACTTTGCAAACCCAACATCAGTGCCAGATGCGCGCCTGCTGACCCACCCATTACAATAATCTTCTTTTTATCAATACCGAACTGATCGGCGTGACTAACAAGGTATTGTAAGGCACAATATACATCCTCTATCGCTGCCGGGGCAGGCGCCTGGCCGGCAAGTCTGTACTCAATATTGGCTACACCAAAGCCGTTTTTCAGAAAAACACTGAACTTATCATACTCAGCCTCCTTTTTTCCATGGATCCATCCCCCACCATGAATATACACGATCAGGGGCTTCTTTTCTTTGGATACAGCGATGTAAAGGTCGAGCTTCCCTTGCCATCCATTTATTTCTTTATAAACCAGATCCTTTTCTACCCTGATGTTTTCTGAAACAGCTTGCGCGAATGAGCACATCCAATAAGTACAGAAAAATGCAATGAGATAGATGATTTTCATGGTTAGCAGCTGGTCAAATAGGCTGAGGCTAAAATAAGTAATATTGCACTTAAAAATAATAAAGACTTGCAAAATGCTTCATTACTTAACATTTGAAGCTGGCTGGGAATGGTGAAAAAATTGCCCGCGGAGTATCTTCTCCGCGGGCCATGAGCGCATAAATTCTGGTCCGGTATTTACCGTGACCTAGTTGAGCCACAGCAGGGCTCTGATGCTTTCGGTAAGCCGCTCACAAAATGCTAAGATCCAAGTCCCCCTAAAAGTACCTTTAATGAAACACTACTTTCAGCTGAACATCCTTCCGGGCCAGTGGCCGCATATCTGGTTATGCCAATCTGGCCTACCAAAAATGAAGGGTGCATGAAAACATTCACACACCCCCTGTCATCACCTCATTGTTTAAATGAAGATCTTTATAACCATTTGTAAACCAAATGGCTCTTTATCAAGCAGGCTTTGCAGCTGTTCATACTCCGTTTCCGCTTGCAATAAATTATTGTTTTGTTAATAATAAACGACAATTAAAAAACATCACCATCTCAATGACATCTTCTATAGCTATCGCTTAACTTTTTTAAAGATATGTACTGTTTATGGAAGTTAAGGGTAAGGTTTTAATGAAAAGGTAATCTGATGCTGATTTCCTCCATTGCCTGTTTGGTACACTTACCATTCATTAATCCGATTAATTCCCCATTAAAGAACTTTTATCCGATCAGTTTTTTTATTCAGGCTACACGTTAGTTAATTAAAAAAATAATTAAACAAATATAAAATTAATATTCAAGTGTACTAATTAATAAATAAGTGTTTAATCATAAATTTTAGTTATATTTATTAATATATACGTGTAATGATCCTTTATATCAGTAATTTATCAATTATTACATTTGCTGTAATGAACAGCAAAAGGATACATTACAACCGGATCAAGAGTGTTTTGGTTGATAAAAAAAAGTCGAGTAAGGTACTAGCTGAACATTTAAAAACCACACCACAAACCGTGTCCAACTGGTGTACTAATTTGCGACAACCCTCGATTCCTCAACTATTTACCATAGCTAAATTTTTAAATGTAAGAATCATGGACCTATTGGTGGAAGATGCAGAGATCACCGCTGGAGCAGCCTGATATTTTAGCAACAGCTATTGGAAACTTATGAAGCATCATATAATGCGACCGTATTCAAAATGAACCTTGTTTTTTTCCAGAAAAGTGATCAGCTGTGGTGTAAAAGCCGCCAACTCCTGGATATAGCCTCTCCCCATCCCCATGTTGATACAATTGAAACGATAACCGTCTTTGAAGGCGAGATGAAAGGCAACATTTTGGAATCGCACGGCAGCAATTTGCTCTGCATTGTAACGCTTTAACAGCTCGTCATGCTCCGAGCTCAGGGTAAGATAACTGCCATAAAGGTCTAGCTTTGCATAGTTTGTTGCCTTTACCAATAATAACCAACCCAGCAGAGCCCAGGGAATAAAAAGTACAATTAAAAGAACCAAAACAGATATTTTAGCCGGATTAATGCCGATAAATTCTTCGATCCATTCTTGAAAAATAAATGCACAAACGACACTGATGAGATAACCGGCAAACACGATTGAGGCGACACCAAGCGATCTCCCCATCGCTACAGGTAATCTGAACCTGATAGAAGTTTGAGGATGCTCCATAGTTAATATAATACCAGGATTAAATGAAAGATAAAAACAATTAAAAAGAGTCGCACATAAACCTTATTATCCTGAAATTTAACCAATGCGGTGCTAAAAACCAAAATATTGATAATCATTACTGCGAAAAGCACCCACAATCCAATCTGTTCCTGCAATACATACCGAAGTACCTCTGCCTGATAAGACAGCTTGCTTTCTCCTTCAGAAGCCAATCGTAATCCGATATAGGGGATAGATGCTTGATGATCAATAGCATCTTTTAAGGTATAAAAATAAGCCCTACGCTCGGCCTCAGATTTTAAGCGTGGATTTAACCAGTATAAGTCTTTAGATACGGTTCCCTCAGGAGGATCCTGATAGATTGATTTGATTTTGTTACTGACCAGAAAACTCACCATTCCAGAAAAAGTGCCTTCTAAATAGGGTTGGAATGACTTTAACCTGTGCCTGTACAATACATCTGATTTTGCCCCGGCACTTATCCGTCTGGACTCGATTAATGTTCCGCTTCTGAATACCAGGCTCCTTTCCAGATCGTGCTTTTCAATCAGTATAATGACCAATAGTACAAAAGGAATAGCCAGGGATATAAGGGCAGCTAATTTAAACCTCATCTTGTATAACTGTTATGTCATTTCCTGCAGCAGTTGCTTCGTTATTTATTGAATTCTGTAGCTTTTTATGATCGTTTGCCATAGGCCAATGTGATTCCGACCTGATTACATCCAACTATATATTTGTTTCGATTTCCTTAGCAATATTAGAGCCATATTTTCTGCTAAAGCATTTCATAATCCCTTTTAATATTGATCAATTATTATTGGTTCTAAATTGGTAGTAATCCGTGGGGAGCAGATATTCTAGATGTATTTGGAACACCTTGGCATATCATGAGTACTGAATCCCTAGCCAATACGGTCCGGTCATTGCAAGACTTGCCCAACTCTGATACCTGAAATATAAAACCGGTGATTGGTTTGCGAACCAGTCAAATTAGATATTGAACCAGCGGGACTTCAGAAATTTATTTGATTGATGAATCTTATTTCGACTGAAAACATTTGGACCATTTCGCAACAAAGGTCCATATTTTTAAATATGAACCTTTGTATTTGAAGCCTTAATGCTTATTTCATTGCCAATTGCTGATCATCAGCCTCAGCCATTTCCTTGTAAAAGGCTTTAAACTGTTCAATTTTATCTAATGGTACATAATCCTTTTTTAATGAGAAACTTCGTTTTAAAACCAGTTTATTACCTTTTTGTACGCTTTCAACTTTAAAATCGACAAAATCGTTGCTCAACTGAACCGCTTTAAAAGGCTGAACCATTGATTTACCTTCAGGGAGTTCGAGTGATAATTCCTGATCGGATGCATCCACCCCAAAAAGTTGGGTAAGGTCTATCCCAAATTTTCTTGGTGAAACAATCTGTAGCGCATTAGCATAAGATTTGTTCGACCATGGAATAGAGAATATCGACATACCGGCAACACTTTTGCTTACATTAACCAATTTGTAAGCACTCTCTGTTGCTACTGTATCTGAAGTAGATTTCGCAGCATCTAAGTTGGTGAATTTAAGGCTATAAATCTCATTTTCTGAATAAATACCGGTTAATTGCTCTTTCATTTTTTTAATCTGATCGGCAGTACTCAAATCGTTGAAAATACTTCTTAAATAACTGGTCATAGAGCCGGTATTCCAGTTAATTTCCTTTACTGTCATATCAGCATTTTCCAGTTTAACCTCAGTTTTATAGCCCATAACATTCTTACCTCTTATGCCTGGATTAAACTTGGTTAAGGTTGCAGCGGTTTTATTAATTTCGAGAATATTAGATCCTAAAAAAGTATTACTAAAGGTATTAAAGGGCAATGTTCCGGAAGTAAGTTCTACCCAATAATCTTTACCTTCTACCGTAGCCTTTGCAATGCAGTGATTAAACTCTATACTTGGAAGGAGGAGTGTATTTTGTCCCCGGTCTCTGGTATTTGCTAAAGCCAGGCTCGCATTTATACCTGCTTCTTTACACATCGTTACAAAAAGTGTCGATACATCTTTACAGTCACCAATCCTGGTATTAATTACCGTAGCTGGATTTTGTGGTACTATACCGCTTTGCCTGAAGGTTACTGAACTGTAGGCAATATTAGTTGTAATGTAGTTATAAATCATTTTTACTTTGGTTAAAGGATCTAAATTTCCTTTTCCGGCAAAAAGTTCTTTAACAATGGTTTTGATTTCATAACTGCTTCTGGCTTTTGCCGATGCAATATTTTCATACCATTCGGAAATAAATTTCCAATCGGGAATAGATGAAAGATAAAGCATATTGGTTACGTCGTCCATTGGAGGCATTTTATCTTCATAACGCAAAGCCTCCTGTTTGTTCTTACTCCACACGTATAAATCAAACTCGTCTTTAGCAGTCTTTACAGGTGCAATATCCTGTTGAGAGAAGACATATTTAAAGGCTTTATCCCGATGAACCAATAGTGAATATTTGATATTTAAATTATCTAAACCATCACTGAAGTAGAAAGAATCCCAGAAATGACTGGACATTGAACCAACATGGAAATTTTCCAGCTTATACCTGATGTTCACCACATCACCAACCTCAAGATTGGTAAAAACAACTTCATTGTTATTGGTTTCCGCAGGAACTTTTGTTCCATTTGCTTTAATTACCTCTGCAACTTCAATATTCAGATTCTGATCATTGTTATAAGGAATAGTATATTCTTTAAAACTATCTAAACCAGTCTGAGAAAGCACTTTAGCTGTAAAAAAGCGTTTTTCTTCAGAACCACCATTTTGATAAACCACCTTTTGTACTTCATTATTTAATACCACAATTTGTGCATCCGGATATTCAGTTTTAGATGGCGCAGCAGCAATCAAAGCTTTTGTATCCGCTTTTTCAAAATAATCAAATACAGGCTTTTTCTCCTGAAGGGTTCTCAATGCCTGAATAACATCATAATTGTTCGGATTAATCTGCAAACTCTTTTCGTATGCCTTGATACTCTTTTCTTTTTGCTTATTGGCATTATAAAGCACCCCTAGCTGACTATAAACAAAAGCATTGTTGGGATCGATTTCCAATACGTTTAAATATAATTTTTCTGCCTCATCATATTTTTCCAGACCATAGTAAACGCCGGCCAGGTCTGTATAAACAGAGAAACCAATCGGATCTTCTTTCAGTTCTTTCTTATATAAATTTACACCAGCGTCTGTTTCTCCTTTATCCAGGTGCATTTTTGCCACGTACTTAACCGCCTTATAATCATTATTTTCATTGATATACTTATGCAGGATATCCATTGCATTTGGATTTTTTCTGATTTGATTCTCAATGATATATTTTAAATTAACAATATCCGGAGAGTTTTGATGCAGCGGATAAACACGCTCAATAAGCGTTATAATTTCAGGTTGTTTTTTTTCCTGACTGAGTACATTGATTTTTTTGAGTAATACGTTTAAATCTTCACCATAATTTTTCTCCAACCTGGAAATAATTTCACTGGCATGCGCATAGTCTGCTTGCTGGTAGTATTCACTGTATAATAACTCCAAAGCTAAAGAAGATTCCGGATCATGGGTTTTAATTTCTTCCTTGAGCGTTTCAATGCCTGTCCGGTTATCAGCCTTTACAAACAAATCAATCATCATCTGATTTAAATAGGTACTTTGAGGAAAACGCTTTTTTAAAGGCTCAAGAATCAATCTTGCATCAAATACATTACCTAATCGAAGATAAAGCTTCGCCAACATTAACTGGTTTAAATAGCTTTGTGGTTTTGCTTTTAATGCTTCTTCAAAATATTTAAATTCAATGGGTTTTACCAGATCCACTTTTCCACCGGTTTCCCTGGTATAAGGTTGAGGTTTGCTTGTAGAGGTAATATTGCTTATCGGATTTCCGTTAGCATCTGTTAAGCGCAATAAAAAATTAGACCTTCCGGCATAGCTTTCGCCAATTTGAACAAGAATGCGGTTATAACCTTTATTTAATTTAACTGTTGAAATATAGGCATCAATGTCATTATTGCGTTCTTCGGGTTCGCTGATTAACAATTGATCGTTTACCCATACCTTTACCGATCCGGAAACGCCAATTCTTAACTGGGCCACCGTATTGTCGGCTGCACTTACAAAAGTTTGTGCAAATTGCAATGCATTTTCATAAGTGTTATAGTAAGTAAAATCGAACCATTTATCGTGTCGGATGTAAGGAACAGTCCTCCAGCTAAACTTTCTATTTCTTTTGCCTGTAAAAACATATTCCAGTTCCGGGTGTTCCAAAACATCGTTATATATTTTATCGAAACCACTGGTCGAAATATTTTCATATTCACCGGTAATTAACCAGTTTTCTATCTCGCCAATTTGATTGTAGTATTTATCTGCCTCATCATATTGCTTCTTTTCTTCATAATGGGCACCTATTCTGGATAGTGCCAGCGCTTTTAATGTTCCATCAGCACCTTTTGCCTGGGCAATTTTTTGGTAAAAAGCCAGCTGCTCTGCTGTTTTTAATCTGGAAGCATTGTTGGGTAAATCACTCCACACGGCAACCAGAAAGGGTTGTGGATTTTTTGAACTGTTATTAAGTTTATTCAGGTAGGCAAAGCCTTCCTGATCTGGCCTGTCCATTTCTGATAGCATGGACAATGCAATGTTTGCTTCATCAGCATAATTGGGTTTTAATGCTGCTTTTGTAAAAAAATCACGTGCTGCTACACGATTATTCTTGAAAAAATATTCCCAGCCGGGATTTAAGCTGGTCTGCGCCTGAACGGCCGAATAAAACAGCAATGAGAGAATTAATAGTTTGGTTTTCATTTTGTAATTATATAAAAAAAACCAAACTCAATCAATGCGATTTTAGCTAATATTTTCAAAAAATGAATTATTAATCAGACAACAAATCCCGATATATCCATTTTAAGGCAAGTATACTTATGAGCAATGAAATTTATTCTACTGAAAACTGTTGCTGAGCCAATAAATTAAAACACTGGTGTGCAATTTCATACTCTTCGTTAGTTGGAATCACGAGAACTTTTACTTTTGAATCTGCCCCACTGATATCCTTTATCCCCCCACTGTAGTTACTGTTCTGTTCGGTATCCAATTCAATTCCCAGATATTCAAGTTCTGTACAAACCGCAGCCCGCATATCCCTGTCGTTTTCCCCAACACCAGCTGTAAAAATAATGGCATCAATCCCGTTAAGTATTGCTGCATAAGCACCAATAAACTTTTTAATCCGGTATGCATATAGTTCCACTGCCAGAACAGCCGCTTCATCTCCCTCACTCACCAATTTTCTGATATCGCGCATATCGCTCGATCCACCCAGTCCGAGCAAACCAGATTGTTTATTAAAAAGTGTGCTTAACTGGCTTAAACTATAGCCAGAATGTTCTATCAAATGGAAAATAACTGAGGGATCTATATCGCCAGAGCGGGTTCCCATAACCAAACCACTTAAAGGTCCAAAGCCCATACTGGTATCTACCGATTTACCGTTTTTTATCGCCGTAATGCTACAGCCGTTTCCCAGGTGAATGCTGATAATTTTAGCATCTTTTTTGTCTAAATAAGCGATGGCCTGTTCACTCACATATTTATGACTGGTGCCATGAAATCCATAAACCCTGATGCCTTCATTTCGATAATATCGCTCGGGGATGGCATATCTAAATGCCTGTTGAGGAAGTGTTTGATGAAATGCCGTGTCGAAGATAGCCACTTGTTTTGCCTTACTGAATGTTTCTTCGGCAACCTCAATGCATTTTAAATTTACAGGATTATGTAACGGAGCTAAAGAAAATAGTTTCCTGATTTCTTCCTTTACTTCCTGAGAAATTAAAGTTGGTCCCGAGAAATTTTCTCCACCATGCACAACCCGATGCCCAACTGCTGCAATGTCATCGGGACTGGCAACAACAGCATTTTCGCCTTCACTTAACAGTAACAGAACCTGCTTTAATCCTTCGGCATGGTCGGCTATAAAAGCAGACTTTTCGATCACCGTTTTTTCGGTGCCTTTAAATACAGTATGCTTAATAAACGATCCCTGAATGCCGATACGCTCTACCAGTCCGCTCGAAATGGGTGATTTTACAGGCATTTTAAAAAGCTGGTATTTGATGGAACTACTTCCAGAATTAATAACTAAAATATTCATGTTATGCTTTAATGTCTTGGCATTGGATAGCCGTAATCACTACTGTATTAAAAATATCATCAACGGTGCAACCGCGGCTTAAATCATTTATGGGTTTGTTCAGGCCTTGCAGCATAGGCCCAATAGCCAATGCTCCTGTTTCCCGTTGCACGGCCTTGTAGGTATTGTTCCCGGTATTTAAATCGGGAAAGATCAAAACGCTCGCGCGGCCTGCCACTTCCGAATCGGGCATTTTTTGCTGTGCAACTTTTGGATCTACAGCAGCATCATATTGTATTGGCCCTTCTATCTTTAATTCAGGATGTCGTTCGCGCACTATAGCAGTGGCTTCCCTCACCCGTTCTACATCCTGACCCTCGCCTGAGGTACCCGAAGAATACGACAACATGGCAATACGTGGTTCAATACCAAATTTTGCACTGCTTTCTGCAGATGAAATGGCAATTTCTGCCAGTTGTTGTGCTGTGGGATTGGGATTTACTGCACAATCGCCAAATATTGCCACACGCTCGGGCAGGCACATAAAGAAGATGGAAGAAACCACTGAAACCCCAGGCCGGGTTTTTACAAATTGTAAAGCAGGCCTGATGGTATGCTGTGTAGTATGTACAGCACCAGAAACCATTCCATCTGCATCGCCTTTGTAAACCATCATGGTGCCAAAATAGGAAACATCCGTCATCATGTCTCTGGCCATCTCGAGGTTTACATTCTTGGCCTTCCGCAAATCGTGCAGCGTTTCCACATAATTGTCATAATGCTCAGAAAGTGCCGGATTATGGATGTGGATTGCATTCAGATCGAGGTTTAAACCCAGGCGTTTTATACTGTTACCAATTTCTATGGGATCGCCAAGCAAGGTAATCTCTACAATATCCTGTGCAATCAGCTTTTCTACAGCCTTTAAAATGCGTTCATCGTTTCCTTCCGGTAAAACGATGTGTTTTTTATCTCTTTTAGCCCATTTCACCAGGTTGTACTGGAACATGTGCGGGGTTATTCCCTGATAGCTAAAAGTGATAATCTTATCATCCAAAGCTTTAATATCCACGTGTTTCTCAAAAATATCGATCGCCAGGGCAATTTTCTTTTTATTATCTATGGTGATTTTGGAGTGTATGGAACCTATTGTTGTAGTGGTTTCGAAGGTTCCTTTTTGAACCGAAATGATTGGAATAATGGTTTGTAGACCTTCTATGAGCTTAATCATAGGCTCATCTGGTAAACTCCCTGCAGTTAATACAATACCCGCTATTTTAGGGTAGTTTGCTGATAAATTGGCCTGCAATGAACCAATAATAATATCGCCGCGATCTCCCGGAGTAACAATAAGCAGGTTATCCTTAATGTGCCTTAAAAAATTAGGCAACATCATCGCCCCGGTTACAAAATTATCTACCTGATTATCCAGTAAATCTCCACCAAACAATACTTCAGCATTTAAAGCTGTCGTAATTTCCTTCATGGTAGGGCTTTGTAAGCCATTTTCAACAGGGATTACAGCAATTAACAGTTCTGTTGGTAATTGGTTGGTTAAAGCTTGTTTAATGCGCTCGGCCTCTTCCGGGTTAACCATATTGGCCACAACCCCCAGCACCTGAACATCTCTAAGGAGAAAATTGCGGTAAATGTTAATGGCTGTTTTAAAAAGCTGGCTGGCCGACTTACCCTTTCCCGATACCACGATTAATACCGGAGCACCCAGGTTTTTAGCCATTAAAGCATTGGATTCGAACTCAAAAGCACTGCCCTCGCCCAAAAAATCGCTCCCCTCTATTACAGTAAAATCGTAATTGTCTTCCAGCTTCTTATACTTACTGATAATCGTATTGATAATAACTCCGCTGTCTTCAGATTGATGAAGCACTTCTTGCCGCGTAAAGGCAAAAGCGTCTTCATAAGGCACCGGAAGAGCGAAATAATCCAGCATGGCTTCTACATGCTCGTCCCTTTTATCAGGATCCTCCTGTGCGATTACAGGTTTAAAATAACCTACTTTTTTGGTTTTAGCCAACAGCATGTTAATCATACCGAAGGCAATTACTGATTTCCCTGTGTAGGGTTCTGCAGATGCAATAAAAATATTTTTAGTCATAGAGAGAAAAAAAGGAATCAATATCAATAACCAACTTGCCCCAATATAGTTGGAAATTTTTTAAAAGATAGTTCTGAGATATAAAAATGATCAAAGCTCAACACGGAGAAAAGTGACTAAGTGCTGTTTTTCACCTGTAAAAGAGAGATTTACAGTTTTTAGCATTGCGTTACAGAAATAAGCCAGTATTTTGATAGTCAGTGTATTTTTTGTAAATTGAATTAACCAAAAATATAGAAATCATGAAACTGCTCAAGAAAATCCAGGACTGGGGCGATCACAACCACCCCAAATGGCTAGATTACTTTAGAATACTGTTAGGACTTGTACTGATTTGGAAAGGGATTGATTTTGCCAGCAATATGGAGGCATTTAACGGCTTAATGCGTGGCGCCATGTTGGGTACGGCCTTATCAATTAGTATATTGGCTCACTTAATTATTGGTCTTCACCTTTTAGGGGGATTAGCCATTGCCTTAGGTACGCATACCCGTTTTTTCTGCTTACTTAACCTACCCGTATTAATTGGTGCAGTTTTCTTTATTAACCTTTCTTACGATATTTTTAAACCCTATTCAGAATTTTGGTTTTCAGTTACCGTATTAATTGGTCTGATCTGTTTCGCAGTTGAAGGAAACGGAATTATTTCGGTTGATAACCGAAAGATGGCAGCGTAAAACAACTAACCAGATAAATTGAAGGACTTGTCTAAAATAGACATAGTCCTTTTTTCGTTTGATAGCATGCTTTCTTAAGACAAAGGCATACAATCTATTCAGCAGTTTTAAACAACAATCTTATCTTTGTTAAATGATCAGACTAAATGCAGATACCCCAAATGATGTGCTTCAGGATATTAAAGTGGGCGATATGGTAACCGATACCTTCAGTAAAACCGGTATTGTGGAAAGCATAGAGACTGATGATGACGGCCTCTACAAAATATACACCTTTCATTTGGTTACCGGAAGAACAATCACAGTTAAGCGGTAACGCGTAATTTAACCCAGCGGTGTGGCGCTGCATTAAAATAACAACCGGATTGATGTGTTTAAAATTTTCCTTAAAATCAAATAGCGCCTGTTTGGGCTGATTTGTTTTAGACACTCAGTTTTTCCTGAAAAAGGCCTAAAAATGTTCTATTTAACTGCTTCTATTAATTTTACCCCCTATAAAATACAAATTCACCCCCCCTCTATATCTTGTTCGAAAGCTTTCTTTGTATAACCAAATATAAACTAATCCCTATGATGTATAACTGCCAACCTATTGATGACGCTTAAGTTCATCTACCATCCCTGTCTCCAATTGTTAACTGCGATAAGAGATTAAAAACGACCAGAAAAAGGTCAGGAACCTTTAAACTAACCAGACATTAAACCTCGAACAATTATGAAGCAATGCTACTTATTTATTAGCGGAGGGAAAAGAAGGGCTTTTTTGGCCTGTCTTGCTACTTCCCTATCTATTTTTCTTTTACTTCCGGGACTTGCCTTAGCCCAGATTAAAACCATTTCCGGTACAGTAACCGATGCCAAAGATGGTTCACCTCTAGTTGGAGTAGTGGTGAAAGTTCAAAACAGCAAGGCGGCTACCAGTACCAATGCCGAAGGAAAATTCAGCCTTCAGGTACGTGAGTCGGAATCTATTCTGATTTCCTATGTTGGATACGACAGCCAGATTATCCCAGTAGGAAAAACGATCAACTTTAACATTAAATTGCTGGAAAACGCACAATCACTAAGCGACGTGGTTGTGATCGGTTACGGCACAATGAAAAAGAAAGATTTAACCGGTGCAATTACGCAGATTAAACCCGATAAAATTGCCGATCAAAATCCGAATACCACACAGGATATCTTACGCGGAACCCCGGGGGTTACCGTAGGGCTTGATCCCTCTGCAAAAGGAGGGGGTTCTATCCAGATCCGTGGGCAGCGTTCTGTTTACACTGCAGGCGGGCACAACGATCCCCTGATTATTTTAGACGGAACTATATTTTATGGTGAGCTTTCAGAAATTAATCCCGATGATATTGAGCAAATCGATGTATTAAAGGATGCTTCTGCATCTTCGGTTTATGGTGCAAAATCTGCAAACGGTGTCTTAATTGTTACCACTAAAAAAGGAAAGATCGGAAAGCCAAAGATTAACTTAACTTCCAACTTCGGATTGGCCACAATGGGATCAAAAAGAGCGGTTTTTGATGCAGCTGGTTATATGCAATATCGCCAGGACTGGTATACTGCCCCTACTTATGGCATCAATACGGCAACCGGTAATTATGAGGCCTATCAGTCAAGCTTCAAAACCCAGCCTGGATATTACACCAGTCCAACACCAGAAAATCTGGCTAAATACAACCTTACGCTTGCCCAATGGAAAGCTTATACTTCGGGCACCAATGGTACAGCATCAGATAACGAAATATTTGCCAAAAGACTCTTGATGCAGGGTACGGTGCTCAATAATTTTCTTAGCGGACAAACCTTCGATTGGTACGACCACACCTTCCAAACAGGAATGAATCAGGATTATAATATCAGTGCTTCTGGTGCAACTAACCAAATCAATTACTACATGTCTATAGGCTATCTTTCCAACGAAGGCGCCATTATAGGAAATAAGTATAGTGCAGTAAGATCAAACATCAAGGTAGAAGGAAAAATTACCGATTGGCTGGAAATTGGTGCCAATGTAAACTTCCAAAACCGTACAGATGGCGATTTAGCTGTTGACTGGAACAGGCAAATTACCCTCAATGCCCCATATGCAAGTTACCAGGATGCTAATGGGAATTTACAGGTACACCCAATGGGAGATTTAATGGTGAATAACTATGGTTATAATTATGATTTCAACAGGGGTTATCTTGACCTTGATAAAGGTTATACCGTATTTAATACAATATTAACCAGTAAAGTAAAACTGCCTTTCAATATTCAATATTCGTTTAACTACTCTCCTCGTTATCAATATTTTCACGACCGGTATTGGGAGTCTGCCAGCCATCCGGACTGGAAGGGAACAAACGGACTTGTAAACCGTGAACAAACCCAGCGTTATGATTGGTCGTTAAACAATACCTTGTTTTGGGATCATACTTTTGGGAAGAAACACCGCGTAAATATTACACTCGTTCAGGAAGCCGAAAAAAGACAATCGTGGAAAGACAGGATAGAAGCAAGAAACATCCTTCCAAGTGATGCATTAGGTTTCCATGAAACTTATTATGGTGATAAAAACAAAAGCAGTTATGATTCTGATGACGTGAAAGAAACTGCAGACGGGTTATTGGGAAGAATATTCTATGCCTATGATGACCGGTATATGCTAACAACCTCGATCCGCAGAGATGGTTATTCAGCTTTCGGATCGTCAAATCCAAGGGCAAACTTCTTCTCTACAGCCTTTGCCTGGACCTTTACCAATGAGAAATTTATTCATTGGAAACCTTTAAATTCAGGAAAGCTGAGGGTTTCATGGGGTCAGAATGGAAACCGTTCATTGTCAGACCCATACATTGCCCTGGCAAATTTGGGTGCTGGTGTAGGTGCCACTATGGGTTATTTAGATGCCAGTGGAAATCTGATTCAATATCGTTACTTAACAGTAGGAAGATTAGCCAATCCTGACCTGCACTGGGAAAAAACAGAGTCTTTTAACGTAGGACTTGATTTGGGTTTATTTAATAACCGCCTGTCTGCAACCATGGATTATTATGTCACTCCTACCGTAGATATGATTATGAACAGAACCCTTCCCGGTTTTACGGGCTTTGGAAGCATCACCACCAATCTGGGAAAAGTAGAGAATAGAGGTTTTGAAATTTCAATCAGCTCGCAAAACATAGCTGAAGGAAATTTTAAATGGAGTACGACCTTAAATTTCTCTAAATATAAAAACACCATCAAGAACCTTTATTATGTTTACGATAATGTTTTGGATGCACAGGGTAATATTATCGGCACAAAAGAAAGAGACGATATCGGAAATGGCTGGTTTATAGGAAAGCCCATCAGTTCTATCTGGAATTACCGCGTAACCGGCATCTGGCAAGTCAATGAAGCTACCGAAGCGGCAAGATATGGACAGCGTCCTGGCGACCCTAAAGTAGCCAACAATTATACAGCCGATGATATTGTTAACAGTAATGGCACAGTTACTCCGGTTTATAACGATAACGATAAGGAATTTTTAGGACAAACCGCACCACCCACAATGTGGTCGGTAAGAAATGACTTTAACTATAAAAATTTCAATTTCTCTTTCAACGTTTATTCTTACTGGGGATCAAAAAGCTTAAGTGGTGCTTACCTTAACCAGGATAATGGTACTTCTCTGGTAAGTAATCTGGCCAACACTTATGCCAAAGAGTACTGGACCTTAGAAAATCCGAGCAATACTTTTGCAAGATTAGATGCCAAAGGACCTGCCGGGGTAAATTCGCCTGGATTACTTTACGATCGCTCTTTCATCCGCTTAGAAAATGTAACCCTTGGTTATACCGTACCAGCTAAACTCACCTCAAAAGTGGGCATTGAAAGGTTAAAGTTTTATGCTACGGTTAGAAACTTAGCGGTATGGAAAAAAGATAAAAACTGGAATTTCTGGGATATAGAAAGAGGCTCTACAGATCAATCGTTAGAGACTGGCGCATTGGCTCCACGCATATATACCTTCGGATTAAATGTAACGTTTTAAAGCACAGTAAAATGAAAAGCAATCACAACAACAATATATTAGCCGGCAAAGTATTTAAGTGCTTTTTGCTGCTAGCAAGTTTATCATTAGCCTTTTCGGGATGTAAACGATCATTTTTAGAACCCGATCCCCTATCGTTATATGAACCAGGGAAAACCTTTTCTACCCGAAGCGGTCTTGATGCTGCAATGGCCATCTGCGACAGGCATTTGCGCTCTTACTGGACTTATTTCGAATATACGGATCTGAGTCTTCCCATCAGTACCGAGTACATGTTTTCTGATGTTGCCGTGGCCAGTAAAACTGATGACGGAAACATCTTCGCCGATATTGCTACCCGCCTTACCCCTACCGATATGCCCGAGCGCGTGCGTTATTTCTGGGATGAAACTTATAACGGGATTAAATATGCCAATACCATCCTGAGTTACATTGGCAATGTTGAAGGTTTAGATGAAAATATCAAGAACCAATATCGTGGAAGAGCACTTTTTCATCGTTCATTCAGGTATATGGCCCTGTGTTTTGAGTTTAAGGATGTTCCCTTAGTTACCAAGATTCTCGAATCGCCAAAATTGAACTACAAAACCACTAAACGGGAAGCAATTCTTCAAATGATTACTGCAAATATGGAACAGGCTGTACAATGGGTTCCGGATCAGGCCCAAACCAGTTTAGTGGGATTAGTTAATAAAGGGGCCTGCCGTCAACTCTTAATCAAATGTTATTTAGCAACAGGCCAGTATGACAAAGCCATACAACAGGCCGATCTTTTGATTAACAGTTCTGGTTATGCTTTAATGACTGCAAACTTTGGATCATTCGTTAGTCCTTATTCAACCACATGGCCTGTTACCCGCAATGTAATCTGGGATCTTCATCGCCCTGAGAACAAAGCCATTACCACGAACAAAGAAAACATTCTGGTAATGATTAACCGCAACAATACGGATATGGGTATCAAAATGAACAGCATGAGAAACTGGCTCCCATTTTTAGACGGAACTGGTACTACTGCTCCTGATGGCAAACAAGCGGTTAGGTATTTTGCAACCTCTAACGGAAGTTATCGTGCACAATATGATTATACCCATGCGCTAGGAAGAGGTATTGCTCATATTCGTCCTACTTATTTCGCACAGAAATCTGTATGGTACGTAAATGGACAAAATGATGCCGGAGATCTTCGCCACAGCACTGCCGTAGGAAACTGGGCAACAGTTGAATCACTAAAATACAATGATCCTACCAGCACAGCCTGGTTTGGGCAGAATGTTCGGCTGAGAAATGCAGCAGGTGTGCTTTTATGTAATGATACAATCCGGAATTATTTCGAATGGCCACACTATAAGTATTACATTGAAGACATTACTGAAACCCAAAACGTAAATGAAGCCAACCATCGCGGAGGTGCCGGAGATTTATATTTTTATCGTCTTGCTGAAACCTATCTTTTACGTGCTGAAGCTAAATTTTACAAAGGTGATATTGCAGGTGCTACCGAAGATGTTAACATCATCAGAAGACGGGCACAGTGTACCCAGCTTTATGCAAGTGTAACCTTAGGCGATATTATGAATGAAAGAGCACGCGAACTGAATATGGAGGAATGGCGTTTCACCGAGCTTAGCAGGGTATCTTACTGCCTGGCTTTGAGTGGTAAAAGTGATGAGTGGGGCAACACCTATTCGGTAGATAATTTATTCCAAAATAGCTATTGGTATCAGCGAATTCAGCATTACAGTGATTTTTACAATAAAGGAAAGGTAACTGTTAGAAACCGATCGTATACCATTGCACCAAAAAATATTAACTGGCCTATTCCACAAACAGCGATCAATTCAAATGGCGGTGCCCAATTGAGCCAAAACCCAGGCTACAGCGGTTATGCAGCTGGTGTTAGCATGTGGCAAACCTGGCAGGAAGCAGTTGCCGACGAAGAAAAAATAAATTAATAAATCGGCCCAACATATGCGTTGATAAGGCAGTTTTCATAATGGAAACTGCCTTTTTATTTATTGTTCCTTTAAATAAAATAATTTTTTCGCTGATCTGTGTTATTCTTTAGCTCAAAAGGATTATTTGTTTTATCAGGACTGATCTAATTTTGGTTTATCAAATCAACCATTAAAGTTCAGAAAAATGAAAGCTATTAAATTAAATGCACCAGGTGGTGTTGAGGAATTAGTTTATATGGAAACAGAGATTCCAAACCTTCAGCCTGGTGAAGTACTGGTAAAAACAAAAGCCATTAGTATTAATCCTGTAGATGTGAAAAGCCGTCAGGGAAAGGGCTTTCACGGCCGAATTAAAGATGAAAAACCCATAATCTTAGGATGGGACATTTCTGGCGTTGTAACAGCAAGTGAAAGTGACATTTTTAAGATTGGCGATGAAGTTTTTGGAATGGTTAACTTTCCCGGGCACGGCAAAGCTTACGCAGAATATGTAACAGCACCAGCTAATCAATTGGCACTAAAACCCAAAAACATTACGCACGAAGCGGCTGCAGCAGCTACCCTGGTGGCATTAACGGCCTGGCAGGTATTGGTAAAAAATGCTCAGGTACAACCCGGCCAAAAAGTTCTTATTCATGCGGCATCTGGTGGTGTGGGGCATTTCGCCGTACAAATAGCGAAACATCTTGGTGCGCAGGTAACCGGAACCTCTTCTGCGAAGAATAAAGATTTTGTGATGAATCTGGGTGCTGATCATCATATTGATTACCAAAACTATAACTGGGACGCGCAGGTGGATGAATATGATTTTGTATTGGATGCCATTGGGGGAGATAATTTCGAACAATCTATCCGCATAACTAAAGCTGGTGGAACGGTCATCAGCATCCCTTCCGGATTAAATGATGAACTTACCGAAAATGCCAGTGCCAAAGGTGTAAAGGGTTATTTTGTTTTAGTTCAATCTAACGGAGAGGATATGAAACAAATTGCTTCACTTTTAGAGAAAGGGATTATCAAAACGCATATCGCCCAGGTTTTTTCTTTTGAGCAAATGAGGGAAGCCCACTTACAACAGGAAAGCGGAAGAACCGTTGGGAAAATTGTGGTTAAGGTTTAGAGGAGTTTACTTAATATTACGATGTAATCAGCAGGCCTGAATCACACAGTGGTTTGGGCTTTTTCATATTACTAATTTCTGGCAAACAATCTTGCTTTATCTCTGCTTCTATCTCCGTAATTCTGTGCTATTCTTCCGCTCATATGGGCTATTTCTCTTTAGTGCAGGAGCATAACTTTGAGCTATCAAATCGATATTTTTTAAAACACAATATTATGAGCAAGATTATTTTTATTACAGGAGCTTCTAAAGGTTTCGGTAAATTATGGGCTGAAGCATTTTTAAAACGTGGCGATAAAGTAGCCGCAACAGCAAGAAATACAGAAAGCTTGCAAGATCTGGTAGAAACCTATGGCCAAAACATATTACCATTAAAGTTAGATGTTACCAACCGTGAAGAAGTACTGGAGACAGTAGCCAAAATTGATAAACACTTCGGCAGCATTGATGTACTGATTAATAATGCAGGCTTTGGTTTATTTGGAACAACAGAAGAAACCAGTGAAGCGGAGGCAAGGCAACAAATGGAGACCAATTTTTTTGGCTCGCTTTGGGTAACTCAGGCAGTTCTCCCCCTATTCCGTAAGCAAAAAAGCGGGCACATCATCCAGATTTCAAGCTTTCTGGGTTTAACGACCCTCCCATTACTGGGATTATACAACGCCTCGAAATTTGCAGTCGAAGGGCTTATTGAAACCATCGCTTCAGAGGTGGCGCATCTTGGAATTAAGGCAACATTGATAGAGCCCAATGGTTATGCTACAGACTGGGCAGGCGCATCTGCAACACAAACCAGTTCGGATATTGAAGATTATGCCCCGGTTCGTAAAGCCTTTGCCGAGACTGGTGAGAATCCTGATATTTGGGGCAATCCACAAGCCACAGTTGCACCTATCTTGCAGGTAGTAGATAGTGAAAATCCTCCGCTAAGGTTGTTATTGGGCAAAATTGCTTTCCATGCTATGGAACAAATTTATGCTCAGCGCTTAAAGGATATAACCGATTGGAAGGAAGTAAGCATTGCAGCACACGGTTAAATTGCGATAGAGAGAATCGGATCGGCAGGATATTGGATAGCTGCCGAATCCGATTTCATTAGAGATTAAATTACCACACATTATGATCCCAAGTTCTTGATACTTGATACTTGATGCTTAATACTTGATACCTGATACTTGATTCTTAATACTAATAACAGAAGATTAACTAAATTTACCTAATGAATCATTATAAAACATTGAGTGAACTTCACCGTGCCAATGGCTGGGAAGCGCCAGAAAATCCGCTCTTTAGTTTCATTGGCTGCCAAAGCTCATGTACATTAGGCGATCGTGAATTTACCACCGATGCTTATGTAATCGCCTTAAAACGAATGAAGTCGGGAGTTATCATGTATGGACGTACACCTTATGATAATGCTAATGGTTCCATGTACTTCATGAAACCCCGTCAGATTATAGAGCTTCGCGGACTGGAATTTGAAGAAGCAGGTTTCATGATTTTCATCCATGAAGATTACCTTTCCGGGCACGAACTTTTTAACATTATCCAAAAATATGGATTCTTTGATTATGAAGTAAATGAGGCTTTACACCTCTCACCAAAAGAAGAAACTACCATTTGGGAATTATTGGATAAAATCAAAATGGAATACAACAATAATCAGGACGAGTATAGCCGTGAGATTATGCTTGGCCATGTAGCTTCTATCTTAATGTATTCTCAAAGATTTTACAAACGCCAATTCATAAACCGTACAGAACTGTCGGGTAAAACCATCACCAAATTCGAACATGTACTTCAGGCTTATATCAAAAATGGAAGGTTACAGGAAATAGGATTACCCTCGGTTAATTATTTAGCAGAGCAATTATACATTTCTCCAAGGTACTTAACAGATTTACTCAAGCAGGAAACAGGAAAAACAGCCCTGGAGCTCATTCATCTTTCCCTAATCTCTGAAGCCAAAAATCTTCTTCGAAACGCAGAACAAAATGTATCAGAAATTGCCTATCAATTGGGTTTTGAGAATAGCTCTTACTTTACCAGGCTTTTTAAGAAACAGACTGGTTTAAAACCACTTGAATTTAGAAAAAGTGTTCAGCTGAATTAGGAAGTTATATCATTATCCTTTTTTGGATACAATATTAAAAACAGTCGCTTAGGATAAAAGCAGTATTTTCCTGAAGCCAGCAAAATATTGCTACTAACTCCCTTTAATAATGTGACCAAAATCCTGGCCGGCTCAGTGCTACAGGCAATGAAACTGCTGCTACATTACAGGCCACATCATTAAAAGGATTTAATTTTATTAAACTTAGCGGGAAGATATCACGTAGTTATACATCAGCGAATGTCCATTACTTTTAAGAAATCTGGTTTTATATTTCTGATGTAAGCTATTTTCGACTTTCTGGTTATTAACAATCAATTCGTTTTTATTCAGTTTATAAGATAAATTTTGAAGAGAAGAGACTAAACCATCTTTTAACAACTCCTGATTAATCTCATCTGTATAATCTTTTCCATCACCATTGGTTACAGTTTTGGCCGTTACTTTTCTTTCAACACCTGTTTTGATAGTCAAATCAGTGCTGGCATTCACATTTACATCCGTACCAGCTTTAATATTGATATTGGCATTATTCTTTGGTGGCAATGGTGGCGCCGGAGGAGGAGCTGGTGTTCCATACTTTGGAGGTGTAGGAGGAGCTGCCGGCGCTTTAGGCGGCACTGATTTTGGAGCATGTTTTAACCTGGGTGCAGGCGCTAAAGGCGGAGCGGGAGGTGTTTTAGGTGCTTTAGGTGCCTTGGGCGCTTTGATTTTCTGCCTTTCCTGCTCCTGTTGTAACACATCTATCACATAACGTCTCTGATCTTCAGCATATTTTTTCTGATCAGCAGCATACTGCTTTTGATCTGCGAGATATTGCTTTTGCGCCTCCAAGTATTTTTTCCTGTGCGCTTCCTGCAACCCTTGATCGTCAACTTTCGTTTTAATCTGTTTTTCCAGTTTTTTGCTGTTTTCCAGTTGTTCTTCTTCTGCCTGTGCTACCTTTTTGGCAATTTCCTTTTCAAGATGCTCAGATTTGATCTCCTCATCGCTGTTTTTTACAGCTGCCTGCTTAGCTTTCTTTACTGCTTTGGCTTTTCTGGTCGTATCTTGTACAACATGCTCATAGGTAGTTATTGGAGAGTGGACTCGCGCAACGGCCTTCCTATCATTCTTAAATGCCGCGGTGCATACTACAACAGACACCAGTGCCAGGCTTAATATTGTCTTTTCCATTTTGTTTAATGTTGAGTTTGTATTGAATAACATTCTGCTTGCCCTGCTCAGCAGATTACCTTTTTTTCCATTTATTGCCATAACATAAGCAGGTGCACTCAACTTAAATTCCTGACAAAAAACTAGGGCTTTAACATAGTCCTTTCGATCCTGAACACAGGCGACGGCCAAATCATCACAACAGTGCTCCCTTTCGGTTTTAATTAAATGAGATACCCACATCACTGCAGGATTAAAGAAGAATATGATTTCTATAAAACTTTGTAAAATATTCACTAAATAATCCCTACGTTTTACATGCGCAAGTTCATGGGCAAGTATTGCCTCTACCTCTCTACCTGATAACCCATTAAGCAAACCCAAAGGCACCAGTACCAAGGGTTTAAAATGACCCAATACCATAGGCATCGTTGCAAGGCCTGATTGCAAAATCCTCACCTTTTGAAAAACTTCAAGCTGCATAGCCAGCTTATTCAGTTTTTCTTCCCAATGTTTACCTGCATCATAAGTATCAAAATACCGTAACTGATAAATTCCCCTTAACCCTGCAAGCAATTGAAGGCTTTTGAAACAGATGATGAGGAACCAGATGAATACGATTTGACCGGAATAATGCTGCCAGAAACTAAAAATCCGC
Organism: Pedobacter sp.; assembly: GCF_965279535.1. Taxonomy (NCBI): domain Bacteria; kingdom Pseudomonadati; phylum Bacteroidota; class Sphingobacteriia; order Sphingobacteriales; family Sphingobacteriaceae; genus Pedobacter; species Pedobacter sp. The sequence goes on from NZ_OZ257244.1 coordinate 2,033,982, forward strand.
TCCAAAACATCTTTTAGGTTGATCTCACTCTGCGTTAATATATCCTGGGTGGTACCAGAGGCTTTTGTAAACTGCCGATCCACGATCACAGATGAATATACTTTAGCCTTCCCTGGCCATTGCATTTGCTTATAAAAAACAAATGCAGTAGCAAATACAAACAGCAGCAAGCAGACAACCAGCAAATTATACCTGAACACAGCCGCTGATTTTCTGGTCAAAAACATTACTAAACCACTGATCAGTGCCAGTAATATCCCTAACCACAAAGAATGAAACAGGGTATTCCCCAAAGCATTCAGCCAATTCTCAGGCAAAAAACCAATCCATTTAAATTCCATTTCAAGCTATTTTAGCATTTTAAAACCGATTCAAAATTCCGTCATTCCCTCATCCAATCATTCCCTCATCCAATCATTCAATCATTCAATAATTACATCCCATCCAGCAATCGCTTAATTTCCTCAATCTCTGCCTTTGATGTTTTTTCATTCCCCAGCAACTGCATCATCAGCTTAGATGCCGAACCCTTGTAAAGTGTATTCACAAAACGATCCAGCAACTGGTCTTTCGTCTTTTCTTCAGCTTCCACAGGAATATAAATGTGCTTCATTTGGCTTTCATCACGTTTTAATATTCCCTTTTCTGTAAGTATCTGCATCTGCTTAAGTGTAGAGGTATAGTTAACCTCCCTGTTCTCGTTCAGCTTATCGTTTACAAAACGAACTGTTGAGGGGCCGAACTCCCAAAGCACCTGTAATATTTCAAGTTCTGCCTTTGTCGGCTCCGGAAGGCTGTTTGCAGCTTCATTCTTCTTCATAGATTAAAGGTACGATAAATTTCGTACGAAACAAATATTATTTATTTTTTTTATTTATGAGGTGATAGCTAAACACTTAGAATTATATAAATCATTCTTAAAATCATATAACTGTTCTAAAATCGCTCAGATTAATTTTGCATTACACAAATGATAATGACATGAAATTAAAACCTGAAATTCTTTCCCTCTTATTGCTCGGCATTAGTTATTCTACCTTTGCACAGCACGAAACGCACCAGCAAGGAAAAAAGGATAGTTTGAAAAAGACTACTGATACCATTAGCAAAATTACGGATCATACCATGCATAACATGAATGCAATGCCGTCAGATGTACCCATGAGCCATGCTTATTCACTAAATCTCCCTATGCAACGAAATGGTTCCGGGACTTCCTGGCTTCCCGATGCTTCCCCCATGTACGGATTAATGTTTCATTCTAAAAAATGGATGTACATGCTACATGGAAATATTGCTCTACGTTATACCAGGCAAGACATTAGAGACCAGGGAAGCAGAGGTGGCGACAAATTTGATGCACCTAACTGGTTTATGTTTATGGGACAACGGAAAGTTGGCAAAAAAGGACTTTTTCACTTTAGCTCAATGCTTTCTTTGGATCGCTTAACGGAAGGTGGCGCTGGTTATCCACTTTTGTTTCAAACAGGCGAAAGTTGGAAAGGACAACCCCTTGTTGATAAGCAGCATCCACATGATTTGTTCTCCGAACTATCTGTAGGTTACACCTATTCTTTTTCAAAAAAATCCGACCTGTCCTTATATCTTGGCTATCCTGGAGAGCCTGCCCTTGGATCGGTTGCTTTTATGCATCGCCCTTCTGCTCTCTCTAATCCAGATGCCCCGATTTCACATCACTGGAACGATGGAACTCACATTACTTTTGGCGTAGCCACTATAGGTTACAGATACGATAAATTTAAAATAGAAGCCTCATCCTTTACCGGAAGAGAACCCGACGAAAACCGTTTTGATTTTGATAAACCCCGTTTTGATTCTTTTAGTGCCAGACTTTCATTCAATCCCAATAAAAACTGGGCGCTGCAAGTATCCCAGGGCTGGATCAAAAGCCCTGAGGCTATGCACGTGGGAGAAAATGTAAACAGAACAATAGTTTCTGCCATATATGCACGTCCATTAGGTGCAGAAAAAAACATCAATGCTACAGCACTTTGGGGACTGAACAAAACCAAAGGTCATGAAGGGGAAAATGCAGCACTATTAGAAGCTGCTTACCGGAATCAAAAATTATCATTGTATACGCGATATGAGTGGGTGCAAAAGTCTGCAGAAGAGCTCAATCTCGATGAAAGCGTTTACCACCAACATCTCTTTGGGGTGAACGCTGTTACTTTAGGGATTAATTACGACCTTTTCCAGCTCAAGAAAATCCGCACAGCTCTCGGCGGACAGATAACCTACTATAAAACCAATTCTGCCCTGAATAATTTATATGGTAAAAATCCTGTTGGTGCTCAGGTATTTCTTAGAATTTATCCTGGTTTGATGTTTTGAGGGGCAGTCAGGAAAGTCAGGGGCCAGAATACCGATGTTTAAATCGCTTAATAAAGCGAAAGAATGCAGGCCCCCGTCTTGATACTTGATACTAAATACTTGCTACTAATGAAGTTAAAAGTATAAAGTTGAAAGTTGAAAACTGCGCTTGCTAACATTGACTCCTTAATAAAAACCGGAATTGGAAGAAAGTCGGAAAGTCAGGGGTAAGAAGACTGATGTTTAAATGGCTCAATAAAGCGAAAGAACGCAGGCACCCGTCTTGATACTTGATACTAAATACTTGCTACTAATGAAGTTAAAAGTTTAAAACTGCGCTTGCTAACATTGACTCCTTAATAAAAAACCAGAATTGGAAGAAAGTCGGAAAGTCAGGGGCCAGAAGACCGATGTTTAAATGGCTCAATAAAGCGAAAGAACGCGCGCACCCGTCTTGATACTTGATACTAAATACTTGCTACTAACTTTACTCTTTCAGCTTAGTCTTCTGCATAATTTCTAACAAAAAAGGAATCTGTTTCTCATTGATGTACCTTGCAGCCTCTTCATAACTGAACCAGGCTGCACGGTCTATTTCTGGAAAAGTTTTCATTTTACCCGAGCGAGGGGGCCATTCCATTTCGAAAAGGTTACTTTTTAAATGCTCTGGATTGGCATCGCCTTGCAGGGCCCAGCACATTACCTTTTTGCCACCCTTCTGTGTTATAGGGGCAAGCTCGATAAACTGTCCCTGAGGCTTAAATCCTGTTTCTTCTTCAAATTCACGGATTGCTGCATGTAAAGGGTTCTCGCCCTCATCCAACTCTCCTTTTGGAATGGTCCAGAAACCTTCCTCTTTCCTGGCAAAAAAAGGCCCTCCGGGATGAACAAGGAAAAACTCCAGCTGTTCATTGATTAACCTGAAAAGCAGTAAACCTGCGCTTTGTTTCATCCCCAATCCATTTAATTTAAAATATTTGCGGACTGCTAAACACCAAACCTAATCCACTTATCACCCTCATGGCCAAATATAAATGAACCAGGGTGAAGCATTTCAGCGATATCTTCAATCAATGCCACAGCATTCTCAGCATTACGCACCCGCTCAACATCATCATTTAACAAAATGATCCTATTATTTTGTACGGCCTGCCAATTTGCATTTAATACTGCGGGCACTTCACGCATAAGATCGGTTAATGTTTTCCCCGGTTGGTAATAAATAATAAATACAGCACTCAAAGGATCCGCCTCAATCATTCCTCCGGCAAGGGCTATTTCCTCCGCTAATAAATATCCCGATGTATTATCAACTCCAAGGCAAGCCACCGGAACCTTGTCCATAAACTTAATCTTGTGTTCAACCAAATCTAAACGTTCTTGTAATTCTTCCTGTTTAGTGGCATCAAGGCCGATAAATAAATCGTTTAAAAAAGACATCTGCATTAAATTTATTATTTTGTGCAAAAATAACATTCCTTCATTCATGCGAGGCTCATTTAAGTATATATTTTGGTTTTTATGTTCTGTATTTTGTTTTTCCTGTCGGGAAAATACATCTGATGAAACCAAAAAGGTATTTAATATCAACCTCGATCAGGGGTTAACCTCAATGGATCCGGCTTTTGCACGTAACCAAAATGCCATCTGGATGACAAACCAAATTTTCAACGGACTGGTTCAGGTAGATGCCAACCTTCAGGCTGCACCCTGTATTGCCAAAAGCTGGGAAGTTTCTGAAGATGCCCTTCAATATACTTTTCACCTCCGGAGTGATGTACGCTTTCAGGATGATCCGATTTTTACCCAGGGCAAGGGTAGAAAAGTTATTGCAAGTGATTTTGCCTATAGTTTTTATCGTTTAATCGATCCAAAAGTAGCCTCATCAGGCGGCTGGATTTTCAGTGACAAAGTGGAGGGTAAATCAAGCTTTATTGCACTGAACGATTCTACTTTCAGAATTCAGCTACTGCGTCCTTTTCCACCTTTTATGAGTTTACTTACCACCCAATATTGCTCTGTTGTGCCTAAAGAGGTGGTAGAACATTATGGAAAAGATTTCAGAAGCCACCCGGTTGGAACCGGACCATTTAAATTCAAATACTGGAAAGAAGGTGAAATTTTGGTCCTCCTTAAAAACGAACATTATTTCGAAAAGGATAAGAAAGGAAGCCCTCTCCCTTATTTAGATGCCGTTAAAGCTACTTTTATTACCGATAAGCAAAGTGGATTTATGAGTTTCCTTAAAAAAGACCTTGATTTCTATTATAATGTTGATGGAAGCTATCGTGATGATATCCTGACCAAAAGCGGCAAAATGACTGCAAAATATAAGGGCAAATTTCAACTGATCAAAAGTCCTTATCTCTGTACAGAATATGTTGGAATCCTCATCGACACCAACTTAGCGATTGTTAAAAACTCTCCTTTAAAGCTAAGAAAGATCAGACAGGCCATTAACTATGCCATTGATAAGGAGAAATTAATCAAATACCTGCGAAATGGCATCGGCATTCCGGCAAATTCTGGTTATGTGCCAAAAGGGATGCCAGGTTTTGATAGTATACGGGTTAAAGGATATCATTACAACCCTAAGTTAGCCGCGAAATTACTTTCAGAATCCGGTTATCAGGATGGCAAAGGCCTGCCTGAAATTACACTGAATACCACTACTACCTATAAAGATCTGATTGAGTTTATTCAGGGAGAACTGGCTGCAATTGGCATGAAAGTTAAAGTTGATGTTAGTCCGAGTTCGAGTTTACGCGACCTGATTTCGAAAAACCATGTTAATTTTTTCCGCGCATCATGGCTAGCCGACTACGCTGATGGAGAAAATTTTCTCTCTATGTTTTATTCAAAAAATAAAGTCCCCTTCGGGCCTAACTATACCGCTTTTTACAATAAAGATTTCGACCAGCTTTTTGAGCAGAGTTATTACGAGAGCAATAATGAAAAGCGGTTTGAGTTATATCGTAAAATGGATCAGATGGTAATGGATGAGGCCCCAGTTGTACCCTTGTTCTATGATCAATCTGTGGTAATGCTGCAGAATAACATCTCTGGGTACAAAACCAATGCCCTAAGCTTAATGATTTTAAAATCGGTAGATAAACACTAACTCGATTATCGTTTTTTCTGATTACACGGAAAAATCCACTTTTGTACTTCCAGAATTGCCAATTTTTTGAGAAAACGCCTCAAATAAGCCTAAACAACACAATAACAGTAAATTACAGGCCCTTATTCTAAACAGACATAGCTGTATTATTTTTTCTACTAAAAGGATTTTCCTATTTTTATATTTGAATATTATATTTATACTTGATTATTGAAATCAAAAATAACAGGGAAAAACGGCTTTGGTTATTTGGCTAAGATGCTACAGTAACTGGCTAATAATTACCAAGAATTGATCCCCGCTATTTTGAAATTTTAATAAATTATCAGATAAGGCTTTAACCAGATGTAAACTACAAAATCTTTCCCTATAAAGATTTTGCTTATTAATGAATATATGAGAAAGAGATTATAGCATATAACTCCGGTTTTTATTACTCATTAGCGTAATAAAAAAACCAGTATCTCCTCAATAGGAAGACACAACACAAAAACAAACAAATACTAATTACACTAACCAAATTTTCGCAAAAAAAGGCAATTCTATAATGGATTAAATTGCCAACAGACTTGGAAACCCTTGTCACTAACAATTAAGCTCCTCTTATTCCCCTTCCCTCCCAAATTAGCCGACACTACAGCTCCAATTGATTTATTGCTACGCATTCAGTTCCGAACCGTTTCTGAAGCTTTAATGAGTAAAAAATAACCGACCAAATATGAAACAAAAAATTCTACTAACTTTAAATGGGGTACTGCTATTAACCCTCCTTTTTTGCGCCCCCTCCTATGCGCAGATAAAGAAAATCACGGGTAAAGTTACCGACAAGAACGACAATGGCCCCTTGCCGGGAGTTAATGTAAGTATTAAAGGGAAACCGAGCAATGTAAGTACCAATGGTGAAGGCGTGTATACCATTCAGGCAGATCCTGCTACCGACATCCTTGTATTTTCTTACGTGGGTTATGTTAGGCAAACGATTGCATTAAGTGGTAAATCTTCGTTAAATGTTTCCTTGGTTTCAGATAATGCCGACCTTGAAGATGTAATTGTTGTAGGTTATGGGGTGAAGAAAAAATCTGATGTATTAGGCTCTGTAGCGACTGTTACAGGTGAAGAATTACAGGACATTCCCTCTCCTAACATTGCAGGGGCCTTGAGAAACCGGATAGCAGGTGTGGGTGTTAGTGCTGTATCAGGGAAACCAGGTTCTTCTATCAACCTGAACATCCGTAATGCAAGCACAAGCGCACAGGGCAATACCATTGGAGCAACTTCCGAACCACTTTATATTATTGATGGTATATCAATGCCCAATAGCGATGCATTCGACAATTTAGATCCATCCATGATTGAAAACATCACCATACTTAAAGATGCTTCAGCCGCTATTTATGGAGCTTCCGGAGCCAAAGGGGTAGTTTTGATCACAACCAAGCGTGGAAAAATTGGAAAACCAAGCTTAAGCTATAACGGCTATGTGGGGGTTTCTGATGCTGCAACGGTTCCAGAAATGCTGAGCCCTTACGAGCACGCAGTATTGTTAAACGAAGGCTTAAGAATTGGCAATAAACCCGCCACAGATTTCTTTTCTGCGGCAGATTTGGCTTACCTGCAAAATTTGAACTACAAATCATGGTATGATGAACTCTGGCAAGCTTCACTTACACAAAGACATAACCTGAGCATTTCTGGTGGTAGTGAACGCGTTACTTTTTTTGCTGGAGGTAGCTATCAGAATGAAAATGGAAATTATAAAGGATTAAAAGTAGACAGGTATACCTTTAGAAGCGGGATGACTGCCAATATCTTGCCTGGATTAAAGGCAGATATTGCATTTAACGTAGATCAGAATGTGAATAAAGCCAATAACAATGGCACAGAAAATGATGCTGATTTTTTCAGGTCAATCATTACCGTTCCGGGATGGGTCCCAATTAGTATCAATGATAAACCTGTTAACTTTGGCTCAGTTACCAATCCGCTAAACCTATTAAATTCAGGTTACTATGATGACAGGAAAGGCTTTGGCTATCGGATTAATGCGAGTTTGAGCTATCAGCCTTCATTTATCAAAGGTTTAACAGCCAAGTTACAATTCTCACAAGGTGGTAATTCATCAAAAACCAGATTATACAAAGCTCCTTACGATGCCTATAATTTTGAGATGACCGGCAGCAACCGCCGCTTTTATTCTGATCAGCCTGCAATTGTAAACCCAGTGGTGTCTGTAGTAAGTATGGCGAATGCAGAAACAAGAGCCGGACAATCTACCGGAAACAGTTATCAAGGGTTCTTCACCTTACAGTATGCCAAAACCTTTGGAAAACATGCATTTGATTTAATTGCAGGTGGAGAACAAACAGTATCCAACACTGAAACCCAACAAAATATTTGGGTAGGCCAAATGGTACCATTGGTTGATGATCCCTGGGCATTTGATGTGAACAAGACACAACAGCCTACCCGAACAGTTACTGAATCGAGTAAACGCTCATTCTTTGGTCGTTTTTCTTATGATTTCGACAAAAAATATCTCTTGGAAGGTGTGGCCCGTATTGATGCTTCATCCAATTTTGGTGCAGGTAACCGCTGGGGACTTTCGCCTAGTATAGGTTTAGGCTGGATTGTAAGTAATGAGAATTTCTTTAAAGACAATGTGAAGTTCATAAATTTCTTAAAATTTAAAGTAAATTATGGTATTACAGGTGATGACCGTGTAAGTTCGAGACTGTGGCAGGAACGTTACCTGATTAGTTTGAACGATGGATATCTTTTTGGCAACAACAACAGCATTGGTTTAAACCCTTCTGTATTGCCAAATCCATCTATAACATGGGAGAAAAAACAAACTTTCAATGCAGGTATTGAAGCCAACATGCTTGATAATAAATTAAATGTTGGTATAGAGGTATTTAGAAACTATACCTATGATGGTTTTGATGGTGGCGTTGACAAGCTCTACCCTATGTATGCTGGTTTTAAATCTGCAACAGTAAATTACCGCGAAGTATATAACTGGGGAACAGAATTTACCCTCGGTTACCGTGCAAATATAGCGAAAGACCTTTCGTTAAGCACCAGCATGAACTTCAGTTTTGGCAACTCAGTAGTTTATCGCGAATTTTATAATCCACAGATGTTATTGCTGAATGTTGGTGAGGATATCATTTCTACAGGCTTGGACCCAAGAATATACAGTAGCGGCAACATTGGTCTGGTGGCAAAAGGTATGCTTCGTACTCAGGCCGAAGTTGATGCTTTCATTAAAGCCAATCCCAACTACAACTTTAAAGGAGCTATTCCTGAGGTAGGATGGCTGGTATATGAAGATACAAACCAGGATGGCATCATCAATGAATCGGATATGGCCCCACTTTATAAACATCCTAACCCTTTCCTTAGCACGGGTATTAACATCAACCTGGGATACAAAGGACTTAGCTTAAGCACTAATATTGCGGCCAGATTTGGAGGAAAAGTATTTTATGATAGTCGTGCTGTTACATCAGCTTCACTTACCAATAATGTACTAACCATCTGGAGAGATCGCTGGACACCGGAAAACCCTACACAGGGGCTTATGCCAAGATACGATGATCCTTCTGTTGGGGTAAATTCTACCTTCTGGGCGGTTAACGGAACGATGATCCGCATCAACAACATGACCTTAAGCTATAAAGTACCTGAAACTTTTGCCAGAAAAATTGGAATGGGCAACCTTAGAATATTAGCAACCGGAAATAACTTATGGACGATTGTTAATCCACTAAAGTATAAAGATCCTTACACTTCCAGTGCGTATGACTATCCAACAATCAGAACCATTTCATTGGGCTTAAGTGCTAATCTATAATATTTGAAATCATGATTACTAACTATAAAAATATCATCAAAAAAGCAGTTTTGCTTTTAAGTGTAGCTAGCCTAAGTGTAGCCTGCGTAAATAAAAATGAATTTTTCGAACTTAAAGACCGTGGAGGTATAGATGCGGCCATCTGGAGTACCGAGGGCGCTGTAGAAATGCATCTGCGTGAAAGTTACGACATGAGCATTCCGAGGTTTCCTCATCAGGATACTTACGATCGTTACCCTATCCATCTGGCCAGCGATGAAAACTTTTTTTCCGGAAACGATCAATGGGCCAAAGCCGCTTTAGGTGTTCAGGGGACACTGGCTAACAACGATGTCCGTTTTGTTGGAAATAAATATCAGGGCAGTACTTTTGGAGACAACCGCTATTTTGATATAGCCCGTTGCAACAATGCTATAGCCTTCATTCCAACAGGAACAATGACGGATATCCAGAAAAAGAGATTTTTAGGTCAATATTATGCCCTAAGGGCCATCAATTATTTCGAATTGGTAAAAGTATACGGAGGTGTTCCGCTGGTGTTGACACCACAAACACCCAGTGATTTGAATGTAGGTGGCCGTGCAAGTGCAAAAAAATGTTTCGATCAGATTTTAAGTGATCTTGACCTTGCCATGGAGAACCTTACCGGAACTACCTGGGATGACGGAACAGGAAGAGGAAGAATTTCACGCGAAATTGCAGCCTGCTTAAAGGCCAGGGTATTGCTTTATTGGGCAAGCCCGCAATTTAACCCTCAAAATGATGCTGCCAGATGGCAAACCGCATTACAAGCCAATAAAGCGGCATATGATATGTGCGTTGCTTCAGGTAAAAAATTATTACCCAATTATGCTGATATTTTCTTACTGGAAGGAACTGCCAATACAGAGGCGATATTAGTGAGAACTTATTCGGCAACCATTGAAAGAAGAGGTCACAATACCGAAAACCGTGTAAGGCCTACTACTGAAGGTGGTTCTGCAAATAATGCATTTATCCCAACCACTATCTTACTGAATGCTTATCCCATGAAAGATGGTAACCCGATCAGTACAACAGGCGGAACTGCAAAATATGTTTTTGATGCAACTATGTTCTGGCAAAACAGAGATCCGCGTTTCGCAGCAACATTTGCCTACAATGGTAGTGTCTGGCCTTTAAGTGGTAAAGCAGGAAGGAAACAATGGAATTATGCCAATGCTACAGGAGAAACAGCCAATTACGGTGTTTATTCTAAAAAATTTGCTACTCCAGCACTTGCTCAGGCTTCTGTAGCTTATTCTAATAATTTGGGTGGTAGTGGTATGGACTGGATCGAACTCCGCTTTGCAGAAGTAATGATGAATTATGCAGAATGTGCGAACGAAACCGGAGACCTTACGCTTGCCAAAAGCCTGATTAGAGAAATTAGAAAAAGAGCCGGAATAGAAGAAGGAAATGCAGGTAATGATTATGGCCTGGGCGCAGCTAACAATGCCAGCTTAATGAGAGAACTGATTACGAATGAACGGTTTATCGAATTCTCTTTCGAAAACAAACGTAATGCCGATCTTAGACGATTAAGAAAATGGCATCTTTTATCTGGAACCATACAAACTTTAAGAATAGAGGTTCAAAAAACAGAATACATCAAAGACTTAGAATCTGTTATTCCAAATACTACTACACTCAAAAGAGATACTGTTGATATCAACAAAAAAAGCACCTATAACTATTTCTTTAGAAATACCATAATTACACCAGCCGGGATAGGTTCTTTCAGTATTCCTGAGTATCATTATTTCTACACCTTCCACAACGATTTTATGTATTCAAGTCCGCTCCTTCTTCCTACTATAGGTTGGGCAGGTGGATCCTTTGACCCTTTAGCAAATTAATTGATTAACCTAGAAAAGATGAAGATGAAAAGTAGAAACCTTGCCTTATGCGGCTTAATAGCAGGATTGACCCTGTCACTTACGGCATGTAAAAAAACTGCACCCAATATATATAACATGTTCAATGATGTATCTGTTACTTTCAAAGCAGATTATCCTTTAAGTATTGTAGATTACAAAAACATAAACGATGGAGATAGTGTATACCTCAGCTTTAATATTACTTCAGCAAAGGAGGATATGGCTGCAGTATGTGTAAGAAGAGAAGGGCAGGAAGCTCCTGTTTTACAAATTAACCTGCCAGATAATGCGGATAAACGTTCATACACCGGCATTTATAAGTTCGTAGCATCAAGAGTTGGCGAAAGCAAGTATCGCGTTTACGCACTGAATAAACAAGCCACGTACATTGGTGATGGATATAAATCTGTTTCATTCAATGTGATACCAAATTTTACACTGATCGCGAACAGGAGAATTTATCTGCCGGATAGTGTATCTCAAGACATAGCCAGCTACTATTCGATCAAACTCGGAGAGAGCTTTAGCTACGCGAACGGTAAAAATGTATCTGCAGATCTCGATTTTGGTATTTACAGAACGCCAGCAACCCTCAACGATGCAAATGCAATTGGTGGGTACTGGTACCACATTTATTCGCTAAGTGCAAGCCCGCTGTTTTTTAACAAGTTCGACATCAGCAGTTGGACCAAGCGCGCAACCTTGTTTAGCGGACAGGCAAATGATGCCAGCACTTTCAATAATAATCTGGTTTCAGGGAGTACTATTCAATCCGTTGTAGGTGCAAAAACCATCAATCTGAAAGAGACACCTAGAACTTCTGCAGGCTCGATAAAAGTAGGCTCCGTTGTTTACTTTAAAACACCTGAAGGCAAGCTTGGGGCGGTTCATTTCAAGCAAATTAGCTCAGACAATGGTCGCCTGTACTTTGCAATTAACGTAAAAGCTCAAAATTAAAAATAGCTCAATAATGGCGGCCACTCATCTGGGTCGCCATTTTTATTTCCTTCCCTCCTCTTTGTAAAATACCCAAAATGAAAAAACAAGCTGTTTGGTTAATCGGATTGACGTTATGTGCTACTTTAAAATTGGTGGCTCAAGATACAAAACCTTATGCTGAGATTGCTGCAGCGCGCGCTACTAAAATATCCGAAGCACTTAAGCTAAACGATACCAGGAAAGCCGCTAGAGTAAAATCCCTCATCGCGCAGCAATATATTGCTTTAGATAGACTACAAACCATATCAGAGCAGCAACTCAAAGCTAACAAACCGGTTACTGAAGCGATAAAAAGAGGTAATGACCTGGAGATGAGCAAACTCCATAAAAGCTATTTAAAGGCCTTGGGTAAGGAACTCGATTCAGTACAGATTGATGAGGTAAAGAATGGGATGACCTACCACACCGTTCCGATTACATACGCCAACTATTTACTCATGCTTCCATATCTAAGCCAGGCCGATAAAAACCAAATATTACAATATTTAACAGAAGGTCGTGAAAAAGCAATGGATGCCGGAACCGCTAAAGCAAAACATGCCTGGTTTAACAATTACAAAGGAAAAATTGCCAATTATTTATCATCAAAAGGATATCAACTTAAAAATGAAGGTGAAGATTGGGCAAAAAGAAGAGACACTGGTTCAACTTCATTAGAAATTACGGAGTCGAAAAAAGTGATGACTGCACTGGACTTAAAAGATCAGAAAGTAGCAGAACAGATTCGGAACCTGGTAGCCTATCAGTACCAGCAAATCGTCAAAATCCAGTCAGCAAAACAAGCACGCATTGATGAAGCTAAAAGACTTCAAAAAAATGATGCACAAATAGAAAGCGAAAGTCAGACTGCGTGGGAAGAAAGTAAAGCAAAGCTAGATAAACAGCGTGATCTTTTTATCTCTGAGCTTTCCAAAACACTCGATGTCAATCAAATTGAAACCATTAAGAATGAGATGACCGGACAAGGGCTTAATAAAGAATATGCGCGGTTTGTTGAGCTTTTACCCCATTTAACCGATGATCACAAAGTTAAAGTACGGGAATACCTGATCGAGGCACGGGAAAATGCCTTGAATGTTTTAACCAGCAGAGAACGCAATCAATGGTTTGCTAAATACAGGGGAAGAGCCAATAATTACCTTTCCAAACAGGGTTACGATCTACGGAAGGCTACAGAAATCTTAGAAAAAAAGAAACTGGCCAACTAATAAAAGAGATTAGGATTTAGAGAATATGTTTTCGTTGCTCGTTGTGCATTAATTTTCCATTTCCTAATCTCCTTTAAAATTATCTCTTCTGGAGTAATTTTCGCTTTAAAAAATCTGCTGTTGCCTCACTTACCTTCACTCCATTAGAGAATTTCATCCAGTGATGAGTATCGTCAGGGATGACTAAAAACTCAAAATCAAACTTTTTATCTTCAAAACGTTTGGCTAAATCAACACTCTGACTGAACGCTACATTTCGGTCATCATCTGCATGGATAATCATAGTAGGCGATGTCCAGGTAGAAATATAAGTTACCGGCGAAGATTGCTTCGCTCGCTCAGCAGCAAGTACTGCATCTGGCGCAGTGGGGTTATTTTCGGCATTTGCATTGCTAAACCTGTTGTTTACCCCATGAATATCTACCCCGGCGGCAAACAATTTCGAATCCTTTCCTAAAGCCAAAGCAGTAAGAAATCCGCCATACGAACCTCCATAAATCCCTATTTTCTTGCCATCAATATTGGGTTGATCAGCTAACCATTCTCCCGCAGCTTTGATGTCCTGATATTCGGAAGCGCCCTGTCCTCCCGCGTTTAATGGTTTATGAAAGTCATAACCATATCCTAATCCTAAGCGGTAATTAACTGAAAGTACGGTAAAGCCCATACTAACCAAATATTGATTTAAAGCATAATCAATAGAATAGTAATCCATTGGATTCCAGCCCAGCATCATTTGGCGTTGTGGGCCACCATGTACGTAAACAATGGCAGGATGATTTTTTAACGGCTTTGAAGGTGAAAACAACTGCCCGTAAACGGTATTTCCATCTGCAGCTTTGAAACGAACATGTTTTGGTGTAACCATTTCTTTTATTGGAAAGTCAGCTGGAAGCAGTTCTTCTCCTAATAATTTTATTTCTTGTTTAGCTAAAATAGCGGGCAACAAGGGTCGTTGTGCCGTTGAACTTAAACAGGCAACTGTTCCATCTCCGGCGATTACGGGGTACGATTCTACGCCTTTTCCTACACTCAAAGCCCTCATATCTGCCCGATCGACTGACACCTGGTAAACATGTCGTCGATCCAGATCATCCGCATCTTTTCCCGTATTTGAACAAAAAAGCATTTGTTTTCCATCGGCACTCAGCTTTATATTCTCTACAGCAAAAGCTCCAGGTGTTAGCAAAAATTCGTTTTTTCCATCTTCATTTATTGCATATAAATGAGGCCAGCCATCATGATAAGCAGTAAATACAATTCTATTTTTAGCCCAATTCAGATTTACACCTCCATCTATAGAAGGGTATGATCCCCTTATGGTTTCCGGTGACTTCCATATCATTTCGTTTTTCCCTGTAATAACATCTGCCTTCCATATCGCCCATGGCTGATGTTTTTTAGTCAAAATAGAATCAGGCTCTCCGCCCGATCCAGGCTGGCGGATAAAAGCAAGTTGTTTACCATCTGGCGACCAAACTGGCGAATTGTCTTTCGAAAATGCAGCAGCAATCCATTGTATAGGTGTAGCTTGATCAGTGTAAATACCAATAAAAGCATGATCCTGCCTGTTGGAAACAAATGCAAGTTTTTTCCCATCGGGCGACCACCTGCAAACACCATTTGTTCCTTTTGCATAAAATAGATTTTGTGCCGGAGCAGATCCATCCATCGGACTAACCATAACCTGGCCTGCTTTTACAAAAACAAGTTTATCACTGTTAGGAGAAATAACCGGGTTGTCCCCCTCTCCGATTACATTCACTTTACCTCCTTTAAATGGAATGGTCATAACCTGTATTTTAGGGGCAACCGGCGAGGAAGCAGCATTGACAGGCCCGGCATCACGCCCGCCATGGTCCCCTCCGCGTACATAAACAATCCAGTTCCCATCATTTGATATGGCTAAACTGCTCAGTTCCTGACCATCATCTTCTTTATAATCGGTAATTTTAATCGCTTTGTAAGCGGGAGCTTCAGCAACATAAATATTTCTCCTTCCCTGTTCATTTACTGCCCAGGCCAGTTTACCCTGGGTTTTACTTGCAACCAGCTGACTTGGGAAGGGATAAGACAGCACGGACTTTAGGGTGTAGGTTTGTGCAAATAATGTTGAAGAAACAAACAATAAACTAAAGATTGAGTACAGTTTTTTCATGGAAGTGATTTTAAAGATAATTTATAAAAAAATGCCTTAATCCATTAAGAACTAAGGCATCTAAAGCGCATTTCTATAATATTGTTACTGATCCCACCAAAGCTTGGTTGTTCTAACCACATCAGCAGGAACATTAGCCCCGTTTTTACTGCGTTCACCCTGTGGATAGTCTATACGGCGGATATAGTCGGTTAAAACCGCATTCACTGGAAGAGTGAAATCTTTATACTTATAATCAAAGCGACGTGCATCATTCCAGGCTTCAGGATTTAAATAGGTTGCAATATACTTTTCTCTGAAGATGAGATCTTTGGTTAAAGCTGCTGCGCCCACAGACACTCTCGGATCGGCCAGGTATGCTATACGCTCCGGATCAGTTGCTGGTACCTGAAGCTTATCCATATTGGCATTGATACCTGCCAGATAAGCAGCATAAGCCCGAGGTTTATCAGTTGCAAATGCTGCTTCCGCCTCAATAAACTTAAGCTCAGCAAAGGTAACCAGATACACAGGTGCAGTATCGCTAGTCCATGGTGAATTCTGCGAAATATAGCACTCATCTTTAGTTGTATTTGCGCCCGGTGTTTTATTACCTGCACCATTTACAGTTCCAATGTAAACGTTATTGACTGTCTTATCGGTAATTTTAGCAATACGCGGATCAGATGGAGCAGCAGTACCACCTTTAAGCTGTTCGATTAATTGCTCTGACAGCCAGCCACCTAACGATTGTTGTGAATTGGCCAAAGCTACCCCCGCCCAGGGATTACGTTCTCTGAAAGTGGCCATTCCGGCATCTTCCACATTACTTGCAAAAGCGCTTCCCAGGGCAGTTAGTACCGCAGCAGGATTATAAGCAGCTGTTTTACTCACCTTATTGAGCAAACGTGCTTTTAAGGCATAGGCGAACTTTAACCAGTATAATCGTTCGTTTGTAGCAACACTTGGAACCTTTCCGTAAATCAGGTCATTTGCCGCCTGCAATTTAACTGCCGATGTAGTTTTTGCCAGTTCAACAATGGCTTCGTCTAAAAGCGTCATAGCCGAATTGTAAACATCCTGCTGTTTATCATATTTTGGAAAAAGATTATTGATATCAAATGCCTGAGAAAAAGGTACATCACCCCACAAATCGTTAACCAATGTAAGGTTGTAAGCAATAAGTACATTTGCAACGCCTTTATATTCACTTGAATTCTGACTGACAGCCAGCTTCTTCAACTCATTGGCATCAGCCATTGCGAAATAAAGCTGGTCCCAGGTAGAAGAAAAATCGATAGATTGATAAGTATCTCCTGCAGCACTTGCCGACGGATTTGCCGTATACTGAACGTATGGTGCTACAATACTTCCAACATTATAATTATTGATCCCCGACTTAAAGGTTACATCTGCCAACAATCCGGGAAGTGTTGGAACAGCTACCTGATTCGGGTTATTGGTTAATTTATCAAAGTAACTGTCCTTACAGCCCTGTAGCCCAACGGTGGCAATTAAGGCTGAGAATAAGGTATATTTTATGATTTTTTGCATGGTAGTTCTAATTAAAATCCAACATTAAGTGTAAACATAATACTCCGCGCTGATGGATAGGTAAAACCTGCAGATCCATCATTATTGCTGCCAGCATCATAAGAACTTGATTCCGGGTCTACACCATAGTATTTTGTCCACAACCATAAATTGTTCCCGGTAACTGCCAGGGAAGCATTTCTAATGGCTTTTTTAGGTAACCATTTTTGAGGGACATTGTAAGCTAAACTTGCCGAGCGTAAACGAACCCATGATGCATCGGTAACAAATGGTTCAGATACATTTCGGTAATAAACACGGTAGTAACCTTCTCCGTAGTTTACACCATCCGGACCAACTTGTTGCCCCATCCATACTTGTTTCGTATTGGGTGTACCATTTGCTAAAAACCCTTCAAAAGTTCTGAAAGTACGTCTGTCCGCGGTGTAGTCAGGCAATCCGAACGCCGAATAGAAATCCTCTAACCAGTTATACTTCTCAAAGCCTAAACGGGCATCAAAAAGTACATTCAAGCTGAAACTTTTATAGGTAAAAGTGTTTCCAAGGCCTACGATATAGTCTGGTTGAGAGTTACCTAAAAGTTTTTGCTTGCCACCAGAAATAATTGGAAATCCGTTGGCACCAATCAATAAAGGAAGGTTTTTATCCAATACAATTGGGTCTTCAGCCTGAGTACCATAATATCTGTTGAAATAACTACCATAAATATTACCATATGGTTGTCCTTCGATCAGCTTCATGGTTACCCCTGCATTTCCATAACCACGCGCTGCACCGTAAACGATTTCACTTATGCCTGCTGGCATAGTAAGCACCTTGTTTCGGTTTGCAGAGAAATTTGCATTCACATCCCATCTAAAGTCTTTGCTCACAATTGGTTTGCCATTAATTACCAACTCGACACCCCTATTTCGGATATCTCCGGCATTAATGAATTTTGTTACATAACCTACAGCAGATGAAACCTGTGTTCTAACAATCTGATCTTTGCTTAATGAATAGTAATACGTAAAATCGAAACCTAAGCGATTTTTAAAGAACGACATTTCTAAACCAGCTTCATAAGTATTGGTAAACTCCGGACGCAGACCTGGATTACCCAAAACAGCACCCATGGTTAACCCCGCACTTCCCGGTGGCATAGATGTATTTGGTGTAAAACCAGTAAAGGTTGCATATTCTGTAGCATCTTTACCGATTCTGGCATAAGATAACCTCAATTTTCCCTGACTAATAGCCGTTGGCAGCTTGAAGTGGTCTGAAAACACATAACTTAAGCTCGCCGACGGGTAAAAGAATGAACGGTTATCTTTAGAAAGTGTTGAAGTAATATCGTTTCTACCTGTTAAGGTTAAAAAGAGATAGTTTTTATAATCTAAGGTAGCCTCTCCAAAATAACCTACCAGGCGTTTTTCTCTCAGCGAATGACTTGGCGTTAATACCTTTGCATTAGCAAGATTGAAAAAATCATAAACCCCTAACTGGCTTCCTAAAACCCCAACATCTTTGGTTCTTTTATCATAAAGCTCCTGTCCTAATCTTAATGTTCCGGTAAGATTATCTGTCAACTTTGAAGTTAAAGTAGCTACGAAAGTACTGTTGATGGTTCTGAACTTACTATTATATTCACCGTAAAAGCCCAGTTCATTATCATACATAGCTTCATTGGTAAACATTGGTCCACGAGCAGTTCTCACCCTGTTATCGCTATAGGTGTCTATACCTAAACGATAAGAAAAGCTTAACCATTTTGCCGGATCGTATGTTAGTGTTGCTCCACCAATAAAGCGGTTTACATCACCTTTAAATCTGTTGTTTGCTGTTCCCCAGATTGGATTATTGGTTCCAACAAATTTTTGAGATCCATCTGCATTCTGATAATCTGATACATCATAGCGTGGCGACCAATAAGCCAAACTCTCCCCAAATCTATCTGAGCTATAGGTATAGCCTCCTGAATTGGTAAAATTCATGTTAAGTGCAGCCTTAAACTTCGGACTGATGATAAAGTCTGTATTTAAACGTCCCGAGAAATTCTTGTTGTCGGTATTGGGCATCATCCCTTTTTGATAAAGTTGAGATATAGAAGAGAAGAATTTGATTGCATCGCTTCCACCTGTAACGGATACGGAGTTTTTAATTTGTTGCCCCGTGCCAAATGCCCGGTCATAATTATTAAAAAGTTGATCTGGATGTGTAGGGTCAATTAATTTAGCTTCGGCTATGGTTGGCCCCCATGCTGGCCCAATACCGCCTGGAGGATTGGTATAAACGCCCAGAACGCCCTGGGTATATTCTGTTTGCACATCCGGACTGATTAATACCTGATCAAAGCCATAACTGCTGGTGAGGTTAACATTGAAACCATTCTGTTTTCCCTTTTTTGTAGTAATTACAACCACTCCATTGGCACCTCTTAAACCGTATAATGCCGTAGCTGCACCACCTTTTAAAATATTGATGCTCTCAATATCTTCAGGGTTAATGTCGGAGGCACGGTTAGTTACCCCTCTGGAGCCATAATCTGTACCTCCGGGATTCGCTCCTGCGGTGGAGGTAGAATTATCAATCTGAACACCATCAATTACATATAGCGGGTCTCCAGAGATAGTTGGGTCGATGGAATTTACACCTCTAACACGTATGCTCGCTCCCTGACCCGGGCCTCCCCCTGTACTGGATATGGTTGCCCCGGCTACCTTACCTTGTAAAGCATTGATTAAGTTGGGCTGACGATTAAAATTCAGATCTTCTGATCTGACGGTTTGAGCGGCATATCCCAGTGATTTGGCCTGTCTGGTAATCCCCAATGCGGTAGAAACGGTTACTTCCTGTAGCTGTTGGGCATCGGCAACAAGCCTTGCATTAACAACAGTCTTACTGCCTATCGGAATTTCTTGGGGCAGATAACCGATTAAACTGATAACAAGTACCGCATTAGACTGAGATACCTGTAAACTAAAGTTACCATTTCCATCTGTAGAAGTTCCTGCAGTGGTTCCTTTTACTTTGATGCTAGCCCCTGGTAAAGGACCGTCATCTTCAGAGGATGTGATTTTTCCGGTTACCGTTTTTACCTGGGCGATTGTGGATAAGCCAGAAAGTAAAACGCACAGAAAAAAGATTGAGGTAAAGATTTTTCTCATATCTTGTTTGTTTAGGTTGATTATGATTATTAAATGCAATATAAGCTTTTTACACCACATAAACACGCACAAAAAAAGATCAAAAACGATGAGATTCTTGCAAAAAATTGCACAACCACATTAAGATACCGCAAAAACACGCATCAAAACACCCCAAACACCATGTTAACCCTCAAAAAAACTGCAATCACAACTTTAAGTATGAAAAAAGTTACGTGTTAGTGTACTTAATACACCTTTAAAAATAAAAAAGCCTTTCTATTTTCATAGAAAGGCCTGATATATGGATTGGGTTTTTATTACTGCTGAATTCCTCCACCCATGCCACCTTGTTGTTCGTCTTTTTTCACGTCATCATTTTTAATCTTTTTCTTTTCCGTGAACTTAAGTTTACCAAAAGAATAACTAAAGTTTACCCCAAATGAACGCAATGGATAATAAATATTCGTACTCTGGAAAAGTGTTGCTGTTGGCGTTACCGAGTTATTTACGGTCCTGATGTGCAAATCACGGGTAAACGGATTAAGAACATTAACTCCAATAGAGCCTTTTTTGTTTAAGATGTCTTTCTTAAATGATGCTCCATAAAAAATCATTGCATCGGTTTTACCCTGATAAGTACGACGAGGTGAATTAACCACTCCGAAAAGTTCGAAATTGTAACCTTTTCCAAAACCATAAGCCGAACGGGCGAAAATATTGTAGTTGAGGAACGTCCCGGTGCTCACACCAGTTTCAGAATTACTCACTTCATACGTATTTACGCCTAAGTTACTCATCAAAGTCCATTTTGGTTTGGGATTATAAGAACCAAATATATTTGCTCCATAAGTTTGGGCCGTACCTACGTTGATATAAGAAGTTAATGATTTAGTTACACCATTTTCTACAATAGATGATACTGAACTCTCAATTACACCTCCAGTACGGCGATAGAAAACCGAGGCATTAATTACCGATCCTTTGATAAATGTTGAATAACCCAATTCAAAGTTATCACTTAACTCAGGATCTAAATCAGGCTGCCCTTGTCTGATATTGAATTGATCACTTTCATTACGGAAGGGATTCAAATAAGCTAAACTCGGACGCTGAACCCTGCGGTTATAACTCAACTTTAATGTAGCGTTACCTTTTAAGGTTTGAGAAATAATAGCACTTGGGAAAAGATTAAAATAATCGTTCTTCTGTAAGCCGTTCGTTTGTGTATTGAAGTCAATCTGCGTATACTCAGATCTTAATCCTCCTTTAAACTTTAGCTTTTTACTTAAGTTAAAACTAATTACGCCGTAAGCAGCAGCCACATTCTGGTTGTATTCAAAATCTTGCGAAGAGCTGTCAAACTCGCTATTAATACTTCTAAAAATCCCCTTTGCTCCTACTTCTAATGTAGTTGATTTAGTAAATGGATAAGTATAGTCTGTTTGAGCGGTATATTCATTGTTCTTACCAACGTTACTGTTATTTACCGCCGGAAAATTGGATCCAATAATCTCATTCATAAAATCTGTTGTGTTTCTTCCAGAAGATAACTGGCCCGAAATACTAAACTCTTCTCCTTCTTTCTTCGTGGTATGTTTATAGTCTACGTTCCAGTCCAGATTGTTAAAGCCCATATCCATATCACTGATGTTTACGAAAGGAGCACCATTAATGATATAATCCGCACTTCCGGGTCCGCCGTTAGAAAATCCGTTGTATTTAACCGTTGTACTTACATTATTATAAGCATTAAAATCATAATCTAAACCAAAGCTTCCATTATATCCCTGGCGGCTCCACTTAGAATACCCATCCTGAGAGGTGGTATTTATTACTCCATTATTATACCTGGTCTCATTTGCAAACAACACCCTCGATTTCTGCGCATAAGCGAGGTTTGTTCCTAAACTGGTATTCACACTTAAACGACCAGTTTTTGCTGTCAGGTTAAAGGCCCCGTTATTTTGGCGCGTACCTACGGATGCGTTTACTGTACCGCTAACGCCCTGGGCATCTGATTTTTTAGTGATGATGTTAATAATACCTCCAGAGCCTTCTGCATCGTATTTAGCTGAAGGGCTGGTAATAACCTCTACACTTTTAATCTGCTCAGCAGGGATCATTTTAAGTGCATCAGAAACACTGCTGGCCATGGTACCAGATGGTTTCCCATTGATTAACACCCGAACTGCACCACCTCTAAGCTGCACGTTTCCGTCCATATCTACAGAAAGCATAGGAACTTTACGCATTACATCAGTAGCATCTCCTCCGGCATTTGTACCATCAGCTTCTGCATTGTAAACCATTCTGTCTATTTTATTTTCGATAACCGCTTTCGTACCAGTTACCTCTACATCTGCCAAAGCATTTGCCGTAGGTGAGATATAAATCACACCGATATTCTGATCGGGTTTTGAAGGAGTGGTAGCAACATCAACAGATTTGGTTTTATACCCCATAAAACCTATTTTAAGTTTATAAGTATCAGGCGAAACGTTCTGTAGTGATAATTTACCTTTCTCATCTGTTACTCCGCCGTTAACTGATTTATTATCTTTTGCAGTAACCAATGATACTGTAGCATAATCAATTGGCTTTTTAGTTAAAGAATCGAGGATTGTTGCCGTAATACGGCCGGTTACTGTTGATTTTTTTGCGCCACCTCCAAAGCCGGGAGCCCCAAACTGGGCCTGGGCAGAAAAGTATGTTCCAAGGGTGATGGCGAAAAGTAGAAGTTTTTTCATGTTTAATGTTAGTCTTTAGTAATTAGTCTGCGCAAATTGCATTTTGTTACAAATTATCAAAACAGTTTTTGGGTAGACTAGTCGATTAGTTCGGCAAACTTAAGCCTTTTGTCGGTAAAAAAAGCAGTATAAATCTGAGTTAAGTATTCGTTGTAAGCCTGATGGTGCTTAGCCTCTTAAATGTTATAGAAATTAACTAAGCAAAAAAGGCTGAATTTCCATTAAATAGGAAATTCAGCCTCTTATAAACCAGTTCTTTAAACAAATCGGTAACTAAACTTTTCTGATCTTGATTATCCGCATCCAGTGTAACACCTTCATCATTGGATAAGTTGGATCAAACTCCCACCATTTCGTTGCAAAATTCGGACTATTTGGTTTTTTATGGTGATTATTTTGAAAAAGTTCACCCATCAATAAGAAATCCCATGGAAGTGAGTTTTTACTGTGGTCGTCATTATCATGATTCGAATAACCATATTTATGCCCACACCAATTCACAATTGCTCCGTGAAGGGGTCCCATTAAGAAATGGATCGGCAATAATAAATACATCCACCAGTATTCTGCAAAAACGATATAAAACCCAATATAAAACAATCCACAAGCAATTCTCCACACCCAGGAGTCACCAATCCGGTCAACCAAAGGCCATTCCGGATAATTACCTCTAAAAGCAGGCTCGGGTTCGATTTTAAAGTGCAGGTAATTCATATACATATTCTTAGTGGCAATCATCATTCCAAATACATCTTTAAAGAAGTGCGGAGAATGGGGATCTTTTTCAGTATCACTGTAAGCATGGTGCATCCGGTGTAAGATAGCATAGGCCCTGGGATTTAAAAAAGAAGAACCCTGAGAAATCAGTAACACCAGATAGAAAAATCTTTCCCAGAAAAGTTCCATCTTAAACATTTTGTGTGAAGAGTAACGATGGAGGAAAAAGGTTTGACTAAATAGTGATAAAAACCAATGGGATAGAAAAAAGATTAAAATTGCCATGTAGAAATTGTATGCTTTATAAACGATATTTTAAAGCATTTGGTTTGTAAGAATTCTATGTTAAAAGGGCATGCTCTGGTTGCAAACGCCTTAAATGTTATACAAATGAAGCTATTCTCCAGGGAACAGCTTCATTTTTTTTATTTTAAATATGCGAGAAAACTATCTTCCGAAATCGTCTTGTACCCTTACAATATCGCTCTCATCTGATGGATTTGAAGCATCTGTATGTTGCCAAATCTCTGCCACTACACCCCAATCATCTAATCCGATTAAACGGTGACGTTCACCTTGTTGCAATTTAATCTGATCTTTTGGTCCGTAATGTTTTACTTCTCCTTCTTCATCAGTTTCACTTGTTTTAATCCCAACAGTACCGGTAACTACTTGCCAGATCTCGGCTCTGCGGTGGTGATATTGCCATGAAAGACGGGTGTTTGGGGCAACGATTAAGATTTTCGGACTTAATTTACCGCCAATTTTCAGGCTGTTAACGTCCAAACCGTCGAAATAAGTGTCAGCAAATTGCTGTGCCTGAGCCTCGTCGATAACAAAAAAGCCACCCCAAGGACGGGTTTCATCACGATTTACAACATTGAATCCTTCACTTTTTAAACGTTGTGCAACACTTTCAAATATTTCTTTCTTTTCGTTTTCCATAATTAATTAAGGTGATTAAAAATTAAAAAGCCCCATCAGTTAATGCTGATGGGGCCGATGTGGAGATTACCGGATTCGAACCGGTCACCTCTTGCCTGCCAGGCAAGCGCTCTAGCCAAATGAGCTAAACCCCCATGTTTATATTTCAGAAGCACAACTCTTTAAACTGTCACCTTCCCGATACTGGATCGGGACGCTATAGCCAAATGAGCTAAACCCCCATGTTTATATTTCAGAAGTACAACTCTTTACACTGTCACCTTCCCGATGCTGGATCGGGACGCTCTAGCCAAATGAGCTAAACCCCCATGTTTATATTTCAGAAGTACAACTCTTTACACTGTCACCTTCCCGATGCTGGATCGGGACGCTATAGCCAAATGAGCTAAACCCCCATGTTATTTTGATAAAATTAGCAATTCTTATCCAGGTCGCTGATCTTAGCAGTCGCAAAAATAACAATTAGTTCCTTTATACCAAATTAAAGTAAAAATAGAATCACAGACATTTGTAAGTCAAAAAGAAAAATTGCCTTTCTGTACGTCTTTAAAACCACAAAAGAAGCTTAATTTTGAAAACGGATTTAAAAATAATGTTTAAGCGTATCATTATAATCAGCTTGTTTCAGTTAATTTATTTGTTTTCATTTGGACAAATCAATTGGAAATTTAGTACTGAAAAGGATGGAATCAAAGTATATACCAGTATTCTGCCCGAATCAAAAATCAAGGCTGTAAAAGTTATTTGTGAAGTAAATGCCAATCTCCACCAGTTAACGGCACTGATACTGGATGTAAATGCAGGTGCTGAATGGGTATATGAAACAAAATCTTCTGTTTTACTTAAGCTGGTTTCTCCAACTGAACTTTACTATTACTCAGAGGTTAAACTCCCCTGGCCACTGCAAAACCGCGATTTTATTGCCCATTTAACCGTTTCTCAAAATCCAAACAATAAGATAGTTACTATTTATGGCCCGGCTGTTAAAGATTTCATACCAGAAAAAAAAGGTATCGTCAGGATAAGCGAGTCTGTTGGTAAATGGCTTTTAGCAGCTCAGGGACAAAATCGTTGCAAAATAGAATACACGCTGCATGTTAATCCAGGAGGAAACATCCCCAGCTGGCTGGTCAATCTGTTTGCAGACCAGGGGCCACTACAAATGATTAAAAGGCTGAAAACGCAGGTAAAATTGCCAAAATATAAAAACGCTTATTATTCTTTCATCAGCTCTTAAACTTTCAATTTAACGGCAAACATCCCCATAAAACAGCAGATGGAAACCGCTGAGGGAAAGGGATAACTGATAAATAAAAAGAGCACAAATGTGGCACTTAGCAAATATCCTAAAAATAGTAGCGCCTTGGAAAAAGAATCCATATAAAACATGGCTACAATGGCTAAAAGGTATATCGGAATGATTACTACAGAAATAAACATTACCGAATATAAATGCTGCTTATTAAGGCTATATTAAATTATTGGAAGGTTTTCTACCACACCATTATTTAACAAATTCTGGTAAGTTTCTACAAACTGCGAAACATGATATCCATCTGCAAGCGCATGATTAACATGAACGGATATGGCCATTATTTTTCGTCCTCCCTCTTCCCTTACCTGTCCGAATGAAATTTTTGGGCAACTGTCATGAATGCCAAATTTTCTGGCGTGCGATAAAGACTTAAAATTTAACCAGGGCAAAGCTGAAAAATGGATAACATTATCTCCTGCACCTGAAGGAATAAGTCCGCTCGACTGCTGTACTTTTTCTATTTCTTTTTTTGCGTTTTGCTGAAATTGACAGAAATCAGCTACAAAATCCAGGTATCCAAATCCAAAAGTACCATCTGGCCGGTTAACGGTTGTAGCTGCATTTATCACTTCATACTGCCAAACATCACCATCAATAATACGATACCTGAAATTTTCGATTTGATTTGCTGCTGCTAATGATTTGTGCAAATACAATAAAAAGAAAGAAACACCAGCTGCTTTGGCTTCCCGGTAAGTAGCTGTGCAATCAACATCAATGGTAATTCCGAAAAAAGGCTCTTCAAAAGTGTTAAAAAAATTAAAATGGTCTTTTCTGACCCAGTTGTTTATATCTATTTTTCGTTTCATACTATAAGTTGTGGCAATACTTCTCCAAGGCTTTTCACCTCATAAAAATTGGCGTGCTCAATGGTGTGGTCTATATGCTCGTGAATCCAGGTGGTGTGGTAAGGGATATGAACAGCGTGCGCTCCAATATTCAATACCGGGAGTACATCTGATTTTAAGGAATTGCCCAGCATTAAAAACTCATCCGGCCTGCAGTCCAGGTGCTTTAAAAGCTTTTGGTAGTCCTTCTCCTGCTTGTCGCTCATAATTTCTATGTGATGAAAATAATGATCCAAACCCGATTTTTTAAGCTTACGCTCCTGATCCAGCAGATCGCCTTTGGTGGCTACTACCAATCGGTATTTACCATGTAAAGCTTTTAAAACATCTTCTACACCATCCAACAACTCGATAGGTTTATTCAACATTTCCTGACCAAGATTAATAACCTTATTGATGATATCGGCATCTACCTTTCCTTCGGTTATCCGGAGTACTGTTTCGATCATACTGAGCATGAAACCCTTAATACCATAACCATACAGCGGAAGATTAGCAATTTCGGTTTTATAGAGTTCTGCCACGATGCTGTGCCGGGGTAAAAAATCTTCGAGTAAACTGGCAAATTGTTCTTCTGTTTCTCTAAAATAAGGTTCATTTACCCAAAGGGTATCATCGGCATCAAAAGCGATTACACTAATATTCTCAATCATTTGCTTATTTTTATTGCTGTAAAAATAGTGCAAACAAAAGTCCGGATAAAGGACATTTGACCCGGCAACAAAAAATGTTAAGAACCAACCTCGATTTCCTAAACTTTATATCGCATTTTCACCACAATGAAGACCAGGGAAAAAATGTTCATTTAAAAATTTTTCCTGCAGGTACCAGATTTATCGCACAGGGAGAAAAAATCAAAAATGTGTACATCATTAAAGAAGGGATCACAAAATGTTTCATTTCTGAAGAAAACGGCAAAGATTTTATCATCGAATTTTTAGGGCAAGGGGAAATAGCAGGCGAACTGGAGGCCATAAAAAAGATTGATTGTCTTTGTAATGTAGAGGCAATTAGTGAAGTTAAAGCCTACACCATTCCAGAACATTTCTTCCTGGAAATGCTCGATAAAAATGCGACATTAAACCGGATCCTTTTACATGAACTTGCAACCCGGGTAATCCAAACCAGTAGCAGGGCTTCCTTCCAGCAACTTTATACGCTTGAATATGGCTTATTAAAATTATTGCGATTACAAACCGACGAGCAGGTTGCCATTTCTAAAGATGATATGGCAGCTTACCTGGGTATTCCGGTTCGAAGTTTTAACAGAACATTAAAACAACTCATACTCAAAGGTGCAATTAGTAAGCCATCTGGCTCTAATAGCATCGATACACTTATTGACAGTTTTAAATAAATATTAAAGAAATAGTAATAAACGAAAGACACTTATCTTATTTTAATCTTCAACAAACATATTTGCCATAATCTAGTTTAATTTATAAAAAACAAAACCATGAACGTAGAACAAGTATTTAAAAATAATGAAAAATGGATAGCCGATAAATTGGCCATTGATCCTAATTATTTTACCGAGTTATCTAAGGGTCAAAGCCCCGAATTTCTATACATTGGATGTTCAGATAGCCGTGTTACTGCAGAAGATTTAATGGGTATTCAACCTGGGCAGGCCTTCGTTCACCGAAATATTGCCAATCTGGTAAACAATGTAGATTTAAGCGTGATGACGGTATTAAATTACGCTGTACGCCATTTAAAAGTGAATCATATTGTGGTTTGTGGCCACTATAACTGCGGCGGCGTGAAAGCAGCTATGCAACCTGCAGATATGGGCATTTTAAATCCCTGGCTTAGAAACATCCGTGATGTATACAGATTACATAAAGACGAACTCAATGCGATTGAAAATGAAGACGCCCGCTACAACAGATTAGTGGAGTTAAATGTTCAGGAGCAGTGTGTTAATTTAATTAAAACTGCTGCTGTTCAGGAAGCTATTCTTTCTCGCGGACTCACCGTTCAGGGCTGGGTATTTGATATCCATACCGGAAAACTTATCGATTTGAAAATTGATTTCGATGCAATTCTGGAAAACATCAGAGAAATCTACAAATTATTTTAAATGTAAAATGGTCGCTTCAACAAACTGAAAGCGGCCATTTATATTTAATTAGATGGTGTACCAAAGGTACTATCTACCCATCCAACCACCATCTACTGTTAATATTGTGCCATGTACATAATCGCTGGCCTGAGAAGCTAAGAATAAAGTTGGCCCTTTAAAATCTTCCGGAGTACCCCATCTGCCTGCAGGAATTCTGGCCAAAATGGAAGTGCTTCTGTCCTGATCTTCACGCAAGGCCGAAGTATTATCTGTAGCAATATATCCTGGAGCAATTGCATTTACGTTTACCCCTTTTGAAGCCCATTCATTGGCAAATGCTTTGGTTAACGAAGAAATGGCACCTTTACTTGCTGCATATCCCGGAACAGTTATTCCGCCCTGGAAAGATAAAAGAGATGCCGTAAAGATAATTTTACCACTTCCTCTGGCAATCATATCCCTGCCAATTTCCCTGGTTAAAATAAATGGGGCAGATTGGTTTACCGCAATTACTTCATCCCAATATTCATCAGGGTGCTCTGCAATGGGCTTACGCAAAATGGTTCCGGCATTATTAACCAGAATATCAATAACAGGATGCTCTTCCTTTACCTTTTTAGCAAAGGCTAAAGTGGCCTCACGGTTACTAAAATCGCATTGATAAGCGTAGAATTTTCTACCCAAAGCAACAACAGCTTTTTCAATTTCACTGCCATTGAGTTCTAGATTGGCAGAAACACCAATGATGTCTGCACCAGCTTCTGCAAGTGCCAAAGCCATGGCTTTACCAATTCCCCTTTTACTTCCGGTAACCAGGGCAAGTTTACCTGTTAAATCAAATATATTTGATGACATTTTTTGTTTGTATCTGTTGGTTTATATTATTTAACCACCACTTTTAATGGTGATTTTAATTGTTGCTGATAGTTTTTGAGGTAATCGAACCAGGCGGTTTCAGAAGTAATTTCCCCTGCCTTGTTCCAAGCTGCTCCTGCATAGTAAACATAAGGAACGTTATTTTTAACGGTAGTAATTCCAAGCGCCTGCTTAGGTGCGTCTGCAGTATTTTGCAGCGGGCTTAAAGTTACTGCACCTACTCCGGTAATACCATCATTGCCATGAACAGGTTCCCAATAGCCCAATACACCTGTCTTATCCAGCAAGAGCTTTTTAGATGCTTCGTTTCGGGTTGATAAACCTATGGCTACCGGAAGACTTCCTGAACCTGTAAAAGTATATAAGTGTTCAATTCTGTTAAGCTGTGAGCCCGCATCAATAGAAATTGTTTTGATTACATTTACCTTTATCCCAGCTGCATTCCACTCATCATAAGTAAGTTGAAAAGTTGAGCGCAAAGGGCCATTATCCAACACTTTAGATGAACGGTAGTTTCCTGAATACCTTACCGTATCGTTAATGTAAGGGGCCATTCCACCAGCACCCAGGGTAAAGCCTACACTGTAGTAATCTAGTCCGTCACCATGATCTTTGTGGTAATCATTTTTTTTATAGCGATCGTTGATCACCAGATTTGCGGTACTCTTGGTCCAAAAATCAATACCATAAGCATCTTCGGATGTTTTCTCTAAAGCTTTTCCATACATCCTGAAAGCTACTTTATCGTTTTCCCAGGCAAAGTCATCTTTACGCTCGGGTATATAACGTGCGTAAGTTTTAGCCTTTACAGGTGATGCTTTCCCGGCTACAATCGCCAATTCAGTTTTTCCTTTTGCCTTTACAGATACCTGAAGTAATAAATTCTGTATCGCTGGTTGCCCCTTGTGCTCCAATTGGAAAGGAACTTCTTCTTGTGTAGCAGCATTGATTACCTTAAAGTTCGCGGTATCAATTTTAGAATTGGATTTTAAGATAGTAGCCCAGTTTACGCTTACTACAGCTGCGTTTCTATCCTGATTGGCCGTATTGGTTATCACAATAGTGGATTTCTGCTGAGCAGAAACAGTACTGTAAAAAAATAGTACTGCAAGAATATACTTGATGGATTTCTTCATTGCTTTTCTCTCACTTAAATCATTATTTTAAGTCTGTAATTGCGCAATGGTCCATATCACCATAGTCTAAATTCTCGCCTGCCATACCCCATATAAAAGTATAGTTGCTTGTTCCGGCTCCAGAGTGGATAGACCAGTTAGGTGAGATCACTGCCTGATCATTTTGCATCCAGATGTGACGTGTTTCCTGAGGTTGCCCCATAAAATGGCATACGCTTTGGCCTTGAGGAACTTCAAAGTAAAAATATGCTTCCATTCTCCTATCGTGCGTATGTGCAGGCATAGTGTTCCATACACTTCCAGATTTCAATTCGGTCATCCCCATCTGTAATTGACAGGTAGGCAACACACTGTTTACCAGAAGCTTATTAATAATCCGGTGATTAGCTGTTTCCGGTGTTCCCAGTTCTACTACCTCTGCCTCTGCTTTGCTTACCTTTTTGGTTGGATATTGATGATGTGCGGGTGCTGAGTTGATGTAAAGTTTGGTTGGCTGACCAGCATCCGCAGATTCAAAGGTAACTTCTTTAGTTCCCTGACCAATATATAATGCTTCTTTGTAAGCCAATTCAAAACGTTCACCGTCTGCCGTAACAATTGCTGCCCCGCCAACATTGATAATTCCAAGCTCTCTTCTTTCCAAAAAGTAGCTGGCTTTTAAATCATCCGGATTTGGAAGTGAAATCTTTTGGTCAACAGGCATTGCTCCTCCTACGATGTATCTGTCAAAGTGAGATAAGGTAAGGTTCACTTGGTTGGGTTCAAATACATTTTCGATTAAGAAATTTTCCCGCAATGCAGCGGTATCCATTGTTTTTACTTCTTTTGGGCTTTGCGCGTAACGGCTTTCGAATTTATTCATTGGTTAAAATTTGATTAACAATTGATGATTTATCCCATTGGATAAACCTGATTCACAAATATATTTATACTATGCTTATTATCAGATTATAATTGAAAATAGTACAGCCTTTAAGTAAAAGCCTGTTGATAACGCAAAGGACTTTTACCCGTTATCTGCTTAAAGCTTTTGTGGAAGCTGGTAAAATTATAGAAACCACATTCAAAACAGATTTCCTTCACACTAAGTTTATCTTCTATAAGCAGCTTACAGGCCTGTCCAACCCTGATTTCCGTTAAAAATTGGGTATAGGTTTTACGGCTCTTGGCTTTAAAAAATTTACAAAAAGAATTCGGACTGATTTTAGCCACATCGGCGATTTCCTTCAGGTCGATCTTCTTGCGGTAGTTGGTAATGGTATAATTATATATGGCCTGAATTCTGTCCTTTTCTGTTTCCTGAAAATTAGGCTGAAAACCCAGGGAAACTAAGGTTTTACCCTGTTTACATCGTGCAATTTCACTTAATGCCTCCATTAAATATACAATCCGGGTAGAACCCGTTGCATCAATAATTTTGGGTAACAAATGCGCCAGTGCATCCCGGGTTGGGCCCAAAACCTGTATACCTTGTTTAGACTGTTCTATAACCCGTTTGATCTCCTGGTTTTCCGGAAGATTCAAAAAAGTACTGCCCCAGAAATCTTCTTTAAAGTGAACCACAAAAACATCAGCATGCTCGTGCTCGCCTTCCTCAAAATATTCATGATCAAAGCGCCAATAATGGGGTAGGTTACTCCCTACAAGCACAACATCTCCATCATTAAAATTCTTAATACTATCACCAATGAACTGAGTTCCTCTACCCTTTTTAAAATAGATTAATTCTAAGGCAGAATGATAGTGCCAGCGATTGTTTACATCTGGCATCAAATCCCTTCGGGCACTAAAAGAATGGATTGAATTGGTTGAAACATTTAGCAGGTGTGGTTTCATTTAATTCCTTATATCTGGTTAAAATTTAATCTAATATGCATCAAAATACATTAAAACAAAAATCAAACACAAAATTGCTTAATAAATTGGCAATTCGATTAACTTTTAATCAATCTTTTAAATCTAATTTGCTTATTCGTAATCAAACAGAATTAACCAAGTATTAAGCATAATTATAAGATAGTATAAAACCTTATGAGCCAAACCTCTTCAACAGCATTTGAAACTACAGCTACCCCAAAGCGGGCGGGTGCTTATCTGTTTCCTTTGATCCTAGTTACCAGTTTATTTTTCTTCTGGGGCTTTATCCACAATTTAGATCCTGTACTGATTCCACACCTCAAAAAAGCCTTTCAATTGACTGATTTGGAAACTGCTTTTGTAGATTTCTCTGTGTTCATTGCTTATTTCATTATGGCATTACCTGCAGGATATTTTATGCGGAGGTTCGGGTATAAAAGTGGCATCATCCTGGGGCTGGCTTTATTCGCTATCGGTTCTTTTCTGTTCGTTCCGGCAGCAGATAACCATCAATATATATTCTTTTTAGGGGCATTATTTGTAATCGCCTGTGGGCTAGCCTTCTTAGAAACCGCGGCGAATCCTTATGTTACAGTTTTAGGCGACCCTGCTACTGCTACACAAAGGTTAAATTTATCACAATCGTTTAACGGACTTGCGGCTTTCCTGGCACCTGTAATTGGAGGTTCTATCATATTTTCTGAAACGAATTATACCGATGAGCAGTTAAACAAGATGCTGCCTGCTGCGAAAGAAGCCTACATTGCTGCAGAAGCCAGCAGTGTTAAAGGCCCTTATCTCACTTTGGCCATTATCATTACACTGGTAACGATCATTTTTATATTCACCAAACTACCCGACATTAAAGAACAAAAGGATGACTCAGAAAAATCCAGTATTGCCCATGCATTGAAACATAAACATTTAGTTTGGGCAATAATTGCCCAGTTTTTCTACGTTGGTGCTCAGGTATGTGTATTGAGTTTCTTTATCAGTTTCACCACAGTTGCTGCAAGTATTACCCCAAATGAAGCACGTTGGTATGCAGGTGCTGCAGGAGCAGCATTTATGCTCGGCCGTTTTGCCGGAACTGCTTTAATGCAATTTATTTCTCCCAATAAACTACTCATGCTCTATGCAGTTATTAGTGTAGTTTTAAATTTAGTTGCCATTTTTGCCCAGGGGATGATTCCGGTTTATGCCTTGATTGGCATTGCATTTTTCATGTCAATTATGTTCCCCACTATTTTTTCAATGGGCATTACAGGCCTGGGGAAAGATACCAAACTGGGCTCTTCTCTCATTGTAATGTCTATCGTTGGCGGAGCTTTTCTACCACTTGGTTTAGGTTACATTTCCGATATCACAGGCAACATTCAATATGGATACATTGTTCCTTTAATCTGCTTTTTAGTGGTATTTATCTTCGGTTGGAAAAAATGGAAGCCATCTTTGGTTGAGAAGCCCATTAGTGTACAATAATTCGCTTTCGAAAAAGACAAATTATCCTTTATCCCTATTAACATTAAAATGAATTTATAATATTATGAATAATCTAGTGCTTCAAATAAATGCAGCAGACAATGTTTTGGTTGCCCTTCAGGATTTATCCAAAGGAGATGTGATCTCGCATTTAGGCCGAACCTATAAATTAGTTGATGATATACCTGCAAAACATAAATTTTTTATGCAGGATATGAACGCTGGAGAAGAGGTATTGATGTATGGTGTGCTGGTTGGAAAGGTGCAATTTCCAATAAAACTCGGTGAGCGCATGAGTACAGAGAACACCAAGCATGCCGCTGAACCTTTTGCATATCGCCCATTCAACTACCAATGGGAGTCGCCTAATGTAGATCGGTTTAGCAACCGGAAATTTAACGGCTACCACCGCAGCGATGGCAAAGTGGGGACTGCAAACTACTGGTTATTTATTCCTACAGTGTTCTGCGAAAACCGCAACTTAGATATCATCAAAGAATCACTTCATTCGGGTTTAGGCTACGCCGTGGATGATAAATATAAAAGCTATACCAATAAGTTAGTTGCTGCACTGGAAAGTGGTGAGAGCATCAGCACAGTATCTTTTGAACCCAGTAAAACACCAAAAGCCAAACGTGTATTTAAAAATGTTGATGGCATAAAATTCTTAAACCACAGTGGTGGTTGCGGCGGTACCCGCCAGGATTCAGATACGCTGAGTAAACTTTTGGCTGCCTATGCGGATCATCCCAATGTAGGTGGAATTACTCTTTTAAGTTTAGGTTGCCAGCATTTACAGGTTGCCGACTTTAAGCGCGATCTCTTAAACAGAAATCCTAAATTTGATAAACCGCTATTTATTTTTGAACAGCAAAAATCACAAAGTGAAGAGCAGTTGATTCAGCAAGCCATTAAAAATACTTTTGAAGGATTAATCTCAATTAATGAACAGGAACGTTTGCCTGCAGGTTTAGATAAACTCTGTGTTGGGGTAAAATGTGGTGGAAGTGATGGTTTTAGTGGTATTTCTGCAAATCCTGCAGTTGGATACTGTGCAGACCTTTTGGTGGGTTTAGGTGCTAAGGTACTTTCCGCAGAATTTCCTGAATTGTGTGGTGTAGAGCAGGAAATGATTGATCGTTCTGTAGACCAGGCTACGGCAGAGAAATTTATCAGGTTAATGACCGAATACGATGCGCTTGCTCATCAGGTAGGTTCTGGTTTTTACATGAACCCTTCACCGGGAAATATCAAAGACGGTTTAATTACAGATGCTATAAAATCTGCCGGAGCAGCGCGTAAAGCAGGTTCATCGCCGGTAGTGGATGTATTGGATTACACTGAGCCTGCAACTAAAGCGGGCTTAAGCTTAGTGTGTACTCCGGGAAATGATGTGGAAGCCACCACAGGTAAAGCGGCATCAGGAGCTACCTTAATCTTGTTTACAACAGGTTTAGGTACGCCAACAGGTAATCCGGTATGCCCAACCATTAAAGTGGCTACCAACTCTGGTCTTGCTAACCGGATGAGTGATATTATCGATATTGACACGGGTGCGATCATCAATGGAGAAAAAAGCATCAATCAGATGGGAGAAGATATTTTAGAATATTGTATTAGCGTAGCCAGTGGCGAAGAAATACCAAAAGCCGTACAACTGAATCAAGATGATTTTATTCCCTGGAAAAGAGGTGTAAGTTTATAAATTATTAATGATATGAAAAGATATTGTTTTGCCCTGGATTTGCTATCTGATCCGGAACTTATTGCAGAATATGAAAAATACCATGCAGCAGTTTGGCCGGAGATCCTGGCCAGTATCAGCGAGGCTGGTGTTGAAGTATGTGAAATTTACAGAACAGGAGATAGATTATTTATGATTATGGAGGTAAATGATTCGTTTTCTTTTGAGGCTAAAAACGAGGCAGATGCAGCAAACCCTAAGGTTCAGGAATGGGAAAAACTGATGTGGAAATATCAAAAAGCCCTCCCCAATGCTAAACCAGGCGAGAAATGGATCTTAATGAATAAGATATTCGAACTTTAATCATTCATAAATGAACTTAAATTTAAAAGATAAAATTTTCCTGGTGAGCGGTGCTGCCAAAGGTATTGGTGCCGCAATTGTACGCACATTGGCTGCAGAAGAGGCACTTCCTATTGTCATCGGAAGAAACGAGCAGGATAATCTAAAATTAGTAAACGAACTCAAAGAACAGGGTTTTAAAGCCGATCATATCGTAGCTGAATTAACTAATCCTGCTGATTGTAAACGGGTAGTTGAAGAGGCATTAAGCAGATACAGCACCATTGACGGGCTGATCAATAACGCTGGGGTAAACGATGGAGTAGGTTTAGACAGCGGTGATTACGAAGCTTTTATGCATTCGCTTCATAAAAATGTAGTGCATTATTATTTGCTTGCTCACCATGCTTTACCAGCTTTAAAAAAGAGTAAAGGTTCAATTGTAAATATTGGCAGTAAAACGGCCGAAACCGGTCAAGGTGGAACTTCAGGTTATGCCGCTGCAAATGGAGGCCGTAATGCCTTAACCCGTGAGTGGGCTGTAGAACTTTTACCTTTCGGAATCAGGGTAAATGCTGTTATTGTAGCAGAGGCCTGGACACCATTATACCAAACCTGGATCAGTACCTTCGATCAGCCAGAAGAAAAACTTAAAAGCATTACAAACAAGATTCCTTTAGAAAACAGAATGACCAAAACAGAAGAAATTGCTGATATGGTTGCTTTTCTGTTGTCAGACCGCTCCAGCCACACTACAGGTCAGTTGATTCATGTAGATGGCGGCTATGTGCATTTAGACAGGGCAATTAGCTAGGGAAAGGAGCAAGCGCAAGGAACAAAGATTAAGGAGCAAGGAGTTAGGAGTAAAGACCGAATGCGCTAAGGGAACTTACGAGAATTATTAAACCCCAAAAATTAACAATAAAGGCTGCCCGGATTTACCTGGGCAGCCTTCTTCTTAACTAACTAACCATACCTAATTTATCCAGCCAGCATTTTGCTTGATATTAGGATTTCTTTCTATTTCTACCGCTGGTACTGCCCAGGTATAGATATAATCTCCTTTGAAAGAGTAGGCGCTGGTAACCCTGCCCCAAATCTGTTTTACACCATTGCCCGGGGCAAAAACTTTATCTTTCCAGCTTTTCCACCTCATTTCATCGAAGAAATTAATACCCTCGTTCGGGAATTCAACCCTGCGCTCGTTGCGGATACGCTCTCTTAAATCTGCCTGCCCGGTAACATAAGTTGGTAATGCAGCATTAATATTCTGCAATAAAGCCACTCCTGCCCTTGCACGCACTTCGTTTACCTTAGCCATGGCTTCGGCCGTTAAGCCTTGCTCATTCAATGCCTCAGCCCACATTAATAGCACATCTGCATATCGGATAAGGGCAAAATCTGTAGGTCCGTAATCTCTTCCCGGTGTTTCAGACACGCCCTCGTAAACATATTTTCTGTAGAGGTAATAAAAGAAACTTTGGGTATCGGTACGCAAATCGCCATTAGTAGCAGCTTCCGCACGATAAGGCCATCTGGAAGTTACCACAGCATTTGCACCTGCAAAAACACCCACATAAGTAGAATATGGCGTAATTACGTTAGCCGCTAAACGTGGATCACGGTTTGCATAGGCCTGTAAAATTCTGGCTTCATTGCCCGTTGGTAAATACAGGCTCATTTTAGCGCCCCTGGTAGTTGCTGCTGCAATTTCCGTAGCTGTTAAGTTATTCCGCAGAAAATAAACTTCTCTTTCTGCTACGGTTAAAGATGAATATCCGGGAAGTACTGCATCCCAGTTAAACTTTGAACCATCGGCATTTTCATATAAATCTACCAGATTTGGCGATACATGATAAGTATTCCAGCAAGAACCAAAAGACGAACGCGTTCCACAATAGAACTGTGTGGTAGAGCCATAACCTGTAACACCAATGTGCTGAATAGAAAAGATCATCTCATTGCTTTGCTCGTTGGCTGTTTTAAAAAGTGTATTATAATTGGCAAACAAGCCATAACCAGCGTCTTTCACTTTTTGAAAATCAGCCGCAGCTAAATCCCACTTCTCTGTATACATAAAAGCTTTACCACGAAGTGCGTAAGCAGCACCTTTGGTAACGTGACCATAAGATGCATTTCCGGCAGCGTATCTGTCTGGCAGATTAGGTTCGGCAATTACTGCGGTTAAATCGGCAATAACCTGTGCCCAAACTTCTGCTTCTGTAGCGCGTGGCTTAGTTGCTTCTTCTGCCGTAAATGGCTCCAGATAAATGGGAACGCCTTTGTAAAGCTGATTTAAACGCAGGTAAAAGTAAGCCCTTAAAAATTTGGCTTCTGCAATGTATCTCGCCTTTTTCTCCGCAGATGAGGGCGACTTTAAAGGAATATTGACTATTGCACCGTTTGCTCTCTGAATTCCTTCAAAAAGATTTTGCCAGTGTGAACTGAAATAACCGTTGGATGGGGTAATTGTTCCAGACAATAAGGCCTCCACTCCTGTTGTTTGACCTGTAAAACCTAAACAATCCATTTGATAGAGTTCTAATCCAGAAGCACCACCTGATGCATTCCCATATCTCAATTGGGCATAAACACCGGTCATCCCTAAATCGGTGAGATTATCTGTAGTCCACATCGCTTCTGAACCCACCTGAGAATATGGAGCTGTTTCCAGCAAATCTTTTTTACAACCTGCTAATAATGCAACTGCTGTGATAGCAGTAAATATATATTTTTTCATTTTCTTCCTTCTAAATCGTTAAAAAGTAACATTCAATCCTAAAGAGTATTGACGGAGTGTTGGATAGCCAACATTTGCACCGATTTCCGGATCAAGGCCAGGGTATTGGGTGATGGTAAACAGATTTTCTCCGGATAAATAAAGTCTTGCTCTGCTAATGGCAGCTTTCTTCGAAATTCTTTCAGGTAAAGTATATCCTATCTGTAGGTTTTTCAATTTCAGATATGAAGCATTATACAGATAAAAATCGCTGGCAACCGATGCATTTTGTGCATCTGTAGTAT
This sequence comes from Pedobacter sp., assembly GCF_965279535.1. Classification (NCBI taxonomy): domain Bacteria; kingdom Pseudomonadati; phylum Bacteroidota; class Sphingobacteriia; order Sphingobacteriales; family Sphingobacteriaceae; genus Pedobacter; species Pedobacter sp. The sequence continues at coordinate 2,073,255 of NZ_OZ257244.1, forward strand.
TTTTTAAACGTGGATAATGTGCAGTAATGTTATTGGCAGGATCATTTGGATTGGCATCATTATAGTAATAGTGATCGTTCGCAATTAGGGTGCTTACTGCATTACCCAAAGATACAATAGAGTTGTTGTAACCGGTTGAATTCCAATAATACCACATGCCTGCACTACCCGACCATAACATAGACAAATCAATATTCTTATAAGAGAAGTTTAAGTTTAAACCAAAATTGTATCTAGGTGTAGTTGATTTGTTCATAAACTGCGCATCAGAAGCATTGCCGTAAAGCCCATCGCCATTGTTGTCTGCATAGATCAAATCGCCATAATAAGTTTTGGTTTTACTCACACCTGCAGTTGGTTGAAACGAATATCCGGCAGCTACCATAGCATTTAACCAATCCATATCTTGTGGTGTACGGATCATCCCATCTTTAGGACCACCATTTACATTCACTTTTCCGTCAGTAAAGTAGCTGCCATCACCCTTGTATACGGTTTGCAGGTAGTGTTCATTTATTTCGTGCCCTTCTAATATTCGATTCGCAGCTCCGCTGGAAACCAAACCTAAATTGGTTGTGTAAACCCTGTTACCCAAAGCATCTGTGGTATAACCTTGTTGCAACTCCCCTTTATATTTTTTAACACGATTAAAATTATAGGCAAAGTTTCCAGATACACCATATTTGAAATCTCCAGCTCTTCCATTATAACCCAAGGTAAACTCTATACCTTTATTCGATACTTCGGCAATATTCTGTGTAGCAGCAGCGGCTGTTCCTGTTGTAAGCGGAATGGTTGGAGTAAACAAAATGCCATCCGTATATTTCCGGTAAAGATCAATTTCGAAAGTTAGGGCGCCCTTGAACAGGTTTCCGTCTAAACCCAGATTGGTAGTAGTGGTAGATTCCCATAGTAAACTGTTGTTACCAAATCTACCAATAATTAATCCTGAGGATTGAATTCCGTTGTAAGAATAGTTTGTTCCGCTGTAAAGTGCCTGGTAATCATAAACCCTTGAAGCATCGTCAGCACTCATCACATTATTACCCGTTTTACCCCATGATGCACGGAGTTTTAGGTTGCCCACATAATTGTTGATATTTTTCATGAAAGGCTCTTCAGAAATGCGCCATCCGGCTGAAAATGCCGGAAAAAACCCCCAACGTGTTTCTGGTGCGAATTTAGATGAACCATCATACCTGAATACCCCTTCTAACAAATAGCGGCTTTTAAAGGCATAATTCAGTCTGCCAAAATAAGAACGAATGGCATAATCATATTCATTGCCTGAAGCCGATGTTAATAATGTTGCAGAGTTCAAAGTAGTAAAGGCTTCATCTATTAATCCTCTCTTACTGGCTCCAAAATTATAGTAGTTGTAGTAATTCTGATTGTAACCAGCCAACACGCCAATATCATGTACTTTAGCCAGGGTGGTGGTATAATTTAGAATATTGTCTATGGTATAAGAATAATTTTTATTAAAACCATAATTTGTACTCAACTGATCTGGTGTAGTTGCAGGGCTTTTTAACGTATTGGAGGCAAAGTTCCAGCGCTCATAGGTATTAGAGTGGTTGTTAAACTCCTCCTGACGGGATTGATAGTTGAACCGGGTTTCGAAATTAAGCCCTTTCAAAATGTCTACCTTAGCAAAAACGGTTGAATTTAAACGCGTTTCAATATCATCTCCACCGGTACTATACAGATATTGTGTAATGTTATTAGCTGTAGAAGACTCTTCTGCTGCTGCAGGAAAACCATATTTACCCTGGTATACCGGATATACTCCTGGTGTAGTTTGACGCAAAAAGTTAAAGGCATTCTCGGTACTGGCTAAACCAAAGGTTTGGTAAGACGCAAAAGTCTGTGTTCCTACAGTTAAGAACTTAGTCACCTTAGATTGTAAGTTTAGCCTCAAATTATACTTATCTGATCCGGTGTTGGCCATTGTACCAGGGTTGTTCAGGTAAAATGCCGATAAAAGATATTGGGTATTTTCAGATCCACCGTTTAAAGAAAGATTATGTTGCTGAAGCAGGTTATTCTCAAAAATAGCCTTTCCCCAATCGGTATTCGGATAAGCAATATAGTTTGGAATTCCTTGTGGCGTTAAGCCGTCTGGATTGGCATTTGCAGCATTCCAAAGGGCAATGGTTGCATCCGTATAAATTGGATTTTGCCCCAGGTTCCGATAACCTTCATTTACCAAATTCATGTGGGTTACATAATCACTTACAAATGTGGGCAAATTAGCCGGCTTGGCAATTGAAGTAAGGCCGCTGTAAGTTACATTGGTTTTACCTTTATTGCCTTTTTTGGTGGTAATTAAAATTACACCATTCGCTGCCAAAGAGCCATAAATGGAAGCCGCTGCAGCGTCTTTTAATACCGATACTGTTTCTACATCGTTTGGATTTACCGCATCCATGCTGCCTACTATACCATCTACCACAACCAGTGCATTGTTACTATTTAAAGTTCCTGTACCGCGGATACGGATGGTTGCTCCATCTGCTCCCGGTTTACCGGAAGATTGCCTAACAAATACACCAGAGCTTAATCCGCCCAATGATGAAGAAAGATTGGTTACTGGCCTGTTTTCAAGTGATTTGGCATCTATCGTGGCCACAGAACCGATTACGTTCACTTTTTTCTGAACACCGTACCCTACAACAACCACATCATTCAGGCTATTATCCGATTCTTTTAATACGATATTCAGGTTTGTTGCAGTTCCTGCGATAACTTCTTTAGTATCATAACCAATGAAAGTAAATACGAGTACACTTTGGGCAGAGGGCACACTGATGGAAAATTTACCACTGCCATCGGTCATTACTGCCGCAGTACCGCCTTTTAGCTTAACACTAACACCAGGCAAAACGCCACCCTGGTCATCTTTTACCGTACCACCTACTTTAACAGATTGGGCAAAGGCAGTAGATAAAACAATATTGAATAAAAAAATAAGCGAGAGCAATTGGACAGGAAATCGATTGGTATACGATCTCAACTGTTTTAACCTGGGATGATCATAGCGTGTATCCATGTTATTAGTTAGTTATGTTGGTTTATAAAGTTTCCGGGAGAAAAAAGTTCGCAACTATTATTTGGTTATCGTGGCTCTTCCTGGCGGAGCCGCGTCTATTTGGTTAGTCCAAAAATCTCATTTCGGTTGAAATGAGCAGGGGTGGAATTCTTAAAGATTGGGGGTGGAATTCTAAAAAAAAAGCTGGATAACGTTTCCGTTACCCAGCTTTTAAGCAATTAAAGAGAAATTTAAGGATTATTTAAAATTGCTAATCACATTCAGCACGCCTTTCACCAAAGGTGTCTGATCGCCTTTATCAATGATGTAAACATAAGCACCATCTGTCAGCGGAGCACCATTGTATGTGGCATTCCAGCTGTTATCATAATTTTGCCTGCTGTAGATTAACTGGCCATTGATAGAGAACACCTTGACCGAATTCTTTTTATAGTTGTCAATATTCCTGATTAACCAGGTATCGTTACGCCCATCACCATTGGGCGTAACCAGGTTAGCGGGGAAAATCGCAGTGTCATTTGCTAACTTCTGTTCTTCAGCCGTTTTCATACTGGTTAAAGCGTTTTGTAAACGCGATTTCAGGGCAAGCATATCCGTTTGTGCCACCATCATCAGCCCATTGTTCCCTGTGGTATCTACCAGATATTCGATACTTGGCCTAAGGCTTGCATTAGAGGCCTGCTTACTGGAGAATGAACTGTAAACATTGGCGGTTGCCACAATTTTAAAGCTGAGTAATCCATCTCCCGGAATACTCTTAAGCAGGTTAACGATGTCAAAATATACTGTCCCTGCTACCGCATTTATCGTTGTAATTAAACTGTCTGTTCCTGTTGGTTTATTGTTCCAGGTAATTCCTGTTTCTGTCCAGCTGTTATTGTTTACCTTATACAACTGCCATTGGGTTGCAGCGCTCCCCAGGCTGTTGAGTTTGAGCTTTGCTCCTACCACTTTTCCGGCTATGTTATTCAAATCGAACTGAAGATAACTTTCGTAAAACCCATTTTGTGCAGCGAGATAACCTGCATTACCAAAATTAGTATTCACATTGGCCGTTCCGCTTTTAACATAAGCATCGCCAACACCGCCCAATTGCTCAACTTTAGGAGCAGTGTCGTCAATAATTATCTGAGGCACGAAGGCACTCTCTTTTGAACCAAAACCAGCATCTCCTAAAGAATTTACTGTGGTAGCAACCAGTTTCAGTGATAAAAGGCTATCGGGATGCAGGCTATTGATTAATGTAGTGATATCCCAATCTACATAGCCTGTAGTGCTTTGCCCCTGTGCCGTGGCAATCAGATTCTTTTGAGCAGGTTTATTGTTCCAGTTTATTGTGCTTTCGGTCCAGCTGCTATTGGTTTGGTAAACGGCCCATTGACCGGAGCCTGCCTGCGAATTTGCATAACTAACGTATAAATGTAATTTCGCAAGGCTAACCGGGCGTTGGATGCTTCTGGGATCAAACTTGAATATCGCTTCCCGCGAATATCCCGCACCACTCTCCTTTTTTACCACTAACATGGTTGCCGATCCGTAATTGGTTCCGGCATAAGTGCCATCTCTCATATAAGCATCTGCAATGGAATTAAGACTTGATGGCGGCTCTAACGGCAGGCTCTGGTTTAACAAATACCGTGTTGATGCACCCGCCAAATCTCCGGTAGGTAGCGTTGCTGATAAATATCTTGTTCCACCAGCAATACCAGGCAAACTAAAAGTTACATTGATGTTTCCGTTTTGCTGGGCTGGATCGGCGATTGAAAGAAGCACGTTCGCTGTACTTAACTGCTTAAATAAAAGTGCACAAGGTGCATTAACTGTTACCGAAATGGTCCCATCAGTGACTGTGCCTGCCTTGTAAAATATTACCTGCATCATATCTAATCCTAAATGCCTCACTGCCTGCACCGTATCGGAGTTTTTGACAATCTTAATATTCGTACTGTTATAGTTCTGCATTGCTGTAACATCATTGATATTGGGTACAACGATATAGGCATATTTCGCATTCCCAGGTGCAACTCCGTGGTTAATCCACATGTTAAATACTGCACCTGATAAGCTGGTGGTTGACTGCGTATTGTTAATGCGGCTCCAGCTACCAGTTTGCACTTTATTATTAATAGTAATATTGCCTCCGGTTGGAAAGAAATAACCTATCTTATCGTGCAATACCCAGTTAGGAGTAGTTAAAGCAGTACTGGTATTGGAGGCACTATCAATGGTAGCGGTAACTCCTGCATTACTGGTTTGAATATTGCCGAACAACCAACATTGGTTAATACTGGTTACCAGATTTTCTGTTGCCGTGGTCGTAATATTGGTACCCAGGCAAACCACTTCCTGATCAAAAAAGAACCATGTTTTTTTTGCCTTTACGCCATTAAAATCCATATCATAGGCACTGGCACTATATAAGCTGTCGCTTACTCCGCCAACAAAAGCGGTAACTCCGGGAACAGAACCCCAATCTGCTGCCGTAATGGTAGCACCGGCATCACCTGAGAAATCTCTTGCTGTAGTTCCCGGAATTTTGTCCCATTCCCATATGGGATAAATGTTCTGATATTCAGGACCTATCCGCTGGATATTCGTTGCGCCATCTGACAGGAATTTCCCTAATAAGTTCTCTCCGTTCCCTTTTTCTGCTCTTACCGTCCGGTTAGAAACCGTTCGTACTCCAAAGGTATATCCAGGGCGGATATGCAAATCGTAATCGCCCCTGAAATAGCGGTTATGTACCGGTTTAAGCTGATGGGTTCCGGCAGCAACAGAATCTAAAACGACTGTCAATGTCGGATTTACTGTTCTCACATCTCCCAGATAAGCGCTAAATACCCCCGAACTGCGGGAATGGGTAATCCCCGATCCTCTGCTTATCCCCCTGCCTCCGGTATTAAAATCACGGTGACTCCCTCGTCCGGCCTTAACAAAAGTATTCAGGTAAAGCTTATTGAGCATAAGTTTTTTAGAACTGCTTAAGGCATAACTGGTACCCTCTAAAAATGTGGCTATATTATAAGCAGTTTTGATGAATTCGCCACCATACCCATTAATATACAACTGTTTCCCATGTGCAGTAAATGAATTGTCTTCATTCATCCCTTCGGTAAAACTGTAACTAATGCCTTCAAAAGAAAAAGTTGCTGCCGAATCCAGTGTCACGGTATTCTGGGTTAAACATGCCCGATATAGATAATGCAATGATTCATCCGTTGTATTGGCACCATCTCCTTTCTTAAATGTCTTGATTTTCATGCGCGATACCAGCTGGTTTTCGAGTGTGGTACCAATTGGGCTAAGTCCGTAACGCATCAGGATTAATATCTGCCCTATAGACTGTGGGTAATTGATATCATCGTACCACCAGTTGTCGTGATCTGGTTTTAAAGTATACCAAGTATTAAGTGCAAGTACAATGGCATTATAAACCCTTACGCTGTCTTTATAAGTAGAGCCAACCCGGCTGTAGGCCCTCGCCATATCCCTAACCCTACTTAAATGCACACCATTCTCGGCATTGGTATAATTGTTGATATCTGAAAATTTCCCGTCTGCCTGGAGTTTGGTTAAGGCACTGGCTACATTTGCGTTAAGCGTTGCAGTAGTAATTCCGGATTGTATATCTTCGTTTATCCGGGGTAAAATGGTTTCAAAAATAGTCTGACCGAAAGCCATATGGCTTATCAAGATCAAACAGCAAAATAAAAGCTTTTTCATAACTTGGTTTGTTTGAATTAATAATGATCAGCTTCACTTATCTTTTCCGTTTAATACTGATTGAAAAGGGGTAATTTTTGAGCGGTTTGCAATTAAGCTGCAGGCTCATGGGTTGTGGGATAACGGGTGGTAAAGTCTATCCATTTTAATTTTGGTTTAGGTTATAATTGTTTCAGTTTTTTAACAAATTTTTCCCCACTAAGCATTCATTCATCATCAAATGATTGCTCCTTCAAACGCAAACTATGGAATAATGAGCCTTTGAAAAACAAGGCCCTGTATATTTGGTTAGCTCAAATTTGTTTATTAAACGGATATTAAATGGGATAAAATCCTTAATAAGATGGGGTAAAATTATAAATCCCAACTTATTGCTATTTCCTGCAGATAAATGCTACTGTTAAAATCCATATCCAATAGTCTTCCATTTCAATAATTAAAACATAATTGTACTTTTAACCCATTAAAACAACGACCAAACATCCCCAATTTGTTTTACATGAGAATTTTCATCCTATTGCTTCTTTCATTTGCCACCAATGTTGTACGCGCACAGGATAATTATGCATTTAAGCACCTCAATGTAGAAAACGGTTTATCACAAAGTTCTGTTCTATCTATAACGCAGGATGCAAAAGGCTTTATTTGGATGGGAACCCGGTTTGGCCTGAATAAATATGACTCACAAACCTTTAAAATTTATAAACAGGAGCCGAACAATCCCAAAAGCTTAAGTGGTTCGGAATATATTGCGGCTATGTTACCTGCAAAAGACGGTTCGTTATGGATTGGAACTCCACATGGGTTAAACAGGTACAATGAGGCAAGGGATAATTTTGACCGGGTGCTTGCGGATAAAAGCAATCCTACCGCAATCAGCAACAGCCTGATCCATTGTATATTTCAAGACAGTAAGAAGAGGATCTGGGTGGGTACAGGTAATGGATTAAACCTGTTAACTGATCAGGAAAACTACAGGTTCAGGCAATATCTATCACATCCAAAAAGCGGACAAAGGATTTATACAGTTGCCGAAGATCATACCGGAACCATTTGGATCAGCTCATCAGGCGGCTTAATGAATATGCGCATTGTAAATGGCAAAGCGCAGTTTAAATACTTTAAGAATTTTAGTGATGCCATTAACAAGGCAATAGATAACCATGTTACCAGCATAGTTGAAGATAGTGATCATAACCTGTGGATTGGCACTAAACAAACAGGTTTATACCAATGGAATTTAAGAACGGCTAAAATAACGGCTTACACCTATTCCAGCTTAAACACCAATGGCATCAGCAGTAATAATATCCGGAAAATCATTATTGATCAGCAAAACAGATTGTGGATAGGCACCCTCCACGGCATCAACATCTACAACCCCAAAAATCACACTTTTAGCAGTATCCAGAACGAGCCGGGTAATCCAGCAAGCCTGAGTCAAAACTCTGTTTACGATATTTTTCAGGATCGCCAGGGCATTATCTGGATCGGCACTTATTATGGCGGTGTTAATTTACTTTACCCCAATTACACCCCCTTTAAAGTTTACCAGAGCGCCAAAGGGCAAACCGGTTTAAGCAGCAATGTGGTTAGTGCCATTACCGAAGATAACGACCATAACCTTTGGATAGGTACAGAAGGTGAAGGATTAAATTATTACGACCGCAAACGCAATATTTACACACATTACCGCTACAACCCCAATAACAGCACGAGTTTAAGTTCTAACCTGGTTAAATCCATCATTAAAGATAATAAAAACCGAATCTGGGTAGGTACACATCTGGGTGGCCTTAACCTTTTTCAACCGGCCAGCCATACGTTTGTACGCTATACCAGTAAGAAAAATGATGTTTCATCTATCAGCAATGATGAAATTACCGCCATTTTCGAAGACAGTAAGGGCAGGTTTTGGGTAGGTACTAACAACGGCTTAAACAGTTTTAACACCAGTACCGGAAAGTTTGTACGCAATATGATAAATGGCCTCTCGGATGCCGTTTCTTATATTTTTGAAGATTCGAAACATAACCTATGGGTAGCAGCTAACTCGGGTTTATATCAACTTAAAGGAGATGCCAGTCGTTTTACACCGCGAAGAGCAGACCGTCCCAACCTGTTGCCTTATAATAATGTGAGCAGTATTGCCGAAGATAAAAAAGGAAACCTGTGGATCGGCACTTTTCGCAATGGCCTTTTTAAGCTTGATGCCGAAAAGCACCATTATACCCTGGTGGATAAAAAAGCGGGACTGCCCAGCAACAATATTGTAGGCATACTGGAAGATGAGCAGCAAATACTTTGGGTAAGTACCGACAATGGTCTTTGCAGGTTCGATCCGGCGAAAAGAACCTTTAAAACTTACAATGTAAAAGATGGTTTGCCTGGAAATGAGTTTAATTATAAATCATTACTGAAAGATGCCAGCGGAGAGCTTTTCTTTGGTAGTTTAAGTGGTATGATCAGCTTTTTTCCCTCACAGATCAGGGAAAACAAAAGTGCAGCAAAGGTTATTTTTACGGGCTTGAAATTGTTTAACAAGCCTGTACAGATTGATGAAGAAAACAGCGTTTTAGATAAAAACCTGAGTGTCGCTCCCGAACTTACCCTTAAATCAGCTCAAAACGTTTTTACCATAGATTTTACGGTTTTAAATTTCATCAAATCTGATAAAAATAAATATGCCTATAAACTGGTCGGATTTGAAAATAACTGGAACTATGTTGATGTTCCCGCAGCAAGTTATACCAATATTTCTCCAGGTAATTATAAACTGTTGGTTAAAGGCAGCAATAACGATGGCTTATGGGCAAAAGAGGCCAGTGTTTTGAAATTAGAAATACTCCCTCCTTTTTACAGAACCTGGTGGGCCTATCTTTTCTATTTGCTGGTAACCGTTGCAGTTTTGGTGCTTGTGCTCCGCTACCTCCTCGTTAAAGCGCTTCTTACGCAGGAAAAAGAAGTAAACGAGCATAAGCTGGAGTTCTTTACCAACATTTCGCACGAAATTAAAACGCCTTTGACCCTCATTACCGGGCCATTAGACAAAATGATTAGCGATGCGCAGGATGATCCTGCACTGCACCGAAGCCTCCAGCCCATAAAAAATAATGCAGACAGGTTAATGCACCTGGTAAATGAATTGCTCGATTTCAGGAAAACAGAGAGTGGCAAAATGCCCTTGCAGGTTAGCCCGGGTAATCTGGTTAAATTTTGCAGGGAAATTTACCTGGCCTTTCAAAATGTGGCTATTACCAAACATATTGAGTACAGTTTTTATACTGAGGTAGAGGATATAACCATTTACTTTGATAAGGTACAGCTGGAAAAAGTAATGTTCAACCTGCTTTCCAACGCTTTTAAGTTTACTCCTGATGCCGGGGAAATTAAAGTAGCGCTAAAAACAGAAGAGAACCACATCAAAGTACTGGTAAGCAATACCGGAATGGGCATTCCTTTAGAAGATCAGGGCAACTTGTTTAACAGCTTTTATCAATCTAAATCACATACCAGTATTGGAACCGGTTTGGGTTTATCGCTTTCCAAAAGCATCATTAACCTGCACCATGGAAACATCAGTTTTACCAGTAAACCCGCAACGGTAGAAGCAACTGGATTTACCTGCTTTACTTTCCAGTTGAAACAGGGCAAAGATCATTTTGATGCTAAAGATTTTATTCAGGATTATGTTTATTATGATGATGCTTCAAACTACAGTCTAAAACCGGCACTGCAGCCAGAAACCCCGGTTATAACTGAACAGACAAGCACTGAAACTAAAAAACGATATCAAATCCTGCTGGTAGAAGATAATGCCGAAGTTCGTCATTTCGTTAAAAATGCATTGATAGATGAGTATGAAATTCAGGAGGCAGAAGACGGCGTTAAAGGTTTAGATGTTGCCATAGAGCTGATTCCAGATTTAATACTGAGTGATGTAATGATGCCTAACATGGATGGACTGGAACTGTGCCGCAGGTTAAAAACCGATGAGAGAACCAGCCATATCCCCGTGGTTTTGCTCACGGCAAGATCGGCCTATGTCCACCAGATTAACGGTTTGGAACAGGGTGCCGATGCCTATATTATGAAACCTTTTAACCTGCAGGTTTTAAAGCTGAACATTCAAAACTTACTTCAGGCACGGGAAACCCTTAAACAAAAATTCTCTCAGGTGGTAACCCTCGAGCCTAAAAACCTGATCATTAACCAAACCGATCAGAAATTTTTAAATAAGATTATCCAGATAATAGAAGACCGGATTAGCGATACGGAATTCGATGTGCCCACATTGGCAACAGAAATTGGAATGAGCCAGCCGGTATTGTACAAAAAGATACGGGCTTTAACCGATCTTTCTGTTAACGATTTTATTAAATCTATCCGTTTAAAACGTGCAGCTCAGCTTTTGGGTACAACCCGGAACATTGCAGAGGTTGCCTATAGTGTGGGTTTTAACGATCGTAAATACTTCAGCCTAGAGTTTAAAAAGTATTTTGGCAAAAGCCCAACGGAGTATATTCAACAATAAGTACATTCATTTTAAAACAATTTTAGCTTTATATCCTTTTTATTAATGAGTATGGGTTGCTCAGATCGGGGTTAAATTAATTCGCTAAAAGATGAAAATATTAAAAGCATTGCTCGCAGGCTTCGCCGGATCGGCAGCCTTAAACATCCTTCATGAAACGGTAAGGCGATTCGATTCGGATGCGCCACGCATTGACCTGATCGGGGAAGAGGCGCTTTACCGCTCTTTAAATAGCCTTAACATTAATGCCCCTACGGGTAAAAACCTTTATCTGGCTACCCTGGCAAGCGATTTCATCAGCAACGGAATTTATTACAGTGCCATCGGCTTTGCAGGAAAGAAAAACTTATTTCTTAAAGCTGCTGCATCTGGCTTAACGGCCGGCTTGGGTGCCGTTAACCTGCCCGATAAAATGGGTTTAGATGATGAACCGGTTACCCGTTGCAATAAAACCAAAGTACTTACAGTAGCCTGGTACCTTATTGGTGGATTAGTTACCGCTGCAGTATTTAGTAGTTTAACCCGGAAAGGTTAATTTTGCGCCATATCAAACCTTATTCATGAACATTTTCCAGCAAACACTCTCCCTTCGCGAAAGAAGAAGGGGTTTCCACATCATCACCACAGAAATTGAAAATGCTCTACCCGAAATTGCGCAGTTGAAAATGGGCATGTGCCAGGTATTTATCCAGCATACTTCGGCATCTTTAACCATTAATGAAAACGCTGATCCAACTGTAAGGGTAGATTTTGAAACCTTCTTTAACAAAAACGTACCCGAAAATGATCCTGATTATGAACACGATTATGAAGGATCGGATGATATGCCGGCACATCTAAAATCATCTTTATTGGGAAGTTCGGTAAGCATTCCTATCCGCAATGGCCGTTTGGCATTGGGAACCTGGCAAGGCATTTACCTTTGCGAGCACCGCAATCATGGCGGGCAGCGTAGGTTAGTGGTTACGGTTTGGGGAATGTAAACGGGGCTTATGGTCACGCCAATATTGGTTTGGTATTAAGTTTAAGCTTTTACAAATTTATATGCGATATAGCGATAAGCGGGTAAGGCCAATATCTAAAACCTGAACATGCGCAGCCAGAGAATGGAGAAATCAAGAAAAGATGGAAACCTGAAAAGTATAAACCCAAGGAAATAAAACTTGTATAACCCATACGGGAATAAGAAATTTAAGACTATAATCAATGTCAAACTAATTCAACTACCTGTATAGCTATAAGAGAGTAAGACAATCTATCCCAGGTTGCAGCCTCAACCGATATTGAAGCATAGATAAGCCATACTTGAGCCGTAGTAAGTCCACATCAAGTCCACCTATAACATACTAAACCTAGATAAAAGGTGGACTTCGGTGTATTCTTTGGATACTTTGCGATCCTTTAAAAAACGGATTTATTAAATATACGTAAAATGCAGTCAATATGGAACTGCATAATATACCATAGAGAAATTATCTCAGGAGCAGAGTGCAATAGCGATACTGAATTGACATCCTGAGGCATGATGGATCTGAAGGCGAAGAAATACCGACCAGGGAAAGTTTGCTAAGCAAGATAGCCTTTCCCAATAATCTTATTGATTAAACGTACTGCATAGATCAGCTACCCAGCGAATTATAGCAGGGGGTATAATTATAAACGATAATCCTGACTTTGCGAAAAGTCCGGATCTTGTTTAAGTTCTAGTTTAAATCCTGTAGAAAAAAAACTAATCCTACCAACATTTGTGTTCACAACATATTCATGTTCTGTCATTAAGCCATTTGGAGTACTCCTTTCTTTTTCTCTGAATATATCTTCAATGATCAAATCAGCCATATCACCAAAAGATATATTTATTTCTAGGGATGAAACGTTATAAAAAAAAAGCATTGCTGGAGCTACCCAATAACCATTAAAGTTTTCTTCCCATTTATAGATGTAATCAATAGACATGCTAATCGCATAATCCTGATGTTCGAAAAACAGCGCTCGAATTCTGTTATCATGCCATCCAAGGTCATTAAAGTCCCTTTCATTCCAAGTATATCTATCTGGATTCATGCTTTTAGCTATACCTTCCATATTGTTTGTATACAGTGTCCATCCAATAATTAATTCGTGATCGCTTATCTTCACTCTCCCTCCCTCTCTGCTTTAAGTATTACACAGAATCACTTAACCCTGTTGAAAAACAAGGTTTACAGATCGGAGTAAAGTGCATACCTACCTGTATACATTAGCTTTGCGAATGCATCCTTTAAAATTTAGGTTTATTAAATGCGATAGACGAAAACTTATACCAGAGAGGAAGTTTTAACGCTAGCAGCATTATTATTTCTGTAATAGTACAAAAAAGTTAAACAGAGACAAAGTGATATTAAATTTACGCCTAAACTAGAAAAGTCGGAATCAAGGAATTTAAAATTAAATGCAAAATTAAAATTCTCGAACAAAACACCTACAGTGAGTAATTTACTTACATTTTCCATTTGAACATAGCAGATTACTTCCAAACCTTGATTATAGTTAAATTGAAATCCATTAAACGTAATATAAATTACCTGAAAAACACATATCCAAAAATTTAACAGCACCTGTTTATTTTTGATATTGGATGTATTATTTAAGATCAAGAGGTTATTAATAATTGATGCCAGTATTACTCCTCCACACAACAATACAGATGTCCAACCGATAAAATCGACAATTAGCCCCTGAATCAAAATTGCAAACAAATAAAAGGCACTTATTAAACCAGTAAGTAAAACATATACACAGCTTGCCACTACTATTCTTTTAAAGCTCATTACCTATTTATCAAATCTTTTTTGAATGTACTTTTTTTCTTTTGTCCATTTAGCCTGTTATTGTTCATGTGTTCCGTAAGATCACTTAAATATCTTTACAAACAAGCCCTGCAGACTGAAATAAAACCTCACAAATATAGGTGTTGCCGCATATAGTTGAGGCGCATTGGGAATCAAGAGTGATTTTAATGACCACTGAAATAGCGAACTCTTAAGCCAGCTGGGAAATGTTAGCACATACTTGCAACAATAGAGGCCTCCTTTGGAAAAAATAACAACAGACAGCAGCTAAAATAACAAAGTCCTAAGTTATATACTTGATTTATTGGTCACGAAAAGTGAACGCTTAAACCAAGGCTTCTGGTCAATAGGACTTTGCCAATCGATAGAAGTTTTCCTTTACAATTATCTTTTCTTTTTCTATGGGCAGTTCTAAATCCGGAACCAGTAAGCTTGTTACTGTAAACCGCCTACCATCTTTTAGATGTATATAGGAATGGTTATAGCCCTCCCATGTAAATATAAAAGACCTTCTGGCCGCTTTGTTCCAGGACATGGAACGCTGAACATAATCTATATCATCAAAGCTAAAAGTTGTTGACTTACTATTATGGTAAATCGTTATTTGTTTCTTTTGGTCAAAATATTCAAATACATCGCCAAAATTTACAATATAGTAGTTAATATGAATGATCAAGGCCGGTAAGGCTCCAACAAAAAAGATTAATATTCCAGTCCAATTAAATGACTCTATATCCTCGTGTTTAATCCAAGACATGAAATAAGGGAAAAACACTCCTATCCCTATTACTAAAAGTATTCCCCATCCGTTGTTAATATGATTGCTAAAATTTACCCTGTATCTTTCCATTTTTTTACTTCCACATTGTGGCATTAATTATTGAATTTCCTGTAGATTTTTCTCGTTGCAATTTAGTCTCGTTCTCAGTAATTGTCTTGATAAACAAAGTCTCCAAACCCGAATAAACATGCATACTTACTGCTAACCTTTATTATTTATATAACTTGAAAAATCAAATCTGCCACTCATCAATTCAGAAACAAAACCCTCTATACTTTCGAATAATGCATCTATTTCATAAGGATCATGAATCATTCCATATACTTTTCCTAAATTATCTACAGAAATATAGTTTCCGTCCCCTAAATCTTTAATTACGAAATAATCTTTATCATGAATGCTGATCTTAAATGTATTTTCAATGTCTAACCTTGCCAGCACTTCAGGGTCAGTATTAATGAATAGCTTATCTACATTATGCTTTTCCTTATTAAGGAAGTTTTTTTCTTTAACATGAGACATAGAGATTCTATCTAAATCCAAAACTCTGGAATCACAATCGAGACGATAGCCTGCCAACATGCCTTGAACAATATGCAACTCAACAATTTCATTTTTGTCTGTAATTTTATTCCAAACCAATATATCCTTAATGATGATAAGATTTGGCAATTCATGATTGACATATTGATGCTCTAAATTCGCATTGAGCAGAATAGTGTAAGTTTTTCCCTTACCCAAAATGTTTGGTTCTTTACCAATTAAAAATTCAGCATTAATCTGGTGCAATAGATACTCATATTTGGTTGGTAACTGGCCAACTATTTTGTCTAGGAAGATGAGATCATCCCTAGATATTTTGCTTTTGTTTTTCAGGAAACCGAACATTTTACTTCCATAATAAAAAAGAAAAAATATTTAGAACAAATACTAATTTGAGTGTATACATATCAATTAGCTAAATTAGTTTGCTTATTTACTAAATCTGACATCAAGTCAAAAAAGCGAAACCCAAGTCCATCATGATCTTTAAGGATCTTTTTATCAATAACATCCGCATCCTGCTCTTGCTTATCTTTATTAAAAAAGATACTATCAATTAGATTTAATCCTACCCTTTTACTGTCTCCTACCCATTCTTTTTCGATTCTTTCTGCAGCCATAGAATAGATCGACTTGATATTTTTGATTAATAATAGATTATCGTCTTTAGGAAATTTGCACTTATCTAAATTTATGCCATTCATGAAAGAAACACCATACAAATCTGCATCTATAAAATCAACGTTATCCATTAAATTTGGAAAATTATGTGGAGTTACGCGATTGAAAAGCCATAAAATTGATGTTGTAGCTGCTTTCGAATATCCTCTGAACCAACATGAATTTACTTTACCTACAAATTTAGTATTTCGTATCCGAGCCCCATCAAAATTGGTTGCATGTAAATTACAATCTTCAAACAAGCAATTATCGATAATAGGAAAGGTAAACACACATTCGTTTAGTTTCGATTTAATAAACTTACAATTCAAATAAGAGCCAGCACGTTTACCAACATTACTATTCATGAACGAGTATGAAAACTCTACGGATTCAAAATGGCACATATTAAAATCGCAGTTGTAAATAGCTATCTCCCTGGCCCTTGATCTTAAAAACAAACAATTGTCTATCTGGCACTCCTGTAATACGCTGTGACTAATATCTGCATAAGTAAAATCTATATCGCTAAATGCATAATTCTTTACATTAAAAGAACCTGTAACAAGATTGATTTGATGTTTCGAATTGCCAAGCTTTTGCTGGTCCACTATATAACAAAGTGGGGCTCCCCTTAAATCCCAGCGATTTTCATGTTTATTTAAATTTAAAACTGTTTCAAGTTTCCTTCCCTTAGCAAAAGCCTTTAAAACATTACTTAGCAAAATGCTCCCTTCATCAGAATACCACCGATTAATAAGTTGCGTTCTTCTCATTTTCAAATTTAAGAAAACAGCCCTTTATTACCACTTCCTTATTTGGCCACCTGTCTTCCCATATTTTTTAATTGTTGTAAGATCAGCGATTTCATCAAACTCTGAGTCTGCAGTTAAAATATTAAATTTTCCACTATAATTTGTTTTAAAATCCTAAATATCATAATTAGCTTCAACACTAACTTATTTCGTTAATTACACTGAAACCTACAAACAGCTGATGTATTTTGCCAGCAATTTTCCCTACCCGGCTCCCCCACTAAACCACCGCTTAAAAGCTACTGCCCTTCTTTGGCTTACTGTAAGCTGTTTTTCATTTAAAACATGAAGCGTTATTTCAATCGTATTTGAGCTTCCTTTTCTAAGCGATTTGATAAACTTTCGCTGAACAATATATCCCCTCTGTATTTGAAAGAACTGCGCCTGATCCAATAATACCAGACATTGCTTCATTGATAAACTACAATAATATTTGTTGCCTTGCTGATCAAATACAAACACATCACGATCATGCACTTCTATAAACACAACCTCATCAGTTGCAAGGGGAAGTTTAAGATTAGGTTTTAGCAGATTATGAAGTGAAAGTCTTTTGTCTTTTATTACTTCTTTAAAATATTCAAAATGCGTTCTGTAAAGGTACAATACCATATAGTATAAATTGAACGCAATGAGTAGCCACCTCACCAGGGGCAAATAATACCTCAGATAGGCCGTTTGCTCCAGCTGGAGATTAAATGCATGGAAGTACAACCGGGCCAGTAAAGAAGCCAGTAAAGTCATCAGCCACACACCTAACACCAGTTGTGCTCCCAACCGATATGGTAAAAAAACTTTCCAGGGCAAAAAATAATCCAATAACCGGGTTATGAGATATACTCCGTTGGCAAGTAAAATAGCAATAATGAAACTACCCAGTAATGAAATATAGTAATAAGGCATAGCCAATAGCTCCGCTAAGCTCTCGGGCTCTCCATAGCTAACCACTGTATGAGCAGCAACTAAAGCTAAAAAGGTTCTTAACAGATAATCAGAGTAAGGCACCGCTGTTCCCTTCTGCCTTAAAAAATAGGTATCCATAAAATCGCGTAAGCACAAAGATATCAGGCATCCCTGGCACTAGTCGGTTAAAAACGACTATAAAGTTGCGGTCCTATCGCTCAGTCGTTAATCATGATATCGCTTAGTGTAAATTGGCTATACAAGTCTGAAAAGCAGGTATTTTTCAGCCATACATTTGATCACCGCGGAAATAACTATTTAAACCAAAAGCTAAATAACGAACGATGAAAAAATTTCCTTTCCACGCTACAGGGTTACAAAAGTGCCTAGCCAATTACTACAATGAAGGCGACGAACAATTACAGGCACAGGCCATGTTATTGAAAAATGATTTCAAAACCTGGCTCATCACACATTTTGAATTTACCAACAGGCAAGTCAGTTACCTCCATTCGTTAAACCATGAAATGATTGATTTTTTGGCAAACAACTGCAGTTATGCTTTTAAAAACAGACTGCCCATAAACCTAATCAGGGACGTAATTACAGCTCCGTATGATAATGATCAGGGAAAACTGATTCGCCCTACAAGTAATCTTCTCGCTATCGCAGATGGCAAAGGAAGCTTTAAGGCTTCAGGAGAATTGTACATAGAAATAAAACACTTGGAAATTAATGCTCTTCAGCAAGACAATGCTGATTTTCCTAATGCCTGGATATTTAAAGAAGGAGGTGAAGCGCTAACATTGTGAAACAGACATTCCCTTTTGCTTTTCAGAAAAGAGAAAGGAGTTTAAAATCAACTAAAAAACAAAACCTTTTTTGCTTGCTTTTTCAACGCAATAAAGCAAGAACAAATCATGAAAAATATTGCAAAACTAAAAATCACTGTCATTGCATTGATTATCGGATTAGGATTAGTCACCCTGCACAGTGCATTTAAAACCGAAAAGAAAACCGGGTATAAATACTGGAGATTTGATTCAAATGATCCATCAAACATTCGTGTTGCAAACGAATATACCTTGATCTCCAATCCGCAAGGACCAACTTGCGATAATGCTGATGAAATACCTTGTGTTTTAAAAGTAGATGAAAGTATCGATACCCGTATGGAGCTCGGCACTTATTTGCAGAACACCACCTTATTTCCTGATGATGAAGACATAACCTCATCTGCAGAATATACAAAGTCTGCCAACTAGCGTAAAGAAAGCGCAGTTTAACTGCGCTTTCTCATCTCAGATTCTGACTGATTCCCGCTAAAGATATGATATCTTCGGGAATAGCCAGGGCATAGTTTAAGCTGTTGGGCATTAAGGTTATTGTTTCTCCCCCAGCAGTCCGGCTTAATACAATCCCATCTCCCTCCGCGTTCCAGCGTTTAATATCTGTCCATCTAACCGACCTGAATACCAACTCTTTTCGCCTTTCTATTTTTATCCTGGCTAACAATAACCTGGCATCGTTAAGCTGCAAAGGTGTAAACTTGCCTGTTTTATACCTGTTTTTAAGCAAGCGATTAAGGTCTGCCAAAGCCTCATTTATCTTTCCGTTCCGCACATGGCATTCGGCACGGGTTAAAAGCAGTTCATCTGTAGCAATACCATTAAAATAACCTGTGGTACCGGCATAATATCCTTTAAATATAAAATCCGCTCCACTCGGTTTAAAGAAAACGGTTTTTCTTAGATCGTCATTTTCGTATAAGCCATATAGTTCAGGATTAATCAATGCCCTGGTTTGAGACAGCGGCCCGGCACCACTGGCCCTGCTTTCAAAAATCACTTCTGCATTGAGTTGTAAAATCGGAAAACTTGCAGAAGTACTCAGTTTATTAAAGTCCATGAGCTCAGCATGAATCTGAAGGCAGCTATCCGCATATTTTCCGGCGGTTGTGTAATCATGCAACTGGAGCATAACCCTACTTAAGATACCATATGCCGCAGCTTTGGAAGCCCTTACCGGAGTGCTTGCTTTTGCCGGGAGCTTAGGCAAAACCTCACGCAGGTCTGCAATCACCTGTCTATAACTTTCAGCCACACTCGCCCGCGTAGTTTGTGCATTAAAATCTGCCTTTAACCTTAAGGGTATTCCTAAATCTGTATCGGAACTGGAGGGTTGATAGGCTAACGTCCAAACATTAATGATGTTTAGAAAAGTTCGTGCGCGCAGAAACTTGGCTTGCGCCGAAATAAAATCCAGGGATACCGCATCTACTCCTTTTCCTCGTTTTTTATCAACTGCATCGAGAACCGTATTGCAAATGTTAACCACATAATAAGCATCCTGCCAGGCATTGTTTTTAAGACTGAAAACCTTCGAGCCTCTTCTCATATACAAATTCCGGTCATATTCGTCACGGGCATTATAAACAGCATCAGTTAAGAAATAATCATCCGCACATATATTATCTGCTGCCGGATCTTTATAATTTACCCGAAGATAATAATCAAGTAAGCCTTGCATATCTTCAAGGGTTTCTACTGTTGCCAATTTTTGGTCGGGCTTTTCATCCAGGAATTTTTCACATCCCGTCAAATTCAAAATGGCCAGGATTATTAATAATCCGCCAATTGGAAATAAACATATTTTTCTTTTCATCTTCTGATCATTTAAAAGTTAAGTCGGCCGCCAATTGAGAGTATCTTAGCCGGAAGGGTTGATGATGGAGATAAATACTCAGGATCTATATTCAAATGATTGGCACGCCATATGACCCCCAAATTACTCGCATTCAAATACAATTCAACTGTACTATCCTTGCCTTTGAACCATCTTTGCGGGAGTTTATAACCCAGATTAATGTATTGTAGCCTGAAGTGATTTCCTTTTTCTACAAGTTGTTCCGAACCACTGTAAAAAGCATCTCTAGAGCTTACATTAGGATATACAAAAGCCGGTACAACGGTATTTAATTCATCACCAGGTTTTTGCCATCGTAATGCAAAATCACTATGTCCGGTATCGTATCGGCCAAGGCCAGTATAACTGATGGAAGGTCTTCTAAAATAATAACCTAATTTATAACTGATACTGAAGCTCAAATTGAACTGATTAAGGGAAATTCTGTTCTGAATATTACCATAGCAGGTAGGTAGTGCCGAACCGTGAAAGCGCAATTCATCAACCTTTGTTCCCGAAGTAGTGATGCTTTGATAATCTTTACTTGGCTCACCCTTTAAAACCCCTACCGGATCGCCCTTTGCATCTAACCCCGTGCTTTTAAACGAATATATGCTATAAACCGGTGCGCCCACCATACCGCTAACCCTGGCGGTATATCCACTAATAAAGTTTCCTGCATTTTCACTGGCAGCAAAATAATTCGTAATCCGGTCCCGATTAACACTCAGGTTAACTTGTGTACTCCATTTTAAGGCGCCAACCAGGTTTTGGCTGTTCAGCTGAAAGTCAATCCCGTGGCCCCTCATATTGGCTACGTTTCTGATCAGGTAAGGCCCAACACCTGTTGTATAATCAATTGGAAAGGCAGTAAACAGGTCTTTACCGCTTTTCAGGTAATAATCGAGGCTTCCACTTAACCTACTGTTGAGTAAAGCAAAGTCGATCCCAAAATTTGTGGTCCTCACAGTCTCCCATCTTAAATCCGGGTTCGTATGGCGTTCAATTTCTGCCCATTGGGTCTGGGTGAAAGGCGATATCCCGGCAAAGGCAATGGTAGTGATTGCAGTTTGCGTAGGATCCGCATTTCCGCTAAAACCATAGCTCGCCCGCAATTTTAAAAGACTGACGGTCCCAGGTTTAAAAAATGATGCATTAGAAACTATCCATCCCAATCCTGCTGACCAAAGCGGTTTCCATTTTTTATTGGTGTTTACCCCAAAAAAGTTCGAAGCATCTCTCCTGGCACTTCCGTAAAAAAGATATTGCGATTGATAAGTATAACTCAAATTTGCGTAAGCGCCTAAGAAACGGGTATTGCGCTGTTGCATACTTCTTGAAGAGGGGATATTGCTATAAGAACCGGTGATGTAATTTGGATACTGATTTACGTAATCTACATTCACATCGCTCAGCAACTTGGGATCATACCCGTAAACTTCCAAAGCCTCCGTCCTGCCTATAAGCTCGCGCCGCTCTCCTCCTGCCATAAAATCTACTGCATGTACCCCCCAGGTTTTGTTATAATTAAGCTGTAAACGTAAATCCTGGGCTTTCAATAAACCATTTGACCTGTAATCAATTCCACCTTTTGGCATCGGATAAGTAATCACATTCCCATTAATCTGGCTGAAACCGTTTACCATGTTTCGTACCGCATAACTATCTATTGTCTGTAAAAATTCAGTACGCGATGATTGCCGCTGAAAACGATAATTCACAGAAAATTTAAAATCCTGCAACTGGTAGCTTAAGCCTGTATTGACGTTTAAATCGTCAACTCTCCCTTCCGTTGTGCTGTACTCATAATCCGTTAGCGGATAATATTTCCAGTCCAGTAACCTGGCATTTAAATCTTTGAGGTAACTTAAGCGATAGTCTCTTGCCACAGGCAAGGGATTTCCGGCATCATCAGCGAAACGCGCATAAGGGTAAATCCCACCCTGATGCCCTTGCACTGAACCGTATTGAGGTTTGCCACTTTCATTATCATTACCGGAGTATTGGAGTCCAAGTTGAAGCCCCAGCCCCTTCAGCACCTGCAAATTAAGGGAATAGCGTAGGCTTAACCGTTTATTAAGTGCATCCAGATAATCGCGTTCATGATCATAGCCTGCAGAAGCGAGCCAGTTTGCGCTTAACCCACCAGCACTCGCCTGTACAAAATATTGTTGCGCCCTGGCCGTTTGATAAAAATATTGGGTAAAATCGTCTCTTACATCCCTTGTTTTGAATGCATCAATCATCTTTTGCTTTTCAGCCTCAGAAAGCGAGGAATTGTACATCACTTCCACCACCGGACTTACACCTACGCGATTCACATCATTATAATCGTTTTGATATAATCCCTGATTAAACAGAAAACGCTCCACTTCAATATAATCGCTACTGCTCATTTGTGGCAAGCGATAAAGCGATGGCGCGGGACTAAAATTCTGCATAACTGATGCGTTAATCTTCAATGGCTGCTGGTTCTTACCTTGCCTGGTACTAACCACAATCACGCCATTACCGGCACGGCTTCCCCATATAGAGGTAGCAGCAGCATCTTTTAATAAGGTTATGCTTTCAATATCATTGGGATTAATGGTACTTAAATCTCCTTCATAAGGGAAATTGTCCAATACAATTAACACATCCCCTGGTCCACTAATGGTACTTAAACCCCTCACGCTTATTCGGCCACGGCTCGCACTCTCCCGATCAATACTTAAGCCATTACCCAATGCTTCTAAACGTTGCAAAATATTTGTACCCACCTGCTCTTGCAAACTATTGCTTGTAATCTGTTGATATGAACCGGTTAGCCGCTCCTGCCTCAGCCTTTGATAGCCCGTACTAACGGTAACTTCCTCCAGCTGCACACTTGCAGGTAACAGTCCGAATTCATAAAACTTACCATTCATGATGATAATGGTATCGAGTCTTTTATAGCCCAATGAAGAAATAACCAATTGATGTTTTCCAGCAACAAGGTTGGTTTTAAAATAACCATTGCTATCTGTGCGAAACTTCAAAAGGTCAATGCTGATGTTGGCAGACAATCGCTTCTTGGTGTTTTTGTCAAATACCCGACCTTCAAAACTGGTTTGGGCACTTAGCTGTCCGGCTGTGCATAAAATGAATGCAAAAATGAGCTTATATATTTTCTTCATTTGTGTTTTGAATTACGTTTATTAATGATTTGATCGAGCAGATTTCTGCGGTCTAAACAGGCCTCGATATTAGAAGGGGAAAAAAATTCTGATCCGCCAATGGCTCTCAATTGCCCTTTTTCTATCCACACATAATGTGGGATAACTGCATGTGGGAAAAGTCTGGTTAATACGGTATCGGCAGTGATCGTACTTAGACCGTTTTGATAGGGCTGCAATCTCGAAACTATTTTTTCCTGCAGGTCGCCCGTATTGGCGGCATTTACAAGTACAATGGCCAATCGCGATTTATTAACCCGCTGAATACTGTCTGCAAAAGCAAATTTTTTAATGCAAGACCCACACCAGCTGGCCCAAAAATCCAGTATTAGCAATTTATCTCGGTAGCCACTTAAATTCCCTTTTTGCAATTTGCCTTCAAAATAGAATTGATGCTGCCGCATCCAGAAGGTTTCAGGCATTTTATCTCCAATTCTCAAGGGAGCTATCGAATCGGAAAGCCTATTGATCCCTTCAGCCTTCGCAATGGAAAAGCATAGCAAGCCCATGGCGATAACTATCGTCGTTTTTTTAAACATCATTTGAGTTTTTGATTGAGAATAGCCCTAAAAAGAGCAGTATTATCCGATTAGCTTTCTAAATGATCAAACAGATACTGCTTCATCACTTTATGTTCAAAGAAAGCTTTAAAAAACCTACGGTCCCCCTGCTAAGACTTAACGCGATCCTATGATGCAGGGGGTGTAGGCAATCAAACAAACCTAAACAGGTTGCTTAGGTTTTATTGCAAATAACCGATCAAATGGGCAAGAAATAGTACAGACATCATGGGATTGAATAGAGATAATTACAACAATAGGGCTAAGCGAATATTCAGCTTTTAAACTATGGAAATCTGCTTGTCTTGGGTTCATACTTAACGCATTTTACAAGGCTAAACACAGATTCGTCATTGGGGATATGAACCTTAGTTTTACAGCTTCAATCTGGGAATTTGAAACCGCTAGACTCTTAAATATTCTTTAATAATTTTTCGTTGCTCAAACATAATAAAATATTTAAAACTAAACAAATATGTTTAGTTGTTTTCTTGAAAATATTTTGAGTTTGCAGCATGACTGAGTTAAACCTTTTTAAAATCAATCTGGGAAAGCGCATCGCTTTTTTAAGAGAGCAAAGAGGTCTTACCCAGGCACAACTCAGTAGTTTCATTAATAAAGATTTTCAAAGCCTGAGCAGAATAGAAAACGGTAGAACCGGTATTTCTGCTTTTGCTTTAAAACAGCTGGCCGATGCCCTTTCGGTTACCATGAACGAAATAGTAGATTTTACTGAAATCCGCAGCACAATAAAATAGTTAACCAGCTACTTATTTTCTAAAAATACAGGCATAAAAAAAGCCTGAATAATCAGGCTCTTAGAGGTTAATTTATAGAGAGTATCTTATTGTTTTGTTTTTATCCAGGCAGATAGGTCATTAATTAACGTTTCGGACACGGAAGCGGGAATTTGGTATTGCGCCATCGTTCCTTTTTCAGTCTGCGGACTTAACAAATGATTAAGTTCGGGGTAAAACTTAACCAAAACATTCTTCTTTTTACCTAAAGCAGTATTCCAAAGATCAAAGTCTGTTTTATTTACCTGAAAATCATTTCCACCCTGAAGGATATAAATTCGCTGTTTAAGCATTTTAGCCGTATTAACCTGATTATAATTATTTAAATCTATCCAATAAGACGCAGGTAAGCCAACAATAATCGAATCGCCTTTTAAGGTAGGGCTCAATTTGGTAATTCGGCTCTTATCTATCTCTGCAAGGGCATCTGTTAATTGCTTTTTACCCGCAGTTGTAGTATCTTTTGTCAATTCGAACATGTATTTGTTCTGGTCTACTATAATATCACTTAATTTTCTTGCTGGTGCAGCAGCAAGTATTATTCCGGCAATATCTGGTGTTGCCAAAGCAATTTTTGGTGCCAACATCCCCCCCAAGCTATGTCCAAATACAAATATCTGTTTTGGGTTTGCTCCTGAAACAGTTCTTGCTAAGGCAATTGCAGCGGCGGCATCGTCTAAAACCTCCTCCTTAACGCTGAAAGATTTATAAAATTCCTGCGCATAAACCAAGGTACGTTTTACATAGCGAACAGAGCCTATTCCTTTTGCAGCTAAACCTGTAGCCAAATCTTTAAATGGCTTGTTTGCTCCAACGGTTTCATCCATATCGGCCGGACCTGAGCCATGCACCATTACCACAACTGGAAAATTCTTAATATTCTTTGGGCTTGTTATAATTGCGGCAAGCTGATGCCCGGGACTATTGAGGTAAACAGATTTTTCTGCATATAAATTGGTATCAGCATATACAGGTTTTGCGTAAGCAGCAGCACTTTTTCCTGGTACCAGAAATAAGCCCACTATCTTTTGGGTTTTATCAAAGCCAAGCAGAAAATTCTGATCGCCGTTTGCAAATTTTCCCTCTACAGTTACGGCAAAAAATTCGCCTTGCGCTTTACTCTGCACCGCATCGAACGAATTCGCTTTGCCATATTTTGTTCCTAAATCTGTCCACAGTTTTTTAAGATTATCTTCTGTTACCTTACTCTTCATATTATCATCGAACCGTGCATGGGCTTCAGTAAATTTCTCTTCTTGCAACAGCTTAAAGAAATCGCCAGCACTATTAAACAATTGAATAACATTTTGAGAAAAGGCAGAAGTACTCATCAAGAGTACAATAATCAATAGGAAATGTTTCTTCATTAAGGTTAGAAATAGGATTGGTTTACAGTGTATTGATCAAAGTTAACAATATTTAATTCTCTGAAGCGTATTTTTAAACTAAACGATTAGTTTTAACTTTTTTTAACATTTTAGAGAATTTGAAGAGGTAAAAAGCACTTAAAAGACATGAACGATTCCCGGCTAAGAAATCCCGGATTAAGATTGCTTTGGCTTGCACCTACCCGGCCTCGCAAGAACGCCCCGGATGATTTATACTTTCAACTTTACACTTTCAACTTTCAACCTTACACTTTCAACTTTCAACTCCATCCGCCCAACTTTCAACTCTTATCCTTTTCGGTCATAGCTCAGCAACCAATGATTACCAAATTTATCGGTAAGGTTACCAAACAGGCTACCCCAAAAACTCTCTACAAGTGGATGTGTAGCCTGTCCTCCTGTTGAAAGTTTTTGATAATAATCTCTTACTTCATCGGCTGTGCTGCAATTAAGCATCATAGAAATTGAATTGCCCTTAATCAATCCCTGCTCATCAACCAGATCGGTTCCCATAATTAATAAACCGTCTTTAACCAATGCACTGTGTAATATGCAATCACCAATTTTGCCGGGCAAATTCTCTGCCAATGGCGATTCGGCTATGGTTTGGAAACTTAACTCCCCTCCCAGGCAATCATGATAAAAAGTCATGGCTTCCCGGCAGTTACCACTAAAGGTTAAGTAGGTATTTATACTAACAGCCATTCGTTTTTTTATTGAAGTACACTTACTACAACAAAATTACGGGGCAAGACCAAAATCTCCATTGTGTAGAAACGACAATTGCAGGGGTTGTTTACGACAAAGCACAACACTATATTTGTATAGATGGACTAACCCCATCCTAACCTTAATCTGTTCAGATGAAACATGTATCTATCTTGGTTCCCGAAACAGCGGTAATTGAAGCCATAGCTGATCCACGCTATCTTTTTACTGCAGTAAATGAATTTTTACAGGCAAGCGGTAAACTACCCTTGTTTAAAGTGGAGTTGGTGGGGATGACTAAAGAAATCAGATTGAATAACAATCTCTTTTCTGTTCATACAGATAAGCTTCTAGAAGATGTTGCCCATACCGATCTTATTTTTGTTCCGGCCATAAGCGGAAACATGGATTACGCCTTAGAAATGAATAAAGGCATGTTACCCTGGATTGTAAAACAACACGCAAAAGGCGCTGAAGTGGCTTCGCTTTGCATGGGGGCCTTTTTATTAGCATCTACTGGCTTGTTAAAGGGAAAAAAATGCTCTACGCACTGGCTCTTTGCAGCACAATTCAGGGCCTTGTTTCCAGATGTGGAACTGGTTGATGGAAGTATCATTACCGATGCCCAGGGAATCTATTCGAGCGGTGGCGCTAATTCTTACTGGAATCTGCTCTTATACCTGGTAGAAAAGTATACCGATCGGGACACCGCCATATTAGCCGCCAAATATTTTGCTATCGACATTGACCGGGAGAGCCAACTGGCCTTTATGATGTTTCAGGGACAAAAAGGGCACGAAGATGAGAAAATTAAACAAGCGCAGGAATTTATCGACCTCAACTATCAGGAAAAAATTACGGTAGATCAACTGGCAGATTTGCTTGCCCTGGGACGCAGAAGTTTTGAGAGGCGATTTAAACAGGCCACTAAAAATACTGTAGTCGAATACATCCAAAGGGTTAAAATTGAAGCTGCAAAGCGCAGTTTCGAGTCTAGCCGCAAAAATATTACAGAGGTTATGTTTGATGTAGGTTATACAGATACGAAATCTTTCAGGGATGTTTTTAAAAAAATTACCGGTTTAACACCCATTGAATACAGAAATAAATACCACAAAGAGGTTCCGGTGCTAATGGCATAATCCAATTGCCCTAAAAAAAATAAAAAAAAATTATAGCCAACACAATAAAGCCGAAAAATATCGTTTATATATACGAGAGCGTTAATTTAGATGACGGGGACACTGCTTAGGCGGGGTCTCCGTTTCTTTTTTTATAGGGTATTGCAAAAAGAAAAAGGGATACTTGTTCAAATAAAGCATCCCTTTTAATCTATGATGGGGTTAAGAATTTTCTATTTTTGAAACGACGCTGAGTCTGCAGCTTGTTTTTGTTCAAATGGAGGGAAATGATGTACCTTCTTTGGTTTAAGGATGAAATATAAGCCCCAGCCAATTAACAGCATCGGAACAGTGATCCTGGATAAATGAAAGTCGAATAATGAGATATCCCTCAAGGTGAAAATACCACCAATTATGACCATGGCTATCCAGCTTCCGCTTTTGAAATCGTTGCGATATCCAAACCACAAACCAATTGCTAACAGAATTGTGTGCCAGCTAAACAACCAATGTGGCAGATCAAAACCGCTGTTTCTTAATAAAAAGATTGAACCTATTGCAATGATTGCAATGCCTAAACCAAGTTGTTTATCTGTGTGGTGTTTTTTGATTAGATTTTCCATGACCGTTTGTTTTTATATTCAAATGTACCATGATTAGGAAAGCAGGAGAATGGCTTTTCCTTTAACAACTTTCAATTGTCGGTAAATGAAATAAAATGGTCGGTGAAAAAATTGACCTGT
The DNA here is from genome assembly GCF_965279535.1 of Pedobacter sp. Classification (NCBI taxonomy): domain Bacteria; kingdom Pseudomonadati; phylum Bacteroidota; class Sphingobacteriia; order Sphingobacteriales; family Sphingobacteriaceae; genus Pedobacter; species Pedobacter sp. Next base: position 2,102,293 of record NZ_OZ257244.1, read on the forward strand.
TTTATGGAGCAGATAAAATACCGGTGAAATTCCTTTTGATTGTGAAAAACCTAATCAAAAATGATAATGTGGCTTCCCTGGCTCATAATTACCTTTTGGGTGAGACCGATAAATAATCCGTGCGCCAATAAACCATCAATTTGGTTGAGGGCAATAGCCAATTGATCTGGAGCAGCAATCAGACCAAAATCTGCATCAATGATGTAATTGCCATTATCTGTGATAAAATTTTTATTACCAGCTTTTCTCAGTCTGGCTTTACCGCCAAGCGATTCGATCTGATCAAAAACATATTGATAAGCTAGAGGAATTACTTCTATTGGAACGGTAAAAGCACCCAGCTGTTTAACTTTTTTAGTGGTATCGGTTATGATGATGGAGTTCTTACTTAGTGAAGCGATAATTTTCTCCCTGAACAGGGCACCTCCTCCGCCTTTAATCAGGTTAAGGTCTTCAGTAAATTCATCTGCGCCATCAATGCTGATATCTAATGAACTTACCTGTCCAAGATCAACGATTTCTATTCCGTAAGATTGAGCAAGCTCGGCCGTGCGGATGGAGCTGGCAACGGCTTTAATCTTTAATCCTCCCTTTACCATTTCGCCAATTTCCCTGATGGCAAATGTAGCAGTAGACCCTGTACCCAACCCAACAAAATCTCTGTCTTTTATAAAAGCAACTGCTGCCCGGGCAGCAGCTAATTTTTCAGCATCTTGCTCATTTTTATCGATTGGCTTCATAAAGTAAATATAAATAAGATATTCATCTCATAAATAGAAAATTGATATGTTTTATGTAAATTTGGTTATGAACACAGTTAGAATAGATATCTTAAATCCAAAGGCTGCTAAGCTCTTAAAAGATTTAGCAGATTTAAAACTAATTGCAATTAAAGAGGATTCGGGAAGTAGCTTTGAAAAGCTTTTAGAAAAACTTCGGTCTAAAGCTGATTCAGCCCCTAGCCTTGATGAAATTAGTTCTGAGGTAGCGCTTGAGCGAAAAAAGCGCTATGAAAAAAGATAAAATAAGCGTAATTATTGATACGAATCTTTGGATTAGCTTTCTCATAACCAATGATTTCTCTAAACTTGATGAAGTTCTTTTTTCACGTAAAATTATTCTAATTTTTAGTGAAGAGCTCAGAGATGAATTTCTAGCTGTTGTTGGCAGACCAAAATTTAAGCGATACTTCTCTTCCAGCAATATTAAAAAAGTATTAAAAGTTATTGATGAATACGCTGAGATTGTATTGGTAAAATCTAACGAGGATGCTTGTAGAGATTTTAAAGATAATTTTTTATTATCGCTAGCTGTGGATGGGAAGGCTGATTATCTATTAACCGGAGACAATGATCTTTTAGCTTTAAATCCATTTAAGGATACCCATATAGTTACCTTCTCTGCTTTTCTTGAAAAAATTAAATAATCTTACCCCCTACACAATATTTCCTTTTTATCACGTTTATATATACGAGAGCGTTAATTTAGATGATGGGGATTCTGCAATAGTGGAATCCCCATTTCTTTTTTTCTCTGTCTGGAATTAAAGTTAAATCAATGGTTCTTCTCAACCTACTCAACTATATTTTTTGTATAAATCAGCACCAAACACCCCTGACTTTGTTACAAAAAAAAGGAAAAATACCCCTGACTTTGTTACAAAAATTGACGATATTTGGGTTGACTTTGTTACAAAACACGCCCTATGTCTTTTAAAAGAACTATAGAAGCTAATCTATTTCAATGGAAAGAAAGCTTGAAAAGAAAGCCGCTCATTATAAGGGGTGCTCGCCAGGTTGGAAAAACAACTTTGATTAAAAGTTTTTCTGAAAGCTATTCAAGAACGATCATGTTAAATCTTGAAAAACCCGCTCACCGACGCTATTTTGAAGATTTTGATGATGTTCAAAGTATTATTGAAGCTTTGTTTTTAGGCCATGGGATACCATCTTCAGAAATTAATAAAACATTACTTTTTATTGATGAAATTCAGGAAAGCCCAAAGGCCATACAGCTTCTGAGGTATTTTTATGAAGAAATTCCTGCACTTCATGTTATAAGTGCCGGTTCATTATTAGAATTTGTCCTCCAAAAAGTTGAAAGTTTTCCCGTTGGCAGAGTAGAGTTTTTATACCTCCACCCGCTGAATTTTGAAGAATATCTTCGTGCAAATAATAAAGCAGAACTCGTAAAATATCTATATCAGGTTCCCATTAAACCCGTTGCACATCAATTATTAATAGATGCATTTCATCGCTATTCCATTATTGGAGGCATGCCCGAAATTATCAAGATAGATCAGGAACAAAAAAATCTTTCAGATCTTCCTATGGTGTATGAAAGCATATGGGGGACGTATAAAAATGACGTGGAGAAATATACTTTGAATGATACTTCGAGGCGTATAATTAATCATATTATGAACACTGCGCATTTGTTTCTCGACAAACGCATAACATTTCAGGGATTTGGAAATTCTAACTATAAATCAAGGGAAGTTGGTGAAGCTTTTAGGATTTTAGATGATGCTAAAATAATTCGGTTGATTTATCCCTCCACAGATATTGAAGTGCCTATCATACCAGATTTAAAAAAGTCGCCCAGATTACAGTTTTTAGACACAGGATTGATTAACTATACACTGGGGATACAAGCCGAGATGCTGGCGCTGGATGATTTGAGTTCAGCCTACAAAGGAGCAGTAATACCTCACCTCTTTACACAAGAGATAATATCTTTAGGAAAAATTTCAGAACACAAACCTAATTTTTGGGTAAGAGATAAAAAACAATCAAGTGCAGAGGTTGATCTTTTATATCCTTATAAAAACTTAGTCATTCCAATTGAAATAAAATCTGGCAGTACTGGAAGTTTGAAGTCATTGCATCAGTTCGTTGATACAGTTTCACATCCCTATGCTATCCGGGTGTATGGTGGGCAGTTCAAATTAGAAAGATCAGTAACTCCAAATGGAAAACCTTATCTATTGCTTAACATACCGTATTATCTAGGGACACGTATTGCTGAATGTGTAACATGGTTGATTGATCAAACTTTATAATACCTATTAATTGTAGTCCCATTTACCGCTCGTAGCGTCAACCTAAGATCAAAAAACCGGTAACCAATCCTCAGAATGTACAAGTAACCAATCTGCTTGAAAATGAGTTGAATTGAAAAAACAATAGACCCATTGCTTCAGCATTCGACTCAGTTTCACTACATCACTTCCGTCGAAACAAGCTCTTATTCAAACCATTATACTAAAAAGGTAAAAGCCCTGGGGTTATTATCCAGGGCTTTCATTTATTCAAAAATTTTTCCTTCTATTTTTCTAAAATCTTCCTACCAAACTCAATCCGTAAGTTTTAGGATTTCCCAGGTGTGCTGCGCCAAAATCATAAGCATAATCTACATAGGTTTTGTTGCTCAGGTTTCTTCCCCAAAAAAACAAATCAAATGTTTTGGCTGAGAAACCTACTTTGGCATTGTAGACATTATAGCCTTTCTGCTGAATGTCATTGCTTAAATCGAAAAATTGATTTCCTGTAAATGCCCATTCGCCACGTGCGATAACATTTAGTTTATAACGTGTATCAATCTCGTAAGCATATTGCAAAGCCAGCATTGAAGTTACTTCCGGGGTATAAATCTGTTTGTTACCACTTAAATCAACCATGGCGCCGCCTTTTGAGAGGTTGAGCGATTGGTATTTTGCATCGGTATAACCAAAGTTATAATCTACATTCAGTCCCTTTAGGGGTCTTGCAGAAAGCTCTATATCAAAACCCTTGCTGCTAAGTTTTCCGGCATTACGCGTAGTGGTAACAGCATCGGGTAAAATTAAAATCGGAATCTGCGCATCTGTTACCTGAATATAGAAAGCGGCAACATTCACAATCAATCGTTGATCGAAGAAAGTATTTTTGCTTCCCAATTCTATGTTGTTACTGTATTCTGGCTTATAAGCATCCAATGGCTTTACGCTCGGATCAGAGGCCAATTGGGTAATTCCTCCTGCGCGATAACCGCGACTATAACTCGCATAAATTTGATTACCAGAGGCAAGCATATAACTTAAACTCAGTTTTGGAGAGATGGCATGAAAATTGGCTTTAGCAGAAGTATCGCTCCGGGTAACGATTGGATCCATTCCTGGAATCAGGTATTCTCCGGAGGCGCTTAGTTGTTTATACTCATAATCATATCGCAATCCGGCAGTTGCAGTCAACTGATCTGTTAACTGATAGGAAAGCTGACCAAATGCGGCTAAACCTGCGCCTTTACCTGAATTGATATTTACAGCAGTAGTAAATGGCTCTGCGCCCATGATAGCCCCATCAGCACCGAAATAAGTTCCTTGCTTAACCGGGTTCTTTTGGTAAAAACCATACAAACCGCCCAACCATTTTAATCTGGAAGTACTGGCAGCCGCTGAACTAAATTTGATTTCCTGCGTATACACTTCTACCTTATTCCAATCTTTACCATAATCGTTTACAATGGCTACCGCATCTAAAGGAGAGAAATCTCCATCAATAGGTTGTTTGTAATACCGGTAATTAGATTGATAAGCCGTTTGTGAGCTGAAGTTAAAATGCTCACCGGTATAATTGGCAGATAACGATGCATTGAATAAATTATCAACCATTTCAGTTGTGGCATTCTGACTTAGTTTAAAAGGATTTGCTAAGGCATCATCAACCGATCCAGCTAAAGGAAAAGTTCCGTTGTTCCTGTTCTCATTATGCTTAACATTTAGCGTTAATGAAAATTTAGATGAGGCCAGAAATTTCAAATAATAATTACCTAAAAAACCTTGAAGTTTATCAAAAGGAGCATTGTTAAACTGATTGGTATAAAAACCATTCTGCTTATTAAATAATCCCGCAGCACCGAAAAATAACTTGTCTTTAACTAAGGCCGTTCTAACACCTGCACTGTATCGCTGCTGCCCAAAGTTACCTACATCTACACCAGCAAAACCTGTAGTGGTATTACTGGGTTGTTTAGTAATGATGTTGATTACACCACCCATCGCATTTCGACCATATAGTGTTCCTTGCGGGCCACGGAGTACTTCAATACGTTCCACATCAAATAAGGAGGCAATGTAGGTATCGAGTCCAAACTGGTTTACTCCATCAATATAGGTAGCAATTGCCGGATCATAAGAGGTGGTACCAATACCCCTGATAGAGGTTACGTTTCTGCCATCGCCCGGATTACTGCTGTATAAATTGGGTACAATAGCCGATAAATCGCGGGTATTTACCAGTCGATAATCATTCACCTTTGCTGCTGATAATGCAGTAATACTTGCGGGGATCGACTGAACTTTTTCTTCTATTTTCTGGGCAGACACTGTAACCTCATCTAATTTCGAACTACTTTCTTGCAGTACAATCTCTATCGATTGGGTATTTACCGTTTTAACCGCAATGGCATAGCCCAATGCGGTAACTTTCAGACTAAGCTTTCCGGCAGGTACTCTTGCAAACTCAAATGTTCCATCGGCTTTGCTCACAACGCCTAAGTTGGTATTTAATACCTCTACAGATACCTGTCCCAGCGGTTCATGCTTACTATTTGTAATCCTTCCCGAAAGGGCATTTTGCTGTGCATTCGCTGCAAAGCAGGTTAGTAAAAATACGTTTACTAACAATAAAATTCTCATCATCTTCTTACAACTATATTCAAAAATAAAGCGGTCGGCGTTTCCACCAACCGCTTAAACAAACTAAACTAACTTATTTTAAGGTATTGATCCATGCGGCAATTTTGTAGGCTTCGGCCTTGGTAACCTGTGGCATTGGAGGCATCTCAGTTGAATATCCAGGCCAGTTTTGTGGCTGTGGATTATGGATTAACTTAAAAATCTTCTCTGCACTATAGTTTCTTTTAGCAATTTCTACAAAGGGAGGACCAATCTGTTTCTTGGTGGTATTGTGGCAAGCCAAACAGGTATTTTTGGTAAGTAAGCCCTCTACTTCTTTGTAGGTTGGCGCCTTAGCACTTACAGCAGTTGTTTTAGCTGGAATAGCTTTGGCATCTGCCTTTTTTCCGGTTGCTTTAGCCGGAACAGTTGCTTTCTTTGCAGGCGTTGGCGCCAAAGCTTCAGAATTCTTAGTGCTCACCTCATTCATAGCCAGTTTGGAGCCATCAGGAATCTGGTTTAAGGTATAATAAGCCACCGGATGAATTAATGAATAAAACCCGTCCTGCGACCTGATGCCATCTAAGGTTAGGGTATGAATATAATACTGACGCAGATTCTGAACGATAATTCTTGCTTTTAATCCGTCTGCTGAAACCTTAACACCTGCGATTTTCAATTTTTCGGTATTTACAGGAGGGGAACCATAAACCGGATGATATTTGTAAATAAAGCTCTCTGCATGGTAAGAAGCTAAATCCTCAGCAGATTTACGGTCAACAGGCATGGTGAATTCTACTTCAAAACCATCAGGCATAGCCTTAACCGTTTTCATTTCGAAAGGCATTTTGTTATTGTAAACCAGTCTTTCTAAACCTTCATTCGCATCACCAGCTGATCCCCAGCCGCGATTGGTTTCACCTACAAATAAGGATCCGTCAGTACCCCAGGCCATTCTTAATACGCCCGAACGAAAACCCTGGCGGAACATAAACGCTGCACCTTGTTCTTGTCCTTTTACCGTTTCTAAGAAAACCCTCGAGATGATGCTCATCCCCTGGTCGCCTACCAAAATTTGTCCGGCAAATGGACCAAATGTATTTTCAGGAATTTTGATTGGCTCTGAAGAAGAGATTCCCAAAATACCATAAGGTAACCAGGCTGATGGTAAACGCAGTTCAGGAAAATCCTTTTTCATTTCGAACAAGGTTTTGAAAGTTTCATTTACCCTGTTTTCTGGCTTTATATAACGTCCTTGCTCATTTTTGATCCGGCGTTCATCCATTTTAGAATAAAAGAAATCGGATTGCAGTTTTACAGGTGAATCAGATCTGCCTGTCCACCTTAAACTGGCAGGATGGCCCATAAAATCACCTCTGTTTACTTTCCAGATTCCTCCGGATCCTACCCAATCGCCCTGGTTTTCGGTAAAATAAAATTGACCATCAATGGATCCGATACCTGCAGGAGACCGAAAACCCGCTGCATAAGGCTTCATTTTACCATCTTCGGTAATGTTCATTGCCCAACCTCTCATCGGAACGCGGCTTTCAGCCCGCCACCATTCTTCATCTCCAAAGGCAACGTTTCCGGTAACCATAAATGTACCATCGGGCATTAACACCGGCCCAAAACTATACTCATGGTAATGTCCGCTTAAAGGCCAGGCATAAATGGTTTCATAAACGTCTGCCTTTCCATCCATATCTTTATCTACCAATTTGGTGAGTTCGCCACGTTGTGCTACGTAAATAGCACCATTTTTATAGGCTATGCCCAATATTTCGTGTAAGCCATAAGCAAACTTCTTAAAATAAGGGCGGGCGCTGGTTGGATTTTCAACAATATATACTTCTCCCCTACGGGTAGAAATACCTAAACTTCCATTAGGAAGGGTAACTAAACCACCCACCTCTAAAATGGGGCCTTCAGGAACCCTAACTTTATTTATTTTAAAGAAATCCTCTTCTTTCGGAGTTTCCTGAGCATTAAGTGCAGTAAAACTGAAACTCAATGCCAACATTGCAAGTGTTTTAAATGTATGTTTCATGATCAATCAGTTTTAAAATAATAAAGAATAACTCAACTTATTTCCAACAGGTGCAACCAATTGTTTTTGGCCATCAACAGATCTGATAACGGGTTTAGCTACTCCATCAGCCAGTTGAATATAGTATGACTTATCTCCGATGAGGTACATGCCTTTTCCTAAATCTTCGATGTTTTCGGCCTGAGCCAATAGAAAATATAGATCCGAAGTTCCTTTTTCGAGGATGATATCCCGAGTTAATCCTTTTCCATTTTCCATTATCTTAACTGCATCAGTCACCTTGTTTCCGTAGATTTCGTATTTGAACTCCGGACGTTCCTGGCTATCCATTACATAGCCCTTTGGTTTAAAACCTGTACCTGTGGTATCGGCAATCCAGGCACCCTGATTGTTGGTTAATTTAGAAATGGCTAAAACCGGTTTTTGGGTAAAGCGGGTTACGCTACCCAATGGACGCGATGTTCCGTTCCCACGGCCATCCCACATTGGCGTAGCATCAATGAAACCACCGTGCCAGCCATGTAATAATGTTCCGTTGTCTAAATCATAGCTAAAAGCTAATTTTTCTGGCCCACCTACCGAAATGGCATGTACAGAGCGTACCCCACGAACAACATCCACAAAACTGCGGATCATGGTATTGGCTGGTGCATCAATGTAAATTGGATCAGCTCCAGAACCCTGGTTTGCTTTGGGGATTTCTGTTAAAGGGGTAATCTGAATGTTTTTAAAAGCTACAGTTCCGTGGTCTCCCTGTAAGCGTAACGGCCCGGTTGCTTTCTCTGCTGAGGCCGCACCTCTGGTGGCACCGAAAAGTTCTACATTTTCATGGATGGTAACCCCATTTAATTCAATGCTTACAAATTTCGCATTCAAAATTTTATTCCCTGCAGCATCAAATTTGGGCGCCTGAAATATAATTTTAATGTGCTGCCACAAGCCAGGGGCCTTACTTACATTTTGACGCGGAGCAATTCCGCCGAAACCTTTTTCGCCTTCAGGCTTAGCATCGTCCCAACGTTCATAAATACCACCATTGTTTGCTGAAGTCGCATTTTTTAATCCCCAGGCATCATCAATCTGGATTTCATAATTGCCTTGCAGATAAATGCCCGAATTGGTTCCTTTCGCAGTCAGGTAATCTAACTCTACAGCAACATCGCCATATTCAGCTGCTGTATACAAATCGGCCCCGTGTTTTTTGGAAGTGGATTGGTTAAGCAGAATGCCTGTTCCTTTAAGGTTTTTAAGTGTACTTTCAGTATTAAGATCGGCAAAAACGTTCTCTACTATAGTCCAGGAAGCAGCTGGTGATTTAAAAGCAGAGAGATCGTTAAGCGCAATGCGCTGACCGAAAGACAAGAAGGTTGAACAAAGCAATAATGCTGTTCCTCCCGTCTTTAAGACGTTGATTTTCATATTTGGTTGGTTCTGGATCAGCCTTAGTTAGGGGCTAATAGTTTTTATTAAAAAGAGGCTGTATCATAATTTGATTATCATCCTAACTGGTCTTGATGTCATCCTGAGCCTGTCTGGTGTCATCCTGAGCCCGCCTGGTGTCATCCTGAGCCCGCCTGGTGTCATCCTGAGCCTGTCCCATGTCATCCTGAGCCTGTCGAAGGATAATTTTACAATACAGCCCCTATAATTTTATTTTTCTGTAGATAAAGAATAAGGGAAATCAGCAGGATTAGACCCTCTGGTTTTATTAGGTGTTGCACTCATGTTAAAGTTCAATACCGCACCTTTTTGAAGACCACTATGGCTAATCCAGTTTTTAGAATATGGTTTACCGTTCATTAATAAAGATTGAACATAACGGTTATTATCGCTGTTGGCAGCAGCATTAATGTTTACTGTTTTACCATTTTCTAATGTAATGGTTACCTTTTTAAACAAAGGAGCGCCCAATACATATTGATCTGTAGCTGGTGTTACCGGATAGAATCCCATTGCTGAAAATACATACCAGGCAGAAGTTTGTCCATTGTCCTCATCGCCGCAATAACCATCTGGCGTAGCTTTATACATGCGGTTCATGGTTTCTCTTACCCAATATTGCGTTTTGTAAGGTGCGCCACCATAATTGTATAAGTAAATCATGTGCTGAATAGGCTGGTTACCATGTGCATACTGTCCCATATTGGCAATCTGCATCTCCCTGATCTCATGGATTACACCATGATAAGCACTCTCATCAAATACCGGAGACATAGAGAAAACAGAATCTAACTTGGTGACAAATTTCTCATGGCCACCCATTAATTTAGCTAATCCGTCAACATCCTGGAAAACAGACCAGGTATAATGCCAGCTGTTACCTTCGGTAAAGGCACCACCCCATTTAAACGGACTGAACGGGCTTTGGAAAGTACCATCCTGATTTTTCCCACGCATCAGGCCTGAAGCCGGATCGAAGAGATTTTTATAATTCATCGATCTCTTTTTATAGATATCGATCTCTGAAGCAGGTTTACCCAATGCTCTTCCCAATTGATAAATGGTAAAGTCATCGTAAGAATATTCGAGTGTTTTAGCCGCATTTTCGTTCTTTTTCACATCGAACGGAACATAGCCCAATTCATTGTAATATTTTACACCATCACGGCCAACAGCTTCCATCGGGCCTTCGTTGTTGGCACCGTGTTTTAATGCTTCCCATAAGGTTTGAATATCATAACCTCTTAAGCCTTTAATATAGGCATCAGCTACTACAGAAGCAGAGTTATTGCCTACCATGATGTTGGCATATCCCGGGCTGCTCCATTCTGGTAACCATCCTCCTTCTTTATAATCGTTAATTAAGCCTTGTTGCATCTCTTTATTAATAGATGGATAAACGAGGTTTAAGAAAGGATATAATGCACGGAAAGTATCCCAGAAACCAGTTCCTGCGAACATGTAACCAGGCAATACCTGACCGTTGTATGGACTCCAGTGTACAATTTGGTTTTGTGCATCCACTTCATATAATTTGTTCGGAAAGAACAAAGTACGGTACAAACAAGAGTAGAAAGTACGGGTCTGATCGATAGTACCGCCCTCTACGGCAATGCGGCTTAAAGTTTTGTTCCAGATGGCTCTGCCTTTTGCCTTTGTAGCATCAAATCCATCGGTACCTACTTCTCTTTTCAGGTTTAATTCTGCTTGTTCAAAACTAATGAATGAAGAAGCTACCCTTGCAGTAACCTGCTCTCCTTTAGCTGTTTTGAAGCCAATAACAGCTCCTGTATGATCGCTTTCCAGCTCCAGTTCTTTTTCTTTAAGGTCTTTTCCGCTCCAGGTTTTCGCCAGCTGAAAATCTTTGTTGAAATAAATTACGAAATAGTTTTTGAAGTTTTTAGGGAGCGGGCCACGTGCATATTTGGTAGTATAACCGATGATCTTGCGTTCAGCGGGAATAATTTTTATGTAAGATCCTTTATTTTGCGCATCTACAACAACATAAGAACTATCTGTTTTAGGGAAAGTAAATCTAAATTGTGCTGCTCTTTCTGTTGGGGTAATTTCTGTAGTTACATCTGCATCAGCTAAATAAACACTGTAATAGTAGGGCTTTGAAACCTCTGCTTTATGGCTAAACCAACTTGCGCGTTCGTCATCCGTAAACTTTAATTTACCGGTAACAGGCATAATAGCAAATGCGCCATAATCATTCATCCAGGGAGAAGGCTGATGGGTTTGTTTAAAGCCGCGGATTTTATCAGCATCGTAAACGTAGGCCCATCCGTCGCCCATCTTACCTGTTTGCGGTGTCCACATGTTCATCCCCCAAGGTAATCCAACTGCCGGATAAGTATTTCCATTAGATAAGCTAGGCTTAGATTGCGTGCCCATTAAAGGATTGATCCAATCAACAGGATCCGTAACCTTACCCACGGTTTGGGCAAAGCTGGTCGAGGCAGCCAAGCTCAAAAAGGCGATAAAAAGTTTTTTCATTTTAATGTGTTTCAGTTTATGTGTTTTTTGGGATTAATTTAAATGTTGGGTTGCTGAACATAATCTGCCCAAAGTCCATCCAGATCCTTACCTGTTAGTTTTGCCCAGATATCTTTAGTGTATGTATGTTCTCTTAATGACTCATCAACCGCTTTGATTGTTCCTGCTTTTACGTTTTTTTCTATCCAGGCGAAAAAACGTGCGGTAATGCGGTAACTGTTTTTATAAGAATGTTCGGGTTTCAATGCCGGGAGACTCCATTTGGCACCTTCATTATCCACGCCAAATTTATATCTGGCATAATCAGCAATTCCTTCTGTTAACCATCCTGGCCCAACACTTCTGCCATAATCCTGAACAATATGCATCACCTCATGGGTTACCACATCAATATCTTCAGGATGCTTTTCCATCCATAGGGAACTATAGGTTACCTTTCCGTTAGCCGTTGCCGCCACCCCTTTATACGCGGTATCCACAAAAAAGGTTACGCTTTTATCGGTACCCGGATTATATTCTTTAGCAAGCTTAGGGTAGACTTCAAAAAAAGTTTTGATTAAGCGCTTTTTCAACTTCGGATCTAAAGCAGCAAAATTGCTTTCGAAAGTTAATGTGTAACCATTTTTTTTGATCTTTTCCTGCGCGGCAGCAGGTTTAGACTGAATTAAGGCAAGCAAGGCCAAAATAGAGAGGAAAAATATTTTTTTCATGATTGTTTGTTTTCCGGCTTTGGTTAGGTTATTCTTTTGCAAAATAAAAATAATTATGTAAAACGTTTTAGTAAATCGGATATTTTTTTCATAACATTTTTGTTTTATGCCCAATAAAGCACTCATAGCCAATTATTTGCTGCTATATTTCAGTTCAACTACTGGATTTTTACTGTAGTCATCCCACAGCTGATCGATGGTTTTTCCGGTTAGGCTTACCCATGATTGTTCGGTATACTGATGTGCCCTCAACTGACGGTCTAAATTAGCGATAAGTCCGGGTTTTACCTGCGCTTCTAACCAGGCGAAAAACCTCGCTGTGATGCGGTAACTATTTTTATAGCTCTGCTTTTCGTTGTAAGCGGGCAAGCTCCATTTAGACCCAATATTGTCCACGCCATATTTATAGCGCACATGATCTGCAATTCCCTCAGTTAACCAAACGGGCCCGGCGCTGTAGCCATATCCCTGCACAATGTGCATGGTTTCATGGGTAACTACATCTATATCTGTAGGATGTGCCTTCAGATAACCCGCGCTGAAAAGAATTCTGTTTCCACTGGCTTCTGCAACAGCTTTATAAGCCGTATCTACTACGAAAAGTACATCGTGTGTAGATTTATCGTTAAAGGTTTTTACCAGGGTAGGATAAATTTCAAAATAAGTATCGATCAGCTTTTTTCTCAACGCCGGGTCCAGATTGGGATCCTTACTGATAAAAGTTAAGGAATATCCTTTCTTTTTATCTACACTATAAGTATTCCAGTTCTTCTTAAATGCCTCGAAAAGTGCCTTTTCTATATTCTTTTGAGATTTATTTTCGGCCCATTTTTTATTCACCAGAATCTCGCCTGCTTTACCGGCGACATCGGGAACTTCATTTGTAAATGCTAAAGTTACATGCCTTTTGGTTCTGTAACCATCTGCCTGCGCAAATGTTGGATAAACTTTAAAAAAGGCAGCTTTAAGCTTGCCATTCATTTCAACATGCGAAGCGCTATCGGGATCGTTGATGGTAATCTGATAAGATCGTTGCGCAAATCCACTGATTGAAAGTGTTAATAGCGCCAGTAATGTGGTTTGTTTAATCATTTTATATCTGGTTTTTAGTTTTAAAACAATTTCCCGGATAAGGAAATAGCGCATGCTAAAAATAACATGCGCTAAATACATTATGCAGAAAGGATTATCATTAAGGTCTCAATCCGGTATAAGTTAAGGTATCAGTTGCCGACCTCGTTGCCGGACTTGTACCCCATTTAAATGAAAGGTAGAAAGTTTTGGTTGCCGGATCGTACCTGTTATCATAAGCTGGATCGTTTTGTAAGGTAGCATTGCTAGCACTCGTCATGGTTACTTTGTTGGTAGTTGGGTTAACATTGATTTTTAAACCGTCTATCCCCGCAACACCACCACCGTTAGACCAAACCTGACTAAAATCCAGTGCATTTGCACCATTGGTAACCAGGTCTTTGCTTAGTCCTGAGAAATTGCCGGTTAAAACAGGATCACCTTCTCTAAATACATAGCCCTTGAAACTGTATACGCCATCATATTTATTTCTTACTGCAACCTTAATCACTACCGAAGCAAAGTTCTTGCTGATTACCTCTCCGGAAGCATCGGTAATGGTTACAGGGAGACCATAGGTAATATCCGGGCTGAGTAAATTACTGACAAATTTCACCGGAACCTGAACCCTTCTTTGTCCTGCAGGAATAGTGATTGTAGAAGGCAAAGAGAAAGCCGTTGATGGCACAATGGTTACCTTAGCATCTGCATGGGCTGCATTATAATTGTCAATCATTGCCGGATTAACGGCCAGTGTAACTTTAATATCTGTTGTTTTAGTAGTGGAGGCTGCGTAATTGATATAAAATACATAATCACTTGCAGCATCTTTCTGAACCAGCGAAGTGGACAGGGAGTTCACGCTTCCATCGCCCATTGGCGAACCTACCGGAATTTCTACCACTGGTGTAGTACTTGAAAAATCAGGCTGTTCATTTTTATTTTTCAGGCAAGAAGTTAAAACCGTTACGCTTAGCATAAAGGCTACTCCTTTCAGTATATTTTCTTTTTTCATCTTTTTCGAATTTCAGTTTAACTATTGTACATCCCAGAAAATCCTGGTCGTAAATTGGTTAATAGTACCTTGTGCAATCACATTTGAGGCATTGGTATTATACTCGCGTTGTGGATAAAGCATCCTTACCGGAATTTTTCTGGTGGTTACTGTAGAAGCGATAGAAATTGGCATATCTGCAGGGAGTTCCAAACGTCTGTAGTCTGTCCAGGGCTCAATGTCATTTGTACCATTCATTGCTGCCCATTTTTGCTTAATAATTAATGCTATTTTATTGGCATTGGCATCCCAATTGGCTACCGTTTGATCGGTAAGATAGGTATCCGCTTCAGCTTCAGTTAATCCTAAATAAATGAAATTGGCTTTAACTGCGGCTTCATAATAAGCCCTTGCATCACCTGCAATCCACCCTCTTTGTGCAGCCTCTGCCTGAATGAACAAACTCTCGAAATCAGTCATAATAGGCTGATCCTGATCAAAAGATTTCAACACGCCTTTTCCGATACTCGAAACCGTTGCAATGGTTTGATCGAAATTTACTTCCTGCCCCCATACTAAACTCACATAAGTACTCCCTGCGCCATCATTAATCGTATTGTAAAATTTATCTAACCTCGGATCATTGTTATTTCTTAAAAAATCCATACCGTAGGTACTGGCCAACATGTAGCCATGGCTTGCAGTACGGGTTCCATCTACTCCATAGCCATATACTGCCCAGAAAGGATTCTGTTTTCCAGTGGTATTTAGGTATCCAGGATTGTTAAAAATACCTTCATCAGTTTCGATGTAGCCGAATCCGTTTGCAGTAATTTTTGCGATTTCCGCTTTGATGTAAGCTTCTCTCCCCGGCATTTCAGACTGACGAAGTAAAATTCTCAATTTCAGTGTATTGGCAAACTTACCCCATTTTTGAAGATCACCTTTCGCATAAATATCAGCAATAGCATCTGCAGGAGCCACTGTTGCTGTTTTAAACAAGTTAGTAGCCGTATCTAGTTGTTTTACTAAATCTTCATAAATATCCTGCGCCTTGTCATATTTAGGATTCAGGAAGTTTACAGATTGATTGGCCTGAGTGTAGGGAACGTTACCATAAAAATCTACCAGATATTGATAGTCCCAGGCCTTCATGGTTTTGGCTACCCCCACAAAAAAGGTTTGACCAGAAGCTTTACTCTGTTTTTCCAAATAAGCATAATCCGTTAAATTATCATAAACGTTTGCCCAAAGCGTTGTTGATCCGCTCCAGTTAGTGGTAAAGTTATACGACCTTTCTTCATACCATCCGGAAACACCTCCCGGCGTCATCCAATAGTTCATCCATAGGGCAGCAAAACTATAGAAGATTGAGCTACCTGTAGTGGCCGCAGCTGTATTGTTTAATGCCCCGGTTAAAATTAAGGCGGGTTTAACCGCTGTTGCATTGTTCGGATTATCATTGATATCCAAATATCCTTTCTTACAAGCACCCAGTGTTAACACCAATGCTGCAAGCATATATATCAGTTTCTTTTTCATGTCTTTCCTTTAATGATTAAAAGCCAATGGTTGCTGTAAATCCGTAAATACGGGTTGGAGGCGTTTGGTTCAGGTTGTTCACTCCCTGTGCGTTACCGGTACCCACGTTGATCTCAGGATCGGTGTAAATGTTATCGCTAGGCCTGAACATGAACAGGTTTCTACCTACTAATGCAATGCTCGCATTCTTAATAAATTTGGCATGTGCACCTAACCACTGAGAAGGAACCTGGTAAGCCAGGGATAGTTCTCTGATTTTCCAGAATGCCGCACTTGAAACGTAGTTGGATGCTGTATTTGTTCTGATTCCATCCGACCAGAAAGAGCCGTTCCCTTGTATTGTAGTTACATTCGTGTTAGGAACATATACACCTGGTGAAGTTTGAATAACAGAGTTTGGATAGATAAAACGTTCACGTCCTGCCTGTGCAGAAGTATAACTGATACCTGAAAAATCTAAGGTACTGGCCATACCACTATAGAAAACATTCCCACTGCGATATTCGGCTACACCAGATAAGGTGAAGTTTTTAAAGGTAAAACTGGTGTTTACACCTAAAATATGACTTGGATTGGTTTGTCCGAAATCCTTATTAATTGGATTTGAAATTGGCAAACCCGTATTCGCATCCACCACCACACGTCCTTCAGGATCGGTTTGATAAGTACTTACCTGCAAAGTTGGAAAACTTTGTCCCAATACAACATAGTTATTATCACCAAGTCCGATTTGAGATAAATTACCATACAATCCCAGTACTTTATTGGTATTATAAGAATAGTTAACACCTACATTCCACCTAAACCCATTAGACAGGCCGATAACAGGTGCTGCATTTAAGCTAAACTCAAAACCTTTATTTTCAGACTCACCCGTGTTAATTACCGCACTGGTGAATCCTGTAGTTGCAGATAAATCAATACCGTTTAAAATTTGTTGGTCTTTGGTATTCTGTAAATACACAGAGGTTTCGAGGGTAATTCTGTTATTTAAAAATCCGATATCAAAGCCAAGCTCTTTCGAGATGGTAGTTTCAGGCCTTAAATTCGGATCATAAACCTGATTATCAAGCGTATAACCAGCAGTATTTCCATAAGGAAAACCTCCGGCAGGATTAATAATGGAAATCAGTTTATAAGGGTCTACCTGAACTGCTGACACCTTTGAAATACCTCCACGCAGTTTTAAATTGCTGATTACTTTGCTTTCTTTTAATGCTGGGATGACATCTGTAAGTGTTGCAGCTACATCTACTGCAGGATAAAAGAAAACACGGTTATCTTTTCCCAATCTGGAATCCCATTCATTTCTTCCCGAAATGTGAACGGTAAGAAAATCATTGTAAGTGGCCGTTAAATCACCAAATACCGCCAACTGGCGAGAGTTTCGCTCCAGTTCAGATCCAACAATCTCTCCGGTACGGTTACTTAAATTGAAGAGATTATCTACAACCAGGTTATTGCCTTGCGCAGACATGTATTTATAGTTTTTCTGTATTACCTGTGCCCCTCCAATTAAAGTAAACTTAAATTGATTGAAGGTTTTGGTAGCTGTAGCTAAAAAATCTCCGGTGTATCTACTTTCGAATTCATTGTAATCGCGAACAGAAGATCTGTTGTATTGAGTTGCTGCAACGCCTTTACCAGAATCGTGGGCAAAATCAGAATAGGTGTAAGCATAATTGGAATCTTTACCTTGCGAATTTTTCGTGCTTAAACCACCCCGTGCCATTAAACTTAACCAATCAAATGGTTTATAGGTTAAAGAAAGGTTACCCAACAAATCATCCCTGCGCTCTTTGTTTCTGTATTGTTTTAATCCAAAATAAGGGCTGATATAGTAATCGTTATAGAAATCATTTGGATTGCCATATTTAGAATCCAGGTCGCTATATTCTGTTAGCGGAATATTACCCGGGGTATTGATTACATTGTTATATACCTGATTGGTACTCTTATCATAGTTTCTTTGCGTGTAGTTGAATGAATAATCAGCCAGGAACTTGCCAATCTTTCTTGTACCGTTAATGCGGATAGCAGTTCTGTTAGATTTATCGCCCGGCACATAACCTTTGCTGTTTACCCTTTGTGCATTAATATAAGTTGTACCGTTTTCATTTCCGCCAGAATAAGAAATATCATTCTGCTCATCAATACCGGTTTCAAAAAAACTTTCCTTTTCTCCATCTTTATAAGTGTAAGGAACCATTTGGTAAGTACCGTCCTGAAGAATGCGGCCTACCGGGCGTAAGCTACCATCAAAACGATCGCCAAAAGTTTGATTTTCGAATGGCGTATACTGCCCAAATCCAAAGTCATCCTGTGTAGTTCCACCACCAAATTCGGTTTGCATTTTAGGAAAGTATGATAAACGGTTCATTAAAGTAGAGTTGGTGTAAGTAACAGAACCACCATCGGCAGAACCTCTTTTTGTACTTACTATCATTACCCCGTTAGAAGCATCAGAACCATAAAGTGCAGCCGCGTTTGCACCCTTCAAAATATTCACGCTTTCTATATCATTCGGATTGATCGAATTTAACTGATTAAGCGGAACAATAACTCCATCGAGTACCAAAAGCGCCTGGTTGTTTCCGGTAAATGAGCGGTTACCACGAAGCACCACCCTTACCTGATCTCCGGCATCAATCTGGTTGTTGGCCTGAGAGATCTGTAAACCTGCAACTTTACCCGATAAACCGGTAGCTAAGTTGGTTGGTCTGCTGGAAGTTAAAGCTTTTCCGGTTACCTGTTGTGTGGCATAACCAATTTCCTTTGGCTTACGTTTGATTCCCAAAGCAGTTGTTACGGTTACTTCACTCAGGGTTTGCGCATCTGTTATCAACTTAATATTGATCAGAGCCTGGTTACCAACTGGAACATCCTGAGTAATGAAACCAATATAAGATAATTGAAGAACATCATTTGGAGCGGCGCTAATTGTGAATTTTCCATCAGCCCCGGTTACTGTTGCTTTTTTAGTGCCTTTAATCAACACACTTACCCCGGGGATTGGTAGCCCGTCATTGTCGGCAATCACTTTTCCCGTTATGTTCTTACTCTGTGCATTAGAAACGCTAAGCCCCCAATACAAGAACATGAACAAACTAAGTACTAGTTTTTTCATAGTTTTTAAATAGTTGTTAGTTAATAATGAATTATAGGTTAATAAAACGCTTAGTTCAGGCCAAAAAAAAACTGCTACCCGTTAGAGAAGCAGAATTTAAGCAATAAAAGATTTGGCTGACTAAATCGTTTTAGTCTCCAATTATAGAGATTAAAATAGAATTAAAAAAGTAACATCGCTATTACAGGCCGTAACAGCCATAAATTCAGGGAAAAACACCAGAAAAAACCACCTAAAAAATTAAAATCCGATGAAATATTCAGCTATCTCATCGGATTTTACACTACTATTTAGAAAGATTATAAAAAAATAGCTAAAAGATCTTATCTTTTTTACCACTTAAATTACCTAAAAGAGCTCTTTTCTTAAAATAATACTTATGTGCTAATTTTTTATATTAATGTTCGGCTTGCTGGATGAATGTATCGTTACAGCTGGCTGCACCAATGAGTGCTGCATGTTCCTTTAGCTCTGATATCTTGATCTGTGTGTCAATATCATTTCCCCGTAATGTAGCCACCAGCTCAGGTGCAAACGCATCAAACGACTGGGCAATATTTCCTCCGATAATTACAGTATCGATTTTATTTTCTCTGATAATCGGAATGAGGAATTGTGCAAGATTATTTCCAAACTCCATAAAAACACGGGTAGCTAAATGATCGGTTTCAATTAAGGCTACCAGTTCCTTTACGCCGTCCAATACTGTTCCACTTAACTGTTTATATCGTTTTACAAACCATCTGGTAGATAAATAATCCTCTGCAATTCCATCAAGAAAAGGTGAATTCCACAAATCTGCATCCTCAGCTTTATGGTTAATGCAAATAGAGGAGCCTAAACCAGTACCCAGGGTTAAACCCAGTACATGGGCATTTCCTTTAGCGGCACCAGCAAATACTTCTCCTTGTAAAAAGCCGGCGGCATCGTTTATAAACTGAATATTTTCGGCCGGAATTTCCAACCGCTTAGCCAACTCCACTTTAACGTTAAATTGATAAAGTGATTTAAATTTATCCTGGTCTTTAATGAGTGAAATCCCCTGCTCATAATCAAATGGTCCAGGCATCGCAATGCCCACATAACGGGAGCCACTTTTAATATTTCCAAAGGCATCAGCAATAATATCGCACCATGCGGCTAAAATAACTTCTTTACTCTCCTGTGAATTCACAGGGCTACGCTTAATGGAATCCCTAACTAAAGTTCTTGTACTTAAATCTACCAAAGCGGCCGTAATGTGCGAACCACCTATATCAACACCTAATGCAACAGGCTTTTCCATTCTTTATCTATTTTCTTATGATCTATTTTTTGGGTATAAACCCCTATTATTTACTTACTTAAAGAAAAAGGTTTATCTTCTTCCTTCAGCCCCCTGTTTAAAGCTGGCTTACTGTCCATCTCCAACTTCAACTCTCCTCCATTTATCAAATCACTGTGTTTAAGGTAGTTTTTGGTAAACACCTTCCCATTCAGTTTGGCAGATTTGATGTAAACATTGCTGTTGTTGTTGGCAGGCGCATTAATGACGAATTTTTTTCCATTTTCCAGGTTGATGGTGATTTTCTTAAATGCCGGACTACCCAGCACATATTCCCCGGTTCCGGGTGTAACACTGTAAAAGCCCAGTGCGCTCAATACATACCATGACGAAGTTTGTCCCTGGTCTTCATCTCCCGGATAACCGTTCTCAGTTGCATCATATAACTTCCTCATTACTTCGCGGGCATGAAATTGCGATTTCCAGGGTTGGTTGGCATAATTGTAGAGATAAACCATGTGTTGAATAGGCTGGTTTCCATGTGCATATTGCCCCATGTTGGCCATTACCATTTCAGTCATTTCATGAATCATCCCTCCATAACTACCTACATTCACTTTATTGGGTTCTGAAAAAACGGAGTCCAGTTTCGCTACAAAATTTTTATTCCCCCCCATGAGGTTAATCAATCCTTTGGTATCCTGAAATACCGACCATTGCCAGTGCCAGGCATTACCTTCAGTAAATGGTCCGCCCCACTCCGTTGGATCAAAATTTGGTGCCCAAGCCCCAGAACCATCCTTTCCGCGCATGAA
Source organism: Pedobacter sp. (assembly GCF_965279535.1). Lineage (NCBI taxonomy): Bacteria > Pseudomonadati > Bacteroidota > Sphingobacteriia > Sphingobacteriales > Sphingobacteriaceae > Pedobacter > Pedobacter sp. The sequence continues at coordinate 2,123,461 of NZ_OZ257244.1, forward strand.
GCGTGTACCTGGATCGTAAACATTTTTATAATTGTACATGGGTTTGGCAAAAACATCCATATAATGCTGATCACCAGTCATTTTTGCCAAAGCATAACCGCAATAATCATCATAGGCATATTCAAGGGTTTTAGCCGTAGCTTCCCTGTATTTTGGATAAGAAACATAGCCCAGGCTGTTGTAATCTTTAACACCATCCCGACCATTTGCGGGGCCCCATGGCCCTTTATTCATGGCTTCATGGTAATAAGCATCCAGGGCTTTTTTCGCGTCAAATGTTTTAATTCCTTTTGCCCAGGCATCGGTAAGTAAAGAAATGGCATGATTGCCAATCATACTTCCGGCTTCGCTTGGAAAAGACCAGGAAGGCAGCCAGCCACATTGATCGTAAGCATCAAGCAAGGCCTGCACATAACGGCCCTGCATTTCTGGCTGAACAAGTGTATTTAAAGGAAACTGAGCTCTGAAGGTATCCCAAAAACCAGTGTCGGTAAACATATAGCCCTGGTGTACCTTTCCATCGTATGGACTAAAATAATAGGGATTTCCCTTTGCATCCAATTCATAAAATTTCCTTGAGAAAAGGCTTGCCCTGAAAAAGCAAGAGTAAAAAGTCTCCATATCTGCTTTAGACCCTCCCTCTACTTCTATTTTTCCTAAAGATTTATTCCATACCGCAGCTGCTTTAGCTTTGGTTTGTTCAAGCGTTTGATCAGCACCAAGCTCAGTTTTAAGGTTCAGTTCAGCCTGTTCTAAACTAATATAAGAAGATGCAGTTTTAACCTGTACTACCTCTCCCGGATTGAATTCAATAAACGCTCCTTTACCTAAACCTTCGGCAATTACAGAATCTGCATTAACCGTATTTTTTCTGTTCTCCCAGGTACCAAAAGACCTGATCGGCTTATCAAATTTTAATACAAAATAACTCTTCCAGCCTTTTTTAAATCCTTCCCCATTATTTACATAACCGGTTATTTTATTCTCTTTCGGATAAATGTGTACCCCACTCATACGAGTATAGCCATCTAAAACTAAAAAACTTCTTTTTTGCTTTGGATAAGAAAAACGTAAATGTGCGCCACGCTCTGAAGGCGAAATTTCGGTAGTAACCTGGTTATTAAATTTGACTTTGTAGTAATTGGGTTTGGCAATTTCATTCTCGTGGCTAAATTGAGCTTCACGTTTATGCTCATCAACTACCAGCTCATCGATCATTGGCATCAGTGAAAACACCGCGTAATCTCTGGTCCAGGAGCTGCACTGGTGTGCTTGTTGAAATCCTCTTATTTTATCTTTAAAATACTGGTATTTCCATCCATCTCCATTTCTACCGGTTTGAGGTGTCCAGGTGTGCATTCCAAAGGGTAAAGCAGTTGTAGGGTAAGTATTTCCGCGGGTAAGCTCATGTTTAGAATTTGTTCCCTGAAGCGTATTTACATAGTTTACCCAATCTTTCTGCTGTGCCCAGGAGCTTGAAGAAGCCAGGCAGAATGCCAGGGAGATGATGCGTTTAAGTTTCATTTGTGTGTTGAAATATCTTGCTCACTGATGTAACCTATTCATCAGTGAACCTTTCGGTGTATTAAAATGCTCGTTTTTTATTATTTGTGGCAAACTGCCCATAATTCTATTGGTCTAAACCATAAGAATTAATTTTCAAATCATCTTTAACTAGAACTGAAGGAGGATAGGAAAGCATTTGTTGTTGGAAAAGCATGCTGGGCTGGGATATAACTGTCCGTAGCTTGGGGATGAAAGTTTCTCATAATTGGTTCATTTGGCTTAGTTTTTCTTAAAACGTTTTACCAATCTCATCCTAAAAGCTGATCCAAAAAATGCTTCTGAATTCGTTGCTATCTAATCTCTTGCAAAGGCATCTAACGTAAAACGATTTACCAATCCAATATTAGATAATTTTATACCATATGGAGAAATAGAATAGTAACTTTTAAGTTACAAACAAAAAACTAATTTCTAATGATGAGCTTAGCAGGGACAATAATCTGCTTGTTCTCTGCTTTTGTTTTCTTAGATAACTGACTCAGAACAAGTTTGATCACATTTTCTGCAATTTCTTCCAGCGGTTGCTGTACGGCCGAAATCCGGGGAGTATGCAATTCAAAAGCTTCATGGTCATCATAAGCAATTACGGCAAAGTCATCGCCTATTTTCTTGTCGATTTCTTTAAGCACTTTTAATCCACTTATGGCTAAATAATTGGTTGCAAAAAGCACAGCATCTATTTTTTGGTTCAGAAACAAGCTTTTAATTTGCTCCATCGTTTCTGCTTCATCCTGGTTGAAGTGAATTTTAACGACTAAATTTTCATCATAAGCCAGGTTATGGTCTTCCAGTGCTTTTTTATAACCTTCCAAACGTTCGGTAATTTGCTGCACGTTAATATCAGTAGTTACCAATGCAATTTTTTTCTTACCCTGCTGGATAAAATTTTCAATAGATTGATAAGAAGCATTAAAATGATCTGCTCCAACATAACCTGTTTTTACGTCAGGCAAGTTCCGGTCGAACAGAATTACCGGTGTATTTTCTGCCAGCAGCAGATTAATGTCTTCTTCAATTCCTTTTGTTGGTGCAATAATGTATGCATCAACTTTACGGGATTTAAACATATTGATAAGCTCTTTGGCTTTATCGACATTATTTTCGGTACTTGAATAGATAATTTTATATCCTTTTTTGTAGGCCTTATCTTCAATTAACCTTGCAATTCTTGAAAAAAAAGAGTTCGAAATATCTTCAATAATCAAACCTATAATGTTGGAGTTACCTGTTCTAAGGCTTCTTGCAATCTGATTCGGTTTATACCCACTTTCCTCAATAATCTTTTCCACTTTCTCTATTACCGCCTCACTGATAGATTTTTCTTTGGCCTTGCCATTAATGATAAATGAGACTGTGGTAATGGATACGTTAGCTTGGGTGGCGATATCTTTAATAGAAAGCGATTTCATCTATAAATATTGTATTTAAATTAACCAAATCTAATAAAAAATATAGTTTTTCTAACCCAACACTTAAGAAAACTGTAAATCGGGGTAATTATATCGTTTTTATTACTGAATTTTCTGTGCTTACATCAGCTAAAATAAAAAAAGGTGCTCCAATGGAGCACCTTATATTTAAATTTTAATAGCCAGGATTTTGAGCCAGTTTTGGGTTCAAATCACGCTGACGTTGTGGTATTGGAAATAAATTTCGAATAGCGCTTGAAGCCGTATGATCCCACCAGGTTCCGCTCGTAAATTTTCCGAAACGAATCAAATCATCTCTTCTGAAACCTTCAAAAATAAATTCTCTGCCCCTTTCCGCTAAGAGTTCGTCCATAGTAAGCGTAGTTGTGGTATAAGCCTTAGAGGCCCAGGCAGTATCGGAATAAGCCCTTTTTTTACAGGCATTAATTAAATCTACGGCTTCTGGTGTTGCCGTACCATTATTTTTTCGCATTAAAGCTTCCGCTTTGGCAAAATAAATCCAGGTTAATCGGTACACATTCCAATCGGTATTGTTGTAGTTGGGGTCAGGCTCTACCTTTACACCATTAACTAGCCCTGGGATTGAATTACCCAGCTTATACTTATTAAAACGTACACCACTGTTTTCCTCCCCTTCACTCATATTGGATACCGTAGAGCCCTTGGAGTTTCTTTGAATATTATCTACAAATTCCAATGGTTTACCTGCATACTCAACTGTACCCTGCACTGGTGTTACCCCATCGGCAAATTTTAATTGTTTACCAATAAGCAGCCAATTAAGCTTACGCTGATCTTCTACCTCGTAAGTACTGTAAACGCCTGGCACCAATACAATACCATCGTTACCATTTCTACCACCACCATAAATATCGCGTTGTGCAAAATGATAAAACTCCCCTGTCCAGGAAGGTTCAAATTTCGCACGGGTAAAATCATAAGCAATAGAAAATATGACTTCCTTCGACAAATCGTTGGTGTTCTTAAATTGATCGGAAATGTTTGGATCGAGGGCCATGTTTCCGTTCTGTCCACCCCCTTCATTATTAATTATCTTATCGGCTGCAGCAATACAATCGTCCCACCTGGCTGTACCAGACCACACTTCTGCATTCAGGTAAAGCTCAACCAACATGGCATATCCACTCGCTTGTGACATTCGGCCCAACTGCGCCCTTGAAAGTTTTGGAACATTATTGATGTTATCCTTGATCTCCTTCTCCACGAAATCAAAAACTTCTTTCCGACTGGATGTTGATGGATAGACCGGATTCAGCGGATCTGCAGGTTCAGTTTGAATAGGGACCCCACCAAAGAGATCCATTAATTTTAAGTAATGGAATGCCCTTAACAATTTCAATTCCGATAGATAAGAATCTTTCTCTTGCTGGGTGATGCCCATAGCAGAGATATCTCTTGAATTGATCTGTGCTATTGGATCATTACAATACCCTACACCAGCGTACATGAGCGACCAGGCATTATTCAACCCCGCTTCATCTACCGTCCAGGTATGGTAGTGCAGCCTTTTCCATTTACCACTATCTTCGCCATGAGGTCCTTTTGTTGGCCAGGCCAACTGATCGGCAGACAGCTCAGCAGGGCGCCACCAACCATCTTGCTGAGAGGGCGTAACCCAGGCATTTGCATGGGTGTAAGGGCGTAAAACGGCCGATAAAACTTCATTTTTATTGGAATAAAAATTTTCAGATGGTATCTGATCATATGCATTTTCATCAAGCTTGGTACAAGCACTGGCTAAAGCCATAAAAATTAAAAATGCAGTATATATTATTGATTTGTTCTTCATTGTTGTATTGATTAAAAGCCTACATTAACCCCGAAAAGGAAGGATTTTGTACTTGGGTAAGCGCCTCTGTTGTCTACTCCCGGACCTAAACCTGTATCCTGAATAAAATCAGGATCGTTACCCGAATAGCCTGTAATGGTTGCCAGATTTTGCCCGGTAGCATAAACCCGCAGGTTACGGATGAATTTTGATTTGAGTTTGAAATTATAGCCCAGTGTTACCTCATCCAGCTTAACATTGGTTCCACTCTCTAAATAATAATCAGAGTACATGTAGGTATCATTAATCTGGCTGTACTTGCCAAATGCTTCCCGCAGATAGTTCTTGCCCGAAACGTATGGATTTCCATAAGTTAAAGCCGTTGTATTCAAGATATCGTAATCGAACTTACCACGTAAGAAAACCCTTAAATCAAAGTTTTTATAAGATAAGTTGGCAGTGTATGAGGCATAATATTTAGGAATCGCATTTCCAATTGGTGCAAGATCCGTCATGCTGCGATCTTTTGAATAGTTGATCTGATCGTTGTGAACTGCCTGACCATTTTTATTAAAGAATAACCACTTTCCATCAGCATCAAATCCGGCAAAACGCTTGCCCCAGAAAACCCCTACATCTTCTCCTTCGTAAGTGGTAATGGCATCACCTAAATCGCCTGCACCACCTATAGCACCAAAGGTTCTGTATTGAACTTTAAAAGTGCCATCCGAATAAGAATTCAGTTTATTTTTAATGGTACTGCCGGTAAAGTCCATGCTAAAGGTTAAATCCTTGGTTTTAATGGCCTGATAAGTTAAAGCAAGCTCAATACCTTTTGAAGAGATATTACCTACATTGGCATAAATGGTATTCTGAATATAAGGCGGCTGAGGTGTAGTATATAAGTCCAGAAGATCTTTAGTTGTACGGTCAAATACATCAATGGATCCGCTTAACTTACTGTTAAACAAGGCAAAATCAGCACCAATATTGGTTTCGCTTTTACTCTCCCATTTAAGAAAAGGATTGGGGTTTCTTCCTGGACCATAAGTTTCTCTGTACGCAGCATCAGGATAAAGATATTTACCTCCTGTAGTTAACAACACCCTGGAAGCATTATTGGTAAAACCAGAATTACCTGTTACCCCATAACCTACTCTTAGTTTTAAATTGTTCACCCATTTAACATTTTCCATGAATTTTTCTTCTGTCACATTCCAACCCAATGAAAGTGCCGGAAAACTTCCCCATTTGTTGTTATCGCCAAAGCGGGATGAACCCTCTCTCCTCAGGATAAACTGAGCAAGGTATTTATTGTTAAAAGCATAATTGATACGGCCAAAAAACGCAATCAGCGTATTATCATTCTTAAAACTTCCCAATCCGGCCTTACCATCTGCCAGGGCCTGACCGGCATTCATATTATCTTCATTGAACTGATCGTTTAGGAAACCCCTGGTATTTGATTTTGCACCCTCCTCAATATTATAGCGATAGCTATAACCTGCCAATACGGTAAAGGAATGCTTATCGATTGTTTTATTATAATTTAGTGTAGGTTCAAAGGCAAAACCCTGAGATAAGTAATTGTTTTTGAAGGCGTAGCCGCCACTCGGATAATCGCTGTTTTCTACGGAGTTTTCGCTTCCCAGCTGAGCATAACCACCGTCTATGTAACTATCTCTTTGGATTGATCCGAAAACAGAGGCTTTTAATCCTTCTACGATATCTAAATCGGCTTTGATATCTGCTGAACTGGTTTGTTGTTTACGGTAACTGGTAGTTTGATATAACCGCGCAAATTGATTGGTACTCTGGGTATCAAAATAATAAGAACCATCAGGATTATAAATGGGTTTGGTAGGGTTCTCTGTAGCATACTCTTCCCAGCCACTGCCGGTAAGTTCATTATCGAAAAAGGAAATAGGTGATCCACCGGCCAGCAAATTGGCTTTATTGAAGTTGGTAGCCAGGTTAAGCTGGATATTCAGCTTATCATCTAAACCTTTCTGATTAATATTTAACCTTGCAGTATACTCTTCCCTGTCGTTTTGCAAGGCAATACCCTGTAAATCACGGTAGTTTAAACTTGCACGATAGCTCGTTTTGTCTGTACCGCCCGACAGCGATAAGTTGTGATTATGGGAAACATTATCATGATTGATTAAGCGGTCATATAAATCTTCATTGCCGCCATAATCTCTTCCTGAGATTTCTCCCGATGTGAGTTTTTGCCTGAACTCATCAGCGGTTAAAAAGTCTAACCGGTTTTGGACAAACTCTTTTCGCAGGTAAGAGGAGTAATTAAATGTAGGAGGACCGGCTTTACCTTTTTTAGTGGTAATCAGGATTACCCCTGCGTTTGCACTTGTTCCGTAAATGGCGGCTCCTGACCCATCTTTAAGCACGTCGACAGACAGAATATCATCCTGCTGTAGCAGATCCGGATTTCCACCTGGAATACCGTCAATTACAAATAGCGGACTGGCACTTCCTGCAAGGGAGACTACTCCCCTTAATTGTACACTCGGACTGGAATTTGGGTTAGAACTTCCCGATCTGGTGATGTTTAAGCCTGCAACCTTTCCTTGAACCAAATCAAGTGCACTGCGCGCGCCACCTTGCCTGAACTGGGCTGTATCTACGTGTGCAACAGAAGAAGTAACTTCCTTGGTTTTTAAAGTACCATAGCCCACAACAACTACTTCATCCAGTTTTTCTGCTTCTGAAGGGACAAGGTTAACCACCAGGGGAGTATTTCCAGATCCTGCCGGAACTGATTTGGACTGATAGCCAATGTAGCTAAAAACCAGCACGTCGGTAGCCGCGCCAACTTTTATTGAAAATTTCCCATCTCCCTGAGTTACAGACCCTCCCTGTTTACCTTGAACTTTTATGCCCACACCCGGTAAGCCGAGTTTCTTTTCATCTAAAACTATTCCGGTGATGGTTTTCTGCCCAGCTGTATCGGTAGGTTTGGCTGTAGCAGTTTTTGGCGCTGTTGTTGTTGGAGAAGCCGGGGCCGGAGCTGGGATGGAAGACCCCAAAGGATTAACCGGTTTTTTAACGGTATCTGCAGGAACTTTCTTAGCAGTATCCTGTCGTTTACTGGTATCTTGCTGAAAATAAAAGGAGCTAAATTTGCTCGTTTCTCCTTTCATTCCTGCAAACACCTGGGGGCTAGAAATTAGGATCAGGCATAGGAAAACCGCGATCCTGGGTAGAATGTTTTTCATTGGCACTCATTAGTTTTAAGTTTATAATTCAGTTAATGCAATGCAGTACCAAATTCCAGAAAATTAATGAGGCGTAAGAATTAATTGTATAGGTAATGGATTTCCGCAAAACGATTTAGTAACGCTTTAAATGCGGTTTTGTTTTAAAAAAAATAAAATTAGCTGATTTTAGACAAAAATTTATCGATCAGAAATGAGGTATTTACAGATGGATTTGGCCGTTTTTTCGGATGCACCCGGACTACCCATTAGCCGCAAAAGTGCATCGTAATCCTGCAACATTTTCAACCTCCCCTCACCTTGCAAAATGACTGATAATTCTTGTTTTAACTTATCTGGATTACAGTCTTCCTGGATAAGTTCTGTTACTATTTTTTGATTAACAATGAGGTTAACCAAAGAGATAAATCTGATTTTTACCAGAAGTCGTGCAATCGCTATAGAAATTGTTCCTCCTTTGTAAACCACTACCTGTGGCACTCGAAATAAAGCAGTTTCTAAAGTAGCCGTTCCTGAAGCTACAATTGCCGCATGGGCATGGTGCAACAAATTATAGGTATTATTAAAAAGTAATTTAACTGGCTTATCGCCTATAAATTTATTGTAATATGAACGATCAAAAGTTGGCGCTCCAGCTACCATGAAGCTGTAATCAGGAAATTGCGTTACCATATCCAGCATTACAGGCAAGAGCCTGTCTATTTCTTGCTTCCTGCTCCCAGGTAAAAGTGCGATGATTTTATGATCAGACAGCTGATGGGCAGGGATAAAATTATCATTGGGAGTAAACTGGCTAATTTCATCTAACAAAGGATTACCTACATACTCCACAGTCATGCCCCATTCTTTATAGAAATCTACTTCAAAAGGTAAGATACAAAACATCTTATCCACTACCTTTTTTATTTTGAGCACCCTTTTTTGATTCCAGGCCCAAACTTTTGGAGAGATATAGTAACAAACCCTGATTCCGGTGCTTTTGGCAAATTCTGCGATTTTAAGGTTAAAACCAGGAAAATCAATCAGAATCAAGACATCTGGTTTCCAGGCTGATATATCATCCTTACAAGCCTTCAGGTTTTTAAAAATTGTTCTCAAATTTAAAATTACCTCAGTGAAGCCCATGAAGGCCATATCGGCATAATGCTTAACAAGTTCTCCTCCCTCCAGCTCCATTTTATCTCCACCAAAATACCTAAAGGTGGCATTATTATCCTCCTTTTTTAAGGCTTTCATTAAATTGGAACCGTGTAAATCACCCGATGCCTCACCGGCTACTAAATAATACTTCATTTAAGAGAAATAAAATGACAGGACTTTGGAATCTTAAAAAACTTTATACGCAAAAAATACAAAGGCACACAAAAAGGTTGCCGCCAGTATTCCCCGACCAATATTTTCTTTATTGTACTTAAAAAAATGTTGCAGCGTAAAGGCATTTATTCCAATTCCTGCAATGTACAATAAATCGGCTTTGGCAAGATAATGCACATGATTAATGATGTACCAGGCAATGGTGCATCCAATCAAAGGTAGAATCAAGCCTATTGCCAAACCAACCCATACAGTATTGGGGAGTTTTCTAATAAAATTGTTCATCTACCTAACCTAAATTTAGTCCATCAGGGGCAGAAATTGTATTTTTCGATTCTGAAGAATCGGAACCTGCAACCTTACCGAAATCCCAGCTATTAAGTTGTTGTATAGCATGATGTGCTGTCAAATCAAATTGAACAGGTACTACAGAAACATAATTATGCTCTAGGGCCCACACATCAGTATCTTCACCTTTATCAAAGTTTTCAAAAACCCCTGTTAACCAGTAATACGGGCGTTTATAAGGATCTACACGCTCCTCAAACTCTTCCATCCATTTGGCATTGGCTTGCCTGCAGATCTTAATCCCTTTTAACTGATCGCCCTTTGGGAAGTTAACATTCAACAAAGTTCCTTCGGGCAAACCATTGGCCAACACCTGCTCTGCAATCTGCTTTATATACTTTTTGGTATGGCTAAAATCAGCATCGGCAGCAAAATCATCAAGAGAAAAACCTACAGAAGGTATTTTTTCAATAGCCCCCTCAACCGCAGCAGACATGGTACCCGAATAAATCACATTAATAGAATTATTAAGACCATGATTAATCCCTGACACGCACAAATCTGGCTTTTTACCTTTAAAAATTTTATTGACAGCAATCTTTACACAGTCAACCGGTGTTCCACTGCATTTGTACATTTCTACTCCCGGATATAAATCCACCCGATCAAAACGGATTGGTTTACCAATGGTTATGGCGTGCCCCATTCCACTCTGCGGACTATCAGGAGCCACTACTACTACATTTCCAATCTCCTGCATCACTTCCATCAGGTTTTTAATCCCTGTTGCCGTAATGCCATCATCGTTTACCACTAAAATATTGGGTTTTGTACTTTGCTTTGTCATGTCGGTAAAATTACAGATAATAATTAAGTAGCAAGAAGAAAGTAGCAAGATTGGTGTACGATAAGCCCATTATCTAAGGACTAAATACGATGTACCAACGACTGTAAGAAAGTAGCACCAATAAGCTAAAATCACCCATTCCTGTCTTTTTAGTTAACATTTATCAAAAGCATTTCATTCCCAAACAGAAAGCATATATATTTGAGTAAACAACTTATTAACAATGAACCGGGTAATGTATTCTGTCATGCCCTGATTTCATAATCATAAACCAAAATTTCAATGAAATTCAAACTATTTACTTTAGCTTGCTTTCTAATTACAGGTTCGATAGCCCAGGCGCAAACAACCTATCAATGGAAAACAGGGACTTCTGCTGGTTACCCTTACAAATATGTAACCAACGACCCTACCAAAACCCGTTTTTACACCTTAAAAAATGGACTTACCGTTATTCTGTCGCAAAACAATAAAGAACCGAATATTACTTACAAAATGGCCATTAGAGCTGGCAGTAACACTGACCCCCGAACCAACACAGGTTTGGCACATTACCTGGAACACCTGTTGTTTAAAGGGACTGATAAGTTCGGGACATTGAACTACGCCAAAGAAAAACCCTATTTGGATAAGATTGAGGCACTTTACGAAAGCTATAATAAAACCACGGATCCGGCAAAGCGTAAAGAAATTTACAAGGAAATTGATAAAGTATCTGGAGAAGCTTCCAATTATTCTATTGCCAATGAGTATGACAAAATGATGAAAGCGGTGGGTAGTGGATCAACCAATGCCCATACTTCTGTGGAGGAAACGGTTTATGAAGAAGACCTGCCCTCAAACGCAATAGATAAGTTTTTGGCGATACAGGCAGAGCGATTCCGTAATCCGGTTTTCCGTATTTTCCATACGGAACTGGAAGCTGTTTACGAAGAAAAAAATATAGGGATGGACAATGATGGTCGTAAAATGTATGAGAAAATGCTTTATGCCCTTTTCCCAACGCATAACTATGGTCAGCAAACCACGATCGGAACCATTGAACACCTTAAAAACCCTTCTTTGGTAGAGATCAGGAAATACTATAATAAATATTATGTTCCGAACAACATGGCTTTAATCATGTCTGGAGATATTAATTATGATGATCTGATCAAAAAAATCGATAAAGATTTTGCTTATATGACTGCTAAGCCGCTTTCTCTTTACAATCCGGCACCTGAAAAACCATTAACGAAAGTACAGAAAGTTGATATTTATGGTCCAAGTGCCGAAAGTTTATATATTGCTTACAGAGGTTTTGCACAAAACACCCATCAAAGTTTATTGTTGGATTTGATTGGCAGTATCTTATCCAACGGCAAAGCAGGTTTAATGGATATCAACATCAACAAGCAACAAAAAATGCTTCGTGCCGGTGCCGGCTATAATCAAATGAAAGATTATGGAATTTTTATTCTTTCAGGATCTCCAAAAGCAAGCCAGAGCCTTGAAGACGCTCAAAAATTACTATTAGAACAAATAGAATTACTCAAAAAAGGTGAATTTGATGAAAGTTTAATCAAAGCAACAGTAGCGAATATCAAACTAGCCGAAATTCAAGCCTATGATAATAACGATGTACGTGCTGATGCAACTATGAATGCTTTTATCCAGAACCGGGCAACAGAATGGGATAAAATGCTTTCTGCAACGGATGCCATGGCCAAAATAACCAAAAAAGAGATTGTTGATTTTGCTAACAAATTCTTTGTTGAAAATTATGTGGCTATCCTAAAACACAAAGGAGAAGATAAGAGCATTATCAAGGTAGAAAAACCCATCATTACAGCTGTAAAAACCAATACCAATGAGGTTTCTCCATTTACCAAAAACATAATTGCGGCTCCGGTTAAGCCCATTGCACCTAAGTTCCTGGATTACAAGAAAGATTTATCCTTTGGTAAGGCGTCAATTGCAGACGTAATTGCAGTTCAAAATACAGAGAACGGCATTTTCCGCATGACTTATCGCTTTGATATGGGAGCATACAATTACAAATTATTGCCTTATGCTGCACAATATTTATCTTTTTTAAGTACAGATAAATACACTGCTGAAGATATCAGCAAAGCCTTCTATAACATTGCCTGTAATTATAGCATAACGGTTAATAATGATGTAACAACCGTCTCAGTAAGTGGGCTACAGGAAAATTTTGATCAGGCAGTTGCCCTTGTTGAAGATGTACTAACCAACTGCAAGCCTAACGAAAAAGCACTGGAAGATTTAAAAGGCCGCATCTTAAAATCAAGGGAAAACAATAAACTCAACAAATCTGCAATTTTAGGTGGTTTAATGAGTTATGCGCAATATGGTGCCGATAATCCATCGAACTATGGATTGACCAATGATGAAATCAAAAATATGAAATCGGCCGATCTAATTTATATGTTGCATAACCTCAGTAACTATAAGCACACCATAACTTATTACGGACCTAAAACGCTGGCTGATTTTTCTACTGCTATTACCAAAGCTCATCCATTAGCGAAAGAATTTACACCTGCCGCACCAATGAAAAAGTTCGTGTATACTAAAACAGATTCTAACAAGGTTTACTTTGCCGATTATGATATGGTACAGGCAGAAATCCGGTGGGTACGTAACAGTGGTTTATATGATCCTGCTAACGCTGCTAAAATAGATCTTTTCAATAATTATTTCGGAGGAGGAATGGGCTCTGTAGTATTTCAAACCATCCGTGAATCGAAAGCGCTGGCTTACTCTACCTTCGCTGTTTACTCTTCACCAAATAGTAAAGACAAAGAAAACACCGTAATTGCATATGTAGGCACACAAGCTGATAAAATGAATGATGCTGTAGCGGGAATGAACGAATTGTTGACGGTTCTGCCTGAGTCTGATAAATCATTTGCATTATCAAAAACGAACTCGTTAAATGGTATCGAAACTTCCAGGATTACCAAAGATGGCATCATTTATTCTTATTTTGCTGATCAAAAATTAGGTTTCGACCATGATTCCAGAATTGATCAATATGCGAGCTTAAAACCCCTAAATTTTGACGATGTGAAAAAATTCCACCAGGAAAATTTAGCAGGCAAGCGCTATAACTATTGTGTAGTAGCCTCAGAGAAAAAAATTAATGTGGCTGATTTACAAAAATTCGGACCTGTAACTAAATTAAGTCTCGAACAAATTTTTGGTTATTAAAACAAGATAAATAGATCGTGTCAAAAGCGGATCCCAACTGGGCTCCGCTTTTTTGCTTTCTGATTTGTCTATCAGAGCCTTATATAAAAGTTAAGGTTTTTAATATTTCTTCAATGGAAAATATGGCAGCACAAACCACCTCATCTGCCGCACCATAATAAATAATCAGTTCATCTCCGTTTCTGATGTGCCCGTTGGTAAAAACAACCTGTCCGAAAAAACCTGTAAGTTCATAATCAGCTTTAGGTATCATAATAGGGTCAATGGTTCTTGCCAATACTTTTGAAGGGTCTTTGAGGTCTAGTAAAAATGCACCTAAACCATAATGGTGATCACTGTTTGCTCCGTGATAGATTTCCAGCCATCCCATGCGGGTTTTAATTGGTGAGGCTCCTGCGCCTACCCTTGCACTATCCCAGAAACCTGGCCGGGTTTGGAGCAGGCACTGATGATTTCCCCAATGAATACCATCAGGAGATTCAGCAAGCCAGATATAATTACCGCCCAAATCTACGCTGCTTGGACGGTGAAGGGCATAGAACTTATCATTAATTTTCTCCTCAAAAATAGCACAGTCTTTATTGTGCGGAGAAATGATCATTCCGTGATTTTTGAAATTTTTCCAATCGCTGGTTGTTCTTAAACCCACCCCTACTCCGTGTGCCGAAACAGCTGTAAAAGTAAGGTAATAAATGCCTTCAAGCTCAGTTACCCTACAGTCTTCAATGCCAAAAGCTTCATTTACACCTTCTCCGATTAATAAGGGATAACCTTCGGGTTCGTAGAAATGAATACCATCATCACTGCAAACCAAGCGAAGATGAGAAAGGGTAGTGAGGTAATCGTTCCCCTTGTAATGAATTATGCGTGGATCATGGGTATCCAGCTCAGGATCATCCAGTGCAATTTCCAGTATTTTGATCCCTTCATCACTCAATATGGGAAAAGAGATATACCCTTCCCGCTGATGCGGCCTTTCTGCCACCCTGATTATCAACCAGGTTTTATTATTAAAAGTAAAAACGCCGGGATTGAGTAAACACAAAATTTCTAATCCCGCTACACTGGGAGATAAATCTTTGGGAGATAAAAGTGGATTTTCTTTAAACCTGATGGCAATATCTTTCATTTTATTTTTAATTAAAACGGGCGTCCAAAAATTGAACGCCCGTTTCGTAGGATTATACTACAGCGAGTTGATCCATTTTACCAGCTCATCCCTTCCTTTACCTGTTTTTTGTTGAAGTTTCCCTAACAACTCATCGTCCTGTCCTTCTTCATGTTTTAAATCATCATCGGTTAAATCAGCATAAGCTTGTTTAACTTTTCCTTTGATCTCATTCCACTTTCCTTTAATTTCTAACTTATCCATAGGTGTAAAATTTTGTTTTAGAATCCATGTATCTATGTATTTCAACAAAAGTCTGGTGAAAAAGTTTAAAATCTATGAGATTACACCTTGATTTACACATTTCGTAATCTATTTATCAATGCAATCTGACTATTTTTCATTATATTAGAATATCATTCCTATTACAAACAATCATTATTAACTAAACTTGAAAATTTGATGAAAAAACTACTCTTAAGTATGATTTTATCTTTCGGGTTAATTTCATTTGCTTTCGCACAAAGCAGGGTTATTAGCGGAAAGGTCACCTCAAGTAATGCCGAACCCATTCCAGGGGTAAGCGTATTTGTAAAAGGCACACCATCCAATGGAACACAAAGTGATGCCACCGGTACATTCAAACTCAACGTACCAGAGAATGCCAAAGTATTAGTCTTTAGTTTTATCGGTTACAAAACCAAAGAGATTCCAATCACCAGCTCAAATATCAATGCTGTTTTAGAAGATGAAGCCTCTAGTTTGAATGAAATTGTAGTTGTAGGATATGGCACTCAGAATAGAAGGGATGTTACCGGATCTATAGCCAAAATAACAGCGGCGGACATTAAAGACGTGCCGATTGCCACAATCGAAAGCTCTTTACAAGGTAAGGCTTCAGGCGTATTTATCAACTCGAGCAGTGGAAAATTGGGACAGGCATTGCAAATCAGGGTAAGGGGTATCTCATCTATTTCAGCAAGTAACCAGCCATTATTTGTAATTGATGGTGTTCCAATAGTTAGTGAAGCCCTTGGAACATTTACAGAGCCCGACAACCCTTTAGCAGCTATTAGCCCTGATGATATTGAATCTTTAGAGGTTTTGAAAGATGCGGCTTCGGCGGCAATTTACGGAGCCAGGGGTTCTAACGGGGTAATTCTCATCACCACAAAAAAAGGGAAAGCAGGTCGTACTAACGTGAACTTAAGCTATTATGCCGGATTTAGCGATCCAACCCGAAAAGGAGAGTTTTTAAATACCCAGCAGTACAAACAACTGATGGAAGAATCATTTAAAAATTCTGACTACGATGGTGGCTCTTATGCTAATTCTTCAGAATTATGGGAAGATTATACCGGTACTACTGATTGGGATAATCCTGCAAGCAGTAATTGGGTAGATGCAGCTTTCAGAAGGGGACACACGCAACAATATAATGCCAGCATAAATGGGGGAAATGAAAAAACACGTTTCTTAATTTCTGGAAATTACAGTAATAACGACGGGATTATTGTAAGCAACCGCTATGTACGTACAGGCGGAAGGCTAAGTTTAGATCATAGCATTTCTAAAATCCTTGATGTGGGTGGGGCAATAAATATATCCAAGGTTGATAACTACCGGATTCCGACAGACAATGCATTTTCCAATCCTTTACAATTAAATGCATTACCTCCTATTCAGCCTATTTTTGATAGTTCAGGAGAGTTAAACAACAATACTGTTTACTACAACTCCCTGATCGACATTGCGAATGGCAGTAACCTTTCTACTACTTACCGCACTTTTGCCAATGCTTACGCCAGTTTGAAAATCACACCTGATCTTGTTTTAAGAAGTGAGTACGGATTTGATTTTAACAACTTAGAAGAGGAGCAATTTTTAGGTTCAAAAACTCAGGATGGGGGTGGTACAAGTGGTTATGGAGAAAACTTTGCCGCAAAATCAATCAATTTCAACACCAATAACACCTTAACTTACACCAAGGTATTTGCTGAAAAACACAGTTTAAATTTGTTGGGAGGATTTACGTATCAAAACACAAAATACAGATCTTTAACAGCAACAGGAACTATTTTCCCATCGGATAGCTTTACTAAAATAACCAGTGCAGCAGTTACTACAGGAAGCTCATTTGAAGAGGCCTATTCATTTGTTTCCTACTTGGCAAGGGCAAATTATAAATATGACGAAAAGTATCTGCTTAGCGCCTCAATCAGAACAGACGGTTCCTCACGCTTTGGTGTAAACAAAAGATATGGAACTTTTCCTGCAGCTTCAGTAGGCTGGATTGTTTCTGAAGAAAATTTTCTAAAAGAGAGCAATGCTGTAAGTTTACTTAAACTCAGGGCCAGTTATGGTTTAACCGGTAATGCTGAAATTGGAAACTTTGCCTGGAGAACCTTGTATAGTGGTGTAAACTATGCCGGTACTGCCGGAACGCTTCCAAGTCAGCTGGGCGACCCAAATCTAACCTGGGAGAATACCGCCAACTTTAATGTGGGTTTCGATTTGGGTTTATTTAACGATAGGGTAAGTTTTACAGCAGAATATTATAAGAAAAAAACCACCGACTTACTGCTGAATGCACCGATTCCTGCAACCAATGGTTTTACCACCATTTACAAAAATATCGGAGACATGCAGAACAAAGGTTTTGAACTTTCACTCAACACCAAAAACTTTGTTGGCGAATTTAAATGGAGTACCTCTTTCAACATTTCTTTCAATAAAAACAAAGTACTAAAACTGGTAGATGGACAGCCTATTTTTACAGGGGGAAGGTTTCTTGGCCGTGTAGCAGAAGGCGAACCACTTGGTTATTTTTGGGGTAAAGCTTATGCCGGTGTGGATGCGAGTAACGGAGATGCACTTTATTATGTTGATGCGACAAGAACAGCTACAACAAACAGCTACAGTGCAGCGCAAGATCAAAAACTAGGCGATCCAAATCCTGAATTTTTTGGTGGATTGGGGAACCGTTTTTCTTATAAAAACTTCGATCTGGATATCCAAACGCAATTTGTAAAAGGAAATGATATTTATAATATGGCAGGAGGATTTCAATCAGCCAACGGCGATTATTTTGATAATCAAACCCTTGATCAGATGAACTATTGGACACCTAATAACAGAGTAACCAATATTCCACAGCCACGTTTTGGAGCTTCTAACGGGACCAGGCCTTCTTCCAGATACATCCAGGATGGTTCATATTTCAGGATAAAAAGCGTTGTTCTGGGTTACAATGTTCCAAAAACCTTTTTAACCAAATACAAAATTGAAAGCTTAAGACTATATGCCTCGGCTTTAAATCTATTTACCATTACAGGTTATAACGGCTACGATCCTGAGGTGAATACACCAGCCTCGGCCACCAATGTTCAGAGCAACAACATCCAACTTGGCCACGACTTTTACACACCACCGCTAGCCAGAACGGTAACTTTCGGTTTAAATATTGGATTTTAATTAACATCAGAATTATGAAAAATTATAATAAAATTATCATACTGGCCACCGCTCTTCTTTCCATTAGTTTCTACTCTTGTAAGAAGCAACTGGAAATCGAGCCAAAGCAAAGCATCTCTTCCGATGTTGCCCTTTCTACACCCGCAGATGTTCAAAATGCGTTAATTGGTGCATATACCGTTTTAGCTACGGGAGATTTATACGGAACAAATTTGATTTTTATTCCTGATTTATATGCTGGCGACAGCTACTTAAACTGGACAGGGTCCTTTAGCACCTATCGGGATATTTCTAATAAATCAATCATTTCTACCAATGTAGATGTAACCAGAACCTGGGTGTCGGCTTATAAAGCCATTAACGTAGCCAATACAGTAATCAGTGCGTTAGGCGTAATCAAAGATGCAGACACCAAAAATGCCGTAGAAGGTAAGGCTTTGTTCATCAGGGCAATTATGCATTTTGAATTGGTAAGGCTTTACGCATTGCCCTATGATGCAGCAGGCACGAATACCAACTTAGGTGTACCCATCATTACCAAAGCAGTTTTAAATGCTGATGATATCAATACCACCACTTCAAGAAACACGGTAGCAGAAGTATATACAGCTGTGGAAAACGATCTTAAAAACTCCATCACCAAATTGGCTGCCGAAGATGAAAAGTATGCATCTATGGCGTTTTTAGCCAGGGTATATTTGCAGGAAGGAAAGTATGCACTTGCAAGAGATTTAGCTAACGATATCATTACCAATAGTCCTTACTCCTTAATTACTGCTTCGTTAGAAGCACCTTTCAGAACCAAAAATTCTGATGAAGGTATTTTTGAAATTGCTCAAAATGAGCAGAGTAATGCCGGAACTTCAAACGATGGCCTGGCAACTTTTTTCGCCAGTTACGAAAATTCCACAGGTGGTAATGTTGGTCGCGGAGATGCCAATGTAAATACTACTTTTTACAATTCATTTGAGGCAGGTGATAAAAGAGCAACAGAGATGATTTATACTGGAACTGGTGCCAAAAACGGTCTGTTCACCAAAAAGTGGTACTCATATTATGATAACATCCCCGTTTGCCGGATTACAGAGCAGTATTTGATCCGCGCGGAATGTAATTTTAGATTAGGTACAGCTATCGGGGCAACTCCAGCAGCAGATATCAACGCGCTCAGAAACAGAGCAGGCCTGGGAAATATTACTCCTACCCTGGCCAATATTTTAAGCGAGCGCGAAAAAGAACTGGATTACGAAGGTTTCAGGATACACGACTATAAACGTACCAAAAGAAACATCGGTACACTTACCTATAACGATGCTAAACTGGTTTTCCCTATCCCGAATAGAGAAACCAGTATCAATAAAGGGCTTGTTCAAAACCCGGGTTACAATTAAAAATAAAAACGGCCTTCTGAAATTTCAGAAGGCCGTTTTTACCTTATTTATTTTTTTAAAGCTTCTTCGCTGCTTCAATAATTTCCTCTACAACGTTCGGATCCAGTAAGGTTGAGGTATCCCCAAGGTTGGATGTATCACCTTCAGCAATTTTGCGTAAAATCCTGCGCATAATTTTGCCCGATCTTGTTTTAGGTAATCCCGATACGAATAATATTTTATCTGGCTTCGCAATCGCACCTATTACACGGGTAACGGTTTGCAAAATATCTTTTTTAGATAAATCAGCCTCACCGTGCATCTCAGGATAAATTACGAATGCATAAATGCCTTGTCCTTTAACATCATGAGGATAACCTACTACAGCACTTTCAACCACACCAGCATGCATATTGATGGCATTTTCTACCTCTGCGGTGCCAATTCTATGTCCGGAAACGTTTAATACATCATCTACCCTGCCGGTAATTCTATAGTAACCATCCTCATCTCTCAAACAACCATCACCTGTAAAATACATGTTCTCGTAAGTAGAGAAGTAGGTTTGTTTGCAGCGTTCGTGATCGCCATAGGTGGTCCTTAAAATACCTGGCCAAGGGAACTTGATGCAAAGGTTGCCACTTACACCGTTGCCCACTAACTCATTGCCATTTTCATCAACCAATATTGGCTGAATACCTGGCAAAGGTAGCGTTGCGAAACTCGGTTTGGTTTTAGTTACAGTAGCAATTGGCGAAATCATAATCCCACCGGTTTCGGTTTGCCACCAGGTATCGGCAATTGGCGCTTTACCCTTACCTACCTTCTCATCAAACCAGTGCCATGCTTCTTCATTAATTGGCTCCCCAACAGAACCTAAAATCCTCAGAGAGCTCAGGTCTTTTCCCTCCAAAGGTTCATCACCAAAGCTCATTAACGAGCGGATTGCAGTTGGAGCGGTATATAAAATATTAACTTTATGTTTATCAACAATATCCCACAACCTGGAAGCATCCGGATAAGTAGGTACACCTTCAAACATTAAGGTTGTTGCTCCCTGAGAAAGCGGACCATATACAATATATGAATGGCCGGTAATCCAGCCAATATCTGCAGTACAGAAATAAACTTCTCCAGGCTGGTAGTTAAATACATTTTTGAAAGTATAACCGGCATACACCATATACCCACCGCAGGTATGTACAACACCTTTAGGCTTTCCTGTTGAACCCGAGGTATAGAGTATAAACAACATATCTTCTGCGTCCATCTCCTCGGCTTCGCATACCGCATTAACATGCTTTACTTCATCTTCCCACCATACATCACGTCCTTTAAGCATACTTACAGGGGTACGTACATGGGTAAGTACAATTACTTTTTCCACTGTAGGACAACCAATCAGGGCATCATCTATTACATCCTTTAACGGAATAGGTTTTGCGCCCCTGTAAACCCCATCAGCAGTTATCACCAATTTACAAGCAGCATCATTAATCCTGTCGGCAATTGATTTAGCAGAGAAACCTCCAAATACCACTGAATGCACGGCTCCAATGCGCGCACAGGCTAAAACAGCAATAGCCAATTCGGGCACCATAGGCATATAAATACAGATGCGATCTCCTTTTTTTGCACCATTGCGTTTTAAAACATTTGCAAAACGACAAACATGCTCATGCAACATCGTATAAGTAAGCGTTACTGTATCATGTTCAGGATTATTTGGTTCCCAGATAATGGCCGGTTTATCTCCATTTTCTGCTAAATGCCTGTCGAGGCAGTTTTCGGTAATATTTAATTTCGCACCTTCAAACCATTTAATATCTGGCTCGGTAAAATTCCAGGAAAGAACTTTAAACCATGGTTTACGCCATTGAAAACTTTGGGCTACTTCGCCCCAGAACTGTTCGGGTTTTTCTATACTTTTTTGATAATCTTCTTCGTACTGCTTAAAGGATGTGATTTGCATTGCTCGTTTATATGTTTTGGTTTTAGTAGCGGCTAATTTAAATAAATAATGTTTAGCATAAATATTCAAACCGTATCAAAATGAATACTGGCTTAAGTTTTTAAAAATATATTAAATTTTTTAGACACACTATTGTCTTTTCCAATTATTATTCAGATATTTGCACACTCTTAAAAAAATTAAGCGACGATATTTAACAACTATATTTACAAGTCATGTCAAGAGTTTGTGATTTAACAGGAAAAACGGCAATGAAAGGTAATAACGTTTCTCACTCGAACGTTAAAACTAAACGCAAGTTTTATCCTAATTTAAAACTTCAGAAATTTTATATCCCTGAAGAAGACCGTTGGATTACGTTGAAAGTTTCTACTTCAGCGATTAAAACCATCAATAAAGTGGGTATTAGCGAAGCGATCAACCGTTTCGTAAAAAAAGGATTTTTGTAAAAAACATTAACTGTTGAGATTAACAGTTTACAATTTATAATAAAATGGCAAAAAAAGGTAACAGAGTTCAGGTTATTTTAGAATGTACTGAGCACAAAGAAAGTGGCATGCCAGGTATGTCTAGATATATTTCTACCAAAAACCGTAAAAACACTACTGAGCGTTTAGAATTGAAAAAATTCAATCCGGTATTGAGAAAAGTAACCGTACATAAAGAAATAAAATAATTGAATGATAGATGGATTGAATGATTGGGTTTATTTCATTCATTCAGACATTCACTAATTCAATCATTAAAATTATAAGAACATGGCAAAGAAAGTAGTTGCAACCCTTAAAACAGGAACAGGTAAAGAATACTCGAAAGTAATTACAATGGTTAAATCACCTAAAACTGGTGCTTATTCATTCAAAGAACTTATCGTACATAACGACCACGTTAAAGATGCTATTGCATCTAAATAAGGTTAATATTTTTTAATATTAAAAATATTAAAGGCCGTTCCGCTTTAACCGGAAGGGCTTTTTTTGTTATATAAAATTTTCATATGGGCCTATTCGATTTTTTTAAGAAAAAAGAAACTGCACCCGAAGCGCAAGAAGCACTTGACAAGGGTTTAGAGAAAACAAAAGATGGCTTTTTCAGCAAAATTACCAAAGCTGTTGCCGGGAAATCATCTGTAGACGATGAGGTTTTAGATAATCTGGAAGAAGTTTTAGTCACCTCAGATGTTGGTGTGAGTACAACTTTAAAGATTATACAACGCATTGAAGAGCGCGTTGCTAAAGATAAATACCTTTCTACCTCTGAGCTGAATTTCTTACTGAGAGATGAAATCCAATTGTTACTCTCTGAGAATAACAGCAATGATTTCCGTCAATTTGAATATGGCGACCACAAGCCTTATGTGATTATGGTGGTTGGTGTAAATGGGGTGGGTAAAACCACTACCATTGGTAAACTGGCCCATAAACTTAAAGAAGCTAATTTTAAGGTTGTTTTAGGTGCTGCAGACACTTTCAGAGCCGCAGCTGTTGACCAGATTAAACTTTGGGGTGAACGCGTTGGTGTTCGTGTGGTTGCTCAGGCAATGGGTTCTGACCCTGCTTCGGTAGCTTTTGACACATTACAATCGGCAGTTGCCAATAAAGAAGATGTAGTTATTATTGATACCGCAGGCCGTTTACACAATAAAATTGGTTTAATGAACGAACTCGGTAAAATTAAACAGGTAATGCAAAAGGTTGTTCCTGGCGCACCCCACGAAATTTTATTGGTTCTCGATGCTTCTACCGGACAAAATGCTTTTGAACAATGTAAGCAATTTACAGAAGCAACTGATGTAAATGCATTGGCCATTACCAAATTAGACGGAACAGCAAAGGGTGGTGTCGTGATCGGCATTTCTGATCAGTTTAAAATCCCTGTAAAATATATAGGCGTTGGAGAAAAAATGAATGATCTACAGCTCTTTGATAAAAAAGAGTTTGTAAATAGTCTATTCAAATAGCCTTTCGCTAACAACAAAAGATAAACTCCAGCAACAAGCGTTTGTAGCAAGATTAAGTGTAAGATGAATACGAAAGTAGTAAGAACTAAAGCAACAGCAAAACAACCTAAGGTTAACGTAATCACCCTGGGCTGCTCAAAAAACATTTATGATTCTGAAGTCCTCATGGGCCAGCTAAGAGGAAATAACCTCAATGTGGTACATGAGGCAGAAAAGGTTGGTAAGGATGATATTGTAGTGATCAATACCTGCGGTTTTATTGATAATGCCAAACAGGAGTCTATCGATACCATTCTACAATTTAGTGAGCTTAAAGAAGCCGGAAAAGTAGGAAAAGTAATTGTTACCGGTTGTTTATCCGAACGCTACAAACCCGAACTGGAATCAGAAATTACCAATGTTGATGCTTTCTTCGGAACCAATGACCTTCAGAATATCCTTCATGAATTAGGTGCCAACTATAAACATGAGTTGATTGGTGAACGTTTATTAACCACTCCATCTCATTTCGCTTATTTTAAAATTGCCGAGGGCTGTAACCGTCCATGCTCTTTCTGTGCCATCCCCTTAATGCGCGGAAAGCACTTAAGCAAGCCGATGGAAGAATTAGTTAATGAAGCGAAGATCTTAGCTAAAAACGGCACTAAAGAGCTTATTCTAATTGCTCAGGATTTAACCTATTATGGTTTGGACCTTTATGGCACCCGCAAGCTGGATGAATTAATGCGCCGCCTTTCTGATGTTCCGGGGATTGAGTGGATCAGATTGCAATATGCCTACCCTTCTGGATTTCCAATGGAAATTTTAGATGTCATGAACGAACGTGACAATATCTGTAAATACCTGGATATGCCGCTTCAGCACATTACGGATAATATGCTTAAATCTATGCGAAGGGGTACAACTAAACAAAAAACCATCGATTTAGTTAACCAGATCAGAGATAAAGTACCTAATATTGCCATGAGAACCACACTAATCTGCGGTTATCCTGGCGAGACAGAACGCGACTTCGAAGAGATGAAAGAATGGGTAGCTGAAACAAAATTCGACCGTTTAGGCTGTTTTACTTATTCTCATGAAGAAAAAACACATGCGCATACTTTGATAGATGATGTACCAGAAGAGGTAAAACAAGAACGCGTGGATGAAATCATGGAAATCCAGCAAGGTATTTCATTCGATATCAACCAGGAAAAAGTGGGGCAAACCTTCAAAGTTCTGGTAGATAAGAAAGAGGGCGACTTCTTTGTTGGCCGGACAGAATTTGATTCACCTGAGGTAGACAATGAAGTACTGATTGACGCATCAACCGGTTATGCTGCCAATGGAAGCTTTGTTCAGGTTAAAATAGATCGTGCTGAAGATTTCGATCTTTACGGAACAATTATATAATATTTCCAAAAGGAAATCTAAAAATCCTGATAGTACAACACTATCGGGATTTTTTATGCGCTGTAAATTCAAGCTTAAGGTGTAGCGTTTGTTAACAATCAATCGTTTATATTTGATAAAAACCAGATATTCTATTATGAAAAAAATTCTAATTGTGCTCTTAGTGCTTTTTATCGCTAATGTTGGCTGCAAAAAAACAGGAATTGACGGCGGAGGTTTATGCGCCTGCTCACCTATTGAAGGAACTTATTTGAGTTTGGTCATTAAAAATGCCAATGGAGTAGATTTACTCAACCCTGCCACAGCAGGATACTTTGATAAGGCTCAGATTCAACTCTACACTAAAGATGCCAATAATGCGATCAAGCAACTTAACTTTCAGATGAGATACCCCTTTCCGTCTACATCAAAGACCAGCCTAAATTTCTACCAGGTAAGTTCGTACGAAATTATAGGGCTCGCCAAAAGTATTGACAACACTTTTTATCTGAAATTAGGTAATGATAAGTTGTATGAGATTAATATAAAATTGACTGCTGATAACCGTTTTATCGAAAAATTACTAATCAATAAAGCAGAGGCTACAAGAGAATTACCCACTGAAACAGATCCCTATCTGCGTAGTATTTTTACAATAAAAATATAAACCTTAATCTTCAAGTAAAAGGCCCGATGTTTTTCATCGGGCCTTTTATTGCCTATTTTTTAGGTTCTGGTCTGTTTTTAATCTGGCTTGGTTTTAACCAAATCTTAGCACCTTTTGCATTTACATAATACTTTTCATTTTTCGAGTTGATGTAAACATTTGATCCATCCGGTGCCATTTTACCTTTCCAGGTCTTATCTGTCACTTTTGCTTCACCTTTCACTGCTACTTCTGCGGTTTTATTTCCTACAGATTTGGCTCCTTTTCCAATCGCTTTACCAGTTTTATCTAAAGCTTTACCTACCTCTGTTTTCTTTTCCTGAGCATTTACGCTGAAAGTTAATCCTCCAAAAAGCGCTAAGGTTAATAACCCAACTGCAAATTTCTTTTTCATATGTTCATTATTATTAAACGGTTTCTAAATCTATAGTACTTAAGAAGTTCTACTATTTAGAGATATAACATATGCAAGATTCTTTTGTTTGCTTGTGCTGTCAAGAGTTCATAGCCGAACAGTGAGTAGTAAGAATGAAGTAATGGTTTCTCCCGATAATTTATACTTGATTCTTGGTACTTGATACTTGGTACTAACTACTTTATACTAAATACTCAATACTAAATACCTGACACTAGTTAAGCTTCTCGGCCAACAGCTTCATCTCAATGATTGGTGATCGTTTTTCATATAAAATACCATGAACGGCCTTACAAATGGGCATATCTACACCATATTCCTGATTTTTGAGGTACATACATTTCGCGGCATAATAGCCTTCGGCAATCATATTCATCTCCAGCTGAGCGGACTTTACCGTATAACCCTTGCCTACCATGTTGCCAAAAGTACGGTTACGGCTAAATTGCGAATAGGCGGTAACCAATAAATCGCCTAAATAAGCAGATTCTTTTATGTCCCTGTTAATTGGATGCACTGCATCTACAAAACGCTTGATCTCACGGATGGCATTACTGATCAATACAGCCTGAAAATTATCACCATATCCTATTCCATGACAGATTCCACTCGCTACAGCATAAATATTTTTCAATACTGCCGCGTACTCTGTACCATAAATATCATCAGAAACGTTGGTTTTTATATATCGGGTATTGAGGAAGGAAGCGAATGTAGATGCCTTTTCTATATCCGTACAGGCAATGGTAAGGTAGGATAACTTTTCAAGCGCTACCTCCTCAGCATGGCAAGGGCCACTTACTACTAAAATATCATGATAGGGAATTTCATAACGCTCGTGAAGGAATTCACCGATAATCAGATTATCTTCCGGAACAATCCCTTTGATTGCAGAAACGATCTTTTTCCCTTTAAGGTTAGCTGGAGTAATACTGGCCAGTGATTCTTTCAAAAAAGCTGCCGGAACGTTTAGGATAACATATTCAGAGCTGGCAACGATATTCTGGATATCCGAAGAGATATTGTTTTCATTTAGCTTTAACTCAACCGAGCTAATGTAATGCGGGTTATGCTTAAATTTTTTGATATGCGAAATGGCTTCTTCATTGCGCATCCACCAGAAGATTTCCTTCTCCGTTAAATTATCAGCAAGCATCTTTACAATGGCAGTAGCCCAGCTTCCGCCCCCAATCATTGCTATTTTAGGTACCATGTTTATAAAATAAAAATCCCGGTTTAAAAGTTTTAAACCGGGACAATTTAATTATTTAATATGGTTATCACTAGCCTACTTTTTAGCGTCTTTGCTAAAGAGTTGGTCTTTAGAGGTTTTTTCTACTATCATTCCATCTTTTAATTTATTCTGGATGGCAGAGTAAGGACCGGTCACCACTTCCTGGCCAGCTTTTAATCCTGAATTTACAATAATAGACTGATCATTCTGAATACCCGTAGTTACTTCTGTTTTCTTCACTTTTTTGCCTTTAGCATCATAAAGGTAAACGAATTGTTTAATCTTCTTGTCGTTAAGTTTAGACTTCTGTTTATCGGCATCCTGTCCGCCTTCGTTATTTCCTGCATCACCGGTTTTCCCTGCATCCGTAAACACTGCCTGAATAGGTACGGTTAGACCGCTTTTAGATTCACTTTCGATATCTACAGTAGCCGACATTCCCGGACGGAAAATAGACTGCTGCTTACCGGCCAGTGTTTCGTTGATTCTGATTTTAACCGAAAAGTTAGTTACCTGATCTACCGATGAAGTTGTAGTAGTTCCAACTGCAGTGGATGAGCTCGCAATTTCTGTAACCACACCATTGAATTTTTTATCAGAATATGCATCAACATCAATTGAAGCTTTATCGCCAACCTTTACGCGGGTGATGTCATTTTCATTCACATCAACGTTTACTTCCATTGATGAAAGGTTTGAAATACGCATGATTTCTGTACCAGCCATCTGAGAAGTTCCTAAAATACGGTCTCCCAACTCAATGGATAATTTAGATACTACACCATCTACAGGAGCGTAGATAGTTGTTTTTGCTAAATTGGCACCTGCTTCTTTTACATTTGCACCGGTTTGTTCCAATGTAAACTTAGCACCGGTAACATTTTCTCTGGCACTTTCTAAATTTGCCTTTGCAGTTAAATAAGACGCTTTTGCGGCATCAAACTCCGAAGCTGAAATAACCTTCTTGTTAAATAACTCTACATTTCTTTTGTATGTAGCCTCGGCATTAACAAAGTTTGCTTTATTTTGAGCCAATTGTTGTTGAGCAGCAGCTACACTTGCTTTTTGTGCATTGAATGTTGCAACAGTTCTGTCATAACCCGATTGTAGTACATCAGGTCTTACTTTACACAATAACTGACCAGCCTTAACAATATCCCCTTCTTTTACCTTCAGTTCCACTACCTCTCCAGAAACTTCTGAACTGAGTTTAACTTCCGTTTCAGGTTGGATTTTACCACTTGCAGTAACCGTTTCTATTACCGTTTTATCTGATGCTTTTTCTGTAGTAACTTTCTCGGTTTTCGTTCCGCCGATAACTCCGGTAACTTTAAGTATCAACAGTAAGCCAATAATAGCCCCCACGGTAATTAATATATGCTTCAGTTTCATAATGTATTTTATTTCTTGATTGGTTTAAAAAGTAATTTCTCGGCCTAAATAATAATCAATCACCTTGGCCCTGAAAATTAAATCATATTTGGCCAGGATAAAATCAATTTCTGCCTTATTTCTATTGGTTTGTGCAGTACTGTAATCTAAAGAGTTTACTAATCCCACACCATAACGTTGTTCTATTACATAAAAGGCATCTTTTTGTGCCTGGAATGCATTTTGAGTAGATCTGTAACGGCTTTGTGCAGCATTTAAATCGGCAACAGCCTGATTGATAACTTTTATGAGGTTATTTTTCGCCAATTGCTCGTCGGTAATGCGTTGTTGCAATACAATCTTTGCCTTTCTTACATTTGATCGGGCATTGAAACCATTAAAAATTGGAATGGAAATATTCATGCTGATAAACTGTCCGAAGTTCTCTGACAATTGATCGTGGAATGATTTATTAGGGAATAAGGGATTGGAATTAAACTGATAATAATAAGCAGAACCCAAGCCTGCTCCTAAAGAGATTTGTGGATAGTACGATGCTTTTGCGATGCTGATGGCACGATCTGCGGCTTTAGAGTTTAAACCGGCTAATTTAATATCCGGAAAGGTATTTAATGCCTGTTGGTAAATATCGTTTGGAACATATTTAGTTTGCACATCACTCAGCTCAGCAACATCCGGGGCTTTCACAACGAAAGTCATCGGAGGTTGAATTTCCATTAACTGGCCTAAAGTAAGGTAGGAAACGGATAGCTGATTCTGCGCATCGGTTAAATTCAGTTCGGCAGTTGCAGCCTGAGATTTTGCCTGAGAAATATCTGCCAGTGTTTTGTTACCTACATCTAATAAAGCTTGCTCCCTTTTTAAGGTTTTATTGGCAACATCGAGTTGCTGCTGAGTAGCCTTAACCTGATCCTGATTATTCAGAACCTGAAGATAAGCAGTAACCACTTGCAAAATCAAGTCATTTTTTACTTTCTCTACATAGGTTTGATCAGCAGCCAATAAAATCTTATTTTGTCTGATCTGATTTATTTTGGCACCGCCACCGAAAAGCGAGACATTGGTACTTACGCTCGGGTTGAGGTTATAGTTCTGCGTATTCTCAAATAAACCGGAAACCTGTTGACTCCGTCCCCATTGCATCGACTGACCAATACTACCACTCAGTGTAGGCAGCAGCGCATTTTTAGATTGTCTTAAGGTTTCATCGCTTACAGCGGCACTAAAAGCAGCTTGTTTAATGTTCAAGTTGTTCTTCAGGGTATTTTCTACAGCTTGTTTAATGGTAATTACCTCCTGGGCATTTGCAATCTGATTAAAACTGAGCGTTGAGAGCAAGACAACACCTGTAAAAAACTTATTCTTGGTAAACATCTTCATAATTTATTTTCAAATCTATATAAACGACTTTAATAATTTCAATCTATACAGGCATTTATTACCTTTGGTATTAAATGTACCTGATTAAATCACCGCTTTTACTTAAATGGTATTACCCATCACTTTTGTGGCATAAAGCCCGGAGTGAAAAAGTCATTTATCTGACCTTTGACGACGGACCAATACCCAATGTTACAGATTTTGTATTAAAAACTTTAAAAGCATTTCGTTCAAAAGCAACATTTTTCTGTATTGGCGATAATATTGTTAAAAATCCGGATGTTTATGCCCGGGTAATCAATGATGGTCATGCCATCGGTAATCATACTTTTAATCATTTAAAAGGCTGGAAAACTGATGATCAAACCTACATTGAAAATACGATGGCCTGCCAGCAACTCACCAGAACCAACCTCTTTCGCCCACCTTATGGCAGGATTAAAAAAAGCCAGATCAAAGGGTTAAAAGCTGCAATTCCAGATCTGCAAATCGTGATGTGGGATGTGCTCAGTGGCGATTTCGACCTTAACCTCTCTCCCGAAAATTGCTGCCAAAATGTGATCAAACATGCAGAAAACGGATCAATAATTGTTTTTCATGATAGTTTAAAAGCATTTGATCGTTTAGAATATGTACTTCCCCGGATACTGGCTTATTTTACTGAAAAAGGCTTTAAATTTTCAACACTGTAAGATGATCCATCTATGTGCCAAAAATGAAAAACAACAATGCAGAGGTGTTTCGGGCATTTATTAGGTGTTATATCATTTCGGAATGTTCGGTTTTGAACATTGGTGTCCAAAACCGAACAGGATCATTCCAGCATAACAGAAGCCGTTGTGGTTTTGAAAAAAATGAGTGCATCAAAATCATAAGCAAGATTTACCGGTATTGCGTAAGGCTTCATCAAGTTCGCGTTAATGTGGGTTATCGTGTTTTTTACACTAGAGAAAGGACTGCTTTTACTCAGATAAACAAAGAAATCATCAAACTTTTGGGTTGAGAATAAGGCAGAAAAATTAGCTTGAGGAACTTCCAGCGAATGTTTTGTGAAGGTTGAAGAATTGTACTCATCAACAGAAATCACTGTAACTGTTGCCTTATAGGTATCGAATGCAATATTGAAGAATTTTTCGCCATATCTTTTACCCAAAAAATGTCCAAAGGGCTTGTACCCTTGCGTAGTATCTTTGGAAAGATGGACATTATGACCCCAAACAATAAATTTTCCTTTGGCTTTGGTTTGACGATATATGAGATTTTGGGCCATTAAACTATCGCGTGTAAAAGGATCGGTATTTTCAACATTGTCAAAGCCAAAAACCTCTATTTTTTTCCCTTTTGTTCTTACATTATAAGTTTTAATCCATTCGAAAAGGTCATAAAATGATTGCGTTCTGTACAGCCTGAAATCAGTCATAATCGTTTTTAAATTCCCGGTCCCGGAAAGCACATATTGATTCACTTTTTCCATCCAATCTCCCGGAAATTCGAATCCTATCTGCTCATAATTTTTATTGATAATGAGGTGTTGTACAATTTTATTTTTTTCTCTGAAAAACTCTTCAGTACCATGAGATGCCTCGGCTAAGCCAAGCACTTCATTACCCACTAATTTGGCATCCAGTTTTTTCAAATAATCCGATTTCAGATCAACGATGTTCTGGCTGAGCCAATTTTGGATTTCCGGAGCGTTTTTTTGAGCCTGAACGCTAAAAGACAAGAGTAAAAGCAAAGAAGTATGAATAAGCCTCATAATATTTTTATTTTTTAGATGAGATCAGACAGACAATTCCATAAATCTATTTTTTTTGTTCCTAAACTGAGATATCCGGCTTAAAAGTGCTTTCTAGAACAATCCAGATAATACTGTGACAAAGGCATAGTTTAGAACAATTCCAAATTACGTAATCGCCTGCTTAAATTGTATTTAAAGGTTGTTTTTTGTATTTTTGTTTTAAGCAAAAAACCGATTTTTCCGCTTAAAAGCCGCAATAATTCACAAAAACAGTATTCTTTTGTAATAATGCAGGTGTATAACTTGTAGCACTGGTTTTAGCAAAAGAATAAAATATCTAAGATGAGTATTTATAACGATTATATCCAGGAGATTGAAGACAGAAAAGCTCAAGGTCTTCATCCTAAACCTATTGATGGAGCAGAATTATTGAGTGAAATCATCACTCAAATCAAAAGTGTAAACAATTTTAACAGAGAAGATTCTGTTAATTTTTTCATATACAACACCTTACCGGGTACTACAGGTGCGGCGGTCGTAAAAGCACAATTCTTAAAAGAAATTATTTCAGGTGAAACTGTTGTTGCAGAAATTACACCTGATTTTGCTTTCGAATTGTTGTCGCACATGAAGGGTGGACCTTCTATCAAAGTTCTATTAGACATTGCTTTGGCAGATAATGGCGATAAAGCTAAAAAAGCCGCGGATGTACTGAAAACACAGGTTTTCTTATATGATGCCGATACTGATCGTTTGAAAGACGCTTATAGCAATGGAAATGAAATCGCTAAAGAAATATTAGAAAGTTATGCTAAAGCAGAATTTTTCACAAAATTACCTGAGGTAGCTGAAGAAATCAAAGTTGTTACTTTTATCGCTGGTATTGGCGATATTTCTACGGATTTATTATCTCCAGGGAACCAGGCACACTCTCGTTCGGATCGTGAATTGCATGGTAAATGCATGATTACTCCAGAGGCTCAGGAGCAAATTAAAGCATTGCAAGCACAACATCCGGATAAAAGCGTGATGCTGGTAGCCGAAAAAGGCACCATGGGCGTAGGCTCTTCACGTATGTCGGGTGTAAATAATGTGGCACTTTGGACAGGCAAGCCATCCAGCCCATATATCCCATTTGTAAACATCGCTCCAATTGTTGGCGGTACTAATGGTATTTCGCCAATTTTCTTAACAACAGTTGATGTAACTGGTGGTATTGGTATCGATCTTAAAAACTGGGTAAAGAAAACGGATGAGCATGGCAATGTTGTTCGTAACGAAAGCGATGAACCTATTTTAGAGCAGGTTTATTCTATAGAAACCGGTACTGTTCTTACCATTAACACCAGAACCAAAAAATTATACAACGGCGATCAGGAGTTGATCGACATATCAAAAGCACTGACTCCTCAAAAAATGGAGTTTATCAAAGCTGGCGGTTCTTACGCCATCGTATTTGGTAAAAAAATCCAGACTTTTGCTGCTAGAATCTTAGGAATCGAGGCTTCTCCAGTATTCGCTCCGGCGAAAGAAGTATCTATCGAAGGTCAGGGTTTGACAGCTGTAGAAAAAATATTTAATAGAAATGCAGTAGGTTTAACACAAGGTAAAATTTTACATGCCGGTTCAGATGTTCGTGTAGAAGTAAACATTGTAGGTTCTCAGGACACAACAGGTTTGATGACCGCTCAGGAATTAGAGGCTATGGCTGCTACAGTTATTTCTCCTATTGTTGATGGCGCTTATCAATCTGGTTGCCATACCGCATCTGTTTGGGATAAAAAAGCACAGGCAAACATCCCTAAATTGATGAAGTTTATGAATGACTTTGGTGTGATTACTGCCCGTGATCCTAGAGGCGAATATCATTCAATGACCGACGTTATTCACAAAGTTTTGAACGACATCACCATTGATGAGTGGGCAATTATCATCGGTGGTGACTCGCACACCCGTATGTCTAAGGGAGTGGCATTTGGTGCGGATTCTGGTACAGTAGCACTGGCACTGGCAACCGGGGAGGCTTCAATGCCAATTCCTGAATCAGTAAAAGTAACCTTCAAAGGTCAAATGAAAGAACACATGGATTTCCGTGATGTTGTTCATGCGACACAACTGCAAATGTTGCAACAATTTGATGGCGAAAATGTATTCCAGGGCCGCATCATTGAGGTACACATCGGCACTTTATTAGCCGATCAGGCCTTTACCTTCACAGACTGGACAGCAGAGATGAAAGCAAAAGCATCTATCTGTATTTCTCAGGACGATACCTTAATTCAATCTTTAGAAATTGCCAAAAACCGTATTCAAATCATGATAGACAAAGGTATGGACAACCATAACCAGGTTTTACAAGGTTTGATCAATAAAGCAAACAAAAGAATAGAGGAAATTAAAACAGGCATCAAACCAGCTTTAACACCAGATGACAATGCAAAATATTATGCAGAAGTGATTATTGATCTGGATGTCATCAACGAGCCAATGATTGCCGATCCAGATGTTAATAACGCAGATGTTTCTAAACGTTATACTCACGATACAATCAGAGATTTAACTTACTACGGTGGTGATAAAAAAGTAGATCTTGGTTTCGTAGGTTCATGCATGGTACATAAAGATGACTTGAAAATTGTTTCTCAAATGTTGAAAAACGTAGAAACTCAAACCGGTAAAGTAGAGTTCAAAGCACCATTGGTAGTTGCAGCCCCTACTTACAACATCATCGATGAGTTGAAAGTGGAAGGCGACTGGGAATACCTGCAAAAATACTCTGGATTTGAATTTAGTGATGCCTTACCGAAGAGTTCTGCAAGAACGGAGTATGAAAACATCATGTATTTAGAACGCCCGGGATGTAACCTTTGCATGGGTAACCAGGAGAAAGCAGCTAAGGGCGATACCGTAATGGCTACCTCTACCCGATTATTCCAGGGTCGTGTTGTAGAAGACAAGGAAGGTAAAAAAGGAGAGTCTTTATTGGCATCTACGCCAGTAGTAGTTCTCTCTGCTATTTTAGGTCGTATTCCAAGTATTGAAGAATATAAAGCAGCAGTAGCGGGCATCAACTTAACAAAGTTTACGCCTATTTCTACGAAACAATAAGGTAGTGTAGCTTGTTCAGCACGTACAATTAAGAACATTTAAAAATTTAACTATTATGGCTTTTGATATAGACATGATTAAAAAGGTTTACGCTAATTTTGGTAGCCGTGTTGATGCGGCCCGCAAAATTGTTGGCAGACCTTTAACATTATCAGAAAAAATATTGTATGCTCACCTTTGGGATGGAGATCCTAAAAAAGCATTCTCTCGTGGAACTGATTACGTAGATTTTGCACCAGACCGTGTAGCGATGCAGGATGCAACAGCTCAAATGGCTTTGTTACAGTTTATGCAAGCTGGCAGGCCTAAAGTTGCTGTGCCTTCAACGGTTCACTGTGATCACTTAATCACCGCAAAAGAAGGTGCTGCAATTGACCTTCCCCATGCTAAAACGGAGAGTAAAGAAGTTTTTGATTTCTTATCGTCTGTATCAAACAAATATGGCATTGGTTTCTGGAATCCGGGTGCCGGGATTATCCACCAGGTAGTTTTAGAAAATTATGCTTTTCCAGGCGGGATGATGATCGGAACCGACTCTCATACCGTAAATGCCGGTGGTTTAGGTATGGTTGCTATCGGTGTTGGTGGTGCTGATGCTTGTGATGTAATGGCAGGCTTACCCTGGGAACTTAAATTTCCTAAATTAATCGGCGTTAAATTAACAGGTAAATTAAACGGCTGGACCGCCGCTAAAGATGTGATTCTTAAAGTTGCTGGTATCTTAACTGTAAAAGGTGGTACCGGTGCTATTGTTGAATATTTTGGTGATGGTGCAACCTCTATGAGCTGTACTGGTAAAGGTACCATCTGTAATATGGGGGCTGAAATTGGTGCAACTACTTCAACTTTCGGCTACGACGAAAGCATGGAACGTTATTTACGTGCTACAGACAGAAATGAAGTTGCTGATGAAGCCAATAAGATTAAAGCCTATTTAACTGGTGATGCAGAAGTGTATGCAGATCCTGAAAGTTATTTCGATCAGGTAATTGAAATTAACCTCGACGAGTTAGAGCCCTATTTAAACGGCCCTTTTACACCGGATTTAGCTACGCCTGTTTCACAAATGAAAGTAGAAGCAGAGAAAAACGGCTGGCCTTTAAAAGTAGAGTGGGGATTAATAGGTTCTTGTACCAACTCTTCTTACGAGGATTTATCAAGAGCAGCTTCCATTGCTAACCAGGCCATTGCTAAAGGCCTAACCACTAAGGCTGACTTTGGTATTAACCCGGGTTCTGAGCAGGTTCGTTATACTGCAAACCGTGATGGTTTCTTAAAAACTTTCGAAGATTTGAATGCAACAATCTTCACCAACGCTTGCGGTCCTTGTATTGGTATGTGGGATCGTGTAGGTGCAGAAAAGGCAGAAAAAAATACAATCGTTCACTCGTTTAACAGAAACTTTGCTAAACGCGCAGATGGTAACCCAAATACTTTTGCTTTCGTAGCTTCCCCGGAAATGGTTGCAGCAATCGCCATTTCAGGTAACCTGGCTTTCAACCCTTTAACTGATACTTTAACCAATGATAAAGGCGAGCAGGTTAAATTAGACCCACCTACTGGTGATGAATTACCTACAAAAGGTTTCGCTGTGGAAGACGCTGGTTTCCAGGCACCTGCTGAAGATGGTTCTAAAGTAGAGGTTTTGGTATCTCCTACTTCTCACCGTTTACAACTATTAGATCCATTTACACCTTGGGAAGGTACAGACCTCAAAGGCTTGAAATTATTAATTAAAGCTAAGGGAAAGTGTACTACCGACCATATTTCTATGGCTGGTCCATGGTTGAAATTCCGTGGTCACCTGGATAACATTTCTAACAACATGCTAATCGGTGCAGTTAACTACTTCAACGATAAAACCGATAATGTTAAAAATGATTTAACTGGCGAATATGGTCCTGTTCCTGCAACTCAACGTGCTTACAAAGCTGCTGGTTTAGGTTCAATTGTAATTGGTGATGAAAACTACGGTGAAGGCTCGTCTCGTGAGCATGCTGCAATGGAGCCTCGTCATTTAGGTGTTCGTGCTGTATTGGTAAAATCATTTGCCCGCATCCACGAAACTAACCTTAAAAAACAAGGTATGTTAGGTTTAACCTTCGCCAACAAAGAAGATTATGATAAAATCCTGGAAGGTGATACCATTGATATTTTAGGTTTAACTGAGTTTGCTCCAAACAAACCGTTAACCTTAGTACTACACCACCTGGATGGCACTACTGAACAATTTGACGTTAACCACAGTTATAACGACCAACAAATTGAGTGGTTCAAAGCTGGTGGGGCATTAAATATTATCAGAGCTGAAGCTGCTGCTAAGGCTGGGCTTTAATAGTCCACAGTCTTTAGCTAATAGTCTAAAGTTAAAATAACAATCCCGTTCTAAGTAAAATCAGAACGGGATTGTTTTGTTATATAGGTAAGAATCAATACAGCATATTTTTGCATACGCTTTACACCGCAATCATCAGTTGTAATAATTATAAATTGTTACTCAAACTCGTGCCCACAAGTGTAACAGTGATAACACTTGTTTGCGCCAACCGGGTAAGTAGCGGTTAAAAAGGCGAGGATTTTAGACCATAAAGTAAATTTATTCTGTGTAGCCATACCAAACCCCACATTACTTGATCCGCATTTCTCACAAAGAGTTGTTTCACTTGTATTCACTTCATTTTCCCGGCTGGTATCCTCTACCTCTAAAACATTTTCTTCTGCTAAAAGCGCGTTGATCTGTTCTACATCCCGTTCAAAAACAATCAGTTTTACTCCTCCTATGGCCTGATTATAAAGCGGATTAAGTGTTGCTACGTTTTCATCAGCCAGGAAACAGGCAAAGCCGCTGTCTTCCAGTCTGGCTTTGATAATATTGGCTTCGATTGGGTTATAAAAGGTACTGTAAACTATGGTTCTGTCGTTCATTCAGATGCTCATTAATTATAATTATGACATCAATATACAATAATTGTTACAGCTAATCGGTTGACCCTAATGTTCCAGAAACTCCTTCCACCAATAGCCTGATTTTTTAATGGTCCGCTGCTGTGTTTTAAAATCGTTATACACCAGGCCGAACCGCGCATTATAACCTTCAGCCCATTCAAAGTTATCCATCAGTGTCCAGGCCATGTACCCGGTAATATTAAGTCCTTCATTTTTAGCTTTCAGTAAAGCTTCCAGGTAAAGTTGAAAGTAGTGGGTTCGTTCAGGATCATGTACCTCATTATTAATCAACTTATCATGATAGGCAGCACCATTTTCGGTTATCATGATATTCTTTATATCAGGATAGGAAGCAAACTGTTTGATGATGTTGTAAAAGCTATCGGCATTGATCTCCCAGCCCATAGCCGTATGCGGCTTTTTTCTGCTTTTAGCTTTTACCTCCCAAGCCTGGATAACAGGAATAAAGGCATTATACTTTACTGTTAGTGGAAAATAATTCTGAAGACCTATAAAATCAAAATCAAACTTCATGCGATCGTTTTGTCGCCAGGTGCCATACTCTAACTGAAATTTTTCTAGAACATCCCAATCTGCAGTTGGAAAGCCCATGCCCAGTGCAGGCTCAATAAAAAAACGGTTTATCAGACAATCTACTCGCTTCGCTGTGAGAATATCATTATCCCTTTGCGTATAAGGCATAATTTCTGAGCAGGAATAAGTAGTTCCAATGTTGGCCCTATTAACCTCAGCGCGAATAATTTTTCCGCCATCACCCTGTGCCAGGGCAGTATGCAGCGCAGCAGAGAAAAAATTCCCTAATCCGGTTTTGCCTGGTGCGTGCACACCAAGCATGTAACCCAGTGAAGTAAAACCGAAAGGTTCATTCAAAATGATCCAGTTTTTAACCTTATCTCCATACTCTAGCGCGCAAATGCTAACGAAGGTATTGAAAGCAGAATTGATGCTAAAACTGGTCCAGCCACCCTCATCTTCCAAAGCCTGGGGTAGGTCCCAATGATAAAGGGTAACATATGGTACAATTCCATTGCTCAAACATTCATCAATAAGGTTGTGGTAAAAGCGGATTCCTTGTTGGTTAACCTCTCCCCTGCCCAGTGGTAAAACGCGCGACCAGGCAATTGAAAATCTAAATATCTTAAAGCCTAAAGCCTTAACCAATGCGATATCTTCAACATAGTGATGATAAAAATCACAGGCCTGATCGGGTCTATGCCCATTTTTGATTTTACCGCCTTTGGCAGCAAATACATCCCAAATAGACTTACCCTTACCATATTGTTCTGCAGCTCCCTCTATTTGAGCCGCAGCCGCAGCAACTCCCCAATGAAAGTGTGAACCAAAATCGCTTGCCTTTATCATATCAAATTATTGCTAGCATAAGTTGCAAGTTTAATATTAACAAATCATTAACGAAAAAACTAAAGATCTGTTGGTTTTGCAATTCCGGTTACGGAGCTTTAAAATTCATCGTATCCTGAGCAATTTTGGGAATCGAATAATTTCCGGTGTCTAAAATTATTTTGGGCCAATTTCTTTTAACGCTGGCAAAATCTGCTTTATTAATTTTAGTTTGATACAGATACAGAAACTTTAATTTTTTAAGCTTTTTTAATTGATTAAGGCCTTTTAAAGAAATATTGGTTCCCACTAAACTTAAAGATTGCAACTGATCCAGGTCTTTGAGTTGAGCCAAGCCATTATCCGTTATACCAGAATAGTTTAAGCTCAAGCGGGTAAGGTTCTTGCAGTCTTTAATGGCTAGCAAGCTCTCATCATTTACTTTCCCATTCTCCATTTTAAGCCATACCAGTTGTTTTTTAATCGATTTTATTAATTCCTGTACTTCTTTACCCATTGATTCGGCATTTACAAAATTCGCAGACAGGTAATTCGTGTGCTGGGCCACCGGAACCACCATAATGCCCAATGCCGTAAATTTTTTCAAAACTTCAGGGTCTGCAGCACTAATCTCTTCCGAAGGGATTTCAGTTATTTTCGCTTCTCCTTCCTGGGTGCCACCTTTCTCTAAACCTGCCAGAACTGGTTTTATCGCTTCATTTTGAGGAATATCTTTAAATTTCTTTTTAAAATCAGCACCGTTATCTATCCACCATTTCAACAATTGGATTTCATTGGCGGTAAGCTGGGGCTTTTCTTTTGGCGCCATGTGCTCATCACTATTTAAAGGAAGCAACAACCTCTTAATCAGCTCACTGTCATCCGCTTTTCCCCTTACCAGTGTATGACCTTCTTCTCCGCCCTTTAAAATATATATTTCCTGATCCAGCCGTAATTTACCTTTTTGCTTCTCTGGTCCATGACAACTGTAGCATCTGTTTTGAAAGAGTGGTTGAATAGCTTGCTGGTAAACATAAGCCTCCTGGATATTAGGTATAGCCTGTATGGCTGGCCGAGCCATTCCTCCTCCATTTTTAAGTGCTAAGCTAAGGTAATCTGAACCGTGGGTTAAAGAACCTCCCAAATGCCCTGTAATGGACATCAAAAGAATTAATATACTGGCAATTACCCCTAATATGAGGTTAGATTTTAGCTTACTGTACATCATCCACAAGCCTATGGATAATACAGCAACGCCAATCCCCAGCCATTGATGCATATTTACCAGCTGACCTTCATAATCTCCACTGTTGGCTAACAGATAGCCTGTTATACAAGAGATTACCGCGCTAAGCGCCCCAAACAGTAACATGATTGGGATTGCCGGTTTTAAGCTGATAAATCTTGCTGTGAATGACAAAAGAATGAATACACAGGCTAACAGTAATATCCCGATGGGGAGATGAACAAAAACCGGGTGGAAACGCCCAAAAAATTCTAGCATATTACTGGTATCTCTTTCTTAATAAATTCATCATGTAAACATTAATCGCCCATTGATCTGCCACTGGCTGACGGGTATAAGGTAAAGTAGGCATATAGTCTGGTGGGCCAAATTCAGTTAGTATGGTCATACGTTCTCCTTTTTCTTTTTTATAGGCGATTACTTTATCCCACCAGGTCAAATGGGCTTTCACTGTATTTTCCCATTCTGGAGCCCTGGGATCATTCACCTGAGGGCCTTCCGGATGTCCGATTCTGGAATGTATATGATCCACACGCTGAAGGAGAAAATCTATGGTTTCTTTCTGGTCACTAAGCAAACTTTCGTGAACGGTACACCAATGGGAAATGTCTAATGTTAAACGCAGCTCCGGATGTTTTTCTGCAAAATTTCGGGTTACAGGAGCCGCAAACATCATCCTCCCCCTATGGGTTTCATGATAGATTTTGATACCTGTAGCCTTAGTTTTTGCAATCGTGTAGTCAATAAAATGTTTGTTTTGCTCATATGTAAAGTAGTCTTTGCCTGAATGGCAATTCACATACAAGGGTTTTTGATATGAGGTTGCAGATATA
Organism: Pedobacter sp.; assembly: GCF_965279535.1. Classification (NCBI taxonomy): domain Bacteria; kingdom Pseudomonadati; phylum Bacteroidota; class Sphingobacteriia; order Sphingobacteriales; family Sphingobacteriaceae; genus Pedobacter; species Pedobacter sp. The sequence continues at coordinate 2,164,726 of NZ_OZ257244.1, forward strand.
GCATCCAGATTCTTCTTAAAAAGGGCTAAATGGTCGGTTGCATTAGCTTGATGACCACCGCATAGGAAACCAATTTGTAGGTCATGCTTTTTTACAGCTTCAAATAAGACCTTCTGATCTTCGGCTTTTTCAGGCCACCAAACCTCTATCCCCTCGTATCCGGCTTTCTTTGTTTCTGCGCAAAATTCATCACGGGATCCTTCAAAACCCCAATCGGTTTGCATAAAAAATAATTCATAACCTGCCTTTGCCTTACTGCCTATCCATTCGGCTGCGCTGCTATGGGTAATTGGAGCTAAAAATGAAGCGGCCGTGGCTACTGCTGTATGTTGTAAAAATTTTCTTCGGGTTGGAGACATTGTAGAAGAGTGAATGACTAAATGATTGAATTAGAGAATGAATGATTGAATAGCTGAATGCGGGTTAAGTGATGATTTCCGAAATAACCTTACCAGCTACATCAGTTAACCTAAAAGGCCGGCCCTGGAAAGGATAGGTAAATTGTTCGTGATCAAAACCCAATTGATTCAATATCGTAGCCTGGATATCAAATGCATCTACCTTTCCACTTATGGCGCTGTAACCGATTTCGTCTGTCTCACCATGTGTAAAACCTTTTTTAACACCTCCACCTGCCATCCAAATGGTAAAAGCTTCGGTGTGGTGATCTCTTCCTTTAAAAGGATTCTGAATACCATTTCTGTTTTCCATCATCGGTGTCCGTCCGAATTCACCACCCCATACAACTAATGTCTCTTCCAGTAAGCCTCTTTGCTTGAGATCGAGCAACAAGGCAGTAATAGGCCTGTCAATGGTTCTGCATTTATTCTTCAATCCGATATTTAGTGAGTTGTTGGGATTGTCACCATGGGCGTCCCATCCCCAATCAAACAATTGAATGTAACGCACTCCCTTTTCCACCAATTTACGGGCTAAGAGCACATTATTGGCAAAGCAGGCTTTTCCAGGCTGCGTGCCATACATTTCATGAATGTAAGCAGGCTCGTTATTAATATTCATGACCTCTGGTGCTGATATCTGCATGCGGTAAGCCATTTCATATTGCGCAATGCGCGAGAGAATTTCCGGATCATTGTATTCCTGATATTGCTGCTCATTGGCTTTATTTATAGCCTCAATGGATGCTTTCCTCAAATTACGGTTCATCCCTTCAGGATCTTTAATAAAAAGTACCGGATCACCCTCGCTACGGCATTGTACGCCCTGATATACCGAAGGTAAAAACCCGCTTCCCCAAACACTTTTTCCAGCATCCGGAAAACTCCCACCGCTGGTAAGCACCACATATCCCGGGAGGTTTTGATTTTCTGATCCTAAGCCATAAGTGACCCAGCTGCCCATGCTTGGCCTGCCCAAACGCGGTGAACCCGTATGAACAAGCAGTTGAGCAGGCGCATGATTGAATTGATCGGTTTTAACCGCTTTCAAAAAGCTAACCTCATCTACCAAAGTAGAAAAATGAGGAAGGTTATCACTTACATAAGCACCCGATTGTCCGTGTTTGGCGAAATTGGCCTGGGACCCCAGCATTTTAGGAACCCCTGTTATAAATGCAAATTTTTTCCCTGCTAAAAGCGAAGGCGGGCAATCCTGTCCATCCATTTTCATCAGTTCTGGCTTATAATCAAACAATTCCAGTTGTGATGGTGCGCCAGCCATATGAAGATAAATGACACTCTTTGCCTTGCCTACCAAAGGTGGAGATTTTGGCAATAGCGGGTGTGCCGGATCGTAGGCAATTTTAGTTTGCTGACTTGAAAAAAGATTGCCACAGCTGCCAAGTAATGAGCCCATGGCTAATGCGCCTAAGCCCATGGCACTTTCCTTTAAAAAATGCCTGCGCGAATGCAGCTTCGCATTGGCTTCCTGTGCTTCTTTTATTAATCTATGCGCGTTTAACTCGTCTCGTGTCATATCATTAATTTTTGGTAATCACCTCATCCAGATTAAGCATCGCATTGGCCACCAGTACCATTGCGGCATCCTCTGGTTTATGCTTCTTCTTTTTATCGCCCATAAATGCAGAAACGCTCGATTGATCTTTCTTAAATTCATTTAATGCTTTCACATATAAATCTTCAAAAATCTTTAGCCTGTTGGCTGGAATTGCTTTAAAAAGCATTAATTCATATCCTTTTGAAATTCTTTGGCTGCTTGTATTTCCGCCAGCTTTCTCCATTCTGGAAGCGAGCTTTCTGGCTAAATCGATGTAAACACTGTCATTTAGCGTAACAAGCGCCTGTAATGGTGTATTGGTGCGAATCCGTCGCGGACTACAAACCACTCTTGATGCACCATCAAAAGCTATGGCAGAGGGATATGGAGCAGTCCTTTTCCAATAGGTGTAAATCCCTCTGCGATACTGCTCTTCTCCGGCACTGGTTACCCACTTGTCACCATTGTAAGGTGAAAACCAAATCCCTTCCGGTTGCCAGGGCATTACAGGTGGCCCATACATTTTATTACTCAGTATACCGCATACCGCGAGGCTTTGATCTCTTAATTGCTCTGCACTCAGTCTGATGCGTGAGCCACGTGCATAAAATTTATTGAATAAATCTTTCTCCTTCAATTCTTCCGATACCCGGCTATCCTGACGGTAAGTTGCCATCATCACCAATTCTTTGAGCATTTTTTTAACACTCCAGTTGTATTCATACATAAACTGATAAGCCATATAATCCAAAAGTTCCTGATGAGTAGGATTCATACCCTGGGTACCCATATCTTCTAATGTCTCTACCAGTCCGGCGCCATAAAGCTGTTCCCATAAGCGGTTAACCATTGTTCGGGAAACTAAAGGATTTCGCTTATCCGTTAGCCACATAGCCAGCCCCATTCTATTATCAGGTGCATTTTTTGGCATAGCGAAGGTCAAAGAATTGGGAACACCAGCTTTAACTTCCTTTCCTTTAGATGTCCATGCACCACGCTCAAAAACATAGTTTTTGCGTTTCATGCTCAATGGATTCTCAACCATAACCGGAGTAGTAGGTACCGGTGTATTCATCAGGGTTAAGAAGATATTTTGATGCTCCGCATATCCAGGCTTTCCTTTTCCCGGAAATTGTTGCGTAAAATGAAACCAATCAAAATATACCATAAACTCGTCCGGATTTTTTACTGATGGATTGGTATATTTCAGGTAAATATCTCTGATACCCTGCTGCTGAGCGAAATCAATCACCACATTTTCATACCCCTTTGTTTGAGCCAATTTCCAGGATTTAATAACCGGTCCGTCAGGAGATCCAGAATGCAGGCTTAATGTGCCGTTGGGTTTACTGCAATTGTAGCGCATAATCAGTTGGTTTACCTGCTCCAAATCGACCGATTTTAGTCTTGCAGATGAACTATTTTTAAAGAACAAAGCAATATTATGGTTTCCGATTACCGAATTAACCAACTGGTCTGCAGTTGTAGAATTTATTGCCGGTTGTCCTGTTTTCAGAAACAAACTTATCTCTTCTGCTCTTTTTGAACCTGCTACTGATTTAACCCAGGCATTTAGTTCTTTGAGCTTAACACTGAGACTATCATTAAAATTCCTGAACAATGGATATTCTGCCGTAACGTCTTCATCTCTGGTATTGTTAAAATACGACATGAATTTATAATATTCATCATGCTTAAAGGGGTCATAAGGGTGGCTATGGCACTGTACACAAGAGAATGTTGTACTCATTAAACCTTCCCAGGTTGCATTTACACGATCCAATACAGCAGCGGTTCGAAATTCTTCGTTATTGGTTCCTCCTTCGTCGTTCGTTGGTGTATTTCGGCTAAAAGCTGTGGCAATATATTGTGCATCCGTAGGGTTAGCATATAAATCTCCTGCAATCTGGTCGGTAATAAATTGATTATATGGCATATCCTGGTTAAAAGCTTTGATTACCCAATCTCTATAACTCCAGATATTCCGGTTAGGATCGCTTTCATAGCCTTTGGTATCAGCATATCGTGCAATATCCAACCACATCGATGCCCAACGTTCTCCAAATTTCGACGAGGCTAATAAGCTGTCCACTAATATACGATAGGCCTCCGTTTCATTCTTACTGGTTAAATAAAATTTAGCCAGTTTGGCCGATGGATAAGTACCGATAAGATCCAAACTCAGTCTCCTCAGCAAAGTAGCCCGATCAGCTGCAGCAGATGGCTCTAACTGGTTTTCTTCCAATTTCGCCAAAATAAACTTGTCCAGGTTGTTTCTTGTCCAATCATTTTCAATATCGGGCACTGGAGTGGGTTTCACACTAACATAAGCCCAGTGATTCCCCCATTTTGCCCCCTGTTTAATCCATTTACTAAGCAGGTCTATTTCTTCGTTATTAAGCGCCGGATGTTTATAGGGCATGCGTTCTTCCGGATCATTAGATTTTAAACGTTTAATAAATTCGCTCTGCTCCGGATCGCCGGGAAGAATGGCAGGCTTACCGCTCTTGGTATTGGCCAAGGCTTCTTCCCTGAACAACACACTAAATCCTCCCTGCTGTTTTACTCCACCATGGCAAGAAATGCATTTTTTGTTTAAAATAGGTTTTACCTGAGTATTAAAATCTACTGGTTTTTCCGGAGAGAAAAGAGAAAAAGCGATTAAAACGAATGCCACCAAAGTAAAACCTGATGCAAATAGTATTTTCCTTTTTAATAACATTTATTGGTTTCGAATTAATGTTGCACTATGCAAATACGATAACACACCGCAGCTTTAGCTGGCAGTTTAAAGTGGTTAGGGTAAGCATATTTGGTTAGTAATTATTTTTGTTTTATTCCCTTAAATCAAATATCATGAAAAATGACAGTCATAAAAATGTATTAATTTGCCTAAAAGATGGATTATATTACTTAAATTATATCCGCATATTACCATTTGATACAGCAGTATGAACAAGCAATTCGTTAAAAAAAAAGATGGTTTTGAATATCAAAAAGCAATTATTATCCCCAAGAGTGTATTAACCAGATTATGTATGAAAAATGATATCATACGAAACCTATACATTACAGATATCGGCTATTATTCAAAGGCATTGAATCATTATTGCAAAAGGATCAATGGTGCAGATCAAAATATATTAATCTATTGCTTTGAGGGAAAAGGAACTGTAGAATTGAAGGAAAATGTATTTCAGATTGAAGCAGGCAATTTTATAATCATCCCGGCAAAAGTAGCTCACCTCTATTATGCGGATAATGAGTTACCATGGACTATTTATTGGATTCATTTTGCTGGACCGGGAGCTGATGCTTTAGTACAACAATTACAGCATTATAAAACATTTACAGGTTTTGGAGAGGAGAAGAAAGTAATATTTGATAGGGTTTATAATCGCCTGGAAAGGGGATTTAGCAGGGAAAATATGATTTACTCCAACCTATGCTTTCATCAGTATCTGGCGGAGTTCGTTTATTCTGATAAACAACTGGAAGAAAATGACAAACCTGGAAAAGATAAAATAGAAGAGGCGATAGATTTTATGCGCAATAATATTGAGAAAGCCCTCGACCTGAAAGAAATAGCCCAGGCCATATATTTATCACCATCTTATTTTTCTGCCCTGTTTAAAAAGAAAACCGGAAGTTCTCCCATCGATTACCTCAATCAACTCAAAATTCAGGAAACTACTCAATATCTGCTCTTTACCAATTTAAGGATCAATGAAATTGCATTAAAAATTGGAATCAGCGATCCCTATTATTTTAGCAGATTGTTTGCAAAGATTATGGGAATTTCACCTAGAAAATATCGCGACAAGCATCCCACATAGCTTAATCCAAAGAAAGGCCAATCTGCTTTAACAAGATCCCTGCATTAAAGGTAGAGCAAGGCCCTTGTTTAAGCTTGTAGTCAAACTTCATTTCTCCATCAATTAATTGAATATCGAAATGGAAATTCCTTAACGTATCCGGATGTTTTTCTTTTAAATCAGCCAATTGCAAATCATGTGTAGCAAACAATGCAGGTGTTTTTTCTGCAATAAGTTTCTCTACAAATACCTTCGATCCAAGATACTTATCCCTGCTGTTCGTTCCACGCAGCATTTCATCAATTAATACCAGGGTGCTTTTATCTTTAACAACATGATCTAAAATCATCTTCAAGCGATTAAGTTCTGCCTTAAAGGTTGAAGTACTCTCGTTCAAAGAATCTTTAATCCGCATATAAGTATTTAAAGCAAAAACAGCGGTAGACATTTGACTCGCACAAACCGGAGCTCCCGCGTAAGCCATCACCAGGTTAATGCCTACCGTTCTTAAAAATGTACTTTTGCCTGCCATGTTTGAACCGGTTACTACATCCACAGTTGGCTTGGTTTCAAAGGCAAAGTCATTACTCACACGTTCCTGAAGTTTAATTAAAGGATGTCCTAAATCTGCGGTTTTCAATTCAAAAGTTTCGGCAAGTTCAGGAAAAACCCAATCTGGCTGGTTGTAGGCCAAAGTGGCAATGGAAATGAGTTCTTCAAAATCGCCCAGATGATTAAGGGCTGAAACTACATCTTTACTGCATGATTGATGCCATTTAGCCAGACTGATGCAACACCTCAAATCCCAAAGAAATAAGGCATTTAAGATTCCGCCTACAATCAGGTTTAAGCGGGCATCAAAATTCTGAATAATTTTAGACAGGGCCTTTATTTCTTTACTAACCGGAATTTTGGAATCAAATAAGCGTAAAATGTAGGCACTCTTCCAATCTATTTTCTCTGTCCAGCGGATAGCCTCTGCATAACCATTCAAAAGATTTGAGCCACCTCCAAAACCATAAAACACCTGATTGATCTTCGCGTTCAATAAAACATTCCAGCCCATATGGATGACCAAAAATAAGACAAGAATATTCCAGAAAGCACCGCTGATGAGGATACCACCTAAAATTAAACCCAGGGTAAGGAATGGTACCAACCTCACATAGAACCTTAAAAATACAGGTCGGACAAATTCTAGCTTTTGCCCCAGCTGACTGGTAAGCTGTGTTTTAATTAGTTCGATCTGGTTTACATCATGACCATGAAGATTTGCCCTGAAACTAAAAGTATCATCAATTTTAGCCGCCACTTCTTGTATTGCAAGCTGCCTTTCCCGAATGGTGTTAACTGGGTTGTTGTGCGCAAGTTGCATTGCCAATACCTCATTTCCACTTTTAGTACTGCACCTGTTAACCAAGGCAAAAAGGGATGACGAACCGAAGATATCCAGGTCCGATGTATAAGGATGCAACTCAGATTCGTATTTTGCTCCATGATCGTAACCATTTGCATGGCCCCGGATCACATTAGACTCATTCTGATAAACCCAAAGCAATTCTTTTTGGTACGCCACTGCAGTATCCAGCTGACTTTGTTTACGTACAATAATGGCAAAGGCAATAACCGGTAAAACTAAAGCAATCTGGATCAGTGCCCGCCAGCCATCATTTTCAGAGCGCAGCAATAACACGAATAAAAAAATCTCGAGCAAAAACAGGCCAACTCTATAGTAAGAGAGCTTATCTATTAACTTTTTTAGCCCCGAAATATGATTTTCAATTTCACTTATTTTTTCACTGTATTTAGCTAAAATCTGTTCTGATGTCATTAACATATCGCAAAGGTTATTCCTTGGGGTATCGATTAAATTGTTTTTTTAACAAACTATTCTCTAAGTTTGGATCTCAAAAAAGCTAAGATAGGGAAAATAATAGATGAAGATCACGCTTATCGCCATCGGCAAAACAGAAGACAAATATTTAATTGAAGGCATAGATAAGTATATCAATCGCTTAAAGCACTACATTAACTTTACTTTTTTAGCCATTCCGGATGTGAAGAATGTTAAAAATTTAAGCGAAGCCCAGCAAAAATCAAAAGAGGGAGAGTTATTGCACAAACAAATCAATAACAGTGATGTTGTAATTTTACTGGATGAAAAAGGAAAAAAGTATACATCGGTAGGATTTTCTGAATACTTGAATAAACAGATGGTGGGGAGTGTTCAGCATTTGATTTTTATTATTGGAGGCCCATATGGTTTTGACGAATCCATATATAAAAGGGCAAATGGCTTAATTTCTTTATCTGATATGACCTTTTCCCACCAGATGATCAGGTTATTTTTTGTAGAGCAGTTATACCGTGGATTTAGCATTTTAAAAGGGGAACCATACCATCATGCCTAACAGATATGGATTTTGGTATCATTTATCATCATTAAAATAAAAGATTATGTTATTAGATAAATATAAGCGGACATACCGCTATAAAAGCAATCAAAGCGGAAACGATAAAGCGCTATGGATCAGCATTATAATCTCGCTCGTTATCATCGCGGTACTTTGGTACTTTTTTTAGCATAAAAAAACGCATCCGGTAAAACCTGATGCGTTTTTATCTTAATCAAGAAAACTTAAACGCCTTTCTTGCTTGTCATGTTTGCTTTTTTAGCAGGAGCAGATGTTTTGGTAGTTGCCTTTGCGTTTGCTGGTTTAGCAGCTGCTTTCGGTTTTTTCTCTACTTTTTCTTCCGCAAGTTTGGCTTCTGCCTCGGTGGCTGGTGCTGCCGGAGCTTCCTCTGTAAACAATGGCAGATCTTTAAGCAGGTTATACCAAGAAATGATCTTCTTCATATCCGAAGCATACACCTTCTCAACATCGTGATTAGGTGCTACTTCATGAAAAAATGAACGCAAAGTTGTACCATCAGCTTTTACATCTGGAGTACTTCCTTTTGCCGAGATCTTATTAAAAATATCTACCAGTTTAATCTCTTCGTCTTCACCGTAAACTGTAATGTCTTCCAGTGATGCCAATTTAGTATTGGTCATATTGGCTACAATTTTATTTTTAGCCTCATCAAGGCTCTCTAAAATATAACCAACTTTATTCTGACCTACCAGCTTGAATAAACCTGGTCTGCCTGAAACGGCAACAATTCCTCTTAAGTTCATAATTTATTATTTTGAGAATGAAGTGAAGATTCGATATTACATCAATCCCCAGCTTCAATCCAGTTCTTAGTCTTCTAAAACCTCAATATTTAATATTTTGTCGCCCTGACGGATATCATCAACCAAATCAACATTTTCAACAACCTTACCGAAACAAGTATGGTTACGATCTAAATGTGCTGTATTGGTTCTGCTGTGGCAGATGAAAAATTGTGATCCACCAGTATTACGGCCTGCATGTGCCATTGATAATACACCACGATCGTGATATTGGTTATCACCATCTAACTCACAATCTATTTTATATCCCGGACCACTAGTACCTGCCAGGTGTGCTTTTGCAGGGTCTTTTGAATTCGGACAACCACCCTGAACTACGAAGTTAGGGATTACCCGGTGAAAGGTAACTCCATCATAAAAGCCTTCTTTAGCCAGTTTTTTAAAGTTTTCAACAGCTTTCGGTGCATCATTATCGTAGAATTCTACGGTCATATCACCTTTTTCAGTTTTTATTATCGCTTTACTCATATCAATACGTTACTAATTATAGTTTTTAATCAACCTTAAAAAACATTGCGTTTTCAAAGTAGAGGGCAAAAATAACAAAATTGTGTAACTTATAACATCAATAAATTTTTCTAAGTAGTTTAAATGCGGTATTTTAGTGTTTTAAGCATCTGCCATTTTGATAAAGCAATATTATATTCTTATATGCTGTATCCTGTGCTCACTGGGACTCAGGGCCTCTTCTCTATTAATCTATATGGATGAAGAGCAAAAAAATCATTTAAAAGCATATGGTATAGCCTACTGGACTATCAGTAAGCAGGTTGAAGTAGATTGGTTATTAAACTATCGTGGCGGTAGTTTCCTGATCAAGTACAACAAGACAGTGGAGGACGAGTTAAAAATCAGGGGTGTTTCCTACGAGGTGATGGCTGATGGAAAGGTAGTGAACCTGTTAAATGAAATCAGTGATCCATCTGTAAATATGGAAATGGTAAAATTGGAAAAAACACCTAAAATTGCCGTATATTCTCCAAAAAGTAAGCTTCCCTGGGACGACGCTGTAACGCTCGTATTAACCTATGCCGAAATTCCATATGATGTAATTTATGATGATGATATTATTCAGGATAAATTAAGCAAATACGATTGGCTGCACCTTCATCATGAAGACTTTACAGGACAGTTTGGTCGTTTTTGGTCATCTTTCAGGTATGCCAGCTGGTACCAGGAGGATGTTAAAAACCAGGAAACTCTTGCAAAACGCCTTGGCTTTAAAAAAGTTTCAGAAATGAAACTTGCTGTTGCTAAACAAATTAAAGAATACTGTGCTGGTGGGGGCTTCCTTTTCGCCATGTGTTCCGGAACAGATAGTTTCGATATTGCCCTGGCGGCAGAAGGGACAGATATTTGCGCACAGATGTTCGACGGCGATCCGGCCGATCCGAATGCGCAGGCTAAGTTAGATTTTAACAAAGCTTTGGCTTTCCAGAATTTCAGGCTGGATAATAATCCAATGAATTACGAATTTTCTGACATTGATGTTACACAAAACAGGGCTTTGAACCAAAGCAATGATTTTTTTAGTCTGTTTGACTTTTCGGCTAAATGGGATCTTGTTCCTACCATGCTTACTCAAAATCATGATAAAGTGATCAAAGGTTTCATGGGGCAAACTACTGCCTTTAGAAAAAGCCTGGTAAAACCCAGTGTTACAGTTTTAGGCGAAAATAAAGGTGCTGCAGAGGTTAGGTACCTGCATGGGGAAATTGGCAAAGGACAATTTACCTTTTATGGCGGCCATGACCCAGAAGACTATCAACATGCTGTTGGCGACCCACCTACCGACCTAAACCTTCATCCTAATTCTCCCGGATACAGGTTAATCCTGAATAATGTACTTTTCCCCGCTGCAAAGAAAAAGCCTCAAAAAACATAAATTTTAACTTCTGGCATATCTGCTAACTTCAGATATTTTTTGCCTATGCAGGCAAGATTCCTTTTATCTATACAATAAAACAGTATAAAACTGCTCTTGGCAAACTTGTATGCAAAGCTTTTATAAGGCAAAAAAAAGCACTGTAAACCAACAGGTTACAAACTCAAGATGTAACACAAATAATACTTTGGCACAGCTTTTGGAAATAGGACAGTAATTAACAACAGGTTCATCCCTGATTTTTTAACAACAAGATTCTTTACCTAAAGAAAAATATTATGAAAAAGTTACTATTTGGTGCTACAGCACTTTTACTTACTACAGGTGCATTTGCACAAACTACTATGAGTGGAAACGATGCCAGATTCGGTTTAAAAGCTGGTGTTAACTTATCGAGATTTCACATGAGTAACAACGATGCATTTAACGACAATATGAAAGATAATGTTGGCTTTAATGTTACTGCTTTTGGAGATTTCGGAGTGGGCAATAACTTCTTCATTCAACCAGGTATTTCCCTGCAAAATAAAGGAGCTAAAGTAGAATCTACCTCTACTGTAGGTAATACAACCACTACCATTTCAGGTAAAACAAACTTAATGGCTATTGAAGTTCCGATTAATGCCGTGTTCCGTATCCCAACAGGTGATGCTGGTGCTATTCAAATCAGTGCTGGTCCTTATGTAGGTTTTAACATTTCCGGCAAAAACAAGGTTGAAACGACCGTTACAGGTGGTAATGCTGCCGGATCAACTTCATCAGAAACTGACCTGGATTTCGGAAGTTCGAGCGATAAAGATTTTGGAAGTACTGACTTTGGTGCCAACTTCGGTTTAGCTTACAGATTAAACTCTGGCTTTGTTGTGGGTGCTAACTATGGTTTAGGCTTAACTAATCTTACTCCAAAAGATAACAGAGTAAATGACAACAAGTTAACTAATCGTGTGTTAGGATTCTCAGTTGGTTATTCATTCTAGAGATAACAAAGTTAAAAAGAAGGCCTGTTGATTTACTTCAACAGGCCTTCTTATTTTTAATCGTAAAAGTTCCAATAGACACCAAATTTGAGTAAGGCATCCTGCATAGGATATCGGTTAACGGTATAATATCCTTTCTGAAATAGCCCCTGATTTACAAAATCATATTTTACGAATAGATTTGCCCTTTTTAAATTGGCTTTCAAAAACACATCGGCAATGGGTTTGGATTGAAAAGTTACGGGATTTTTCTCATCAATGTAAAACTGTGCTGTTGCAGGAGAATAAAGGTAATTAGCATATTCCGAATTATACCGGATATCTACCCCAATATCAGCTTTAAGTACCTTGAAAAACGTATTCCTGAAATAAATACTGTTATACGTATAGAATTCTGGTGTCCTCAGAATAGCATTTTTATCCGTTTTCTGATAAGCAACGTAATTCTCCATCATAAACTTGCCAAAGCTCCACTTCTTGGCTACATCTATCCTGATCAGGCTGATATCAGCAGTTTCTTGTTTTGGCAAAATGGCGTTGCTTCCGTTAGAGTCATCATGCGTAAAATAAAGGTAGTTGCTGGTTAGGTAATATTTCGCGCCAGCTGTGAATCCATACTTATCGTTGATATAATTGAAAGAAAGATTGGCAATCTTAACATTCTTAAAATCGTTACTGATCCATTGGTAGTGATTGCCTCTGTAAGTCTGAAACAGCGCCGATGGACTCTGGTTTTGTGCATAAGCACCCAGTTCCAATCGTCCAATCTTATCACCTAAAAGTACCCTGCTCTTGGCTTCATAAAGGTAATCGCCACCATTTTCACCCTGCAAAATCTGTTGAACATCTAAATTAAAATCAATATTGCTATTAAAACGATATCCCGCAGCACCCAAAACAGTTATATTTTGGTAAGAATAATCTGTAGTAAGATAGTTAGTCCCGTCAGATTTGATTCCCATAAACCGCTGATTGTAGTGGTCGTGACGTATTCCGGCATCAATTTTCAGTTCATTCTTAATTACGGTAGAATTTTTGGCCCTTAGAAAGAAACTGTAGATGAACTCGTTTTTTAAATGTTGAACATGGGTAGAATCGTTGGTAAAATTGGGATCTGCAAATCCCTGGGGCAATACATTGTAAGGATCAGCCTCATTTTTATAAAAATCGTAACTGTTATTGTCTAACTGAACCGTATAAGTGACCTTATTGGTAGGCAAAACCGACGAAGCTTTAGAAGAGCTGTCTATCCTGCCTACATAGTAACTCTGTTTTAAGAAGAGTATATTTTTCCGGTAGAGATTTCTGCTGCTGGAGAGCTTAACGGCTTCAGCGTCCCTTGCAATTTTGGTATAGGTATCACTAAAGATATTTGCTTCCACTACTCCGCCGTTCTCGTAAGCGCGCATGGTATTGAATATGGCCGAAGCCCACATGTTGTAGCGTTTATTAGGTGACTGATACCAGGAGAAGAGCGCTACGTTTAAGTTATCTCCCCGCTGTCTGCTGTAAAAACCTTTAGAATCTGCCCGGTTAAAATTTACCCCAACATTCCAGTTTTTTTTGATATTCTGGGTATGTATGGCTCTAAAAATCTGCTCCTTCTGCCCTGCACTTACAAAGTATAAACTTGTAAAAGGTGTTCTAGCCTGATAAAAAATAATATCTTCAGGTGTTAACGCATAATAATCCAGCGAATGAAATCCTTCATCGTAACCAATCCTTCTACTGGGTTCATATAATAACGGACGTGCAGATAGTCCCATGTTTCCATTACTAATCGTTGGATGTTGTGGTTGAAGCAGTGGACTATAGTTTTGAATATTCACAGTAGAAGTATCCAAGGGCAACAGTATGATGCTGTCTTTGCTCAAAGATAACTTGGTGTATTTAATGTATTTTGCCGTAAAAACAACAGAGTCTTTCCCTGCATCTAGTTTTTTACGCACCGAATCCATTTCTTTATTGGCCCCTACATCAGTTTTCAAATCTTGCGCAAAAGCACGATTGATCCCCGAACCGATCGATAGCAAAAAAAAGATATAAAGAATTTTCTTCATCTTAAAGCTCAGCGATTAAACGCGTTAAAATTTCTGTCATTTTAGGTTCTGCCTTAGCTGCAGCTTCTAATATTTCATCCAGATTAAAAGGCTGTAAATCTTCTGGAAAGCCTTCATCTGTTAAAACGGAAATGGCAAAAACAGGCAAACCAGCATGATTGGCAACAATTACCTCCGGAACAGTACTCATCCCAACGGCATCAGCGCCTATTAATCGCAAGTATTTATATTCTGCTTTAGTTTCTAAGTTTGGCCCGGAAACCGCAACATAAACACCCTTATGGCATTTTACGTCTACTGTTTTAGCTATATCCATCGCTTTTGCAATGATTGAGCGTTTGTAAGGTTCGCTCATATCGGGAAAACGGGGGCCTAACGAACTTTCTATAATTCCGCGTAATGGATTATCTGGCTGAAGGTTGATGTGATCTTCGATAATCATCAGATCACCTTTCTTAAAATCGGGATTAAGTGATCCGGCCGCATTAGAAACAATGAGATTCTCAATACCTAAACCCTTCATTACCCTCACCGGAAAGGTAATTTGCTGCATGGTATAGCCTTCGTAATAATGTAAACGGCCTTGCATAGCAATAATTTTCTTTCCGTTAAGTGTTCCAAAAATTAACTTTCCGCTGTGAAATTCTAATGTAGAAATTGGAAAGTTTGGAATATTAGAGTACATGAGCTGGTGTTCAACTTCAATTTCCTTTACTAAACCACCTAAACCAGTACCTAAAATAATGCCGATTTCAGGCTTGAAATTTTCAGTTTTACGTTTTATATATTCAACGGTTTCTTCTATTGCTCTTAACATAGTTCAAAATAAGTTCATCAAAGGTAATCTTATCTTCCTCAAATAATTCAACCTCGATGGGTAAATAATATATCGGTAAATTTACCAGTAAATCCTCAAATCTAGTAGCTCTTAAACGCTGGCTATCCTTTTCTGTTGTGATGATGATTTTTTCTTTTCGATCTTCCCCTTCAAAAGCGGCCTTAAATTTTTTAATATCATCTGTAGTAAAAGCGTGGTGATCAGGAAATTCCTCGTGTTTAATATCTTTTGTATACTTACCTAACTCTTCAATCAGGGGGGATGGATTGGCAATTCCAGTAAGCAGGAAAATCTGATAATCTGTAATTGTTTCCAGCGAACGGCTATCCTTCTGCATCAGGTGCTGAAGCTGACCGTATTTTAAATAGGAATGCAAAACGGGTTGGTTTTGATTGGGTTGCAGTTCATTTATTGAAGCCTGTTGAGCTACATGCAACAAGGGTACCGGAGATTTAGTAACCAGTAAAACGTCAGCTCTTTTACGCGAAGAAAAAACATCTCTCAAATTACCCGCAGGAAGTAAAAACTGTAAAGTACCTAACTTTCTGAATTCAAAAAGTAAAATGTTCAAGCCTGCCCGTACAGCGCGATGTTGAAAAGCATCATCCAAAATAACAACCTCATGGTTTTCTTTTAATTTATTGATCCCTTTTACCCGATCTTCACAAACAGCAACGGTTACCTGACTGAATTTCTGATAATATTGCAAAGGTTCATCCCCAATCGTATCAGCAGTAGCGGTAGCATCTGCCACTATAAAACCTTTAGTTTTCCGACCGTAGCCCCTGCTCAGGATAGCTACTTTATATTCTTTTAACAACCGAACCAAATATTCGGTAGTTGGTGTTTTTCCAGATCCGCCTACGGCGAGATTTCCGATACAAATTACAGGTAAATCGAATTTAACTGAGTGCATAAGCCCCCAATCGTAAAGCTTTTTACGAAGAATGATTGCCATTCCGTAAATTAAGGAGAAAGGAAGGAGTAAAAGCCGTAAGTAATTTAATAGCATACTGAGTGTTTCAAAAGTACAGATTATTTAAAAAAGAATGGCATAGTGATGAATGCCCCTTTAAAAGCAACCCCAGGATGTAAAAAAGGTTTGACTGATTTGTACAAGGAATAGTTTTATGGAAATCAGTTACACTATTCTAATTTTTCCGACATAGCCTATAACCAGCAAATTGGGAATAAACAAATGAATTTTCTTATTATTGTTGCTGATCAACCTATCATTTTAATGTCTCAGAACAAACGCTTAGTAGTCGGCCAGGGCCAAATTAGTGGCTACATTTCTATTTTTTTAGCTGTTTTAGTCTTATTGGGAATCCTATGTTTTCATTATCCCGAAAAATTAACTACACCAGAATTCAGGGAAATTTATACAAAAGAAAGCATGGAAGTAATGATGCTTGGTGGTGTAATTGCATCCTTCTTCTTTTCTGCTTTAAGCCTTCTTTTGAGTAAAAAAGTAAAATGGGCTTACCCCGGATTTCTGCTTGCGGCTTTAGCTGTGATATTGGGTGCCATGAGTGTTGAAGGCAGAGATGTGGCTAAATCGAACTGGCATTTTGGCTTAGATTGGATGATTTTAGACCTTCTGTTAATGGTTGCTATTTTTGTTCCCCTCGAATTATTTTTCCCTAAAAACAAAGAACAAACTAAATTCCATTCAGAATGGCGAACAGATTTAACCTACTTCGTTGTCAGCCATTTATTTATCCAGTTTTTTGGAATCATTACGCAGAAACCTGCTATTTTATTCTTTGGCTGGATGGGATTAGATAAACTTCATACCTGGGTCCAGGGCTTACCATTTTTAGTTGCGCTATTTCTGGCCTTCTTCAGCACCGATTTATTTCAATACTGGGCACATCGTATTTTTCATAGCCGTGTTTCGCTATGGCGTTTTCATTCTATACACCATTCCACACAAAATATGGATTGGCTTGCAGGAAGCCGCACGCATTTTATAGATATCTTTTTTACCCGGGCAATGACCTTTATCCCACTTTATGTTTTAGGTTTTTCATCAACAGTATTCAATGTTTACATTATTTTTATTGCTATTCATGCCGTATTAATTCACGCAAACACCAGAATCAATTTCGGTCCCATCAAATACATTTTCACAACCCCTCAATACCATCACTGGCACCATTGTGAAGACCCGAAGTATTACGGACATAATTTCGCGTCTATATTTCCTTTTATTGATATGATTTTTGGCACTTATCACCTTCCCGGTAGTGAGTGGCCAGCTGGCACAGGTGTTCACGAAGGATCTTATCCTAAAGGGTTTGTTAAGCAATCCATCTATCCTTTTACTAAAAGTCCGTTCGATACCGATTTAAATATGGAAGAAAGAAGCGATAGATAATTCTGGATAATGAGGTAGAACTGACGAAGTTGTAACCTAAATAGCAAAGGAAAATTCTTATGGTATCGGAGTAAGTCGGATTGCAATGTCAAACCTCTGCCGTATGATTACTTGCATTATAGTAGACGACGAAGAACATTCAATAGCCATTATACAACACTATGTCAGGCATATTTCGAACCTGAAAACACTAGCCATATTTACTGACCCGGTAAAGGCCTTTATGTATCTGAATGATAACCATGTAAACCTCGTTTTCTTAGACATCTATATGCCTGAAATGTCTGGCATTGACCTTATTCATACGGTCAATAACCGAAATTTGAATTTCGTCCTCACCACGGCATATAAAGACTTTGCAGCAACTGGATTTGACTTAAACGTAATAGATTACCTGGTAAAACCGATTGCCTTACCCCGGTTTTTGCAGGCCATTTCTAAAGCTCAGCAACTCATTCAAATCAACCAAATCAATACACCAACCCAACCTTCAGCAGACGATTATTTCCTGGTGAAAACAGAAGCCAAAGGGAAGATGTTGCAAATCAACATTGATGAAATCGACTTTATGGAGGGCATGAAAAACTATGTAGCCTTTCATCACCGCGGCACCAGAACACTTGCCCTGATTACAACGAAAGATGTAGGGTAGCGCTTACCAAAAAGCCATTTTATCCGCGTGCAAAAATCGTTTATTGTTGCTGTAGATAAAATTACTTCCATTGATGGAAATCGAATTATTCTTAAAGGTATTACTGCAGAAACCTTAATCGTCGACACTACAGAAAGGATTTTATGGACATCATGAAGCAAAAACTATTTAGCTAGAAGCATCTTCAAACATAATCAAACGTTTGCCCGATTTTCTTTACAGAAGAATAGATTTGCCTAGCTCAAAAAGCCTTATCTTTGCACAAATCATAAAAAATAACACTATGCTTAAAGGATTTTTTAACGTACCTGTTCCGGTAAACGAACCTATTTTAAATTATGGCCCAGGCAGTAAAGAACGTGCTTTATTAAAAGAAGCATTGGCTGAGGCCCGTTCGCACCAACAAGACATTGCGATGTACATTGGCGGCAAACAGGTTCATACCACCAAAAAAGGTAAAGTAGTACCTCCTCACGATCATCAACATATATTAGCACAATACAGTATTGGCGATAAAACCCATATCAAGCAAGCCATCGATGCTGCATTAGCCGCTAAAGAAGATTGGGAAAACCTGGCCTGGGAACACCGTGCTGCAATTTTCTTAAAAGCTGCCGACTTAATTGCCGGAAAATACCGTTATAAATTAAATGCTGCTACCATGCTGGGGCAGAGCAAAAATGCTTACCAGGCAGAAATAGATGCCGCATGTGAATTAATCGACTTCTTGCGTTTTAATGTAAGTTACATGGCCGATATTTATAAGCAACAACCACCTGTTTCACCTCGTGGAAGTTGGAACCGTGTAGAACAACGTCCTTTAGAAGGTTTTGTTTTCGCGCTTACGCCATTCAACTTCACTGCAATTGCCGCTAACCTGCCTGCATCTGCAGCCATGATGGGTAATGTAGTAGTATGGAAACCTGCTGATACGCAAGTATATGCTGCCAACCTTTTAATGGAGATTTTCCGGGAAGCTGGTGTACCTGATGGTGTAATTAATTTGGTTTATGCAGACGGACCAGAAACTGGAGATGTAATTTTTAATCACCCGGATTTTGCGGGTATCCACTTTACAGGTTCTACTAAAGTATTCCAGGAAATCTGGAAAACCATAGGAACCAATATCCACAAATACAAATCTTATCCACGTATTGTAGGCGAAACCGGAGGTAAAGATTTTATCCTGGTACACCCATCTGCTCAGGTTGATATTGCTAACACCGCAATTGTGCGTGGTGCATTTGAGTACCAGGGTCAAAAATGTTCTGCTGCCAGCCGTGTTTACATTCCTGAAAGCCTGTGGCCAGAAATTAAAAAATCAATGTTGCGCGATATCGCTACCTTCAAAATGGGTGGAACAGAAGATTTCAGCAACTTTATCAATGCCGTAATTGACGAGCGTTCGTTTGATAAGCTGGCGAAATATATCGATCAGGCTAAAAAAGATAAAGGTGTAGAAATCATAGCTGGTGGTAACTACGATAAAAGTAAAGGATATTTCATAGAACCAACAGTATTAGTGGTTGATGACCCTAAATATACGACCATGTGCGAAGAGCTGTTTGGTCCGGTATTAACCGTTTATGTTTATGCTGATAAGGATTTTGATCAGATTTTAACCATCATCGACACCACTTCTCCATACGCTTTAACCGGTGCATTAATCGCCCAGGACAGGTATGCGATTGAGAAAGCAAGCCATGCTTTACGCAATTCAGCAGGTAATTTTTACATCAACGATAAATGTACAGGGGCAGTAGTTGGCCAACAGCCATTTGGTGGAGCCAGAGGTTCAGGTACTAACGATAAAGCTGGTTCAATGATCAACTTGTTACGTTGGGTTTCTCCTAGAACCATCAAAGAGGTTTTCGAATCACCAACAGATTACCGTTATCCATTCTTAGCAGAAGATTAGGATATTGATTCACTAGGCATTGGATCATTTGAAATCAGTGCTTTAACACATTAAAAAGCATCTTTGGGCAACCGAAGATGCTTTTTTTTTAAAGCAAAAAACTCATGTGCCATTCACCGGGCTCGTTAACATCAGTTTGTGCAAACCAAACCCATTTTACAATGTTCTATTGATGTAACCAATTTAGAAAAAAGATGAAAAAGGAAGAAAATAAAAACCTTGCTGATGAAAAAGCAACCCAAAATGCAGAGACCTCTAACCTACCCTCCAACCAGGTTCCAAGGCATCGCAGTAACGATAAAGAACAGGAAAACGTTGTAAAATCAGATGCCAATGGAATATCCAGAGATTTTGGATTTGGCGATTTCGGATCAGAAGAAGCTCGTGCAGATGCCGAAAAAGGCAATCCGGGAGAAGCCGGAAATATGCCCAATACCGAGAAAAAATAAAAACCCCAACATCCGTTGGGGCTTTCCTAACAACTAAAAAAACAACATCTTAAAAGATGTTATAAACTCACTTTAAAAGCCGGCGGAACGCCGTCAATGCCCGCACAGGTTACCTCTAAATCTTTAATTAAACCTGTTTTCAAACTGTACACCCATGCATGTACAGAAAGCTCCTGACCATTAGCCCAGGCATTTTGTACAATAGAGGTATTGGTTACATTCGCAGCCCCCTCAATGGCATTAAGCTCTACTAAGCGGTCAAACTTTTGGTTTTCATCAGTAATGCTGCTCAACTCACTTTCGTGAACACGATATACATCACGGATATTTCTCA
Source organism: Pedobacter sp. (assembly GCF_965279535.1). Classification (NCBI taxonomy): domain Bacteria; kingdom Pseudomonadati; phylum Bacteroidota; class Sphingobacteriia; order Sphingobacteriales; family Sphingobacteriaceae; genus Pedobacter; species Pedobacter sp. Next base: position 2,185,228 of record NZ_OZ257244.1, read on the forward strand.
ACCAGTTATCAATAATTCCAACTTGCTTATTACCCAAGGCTGCTTTTACACCTCCACAACCGTAATGGCCGCAAACAATTACATGTTTTACTTTCAATACATTAATTGAATAATCCAAAACCGAAAGTAAATTCATATCAGTATGCACCACAACATTGGCAATGTTACGGTGTACAAAGATATCTCCCGGCTTAGTATTGGTGATCTGATTCGCTGGAACGCGGCTATCAGAACAACCAATCCACAATACTGGTGGAGCCTGACCCGCAGAAAGTTTATCAAAAAAATCCGGATCTGTCTGGATCATATCTTTAACCCAATCTTTATTACCTTCTAATAAGCCTGAATACGTAATATCTTTTGTTTCTATAGTTTTTGCGCACATAATATTAACTGTTAATTTCTTCTACAATTTTATTGGTTAGCTTCGGAACCGTATAATGTTTTTTAATGTTTTCAAATGTTACAATGATACCTTTTGTATAGGCATTATGTTTGTAATTGTTAAGGGTTTCCAAAACATCCGGATCGATATACCTGGAGTTTGTACCATCAATAATTACATTGGTTTCGTTTGGTATATTCGTTAAAACTACCTGTATCGCTGCTTTGTTTAAAAAGGATACTTCTTCTGCCAGTTTGATTCTGATGTGCTTTTTATCGCCCTCATTGGTAATGCGATAGAAAAACGGATTCCGCATATTGGTACGCAATAAGTAAAATACCGATACCAGCATACCTACAGCTACACCTTTAAGTAAATCGGTAAATAGCACTGCTAATACGGTTACAACAAATGGCACAAACTGATCCCAACCTTTGTGGTACATGTGCTTGAACAAACTGATTCTGGTTAACTTATATCCTGTCATTAAAAGGATAGCTGCCAAACAAGAAAGTGGGATCATATTAATTACCTGTGGAATGAACAAAAGCGATAACAATAACCACGTGCCGTGAAAAATAGCCGACATTTTGGTTCTACCACCTGCATTTACGTTCGCAGAACTCCTTACGATAACTGCTGTAAGGGGTAATCCACCTAGCATACCGCTGGTCATGTTACCCAAGCCCTGAGCAACCAATTCTCTGTTAGTTGGAGAAACACGTTTAATAGGATCAATCTTATCAACGGCTTCGATACTCAATAACGTTTCTAAACTGGCAACTACAGCAATGGTTGCAGCAACAATATAAACATCCTTATTGGCCAATGCAGAAAAATCAGGCGTAGTAAAAAGGCCAAGAAATTCAGAAAAGCCATTCACAACAGGAATTTTTACAATTTGATCTGCCCTTAAAGCATGTGAAGTTCCGGCAAAGAGTAATGTTGCAACCACGCCCAATACGACAACCAGTAATGGAGCAGGAACGATGCTTAACTTTTTAAATTTTGGCCAGATAATTAAAATAGCGATTGACAATACACTGATAACTACTGCAGCCAAACTAAAATGACCAAGTGCAGCAGTAATGGCTGAAAACGTATTTTCATGATCTTGCTGAAAAAAGCCCTCATCACCGCTAAAGTTGGAATCCACACCTAAAGCATGCGGAAGTTGTTTTAAAATCAAAATCAAACCAATTGCAGCAAGCATTCCTTCAATAACGCTGGATGGAAAATAATTCCCAATTGTTCCTGCTTTAATTAGGCCAAGAATCACCTGAAAAACCCCGGCAAGTACTACCGCAAGCAAGAAAACCGGATAGCTTCCTAAAGAGGTAATAGCGCCTAAAACAATTACGGTAAGCCCTGCTGCAGGACCACTAACGCTCAACTGCGAACCACTTACAGATGATACCACAAGCCCACCTACAATACCGGTAATTAAACCGGCAAATAAAGGCGCACCAGAGGCCAGTGCGATACCTAAACAGAGTGGCAAGGCCACTAAAAACACTACAATACTTGAGGGTAAATCTTTTTTAAGATTCTTTTTTAAGAAATATTTCTTCACATCCGTACCTGAACTGGACGGCTTAAACTTTTGCATAACGATATAATTATCTAGTAAATTTTAACGAATAAATCGTGATGTTTAAGATTACCGCGCAGCATCAAAAATTGCCCGCAGCAAACACCAGCCCCATCAGCATATTAATGAAAATGACGACAAGGGTTAAACACCAAAAAAAAGACTAAATAAAGTTGGGTGGAGGGGTAGGAACAGTAGGGTGATATGGATCAACATACCGCTTAAAATGCTCAATAAAGCTACTCTTTAAAAAGAAATGTCCAGAAGAAAACTCGTAAGAAATTACTGGATGATGAAGTTCTACCAATTTAAAATCGGTAAATTTTGCGGTGTCTTTGGCGGAGTCTTTTCCGCCTTCATGCTCTAACTCGATTTGCATGATTACGGCATTCATAATATCCTTATCCAATGTTGTAAAAAATACAGGCGCACCCGATATACACATCTTCGCCATGAAGATGCCCATAAATGCGGCTACGATTATATATCTGTATTTTCTTAAAAACATAGTGTTTTTCTAATCTCGTTCTAATCTACTATTACAAAAATAAGCGCATAATTGGTTTTTCAATGCATGAAGGTGTAAAAAAAATGCAATATAAGTGAAAATTAGACAAGGAAAATAGCTCAAACAACTGATTATCAATAATATTAATAACAAAAATAAACTAGAAATATTCTAAACAAGGGATCACTATCAGTATATATTAAGGTAAAAAATCATGTTATTTTAGGCAAAAGGCCTCTATAACGCGGGTATTCTACTCACATCCAGAGCTCCAATACTATCCAAAAGAATAAGATATTGCATCAAAGGACTGAGTTATAATCAAGGTGTTTTTAAGGAACAGTTTTTCAATTCCTGATACTAATGCTGAAAGAATGGTAGCTGTACAAACAATGATACTTGTAATACCGCCTGTAATTTTTAAATTTAAAATCTAAAGTATCTGTATGGAAAAGAAATTAGCCTTATTGCAAGATAAAATCAAACAAGCCAAATTAGGTGGTGGACAAGCGCGAATTGATAATCAACATAAGAAGGGCAAGCTTACAGCAAGAGAACGCATTCACTTCTTACTAGACGAGGGTAGCTTTGAAGAAATTGGCATGATGGTTACACATCGCAGTACAGATTTTGGAATGGAACGCGAAAAATACTCGGGTGATGGTGTAATTACCGGCTATGGTACAGTAAACGGACGCTTAACCTACGTTTTCTCTCAAGATTTCACCGTTTTTGGCGGTTCATTATCAGAAACTCATGCTGAAAAAATCTGCAAACTAATGGATATGGCCATGAAAAATGGGGCACCATTGATTGGCTTAAACGATAGCGGTGGCGCCAGGATTCAGGAAGGAGTTGTATCTCTGGGTGGCTATGCAGATATTTTTTACCGCAATGTGCAGGCTTCGGGTGTCATCCCACAACTTTCAGCCATCATGGGGCCATGTGCCGGTGGTGCGGTGTACTCTCCAGCCATCACCGATTTTATCCTCATGGTTGAGAACACTTCTTACATGTTTGTAACCGGGCCAAATGTGGTTAAAACAGTAACCCACGAAGAAGTAACTTCTGAAGAACTGGGAGGAGCCAATACCCACGCAACAAAATCCGGCGTAACCCATTTTGCCTGCGCAAATGAAATAGAGGCCATTAACCATGTTAAAAAACTCTTAAGCTATATGCCACAAAACTGTGAAGAGACTCCGGATTTTCTGCCATACGAATCTTCAGATGAACTCCGAACAGCGCTTGATACATACCTCCCTGAAAACGCAACACAGCCATATGATATGCGAGACATTATCAACGAAGTGGCAGATCAGGAAAGCTTTTTAGAAGTCCACGCCGCTTTTGCCGAAAATATAGTGGTTGGGTTTGCCCGATTAGCCGGTAGAAGCATCGGAATTGTAGCTAACCAACCTGCTTATCTGGCAGGGGTTTTAGACAGCAATTCTTCAACCAAGGCCGCACGTTTTGTTCGTTTTTGCGATTGTTTTAACATTCCTTTATTGGTTTTTGAAGATGTTCCTGGCTTTTTACCAGGTACTGACCAGGAATGGAATGGCATTATCAGCAATGGGGCTAAACTTTTATATGCCTTTAGTGAGGCCACAGTTCCCCGTATTACCGTTATTACCCGAAAAGCATATGGTGGAGCGTACGATGTTATGAACAGTAAACACATTGGTGCAGATATGAATTATGCCTGGCCAAGTGCTGAAATTGCAGTAATGGGGGCAAAAGGTGCTGCCGAGATTATCTTTAAAAAAGAAATTACATCTGCCTCAAACCCACAGGAAAAATGGTTGGAAAAGGAAAAATTATACTCTGATATTTTTGCAAATCCTTACCGCGCAGCCGAACGTGGTTTTATCGATGAAGTAATTGTACCTGCTCAAACCCGCATAAAGTTGATAAAAGCTTTTAAGATGTTAGAAAATAAGGTGGTGAATAGCCCAAGAAAAAAACATGGAAATATACCTTTGTAAGTGTAGGAGATACTGATAATGGATTGACGAAACTCGATCCGCTCAAATCTATCCTTAATCATCCCATCTTACAAACCTATGTTAAAACGAATAGACATCCTCATTATGGCCTTTTGTACAGGCCTTATTGTTGCTAACATTTATTACTGCCAGCCGCTGGTTATCCTCATCGCCGATGATTTTCAGCTAAGCGAGAGCAATGCCGGCCGGATCACTTATCTCACACAAATTGGATATGCCCTGGGTTTATTCCTGCTGGTTCCACTGGGTGATATGTTTGAGCGTAAAAAGCAAATTTTAGTGATTACTGTGATGGCCATTATTGCATTATTGGTTGCGGCCGTATCTAAGACTTTCCTGCTGCTCGAAATGGCATCGGTATTGATTGGAGCCTGTTCCATAGTCCCCCAGCTTATCCTGCCTCTGGCGGCCAATTTAAGTTCGGATGAGAATAGAGGTGCCAATATCGGAATGATTATGAGTGGTTTATTAGTAGGGATTCTTGCTTCACGTGCGGTAAGTGGAAGCATTGGTTTTTGGCTGGGATGGAGAGCAATGTATTACATTGCGGCGGCAATCTGTGCCTTACTGCTTTTATTAATGGCTAAACGTTTTCCGAAAAGCTTGCCTGCCTTTAAAGGTACCTACAAACAGCTCATGGGCTCTATGTTTGGTTATATCAAATCGCAGCCCGCCCTAAGAGAAACTTCACTCATCAATTTCTTTGCTTTCGCCATTATCAGCGCATTCTGGACAACCATGGTATTGTTTTTAGCTAATCCACCTTTTAACTTTCAAACCTTACAAATCGGCCTCTTTGGCATTGCAGGTGCTGCCGGCGCCTTAGCCGCCCCCCTGGTTGGCAAGTTGAGTGATGGTAATAATCCGCGTAAAAACCTGATGATTGGATTTATCATGCAAATCATTAGCATGGCTATGTTTTATTTCACCGGCGCTAATCTCTTTGTATTTGTAGCGGGCATTATTTTAATTGATATTGCCCAACAAGCCATCCATGTAACTAATCAGACCAAAATTTACACCTTAATTCCCGAAGCCAGAAACAGGCTAAATACAATTTTTATGTCGGTTAGCTTTATTGGAGCCAGCTGCGGCTCTGCTCTTGGCTTATGGCTATGGGGTCAGGGAGGCTGGAATCTTTTCTGCTATGGAATAACTGGAATTATCGTTCTGAATATTTTAATTTATTTATACTATGGTCGAAAACAAAATATTACTAAAATCCAATAGCTTATGATTACTAAAAACGCTCTGCAAATTTTCTACCTCATTTTAATCTGCACATTTTTCTCCACAAAAATAAGTGCACAAGACAGTATCAATACCAGTTCAATAACAGTTAGATCACTGAACAAGTTCAAGTTGTATCTGATAGGTCTTGGTGTGGAGCGGGAACAGAAAATCACAAAATCATCCACAGTCTATTTCGGGCTCGCGATAGAAAGTGTTGTACCCTTCTTTCCTCAATCACCTCCCAATTCAAGCGATATACTTCGGATTAGCCATGCCATAAATTTAGCTCCAATCTATTATATTGGATTTAAAAAGTACTACAATTTGCAGGAAAGAGCAAAAACTGCTAAAACAACCGCAAATAATAGTGGTAGCTTTTTCGGTTTTGAATATGACCTGATTGCACCTATACTGATTAATAATTTGTATACCACGCATTATGTTAGTTCCTTCTCTCCCATATGGGGATTTCAAAGAAATACATTGAAGCATACCAATATCGAATTCATGATTGGTCCCTCATATCAAACTGACTATAATCGCCACCGAATATCTTTATTAGCTAAAATCGGCTTTAACTATTTATTATAAACATGTCTTTAGTCCAAATTGAACAAATATTTCCTTCGCTAACCTGGAGAATCAGGCATGAAACGATGTACCCAGATCAGCCTTTCGACATTGTTAAACTAAAAGATGATTTCGAAGGCATTCATTTTGGCTTATATGCCGATCACAAACTCACAGGGGTAGTGTCATTATTTCAAGATGGAACAGAATATCAGTTTAGAAAATTAGCCATTCTACCACAAGCACAAAAATTAGGTTATGGCACCATGTTAATGGCGTATATATTAGATTTCTGTAAAATTCAGAAAGCGACCAGACTATGGTGCAATGCACGTGCGAATGCTAAAGAATTTTATCATAAATTTGGCTTTCATGAAACAGAAACCACCTTTTTAAAAAACGGTTATGATTTTGTAATTATGGAATTAATCTTAAATTACGAAGCCGGGGAACAAAACCAGGTGAGTTAATAAAAAAATATAAAATTTGGACGAGCATGATTGAATCAGGCCAGTTTAAATCACTCATCCAATCATTCAACAATTTGAATACATATGGCAAAGAAAAAAGAAGAAGAAAAGAAAAAGCACCAGGCGGTTGTCACTAAAAAATCGCTTCAGTTTTTAGAAGAATATATCAACAACCCTGCTCCTACCGGCTATGAGTGGGAAGGGCAAAAACTTTGGTTAAACTATTTAAAACCTTACATCGACGAGCATTTCGTTGATAATTACGGTACAGCTGTCGGAGTAATCAATCCTAAAGCCCCATATAAAGTGGTTATCGAGGCGCACGCAGATGAAATTTCATGGTACGTAAATTACATTACAGCCGATGGTTTAATCTATGTGATTCGTAACGGAGGTTCAGATCATCAGATTGCCCCTTCTAAACGTGTAAATATCCATACAGAAAAGGGCTTGGTTAAAGCAGTATTCGGTTGGCCCGCAATCCATACCCGTCATGGAGAAAAGGAGCAAACACCCGAATTAAAAAACATCTTCTTAGATTGTGGCTGTACTTCTAAAGATGAAGTAGAGCAGTTAGGAATCCACGTAGGTTGTGTAATTACTTACGAAGATGAGTTTATGGTTTTAAACGATCGCTATTACGTTGGCCGTGCACTGGATAACCGTGTAGGTGGATTCATGATTGCAGAAGTGGCGCGTTTACTAAAAGAGAACAAGAAAAAACTTCCTTTTGCCTTATACATTGTGAACTCCGTGCAGGAAGAAATTGGTTTAAGAGGTGCAGAGATGATTGCTCAACGCATTAAACCCCATGTGGCTATCATTACCGATGTAACACACGATACTACCACGCCAATGATTAACAAAAACACACAGGGTGAGTTGTTTGCAGGTAAAGGACCAGTTGTTTCTTATGCGCCTGCAGTTCAAACCAACCTAAATAAATTGTTAATTAAAACAGCAGAAAAAAATAACATTCCATTCCAACGTCAGGCTTCATCGCGGTCTACAGGTACCGATACGGATGCTTTTGCTTATTCTAACGGAGGCGTACCTTCTGCGTTGATTTCCTTACCATTACGTTACATGCACACTACCGTAGAAATGGTACATAAAGAAGACGTAGATAATGTAATCAGCTTGATTTACGAAAGCCTATTGAACATTAAAGACGGACAGGATTTCAGAGAATTCAAATAAGCTATGGCTGATCTAAATAACGGAAGAATACCTCATGGTAAAATTTTACTCAGCACCCTTTTAAAGGTCTTGCTGATGATAGTGATTATCGTTACCCTGAACTCCTGGCCCTCTATTAAGCAAAGTTTTAATGGAGAGATACCTCCTTTCGAATATTGGCTGGACCATAGTATAAAACCCAGTAACATCATTTTGATCCTGGGTTTTGGGGCGTATTTTTACTATAAGGATTTAACTGACCGCAAGGAAAAGCTGAACGCGGAAAATTAGGTTACAATTGTTAAATACCAGAATGCTCATAGAGAACTGCCCAATTATTTAGCTATTAAGATGACTTGATTGTTAATTCAAATCATTCAACATCTGACATTCAAAATTCGGTCCCCGGTCTAAACAATCGGGGACTTTTTGTTTATCTTATTTCACTTTAAACCTGGTGATGAGGGCATTTTGCCCTATAACTTACAACAGGCACCTTTTATGGCAAAAAGATATTAACATTATCCACAGGATGTGTAAAATTTTTAGGCGAAACAAAACCAACTTATGCCTAAATTGTTATCAACAAAAAGAGATACAAAAAGTCCTGTGAGCGGGATATCCGCGGAGGGCAGGCACACCATAAAAAGAATTATTCTTTTAAACCAATAGCTGCTTTCGGGTGGCTATTTTTATGTTGGCAGAGAAGGGAAAAAAATGAAGCAGAACCTTTCAACTCTTTCAATTATTAACGGGACACATTAATCAAGATCAAAGTTCTACTTCACAAGGTTGGAGTGTAGATTTAAAAATTAGTTACTTTTTTAAAAATACAGTTTTCAGAAGTTGCTGCTGTCTCAGCAGGTTAAACAAATTACTGGTACAAAAAAGTCTCTGTCCTCTTGTTTCGAAGCGGCAAATCTTTTGAAATTGGGTCGAGTAATAGTTTCTGTTCCTCCGCACTTAATAAATCATTGTACTTTTCGAGCAAGTGGATGTACTTGTTCATCCAGAAATACACAGAGTTACCATCTGTACCTACCATTTTTCCATCGGATTGACTATCCTGCTCCAAATTTTGCTTTGGAAATGCATCAGGAAATGAGGTTGATAAATCCTGGCCTAATAAGTTTCCTACCTGCCAAATGATTTCATGGTTAAGACGATCCTGTCCAAACCAATTGTAAATGGTTCTGCGGCTAACATTAAGCTTTCTGGAAAGTTCGCTAATGCCCATCCGGTCACGGCGTACTAACCGTTCGAGAATTTCTCCTTGTTTAAGTGTTTGTGGTGTCATAGAGTTAATTTATTTTTAAGGGATGACTAAAAATAATTAAATCTGTATCAGGGACGATTGACAATACGAATGTAAGTAAAAGAGTATAACTTTGTATAAAATATGCGCATTTTTTGACATATGTCAAAAATTTAGCCCAAAAAACTGTAAAACAGCTGTTTTCGGAGACCATAAAAAACTACCAAAGTACTTTTAAAATCAATGATCGGGTAAAAATTCGGATCGGAATTACATTTTTTTGTACCTTAAAACAATCAAATCAGCGCAAATGGCACAGAATAAAACCCAGGAAACCGAGAATAGTGTTAGCGATTTCCTAGAAACTGTTTCCAATGAAACAATGAAAAAAGACAGTTACGAGCTTTTAAATATTTTTGAGGAAGTTACGGGTTTTAAAGCCCGAATGTGGGGACCAGCTATAGTTGGCTTTGGTCGTTATCATTACAAATATGATAGTGGCAGAGAAGGAGATGCACCCATCGCCGCATTTTCACCCAGAAAAGTTGCGATCAGCTTGTATCTCGATACAGAGTTTGAGGAAAAGACCTTGCTGCTCTCCAAATTTGGAAAGTACAAAGCCGCGAAAAGTTGTATCTATATCAAAAAACTCTCCGACGTTAGCATAGACATTCTCAAAATCATGATCGCCAATTCTACGGCACAAACAAACAGACATTGTTAAACAGCTGTATTCTTAAGTAAATAAGCAGTTACTAACATAAATAACTGCCCTTTTTTTTCAATCTTTGGTATTAACTCATATTCAAACGAACTATTAACTAACTTAATATGATCAAAAGACTACACCTCTATTTCCTAATAGCAGGCGCTTGCATTTCATTACATGTAAATGCTCAGGATGCTATTAGCTACCAAACTCCACCCAAAGAAATTGCTGATTTACTATTGGCAAAACCTACACCAGGCGTTAGCATTGATGGAAAGGCTGAGTGGATACTGTTTAGCGAACGCAATTCATACCCTTCTGTAGAAGAACTGGCTATGCCAGAATATAGAATCGCAGGTTTGAGGTTAAATCCGAATAACTACTCGCCTAGCAGGCAGAATTTTATTAATAATTTCAGCTTAAAGAATATTAAAAGCAATCAAACCTCTCCGGTTACAGGATTACCAACACCTTTATATGCTGGCAATATATTATGGAATCCTGCAGAAAATAAAATTGCTTTTACCAATACCACGCAAAAAGGTGTTGATTTGTACATCATCGATATTGCCACTAAAAAAGCGACCAAAATTAACAAAGCCTACTTAAACGTAGTTTTGGGAAGCGGTCTTACCTGGTTAAACGATAATACCATCATTTACCGCACAGTAACAAAACCTGCAAGCGCCGCTCCTGCTAAACCTTTAATGCCTAAGGGTCCAACCATTCAACAGAATTTGGGTAAGGCAGCACCAAGTGCAACTTTTCAGGATTTAATTAAATCTCCATTTGATGAACAATTATTCGAATTTTTCGGCACTTCACAATTGGTAAAAAATACCAGTGGCATAGAAACACCAGTAGGTAAACCAGCCATTTATTCTTCCGTGAGCTTATCACCAGATAAGAATTATATGATGATAGAAACCATCCGTAAGCCATTTTCTTATTTGGTATCGGCTGGAGGTTTTCCTTCTACAGTTACCATTACAGACCTTGCAGGCAAAACGGTTAAAGTAATAGCCGAACTTCCTTCAGCTGAAGGTACCCCATCAGGTTATGATAATACACAAAATATACCAAGAGGCTTTGATTGGAGAAGTGATGAAGCCGCTACTGTAGTATGGGCCAAACCTTTGGATAGTGGATTAATTAAGAAAAACGTACCCTTTCATGATGCAGTATATGCTTTGAGTGCACCTTTTACCGGATCGGAAAAAGAATTATTCAAAACTCAAACCCGCTATCGTGGTGTTCAATGGGGCAATGCAACACTTGCCTTAGTGATGGAAGGTTTAAGAAGCAAGCAAACCAATAAAGTAAGTGTTTACAATCCAACAACCGGAAATATTGAAGAACTTTATACCAGGAACCAAACCGATGCATATGGCAACCCTGGTACTCCTGTAACTACCAAAAACAAATTCGGCCGTCAGGTAGTACATGTGGTGGATAATGGTACCAAGTTGCTGATGAATAACCCTGTGGGCTCATCAGAAAAAGGAGATTTACCATTTTTAGCTAAGTTTGATCTCAGCAGTAAAAAGAATGAGATTATATGGAGAAGTGCTGAAGGAACTTATGAATATGTAAGTGACGTAATTGATCCGGACAAATTGGTATTGCTTACCCGCAAGGAAAGTCAAAAACTGGTGCCTAACTACTACATTAAAAACCTGATATTACGTGTTGCAGACAGACCAGTAACTAATTTCAGTAATCCATACCCTTCTTTAGACGGGATTACAAAAGAAAAAATCTCGTATAAAAGAGCTGATGGTGTAGATTTAACAGGCGATTTATATTTACCAAAAGGTTATAATAAAGAAAAAGACGGACCACTGCCTACTTTAATCTGGGCATATCCAAGAGAATTTAATTCTGCAGCAGATGCGGCGCAAATTCGTGGCTCTAAAGATAAATTTACAGCAATTAACTGGGGCTCTCCAATTTATTGGGTAACCAGAGGTTATGCCATCCTGGATAATGCTGAAATGCCAATTGTTGCCAAAGATGGTAAAAAACCAAACGACACCTTTGTAGAACAATTAAAGCTTAATGCTGAGGCAGCTATCAACAAATTATCAGATTTAGGTGTTGGAGATAAAAACCGTATGGCTGTTGGAGGCCATAGCTATGGTGCGTTTATGACCGCTAACCTGTTGGCCCATACCAATTTATTTGCCGCAGGTATTGCCAGAAGTGGTGCTTATAACCGTACCTTAACACCATTTGGTTTCCAAAATGAAGAGCGCACATACTGGCAGGCTCCTCAAATGTATTATGAAATGAGCCCTTTCAGCTATGCTGATAAAATTAAAACACCTATTTTATTAATCCATGGCGATTCTGATGATAACCCAGGTACATTCCCAATCAACAGTGAGCGTTTATTTAATGCCATAAAAGGTGCAGGCGGAACTACCCGTTTTGTATTTTTACCTTACGAAGCGCATGGTTACCGCGGTAAAGAAAATATTCTGCACACCTTGTGGGAAGAAGATCAGTGGCTTGAAAAATATGTAAAAAATAAAAAGTAATCTCTCTACTGTCTAAATACAAAAATGCCTCCAATCGGAGGCATTTTGCATTTAATTAATAGTATAATAAGGCTATTGAAACCCGATTCTATAAAGCTTACCTTTAACATTTTTCAACCTGAACATTCAGGCTAATTATTTGTTATGCATTTATGGACTACATAGACTATTATAAAATTCTCGAACTAAAAAAAGATGCCAGTACCGAGGAAATCAAAAAAGCCTATCGAAAACTAGCGAGGAAACATCATCCGGATCTTAATCCGAATAATGCAGAATCTAACAAGAAGTTTCAGCAGATTAATGAGGCCAATGAAGTTTTAAGTGATCCGGAGAAACGAAAAAAATATGACAAATATGGTAAGGATTGGCAACATGCCGATCAGCTAGATGCCCAGCAGGAACAACAGCGTCGATATCAATCACAAAGTAGAAACGGAGGATATTCGGGTTACAGCGGAGGCTTTGAAGATGGCGATTTTTCAGACTTCTTTTCTTCCATGTTTGGTGGAGGAGCCAGAAGCAGTGGACGATCGCCGTTTAAGGGACAGGATTACAACGCCAGTTTGAACCTCAATCTTATTGATGCTTATACCACACACAAACAAACCTTAACGGTAAATGGCAAACAGGTACGGATTACTATTCCTGCAGGGGTAGATAATGGGCAAAAGATCAAACTACCCGGATATGGTGCTCCAGGCGCTAACAACGGCCCACCAGGCGATCTTTATATCACTTTTAATATTGCAGAAGACCCTAAGTTTACACGAAAGGGAAACGACATTTATCTTCAGGAGGAAATAGATTTATATACGGCCATTTTAGGTGGTGAAAAAATTGTAGAAACACTCAATGGAAAGGTAAAATTAAAAATCCCTGCAGAAACTCAACCCGATACCACTCTTCGCTTAAAAGGCAAAGGCTTTCCGGTTTACAAAAAAGAAAATCATTTTGGTGATTTGTATGTTAAATGGCAGGTAAAGTTACCTACAAACCTTAACGCCGATCAAAAAGAACTGTTTGAAAAACTTTCTAAACTATAATCTGATGGGAACAAAATTAATTCCAGTTAATGATGTCTGTACACACCATAAGGTAGAAATCCAATTTATCCAGTCGCTAGAAGAAATAGGATTAATTCATACCAAGCTCGTTAAAAGCTCAATTTTTATTGATATGACTGAGCTGGCTAAGCTGGAGCGCTACCTCCGTTTGGCGCAGGATTTAGAAATTAATGTAGCGGGACTTCATGCTGTTGCTACACTTTTAGAACAGATTGAAAACATGCAAAATGAACTTGCATCACTTAAAAATGAATTAATCTATTATAAAAAAATCAATTAATTTCTAAATCCACTTACAGTATACAATTTTAAAGATCTGAGTTTTACATTTCTAAACCCTTAACACAAAAAGACTTTACTTTTAAGATTAGTTTCTTAAATTGTGCGAATAAAATATCTGATGTATGAGTAATTCTTCTGCTAAATTTATCGAAAAAATAAAATCATCCTACGCCCCCACGGGCTCTTATATCTATCTAGGTGCTGGAATTTTAGACGGACAGGTTTACAGCGAGGCAGAGGTTAACTTATCATTAAAAATGATGAACAGGCATGGTTTGATTGCCGGAGCTACAGGAACAGGTAAAACACGTACCCTACAGCTTTTAGCCGAACAATTATCGGATGCAGGAGTTCCGGTTTTCATGCTTGATGTTAAAGGAGATTTATCCGGTTTACATCAGCCAGGGGCTATCAATCCGAAAATTGAGGAAAGAGCAAAACAACTGAATAAACCATTTACACCGGCTGGTTTCCCACTGGAGATTTATTCTTTATCCGGAAAACTTGGCTCGCAAATGCGCGCAACGGTTTTAGAATTCGGACCAACATTGTTATCCAAAGTGTTGGATTTAAATGATACCCAGGCTGGAGTTATGGCGGTAATTTTTAAATATGCCGACGACAACAAAATGCCTATTATTGATCTAAATGATCTGAAAAAATTGGTTTCCTACCTTTCTGAAGGAGCTGGTGCTGCCGAAATTAAAAGCAGTTACGGCACCATTTCAACCGCAACTTCAGGTACCATCTTAAGAAAAATAGTTGCAATAGAGCAGCAGGGCTTAGGTGGTATGTTCGGAGAAAAATCATTCGATATTGAAGATTTATTTGAACGCGTGGATGGCAAAGGTGTAATTAGTCTTTTAAATATTGCTGATGTTCAAAATCAGCCGGTTCTGTACTCTACTTTTCTATTAAGCCTTTTAGCTGAACTATTTAATACCATGCCAGAGGTTGGCGACCTGGATAAACCTAAACTGATTTTCTTCTTTGATGAGGCACATTTACTATTCAAGAACTCTTCTAAGGCGTTCTTAGAACAAATAGAAACCATCATCAGGTTGATCCGATCTAAAGGAATTGGCGTATTCTTTTGTACGCAAGCGCCGACTGATGTTCCTGAAAGCGTTTTAGGGCAACTCGGAAACCGGGTTCAGCATGCCCTCAGAGCTTTCACACCAAATGATGTAGATGCACTTAAAAAAACAGTAAATACATACCCGAAATCTGAGTTTTATCAGATTGATCAAATCCTGACATCTTTAGGTACCGGACAGGCCCTGGTTACCGTACTCAATGAAAAAGGTATACCAACCGAAGTTTCAGCAACAATGCTTACACCGCCAAGGGCCATTATGGGGCCTTTAACAGCGGCTGATTTTGAAAGTGTGGTGCATAGCAGCCAAAAGTACGCGAAATATAAAGATGTTGTAGACCCTGAAAGTGCCTACGATATTTTAACAAAACGTATAAATGAACAAACGCAGGCCGCAGAAGAAGCTAAGCAGGAAATAGAAGCAAAAAAACAAGCTGAGGCAGAAAGCAAACCTAAACCTGGAGAAAAAAGTTTGGTTGAACAAGTAATGGGTGCAACCATAACCAGACAAATCGGCAAGGAAATTGTTAGGGGAATATTCGGAATGTTAACCGGCAAGAAAACACGATCAAAAAGCGGTGGCGGACTATTTGGATTTTAACTTTAATAATAACATTAATAATCACAACTCAATTACTATTTTCGCAAAATGTATTTCGCAATCGCTCAACGTTCTCGTTACCAATCAGTGCTAAAGCAGCGCGAATACTATAAAATCAATTATAATTAATGAAACCAACCCTATTAATATTGGCCGCTGGGATGGCGAGCCGCTACGGAAGTATGAAACAAATTGATGGCTTTGGCCCAAATGGCGAAACCATTATCGATTACTCTATTTATGATGCCATTAATGCTGGCTTTGGTAAAGTAGTTTTTATCATCAAAGAAGAATTTGTAGAGAACTTCAAAGCCATTTTTGAACCTAAGTTAAATGGTAGAATCGAAACTGACTATGTTTTCCAGAATTTCGATTTAACACAGTTCGGCATTGAAGAAGAAATCTACAGAGAAAAACCATGGGGTACAGCTCATGCAATTTTATCTGCCAGAAACGCCATTAAGGAGCCTTTCTGCGTAATTAATGCGGATGACTATTATGGATTCGATGCGTTCAAAAAAATGGTCGATTTCTTAACTACGGATGTTACAGACAGCAATTATTCAATTATAGGATATCAGATTGGAAAAACACTTTCTGAGTTCGGTGCAGTGTCCAGAGGCGTTTGTAAAGTAGATGCTTCAGGTAACCTGACTGAAATTGTGGAGCGTACAAAGGTATACCCAAAAGATGGTGCTATTTTCTATGAGGAAGATGGAGAAGAGTTTCCATTAGATTATGAAACTCCTGTATCTATGAATTTCTGGGGTTTTACGCCTGCAGTTTTCCCAATCACAGAAGAACTGTTCGTAAAGTTTGCAGCCGAAAATAAAGACAAACCTAAAGCGGAATTTTTTATCCCGCTTATTGGTGAAACTTTAGTAAAAACAGGACAAGCAACCTTTAAAGTGGTTCCTACAGCTAACAAATGGTTTGGTGTAACATATAAAGAAGATAAGCCTTTTGTTCAGGACAGCATTGATCAATTGATCAAAAACGGGGCATATCCCGAAAAATTATGGAACTAAGCTTAGATGACCATATCTTAAAAGCTTACGGACTCCAAAAAGAACATTTAAAAATAAGTCAGGTAGGTTCGGGTTTAATTAACCGAACCTACCTGATTTCATCTTCCGCTACCACCCGGCAGTACATTCTTCAAAATATTAATACAGAAGTATTTCGGCAACCTCAGCTAATTGCTGATAATCTCAGGCTTATTGCAGCCTACCTCCATTTAGAACATCCTGATTATCTTTTCATAAAACCAGTTAAAACCACTTCAGACGAAGAAATGGTACACCTGGATAATGAATATTGGCGAATGCTGCCTTTTGTTGCAAATACCGTTTCACTTGATGTACTAACGACTGAAAAACAGGCATACGAAGCAGCCAGGCAGTTTGGTAAACTTAGCCGCATGCTTGATGGATTTGAAGCGCATAAACTGCATGCCACAATTCCTGATTTCCATAACCTCAGCCTACGCTATGATCAATTTGCCTTAGCACTAAAAAAAGCTGATCATAAGCTCAAAGTACCCGCTGAAGAAGAAATTGAACGGGCAATTGATTACCGGCATATTCTGGAATATTTCAATTCTTTCCAACATCGACAAGACTTTCCAGACCGGGTTATGCATCATGACACAAAAATCAGCAATGTGTTGTTGAACAAGCAAAACAATGAAGGAATTTGTGTTATCGATTTAGATACCATAATGCCTGGTAAATTCTTATCAGATTTAGGCGACATGATCCGTACCTACACCTGCGCTTTTTCAGAGAATGAAACAGATCTCAGTAAAATTAAAATCAGAATATCTTATTTTGAAGCACTCATCAAAGGCTATTTATCGGAAATGAAATCCATACTTACCGAAACGGAAAAGGAACTGATCCTTTTCTCAGGCAAATATATGGTTTACATGCAAGCATTGAGGTTTCTAACCGACTTTCTAAATGGAAACCCCTACTATCCGATTCAATACCCTCAGCAAAACCTGGATAGGGCCAGAAACCAATTCAAACTGCTACAGGAGCTGTATCATAATGAAAAGGAATTGCAGGACATTATTGAAGAAAATTTAATTTAGTCGCTTTTATACAGAGAATTCCATTCCACCTCATAAAAATAATAGTGCAAAAAAAAGCGTCCCTGAAATGAATCAGGAACGCTTTTTTATTAAGGATTCGTTTATAATTTAAACTTATTTCACTTCTTCGAAGTCAACATCAGTTACATTATCACCACCTTGAGGTTGTGCTTCAGCCTGTGGTTGTTCAGCACCACCCTGAGGCTGCTCACCTGCTTTATACATCTCTTCAGAAGCTGCATTCCAGGCGTTTTGTAACTCTTCCTGAGCTGCATCGATATCTGCGAAGTTACGAGCTGAATGAGCCGCTTTTAACTTCTCTAAACCAGCTTCGATTGGCGCTTTTTTATCAGCAGATAATTTATCACCAAACTCTTTTAATTGTTTCTCAGTTGAGAAAATTAAAGCATCAGCTCCGTTAATTTTATCAGCTTCTTCTTTTGCTTTTGCATCATCTGCAGCATTAGCTTCTGCTTCTTCTTTCATTTTCTTAATCTCAGCATCAGTTAAACCTGAAGAAGCTTCGATACGGATTTTTTGCTCTTTACCAGTAGCTTTATCTTTAGCACTTACGTGTAAGATACCGTTAGCATCGATATCAAAAGCAACCTCTACCTGAGGAACTCCACGAGGTGCTGGTGGAATACCATCTAAAATGAAACGTCCAATTGTACGGTTTTGAGCAGCCATTGGACGCTCACCTTGTAAAATGTGGATCTCTACTGATGGCTGATTATCGGCAGCAGTTGAGAAAGTTTCAGATTTTTTAGTTGGGATAGTTGTGTTAGACTCGATTAATTTAGTCATTACACCACCCATTGTTTCAATACCTAATGATAAAGGCGTAACGTCTAATAACAATACATCTTTTACATCACCAGTTAATACACCACCTTGAATGGCAGCACCAATTGCTACTACCTCATCAGGGTTAACACCTTTACTAGGCTCTTTACCAAAGAAAGCTTTAACAGCATCCTGAATTGCAGGAATACGAGTTGAACCACCTACTAAGATAATTTCATCAATATCACTTGTGCTTAAACCGGCGTTTTTCAAAGCAGATTTACAAGGATCGATGGTACGTTTAATTAAGCTATCAGCCAATTGCTCAAATTTAGCACGGGTTAAAGTACGTACCAAGTGTTTAGGGCCGCTGGCATCAGCTGTAATATATGGTAAGTTAATCTCAGTTGAAGTAGTGCTTGATAACTCAATTTTAGCTTTCTCAGCAGCTTCTTTTAAACGTTGTAAAGCCATTGGATCTTTACTTAAATCCATGCTGTTCTCAGCTTTGAATTCAGCGTTTAACCAATCAATGATTACGTGGTCAAAGTCATCACCACCTAAGTGCGTATCACCATCAGTAGATTTTACTTCGAAAACACCATCACCTAATTCTAGAACAGAAACGTCATGTGTACCACCACCACAGTCAAACACAACAATTTTCATGTCTTTGTGTGCTTTATCTAAACCATAAGCTAAAGCAGCTGCAGTAGGCTCGTTAATGATACGTTTTACTGATAAACCAGCAATTTCACCTGCTTCTTTAGTTGCCTGACGTTGTGCATCGTTGAAATATGCAGGAACAGTAATTACTGCTTCTGTAACTTCCTGACCTAAGAAATCTTCAGCAGTTTTCTTCATTTTCTGCAAAATCATTGCAGAAATTTCCTGAGGTGTATATTTTCTATCGTCAATTTCAACACGTGGAGTGTTGTTATCACCTTTAACCACTTTATATGGTACACGACCAGCTTCTTTCGAACTTTCGTCGTAGCTGTTACCCATAAAGCGTTTAATTGAGTATATAGTTTTGGTTGGGTTAGTTATAGCCTGACGTTTAGCAGGCTCGCCAACCTTACGCTCACCGTTTTCTGCAAAAGCAACAATAGACGGTGTAGTACGTTTACCCTCACTGTTCGCAATAACTACAGGCTCGTTACCCTCCATTACTGCTACGCAAGAGTTTGTTGTTCCTAAGTCTATTCCAATAATTTTTCCCATTGTATTATATATTTCTTCTTTTTTAATTTTAATTCTACTCCTATTAAACAATGCTTGTGCCAATTGGTTTTTGTCAGTTAAATCTCTCAAAACACTGAAAAAATGTAAACAAACCTGTAAATTCCTACTGACAGCATGACAGAAAAGAAGTATGGAGTTGGAAGATTAGGGTGGAGAGTTGGGGGTTTGGAGTTGGGACAGGCAGGGAGGTAAAAGAGTAAATCTGTTCTTAAATCCTTAATGGTTTCATGAAAAAGAAATAAACAGATTAGCCAACCCCAATTTAGCGGAATTGCCAAATGTTTGCTTGGTAATGGTGTACAGGTGTGGTAAAACATTTCACATCGCGAACAAACCGAAACAAAACTTTGATTTACAGACAATTATTTAGTAAATTTCAGTAACCTAATTTGAATGTTATGAAAATTGTAAAACATTTACTCGACACCAAACCCAGCAGGGTGATTTCTGTTTCTGAAAACATCTCCGTTTTAGATGCACTGAAAGTAATGACCGAGAAAAATATCAGTGCAGTACTGGTAATGGAAAGCGATCAGTTGAGAGGCATTTTTACTGAACGTGATTATGCCCGCAAAATCATTCTACAAGGTAAAGCTTCCAAAGATACGCTGATTAAAGAAGCCATGACCCCTAATCCGATTACCATCTCACCGGCCGATAATATTGATTTTTGTATGGAACTCATGACTGAAAAGCACATCCGGCACTTGCCTGTAGTTGCCAACGGTGAAGTTAAAGGAATGGTTTCTATCGGAGATGTGGTAAAATTTATAATAGAAGATCAAAAACAAACGATATCTCAACTGGAAAGCTATATTAGTGGATAATTAATTACCACCTCCATTCTCCGGCAATCATCAAAGGCTCTTTTAAATTCTGAGCTTCTAAGAATGCTTTCAGTTCTGCCTTCCCTTGTATCCCTACAGGGATTTTTAAGGTATTGGCCAGGGCGTAAGTAAGCATGGCGCTATAACGTACTGTATTTTTTAGCTCCTGTTCATCAACTAAGTTGAATGAATCACCATCCGAGTGATAAAAAGGGCCGGAATTATTAGGTAATTTACCGCCAAAGCCCCCTCCTGTTGGAATACCTTCCAGCATAAAAGGTTGGTGATCGCTATGTAAACCTGCACCTGCATTAAACAAATTTTTGAATCCCGTATCAATTTGGGCAATATCTGATCCCCAAGCGGTAAATAATTCCTTCATTTCTGCTCTGGAAGTGGAAAATCCCTTAGGGTCGTTCGTCATGTCATAATTGAGCATAAACTTAACTTCATTCAATATTCCTGCTTTCTTCGCTTGTTCTACGTAAGCTTTGGAGCCTAATAAGCCCTGCTCCTCACCCATAAAAAGTACAAATTCTACAGTGCGCTTAGTTTTAAGATTTAATTTTTTAAAGGTTCTGGCCATATCGATTATTGCAAAAGAACCAATGCCATTGTCAATTGCTCCTGTCGCTAAATCCCAGCTGTCCAGGTGACCGCCCACCACAATTTTTTCTTTAGGGAGTTCAGTACCTTTGAAAGTGGCAATTACGTTTCTGGCTTTGATTATTCCCGAGAAATTGGTCATGGCAATGTGTGCGATCTGCATGCCTGATTTTAATTTTTCTTTCAGCGCCATTCCATCTTCTAAACCAATGCAAACCGCAGGAATTGGAATAAGCTTACCCGTAACCGAGGCCGTTCCGGTTAAAAGAACGCCGCCTTTAACAGTATTGATAATGATCACACCTTTAGCACCATGCTTTGTGGCTATTGCTGTTTTTTCTGAACGGTGCAGTGATTTTGTTCCTTCAGCAGATCCGGGTAAAACCCCCAGATAAATCAACGCAATCTTTCCCTTAAACTGACCTGGCTTGGCCTCATAATCTGCTTCCAAACCATTGCCTGCATCCACAATATCCGCGGTTACATTTGCACTTACCGGAGAGTGTGCCAATGTAACAGCTTTCAGCTTGCCGAGGCTATTTTTAGTTGAACCGATTTCCACACTGATACTTTTTCTGTTCCAGCTTTCTACCTCAAAAGGCTGAAATTTAACCGCACAACCATAAGATTTTAGTAAATCAGAAGCATATTGCTCTGCTTTGGCGCCATTTGCGGATCCGGTTAAACGGTGACCAATTGTTTCTGTTTCATACTTCAATGTTTGATATGCTTTGCTGTTTTGCTGCACATCTGCATTAATTTGTTTAAAAACACCAGAAAATTGGTCTTGAGCGTAACCACCAAGCACAGAAAAGAACAGTGCAGCAGAAAAGAAGTACTTCATAGGAATAATTTATCCGCTGAAATTACAAATAATAAGCTGAGGAAGCACCCTGTAACGCATATTTTGCGTTCTCCAAAGCATTTCCTGAAGATTTTAGTTCGACAACGACTTGCTATTTATGTACCCTGGTTCTCTTTTTTGGAAAAGCCAGGGAAGCAACAACGCTAATGACCAAAATACTTAGAATAATAATTAACGAATGCTCGGTAGTAAAGCCCCACTTCTCCAGATAAGAATGTCCCAGCATTTTAATTCCGATAAATGTAAGTAAAAAGGCTAATCCCGTTTTAAGGTAATGGAATTTGTGAATAATGTTTACCAGTAAGAAGAACATTGAACGCAAGCCCATAATGGCAAAAATATTAGAAAAGAAAACAATATAAGGATCTTTGGTTACCGCAAAAATTGCCGGAATAGAATCTACAGCAAAAAGCAAATCGGTAAATTCTACAATCAGCAATACCAGAAAAAGAGGGGTAACCATTCTTTTATGATTGATTCTTACAAAGAAATTCCTGCCTTCGTATTTAGGGTGAATGGCAAAAATTTTAGAAGCCCACTTCACTACCGGGTGGTTTTCAGGATCAATTTTATCGTCTCCTTCTTTGCTGAAAAACATTTTTACCCCGGTAAAAACTAAAAATGCACCGAAAAGATAAAGGATCCAGGCAAATTTGGTAATTAAGGCCGCCCCTACAAAAATGAAGATGAACCTCATAATAATTGCGCCTAAGATTCCCCAGAATAAAACCCGGTGATAATATTTCTCTTCAACTGCAAAAGCAGAAAATATCAATACAATAACGAATATATTATCAACAGAAAGCGCATACTCAATCACATACCCGGTTAGAAATTCTAAACCTAAATTCTGCTTGTAAATGGCTAAGCTTTGCTCAAAATCATCTGGTATGAGTTTAATGTGGTGTTGATGCCTCAGCACAATATCTTTAAGATGAGCAAAATCTTTAATGCCATGAAGCTGTTGTCCTTCTGTAAGCAGAATAAAGTAAAAACCAATGGCAAGACCTACCATAACCAAGCTCATAATACCGGCTTGCTTTAAACTCACCACATGTTCTTTTTTACTAAAAAGCCCCAAATCCAAGGCTAAAATAAGTACAATAAACAATAGGAAACCGATGCTGAATAGTAATTCGTTGCTCATTATTTTTTTCTTTCTGTAGTATACAATACAAGCTCTTCCAATCCGGTCCTGGCTTCTCCAGGTTCAAATTGATGAAGAATATCAAAGGCTTCCTGTTGGTAGGCCAGCATTTTCTGGTTGGCGTAATAAACGCCTTTCTTTTCATTTACAAAATCAATAATCTGCTGAATTTTCTCCGGATCATCCTGATGGTTCTTCACCAAATTGATAATTCGTTTCCGTTCGGGTTTTTCAGCATTATTTAGGGCATAAATTAGTGGTAAAGTTACCTTTTTCTCTTTAATATCAATTCCAAGAGGCTTACCTACATCATCTGTTCCAAAATCGAATGTATCATCCTTTATCTGAAAAGCGATTCCTACTTTTTCACCAAACAAACGCATTTTTTCAATGGTAGCATCATCTGCTCCCGAAGATGCCGCTCCTGCTGCACAACAAGAAGCAATCAGCGATGCCGTTTTCTGTCTGATTACATCGTAATAAAGTTCCTCAGAAATATCCATCCGTCTCACTTTTTCTACTTGTAAAAGTTCGCCCTCACTCATCTGTTTGACTGCTTCTGATACAATTTGTAACAAGCGGTGTTCATTATTGTTTACCGAAAGCAGCAAACCCTTTGCTAAAAGATAATCGCCCACTAAAACTGCAATTTTATTCTTCCACAAAGCATTGATGGAAAAAAAGCCACGTCTTTCATAAGCATTGTCCACCACATCATCATGCACTAAGGTTGCCGTATGCAAAAGCTCTACCAGGGCTGCCCCTCTGTGTGTGGATTCTGTAATTCCACCACACAATTTTGCAGCAAAAAATACAAACATGGGCCGCATTTGCTTCCCTTTTTGTTTTACAATATAGTGGGTAATCCTATCCAGCAACGGAGCGTCGCTGTGCATAGAGTCTTTAAAGGTTTTCTCAAACGCTTTAATATCAGCAGCAATAGGTTTTTTTATCTGTTCGATTCCCGGCATTAAGTCGAAAAATTTTGATTGCAAACTTAAACTAATTTCCCTTAAAAAGATAATCTATCACCGTATTAATAAGGAATTGAAAATTAACGGGCAGAATATATCAGCTGCTTTCGTCCTGCTATTGCCTGTAGTCCTCGCCCTCATTCTTCGTGCTTGCGGGCTACCTGGCGCTATCAGGTTTACTAATCATAGCCAGTGGTTACCATTTCCCCTCAACCAGCAGATTATATTCCATAAAAATCTGGCTTTATTTCGGCCAAAAGTTTACATTTAAACCATCATAGTCACATCGATGAAAAAACGCTACAAAGCTTTCTGGGCACTTACCTTTGGTTTAGTTGTAGGTTATCTTTTAGGTCCTAAACCTAAAAAGCCGGTCTATAATGAGGAACTTCCTCAGGTTCCTGAATTGCCTGAGCTCGAAGATTATGTACACCAAAAGGAAAGCGGATACAAAATCAAGCCCGGCAATGAGGCAGAAATAGTTTGGGCATATCCTAATCATCAGCAAACCGAATATGCGCTCATTTATCTGCATGGCTTTTCTGCCTCCAAATATGAAGGCAATCCTGTGCACCTCAACCTTGCAAAAAAGCTAAATGCTAATTTATATCTTCCACGTTTGGCCGAACATGGCTTAGAATCTTTGGCCCCCATGCAGTACCTTACTGCCGATATGCTTTGGGAAAGCTGCAAGGAGGCTTACGTTATCGGGCAGAAACTAGGCAAAAGGGTTATACTAATGGGTAGTTCTACCGGAGGTACCATGGCGCTGAAACTTGCAGCTAACTATCCCGAGATCCACAGTCTTATTCTGATTTCACCCAATATTGAAATTAATGACAAAAAGGCCTGGATGCTGAACGACCCCTGGGGTTTGCAGATCGCCAGGCGTGTTTTAAAAAGTGATCAACGTAAAACCGACGACCGTACGGAAGAATTCAGAAAATACTGGTACACCAGTTACCGGATCGAATCGCTGGTACAACTGCAGGAATTAGTAGAGGGTACCATGACCAGAAAACTTTTTCAAAGGGTTAAGCAACCTGTTCTTATGCTGTACTATTATAAGAATGAATTAGAGCAGGATCTGGTAGTACGGGTGAGTGCCATGTTAAAGATGTTTAACCAATTGGGCTCAGTACAAAAACAAAAAGTAGCCATACCCAATGGCGGCAATCATATTTTAGCTTCTTATATTATTTCTAAAGATTTACCTGGCGTAGAAGAGGCTATTGAGAAATTTATGAAGGAAACATTGAAAATTATGAATCAATAAATTTGGAGTTACCTTATTTTCAGTTATTCCGGCCGCTGTGGCACCCACTGATAGATTTAAACAAACAATACTTTTCTTTTGTGATGTTTTTTTCTGTAACTTTTTTCGAGATCACAACAAAACATGTTACAAATGTGTAACATGTTTTGTTGTAACATTTTTTTGTGTAACAGAAAAATATGTACATTTTCCTATGTTTATTTTATTCCCCACTTAATTGAACGTAAAAAAATGGTTAGACATAGCCTTACCGATCAACCTTTTAGTAGATTAGCCGTACCTAGCCAATCCACACCATGTGTAAACGCCTTTTATATTCAATTTTCATTTTCTCAGTTGTTTTAGCCCCGCTAAGTGCTTACTCAGTGGCAAAACGGTATTTTTATCAAATTAAAATTTACCATTTCAGTACTACTGCACAAGAGAACAGATTAGATAATTATCTAAGCACCGCTTATTTACCGGCCTTACACCGTGCAGGAATTGAAAGTGTTGGCGTTTTCAAACCCATTGTCGACGCCTCAAAACCTCAAGGAGAGAAGCTGATTTATGTACTCATCCCATTTTCATCAAAAAATGCATGGTTTGAGCTG
Source organism: Pedobacter sp. (assembly GCF_965279535.1). Taxonomy (NCBI): domain Bacteria; kingdom Pseudomonadati; phylum Bacteroidota; class Sphingobacteriia; order Sphingobacteriales; family Sphingobacteriaceae; genus Pedobacter; species Pedobacter sp. The sequence goes on from NZ_OZ257244.1 coordinate 2,211,137, forward strand.
GATGCTAAATTAGTTAAAGATCAGGACTACCAATTGGCAGGAGCCGAATATCTTGCCGCAGCACATAACGACCCTCCATATAGCAGAATAGAAACGATTCTTTTAAATGCCTTCGAGAAAAGTCCTGAACCTAATTTACCTGTACTAACTACAACTAAAAAAGATCGGGTATATGAATTGAGAAGCTATGAAAGTCCGACAGAAAAACTGGCTGCCAATAAGATTCGCATGTTCAATACTGGCGATGAGATCGGGCTTTTTAAACGCCTGGGCTTTAATGCAGTTTTTTATGGAGAAGTTGTTGCCGGGAGTACCATGCCCAATCTGATGTACATGACCACCTTTAACGACCGTGCGGATCGCAATAAGCATTGGGAAGCTTTTGGAAAAGATGCGCAATGGAAAACGCTTTCGGCCTTGCCAGAATATCAAAAAAACGTTTCTAAGAACATCAGTTTATTCCTGTATCCAACAGATTACTCAGATATCTAGCTAAGTAAATCCCCAATTTAAGGCATTGGACAGAAGCAAATTGCAACCGCCAGGCCTTAACTCCATCCTAATAGTGTTTCTCTCGCAAGGGCTAATGTTAATATGAAGGAAGCATGGGCAAATTCTAATAAGATTACTTAGCTCCCAATACCCTACCTCAGTGAGTGAAAAATCGTAATTCGTCAATCAAAAATCGCAAATCTCTTAACCTAGAATATTCTTTACGATCATCTCTGCGTGAATCCTGGAGTTTTCGATAAATAGCTTATGCGTATCCATACCACCACATACTACCCCTGCTAAATACAAACCCTTCACATTGGTTTCCATGGTTTCATCATTGTACGCCGGACAAAGGCTATCGGGCAAATCAATCCCAAATTTCCTGAGCATGTTAAAGTCAGGCTGATATCCTGTCATCGCGATTACAAAATCATTTGGAATCGTTTTTACCCCTGCCGGGGTTTTAACAATCACCTCATTGGGTTTTATTTCTAATACCTCTGAATCAAAATAAGCAGTAATTTCCCCTTCCTTAATCCGGTTTTCGATATCAGGGCGAACCCAGTATTTAACGTTTTTACCAAGCTCGGCACTGCGTACAACCATGGTCACATTTGCCCCCTTGCGGTAAGTTTCTAAAGCCGCATCAACGCCTGAATTATTGGCTCCAACAACCAATACATTTTGGAAAGCATACAAATGCGGGTCTTTATAATAATGGGTTACTTTTGGAAGCTCTTCTCCTTTAACATTCATTAAAAGTGGAACATCATAAAAACCTGTTGCGACAATTACATTTTTGGCCGTATAATCGGTTTTAGAAGTGTTCACCGCAAAAGAATCCCCATTTTTGGTTACCTGATTCACGGTTTCAAATAGATTGATATGCAAATCAAACTTCCCGGCTACGCGGCGATAATATTCTACAGCCTCATTGCGGTTTGGCTTTGGGTTTATGGTTACAAACGGAACGCCCCCAATCTCCAACCTTTGTGAGGTAGAGAAGAAAGTCATAAACACCGGATAATTAAAAAGACTGTTTACCAGCGCACCCTTTTCGATGATGATATAGCTTAAATTAGCTTTTTTTGCTTCAATGGCACAGGCCATCCCAATTGGGCCAGCCCCGATAATTAAAACATCATAATGATTGTGATTTTCTGACATGCAGTTTTGGGACGTATTAATTACTGTTAGGCTTTCATTGCTTTGCTTGGACAAGCAAAATCAGTTCTTTTTAAACCTGTGCTTTTAATAGCACCATATCCACCTGCCACATCGATAACATTTTCAACTCCACGTGATTTTAAAATAGAAGCGGCAATCATTGAACGATATCCACCTGCACAGTGGATATAATAGGTAGATTTCGGATTAATCTCCGACATCCAATCATCGATATAATCTAAGGGGCGACTAAGTGTAAATTCCAGATGCTCGGATTCATATTCACCAGGCTTACGTACATCAAGAGCAATTATTTCGCCTTCATTCGCGGCAGTCTCAAAAGCTGTGGCAGAAATGGATTCTATTGTATCGATTTCTTTATCTGTCGCGATCCAGCTTTCAAATCCACCCTCCAGATAACCAATAGTGTTATCATAACCAACGCGCGTTAAACGGGTAATGGTCTCTTCTTCCTTCCCTGCTTCAGTAATTAATAAAATCGGTTGCTGCAAATCGGTAATTAAGGCGCCAACCCAGGGTGCAAACTGCCCGTTTAAACCGATATTGATGGCATTCGGAATAAATCCTTTAGCAAAAATCTGTGGATCCCGGGTATCTAACAAAATTGCTCCGGTTTGATTGGCTGTATCTTCAAAAGCCTGTGGTGTTAAGGCGTTCAGTCCTTTTTCAAAAACATCGTCTATACTTTCTACACCACCTTTATTAATAGCTGCATTTTTGGCAAAATATTGAGGCGGAGGCATAATTCCATCCGTTACTTCTTTAATAAACTGTTCTTTTGTTTCTGCTTTTAAGGCATAGTTCACTTCTTTTTGATGTCCCAGGGTATCAAAAGTTTCCTTGCTCATGCTTTTACCACATGCAGAACCTGCTCCATGGGCGGGGTAAACGATTACATCATTAGCCAAAGGTTTAATTTTGCTATTCAATGAGTCGTAAAGCATCCCTGCCAAGTCTTCCATCGTTAAATCGCCTTTTTGGGCTAAATCCGGGCGACCAACATCTCCAATAAAAAGGGTATCACCACTGAATATGCAATGATCTTTGCCATGCTCATCAGTTAACAAATAAGTGGTAGATTCTAAGGTATGGCCAGGCGTGTGTAAAGCGGTAATGGTTAAATCGCCAATTTTAAATTGCTCACCATCTTTTGCGATGTAAGATTCAAATGCAGTTTTTGCTGTTGGACCGTATACAATTTGTGCACCGGATTTTTCTGCCAAATCTACATGACCAGAAACAAAATCAGCATGAAAATGGGTTTCAAAGATATATTTTATAGCTGCACCGGCCTTTTCTGCTTTTTTCAGGTAGGTTGCTACTTCTCTAAGCGGATCAATAATTGCAGCTTCGCCATTACTTTCAATATAATAGGCGGCTTCTGCCAGACAACCAGTATAAATTTGTTCTATTTTCATTGTTTATTAAGCATTATAGCTCCGAATTATTTCCGAGCCAGATCGATACCGATATCAGTTCAGCATAACGAATAAGCTATTAGCAAAAATAGGGCTAAATAGCGATAACCCGAATGATACAGGTCATAATTGCAGAAGTTTTACTTAAAAAACACTTCGGAGGATTTTTCTAAACGTTATCTGGTGTCATCTCACCACGAATAGATTTTTCCATCAGCTTGCTACTTTCTTTCACTGGTAAGCCTAAGCCCATTACAAACATTAATTTGGTTACTGTAGCTTCAAAAGTCAAATCATGACCGCTTAAGACTCCCATTTTTTGAAGTTCGCGGCTCGTTTCGTACCTACCCAACTGCACTGATCCCTTTTTGCACTGTGAAATGTCTACGATGATTTTTCCATTGTCTATAGCCTGTTTTAAACAGCCTAAAAACCATTCTGCTGTAGTGGTATTCCCTGAGCCAAAAGTTTCCATAATGATGGCATCAACTTTTGAATCGGTAATGGCCTGAACGGCTTGCGGGGTAATGCCCGGATATAATTTTAAAACACCAATATTAGCGTTAAAATTGGTTCTCAGGTTCAGCTTTCCATCTGGCGCCTTTAAAATATAATTTTTATAAAATTGAAGATGAACCCCTGCCTCTGCCAGAACCGGATAGTTTGGTGAGCGGAAGGCCTCAAATTTTTCGATATTGTATTTAATAGAGCGGTTTCCCCTAAACAACTGCGCATCGAAATAAATGCAAACTTCTGGTACCAATGCCTTTCCATCTTCCTTCGTTGCTGCAATTTCCAAAGCGGTAATCAAATTTTCTTTTGCATCGGTACGTATCTGACCAATAGGTAATTGCGAACCTGTTAAAACAACGGGCTTGGCCAGATTTTCTAACATAAAGCTTAATGCAGAAGCTGTAAAAGCCATGGTATCCGAACCATGCAGGATAACAAAACCATCATACAAGTCGTATTTCCTGTAAATTAATTCGGCTAAGGTTTTCCAGATTATCGGATCCATATTAGAAGAATCGATAACAGGATGAAATGAATGAACATCCAAATGATAGTTTAAACGACCTAATTCAGGTACATTATCTTTTATCTGCTCGAAATCAAAAGGAACGAGGATCCCATTAGAATCATTTACCATACCGATTGTACCACCGGTATAAATAATAAGGATTTTATTCATTTGGCTAAGTTAGTTGCTCAGCGCAAAAGAACGCAAAAGATTTCTATTTGGCTAATTTAAGGACAAAGAAACGCCATAAGCTATTGAACTATTTTCACTCTGTTTAATATAAATCAGTGCTAAAACGATTAAACCCCGAAAATTTTTATTGAATTTGCCGTGGTTACTTCTGCAATCTCAGATATGGGCTTCTGGTAAATATCAGCTAGTTTTTGAGCGATATAAATCAGGTAACTGCTTTCATTGGGCTTTCCCCTGAAAGGTACTGGTGCCAGGTAAGGAGAATCTGTTTCCAAAACCAGGTTAGCCAAAGGAATCTCAGAAAGTACGGCATCCAATCCGGCCTTTTTATAGGTTACCACACCTCCTATACCCAGGTAGAAGTTTAAATCAATGGCTTGCTTTGCCTGCGCCACATTTCCGGTAAAACAATGAAAAATTCCTCTTAATTTTTCATCTCTTTCACTTTCCAACACTTCAAACACTTCATCAAAAGCTTCTCGGCAGTGAATTACAATGGGCAATTCCAGTGTTTTGGCCCATGCAATTTGTTTATGAAAGGCATCTTGCTGAATGGCCAAAGTAGTTTTATCCCAATACAAATCAATTCCTATTTCACCTATCGCATATATATTACGCGGAGCAATGCTTTGATAAATCTCGTCCAGAACGTTTAGGTAATCATCCTTCACATCACATGGGTGCAATCCAGCCATGGCAAAGCAGTTATCAGGATATTTGCGCAGCAGCTCATCGATCATCGAAATAGAAGCAACATCCACATTAGGTAGAAACAATCTGTTTACATTATTCTCAAAACAACGCTCCATTAATTGTGCTTGTTTCTCTAAATCTTGTTCGTAGTATAAATGGGTATGGGTGTCGGTAAAAATCATGATAAGATGATAAAATACTTGTTGTAAAATTTCCCTGGCTGCGTAGACACCAACCAGTAGATAAATGCTATAAACTTAAATTATAAAACGCCGTCATTCTGAGCTTGTGGAAGAATTTTTGACAAGGATAAAACTAAAATGTATTATCTTCAACAGGCTCAGCATGACAATACATCCATTAGCTTTCCATCTCTTTTTTCAGGAATTTACCTGTTAAACTAATTGGGTTTTGAATCAAGCCTTCGGGGGTTCCTTCGAAAAGGATTCGTCCGCCTCCTGCTCCACCTTCTTCGCCTAAATCTATAACCCAGTCGGCTACTTTTACCACATCTAAATTGTGTTCAATAACTAAAATTGTATTTCCGCGATCAACCAATTGATTTAGTACGCCCAATAAAACATTAATATCTTCAAAGTGTAAACCCGTAGTTGGCTCATCTAAAATGTAAAATGTTTTCCCGGTATCTTTCTTAGAAAGCTCTGTGGCCAGCTTAACCCTTTGTGCTTCTCCTCCTGATAAAGTAACAGATGACTGGCCTAAAGTAATATAACCTAAACCTACATCTTTTAGCGTTTTGATTTTGCGGTAAATAATTGGAATGTGCTCAAAGAAAGTACAGGCATCTTCAATACTCATATCTAAAACATCGCTAATCGACTTCCCTCTGTAACGCACCTCCAATGTCTCCCTGTTATATCTTCTGCCGCCACATTCCTCGCAGGGCACCTGAACATCAGGAAGGAAGTTCATTTCAATCACCTTCATTCCAGCTCCCTGACAGGTTTCGCATCTTCCGCCTTTTACGTTAAATGAAAAACGACCAGGCTTATACCCCCTTATTTTTGCCTCTGGAAGCTGAACAAACAGATTTCTGATATCAGAAAAAACACCAGTGTAAGTAGAAGGATTAGATCTTGGCGTTCTGCCAATAGGCGTCTGATCGATTTCAATTACTTTATCAATTTCCTTTAAACCAGTAATTTTTTCGTAAGGAAGCGGTGTTTTTTTAGCCCTAAAAAAGTGATGGTTTAAAATAGGATATAACGTTTCTGCTATTAAACTTGATTTTCCACTTCCAGAAACACCTGTAACGGCTATAAATTTACCCAAAGGAAAATCTACAGACACATCTTTTAGATTATGGCCACTGGCTTTAATAATGGATAATTTATGTCCATTACCTTTACGTCGCTCTTTAGGCACTTCAATACTTTTCTTGCCATTGAGGTAAGCCGCTGTCAGGGTTTTCGATTTTAAAATATCTTTGGCTGTTCCCTCCGCTACGATCTGCCCGCCATGAATTCCTGCCCCCGGACCTACATCAATTACCCAATCGGCCTCCAGGATCATGTCTTTATCATGTTCTACTACTAAAACCGTATTGCCTAAATCGCGCAAATTTTTCAACGCATTAATCAAACGTTCATTATCCCGTTGATGAAGGCCAATACTTGGTTCATCCAAAATGTACATTACATTCATCAGCTGAGAACCAATCTGTGTAGCTAAACGAATACGCTGAGCTTCTCCACCAGATAAGGTTCTTGCGGTACGGTCTAATGTTAAATAGGTAAGCCCAACATCGGTTAAGAATCCGATCCTGGCTTTTATTTCTTTTAAAATTTCTTTGGCAATAATATTCTGACGCTCAGAAAGGCGGCTATCTACATTGTCAAACCAGGTTCTTAACTGGTTAATATCCATAGAAGCGAGATCAAAAATATTCATCCCATCTACCTTGAAGTGCAAACCTTCCTTCTTTAAACGGGCTCCGTTACATTCCGGGCAGGTTTTCAGCTTACGGAAGGTCTCCATATCATCAACAGCAGCCTCTCCACGTTTCTCATTCTGTTCTTCCAACATTTTGATGATACCATCAAAAGTAATGTTGTAATTCTGAACATTCCATTTGTTATATTCTACAGCAACGCTGATGAGATCATGAGAACCATTTAAGATAATATTGATTACTTCATCACTCAGTTTTTCAATTGGTGTAGAGAGTGAAAAGTTGTATTTTTTGGCTAATGCTTTCAATACCTGGAACATCCAGATGTCACGGTATTCGCCCAAAGGTGCCAAACCTCCATTTAAGATACTCAGTTTTGGGTTTGGAATAACCGATTCTTTATCCACCACAAAAATATAACCCAATCCATCGCAACGCTCACAAGCTCCGTATGGGGAGTTGAAAGAAAAGCTGTTCGGTTGAGGTTCATCATAGGAAATACCTGTGGTAGGGCACATTAAAAATTTACTAAAATGAGCAACATGATTATCCTTATCACTGATCTTAATTACACCTTTCCCCATCTTCATGGCAATTTGCAGAGAATCTAACAGGCGCTTTTTATCTTTTTCATCAATGATTAATCGATCTATCACCACTTCAATATCGTGGATTTTATAGCGGTCTACCTGCATTTTAGCAGTAATATCCTTAATTTCTCCATCCACACGCACCTTTACATAGCCCTGTTTGCGGATTTGTTCAAAAAGTTCGCGGTAATGCCCCTTTCTTCCTTTAACTACCGGCGCTAAAATATTGACAGCAACACCTGAAAATTTCTTAAAAATATTCTGAAGGATCTGGTCCTCGCTCATGCGCTCCATTTTCTCTCCGGTATTGTAAGAGTAGGCATCTGCTACACGGGCATATAGCAAACGCATAAAGTCGTAGATTTCAGTAATGGTACCAACCGTTGAACGCGGATTTTTACTGGTTGTTTTCTGCTCAATGGCAATAACCGGGCTCAGGCCAGATACCTTGTCAACGTCAGGTCGCTCCATCCCCCCCATAAACTGACGGCTATAAGCACTAAATGTCTCCATATAACGGCGCTGCCCTTCCGCATAGATGGTATCAAAAGCCAACGAAGATTTCCCACTTCCGCTTAATCCGGTAATTACGACCATTTTATTACGGGGAAAACTTACATCAATATTTTTTAAATTATGTACTCTGGCTCCATAAACTTCTACTTCTTTTTGCTCACCCAGATCGATTGATTTACTGCTCATATTGTCTTAAAAAGTTGCTCGGAATCAGACGGAAGAAAGACTAAATTCCAATCCGCAAAATTGCTAAAAATTTTATCAAAAAGAAAGCTTAAATCAATCTGTATTCAGGACTGATTGTCATATTTACACTTAACTAAATTTAGGATCAATTTAAAAGATTAACACGTCAGTGATTCAAGTGTTTTCTTAATTTTATAAAAAGATTAAATCGCATGAAACAAGATATTCCGATAAACACAATAAAACTTGCTGCACCCGCCCGAAGAGCGCTTCATAACGCCAATATCCTATTTCTGACCGACTTAATTAATTATACCGAACACGAAATTACTTTGCTGCATGGAATAGGGCAAAATGCTTTAAACCTAATTAAACAAGCAATGGACCAAAACGCAATCAACTTTAAAAAACAAGACGTATAAAACGGATGATTTAAGATAAATTATGCTACTTTTATACTCCCCAAAAGAATAACCAAATTGGCTATATCCAAATAGCGACATTTAAAAGACACAAACAAAACAAATCATATTATGGCATCAGTTAATCCTTATCTTACCTTTAAGGGAAATTGCGAAGAAGCATTTACCTTCTACAAATCTGTTTTTGGAGGAGAATTCCCTTACATCGGCAAATTCAAAGATATGCCACCTGCAGAAGGTAGCGAACCTTTATCTGAAGAAGATGGCGAGAAAATCATGCACGTTTCCTTACCCATCAGTAAAGAAACCATTTTAATGGGCAGCGATACCGTTGGCAGTTATTGTGCAGCAGTTACATTTGGCAACAACTTTTCTATTTCAATCAATGCAGACAGCACAGAAGAAGCAGATAAATTATTCAATGGTTTATCTGCCGGAGGACAAGTTACCATGCCCATGAACAAGACTTTCTGGGGTGCTTATTTCGGCATGTTTGTCGATAAATTTGGCATTAGCTGGATGGTGAATTACGATGAGCCTCCAAAAGGCTAATCACCCAATCAATAAAGAATATTAATTTCAATGGAGGCTGCGTATGAGTAATGGGCAGCCTTTTATTATTAAACTACCATTTAATGGTCGTACCATTTTCTGTAGGATGCCCTGTACAAACCAGCACCCGTCCTTTTAGAAGTTCTTCATCAGTAAGTACTTCATTGTAATCCATTCGCACCCCTCCTTTGGTACAAGTAGCAGCGCATGTACTACACATCCCAGCGTGACAACTGTAAGGCAATTTGATTTTATGCGCTAAAGCCACATCCAATATCCTTTTTGGCCAGGGAATATCTAAATGATAAACTTCGCCCCTGAAATCTAAAACTACCGAATAAGTATTTTTGTCTACTACTTTTTCAGCTGAGTTATCATCTTCATCCAATTCATCTTCTGGTAAAACGAAGGTTTCTCGTTTGATTTGCTTAATATCGAAGCCCATGCCCAGTAAAGTAATCCGGCAAAGGTCCATATAGATAACAGGTCCGCAGGTATAAAATAAAGCGTTCTCCTTATTAAACTGCAAATGTTCTTTCAACAGTCTTTCAATGTAAAACTTATTCAGGCGGGCGGTCATCAGGTTTTTGCTGTTGCTGAAAACCCATACAATCTTAAATCTATCAGGATATTTTTGCTGCCAGCTGCTCAATTCATCATAGAACAGAGTATCTTCTTTTGACCGGTTGCTGTACACCAAAATAATCCTTGACTGCTCCTCTCTAACCAATGCGGTCTTAAGAATGGAAAACAACGGTGTTATACCTACCCCCGCAGCAAAGAGAAATACATCCCGCTGGATGTTTTTATCTGGCAAATAACTAAACAAACCTTGTGGTTCCTGTGCAATCAGAACATCATTTACTGTTGTTTTATGATGCAATAACCTCGAAATCTCGCCATTCTCTACCCGCTTAACCGTAATAGACAAGGGCTCATCCACATCGGGCGAACTATTGAAAGAATATGATCTTCTAACTTCTTTGTGTTTTCCCTGAAAAATCAGTGATAGAAACTGTCCTGCCAGATAATTGGGGTAAGCTTCATCTACAGGTTCAAATTGAATGGTAATATTTTCTCCTGGCTGGTTGATGATCTTATTAATCCGAAGTTTGAACATATTGCAAAGAAAAGGATTTGGTTCGAAAGCGAAAAGAGGAAAACTAGTCTTAAGTCGGAAGTCTGTAGTCCTCAGTATTTTTATATAGTAGTTAGTATTTAGTCGTTAGTACTTAGACATGCAGTCGCTTTACACAAACAATTAAACAATTCAGCAATTAAACATCCTTTTCTTGATACTTGATACTAGCATCTTGATACTTCTATAGTAGTTAGTATTTAGTCGTTAGTAATTAGACATTGTGCCGAACCCGCGCCTGGCTCTTAAACAACAATTCGTTATTCCTTGCTCCTCCAACCTCCAAATTCACATTAGCACATAGCCAGATAGTCGTTCATAGAACAATTAAACAATTAAACAATTCAGCAGTTAAACATCCCTTATCTTGATACTTGATACTAGCATCTTGATACTTCTATAGTATTTAGTCGTTAGTAATTAGAAATGCAGTCGCTCTACAAGAACAATTAAACAATTCAGCAATTAAACACACTCCTATCCCAATGCTGCAAAAACAAAAAGCGTCCCGATTAAAACCGAGACGCCCTTACCAAATGCTTTGTCTTTTATATTAATTCATTATTCAGCGTTATAAGCTAATAATGCTTTCGGTTTTTCGTATCCGTAACGTACCGGGTGTTCCATAATCTGTTTCATAGAGATCAGTTTATAAACATAGCCACCGGTTTCTCGGTTAAGCTTCAGCTTATAATAATTATCCTGATTTTGATTATTGATTTGTTTGCGTAAGCGCACATCCCCGACATTGTAGGCCGCAGCTACCAGTGTCCAGCTCTCTAAACCTCCATACATTTCTTTAATGTATTTGCAGGCTGCGATAGTTGATTTACGCAAGTTATAGCGTTCATCTATCTTACCGTTCACTTTTAAGCCATACATGCGTGCCGTAGCTGGCATAAACTGCCAAATTCCGGCTGCACCCTTTGGAGAAACACCAGCCTGTAAGCCAGATTCTACCAATGCTACATATTTAAAATCGTTAGGGATTCCATAAGCGGCGAGGATAGGTTCGATAATAGGGAACCATTCAGCCGCTTTTCTATGTAAACGATGTGTTTGCAGGTGAGCATAAGCGTGTGCTGCAAGGGTTTTCTTCATTTTGCGCTCGATCCGCTTATCCCCTAGAGGTAGCGTTTCATCTGCAAAATTTAACTGAGCCATTAAAGAAACCGGTTCTTTTTCTGGTGTTTCAGTTTTTTGTATTGTTGTTGTTGTCGTGTCAGACTGTTCTTTTTTTAAAAGACTTTCTTTTGCTTGGGGCATTTGGTAAGCGAACACTTTTGCCAATATAAATAATGCTGCCATTACTATAAATGGGATCATGTGTTTCTTTAACATCTTCCTCCTTTTTTTGGTGAAACTTATAAAAAACGTTGGCAAAGGTAAAAAATATTAATCAGATTATCAAGCAGTTACAAAAATAAGCCTAAAAAACAGCCTTTAAAGTGCTTTAAACGTGGATTTTAAATTTGCTTTTTCGAGGCAATTTTCCTATTTTAGAGGCTATTTTTTGATCAAATTTTTCCGCTCTTCAAAATTGTTTTATTGGTCTATTTTACATAAATTTGCAGCCCGCATTTTTGATGTGGATAAAAGCGTATCATGATAAATAAAAACAACAGGAACAGTCGGGATGACAAGTCCAAATCCGGTGGTCGAAAATCAGAAGGCAGAAGTAATGATGCCAGACCTGACAGAAAAAGAACAGGCGATAGAGACCAAAAATTCAGCAAATCATCCGATTCAAAAGAAGGCTTCAGACCCAGAAGCACAGAAGGAAAAGATTTTAAATCCAAATCCTTCGGAGACAAAAGAGAATTTAAACCCAGAGATCGTGATTTTAAATCTAACGATGGAGAATCAAAAGGATTCAAATTTGGCGATAGAGAATTCAAATCTAAAGATTCAAATTCCAGATCTGAAGACCGCAGTTTCAAATCAAGAGATTTTAAACCAAGAACAGGCGACAGAGACTTTAAACCAAGAGAAGACAGACCCAGAACAGGTGATAGAGATTTTAAGTCGAGAGATGACAAACCAAGGGATTACAAACCAAGAGGAGAACGTGATTTCAAATCTAAGGATGGAGGTTCGAGAGATTTTAAACCGAAGTCTGGGGAACGTGGATTTAAACCTCGTGATGGAAGATCTGACGGCTTCAAACCGAGTGCAGGAAGTTCAAGAGATGTAAAACCAAGACCTGGTACCGATAGCAGACCATTCAGAAAAAGAGAAGAAGCAACAAGAGATACCGAGTTTAACCGCGAAGCTAGAACTGTAATTAAACAAGGTCGTAAAACGAATGAAGACAAAGGCTTAATTCGCCTTAACCGATATATTTCAAACGCAGGAATCTGTTCACGTCGTAAAGCAGACGAACTTATTGCCGCAGGTATCATTACCGTAAATGGCGAAGCCATTACCGAACTGGGCCACAAAGTTGATCCTTCAAAAGACCTGGTACGTTATGATGGTGAATTATTGAAACGCGAAAAGAAAGTTTACGTTTTATTGAACAAACCAAAAGACTACATTACAACAACTGACGATCCGCAGGAACGTAAAACAGTTATGCAACTGGTTGATAAAGCAAGCAGAGAACGCATTTACCCTGTTGGACGTTTAGACAGAAACACTACCGGCTTGTTATTGATGACTAACGACGGTGATTTAGCCGACAAGCTTTCTCATCCTAGAAACGGCATTACCAAAATCTACAATGTAGAGTTAGATAAAAACCTGTCACAAGGCGATTTGAATAAAATTGCATTCGGATTAGAGCTGGAAGATGGTTTAATTAAACCTGATAACATTTCTTATGTTGCCGGAGCTTCAAAAAAAGAAATCGGCATCCAAATCCACAGTGGCAAAAACCGTATCGTGCGTCGTATTTTCGAGCACCTGGGTTACAGCGTTGAGAAATTAGATCGCGTGGTTTATGGTAACTTAACTAAAAAAGACCTTCCACGTGGAAGATGGCGTTACCTGGAAGAACACGAATTGATTCAAATCAAGCACCTGATAAAATAATAATTTAAGGCAATCGAGAGATTGCCTTTTTTGTTGCCCTAATTTTCCATGCAACATTCTGCTGATGGTGTTTCATGAAGTTTTTCCCATATTTGTTTATATTAAAAAAACCTCATGAAAAAAATCACATCCCTTATATTTGCCCTGGCCCTGTCAGGCGCTGCATTAGCACAAAAAACCAATTACAATCTGCTTATTGGTACTTACACCAATACAGGTAAAAGCGAGGGCATTTATACCTATCAGTTCAATACACTTACCGCTAAAACTACCTTAAGGCACATCACAAAACAAGTAGACAATCCGAGCTATCTTGCTATTTCTCCGGATCAAAAATTTGTTTACGCTGTAAACGAAACCGGCAATACCAGCACTGTTAGTGCATTTAAATATAATGCTCTGACAGGCGACCTCTCCTTTTTAAATAAGGTGGATAGCCAGGGGGCTGATCCTTGCTACATTATTGCAGACAATCGAAATGTCATTGTAGCCAATTATTCAGGTGGCAGTTTAGCTGTCTTTCAGCGCAAGGCGGATGGATCAATAGCGGAAGCAAAACAGATTATTAAACATACCGGAAAAAGCATTGACCCGCAGGGCAGGCAAAAAAGCGCACACGTACATATGGTACACTTTAGCCCAGATCATAAACACCTCATCTGCAACGACCTTGGGGAAGACCTCACTTACATATACAATTATAATGCCTTAGCCAAATCGACAGTTTTATCCATTAAAACTGTTTCCAAAACCAACCCTGGTTCAGGACCAAGACACCTTGCTTTTTCTCCTAACGGAAGATTTGCCTATCTGGCTCACGAGTTCAATGGAAAAATTACCGGATTTGTGTACAGCAACGGAAACCTTAAGAAAATTCAGGAAATTGGTACCACACCAAAAGATTTTGCAGGAAAAATAGATGGGGCAGATATCCATGTTTCAGCAGATGGCAAGTTCCTTTATGAAACCAATCGTGGTGATGCAAATACAATCTCTGTTTTTTCTATCCTGCCAACAGGTATTTTACGTTTCGTACAAACGGTAAGCACCCTGGGTAAAGGCCCTAGAAACTTCAGTATTGATCCCAGCGGAAAGTTTTTACTGGTTGCGCATCAATATACCAACGACGTTGTGATATTCAAAAGAAATAAAATTACAGGTAAACTTACGGATAGCGGCCAACGCATTGCGGTTGGTGCACCGGTATGCCTCGTTTTCGACAAAAAATAAACCCATGAAAAATTTTGACTGGACCCGATTTACCATCAGGATTGCTATAAAAGCAAGCATTGAGGAAATTTATAATGCCTGGACAATTCCGGCAGAAATTGAAAAATGGTTTTTAAGCGATGCAAGCTACCAGGATGAAAATGGGATTGGCATCCCCAAAGATCAGAACATACTCAAAGGAGACCAGTACAAATGGACTTGGCACCTTTATGATGAAGTAGAAGAAGGTTTAATTACGGTAGCAGATGGCTACGAATCTCTTCATTTTACTTTTGCCGGAAATTGCCTTGTTGAAATTCAGTTGAGAACAGAATACGAGTATACGATTGTAGAGCTTACCCAAAAAGATATCCCAACTGATGATGAATCCAAGAGAAATATCCGCCTGGGCTGCCATGGTGGATGGAGCTTTTACCTGGTTAATTTAAAATCAGTGTATGAAGGTGGCTTGGATCTCAGAAATAAAGATAGCCGTTTTAAACCGATGCTCAACAATTAGCTAAATGAAGGAAACCATTGAAGCAGTTGACACCTATGGATTTTCCATAGTAGATGGAATTTTCAGTTCGTTTGAAGTCAATAAGATTATAGACATTATAAACCAGGCAAACCCCAATAAGCAAACTTTCAGAAAATCTGCCGACCTGTTTGCTATTCGCCGGTTTTTAAAGGAATTACCATCAGCTACCGAATACATCTTCAATCCAAAATTAAGATCATTAATCAGTACTGTATTTGGCGAAGACTATTTCCTGGTTAAGTCCATTTATTTTGATAAACCGGAAAGCTCCAATTGGTTTGTTTCCTATCATCAGGATTTGACCATATCGGTTGATCAGATCGTTGATCTGCCCGGATTTGGACCTTACACCACGAAACCCAATCAATTTGCCGTACAACCTCCCTTACCTATCTTAAAAGACAATTTCACCTTGCGCATCCATCTTGATGATACTGATGAAGGTAATGGGGCTTTGAAGGTCATTCCGGGATCGCACCATAAAGGCATCTACAAAGCAACTGATATTAACTGGAATACAGAACAAGAACTGAGTTGCAATGTAGCATCAGGAGGAGTTATGATTATGAAGCCCTTATTGCTACACAGTTCGGGCAGAACTACGAATAACAAGAAGCGAAGGGTTATCCATCTGGAATTTAGCAAACAGGTATTGCCCGAAGGATTAAACTGGGCCGAGCTTTATGAACTTAACCAGTAATTAATGATAGAATGAGTGAATGATGGAATGAGTGAATGATAAAAACGCTATTCACATTCAATCATTCTAAACTCGATCCTTCAATTATTAATGAGTGAATGAAACAATGATAGAATGAGTGAATGATAAAAATACTATTCACGTTCAATCATTCAAAACTCAATCCTTCAATAATTAATGAGCGAATGAAACAATGATAGAATGAGTGAATGATGGAATGAGTGAATGATAAAAATACTATTCACGTTCAATCATTCAAAACTCAATCCTTCAATAATTAATGAGCGAATGAAACAATTATAGAATGAGTGAATGATAAAAACGCTATTCACATTCAATCATTCAAAACTCAATCCTTCAATAATTTATTTATGCTGGTTCTGCAACCTTAGCTACATTCCGGTATGGGAACTCGCTGAAAATATGTCTGCGGGCAAATCTTCCAGGAGAGTCTGCATTCACCAGTTTAATGTATGTTGCCCTGGGTACGTCAAAATATTCGTAAGCACTACCATCAAAAAACTGGACATTAAGTACTTGTTGTTTGTACTCAAAATCCATAATGTTTGATGTTGTAATGGTTTGCGTGTAAGTGTCTAAATTTTGTTCTCTTGTTTCAGGGGCAATGCTAACCAAAAAATGATAAGCTTCAATAATATCCTTACTTCTGGCTTCGGCTGCTAATTTCTCTTCATCTTGCTGAAATTTATCAGGATGGCAATCTTTCATCAATGTTCTGTACACTGTTTTAAGTTCCTTTAATTCAGCCGTTTTATCTACGTTTAGAAGCTTTCTGTAATCCACTATTTTTTTCATGGCCGCAAAGGTACGATTTATAATGATTTGATTTTGAGAAAGTTTTGTTTTATTAAATATTCTTTGAAGTGCTTCTCAAAAATGAAAAATCCCTGGTTAATATTGAATGCATCAACACTAACCAGGGACATTCATGGCATAACCATCAGCCTTATTTAGGTAGACCTTTTTCTGGTTTCAGTTCTTCTAAAATCGGTGTAGCAATGGATTTAAGTGATTTTTGAATGGCATCATTCTTCTGCTCGAAGATTACAATATCATTCTTACCTGCTTTTAACCAGCAACCTGGTAAATAAAGTGTTTGCTGTGGACCAACACTCCAATAACGACCAATATTAATTCCATTTACAAAAACAATCCCTTTACCAAAATCGCGCATATCCAGGAAAGTATCGCCAGTCTTTGTTAAATTAAAGCTTCCCTGATAAACCGCAGGTTTACCTGCAACTGCAGAGTTCTGAGCCGCAGCCAAATCAGGTGCAACATCCATTGGTAATTTATACATATCCCAATTACCTGTAATGGTTTGTCCGTTGATAATTACCGGAGAGATGATTCCCTTTGTACTATTGATAATTTTAGATCCATAGTTAATGCGCCCCATGTTTTCTACAACAATATCTAAAGTAGCATTAAAAGGAATATCAATATCGCAATCGTATTTTTTGTAATAACTATTGAGTTCGGCTACTTTTGTTCCGTTAACATAAACAATGGCATAATCTCTCAATCCGGCCAGTTCCAGTTTACCACTAATGGGTTGATTAAACTTCTTACTGTACCAAACGTAACCATGGCCCTGATTCAATTCTTCAAATGTTAAAGGCTTATCATCATTTACAGGTGTAATTTTATTCTTAATATCTTCCAGATCAACCGCTTTAGTTAAAGCAATATTTGAAATTTCGATTACCGGAGTTTTAGCTGGAACAGCAGGTGTTTCTGCAGTTTTAAGCATGGTTCTCAAGGTATCATATTTTTTAGTTGCCCAACCTGCTTCACTGATTGGCGCATCGTAGTCATAACTGGTTAAATCAGGCTGGATATCATGTTTGTTATCATAGTTGGCACCTGAAGTAAAGCCAAAATTGGTTCCACCATGTACCATGTAATAATTAAATGAAACGCCACCATCCAGGTATTTCTGTGTTTGCTTGGCTGTACTTTTGTAAGAAACTTTTGGAAAAGGTTCGGCCCAGTGATCTAACCAGCCTGGATAGAATTCAGCAACCATGTATGGGCCTTTTCCACCGTTAAACTTGTTAACGATTTCTTTTAGCTTGGCAACATCATCTTCTCCGTTGGCAGTTGGTAATGCCCCTGGCAATGCACCACCTTCAAACAGCCAGCTTCCATCAGAAGTAAAAAATGGCACATTAAAGCCCACATCTTTTAATTGCTGAAATACTGCTGCACTGTATTTTTTATGGTCTTCTAAGGAAATATCTTTACGTTGTGCTACATAAGAACCAAATTCGTTCTCACCCTGAACCATGATAATTGGCCCTCCATTGCTCACCAAAAGATTTTTCACCTGACCATATAGCGCGGTAAAATAAGCTTTGGTAGCAGCAAGATACTGTGGATTGTTTCCGCGAATAACCATTCCCGGTACTTTTTGCAAGAACCATGGGTAACCGCCGAATTCCCATTCAGCACAAACGTATGGCCCCGGGCGAAGAATAACGAATAAACCTTCTTCCTGTGCCGTTTTAATATATTCTGCTATGTCTTTGTTTCCCGTTTTAAAATCCCATATTCCCGGAGCTGTTTCATGGTAGTTCCAGAATACATAAGTAGCTACTGCATTTAAGCCCATGGCTTTCATCATCTTTAAGCGGTGGCGCCAATAAGGCTTGGGGATTCTTGCATAATGCATCTCTCCGCTGTGAATCTGGATTGGTTTTCCATCCAAAAGGAAATTACCATCGGCAATGGCAAAAGAATGTTTAGCAGACTGGCTCTTGTTTTTTGTTTGCGCATTGGCATTCATGGCTAAGCCAGCCAGTAAAATCAAGCTAAATAGTTTGGTTTTCATCTGTGTTTAATTGTTCAAAAAAAATGTAGTTCAAGCTTTAAAAAAGGGCGTCGGTTTGGCAGTATTTTTTTTGAAAAAATTTTATTCTCAAACCATTTTCCTTTCGAAAAATCCAAAAAGCAGGTTTTCTTCTCCGGAAATGGGCTAAAGAAGTCAAACGTTTGATTGGCCTTGACTTCTCAGAAACAAAGATTTTTATTATACAAAAATATGCTCAAACCCTTAAATATAAACGATTAAGCCACAAAAATCCAAAATTTAATATTTTGTCTGCAACGAATTTTCGATTATTTCTTTATAAAAATCTATGTAGTGAGGGAGGATTTTTTTAAGATCAAAATCCTGAGCTCTTTTAAAAGCATTTTCTTTAAATTGTTTAAGGGTTTCTTCCTCCTTCAAGATTTCAATGGCGTGCTTAGCCATACTATCTACATCTCCTACATTACTCATATAACCACAGAAGCCATCTATGTTTAGTTCGGGCAAGCCTCCTGCGTTTGTGGTAATGATTGGAACTTTACAAGCCATGGCTTCCAAAGCGGCTAAACCGAAGCTTTCAGATTCAGAAGGCATTAAAAAGAGGTCGGAAACAGACAGAATTTCTTCAACTGCGTCTTGCTTACCTAAGAAACGTACATTTTCGCAAATATTTAAACTTCTGCAGAGTTGTTCGTTATAAACACGTTCAGGCCCATCTCCTACCATCAAAAGCTTAGAAGGAATAACCGATTGTACCTTTTCAAAAACACGGATCACATCTGAAGTACGTTTTACCTTTCTAAAGTTACTGGTGTGGATTAAGATGCGCTCATTATTAGGCGCTATTGCTTTTTTAAAATGATCTTTCGCCTGAAGGCTAAAACGGCTAAAATCTATAAAATTCGGAATTACTTTAATGTCTTTGGTAATTTCGAAGTGTCTGTAGGTATCCTCTTTAAGATCCTGCGAAACGGTGGTTACACCATCGCTTTGATTAATAGAGAAAGTAACTACTGGTTTATAGGTTGGATCTTTTCCTACCAAAGTTATATCTGTTCCGTGTAAGGTAGTTACTACAGGAATATGTATGCCATAACTTGCTAAAATTTGCTTCGCCATAAATGCTGCTGAAGCATGGGGAATGGCATAGTGAACGTGCAACACATCCAACTGCTCGAATCGAACAACATCTACCAGCTTGCTCGCCAGGGCAGATTCATACGGCGCATAATCAAACAGCGGGTAATCTCTTACCGACACCTCATGATAAAACAAATTGGCCGAAAAAAAGTCGAGCCTGGCAGGCTGACTATAAGTAATAAAGTGAACCTGATGGCCTTCGTTAGCTAATGCCTTACCAAGTTCAGTTGCAACTACTCCACTACCGCCAAAAGTGGGGTAGCAAACAATTCCTATCTTCATTATGTACGTGTTGTTGTTACCGCAAATGTAACCCAATTAATCCTAAATTGTGTGTAAGACAATTGCAATAAAACAACAACAAAAACCAGGATTACTTATTAAAAGCAACCCATGGTTTCACATAACCGATCTTACGTTCCTCAGCCTGGATTTCTAACCTTAATTTTTCAACTTTAGCAATCTGCTTATTAAACCGATCAAGGGCCTTTATTGCATCTTCACTATCGTTTTTGGCTTGTTTAGATAATTTCTCCATGGCCTTCAAATCAACTTCTGCACCCTTACCCGTTTTTGAACCATGAGCGCTCGTTTTCTCTGCAGAAACTTTCATTTTGCCATTGGCTTCCATAAGCTTTAAACGCAGCTTTTCTACCTCCTCTTCTTCTTCAGACTCTTTTATCTTCATTTCAAGAAGGTCTATATTCATTTTAAGAATCTTAACCCGCGCGGTTAATACACCTAATGAGTCTTTTGAAACCTGTGGAGTGTATGTTTGTGCGAAAACAGAAAAACAGGATAATAAAAGTTGGCTCAAAAAAAATATTTTTCTCATAACATTCGATTTGATGATGTTATCCAATTTGGATGCCCAAAAGAAAATGCACCACCACCTGCCAGATTTAAGTGATTGGTTACTGATACTGCAAATGCATGTTGAAATTTGGGAAAAATATTCTACATACCAGCAACAGGAGCACAAGAGCAATACCGAAATTAGTATTGGGTATGAGCAATTGTTATGCGATTTCAGCAAGGTTGTGTGATATAGGAAAGGTAATAACTATTAACCCATATTTACGATGGACTGTGAGTCACAGACCATGGCCTATTTCAGGTTTCGCATCTCCTCCTTAATGACCAGGAGCAGTTCGTTTGGTCTTTGCGTACCGATAAAATATTCCAATCCATCACGATCTACCAAAACAACGGCATCCTTACCGGAAGAATAAAAACGGATAGTACCTTTAGTATGC
The DNA here is from genome assembly GCF_965279535.1 of Pedobacter sp. Lineage (NCBI taxonomy): Bacteria > Pseudomonadati > Bacteroidota > Sphingobacteriia > Sphingobacteriales > Sphingobacteriaceae > Pedobacter > Pedobacter sp. The sequence continues at coordinate 2,232,172 of NZ_OZ257244.1, forward strand.
AAGTTGTAAACAGGGTTATTGAAAAAGTACCGGCTATAAGTTGCCTTTTTAACTTCAACAATACTCTTTAGATCAATTTTCACACGCTTGGTTGTCCAAAGGCCGTCTAAAATTACACTGCCCTTATCAACAATAATTTTATACTGTATTAAGAACAACAATAGCATAGACACACCAATGATCCCGAAACCCACAACCAGGAAAAGATCCTGGGTATTATCGCGGTCACGTTCGTAAACATAGGCCGCAAAACAGAAGGCAGCCATTATCAAACGGATAAATATGCGAACATAATCCCGGCCAATGTATTGTTTTTCGATATAGGCGTATTTACTATCCACTTAGTTGATTTTGAGTTCGAATATAGCAACTTTTTTTGTTGTACCTGTTAATTTATATCGGTTATCCTGTCGCATTCCTGCTAGCCAGATAATCTCTCCATTCCCATTAACCAAAACAGGAATACGCTCTTTTAGGTGTAGTGCAAGTTTCTCGTCGATGAAAAAATCACTTATCTTTTTAAACCCATTCATCCCCAGCGGGATAAACCGATCTCCATATTGCCAGGTTCTGACAATCAAAGGAAAAATCAATTTATCGCTATCAACATAGGCTTTAGCAGCATTAATATCAAACCTGATTGCATCAGAAAAAGACATCGATATTGCTCCATTTAGAAATTCAATTTGCTTTGTATTGGGGTGGATGACCTGATTTTGAACAATACTGTCCTCCCTGGCAACGATGATCAATTCATTTCGATTGATTATTGCTTCATGGCTTGTACTAAAAAAATGCTTTCCACTCTGTGCATTGATATGCTCTAAAATCTCTGCAACCACAGATTCGGTAAAGCCATAAGGTTTGAGCAACTCAAAAAGCAACAACTGCCTGGGCTCCAGCTGACCGATGCGCTGTAAGGAAAGATATATGCCCCCTTTTTTATGCTCCAGCAAGGCTTCAGATAACCGCTCCACTTCCCGACTTAAAAACAACTCAATCTCTGCGAACCGGGAAATATTCTCAGCAAAGGTTTTTTCCAACCGGGGATTAATTTCCTGCAAGGCAGGAACAACACTATGTCTGATTTTATTCCTGGTATAATCGCTGTTGGCATTAGAGCTATCTTCTACAAAGTCTAACTGGTTTTCGCTGATCAGCACCTCAATCTCAAACCGGTTTAAAAATAACAGCGGTCTGATTAATTTATCCCTTTTAGGTAAAATACCATGCAGGCCACTAATGCCTGTTCCACGGGTAAGGTTAATCAAAAGGGTTTCAACGGCATCATTCTGGTGTTGCGCCAAAGCAATGAAATCATAGCCATGATTAAGCCTGATTTCCTCAAACCAACTGTATCGCAAATCCCGTGCAGCCATCTGCGTAGAGATTTTATGTTCCCTGGCATATTTTTTTGTCTCGAAATGCGTTACATGAAAAGGTAAGTCTAAACTCGAAGCCAACATCTCAACAAAATGTTCATCGCGTTGTGCCTCTGCCCCCCTTAAGTTGAAGTTACAGTGTGCCACACCAAAATCAAACCCTAACGCCTTAAAAAGATGCAACATTAATACCGAATCTTTACCCCCACTTACTGCCAGTAAAATGCGATGCTCTTCGGAAAAAAGTGCATGTTCACGGATAAAATCCTGAAATTGCTGTAAGGGTAACATCTGTCAAAAATATTTAATTTTAACTGGTATTCCGAACCTTCAGAACAAAAAACTAACTTTGTAACGTGCAAAAACTATTTGTCCTTTTATTTTTACTGGCAGGTCCGCTGTTGCTCTTCGGACAACAAAAGCCATCAAAGATTGAGATTCTCTCGTCTGAACAGCTTACGGGCGACCTTAAAAATCAAATTAGCTATTTAAGAAAGCCTGTTTTCAGACAAGATAATGCCACATTATCCTGCGATAGTGCAGTGTATTACAGTAAGCGAAACTACTTTGAGGCTTTTAAAAATGTTCATATTAATCAAGGTGAAACAAATATTTTTTCCGACCAGTTAGAATACGACGGGAATAAAAAACATGCACATTTAACAGGAAATGTTAAAATGCAGGATCCCAAATCTATATTAACAACCAATGTGCTCGATTATACTACCTCCAGTAAAATTGGCACCTACACCAGCGGCGGCAAAATTGTAAGTGAACAGGTTACCATCACCAGCAAAAACGGCCATTATTTTAACTTTACCGGGGACGCTTATTTCCGGTATGACGTAGTTGCAGTTACACCTCAGGTAACGGTAAAGTCGGACACGTTACGCTACAATATGGATACTAAATGGACGTATTTTTACGGGCCAACCAATATTAAGGGTAAAGATGACAACCTCTACACCGAAAATGGGGCCTATAATACACTATCAGAGGATGCTTATTTTGGAAAGAAAAACCTCTATACACAAGGTACACGATCTTTAAAAGGTGATAGTTTATACTATTATGGTAAAGTGGGTTATGGAAAAGCAGTAAAGAACATTGTTTATTCTGATACCAAGGATAAGATGAAAATGTTTGGTGATCTGGGTTATTACTATAAGTCAGATCAGCGGGCATTGGTAACTCGAAATGCCTATCTCGGTATAGGAACCGCAGATTCCATTTTAGTAAACAAAAAGAAGAAACCAGATAGTTTGTGGCTTGGAGCAGATACTTTGGAAACCCAGATGGTATTGCAAAAAACACTTAAACTGATCCCTAAAATTTCCATCAAAGCAGATAATGAGGTTGGCGAAGATGATGAAGATGGCGGAAAAGTAAAAAAAGGCGAAGGTGAAGCGGGCGAAACGAAAATAGATCCCAACGATCTTCGAAAAAGTGTTGAACCTTTGAAGAAAAGAAACGATCGAAAATCAAGAAACAAAAAAGACAAGGATAAAACTGCAGCTTCAGATATAGAAAAACCTGGAACAGATAGTTTGAAATCAAAAGTCGATTCACTATCAAAGGACGTAATTAAGCTTAAACCCGATAGTTCCAAGACCAATTTGCTCAAAGAAAAGGCAGATTCTATCGTTAGTAAACTACCCAAACTGAAAACGGACAGTCTGGCAAAAAAAGCTGCTGATAAAACAAGCGAAATGATCAAGGCTGCTCCTAAAGGGATTACGGATAGCTTAAAGAAAAATCTTCAGAAAAAAGGATTAAAAGATTCTGTTAGTAAGGTAATTGCGGGAGTTAAACCCGGGGCACTTGCTACAGATACCGCCAGGTTCAATCCGGCCGACACTGTTCAGGCACGTATTATTAAGGCCTATCACGGAGTTAAAGTATTCAAAACAAATATCCAGGCCAAAACCGATAGTTTGTTTTACACCAGTGCCGATTCTACTCTTCGCTGCTTCATGAATCCAATTATCTGGTCGGAGGGTTCTCAACAAATTGGTGATACGATATATGTGCAGTTAAAGAACAATAAACTGAATAATTTACAGGCATTCAGAAATGCTTTCCTGGTTAATACTCCAAAAGATTCCCTTCGATTTAACCAGATAAAGGGCCGTTATATGACCGGTTTTTTCACCGATGGTAAATTAAAAACGATGTATGTTGATGGAAATGCAGAAAGCATTTATTACACCCAGGACGACAGCACGAAGGTTTATAAAGAAATGAACCAAACCCTTAGCAGCAGGATTAAGTTCGTTTTTAAGAAAGAAGAAAATGCAATTGAAGAGATTGTGTATATCAAAGGTGTTGAGGGCGCACTCAACCCTGAAAATAAAGTAGCCAAAGACCATGTGTTGAAAGGTTTTTCATGGAAACCAACGGAACGGCCTAAATCTAAAAAAGATGCTGTAGGTTCTGCAGGGAAACTGAAGGCTAAACCTAAAGCTAAAGCACCTACACCAAAGGGTAAAGTACCTGCAAGTCAAAAACCCGGCACTTCAGTACCTGCTAAAAACCCTGTTAATGTAAAAACCACCGCTACCCAGGATAGCTTGATCAGGAAGAATAATCTTCCTAAAAGCACAACAATAAAGGATACAAGCAACTTTGGGATAAAGCCTATTTTACCCAAAAAGGATACAACAGGTATAAAAGAGGTTAAGAAACAATTGTAATAATTGCCGTTATTGGCTTTTTAAAAAATCGATCATCTTTTTCAAAGCGATTGCTCTGTGGCTGATTTGATTCTTTTGTGCCATATCCATTTCTGCAAAGGTAATATCATAACCATCTGGCTGAAAAACAGGATCATAACCAAAACCCTTTTCACCGCTTTTTTCTGTTCGGATGGAGCCTTCAATTATTCCTTCAAAAATATGATTTTCTCCATTTTGGATAAGGGAGATTACGGTTTTGAATCGTGCTTTTCTATTGGTTTTATGCTGCAACTTTTCCAAAACTAAAGCTATGTTCCGATCATTATCCCGCGTTCCCGAATAGCGTGCAGAGTAAACACCAGGTTCATTGTGAAGTGCTTCAACTTCTAAACCACTATCATCCGCAAAACAATCTAACTGATAATTTTCTGCAACGTAGCTACTCTTAAGTGTGGCATTACCAACAAAAGTATCTGCTGTTTCTGGTATATCTACCAAACAGCCAATATCCTCCAAATTCAACACTTCATATTCTCCTTCCAATGCAGCACGGATTTCTGCAGTTTTATTTTTGTTGTTGGTAGCGAATACAAGTTTTTTCATTGTGTTAATATTTAGTGAACTGCTGAGTGATGGAATTGTTTAACTACTGAATTGTGGAGTTGGTGAGTTGTTTAACTAATAACTAAAAACTGCCAACTGAGAATTTTTAACTGTGAACTGAAAACTGTGAACTGAAAACTACTTTATCTTCTGGAGATTACCCCAAAGGGATTTTTTAGCAATGATATCGCTGTCAAGCTGGTGCAAGTTAGGTGCAAATATAATCCTCGTGCTCCCGTGAAGGATAATTTCATTTTGCCATGTAAGGTTGAGCTTCAGTGCTGATATTTCTACCCCGAAAGAAAGCATGAGTTCGGGTTTAAAGAACTGATGAAATGCTGTAAAATCAGTACCCGGATAGTTGGCATAGTTTACCAAAGCAAAATCTGGAGTACCCAGGTCTACAGCCTTAACAATTTTACGTAAAAGTTCCCGACCCTGTTCGGTACTTACATCATTATGCGGATCGTTTACCAAAATTAAAACAGACTTTTTATTTCCACCTAAAAATCTGAATGTTTTAGCAGCTTCTGGCTCGGCCAAAACACTTGGAATTTCGACGCTTTCCGGATAAGGTTTTACTGGTTTTACAGTTTCTTCCTCAGCCTGAGCCGGAATATTAACGGATAAACTGGCCACTACCTCTTTCATAGAAGCAGTAGGTTCGCTTGTCAAAACTGGCTCATTACTAGCAAAAAGGGGTATTTTTACGCTTTTATCCTCAACCAAAAAGACCTCTTCATTAAAAAATAAACGTAAAGCGTTGGCATTGTTGGTAACCTGGTTTTCCATTCGTATTTTTGTTGGATAATAATTTCTGTTAAAATTAGTTAAATATCTTATAATAGCGCCGCTAATTGTTACTTTTATCCCTTAAAATTTATAGACGCATCTGTGTGAGAAAAGCTTACAGTTTAATTATTTTCAGCTTTATTTACAGCATATCTTTTGCACAAAATGTGGCTGTAATTAATGGTAAGCCTGTAAACACTAAAGAGTTTCTGTGGGCTTACAAAAAGAGCCACAACGGGAATACACCTACAGATTATGAGAACTTACAGGCTTATTTAAACCTGTACATAAATTTTAAACTCAAGGTTTTAGATGCCAAAGACATGGGGCTTGACAGGAATGCTGAGTACCAGGAGGAAATCAAAACATATGAGAATAATTTACTTGCCCGGAAAAAGGCTGGTAATGGAAGTAAAGATTATGAATTGTTATTAAATGAATATCGTGAAGGCGTGCTGATGTTCAATGTTTCTGAGCAAAAAATATGGGACAAAGCCCAAAGTGATGAGGCAGCTTTATATGATTTCTACATTAAAAACAAAGATAAATACAACAAAGCCTTTAATGAGGTAAGAGGAGAAGTAATTGCCGATTACCAACAAAGCTTAGAAGAAAAGTGGCTCAGTGGGCTAAAACAGAAGTACCAGGTTAAAATTAATGATAACGAGCTTAAAAAGCTCACCAAACTATAGTTCAGGTCGGTTTTATTTCGGCTATAAGTACTAAATTTGCAAAATATACAAAATAGAATGAAGAAAGTTTTTTTAGCAGCAACTGCTTTATTAGGCATATGTTTAAACAGTTTTGCCCAAAAGCACACCATTGATAAAGTTGCCGCTGTAGTTGGAAACAACCCCATCCTACTCTCTGAGTTGAATCAACAATACACTCAATATTTATATCAGGGAAATCCCGCAAATGTAGATATCAGATGCAAAATTCTTCAGCAAACCTTAACTGAAAAGCTATTGAAACAACAGGCAGAAATCGACTCTGTTATGGTTGAAGATGGGCAGGTAGACGAAGAAGTAAACAGAAGAATGCGCCAGATGGTTCAACGAGCCGGTGGCCAGGATCGTTTAGAGCAGTTCTTAAATAAATCAGTGTTGCAATACAAAGATGAGATCAGACCAAACATTAAAGACGGATTGATTGCTCAAAAAATGCAACAAAAAATCACAGAAAACATTAATGTAACGCCGATGGAAGTAGAGAAATACTTCAAATCATTGGGAGATAGTGTTCCTGAATTCAATACAGAAGTAGAAGTTGGAGAGATTATTTTAAACCCTAAACTAACAAGAGCAGAGAAACAACGCTTCCGTGATAAAATTGAGGCTTTACGGGCACGTGTGAAAGCTGGAGAAGATATGGGGGTATTAGCTAAAACCTACTCTGAAGATCCCGGATCTGCAGCAGATGGCGGTGACTATGGCTTTATCGACAGAAATACCATGGTAAAAGAATTTACCGCCTGGGCCTTTAAACTTAAAGCTGGCGAACTTTCTCCGGTTTTCGAAACGGAATATGGTTTTCACTTTTTGCAGGTATTAGAGCGCCGTGGTGAGCAGGCACACGTTAGACATATCCTGATCATGCCTAAAACAACACCTGAAAGTTTAACCCGTTTAAAAAGCCATGCCGACAGTATCTATAACAACATTATGGATAAACGATTAAGCTTTGCTGCTGCTGCAAACCTGTATTCAGATAATAAAGAAACTAAATATAATGGTGGTATGATGTTGAACGCAGAAAACGTTCAATCCAGAACTACTTTTATTCCTGTAGATAAATTAGATCCTTCTGTGTTTCTGGTTATTGACAGTATGAAAGTTGGGGGTATTTCAAAACCAGATTTATATACCGCTGCTGATGGTAAACAGGCGTATCGTTTATTGTATCTGAAATCAAAAATCCCGCCTCACAAAGCAAACATGGCCCAGGATTTTCCAAAAATTAAAGATGCTGCACAAGCTGACAAAATTAATCGTACCTTAAGCGAGTGGTTTGAAAAACGTCGTGAAACTACCTATATTAAAATAGATAACGAGTTTGACACCTGTCCCGAATTAAGAATCTGGACAAAACAAAATACCGGAGAAGCAAAGTAATTTAAATGCAGTACCAGAACGAAGTAGAAGCCGTTGATGCCCTTCATCAATCATTTAACAAGATAAAAGCCGAAATCGGCAAAATTGTAGTTGGTCAGGACGACATCATCAAATCTGTTTTAATTGCCATATTCAGTAACGGACATTGCCTTTTGGTAGGTGTACCGGGATTGGCAAAAACCCTACTCGTTCAAACTGTTGCCGGCGTACTCGACCTGGATTTTAACCGAATCCAATTTACACCAGATTTAATGCCCAGCGACATTATTGGCGCTGAGATTTTAGGAGAAGACAGGCACTTTAAATTTATTAAAGGCCCTGTCTTTTCCAATATTATTCTAGCTGATGAGATTAACCGTACGCCACCTAAAACACAGGCAGCGTTACTGGAAGCCATGCAGGAAAAAGCGGTTACCGCTGCTGGTCAAACGCACCGGTTACCACAACCATTTTTTGTTTTAGCTACACAAAATCCTATTGAACAAGAAGGAACATACCCGCTTCCGGAGGCTCAACTGGATCGTTTCATGTTCCATATACAACTCAACTATCCTGCTTTTGCAGATGAATTGAACATTGTTAGAAATACAACAAGTAACAGGGCCGTTAAGCTCGAAAAAATTATACATGCAGATGATATCCAGTACTTCCAAAAACTGATTCGTGATATTCCTGTAACGGATAACGTTTTAGAATATGCGGTTAAACTTGCTGCCAAAACACGTCCGAATACCGAGCATGCCACTGAAGCGGTAAACAAATACATCAGCTGGGGTGCTGGTCCGCGTGCATCTCAATTCTTAGTGCTGGGAGCCAAATGCCATGCTGCAATTTCTGGTAAATATGCTCCGGATATTGAAGATGTAAAGGCAATAGCCGAACCTATTCTTCGTCACCGGATTGTTCGCAATTACCGCGCTGAAGCTGAAGGATTATCTATCGAAAAAATCATCAAAGATTTATTGTAAGTTGTAAGTCTGGACGCTTGAAAGTTGTAAGTTTTAGGTTATAAGTTGTAAGTCTGGGCGTTTAGAGTTAAAAGTTGAAGGTTAAAAGTTAAAAGTCTGGTGTGCTAAAAAAGTTATAAGTTTTAGGTTATAAGTTTTAAGTCTGGGTGCTTAAGAGTTAAAAGTTCAAGGTTAAAAGTTTAAAGTCTGGTGTGCTAACTTTTCCGGGTTCTAAGTTCGGCGGTTGGTTGTACCAACTGCTCTCTTTTTCTCTGTGTAAACGCTGTGTCCTCGGTGGTAAAATTGTTGATAAATATCCATACCCGTGGTTCGTGGCTCAGGGCCCAATTTCGGCACTAAATCTTTTCGGGCTGTGGACTATACATCTGGTCAACTTAACAGCTAGGCAACTCACCTAATAAGTTGTAAGTTTTAGGTTGTAAGTTGTAAGTCTGGGCGTTTAGAGTTAAAAGTCTGGTGTGCCATATCCGTGGTCAGTGGCTCACGGACCACTTTTCGGTACTAAATCTTTTCGGACCGTGGACTATACATCTGGTCAGCTAAACAACTCACCTGTTAGTTAAAATTTGTAAGTTCTAAGCTATAAGATCAAATCCAGGCTACTTTCGTGTTTAAAATAAATCTGTCCGAAAAATTAATTTGTAATTCCCTGAAATTAAATATCTTTGCATCAAAATTTTAATTATCATGCTAAAACTAAAACATATTCAACAACCGAAATTTAGCCCGTCTTGTGGTCTAAAGGGTTTGGATATGGACTTTAGTTTCCTTCCGAACCACTAGTTTTATTATCCTTAAACAGATAACAAAATCAATTTTATTTTTTTAATCCATCTGTGAACAGCGCTTAGCTATAAACAGATTTTACAATATCCATCATGGACATATATACAACTGTAGAGGAAAAATATCTACAAGCTGTTGAAGAGCTACATTACGGAGAATTACCTAAAGCACTTCAATATTTTAATGCCATTATTGCTTTTGATGAAGAATATGCCAGGGCCTATTTTCAGATCGGAAAGTTATACCATTATCATTTTAAAGATTTTAAGGCCGCTGGCTACTATTATAATAGAAGTATTGAATTAGATGCTGCGTTTCCTGAAACTTACGAACCTTATCTGGAATTAGTAGTTACCTTAAAAATGAACAAGCTGGTAAAGCAAGTAGCAGAAAAAGCTTCGCAGGTGCCAGGTGTAGACCAATCGGTAATTTTTAAACAGTTAGGGTTACACGCCGAGCAGCAACAGCAATTTACCGAGGCTTTTAATTACTTCAGAAAGGCAGAACTTTTAAATGCGGTTCAGGAAGAACAAAACACTCTTCAAGAGCATTTAAAACGCATTAAAACAAAAATTAATAGTCAGAAAACAATGATTTATGATTTACAAGGATAAGGGCTGGGCCTTTATCCTTTTTTCGTTATTCAACTAACCCACTATAATCTTACCTGATATTGCTATCAATAAATCACGCATTTAAGCTTTAATTTTTTAAAATAGTTATTATCTTTATCGCCTGTTAAGCTTAATTATTAAATTCAAAAATATATAGATATGTCAGGTCACGACTCACACGCACCCGTTCAAGAAACAAAAGGAATTTGGGCATTACCATTAGCCGCTTGGTTATTCGTTATTGTTTTGGTTTTTGTTTTCACTATTGATTGCTCAAAAGATTCTGGTGAAAAACATGGTGAAGAGCACCACAAAACAGAAGCTCACCACTAATTTCGGGGAGACCTATCTAAAAAGATAAAAAAAGCGCTGATTTAACATTAGCGCTTTTTTAGTTTTCAACTACTTATCTTTTATCTGCCCCATTAAATTAGGGAAATCGGTTATAACGCCGTCAACGCCTAAGCTCATAAAATAATTCACCTCTTTGAGCGAATTTACCGTCCAGGGGATAATTTTTATTCCCATGTCATGACACCGGTCTACCAGTCCTTTCCCTACCAAAACCGAGTAAGGGCTATAAATAGTTGGCTTAAAACCTAATTTCTCAATATAATCTTCAAAGGGTTCCTTTTCATCTATTAACAAAGAGGTTTGTATTTTAGGATATTTTTCATGCAAATATTGCAGGGTACGCATATCAAACGATTGGATAATCACCCGCCTGGCAATCTTTTTTTGATTCACCACTTCCATAATCAAATCCACAAATTCAGCTGGCTCAGGATGAAATTCATTATCGCCATTTTTGATTGTTTTAGTTTCAATACTATAAACAGGTTTAGCCATCTTATGGGTTTTCACATAATCCTCTACCGCATCAATGGTTTCAGATAATAATGGCTTATAGGCTTTAAATTTTACCTGTCCGGGAAAACGCGCATGTACCTTGCTCCCTACATCAAATTTCTTCACCTGTTCATAATCCATTTTATAGATATTGAAATTCTTCTGGTCTTTCAAAGAAATGGGTTTACCATTGGGCTGTAAAGAGATCTCATTGTTAAAATAAGGCTCCTGTGACAGCACTACCTGCTTATCTTTAGAAATTACAGCGTCCATTTCGAGCGTGGTAACGCCCAAATCCAGGGCTTTAAGCATTCCTTCAATGGTGTTCTCCGGCATAATTCCCCGGGCTCCGGCTTTACCCTGCACATCGAATTTCTTTTTCTGCCCAAAAACAGTTAAAAAAGTTAAAATAAAAAAAGAGAGTATGAGTAGTTTTTTCTGCATGGAATTTAAACGTAAAATATCTAATTAAGTTATTGGGGAAGACATTTTGTAGCGGAAAATGCATTGCCACTTACGACCGGTGGTCCCGCTTTCCGCTAAATCTCTACGCTGCGCTTCGAGGATACCGCTTCAATCGGGGCTAAACGGAAAGGCATTGTAATCAAAGGCCAAAGTCTCTAAACAAAAAAGGGCTTTCGAAAAGAAAAGCCCTTTTTTATTCACATTAATCATCTATCTGTCAGCAGGTACAAATGCTTGGACGATTAAGTTCCAGCTGGCATCAGCAGCTTTTTCATATACAAAAACGTAGTTAAAGCTTTCTCTCAAATCAGCTTTGTAATCAATAGTAGCTATTCCATAAGTATAAGCTAAATCGCTACCAATTGCTTTATCTACACCTGTTGTTTTTAAGTTTACTTTGCTTACCATTCCATTAAAGAACGATAAAATTTTTCCTTTACCATCAATTGCTTCATTGCCTGGAAAAAGCAATCTGGCATCATTGGTTAAGAAACCTCCAAAAGCCGCAATACCATGCGTTTTAAGCATTGTATTTAAGGTTTTCTCTGTGGTTAATATAATGTCTCTGCCCGCTTTAATTTCTTTTTCATTTAAAAACTTAGGCGCTACATGATCTTTAGGCTCTACAAATTTAGGCGTTGTCTTAGCCAAAGGTTTGTTGCTGGTTGTTCCTAAATCCATAGCCAGTTTCCATCTGCCATTCTCAGGTTTCCAGATAGACAAATACTGACCGTATTTTTTCTCAGTCCCACCAATCTCATATGGTCCAGTAGTAAAACCCAAATCGCCACTGCGTGAAACTTTAGCCAGGTTTGGCTCCCAGGTAAGATCGGTTTCTTCTTTGGTTTGACTGGCATAAAAAGTTTTAGCATTAACCGGGTTTGGTCTAAAAACCAATGTATTGGCTGATGAATATTCGATATATGAATCCTTCTCGCCATTTTTAGCGATTGATTTTGCAAATTCTTTCTCTGCATTAATCAATGATTTGGTGGTTCCATCACTTTTTTGTGCGAATGCACCCAGGGTGATCAATAAAGCTACAGCAGTAGAAGATAGTTGTTTCATTGTGAGTTTAAGATATAGTTTTGGCGAATATAAAATTTTCTTTGTTGAACACTTTCAAAAGTAATTAACAATTACACATTTTATTTTTCTCTGTAAATGGTTTCCAACACGGTTTGTCCGGTCGCTTTTAAAGTGTTTTTATCAATATTGGCCAGGTTATCAAGCTGTGTATGCCAGTTGATGTAAAAACCGCTATTGTCATTGTAGTGGATAATATCTATTGAAGGTACGCCCGCTTTGTTCATCCAGAAATGGTCATCTACTAATCTACCACTTGGAATACTTACAAAATAAGAAGCATAGCCAATCTGGTTGCCAATTTCCCATACTTTATTAACTACATCCGGAGCTGATTGACGGGAAATTTCATCTTGTGTAAACTGTGCATTTCCACCACCAACCATGTCCAGATTGATGCCGTATTTTGCTTTGTAGCCCGTAGCAATGGCATTCTTAGCCCAGTACTGCGAACCCAGGCACCAGGTTGTTTCATCAGGGCTTTCATCATTGGCTTTACCATAGTCTTCCAAATCCCAAAGTGCAAAATCTACGCCCACATCAGGCTGTTTTTGCTGAATCTGGCGGGCCATTTCCAATATTACCGCTACACCACTGGCTCCGTCGTTAGCCGCATCAAAAGCCTGATCGCGCTTAGCCGGATCCGTATCCTGATCTGAAAAAGGACGTGCATCCCAGTGCGCCGAAATCAGAACGCGTTCCTTTTTTTCCGGACTAAAAGAAGCTAAAATATTTTTCAGCTGATAGCTTTTTCCATCGTATGTGCTGGTTTTTGCACCTTGAATTTGAACCGTTGCACCGAAAGATTTTAATTTCGCTACCAGATAATCTGCACATTTCTGGTGCGCTGTAGTCCCTGGAATTCTTGGTCCGAAATCTACTTGCGCCTTTGTATAGCTATAAGCACTATCAGCATCAAATACCGGCGAAACCAATTTTATCTCTTCAGTAGTTGTGCTTTCTTCAGTATTTTTCTTTCCGTTTTTACATGCCTGAAAACCGATTAAAGCCAGTAAAGGCAGTATTAAAAGTTTTTTATTCATAATAATCTAATTATTACTTCATAGGGTGGCATTTAAAGGCCACCCTATGAAGCCTATCAGGCCTTGCTCCAGGTTGTTCCTTCTTTGCTATCTTTCAATTGGATGCCTAACTCTTGCAATCCAATGCGGATTTTATCAGAAGTTGCGTAGTCTTTATTGGCTTTTGCTTCACTGCGCAGATTGATAACCATATCCAGCACACCGTTGAGATCTGTATTGCTACTTTCTTCATCTTTCAATCCGAGAATATCAAATACAAAATCGTTCATCAGTTGCTTAATCTGTTCTAAAGCCTCTGCAGAAATTTTTGCCTTACCGTCGTAAACAGTATTAATAATTCTTACCGCTTCAAAAAGCTCGGCTATTAACACCGGGCTATTAAAATCGTCGCTCATCGCGGCAACACACTTTTCTTTTAAAGCAGCAATATCAAAATCATTCTGTTCTGAAGGGCTTAACTTATCCAGCAAGCTCACTGCCGACATCAATCTTCTAAAACCTTTCTCTGATGCATCTAAGGCATCATTAGAGAAATCAAGCGTACTTCTGTAATGTGCCTGCAGCATGAAGAACTTTACGGTCATTGGGCTATATCCTTTTCTCAATAGGGGATGATCGCCCGAAAAAAGTTCTAATGGAAGAAAGCCATTACCTGCCGATTTAGACATGCGGGTGCCATTTACGGTCAGCATATTCGTGTGCATCCAGTAGCGTGCCGGCTGGTGATGGCTGCAAGCCTCACTTTGTGCAATTTCATTGGTATGGTGTGTAGCAGCTAAATCCATTCCGCCTCCATGAATATCAAATTCGGCCCCTAAATATTTAGCACTCATGGCCGAACATTCGATATGCCAGCCCGGGAAACCCATGCCCCATGGCGATTGCCACTGCATCAGTGTTTCGGGTTTGGCTTTGATCCAAAGGGCGAAATCCAGGCGGCCACGTTTTTCATCCTGACCACCCAATTCGCGGGTATTGTTCAGCATATCTTCGAGGTTGCGATTGGTTAGTACAGTATAGTTATATTCTTTACTGTATTTTTCTACATCAAAATAAACGTTGCCACCTATTTCGTAGGCATAACCATTCTCAATGATGATTTTAATCATCTCTATCTGCTCAATAATGTGGCCTGTTGCGGTAGGCTCAATGCTGGGTGGCAAGGTATTGAACATGCGCAATACATCATGGAAACCTAAAGTATATTTTTGTACAATCTCCATTGGCTCCAGCTGTTCAAGCTTTGCTCTTTTTGCAAATTTATCATCACCCTCATCCCGGTCGCCTTCTAAGTGACCGGCATCGGTAATATTGCGTACATAGCGTACCTTATAGCCCAAATACTTCAGGTAACGAAAAATAAGATCGAAAGAAATAAATGTGCGACAATTGCCCAGGTGCACATCGCTATATACGGTTGGACCGCAAACATACATCCCAACGTTGGGTGCGTTTAGCGGTTGAAAAAGTTCTTTTTTACGTGAAAGCGTATTATAAAGCTGTAAGCCAGTATTCATACTGCAAATGTAAGATTAAGTTAGAAAGTTGAAACGATTTAATGTCTAACTTCCGTAAATCTAATTTCCGGTGTGGGATAAAATATTGATCAACTTGCCAAAGGGATCGCGCACATAGAAACGCCTTACTCCCCAGGGCTCATCAGCCGGACCATATTCAATAGAAAAGCCGGCTAATATACACTTGCTCATTACTTCTTCGATGTTATCTACTTCTATAGATAAATCCGGAACTAAAGTCCCGGATCCACCTTGTGAGGCAAAACTTAACTGAACATCCATTTGCCGGTCAAGCCCGTAAGTCGTAATCCAGCCATGATCCATCAACATATTCAACCCCAGAATATCTGAATAGAATGTTTTCGCCTTTTGAATATCTGCAGTGGCAATATTCGCAACGATGCGTTTAACCATAAAAAGTTCTTAAATTATTAATTTTTAAGTTTGGCTTTAAAAATCTTCTCCAGCTTTTGAATTTTCGGCAGAATAACCAATCTGCAATAGGGCTCGCTACCATTTTTAAGGTAATAATCCTGATGATAGTTTTCTGCTACATAAAAAGGCTTGGCCGCCTCAATGGCTGTGACTACCTTTTTACCAAAAGCATTGGTTTTGTTCAGCTCTGCTTTATATTTTTCGGCCAGGGCTTTTTGCGCTGCATTGTGGTAAAAAATAACCGAACGGTATTGTGTTCCGGTATCTGCCCCCTGGCGGTTCAAAGTAGTTGGATCATGGCTTTTCCAGAAAACTTCTAACAAATCTGAATAACTGATTACTGCAGGGTTGTAGTTAATTTCCAAAACCTCTGCATGTCCTGTGGCTCCACTACATACTTCTTCATAGGTAGGGTTGGTAAGTGCTCCGCCTTCATAACCAGACCTCACCGAAGTAACACCTTTCAATTTTTGAAAAATGGCTTCTGTACACCAGAAACACCCCATACCGAAGGTTGCCTTTTCTGTTTTGTTGCCTTGTGCATTGGCTTGATTAAATGCCAGTAGGGTTAATATAATTAAAACTATCCTTTTCATTGATGTGTTGTATTTTGTTAGTTAATATTACGAAATAAAATACTTTATAGTTTCTGTTTCTGGAATGATGGATTTGTGATGACAAAGCTAAAGTATTGGATTTTAACTAAATTGTTAATAACTTAAAACATTCATAATCAAAAAACTAAACCCACCAAAAAGTTATCAACAAGCGTTATTAACAATTCTTTTTTAAATTCGTTTAACTCATAAAAAATAAAGATATGTCAACACCTTATATTCCATGTTTGGATTTAGGCTCGTACGTTAACGGTACTGAAGCTGAACGCAAAAAATTTTCTGATGAACTGGGAAAGGCTTTCAACGATTCTGGATTTGTAACGATAACCAATCACGGTTTGAGTCAGGAATTAATAGATAAACTATATGAAAACATAAAAGCAGCATTTTCCCTGCCTTTAGAAACCAAAAGGAAATATGAAAAACCAGAGTTGGCAGGTCAGCGTGGTTATACCAGTGCCGGAAAAGAAACCGCAAAGGGTGCAAAAACTCCTGATTTGAAAGAGTTCTGGCAAATTGGGCAAGAAGTTACTGATGGCGATCCGGTAAAGAATGAATATCCCGACAATGAAGTTTTAGAAGAACTGCCGGAATTCAATTCAGTAACAGGAGAAATTTATCGCAAACTGGAAGATAATGGAAAACAATTGCTTCGTGCCATTGCAACCTATTTAGAATTGCCTATCGATTATTTCGATAAACACGTACACAATGGCAATTCGATTTTAAGGGGTATTCATTATTTTCCTATCGAAAATCCGGAAAGCATTCCGGACGATGCTGTTCGCGCAGGCGCACATGAGGATATTAATCTGATTACTTTATTAATTGGTGCAAGTGCCGACGGTTTAGAAGTTTTAACCCGCAGTAATGAGTGGTTGCCAATTAAGGCGCATCATACTGATATTGTAGTCAATGTAGGCGATATGTTGCAACGTTTAACCAACAATAAATTAAAATCAACCACGCACCGTGTGGTTAACCCTCCGCGCGAGTTAATGAAAACTTCGCGGTTCTCTGTTCCATTTTTCTTACATCCGCGCAGTGATATGGACTTAACCAGTTTATCTTCTACCATTGATGCAGCGCATCCGAAAGTGTACAGCGATATGACGGCAGGTGAGTATTTAGATGAGCGATTGAGAGAAATTGGGCTGAAGAAATAATCTAAAGTCAACAGGCTCAAGTCTGGAATTTATTGATCTAAAATATGATAAGCATCGGGATATTCTCGATGCTTTTTTGTTATTTTAAACCATGTATGCTACTCATTTAGAAGTTTTCGCAGAAATTCAAGGTATCGGCGCTGCCTCAGGGCTATTCTTAGCTTCCAATTCCCTCTATATTATTGGTGATAACAGCGGGTATCTGAATGAGTATTACATCAACAGCAAACAGCTCAATAAAATTCAGATTTTATCTGGTGGTTTGAAATCGCTTGACAACATCCCCAAACCTGAAAAACCAGATTTCGAAATCCTTTGCCCCTTTGGCGATGAACTATACGCTTTGGGATCGGGTTCTACCAACAACAGGAACCTGGGGGTTATATACCAGCTCAAAAGCCAAAAAATTACCAGGATAGATTTGGGCTTACTGTATCAAAAATTTAAATCTACCGCACAAATCACTGACGAGAATTTGAATCTGGAAGGGGCAGTTTTTACGGGTAGCGATTGGTTATTTTTTAACAGGGGAAATGGAGCTGAGGCCAAAAATGGTATATTTCTAATGAAGGGCAGAGATTTAAGCCAGCCGGGGGAGATTGACTTCTACCCCATTAAACTACCAAACATTAATCATGTTGAATCATCTTTTACAGATGCAACCATCGTGAATAAGGAGATATTTTTTATTGCTACAGCAGAAGATACCCGATCAACCTATCACGATGGTGAAATTTTAGGCAGCTTTATTGGGAGTATTAACCTGGAAACCTTGAAGCTAAACTTCAGCACTAAAATTCCCGGCAACCATAAGTTCGAGGGGATTACTTTTTATCATGAGGATGAAAGAAAAATAGAATTTCTGCTTTGTGAGGATCGGGATAGCGAAGAGCTGAAGACAACAATATATAAACTTAGTTTAGTACAAAAATATAAGGGGTGAGATTTTACCAATAGAAATTGTAACATATTTTTATGATACACCAAAAAATGTTACAGCAAAATATGTTACAGTCGTGTAACATGTTTTTATGATACAGAAAAAAGTGTTACAGCAAAATATGTTACAAGGTGAAACAAATTATCTTAAGTTGAGTCGGAAGCTTAAGTTCATGCTGTGAATAAACCACCCCACCATTTCTCTTTCCTACGCTTCCCCCCTTGAAAAAGGAGAGAGTTGCAAACGCCTAACCTGGATTAAAAGCTTTCCGTGTTTCCGTGCTTATTGATTGTATTAACCACCAAGGCACGAAGGCACAAGGAGCTTTATATGTGTAAGAAATATTAATATGGTTGGTGGGGACACCAACCATTAGAAAAATTTGGTACTCCGAGACACTTTAACTATCATTTGAAGCACTTTTTGTAATTATATTTCGGGGATTAATTTTTTGTTTGCAACTTGCACATGCAGATTAATAAATAATTATTTTTTCACCATTAATTCAGAGACCAAAGCGAAAATTATTTTTTCACGATATTCCCGGATGAGCGTTTAGGAAACGCATTGCCAATTCTCTGAAAAGAGTTATTTGTTAGTCTGCAGCGTCCGGGAACTTTTATTTAAATGTTATGCAGACTAACAAAAGTAAAAACCAAACCGCACCGCTCCCTATTCAGGTTGAAGCTGTAAATCAATTCCATCAAGTTATTGAGTCGTATTTTGACATCAATAATTTAAAAGGAATTAACGGAGTACTTATCGAACTAGTTAGTGCCGTTACAGGACCCGATCCACGTGTTGGGAAACATGCCCCTATTCACATTGCCGGCACACTTACCGATGTACGCAATACCATTAACCTGATTAGCAAAGCTAAGGTATTGGTAAATGAGCCATCCTTTAAAGACTATACCCAAAACTTAGCCTACAACTTACAAGCGGTTGGTAGTTTTGATACGGATCACCTTTCAGATTTATTGTACACTGCTTTAGATTGCTACATATTTCAGGAAGATAACTTTGAAGGAGCAACTTTACAATTTGCCAGTGAAATAACTGCAACATTTAAATTCATTTATGATTGGTTAGTTGAATGTGATGCATGGCTTAAAGTTTCAACTGTAAATGAATCACTAAATCAGGAATTAGTAATCAGCGGCTGAGCCCTTTACACCATGATGTTATTATTTTTCTGGTGGTTGGTGGATGTAATTTATCATGATCATAACAACCACCCCTGCCACTTCACGCACCTCCCACCCCCTCCTTGAAAAAAGGAGGGGAGTTGCGAACGATATAAACTTGAATAAAAGCTTTCCGTGTATTCTTTGTTTCCGTGGCTGATTGATTAATTGCATTACGCTCCAGAACGAATATCTCTGTGTGCTTCGTGCAAATCTCTTTTTTCTCTGTGGTTAATATCCTCACCTCTTCGATTCATCAATAGCTTTAATCACCACATCCTGAATTCTTCCCCTGATTTTAAGGTTGGATAATTTATCGGTAACGGTTGGATTAACCCTGTTGGATAAAAATATATAAACCAGGCCTCTTGACGGATCTACCCAAACGCAGGTACCGGTATATCCGGTATGACCATAAGTTTGCGGCGAAGCCAGTTCTGATGGATAATGTTTGGTTGTATCCGGATCCCAGCGATCGAATCCTAAACCTCTTCTGCTTACATTGGATTGTTTAGAGGTAAACATATCTACCGTTTGTGGTTTAAAGTACTCCTGACCACCGTAAGTTCCTCTATTCAGCAGCATCTGATAAATTATGGCTAAATCATTCGCGCTTGAAAATAATCCGGCATGACCTGAAATCCCTCCCGCTAATGCGGCTCCCTGATCGTGAACATAACCAACCAATAATGTTTTTCTGAAATACTTATCATCCTCAGTAGGTACAATCTGCTCGGGTTTAAAACGGTTTCTTGGTAAGAAGCCGGCAGTTTGCATGCCCAGGGGCTTGTAGAAATTCTCGTAAGTGTATTGGTTTAATGGCTCTTCGCTGATGTGCTCTACAATATCTTTCATCACATACATACTGATATCGCTGTACACGTATTTGCCACGGGTTTTAATGGGCGAATTCAGCATTTTAGGCCACATAAAATTTTTAAAGAAATCCTTCTTAATATAATAGTTATCGGCCACTTTGGTGGGATAAGCTGCAGAAGAATCACGGCTGTAATCGCCGGTTTTCACATAATCGTGAAAAGGGATGTAGGGAATAAATCCCGCCTGATGCAGCATTACCTCACGTACCTGGATGTTATTCATAGGCGAAGTTCTGGCTTTTGGAATATAGGCTCCAATGTTGGTGTCTAACTTCAGCTTCCCTTCTTCGAAAAGGCGCATTACCGATGGGGTTGTAGCCGTAACTTTAGTTACCGAGGCTAAATCAAAAATATCGGTTACTTTATCGGGAGCATTGGTATCATAAGTGTGGGTACCATAAGCTTTATTAAAAATTACTTTACCATCTTTAGCTACCAGCACCACTAATCCGGGAGTAGCTTTCTGACTAATGGCTTCAGAAGCAATTGCATCTATTTCCCTTAATTGATTGGAATTTATACCTGCATCCTCGGGCACCGTGTATTTCAAACGGGTGGCCTGGGTTACAAAACCTGATCCGGCAGTATATTTTGCCGAAAAAGCAGTAGTTAACTTATTGGTAGCAGCAATACCTCCAAAAATATATTGCGGAATGATGGCCGCTGCATCGGCACTGTTCTGTCCTGTCCAGATAATGGGCGCCTTTAGTAAATCGAAAGCTTTCAGACCCGGTCCGTTACCGAAGTAAGCAATGATAACCGATTTATTTTTACTGATGCTGTTAATGAAGTTTACGTACTTTATTTTGTTTACATTTTGATCATCAACGCTAACAATAACGGTATTAAAATACTTTAACTCATCTTCCAGGTCGTTCAGGTTTACACTGTCGCGATAGGCATCTGCAGAGAAAGAGGTAACCTGATCATATTTATTAGCCAAGCTATCAAAAACCGAACTATAGGCAAAACTAAGCCCTACGGATGCAATATTTTTCTTATCTAAAGCTTTTAGCGGAATAACAGCATCCTGGTTATTCAGTAAAACAGTAGTTTGAGTGATGCTATTGGTAATGGATAATTTTTTCTCGTTTTGGGTATGATCCTGTGCACAAGCCGCCAGGCATAAAACATTAAAGAAACTTGCTGCAGCAATAATGAACAATCTATTTCGCTTCATATACTTTTTCTCCGTTCAGGTAGGTTTTTAAAACTTTGGTTTTTAATATGTTTTGTGGTGATGATTTTAAAATATCGGTATCCAGTATAACAAAGTCGGCAAGTTTACCAACTTCTAAGCTGCCTTTTTCCTTTTCTTCAAAATTGGCTTTCGCTGCCCAAATGGTCATACCTTTCAATGCTTCTTCAGGTGTGAGTGCATTCTCCATTTTAAATCCGCCTTGCGGAAAACCTTTGGCATCTGCCCTAACCGTTGCAGCATAAAACGTTAAAATCGGGCTAATGTTTTCAACGGGGAAATCTGTACCCAGAGGAATCCAACCATTTTGCTTAAGCAATTGTTTGTAGGCATAGGCATCTTTTAAGCGTTGTGCACCTAAACGTTCTCCTGCCCAATACATATCAGAAGTAGCATGGGTAGGTTGCACGGAAGGAATGATACTGGCTTTCCCGAAAAGATCAAAATCCAGATGGTTTACGACCTGGGCATGTTCTATCCGCCAGCGCTTATCATTTTTCCCTTTTAAAACGTTATTGTAAATCTTAAGCATTATCCTATTGGCAGAGTCACCAATGGCATGCGTACACATCTGAAAGTTATTTTTAGCAATCTGGCCGGCAATTTCTTCAAAATGTTTTTTATCACTAAGCAGGAAACCACTCTTTTCTGGCATATCTGTATAAGGTTTCAACAAGCAGGCCCCGCGCGACCCGAGGGCTCCATCTGCATACACCTTAAATGACCGTACATTTAATCGCTCGGTTTTGATTGCCCCCCTCCCAAAAAGATATTTAAAATTTTCTGCCTGATCAGAAAGCATGATATAGAGGCGCATTTTGAGTTTTTTATCTTTTTGAAGCTTTTCGACAAATTCAACGGCACGCCAATCCAAGCCACAATCATCAATGGTTGTTAATCCTGCAGCAAAACAATTTTGTTCGGCATCATGCAGAATTTTTTCTGCCAAGGTTGCATCAGGGCTTGGAATTTTATGCTCTACAAGGGCCACAGCATTATCGATGAGCACACCCGTAAGCTTTCCGTTCTTTACAAGCATATCGCCACCAGTTAAAGCCCGGGCTTGTTTAATCCCCGCTTCATCCAGGGCCTTTTGGTTGGCCACAGCGGCATGACCATCTACACGGTTTAAAAAAACCGGACGGTCAGGAAAAAGTGCATTTAATTTCTCATTGGTCGGAAAGGCTTTATCTGCCCAATCATTTTGATCCCAACCATTACCAATCAGCCAGCCATCGGGATGGGTCTTAGCAAAATCAACCAGCTTCTGGCAAACTTCTTCCCATGATTTTGTCCCTCTTAAGTCGGCAGTTTGCAGGCTTTGTCCGTAACCAAAAAAGTGCGCGTGGGCATCAATAAAACCAGGGTAAACGGACTTTCCATCTGCATTGATCTCCTCTTTTGCCTGGAACTGGCGCCTGATCTCTTCAGTTTTACCAACAGCTATAATTCTTCCGTCTTTTACGGCAAAGGCCTCCAGGGTATCAAAATTATTATTCACCGTATAAACCTTTGCATGGTAAACAATTACATCTGCTTGTTTTTTATTGCAGGAGGAAAATATAATCAGCAGCAAAGCAGCGAATAAAATGGATTTCATATGGATAAAGATAGAAAAATGTCCTTACTCCCTTTAACTGAAGCCACAAATTACTCTGTAATAATTTTGGTGTACTAAATCTTAAAAAAAGGAATGGCCGGCTGATAAAATACAGTTTTGGATTGCGCTGTGCGGATGAGGTTGATCAGGATAAAAATCAAATTCAGCATGTATAACAATGCGATACAGGATAACAGATATGGAAAGTAACCTCCTAAATGCAAAAATTTGCCGAGAACAGCAAGCACGTAAATCGTAAATGTAAGTATACCCCAGGTTGCCTGGAAATTCAATACGCGTTTAGCGGTTTGATCTTCATAATCTGTACGATCCTTTTTCAGAATCCAGATAAACAAGGGCAAAAGAAGTCCCAATAATGGAAAAGCTATAAATCCCAGGGCAGACAAATTAAAAACATTGGCCCTTCCCTGTCCACCCCGGTATTCGCCAAGGGTAAAGGTATCCAGCTCGACTGCTAATGCCTCTGCAAGCTGTTTTAGGGTATGCCCTCTGGGAATGGTTTCATCCTGCTCAATTCTTTGAATCGTTCTTAAGCTAATGCCAGATTGCTGAGCAAGATCATCCTGACTAAAGCCTTTTTGACTTCGCAGTTGTTTAATTTTATCGCCTAATTTCATTTTGTGTTAACATGTGTTGCAAAGGTAAATGAAGGTTCTAAATTGAAAGAAAACATTTTTACGTCATTTATATGCCAATCGTTTTATTGTGATAGTTAACAGTCATTTACATGTTGAGTTTTACACAATCAAGGGCCTTTTGTCTTATTTTACCTAATTTAGCAAATTCACATTGCCTTAATACATGACAGATATAATCCAATTATTGCCTGATGCCGTTGCCAATCAAATTGCTGCAGGGGAAGTGGTTCAACGCCCAGCTTCTGCAGTGAAAGAATTGCTTGAAAATTCGATTGATGCAGGCGCAGATAAGATTCAACTGGTCATTAAAGATGCTGGTAAAGGGCTCATCCAAATTATCGATAATGGTTGTGGTATGAGTGTTACCGATGCACGTATGTGCTTTGAGCGGCATGCCACCTCTAAAGTTAAAAAGGCTGAGGATCTTTTTGCTATACGTACCATGGGTTTCCGAGGTGAGGCCATGGCTTCTATTGCGGCAATTGCCCAGGTAGAAATGAAAACCCGCAGGCATGAAGATGAAATTGGCACCTGCATTTCTATTGAAGGCTCGCAGGTGGTTAATCAGGAACCCGTAGCAACCGCAGCCGGCACCCAGATATCCATTAAAAACCTGTTTTACAATACTCCTGCCAGAAGAAACTTCTTAAAGAGCAACCCGGTAGAAATGCGTCATATTATGGATGAGTTTCAGCGTGTAGCACTTGCCCATCCGGCCGTTTTTTTTAGCCTGCACCATGACGGGGTTGAAGTTTTTAACTTACCCAAAGGCAATTTAAAACAACGTATTGTTCACCTTTTTGGCAATAATTATAATGAACGTTTGGTTCCTGTAGAGGAAGAAACAACCATAATAAACCTCAAAGGATACATTGGCAAGCCTGCGTTTGCTAAAAAAACCCGTGGTGAGCAGTTTTTCTTTGTGAACAACCGCTTTATCAAAGATCCTTATCTCAACCATGCGGTTAGCTCTGCTTTTGAAGATTTACTGCCTGATGACAGCTATCCGCTTTATGTACTTTTCATAGAGATTGATCCAGCTAAGATTGATGTAAATGTACATCCAACGAAAACAGAGATCAAATATTTAGATGAAAAATCTATCTATGCAATTTTAAAATCGGCTGTAAAGCGTTCTATTGGAAGGTATAACATTTCACCAACTTTAGATTTTGATCAGGAAACAGGATTTAGCAATATGATCTCTCCTAAAGCGGTAGAAGATATTGTTCCTCCAAGCATCAATTTCAATCCGGATTTTAACCCTTTCGCATCAGAAAGCCCATCTGCTCCTACTAACTACAGCGCTCCGGCCAGGGGCTACGAGCCAAAGGCCAGTACAAAAAACTGGGGTTCACTTTATGAGATTACTCAGGAACCTGTGGTAGAACAAACGGCTATTTATGCCGCCGATGATGCAATTTTGGAAACCAAGCAAAAACAATATATGCAGCTTCATAATCGCTATATTGTGTCACAGATAAAATCGGGCCTAATGGTAATCGATCAACAAATGGCGCATGAGCGCATCCTTTATGAACGTTTTCTCGTACATCTGGAAGATCGAAAGGGGGCATCACAACAAAGTTTATTCCCACAAACCATTACACTTAACGCCAATGATTTTGAATTGGCTAAAAGTTTGCTTGAAGACATAAAAAGTTTGGGTTTTGATGTACGCGAATTCGGTAAAAATACGTTGGTGGTAGAGGGGGTTCCTGTTGATTTAGGAAGCAGTAACATTAATGAAACACAGTTATTTGAACAATTAATAGAGGGCTTTAAAAACTCTCAACAAGAGTTAAAACTGAGCAAAAGAGACAGCTTAGCCCGGAGTTTAGCCAAAAACAGTGCAATTAAAGCGGGTACAAATTTGGGACAAGAAGAGATGAACACCTTAATTGATGAATTATTTGCTTGTAAAACCCCTAACTTTAGTGTAACCGGTAAACCGATTATCCAAACCATTACTTTAGCAGAGTTGGATCGGAAGTTTGAGAAATAGTTGGGAACTGGGAGTAAGGAGGAAGAGCAAGGAACAAAGCCTAAACAGTTAAACAATTAGCCGGTTCAGCAGTTAAACAAGTCCATCTGGACACAAATACTTGATACTAATTAAATGAACAACATATATATCCCACCAGTAGTTAAAAATTTACTGATAATTAATATACTCTTTTTTCTAGCAACACTATATTTTCAATCACAGGGAACTCGACTAGAGTATGTATTGGGGGCATTTTATTTTGACTCTCCGTTAGCTAAACCATGGCAGCCAATTACCTATATGTTTATGCATGGTGGTTGGGCACATATTTTCTTCAACATGTTTGCCCTTTATTCATTTGGTACTTTGCTGGAAAGTCGTTGGGGTATTAAAAAATTTATTACCTTTTATTTAATTACAGGCTTAGGAGCCCTGGCCTTGCAATTAGGTGTTCAGGCATTTGAAACCTATCAGTTAACAGGTACAATTTTCAACCCTCATGCTGTATCCGTAGATTTTGGCACAAGTATGGTTCAGGCTAATGTTAAGGGGCTAAACAATGAACAATTAGGAAAATTAATCGATATTTACACCACCCCGATGGTAGGTGCCTCTGGCGCCATCTTCGGACTTCTGGTTGCCTTTGGGATGCTGTATCCTAATGCAGAATTACTCATTATGTTCATCCCTGTTCCGGTAAAAGCCAAATACATTATACCTGTTTATATTTTAGTTGAACTATCTTTGGGGGTAGCGCAGATTCAAGGCGATTCGGTTGCGCACTATGCACACCTGGGAGGCGCCTTAATCGGTTTTATCCTGGTTAAGATTTGGAAAGACAAAAACGATACTTTTTACACGCTTTATGAATAACAACATTTTTAAAGATTTAAAATTTAAGATTTTTCAGTCGGGAAATCCCTTATTCTTTTACATTGGGATTAATGTGATTATATTTCTTATGGTAGCCATTGTTGGTGTAATTACCTGGTTGAGCAGAACAGATTTAGGCATAAATGCTTTCATTCAGGAATACCTGGCACTTCCAGCCGCATTTTCGAGTCTCCCTAAAAGATTTTATACGATTTTCACTTACATGTTTTTCCATGCCGATATATTCCACATCCTCTTTAATATGCTGGGATTGTTCTGGTTTGGAAGCATTTTCATGAACTTCCTGAAAACCCGCCAATTTCATTTTGTATACCTGGCAGGGGGATTAGCGGGGGGGCTATTTGCCGTAGCAGCACTAAATCTATTCCCGGTATTTACCGATCAGCTCTCTCAGACTTACATAATAGGTGCGTCTGCGGCAGTAATGGCGGTGATTTTCGCTACAGCCACCCTTGTTCCCAATTATACACTCATGCTGCTCTTTTTTGGAGAAGTTAAAATTAAATGGATTGCCCTGGTGTATTTCGTCCTTGATTTCATTTCAATTGGTGGTGGAAATGCCGGAGGTAGTTTCGCACATATTGGTGGCGCATTATTGGGCTTTTTATACATCAAGAGCCTTCAAAATGGAAGGGATTGGAGCAAGATATTCGAGCGAAAAGCAAAAATGCGGGTAGTTAGAAATGAAAAGCCATCGAAAAAACAAGATGTAAAGGGTGTTTCCCAACAGGAAATAGATGCTATTTTAGATAAGATTTCTACTTCTGGTTATGACAAACTCACCGCAAGTGAAAAAGAAAAACTTTTTAAAGCAAGTAAGGATTAATGGCGCAAAAGAAGAAATATAATTTCTTAGATAAAGTGATTCTGCCCATTGCAGTTGTTTTGGCCATTGCATTGGTAATGGGCACCCTTGCAGGTGGCTTAGATCCGCGCCAACACTCCATTATCGCCTTTTTCGGTCTTGCCTATCCATTTGTATTATTTGCGAATATCATCTTCTTAGCCTGGTGGCTCATTAGCAAAAAATGGATCTTCGCTATCGCTACCCTTATTATTATTGCTTCTGGCTCTAAAACATTAAAGGCTACATTTTCGCTTGGAGGTAATGAAGGCAGAGCAGAAAAGGTAGATAACAGCATCAGAATGATGACCTACAATGTGCACAATTTTAAGCTTTACGGCGGCGATAATGATGAATCTGTGAAAGAGAAAATGCTACAGGTAGTGAAAGACCAAAATCCGGATATTATTTGTTTCCAGGAATTTTACACCCGATATAAAGGTCCTTTCGACATTGTTGACAGCCTAAAGAAAATCCTCAAAACCCGACATTTTTATTTCGTTCCAACCAATAAAAATGATTACGAGGCTATGGGATTGGCTATTTTTTCGAGATACCCCATAAAAAATACCGGAACAATTCCTTTTTTAGAGGGCGTTCAGGGAAATATGAGTATTTATACCGACCTGGAAGTAAAAGGTAAAACCTTAAGGATTTATAACGTACACTTTCAGTCTATCTCTTTTGAAAAACAAGATTATGAATATCTCGACAAGGTAAAAGAGATGAATACCGAGCTTCAACCTTCTAAACGGATATTAAGAATGTTGAAGAATGCTTTTTTAAAGCGCAGCGGACAGGTAGACATTATGAAAAAAGAGATGGCCACCTGCCAGACACCTTATCTTATTGCAGGTGATTTTAACGATACTCCAGCCTCGTATGTGGTAACACAGATTACCAAAGGCCTTAACAATGCTTTCATTAAACAGGGATCAGGATTCGGCAAAACCTATAACGGCAAATTCCCGAACTTTCAGATTGACTACATTGCTACTTCGAAAGAACTTGAAGTACTTAATTATAAGATTACACAAGCTAAGCTATCAGATCACTTTCCCGTACGGAGCGATTTGAAGTTTGTTGATTAGCTTTTTACAGCAAAGAAAAACATGTTTTACGCAGGTTAAAAGAGAGGCAGTACCGAGTGGTTTCTTAGCCACGAACCAGAGATAGAGACTTTTAACTTTTAACTTAAAGGGTGAGTTGCTAGCTGTGTAGCTGGCCAGGTGCATAATGTACAATTCAAAAGGATTTAATGGCGAACGGTTGGCCTTGAGCCACGAACCAGGGATATGGATGTTTATCAGGCAATTTTACCACCGAGAACACAAAGTTTACACAGAGAAAAAGAGAGCAGTTGGTACAACCAATCGCCAAACTTAGAACCCGGGAAAGTTAGCATATCAGACTTTTAACCCTTAACTTTTAGTTTGAAGTTTTCAGTTGGGAGTTTTCAGTTTTAGGCGCCCGGACCTGTAACTTGCAACCCGGCCTGAGCCATGGACCACGGATATGGATATTTATCAACAATTTTACCACCGAGGACACAGCGTTTACACAGAGAAAAAGAGAGCAGTTGGTACAACCAACCGCCAAACTTAGAACCCGGAAAAGTTAGCATATCAGACTTTTAACCCTTAACTTTTAGTTTGAAGTTTTCAGTTGGGAGTTTTCAGTTTTAGGCGCCCGAACCTGTAACTTGCAACCCGTAACTCACAACTTGTTTATGCGCCCAGACTTAAAACTTATAACCTAAAACTTACAACTTTCTTAGCACACCAGACTTTTAACCCTTAACTTTTAGTTTGAAGTTTTCAGTTGGGAGTTTTCAGTTTTAGGCGCCCGAACCTGTAACTTGCAACCCGTAACTCACAACTTGTTTATGCGCCCAGACTTAAAACTTATAACCTAAAACTTATAACTCTTAAGCACACTTTTAGCCTTCAACTCCCGAGCCAAGTCCCATCTTCATACTTTATACTTGATACTTCATACTTGACACTAACAGAAACTATCCTTTAAGATACCGCCCCTACTTTCTTACCATACATCAACAAATGGTTGCTTCTTAATATTGATATTTGCTTCATAAAATTTGAAATAAAATACTATTGATATGAGTTTAATTGAAGCCCTAAACTGGCGTTATGCCGTTAAGAAAATGAATGGCCAACCTGTAGAGCAAGCAAAAGTTGATAAAATCATTGCTGCAGCTCATTTGGCTCCTACTTCATCTGGTTTACAACCTTTTAAAGTGATTGTAGTAACCAATGACGAATTAAAAAAACAAATTACCCCGATTGCTTTTAATCAGCCACAAATTGAGGCAGCTTCTCACGTATTGGTTTTTGCTGCAGATGAAAACTATACAGACGAAGGTATTGATGCGGTTTTTAGCAGAATGAATGCAGAACGTGGTTTACCTGAAGATACTACTGATGCCTACAAAAACCAACTTAAAGGCATGCTGTTAAACAGATCGGCAGAAGAAAACTTTAACCATGCTGCCCGTCAGGCTTATATTGGTTTTGGTTTAGCTATTGCTGAAGCAGCACTTCAAAAAGTAGATGCTACCCCTATGGAAGGTTTTATTGGTGCTGAACTGGATAAACTTTTAGGTTTAGATAAACAAGGTTTAAAAAGTGTTACCATTCTTCCCTTAGGTTATAGAGATGAAGCCGGAGATTGGTTGGTAAACTTGAAAAAAGTACGTAAGCCTTTAGACGAGTTTGTAATTGAGTACAACTAAGCGCGTAACCGAAAGGTTGCAATTTGCTTAATATTTAATAAATTAAAAGAGATGTCTGCTGTAGTGGTTACAGCGGACATTTTTTTTGCTGCTGCCCAACAATAATGTAGAATTTTTATGTAAAAAAATGTTAAACCAGCCAACAAGTTGGGTGCTATATTTATAATTGGATATATTTACAACCTGAGTAATTAATATCTAATTCATGAAGATTTCTAACATCTCCTTTACTATACTTTGTTTTTTAAGTTTTCTGGCTTTCCGTTCGTCGGCTCAAACCGATACTGTTGGCATCAACACCATCATCAGTAAAACCAATAAGGTTTTGAATGATTATCCGCAGGAGCGAATTTACCTCCACTTTGATAAACCTTATTATGCTGTTGCAGATACCGTTTGGTTTAAAGCCTATGTAACTGAAAATCAAAATTTCCTTTCGGGATTGAGTAAAGTAATTTATGTAGATGTAATCAATCAGCGCGATTCGTTAATCGAAACCTTAAAGCTTCCGGTAAATGGAGGTATAGCCAATGGCAGTTTCCCATTGGATCAAATCAACTATAAACAAGGTAATTACCACATCCGGGCATACACCATGTGGATGTTAAACTTTGATAGCCCGGCTTATTTCAATAAAACATTCTATGTGGGCGAAGCTATTGATAAAGAAGTTAAAACACACATCAGTTATAAAAATCTTTCTACAGATAAGCAGGAAAAAATTGATGCCCGGGTACAATTCAGAGATGCCAACAACAAGCCATATGCCAACAAAAGTGTAAACTGGAAAGTAGTAACCAGTTATACCGAAATTGCCAAAGGCAGGGGAACTACAGATGCGAATGGTTATCTTACCATTTCAATGACTGCCAACCAGAAAGCAGAGTACCAGTTGCAAAAAGGTGAATTAATCACGACCATTAATACCACCGAAAAAGATGTGGCCAGCAGTACCTTCCAGCTTAAAAACGCCATAATCAATAAAGATTTTCAGCTTTTTCCTGAAGGCGGAAATTTAATTGCAGGATTAACCAATAAAGTAGCTTTTAAAGCCATTAAGAGTGATGGACTGGGCATTAGCAGCAAAGGTACCATTACAGATAGTGAGGGGAAGCAGGTAGCCACTTTTACAGCGCAGCATTTGGGTATGGGTACCTTTAGTTTACCTGTTGAAGCGGGCAAAAGCTATAAAGCCAATGTTACTTATGCCGATGGAAGCACGCAAAGCTACCCCCTTCCGGCAGTTGTTGCTTCTGGAATTACAATCAGTATTGATAATGCTGAGCCCGACAATGTGGCCGTAAAAATTAACGCCAATGATACTTTCTTTGATCAGAACCAGGGTAAAAAGTTTTACCTCATTGCGCAAAGCAAGGGGGTAATCTGCTATGGTGCACAAACCGCTTTATCTAGCAAAACCTATAGTACAACCATTCAAAAATCTAAATTCCCTAATGGTATTGCCCAGTTTACATTATTTGCAGAAAATGGAAAGCCATTGAGTGAAAGACTCGTTTTTGTGCAAAATAAGAATAACCTGGCCCTGGCTTTAAGTTCTGCACTGCCAAGTTATGGCGTTAAGAAAAAGGTAAAAATAAATTTAGCGGCTAAGAAAGATGGGGCACCTGTTGAAGGAAATTTCTCTGTTGCTGTTGTAGACGAAACTAAGGTTCCGGCTAATGAAGATGCTGCAACCACCATTTTAACGGGTCTATTGTTAAGCAGCGATTTAAAGGGTTATATCGAAAAACCGAATTATTACTTTAATGCACCAGATGCTAAAAAAGCAGCAGATTTAGATGCCCTATTGCTAACCCAGGGTTACCGTTCTTTTGCTTATACCGATGTAATTGCCGGAAAGTTACCTAAAATCAGCTTCCTTCCTGAACAGGGCATCGAAATATCAGGTATCCTTCGTATGGGGAACGGTATCCCGGTAAGAAAAGGTTCACTTTTACTGAGTATTCCCGATAAGCGTTTTAACCTTGAAGGAACCACCGATCCGGTAGGGAATTTTAAATTCCAGAACCTCGTGTTCAACGATTCGTCTAAAGTGACCATTACTGCTAAATATAATGTGAACTATAAAAACATGACCCTAAGCATTAACGGTGCACCTACCCCAACGCTAACCAGAAATTTCAGTGCAGCAGATGAGGTTTTAAATATTGATAGTGCCTTAAATACTTATTTGGATAACAGCAAAAAGCAATATGCCTATCTACATGTTTTAAAAGATGTAAACATTAAAGCAGCTGCCATTCCTAAGGTTAGCCACAAAGATTATCCTGCTTTAAGTGGCTTGGGTCAGATGGCCGACCACGAGGTTACCGGCGATCGTTTACAAGGGTGTGGATTGCTGATTAACTGCTTACAGGGCATGCTGGCTGGGGTTACCTTCGCTGATAATAATTTTTACGTTACACGCGATTATAATGCCGGAAAAAGGGTGCCTATGGGTATTTTCATTAACGGTATGAATGTAGATGTAAATCAGATCAACACCATAGATCCAAATCAAATCGAATCCATTGAAATCTTTTTAAGAGATGAGTTAGGTCTGGTAAACCGTGCAAATAATGTAAATGGTGTAATTGTATTCAACCAGAAAAAGGCACCAAAAGGCACCAAAATATCGAAAGCACAGCTAATGGACTTACTACCTAAGTATTATGAACTTAGCTTCTCTCCGGGTGGATATAACAAGGAAAAACAATTTTACTCACCTAAGTATGAGGTTGCCGCAAGCATGAACCGCAACGATTTACGTACCACCATTTACTGGAATCCGAAATTAATGACCGACGCTACAGGAAACACCTCTTTCGAATTTTATAATGCAGATGGCAGAGGCCAGTATAAGGTTATTGTTGAAGGTATTGATGCCAACGGGAATTTAGGCCGTTCGGTATTTAGATATAATGTAAAATAAGTCATTAGGCATAAGCCTGAAGTAAAAAAGGATCAATATATGGGTTGGTATCGCCACCAACCCATACATTATCAATCAACCGGATAAGGCAAAGGTTCGCCTTTTAAGCCGGCTAAAATATTCTCTGCTATTATTTTCGACATGGCTGTTCTTGTTTCTTCTGTAGCCGACCCAATGTGTGGAAGTACAGCAACATTTTCCATGCTCAATAAAGGATTATCCGGATCCATTGGTTCAGGGTTGGTCACATCAAGCCCTGCTCCCCAGATTATTTTTTGTTGTAAAGCTTCAATCAGGTCATGTTCATTATGAATCCCGCCCCGGGCAGTATTGATAAAGATGGCATCAGGTTTCATCTGTTTAAAAACATCCAAAGTGAACATGCCTTTTGTTTCGGGTGTTAAGGCAGTATGAACCGTTAATACATCGCTTTGCGCCAATAATTCCTCAAATGAAACATATTTCGCACCGATCTCTTTTTCGGCTTCTTCATTTCGGGATCTGTTGTGATAAATCACGGGCATTTGATAGGCTCCAACACATTTTCTGGCCATTTCAAGGCCAATATTTCCCAAACCCAACACCCCTAAAGTTTTTCCCTTTAATTCTATTCCCAACTCCCGGGTTGGCTGATAAGCTCTCCAGTTGCCTGCAAGGATTTTCTTATGAAGAAAAAACGCTTTTCTGCTTACGGCCAGCATCAAAAGAAATGCGGTATCAGCCGTAGCTTCATTTAATACCCCTGGTGTATTCCCAATGGGAATGTTTAATTTTTTCGCAGCATTAACATCTACCTGATCATACCCCACCGAATGTAATGCAATAACCTTTAGGTGCTTGCAAGCCTGGAGAAAATCGGCATTAATTTTATTTCTGCCCACACTAATAAGCGCATCACTTTTCTGGCAAATTTCAATCAGCTCATCTGCGGTTATGGGTCTATCCTCTTTCCATTGTGTAATTTCGACATTGTTTGCTCTAAGCTCTGCTATCCCCTCTGCTGCAATATTTCCACTAATAAATACCTTCATTAATTTTTAATTAAGTTTACAATGAAGCATTATATAAACTTCATATTAAGTTGTCTTATTTATCAACAACTTCATGCATATGGAGTTTAATATTTTTTCAATAAAAGAAAATATCTTATTTATTATTTAACAGTAGCCCCTAATTTTTGATAAGTATTGGCACTAAAGTAACCCAGGGCATTATTCGAGATATTAGAGGGTGGATTGGCAGGTGTAGTACCTTGATTTGGGCCTCTTCCTACCTGCTCAGCCAGAGAGAACCAGTAATCAAAAACCTGGGCATCTACGCATTCCAACTCCACTACCAGTTGATCGCCGGTGTTGAGTTCCTCATCCCGCTCTTCATCAGTAAAGAAAAACAACTGCACCCTTAAGTCGTTACCATCCGTTAAACGGTCGTTGTTGGCATAAATACTTTTAGAAAGTACTCCATTTCGGTAAAGATAGAATCGATATTGATTAGGCTCATTTTTAGGATCAGTAAGGTAAGCTGCTGTGGTTTTACGGTTACTTCCAAAAAAGTAGTTGTTAATTACGCCAATCGAATCCATCAGCACCTTTTTAGGCATCATTGAATTGGCTGTATATACCGATCCTTCAGCCGTTACGCTCATGCTATAAGTTGTTCCGGGTACCCCTTTCATTCTATTGGTATAAATTCCCGGAGCGGTTTCTTTGAATTCAAATTTATTGCCCTTGTTATCTGTAACGGTAACCACCGCACCAGATACCTTTGGATAAATGCTCAGCTCACTGTAACCTACAGTTTTAGAAATCTTAATTTGTTGATCGATAAGGCTATCAATGATCTTTCCTTCAATAACAATTTGCGGTGGGGCATCTTTTGTATCAATATCAATAATTTTCTTGCAGCCACCGAGTGATAACAACAATAATGCAAAGTATAATATAAGCCTTTTCATGAATTAAAATTTAAAATTCCAGGTAATAGATGGAATAAGCCCGAATAAAGAAGTTTGTTGTGCGGCAGTTTTTCGCGGATCATTTGGATCGTCAATAAACTCGATTGAATATGGATTTTTTCTACCCAGAAGGTTGTATACACCAAAATTCCAGCTTGACTGATATCTTTTGTGTTTCTTACCTTCAAGGGTGGCACTTACATCCAAACGCATGCTGTAGGGCATTCTGCCTGCATTTCGCTCGGTATAATAATAACTGGTTTGCCCCCCAATGGAATATTTTCCGGCAGGAAAAGTTACCGCATTGCCAGTGCTGTATATAAAGCTAGAAGAGAAGGTCCAGCGTGAGCTGATGTTGTAAATACCTACTACCGATAAATCATGCGTCCGATCCTGGCGGGAAGGAAAATATTGGCCATTATTCAGCTCTTTAAATTTTCTTTCGGTACGGGATAAGGTGTAACCCACCCAGCCATTCAGCTTGCCAAATTTCTTTTTAAAGAACAATTCCAACCCATATGCACGGCCACTGCCATATAATAATTCAGACTCGACATTTGAATTGGCCAGCAACTGTGCTGCATTTTTATAGTCGATTTGATTTTGTAGCCATTTATAATAAACCTCGCCTGAAAATTCGTAATTGTTGTCCTCAAAATTCCTGAAATAACCCATCGAAACCTGATCTGCAATTTCGGGTTTAATGTTATTGCTGCTCAACACATATTGATCGGTTGGAGAGCTTGAGGTGGCATTGGTAAGGATGTGAACATTCTGGGTATTCCGGTTATAAGATGCCTTAATGGAGTTAGCTTCATTAAACAGGTAACTTACTGAAAAACGGGGCTCTAGATTGAAATAATTCTTGTAAAATTTACCACCTGATACACTTTCAGTAGATGTAATATTTCCTTCCTGATCGTAGGTACTAAAATTACCGGGGCCCATTAATGAGAATGCGGCCAGACGAACGCCGTAAAGAAAATTTAAATGCTCAGTTGCAGCCCATTCATCAGAAATATACGCTGCAGATTCTATCCCATATCTTTTTTGCTGGGTAAGCGGGTTAACCTGCGATTCCTGGGTAACACTGATATCTATCGGAGAAATGCGGTGTTGCGTTGCATTAACACCAAATCTTAGCGTGTGCTTGTTGCTGAAGTATTGAAAATCTTCCTTGAAATTAAAATCACGTACCAGCGAGCTTGCCTTGAAATTGGTGGCATCATTTAACAAACGTACCGTGTAATTGTAATTGTTGTAAATGAGCGAGGTATTGGAAAACAACCGGTCGCTGAAAATGTGGTTCCATCGGAAAGTAGTTGTCACATTTCCCCAGTCGTTGGCAAAAAGATCTTTTACACCAATATTGTCTTTACCAAAATATCCGGAGATATAGATCGTATTTTTATCGTTGATTTTGTAGTTTGCTTTAGCATTAATATCGTAGAAATTGAGTGTACTGCCATTAATGGCAGAATCTGGCGAAGCTCTGAGAAATAAATCGATATAGGTTCTGCGAAAGCTTACCATAAACGAACCCCGATCTTTTACAATGGGGCCCTCAGCTTTTAAACGGGATGCGATTAAACCTATCCCTCCTTGAAATTTAAATTCCTTATTGTTACCATCATCCATTTTTACATCTAAAACCGATGATAAACGCCCTCCATATTGTGCTGGCATTCCACCTTTATACAAACTCACATCTTTAATGGCATCGGCATTGAAGGTGGAGAAAAAGCCCAGAAGATGGGAAGAATTGTATACTACCGCCTCATCTAAAATGATCAGATTTTGATCTGCAGCACCTCCCCGTACATAAAAACCAGTATTTCCCTCACCACCGGATTTAACCCCCGGTAATAGCTGAATGGTTTTTAAAACATCTTTCTCTCCGAGCAATACGGGAATACTGTTGAGCGATTTCATATCTACACGCTCCAGTCCCATTTGTGCGCTTTTCACATTCTCATTTTTGCGGTTGGTAGCACTTACCACCACCTCTGCCAGATCGCTTCCACTCTTTAATTCTTCATTGAGCTTAGTATCTTTATTTAAGGTAATGGTTTTGGTTACCGGTGTATATCCGGTATAACTGACTACAACGGTATAACTCCCTTCT
Organism: Pedobacter sp.; assembly: GCF_965279535.1. NCBI lineage: Bacteria > Pseudomonadati > Bacteroidota > Sphingobacteriia > Sphingobacteriales > Sphingobacteriaceae > Pedobacter > Pedobacter sp. The sequence continues at coordinate 2,269,234 of NZ_OZ257244.1, forward strand.
ATTTGGCTTAAAGCAAAATAACCATAACCATTGGTCAGTGTTCCTGCAGTGGCAGGTCCGGAGATTTTAACGGTAGCACCAATGAGGGTTTCACCTGTACTTGCATCACGGATAGTTCCGCTTAAAGTAAATTTTTTCTGTGCTAAAAGTGCTGTACTAAAAAAAAGGAATATAAAAGACAGGTAATATTTCATCGGCATGCAGCTACTGTATAAGGTGAATGATGTGAGCCAAATGTACGAATTATGTCTGATTGCTGAAGCGCTTAGATCGTAGGTGAGGTGGTTAAATGTTTAGTTGTCCAGCGGCATGATGTAAATTCGAAAAGGATTTAATAGCGAAAGGCGGGTCTTGAGCCACGAACCAGGGATATGGATGTTTATCAGGCAATTTTACCACCGAGAACACAAAGTTTACACAGAGAAAAAGAGAGCAGTTGGTACAACCAATCGCCAAACTTAGAACCCGGAAAAGTTAGCACACCAGACTTTTAACCCTTAACTTTTAGTTTGAAGTTTTCAGTTGGGAGTTTTCAGTTTTAGGCACCCGGACCTGTAACTTGCAGCCCGTAACTCACAACTTGTTTATGCGCCCAGACTTACAACTTATAACCTAAAACTTACAACTTTCTTAGCACACCAGATTTTTAACCCTTAACTTTTAGTTTGAAGTTTTCAGTTGGGAGTTCTCAGTTTTAGGCGCCCGGACCTGTAACTTGCAGCCCGTAACTCACAACTTGTTTATGCGCCCAGACTTACAACTTATAACCTAAAACTTACAACTTTCTTAGCACACCAGATTTTTAACCCTTAACTTTTAGTTTGAAGTTTTCAGTTGGGAGTTTTCAGTTTTAGGCGCCCGGACCTGTAACTTGCAACCCGTAACTCACAACTTGTTTATGCGCCCAGACTTACAACTTACAACCTAAAACTTACAACTTTCAACCACCCAGACTTACAACTTACAACCTAAAACTTACAACTCATTTCCCATAAATCCCTATCCTGTGCGATCTTAGCAAATAAGGATTTGGCTGATCTTTGCCTGCCATTTGGAAAGAAATCAATCTGGAAGCTTCTTTAGGCATGTGACAATCAATACAATTACGAACTAATGGTCCCTTAGCTAAAGTTGCCTGACTGTGTTTGGTACTTTGATGACAGCTGATACAGCGTTGCGAATAAGCAGACAAGTTTCCTTTAATACTTTCATGTGTACTGTGGCAGGATTGGCAGGTCATGTCTTTACTTTTTCGAAAGCAGTTGCTGCCCTTGAGCATGGCGGTCTGATTACCGTGCACATCAGGATTAGCACCTCCGAAAGAAACAAAATCCTGCACAAAATAATCTTCAAGCTGATCTCCGGGCTGGAAACCAAATATTGATTTTTGTACCATTAAATCATTTCCGGAATGACAGGTACCACAAGCATCCATTTGCTGTTTCCTGCTTAATTCTTTAAATACAGTAATGTATTGTGCCTTTTTCTCTTCAGGGTTTTCCAAATGAAAAACCACATGCTGCTTCGCCGGTCCATGGCAACGTTCACAATCAATCCCATAAATAATTGATCCACGCTCCATCTCTTCATCAACCTGCGTACCCGCTCTTTGCGAACTGTTAGACTGGATGTAAGAAGTATGACAAGCCAGACATCTGCTGGTTATCGCCCTGTCGAAATACATTTCATTACTCGGAAAGCCCGGACTATTGGCCCAGTTCCCAATAGTTGAGAAGTAAGAAAGTGGGAGCTCATATAACTTTTTACCTTTCCAGTAGGCATAGGTAAAAGCCTTTTCCCCTGAGCCAAAAATCACATCAAACTTCTGATTTCGTACCGCCTTACCCTGATAATAGCCTACCTGATAAATGCCGCTATCACTTTGCTCAATCATCACCTTCATGTGATCATTAAACATAAATCCATTTTCATCAGCTTTTAAAAGCTTAGCTAGCGATTGCGCTGTAACAGGTGCAGAGGTTAATCCGTGATTGTTATGGGCATAATTGCTGGCAATATCCTGATGGCATTTTACACAGGTAGCTGCCCCTGCATAGTTTTCTCCACGGATGTCTTTTGGAAGCTGATCTGCCGTATTCATACAGCGCGACAAAATCACAACCGTAAGTGCAATTACAGCAATTACAATGAATATACGCGGGATGCCTTTCAAAATAGGATATCAGGTTAGTTATTTTATAAATTGAATATAGCTAAAATTATATCCTCCAGCATCTGTAAGTATGCGGATGGTATTTTTCCCTGCTTTCAATGGCACATTTTTAATCTCGAAAGTTTTAAAGTTTTTAAGCCCTCCCGAGTTCGGAACGTTAACATTTTTGGCTACAAGCAAGCCATTAATGAAAACAGACAGTTTGCCTTCAGCATCCTGAGCAGCTGTATTCAGTTTTAAAATATAGTTTGCTTTGTTTTTGGATGATACCGTATATTGTAACCACTCTCCTTTTTCGATATGATTAACATAATATTTTTCATATTGTGCAGAATCTTTGGCAATATCTACACCATCATTTCTATAAATACGGCCCCTGTTTCCGGCACTTCTTTTATTTGTCGACACATGATAATCAGCCGTATCTACATCAAAATAAGCTTTGCCGTTTCTCCCCAAATCGTAGTCCACAGCAAAAAGGATAGACTTATTTTGTATCTTATTTGCTTTAAATGGTTTAGTTTCCTTACTAAAAGGTTGACGTATCATTGCATCAATCACATCTCTGTGGATAATGGTATTTTCCAGTTTGGTGTAAATAGCGAGCTCCATCAAGCCGCTGTATACATTGCTATCCTTAGGTTTATTCCCGCCATTATTAAAATACCGTACCAGTGCATCATAATTTGGGTTAGACCGGATTTCCATCGGATTGTTGCTACCAACCTTTTTTAGCGGCCACCAGGCCCATCCAATATTGTTCTTTTCTAAAAGACTAATGGCATCAGTAAACCAAACATTTGAGTTTTCTCCTGTTTCGCCCAACCAAACCGGCACTTGCTGTTCATCTCTTGCCTTGATGATATGTGCAATTGAGGCCTGGTTGTTGTAGTTCCAGTATTTGTGGAAGCTGAGTACCATATTTTTATCCCATACCGGAAAAATACCATTGTAATTATTTCCCCAGCCATTGCCTTCTATAATGATGATGTGCTTCTGATCAACCGATCGGATAGCCTCAGTAATCTCAACCATTAATTTTCTGAGGGGGGCATTTAATTTCTCTTTTGTTCCATTTTTATCCTCCTCAGGATTTTGAAAACCATAGTTTGGTTCATTCAAAATATCATAAGCACCGATATACGGTTCGTCCTTATAACGCGCTGCAAGTTTTTTCCAAAGGGCAACAGTCTTCTGCTGATTGGCTTCACTTGTCCATAAATATGGCTTTGAAGGATCACGATCAGCGATATTTACATCGTTGCCTTGTCCACCTGGTGCGGCATGCAAATCTAAAATCAGGTACATCTGGTTCGCTTTACACCAGGCCAGCAAACTATCGGTTAGTGCAAAACCTTTCTCTAGCCAGGTATCTTGTCCTGCAACGGGTTCCTTATCTACAGGTAGCGTATAAAGATTGTAATGCATCGGCAACCGGATAGAATTAAAACCCCATCTTTTTAGCGAGTCAACATCAATTTTACGGGTGTGGTTAGACAGCCAGGCATCATAAAATTCCTGTGTTTGCTTCGGACCCATTAGTTCTTCAATGCGTTCGCGAATTCTGTACTGCTGAGATTCTTTGTTAATCTTCAGCATGTATCCCTCCTGAAGCATCCATCCGCCCAGCCCTATACCACGGAGCAATACATTTTCGCCCCTTTCATTGACGATTTTAGTTCCGGCAGTTCTTAAAAACCCTTGGGCATTTGCGTACTGAACAGCCATACACAGTAAAAAAACTGCAAAATATTTACCTAAACGAGGCTTTTTATAATGAAGATGCTTAAACATAGGAGAATTTATAAAGGTTAATTGGGAAAAGATAATTACCAAACATAAGTGGCAACAGCACCAGCATCTAAACTGGCAGACAAACACTGGCCACCAATGTTGATGTTAAAGGCAGATATAGCCTTACCCGTATTGGCTACAATCAATACTTTTTTCCCTTCGGGAGTTTTAAAAGCCACGTTGGGTAAATCTGTTGGTTCGCTGGAAGCAATGCGCAAAGAACCTGGCCTTACAAACTTAGAGGCATGTGCTACAGAATAATAAGCCAGATTTCGGGTAAAGTTATCCCCATCTATGGTTACTGCACCCTGGCACATAGAACAGCCACCCCGGTCGGTATATGGCTTATTTTCCGGGTCGGCAGCCAAATTCCACTCTAAAACATTCCTGCTCCAGTTTCTGCTGGCACCAATAATGAGTCGCTTTACCGGATTGACAATATTAATTTCGGTTGCATTTGGCCTTTCTACCACCATCTGTTCAGAAAAATAAATGTGTTTATCAGGATGTGCGTTGTGTACATCTGTTAATGCTTCGATTTTCCCACCATAGAGATGAAAAGCCGAGCCATCAATATACTTGCTGGCCTCCGGGTCATCTAAAATGCTGATGGGGTAGTCGGGCCTGTCGGCATTATGATCATAAACAATAATTTTGGTTTTAATGCCGGAAGCCAGGAAAGCTGGTCCCAGGTATTTCTTCACAAAAAGGGCCTGATCTGGCGCTACCATTAATAAACTGGGATTGTTTCCGGGATGGAGGGGTTCATTTTGAACCGTAATGGCATCAATTTGAATCCCCTCTTTTTTCATCTCAGTAATGTAGCGCACAAAATATTTTGCATAGGCAGCATAAAATTCGGGCTTTAACATGCCCCCACGGGCATCGTAAGCCGTTTTCATCCACAAAGGTGGCGACCAGGGCGAACCCATAATCTTAATCTTCGGGTTGATGGCTAAAATCTCTTTCATCACCGGAATGATGTCTTTTTTATCCGGTCCCAGATCAAACTTAGCCTGTTCCAAATCCTGTTCCCCTTCAGGAAGATCATTGTATGAAAAAACCTTTTCATTCAGATCAGAAGCGCCAATGCTTAACCGGAGATAACTAATGCCGATATTATTTTCATCAGTTGCAAAAAGCTCACGAAGCAGTTTCGATCTGGCTGGGGCAGACATTTTAACAATGTGCTGTGCACTTCCACCCGTTAATGCAAAACCAAAACCATCTATGGTTTGAAAGCTTTCTTTATCGTTGATGGAAATGGTGGCATTATTGTTTTGCTGTTTGCCGAACCGGAGCTCATGCGCTTGCTTTTGAAACAAAACAGTTCGGTCGGCCTTGGTTAGCCAAACCTGGGTATCGTTTATTTTCTGAGCCTCTGCTGTTAAATTAAGCGTTAGAGAAAAGAATATGGCAGTACTCAGTACGTATCTGGAAAAAATCATAGAATTTGAAGTAGAAATTATAAAAAACAGGAAGAGCATTTGATCTCTCCCTGTTAACAATTATAACTAAGCAATAATGAGCCTGATTATTTGGTTCCTCCCCATTCTTTACTCTGCACAATTTTAGAATTGGCCAATTCCCTTTCCGGGATTGGGAAAATCTCATTTTTTCCCGCTTTAAATCCTTTTCCGGCCAATACTGTTGGGGCCAACCCCCAGCGCACTAAATCAAACCAGCGGTGACCTTCTGCAGCAAGTTCCAAACGGCGTTCGCGCATAATATTATCCATGGTTACTGGCAGTGGATTTAAGCCCACACGGGCCCTCACAGCATTAAACATCGTATAGGCTTTTGTACCTGCACCAACCGCAGCACCACTTTTCAATAGCGATTCTGCCTCTAACAAATAAGTATCAGCCAATCGGATCTCATACATGTCCTGCCCAAAGTTTAACTCTAACTGCCCGCTTCCTGCTTTTGTTGAAACCCGGCCGGCATATTTTTCAATAAAATATCCCGTATTGGCATAAGCATGTTTATAAGTTACAATACCCGCTTTTTCCAAACTGTCTAAGTTGGCAACTGTGGCTTTATTACGGGGATCAAAATGAATCTGATCAAAGAAATCTTTGGTAAATGGCAGGAAACTCCAACCAGAAATGTAATCTGGTGCCAGGGCTGCATTTACGGGCACATAATTTCGCGGACCAACCAAAATACTCATCACATTGCCTTCACGGCTACCCACTGTTCCCCATCCCATATCAGAGGTGGTATTGTAAACCAATTCCAGGATAGATTCTGAATTGAACTTATTTTTCACATTCCACAAATCAGCATAATTGGCCAATAGTTTGTAACCATACTGGCTTGCACCTGGTGCAGGGCCGTTTACCAAGGCAAATTCTGCCGCAGCTTCTGCCCATTTTTGCTGCCACATGTAAACTTTACCCAAAACGGCATGAGCAGCACCTTGTGTTAACCTTCCACCCTGACTAGCCGCCGGAACGGTTGGTGGCAAATTAGGAATGGCTTCTGTGAGGTCTTTAATTACCAACGCATACACCTGATCAGCAGGCGCTTGTACAACGTCATACATGGCATTCGGCTCCACCACCTCCGTTAACAGCGGAATATTTTTAAACAGCTTTACCAGGTCAAAATAGTAGATTGCCCTTAGTGCTTTTACCTCAGCGATATACCTGGTTTTAGTCGCGTCATCCAATCCGGCATTGGCCACTTTTTGCAGAAATACATTCGCACGGTATACACCGGTAAATCCTTTACTCCACAAGTGGCTGGCAGCGCCAGATGTAGAGGTTAAAGTATAATTATTAATGGTTTGTAAATCACCAATATCAGAAGGCGAATCTCCGCCGGCAAAATGATCATCAGAACCTGCCGAAAGTATATTTATCTTGGTAAGATAACCTGATGACTGGTTTCCCAAAATATCATAAACGGATATTAATGAGGTTAAGGCTTCAGACGGTGTTTTATAATAACTGGTTTCCAGAATACGTTCTCTTGGGTTTACATCAAGCTGTTTTTTGCATGAGGTAAATAACTGTGTTGAGGCTGCAATAGCCGCAATATATAAAATGCTCTTTTTCATTGTTCAAGTATTAAAATCCAACATTTAATCCAACCATAAATGAACGGGCTTGCGGATAAACACCTCTATCAACCCCTAATACAGTTCCACCGATTTCCGGATCATAACCTGTGTAGTCTGTAATTGTCCACAGGTTTTCACTCATTAAATAAACCCTTACTTTTTGAGCACCTACTTTGTTGGAAATTCTTTGAGGAAGTGTATAACCTACCTGTAAAGTTTTTAGTCTGAAATAATCTCCCTTTTCCAGGTAAAGTTTAGAGAACTTGATGTAGTTACCATTGGGATCCGATTCTACAATGCGGGGCATGGTGGTTGATGGATTGCCCGGAGTCCAGCGATCTAAAATTTTAGTTTGCCAGTTGGCATAGGTAACATCTAAGCGGCGTAAGCCCTGAAAAATCTGGTTTCCACCAACACCGTTACCAAAAGCTACCAGATCCCAGTTTTTATACGCCAGGTTAATGGTTAAACCGTAGGTATATTTGGGTATAGGGCTGCCAAGGAAAGTTCGGTCAGAAGAATTGATGGCTTCATCACCATTTAAGTTGGCGTATTTAATGTCTCCAGGTTTAGCATTAGGCTGAAGTTTCGTACCCCCAGGACCAACATAACTGTCGATTTCTGCCTGTGTTTGAAAAATCCCCAGCATATCATAACCATAATATTCATTGAAAGATCTGTCTAACCCTGTTCTGGTAAAGTTCCCCATGGTTTGGAAGCTCTGTGCGTTATCCTCAATAAAGGCCTTACCTGGCAACAGTCTGGTCACTTTATTTTTAAGGAAAGAGATGTTTCCGTTGATCCCCAAATTCAGTTCACCGATTTTTTTGCGGTAACCCAATTCAAACTCAAAACCAGTGTTCTCCATATCGCCTACATTTTGTGTAGGGCCACCAGCTGCCCCCACATACAAAGGGATATCAGGTGTTTGTAATACCCCTACTGTTTTCTTTTTGTAGTACTCAGCAGATAGTGTGAAGTTGGTAAACAGGGTAGCATCAAACCCGATGTTGGTTTGACGGGTTTCTTCCCATTTCAAATCAGGATTAGATAAAGCCGCAGGGCTCCAGCCAATTACACTCTGATCCGTTGTACCAAAGGTGTAGTTCCTGCCGCTGCTCACCAAAGAAACGTACCTGAAATCGCCTAGTGCATCATTACCTGTTACCCCATAACCTCCACGGATTTTTAAGAAATTAACAACATTATTTTCTTTCCAGAAGCCTTCTTTTGAGGGTACCCAACCCAACGAGAATGAAGGAAAGTAACCAAAACGGTTGTTGGTACCAAAACGAGACGAACCATCACGTCTCATGATACCGGTAAAAAGGTATTTCTCATCATAATCATAAGTAACCCGGGTAAATAAAGAGTTTACCACATGAAGCGTTCCGTCACTACCGCCAACAAGTTTATTGGCTGTTCCCGGATCGTAGTTTAAATTTGCCTCATAAAAATTATTGGCAATGATGTTTTGATAAGTTGTATTTAAACTTCTGGTATTGTTATCCATATAATAACCCTGACCTAAAATGATGAAGGCATGGTGTTTACCAAAGTTTTTCGCATAGCTCAGGGTATTTTCCCAGTTATAGTTCAATACCGTATTGATTTCACGATAGAAAGATTTTTTATCGTTTTTTGATGAAGAGTTTAAGTAAAAAAGTGGTGTAAATGAATCACCTCCGTAAAAGGCTACTTTAGTACCTAAGGTAGATCTGAATTTTAAATTGGTAATTGGTTCTATTTCTGCAAAAACGTTACCTACAATATTATGGTCCCAACTGTAATTGCCCAATCGGGTTTGCATGTATGCAACGGGGTTGGTCATTTCCTGCCCTACAATTGGCGAAATTCCATAGGGGAAACCATCGGCATTTCTTAATGTATTGGCAATTGTATATGGCGATTTATTAATTAAATTCGGATTAGTTTCTACAACCGGGGTAATTGGATCTAAGTTAATGGCCGAACTTAAAGGTCCGCCAAATTCGCTGTTGGTGTTACCTAAGCTGCTGTTTACCGCATGGCTATAACCTAAGTTTTCGCCAATGGTTACCCATTTGGCTGGCTTATAAGTCGAATTGATCCTTACGTTTGCCCGGTTCCATTTAGAAATTGGGCTGGCCACAATACCATCCTGATCAATATAACCAAAAGAACTGTAAATGGTAAACTTCTCACTGCCACCACTAATGCTAAATTCATGTGTTTGGCGGCGTGCGTCATCATTAAAAACCTGGTCTTGCCAGTTTGTACCCTCTCCTAAAGCGGCAGGGTTAGCGTAAGGCTGTGGTAAGCCAGAATTTGCTGCCGACTCATTTCTAATGGTGGCATACTGGGTAGCGTTTAATAAATTTAGTCTTTTAGCAGGGGCAGATGTTCCATAAAATGCATTATAATTAACATTTATAGAACCTACTTTACCTTTTTTAGTGGTGATAATTATTACCCCGTTGGCTGCTCTGGCACCGTAAATGGCTTGTGATGCTGCATCTTTTAAAACCTCAATGGATTCAATATCTGCCTGATTCAGGTAGCCAATACCGCCATTATCTACAATTACACCATCAACTACCCAAAGCGGATCGTTGTTGCCACCAGAGGCAAAAGAAGTGTATCCCCTTACCCTAACCGTAGATGAAGAACCTGGCTGGCCATTACCAGAAGCAATGGTTAAACCAGAAGTTCTGCCCTGTAGGGCTTGCTCTACCCGGTTAATGGGCATGCTCTCCAAATCTTTGGCCTTAACGCTGGAGATAGATCCGGTAACCACACTTTTCTTTTGTGTACCATAACCTACCACCACCACATCAGTCAAATCTCTGGTATCGGCAGATAAAAAAACATTTAATGTAGTAGAAGTAACGGTAACCGTTTTTGGAGCCATTCCTACTAATCGGAAAACGAGCTTAGCTCCATTAGGTACCTGAATGGAATACCTTCCCTCCGCATCGGTAGATACCGCTTTGGCGGCATTCTCTTGTTTAACAGTAACACCCGGTAGCGGTGTCCCGTCTTTCTCATCGGTAACTTTTCCTGTAACGGTAATATCCTGTGCAAATAGCACCATTGGAAATACCATGATACAGTAAATGAAGAATACGAACGTAAATCTTCTGCTCATAGAAAATAATTTTAGGTTAATACTTGGTTAGTTAGCGCATGGTCTTTGGGCGACCAAAACAATGTTCCAAATCTATAGGGGGCGCTATACTTTTACCGCATCTGCCACCACTACACAAACCATACATTACCTTGTTTTTAACCTAAAATTGTTTTTTAAGACCCTACATAGCCCCTACAACATCAAATCAAAATATTGATTACTAAACACTTACAAACAAACCATTTTAAAAATGGCTTTGTAACAAAAACAGTAACTTAATCGGGTTTTTGGCGCGAAATACCAATTAAAAACTCGTAAAGATTAACATCCGGACGCAATTGAAGCTTCTTTCTTAAGCGATACCGCCCTACTTCTACTGCCTTAATGGTAATATTCATCAACTGTGCCATCTCCTTGGAGGAAAGATTCATAGACAAATAAGCACAGAACTTAAGGTCGTTCTGGCTCAAATCAGGATACAGGTCTTTGAGTTTATTGAAGAAGTCTTTGTTCACCTGGTTGAAGTGCATGCTGAGGTGATCTAATTCCTGATCCTTTTTCTCTACTTCTTTAATTAAACGGATCAAATGCCTGAAGCTTGGCGAACTTTCAGTAATGTCGTGATTTTTAACTACCGCAGAAATAACCTCTTTTATTTTAGCTAAAACCTTACCCCTTTGCACCAGGTGCATATTCATGGTAGAAAGTTCCTTGTTTTTGTAATTAACATCAGCCTCGAGCTTCTCATTCTGCAGGCGAACAATCTCTTTTTCATTGCGATCCAGCTCCAGCTGATGCAGATAACCCATCCGTTCCTGCTCTTTATGGTGTTTTTTCTTCTGCCAGCGGATAATTAAACGAATAAGCAAGACAATGAGCGCTAGGTAAACCAATCGCATCCAGATGGTATTGTACCAGGCAGGCAAAACTTCAAATGTATAGCTCACCACATCAGATTCATTGCCTACATCAATTCGTGATTTAATCTTGAAAGTGTACTTGCCTGCCGGAAGATTGGTATAATCCTTTTCGCTTTTGGTACCCCAGGCAGACCAGGCTTCATCAAATCCAACCAGCTGATAGCTGAAGTTAATATTTTTATCATGCTCAAATAAAGTGGAAGAAAATTCGAAATGAATAGAATTGAACTGATAACTGTATTCAGGAAGGCTCTTTTCATCCTGCCTGGCAGCTAGCTGATCCCTGGATAAGAAGTATCCCCCAAACACGGTACTATCCTGGAGCTTTACTGTTCCTAAAAGTACATTGGGCTTGGTTATGTTTTGGATGTATTTATTATAATTAATGTGATATGCGCCTTTATTGGCCCCGATAAAAATGTTCTGATGATCTAAGGCATAAATGGATTCGAAACCCCCAACCACTTTACCGTCCAGCTCGGGCAGGTAAAAAATATTAAAAGATTTATCGCCCTTAGGCTTCGAAAAATCAATTACGCCAACCTTCTTATTACTTACAAACCAGATGTTACCCTCATTATCCTCTTTTAAATATTGTACTGAAACTCCATTTAAAGCATCTCCAAACAACTTAAAACGAACAAATTTATGTTGTTGGGCATCGTACTCAAAAACCCCGTTTGATGTAGCGACCACTACCCTGTTCTTAATCCGGTAAACATAATTATACAACTTAGAAGGTAGCCCCTCTTTATCGGTAAACATGGTTGTGCGTTTAACACGTTTTCGATCTGCCTGGAGTTCAATGCGGTACACACCATGATAGGGATGGGAGGCCCAGATGTTATCGTTATTATCAACCACAATAAACCTTAAGGTTTCATTTATACCATCTACCCTTTCCGAGCCCACAAACTGCCCCTTAACATAATTTATCTTCTGCAAACCCTGGTAGGTGCCTGCCAGCACATTTTGAGCGGGGTAAACATTGTCTAGGGGCTGATACATCCAGGTACCCGGAAGCACGTATAAAGGTTTAGCCAGGTTGCCGTTAATTACAGATGTCCCATCCTCGTGGGCCATTAACAGTTGGTTGTTAATCTCATCTAAGCCCCATACCTGTCCTTTTGTATTTTTAACCTCCGTAAAATTGGAGGTAGAATAACTTAAATCGCGTTTATTGGGCTCCAGGTTAGAAGTGTAAAGTCCGTTTGAAGTACCAATGTAAAGCTGCTGCCCAAATTTTCTGAAAGCATAACTGGTTGTTTGTTTAGTGCGGTCAGGAAAAATTCTCTTAATGGCGCTGTTAATCGCCACGTAAGAGATCCCATCATCCAGGGCCAGCCACATGTTCTTATCGCGATCCAGTAATATGCCGCGTACATTGTTGTTCTGAAGCCCTTCACGGTAATTGTATTTTTGGATCAGATTGCCTTTCTTATCCATGATATATACTCCTCCGGAGGTGGTACCAATGGCATAATGTCCGTTGTTAATCTGGCTGGCAAAGAAAATGCGGTCATTAAAAAACACCCGGTCTAAGCTGGTTTGAAAAGGTTTGAGCATGCCATTGCTAACCAGAAACAATCCTTTTTTTAAGGTAGAAACCAAAAGGGTATCGCCGCTATATGGCAAAATACCAGTCACCGATGATACCTTCATCTCCTGGGCAGCACAAAAAGGTTTCCAGAGTTCTTTATCATAAAGCAGCAAACCTGCATCCTTATCCTGCGAGAGTACCTTGTTGTTTACTGCCCCTACAAAAAGCCAGGTAGAACTGGGTTTATAATATTTAATGGCACCATCCCGATAATGAAGAATGGCATTGTTAGAACGAAAGTAAACCTCATCGTTGATGATGGCAATATCCCAAATGTCAGCAAGTTTACGCATGCTTTCAGGAATCAGATTGAGTAAAGAAGTATATTGAAGTACCCCCTGTGCATTGGGGAAGAAGTATCCGACTTCATCCTGAGCACCAACATAAATCCTGTTTTTAGAATCGATACCTACCGATCTTACAGAAGTATAATTGGGAAGCCGGTAAAGGTTCCAATATCTTCCGTTAAAGGTTAGCAGCCCCTCATTATTGCCAAAGTATAAAATGCCATTCCGGTCTTGCTTAACATCCCAGTTTTGGATGCCACCGTTATATTGTTCATTGTTGTAATTCACAATTTGTGGAATTCCCAATAAATCTTGGGCTTGTGAAGTATAGCAGCTCAGAAAAATGATGAAAAGGGATAAAAGTTGCTTCATTTGGTCAGGGATGATTTCCGCAAGGATAAATATATAAATTTTAATTTCTTTTAAATATGATGTCCAGCATTGAAGAACGAACACTTTGCCATCCTGAGCCTGTCGAGGGCCTGTGGAAGGGCTGTTCTATCTATCACACTAATAAGTATCCATTAATGAACCTCCCGTAAAGCCAAAACCAAAGTAAAATTGACCGATGTAATTTTAAGCAAATAGCATAAATTGCAGCCAAATCATTACCTATGAAATTCATCTCCAAATACTGCCATTACACCTTGTTCTTGCTAATGCTCTGCTATCTTTCCTATTCAGCGAATGCGCAGGATTATGCTATCCTAAAAACACAAGGTGGTTATTTAAAGGGGGCAAAGGAAGGCCAGACCTGGGTTTTTAAAGGCATCCCCTATGCCGAAGCACCCAAAGCTGCATTGAGATTTTTACCGCCCGTGCCTAAAAAAAACTGGCCCGATACACTTAACTGTACCACTTTTGGGGAAGTATCTGCACAATACAACGGAAACACGAAAGAAGTTAGGGGAAACGAGGACTGTTTAAGCCTAAATGTCTATACACCTAGCTTAAAAAAACAATCCAAGTTACCTGTACTGGTGTGGGTGCATGGCGGCTCTATGACGGGTGGCTCGGGCTCCGGACAAAACGGGCATGCATTTGCAGATAAAGACAGCGTAGTAACCATAACCATCAATTACAGACTGGGTGTTTTCGGATTCCTTTACCTGGGTGATGTTGATCCTAAGTACCGCAGTTCGGGCAACAATGGATTACAGGATTTAATGCTTTCCTTACGCTGGATTAAAGAAAACATCGCTTCTTTTGGTGGAGATTCCAATCGGGTAACGGTTATTGGTGAATCGGCAGGTGCTAAACTGGTGAGTACACTGCTGCTCAATAAAGATGCTAAAGATTTATTCGGGCAACTGATTTTAGAAAGTGGGGCCATACAATGCGTAAGGGATTCGGCAACGGCTAAATCTATTCGCAAAAGATTATTAAAAGAATTAAACCTTAAAAAACCCGAAGAACTCCTCAACCTTTCTACCGAACAGCTTATCACCGCCCAAAATGCCATTTGTAAAGGTGCACAGGGTACCAATTATTTTGGTCCGGTTGCAGATGGACAAGTGATCAGCGGCAATGGTTATCAATACATCAGGCAAAATACCGATCAGAGTAAACGCTTCCTAATCGGCACCAATAAAGCAGAAAGCCGCATGTTTATAGATATGGATAAACGTTTGCAGCATCCTGAACAGCAAGCATTGAAAGATTGGTTTGGGAAAAACGGCCGCCTGGTTTGGAAAAATTTTAAAGCCAATGAAAAGCAGCTAGGCACCGACTCGGCAGCAAAAATGGTACTTACGCAATACATGTACACCATGCATTCCTACCGCCTGGCAGATACTTTAGCACAGGTGAACCCTAATGTATGGATGTATCGTTTCGATTATAGCAAAGATGGTAAAGGCGCTTCGCACGCTGCAGAATTACCCTATGTGTGGCTAGATCCATATGCGAAAAACGCAAACATGAACTATGATCTGGCTGCATTAATGCATGGCTATTGGGTAGATTTTATCCATGGTAAGCCAATTGCTAACTGGCCAAACTATTTACCGCAGCACAAATCAATCAAGATCTTCGATCAAATTACAACCGTAGAAACACCAAAGGCTGTTTTTAATGATCCAAAGCATCCGGCAGCATGCCTGGTATTACGGTAGGGATATTTCTGCCTAATCACAAAGTAGACCTCGGGTATGGATGTTTATCAGCAATTTTACCACCGAGGACACAAAGTTTACACAGAGAAAAAGAGAGCAGTTGGTACAACCAAACACCGAACTTAAAAGGTGAGACGATGAGGTGCTAAGTTGTTTAGCTGACTAGTCGTATAAACAACAACTCAGAACTTTCTAAGCGCCCAGACTTAAAACTTATAACCTACAACTTATAACTTTCTTAGCACACCAGACTTTTAACTTTTAACCTTCAACTTTTAACTCTCAACCGCCCAGACTTACAACTTACAACCTAAAACTTACAACTTTAAAGCGTCCAGACTTACAACTTATAACCTAAAACTTTTTAACCGCCCAGACTTACAACTTACAACCTAAAACTTACAACTTTAAAGCGTCCAGACTTACAACTTATCACTTTTCAAAAGATGTGGTTCAACGGCTTTCCGCCAGATATCATATCCTGCCGCATTCATGTGGAGCATATCACTAACAAAAAGCTCCGGTCTGAGTTTACCATCAGACGTTAGCATTAAAGGATAAACATTAATGAAGGTTGTATTTTTTTCCCGGGCCAGAAATTTCTGAATCAACAGGTTGGCAGCAATCGCTTTTTCCCTAAACTTATCGCGACTTGGGCTTGGTTTTATAGAGATATAGGCAATTGGCACTTTGGGTAATTTTTCCCTGATGGCTTTATATAATTTTACTGTTCTGTTTAGCACACTGTCTGCTGTGGTTTTATCATCTGGCAAGTCGTTCTCCCCAACATAAATTACAATCTGGCGAGGATGATAAGGAAATACCACATCATTTAAGTAGAATGTAATATCGTTGGTTACTGCACCACCAATACCGCGGTTAAGGGCATTGTATTTTGCAAAATCCTTAGTCAATGTGTCCCATTTTCTGATGGATGAGCTACCTACAAACAGCACCGGATTGGCAGGAGCTTTATACAGCTGATCGTACTTTTTTATTGTTTGTACATCTTCCCAAAAATTAGGTTTGGCTTGCGCAAAGCCGAAAGTAGTTAATGTGCAAAAACAGGCTGCTATAAGGTATTTTTTCATGGGATTGGGGTTGATTATATGGAATACTGCTTTTCAAATGATATGGTCTTATTCAAACGAACAGAATTCCTTTTCATTACAGAAATGCTTAAAACCGGGCACAATATACCAATATCTCCAGCTTTGAAGCAAATCTAATCGGGCTTGTAACTAAAATTTGATCAGGGACATTTAGTTGACTCGGATTGATCCCCGATTCAACTATTTAGAATTATTATAAATAATTTGTTTAGAATGATTATAAACAATAAGTTTGCGGCGACAACCAATTGTATAAACCCATGATAAAAAAAATTACTTACGTCATAGCCATATTCCTCTTTGGGCTTAGCGCTGCATACGCACAATCAGGAAGTATAGGCGGAACCGTAAAAACTTCTGACGGAAACGCTGCAGAAGCGGTATCAATTACAGTAAAAGGCACAGGAAAAGGTGCCTTAACCGATAAAAACGGTTATTTTCAAATAAAAGGCCTTAAACCAGGTACGCAAACTATCATTGCTTCTTTAATCGGTTTAAGTATCCAGCAGCAGCAGGTAGAAGTTAAGCCTGGAAGTTCGGTTACTGTAGATTTTATTTTAAAAGAAAGCTCTGCACAATTACAGGAAGTAACCATTTCTTCCAGAAATTCGAACAAAATAAACAGTACTGTGGCTAAAATGCCACTTACAAAATTAGAAAACCCGCAGGTATATACCGCTGTTTCATCAGATCTTATTAAGCAACAAGGCATTACCAATTTCGATGATGCGATGCGAAATGTTCCCGGAATTTCGAGAACCTGGGAATCGACTGGAAGAGCAGGCGATGGTGCCAGCTATTTCTCTTTGCGCGGGTTTGAAGCACAGCCCGCCCTTTATAATGGCTTGCCTGGCTTTACCAGCGGCGATCTGGACCCAGCCGATATCGAAGAAATTCAGGTAATAAAAGGCCCTTCAGGCACATTATTTGGCGCTACATTTTATGGTTATGGCGGAATTATTAACACCGTAACCAAAAAACCTTATTTCAATACCGGAGGCGAGGTAACCTACAACACCGGGAGTTTTGGCCTTAACCGCATTGCAGTAGATGTAAACACCCCTTTAAGTAAAATAGAAAAGGTAGCCCTTCGCATTAATACCGCCTACCATTCTGAAGGAAGCTTTCAGGATGCTGGCTTTAAAAAGTCATTTTTTGTTGCCCCTGCCCTGGTTTATGAAGTTAATGAGAAGTTAAGTTTTAATTTTTTGGCCGAGATTTTAGAACAGGAAAGGGCACTTGCACCCGTATTCTTCCATTCTAACCGTGCCGATGCCTTGACTTTTAAAGATGTAGCAGCACTTAACCTCAACAACAACCTTTCTTTTACCAGCAACGAACTTACCATCAAAAACCCGAGGTTTAACTTACAGGGGCAAATGACTTATAAGATTTCCGATCAATGGACTTCACAAACGGCCATCTCTCGCGGAACCTTAAAATCTCTTGGTTACTATGGTTATATTTATGGTAATGAGCCGGGGAGTAATGAATTTGCACAATTCATCCACAAAGAAAACTCAACCACCAATACTTTTGATATCCAACAAAACTTTAATGGCGATTTCAAGATCGGAAGCATAAGAAACCGACTGCTGATTGGCCTGGATTATTTTAACAGAAATGTAGTAGATAATGGAACAGGCTATGGCCTTATGCGCAATGTAACCCCGCAGGGTGATGTAGTTTATCCAGATCCCGCTCATCCGGTGTATACCACCAAAGCCTCAGTAGATAGTTTATTGGCCGGAACAGGTGCCAACAACGCGAAAATCAGCAACAGTGTATACAGCATTTACGCCTCAGATGTAATTAACATTACAGATAAATTAGCTGCCATGGCCAGTTTAAGAGCTGATTATTTTGTTTCCAACGGCGACGTAAACGACGATACTGATGGATATAATCAATTTGCTTTATCGCCTAAATTTGGATTGGTATACCAACCAATACTTAACAAAGTATCTGTGTTTGCTAACTACATGAACGCTTTCTTTAATGTTGCGCCAACCAAAAATGTAGATGGCTCAGTAAAATCGTTCAAGCCAGAAAATGCGAACCAATGGGAGTTTGGTGTAAAAACTAACCTGTTTGATGATAAATTAAGTGCAACGTTCTCTTACTATGATATTAAAGTAAAAAACCGTGTATATCCTGATCCGGCAGATATTAACAATTCCCTTCAGGGTGGTAAAGTGGGTAGCAAAGGCTTTGAAATTGATATTAATGCCAACCCGGTTCAAGGTTTAAACTTTATTGCAGGATATAGCCATAATCGCTCGCAGGTGTTGGTAGGCAATCCGGCAGGTACCGACTTTTATAACGAGCCTGGCCGGGCCCAGGGCGGACAAGGCCCTCAGGATTTAGCCAACCTATGGGCTACCTATAAATTTACGCGCGGTAGCTTAAAAGATTTCGGTTTTGGTATTGGCGGTAACTACGCCGGTATTTACAAAGTAATTGATAATAGCCAGACTGGTGTATTCGAATTGCCAAGCTACACACTTTTAAATGCCAGCTTATTTTACAATGCCGATCGTTTCAGCATCAGGTTTAATGCCAATAACATTACCAATGAAAAGTACTATATCGGTTATTGGTCCATCAACCCTCAAAAACCGGTAAATTATACCGCCAGCTTCAGCTTTAAATTCTAAAACATTAATGCCTCAATATAAAATGCCTCTAACCATAAGGAAAGAGGCATTTTCTTTTTACATCAGCTTATTTCCTATTCCAGCCGCTCAATTTACAAGGCTGGGTTCAGTGCTCGATTATTAAACAATTACCAATACATGTAACTCATTACTTACAGCTGCCAGCCCGAAACATTTAGCTTCATCATGTATATTTGAAGCTATGCATAACCCATCTTTGTTAACGAAACCTCACTATGCCATACTGGATGGCCTGCGGGGTGTTGCGGCACTCATTGTTGTCATCTTCCACATTTTAGAAGCCCATTCTACCAGCCATCTGGATTTGATGATCAATCACGGCTACCTGGCGGTTGATTTCTTTTTTCTACTTTCTGGCTTTGTAATTGGCTACGCTTACGATGACCGCTGGACAAAACTCAGCATTGGCGGCTTCTTTAAACGGCGCTTAATCCGCCTGCAACCATTGGTTGTTTTAGGAATGATTATCGGTGCTTTGGGCTTTTACGCTTCCGATTCGGCAATGTTTCCGTTAATTCATACCATTCCACTTTGGAAAGTGATTGTAGTGATGTTAATCGGCTTTACACTCCTTCCGATCCCCATTTCTATGGATATTCGGGGCTGGCAGGAAATACACCCCTTAAATGGACCCGGATGGTCACTTTTTTACGAATATATAGCCAACATTTTGTATGCCCTTGGTTTTAGAAAACTGCCCAACTGGGCCCTAACAGCATTGGTAACCGGCGCTGGCACCTGGTTAATTTATTATGCAGTAACCAGCAAAACCGGTGATGTAATTGGGGGCTGGTCGCTCAATGCCGAACAGATTCAGATTGGTTTAACCCGCATGATGTTCCCTTTTTTTGCAGGGCTTCTGCTTTCCCGTTTAACCAAACCCTCACAAATTAAAAATGCCTTTATCTGGAGTAGTTTGTTGCTGGTCATTACCCTGGCCATTCCCAGAATTGGGGGCGCAGATAAACTTTGGCTTAACGGACTTTACGATTCCTTAACCATTATCTTCATTTTCCCCATTATTGTTTATGTAGGTGCCAGTGGGCAAATCCGCAGCCAATCGGGATCTAAAATCTGCAAATTTCTGGGCGACATTTCTTACCCGATTTACATTACCCATTATCCGCTTATTTATATTTATACCGGTTGGGTTAGTGATAACCGCGGCCTGGGTTTCTCTGCTTACTTACCTTACGGGCTGCTCACTTTTGTGGCCGCTGTTGGTATAGCTTACGCCGCATTAAAATTATATGATGAACCCATCAGGGCCTGGTTACAAAAAAAACTGCGCTAAGTAAATTACTTAACGCAGCGCTAAAAACACCAAAATAAGATTAGTAATCTACATGGTAGTCTTTTTTAAAGGCCTGGCCACTCCAGGCTTTTTTTGCCGTCCAATCTGCCGCAGGGTCCGTCCAGAAAGGGTGATCAGCAGGTAAACCCAAGGGCAGGAAACCCAAAGTAGCCATATACAGGCTACCTGTAGAAGTGTAACCATCCGCAATCATTGGTTGCGACCCGCAGAAACCCAGTACCAGCCAGCCCCTGGCATCAAAATTATTGCAAACATCAAACATGCGGTGCATCACTGCAGATATGCCACAGCGTACCTGCGCCGGACTAATGTGCGCCGGGAGTTTCTCCATTAAAGCCACCTGGGCCAGTGCCTGAAAAGCCGCAGTTCGGTAGGTTGCCGAGCGACCCATAGCAGGGTAAGTACCCTCCGGACTAATAATCCGCTCAGAAAATTCGGCATAGCGTACCATTCTTTGCAAAGCGGTATTATACTCCTCAACAGATGCTCTTTTCTTATCCGATAATACTTTTAAGAAATCAACCAGCATGGGGTGGATCACATACGAATTATAATAGTCCATGCTAAAGCTTGGCCCATCACTGTACCAGCCATCACCTTTGTACCATTCGGTCATTTTCTTGCGGGCAAACTCTATCCTTGCCGGATCAGGCTTTTCGCCCGCACTCAGCAAAAAGCATTCATTTATCCCTGCAAACAACAACCAGTTGTTATAAGCACCGGTTCGGGTTCTTAAGGTTTTAAATTCTTCTATTATCCTGCCTTTGGTTACTGCATCCAAAGGTTCCCACAAAGCTTTGGGTGCACGCAAAAAAGCCTGGGCCATGTAAGCTGCATCTACAATAGGCTGACTTTCTGTTCTAAAGTTCAGGTAATCGGGGTTAGCCGGATCAACAGCATTAACAATACCTTTTAACAAAGCCGTTCGCAGCTCCTTACGCATTTTACCTTCTTCGGTATCATCATCCGGGAGCGCCAGCCAGGGCGCTACCCCAGCCATGGTACGGCCTACGGCTTCCAGATAAGTTACCTTTTTAAAAAAGTCTGTTTTCATCCCGGGAGGAACTTCAACAGGCATATTTTTCTTTAATGTGCTGTTCGATAAATTCAGAATAACGGGCGATGCCATTTTATAAAGCAACTTCGACCAGTAAGCACGTTCTTGCAAACCCGTACTTTGTGCTTTGCTTTTCGTTTTTTGTGCCTGTGTAACGTTCAGGTTCGCCACGCTAATGCTGGCTATTAGCAAGCTAATTTTTAATATTTTCATCTGAGTCTGAAATGTTAAAAGCTATTGAATATGGAAAAAACGCGTAGCTCCGGCACTGAGCTGTACTTCAAAATTTAACGCTTTGGGCCTGGTGCCATCATAATCAATATTTAAAGGGATAATTTCTCCGGTTGCTGCATCTTTCACCTGTACTTTCTGAGGATCCTGACCGGCCACTTTTTTAGCAAGGCTTCGCCATGGAATTTCTATTTTTTGCGTTTTAGGCTTTGCTGTGGTGTTTTCTACCTCGCTAATCCAAACCTTACTTTCTTTTTCGAGCTTTAGCTTAAAAATTTCTGTCCCCGCTAAAAGGAAAGCACCTACACCATACACATCTGTATCCTCGTAACCTACCTTATCCGGTGCTGCGCCCTGGGCCTGAACAAAACCTAACTTCCCATCGGGATGTACCGAAGTACTCAAAGCTACCCAGGCCTTATCTAACACACCCTTATATTTTTTATAAGGCAACAAATTGTTGTTAATGCCCCATGCCATGGCATAAGCAATAAATCCAGTACCGCTGGTTTCTTTACTTGCATAGCTCTCCGGATCGAGCAAACTGGCATGCCAGGTACCATCAGGCTGTTGCAGTGCGGCCAACCTGCCCGACATTTCTTTGTACAGCTTTGTAAAACGTTTATAATCCGGATGCGTTTTCGGCATGGTAGATAAAACCCTTACCAGGCCGGCAATTACCCAGCCGTTTCCTCGGGCCCAAAATACTTTGGCCCCATTCTTTTCCTGCTTTTTAAAATAGCGGCTATCGCGATAAAATAAATGTTCGTCCTTATCATATAAATAGGCTGTAGATTTCCACCATAAAGCAGATGCTTTATCCAGGTATTTGGTGTCGCCTGTAGCCTGACTTAAATAGGCCAGTGCCGGAGGCCCCATAAACAAGGCATCGCACCAGGCCCACTCGCGAATGTGAATCGATTTTTTCCATTCTAAAGATTCCGTATGCGGTAAAGCCACCAGCGAATCTGCCATGCTTTTAAAATCGGCAATATATTTTGGGTTTTGATAAATGGAGTACAACTGCGAATACAACTGTCCAACACAATAATCGTCGGCAAAATGGCGGTAATGACCGATTTTCCACTGGTTATCTTCCCCTACCTGAATTAATTTCTGATAATAAGAATCCGTTCCCGCAAGTCCGCTAAAAGCCATCATACCGGTGTACATGGCGCCAGATGTCCAGTCTTTTTTAGGATTTTTCCATCCCGATGTTTCCAGGGTTTTCCATTGCCAATCGGCTACCCTTTTCATTTGAATAAAAATGCTGTCAGGAGAAAGGGATTGCCCCTGCACCACGATGGCATAACTGCACAATAAAAGCACTAATAGTTTACGCATATATTTGGTTTATTTGTTAATCTTTTTTTGTTCTTTTCCCAGTTTCAAACTTTCAACTCTCCACTTTCAACTTTAAACTCCCTACTCCCCTCTCCAAACTCCCTACTCCAAACTCCCACCTACCCATTCTCAAAAGTAACCTCTTGTTTCTGTGCCAGTTTAACTACAGTAAGCCCCTCGTTATTGGTTTTAACAGCTGCAGCAGGTACACCCTTTACCACAAAAGTTTTAAAAGGAAGTTTAATCTTTAACCAGCCACCTTTTTCGGCCAGTACTTTAACCTTTGCCGGCACACCGTTTTCCTTTATGGCGCTCACTAAAAAAGCTCCTTCAGTACGGAGGTTGTTAAAAGAAACATTTTTCCAGGTTGTTGGTACAGCAGGAAAAACCTGGATGTAATTATTCCGGCTTTGCAACAGTAATTCCTGAACACCCTGTGCAAAAGCAAAATTCCCTTCTAAAGTAAAGGGGCGATAGGTGAAACCCGAGTATTGCCCTCCCTTTTGATCCCCATTGAGGTGGAAACTGTTAGGCGAGCAGAAGTTCGAAGCAAAAATCTGCAATTGCTTCAGTGCTTTATCGGCCTGGTAAGCACGTGCATACAATGAAGCCATCCAGCTAAAAGAATAACCACACCAGGCACGTGTACCCATTTTTTCGAGCTGGTTAAGCGAATGATCAATAATTACCCTGTCTTGTTCGCGGTTTACATCCAATAAATCCAATGGGTAAATGGCCATGTACTGCGACATGTGGCGATGTGAACTGGTTAAATCTGCACCCGGGGCAATGGTAAATCCGGTTTGGTTTACTTCGTAATCTGGCAGTTGTGCCAAAATGGTTAACCAATGCTTGCTTTCTGATGGTTTTCCATTGGCCGCACTTACTTCGGCTGCTGCCTTAAATAAAAATTTGCTCAGCGAGAGGTCGAAGTTTGTCCAGTTAAAAAACCAGGCATTAATACTGTTATCATTATATTCCGGACTCGAGCTTAAAGGCAGTTTACGCACACCATCTTTTAGCCGGGTAATACTTTCGAGGTAGGTAGCCACCTCATGAATGTAGGGATAGGCCCTGGTTTTTAAGAAGGCATTGTCCATACTGTATTTCCATTGCCAATAAAAATGCTGCGAAGCCCAGGCCCCTACTGTTGGCGAAAGTGCATACTGGATCCAGCCGCCCATAGGGTCGCCGCTTAAAGTTACCACACCCGGTACATTTAATCCAGCAACGCCGAAATATTGTTTGGTATAGGCCAGGTTACGGTTTCTGATTTTCCATAACCAATCGGTAAAAGTTGCAGCCTCATCCAGTCGATTTGCGGTATAGCTTGGCCAATAACTCAGCTGGGTATTCAAATCGTTGTGAAAATCGCCTTTCCATGGCGGCAAGCTCCCGTTATCGGCAGTCCATACCGCTTGTAAAGTAATGGCCGGCGCACCTTTACGCGCTACTGCACCCAGCTTATATAATTCCAGGTAATACTGTTTCTGAATAAGTGTATCGGGAACAGAGAGGTTGGATTTTCCCCAGTATTGTTTCCACCAGGCCAGGTGCTCTGGCCAGCCTGTAGGTTCCTTTGCTGTAGCAGCTATGGCAACCGGAACGGCAGGCTTATCGTTACTAATGGTCCACGAACCTATAACCTGATCTTTCGCCATCCGCTGCCACTGAATCAGCACTTCATAATAATGTCCCTCGGCGGTAGGCTGATGGTAAAGTATCGTATTAGCTGTTTTGGTAAGCGTACCTTTGGCATAGCCCAGCTTTTGCAGGCCACTCCCCGCATGACTGTTATCGCCCTGCTCTGTCAGGTTATTGGCATAATTGTGTACAATTAAATCGGGTATAACGGTGATATCTTTAAGCTCCTCAAAACCAAAATACCCTCTGGCAGCAGTAGCATGAATGTAACAGTTAAATATGGTGCCGCTTTCGAACTTAATGGTATTTAAGGCGGTTTGAATATCCAGCTCGTTGCTTACCACCTTGCCCAGTTTAGCCAGATCAAATTCTACAGCAGCTGCCGGCAACTTGGTCGGGTACGGACTGGTATCATAGGGTGCATCGCCTATTTTCTGCACCGCACCATAATTCTTTTGAATTACCTGTTCTTCTACCCATTTAAAGGTTAGTTTAGAAATATCTAGGGCTTTACGCTCATCCCATAAATCGGCCCGGTCTAATGACAAACGGAGCTTTTGATTTTTTTCCCAGATTAAAGCACCCAACATGCCATTACCCAGCGGCATGGCTTCGTCCCAGCGGTTAGCCAGTTTGGCAAACCTGAGGTTATAGGGTTTAAGCGACTGCGCATAAACGGAGCTTGTTATAACGAATAGTGACCAAAGAAAAATCAGTCTTGTTTTCATAGTAGGTTTGTGGTTAGCAAAGATCATGGTTAGCGATCCTCGTCTAAACTAGCAATATTTGACCAGAACAGTAAAGTTAAACACTGCACAAACGTTTGTTTTTTACCGCAAAAGGCACCAGGTGTTGATCAGGGAATTTTACCACCGAGAACACCGAATTTACACAGAGAAAAAGAGCGCAGTAGGTACAACCAAACGCCAGAGTTAAACTCGGAAAGCTTAGCACACCAGAATTTTAACCCTTAACTTTAGTTTGAAGTTTTCAGTTGGGAGTTTTCAGTTTTATGCTCCCAGACTTACAACTTACAACCTAAAACTTACAACATTAAAGCGTCCAGACTTACAACTTATAACCTAAAACTTACAACTTTCTAAGCGCCCAGACTTACAACTTATAACCTAAAACTTACAACTTTCTAAGCGCCCAGACTTACAACTTACAACCTAAAACTTACAACTTTAAAGCGTCCAGACTTACAACTTATAACCTAAAACTTACAACTTTCTAAGCGCCCAGACTTACAACTTACAACCTAAAACTTACAACTTCTCAACCGCCCAGACTTACAACTTATAACCTAAAACTTACAACTTTCTAAGCGCCCAGACTTACAACTTACAACCTAAAACTTACAACTTTAAAGCGTCCAGACTTACAACTTATAACCTAAAACTTACAACTTTCTAAGCGCCCAGACTTACAACTTACAACCTAAAACTTACAACTTCTCAACCGCCCAGACCTATAACCCATAACACACAACACACAACCCCACTTACTGAATACTCAATTATACACCCAGAATAAACTTAGCCCCCATTTTCTATAAGCAGCCATGTTCCCCAAAATCCAATTTACCGTTTTTAATTAAGCCATATAATGAACAGCAGGCTCGGGCCTGAATATATTCCCGTAATGCTATCCAACAGATTACCAATATTTCATGTTCAGCGTAAAAAGATTAAAATTCTTCTAATGTTATTCATTCCATTCAACTAAAGTGATAAAAAAGGAGATGGCACAGTGTTCTCATAAGCACAGCTATGACCAAACATCTTGTCCTTGTCTCACTTTTTTTGATCGTGTACTGTTCTTCTGCTGTTGCCCAACTTAAAGGTTGTTTAATAGGCTCAACAACCACGGGTACGCTTTATACTCAAAAAAACTCCTTATTTACCAGTCTATACATCACTTCGAGTGGTGGATATCCTACCTCGCCTCCGGCATGCCCCAGGGTTCTGCTGGGTACACCTACAGGTGCAAGCTGTGGCTTTACCATTTTTACGCCCACTGCTTATACTGAATATAATTACACCCTCCTTACCGCACCCGTTGGATGCGCCTTAGACAGTTGCCTTATTTTGGTTATAGGTGTGCTGGGTATTTATGGTATCAGGAGAATGAGGGGTTGAGTTTATTGTCTCTGTGCATCGTTTGCGCAATGTTTATTAGGTTTGTTTTTTTTGACAAAGAAAGAGAATATCACAATAAAGTATTAATTTGCCGGCTTAATAAACAAATCGGACAAACAATCTTATCATGAAAACCACGCTCCTTTCATTTTTCCTTTTTTTTGCATTAAACCTAACTAAAACCTGGGCACACGACGAGCTTACTGCCCAGCAGATCGTTGAGAAATCAATTGAAGCCACCGGAGGAAAACAATACCTGCAATCTATCAAAACGCTTTACTCCAATATTGCCACCCAAATGGAAGGCCGCAATGTAAACTGGATTACCAAAGAGATGCTGCCCAATAAAGGCGCTTTCCTGATCGTATATCAGGGTCGTACCGTTTTCCGAAATTTCTATGATGGCGAAAAAGGTTACGAAGTTTCTGGAGGGAAAACACAACTTGCCAACCAGGATGAGTTCAGTGATAAAAAATACCGCAAAAACATATTCAACGAACTGGACTATCTGGATCCAACTTTATATACGCTGGCACTGGCAGGCTCGGAAAAGTAGCCGAGGAAGACTGTTATAAAGTAAAGGCTACCTGTACCAACGGAACTGTCCGGGTACTTTACTACAGTAAAAAAACATTCCATCAGCTACGCGAGGACAAACAGACTACAGAAAAAGGAGGCTTCAGCTCTACTCTATTTTCAGGCTATAAAAAATACGGCAAATTAACCTACTACACGGAGATGGCTTTTAAAGATGGAGAGACTATACAAAAAGCTCAGATGGTTGAATTGCTGGTCAATGAGAAGGTTAGTGAAGAAGATTTTCGTTAGCGATAGTATGCTGAGGGTAACATCATAGCAGTAGTTAGCCCCCTTTACCTGATTTGGGTAAGCCGTTGGAATATTTAAACCGGAAGGTTTTTTTCTTGTTATGCCGCTAGTTTTGAGGAAAAGCAAGTGCTAGTAATTAAAAAAATGCTTTCGTTTACGATTATAAATATCCCGATAATGCTTTTTAACTTCTGTATCGAATGATCCTTCAAATGTTAAATGAGGATAAATTTCACTAATTGAAATGTTTGTGATGAACTCATTAGGTATGTTTCTGATTAAGTTGTATTTAGTAATAAGCCCATTATAGATTTTATAATCTGAAATCTTTGATGCTTTAACATTTTCCAGATCTACATCTAATTCCCAAGTTCTACCTAGATTACTTATGCTATTAAAGAAAAGCAAAGTTTGTTCATAGGTTGACAATTGGGCTCTAACAATTTTAACATATTTATACTTTTGTGAATAAGTCAGTTTATCATTCTCATCTATATATACAATTATCTGATACAGGTGTCTAAAGTAGTGCCCAAGTCTATACTGGTGGCCGCCATAATATTTTGTTCTAGCTAATAATGAAGTTTTATTTAGTGAATCAACTTCATCAACCATTTTCGTACACGAAAATGATTGATCGTTCGCATTTGAACGTTGCCAGACTGCAAATATATTTTCGAGTTTTCCAATGACGCGATCGATTAGATTTTCATTATATCTATTGCTTAAAATGTTGCGTAATGATTGCTGTCCTTCCTCACTCATCCCAAAAAACAGACATAGATAAGCTACATTGAACTTATCAAGCTTTTGAATTGAAACATTGCGCTCAACTGCAATTTTATCAAGTGTCCCAATATCGTTTAAGTTCTTCTTATAACTTAAATCTTCATTAAAAAAATGCTCAATTATTGATATTATTGTATTCATTTGCTTATGAATCTCCCGAAGAGCTTTCTGACCTTCATAATATACCTCTGAAACCTTATCTGGAGCCCTCATTTTGATTATAGCAACATTGTCTCTGTGATATCTGATTAATTCAAATACTCTGTTCTCAAATTGGGTAAGATTAAAAGTATCGGCTTGGTAGGTTAACGTACGGTATATCAGGTAAACACTTACAATTGAAAAAACTCCTGTTAAAGCATTCCCATATCCTTCAAAAGCTTCAAAATCAATGGCAAGTCTTTTATCTGGAGGGTGCTGAATTAATAGCTGTATGGAAAAAAATAAAAAGACTGCGATAGAGAGTGCAAGAATACCTTTAACTTCCTTTTTCATCTGAGAGTATTAGATTTAAATTTCAATTCAATTATAATAAAAAAGAGCCGCATTGTTATGGCTCTTCATATAACTGATTTATAAATTACAGCTGTAAGCAGACTCAAACGTATTTAGATTACATGGAGAACCAATAGTTCCAATAAATATCCATGACTCCCCTACTTAATTTAAGTGTCACTATTCTAGCGGTCACTTAAAACTACTTTGCCTGAAAAGATTTGCACACGGAACAATGTAAAGCGGACCCATGGAAACTAGCAACAGTCAGCGTATTATTTCAGTCGGAGACCTGCCTTTCAAAGGGAGATTTAAGTGACCCGATGGAACACTTAAACCAGAAGGGGGATATAATGATTACCCTGTATTTTTATAAGGGGCAACTTTCGATGATTTTCAATGAAATGTTTATGTTTCAATCGTCTTTTGATTATTAATTTCTAACAAAAACTCAGCAATTCTTTTTGTCTCATAATTTGAAAAAACTGGTTTAAAGTAGTTTATGTAGCTGAGAAGTTCGTTTAATGTTACAATCTTCACATATTGAAATTCTTCTTTTGGTCTGGTGTTGGTCAAAACAATGAGGTTTTTGATTGATATTTTTTTATCTCCCCAATGATGTTTGCCCAAGCTAAGATGAGAATTACTAATCTCTTTATTAAGCAATTTAAATAGAACAAAGTTTGTCCTTTTGATTTGCTGTACTGGTGAACGTAAGTTTAAATCCTGTAATGATTTTACACTCCAGTTTTTTGTCTCGATTAAGAATATTCCTGATGGTGCTACAAGTATATGGTCAATTTGAATAGATTTTATGTAATCATTCTCTCGTCTGTTATAAATTGCTGGGGAAAAGGAAATATCAAAGTCGTTAATTAGATAGTATCTTGATTTCTTACAAGTCTACACTTTTAAAGAAGAGGATCAGACTTGCGTCGCTTCGTCTTGATAAGCTTACTCTCACTGAAAAGATCTGCTGTGTATTGCTCATACAACTCGAATAGGAATTCCAATCGCTTAACCTCGTTAATGAACGGCTGCGGACGATACGCTAAGTCTACTGCTTTATCCAATTCAGAATGTGCTTTCACAAGAACCGGAGGCATAGTTAAAGGATTGTAAAGGTCAGCTAGAGAGTTGTTCTTAAAAGCATTACGAGCATTTATTACCTCTCTTGCTTTATCTTCAATAGACTTTATTTGTTTATCAGTTGGGTTAACAGGCCATGGATAGTTATTGTAAACAATATCCTTTGAATACCTCAACCGACTTTCAAGTCTTCCACATACTGTTTTAACCCATACCATGTGCATGTTAGACATGAGCACACCAAAATGATAATAGTTTCCATTAGGTACAATGTGACAGCTATTGTTAGCAATATCATCTTTAGTAAAGAACCCCATTGGTATATACTTCCTGTTTTCAGAGGTTGTACTTGGGATAAGGATGTATGTATCTGGCTGGTTCCTGTCACGAAATAAAGCGGGCGTTACACTAAACTTCTGTGTGGATGGTGCTACACTACTTAAGCGAAACGATTTTACTTTGTCAATGCGCTTCAACACCTCGGGTAGTTTATTAACTATTGATGGGTCTGCATCAACTAACCAAAGGCACCAACGATGAAATCCATTAAGATACTCATAAGCTGAGATCAAAGGTTTTATGAATGGTTCTGAGTTAGGGTGGATGGATAGAAGAGCATCTTTCTCTTCATCAGTCATTAGTAAATTCCCTCCATCTAATGGCATGTTACCGAAACTCATCTTCGGAACATTACTTATAGGGTTCGACTGTTTAACCACCAGTATATCTTTTGCATCTATCAGATATGGATTAATGTTCCTTGCTTGTACCTCATGAGGTTCACCTTTTATGTCTTCGTACTCGTAAAGTTTTTTACTTGCCGTATCAAAGCTTGCAAAACCAACAATGATGCAATAGACTCCGGCGTTCCCTTTTGCCTCGTTTGTCCATTTAAAGGTCCTATGTGCAAAGTGAATTTTGATACCATATTCTTCTATAAGAGGTTTCCAAAGTAAAGATGTCTGTTCCCCTTGTACAATGGAATTGGTTGATACAAATGCAACCCTTATTTTAGTTCCGCCTATATACTTTGCGGCTTTCATGTACCATCCACTAACGTAATCAAGAGTTCCACTACCTGAATCGCCACCAAACTCTTTTACGATTTGACTTCTTTGCAAAGGTGTCATGATCTTGGAGCCTATGAAAGGTGGGTTTCCAATAATATACGATAGCTCTTCATTATTAATTAGGCTGTTCCAGTCTGTTTCAAGCGCATCCGCATTAAGTATGCTAGCCGACTTTTTTAGCGGTAGTCGAATAAAGTATTGTCCGAACTCGCTACTGATTTGCATATTCATCTGGTGATCAATCAGCCACATTGCAACCTCAGCTATCCTTGCGGGAAACTCTTCGAACTCGATACCGTAAAACTGGTCCACATCAAGCCAGATAATACTTTCTATACTGGTTGCAATCTGATTCTTAAACTGATAACGAAGTATCTCAATCTCTAATAATCTCAACTCCCTATATGTGATAACCAGAAAGTTACCACACCCACAAGCGGGATCAAGAAACTTCAATAGGCTAAGTTTCTTATGAAATGCAGGCAGCTTGTTCTTATTATCTTTGATAGACTCAAACTCTTTCCATAACTCATCCAGAAATAACGGTTTGATGAGTTTCAATATGTTTTTCTCGCTTGTATAATGCGCACCAAGGTTTCTACGTTCTTGGGGATTCATTACTCCTTGAAACATTGAACCGAAGATGGCGGGCGATATCTTACTCCAATCGATATAACAACATTCAAGTAGTGTGGTTCTCATGGCACTATCAAAGCTCGCGAATGGCAGTACCTCTTCAAACAGTTTCCCGTTAACATAAGGAAAGGCATTTAACTGTTCATCAAGGTTCTTGAATCTCCGATCATTGGATGTATTAAGTGTTTGAAACAACTCTTGCATTTTAGCAGCAAGATCACTACCATCCTCACTTGTTCTATCTTCTATGAAGTTTTGAAATTGTTGCCTTTCGAAGATAGTTGTATCCTCCGCAAACAAACAGAATAGAAGCCTAACTAAATAAACTTCCAGTGGGTGACCATCATATCCGATGAACTTCAATCGATCATGCAGCTTAGCCATTAATGCTGCCGCTTTGATGTTGATAGGATCTTGTTCCTTGTATATTCTTTTTTGATAGCCTGCTATAAACCCAAAGTTCTGTACGTTGTGTACCAGATCTTTTAACTTGAACTCAACTGTCTTTTGATCCTCTGTATCGAACAGCCGGAAGTTCTCAAAGTCCGATACCAATATGTATTTGGGTAGATCGTATTCCTTTAGCCCATGAATATAGTCTTTAGCTTGAATGAATGCTTTGTCAAGGTTCTTGCCCTTGGTCTTCATTTCAATTAATATTGTGCCTTTCCAGAGCAAGTCAATATAACCATCTGCCTCACTTAGCTTTTTTACTCTATGTTCGAACGTGCCAACTCGCTTTCTTGTAATGCCAAAGATGTTGAAGAACGCCTCAAGGAAGGGTTTAGCCTCTGCTTCTTCATTATAGGTGTCTTCCCACTCCTTAGAGAAAGCTACTGCGCGATCTTTGATTTCATTCCAACTGAGAGCCATTGATTTTATTTTGGTTGACTTCAAATATATAATAAAAAATTAAACTGGTGATGTCGGTATTATGCTTCCATAGCTACAGGTCTGGAAACCATCGTCTTAGTTGGCTTAGCGTTTGTTCATAACCAATTATTATAGTAACCACTCCGCTTACAAGACTGATAAGTGCAATAACCGCGGTGACAAGCTTATAAAGAAAGCTGTGCGTAATAGTAGATACTGCATTTGGCTGGAGAAGACCAATCCACTCAAGCACTGATAATGGTAAACCAATAATAGCCCTAACTCCTGATCGAAACCATATAACTGGGTTTATCATTTCTTTAAGTGAAAGACGAAGCCGTTCATCAACGTACCCAATTTGACGCAACAGACAATCATCAACTGCGTTGATATCAAATGGCTCAATCGTTCCTGTCCGAAACTTTGGCAATGTATTAATGACTAGCTGATAACGTGGAACCCGATATCTTTGTAGTGGCGCAACATAGTCCATTATACCTAAAACACCCAATTCATTTTGCATACGATTAACATTCATTGTCAGCCAACTATATTTCTCGCTATCGAATGTATTGCTATGATACGCTGATACAAATTGCATGTAGTTCTCCCTGAAGCTTTGTGTAAAATTAAGCCCCTCAACATTTCTCCTATGTCTTAAAATAAGGGTGATTAATCCGGTTAGGGCAATTGCTGATATAGCTATCGTTATATTGAAAGTTGTCATCGGGATTAAAGATAATAATTGCGCACGATCTTCCAAAGCTGATTTGTGAACCTAATCTGCGAATGGAGAGAGGGTCACTGGAGTATAAAGCTTAGCAGGAGCGATGCAACGGCATTTATAATAAAATAGATCATCCAAAGTATCAATCCTTTTTGTATAATGCTTACCAAGCCTGTGATTGACGTTGAAATAACCTAATGCCCTTTAGATTATTTCATATACAATTGAGCTTATTTATTATATCTTTAAATAAGATGTCAGTTAAAACAGAACCAATAGTTTCTTCCTTGGATGAAAGTATCCACATTCTCAACGTTATTGATGAAAAACTCAATAATTACTTCCAAGCCTTAACAATGTTGGCGGAGTTTAATGTGTCAATAGAGGTAGTTGCACCATTGCACCAATTAACCTTTGAACACGGGGTAATCCTAATAAATAGTTATTTGGATGAACTTCATAGGCACTTCAAGCCTCTCTTAGATAATTCAGAAAGGGTAAAGTTTTCTCCGTATTACAATCTGATTAAACGAGAAATCAAGAGGTTTCACGATATTAAGAGTTATAGGAATAATGTTTGTGCACATAATCTACGGGATAATAAAAGGAGCGTTTATCTATATGGGAACTTAAGGCAATATAGAATACCTCAAAACATCGCTGAATTCAAATTTGTAAAGGATTGTATTAACTTAATGACTCAAGTCGTTAATATGATTTTTCCTGTCTCTTGCAGTAATGTCAGGGCAGTATTGGGTGCTAGAATCAAAAGTGACAAAACACCATACGTTACTAGCTTGCCAAGGGAGAAACTAGAAACTATGACCTCGGACTTATTGAACAAATTACAGATTCTTGAGCAAAAAGACAAGCAATAGCTTAATGTCGTACTGTTAAGCGAGCCGCTGCGAACTGAGAAAATGTGTGAGAATCGGCAGTTGCACAGCAACGGGATTCGATCTATGTTTTAACACAAGCGTTAGCGCAGGATTTTCGATTACCTTACCTGATTTAAGTGTTCGCTATTTCAGCGGTCACTTATATATCACTAAGATTTTACCTGAAAAGATTTTGCAGAAGGAATAATGTAACTTTAAATATGAATCAAAAGAAGATTAAACCACAACTGCTTTGGGATTTATACCATATTTCTTCAAATAGAGCTGATGAAATTCTGGTGGCGCTTGGCTTCAGTCTCAATAAAAAGGTAGAAAATTTAATTCTTTATCGGAATTACGACGAAGGCTTTATTTTAACCGAAGAAGCCGGTGTAATAACGAAAGTGCAATACAGGATGAAGGAAGAAGTAACCTACCATGAATTTATTGAATATGCAAGAGGTCCTTTAGCTTTCGAAACCATATTTGAAAGATTTGAGCCATCTGCAGAGGTTTTGCGTCTTGATGATGAAACCTGTAGTCTGGTATGCATAATTATTACGATTAATGGCAATCATCAATCGTTAGAAATAACGCTACTCAATAAACTTCCATACCCAACACCCGAAAACAAGGTTGAGGTAATATTGGCTCCACCACCAACATCTAAAGAAAAACCCAACTAGTATGATGCAAATCAACCAGGTTGTATTTTAAAGGTTAGGAATATTGGCAGCACTCATAAAAGAAACTTTAACACCTAACACGCTGCATTTTATCTTATATTTACGTAACCCGACTCCGTAGCTCAGTTGGTAGAGCAACAGACTCTTAATCTGTGGGTCCTGAGTTCGAACCTCAGCGGGGTCACGATGTTGGTTCAATGGGCATTGGTTTATTGGGCATTAGGCATTGGTTCATTAGTCAATGGTCAGTAGGCATTAGTTCAATAGTTAGTGGGTATTGGTGCAGAACCTTAGCCGGTATAAATCATTTTATGGATATTATAGCGAATGCCATTATGCTCCATCACTTTACAGCGTTCAGGTAAAAACTTAAAGCCTACAGATTCATAGCATTTAATTGCTGCATAATTCTTTTCCCAGGTAAAAAGTTCAACCGTATTGGTTTGGTAGCGTTTCATGGCTTCGGCTAGCAGCAGCTTAATAAAATGGCGGCCTAAGCCCTGCCCCCGCAAGGCTGCCTCTCCCACTAAAATCCGTGCTAACCTGGGGTAACCATTTTCTTGCGGAATAATCTCACCAAAAGCGAATGGAAGCTGATCCGAGGTATAGCCGATGTAAAAGCGCCGATCTGGATGAAGCACCTGATAATCTGCCAGCTGCTTTTCTGTTAGTGGATAAGAAAAATCAGTTCCTGAAAACTGAAGCAACAGGTCCCCATCAGTTACCCAGGAATCCAGTATATGAAAATGAGCGTTGTTATAAGGCTGGAGCATATTGGTTATTCTTTATTTATACATGGGTTGCCCGCAATTGAATGAATGTTTTGTAAAAGCATACAGTAAAAATACAACAAAGCCCAACAAAAAGCCCTGATCCTCGCCAATAGTTTTTTCCAGAGAAGGCTCTGGTTTTACCTTTTTCTTCGCAGAAACCTAAGCATTAAGAACACCATCAAAATTACAAATGATATAACTAACAATTTCCACAGTAATAGTGGCCACGCTACTGCTTACTTTTCACAATTACAGCAATCTGCTTATTCAAGCAATTTTCCAGTACCTTAATTAATAGCCGTTTTAAATTCCATTCGCTGCCTGTTTATCGTGCTAAAGCTTTCGGTAATTAGAGGTGCCAGCTGTCAAATATATATTAAAAACCAATGCCATAGCAGTTATAAATGGAGAGATTTTAAGCAATCTGTATTAACCTTGTCTGCCCGCAGCCTCTCTAAGGGTTACAGAATAGATCTGAGTTTTTGAACTCAATGAATGCTTAAACCTGCTGAACGTTAATTGCTGTGCTGTTTCAAATATATTTCTTCATCCCGATTAAATTTCTGAATAAACTGAAGAAGTTCCGCTTTATTCTGAACGATGATCTTGTTAATCTCAACAGACCACTTCTTTCTCGGAAGTGGTCCTTTATATGAAGGTACATCTACAACTTTTGCAGCCATTATCGCTTCAAATTTCCATAGAAACAGGTCACTGTTCTTTACTGAAGGATTTATGAGCGGTATAGCGATAGGCGCACTGCTATAATAGTAATATAGCGAATCGGGTTTGCCCGGTTTAGGGTTGATGATTTCAAACCTTTCAATTACATCGCCCGATGACAAATCTTTTGTCGATTTTACCAATCGTGCCAAAGAATCTATCAAAGGATAAAAGTGTTTTGGAAATACAAGTTCGTCGTTTATAAGAGAATCTACCGGATACTTGGCTCTCGCCTTAACAGCTTGCAGAGAATCATAAACCAAACCGAATTTTTGATTCTTCCTGGTAATAAAACTCCGGTAATAAGTTAGGCTTTTTTTACGAACCAAACTATCCTTTCCATCAATCTTTCTTCGTTCAGAGATTATTTTCTCCACAGGTTGCTGTACAATGCAATAATCGCCTCCGAAATAAATAAAAGTACTCCGATCAAATTCAGCAGCAACAGGCAAGGTAAAGAACATATCAAAATGGTTGTCCACCCTGGCACCATCAAACTCAATGTTTTTTTCCTGACAAGAAGCCCCATGTGCCAGGATACTCAGTGCCACAATTGTGAAAATAAAATATCTCATCTATAGCAGGCTAAACTAAGGAATAAATATTGATATTTTAATTGCTTCCATATAAAGTATCCTGATTTATGTAGCCCTTCGCAGTTTGAACGGCCATATTTCTACGGTCTATAAACCCAATGCTAAACAAAAATCGGAGTTTGTCAATCCGAGTTTGTCAACCCGATTTTGTCAGTCTAAACTTGTCAGTCTGAGCCTGTCGAAGACCCAACCAACAAAAAACAAAAATGTATTTCAACCTACCTTAATCGCATCAGCGACGTTAAGACCATGGAGGTTACCCTGTAGCCACATAAGAAAATATAAGCAAGGCAAATAATGCCTACATGTCTTATGTGGTTAAAAAACAACACGCTTAACTTTTTACCATTTAAGCCAGAGCGAACAATACTTATGTGACTTATATGGTTATAAAAAAATATACAGCATTTACTCCATTTTGATATTTTTTATCTAAAGTGACATCAAGTCGATTACTTACTTATCAAGTAATAAGGATGCTGCTTATGTTTCTAAAAGATAAGTAATAAACAAACTTATAAAGTAGGTATCTTGGTAGTCTAAATTAATTCTTATGTCATACAAAAATTGCCCAAACTGCGAAAAGAAAATGGATGGACTTTTAACATCCAGACACATTTTAAGCGAATCTACAACAACAATAATCAACTCATTCCATTCTCCAAAATCTGAAGCATATTGCAACAGTTGTGGTATCAATATTATCGCTGAGAAGAAAGTATTGGTCGATTCCGCCAAAGCAAGTCTAATGTCTGAAATAGAAACACTAATTGGTGCGATCCCAATCATTACAATTCAACAGCCAATTAAATGGGATTACCGAATTTTAGGTTTAATTAGTGCCCAATCTATTTCTGGTACTGGTTTCCTTTCAGAACTATCTGGATCATGGGCTGATTTCACAGGCGGACAATCATCAACCTTGGCAAATAAAGTTTCCTCAGGAGAAGATATTTGCAAAAAGAAATTACGCTTAACCTGTGCGTTACATGGTGGTAACGCCATTATAGGTACAGATATTGATTATTCTGAAGTAGGCGGCGGGAAAGGTATGCTAATGGTTTGTATGGCAGGAACGGCAGTGAATGTTAAATTAAACAATGAAGATTTCGATAGCAAAACAGAAAGGCTGGAATTACTTGCAAGCAAAGTAAAAGAATTAAATGCTTTACCTAATCTGAATCATAGTGAATATTACAGTTAGTTAAATTAAGGATGCGTAGCGACATGCGTATACCACTATACACACTCGTGCTGATTCTCTATATGACAACAGGCTTCCTCAGATGCTTGGCTCTACCAATGTTGACTGTAATAAATAAATTCGATATGACTAAAAAAATTATTTTAATGTTGCTTTGGATTTTACCCGCTGCATCTTTTGGCCAGTCCAAAGGACGTGGTGTTACCCCAATGCATAAATTTTTTCAACAGTACACCGATAGCACCATTATAGTAGAGTATTCACAGGTAGCGGATGGAAGGCCTTCTTTTTATAGGGTTATAAGCAAAACGGGGGATCTTGTAGATGCTTTCAAGTATGAGCCGGTAGACAGTTCATATTATTCGGTCTTCAAACTTAAAAGATCAATGCCTGTAGTACTATGGAATATGTTTACTGCAAAACGTACAGGGTTCAAGCATAATCCGGCTGATATTAATATATTTTTCAATCACGTCCATATGGGCACCGACCGGACAAAAAAGCTATGGCAGGAAATAATATCACTTAAACCCTGGCAACTTGTTGATGACTATAATTATGGTACTGAATGTAAAGGCATACCCGCAGGGATAACATACGATGGCGGCACCTGGATAATGCATTTGGTTACTAAAAAAGAAATCAAAACTTTATATTATCTGCTCCCGGATTATTTTGAAAAGCAATGCCCCGGAAATAAAAACAGGCAGGCGGCAGTTAGAATTGAAGAAATCTTTAACGAATCGTATCCTGCATTCAATTTAATGAAATATTAATAAACTTGCGATTGGTAATGAACTAAAGACATATATTCTTTAATCCTTTCATTGGAGGATTACCTATATCGATTGCATTTTGTGTACTAATCTAAGCTTGTCAATCTGAGCCTGTCAATCTAAACTTGTCAGTCTGAGCCTGTCGAAGACCCAACCAACAAAAATCAAAAATGTATTTCAACCTACCTTAATCGCAACAGCGACGTTAAAATCACAAAGACATCCTATAAGCCACATAAGAAAATATAGGCGCATGGCTGATCATGCGTAACCACCTGTTACCAAAATATTGTAAAAAATAAGCACCTGTATTATGTTCCCCTACAAGCATGAATTTGAGCAGTTTATGGCTGATGAAACCAGGTAGCAGAAAATCTGTCAATCTGTAGCTTGTCAGTCTTAGCCTGTCAATCTGGAACTTGTCAGTCTGAGCCTGTCGAAGACCCAACCAACAAAACAAAAATGTATTTCAACCTACCTTAATCGCACCAAAACAATATAAAAAATGAGCAACTGTATTATATTCCCAATACAACCGTTCACATGCAGGCAGATTCTTTATTCAGCCTGAAACTAAACAACATTAATAACGATTCCCAGATCAGTTGCCCATAAAAACTTTATTTTAGAAGAATGAAAAGCATATTTCTTTTAACGATTATGGTGGTCACTATCCAGATCAGTAAAGCACAATTTATAGCCACGCCCAAAGTGACGCCAATGCATAAATTCTTTCAGCAATACGCAGATAGTACTGTAATTATTGAATACCAAAACGAGGGGAACGAACCCACTAAATACCGGCTAATATGTAAAAGGGAAGGGTTGATAAACGTCTTCATTTACGAACCGATAGATACTAGCTGGAAACTAGTAAGTAAGATAAAAGCTTATACCCCCAAAGAATTATGGCAGGTATTAGCGGCTAAAAAAGTCTTGTTCCAAAATACGCCAGCTGATATCAACATTTTCTTCCACCCCTCAAAAATGGGTAAGGAAAAGGCCGATCGTGCCTGGAAGAGTATCCAAAAATTAAGTTTATGGAACCTTGTGGACGATAGTAGTTTCGGACCTGGCTGTAACGGAAAAACCACTGGTGAAGCATTGGAAGGCAAACCAGATATCATTCACCTCATTACGAAGAATAATATTAAAACTTTGGTTTACGAATACCCGGATGTATATGAGAAACGATGCCCGGGAAATGAGAACAGACAAAAGGTAATCGCGCTGAATAATCTATTTCGTTTAGCATTTGAGCAATTTAAAGATGATGATACCAGATAGCATAAAATTTGTCAATCGGAACTTGCCAGTCTGAGTTTGTCAATCCGATTTTGTCAGTCTAAACTTGTCAGTCTGAGCCTGTCGAAGACCAAACCAACAAAAAACAAAAATGTATTTCACCTATCTCAATCTCATCAGCGACGTTAAGACCATAAAGGCACCCTATAAGCCACATAAGAAAATATAGGCGCATGGCTAATCATGCTTAGGTGCCATATGGAATTGGTACCTGTACCTTTTGCTTACCTTTCCTGTACCCTTTGTTAACCCTTTCTGTACTGTTTGTTTACCCTTTCTGTACCTATTGTCTACCCTTTCTGTACCCTTGGCTTACCCCTGGTTAACCCCTGCTTTACTGTTTCCTTACCTTTTCTTTACTGTTTGCAGTGTTAAACGTTACCTCCGGGGTATAGAATGGGTATGTATTGGGTTACCAAAAGGTTAATTGGCTCACCGGCCATTGGCACATGAGCACCCGCTATCCGCATGTATTATTTAATGCGACTCTGCGCTTTGCAATCAGTCCCAGTGCTAACCTGGATAATGCAGCAGTATGCAACGAGCCTAAAGCGCATGCGGCTTACTTCAACCATAGGTGAAGAGGCTTTTATCATCGGCTTAACAGGCCAGTAGCTTTAAATGTAAAGGCATGCAAAGTCGGACTTAACATGGACTTGAGGCGGACTTGAGGTGGATTTGAGTTAGAGATTAGCGGGAATAGAAGTCAGGAAAAATATTAGCCCTGCTTGATTCGGGTTGGTTAAACAAATATACAAAAAATGATGCACATGGGTATTGCTGCTTGAAAGTTGTAAGTCTGTTTAAGTTGTAAGTTTTAGGTTATAAGTTGTAAGTCTGGGCGGTTTAAAGTTGTAAGTTTTAGGTTGTAAGTTGTAAGTCTGGACGCTTTTAAGTTGTAGGTTTTAGGTTGTAAGTTGTAAGTCT
The DNA here is from genome assembly GCF_965279535.1 of Pedobacter sp. Taxonomy (NCBI): domain Bacteria; kingdom Pseudomonadati; phylum Bacteroidota; class Sphingobacteriia; order Sphingobacteriales; family Sphingobacteriaceae; genus Pedobacter; species Pedobacter sp. Next base: position 2,310,195 of record NZ_OZ257244.1, read on the forward strand.
GGGCGCTTTTAAGTTGTAAGTTTTAGGTTGTAAGTTGTAAGTCTGGGCGGTTAAAAAATTCTGAGTTGTGGGTTATATGACTAGCCAGCTAAACAACCCAGCACCTCAACGTCTCACCTTTTAACTTCGGCGTTTGGTTGTACCAACTGCGCTCTTTTTCTCTGTGTAATTCGGTGTTCCCGGTGGTAAAATTGTCTGATAAGCATCCGTCTGTGGTCCGTGGCTCAGGGCACACTTTTCGCTACCAAATCCTTTCGAATTGTACATTATACATCTGACCAGCCAAACAGCTAAGCAATTCACCCTTTAACTCAAAAGTTATTCATTAATATTTAACAATAACTTAATCACTAAACATTATCTTTATGTTTAATCTGATACCTATTTATACCCCTTAAGTATGAAAAACGCTCTACTTGTTTTATTTTGCATCATCCTGTTTATTTCATCCTGTAAAAAACATAAACTCGGTCCCGATCCCAATATCCCGGCCTTACCAGAATATTCTGAGGAGGGCGCTAATCGTGGCGGGATGATGATAAATGGAAGTGCCTGGTTAATTAGCAACGGGCAGGGCATCTTCAATTATTCGATGCATGTAATGAGTTATCCTAAAGCAGATTCTTTGGTGATTTGCTTTTATGGAAGTTACGTGAATCAATTAAATTTCGAACGTCCGCATGGAATCTATGTGGTATTCAAGAATATCAAAATCAATAACGCTGAAGAACTCATTGCCCTAAATGGTAAAAATTTTACACTCGACGGCAAAAACTGCTATGGTGGCTTTTGCAACTGGTATGCCAGCGATAGGTCTGGCACAGCCACCGGAAACATCAGTTTTAAAAAGGTTGCGCGCTATACAAAACTGGTATATGCCGATGGTCCACCTGAAAATCCTTACCGTTATTTTTATATTATTGCCGGCCAGTTAGAGATGAAGGTAAAATCGGATAAAGATTACGACATTAAATCCGGTCGTTTTGATATTAGGGTATTGGATAAAACTAATATTATCTTTTATTGATTTTTAATGACCCATGTCCCTGGTTCGTGGCTCAGGGCCCACCTTTCGCTACCAAATCCTTTCGAATTGTGCGTTTTACCACTAGCCAGCTAAATAACTCACTGTTTAAGTTGTAAGTTTTAGGTTATAAGTTGTAAGTCTGGGAGGTTAAGAGTTAAAAGTTGAAAGTCTGGGCGCTTTAAAGTTGTAAGTTTTAGGTTGTAAGTTTTAAGTCTGGGCGGTTGAGAGTTAAAAGTTGAAGGTTAAAAGTTGAAAGTCTGGGCGCTTTAAAGTTGTAAGTTTTAGGTTGTAAGTTGTAAGTCTGGGCGCCTAAAACTGAAAACTCCCAACTGAAAACTTCAAACTAAAAGTTAAGGGTTAAATTCTGGTGTGCTAAGCTTTCCGAGTTTAACTCTGGCGTTTATTTGTGGCAACTGCGCTCTTTTTCTCTGTGTAAACTTGGTGTTCTCGGTGGTAAAATTGTCTGATAAACATCCGCCAGCTAAACAACTCAGCACCTCACCATCTCACCTTTTAAGTTCTGCGATTGGTGGTACCAACTCCGCTCTTTTTCTCTGTGTAAACTCGGTGTTCTCGGTGGTAAAATTGTCTGATAAGCATCCGCCAGCTAAACCACTCAGCACCTCACCGTCTCACCATTTAAGCTCGACGTTTGGTTGTACCAACTGCGCTCTTTTTCTCTGTGTAAACTCGGTGTTCTCGGTGGTAAAATTGTCTGATAAGCATCCGCCAGCTAAACAACTCAGCACCTCACCGTCTCACCTTTTAAGTTCTGCGATTGGTGGTACCAACTCCGCTCTTTTTCTCTGTGTAAACTCGGTGTTCTCGGTGGTAAAATTGTCTGATAAGCATCCGCCAGCTAAACAACTCAGCACCTCACCGTCTCACCTTTTAAGTTCTGCGATTGGTGGTACCAACTCCGCTCTTTTTCTCTGTGTAAACTCGGTGTTCTCGGTGGTAAAATTGTCTGATAAGCATCCGCCAGCTAAACCACTCAGCACCTCACCGTCTCACCTTTTAAGTTCTGCGATTGGTGGTACCAACTCCGCTCTTTTTCTCTGTGTAAACTCGGTGTTCTCGGTGGTAAAATTGTCTGATAAGCATCCGCCAGCTAAACCACTCAGCACCTCACCGTCTCACCATTTAAGCTCGACGTTTGGTTGTACCAACTGCGCTCTTTTTCTCTGTGTAAACTCGGTGTTCTCGGTGGTTACAAGTATTGTGGCTTAAAAAAAAAGCCGCCAGATTAAACCAGCAGCTCATTTGAATTATTTCAATAAAATAGGTAGATGTACGATAAAGACAACTTTATGGCAGAATTGTTTAGAGAAAATTACTTTTTTCTTTAAACAATTCATTATCAACCCACTTTATTCGCGTTTATTATCTTTTGCCGTCGCAAATGTCTTATCAAACTCCCCTTTTATCCATTGGTTTTTACTATTGGTTGAAGCACCCGTTGTGAAAAGGTAATTCCCGGTTTGAGTATCGAGGATAAAAACGAAATTGCTGTCATTAATTCTCGTTTGATACCTGTTAGTAGTGCTTTGATCTGTCGGGTTTTTACCACTGATGCTCATAAACATAAACCCTGCTGCAAGAGCGCCCAATACGAGCGACTTGGTGTCGATTTTAATTTCCATATTCTTAAAGGTTAAATTGTGTGTACTACAAGATAAGCAACAAATACAGCATTATTGATTTCTATCTAAAATGTTTCATTGTAGTTAAATTGGCCATGAAACACGGGGAAGAAAATGGAATATAAAATAGACTGGCCTGGTTACACTTTAGCCACAATCACTGGCACTTTTTTATATTGCTCACATGGTAAAACAACCGTCCCACATCCTGACCCCGACTTTACAAAAACCACTCAATTTTATTTTATCTTTGTATCAGCACAAAAGGAGGATAAATGTCTATATCAACAGAATCAGAGTTAATGGGAATGCAGCAAGCCAGTGAGGCTGTAGCATATACTTTAAAAGAAATGACAAAGTATGCTAAGGTAGGCATGACCACCAAAGAGCTTGATGAATATGGCGGACGCATACTGGAACAACTGGGCGCTAAATCGGCACCATATGTAACCTATAAATTCCCTGGTTATACCTGCATTAGCGTAAACAATGTAATTTGCCATGGTATCCCAAATGATCTTGTTTTGGCCGAAGGCGATCTGATTAACATTGATGTTTCAGCTGAGCTTAATGGCTTTTTCTCTGACAATGGAAACTCTTTTGTACTGGGCGAAGATATTCATCAACACCAGAAACTGGTAGATGCGTCTAAAGAAATTTTACATAAGGCCATTCACAGCATTAAAGGCGGTGTAAAAATTGCCGATATTGGTCACCTGATTGAAACTGAGGCCAAAAAGCGCGGTTACACCGTAATTAAAAACCTTGGCGGACATGGCATTGGCCGCGGCCTACATGAAGCTCCAGATGAATTGCTCAACTATAAAAACAGATTTGACCAACGTCGCTTCAGGAAAAATTCGGTAGTAGCCATCGAAACTTTTATTGCTACACACTCTACCTATGCCGATACCCTTAGCGATGGCTGGACCATGGTGGGCAACAAAGGTGGTTTTATGGCGCAACACGAACATACCATTATGGTTACAGATGGCGAACCTATGATATTGACTGCAAGTAACGAGATATTTGAATAATTTTGAATGATTGGATTTTGAATGAGTGAATGTAACCAGCAATCGTAACATCATTCATTAATTCTATCATTCACTCCTCCTATCCTTTGTAATCATACTTATGGAAAAAAACATTACACTTCAGGACGGCGACAAATGCAAGGTTATCGGCGGAACCCACAAAGGTAAGTCGGGTACGGTTACTGATATCCATACCAGTAAAACAGGTCATATTACCATCACCGTGGTGCAGGAAAATGGGCTTAGGTTTAAAACGCTGGGAAAGAATGTAGAAGTAGTTCAGTAATGCGAAGGGGCTTAAAGGCCCAGACCTCCATTTTGTCCAGATACTTGTTATACCTCGTTTTTACCCCCCCAAGTTCCTCTTTTTTTCAAGGAGGGGTGCAGAAGCCTGTGTGGTGGCAGGGGTGGTAAAACATCATAGAATCCCATGAGCGTTTGAACCATATAAGGCATTTAAGAACATATAAGTTCAACTTACTCAATTCTAATGCAATGTTTTAACCACCATGCTTTACCACCCAGCTAGGCCTCAGCACTGTTTCCCCGTTCTACTCGGATCGGCCTGATAAAGTTTTCGGGTTGCACAATCCAAGCCAGAGCACACACTTTCAAAGAAAAACGGCGTAGCCCTCATGAATACCATCAAGGAAAATGAACACTAATGAATAATTTTAAGCCGACACTTTATTAATAGTTGTTTATTGTTTTTTAGTTGTATTAATGAGCTCGCGAAGGGCTCGGTTTGCTTCTTTTGACGCCAACCTGCGCAGCAAGCTTGAAGGCCGATGAAAACATAAGAACTACTGAAAAAAGAAGATAAGCCCGTCCGGCCAGGACAATTACTTCCCTGTAATCTTCTTCCCTATCCCTTCTGTAAGTTGCTTAACTTTTAGATACCCCGCTAAAGAGCTGTTTTTCTTATCGAAAGTAATGGCCAACCAGCCCTTTTTGGCCTTCAGGTTAAATTCTTCCGATCTGCCGATACGAATTAGCAAATCAATATCTTCATCCAGCGGGAGATCATTCTTTAAAGCGCTGTCCAGGTATTGCTCCAGTTTATCTACTCGCCTCTCAGGATATTTAGCCTCAAAATGGAAGATATCCGATTTCTCATATGTACTAATAGAGACATTATCATTATCCCTATGACATCCATAGCTCATGATAGTCATGAAGATTAAAGTAGAAATTAGTGTTTTCATATTTTTGATTTTTTAAGCTGAAAAAGGAACAAGGAGTTAGCCTAAGACGACTTAAGTACCTATTTTTAAGTTAAAAGAACAAGGAGTCGGGATTTAAGCAAAACTGTGTTGAAGGACGAAAAGACCTCTAATAAAATCGACTTCAAACTTTAGTTTTTACTCAAACCCCGTTCTCCTAATTATTTCCTGACCGTTTATTTAAGACTTATGACTACAGACTTAAGACTCCCCTAAGAACCCGCCCTATTCTTCAAATCATCTCCGGCAGTATTTCTTGATCTTGCTGATTTTACATTCTGATTTCCGAAACCATAACTGATGCTGAAATTGGCTCTCCTGCTGGTATAGCGATTAGCAACAGTCATGTTGAGGTTTTGGTATACCAGTTTCCCTTCCCAACGGTTGGTTAAAAAGATATCGTCCATGTTTAACCTGAACTTAAGTTTTTTATCCATCATTGTTTTTTGTATTCCGGCATTTACCGCGTATTGGGTAATGGTAGTTTGCTCTACACCGTTTACTCTCGGACTATTTAACCAGAAGCTAACTTCTATACTGAAGTTTTTAGGCAGTGTAATAGAATTGGAAGTATAAATATTAAAAGCCACTTTACTGGCCTGATAACTTGCACCTTCCAGATTTCCATCTTCAAACTTGCTGAAGTAAATACTTCCATTGTTCTGAATATTCCACCATTTGGCGATTTTAAAAGGAATGGAAATATTGGCCGAATAATTCTGCGCACGTCCTAAATTCTGACGGATTACTTTTACGATTCGCGTAGCATCATCCTGCTGACTAATCTGCGTAATCATATCGCGTGTGTCAGAGTAATTAACTGAAATTGAAGCTTGTTTGTAACTATAATTAATTTCGTAATTATCGGTAAACTGAGGTTTTAAGTAAGGATTACCCTGATCAACCGCCAATGGGTCCATATAAAAAACAAATGGGTTTAACTGTTGATAGTTGGGGCGATCTACCCTGCGGCTATAAGAATAGCGGATATTATTGTTCTTATTGATTTTCTGATTCAGAAAAACTGTTGGAAAAATAGAAAGATAGTTACGATCTACCTCCTTATTATCGGTTACCGATTGCCCGTTAGAATGGGTATGCTCTGCCCTTACCCCTATCTGTACCTGCCATTTTTCCCACTCTTTGGCTAAGTTCATGTATGCCGCATTGATATTTTCCTTATATACAAAGTTGTTAGATTTGCCGGTATCATTTTGCCATACCCCACGAATAAACTGCTCAGAAATAAAATCGTTGTTGGTAATAACATAGCTGCTTTTTAAACCAGTTTCGATTTTCATCTTTTTGCTTAATGGGAGCGTTAAATCGGTTTTTGCAGCATACACATCAATTTGGGCATTGGTATAATTGCGCAAGGCTGTATTATTGGTAGAAGATCCGGCACCGTTTAGGTAATCGGCCAAAAAACCTTCATCTTTTTTATTGCTAAAGCCCGAATAATCGGCATCAAAGGTGATGCTTTTGCCTTTTTTATCAAAATCATGCTTGATGTTGAAATTGGCTGTCAGGTTACCTATCGGGGAGCTCGAAGAAGCATCCTGCAGAATGGCACTTGAGTTTGCATTACCATTTTGCAGCTCACTGATATTGGTTCTGCTTACATTGCTAAGCTTAGTTTTAATGGTATTCGCATCCAGCATAACGCCAAATACAGTTTTCTCTGATACATAGTAGTCCGCACCCAATTTCCCCTGAAACCCATTGCCACGGTTTAAGCGATTAAAATTTTGGTTTAAGGTACTGGCTAATCCTGAAGATGCAGTAGTCCTGTCTACTACAATATTGTTAAAGTTAGCTTTATTCATAAAAGCGCCATTACCAAATATGTTCCATTTTCCTTGCCGGTGATTTAAATTGATATTCACCGCGGTGCGATTGATGTCGTTTGGAGCGTTTGGCATAAACGCCTGACCAAAATTAAACGTAGCTACACCGTTTGTACCGAAAGCTTTGTTGCGTTTCAGTTTAATGTTGATAATTCCGGCGTTTCCGGCTGCATCGTACCTGGAAGAAGGATTGGTTATCAGTTCGATAGTGGCAATCTGATCACTGCTCATATTGCTAAGTAAAGTAGTTACATCGGCCCCTGAAAGGAAATTGGTTTTGCCATCGATCATAATCACTACACCAGATTTATTGTTGAGTTTAATCTGATCGCTTTGCCTGTCAATTTGCACACCAGGTGCTTTTTCTAATACTTCTAATGCCGTTCCGCCGGCTGAGGTAATGCTATTTTCAACATTCAATACCGTTTTGTCGATCTGATGCTCAATAAAAGGTTTTTTAGCTTCAACACTTACTTCCTTTAATTGCTTCGCCGTGCTTTGGATGGTTATTGCAGCAAGTTTTTGATCGCCAGATACAATCAAATCCGGAATTTGTCTGGTTTTAAAACCCAGCATAGAAACGCTGAGCTTATAATGCCCGGGTTTTACCTGGTCTAAACTAAACTCCCCATCAATATTGGTTGCGGTCTTTTTTACAGTTGCAGTATCCTGGATGTTCTTCAAACTCAGCACAGCAAATGCTACAGGTTGTGCTTTTTCATCCACTATTTTGCCGGATATTTTGCTCAATTTTTGGGCAAAAAGAGTCCCCCATGCCATCAGGCATGTCATTAATACGAATAACTTTTTCATGTTTTTTTCGGTTAGCGTGCTTTACCCCCAGGCAGCAAAGCACGCTCCAGGGACTAAAACAGTATTAATTTTTTACTGGTCTTCGCTTTTTTCTTCTGGGTGATCCAATTCATACTTACATTTTAATCCGTCTTCAGTCATAATCCAAACACTGTAATCATCTTCATTTTCTCCTTTATCATTACAACTCCAGCCATAATAATTGCTGATGTAGCGATAAGCATCCTGCTTTAAAATCAGCCTGGTTCCTACGGGTACTTTTAAATTAACCCATACTTCCTGATCTCTCCAGATACTTCCCTTTCTCAGTTGAAACCTCGGACTAAACAGCAGTAAAGAATCTTTAACCACATAATTGTAGCTGATGTTCTGTGCATTTTGCAAAGCCAACTGGTAGGTTTTACCCTGCGACTCGTAGGTTTGCGTAACACTGGTTGCATTGCCTTCACTCTTTTGAATATTTATCCGGGCAAATCTTGGCGTACGAAAAGGGTGATGCTCGAAATCATCTACCACAATCCGGTTTTTAAAATCGTGGTCTATATGGTAGAGCAAACTGTCTTCTTTGCTGAAAAACTTGGTCTTATCAATATCTACCACGTATGTTTTAGCTACCTTAAGTTCTGTTGTTTGTGAAAGCTCTGCATGTTCTTTAAACTCCGAAGTGATTTTAGCTACCTGATATCCCGTAATGGCCACACCTATTAACCAGATAATTAATAAAGCAAAAGAAAGAATCTTATTGATGGCCTGTTTGTTAAAAGCTACACGGATAGAGAAAAGAACAAGGGCCAGTATGGGAATAAACAATACGATAAAGGCTCCGAGAAGTACGATTCCCCTATGACTATCGTCTACAATAGAAAGGAAAAAGTAGTCTTGTGTACTTCCATCCCAAAAGCCAAAAAATGCGGCTGTTGAAATGATTAGTGCAAGCAGGAATAACACCCCAAATACTACAATAAAGCCAGCAATTATTTTGAAAATTAATTTTCCTGTACCTGAGATGAAGCGTCCGAGCCACTCGAAAAATTCGCCGATAAACATTCCGAAGCGGGCAAATAGTGGCTGAGAGCGCTTATTCACTTCTGATAGCCTTTCTTTAACTGCCTGTAATTCTTCATCTAAATTCCTTTGAAAACCCTGTAGGTTGGCAGGTTCGCCTTTCATTTCCATTTTCTCAATACGAGATTTTGCTTTGGGCATGATGATCCACAATAAGGCGTATACTAAAATACCCAGCCCCCCGAAAAGAATGGTTAGCAAAGCTATAAGCCTAACCCATTTAGATTCGATATTTATGAAATGCCCGATCCCTGCACAAACTCCCGCAATTACGCGTTCGTCCATGTCGCGGTATAATTTTTTATCTGCCGATTGGTAGTGGAACTGTTGGTTAATTACAGGTTCTTCTTCCCCTTCTTCAAGGGTTTCAAAATCTTTTACCCTGCCCATTTGTCCAATCACTGCATTTACATTGCTGGCATCTACCACTTGTTTTTTCTGTTCTTCTAACTGCTCGGTTAAAAGCTCAGCAATTCTGTTTTCGATATCTGTAACGATTTCCAAATCGTCGGCGTTGTTGGCAAAATGTTGTTTTACCTCCATAAGGTACGCCTTTAAGAGTTCGTAGGCACTCTCCTCAATATGAATGATGGTATTGCCTATATTTATGATGATGGTCTTTTCCATTTCTTTTCTGATAATTAATTACGATTCGGCTCCTTTTTGTGATACCACCACAGCATAAGCCAGCTCTTGCCAGGTTTGGTCTAACTGAGATAAAATACCCTTACCGTCTTCAGTTAAGGCATAATATTTACGGGGAGGGCCCGAGGTAGATTCTACCCAGTTATAGCTCAATAAACCATTGTTTTTAAGCCGTGTTAATAATGGATATAATGTGCCTTCCACCACCAGTAGCTTTGCCGCCCTTAATTCGGCAATAATATCAGAGGCATAAATCTCGCCCCTGGAGATGATGGATAAAACACAGTATTCCAGAATTCCCTTCCGCATTTGTGTTTGCGTATTTTCTGCTATCATAATACAAAGATATATGTTAAATAATGTACTATGCAATACATAGTACTAAGATAATTTCAATAATTATTCTAAAACACTGATTATCAGTTAAATAATTTTAATAAGAATTTTGCCGAATAGTATGATCTATTCAAAAAAGAAAAATATATTGTTGGAAACATACCAATCTTTACGATATAATAAACAGATTGTACATCACACAGTATATTCTATACTTATACCATAGAATTAATATATTTTAATATTTTTGCACTCTAATTTATTTTCATGAAACCCTTTTTGCGTGCTTGAGCTATACTTTAAAAGTATACCTTATTGCCACGCCAGACTGCTTTCATTTGGAATAAAAACTTAATATTCATGAAAAAAACCATTACAAGCATTGTTGCCGAAGCTAATGAAGGTGGTGAAGGTACATTAAAGAGAACCTTAGGCCCTGTTAACCTTATTTTAATAGGTGTTGGTCTTACTTTGGGTGCAGGCCTGTTTTCAATAACGGGTTTGGCAGCAGCCAATCATGCTGGCCCGGCGGTTACCCTATCATTTGTAATTGCTGCTCTAGGCTGTGGTTTTGCGGCATTATGTTATGCCGAATTTGCCTCAATGATTCCTGTGGCAGGCAGTGCCTATACCTACTCTTACGCCACTATGGGCGAATTATTTGCCTGGATTATTGGCTGGGATTTAGTACTCGAATACTCTGTTGGCTGTGCTACAGTTGCCATTAGCTGGTCGCAGTATTTAACTAAATTTTTAAGCAGCATGGGCATATACCTTCCTGCACAGCTTACCCTCTCGCCTTTCGAAAGTGCTAAACTTGCAGATGGAAGTACAGTGAATGGGATTATCAATATTCCCGCAGCTTTGGTAGTGGTATTAATGACAGCTATCTTGATCAGGGGCACCAAGGGCTCAGCCATTGTAAATGGTATTATTGTATTCTTAAAAGTAGGCGTAGTACTTGTTTTCATTGCCCTGGGATGGAAATATATCGATCCCTCGAATTATCATCCCTATATCCCTGAGAATACCGGCACATTCGGGCATTTTGGCTGGAGTGGCGTTTTGCGTGGCGCAGGATTAGTATTCTTTGTATTTATTGGCTTTGATGCAGTAGCTGCCTCTGCACAAGAGACTAAAAATCCGTCCAGGGATTTACCAATCGGAATTATTGGTTCGCTGCTGGTATGTACGGTGCTTTTTGGGCTTTTCGGACATGTTATGACGGGTTTAGCCAATTATAAAGAATTTGCAAACAGTGGCGCTCCGGTTGCCATTGCCATTCAGAAAACGCCATATGCCTGGCTAAGTCAAGCCATTATTTTAGCCATTTTGATCGGCTATACCTCTGTCATTCTCATCGATTTAATGGCGCAATCGCGGATGTTTTACTCGATCAGTAAAGATGGATTATTGCCTAAGATTTTCTCGGATATTCATCCTAAATTTAAAACACCCTGGAAATCAAACTTAATGCTTTGCCTGTTTATTGCGGTATTTGCGGCTTTTGTTCCCATCAATGTTGTAGGAGAAATGACCAGTATAGGTACGCTGCTTGCCTTTTTAATGGTATGTGTAGGGATATTAATTTTAAGAAAAACTAATCCGGAAGCGAAACGTCCGTTTAAAGTTCCCCTGGTACCACTCATTCCGATTTTAGGTATTTTAACTTGTGTTGCCATGATGGTTTTCCTGCCTTGGGAAACCTGGATAAGATTAGCTGTTTGGTTACTGATTGGTTTAGCCATCTATTATGGCTATGGGAAGAAAAACAGTAAATTGGGGATAGAAAGCAGCAATAAACCAGAGCATGGCTAGTGGCAGTTAGAAACGCTATGTACCACATCAAACATGGATGCTAAAACATACACCTATTTTTCTGATTAATAAACAGATAGACTATTTTCTATACACCTGACTCTTATAAAATTTTAATGGGAAGCTAAGATGTGAAAATGCACAATCGTTTTAGTTTACAAAAAAATATAAGTTATTAACAATTAAACATTTACTTTAACTTTTGGCCTGGCATTTGTCATTTGGAAAATAACCTATAAACATTTTCCCCATGATTATTAAACTAGACACCTCGATATTCAGACTGGTACGAGCAAAGACACAGGGTACTAGGAAAACAGCTACACCATTAACTAAAGCGCAATGGGTAACTGCCGATCGCATTGTAATTGCCATTATGTTTTTAGCGGCCGTTGTTGGTGCAATTGCTTTCTAATGCAAATGATGTAATACTGTCGCTAACTTCCCAGAGGTATGCTTTTAGAAGACTGGACTGATTAAAAATCTTCAGCAATCAATTCCCTGTTTATCATTACACCTGCTATGGTACCTACCGCAGTAACAGTAGATAAACCTCTTAAAGGAGAGGCACAATCGCCTGCCGCATAAACCCCTGCAACAGTTGTTTGGCATTGTTCATTTACCTTTATGATACCTGTTTCAGTTAATTCGCAGCCAAAATTCTGGTATACACCTGCATGCTGAATGAAGGCAGGTCGAGCGTAAAGTGATTTAATGTTCAACTTCGGTTCATTTTTAAATACAATCGATTTTAACTGCCCCGCTTCTTCTTCGATTTCAACTACTTCATCTTCAATAATCCTAATCGAATTGGCTGTCAGTTTCCGAACCTGCTCATCTGTTAATGTGGATTTTCCGTTGGTAAGCAAGGTTAAATCTTTATTCCAATGGTGGAGCATGCGCGCCATTTCAAAAGCCATCTCACCATTCATTAATAAAGCAATTTTTTCACCCTTAACTTCATATCCATGGCAGTAAGGACAATGGATTACCGATATTCCCCAACAATTTGCAAATCCCTTGATATCCGGCATAATGTCTTTTAAACCTCCAGCTAAAAGTATTCTTCTGGCAGTAAATTCTTCCCCATTAGCTGTTCTCACTTCAAACAAATTGTTATTTTTTCTGGCAGCAATTACTTCTCCGTCTAAAAAACTAACCGTCGGATATTTCAGCACTTCAGCCTTAGCCTGAGCAGTAATAGCGGCGGGTTTCTTACCATCCTGAGTTAAAAAATTGTGAGAATAAGGTGTTTGAGCATTACAGGGCTGCTGATTATCGATAATCAATACCTTTCTAATGGCACGTCCAAGTGCCAAACCTGCAGATAAGCCAGCATAGCTTCCACCTATTATAATAACTTCGAAATCCATATTTATTTGTTTTTAAAACAAATATCTCTGATTTCAGTATTAAACGCAATATAGTTGCATTAAATAAATGTCATTTTTGATAAATAACTGCCTTTATAAAATCTCGGTAGTAATGTTTAGTTTGGATCTGCTTATAATCACGTTGCAAAAAGAAGGGCGTTACATCAACCAGATGGCTGGCTTCTACCATTTTAATGAGTCGAAAAAAACCGTACATGGTTTTCAAAAGCGCATGCTTCCACCAGCCACCACTTCCTGATGTACTGAAATCAACCCAAAACCATAAGCCGCTTTTTACGAGACAATTGTCCAGTTTTTCAAAGACAAATAATGCTCTTTCATGCTCAAAATTATCGAAAAGAAAAGGTGTCAGGATAACATCGAAGTCTTGACCGGTATCGAAATCCTCTATGCCTGAATGTAAAAAAAGCACCCCATTTTCACCCAGGTTTCTTTTTTTCGCCCGGTCAATCATCTTTTCTGCAATTTCTACGTAAGTAATTTTTAATCCTTCAGGTTTTACTTTAGCTATTTCTTCCAGAATCCAGCCGGTTCCCCCACCAACAATGAGTACACGGCCTTGATGGGGCAAGTATTTTAACTGATCAATCTGGGCATTTACCTGCGATTTTAAGAATATCATTCTACTGAGTAGATCGTAGTAGGGAGCAATTCTGTCGTAGTTATTTAGCATTTGATTAAAAACTTATTGCACAAACTGCATTCCTAATATACCACAGAGTGCTTTGAAAAGAATCAGCCCATCAATAACCATCAGATAATAAAGAATGTTTTTACGCTTGTGCATAGAATAGGCCACAAGAATGGTCAAGATGAAAGGCAGTACATTACATATTACCTGCGGAAAACCAAAGCCTTTAAAATAGGCAAACACCCCAAGTGAAAGGAGTCCGATTACCAATAAAGGGATGAGGATATTAAATATCGTTCTGCGCAACCCGTATCGTACAACGAATGTTCTTAAATGTTTGTTGGCATCGGTTGGATAATCCTTAATATCAAAAATAATTGCATTAACGGTACAAAACATCCAGTTCTTGATAAACAGCCAGGTCCAGAGTACCGAATCGTGATAGCCAATTCCGGTTTCAATTTTAAGCATAATGAGAGGAAGTACATTCGCACAACATGCCCACACAAAACCAATTACAAAAGCTTTAAGCCAACCAGTGCTTCTTAGGTTAAATTGAAGAAAAGATTTTGGTAATAACCCATAGTATAACGCTCCTGCCGAAACTATTACAGCAATAGCAGCCCAGTAGATAAAAGGAAGCCTTAAAAAGTTATTATAATTCTGGTACAACAAATTAATTGCCAATATCATGCAGAGTGTAAAAAGCACCTTTTGGCTTATATTAATAAAAAGCTTATGCTTGTAATACCACTGATTTCTGGGGTTATTACTGGAGGGATTTACCGAAACCTTATTATACGCATAGGTGTAATAAACCGTTGGGGCTAAAAACAGCAATAAATAGTAATTGAGAGAATGATAAGGTAACCTTAACTGTTGGGTAGCCTCGACGGTTAAAGCAACAGCCAGAATCCCGACAAAGTAGTTTCCGAAGAAGATAAACCTTATAATTTTATTACCCATTAGTACTAACAATTGCTGGCACAATTTCGGATATAATTTTGAATAACCAGGGCTAAAATATTGATATAATATCCCTATCTACCGTGATAACCATCTTTGGTGAATTATGCCGATTTTTTAGTTACTTTCAGTTAATAAAAGGAAGTCTCTATGATACTTAATCCAAAAGCAGAAGAAATTTTGAGTCAGATTAACACCACCACCAAACTGGGAGATCTACGAAAGATTGCAAAGGAAATCGGAAAGGATCACGATCTGGCATTAGCGCTATGGTCTGCTAAGCACTTTTTCTCAAGGCTATTGGCCATCTTGATTATGGACCCTAAACTTATTTCACAGGAGGTTGTTAATGCGCTTGATGAGGATATGCAGACACACCCATTTGATGAGCGAAACCAACTGATGGACTGGTTTATGGCTAACCAACTGGTAAAAGACAAGAAAACAATTGCGCTGATTGAATCGTGGGAAGACAGTGATTCTGTTCTTCAGCGGCGCATATTCTGGTATTACCAGGCACGTTTAAGATGGACAGGGCAAAAACCTCCTGGCAATTCTCCAGAATTGCTAAATAAAATTGAGGCCAACATTTCCAAAGAAGAGCCAGAAGTTCAATGGGCAATGAATTTCACCGCAGGCTGGATTGGGATTTACGAAAAACAATATCGAAATCGCTGCATCAGCCTTGGAGAGCAGACTGGCCTTTACAAAGGCGAAATGGTATCAAAAGGATGTACGCCCAATTATTTGCCTGCGTTTATTACCATTGAAAGCAACAAGCGAGATTTGTAATCCAGCTAATCAGCATTGCATTTTGTAGCCGCTCTCCAAGGTTTGAAGTGTGGCCAATGTAATATTTGTTTAGGGATGCACTGAACATGATGTAGAGATAATGCATATGGCTTAAATAAAAAAAGCCAGACTGTATGTCTAGCTTTAGTGGTCCCTTGCTTACGTATTTCGAACCATTTCTTGGATGATTTACATTTAATACGCGATTGGGATTTATTCTAAAAAAATCTTTTTTGCTAAAACTATTGGTATAAAAGATAAACATTTTCAAATATGCTATGTTATTTTGGGAGTCCAGCTTCTTAAATTGAGAACTGGTCTCTCATTCTAGTAGCACCTTTAAAATTATTGCAGCGATTAATAATTCGGGCAAAATAATAAAGTATTAAGAGTCAATTTTATATTCTTTCTTAAGGATCTCCCAGTCGGAAGCTAGCTGCTCTCTTAACTTTAAGAACACCTTGGTATCTAAAGGGGTGGATGCCCATGCAAGTGTGGTTTCATACTCGATAACATACCGCATAGCCTCTGGTTCCTTATCGACGAAATGACTTGTTTTTATTGATGTAAAGAATGACTTGAAGTTATCGAGTAAATTTTCCAATCTTAAAATAAAGAAAGAAAGCTTGATGGCTTCTTGTAATAGGGCTAAAGGTAAAATGGCTTCAATTATAGACCTCACAACGCCTTTATCGCCTACTGCCGCAGAAAATATAAATACCAGAACTACGACCACTGCTTTTACATAAGCTTTTGGTTGCATTTCCCTTGTAATGCTGACGGTATGAAAAATATTCTCAAAGCAGTTCACAGATAATTTGTAAAATCCAGATGCCAGTTTATCCTGTGAAAAATAGTTCTCGACTTTTCGGCCAGCAAAATTAGTATCAAAAGAGTTATCTAGGTATTGCAGCGTGCGTGTCCGCTCTGCTCTGGAGAAAATATATGTTGCCCGGAAATCAAAAATTAAATAACCGACGATAAGTACAAGGTTCAGCGCAACAACAACCTGTATGTAAACATCGAATGCCTTAACCCCACTTGTGAACTGCTGCTTTTCATTTATAGACAACAATAATGTTATTATCGTTGAAATATACAGTAGCCAATTTTTGCGTTTATTGATGTCATTAACGCGATCATAATTCGATTTCATATAGCTATCGGTTTGGAAATTCAGAATTGAAAAAAATATTCCATCGCTCAAAACACTTATCTAAATTACTATCCCTTACATTATAAGCTTCTTCCGCTCTTTTAAAGTCGGCTTTGACTTTGGTTAATGAGGTATTATATTTATCATCTGTAGAACAAGCAGCAATTCGTCCTGAAATGCCCAATGGATCATTAATTGATGGAAGCTCATTATCATTTAAGTACTTAAAAAACCTGTACAAATCGATATCGTAGATGATTGAACTTTCCCCCTCTGCATATTTGGTTACTCTTACTTCTAAATAAAAAGAGCTGATCGGTGCGTTATTGTAGTATTTCCACGCTTTTACCAACTGTATTAACGGTTTTAATTTCCCTCCCAAACGCTTGTCGTGGTGTTTTACATAAGCATTAAAAGCACTTGGACTGGAGTCATGCCAACCACCTGAGCCGTCTGGTATATGGTATTTATAGAAATTACCGTGGGCCGTAGTAACAGTATCGTTGGTGCAGCAAGGAGTGATTTCTAACATTTCCGATGCATAATTGCCAAAAGGTATCCTTACGGCGGGAGAATTGACTACTATCCCATCTGTGCGAGGAAACGTTTCTTGCAAGGATTCTTTAATTTGCCTAAGCGTATACGCAGAGTTTTCCCATAAATTTGCAGCAGGAAAAACAGCAAAATAATCTGTGTCACTTTTGTGCCTTATTCCAGTACCAGCACCAAAGGATCCCGTTTCAAACATTCTGGTGCAATTATGTTTATTTTCCAGGCACCGTTGAACGGATGCCTTGTGGGAGATTGCTTTTTGGTGTTCGGAGGTTAGGGGTTCTAACCAGGATATAAACGTATCAAATCCTTGTTCTAAGGTTTTAGCCATTATTATGAGAGTTTTAACTTGATTTTTCAGTAAATATAATTACTTATACATTAATACTACAATGAGCTCTAGTACTAATCTTTTCAGGAAAACCTAGATTATCTTCCCAGTAAAGGCCATAAATACACTTTCGATTACAAATTCAAATTGAGAAATTGCCTTATAAGCATTAACCTTGGTGCCATATGCACTATCTGCACCATGGAGTATCTTGTTGCGACTCAAAACATTGGGATACTTTAGGTACTCGTCATTAGAAAATCGGAGACCAATAATATCACCATTGCTAACTGCGTCGATAATATGGATCATTAATGGTGTGAATTGCACGTCTTGTCTTTCTTTTACAATATTTGCCATCTTTGATTTAGGATTTTTGGAAAATAAATCATTTCCCGTCAACTCTCTAAATATCCCTTCTGACAAAATTAGAAAGAGTGGTATCGATGCCAGATAGTTACCTTGCCAATGGGAGATGAATGCACGATTGATCATTTGGCGTCTATGAGGAAATTGTTTTATAGATTGCCTTCGGAGTTTAATCGTCGAAAAGCGTAACTGCTTAATAAAAAATTTATCTACCGCATCGTGTCCCTGTTGGATGTAAGGTATCAGATCATTAGGATGCATCCATAAACGAATATGCCAACCATAATTTTTGAGAAAAACATCAAATGCTTCACTCATTTCCTTGGGCCATTTATTGTTAACGACATCATGTATTAATGCCAGTGAATCTCTGAAAGTGCTAATTTCTTGCTCTGTTAACGTATCGTAACCATCTTCTTTTATTTGTGCAAATGTTCTACCCATTACTTGAATATTAATTTTATTTTCCGTGATTTCTACCAACTGGTTTAGTTTGCTAACTTACCGCTGGCACAAAATAAAATGCTAACTACGCAGCCTATTTGCGTAGCCGTATTAAAATTGCATTTTCCTGCCTAAATACTTGATTTACAAACCGAATATACCATTTCAGGATTCTAATTAGGCTAATTATTCCAGAAGCGACATGGTTAAACTGTATTTTTCGATGAATAAATAGAGGATCAGTTCATGTAAAACGGTTCGAATGGAATTTAAGGTTAAATCGCTATTTGCTAGCGTTTTAATGGTATCCCTTAAACGTTATCAACCAAAAAAAGTCCCTTGCTTACGCATTTTCGAACTATTTCTTGGCTAATTTGCATCTAATACGCGATTGGGATTTATATTGAGAAACCTTTTTTTGCTAAAATTATTGGTTAACCAAGTTAATCATTAATGTGATCTTCGAAAGAAAAATAAAATTCGCTCGATAATTGAATAGACTCTTGATCTCTAAATCTTAGATCAAGAGTCACCTTTTTCTTTTCATCACCTAATTTCTTAAAATCGTTTACCGCAGCACTAAAGAATTTTGCAGGAATTCCAATAAACAGTGCCTGATTGTTCGGGATTGAGATTTCTAGTTCTGATCGATCGTTAGTGTATCTCTTCAGGGTAATGTCTGTAGTAAATGATTCTGTATTTTCCTTAAGGTTATCTAATCCGTTTTCTTCATCGTTGAAGTCAGTAAATTTCATTACGAATTTATCATCTGCTAGATAAATTTCGTGGTGTTGGGCTAACGCTGCAGCAATAGACTGCGCTATAATGGCTGGATGTTCGAATTCGGCTTTGAACCCATCGCGTTCTTCTTGACTGTGCTGGTTATCACTCATAATCGTTTTTTTACAAAGCTATTTTTTTTCAAGGATTACATACTGAAAAAATTGCCTGGGAAGCAATAAAATTAATAGATTAGCTAACAATTGCATCAGGGTATAGGCGACCTTGGCAGTGCAAGTCAAATGGAAATTAACAGACCCAAACCCAAATAAAAATATATGGAAGTTCCGCTCATCACCTATTATAGCGCAGTTGTAGCAACAATTAGCCTTATTGTGGCAGGGTCGCTTGCAATAATTAAGATTATAGAATACCGCAGAGATAGTCGTGGCCTTTCCGTGAGCTATGCGTGGACAGGCAACCCTAATGATTCAGATAAGATTTTTTTAACGAACTTATCCGCCATACCAATGCTGGTAAGGCATTGGTCGTTAGAATGGCATGAGCCGAGAATCCTCCGAAAACCCAAAATAACTCCAATTCGCTTATACGATGATGAGGATTTGCACATCACATTGGAACCGAGAAAACGGCATACCCTGGAATTCTCAGAACAGTACCGATTTAATTGGTTTCCCAAAAACAAAAAGCAATCTGCTCTTTATATCCGGCTTTTGATTACCGGAAAAAGAAAACCAATACTGCTAAAGGTCTTGCTGCATTCCTGCGTCTTCAAAAAGGTTCCAGAGCAATAAAAAATTCTTCACCCTGTCCAAACCTTCTGCTTTAAGATCACCCGCGCCGTTCAGGAATCCTGTTAGCCACTCTATTTCGTTATATTGTTCGATCATGTTGTAATATTAAGCCTTGAAATTACACTTTTGCCCCTAAAATTTTCCTGAATTCGTCTTCGATCTGTGAGATGATCAGAGGAAAGTCTTTCACCACCCTTTCAGAAATGGCGTTTAGTTTATCCATTTGGATGGTATAGGATTCTTTCGTATCGCGGCCCATTTTTAGCATCCTTTTGGCCAGGTCGAAGTCGTATGCCTCAGACCAATATTTCTCCAGGATTTCATCCAATTGTGCCGCTATCCCTTTATCCAAATAGAGTTTTTTGGGCAGGTAGAAATTTTTAAATGTACTAAAGGCCTGATTAAAACGATCTACCCTGGCCGATTCTTCTTTATCGACATCTTCTTTTACCCAATGCATGGTCCTTGTAAAATCCACCATCGCGCCATGTAGTTCAACCAGGTGTGCATACAAATCCCTGATCACCCCAGCACGTTCCAAATGCAGGTGTGAAAACTGAATCTGAGATTCCTGCTTCATCAGGTCGAGTTTGTTTTTGTGTGCCTCCAGGTTCTGGTTGAGCTGATGGGTAAAATTTTGGTTTTCCCTGGCTAGGGTTGCTTTGTAATCTTCTTCTTTTTTGCTCAGTTCGGACTTTTTTTCTTCTATGTCTCTTGAAAAAGTAAACTGGATCAGGCTTTTGCTCCAGAAAAATATAATGCCCAGAATGATAACGTATGGGCCATTGGTAATTGCGAGTTGGATAAGCGTTGCTTCCATATTTTATTAAGTGATAGGTTAATCTTGGACCTGCAGTTCGTCTGCGTCCTCAATAATAATATATCAAAGTACTACCATAATTGCAAACAATTAAATCAGGGGAGTCCCCAAAAAAGGGATGATATAGCTATAGCTGAAATTTCAATATTGGTGAAATAAATAAACCTATGGAAATACTGCATCAGGATCACCAGCAAATTACAACCGAGCAGCTGATTGGTCTTTTAAAAAAGGAAGGCATGGAAGTAAACCTCCATGAGGCCAAACCAATCAGGGCATTTTTAATACTTCTGGCGGATATATTAATTGAAGAGCTTTTGCAGGCATGAGTACCGCTGACCTATACATCAGGGTAAGTACCGATGAGCAGGCCGATAAAGGCTATTCCCAGCGTAACCAAGAAGAGACCTTACGCAGGTACTGCCTGAACCAGGGGATCGAAGTTCGTGAGGTGATCCATGAGTACCATTCTGCTAAAACGTTTAAAAGACCAGCCTGGCAAGGCTATATAAGCAGGGTAAAAAACACAGGCATCGTTACCAGGGGCTGGTACTGTTTACCAAATGGGACCGCTTTAGCAGGAATGCAGGAGATGCTTATCAGATGATCAATATTTTAGAAGCCTTAGGCATTGAACCCCAGGCCATCGAGCAACCATTAGACCTTAGCATTCCTGAAAACAAAATGATGCTGGCGATTTACCTGGCTGCACCACAGGTGGAAAACGAACGCCGGGCTCTGAATGTATTTTATGGCATGAGAAGGGCACGGAAAGAAGGACGGTTTGTATCGGCACCACCGGTGGGATATGGGAACTTCAATGAGAACGGCCGCAAATACATCGCTGCAAAGTACCCTCAGGCAGACATTATGAAATGGGCATTTTCAGAAATCAGTAAAGGAGAATTTACCACTGAGCAGATCTGGAGAGTAGCATGTAAAAAAGGGCTCAAAGTTGGCGCAATAATTTTTATACCATTCTGGGTAATCCGGTTTATTGTGGTAAAATCCTGGTGCCAGCTTATAGAGATGAACCAGAATATTGGGCAGAAGGGCAGCACGAAGGCATCATCACTGAAACCTTGTTCAGGAAGGTTCAGGAAATACTATCAGGCAGGAAAACCAAAGGCCGAAAAATCTATGTACCTGACCAGCTACCATTAAGGGGATACCTCTACTGCGGAAATTGCCAAACAGCATTGTCAGGTAGTGCCAGTAAAGGCCGATCAGCCTATTATTACTACTACCACGGCTTTAAATCCTGTAGATGCAGGTACAAGGCTGTAGCTGTCAATACCGCATTTGTAGCTCTACTAAAAACCTTTATTATTAACCCGGCAATCGAACCTGTATTCAAGAAAATTCTTAAACGCGCCTCGCTATTCAGCAAGGTGTAACCATCACTAAAAGAACTGAACTCGAGCAAAAAATAGAACGTTTAAAACAGCGGCTGCATAAAGCAAGAGAGCTGATGTTAAGTGGTGACCTTGAACCAACCGACTATCAGGAAATCAAAGTGGATGCAGATGTGCTGCTAACTCAACACAAGCAGACGTTAGACAATATGCCTGATTTAGATCTGCAGCTATCCCATATCCTCCAAAAAAGCAAGTCTGCAATCTTATCCCTGGATGGTATTTATAAAAAAACCAGTACAGAAAATAAGCGCAGCTTGATAGCAATGCTATTCAAAGGAAAATTAATCTATATGGGTACCAAGGTGATTTCGACGGAGCAAGGTGTAGTTTTGAATCGCTGTTTTGATCAGGTGTAAAATATTTCTAAAAAAAATATTTTGGCATTCACAAAAGCAGGCCGGTATAATATTTTTATCTGTATATGTATAAAAATAGATTAGAGTTGACAGAGGACCAGGTGTCCAGAACAGTTGAGTTGCCAAAGGGCAAACTGCTGGAGGTGGTTTTAGACCGCAGTGAATTAACCGTAAGGTTTTATGATAATGGCATTGAAATCAAAACAAACCATTACTTTGCTTTTAAAGCACATGATGAAAAAGAGGATTGGTATTTAATTACCAATATGTTTTCGCCTTACCCTAAATTTGGATTGGGCAGAGTGGCATTGGAACTCTTTACCGAGGAAATGAATGCCATTCTTTATGTACGGGCATTTGATTGCCCGGAAATGTCTGACGGCAGCAACATCTTACCCGAAGCAAGAGGGTTTGTGCGCAAAATGATTGGAGAGGGGCTTATTGAGGATAATTCCGAACAGGATGATGATTTGTAAGGGACTAAAAAGAGGTGTTTAAAATTGATTAAACACCTCTTTTTCATTAAATTAGCAGCATACTAACCAAATTATTCATGTCTGCTGATCTTTACATTAGAGTGAGTACAGATGAACAGGCTTCCAAGGGATATTCACAGCGAAACCAAGAGGAAGTTTTACGAAAATACTGTGCACTCCAGAATATTACCATTCGCCAGGTACTTTAGAGGACCATTCTGCCAAAACGTTTAAACGTCCGGTATGGACCAAACTGCTGGCTTATCTGAAAAGAAATAAATATAAATCTGACCTGGTGCTTTTCACCAAATGGGACAGATTTAGCCGCAACACTAGTGATGCTTATAGCATGATTGATATCCTAAGAAAGCTAGGCGTAGAAGCCCAGGCAATAGAACAGCCCCTGGATCTTTCTGTGCCTGAAAATAAGATGATGCTGGCCTTTTACCTCGCAGCACCAGAAGTCGAAAACGACAGGCGTTCCATCAACGTGATTAATGGGATGCGTACAGCGCGAAAAGCCGGCCGTTGCGCTGCTGCTGCACCTTTAGGTTATGCAAACTGTACCGATGAAAGCGGGAAAAAATATATTGTACCCGTAGAACCCTCCGCTTCTGCGATGAAGTGGATCTTTGAAGAAATTGCTAGTGGTCACTATACCATCAAAGAAATCTATAGGAGAGCGCTGCTAAAAGGGTTGAAGGGAGGTTTAAATAATTTGTACATCGCTATACGTAATCCCGTTTATTGCGGTAAGGTTACTGTTCCGAAATACAAGGATGAAGAGAGACGCCTAGTAGATGGCATACACACGCCCATAATCTCTGAAGGATTATTTTACAGGGCACAAGAAGTGATGGATGCCCGCAAGGTAAGTCCGGTTTCCGAGGCTACGAAAGTTGACTCTATAGATCAATTGCAGTTAAGGGGATTCTTGATCTGTCCAATCTGCAGCCGATAGCTATCAGGAAGTGCCTCTAAAGGACGAAGCCGCCATTATACCTATTACCACTGCTTTAAAGGCTGTCCAAGCAGGTATAAAGCAAAAGAAGTTAATGACACTGTAGAGCAGGAACTGACTGATAAATTCCCACAGGCATTGTACAGCAAGTTCTATATCGAATGTATCACAAAGGCCTATAAATTGGCACATAAAGACGACCATGACAGCAGAATGGATATCGTAAGGCAGATCAGGGAACTAAATACCAAAGTTGCTAATGCCAGGGATTTGGTAGCGTCAGGTGTTTTTGATGTAAATGATTTTACGATTATCAAAAAAGAATCAGAAGAGAAAATCACCAGATTGGAAGCCCAAATTCCCGACCTGATAGAGGCGTGCAGAAATTTGGAGACAGACCTTACTGTGTGCTTTTCGAACCTTAAATTCGCTTTCCGCAAATATATAAATGGCAGTAATATTACGCGTAGGGCGATAATTGGTGCATGTTATCCCGAAGATTTGATGTATGATGAGGGTAGAGTTCGAACCGCCAGGGTGAATGATTTAAACTATAATATTGCACTGATTAACAAGGAATTAGTGGAGCAAAAAAAATGGACAACCGAAGAGTTATCTAGGTTGTCCATTAGGGTGGAGGATACTGGGTTCGAACCAGTGACCCCCTGCTTGTAAGGCAGGTGCTCTGAACCAGCTGAGCTAATCCTCCGAGGGTTTATTTGTGGTTTTACAATAAAGTAAAATAGTGGAGGATACTGGGTTCGAACCAGTGACCCCCTGCTTGTAAGGCAGGTGCTCTGAACCAGCTGAGCTAATCCTCCAATAATTTAGTCTTTCTTCGCGAAAAACTTTCACCCTCCGTTTCCGTTTGGGAATGCAAATATAGCGCTATAAAATTGTTCTGCAAGATTTTTTTGAAATTTTTTAAGCTAATAATGTTTCCAGAATCTTATGTGACTGCACTTCCCCGAATGAAGCCGTGTGTAAGTTATAGAAAACCAATATCTTATCTAAAAGAAATCTGCGCTGACTATTACTCAATTTAATTTCAGAAATTTTTTCTAGCGGTGTATTAAGAAGAGCAATAAAGCATAGCGCATCTTCTAATTGAAGATAATGGGCATGGATAGGTGTTCTGGAGGCGAACTCTCCTTCTTGCAAATCGAAGTAAATTTGATCGGACCTCCTATTGCTGTTAGGAGAAAAACCTAAAAATCGACTGAGTTTAAGTAAAAATGAAAGGTGAAAATTGGGATCTATTGCATTATTTTCATCAAACCAGGCAATCGCATTGAAGATAAAATCAAAAAGTCCGTCATCAGCAGACTGCTGCCTGATACTTTTATAAAGCACCTCATTTAAAAAAATTACAATGCTGCTTTTAATTACATCATAAGGGATGCTTTTAAAAACTGGAGAAGGTCGAAGTTCGGAAACACGTTGAATACTCGTATTGGCTTTATGGTAAACCACCATATCTAGCAGATGAAGCGACTGGAGCATATTCATTTTGATCTTGGCTTTAGGCTTCTTTACACCATTGATCATATAAGATTGCATTCCGAATTTGTCGGTAAATACCTGAACAACTACACTGCTTTCACTGTAATTCGTAGTTTTTAAAACAATCCCTCTAACCTTATGAAGCATCAGTATCAAACAATTTTTTCAAAAGTATGTTATTTGTGCAAATTAAAATGTGCAAAAAGTAATCATCATACTCAAATTAGATTAGTTTTGCCCTCAAAATTATTATTAAAACTAAGTGGCACATGTGGGTAAAGCTATCAAGATTTATTCTTCAGAATCGAATTGCAATCATCGTATTTTTTTTATTGGGTACCGTTTTCATGGCGTATCAAGCCAAAAACGTAAAGCTCTCTTATGCAGGAAGTAAAATTTTACCCGTAACTGATAGCGCATTTATTAAATATAATGCCTTCAAAAAACAGTTTGGCGAAGATGGAAGCATCATGGTTATCGGGATCCAATCTTCGGATATTTTTAAGAAAGAAACCTATAACCAGTGGGTTCAGCTTTCTAATGATATCCAGAAATTAAAAGGCATTAAGCAGGTACTTTCAACAGGAAGGATTTTTCAGCTGGATAAAGATACGGTTAACCAGAAATTTGTACTGAAACCTATACCAGGAGAAAAAATATCTTCTGATGCACAAATGGATTCCATTAAAAACGCTTTATATAACACCCCATTTTTCGAAGGATTGGTATTTAACAAGCAAAATGCCACATTAATGGCTATTACATTTGATACTAAAATTCTCAATACAGCAGCAAGAAATCCGATATTAAAAGAAATAGAAAATAAGGCTAAAGCATTTGAAAAAGCAAGTCAAATTAAAGTTCACATTTCTGGCCTGCCTTATATCCGTACTGCGGTAAGTAAATTGGTAAGCAACGAGTTTGTATTGTTTTTAGGCCTATCTATATTAGTATCTGCTTTAATTCTATTGTTTTTCTTCCGAAAATTTTACGCAGTATTTTTTCCGATTCTGGTTGTAATCATGGGCGTAATCTGGAGCATAGGCACACTGGTATTATTTGGCTTTGAGCTAACCATTTTGACTGGATTGATACCACCCCTCATTGTAATAATTGGTATTCCGAACAGCATTTTGTTATTGAATAAATATCAAAATGAATTACGGAAAGATGGCGATAAGCAGCGGGCATTAAGTGTAACCATCGAACGGATTGCTGTTACAACCCTTATTGCCAATATCACAGCAGCTATCGGCTTTGCTGTACTTTACTTTACTGGAAGCGAATTATTGATGCAGTTTGGTAGTGTAGCTTCAATTAATGTAATGGTTACGTGGTTAATGTGCTTATGCTTAGTTCCTATTATTTTCAGTTATTTACCAACCCCCAAAATAAAAGCACAAACGCATGTTGAAGAGGGTTTCCTGCATAAACTTTTAGTGAAAACAGATCACTTGGTTCAGCAAAAAAGCAGTTTGATTTACATCAGTACAGTCGTAATTTCCATTATCGCCTTTATTGGTGTTTTAAGAATCAATGTAAATGGCTATGTAGTTGACGATCTACCCAAAAATTCCGAAATACTGACAGACTTAAAATTCTTCGAGAAGAACTTTGAAGGAATCCTTCCATTGGAGGTAAGTGTAGATACCAGGAAAAAGAATGGTGTTTTCAACCTTACCAATTTAAAGCGGATTGAAAAAATGGAAAAAATGATCGCTTCTTATCCTGAGTTTTCAAGACCTATTTCTGTAAACATGGGCCTTAAATATGCAACTCAAGCCTTTTACAATAATGATACTACATTTTTCCGTTTGCCAGACAATCTGGAAAAGAATTTTATTCTGGCCTATATTGCTAATGGTGGAAAAGGGAATGCCAGTCTGTTAACCAATTTTATCAGTAAAGATAATCAAAGTACAAGGATTAGTTTTCAAATGGCCGATGTAGGATCTAAGCGATTGGATGCGATCATGGCTGAGTTGAAACCCCGCATTGATAGCATTCTACCTCCTGCTAAGTTCAATGTAGAACTTACTGGCTCTAGTATTATTTTTTCCAAGGGAACGGATTATATGTTGAAGCACTTGGTGGAAAGTATTGCATTAGCCATTGTACTAATCTCTTTGTTAAGACTGGCGCAGTTTAAGAGCATCGGAATTATGTTCATCTCCTTACTTCCCAATATTGTTCCGCTAATTATCACAGCAGGAATTATGGGATATTTCGGAATTTCTTTAAAACCTTCAACAATATTGATTTTTACAATCGCATTTGGTTTAGCTTCAGATCAAACCATATACTTCTTAACCCGGTATCAGCAGGAACTTAACCTTACAAATTTCACAATTCCAAAGGTTATTACAGATACAATTACAGAAACAGGGGTAAGTATGACGCATATTGCCCTAATCTTGTTTTTTGGTTTTGGCATCTTTACTGCTTCTACTTTTGGTGGCACTGTAGTATTGGGCTTACTCTTGTCGATCACACTTTTTGTAGCCCTGATATTTAACCTTACGCTATTACCTGCATTGGTATTGTGGCTAGACAAGAAAAAGGTAAGGAAGCAGATTTCTGATGAAGAATCTGCAAGAAATGCAGCAGAATTTGATCATTAAAACAAAAAGCTATACAATCATAGAAGCACTGACTCTAACAAAATCAGTGCTTTTATTTTAAGTATCTTTTTTACTCAGCTAATACAATTACCTGCGTTTTCAAGCCTCTGCCTTACCCTCCTCATCTACCGGCACTTCTACAGTTGGATCGGTAATGATTTCAACATTACCATCATCATCTTTTTTGGCAAACAGAATAGGATATAGAAACCAACAGGCGCCTACAATTAGCAATACACCGGCCAACATCTCTAAATAGATGCTCCATTTAATTTCGTAGGCATATAGCACACGATAAGCAACAAAAGAAATGATCCCCGCAAGGATAACAAAAACTGCTTTTTGTAATTTAAGGAGCTTAATCATGGGTTTCTCTTTTTTAAGTTGACAATATGAATCAAAACAAAAATGAGCCCAATAAGTTCTAACAATCCACATAAATAAAAGCCATACAACACAAAATTTCTGTTGGCTGGATTAATAACTGCAATAACAGGCAAGGCAATTACTGCTATTATCATCAAAGAAAGGCCTATATTAAATAATTTCACCGCAAAGTATTTACATCTAAACTACTAAAATTGGGCGAAAAACGTTAACTTTGCAACCTTAATTTTTTTGAAGGTACTTTATTGATGTATAGGGAATTTAAACAATTGGAACTTGCCAAAATAGGGCAAGAAATACTCGATTTTTGGAAAGCAGAAAACATCTTTGAGAAGAGCATTTCTTCACGTCCAAAATCTAATCCGTTTACCTTTTACGAGGGTCCGCCATCGGCTAACGGTATGCCTGGTATTCACCATGTAATGGCCCGTGCTATTAAAGATATTTTTTGCCGCTACAAAACCTTAAAAGGCTATCAGGTTAAACGTAAAGGTGGCTGGGATACTCATGGCTTGCCGATAGAATTGGCTGTAGAGAAAAAATTAGGCATTACCAAGGAAGATATCGGCAAAAAAATTAGCGTTGATGATTACAATGCAGCCTGCCGTACTGAGGTAATGAAATATACAGATGTTTGGAACGACCTAACCGAAAAAATGGGTTACTGGGTTGATCTTGAAAATCCATACATCACTTACGAAAACGATTATATTGAGACCCTTTGGTGGATCTTAAAACAATTATATAATAAAGGCTTCCTTTACAAGGGCTATACTGTTCAACCTTACTCCCCTGCTGCCGGAACCGGACTAAGCTCACACGAGTTAAACCAGCCGGGAACTTATAAGGATGTAAGTGACACCACCATTGTAGCACAGTTTAAAGCCATTAATGAGACTTTACCCAAAGCATTAAAAGCATTTGGAACGGTTCATTTCTTAGCATGGACTACCACCCCCTGGACATTACCAAGTAACACAGCCTTAACGGTAGGTCCGAAAATTGATTACGTTTTGGTTAAAACTTTTAATCAATACACATTCGAACCCATCCAGGTGGTGTTGGCAAAAGCACTTGTATCTAAGCAATTTGCAGGAAAATACTTTTTATCTGAAAATACTGAAGATTTTAGCAACTATAAAGCTGAAGATAAAAAAATTCCATATACCGTTTTAGCTGAACTTACCGGAGCCGATTTAGTTGGCATCAGATACGAACAACTATTACCTTATGCCCTTCCTTACCAAAATCCTGAAAATGCTTTTAGAGTAATTTCCGGAGATTTTGTAACGACTGAAGATGGTACAGGTATTGTTCACACTGCCCCTACCTTTGGTGCAGATGATGCGAGGGTGGCGAAATTAGCTACCCCTGAAGTACCACCAATGTTGGTTTTGGATGAGAAAGGCAATGCCGTTCCTTTGGTTGATTTGCAGGGTAAATTTATTGCTGCTTTAGGTGGCAATTATGGAGGCAAGTACGTTAAAAACGAATATTATAAAGACGGCGAAGCACCAGAGAAATCTGTAGATGTTGAACTGGCTATTCAGTTAAAAGAGGAAAACAAGGCTTTTAAGGTAGAGAAATACGTCCATACTTATCCGCACTGCTGGAGAACGGACAAGCCTGTATTATACTATCCTTTAGACAGTTGGTTCATCAAAACCACTGCAGTTAAGGATAAAATGGTGGAACTAAACAAAACCATCAACTGGAAACCTGATGCCACCGGAACCGGTCGTTTTGGTAACTGGTTGGAAAATTTAGTAGACTGGAACCTTTCCCGTTCACGTTATTGGGGAACACCGTTACCAATCTGGCGTACCGCCGATGGTGCTGAAGAGAAGTGTATCGGCTCAGTTGCTGAATTGAATGCAGAGATTGCCAAGTCAGTAGCAGCTGGTTTTATGCCTGAAGGATTCGAACTTAAAGACATGCACCGCCCTTACGTGGATGATGTAATCTTAACTTCATCAAAAGGCGAGAAAATGACCCGTGAAACTGATCTGATAGATGTATGGTTTGATAGTGGTGCAATGCCTTATGCGCAATGGCACTTCCCTTTCGAAAACCAGGAGGCCTTTGAAAATGCCTACGCGGCAGATTTTATTGCCGAAGGTGTGGATCAAACCCGTGGTTGGTTCTTTACCTTGCATGCTATTGCTGTAATGTTAAGCGAAGCTAGTGATGAGATTAAAGCAGTAAATGCAAAAGTTGGCAATCCGGGAGTAGCATTTAAAAATGTAGTTTCAAACGGATTGGTATTGGATAAAAACGGTAATAAAATGTCTAAACGCTTAGGCAATGCTGTAGATCCTTTTGCTACCATTGAAACTTATAGTGCTGATGCCACCCGATGGTACATGATTAGCAATGCATCGCCATGGGATAATCTTAAATTCAGTATTGAAGGATTAGATGAAGTACGCCGTAAGTTCTTCGGAACGCTTTATAATACTTATGCATTCTTTGCATTATATGCGAATATCGATAAATTCGAAATCGATAAGAATAATTTAAGTAAAGTTGCAGACAGAACAGAACTGGATCGTTGGATTTTATCTTTATTACAAAATCTAATCAATGAGGTAGATGAAAGTTACAATGCTTACGAACCTACTAAAGCTGCAAGGGCTATCCAAACGTTTGTTGATGAGCATTTAAGTAACTGGTATATCCGTTTAAGTCGCCGCCGTTTCTGGAAAGGTGAAATGACTGAGGATAAACGTGCCGCTTATGAAACACTTTATACTTGTCTGGAAACACTTGCACAGTTAATGAGCCCTGTTGCTCCATTCTTTGCCGATTGGTTATACAAAAACTTAACGGTTACGGATAAACATGCTGAACAATCTGTGCACTTAACCTTATGGAAAGAAGCAGACACCAATCTGATTGACAATGCTTTGAATGAAAGAATGCTCTATGCCCAGGATATTTCTTCGATGGTATTATCATTGAGAAAGAAATCGGGTATTAACGTACGTCAGCCTTTGGAAAAAATCTTAATCCCATCGTTAAATGGCGATTTCGAACAAAAAATTGCTAAAGTTGCCGACTATATCCTTTCTGAAACCAATGTTAAACATATTGAGTTCATTACCGATACACATGGTATAGTGAAGAAGAAATTAAAACCTAATTTTAAATCACTTGGCAAGAAAGTTGGTAAGGATATGAGCATTGTGAAAGCGGCTTTAGAAAATGCAACACAGGATGACATCCAACGTTTAGAGATGGATGGCTACATTAATGTTTTCGGAAGTGAAGGACAACAACATGCTGTTGATTTAAACGATGATGTTGAAGTTTTCGCCGAAGATATTCCGGGATGGCAGGTCACCAATTTAGGAAGCTTAACCGTTGCGCTGGATGTAACCATTACAGAAGAGCTAAAGCAAGAAGGAATTTCCCGTGAATTGGTGAACAGAATTCAGAATTTACGTAAAGAATTGAACTTTGAGGTGACAGATAGGATAAAAGTTACCTTACAAAATGATAACTTGGTGGCGGATGCAGTGGCTAAAAACAAAGCTTACATTTGCGCTGAAATATTAGCTGATGAATTTGAATTAACAGATGCTGTAAATAATGCAAACAAAATCGTGATCGATGATGTTGAGTTAAGCATTTTAGTAAATAAAATATAAATCCATAAATTAGAAAATTAGATAAGTAACATGGAAAACAGCAACAAAACACGCTACTCAGACAGTGAACTACAAGAATTTAAAGATTTAATCCTAGATAAATTACGTATGGCAAAAGAAGAGTTAAACTCTTTAACTGCCTCTTTGAGCAATCCAAATGCAAATGGCACTGAAGATACTTCTGGTGCTTACAAAACTTTGGAAGATGGTTCTGCAACAATGGAAAAAGAGCAGATCAACCAGTTGGCTGCGCGTCAAAGAAAATTTATCGACAACTTAGAGAACGCTTTGGTTCGTATTGAGAACAAAACTTATGGTATTTGTCGCGAAACCGGTAAATTGATTCAGAAAGAACGTTTACGTGCGGTGCCGCATGCTACACTAAGTATGGAAGCTAAATTAAAGCAAGGTTAATGAAAGGCTATACGAAACCTTTAATTCTAATCTTTTTGGTTTTGCTGGCCGATCAGCTGGTAAAAACCTGGGTGAAAACCCATATGTATCTGGGTCAGGAATTTAATATTCTTGGCAAGTGGGCCATTATCCATTTTACCGAAAATAACGGGATGGCTTTTGGTATGGAGTTTGGCGGTGAATTCGGTAAGCTTGCACTTTCTCTTTTTAGAATTGCAGCGGTTGGTGGAATTGGCTATGGCCTACATTATCTCATTAAGCATAAATACCACAGAGGGTTAATCCTGAACGCGGCCTTGATCTTTTCAGGGGCTTTAGGGAACATTATTGATTCTGTTTTCTACGGTAAGATATATGGTTACGAGAACTGGTTTCATGGCAGAGTAGTAGATATGTTCTACTTTCCTATTGCACAAGGCCATTTCCCAAGCTGGTTTCCCATTTGGGGAGGCGAAGAATTCATTTTCTTCAGACCTGTTTTTAACCTCGCAGATGCGGCCATTTCTGTAGGGGTAGTACTTATACTGATTTTCCAGAAAAACTACTTTAAAGAGGACGTAAAGGACGATGTGAGCATTAACAGCGAGATTGTTGAGGATTAAATGAAGAATCGTATTGCTGAATTCATTTTACAGTAGCTCCTGCTACCCCTTCAGAACAGCATTTTTAACAAAGCCCATTCCCAAAAGAATTGGGCTTTGTTATTTTAACAGCATTAACCTGTAAGGGCAAAACACACATAATGATGCTGAAAATAAAAATTAAGACCCGGCCAAACCACCAGTATTTTTTTTAAACCATGATTAATTTTCTTGATATAGCTTATCTGCGGAATGGGAACAATAAACAGCAAAAGGCTTATCACATTTTGAAAAGCAACAAGGTGCTTGAAAAATTGCATAGTTATGCACCAATTTTGGTTGGAACCATCCCAATTGAAATTGACATTACAACCAGTGATTTAGACATCATTTGTGAGATGAAGGATGAGCTTGCCTTTACAAACGATCTGAGTAATTTCTTCGGTGCAGAAAAAGCATTTTCCATTTCCAGAAATGACTCATTCAAATCTATCAAAGCCAGTTTTATTATTGGAGGTTTCGAGGTAGAGATTTTTGGGCAGCGCATCCCTACTATTATGCAAAATGCCTATCGGCATATGCTGATGGAACATAAAATACTGCAGGAAAAAGGTGAAGATTTTAAACAGGAAATTATAAAGCTTAAAGCATCAGGCTACAAAACAGAGCCCGCCTTTGCCAAGTTACTAAATCTGGAAGGAGATCCATACGAAGCACTTTTACGGATTGAGTAGCACAACCTGGTGTTAATAAACCGTATTGCAGCGGCATCCTTTTTGGGATAAAAATGTGCTTCTTCTGCCAAAAAATTCCAAAAAGATATAGCGGAAAGACGGACAGCTGGTGGCGATAAGCACCGAACTTGCTTTACCTATTTAATCCTTTAGCATCAAGCAAATGAGGTAGCCTCCAAAATAGGCCAACAAATCGTAATAACTGAACGAGGTTCCCATCACGATGCTCATCAATTTATTATCTTCTAAACCAAACCAGGTAACATAATGAAGGGCCTGTAAAAACTCAATGATACAGGCAAAGACGAATACACCTGATGCGAGTTTTTTATTATTGGTTAACAGAAAGGTACGAAGGAAAGCATAAATGAGTATAACGACCAATACGTCACCTCCGAACGGACGAATAAAGGGGTCGTGCAGGTATTTACCAATGAGTATTTCGGCAATAAGGATAACCAGAAAAAGGATTAAAAACTTGTAACTGAACGTTAATTTCATCGGGCAAAGATAGATTTATTTAGTCATGAGTCTAAAAGTCTGTAGTTCCGAGTAAGCTAAAAGCCGAAAGCAAATCACACTATACTAAAAAACAAAAAGCCCCGACTACGCGTCGAGGCTTTGGTATGTTTAAGCTAGTGAAAGACTAAACGCCTAATAATAATCTAGCCGGATCTTCTAATAATTGTTTCACACGAACCAGGAATCCAACAGATTCACGTCCGTCGATAATTCTGTGATCGTAAGATAAAGCTACATACATCATCGGGCGGATTACCACTTCACCTTTTTCAGCGATTGGGCGTTCTACGATGTTGTGCATACCTAAAATCGCAGATTGGGGCGCATTGATGATCGGTGTAGACATCATTGAACCAAATACACCACCATTGGTAATGGTAAAGGTTCCACCTGTCATTTCTTCGATGGTTAATTTTCCATCGCGTGCTTTTAAAGCCAATGCCAAAACAGATTTTTCAATCTCAGCCAAAGACATGCTTTCAGCATTGCGGATTACCGGAACAACCAAACCTTTTGGCGCAGAAACCGCAATAGAAACATCAGCAAAGTTGTTGTAAACCAATTCTTCACCTTCAATACGTGCATTAACTGCAGGGAAATCTTTTAAAGCTTCTGTTACGGCTTTAGTAAAGAAACTCATGAATCCTAAACCTACACCGTGTTTTTCTTTAAAAGAATCTTTGTATTTAGCTCTCAAATCCATGATTGGCTTCATGTTAACTTCGTTAAATGTAGTTAACATAGCGGTTTCATTTTTAACAGCAACTAAACGTTTCGCTACGGTTTTGCGAAGTGGCGACATTTTCTCACGACGCTCTGTACGGCTTCCTGCAGGAGCAGCAACCGCAGCAGGAGCAGCAGCAGCTTTAGGTGCTTCCGCTTTTTTACCAGCCTCAGCTTTTAGAGCATCCTCTTTCGTGATACGGCCATCAACACCTGTACCTTTTACAGTACCGGCATCAACACCTTTTTCTGCTAAAATTTTACCAGCAGCCGGAGAAGGTGTACCAGTAGCATAGCTTTCGCCAGATCTTTCTGCAACAGGGGCTGCAGTTTTATCTTCAGCAACCGCTGCCTTTTCTTCAGCTTTTGGAGCCTCTGCTTTTGCAGGAGCAGCGCCACCATCTTCGATTTTACAAACAACTGCACCAATCGGCAATGTATCACCTTCGGCGGCAATGGTTTTTAAAGTTCCAGCTTGTTCTGCAGTTAATTCAAATGTAGCTTTATCCGATTCTAATTCAGCAATAACTTCATCCATTTCAACAACATCGCCATCGTTTTTAATCCAACGCGATAAAACAACTTCGGTTATAGATTCTCCAACCGCAGGAACTTTTATTTCTAAACTCATATTTGTAACGTTATGTATTTTATGTTAAAGGCATACCGCAGCAAGACTTAATTCGGTTTATCCTTTTAAATCTTGCTACTTTAACCTCGATTTAATCTATTTGAACCAATTTTTTTGTTGCTTTTTTAGCGATATCCTTTACATCCTCTGTTACCGGAATTTCTAAAGCTTTAGCTAAAATATACGCTTGCTGGTTAGCATGTTGTTTTGCAAAACCTGTTGCTGTACTGCTGCTTTCTTTTCTGGAAATTACATCAATACCTTTTAAGGCTGTTTTGTACAACTTGCGGAATAAATATGGCCATGCACCCATATTTTCTGGTTCTTCCTGTACCCAGAAAACCTCTGTAGCATTTTTATATTTCTTTTGAATCGCCTCCATTTGGTCAATCGGAGTTGGATACAACTGCTCTACACGGACAATTGCAACATGTTTCAATTGATCAGCTTTTTGTTTCTCTAATAGCTCATAGTAAATCTTACCTGAACAGAAAAGTATCCTGGTTACATCAGCAACTTTTACATTCACATCATCAATTACTTCTTTAAAGCCTCCTTCAGTAAATTCTTCTAATTTAGAAACACAAGCCGGATGACGCAATAAACTTTTAGGAGAGAACACGACTAAAGGTTTACGGAAATCGCGTTTAAACTGACGGCGCAATACGTGGAAGAAGTTGGCCGGAGTAGTTGCATTTACTACCTGCATATTATAATCAGCACAAAGCTCCATAAAGCGCTCAATACGTGCTGATGAGTGCTCAGGTCCCTGACCTTCATAACCATGAGGTAATAACATTACCAAACCGTTTTCACGTTGCCATTTGGTTTCTGCACTCGCAATGTACTGATCCACCACAATTTGTGCCCCGTTAAAGAAATCACCGAATTGTGCTTCCCAAATGGTTAAAGCATTCGGGTTGGCCATTGCATATCCATATTCAAAACCTAACACACCATATTCTGATAAGTGCGAATTATAAATATCGAAAGGTGCCTGCTGATCAGAAATGGTAGCTAAAGGAACATATTCTTCCTCACTATCTTCTAAGGTTAAAACGGCATGACGGTGAGAGAAAGTACCTCGCTCCACATCCTGACCACTTAAACGTACACGTTTACCTTCTGATAATAAAGTACCATAAGCCAACTGCTCGCCCATTGCCCAATCGAACACCTGTGTCTCGTTAACCATTTTACGACGTTCATCAAATAATTTCTCAATTTTCTTGAAGAACTTTTTGTTAGATGGTAACGTGGTAATGCGTTTACCAATCTCTAGCAAAGTCGATTTTTTTACCGCCGTAACAGGTGAAGTTTCAAAATCTTTAGGAGTAGCCATACGCAAATCTGCCCATGCTCCACCGAATTTAATTTCAGCATTAGTAGCCACAAATTCTTTAGCTTCATTTAACCGTTCCTGCAAAATACCACGGAATTCTTTTTCCATTTCTTTTGCTAATCCTGCTTCCAGTTTACCTTCTTCTGTTAACTGTTTAACATAGATTTCTCTTGGGTTAGGATGTTTCTCAATGGTTTTGTACAATAAAGGCTGTGTGAATTTAGGTTCATCAGATTCATTGTGGCCAAAACGACGGTAACATAGAATGTCAATAAAAACATCATTTTTATATTTCTGACGGTATTCCATTGCTAAGTTGATCGCATAAACCAATGCTTCAGGATCATCTCCGTTTACATGGAATACTGGCGATAGCGTTACTTTGGCAATATCTGTACAGTAAGTACTGGTACGTGCATCTTTATAATTAGTTGTAAAACCTACCTGGTTATTGATCACCAGGTGGATAGTTCCACCAGTTTTATAACCTTCAAGGCCGGCCATCTGAATTACTTCATAAACGATACCCTGGCCCGCAACAGAAGCATCACCATGAATTAAGATCGGTGCCAGGCGGCTATTATCACCAGCATATTTGAAATCGATCTTAGAGCGGCTCATTCCTTCTACAACACCATCAACAGTTTCTAAGTGCGATGGGTTAGGGCATAAACTCAGGTGAACGTTTTTACCTGAATTAGTGGTTACATCGGTAGAATAACCTAAGTGATATTTTACGTCGCCTCCATAAGGGGTATCAGCGCTATAGCTTTTACCTTCAAACTCAGCAAAAATATCTTTGTATGTTTTTTGCATGATATTGGCCAACACGTTTAATCTTCCGCGGTGAGCCATACCAATTACAAATTCTTCAATTCCTAAATCTGCTCCTTTTTCAATTACAGAATCTAAAGCAGGAATTAAGGCCTCTGCTCCTTCTAAAGAGAAGCGTTTCTGGCCTAAAAATTTTGTGCCTAAGAAATTCTCAAAGCTAACCGCTTCGTTTAATTTTTTAAGGATTCGTTTCTTCTCGTCGATAGAAAAGTTAGGCGTATTCCTGGTACTCTCCATTTTTTGCTGAATCCAGTTCAACACTTCTGGGGTACGTAAAAACTTAAACTCCGCTCCGATAGAGCCAGCATAAGTTTGCTTTAAAACTGCTAAAATATCTTTAAGCTTAGCTGCTCCGATG
Source organism: Pedobacter sp. (assembly GCF_965279535.1). NCBI lineage: Bacteria > Pseudomonadati > Bacteroidota > Sphingobacteriia > Sphingobacteriales > Sphingobacteriaceae > Pedobacter > Pedobacter sp. The sequence goes on from NZ_OZ257244.1 coordinate 2,348,150, forward strand.
CCAAGTTCAACTCCTGAGTTAAAAACCGTTTCTAAATCAGCCTCAGATAAACCAAAATTAGCTAAATCTAAAGTTGGTAAATGTTTACGTCTTTCCCTTACCGGGTTAGTGTGTGTAAATAAGTGACCACGACTTCTGTAGCCATCAATCAGGTTAAGTACATTAACCTCTTTTAAAAATTGTTCGGGAGTTGCCGCACTAACAGCTGGCGCCTCTGACCCTCTTCCAAAATCAAAACCTTCAAAAAATTTTTGCCAGCCAAATTCTACTGACTCAGGATCTTGTTGATACGACTGATATAAAGACTCTATATATTCGGCGTTTGCGCCATTGAGATAAGATAATTTATCCATTATTAACTTTTTACTATAAGCATTACAAAATTAGCTTTTTACCTTGTAAAAAAAGGCAAAAATCTTGATTAAAAATAGAATTTGTATTTATTCTAAACGATTAATTCATTTGGAAAAAAAATAGTGTGATAATATCATAGAATACATAGCAGATCATTTAAAACCTACAGCAACTCTAAATCGATTAAATGTTATAATTTAAAATATTAATCGAGATAAAATCCACGAATTGTTCATTGCAATTATGATGCCCAAGTAATGGCGTAATTTCCCTTTGGATCGAGGTTTTTAATATTTTTATCGAGATCAAAAACACTTTTTGATTTTTGATCATTACCAACACCCGCAATATTGGCCCAGTTACCCCAGTTACTTGCCGGATTATAATCAACTAATCTCTCTTCAAAATAAGCTGCACCATATACCCAGCTTACCTCCAGATTATTAATTAAATATAACGCTGCAGTTTGTCTGGCAATATTGGAAATATAACCAGTTTGATTCAGTTCATTCATCACGGCATCTACCACTGCAAATCCGGTTTGCCCGGTTCTCCATTTATCGAAATTTTCTTGCTGATTATCCTGATCAACCAATCCCTGACTTCCAAAACCATTGGGCTTAAAGAAAATATTGCCGTACTTTTTAAACATGAAACGAAAATAATCTCTCCAAAGCAGGCCTAAAAGCACATGATTAAACATGGCTTTGGCATTGGGTACACTCTCCATCTTTTTGATTTCCCAGTATACTTTTCGAGGGGAAAGGGATCCCATCGCCAGCCAGGCAGATAGTTTGGAGGCTAATATCAGGTTCTTTGAAGTTGCCGCCTGCTGCATGGTATTGATTACCTTATGTAAGTGTTGGATACCTTCCTGCTCACCACCTATAAATTCAAAATCCGAACGTTGGTCTCTGGGTTGAGGTTCGAGGTTTACATCCTCAAGTGAGAAAATATTTCCCCAATCTATTACCTCAGCAACATTTATCCGATCTGGGGCTGCAAAGCAGGGTTTGATAATGGAGTCGCGTTCAATCTTTTTCTTAAACTGATTAAATGCATCAGGAATATCTTTAATGGGAAATGGTAAATCTTCCTTATTATATAAAGTATGACCGATGAAATGTTTCAGGTTTACCCGCAATTTCCATAGGGCATTTTCTACCAGAGTAGAAATGTGCGTTTCTTCCATGGCTACCTCACGGTGATGGTAAACCTCTGTAATTTCATACTCCTGAACCAATTGAGGGATAATTTCTTCTGGCTGCCCTTTGGCAATCAGCAAATTTCCTCCAATTTGTTTTAAAGAATTGCGTAGTGATTCAACACTTTCAATGATGAATTGAGCCCTGATGCTCCCCGTTTTTTGTGTATCGTATTTAGTTTTATCGAAGAGGCGGGTATCAAGGATATAAACTGGTAAAACGGCATCGGATTTAGCAATAGCCTCCACCAACATTTCATTGTCGTGCAAGCGCAGATCATTTCTAAACCAGACTAGTATTTTTTTTGACATCTATCTTAAAAAAGTGCTAAGAACGCAATAACAAAAATATCTTATTTTTCCTTTGCATCAAAAAGATACACCTTTCTTTACAAATAGGCAACAAAAAGAATTGTTCATTTTATGGAAAATCAAAAATCAGGGCATCTTCCCTTCAACATTGATTTCAATCCCCCCAAAAAAAATGAAAATGAAACAAATATTGATCGCGCTACTCCTCCCGCTAACGGCATTGGGGCAACAGCAAATTAAAAGCAAAGCAGGTTTAGAAAGTGTAACCGTGTATAACAATGGTGCACAACTTGTACACAAAGGGATTGTTAGTTTGCCGGCAGGAACCTCAGAGGTAGTAATCAACAACATCTCAGGCCGCGTAAATGAAAACTCTATTCAGGTAAGTGTTTCTCCGGGAGTTACCATTTTAGCTGTTCAATTTAATAAAGACTTTCTCAATACAGATGCAGCAAACCCGGAAATTAAGAAATTAACTGACAGTATTAAGATTGCTACTGCAGAATTAACTAAAACCAGGAATGCCAAAACCATTGAAGAACAAACCTTAGTTTTACTGGATGAGAACCGAAAATCGGGAGGAACAAGCAGCGGAACCAATGTTGCCGAACTGATCAAACTGGCTGATTATTACCGAACAAAAAATGCTGAAGTAAGAAATGCCATTGCTAGCCTTACCTTAATCGAAGATAAGCAAAATCAGAGACTCAATGCCTTACAGCAACAGCTTACTGAATGGCGCAATAACCCCAACCAACAGCTGGGACAACTGGTGCTTCAACTCATGGCTAAAGAAAATATGGAAAGCAGTTATCAGCTTTCCTATGTTACCCCTAATGCAAACTGGCAGGCTAGTTACGATATTAAGGCCATAAGCACCGCTAATCCTTTGGCAATAGTTTATAAGGCGGCCATTACCCAAAACACCGGCCTCGACTGGAAAAAAGTAAAGCTTTCGCTATCTACCGGCAATCCAAATTACAATATTACAGCCCCCACTTTAAACCCTTGGTTTGTATCTACTTATCAACCGCAGCAGATCAGAATCAGGGGAATGGCTTCTCCAAGTATAAATGAAGACAAAAGCCTTAGTGAAGTAGTTGTTGTTGGTTATGCAAAAGCTAAAAAAGAAGCGATAACAGGATCCGTTTCTACCGTAAATAATTACACTTCAGTAAATGAATCTCAACTGGGGGTAACTTTCGATATTTCTATCCCGTATGATGTAAATAGCGATAACAAGCCTCATACCGTAGCTTTTAAAGAGTATGAAGTTCCTGCAACCTATAAATATTATGCGGCACCTAAGTTAAGTACCGACGCTTACCTGTTAGCAGAGGTAATTAATTGGGAAAATTTTAACCTTCAGCCTGGAAATGCCAATATTATTTTCGAAGGCACTTATACCGGAAAATCTTATATCAACCCCGCAAACATACAGGATACCCTTAGTTTAAGTATGGGCAAAGACAAAAAAATTATCATTACCAAAGAGAAACAACAGGATTTTAGCAGTACTAAATTTATCGGGACCAATAAAAAGCAGTTTTCTCTTATTTAATCAAAATCCGAAACACCAAAAAAGAAAGCATAGATTTATCCTTAAAAGATCAATATCCTTTATCAACGGAAAGTGATATTGAAGTAGAACTGCTGGAAAGCAGTGGTGCAGAAGTTAACAAAGAAAACGGGATGCTTTTATGGCAGTTAAAAATAGCACCCAACGAAACCAAAACCATTAAATTAAGCTATTCGGTAAAAGCACCTAAAAATAAAGTTATTACTGGCCTTTAATTAAACCACAGGCCTCAAACCCTTTTGTATCTTTAGTGTTTTAAAAACATGGCTAAAAAGATTCTGATTACCGGTGCAACAGGTTTAGTAGGCAATGCGCTTCAAAAACATTTAAAGCCCAGGGGATATAAAATCAATACCCTTTCCAGAAAGAAAAGTAACGACCCAAATAGTTATGTATGGAATGTTGAACAACAGCAGATTGACCCAAAAGCTTTTGAAGGGGTATGTGCCATTATACACCTTGCCGGTGAAGCGGTAGCGGATAAAAAGTGGACTGAAGAACGTAAGGAGGAGATTATTGACAGTCGGGTAAAGTCTACTCAGCTGCTGTATAAAACATTGAGCTCGATTTCGGACCATCAGGTAAAAACCATTATTTCTGCCTCAGCGGTAGGCTATTACGGTGATTGTGGCGATGAAATATTAACGGAAGAAAGCGAAAATGGCTATGGTTTTTTAGCCGAGTGCTGCAAACTTTGGGAACAAGCTGTTGATGAAGGCAAGCGGCTGAGCTTAAGGGTAGTGAAATTACGCACAGGTATTGTACTCAGTACAAGGGGTGGCGCATTGCCTCAAATGGCTCTACCAGTAAAATTATTTGCCGGTTCTGCACTCGGAACAGGAAAACAATGGGTGCCCTGGCTGCACATTGATGATATGGCCGAAATGTATGTACACACTTTAGAAAACATAAATACAGCGGGTAGCTATAATGCCTGTGCCCCTTTTCCGGTAACTAATGCCACATTGACTAAAGCCTTGGCTAAACAGCTCCATCGGCCGTTTTGGCCCATCAAAACACCCAAAAAAGCAATTGAACTTTTAATGGGCGAACGGGTTGACGCCGTGCTCATGAGTTCGAATACATCTGCACAAAAGATACTGGATTCAGGCTTTAAATTTAAGTTTACCCATGTGGAAGATGCGCTGAGGGATTTGTATTTCCCTGGCAGGAAGTTATAGTTACTTAAACCGCAGTCAATGATTTCTTCTTTACTTCTTTCCTAATTAATACAACTAATAGTACAATAACCGAAATGATGGAGATTCCCCAAACCAGTCTTGTTAATTGATATCGATGATATGAGGTGTATTTGAACAATATATAAGCTGTAAGCGGTCTTAATCTTTTAGCTGTGTCAACAGGATGCATCCCGCTATCGCTGAAGAATTCATGGTGTCCTTTGATGTTTGAATACCAGACTTTGCCAATAGCGTTTTTAGTCAAAGTATCTGGCACAGTAATCTTTGTCAAATGCATGAGTTTATTTCTGTCCATCTGAACTACAGGAGTACTTATATTATTATTTTTATCACAAGCTATTCCTTTATAATATTCTCCTGCCCAATACATACACTTGTCAGGAGTTGGTGTAGGCCTATCCAGAATATTTTCCCAGAGTAAAGAAGCTGCTCCCCCAATTAAAAGAACAACAATGCTACCGAATAAAACCCACTTCAATGATATAGAAGATTTTACTGTATCTGTCAACACACTTGTGCCTGTTGAAGTGTCGGGTTCAATTATTTCTTCTTCTGGTTTACCCCCCTTATCAATTAATACATCAACTTCGTTGGCAGCTGCGTCTTCCTGACCTAGAACCACAACGACTACAGGAGGATCTTGTGAAGGATCAGTTTGATTTTCCCCTGCTTCCGTTAACTCAGTTACATCTTCATTCTCATCCGCCTCAAGTTTCAGTTTTCTCTCCTTCCAATCATCGTAGGATTCAAAATCTATTAGCCAAGCTAAAAGTTTTACAGGTTCCTCATCCCTGATGCTTGTTCCTTTCACCAAAAAACTTTCTAATGGCCTAAATTTCTCTAAATCAAATTTTTCTATACTTCGTATTGCGTCATTATATTGATTAAGCGGATCAAAAAATGCTTGAACAGTACGGTCATTTATTTTTGATGTTCTTTTTGAGAATTTATTTAGACACTCTCTTCTTAATCTTGCTCGAGTTAGTCTTTGTAAATTATCAGAAAGTAGATATGATGCCTTCATTTCCAGATAGGAATTTCTTACTTCAAGTTTATAATCCTCAAACATTTTCAAAAAATTTAGCGTAAAAATAGGGCGGAATTTTCGGAATTTTTACGGTTTTCCGGAATTCTAGAGGAAAGATAGGAAACTTCGGAATCCTTTGATAACTAATCTTTTGCAAGCCCCCATATTTGTCTCAATAATTAGTTCAAGCGGCGCTTCAAACTTAAAACGCAGCACAACCAACTAATTAAAAAAGAGTAGAAATCGCGGTAGTAAATAGCCGGTTTGGGAAGCAGTTATCTGCCCCCGCGATGGACGCTCGGACTTCCCAAAAATTTCAGAAGGCCTTCTGATTCACCATGTGGCAAACCCCGCGAAAAGGCTCGCGGGGAACCACCGAATTAGTAACTGTAAATTTTTGACAAAATGATTATTCCAATTTTTATCGCTATCCTTTTAGGATTAGTAAATCCTGATAATACCAATACAAACAATTGTAACGGTACAACCCAAGTTAGTACTGCTGATGCGGATCCAGAAGATGGTGATCCTGGTGATACTGATCCCGGAGATGAAACTGGTGGTGACAACGGACAATTGCCTCCACCAAGAAACCCATAATTCAATAAACAAAAGGGCAGTTTTTATTCTGCCCTTTTGTTTTATATTTCAGATGTTGTCTATATTTTATAAATTAGACAAACCTTAAAAACCATTGAAATCATATTTAACGCCTCTGCTCCTGTTATTGTTTATTTCTTGCCGCAAAGAAAAAGAAACAACTATCCCTAAAACGGGTAATCCTTTTTATGATAAAGCATTCGAATATCAGGAACAGGAAAAAAGCGATAGTGCTTTTCTATATTTTAATAAAGCCAAAGATGTATTTCTTCAAAGAAGTGATAGCTTAAATGCTGGGGCATGCCTCATATATATGGCGATCATTTCTACAAATAAAGGCGACTCTTTTGACGGGCAGGAAATTTCTCTGGATGCACTATCATATTTTAATAAAAACAAGAAGGAGCATGCCGCATACATTAAATCAACGCTTAACAATCTCGGGATTACCTCTTTTAATTTAAAAAACTATACCCAAGCCATTGATTTTTATAATCAATCTTTAAATTTTACTCCAGACAGCGCCTCCATATTGGTTATTCAAAACAATATTGCAAATGCCTACAGGGAGAAAAAAGAATACAAAAAGTCGCTACAGATTTACAGCAATATTTTAGATCAAAGGGTGAAGAATCAGGTAGAATTTGCAAGAACGCTGACCAATATTTCTTTTACCAAATGGCTTCAAAATCCAAATTATATAGCTAGCGCCGAATTATTAAAAGCACTACATATTCGCGAGCAGGAAAAAGATCTTTGGGGATTAAACTCAAGTTATGCCCATCTTACAGATTACTATCTTAAACGCAAGCCAGATTCAGCCTTATACTTTGCTCAGAAAATGTATCAGGTTGCCCGAACGCTCAATAGCGTTGACGATCGTTTGGAAGCCCTTCAAAAACTGATTAAGCTAAGTCCTGCCACCGCTTCAAAACAACATTTTGAAACCTATCAAAGTCTTAACGATAGCATATTAACTGTTCGTAACGCAGCAAAAAATCAATTTGCACTCATCCGTTATGAAATGGAAAAAAATAAAGCCACCAATTTAGCTTTACAAAAAGATAATGCAGCAAAACAATATCAGATCATCATTATTGCATGTGCTGCATTGGCTACAATCACCATCGGGTTTATCTGGTATAAGAAAAGAAAGCAAAAATTAGAATCGGAAGCCAGAAATGCAATAAAGGAAAGTCAGCTCAAAACTTCTAAAAAAGTGCATGATGTTGTGGCTAATGGATTGTACAGGGTTATGTCTGAAATTCAAAATCAGGACGAAGTAGATAAAGATGGTGTATTAGATAAAATTGAAGATTTATATGAGAAATCGCGTGACATCTCTTACGATGAAATTGTTTATCATGATCAGGATTTCCATCTTAAACTGCTAGAATTGCTCAGCTCTTTTGCTACAGATCAAACTAAAATTCTACTGGTCGGGAATACAACAGCACTTTGGAAAAATATAAATGCTCAAATAAAATATGAACTGGAGCATATTCTGCAAGAATTGTTGGTCAACATGAAAAAACATAGCCAGGCTACCAACGTCGTAATTAAATTTGAACAGGTTAATCAACATATAACGATTTATTACACCGATAATGGTATTGGAATTGCAAAAAATACTTCTTTCAATAATGGGCTCAGCAATACGGGAAACCGTATAAAAACCATTCACGGAGCGATTACTTTTGATACTCAAACTGAAAAAGGGCTTAAGATTCAAATCACCTTTCCAGTTGCTTAAATGAATGACTATGTTTAAAAGAGTACTAATTGCCGAAGATCACGAAATCGCCAATATTTCTGTTGTTAAAACATTAAAAGAACTGGGAATAGCCGGCACCGATTATGTTTATTATTGTGACGATGCTTTAACCTGGATTCAAAAAGCAAATCAAAGCGGTCAACCTTATGATTTGCTAATTACCGATCTTTCATTTGAAGAAGATCATCATCAGCAAAAAATACCCGATGGCTCTTCCCTTATCCAGGCTGCCAAGCGCATACACCCTCATTTAAAAGTACTCGTATTTTCCGGGGAACACAAACCAGCGATTATTGATTCCCTTTTTAAAGAACTGGATATTGATGCGTATGTACGTAAAGCACGCCATGATGCTCAACACCTCAGCCAGGCAATAAATGCAATTTATAATGGTAAAAAATTTTTGTCTCCCGACTTAAAATTATCTTTAAAAGAAAAGAACGCTCACAATTTTACCGATTTTGATATCACTGTAATTTCGCTGCTTGCACAAGGCACCCTACAAAAAGATATTCCATTATACCTACAGCAAAAAAATATTAAGCCATCAGGCCTAAGCAGTGTTGAAAAGCGACTTAATCTGATGAAAGAAGTGCTTGATTTTTCTAAAAATGAACAACTGGTCCTGTATTGCAAGGATATGGGCATCATTTAAACCAAAAAATGTTCTCCTTTAAATAAAACTACTCTACTCCAATAGGGTCCTGGAATCACTTTGTCTTTTTTTTATTTAAGTCATTTAAAAATTCTGGCTTTTACGGCTTCCCGTAAAAATTAGTTTGGGGATCAGGGTACTTTCGAACACTAAACCAATAACGCATTTACATGATGGGAAAATTTATCATCACCAAAAGGAAAGACAACGAATTTCAATTCAACCTGAAAGCGACCAACGGCCAGGTTATTTTAACCAGTGAGGGCTATACTGCTAAAGCTTCTTGCACTAAGGGTATTGAATCGGTAAAAACCAATGCCCTATCAGACAGCAGGTATGAAAGGAAGATTGCCCGGAACGGCTTATATTATTTCAATCTTAAAGCAGGTAATGGAGAGGTTGTCGGCACAAGCCAGATGTACACCTCTTTTACAGCAAGAGACAACGGTATTGAATCGGTAATGGTTAATGCTCCCGGAGCAACAATAATGGATGAAACCACTTAAACCTAACGCTATGGAACTTAAATTAAAGCTAGAACAGCTACATCAAAGGGTAAACGGCTTAAAAGATCAAATCTGTACTGAAGAGGCGACAAAAAATGCTTTTGTAATGCCTTTCATTCAAATTTTAGGCTATGATATCTTTAATCCGACAGAAGTTATCCCGGAGCATATCTGCGATATTGGAACCAAAAAAGGGGAGAAAGTAGATTATGTCATCCGCAAAAATGACGAGCCTATTCTCATTTTCGAATGTAAACATTGGAAAGAGAATGCAGATGCCCATAATTCACAGCTCCACCGATATTATCATGTTTCGAAGGCCAGGTTTGGTGTATTAACCAATGGAACCATTTACAATTTCTATACAGATCTGGAAAAACCAAATATTATGGATGAGAAGCCTTTCTTAACCATTGACATTGAAGACCTTAAAGATAGCTCGCTTAAAATCTTAGAAAGTTTTACCAAAACTGAGTATAATTTAGAAAGTATTCTTGATTCGGCAGAAGCGCTAAAATACATTAAAGCTATTCGCAAAGAATTTGAAAAGGAAATTGAAAATCCGACAGATGAACTTGTAAAATTATTGGTGAATCGTTTTTTTGATAAACCACTAACTGCAAACCGGATGATTGCTTTTAAAGAATATACCAAAAAAGCACTTTCCATTTCCATTAATGAATCGATTAGCCACCGTTTAAAATCGGCCTTAAACATTAATGAAAAAATCGAAAGCAATGAAGAACCGAAAGTAAATCCTGTTGATGATAACAGTGATGCGCCAAAGGTCATCACTACCGATGAAGAAGTAGAAGCATTCCAAATTGTAAAAGCCATTTTAAGAGAAAAAATATCAGCAGACCGAATCTCTCCCCGAGATACCCAATCGTATTTTGGAGTATTGCTGGATGATAATAACCGGAAACCGATTTGCAGGTTTCATTTTAACACCGCAAATAAATACCTGGAAATCTTTCACAATGGCAAAGATGCAGGCGAGAAAAAGCAGCTCAACAATCTGGATGAAATATATGATTACAGAACCCAGCTGCATCAAACGATAGCACTTTATTAAATTTTAGTTTTAATGCTCGGTAAATGTTGAGGTTGTTCCTGCCCGGCAGAATAATCTCACATTTTCTCCCCAAAACCATTACTGCCATGTAGCTGTAATGGTTCTAAACTTCTTCTTCAAAAATTAAACTGTGTTACGGTTTCCTGTAAGGAAAGCACTTCCAGCTAAGATATTTTTGAAGTGTTTATGAAATCGTTATATCTCATTTTATTGTTCGTTATCTTCTCTGCATCTGCATTTGCACAGAAACGAAAAGTAGCCACCTTCCAACTGATGGAACCGCAGTTTAACACCAAAACCATCAAAGGTACCATCACTGAGGTATATGTAACCCAACGGTACGGAAAAACATTTTGGTGGGTAAAAATAGGTAGAGATACCATTATCCATGTATGGGGCAAACACCTGGACACAGCCACCATGAAACCTGGAATTACCGGAACATTTTACAGCATAAAACGCTTAAAAAACAACTGGTGGAAGAAGGAAAAATCTGAAATATCATCCAAAAAAACAAAGACACAACTAACTAATAATAAGCAAGATGCTCCTTAACCAGGCCTTATTTATTTTTTAAAATTATTTTATTGATTTACGGTTTCCCGTAAGGGAAGCCGTATGGGTTTGGGTAGTTTTGGAGTGTTAAATAATTAAAAAATGTATGGAAAGATATGCTAATAAATTGGGAATTCTGGAGTTTCAAAATATCAGATAGGAGCAAACTATATCTGTATAGAGTTTAAAAGAGGTAGCATTTATGAATATACCAATTTAAGCGCAGGTGTTAATAATAGTAACACCATGAAATCACTAGCGATTTTTAGAAGCGGATTGAACAGCTTCATCATGAAAAATGTAAGAACTAACTATTCACAACAAATAAGATAATCATGGAATACAAAGTAGTACCGTTCACAGCAACACTAGACCAAAAGAAAGAAACTACAAGAGTAGTAGCAGAACAATTAGAAAAATTGATTACACAATTTACAAATCAAGGATGGGAATATATTAGGTTAGAAAGTGTATCAACCTATGTCCAACCTGATCCAGGGTGTTTTGGACTAGGAGCAAAGCCTGGCTATATGGCATCGTATCAAATGGTAGTCTTTAGTAAGTCTGTATGATGAAAAATCTCCTTCTATTAGTTATTAAATTATACTGGGCAATAGTTCCAAAAAACAAAAGGCGAAGATGCATTTTTAAAATAAGTTGTTCTCAATATGTATATCATAAGACTAAAAATGAGGGGCTTATAAAGGGGATAGCTGCAATCAGATATCGGTTTAATAATTGTAGGAGTGGGTTTCACATCTATGAAGATCCGATTGACAAGTGCAAAACAATGATTCTTCCAAACCTACAAATGATCAAAGAAAATGAAATTTCAGAAAGATTTTTGAATGGCTAAAAATCCTCACAAAATATTTTGATTGTATTTAATCATTTATCTATTCCTACTAAATCTAAACTAAGATAAATAGTAGAGATGCAAATCAATATACCGCTAAAAACTCATACAATTCTTTTCACTCTCAACCCCATCCCCATGAAGTTCTTATTTACCTTTTGTGCCCTATGCTGTTTTACAGCTATATACTACTGGCCAATAGAATATTATACATTTTTAAGGATAATTATTTCTATTGGGGCACTCTTAGTGATCTACAACGCTCTAAAATTAAAAAGCTATTTGTGGATACCGATTTTCTGCATAGTACTTGTTCTCTTTAATCCCATACTCCCTATTTATCTACACAGGAAAAGCATTTGGGTTCCAATAGACCTCTTGGTTGGAATATTATTCTTATTCCTCGCTTTTTTCAAAAAAAAGGAAAGCAAAGAAATCAGCAATATTCAAGCTTACCCTATTTCTAAAACCTATACCAGAGATCGAATTATTAGTTCTAAAATCTTAACCAAACAAAAATAATATTCATGGAAACAATTCAAATCACAGAAAAACTTAAAGCACATTTTTTAAGGCTGTATCAAATGGCCATTTGTGATAATAATTTTAGCGAGCTGGAGCTTAAAATGCTTTATCGATTTGCCGAAGAAAGAGGTATAACTGCACAAAATTTAGATAAGATTTTGCTCAATCCTATAGATTCTAAAACGATGCTTCCAGAATCATTAAATGAAAAAATAGAGTATCTGTATGACTTAACTCTAATGATTTGGGCAGATGAGCAAATAGACGACAACGAACGCTCTGCTCTTGAAAAGTACATCCAGCTTTTCGGATTCGTAGATGAAAATATTGCTGGAATTGCAGATTACTTTTTAGAAGCTGTGAAGTTAGGTAAAACCAAAAATGAAATTATTAATGAACTTCAAAACTAATTGTTATGACTACTCAAATTAAGAACCTATTTCGTTTAAAGTCTATTCCAGAAGCTGGAAGTGAAAAACATGATACCATGCAAATCCTGGCAGAAGAAAATCCTGAAGTAAGAAAGAGAACTTACCATGAAGCTGGCTTTAGAGATGGCTCAAGAAACATCGGTACACCCCAAGCATTATCTATTTGTCTGAAGGCTATTTATGCCAAATTCCAAAATGAGGAAAAAGAATTGGTAGACAAACAAAAGCAGATTAAACAGCCCTATATTAATGAACAAAATAACAAAGAGACCGAAATCAAAGCTCTTTCAATAAGTAAAGAGAATAAACAGGAGCAGATAGCCGCAATGGATGGTAAAATAGGATCAATTAAAGATATGATTGAATCCTTAAAATTTGAAATTAATGATCTTGCCCGTGATCCTGAAAAGTACCACATTAATGCTAAAAAAGGAGCGTCAACAAAATTTTGGATTGGTCTAATTATTTTAATCCCCATTAGTTTATACCTATTTACCTTTTATATCTCTACCTCTTATTCTGCATTTTTCAAAACTTTCGATCCAAACAGCAATTTAATGATGAATGTTTTAGATCCAAAGGCTTTTGATAAAGCATGGGCTGATGGAACACTTGAAGGAGCTTTTGTTTCATTCATACCCTTTGTATTCTTAGGTCTTGGCTACTTGATACACATGTTTAGCGAAAACAAAAGTATCGGCAATTATTTTAAAATAGGTCTACTATTCCTTATCACCTTTTTCTTTGATGCCATTTTAGCCTATCAAATTGAAGAAAAACTTTATGATTTAAACAAAACCTTTGATTCGCCTCCATTTGATTTGGGAATTGCTTTTACCAAAATTCAGTTTTGGGGAATCATTTTCGCAGGATTTGTAGTGTATGTAATTTGGGGTTTAGTTTTCGATTTCATCATGAAGGAACACAGAGAAAAAGATAAAATAAAGCACGAACAGCAACGCAGACAAAAGAACATTCTTATACACAATGTCAGAATCACAGATTTAGAAAAACAAAAAGAACTGCTCATTAAAGAATTAAACAATATCAAGGAACTTATTGCAAAAGCCCAGGGTAGGGTTGCAGAGTTGCAAAGAATTATTGATGCAGTAATCATTCCTACCAAGGAATACGTATTGTACGCTTCAGAGTATCTGCAGGGATGGATCACCTTTATTATGGAAGGCTTATTTGCACCTCAAACTAGAAAAGAAACACTTGTTTCAGAATGTATTACTACCTACCATGAAGACCTAAAAAATGTTGGCGCAAGTGAAGATTCCTTAAATTCTATTTATTTATCAGTTGTATAAATCTAATCATCATGAAAACTAAATTTTTACTCTTTATACTAATTTCTATAGGCTCAATAGGCATGAATATCGCTAGTGCGCAAAATCTAAACATTAGCTTTCTCCTGGATTTATCAGACCGAATAGATCCCAAAAAGAATCCAAGTACTGCAATGCAGTATTATCAACGAGATGTTCAATACATTAAATCTGTCGAAAAAGCATTTATCAATCATGTAAAGCAGAAAAAAATAATTCAATTAAAAGATCAGATGCAGGTTTTCTTCGACCCTGCTCCTCAAAACCCAATGATTGATAAATTAAGTAATCAGCTGAAAGTAGCTTTTGATAGATTTTCCAGTAAAAAAAGTATTATGGATATTGATAATATTTTTTCGACAATTCCCATAAAAATTTATCAATCGGCTATTAAAGACAATCAGTATATCGGTTCAGATATATGGAAATTCTTTCAGAAAAAAGTTAAAAATTACTGCATTCAGGATAATCATAGAAATATTTTAGTCATTATAACCGATGGTTACATGTATCATGAAAACAGTAAAGTTACCACTGGCAATAGGAGTTCTTACATCACGCCTGCTTTCATTAAAGCGAAAAAACTGACTTCTGCTGACTATAAAGCAATTATTAAAAAAAGCAATTTGGGATTTATACCGGCAACGACGGGTTTACAAAATCTGGAAGTACTTGTTTTAGGGATCAATCCCTCTAAGGGCAACCCGTTTGAAGAAGAAGTAATTAATGAATACTGGTCTGACTGGTTTAGAAAAATGAATGTCAAAAAGTTTAACATTCTATCTGCAGATCTGCCTGCAGATTTAGATCCGGTAATTCAAAAGATCATTTCAGGAAAGTAGTATTCGCCAAAATGTTTAAATATTATGAAAACCCTCTCCCTCCTCTTTCTCTTTTTAATCAACACTACTTGCACTGATCCCAAAACGGTGTACATTTGCGGCAGTGGCAAAACCCATAAATATCATTTAACAGATAAATGCAGAGGTTTGAACAATTGCCAGTACAAAATTTTACAAACAACTTTAGATAAAGCGAAAAAAGAGGGCAAAACCTTATGTGGTTGGGAAGACTAATTTTAATTACATCACTTTTATATTTCAATCCTGTTTTTAGTCAGTTCAAGAGTAATGAACAAGTACAATTAAACTTAAAAAATCAAACTTTTGTAGCGAAGGTGATCGGCATTTCAGATGGCGATACAATGGAAATTTTATATCACAATGCACCCATAAAAATACGTCTTGCACATATAGATTGTCCGGAAAAAAGAGGCGCACAGCCTTATGGAAATAATGCAAAGAAATCGTTATCTGATTTATGCTTTGGACAGCGGGTAACAGTTTATGGGCAAAAGTATGATCGTTACCGCAGATTGATTGCCATTGTTAAAACCAATAACAATCGGGTTGTTAATGAGGAAATGATTAAGCAGGGAATGGCATGGCATTTTAAGAAATACTCCCATGACGTTACTTATGCCAATCTGGAAATCAAAGCCAGAAAACAAAAAATAGGGCTTTGGAGAGATCCAAGCCCTATCCCACCCTGGGAATGGCGTAAAACGAAACACAAAAAAGCGATTTACAGGGTTTCCTTTGCGGAGACGCTAAACCCTCAAGGGGTAAGAAATTAATACCGTTTTTGCTTTTCTGTTGTTAAGTTTGTTACCTGACTAAAACATTATCCTTACATAATAAATGAAGAAGAGCTGCAATATCCTTTGGTTCCGTCGCGATTTACGATTAGACGACAATGCTGCACTGTATCATGCACTTAAGGGAGAACTGCCGGTTTTACCACTATTTATTTTTGATCAAACCATACTGGCTCAACTTCCAAAAGATGATGCACGGGTAACTTTCATCTATGAAGCGATTGAAAAACTTAAGTCTGCACTTCAAAAACAGGGTTCAGATCTTTTGGTAAAATATGGTAAGCCTGAAAAGATTTGGCCAGAGGTTTTGGAGGAATATGAGGTAAAGGCAGTATATACCAACCGGGATTATGAGCCCTATGCCCGTGAACGCGACGATCAGGTAGCAGAATTTTTAACAAGCGAAAAAATCGCTTTCTTTACTTATAAAGATCAGGTTATTTTTGAAAAGAACGAGGTTTTAAAAGCCGATGGAACACCTTATACCGTTTTTACACCTTATTATAAACAATGGCAGGCTAAGCTAAATAATTTCTACTTTAAGCCTTATCCTGGTCAAAAGTATTATAAAAACCTATTTCAAACTAAACACCTGCCCATACCTACACTGGCAAACATGGGGTTTGAGAAAAGCGAACAGCAGTTTCCTAAGTTGAGCTATCAAACTAAATTGGAACACTATGCTAAAGAAAGGGATTTCCCGGCACTGGATAGCACAACCCATATCGGAATCCATTTAAGATTTGGCACCTTAAGCATTAGAAAGGCTGTTGCAGATGCGCTGGAACATAAGTCGTATGTTTGGTTATCAGAGCTGGCCTGGCGTGAGTTTTACATGATGATTTTATGGCACTTCCCTTATTCTGCCTTTGGTTCTTTTAAAAGGCAATATGATAAAATCAGGTGGCGAAACAATGAAACCGAATTTAAGGCCTGGTGTGAAGGAAATACGGGTTATCCAATTGTAGATGCAGGCATGAGACAACTAAATGAAACAGGCTGGATGCATAATCGGGTAAGGATGATCGTAGCCAGTTTTCTAACCAAACACCTATTAATTGATTGGCGCTGGGGTGAAGCCTATTTTGCAGAAAAACTATTAGACTACGAAATGGCGAGCAATGTAGGAGGCTGGCAATGGGCAGCAAGTTCTGGCAACGATGCTGCACCTTATTTCAGGGTTTTTAACCCCGAATTACAGATGAAGAAATTTGATCCAAACTTCGAATACATTAAAAAGTGGATACCAGAATATGGCACAAAAAAATATGCCCAACCAATAGTTGAGCATACATTCGCACGCGAAAGGGTGCTTAAAGTTTATAAAGAAGCTTTATCTAGTTCGTAACGCTAACAATTTCCAAATCAAAATCCAATATGGCATTTGCAGGAATTACACCATCTGGAAGTCCGGTTGAAGCACTGATACTTCCACTAGATCCATAAGCCAAATCTGAAGGGATAATTATCCTGAATTTCGCTCCTGCAGTGTACTTGGGAACAATTTTTCCCCAGCCTTTAATTACGTTTGCTAAAGTAATAGAAAAAGTTCCGTCTGTTGAAGAATCAAAAACGGTTCCATCCACAAAACGGCCCGTATATTTGAATACAATGGTACTGTTTTCATCAATTACATCTGTACCTGTTCCTGGAGTATTAGTAATATAATAAACCCTCGATATATCTTTTGTTGCAGTTAAACCTTTAGCAGCCAGAAAAGCCTGGATTTTCACATCATCCCATTGCCATTGCCTGGTATAAGTAGAAGTAGTAATATAGGTATCGATTATAGCATTTGAAGGCACATTTGGACTTGAGCTACCATTCTTTCCGTAAGCCAGATGAGAGGGCACCAGTAAACGAACCTTTCCGCCAAATTTCAAATTATTTAATGCTTCCGACCAACTTCCATTGAACCTGTTACGCATATAACCTAAATAGGTTCCATCATTGCCATTCGCAGAGGTAGTGTAGTATACAGATCCATCGGTAATTGATTTTTCCTGATAAGTAAATAATACAGAATCTGCATTTTTTATCAAATCACCACTTCCTGCATCTAAAACCTGATAGTAAACGCCAAGGGCATCGCGCTTCATACCGGTAAGATTATTCTTTTTAATATAAGCTGAGATGGCAGCTTCATCGACACTTTCAATAGAATCGTATTCTTTTTTACAAGAATTGAATAGTAAAGTAGAAGCTAAAAGTGTAATGATAGCTAGAGTATATTTTTTCATTATATTTATTGTACGTCTGTTAGTGATATGGTAAAATCTAGAATTGAATTGGCTGGTATACTGCCTGCAGCCGAATTACCATAACCGTAATAAGAAGGGATAATTAACCTGATTTTTCCTCCTTTTTGGATTTTTTGAATACCAATTTGCCAGCCGGGAATTACTTGTCCAAGTGCAAAAGTAGCAGAAGTTGAGCTATCGAACTTGGTTCCGTTTAATAGCTTCCCTTCATATGAGGTTGTTACTTTTGTTGCCGCATTATAGGTTACACTTCCAGTACCCGGCTCGATAATCTGATAAAAAATACCATAAGAATCTTTTAAAGCAGGGATATTGTTGGTGGTTATAAATGTGCGTATTGCCGCTGTATCTGCTTTGAACTGCGGAGTAGGATCATACTCGTCTACATTAGTAGATTTTTTACATGCCGCAAAGCAGGCAACTAAAGCAACGAGCAGAAAGATGTATTTAAACTTTACCATTATCCGCAAAAATAAGCTTTTAATACGGATGCTACAATTTTTAACCTATTTTAACATTAGTTCGTTTGGCAAACTGAACTTGTATAGGGATAGCTGGAGGTTATTAAACCAAAAAAGGTTTAAGATACAGACCTTAATCTTATCTTAAACCTGTTAGTTAAAATCATTTTTTAGAAACTAGTACAAATACTTGTTGGCTTCAATTAGTTTCTGCGCTACCCTTTGGCGTGCATCTTTTACATTAAATGGCTCCATTTTGGTAAAACGGCGCAAACCCACTAACATCATTCGCTGTTCATCTCCTTCAGCAAAAGCCCAAAGTGCTTCTTTTCCAGCTTTGTTTACCGCATCAACTGCTTCAACCAGATAAATACGTAACAAATCTAATTGTGTTACTGCGGCATCTTCGCCTTTTAAGCTTACTATTTTCTCGGTTCTCAGCAAGGCGGATTCGGCAACATAAACATAGCCTGCCATATCTGCGATATTCATTAAAATTTCCTGCTCCTTACTCAAGGTCATCATTAATTTTTGAACCGCAGCACCAGCTACCATTAAGGTTGCTTTTTTCAAATTAGCCAATACCTTTTTCTCGGCTGCAAAAAGTGTATTATCTTCTTCACCAAAGTCAGGAATACTCATTAATTCAGCTGCAACAGCTGTTGCGGGAGTCATTAAATCAAGTTCTCCTTTCATGGCCCGCTTTAACATCATATCTACGGTTAGCAAACGGTTAATTTCGTTTGTACCTTCAAATATTCTATTGATTCTCGCATCCCGGTAGGCACGATCCATTGGTGCATCGGCACTGAAACCCATACCGCCATAAATCTGAACGCCCTCATCCACAGTATAATCCAATGCTTCTGAGCCCCACACTTTCAATATTGCACACTCTACCGCAAATTGCTCTACCGATTTTAAACGCGCTTTCCCCGATTCCATGCCGCCAGCTACCAAAGCATCGTATGTATCATCAATGTTTTGTCCGGCGCGATAGTTTGCTGCATCAACTGCGTAAATCTTAGATGCAGCCTCTGCAATTTTATATCGGATGGCACCATATTTTGAAATAGGCCTGCCAAACTGGATCCGTTCATTTGAATAATTGATAGCGGTATTCAATGTCGCTTTAGAGGCACCAATAGCAGCTGCTGATAACTTAATCCTGCCAATATTTAAAATGTTTACTGCAATTTTGAATCCGTTCTCTCTATCGCTGAGCATGTTTTCAACTGGTACAGGACAGTCATTGAAAAATACCTGACGGGTTGAAGAACCTTTGATACCCATTTTGTGTTCTTCCGGGTTCATGGTAATGCCTCCAAAATCCTTTTCTACTATAAATGCTGTTAAATTGGCATCATCATCTATTTTGGCAAAAACAATAAATATGTCTGCAAATCCACCATTGGTAATCCACATTTTTTGTCCATTAATAATGTAATGCTTACCATCATCGCTCAGCTTAGCTTTGGTTTTGCCCGAATTCGCATCTGATCCAGAATTAGGTTCTGTTAAACAATATGCGGCTTTCCATTCTCCAGACCCTAATTTTGGGATATATTTTTCTTTCTGGGCATCATTACCGTAGTATAAGATGGGTAAAGTACCTATTCCTGTATGTGCAGAAAGTGCAACGGCAAAGGAATGGCCAGCTCCCACAACATCCGCTACCAACATAGATGTGTTAAAGTTTTTGCCAAAACCACCATATTGTTCCGGCACAGAAACGCCTAATATACCCAGTTCTCCAGCCTTTGTTAATAAGGTGGGCATCAATTCTGGATCTTCCTGCTTGTCTATCTTATCCAAATTAGGATAAACTTCAGCCTCCAAAAAATCACGACAAGTTTGTGCAATCATCTGTTGCTCTTCGTCAAACTCTTCCGGAATAAATACATCCTGGTAAGCGGTTTCTTTAATTAAGAATTCTCCGCCTTTAATTGTCTTTTTTTCAGTTGTTTCCATTTTGTCAGTATCTAGTAGCGAGTATCAGGTATCAAGACATAGTCTCAGTCCATAACAATCGCGGTTGTTAGTTTTAGTAATAAGTGGCAACGGGTACGAAGTAGCAAAGTTGAGTGATTGTTCTAGTTTGTACCAGGAAGCGATTTAGTTTTTTATTTATGCTTATCATCTTGATATTCGATACTCATATCTTGCTACTATATCACTAAAGCAATTCAAAAATCCCTGCTGCACCTTGCCCGGTTCCTACACACATGGTAACCATGCCGTATTTCTTGTTTTGCCTTTTTAGTTCATTCATAATTTGAACCGTTAGTTTAGCCCCCGTGCATCCCAGTGGATGTCCGAGTGCAATTGCTCCGCCGTTTACATTGATAACTTCTGGATTTAGATCCAGGGTTCTGATAACCGCCAGTGATTGTGATGCAAAAGCCTCATTCAACTCAATCAGATCGATATCTTCTTTTTTAAGACCTGCTTGCTTTAAGGCTTTCGGTATAGCCTCAATTGGTCCGATACCCATTATTCTTGGTGGTACACCTGCAATACCATAACTTACCAATCTGGCAATTGGCTCTACATTCAACTCCTTCATTTTCTTTTCAGAAACCACAAGCACAAACGCTGCACCATCAGAAGTTTGAGAAGAATTCCCTGCCGTGATACATCCATTAGCATCAAATACGGGCTTTAATTTGGCCAGTTTATCCAAAGTGGTATCTGCTCTCGGCCCTTCATCAGTATCTACCACATAAGAGCGGGTTTTCTTTTTAAGGTTTTCATCCAGGTAATTTTCATTTACCGTAATTGGCAGTATTCCATCTTTCAAATGACCATTTTTTATGGCATGTACAGCTTTTTCATGTGATTTCAATGAAAAAGTATCCTGATCTTCCCTACTTACATTGTATTCCCGGGCTACGGCTTCTGCAGTTAAGCCCATCCCCCAATACCAGTCGGGATTGTTTTTGGCAACGTCGGCATTCGGCACCAGTTTCCATCCGCCAAATGGCATTCCACTCATTACCTCAACACCGCCTGCGATAATACAATCAGCCATTCCGGCTTTAATTTTGGCCACGGCTGTTGCAATTGTATCTAAGCCTGAGGCACAATAACGGTTAACTGTTACGCCGGGAACTTTATCGGTGTCAAGGCCCATTAGCGAAATCATCCTGCCAATGTTCAACCCTTGTTCAGCTTCTGGGGTAGCATTACCCACAATTACATCGTCTATTTGTTCTTTATCCAAATTCGGAACCGATGCCACTAAAGCACGAATGACTTCTGCTGCTAAATCATCAGCTCTGGTAAAACGGAATACACCTCTAGGGGCTTTCCCCACTGCTGTACGATATCCGGCTATAATATATGCTTCCATATTCTTTTAGTATCTAGTAGGGAGTATCAAGTATCAAGACAGATCTTAATACCGGAACATCGCCAAGTCTTTACTTATTTGTTAACTTTCTTTCTAAAGCGCAAACCATTTTCTGAATTTCAATTGTTCTATCAATTAGGTCTGTAGCAAATGTATCATCAAGCAATTCAAGTCTTTTCGCAAGGATAAGTTGTGTTTCCAATTCAAATGCTGAACCTTGACTAATGGACAAAAAATACTTAAACTGAGCAGAACTCCCTCTTCCCGATCCTTCCGCAATATTTGAAGATATCGAAATCGCACATCTTTTCATCTGCGAAACTAAACCGTACTTTTCATCTGATGGAAGACAAGCTATTACTTTATAAATCGCAATCGCTAAATCCATAGACTTCTGCCAAACTTTCAACTCTTTAAAATTATGCATACCTGATTATATAAAATTAAAAATCAAGTAGTTAATTATGATATTTATAAATTGTTTCCAACTTTCATTCTCCTGCCTCGGGATCAATATCTTGATACCTGATACTCCAATCTTGCTACTAAGAAATTAATTCCTCAGTGGTTTACCTTTTGTAATAATGGATTGGATTCTTTCCAAACTCTTTCTTTCTCCTGCCAATGATAAAAAGGCTTCTCTTTCTAAATCTAAAAGGTATTGTTCTGTAACTTCGGTAGGGGCTGATAAATCACCGCCACACATCACATAGCCTAGTTTCTCGGAGATTTTCTTATCGTGTTCGGAGATATAATGACCAGAGTACATGCTATTTGCTCCAGCGTACACGATACCTAAACCCTGCTTACCCAGCACCTTAATGTCGTTGCGTTGCACCGGTTTAGTGTAACCGGCATCTGCCAGTTCAATTGCTTTGGCTTTAGCATCTGCCAATAAGCGATTGCGGTTCATGGATATAGAAAATTTATCTTTTTGCAGATAACCCAGCTCGTAAGCTTCATAACCTGAAGTAGAAACTTTGGCCATACCAATGGTTAAGAATCTTTCTTTAAGTGCATTTTGTACAATCTGGTCGTCCTTAAACTCATCCGATGCGCGTAAAGCAAATTCCTTTGTTCCGCCACCACCAGGGATCACGCCTACACCAAACTCTACTAAACCCATATAAGTTTCGGCAGAAAGCTGGACGTGATCGGCATGAAGACTAAACTCACACCCGCCACCCAATGTAAGGTTATGAGGCGCTACAACTACCGGAATTGAGGAGTAACGAATGCGCATAGAGGTGTTCTGGAACATTCGGATGGCCATATTCAATTCATCCCACTCCTGCTCAACAGCCATCATAAAAATCATTCCAACGTTAGCACCTGCAGAAAAGTTAGCGCCATCATTCCCAATCACCAAACCCCGGTAATCCTTTTCGGCCATATCTATAGCCTTATTTATCCCTGCAATTACATCGCCACCTATGGTATTCATTTTAGTGTGAAACTCCACATTCAAAATGCCATCGCCCAAGTCTATAATAGATACCCCTGAATTTTTCCACAGGGTTTTGTTTTCCCGTAAATTATCTAAGATGATAAACTCATCCGTTCCAGGTAAGGCTTTGTAGCTTTTTGATGGGATATCATAATACTTCTTAGTACCGTTCTCTACTTTATAAAAGGCAGTATTTCCAGCATTAAGCATCTCATGCACCCAGGGAGCAGCTTGGTTACCATATTGCTCCATGCCTTCAATCGCTTCTTTCACGCCAACGGCATCCCAAAGCTCGAATGGTCCCAGCTCCCATCCGAAACCTGCCCGCATCGCATCATCTATTCTATATAATTCATCTGAAATTTCAGGAATCCTATCCGAAACATATTCAAATAACCCAAAGGATGAATGACGAAATAACTCTCCTGCTTTGTCTTTACCTTTAGCAAAAATCTTCATGCGCTCACGCAAATTTTCAACTGGCTTGGTCATTTCAAGGGTAGCTGATTTTACCTTTTGCTGAGGCTTATATTCCAGTGTTTTTAAATCGAGGGCTAAAATTTCAGTCTTACCATCAGCAGATTTGGTTTTTTTATAAAATCCCTGTTTGGTTTTATCACCCAGCCACTTATTTTCTTCCATTTTCTGCACATATGCAGGAAGTTTGAAAAGTTCATGTGCTTTATCTTCGGGGCAATTGTCATATAAGCCTTTGGCCACCTTAATCATGGTGTCCAAGCCCACCACATCAGACGTACGGAATGTAGCTGACTTTGGCCTGCCTAATGCCGGACCGGTGAATTTATCAACTTCCTCAACGGTCAGATCTAATTTTTCGACCAGGTGAAGTAGCGCCATGATGGAATAAACCCCAACACGGTTTGCAATAAATGCAGGGGTATCCTTACATAAAACAGTGGTTTTACCCAAAAACTTATCACCATAATGCATTAAGAAATCTACAATCTCCGGTTGTGTGTGAGGTGTAGGAATAATTTCTAACAACTTTAAATACCTTGGTGGGTTAAAGAAGTGAGTTCCACAGAAGTGGGCTTTAAAATCCTCAGTTCTGCCTTCTGCCATCAAGTGGATTGGGATGCCTGAAGTATTAGAAGTGATCAGTGTGCCTGGTTTACGGTATTGCTCTACCTGTTCAAAAACCTTCTTTTTTATATCAAGATTTTCTACCACAACTTCTATCACCCAATCGTAACCAGTAATTTTCGACATGTCATCATCGAAGTTCCCTGTTTTGATTTTATTTACTACTTTCTTAGTGTAGACGGGGGAAGGGTTGCTTTTGATCGCGGTTTGTAAAGCAGTGTTCACAATCCTGTTTTTAACCACAGGATGTTCAAGCGTTAGTCCTTTTGCCTGTTCTTCCGGACTCAGTTCTTTGGGTGCAATATCTAAAAGCAAAACCTCTACACCAATATTGGCGAAATGGCATGCGATACGCGAACCCATGATTCCAGATCCTAAAACGGCAACTTTGTTTATGCTTCGTTTCATATTAATCAACAGTATATGCGACAGTTATATCATTTAGTTTTATCAATAGGTTGATGAAGGTTTCTTTTTCTTTTTTAGAAAAATGCTCATCCAGGTATTCATTAAATTTGCGAACAACGCCTTTTGCTAATTGTTTTTTTTCTTTACCAAAATCTGTTAAAAAAACCTTTACTGAGCGCTTATCTCCCGCGGAAGTCTCTCTATAAATCAACTTCATTTCTTCCATATTATTCAGCATCCTTGATAAACTGGTTGCCTTCACGCCTAACAATCCGGCCAGGTTGGAAACAGCAGTTCCTTCCAGGTCGTCGATATTGATTAGCATATAACCAATTGCTTGAGTAATCCCAAAACCCGCAGCCATCTGATTATATTTATTAAACATATTTTGCCAGGCGAACTTAACGTGGTAATCTATGGTTTGTTGTTGTTTCATTAAAGAATTTATTATGCTTGCATAACAAAGCTAATGAATGTATTTTGTTAATACAAGTACAATCTGAAGATTTTTTGTCATAAAAAAAGCGTCCTTGAACTTAATCAAGGACGCTTCTTAATATTTTAAAACTGACTAGTAAAGTGTAAACTCTACGCGACGGTTTTGTTGACGACCAGCTGCTGTTTTATTAGTAGCAATTGGTTGACCCATACCGTAACCTGTAGCTTCGATACGAGATGCGTTTGCACCTTGAGAAACTAAGTAAGCTTTTACTGATTCGGCTCTGTCTTTTGATAAACGCAAGTTTAATGCTTTTGAACCAGTGTTATCAGTATGACCGGCTAATTTCAAGCTGAAGTTTTTCTCGATCAATAAAGCTGCTACGCGGTTTAAGGTAGCGTAGGATTTTTGACGGATAGTTGCTTTACCTAAATCAAATTCTAAGTTTTTAATTGCATCAGCAACAACTTTACGATCTGCTTCAGTAACAACAACTTTTTCAACTACTTTTTCAGGAGTTTTCAACGGACAACCAGAACCATCTACTACTGTACCAGCTGGCGTTCCAGGGCATTTATCTAATTTATCAGCAACACCATCACCATCAGAATCTTTTAAGATATCAGCCATTTCTGAACGCAGTTTTGCATTTTCAGATTTCTGCGCATCTAAATCAGACTTTAAAGCATCAGCAGTTTGTTTAGCTTTTACAGCCTCATCGTATGTTACTGCTACCGGATTATGGAAAGCTAATTGTTTTCCTGTTCCTAATGCAAATTCTAAACCAGCGTATGCATAGTTATATTTGTCATTAGATCCTCTGTAATATCCATCTAGGTTATCGCCATCTACGTAATTTATGGTCCAACCTAAATCGAAGTTAATCGCATCAGAGAGTTTGAATTTAGCACCAACACCTACAGGGATGATTAATTCACTGATGGTTTTGTCTCCAGCATAATCAAATGTACCTGCAGCGGTAGTGATTGTTGGTTTATAACCTGCTAAACCGGCACCTACTGAAGTATAAAGTTGTAAAGCATTTTCTTTTTTGAAAAGATCGATGTTGAACAAGTTTACTACTGCATTTAAACTTGCAGAATAAGATAATTCAGTGTCAAAAGCTCTAACAGGAGAATTGTTTACCAAACCGCTTTCATAAGCTTCTGTATTATCTCCTTTTAATTTACCTCTAACTCCGTCTAAACGTAAAGAGAAATAAGGGGTAAATTGCTTTTTGATATATAAGCCATAACCTAAAGATGACTTATTGTTACTGAAATCGTTTTTACCACCTAGGGGCGAAAGTGGGGTTAAAACACCTGCATTTACTCCGATAGACCACGTTCTGAATTTAGTAGCGCTAGTTTGAGTTTCCTGAGCATTTGCAGCTGATCCGACGAATAGTCCGGCTACTGCAACCGGCAATACTTTGAATAATGATAATTTCATAATGTCTTTTTTTTAAAGCGTTTGCTGCATCATCTTCAAGAGCCGTACCAAAGATTATGTGAAAAACAATAAACTTTTCAACTTACTAACAAACAGCCCATTAACATGCTTAAAAAGCGATATTAAAAGTACAGAAAATAAGACATCGATGAATTTTTACACATAAACATACATTTGTTGAGGAAACAGTTCTACTACATTGCTCAATTATCCTAAAAATTAGTCAATAGCTGACTCTATTCTTACACCTTTTAGTAGCCAATAGCTTTATCATCCCCCCTGGGGTCGGCACCCCCCTGATAATACCCCCATTTGGTTCTAAGAATGGCATCAACCCGTCCGATAGAACTTCGGGGAGCAATATGATAGCCTTTAGCTTCTAATTTTTGGGTAGTTAAGCTATCTACAGCATCTTTCTCTACATAAACTTCATCTGGTAACCACTGGTGATGGAATTTTTTTGCAGCCACTGCTTGTTGCATGGTCATATCGAAATCGATCACATTAATTATGGTTTGAAATACAGAGGTAATGATTGTTGACCCGCCTGGTGTACCTACAACCATGAAAAGTTTTCCATCTTTTTCTACAATACTAGGAGTCATGGAGCTCAGCATTCTTTTATTTGGTGCGATTGCATTGGCTTCTCCTCCTACCAGGCCATACATATTGGGTGATCCGGGTTTAACGGAAAAATCGTCCATCTCATTATTTAGTAAAAAACCTGCCCCTTTTACTGCTACCAGTGAGCCGTAAGATCCATTTAAAGTTGTAGTAATTGAAACCGCATTCCCCTCCCGATCCACAATAGAAAAATGAGTAGTTTCCTCATGCTCTTTACCATTTACAGTACCCGCAAGTACCGTACTGCTTGGAGTAGCTGCAGCCCATGTAAAACTCTCCATCCTTTTTTTATTATATGCCGGATTAATTAATGCATTTTGTGGAACATTATAAAAATCTGGATCACCTAAATGAGTGGCTCGATCAGCATAAACTCTTCTTTCAGCTTCCACAATTACCTGTATGGTTGAATCGACGTTATGGCCCCATTTTTTTAGTGGGTAAGGTTCTACCGATTGTAACAACTGAATTAAGGCGATGCCACCACTGGAAGTAGGCGGCATGGTAATAATTTTATACCCTCTGTAAGTGCCGGTTATGGGTTTTCGCCAGGCAGAATGATATCCTTTCAGGTCTTCTTTTGTAATCAGCCCTTTGCCCCGCTTCATTTCAGCCACAATTGAATCGGCTACTGCACCTTCATAAAATCCGGCACGCCCCTTTTCCTGAATCAGTTTTAAGGTTTTCGAAAGTTCGCTCTGGCTTAGAATGTCTCCTTCCTGCCAGGTTTTCTCGAGGTTAACAAAAGCCGTTCCGCCAGGGTTAAAATCCATAAATTTACGGTGTAAACTATTCAGTTCTGTTGCCTGGCGCTTAGTGATTTTAAATCCATTTTGTGCCAAATCAATGGCAGGTTGTAATACCTGTGCCCAGCTTAACTTTCCATATTTTTGATGTGCAACTACCATCCCATCCACAGATCCGGGAACACCGACGGCGAGATGTCCATACAGACTTTTATCTACAATTGGATTTCCAGCGCTATCGAGGTACATATCACGGCTTGCTGCCGCAGCTGCTTTTTCTCTAAAATCAAGGGTATTCACTTCTCCCGATGCCGCACGATAAACCATGAACCCACCACCACCAATATTTCCGGCATTTGGATAAACTACAGCTAAAGCAAATTGAACTGCCACGGCCGCATCAACAGCATTACCTCCTTTTTTTAAAATATCGATGCCAACTTGTGACGCTTCAGGATGGGCAGAAACCACCATCCCATTTTTATATTCATCACTATTTTTTTTACCCAGTTGCCCGGTTACGCAACCAGATAAACTAATGAGAACCAAGCCACAAACCAGGTTTTGCTTCCAATTACTGAGGTGCTTTATAGTCTTCTGCATCCTTATAGATTTTTTCAATGGTATCGTTGTTTTTTTCTGTTATTATTTTTCTTTTTAAACTTAGTTTGGGTGTTAATTCTCCCCCGTCTATGCTCCATTCTTTTGGTAGTAAGGCAAATCTTTTTACCTGCTCCCATTTCCCAAACCCTACATTTGCCGCTTCAATAACCTCATTGTATTTTGCAAGTACCTGCTCGTTTTTAATGATTTCTTGGTTATTGGTAAAGCTAATTCCTTTACGACTGGCCCAGGTTTTTAAAGTTTCGAAATTAGGCACAATTAACGCGGAAGGGAATTTTCTATTCTCTCCAAGCACCATAATCTGCTCGATAAAAATCGACTCTTTATATTTATTTTCCAGCATCTGTGGGGCAACATATTTACCTCCCGCTGTTTTAAACATTTCCTTTTTACGATCGGTGATTCTTAAAAACTTTCCATCTACCAACTCACCTATATCCCCTGTATGAAACCAGCCATCTTCATCAATAGCTTCAGCGGTCAGGTCAGGGCGGTTATAATAGCCCTTCATTACATGGTGGCCACGGGTTAATACTTCGCCATCTGATGCAATTTTCACTTCTACTCCCTGAATCACTTCACCCACCGAACCAAATAAAGTTGCACCAAAATGATTTACGGTAATTACCGGTGAAGTTTCTGTTAAACCATATCCTTCAAAAACCGGCATTCCCGCCGCCCAGAAAATCCTGGCCAATCGCGGGTTCAGGGCAGCTCCACCCGATACAATAACCACAATTTCTCCTCCCAGCGCCTCTTGCCATTTCTTAAATACCAGTTTTCGGGCTATACCCAACTGGAAATTATACCACCATCCTGCATCTGTTGTATATTTTTCGGCCAATGCCAATGACCAGAAGAAAATCCCCTTTTTAACTCCGGTTAAGGCTTTTCCTTTCTCCATGATCTTATCATACACCTTTTCCAATAATCTTGGAACAGTTGAAAAAGCATTGGGTTTAACATGCTGAATATCTGCTACGATTGTTTCCATACTTTCGGCGTAATAAATGGCCGTATGGTTAAAGAGGTACAGATAAATGATCATACGCTCGAAAATATGTGAAAGCGGAAGAAAGCTTAATCCTTTATTAACTCCTTTAGGCATTACCACTGCAGAATTTATAAAATTGGCTACCAAATTATCATGGGTTAACATTACTCCTTTTGGGGTACCGGTTGTTCCGGAGGTATAGATTAAAGTGAGGATATCTTCTGGTGTAATTTGATTGCGATAAATATCCAGGTCAATATCAGTAGCTGATTTTCCCTCCTCAACCAGCGTTTTCCAATGAGATACGTTAGAAATTTCATTGAAGCTATATATTTTGATAGCCGGATTTACAATTGCTGCGCAAGGTTTTATCTTTTGATACAAGGCTTCGTCGGCAACGAAAACAATGGAAATATCTGCATCTTTAAGTATAAACTGAATATCGTGTTCGGCTAAGGTTGGATATAAAGGAATTTGATAAGCACCAATCTGGTTTGCAGCAAAATCTGCAATGTTCCACTCCGGTCTGTTATGAGACATTACTGCAACACGGCCCCCTTTACCAATTCCCTGCCTGATTAAGCCCCTGCTTAAATGATCAACAGTTTCACAAAAGGCTTCTGTACTATAATTTATCCATTTACCATTTATTTTGCCATTGATAAATTCTTGCTTCGGATTTTGCAGGCTATGTCTTAAAAGATCAAAAACCCTTGTAATTGCTGCAGCCATATCTTAAATATATTTGGTTAAGTTAAAAAATCAAACATAAAGTGTAAACACTTATATGCTTCAATCTGCTTTACAAATCGATAAATTTTGTTAGACCGATAAATACCAGAATCACTTTTGGTATAAAACACAGGAATAAACTTAACAATAACATTATTACTATGCAAGCATTGTTTTTTCCTATTCACATTTTTACTTAAAAAATATAAACGGCATTAAAGTTGTTAGGCAGTTTACAATACTTTAAAAACATTTATAAAAATCAATTATGAAAAAGTTATTTACAATTTTAGGATGCATTGCACTATTTGCTTTAAGTACTGCCACTGTTAAAGCTCAGAATTACAAAACTGGCTTAGGCTTAGGTATTGACTTTGGAGATGGTGCAACATTGGTTGGTCCTTCAGTAAGACATCATTTTAGTCAAAAAGCGGCAATTCAAGGTGAGGTTTTATTTGGTGCTAACTCTACCTTTATTCAAGGATTCTTACAGTATAATTCTGCAATTCCTGGAGCAAGAGGTTTGGATTGGTATTTAGGTGGTGGTCCATCTGTACAACTTTATGATGGCGGTTCCAGCTTCTACCTGGTTCCAATGGTTGGTTTAGATTACAAATTTAGCGGAGCACCTTTAGCAGTAGCTTTAGACTGGAGACCTAGAATTTATCTTGGAGATAATGATAGCGATTTCAATGCAGGTAGATTTGGTTTAGGCTTTAGATACACTTTTTAGTATCAAACAGATAGTACTGAATACCAATTAACGAGCACTGATGGTGAATTAGATTACATCAGCTAATTAATTCATTTTCAGAACTAAAAAAAAACCCGTAAAATTAATTTACGGGTTTTTTTTATCTTCAAACATACAGGTTTAACTTTTGGATTTTTTTAACTCAGTACTGAAGCCTCAGCACTCCAGACTTACTTTCCTGTCCATTTGCTGAATACAGCTTTCTGTGCTGCTGTAGCTTTTTCATTAATTGTGGCTTTCAGTCTAACACTTGGGTTTTCTTTTAAGGTTAGTGCAAACTCTCTTTCAATACCATCTCTTTTAACTTTCAGCTTTAACACCTCGCCAATATTCTTTTTGGCTACTACAGGTAAAATATCCAATGAAAACAAAGGACTTTTCAATCTGATGGTAGAAAAAGCTTCGTCCAAACCTATACCATCTAAAGAGATGATCTCATCGTTTACGTTTAGGCCATCCAGCCATGCTGCAGAATTTCTGGTAATGGAGCTTACGGTTAAACCAGCGGTTGATAGCTGAACAGTGGCGCCTGTTACCGGTTTCCCTGGCGTTGCGTTTTCGGTGCTCACCTCTACTCCTGCATAACCGAAGTATTTGGTATATTCTACATCATCAACACCAGTTACATATTTCGCCCAAAAACTGGTAAAGCTCATTCCTGAGACCTTCTCTACCATGGCTTTAAATTCTGCATCAGTGTATCCACGTTTTAAGGTTTTACATTGCAGGTACATGGCCTTCATTACATCATCTAAACTTTTCGCACCCTTGGTTGCATTGATGATCTCCAAATCCATCAAAATACCGATCACTTCTCCTTTGTTGTAATAGGATATGGCATTGTTTTTTGAATTCTCATTTGGGCGGTAACCAATAATCCAGGCATCGTAACTAGAAGAGGCTGCAGACTGGTATTTAGATCCCGGGGTGTTTAGTACTGTTGCAACACCCGCTGCCAGGTCTTTCAAAAACTCATTGGCATCAGTAAATCCTGCTCTATGTAAATACTTGTTTTCGTAATAAGATGTAAATCCTTCTGCCACCCAGAGGTTGGTGGTATAATTTTCATTATCATAATCGAATGGTCCTAAAGCAACCGGACGCAAACGCTTAACATTCCAGAGGTGATGATATTCATGAGCGACTAAGCCTAAAAAGCCTTTATATCCTTCTTCAGTATTATAAGCATTTCTGGTTGCCCCCAATGTAGTCGAATTTAAATGTTCCAGGCCACCACCGCCTTTAGTAAAATTATGAACAATGAAAACATAGTGTTTATTTGGATTTTCACCGTAAACAGCCGTTTCGGCTTCTACAATTTTAGCCATATCTACTTTAAGCTTTTCCTTGTCGTAGTTACCACCACCATACATGGCCACTTCATGACGCAGGCCTGCAGCATTGAACTCAAAAACATCCTGATTACCTACTTCAATCGGACTATCATATAGTATATCAAAATCAGCAGCGCGGTAAGTAAATGTTTGTCCGGCCACTGGTTCCAGGCCTGTAGATACTTTACTCCAACTTTTATGTGGTATGATCTTTACAGTACTTGGAGCGCTGATCATACCATCAGGATGCATAAATATTCCGGTTGGGGATAAGAATGCATGAGCATCGTCTATAAATGGAGTACGTACTGAGATCTCAAATGCGTATACACGGTAATTGATTTTGATCTCATTGGCCTTATTAGAAAAGATACGCCATGCGTTCTTTCTTACTTTCTCCACCCTTAGCTCTTTCCCTGCGGCAGAAGCTTTAAACTCTTCTACACTTTTTTCAAATTCACGAATCAGGTAAGATCCCGGAGTCCATACAGGCATTTTTACATCAACATAATCTTTATTCAAGCCCGAGATATTCATCTGAACTTCTGCATAGTGAGCTTGTGGTTCCTTAAACGAAACCTCAAAACCTATTTTTACCTGCGCCATCGCTGTCATAATACACGTTAGTAATAAAACTAAACTTAAAACTGATTTTTTATTAAACATAAAGAGGGTATTTTGTCACAAAATTAATTTTATTGGCGGTGTTTTAGAATTAATTAGCTAAATGTGTGTAATTTTTTTATCGTATAGATCGTTATCGATTGAGTTTTGAATGGGTACATGGATGAATAACCTGGTAACCACCCATACGATCACCCCTTTATCCTCTATCTCAAAAATTTTACCAGCCAGGTAATTGGCTAAGCTGTTATACTGATAACCAGTCTAGTAACCATCAGATAGCTTCACCAAAAGCTAACTTATCCTCTTTATCCTGATCTCATAACAATCTAAACCCAGCCGATATCTCTCTAATAGGCTGTAACATCCTTAATACAACAATTTTAGGACGTAAGAATTGAATATTTTTACACGCTGTTTTTCCTAAAGCCGGTACTCCAGCAGCATTGAAAAACACATTATCTAACACACACAAATGAAAAAGAGATATATCTTTTATATAGTTATAGCCTTAGGCTTGGCTTATCTGGTTTATTATCGCATTAACGCCAACAAAAAAATTGAAGGAAAGGGTGCACCCGGTGCTTCAACAGGAAAAGGAAGCAAAGATGGAAAAGGAGCACCACCGCTTGTTGTAGATGGTGTAGTGGTAAAACTTGTTTCTTTTGATAACGATCTTGAAATTACTGGTGCCATTGAGGCTAATGAATCTGTGGTTCTTAAAAGTGAGGTTGCCGGATTGGTAACCGGCATTTATTTTAAGGAAGGTACTACGGTTAGTAAGGGAAGCGTATTGGTTAAGGTTAACGACCGAGACATTCAGGCGCAGCTTCAGGAAGCATTGACCAAGCAAAAACTATCCTCTACTAATGAAAGCAGAGCTAAACAACTTTTGGCCAAAGGTGCAATTAGTCAGGAAGAATATGATACCGCTCTGGCTGATTTAAAATCATTACAGGCACAATCGCTGTTAATCAGGGCTCAACTTGCCAAAACCACTATCAGAGCACCATTTTCAGGCCGTATAGGCCTGCGCGGCATCTCGGAGGGAACTTACCTGACGCCAGCCACTGTAATTGCGAACCTGGTGAGCACCAATCCGGTGAAAATCACCTTTTCTGTTCCGGAAAAATATGCCAGCCAAATTAAGCAAGGCTCTAACATCACTTTTACCACAGATGGTTCTGCCAAAGAGAATCAGGGTAAAGTATATGCGATTGAGCCTGGCATAGATGCGGCAACAAGAACTTTACAAATCAGGGCCCTGGCGCCAAATGCAGACAATGTGTTGCTACCAGGATCATTTGCCAAAATAAAAATAGCCCTGAATACGCTTAACAATGCCATTCTTATCCCGAATGAGGCCGTTATTCCGGTATTAAAAGGAAAAATTGTGTATATACAGAAAAATGGCAAGGCGCAGGAGGTGAAAGTAGAAGCAGGAACAAGAACAGATGAAAATATTGTGATAACTTCTGGTTTAAAGGCTGGTGATACGGTACTGACTACTGGCTCCATGGCCTTAAAACAAGATGCCCCGGTTAAAGTTCATTTGGTAAAAGAATAACTATGAGTATCTCTACAACCAGTATAAAAAGGCCTGTTCTAGCCATTGTAATGAATTTGCTGATTGTCCTTTTTGGGGTAATCGGTTATAATTTTCTTGGCGTTCGGGAATATCCTTCTATTGATCCTACGGTGGTTTCAGTAAGAACTTCCTATCCAGGAGCAAACTCTGACATTATTGAATCGCAGATTACCGAGCCCTTAGAAAAATCAATTAACTCTATTGATGGAATTAGAAATATTTCTTCTTCCAGTAATCAGGGTTCCAGTAATATTACCATTGAGTTTAATCTCGATAAAAATATAGAAGAAGCTGCTAATGATGTAAGGGATAAGGTTTCTCAGGCTGCGAGGAACTTACCTAAAGACATAGATGGTTTACCCATTGTAAGCAAGGCTGATGCAAACTCTGATGCCATTCTTTCTATGACCATTCAGAGTGATAAAAGAAATACCCTGGAGTTGAGTGATTTTGCCGAAAACGTAATTGCAGACCGGATTCAAACCATTCCCGGGGTAAGTAGCGTGCAAATTCAGGGGCAGCGTAAATATGCCATGCGCATTTGGATGGACCCCATTAAACTGAGTGCTTATGGTTTAACTTCTCAGGATATTGTTACCGCACTGGATAACGAAAACGTTGAGCTTCCTTCTGGAAAAATTACCGGTGCAACAACAGAATTAACCGTTAAAACATTGGGCAAATTAACCAATGAAAGCGAGTTTAATAATTTAATTTTAAAAGCAGACAGTAATCAGGTTGTTAAATTAAAAGATGTTGGTTATGCTGTTTTAGGGCCAGAAAACGAGGAGACGGTATTAAGAGAATCAGGTCGGCCAATGGTTGCCGTGGCCATCATTCCACAACCAGGCGCAAACTACCTGGAAATCAGCAAGGAGTTTTACAACCGTTTTGATAAGCTTAAAGCCGACATTCCGAAAGATATTAAGCTAAAAGTGGCCCTTGATACAACGTTATTCATTAAGCGTTCAGTAACCGAAGTAGCAGAAACCATTGGTTTATCACTTGTACTGGTAATCTTAATCATCTATTTATTTTTTAGAGATTGGGCGATCGCCTTCAGGCCACTAATTGATATTCCTGTATCCCTGATCTTTACTTTCTTTATCATGTATGCTTTTGGTTTCTCCATTAATGTACTCAGCCTGCTTGCCATTGTGTTGGCTACGGGTTTAGTAGTGGATGACGGTATTGTAGTAACTGAAAATATCTTTAAGAAAGTGGAAGAAGGTATGTCGCCCTTTGAAGCGGCTATAAAGGGATCGAATGAGATTTTCTTTGCGGTAATTTCCATCTCTATTACCCTTGCAGCGGTATTTTTGCCGGTAATCTTTTTACAGGGCTTTGTGGGCCGATTGTTCAGAGAGTTTGGAGTAGTAATTGGGGCGGCAGTATTAATTTCTGCATTTGTATCATTAACGCTAACCCCAATGCTGAATGCCTATCTGATGAAAAAGGGTGGTCATAAACCTTCGAGGTTTTACAATTGGACAGAACCTTACTTTGTTAAACTTAACGATGGATATGCCTCAAATCTGAACAAATTCCTGGATAGACGATGGTTATCGATTCCCATCATTGTGGTTTGTATGGGATTAATCTTCCTCTTCTGGAAATTACTACCCAAAGAGACAGCCCCATATGATGACCGCAGTGCCATCAACATTAATGCAACTACACCAGAAGGAGCATCTTTTGCTTATACCGATAAGTTTATCATGAAGCTGAATCAACTGGTACTTGATTCAGTTCCTGAAAAGAATGTAAACATTACCATTACCTCTCCTAGTTTCGGTGGTTCAGGAGCAGTAAACTCGGGCTTTGTTCGTATGGGTTTAACAGATCCTGAAGAGCGTGAACGCACACAGAAAGATATTGCGGATATGCTGACCAAGGTTACCAAAAAATATACCGAAGGCAAGGTAATTGTGAATCAGCAACCAACTATTTCTGTGGGGAGAAGAGGTGGATTGCCGATCAGCTATATTATTCAGGCTCAAAATTTTGAAAAGTTAAGAGAGAAAGTTCCTGTGTTTATGGACGCAGTAGCTAAAGACCCTACTTTTACGGTTTCAGATGTTAACTTGAAATTTAATAAACCTGAAATCAATTTAACTATCGACAGAGATAAAGCCAAAAATTTAGGGGTTTCTATTTCAGCGATAGCTCAAACTTTAAATCTTGGACTCAGTGGCCAGCGTTTTTCTTACTTTTTCATGAATGGGAAACAATACCAGGTAATTGGTCAGTTTGATAAAGGAGACCGGAAAGACCCGCTTGATTTAAGTTCGGTATATGTAAGGAATGACAAAGGCGAGCTCATTCAACTGGATAACGTGGTTACAGCCAAAGAAGAAAGTAGTCCGCCTCAACTGTATAGAAATAATCGCTTTATTTCGGCTACCGTATCTGCCGGATTGGCTCCGGGAAAAAGTATAGGCGAAGGAATTGATGCCATGGATGCCATTGCGAAGAAAGTGCTGGACGAAACCTTTTCAACCGACTTAAGTGGTGAATCGCGCGATTTTAAAGAAAGTTCATCCAATACCTTTTTTGCCTTTGGTTTAGCTTTATTACTGGTTTACCTGATTCTTTCTGCACAGTTTGAAAGTTTTAAAGACCCCATTATTATCATCTTAACCGTACCTATGGCGGTTGCAGGAGCGTTTTTATCCCTATGGTTATGTGGCCAGAGCTGGAATATTTTCAGTCAGATCGGAACCATTATGTTGATTGGTCTGGTAACCAAAAACGGGATTTTAATTGTAGAATTTGCCAATCAGTTGAAAGAAAAAGGTATTCCAATACCTGAAGCCATTAGGGAGGCTGCGGTTTCGCGTTTAAGGCCTATTTTAATGACCAGTTTGGCCATCGCCATTGGTGCCTTACCTATTGCAATGGCTTTGGGGGCAGCAGCAAAAAGCCGCATGAGTATGGGTACTGTAATTGTTGGAGGAACACTTTTCTCATTGGTATTAACACTATTTGTAATTCCGGCAATTTACTCTTACTGGGCAAAACCTTACAAACCAAATGAGCAGCTCAAGGATGCGGCTCGCTTTGAACATGAAGCCATGGAAAAATCAGAATAAGATGGGCAGGAAATTAAAATTATTTGCGCTATTGTGTTTAACTGCTGTTTCGGCTTTCGCACAACAACAACTGACTTTGCAAGAAGCCATAAGCATTGCCTTGCAAAACAATTACGACATTAAAATAAGTAAAAATGTAAGCAGCATTGCCAAGAATAATGCTAATATTGGCAATGCCGGGATGTTACCCAACCTTACGGGAAGCTATACCAACGGAGGAAGTATCCAAAATACCCGTCAAACGCCAGCAACAGGACCAGATCGTGTAATTACAGGTGCAAAAAGCACGAATCAAAGTTACGGTGCAGATTTAAACTGGACCATCTTTGATGGTTTTACCATGTTTGCAAATTACGACCGGCTAAAGGAGCTGCAAAAGCAAGGGGAAGTTAACTCCAGACTGGCCATTTTAAATACTGTATCTGATGTGATTACCGCCTACTATGATGTTGTCAGGCAACAACAACTGATAATTGCAGCAGACAGTGCCATGGATGTTTCTGTATTGAGGACCAACATCGCTAAAACTAAACTACAACTGGGTAGAGGCTCTAAACTCGATGTTTTAACCGCCCAGGTAGATTACAATACTGATACCTCAAGCTATTTACAAACCAAAAATGCTTTGCAGGTAGCCAAAGTACGCTTAAACCAGCTATTGGTTAGAGATATCAGTACAAATTTCACTGTAGATAAGTACATCGAACTGGAAAAAGGCCTGTTGTACACGCAATTGGCAGAGGTTTCCACTAAACAAAATCCGGCTGTTCAAAATGCTTTTATCAATCAAAAGATAGCTTCATTGAACCTCAAAGCAGTTAGAGGCGCAAGATATCCGTCAATCAGCTTAAATTCGGGCTATAGCCGGGCAAATAGTACCAGTCCGACCGGTTTTAACCAAAAATTTGCGGCCAATGGTTTTACTTACGGAGTAACGGCCAGTATTAACCTGTTTAACGGTTTTTTACAAAGACAACAGGAAAGAAATGCTAAAATTGAAATAGATAATGCTGGCTTAAACTTAGAAAAAACCAAATTGGATGTTAATGCACAATTGTTGTCAGCCTATCAAAATTACACTACCTATTTAGATTTGGTAAAACTCGAACAACGTAACGTAGATATTGCAAAAGAAAATTTAGATATCACTTTAGCCAAGTATAGATTAGGAAGTATTGCTCCTTTAGAATTAAGAGAGGCTCAGCGCAATGCTATCGACGTGCAAAATCGATTTATTGAGATGCAATACCAAGCTAAGTTAGCAGAAACGACCTTAAAAGAAATCAGTGGAAGCATCAACTTATCTAATTAATTTTTATATTTAAGCCCATGATACTTGTTGCAGATAGTGGCTCATCAAAAACTGATTGGATGGGTTATCATAATGGGGAAACCATTAAATTCAATACACCGGGAATAAACCCTTATTTCCTAAGTGAGCAAGACATTACCAAGCTCATTTCAAAAAATGAAACTGTAATTAAATACGCAAAAGAGGTAAAAGAAATTTACTTTTTCGGTGCTGGCTGTTCTTCTCCAGATAAACATGAGGTAGTTTCTAATGGACTTTCAGCTGTTTTCTCTAATGCATTTATCTCGGTAGATCACGATCTTTTAGGTTCAGTTTATGCTACTTGTGGTGATGCTGAAGGCTTAAACTGTATTTTAGGAACCGGTTCAAATATCTGTTACTTTGATGGTAAAAAAATTCATGATGGCTATCATGGCTTAGGTTATGTTTTGGGCGATGAGGGTTCAGGAACTTTCTTTGGTAAAAAGGTATTGCTTAGCTATTTATACAAGAAAATGCCTGCAGATTTAGCTGCCGATTTTAAAAAGAATTTCCCATCAGAAAAGGAGGCTATCATCACCAATGTTTACCAAAAACCTTTTCCAAATATATATCTGGCAGGTTTTAGCCGTTTTATGGCTAGCCATAGTGAACACCCATTTATTCAGGAAATATTAAAGACGGGTTTTCAGGAATTTGTAGACACCAATGTTAAAGATTACCCACGACATAAAAATATTCCTTGCCATTTTGTAGGATCTATAGCCTATTATTACCAGGATGCACTGAAAGAAATTTTAGCCAAAAACGGGATAACTGCTGGCAAAATCTTACAGAAACCCATTGAAGACCTTTTCAATTATATATTGCAAAAAGAAGGAGTTAAGCAGGCAGCGGTATAACATTTCCCGTTTTACCACTATGTTAAAATATTTTTAAGATTTTAAACATAACAGTGTATAATATTGTTATAATTACATCAGCAAAAAAATTGCTCCTAAACATATGAAGAGAATACTGGTAGTTGACGATGATATTGAGGTTTTAGAAACCATTCAATTGATACTCGAAATCGGGGGGTTCAAAGTGTCTGCCCTGAATGATGGAGAAGAGGTTTTTAATAGGATCGAAAGTTTTAAACCAGATTTAATTTTGCTAGATATTTCTCTGGGTCATATAGATGGCAGAGTACTTTGTGAACAACTGAAAGCGATTGAAAGCACCCGTAAAATACCCATTTTACTGATTTCAGGCCTTTATGACCAA
Source organism: Pedobacter sp. (assembly GCF_965279535.1). Classification (NCBI taxonomy): domain Bacteria; kingdom Pseudomonadati; phylum Bacteroidota; class Sphingobacteriia; order Sphingobacteriales; family Sphingobacteriaceae; genus Pedobacter; species Pedobacter sp. The sequence goes on from NZ_OZ257244.1 coordinate 2,388,386, forward strand.
AAGGATTTCACCACATTAAACTACGGACAGGACGATTTTTTATCGAAGCCATTTCAAATGGATGTATTGTTAAAGAAAATTACTAAAATCCTTTCCTTAGAAGAAGATAAGCCTAGTTTCTTAGTCAATTAATTAAAAATATAAATAAATAAAGCCCGAAGAAATAAGAACTTCGGGCTTTTTATTTTGTTGGGGTTGCATATAGCGAGTTACACACTACGAAAGCTTATGATGTTTCAATATCTTTCCAAATTCTGGGGTAATATCAATTCCATCTCTTAATTCATCTCATATCTCGCTTAACATCTCTCGTATCTAAGCCCATTTTCAATCTGCTACTGTCATTTTGGCAATTAAAACCCTTTGGAACGAGGCTTGATATGCAAGAGTTAGATTAAACAATTAATTTATATATGAGCATACAAGAAAAAGGAAATATCTCAATCCATACGGAGAATATCTTCCCAATAATTAAGAAATTTTTATACTCTGATAACGAAATTTTTCTTCGTGAGTTAGTTTCAAATGCAGTTGATGCCGTTCAAAAAATTAAAAGACTAGGTTCACTGGGTCAGTTTAATGGTGAAGTTGGTGCTCCATTGGTACAAGTTGCTGTAGATAAAGATCAGAAAACAATTACAATTAGCGACAATGGCTTGGGGATGACTGCCGAGGAGATTAAAAAGTACATTAATCAGGTAGCTTTTTCTGGCGCTAGCGAATTTGTAGAAAAGTTTAAAGATGCAAAGGATGCCAATGAGATCATTGGTAAGTTCGGATTGGGTTTTTATTCTGCTTTCATGGTTGCAGATTTAGTTGAAATTGAAACTTTATCTTATCAGGATGGCGCAGAACCTGCGCGTTGGGTTTGCGATGGAAGTACTGAATTTGAAATTACCGAAGGACACAGAACTACCCGCGGTACCGATATTATTCTTCACATCAACAAAGATTCTGAAGAGTTTTTAGAAACTTTTAAACTTCAGGAGATTTTAGATAAATATGCAAAATTCTTACCTGTTCCGATTAAGTTTGGCACCAAAACAGAATCTGTTGAAGATGGTGAAGATGCAGAAGGCAAAAAGCAATACAAAGATGTTGAGGTAGACAACATTATCAATACTACCAATCCAATCTGGACGAAAGCGCCTGCAGATTTGTCAGACGACGATTACTTGAGTTTCTATCGTGAACTCTATCCGTTTAGTGAAGAGCCCCTATTTTGGATTCACCTGAACGTAGATTATCCATTCAATTTAACAGGAGTTTTATATTTCCCTAAATTGAAGAACGACTTCGAGATGCAGCGCAATAAGATTAAGCTATTCTCTCGCCAGGTATTCATCACCGATGAGGTAAAAGATATTGTTCCTGAATTCTTGATGTTACTTCACGGTGTGATCGATTCACCAGACATCCCATTAAACGTTTCCCGTAGCTTTTTACAGGCTGATAGCAATGTAAAAAAGATCAACAACTACATTACGAAGAAAGTTGCTGATAAGTTAGCAGAGCTGTTTGCCAAAGATCGTAAAGCTTACGAAGAAAAATGGAAGGATATTGGCTTATTTGTGAAATATGGAATGATCAGTGAAGAGAAATTCTATGACAAGGCTAAGGATTTCGCTCTGGTTGGAAATACCAAAAATGAATTGTTTACTCTTCCTGAATATAAGGATAAGGTTTCTGCACTTCAAACAGACAAAAATGGCACTGTAGTTTATTTGTATACGAATGATGCAGCTAAACAAGATGCTTTTATTCAATCAGCGAATAAAAAAGATTATGATGTGCTGGTTTTAGATTCTCCAATTGATAACCACTTTATTAATCAGTTGGAGCAGAAATTAGAGAAAACATCTATTAAACGAGTAGATTCCAGTGTGGTTGATAAGTTGATTGAGAAAGATGAGCAGCTAGAGCATGTACTTTCAGAAGATCAGGTTAAGGAAGTGACAGAAATTTTCCAAAAAGCCATTACTAAACCAGGGATGCAGGTAGAAATTGTGGCTTTACACCCTGAAGAACTTCCGGTAACGATTACTATGGACGAGTTTATGCGTCGCATGAAGGACATGGCTGCGATGGGTGGTGGAATGGGTTTTTACGGGCAAATGCCAGATAACTATAAAGTTGCGATTAATGGCAATCACAAGTTAATTGGTAAAATTTTAAATGCTGAAGGAGAAGAGCAAAGTAACTTAGCTAAGCAAGCAGTAGATTTAGCTTTATTGGCTCAAGGTATGCTAACAGGATCTGAGCTAACTGCTTTTGTGAGCAGAAGTGTTGAGCTGATCTAAGCCATCCAAAATCATATTAAAGCCGAGCATTTTGATTAATGCCCGGCTTTTTTGTTTTATTCAATGGCAACATTATGGCGCGGGCAAATATAGAAATGCGCATAAAAATAAAAGTCCCGATTTTTCAATCGGGACTTAATATTGTAGAATTATACGGGACTTTATAGATTAACTACTATCTTTTAGCCTACTGCTTTTTGATCAACATTAAAGAAATCTTTATGTTCTTCAATCATTTTAGCAATAGTAGCTGCTTTTGTATCTGTTAGTGTGAACTCAAATGCTGGTTCTTGTTTCTTTTTAGATCTAACCATTTTATCGGTATAAAATCTATAGACCAGTCCGTTGGTTAATAAACCATATTTTGCTTTGGTTTTGCGGAAGTATTTAGCTAATCGCGAATCATCCAAATCAAGATTTTCCTCGTGATGCTTACATTCTACCAAAATAGTTGGCTCACCATCTTTCATAATGGTATAATCAACTTTTTTACTTTTCTTAACGCCAAAATCCAACACAGCTTCCGATTGAACTTCAGAAGGATCAAAACCTAAAATTTGGATAAAAGGCATTACTAATGCATTTCTAGTCAGATCTTCGGATTGTACCTGAGGAAGCATTTTTTTGATTCTGGTGGCAAATTGCCCGATTTCGTCTTTAAGCTCCATATTCTTGTGTCTTTATATTGGGGATTAGTTTTTCAATTGGTATTGGTTAAAAACCTCATTTGCTTTTTCAATAATCTGATCTAAGCTTTGTTTATCAAAAAAATTGCGGTCGAGCAGCGCTATCATTTGTGTTAACTTTTTAACATCGCTGGTGTTCATTACAAACTGGAAATTTCTTAATCCGTCTTTAATGGCCTGTTGTACATAGTTTCTAACCACAACAAATGCTTCTCTGAAAGCGAAATCAATTTCCATTTCTTTCTTTAAACCGTATGCAGCCAGCTTGTTATGTTGATGCTGCATTTTTAAATACATATCAGCATTTATTCCCTGTTTTTGAAGCACTTCTGCGTAGTAAACAGTGTTCAATAAATACTCGTATGCTATTCCTTTCATTAATGTTTGGTAAAGAGCCCTAATCTGTTTGTTTGTTTACTTTATAACCATCTTAAACCCAGTGTTGTATGGCCTGTTTTAAATTAAATATCCACAGGCTACACAAGATTGGGCAGGCAGATGTTTTTAATTGATTGCGTTACTCTATCAATTAATTTTAATTGTTTTTGGCAAACATTATAAAGTTTAAAAAAAGAAATCAGAAGGCTAATTTTTTTACACGAACCATGGGGATTATTACACGAACCCCTGGATTTTATTAGACGAAAACACTTTGTATTTTTTTTCCTTAGCTAGAAAAATACATGTTTTTTTATTTAACTTGCAGTGTAAACATTCCCCAAACATCATATTTATAAAAACATGAATCTAAAATGCGTTGTTATTGACGATGAACAACATGCGATTGAGGTATTGACAGATCATATTGCAGAAATGCCGGGTTTAACGGTTTTTAAAACTTTCACCAGTCCGGTGCAAGCATTAACCGAAATCAGTATTGAAGATGATATCGATATTCTTTTTATGGATATTGATATGCCAGGTATAAATGGTCTTGAATTAGCCAAAAATATCCGCGAAAAAGCTAAATATCTTGTTTTCACAACTGCCCACCCTGATTATGCCTTACAGGCATTTGATGTACAGTCTGACCAGTATTTATTAAAGCCAATTTCCTTTGCGAAATTTGCTTTGGGTGTTGATCGTATTTTGAAAAAAGAAGCCAACAGTGCAAAAGCGGTTTCAAAAGAAACGGAGCAAGCAGCAGCTTTATATATCAAAGGTGATCACAAATACGCTTTTTCAAATATTGCTATTGATGAAATCCTTTACATCAAAGCTTTACAAAACTACATTCAGATCATTACCAAAACTGAATCTCATACTACTTACCTTACTTTGAAGGAAATTGAGAAGGCTTTGGAAAGTCACCCTTTTATCAGAGTTAATAAATCTAATATTGTGGCTAAATCCGCGATCAAAAAGGTAGATGGAAATATTATACGTTTAGTAAACAATGAAATGATTCAGATTGGCGAAGGCTATAAAGAAGCTTTCTTCACCTATGTTCAAAGCAGCTTACTAAAATCGAACAGAAATCAGTAATTAAAAAATTCCAAAAGTACCTGCGGTTGTCTGAGTTTGACCCATGTCTCCAAGAGGACCACCAGTTGAAAAATTGTTTTGGCTTTTGATATTTTTATAAACAAATACTGTTTTTTTTGCAAGTTTGGTAGTGTTAAGTGCTTTCATGATATTATAAATTTATTAATTGTTGTTATTAATTTCTGTAAAGGTGCAGCACAAAATCCAATGACACTATTTTTTTACACAAACCCCTCGTTTTAGGAGATAAAAACGCATTTTAATTAGATTAACAGCAAAAAAATGAACATTTTAAGTATAAAAAAATTTTATAAAAAGTATAAATTCCACCTGGTAGCCTGGAGTCTTTACATCATTTATGAGGTATTTCTTTTGGGTCTTGTGACCAATACCTTCAGACAACCGGGTGCCTACGTTATTATTTATCTTACCAACATTACTATCTTTTATACCAATGCTTATTTTCTGATTAAGGTATTAAACAATAGTTCTGGCACGCTTCGGATTATTAAAATTACGGTTCTACTTGCTCTGATAATTGCGACCTACATAGGCGTAAGTTATCTGTTAGGAACTGCTTTTGGAAAAATTGGTTTTATCAAACTTGATACACCAATGGTTTTAGATCGGGCATTTATACTTATTTGTATCTATCGGTCTTTGTATTTCATTGGCTTTTCTACTGGCTATGTTTATATCATTCAATCTTTGAAGGAAAGAAAGAAAGTAGAGGCTTTGGAAAAGGAGAATTTGATTACTCAGATTGAGAAACAAACTTTGGAGAATGATTTGGTACAGTCTCAAAACAATTATCTCCGTAGTCAGATTAATCCGCATTTCCTGTTCAATACGCTGAATTTCATCTATAATGATGCCCGTAAAAAAGCACCCATGGCCGCTGATGCAATTATGAACCTGGCCGAAATGATGCGCTATGCACTCAAAAGACCGGAAGCATCAGAAATGGTTCCACTTAGTGAAGAAATAGAGCAGATTGAGCACCTGATTAATTTGCACAAACTCCGTACTGCAGACAATATCAACCTAGAACTACAGGTTACCGGTGATTTATTTGGCCTGCGATTTCCGCCCCTTATCCTCTTAACTCTTGTAGAGAACATTTTTAAACACGGAAATGTTTCGCACTCGACACAACCTGTTCAGATAAAAATTGTCTACGAAAAAAATAATCTGAATATTACCACCATTAATATGATTAATGACGTAGCCAAAAGAAAGGTAGAAAGCCATCATGTAGGCATTGATAACATAGCCAAAAGACTAAACAATTTCTATGGTGACGATTACGTTTTCAGGTATTACAAAGATCCTTTAAACCGTTATATTACAGAAATAGATGTTGAAGTGGTTAACCCTATGGCGAGATTAAATAAACAAATCCAGAATTAGCCTATTGACATTTTTCTTTGCAAACTTTTGAGGAGAAAATAGTACATAATCATTTCATGACTGCGTTGATTTTTATTAAACAGCCGGTTTACATGCATGTGCATTAAATCACCAAATATTTTAACGCGCTGAGATTCATCACAGTTTTCCAATAAACCAATGAATGAGCTCACAAATTCATTGTATGTTGCTATTTCCAGGTAGTTAGCGGTGTTGTTAGCGGTTTTAAAAAATTGCTGGTATTGTATGTTTAGTTTTTTAAACTCGGCCGGACCAAGATCATGTTCCCGATTAAAGGCATCGGAAATTTTTCTAACTACTTTAACGAACTCGTAATTGCCAAGGACTCCGGAATCATCCACTTTTAGTGCCACATCAATGCAAAGTTTGTATTTAGTCCAATCATCTGCCTGTGCTTCGAGAACTGCAATTACCCAACGACTGTCAATATCAAAATGTGATTCTGTTTGTTCGATTAAATTTGCACCATAACGTTCCAGTTCGCGCTTATATGTTTTTAACTGAATGTCTGAAACCAATCCGGAGCTTAGGTATTCATCTAAATAAGTTAAGAGATTTGAAGTGATTACTTGTCCCCTTGCCACATCTTTTAATAAGATTCTTAGCCTGATATGATTTCCATTTTCATCATATTTAATAAAGAACCATTTTTTTATATCAGCCTCATTATTGGCAAGAAAAGGATTAATACAAGCGACAAGTAACTCATCTGAGCGTTGTTGGTGACAGAATATTTCGAAATAAAGCCATTCGCTTCCTGGGGGGAAAATTCGTTTTACGCTCATTTCTTTAGAACTGGCAGCAGGGCGATAGATATTTTGGTCATGGTAAATACTCAGTATAAATTGCTCTAAGTATGGCCTTTTTGCTTCATCGGTTACCGCCGGAAGATCGGGAAGATTAACTTCTTCTACATAAATACTGGTTTGTTTTTGCATGTATTGCACAAATGCTTCCATGTCTGTCTTTTCTGCCAGGGAGAAACACAGTGTTTGATCAGATAATCCGGTTTTAAAAAATTTAGAAACACCCATTTTTGTAAGCTGAGCTTTGCAACTTTCAGCAGTAATCAGCTTTTTACGCTGATCAAAAAGATCATCTTTCTTTATTTTCCACTTTTTAGGACTTATAACAATGTTTTGATATTGCAGACGGGGATAATAGTCTAAATCTGGAAACAGGTTATCAAGGGAAAGCGAAAGGCTACTGTTGAGGCCATGATGCTGAAGATCGCAAAGCAACCTGAAAACAGAAAGATCAGAACGGGTATAATTGTAAGCTGACGCCATTCTCGGAACAAGGCGTTTATTTAATTTTTTTGATCTCAATATAATTTCAGAACCCACAACCGAGATCTGCAGATCATTTAAGGTTAATGGAGATTCCGAGGTATCAAAGTTTAAAATGGCCAGCTGGGCATCATAAATTAATTTACGTCTGTTTACATTATCAATGCCGGTTTCTACCATATACGCTACATCAAAGAATAAGATATCGGGATTTGCATTCTTTTCTATATTGGCTATTTCCTTTGCATAATTTTCTACCTGTTCACCCACCATTGTAAATCTACCCGTTAGTGCATTTGCCGTTACTCCACCAATCTGATTGGCAAAAATCAACTCATCACTAACAGACATTACCATACTGATGGTATTGGGTATGGTTTTAGGCGTTTCGTTAATCTGCAGGTCGAGCTTATTAAGTAAAATGGTTTCATGATCAGCAAACTGATTCAGGTTCAGATTATTTTTTAATACAGTCTTCAGCTGATCCAGCTCATTGTCTTTATTCTTCGACTTACTATTTACCTGAAGAATAAAGTCGTCGCTATTTTCTGCTTGCTCCAATTCATCATACCCCACCCCCATTTCAGGATCCAGTGCTTCTATTAAAGCGATCTCCTGCCCTTCAAATTTTTTCTTAAATCGTTGTATGAATTTGCTCAATGCATCCCTTTCAGCAGCGGGGAGGATAGCTTGTAAAAGATTCACTAAACCAGGGATTGCGGCCAATGACCGCTCTGCAATGTTACCTGATTTAACCTTTCTTTGAGCAATGATATATTGTGGTGGGTTTTCTGCTTTTACATTTAAGCGTTCAAAGTAATCCTCTCCAATAATATTGGGATCATAATTGGTAAAAATAAGCTGTAGATCGTGCATGTCCTGCAGCAAACTAAAAAAACCTTCTTCTTCGCTGCTTTCTAAACCCAATGCCTTAGTCAAATCCTGGATGCGAATGGGTGTAGCACAAGTGTCTAATACCCTTTTTACAAAATCATCATAATCCAGTTCAGAAAGCTCAAAAGTTCCATCATTACAGGTGATGTATCTGATACTGTTCTGAACAATATAGTAACTGCTGTTACTGAACAACAAGCAGTTATTTGGTATTAAATTAGCGAGTTGCAGGGGTAGATTATTCTTAAAAGGCCAATCTATAAGGGTACGTAACTGCTCGTTTTTTTCAATTCTTATTGGGTTGGCAACAGGCTGAATCCCTTGTTCCGTGATACTGAAACTTGCAAAAGTTCCATATGGTGTTGAGCGATACCTGGCGCGGTTAAAGTACTTCCAAACGGTAAAAAAAACTTTCGGTGGAAGACTTGATATCTGATCAGCTTCCACATCCTTAATGATCTGATAAAAAGCATCTGAAGAAATTGCAATGGCTGCTTTCAATTCATTCCAACTGGCTTCCAGATTTGCCAGGTAGGAAAATTTGGGTGTTCTTAAAATTACAGTTGGGTGTATAATCAGTTTCATATCAGAATAAAAGATGAGCTACAAATATAATTTTAAAAGCTACATAACAAAAAAGCCATCTCCTGTTATGAAGATGGCTTATCGGGACGTTAGATTACTAAAATTATTTTTTGGTTACTTTAAATTCTGTTCTTCTGTTTTTTGCCCTGCCTTCGGGGTTATCTTTCATTTTCTTGCCTTTACCCGTGCTATTTGGTGCCACAGGCATAGATTCTCCATAGCCTTTTGAGGTCATTCTGCTGGCAGCGATTCCTTTACTTACCAGATAATCAACGCAAGATTGTGCCCTTCTGTTTGACAGGTCCAAGTTATACTCATCAGTTCCGATGTTATCGGTATGTGCGCCCAATTCGATTTCCATTTCTGGATTGTCTTCCATAATTGGCACCAATGCATCTAAAACACGTTTTGATGGTTCAGTTAAATCTGCTTTATTAAACTCATAATAAACATTATCCAATACAATTGGAATACCCAATTTGAAAGGACTGATACAGTAGTCTCTGTAGATTAAAGTATCGGCCTTTGCCAACTCTTCATAAGCATAATTCTTAGTGATGGAGAAGTAGTTATCTTTTGCAAAAAGTAACTTAACCGGACGTTTAGAATCTACCTTGAAAGTATATTTACCATCTGTACCGGTGATTATTTTTTGTTCTCCTTCTACATTGGAAAGGGTTACTTTCGCTTCTGCCAGCGGCAATTTGGTTTTACAATCTGTTAATATACCTGCGATAGAAAGAAACTCTTTTTTAACTTCAAATACTTCTAAACAGCATGAAGACTCACGGTCGCTGCTGATAAAACCCCTGGTACCCTTTTCATCCGATGCAGTAAAATAAACATCATCTTTTGAAGAGTTAAAAGGGTAACCTAAGTTTTTTGGTGTGCTCCAATCTACAAGATCACCTTCAGCTTCAAAAAAGTCTAATCCGCCCAAACCAATCCTGCCATCGGTGCTAAATAAAAGTTTTTTGGTAGAGACATTATAGTAAGGTGCTCTTTCATCGTCTTCAGTATTGATAGTAGGGCCAAAATTTACTGCCTGCCCCAAAGAACCATCTTCTCTGATGGCACAATACCATAAATCATATTTACCGTAGCCTCCGGTTCTATCAGAAGAAAAAAGTAAAAACTTTCCATCTGCCGTTACAAAAGGTTGTGCTGCATTAAAATCTTTACTGTTTACCTGTAAACCAGCTTCAGTAGGTTGACTCCATTTATCACCTGTTTTCTTTGCTGTATAAATCGCATAGTTTTCCTTTTCTCTCCAGGCGGTGAAATATACTGTGTTTCCGTTAGGACTAAAAGTGCTTGCTGCAACTTCCAATCCCTTAGGGATATTGATATCCAGCATTTTTACAGTTACTTCTGTGGCAGCAGGATCATTTTTAGCGGTGTACAAATTATTAAGAAAAGGGTTTGATTTGGTAGAAACCTGGACCTCTCCTGCATCCGTTTTAACAATATCGCGTTTTCCTGCAATGGATATTGGTCTGGATGAAGTAAAATAGAATTCGTTACCATACTTTACAGGTGCATAGTTTGATCCTAATCCGTTAACCTGTGCCGGAAGTTTTTTTACCTGAACCATACGAGGAAAGCGCATTTCCTCAATTGCAAACTTACAAGAAGCAATTTCCTTTTTGGCATCCTTTATCAAGGCATCGTTTGGATTTTTCTTGATATACTGCTCAAAAGCATCGATTGCCTGATTGAACTTTTTATTAGCCCTTAAACTTTCGGCATAATAAAATAAGGCTTTTCTGTATTTGGTATTGGTAAAGGTTGTGGCTACTGCATAGTATTTCTCTGCTTCAGAAAATTCTCTATACATTCTGCTTGATTCGGCCAGATTGTAAACAGCACCTTCATAATCTTCCATTATTTTCTCTTCACTGGCGGTTTTTCTTTCCTTACCATATGGCAAAATAGCCTGGGTACTGTCTCCAGTAATTTTTAATGCTTTCTTATAGAAAGTTGATGCGGCATAATAATCCTTATTTTCAAAATAGGTATCGGCAACTTTCTTATAATTTACCACATATTGTGCCTGCGTAAAGCCCGCATAAGTCATCAATAAAAACAGTAATATTTTTTTCATATTGAGTATTGATTATAAACGTGGACAAAAGAAATTAGGGCCTATGATACCGTTACGTCCGATAAGTGAGATAGAGAGCTCCAAGCCACCATTACTGTTAGATGCCCTGTTAAATGTTGAGGTATTAACATCGTAACTTAAGCCAAATACCATGTTTTTAAGTTGCAGCCCTACAAAAGCAATTGCAGCATCCTTAACGCGGTAGTTACCTCCAAACAGAATGTTGGAAGATGGATTAACATTAAGTTGTGCATATGCACCCAGTGACACTTCATTGGTATTACCCTGGGTCATTACCAAAGCATTGGGAACGATATCAAGCAGTTCTGAAGCCCTTACTCTTGCACCTCCATGTGCAGTAAAGCGGATTGGAATGCGTGAATTGCTTCCGGTGAACCGATCAACAGGACGGGTTAAGTGGGCAGCACTGGCACCCACAAATATGTTGACACTCTGATTCGGATTACCGTCAAAGTACATAACTCCCGCATTAACATCAGGTACAAGTGATGATTGTGACGAAAGGGTTTCTCCACTCATCATTCCACCATCGTAACCAGCTACCGGATTAAATTGGTTACCGAACCTTGCCTGAGAAAAGTCAAAGCTGCGATTAATAATGCCTGCCTGCAACCCAAAGTTAATCATCTGCAATCCTTCGAAGCCGAATCTTAATCGGTATGAACCTGAAACCAATGCTGTAAGGTAGTTAAAATCTAAATCACCAGCCCTTTGGTTCATCACGGTTGCTCCGAAGGCAAAGTTCTTTTTCGGAGCCATGTCAAATGAAGCGCCTCCTGTTAGGAAAGAGTTATTCAGTGCGCTCCACTGTTGTTTAAAGTTTACCGAACCCCTGTAATCACCATCAATTACGCCAGTTAACGCAGGGTTTAACCAAAGCGGATAGGCATAATATTGTGAAAAGTGAGGATCTGTCTGTGCAAAGGATTTTGCAGTACACAGCACTAAAACCAGTACTGTCACATATATTTTTAAAGCCGATAATATTTTCATGGTATCTAATTTTATCTGTTTTTTATTTAACCCTGTTCTCACTATCTAATTAAGGTTATAGTGCCTTTTTTCATGGTACTGGTTCCATCATTAAACTGAACTTCTACCATGTATACATACACGCCCAGAGGTTGATTTACACCTTTAAAGGTTCCATCCCATCCGTTTGCAACGTTATCCGACTGGAAGATTAATTGACCCCATTGTGTATAGACAAACATTCTGGCACTTGAGATGGTATTTCCGTAAATCAGGAAGACATCATTTTTACCATCATTATTCGGCGTAAATGCATTTGGAATATATACTTCATTACCCAATGGATTGCTCGCTTTTCCTGTAACCGGTGTAGCATTGGCACTGGTTTGACAATCTAATTGCCCTTTGGCTCTTACAATGATGGTTACACTTTGATCTGGTTTTAAACCTGTAACAAAATAGGTTGTACCTGTGGCACCATTTGTAGGTAATATCCAGGTTAAACCATTGTCAGTTGAAACCTCATATCCTGTTGCTCCTGCAACTGCCGGCCATCCGAAAGTAACACTATTAGGTGTTGTTGCGGTTACCGTTACAACTGGTTTTTCTAATACTGGTAATGCCGTTACGGTTACCGGTGTTCTGGTTGGACTTGCACAACCGCCTACTGCAATACTTTCTACATAGTAAGTTGTAGTTGAATTAAGTGCCGGGGTGGTAAATGAAATGCCTTCTGCCAGCACTGCACCACTTGAACTTGCTGCGTACCACCTGTAAATCAGACCTGCAACCGGATTGTTCACGGTTATTGTAGTTGAGCTTCCTGCGCATAATGTGCCGTTTGCAGGCGTTGCACTTGCCGGAGCTACCGGCACTGGCAGAGGAATAACATTTACCGGTGTTCTGGCTGTTGAAGTACATGAACCTGAAGTGGCTTCTACATAATAAGTTGCATTTGCATTAACTGCCGGAGTAAGGAAAGTTGATCCTGTTCCCACCACTGTACCACCTGCTGCTGAAGTATACCAGTTATACGTAATTCCTGTTTGAGGATTTGATACGGATAAACTTGCTGCGCTGCCTGTACAAACACTAACCGATGATGAGGTTACTGTTGGAACAGTAGGTTTTGGATTAACAGTTACGGTTACTTTTACTCTTCCACCGCTGTTATTACAGCCACCAGCGCCTATCGCAACAACATAATAATCTGTTGATGCATTTAGAACAGCTGTTGTATAACTGATACCTGTGTAAAGTAAGTTTCCACCAGTTGCTGCGCTGTACCATTCGTAAGTAACGCCTGCCTGAGGATTGCTCAGATTAAGTACTGTTGTTTCTCCTGAACAGATATTTGTACCTGCACCGGCCACAACCGGATTAACCGGAAGAGTATTTACCGTTACGGTTACTGCTTTTGCTGTTGCTGTAGTGTTCTCACATCTGTTGCTACCTTTAACAGTTACATAATAAGTAGTAGTAGCGGTTAGGTTCGGTGTTGTGAATACCGCACCCGTGTAAACGACATTGGTTAATGCAGCATCACTATACCATGTAAATACAGGGCTGGTTACTGTTGTAGTACTTGCTGTTAATACTGCAGCCGAGCCAGCACAAGCAGCTGTTGAACCTGTTACCGATACATCACTGGCTATAGCTACCGGATTCACGGTAATGGTTATTGCTTTAGCATTTGCCGCAGTATTTTCGCATTTATTGCTGCCTTTAACAGTTACATAATAAGTAGTAGTAGCGGTTAGGTTCGGTGTTGTATATGACGGACCAACATAAGCTACGGTAGTTAAAGAGGCATCTGTATACCAGGTAAATACCGGACTGGTAACCGTAGTTGAACTTGCATTGATTACCGCTGTACCAGACCCACAAACAATGGCTGGAGTAGACAAAGTAATATCAGCAGCAGTAGAAGCATCATTAACATTTATGGTTACCACTTTAGCAGTGACACCTGTGTTTTCGCATTTGTTATCTCCTTTAACGGTTACATAATATTTAGTTGTAGCTGTTAATGCAGGAGTGGTGAAGGACGCGCCTACATAAACTACAGTTGTTAAAGCTGCATCACTATACCACGTAAACGTTGGATTGGTAATAGTAGTAGTTGTTGCTGTTAGTATTGTTGGAGATCCTGCGCAAATTGTTGCATCTGCAGCCGTAATGTCGGCAGCTGTCGATACCGGCTTCACTGTAATGGTAATTGCCCTTGCTGTTCCAGCAGCATTTTCACATTTATTATCGCCTTTAACCGTTACATAATAAGTGGTGGTAGTGGTTAAAGTTGGTGTGGTAAAGTTGGCACCAATAAAACTTACGTTTGTTAAGGCGGCATCACTGTACCAGGTGAATACCGGATTAGTTACTGTTGGCGAAGTTGCCGTTAATACAACAGATGAACCTGCACAGGCTGTATTATCTCCGTTTAAGATAATATCAGTTGTAGTAGCAAGTGGGTTAACAGTTACTGTTACCACTTTTGCATCAGCAGCAGCATTTTCGCACTTATTGGCTCCTTTTACGGTTACATAATAAGTTGTATTGGCGGTTAAACCAGTTACCGTGAAGGTTGGGCCAACGAAAGCTACACTGGTTAACGATGCATCACTATACCAGGTAAATACTGGTTGTGTTACAGTTAAGCTTGAAGCCATTAATACCGCACTACTTCCGGCACAAATTTGGGCATTGCTCACTGTTACGTCTGCTGATGTTGCGTAATCCTTAACGGTTACGGTTATTACCTTAGCAGAGGCTGAAGTATTTTCACATTTATTATCACCTCTAACAGTTACGTAGTAAGTAGTAGTTGCGGTAAGTGTTGGCGTAGTAAATGTTGGTCCAACATGTGCTACAGTCGTTAAAGCTGCATCAGTATACCAGGTAAATACTGGGTTGGTTACTGTAGCGGTAGTGGCTGACAAAACAGTTCCCGAATTTTCGCAGATTGAAGTTAATCCGCTTAATGCAATATCCGAATCTGTTGCAAATGGGTTAACGGTAATGGTTACAGATTTCGCTGTAGCGGCGGTATTCTCACATTTATTGTCACCTTTAACAGTTACATAATAGGTTGTATTGCCTGTTAAAGCAGGAGTCGTAAATTCTGATCCTGTGAAAACAGCGGTAGTTAATGCTGCATCACTGTACCAGGTGAATACCGGATTGGTTACTGTTGTAGTACTTGCTGTTAATTTAACAGTAGAACCATTACAAATGGTACTCGTACCTGCCAAACTAATGTCACTGGCGGTAGAAACCGGATTTAAAATAATGGTTACTTCTGCCGCAGCACCAACCTGATTTGCACATTTATTGGTTCCGCTTACGGTAACATAATATTTAGTTGTTGCGGCAGTTACAGCCGGTGTTGTAAATACTGCTCCGGTGTAAACAGGGATGGTTAAAGCTGCGTCGCTATACCATTTAAAAACAGGGTTGGTTACTGTTGTACTGCTTGCGGTTAATACTGTTGTTCCGGCAGCACAAATAGCTGTATTACCTGTAACTGTCACATCAGCTGCTGTTGATGATGGATTTACAGTGATTGAAATTTTTGTACGTGTTGGATTTGAGCAGCTGTTTCCATTTACTGCTTCCACATAGAAATCGTATGTTCCAGGTGCCAATGAAGCAGAGGTGATGTAGTTACTATTATTGCTTACCAGCATATTGCCGTTAGTAGCGGCATCATACCAGTTAAATGTTACTCCGGCAACAGCCTGAACACTTAAAGTTGCAGGTGTGTTGATACAGGTTGTAGCTGGATTTCCTGTTGCAGCAACCGGCGCTGAAGGCGGAGGTAAAATGGTTACGGTTACCTTAGTTCCTTTAGTTTCGCAACCGTTTGCAGTTGCTGTAACAAAGAAGTCGTAGGTACCAGCTGCTAAGGTTGGATCGGTTGTATAAGTTGGCCCATCTTTAGCCGCACCCAGATAGGTTGTTCCCTGATACCATTTATAGATAACTCCTGTTGCTTGTGGGTTTTGAACACTTAAAGTTGCAGCAGATCCCTGGCAAGCACTTGCAGTAGCTGAGGTTACTGTAGGAACAGGTATTGTACGTTGCGCATAATCTAAGTTAACCGAAGTTAATGCACCCAATAAACCTGAGTTTAACCTTAATTCTACACCATCAAATTTACTAGTTGGTACAAAAGTTAAGATGGCCGATGCATCACCGCTTAATAAAGTAAGGTTAATGAACGGATTAGAAATTGAAGTAAGATCATTATTTGGGGTTGTTCCCTGATAAGTTCTCACAGTTAAGTTTTGTAAAAGTGCCAATGACAATAATTTACCAGGAGTAGTAATTTTTACCCTTAAGGTATCGCCCACATTTGACAATCCGGTGAAACCTACATGGTGATAAGCTGAAGCACCTAACAAACCAACTGGAATAACCAGACTTGATCCTGTGTTAACATCATTATCTACAGCAAAGGTTGGATTAAATACACCTCCTAATAACGCTACTCCATCAACGCCGCTTGCTATTGTAGTTGTAGCTGCTCCACATGGGGTAGTTTCTGGACTGCCGTTAGGAATAACGGTTACCACAACAGAAGCTTTCGCAGTAGCCGGACAACCACCTGGAACTGTTGCTTCTACATAATAAGTTGTAGTAGCACTTAATTGTGGTGTTGTGAAAGTTGGACCTACAAAAATCGGAATAGTTGCAGTTTCACTATCATACCAGTTGATTGTTGCACCAGCTGTGCTTGAAGTAGCTGTTAAAACTGCTACAGCACCCTGGCTAATGGTGGTAGCCGGAGGCGTTACCACAGGAATATCAATAGAACCGATATTGATTTTACCCTCTGTTCTTGTTGATGAACTTCCGCAGCTATTTACCGCCTCTACAAAATAACTTGTACTGGCTGTAACTGTTGGCGTATTAAAAGTAGCACCTGTAAATAAAATTGTTGTAGAAGTAGCACTATCATACCAGTTATAAGTTGTTCCTGCTATAGGATCTTTAACCTGGAAGGTAACCGCTGTATTTGCACAGGTATTTACATTCGGAGCCAACAATACAGGTGTTACCGGTGCCGGGTTAGTCGTAATATTAACTACTGTTTTATAGCTAATGCATCCGGAAGGCGAAACAGCTGCAACATAAAATTTAGTATCAGCTGTTAAAGCAGGTGTTGTAAAAGTAACACCATCTTTTCCTGCTAAATAAGTTCCTGTTGCATCATACCATCTGTAAGTAAATCCAGCTGTTGGGTTACTCACTTCTAACTGCGTAGTTTGACCAACACATGCTGTAACATTGGCAGCAACTACAGTAGGTGCTACCAATATACGTTGTGCGTAATTGAAGTTTATAGAGGTTAAAGCGCCTAATAAGCCTGAATTTAATTTTAACTCTACTGCATCAAATGTTGCGGTAGGTACAAATGTGATCAAGGCTTGCGTATCGCCGCTTAACAATTGAAGGTTTAATAAAGTTGTGTTGCTTAATGCTCTTGCATCATTGTTGCTGGTACCGGCGTTAAGTGTGCTGAGTTCAGCATTTCCTAAAAGGCTCAACGAAAGTAATTTTCCAGGAGATGAAACTAATACTTTAACGGTATCTCCTAATCTTGATACAGAACCGAAGTTGAGTCTTTGATAAACAGAGGCACCTAATGCACCCACTGGCATAACCAATGATGAAGCGGTTTGCGTATCATTATCTATGGCTAAGCCAGAATTAAATACACCCGATAATAAAGCTACGCCATTAACACCATTTGTTTCAGTTAATGCGGCTTCACATGGAACTGGGTTAGGTGATCCATTTCCATCAACGTTTATGGTTACCTGAACTCTACTGGCAGAAGCACAACCGTTTGCATTCACTGCTTCTACGTAATAGGTAGTTGTTGCAGTTAAAGGTGGAGTTACGTAGGTTGCACCGGTGTAAACAGGGCTTGTTGCTATAGCTGAAGTATACCAGTTAAACGTAATATTAGATTCTGTTGAGGTGGCGGTTAAAATTGCTGTCTGCCCTGCGGTTACAGTTGTTGAACTCGTTGTTACTACAGGTAATACCGGACGTGGGTTTACAGTAATTGCTGCTTCCGCACGAGTTGCACTTGTACAGTTTCCTTGCGAAGCTTCAACAAAGTAAGATACATTTGCTGTTAATGCAGGCGTTACGAAAGTACTACCGGTAAACAATAAATTACCACCTGTAGCTGCATCGTACCATTTATAAGTTACGGCAGCATCTGGATTTGAAACTGATAAAGTTGCTGTTGAACCAGCACAGCTTGCCGTTGTAGGCGCAACAACAGGTACAGGCAATACCGGAGTAACCGTTACCGTTACCGGAACGCGTGTTGTGTTTGCACAGGTTCCTTTGCTAACTTCTATATAATAGGTTGTAGTTGCATTTAATGCTGGTGTAGTATAAGTTTCGCCGTTTGCTAAAAGTGTACCGCCTACTGCTGCACTATACCAGGCTAAAGTTGTACCACCATTGGCCGTTGCAGTTAATGTTGCTGTGCTACCCGAGCAGATGGTTTGGTTACCAGCAGTTAAAGTTGGATTCGGATAAATTACAGTGGCACCATAAATATCTAAACTGGTTATGGCAGATACTAATGCACCAAAGCGAATCTCTACCCTATCGTATGCACCACCAGCAAGAACTGTGGCTGCAAAACGATTTCCAGTTAATAATTGAAGGTTTAATAATGATGAGTTTAACTGCACCGTTTTCACAACAGTAGTTCCATTCATCACATTGATTGTATAATTGCTTAAAGCATTTAAATCAAGAAGTCCGGTTGGTAAGGCTAAATCTAAACGGATGCTATCTGTTGCTGCGCCTATAGAAGGGAAAATCAATTGCTGATACCCTGTTGCGCCCACACCCACTCCTAATGTAATTCGGGTATAATTGGTTATATCGGCATCTGTTGAATTACCAGCACCATTAATGCTGCATAATAAACACACGCCTGTAATGGCTGTATTTTGTGCATTTGCAGCATTACAAGCCGTTCCGCCACCACCGTTAATTACAGTTACAGTAACCGGAACACGACTAGCACTAACACAACCATTACTGTTGGTAGTTTGAACATAATATGTAGTTGTATTAGTTAAAACAGGCGTTGTGAATGAACTACCTGTACCTACCTGATTTCCATTGGTAGCTGCATCAAACCAGGCAATGGTATTGCCTGCATCTGCAGTAGCAATTAGCGTTGTAGTTTGACCTGCGTTAATGACCTGATTGTTTGTAGTTACCGTAGCTAGTGTAGCCGGAGGATTTACCGAAACAGTTACAGCTGTACGGCTACTTACTGCAGTTCCTGAAACTGCTTCTACATAAAATACAGTTTGAGCTGTTACTGCCGGAGTAACAAACACTCCTGTATTATTAGTAGCTAAAGGTGTACTTCCTGTAGAAGCATACCAGTTATAAGTTACACCCGCTTGTAAATTACTAACACTAAGTGTAGCTGAACTTCCAGAACAAACAGTTGCAGCAGCTACCACTGGTGCATTTACAGTTACAGTAATGCTATAATCGGTATTTACTTTATTTCCATTAGCATCGGTAGCCGTTAATGAAACAGTATAAGTACCACCCAAAGTTGGGGTACCTGTTATTTCTCTTGTAGTCGTGTTAAAGTTTAAGCCTGGAGGCAATCCTGTAGCCAAATAAGTATATGGTGCTGTTCCACCGGTTACAGCAGGTAAGGTTTGTGTTGGGTATGAGGTTCCAACAATTCCATTAGCCAATGTTGCAGATGGTAATGATAATACACCAATAACTTTAAGAGGATATGTGTTTGTTGCAGTTTTACCTTCGCTATCGGTAACATTTACCGTTACAACATAATTTCCGGCTTGAGTAGGCGTACCGGTAATTTCTCTTGTTGCCGGATTGAAAGTTAATCCCGGAGGCAAATTGCTTGCAGTATAAGTATATGGCCCAACACCACCTGTAGCAGACGGAATGGTTTGAGTTGGATAAACCGCGCCCTCAGTTCCATCCGCTAAAGTAGCTGCTGGTAATACCAAAGGATCTACAACCGTAATGGAGTAATTTGTCGTAATAGATTTTCCATCACTATCCGTAACAGTTACGGCAACAGGAAAGGTACCTGCCTGAGTAGGTGTTCCGGTAATTTCTCTTGTTGTTGAATTAAAAGTTAATCCAGGAGGCAAACCAGTTGCGGCATAAGTATAAGGTGCAGAACCACCTGTAGCAATAGGAATAATCTGTGTAGGATATACCGTACCAGTTGTTCCATTTGCAAGTGTTGCGGCTGGAAGCACTAAAGGATCGGTTATTTTTACCGTGTAATTTGAAGTTACCGTATTACCATTAGCATCTGTAACGGTTACCGGAATAGTATAAGTTCCTGCTTGAGTGGGCGTGCCTGTAATCTCTCTTGTTGCCGGATTAAATGTTAAACCTGGAGGCAGATTGGTTGCCGTGTAAGTATAAGGTCCCGTACCCCCTGTTGCTGGAGGAATTACCTGGGTTGGATACGGTGTATTGGTAACACCATTAGGTAGTGCACCCGGAGTTAGCACCAATGCATCAGTTACTGTTAAATTATAGGTTGCTGTTGCGGTACAGTTTTTAGTATCTGTAGCAACCACAGAAAAGGTATTGCTGTTTGCAAGCGTTGGTGTACCTGTAATTAAGCCAGTTGATGACAATGTTAATCCAGCCGGCAAAGTACTTCCCGGTGCTAATGCATAAGTAAAGCCAGGCGTACCCCCTGTAGCAGCATCAATTTGTTTGGTATAAGCAGAACCAGCAGTTGCATTGGTTAATGTAGCACCATTGAAAACTATCTGTGGATTTACGACTACACTCACCGGAACCCTTACAGATTCTGAAGTACATCCTGCTTTTCTGGAAGCTACATAATAAGTTTTGTTGGCAGTTAATGCCGGAGTAGTGAAAGCGGCATTGTAAGCTACAGCTTGTATTGCTGTTCCGCCATCAGCTACATCATACCAAACCAATTCATTTGCCGCTGCAGTAGTAGCAGTTAAGTTTGCTGTAGTATTATAGCAAGTATTTACAGTATTGGTTGCCGGAGCTACAAACGTAGGAAAGGCCGGACTCCTTGTAATACCATAAACCTCTACATATTGTGTGAGGTTTGCACTTACCAAGTTGTTCAAAGTAATTGTTACCCGATCAAACGCAACACCAGGTGCAAAAGGCAGGGTAGCAATTTGACCATTGTTGAGCAAACCGAGCAAATCTGCCCCCAGCAAGCTGGATACATTTGATGTATATACCGGGGTATTGCCATTATAAGCGGTAACAGTGAGATTATTCAGTAAACCTAAGTTTAATAAAGCGGCCGATGTTCTAAAACGAAGGTTAATATTATCTGTCGTATTAGATAAATTAGGAAAATAAACATTTAAGCTTTTAGAAGCCGCAACCCCCAGAACACCCGTGCTTAAATTGTAAAAATTGGTTTTATCGTTATCAATAATTTTTTCGAAATCGAAGTTCTCGCCACCAGAAAGGTTTAATGCATCAAGCGATATCCCCTGTTCGTCGTAATTGGCATAAACATTATTATCGCATAAATCATCCCCGTCAAGGTGATAGGCATAATAAACTTTGGTTTGATTGATGGTAGATAATAATAATGCGGTAGTCCTGTCGGTGATATAAATCCGATCATAGGCTTGAGCCGGGGTTAAAGCCAATAAGGTATAACCATTTTTATCCTTTACCAGTTTAATCCTCGAGTTATTATCAAAGCCCGCAAAACTACTACCGGTAAGTATTGATGTGCCCGATGAATTTCTGACATCTACTTCAAAGCGATGGTTTCCGATTACTAACGATCCTACCACACTTGATAATGTTCCACCCAACGTACCTCCTAAAAGCCCGTTGAGTGCCGCCGGGTCAAAATCTATCCGCACATAAGTTGTTTTGTTTGCCGGAATATTCGCCGGGAACTTTAAAATGATTCCTCCAGAATAAGCGCCTAAACCCAGCGCTGCCCCTCCGTAAGATTTTAAGGTTGCGAAGGTAGCATCATTTGTGGTTATCGCTGCTCCAATGTTATCTACATGAGATCCTCCAACTCCTGTTGAATTCTCCGTAACATCATTTGCAAAAACTTTTGTTTGTGCATACGATTTAACCTGAAAGAGCGTTAATAAAATGATGAGTGCAATAAAGGTATTGCAGAAGATCCCTTTTAAGGAACGAAAGGTAGAATGTTTCATCATATTAGGCGTTAATAAGGTGTGACGACCAATGTTGCATCGTGTATTTGTTTGATTTGGGATATAACACTAACAACAGCAACAAATCTACGCCTACACCCTTGTTCTACCCTATCCATTGCTATTCATTCTTTATGCAATCCATTTCATTCATTTTATTCATACCTGTGATTCTTAAAGAATTCATTTCAAACATTGTGAAATTTTCATGACATTAGCAGAGTCATCCATCTATATGTTTAATGAACGCTAATGAACTCCTTATCGAACTCAGGAAGTTCGTACTTATCAAGTCCGGCTTAAGAAATATAGATCCAGGTCATTGTAAGATCATTTCTGAGTATGTATTCCAAGAAACCAAAAACTACGTTAGTGAAACTACCGTAAAGCGCTTTTTTGGATTTGCCAATACATTGCATAAATTTTCATTATTTACACTTAACAGTTTATCTCAATATATAGGCTATACAGATTGGGACTCCTTTTGCAAAGACAGAGAAAACCATACCTCTTCTGCTCAAAGCATCTGGCAGGATTTAAGAATGAAAACCCATGCCATCACTGATATTTCATTGATTGCTAAAAAGAACAATTCCGGGATTCCATTTAATTCTACTGCCAACAGAAGTTTCTTTTATCCTGATTTCGACTATTTCTTAAAAAACAACTATCAGTTTACCACTATAAGCGCCCAGCATGGTCACGGCAAATCTATTTTACTGGCCCATATGGTGGAGCATTTTTTTTATTCTGAATTCGCCCCCTATAAAAATGATATTGTTTTATTGATCAATTCAACCAGTATCAATACCATTATCCAGAATGGCCTTACCTTAAAAGATTGGTTTGCAAAAGAGTTTAAATTCGGAAGTTTAAGCGAATTGATCAGCTATTTTAAGAAACAACCCGATAAGCGCGAAGGTAGGTTTATCATTATAATAGATGGAATTGATGAATATTTAAGCAAGCCTGATTATTTCAAAACATTTACTGATTTATTGTATAGTATAGAAGAAAACAGCTTTGTTAAAATCGTTTTAGGATTAAGAACCAATAGTTGGATCAATTTACAACCTGTTATTTCGAGCTCAGCCTTTTTAACCAAGGCCTGGTATACCAGCGTATTTTACGATTCTGATTTATTAAGCAACGTGCCACTCCTCAATAAAGAGGAAGTTTTGTCTACGCTTAGCCTGATAGAGGGCAAAACCATCGGCCAGGCAGATATCAATCCAGATCTTCTCGATCAATTTAAAACCCCTTTTTGGCTACAGGTTTACTATAAACTCAAATACGAAAATAATTTCCTCGAATTAATCAATCCGCTTCTTCGGTACGAACTCATCAATTATTTCCTTGAAAAAAGGGTATTTCTGGCTAAGAAAAGTACAGAAAAGATTTTTCTGCTTAAAAAGATAAGTGAAAGTATTACCGAAGGTGCTAAGAGTTTAAGGGTAGCCAAAGAAAAAATACTAAGCTATATTAATTGCTATCCAGATGCTTATGAGGAATTAATCTATAGCGGAATTATCATCGAAGAAAAAAGACTCACAACCTCAATACCTACAGAGGTTGTTCGTTTCTTAAATAACGACATCTACACGTATTTTATTTTTATACAGCTCACTGAAAAGTTCGACTATAAGCCTTCAAGAGAATTTTTTGCCCATATACTATCCAGCTATCCGCAGCAAAAAGCTCACCTCAGGGATCATATTCTGAATTGGGCGATCCGATTCTGCATCAATAGAAATGAAATAGCAGAGCTGAAAAATATTTTCAAACTCCCTTTTTCCAATCAGGAAAAAAATAACGCTTTCGATTTTATCTGTTACGTTTCCAGATATGAATTAAGCAAACCCAGTGCTAAGTTTAACCGGCAAAATATCGGAAAAGACTTTATAGACATTATGGCCATGGGCAGAACCATGAGCAAGCTTTATAAAGAAACCATTAAATATGTTTCGGATAATGTACTGAATGAGGATATCCAGGCAATGCTGCACATTATTGAATGCAATATCGCACTTATTGATGTGGATAAGGTTGGCCTAACCAGCACCATGCATCTGCTCAAAAGAAATTACAAACGCCTAAATGAGCTCTTTCCGATCAATCCGTATGATTTATTGCTCTTTTTTTATAACAACCTCATAAACAAGCCAAATGAGGGACGTTCATTAGACGATAAAATCGTAAAGCTTTGTCACCAGATAGATCGCAGCCCTTCGCTTAAAAACGAAGAGTTTACTACAGAGGAGCTGCTCTGTTACCGACTGGTATTGATTACCCTTTTTGCACAGAAAAATTATGCAGAGTGCCATCGTTTTATCATGGCCATATTAAATAAATATCCTAATATCTTTTTTATCCGCTATTCAGTATTCTCTCCTTTTCTACTGATCCATTTAGGTCAAACCTATCTCAAGTTGAATTACTTTAAAAAGGCTCAAAGAATAATGCAGTTTTTGGAAAAAATTATTGATAGGGAATACATTTACTACACCAATTTTATATTGGCAGGATTTAGTGTTTTCAAGGCCAATTTCTATAATGCTACGCAGCATTATGACCAGGCCATTCTCAACGCAGAACAAGGAATAGCGATTACCAGTAAGCATGATTTTAAAATGTTTGAGATTTCTCTAATGTTAATTAAAATAGATACGCTAAAACACACCGATTCTTCTGAGCAGGTTTCAACGATAATTAAAGATCTGTTAAACTTCTTAAATCAGCATAAGATTTCGATGCCAGAATATTCTAATCTGAATGGTGGAGAATTTGAAAATACCTTTAAAGTATTGAAATCATTTAAAAGATAAAAAGTCCTGTTGATATAATCAGCAGGACTTTTTAATATATTTATTTAATAAGGTTATAAAGTTCATCCAACTTTGGAGAAAGTACAATCTCAATCCGTCTGTTTTTACTTCTTCCATCTGCTGAAGCATTTGATCCAAGTGGCTGATACTCTCCTTTTCCGGTGGCTGTCATCCTTACGCTTTCAACCTTTTCGTTTTCGGTTAAATAACGAACAACAGATGTTGCCCTCAATACGCTAAGGTCCCAGTTATCTTTAATCTGTCCTAAATTGTTAATTTTTTGATTATCGGTATGCCCTTCTACAGCGATATTAATTTCAGGTTGCTGTTTCAAAACATTGGCCAGTTGGGTTAAGGCCTGCTTTCCCTTATCGTCAATGATGATACTTCCTGATGGGAATAAGAGTTTATCAGTTAAAGAAACATATACTTTACCGTTCTTAATTTCTACTGTTAAGCCGCTTTTAGTGAAGCCTAATAATGCCTGCTGTAATTTTTCTTTAAGCGAATTGGTGGCTTCATCGCGTTTACGCAAAACTTCCTCCACCTCTTTTAATCGTTTTTCGCGTGATGCTAAATCACCTGATAATTTAGAAATTTCAGAAGTACTGTTACTTTTAAGCTTTTTGTAATTCGCGTCAACTTCATTGTAATCCTTTTGAAGGTTACGAAGCTCTTCCGCCATAAGCGTAGTATCTTTTTTAAGTTTGGCTACCTCTTTTTCCAGATTTTCAATTTTAATTAGTCCTTCATTAAAGGCTGTATAGAGAGAATCTTTACTTCCTAAAAGGGCTTTATATTTTTTGGGTGACAGCACCACACATGATGAAAAGGCAGTAATGAATAAAGAGAGTGCAAAAGCAAAAAAGATTTTTTTCATTTTAAGGTTTAGGTTAATCAATATATACGTGCAGTTTATATGCACTACACGTCAATAGCGTTGCGTAAAAATGCAACTAATGGCTGTACTGTTTGAAAAGAACTTATCAACTTATTAACGATGGATGGTTTATGAAACGCTGCATCATCCAGTTTCATTGTCGCCTCAAAGCTTTTCAGTTTTAAATATTCTATGTTGGGATCGTTGGGATCATAACCCTTTGGTGCATTTTTCAGTGCATTTGCTGTTCCCAGGGTAAAACGCTCTTTAAAAGTTTTATCTTCAACAATCTCCTTAAAATCAGCCACATTGTAATCAATCTCCTGTCGGATAAGTTTAACATGTTCGGCCTCAGGCATCCAATATCCACCTGCTACAAAACTGTTCCCAGGTTGAATATGAAAATAATAACCCGGTTCATTCCCCCCTTTACTTTTAGCCGAGAACCAGATACCGAAATTAGTTTTATAAGGGTCTTTATTTTTGCTGAACCGTACATCCCTGTAAATTCTAAGCAAGCATTTTTTGGGGTCCAGATCCGAAGGAATCAAAGGATCAATCCTGGCCAGTTCCGGAATTATCTGCGTCACCAATTTTAAAACGTCAGCTTTGGCTTCCTCATATTCCTGTTTGTGCAGGGCAAACCATTCACGGTTGTTATTTTCGGCAACTTCTTTTATAAAATGGAGTGTTTCTTTTCTTAACATAATTTAATTGTTCATTGGCCAAACAGCTTAGCAGCTCACCTGTTTACGCCTCTGCTACTGATCATAATATGGTTTATACTTAATATTAGGCGATAAAACATGTAGCAATATTATCCTTGAATATCGATAATTAAATGGATACAATACAAAACATCCCGTAAAAATAACAACAAGGTAATTCCAGAAAGTTTCATCTGTTAAGGGGCCACAAAAGAGGTAAGTGATGTAGCTGGCTACGAGCATTTCAATTACATTCATGGCATAGCTTACGTACATCGCAGCATAAAAATAGCCTGGCTCTATCTCTATTCTTTGTCCACAGTGTGAACATATTTCTTTTGTGTGTTGAATGTTAAAACCGTACATGCTCCCGGTAAAGATATCACCTCTGCGGCAGTGCGGGCATTTGGCGTGTACAATGGCATAAAACTTTGACGTTTTTCCTTCCATGCCCGATTAATTGAGGTTAATAGGCTCTCTTTTGATATTTATGGCTACATTTTTCTTGCGGTATTTTTTATACCAGATAATACCCACTACTGTAGCCAGCAAATAAGGTATAGCCAACAGATACAAAACCCCTGTATTTAAGCCCGCAGTTGTGGTATTTCCATTCTTAACACCTTGTTCGGCATTAATGGTACACATTGAACATTGCGCAGAAACCTCAGGAACCACAGCGAAGCAAAACAATGCCACAAACAAGATAAAAACTGCTTTCTTCATCATCGTTACAAATATACTGAATTAACGATTGGAAGGGTTTAAAAATTATGTCATAAAAAAACCCCGCTTTTTAGGGCGGGGTTTACAGAGAGACGATTTAGGGTAATGTTATTGCAAAGCTCCGGTGAAAGTAAAATCCGGATGCTCAATGCTTTTAAATTGACCAAGCAATGCACCAGTTGTTGGATGAATAAAATAGTCCAGTGTAAACGTATCCACATTTATTCTTTCCTGTAATACCGGATCTAATGGTTTAGAGGCCTGGGTGTAAAAGAATGCTGAGTTGCCATCAAAGCCTGATCCTATTGTAAATTTGAACACTCCATTAGCAGTTTTGGTATAGGTATATGGGTAAGTTAAATTCAGTGAATTTGCTCCATACGGTGTGTTCCAAACCAATACCATGGTTTTAGATACTGAGTTAAAAGTAAATCTCATTGATCCCAATGATACAGGAGTTGTACCTACAACAATGTTGGCTAATGACCTTTGATTTGCTAAAGCTCTTCTCGCAACAAAGTCTGTTCCCCATCCAGGGTAAGTTGCTGCATTTGGAGCGGTAATACGGGTGTAATTAATACCCATCAACAAATGTAAAGGCAAAATAGGGCTTGAAGAGCTCTGTACTTCTATACGTGCACCATCAACAGTTGTAAAAAATAATTTTTTAACCGGATCCCAGGTCAGTTCCGTTATTTTTTTACCATTATAAAAAAGCGGCTCCTTGAGTACAATACCTGTCAACGTAAAGGCAAAACCGGTAGAGGTTGTATTAATTGCACCTGCTTCTTCCCAGGTTAAGCTAAAAACTTTATTGTTAACATCGATCGTGGTTTGGACTTTATTGGTACTGCCCAATAAGATAAACAGATTGCTGTTAGCAAATATATAGTCAACAGAAGCATTAATTGAGTTTAGCAACCCCTGCTCATTATATAACTTTTGCTCAGCCTGAGTGGCTTTTACCAGCACCATTTTACTACCTAGTAGTTTACCGGTAAGTTTTACTGAATCACCTACCACTTTATCCAGCGAAAACTCAAAGTCGGAATAAACGCCCCAACCCGCTACGCCGCCAAAAGTACTGGGATCTGGATCGGCTAAAATGTGCATATAGTTATACGTATCGAAAGATAATGTTGGATTTTGTAAGGCCTTGATACGATAGGTGCTGGAAAAACTTTCAGCAGCAGCATCCGGATCAATATCTGCATACATGGATACATTATTCTCCTTGTCAAAATTCAAATAAAATGAAAATCCACCACCACCGTCTGGATATAAGTAAGCTTTCCATCCATAAGGGCTACCTGTTAAGATATCAGCGTATTTAGCTACAGTTTCTGTTAAGCGCTCCTCTGGCCTTTGTCCATCGACTAATATTTCGTCCTTTTTACAGCCAGCAAAAAGGCCAAAGGATAAGAGTATATATAAGAATATTTTTTTCATTGTTTCTTTTTTTAGTTCATTACTCCATAGATGTATGAATTGGCATTAGCAGTCTTGTAAAATGCACCCAAAGAACCTACAAATCCTATTTGTCCCGGAATGATCTGATTGATCCAGTTGATTCTGAATGTACCTGAGGTTAAATAGGTATTTATTGCTGCCACCCCTGGTCTTAAAGTGTTCATATTACCGTAAGTTGTAGTAGTAGGTTGGGTAGCATTCAAGGTAATTGTGGCTACACCTGTTGTTGCATTTACAGCCATTGTGTAATCTGCATCCGCTTGAAGCGCTGATCCTGCCGAATTGGTATAATTATACCTCACAGTGAGTAAATTATTAGCCCCAAAGATCAACTGCATATTATTCAGTTGTCTTCCGGCACCGCCAATTGCTGCAACAGCTGACTTCGCGGTATTCCAGGCTGCTAAAAATTCTGCAGATTGATTTGGTTCAGCTGAAGGATTTGTTGTTAATGTGGTATAACCAATACCTGGACCAATCATCCGGTGCAAAACGGGAGCTGAAATATTAAATAATGCCTTTTGAACCTCAGATTGAAGTTGATAGAAATCAATGTTGAAAGCTGTTTTGAAATAATCAACTACATACTGTTCTTTCTTTTTCAATTTTGCCTGTGCGTCTGCCGGTAATGAAGCAACAATACCATTGTATTTAACACGCCCCATCATCAACATGTTAGAAGATTGTTCAGCAAAATCTTCTAAAGGAGATACTCTCGCATATTGCGTGATAAACCCTAATGAATAAGCTTCGGTTAGTGGCCTTTGTGTCCAGTTGGCTTCATATCCACCACGAGATACCGTCTGGTATTCAGGTGTGATGTCAACCGTTTGATTCAAAATATGGGTATATTCATGTTGAATAACCTGAATCATACGGGTAACAGATGGCAAACTGGTTTTGTCAAAATCATTCAATACATAGAGAACAATCTTTCGCCCACCTTCTGCCGTACCTAATGTTATTGTTCCATTGCTGTTATATTCTGCACTTCCTGCAAGCACAAATTGTTTGGGCGATATCCTTTTAATGAAATCAGCTCCTCCGGCGGCTTCGAAAGGTTTAATCCATACATCACGAACGGTTTCCATAGCTGGAATAACTTGTTCAATTAATGGCGGTGTAATGTTTTTACTAAGCGCCAGTTCGAACCTGTCATAACGATATTTGGTTTCAATGTTATAAGGATTTAGAAAGTTTTGATCGAGCCAAATGTCTGTTGCATTTTTATTTTTAATAATATTCTGATCAATGATATCAAGATTAGCATTAAGAGTACCTTCTTTTTTGCAAGAAGCAAGGAAAGCGATCACAGCCAGTGCTACTATTCCTTTTTTAAATATTTTATTCATAATCATCTTGGATTTTGTTGAACACCAGATAATGTAACCTGATTGGGTAATTGAAATAATTTTCTTGGATCCTCTGCTGAAAGTTCGATGGTTTCGAATGAGCCGTTTACAGCAAAAACTCTATGCTTTACCGGAAGTTTGTATCTTAAAATATCAAACCAGCGTAATCCTTCCTGCGTAAATTCCTTTTTCTTAAAATCCAGAATGGTGGCTATTAGTCCTGCCTTTGGATCTGTTGTGCCGTAATAACTTGCAATTTTTGCCAAGGTCACCGCATGAGTAGTAGCACTGTAGTTTAATATCCTTACACTGCAATAAGTATTCAGATCTTGAAGAGCAAGTGCATTTTGCCCTGTTGAAGCATAAGCCTCTGCTCTGTTCAGCAAAGCCTCATCTGCCGTTAATACCGGAACAATAGTATAAGGAAAACCAATTGTTGCGTTAGGATTAGTCTTAACAAAATACTCGTTCCACTTCAACATGGTATAATGTGGAACCCCATAGTATGCTGATTTATATGCCCAGCGTGCACCGGTAACGTTATTGGTAAACATCTCGTTATTCTGTATTTGTCCGAAACCGTAACGTGGAGTTACTGTTCTGGCCCAAGATGAGGCTGTTTCAATCAAAAGTAAGGTAGAAGGTTCGGTAGCTTGTGTAAAGTAAACCTCCATTTCATCCAATGTATAGGTATTATACCTTGTATTCCAGGGCCTTAAAATAGTTGCAAAAGCATTTCCGGGAGATACTGCACTTGCGTATTGAATAACCTTCTCATACTCCTTTTTAAACAAGAAAAATCTAGCTGCGAATGCATTTCCAGCTGCAACATTGAAATGGTATTTAGGTACTTTATATGAAGTATTCTTCAACAAAGGCAAGCCTTCTAATAAGTCCTTTTCAATACTGGCATAAACCGATGCTACTGTACCTCTTGAATACTGCCCGGTAACAACCTTTTCTGGTTCTGTTACATAGGGAATTCCGGGAGAATCGTTGCTGGCAGCAGGGTCATATGTTTTAGCATACAAAGTTACCAGCATAAAATGTGCATATGCACGAGCTACCAATGCTTCACCTTTGTAAGGCAAGGCCTCAGCCCCAAAATTGTTATTCTTTATGGCTTCCAAAGCTGCGTTGGCTGCAGCTATTGCCTCATAGCAAGAGTTCCAATAGTAAATAGGTGTATCCTGAGCATCGTCGTCATTATCTAACCAATAGAAGGGTTGTGTTATTGCCCTACCCTCTGTACCCACACCCGGGCCTTTATCTTCTGCATTATCCGATGCATTTTCAGTAAATGGAATGTAATTTGCCTCCGGGTATGCACTGGTAAGCAATTCTGCAACTTTCTCTACAGTGTTAATTTGTGTTCTTTGATCTGGTGCTTGCTCCAAAAATTTCTTACAACCAGAGCTGAGTATAATTGTGGAAGCTAAAAGCGATATATATAATCTTTTCATGATAGTTTATTTAGAATCCTACTTTTAATGATAATGTAAACTGACGGGGAATTGGTAATGCGACACCACCCGATCCAAAAAACTCAGGATCCTGCCCGTTTAATTTTTTATCTGAATAAATCAAAAATAAGTTGTTACCTACTGCACTTACTGAAGCGTTCGCCAGGCCTAATTTCTTAGAAAATGTACCTGGAATGTTATAGCTCAATACGATTTGCTTCATTCTCACAAAGCCACCATCCGCAACCCGCTCTGTCGAATAATTGTAGTTATTGTAAGCATAATTACTACCAAATGCAGTAGCTTCCTGTGCATCTAAAATAGAGGGAACGTTGGTTTTCAACTCATCGCCCTGCATTACCCAACGACTTAAAAATGCCTTAGGCATAGCGTCTAAGTCTGTATAGCTTGTTTTGAATGATGGACTTAAACGAACCTTATTTCCGGCAGCAAAAGTGATTAATGCAGATAAACTAAAGTTTTTGTATTTAAAAGTATTAGAGAAACCACCAGTATAGGTTGGGTCAATCGCACCTTCATATTTCAGATACTTAATTTCATCACTTTGAAGATAAACGTCTCCATCTACTTTACCTTCTTCATTGATAAACTTTGGTGAGCCGTTTAACGGGTCTAAACCTTGAAAATCTAACGAAAACAAACCTCTTTGGGCATAACCTTCGAGCGGACCACCATCCGGACCAATCAGTCCGAAAATTGTTGGTTGATTTTTAAGGTTGGTAATCTTATTCTTGTTATATGAAAAAATAAGCTGCGTAGACCAGTTGAAATCTGCTACTTTTAATACTTTGGCGCCTAAGGTTGCCTCAATACCCCTTGACGTCATATCTGCGTAGTTAGCTTGTTTCACCGCTTCTCCACCAATACCTGATGTTCTGAAAGCGCCAATTAAATCAAAACTGTTACGTTTGTACGCATCCACTGTTAGCGTCATCCTTTCTCCGAAAAACCCTAAGTCCAAACCAACATTCAGCTCATTTAACTTTTCAAATGTCAGTTCTGAGTTTTCTAATCCGGAAATATAAAGCTTGGTTTCTTTTTCGCCCAGGTAAGGTCTGCGTGTGCCCATGCTTTGAACCACAAGGCTTGAATTGGTTGCCGACCCCATACTTGCAACTAAACCATAGGTTGCGCGTAAGGTTGCCCTGTTAACCACTTTCTTAATTGATTCTGATTGCATAAAGTTTTCTGTATCGATATTCCAGGCCCCTGAAACGTTCCAGGTTGGCAACCATCTGGCGGTCCTGGATTCACCAAGTAAGTTAGAGCCATCATAACGACCGGTAGCATTAATACTATATTTACCTTTGTAAGAATACGCCGCTCTTAACGAATAATTCAAATACCTTTCATAACGATAACCCATGCTGTAGTAGTTAAAGCCTCCCTCAACATTAGATTTCACAATATTTGGATCAATAAATGGAACCCCACCTTTGTCATACTGGTATCCATAGCCATCAAAAACTTTATTTTGACGGTTTATGTACCTCAATTCCTGCGTGGCAAAGAAGTTTACCAAATGATCTTCGTTAAAAGTTTTATCGTATTCTAAACTGTTACGTACATAATAGTTGGTAATATTATCATCGTTTGTTTTATAAAAACCACCATAAGGAAGTACTGATACAGGTAATGCATTCGGATCATCAGGATTTTTATAAAGGAACTTGTTGTTGGCTCTTATCGTAGCATCTGCAGGGCTTATACCAGCGCGATAGGCTTCGGCCATATTAGAACGCTCTGTGATTTTATGTTCCTGACTGGTTTTAGCATAGCGATAAGCACCATCAAATGAATATTTCAAATCTTTGGTGATTTTATACTTTAAGCCACCCTGTACTTTGAAATCAATTAAATTTAACTCCAACGTATTGTTTTCCAATTCATTCAGAATATTAAACGGTGCATAATTTTGAGTAAAAAATTCCCGGTTTCCATTTGCATCATAGGGAGTTAAAGTTCGGCTGGTATTTAATGCGTAACTAAATGGATTGATATCGAAATCACGGTCATATGTTCCATATACCGGGTTACCATTTCTACCCAATGTACCCGGAGCTCTTTGATCTCTGATAGATCCTTGTGTAATTAACTCAAAACTCAGTTTATCGCTAATTTCAAAGTTACCTCTAACATTACCTGTAAAACGCTTTACATTATCTCCAACCGTCCAACCATTGTCTTGAAGGAAACTGGTAGAAGCATAAAATTTCGATTTTTGAGTTCCTGTAGATACACTAACAGAATGTTCCTGCATAAACGATTGTTTAAACAAAACATCGAACCAATCGGTATTGGCATCGGCATAGCGCTGTAAGAATTGCTTTTGGCTTTGTGCATCATTCTTTAACCCATAAGTACCGGTTGCAGGATCATAAACATACATTTGGTTGTACATTTTAGTAAAAACCCCACCATTAGCACTTCTGGATGAACTCGAATGATTTAACCAGCCTTTGTTTTGCATCTCCAGATAAACATTCATCTGATCTGCAGAATTTAAAATATCAAAATTACTATATGATGGTTTCATATAGCTAGAGAAGTTACCAGTATATGAGATCACTGGCTTTCCCTCTGTGTTTCTTCCTTTTTTAGTTGTAATAATAACAACCCCATTCATCGCCCTTGCGCCATACTGAGCAGTAGCTGCAGCATCTTTCAGGATATTAAAACTTTCAATATCATCGGGGTTTAATCCCGCTACTGATGAACCAATTAAAGTAGAAGGATCTCCTGTAGACAACTGCTCATTTGATATGTTAACTACATCCTCTAAAATGATCCCATCCACTACCCAGAGTGGTTTGTTATCTCCCGAAATAGAGGTTGCACCCCTAACACGAATTTTCGGTGCGGCACCAAATGTACCTGACACGTTTTGTACCGATACCCCGGCCACACGTCCTTCCAACATTCGGCTAACGTCATTAATACCATCCCGCTTTACGTCAGAGGCTTTTAATGCTGTTGCCGAACCAGTAAACAATTTTTTATTCAGATCCTGATAACCTGTAGATACTACGTTAACTTCCTTTAATTGTGCAGCATCTTCTTCAAGTGTTACGTTTACAACAGTTTTACCCCCCAAATCTATCTCTGCTGTTTTATAACCAATGTAGCTAAAGGTTAGGGTTGCACCTTCTTTCACGGTGATCGTGTAGTCGCCATTTGAACCGGTAGATACTGCATTTGCAGCTCCTTTCTCGCGAACACTTACCCCTGGAAGCGGGCTGCCATTTTTATCCCTTACTTTACCGGTAACTTTAACTGCGGCAAAATAATCTACAACTTTATCAAAAATAGATTTCTCTTTAGGCTTAATCAAGATGGTTTTGTCTTCAATACTATAGACCAAATCCTTGCCTGCAATAATCTTTGTCATCACCTCTTCTATGGTAGCATTATTAAAATTGGCGTTGAAGGAGGTAGAGGTCTTAATCTTATTTGTAGATAGTAAAACATCATAGCCAGATTGTTTTCTAATCTCTCTGATAATTCTTTCCAGTGTTACATTTTTCTCTTTCAAGGTAACGAGCTGGCCAAATGATGCAGCGCTAACTTGCATTAGCGAAGTAATTAAAATGAGCGTAATTAACTTCATCATTAATAACAATTTAGGTATGTAGCCGGGACGCGTACATAAAATTCTGACATAAATTTTGTACATTTAATGGTCTGTTTTTTTGCGTACGCAGTTATGTTTAGCGTTAAATGCGTCGCTGGTTAATCCAAAAAAATAATAAGATTCAGTCCGTGAAACGGATGAGTTACAGATGAACAGAAAAGGGGGTGTTGGTAGCACTCCTTTTTCTATTAAGCATACGGGCTGGTTAAATTTTGAGTTGAAGTTTTTTCATTGTTTGTAAGGTTAGTAGTTGATTATTTATGGTTCTTTTATCCGGTAGAGTTAGTTCGGTCTCTACCTTCTTTTAGGTTATTCTTTATGTACTATAATTTTGCTAGCCTTAATATCAAAACGAACTTCTCCTGTTTGTTCGAATTTCCTTAAAACCTTCGATACTTTTTCAAATCTGCTCACCGTACCATAGTACATTACATTCCGGGCAGCTTCATCAGCATATTCTACCTCAACATTATACCAACGGGCAAGTTTACGCATAATACTTTCCTGGCGTTCATTGTTAAACATGAAGTAACCTTTGGTCCAGGCAACAAACTCATCTGTGTCTACTTCATTAACTTTAATACCTGCGGCCGAAACGATAGATTGTTCACCAGGCTGCAGAATTTCAGCCTCTTGCGTTTTGTTGTGTAAAACGCGAATACTGCCTTCTAATAGTGTAGTTTTAGTTACCTGTTCGTCAGGATAGCTATTGATATTAAAATGTGTGCCCAACACTTCCACCTTTTGCCGGGAGGTTGAAACAATAAATGGGTGCGCCTTATCTTTGGCAACCTCGAAGTACGCCTCGCCCTGCAACTCAACTGAACGTTGTTTCGCAGTTGCTATATTCAAACTATAGGTTAAAGAGGAAGCGGCATTAAGCCAAACCAGAGAGCCATCAGGTAACTTGATCTTCCATTCACCCCCATTTGGGGTTGATATTGTATTTTTACGATCGTCTTCAACATTTGCAGTTTTAGCTATACTGTAAACGATCTGTCCATCCGCTGTTTTTGAAATGGAAATACCCGATTGCTCAGCAATATCACCAGTAACCGCATCAGACAATGAAATTTTCTTGCCATCTGCAAGCGTTAATATGGCTTTGTTGTTACCCGGAAGCACATCAGCAGTATATACATGATCTTTCTTCTTATTGAGAAAAAAAAACATACTGAATGAAGCTGCAATAACGATAATTGCTGCTGAAAGCCATTTTACTACCCGAATTAAGCTTAGTTTTCCATAAACCTGACCTTTGTCTACTGTAAAAACTTTATTCAAAACAGCAGACCAATCAGAACTGGTAGCATATTTTGCAGGATTCCCCTCTTCTTCAGCAATCATCTGCATAATTTCTGCAGTAAGCAAATCAGGATGAGCCTCTACCAGAACTAAAAGTTCCTGGCGCTCATCCAGACTTAACTGTCCAGATTTAAATTGCTGTAATAAGTGATTCACCCGGTTTTCCATAAAGATTCTGATACTATGAAGCAGTAAAAGAAATTTAGGACTATCGGAAATTTAATTTATTTTAATTTATTTTTAAAAAGTATCCTGCAAGGGGAAGAACGAATACTATTCCATGCTGATCAAGATGATTTCTGATGGCTTTTAAGGCAATAACCAGTGCGTTTTTAACGGTATTTTGAGAAATATCCAATAATTCTGCAATTTCGGGAATCGTTTTACCCTCCTGTCTGCTCAACTGATAAATTTTCTTTCTTTGAGAAGGAAGCTGATCAACTGCAACATTAATAATCCTGGTAATTTCATTTAGATGAATAGACTCAGAGGTAACATCACTGCTGTTTGGCTGTTTTTCCCTGAACCTGTCAATAACTTTATCCTCTTTTAATTTTCTTCGAAGATAGGTTAAGCATTCATTAGAAACATACTTATACAGATAGGCTTTAATGTTAATTACATCGAGAAGTTTATCCCGATTTAACCAGATCCGCAAGAAAGACTCTTGTATAATTTCTTCGGCGTCCTCATCGGATTTAGAAAATTTGACTGCAAAGGATTGTAATACCGGAAGATAATTGAAGAATAAAACAGAAAATGCATGTTCGTCCCCTGCCACAATCCTTTCAATCAACACACGTTCTTGTTCATTTCCACTTATAGCCATATAACTATCCCATTTTTACACCCAGGTTAAGTACACAATTATGATTTGAGATACCTAAAAATGCAAAAAAAAATAGGATTTAACTAAACAAGATTAAAATACCTGGAAATTCTGTATCAGAAAAGACTTATAACCTTTAATTACTAGTATTGATAATATGGCGAGATCATTAAATATACCACTACACCAGTAACCGCAACGTATAACCACAAAGGAAAAGTAATTTTTGCTATTCTGCGGTGTTTATCGAACTTTTGAGCCAGTGCCCGCACGTAGGTGATCAGTACCAAAGGGATAATCGCGATTGATAGTAGAATATGCGTAATTAGAATAAAGAAATAAATGTATTTAATCGCACCTTCTCCGCCAAATTTTGTAGAGTCAGAGGTCATATGATAAGCTACGTACATCGCCAGGAAAGCAACAGATAAGCCAATAGCAAACTTCATTAAGTTTTCATGGAGTTTCTGTTTACCATTTTTGATGGCCCATACCGCAAAAACCAATACAACAGCTGTTATACCATTAATGGTAGCATATATTGGAGGCAGAAACGATAAGGGTTTTACATCATATCCCAGTTTCCTTAAATTAACGCCAAATAAGATCGCCACAACAACTGGAATAGCAATAGATAACACGACTATCCACTTATTATATTTCTTTTCAATAGCATTATTTTCCATGTCTTTAATATTTGATTGTTGCTGACCTATCGGCCATCTTTTACATTTCTGAGGTACTCCGCAATGAGCACTTTTATTTCATCTTCCAGGCTGGCTGTGGCTTCGGGGTTATCGGCTTCATAAATACCACGAATACGATGAAGGTTATCAATTAATACAATTTTATTACTGAAAATATAATTGGGTTTTACATTACTTTCGT
Source organism: Pedobacter sp. (assembly GCF_965279535.1). NCBI lineage: Bacteria > Pseudomonadati > Bacteroidota > Sphingobacteriia > Sphingobacteriales > Sphingobacteriaceae > Pedobacter > Pedobacter sp. The sequence continues at coordinate 2,426,485 of NZ_OZ257244.1, forward strand.
CAGCAATTACATCCAGCAATAAGCCCGATCTAATCAAAGGATATACTGTTGCAGTGTCACCAGCCAAAAAATCCCATTTGCCTTCTTTCGCGCTTAAATTAGCCGCAAAGCTCTTTATTTTATTTCGATCTGCTGGATCAACTGAAAGGCTTAAAAACTTAACCAGGGGCTTTAATGCATAGCCTTCTGAGAGCTGTTTAAGGTATTGACTGCTTTGCTGGTTGTTTGCACCGGTATAAAAAAGATTAATTACAACTAACTTATCTTTTAATGTTGACCAGCTAACGGTATCCTGATGCTGGTTGACTAACTTGAAATCGGGAACCTGGTGATAAATCGTATCGGCAATTTTCTTCCCTTTTACAGTATGAAATGTTTTGGCTACAACTTTATTTCCGAAGATTGGGAGGCTCTTGTATCTGTTCTTGGCGAACTGGGGCAATAAGTAAAAAAATAAAAATCCCGGTATAGCTAAGATGCTTACCAGGATTATTACCTTTTTAATAGGATTTCGTTTCATTAACGGTTTTGAAGCATGTGAATATTTAGGAAATTTCCTTCAATTAACATTAACACGATAAAGTAGATAATGAATATGAATGAAACCGTTAGACACAACTGCAATCCTAGTTTTTCAAATTTCAAGTGCATGAAATAAGCAACAATATAAAATGCTTTTAATAAAGTAAGTATAATATAGATGTAGTTACCCACTTTTTGAGTCATCATCCCGTGAGGGATAACATAAAGGGCAATAACAAACTCGATAACGGTAATGAGCAATAAGATACCGAATACCTGCCAGATTTTACCTTTGGTTAAACCTGCATGATCTCCGTGCTCGTGGCCTTCTGCTGCTGAATGATGTTCTGACATAATAATATTTTTATAAGTAATGATAAATTAAACCAAATAGAAGAATGTAAATACGAACACCCATACTAAGTCTACGAAGTGCCAGTATAAACCAACTTTTTCAACCATTAAATAGTGTCCTCTTTTTTCGAACGTTCCGTTAATGGTCATCACTAAAATGATGATATTAATGATAACACCACTAAATACGTGGAAACCGTGGAATCCTGTAATGGTAAAGAATAAGTTAGCAAATTGCTGTGCAGCTACTAATGATACATCCTCCGGCTTAAGGAAAAAGTTCTTTAATTCTTCAGCAGAAGGGATATGTCCCCACCAGAAACCATCATGGTGTAAGTGAGTCCACTCAATTGCCTGACAGCCTAAGAACATAAATCCACCAATGATTGTGGCAATCATCCAACCGATTACTTCTTTTTTCGAACGTCTGTGACCAGCCTCTACAGCCAATACCATTGTTACAGAGCTCATGATCAAAATGAAAGTCATGATACCAACGAATACCAATGGTGCGCCATGTTCGGCAATACCGGGTATAGATTGGAAAACTTTATCTGGAGCTGGCCATGTTAATTTAGAAAAACGCTGAGCGCCGTAGTAGATCAATAGAGATGAAAAGGTAAAAGCATCTGATAAAAGGAAAAACCACATCATTATCTTACCATATTCTACCGACCACGGTGAACGACCACCATTCCATGGTCCGGTTTTAACTTGATCTAATTGTGATACTGCATTCATTTGGAAATAGTATAATAGTTTGTTAACAAATTTAACGGTTCAAAAGTAAAAAAACATAAAGATATATCCATAATATATCTATAAAATGCCAAAAAATAGAGGCGATCTCCATTCTGTACTGGTTTTTTGCCACTGGTATATTTTTATAGCTCCCAGCTAAAGCATTGATAATTAACGCTACTCCGCCAATAATGTGAACCAGGTGAATACCTGAAACCACATAGATAAAAGAAATAGCTGCATTATTACCTACCATGGTAGCGCCGGTATTCACCATACTGCCCCAGGCGTTGAATTGTAATACGCCGAAAACAACGGCTAAAATCATGGTAATCCAAAGCATGTTGCGCTGTAAACCAAAGTTCAGTTTTCTTAAGGCCTTTGAAGCCAAAACCAGCGTGATGCTGCTGATTAAAATAATGACGCTGCTGTATATAAAAGCATCTGGCAGCACTAAACCATGCCCCTTACCCTTAGAAGCTGCAAATACCAGGTAATAACTGGTAAAGCCTCCAAACATGATTGTAGAAGATACTACAAACAACCAGACAATAAATTTCTTGGGTTTCGGATCAAATGTATCTTGTATATTTCCCATTGCTAACTCCATAAATTATTTTGCGATAAAATCAAATAATAAAACCAACTGCACTGCAGGTATATAAAAAAATGAGCAGAACATTACCTTTTTCGCATCGGCAAGCGTTCTGTTTAACAATAACTTTAATGCTAACCAGGAGAAAATTAATCCGGCTACCAGCGATAATCCGGCTACGAAATAACCACCAAAACCATAAATTGTTGGCAATAAACTCACTGGAATTAAAATCAATGTACTTACAAAAGTAAATACAGCCGATACATGGTCTCTTTTCTTTGAAGGAAGTAATCTAAAACCTGCCTTTTTATAGTCATCGTCCAGCACCCAGGCAATGGCCCAAAAATGAGGGAACTGCCAAACAAACTGGATTAAAAATAGGATTCCGGCGATATAATAATCAATCTCATGGAAATATTCTGCCTGTAAATCACCAAAAGCAGCTAAGTATCCAATAAGTGGTGGTAAAGCACCCGGTATTGCACCTACGAATACGGCTATTGGTGATTTCCGTTTTAAAGGTGTATAAGCAAAGGCATAAAGTAATATGGAGAAAACTGATAACAAACCAGTTTCTAAATTCAACTTACCCAATAACCAGGTGCCTAAAAAGCTCATAAAGACCCCTAAAATAAGACCTTGCCCCGTGGTCATTCTGCCAGCAGGCATTGGTCTGTCTTTAGTCCTGCTCATTAGCTTATCGAGATCTTTTTCTATAATCTCATTAAAGCAATTGGCTGCTGCAGTTACTAAAAAACCACCCAAAATCAGAATCACCCAGTTTCCCCACTCAATGCTTGGAATATGTCCCCTACCAACCTGTATCTTTTGCCCAATCAAAAACGAGATAGACGCAGAAAACACAACCGTAAAGGTCAATCTGAATTTAATAAGCTTAGAAAAATCCGACAAAAACTGTTTCAATTCTCTTTTATATTATTGTTTATAAGTACTTGTGCGATAAACCAACAGGTACAAATAAAACTGTAAACTAAATAACAGCGTAGAAAACAGAATATGTACTGCCTGCGCCACCGGTGGAAAAGCAATGTATGCCAAAGCAAATCCACTTATTAATTGAATGAGAAGCGTTCCAAGTATAAATCTTACGGTTAACAAAGGTGCAGCTTTGCCACTAAACCTGTCAATAACCATTTTATAAACAATAGCGTTGAAAATTACAACAGCAATGGCTATGTCTCTGTGGTAAGAGAATACTGAACCCACCTTTGTAATCCAGGATGACCTGCTGCCATCTCCCAACGATTTGGCTATCACATCTACTGCTTCCCTAACTTCTGTACCCATTACAATCTGTACAATGCTTAAAACTAAAGTAGCCAGCAAGAATCCCTTGAGCCACAATATTCTATACATAATAACAGATGGTGCCTTATGTAATTGCTTAGCATAGTTGTAGGTATAGATTGATATCGCTAAAATGACCAGAGCAAGTAACATATGTACTGTTACAATCCATTGAGCCAAATTAGTGGAAACCACTATAGAGCCTAACCAGGCTTGATATCCTACGACAAAAATATTTAAAATACTCAGTACAATAATCCGTTTGGCTGTCTTCTTATAAGCAAATGAATATATTGCAGTCAGCAGTAAAAATATCCCCGCCAAGGCACCAGCCAGACGATTCAGATATTCAGTCCAGGTTTTAGCCGGATTAAACTCCTCAGGTACAGTAATGCTCTTATCATGCCTGATGCTATCAGCTAAAGCCACTTTACCCATACTTTCCAGGTACCTGGCAAATTTCTCATTCTTCTTTAGTCTGCCTGCAACATATTTTTCTTTGTAATTGGCAGGCAATTGTGATACATCGGTTGGCGGAATGTATTGATCGAAACACTTTGGCCAATCAGGACAGCCCATACCTGATCCGGTACTTCTTACAATACCACCGGCAAGTATAACCAGCAACGTAACGATGATGGTTATAAAGTTAATCCTGATAAAACGTGTTTCTGATCTGCTGACCATATATCTTTTAAGAAGAAAAGGGTATCGGATAAGCAGAAACTTAATCAGATACCCCTTTTCAATTATTTTAAAGCTTTATACTAGCCTTTGTTTTCTTGTACCGGATTGGCTAATTCCCATTCCTGCTGAATTTTTTCAGCTTCAGCATTTCCTTCAAAATCATGAGGTAAATTAGAGCTCATGGTTTGAGAGAAAGGAACTGTTTGCGGAATAAAATCAACATCATGTCCTGGTTTACTGTAGTCATAAGGCCATCTGTGAACTGTAGGAATTTCTCCTGGCCAGTTACCATGGATATGCTCAACAGGGGCAGTCCATTCTAATGTATTTGATTCCCATGGATTTTGAGGTGCTTTTTTACCTTTATAAATCGAATAGAAGAAGTTGAATAAGAAAGCTACCTGAGCCAATGCTGCCATAATAGCTGCCCAGGTTACGAATACGTTCACTGTCAACCATTTTTTCATGAATTCAAATTCAGTGAAAGCATAATAACGACGTGGAACACCATCTAAACCTAAGAAGTGTAATGGGAAGAATACCAGGTAAGCAGCGATGAAAGTTAACCAGAAATGCAGGTAACCTAATTTCGCGTTCATCATTCTTCCGAACATTTTTGGATACCAGTGATAAACCCCTGCAAGCATACCGAAGATTGCTGCAGATCCCATTACCAGGTGGAAGTGGGCAACAACAAAATAAGTATCGTGTAAGTTAATATCCAATGAGGCATTACCTAAGAAGATACCGGTTAAACCTCCAGAAATAAAGAAAGATACTAAACCGATTGCGAACAACATCGCTGGAGTGAAACGAATATTACCTCTCCAAAGTGTAGCTAAATAGTTAAATGTTTTTACTGCTGAAGGAACCGCAATAATCAATGTAGTGATCATAAATACACCACCCAATAATGGATTCATACCAGTTACAAACATGTGGTGACCCCACACGATGAATGAAAGTACAGTAATACCAATTAATGAATAAACCATTGCATGGTAACCGAAGATTGGCTTACGGGAATTTACCGAGATAACCTCAGATGAAATACCTAACGCCGGCATAATTACAATGTATACCTCCGGGTGACCTAAGAACCAGAATAAGTGTTGCCATAAGATTGGTGAACCACCTTCGTTAGGTAAAATATTGCCACCTAAAACGATATCTGACAAATAGAAACTTGTTCCTACACTACGGTCGAAGATTAACAAAACCACACCCGCTACTAAAACCGGGAAAGATAAAATACCTAAGATTGCAGTTAAGAAGAATGCCCAGATTGTTAAAGGCATTTTCCATAAATCCATTCCTTTAGTACGCATGTTTAAGATTGTACTTACGTAGTTGATACCACCCATTAAAGATGAAGCAACGAAGAGTACCATACTTACTAACCATAAGGTCATACCCAATCCAGATCCTGGCATTGCTTTAGGTAAGGCAGATAAAGGAGGGTAAACGGTCCATCCACCAGATGCTGGTCCGGTTTGAATAAAGAATGAAGACATCATCACCACACAAGCCAGGAAGAAGAACCAGTAAGATAACATGTTCAAAAATGGCGATGCCATATCTCTTGCTCCAATTTGTAATGGAATTAATAAGTTACTAAATGTACCACTTAAACCCGCTGTTAATACAAAAAACACCATGATGGTACCGTGGATGGTAACCAATGCAAGGTAAAAATCTGGTTTGATACGACCACCTTCAGCCCATTTACCTAAAAATGTTTCTAAGAATGGAAAATCTTTATCTGGCCATGCTAATTGGATACGGAATAAGATTGATAAAATCATTGCTATAACCGCCATAATAATACCGGTTACTAAAAATTGCTTAGCAATCATTTTATGATCCATACTGAAGATATACTTTGAAATCAAAGTCTCCTTATGGTGCCCATGATCAGCGTGATCGTGATTGTGTTCGTCGTGTAATGCTATTGTTGACATAATTCTTTTCGCTCTGCAGTAATATTATTTATTTAAAGCCATTTGGTTCGTTTTAGCAGCTACTGAATCGGTTGCTGCCGAGTCTGCTACAGATTTAACTGGTGCAGGTGCCACTGGCAAATTAAATTCTTTTCTTAAATCGTCGTTTAAGTAGGTTTTTTGTTCGGCAAGCCACTCTTCATATTCCTTCTCTGTTACTACCCTAACGTCTTTCTGCATATTGTAGTGACCACCACCGCAGATTTTTGCGCAAAAGAAAAGATACTTGAAGTTAGGATCATTCGTTTTCTCCTGCATTTCCTTTGTGGTAATGGTAGGTGTAAACTCGAACACAGTCTGCATACCTGGTACAGTATTTAATTGTACCCTGAAGTGCGGCATATAAAAACTGTGGATTACATCTTTACTGTTTAAAAGAAGCTTAACTGGTCTGTTCACCGGGATAACCATTTCATCAGCCATTTCATCATCGCGAGAGTTCAGATCTTTAAAATCGATACCCAATGCATTTGAAGCAGTTGTTAATTTGTAGTTTCTTTTTCCAACAATACCATCAGCTCCTGGATAACGGATAGACCATTTGAATTGCTCTGAAGTTACCTCGATTTGAATGGCTTTATTTTTAGGATCTTCAACCTTGTAGAAAATTGATCTCCAGGTTAAGAAACCCATTAATACCAATACTGTTAATACCAATGCCGGAATAATTGTCCAGATTTTTTCAATCGTATTATTGTGCGGATAGTAGTAAGCTTTTCTTTTAGCTGAATATTTATAGATATAAGAAAATCCAAATAATAAGATGTGCGTTACTACGAATACGATTGTAGTGATGATTAATGTTAAATTAAACATCTTATCAATACGCTCTCCGTGTACAGATGCTGCATCTGGTAATAACATTGCACCATGTACAGTATATTCCCAATAAACACCATATAAACCTACAACCAGGAATAATGCAAATAAACTTGCATGTACCCTGTTCCAGTTAATACCTACTGGCTTTCCTTGTGCTTCACGGCTTAATTCATATACTCTGATGGCTTTACCCACAATTGCAATGAATAAACATATGGCCAAGAAAACCAGTACATAGAATATTACTGATTTGTAAACCTCGCCCATATCAACTTTCGGTGCCGCTGCAGCTCCAGCTGCTGCCTCTTGCGCAAACGCGCTCGTGTTTGCAAAAACAGTAAGTAGAACTGCTAAAGCTGCGGTCGTTTTATTTGTGATAAACTTTCTTAAACTCATTTTCTTAAAAGTAGTACGCTGTACTGCTAATTATATAATAATTAAATATTCGCTGTTTTAAATTCAACAACTATAGTTGGTGATGCAAACTTTCTTGTAAAAATGGGTGATTCTTTGCAATTAATGGCTTTTTGCTCAAAGCTGTTAAAACTGTAAAGGTAAATAATCCTACAAAACCCAATGCTGTACCAATTTCGATAACACCAAATCCATTTGAACCTTCTTCTACTGCTCCTGGCATAATCATTTGATAATAATCAACCCAGTGTCCGAGCAATACTACAATGGCAACAAATAATAATTTCTTATCTGTTCTTTTGTTATCTCTATCCATTAATAATAATACCGGCGCTAAGAAATTCATGGCAAGGTTTAAGAAAAACCAGAATTTATAGTATTCAAAGCGTTTGTAGAAATAAACTGTTTCCTCTGGCATGTTGGCATAGTAAATCAATAAGAATTGAGCAAACCATACGTAAGTCCAGAAGATAGAGAAACCAAATATTAACTGACCTAAGTTATGCAGGTGGCTATTGCTAACCCATTGCATGTAACCTGCTCTTCTTAATAAAATAAGAATTACCGCAATTGTTGCTAAACTGCTTACCCACATGGCAGCAAAGTTATACCAACCAAACATGGTTGAGAACCAGTGCGCCTCTAAAGACATCACTGTATCAAATGCAAATATTGGCGTTGTAAATCCATAAATTACAAGGAAAATACAGGCGTTTTTGAAACTTGTTCTGTAAGAATTTAAACCACCGTTTAAATCTTCGTTGTAAGATAAGTTTACAAATTTGATTGCGAAGAAGCTATAAATTCCTAAAAAGATCACCAATCTACCTAAGAAGAAAGGGATATTTAAGAATACTGATTTACCTGCAATAATTGCATCATAATGCTCAGATCCTTTTTCAGCTAAACCATGAGTGGCCCAGTGTTTATATAGATATGGAGCAGTAACGGTTTGACCGTGCTCGATAATATCATGTTGTAACAATAAGCCAGCACCGGCAATGGCGATTAAAATAATCGATGCTAGTGGTAATGTTTTAGCCATCGCTTGTGGTACGCGCAAAATTGCTGCAGACCAACCCGCTTGTGCTACATATTGAACAGCTAGGAAAAATGATCCTGACATACAAACGCATGCAAAATAATATCCCATAAGCAACAAGTTAGCAAAGGTGCGCTCATGATGGCCACTTAAAAATCCGTAAGCAATAGCAGCGATACCTAAAACGATACCAACTATACTTAAGGTTTTTGCTTTACCTGTAAACTCAAACTGTTCACTAAAATTAAAATTGTGAGTTCCCATTTATATTCTGCTTTACTTATTGTCCTTTTTGTAATTGTTGAACATACATCACTACTTTCCAACGATCTGTTGGTGAAATTTGTGAAGCATGTGAGCCCATGTTATTTACACCATATGTAATGGTATGGTAGATTTTACCTGCAGTAAGATCAGCCATGTTGCCGCCCCTTGATGAAGCACCAGCAAAGTATGAAGGTACTCCACTGAATTTCTCGATCTTAACCAGGTGGCCTTGTCCATCACCTTTATCACCATGGCATGGTGCACAGAAAACGGTGAAAAGGTGTTTTCCTTCTGCTAAGTTAAGGGTATCAACAGGTAGTGGGTTTACCATACTTACACCTGCTGCATCATATCCTTCCTTAGTATTCGGATACTCATCATATTCTGTGAAACCTACTGGTTTGGTGTGCGCAGGTGGAACCTGTGCTGCATGACCATTAAAGCTTTTTAAATATTCGTTTGTTGTTGATACAGGTTGATCTGGATTCAGCGCAAGTGCATCATACATGTTTCTGGCATACTCCATACCAGTACTGCGTTTATCTCTACAAGCCGATAAAGTAGCTGCAAATGCGATAGCTAAAAACGCGGCATAAACAAATTTATTCTTATTCATAGCTAATGTACTTCCTTTCATTATACTTTACTTCTAAAGCACCTGCTCCTTTTAATAAACCATCAATTACAGTGTGCTCTGCATTTTCCTTTGCATCAACTGCGATAATAAAACGATCGTCAGTTGCACGAAGATCCATTACTCTTGGTGCTCTTCCAGGAAATAAATGTGTAGATGCATAATAGCTTAAAACCATGCCGAATGCACAGAATAATACTGTTAATTCGAACATTATCGGAATGAAATCCGGCAATGCAAATGATGGTTTACCACCAATGTTTACTTTCCAATCAATAACTGCGCAAAAATAGATTAAAGCAAAAGCTGCGCAAGTACCGGTAATACCAAAGCAAAATGCAGCGATATCGATTCTTGATCTTTTAATTCCTAATTTGGCTTCTATTCCGTGTATAGGCATTGGAGTATATACATCATAAATGCTGATGTTATTTTCCTGAAGTTTCTCGATGCCGTGCATCAACTCATCAGGATCGCCAAAGCTGCCTAAAATATATTTGATATTACTCATTGTTATATTTTTGCGTATTCTTCTTGTTTAACACTATCAAATTTCTCTAACGACTCTACATATTCGTCTACGTATTCTTTCTTCTCTGATCCTTCTGCAATAATCTTTTTCTTAGCTTGCTCTGAAGCTGATTTCAAGATGATTTTAACCTCTGCAATAGCGATTGAAGGTAAAACTCTCAAGAACAATAAGAATAATGTGAAGAATAGACCAATTGAACCTACGAATACACTGATATCAACCCAGGTTGGATAGAACATCGCCCAGCTTGAAGGAATATAATCACGGTGTAGTGAAGTAACGATAATTACGAAACGCTCAAACCACATACCTACGTTTACTACGATCGACAATATCCAGGTAGCTTTGATGCTTAAACGGATCTTCTTGAACCATAACAACTGAGGAGAGATTACGTTACAAGTCATCATCATCCAGTATGACCACCAGTAAGGACCAGTAGAACGGTTGATAAATGCATACTGCTCATATTCTGAACCAGAGTACCATGCAATGAAGAACTCGGTTAAATAAGCCACACCTACGATTGAACCTGTTAAGATGATAATCTTGTTCATAGATTCAATGTGGAACATGGTGATATAGTTCTCTAAACCTAAAACTTTACGTGCAACTAATAATAAGGTTAATACCATGGCAAAACCAGAGAAGATCGCTCCTGCTACGAAGTATGGAGGGAAAATCGTGGTGTGCCATCCCGGGATTACCGAAGTTGCAAAGTCCATGGATACAATCGTGTGTACAGAAAGTACCAGTGGAGTTGAGATACCGGCTAAGATTAGAGATACAGCCTCGAAACGTTGCCAGGTTTTAACACTTCCGTTCCATCCAAAAGAGAAGATAGAATAGATTTTTCTGCGTGTTCCAACTGCACGGTCGCGAATGGTTGCAATATCTGGTAATAAACCTGTGTACCAGAATAATAATGATACAGAGAAGTAAGTAGAGATCGCAAACATATCCCATACCAATGGCGAGTTAAAGTTTACCCAAAGTGATCCGAACTGATTCGGTAAAGGTAATACCCAGTAAGCTAACCAAGGGCGGCCCATGTGTGATACAACATATGTTGCCGCACAAATAACCGCAAAGATCGTCATCGCCTCTGCCGAACGGTTAATTGAGTTACGCCAGTTCTGACGGAAGAGTAGGAGTACTGCCGAAATTAGTGTTCCGGCGTGACCGATACCTACCCACCATACGAAACCGGTGATATCCCATGCCCATCCAACTGTTTTATTTAAACCCCATGCGCCAATACCATTCCAAAAGGTATAACTCACGGCAACAACCCAAAGTAAAGCACCTAAAGCGGAAACGATGAATCCAATCCACCATGCTTTGTTTGGCTTATTCTCTACCGGGCTTAAAATGTCATCCGTAATTTTTGCATACGTGATGTCATTTCCGGTAATTAAGGGTTCTCTAAGTATTGATTCGTTATGTCCTGACATAATTTGTATTTTCTTTATACTAAAGCTTACGCTTGTACTGTTGTATCTGTGTTTCTAATCTTTGTCATATATCCGATACCCGGTTTCACGTTGATCTCTTCCAGAACATAGTAAATACGCTCTGAACGTAAAGCTTTTGAAACCTCTGAATTTGGATCGTTTGAATCACCAAATATGATTGCATTTGCTGAACAAGCTTCCTGACAAGCCATTTTGATATCGCCATCTTTCAATGCACGTTTCTCTAATTTTGCTTGTAATTTACCTCCCTGGATACGTTGGATACACATTGAGCATTTCTCCATAACTCCTCTAGAACGAGTAGTTACATCAGGATTCAATACTAACTGCGTAAATTCATTGTTTAGATAGTTATCAAAACGAGAATCATTCCAGTAGTTGAACCAGTTGAAACGACGTACTTTATACGGACAGTTATTTGCACAGTAACGAGTACCTACACAGCGGTTATAAGCCATGTGATTTAAACCATCTGAAGAGTGAACAGTAGCCAATACCGGACAAACTGTTTCGCATGGTGCGTGATCACAGTGTTGACACAACATTGGTTGGTGAACTACAGAAACATTATCTAAGTTATCTAACTTAGCGATTTCTTTCTCTCTCGTTACATCACCTTCTGGTGTTTCAAAGCTATAGTAGCGATCGATACGGATCCAGTGCATCTCACGACGACGACGAACCTCATCACGACCCACAACAGGAATGTTGTTTTCTACGTTACAAGCTACTATACATGAACCACAACCTGTACAAGCATTCAAATCGATTGCCATAACCCAGTTGTTTCCTGGTTTTTCGTATTGATCCCATAGATCGTAATCTTTATGATCGCCTTTATGGTTACCTGCAGCAGGATTTTTAAGATATTCTTTGAAAGATGCTTCTTTAATTACCGCACGACCTTCGAAAGAGTGGTGAGTTTGCGTTTGAGCCAGCTCATAAAAACCACCCGTTGGTGTAATGGTAACTGTATTTGCATATTGCAAAGTGCCATTCACGAAAGTTGCAAATGGGAATGCATTTTTACCTACGTTATTACCAGCTTTACCAGCTTTAGTACGTCCGTAACCTACAGAGATTGAAGCAGTACCTTGCGCCTGTCCTGGTTGAATCAATACAGGAAGTTCAACAGAATACCCGTTAGCAGCTTTAACTTCTACAACATCAAATTCTTTAACTTTTAACTTCTCTGCAAATTTAGGAGCTAAAGCAACGAAGTTATCCCAGGTTACCTTAGAAACCGGCTCTGGCAATTCTTGTAAAAACGCATTATTTGCATTTTTACCATCACGCATTGGAACAGTTTCATAAACCTGTAGTTGTATACCTTTATCAAAGGCTTTACTGCTATTGGTAATTGAAGTAGCCACTGCAGCTAATGATAAGCTGAAAGTATAAGCTCCTGCTGGTTTAGCAGCAGCAGTAACCACACCTTTATCTAAAACCTCTTCCCATTTCAAACCAACTGCCGGCAACATTTTGGTTTCCCAGTTGTTACGAACAAATTGATAGTAATCTTTAACCGGAGCATCAGCCCAGGTTAATAAACTTTCTTCTGCCTGACGGCTGTTGAAAACAGGGTTGATAGTAGGCTGTACGATAGAATAATATCCTTCGTAAGCGTTGGCATCACCCCAAGATTCTAAATAGTTATGGTTAATCGCAATAGCATCACATAGTGAAGCCGTTTCATCAGCGCGATCAGAGAATGAAACCTTAGTCGTTACCTTAGCTAATGCGTCAGTAAATGCTTTAGCATTGATATAATCGTAGCCAGGGTTGCTGTTTAAGAATAAAACTGCACCAACTTCACCACGAGCCATCTCAGCAACTAAGCCATTAAATTCTGCATCGTTACCCGCATATAAATAGCAAGGGTTATCTAAATCAATAGTGGTACCATAGCTACCGATGGCAGCATTAATAGCATTTACTAAGATTTGTGTAGAAACATCGTTAGAACCACTTACTACAAGAGATTTTCCTTTTAATTGTACTAATTCTTTGGCAGCAAGTTTGATTACCTTATCAGCGTTTGCGTTATTACCTAAAGCAGCGCCAGGTAATGCAGCACCAGTGATGGCATTATATAAAGCTAATAAAGCCGGACCTTCTTCTGATAACTTAATCGGAATACGGGTATCAGCATTGGTACCTGTTAAGCTCATTCCACTTTCAAACTGAATGTGGCGGCTCATCTTTTTATTTTCTAATGATTTATAGTTACGGTTAGCAGTATACTGAGCTGTAAACTCTTCACCGCTGATCCAGGTACCTAAGAAATCTGCGCCAAAACTTACAATTAAGTCAGCTTTATCGAAGTTGTATTTAGGTAAAACGGCTTTACCGAAGCTATTTTGATTCGCCTGGATAATACCGGTATAAGAAACTGCATCATACTGAACCAATTTCGCAGCAGGATATTTTGCAATGAAAGCTGCAATAACTGCATTGGTTGAAGGACTATTTACAGTTGATGATACAATACGGATCTTTTTGCCGGAAGCCTGCGCTTTCGCTAAGCCTTCTTTAACAAAAGAATCGATTTTTGTCCATGATGTTTCTTCTACATTACCACCATTTACCATGGCAGGTGCTTTAAGTTTAGAAACATCATACAAATCTAATACAGAAGCTTGCGCTCTTGCATCAGTTCCGCAGTTAAACTGGCCGGCATTAGGGTTTGGCTCAATTTTAATCGGACGACCTTCTCTGGTTTTAACCAAGATACTCTGGCCGTTAAAGCTAGAAGTATAATAGTTAGGAATACCTGGAGTTACTTCTTCAGGTTTTACCAAATAAGGGATTGATTTTTTTAACGGTGTACTTTGGCACGCAGCTAATGTAACGGCACCTAAACCAAAACCTAACGCTTTTAAAAAGTCGCGGCGTGGGGTAACGGTACTTAACCCTGCTTCATTTAAAACATCTTCTATTGGAAGTGGCTCGGCGAATTCGTTTTTGTTATTCTTAACAAAATCGGGTGTATTGTTATACTCCTCTAAGCCTTTCCAGTATTTTTTATTGCTTTCCATTTAAGCTATATTACTGTTTATTCGATCGTTCTTACTAAACTCTAATCTATTAATAGTGGCATTTACCACACTCTAAACCACCCAACAACGCTGGTGTAATTTTCTCGCCTTTTTTAATCTTCTCATGCGCTTCGATAACCTTAGCGTAGAAAGCATTGTTTTTCTGGCCAGAAATATCAGTTTCCTTGTGGCAGTTGATACACCATTTCATGGTAAGCGGAGAGTATTGATAAATCTCTTCCATAGTATTAACCGGACCGTGACAAGCGAAACATACTGGTTCAGTTGGCTGTAATCCTTTAGCTTTACGGATAGCATCTTCAGCAACTACTACGTGTTGAGAGTGGTTGAAGTAAGCGAAATCAGGTAGATTGTGTACACGTACCCATTCCATTGGTTTAGCTTTGCTTTCGTCATATTTCTGAGTCTCAGGATCGTAACCTAAAGCATTGTAAATTTTCTTGATCTCAGGAGAAATCTCACCATCATATTTATCTCTTGCCTGTACCGCTTTGTGGCAGTTCATACAAACATTTAATGATGGAATAGTTGCATTTTTAGATTTGAACGCTCCGTTGTGGCAATACTGACAATCAATTTGATTGATACCAGCGTGCAACTCGTGAGAGAACTTAATCGGCTGAACTGGTTGATAACCGGTGTGAACACCCGTATTCCACATACCCATCCATCCAAATGAACCTAAACAGATAATTAAACATAAAATGAAGAACATCACAAATTTCTTGTTCTTGAACATTTTACGGATACCTACCTTTAATGGCACATCCTCTTCAATCTCGATACCTTGTTTTTGTAGGATTAAACGCTCTAACAATTTAGAAGCGCGACCTAATACCACTAAGATTACAATAGCAACCGCTACAATAGCAACGATACCGGCAATAGATAAACCTGAAGTGGTGTCATCTTTTGCGGCAACCGGACCATTCTCAGCAGTAGGTTTTGGCTCGCCCTCTTTAATGTATGCTAAAATGCTTTTAACTTTTGCCTCATCCAACTCAGGGAATGAAGTCATGGCAACTTTATTGTTTTCGTTGAAAACTTTAACAGCTGCAGCATCGCCAGAAGCGATTAACGCCTGCGAATTTGGAATCCACTTCAATAACCACTCTTCCGAATGTCTATCTGAAATTCCTGTCAACGCAGGACCTATCAATTTAGCATCTAAGGCATGGCATGAAGAACATTTTGCTTTGAAAAGCGTTCTCCCCTCTTTAGCATCTTGCGCATTTACGGTAGAAACCGCCATTACGGAAATTGCTGAAAACACGAATAACGACTTCCAAACGCTTTTTAAAATCATCGAGATATCTCTCATAATGAACACTTTATACTTATTTAATTTATTTTTTGTTGTGAAATAGATGATCAGACTGCAATAGCCCTTTCAAAACTTGAACAAAAGTATAACTTATTAATAAATCCCATGACATAATAGTGACTTGAAATACAATTTATAATCATTCTAAACAAATGCCATTTCAAGCTATTCAGCCAATAAAAATGCCCATTTCCGAAGTTCATCGTGAATGGGCATACTCAAAACCAATTTGGTTTTGAACAAAAAATTAATTATTGTTTTAATATCCAGGCAAACATTAAAGGTGCAACAATTGTTGCATCGCTTTCCACAATAAATTTCGGGGTATGAATATCTAACTTACCCCAGGTAATTTTTTCATTGGGTACTGCACCTGAATATGAACCATATGAAGTAGTCGAATCAGAAATCTGACAGAAATAGCTCCAGAAAGGAATATTCTCCATTTCCATATCCTGATAAAGCATAGGTACTACGCAAATCGGGAAGTCACCGGCAATACCTCCACCAATCTGAAAGAAACCGATTCCTTTACCTTCACTGTTGGCAATATACCAATCGGCTAACCAACCCATATATTCAATACCACTTTTCATAGTTGTTGCTTTAAGCTCCCCTTTCATTACATAAGATGCAAAGATATTCCCCATGGTAGAATCTTCCCATCCTGGTACAACAATTGGCAAATTCTTTTCAGCAGCAGCAAGCATCCATGAGTTTTTTGGATCAATTTCATAGTATTGCTCTAAATCGCCGCTTAATAACATTTTGTACATAAACTCATGTGGAAAATATCTTTCACCACTGTTATCTGCATCTTTCCATATTTTATGGATATGTTTTTGCAGGCGACGGAAGGCTTCTTCTTCCGGTATACAGGTATCCGTAACGCGGTTATAGTGGTTTTCTAAAAGATCCCACTCGTCTTGCGGGCTTAAGTCGCGGTAGTTGGGCACACGTTTGTAATGAGAGTGCGCAACCAAATTCATAATATCTTCTTCAAGATTGGCTCCAGTACAAGAAATAATCGCCACCTTATCCTGACGAATCATTTCTGCAAGGGAAATTCCCAATTCAGCAGTACTCATCGCACCAGCAAGGGTGATCATCATTTTTCCACCTTCGTCCAAATGTGTTTCATACCCTTTAGCTGCATCCATCATTGCCGCAGCATTAAAATGGAGGTAATTGCGCTCCATAAACTGAGATATTGGTCCTCTTGTATTGCTCATTTCGTTTTGTATTGTTTGCCGCAAAAATAGCGGTTTTTTTTTAACTGGGTAATTCTTTAATTGCTTAACCGTTGAATAGCTTAATTGTTGAACCCATTGGTCCCTGGCTCACGGAACAATTTCCTTACCAAAGCACCAATAAGGTTGCCATACGTTTAATTGTACAACTGTTTAATGGTTTAACTGTTTTAATCCAACCCAACCCTTGGTCCGTGACCCACGGACCAATTTCCTGCCCAAAGCACCAATAAGGTTGCCATACGTTTAATTGTTCAACTGTTTAATGGTTTAACTGTTTTAACCCAACCCCTTGATCCCTGACCCACGGACCAATAATCTAACCATTCAACAATAATAGTATACCTTCAGCACTTACCTTTCAGCTAAATTCCTTTTCTTTGCCACATGAAACGAACGCTTGTTTTACTATCCCTAGTCTGTTCAACTTTGCCTGGAATGGCCCAGATGAAATTGATTAGAAAAATGTTATCCAATACAAAAGATACTACCCGCAAAGCCAGCTTAATGCCTATCCCAGCTTTGGGCTATGCCCAGGAAACCGGCTTCGAATTTGGTGTCGGTGTATTGTATTCTTTTTATATGGATAGAAAAGATACCACCAACCGAAGCTCTAACTTTTTTGGTAATGCAACCTATTCTACTAAAAAAACCTATAGCGTAGCGCTCAGAGGTGATGCCTGGACAAAAGGAAATCTTTATCACATCCTGGGTGAGGTCAGATTTAAAAGAATGCCTTTTAACTTTTATGGATTAGGCAATAACACTTTAAGCAGTAATGAAGATGACCTGGTACAGCAACAATTGAAGTTTCAGTTCGACCTGGAAAAAACCTTTATTAAAAATGCTTACACTGGGGTTTCACTTGGCTTTGAAAACTATAGTTTTGATGATAAGGTTGAGGATGGGGTATTTGCTAAAGATCCCAATATATTAGGTAAACCTGGGGGGAGGGTGCTTTTTCTAGGCGTATCGCAAAGTTATGACACCCGAAATTCTAATAACTATCCAACAAAGGGATTCTTTGGCCGGGTAACCTACCAGTATGCCCCTGATTTTTTTGGCGGGGATAATTTTAATGGCGGCCAGATTAAAGTAAACATTCGCAACTTCTGGCCAGTAAGCAGCAAATTTGTTTTAGGCGTTCAGGGAATATACAATACCATTGTGAGCAATAATACACCCTTCTATCTCCTTCCTCAATTGGGTAATGATGAAATGATGCGCGGTTATTATACTGGCCGTTACCGGGATAAGAACCTCTTAGCTATGCAAGCTGAATTGCGTTACCGCTATAATAATCGCTTTGGTGCAGTCCTTTTCGCCGGAACAGGAACCGTTTGGGGAAGTTCTGAATTTAAAGCCAATGCCTTTAAACCTAATTATGGTGGAGGTTTACGTTACTTCTTTGATCCTGCAAAAGGACTCAGTGCACGTTTAGACTACGGTGTTGGCGAGAAAAAGCCTAACGAAAAAAGACAAAGTGGATTTTATATCAGTTTTGCAGAAGCTTTTTAACATCTTACTTACTCAACCCTGCCAATGCATTAATCGTTAATGCAACAATTACGGTATTAAAGATAAAGGCGATGAGGCTATGGAGCAGCGAAAGGCGTCTGATTTGCCGGTTAGAAATCTCAACATCAGAAACCTGAAAGGTCATGCCCAATACAAAAGAAAAATAAGCGAAATCAATAAAGTCTGGCTCATCATCTCCGGGAAATTCTAATCCTGCACCATGCTTGCCTGAATTACTTTTTGGGCGATCGCCGTAATACAGGTGTGCATAACGCATGCTAAAAGTGGTATGAACCAAAAACCAGGACAAAAACATCCCCGAAATGGCAATAATTAAATCCAGCGCTGACACATCATTATTAATCAGGAGTAAAATTACGGCCAGTAAACCTGCGAAGGTAGAAACCAATACAATGGCAAAGATTTCTCCACGGGTTTCATCCTGCATTTTGGCTTTCAAATGTGTTTCGGCAGCAGAGGTGTGAAAGAACATATACCAGTGGAGCGTGATCAACACCAAACAAAAGATATCCCAGCCCAACATCACATGGGTTAAAGTCCCCATGTTAATCATTAGCGATCCAAAATAAAAGACTATCCCGGTAAAAAGACTAATCAGCAATATAAATAACGCTGACCGCTTCTGGATGCCTTTCAATTTTGGTTCAGTCATGTTTCTAAAACTTGAGTTTAAAATGCTCTTTTGCCTGTCCTTTTCTGAAGTAAACCAAACCAATCCAGAATAAATCTACTGTTACAGTAACATCCGGATGATTTTTAATTTCCTCCCAGGCTTCCTTCATACCCTCACTCCAATAAATATCGTCAAAAATCAACAAAGAATTCTCAGTTACCTTAGGCAAACACCATTTAAAATAATTTAATGTGGCATCTTTCCGGTGGTTACCATCTATATAAACTAAATCTAATGTGGCTTGCCCGGCTATAATATCAGGCAGGATTAAATCAAAATTACCTACATGAAGTTCGATATTATTTAAATCAAGCTCATTGAAATTCTTTTTGGCTACCGCAGCGGTTTGAGGACAGCCCTCTATGGTAATAATTTCTGCTTCAGGGCTCGCTTTTGAAAGGTATGCGCTTGTAATCCCCAAACATGTTCCCAATTCTATGGTGATTTTAGGATTGGTATGCCTGGACAAGCGATAAATCAACTGGGCCAAGCGTGGACTTTTAAGTGCATTCTTAGCAATCTGACTAACTTTCTTGGTTCGGTTCTTATTCAGGTGTGAACCTGCTCCAAGATCAGTTACAGTGATAATTGAATCGTCATTATAAAGTTTTTTTCGCTGCAATTCAATATTTTTGTATTCAGATTTCTCGTTAAAATCGTAAATTACCTCATCAGCTAATTGATAAACGAATGGAGAATGTGTACCGTGTCGACTTTTAGCAGTGAAACGGTGTTTTAAATAATCTGTAATAAATTGAAATAGCATATTATTGCAAAAGTAATTAAACGCCGCAAACGAATGTATTTTTTATGGAAAATATCGCAGAGATAAGTGCTTTAGTTAAATTATTAGATGATCCTGATGATGAAGTCTTCCATCATGTGGAGAAAAAGCTGTTGGAATATGGTGGGGAGGTGATTCACTATTTAGAAACTGCCTGGGAGCAATCGTTTGACGGGCTGCTGCAGGAACGCATTGAAAATATTGTACACCAGATTCAATTCAATACCGTAAAAGAGGACCTGCATTTATGGTACCTGAGTGGTGCTTTTGATTTGCTTCAGGGCGCGCTAATCGTTAACAGATACCAATACCCGGATTTGGATGAGCAAAAGGTAATCAACCAAATTGAAGAGATTAAAAGAGATATCTGGCTGGGCTTACAATATGAAATGAGTTCAGTAGAAAAAGTAAAGCTCATTAACCACGTTTTATACCAACAATATGGCTTCGGTGGAAACACCAAAAATCATCATGATCCACAAAACTCTTACCTAAACCAGGTTTTAGAAAGTAAAAAAGGAAATCAGATTTCTTTAGCCATCATTTATTCAACCCTGGCGCAAAAGCTAGATTTGCCAGTTTATGGCATTAACCTACCTCAGCACTTTATTTTAGGCTACATTGATGAAAGCAAGCAAGATGGAACTGAATATGGGGTGCTTTTTTACATCAACGCCTTTAACAGAGGGAATATCTTTGGAAAGCATGATGTAGACCAGTTTCTACGCCAACTCAATTTAGAGCCATTGCCCGAATATTACAGACCTTGCAGCAATGCTGATATTATCCGAAGGGTAATCAGAAATTTAATCTCCGCATATGAAAATGCAGGGGCCACAGAAAAAGTAGCAGAACTAAACCAACTTCAGGAAATTATTGCCTAAACCAACCAAGCTAAAACCGTGCAGAGAACATTCATCATCCCTAAAAAAAGTATTCTATTCGCTGTTTCATTCCTCTTTATTAATTTTTTTAGTACCCATCTCAAGGCTCAAAGCACATCAAAGCCCAATGTAATCGCGTACTACACAGGTAACAAAACAGTTATTGACAGCTTCCCTATTGAGAAAATAAGTCACCTCATTTATAGTTTTGCACATTTAAAAGGCGATAGCCTGCATATTAATGCCGCCAGAGACACCGCTTTGATTAAGCAAATGGTAACCTTGAAAAAGCGTAATCCAAACCTAAAGGTAATGATCGCTATGGGTGGTTGGAGCGCCTGTCCAAATTGTTCTGAAGTATTTAGCAGAGCTAACGGACGTAAAACGTTTGCTCAAACCACCAGGCAACTACTGGATTTCCTGCAGGCAGATGGTATAGATATCGATTGGGAATATCCTGCAGTAGTAGGATTCCCAGGGCACAGGTATGCAGAAGCAGATAAACACAATTTTACACTGCTCATTAAAGAACTGAGAAAGACCCTGGGCAAAAAAGCTGAAATAAGTTTTGCAGCCGGAGGCACAAAAAATTGTATCGACTCTTGCTTTGAATGGGATAAGGTAATGCCTTTGGTTAATCGGGTAAACTTAATGAGTTATGATTTGGTAAGCGGTTATGCTACCACCAGCGGGCATCACACATCGCTCTTTTCAACGCCACAGCAAGAGCTCTCTACTGATTACGCCATCAAAGCCCTTAAAGCTTATGGTGTTCCTTCTGATAAAATTGCATTGGGAGCTGCATTTTATGCAAGGGTTTTCAAGAATAGTACAGATGCCAACCAGGGACTGTATCAACCTACCAAATTTGCTTATGGTGTATCATTTAAGCAATTTAAAGATAAATTCTCTGCCGAAAATGGCTTTAAATACCACTGGGATGATGTAGCAAAAGCACCCTACCTTTATCATGCCGAGAGCAGAAGTTTAGTAACTTTTGACGATCCTAAGTCTATTACGCTAAAAACAAAATATGTAATCGATCAAAAACTGAATGGAATCATGTTTTGGGAACTGAATGACGATACTTATAAAAACGGCTTATTAGATGTTATTCACGACACGATATACACCAAAAATACTCCGGGGAAATAAAAAACAAGGAGAATAATCATACATAACCTCCTTATTTTAAATATGTTATTATTTACAAGTATAACTTAAATCGTATCTCGCGGTAAATGTGTTCACTACAGTATAAAAAGTAGAAACTGCATCCATTTTTACAGAGGTGGCATTACCTTTTGCATCATATTGACTGTTAAATGTTATGACCTCTTCAGAAAAAGGATCTCCGTTTTGATCTGCTGTTACTGACGAACTCTTGAGCAAAACATTCTTAGATTGCTTTCCAAAATAGCCTCCGGGAAAGTAATCCACGTGATAAGAAAGCGGATCAGAAATCTCATAAACATTAACCGCAACATTACCGGTAGAATAGCTGTAATCGGTAGTTGTGGTGTGTCCTGAAGTTTCCATTACCAAAACAGCTTTAACCAGGTTTCCATTTGCATAACTTAAATTATCGATAGAGTATAACTCCCCGTTCAGATAATTTTTCACCTGGATTAAATACCCCTCTGCATTGTAAGTATACTTCCGGGTATATTCATAAACAACATTTCCTACTTTGATCACGCCGTCACTTCCACTGGATGCCGCTCTTCCGTTTTCTAAGTTAATCTCGGCCACGTAACCATCCTGGTCTTTAGCCGTTATTTTATTTGCAGAATAAGTATAAGTATTGGTCTCAGCACCAGCCGTAGCTTTCGAAATTCGACCCTGAGCATCGTATTGGAAATTAATGGTATAATTTCCAAAGCCATCAAAATCTGCCTTTAAAGTACTTAGTTTACAACCGTTTCCATTGGGATCAGGAAAAGCATTCCAGTTAATTTCTTTTTTACAGCCCGCAATTGCGATGACAGCCACAAAAGCTACCATTAAATACTTGATTGTTTGGCGCATTAGTTTTTAGATAAGAGGTTAAAATATCTTCAAAGATATTAAAATTTCTCTTTTTTCATCCACACACTCAACAAGTTGAACCAATCTACATCGGAAGTCTTGTTCTTCAAACCAAAACCATGGCCCCCGTTCTCATAGAGATAAATTTCCGAATGAACTTTATTTCGCTTTAGCGCTTCATTTAACAAAATACTGTTGGCAACAGGTACTGTTTTATCATCTTTAGCATGAACCAAAAAAACAGGCGGGGTTTCAACCGATACATTATTATTGGCAGAGAAATAATGTTTCATTCCGTCAGAAGGGTCAGGTCCCAGAAGGTTCTTCATTGTTCCCGTATGTACCGATTCTTCAAAACTGATAACAGGATAAACCAATACCCCAAAATCTGGCCGCAAACTAATCTTACCATTCCCCTCTATTTTTACATCATCATAATGTCCTAAAAGGGTTGAAGCAAAATGTCCACCGGCTGAAAACCCTAAAATACCTACCTTGTTTGACTTGATACCGTATGTTTTTGCATTTTTCCTCACCATATAAATCGCCTGTTGTCCATCCTGCAACAAGGCATATGCTTTGTCGACCATTATTTCATCACTTGGCAATCTGTACTTTAAAACAAATGCGGTTACGCCTATTTCATTAAATCTTTTGGCTACATCAAAACCTTCATGACCGATTGCTAAAATCGAATAACCGCCTCCCGGGCAAATAATTACCGCAGTTCCTGTGGCTTTTTCTTTTGGAGCACGAAAAACAGTTAACGTAGGTGTTGTTACCTTCCCGATCCTGGCAATACCATCTTTACCCAATTGAGATGTTTCGGCATAGGTTTCAGAAGCTTTTGCGCCTGGAATTGCACCCTCATATAAAGGAATGACTTCCTGGGCCTTTAAAGATGTTAACATCATAGTTAATAAAACAACGAAATAGGATGATTTGATCATGTGTATGATTTTAAAATTCCATTAAATAAGCTTTAAGAAAGTCGTTGATATCACCGTTTAAAACAGCATCCGGGTTGGAAGTCTGATAATTGGTCCGGTGATCTTTCACCCTTCTATCATCCAATACATAACTTCTGATTTGCGAGCCCCACTCTATTTTTTTCTTCGAGCCTTCAATGGCTGCTATAGCTTCATTGCGTTTACGTTGCTCAACCTCATAAAGTTGCGACTTTAATAAACGAATGGCATTTTCCTTATTTTGAAGCTGTGACCTTGATTCCTGATTTTTAATAATGATACCAGATGGTTTGTGATAAAGCCTGACAGCGGTTTCCACTTTATTTACGTTCTGTCCTCCTGCACCGCCAGCCCTGAAAGTTTCAAATTCAATATCTGCAGGATTAATATCAATCTCGATCGTTTCATCCACCAAAGGATAAACATAAACCGAGGCAAAAGAAGTGTGTCTTCTGGCATTAGAATCAAATGGCGATATCCTCACCAGGCGGTGAACACCATTTTCTCCCTTTAAATATCCGTAAGAAAAGTCACCGTCAAATTGTAGCGTTACAGATTTTATACCTGCTACATCTCCCTCCTGACTATCTTGTTCTGTTATTTTATAGCCATTTTTCTCTCCCCACATCAGGTACATCCGCATTAGCATATAAGCCCAGTCGCAACTTTCAGTACCACCAGCTCCTGCGGTAATCTGCATAACTGCTGATAGTTGGTCTTCTTTGTTGCGGAGCATATTTTTAAGCTCAAAATCTGCAACGGCTTGTTTACTCAGGTCAAATTGCTCCTGCAGTTCTGCCTCAGTTGCATCTTCCGATTGGAAAAAGTCAAACATAACCGCAGCATCTTCTACCGCAGCCTGAGTTTGATTAAAACCATCTGTCCATTTTTTCTTGGCACTGATTTCAGCTAGAATTTTCTCTGCTTTTTTTGGATCATCCCAGAAATCGGGAGCCATTGTTAATTTTTCCTCTTCACGAATTTCGTAGAGTAACTCTTCGACGTCAAAGATGCCTCCTCAGGGCCTCTACTCTGTCCCTTAAATCCTGTATTTGTTCCTTGGTCATAGGTAACAAAGATAGAAAATAACCCCATGGATGAAAATCTTTTGTTGGGTATCACAAATCAATGCACTCAGAAAGGATTATTTTTTC
Source organism: Pedobacter sp. (assembly GCF_965279535.1). NCBI lineage: Bacteria > Pseudomonadati > Bacteroidota > Sphingobacteriia > Sphingobacteriales > Sphingobacteriaceae > Pedobacter > Pedobacter sp. The sequence continues at coordinate 2,451,544 of NZ_OZ257244.1, forward strand.
ATAGTCATATAATCCAGTGTAAGATTGGATAGGAGTTTAACGCCCAGAATAAAACCACTTTCATCTAAATAAAAATCCGGGGTATGGTGTGAAGGTGCTTTTAAGGGATCTTTACCCTTGGGCATCCCGCCTAAAAATACAAACAACCCGGGAATTTTCTCCTGGAAGAAAGAGAAATCTTCTGCCCCGGTTACTGGTGGCTTCAGCTTAACATGGTCTTTGCCGGCCGTAGCCTGCATGCTTGGCAACATTTTCTCTGTTAAGGCCACATCGTTAAAAGTTACCGGATAGTGATTACTGTAAGGAATTTTAACTTCTGCAACTGCACCACCGGCCTCAGCAGTTTTGGTTGCAATGGTTTTAATCCGCTCTATAAACATCGCCTCATCCTCTTTGCTAAAGTTTCTTACTGTTCCAAGCATCTCCACTTTCTCTGGTATAATGTTAGATCTTACACCTCCATTAATTGCACCAATGGTAACTACGCCAGGGTTTTCGGTTACATTAAGGTTCCTGCTTACTATCGTTTGCAAATTATTGATAATCTGCGCCGAAATTACAACCGGATCGATACTACTCCATGGATAAGCTCCGTGGGCCTGTCTTCCGGTAACCGTTATTTTCATATCGTTAACAGCCGCCATGGTTCCTCCGGGACGATAAGTTACATCACCAACCTCGGTTTGTGAATTAATGTGTAAACCAAAAATGGCTTCCACCTTCGGGTTTTCAAGCACACCTTCCTTCACCATAAGTGCGGCACCACCTTCCTCACCGGCCGGCACACCTTCTTCTGCAGGTTGAAAAATGAACTTTACTGTACCAGGAATATCTTTTTGCATGGCCGACAATACTTCAGCAACCCCCATCAGTATCGCCATATGGCTATCATGTCCGCAAGCATGCATAACGCCAACTTCTTGTCCGTTATATTGCGTTTTTACTTTTGATGCAAAGGGAACATCAACCCTTTCTGTAACCGGTAAGCCATCCATATCTGCACGTAATGCAACCACTGGCCCGGGTTTACCACCTTTTAATATCCCCACTACTCCTGTTTTGGCCACTCCTTTCGTTACTTTAATCCCTAACGACTCTAAATGTCTGGCTATTATCCCTGACGTTCTTACTTCTAAATTTCCCAATTCCGGATGTTCATGAAAGTCTCTTCGCCAATTAATTACTTTTTGAGTGATCGCATCAGCTTTGCTGGATACAGTTGCTCTTAAATCAGATTTTTGAGCATAAGTATTTATCGCCAATAAGGATAAAAGGGCTAAGGGAAGTTTTTTCATAAAAAGGAATAATTTAGGTTTGGATGCCCTAATCTAAAGATTTTAACGGATTTATTTGTAGAAAAGCGTAGAAAGCTTGTACGCTATAAGCTAAAAGGCCTAAAGTCCTGGATGCAAATCATATAGTTGCTTAACTAAGCTTAAGTTTTTAATGTTTTACAGTGCTAGTTCAAACTTTGGGCTAAGTGAAGCAGAGATCACTCAAAAAAAAGGCCGTACATAAATGTACAGCCTCAATAATCTATTAAAAAATAGCTTAATTAAACATGCCTTTCAGTTTGTCTAATATTCCTCCGCCAGATGCCTGAGCCCCGCCAGCTTGATTTTGACCGCCATTAAACATTCCGATTACGTCGCTCACATCAAATTTCCCATCTGCCCCACCTAAACTTCCTAATATATCTTTGATATTAAAAGAGCTGTCATTAGGGTCAGCAGTTTTTTGGGTAAGCTTTCCTAAAATAACCGGAATAATACTCGCTCCAATTTTCTTTGCCGTTTCGGCATTAATCCCTAAACCACTCAGCTTATCGGTAAAACTACCTGCTGCTTGCTGGGCAACTTCTGTTCCTTCTGCATTTCCACCGTTAAAAATATCGGCTAATCCGCCTATATTTCCTGAGGACAATTGATTTTTCAGGGTATCGAAAATCGAGCCCGAAGCCGCCTGAATCACTGCTTCATTTTTTTCATTCGGAATTTCACTGTTATTAACAACAGCGTCCTGTACATTTTCACGTACCAATTCATTTAAATTTTCTAACATAATGTTAAGTTTTTTAATAATTAGGATGGTTAATATTAACAGGGGATACCACTAATTTACATGGTTTAATTGATAAAAAAAATTCTTATTCTTTTTGAACACTAAAAAGACAATTTTAAAATTTTGCTTTATTACTTTTACAAAAAACTCAAAGGATTATGTTACCAAAAATTAATTTTACTGAAACAGAGGCTTATAAATATCTGGCCGATCATTTTATAGATATCAATCAAAAAAGCATCAAAGATCTTTTTGCAGAAGATGCCAACCGATTTGAAAAGTTCTCTGTTTTTTTTGAGGACATTTTGCTCGATTACAGTAAAAACAGAATCAGCGATGAAACTTTAGCCCTATTGATGCAACTTGCCCGCGAATGCAGGTTAGATGAAGCTATAAAAGCCATGTACGGGGGCGATAAAATAAATGAAACCGAAAACCGTTCAGTACTCCACATCGCCCTGCGAAACTTAAGTAATACACCTGTTTTAGTAGATGGAAAAGATGTAATGCCCGATGTAAACGCCGTACTGGCCAAAATGGAAAAATTCAGCAACAGCATTATTTCTGGCGATTGGAAAGGCTATACCGGTAAAACCATCACCGATATTGTAAATATTGGTATTGGTGGCTCTGATTTGGGTCCGGTAATGGTTACCGAAGCTTTAAAACATTACAAAAATCACCTCAATATTCATTTTGTTTCTAATATCGATGGCACACACATCGCAGAAACACTTAAGGATTTAAATGCAGAAACTACCCTTTTCTTAGTCGCTTCTAAAACTTTTACTACACAGGAAACCATGACCAATGCACATTCTGCACGTACCTGGTTCTTGGAAAATGGGGCTAAAGAAAGTGATATCGCCAAACATTTTGCTGCGCTTTCTACCAATGCAAAAGATGTTGCTGCATTTGGTATCGATACCGAGAACATGTTTGAGTTCTGGGATTGGGTTGGTGGCCGCTATTCTTTATGGAGTGCTATTGGCTTATCCATTTCATTGAGTATCGGCTTTGACAATTTCAAACAATTACTGGCCGGTGCACATGCTACAGATAATCATTTTAAAACTGCAGAATTCGAAAATAACCTTCCGGTAATCCTGGGTTTACTGGGCATCTGGTATATCAATTTTTATAACGCCGAAACACAGGTCATTCTTCCATATGATCAATATATGCATCGCTTTGCGGCCTATTTTCAACAAGGTGATATGGAAAGTAACGGTAAGCATGTGGATAGAAATGGTAATGAGGTAGATTATGAAACCGGACCAATTATTTGGGGTGAACCAGGAACAAACGGGCAACACGCCTTTTATCAATTGATTCACCAGGGCACCAGAATCATCCCTGCAGATTTTATCGCTCCCGCACAAAGTTTAAATCCGCTTGGTGATCACCATCCGATTTTATTATCTAATTTCTTCGCACAAACAGAAGCCTTAATGAACGGCAAAACCGAAACAGAGGTAACAGAAGAGTTGAAAAAAGAAGGTAAAGCGGCGGCTGAAATTGAAAAGTTAGCACCCTTTAAGGTTTTTGAGGGTAATCGTCCAACCAATTCAATCTTACTGAAAAAGGTCACACCATACACTTTGGGAAGCCTTATTGCCATTTATGAACATAAAATTTTCGTTCAAGGGGTAATCTGGAATATTTTCAGCTTCGACCAATGGGGAGTGGAATTGGGTAAACAATTGGCCAAGAAAATCTTGCCAGAATTAGAAGGAAATGAAAAGATTTCCAGCCATGACAGTTCAACCAACGGCTTAATTAATCAATATAAAGCCTGGAGATAAAGATAAAAGCGAGCTTAGCCTCGCTTTTTTTATGTTATTTCCTATTTTAGCAGGATCATTCTCTAACATTCAACCATCTACGAATTAACTTAATTATTTAGAATGCGTTTCTTTAACGATTCTATTCATTAAAAAATAAAATAATGATAAAAAAAACAATTCTCTCCACACTGGCTGTTTCCAGTCTGTTATTAAATGCAGCTGCACAACAGGTGAAATTTACGGAGTATGATTTAGACAATGGCCTTCATGTAATCTTACATCAAGATAAAAGCGCTCCTTTAGTAGCCGTATCAGTGATGTACCATGTAGGTTCTAAGGATGAACAAACCGAGCGCACAGGATTTGCACATTTCTTTGAACATTTGCTGTTTGAAGGCTCTAAAAATATCAAACGCGGTGAGTTTATGAAACTCGTAAGCAGTAATGGCGGACAAAATAATGCCAATACCACTCAAGACCGTACTTTCTATTATGAAGTTTTTCCATCAAACCAATTAGAACTTGGCCTTTGGCTGGAAAGTGAGCGGATGCTTCATCCTGTAATTAATGAGGTTGGTGTTAAAACCCAGAATGAAGTTGTAAAGGAAGAGAAACGCATGCGTATTGACAACGCTCCATATGGCAAGTTTACCGAGAAAATTTTTAACCATTTGTTTGATGGGCACCCCTATCGCTGGCAACCCATTGGTTCTATAGAACACTTAAACGCTGCAAAACTGGATGAATTTATTGCCTTCTTCAAAAAATATTATATCCCTAATAATGCAGTATTGACAATTGCGGGTGATATTGATGTCGAAAAAACCAAGACATTGGTAAAATCATACTTTAGCGAAGTACCAAAAGGCGAAACTGTAGTACGTAAAAAATACGATCTTCCACAAATTACTAAAGAAGTTATCGATACAGCTTACGATGCGAACATTCAAATCCCTGCAATTTTTGCTGCTTACCGCGTACCAGGCATGGAAAGTCGTGATAGTAAGGTGCTGGGCATGATTAGCTCCATCTTATCAGGAGGAGGTAGTTCGAGATTAAGTACCAAAATGGTGGACGAAAAGAAAACTGCACTTCAGGTAGCTGCATTTAACTATTCGTTAGAAGACTATGGAGCCTATATTACGCTTGCACTTCCAAACAAAAATACCGCTTTAAATGACCTGTTAAAAGATATCGATGATGAGGTTGCCCGCTTACAAACCGAACTGATTAGTGAAAGCGAATATAAAAAGCTTCAAAATCAGTTTGAAAACAGCTATGTAAGTACAAACAGTAAAATGCTTGGTGTAGCAGAAAACCTTGCTAATGGCTATACTTTCCACAATAAAGATGCAAATGATATCAATAAACAACTAGAGGTGATCAAATCCATCACTCCTGAAGAAATCAGGGAGGTGGCAAAAAAATACCTCAACAAAAACCAGCGTGTGGTACTCTACTATTTACCTAAGAAATAAACAACTGTTAGCTATTCATATCAATTATTAAAATCATGAAGAAATTATTTATTATCGCTGCAGTTTCCTTATTCGCTCAAGGTATTTCAGCACAAACAATAGATCGCACACATAAACCAAAACCCGGCCCGGCACCCGTTATTACCATTGGAGATCCGGTAATTTACAAACTGGCCAATGGCATCACTGTTTTGGTAGTAGAAAACCACAAACTACCTAAAATATCTGCCAGCTATAGCATTGATGCAGGCCCTATTTTTGAAGGCAGCAAAGCCGGTGTTGTAAGTTTAATGGGAGGAATGCTGAACGAAGGTACTACAACTAAAACAAAGGCTCAGTTTGATGAAGCTGTTGATCAGTTGGGTGCTGATGTTGGAGCTTCTGCCGCAGGTGGATCAGTATCTGCACTAACGCGTTACTTTCCCCCGGCCTTTGCCTTAATGGCCGAAGCCATCCGTCAACCCTCATTCCCTCAGTCATCGTTCGAGAAATTAAAATCGCAAACCTTAACCGGACTAAAATCTAATGAGAAAAGTGCAAAAGCAATTTCCTCGAGAGTAGTTAATGCACTGGCTTTTGGAAAAAATCATCCACAGGGAGAATTTACAACTGAAACATCAGTAAACAGCATTACGCTTGATGATGTGAAAGCTGCTTATAAAAAATACATAACCCCATCCAGAGGCTACTTAACGTTCGTTGGCGATATTAAACCTGCCGAGGCGAAAGCGCTTGCTGAAAAAGCATTTGGAAACTGGAAAGGTACAGCATTAACGCTACCGGTATTGACTAAGGTGGCTAACCCGGCAAAAACAGAGGTTGATATTGTAAATGTAAGCAATGCGGTACAATCAGAAATCACCGTTGTTAATCTGATTGACCTACCTTTAAGTAGCCCTGATTATTTCGCTACTTTATTGGCTAATCAAATTTTAGGCGGAGGTTCTGAATCCCGTCTGTTTAATAACCTGCGCGAAAAACATGCCTTTACTTACGGTGCATATGCAAACACAGGATCAGGGAGATTCCAGTCTAAATTTTCTGCCAGCGCAGCAGTGAGAAACGAAAAAGTGGATAGTGCAGTAGTTGAATTCCTGAACGAGATTAATTCAATCAGGACTACAAAAGTATCTGCAGAAGAATTGCAAAGCGCCAAAAACCTATACAATGGTTCTTTTGCGCTGAATCTGGAAAACCCGGCTTTAATCGCTTCATTTGCCAGCAATATTCTGATCAACGGCTTACCTAAAGATTTCTACAGAACTTACCTGCAAAAAATTAATGCGGTAACTACTGATGATATATTACGCGTGGCGAAAAAATACTTTAACCACGATAACACCAGGGTCGTAATTGTTGGTAAAGCTGATGCCTTTACAGCAGGCCTGAAAAAAGCAGGCTTTAACACACGCCTTTTTGATAACTATGCCGATGCTGTTAAACAAGAAGCAAATACAGCTCCGGCAAAATCTCCTAATGTAATTATTTCAGATTACCTCCAGGCCATAGGTGGCGAAGCAGCCCTTAAAAAGATAACAGCGATCCAGCAGAATGCTGAGTTAGAGATCCAGGGAAATAAACTCACCATGACCATGAAGAAACTTGCCCCGAATTTGAGCAGTAATGAAGCAGCAATGATGGGACAAACGGTTATGAAACAGATTTTCAACGGAACAACAGGCTATCAGATGCAAATGGGTAAAAAGGCAGACTTAAGCGCAGATGAAATTGCAGATGCAAAAGCAGATAAGGGTCTTTTTAACCAATTAGATTATGCTACAGATGGTACAAAGTTAGAAGCAGCAGGAGTAGCAACCCTTGGTTCTGCAACCGCTTATAAATTAAATGTAACCTCTGCCAGTGGTAAAAAGAAAACCCAATATTATGATATAAAATCAGGTTTACTGCTGCGTGAAGAATCTACATCAAAGAAGCAAGGAACAGAAATCAGTCAGACTTTTGACTTTAGCGATTATAAGAAAGTAGGAGACGTTTTATTTCCACATAAGATTGTTCAGGCCATGCAAACGCCAATGGGTACACAAGAACTGAATATCATCATTAAAGAAATCAAGATCAATCCTGCTTTACAAGCCAGCGATTTTAATTAATCTATCAAAATCTTCTAAGGCCGCCATGGGAAACTATGGCGGCTTTTTTATTAAATCATTACAGATTCAACATCAATCACAGTCATTATGCTATACTGTTAACCAAACCTGCAGTCTTGTAAACTATTTTTTGTCTCTCCTAAAATAGTTTCGCTTTAGAGAAACTATTTCTATCTCATTGAAAAGCGTTTCGAAAGAGTATTATAAACAGCTATGCACTCAGCAAGCCCTGAGCAGTTGTCCGTCACACAGTAATCTTATCCATTGAAAAAGTAAAGACGGCTACAATCCTCACAACACCCATGAAAAGAATTTCCTGAATTAATTCCCGGCACTTTATTCTTGATACCTCATTCTTGCTACTTGATTCTTGCTACTTGATACTAAATCCCTGATACTTTATATCCCACACTTTTTACTTTTTACTTTCCCCCCTTCCCAGGCAACCATTACAGATCAACCAACGTAATCACTTCGAATTCAATAACGATTCGACTTGAAAGTATTGGTTATGACAAAAAAAACAATCATCCTCGCTGTTATTACCTTCGTATTCCTGCTACTGCACCACATGGCTGCAAAAGCGCAGAATTATATCTCCAACAGTGTAAAAACTTCTTTTTTTTCTTCTACTCCGATTGAAGATATAAAAGCAGCCAGTTCCAAAACTGCAGCAATACTAATCTCTAAAACAGGAGAGTTTGCCTTTCAAATCCCGATTAAAAGTTTTGAATTTGAGAAAAGACTCATGCAGGAGCATTTCAATGAAAATTACATTGAAAGTGATCGTTATCCTACAGCAAGTTTCAAAGGCACTATTAATCCTAATATTAACTGGCAAAAAGATGGAGAATACAATACCGTGGCCAAGGGCACACTAACGGTACATGGTGTAAGTAAAAGCCGCAATATACCTGCTAAAATCCTGATTAAAAATGGTTCAGCTACCATCATGGCCGATTTTGAAGTAGCCTGCGCTGATCACAACATCAAAATTCCATCGCTCGTATTTACCAAAATTGCCAAAGTTATACAGGTAAAAGTAAATGGAACATTAACCCCAAAACCTTAATCCCATGTTAAAAATCGCTACAATTATCGGCTTTACATTTTTCACCGGCTGTGCTGCTTTTGCCCAATCGGCAGACTCACTTTTGAAGACCATTACCGATACCAGTCTGGTTAAAGTATTAAACCCAACCTTTAAATCAACCAGAATAGTCTTATCGCATTCTACAGAAACCCAGAAGAAGCATGATCTTGATCTGCGTATCCGACACCATTTTGGTGATATTGGCGGAGAGTTTGGCGGTGGGCATACACTTTATGGCCTGGATGTAGCTTCCGATTTATTCATTGGCCTTGATTATGGCATAACCGATAAATTAACTGTAAGCATTGGCAGAAGTAAACATGATGAGCTTTACAATGGGTTCTTAAAGTATAAAATATTAACACAGGGCGGTGGTAAATCTGGAAACATGCCATTAAACCTTACTGTTCTCGCACAAATGGCCTGGATAACAAGAGCGCCCTTTGCCACCACAGAATTCACTACTTATGCCAACAGGTTCTCTTATTTTATACAGCCCATATTTTCCAGGAAAATTACCCAAAGAATCTCCCTGCAAGTAGCACCAGCTGTATTACTTCGTAAAAACACAACAGAGGCCGAAGATCCGGAGAACTTATTTAGTATAGGTTTTGCCGGGCGGGCTAAAATCACAAAAAGACTCTCTTTCGTTGCCGATTATACACTTGTTAACGGAATTAACAGGCCAACAGACTTAACCCAGAAATTCTACAACCCTTTGGGTGTTGGCCTGGAAATAGAAACCGGCGGGCACGTTTTCTCTTTCAACTTCATGAACTCAGAATTTATTACTGAAAATAGTTTTATACCGAATACCAAAAAATCATGGAAACACGGTGGAGTAAGATTTGGATTTACCATTTCGAGAAACTTTACCGTATTCAAATCAAAAGACAAAGACATTCAATCTAAAATATACTAATTAAAACAATTATGGAACGTAACGAATTTATCAAAAGCCTTGGCCTTGGAGTGGCGTTAGTTTGCACAGGTGCTTGTTTTTCTGCCTGTGGTAAAAAAGGTTCAGGGGAAAGCCCGAATCCACCATCTGGTGGAGGTGGAGTGCCATCAGGAACTACTGCAAGCATAGATTTAAATAGCCAGTTGCTTGCTGTGGGTGCATCAACGGTTGTTAACGGAATTCTCTTTATACGTATAGCTACCGGAAATGTTGTGGCCGCTTTTGCAGCAACCCAGGCGGTTTGCCCACATCAGGGAGGTACTTTGAGTTTTATCCAGGCCAACAATTTTATCCAATGTAGCTTGCATGCTTCAAGATATAGTACTACCGGGGCCATTTTGGCGCAACCCAGTGATGGTGGCACCACAAGTGCCCTAAAAGTATATCCACTTACTTTAACAGGAAGTACATTAACCGCAACAGCATAGTTGTTTTTTATTTTTAGGATAAAGCAGTATCAATAGCGTGATACTCCTTTTTATTTTACTTAAAAATGGTTAAATTTATATATCTGATTATGTTCCGGGCACGATTTATGGAATATACCGGTTTTGGGCATCTATAAGTTGTTATTAAATAAAACACATGATTATGAAACCATTAAAATCGATATTGACCGCTGCACTCATCCTGGTTGCGGCTCAAACATTCGCACAAACCGATAAAGAAACCACGTTAAGGATTGTAAAAGATAAAACCTACACTTTTGTGGCCAATACAGCGATACCCATGTCCAACACAGATATTAACAAGGTATTAAACATGATGCCGGGTGCTCAGGGTGGAGGTTCCATTAACCTAACCGGATCTCAATATGATGTTAGGATAACACCTGATAGTGTAATCGCCTATTTACCTTATTATGGAAGAGCTTTTAACGCCCCCATGAACCCTAGTGAAGGTGGAATAAAGTTTACCTCTAAGGATTTTACCTATAAAGAGAGTAAAAATAAAAGGGGTAACTACACCATTCAAATTAATACGAAAGATACCAAGCAGGATAATTATAATCTCACACTGAGTATCTCTACAACCGGCTATGCCTCGTTAACGGCAAGTAGCAACAATAAACAGCCGATTATGTTCAATGGATACCTGCAAGAACCTAAGAAGAAAGATTAATTCAGGAAGTTTCCTTGCGGAAATACCCTATCAAACCCAATAAAACGCAAAACGCCCGGGTGCTTCACACCCGGGCGTTTTTTTCTTTTGTCAGCCCCCTATTTCTTAACCAATTTAATTTCGAAAATATGTGGCCATTTTTTGCCCGTAACAAATAACCTTTTACCTGCTTTATCATAAGCAATTCCGTTAAGTACATTGTTGGCAACGGCATCTTCGGTTTTGAAATATCCTTCTGGTAATAACCCGGATAAATCTGCTCTCCCCTCAACCACCCCGGTTTCCGGATTGATAATTAAAATATAATTGGTGGTGTACACATTCGCATAAATCTTCCCATCAATGATCTCCAGTTCATTCAAATTATCGATCTGACTTTTATTATCAAAAACATCAATTGAGCCTGTTTTACTGTAATTATTCTTATCCAAAAAGAAAATCGTATTTGAACCATCGGTATTGTACACCTTTTGACCATCGAAAGCCAATCCCCAGCCTTCTCTTCCTGTTGTATACTGAAATTCGCTCAGTTTCTTAAAAGTACTTTTATCATAAACAAAACCAACTTTTTCCCTATAAGTAAGCTGAATAATCTTATCTCCGATTACCGTAATTCCCTCAGCAAAATATTGCTTGTCCAAATCGGCTTGTTGCAGTACTTTTCCCGTTGGCGGATTTACTTTACGCAAGCTTGAATGGCCGTAATCGCCGGCACTTTCATAGAAAAAGCCATCGTGATATTCTAAACCTTCAACATAAGAAGAGGTGTCGTGAGGTAGCGTATTAACAACCTTGTAGGTGTATTCATCCGGGGCTTTGGCAGATAAGATATTCACATTGGAAGTCAAATCTTCCGATTTCCCTTCACCATATATCTTGGCCGTAATTAAATGATTTCCAAGCTTTAGCCCTGCTGTTTTAAACAGCACTGCTGTAGTATCCGTTTTAACAAAAACCCGGATAGTATCCATCAGATAAACTACTGAATCTACCTTCCTTTCACTGCCAAAAAGCACTTTTACTTCAAATTCCTTTCCTGAGGCAATGTTCTGGCCAATCATTGGCGAAACAAAGCTTCTGTAAGTTGTTGGTTTGTCCTGACGACAAGCAATTGCTAAAGATAAAATAGCAAATAGGACTAATAATTTTTGAATCGGATTAATCTTCTGGCCAAAAAGCATCTTCAATATGGTTTAACGTGTAATGATTATCTTTTGTAAATGTTATTGCAATTATATCAAATCTAATCTCATTTTGATGGTTCATCAGCTCGATATAGGCAAGGGATGCGGATTCCAGTTGCTTTTGTTTGGCTGTGTGTACAAATTCCTCCGGCTGCCCAAAGGCTACAGAGCTCCTGGCCTTAACTTCTACAAACACCATCAAGCCTTCCTTATAGGCAATGAGATCAATTTCTGCCTTTCCATGTGTCCAGTTTTCCTCTAAAATTTCAAAGCCTGCGTCTTCAAGATAGGTTTTAGCAATACTTTCTCCATGTTTGCCCAGCTCATTGTGTAAAGCCATATATTACCTATTTAACAATCACCGAACCTAGAAATTTAGATATTTCCCGCTCCACTCCTTTTATCACCCCATAACGTTGCATGAGAATCATCTGGTTGTCATTATCCTTCTCTTCCTTAATCTCTTTTAAAAGATTTCCTAAAATCTTATCAACCTTTTTCTTTTTTAGGTGGAATATACCACCCAAAATCGTTGCTTTAAGATTCATGGATTCATCTTTAACATAAATAAGGTGTTTATTTAACCAATTTTCACTCAAGGCATAGGGCGAAGTAGAAAGCGTAATGGCTAAATCTGCAATTGCGTGATCCTGATGCTTAATAAAATGATTGGCTGTTGGTAACCTGCCATTATCTATTTCCTGTTTATAGTAGTCGATAATTTGCTTACAGATGGGATCTTCAAATTCAACATCGGCTAAGTTCTGCATGACAAACGAACCAATGTACATGTCATCAATCTTATCCCAATTTACCAACTCATGCCCATAAGCCAGCAGGAGCCTTATGATTTCCTTTTCCTGAACTTCATCTTTTTCAGCTACAGGTTCGCCAAAGCCCGAAGGCCCGGCATTATCATCCCATAAATCATCAGGCGGACCAAGTGGCTCTGGTGGTCCTCCGCTAAAAGCCGGGTTTCCACTAAAATTAGAATGACTACCCGCGGATCTGTTATTGCTTTCGAAAGTCTTTTTACTTTTTGTTGAACGCATTTTGTTCAGTTCAGTTAGTAAAATTCTTTCTTCTATCTCTAAAAGACTGCTACACTCCCGGATAAACACCGAAGCTTTTATGGGATCAGGAATTTTAGCAATACTCTCAACAATATCACGAATAATTCCTGCCCGTTTGATGGGGTCGTTTCCGGCCTCTTTTAGCAAAACATTGGCTTTATAGAGAATAAAATCCTTTCTATTGTTTTCAATGTAAATTTTAAACGCTCCTGCACCCACATGATGCATGTATGAATCGGGATCATGCCCATCGGGGAAGGAAACAATTTTAACATTCAGTCCTTCCTCCAGGATCATATCTAAACCGCGCAATGATGCTTTAATCCCCGCAGCATCGCCATCAAAAAGAATGGTTACATTTTGGGTAAACCGACCAATCAATTTGATTTGCTCGGTTGTTAGTGAGGTTCCGGAAGAGGCTACCACATTTTCTACCCCGGCCTGATGCACCGAAAGTACATCAGCATATCCTTCAGCTAAATAACAGTTATCCAGGTCTCTAATCGCTTTCTTGGCATGAAAAAGGCCGTAAAGCACATTGGATTTATGATAGATATCACTCTCAGGAGAGTTGACGTATTTAGGAACATTTTTATCGGTTTTTAACGTCCTGCCCCCAAAACCGATTACCCGCCCGGTAAAGTTGTGTATAGGAAACATTACCCGACCACGGAAACGATCGTAGATCTTTCCCTTATCATTCTTGATCGATAATCCCGTTTGCTCTAAAAATTCAAGTTTATGCCCTGCATTGGTTGCACTTGAGGTTAATGCCTCCCAGACATCAGGAGAATAACCTACTTCAAATTTTTTAAGAATATCTTCTCTAAACCCACGCTCCTTAAAATAACTTAAACCAATTGACCGCCCTTCATCTGTATCCCAGAGTTGCTTAACAAAAAACGCTGAGGCATATTGAGAAACAATGTATAAACTTTCTTTGGCATTTTGTGCTTCAGTATCTTGCGGACTAAGTTCAGTTTCCTCTACCTCAATATTATATTTGTTCGCTAAAAACTTCAGTGCCTCGGGATAGGAATACTTCTCATGATCCATGATAAACCTGACCGAATCTCCTCCCTTACCACAACCAAAACATTTGTAAATGCCTTTGGTTACCGATACGTGAAATGAGGGGGTTTTCTCGCCATGAAAAGGGCAATTACCGATTAAGCTGGTACCACGTTTTTTCAAGTGCACAAAATCTCCCACCACCTCTTCAATACGAGCGGTTTCCATTATCTTATCTATCGTTTCCCGATTTATCATATATTTCTAAAGTTCACCCTCGCTGAAAGTAAGGACGAAACAATCTTGGTTTTATTATTTCATTCTATTTGTTTGAGCCCCAATTTATTACCTTATATAGTATAATCGGATTGCTTCAGCCTACGCTATTCAGTTTTGCAATCCAAAACATTCAAAATATTTACTTCACTAAAGGCAACAACTGATCTGCTACCAATTTATTGCCTTGTTCATTCAAGTGTACCCTGTCCGTTGTTAAAATTCCTTTTTCTTTATCATCTGCATTGTTTTGGGCTTCGTATTCAGTAAAAACTTTTCTTAAATCACAAAGTGGAAGGTTGTTTTTTGCGGCCAGATTTCTTATGCCCTGAGCGTATTTGTTCAAGTCGGCATCCAGTTCATTTGTACCATCCTTTTTCTCGCCAACAACTGATGGCGTGCAGAGTACTACCTTACTTCCAGCACCTTGTATCTTATTAATTAAAGCCTGATAAAACTTAAAATATTTATCATAATCTGTTCCGGTATGCGAAGTTTGTTTATGCCATACATCGTTAATGCCCACATAAATAACTACCAGATCAGGTTTTTTATTCAATACATCATCTTCTAAACGGAGATAAAGATCGTAAACTTTATTCCCACCAATTCCAGCCCCGATTACGTCATAGCGGGTAGAATCTAAAGATTTTTTAATTAGTGTAACATAGCCATTTTTAGATACCCCTTGTTGAGTAATAGAGTCGCCAAAAAAGATAATCCTTTTAGGTTTAAATGTCATGGAGGTTAAAAAAAATAAGCTGGTTAGCAATAAAATGCTCGTTTTAAATAGGGTTTTCATGGTTCTTAAGGTTAAACCATAAAGATAATAAATCTTTTAAAGCTACTTCTGTTTTTCGAGGTGGTAGTCTTTGTGAAGTACCAGAAAGCTAGCGCGTTCTTCCTTTTTAAAGGGAACATTCCAATTGCCCTGATAAGTAATTTTTGTAGGTAATTTATCTTCGCCGAAATAGCCCATTTCGATATTCATCTGAACATCAAAATCGAACAACATATTGCTATATTTCATATCAACATACCTACCGAGGATATTAAAGTTACGCTTATCAAAAATGGTTACCAGCTCCTTAATCATAATACCATCCTTTGTCCAACTGCTTAAATCAGGCTTTACAGAAACCTTAAAGCGATAAACCGGGATCGAATCAAGATAAGTGGCTGAAGTAAATCCATAGTCGTAATACTGGCGCATATTGGCACTAAAAATCTCCGTTTTACTCCCTATAAATGGAATACCTTTAACAGGACGCCCAGGGTTAAAAATCAATGTTTTCAGTTTATCTTTATAACTTTCGTTAGTACCACCACCTTTTTTCCCATCCATTGGGGCATTCTTAACGAAATCGGTACTATAGGCATTCATAAAAATGTAATCAAACATCTCTACCGTATAAAGCTGATATTTCCCGTTTTTCTTATACATCTTACCTGTATCCTGCTTAACCAGGTATTCTAATTTATACGGACCGCTATTGTTATGACGTATTTTTCTATAAATACGGCCATTAACTTTATTCTTCTTATCATAAGTGTAAATGCGGTTTTCAGCGATAAAAGTATAACGCTTCATATCCCTGAATGACTGGTAAAAAGAAGTATCGTTAATGATTTTATTGATAAAGGTTTCCACATTCAAGCGTTCTGCCTTGATATTTACAGCAGAATCGAGGGTAATGGTTTTAAGTGTATCCGGGTTAAACCGTGATATTTCCTGAGTATAGCCAACAAATACGCAGAATGTTAACAAAAAGAACAGAAATATTTTCTTCATACCTGATGTACTGACAAAAACGATGCCCGTTTAAAAATGGAAATAACTGAGCATGCAAACCAGATTATTTACAATGCTCAATTGTATAAATTAGCGCTAGTTTCCGAGTTGTTTCAGCGTGATGTAAGCCATAAGTCCGGTAGATATCTTAAGCGCATCCTCATCAATATCAAACTTCGGCGTATGTACAGAGTGCATGGTATCCTTCGCTGCATTTCCTGTACCCAACCGATAAAAACAGGCATTTGTTACTTGCGAATAAAAGGCAAAATCTTCTGCCGCCATCCAGATATCTAAATCGACAACATTTTCCTTTCCTAAAAAATCCTCCGCAAATTGCCTTGCGTTTGCAGTTAGCTTTTCCTCATTAATTAAAAACGGATATCCTTTATGAATATCGAAATCGCAGCTACCGCCCATACTTTCAGCTATACCTTCTGCCATTTTCTTCATGCGCCTGTGTGCTTCTGCTCGCCATTCTTCATCCAGGGTTCTAAATGTACCCTCAATTTTAACCTCATTTGGGATAATATTGGTTGCACCATTTGCAATTACCTTTCCGAATGATAGCACGGAGGGTAAACGTGGATCGGCATTACGGGATACAATTTGCTGCAAAGCGATAATGATGTGAGAGGCAATAACAACAGGATCAATATTTTGATGCGGCTGCGCACCGTGGCCACCTTTACCTGTTACAGTTACATAAAGTTCATCAGTAGAAGCCATATAAACCCCGGAACGGAAACCAACTTTTCCACTTTCAATCATCGGCATTACATGCTGACCAACAATGGCCTGAGGTTTTGGATTTTCGAGCACACCTTCTTTAATCATGATACTGGCTCCACCGGGAAGTAACTCTTCCGCTGGCTGAAAAATCAATTTGATTGTACCACCATATTCATCTTTCAATTGATTTAAAATATAAGCAGTGCCTAAAAGCGAAGAGGTGTGAACATCATGTCCACAGGCATGCATTACACCATGATTTTTAGATTTATAAGGCTTATCATTGGCTTCATGAATGGGTAAGGCATCCATATCAGCTCGCAGAGCGATAATCTGATCAGAAGGTTTGTTTCCTTTAATTAAACCCACTACACCCGTATTGGCGCAAGATGTAAACTCAATGCCCCACTTGGTTAATTTATCCTTAACAAATAATGAGGTTTCAAATTCTTTAAATGATAATTCCGGGTTTGCGTGCAGGTGGTGGCGAAAACCCACAACATCATTGAAAATATGGCCAGCTAATTCTTGAATCTTATTTTTGATCATTTGTATTGGTCTCTAAGGTTGGTGCATTGATTTTTTCCCTAAAAATAAATAAAGTGGGGAAGCTGGGACGTAATTCGCTAATTAAGCGCTGCGCTTCCAGCCTTGTTCTGAAATCACCTACCCGAACGTAATAATTAGGTTCTTTGTAGGTTATATAAGTATTTAATTTAGGGTAACTACTTTTAAAGCGGGCTTGCTGGTTAAAAACTTCCCGTCTGTCAGAACCATAGAAAACCTGAACGCGATAACCGTAGGCAGATACAATGGGTTTATTGGGTTTTACCTCGCCTGTGGTTCTGTAAACTTCAGCCCGCCTGGCAATCAGACTATCTATTAACGGATCTTTTATCACAATCACTTCGCCCTTTTGCGCAAACGCTGCTACAGACAAAAGTAAACATCCAATAAAAGTAAAAACGTATTTCATGTTCTAATCAATTAGGCTATTCTTAAACAACAAGAATGCCAAATATTTGCAAAAATCGGCATTCTTTGTGGGGTATGCAAATGGAATCGAGGCTAATATTTTACATGAAGTATATGCAAGGTTAAAAACTAAAGCTTGTTTAAATTCCGATTCGAGAGACCACGAACCAGGGAGTTAAGTGAAACCTTAACTTTCTAGCATTAGAGTCGCTACAAACAGAGGATAGGCAACAGTCATTGCTAATTGTTACCGATAATCAATAAAAAAGGCTACATCGCAATGATGTAGCCTATATTCATTTTAAAAATTTCTACTTAAAGATTAGCACCGTGGCAGTTTTTAAATTTCTTACCACTTCCGCAAGGACAAGGCTCGTTACGCCCAACTGTTGCTTCTTTACGAATCGGTTGCTGAGGAACCGCTTCACGTGTATCGCCAAATTCAATACCCGGCTCATCGCTGCCAAACTCTTGTTTGGTGGTTTGTAATTTAGGCTGTTTCTGTGGTGCAGGTGCTTCTCTTACCTGATCTGGCTCCTGCTGAACAGGGATTCCTCCTTTATATAAGAAACTTACTACTTCTTTATTTACAGCATTCAACATATTTTTAAACAGGTTAAATGCTTCCATTTTATAGATTACCAATGGATCTTTTTGCTCATAAACCGCATTCTGAACCGATTGTTTTAACTCATCCATCTCGCGCAGGTGCTCTTTCCAGCTCTCATCAATCAATGCTAACACAATGGTTTTTTCAAATGCACGAACCACTTCTCTACCTTTGTTTTCTATTGCCTTTTTCAAATCAACCGCCACTTGAATTCCGCGGATGCCATCTGTAAAAGGCACTACTATTTGTTCGATATGCGCACCACGCTCTTCATAAACCTGTGTTAAAACAGGTAATGACTGACCGATAATGGCATCAGATTTACGGGTATAGAAAGATTCTGCTTCTTCAAACAATCGCTCGGTTAACTGAGTGATGTTCCCTGATGAGAAATCTTTTTCAGTAATTGCTGTATCAAAAGAGAAATTCTTAATTACTTCTAATTTAAAGCCATCAAAGTTCGCCTCTTCTTTATACTCTGTTACAATATCCTCAGCTACATCGAACACCATGTTGTTCATATCTACATCTAAACGCTCACCAAAAAGTGCATTTTTACGTTTAGCATAGATTACAGTACGTTGAGAGTTCATTACATCATCATACTCCAACAAACGCTTACGAATACCAAAGTTATTTTCTTCTACTTTTTTCTGAGCACGTTCGATAGATTTGGTAATCATGGAGTGTTGAATTACTTCACCCTCTTCGATTCCCATCCGAACCATGATACTGGCTATACGCTCAGAACCGAACAAACGCATCAGGTTATCTTCCAGTGAAACGAAGAACTGTGAAGAACCCGGATCGCCCTGACGACCTGCACGACCACGCAACTGTCTGTCGACACGACGAGATTCATGGCGTTCAGTACCTACAATGGCTAAACCTCCCGCATCCTTAACACCTGGGCCTAATTTAATATCCGTACCACGACCCGCCATGTTGGTTGCAATGGTTACTGTTCCAGCCTGACCAGCTTCGGCAACAATATCAGCCTCTTTCTGGTGCATTTTAGCATTCAACACATTGTGTTTAATTCCACGCAACTTAAGCATACGGCTAAGTAACTCCGAAATTTCTACGGAAGTTGTACCCACCAATACTGGTCGGCCAGCTTGCGTGAGTTTCACAATCTCATCCGCTACGGCATTGTATTTTTCACGAACAGTACGATAAACGTAATCCTGTTCATCTTTTCTTGAAATTTGTCTGTTGGTTGGAATTTCTACAACATCCAATTTATAAATTGACCAGAACTCACCTGCTTCTGTGGTTGCAGTACCTGTCATACCGCACAGTTTGTGGTACATACGGAAGTAATTCTGCAAGGTTACAGTTGCATAAGTTTGCGTCGCATCCTCAACTTTAACGTTTTCTTTAGCCTCAATCGCCTGGTGTAAACCGTCAGAATAACGACGGCCATCCATAATACGACCTGTTTGCTCATCTACGATTTTAATTTTTCCTTCGTCAATGATATATTCTACGTCGATTTCAAATAAAGTATAGGCTTTTAATAATTGGTTTACAGAATGAATACGTTCAGCTTTAACTGAATAATCACGCATCAAAGCGTCTTTATTAGCAACCTTCTCATCCAATGGCAAGTCAGATTTTTCCAGTTCAGCTACTTCAGTACCTACATCCGGTAATACGAAGAAATGAGGATCTTCACCCGATTGGGTAATCAATTCAATACCTTTTTCTGTTAATTCTACCTGGTTATTTTTCTCATCAATGTAGAAGAATAATTCGGCATCAACTTTAGGCATATTTTTAGATTGATCTGCCATATAATGGTTCTCAACCTTTAATAATAATTGGCGAACACCTTGCTCACTTAAAAACTTAATTAAAGCTTTGTTTTTTGGTAAACCACGATAAGCACGCAATAAGGCTAAACCACCTTCGCCCTCTTCGGTTCCGGTATTACCTGCATTAATTAACTTTTTAGCTTCGTTTAATGCTTGGGTAACATATGCTTTTTGTGCGTTTACCAAACGCTCAATGCGGGGCTTTAACTCATAAAATTCATGCTGATCTCCAAAGGGAATCGGACCTGAAATGATTAAAGGTGTACGGGCATCATCAATTAAAACTGAATCGACCTCATCCACCATGGCAAAATGTAGCTTACGTTGAACCAGTTGGTCAGGTGTTTGCGACATATTGTCACGCAGGTAATCAAAACCAAACTCATTGTTGGTTCCATAAGTAATATCTGCAGCATAAGCTTTTCTTCTTTCCTCAGAATTTGGCTCATGCTTATCAATACAATCAACAGTTAAGCCATGGAACTCAAATAAAGGTCCGTTCCACTCACTATCCCGACGGGCAAGATAATCGTTCACAGTTACAACATGAACTCCCTGACCTGCCAAAGCATTTAAATAAGATGGCAAGGTACTCACCAGGGTTTTACCCTCACCAGTAGCCATTTCGGCAATTTTACCGCTGTGAAGTACAATACCACCAATTAACTGAACATCGTAATGAACCATGTTCCAAACCACTTCTGTTCCGGCAGCATCCCAACGGTTAGCCCATTGTGCTTTATCTCCTACAATTTTAACATTGTTTTTTCTGGCGGCGTAATCTCTGTCAAACTGCGTTGCTGTAACCTCTAAATAATCGTTTTCGCTTAAGCGGCGAGAGGTTTCTTTAACTACAGCAAAAGCTTCAGGAAGAATTTCTAAAAGCACTTTTTCAAGTTCTTTATCCCTTTCTTTACCTAAAGCATCAACCTCATCATACAAGGCTGTTTTTTGGTGAAGATCTAATTCTTCATTTTCAGCATCAGCTTTAAGCGCAGCGATTTTACCATCAATATCAGTTAAAAAGTTAGAAATTCTGCCTTTAAACTCAATGGTTTTCGCCCGTAACTCATCATTACTAATGGATGAGAGCTTGGCATACTCTTCATTTATCTTAACAACCAGTGGCTGTATACTTTTTATATCTCTTTCTGATTTACTTCCGAAAACCTTCGCTAAAAATCCTAACATTATATTTTAAATCGTATTTATTAATAAAAAATGGTGTGTTACAACAACCAAGCCATTGCTTTAGTTAAGTCAGTTTGGCAGTTGTAAGGGGCTAAAATTAAGGATATATTTTCTAATTGAATAGATATTAATGAGATAATAGCAATATTTATCAGATTGATTTTTCATTTAATATCGCTTTTGCATATTAAATGGGGTAATGTGCTTCACATTGCTACTGGTCTGCCAGCTAATCCCGCCTGTAAAACAGAAAATTAGGTCCGCATATACCGCTTACAATTCATTATTAAAAAGATTTGATCGCTATGATCGACAATCAATTGCTATTTTCGCATTTAAATTGAAAGAGATTGTACGAGATGTTTAGACCATCAATAAAGTGTATATCTATAATAAGGAGCAACATGGAAACTAATTTAGGAAAAGTATACCCTGCCAACGAACGTGGATTAACTGAAACATCGGCACTAAAGTGTTACAGCACGTTTAATTTTGAAAAGCACCAGGAAATGCAAAACAATCCATTTGCTGAACTCTTTCTTTTTAATGATAATTTTATCCCCGGAGGAAAGTTAACCTTCTATTTAGCTAAAGCAGATGCTATCCAGCTATTCCTGCCCATAATTGGTGGATTAGACATTGTTGCTAAAGGAGATGAATATGCCATTAAGACCGGGCAGATTCAGGTTCTCCTGATGGAGAAGGGGGAAGTTTTGGAAATCAGCAATCCTTACCCTACCGAGGCCATTAACTATTTACAAATCGGCCTCCAGACTGAAGCCTTTTTCTTTAAACAGAAAGAACCCTTTTATTTTAATTTAGAACAACATCAAAATCAACTCATTGAGATCATTGCCAGTTACAAGTTACCCTTCAAACTTAGCGCAGGATTATTCACTGAACATGAAGCAACTAATTACAAGCTTCAAAATAAACAAAGCAAGCTATTTATATTTGTTATATCAGGCGATTTTGAAATTGAAGGTAAAACGATACATACCAGAGATGGATTAGCATTGGAAAATATTGAAAACGCAGAAATAAAAGCTGTTAGTGAGAACGCCCTGATTATAATCCTGGAGCTAACACCGTAAAAGCATTCTGTGTTGGCTCCTTGCTTCTTACCCAGTCTTGATACCTGATACTAGCAGCTTGATACTTTTTTCGTAGTTAGTACATAGTCGTTAGTAGTTAGACATTGTGCCAAGTCGTCCCATCGCTGTCTTGATACCTGATACTAGCAGCTTGATACTTTTTTCGTAGTTAGTACGTAGTCGTTAGTAGTTAGATATTGCGCCTAGTCGTCCCATCGCTGTCTTGATACCTGATACTAGCAGCTTGATACTTTTTTCGTAGTTAGTACGTAGTCGTTAGTAGTTAGATATTGCGCCTAGTCGTACCATCGCTGTCTTGATACCTGATACTAGCATCTTGATACTTTTGTAGTAGTTAGATATTGCGCCTGGTCGTGCCATCGCTGTCTTGATACCTGATACCAGCATCTTGATACTAAACCCTACTTAAAAACCACCTCCGTTGCACCATATCCAAATTTTTCTTTCTGTGCATCCATATAAGTTTTTACCTGAGGGTTTTGACTAATCAGTTTATGAATCTTACTTCTTAGAACACCGTTACCTGATCCGTGTATGAAAGTAATCTTATCAAAATGGTGAACAATAGCTGCATCTATTGTACTTTGAAATACCGCCAATTGTATATTTAGCATTTCATCAGGTTCCAAAAAATGATAATCGTCCCGAAGTTTTTCTATATGCAGATCTACCTCCTTTGAAGGTACAGCTACTGTTTTCTTTTCCTCCGCTGTTTTAAAGAAGCTTTCTTTCAGCTTTTGAGCATCGATTAAAGGCGCTTGTTCATCCAACCTAATGATCCAGCCTTTTTGTTTCAACTGTGGCAAGTCTTTTTGTTCGACACTAAAGTCTTTTGCCCTAAATTTTTTAAGGAGGTTTAAAGGATTTACGGGTTTAACATCATCTTTATGATGGAGCAAAAACTGAAAGCTGAATTCTGGCCATATGTCCAGATCGGCTAAAGATGCCGAATAAATCAATGAAGAACTGAAAGATTCCAATACCCCATAAAAAACGCTGCTATACTTATCTTTACGGAAAGCATGAATAGAAACCAGCATGGTTGTGGGAGTTTGATTTTGCAGGTGAAAATGCACCACATTTCCTGCTTTATTATCGTTTGCTACGGCAACATAAATGCCATTTTCAACTTTACTGATTGCAGGAACATTAACAACAACCGGTTTGGGCATTTCTTCCTTTTCAATTTCAGTATTTCCATGTCCATGAACATAAGTGAGGTTACTTACAACAACAGGGATTTCAAAACCATCACTATCGGTAACCCCTAAAGTTTGGGCATCGATAATTTTAGTTACATATCCTTCTCTTTTCTCATCCACAAAGCGGACAAAGTCTCCTAGTTTAAATTTCATACCCTTCAAATTCAGTAATTCAATTGCAAATTACGATGCGCAATTTAGTTATTAAATGCACCTCTGGCATCATGAAATTAATTTTTTGGAAAAAATTTCAAACGATAGAAACATGATTTAATAAGTCTTTTGACGATCAGGCACTTTTCTCTTCCTGATTTAGGTAAGTTTTATCTCTAGCTTTACTTCATTACATTACTCTAACCAAAATATCATGAAAAGAACTATTGCCTTAATTACCGGGTTATTTGTTTTTATATGCAGTTTCTGTTATGCCCAAAATGTGAGTGTAAAGGGAACTGTTAAAGACAAGAACGGCGCACTTCCAGGAGTATCAGTTACTGTAAAAAACTCCAAAATTGCTGTCATAACCAATAATGATGGGAATTATACTATTGCTGTTCCTCAAAATGCAGTGCTGGTTTTCTCAGCTGTTGGATACAAAACTCAGGAAACAACTCTGGGCAATCGCAGCACCATAAATATTGTACTAGCCGAACAAGCTAACGACCTAACTGATGTGGTGGTAATTGGTTATGGAACGGCAAAGAAAAAAGACATCACCGGATCGGTGAGTTCTGTTAGTCTAAATAATGTTGAAAAAACGCCTGTTTTCGGAACAGCTCAGCTTCTTCAGGGACAAGCGAGCGGTGTTCAGGTAACGCAAACTAACTCGCAACCTGGCGCATCCTTTTCTGTCAGAATCAGGGGAACCAATTCTATTAACTTCAGTAGTGACCCCCTTTACGTTGTAGATGGCTTTGCAGGAGCTGACATTACGGCCCTTAACCCCAATGACATTGCTTCAATGGACATTCTTAAAGATGCATCTTCAACGGCAATTTATGGGAACAGAGGGGCAAATGGCGTAGTTATTATTACTACAAAATCAGGCTCTGCGGGAAAGAAAACTTTAAATGCTGAAGTTTATACCGGTTTTCAGCAGGTAGGCAAAAAGCTTGATATGATGAACGCTACAGAATTTGCCACCTATCTTAACCGGGTTACTGCTATTGTAACACCCACCGCTGCCCTACCCTTTACCCAAAGTCAAATTGATGCCCTGGGTGAAGGAACAGATTGGCAAGAAGAACTGTTTAGGGTTGCACCAATTACCAGCGCCAATCTATCACTAACAGGTGGTAGTGCAGACACTAAATACCTGGTAAGCGCTAACTTTTTCAATCAACAGGGCATCATTATTAATTCGGGCTATCTGAGGGGAACATTGAGATTGAACCTTACTCATAACATCAGTGAAAAAATCCATTTTGGTATTAATACCCAAATTTCCTTCGACAAGCAAAACCTGGCCAATGTGAATACCACTGGTGGTAGTACTGGTGGCACTTTATTAGATGCATTAAGAATCAGTCCAACAGTACCTGTATTTGATGCCAGTGGTGCATATTCGTTTCAAAATGCACCTCTTGGTTACACTACGGTTGTTGGCAACCCTGTTGCCGCAGCAAATCTGAATACTGATATTATGACCAATTTACGTCTGT
Organism: Pedobacter sp.; assembly: GCF_965279535.1. Classification (NCBI taxonomy): domain Bacteria; kingdom Pseudomonadati; phylum Bacteroidota; class Sphingobacteriia; order Sphingobacteriales; family Sphingobacteriaceae; genus Pedobacter; species Pedobacter sp. Next base: position 2,476,796 of record NZ_OZ257244.1, read on the forward strand.
TCGCCAATGCTTATGCCGATTATGACATCATTAAAGGATTGAAATTCAAAACCAGCATAGGCACGGATGATAAATTTACAAATGAGAAGATTTTCAGACCAAACACAACTTATTTAGGTGCGCAATCAGGAGGTTTCGCCCAGATTATCAATCCCATAAACTATAATTGGCTGAATGAAAATACATTGAGCTACAACACCATCATTAGTGGGATCCATTCTATAAATGCGCTTGCGGGATTTACTTACCAGGAATTCAGATTTAATTCGAGTACGTCTACCGCACAGCAACTTACCACAAACAATCTGGGGGTCGAAAACCTCTCTGTTGGTTCTAGTTTATCATCAGCATCCAGTGCAAACAAAAGTTCACTGGCCTCTTTTATCGCGAGATTAAACTATAGTTTACTGGATCGTTATTTATTAACAGCTTCTATCCGGAGAGATGGCTCATCATCTTTAGGACAAAACAGTAAGTGGGGTACTTTTCCATCTGTTGCCGCAGCCTGGAGGATCTCCAATGAAAGTTTCATGAAAAATATGACGAGTGTTAGCGATCTTAAACTACGTGTTGGTTACGGTGAAACCGGAAATGCAAACATTGGTCAGTATAACTCCTTACAACAGTACATTTTCAACAACTATGTGCTTAACGGAAATCGTGTTGTAGGTGTGTCTCCTGGCAATTTCCCTAATGCAGATTTACAATGGGAGGCAACTAAGGCATTCAACATTGGATTGGATTTAGGCTTATTTAAAAATCGTATCACTTTTACTGCCGATTACTACAATAAAAAGACATCACAATTATTATTCTTCAGAACAATTCCATCAACTACTGGTTTTGCAACTGCATTGGTTAACCTCGATGGCAACAATATTCAAAACAAAGGTTTTGAATTTGCTTTAAATACCATCAATATCAGCACTGAGAATGTAAAATGGAGTACCAACTTCAACTTCTCGCGCAACATGAACAAAGTACTGAGTATCGGCAATATTCCTTTTCAATTAACTGGTAATGTGAGTTCAAGCTTATATCCAGGAGGAAATACGGCTGGTATTTTGAAAGCCGGAAGTCCGATCGGTTCATTCTATGGTTACGTTTTTGATGGAATCTGGCAAACACAGGCAGAAATTACTGCCAGCGGACTGACCAATACCCTTAAACCAGGCGATCCTAAATACAAAGATCTAAACGGGGATAAAGTGATTAATGGCGCTGACAGAACGATAATTGGTCAGGCGGTTCCTAAGTTTAGCTATGGTTTCAACAGCAATCTAACTGTTGGGCGATTTAACCTGTTTTTATTACTTCAGGGCGTTTACGGCAACCAGATTATGAATGAAAACAGAGTTGAAGGGGAAAATGGAACAATATCTGATAATAAACTTGCATATGTATTAACCGAAAGCTGGAACGGCCCTGGAACAAGCAATACTTTACCAAGCCTGGGTAGTACTTTACGGAGAAGTATTGGCCCTACAAGTGATATATTGGAAGATGGAAGCTACTTGCGCTTCAAAACCATTACCTTAACTTATGACTTGCCTTTACCTAAACTGAGTTCGGTCTTCAAATCAGCCAGCATTTATGTAACCGGACAAAATTTATTTACCATAACCAAATACTCAGGCTACGATCCGGAAGTTAACGCGTACTCAAATTCTGCTGGTAATTATACCTCATTGGGAATGGACTACAACCCGTACCCAAATATAAAAACGTATTCATTTGGCATCAAATTAGGGTTCTAATCACTTAAGCAAAATAACATGAAAAAGATATATTTATTGAGTGCTTTTATGGGTTTAGCATTCATATCCTGCAAAAAACAACTGGAAGAAAAACCTTATAGTATTTTAACCAATACCAATTTTTATCAAACAGCTACAGACGCACAAGCGGCAATCAACGGCGCACTAAGCCAGCTTCAGCCACAGGCGTATTACCAGCGAACCGTATATATCATGGGCGAGCTGTCTGCAGATTGCCTGATGCCATTACTTACCCAAAACCAGGAACGCATTGATATGTTTAAGTTTACCTACGGGCCAAACAATATTGAGATTAATAACTGGTGGCAGAACAGCTATAAGCTTATCAGCAGGGCAAATGATATTATCACCAATGTACCTCAGATAAGTATGGATGTTTCGGCGCGGAATAATATTATTGGAAATGCCCTGTTCTTACGCGGCATGGCCTACTTTGATCTGGTAAAAGCCTTCGGAGATGTTCCATTGATTACAACACCCATATCGGGGATTTCTGATCCTGATCTACTTCCAACCAGAACAATTGCTTCTAAAGTTTATGAACAGGTAATTGCCGACCTGAAAGCTGCTGAAACCAACTGTTTTACTGAAGACAAAATTACTTCAGCAAATAAAGGCATGATATCTTCAGGGGCAGCATCTGCCATGTTGGCGAGGGTTTATTTACAAAGGGCTAGTACTGCTTTTGCTGATCCTAGCGACAATCAGAATGCATTGGCACAATGTAATAAGGTAATCGCCTCCAATACCTACAAATTAATGACCGATTACACTGATGTTTTCAATTGGGATAAGAAATATTTCCCAACACAAACGGAAAATATATTTTCCGTTCAATTCGGAAATAACGCTTCAAGTACCACCCAAAATATTACCATAAGGATGTTTTCGCCTTCAGGGTTAGGAGGATCTGGCTCATTTACGGCCAATCCTTATTTTTTCAGCAATGGATATTTCGGACCAGACAAACGTAAAGCTTGGAATCTGGCAGATAAGGTAGGTGCAGCCACAGTTACGCCATATATTTACAAGTACCGTGATGCACAATGGGTTGCAGGCTCCAATAATTCACGCATGAACTGGATTGTACTGCGTTATGCCGATGTTTTAATGATGCAATCTGAGGCAATGAACAACATCAATCCGAATGACCCTAATAAATTTAACGGATTAAATGCGGTTAGGGATCGTGCTGGTATGAATGCTTATCACCTGGATTTGGTCAATACACCCACATCAAGTGCATTTATAGATACATTGGTGAAAGATCGTGCCCGTGAACTATGTGTAGAGGGACATCGCCGCTGGGATCTGATTAGACTTAAAAGGCTGCAGCAGGTTGTAAAAATTGCTAATGGAGTTACCGTTACCGATGATCAGCTTCTGCTTCCTTTACCACAGGCAGAAATGGATGCCAATACCAATTTGAAACAAAATAAAGGATACTAATTAACCATTACAAAATTCCGGGGTGCATTTATCCGCCCCGGGATTTTTATTAATGCCTGGTATCGTTTCCATGGTAAATGCTTAAATAGCTTTCATATCTCGATATGGCAATTTCTCCCTCATTTACGGCTTCCATTACCGCACATCCGGGTTCGTTTACATGACGACAGTTATTGAAACGGCAATTGTGAGAAGTTTTAAAAATCTCCGGAAAGAAATGACCCAGTTCTTCTTTTTCAATATCGATAATCCCCAACTCACGAATACCTGGCGTATCCACAATAAAACCACCTTGTGGGAGCTCAAACATTTCAGCAAAAGTGGTAGTATGTTGCCCCTTGTCACTCCATTCAGATACCTCTCCTGTCCGCAAATCGCGATCGGGCAATAGTGCATTTATCAAGCTGGATTTCCCAACTCCCGAATGACCTGAAATGAGGGTAATTTTATTGGTAATCAGTTCCTGGATAACTGGAATGTTTGTTCCCTTTAAGGCAGATACTTCATAACACGGGTAGCCTATTGATTCATATATATCTTTAAATTCCTGAAGAATTTCGAGTCCTTTCGGACTAAAGAGATCGAGTTTATTAAATACCAGAACAGTTGGTACATCATATGCTTCGGCAGTAACCAGGAAACGATCGATAAAACCCAGCGATGTTCTGGGCGAAGCCAATGTTACCACTAAAATGGCCATATCCAGGTTGGCAGCCAAAATTTGTGCCTGCTTGCTTAAATTAATCGATTTTCTGATGATGTAGTTCTTGCGGGGCAGCAGTTCATTGATTAGTCCTGTTTGCCCATCGCGTTCAAAATCAAACTTCACCCGATCGCCAACCGCAATGGGATTGGTTGTTTTAATTCCTTTAATTCTGAACTTTCCGACAATGCGACAGTCGTAACGTTCGCCATTATCGGCCAAAACGTTATACCAGCTCCCGGTAGATTTAATTACTAATCCCTGCATATTTTGCAACAAAGGTATGAATTAGTGATGGAAAAAGGTGGTGGTTAAAAATGGAACACATTTATAAGCTATTCCTTTTGATTCCCCTTCTAATTTAGGAGGGGAAAGGGGTGGTTAATATCAAATTGAACTTTCCCTTCCTTTTAAAATCTTACCTTCGTTTCGTAAATAAGCATTATGAATAACTTTAAAATAATAGGAATTTCAGTGGAAACCACTAATCAAGATAACCAGGCGGCAACTGATTTAGGCCAGCTTTGGGAAAAGTTCTACGCCGAAGAAATATTCAATAAAATCCCCAACAAAGAAAGCGAAGAAGTTTATGCGGTTTATACCAATTATGAAAGTGATTTTACAGGAAAGTACACCACTATTATCGGACAAAGAGTAAGCACCTTAGCAAACATCCCTGAGGGATTAATAGGCAAAGAAATCAAAAATGACAAGTTAACAAAATATATAGCTAAGGGAGAAATGCCGGGTGCAGTAATAAATATATGGAAAGAAATTTGGGCAAATGACCAGATCTTAGGCAGAGCCTATGAAGCAGATTTTGAAGTTTATGGATCAAAATCTCAAAATGGCCCGGATTCAGAAGTTGAAATTTATATTGGAGTTAATATATAATGGTTGCTCCATTTATCCCACTAGTATAAACATCAGTTTTTCAGTCATCTAAATAAATTGCACGGAAATATATATCAAATAAGCATTTTCTTGATCACATAAACGTAGTAAACACGTTTAAAAACGCTTTAGTAGAGGTTAAAAATTGGCAACCTTTACAAAAAAAATACGTCTATCGCACCCATTTAAACGTTTTATTAAAAAATTTGAAATAAATTTTGAAAAGCATTTGCATTTTAGAAAAATTATCACCTATTTTACGGTGTACAAAGTACAAGAAGAAGACATGAATTTTAACACTTCAATTATTACAACAATTATTACAACCACCGGTATAAACCAGAGGGGCTAATTTGCTGTAAATTGATAAAACATAAAACAACAGAAAACGCCCCCGAAAATCGGGGGCGTTTTTTTTTAAACCCCAAACTCAATGAAAGTACTAAAATTCGGCGGCACATCCGTAGGTTCGGCCGAGAACATTAAAACGCTTTTACGCCTGGTTGGCGAAGAAAATTTACAACAAAAGCCGGTAGTTGTATTATCGGCAATGAGCGGTGTAACCAACCTCCTAACAGACGCAGCCGAAAAAGCTGAACGTGGTGAGGATTATGACAAGCACCTCAAAGAAATTGAGGACAAGCATTTTGCCGTTATACGCACGCTTTTACCTGCAGCCGCTCAAAACCCGGTGTTTACCCGCCTAAAAATCTTTTTTAACGAACTGGAAGACCTTTTACAGGCTGTTCACAATTTAAAAGAACTGAGCTTACAAACCAAAGATCAGATTTTAAGTTATGGTGAGCGTTGCTCAACATTTATGATCAGCCACATTGCCTCGCAACAATTTGCGGATGCTGTATATGTGAATGGATCCGAATTGATTAAAACTGACAGTAATTTCGGACAGGCCAAAGTAGATACCGCTTTAACTGAAATGCTGATCAAAAACTTTTATGCTGCAAATAAGGATAAAGTTCTATTTGTAACGGGTTTTATCTCCAGCAATGCCGCTGGCAGGATTACAACTTTGGGCCGGGGTGGATCTGATTATACCGCAGCCGTTTGGGGCGCAGCCTTAGACGCTGCTGAGATTGAAATCTGGACCGATGTAAACGGTATGATGACTGCCGATCCAAGGATGGTGAAAAAAGCATTTTCACTTCCGGAACTGAGCTATACCGAAGCTATGGAACTGAGCTATTTCGGAGCCAAGGTAATCTACCCCCCTACCATGATTCCGGCTTTTATGAAGAAAATTCCGATCGTGATCAAAAACACCTTCGAGCCCGAATTTGCCGGAACTTACATCAAAAGCGATGTTAAATCATCTAATCTCCCGATAAAAGGGATATCATCAATTGATCATATCAGCATTATCAACCTCACAGGTAGTGGTATGGTTGGGAAAGCTGGCTTTAGCGGCCGCTTATTCTCGCTTTTATCACGCGAACAGATTAATGTGGTATTAATCACCCAATCTTCATCAGAGCACAGCATCACTTTTGCGGTGAAGCCTTCTGATGCCGGACATGCAATAGCACTAATCAAAAAAGAATTTGAACTTGAACTGGATGCCAATAAACTGGCGCTACCTGAAGTTGAAAATAATCTGGCTGTACTTGCCATTGTAGGCGAAAATATGAAACGTACACCAGGTATGAGTGGTCGTCTATTTAGCGCATTGGGCAGAAACGGTATCAACGTTAGGGCCATAGCACAAGGTTCATCTGAATATAATATCTCGGTAATTATCAGTAAAGATGATTTATCTAAAGCCGTTAATGCGGTACATGATGCCTTTTTTACCGATTTAAAACGTACTTTAAATATATTCTGTTTAGGTACAGGAAACATAGGCAAAACCCTGTTCAACCAATTAAAAGAACAAATGCCGTTCCTTGCTGCCAATAACGATCTGCAGGTTAAAGTTGCCGGAATCTGCAATACCCGTAAAATGATTTTAAATGCTGATGGTTTATCTTTAGAAGATTGGGATAATGAATTAAACAACCATGGCGAGAAAGCAAACCTGGCTGGTTTCGTAGAGAAAATGAAAGCACTGAACCTGCCAAATGCAGTTTTTGTAGACAATACCGCCAGTGAGGCACCTATCTCCTTTTATCAAGGCATCTTTGAAAGTAGCATTTCAGTAGTAACCTGTAACAAAAAAGGTAACTCCGCAGATTATGAACAATACAGATCATTCAAAGATACTGCCCGCAAATTTGGTGTAGATTTCTACTACGAAACAAATGTAGGTGCAGGGCTTCCAATCATCCGTACCTTAAAAGAACTGATGATGAGTGGAGATAAAGTGGCCAGAATTGAAGCCATTCTATCAGGAACAATTTCGTATATCTTCAACAATTTTAAAGGAGATGCCGGATTTTACGAAACGGTTAAAGAAGCACAGGAATTGGGTTATACAGAACCAGATCCACGTGATGATTTGAATGGTAAGGATTTCATGCGTAAAATGCTTATCCTTGCCCGTGATGCAGGTTATCCTTTAGAAGCTGAAAACGTAAAAATCGACAATATCCTTCCTGAAGCCTGCCTTAAAGCGGCTTCCGTTGAAGACTTCTACAAAGAACTTCAGGCAAATGCCAGCTATTTCGAAGAACTAAAAAACAAGGCCGCAAGCGAAGGAAAAGTATTGCGCTACATTGGTAAACTCGAAAATGGAAATGTAGAAATCAGCCTCCAGATGGTTGATGATAGTCATCCATTCTTTATGCTTTCCGGAAGCGATAATATCATCTCTTTCACTACAGATCGATATAAATCACGTCCCTTAGTAGTAAAAGGTCCGGGTGCTGGCGCTGAAGTTACCGCAGCAGGTGTATTTGCAGATATTATAAATGTGGGAAGCTTAAGTTAAAAGCATAAAGTATCCAGACTATAGCCAAAAACTTCATCTCGATACTTAATTCTCAATTACTTGATACTTAATCCCCAATACTTGATAACAGATTAAATGAAAAATTATATAAAAGTTTTTGCCCCTGCAACCGTTGCCAACGTAGTTTGTGGCTTTGACGTACTCGGTTTTGCCGTAAATGAGCCCGGAGATGAGGTTGAAATGCGCCTTACCGATAAACCGGGTGTTACCATCAAAAGAATTACCGGAGATGACGGTAAATTGCCCTTAGACGCAGCAAAAAATACCGTAAGTGCCAGCGTTCAACATTATTTACAACACATTAATCGCCCTGATGTTGGTGTAGAAATTGAGCTTCACAAAAAAATGCCAATTGGCAGTGGTTTAGGTTCCAGTTCAGCCAGTACCGTTGCCGGTTTATTTGCCATTAACAAACTGATGGGTGATTTATTAACCGCTAAAGAATTGGTTCCTTTTGCTATGAAGGGTGAAGAACTGGCTTGCGGTTATGGTCACGCAGATAACGTTGCTCCCGCCATTATGGGTGGTTTTGTACTGGTTAGAAGCTATGATCCATTAGATGTGATTTCCTTACCTACTCCAGAAGGAATGTATGCAGCTATTGTATATCCGGAAGTAGATGTACCCACAAAAGATGCCCGTCAAATGATCCGCAGCAAGGTGTTTTTAAAAGATGCAGTAACCCAATGGGGAAACGTGGCCGGATTGGTTAGTGGATTATTTATGAAAGATTTCGATCTCATCGGAAGAAGCATGAAAGACGTACTGGTTGAACCAACCCGTTCTATCTTAATCCCTGGTTTTGAAGACCTGCGCAAACTGGCTATGGAAAATGGTGCCATTGGTTTCGGAATTTCCGGGTCGGGCCCTTCTGTTTTTGCTTTAGCCACAGACGAAGCAACAGCCAAAAAGATTACCAAAGCCCAACAGCAATATTTAAATAAATTGAACATTAACAGCAAAGCTTTCGTATCATCGGTTAATGCCGAAGGTCCGAGAGAAATTGAATAAGCCTGTAAAAAGGTTTGAGGTATCAGGTTCATGGTAAAATGTATAAAGCAACAAGCATAAAAAACCTTAAGTCCTAAACCTCAAACCCTAAACCCTAAACCTCCACATGAAATTATATTCAACCAACAATAAAGACTTACGCGTTTCCTTTAAAGAAGCCGTTTTTAACAGCATGCCTTTAGATAAAGGATTGTATATGCCCGTTGAAATTCCTCAATTAGACGCAGATTTCATTGAAAATATAGATCGGTATTCACTTCCGGAAATCGCTTACAAAGTAGCTTCTACCCTATTAAAGGATGAAATTCCTGCTGAGGATTTAAAAGCCTTAGTTGAGGAAGCCATTAATTTTAATGCACCGGCAGTAAAATTAGATGAAAAAACATTTGTACTCGAGTTGTTTCATGGTCCTTCGTTAGCATTTAAGGATTTTGGTGCCCGTTTTATGAGTCGGGTAATGGCTTACTTCCTCAAAGATGGAGAACAGCTTTTAGATGTACTGGTAGCCACTTCTGGCGATACTGGTGGCGCTGTAGCCCTGGGATTCTTAGGTGTACCCAATACCAGAGTTACCATCCTGTATCCTGAAGGAAAAGTAAGTCCGATACAAGAATTACAGTTAACCACCAACGGAGCCAATATCAGGGCCATTGAAGTAAAAGGCACTTTTGACGATTGCCAGGCCTTGGTTAAACAGGCTTTCGCAGATGAAGAATTGAATAAAAAATTCCGCTTGACCTCTGCAAACTCAATCAATATTTCCAGATTAATCCCGCAAACTTTTTATTATTTTAATACCTATGCCCAGTTAAAAAGGCAAGGATTAAATGATGTGGTTTTCTCTGTTCCAAGTGGTAACTTCGGTAATATTGGTGCTGGCTTACTGGCTTATAAAATGGGCTTGCCGGTAAAACAATTCATTGCGGCCACCAATGTGAACGATACCGTACCCCGTTACTTAGAAAACGGTGTTTATGAAACCAAACCATCTGTACAAACCTATGCAAACGCCATGGATGTTGGCGCACCGAGCAACTGGGTTCGCATCATGGATCTATTTAACCAGGATTTAGCCAAGCTAAAAGAAAAAGTGGTGGCTTACCGCTTTGATGACGAAGAAACGTTATCGGCTATTAAGGAAATTTATAAAAAATTCGATTATATCGCTTGTCCACATACAGCCATTGCTTATTTGGCTATTGATCAATATCGCAAAGATAACCCAGCGGATAAGAGTGCAGCCGTTTTCCTTTCTACCGCACATCCTTGTAAGTTTCCCGATATCTTCCCTAAAGATATGGCCAACGAAATCACTATTCCATCACAGGTAAAAGCTTTAGAAAACAAGCCTAAACATGCCGATAAACTGGGAGTAGATTTCCAGGGATTTAAAGATTACTTGTTGAGTAAATAAATGATTAAAATGCAAAAGCCTGGTCAAATTGACCAGGCTTTTGTGTTAAAGATCTAAGGCCAACCTGATTTGGTTAATGTAAGTTGTTCCTGAAACGATCTTGGTATTTCGATTGTCGCTCATTAAAATAATTAACCGGTTATTGAAATACTTTTTAATCTCCTGTATCTTATCGGTATTAATAATGTATGACCGCTGAACACGTAAAAAACCTGAGGGTAATTTTTCCTCCAACTCTGACAATGAAAGCTCAGTTAAAAACTGCTCGCCATTATCTGTATGAATAGTAACATAGCCTTGTTCAGCTAATAAATAGGTTATTTTACTCAGGCGTACCAAAAGTATTTTATCTTTTACTTTGATCGGAATTGCTGTAATCTCCTTTTTAGGTTGTAAACGATCAAAGAATTGCTTCAAACTATTAAAATCAACCAATTGTGGTGTACCATGAGCAACACTTTTCAGCTTTGCAATACATTTTGCAAATCTATCTGGCTCTATGGGTTTTAAAAGATAATCGATAGCATTCTCTTCAAAAGCTTTTATCGCATACTGCTCATAGGCCGTTGTAAACACCACCATAGGTTGATGCTTTAGCTGCAGTAACATACTAAAAGCTTCCATATCTGGCATCTGGATATCTAAAAATATTAAATCAGGTTTTAGCGAATCAATTAGTTCAATCGCTATCCTGCCATTTTCAGCTTCACCAATCACTTCAATCAGATCCAAATGATCATGGGTTAACTCCTTCATCATGAGCCTGGCAGGATATTCATCATCTACAATGATGGTTCTAAATTTCTTAATCATTACAATAATTTCTTATGGTCGCCAATGGATATGCAAACCTGCTTCGGATTATTTTCAAAAGCAATTTCATAACTTTCAGATGTTAGGAGATCCAGTTTATCATACAATGATTTTATGCCATAACCTGGGCTAAAGTCCTGATCAAAAGGTTTCCCATTATCGGCCACGCAGATTATAATTTCCTTTTCATGCTTACTTATAGAAATATTAACTTGTAAATGATCTATGCTCCCCCCATGCTTTACGGCATTTTCTACCAGGGGCTGAAGCAAGTGCCTTGGAATTAACTCTTCTTCCAAATCAGCAGGTACATTACAGCTATATTGCAACCTTTGCTCAAATCTGATTTTCTCGATCTCTAAATAAGTCAATACCATTTCCAGTTCTTCCTTAACACTTACATAATTACTTTCCTCTTTATTAATGTTGTACCTGAAAAGCTTAGAAAGTGCAATAGCCATGTTTCTAGTTTTAATACCATCAGATGCAGCTAAACCAGCAATTGAATTGAGGGCATTATACAAAAAATGAGGGTTTATTTTAGAGGAAAGCGCATCTAGTTGCGATTGTGAAAGCTGCTGCTGCAGCCTCGAAATTTGTAACTCTTTCTCCTGCATTTTCAGCCCCTTGTGATAGTGGTAATAATTATAAGCTACGAATGCCAGCGCACAGCCTGTAGGTCCTGGAATCCATACAGTTATGGAATAAATAATATTCCCGAACCCTCGAAAACTTATCTGGGTAATGCACATAGCCGACATCGTAATTACAAAAACAAATACAGCATCTGCCAGCATTATTTTGGAAATACTCCGCATTCGCTGTTTCCAAAATCTATTCACCCACAAATAAAACGTAAAAATTATAGCTACACTTATGGGAATCAGAATGATGTACTCTAAATCTCCAAACTCAAATTTAAAGTTGGTTTCATTCCCAAATCTTGTATGTTCTATAAACCTGGCAAAATTTTGTACTGCCTGCACAACAAGATACATGGCCGACACAATAAACCAGGAGACAAAAATATTCGTAAACCAGGTGTAACCTTTTATTCTAACGGGATACTTTTTAAACCTGTAAAAACTAAAGAGAAAAACGAGTGTATAAAAGAAAGAACTGAGCGTGCTCTCACTGAGTAAGTGATCCAGTCCACTAAGTATAAAATTACTGTTCATGAGATTTCAATTTATGGATTAATAATATCCAAATAGACATCCTTTAATCTTTTGATCCAATCAAAATTCTATGAACCTGAATATTCAGCCAGTAAACCTAGATCAGTTGGTTATCAGGCTACGAAAATAATATAAAAAAGAAAGGATGCTTAAAAACTTGTAGCAATTGCCCAAAGATTTTTAAACATCCTTAAAACTGGTTCGCCAACCAGGAACTAAAACTTATACCAGATCTTATTTTGCAGACCTGCTTTTTAAAGTACTGATTTCTCTTTTCAGTGCCTCAATCTGTTCTTGTTGTTCTTTTATGCTTCCTACCAAAAGCGGAATCAAGCGCTCGTAATCTACCGTAGCTACAGTTGCAGTTCTCAGTGCATTTTTACCTACCGAATAGCTTTTAGCATTTTGATTAACCAATTCAGGCATCACTTTCTGAACATCTGCGGCAACGAAACCCAGCTGCGGTGCAGCAGAAAGTTTCAATTTTTCAGCCCAAGCCTTATCATAACTGAAAGTTACCGGCTGCAGTTGCGAAACTACTGATACAGAATTATTTAATGGTTTTACGTTAGTTTGTGCCACTTCCTGTGCACTAATTTGTAATGATGCAGCTACTAAAAATGCTGCAAAAGAGAATGAAATTGCTCGTTTCATATGATATATTGATATATAAAATAGATAATAGCCCATCAATAATGATAGACTGTATGATTAATAAAATTTTAAAAGATGTTTAATATTACCCCAATAATGGAGGAGGTGTTAATACCTCAGGGAAATAGGATAGGATGAAGAAGTGCTCGGGAAGAGCAGGCTTTGTTTGCGGAACGATTTCCTGGTTTAAGCCTTCATAAGCCATAAATTGATGATCGAAATACTCCGTTTCTACCTTTTTTTCTTCTTTTTCGGTAGCATCATCATGAGCCATTACATATGTACTTTCAGGATTAAAATGGTAAAGATATGCTGTAATGCCTCCCACCTTAGCCAGCAAAGTAGCTACCAGGCAAATCATTAGCAGATATTTTAAGCCATTTAATTTCATCCTTGCAAATATAATGACTTAACAACTGAGCTGTGTTAAAGTTCTGCAAGAATTTGATTCATTTCAGCAATTACGGTTTCAACATCAGCTGAAGCTGTTCTCCAATTTACAAATGCAGCCCTGATACCCTTTTTACCTTTATATTGGGTAGCAGTCATAAAAACCTTTCCACTGGTATTAAGTTTTTGTAAAAATGGAGTAACTAATTGCTCATTTTGAAGCGTAAAGCAAACTGTATTTAATCGAACAGGTGCCAGAAGTGCTAAGGCCGGATGTTGTTCAATAAAGCTGGCAAAGGCTAGGCTGAGGGTTACACAATCTTCTATCAGCTCCTGATATCCCTTTTTTCCATAACTCATTAACGTAAACCATGCGGGCAGGGCTTTTAAGCGCCTGGAGTTTTCTGGCAAAAAATTGAGGTAACTGAAGTTATCTAATGGATTCCCCAGATAAGCGGCATTGGCATTCTGAAAGGACTCCATTTGCAGGAGCTGATGCTGTTCTTTAATTAAAAAGACCGCACTTTCATAGGGTACATTTAACCATTTATGGCAATCTACGGTTATGCTATCGGCATTTTCCCAACCCTTAACCAAATGCCGGTATTTTGGCGAACAGGCAGCAAAGCCACCAAAAGCAGCATCAATATGCCACCAGAAATTATATTCAGACCGAAGCGCATTAATGGCCTCAAAGTCGTCAAAATCAACAGTATTTACAGTGCCTGCGCTGGAGATGAGAATAAATGGCTCATTATTCAATTCCTCAATCTTTTTCTTCAGGTCGACCATATCTATGGCTTCACGGTTACCTTCTGCTACCTGAATGGTGATCACATTAGCACTTCCAATCCCCAGCATAGCCAAAGATTTTACAGATGAGGAATGTGGTGTAGCCGAGAGGACATGAATTTTCTCTGAAATTCCGTCTTTGGCAAAATCCTTACCTTTTTGTTTTCCAAACCACTGTCTGGCGACTGCCAAACAGGTAAAATTGGATAATGTTGCACCAGTTACAAATCCACCGAAATAATTGCGGGGTAAGTTAAAAAGCGAAATCAGTAACTGAATCGTTTCTAATTCAATTGTAGCAGAAACATCCCCAGCACCTTTGGCAGACTGTGTATTCTGATCATAAACTGTAGCAAGCCAGTCGCCGGCAATAGCAGCAGGTGTTGTTCCCCCTGTTACAAAGCCCCAATACCGCGGACCCGACGAGCCCACAATAACAGGTTCAAAACGTTGGTTAAATTGCTGTAGAGTTGCAACTGTACCTAGCCCCTCCTCCGTTAACACATTTACCTGATCAACGGTTGCATCAGTAGAAGTAGATCTATTGTGCAGGTCATCAAGATAATCTATTCCTTGCTGTTGAATAAGCTGAAGGATTTCATGCAATATCTGATTGTCTTTTTGGAGTTGTTGGTTCATGAATCAACGAAAAGAAGTTTAGAAAATAGCCTTGGCAATACGCTTGGTTTGTTCAGGTTTACCCATGGTATAAAAATGTAATACCGGAACGCCAAAATCCATTAATTCTTTACATTGCTTAATCATAAATTCAGTACCTGTTTCTCTGATATCTGCTGCTGTTTTGCAGTTTTCTACCGCATCACTTAAATCTTCAGGAATATCGATATGGAAAATTTTTGGTAGTGCAATGAGCTGTTTAGCAGTACTAATTGGTTTTAACCCCGGAATAATCGGCACGTTAATATCGTTTTCTCGGCATTTTTTCACGAAATCGAAATACTTTTGATTGTCAAAAAACATTTGCGTAACGATAAATTCAGCGCCCATATCCACTTTCTTTTTCAAATACTTAAAGTCGGCGTTGAGGTTAGGTGCTTCAAAATGTTTCTCCGGATACCCGGCCACACCAATACAGAAATCACTTTTAAAAGTTTCTACATCCTCATGAAGGAATTTTCCCTCATTATGGTTTTTAATGTGCTGAATGAGGTCTGTAGCATAAGCGTGTCCACCTTTGGTCGGTATAAACGCGGCATCGGCCTGACGTGCATCGCCACGTAAAGCTAAAACATTGTCGATACCCAAAAACTGCAAGTCAATTAACGCATTTTCTGTTTCCTCTTTGGTAAAACCACCACAAATTAAATGCGGTACAGCATCGATTTTATACTTGTGAATAATAGCCGCACAAATCGCTATTGTACCCGGACGTTTACGATAAGAAACCTTCTGTAACAATCCATTATCCTGTTCTTTATAAATATAATCTTCTCTCAATGAAGTCACATCTATAAAAGGTGGTTCAAACTCCAATAATGGATCAATAGCATCATATACCCATTGAATACTCTGTCCTTTAATTGGCGGCAACAGTTCAAATGAGAATAGGGTTTTGCCCTTTGCGTTTTTAATATGGTCTGTAATTTTCATATTTGGGTTACGTGTTATGGGTTCAAGGTTACGGGTTTGGGCTTACTTTACTAGTTGCTGATAATATTTTATGAACCCATTTAATAATTTTCTAGTCGTTTCTAATTTTAACAAAGTTGATTGTAATACCAAATCATCAATATATTTTTGGTCAAATGATATATATAATTGAGTTTCTAATTCATAAATAGAACCTCTTGCAATAAAAAAAAAACTGAATGCTCTCTTTTGGATAATTTCTACCACACCCCTCTGCTATATTTGAAGGGATAGATACTGCTGATCTTCGCATCTGACTGGCCAGGCCAAATACTTCATCCTTTGGAAATAGTTTGGTTGCAACGTATATAGCATTAGTTAAAGCTCTGGCTTCCTTCCAAACATCTAATTCTGTATACAACTTCTTTTCTTTCTCCATTAACCTTTAGTTTGGTTTATATATTTTAGGTTTAATATTCCTTTTCATCAGGCGATGGGTTTTCCCCGCAACTCACAACTCATAACCCACAACCCTAATATCCCCTTTCGTAAATCAGGCGATGGGTTTTCCCCCGCAACTCACAACCCGTAACCCACAACCCTAACATTCCATTTCATCAATCAGGCGATGGGTCTTCCCCCGCAACCCACAACTCATAACCCACAACCCTAATAGGCTAAATTCGGGCTCAACCATCGTTCCACCTCTTCAATCGGCATATTTTTACGGATGGCATAATCTTCAATCTGGTCTTTAGTGATTTTTCCCAAACCGAAATATCTTGAATCGGGATGAGCAAAGTAAAAGCCACTTACTGCTGCTGTAGGATACATGGCATAGCTTTCGGTTAAGCGCAAGCCAATTCTGTTTTCCGCATCAAGCAGGGCAAATAAAGTACCCTTTTCTGTATGCTCCGGACAAGCAGGATATCCTGGTGCCGGACGAATACCTGCATATTCTTCCTTGATCAATTCCTGATTGCTAAGGTTCTCATCTTTTGCGTAACCCCAGTATTCTTTACGTACACGCTCATGCATCCGCTCTGCAAAAGCTTCTGCTAAACGATCAGCCAGTGCCTTAGCCATAATGCTGTTATAATCGTCATGATTGGCTTCAAACTCCGCAACCAGCTCATCCACGCCTATACCTGTAGTTACTGCAAAACCACCAAAGTAATCCTGAATGCCGCTTTCTTTTGGCGCGATAAAATCTGATAGTGCATAATAAGGTTGACCATCTACTTTCTCTGCCTGCTGCCTCAGGGTGTGAATAGTCACGGGTTTAAGGTTTGAAAATTGGGGTTTGGCATCTCCCAACTCAGGACTATCAACGCTCAACTCTATGTCATCCCCCACCGAATTCGCCGGCCAAAATCCAATAACACCCTTAGCTGTAAATAATTTTTCGTCCAGTACACGCTTCAATAAAGTCTGTGCGTCATCAAAAAGTTTCTTCGCTTCTGAGCCTACATTT
Source organism: Pedobacter sp. (assembly GCF_965279535.1). Taxonomy (NCBI): domain Bacteria; kingdom Pseudomonadati; phylum Bacteroidota; class Sphingobacteriia; order Sphingobacteriales; family Sphingobacteriaceae; genus Pedobacter; species Pedobacter sp. Next base: position 2,493,841 of record NZ_OZ257244.1, read on the forward strand.
TTATCGTCGAATATTTTGGGGTAGCTTCCGCGAAGTTCCCAGGTATGGAAAAAAGGTGTCCAATCAATGTAAGGAACCAATTCTTCCAGGGGATAATCATCAAACACCTTGGTGCCTGTAAAAGCAGGCGTTGGCAGGTTTGGCTGAAAATCTATCTTAAATTTATTTTCCCGGGCCTCTTCAATCGTTTTAAAACGTTTATCAGAACGCTTATTCAAATGCGCCTCCCGGGCTTTATCATATTCTTCTTTAATCTGATTAATATAGGTATCACGGGTTTCGCCATTCATTAAAGTACTACAAACGGTAACACTTCGCGAAGCATCCAGCACATGAATTGCAGGGCCTGAATAACTAGGTGCAATTTTTACCGCGGCATGGATTCTGGAGGTTGTTGCACCACCCACTATTAAAGGAATGGTAAACCCTTCACGCTCCATTTCTTTGGCAAAATGAACCATTTCATCTAAAGATGGGGTAATTAATCCACTTAAACCGATGATATCAGCCTTAATTTCCTTTGCTTTTTTAATGATTTCCTGAGCCGGAACCATTACGCCCATGTCTATCACTTCAAAATTGTTGCAGGCTAAAACTACCCCAACAATATTTTTTCCAATATCGTGAACATCGCCTTTCACTGTTGCCAGTAAAATTCTTCCCGCAGAAGAGTTTTGATCCTGATCCGGATTGTCTAACTTTTCCTGCTCAATAAAAGGAAGCAGGTAAGCCACGGCCTTTTTCATTACTCGGGCAGATTTTACCACCTGCGGCAAGAACATTTTACCTGCTCCAAATAAATCCCCAACAATGTTCATCCCATCCATCAACGGACCTTCAATTACCTGGATAGGACGGGCGTATTTCTGTCGGGCTTCTTCTACATCACTATCTAAATGTTCAATTAAGCCTTTTACCAGCGAATGGGATAACCTTTCCTCTACTGTTCCTTTTCTCCATTCCTCATCCTTCACAATTTCTTTCCCTTTGGATTTTACGGTTTCTGCAAACTCTACCAGGCGTTCAGTAGCATCATCACGGCGGTTTAACAATACATCTTCCACCCTTTCCAATAATTCTGGTGGAATTTCCTGATAAACTTCCAACATCCCCGCATTTACAATTCCCATATCCAATCCTGCCTGGATGGCATGATAAAGAAAAGCCGAGTGCATGGCTTCGCGCACTACATTGTTTCCTCTAAATGAGAACGAGATATTAGAAACACCACCACTAACTTTCGCATGTGGCAGGTTTTGTTTAATCCAACGGGTAGCATTGATAAAATCGACAGCATAGTTATTATGTTCGTCTAATCCGGTTGCTACCGTTAATATATTTGGGTCGAAAATGATATCCTGCGGCGGAAAACCAACCTCATTCACCAGGATATCGTAACTTCTTTTACAAATTTCTATTCTGCGCTCGTAGTTATCGGCCTGCCCCTGCTCATCAAATGCCATAACCACTACCGCAGCACCATAAACCATAATCTTCTTAGCACTCTCTATAAACTTTTCTTCTCCTTCTTTTAAGGAAATAGAGTTTACAATACCTTTCCCCTGTAAACACTTCAAACCAGCCTCAATTACGCTCCATTTCGATGAATCGACCATGATCGGCAATTTAGCGATATCAGGTTCTGAAGCAATCAGGTTGAGGAATTTAGTCATGGCAGCTTCCGAATCCAACATTCCTTCGTCCATGTTCACATCAATTACCTGTGCACCACCTTCTACCTGTTGGCGGGCAACGGCAAGTGCAGCTTCATAATCTCCACTTAAAATTAATTTAGAGAATTTCGGAGAACCGGTGATGTTTGTTCTTTCACCAACGTTTACAAAAATACTTTCCGGAGTAATAGTTACAGGCTCCAGACCGCTCAAACGCATATTTGGAACAGGTGTAGGAATCTTTCTAGGGCTTGCTTTGCGTGCATTGGCTGCAATACAACCAATGTGATCAGGTGTAGTACCACAACAACCACCTACAATATTAACAAATCCGGAAGCTATAAAATCATCAACCAAATGCGCGGTTTCGTGAGGTTGCTCGTCATAAGCACCAAACTCGTTTGGTAAGCCTGCATTTGGGTAGGCAGAAACATAACACCCTGCTTTTGCGGCCAATTCTTCTATGTGCGGACGCATTTCTTTAGCGCCTAAAGCACAGTTAAAACCAATACTTAAAGGTTTTGCATGCACCACAGAGTTTAAAAAAGCCTCGGCTGTTTGCCCCGACAATGTACGGCCGGAAGCGTCGGTAATCGTTCCAGAGATCATAATCTCCAGTTTTTTACCCACTATCTCTTCATATTTTTTAATAGCGGCAATGGCCACTTTAGCATTTAAGGTATCAAAAATGGTTTCAATCAGGAGAATATCCGAACCACCATCCACCAAACCTCGAACTTGTTCATAGTAAGCATCAAAAAGTTCCTCGTAACTGATGGCCCTGAAACCAGGATCATTCACATCTGGCGATAAGGAAAGCGTGCGGTTAGTGGGTCCAACAGCTCCTGCAACAAAGCAAGCCCGATCTGGATTTTGCGCCATAAATTCGGTTGTAGCCGCTTTCGCAATACGTGCACCCTCAAAACTTAGCTCATAGCTCAGCTCTTCCATCTGGTAATCAGCCATAGAAATACGCTGTGTACTGAAAGTGTTGGTTTCGATAATATCAGCACCCGACTGCAGATATTCTAAATGAATCTGCTTAATAATATCCGGACGTGTAATATTAAGCAAATCGTTATTGCCTTTAACATCACAGGGGTGATCTTTAAAGCGCTCGCCTCTAAAATCTTCTTCCGTTAAAGTATAGCGCTGAATCATGGTACCCATAGCACCATCAATCACCAAAATACGTTTCTCTAATTCTTCTCTTATACCCATTTGTTGTTGTCTAGTAGTAAGTACTAGGTATCAAGTATCAAGACTGACTCACAGACTGAAAACTGATCAAAAAAGATCCTATTATAAGAACCTCGTCTTGATACTTGATACTGTATACCCGATACTTAAAAAAGCTTATTTAAAAAGTTGGCACATGATCGTACTTCCTAAACTTATCTTTCCCCGAATAAATCGGGATAGAATTTAGCACCTTGTTGGCACAGGTTGCTAAGACTTCGTTGGGTCTAATCCCTCCGTCTTTCTTAATAAGCATACAAAAATGCAACAAAGCAACATCATTTCCAAAAATTATCGCCCTGCTGCCAAATAAAATTACAAAGGCCATGCAAAATTGCACAGCCTTAAAGAATATTGTTCGGTTTGAACAGAAAATTGTAAACCGTTATTTCTATTTTCTACTTCCGAAAATACGAAGTAAGAAAAGGAAGATATTTAAGAAATCAAGATATAGTGATAGTGCAGCAACGATAGCCATCTTTTTAGAATCTACCTGTAATACCTGCTCACCACTCGCTTCAATTCCTTCGCCAATTCTTTTAATTTTTTGTACATCATAAGCTGTTAATGCAGTAAAGATTGCAATACCAATAAATGCCATAAACAAACTAAATTGTTCACTTTGGATAAACATATTGATTACGCTTGCAATTACCAATGCTATAACGCCCACCATTAAAATCGGACCGAATTTACTCAAATCAATGTTGGTTGTGTAACCCATAAAGGCCATAATTCCGAAGATTAAGGCAGCGCCACCAAAGCAGCTTACTACCGAACCTGAGGTATAAGTTAATAAGATAAAGCTTAGACTAATACCTGTTAATACGGCATAGAGCACGAAAACGCCGATCAGTGCTGGCAATGATAATCTGCTTAAACCAAAGCCCATCAATAACACTAAGCCTAGCGGTGCAAACATAGCGATATATCCAAAAATAGACATTCCTACTTTTCCTGTTGATGGATTAACGGTAAGTAAGTATTGCATTAAACTTTCACTAGTGCCAAATAAATAGGCCGCTACAGTAGAAAGACTTAAGGCAACAAACATCCAGGTAAAAACGTGTGCAAAGAATTTCTTAGAAACGCTGCCTTCCTGAACAAAAACACTGTTGTCCTGATATTGATAATTTTGTTGTTCCATTGTTATTTTGTGTATTTATGAATATAAAAATAAGTTTTTAATTTAATCTTTTTGTCAGCTGTTCTTCAACTTTCTTAAAGAACTGTAGTGGTTTTAGTGTTCTCCAGGGCAGATTATCCAATTCACCACCGAAGTTAATGTAATAATCGATATTATTATCACGAAATTCGCGAATCACATGCTCCTGAAAGTTAACGCCAACAATCCATCCCTCTTCTACTTCCTGAAACCATTCTTCATAGTAACTGTCATCAGAAGCATGAAAGTTCAGCACATTTTCACCAATCAGGATAAATTTATTTATTCCCTCATCCATCATCAGCTCCAGAATATCCCGCTTCAACATCATAATATCATTATTGATGGCATCATTCCACTCGCCAATAAATTCTATAATGGCATAAGCACGATCATAATCAGCAAATAATACCTTCATGTAAAGTGTATTTGAGCCAAACTCATCCCACTGCGGGTGTAATAAGAAGTTATAAATCTGTTTATCAAAATATAACTCCGAATATTCGGTATTGTAAAATGGAGAACGTTCGTCTTCTGCTGAAATGTATTCATCTCTCCATTGGTAGTAAGGCTCAATCTCGTGCATCAGTTCATTTTTTTTCCTGGCCCAAATTACAGCGGTATCCGAAGCCAAAAGTCCTTATCTTTAAAATTAATGTGGCGCCTGATGGCCTGCTTCTACTGCTTTACGCACGCTTCCATAACGGCTAAGCAAATCGGCAGCCTCATCGTAGCCAATATTTAGTTCATCGGCAACCATAAGTGTACCCCGATCTACTAACTTATGATTGGTTAACTGCATATCAACCATTTTATTACCTACCACACGGCCCAATTGAACCATTACTGTGGTGCTCAGCATGTTTAAAACCAGCTTTTGCGCTGTACCAGATTTCATCCGGGTAGATCCCGTTATAAACTCGGGGCCTACAACCACCTCAACAGGAAAATCAGATTCTGCAGCTATTGGCCCACCCGTATTACATACGATGCAACCCGTTAAAACACCGTGTTTACGTGCAGTATTCAATCCGCCAATTACGTAAGGTGTTGTACCTGAAGCCGCAAGACCTACCAAACAATCTTTTTCATTGATTTCAAATTCCATCAAATCTTTCCAGGCTTGTTCCTCATCATCTTCGGCAAACTCTACAGCTTTTCTAATCGCGGTATCGCCACCAGCAATGATTCCTACAACCCAATCAAAAGGTACGCCATAAGTTGGTGGACATTCAGAAGCATCTACCACACCTAACCTCCCGCTCGTTCCGGCACCGATATAAAATAACCTGCCACCCTTTTTCATTCTTTCGGCAACTGCCGAAGTTAACTTCTCTATCTGAGGCAAACATTTCTCAACCGCATATGCAACCGTTTTATCCTCATTATTAATGCCTTGCAAAACCTCCATTACCGACATTTTCTCAATGTGGTTATAGTGCGATTCCGACTCGGTAACTCTATTCATAAATTTAATTTTGATAAAATTCGGTAAATTCTTTCTAAAACCTTGCTTAAAAATTCAAAAATATGAAGCAAAATGAAGATTTGTATCAGGCGTAAAAAAGTTACCGTAAAATAATGTAAACAAAATGTATGAAAATAAGGTTAAAAAAATACATCAACCCGCTAATTTTCATAAATTTGCAGTAACGCTAATGAAAAAGAACACCCGCTATAATCTCCTCATCGCCTTAAGTTATTCCATCGTTTTAATTGCAGGAATGATCTTGGGTATTAAATTCATCAAGGATCAGGGATTTGGTGTACAGAGAAGTCCGCAATTGGCTAATGGAAACTCCGACAAATTAGACGAAATACTCCACATCATCAATAAAAATTATGTAGATGAAATCAATACAGATTCACTACATAACTTACCTATTGACAGCGTTTTACATCAATTAGATCCACATAGTGTATACCTCCCGCCCACCGATGCGCAGGACATGACCGATAACCTCGAAGGAAATTTTGAAGGTGTTGGCATAGAATATTATATGCTCAATGATACCATGATGGTAACTGGCGTAGTTAAAGACGGACCGGCTTATCAGGCAGGAATAAAACTGGGCGACAAAATATTGAGTATAGACTCGACAATGGTAAGTGGCAGACAGTTGCCGAAAGATCAGCTAACCGGAAGATTTAGGGGGAAATCCGGAACAGGTGTAGGCGTTGTACTGCTCCACAATGGCAGCACACAGCCCAACCGCATCATGGTAACGCGAGGTAAAGTGAATATCAGTAGCATTGATGCCGCTTACATGATCAACAATGAAACAGGATATGTAAGAATCAGTAAATTCGGTGCCAACACCGATAGCGATTTCACAGCTGCAGCTGCCAGTTTGAAAGCAAGGGGCATGAAGAAACTCATTCTCGATTTGCGGGACAATGGCGGAGGGTATTTTACCGCTGCAACCGGCCTCGCAGATCAGTTTTTACCCGAAAATAAGTTGATTGTTTATACCCAGGGTAAACACGAGCCAAGAACCGATTATTTTTCTACCGGAACAGGCGCCTTCCAAAATGGCAAACTCGCTATCCTGATTAATGAAAACACCGCCTCAGCCAGTGAGATCGTTGCCGGTGCCATTCAGGATTTAGGACGGGGTATTATTGTTGGCCGCAGATCTTTTGGCAAAGGACTGGTGCAGGAACAATTTGCCTTTAACGATGGCTCAGCCTTAAATTTAACCATCGCAAGATATTACACACCTTCTGGTCGCAGTATCCAAAAATCTTACAAAAAAGGATATGATGCTTATAAACACGAACTCGATGAGCGAATGATGGATGGTGAGTTAACGGGAGACAGAACATCTTTTAAAGATTCTATTGAAAAAGCAGAAGGTGTAAATGTAAATGTTTCAAAAAGGGGAAAAACCGTAGGCGGTATACAACCGGATGTTTTTGTTAAACTGGATACTACCGGCTATAATAGATTTTATAGCAACCTGGTGAGCAAAAAAGTCCTCTCAGACTACGTTTTTAATATTTTAACCTTTAGATACAGTGCTTCATTTGTAGAGCAGAATATCAATACATTCAACATCAGTGATAACGATTTTAAGGATTTCATCGGCTTTATGCAACGCAGAAATGTTCCCATAGATCGTTTTCAACTATATAGTGCCAAAGCAATCATTTTAAACGACCTGAAGGCGTTACTTTGCCGTTACTACCTTGGAGATGTTGGCTATTACAAGGCTGCGAACCAAAGCGATAACGCTGTAAAACAGGCGCTGGCTAATCTACAATAAGCTAATTTTCAATAAAGAGAAAACAATTTACTACCCCTTAATTGTTTCCTATCAAATGCTATTGATATGAAAATTATTATTGTTGGGGCTACCGGAACATTAGGCAAAAAAGTAGCAGATGCCTTTGCCCAAAAACATGAAGTTATACGCGTAGGCCACACCCGTGGAGATTTTCAAGTGGACATTACCGATGAATCTTCCATAAAAAAAATGTTCGATCAAATTGGGCCTTTCGACGCCCTGATCAGTACTACGGGTAAAGGTCCTTTTGCAAAAATACAGCAAATGACCGGTGATAACATGAAGAAAGGCTTACTGGATAAATTATTGGGCCAGATTAACCTGGTACTCATCGGACAGCATTACATTAATCCATCGGGCTCATTTAGCCTAACATCCGGTATTCTTGCCGATCATCCCGTAGCCGCCGGCGCTGCATTGAGTACCATTAATGGCGGACTTAATTCTTTTATTGTGGCTGCAGCAGCTGAGCTATCCAACCATGTACGAATAAATGCGATTAGCCCCAATGTAGTGGAAGATTCTCCGGCTTACTTTGACTCCTTTCCCGGAGAAACTCCGGTTAGTATGAACAAAGTAGTTAAAGCCTTTGAAAAAAGTGTATTAGGAATTATTACAGGACAAGTAATTAAAGTATACTAAAATTGGAAAATTTTAAGTGATTGGATGAATACCAGTATAATCTAATACTTATCTACCTATAAGTATATACGGATTTTGTTCGGGGTTAGTTCGGACTTATGACGGAGATGAGAGGCCGTAACCCGACCGAAATCCGGCGAATAGCCGTTTTAAATTTATTAATTGGGTTTAATCAGTAGAGATAATACCTGGTTTGATATTTATAGAATAGATTTAAAGACAAAACTATAAACAAGTAAAAACACTTTTTTTTATTGGTATAATATTTTTAGTTTCCGGTAAAACACTAATTTTATTTAAGTTAACGCCCATTTATGATAGAGACCGACCGTTTAATCCTCAGACCCTTAACCCATAAGCAGCTTTTAAAATACGTTAAGGATGATCATTCCCTTGAAAAAGAATTCAACCTGCTTCCCATGAAGAAAAATATCTCTCCTGAACTTCAGGAAGCTTTAAAATATAGTATCCTTCCCAACGTTTCTGATAAAGACAAGGATTATCTGTATCATACCCTATGGACGATCATTTCCAAACCCGACCATAGCATGGTTGGCGATATTTGTTTTGTAGGCGAGCCCGATCAGAATGGTGAAATCGAGATTGGCTATGGCACTTACGAAGAATTTAGAGATAAAGGATTTATGACAGAAGCAGTAGGCAGAATAATTCAATGGGCCAAAGAGCAGCCCAATGTCAAATCGGTATTCGCCTCTACAACTAAAGATAATGTTCCTTCCTATTCTGTATTGGAGAAGAACGGCTTTATTCATGTTGGGGAGGTAGACGATATGCTCAGCTGGCAACTTAAATTTTAAAATTATATATGCGATTTATTTTCTCCCTATTATTTTGCGCCATTATCAGCCCGGCGATTGCACAAACAAACCCGTTAAAAATCAGTCACTTAAAGGGTGATCTTTATGTGTATACTACTTATAATGATTACAAAGGGAATTTAACAGATGCTAATGCGATGTATTTGGTTACCAATAATGGTGTTGTTGTAATTGATGCGCCCTGGGATCCGAAACAGTTTCAGCCTTTTTTAGATAGCATTGAAGCGAAGCACCAGCAGAAAGTAGTACTGGCCATTGCGACCCATTCACACGCAGACAGAGCAGGTGGTTTAGCCTTTTTTAAAAGCAAGGGCATAAAAACCTATACCACTAAATTAACGGATCAGATCCTGAAGGCGAATAACGAGCCCAGGGCCGAAAATACTTTTGATAAGGATACCACCTTTACTGTGGGGCAGTATAAAATCAATACTTATTATCCAGGAGCAGGTCATACCAAAGACAACATCCTCATTTGGTTCGAAAAAGATCAGGTACTCTTTGGGGGTTGTTTTGTTAAAAGTACAGAGGCTTCGAATTTAGGCAACATAACAGAATCGAATTTAAAGGCCTGGCCTGGCAATATCCAAAAGACAAAAAAGAAATATCCCAATACAAAATTTGTGGTTACCGGCCACCAGGCCTGGGGAAACAGGGAATCACTGGAGCATACTTTAAAGTTGCTGCAATAAATAGATATCGTAGTTGTTTTACCAGCGAGCACGGCTTATATGGTTCAAAAAATAAGGCGCCTTCTTCCACCATGTAAGACATTTAAGTAAATGGCGTGTTTCTTACCACCGAGTACACAGAGAGAAAGCACAGAGTCCGCAGAGTTAGATAGAAACCCTCGGTGATTCTCTGTGTAATACTCCTTTTCTCTGTGGTTAAATGTCGTATTTCTTACCACCGAGCGCACAGAGAGAAGGCACAGAGGCCACAGAGTTAGATGGAAACCCTCGGTGATTCTCTGTGTAATACTCCTTTTCTCTGTGGTTAAATGTCGTATTTCTTACCACCGAGCGCACAGAGAGAAGGCACAGAGGCCACAGAGCTGGATACATATTTTACACGAAATACTACTATTGAGGATTAATTTTCCTTTTTGTGTTTGAGGAAATCCTCGGTGAGTCTCTGTGTAATACTCCTTTTCTCTGTGGTTAAACCTCGTATTTCTTACCACCGAGTACACAGAGAGAAAACACAGAGTCCACAGAGTTAGATGGAAACCCTCGGTGATTCTCTGTGTAATACTCCTTTTCTCTGTGGTTAAATTTCGTATTTCTTACCACCGAGCGCACAGAGAGAAGGCACAGAGGGCACAGCGTTGGATGCATATTTATACAAGAAAACAAAAAGAACACTAAGGATTAATTTTCCTTTTATGTTTGAGAAACCCTCGGTGATTCTCTGTGTACCACTCCTTTTCTCTGTGGTTAAACCTCGTGTTTCTTACCACCGAGTACACAGAGAGAAAACACAGAGTCCACAGAGTTAGATGGAAACCCTCGGTGATTCTCTGTGTAACACTCCTTTTCTCTGTGGTTAAATTTCGTGTTTCTTACCACCGAGTACACAGAGAGAAAACACAGAGTCCACAGAGTTAGATGGAAACCCTCGGTGATTCTCTGTGTAATACTCCTTTTCTCTGTGGTTAAATTTCGTCTTTTAACCTCAGATTGCACAGAGACAACACACACTTAAATCTTGATTTCGAATAGACTCAAACTAATCCCCTCATAATGTTTGGGCAGCCCTTCCGAGTTTTTCAGATCAGCTATACCCACATAATCAAAACCGCTTTGCGTATAATGTTGGAGCAGTTTTTCGTTATCTGCCCAGGTATCCATGCGGATGAATTTTAAGTTATTTTCAGCACAAAAAGCCTTCGCCCAGTCAATAATTCTCTTCACAAAAGCAAAGCCTCTAAAATCAGGATGGGTAACAATGCGGTGAATGTAAATGGCATCCTGATCACGATCGCCCCAAATTAGCTTATCATCAAAAGTTACGGCAAAAATACAAGCCACTTGCCCGTCCACCAGGATTTTATATTGCCTGTTTTCGGCCACTTCAGTTTCAATAAGCGATCGGCTAAACCCTTGCCAATGTTTATTAAAAACCTTTTTTTGATGCGCTATCGCCATATCATAAAATTCGAATATGATATCTATATCGGCTGTACTGCTATTTACAACGGCTATTTTATTTTCCATCGTTATTAAGGTAAAAAAGAAAAGCAGCTAACCCTTCTTTCGAAATGTTACCTGCTTTCCGGTTATGATCATTCATGTTGTTAAAACGATAACACCATTACAAATGCTATTTTTGTCTGAAAAAGATTTGAATAGGTGCGCCGGAGAAATTAAAATTCTCCCTCAACTTATTCTCTAAGAAACGCTTATACGGATCTTTAATGTACTGCGGCAAATTACAGAAGAAGGCGAACATTGGAGAAGTACCATTAATCTGTGTAATGTATTTAATCTTAATGTGCTTCCCTTTTAATGCCGGTGGCGGATAAGCTTCAATTAATGGAAGCATAACATCATTCAGCTTCGAAGTAGGGATTTTCTTCCCACGGTTTTTATAAACTTCTAAAGCTTCTTCTATGGCCTTAAAAATACGTTGCTTATTCAGTACTGAAGTAAAAACAATTGGAACATCGGTAAAAGGTTTAATACGTTCTTTAATCTCATCTTCGAAAACCTTCATCGTTTTGGTATTCTTTTCGATCAAATCCCATTTGTTAACCAGAACTACGATTCCCTTCTTATTTTTTTCTGCCAGGTGGAAGATGTTAATATCCTGACTTTCGATCCCTTCAACAGCATCAATCATCAAAACCACCACATCAGCTTCTTCTAAAGCCTTAATGGTACGCATCACCGAGTAAAATTCAATATTTTCTTTAACCTTGGTTTTTTTACGTAAACCGGCGGTATCAATTAAAGTAAATTCATGTCCAAACTGGTTGTAGTGAATTTTAATCGAATCGCGGGTGGTACCTGCTACATCCGTTACGATATTACGTTCTTTACCGATAAGTGCATTAATCAATGAAGATTTACCTACATTCGGGCGACCAGCAATGGTAATTTTTGGAAGGGTACTTTCTTCTTCCGGAACGTCTTCGAAGTGCTTAATAACTTCGTCTAATAAATCACCTGTTCCAGAGCCAGTCATTGAAGACACAGCGTGAACCTCTCCTAAACCAAAGCTATAAAAAACACCGGTTTCATTGTGTAAAGCTGTATTATCTACTTTGTTAGAAACTACAAAAACAGGCTTTTTACTTCTGCGAAGCACTTTAGCGATCTCATCATCTAGATCAGTAACCCCTACCGTAACATCTACCATGAACAATACCACACTGGCTTCTTCAATGGCAATGAGTACCTGCTCGCGAATAGCAGCCTCGAATACGTCGTCTGAGCCCGAAACGTAACCTCCAGTATCAATTACAGTGAACTGTTTATCTGTCCACTCACCTACACCATAATGTCTGTCGCGCGTTACCCCGCTAAAATCATCCACAATGGCTTTACGGCTTTCGGTTAATCTGTTAAAAAGTGTGCTCTTGCCTACGTTCGGCCTGCCTACGATGGCGATAATATTACTCATGATCTGGCTGTAATGTTATTAAACTTAATGTTTTAGGGCACGTTTTAGTCATTAATACACTTATATTAACAGCAATTTCTGCCCAGTTTTTGTTCGATATTGAGTTCAATTAATTGATAATTTTAACATCAACCATTGAATATCAACAACTAACCCTTTTTCCAAAGAGCCTGCAAAGGTACGGTTAATTTTCGTAGCCGAAGCTTTTTAGATAGTTCTTTTTACTTCTCCAGTCTGGAATCACCTTTACAAACATCTCTAAGAACACTTTTCGCTCTAAAAATTTTTCAATTTCCAAACGTGCTTCTGTGCCAACTTTCTTAAGCATACTCCCTGCTTTACCAATGAGGATGTTCTTTTGCGAGTCGCGCTCTACTATAATTTCTGCACTGATTCTGATTACACCACCTTTTTTTCCGATTGTTTCTTCCTCATCTTTAAATGATTTGATAATCACTTCGGTGCTATAAGGAATTTCTTTTTGATAGTTGGTGAAGATTTTCTCCCGAATCATTTCCGAAACAAAGAACCGCTCAGAGCGATCTGTTAAATCTTCTTTATCATAATATGGTGGGTGCTCCGGAAGAATTTCCAAAACTTTATCCAATAATCCGTCAACATTGTGTTTATGCAAAGCAGAAATGGCATAAATTGCTAAGGGATTAATCTTTTCCTGCCAATAAGCGATCTTCTCTTCTACTTGTGCCTGATCTGCAGTATCTATCTTATTAATGAGTACAATGGTAGGGATATCCCGGTTTAAAACTTTCTCCAAAACATCTTCCTCATCATACTTTTCATGAATATCAGTTACAAATAAAAGTACATCAGCATCTGTTAAAGAACCGTTAACAAAACTCATCATACTCTCTTGCAAGCTATATTTTGGCTTGATAATCCCCGGTGTATCCGAAAATACAATCTGAAAATCTTCCTCGTTAACGATGCCTAATATACGATGCCTTGTAGTCTGTGCCTTAGGGGTAATGATACTAAGTCGCTCACCTACAAGCACATTCATAAGGGTAGATTTACCAACGTTTGGCTTACCTATTATACTTACAAAACCTGCTTTATGCGCCATTGAAATATTTTTTTAAAAAAATTTGCACTACAAAGAAACGAATTATATCTTTGCATTCCAATTCGGAAACAGTGTTAAGGATTTAACAATAGCATCATACGAGTTGTATATAGTGCGGGGTGGAGCAGTTGGTAGCTCGTCGGGCTCATAACCCGAAGGTCGCACGTTCGAGTCGTGTCCCCGCTACCAATTAAGTCGTGAGTCGACAGTCTTGAGTCATTAGCCTCCGGACTTGAGACTAAGAACTTAAGACTAAAAATAATGGCCCGTTCGTCTAGGGGTGAGGACGCCAGATTTTCATTCTGGAAACAGGGGTTCGATTCCCCTACGGGCTACGAAGCCGCTTTACGAAAGTAGAGCGGCTTTTTAGTTTTAGATACGCTACAGTTTTAAACCCCAACAGTACCGGTTTTCACTTCTCCTGCCCGCCTGTAATTCGCAATAATAACACCAGTGCTGGTAATTGTACTTTCGGCAAGCGTAAACGCGGCAGAAATAGCATGATCATCAAACAACTTTTTCCCTTTCCCTAAAATCACCGGATGGATATTGAGCCAGAATTCATCTACCAGGTTATGATTTAGCAACAGCTGAACAAGCTTACTACTGCCCCAAATTTTAATGTCTGAACCTTCAGTGTTTTTGAGCTTCTTGATATCGTCCACATTTTTAACGAACACCGTGTTTACCCAATCAGACTTCTCTTTCGTATTGGATAAAACATATTTAGTCACTTCGTTCACACCTAGCCAGTGTTCGGCATGTTTCGGCCAGTAATCCTCCCAAATATCAAATGTTTTTCTTCCTAAAAGAAGATCGGCAGGCAACAATTGCTTTTGCATGGCACCGCCATATTCCTCATCTCCGTAAGGCGCTGTCCAACCACCGTATTGAAAATCTCCTGATGGATCTTCTTCCGGCCCACCCGGCGCCTGCATTACACCATCCAGGGTGACAAAGGATAAAACAATTATTTTTCTCATATCATTTCGATTTTATTTAAACACAAGTATAAATTTCGGAAATAATAAAAAAGTACAAGAGGCATGCATACGGCAAATCCACGGGGCGAATGCGACAACAGTGCGATAAAAAGCTACTCCAGCTCTACCTGTTCAGGCCCGGAAATTTTCTCAATATGACAAGCACCTCGTCCACCCTTAACTTTTACGGTTACACTTTTTGTGGTATTGTTCACACTATCGAGGGCAGAAACCATCAGCTCATCTCCGCTCGAACGAACTTTCTCAACCGATGAATCGTCGATTACAATGTACAGTCCTTTTAATGCCCCATGCGAAGAAGAAAAAATCTGTTCAGCAGTCCTCTTGTTTATTACTTTAAAATTTTTCACGGCACGTGGCTGACCAACCTTATCTACAAAGGTAATACCAATATACCTAAACTCCTTGGTACACGATTTAAATGGAAAATCATTGCAAGCAAAAATGGTTAACGAAAGAATCAGGAAGAGATAGCGTTTGTTCTTCATAAGGGTTTTAAATGGAAACGTTTACCTGCAACAAACCGCTACACCATGATCCATTAAAACTAAAGATAAAATTTCTCAATAAAAATCACAGCGATATTTTGGCATGTAGTGCCTGATTTACCCACGTCAGATCAACGTGGGCAAACAGGGCTTAATAATCAACATAACCAACCAAAACTATATTGAACGTATCTTTAAAGCAATCCTACTAAAGAGAATTGAATACTATTATTATTTAGACTAATTATAAACAAAGTAACAATACAAAGTTTAACTTTCCAAATCTTTCTAATAGATTTTTTTTATTCGATGGAAATACAACATAGCGAAACCATCCATTCAATTGATTTTAAATCGATTACGATACCTGCATATTAATCACCAAAATTGTTCATTAAATTATTTTAAAATATTTTTCATTTACTATTTTGATTATTAAAAATAACGCTTACCTTTGCACTCCTTCAGATGCGAAATCAGAAGTTAAAAATAGAGTGCGGGGTGGAGCAGTTGGTAGCTCGTCGGGCTCATAACCCGAAGGTCGCACGTTCGAGTCGTGTCCCCGCTACCAATTAAGTCGTGAGTCGACAGTCTTGAGTCATTAGTCTCCGGACTTGAGACTAAGAACTTAAGACTAAAAAAGGGCCCGTTCGTCTAGGGGTTAGGACGCCAGATTTTCATTCTGGAAACAGGGGTTCGATTCCCCTACGGGCTACATTGGAAAAGCCTTCAACAAAATGTTGAAGGCTTTTATTATTTTACACCAAATTTAAGGCTATGTATGATATTTGTTGCGTAGGCCATATCAC
This sequence comes from Pedobacter sp., assembly GCF_965279535.1. NCBI lineage: Bacteria > Pseudomonadati > Bacteroidota > Sphingobacteriia > Sphingobacteriales > Sphingobacteriaceae > Pedobacter > Pedobacter sp. The sequence goes on from NZ_OZ257244.1 coordinate 2,509,695, forward strand.
TTCAGATAAGGTTGTAAATACCCACACCACGCTTTATATGCCCGGTGGAACCGCTTTATATTTCTCAAGCGCATTTAGTCAGCTAAATGCAAAATACCTGTTAGTTACAGCTCTGGCAGAAGCTGACTTTGGATATGTGCGCGATCTGCAGCAAAAGAACATAACCGTAAAAGCATACCCTAGCCCTGAAACAGTTTACTTTGAAAACATCTATGGTGAAAATCAGGATGACCGGACTCAAAATGTTTTACATAAAGCTGCCCCCTTTCACAGCGGTCAGTTTAATACCATTGAATCTGTTTTTTTTCATCTGGGTCCTCTTCTTGCAGACGATATTCCCGCTGAACTTGTTCAAACCCTTTCAAAAAAAGCCCGTGTCAGTTTAGATGTGCAAGGTTTTTTACGCGAAGTAAAAGATCAAAAAGTTTATGCTGCTAAATGGCCACAAATGGCAGAAGTTTTACCTTTTATAGAAATTCTTAAAGCAGATGTTTCTGAGCTCGAAGCTTTAACCGGATGCCCAGAGACTTTAGATGGCGTTAAAATTGTTGCTGATTTAGGCGTTAAAGAAATTATTATCACCAATGGCAGTCAGGGCTCTGTAGTATATGCTGATGGATATTCTTATGCGATCCCCGCCTATCCTCCTGATGAAATTATTGACGCAACAGGTTGTGGAGACACCTATATGGCCGGCTATTTATTCCAACGCTTTAAAGGCACAGATATAGAAGAAGCAGGTCATTTCGCCGCAGCAATGGCCGGACTTAAAACCGCTAAAACTGGCCCTTTTATGGGTACTGAACAAGACGTGTTGGCTTTTCTCAATACATTTGCAACGCTTTAATAAGGTTTACTAAACGATTGCTTGCTTTTAAGAACCTTTTAAGTTATTCCTTTGTTGATATCGTATGGCAAAAGCGAAACGAAAATCTAAAAGTCCACGAAGAAAACGTAATAAATTAGGGGTTAAAAACAGTCTCGTTAACAACATCAATGCCCGGAAGAAGAAAGGGATTTCCCGTTCAAAGAAGAAGAAAACCATAGCTAAAAAGGCCTACGCCAAGAAGAAAAATAATTGGAAAGAATGACCCAAACAGCAGGTCATTCCTATTCATCATAGATTAGCGTTCTTGCCTGTGAAAAGTAAAATAAGACAGCGCCAGCACCATCAGGAAAATTAATGGTGCAACCTGGTTACTTACGGGATCTGCTGACGCATTATGGGCAATAAAAGCAGAGACAAAAGTGAAAGTTAAACCTGCATAGGCCCACTCTTTAATTACACCTTTCAGCGGGATAATCAACAACACCGCTGCCAGTACTTTCGCTATAGCAAGCTCTATTCGAAAATAGTCTGGAAAACCTAAATGTTGAAAGCCTTGTTTCACCATGGGGTTGCTTAAATAAGAATAAGCTGAAAACAACATCATTAAAGAAACAATTGCTGTACTTATCCAATAGGCAATTTTAATAGCTTTGGTATTCATATATCTTTTTTTGTGCAAACTTAGCCAGATTTACTATCCTAATGATACTAGTTTCCAAAAGGATAGTGGTATCCTTTGAGAAAGCAACTAACTTTGTATCATGACATTTAAAGAGAAACATCACGATATAGAAAGCTGTAATATCAGTTTAAATGCGGTTAAGGATGCGCTGTATGTGTTGAATGGAAAATGGAAACTTCCTTTAATTATCAGCTTGCAGGATGGTCCGAAACGTTTCAATGAAATCCAGAAATCTTTAGGTGAGATCACACCAAAAATTTTATCGAAAGAACTCAAAGACCTGGAGTTGAATGAATTTGTAATCCGCAAGGTATTCTCTACAACGCCAGTTACCGTAACATATGAAATTACACCATATAGCAACACACTGAATAAAGTGATAGACGAACTGAGGGATTGGGGACTAAAACACCGGGAGAGACTGATTGCTAACCGGAAAAATGGTGCTGCACCAGAAAAACCTTAACAATTTCAAAAGCAACTCATTCATTACCAATCGATTTTAAAGCATACTTTAAAGGTAAAATTAGGCTATCTTTGAAGAAAATAAAATCCATGGCAATACTACATAAAAAAGAAGAAAAGATACAAGCGGTAATTGGCCGATTACCTAAAAAATATACAGATGATGCTTTTGTTGAAATGTTTATTAAACTTTTTTCAAAAGATTGGGGAAAGATAAAATCAGCCTACATCAAACAATCGCAAGATAAAGAAGTAGGCACCGTGATTACAATGCCGAAGCCTGCTGATTATCTTAAACAAATATTAAATACTTTTCTTCAACAAAGTAAAACTGTAGAAGTAGCTGAAAAGCCTGTAAAAGCAGATAAAAAAGCAGCAGAACAACCGGACGCTGAAAAAGCAGTTGCTGTAAAGAAAGCTGTTGCGAAGAAAACAAAAGTGACAACCGCAACTGCAGAGCCAAAACCTAAAGTCGAAGTTGAAAAGGCTACGAAGGCAAAGAAAGCTCCTGCAAAAAAAATCGCAAAAGCTACTGAAGAAGCTGAAGAAGTAAAGAAGACTAAAACGACAGCAAAGAAAGCAATTATAAAAAAATAACTTTTTTTTCGCTCTTATATAATAAATCAGATTTTTTGGTGTTTATATATTCGAGAGCGTTAATTTAGATGACGGGGATAGGTCGGTATGATTTATCCCCGTTCTTTTTTAGTACGGCCTTGCAATACCTAATAGTTTCAATTAGACCTGCCTCGAATGCCCCCTAACAATTAGATACAAAATTGGTCCTCGACAAAGAAATTTCAAGAAAAAATAATCTCCAAAACAATAAAACAGCTCTTTGGCTGTTTATATATACGAGAGCGTTAATTTAGATGACGGGGATAGGTCGGTATGATTTATCCCCGTTCTTTTTTTTTGCTGGCCTTGCACTAAAACACTTAACAACCTATCTCGGATAGCCACCACTTCCCTAACAATTAGATTGAAAATCGGTCTTCGACAAGGAAATTTCAAAAAAAATAATCTCCAAAACAATAAAACAGCTCTTTGGCTGTTTATATATACGAGAGCGTTAATTTAGATGACGGGGATAGGTCGGTATGATTTATCCCCGTTCTTTTTTGCCTGGTTTTTCCGCCCCCTCTACCCTTTCTTTTTCTACACAAATGATCCGTTTCTGATTTTCTCCATTCAACAGAGAATTGTAAACTTTGACCTATAAATTGGCATATCGGGAAAAGTCGATATACATTTGCATCATGGATCAAGTAGAAATTTTTAAAGCTTTATCGAATAAAACCCGCTTACAGATATTAACCTGGTTAAAAACACCTGCTGAGAGCTTCCCTGAACAATTAAATCCGGATTTTGAAAATTTAGGGGTCTGTGTAGGTCAAATTCAGCTAAAAAGCGGGTTAACCCAAAGTACCATCTCTGAGTATCTTTCAATTTTGCAAAGGGCAGAACTGGTAACCGCTACACGTTTAGGTCAATGGACTTATTACAAACGAAACGAAGAAGGCTTTAAAAAATTAAGTTCCATGATCAATTCAACATTATAATTTAGAAAGTATGAATACAGATAGCTTATTCGGTCCATTTAGTTTAAAAACTTTAAATATTAAAAATCGCATCGTAATGGCGCCAATGACCCGTTCATTTTCTCCAAACGGTGTACCCACTGATGACGTTGCCAATTACTATAGCAAAAGGGCCGCTGGTGATGTAGGATTAATCCTCTCCGAAGGCACAGTAATTAACCGCCCGTCGTCATCTGCAGATCCTAATATTCCACATTTTTATGGAGATCAGGCATTGCAAGGCTGGAAACAAGTGATTGATCGGGTTCATCAGGCAGGTGGAGCAATGGGACCTCAAATCTGGCATCAGGGTATCATGGATAATCATGCGTCTGGGTGGATACCAGGTGCTCCCTTTGAGGGCCCATCTAGCTTTAACAAACCAGGTTTTGAAAATGGTGTTCCAATGACCGATACTGCGATTGCTGACACCATTGCAGCTTTTGGGCAGGCAGCAGCTGATGCAAAAGCATTGGGATTTGATACTGTTGAAATTCATGGTGCACATCAATATTTAATTGATCAGTTCTTTTGGGATGGAACAAACAACCGAACAGATATTTATGGTGGAAAGACCCTTGCCGAACGTACCCGTTTCGCAGTTGAAGTGATAAAAGAAGTTAGAAAAAGAGTAGGAGAAGATTTTGCATTGATAATCCGATTATCACAGTTTAAACCTGCTGCCTACGACTTCAAGTTAGCCAAAAACGAACAGGAAATGGAACAATGGTTAACTCCATTGGTGCATGCTGGTATCGATATTTTTCATTGCTCACAACGTCGTTTCTGGGAGCCAGAATTTGAAGGTTCAGATTTAAACTTCGCTGGCTGGGCAAAAAAAATAACAGGTAAAGCAACCATTACTGTTGGTTCTGTTGGATTAGATGGAGACTTTTTCGGTGCATTTGCCGGCCAGAGCTCAGCACCAAGTTCATTAGATGAACTGATCAGGAGAATGGATCGTGGTGATTTTGACCTTGTGGCAGTGGGCAGACCATTATTAGCCGATCCGGAATGGGTTCAAAAAATTAAAAGTAATCAAACCTCAGCATTAAAAGGCTTTAGTAAAGAGGCCCTGATGGAATTGGTATAGGCTAATTTTATTTTAAAAGTTAAAGGGCATTTTAAATAAAATGCCTTTTTTTATGCCCTCCTAAATGGTACGAAAACAGGCTTATTGTAGCTATTCCCCTTTCTACTATTATCACTATACTAAAAGCTTTTAGTTTTTATTCTGAGAGGATTTGTGTTTTATTATACAAAAATCAAAAACTTGCTTATTTTTTTTGGGAATTAAAAAAAAGTATAATACATTTACAACAGTAAAACGTTTTAGTCTAAGCTGCTGATACTGTAAATATTTATCACATTTTAAACCAAGCTAACTCATTTGCTATAACCAAAAGATAAACCGGAACTAAACTTACATCTTGATCATCCCTAGCCCTATTCACAAATAGGACGCAACCTGAGTATTTTATTCGGGAAGGAATTGCTTTGCCTTTTAACAGCTTGCAAAACATGCTCACCATGCTTTAATCTTCCGTTTTTTCCTTTTGAAAACCAGATAAGGAAACTAACTAATCAATTAATAATAAAACCTCTAAATGAAGATTAATTTACTCAAAATGATGGGGCTATCAGCGGCAGTGCTGCTCAATAGTCCGGTGTTTTCAATGAGTGCGAATGAAGAGCGGGCCGCAACGTTGAAAAACCCTATTTCCTTGCGGGCGCAAGCGAAAAAACCAATCACAGGAAAGGTTATGGATGAGAACAACATCGGAATTCCTGGTGTGGGAATCAAAAATGTAACCTCTGGGAAAAGTGCGCAAACAGACTCAAACGGACAGTTTACCATCGAAGCTAATGCCGGTGATGTTATCCGTTTCACGTACATCGGGTATGATAGTCAGCAGATTACCGTTGGCGAGCAAAACAGTGTAAACATTAAGTTAAAACCATCTGCAGATACCAAGTTAGATGATGTGGTGGTAGTAGGTTATGGTACATTAAGAGAAAAAGAGATTACCTCTGCCATTGCCAAAGTAGATTCTACCAAGTTCAGACAGAGCGGATCAAGAAACCCTTTGGATTTATTGGTTGGTAAGGTTGCTGGTTTGCAAATATCAAGGAACAGTTCAAACCCTAATAGTGGTGTTGGTATTCAGTTAAGGGGTGTAACTTCAATCAGTGGCACGGCCAGTCCATTAATTATTATTGATGGAATACCCGGTGGTAACCTGGATCTTTTACAGCAAGATGATATCGAATCCTTCAGCGTTTTAAAAGACGGTTCTGGCGCAGCTATTTACGGTACAAGAGCAAATGCTGGTGTTATTTTAGTAACTACTAAAAAAGGGAAGAAAGGTCCGTCAAGGTTTGATTACAATGCCTATGTAAGAACAGAGACTTTAGTAAAAAGACCTGATTTTATGAATGCAGAGCAATGGAGAGCCCGTATAGCCAGTGGAGAATATGTGGTGCCGGATAAAGGTGGTGATTTCGATTATTTCCAGGATCTCATTAATAAAAACAACGTTTCTAATAACCATAACTTAGCTATAGCCGGTGGTGGCGATCACTCCAACTACAGGGTAAGTGCTAATTATAGAGAGCTACAGGGATTTGCAAAAGAAAACGGGAGAAAAGAATATGGTGTTCGTTTAAGCTTAACTCAAAAAGGCTTACAGGATAAACTTCAGGCACAATTCAATGTTTCAACCAATTTTAACAAAGCCAACCTGCTTGGTGGTGGTGGTTGGGAAAATGTATTAACCAAGAATCCGACAGAATCTTATTATAATCCGGATGGTTCTTATGCATTTACCAGAACTATTACAAACGAGGTGGCCCGCTTAGAGCAAGAACGTTACGGTTTACAACAACAAACCTCATCTGTAGATGGCAAACTTGAATTAGAAGTAATTAAAGATTTGAAAATTGCCGCGTTCGGAGCTGTACAAAGAAATAACAGAATCTGGAGTGAATACAGGGATAAAGCAAGTCAGAACTCAGTAGAAAACGGAGATTCGCCTAATGGTGGCTACGCAGCCAAATCTACAGAGTTGAACCAAAACCTAAACTTTGAACCAACTATCGAATACACCAAAACATTTGGCAAGCACAAAATTTCTGGTATTGGAGGCTACAGTTTCAGATATGAAGTAAATGAAGGTTTCAATGCGAATAACAGAGGCTATGTAAACGATTTATTCGAAGACAATAACCTGGGTAGTGTACCAGTTAAGGTAAATACAATCGGTATAGGAAGTTTTAAAAACGACAACACCTTAATTGCTGTTTTTGCCAGAGTAAACTATGCATTAAATGATAAATATTTTGCTCAGGCCATTTTCAGACGTGAAGGATCATCAAGATTCGGAGCGAATAATAAGTGGGCTAATTTCCCTGCTATTTCCGGAGGTTGGAACATTACACAGGAAGATTTCATGAAGAATGTAACCTGGGTAAACAATTTAAAATTAAGAGCTGGTTATGGTGTTACCGGAAATTCTGGTTTTGCTAACTATGCTTCCCTGGTTACTTTATCTGGAGGTGGTATTTACTTATTCCCTACCAATGAGTATCTGCAAACTTATGGGCCAAGCAGAAACCCTAACCCGGATTTAAGATGGGAGAAAAAACAAGAAACCAATATCGGTTTAGATTTCACGATCTTAAACAATAAGTTAACCGGTTCGATTGATGTATACAAACGTAAAACTAAAGATCTTTTAGATACTTACACTTCTCCTCAGCCACCATTTGTAACCTCAAGTATCTATACCAACGTTGGAACAATTTCAGCAAAAGGTATTGAGTTAAGCTTAAGCTATGCTGCGATAAAGAATAAAGATTTTAGCTGGAACATTGACTTTGCCGGAAGTACAACAAAAAACATCTTAGATAGCTACTCTAATGATGAGTACCGCAGAGATATGAAAACGTTCGGTAGCATTGGAGGTTTCGGTGCTTTGGGCGATGCATTCAGAACTTATGAAGGCAGAGAGGTTGGTGAATTCTGGGGGAAACGTTTTGCTGGTTTCAGTCCCGATGGCAAATGGACGTTCTTCAATAGAAATAATGAAGTTGTGACTAATGCCCAAATTAACACTTCAGTTTTCAGAGATCAAACTGATTTAGCTGTAATCGGAAATGCTGTGCCTAAGTATTACCTATCGCTATCAAACGATTTTACATATAAAGGATTTGATTTGAGGGTATTTTTAAGAAGTAAGCTTGATTTCGATGTGCTTAATACCATGGCAATCTCTTATGGTAATAAAAATGGTGCTTCTACAAACTTGTTAAACAGTGCTTTCACAAAGTATGCTGAAATTAAAGATACTTATATGTACACTGATTATTATCTGGAGAGCGGTAGCTTCCTTAAATTAGATGAGGTAACACTGGGTTATACCGTTAAACTGAACTCAAAATACTTCAGAAATCTAAGAATGTATGTTACAGGTCAAAACTTAGTTACGATTACAGGTTATACGGGTAATGACCCAGACTTCATTCAGGATACTGGATTAGGACAAGAAATCAACGGCAGAAGCTTAGGTATCGATACCAGAAGCCCTTACCCTGCAACAAGACAATTCTTATTTGGTGTTAATTTCGGATTTTAATTTTTAGGCAATGAAAAGATATAAAAAAATAGTACTAGTCGCTATGCTTATTGCTCCTGTTCTGTTAATGAACAGTTGTTCTAAACTAGATGAAAATGTATATGATCAGTTAATAACTGACAACTTTTACAATAACAAAAATGAAGTTTTATCAGCTGTGTTAAGGCCATACACGCATGCAAATGCATGGGTTACACCTTCTGGTCAGGACGGATGGTGGAGGCCTGCTGAGCTATCAGCAGACCAATTGGCCTGGCCAACAAAAGGACGTCATGGGGAAGATGGTGGTAAATGGAAAAGATTACATTATCATACCTGGTTAAGTGATGACGGGCCATTAAATAATGCCTGGTCTTTGATGTATTGGGGAATGGGCTTATGTAACGACCCGATCGAAAACTTAGAAAAAAGAAGTATCGCTCAAATGGGCATTACGCAGGCTGAGAAAGATGCATATATCGCAGAATTGAAATTGCTACGTGCTTTTCACTATTTGAAATTAATGGACCTATTTGGCAATATTCCTATTGTTACTCAGGTAGGTATCCCTGCTAAACCGGAAACACAATCAAGAGCTGCTGTTTTTGCTTTTATCGAAAAAGAAATTAAAGAAAATGTAGATAAAGCACCTAAACATTCTAAAACGATGATTGGTAGAATGAGTCAGGCAGGTGCCTATGCCATGCTAGTTGAGCTTTATTTAAATGCTCAGGTTTGGACGGGTACAGCACGTTGGGATGATTGTATTGCTGCAGCTAATAAATTAATTAATAATGAAGTTGGCGGACAAAATGGGGCTATGCGTTTAGATCCAAACATTACCGATCAGTTCAAATCTTCAAACGATCTTTCAACAGAAGCAATCTTTTCTATTGCTTATGAATTCGCAAAAGCTTCATTTCAACCTTCATGGACAGGCGAATTCTTTCACTTTCAACAAGATCAGATTTATGGCGGCGCCAGAAATGGCAACGACGGTATTGTAGTTGTTCCTGGAGTATTCACCAAATACGAAGATGCTGATTTAAGAAAAAGAACCTGGCTACTAGAAGGCCCAATGGTTAGATTCGATAACGGCCAGCCTGCGTTAGCAAAAGGCGGAAACGAATATGATGGTCAACAAATTGTTTTTGTAGATAATATTCGTAAAAACAAAACTGGATCTACGGTTTCAAACATGAGCGAAGGCGAAGAAAACAGTGGAGTACGCTTTAACAAATACAAATTGGGCAATCAGGTTGCTGGTGTAGTAAATGGTGTAAATGTTCCTGCAGATCCTAACTATAACAACACGGACTGGAACATTTATCGTTTAACATGGATTTATTTCGCCAAAGCAGAAGCCATTATGCGCAAAAACAATGGTGTAGCAACCGCCGAAGCTGTTCAATTGATTAATGACTGTAAGAAAAGGGCTTTTACAGATGCCAATTGGGCAACAAGGGCTTACACTACAACTTCATTAACCTTAGATGAGCTTTTAGCAGAAAGAGGTAGAGAATTTATTTTCGAAGGATTTAGAAGAGATGATTTAATCCGGTTCGGCAAATTCCATACTGATTCCTGGTGGGACCATACCCCATCGGCAGCATTCAGAACATTGTTCCCTATCCCTCAGGTGCAACGTACTTTAAATGGTAATTTAACACAAAATCCTGGTTATAACTAAGGAGTGTGAGGTTTTAGCAAAAAGAGTCTGATCAATGATCAGGCTCTTTTTTGTTTAATGTCCTTTCATTCTTGAATTGTAATACTTTTATCCTTGCTGGTTATTTCCTTTCAAAATCACTAAATTCGTTCATCAAATATCCCACCTCATGTCAAACATCAAACTCATCATAGAAGAAAGACCCGCTAACATTGGGAACTTTATGGTAGGCAGATTATTACCTTTCAGAGAAAAAAGAACCGTAGGCCCCTTTGCCTTTATCGATCACATGGGGCCAGTATTGTTAAAAGATTATGAAAATTTTGATGTTGCTCCTCACCCACACATTGGGCTATCTACATTAACTTTCTTGTTCGAAGGGGAGATTATGCATAAAGACAGCCTTGGAACTGAAGTGGTGATAAAACCAGGACAAGTTAACTGGATGACGGCGGGAAGGGGAATTGCCCATTCTGAACGAACTCCCGAATACCTGCGTCACACTGAAAAAGCCATGCATGGTTTGCAAATCTGGGTAGCACTGCCAAAAGATTTAGAGCAAATGGAACCAGAATTCTGCCATGTTGAAGAGCAAGATATCCCCAGTTGGGAACAAAATAATATTCAGTTCAAGTTGATCGCCGGAGAAGCATTCGGGAAAAAATCTCCAGTGCCGGTTTATAGCCCCTTATATTTTCTGGAACTAAAAAGCACTGCAAAACAAAAAATAAATATTGGTGATTATTTATTTGGAGAAAGCGCACTGTATATTTTAGAGGGCGCAATTGAAAGTGATGGGCATCTTTTTGAACCCAGACAGATTTTGATTGCCAACGATGCCAAGCTCTGTGAGTTTACCATGCATGAAAATACAACCATATATATATTTGGTGGTGAAGCTTTCCCGGAAGAACGATTTATTTACTGGAATTTTGTCGCTTCTGATAAAGAATTAATTGAAAAGGCAAAAACCAGGTGGCTCGCACAGGAATTTGCCCCTGTTCCCGGCGAAACAGATTTTGTTCCGCTACCCGATCAAAGTAAATACATTAAACACTAGCAGAAGGAATAATTATTTATGCAGATACAAAAGATTTTTTTAGATCAATCATTTTAAATCTGCGGGAAAGATATTGATACTAATTCCCTTTTTCAAACAAATTCATATTTACTGATACCGCTACTCCTGTAGACGACAACCTGGAATTTCCGTAACCAATACCTGTTAGCGGCAACTTCATAAAGGGTTTAGCGCTAATGCTAATTTTTTCATTGATTTTATGCTGAAATTCCAAACCAACATTGGCTACCCCCATGTAGTGTTGGTTTTGATTTCTCACCTCGTAGGCTTGCGGTCCCTGATAATTGCCATCATAAGAATAGCTATATTTTTCTTTCAGCATCAGGTAACTTGATAGTCCGGTACTTACGGAAATGGCATTTTTACTGCTTTCAAAAATTTTATAATTGATGTTCAACGGAATATCAATTACATCACAGTTAGCATGAATGTTAGAGGGCGTTACGCGAAATACATAATTTGTATTCGGTCTGTACAAACTAAAATCAGAATCATAGATCTTTTTTGCATAAACTGCACCTGTTGTAATGCTTAGTTTTTTGGTTAATGATAGTGTGGCCTCAATGCCAAAACCGCCACTCAAGCTGCTTCTCCCCGATTTTTGAACGCTTGTCAAATCTGGCGCAGCCAGAATACTTAACGTCAAAACTGGCTTTTTCCTGATTATGATAGCTGTATTTTTTACTTTTGTACCCAAAGCAGGGCTTAAACTGGCTAAGCTCCCATTAAAAGATGCTGTTCTCCCTGAACTGATTAGAGACACAACATTCCCATTTTTTTGAGGCAAGCTCAATAATGTTGGATTTATCACACCATTTAACTGATTTTCATTGTCAATTTTAGCTTTTGAGGCAAAAGGTTGATTCTCTATAACTCCCGCCCATACTGGTTTTTCTGTTATTAATTGTTCTTTCGAGCCAGGTATATCAATTGGAGCAACTGTTGTCCCTTTACTTTCTCCTAATCCCCCTCCTTTTTGAGTATCTGTTTTACGGTGAACCATTTCTTCCTGTTTATTCAAAAGCTGTGGCTTTAAAACTAAAAAAGCAATAACAAGCACGGCTGCTATGCCCGAAAGTACGGTTAGCCAAACTATTGGTGCAATTCTTTTTCTTTTTTCCGGATATAACCTGTCCTCCAATGTATCCCAATCCATTTCACTGAAAGGAATATCTGGATTTTCAAGTTTATCTTTGAAAAATCTGTCTATATCTTTTCCCTCTTTCATTGCGTTTTTGTATTTAGTCTCACAGGCAAATACTGGCTTTCCACAGCGGATGTGCTCACTTCATAGGTACTTGCATTACTAGCCCGCAGCATTTCCTGCAATTTTTGCCTCGCTTTAAATAAATTGGATTTTGAAGTTCCAATTGATATGTTTAGCATTTCTCCAATTTCTTCATGTGTATATCCGTCAATTGCGTAAAGGTTAAAAACAGTCCTGTAAGCGGGACTTAATTTTTGCACTAGCGCCAATAAATCATTATAGTTAAGCTGGTCATACACAGAGCTAACCTGAGCAATATTTTCATGTTCAGATATATCCAGATGATCAGTAAACTTTAAATTTGTACGGTAATAATCAATAGCCGTATTGGTTATTATTCTACCTAACCAAGGCATAAAAGCTTTATCTGCTTCATACTTTGAAATATGTGTAAAAGCCTTAAAGAATCCATCATTTAATATCCCAGCAGCATCCAACCTGTTATTTGCGTAGCGTAAACATATAGCCATAGCAAAGCTGTAGAAATGCTTGTATAGTGCCTTTTGACTATCTCTTTCACTTCTAATGCAGCCTTGAATAAGCTTTTTTATAATATGATCATTTTCGCTACTAGCGGTCACATGTTCTCCTTTCAATTTACATTACGGAATGAAATGATAAAAGGTTGCCTAGCAATATTTTTTTATCTGAATGATATGAAAAGGAAAATACCAGAATGAAAGCAACCATTTTTTACCTTCTGGCGTAATGACACTATATCGTTTAGTAAATAACCTAAAATAAAAACCTTATGCTAATCTACTTAAAAAGAAATCTAATATCCATGATGTGCCTGATATTAGTATTTACCGTTTCTTGTAAAAAAAGCAAAAACGATCCCCCTGTGGAAAAAAAAGGCATACAACTGGCTGTTGATGCCAAATTCGGAACTATTTTAACAGATAAAGAGGGTAAGACCTTGTATTTCTTTTCTACTGATGTTGCCGGTACTGCTAACTGTACGGGAGCATGTGAAACCATTTGGCCACCCTATTATTCAGCAGATGCCAGTACAGACATGAACCTAAATCCAGTCGAAGTGGGAGAAATTACCAGAACAGATGGGAAAAAACAAAGTACCTATAAAGGTTATCCACTTTATTATTATCAAAATGATGCAGCCGTTGGTGAAATTAAGGGAGATGGAGTAGCTGGAATTTGGTTTGTAGCCAAACCCGATTATACTTTGATGCTGGCCAACACCCAACTTGTGGGCCTAAATGGTAAGCAATATACCAGCACCTATACTGAGGGTACCGGTAATACCCGGTATTTTACTGATGGAAAAGGAAGAACACTCTACTCTTTTTCTCCTGATAAAAACGGGAAAAACACTTTCACTAAAGCAGATTTAAGTAACAATACCGTTTGGCCAGTTTACGAAGCTGAGCTTAAAAGTGTTCCATCAATTATCACTAAGGACTTAGTTACTGTAATAGATGTTTTCGGAAAGAAACAATTAACGTTTAAAGGTTGGCCGTTATATTATTTCGGGCAAGATACAAAGCGTGGAGATAACAAAGGAGTTAGTGTAGGGGCATTTCCAGGATTTTGGCCCTTGCTAAACGTAACAACTACTGTTGCTCCGGCACCATAAGAATTGGGTTAAGAGGGGTTAGGATAAGCTGGTGCTTTGGCACCAGCTTTTATGCTTCAGATAGCGCCTTTCTAATCTTTTCGGCTGCGTCGGCTAGTTCCTCGTGTGTAGGCTTTAGCTTTTCTTTGCTAAAATTCATATCACTTACATTATTCATCGGAATTAAATGGATATGGGCGTGAGGAACCTCCAATCCGATAACCGATACACCCACCTTTTTACAAGGAAAGGCTTCTTTTACACCTTTTGCTACAATTTTAGCGAACATCCAGAGCCCAACGTACAAATCCTCTTCCATATCAAAAATATAATCAGTTTCGATTTTTGGAATAACCAATACATGGCCGGCTGTTAAAGGTTGAACATCTAAAAAAGCTAAATATTCTACCGTTTCCGCAACAATATGGGCGCTAATTTCGCCAGCTACAATCTTTGAAAAAATAGTCATTAAGGTAAGGGTTTGTAAAAAGTTACTTTTAGTCGTTAGTATTAAGTCGTTAGTAGTTAGACATTGTGCCTATTCTTCTTTAGATCCAGGCATTCTTGCCTTTGTTCCTTGCTCCTGATTCTTTGCTCCTTCAGCAGTCTGGCTACCTGCTACTAAGTAGTTGATCTTTTAGTCGTTAGTAGTTAGACATTGCGCCTATTCTTATTTAGATCCAGGCATTCTTGTCTTTGTTCCTTGCTCCTTATTCTTTGTTCGTTCAGCAGTCTGGCTACCTGCTACTAAGTAGTTGATCTTTTAGTTGTTAGTAGTTAGACATTGTGCCTATTCTTCTTTAAAACCAAGGCATTCTTGTCTTTGTTCCCTGCTTCTTATTCTTTGCCCCTTCAGCAGTCTTGCTACCTGATACTAAGTACTTGATACTTATTAACGCGTAATCTCTAAAACTTCAAACTGCATTTTTCCTGCAGGCACTTCAATTTCTGCAAATTCGCCTACTGATTTTCCTAACAGCCCTTGTGCAATTGGAGATTTTACTGAAATTTTTCCGGTCTTCAGATCAGCTTCGCTTTCTGCTACCAATTGATAAGTCATGGTCGCATTATTTTTTACATTTTTGATTTTAACAATCGAAAGAGCCAAAACCTTACTGGTATCTAATTTAGATTCATCTAACAAGCGTGAATGCGCCAATGTATCTTCTAATTTAGCAATTTTCGCTTCGTGCAAACCTTGAGCCTCTTTCGCTGCATCGTACTCTGCATTCTCCGATAAATCACCTTTATCACGAGCTTCAGCAATAGCTTTTGCAATTGAAGCACGCCCTTCTGTTTTAAGATAGTGTAATTCTTCCTTAAGTTTTTCTAAACCTTCTTTTGTATAATAGGTAATCTCTGCCATAGCTCGTTTTCTTTCTTTAGTCCTATAAAAAACAAACAAGACTACATAGTTGGTTTGCTACATAGTCTTGCTTCAATTATAACGAAGATAAAATGCTGAAATTACAAAAGCAAATAAAAATTTAAGATTAACAGGAATATGATCTAAAGAATTCAATATACCCGCGCTATTTAAGAAATTTGTATCTTTTTATGGCTTTTCCGGAATCCTTAATTCCACCATTATTTCTACTTTTAGCAAAATTATTCAGAAAAAATGAAAAAGATCTACTCCTTTGTCCTGTTCTCATTTATGGGCATACAGGCATTGATGGCTCAAGAGCTTTATATGCCTCGAAATATCAAAGCTTCTTACAGTAAAGGTACACGTGCTATGGATGGAAAACCAGGGCAAAATTATTGGCAAAACCATGGAAAATATACCATGGATATAAAGGTAGATGCAGAGACCAAAATGGTTAGTGGTACGGAAGAGATCCTATACAGCAATAATAGTAATGACACCCTTAAAACATTGGTCATCCGTTTTGTGAATAATATCCATAAACCTACCTCTCCCAGAAGCGGAAGTGTTAGTGAAGATTTTCTTTCTGCCGGATTAAATATTAAATCATTTTATGTTGATGGCGAAAAATATAATATAGATGCTAAAGGCTGGGGTACGGTAGGCGATGTGAAATTAAAAAAACCACTTCATCCCAAATCCAAAGCCAATGTGAAAATCGATTGGGAATATCCGTTGTCAAAAGAAAGCGGTCGTGAGGGACAGATTGATCCTAACTCCTTTTTTGTTGCTTACAGCTATCCAAGGATTTCCGTTTATGATGATTATAATGGCTGGGATAGGATTCCGCACGCAGACAGGGCTGAATTTTACAATGATTTTAACGATTATGTTTTCTCGGTAACAGCACCAAAAGATTATGTAGTTTATGCTACAGGCGATTTTCTTAATCCTGATGAAGTGTTACAGCCAGAAATCTCGGCCCGCCTTAAAAAATCATATAACAATGATGAGGTGATTCATATTGCTACTGCGGATGAATTAAAAAATGGCAAAGTAACGGCTCAAAAAGCCTGGAATACCTGGAAGTTTGCTGTCAATCACATTACCGACGTTTGCTTTGCCTTAAGCAATCATTATGTTTGGGATGCTGCAAGTGTAATTGTAGATTCAAAAACCAACAGAAGATCGAGTGCACAAGCGGCCTACAATCCAGCTACCGGACAAGATTTCATCAACTCGGTTAAGTACAATATCAACGCATTATCCTGGTTCTCTAACAATTGGCCAGGCATTCCTTATCCTTATGTTAAAACCATCGCGTTTCAGGGTTTTGCCGATATGGAATATCCAATGATGGTAAACGATTCTAATTTTGGCGATCCTGTGTTTGCGCAGCTTGTTCAGGACCACGAGGTTGCCCATACATACTTTCCTTTTTACATGGGGATTAATGAAACCCGGTATGCCTATATGGATGAGGGCTGGGCCACCACCTTGGAATATTTAATCGGCATTGCAGAACATGGCAAGGAAGCCGCAGATAAATTTTATAAAACCTTCAGGGTGAATAAGTATATCAACGATAAATCTGCAGAAGAAGATCAGCCGATTATCTCTATGTCTGATCAGGTTTCTGGTGCTGGCTATGGCAATAATTCGTATGGGAAAGCGTCCCTTTCCTATTTGGCACTAAAAGATATGCTTGGCGATAACTTATTTAAAAAAGCACTACATACTTACATGGAAAACTGGAATGGTAAACATCCCATTCCATGGGATTATTTCAACTCCATGAATGCTGGTGCTGGGCAAAACTTAAACTGGTTTTTCCAGAATTGGTTCTTCACCAATCACTACATTGATTTGAAATTGAATTATAAAATTTCCAAAATGGCTAATTTCCCTGTATCTGTTCAAAATGTTGGGGGCTTTGCCATTCCTTTCGATCTGGTAATTACTTATACAGATGGTAAAGTAGATCGTGTTCATTACAGCCCTGCGATTTGGAAAAGCAATCAAAAAGCTGCTACAATTACAGTTAAAAATAAGGGAAAAGCAGTAAAATCAATTTCAGTGGATGGTGGTATTTTTATGGATGCTACCCCACAAGATAATACCTGGACAAGTAAATAATGTTCAATTGGCAGTTTTCAATTTCAACCAACTGAACATTGAAAACTGCTAATTATTTTCGGCGTTAAATGTTGACTGGTGTGTAACCGGAAAATTAAGTGAATTGGCAATAAAACACATTTTATTTGCTTCAGCATGCAACGATTCGGCCAATGCCAAATGAGCCTTATCTGCAATAAGCACCTGTGGGTGAAGCGTCACTTCTCTGAATCTTCCACTTCCATCAGCAGACTCTTCCATTGTTCCTACTGCTTCATCTTTATAATCAATTACAACAATTTCATTTTTAGAGCAGAGGTGTAAATACCACAACATGTGGCAGCTCGATATGGAAGCCAATAGTAAATCCTCCGGGTTATATTTTGATTTATCTCCTAAAAAAGCAGAGTCTGAAGAGCCCAATATATCTGCCTTACCTTTTACAGAAATAACATAATCGCGATCATAAGAACGGTAATCCATTGTCCCTGAACCTTTATTACCTGTCCAGGTTACCGTAGTAGAATATAAGTGGTCTTTCGGCATGATATTTTAGTTAGAGTTTATATAGCCAATTTAAGAAAATAGGTTTAGAATATTTGCTAAATTATTTTTTATCCCATTGATAAATATCTGGTATGCCAAATTAAGAAAAGAATCGAAAGTGAATAATTAAAAAAACGAAACACATTAAAAGAAATGAAAGCAAATTAAAATTTGCGAAATTGGAAATATTCCTATGTATGCATATCAAAAAATTATGTAATTAAAAATTATATTCTGTAATATTTGCATATACGTTAAAATATTTATATTTTTATTGTTCCGAGACAGGAGAGAAAGCATAAAACCCCGGCTATTTTAGCTGGGGTTTTGTGTTTATGATCATTTAGGTTGAGGAAGCTAAGAAGTTTTGAAATTGATGGGCAACACATACTTTACCTCAACAGGCTTACCATTTTCTATTGCAGGGTTCCATCGTGGCGATTTTCGCATTACTCTTAATGCTTCCTCATCTTGGGGCCCAGACAAGCCCTTTATCACTTTTAATTCAGATAGAACGCCATCTTTTCCTATTAAAAAGGAAACGTAAACTTTTCCTTCTTTCTTTGTTTGTGTAGCATGAGTGTATTGAATGTTTTTAGCTAAATAAGTACGAAGCCTTTCTTCGCCTCCAGGGAATTCGGCTTTCAAATTTTTATGAACTGATCCTGTTTTTTGTTCTGGCTTATTTTTGCTCAAACTAAAATTCACATTAATATTGTACTTTACCCGCACAGGTTGCTGTTTGTCTAATCCTGGATTCCAGGCCGGGCTATTTTTCAGCACTCGTATCGCCTCCTCATCGGTTCCACTTCCCAATCCCCTGGTCACCTTAACATCGCTTAGCTGGCCATTCTTCTCCACTACAAAGCTTAAAAAGACTTTTCCTTCTACATTATTCTTTTTGGCCAGTTCAGGGTATTTGATGGCCTGCCCCAGATATTCGTAGAATCGCTTCATCCCTCCTGGAAATTCTGGCTGCTTATCTATACTTACAAAATCGTAAACTCTATCTATGTTCTGCGCTTTTACAACATTAACAGACATAGCAATTCCCGTTAGGGCTAATAAAACTAGCTTTCTCATCATATTAGGTATTTAACTGTGGTTCTTACTTATTTTTAGAATTCTTTGTAGTGATAATAATTACGCCATTCTTGCCCTTATCTCCATGGAGGGTAATTGCAGAAGCTGATTTTAACACCTCTACACTCTTAATGCTATTTGGATCGACAGTTTCGGTCTCTTCCTGAGTCATCTCTTTCCCATCAACAACATAAAGAGGCCTTTTATCTGGATCCAGTTTCTTTAAACTTATCGAACCTGCATTCTGCTTTTGGGCCCTGATTGAAATTCCATTGATATTCGCAAAAATTGGCTCATTGTGATCTTTAAAATGATTATTCACTATTTCATCAATCCCGATTTTGTATCAATTAATATCACTCCATTCTTGCCTTCAGCACCATACTTAGCTACAGCTTCCTCATCTTTGAGTACCGTTATGGATTTGATATTATGATTATTGGCATTCAGAATGCTATCGCTATTTAAAATCTGCTTTTGTCCATTGATAATGATTAAAGGATTAGCGCTTTGGTTACTTTTTTCCCTTAGCTTAATGGAAACTTTCTTCTGTTTAGTTTCTAAATTTTGCGCATGGCACAGCCCTGCTGCTCCGCTAACGAGTAGCAGAACGGTTGTTAATTTTCTCATGATATTTAGGTTTTTAAAATTTCTTACTGAGCTCTAACGGTTGTAGAGTAGGTTTTCCCTCCACAGATATACTATTATCTTTCTTTCCAGCTTTTGTTTTCACGATAATTACCCCGTCTTTACCCCGCGAGCCGTATAAGCTTGTGGCCGACTGATCTTTAAGAACAGAGACAGATTCAATACTATTGGGGTTTATTGTATTTAATGAAGCATTATCTATAACCACCCCATCTAAAACATATAGTCCTTTAAAGGTTTCATTTCCACCTCTGATTTTAATTCGACCTGTTGGGTCATTTAGATTTTGAGATTTATTGCCTGGTTCCGGTTCTTTAGGTTTGTTGTTATCATTATTGAGTGAAAAGTTAACATTGATGTTATACTTTACACGAACAGGCTCACCTTTCACTATACCGGGATTCCATTTTGGACAATTTTCTAAAACCCTGACGGCCTCTGCATCCAACTCATCTGAAACCCCTCTGGTGATCATAATATCGGATAGTTTTCCATCCTTTTCTACAACAAACGATACAAAAACTTTACCCTGAATATTCTCTTCTCTGGCTTTTTTAGGATAACGAATGTTTTCCCCAAAGTACTCGTACAATTTCTTAATCCCCCCCGGAAATTCAGGTTGCTTATCAATAGAAACAAAGTCAAATACATTATCTTTATTCGGTTCAGGCTTCTGAGCGCCATATCCCATTATAAAAATGCCCGAAAGGTTTTGATAGCCCTGAACCGCTGTAAGCTTTTCATTTTTAAATCCTTCATCAACGCCCATCAATTTAAAAGATGCCTGCATTGCATACTTACCATCCGGGATATTTTTAAACCGGGGATAAGACAGTACCGCCTTCATTACTTCCTCATCACAGCCATAACCCAAATCTATATGAGCACTGATACTGTTTACCCTACCATTTTTCAATATGAACTTAATTTGGGTATTTCCCTGAAAGTTGGAGGCCTGTGCTTCTTTGGGATACTTGACAGATTGGCTTAAAAAACGATAGAAATCTTTCCATTCTGGCTCCAGCTTACCTTTCACCGAAATATTTGGTGCTTTAACTTCAGTAAGCTTTACTTTTGTAACTGGCTCAGCTACCATGGCTTCAACAATCTCTAATGGCTTTTCTAAAGGAATTTGTTCTGAAAAAGTAATTAACTTCTCGTTTTTCCTAACTGTTGCTGAAGAAAATACAATCAGTATCGCAAAGAGCGGAATAAAGATGCCGTACTTCATGACCGCAATTTTTTTAGATCTTTCTTTGTGAAGCATGAAAATACGTTGTTTAATTAAGGATTTTTTAAAAAAGCCGTTGGCCAATGAATTTGGAGAAAGGCCAAAAGATTTACTCAGCAGCAGCATAGCATACTCTGCTTTGTCTCCCTGAAATTCGGCTGCCTTTTCATCTGCGAGAAATTCGTGGATATTTTTTATAGAGCGTTTATAAAAATAGATTACCGGATTTAGCCAGGTTACGATCCCTATGATTTCAAAAAACAGGATATCCAAACTGTGCCACTGCTTAATGTGCGTTTCTTCATGAATATCTATTACCTCAATTTCTGGCAAATCCTGGTCTACTACCTTTTTACTGAAAAAGGTAAAAGCTGAGCCAGCCTTAGCACCAGTAATCAATCGCTTAACACTGATGAGGTTATAAACCAACCTACCTAAAAAGAACAATATACCAGCACAATACACATAAACAACTAAATTACCCCAGTTTATCCCAGATTTGGGTTCTGTAATAACGGTGGCCTGCGTTAACATGGCTTCCCAGTTTACAGTGGTATAAACCTGCTGTGCTGCTTTCTGCTCTGTTAACCACTCTAATCGTATAAATGGAATACACAGAGACAAAACTCCGGCTGAAACTAAATAAATGCGATTTAACATGAAGTAAGTCTCTTTATCTAATAACAGTTTATAAAAACCGTAAAAAATGATTAGATAAATATTGATCTGCAATAGGTAGTGTGCGAAACTCATTTTGGTGTATGCTTAATTTTATTGATCATTTTTAATATCTCATCCACATCACTTAAATCCAATTTTTCTTCTTTTACGAAAAATGAGAACATGCTTTCTACTGAATTTTCAAAATAGTTCCCTAATAGTTTTTCCGTTGCA
The DNA here is from genome assembly GCF_965279535.1 of Pedobacter sp. Classification (NCBI taxonomy): domain Bacteria; kingdom Pseudomonadati; phylum Bacteroidota; class Sphingobacteriia; order Sphingobacteriales; family Sphingobacteriaceae; genus Pedobacter; species Pedobacter sp. The sequence goes on from NZ_OZ257244.1 coordinate 2,531,343, forward strand.
TGCCTTTTATATTCTTCCTTGCTTATAAGCGGAAAATACTGGTGTGCCTTCCCAAAAGCCTCATGCCCAATAAAACCTTTCGTTTCTAAAATTCTGATAATGGTTGACACCGTATTATAAGCAGGTTTTGGGAGCGGTAATTCATCGATTACATCTTTTACAAATGCTTTTTCCAATTGCCACAACACCTGCATAATCTGTTCTTCGGCTTTGGTTAAATCTTTAATTTCCATGATAATATTATAATAAGGACAGGCAAAACCTTATTGCCATAATTAAAGTTAAAACTAATTTCTTAGTTATCCAAATTTTAAAGAAGATTTTTGAAGGCAAATTAGGCCCGGCTGAGCCTGTAAATACGAGAAAACAAAGATTATATGGTAATCAGATCATTTTTAATGCCATAAACAACAAGACCAGTGCGCGACTTGATGTTAAGTTTGGCAAATAAAGATTCACGATAGTTATCAACTGTTCGCGGGCTAACGTTCATTTGATCTGCGATTTCTTTATAAGTTAATTCGGTACTGCAATGCTGCAGGAAACTAAGCTCCCTGGCTGTAAATATTGGTCTGGCGTCTCCGTCTTTGAGCGCTACCAATAATCGGCCAGAAACCAGCTCATTTACGTAAAAACCTTTATCCATTATTGCTTTAATGGCAATGAGTAAGTCGGATGGTGTAGATTCTTTAAGCATATAACCTCCTGCACCCGCCTTTAACATCCCTATGATAGCTTTTTCATCTTCCAGCATACTCAATGCAAGCACATGAACATTCGGGTATTCCTCTTTTATCCATTTAGTTGCGGCATATCCATCCATGATTGGCATGCTAATGTCCATTAGAATAAGGTCTGTAAGTGGATTTGACTTAATTTTAGTTTGCAAATCGGCACCATTTGTTGCTTCAAAAACAACCTCAATTTCGTCAAACTCTTCTAAAAGACTAGCTAAGCCCGACCTAAAAAGTGTATGGTCATCTACAATTGCAATAGATATGATAGCGTTCTTCATAATTATTTAAGGATAGGGGATCTCCAGAGAAATTGATGTTCCCTGGCCAACAGCCGAATTTAATATTAATTTTCCATTGATCATCTCCATTCTTTTATGAATTGAATTTAATCCCATCCCAGCATTATTTTTCCTTGCTTCATTGTAATCGAAACCAATACCATTTTCAGAAATATGAATAAAAAGCTTATCATTTTCCATAAAAGATTTGATTTCGATGTGCGTTGCCTGAGCGTGTTTGATGATATTATTAAGGATTTCTTGTATTAAACGAAGAATAATTAAATCTTTATCTGGCGAGGATTGCTCAAACTTAAGGAGATCATTCTGGGCTTTAATCTCAAATACTCCACTTTTATTGAGCCAGTTTAATTCTTGTTCTATGGCATGCCCTATACCATCAGAAACCAGTTGCTCTCCATGCAACAATTTAGCCAGCTCCCTCAATTCTTTAATAGACTTGTTAACGAGCGACAAGGAATTTTCGATTTTTTTAGCCGCCTTTTCGGTTTCGTCCAGATTTACAGAATTTAGCGTAAGTGTAGTTAAGCTTAGCAGTTGTCCAACGTTATCGTGAAGTTCTGTGGCAATACTCTGCATGGTTTGATCCTGAACCTCAACCCTGGCTTTAAGCATTTCAGATTCAAATATCTCCCGCATAAGCAGCTTCTCTGCGTGGTGATTCTTTTTATGCCTGTTATAGGATCTAATGTATAAAATTAGAAACACAGGCATGAGTAAGAATATCAAAGTTGATATGACAACTAAGACTGCAATTTTCGCTGTTTCATTCTGCATATAAAGGAATAAACCCAAAAGCTATGTAAAATTAAATTTAATACAATATAGATGATATATCTTAATGGTAACCAGTTTAAAACCCTAACACTAAACATTCCATCGAAGATATTAGCCATGGTACTACCGAAATAATAGAATAAGACACCGGTAATCCACCAGAATTCGGGATGACTTTTTAGTGTGATGTAATGCTCATCACGCAATAATAAGTAGTAATAGTAAAGAGCATAAACAGTAAAAAGCACCGACATTACATTTACACTTAGCACATTGTATTGCTTTGCGCCATTAATGATTACAGACAGGCCATAGCTTCCATATATTAGTATGACTCCTATGGCAACTATATTTCTGGGATTGATATATTCCCGCAAGCAATGCCATAATCCATATAGAATAAATCCGGCTTCGAAAAAAATAAACAAATTAAACCACCAAAGGTTATTGATTTTCCGATGACTCAAAAAACTGCCATAGCTCTCAAAAAGCAGGGCTATGGCAATATAAAGCAATAATATCTTCCAGAAGCTTTTTTTATCTTTAATCAATAGCAATGTAGCAGTTATTAAACTGACGATTTCGATAATAATAATCGGACTTGGAAGTTTCATCGATTAAAGAATAACACCTTCACATTTGTCAGGACAAAGCTCACCTCTGTTTTCAATATCCTCGGGGTCATCCTCGTGCCCACCACCATCTGTTCCCTCTAACTTTGGATATGTTGGCACCAATAAGACTGTATTTCTACCATCATAAGATGTGGGAACACCCTCTAACTGACCAGACACATACTGTGCAAAATAAATCCGGAGTCCATCTCCACCCTTTTCCTTTAACTTTTCGGCAATGCTAATAATCTGTTCGGCGGGGAACCAAACAGCCTTCGAATAAGATTTGGGGGTATATTGGAAGGTTTCTTTGGCATAAGCATCTACCATTTTTTTTGCAGCCTCTTCAGGCACATTTCTTTCGTTTTCAGTATTAATCATGTTTGTTTGGGTTTTTGATAAAAATCGAAAAATATATGGGCATTGACAAATGTATCCGATTTATTTCTATACCGTAAAAACACCTTTTTAATTAGGGTCATTAAACCCTTACACATAAAATGCAATGTACTTAGTTTTGTGTATCACAGTTCAAACAAACACTTAGTACTTAAAAAAATCAGGCGATGATAAACAGTATCTTATTACAAGAAAATCAAGTTGCGATTAGTGAAAGAGAAGTTGAGATCGTACACCTATTATCAATGGGGTATAACAGCAAAGAAATAGGTGAAATGTTATTTATCAGTGAACATACCGTAAATACCCACCGGCGGAACATGGTGAGAAAACTTGATCTTAAAAATTCTTACCAGTTAATTGTATGGGCATTTAAAGAAAAAATATTGTCCTTTTAAGGCCAACGTGCCATGGATAACGCATCTCGAAAAGCAAAGCCTGCATTTTGACATCCCTTCAAAATTGCGGGCTTTTGTATTTATATATTTATAGCTTATACACTTACTTAATGCTTTTCTTACTTACAATTACATAACCTATCAAAAATAAAATCACAGCGTAAATCAGACTGGTGATGATTTCTGATGTAAAAACCGGGAACTGAAGTGGATCAGCTGTCTTTTTTGCTTCATTTGTAATCCTCAGAGCTAAAGTTGGATGACTATAAGGAATAAAATAAGCATACTTCCAACCTACATTGGCCGTAATCAGCCCCATAATGGTACCCACAAATCCGATTCCCATGGGCTTTAAGAAATCACTCCAAAGTAAGCTAAACACAAATTGAAGAGAGAGTATCCCTAACGAGGATAGAAAAATTTTACCATAATACTTGAATAATATGGGAATTGGATTATACCCGCTGAAACTGTACCGGGGAACTAAAACCTGAAGCAAATGGCCAAATGCAACAGTTAGCGCAGCAAAAAGAAAGAGGCAAATAAGAATGGTTAATATTGCAAATACGTATTTCGCTGCATAAATAGAAAATCTATTTAATGGTTGTGCAAACAGGGTTTTCCAGGTATCATTTTTATGCTCAATATTGCTAATAGAAAAAGCCATAAAAATTACATAAAAAGGCATTATGAGCATCCCCATCACGCCTAATGCGTTGCCGCTATATCTTCCCCACAAGGCCATTGCAGGATAATTTAGCTTTAATATTTTTTCGGAATCGGTATAAAAGCCAAAAGAAATTAAGCCACATATAATAACCGGAAGTAAGATGGCAGCCCAAAAAGCCAGGGTTTTTCTCGACTTATAAAACTCCGAAACCAGGGAAATGTATAAAGCGTGCATATCAGTTGCCTTTGGTAATTTCTAGAAATAAATTTTCGAGATCTTTTTTCTGCTGATGGAGTGCAGTAACAACAAATCCATCCTTAATCAACATTGTATTAACTTTCCCGCTATCACTTGGAGACAGGTAAGGCGTTGTAATCGTATTCAAATCATGTGACAATACTTCAATACCATTATCCTTTAAAAAAGCTGAGGCTTTACCTCCATCGTTTACTGCTATCTCTAAAACAGGTTTATTCAATTGCTGAAGTTCGGCAATTGTACCTTGAAAAAGTAACTCCCCTTTATTGATAATTCCTACGTGCGTAGCCACACGCTCAATTTCGGCAAGTAAATGGCTGGATACCAAAATTGTTTTTTGATGTTTTGAGGCTAGCTCTACCATCAGGTTCCGTATCTCAATGATACCATTTGGATCTAATCCGTTAGTAGGTTCATCCAAAAGGAGCATTTCAGGATCTGAAATTAAGGCAAGGGCTATCCCTAATCTTTGCTTCATTCCCAATGAATATTCTTTTGCTTTTTTATTGGCGGCGGCCGTTAAATCAACAAGTTGCAACATTTCGGCTGCCTTTCGCTTTGAAATACCTAAAAGTATGCACCTGTTAATTAGATTTTCTCTGCCAGATAAATGGCCATAAATAGCAGGTTGCTCAACCAGAGCACCTACTTTTTTGAGTATCGCTATACGATTATGATTGATTTCCTTACCGAAAACGAATACTTTATCGGCAGGTGATTTTAACAGATTGAGCAGAATCTTTATTGTAGTGGTTTTTCCAGCCCCGTTAGGACCAAGAAATCCATAAATGCTTCCTTTCGGAACCTGTAGTGACAAGTTTTTTATAACAACCTGATTCCCGAACTTAAAGTTAAGATCTACAGTTTCGATTGCATATTTGCTCATTTCTTATTTGAAAACAGCAGATACTTGTTTAACGATAGATGTTTTTGCAGGTTTTACCACTACTTCAGCATCATTTTGTGTATTACTAACGGTTAAGAATAATACGAACATGACAAATACTGGTAATAACATTAATAAGAAAGGCGAGGTATTGGATAATTTTTTCATGACAAGGTTATTTAGTTTTTCGGTAGATAACAGGACATCTGCGTTTACCGCCTGGTTATTGGTTAAGTATGCAGCTGTTGTTTTCATTTTGTTTTCGTTTTGATGATTCAAAGAAACTCAAGAAAAATTACCTGCGAAAATCTATTATACCAAGTGTTCAAGATTCTAGATAAACGGGCATTTTTGGCGTTTGTCGATAAATTTTGCCATTTCGCCTGTTCGTAGAAAAAAAATGCCCGTTCGTAGATTGTCTTATCTCAAACTTTAAAACTTTCTTTATTTTGGATGCATCTAAGATTATAGTGTTATAATCTCAACTTTGATTATTATATGAATAAAAGTAAAGGCCCGGTAGTACTGCATTCCCTTTTTTGGAGTTTGATCATTCTTTTTTTAATCATCATTACCATATTTGAGAAAGAACCACATACGATGAAAGACTACTTTCTCTCGTATGGAGTTTTAGGGATCCTGAATGTCTCTATCTTTTACATCAACTACATCATCCTGATACCAGGTTTGATCAAAAAACGAAAAAAATATTGGCTTTATTTACTTTGCTTTCTATTATTGATGGTAACAACGAGTTTTGTTAAAACCATTGTTGCTGTTTTAAATCCTACCGAGTTACTTCACTATTCGATGAATGGAAAAATAGAAGAAGTATCAGTTACCAACTTTTTCTTTACCCGATTTTTCGTCATTGGTTTTTTCCTCGTTGCCAGTTGTATTATCAAATTCACATTAGACTGGTTTTCTAACGAGCGCATCCAGCGCAACCTGGAAAGCGAGCGCAGAGAAATGGAACTTCAGTTTTTAAAATCTCAGTTGAATCCACACTTCTTATTTAACTCTTTAAATAATATTTATTCTTTAGCGTACCAGAAATCAGATAAAACTGCAGATGCAATTATGAAGCTTTCAGAAATTATGCGATACATGATTTATGAAAGCAATACCCCAACTGTAGCGCTTAATAAGGAAGTAGATTATCTAACCAGCTACATTGAGCTACAAAAGATAAGATTTAAAGATGGCGCGTACATAGAACTTAGCCTGAACGGAGAAATTGACAACCAGCAGATTGTACCATTAATGCTAATTTCATTTGTTGAAAATGCTTTCAAACATGGTGTTGTAACAGACCCGAACGATCCGGTTAAAATCAATATTATTGCCAATCAGAAAATACTGCATTTTAGTGTAGTGAATAAAAAAAATCAGCAAAATAAGGATGCCCAGGGCGGTGTTGGTTTAACAAACGTAGAACGGAGATTACAGTTGGTTTATCCTGAAAGATATAAATTAAATGTTGTAAATTCGTCTACGCATTATACCTGTGAACTGATGATTGATATTTAGTTTCTAAAATTGATCAACCTATAGACCCCTATTTCAAAATGAACCTAAACTGCATTGTTGTTGATGATGAGCCTTTAGCGCTCGATATTTTACAAGATTATATTTCTAAAGTTCCCTTTTTAACGTTGGTAAAGAGATGCGAAAACCCTATTGAGGCTTTGCAAATTGTTCAAGCCGGGGGAATTGATCTGGTATTTTTAGACATTCAGATGCCTGAATTAACCGGGATACAATTTCTAAAAATTGCGGGAAATAAATGCCATTTTATTTTGACAACGGCCTATCCTCAATATGCGCTGGAAAGCTATGATTTAAATGTTTCGGATTATTTATTGAAGCCTATTGCTTTCGATCGCTTCTACAAAGCTGTGGAGAAAGTTCATAACCAGTTTAAACCTGCAGATGTTCCAGTAAGTATTGCGCAACCGCTGGTAACGGCAGCACCGTTTTCAGCATCAACCAACCCGGTTCAGGACTTCATTTTTGTAAAAACAGAGCATAAAATACAGAAGATATATCTTCACGATATCCTGTACATTGAGGGCCTGAAAGATTACATTTCCATTTTCACAAAGGATGAGCGGGTGATAACATTACAAAGTATGAAGAAAATGGAAGAGGCTTTACCGGCTAGCCAATTCATCAGGGTACATAAATCTTATATTGTAGCGATAGATAAAATTGAAAGTATTGAACGCAGCCGAATAACCATTTCAAACAAAATTATTCCGGTGGGCGACACCTATCGTGACGAATTCTTTAGGGTAATCGGAAATAAAAATATCTGATCTTTGAATTAAAGTTGCTTTAAAAGCTGTTTGATTTCGTTCTCTGCCTCAATGGTTATTTCGTTAGGCGATTTTCCTTCCGGCTCGATGGGCTGTAATACAGTCCATTTTATTGCATTCCCTGTAGATAAAGGAAACTTGCCGAATCTAACTATTTTCCAGGAATTCTCAATTGCTACCGGAACCACTACAGCATTTGGAACGGCCTTTAACAAGGTAGCTATTCCTCCGAATTGAAAGGTTTTAACTTTCCCATCTTTTGCCCTGGTACCTTCGGGGAAGATAACGGTACTCCAGTTGTTTTCTTTCATTCTTCTGCCAAGCTTAAGAATCTCCATGATGGCCTGCTTATTATCCTTTCTATCGATATTTGCTCCACCACCTAATCTTAAGTTAATTGAAATAGAAGGTATTCCTTTGGTTAATTCTATTTTAGAAATAAACTTAGCATGGTGTTTTCTTAAAAACCAGATCAATGCAGGGATATCGTACATGCTTTGATGATTGGCAGCAAAAATAATGGGCCGATCAGTTGGGAGCTTATAATTGTTCCTAAACGAAATAGAGTTGCACAGAAACAGCTGGGAATAAGTGAGAAAGAAATTGAGGATGTCTACTGAAAGTTTATGTGCTTTATAGCCGAAAAATTTGTGGCAAATCCATTGAATGGGATGAAAAATAGCCAGCATTAACCCAAAGGATAAATAAAAAACAGGGCTCAACAGATATCCGAAAAATTTCCTCATCAACTATTATTTTTAGGCGACAAAGATAAGCATTACAATTCTCCGTTTAAAATCATGATTTTTACTCTTAAAATAGCCGCAACACTCATTGAATCGGTGATTTCACCCTTTGTAACCATATCATACGCAGTTTCAAAAGATACCTTTTTAATTTCCAGCTGTTCAGTTTCTTCGGGCATTGGAATACCTTGTATTAAGTTCCTGGCGACATAAATAATCGAAAGTTCGTCGCTAACAGAGTTAGAAAGATGCATGCGCTGAATCTCTATCCAGCTTTCTGCGCTCATACCTGTTTCCTCCAATAACTCTCTTCTGGCACTTTCCAAAGGTTCTTCATCTAATGGACCGCCCCCTTCCGGAATCTCCCAGCTGTAAGCTTTCATGGGATATCGGTATTGGCCTACCAGCCAGGTATTATATTCTTCATCGAGCGCTAAAATGCCGATTGCATAATTTTTAAAATGAACCTCTCCATAAATCCCTTTTCCACCCGATGGATTGATTACCTGATGTTCGGTGAGTCTAATCCAATTGTTATCATATTTAACCTCGCTCTCTAATGTTTTCCAGGGGTTTTCTTCTTTCATGTTGCAATATACTCAGGAATCGTCAGTTTTTAAGTAACAAAAAAAGGCGCTTAATTAAGCGCCTTATATTTTTAAAATGAACCTTCATCAGGACGATTATCCTGCTGGTCATCTTTCTTTTTCTTGTTAAAGTTAAATGTATTTTTTCCGAAGCGGTAAGAGAATGTTAAGTTACCCATCGTTCCCTGCATTCTGCGTTGAAAATCGATATATGTGAAATTATCATCGGTAGTCATGCTCCATCTTCTGGTATTAAATACATCACGAACGTTGAAGCTTAAAGAAGCTTTTTTGTTCGGAAAATCATATTTGGCTCCTGCATCTAAACCGTACATTGCATTTCGTCTTCCCTGAGCCATTACTTCAGGTGCACGATAATCTCCTCTCATTTGAAGCGAAACATTTTTTGCTACCGTTAAGTTCGCGGTTAAGTTTGCATTCCAGCTAAATCCGCTTCTATCAGCAATATTGAACCGCGCATCACCATCAAATTTACTTTGATAAAGGTTTACATTAGTGGTAAAGTTTAAATCCTTAATTAAGTCAAACCTTCCAATCAGTTCTAATCCGCTATTAATCTGCTGTGTTAAATTTTGTGGTGTTGTAGTGATAATTCCGGAGGCATCTGGCACACTTCTCACCCTTTGAATTACATCATTAGTTTGACGGAAGTAAAGGCTTGAGGTTAATGTTACTTTTTTCCAATATTTACTGTAGCCCAATTCAAATGAGTGAACATCTTCAGGTAATAGATTTGGATTTCCAGCTCTGTAATTTAAAGGTTCAGAAACATCAAGGAATGGGTTTGTATCCCATGGACGTGGGCGATTAACACGCCTGGTATAACTTAACTGTAATTGTTGCTCGCCTTTTAATTTCTGCGTTAAGAAAACACTTGGATAAAGCCTTTTGTAATGAATATTGCCTTCGTTACCCGTTAAAATATTATTCTGATAGCCTTGAAGGTAAGTATCTAAACGGGCGTCTTCTGCACGTAAACCCAATTGATAGCCAAAATCTTTGATTTGGTTCTGATAATTCAAATAAAGGGCATGAACCTGGTCTTTACTGTTAAAATCATTAATAAGCTTATTGTTTTGAACATACACATTGGTATTAACCAAAACAGAATCGGCGTATTGATCATTATTTCCCAGACGAATCTGACTTCGGTAACCAGCTTCCATTTTTCCGGCTTTACCTAACGGAAGAGTATAATCTAACTGAATGTTGTAATTTGTATTGTCTCCTGTGTTTGTGATTCGTTGCAAGCTCGGATTCAAGTTTACAGTATTCCCATTTAAGTTGGTAACGTTTGTATTGTAAGTTTGATAATTATTATTTGTTCCGTTCGAATAGCCGAAGTTAAAAGTCAATTCTTCTTTTGGTTTTTTAAACTTCTGATTAAAATCGAGGTTTAGGTCATAACTGTTACCATCACCGGTAGTAGCATTATTTCTATTACTCAATAAAACAGGATTTAAAGCCGTACCTAACTGGTTAATATTAATTAGCTCATCCCGATCATTCACTCTGTTATTAAATCCTCCAGAGAGACTTAAAACGCTTTTAGGAGCAAGGTAATAATCCAGACCTGCTTTCACATTATGTCCTTTATCAAGGGAATTTGTTGAAGTGTTTTGATTGGCAAAAGCAGTTGAGTTTGTAGAATTGAGGTACGTGATATCCTGAAATCCACCGCCTAAACGATTGCCATAACGATAGCTATAATTGCCGTACAAATTTACTTTACTGTTCTGAAAACTCAAGTTGGTATTTGCGTTATAATTATCTCGATTTCCGGCTGTTAAGGCTGCTGAACCATTGAAACCCAGCTTGGTATTTTTCTTTAACACAATATTGATAATACCAGATTGCCCCTCTGCATCGTATTTAGCAGAAGGATTGGTAATTACCTCAACACTCTCTATTGAACTGGCAGGTATTGACTGTAAAATCTGCGCCACGTTTCCTCCTGCAATTAATGAAGGCTTACCATCAATTAAAACTTTAACACCAGATGATCCTCTTAAGCTTACATTACCATCTATATCAGTAGAAACTGAGGGTACGTTTTGCAATAAATCGCCGGCAGAGCCACCTTCACTTACCAAACTTTGATCTACAGAAAAAACTTTTTTATCAATCCCCATTTGCATGGCGGCCTTTTGTCCTGTTACCGTTACTTCACTTAATACATTACCTTTTGACGCATTCATTTTAATTTCTCCAAAGTTTATGGTTCCGGAATTTGCTGTGATGGTAATATTGTCTCTTACCATGGTTTGGTAACCAACGAAACTGATTTTGAAAGTAAATGTACCGGCTGGTACATCGGTCATGGTAAATGCACCATTTACATCTGTTTGTGCTACTTTAGCATTGGCCTTTGTTGCTTTATTAATGAGTACAGCTGTGGCAAAAGGAATGGTTTCATTTGTCTGGGCATCCTTAAGCACACCCGTAATTTTGGCCTTACCAGCCTGGGCAAATACTTGTGCAGTTAAGATTGCAAATAACAGGGTTAACTTTATAATTTTAGATTGGAATACTTTCATTAAAAATTGAGTTTTTGTGTGTTTTTGTAAAGGGAGACAAAGTAACGGCAAGGAAGTTTAATTAGAGTGCAGTAACTATTTTATTACAGCTATTTCAGCGTAATATTTTTGTTGGCATTTAAAGCTTTATGCATAAGCAATTGTTGCCTGAAGGCATTTAATGGCAATATATTAGGGCAATATCCATTACCGTCAGATAAAAAACATTTTTTGTACAGTAGAGTTTAAAAACCACCGGATTGTTACTTTTGTCTTTATCATGAAGAAAATACTAATTGTTGATGATTTACATCCTGTTTTTAAAGAAAAAGCCATAGCCCTGGGTTACCAGGTTGATGATGAACCACAAATTACCCGTCAGCAAACTTTAAACAGAATTAAAGATTATCACGGTATTGCAGTTAGAACTAAATTCCGCATTGACCGGGAATTATTTGATGCGGCTCCGAATCTGACATTTGTTGCCCGGGCAGGTGCCGGATTAGATAATATCGATGATAAGATTGCTTTTGAGCGGAATATTCAACTTATAAATGCTCCGGAAGGAAATTGTGATGCTGTTGGTGAACATGCAACAGGAATGCTGTTATCCTTAATGAATAACTTTCGCCCTGCGGATATAGAGATAAGAAATGGGATCTGGGATAGAGAGGGGAACAGAGGGTATGAGCTTAAAGGAAAGAAAGTTGGTATCATTGGTTATGGCTTTATGGGGCAAAGTTTTGCAAAAAAACTTGCAGGCTTTGAAGTGGATGTAATGGCTTATGACAAATATAAAACAGGCTTCTCTGATGCTTTTGCACGTGAGGTGAGCATGGAAGAAATTGTAAAACACAGTGATGTTTTAAGCCTTCATATTCCTTTAACTGCAGAAACCCGCCAAATGGTGAATGACGAATACTTCTTTCATTTCAAAAAGCCTATATTTTTTATCAATACCGCCAGAGGTGAGATTGTGGATACATTAGCGGTATTAAAGAATATTTCGGCTGGTAAAATTCTTGGAGCCGGTTTGGATGTTTTACAAACTGAAAAGTTTCCGGCTTTGGGAGAGCAACCTTGGTATAACGATCTAAAAGCTAATGAAAAAGTTATTTTAACACCCCATGTTGGCGGTTGGACGTTTGATTCTTATCGGAAGATTTCCGAAGTCTTAGCTGAAAAGCTCGGGAATTTAAGCGTCTAAAATAAAAAAGCCTCCACAAAGTGGAGGCTCAAGAATCCCGATTCTCATCAGGATGCACAGTATATTTTTAAACCGTTTCTTCCGAAACGAATTTTGCTGATGCAAAATCACGGTTCATGCGGGCAATATTTTCTAAAGAAATTCCTTTAGGACATTCCGCTTCACAAGCACCTGTGTTGGTACAATTACCAAAGCCTTCTGCATCCATTTGAGCTACCATGCTTTGTACACGACGGTAACGCTCTGGCTGACCTTGAGGTAATAATGCCAATTGAGAGATTTTTGCAGATACGAAAAGCATTGCAGAAGCATTTTTACAAGTAGCTACGCAAGCACCACAACCAATACAGGCCGCAGCTTCGAAAGCCGCATCAGCTTGCATTTTAGGAATTGGCAAGTTGTTTGCATCTTGTGCATTACCAGTATTTACAGAGATAAAACCTCCTGCTGCAATTACTCTGTCAAACGCAGAACGATCAACTGTTAAATCCTTTACTACCGGGAATGCAGCAGCTCTCCAAGGTTCTACAACAATGGTATCACCATCTTTGAATGAACGCATATGCAACTGGCAGGTAGTTACTAAATCTTTTGGCCCGTGAGGACGACCGTTGATAAACATTGAGCACATTCCGCAAATTCCCTCGCGACAATCGTGATCAAATACAATCGGTTCTTCACCTTTATTAATTAATTGTTCGTTTAATACATCGAACATCTCTAAGAAAGACATATCCGGTGAAATATCGGCCAATTTATAATCCACCAAAGCACCTTTGGTTTTGTTATTTTTTTGACGCCAAACTTTTAGCGTTAAGTTCATATTTCCTGTACTCATGATATTGAGATTTAAGTATCAAGTAGCGAGAATCAAGTATCAAGATATTGTTCAAGTCTTGATACTTGATACTTACGTCTTGCTACTATTTATAACTTCTTTGTGCTACTTTAATATTTTCAAACTTCAACTCTTCTTTATGAAGCTCAAAGTTTACACCTTCTTTAAATTCCCAGGCGGCTACATAAGCGTAGTTTACATCATCACGTAATGCTTCGCCTTCTTCCGTTTGATACTCTTCACGGAAGTGACCTCCACAACTTTCGTTACGGTTTAAAGCATCGATACACATTAACTCACCTAGTTCAATAAAATCTGCCACTCGACCAGCTTTTTCCAATTCTGTGTTTAACTCGTCAGCTGTTCCAGGTACACGAACATCTCTCCAGAATTCTGCGCGTAAAGCTCTGATTTCTTCGATAGCTTCTTTTAAACCTTTTTCATTACGTGCCATACCACATTTCTCCCACATGATGTGGCCTAAACGTTTGTGAAAATGATCTACTGATTTTGTTCCTTTAATATTGATTAAAGTATTTAAAATTCCCTTAGCCCTTGCTTCCGCTTCTACGAATGCAGGGTGATCTGTAGGAATAGCTTTTACTGAAATTTCTTTTGATAAATATGCACCAATAGTATATGGAAGAACGAAATAACCATCAGCTAAACCTTGCATCAAGGCTGAAGCACCTAAACGGTTAGCGCCGTGATCTGAGAAGTTAGCCTCACCAGTACAATATAAACCAGGTACTGAAGTCATTAAATTATAATCTACCCAAAGACCACCCATTGTATAGTGAACCGCTGGATAAATACGCATTGGCGTTTCATATGGATCTTCTCCTGTAATCTGCGCATACATATCGAAAAGGTTACCATATTTTTCTTTTATAACAGCAGTACCTAAACGCATGCAAGTTTCTTTATCAGGATTGTGGTTACCTGCTTTGGCAGCTTCAATACGGCCATAACGCTCCGTATTCGCTTTAAAATCCAGGTAAACTGCCAGTTTAGAAGCACCTACACCGTAACCTGCATCACAACGTTCTTTAGCTGCACGGGATGCCACATCACGCGGCACAAGGTTACCGAAAGCAGGGTAACGACGCTCTAAATAATAATCTCTTTCATCTTCAGGAATTTCTGAAGCCTTACGGTTATCATCTTTCTTTTTAGGCACCCAAATACGACCATCGTTACGTAACGACTCTGACATTAGGGTTAACTTAGACTGGTGATCTCCGGAAACCGGAATACAAGTAGGGTGAATTTGAGTATAGCAAGGATTTGCAAAATAAGCACCTTGTTTGTGTGCTTTCCACGCTGCTGTAACATTACTACCCATTGCATTGGTAGATAGATAGAATACGTTTCCGTAACCACCTGTTCCTAATACAACTGCATGACCGAAATGGCGCTCAATTTCTCCTGTGATTAAGTTACGGGCAATGATACCACGTGCCTTACCATCGATTTTAACCACCTCCAGCATTTCATGACGGGTATACATTTCTACTTTACCCATACCAATCTGGCGTTCTAAAGCAGAATATGCACCTAATAATAATTGCTGGCCTGTTTGACCTGCTGCATAGAAAGTACGTTGAACCTGAGTACCACCGAACGAGCGGTTATCTAACAAACCACCATATTCACGTGCTAAAGGAACACCCTGAGCTACACATTGATCTATAATGTTCGCACTCACTTCTGCCAAACGATGTACGTTTGCTTCGCGGGCACGGTAATCACCACCTTTAATGGTATCGTAAAATAAACGGTAAACACTGTCACCATCATTTTGATAATTTTTTGCTGCGTTGATACCACCTTGAGCTGCAATTGAGTGCGCTCTACGAGGTGAATCCTGGAAACAGAAACATTTTACTTTGTAACCCATTTCGGCAAGGGTTGCTGCTGCCGAAGCACCTGCTAAACCTGAACCTACAATAATTACTTCAATTGTTCTTTTGTTTGATGGGTTAACCAAAGGCACAGAAGACTTATACTTAGTCCATTTACTGGTTAATTCGCCTTCCGGAATATTTGAATTAATATCTGACATATCTTTTGTGCTAAAAATTAATGAACTAAACCTGCATAAACTGCAATTGGCATCGCTGCAAAAAGCAACGAAATGATGATAGAATACCAAACGCCAACACTTTTAATGATTCCATTGTATTTGCTATGGTTCCAACCCAAAGTTTGGAATGCAGAAGCAAAACCGTGCAATAAGTGATAGCAAAGTGATACCATAGCCAACGTGTAAAGAATCACGATCCAGATATTTTGGAATGTTAGCGCCATTACTGCATATAAATCTTCGTGACCATTTGCATCTACAGTTGGGATACCCGTAAAACGAGACACTACCCAAAAGTTAGACAAGTGAACAATAAGAAAAATTAACAATAAAGTACCTAATAAGCCCATTGAACGGCTATACCATTTACTATTTGCGTTACCTGCATTAACGGCATATTTAACTGGGCGGGCCTTCTGATTTTGAAGTGTTAACCTCAAAGCCTGAAAAATGTGTGCCAATAAGCCCACAAACAACACAATTTCACCAGCCCGGATAATCCAGTTTGAAGCCATAAAATGTGCGCCAATGTTAAATGTTAAGCCACCGTCGTTAAAAAATATTAACGCATTAATAAAACAGTGTACAATTAAAAAAAGTACCAGGAATAAACCTGTAATACCCATGATGAATTTCTTCCCTATTGAAGAAGAAAATGCATTACCGAAACCACTCATTTGATTAGGATTTATATCTATTTTTCTGCAAAAGTATTTAATTATGAGTTTAATTTATAAACGATTATGACAAAACAACGATAAACTATTTATTTAGAAACATTCTAAGATAAATATGGTGGTTTTCTTTAAAATCAGATTAGAAAATACTCGAATTGTGCGTAAAACTGATTTTGAGCCTTTAAATCCGTTAAACGTTTTAGTAAAAATGAGCTGTATAAGGATTTAAAATCCAATAATCAATACGCTCTTTTGTAAATGATTTATTTAAAATTTTGCATCCATAAAAAAAGTCCCAGCCAAACGGCTGGGACTTTTTACGATTTATGTAATTGAGTTCTATTAAGCTACTTTAACATTTACCGCGTTTAGGCCTTTTCTACCTTCTTCTACATCGTAGGTTACGGTGTCATTCTCGCGAATGTTGTCGATTAAGCCTGAAGCATGAACGAAGATTTCGCTATCACCATTAGCTGGCACGATAAATCCAAAACCTTTTGTTTCATTGAAAAATTTTACTGTTCCTTGTTGCATTATATTGTATTTAATTTGTACAAAGGTAACTTTAAATAAATCGGAAACCTATTAATTATTGTATTCATTTTTAAAATATGCGATTAAACCTAAATGAACGCTATTTTAACATATAATTTTGGCTTATAAATTATTAAAATTCAGGAATTATAAATGCTGAAACCCTTTCAAAACAGGGCATTAACTTTCTTTTTCTGCTTAAAACACTTTAAGAGAACCGATAAAATTTACATATACATTAATTCTTCCGTTTTAATATGGGTGATTTCCAGTTCAGGTGTTAATTGAACTGTGAAAGGCTGATTTTGCTTTGGTGTACCATAACTCAATATTAATGCATCAGCAACCATTTCATGGAGCACCAATTTTGGGCTCACATAGGTAAGAGAAACCACATGCGCTGCTTTATTTAACAAATCTGAGGCATGAATATGAAGTTCAGCAGAATCAAACAAAATAGGCTGACCATAATGATTAAACAAATTGGGTGTCTGATTTCCTAAGGTTTCTATAGTATCCACTACTGCAGCATTCAATTTACGATTTAAAACCTTCGCCTTTTCATTATGGCGACACATTTGTTCGAAAGTATGCAGACTTTGATTCAAATTGTAGATTTTAGACTGCTGCTGAAACGCGCGGTAACTATCATGAAATATCCGTCTTTCAAAATCTGTTTTACACATAAAGTTGAAATATTGTTTAGCGCTAAGTTTAATGTAAGCTAAAGCCATAATAATCGGTTTTGATGCTAATCGAATCTGGGTTGTTAATCCTGCTGTAGTTAATTTTAATAGTTTTTAAATGATATTTAAGAACGAAACTAAATGCTAATGATGAAATTTGAATGAATAATTGTTCACATTCTCTTCAGGGCAAAAAAAAAACGCCTTCGAATGGAAGGCGCTTTAATAAATCTTTGCTTTAACTATTGAGCTGGGAAACTGAAATTGAAAGTTCCCTGTGCACTCACTCCTGACATGTAAATCATGTTATTTCTGGTTTGAGGTAATGCTTTTTGAACATCAGCAACACTGTTTACAGGCACCCCGTTTACTTTTGTAATGATTAATCCTTTTTCAACACCAATATTATCAAAAGCCTTTCCAGTAACAACAGAACTTACTACCACACCACTATTGATACCAAACTTAGTTTTTTGTGCTGTTGTTGCAGGAACAAAGGTTGCACCAAGCTTAGAAACTTCTACTGCCTTTGCTGTGCTTGTAGCAACAACACCTACACTTGATTCGCCTTTTAAGGTGATGGCATAATCTTTTAACGAACCGTCCCTTAAAACAGTTAATTTCACTTTATCACCTGGATTTAATCTTCCGATTTTTTCCTGAAGATCCGGAGAATCATAAACGGTAATACCATCAACTTTTTTAATAATATCGCCAGCTTTAATACCTGCTGCTGCTGCCGCACCGTTTGGCACTACATCACTGATATACAAGCCTGTTGTTTCGGTAGTTTTAACATCTTTATTGTTATAATCGCCACCAAGCGGAGCAAAGCTTACGCCAATATAACCTCTTTTAACTGAGCCATATTTCATAAAATCGTCTACAATTTTTCTGGCTAAATTAACCGGGATTGCAAAACCATAACCCTGATTATAACCGCTTTGAGAAGCAATTGCGGAGTTAATACCAATTAACTCTCCATTGGCATTAACCAATGCACCACCACTATTACCCGGGTTAATTGCAGCATCTGTTTGGATAAAAGATTCGATACTGCTATTCATGGCAGAAGCAGGTAATTTACCTGTACGGTTAAATTGCTGTACTTCTTCTTCAGAAAGGTTTTCCAATTGTTCTTGTTGTTGCTCGCGTCCAATGATTCCAATACTACGTGCTTTAGCACTTACAATACCTGCTGTAACCGTAGTATTCAAATCCAATGGATAACCTACAGCCAAAACCCACTCTCCAACCTGTACATTATCTGAATTACCCATTTTTACAACCGGCAAATTGTTGGCACTAACTTTAATTAAAGCTAAATCGGTATTTGGATCACGTCCGATCACTTTAGCTTCAACTTTACGTCTATCAGTTAAAATTACCTCTACCTTATCTGCATTTTCAACTACGTGGTTATTCGTTACTATATATCCATCCTGGCTGATGATTACACCTGAGCCTGATGCAGCCCTTGGTTGTCGCTGCATTTGGCGGCCACGACCTCCAAAAAAATCATCGAACATATCAAATGGTGAAGATCCACCTTGCGCGCCACCTTTAGCAGCATATGTGGTTTTAATGTGCACTACCCCTGGTGCTACCGCAGCGGCAGCCTGGGTGAAATCAGCTGTACCCGCTGATGAGATTTTTAAAGGGTTATTGGCAAAATACAAATCTTGTTTTTCAGAAATTGTCCCGCCAATCTGGTTACGCTCAAATAATTTGTAACCCCCAACTGCGGCTGCACCACCTATAAATGCAGCTAACACTGTAATTCCTAATATTTTTTTCATGTGTCTTGATATTTATTCTTTTATTAAAAAAGATTGCGAGAGCTTTCTATTCACTTTGATTTAAGCAGATTGCTCTGGCAGTTTTTATCTGCTCAAATTTTCTTTCTTTAGTTTATTCAAATTTAATACCATATAAACGATATTTGCATATGTAAAGCACTTGATTTGGTGTTAAAAAATGTTAAATTATAAAACCCTATCCAGATAATGCTTTCTGCAACTCAAATATTGCATTTTAAAATGAAGATTAAATGAAAATTAATTTCTATAAATACCAGGGTGCCGGCAACGATTTTATTTTAATAGATCACACTGAAAGCCCCATTAAAAACATTGATAATGAAATGGTTGCAAATCTTTGTCACAGAAGATTTGGGATTGGCGCTGATGGGTTAATGTTCCTGACCTCACACGATCAGTACGATTTTGAAATGCATTACTTTAATGCAGATGGAAATCTGGGCAGTATGTGTGGAAATGGTGGAAGATGTATTGTGGCTTTTGCCAAACAACTGGGTATTATCGATAAGGAAACGAACTTTTTGGCAGTTGACGGGCCTCACTATGCCAGAATTTCTGAAAATGGCGAATGGGTGGATCTGCAAATGATTGACGTAGAAAGCATTGATCAGGATAATGAGGCTTATATTTTAAATACAGGATCACCTCACTATGTTGCGCTAACAAGCGATTTAAAGGATCTGGATGTTTTTCATGAGGGACAAAAAATCAGATACAATGATACCTATAAAGAAAAAGGAATCAATGTAAATTTCGTTGAAGATAAGGGAGATCACTTGTTTGTTCGCACCTATGAACGTGGAGTTGAAGACGAAACCTATGCCTGTGGAACGGGTGTTACTGCTGTAGCCATGGCCATGGCCAAACATAAAGGACAAACCGGTCACATTAAAACCGATATTAAAGTTTTAGGTGGCGACATTAAAATCGAATTTGATTACGATGGGAAAATTTTTACCCATGTTTTTCTATGTGGTCCCGCAAAACTCGTGTTTGAGGGTGAGGTGGATTAAACAATCAGATTTAAGATCGCAAAAAACACAGTCTGTTTAGTGTGTAAAAAATACACTAAGCAGAGCTGTAAAACAGACGATTTCCAGAAATTTAGTGTGAATAAAACTGAACATTCCAAGTGTTTTTAACAGGTTTTAACATCTGTCGCAATATATTTACACTCCCGGATTTACCAAAAAACTTACGCTATAAGCTTAAAAAAGAGCCAATTAAGCCTTACTATGGAGTTTTTTAATCAAAAAATAAATCAATCGATTGATTAAATGACAGAACTTGGACAGATTTATTTTTTTTTAGGCGCTATTTTTGGGCGCTTATTTAGTGATCAGATCCTTAATCTCTGATAGCGCTTTTAACTCCAGAATTTAAATTTAAACACACAAGAATAGATCCATGAGAAAAGTAACAACTCTCTTATTTAGCTTAAGTATAGGTATGCTTTTGGCGTCATGTGGAAACAGCGATGAAGCAAAGAAAGCTGCCGCCGCTGCTGCCGCAGGTCCACAAGCCTACCCTGTTTTTACAGTAAGTACACAATCAACCGAACTTAATTCAGATTATCCGGCTACTGTAGAAGGTATCCAAAATGTTGATATCCGTCCTAAAGTAGATGGCTTTATTGAGGAAATATTTGTTGATGAAGGTGCGATGGTAAAAAAGGGACAATTGCTTTTCACCATTAATGCACCTCAATACGAGCAACAGGTTAGAACTGCTAAAGCGGCTATTAGTAGTGCTGAAGCAGATGTTAATGCAGCTCAACTACAGGTAAATAAAACTAAACCCCTGGTAGAAAAGGACATCATCAGCAAATTTGACTTGCAATCGGCTCAATTAACTTTACAAAGCAGAAGAGCTGCACTTGCGCAAGCAAAAGCAGAATTGGTAAATGCTCAGGTAAATTTAGGTTATACCAGAATTACCAGCCCTGTTGATGGTGTTGTAGGAAGTATCCCTTTTAAAGCCGGTAGTTTGGTAAGTAGCGCAAGTACAGAGCCATTAACAACGGTTTCAAATATCTCGAAAGTATATGCTTACTTCTCATTGAATGAAAAGCAGCTGTTAGACTTTTCTAAAACCTATAAAGGGAAAACACTTGCAGAGCAAATGAAAAATATACCCGCAGTTAGCCTTGTGCTCGCTGATGGAACTCCTTATGCTCAAAATGGTAAAATTGAATCTATCATTGGGCAAATTAATACTGCCACGGGTTCGGTTAGGCTGAGAGCTACTTTCCCTAATCCAATTGCGTTATTGAAAAACGGTGCAAGTGCATCAGTTCGCATCCCGCAGGCGGTAGATAACGGAATTCTGATCCCTCAAAAATCTACAATGGATTTGCAAGGAAAGAAATTTGTGTACGTTTTGGGTGATTCTTCGAAAGTTGTAAGTACCGAAGTAGAAATTATGGACCTTTCAAAGGATAAATTTTACGTAGTAACCAAAGGCCTGAAGCAAGGCGATAAAGTTGTACTTGAAGGTTTCCAATCGTTAAAAGACGGAACTAAAATTAAACCGGAAGAGCAGAGTGCCGATGCCGTTTATGCTGATTTAAAGAAATAATATCCGATACATACCGATTAATCATCGGAAGAAATGAACATCTATGTTTAAAAAATTTATAGAGAGACCCGTTCTGTCGACGGTAATTTCAATTATCATCGTTATCCTCGGGATACTCGGTTTAGCTACGCTGCCGGTATCACAATATCCAGAAATTGCGCCACCAACCGTTCAGGTTTCTACGTCATATCAGGGTGCAAATGCCGATGTGGTAATGAACAGTGTAGTTGTTCCACTTGAAGAACAAATTAATGGTGTTGAGGACATGACTTATATGACTTCAACTGCCAGTAATGATGGTAGTGCAACGATTACAGTAAACTTTAAGTTGGGTACCAACCCCGATCTAGCAGCAGTAAACGTTCAGAACAGGGTGGCCAGGGCCACGAGTTTATTGCCGGCCGAAGTAACCAAATCTGGTGTGATCACCGCAAAGAGACAAGCGAGTAACGTGTTAATCTTTGCTATTTACAGCGATGATCCTTCTTACGATCAAACCTTTCTTCAAAACTACGCCAACATTAATATCATTCCACAAATCAAACGTATTAACGGTGTGGGTGATGCAAGTGCTTTCGGTACTTTAGATTATACCATGAGAATCTGGTTAAAGCCTGATGTGATGGCCACCTATGGTTTGGTTCCTAATGATGTAAGCGTTGCATTGGCCGAACAGAACATTGAAGCTGCTCCTGGTCAATTTGGCGAACAGGGCAACCAGGCATTTCAATATACTTTAAAATATACCGGAAGGTTAAAGGACGAAGCTGCATTTAGTAATATCATTATTAAAGCTGATGCAAACGGACAGGTATTGCGTTTGAAAGATGTGGCCAGAATTGAACTCGGTGCCCAGAGTTATGCCAGTTCCGTGAAATTTAATGGTAAGCCTGCCTTGGGTATTGCCATCAATCAAACTGCAGGATCGAATGCAAAAGAAGTTATTGAAAACTCCATTAAAACATTAGATGAAGCTCAAAAATCTTTCCCTAAAGGGGTTCATTATACTACCCTGGTAAACGTTAACGATTTTCTTGATGCTTCTATCGAGAAGGTAATCCATACATTAGTTGAAGCCTTTATCCTGGTATTCCTGGTGGTATTTATCTTTTTACAGGATTTCCGTTCCACGTTGATCCCGGCGATCAGTGTTCCCGTGGCCATTATCGGTACATTTTTCTTCTTAAGTTTGTTCGGTTTTACCATAAACCTACTTACGTTATTCGCATTGGTACTGGCCATTGGTATTGTTGTGGATGATGCAATTGTGGTTGTAGAGGCCGTACATGCCAAGTTAGATGCGGGCTACAAGGATGCCAAAAAAGCAACAATTGATGCAATGGATGATATCAGCGGTGCCATTATTTCCATCACATTGGTTATGGCTGCTGTATTTATTCCGGTAAGTTTTATTCAGGGATCTTCTGGTGTATTTTATAAACAGTTTGGTTTAACACTTGCCATCTCTATTATCCTTTCGGCGATTAATGCCTTAACGCTGAGCCCGGCACTTTGTGCACTTTTCCTAAAACCCCATAAAGAGGATCATGAGAAATCTAAAAATTTCTTACACCGCTTTTATGATGCGTTTAACACATCTTTTGATGCTGTAACAGCAAAATATAAAAAATCAGTTAGTTTCTTATCCAGAGCCAAATGGGTGGTGGGCTTAATTATTGCCTTCTTTACCGTGGCTTTAATATGGACCATGAATACTACCCCTAAAGGCTTCGTACCGAACGAGGATTTAGGAACCATCATGTCTGATATTTCATTGCCTGCCGGAACATCACAAGAAGAAACCAATTTAATTATTTCGAAAATCGACAGTGTTGCCAAAACGGTTCCAGAAATTAAATATGTTCTTCGTGTGGTAGGTAGGAGTATGATTAGTGGTTCGGGAAGTTCATATGGTATGGTTATAGGTCGTTTAACGCCATGGAATGAAAGAAAACGGGATGTTAAAGCGATTATCGGAGAATTATTTGCGAAAACTGCCAGCATTAAAGGCGCGAGAATTATATTCTTTGCTCCACCAACCATCCAGGGATTTGGTACCAGTGGAGGCTTTGAATTTCAACTTCAGGATAAAACGGGTGGCGATATCAAAAAGTTTAATGAAATTGGTAATGGATTCTTAGCCGCTTTGAGTAAGCGTCCGGAAATTCAGTATGCTTCAACTTCATTCAATCCAAATTTCCCTCAATATCAAATTGAAGTTAATGTGGCCAAAGTAAAACAGGCTGGATTAACAGTAAATGATGTTTTGGGTGTTTTGCAAGGCTATTACGGTGGGGTTTATGCGTCGAACTTTAACAAATTCGGTAAGCAGTTCAGGGTAATGTATCAGGCAGATGCACAATATCGTGCAAATCAGCAAAGCTTGACCAGCATTTACGTAAGAACTACATCGGGCAGCATGGCTCCGGTATCTGAATTTATTACCTTAACAAAAGTTTACGGTCCGCAAGCCATTTCGCGCTTTAACCTATTTACTTCAATTTCAGTAACAGGTAGTCCGAACCCAGGCTTTAGTTCTGGCGACGCACTGGCCGCCGTTCAGGAAGAAGCAGCGAAGCATTTACCTGCGGGATATGGTTATGAATTTTCAGGTTTATCACGTGAGGAAATGAGCAGTGGCAGCCAAACCATTTTTATCTTCTTACTCTGCGTAATCTTTGTTTATTTTTTACTGGCAGCACAATATGAGAGTTACATTCTGCCTTTAGCGGTATTAATTTCATTACCGGTAGGTTTGGCAGGCGTATTCGTTTTCGACAAGATATTCGGCATTGATAACAATATCTATACTCAGATTACATTGATTATGCTGGTTGGATTGTTAGCCAAAAATGCAATTCTAATTGTTGAGTATGCCGTAGACAGGCGGAAGAAAGGAATGAGCATTGTGAACTCAGCTATTGATGGTGCCACAGCTCGTCTTCGTCCGATTTTGATGACTTCATTTGCATTTATCCTTGGACTATTACCTTTGATGCTATCTTCAGGTGTAGGTGCAGCCGGAAATAAATCCATTGGTACCGGTGCTGTTGGAGGAATGCTGATTGGTACCATCTTCGGTGTATTTGTAATCCCGGCATTGTTCATCATTTTCCAAACCTTACAAGAAAAAGTGAGCAATAAATCTCCTTTTGAGGAGGGCATTACACGTGAGCAAACAGAAGAAGAGTATGAGTTAGCTGTTAATCGCGAACATTAATATTAAGAAACATGAAATTCAGATATAAGCATTCATTTTTAATCGGTTTTACAATCCTGAGCTTAAGTGCATGTGTAACTCAAAAATACACCCGCCCACAGGTAACCAGCGAAGGTCTTTACCGAGATAACAATACAACTGATACAGCTACAATGGCTGATATTCCCTGGAAAAGTCTTTTTTCAGACACAACGCTTCAATCGTTGATCCAGGAAGGAATTAATCAAAATCTTGATTTGAAGCAAGCCATTGAGCGCATTAAAATCTCTGAAGCTACGCTTCAACAGAGCCGTGCAGCATTTTTACCAAGCTTACAGGGAGATCTTTCTGTTACTGATGCTAAACAATCTGCCGCAGCATTGAATTTTCCGGCAGGCATTAACATTAACCTGGAAACGCAAACTTACAGGGCGCAGTTAAGCACGGCCTGGGAAGCCGATATTTGGGGCAAACTAAGCAGTGCCAAGCGCGCAGCATATGCAACCTTAATTCAAAGCGATGCTGCAAAAAGAGCTGTGCAAACGCAACTTATTGCCACCATTGCCAATAGTTATTATACACTTCTGGCCCTGGATAAGCAATTAGCCATTACGATGGAAACAATCAAAATTCGCCGCAAAGATGTAGAAACAGTAAAAGCCTTAAAAGAAGGTGCGGTAGTGAACGGAGCGGCAGTAGTACAAAGTGAGGCTAATTTATATGCTGCAGAAGTAAGCTTGCCCGATTTAAAACGAAGCATTAAAGAGGCAGAAAATGCATTGAGTGTAGTTTTAGCAAAAGCTCCGGGTACAATCAACCGCAGCACTATTGATCAGCAGGTTCCTTATGCTAATTTGCAAACCGGAATTTCAGCTCAATTGTTGCAGAACCGTCCGGATGTAATTGCTGCAGAGTATGGTTTCAGGTCAGCATTTGAGAACACCAATGTAGCTAAAACTTACTTCTATCCGGCTTTAACTCTAACAGCATCCGGAGGTTTATCGAGCCTACAGTTGAAAAACTTCTTCGATAACTCTATTTTTTACAATTTAGTAGGTGGCATTACGCAACCAATTTTTGCTAAAGGCCAAAATAAAGCGCGACTAAAAACGGCTCAGGCGCAACAGCAACAAGCTTTTTATACTTTCCAGCAAACCTTATTAACTGGTGGGCAGGAAGTTTCTAATGCACTGTATGCTTATCAAACTGCAGTAGAAAAAGAAGAAGCCAGAGCGAAGCAAATCGCCTCATTAACTAAAGCTGTAGATTTTACCAAGGAGTTACTGCGCTATAGTTCGGCAACCAATTATACCGACGTTTTAACTTCTGAGCAAAGTTTGCTAACTGCTCAATTGAGCGGGATAAACGATAAATTACAAAAACTTCAATCGGTGGTTAACCTGTACCGCGCTTTGGGCGGTGGCTGGAAATAATAGCCAACAACAATATATATCAAGGCATCCTGAAAATTTGGGATGCCTTTTTTGTTTAAAATCAATACCATCATTGCCCAAGCTTTTTTACTACTTTTGCCGCCATGATATCATTTTTCGAAGCCTCGCTAAAGCATCTTTCTATCCACCATACCGGTAATAAATTAGTAGAAGAATATTACAAATTAAGTGATGCACCTCTAAAAATTGAGGATGAGTTATTAGGTAACTTATTGATGCAATATTTCCTTAAGCCCTTCGAAAAAGTGAATGAGGTTTATCACCTTTATCACCCCAACGATAATCTGAACCTCAATGAAGTTTATCACTTTGTTCATGAAATTTTTGAGAACAATGCTTTGTTTCATGAGGATTCTCAACAGCTTGCCAAGCATTTGTACGAAGTGGCTAACCACCCTAAAATCAAATCGGGTGAGTTATATGTAGCCTATTTTGAAAAAGTGCAGATTGAAGGCGAACAATTGGATGTGATCGGCATTTTTAAATCTGAAAATAAAGATACCTACCTGAAGGTTTATCCAGAACAGGATGGTTTTGGGATGAGTTATGAACAGGAAGCCATTAGCATCAATAAACTCGATAAAGGCTGCTTGATTTTTAACACCAATGTTGAAGAAGGCTATAAGGTTGTGGTGATCGATCAAGCTAAAAGCAGTAACGAATCTGCTGTATACTGGAAGGATGAGTTCTTAAAACTTCGTATACGGAACGATAGCTACAACCAAACCAACAATGTTCTGGGCGTTTATAAAAATTTTGTAACCCAAAAACTTGATGACGAATATGAGATCAGCAAAGCCGATAAAATCGATCTTTTAAACCGTTCGATGAAATATTTCAAAGAGAAAGAGACATTCGACATAGAAGAGTTCGGGCAAGAAGTAATCGGAAATGATGAAGGTATAGAATCTTTTAAAAACTTTAAAAAGAGCTACGAACAAGAATTTGATAGCCCAATTGCTGATACCTTTGAAATTGCAGAAGCTGCTGTTAAAAAGCAGGCGCGTGTGTATAAAAGCGTTTTAAAACTGGATAAAAATTTCCATATCTATATTCATGGTAATAAAGAACTGATTGAGAAAGGCTATGACGATGATAAATCGATGAATTTTTACAAAGTTTATTTCAGGGAAGAAGAATAAGTTAGTTGGGGTTTTGAGTTCGGAATTGAGATTTCAAAAAGCCGATTAATGACTTTAGATTAAATTCGTTGTCTTGCCTTAAGCGCCAGATACTCGTTAACCACATTAACAGTTAAGTTTTGAGGAGCAGTGAGCAGGCTTAAAATACCATGCTTAGTGAGTTCCTTAACCATCAGTTTCTTTTCGTAGGCGAATTTTTCGGCAATAGTCTTAATGTAGATGCCTTCAATATCTTTTGCGGGTTCCTGGCTTAAGGATTTCAAGGTAGTGTTTTCGAAAAATACGACCAACAACAAATGAAATTTAGCAATTCTTTTTAAAAAAGGTAATTGCCGCTCCAGGGCAGACATGCTCTCGAAATTGCTGAAGAATACAACCAGACTGCGTTGTTTCAAAGTTGCCCGTATGCTGATGTACAAGGCCTCCATATCACTTTCCAGGTACCTTGTCTTTTCCTTATACAACACCTCCATGATGCGGTTCAACTGCGTTGGCTTCCTATCTGCAGGTATAATACTTCCTGTCTTCTCTGCGATGGTAATTAACCCAGCCTTGTCTTCTTTTACTAAGGCTACGCTGCTCAATATTAAACTGGCATTTATGGCATAATCCAGTAAAGATAATCCTTCAAAAGGCATTTTCATTGCTCTGGATTTATCAATTACACAATAAATGTGCTGTGCTTTTTCGTCTGTGTAAGCATTTACCATTAAATCACCTTTTCTGGCGGTGGCTTTCCAGTTAACAGTTCGATAGTCATCGCCGGCAACATAATTCTTCACCTGATCAAACTCCATGCTATGCCCCACCCTCCGTATTTTTTTAAGACCAATCTCTGTTAAACGATTCGATACCGCCAGCAGCGAATACTGTCTTAATTTGAGAAAGGAAGGATAAACCGGAACAGTCTTATTGATTCCGAAATTAAACCTTCTGCTTAATAATCCGAGTGGAGACTGAACATACAACCTGGTCTGACCAAATTCATATTCGCCGCGCCTTGTTGGGTATAGTTGATAGGTGATGGTTTTATTTTCACGAACTGCCAATTCGGTAGAAAACCACAAATCTCTTTTTTGAAACTGAACAGGTATTTCATCAATGATTCCGATCTTTACCTTAAAAGAATAAAAATTTTCGAGATAGATCTTAATATCATTATCATCTCCATTGCTTAAACGCTCGGGAATGTCCCTACGTAAAAAAACAGCTTTTTCGCTTCTGTACAGCAAAAGTAAATCGACAAAGACCAGAATGATCAACATACCAAAAACGAAATAAGGAAGGTCAGTCAGGAAGGATAGAAAAAAAGAAAACACAAACAGGGTAACGCATACGCCAAGGCCAATAAACAAGCGCCTGTTTAAAAACAAATCTGTATAGTATTTTCTTAGAAAAGCTTTCATGTCTTATCTTGGCACTTCAATTTTTTTAATGATCTGGGTAATGATATCTGATGGTGTTAATCCTTCCATTTCCTTTTCAGGGCTTAACATTATTCTATGAACTAAAACAGGTGTAGCTACCTTAATGATGTCATCAGGCGTTACAAAATCCCTTCCCGCCATAGCGGCTATTGCTTTAGCCCCATTAATAATAGCAAGAGAAGCCCTCGGTGATGCGCCTAAGTATAACGACTTATTATTCCTGGTTTCGTATACAATTTGGGCAGCATAAGCTAAAAGCTTAGGCTCTACAAATAAAGCTTTAATGGTTGCCCGCAGTGCTTTAATTTGTTCAACACTTAATACGGTTTCAATTTCCTGAAGCTGGTCTTCAGATCGTTGCTGGTGCTGATTGCTTAAAATCTGTATTTCCTCTTCTAGTGTAGGGTATTTGACGTCAATTTTAAACAGAAAACGATCTAACTGCGCTTCAGGTAAGCGATAAGTTCCCTCCTGCTCAATTGGATTTTGAGTTGCCAATACCATAAATGGTTCTTCCAGATGGTAGGCATGTCCGTCTACGGTAATCTGCCGTTCTTCCATCGCTTCAAAAAGTGCTGATTGGGTTTTTGCAGGAGCCCGGTTAATCTCATCCACTAAAATAATGTTACCAAAAATTGGCCCTTGTCTAAATTGAAACTCAGCCGTTTTCGGACTGAATACTGCTGTTCCCAGCACGTCTGAGGGCATTAAATCTGGTGTAAATTGAATTCGGGAAAATGTTGCCGAAATACACCTGGCTATCAACTTTGCTGATAATGTTTTGGCTACGCCCGGCACACCTTCCAATAAGAGGTGTCCATCTGCCAAAAGGCCGGCAATCAATAAATCAATGGTATCTTTTTGCCCAACAATCACTTTTCCCAAGGCAGCCTTAATCTGTTCTACAGCAGCATTCAACTGACTTAAATCAGTACGTTGGTTAAACATTTCCTGTTCCATATCTATTGGTCTTCTTTATAAAATTGTTCTATTATTTGGTTAAGCTCAATTAAATCATCATCAGTCAATGCAGTTAAATACTGTAATTTATTGATGGCAATGCAAAGTTGGTTAACCGTTTCCGGGGTGGCCCCTGATAAATGGATTAAGTTTTCACTAAATTCGTTATCGAGCTTAACAGTCCTTATGCGATATTTATTGCGAATGTATGCTAATAAGTATTGGATTTTCTTCTGCCCAAGATCCTGATTATCACGTTGCTGATAATAAACCCGGCCAACTGTTTTTACAAATTCTACCGATGTATTACCGGGGCGCGATATAATTGGAATAATCCTTTGTCTCCTTTTAATTTCAAACAATACGAAAGTAACTAAACTCAAAAGCGAGATCAGGTACGCCCACCTTAACTGGTCGTGCTTAAAAAGAAGTCTGAGCGGAGAGGTATCCACCGTTGAAGGGCGGGTAAAATGTTCGTCCCAGATTAATTTTTTGCTTGCTGGGAGATAAGAAAGTGCTTTAGCAGCATAGTCCGATCCGCTGGGTTTGAGCAAACTATAATTGGTAAACAACTGGGGATTAGGCGTTATAAACAAGGCTCCTTTACCCATTTTATATTGAATAAAATTGGCTTTCCCCTCCTCATTTGTTCCCAGAACTATTGCTTTGGCAGTATCAATTTCAGCAAAATATTGCTGGCTTGTTCCTTTATCAAAATAATAACCCCTGGGAATTCGCAATAAAGGATTTTGAAAATTAACTGAAGTTTTCTTTTGAGCATTAATCTTAAAACCTGCCGATATCTTAAGCTTCAAAGTGTCTTGCAATCCCTGTATCCTGAAAGCCGCAATGAATACATGATTACCATTTTCAATAAACCTGAACAATTCTTTGCAATCCAGTTTATCAGCCTTAACGGAAGAAGCAATAATCAGATAATTACTCGCGCCAGCTGCAATATTTCCCTTTACTGTATTATAAATGGGCTGGCCAGACTTTTTCAGCTCAACACCGGGAAAAATATCTGTAATACGTTGATGTAAAATATAGGTACCATAGGGAATTTTATCTTCCATTAAATAGCTTGGCGACCAATTTGTAGGTTTCGGCTTATAATATTGCGCAACCAGATACAGCAATAACAATACTCCACTTATTATCAAATATTTTTTAAACCCTGTCATGCCTTCGAAGAATTAAACTGTTTGAAGGATTGATTTATGGATTCGAACTCATTTTTGTCAATAGAAAAATCGCCGTACCAGATATATTCAAACTGCAGGGTTAAATTAGCGAAAACCTGTTTTTTTTCTACATTATGGATTTCGTTTACGTAAGTCTGGTTCGTTTTCTCCGGCAACCAATTAATCATCTTTTGATCACTCAGGTGCTTTAAGGTTTTTAAATACAGCAACCTAACTGCCAACCGATAGTTATTGTTTTGTAAAGCCTGCGCCAATTGCTCATCAAAGTCAATCTCATGAATATTATCCAGTGTTTCTTCAAAGGGTATATCCAACGATTTTGATTTGCCTGCAAGCACCTTATAATCGAGACCAGCGAGTTTAATGATGAGGAATACTACAATGGCCACCACCAAACCAATTAGTATATATTTAATGAGGGTTCCACTTAATTTGCCATTAAAGGCATTTCCTATTAAGTTCCACAACCAATTCCAAAATCTATCCCAAAGGCTCAAACTATCAGGAGGAACATCGTCATAAATGAAATCTTTTTGTTTACTGTAACTTTTTACCGCAGCGCTATCTATTTTCCTGACATCTACCTTACTGGTGTCATTTTTTACAATTGAAGAACTCTTTTTGGGTTGTTGTTTTTGGCCATAGCAAAGCCCGGTTATAATAACCAGGTTAATCAACACCATAAAGAGGAACTTCAAACGCATGTTAATATTCTTCTTCTGGATGATGAGTTTCTGCGGCATCTGCACCTAAGTTTTCTATTCTGCTCATTAACCCTACACTTTCCTTTCGTTCTACCAGATTAAAGTAAATTAGCGCAGAAGCTATGATTGGAATAATAAAAAAGATATAAGATAGATACTGACCACAAGCACTTAAAATAATATAAGCATCGCTAATTGGTTGTTCTGTATGCGTAAATGCACTAATCATCATTATAATGGCAGCCGGCATTTGAATAACCATAGACATAAAATAAGTAATGATCCAAACTACAAGTAAAATTGCTGCCGTTATCCACCATTCATTTTTTACCAACTTGAAAGAACGATCAAAAGAATGCCCCAAGCTGCTGTTTTCCATGATTATAACAGGATAAAATAATGACATAGCCGGAAAGACATATATACCGGGTATGATACAACAAATAAAGCAGATACCCATAAAAAGACCCGCAACAATAGAACTTCCTAACACTCTAAAAAAGTAATACTTGTAATAACCCCAAACCTCCTGAATACTTGGTGCAATATTTCCCTTTTCGATGTATAATGTAATATAACTTAATATGCTTACATATATAGCATTGTAAAAGAGCATGACAAATATGATCAGCAATAGATATTGGCCTACAAAGTCACTGATGCGAGCAGAATTATTGGTGTAAATAGGAGCTATTTTCGTTGCGCCGGTTTCGCGAAACAAATTTAGCTGAACCATAATGGCAGTGATGAGTCCTGCAAGCATGAAAAAACCACAAAAGTAGACAAAGGTTTTTAACAGGGGCTTAAAATTTTGTTTAATAAAGAGAAAGGTATCACCGATAACTTCTCCAAAATCGCGTACTTTTTTAAATTCAACTTGTTGCGCCATTAGCTGTAGATTGAGTGCGTTTAATTAATAGATTAGGGTATATGATTACATACCAGATTATAAAAAACAATGATCCGGCAAGAATAATAATGCTCAGCCATAAGGGCATTTCGGTATGCCTGGTTACAAAACTTTCGAAAAAGGCGGCAAGTAATATTATGGGAATGATGCCCAGCGCTATTTTTGAAGCAGACTTCGCATTGCTTTTAAATGCTTCAAAGCGGGTATAGGTTTTAGGAAACAGGATGCCATTACCCAGTACCAGTCCGGCACCACCTGCAATAACCGCAGAGGCAATTTCCAGAGTGCCATGAATCCAGATCACCAAAATAGATTGTGTTCCCAAACCTTTACTGAAAAAGAAATATTCGAATGCTCCAATCATAATCCCTGTTCTTAACAGAAAGAAAACGGGCCCAATAGAAACAAATATCCCGCTAATAATCATAAGGAGCATTACCCAAACGTTATTAGAAGCGATTTGAAGAAACATCATAAGTTCGGTCTGTTGTTTATAAACACCGAAAGGATCGCCTTTTGCAATATTTTCATTGGTCATGTTTACATAGGCATCTCCAAAAAACATGCGAAGAAAAGAATCATCATACTTTGCCGACAGTACTCCTATTGCTGTAGAGATCACAAAAAACAGAAGGGAGTATAAAAGTTGCTTCCGATACTCATAAAATTTAATGGGAAGCTCATACTTCCAGAAGCGTAAAAACCGTCCTTTGTCTTCCTTTTTATTTTTGTAAATGGCCTGGTGAAGTGTTGAGGCTATTCCGTTTAAATAAGCGGTGGTTTTGGATTTAGGATAGAAAGTTTTAGCATAGGCCAAGTCATTGGTAATATCAATGAAACGTTGCGCTAATTCATCCGGATTATTGGTCTGCAAAATTTCATAGCCTTTCCATTTTTCAGAATTTTGCTTTACAAACAACGCTTCTCTCATATTAACAATCCAGTCCGGCTTAAATTTCTGTTAAAATAGAAACAAAATTTCTATTCGTCAATAAAAATTAAAAAAGCATATGATATATTTGATTAACCATGGAAACGATTAAAGTAAGTACAAGCCAGCATGTTGATATTGATTATGCTGTTGCCGGATTAGGCGAAAGAGTTGCCGCAAGATTAATAGATTTTGGCTTATTTGTAGTCGTATTCCTTGTTTTTCTGTTCTTTTTTAACTTAACAGGCTTTTTAAATTCTGGAGGCACAACACTAATCGTACTCCTGATCATTTATGGTGCAGGATTCGTTTTCTACGACCTCATTTGCGAGATATTTATGAATGGCCAGAGTATTGGAAAGCGATTACTGAAGATTAGGGTAATCAGTCTTGATGGTAGCCAGGCAAGTTTAGGACAATATTTTATGCGTTGGGTTTTCAGGATTGTTGACTTCACCCTAACCTCATGGGTAGGTGGATTAATCTGTGTGGCAGTAACCGAGAATAAACAACGGATCGGAGATCTGGTTGCAGGCACAACCTTAATTAAAACGGAGCCACCCACAGCCTTTAACCAAATTGCTTTTCACCCTCCTGTTGAAGCATATACCCCTGTTTTCGATACTGTTCATCATTTAACAGACAGAGATTTAGAATTGGTACATGAAGTAGTTTCAACTTATTATAAAACAGGGAATCATACCTTGATTTATCAGATGGCAACAAAGCTATCAAACCATTTGCAGATTGTTATCCCGGAGGGGATGAATGAGTTAAAATTCCTGGAAACTATTGTTAATGACTACAATCACCTAACTGCAAGGCTGGATTAAATGCTACAGATGAATGTGGGTAAACATTTTTAAAAAATAGCTGAGCAATATAAAATTCCCCACCAATAAAACCAGAATCCTAAAAATAAGCGGCTGTTTTTTGAAGTTAAACCTATGCGTAACTCCTGCGAAAACAAACAAGATTAATAATGGGATTAGTGCTGGGTATAGATTCCAGCTTTTGCCAAAATCACCCTGTATAAGGGCAATAAACGACCTTTGAAAACCACATCCTGGGCAATCAAATCCGGTTAAAGCCTTAAAAGGGCAGGGTATTAAATGATTTTGCAGCCAATCAAAAACATTGATTAAGCTGCAAAATACGTTTGAAAATATCATTAACATCTATTAAACAACAGGCGGAGGCGTGTCATTTGGTGTATTAGGGTTGTTAAACGGGTTATTTGGATGATTAAAAGGATTATTACCAAATCCATTTTGAGCTTCTGCAGCTGATGGGCCCAGATATTTCGCAGGTCCAAATCCTAAGATTGGCCAAAAAATAAAGGATAGCAAGATTAACCCTACCGTGAACCCTTCAGTTTTACCAAAGCTTTTACTGATTAAATTCGTTAACCAGATCCCAAACACAATATTGCTACAAGGCAAAAGCAGCCACAGAATCCATATCATTGGTTTTCCAACAATTTCAAGCATAATTATGGTGTTGTAAATGGGAATGATAGCGGCCCAACCTGGTTTGCCCGCCTTTTCAAATACTTTCCACATGGAAGCTACCATAAGCACCCAAATGATAAGAATAAAAACAAAATACGCTCCTAAAAATGCGGCAAAGAAGCCACCGCCGGCTGATTCATAGTAATCTGAGTTTTCCATAGAATTAGTTTAATTTAAATGATTATAACTAAAATTAGAAAAATAAAACAGATAATCAAATGCTTGATTACAAATTACTTCAACCTGGCCAGAACCTTCGGTAACAAAGCAGCTGCCCATTCAGCATACATTTTATCGCTCGGATGCAATCCATCAGAAGCCACTAAGCCCGGGTCGAGACCTGCATTTCTGGAAGCGGGAGTAATATCCGTATAGCTTACGCCAGCCAGATCTGAAATCTCTTTATTTGCAGCATTGAAGAGATCAATTTCATGGGCTATTGTTTCTGTACTTTGCCCTTTTTCCTGCCCAAACGGTGTTACACCCCAATCTGGAATAGAAACAACGAAAACCCGATTCTTATCTCCTTTGGCAAAAGCGATGGCCTGATTAAGGAGTGCAAAGAATTCCTTTTTATACTGCTCCAAAGGATAGCCCCTATATTGATTATTTACCCCAATAAGCAAGGTTATAAAATCATAGCTGGGTGTTATTTCTGTATGGTTAATGGCATCTTGAAGCTCATTGGTTGTCCAACCAGTGGTTGCGATAATTTTCGGAGCAGATACATCTAAACCTTGTTCTTTTAATAATGCCTGCAATTGATAGGGAAAAGATGCTGATTGCGGCACTGCTTCACCTATGGTATACGAATCGCCTAAAGCAAGATAAGTTTGGTTCAATTTATAAACAACAGAATTTGTATTTTTTTCTGAAAGAGGATTAGTCAGCATATCGTTAGGTTTCGTACAATAAGAGGTTAATAGAGAAAATAAGAGACAAATCAGTAATTTCATCTCTGATTTACGAAATTCTTAGCCTTGAAGATCCATTTTAAAGAGCTGAGCAATGTGATTTTTCAACTTTTCCTTAACTTCTTCCATATCCAGGCTATGGCCTAGCTCCTTTGCCAATGAGGTTACGGCTTTATCATCAATACCACAGGGAACAATATTTTTAAAGTAGTCTAAATCTACATTCACATTAAAAGCGAAACCATGCATGGTTACCCAACGGCTGCAGCGAACACCCATGGCACAAATCTTTCTGGCTTTATCATTATCGGCATCCAGCCATACGCCTGTATATCCCGGATAACGGCCTGATTCGATACCATAATCCTTTAAAGTTAAAATTACTGCTTCTTCTAATGTTCTTAAATAAAGATGAATATCAGTAAAAAAATTATCCAGGTCTAAAATCGGATAGCCCACAATCTGACCCGGGCCATGATAGGTGATATCACCACCACGATTAATCTTATAGTAGGTAGCTTGCTTATCCTTTAAACCTTGCTCATCCAATAATAAATTTTCGGGATGGCCACTTTTTCCTAAGGTGTAAACATGAGGATGCTCATTAAAGATCAGATAATTTGGTGTAGGCAAATGTGTTCCTTTAACCCTGTTCTCGGTTTTCAAAGCAACAGTTTGGTTAAGCAATTCCTCTTGTCTGTCCCAAGCCTCCTGGTAATCTGTTAAGCCCCAATCTATAAACTGAGTAGGAACCCATCCAACTGAAAGCGTTTGATCTTCGTTACTGTTCATCTTCTTCATTAATTGCTAACAACATAGCCCAACATGTAACCATCATTCGTTTTAAAATAGTTCACAGCGAGCTCTCTGGTTCCGGTTGGTAATTCTACTATTGCATTTAAACAGCCTTCGGCTTTTAACTTAAATGGCTTAATGTGAATATGTTGTTTAAATTCCAGACCCTTTTTCCCGTGCCATTTATAAATGGCTTCTTTAGCACACCAGGCTACATAAAGTCCTTCGGTATTATCGCCAATTTGTTTTTGGGCAAGTTCTATATCGCTTAAAAACTTATGTTTTATACTTTTTATTTTATGCTTAATCAGCTCTATATCCACACCAACAGAAGATGTTTTGCTCATCATCACCGCAGCATAATCATAGCTATGGCTTAGCGAAATGTGGTAATCGAAATTTACCAGATAGGGTTTCCCATCTTCGTCAAACTGACAATCTATATACTCTTTGGTGTTAAGCATAGTTCGAAGCAAGAGCCGCGTACTTAGCCAGTGAAGCAATCTTTTTCCATTATTAAGGGATGAAATGATATCGAGTTCATGCTGCTTAAGCTGCAATCCGGCCAACAGCTCTTCCTCGGTTTCTGTGATTTTCCAGATAGCCAGAACGGTATGCTCTTCAATATTTTTATTATAAACTATGGGCATTTATAAAAATGGCGTTTACATGCAAAACTATCTTAAATAAATGATAATTTAGGCCAAAAATACGCATAAAAATGATATTATCGGATAAAAGGATTTTAGAAGAAATTGATAAGGGCACAATTATTATTGAGCCATTTAAAAGAGAAAGCTTAGGAACGAATTCTTACGATGTTCATTTAGGAAAATATTTAGCCACTTACAAAGACAGGGTACTTGATGCAAAGAAACACAATGAAATTGAGCATTTTGAAATCCCCAAAGATGGTTATGTTTTACAACCCGGAACCTTATATCTTGGTGTAACCCTTGAGTATACCGAAACCCATGGTCACGTTCCGTTTTTAGAAGGGAAAAGCAGTACCGGAAGACTTGGGATCGACATTCACGCTACTGCTGGTAAAGGAGACGTTGGCTTTTGTAACACCTGGACCTTAGAAATATCTGTAGCCCAACCTGTTAGAATTTACGCAGGGATGCCAATTGGCCAATTGATTTATTTTGTGGTTGAAGGTAATATAGAAACCATGTATAACACCAAGGGCAATGCCAAATACAATAATAAAACAACAAGACCTGTTGAGAGCATGATGTGGAAGAACAAATTCTAAGGCTACGAAATTCAGGATAACTTCATAAAAATATGCCTCAGGTTTTGTACCTTGAGGCATATTTTATTTACACCAAGCCACAAATGAAACTCAAAATTACTCTCGCACTCAGCGTTATCGCTGTTTTAATTGGTTTTTCGGCCTTTAGAATGGATGATGATCCTTTCACAACGCTAATCAAAAAACTAGATGAATACACCAGTAAATATGCTCAGGAAAAAGTCCATCTCCACCTAGATAAACCTTACTATGCCATAGGCGACGATATTTGGTTTAAGGCTTATGTTATCAATACCAAAACATCCGGACCATCAAACATCAGTAAAATCTTGTATGTAGAGTTAATTAACGAAAAAGACTCTTTAAAAAAACAACTTAAGCTTCCCTTAATGAGTGGTATTACCTGGGGAGATTTTAAATTGACCGACTCCCTGTCTGAAGGAAATTACAGAATCAGGGCATATACCAATTACATGCGCAATTTTGGAACGGAATTCTTTTTTGATAAAACCATTAAGGTTGGAAACAGCTGGGCGAATAAAGTATTTACCCAAACGCAATACAGTTTCAGCAAAGAAAACAATATTGAAAAGGTTACTGCTACTATACATTTTGAAGATAAAAATGGGATTGCTTATAAAGAAAACGAAGTAAGTTATGATGTGCAACTTGATTATAGAAGCGTATTAAAAGGTAAAACTAAAACCGATCTGAAAGGCGATGCGTTAATCAGCTTTACAAACAGTCAGTCTTTCCAAAATAAAAAAGGAAAAATCATTGCAACTTTGACATTGGAAAACAAACAAAAGGTAATCAAATCTATTCCGATTACTTCAACCTCGAACGATATAGATGTTCAGTTTATGGCTGAGGGTGGCACATTAATTCAGGAGCTCCCTCAAAAGGTAGCGCTAAAAGCTGTTAATGCCGCCGGTCAGGGTGAAAGCATCCAGGGAACGGTAGTAGATGAAACTGGGAATGAAGTAACCAGCTTTAATTCCAATGCTTTGGGCATGGGAAATTTTGTTTTCAATGCACAGGCTGATAAAAGTTATAGCGCAAAGGTCAAATTTAAAGATGGTTCGGAAAAAAACTTTAAGCTACCACTAGCAGCTAAAAGTGGATACGCTTTAAATGTCAACAACCTCGATACAGGTAAAGTAGCACTGAAAATCATGGCATCAGAAAATTTAGTAAATGGCGCCGAACTTAAGGTTGTTGCACAGCAGGGCGGAAATATTTATTATGTGTCGAAAGCCAAAATGGATAAACAAGTTTTGGTAGCTAACATTGTAAAGAAGAATCTTCCCAGCGGAATTGTTCAGTTTACGCTTTTTTCAGCTGATAACCAGCCGGTGGCGGAGAGATTGGTTTTTATTAAAAATAATGCTGATGCAATAGACCTTAGCCTCGGAACCGACGGAATCTCTACCGCAAGAAAAGGCAAATCATCATTTACATTTGACGCCCATAATCAGCAAAAACCAGTTTTAGGAAGCTTTTCAGTTGCGGTAACCAATGCCACAAAAGTTACTCCGGACGAAAACAATGAGAGCAATATTTTCAGCTCACTTTTGCTTACCTCAGATTTGGTTGGATATGTAGAAAAACCCAACTACTACTTTTTGAAAGATGATATTCAAACTCAAAAAGACTTAGATAATTTGATGCTTACACAGGGATATAGAAGGTTCATCTGGAAAAATGTAATCAACGATATTGGCCCGAATATTACGTACAAACCTGAAGAATCTATTACCATCAGCGGTACCGTAATGAAAGGCGGCAAACCTGTAGTTGGCGGGAAAGTAATGTTAATGGCCACTAAGGGTACAGCTTATATCCTGGATACGGTTACGAATGCAGAAGGCAGGTTTGTATTCGATCGTTTAAGTTTTTCTGACAGCACCAAGTTCATCGTACAGGCCAGAACAAAAACAGAAAGGAAATTTGTAGATATTAATTTGGATGTAGTGCCGGGACAAATCGTTACCAAAAGCAAAAATGGAGCGGATATTGAAATCAATGTGAACAATACATTGATGAAATACATTAAAGAAAGTGATAATTATTTTAATGAAATGGCACGATTGGGATTATTGGAAAAAACCATCAAACTGGAAGAAGTTACCATCACAGAAAAGAAAAATCCGGCGAAAAATTCTTCCAATCTTAATGGAGCAGGGAGAGCTGATTTCGTTTTAACAGCCGATCAGTTATCAACATGCATTACCTTATCGCAATGTTTACAAGGCAGACTTCCGGGAGTCATTTTCAGGGGCAATATTCCTTATTTGATGCGCAGTCAAAATATTCCCGTAGCCATTGTGGTAGATGGTATGCAAATGGAAGCAGATTTCTTAGACAATGTGGTCCCAACCGATGTAGAGTCGATTGAACTGTTAAAAAGCATTGGCAACACTGCAATTTATGGATCAAGAGGTGGCGGTGGTGTAATTATCATTACGACCAAACGTGGTGATGGCGGAAGAAGTTATGACAGATATGCACCAGGAATATTAACTTACAACCCCAAAGGTTTTTCGGTATCTCGAGAATTTTATGCACCTAAATATGATGCAAATACCACAAGCAGCAGGGCCGATTTAAGAACAACCATTTACTGGAACCCTCAGGTTGTAGCTGATAATGCGGGTAAAGCCAGCTTTAATTTTTATAATGCTGATGAGCCTGGCACCTACAGAATCGTAATAGAAGGCATAGACGCCCTTGGCCATCTTGGAAGAAAAGTATATACTTATGAGGTTAAATAATTATTGAAATGAATACAATTAAAGTAAGTGTTAAGGATAGACTGGCCACAATAACATTAGACAGAGGAAAATCAAATGCCCTTAACCGTGAGCTGATTACAGAGCTGGATGAAATGCTCCATAATATTTCTGCAGATGACAATGTGGGTGGCGTGATCTTAACCGGAACCGCTCCGTTTTTCTCCGCAGGATTAGACCTGATAGAGTTGTATGATTACAATGAAGAAGAGGCTAAATCATTCTGGACATTGTTTTTAAACTTTACAGCCAATATGGTTGCTTTCAAAAAGCCGATAATCGCTGCAATTAGCGGGCATAGTCCAGCGGGTGGTTGCGTAATGGCATTAGCCTGTGATTACCGCATCATGGCCGAAGGGCAATACATCATCGGGTTAAACGAAGTTCCGGTAGGTATAATTGTACCCAATAGCATTTTTCAGCTTTATTCATTTTGGATCGGTAAGGCTGAAGCTTCCAGAAGCTTGCTAACCGGTAAATTATTTAGCCCGGAAGAAGCTTTGAAAATGGGTTTGGTAGATGAGTTAGTGAAAAGTGAAAGCCTGCTTACTGCAGCCGAACGTAAAATTAAGAAGTACATGGAATTGGAAAGCAATACCTGGTCACAAAGCAAACTCAATATCCGCGAAGAACTAATTGCCACAACTAAAAAGGATCAATCTGCTGAATTGGAGAAAATGCTTGCGCAGTGGTGGTCTCCTTCAACCCGCCATATCCTTAAAACCATCTTAGCTAACCTGCAAAGAAAATAAACCGGATATTTAGGGAAAAGCGCCAAAATGATTACTTTGTAACAATTAACTAACCGATTTAACCATAAAGATCATGCTTGCATATAATTCACCAATGCTCCGGGAAGACGCACTAAAAGGCAAAACCATTGTAATAACCGGTGGAGGTACCGGATTAGGTAAAGCCATGGGCATTTACTTTTTAAAATTAGGCGCCAACCTGGTCATTACTAGTCGAAAACAAGAAGTACTCCAAAAAACTGCGGATGAAATGGAGGAAAAAACCGGAGGAAAAGTACTTGCAGTTGCCTGTGATGTAAGGGATACGGAGCAGATTGAACAGGTTTTGGCCAAATCAATTGAGACTTTTGGTAGCGTTGATGTGCTGCTAAATAATGCGGCTGGCAATTTTATTTCGCCTACAGAGCGCTTATCGGCAAATGCATTCTCTTCCATTATCGACATTGTTTTAAAAGGCACTGTAAATTGTACCCTGGCTTTCGGAAAACACTGGATCAAAGAAAAACAAGCCGGAACGGTGCTTAATATCATTACTACTTATGCCTTTACAGGTTCCGCCTATGTAGTTCCTTCGGCATGTGCTAAAGGTGGTGTATTAGCCTTAACGCGTTCACTTGCAGTAGAATGGGGTAAATATGGTATTCGTACCAATGCAATTGCCCCTGGCCCTTTTCCAACTAAGGGCGCCTGGGAAAGACTTCTTCCCGGAGACCTGGCTAAAAAATTCGATTTCAAAAATAGGGTGCCTTTAAAGAGAGTTGGCGATCACCAGGAGCTGGCAAACCTCGCTGCATTTTTGGTAAGTGATTTTTCAGGTTATATCAATGGAGAAATCATCAGCATCGATGGTGGCGAATGGCTGCAAGGAGCCGGACAATTCAATGGCCTGGAGGCAATCCCTACAGAAATGTGGGATATGTTGGAGCAAATGACACGTAATGCAAAATAAATTACAATTTGACTTTTAAGTGCCCGGATCTTAAAAGTCAAATTGCTTAAAACCAGTACGATTATTCTTCAAAGTACTTTTCACATTTTCCCTCCCACATCTTACATTTTAATTTATCTTTGCCACTATGAATATCTTACTACTAGGTTCAGGCGGCAGAGAAAGTACATTCGCTTGGAAAATCAGTCAATCTTCGCTTTGCGACAAACTTATTATAGCACCAGGTAACGGAGGCACAGGCGTTTACGGTACCAATATTAATGTGAACGTTAATGATTTTGATGCCATCAAGAAAATTGTGGTATCAGAAAAGATTGACATGGTTGTTGTTGGTCCGGAAGAACCTTTGGTAAATGGTATTCATGATTTTTTCTTAAACGATAGCACGATTGCACATGTTCCGGTAATTGGTCCGAAGAAAGAAGGCGCAATTTTAGAAGGCAGCAAAGACTTCTCGAAACAATTTATGCAACGCCATAATATTCCTACTGCTGCTTCAAGGTCTTTCACTCCTGCAACTTTAGAAGAAGGTTTGGTTTACCTGCAAGATCATGCTTTACCTGTAGTTTTAAAAGCCGATGGTTTGGCTGCTGGTAAAGGCGTTTTAATATGCACAGAAACAATTGAAGCTCAGGAAGAGTTAAAATTAATGTTAGGAGGTAAATTTGGTGCCGCAGGAGCTACTGTTGTAATCGAAGAATTTTTAAGCGGTATTGAGCTTTCAGTATTTGTATTAACAGATGGGGAAAACTACATTACCTTACCTGAAGCCAAAGATTATAAAAGAATTGGCCAGGGAGACACCGGTTTAAATACAGGTGGTATGGGTTCTGTATCTCCCGTTCCTTTTGCCTCCAAAGAGTTTTTAGCTAAAATAGAAGAACGCATTATTAAGCCTACTGTTAATGGCTTAAAATCAGAAGGTATTGATTACACCGGTTTTATCTTCTTCGGCTTAATCAAAGTTGGAGAAGAGCCCTATGTTATTGAATATAACGCCCGTATGGGAGACCCGGAAACTGAAAGCGTGATCCCAAGAATTAAAAATGACCTGGTGGAACTTTTTATTGCAACTTCACAAAAACAACTCAATCAAGTTAATTTAGAGGTGAGTGAAGATGTAGCAGCAACAGTTATGATTGTGGCTGGTGGTTATCCTGGAGAATATTTGAAAGGTAAAGCCATAACAGGTATCGAAAACTTACGCCATTCTTATACATTCCATGCCGGAACGCTTTTAGAAAATGACGTGGTAAAAACCAATGGTGGTCGTGTTATTGCAATTACAAGCTTACAAAAGGACTTATTTACAGCATTACAATCGGCAACAGCCGATGCTGGCAGAATCTATTTTGATGGTAAGTATTTTAGAGAAGATATCGGGTTTGATTTAGTTTAAATTAAACTTCTGCATATAAAAAAGAAAGCCTCGGTTGATGGACAACCGAGGCTTTCTTGTAAAGAAATTTTATTATTTAGATTTACTTCCCAATAACTCCTGCAACTTATCTTGCAAAGCTTGCTCTCTAAGCCCTTTGGCAATAATTTTACCAGTCGGATCGATTAAGAAATTAGCAGGAATTGAATTAATACCATACATTTTCGCTACTTCATTATCCCAGAATTTCAAGTCCGAAACGTGTGTCCAGGTTAATTTATCATCAGCAATAGCCTTTAACCAGGCAGCCTTTTGTCCGGGACGATCCAGAGATACCCCTAAAACAGTAAAACCTTTATCTTTAAATTTATTGTAAGCAGTAACTACATTTGGGTTTTCGCCACGGCAGGGACCACACCAGGAAGCCCAGAAATCTACCAGTACATATTTCCCTTTAAAATCTGATAATTTAACCGGCTTTCCGTCGGGATCATTTTGGGTAAAATCCATTGCTAAAGCACCTATAGCAGTTTTTCTGCCGGCGTCAAACAATTGCGCTAATTTTTTACCTGCTGGGGTGGCTTTCAAATCAGTAGATAGTCCGTTAAAAGCAGCT
This sequence comes from Pedobacter sp., assembly GCF_965279535.1. Lineage (NCBI taxonomy): Bacteria > Pseudomonadati > Bacteroidota > Sphingobacteriia > Sphingobacteriales > Sphingobacteriaceae > Pedobacter > Pedobacter sp. The sequence continues at coordinate 2,575,891 of NZ_OZ257244.1, forward strand.
TCCACTGCGGCGGCCTGTTCCGGATCATTCGTCAACTGGCTAACAGCCGATAAACTGATGTAAGATTTAGGGTTGTTTTTAGCAAAATCCAAAAAGATTGGCCCTAATCCTGAAGCGGCTTTTTCATACCTTGCACCCAAAGCCTCAACTAATGCTTTATCCTTTTTCTGTTCTGGAGTAAATTTTCCATACTCAGCATTAATTGCAGCAATTTGATCGTTGATAGATTTCGTTAGGTCTTTCAGTTTTTTAGCATCTTCATTAACCAGCGATCCGGTAATCACCGCATTTTTAAGTGAATCTGCTGCCTTAATTTTTAACGCTCCAGGTTCAACATAAAATGATAATGCATCTAATTTTTCACCTTGTGCCGGACGTTTTACATAAGGATTTTTATTTAGATATAATCCTCCCTGTGCAGGGTTTGCCAAAGTACCCTTAAATGCAAAAGCACCATTGCTAACCAATGCAGAATCGGTAACATTCTGGCCATCACCCTGATAAACAAGATAAACCTTGTCACCAGTTTTCAAACCTTTAATATCCCCGGTAAGGGTAAATGGCTTTTGAGCCAGCGCTGCTAAAGGCAATATAGCCATTGCAGACAATAATATTTTTTTCATGGAAAAGTTAGTTTAAGTTCAAATATAAATATATGTACGCCTAAAACGCATTTAGCTGTGTAAAATTATGATAGCTTTTGATAGGTCCGCCACCACAAATCAGGCATATCTCCATTTACTGCCGTTTGATAATCATCGTATCGGCAAGGCACAAGGTGATACCGCTCATTTTTCGATTGCCCGGAAGGATACGGAACCTGCATCCACCATCGATCTGATTTTTTGCTTTTCACAAAAGTCATCTCACCTGACCCGTCCTTCAAACTGGTTCTATAAATAATGAATTGAGATTTCGGACTCAACGGAAAATCTTTCTTACGGGAGTAAAACCCATCTATAAAATACCAAACCATCTGCGCCAGCAAAAAAGCAGTTTGCCCGTTGTTATCATATGCAGGATTGAATTCATAGAATCCTATCGAAGTAAGCTTATCATTCATGCCTGCATAACGGGCAAGTCTGCAAGCTTCTTCCCCATCAAAACCATTTGGTGTAGTGTTCGCATTTCCCGCTGCATCAGCCGAACGGATAGCACCCATATCAAAACTGATCATATTCGCATTTCGAATAATAGGTTCTGTTAAAGTAATATCCTGAGCAAATTCCCCCAATCGGTGTACATCAAAGTAAAGCTTATCCATTACGCTTAAGCTTTCCTGATTCACAAAATAGGTTTGGTAACCAATGTTGCTAAAATTGAAAAGATAATTTGGCTGATGTAAAAAAATCTTATTCAGATAACAATCAGAGCGCGTAGCAATTCCTTCTTCATTATCATCATCGATATCAAATTGATTATCAACAATCACCAGATCCACTTTTTGCTCCAGGTCTTCATATCCCATGTATTGCGCGTAGGTCAAATCCTGACCGCCACCAATAATAACAGGAATAATATTTTTCTTTACCAATTCAGATACCACCATCTTCACTGCAATATAAGTATCGGCTAAAGTAGCACCATGCTTAATATTTCCCAGATCGACAATCCGACTGCTAAAAGCACCTTCATTCAATTTGTAAAACTTCTCCCTAAAATAATCAGGTCCTAATGCACAACCTTCATTATTAACAGCACTTCTTCCATCAAGTACCCCGAAAATCGCCAAATCAAAAGTTTCTTCCGTTAAATCAGGAAAGGTTTCGGTATAAATTTGTGCCCTCAACCCAAGCTGACTGGTTAAAAACCCTCGTTTGGGGGTAAAACTTTCGGGATTAATGGGTGAAAAGAAATCTGTTAATGACATATATTTAAAACTATCGGCTCAAATATCTATTTTTGAATGCGTATTTCCACACATAGCTCAAAAAAAATATAAATGATACTGGTAACAGGCGGAACGGGATTTTTAGGCTCCGAGCTTATTAAACAATTAACCAACAAAGGATTAACTGTTATCGCCATCAAAAGGGAAAAATCTAAAATCCCGGCCATGCTGCAAGATAACCTCTTGATTAAATGGATAACCGGAGATATTAACGAGCCCGCTACACTTGAGGATAGCTTTATTGGCATCACCCAGGTTTACCATTGTGCCGCTTTTGTTTCTTTAAATCCGAAGGATAAAAAAAAGCTTTTTCATGTTAATATTGATGGCACGTCAAACATTGTTAATCTGTGTCTGGAGAATAATTGCAAACTCCTTCATGTGAGCTCTATTGCTGCATTAGGCGAGGCAAAAAAAGGAAAAAAAATTACCGAGAAAGACCTTTGGGAATATAATGCCAAGGCACACGCATATGCATTATCTAAATATGAAGGAGAAATGGAGGTTTGGCGTGGTATTTCTGAAGGATTGAATGGAATAATTGTTAACCCTTCTGTAATCATCGGTAAAAATGCGGGCTTTGAAGGAAGCGGTGCAATATTCAAATTAATTAAAGGCGGTTTCCCATTTTTCACCAATGGCGCTGTAGGTTTGGTAGATGTAACAGATGTAGCCAAATCAATGATTCAGTTAATGGATTCTGATGTAAATGCCGAACGATATATTATCTCATCCGAAAACTATCACTACAAGCAACTTTTCACTGAAATAGCTGAAGGTTTCGGCGTTAAAGCACCCGAAAAAGAAGCAAAACCCTGGATGCTTGGATTGGCCTGGCGGGCTTTAAAATTCTTTTCTATCTTTACGGGCAAAGAACCATCAATAACAAAAGATACAGCCGAAAGCAGTACAACTTTAAGTTATTACAACAATAATAAAATAATTCAGCAAATAGGAATCAGTTTTAAACCTATTGCACAGAGCATAACCGATATTACCCAACACCTAAGATAATGCCCAAACAAAAAGCATATTACATTATCGATTTCGATAGCACATTTACCCAAGTGGAGGCTCTTGATGAACTTGCACGAATCTCTTTGAAAAAACACCCCGAAAAAGAACTGATTTTCCAGAAAATTGAAGATTATACCAATCTGGCAATGGAAGGAAAACTCTCTTTTTCTGAAAGTTTAGCTCAAAGGGTAAAATTGCTTGAAGCTAATGAAGAACATTTAAAGCAATTAATTAAGCACCTTAAAAAGAAAGTATCTACCTCTTTCTCCAGAAATGCTGCTTTCTTCAAAAAACATGCAGATGAAGTATTGATTGTTTCAGGTGGATTTAAAGAATTTATTACACCAGTTGTAAGCCAATACCACATTAAAAAGGAAAACATCTACGCCAATACATTTGTAACCACAGGAGATGGCAAAATAATTGACTACGATCATGCCAATCCCCTAAGTGAAGAGGGTGGTAAAGTTAAACTGCTTCAACACTTAAAACTAGAAGGAGAACTTTTTGGTATTGGAGATGGTTATTCAGATTTCCAGCTTCGTGAAAGCGGATTAATTAACAAGTTTTTTGCTTTCACTGAAAATATTGCACGCCAAACCATTATCGAAAAAGCAGACCACATCACGCCAAGTTTTGATGAGTTCCTATATGTTAACAATCTTCCAAGAGCAATTTCTTATCCAAAAAACAGAATTCTTACCCTCGTAATTGGAGATGTAGATCCAAAAAGTATTGCCTTATTAAAAAATGATGGTTTATCCATCAGGCATAAAACATCTTTCGAAGAGAAATACGTAAAAGATGTAGGTGTTATCCTTTTAGCAGATGGGGAAAAACTAACTAAGGAACAATTAAAAGCCGCAGTTAAACTAAAAACCATTGGTTACCTTGGAAATACCAAGGGCAAAGTGGATACCGATCTTTGCACCAAAATGGGTATCGTTGTTTTTGATGACCCGAAAAATAATCCGCGAAACATTGATTTCGTTCCGAAACGGATGATCGATTTTATGAATACTGGCGCTACCTACCTGAGTTCTAATTTCCCGAATCTTCAGCTTCCTAAAATTGATAAGTCACATCGTTTGATTCATATCCATAAAAATGTTCCAGGAATTATGGCGAAAATCAATACTGTTTTTGCAAAACACAACATTAACATTGTTGGTCAGTTCTTAATGACCAATACTGAGATTGGTTATGCCATCACCGATATCAATGCAGAATACGACAAGCAATTGTTCAAATCACTCAAGAAAATTGAGCAGACTATCAAGTTTAGGGTATTGTACTAAACTAATCACCATTGATCATCTTCTTCATCGGGGATGATCAATGGTAATCATTACCGTCTTTTCAAAAGTAAATGTTTCGGGCTTCCAATACGTTGAGCGCTGTAAATTCCGGTATGACCTGAGAAAAGATATGCAGTTACGCAGGCCAATGCTATATATATCCCCGACTCTGCTCCAAATAACTCTATGCCCATTAAAATACAGGCTAACGGTGTATTTGCTGCGCCGGCAAATACAGCAACAAAGCCCATGCCTGCAAGTAAACCCAAGGGTAGAGGTATAAATAGGCTTAAAAAACTTCCTAACGAGGCGCCTATAAAAAACAAAGGCGTCACCTCTCCGCCTTTAAATCCGGCGCTAAGTGTTAATGCTGTCAGCATAAGCTTTATTGCAAATACATAATAGGCTTGGCGTTCAGTAAAAGAAGCAGAGATTGTTGGGATTCCGAGGCCAATATATTTGGTCGTTCCCATCAAACAAATTATGGCAACTAAAATTATCCCGCCAATTAAAGGTCTAAAAGGAGGATATTTTATTTTCGAGAATAGATTCGATAAACTATGGTTAAGAGCAGAAAAGCTACGTGCAACCCAGCCAAAAACAATTCCACCAGCCAAAGCAAAAAGTATGTTTAAGGTATTTAAAGCTGGCACAGTCCCTATCGAATAATGCGTATGGCCAACTCCCCAGGCCAAACATACATAATGCGCCATTACTGCAGTAATGAATGCAGGAAGTATTGCGCTATAAACCAAACTTCCAACTACAAATACTTCAAGTCCGAATACAGCACCTGCAAGCGGTGTACCGAAAACCGAGGCAAAACCAGCACTAATCCCACAAATGAGTATGATTTTCCGGTCTCTGGGCTTGAATTTAAACAGTTTTGTAAACTGATCGGCGAGTGCACCTCCGATTTGTACCGCAGTACCTTCCCTCCCGGCAGATCCACCAAAAAGATGGGTAACAACGGTTGCGACATAAATTAACGGAGCCATAACCAATGGAATTACCTGCTTAGGACGCTGCAGTTCTTCAATCAACAGATTATTCCCTTTAACTACATCTTTTCCGTAATAATAATAAGTTAAACCAATTAACAATCCGGCTATGGGCAAAAAATAGATGATCCACAGGTGACTTTCCCTCCATTGCGTGACCCAATTTAAACTCTCTAAAAAGAATGCTGATGCCGAACCAATTAAACTTCCTAACAGTGACGCCAATAGCAACCATTTTAAGGTGTTCAAAAAAAGTACTCCGAATTCTATTTTTAGAAACTGGTAAGAAGGCAACAGAAAACCCTCAGTTATTTTTTTAACAGGCATTTTTAATCAATTATCGATAAATTGTAGGAGTCATCAGCCTGTCTGGCGGTTTTGGCGGTACCCCATCGCCATTAATCAAATGTAGAAATTTTAGCATTTCTTCCAAAATCTTTATCAACTTTGTAGCGATAACAACACATAATGAACCTAACACCTGAAATTAAAGACAAACTTAACCAGCTTCAGGAGAAGTACACGGCTATGGGCCAAGATATGGCCTCCTACCTTGATGGCTTGCTCTATGCTGATTTTTTAACCTATTGGGATTACATCCACCTGGATACACTCCTGAGTTTACAAAATCCTAAAACTCCATTCCCTGATGAAGAAATATTCATCATGTACCATCAGATTACGGAGCTTTATTTTAAACTTACGCTTCATGAGTGTAAACAAATTGCTGAACATGAAGAATTAACGGCGAGCTTTTTCACCACCAGGGTTAAAAGAATCAATGCCTACTTTAATGCCTTAACCACCTCTTTTGAGGTAATGGTTGATGGAATGGACAAAGAACAATTTCTAAAATTCAGAATGTCTTTACTCCCGGCCAGCGGCTTTCAATCTGGTCAATACCGGATGATCGAAATATGCTCAACTGACTTTATCCGATTGGTAGATAAAAGCAAACGCGCTGAACTTGCAACTGCAGGTATAGAAGAGCAATTTGAGCATATTTATTGGAAATTTGGTGCAACAGAATTAGCCTCCGGGAAACAAACCCTAACCTTAAAGCAGTTTATCAGGAAATATGCAGATCAGTTTCTACAATTGGCTAAAAACAGGGTACAAACAAATTTCTCCTCCCTCTATCTTCAATTACAGGCCAAAGGTGAAGATGTTACTGCTTTAGCTGAAGAATTGCGGAAGTTAGATTTATACGTGAATGTAGAATGGCCGCTGTCACATTACAAATCTGCAGTAAGGTATTTAGAGAAAGATCCGGTAGATGTTGCCGCCACGGGTGGAACCAATTGGCAGAAATATTTGCCGCCACGTTTTCAAAAAAGAATTTTCTATCCTTTTTTATGGACAGAAGAACAGATGGAAGACTGGGGTAAAGGCTGGGTGCTTAGTGTACTTAAAACACTCAAAAACAAAGATTAATATTCGAAAAAACTATAAAAAAAGCGCCTTTTTTGCTAATTTTGCGCTATAATAATTTAATGATAGCATGAGTGAGCTCTGAATGAATGAAGCACTATTAATCATTCAAAATTCACACATTCAAAATTTCAACAGTATGACCGAAACATTAGACATAAAAATCACCAAGGCTGATCAAACCCGTTTGACAGTTACTGATTTTTCACAATTACCCTTCGGTAAAGTTTTTACCGATCATATGTTTACTGCCGACTACGAAGACGGCGAATGGAAAAATCTTCAGGTCTTACCTTACGGTCCAATTTTAATGAGCCCAGCTATTTCTGCCTTACATTATGGCCAGGCTATTTTTGAAGGCTTAAAAGCATACCGTCAACCTGATGGAAAGATCAGTGTCTTCCGTGCAGACAAGAACTTCGAGCGTTTTAATAAATCGGCTGCGAGAATGTCTATGCCTGCTATACCAGAAGATATTTTTATGCAAGGTCTTGCTGCCCTTATTCAGGCTGATGAAAAATGGGTTCCTTCTCAGGAAGATTATGCCCTTTATATCCGTCCGGTAATGTTTGCTACCGACCCATATTTAGGCGTTAAAGCTTCTGATACTTATAAATTTGCACTGCTAACAACCCCTACAGGGCCTTACTATAGTAATGCGTTAAAAGTTAAAATCGAAACAGAATATACCCGTGCAGACGATGGTGGTGTTGGTTATGCTAAAACTGCAGGCAATTATGCCCGTTCTTTATATCCTTTCGAAGAAGCAAAAAAAGAAGGTTTTGACCAGCTAATCTGGACAGATGCATCTACACATGAGTTTATTGAAGAAGCTGGAACAGCTAATCTCATTTTTGTAATAAATGGTAAATTGGTTACTCCTTCTGTTAGAAGTACAGTATTAGATGGCGTTACAAGAGATACCATTATCAAATTAGCCAAAGATGCTGGCGTAGAAGTAGAAGAAAGACGAGTATCTGTAAAGGAAGTAATTGAAGGTATTGAAAACGGCAGCTTAACAGAAGCTTTTGCTGCTGGTACAGCTGCAACAGTTACCCACATTGGCGAAATTGGATATCAGGGTAAACTTTATAAGTTAACCGATCCTGCTACCAGAAATATTTCTAACGGAATTGCTAAGCGACTTAACGACATCCGTTACGGATTAGCTCCTGACGAATTCGGTTGGAACTGGGTTCTTTAATCAGATTTAACCATTAAAAAAGAAATCCCGACACGTCATGTATCGGGATTTCTTTTTTATATCCACTTATGAGTACAAGGCATCAATAAACTTATCAAACATGGCAGCCTATATTCTCATTTGTCTATTCACTGCCAATATGATTTAAGCAGTAAATACTTAATTTCCAATTATCTGGGATTGAAAAAATTATTTATCCAGAATCACCACACCTTTTGCTTCGAAAGCTAATTCTTTCTTTGGGTCTGTGATTTTTGCTACTTCTTCAGCTGATTTCCTGGCATCTTCGGCATAATGTCTCAGCGTTTCAACCGAAATGGTTTGTTTTTTAGCTACACCGTCTAAAACTACATTTTTACCTACAATGTCTTTAGGCATGAAGAAAGCATAATCTTTGAAAGTTACCCGCATCGGATCACCATTAGGCATTTCCAAAGTCATCCAACAGCCTTTTTTCTTACAAACCTCAACCACTTTACCTTCAATCTTCATATCCATCTGCTTCTGGTCACCCATTGTAGCTTCCATTTTAGCTGCCGGTTTAACGTTACCCGGTTTTACCCCATCACCAAATTGTTGGCCCTTGTAATCTGCTTGTGCAAAAGCAAAAACAGCTATCAAACAAAAGCTTAGAGTTAAAATTATTCTTTTCATTATAATATCTTTTAGAATTTGCAGTTATATAATCTGAATTCAAATTTAGATAAATTTTCGATACTTAGTTGAGACATTTCTTATGACTTAACGGAGGATATAATTTAATGTTAAGTTTGAAAAACACTAACCAAAAAACTTAAAAAACACTCCAATATTGTTTAAGCACTTGATTCTGTAACAAACAAGTTATAAATTGTATTAACTAAACAACCAAACTATGATAGAGACGTATAATATGATCGCCGGTTCAGTTACCATTCTTATTAGCATTTTCCTGCTATTTTATCTATGCAAACCAGAGGGGAAAGAAAGGTCGCATTAAGAAGGTAGGTGTCAATTGGAAATCAGTGATTTAAATGCATTCCAATTGACATCCCGAACAAACAAAGTTAATCTGTCACAGATTCACCCCAGCCATAGTTTACTTATTTCCTCCATTAAGGCCAACCTCAACTTTGGCAAACAAAATCCTTAATTAATCGTTTTAGCCTGAGCCTTGGTTTTTTTGCCAATGGGTATTTATAGGTTAAAGATTTAACTCATGACAGGAAAAGCATTAATTTTTGTAGGAATAACAATAGGATTAGTTTCTTTTTTTGGTTTTCAGTATATAGTCAAAAATCCGAGTGCAAGCGCTGGGAGAAAGAACTAAACTTGAGGCCTATAAATTGAGATAATAAAAAAAATCCTCGCTAGCTACCGCTAACGAGGAAAATCATCCCTATTGTTATAGATCACATCCCATGACGTACAACATATATCATTAGGCAAATCTTACTCCAAAGCATAGACTACAACAATAAACATTTTAACTAATTGTAATTCAACTGTTTATGTTTTTAAAAAAATAATTTTAAAATTAATTTTCTGAGAAGCGGGGAATGTTGGAGAAATATTGTGGAATTTTGGGGAATTTATTCCCCAAAACAATCTGTCATTTAGCCGAAAATTAGACTAAAAACCTCCTCAATCTTGCTCACTGCTTTAACTTCTAACTGATATTTATCCAATGCCAGTCCTTTAAGGTTATATTTAGATATGTAGATCGTTTCAAAGCCCAATTTATCTGCTTCGGCTATTCTTTGCTCAATTCGATTAACAGCACGTATTTCTCCTGACAAACCGACCTCAGCTGCAAAACAATTTTTGGATGATACCGGGATATCTTCATGTGAAGAGATTATAGCAATCAAAACCGCCAGGTCAATAGCGGGATCTTCGACTCTTATTCCACCAGCAATATTTAAAAAAACATCTTGGGTACTTAAGCGAAAACCACAACGTTTTTCTAAAACAGCCAGCAACATGTTCATCCTTTTGGTATCAAAGCCTGTAGCCGATCGCTGAGGTGTTCCATAAGCCGCATGGCTAACCAATGCCTGTGTTTCAATTAGCATCGGTCTGGCGCCTTCTAACATGGCTGAAATAGCAATTCCGCTAAGCTCTTCTTCACGTTGGGAAAGTAAGATTTCTGATGGATTAGAAACCTCCCTTAAACCACTTCCCTGCATTTCATAAATTCCGAGCTCTGCAGCAGCTCCAAACCGGTTCTTTATTGACCTCAGGATGCGATAAACATGATGCCTATCGCCTTCAAACTGCAAAACGGTATCTACCATATGTTCCAAAATCTTGGGCCCTGCAATAGCGCCATCCTTGGTAATGTGACCGATCAGGAAAATAGGGGTTCCGGTCTCCTTCGCAAAACGCAATAATTCAGCTGTACATTCGCGTACTTGCGAAACGCTTCCTGGTGTCGAATCTATATGTGAAGAATGAAGCGTTTGGATAGAATCTACGATTAAGATTTCCGGCTCTAAAATCTCTATCTGTTTAAAAATATTCTGTGTAGAGGTTTCCGTTAAAATGTAACAATCTGCTGATGGTTCCTTAACAATTCTTTCTGCCCGCATCTTGATTTGTTGTTCGCTCTCTTCGCCAGAAATGTAAAGCAGTTTCTTCCCCTTTAAATTAAGGGCTAACTGGAGCATAAGGGTAGACTTACCAATCCCTGGTTCACCCCCAATCAGCACCAGGGATCCTTCTACCAGGCCACCGCCTAAAACACGGTCTAATTCCTGATCGCCTGTTAATATTCTGGTTTCTGTTGAAGTTTGTATTTCCGCGACCTTACTCGGTTTGCTCAACCTGCGGCTCCCCGATTCTGTTTTCCAGGTTGGAACTGCCGAAGTACTTTTTTCTACAACTTCTTCAACGAAAGTATTCCATTGACCACAAGATGGACATTTCCCTAGCCATTTGGCCGATTCATAACCACAACTCTGACAGAAATATGCTGTTTTTGATTTTGCCAATTGATTTAAATTTTAAGACTTACGAAGTTAGATTTTAGTTATCGAAATCAACAGATAACTTTTACACATCCGCGTACCATGAAATATTCTTCCACAAAAAAAGGCCTGATGTGAAATCAGACCTTTATAACTTGTAATGTAAATCTTATTTACAACTTTATTTCTTCATCTTTTGAAGAGATAAAGTGAAATTCGGTTAAATAATATGATGATTGTGCCTTTACTTTAACCCACTGACCATATTTAAAGAACCAACGGCGTTGCAGGCTGAAAATACCTTTTGTGATGAACGCTTCGATGTAAGGATGAACACAAAGTGTAATGCCTTTTTCATTTTGCTCTCTTAAAATATAATTGAGGTTATTTTCAATATCATCCATTAAAACAATACTTGCCTTAATTTCTCCCGTCCCGTCGCAGGCCGGACATTTTTCTACCGTAACAATATTCATTTCCGGACGTACACGTTGTCTGGTGATCTGAACCAAACCAAATTTGCTTGGAGGCAAAATGGTATGCTTAGCTCTGTCCAGCAACATCAATTCCCGAAGATGATCAAATAATATCTTACGGTTAGCTGGTTTGTGCATATCGATAAAATCGATTACCACAATACCGCCCATATCACGCAGGCGCAATTGTCGGGCAATTTCTTTAGCCGCCTCTTTATTCACCTGTAAAGCGTTATCTTCTTGATTTTCTTTACTGGCTGTGCGGTTTCCACTGTTCACGTCAATAACGTGAAGTGCTTCGGTGTGTTCTACAACTAAGTAAGCTCCACCAGGTAAGTTTACTGTTTTGCCAAAAGCATTTTTAATCTGCTTTTCTACTCCGAAATGATCAAATATAGGTTCTTTCTGTTTATAAAGTTTCACAATTTTCTCCATTTCCGGGGAGATATCATGAACATAAGAACGAATATCATCGTAAAGCTCTGGAGTGCTCACGTAAACGTTTGTAAAATCAGGATTCAGAATATCACGTATTAACGTAGATGATCTGTCCATTTCGCCCCAAACTCTCTTTGAAGGCTCAGCAGATGGAAGTTTCTTGATGAAGTTTTCCCATTTGGCAATCAGATCCAATAGATCTTTCTGCATCTCGGCAACCCCTCTGCCTTCTGAAACGGTTCTGATAATTACCCCAAAATTTTGAGGTTTAATACTTTCGATAATCTTTTTTAATCGATTACGCTCGGTATTACTTTTTATCTTTTTAGATATGGATATGGTATTGGAGAATGGCACCAGTACCACATACCTGCCGGCAATTGATAGATCGGAACTTAAACGCGGCCCCTTGGTTGAAATAGGCTCTTTGGCAATTTGTACCGGTACGAGCATATTTTTTGTAAGCACATCAGATATCTTCCCCGCCTTATTAATATCGGCTTCGAGTTTCAAATTATCTAATAACGTGCCTGTAACCGAGCCATTACGCTTGATCTTAGTTAGCTTAATTAAAGATTGTACCTGAGGGCCCAAATCAAAATAATGCAAAAAAGCATCTTTCTCATAACCAACATCCACAAACGCAGCATTCAGACCGGGCATAATTTTTTTTATGCGGCCTAAATAAATATCGCCTACAGCGTAGTTATTATTGATTTGTTCTTTATGAAGCTCAACAAGTTGTTTGTCTTCAATCAACGCTATGGTAACTCCGGCAGGAGTCGAATTGATAATTAATTCTTTTACCAACAGCTACAGATTTAAGGCTTTCGCCTATTAAACAAATGGATAGTAATTAAGAAAACATTGATGCAGCCAAAATTATATAATTTAAAATCATATAAAAGTATATAAACCTCACAGTACAAACTGTGAGGTTTAACAAGCTATATCAAAATAAGAAATTATTTTTTCTTATGTCTGTTTTTTCTTAAACGTTTTTTCCGTTTGTGCGTAGCCATTTTATGTCTTTTTCTTTTTTTACCGCTTGGCATAATTTTAAGTTTTAAATGTTTTTATTAATCTGTTATTAATTTTTATTTTTTAGTTCGGCAATCTTTTTATCTATAAACGAAGATAAAGTAGGATTTGCCGCTAATTTTTTCGATTTTAAATAAGCGTCTACCGCTTCTTTATTTCGGTCTAAGCTTTCAAGGGCTGTACCCAGGTAAAAATAGGCCTCAGGGCTTGGTTTGGTTTCAATTACGGTATTAAAACGTGGAATTGCTTTATCAAACTGGCCCGATTTAATGGAGAATAAACCTAAATTCATATTCGCTTTAACATTTTTAGGTTCTTTAGCAACAACCTCCAGCAACATTGCAATACCTTGCATTGGTGCCCCTAAGCCATTTACTATCGTAACACCTAATCCAGTTTTCGCTTCAATGTTTGAAGGATCTTTCTCTAATACATTTTTAAAAGATGTATTGGCTCTTTGTAATAGTACAGGTTGCGCAACACTATCCTGTGTACTTTCGAACGCTTTCAGGAAACGGTTACCAGATGCCAACCAATTTGCAGCGGTAGGCTCTCCTTGTGCAACAACTTCCAAATAAAGCGCAGAAGGTGTGATTTGCTCTACATCATCCCATTTCTGAGCCAGTTGTTTCGCAAATCCAATTTTCTCAGTTGCATCAGCATTTTTATAACTTCCTTCTAAAGCAGTAATATCAGCAGCTAAATTCTTATTGATGACATTTTTTGCAGCAGTTGAAGAGGTTTCTATGCTGATAGAAGCAGAAGAGTTTGGCGCTTGCGCTTCGGCTACCTGACCTGAGGCAGGCATTTTGCCATTTTCTTCTGTTGGCTTAACTAAACCCTTTATATCTCTTGTGAATAAAAAAGCTACCAGCAATAAAATCGCGCCAATAATGATGATTTGTTTTGATCTGATGCTACTACTCACTTCTTAAGATATTAAGCTTCTACTTTGATTTTTTTTGAATTACTTTTCACTTTGTCTACGAATACTTTTGCTGGTTTAAAGCTAGGTACAAAGTGTTCAGGGATAATTATTGCAGTGTTTTTTGAGATATTTCTTGCAGTTTTCTGCGCTCTCTTCTTAACAACAAAGCTTCCGAAGCCTCTTACGTAAACATTTTCGCCGCCAATCATGCTGGTTTTAATCACCTTGAAAAATGCCTCAACTGTTTCCTGTACATCAACCTTCTCAATTCCGGTTTTTGTTGATATTTCTGAAATAATATCTGCCTTAGTCATATTTTATTGTTTATATATATTGTGTTTTAATATTTATAACTGTTTTGGGGTTGCAAAAGTATTGCTTTTTAATGAGATAGGAAAATAAAAGATGATTTTTTTCACTATTGTCGTATCACCGAAATGCAAGTTTTTTTATTAAACCGATAATAACCCCGTAATTTGCAGCAATGGCATTCCAAAATGAACTCATAAATTGGTATCAATCAAACAAGCGTGATCTGCCCTGGAGGCATACTACTGACGCTTATACGATATGGCTTTCAGAGATTATATTACAGCAAACCAGGGTTGAACAAGGCATGCCCTACTTCAATAAATTTTTAGAAAATTTCCCTACAGTTTCTCATTTTGCAGCAGCTTCAGAAGTGCAGGTTTTGAAATTATGGCAAGGATTAGGCTATTATTCCAGGGGAAGAAACATGCATAAAACAGCACAAAGTGTAGTACAGGATTTCGCCGGTCGGTTTCCAACTTCGCATGACGAGCTCATAAAATTAAAGGGAATCGGGGAGTACACGGCCGCAGCAATTTCATCTTTTTCTGCCAACGAAGCTCGTGCTGTAGTGGATGGCAATGTGTTCCGTGTTCTTTCCAGATACTTTGGAATAGCTACCCCAATTAATACTCCTGCAGGAAAAAAAGAATTCTTAAAGCTCGCTAACGAGCTACTGTTTTTACCAGATCCTGCCACCTATAACCAGGCTATCATGGAGTTTGGGGCAGTGCAATGTAAACCTAAATCGCCAAATTGCGGTGTATGTCCGTTAAATCTGGATTGCTTTGCATTTAAAAATGATAAGGTTAAGGAATTGCCTGTTAAAACTGCTAAGATTAAGCAAAAACATCGGTTTATTAACTATTTTATCCTTAGAAAGGATGAAGAGATATTGGTTAGAGAACGACAACCGGGAGATATCTGGCAACATCTTTACGATTTTCCATCAATTGAAACGGAGCAGGCAGTAAATATTTTTGATCAGGAATTCCCTAAAAGAATTGAAAATGAGTTTGGTATGAATACAAATTTCACACTAATCAGCGCTAAAAAACACATTTTAACGCACCAAATTATACACGTACAATTTTTTGCATTAAAAAATTATATATTTAACTTTAATAAACAAAAGGAACTTAATTGGGTTTCTTTAGAAAAGTTAGATGAGTTACCGCAACCGAAAGTTATTCATGATTTTATTCAGGAATATCTTTATAATAAGAGATGACATAACTAATCATCGAGGCGTAACCATTTAAAAACGAAACAACTAACCAAAAATATTTATGTCTGGGATTAACAAAGTTATTTTAGTAGGGCACTTAGGCAAGGACCCTGAAGTACGTCATTTAGAAGGGGGTGTTACCGTTGCTAGCTTCCCATTAGCCACATCAGAAACTTACAACAAAGATGGAAAAAGAGTAGAACAGACCGAATGGCATAACATTGTTTTGTGGCGAGGCCTTGCTGAAGTAGCTTCAAAATACCTTCAAAAGGGAAAACTTGTTTACATTGAAGGAAAACTAAGAACCAGATCTTTTGAAGATAAGGAGAAAGTAAAAAAATATGTGACCGAAATTGTTGCTGAAAATTTTACAATGCTGGGTAGGAAAAGTGATTTTGAACCAGGGCAAAGCTCTACTCCTATTGCTACTCCGGTAAATGATGCCAAAATAGAGGATGAATTCACGATCGGACCATCAGACGAAAATGGAGATCTTCCATTCTAAAAAACATAAATCAACAAAAAGGGCTTCAGTTTAAATTGAAGCCCTTTTTGTTTTTATTCAACTGTAACTGATTTAGCCAGATTTCTCGGTTGATCAACATTACATCCTCTCATTACTGCGATGTGATAAGATAAAAGCTGCAATGGAATAGTTGCCAGAAGTGGTAAAAATGCCTCATTAGCATCTGGGATTTCAATGCAGTAATCAGCCATTTTCTTCACCTCCACATCTCCTTCAGTAACAATTGCGATTACTTTTCCTTTTCTTGCTTTTACTTCCTGAATATTACTGATTACCTTTTCATAAGATGAATTTTGAGTGGCTATAAACACCACAGGCATTTCCTCGTCAATTAAGGCGATAGGGCCATGTTTCATCTCCGCGGCAGGATAACCTTCGGCATGTATATAAGATATCTCCTTGAGCTTTAAAGCGCCCTCTAAAGCCACAGGGAAACCGCTACCCCTACCAAGGAACAAACAGTTCCTGGAATCTTTGATTTTCTCTGATACTTCCTTAATCAGTTCGTTAGACTCAAGAGCTACCTGTATCTTATCCGGAATTTCATTTAATTCGGTTAGGAGTTCAACAAGTTTAGATTGAGTAATAGCTCCACGTTGCTGAGCCATGTAAAATGCCATTAATGTAAGCACTGTTACCTGTGCAGTAAAGGCTTTAGTTGAAGCAACACCGATCTCGGGCCCTGCATGGGTATAAACGCCTGCATGAGATAATCTTGGAATAGAAGCACCAGCAACATTACAAATCCCAAAGATGGTGGCACCACGTTCTTTGGCCATTTCTATGGCCGCCATTGTATCTGCTGTTTCTCCAGATTGGGATATTGCGATAACGACATCCTTTTCAGTGATAATTGGATTTCTGTACCTAAATTCTGAAGCATATTCTACCTCAACAGGAATTCTGGCATACTCTTCAATCAGGTATTCGCCTACCAGACCAGCGTGCCAGGAAGTCCCACAGGCTACAATAATAATTCTATCTATATTTTTAAGTTTATCAGCAAATTCTTTGATACCACCAAGCTGAACTTTACCTTCCTCAGGATATATACGTCCACGCATACAATCTCTTATTGATCTTGGCTGCTCATAAATCTCCTTCAACATAAAATGGTCATAACCACCTTTTTCTAGCATTTCCAGTTTCAATTCCAGCTCCTGAATCAAAGGTGTTTGAACCACATTATCCAACTGCTTTACTAAAAGATCATTTTTAGTAATCAAGGCGATTTCATTGTCCTTTAGATAAATTACATTTTTAGTGTACTCGATAATTGGAGTAGCATCAGAAGCAATGAAATATTCGCCTTTTCCCACACCAATAACCATTGGGCTACCTTTTCTTGCAGCAATTAAGCGATCTGGATTTTCCCTGTCCATAATCACAATCGCATAAGCGCCACTAACTTCATGCAAAGCCAAACGAACGGCTTCGAGCAAATCTATCTGCTCAATATTCTGGATCTCTTCAATTAAATGAATTAAAACCTCCGTATCTGTATCACTTTTAAATTCATGCCCACGTCCCATTAATTCTTCCTTAAGCGTAGCATAATTTTCAATAATCCCGTTATGGATAATAGCCAGCTTATCGTTATTAGACGTATGTGGATGGGAATTGCGATCAGATGGCACCCCATGCGTGGCCCACCTGGTATGCCCCATACCAATTGTTCCGGTTCTGTCCTGATCAGCCGCGAACTCTTCCAATACAGCTACTTTACCGGCCTTCTTATAAATATGTTGTCCGCTTTCATTAATTAGCGCTATACCAGCGCTATCATAGCCACGGTATTCCAGTCTTTTCAAACCTTTTAATACAATCGGCCAAGCTTCTCTATAACCGATATAACCTACAATTCCACACATGTTTAAGATAATTAAATTAATGGCCGAATATACAAAACAAACGTTTGTTTTAAAGGCTTATGTAAAATTTTGGTTAAAAAAAAAGCCCATCAAAATTTGATAGGCCCCTTAAATATTATAGTAAAACGTTTAATTTATCTTGGTATAGTAGATATTTAATTTCATTTTATTCGTGGTATTGGTATTTGCACCAATAACTGATCTTCCCGCCATAGCACCTGTTGGTGTCATTTCAAATGCGGTTAAAGAAGTTGGCGCTATAAATGTACCATAATCCACTAACTTTTTATCGATCAAATCCTGAATGTAACTGGTTACGATGAATACATATCTGTTTTGTACAGAATCATAATACCCACCAAAAACAGCATCATTAACTGTTCCTGCTGCACCAGAAGCCGCTCTTGGATCTGTACTGTGATCAGGAAGTTGTGCAGGTTGCTCGGCAATATCCCATCTGTAAAGCGATAATCGTTGCGCAGGGCTAAAAGGATAAGCATAAGTCGCATTGCTCAAAGGAATAACTAACTCCGCACGATTTACAACTACTTTCCCGTATGTACTTGAAAAGTTAGCTAAATTAGGAAAGGATATTTTAGTTTTAACACCAGCCAATCCTTGTAAATAATTTACTGTGTACTGAGTTGTTGGATTATCCAACTGGGTCTTAACAGCTGTTCCCGTATAATCATGTTTAATATTAGCCGTAACCACGCTTAGTGCGTTATTCGTTCTGCCAATAGGGAAAAGAGTAGAAATTGTATCAATACCATTAGAGGTATTAACTTTTTTATATACCAGTTGTACATAAGAATTTGATGCTGCAAAATCTAAGAAAGCCACTCCACCTGTTCCTGTAGTGGATGTTTTATTAACTTCCGCATACAAACCTTTAAACGCATCTACAAATTTTGGAGCAGATGCCGTTACCGTTGAAGCCAAACCTAAAATATTGGCCTGAATAAATGCTTTGTTAAGCGGGATCCTAATCTGCGCAGTCATTGTTTTTAAGGTATCGGCTTTACCCGTTACAATATCGTATACCTTTATAGGTGTATTGGGATAAATCTTACTATTAAAATTACCCAACAACGTGGCATTATGCGCCTGCACATCAGAGCTTTTATAATTTGCAATCTTATTGGTTAACTGATATACATCAATGCTATACTTAGATGTAGTGGTATCACCATAAAATTGCTTACCCAGATTCATAACTAAAATAGCTGAATCTAAAGTAGAGGTAGTGCCAAAATCCGGAGCAGTGCTTGGTGGTACCACAGTCATAGCTACGCTAGATTCTGTTTTACCAAAAACAGGGTCTACTATATAGCCCAGTGGATGCGCAGTTAGTAAATTAGTAGCAGCAATAGCCGACTCCTGAATAGTATTAGACGTAATGGTTTGATTATCTACAAGCGTGCCTTGAATCGCTGTATTCGGATCAACATCTAAACCAACACCATCGGGATTTTTACATGATGCAAAAAGAAAAAGACCTATCAACAGGGTTAATAAGTCTTGTTTAGTAAATTTCATATATAAATTAATAATACCTAATTAAGCAACAGAAACCAATTCGTCATTTGAAATTTCTTCATAGAAAGTATAGAAGTTTTCAAAATTTTCGGTTAAGTTATAAGCTAATGTTGGCTTATTGGAATCTTTAACAAATTTTAACACATCTTTGTCCAGATTTTCATCACCTAAAACAACTGCATCTGAATGGGTAACAGCGCCGATATGCATACTGTTACAATCTGCCGGCACAAATGCTTTTGTATCTTCTTCAGTCATGTTAGCCATTACAGCTTTCTTCGCAAAATCAGCATTTAGTTTTTCTGTGAAACCATCTTCATAAACAGAGTAAACAACTCTTGAATTTTTGAAGGTTGGATCGTTTTTATAAGTAGTTTTGATATAGGCCGGAACCAAAGAACTCATCCATCCATGGCAGTGAACGATATCCGGAGCCCATCCTAATTTTTTAACGGTTTCTAATGCACCTTTACAGAAAAAGATTGTGCGTTCGTCGTTATCATCAAAGAATTTCCCGCTTGCATCTCTAAACACCTGCTTACGTTGAAAATATTCTTCATTATCCAGAAAATAAACCTGCATACGTGCGGCCGGGATAGAAGCTACCTTAATAATTAAAGGATTATCATTGTCATCAATAATGATGTTCATTCCAGACAAGCGTATTACTTCGTGTAAACGATTTCTTCTCTCGTTAATGTTCCCAAACTTTGGCATTAAGATGCGGATTTCAAATCCTTTTTCTTGCATAGCTTGAGGTAATTGGCGAGTAATTTCAGAAATTTTAGTAAGCTCGAGGAAAGGCGACATCTCGTGTGTAACAATCAGCAGCTTCGTTTTTGCCATCTCCATATTTTGAAAAAATATTAAGTTAAATAAAAGATAATGAGCTGCAAAGATAAGAATAATAATACTATTTATCAATATAGCAAGCATTTGTTTGCTTTCGTTTAGATTAATTTACACCTTTACGCCTTTAATTTAGAAAGCCAAAATTGGAAATTTTTAAAACCAAATCGGCGCTCAAAGATTACTTGGCGCCATTAAAAAAAGAAGGGAAGAAAATTGCCCTTGTACCTACCATGGGAGCCCTTCATAACGGGCACATTTCTTTAATCAAGCTGGCGCAAGAGCATGCTGACATCATCATTTGCAGTATATTTGTTAATCCTACACAATTTACCGACCCAAAAGACTTAGAGAAATATCCGCGTCCAATTGAGCATGATCTTGCCATGCTGGATGAAGCCGGATGTCAGGCTGTATTTATGCCCAATGTTGAAGAAATGTATCCAGATGGAAAGGACGAGAATTGGCATATCGACCTTGGTAAAGCAGAATTTCTACTTGAAGGCGCTTTCAGAAAAGGACATTATCAGGGCGTAACGCAAATTGTTAAAAAACTCTTTGATGCAACAGAGCCAGATATTGCCATGTTTGGCCAAAAAGACTTTCAACAGGTATTGATGATTAAAAATATGCTCGCGCACTTTAAACTGCCCATTGAAATTATAACATGTCCTATAATACGTGAAGATGATGGACTCGCCATGAGCAGCCGGAACATCCACTTATCTCCTGAAGATAGAACCCATGCACTGGTACTGAGTAAATCTTTACAATTTGTAATCAATCATTTTGATGACTACGAACTCAATGAGCTTGAAGGAAAAGCTAAAGCTTTTTATGATGATATCGAAGGCGTACAACTCGATTATTTTACCATTGCTAATGGAGATACGCTAGAACCTGCTCAATCTAAGACGGAAAACAATCTTGTAGTTCTGGTTGCTGCAAAGGTTGGATCGACCAGATTGATAGATAATATGATTGTAGAGTAAAACAAGCAGGGAGTGTTGAGTAACTAGTATCTAGACCGAATGCAATAGCTATTATGTCTAAGTACTAAATATTAATTAATGAAGCACACAAGACCCTACGCTACTCCAAAACTCCAATATCATGACTAAAAACTCCAAACTGATTACTAACTTTGCCGAATGGTTATCACAATATTAAAATCGAAAATACATCGTGTTAGAGTAACACAGGCTGAGCTCAACTATGTTGGCAGTATTACGATTGATGAAGATTTAATGGATGCAGCTAACATTATTGCTAACGAGAAGGTGCAGATCGTAAACAATAATAATGGCGCGCGCTTTGAAACTTATGTAATTAAAGGAGAGCGTGGCACAGGAACCATTTGCTTAAATGGTGCTACAGCTCGTTTGGCACAACTTGGCGATATCCTTATTATTATGTCTTATGGCTCACTTCCGATAGAAGAAGCTAAAAAATATAATCCTATCTTAGTTTTCCCGGATGACAATAACCATTTGTTAAAATAAAATTGTGAACCTGAATCTAAAAACAGTATTGAAATATCTGATCCTGTTTTTAATAGGATTAGGTGTTTTATTTTTAGCATTTAGGGGTCAGGATCTAGATAAAATCTGGCTGGAGATCAAATCTGCGAACTTTTTATGGATTGGGATCTCTGCTTTCTCCGTGTGGATTGCCCATATACTTCGTGCCCTGAGGTGGCGAATGTTATATCATTCTATGCGCTATCCTGTAAGTTTCTGGAATACCTATCATGCGGTAATGGTTGGTTACCTTGCGAACTTAGCTCTACCAAGATTTGGAGAAATTGGCCGCTGCACGGTTATTCACCGCACAGAAAAGGTACCCATGTTTGCATCTATCGGAACAGTAATTACTGAAAGACTTTTTGATATTGCGGTTTTGATACTCACGGCGACTGTTATGCTGATCTTTCAGGATGATATAATTGTAGATTTTTTATCCATCTCCATATATCCTGTTCTTGAAAAAAAGATTAGCTCCATAAGTTATTTCTGGCTCATCTCTATCGGCATTTTAGTTATTGCTTTAACTGTTTTAGGAATTTATTGGCTAAGGCAAAAATTCGGGCATAAACTATTGAGAATCTTTGTCAACCTCCGCCTGGGTTTTAGTTCTTACCATAAATTAAAACATAAAAGCATTTTCCTGCTTTATTCTTTAGGCATCTGGATCTGTTATCTGGTTTCCATCTATTTTGCTTTTTCGGCCATCCCTGCAACCAGCCAGCTTGGCATTAATGCTGCGTTTACTGCAATTGTATTTTCAAGCTTTGCTATGGCAGCTCCGGTTCAGGGCGGAATAGGTGTTTTTCATTGGATGGTTGCTCAAGCCCTTACCCTCTATGCAGTATCACTTAAAGATGGGCTTGCTTACTCCACCATTATCCATTCTTCTCAGATATTAATGGTTCTGCCATTGGGCAGCCTGAGCTTATTTATCAGTTTGGGCCACAAGAAAATGGCACAGTCTAAAATCTGATATCCTTGCAACTTTGGTATGAAGAGCAGGTAAAAAATAAAAAATTACTATGCAACCATAGTAATTTACATTTGAAATGCTACATTTGGATAACTAACCTTTTTATCCATAATGTTATGCATTTTGAATTAAGTGAAGAGCAATTAATGATTCAACAGGCAGCGAGAGATTTTGCGCAGCAAGAGTTGAAGCCGGGTGTAATTGAAAGAGACGAGCACCAGAAATTTCCCACAGAACAGGTAAAAAAATTGGGAGAGCTGGGTTTTTTGGGCATGATGGTCGATCCAAAATACAATGGAAGTGGCCTAGATGCCATCTCTTATGTACTGGTCATGGAAGAACTCTCCAAAATTGATGCATCTGCTTCAGTTGTCGTCTCTGTGAATAACTCTCTGGTTTGTTTCGGATTGGAAGCTTATGGCACTGAAGAACAAAAAGAAAAATACCTGAAGCCTTTGGCATCTGGAGAAAAAATTGGTGCCTTCTGCTTATCTGAACCGGAAGCTGGTTCTGACGCAACTTCACAACGTACTACCGCTGAAGACAAGGGAGACTATTACCTTTTAAATGGAACCAAAAACTGGATTACCAATGGCGGAACTGCTTCAACCTATCTAGTTATAGCACAAACGCATCCGGAGCTTAAGCACAAAGGCATAAATGCATTTATTGTGGAGAAAGGTATGAAGGGATTCACAGTAGGGCCGAAGGAAAATAAATTAGGTATCCGAGGTTCTGATACCCATTCTTTAATGTTCAACGATGTTAAAGTACCGAAAGAGAATAGGATTGGAGAAGATGGTTTTGGTTTTAAATTCGCAATGAAAACTTTAGAGGGGGGAAGGATCGGTATTGCCGCTCAGGCATTAGGAATAGCACAGGGAGCTTTTGAACTGGCCACACAATATGCAAAAGAAAGAAAGTCTTTTGGGAAACCTATTTCAGAACATCAGGCAATTGCTTTTAAGTTAGCCGATATGGCCACACAAATTGAGGCAGCCAGGCTACTGGTTTACAAAGCCGCATGGTTAAAAGATCAGGGCTTACCTTATACACAAGCAGGCTCTATGGCTAAACTCTACGCTTCTAAAGTAGCTATGGATGTAACCATTGAGGCTGTACAGGTACATGGCGGATACGGTTTTGTTAAAGAATATCATGTAGAAAGATTAATGCGTGATGCCAAAATTACCCAGATTTATGAAGGGACCTCAGAAATCCAGAAAATGGTGATATCGAGGGAAGTGATACGCTAGTCTTCAGTACTGAGTCTTTAGTCATAAGCAAATTCTTACTCATGACTAAAGACTATCCACTGAGAACTTACTCCTTCTCGCCTGCTATGGCGTTAAAAATGGCTTTTATTAGCGCAACTACTATTGCCAGGAATGCTGCTGCTAAAAATCCTGAAGTATTAAAAGAGGTCATCATATTATCAACCAATAAGATCATCAGTACGGTGATAATAAAAGAAACCAATCCAAGCGTTAAAAAATTAACGGGAAAGGTAAGTAACCGCAGAATAAAACCTATTGTTGCATTGGCAAGTGCAATTAAAATTGCTGCGATAATTGCATTGCCGTAACCATCAATCGATACGCCGGGAACTAATTTTGCACCCAGGAAAAAGGCTAATCCAGTTAAAAGGATTTCAATAATAAATCTCATAGTTTTTGTAATTTAGTGAATGTTTAAATGCGTTTTAAAATATATGGCTATTGTTGTTTTTGCCATTTGTGCTCAATCTTGCTCCAATGCAAAGAACAGGCCAATCATTAAGTTTTCCGGGGATAGCACAGCAATAATAATCAAAAATATTGATGAGGCCAGTTGGTTTGAAGCTCAAAAGGCCTATCAGGCTAATCCGGATTCTAACAACCTGGTAACAGTTCTGTTTATTCCTGGTGATCAGGATAGCTTAGAGATGGAGAGAGAAATTCCAGGCAAATTTAAATTAGCTGGCGATTCTGTTCGGTTTGACCCCGATAGCGCCTTTGTAAAGGGAAAAACTTACCTCATTGAAAACTATATCGGCGTTCAATTCGGATCGGTAGGTCAGCTGCTGAAAAACAATGTTAAAGCGCAGTTACAGCCACAACGACAAACACTTACGCGATAATTTTATACATAATTTTTAACCTTTAGATTTGATTTTATCCAAAAAATTACTACCTTTGTATTGTAATCGAAGAAAAGAGAAGGGGACATTGTCCCCTTTTTCTATGAAATCAGGTTAAATATGCAGGTAGAAAAGAGAGTAAAAGCGCTCGTTGAGGAGAAAATTGCAGATCGCCCCGAATTATTTTTGGTAGATGTAAAAATGTTACCAAATAATAAATTAATCATTCAGGTAGATGGTGACGAAGGAATTAGCATCCAAGATTGCGTAGCCATAAGCAGACATGTAGGTTTTCATTTAGAAGAAGAAAACACTATAGAACAGGCTTACAATTTAGAAGTATCCTCTCCCGGCGTTGGAGAGCCGTTAAAACTTAACCGCCAGTACCTTAAAAACATTGGCCGAACAGTAGGTTTAAAGCTTAAAGATGGGAAAAAGAGAGAAGGAAAACTTCTACAAGTTGCAGAAGATAGCTTAACGATTGAAGAATCGGTTAAAGAAAAAGGTAAAAAAGCGGTATCAGTTGAAAGCATTGTGCCGTTAAATGATATAATAGAAACAAGTGTGTTAATTTCATTTAAATAAAAATGAGTACTACAACAATTAATTTGATCGACTCTTTTCAGGAGTTCAAAGATTTTAAAAATATCGATCGCCCTACCGTGATCAGTGTGTTGGAAGAAGTTTTCCGCAGCATGTTGCGTAAAAAATACGGAACTGACGAAAACTGTGATGTAATTGTGAATCCTGACAATGGGGATTTAGAAATCTGGAGAACGAGAAAAGTAATGGAAGATGGATTTTCTGAGGATGATGATTTAGAGATCGAGCTTGCTGAAGTACACCAGTACGACCCAACACTAGAAGTTGGCGATGACTACATTGAACAAATCACACTTGAAAGTTTTGGCCGTAGAGCAATCCTGGCTGCCCGTCAAACTTTAGTTTCTAAAGTATTGGAATTAGAGAAAGACGAAATCTTCAAAAAATACAAAGATCGTGTAGGCGAAATTGTTACTGGTGAGGT
Organism: Pedobacter sp.; assembly: GCF_965279535.1. Taxonomy (NCBI): domain Bacteria; kingdom Pseudomonadati; phylum Bacteroidota; class Sphingobacteriia; order Sphingobacteriales; family Sphingobacteriaceae; genus Pedobacter; species Pedobacter sp. Next base: position 2,601,531 of record NZ_OZ257244.1, read on the forward strand.
TTATCAGGTTTGGAAAAAAGAAACTTTAGTTTTAGATGATGAAGGCAATGAACTTTTAATGCCTAAAACAGAACAAATCCCTGCAGATTATTTCAAAAAAGGGGATTCTGTTAAAGCAGTAATTTCTAAAGTAGAGATGATCAATGCCAATCCAAAAATCATTATCTCCAGAACAGCGCCTGAGTTCTTACAACGTTTGTTTGAACTGGAAGTTCCTGAGATTTTTGATGGATTAATTACGGTTAAGAAAATTGTGCGGGAACCAGGAGAGCGTGCTAAAGTAGCCGTTGAATCTTATGACGACCGTATTGATCCGGTTGGAGCATGCGTGGGTATGAAAGGTTCACGTATCCATGGTATTGTTCGCGAATTGAAAAACGAAAACATTGACGTGATTAACTTCACTAACAATATTTCACTATATATCACACGTGCTTTAAGCCCTGCTAAAATCACCTCTATTAAATTAGATGATGAAACAAAACATGCTTCAGTTTACCTGAAGCCAGACCAGGTTTCTTTAGCTATTGGCCGTGGCGGACATAACATTAAACTTGCTGGTAAATTAACCGGTTATGAAATTGATGTTTACCGTGAAGCAGGAGAAGAAGATGAGGATGTAGATTTGGAAGAATTCTCAGATGAAATCGATAGCTGGATCATTGACGAATTGAAAGCTATTGGATGTGATACAGCAAAGAGTGTTTTAGCACTTACTGTTGAAGATTTAGTAAAACGTACTGATTTAGAAGAGGAAACCATTAAGGAAGTGGTTCAAATTTTACAGTCAGAATTTGAATAAGTGGTGTAATTTCCAAATAAACACTACTTTTGTATAACAATTAGAAAATAAAAGGAGCTAAATGTCAGACGACAAACCAATCATTTTAATTAAAGCTATTAAAGAACTTAATATTGGCATGGGTACGGCCGTTGAGTTTTTAAACAAGAAGGGCTTCGCTGCCGAGAAGAGCCCTATGTTTAAACTTACGGGTGAAATGTACAATGCCTTGTTGAAAGAGTATCAGGGAGATAAGATCGTAAGAGAAGAAGCCAAACAAATAGTGATTGGTAAAATACGTCGCGACGAGCCTGAGACTGAAAAGCCAGTAGAAGCGCCAAAGAAAAATGCCGATTTTGAGAAAAATGAAGAGATTTTAATTAAAAATGCTCAGTCATTTACTCCTCCGGTAGAAAAACCAAAGGTTGTAGAAACACCTAAGGAAGAAACACCAGCTCCTGTGGCAGCAGCGCCGGTAAAAGAAGTTAAAGCAGAGGAAAAGGCCGATGAAGGCGCACTACCTGGCGTAAAAATTGTAGGTAAGATTGATTTAAATGATCTGAACTCAAAAACACGCCCGGTTAAGAAAGAAGAACCAACTACTCCTGCGCCAGAGCCTGTTGTAGCGAAAGTTCCAGAGCCTGTAAAACCTGTAGAACAACCTAAAGTGGAAGAAAAGCCTGTGGAAGTTAAAAAGGAAGAGGCTCCTGTTGTAGCGAAAGCTCCAGAACCAGTAAAACCTGTTGAACAACCTAAGGTTGAAGAAAAGCCGGTGAGCACACCAACAGAACCTGCTGAACCTGAGGTAATCAAAGCCCGTACAGTTAAATTATCTGGACCAAATATCGTTGGTAAAATCACTTTACCAACCGTTCCAGACAGAAGAAATAACCCTGTTGCATCTTCTAGCGATAGCGAAGCTGCAAAACGCAAGCGTAAACGCAAGAAAACACCAGGAGGACCAGGACAGCCCGGCCAAGGACAGCAAGGACAAAATCCTGCTCAAGGACAGGGCCAAGGTCAGGGACAGGGTGGAAATCAACCACGTCAGCCATACCAGGGTAACCGTCCAGGTGGTCAACCTTATCAAGGTAACCGCCCTGCCGGACAAGGTGGACAACCTTATCAGGGTAACAGAAATAATAACAGACCAGGTTTTCAAAATAGAAACGCAACACCAAGCGGGCCAAAAGAAGAACCATCTGAAAAAGAGATTCAAGATCAAATTAAAGCAACACTTGCCCGTTTAAGTGGAGCCGGTAAATCAGGTAAATTTGCACAACGTGCTAAGTTACGTCGTCAAAAACGTGATGATGTTGCATCATCAGCAGAAGAAGCAGCAAACGAGCTTGAATCGCAATCAAAAATTTTAAAAGTAACAGAATTTGTTACGGCTAATGAATTAGCGAACATGATGGACGTTCCGGTTACCAAAATTATTGGTACTTGTATGAGCTTAGGTATGTTCGTATCCATTAACCAACGTTTAGATGCTGAAACTTTAACCATTGTTGCTGACGAGTTTGGTTACGAAATTCAATTCGTAAAACCTGATGAAGAAGAAGACAATGTTATTGAAGAGGAAGATAACGAAGCAGATTTGATCGAAAGAGCTCCTGTAGTAACCATTATGGGACACGTAGATCATGGTAAAACATCATTACTGGATTATATCCGTAAAGCGAATGTTGTGGCAGGTGAAGCGGGTGGTATTACCCAACACATTGGTGCGTACATGGTTACAACTTCTTCAGGTAAAAAAGTAACTTTCTTAGATACTCCAGGTCACGAAGCCTTTACAGCGATGCGTGCACGTGGTGCGAAAGCAGCTGATATTGCCATTATTGTTATTGCAGCGGACGATGCAGTGATGCCTCAAACAAAAGAGGCGATTAATCACGCCCAGGCTGCGGGTGTTCCTTTAGTATTCGCTTTCACGAAAGTGGATAAACCAGGAGCCAATGCAGACCGTGTTCGCGAACAATTATCAACCATGAATATTTTGGTTGAAGATTGGGGTGGTAAATACCAATCTCAAGAAATTTCAAGTAAAAGCGGCTTAAATGTTGATTTACTTTTAGATAAAGTATTATTAGAAGCTGAATTATTAGAGCTTAAAGCTAACCCTAATAAACGCGCTACAGGTACAGTAATTGAAGCTGCTTTGGATAAAGGACGTGGTATTGTAACTACGGTATTGGTTCAAGGTGGTACGTTAAGAGTTGGAGATCCAATTTTAGCGGGTAGCTTCAGTGGACGTGTCAAAGCATTAACCAATGAGCGTGGAGCTAAAGTAGACTCAGCAGGCCCATCACAACCTGTACAGGTATTGGGTATGCAGGGAGCACCTACCGCAGGTGATCGTTTCAATGCATTAGAAAGTGAAAGTGAAGCACGTGACATTGCAAACAAACGTATGCAGTTACAACGTGAGCAAGGCTTACGCACGCAGAAACACATCACGTTGGATGAAATTGGTCGTCGTTTAGCAATTGGTAACTTTAAAGAGCTTAATATCATTGTTAAAGGTGACGTGGATGGGTCTATCGAGGCTTTATCAGATTCCTTATTGAAACTTTCTACTGAGCAGATTCAGATCAATGTTATCAGTAAGGGTGTTGGTCAGATCTCAGAATCTGATGTATTATTAGCATCTGCTTCTGATGCGATTATCATCGGTTTCCAGGTTCGTCCTTCAACCGGCGCACGTAAATTAGCAGAACAAGAGCAAATCGACATTCGTCTATATTCTATCATCTACGATGCAATCAACGAGATTAAATCGGCGATGGAAGGTATGTTGGATCCAGAATTTGAAGAGAAAATTGTGGCTAACGTTGAAATCCGTGAAACCTTCAAAATTACTAAAGTGGGTACCATCGCAGGATGTATGGTATTAGATGGTAAGATTACCAGAAACAGCAAAATCCGTATCGTTAGAGATGGTGTTGTAGTTTACACCGGTGAGCTTGCTTCATTGAAACGCTTTAAAGATGATGTTAAAGAGGTATCAAAAGGTTACGAGTGCGGATTGAACATCCAAAACTTTAACAATATTGAAGTGGGCGATATCGTTGAAGCTTACGAACAAGTTGAAGTTAAACGTAAATTATAATAGAACAATAGTTGTTTCTACAGAGGGTCTTAGCAAAAGCTGAGACCCTTTTTTATTCCCTATTGCTAAAAAAGCATTATCCTTTACAATTACTTTTTCTTGCTAAACCAAAAGCATCCACAACCATAAAATTGCCTACTTAGCAATTCATCTGATGGATCTGTAACTAAACCGCCATCCGATTCGTCTTCCGGTATTAAAGCAAATTGTATCAATTCTAAATCTGAAAACAGCGTTAAAACCTGATCCTTAGCATAAATCCGATGGGCATTGAAACAAATTACGTTCTTAGCACCTAAAGGAACCACAAAAAGCAGCGTACCACCTGGAGCAAGAACTCTTTTTAATTCATTTATAGCTTTTAAATCACCATCATAATCAATTGGATCTCCATACCTCCCCAGGCCAACATGTTCTACGGTATGCATGCAGGATAAGGAGATTACGGAATCTGATTCAAATGGTAGATTCAACAAATCACCAGCTAATGATTTCAAATTAGGCAAATCTAACTTAGCGGGACGATAATCATAAAACTCAACAGGTAAAAAAGCGGATAAAATGGATGAAAAATGTAATGTAGATGAAATGTCTATATGTTTATCTGGCTTATTCTTAAGTACAATTCGGGTAGCCCATGCTGGGTGGTAAACATAATGTCTGTCAAAGCCCGTTTCTGCGGTATTGTCATTTAAACAGGGAAAAAAAATTCGCTCATCTAAAGTAAAACGCTTAAGAGAATGTGTTTCCTGGTCAAGCAGCGCTTTAAATTCGGTTTTAAATCTTTTCTGTTGCGGATTACTTTTCGAAAATATTTTCTTTAATCTTTTTATCATACAATTTATATCCTATTTATCATATTTACTAAGATAAAGGAATAATTTAATGAAATATATAGGGTTAAATTAAAGTTTAAAGCCTGACAGAATTAAAAATTCACTTGTAATTGACTGTAATATTTTCTGTACATAAATGTTAAAAAAAACGAGAATGTTAATTCAACATTATTTTTTGCAGATATTCGCCGAACATCTGCCTTTTTTAATTAATGGATATTGAATTAACAAATAAAACACAGCCTCAGAAAAAAAATTTCAACTTTGTAGATACGATCAGGTGTATATCAATGATCGGTATTGTTATGGAACATTGCTCAATGGTCCCTTCTAATCATTACAACAGGCTGTTTGATAGAATTACTGAAACCTCTATAATACAATCTTTCAAATTCAGTACTATAGCTTTTTTCCTTATTGGAGGATTTTTAATCAATCATAAGTTCCAGGAATACACTCCCGGCCAATACCTTAAAAACAGATTTAAAAAGACTATTGGCCCATGGTTATTTTGGATTTTGATATTCATTGCATTGACAACTTTAGATCGATATATAGCTTATACCAAAGGCGGAGATGTAGGCCAGCTGGTTACCGAGCCATTTAAATTCATCAGTATGTTATTTTTTAGGATTGTGATGTTCAGCCCTTATTGGTTCATACTCAACTTTCTAATCTGTATATCAATATTACTTGTATTTAAAAAATATCTTTACAACATCTGGTTTGGAGCAATCTTATCTCTATTTTCATTGTTCTATAGCATTAACATCTACGCTGGCTGGATAGAAACCACTCACACTACTGCTATACTTGGATTTGTATTTTACTTATGGCTGGGTGTTTATTTCAACAAATATTATGACAAGGTAATCTGGCTAATTAATGCTGTGTCCTGGTCTAAAATAGTTATCATCACTATTATTTCTTTTGCAATTGCTGTTGCAGAATCTAGCTACCTGAATCATATTGGAATTGATGATGCCTATAACACTTTAAGGCTAAGCAATATTGTATACTCATTAATTATGTTTGTCTTATTACTTAAAATTGGCAACATTAATTGGTTGCAGCAAAATCTTAAACCCAGAGAAACAACTTTTGGTATATATTTACTCCACATCATTATCATTGATAGAGGCCTCCCGCTAATTTTTCAGCCTTTAAAATTAAATGTTCTTGAATTTACGATATGGCAAGATATTGGCACCTTACTGCTTAGGTTTTTAATCACCTATGGTACCTGCTTTTTATTAACCCGGCTTATTGGCAGAACAAAAATGAAATGGGCTGTAGGAAACTAAAACAAACCTCTTAAACTTATCTTAAGTATCCTGCGAAAAGATTTAAACCTAAAAAAAGACCATTCAAACAATTCTTTGTCGAAATATAGTTGTAGTGCTTTACCATTCTTCTTCTGGGATTGAATAATTTCCATCCCTTTACTGAATAAGAATGATTTGAATTTATGTTTATCAAAACGCTTTGATTTATCATTAGCAAATTTCATCTCCTTAAGAAGTTGAAAATACTCCGTAAAATGTGCTTTATCGAGTGCTCTGGTAAATACTTCCTGATGAGCTAGCAGAAGTTCTTCAGTAGGACTCATGCCTAAACTTATCTGCATTTTTGTCAATATCCTTTTTTCATTTTCAAATTGCCCATCAGATTTTTTTATGGTAATATTCTGACCATGTATCCGATACTGCACTAAAACTTTATCGGTATTGCATACACTGTATCTTTCTGATATTCGGAAGAAAAGATCCAAATCCTCTGCTAAGGCGTAATCACTATAGCCCTTAACTTCACGAAATACGTCTGCTCTGAACATTACGCTTGAATTGACAAATGGATTGCCAAAGAAGAAAAACATATTAATATTTTGATCAACAGGCTGTATAAATTTTTGGCCTGTTGGGTTCCCTTGTGTATCAATAATTTCGGCATGTCCGCCACACAGGGCTATATTTGAATGGCCGGAAAGAAATTCATGTTGTATCTCAAGGCGATCTGGAAAAGCAATGTCGTCACTATCTAAGATCGCAATATATTCTCCCTGAGCAAGCTCCAGCAATCTGTTTCGGGTAAAAGGAATACCCCTATTTTTATCATTATGAATCAATCTGATTCTAGGATCATCAAAACGCTCTACAACTGCAACTGTATCATCTGCAGATCCATCATTAACTATAATTAATTCGAAATCCTTAAAAGTTTGATTTAGGATACTTAAAATAGATGTTTCGATAAAATCGGCAACATTGTATGCAGCCATAAAAACGGTAACCTGTGGATGAATCATATTTTAATCCAATTTTTAGGGCACACATCACTATCATCATAACCCGGTTCATTTACCCATTTAGCTGGAGCAATTACCCGCTTTCCTTTATTAATATTTAACCAGGCAGCCCACCAACTGAAGCTGCTATTGGCAATTATATTATGCTTACATAGGCTCATGAGCTGCATATCTTTATAACTTTCTTTGGCTTGATTCCAGGCAATATATTTTGCATCCCCAACATTGAGATTATCCTTACACCAGGCTATATCATTAGAAAACACAAAAAAAACGGGATTTAAAACGCTTTCTTTAATGAGTGCTATTGCATTTTCATAGTAGTCCCGCTCACAAATTCCACCCAAAAGGCTGTGCCCAACATAATCTCCTCTTCTCACATGAATACTTATACTTTCTGAAGCGGCTATTAATTTAACAATCGCTTCATTTTGACCGGTTAATGGTTTCTGAAACTTAAAAGATGACCTGATCTTATCTTCTATATTCAGAAAATATTTTTCATTTTGCCAATATCCCCAGTATAACCTGTGATTGGTGTCAAGATATATGCTTTCATCAAAAACAAAAGGTTTTCGTTCTTCAAAATATGCATCCTTAAGACCCAAAACACGTCGCAACTTTCTAAATGCCCATTTTCTGCAATTAGGATCATATAGTTTGATATAAAATTCAGAAGCCCTATCTAACTGGATATTAAATACCTCTTCCAATTCCATTCCATTATGTAGTTCGTAGTTTTCAAAACCAATGATATCAGCCTTAACTTGCTTAAAATTATTTTTTAAAGACAGGTAAAATGCATATTGAAACATCTGATTACCCAAACCACCCAGGAATTTTACAATTTTCATTAATAGAGAATATCGTTTCTGATGAAATAACGTATTAATCCAAAGATATTAACAAAGTACAATATGTTGGGTAAATAATACTTTATCAAAAGTTATAAAATTAATTATTCCTTAATTTGCATCCGTAATGTTTATCGCCATTTTTACAGGGCCAGAACAACGTTTAAGATATGAAAAGAATATTATTTATTACGCAAGACTTAGGTAGAACCGGCTCTGAAATGCTATTGTGGTATTCTTTATTAAATCTTAACCGAGCGGAATTTACATCCTACGTATTTTGCAAACAAAAAGGGATACTGATAGATCAACTGCCTGCTCATGTAAAATGGTTTATAGCTTATAAAAAAAGTAAAAATTTATACCACAAAATTCTGCGTGGTGTTTTAAAGATATTTAAAATTGACCCCTTAGCTTACCAGCTAAAACAAATTCAGAAGAAAATTAAAGCTGATTTCTGGTATGTCAATACGATTGCCAATCCAGAAGTATATGACATCGCCAGGAAACTGGGGATTAAAATCATTACCCATTTTCATGAACTTCCAATGGCTTATAGTTTTATTACTTATCATAACCTGGAAAAAATCGTTAATTACTCCAGTGGCTTTATTGGATGCTCTGAAGTAGTATGTGAAAAAATAAGAAACATGGGAGCAAAAAATGTGGAACTCCTTTATGGCTTTATCGATCAAAACAGAATAAGATGCTCGAAACCCATTGATGTTGTTCGAACCAGTTTAGGTTTCGAATCAACTGATTTTATTTGGGTAATTTCTGGAAAAACAACTTTAATTAAAGGAATAGATTTTTTAATTCCCTTATTGGGATTGATACCCGCCAATGCTAAAATCCTTTGGATTGGAGGAGAGGAACCTAGCGGAACATATTATTATGTAAGTAAGACTATAGCGGCAAAATTTCCTGATAGGGTTAAATTTATTGGTGCCCAAGAAGAAGATTACTATAATTACTTAAATTGTGGCAATGCCTTTTTGCTGCTATCCAGAGAAGATTCCTTTCCATTGGTCATGTTAGAAGCAGCATCCCTGGGCAAGCCAATTGTTGGTTTTAACTCAGGTGGAATTAAAGAATTCATCCGTGAAGACACCGGAATTGTTGTTGACCAGGGGAATTTTGAAAATCTTGCTGAGGCGATGAATCTGGTGGCTGAGCATCCTGAAATGTTCAATGTTAATAGTATTAAGATGGCAAGCGCAAATCACGAAGTGACCAGACAAGTAAATGCATTAGAAGATATTCTTCGCAAATTTTCATTAAATAATTAACAATTTCCAGGTTTAGAACTTGAATAGCTATGATTTCTGTAATTATTTCATCTGCAAAACCCAAATTATTGGCCGCTACCGTTAAAAATATCGAACAAACCGTGGGTCTTGAGTTTGAAATACTGGCTTATGAAAATGCCGATGGTAAAAAGAGTATCTGTGAAATTTACAACTTAGGAATAGAAAATGCCCAGTATGATATCTTATGCTTTATGCATGAAGACCTTTTAATTAAGACCAACAATTGGGGTGAACATGTTCTTTCAGTCTTTAAGAAACATACCAAACTGGGTGTATTAGGAGTTGCTGGGTGTGCGTATAAAACATATGCACCATCCGGATGGGATGTTGAAGGTAATGAGGCTAATGTAAAGTGTATTAATTATATCCAGGGAAATCAGAACGCTGATGTTGATGGAGTTCATATTTATTATAATCCAGGCAATAAGCACCTTGAAACAGTAGCCGCTGTTGATGGAATGTGGTTGTGTACAACAAAAAGCATCGCAAAATCACATCTTTTTGATGAAAAAACTTTGACAGGCTTTCACGGTTACGATTTAGATTTCTGTTTAAATGTTGGCCAAAATCATCAGATTGCCGTTACTTTTGACATTTTAATGGAACATTTTTCTTCAGGTAATTTTGGTCGAGATTGGTTCTCAGCAATACTGAAACTGCAGGAAAAATGGGAATATCTATTACCTGTGATAGAAAAACCGTTAACGATTTCCCAGCAAAATACTTTTGAAAAGCGAGCGTACAAACGAAATATTATTAATATGTTGTGCTTTGGATATCCAAAAAAAGAAATCTTTAATTACCTGTTAAAGTTCAAAAAGAAGGGCAAAATTTCAACTGCTCTTTTCTTAAAATTAAACTATTATTTATTGACTAAGTAATTCTATTTAAGCCCTTTGCTTTCTTTAAAGATTAATATCATCCTGCTAAAGAACGATTTGTGATAAAGCTTAAACAACGAAGATTGATGCCACGTTAAAAAAAAGAATAGCGAAGTTGAAAATGTTTTTTCATTAAGTGTTGAAAGCTTCGTCCTCAACCGTTCAATAAAACCTGCCTCTGATGTACTTATATTAGCAGATATTAGCACAGCAAGATGTTTTATCCTATTTGAATTAATATTTCGACGTTTTGTAAGCTTTTCAAAACCGGGATCTACCTCTTTCAGTTTCTTTAAATGATGGGTAAAAGTAACAGTATGTTCATGTTGTCTGTAGCAGACTAAATTCTGTTTCAGATACCTGACATTACCAATTGATAGTGCATTATAAGCAATCCAATGATCATGAGGAATATCGAGTGGTAGTGGCAAAACCATCTCTAATAAGGTTTTTTTAATTAACATGGCATGACCAGCCATGCAGTTATTCAGTAGCAGGGAGCGATGCTCTTTGCCATCAATGTACCCAATAGCCTTTGAAAGGCTTTTTCCCATTGATTTACCATCCGCTGTAATCATCAAAGAATCGTGATAGATCAAAATATCCTCTTCTTTAAGGTGGGAGGATAAAATAGACAGTTTTTTCAGATCCCAAATATCATCCTGGTCGCACAGGGCAATTAATTCGCCCTTAGACAATGTTATTGCCCGTTCGAAGTTTTTAATATAACCAAGATTTTGTTCGTTCTGATAGACCTTAAAGAATGAATATTCAGTTTCATAACGCCTTAGGATACTCATCGTATCATCATTGGATCCATCATCTACCACAACAATTTGTTTATTGGGATAATCCTGGTTCACAAGACTATCCAACTGTGCTGACAGGTACTTTTCACCGTTAAATGTGCATACGGCTATACTGATTAACGGCATTTCTATCATAGCCCAAAATTAAGGATTACGCCTACACTCTGCTAAAATAATTTTAAGCTTTGAAAAAATTGATCTTTTGCGGATATAGAAAAGTGAATGGAAATTTTTCAATAAAGTAAATAATAATCTCGGGGAAAAGGATTTTACATCTAATACATGATATCCCTCAAGTAAATCATACAATAACTTTTTGGTTTTCGGAGGGGTACTTAAATAGTTTGCGAAATACTTAAGTTGCAGTCTGCGAATTTCTTTATTATTCTTTTTATCGGTAGCAGTAGAACTTTTATTATGCCTCCTATGCTGCACCAATTTTTCCTTTACAAAATTCAGTCTGTTTTCGCAAGCCGCTATATAACCGAACCACCAATCATAATATATACCCTCCGGAATTTCATGAACATATTTAAACAATTCTTTAGCGATTAAACATGCGTGACCGGAGATACAATTATTATATAGTAACTGTATGGTACTCTCCCCCTTAACAAAGTGGTGTAAAGAGGAGATACTTTTTCCATTTGGTACTCCATTCTCATCTATAAAAGCAGAATCATGATAGATTAACAGGTTATTACCGACATTCCGGATCATCATTGTGATCTTGTTGCTATTCCAGATATCGTCCTGATCAGCAATGGCTATATATTCTCCTTTGCAACTGCTAATGGTGCTTAAAAAATTTTGATTGAATCCGAGATTATGCTCATTTACTTTAAAGTTAATGCCAGGATTTGACGAAACATATTCATGAATAATAGCAACAGTATTATCAGTAGAACAATCATCGCTGATTACGATTTCTATATTAGCATAATCCTGGGCAAGAATAGAATCTAACTGCGTTGCCAGATAGTCCTGGCCATTATAAGTACATAAAGCAATAGATACTAAGGGAAGCGTTTCTTTCATGGCTAAACTCTTTTTTTTAATCCATTCCACATTCTAACCAAGAATAAAAAAACTGGATTACCGCACATTCTCCCAAGAAATGATCCCGACAAATGGAAAACGGTAGAGTTGGTTTGTACCCATCTTGTTCTAAAAAAGCGATTATACTTGGAAATTAATGCTTTTCTTATCAAATAAAAGCTGGGATCTCTGTTTCCCCTGCTTTTGTGCGTAAGGTTGAAAGGAATGACATATGACGAAAAGCCATTTAATTCTGCCTGTAAAACCAGTTCAGTGGCATATAAATGGAATCCATTTAAATTACTGGAAACCTTTAGATTTGCCTTATTTTTTATTAGTAGAAAGTTTTCGTCCAGTGCTGATACTTTCAACGGGAATATTCCCTTATCCATAAATGTACCATCTGGGTATGAAATATGATAAACGATATGGTTGGGCCCTGCTGCACCGGCGTTACCACAGATTCCCCAATCAGGATCTATTTCATCTAAATTCTTTAAACAATTTCTTAAATGGTTAACATCATCTTTATCTATTAACACATCTTGATGGCAGATAATTACAAATTTTCCCTTTGCCTGTCTTAAAAACAAGTTAATAGCAGCAAATGCATCAAATTCATTATGCTCGGAATTATCGACATATAAAAATTCAGCAATTTGATCCGAAAAGCCTTTATTTTTAAATGACTGTAGCATTTCTAAATATTCGCTTTTTCGGGTAATCAGCGTACAAATAGAAAACTCTAAATCGAATTGGCTTTCCCGTATTCTACGTGCAAAATTAGAGATGTCTGTCATTTTTAATCATTAAAAGCCTGCATATCAATTAATCTCCGATATAGACCATTGTGCGCCATTAATTCTGCATGATTACCCGTTTCTACTACCTCTCCCTTATCAATCACAACAATTTTATCGGCGTGTTGAATGGTACTTAAACGATGTGCAATTACAATGGAAGTACGGTTTTTCATCAAATTATTAAGGGCGTCCTGCACCAGTTTTTCTGATTCAGTATCCAATGCAGAAGTAGCTTCGTCTAACAACATGATTGGTGGATTAGCTAAAACTGCCCGGGCAATACAAACACGTTGTCTCTGTCCACCAGAAAGTCTATTTCCGCGATCACCTACAAAGGATTGGTATCCACCTTCAGTATTTTCGATAAAATCATGTGCATTTGCAATTTTGGCAGCCATTACAACTTCTTCCATAGAAGCATTCGGTTTTGCAAAGGCAATATTATTAAAAATGGTATCATTAAAAAGAAACGATTCCTGGTTTACAGTTCCCATTTTCTCCCGTATACTTTCTACCGCTAAATCTTTATAATTATGTCCATCAATTTTAATATTCCCTGCTTTTGGATCATGAAAACGAGGAATCAGATCCATCAAAGTACTTTTTCCACCTCCTGATGGCCCAACCAAGGCTACAGTAGTTCCCTTCTCAATGGTAAAATTGATGTCTTTCAGCACTTCTTTTTCACCATAATTAAATGATACGTGCTCAAAAGATAAGCGTTGATTAAAACTTGCTAAATCCTGTGCATCTTCCTTATTAACCAATTCTGGTTTAGTATCGATTAAATCCAATACCCGGTCTCCTGCCGAAATTCCTGAATGTATTCCACTAAAAGAATCAGTAAGTGCCTTAATGGGCTGCATTACCTGAGAAAAAGTTGCTAAGTAAACTACAAACTCCGAAGCTTCTAAATCTCCCTTTCCACTTAAAATCATTGTCCCACCATATAGCAAGATAAAAACAACGACCAGAACACCCAATGTTTGAGAAACGGGTGAAGCAAGCTGCTGTCTTCTAGCCATTTTTCGATTTAAAAAAGAATAAAATTTATTTTCCTCATCAAATTTCTCTTTAATTCTCGCTGTAGCATTGAAAGCCTTTACGATCTTGATTCCGCTTAGAGATTCGTCCAGGAAGCCAATCATCTTAGCAAAAGACTCATGGGATTGCGTGGCTTGTTGTTTTAAGCGTTTTACGATTTTACTAATAATAAATCCTGATACAGGTATAACCAGTAAAGAGAAAATAGTAAGTTTAAATGAGATGGAAACTAAAACTCCAATAAAAAATAACAGCTGAACAGGTTCTTTGAAAACTACCTGTAGCGTATTGGTTACGGTAAACTGAACCACCTGAACATCAGATGCAACTTTTGAAATAATATCTCCTTTTCGTTCATTGTTAAAAAATGCCACATGAAGATTCATTACATTGTTAAATACTTTTTTCCGCATATTAAGTAAAGTATGAACGCGTAAATCTTCCATAAACCGTTGCGAGAAGTACCTGAAAAAATTGGAAAGAAAAACGGTTATTACAATTACTACACAGATAACCTTTAATGCATAAACTTTATCATCCGCAATAATTGTGTTCATGTAATCATTAAACTGTCCTAAAAAATCGAATGATCCTTTTGGTTCAATGCCTTTAATTGGTCCTTCAACTTTCCCTAAAAACAATGCCTGCATTAGTGGTCCGAGAAGCGTAAAAAGAAATGTATTGAAGATAATGGCAAACAGTGTTGCAATTATATAAGGTATTGCAAATTTTTCAATGGGTTTGGCAAACGACAATAAACGGAAATAGGTCTTCATTTTAAAAAAATGGAATATGTGAAATGGAGAATGCTTGTGCCCTATCCCCAAAAAAATCAGTTTAAAATTAGGCAAATGTACGGTTTTCGATTTAACCCGACAGATTTTGGAAATTAAGAGGCTATAAAATTACAATCGATTAATTTTCTTTGAAACCGTGGATTGATCTATGAACTTAATTACATCTGAAATATTTAAAGCTGATTGATGTTTCTTTTTTAATGCACTAAGATGTTGCCTACTTAAATTGATACGTTGTTTTTGCTCAAGATAGGCTTTATAGCTTTTCCATACCCAAAGCTTCCCCGTTAATATTTTAGGGATCAGTTCAGTAAACAGTTGCTGTAAAGGATACAATATCTTCCTTAGACCTTCCAAATGAATTCCCTGTAAGATATAACGGTTACGATAATATATTTCTTTGATAAGGTTCGATTTGATCTGGGTTTTGGTACTTCCGCTTACGTGATGAAAACATACAGATTGATGCTCATAATAGCATTTCCATCCCAATTGCCATGCCCTTAAACTTAAATCGAAGTCCTCAGAAGAAAATGGTGAATAAATTTCATCGAAACCCTTAAGTTCTTTTAGCTTTTTAGCATCAACCAATGCGTTGGCACCTGAAAGATAAGCGGTGTAAACCTCCCGGTCTGAAGGTTCTTCACTGAAATAAAATTTATTGGCTTTAATTCTACAACCACTATAATATAAAAGTCTGGCTGCATCTTCTATCCTGGTTTCGTCAAAGCTCATAATCCGGCCCATCACACCAAATGTATCTGATTGCTCAAAATACTGCCACTGCTGTTCAAAATAATCAGGAGTAAGTTTAACGTCAGAATTCAGGAGTAAAATCAGTTCGTATTGTGCAGCGTTGATTCCCTGATTACAGGTATAAGAAAATCCGCTGTTTTTTTCGTTTATAAGTAATTTTACATTTGGATAGTGTGTATTTATAAAGGCAATACTCTCATCTTTAGAGCCATCATCAATAACTATTACCTCAAATAGGGTTTTAGCATTTTCGGCAGCAAGAAAAACAGAAGGTAAATATTTCTCCAATAAATGCCTGCCGTTATAATTAGGAATAACAATAGAAATGCTTTTCTGCATCTACTTCACAAGTTTATAGTTACGGTATTCGAATAAACGTAGTCCGGTTAAATCTTCAATTTTCTGGAGAATTCTTCTCCTAAAATTCATTTTCGGCGTTTCTCTGGTCAGGTCTTTATCGAATTTCCAGTTAGCAGCTTCAATTCTTAACTGCATTACTTTGGGATGTGTTCCTCTAAAGTGAACCAAACGATCAGCATTATGCATATCAAAAGTTTCCTGAACCGGATAGTTCTCTTCAATCCACTCTTCTGTTTGATAAAACTGATTGAAATTTCTCACTTTCCCCTGCAATCCTTTCGGTGGCTTCACCCATCCATAGTGATAAACATAGGCATCGATTAACTTCGCGCTAAGTTTCCGATCGTTAATCCTAAAACCCTGTGCATCCCGGTATGAATGCACACCGGGAAGGTTCTTAATTATTCGAACCTCTCTCCTGTACCAGCGCCTTGATTCAGCAAGATAATCATATGACGCGTAAAAATGACGGTATTTTAGAAGCAAAGCTTCTATTTTCTTATTGTGGAGCTCTGCTTCCATTTCAGCTTTAATCAGCGGCAGATAATCTTCATGAATGGCTTCATCACCCTGAATGTAAATCATCCAGTCTGTATCCTCAGCAATAGCCGCTAAAGCCTTATTTGTTTCATCGGCGAAAACTCTTCCCCCCTCTCTTATGCTTTCATCCCAAACGGTATTAACAATCCTGATTTTATCGGAACCGATGCTTTTAATTAATTCTGCTGTTTCATCAGTCGAGTTGCCCAAAGCAACAACAAAGTCATCACAGAGTGGCAGAACGGAAAGTATGGCTTCCTTTGCTGGATAATCATTTACTACTGCATTTCGAATAAAGGTAAAACCTGTAACTTTCATGAATAATTAGAGTAATTGTGCTGGTTAAATTAATCCCCTGGAAGCACAATAACGATTGAAAATAAATCTGTTTCTTTGTACAAAGATAGTTTTATTGATGAATACACCTCTATCCATTTTGAGCGAATTGAATGCAGGTAATTTCAAGGCATTGGCCAGAGCTTTAACGCTGGTTGAGAATGACATTGAACCAGCCCATCAGCTCTTAAGAAATTTAAAGTACGATGTTGAGGTTCCGGTTATAGGCATCACAGGCCCTCCCGGTGCAGGAAAGAGCACCCTTATTAATGCATTAGTTTCCATATTAACCAGTCAGGGTAAACGCATTGCGATACTGGCAGTAGATCCTACATCCCCTTTTAATTTCGGATCATTACTGGGCGATCGGATCAGAATGGCTGCTCAATTTAATAATCCCAATGTTTATATCCGATCTATTGCTACCAGAGGAGCTTTAGGAGGGGTATCGGCAAAAACGATTGAAATGGTTGATGTATTACGCGCTGCTGGTTTTGATCTGATTATTATTGAAACTGTTGGAGTTGGCCAATCGGAAGTTGAGATTGCAGGCCTTGCAGATAAAACGATTGTAACTTTAGTTCCAGAATCCGGAGATGAAATTCAGCATATTAAATCGGGATTAATGGAAATAGCCGACTGCTTCGTAATCAACAAAGCGGATCGCGAAGGCGCTGATATTTTCTTCAATAAGCTCACAAAATTAATTCATCAAGGTGAAAAACGAATTCCGATTTTAAAAACTGTTGCTGATAAATCTGAGGGCGTTTCTGCATTGTGTGATTGGATATTAAAATCCAATGCTTCTCTGAATAAAAAAAGGACGTTCCTTTTAACGGAAAAAGCATGGAAAATTATACAACACCAAAAAATGCAATCCATAGATAAAAAAAGGCTGCAAGAAGAAATTCAAGCAGCCTGTAATCAAAAAGATTTTAATATTTATCGTTTTGCCGATAATTGGGCTAATATTTAATTCTTTAATTGAAGATCAACGATACAATTGCTCAACTGTTAATTGTAAACTGTTAACTGATTTAGCTATTCATAATAGCCTCTATCTCTTCTGCTTCCAGTGGAATATCAGCCATTAAATCGATATTTCCACTTGAAGTGATGAGTATATTATTTTCTAAACGGATTCCCAACCCCTCTTCCGGAATATAGATTCCTGGCTCAACAGTTAAAATATTGCCGGCAGCAAACGGGGTATACCTTCCTGCAAAATCGTGCACATCTATTCCTAAGTGATGAGAATTTCCATGCATAAAGTATTTTTTATAAGCAGGATATGATGGATTTTGATTTTTTATATCCTCGGTAGAGATTAACCCCAGTTTTATCAGTTGTTCAGTCATAAGTTCACCTACCTGTTCGTGATAGGTATTCCAAATCGTTCCTACCTGGATCAATTTTATCGATTCTCTCATCACATGCAACACCGCGTTGTAAACATCCTTTTGTCTCTGGGTAAATTTACCATTAACCGGGATAGAGCGACTCATGTCGGCATTGTAGTTAGCGTACTCTGCTCCGAAATCGAAAAGAATAACATCCCCATCCTTGCAAATCTGGTTGTTATCATTGTAGTGAAGAATATTGGCATTATGACCAGATGCGATAATTGGAGAATAAGCATGCCCTGTTCCACCCTGTTTAATAAATTCGTGAATGATTTCAGCTTCGATCTCATACTCCTTCACCCCGGGTTTGGTAAATTTCAACACCCTAACGAATGCATCACGGGTTATTGCACAGGCCTTTTTGGTTAGCTCAATTTCTACATCTGACTTTACAGCACGTAAATCGCGCATAATTGGCGCAGACCTTTGATAATTGTGTAAAGGGTATTTAGCTTTCATTTGATCAATGAAACGGAGATCGCGATAGGGCACAGTTGCTGCGTACCGATCATTTTCATTGGTATTCAAATAAATATTTTCAGCATAGTTAATAATACTGTGCAAAATGTTATCAAAATCTTCCAACCAATATATACTTGATATCCCTGAGGCTTCTTTTGCTTGTTCCTTTGTATACTTGTATCCTTCCCAAACTTTAATATAATCATTGGTCTGTCTTAAAAACAGGACTTCTCTGTACAATGGATTAGGACAATCTGGATAAAGCAATAAAATGGTTTGTTCCTGATCGATACCCGATAAATAAAACAGATCGGGATTCTGTTTAAAAATAAAGTTTTGGTCGCCGCTTCTTGGGAACTCATCGCTGGCGTTGAAAACCGCTAAGGAATTGCTTTTTAACCGTTTAATAAAGTTCTTTCTATTTAATACAAATAACGATTGATCGATAGTTGGATATTTCATAAATGAAGTATTTTAGTACGAATAATGGCCAAATGTAAGAAAATGATTAAGACCTGAGAAGTTTGGAACGGAGTTTGTATAAAAGTTTGAAAATTTAAAAATTTGTTTAATTTTGCGATTACTAAAAAATTAATCAATTAAATTGTTTAACCCTTAAAAAAGAAAAAGATTATGAATTATTCTACTTTAAAGAAAAGTCTTGCTGTTTCTTTAGTAGCTTTAACAGGACTAGCTTCTGTTGCTGTTGCTCAAGATGCTCCGGCAACGACTTCTTCTACCAAGGTATTTGGTGGAAGAGGACAGTACAGAACGTGGTCAATTGGTGTTAACGGTGGTGTTTTAGCTCCTGTTATCGCAATCGGCGGTTCTAACGATTTCAACAAATGGGATGTTAACTTAGGTTACGGTTTAAACATCCGTAAACAATTAGGTCACTCGTTCGCTTTAGAATTAAACGGATTACGTGGTAAAGTTTCTGGTTCTAACGATGCTGCACAAGTTACTGCTTCAACTGCTAGAGAATTCGAAACTGAATTACAATATGCTGTTGATTTACGTGGTGTTATCAACGTAGGTTCTATCGATTTCTTACGTCGTGAGAACTCTGTTGGTTTCTTCGTTACTGCGGGTGGTGGTTACTTAGCTTATGCTCCAAAAGTAACTTATACTAACGGTACTGTTGTTGATTGGAAAGGTAAATCTACTGGTCCAGTTGGTGACAAACACGATGCTAAAGACTATGTAAAAGGTTTCTATATTCCAGTTGGTGCTGGTGTTAAATTCAAAGTTTCTGAGCGTGTTAACTTTAACTTAGGTTACACTATGAACTTTGTTGACGCTGATAACTTTGATGGAGTTTATGCAAAAGGAACTACTAAAGATAAATTCTCTTACGGTTATGCTGGTTTAGAATTCTCTTTAGGTTCATCTGCTAAACCTAGCTTAGAGTGGTCTAACCCATTAGCTACTATGTACGATGAGTTAAAAGATCCTACTTTACGTCAAGAAGTTGAAGCATTGAAAAACCGTGTTTCTAACGTAGAGAAATCTGTTGAAGATTTGAAAAAAGATACTGACGGTGACGGTGTTGCTGATCAATTCGACAAATGCCCAGGAACTCCTGCTGGTACTGCTGTTGATGGTTCTGGTTGTCCACTTCCAAAACCTGAAGTTACAACTACTGCACCTAGCAATGTAACTGGTTTCGAGAAAATCGGTTTCGATTTCAACTCTTCAGTTTTAAAAACTGAATCTTATCCAACTTTAGATAAATTATCTTCAGTGTTACGTGAAAACGGTGGTAAAGTAACTGTTAACGGTTATGCTTCTAGCGAAGGTACTGCAGCATATAACTTGAAGTTATCTAAAGACAGAGCTAACTCTGTTAAAACTTACTTAGTAAACTCTGGCGTTAGCGCTAGTCAGGTTGCTACTAAAGGTTTCGGTGAAGCTAATCCAATTGCTTCTAACGATACTGAAGAAGGTCGTATCCAAAACCGTCGTGTTGAAACTGCTAGAAACTAGTATTTCAATATAACTGATTAGAAAAAGGGTTCCGAAATTCGGAACCCTTTTTTTGTGGTCATTTTTTTCCTTCCTCCATTATAAATGCTAAGGGGTTTTATCTAAGTTTGTATTATGTATTTCTTCAGAAAAAAAGACCCCAACCGGCCAACCAATATTAATATTAAAATCATGCATTTTATTAATGCACTGGCCATAACCATTTTTTTAGCTGGAATCATCTATAAGCTAATTCAATGGCTTACTAAATAACCTTATTTTCTTAAAATTGATTATGAAACAAATTATCAATACTACAAATGCACCCGCCCCCATCGGCCCCTATAGTCAGGCCGTGCAGGCAGGCAACTTTTTATTCGTTTCGGGCCAGGTAGCTATCAATCCTGAGAGCGGAGAACTGAATATCGGAAACATTCAGGAGGAAACCCATCAGGTTATGCGCAACTTAAAAGCAGTCTTATTAGAAGCTGGTTTAACTTTCGATAACGTTGTAAAATCTACAATCTTCTTGAGCGATATGGGTACCTTTGCTCAGG
Organism: Pedobacter sp.; assembly: GCF_965279535.1. Taxonomy (NCBI): domain Bacteria; kingdom Pseudomonadati; phylum Bacteroidota; class Sphingobacteriia; order Sphingobacteriales; family Sphingobacteriaceae; genus Pedobacter; species Pedobacter sp. The sequence continues at coordinate 2,622,483 of NZ_OZ257244.1, forward strand.
TTAATGAAGTTTATGGACAATATTTCAGTTCAGATTTTCCTGCCCGTGAAACCGTTCAGGTATCTGTTTTACCTAAAAACGTTAACGTTGAAATTTCTGTAATTGCCATAGTCTCATAGTTTTGGCATTAGGAAAAAGTAAATATTTTTTAGCAGGCATTGTTCCTTACATTATATGGGGAACAATGTCTATCCCACTGCGCAGCATAAAAGGCTTTCCGCCAACAGAAATTTTATATTACCGAATCCTGGTCTCCATTATAGTTGTATGGTTGGTTGCTTTTATTTTTAGAAAAGCAGCAATTAAAAAAGATATTGCACTGTTTCGTGCCTTAAGTGGCAAAGAAAGAAAGCGTCTGTTCCTGTATATTTTTATATCAGCAATTTTAATCACAGGGAACTGGTTTAGCTATATTTATGCAGTAAATAGTGTAAGCCTGAAAGCAGCAGCTTTTGCATACCTGGTTTGCCCATTGCTTACCGCGCTATGCGGTTTTATTCTTTTGAAGGAACAGCTTACAAAAGCCAAAATAGTTGCCATATTAATTGCCTTTGTGAGTATCATGCTATTGGCAACAGGCTCACTAAGCGAAGTACTTTGGGCTATTCTCATCGCTGCATTTTATGCATTATACGTAGTTGCATTGAAAGTAATTAAAGGAATTGATAAGTTTAACCTATTGGGTATTCAGCTTGTTCTTTCCGGACTAATGATGTTGCCACTATATATATTTACTGCAGCACCATTCCCTACTGATACTTTTTTTTGGGCGAATATTTTTTTAATAGCAATTGTATTTACTATTATCCCACTATTTCTGAACGCTTACGCCCTTGTAGGCATGCCTTCCTCTGCCCTGGGAATACTCATCTACCTTAATCCAATTGTAGCCTTTACAGTAGCCTTCTTGTATTTTAAGGAACCGATTGATTTGCATCAGATTTTTTCATATTTGCTTTTACTGCTGTCGATAATTATTTTTAATGCGCAATTGCTGAAAGGCATCATCAATAAGAAATAGAAAATATTTTGTATCATTCGATTTTAGATACTTCTGTTGAGTTTATTAAAGGAGTTGGTCCTACCAAGGCTGATGTACTCAAAAAAGATCTGGGTATTTTCACTTATCAGGATATGCTTGCTCATTATCCTTTCAGATACATCGATAGAACCAAATTCTACAAGATTAATCAAATCAATCCTGATTCACAGTATATCCAAATCATTGGACGGATTATAAGTAAAAAAGTAATAGGAGATAAACGTGTAAAACGTATTATAGCCGTTTTTAAAGACGAAACCGGCATCATGGAGCTTGTATGGTTTCAAAGCTTAAAATGGGTAGATACCAATATACAAGTGGGTGTTGCCTACGTTGCCTTCGGGAAACCGAATCTTTTTAATGGAACTTTTAGTATTTCCCATCCTGAAATGGAGCTATATCAAAACAGGCAAGTTGGACGGGGCAACCTTACGCTTCAACCTGTTTATAATTCGACGGAAAAATTAAAGAAGTTTAACCTGGATTCTAAAGGTATTCAAAGATTGATTGCCGGGTTATTGGATCAGGTTATCCCCCAGGTACCGGAAAATCTTCCTCAGTATATTTTAGATAAATATCAGCTTCCGGATAAACGTACGGCACTGTTAAATATTCATTTCCCAAAAAACCAAAGGGATTTAAATGCAGCAGAAAGAAGGCTTAAGTTTGAGGAGCTTTTCTTTATCCAGCTTCAGCTACTGCATAATAAACAACTTCGCCAGCTAAAATTTAAGGGCTGCACTTTTGAGGTTGTTGGAGAAAAGGTTAACCGTTTTTACAATGAATTTTTACCCTTTGAGCTTACTAATGCTCAAAAAAGGGTGGTTAAAGAAATTAGATTAGATACACAGCGGGGTGTTCAGATGAACAGACTCGTTCAGGGCGACGTAGGAAGCGGGAAAACGGCAGTTGCCTTAATGAGTATGCTTCTGGCCAATGATAACGGCTACCAAGCTTGTATGATGGCTCCCACTGAAATTTTAGCCAGACAGCATTATGCTTCTGTTGTAGAGCTCGTATCTGATGACCTGGTTAAAGTTGCTATTCTTACCGGAAATACCAAAAAGAAAGAACGCAATATCTTACATGAGCAATTAGAAAATGGAGAAATAGATATACTGATTGGTACGCATGCCTTAATAGAAGATAAGGTTCAGTTTAAAAATCTGGGGCTGGTGGTAATTGACGAACAACATCGGTTCGGAGTAGAACAAAGGGCCAAGCTTTGGCGCAAAAATGTAATCCCGCCACACATTCTCGTGATGACAGCTACGCCAATTCCACGTACGCTTGCGATGACGCTCTACGGAGACTTGGATGTTTCTATTATTGACGAATTACCCGCAGGAAGAAAACCCATCGAAACGAGGCACCTGTACGAAAGCCAAAGAATGCGGATGTTTGGTTTTATGAAGCAGGAAATCGCTAAAGGACGGCAAGTTTATATCGTTTATCCATTAATAAAAGAGAGTGAAAAGCTTGATCTTTTACACCTTGAAGCGGGTATTGAACAATTAAGCTATCAGTTTCCTCGTCCGGATTATCAGATTAGCATTGTTCACGGACAAATGCCTAATGCCGATAAGCAATTCGAAATGCAGCAGTTCATTGAAGGCAAAAGCCATATTATGGTGGCCACTACAGTGATAGAAGTTGGTGTAAACGTGCCGAATGCCTCGGTAATGGTGATAGAGAACGCAGAGCGCTTTGGTCTGTCTCAACTCCATCAATTGAGAGGACGGGTGGGTAGAGGGGCCGCACAGTCTTTCTGTATCCTGATGAGCGGAAACAAACTTAGCAAAGAAGGCAGAATCAGACTGGAAACCATGGTAAAAACAAATAATGGTTTTGAAATCTCTGAAATTGATTTACAGCTTCGTGGCCCTGGCGATATAACCGGCACACAACAAAGTGGTGTCTTAGACCTTAAACTTGCAGATCTTGCAAGTGATAAAATCATTTTATCAGAAGCCAGAAATACCGTAATAGCACTTTTCGAGGAAGACCCTCAGTTGCTAAAAGCTGAAAATGCGATATTAAAAGCTTTTCTGCAAAAACTTCAAAGAGGAATTTCCTTTGATAAAATCAGTTAATTAAAAATCCTGTTCCAACTAATTATGCCTGAGACATTGGGTTCTCAGCAAGATTCAAAAAGTAAGTATTATTTATAATACGACTTGTATATACAAAAATTATTTTACTGATTCATCCCCTCATTTTTATTGATTTACCCCTGCTCCAAAAATCATAATAATTTTTATATTGCAGCTAACCAAGTATAAACTGTTTAGCTGGTTGGTCTATTATTGACCGAATATCGCCTAGTGGTTTAAAATCTCATAATCATCCAAAAAACATGATTTAAGTGGATTTTACTTGATTTACATGACATTTTTTTGATGTGTACCCAAGAGTGTGGCTCCACTTTGGGATGCAAAAATGCATTAACCCTAAATGTCTTAAGACCAAAATTACTAATACACATTAATTACAAAAATGTTTACTTACATGTACATCAAATAACTACAAAAAATAATCTAACCAATATTAACTAAAACCTATGAAAAAAAATCTATTGAGATCTTTTGCCGAAAGTAGTGTGCTTGTTGTTTGCGGAGGGTGTTTAATACTTGCTCCCTTGTCAGGCATGGCTACAGTCACATTATCTAAAAAAGAATCCCTTGATCATTTTGCGCTACTTCCTCAGGACATTGTGGTAAAAGGCCAGGTTACAGATGACAAAGGTGGGCCAATACCAGGCGTAAGCGTCAAAGTAAAAGGCGGTACTGCCAGCAGCGTTACAGATGGGAATGGAAGATTTAGTATTAAAGCCCCAGAGGATGCCATCTTAGTATTTACCTACGTTGGCTATGTAGACCAGGAAGTTCAGGTAAAAAACCAAAGTAGCATTAATGTAAAGCTCGTAGAAAACAATCAAAACCTCTCAGAAGTAGTGGTAGTAGGTTATGGAACACAGAAAAAAGCAGTGGTATCGGGGGCTGTAGCTGCAGTAAAAGGCACCGAGCTCGCTAAATCCTCATCTGTAAATTTAACCAATTCACTGGCCGGTCGTTTACCGGGTGTTACAGCCCTCCAAAGTAGTGGAGAGCCGGGGTATGATGGCTCTACCATTCGTATAAGGGGAATTAACTCGCTGGGGAATAACAACGCGCTAATTGTTATTGATGGAATTCCGAACCGTGCCGGGGGGATGGAGCGCCTAAACCCGAATGATATCGAAAGTGTATCGGTACTTAAGGATGCTTCTGCAGCCATTTACGGCTCACAGGCAGCAAATGGTGTAATCTTAATCACTACTAAATTAGGAAAATCAGGTAAACCACAATTTTCTTATGATTTTAGCTATGGCCTGCAGCAACCTACCCGAATTCCAAAAATGGCCAATTCGCCACAATATGCAGAAATCTTAAATGAGTTGAACATTTTTGGTTCCGACCTTAATCCCGGCGAATGGCCTGCAGCCTGGAATAGTTTTAAAACAACTGGCGTATATCAATCTCCAACAGGAAAAACCATCAATGCAGCCTACACACCTGATCAGATTAGAAAACTTGCTGATGGTTCGGATCCCTTACGTTTTCCAAACACCGATTGGTTCGACACTACTTTTCAAGAGTGGTCTCCACAACAAAAGCATAATGTTCAAATTAACGGTGGAGGAGAATTCGTGAAGTATCTGATCTCTTTGGGTTACCTGGATCAGGATGGTTACTACAAGAAATCTGCAACCGGATATCAGCAATACGATATGCGGATCAATCTCGAAGCCAAATTAAGCAAATATATTACCACCACATTGGGTGTTACTGCACGTGAAGAGGCCCGTAATTTCCCTACCGTAAGTGCTGGTGATATTTTCAGGTTTTTAATGCGTGGAAGGCCAACCGAAATTGCAGTTTGGCCTAATGGCTTACCAGGAAGAGATATCGAATACGGTTACAATCCTGTAGTATCTACAACCGATTTGACCGGCTATAATAAAGACATTAGAGATTACCTCCAAACCACGGGTAAAGTAGAAATCAAAATCCCGGGCATTGAAGGATTAAAAGTTACCGGAACTGCCGCAATTGATAAGTATTCTGGCAGGCAAAAAAACTGGCAACTTCCCTGGACACTATACGACTGGGATAAAAAAACTTTTCAGGCAGATGGCGTTACCCCAGTATTAACGGGAACAGTACGATCTCAATACACAGATCCAAGACTTAGAGAAACTGCTGGTGGACAATTGGCAACAAACTTAACCGGAATGATCAACTATGATAAAAAAATCAGCGATCATACTATTGGTTTAATGGCAGGCGTAACCCGTGAGCAGGTTAGCAATGATGGTTTTACTGCCTTCAGGAGATACTATTTATCATCTGCTATTGAAGAACTCCTGGCAGGAGATGAAAGAGAACAATCTTTGGGAAATAATCCCGGAGACCCAAACAACCTCTATAACAGGGCTCGATTAAGCTATTTTGGAAGGGTAGGATACAATTATAAAGAGAAATATCTTGCTGAGTTTCTTTGGCGTGTAGATGGTTCTTACATCTTCCCTACTGCAAGGCGCTTTGGTTTCTTCCCAGGCGTATCTTTAGGCTGGCGCTTATCAGAAGAGGCATTTTTTAAAGACAATGTTGGTTTCGTCAACAACTTAAAATTAAGGGCATCATGGGGTCAGATGGGTGCTGAAGCCTACTTCGGCGATGCACTTCAAGAATATCAATACCTGAGCCTGATGAACTTTGGCAGTTATGTCTTTAACGATGCCATCACTAAATCCATTTATGAAGGTAAAGTGCCTAATTTGGATTTTGGCTGGGAAGTGGCAAACAATACCAATGTGGGCTTAGATGCTTCATTCTTAAATAATAAACTGTCTTTGGAATTTGATTATTTCTATAACAAAAGAACCAATATCCTGATTAGCCGCGGAAGCTCTATTCCAGAAAGTTCAGGTATCGCAGATCGACTCCCTCCGGTAAACCTGGGGAAGGTAAACAACAAGGGTTTCGAGTTTAAACTAAGCTATAACGATCAGATTGGCGACTTCAATTTTGGCGTCAGTGTAAACGGTGGATATGCCAAAAACAAGATCATATTTTGGGATGAAACACCTGGCGCGCCTGAATGGCAACGTTCAACCGGCAGAGTAACCAACTCCTGGCTGGTATATGATTATGATGGTGTTTTTAAAGATCAGGCAGAAATCAGTGCCAATAAAATTAATTATGGTGCCCTTACCAATAACCTACGTCCTGGTGACATGAAATTTAAAGATACCAATGGTGATGGAAAAATCAACGCAGATGATAAAATCCGCCTAGACCAAAACGGTACGCCAACTTTTACAGGGGGTGTTAACCTCAACCTTCAATACAAAGGATTTGATTTATCGGTGCTCATTCAAGGTGCTACCGGAGGGATGCAGATTGTTGGTATTACCGAATCAGGAGATATTGGTAACTTCCTGGAATGGTCATATAATAATCGCTGGAGTATTGATAACCCAAGCGCTATCAATCCACGTTTATCTAATCGTGGGGCAACTTATTATACCGATGGAAACAATGCCCTGAATAATACCTATTGGTTGAGAAGTAACAATTATATCCGACTAAAAAATATCGAACTGGGCTACACACTTCCTACCAACTGGTTAGAAAAAGTGGGCTTAAACAGTGTGAGGTTATATGCTAATGGCCTTAATCTCTTTACTGTAGATAAAATTAAAATCTGGGATCCTGAATCTACCAATTCGAGTGGCCAATATTATCCACAGGCCAGGGTGATCAACTTTGGTGTTAAAGCTGCTTTTTAGCAAGGTATTACTGTTTATCAATAACAATGAAGAATATGAAAGCAAAAAATAAAAATATAAAATTATATACACTCGCCTTTATTTCCATTTTTGTCATCTCTTGTAAAAAGGACTTTATGGACGTTACGCCACCAGATAAAATTTCGTCGGAGCTGGTTTGGAATGATGCTGCACTCGCTCAGGCCTTTGTTAATGATATTTATAATGGGCTGGGAAATGGCGGATTCTCTGAAGAGATGTTATCTTCAGTTTCTGATGAATCCTTATTTACCCACCCTACCCGTGGAATAGACTTGGTGAATAATGGCACGATAAACCCATCTACATTAGGCTGGGTAAATGATAGTTGGGCCTACAAGGCGATGTACAACCGGATCAGAGCTTGTAATACAACGGTTGAACGCATCGCGGGTGGGAACAATGGGCTTGCCAGTCAGGACCTGAAAGACAGACTTCTTGGTGAGTCTTATTTTTTGAGAGCTTATTTCTATCAGCAGCTTTTAAGATTTTACGGTGCTGTACCCATCATCACTAAGACTTACAGCTTAACTGATGATTTCAATGTTAAACGCAATACCTACGAAGAATGCGTGAACTTTATTCTTAAAGACTGCGAGGAAGCCAACAAATTACTGGCCGGAAAAACGATGGATAAAGGCAGATGTACAGCCTTGGCTGCACTCGCCCTAAAAGCAAGAGTATTAATTTATGCTGCAAGCGACCTACACGACCGGGCAAAACTCACCGCAAAAGTAAGTGCTATTCCCAATCAAAAATTAGATTTTTTAAGTTATGCCTCCGGAAACCAAACAGACCGATACAGACTTGCGCAAACTGCAGCGAAAGCGGTTATAGATCTGGGAACAGGTTACAAACTAAATTTATCTGCTCCCGTTTCAGCTGCTGATGGTACTAAAAACTACAAAAACATTGCCATGGGCGGAGGAAGCAATGCTCCGGGCATTGATCTGAGTGCCTCATCAGAGTTAATTTTCGCCAGATACTTCATTATTCAGAATAACATCAAACATGCTCAGCAAAACGGGCCAAATGGGTACCATAACTGGGCAGGGAATACACCTTTGGGCTTATTGGTTGATGATTATGAAATGCAGGATGGGAGCAAATTCAGCTGGACGAACCCTACACAAAAAGCTAATCCCTATCAAAACAGAGACCCCCGCTTTTATGCAACCATTTTGTACGATGGTGCGGGCTGGAAACCTCGTGATAAGGCCTCAGGCAATGTAGATCCTGCTAGTCAAATCCAAACCGGGATTTACGACTTGATAGACAACGGAGCCAGAATTGATTTTAAAGGTTTAGATACCAGGGGAAGCACAATAGAAAACTGGAATGGAAGCTGGACGGGCTATTATTATCATAAATTCATTGATCCGGATCCGAATATTGTGGATGCATCCATGTCGCAAAACGTTCCATGGCCTTTTTTGAGGTATACTGAAGTCGTTTTCAACTACATCGAAGCCAGTATCGAGCTTGGAGAATTAGATAATGCCAAAAACTGGTTAAACAAAATTCGTTTCCGTGCCGGAATGCCAGCCATTACTTCAAATGATCAGGCAGAACTCCGTGAAATTTACCGCCACGAACGCCGCATTGAGATGGCCTACGAGGAACAACGTTACCACGACACCCGCAGGTGGTTAATTGCAGATGTAACGCTAGGCAGAAAAGCGACCTATATTAAGGTAACCGGTAAATTTAAAGCAGGCAAAACCATGTCTGCACCTTACCACTACGACCCTACTGTTTACGATTACACTTATACCCCAGTAATAGAAAATGCGCAGGAGAACCGCAGCTGGGACAACAAACTCTATTTCAGACCATTCAGCAGGGATGAAATCAATAAGAATAATCTTTTAGAACAAAATCCGGGGTATTAGAAAACCCTGCTTAAAAGGCCGGTGGGTAGCAATATCCATCGGCTTTTTGCTTTCTAAACCCTTTTAATTGATGCTGGCTGCAATTTTTACTTTTCAATAGAAAAACATAGCTGTTAAAAAACACATTTTGTACAGTTATTTACAACGTGATGCCGTAGTTTTGCAAGAAATTATTTTCCTGTGGCAGATTCAGACCCCAATTCGGTTTCAGTAAAACCAGATCCTTTCGCGGCCTTGCGATTTAAAGAGTTCAGATCGTTTTTAGGCATGCGTTTCTTTTTCACGCTTGCCTATCAAATGCAGGCGGTAGTGATTGGATATCATATTTACGACTTAACCCACGATCCATTAAAACTGGGATTAGTTGGCTTGTGCGAGGCGATCCCCGCAATTGGCATTGCCTTATATGGCGGGTATATTGCCGATAAGAGCGAAAAAAGAGGGTTACTGATTAAAATTTTTTCCTGCGTACTCCTGGCATCAGTCATTATGCTTTTGATTACCAGCAAGTATCTTCACCTCAAAGAAAGTGTAATTGTACTTATCATGTACGGTTTAGTATTCTGCATTGGCCTGGCCAGGGGATTCTTTGGCCCGGCAACATTCTCTTTAATGGCTAAGATTGTACCGAAAGAATTATATCCCAATTCAAGCACATGGAACAGCAGTAGCTGGCAGTTAGCTACAATTATAGGCCCCATGCTTGGCGGACTAGTGAACTGGCTGTGGGGGATCACTGCAGCTTACAGTGTTATTGTAGTTCTAATTTCTATATCTCTCCTCTGTATTCTCTCATTTAAAAAGCACCCTGCTACCTTTGTACCTACCCAGGATATTTTTGCCAGCTTAAAAGAGGGGATTCAATTTGTATTTAAAACTAAAATGATGGTTTGGGCCATGAGTTTAGATCTGTTTTCTGTTTTTTTTGGTGGTGCTGTGGCCCTGCTACCTATTTTTGCAAAAGATGTTTTCCACCTCGGTTCATTTGGATTGGGCATGATGCGTGCTGCAGCTTCATCTGGTGCAGTAATCACCATGTTACTCATGACCCGTTTCTCGCCAATGGGTAAACCCTGGAGAAATTTATTAATCGCAGTAACAGGCTTCGGTTTAAGTATTATTTGTTACGGATTATCTAAAAACTTCTATTTAACCTTATTCTTCTTATTTCTGGAAGGCTCATTTGATAGCGTAAGTGTAATCATCCGCCAAACCATTATGCAATTGCTTACGCCTGATGAAATGCGTGGACGGGTATCTGCGGTAAACAGCATGTTTATTGGTTCTTCTAATGAGATTGGAGAATTCGAATCTGGCTTAACGGCAAAATACATGAGATTAGTTCCTGCAGTTGTATTTGGAGGAAGTATGACCATTGCCATTGCCGCTATTACCTGGTTAAAGACTAAATCGTTGACGAAATTAAGTTTACAGGATATCCACGATCAAACATCATCTAAGTGAATTAGTCCTGAGCCAAAAGTCCTGAGTCTAAAGTCTTGAGTCCTCAGTCTGATTTTGACTCCAGACTAAGAACTCAAGACTCAGTACTAAAATTAAGCTTCTACAATGCGCTCGCCAATTTGCTGACGCCACATGGCCTGGTACAAACCGTTTTGAGCAATTAATTCCTCATGATTTCCCTGCTCGATGATATGCCCTTTTTCTAAAACATAAATGCAATCGGCATGTTTAATGGTCGATAAACGGTGTGCGATTAATATGGTGATATGATCTGTCAAATTCGAAACCGAGCGGATGGTTTTGGTAATCTCCTCTTCAGTGATTGAATCTAATGATGAAGTGGCTTCATCAAAAACCAAAATATCTGGTTGACGCAATAAGGCACGTGCAATAGAAAGACGTTGTTTTTCTCCTCCCGAAACTTTAACACCCCCTTCACCGATTACAGAATCCAATCCTTTATCTACTCTCGACATTAATGTTTGGCATGCTGCCTGATGTAGCACTTTTAAACATTCCTCATCTGTAGCGGTTGGGTTAACGAAAAGTAAATTCTCTCTAATGGTACCCGAGAATAGCTGAGTGTCTTGTGTTACAAACCCGATTTTCTCACGTAAAATATCCAGATCAATTTCATTACTTGGAATTCCATTGTATAAAATTGCACCCGCTTTAGGTTGATACAAGCCAACCAACAATTTTACCAGGGTAGTTTTACCAGAACCAGAAGGACCTACGAAAGCAATGGTTTGACCGTTGTGTGTTTTGAACGATATATTTTCTAAAGCGTTCCTGTTTGCAGTTTGGTGCTTGAACAATACATTATCAAAAGTTAAATCATGTATCTTTTGTACAGTTCTTGGATTGGCCGGTTTTTTATCCACCGGTGTGTTTAAAATCTTTTTAAAGTTTCCTAATGATACTTCTGCTTCCCGCCAGGTTAAAATAACATTGCCCAGCTCTTGCAGAGGGCCAAAAAGGAAGAAAGAATAAAACAAGAAAGAGAAATATTGTCCGGCAGAGATGGTATTCTCAAAAATAAGCAACAATAAAACTACAATCATCGTACTTCTTACCAGGTTAACGGTAGTGCCCTGCACAAAGCTCATACTTCTTACATATTTTACCTTTTTTAGTTCAAGGCCCAATATTTTATAAGTTGTTTTATTTAAGCGCTCAATTTCCTGATCGGCTAAGCCTAAACTTTTTACCAGCTCAATATTACGAAGCGATTCGGTTGTTGATCCTGCCAAAGCCGTCGTTTCGCCTACAATAGAACGCTGTATGGTTTTAATTTTGCGACTCAGGAACCAACTAACAAAGCTGATGATTGGAATGGCAGAAAAATAAACCAAAGTAACTTTGTAGCTTACCGAAACAGAGTAAACGATTACAAAAACCATCCCAATCAGGCTGATAAATAAAATACTGATAAAAGCTGTGATGAACTTCTCTGTATCCAACCTTACTTTCTGCAGAATACCCAGAGTTTCTCCACTCCGTTGATCTTCGAACACTTGATATGGCAATTTTAATGAATGTTGCAATCCGTCTGCATACATTTTAGCACCAACCTTTTGTACAATTACGCTTGTAAAATAATCCTGAAAGTTTTTAGCAATACGCGAAACCATTGCTGCGCCAATAGCCAGACCAATAAGTCCGAGCGAACCCCATAGATATTCACTGCGGCTCATAAAGTCTTTTCTGTTAATGTAACGGTCTAAAATCCGTCCGGTAATGTATGGATCCAATAAAGAGAACCCTATATTGATAGCTGCAAGCAGTAGAGCCAAGGCTACAATCCACTTGTGCTTTTTTAAGTAGTTTAATAATAAGCCCATGAAAGTTTTGTCGTTTGAAATACAAACATAAAAAAAGGGAACGGATAAAAATCCATTCCCTCTTTTTATGACTTTATACTAAGAAATTTAGCTACTGATTAAAACCCGTAGCGTAAACCAATTTGCATTTGCCAAGGGTTACCTGATGGTGTTACTACACCTGTATTGTTTACGCGATAAGTAAAGGATTTATTTACAGCATCAAAACCAGAAACTGCATATAAGGCTTGATTTCCTAATGTTTCGTTAACACCCCACTTCTTATTCAATAAGTTACCAAAGTTGAAGATATCGCCAGAAAGTTCTAAAGTTTGTTTATTTCCGAACTTGAATTTCTTGCTTACACGTACATCAACAATACCGAAGAAATCGTTAACACCGCCATTACGTTCTGCGATTTGACCAGAATATCTGGTGATATACCTTTTTAAACTTTCGCTTGCTGATGGGTTATCTAATAAAGTTTGTAGTCCTGTACGGATACTTTGAGGCACATTTTGGTTATTTCTATCAAACACATAAGCTAAATCGTTAGTCGCAACAAAATCTCCGTTAATGTTACCACCTGCCAGTAAGCTATAGCGCGTACCACCAATACCCGAGTAACGTACACCAACAGTTACGCCGTAAAAAGTTGGTAAGGTTCCATAAATTACTACTTTGTTACGGAAATGGTTATCCGAATAACTCATTCTGCTTAAATCTCTCGGATCATCTTTAACCGGGAGCGATAAAGTTGCGGAGTTGGCTACGTTACCATTGAATGAGGTATTGTCTTTAGTATCGTTCCAGGTATAACTTACAAAGATTTCGCCATCTCTGAAATATTGCCAGGTTGCATCAGCTACAACCGCAAATTGGTTTACCCGGCCTTTAGAATTCAACTCCAACACACGCCCGAATTGATTGGTTAAACGACCGCCTTTCCAATCGGCTACGCCATTAGTGGTTCCAATACTTGCAATTGGCACAAAAACACCACGGTTTGCTTCATTGGCCAATGTAAAGAAAGGTGTTGCAGCCATATTTCTATCCACGTACATGTAGTTGTTACGGCCCAAAGTTGCATAACCGGTAATACCAACTTTTAAACGGTCTGTAATTAGCTTACTATAAGATAAATTGGCTTTATAAATTACAGGAATTTTAGCATCCTCTGCATAAGTATTAATGGTAGGAACCTGTAACGATGCTAGTGTTGGCGTACCCGCAGTTCCGTTTCTGTAACCAATAAAATTAGGCGTTGGAACATCATTATTAATTACATCAACGGTAGCCAAATGCTTACCATCAAACGTTAAGTTATTAATGGTAACATAGTTATTTACATCTGATCCAAAAATACCTGCACCAAAGCGTACAAAATCGGTTCTGTTTTCATTGATATCCCAGTCGAACTGAATTCTGGGCTGAACCAGAAACTGCTTCAATTCATGGTCGGTCCTCACTCCAATTGCATCAAATAATTGTTGGTTAAGCGGAGACTTTGGATAAGCACTATAATCAACACGGATACCACCTGTAAATTCTAAACCTTTAGCCAGTTTTGTTTGCATCTGCCCATAAATGGCTGTATTCCAAATGCTGGCTTTTACCGTTGGATCTGGCATTAAAGGCACCTCGCGATAAAACCTGTTCGGAATTAAATTATTAAAATTCTGCAAAGAAGTTATTGCTCCTGTATTGCTATACTCGAAACGGCCGTTTACTTCACTACCATAAAGCGATTTTGCATTGGTGTACTGTAAATCTACCCCAAAAGTATATTTTACCTTATCAGTATTGTAATAGAAATTATCTACTAACTGGATTACATTATTCGTGAAACCTTCCTGACCAAAACGATGTCCTCCAATTTGTATTGCCGTGGCCACATTACTGCCATCAGATAAGGTAGAGCCTACATTGTTTACTATCGCTCTCGGTATAGCCCCAGGCAATTCATCATTTTGTGTACTCGCCTGGAAAGTATATAAGTGCTGAACTTTTAACTCGTTAGTAATTTTGCTGCTTACTGTAGTACGTAAAGTAGCTAACAAGTTATTATCCACATTTTTATCGTTACCATAACTTTCGAAAAAGTTAATGGCGGTATTATCTGCCAGGCCTAGTGGATTTCTGTCGTTAGTATAGTTATCTCTAACGGTTAATAAGTTTTTCTCATCAATTTGCCAGTCGATACGAGCAAAAGCAGCATCAGATCCACGCTTTTTATCAAATGATCCATATTGTGGATTATCAGAAACGCCATATTTGGTACGGGCAATATCAAGGAAGCTTGATAAAGTACTGTTGGTTATTCTAAACCGGGCCTCATCTGCCGGGCCATTAATATCGGCAATAATGAGCGGGCGGGCATCTCTTTGATGGTCCCATCCGACAAAATAATGTAGTTTATCTTTAATGATTGGACCACCTAAGGTAAAACCATATTGATAGGTAGAGAAATCGTTATCGCGTTTTACGCCTCTGATGTCATATTGAGAAGATAACCAATCTGCACGGCCGTACATAAAAGCGCTCCCGCTGATGGTGTTGGTACCTGCTTTGGTAACCGCACTTACTGTTCCACCGCCTGCTCTTCCAAATGTAACATCGTATTGGTTGGTAATTACTTTAAACTCACGTACAGCTTCCATAGAAATGGAGTAAGGTGCACCGCTCCGGCTGGTGGTTGCACCTGCAGAAGTTGGATTTTTAGCACCCATACCATCAATTGTATAGTTTGTAGACGAACCCAACTGACCAGAAATACCACCACCACGACTTAAAGGAGAAAGATCCATTAAGTTAGAAAAGTTACGGCCGTTTACGGGCAATTGATTCATGGTTTTCGCCGAGATTTCGGTAGACGCACCAAAGTTTTTCACTTTGTTTCTTAAACCCGAAGCCACAACTTCTACCGCTTCTAAGTTTTGCGAAGCCTCTTGCATATTGATGGTTATTTTAACCGCGTCGCCCTGGTTAAGCATGTAACCACTCCTGGTTTGATCGCCAAAACCAATATACACAGCCTTAACGGTATAGGGGCCGCCTAATGGGAGCTCCTTAAAAGTATATTCCCCTTGCGCATTGGTAGAGGTTCTGGTAGTGAAACCAGTAGCGTTATTTCTTATTTGAACAGAGGCACCTGGAATGGGTTTCTTCTGTTCGTCGGTAACAATCCCCGAAATTGAGGCTTGTGTAGTTTGTGCCCATGCAGTATTGGTGACATAAAAGCACAATAAAAATACTGCAACGAGTAAATTTTTGATCATGATTAGTTCCGATTTGTTTATGACCGCAAAGATGTCGTTGCTGTGTTAAGGGAACTATATCTTCAGATTAAGAAAAGGTTATGGTTTTTTTGCCGGGATTTATCCCTGAGGTGCAAAAAAAGTAATTTTATTGTTGAGCCTTATAATGCTTTCTTGCTACTTACGCTATGTGCCGTAATAATGTTTTACTTGATGTTTCTTAAAGGAAGATACCCTAAATGTATTTCATCAGTTACATGTTGATCAGTAAGTGTAAATTTAAGTCTGAATTTCTTTCGGGTTTGTTTGCTTAATACATCGTCTATATCCAATACATCATCTACATCAACCCCATATTTATCATCGATGTGAGAAACTGCTCCTGTAAATCCTGTATGGAGGTAAAATGCAGATTCCTTTGCACGTTTTATGGCAATAGCCTTATCAGCAGCTATAAGTAGCATTTTATAGTGGGGCTCATCAAACTCATGGGGTTTATAACCACCCAGATTGAGAAAAAATAAATGAGGTTCATTTACCGCGTGGTCTGCTACGGAAATAACTTCTACACTATAACCATCAACATAATTTATTTCCCTCCAGGCATCAATGTGTAATTTATCTTTAGCTTCCGGCCAAAAAGCCTGAAGTTCAGGGATAAGATTTTTCAAACTTGTTGCAATTCCAAAAAAGATATCGTGTTGTTCGGTATGTCTACCTTTTGGTTTACAGCCAAGCATGAGCATAAAGAGTTTATTTTTTTCCATGTTAGTTTAATATTAGGCCAACGTCGCTAACTTTTTACCTGAAATTATCGGTTATGTTTGTTACATAATGATATTTCGACATATTGAATAGAATTTAAAATTACTTAACCTTTTTAAAAATAAGTGTTTTTATGCAGAATCCTCCAGATGGTGGTACGATGTACACAGAAACCGACCTTAGTCAGTTTTTCCCTGAACCGCTTAATGCCATAACCAGTTGCTTTTTTCTGGCAATAGCCATTTTTTGGACTATCAGGCTCCGCGGTGATTTTAAATATCATTCCTTTCTTACCATAGCACTTGTGCTAATGTATATTGGTGGCATTGGTGGCACCACTTATCACAGCCTGAGGCGCTGGCCCATTTTTATTTTAATGGACTGGCTGCCCATCATGCTTTTATGTCTTTCTGCCGGCGTATATTTTTTAGCAAAAATTACCAAATGGTATTACGCTGCACTAATTGTGGTGATTTACGCTATTTTTCAATTTTACATCCGAAGCTTGTTCACCAACAGAGACTTCCAAATTTTCATCAACATTAATTATGCTTTTATGGCTTCGCTGGTATTGTTTCCTGTATTTGGATACCTGATCAAAACAGAATGGCTTAATGGTAAATGGGTGGGTTTTGCATTGGTAGCTTTTGTGTTTGCTCTTACTTTCCGCATTGCAGATAAATGGGAAATTTTGACCACGGGCACACATTTTCTGTGGCATACCTTCGGCGCAATTGCTTCTTTTTGCATGCTTAATTTTATTTATTTAATAAATGCCAGGAAAGTAAATGTGAGTAGAAGAAATATTCCAAACAGGAATAACAAGTAGTATATTCGTTTATTAAATATTTTTTAAAAATGAAGAAACTATTCATCCTATCGGCATTAGTACTGGGCTTAAATCTGGCGGCTAATGCACAAAGCATTTTAAATAAGGTTGGAACGGCAGCTAACGTTGCTACTGCCGCCGGCATTGATGTTAACAGTTTAACATCTGGCATTTTAGGCAAACTGACACCAGCGCTTAGTTTAACCGAAGTTCAAAAACCAAAAGTGAGCACCATAGTAAAAGATTTTCTGATTCAGAAAGCCACCATTTTAGCAACAAAGAAAACTGACCCAGCTGCTTACCAATCTAAGTTTGGAAAGCTTGTTTCTGGCTTAAAATCTAACCTGGGAACGGTATTAACGGTTGCACAATTGACTAAATTTACTTCTTTAAAGCCAACTACAAACACCGCCAGTAACGCTCTTTCACAATTATTTTATTAGTAAAAAGCGGAAACAACAAAGTTGAATACACTAATGCAAAGCTAAATAACAGGCTTTCAGTGTTTATAAACATTAAGAAGTTAAGGAAAATCAAATATCCATTTCTTAACTTCTTAATGTAAAATACTTTTTAAAGTAGTTAGCAAATATTGTTTAGTTCTTAGAAGTATTGCCTGGCTAAAGTACTTTAAACTTAGGGGCTTTGCTCTTTATTCCTTGATCCCCTCAAGTCCCCTCTTAATACTTGATACCTTGATTCCAGCTACTTGATACTAAATTCCCGCTACTTATTTCCTCCCCACGGCATAATTAATCCCACCCAAAAGATGTTGCAAAAATTTATCTTCTGCCCAACATTCTTTGGTGTGACCCATTGAGGTGTAAAAAGCTCTTCCCCCATCATATGCATGGTACCAGCTAAAGGGATGGAAGCTTCCGTTTTTCCCGCCTTTGTAAGATTGCTCATCAATGGTAATCAATACTTTAATATCGGGATTGATATCCTTAAAGTTATAAAGTTCATCTTTATGCATCCATATCGAATCTGTAAAGAATTGAGTTGAAGGATGTTTGGTATCTTTAATAATAAATTTTGCCTCCTGAACCACTGGATGACTGGTAAAGTAGGCTCCGGCCAATTTTCCATACCAAGGCCAATCATATTCGGTATCGGTTGCTGCATGAACACCAACAAAGCCTCCACCTTTTTTAATATAACGTTCAAATGCGGCTTGTTGCATATTATTTAAAACATCACCGGTAGTACTTAAGAACACAACCGCTGCATATTTTTTTAAATTAGCATCCGTAAACACATTGGCATTTTCGGTAGTATCTACTTTAAATTGATTGGCTAAACCAAGCTTTTGAATCGCTTCTTTTCCGGTTTCAATAGAATTATGCCTGAAACCTGTAGTTTTGGAAAAGACTAAGATCTTAACTTCTTTTTTTACGGGTAAAATAGCATCACAAGAAATAATGGTAAAAAGTAGAGCACAGAGCAGTAATATTTTTTTCATGGCATTTGGTTAGGATAAAAATCGAATTTTGAATCCTTAAATTTAGGAAAGTTGTTGAATAATTTCCCTACATCTTTCTTCAATCTGTTCGCAAACAGGGCCAAACAGTGCATTATCCCAATATGGGTCTGTAACTTCATCGTTATCAAGAAAAAGTTTTACTTTTTTACGTGCTGTTTCGTTGTTAGCCAGACTTTGTACATCACGTAAATTATTCTTGTCCATAACCAGAATCAAATCGTACTGATCAAACATCCGGGCATTAAATTGTTGTGCTCTTTGTTCGCTGATATCGTAGCCTAAAGATTTGGCAGCAGCGGTACTTCTATGATCGGGTGCTTTACCTATATGCCAGTTTCCGGTTCCTGCCGAAGCAATTTCCCAGTTTAAATTTTTAGCATTAACTAAATGTCGCATAATGCCTTCAGCAAGTGGTGAGCGGCAAATATTGCCTAAACAAACCATAAGTATTTTCAATGTTATTTTGGTTTTGCGGTGTATATATAAGTTACGGTATACGTGGTGTTGTTTTGCTCAAAAGTATATTTATCTGTGATGATATTACCCAAAACCTGTACTTTATGAGCCGTTCCTGTTCCATAGTTTAATGTAATCTCATTCCCTGTTTTTATCCATGTGGCGTTTTGATAACTAATCATGTCGCACAAAGGGCCATTTGAGCTAAAGGCAAAATTACCATTTTTAGAGAATTCTAAGGTATAATTGTGATTCAAACAGGCTTGAGAAGCAGACTTGGTTTTGAAATTTGTTTCCAGTTGTCCGTTGATAAGCAGGGCCGGGGAAACAGTTGCCGACTGTAAGGGCCATGAATATTTTGTCACGTCATTTTCCGCATCAACAGTTTTCTTTTTGCAGGCAAACCCCAGGCATACCATTAATAATAGAAGCGTTTTTTTCATATGGTTTTTTTGATTATCCGGTATTTAGCATCAAGTATGAAGACTGATTTGCTATAGGCAATATATCTAACTACTATATACTAATTACTATATTTAAACGGCCAAACCCGCAAAAACGCTACAAATGAAAATGCCCCATGTATATGAGGCATTTTATCAGGCATAAATATCGTTTAAAATTTTGGCGAGTCTTACTCCACCTTTAACCAATTGCTCATTTAAAATATCGATCCACTCGAAGTTGTAACGATAACTCAGTTTAGCCTCAGGCTTTATGTTATCATAAATTTTGTTGCATACCTGATAAGATTCGAAAACGCAATCTTTTAAACTGGCATTTTGCCAATTGTAAAGTTGTACTGCTGAGGGATGATTAATGGCTTTGGTATATTCGGTATAACTCAATTGCTGATAATCGATTAATTGCTCATCCCAAACGCGATGAAGGTTTGATTTTTCGTTAAACCATAGCACTGATATTCGATTACCACCTAAATCTTCTTTACGTGCGGTATGCATGGGCTGATGTAAATCGCCAACTAAATGCACCAACATCCTGATGGCTAATTTTTTCTGGTCGAGCGTACTTGCCTTATTTTTCAGGATGGCAATCAGGTCAGGAATTTTGGAATATACATTTGGCCCTTTATCATTTTCCAGAAAATTGAATACGCCCTCTTTGGTTAATCCAGCCTGAAGATTTACAAAATGCCAGTTATATAAGTAGTTATAAGCTGTGTCTGATTTAATAAAATCGCCCCAGTTGGCAGACATGGCTAAAGACTCACTTCCAAGGATACCGGTAATCGCTTTGCGTGTTTTTGCTTTGAGGTAGCTATCTGCTACTTCACCAACAATACGATGGCCAAGCATGCCCCAGGCGTTTACTTTTACAGGTGTATAAGCCAGTGCCGTAACTGCAATTGCTGTAATGAGTTTTGTTTTTATTGATTTGAAAATCATATTATAGTTCTTTTGGTACGCAGGTAATATTTTGCTTCAAAGCTAAATTGATTTCTTGTTGATCGCTTAAGCTTTGCAATAACAAAGTGTTTGCAGTACTTTTTTTGATTAAGAAGTTTTTCTCGTACCGGCCAATTCTGTAGCAGCCTGATATTTTTTGTTTGTAATTGGCGTGGGTAAAAGTTCCGCCTAAAAATAAAGTATCGCCCCTAACGGCGTAAACACCTTTTGCATATTCTTTCCAAATGCCATTGTTGTAGCAAGAATCTTCATAAAAATTAACTTTACTGTGGGTAGTAAGGTCTACATAAAATGAATCGCAGGTAAATTTAAAATGATGTTGAGTATAATTGCTTAGTTTGCTGCTAAAAGCAACAGAATCCTGATTCCACACCCCTTGCATAAATGTTTCTCCTTTCCCTTGAATGTTTGGACGAGGGCTACAACCTAAGTATAAAAGAGCGATGGATAAGAGTGAAGCAGACAAAAGCTTTAAGCCTAAATGTATTCTTTGCATAAAGGGCCGGGTATGTTTTGTTTTCAAGGCGGGCGTTTTGCCTCGCAATTAAATTTATAACCCCAAAGGGTTTAGGCTTTGGGGTTTTGAAATACTGTTTTGAGTTTAATAAACCCGATTGAAGTGATAGTTTGCAAAACTAATAACGGAAAGCGGGACTGAACGAAGCGAAAGGCTACAGTCACTGCTTTTCAAATGTTATTTTAAGCTTCCAACCATATCTTCCGGGCGTACCCACTCGTCAAACTGCTCATTGGTTAATAAACCCAACTCTACCGCAGCAGCTTTTAAAGTTTTATTTTCTTTGTGTGCTTTTTTAGCAATTTTAGCTGCATTTTCATAACCTACATGTGGATTTAACGCTGTAACCAACATTAATGAGTTTTGTAGGTGCTTCTCAATTTCTGGTAGGTTAGCTGTAATTCCTTCTGCACATTTATCATTGAAAGAAACGCAGGCATCGCCAATTAAACGGGCAGACTGCAATACATTCGCTGCAATTAAAGGTTTGAAAACATTCAGCTCGAAATGACCTGTTGCACCACCAATTGAAACCGCTACATCGTTACCCATTACCTGCGCACAAACCATGGTAAGTGCTTCTGGTTGTGTAGGATTTACTTTTCCTGGCATGATAGAAGATCCCGGCTCATTATCTGGAATAACAATTTCGCCAATTCCACAACGTGGGCCGGAACTTAACATGCGGATATCATTAGCCACTTTCATTAAAGCTACTGCAGTACGTTTTAAGGCGCCCGAAAGCTCAACCATAGCATCGTGAGCAGCTAATGCCTCAAATTTGTTTGGTGCTGTTACAAAAGGTAGTCCGGTTAATTCGGCAATTTTCTTAGCCACCAAAACATCATATCCTTTTGGTGTATTTAAACCTGTACCTACTGCAGTACCACCTAAAGCCAGTTCGGCAACCATTACTAAGGCATTTTTAATTGCCCTGATGCTGTTGTCAATCTGTTGAACATAACCAGAAAATTCCTGACCTAAAGTGAGGGGCGTAGCATCCATAAAGTGTGTACGACCTGTTTTAGTGATATTGGCAAATTCTGCTACTTTCTGAGCTAAAGTGTTTCTTAGTTTTTCTAAACCAGGGATGGTATTTTCTACTGTTAATTTATAGGCTGCAATGTGCATTGCAGTTGGGTAAGTATCGTTAGAAGATTGTGATTTGTTCACATCATCATTCGGGTGAAGGATTTTCTTATCATCAGCCAGTTGTCCGCCATTAATAACATGTGCACGGTTAGCAATTACCTCATTTCCGTTCATATTACTCTGTGTACCAGAACCAGTTTGCCAGATTACCAAAGGAAACTGATCATCTAATTGTCCAGCAATAATCTCATCGCATGCTTTAGCAATTAATTCAGCTTTTTCTGCAGATAATACGCCCAGTTCAGTGTTGGCTTGTGCGGCGGCTTTCTTTAAATATCCAAAAGCGTGGATAATTTCTTTAGGCATGGATCCTTCCGGACCAATTTTAAAGTTATTGCGTGAGCGTTCGGTTTGTGCACCCCAGTATTTGTCGGCAGGTACCTGAACCTCGCCCATGGTATCGTGTTCTATTCTGAAACTCATGATAATTTTTGATTTTAATGTGGCAAATTTAACTTTTTTGCCTATAAAGCAAGGGATTATATGAGATATTTAGGTTGAGATGATAAAAGGGTGCCAGACTTTCGTGACAAACGGATCAATGCAAGATATTATTTGCAGTAAATGCCCAGCATATTGTGATTTAATATAAAGTACAAATGGAATCAAATTAGCAGTTAATGAGCAAGAGGATATAGGTACAATCCAATCACATACTCAGTTAAACGATCTTAATACTCATTACTATGTCCTAAATCCTCATTCTGAATTTTTATAAAGGAGAAGTAATGATATTTTTGCTTCATCATTCGCGGAATGATTTTGTTATAAAACTTTTAAACAGTCTAATAATGCTTTCTATGAGAAATAAATTAATTTTTGCCTTGGTTTTTATCATTTGTTTCCAAATTCAAATTACCTATGCTGCTATGATTGGTATAACTGAGTTAATCATTATACTAATAATAGGAACTCTATTTTTAGCATTTATTGTTGGTATGGTGATCCTGATCTATTCCCTGATTAAAAGAAACAGCAACAAAACTGAGTGGCCAAACACCATTAATATTAATCAGCAAGCGCCTTATCAGCAACCCGCCACTGAGCCAAAAATTACACCAAAAGAAGCTGTTCCTAACAATAACAAAATAGCCCTGCCTCAACAAAATGAAACTCGCTATGTTGCGCCAGAAGAAATTTTGAGATGTGAGGCCGATAATAATTACACCAACTTCTTCTTTTCCAACGGGGAAAAACTACTCATTTCCAAATCGCTAAAAGAATATTCCGATTTACTTAAGCCCCAGGGCTTTTTACGCGCACACCAAAGTCATTTGGTTAACACCAAATTTGTGAAAAGCTGGTTAAAGGAAGATGGAGGCACTTTGTTGATGGATAATGGAGACAAGATTCCGGTTTCTAAACCTAACAGGGAGTTGGTTAAGCAAGTTCTGGGGAAATAAGGTATTGCCGAAGTGGTGACAACTGCCCTCGCTTAATGATTTTTAATGTGTTCTGATTATATGAACAACACTCATATTCTAGTTATATTAGGTTAAAATTTAAAGATGCAGATGCGAATTCTGTGAATGTGTTAAAAATACAATTTCTAAACATTTTTGTACTTTTGCGGCTATGTCAGTTATCAAACCCTCATTAGCAAAAGGTACACGCGATTTTACACCAGTAGAAATGGTAAAACGTAATTTTATCTACGATACCATTAAAACAGTTTTCAAAAAATATGGTTACGCTGAAATTCAGACTCCAAGTTTTGAAAATCTTTCTACCCTAACAGGTAAATATGGTGATGAGGGAGACAAATTAATTTTCAAGATATTAAATAGCGGCGAATTTTTAAAAGATCCAAAAAAGAAAGCTTTTGATTTTGATGCAGAAGAGAACAGCAATAAACTCATCCCATTGATTTCTGAAAAAGCTTTGCGTTATGATTTAACCGTACCCTTTGCGCGTTACGTGGTGATGCACCAAAATGAGATTGCCTTACCTTTTAAACGTTTTCAGGTGCAACCTGTTTGGCGGGCGGATCGCCCTCAAAAAGGTCGTTATCGCGAATTTTATCAATGTGATGTTGATGTGGTAGGTTCTGCAAGTTTGTTAAATGAAGCCGAATTTATTTTAATTTACAACGAAGCTTTATCTAATCTCGGATTAAAAGATTTCAGCATCAAAATCAACAATAGAAAAATCCTGTCAGGCATTGCCGAAATTATTGGTAAACCCGAATTGATTATCGATATGACGGTGGCCATTGATAAGTTAGATAAAATCGGTTTGGATGGTGTTAGCAAAGAATTATTAGAACGTGGTTTTACCGAAGCCGATTTAGAGAAACTCCGTCCGGTTATTTTACTGGAGGGATCAAATACAGAAAAATTAGCAAGTTTAAAAACCGTTTTGGCAAAATCTGAAACGGGCTTAAAAGGCATTACCGAAATTGAACAGGTTTTCAAATATGTAGATAGCCTTATTGCCTACAGTTTACCTTTAACCGCAAAACTGGAACTGGATATTACCCTGGCCCGCGGATTAAACTACTACACCGGATGTATTTTTGAGGTTAAAACCAATGAAGTGGCTATGGGCAGCATTGGCGGAGGTGGTAGATATGACGACTTAACCGGTATGTTTGGCTTAAAAGATTTAACAGGAGTTGGAGTTTCATTTGGTGCCGATCGCATTTATGATGTATTGGAAGAGCTCGATCTTTTTCCAACATCAACTGAAATCGGAACAAAAGTGCTGATCAGCAACTTTGACACAGAAGCCGAGTTATACGCCTTGCCAATTCTTCAGCAACTGCGAAATGCAGGAATTGCGGCAGAGCTATATCCATCAGCAGCAAAGCTTAAAAAACAAATGGCTTATGCCGATGCTAAGAAAATTCCTTATGTTGTTTTAATTGGTGGCGATGAAATGGCCAGTGGAGAACTTACCTTAAAAGATATGCAAAGCGGAGAACAGAAAAAACTGAGTGTTTTAGGAATATTGGATTTGTTAAAGTAACGATAGTCAGTTTAACCACAGAAAAAAGGAGTTTTACATCGGGGATCGGTATATTTTTAGATGTGCTCTGTGAGAAAAATACATCCCTTACCTCCCAATCCGCAGCAATATAGGAAAACGAACCTCCTTTTCTGCATCGTTACCCCAGGCTTCTTTAAGCGCGGTAAACATATATTCGAGCGGATTTCTGTCGTTTGCCTTTTTATAATGTTGTAAAGATGACCAGGTATTGAGATAACCAATAAGCTGCTTAAAATTCCAGGTGGTTTTTATCTGAAAATGTGGGGCAACAATCTCTTCGAATGGAAAGGGAATGGTCTTATAACCTTCCTCAATATATCTTCGCTCTGGATCCCAATATTTACCCAAAATATCTTCGTAAAGTTTAAATACTTCCTGATCTACCTTTTTATCAATATTCATTAAGCCATAACCAATTACTGCAAATAAGCCATCAGGTTTGAGCGTCCGTTTTACCTCAGCATAAAAAGCCTCAAAGTTAAACCAATGAATAGCCTGAGCAACAGTGATGAGATCAAAACTATCAGCAACAGCACTTACTTGTTCTGCCGGTTCTACCCTATAATAAATATTGGGAACTTTCAAAGCCTGACTCAATTGTTTTTCACTGATATCTGTGGCATAAACCTTTTCAAAATGCTGTGCCAAAACCCTCGCAACCTGTCCGTTGCCTGTGGCACAATCCCATGCCGCCTTTTTATCCATAACCAACGACAAAAGATAATCGTACAAGGCTTTCGGATATGTTGGTCTGTAAATGGCATATTCGGCAGATTGGGCAGAGAAGTTGTCTTTCATATTATTGAGTGAGTGAATGATTGAATGTTTAGTGAAAAGTTCTTATAATTAAATCATAATCTTACATTCGATGTAATTTAAACAAAAGGAAAGAATTTATGTTTAGCATTCCCTCATTCAAAACACAATCATCTTTCATTTTAATTTATGGACACTAAACATCAGGCAGAAATCAAAGAAGTAAAGCACAGACTGAAATCTATTTTCGGGGGCTCAATTGGCAATTTGGTTGAGTGGTATGATTGGTACAGTTATTCTGCATTCGCCTTATATTTTTCCCCGGTATTTTTCCCGAACAGTAACCCTACTGCCCAGCTTTTAGATACTGCAGGGATTTTTGCTGTTGGTTTTTTAATGCGCCCGATAGGCGGATGGCTTTTTGGGAGTATTGCTGACAAATACGGTAGAAAAAGATCAATGACCTTATCGGTGTTAATCATGGCAATTGGTTCGCTGATGATTGGTTTAACGCCTACCTATAAAGCCATTGGGATTGCAGCGCCACTAATTTTACTGTTGGCCAGGCTAATACAAGGGCTAAGCACTGGTGGTGAGTATGGCACATCGGCAACTTATCTCAGTGAAATGGCAACCAAAAAGCATCGTGGTTTTTATTCCAGCTTTCAATATGTAACCCTGATTGGCGGACAACTCCTGGCCCTGGGCATTCAATTGATTTTACAAAACTGGCTACTCAGCAGTGCAGAGTTGCATCAATGGGGATGGAGAATCCCATTCTTTATCGGTGCAATTTTATCTTTCATCGCCCTATACTTAAGGCGTCATATCAATGAAACAGCTGCCTTCGAATCTAAAAAATCACAAGACAGGAAAAGCGGTATATCGGCTTTGTTAAAATATCCAAAAGAGGTATTTACAGTAGTGGGACTAACTTTAGGTGGAACCATCGCTTTTTATACTTTTAGCACCTATATGCAGAAGTTTTTGGTAAATACTGTGCATTTAAGTAAGGAAACCTCTACTACGCTATCATTTATTTCCCTGTTCGTATTTGCAGTTATTCAACCCCTATATGGTTTGTTATCTGATAAAATTGGCAGAAAGCCGCTGCTTATAGGCTTTGGTATTTTAGGGAGTTTATTTACTTACCCCATTCTAACAGCCATCAAAATGGAAAGTAATACCACCATTATTTTTTTACTAATGATAGCTGCGCTGCTCATCGTTAGCGGATACACCAGCATTAATGCAGTAGTTAAAGCCGAACTTTTCCCTGCTGAAATCAGGGCTTTAGGTGTTGGATTACCATATGCCCTTACCGTTGCCATTTTTGGAGGCACTGCAGAGTATTTTGCACTTTGGTTTAAGAATATTGGGCACGAAAGCTATTTCTACTGGTATGTTACAGGCTGTATTCTAATCTCCCTGATATTATATACCACCATGAAGGATACAAAACACCATTCTAAAATTGAAGATTAGCCTTATATGTAGTTGCTGATTTCTATTAGGTTCATATCCGGATCGCGCAAATAAATGGATACGATTTTTCCTACAGCTCCCGTACGCGCTACAGGCCCCTCCTCAATCTCGAAACATTTATGCTGCAGCTCTTGCATTACTTCTTGCAATGGCATTTCGGTAATGAAACATAAATCTGCAGATCCGGCACCGGGCTTAAAGGCTTTCGGCTCAAATTCATTTCCGATATGGTGCAGGTTAATTTTTTGATTACCAAATTTCAGGGCTTTTCGATCTTCGTTAAAGGTGATGATCTCCATTCCCAAAGCCTCACTATAAAATCGACAGGTGCTTTCTAAGTTAGCTACCGTTAATACCAAATGATCTAAATTTTTTATTTTCATAATACTTGAGTTAAAAACCAAGTGCCAGTCCTTTTGTTTGATAACAGGTTAGGGGTTTGCCGCACTGTTTATCAACATTTGGTTAGCTGTTAATCCTTGAACAAAATAGCTGATTTTTATATCTTTACCAATATGCAGAACCAAGCCCCTTTAGCCGAAAGAATGCGCCCTCAAAATTTGGATGAATATGTTGGGCAAAAGCACTTGGTGGGTGAAAATGCCGTTTTACGTAAAGCGATTGAAAGCGGGCATTTACCTTCTATGATTTTCTGGGGGCCGCCGGGTGTTGGTAAAACAACACTGGCCTATATTATTTCTCAGGCACTTGACCGGCCTTTCTTTAATTTGAGCGCCATTAACAGTGGTGTAAAAGATGTTAGAGAAGTTATTGATAAAGCTGCTCAATTAAAAGACGGTTTTCTCGGACTTCCGATTTTATTTATCGATGAGATTCACCGTTTCAGCAAATCTCAACAGGATAGTTTATTGGGTGCCGTTGAACGCGGGCTGGTTACACTAATCGGAGCAACAACAGAAAATCCTTCTTTCGAAGTTATCTCCGCTTTATTATCCCGTTGCCAGGTATACATTTTAAAATCATTAACTGAAGAAGAGTTAGTATCGCTATTACAAACGGCAATAAAGGAAGACTCCATTTTAAACCAGAAAAAAATAACGATCAAAGAGCACGAAGCATTGATCCGTTTATCGGGAGGCGACGCCAGAAAGCTATTAAATGTGCTGGAGATTGCTGTTAATGGTATTGGTGGGGATAAAATTTCACTCACTAATGAAAACGTTCTGGCCCATGCGCAGCAGAACCTTGCACTGTACGATAAAGCCGGAGAACAACATTATGATATTATCTCTGCATTTATTAAATCCATTAGGGGTAGCGATCCTAATGCAGCGGTATATTGGTTGGCCAGAATGATTGAAGGAGGAGAAGATCCCTTGTTTATTGCCCGTAGGCTACTCATTTTGTCTTCTGAAGATATTGGCAATGCGAATCCAAATGCCTTGTTGCTTGCCAATAACTGCTTTACGGCCGTGAATGTTATCGGCTATCCTGAAGCCCGGATTATCCTATCGCAATGTGTAACTTACCTTGCAAGTTCGCCAAAGAGCAATGCGTCTTACGAAGCCATTAATAAAGCGCAGGCATTGGTTAGGCAAACAGGTAATCTCCCTGTGCCTCTTCATATCAGAAATGCGCCAACCAAACTGATGAAAAACATTGGGTATGGAAAAGATTATCAGTATTCACATGGCTATGAAGGTAACTTCTCTCCTCAAGAATATTTTCCGGATGAATTAAGTGGAACAAAACTTTATGATCCGGGTAAAAATGCTGCCGAAGAAAAGCTGAGAGAAAAACTTCGTAACAATTGGAAAGACAAATACAATTATTGATGTAACATTTATCAATCATTGCGTACTAATACTAAAATCATTATCTACAGTATATGCTGAACACTTTTTTAAGCCACCAATGGAAAGCATTTTGGCGATCGCGCAATAGAGGGGGTAGCATTGCTGCTCAAGTTGTTTTAGGTTTTTTTCTCCTCTATTTCTTAGCTGTTGCTATCGCTTTAGGTTTCGGGATGGCCTTCTTCCTTCCTGAAATATTTAAGGGGCAAGACATCGTAAAAAGCTTTAATGGCATTATCCTTTATTACTTTGCTTTGGATTTATTGATGCGTATACAATTGCAGGAACTACCCACGCTAAGCATTATCCCTTACCTTCATCTTAAGATTCCAAAGAGCAAAATCATTGGCTTTTTAAATATAAAGGCTTTGTTTTCAATGTTCAATATCTGGCCATTCTTCCTTTTTCTACCTTTCATATTCATTAAAATCGCACCACTTTACGGCACTTTTGCCGCCTTAATGTATATTATATCTATCTTCTCCATTACGGTTTTCCTCAATTATCTGGTGCTTTACATCAAACGTAAATCCATCAGTAATGTGTGGTATACAGGAATCGGACTTGGCATCATCAGTGTTTTTGCGGCACTGGAATATTATAAGGTAATCTCAATCATGTCGGGCTCTGATTATGTTTTCAGAACAATAGCGTTACACCCCTATCTGGGATTCATCTTTACCGTTCTTGCCTGGGCTGTTTTTAAAATAAACGCTGGTTTCCTTCGCCAAAATCTTTACGTAGAAGAATTAAGTAAGAAGCAAGAAAAAAAGGTAAGTACAGATTATGCATTTTTAAACCGTTTTGGGAAAGTTGGAGAGTTAGCAGCGCTTGAACTGAAACTCATTCTGCGACACAAAAGATCTCGTTCTGCAGTGATCATGGGCTTTTTCTTTTTATTCTACGGCTTCATCTTTTACAAGCAAAAAGCGATCGCGGATAATGCATTCGGGCAAATGATGTTTGCAGCTATTTTCATGACAGGAATATCCATCATCATATACGGCCAATTCATGTTTGCCTGGCAAAGTGCTCATTTTGATGGAATTCTCACCAACAAAATCAACCTCAAACATTATATTCAGGCCAAGTTTCTGTTATTTACCATTGCATCTACAATTATTACGCTGTTGGCAAGCTTTTACGGTTTTTTAAGCCCAAAGCTATTATTGCTACATGCAGCAGCATACCTTTACAATATTGGCTTCGGTACTGTTATTGTACTTTACCTGGCAACATTTAACTACAAACGCATTGATATTACCAAAGCAGCGAGCTTTAATTATCAGGGTACAGGCGCAACCCAATGGTTATTAATGTTTCCTTATGCGCTAACCCCAATATTACTTTACCTGCCTTTTGGACTACTGGATATGCCCTTTTGGGGATTACTGGTGGTTTCTATTTTCGGAGTGATTATGCTGTTGCTCCGCGGATTTTGGGTAAATTTTATCACCAAAAAACTGGAAGAAAAAAGACATAAAATAGCCGAAGGCTTTAGAGAATAATTATGATAATTGAAGTAAGAAATTTAAAGAAGATTTACGGCGATAAGACTGTTGTAAACATCGAACATTTAGAAATTGCACAGGGGGAAACCATTGGTTTAGTAGGAAACAATGGTGCCGGAAAAACCACCTTCTTCCGAATGTTGCTCGATTTAATCCGGCCAAGCGAAGGAGAAGTATTATCCAAAGGAGTTGACGTAAAAGTTGGAGACAGCTGGAAGGATTATACCGCATCTTTTCTGGACGAGGGCTTTTTAATTGATTACCTCACCCCTGAAGAGTATTTCACTTTTATTGGTAGTTTGCAGGAGATGAGTGTAGCAGATGTAGGCACTTATTTGGCCCAGTATACAGAATTCTTTAACAATGAGATTTTAAACAGTGGGAAATATATCAGGGATTTCAGTAAAGGGAACCAAAATAAGGTAGGCATTGCCGCTGCTTTGATGCAAAAACCGGAAATCTTAATTTTAGACGAACCTTTCGCCAACCTGGATCCCACCACACAAATCAGGTTGAAAAAGCTGCTAAAAGAACAAGTGGGGATGACTACTTTTATTTCAAGCCACGATTTAAACCATGTAACAGATGTATGCAATCGCATTATTTTGGTAGAGAAGGGCAGGATAATAAAAGACTTTATGACTGATGAAAATACGCTACAAGAGTTAGAAAGTTATTTTTCTGCCTAGTTTTTTGTACTAAGAATGATACATTATGAAAGAGTGGATGAAAATCTGCTCTTTTTTATTTGCTGAATTTTATTCCTTTAGGCTATAAAGCCCTCAAATAAATAATAAATATAAGAGAAAAAATTTTTGGCATCGTGTTTGAATATAGTACAGGGAATTATAAACTATAACAATCATGAGTATTTCAAAAGTAAGAATAGCAACATTAAGTATAGGTCTAGCTGTAGGCTCAATGGCGCTTCAAAGCTGTGACAGTTTAACTAAAACACAAAAAGGTGCAGGCATTGGTGCAGCAGCTGGTGGTGTAATAGGAGCTTTAATCGGTAAAAAAGCTGGTAATACAGCAGTAGGTGCTTTAATTGGTGGTGCTATTGGTGGTACTGCTGGTGCTTTTATTGGTCGTAGAATGGACAGACAGGCAGCTGAAATCCAGAAAGCGATACCTAATGCAGAAGTAATTAGAGAAGGAGAAGGTATCATTGTAAAATTTGATAGCGGTATTTTATTCGATTTCGATAAAACAGCATTGAAAGATGCAGCGAAGACAAACGTTCAGAGCTTGGCTTCCTCTTTAAACCAATATCCTGATACTGATGTAAAAATTATTGGCCATACCGATAATATTGGTAAAGAAGCTTACAACCAGGGTTTATCTGAGCGCAGAGCAGCTGCAGTTAAAGCATATGCAGTTTCTCAAGGTGTTCCATCATCACGTTTGGTAACTATTGGTAAAGGTTTAACAGAACCAATTGCAGATAATACCACTGAAACAGGCCGCGCGCAAAACCGTCGTGTTGAAATCGTTATTGTAGCCAACGATCAGTTAAAAGCAGAAGCTCAAAAACAAGGCTAATTAAAGTATATTCCCTCTACCTATGAGGTCATTATAGATCCAACCCTGGTGCCTGCACCGGGGTTTTTATTTTTAGATATAAAGTGGAAAGGGATTATTTTACTATTTCAAGAGGATTTAGTACATAGCCGTCAGTAGTTAGATATTGTGCCTAACGCCTGTACCTGAGTCATGATTTCTTTGCTCTTTGTTCCTTATTCCTTGCTTCATATTCCCCTCGTCCTGATACCATCATCTTGATACTAAGAATAAATATCTTCAAAATACCCTACAATTAAAGATTTCATCAGCATTTCCTGCTCCAACATGGTATAAGGAGGAATGGTTCTGACCAATTTCCAATGTGGCCATCCATCCTGATCAAGGCCTTCGAGTTCATAAAACCCCATTTCGCTCAATAATCTGCAGGTTGCAATGTGCATCAATTCTTCTTTTTGACGCTTGCTGTACTTTTTAGGCCCTTTACCCAGTTCTTGAATACCAATCAGGAAAAGCATTACTTTTATATCGGGGGTATCTGAATCGAATTCGGCCGAAATCCTTTGTTGCAACTGTTTCCATTTCGTATTTATCTCTGAGGCTTTCATAGTTTGCAAAGATAGTGTAAAAAGGTTTATCAGCGGCTCAAATGGTTTCAGGTTTTGGTCAAATCGTTTCCTAGTTATGGTACATTTGGTTACTTTTATAGATATGGTTAATAGTTCGAATAAAATATTTAATGCCGGCTTGCTTGCCTATGGCATGTCGGGTAAAGTTTTTCACGCTCCGTTTTTAAACGAGCACCCAGGATTTAATTTAAAAGCCGTTGCTGAGCGGAGCACCAAAAAAGTGCAGGAAGATTATCCTCATGTTTTAAGTTATGATCATATTGATGAGATTTTCAATGATGAGGAAATTGATCTGGTAGTAATCAATACTCCCAATAACCTGCATTATGAACACTCAAAAACTGCCTTACAGCATGGTAAACACATTTTAGTAGAAAAACCATTTACCGCTACAACAGCTGAAGCCAAAGAATTATTTGCACTTGCAGATTCTGTAGGGAAAAGCATTTTCTTTTACCAAAACCGCCGTTGGGATAGTGATTTTAATGCTGTAAAAAAGATTATTGCAAGTGGTCGCTTAGGTAAGCTTGTAGAAGTTCATTTCAGATATGATCGTTATAGAAATGTAATCGGTCCGAAAGCTTTTAAAGAAAATCCTTTAGCTGCCAGTGGCTTACTATACGATTTAGGGCCACATTTATTGGATCAGATAATCAGTGTATTTGGTAAACCACTCAGCTTCAACAAGGTTTTAGGTTTTAATAGAGAAAACACCCAGGTGGATGATTATTTCCAGATACAATTGAGCTACCCCGATAGCTTAAATGTAACCGTTACTTCGAGTATGTTGGTGGTAAATCCACAGGCTGCTTTTGTACTGCACGGATCAAAAGGAAGTTTTATCAAACAACGAACAGATTCGCAGGAAGATCAGCTGCTTGCCGGAATGAAATTAAATAACCCCGAATTTGGAATTGAAAAAGAAGGTTCTGAAGGGATCTTAACTGTTATCGATGATAACGGTAAAAAAACCGAAGAAAAAATTCCCTCAGAACTGGGGCATTATTTACCCTTGTTTGATGCCATCTACCAAAATTTAAGTACCGGAGCTCCTTATCCGGTTACCAGAGAAAATGTTTTAACTCAATTAGAGATACTGGAACAATAACACACGCCATTGATCACGAACCAACACACCAAAGAAGAAGCTACTAATGAATTCCTTGCCATACGCCTATTTAATTCCAATTGTTCTCCTGGGCCTATATTTTCTCCTCAAAAAGAAAAAGCCTGCCATTGAGCCCTTAACTGATGATGATAAAAAAATACTGGAAGCTTACGTAGGCTTCTATCACAATTTAGATTCTACAGATAAACTGCGCTTTGAGCAGAAAGTGGCTGAATTTTTTAGTGCTGTTCGTATTGAAGGGGTAGGCTTGGAAATGACTACGCTCGATGAGTTATTAATTGCATCAAGTGCTGTTATCCCAATTTTTGGCTTTGATGACTGGCAATACCGCAATTTATCGAGCGTACTTTTATACCCGGATACTTTTAATAAGGATTTTCAGTTTGAAGGTGCTGAAAGAAATATAATGGGCATGGTTGGAACAGGTTACATGAACGGGCAAATGATTTTATCCAGATCCGCCTTGAGACATGGATTTTCTAAAAGCGCAGGTAAAGAAAATACAGCAATACATGAATTTGTACATCTTTTAGATAAATCTGATGGTGCAACTGATGGTATTCCTGAAAATTTAATGAGCCATCAGTACACCCTTCCCTGGCTTAAAATGATGCATGAGGAAATTGACCGCATTGCAGATAATAAATCGGATATTAACCCTTATGCGATCACCAACGAGGCTGAATTTTTTGCTGTGGTATCGGAATATTTCTTCGAAAAACCAGAGCTTTTAAAGGATAAGCATCCTGAACTTTATCATCAACTTAGTATTATATTTGCTCAACAACCAGCAGGATAATATTGATTTATCTAAAAAAACGTTCTTAAAAAATGAAATTTTTAAATTTATTGGCGCTATGCCTGCTTTCTGTTGGCACTTTTGCTCAAAAAGCATATCTATTGAAGCAAAACTTTCCCATTGGAAAGAAGTATGATTTCTCTCTTGTATCCGATCAGATTATTAATCAAAAAATTGGCGATCAGAAAATCAGTTCTACTCAAACCATTGGGACCGATTATACATTTGATATCCGTAACGGCGAGGACTCAGATAAAGATATTGAAGTAATTTATGGTCGCATTTTCATGAAATCGTCTGCAATGGGAAATGGGATAAGTATGGACTCAGAGGACCAGGATACCACAAAATTAAATCCGTTTAAAGGAATAAAAGGTGCAACATTTAATATGGTGATGGCTCCTGATGGAACCGTTAAGTCGCTAACAGGAGTAGATCAAATGCTGAATAACATGGCCTCGAAAATGTCAAAAGACACAGCCATGGTTAATCGCATTAAAGCTCAATTAAGTATGCAATTTAACACAGTAAGCATGACGCAAACCATGGAAGCTTCATTAAAAATTTATCCGGAAAAGCCTGTTAAAATTGGAGAGAGCTGGACAATTAGCAGCAAGATCAAAATGACGATGCCAATTGAAACCACCACTAAATATACTTTGAAAGAAGTTAAAGATGGCGTTGCTTATTTGTTGGTGAGTGGAAAACTTGTTTCTAAAGGAAGTTTCGAAACCATGGGAAACAAAATGGAAACTGATTTAAGTGGTACTAATTCCGGCGACGCAGAACTGGACGTTAAAACGGGTTTAATCCTTAAAAGCCACATCCGTACCGAAATGATTGGGAAAATGAAAGCCATGGGACAAGACATAGATTTTGAACTTCAGGGTATAAATAAAGTGATTGGTAAAGAGATTGCTGATAAGAAATTTAATTGATAGTATCAAGATACTGGTATCAAGTATCAAGACAAGCTGCCAGAGGAGGAAAGAGCAAAGAAATCATTCCTAATCATGTCACAGATATAGCCTAGGCGCAAGGTCTAACGACTAATGACTAAATACTAAGTACCCTTCGGATCTTACTTTTTACTTATAAACTTCCTGTTAAAGCAACTAGAAACTCGGTTTGTATTTCAACATGTGGGATATGCCCGCAAGCATCAAACTCAATAATCTTTGCATTGGGAATTTTAGCTGCCGTTTCTTTACCCAAGAACCGATATTGGCCATGAATGGCTTGCTGATCGGGCGTAAGCAATCCCTTACCCACAATGGTTTTGTCTTCTTTACCTATGAACAATACTGTAGGTACTTTAATATTATTGAATTCATAACATACAGGCTGCTCGTAAATCATGGTAAAAGTCATTGCTGCAACTTTTGCCCAGGTAGGGTAATCGGCACTAAAGGTAACACCCGCTGCTACATTTACCAAACTTTCATATTCTGGTTTCCACAAGGTGAAATAAGAGCTTTGATAATATTTCCGAACGCTTTCTGCTGTGGTTTTTAACTCTGTCTGATACTGCTGTTCAGTACTCACATAAGGGACGAAAGTTTTATAGTCTTCTAAACCAATCGGATTTTCGAGCAATAATTTCTCTGTTTTATCAGGATACATCAGCGCAAAGCGAGTAGCTAACATGCCGCCCATACTGTGCCCTAAAATACTTGTTTTTTGAATACCCAAAGTATCTAGCAATTTCTTATTCCAGCTTGCTAACTGATGAAAACTGTAATGTATAAAGGGTTTTGATGATTTTCCAAAACCAATTTGATCTGGAACAATTACCCTAAAACCATTATTACTTAAGGCCCTGATTACCTCTGTCCAATAGTACCCGCCAAAGTTTTTACCATGAAAAAGCATTACCGTACGGCCATTGGCAGTGCGGGCAGGTGCAACATCCATGTAAGCCATCTTAATATCTTGCCCCTCTGTATGTATCGGTAAATATTTTATTGGATATGGATATTTTACATTTTCGAGTGTTATGGAAAGGGTATCTACTTTTTGCGCCTTAGCATGCGTAAACAGAAACAGCGAGATGGTAATTACAAGTAAGAATTTCTTCATCATTAATGGGTTAATAACTGATATCAAAAGCTAATCGGCCTAATTTAATATTTAATTTATATTTTCGGCCACCCTGATATATTAAAAACCATGCCTGTTTTTATTATTGTTACACAAGATTTGAGATTCAACCAGCTTCAGGTAGATTGATAACCACATCCCCAGCTTAAATCATCAACATAAAGATTTGGAGATCAGATTTATGAAAAAACCAGATAGCAGATTACTGCTAAAATCAAAAGAGATAACATTTTAACGAGCGGTAAGACATGACTGCCTTACCGCTATGATACTAATTTCAACTTTTTTAATTATCTCCAAATTTTGGGTAAAATTATTTTGGCTTTAGTCACTCAATCCGTTCAAAATAAACCAGGTACACTACTCTTTTTCATGCTGAAGATTAATAAAATTATTTGTTCTGGCTTTATAGCTGTTACGTTAAAAGTCGCATCAGTCTTTTGTAAAAACTATTCTATTCTCGCTGTCGTTAAAACATCCTTAAAGGACAGATTGTATGTTTGTAGTAAAACGCTATAAAAATGAATATGAATTGGGCATACTTATTAGGCAGACTGGCTATTGGATTGAGTTTCTTTGGACATGGATTGGTTCGCCTGCCAAAATTAGCTGGGTTCAGCAATTGGATGACTGGGCAATTTTCAAAGTCCTTTTTACCAGAAGCATTAGTGCTTCCCTTCAGTTATATTTTACCTTTTGCAGAGTTTATAGCAGGAATCATGATTATCCTGGGCTTATTTACCAGGCTGGGGCTAATCTTTGCAGGCTTTATTTCGCTGACACTAATTTTCGGAACAACGGCTATAGAAAATTGGGATGCCCTACCCTCACAGCTAATTCATATAGCCTTTTTAGCTGCCCTATTGGGTCTTTTACCTCATAACCGCTTTGCGGTTGACCATATCATCAAAAAACAACAGCATTAACTCTTTATTCTAAATACATGTCAAAATTATTTTCTCCTTTAAAATTGAAGGATGTTACTTTAAAAAACCGGATCGTAATTTCTCCGATGTGCCAATATTCTGCCATTGATGGTTTTGCCAACGATTGGCATTTGGTACATTTAGGAAGTAGAGCTGTTGGCGGTGCTGGTCTAATTATCCAGGAGGCTACAGCGGTAACACCTGAAGGCAGAATTTCTTATGGTGATCTCGGCCTCTGGAAGGATGAACAAGTAGAAAAACTGAAACAGATTGTTTCTTTTATTCATGCCCAAGGCGCCATTGCTGGTATTCAGTTAGCCCATGCGGGCAGAAAGGCCAGTTGTGAGCTGCCATGGAATGGTGGAGAGCAGATAAGTGAAGGCGAGCTAAGCTGGCAACCTGTAGGCCCTTCGGCGGTTACTTTCAAAAAAGATCAGGTCCTTATTCCTCACGAACTCAGCATAAAAGAAATACAGGAAATTGTAATGGCCTTTAGGGCTGCAGCCCAGCGGGCGAAAGAAGCAGGGTACCAGGTAGTAGAAATTCATGCTGCCCACGGCTATTTATTACATGAGTTTGTTAGTCCAATCAGCAATAAACGTTCGGATCTTTATGGCGGCAGTTTTGAAAATCGCATTCGTTTGGTAATTGATGTGGTTGAAGCGGTACAATCTGTTTGGCCAGACAACTTGCCTGTATTCGTAAGAATATCTGCAACTGATTGGGTTGAGGGAGGTTGGGATGAAAATGATTCTGTACAGTTAGCCGCTGTTTTGAAAGATAAAGGTGTGGATTTAATTGATACCTCTTCTGGTGGCAATGTGCCAGATGCCATTATCCCTGCTGCTCCAAATTACCAGGTACCATTTGCTGATAAAATTAGAAATGAAATCGGAATAAGAACTGGTGCAGTTGGAATTATTGTGGATGCACAACAAGCTGAGGAAATATTGGAACAGGGAAAAGCGGATTTGATTTTTATTGCCAGAGAATCTTTGAGAGATCCTTATTTTCCTATGCATGCCGCACAAATGTTAAGTGATGATCATGAATGGCCTAACCAATATGTAAGGGCAAAAAGGAACTAAATTTATGGGATTTTGAATTATAACTTAGATAGTTACACTTCATTCAGCATCCTTCATACGTGCCAGTTAAAAAAACTGGCACGATGTTTATATATTGAGTTGAAATAATATTTTTCAAAAGGACACATCCCCATCGTTTTGATTGTTTTTCATCTATTTTATAGAAACATTGAGAACATTTACATTACTACTGGGGTTTTTTACCTTACTTTATTTTAATGACGCTTTTAAAAAACAACCTTCAATAGGCGAGCTACTTACTAAGCGCTTTGAAAACGAAATTTATAAGGAATTCGATACGCTTGCTTTTGATGCTGTTTTTAAGCACTCCATTGATAGTTTATCACATAAACTGTCCAATACGCAAACACTGGGGAAATTCTACTTGAACAACAGCTATCACCCTCAACTGATTATAAATTTCTATCAGAATAATAATTTAGATTCACTGGTGTCCTTTTTGCAAAACAGTGAGGAACATGGATTTAATCCAAAAGCATTTTCTAGTGATGAACTTTTAAGGTTATTACAGGAACTTAAACAAAATAAGTATACACATGTTTCTCAAAGCTATGCTACACTGGCAAAAGTAGAGCTGTTAGCTGCCGATGCCTATATAAATTATGTTAGTTACCTGAAATATGGAGTTGTAGACCCCAGAAAGATATTCTCCAGGTATTTTATTACCGTTAAACGCCCCGATAGCCAGTTTGCTGTAAGGCTGCTGAATTCTGAAAGTATGACAGATACCCTGGTTGGCATACAGCATAAATCTTCACAGTACAAAGCACTCCAGGCTGCCTACTTGCAGACAGAAAATGATTCTATCGGTCAAATTTTAGCTGTAAATATGGAAAGGTTACGCTGGGTTTTACCTCCAACTGGTGAAGAGTATGTACAAGTTAACATTCCGGATTTTAACCTGGTTTACTTTAAACAAAAGGATACCTTAGCTACGATGAAAGTTTGTGTTGGAAGCAAGGCCGATCTTGATTATGATCAAAAAATGGAGCACTTTAAAAAGACAAACAACCTGGAAGACAAACCTAATAATCATGAAACGCCTTTATTGTTTAGTTCCATTACCATGTGTTACGCCAATCCGGAATGGAATATCCCTGAAAGTATAGCTAAAAATGAAATTTTTCCAAGTACCCTTAAAAACAGGGGATATTTGCGCAAAAACGAAATTAATGTATTTTATAAAAACAAGCTTGTTCGTAATCCATATAGAATTAGGTGGTCTACTTATTCCCGTGAAAAACTGCCGTTTCGGTTTGTGCAAAAATCAGGACTGAAAAATGCTTTAGGTAAATTTAAATTTGCCTTCGAAAACAATAGCAGCATCTATTTACACGATACCAACAACAAAAAAGCTTTTAAGTTTGCAAACAGAGCCGTAAGTCATGGTTGCATCCGACTGGAAAAGCCATTAAAATTTGCTGAACTTTTAGTATCTGATAAAGACAAATATGATAAATTGAGGGCAGAAGTTGGATTAGCACCAGTTAATAACATTAACAAACAATCAGTTTCTGCTAAAAGTATTGAAAAACCGAAATCCTTTGTTCCGGAATCAATGGCCTTTACACCCAAAAAGCCTATTCCATTATTGATCACTTATTTCACCGCATGGGAGAAAAACAATCGAATTGAATACAGGCCAGATGTTTACGGATTAGATCAGAAACTTTGGCTGGCCATGAATAAATCCAGGTAATTTTTAATACTGTTAAAGCTGCAGGGCTAAGTTTCGGTAACCTAACCCCGCAACCTGTAACTTTTAACTATTTTAAAATGCCAAACGGGATATATAATCCGAAGGTGATGTTCCTTCCCGGGTTGTAAATACCAAGTGCAGGATCTTCCTGACTTAAACGACCTGGTTTATACCTGCTTAAAGCATCATAATATTTCTGGTCCAGTAAATTATTTGCCGATACCGATAATCTAACAGGCTGTTTTCCTAAGTTAAAAGTAGCACCTATTCCGGCATTCAACAAGGTATAACCACTTGTAGGTGTTTCAAAAACTTCGTCTACACGATTCTGCTTAAAGGCAGAGTTAATGCCTACCGATAAGTAAGCATCATTTGTTCCTTTAATTTTAGGTTCAAAACGCAATTCATTTCTCAAGGTTCCGGCAGGAATGAAAGCCAACGGACGATTTAATGATGTGTTTTGCGCATGCACATATCCAAAAGTATTTTCGAAGTGAATAAATGGAACCGGATGGATGGTTAAAGTTGCCTCAGCACCGTACAGGTTTGCATTAACCTGACCATAACGATAAACAGGATAGTCATCTCCTTCAGCATTGATAATTTCTCCATTATTGGAAGTATAAATGAAGTTATGAACATAATTGTTATAGATGCTTGCGCTTGCACTTACAATTTTACCCTCATATTCCAGTGCAGCATCAACCTGATAACTTCGCTCAGGGCTTAAATCAGGGTTTCCAATTTCATAACGGAAAGTACCTTCATGAACGCCATTCGAACCTAACTCAGCAGGGTTTGGCGCTCTGAATGCGGAGCCGGCATTGGCTTTGAAATTCCATTTATCGTTAAACTGATGCGTAAAACCCAGCGCCCCACTTACATTCGAAAATTTGTTTTGGAAAGGCGCAAAAAGCTCCTCATCTTCTAAAAAAAGCTGTTTACCGTTATTTTTACGAAAATCATAACGTGCTCCTATGCTAAAAGTGTTATTTTCCCAGTTTTTCTTCGCATAGGCGAAAACACCTAAACCGTAAGTGTCATAATTCGGAATCAGGAATTCCTCATTAGCCTTATTTTCGCTGTGGCCAGCATCGGCACTTAATCCGAAAACAGGTTGCCATCCATTGGTTTCGTGTAAATAGTATTTTAAATCTGCATTGTAAGTTTTCAAATCGAAGAATAATGAAGGCTCAGGGCCGTCTTCCAGTTCTCTTCGCTGGTTTTGTTGGAAACCGAAATCAGCTTTCAGGTTTCCATTGCCGATGATGATGTTGTTGTTTAATGCAATTTTAAAATGTCTGATATCCTGGCGTGGATAATCTAAAGTTCTGCTTTTAAAATCAGATGATAAAAACGGATTCCCATCTTCTTTTACGAAATTGCCACTCGCATCCAAACTTGGGTCGTAAAAGCCAATGTTATTCTTAAAGCTTGATACATTTAGATGAGTATATCCCCAGCTTTTATTCAAGCCCACCATACCACTTAAATCGGTTTCATTAAATCCAGAATTAGGGAAGTAGCCCGTTGGCGTTTTAAATGAATAAGCATTTTTATAAGTTCCCCTGGCCCTCCAAACGAAGCCGTTTTCGTTCCCCGTTAACATTAAAGAGTTTGCCGTTAAGCCATTATTAGTTGAATAATTGGTAACCAATTCTCCCTTTATTTGTCCTTCTGGGGCCGTGCTTGGTTCTAGCAAGTTTATCACCCCGCCCAAAGCATCAGAACCATACATTAATGATGCAGCGCCACGCAGCACTTCTATCCGATCTGATTTAAACTGATCAATCTCAATGCCATGTTCATCCCCCCATTGCTGACCTTGCTGTTTAATACCATCATCTAAAGTTACAATCCGGTTATAGCCTAAACCCCTAATTACCGGTTTGGAAATAGATGGGCCCGTAGTAATTTGAGAAACCCCGGGTATTTTAGCAATAGCATCAATTAAGTTGCTGGCTGGCTGCAAAAGCTGGTCTTTGCCTAAAACTGCAGAAGAGGCGCTGTTTCTTTTGCTGGTACTGCTAATTAGTGTTCCTGTAATTACCACTTCACGGGTTTCTATCGCCGTTGGCTGTAAAGCAAACTCAACAGAATTAATTGCATTAAGATTAACAATTTTTGTGGCAGTTTTATAACCAATATAATGTACCTCAATTAAATAAGTACCTTTAACAGGCAGGTTTTTAATCGTAAATTCACCATCATTATTGGTTATTGCAGTAACCTTTAAATCAGGAATAAAAATCGTGGCACCAGGTAGTGTTTGTTGCGTACTGGCATCTGTTACTTTTCCTTTAATATCTCTTAAAACACCTGCAAAAGCGGTGTTACCTAATAAAGCAAATAGAATTACAAAGCTAAATAGCTGTAATTTTTTCATAATATGATTGTATAAATAGTATAGCATACGCCATCAACTCAAACAGTATTGACTGGCAGTATTGGATTTAATAATTACAAAATGGCGCAATTAAGTGCGCTAAGGAGAACTATACTATTGGGGGACCTCGTAAGGTGGAGCGTTTGAGGGCAACATAAGCACTTTTTAAAATAGGCTCCGTGCGATTGAATATTTTTGCTGAAAGAAAAATCCTGTAAATGTGATGAACCTGTACATAGTTTTTTTCAAAACTGGCATTACAAATTAAACAGTTATCACCATGCGCCTGAACATGAGTTAAGTGTTTACAGTTTACCTCTTTTTTTATAGGAATCTCCTCGTGATGATGTAAAACACTCCAAGGCGTTAGGGCAATAGCAAAGACGATCAGCATAATTGCTGACAGATATTTCTTAATATTTTGTCTTTGTATACTCAAGCGCACAAAAATAACAAATCCTCCCTAAATCTATATCTTTGAAAAGTAACATTACGTTTATCAATAGTATAACAATATAGACCAGGTGTTTCAACTTAATAACCAAGGAAATGAATGCGATGAAATTTTTTAAGAAAAACATATTCAATGTACTGTTTGCAGCCTTACTTTTGGTTATTGTTTTTGTGCCCGATGCTAAGGCACTATTATTGAAAGGCCTGATGCAGATAGGTTTTTACCAACCCAATGTGTCCAAAAAAGAAGAAGCTGAAAGCACCCATCTCAAAGGAATAAAGTTTAAAAATATAAAAGGCGAGCTTGTTGATTTGGGCGATTTGAAAGGGAAAATTGTCTTTTTAAATTTCTGGACCACCTGGTGCCCACCCTGCAGGGCAGAAATGCCTTCTCTAAATAAACTTTACCAAAGTTTTAAAACAGATAAAGATATTGTTTTCATTTTTGCTGATGCAGATGGCGAGCTTGCCAAGTCTACGGTATTTTT
Source organism: Pedobacter sp. (assembly GCF_965279535.1). Taxonomy (NCBI): domain Bacteria; kingdom Pseudomonadati; phylum Bacteroidota; class Sphingobacteriia; order Sphingobacteriales; family Sphingobacteriaceae; genus Pedobacter; species Pedobacter sp. The sequence continues at coordinate 2,666,234 of NZ_OZ257244.1, forward strand.
GCATGAGCGTAAATATGAGCTCCCTCTTTATCGGGTAGAAAGCCAAATTCCAGACCAGATTTTCAATGGATCATTGCCTACTACGGTTATTTTTGATAAGCAAGGACGCTTATCATTCCATCACGAGGGAATTGCCAATTATGCAGATCAAAAATTCATCGATTTTTTAAAAAAATTGAAAGCAGGTTAAACCCGGGTTTAGCTGTTTGCGAATAAATATGGTAACTTTTGCTAAAATAAAGGGCTAAATTCAGAAAGCTATTTTTTTTGTTACAATTTCCTTCGCTTTTTTTGTTGTAATCGCAAAATGTTGTAAGTTTAAAGTTTTTTAAGCGGAGTAGCTTTTAAAAATTTTATTCTGATTAATGTTACGTGTAGATAGCTCGAAAAACTGTAAAGTGGTATACTCATTGTGTAAACATGAGTATTTGGGCTATTTAATTGAACCTCACATTGTTCAGCTCAATCCTCAGGGAGATTTTTCTTTTACTTATCAAAGAATTTTTACGCATACTGCTGAAGAATTTAATGCCTGCCTGAGCGAAATCGACTATAAGCTGATTAAAATATTAGATGATATTGAGCAAGACGCATTAATCAAGAAATATTATAAGAAATTAATCAGGCCCACGGAGTTTTTCACTAAAATTTTTGATGATAAATTCTATGAAAATGTTCGCCCGAAAATAGAAAAAAAACTGGCTGAAGTTCTGGAACTGCTTAAAGTTAAAGATGAACTTTATCTCATGGATAAGGATGGCTGGCCTGTAGAACGTAAAATAGAACTTGCTGCTGAGCCGGCATCTATTTTATTTCATTTCAGAAGAAATGAAACAGAAACCAGGTACTTTCCTACCATCAAATATCAAAATCTGCGAATCGAATTCATGTTTAAGGATGCACAAATCATCAGCAATAAACCTGCCTGGTTATTGTTAAATGATGTGCTGTATTTCTTCGATCAGGATATTGAAGGTAAGAAGCTTCAGCCCTTTTTAAATAAACGTTACATCGCTATTCCGAAAACTACAGAAGCTACTTACTTTGAGAAATTTGTTGCTCCACTTATAGAGAAACATCATGTATATGCAGAGGGGTTTGAAATTCGAACCGAGCAGTTTGAAGCCATTCCTGTTATCAAAGTGCTTTACGTAGATGGGGGCCTTTCGCAAATACAACTCTATTTTAAATACGGAGAGTATATTTTCCCGGTAGAGAATGCGCATAAAGTAACGGTAAGACTAGAAAAAATCGGCGATAACTACATTTTCCATAGGATAAAAAGATCTGCAGAGTGGGAGAAAAAACAATATAACCTGTTGCTCTCATTAGGGCTTAAAAAAACCAGTTCTTTATTTAGCAATCTGGAAGTAGCAGCAGAAGAGGATAATCCGAGTTATGCGGCCATTAACTGGGTTAACGAACACATTGAGATTTTACAGGCTGCCGGTTTTGAAATTGAGCAGGCCACCGGGCAAAAACGTTTTGTTTTTGGTGCAAGCAAGATCGATTTAGAAGTAAAAGAAGGAAACGATTGGTTTGATATCCATGCTGTAGTATGGTTTGGTAAATACCAGATTCCATTCTTATCACTAAAACAGCATATCCTCCATAAAAAACGAGAATTTACTCTTCCCGATGGAGAGGTAGCCATTATACCCGAAAAATGGTTTACGCAATATGGCAGTTTATTCAGCCTGGCAGAAGCCGGACAAACACTGAAACTGAAGAAACATCACATCGGTTTAATCAATGATTTAGCTGAAGATAGCCTGGCCAATGTTACTTTAGAACGAAAACTTCAACGTTTATCTGATTTTGAAGATATTGCCGATACACAAATGCCTGTAAATTTTAAAGGCAGCTTAAGGGACTACCAAAAGGCCGGGTACAACTGGTTTAGCTTCTTACGGGAGTATAACTTTGGAGGTTGTTTGGCAGATGATATGGGTTTGGGTAAAACCATTCAAACACTGGCCATGCTTCAAAAAGCAAAAGAAGATGATCAACTGGCAGAAATACATACTACCTCGTTGATTATCATGCCTACCTCGTTAATATATAACTGGCTTACTGAGGCTAAAAAATTTACGCCAAAACTTAAAATCCTTGCACATACGGGTACCAATCGGAACAAGGATGTAGCAAATTTTGCCAACTATGACATTGTAATCACTACTTATGGGGTAACCCGTGTGGATATAGATGAGTTGAAGAGTTTCTATTTCAACTATGTAATCCTGGATGAGAGTCAGAATATTAAAAACCCCTCATCCAAATCATTTAAAGCAGTAAGGAGCTTAAAATCTAAGCACAGATTAATCTTAAGTGGTACACCTGTAGAAAACTCTGTTGGTGATTTATGGTCTCAGCTTACCTTCTTAAATCCAGGTTTATTGGGTACGCAGGCATTTTTCTATGAAGAATATGTGCAGGCTATTGAAAAGAAAAAGGATGAAGAAAAAGCCCGTAAACTCCAAACCATCATAAAACCCTTCGTTCTTCGCAGAACCAAGGAACAGGTAGCGGCAGAACTTCCTGCTAAAACAGAGCAGGTTATTTACTGTGATATGAGCGAAGATCAGGCGGCGTATTACGAAAAAACCAAATCGGCTTACCGCAATGATTTATTGCAAAGTATGGACGACGGGACTTTTGCGCAAAAACAAGTTCAATTGTTACAAGGTTTAACTGCTTTAAGGCAATTGGCCAACCACCCGGTGATGATTGATGGCACTTACCTGTCTGATTCAGGAAAATTCGAAAATGTAATCCACACTTTAGATAATGTATTAAAAGGCGGGCATAAAGTTTTGGTATTTTCTCAGTTTGTAAAGCATCTTGATATCTTCAAAAAACATTTTGAGGCTGAAAAAATTCCTTTTGCCTATCTGGATGGGGCTACCAGGAACAGGGGTGAAATTGTTTCCGAGTTTCAGGAAAATCAGGATTTAAAGGTCTTTCTGATCTCGATAAAAGCCGGAGGTGTAGGATTAAACCTTACCCAGGCAGACTATGTTTTCATTCTCGATCCATGGTGGAATCCGGCTGTAGAACAACAGGCTATTGATAGAACACACCGCATTGGGCAAGATAAAAAGGTATTTATTTATAAATTCATAGCAAAGGATACAGTTGAGGAGAAAATTCTGGCTTTGCAAAACCGCAAGAAATCTTTAGCCAGTTCATTAATTACCACTGAAGAAAGTTTCTTTAAATCATTAAGTAAGGACGATATCAGAGATATACTGAATTAATGATTGGGTTCTGAGTTATTGACGATATTTTCATTTATCCATCTTACGTTTTGCATTCAATCATTCATTCATTCTCTCATTCACTAATTAATCTTAAAACTCTATTCCAATCTTCTTGTTATAGTAATAGATAAAAACCTACTACCATGACAAATGAAAATTTAAATACAGTGATTAAAAATGCTAAAGAGGCATTAAAATATCCCGAGCTTTATCAAAATGTTTCCGCCTCTGAACGCTGGTTATCTGGCGCAGCTGGTACATTTCTTTTCGTTAAAGGAATACAAGCCCTTTTTTCCCATCCCGTTATCGGATTAACCAGTGCTGTTGCCGGTGCAGGTTTGCTTTATAGGGGAATTACAGGTTACTGCCCAATGAAAGATTATGCAGAGCAAGAAGTTGCAAACGCACCAGATGAAGTTGTAATTACAGAAACCTATGTTGTAGACGATTTGGCGTAATAAATTCAATACGAAATTTCCATTTCTTGATAAACTGGTTAACTTTAGAAAGTTAATCTATAAATATGAACAAATACGCATTATTATTTATCCCAACTTTTTTTGCCGCACAAGCAACAATGGCTCAAGATAAAAAAACTGATCCTGCGAAAGATCCGAAAACAACTGAAGTTTGGGAGCCTGTTCCTAAAACCGTAAGCCCGGGGAAACTTCCACAAGATGCTCCATCTGATGCCATAATTTTATTTGATGGCAGAAATTTAGATGCCTGGCATTCTGTGAAAGACCCGAGTAAACCAGCAGCATGGACCATTGACGATGGCTTTTTCACGGTTAAAAAAGGAACTGGTAACATTGAAACCAACAAGAAGTTTACCGATTACCAGCTGCATATGGAATGGAGAATTCCTGCAAATATTTCGGGTGAAGGACAGGCCAGAGGAAATAGTGGTGTATTTTTGGCTTCTACCGGCGGCGGTGATGATGGTTATGAAATCCAGATTATGGATGCCTATAACAACAAAACTTACGTTAACGGTCAAACCGGAAGCGTTTATAAACAGGCTGTGCCATTGGCTAATGCCAATAAAAAACCAGGAGAATGGCAATATTACGATATCATCTGGAATGCACCGCGTTTCAATGAAGACGGTACAGTGTCTAAACCGGCAAGTGTAACCGTATTTTTGAATGGCGTTTTACTACAAAATAATTTTATCCTAAAAGGAGAAACCAGATATATTGGTGCCCCGGAATATAAAAAACACGGAGCAGCTTCTATTAAATTACAAGATCACGGTGACCCAAGTCCGGCGATAAGCTTTAGAAATATTTGGGTAAGAGAATTATAATTCTATCGTTATTTAAATTATTAAAGAGCCTGCTAATTTTGCAGGCTCTTTCGGTATTTTACCACGTGTGCACAAGACGGTAAGTTCCCTAAATAAAAAGTGATTAAACTTTTTGCAGCATCTCCAGATAAGTATCCCTGTCAATCATTTCTGCACCGAGGCTCAGTAGGTGGTCATTAGGCAACTGGCAATCGATGAGTTTTATATCTAAATTACTGAGGTAAATAAGTGCAGTTTTAGACGCATTACTTGCATGGCTGAACATACTTTCACCACAGAAAACCTTGTTGATTAGTAAACCGTAAAGGCCTCCAACCAGTTTATCTCCCTGCCATACTTCAATACTATGCGCAAAACCTTTTTGATGGAGGTTAATGTATGCATTTTGCATTTCATCAGTGATCCAGGTACCATCTTGCCCTTTTCTCGGTGTTGCAGCACAATTTTGGATAACATCGGCAAAGGCCTCATCAATGGTTACCTGAAAAAACTCATCTTTCAGTACTTTTTTCATGCTTTTACTAATTTTGATCTGGCTGGGATAAATTACACAGCGCTCATGTGGTGAATACCAAAGAATAGGTTCTCCTTCGCTAAACCAGGGAAAAATCCCATTAGAATAGGCAACAAGAAGTCTTTCTAAACCTAAATCTCCGCCAATCGCAAGCAATCCATCTTCCTCAGCCAATGCCGGATCTGGAAAACTTACATCATCTTCTAGCAGTTGAAAAAACATAGGCGAAAATAAGAAAGAAAACAAAGATTAAACCATGGCGTTTTATTTAGGTCATACTTTAAAAATTGCCGAAACTATGAATGCTCATGATAATTTCCTGAAAGTAAAGCACCTATACAACCGTGCGGGCTTTGGGATTTCTTACGCAGATCTGCAAAAGTTAAGTAAAAAAAAGCTTAATAAAGTGGTCGATGGATTATTCAAATCGCCAGATAAGGATGAATCACTAGCCTTGGTGGATTCCAGCGAATCGAAAAGACAGTTATTGGTTCAGGCCGGGCTTTATGCTAAAAAAGACCTCACAGATGAAGAAAAGAAAATGCGGCAGGAAATTGTACGCATGCAAAACGAGGTAAGCAGAGATCTTAATATTGCCTGGGTTAATAAAATGATTAATACTGCAACGCCGCTAACAGAGAAGATGACCCTGTTCTGGCATGGGCATTTTGCCTGCAGAAGCAATAATCCGATGTACGCCCAACAACTCAATAATATTCAAAGAACACATGGTCTAGGCGATTTCAGAACCTTGCTTATAGAAGTTTCCAAATCTCCTGCCATGCTTCAGTACCTCAACAATCAACAAAACCGAAAAGGACATCCCAATGAAAATTTTGCAAGGGAGCTGATGGAGCTTTTTACCCTCGGCAGAGGCAATTATACCGAACAGGATATTAAAGAATCTGCCCGATCATTTACGGGCTGGATGTTCGACAAAGACGGTAGTTTTATCTTTAGACAGAATCAGCATGATGCCGGAACTAAAACTTTTTTTGGTAAGGTGGGTAATTTCCAGGGAGAACACATTATTGATATCATTTTAGAGAAGCCACAAACAGCAACCTTTATTGCTCAAAAGGTTTATAAGTTTTTTGTAAATGATACAACGAATGATGCTCAGGTGAAAGAACTGGCAGATCATTTCTACAATTCAAAATACAACATTTCGGAACTGATGAAAAAGTTGTTTACTTCAGAATGGTTTTACAATCCCGAAAATGTGGGCACTAAAATAAAATCACCTGCCGAATTCCTGGTAGGTTTGAGCAGATCATTTTACGTCACTTATAACAAACCACAGGTATTAATTCAGCTGCAAAGTAGTTTGGGGCAATATCTGTTTAATCCACCCAATGTGGCAGGTTGGCCGGGTGGTAAAAGCTGGATTGACAGCTCCTCTCTCATGCTGCGCATGCGAATCCCCTCTTTAGTTTTAAATGATGGAGAAATCGATTTTAGTGGTAAAGCCGATCCGGAAGACGAAGCTGTAATTGCTTTAAACAGAACAACCAAGCAAAAAACGGTAAAATCTTATGTAAATGCCCAGGCAAACTGGCCCAGGTTTTTAGATACTTTACCAAAAAATTTAAGCCCTTTAGAATTGACTGAATTTCTACTTCAACCCAAACTAAATACGAAGATTACTCAAATGGTAAGTGACAATAAAGGGTTACGAAGTACCGCAGTAGAAATAACAAGCATGCCCGAATATCAGCTTTGCTAGCACCTTAATCATTAACAAAAACTAAAGATGAACAGAAGAAATTTTTTAAGAAATACAGGTTTTGCGGCTGCAGGTTCATTGTTTGTTCCAGCTTTTATGAAACCATTAGAGGCCATGGCCCTGGATGAGCTTTCACTTTATAAAAATTTAGTCGTAGTACAGTTATCCGGCGGCAACGATGGTTTAAATACAGTGGTTCCCTTCGGAAATGATCTATATTATCAAAAACGAAGAAGCATCGCCATTAAACCGGAAGAAGTAATTAAGCTGAATGATATGCAGGGGTTAAACCCAAACATGGCTGCGCTACAGGAAATATACGACCAGGGTTGGATGACGATTATCAATGATGTGGGTTATCCAAATCCAGACCGCTCGCACTTCAGATCAATGGATATTTGGCAAACCGGAAGTGACAGTAATCAATTTTTATCTACAGGCTGGATTGGACGCTACCTGGATAGTAACTGCCAAACCTGCAAGTTTCCGTATACAGCCATTGAGGTAGATGATTCTCTATCACTCGCACTGAAAGGTCAAACTAAAAAAGGAATCGCATTGAAAGATCCTGCGGCACTTTTTCGCAATACCAATGATCCGTTTTTCAAATCAATGATTCAAAATGACAAGGAACATCTGGATGAAGATAATCTGGGCTATTTGTATAAAACCATGATCGAAACCTCTTCTTCAGCAAGTTATATTCAAAATACTTCTAAAATTTACCAATCAAAGGCAACTTATCCAACAAGTGGATTTGCAAACCAGTTGAAAACGGTTTCGAAATTTATTTCTTCAGGATTGAAAACGCGTGTATATTATGTTTCACTTAGCGGATTTGACACACACGTAAATCAAATTGGACAGCAAGGCAATTTACTTAAACAATACAGTGAAGGAATGGCGGCATTTTTAAAGGACTTGAAGAGCAATAATAAACTGGAAGACACACTGGTGATTACCTTTTCTGAGTTTGGACGTCGCGTAGAACAAAATGCAAGTAATGGTACCGATCATGGAACAGCCAATAACATGTTTGTTTTTGGTGGCAGATTAAAGAAACAGGGTATTTTTAATCCAGCGCCAAATCTTGGCGATTTAGATACCGGAGATTTAAAGTATCAGCTTGATTTTAGACAAGTTTACGGAACCATTTTAGATAAATGGCTGGATGTGAACAATGCAGATATTTTAAGCAAAAAGTTCAACACATTAGATTTTATTTAGCCTGAAAATCCAATGATACAAAAGCCGGCAAATTTGCTGGCTTTTGTATCATTGGGAATCAATTTTTCTTTTCAATACGTAATTTGCTTTGCTGTCATCCTTAGCATTTCGACTCGAATAAACCTGGAAGAGCTCATACCCATAACTTTTCATTTTATTTACTGCATCAATTGCAGAATTAAAAGCTAATTTCTTCCCATCATCATCTTTTATGTATAAATCGCCTGTATCATAAGGCTTTTGACCATATTCTAATGCAATCCAGGTTTTATCAGCAAAAGTGCTTTCAACTGCGCGTAGTTCAATTACATCAGTTTTAATTTCACTTAATCTAATGCCGTTTACGGTTTGTGCTTTGGCGGATGGCAGCGCAAAGCAAGCGGCAAATGCCGCCGTAGTGAATAGTGTTTTCATACAGTATTTCTTTTTGTGTGTTCCCTAAGATAGGAATAACGCATAAACGAATCAACGCTAAAACCAGGTTCCGTTGTAACAATTCTGGCCAGTAACCATCTTAAAATAAAAGAACGAAATGAATTTTATTGGCAACATTATCTGGATTATTTTTGGCGGAATATTTATCTTTTTCGAATACATTATCGGTGGTTTGGTTCTTTGTTTAACCATCGTTGGTATTCCATTTGGCATTCAGTGTTTTAAGTTTGCAATTGTAGGGCTGGCTCCTTTTGGTGTTAAGATTTCTGAAACTTCTTCCAATACAGGTTGTTTGTCGACAATAATGAATATGATTTGGTTGGTTTTTGGTGGTTTTTGGATTGCACTCACACACTTGTTTTTTGGCATTTTGCTTTGCCTTACCATTGTAGGAATCCCATTCGGCCGTCAACATTTTAAGTTAATGAACCTGGCCTTTACTCCTTTTGGTAAATCGATCAGTTAAATAATCAACCCTATTGTTTTAGAATGTTGTATGGCTTCGTCGCTGGTTTTAAAAAGACAGGAATGCACGCCCTTTGCTACTACTTTTTGAAGAAGTGCTTTCGTTTCTGACTCTTTTTCCGCTCTGATATTTCTGATATAGACCGCTGCAATATTTTGAGGATATTTTTCTACAATAGCAGTATAAATTGCAGGATCTTGTTGAGAATTATCACCAAAGAAAATAAATTTTTGATTCGGGAAAACATCCAATATTCGCATTACCCGTAACAATTTTCCTTCATGGCCTGTTTTACCCGTTTTAATCAAATCTCGCCAATGTTTTATGGTGTTCAATAAGAAGGCTCCATCTGGTAATTTGTTAAATCTAAATGTTTCTACCAGATAATCATATAAATTCCATTCACTGCTACTCACATAAAAAAAAGGATTAGGTTGGTCGGCAGTAGTTTGTGATAAAGCCAGTTGCTGATAATGATTCGCTGCCTGTGGAAAGGTTTTGCGCGTTCTCGGATTTTTAATAAAAAGTTCTCTCAGGCGTCTTCCAATGGTTGCCGAATGTGAGACCATAATGGTATCGTCAACATCAGAAATAAAAGCGTACTGTGTAATGTGGGGAACAAATACTTTGCCCTCGCCTGTACTTAAAACGGTACCATCAGCCGCAATGGCTTCAACTTTTACAAAATGCCAGCCCGCAGCAACATCATGTGCTGCTTCCCATTCAAATTTAAAAAATCCATCCGCTTCAGTCTTATTGTAAATGGTCTGATTAAAAAACTGAAGACGAACGTTAACGAAAGGATAGGGTTTTAAAATGAATAGTTTTAATAAATGGATAATGTTAACCCAAATATTGTTGCTGTAAACTTGCTCTGTTTTGGGCTTGTACTTAAACACATGGCCATAAACAACCAGGTTATGGGTATGACCGTAGCCATGATAAACTTTTACCTTTGCAGATTTATTCATTGTAATTAAAACAGAGTAAGAGATAAGTTGTTTTGCAAGTACCTATATCGGCTGAAACAATGAAACTACTTTTTATCATTAACCCTGGATCCGGAAATCACGAATTAGATTTAAAGGATATTATTTCTTCGTACTTTAATGATAAGCCGGCCGAGATTGATTTATATGAATTACCTAAAGATTGCTCTATCGAAAAAATAAAGCAGAAGATTGAGCAATCTGAAGCAGATCGGGTTATTGCTGTTGGCGGCGATGGAACTTTAAAGCTGGTTACAGAATGTTTGCTATTTCAGGATACACCTATCGGGATTATTCCAGCTGGATCTGCCAATGGAATGGCGAAAGAATTAGGCATCCCTACTGATATTCAGGAAGCCTTGGCTGTAGTTGAAAACGGAAATCCAAAGAAAATCCATGTGATTAAGTTACATGATGAGATTTGTATTCATCTATCTGACTTGGGATTCAATGCTTATCTCGTAAAAAAATTCGATACCTTGCCCGAAAGAGGTATGTGGGGTTACGCTAAGGCCACCTGGCACGCGTTATGGAACCATAAACGAATGGAAGTTGTACTGAACATTAAGGGCGAGCAGATTCAATCTAAAGCCGCAATGGTAGCTATTGCAAATGCAACCATGTACGGAACCGGCCTCCAGATTAATCCGGATGGGAAACTAGACGATGATCTCTTTGAAGTCGTGCTGGTAAAAGACTATTCTTACTTGGAAATTTTGAAAGTATGGTTTACGAAATTGCCTTTCAATCCTAAAAAAGTGGAGGTTTTTCAAACTTCAGAAGTGAAAATAACCTCTAAATATAAGGCTCATTTTCAGGTGGATGGCGAATACATTGGTAAGGTAAACACCATCGAAGCTAAAATTTTAAAAGATGCAATTTCAATAATTATATAGCCCTTTTTGATGCGCTTTGATGCTGAAGTAAAGCCTGAAGAATTCGGTAATAAAACAAACCTTGAAAAGGATTCCAAACCAGGCATCGCCCAGATTTAGCCACTCAGGCAATAAGGTGATAAATCCAAAAGAAAAGACCCAAACCACTAATCTGAATGGAAACTGAAGATAGTAGGTGATTAATCCGAACTTTTTAAGCAGCATTAGCCCAGTGGCAGAAATGAACAGCGAAATAAATAATGGGATAGTCAAAATTACCCTTGCCTGCGATAAGAACTGATCGGGGATTTCATTTAAGTGTGTAACTAAATCCCAAACAGGTTTAGCCAGGAGAAAAATGCTGATGATGTCTAAAAGACCAAAAAATCTAAGCGTATTGCGCATTATTTACAGTGTTTTTCAAGGTATTCATCGGCCAGTTTACTTCCCATATATTTTACGAATAAGAAATCTTCGCAAGCGCCCTGTTTGTCTCCTTGCTTTATTTTCTTCAGTCCATTTTTTATCCGCGAGTTTAAATAATCATCGTCTATACCCAGCTGGTTTTTAATGGCTATTATTTGCAGCTCCTGGCCAGGTTTAGCCTGATCGATATTTTTATAAAAATTGATAACAGAATTGGTTAGAGCCTCTTCATTTTGGTATGAACGGATTGCCTCCTGAATATCTTCTTTACTTTTACCTTCACAATAGCCCGCCAATTGGAAATTTACCGGGGCTATGATTGAAATAGTAGTGTCATATCCTGCCGGAACTTTCCATTTCCCGCTGCTTAAACGAACCAAACGCAACGCTTCTTCATCCAGTTCAGTTAAAATCCCTTTACTTACTCTTGAATAATAAACTTTGCCATTTTCATCAAGCTTAAAGCTGATGTTAACGGTACCCTGAATACAATTATCTCTGGAATAGGAAGGATAAACGGTGTTTTCCTTTAAGAAGCTTGCAAAACCCGATTTGCCGCTTTTAAACTGTACTTGTCCCTGGGCAACTGCAGCATAAAAAATTAAGCAAATGGCGATTAGCTTTTTCATATTGCTAATTTACGTAAAATTCTCGTGTTTAATCGCCAAATAAAGGCGCGACGAGGCTAAAACACATGTCGATTTGGAAACTGTTGGTCAGCAAACTGCTATGGTTAACAGCGTTGCAACCTATCCAAATGTATACTTTAATATAATATCTGGATCAGGACAATTGGCGAGATATTTTTCTCTTTCCGAATATTTACATACTCCCGGATAATCACCTTTTAATCCTTGCATGTCTTTTATAATCTGTATGTGCAGATGGGGTGGCCAAAAGCCATTCTCTTCTTTAGCACCCAATGTTGCAATTTTACTTCCTTCTGGGATGAACATCCCCTCCTTTAGGCCGGTTAACGAAGCCAGACTTAAGTGACCGTAAAGCACCTGAAAAGTTAAACCATCAATTTCATAGCTAAGAATAATGGTTGGGCCATAATCTCCGAAATTATTATTATTGGCAAAGCTATGTACTTTGGCCGGATAGAAATTGTAAATAGCTGTTCCGGCAGGAGCCCAAATATCAATGCCCAGATGCAATCTTCTGGGTTCTGCTTCGGTGTCGAAATGTTCGCTTCGTGAATAGATGGTGCGATGTTCCCCATAACCGCCAATGCCGTATCTGGCATGATGGTGCTGAAGCTTTTGGTTTACCCAGGCAGAAAATAAATAAGTATCATTTAATATATCACTGGTCAGTTCTTTATTTTTGGCAGTAAAATCTAAAGCATATAACTTATCCTCACTGCTATCAAAATCGATTACTTTTTGAATATGGCCTGCGTTAGAAGAGATTATTTCTGCAAAATTCTTCATGGGTTAATCAAAAATATAAACGTAGTTATAAATGTAATGCGAAAGCGCACCCCCGATTACAAACAGGTGCCAGAGTTCATGGCTATGCATCCATTTGTAAAGTTGTTTATCTTTCGCATAGTAATAGGTGCCCGCAATGTAGAACAAGCCACCAAACAACAACCAAAATATCGCCCCAAGTGGTAACGTACCCAACATTTTTTGAAGCAGGGGAACAATAAGGCAGCCCATCAAAATATAGATGGTTAAAGAAATGGCTGTGCTTTTTAAACGGTTGAAAATTTTAAGCAAACAGCCTACAATTGCAACAAACCATACTATTGCAAATAAACTCCAGCTTAGCCAGTCATTAAATACGAGTAGCGCAGTTGGGGTGTAAGATCCCGCAATCATTAAATAAATGCAGCAGTGATCAAATTTTTGCCAAAAACGAACGCCGTAATCTGTGCTCGGATAACCATGATACATGGCACTTACGCCAAATAAAACAAATGTGCCAATGCTATAAATCCAGGCTGCCGTAAATTCGATGGGGGTATGGCATTTCTGCAATAAGAGATACCCTGCCGGAATAGCCAGCAATGCAGGAATAAAATGAGTGAAAAAATTAACGGGTTCCCTTAGCTTCCTCACAAATTACTCACTGTCTTCTTCTGGTTGTCTTGGTTCTTTCGCAATTTTATCAAAAATCTGATCCATGCGCTCAACATATTCATTGGTATCGTCAACGAAAAACGTAAGCTCAGGAACTACCCTCACCTGATGGCGAATTCTTGAACCAAGTTTATATCTGATTTCACCTGCATGTGCGTTTACCGTATTAATGGATAGCGTGGTGTTGTTGGTATTAAAAAAACTTAAATATACTTTGGCAACGGCTAAATCTGGTGACACACGCACACGCGTAATGGTAACCAGGGTATTCGGCAAATAAGCTGCACCCTCCCGTTGAAAAATCTGTGCTAACTCCTCTTGTAGTACTCCTGCAAATTTTTGCTGACGTTTACTTTCCATTCTAATTATTTTTTCATCACTACAGGCAGCGCATTGGGCTCAGCTTGCAATGAAGGGTTTCACTTAATATAATAAATTATCGTACGGATATCGGGCCGTATGTACTGCCTTTACCTTATCGTACAACAGTGTTTTAAACTCTTCAATATTTTCCTTTTCAGTAGCCGAGATAAATAACACTGGTACTTTATCATGGCTCATCCAGCTTCTTTTAAATTCTTCTAAAGTTAGCTTTCCATCATCTTCCTCGTTATCAACCTCTGGCGAAACATAAGCATCAATTTTATTAAATACTAAAATCATGTCTTTGTCTATTGCCCCAATATCTTTTAAAGTTTCATTCACGGTATGAATCTGATCTTCAAAGTTTGGATGAGATACATCTACAACATGAATTAAAATATCTGCTTCCCGAACTTCGTCTAAAGTAGATTTAAAACACTCTACCAAATGGTGAGGTAATTTACGGATAAATCCAACCGTATCTGAAAGCAGGAAGGGTAGATTATCAATCACCACCTTACGAACGGTTGTATCCAATGTAGCAAAAAGCTTGTTCTCGGCAAAAACTTCCGATTTAGATAGCATATTCATGATCGTAGATTTACCTACGTTGGTGTATCCCACAAGTGCTACACGAATCAGTTGTCCCCGGTTTTTGCGTTGTGTTTCGTTTTGCTTATCAATTTGTCTTAAGCGTTCTTTGAAGAGGGTAATTTTTGATAAAATAATCCTTCTGTCGGTTTCGATCTGGCTTTCACCCGGCCCACGCATTCCAATCCCCCCTTTCTGACGTTCCAGGTGGGTCCACATTCTGGTTAAACGGGGTAAAAGATATTGTAATTGCGCAAGCTCTACCTGCGTTTTTGCTTGTGCAGTTTGTGCCCTTCCGGCAAAGATATCGAGGATTAAATTACTTCTATCGAGAATTTTGACGTTGAGTTCCCGCTCAATGTTACGCAGTTGCGATGGGGACAATTCATCATCAAATACAACCAAATCAATCTCCTCCGACTTTACATATGCTTTTATCTCCTCCAGTTTACCTGTGCCTACAAAAGTGGCACGCTCCGGACGAGTCATTTTCTGTGTAAAATATTTCTCTACTTTTCCGCCTGCAGTGTCAACTAAGAATTCCAGCTCTTCTAAATATTCTTTGGCCAGATCATCAGAAGTTCCGGGTGTGATAACACCAACCAGGACAGCTCTTTCCTGCTTTACAGCAGTATCATAAAATTTCTGTTTTCCCATGTATTAACTACAAATATACGAAATTTGCAAACGTGTAATCTCATTTACAACCAAGCTGACAGAATAATGGTTTTAGGGAAAGTATGGCTCGGGCTAATTTGACCACCGATGAAAGATAACTTATCCTTTTAAAACAAAAAAGCCGCCTTTTGGGCGGCTTAAGAGCATTTTATATTTATTATTGAAAAGAATACGAAGCATTTGCGCTTAAAACAGCACCTGTAGATTTTCCTTCGGATTTCATTACACCATCAACCCAAATTTGTAAGTTTAGGGTAGAGGTTGCTGATGTTCCAGTGGCACTAACTGCAGCGGCAATAGCGATAGCTGAAGAAGGAACTGTGTATTCAGGGCTGGTCCAGGTAGATCCGCTCAAACTGGTAAATGATTCGTTACCACCTTTACCATCGCTGACTACTGCAATACTTATTGATGAACCAGAAGAAGCGACAGCTTTATATACCACTTTGTGTGTGGTTACCGCTGGCGAATCATTATCTTTCTTACAAGAAAATAAAAAAGTTAAACTTAGAATTAAAGTTAAGGACAAAAAATGTTTAATGTTTTTCATGGGTATTTTGTTAAATATTTAGCTAAATAAGGCTAAAAGCTGTTCACACCCTAGTTTAAAATGAAAAATACCCATATACAGGCATAGAAATCTACCTGTTTATGGGTATTTTATTCGGAAACTTTAATTTTGGCCTCCTGTTATAACGACTAATGTAATTGACTTATAAAATCTTTTATGGCTAATCCCGGATTATCGGTTTTCATAAAATTCTCCCCGATTAAGAACCCATTGAATCCTGCATTTTTTAGATCCAAAATTGTTTTCGGTTCACTGATGGCACTTTCAGAAATCTTAAGAAATTGATCAGGAATCTGGTTCACCAGGTCAAACGAAGTTTGGATATTTACAGTAAAGTCTGCCAGATTTCGGTTATTTACACCAATAGCATCTAAATGTGGACAAATGCTTCTTTCCAATTCTTCCTGATTATGTACTTCCAACAGCACATTTAACCCCAGATTGTGGGCAAACTGGCCTAAATCACTAACCTGTTGTGGTGTTAAGATTGCCGCAATAAGTAAAATGATGTCCGCTCCCCAGGCTTTGGCTTCCAAGATCTGATATTCATCAATCATGAAATCTTTTCTTAAAATAGGGATCTCATTAGCAGCTCTTGCCGCTAAAATATCATCCGTTTTGCCACCAAAAAAATCAACATCTGTTAATACAGAAAGCGCTGATGCCCCGGAAGCATTATAAGCCTGGGTAACTTCCGCAACATCGGATGTGCCGTTGATCAGTCCTTTTGAAGGAGAACGGCGTTTAAATTCGGCGATAATTCCGGTTCTATCAGGAGCCAGCAAAAAATCTTTGAAAACGTGTGATGTCCGCTTAAAATGCAGTGCCTTTTCTAAATCCTTTACCGAAACCAGGCGTTTCGCATCAGCCACTTCTTCTTTTTTTCGAAGTACGATTTTATCTAAAATGTTCATGTTGTATGCTATTAAAAGAGGGGCATTATTAGGAGGTTAACCAATTTTCCATCATTTGTTTTCCGTGCTCTGTAAGTACGCTTTCGGGATGAAACTGCACGCCGCGCACATCAAGTGTTTCGTGTCGCAAAGCCATGATTTCACTTTTGTGATCTCTGGCTGTAATTTTCAAACATGCGGGAAAATTCTCTTTACTCACCACCCAGCTGTGGTAACGGCCAACATTAATCGTTTGGGGGCACTCCCAGAAAAGGTACTCATCGCCATCAACTACGGTTACAGGTGTTGCAATACCGTGCATAGGCCTGCCTAAGTTTAGCAATGTTCCGCCAAAGGCTTCTGCTATGGCCTGCTGGCCCAAACAAACCCCAAAAATACTTTTAGTAGGCGCATAGGTTTTGATAACGTCCAGCAATAAGCCAGCTTCTTCGGGTATTCCCGGCCCTGGAGAAAGCAATATCTTATCAAATTTCTCCACATCCGCCAGTTCAAATTTGTCATTTCTCCATACTTCAGCTTCATAACCAACCTCATTAATTAAATGAACAAGATTATAGGTGAAACTATCGTAGTTATCAATGACTAAGACTGTTTTTTTATCTTTATTTTCCATTACAATTCTTTATTATTTTGACTTCGGATGTTTAGATCCCCTCGGCCATCTGTATCGCTTTGCGCAATGCCGCAATTTTGTTATTTACTTCCTGCATTTCTGTTTCAGGAACAGAATCGGCAACAATACCGGCGCCTGCACGATAATGCAATTCATTGTTTTTACTCATGAAAGTTCTGATCATAATGGCATGATTAAAATCTTCGTTAAAGCCCATAAATCCGATGGCTCCGGCATAAAAATTTCTGCCTAATTTTTCGTTTTCATCAATCAACTGCATGGCTTTGTATTTCGGTGCTCCACTCAATGTCCCTGCAGGATAAGTATCTGCCACTACTTTAAACGCACTTACTTCATCCTGCAAATGACCACTTACCTTGCTCACCAGGTGGATAAGGTGCGAGTAATACTGAACTTCCTTAAATGATTTAACCTCCACACGGTTACAATGCCTGCTCAAATCATTCCTGGCCAGATCTACCAACATCACATGCTCTGCACTTTCTTTTGGGTCTTGCTCCAGTTTGCGGGCTTGTTCCGCATCTTCAATATCGTTTCCGCTGCGTTTAAAGGTACCTGCGATTGGAAAAATATTAGCTGTATTATTTTTGATGGTAATTTGTGCCTCCGGCGATGAGCCAAAGAGCTTGAAATTGCCATAATCAAAGTAGAACAGGTAAGGTGAAGGATTAATTGAACGTAAGCAACGGTAAACGTTAAACTCATCTCCAGAAAACGATTGTTTGTACGCCCTTGAAGGTACAATTTGGAAAACGTCACCTCTGTAAATGTGTTTCTGAAGTTTTTCTACCAGTTGAATGAAACCCTCATCTGTTAAGTTAGATGATTCTTCACCACGTATCTGGAATTTGTATTCAGGATAATTTTTATTCTGAATAAGATATTCCATCTTTTCAAGTCCGCCTTCTTCTTCGCCGTCAAAAGTATTTTTAAATAAGGTAATCTCATTCTTGAAATGGTCTATCGCAATGATATAACGGTACAAATGGTACTGCATTTCAGGAATTTCCTCCCCCTCAGGTGTTGCAGAACTAAATTTTATATCTTCAAAGTGTTGTACGGCATTCCAGGTAAAATAGCCAAACAAACCGCTGGATATAAATTTGATATCTGGAAGTTCGCTCGCTTTGAATTTATCTTTGAAGGCCGAAATCTCTTCTATTAAGTTTTCACTTTCTGTAATCTCTACAGCGCCATCAGGAAAATAAGTTTCTAAACGTGTTCCTTTTAAAATAATACCCGCTACAGGTTCGGCACAAACAAAGCTCATAGAATTTTCACGACTGTGGTAATCAGAGCTTTCTAATAAAATACTGTTTGGATAAACATCCCGTAAGCGGAGATAAATGCTTACCGGTGTTGTCGTATCGGCAAGTAGTTTTTTGTAAGTTGTATTTATTTTAAACATTATATGATGTGTAAAGGCGTAAGTACTAATTTTTTAACAAATAAAAAGCCCGACGTGTGGTTCTACGCCGGGCTTTAATGGTTCTTTTAAGGTTTAGGTTGATAAACTATATTTTTCATACGCAGCCAGCGCAATTCTTTTTTGAATTACTACGCCAAAGCCAAGTATGTATATTGCTGATCATGAGCCACAAAAATATAAAGAATTTCAAAAAATCAAAATATTTATCAAATTTTTGAAAAAATTAACAGCGAAACTTATATCTGGTTAGCAGTACGATAAAAAACCGGGCTAAACTTATATTATTCTTGCTATTTTCTTAATCTATTTTGCTGGATGGTTAAGATACGCCAAAAAACGTTCTGCTGGGATCTGCTTTTGTCATTAATAAGATTGCAACGATAACAATTATTAGGGCTAAGCCAAAAAAGATTGAAATGGTACGGTGCTTAGCAACAGCCTCTGCAATTTTTTTAGATCTGGCATTACCCACTGTGATTAAAATAATCGCAATTAGCATCATACTAATATGCTCCATTTTCCAATAACGCCCCATAGCAATACTGCTGTCTATTTTATACCAGCCATTTAAAAAGTATACGCCAAGCCCAAGAAGTAATTGAATATGTGCACTTATTAAGGTAAACACATTTAATTTTCTATTGCCTTCAGTGTAAGGTTTGTTCCCAAACCAACCGGATAATGCCTTGATTACAGCAATAATCAATAGAAGAAACACCACATAGCGCCATCCAGAGTGCGCACTTCTTAAAATATCATTCATAATTTTAAAATCTATCCCTCAAAAATAGGTAATAATTGTAAAAAATAGGTTAATCAATAATATCAACGCTAATTTATATTAGTTTTAAACAAATTAATCCCAAAACAAGCTATGAAGAAAATATTACTCGCCCTTGGGCTTGTGTTTTCTACTGCCGTTTCATTTGCTCAGCAAAATACATTTCCAGTAAATGGTTCTTTTGATACCAGACCAGGAATGTTTGCCTTTACAAATGCTACTATTGTAGTCAATGCCAACCAAACGTTAACAAATGCTACACTCTTAATTAAAGGACAAACCATTCAGGCTGTTGGATCGGGATTAACGGTTCCGAAAGGTTATGTGGTAATAGATTTGAAAGGAAAATTTATCTACCCTTCTTTAATAGATCCTTTTACCAGTTATGGTTTAACGGAAACTGCCCAACAAACGCGTAGCTTTGGAGGGCAACGCCAATCGATATTCTTATCTACCAAAAAAGGTGCTTACGGATGGAATGAAGCTATCAGACCTGAAACTTATGTGAAGAACATTTTTTCTGTTGATGCGAAAAAAGCGGATGAATTGCGCAAAATAGGCTTTGGAAGTGTCAACACCATCAACAGGGACGGTATTGCCCGAGGAGTTTCTGCGGCCGTTACCCTAAATGAAGGACCAGACAATAGCCTGATCTTGAAAGATGAAACAGCTGCAAACTATTCTTTTAACAAAGGTTCTTCTCAAAATGATTATCCTACTTCTTTGATGGGCGCTATCGCTTTGCTCCGTCAAACTTATCTTGATGCGCAATGGTATGGCAAACAAAAAGAGGAGTATAATATTTCACTGTCCGAGTTCGGTAAGCAACAAAATTTACCACAGCTTTTTGAGGTAGATGGTTGGGCCAATGTACTTCGTGCTGATAAAATTGGAAAGGAATTCGGTAAAAAATACATTATCAAATCTGGTGGAGATGAATACCAAAGGGTAAATGAAGTAAAAGCAACTGGTGCAACGCTAATTATTCCGGTGGCTTTTCCGAAAGCCTACGATGTGGAAGATCCTGCCGAAGCCAGAAACGTAAGCCTGACCCAGATGAAAAATTGGGAGATGGCTCCGGCGAATCCCGCAATTTTAGAAAAAGCAGGTGTTAAATTTGCGCTAACTACTTTTGGATTGGAAAACAGCAGAGATTTTTGGGCCAATATCCGCACTGCAATAGAAAATGGATTAACCGAAAAACAGGCTTTACAAGCTGTTACCGAAATTCCCGCAGCTATTTTGGGCGTTGCTGACAAAGTGGGTTCAATTGAAAAGGGTAAAGTTGCCAACTTCTTAATCTCATCGGATAATTTATTTAAGAACAGTAACATCATTTTCGAAAATTGGGTTCAGGGTAAGCGCTTTGTTGTTAACAAAATGGATGTTAGCGATTTAAAAGGCAGCTATAACCTCAATATAGATGGCCTGGGATCACTAATCTTAAAAATTAGCGGAACCAATGGAGGCTCTGCCGCATCAATTGAAAGAACTGGGGTAGATAGCGTTAAAACAACAGCCACATTTAGCCGAAATGGCGATTGGATAAGTATCAACTTTAACTTAAAGAAAAATCCGAAAGGGGATGTACGCTTAAGTGGTTATATTACTTCCGCTAATCCAATAGCCATTAAAGGTGAATCTGCTTTACCTGATGGAACAATGGGCAGATTTACTGCAACATATAAAGAGGCTCTTAAAGATACCCCGAAAAAAGAGGAACCTAAAACCGCTTTGGCAATGGGACAGATGATTTACCCGTTTACAGCGTTTGGTAGTGCCGAACTGGCCAGGCAAGAAAGCATTTTAATTAAAAACGGTACCGTTTGGACCAATGAAAAGGATGGCGTTTTACAAAATGCAGATGTATTATTGGAGAATGGTAAAATAAAAGCTGTTGGCAAAAATCTATCGGCGGGAGTTGCAAAAGTAATTGATGCTACAGGCAAACACATTACCGCTGGTATTATAGATGAGCACTCGCACATTGCAGCTTCTGGTGGCATTAATGAAGGCGGTCAATCGGTTTCGGCCGAAGTTCGAACTGCAGACATTATCAACTCTGAAGATGTAAATATTTATCGCCAGCTGGCAGGTGGAGTAACAACATCACATATTTTACATGGCTCGGCGAATCCTATTGGTGGCCAATCGCAATTGATTAAGCTGCGTTGGGGAAAATCTCCTGAAGAACTGAAATTTGCAGGTGCAGATGGTTTCATCAAATTTGCATTGGGAGAGAATGTTAAGCAAAGTAACTTTGGTACTGGAGCACGTTTTCCTGTCACAAGAATGGGTGTTGAACAGACTTTTGTGGATGAATTTACCCGTGCGAAAGAATATGCCAGGGCACTATCTGTAAAGGGAAATAATGTTCGCAGGGATTTAGAATTAGATGCGATTGTAGAGATTTTAAACAATAAACGTTTCATCACCTGCCATTCTTATGTACAAAGTGAAATTAATATGCTGATTCATGTTGCAGATAGCCTCGGATTTAAAATAAATACTTTCACCCACATTTTAGAAGGTTATAAAGTGGCCGATAAAATGAAAGCACATGGTATTGCAGGCTCTACCTTTTCTGATTGGTGGGCATACAAAAACGAAGTGGCAGAAGCCATTCCGTACAACGGAAAAATTATGCACAACGTGGGTGTTACCACCGCTTTCAACTCTGATGATGCAGAAATGGCCCGTCACTTAAATCAGGAGGCGGGAAAGGCGGTTTTATATGGCAATGTGCCAGAAGAAGATGCTTTGAAATTTGTAACGCTTAATCCGGCAAGAATGCTACATATTGACGATAAGGTAGGGAGCTTAAAGGCTGGTAAAGATGCGGATGTGGTCATCTGGTCGGCGAACCCATTATCCATTTACGCGAAGGCAGAGAAAACTTTTGTAGATGGAATTGCCTACTGGGATATTGAGAAAGATGCACAGTTAATAAAAGCGCAACAAACAGAAAAAGCACGCTTGATTCAAAAGATGCTAGAAAGTAAAAGTAAAGGTAGCCGTACACAACGCCCAGTAGGCGAAGCTCCTCGTTTATACAATTGCGAAACTTTAGAAAATTATTCAGCAGAACTAACCGAAAACGAACATGCACACTAACTTCAAATATTTATTAAGCCTGGCGTTGTCGGCATCCGGCATGATGTGTTTTGCCCAGGCCAATATCTCTCCAGCAAAAAAGCAAAGTAAAACCATTGCCATAACCGGGGCTACCATCCATGTAGGTAACGGAACGGTAATCGAAAATGGAACTATCCTTTTCGGAAATGGTAAAATTATTTCGGTAAGGGCCGATGGACAAGTACCACAAGATGATGTGGTTAGGATTAATGCCAGTGGAAAACATGTCTATCCTGGTTTTATTGCGGCTACAACAAATCTTGGACTAACAGAAATAGAAGCTGTAAAGGCAACACTGGATTTCCAGGAAATTGGCGATTTTAATTCACACATCCGCTCCATTGTAGCCTATAATACCGATTCAAAAGTACCGGCAACTTTACGAAGCAACGGAATTTTAATGGCACAAACCACACCACAGGGCGGAACAATCGCCGGAAGCTCCTCTGTAGTACAATTGGATGCATGGAACTGGGAAGATGCCGCATTGCGCACGGACGATGCCATGCATATGACCTGGCCTGTAACACCGCGCGTTAGAGGTGGTTTTGGTGGCTTTGGCAGAACATTGGCTTCGCCAGAGGTATTGGCAGAAAGAACGCAGGCTGCAATTAATCAGCTAAGCTCTTTCTTTGCTGAAGCCAAAGCCTACATTGAAATGGGAAAACCCGAAACCATCAATACCCGATTCGAAGCAATGAAAAAGGTATTTTCTGGTCAGGAGAAATTATTCATTACTGCAGATAGCCAAAAAGACATTGTAGCTGCAGTAAATTTTGCCAAAAAATTCGGAATTACACCTGTAATTGCAGGCGCTGATGAGGCTTATTTAATTATCGACTTTTTAAAAGAAAACAACATTAGTCTGGTAATTAAACAACCGCATGCTCTACCCAGTAATAATGATGATGATGTAAATATGCCCTATAAAAACGCTGCTGTTTTAGCCAATGCTGGTTTAAATGTTGTTTTGAGTATTGATGGTTACTGGCAGCAACGCAATTTGCCCTTTATGGCTGGAACTGCAACTGCCTGGGGCTTAGATAAGGAGAAAGCTTTATCAACCATCACCCTTAATGCAGCTAAAGTAATGGGTGTTGACAAAACTACCGGAAGTATTGAAGTGGGAAAAGATGCCACATTCTTTATTTCGGGGGGCGATGCATTAGATATGAGAACCAATAAAGTTGAACAAGCCTTTATACAGGGGAGAGATATTAATCTGGACAATCTCCACAAGCAACTGGATAAAAAGTTTAGTGCTAAGTACCAATAACAAAAATGGCCTGCAATTAAGCAGGCCATTTTTGTTAATATACTATAAGTGATAACAGACTTTGCTGTAAAATATGTCTCCTGCCCGCAAAAATCTAAGTTTATAGCTAGCACGAATAACCTTCTTAAAATTTTGACAAACCTTTTAAGTAAGCTCATGTTCCTTTAATACATCAAATCAATTAAAAACATGAAAACTACAACAGCAACAGCAGAAATATTAAACGATCTGGTATTAATTAATAATGATCGAATTGAAGGTTATGAAAAAGCAAGAAAAGAATTAAAAGATGAAGATGCGGACTTAAGATCTTTATTTTTAAGTATGATAGATGAAAGCCATAAATATAAAATGGCTTTGGCGCAAGAAATTGAAGTTTTAGGAGAAGAAGTTGAAAGCGGAACAACTAATTCTGGTAAAATTTATCGTGGATGGATGGATGTTAAGGCATTATTTACCGGTCATGATCGTAAAACTGTATTAAACAATTGTGAATTTGGGGAAGATGCTGCCCAAAATGCTTACAAAATGGCCCTTGAAGAAGAAGATTTACCAGCCAACATCAGAGATTTAGTTTCTGAGCAAAAAGCTGCATTGAGAGTTTCTCACGACGAAATCAAAAGATTACGTGATAGTCAGGTATAAATAACATTCAAAAGACTGAAAAAGGAAAAGCATCCAAATTGGATGCTTTTCCTTTTATATTACCCTTCTAATTCCCTATCCAGGTGTTCGGTTACCCTTTGGATGGTATTATCTATGGTATTGCTCAGTATAGTAAGGTAAGAGCCCTTTTTAGCGGTATCAATTGCATCTTTTAAACAAGCGGCACTGTTGTGATTAATGATAACTTCTTTATTAGGATCAACCTCTTTAATACCTTTAACTAATAGATCGGCCAATTCCGCCTGCACCCTTCCGCGAAGGTATTTTTCCTGACAGATGTAAATCTTATCAAACATCTGGGCAGCAATTTTTGCCGTTTCAACGATGTCTTCATCCCGTCTATCACCGGTTCCCGAAATTATGCCTACATGTTCTGTGGCTTCTACAGTTTGCAAATAAGCTTTTACACCATTAAACCCATCTGGATTGTGTGCAAAATCTACTAAAACTTTAAAATCCTTAAAGCGAAAAACATTCATTCGTCCGGGGGTATGTGCTGCAGAAGGAATAAAAGTTTCTAAGGATAAACGAATATCTTCCGGTTTATAACCCCATAGATATGCCGCCAGGGTGGCCGCCAATACATTCTGAATCATAAAATTAACAGATCCACCAAAGGTTAAGGGAATATGGGTGGCTTTATCTACCCTCAGTTTCCAATCACCGGTTTTAATGGTAATGTATCCATTTTCATATATGGCTGCAATTCCTCCCTTTCGGCAGTGTTCTTTAATCACAGGATTATTTTCATCCATACTAAAATAGGCTACATTGCATTTGGCATCTTTCGCTATGCGTACGCAATAACCATTATCAGCATTCAATACTGCCCATCCTTTTCGCCTTACTGCGCCAATTACAACCGCCTTTACACGGGTTAAATCATCTAAATTATGGATATCGGCCAAACCTAAATGATCTTCCTGAATGTTGGTTACTACCCCAATGTCGCAAGCATTAAACCCTAAACCTGCCCTTAAAATCCCACCCCTGGCGGTTTCCAATACGGCAAATTCAACTGTTGGGTCTTTTAAAATAAACTCGGCACTTACCGGTCCGGTGGTATCACCTTTCATCAACATGGTGTTATGAACATATACACCATCACTCGTGGTGAAACCTACTCTTTTACCATTGCTACGTACAATATGTGCGATTAAGCGTGTTGTAGTTGTTTTGCCATTTGTACCGGTTACAGCAATAATTGGAATTTGCGATAATTTTCCCTGCGGATACAGCATATCAATTACCGAAGCCGCTACATTACGAGGCAAGCCTTCGCTGGGAGCAAGGTGCATTCTGAACCCAGGAGCTGCATTAACCTCTAAAACCACACCACCATTTTCGGTTAAGGGCTGTGTAAGGTTTTGAGCCATAATATCGATTCCGCAGATATCTAAACCAATAACCCTCGAAATTCTCTCGCAAATGAAGATATTTTGTGGATGAACAATATCCGTAACATCTATGGATGTTCCTCCTGTACTTAAATTTGCCGTTGATTTCAGGTAAACGATCTCTCCTTTTTCGGGGATGGTCTCCAGCGTATAATCTTTTTTGGCTAATAAATCCAAAGTGTCCCGATCAACAGCGATTTCCGTGAGCACGTTTTCATGCCCATAACCACGGCGGGGATCTTCATTCTCCAGATCGATTAACTGTTGAATAGTATGAATTCCATTTCCGCGAACATGTGCTGGATCCCGCTGGGCTGCAGCCACCACTTTATTGTCGATTACCAAAACACGAAAGTCGTATCCGGTAATAAATTTTTCGATGATTACTTTCCTGGAATAGGTTTTGGCATACTCAAATGCCTCTTTTGCGGCTTCCATCGTTTTAACATTAATGGTAGCTCCTTTTCCATGATTGCCATCCAACGGTTTAAAAACAAGCGGAAACCCAACTTTATTCACTGAAGCTTCTAAATCATCGGGATTAGAAATCGTTACGCCTGAAGCCACCGGAATGGCCGCTTCGGTTAATAACCTTTTTGTTTCCTCTTTATTGCTGGCAATATCTACGGCAATTGAACTGGTCTTTTCGGTCATGGTAGCCCTAAATCGAACCTGATTTTTTCCGTAACCCAACTGCACCAATGAGCTTTTATTTAACCTGATCCAGGGGATATTTCTGCTTACAGCCTCTTCCACAATTGATCCGGTACTTGGCCCTAAACGTTCCAGCTCCCTAATTTCCTTCATCCTGCGGATGTCGTGCTCCAGATCATATTCCTTATTATCTATTAACGCCTGAGCAATATTTACCGCAGCTTCCGCTGCATAAATACCTACTTTTTCTTCAATATAATTGAATACTACGTTGTAAATGCCTTCTGTTTTGGTTTGACGCGTACGTCCAAATCCCGTATCCATACCGGCAAGCGTCTGAATTTCCAAAGCAATATGTTCAATTACATGGCCCATCCAGGTCCCTTCCTTTACCCTGGTAAAAAAACCACCCTCAACGCCTTTCGAACAACGGTGGGTAAACATGCTGGGGAGTAACTTCTCAATCCGCTCACTAAATCCATCAATCACATTGGTGGGCCTTTGCTCCAGATCTTCCAGATCTAAACGCATCTGAATGAGTTTTTTACGACTTATAGACCAGATATTCGGTCCTCTTAATACTTGTATGCTCAGTATCTTCATTAAATAGGTTGCTGTTAGTTTTAATCTACAAGCTTTTTCGCCAATCAAACTCCATTCCGACTGATAAAATTGCTGTCTGTAAAATATGCAATTAATTTGAATTCATTACTTCAATTAGCAAAATCAAATTATTAAGATTTTGTTTTATGAAAATGAATAAAATATTGGCTTTTAGTCATATTTATTTCAACGTTTGTGGATAAAGCGAACATTCTTGACAAAAAAAGTCGTGTTTTTTATCTTAAGCTGATATATTTGGGCTTTTTGATAGCACTATAATACACAACAAATGGTTCCGAAAGGTAAACTCATCATCATCGGCGGCGCAATAAATACAGGTAGTTTTGCAGAAACGCAGTTTGGACTACCTGAAAACATGAATTTTTTTGAGCGGGGAATTTTAAAGCGCATCACGACTGAATCTGTTAAAAATACGGAATCTCGTTTTGAAATTATCACTACCGCTTCTCTGATGCCAGAAAAGGTTGGAGAAGAATACATTAAGGCATATGCGCAACTGGATGTTCATAATCTGGGGGTTTTAAATGTTACCAATAGGGAAGAAGCCAATGCCGAAGAAAATTGTGAACGCATTAAAGCTGCCGATGTAATCATCTTTACAGGAGGTGATCAGTTAAGGCTTTCTTCCATTTTTGGAGGAACCAAAATCCATCAGATACTTCTGGAAAAATACCGCACAGAAGCTGTAGTAATTGCGGGTACTTCTGCAGGAGCTGCAGCTAGCTCTAAAAACATGATTTATCAGGGTAGTAGTAAAGATGCCTTGCTTAAAGGTGAAGTAAAAATAACCGGTGGATTAGGTTTTATAGATGATGTTATTGTAGATACCCATTTTGTTCAAAGGGGGAGAATTGGCAGATTGCTTTATGCAGCAGCCAGCAATCCCGGCAATTTAGGCATTGGTTTAGGGGAAGACACCGGTTTATATATATCTGACGGACATGTAATGGAAGCCATAGGCTCTGGCATGGTAATCCTGGTAGACGGCAGAAACATGGCCGACACCAATTTAACAGATGTTGAAATGGGACAACCGGTATCTATAAAAAATATGGTTGTACACGTAATGTGCGATGGGGACGTTTATGATTTAAAAGACCATAGCTTAGTTATCCATCATCCTAAGGCCGCGCCAATAGCCTAACCGGTATTGCGAAGCCAATTATCCCTGATCAAACAAAATGAAAATAATTATACACGGTGGTTTCTTCAGTGAATCATCTACCAACCAGGAGACCAAAAAGGCCAAGCAAGACGCTCTGGCAGAAATAGTTACCCTAGGGCACGAATACCTGAAAACGCACACAGCCCTGGAAACTGTTGTGTACACTGTTGCTTTACTGGAAGATAATGCCTTGTTTAATGCAGGTATAGGTTCTCAAATACAAAGCGATGGAAAGGTACGGCTAAGCGCATCTCTGATGGATGGAAAAACCGAAAAATTTAGTGGTGTAATTAATATTGAGGATGTTAAAAATCCAATTTCTATAGCTTTATCCTTACTGCCTTATGATGATCGTGTGTTGAGCGGAGAAGGCGCACAGCAATTTGCCCGAAAAAATGGATTTAAGTATTTTAATCCAATCACCGAGCAAAGACAAATTGAATATGAGGCCAAATTAAATCAACAAAATAATACAGGAACAGTAGGTTGTGTGGCGCTAGATTCTAAAGGTAATCTTGCCGTTGCAACTTCTACAGGTGGAAAAGGGTTTGAAATTCCCTGCCGGGTAAGTGACTCAGCTACAGTTGCCGGAAATTATGCCAATGCACATGCAGCCATTTCTTGCACAGGTGTCGGAGAAGATATTGTAAGTGGCGCCTTAGCGGCAAAAATTGTTACACGCGTTACGGATGGCTTTTCGCTAAAAGCTGCATGCGATAAATCTTTTACTGAACTTAAGACATTTGACGGTTTCGCAGGGGTGATAGGAATTACTGCAGATGGAGAGATTTATCACTGCGATTCTCATCCCTACATGGTTTGGGCGGCATTTGATGTTAATTTACAGGTATTTAACTAAAAAATTCAATTAAAGTATTATTTTTGTTGCATGTACAAAATTGTATTGGCTTGCATAAGCGTTTTTGCGTCATTTCAAGTTTACGCTCAAAACATCGATAAATCAGATAACCAGGAACTTAATTCTGGTGGATCTGCCATTAATATTGTTGTTTCTAAATTTGATGAGGCTGATGGGAATACATATTTTGATGAAGCAGAAAGTCTGGAGCGTAAAGGTGAATATAATGATGCGCTAACCATGTTCGGCAAAGCCGCATTCGAATATAACGCAGTCAGAAACTTCAATAGATACGGCCAGGCCATTATTAAAATGAGCAACATGCATTATCAGTTGGGCCGCTTTACTGATGCTGAACAAATTTTACTTAATGTTGCCCTGAAAAACTACTCTAAAATGGGTAGCAGAATAGGCCTGATGAATACTTACAATCTGCTTGGCAAAGTATATCTGGCTAATAATAAATATACCCAATCCATGTGGTTTTATACCCAGCAAGGCATTTTAGCGAAACAATTAAAGAGCAATAATTCCTATATTGAATCGGTTTTAGGCGTTGCACAGGTAAAAATTAAGAAAAAAGATTTCACGCTGGCCTTAAAAGATTTAAAAACTGCTGAATATCTGGCTAGCTCCATAAAATCTACTCAATACAAAGTCCAGATAAAAGATGCCAGAGAAGTAATCGCCAATAAAGGCACCGCGAAAAAGTAATGGCTGAACTGTAATAGCTTACAGATTAACTGTATTTCTTACGCATTAAGAGCTAAAAACCGTACAATACAGCTGGAAATACCCCAAATTATTTGTCATTAGGAAAACAAAAAACGTTTGTTTTCTTCTTCTACTAAAACAAAAATATCGTGTTAGCGTTGTTTCAATAAATTGCTTAATAGAAAGCTTTTAGCTAAATTTGATACGATTTAACAAGAGACGGTAATTTTTGCTGTCTCTTTTTTGTTTTTTCGATAAAATGGTACCATATTGGCTATATAGAATTAGAAATGGATTTTAAATTGTTTAAAGAGATGTTAAAGAGAATATTTTTGATAATTTTCACTGCTGCAGTACTAGCTTGTCATGCCGCACCTAAGCCACAACCCATTGTTGATGGTGTTACCAATATTAAGCCGGACGAGCAACAACAGCTGGTAATCAAAGAGGTTGTAAACCTGATTGAGAGCTACAATTATAAAAAAATTCAGATCAATGATTCTATATCCTCTCTGATTTTGGATCGCTACATTAAAGCACTTGACCCGGGAAGGAACTATTTCATTGCTTCAGATATCAAAGATTTCGAAAAATATAGAAATACACTAGATGACGACTTTAAAAATGGTGATCTAAGTGCTCCTTTCTATATTTATAATGTTTATGCGAAGAGGCTGAATGAGTATTTTACTTATTCTCTGGCACAGATTAAAACTAAGTTCGACTTTAATCAGAACGATACTTACATTTATGACAGGGAAAAAATGCCATGGGCAACATCGGTAACGGCTTTAAATGATACCTGGAAAAAGCGCGTTAAATATGAATTAATCAATTTAAATCTTGCCGGCACAACCGGCGCGAAAAATATTGAGACACTTACCAAACGTTACCAGAATTTACAATCTCAAACCTCAAAAGCAAACAATCAGGATGTTTTCCAGATTTTAATGGATGCATTTACTGAATCTATTGATCCGCATACAAATTATTTCAATCCAAGTAATGCGGTAGCTTTCAATGAAGATATGTCTCGTTCATTTGAAGGAATTGGTGCCCGCTTACAGTTGGAAAATGAGGTGGTAAAAATTTCTGAGATTATACCCGGCGGACCTGCTTTTAAAGGCAAACAGTTAAGTGCTGGCGACAAAATTATTGCAGTGGCGCAAGGTGATGGTGAATTTGTTGATGTAGTAGGCTGGAGACTTGATGTAACCGTGACTAAAATCAAAGGGCCAAAAGGAACCAAAGTTCGCTTAAAAGTGATCCCTGTTGGTAAAGAAATGTCATCCAAACCAGTAATTGTTGAATTGGTTCGGGAAAAAATTATTTTAGAAGACCAATCAGCAAAGAAAAAAGTAAAAACAATCAATACCAATGGTAAAAGTTATAAAATTGGTGTAATCTCTTTACCTGCATTCTACGCTGATTTTAAAGCTGCCAACTCGGGCGATAAAAATTATAAGAGTACTACACGTGATGTAAGAAAGCTAATTGATTCTTTAAAAACCTTCGATAAGGTGGATGCCATTGTTATGGACTTAAGAAGCAATGGCGGAGGATCTTTGGTTGAAGCCATTTCTTTAACTGGCTTATTTATAGATAAGGGGCCTGTAGTTCAGGTAAAAGACCTGCGTGGTAAAATTGAAGTAGACGAAGATGAGAATACTGGCGTAGCCTGGGATGGCCCGTTTGGTGTAATTGTAGACCGGTTAAGTGCTTCTGCATCAGAAATTTTCGCAGGTGCAATCCAAGATTATGGTCGTGGTATTGTGATGGGTACGCAAACCTATGGCAAAGGAACGGTACAGTCGTCCATTGATTTAAACAAATTGGTGAATCCAGGCATGCTCCAACGTGTTGCCGGTTTAATTACAAAAAATAAAACAACAGGTACAGCGCCAAGTTCAACTAATCCGGCTGATATTAATTTAGGTCAGATTAACCTAACCATGGCTAAGTTCTATCGTGTAGCCGGTAGCAGTACACAGCATAAAGGTGTTACCCCTGATGTAGTGTTTCCTTCTATTTATCCAATGGACAAAATTGGTGAAGATACCGAGCCTTCTGCATTGCCATGGGACGTTATCCCAACATCAAACTTTAAGCCTGTAGCCAATTTAGCAGCTGTTAAAGCTGGTTTATTAAAAAACAGCGAACAACGTATTTCAAGCTCTTTAGACTTTAAATACCTGAAGCAAGATATCTCAGACCTTAAAAAACGTGATGCCGAAGTTTCAGTTACTTTGAATGAAAATAAATTAAAAGCAGAGCGCGAGGCGCAGGAAGCAAAATCATTAGCTCGTCAGAACGAATTAAGGGCATTAAGAGGCTTACCTGCCATTAAAAAAGGTGAAAAAATAACTAAACAGGATGCCTTTGATTTTATTGAAGATGAATCATTAAAAGTAATGGGTGATTTTATGCAACAATCCGGCAATTATGTAATGAACCTGGGTACAGCATTCTAATGCAGCCCGCCCTAAACAAACAAGCCCCGGAGAAATATTTCTTCGGGGCTTGTTTGTTTTTTGTATCAAGAATCTAGTATCAGGTATCAAGACAACTTGCCGGATAGGCACTTTGTCTAAATACTAACGACTAAGTACTAACTACTCCAATAAGTATCAAGAATCTAGTATCAGGATCAAGACAACTTGACGTATAGCCACTTTGTCTAAATACTAACGACTAAGTACTAACTACTCCAATAAGTATCAAGAATCTAGTATCAGGTATCAAGACAACTTGACGTATAGCCACTTTGTCTAAATACTAACGACTAAGTACTAACTACTCCAATAAGTATCAAGAATCTAGTATCAGGTATCAAGACAACTTGCCAGATAGGTCTAAATACTAACGACTAAGTACTAAGTACTAGACTACTTCCCTTTCGGCTCATTCTGTTTATTCATTTGCATGGCCATCATTTGTTTCATTGTATTATTCATACCATCTGTGCTTCCATCTAAGAAAATTACATTTCCTTCGCTGTACTCTGCAAATTGTTTAATGGCTTCGGTCCACATGGTAAAAAGAATTACTGAAGTATCCAGATTGGCTTGTTGCATTTCATGGGCGGCGTTGGACATACCCTTTGCAACTTCTTCTCTAAATAAAGCAATCCCTTGTCCACGGAGTTGAGCCGCTTCTCTTTCCGCTGTTGCGGCTATTTTAATGGCATTACCATCCGCTTCTGCACCTTTGGTTTTGGTAATTAAAAGTGCCTGACCTTCATTTTCAGCAGCTGCTTTTAAGTTGTTAGATGCTACAACCCTGCTCATTGAACGCATGATTTCCTCATCAAAAGTAATATCATTCAGTTGAAGATCTTGGAGGTGATAACCCCAGCCATCTAAAACCTGATCAATTTGCTCTTTAACGTGCAACACAATCTCGTTTCGCTGAGCCAGTACATTGGCTTGTTTTTGAGTAGCTACATAGGCACGAATGGAGCCTTCTATCGTACGAATTAAAGCCTGCATTAAGTTCGTTGCATCAACGAATTTAAACGCTACATTTTTGATCGTTTCTTCATCCTGATTGATAACAGAATACAATAACATCGCTTTAAAATATACATTAGCCTGATCTTGAGTTACTGCCTGAAACGATAATTCAACTGACCGATTCTGAATAGATATCCTGGAGTAAATCTGCTCGATTAAAGGGATTTTCAGACTCAAGCCAGGCCTAAGTAACCTTTGGTACTTTCCAAATACTGTAATTACCGCAATGGTTCCTTGTTTTACTGTAACAAATGAGCTGAAGAGAATGATGATTCCTATAAAAATAAGAATGTAAATAGTGTATTGCATAAATTAGATTTTTTCCTGAAGTTATGAAAAAATTCATACAAACTACAGGAAGCATTTTGTAGCTTTAAATAACTAATTTATAAACTCATGAAACTGTAAGTTCGAAGTAACATTAATCTCTTCGTTTCTAAGCGCCTAACAGCTTCATCTCAATTAACTAAATTAAAAGATGAAAAAATTATTTATTCTGCCTGCCTGTGCACTACTTTTGGTTGCTGCATGCCAGAACAAAAACCATCAGCAAAATGATGGAGGAGACCAAAGAACGGTTTTCTTTGATACGGCAGGCATGGACACTACCGTAAAACCAGGGGACAATTTCTTTCTGTATGCCAATGGCAAATGGATAAAAAACACCGTGATCCCCAAAACGGAAACCGGCTGGGGATCATTCTACACGCTTTACAACGACAATATCAAAAACTTAAAATCGATTTTAGAGCAAGCGGCTAAAAACAAGGCCAGCAAAGGGAGTTTGGAACAAAAAGTTGGTGATTTTTACGCCAGTGGAATGGATTCAATAACAATTGAAAAACTCGCTATTACGCCTATTCAACCCTTACTCAGCAAAATTGATCAGATTAAAGATGATAAGGAATTAATCAATTTTGTATCGGAAGGGTATAAAAATGGTGAGGGAGACCTGCTGGGCTTCGGCGTTGAACCAGACGACAAGGCCAGTACTCAAAATATACTTTCGTTCTCGCAATCCGGTATCAACTTACCTGATCGAAGCTATTACCTGGACCAAGATGATAAGGCAAAGAAAATACGTGCAGAATATACCAGGTATGTAGAAAAGTTATTTACGCTTAGCGGAGATGCTTCCAACGCTTCAAAAAATGCCAGCGAAATTTTAAAATTAGAAACTTTAATTGCGCAATCGCATTCTACACCTGTAGAACTTAGAAACCCACAAAAGAACTATCATAAATTAGCAGTTGCAGACTTTCAAAAGCAAACACCTAACATCGACTGGAAAGTTGTTTTAACCAAAATCGGTGCCTCAACTGATACCGTATTGGTGAGACAACCTAAATATTATCAGGCACTTTCAACATTGATTAAAAGTCAGCCACTTGCCGCCTGGAAGAGTAAGCTTAAGCTTGATGCACTAAACCGTTCGGCAAATGCTTTAACACAGGCTTTCAGAGATGCCAGATTTAATTTCTATGGTAAAACCTTATATGGACAGCCATCTCAAACAGAAAGGTGGAAAGCGATGGTAAATACTACTGATGATAATTTAGGTGAACTTTTAGGGCAGCTTTACACCGAACAATATTTCAAACCAGAGGCGAAAAAAAGGATGCTCGAACTGGTAAATAATCTTCAAAAAGTATATGCTGAACGCATTCAAAAGTTAGACTGGATGACACCAGAAACTAAGAAAAAAGCACTGGAGAAATTGAACGCCTTTATCAAAAAAATTGGTTACCCGGATAAGTGGAAGAAGTATGATGATGTAGAAATTTCAAAGGATACTTATTATGCCAACCTCCAGTCTGCAAAGAAACATGCATATAAAGAAATGATGGATAAGCTTGGCAAGCCTGTGGATAAAACCGAATGGATGATGACCGCTCCAACGGTAAATGCTTATTATAATCCTTCATTTAATGAAATTGTTTTTCCTGCCGGAATTTTACAATTTCCATTTTTTGATTTCGCGGCAGATGATGCAATCAATTATGGTGCAATCGGGGCGGTAATTGGCCATGAAATGACACATGGATTTGATGATCAGGGACGCCAATACGATGCTCAGGGAAATTTAAAGGAATGGTGGAACAGTGTTGACGCCTCAAAATTCAAGGTAAAAACAGATAAAGTAGATTCATTTTATAACAAGTTTACTTTATTGGATAAC
Organism: Pedobacter sp.; assembly: GCF_965279535.1. Taxonomy (NCBI): domain Bacteria; kingdom Pseudomonadati; phylum Bacteroidota; class Sphingobacteriia; order Sphingobacteriales; family Sphingobacteriaceae; genus Pedobacter; species Pedobacter sp. Next base: position 2,701,693 of record NZ_OZ257244.1, read on the forward strand.
CAACATGTAAATGGCTCATTAACTTTGGGCGAAAATTTAGCCGACCTTGGTGGATTAAACATTGCGTATGATGCTTTTAAACTAACCGAACAAGGAAAAGGAGACAAAAAAATTGATGGTTTTACACCAGATCAACGCTTCTTTTTAAGTTTTGCACAGGTATGGCGCATAAAGGATCGCCCTGAACGCATGAGTGTCCGCTTAAAAACCGACCCACATAGCCCTGAAATGTTCCGTGTAAATGGACCTGTTTACAATATGGAAGCTTTTTACAAAGCATTCAATATTCCGGCAACAGCTAAGATGTACATTGCACCAGAGAACAGGTTAGGGGTTTGGTAATCAGGAATGAATAAATTATTGAATGAGTGAATGGATAATCATTACATAATCACTCATATAAAAATGCCCGTTTCAGTTAATGTAACGGGCATTTTTATGTGCTGTAAAACAAAAATGGTCATTGCTTTGTCTTATGTTACAAATATTCAAATCATGAACGTAAAACGCACTTTCGGAACTGTACTCACTATCCTTGGGATTATAGGATTAATATATGCAGGCTATGGTTTTGTTAATCACGACCAAAATACAAGAGGTTTATTGGTGTATGGCATCATTGGCCTCATCTTCTTTGTATCAGGAATCGGCTTAGTACGAAATACTAAGGATGAGAGTTAACTTGAGTTATATAAAACTAGCTACATTAACTTTTCAATTAATTTTTCAGCTCTATTATTGTCTGCATCCATATCAATTTTAAGTGCTGAAAAGTTACATTTCTCGTAAATAGCATTAAATTGACCTCCTTTTAAAACCACGATATAATCCGATATATCGGTTAGGGTGCTAAGTATGTGGGAGCTTAACAATACAGTCTTCCCTTGCGATTTAAGTTTAAGCAGAATTGTATTAAGCAGTATATTTGAAGCGATATCAAGGCCATTGAAGGGCTCGTCGAGAATAATAACATCATTATCCTGAATAATTAGCCCGAGTAAGCCTACCTTCTTCTTCATGCCGGTAGAATAGTTACTGACATAATCATCTAATGGTAAATCGAGTAACTCCGCCCATTCATCTATTCTATCATGGCTCTTTTGCCGTGCAGTAGCACAAAAAATAACATATTCCCTACCTGTAATCTTCGGATAAAAATAAAGATCTGTGGGTAAATAGCCACATCTGGATTTCTGATCCTTGCCTACAGGAAAGTCAAACTGAATATGACCAGTATAAGCGCTATCCAAGCCATAAATACAATTAAATAAAGTTGTTTTTCCCTCGCCATTATTGGCCACAATACCAGTAATCTTTTTTGATTCAAAATGATAAGTAATGTTGTTTAACACATACTTTCCCAACCTATAGCTTTTTGATAAATTCTTAATTTCAACCATACGTTATTCTGGTAATTCTTTTAAGGGCGAACAAAAATAAAAGCGGGATAAGCATAAGATACTCCAATCGCTCATTGTAAAAAGAAATCATCACTAAGGAAAGTAAGAAAATTTTTAGCAATGTATAAGAGAGATGATTAATGGCACGGTAGACTGTGTATTTTAAAAGAAGAAGCAGTAAATGCAATACTATAATTGCTCCGGCCATCCTCAGAAAAAGCTCAAGGTCATGTTCAGATGCTAATAACAAAACAATTAAAAAAGGACTATTGAAGATCAAAAAACTGATTAAAGATGATCCGACAATTCTTATCAGTGTGTAAACTGGTTGACCGGAATATTGTAACAGATAGTAACTTGGTTCAAATTCGGTATTAAAATCCGTTGATAAAATAAATGATATACAAATAGCAGCCTCAACAACCTTAATGTTGTTGACAAATGCTCCGGCCAATGCAGCCACAAAAAGAACAACAAATCGTAAATAAGATGTTCTCAGTCCATTAATCCAATCTAATGAAAGTCGCGGGAAGATTGTAGGAATGATATGCACATTCTTAAATTTCATCGGAAAAACTGGGGCAACAATAATTGAAGTAAAAACTACAATTACATGAAAATATGCTCCATAAAGCACCATAGGAGCCAAAAGCGGAATACACAAGAGTAGGTATTCAAGTGTAAATATAAAGAATGACTGTTTAAAATAAATGTTAACAAAACCCTTATCTCCCCGAGTATTGTGAATTTCTATGAACAGAAAGGGTAATGAAATAGCCCAGTATACTAAGCTGTTAAAACCATATAGTTCTCGATGAAACAACTGACAAAGAAAAAATATTGCCAAAATAACACCAAAGGGGCCTATTTCCATCATTTGACGAAAGCAGTTCTTAAATTTCAAACTGAAATAAGCCCTAATCAACATAATCAAACATAAGAATAATTTGGGATGCATACTTTAATGATACATCCCAAACGGGTTTAATTTGCAGTAGTTGGGATGAGAACTAAGACGACAATTAATGCTAGTAACATAATTCTTCAATTTAGATTTTCCCTACTCTTTTTTGGATTTTCAGATTCTCCACAATGATGAATTGAAATTATCCAATTATTTTGTCGAAAGCTAAACGCTATTTGTTTAAATTATAGCCCTTAATTTTCAATAGGTTAGAGATAGTTTTTGCTAAAATTTCATAGATTAGTATACCCATTAACAAAACGAGTTGACATCCCCAATTCAGTCAATTACGCTCAAAAATGGATGATAAAAAGTTAGAAGCAATTAGTAGGAAAATTAGAATTAGACGTTTGATACTCGGATACAGCCAGGAATACATGGCCCAGGAATTGGAGATTTCTCAAAATGTATACTCAAAAAACGAACGCAACATCAGGAATGTGCCACTGGCAAGGGTACTTCAGATTTGTGAAATCCTCTGCATATCATTAGCTGGTTTGCTAGAAGATACAGAAGCATTTTAAATTAAGCAAAAGCACATGCTTACGGTAAGGCTTTGATTAACCAGTTACTTCCTTTTCTGCTTAATAATCTGATATTGGCTAAAGGCCACCAGGCAACCTGCTAAAATGATAATGCCTGCAGACAATAAGTTTTTCGGATTTTGCTGAATATAGTAAGCTGCTGCAAATACCAGAAATACAGCAGCGATGCCAATAATATAATGAATAATCAATCCTTTTTTCATGAACAAAGATTCGGAATTAAATTGGAAATAACCACCGGCTTGCTAATTTTTGACCGTAATCTTATTGTTCTCAAATTGGAGGGGATGACCGGTAAAATCAATATCTGTTAACTGTTGAATGCGTTTAAAAGCGTTATGATTTTCATCCAGGGTAAGCCTGTTGATTTTATCCTGCTTTACAGAAACAACATCTGCGTAAAGAAAGTCGCCTTTACTGTTTATTTTCAGTTGTAACAAAGGAGCATAGCCATTCCAGCCTTTTAAACTGAACATACCATAAGTACAAAAATTTCCCATGCTGTAGGCTATAAACTTATTTTTATAAACCTCAACTGCGCGCGTTACATGAGGACCATGCCCCAGCACCACATCGGCTCCCGCGTCAATCACTCCATGCGCAAAAGCATATACATTCCCTCTGTTTTCGTTATAGAAGATCTCTGTTTTTTTGGTCACATGTTCAAACCTGGCACCTTCTCCACCTCCGTGAAAAGAAACAATTACAATATCTGCCATAGTCTTTAGTCTTGCTACCAGTGCTTTAGCACTATCGATATTTTTGATAGAAACGGTATTTTCATTAGGCGCAAATGCACAAAAAGCATATTTAACACTGTCTTTTTCAAAGATTTCGAAGGGCTTATTTAATTGGCCAGCATAATGAATTTTTAAGGAATCGAGAATTCTTGCCGTATTCTTGCGGCCACGGCTGTCAAAATCTCCAACATGATTATTGGCTATACTGAGTACATTGAAACCAGCTTTCTTGTAAATCCCTGCGTAACGCTCGGGCATACGAAAAGCATAACAATTATTGGGGTTTATGCCATTGCATTTATTGGAATTGCCAGAATTAAGGAAACAGCCTTCCAGGTTGCCAAACACAATATCGCCCTTCAACAAACTATCTACTGCCTCAAAACTATTCACTGCATCATCAGGTGGAAGGTTGAGCTTTGATGGAAAAGCAGAGCCGAGCATAATATCTCCAACAGCAACAATACTGATGGTATCTTTAATCTTCCTCACGATTGTATCTTGCTTCTTTACAACTGGCGTTACTTGTGCATTGTTACTGGTGCAGCTGGCCAGTAACACAAAGGATAAAGCTGAAATGATAATGCTATGGATAAACTTCATGAATGATTTCTTATTCAATAAAAAATCCTCCAGAATTTCTTGTGGAGGATTGATATATTTTGAGTTAAACCCGAAGGTTCTTAAACTATTTAGTTGTCCAACTGTTTAACTGGCAACTAATTATTCTACTGTAAATTCCTTCTTAAATGATTCCAAAACTCGTCCACCTTTGTAAAAATAACGACTGTAATATGGCTCATTTAGATTGCTGATAACAACACCTCTTGAACTGGATGCATGCGCAAATCTGTTATCTCCAAGGTAAATACCCACATGAGAAATACTTCTGCTTTTTATCTTGAAGAAAACTAAATCACCCTCTTTTAAATCTTCTTTAGATAATGGATCAACCATACTAAAAATATCGCGTGAATTTCTTCTGATGGTAGTGTTGAAAACTTTATCATAGATCGCTTTCGTAAAAGCCGAGCAATCAATTCCTTTTTTGGTATTTCCACCGTAACTGTACGGAGTACCGATCCACTCGTAGATAAACTTATATAACTTTAAGTTAGCCGTCGCATCTACAGCAACCCCCATCACTTGCGAAAAATACTGTGATGCTAAGTTGTCAGGATCATTTAATTCTTTACCAGATTCTTTAGTTTTTGTTTGTGCGAATGCTGCTGAGACCGTGCAGATGGCGATTAGAGATGAAAACAAAAATTTTTTAATCATGTTATACAGTTATGTTTGGGTAATTCACTTACACATTAACGTACACCACATGGGCTTATTGTTGGTTGCCAAAAGTATTAATTATACAAATGTTATCCAAATGTAAATTGTTAAAAAGTAAAAGTTATTAACATTTGTTGTCTTTCCCCGATACAAACGTGTATCAAAATCACCCTAAAAAACTGTCATTTTTAAGCTTTTTATTTAGGTTAGCGGCCAGCAAGGTACAAACTCAACGAAAAGCTTTTAGCACCTGAAAAGATAAAATGGAAAGATCATCTGCCTAAATGGTTGCCATTTATTTACTTTCCGAAGCATCAATTAAAAATTTTTATTCAATTTCATGATTTTTTTACACTTGCAATGAAGTGCCAATTGCCTGACAAAACAACTTTTATAAATTACGACCAAAGCTAAATATGCAGAATTAAATTTTACCATCAATTAAAACCTATACTGTGATAAAGGGTGATTTTTTGATTCTGTAAAATCTCTTTTTTTAGCTGATAAAGCGTAGAGTTAACGATTTAATTGTAAAACAACAGTTAAATCTTAAAAGAAGCTCTTAACGTTGATGTTTTTACACTAAAAAGTGTCAAAAATTACAATAAAAAAATTAGATTTGCTGTCGCAAAAAAACAATACCAAGAAATGAGTGCAGTAGAAATAAATAAAGATACCTGGTTAAAGTGGTTTGAATCGATGTTGCTGATGCGCAAGTTCGAAGAAAAAACTGGCCAGTTATACGGACAACAAAAAATTCGTGGCTTTTGTCATTTATACATTGGGCAAGAAGCTGTAGTTGCAGGAGCAATATCTGCTATGCAAAAAGGCGATTCAATGATTACAACCTATCGCGATCACGCTCACGCCCTTGCATTGGGTGTTAGTGCAGATAGTATCATGGCCGAGATGTATGGTAAAGCTACTGGTTGCTCAAAAGGTAAAGGTGGTTCTATGCACATGTTCAGCAAAGAGCATAATTTTTATGGTGGGCACGCAATTGTTGGTGGTCAGATTCCTTTGGGTGCTGGCGTTGCTTTTGCCGAAAAATATAAAGGTACAGACAATGTAAACATCTGCTATATGGGAGATGGTGCTGTACGTCAGGGTGCTTTAAACGAAACTTTCAATATGGCAATGCTTTGGAAACTTCCAGTAGTATTTGTTTGCGAAAATAACGGTTATGCAATGGGAACATCGGTACAACGTACCACCAACATGACTGATATTTATAAAATTGGTTTAGGATTCGATATGCCTTGTGCGCCTGTTGATGGAATGGATCCTGTTGCTGTACATAATGCAATGGATGAGGCTATTCAACGTGCACGTAAAGGTGAAGGGCCTACTTTCTTAGAAATGAGAACCTATCGTTACCGTGGACACTCCATGTCAGATCCTGCGAAATACCGTACAAAAGAAGAATTAGAAGATTACAAAGCCAAAGATCCGGTTGAACATGCAAGAGAAACTATTCTTAAAGAAAAGTATGCTGATCAGGCTTGGATTGAGGAAGTAGAAGCTAAAGTTAAAGCTATTGTAGATCAGGCTGTGAAATTTGCAGAAGAATCTCCTTGGCCAGATGCATCTGAGTTATATAAAGATGTATATATGACTGAGAACTACCCTTACGTAATGGACTAACAATATTTAAGATTTCAATTAATTAGATATAATGGCTGATGTAATTAGAATGCCCAAAATGAGCGACACCATGACCGAAGGGGTTTTGGCTAAGTGGCACAAAAAAGTGGGCGATAAAGTTAAAAGCGGTGATGTTTTGGCAGAAGTAGAAACTGACAAGGCAACAATGGATATGGAATCTTATTGGGATGGTACACTTCTATACGTTGGCGTTGAAGAAGGTCAGGCTGTTCCTGTTGATGCTATCATGGCCGTTATCGGTAAAGAGGGCGAAGACTATAAAGCTGCATTAGCTGCTGAACAAGGTGCTGCTGAGCCTGCTGCTGAAGCACCAAAAGCTGAAAGCGCTGAGGCACCAAAAGAAGAAGCTCCTGCTCAGGGTGGTGCTTTAAGTGAAGATGAATTAGCCGCAAAAGGTATTACTGTTATCCGTATGCCTTTGCTTAGCGATACCATGACTGAAGGCGTTATTGCTGAATGGCATAAAAAAGTGGGTGATAAAGTTAAGGACGATGATGTTTTAGCTGATGTAGAGACCGATAAGGCAACTATGGAGGTTATGGGTTATGCTACCGGAACCTTATTACACATTGGTGTTGAAAAAGGCCAGGCTGCAAAAGTAAACGGCATTATTGCCATTGTTGGTCCGGAAGGTACCGATGTTAGCGGTATTTTAGCTGGCGGTTCTGCTCCTGCGAAAAAAGCCGAAAGTGCTGAGGCTCCTAAAGAAGAAAAACAAGCTACTGCTAATGCAAGTGCATCTGCTCCGGTTGCTGAAACTTCTTCAGATAGCCGTGTTAAAGCTTCTCCATTAGCAAAGAAAATTGCTAAAGATAAGGGAATCGATTTATCACAAGTTGCAGGTAGTGCAGAAGGTGGTCGTATCATTAAGAAAGATATTGAGAACTTTAAGCCAGCTGCACAAGCCGCGACTGCAAATACTGAAGCTGCAAGTGCTCCTGCACAGAAAGCCGCTCCGGTGATCCCTACTTATGTTGGTGAAGAGAAATTTACAGAGAAACCTGTTTCTCAAATGCGTAAAGTGATTGCTAAACGTTTAGCAGAAAGCTTATTTACTGCACCACATTTCTATTTAACGATCAGTATTGATATGGATAACGCAATGACTGCTCGTACAGCAATCAACGCTGTTGCTCCTGTTAAAGTATCATTCAACGATATCGTAATTAAAGCTGTTGCAGTTGCTTTGAAACAACATCCTGCAGTTAACTCATCATGGGGCGGAGATAAAATCCGTTTCAATGAGCATACTAACATTGGTGTGGCAATGGCTGTTGAAGATGGCTTATTGGTACCTGTGGTTCGTTTTGCTGATGGCAAATCTTTGTCTCACATTTCTGCTGAGGTTAAAGAATATGGCGCTAAAGCTAAAGCTAAAAAATTACAACCAGCAGATTGGGAAGGTTCTACCTTTACCGTATCTAACTTAGGTATGTTTGGTATTGATGAGTTTACTTCAATTATCAACTCTCCTGATGGCGCAATTTTATCTGTAGGTGCAATTCAAGCAGTTCCTGTAGTTAAAAATGGTGCTGTAGTACCTGGTAACATAATGAAGTTAACTTTAGGCTGTGATCACCGTGTGGTTGATGGTGCTACTGGTGCTGCATTCTTACAAACTCTAAAAGGATTGTTAGAGGAACCAATCAGGTTATTGGCTTAATTAGTTTCCACTCAGAATATTTTAAAGGCTTCCAATTTGGAAGCCTTTTTTTTGTTTATATCCCATTTACTTTTCTGTAGATTGATGCTGCGATATTGATCATATTGAAACGTTAATTTGCGTGATCAGCGGGAAACTTCTCAAATTCTAAACCCTTTTCCCTCTTCTTTGTTAAACATTAAAACACCTTACCATGGACAAAGAAAAACTGGTACAAGAAGCCTATCTGGTTGCACATAAAATAGAAGAGAATGGCAATTTCCCTAACAATCCTAATTTGCCATTAATGATTTACAAAGGAGCACTGCTTATTCATCCCGATGAAACAGAAGAAGCTATAAAGAAGATTTTTGCACAAAATGGATATACCAATACCTGGGTAGATGGCATTTTTGATTATCACCACTACCATAGCAATACACACGAAGTGATGGGTGTATACTGTGGCAAAGCGGATGTTCAGTTTGGTGGAGAACATGGTGTATGTATTGAGCTTGATAAAGGAGATGTAGTCGTGATTCCGGCAGGCGTGGCGCATAAAAAATTAAATTCCACTGAAGACTTTACTGTAGTTGGCGCCTACCCTTATGGAGCCGATTATAACATGAAATACGGCAAGCCGGAAGAACGCCCTGAAGCTGATGAAGATATTGCAAAAGTTAAAAATCCAGATAGCGATCCTGTATATGGCAGCAAAGGACATTTATTTGAGTGCTGGTATAAACAAAATTGCGAAAATGTGTAAAACTCTTTCGTTTTAACCGTTCAAAATTCTTTAATTTTCGGGTTTTAAATCTACTATCCCAGAATATTAATGAATTTTAAATATATATGTTCGGCTTTTGCCCTCTCTTTATCCCTGTTAACCGCTTGTTCAAGTAAAAAAGCTGAAGAGAAAAAAGAAGCTGAAAAAAAAATCCGCACCAAGGAAGACGATAAAGCCGATAGCCTTTTAATAGCATACAACCCAGAAAAAGGCGATAAATGGATTGCTGATTTTGTTCAGAACTTACATAAGAAATATGGTTTTAATGGCAATATGCTGGTTGCCAAGGATGGAAAAATCCTTTATGAAAAAGCCATTGGCTGGGCAGATTATTTGCATCGCGACAGCTTAAACATTAATTCTGAATTTGAACTGGCTTCTATTACCAAGACCTTTACCGGCACAGCTATCATGCAGTTGGTTGAGGCAGGAAAATTATCGCTTAACGATAACGTAAAAAAGTTTTTTCCTAACTTCCCTTACGAGGGCATCACAGTGAAATTGTTGCTTACTCACCGCAGCGGAATGATGAATTACGTTTACTTCATTGATGATATTTGGCGCAAAGAGAAACGCAATATGAAAAAGGGTATCACCAACCAGGAGGTGATGAATATCATTGCAGAGAAGAAACCTAACCCATATACTAAACCAGATAATCGCTTTCACTATAATAATTCCAACTTTATGGTTTTAGGCGCCATTATAGAAAAGGTAACCGGACAGCGGTATTCACAATATATGATGGAACATATCTTTAAACCGGCGGGAATGAAGCATACACACGTTTATTCGACTACCGAATATGAGAAAGTTCCTGTGGATGTGGTTGGTCATGACCGTACCTGGAGATATTCTGTTGTACAAAACTTTTTGGATGGCCCCGTTGGTGATAAGGGTATTTACAGTACTGTTCATGATTTGGTTCTTTATGATAAATACCTTAAAAATGGCAGATTACTCACCAAGAAAAGTGTTGATTCTGCATATGTAGGCCGAAATAAACCTGTAAATGGACATTTTAATTATGGTTATGGCTGGAGAATGTTCGACGGCGAGAAGATGGATAAAGTTGTTTACCATACTGGCTGGTGGCATGGTTTCCGCCATATTTATGTTCGCGACCTGGATAAAAACATCATCGTAATTTTCTTAGGCAATTTAACCAACGGGAGTTTAATGCATTTAGATGAGCTGTATAAGCATTTAAACATGCCAGTGATTCGTAAGGGTGCCTATCATGGAAATGGCAGCTTACCGGGCTCTGACGAAGATTAATATTTAAATAATTTATCGGCTTCCATTGGGAAGAAAATTTAGAATTTGCTTTTGCAAAAAAGGTGAAACAGAAAACAATTTGTCCTAATTTCGCCTTATAATATAAACTCAAAAATATGTTTGATAAATTATTTGCAGCACAACAAAAGGCTGAGGAAATTAAAAAAAGATTAGATACCATTTCTGTATTCGGCGAAGTGGAGAATGGCGCCATTAAAATTACAGCTACTGCCAATAAGGCCATCACCAGCGTCGCTATAGATGAGGAATTTTACAAAACTGCCGACAGAGAAGAATTGGAAGAGCTATTGCAGGTTGCGATTAACAAGGCCTTAGCAAGTGCCGAGCAGGTTAGCGCTGCCGAAATGCAATCCTCAGCCAAAGATATGTTGGGTGGCTTAGGCGGCATGTTTGGGGGCTAAATAAGTTTGGAGTCGGTAGTCTAGAGTTTAGAGTGCAAATAGCATTGGAAGCAATTTTCTGGCGCTGGTTCGAGTCTTGACACTTGATACTCAAATCTTGATACTTTCAAAGTAGTTAGTACATAGTCGTTAGTAGTTAGACATTGTGCTTAACCTATACAAGGTTCTTTTTAGATACTCAGCCCTTGTTCTTTGCTCTTTGATCCTTGCTCCATCTGCTCTAAGTCTTGCTACTTGATACTAATTACTTGATACTAATTTTTGGTAATAATTACTAAAACATAAAAAATGAAATATACTTATTACGGTCAGTCCTGTTTCTTGCTTGAAACTTCGACCAAGAAGCTTTTATTTGATCCTTTTATTACACAGAACCCCTTAGCTAAGCATATTGATATTAAATCGATTGAAGCGGATTACATCTTAGTTAGCCACGGGCATGGCGATCATGTTGCAGATTTAGTGGAACTGGCAAAGCAAACCAACGCAACGGTAATTGCGATCCCAGAAGTAATTGGATGGGTTAAAAATCAAGGTATTGAAAATGTGCATCCCATGAACTTCGGGAAATTTGCCTTTGATTGGGGAACAGTAAGAATGGTAGTTGCTACACATTCCGCAGGTTTACCTGATGGGAGCTATGGCGGGAACCCTGCCGGATTTGTAATTGAAGTGGATGGTAAACAAATCTATTTTGCCGGCGATACCGGCTTAACAGTTGAAATGAAGATTTTGGCTGATTTATACAACTTGGATTATGCTATTCTCCCTATTGGCGGCAATTACACTATGGATGTAGATGATGCCTTAATTGCCACCAAATATTTCGATTGTGGTAAAGTAATTGGCGTTCATTATAACACGTTCCCGGTAATTGAAATTGATACGAAAGTTGCGCTAGATAAATTTGCCCGCGAGCAGAAAACACTTTTGCTGCCCGAAATCGGTGAAAGTATCAGCCTATAAAACAAAAAAGGGGCTGTTCCTTTCGGAGCAACCCCTTCAATTATAAACCTAAACCTAGTTCTTTTTTACTGTTTTTGTAGTCACTTTATTGGCTTTGTATCGCATATCTGCGGTACCATCTTTCTTCGTTGGACCAGCTACTTTGGTTACTGCTTTAGTTTTATTCTCTTTAAAACGCATATCTGGCGTACCATCAGCCTTTAACTTGGTTGCAGTAGTTGTTGTTTTAGTCTCAACTTTCTTAGCTTCTTGCTTTACACCTGCTTTTACAGGAGCTGAGGCCGTTTTCACTTCTTTTTTAACTACTTTCTTTGCAGGAGTAGTGGTAGCTGCTGGTGTTTGCGCAAATGCTGTTGTTAAACCAAATGCTGCGACTGCGATTAAACTCAATAACTTTTTCATGTCCTTTAATTTTTGTTTTACTCGTTAATTTTTTTGTTGATATAAAATTGATTAATGGGGATGAAGATTTAATGAAGATAATAAAAAAAATCTAATGAGCCGCCAACCAGTTATCACCCTCGCCAATTTCCACAACAATTGGAACTGTTGTTTTAATGGCATTTGGCATTCGCTCTAAGATGATGGCTTTCACTGCTTCTTTTTCGGTTTTAAGCACATCGAAAACCAACTCATCATGCACCTGCATGGTCATGGTTGATTGTAAGTTTTGTGCTTTCATATCTTTATGAATATTGATCATTGCGATTTTGATCATATCTGCCGCCGAACCTTGAATCGGTGCATTAATCGCATTTCGTTCAGCAAAGCCTCTTACTGTTTGATTGGCAGAATTAATGTCTCTCAAATAGCGCCTTCTGCCCATGATGGTTTCTACGAACCCGTTCTCACGTGCAAAGTTCATGGTATCGCTCATGTAGCGCTTTATACCAGGATACTGTGCAAAGTACTGCTCAATAATTTCCGCTGCCTCCTTACGCGGTATGCCCAGATTCTGAGATAATCCGAAAGCAGACTGACCATAAATAATTCCAAAATTTACTGCTTTGGCATTTCTACGCTGCGTTCCATCAACCTCTTCAATACTTACACCGTACACCTTTGCTGCAGTAGCCGTATGAATGTCAATACCTTTGCTAAAAGCATCCAGCATATTTTCTTCTTTGCTGATATCCGCAATGATGCGCAACTCTATCTGTGAATAATCTGCCGAAAGCAGAATATGGTCTTCGTCGCGGGCAATAAATGCTTTACGCACCTCTCTTCCACGTTCTGTTCTGATCGGAATATTCTGCAGATTAGGGTTATTGGAACTCAGCCTTCCTGTAGCGGCAACCGCCTGATTATAAGAAGTGTGAACCCGTCCTGTTTTTGGATTTACCATCAAAGGAAGCGCATCAACATAGGTTGATTTTAACTTTTGCAACTGGCGGAAATCCAAAATATCCTGAACAATATCGCTTTTACCCGCCAATGCCAATAATACATCTTCGCCAGTTTGGTACTGACCGGTTTTGGTTTTTTTGGCTTTCGGATCTAATTGTAATTTATCAAATAATACCTCTCCAAGTTGTTTTGGTGAGGCCAGGTTAAACTTTATTCCGGCTTTATCATAAACATTTTGTTCAAATTTAATGATGTCTGTTTCCAGCTCAGCAGAATAATTTTTTAAGGTTTCTATATCAATACGTACCCCTTCCTTTTCAATATCTGCCAGTACATAAACCAAAGGATTTTCGATTTCCTCAGCCAGTTTAGCGGCATTAAGCTCCTTGAGTTTGGGTTCAAAAACATGTGCAAGCTGGAGGGTTACATCTGCATCCTCGGCTGCATAATCAACCACCTTTTCTACCGGAACGTCTCTCATCGTGCCCTGATTTTTACCTTTCGCTCCAATTAAGGTGGTGATCGAAATGGGTGAATAGCCCAGATAATTTTCAGAAAGCACATCCATATTATGGCGTGTATCCGGATCAATGAGGTAGTGCGCAAGCATGGTATCAAAAAGCTTACCTTTAACCTCTACGTTATACCATTTGAGTACCAGGATATCATATTTAGTGTTCTGTCCTATCTTTTCAATGCTTTCATTTTCCAATACAACTTTAAATTCGTCTACAATGGCCTGCGCTTCTGTTCTATCTGCCGGAACAGGGATGTAATAACCCTCGCCTGGTTTAATGGAGAATGACAACCCAACTAAATCAGCTGTATTGGCGTCGGTTCCGGTAGTTTCAGTATCAAAAGAGATTCGTGATTCAGCAAGAAGTAATTTGATGAGGTCTGCCCTCTGCTCAGGTGTATCAACTAAATGATATTGATGTGGTGTATTTTCTATGTTTTTTGCAGGCAATTGAACAGCTGGTTCCTCCTCCAGGGTGTTGGTATATTGAATGGTTTCTCCGGTTTGATTGCCAAATAGATCTGTTTGCGTGCCTTCAGCAAATTTGGCTGTCGTAACCGAAAATTCATCTCCAAAAACCCTGCGGCCTAAAGTTCTGAATTCCAATTCAGTAAATAAGGGTTCTAACAAATCTCTGCTTGGATCGCATAGCTCTAAACTTTGCTCATCCAGTTCAACCGGGACATCCAAAAGAATAGTGGCCAGTTTTTTAGAGATTAAGCCCTGTTGAGCAAAATTTTCTACATTTTCTTTTTGTTTCCCCTTCAGCTCATGGCTATTCGCAATAATGTTCTCCATAGAACCATACTGCTTAATCAATGCTTTTGCCGTTTTCTCACCAATTCCCGGGATTCCAGGAATGTTGTCTACCGCATCACCCCATAAGCCTAAAATATCAATAACCTGTAACACATTTTCAATTTCCCACTTTGCTAAAACCTCCTTTACACCTAAAATTTCCATGTCATTTCCCATACGGGCAGGCTTATAGATAAAAATGTTTTCGGAAACCAGCTGGGCAAAATCCTTATCGGGCGTCATGCAATACACCTGATATCCTTTAGCCTCAGCTTTTTTGGCTAAAGTTCCTATAATATCATCGGCTTCATATCCATCTGACGTAATTACCGGAATATTGAAACCTGTAATGAGCTTAATTACATAAGGCATAGCAGCAGCCAGATCTTCAGGCATAGCCTGTCGGTGGGCTTTATAAGCTTCATATTCGGTATGTCGCTCCGTTGGTGCTTCAGTATCAAAAACAACAGCAATATGAGTGGGTTTTTCTTTCTTCAACACATCCAATAAGGTATTGGTAAATCCCATTACCGCCGATGTATTAATGCCTGTTGAGGTAAAACGAGGATTTTTACTCAACGCGAAATGTGCACGGTACATTAATGCCATTCCATCTAAAAGAAAGAGTTTTTTATTGTTCATGTGATTACACAGATTAATGATTATACTGATCAAAAGATTTCATCAGTTGATAAAAGTAACCAAAGTTAATGATATCGTTAAAATGCTTAACCAAGAAAAGTTTAAATTTATTTATTGAAATCATGTATTTTCAGCATCATCAATCTAAAACGCTTTTATGAAAACATTTTCTACCATTCTATTTTGCCTGGCTTTAAGCTTTGCTAAGGCACAAAAGCCTATTGATACACTAATCAGTTACATCACCTTTGAAAACCTTAAAAGTTATAATAAAGGATATGGCACTTCTATAGATCGCCCCATTGGTACTGGTGCATTTACCAATATTGCTGATCGGGCTGCTTTACAAATCAAAATGGCTAAGCTGGAGAATTCCTTTCGATGGCCTGACGGTTCGCCTATAGACTTTTCTAACAGGGGAAGCATGGGTGGGAAAACGGGGATTGTTGATTGCTACACCCTAAAACATCCGGCAACTAAAGAAAAGGTAACACTGTATGTAGATCCCTATCATACCGATTCTACCTTTTACATTCCGGAGGGTTTAATTTTAGTAACGCCTGATATCTTAGCGAAAGAGATTGCCCCTCACCTAACGAAAATTGAAGAGATAGATGCAGCTTCAGATCCTTTTTTGGATCAAAAAGACGCCATGAATTTAGAACTGAAGTATATTTCCATGAAAATTGGTATTGGAGCTTTTTTAGATCGTGATAACCTCAGAAAGGTAATGACAGATACGCAGGCTGATAACAACTTAAAAAACTACCTTTTAAACCGTTATATCCTGCATAAATTTTATGCTATGGGGAAGAACTTTAATAATGCTAAAGCATATGCATACCAAAATATGAAGGCAGATTTCAAAAAATTCCAGATTAACCATCCCAATGTCGAATCGGGGAATGTTAAAATCAATTTGAATGAGTAAGATTTAATAATTTGTTGCGTTATTTGTGAACATTAATATCAATATGAAGCTTTTTCTCTCTTTTCTCCTACTCCTTTTTGTAACAAACAGACTTTCTGCACAAGATTTCATAGTTAAAAATAATGATGAGGTAATCCGTGGTACAATAAAAGGTACTGATTATTTTTCGGTGTGGATCAGTGCAAATGATGAAGCAGAAGTAATTTTATTGGCCAGGGATGTCAAAAATTTCTTTTGGAATGGCAACAGTTATGTGAGTAAAGGCTTTGCTGCAAAACGAAATCTGGAGTACCGTTTTGTAAAAGTGATTGAGATGGGAACGGTAAATCTCTATTCTTTCGGAGGAGAAACTTTAGCACCCGCACAAAAAGAAAAGAAAGTGAAATTCAGACCATCCATAGGCATTGGAGCAGGTACGGGCGGCTTTGGCGGAATGGGCATGGGTGGCGGAATCAGCATAGGCGGTGGGAGCAGAAATACTGAACCCGATCGGCCGGCAGGCGCACCGGTAGTACGCTACTTTATCGAGAAACCAGGTGCCGGTCCATTACAGGAAGTACCTATGAAAGCCATTACCGAAGATGCGCAAAAAGTAAATGTTAAAAATATTCTGATACAAAAGCTCGGCGACCAACCTGCCTTAAAGGCTAAAATTGAATCTTCAACCGATTTCAACAGCAGAGATGTGATTAACCTCGTTCAGGAATACAACAGTAAAAAATAAGAAAAGGGTTCTGACTTCAGAACCCTTTTCTTATTATCTGGCAATACAATTTATCAGGTGATCATTAACCATTCCTGTAGCCTGCATGTGGGCATAACATATCGTTGTCCCAAAAAACTTAAAGCCCCTTTTCTTCATATCCTTACTAATACGGTCAGAAATTTCGGTTCTTGCCGGAACATCGCCCATCTTTTCCACTTGATTTAAAATAGGCTTTTTATCTGGTAAAAAACCCCATATGTAGTTGGAAAAACTCCCAAATTCCTGTTGAATTCCGATAAAAAGCTTTGCATTGGTAATTGCACCATTTACTTTGAGCCGGTTTCTAATAATTCCTTCATCCTGCATCAAACGCTCCACATCCTTTTCATCAAATTTCGCAACCTTTTCTACATCAAAATCTGCAAAAGCCTTTCGATAGCTTTCTCTGCGTCTCAAAATGGTAATCCAGCTCAAACCCGCCTGAGCACCCTCCAAAATTAAAAACTCAAATAGGGTTTTATCGTCATAAACAGGTTTCCCCCATTCTTCATCGTGGTATTTAATATAAAGCGGATCAGAGCCGCACCAGGTGCAGCGTATGAAGTTGGGAGTTGGGTGTTCGGAGTTGGGAGTAGGCATAGTTCTAAATGTATGAGGTACTAAACGGGATTTGTTAAAAATTTTTCAGAATTTTTCATCATATAAACCAATAATCTGGCTACTTCTTCTGCCTGATTGTTCAAAAGATCAAATTCCTTTTGTGTAATGTATTCACAAGCCAATGCAAATGCCAGCCACGTTTGGGTTTCACCATTTTCAGTGTCTGAATCCGACAATTTACTAATAAAGTGATTGGGATACTTCCGTTTTCTATAGGCCTCTGCTAAATTTGCACACACACTTCTAGAACATCTTCTAATCTGGTCTGTTAAGCTATATTTTTCTTCAGCCGGAAATCTTTTCGAAATATGAAAAATTTCCATGGCAAGGTTGAAGCCTTTTTGATAGGCAAGTAAATCTGTGAGCGTTCCCATTCTTAAATGTACTAATAATTTAGGAACGGTTCAGTACTCCAAACTTTAAACTCTCGCCTCCGAACTCGAAAGATCGTCCCAATACTCCACGGCCCTCCTGTAATGTGGGATTACAATGCTTCCCCCTACCAGATTCGCAATCATGAAGATCTCATTTATCTCATCGTTATTTACACCGGCATCGTAACATTTGCCCAGGTGATATTTAATACAATCATCACAGCGCAATACCATAGAGGCCACTAAGCCGAGCATTTCCTTTGTCTTAACATCCAATGCCCCATCGGCGTAAGATGTTGTATCCAAAGCAAAGAAACGTTTAATATTAGTATTGGCCGTTTCCATGATCCTATCGTTTCATTTTTTCGCGATAGCTGTTAAATTCTTCTACTAGTTTACCCATATTTTAATTTTTGAATGAGAGAATTATTGAGTGAATGAATGATGGGTGGTGTAATACCTATTGATTAAAGGTTAATTTCCTCCATGGGATTCCAAAACACCTTTTTAAAGTTAACAACCTTATCATTCTTCACCTCAACACCCTCGGCTGCCAGTAATTCGATCATTGATTCTGGCGGATTAAAGTGGAACTTCCCGGTTAGCAATCCGCTGCTATTTACCACACGGTGTGCCGGTACTTTAGGCTGAGCTGTTCCGGCATAAGCCATCGCATGCCCCACCATCCGGGATGATTTTGCCGCGCCCAAACTTTTAGCGATGGCTCCATAAGAAGTCACCCTTCCTTTCGGAATTAAGCGGGCAATCTCATAAACCTGTTCGTAAAAGTTAGTATCCATTACTCAAATGAAAATTGAATATAGTTAATATTCTTATCGTGTAATAAGTATTTCTTCTCGTAATAAGTTTTGATCGACAAAACCTCATCCACTAAATCCGAGGTATACAAATGATCGGTATTCTTATGTACTTTTAACTTCAATTCATTTACTTTTTCAACAGTATAAGCATAAAGATCGTCATTATCAGTTTTAAGATTCACCTTACCACCAGTTTTCAACACTTGCTGATAGCGATCTAAGAAAGCAGGGAAAGTTAACCTTTTCTTCTCTCTGCTATCCTGAGGCTGAGGATCAGGAAAGGTAATCCAGATTTCATCAATTTCTCCTGCCTCAAAATAATCAAGCAAGTTTTCGATCTGAATTCTTAAAAAAGCAACGTTATCAATACCCTCTTCTATAGCTGTTTTTGCACCTCTCCAGATTCGATTTCCTTTGTAGTCAATTCCGATAAAATTTTTCTCTGGAAATAATTTAGCGAGATTAACGGTGTATTCTCCTTTGCCACAAGCCAATTCCAATACCACAGGGTGTTCATTCTTAAAATGCGTTTTAGCCCATTCACCTTTTAGTGGCTTGCCTTCATCTAGCTGATATACGTTTGCAAATGTCTCTATCTCCGCAAAACGTCTAAGTTTATCTTTACCCAAGTTTCGTTTTTTGAGGCAAAAATACGATTTATCAGCTATTGAAATCTCATTTTCTTGTTAACACTACGTCTTTTTATTTAATGTATCGTATTTTTGCAAGCTATCAATAACACCGTGGAAAAGAACGCTAAAATTTATATTGCTGGTCATAGAGGAATGGTCGGTTCAGCCATCTATCGTAAACTCGAAAAAGAAGGGTATACTAACCTGATTGTTCGCAGCTCTCAGGAGCTCGATCTTCGAAACCAGCAGGCAGTTGCAGATTTCTTCGCGACAGAGCAACCAGAGTATGTTTTCTTAGCGGCAGCTAAAGTAGGGGGCATTGTTGCAAACAATACCTACCGTGCAGATTTTCTCTATGAAAACTTAGCTATCCAGAACAATGTAATTCATAGCGCTTATTTAACTGGTGTAAAAAAATTAATGTTCTTAGGGTCGAGTTGCATCTATCCCAAACTTGCACCACAGCCTTTAAAAGAAGATTATCTTTTAACAGGTACATTGGAGCCAACCAATGAGCCCTATGCCATTGCTAAAATTGCCGGAATTAAGATGTGTGATGCTTACCGCGACCAATATGGTTGTAACTTCATTTCTGTAATGCCAACCAATTTATATGGTTATAACGATAATTATCATCCGCAGAATTCACACGTATTACCGGCACTGATCAGAAAAGTCCACGAAGCCAAAATCAATAACGAAAAGCAAATTACTGTTTGGGGTTCAGGATCTCCTTTGAGAGAGTTTTTATTTGCCGACGATCTGGCTGATGCCTGTTATTTCCTGATGCAGAATTATGATGAACGCCACCTCATTAATATCGGAACAGGTCACGATTTATCAATCAAAGATTTAGCTTTACTTATAAAAGATGTACTAAATTATGATGGCGAGTTGATATTTGATACGACAAAACCTGACGGAACACCTAGAAAATTAATGGATGTAAGCAAATTGCATAGCTTAGGTTGGAAACATAAAATTGAGCTCCCGGAAGGCATTGCGTTGGCTTATCAGGATTTTGAAAGCAGATATTAGGCATTTTTGAATGAGAGAGTAAGTAAATGATTGAATGAGTGAATGATTGAATGTAAGATTGCCATCACTTCTTCACAAAATCAGTCTACACTTTTTATTATAGCTAAAATTTATATATTTGATACAATAAATCAATTTTAGCTATATGACTTTAGTTCAACTCGAATATATTGTTGCCGTAGATACTTATCGCAGTTTTGTTACTGCTGCAGACAAATGCTTTGTTACCCAGCCTACGCTCAGTATGCAGGTTCAGAAACTGGAAGAACTTTTAAGCGTTAAAATATTCGACAGGAGCAAACAACCCGTAAGTCCGACTGAAATTGGTGCACAGATTATCGCACAAGCCCGCATCATTCTTCAGGAAAGCGGAAAAATAAAGGAATTAATTAGTAGCCAACAACAAGATGTTTTGGGCGAATTGCGCATTGGTGTAATCCCAACTGTAGCACCTTATCTTTTGCCCGAAGTTATTTCGTCTATGCTCGAAAAGTATCCCGAATTAAAATTATTGATCTGGGAATACACCACTGAAGACATTATCCATCATCTTAAGACAGGAGTACTAGACTGCGGCATCTTGGCTACGCCATTATCCGACGCGAATATTACCGAAATGCCGCTGTACTATGAAAATTTCGTAAGCTATATCAGTAAAAACAGTAAATTATATAAGAAGAAAGCTGTTGATGCAGAAGATTTGAATGATGAAAATATCTGGCTTTTAAATGAGGGGCATTGTATGCGTAATCAGGTATTAAATATCTGCAGATCTACCAAAAATAACAGACTTCAAGGACTGGAATACAATACAGGAAGCGTAGAAACGCTGGTGCGAATGGTAGATTTAAACGGAGGTGCAACACTGCTTCCGGAGCTGGCCATTACTGAACTGAGCGCAAAGCAAATGAATAAAGTGCGTTATTTTAAACCTGCTGAACCTGTGAGGGAAATCAGCCTGGTTACACACAAAAACTTCATCAAAAAGAGGATGCTCAATGCCTTAAAAGATGAAATTCTAGAAATCATTCCCAAAGCCATGAAACAGAAAAAGAAAAAAGATGTTGTAGGCATCTAATTAACCCATTTCATTGTTCAGGTCCTTTGACCTATCCACATGATCAGCTAACTGATAACCTTCTGCCTTAGGGTTTTTATCTTCTAAAAAGATCAGGATTACCAGGGAAATGACAGGTATAACAAATGAAATAAAAAACCAGAACCAAAAGTTACGACCGGTTCTTTTGGCTAAAAATCCGGCTAAAATTTGCGGAGACAACAATAGTCCTAAAACAACTACTCCTACAATGATCTCAGGCATAATGGAGGAATCTGTTCAGAGCGGATTATAGCTCTTGTTTTTCAGGCTTAGGACCTGTTAACAAGCCTTTAATATCGCCGGCTTCTTCTACCTCTTCGCCTTTTTTCTTTTTCTTGCCTTTATTAGCCTTCCCACTCAAACGCTCCTCGATAATTTTATCGTATTCGGTTTGTTGCTCGCCTTTTAATACATTGCGGATGTTTTTAGAAGTTTCATTCTGCAATCTGTAAAATTTATCTACATCCTCTTCTCTTGAAGTGCCCGCCTGCTGTCTTTTAATCAGCTCTGCCTGTTCTTTAGCTTGTGTATAGGTATAGCTGTAGATTACACTTTTCTGCGTTCCATTCAACTTTAATCGCTTATCCAGGTCTTCAACATTTTTCTTAGCAATCTCATCCGGAGTAGGCATCTTGTTCTGTTGCGCATTTACAACACCATTCAAGCCAACTAAAATCAAGCATAAAAATACAATCCGCTTCATATTGAACATATTAATCGCACAAAGTTAACAAAATTTTAAAACAAGAAAGCCTGCAAAACCGAATTTACAGGCTTAATTTGTTAACCTCTTAACTGGAAATTATAGTGCTTTTTTGTAAAGCTCTGCAACGGCATCCCAGTTAACTACATTCCAGATTGCGGCTAAGTAATCTGGACGTTTGTTTTGATATTTTAAGTAATAAGCGTGTTCCCAAACATCAATACCTAAAATAGGTGTTCCTTTAACTTCAGCAACATCCATTAATGGATTGTCCTGGTTTGGAGTAGAAGAAACCTGAAGTTTTTTATCTGCGCCTACAGACAACCAAGCCCAACCCGAACCAAAGCGAGTTGCACCAGCATCTTGCAATTTAGTTTTTAACTCAGCAAATGAACCAAATGTTTCATTAATTGCCTTAGCTAAATCGCCAGTAGGTTCACCACCTTTATTTGGCCCTAAAATATTCCAGAACAAAGAGTGGTTATAGTGACCACCACCATTATTTCTAACAGCAGCAGGAAACTTAGAAATGTTTTTTACAATTTCCTCAATGCTTGAACCTGCTTCAGCCTTACCTTCTAACGCTTTATTCAAATTAGTTACGTAAGCCTGGTGATGTTTATCATGGTGGATTTCCATGGTAGTTTTATCAATATGCGGTTCTAGTGCATCTGTTGCGTAATGTAACGCAGGTAATTCAAAAGCCATAATGTTTTATGTTTAAGATTTAAAAATGTTTCTAGTAGCAAATATAACATTCGAAGATTAACATTTGTTCATGTTATTATCATCAAATGGTTTTTTAGTTTAGAGATAGCTGATGCGTTAGTATATAGTACTAAGTACTTAGACATTGCGCATAACCTGTAACCGGTTAATTTTAGGCACTCAATCTTTGCTCTTTATCCCTTGCTCCTCGTTACTCAGTCTTGAAACTTGATACGAGCATCTCTACCCTTATAGTAGTTAGTATTTAGTCGTTAGTACTTAGACATTGTGCCTTAATCGTACTCCCTTTTCTGGCGCTCAATCCTTGTTATTTGCTCCTTATTCCTTGCTCCTCGTTCACTCAGTCTTGATACCTGATACTAGCATCTCGATACTCCTGTAGTATTTAGTCGTTAGTACTTAGACATTGTGCCTTAATCGTACTCCCTTTTCTGGCGCTCAATACTTGTTACTTGCTCCTTATTCCTGGCTCCTCGTTCACTCAGTCTTGATACTTGATACTAGCATCTCGATACTCCTATAGTAGTTAGTATTTAGTCGTTAGTACTTAGACGTTGCGCCTAACCCCTTCTGGTTCTTTTTAAGCGCCTAATCCTTGTCTTTGCTCCTCGTTACTCAGTCTTGATACCTGATACTAGCATCTTGATACTGAAATCACCTTCTCTTTGCAAAAAAGTTTTTCATCAATGTTGCACATTCCTCTGTCAGCACACCGCCCTTGAGAATTGTTTTAGGATGAAGCAGGTTCGCTCCCTTGGAGATAAATCCTCGTTTTTCTTCCCGGGCACCGTAAACAATCTTGCTAATCTGCGTCCAATAGCTGGCACCTGCACACATTACACAGGGTTCAATGGTTACATATAAGGTGCAATCCCTCAGGTATTTCCCACCTATCGTTTGCGCTGCAGAAGTAAAAGCCTGCATTTCGGCATGAGCGGTTACATCATTAAAGCGCTCGGTTAAATTGTATCCACGACCAACAATCCTGTTTTTACAAACCACAATGGCACCAATCGGAATTTCATCCTCAGCCAATGCCTTTTCAGCTTCCGCAAGTGCCAGTTTCATGTAATGAACATCCTCAGCTTCCGGATCATTATTATCAAAATTATAAAAGCTCATCCGTTCCGACTAGATTAATTTACTGCCATTGGGCACTTCGCTGCGAACAGCTGTTAAAACAATATCGCCATTTTCATCAGCAAAACCGGTAACCAAAAATTCTGACATGAACTTACCGATTTGTTTCTTAGGAAAGTTAATTACACCTACAATTTGTATGCCCGGCAGCTCTTCTTTTGTATAATGTCTGGTGATTTGGGCGCTGCTCATTTTCACTCCAAAAGGGCCAAAATCTACCTTAAGTTTGTAGGCGGGTTTCCTGGCTTCCGGAAAATCAAAAACTTCTAATATGGTCCCTACCCTTAATTCTACCTGCTCGAAGTCTCCCCAGGTTATTTCTTGCATAATTTTATAAGTTGATAAGGGTAAAAGTATAAATTATTGACTGAATATTAGCATCAGAATCGAATTCAAACGGTTGCATAACAGATATTATACAGGTTAACTGCTTGCGTTGATATTCGAAAAATATTTCGAAAAAAGATAAAAAATTTGGGATTTACATTTTTAGCGCTATATTTATGCAACCGTTTGCATAACCAAATATTAAAATTGATTATATAGCATGTATTTATTGGGAATTGATGTAGGCACATCATCTATTAAAGTAGCTGTTGTGGATGTAAACACTCAAAAAAGTGTTGCAACCGCACAGTATCCTGAAACTGAAGTTGAAATTAAAGCTGTGCAACCAGGCTGGGCAGAACAATCGCCTGAAGAGTGGTGGGAAAACACGCAAAAAGCGATTCTAAAATTAACTCAAACTGGTTTCGATCCCAAAAAAATTCAAGCCATTGGCATCGCCTATCAAATGCATGGATTAGTGGTGGTAGATAAGGGGCAAAAAGTTTTAAGAGACAGTATTATATGGTGCGACAGCAGGGCTGTAGCACTTGGTGAACAGGCCTTTGATGCCATTGGACATGATAAATGCCTTTCAGACTTATTAAACTCACCAGGAAATTTCACAGCCTCGAAACTGGCCTGGGTAAAGCAAAATGAACCCGAGCTTTTCCAGAACATTGATAAAATTATGCTTCCGGGTGATTTTATAGCCATGAAACTTAGCGGAGAAATTACAACAAGCATTCCGGCACTATCCGAAGGCATTTTCTGGAATTTCAAAAATGATAAGCTGGCCAAAGCGGTTATGGAGCATTACGGTTTTAGCGAACAGTTAATTCCTGCTATACAGCCGCTGTTTTCCGTACATGGAAAACTTAAAGCAGAAGTTGCCGATTGGTTAGGTTTAAATGCGGGTATTCCCATCTCTTATAAATCGGGCGACCAACCCAACAATGCCCTCTCTTTAAACGTACTAAAACCAGGCGAAGTTGCGGCTACGGCAGGAACCTCGGGTGTGATATACGGCGTGAGCGACAACCTTAGTCACGATCCCCAATCGAGGGTGAATACGTTCGCACACGTTACTTATACCAAAGAGGAGCAATATACAGGGGTATTGCTTTGTATAAATGGAACTGGCAGTATGTACAGATGGGCTAAAAACCAATTTGCCGCACAACTGAGCTACTCAGCATTAAATCAGCTTGCAGCAAAAGCACCAATAGGAAGTAAAGGCTTAAAAGTTTTACCTTTTGGAAATGGAGCCGAACGCATGTTAAATAATAAATATACAGGCGCTCAATTTATAGGAATAGACCTTAACCTTCACAATCAATCAGACATTTTCAGGGCAGTACAGGAAGGGATTGCCTTTTCTTTCCGTTATGGCTTAGATATTATGCGTGAAAATGGCATGCAACCTAAAGTAATTCGTGCAGGTAGCGCTAATCTTTTCTTAAGTGAAATATTTGCCCAAACTTTTGTGGATGTTACCGGCGTTCCTGTCGAACTCTATGAAAATGACGGAAGCGTAGGTGCAGCACTGGGCGCGGGAATTGGTGCCGGAATTTTCAAAAACCCTGCCGATGCTTTTACCCATCACGAGGTAATCAAACACTATACACCACGCAACCAGGAAGCATATGAACCCATTTATCAGGAATGGAAAGCAATATTAAATAAAGCATTAAAATAGCATTCAAAATAAGAACACCATGAGTAAAGTAATTACAGGAACCAAAGAGTTTTTTAAAGGAATTGATCAAATCAAATACGAAGGCTTGGAAAGTGATAATCCATTAGCTTTCAGGTGGTACGATGCCAATAAAGTAGTGGCAGGTAAAACCATGAACGAACACTTCAAATTTGCATGTGCCTACTGGCACTCATTCAATGGTAATGGTGGCGACCCATTTGGTGGTGCCACACATGTTTTCCCCTGGGATGAAAAGAAAGACGCCGTTGAAAGAGCAAAAGACAAAATGGATGCCGCTTTCGAATTTATTACCAAAATGCAAATTCCATACTATTGTTTCCACGATGTTGATGTGGTAGATTATGGTGATGACATTGCCGAAAATGAGCGCAGACTACAAGCACTTGTAGATTATGCTAAACAAAAACAAGCTGAGAGTGGCGTAAAACTTTTGTGGGGTACAGCCAATTTATTCAGCCACAAACGTTATATGAATGGCGCATCCACCAATCCGGATTTCCACGTGTTGGCTCACGGCGCTGCTCAGGTTAAAGCCGCTTTAGATGCAACCATTGCCCTTGGTGGCGAAAATTATGTTTTCTGGGGAGGAAGAGAAGGCTATATGAGCCTACTCAATACCAATATGAAACGTGAACAAGAGCATTTGGCCAAATTCCTACACGCGGCAAAAGATTATGCTCGCAAACAAGGGTTTAAAGGGACTTTCTTTATTGAGCCAAAACCCTGCGAGCCTTCAAAACACCAGTACGATTACGATGCCGCAACAGTAAAAGGTTTCTTGCAGCAATACGACTTATTAAACGATTTTAAATTAAACCTGGAAGTTAACCACGCTACCCTGGCAGGGCACACTTTTCAACATGAGCTGCAAGTGGCAGTAGATAATGGCTTATTAGGCTCTATTGATGCCAACCGTGGTGATTATCAGAATGGCTGGGATACTGACCAGTTCCCTAACGACATTAATGAGCTTACAGAATCGATGTTGATTATTTTAGAAGGCGGTGGTCTTCAGGGAGGTGGCGTAAACTTCGATGCTAAAATCCGTCGAAATTCTACTGATCCTAAAGATTTATTCTACGCACACATTGGTGGAATGGATATTTTTGCAAGAGCCCTGATTACTGCCGACAATATTCTTCAGAAATCGGAATACAAAAAAATCAGATCCGACAGGTATGCTTCATTTGATTCGGGCAAAGGTGCAGAATTTGAACAAGGTAAACTTAGCCTGGAAGATCTAAGAGATTATGCAGCACAAAAGGGTGAACCGGAAGTGCGTAGCGGCAAACAAGAATATCTGGAAAACATTATCAACAGATACATTTAAAACCCACTTATTCTAAATGGTTAAAGCAATCGGCCGGTGAGGACAACGGCCGATTGCTTTAATTAATTTTAAGCAGATTTACCAGGGGTATTAATCGGGCATTACTGTAACAGCTCTGTCATATATCCGAACAAACCCCGAACGAAACCCGTACAAAGGCATAACTTATCATCATGCAAAGCGATATCTCTTACATAGCTATAGTGCTACAGGAATCAAATGAACACCAGAGCGATTGCAAATGATTTATAGTTACAAAGCTTATTTCCAGGTACTATTTCCAGATATCTTAATTCAATCAGAAACTGAAAAATTAAAAAACGTTAAAATAACGTATATTATTTCCTGATTTTATTACATTTAGCTTTCTAAACCAAATTTCCATAATGAAACACAACTTATTAGAGACGAAGGATTACATAGTTTTTATGGTCTACTTCGTTATTGTAGCGGCTTATGGCCTCTACATCTACAACAAGAAGAAATCTGCCTCTACCGGGTCTAAAGATTATTTCCTGGCAGAAGGTTCGCTTACCTGGTGGGCTATTGGAGCTTCACTGATTGCCTCAAATATTTCTGCTGAGCAATTTATCGGTATGAGCGGATCCGGATTTAAGATGGGGCTTGCCATAGCTACTTACGAATGGATGGCTGCACTAACACTGGTGATTGTAGCCGTTTTCTTTATCCCGGTATACCTGAAGAACAAAATTGCTACCATGCCGCAGTTCCTTCACCAAAGGTATAACGGTACAGTAGCCATGATTATGGCCGTTTTCTGGTTATTGTTATATGTAGTGGTAAACTTAACTTCTATCCTATACCTTGGCGCCCTTGCTGTAAGTAGCATTTCAGGCTTTAGCATTGATTTATGTATGTATGCCATCGCTGCGTTCGCCATTATTATCACCCTCGGCGGGATGAAGGTTATTGGTTATACCGATGTAATTCAGGTTTTCTTCCTGATTTTGGGCGGATTGGCTACTACCTACCTGGCTTTAAACCTTGTTTCTGAACATTATGGTACTACTGGTATCTTTAATGGCTATAGCCTGATGACCAGTAAGGCTTCAGAACATTTTCATATGATATTGAAACCAGACAACGAAAATTTCATTGACCTACCTGGATTAAGTGTTCTGGTGGGTGGTATGTGGATTGTTAACTTAAACTATTGGGGTTGTAACCAATACATTACGCAACGTGCTTTAGGTGCTGATTTAAAAACGGCCCGTGGCGGGATTCTTTTCGCAGCTTTCTTAAAGTTATTAATGCCGATTATTGTCGTACTTCCAGGTATTGCGGCTTATGTATTGTATAAAGATGGTGCTTTTCAAACCGAAATGCTTCAGGATGGTTCCGTAAATCCTGACAGGGCTTATCCGGTATTACTGAACCTTTTACCTGCAGGTTTAAAAGGTTTATCGTTCGCAGCCTTAACCGCAGCCGTAGTGGCTTCTTTAGCGGGTAAAGCCAACAGTATTGCTACAATTTTCACACTGGATATTTATAAGAAAGTACTCAAAACAGATGCCTCTGAAAAGAACCTCGTATTAACGGGTAAAATCGCAGTTATCGTTTCTATGGTACTGGGTGTGTTAATTGCGCCACACTTAGGCATTGATAAAAAAGGCGGCTTCCAATACATTCAGGAATATACAGGTTTTGTATCTCCGGGTATTTTCGCCATGTTCATCTTAGGGTTCTTCTGGAAACGCACCACATCAAATGCAGCTTTATTTGCAACCGTTGGTGGTTTTGGTTTGTCTTTATTATTGAAAGGCCTTCCTAACATGACCGATCTTTCCTGGTTATCGGGAATAGGCTTCTCTGTTCAAAATGCAGCAGGGGTATATGAGATACCTTTCCTGGATCGTATGGGTATAGTATTTGTTTTCTGTATCATCGGAATGGTGATCATCAGCTTATTCGAAAACAAAAATGGTGTGAATCCTAAAGGACTGGAAATTGATGCCAAAATGTTTAAAACTACAACAGGTTTTGCTGTAGGTGCATTGATTATTATTGGCTTATTAGTAGCGCTTTACGGAGTGTATTGGTAATATTTGGTACCAACATAAAATTATCAAAGAAATCCCTTCTATTTAGTGTAGAAGGGATTTCTTTTTGAAATTGCTGAGCTGGTGAATTGGTGAGGCGTTTAGACCCATAACCCACAACACATAACGCACAACAGATAAATAGGACTAGAGCTGAGCTGGTGAGTTGGTTAGGCGCTTAGACCCATAACCCGCAACCCATAACCCACAACAGATAAATAGGACTAGAGCTGAGGAGGTGAGTTGGTTAGGCGTTTAGTCGCTAGACCCATAACCCACAACACATAACACACAACAGATAAATAGGACTAGAGCTGAGGAGGTGAGTTGGTTAGGCGTTTAGTCGCTAGACCCATAACCCACAACACATAACGCACAACAGATAAATAGGACTAGAGCTGAGATGGTGAGTTGGTTAGGCGCTTAGACCTGTAACCCGTAACCCACAACACATTATTACTTATTGCGCACAAGGCCCATCTGGGATTTCCTTGCTAATTTTTACCACTTTCGTTACCACAAGCGTAGAATCAAAATCAGCTGAAACCACAGCGGTATCTGATTTAGCAAAGTAACCCTCCAGTTCTACATACACAGGTTCGTAAGGCTTTTCGAAATTGAGATTACTATAAGCAAGTTCCAGATTTTTCACACTATCGGCTACCCAATACTCCCTACCATCTTCACATAAGGTAAACGATTTCATTTCTGGCCCGAAGCTATACAGACCTTTAACCGTTTTAATATTACTCTTTTCACTAAGTGCATTATCCTTTCTTCTACAAGCTGTAGCGGCTACGCCTAGGAGCACAACAAATACCAATGCTTGTTTAAATAACCTCATGTTTTTATATCGTTTGATTGATTTGGTCTATCTTCTTAACACTTAAATTAGATGACAAAGCAGATGCCAAAAATGAAAAAATACCTACAGTTGCAAACACTAAAATGAAATCTTTCCATTTTAAAGCTATAGGATAAGAACTTACGAGCGTGGTATTATCTTCACCCATTTTTATAATCCCATAGGTGTGTTGGAAAAAGTAGAAAATTAGTCCGATAATTAGTCCCAGAATACATCCAGTCATGGTAATCATCATCCCTTCAAACAGGAAAATACGTTTTATCAGTGTCTTTCCTGCGCCCAAGCTACTTAAAATGGCAACATCTTTAACCTTATCGATAACCAACATGGTTAATGAGCCAATAATGTTAAATATGGCAATAATCAGAATGAAGGTCAGAATAATATAAACGGCCCATTTCTCGGTAGTGAGGATGTGGTATAATGACCGGTTTTGTTCTGCCTGATTTCTTACCTCATATGCCGGGCCAATTTTTTCGGCTACTGTATTTTTAAATTCATCAACATCTACTCCGGGCTTTAAATTAATCTCTATGGCCGAAACATTTTTCTCTTCCCCTAAAAGGTCTCGGGCAAAAGCCAACGGAACAATCATTCCATTATCGAATTCTTGCTGCACTTCAAAAACACCACTCACCCTAATGCTTTTAGCGATAAAATCATCTGCCGGATTAAGCGAATTTACAGACATGGTTTTCTTTGGAGAGAAAATTTCCAGTTCAGTAAATGGATCTACTGTATTTACGGCCAGATAGGCCTGCAAACCTGAACCGATTACTGCGCTTTCACCGCTTTTATTCTGAAGAACAAATCTTCCTTCCCTTATTGTGCTGTCTAACTTCTCGTTCTTGAGGTAATCTGTACCTACACCCTTTACCATGCCTACAGCCTGCTTATTATTGTATTTAAGCAAGGCATTTTCTTGCAAAACCTCTGTAAATGACAGTATTTCTTTATCCTTTTTCAGTTGTTGGAATGAAGGCGTTTGCGGATCAAAAGTTTTTCCCTTTGCCGGAGTAATCTCA
The DNA here is from genome assembly GCF_965279535.1 of Pedobacter sp. NCBI lineage: Bacteria > Pseudomonadati > Bacteroidota > Sphingobacteriia > Sphingobacteriales > Sphingobacteriaceae > Pedobacter > Pedobacter sp. Next base: position 2,732,847 of record NZ_OZ257244.1, read on the forward strand.
ATCTGTGGTGTGAAAGTATCAAACATATTGAGCACCACCGTCTCCAAACCGTTAAATACAGACAGGATAATTATGAGGGCTGCGCTTCCAACCATAACCCCCACCATAGATATACCTGAAATCACATTGATTGCGTTGGTTGATTTCTTCGCAAACAAATATCTTTTGGCAATATACAAGGAGGTATTCACAGCAGTAAAGATAGTTAAAAGGTTTAGGGTTTAGGCCTTATTGAATTGTAAACCCCTTTCACAATTTACATTAAGGTTTATTTTAGAAAAATGGATTATGTTGCTTCTCAAATCCAATCGAGGTTGAAGGTCCATGTCCGGGATAAACAACAGTTTCATCTGGCAATACAAAGAGCTTCTCTTGTATGTTTTTAATGAGCTGTGCATGATTACCACCTGGTAAATCTGTCCTCCCTATACTTCCGTAAAAAAGCACATCACCGCCAATTAAAAATGAATCAGCAGGGCTGTAAAAACACAAATGAGCCGGGGAATGTCCGGGTGCAAAAATAAATTCAAGGCTGCTGTTGCCGAAATTCACTTTTCCCGTTTCTGATAAAAAAACCTCTGGCAACGGGGATATCTCATAACGGGTAAAGCCCATGGATGGTGCATAACCCGGAACCGCCTGTAGAATTGGCAATTCGCCTTCATGAAATTGTGGTTTCAAGCCCCAGGTATCAAAAACAAATTTATTACCAAAAACGTGATCGAGGTGACAGTGGGTATTCAGCAACAATACAGGTTTTAAGCCTTTTTCTTTGATAAAATTGACAAGTGCATTCTGTTCTGTCCCTTCATACATTCCGGGGTCAATAATCACACATTCACCCGTTTCATCGTATAGCACATAAGTATTTTCGCTATACGCATTGAATGCAAATTTCTGTATTGTAATCATATTTATATTTTTTTAATCTGCAGTTTGATAGAAATGGCCTGTCCGGAAACTGACGCCATTAATTCTTCCACCTAAAACTTGCGATCAGGGTATCAATATCCGTTTTAATAAATTTTACTACCGGAGCAATTGAATCATACTGTGGGCGCTCATTAAAATAAAGCGCTCCCCTAAAATAATGCCTGGTACTATCTGTAAGGAAAAACTGTACAGATGAAGCCGTATTGCCTTCTATGGCGTAATAAATTCCATAAACCTTATGATTGGGATAATGAATTACTTTTTGATCGATCGCGCTTGCCTTGATGGTATGTTTAAAAGCAAGTTTCCTTGCATCTTCTACCATTTCATCGTATGCAGCTTTATCTGCCACGCCATAGTAAGTTAAATGCAGATACCCATTAAATTGCTTAAAGTGCAGATTAAACCAATCTTTTCGGGCATCTCTGCTTTTATCTGCTTCAAGTGTTGCATAAACCGGATATCTAAAGCTATATGGAACCGGATTTTCAAAAGTCTGATATTCCTTTTCGGGAAACTCTATCCTAAAGTAACCGCGTGGTTTTGGACTGTAATCATTGTTCTGGCAGGCAGCGATTAGCAATGAACAGGCAAAAGAAAATAAGATCAAATATTTTAAATTCATAGCTTTTAGCGCTTGTTTATTGCTTTATTGTTATCATTTAACCCTTACATTAAGCATTTTACAGGATTATCAATTAAAAATTCCCTTTACCTAGCAGTTATTCCAGATTGCCCAGGCCTTTTCCGCCTGTTGGTATAACATTTCTAATCCGTTTTTGATTTGTGCTCCCTGAACAGCAGCTTTAGTTAAAAACGCAGTCTCTAAAGGGTTATACACCAAATCGTAAGCTAAATGCTGAGTGCCTAATTGGGAATAATCTATTTCCGGATAGGTATCTACATGTGGAGACATCCCCAGTGGTGTGGTGTTAATCAGCAGTAAATGTGAGGCTAATATTTCGGGACTAATGTCCGAATATAATATGGCTCCCGGCGCTTCCTTACGTACCACAACCTGATAGCCAATACCCAGCTTTTCTAAAACATATTTTACAGCTTTGGCTGCTCCACCATCTCCAAAAACCAGGGCCTTCGTATGTTGGGGTTGTAATAAAGGCACTAACGAAGACTCAAAACCATAAGCATCAGTATTATAACCCTTTAAATAATTTTCACCGTCAAAACTTTTAATGGATATACAATTTACTGCTCCGATTTTTTCTGCCGCCTCGTCTACTTCATTTAAATAACAAAGGACATTAACTTTATGTGGAATGGTAACATTCAGGCCGCATAAAGAAGGATTTTCAGCGATTAAATCAGGGAGTTTTTTTATATCCTCAATTGGGAATAATTCGTATTGGTGGTCCTCAATGCCCTCGTTCAGAAATTTCTCTGTGAAGTATTTCTTAGAAAAGGAGTGAGAAAGTGGGTATCCAATTAAACCGTAGGTTTTCATAAGGCTATTTACGTTACTAAGGCACGAAACAAGTTCAAGGGGTACCTCAAAATTGCTTCGTGCCTTAGTATAACTGTATTATTTTTATTTGTTCGCTAAGTTCAAGAAATGATCGAAAGTATCTCCACGTAACCCTAAACGAATTGTTTCTAGCGGAATAACCTCTGCCGGGGCAATATTACCAAGATTTACATTAGCGCCAATCAATTTGATAAACCAAACCTGCTGTTCCTTTTGAGGAGCTTCCCAAATGATGGTTTCTTCCGGAATCTGTGTCAAAATCTCATCTACTAATCCTTCGCGCACTTCACCACTTCCCCTGTAAATACCAACATTCCCACCTTCGCGTGCTTCGGCAATTACTTTCCAGGATCCGGCCTGAATTTCTGCCTGCATCAGTTTTATCCATTTATAAGGGGCAAATATTTTTGCAGCATCTTTGCTACCAACTTCGGAAATCACTGTTACCTGTTGTGCCAGTTTGCTGATGTATTCGCATTTTTTATCGTGCTCAATCTCTATTGATCCATCTGAGACTTCGGCATATTCCATACCATACTGATCCAGAACACGCTGATAATCTTCAAACTGATTCCGAATAATGAATGCCTCAAATAATGTGCCGCCAAAATAAGTAGGAATACCGGCACTTTTATATAAGGCCAGTTTCTCCTTTAGGTTGGGGGTAACGTGTGACGTTGCCCAGCCCAGTTTTACGATATCTGTATGTACACCTGCAACTTCAATAAAATCTTCTACTTGACGGAGGCTTAATCCCTTATCCATAACCATGGTTACGCCTTTTTGACGTGGTTTAGCCGGACGTTCGGGAACGTTTAATAATGGGTAATTCATATGCCTACAAAAGTGAAAAAAATTTCGAGATTTTAAATGTCAAAATTTTCACACACTTATCCTACCTGATGTAACGGTTTATAACATTAATAATCGCACTGTTATCTTGCAGTTGCGGCAAGTACTCAAAAAGAATGTAATGTTTATCCGGATCTGTAGATAATGCAGTTTCCAGATACCCCAAGGCATCATTGTAGTTTCCTAAAGCAAACAAATAGGCTACCATTCTGTAGTATAATTCAGCAGATTCAGGGTTATTTTTAATGGCTTCGGCCATCGTTTCTGAGGCTTCGAGTAATTTTCCCTGCTCATAAAGTACAGTGCTAAAATCTAACCAGGCTTCAATATCAAGCGGATTAAACTCTAAAACCTTCTCATAAGCATCAATAGATTCATCAACCTGGCCCAGTTTATAATAGGCATCTGCCATAGCAAACCAGAAGTCTGGGTTCTCTCCATCTAAATCGATTGCTTTCTTATAAAAATGAAGGGATTCAAAATAACGTTCCTCAAAATTCAGCGTTACACCTATTCCAAACCATCCATCAGCCATTTTAGGATCCATTTTTACCGATTTCTTGTAATAAGACCGGGCTTCATCCATTTTCTCCAGCTTTTCATAACATTCGCCAATGGCACAATAGGTATCGGCATTTGGTGGTTCGTATTCAAAAGTTTGTTTATAAACTTCTATGGCTTCCTGATACTTGTCAAGCTGAACAAGCGCATTACCTTTATTAAAATAAGCAGAACTAAAATCCTCTTTAATTAAGATGGCATAATCGTAAGCATCGATTGCTTTCTCCCAAAGGCTCAATTTATGATAGCTGTTCCCTAAATTATACCAGGCGGCATAAGAGTAAGGATCAGTATCAATGTATTGCTGATAAAATTTAATGCTTTCTTCTTGTTTATCTAATACATCATAACAAAAAGCCAGTTCATATAAACCATCCTGGTTCTCCATATTCTGCTCTAAACTGAGCTTGATGTAGTTGATGGCATTTTCATAATCAGACATACTTTGGTAAACATAAGCCATCTGTAATAAAATCTCATCGGTAGTTTCGGCAAGACCCAATGCTTTTTCGTAATTTTCCAATGCTTCATCGTAACGTTCGGTATTTTGGAAAATATTACCCCTTAACAGATAAATATCTGGCTCAGAAGGCTCTAAAAGCTCTGCCTTTTGCAAAGCAATAAATGCCTGCTCATGATTATTGGTCAGTATGTAAAGATGGGCCTGCTTAATTAAAAAGACCGTTGCATAAGGATGCTGACTAATGGCATAGTCTACCACCTGCAGCGCTTTTACCGGATCATTTTTTTCGATATAAAAATCTACAATGTATTCAAATGCATGTGCATCGAAAAAATATTGGTCCTTATTGCGGAGCATTTCTTCATAACGTTCAACAGAGCGTTGCGCATCTTCGTTGGATTCAAAAAAGAATTCTTCTTCCATATATATTACTATTAAAGAACCGTGCCAAATAGCAGAATAACACCATATAAGTTTACAATATTTAATTATTCGTTTTAGAAATAATTATTAACAACCAGGCTAAAAAAAGACGTAATTAATTGAAAATAAAGCCCTTTACCTGTAACTAAAATGTGTGGATAATCCAAAGTTTTTTACAACATCGCGGTATCTTGTCCCTTCTTTCACAAAAATAGTATAAATTTATTGGAGTAACGTAACCAACAAGTCATGAAAAAAATGCTGCTTTTTGCCCTGTTTTGTATTGCAATTACCCCAAAATTGGTCGCACAAACCAATGAAGAGGACGCTATAAAACAGACTATAAACAACCTCTTTACCGGAATGAAGCAGGGTGATAGTACGATTGCCAGGTTGGCTTTCGCCGATAATTGCATCATGCAAACCATCAGTACAAAAACCGGAACAGCCACAATAAAAACAGCATCTATCAAAGAGTTTATCAATTTTATTGGCACAGCGGATAAAGAAAAATTTGATGAACGGATTGTATTTACTAAAATATTAATTGACGGGCCCCTGGCTGTGGTTTGGACCGATTACAAATTCTACGTGGATAATAAATTTAGCCATTGCGGTGTTAATTCTTTTCAATTGGTAAAAGGAGATGCAGGCTGGAAAATTGTCTATCTGATTGATACCAGAAGGAAGGAAGGGTGTGGGTGATTAGTATCGAGGATCAAGACAAGGCGCATGAGGAGCAAGGAACAAATAGCAACGAGCGAGGATTAAGCATCTAAAAGGGCAATACTGGATAGGCACAATGTCTAAGTACTATAAGAGTATCAAGATACCAGTATTAAGTATCAAGACAGCGATGGCATGACTACGCACAATGTCTAATTACTAACGACTATGTACTAAGTACTATAGGAGTATCGAAAAACTAGTATCAAGACTTGAATGCACGAGGGGTAAGGAATAAGGAGCAAAGATTGAGCGCCAAAAAAAAGCACTTACGACTCAGACAAAAAAAGCCCCATAGTTTTAAATCTACGGGGCTACTATATTTAGAAATCTGCTCTATTCTTTCACAAGATCTGCGGATGCTTTTTTGAAAATTTCAGCTTGTTTATTCAGGTTTGCTTTTGCTTCACCACTTACAGCCGCAGCCTGTTGTGCTTTTCCCTGTGCAGTTTTGCTATAAGCAGCTGCAAGTTGTTTGCTTAAATAGGCTTGTAATTTTAATCTTTCAATGGCATCATTTATATTTTTGACGCCTTTTTCTGTTACAGCAGGATTAGTATTTCTGCCTAAATATTGAAAATATGCACCAACTACGTCGAAAACTTTGGACCTGTCTCCGGTTTGCATCACATTTTCGAAAAACGACTGATGTTCGTCTTTAGCATCGTTGATATAAATTTCGGCTACATCGCCAGCAATGTGATCCTTTGTATCCGGATCCATCGCATTGATGGCTGCTTTACCTTCTTGTGGTGCTAACTTAGCCAGGGCAGATAGAGAAGCACCAATCACTTTGTAAGACCTGTCTTTTACTCCGGCTGCAAATAACGACTTGTAAGCTTGATCTCCGGTTTCTGCAAGCTTAGCAATTGCTGTAGCCCTAACCTCAGTTTCTTTATCGGTTTTGGCCAGTTCTAAAATAATGGGCAAAGCTGCAGCTTTTATTTGTGTGTCAGCTAAATTGAGTCCGTCAATACTCAATGCGCGCAAATCTGCCGATTTATCCTTAAGGCCTGCAAGCAAAATCTGTTGTCCGCTTGCAGCTTTACTTTGCATAATAAATTGTAAAGCTTCAATTCTATTGGCATAACTCGGTGCATTTTTGTATTGAAAATAATATTGCTCAGCGGTTTTATTGTCATTGATTTCGCCGACTAAAATTTTATCTACATCAAAATCAATCAGCTCCGGCTTACTTGCTACATCAAAACTAAAGCGCTGCTCCCGGCTATTAATCAGGATATCTTTTCGGATCTTTTGTCCGCCTGCATAAATATCTATCTTAATGGGTAAGCTGAAGGTTTGCACGCTGGTATCCTGCGTCTGTTTTACCTTAATAGTTGCTTTACCAGCCTCATAGCCATAATCAATGCTCAACACAGGGTGACCGCCATTGTAGTACCATTGATTAAAATAAGGGCTCCAGTCCCTTCCGCTTACCTCTTCTAATGCTAAACGCAATTGATGTGTTTCACCATTTTTGAAGGCATTGGCTGTTAGATACTTGTTAAGGCCTTTAAAAAATGCTGCATCACCCATTTGATTTTTTAAAGCATATAGAATGATAGATCCCTTGGCATAGCTGATATTATCGAACATATCTTCCTTATCATTGTAATGGAAACGGGCTAATACCGGGCTTATTCCATCTTTGGTAGAACCTAAATAGGATTGAAGTTTTTCGTAGCGGGATTTATCCTCTGCATCCTGACCGGCATCATGCCCATGCCAGATTACTTCTCCAAAAGTGGCAAAGCTTTCGTTCATGGTTAAATTGCTCCAGGATTCTGCGGTTATGTAATCGCCAAACCATTGATGAAAAAGCTCATGTGCTATTGTTCCTTCTTCATTCCCATCTAAAAGCTCTCGATCTGTTTTTTGCACATGCTCACCATGCAGGGTAGCCGTAGTATTTTCCATTGCTCCGGAAACATAATCTCTTGCTACCACCTGTGCATATTTATTCCAGGGATAATCTACACCTAAAATATCGCTGTAAAACTTCATCATATCAGGTGTTTTTCCAAAAATCTGTTTGGCATAAGGCGCATACTTAGGTTCCAGGTAATAATTCACTTCCTTACCTTTATAAGTATCTTTTGTAATGTTGAATTCTCCCACTGCCATCATAAACAAATATGGCGAGTGTGGTAAATCCATCTTCCAGGTATCAGTACGCAAGCCATTTGCGGCCGGTTTCTGACTGATTAGCTTGCCGTTTGAAAGTGTGGTATATTTAGATTTCACGGTCATCGAAATTTCAGCAGTTGTTTTCTGATCTGGCTTATCAATGGTGGGAAACCAGGCCGAAGAAGATTCAGTTTCGCCCTGTGTCCAGATTTGAGTCGGTTTATTTTTGTCTGCACCATCTGGATTGATAAAATAAAGACCTTTCGCATCAGTAATGGCTGCACTTCCCTTCACTTTCAATTCATCAGGCTTTGCCGTATAAGCTATGTAAACCGTATACTTTTCTACATTGGTATAGCGCTTATTGAGGGTAATCGAGAGTTTATTATCGTTGTAAGTATATTTCAAAGGTGTATTCCCTTTTGGCCCCACTAAGGCCACCGCTTTAATGTCCATCCCCTGTGCATCGAGGGTTAATGAATCTGTTGGATAGAAGTGCGGCTTTAATGTTACCCATTCTTTGCCATACAGGTAGCGTTTAGCATAATCAAAAGAAACATCTAATTTAGTATGTATCAGATCATTAATTTTAGTTTCTGTTACCCTGTAAACGGATAAATTATTTGTGGATTGAGCCTGTTGATTTTGTGCGAACAGCGCATTTGAAAATAAAGCAGCTGCAATCAGCACGCCACAACAGAAATGTTTTTTAGTCATGTATTGAATTATTTGATCTTAAAGCAAGATATTAAGAAATGTGACAAAGTAAAGGCTCAAATGTAGCAGGCATTCTTTTAATTTTTTGTTTTTTTGTGTAAATCGTACGATATGAAAGCAGAAATTCAGTCCATTTTAACCCAGTTGGGCATTCGGCCAGAAAATGCAGCTTATAGCACTGGTAGCAGCTGGGGAGGTGATAATAACGCTCAGCTCAATAGTTTTTCTCCTGTTGATGGTGAAAGCATTGCTAAAACCAGCGTTGCAACTGCGGCAGATTATGAAATTATAATCGCCACAGCGCAAGAAGCTTTCGCTACCTGGCGCCTGGTACCTGCCCCTAAACGGGGAGAGATTGTTCGTCAGTTTGGCGATGCGCTAAGGGCAAATAAAACTGCGCTGGGCACACTCGTTTCATATGAAATGGGTAAGAGTTTACAGGAAGGATTGGGTGAGGTTCAGGAAATGATTGATATCTGCGATTTTGCCGTTGGTTTGTCTCGTCAGTTGTATGGATTGACGATGCACAGCGAACGCCCTCAGCATCGCATGTATGAGCAATGGCATCCACTGGGCATTGTTGGCATTATCTCTGCCTTTAATTTTCCGGTTGCCGTATGGAGCTGGAACGCCGCATTAGCCCTGGTTTGCGGCAATGTTTGCATTTGGAAGCCTTCAGAAAAAACACCGATTACAGCCGTTGCCTGTCAGCATATTATTGCACAGGTTTTTAAAGCTAATGGCGTTGCCGAAGGTGTTTGCAGCTTAATTAATGGCGATAGAACTGTAGGTGAACTCATGACCCATGATACTCGTGTAGCTTTGATTTCTGCCACAGGATCTACCCGCATGGGTAAAGCGGTAGCCGCAGCAGTTGGCGCCCGATTAGGAAAAAGCCTGTTAGAACTGGGCGGTAACAATGCCATTATCATTTCTGAACATGCCGATTTAGACATGAGTTTAATTGGAGCAGTTTTTGGCGCTGTTGGTACTGCCGGACAAAGATGTACCAGTACCAGAAGATTGATTATCCATGAAAGTGTTTATGATACTTTTAGTGCGAAACTTGTAAAAGCTTACAGCCAGTTACGAATTGGGGATCCTTTGGATCAAAATAACCATGTTGGCCCATTGATTGATCAGGATGCGGTAAGCGCTTATCTCGATTCTATAGAAAAATGTAAAGCGGAAGGTGGAAATTTCATTGTAGAGGGTGGCGTTTTAACTGGCGAAGCTTACGCGAGTGGCTGCTATGTAAAACCATGTATTGCAGAAGTTAAAAACGATTTTGCCATAGTACAGCATGAAACCTTTGCTCCGATATTATATTTAATTAAGTATAAAAATTTAGATGAAGCCATAGCTTTACAAAATGGTGTTCCTCAAGGTTTATCTTCTGCTATTATGACCTTGAATTTAAGGGAGGCAGAGCAGTTTCTTTCGGCAAGGGGATCTGATTGCGGTATCGCCAATGTGAATATTGGAACATCAGGAGCAGAAATTGGCGGTGCATTTGGCGGAGAAAAAGAAACCGGCGGTGGCCGGGAAAGTGGCTCTGATGCCTGGAAAGCTTATATGAGACGTCAAACCAATACTATTAATTATTCGAATACACTGCCTTTAGCACAGGGCATTAAGTTTGATTTGTAAAATCAACAATAAAAAACTGAACCTTCAGAAAGCAGTCAATCAGTTTTTTTCTGATAACTTTTTTTTGAGGTTTAATTAATTTAAAACAACAATGGAAAATATTTCAGGAAAGAACGCCTTAATTACAGGTGCAGGAAAAGGTATTGGAAGAGCTATTGCTATAGCATTGGCCAAAGAAGGTGTAAATATTGCCCTTGTAGGCAGAACTAAAAGTCATTTAGATGCTGTAGCTGCTGAGCTAAGTGCTTACGCTGTTAAAGTTGCGGTATCTACTATGGATGTGGGCCAAATTGAATCTGTAAATAGCGCAGTTCAGCAAATACAATCAGAATTGGGCTTTATCGATATCCTGGTCAACAATGCCGGGATAGGAAAATTTGGTAAATTCTTAGAATTGGAGCCCACTGAATGGGAAGAGATTATTCAAACCAACTTAATTGGAACTTATTATGTAACGAGAGCTGTTGTACCTCAGATGATCGAAAAACAAACTGGCGATATTATTAATATCTCTAGCTCTTCGGCTTTTAGTCCGGCAGCAGTAACCAGTGCTTACTCAGCTTCAAAAGCAGCAATTAACGCCTTCTCTACATCTTTAATGCAAGAAATGAGGAAGCACAATATTAGAGTAACAGCTTTTGCACCTAGCACTACTGCTACGGATATGGCTATTGAACTTAAGCTAACGGATGGAAATCCTGATAAAGTAATGCAACCCGAAGATCTCGCAGAATTGCTCATCTCACAACTCAAATTAAACAGAAGAATTTTCGTGAAGGATGTAGCCGCCTGGTCTACAAATCCGTAGGTTAAAATTAAGTAATTAGCACTTAGTCTTTAGTATTAAGACATCTTGCTTATCCGGCATTTGTCTTAATACTAAAAAATTTTCCGCACCAAAACTGAAGGAAAGTACTTAGTACTTAGTCGTTAGTAGTTAGACATTGTGCCTAGTCATGCCATCCCTGTCTTGATACTTGATACTAACATCTTGATACTCTTATAGTACTTATTCATTAGTAATTAGACATTGTGCCTAGTCATGCCATCGCTGTCTTGATACTAGCATCTTGATACTTTTCCAGTACATCGGCCTTTAAGCATCCAGTCTTTGTTCCTTGCTCTTTACTCCTTGCTCTCAAATCCTGTCTTGATACCTGATACTAACCTCTTGATACTACATCTTGATACTAACATCTTGATACTGAAAAAAAATGTTAAAAAAGGTTAAAGCACAATAAATAACTAAATAGTTAGTTTATATTAGATCCGCAAAACAAAAATCTACATGAAACGTACTCTACCAATGTTGTATTTTGTTTTCCTTTTTAGCAGTTTTGTTAAAGCGCAAACACTGCACAATATTAAAGGACGAACGATAGACACCGCCTCAACCTCTTTATTATCTGGCACATCCATTGCCATTTTAAATGCTAAAGACTCTACGCTGGTTAAGTTTACCAGATCCACACAGCAGGGTCAGTTTGAACTTACCAACATTAAAAACGGCAAGTATATTTTGCTCGTTTCCTATCCTAAATATGCCGATTTTGTGGATCATTTTACACTGGATTCTACCAAAAAAGACATTGATTATGGAAAGATCAACTTAACAGGAATGGCGAAAATCCTGGCCGATGTAATTATTACAGGAAACCGGAATGCCATTAAGATCAAAGGTGACACCACCGAATTTGATCCTAAAGCTTTTAATATTGAGCCTAACTCGAAAGTGGAAGACCTGATTAAACAGTTTCCAGGTTTTCAAATAGATAAAGACGGAAAAATTACCGCACAGGGAAAAAGTGTTCCTAAAGTATTGGTAGATGGGGAAGAATTTTTTGGAGATGATCCTACATTGGTAACCAAAAACCTCCGGGCAGACATGGTGGAATCGGTACAGCTGTACGATAAATCCAGCGATCAGGCCAGTTTCACCGGAATTGATGACGGGGAAAAAACCAAAACATTAAACATTAAACTTAAAGAAGATAAAAAGAACGGTTATTTCGGAAAACTTCAAGGCGGATATGGTACAGATGATTTTTATACCGGACAGGCCATGTTTAATAAGTTTTGGGGTAAGAAAAAATTCTCTGCTTACGGCATATTGGGGAACAACGGAACAGTTGGCTTAGGATGGGACGACCGGGATAAATATGGCGGTTCGGGAAATATGCAAATCAGCGACGATGGAGGAATTTACTTTAGCATGGGTGGTGATGATTTCGAATCTTATGACGGGCAATACAGTGGCCAGGGTATTCCGGTTTCGAGGACAGGTGGCCTGCACTTTGATAGTAAATGGAACAAAGACAAGGAATCGTTAAACACCAATTATAAAGTAGGCGCTATCGGTGTAACCGGAAACCGGAATACCATTAGTCAGAACACCCTGGCCAATGGAATTAACAACAGAATATCCGATCAGGTGTTCGACAATGATATGTTCAAACAGAAACTTGATGCTACTTATGAAATCAAGTTGGATACGACACTTACCCTGAAAGTAAGTATAGATGGATCTTTAAAAAACAGCTCAACTTTTGACGACTATTTTACCACGACAACCCGTGAGGATGCTACACGCTTAAATACTTCCAAAAGAACATTAAGTAATGAAGCCGATGATCAGGCGTTTAACTTAAATGCCTTTATTACTAAGAGATTAAGAAAAAAAGGTCGCACTTTATCGCTTAACCTCAATCAATCCTTCAACAAAAACACTTCCGAAGGTTACCTTAATTCAACTAATAGTTTTTTTAATGTTAACGATCAATTGGATAGTATCAGAAACATCGACCAGTATAAGGTAAACCTGATCGCCAATAATGCTTTCAAATCCAATTTGGTTTATACAGAGCCTTTTAGTGAAAGTTTTTCTGTTATTGTTAATTACGGATTGAGCCTGATAAATGGAAAATCTGACAGAAGATCATATAATAAGCTGGCTGGCGATGCATATGATGTATTGGACACTGTATTCAGCAACAATTATGAGCTGGATCAAGTAATCAATCAGGCTGGAGCTATTTTCAACTATAAAAAAGGTAAAACGGTTATCAACTTTGGTTCTAAATTTAGCGGTGTAAATTTCAAACAAATGGATGTATTTCGCAATAGAACATTCAACAGAAATTTTGTGAATTACATGCCACAGGCTTCCTACCAATATCGTTTCAGCCAGCAAAAATCATTTAGGTTGAGCTACAATGGCAATACCAGTCAACCATCTTTAGATCAAATTCAACCTATCAGGGTAAATACAGATCCATTAAACGTATTTGAAGGTAATCCAAACTTAAGGCCATCTTTCAGAAGTAGCTTCAATGCCAATTACAATTCTTATAAGGTGTTAACCAACCAATCCATTTGGCTCAATGCGTCTTATAGCTTTACTGCTAACCCGATCATGAGTAATGTTACTACCGATGCAACGGGAAAAAGCACTTATCAATCGATCAACCTCAGCGACAAGATGCCTTCTAATTATTATTTCTATGGTAGCATAGGCAGAAAAATTAAACCCCTTGACATGAATCTGGGACTCAACCTCAATTTCAGTGGAAATTCATCTTACAATTATATTAATCAGGTATTGAATAAAACACAAAACTATGTATACAGCGCCGGGATTGATTTTAACAAATACAAAGAAAAAAAGTATAGCTTTTACGGTAATTTTGGCCCGAGTTACAACGTAACTACAGCATCTATACAGCAATCACTTAATAGCAATGGCTGGGGTTTAAGCGGATATTTAGAGGGATCCGTTCAACTGCCCGGAAAATTTGAAATTACTACCGACGCCCAGTACCAATACAATGGAAAAACACAGGCTTTTAATGAAAATTTTGAGCGTTTTCTCTGGAATGCGGCATTAAACAAAAAGTTTTTCAAGAGTGAAAATTTAAAAATCTCAGTTTCTGGCCGCGACTTATTAAACCAGAATGTGGGCTTTAACCGCTCTGCCTATAATGGGAATATTAGTCAAAGCAGTTATACTACCATCCGCCGGTACTTCCTGCTATCCGTAATCTGGGATTTCAATAAAATGGGTGGAGGTGCTCCAAAACAAAATTAACGATCATGAAAAAAATACTCAAATATCTTATAATGTTAGTCGCTCTTTTGACTAATATGAACCTCCTTGCCCAAAACGCTCATTTTGTAGAAAATGGGGTAATTGAATTCGAAAAAAAATCGAACATGTACGCCATCATCAAAAAGAAAATTAAAGATCGGGATGAGTCTTATGTTCAACAGGCATTTGATCAGTACAAGAAGAACAATCCTCAGTTTAAAACAGCAAAAAGCACCCTCAGTTTTACCAAATCAAAAAGTGTATACAACTGGCCTGCAGTAAATGAAACCATGAATAATAGCTGGTTCGCGAGTGATGTACTGGCAGATTTAAAAAACACCATAGTTACCGATTTCGATAGTCAGACGAGCATTACGCAAAAAAGCATTTATGAAGAAAATTACCTGGTGAAAGACAGTGTAAGAAAAATAAATTGGAAGATAACCGATGAAACCCGGGATATTGCCGGTTACGAATGCAGGAGAGCCAATGCATTGATTATGGATTCAATTTATGTGGTGGCGTATTATACCAATCAAATTGCAGTGTCTGGCGGCCCCGAATCTTTCACCGGTTTGCCCGGGATGATTTTAGGCCTGGCTCTACCGCACGAAAATATCACCTGGTTCGCCACTAAGGTTACAGAAGTAGCAATTCCGGATAAAGATTTGCTTCCGCCAACTAAAGGCAAACCGACAGACAATAAAGGCCTATATAAAATATTACTCGAAGCCATGAAAGATTGGGGCGAATACGGCAAATCACAACTGAAGGCATTTTTGTTGTAAAAGTAGTATGGAGTAGTTAGTACCAAGATGTTAGTATCAAGTATCAAGATAGCGATGGCACGACTAAGCACAATGTCTAACTACTAACGACTAATTACTAAATATTTTAAAATATCAGATCTCATAACGCGTTGCTGCTGGGGTTTACTTGCTTCTTGATACTAATTATTCGATAATTGTATATATGTACAGCGCACTATTTGACCATATCAAAAGATTTACAGTTTTAAGCGAGGATGAAGAATTAATGCTTTCTCACTTGCTTAAACCTGTTTCTATAAAGAAGAAAGCTTATTTGCTGGAGCAAGGGCAAATTTGCAGAATGAATTATTTTGTAGTGAATGGGTGCCTAAGGTTATTTTTCATCGACATTAAAGGAACCGAACAAACCATACAATTCGCCATCGAAAACTGGTGGATTACCGATCACACCAGTTATCAATTTCAGCAAGCATCACAATTTTTTATCCAGGCAGTCGAAAACACTGAAGTTATTGCGATTGAACACCATTTACAGGAAGAAATCTTCGCGAAAATTCCTAAGCTGGAAAGGTATTTCAGATTGGTACTCCAAAAAGCTCACCAGGCTTCTCAAATGCGGATAAAATATCTCTACAGTCAAACCGCAGAAGAACGTTATCTTCATTTCAGTAGTCTTTACCCTGGTTTTGTTCAACGTATTCCACAGAAAATGCTTGCCTCTTATCTTGGCTTTACACCAGAATTTCTAAGTAAAATCAGGGCTAAAAAAAGCTAATTATGCACTAGCTGCTAAATCCTGCTGCAGAAAATTTTGCCTCAAATGTGCTTCATAACGTTTCAGGTCGCTGGCTATATCTGCATTTTTCTCCACATCATGAAAATGGATGCCATCAATTCTGCTCATACCTGTAAAAGCATTCATCCGATGAAACCCAAATAAAACTCCATCATCTACATTGGTTTGCATGAAGAACTCATTGGGTAAAGTAAAGGCTTCCTCAGGTGCATTCCATGAAGAGGTAACCATATATTTTCTGCCATGAAGCATTCCTCCTGTGCCATAATTAATTTTCGGGTTGGCAGATGAACGGCCATCGCTTAAATAAATACCATTTTGATGCCCTTCAGTAAATACCACATCAATATATTGCTTAAACCCATGAGGTACCTGGAACCACCAAACAGGGGTATGGTATATAATTACATCTGCCCATACATATTTTTCCACCTCTGCCTTTGGATCGTATTTATCATTGATATTTGTTGTTTTAACTTCAAAACCTGGCTCGTTTTCGAAAAATTGTGCTGTTGCAGCGGCGATGGTTTCATTAAACCTGCCACCTGAGTGGCCAAACTTCTGGCCTCCATTGATGATGAAAATCTTTGTCATATCGATTATGTTTTTTTGACATCACAAAATTAGCGCAAGTTTAACTATCATTAAAATAAGTTAATTTATACATTTGTATCAGAATTATGATATTAAATTATGGTAAATTTAGAATGGTACAGAACTTTTCAAGCGATTTATAAAACCGGAACATTAACAGGTGCAGCAGATCGTTTATTTATTTCCCAACCGGGTGTAAGCTTGCATTTAAGTTCCCTGGAAAGTTATGTGGGTTATAAATTATTTGACAGGACAGGGCGAAAAATGATTCCTACTGAAAAGGGTAAAGTATTATTTAATTTCATTACCGGACCATTAACCAAATTAGAGGAAGCAGAAAAACATTTTCAGAAAAGCACAGAAAAACATACGCCAACGATCAGTGTAGGCATGTGCTTTGAAACCTTTCAAATTACGCTTGAGCAATACATTTCTACGCTACCATTTAATGTAATTATCCGCTTTGGCGAATATCCGGAAATGCTGGATCAGCTGGATAAAAGTGTGCTTGATTTAATTATTACACCACAAAAAGGGAGCTCGCCCAATATTGAGCATGAAGCATTTTCATCAGAAACAATTGTATTGGTTGGTGGGGCAGAAACAGACGACAGCATTTTTAAACAATTGATCAAAAAAAGAGATTCTGTTGCTATTGAAGATTGGCTTAAACAACAAAAATGGTATGGAACAACGGGCGACATGGAGCACCTGCTTCGTTTTTGGAAGATAAATTTCAACAAACATCCCGACTTCAGGCCAAACTACATTGTTCCAAACCTAAACTCCATTGTTCGCTGTTTGTCTGGCGGAAATGGTTTAGCCGTAATTCCCGATTTTCTTTGCAAAACTGAGCTTGAAGCAGGAAAAGTTAAAGTAATTTGGGAGGGTAATCCAAAATTGAAAAATACACTCTATTTTGGATGCAGGAAAAACACACAGTACGCTTCAGAAATCAACTTAATTAAAGATCTGTTTAAAAAGGTAATGGTAACCATTTAATCCTAATATAGTTATGTGATAAATCTATATTACCACATAACCATATCAATTTTACCTATAATCCTTTCTCTCTTAAAAACGCCTCTTCCTCATTTAGAAAATGGGCATCATCTACTGTGTAAGATTTGATGTTACCAATTTTCATTTCATCCACCACATCAACAAAGTTCTTAAATTTAGCTGTGGCAGTAGGTTTAATGATCACGATCATGTGTTTACTTATATTCCCCTGATGAATTTTAGCCACCCGCTGTTTACATTCATTAATTTTAGTTTGTAGCTCAGCTACAGAAGTCGTTTTCATGTTTGCTTTTTCTGCCAGGCCCAGGTAATAAACAACCTGGTTATCTTTGCCCAATAGAATGGTCATTGTTCTTGAAGCCGGGTAATCCATAGTTGATCCTTCATCCGGTTTAGCAATATCTGCGGCATTTGAGGTAGACAAATATGTGGTTAGCATAAAAAAAGTGGTGAGTAAAAACATGAGGTCAACCATTGCTGTTAGATCTACCCGGGGTGTTGTTTTTCTGCTCCTGCCTTTACCAGCCTTGCTGTTCGGCTTTTCGTTTAGTGTTGCCATAAGTCTTAGGTTTTTTTATTGATGATGACAAACCTATTTAGATTGCATAAAAAAAGGCGATCAAAATTTTGACCGCCTGATTATTCATTTAAACGCTATTTAATTGCCTCAATTACTCCACACCCCACCCTGGGGCCTGAGTTTCCGGTAGGTTGAGTTTTATAGTCATCTGTTCCACCATGAACAATAATCCCCCTGCCAATTATATTTTTAACGTCTCCATCTTTTGTAGTCCATCTATCAGTGGTAACTGAAACTTTACCTTTTCCTTTTGCATCCAGATGAACATTTCCTATATCCCCACTGTGGTAAGCACCTGAGCCCCATTTTCCATGTTGCTCATTGGTAGGGTTCCAGTGCCCGTGTGTATTTTCACCCATGTTTCCACAATCGCCGTGCTCATGAAAGTGAACAGCTACATTGCTATCCGCTCTGGCGGCATAATCCAGTTCTAAATCCATGCGTATTTTACCATCATTCAATTCGTAAAACTTTACTGTTCCGATGCTTTTAGTATTATCAGCAGTTTCGGTAAGGGTTGCAGTAGCCACTTCTTTATCAGGTTTAGAACAGGCGTTCAACAAAGCAAAACCTGCTACGGCTAAGGTTAAGGTTAAGAAATATTTTTTCATGTGATTACAATTTAGTTCAATTCAATAACACATTGATTATTATTTGGTTTTACAATTAATCATACAACCTAAAACCATTTTATTACCCAGGTGTTTTAGTTATATAAAATCATTAAAACTATGGAACAGCCAATTGCAATGAATACATTAAGCCAGATTTTGGAAAAATTGAGGCTGAAAGGAAAAGATAACGAATTAAAGATGACTGACCACGGTAAAATGCAAAGTCAGTTGGGAAAGATATATAAACCAGAAGATTTGACCATTGTAAAAACTTACCGTTTTGAAGGTGATTCTGATCCTGCAGATAATTCTGTACTTTATTTAGTTGAAGATCAGGAAAAAACCATTGGCTATATCCTCGATGCTTATGGCATATATTCAGACAATATCGGCTCGTCATTTGACGATTTTTTAAAGAAAATTCCAACTGCCGACCGAGACGAACAAGAATTATTTTGTTAGTATGAAAGGGGAGAATCATGATTCTCCCCTTTTTTATTGTCTCATTTAACCCTCCGTTTAGTTATGAAGTGGTAAGTTTGCCTTTTTACGAGCAGTGTTAATGAAAAGCAGACTATCTAACATCCCACCCTTACCAGCAGTTTTACTGTCCATTTTAAGTGTACAGTGTGGTGCTGCAATTGCCAAAACTTTATTTCCGGCATTGGGTGCTGCAGGTACAGCCACGCTCAGAATAGGAATTTCTGCAATTATTTTATGGATTGCTTATCGCCCGAATGTCAGCAAAATTACGGCTAGACAGTGGAAATCTGTCATTCCGTATGGTCTTTCATTAGGCGCCATGAATGTTATTTTCTACCTGGCGATAGAAAGAATTCCGATTGGTTTAGGTGTAACCCTTGAGTTTGTTGGCCCTTTATTATTAGCCATTGTTGGTTCCAAGCAAGTTATTGATTTTTTATGGGCATTTTTAGCCGCAGTGGGTATAGCCTTAATAGCCCCCTGGGCCAATAATGGGATTGATTTATTGGGCGTGCTTTTTGCGCTTCTTGCAGGGGGTTTCTGGTCGGCTTACATTATTCTGGGAGGGAAAACTTCTAAAATAATGAAGGGTGGAGACGCTGTTGCTGTAGGGATGCTTTTTGCTACACTTTTGATTCTGCCATTTGGTTTGCTCAGCAGCAAAATTGGGAACCTGAATCCAAAATATCTGGCTATGGGAACTGCGCTTGCATTACTTTCCAGCGCCATTCCTTTTACACTGGAAATGAAGGCGCTAAAGCACATCCCATCCCGAACATTTAGTATCCTCATGAGCCTTGAACCTGCGGTTGCCGCAATTTGCGGATTAATTTTTCTTCAAGAATACCTGTCATTTAAAGAATGTTTAGCCATTGCAGCTGTGATTATTGCCTCTGTAGGATCAACACTCTCTGCAAAAAGATCAAAATTATAGTTTATGGTGTAAAGATTGCCTTTGTGCATTGCGGAATTTAAACTATCCGCCTGAATTACACACTCCTTCTTATTATTCCTGGTTTTCTGTGGTTAACAAGGTGCCGGGCTGTTTGCGCTATCTAATTAAAACGTAACATTTGATTTCTTAATCTAGTTTAAGTTTTTTAAGCAGCATGATGCTGAACTTTACATCGTAATCAAAAAACATAAAAATGGAAAGCAGAATAAACATCCAAAAAGTAGAACCAGCAGCTTATCAAGCCATGTTCGGTTTAGAAAAATATTTATCTACCAGTAAAGTTGATCCAATTTTATTGGAACTGATCAAAATGCGTGCTTCACAAATTAATGGTTGTGCCTTTTGTTTAAATATGCATTCGGCAGATGCGCGTAAAATAGGAGAAACCGAGCAACGTTTATACCTGTTAAGCGCCTGGAGGGAAACCAATTTATTTACAGAAAAAGAACAGGCAGTTATTGCATTAACTGAAGAAGTAACCTTAATTACCAATCATGTTTCTGACGCAACTTATCAGAAAGCGGCTGGTTTTTTCAATGAAAATGAACTTGCACAAATTATTATGGCTATTGTAACCATCAATGCCTGGAACAGAATTGCCATCACCTCTAAAACAATTGTAGGATAAGCTGTTATAGATTAACCGCAAAGTAAAAAACCTTTCGCGCTTAAAACTTTGCGGTTACTTAACACCCCTATTTCTGAATATGAAACCAATCGTATTCTGCAAGGCCAGAATCATTGGTTTGTGTATCACGAATAGCAAACAATCCTATTTTGGCACCGATCCACTGCCCCGCTGTGGCCTGGAATTGTTCGCCTACGTTCTGAAAGTTAGTTCCATCTTCGCTATAGGCAAATTGACATTTGGCTCCACTGGATACTTTAACCCGAAAATAAGCCGTTGACGACTTTAATTTTGCAACTTCCTTTAAGTTCTCTGTTTTGCCTTTGTCTGCGCCCTGACAAACTCCGTAAACAACATATATGCCGTCTTTTTTACTTTTCAGGCTTATCTGAGCATAACTTCTTCCCATCACAACCAAGCCTGTTTGCTCATTTTCGAGTTTCAGATTGGGTTTAAAAGTCACTTTTGTAGTTGCCATAAATTCATCTGCAGGGAATTTCTGCATCAGTAAATTCGGAACATCCCATAAATTTTTAGCTTCATCCGGAATTTTAGCTGTATACAATTTTAATACACCCCTTGCAGCATCAGTAAAAAGCCATGTAGGCTGAGGGTTAGCTTGCCATTGCCATTGCAAACCTAACTTTGAGCCGAGAAATTCATCACTTTCAACAGGTGTTATGATTGGATAAGTTTTTCCTACGCGGGGCTTCCTATAAGTCAGCAGGGGTTCACCTGTACCATCTCCATCCTTATCAATTCCGATAACCGGCCAGTCATTTACCCATTTCATGGGTTGCAAATGCACTACTCTTCCATAAGCATCTTTATCCTGAAAATGTAAAAACCAATCCTCTCCGGTAGCGGTATTAACCCAGGCGCCCTGATGTGGCCCATTTATTCCCGATTTACCTTCATCCATGACTACTTTCCTTTCGTAAGGGCCATAAATATTTTTACTTCTTAATATTAACTGCCAACCTGTTGAAACTCCTCCAGCAGGGGCGAACAAATAATAATATCCATTTCTTTTGTAAACTTTAGGTCCCTCAATGGTGGGGTCTAACTCATGGCCATCGTATACAATTCTTCCTGTCTCTGTAGCTTTTGTGCCAGCACCGTTAAGTGGCATTACAGCCAAAACACTTTTAATCCCAGCCCTGCTTCCCGCATATGCATAAGCCAAATATGCTTTATTATCTTCATCCCAAAACGGACAAGGATCTATTAAACCTTTTCCGGCTATTACGAGCTCGGGGTTTGACCATTCACCAGTGATGCTTTTTGCCTTGGTGAGGTAAATGCCGAAATCCGGATCGGGATAATAAATATAAAACTCGCCATTTCTATAGCGCAGGGAGGGTGCCCAAACCCCATTGCCATGTTGTGTTTTTTCAAAATGTTCAAAAGGTGGTTGCCTTTTTAAGGCATGACCAATGATTTTCCAGTTCACCAAATCTTTTGAATGCAGAATGGGCAAGCCTGGCACAGCATCAAAACTAGAAGCAATAAGGTAAAAATCTTCTCCTACCCGAATAGCATCCGGATCAGAATAATCTGCATTAATAACCGGATTTTTATACATTCCATTTCCCTGATCTGCCACCCAAACTTTAGAAACATAATTATCGGAAACCGTTTGCTGAGCAAAAGCGGAAAGCGTAAAAATACAGTAGCTTAATGAGGCATAAATAATTTTTTTCATTGCGTATCTAGGAGGCGAACCTGATCGCCACATATTTGGTTATAGACAAGATTAATTCTTTTTTCGCTGGAACACAACAAAAGATTATGCAATCGTTCCCGTCATCGTTTGCGGTTTTTTATCGGCAACAAGCTTATCTTTCATCATAAATATTGATTAAAATTGTTTGTCATATATATTTAGTTTTAGAATACGGCTGCGCTTGGACAAATACCCATTACGTGGCCTATTTTTTTATTTCTAACCGAATCGCAGATGAAAACCTTATTCTTGCTCATTTTTACCAGCCTATGCCTATCTGTAAATGCCATAGAGGTTAAACCTGATTTTATTGTGGCTGCAGATGGTAGCGGGAATTTTAAAACGGTGCAGGAGGCGATAAATGCTGTTCCCGATTTCAGGAAAAAGGAAACCATCATATTCATCAAAAAAGGTATTTATAAAGAGAAATTGGTTTTAGCTGCTTCTAAACAACAGGTGAGGCTAATAGGGGAAAGCTTGAATGAAACGATTCTTACTTATGATGATTATGCACAAAAAAAGAATGCCTTTGGTGAAGAAAAAGGCACTTCCGGTTCTTCCAGTTTTTACATTTATGGCGAAGGGTTTTCGGCTGAAAACCTCACTTTCGAAAATTCTGCCGGTCCGGTAGGACAAGCGGTTGCAGTTTGGGCCGGTGGAGACAAGCTTGTATTTATCAACTGCAGGTTTTTAGGTTTTCAGGATACACTCTATACTTACGGGGCGAATAATCGTCAATATTACAAGAACTGCTATATAGAAGGTACTGTAGATTTTATATTTGGAGCTTCTACTGCCTGGTTTGAGCAATGCAACATATTCTGCAAAAAGACAGGTTATATTACGGCTGCCTCAACAGCTGATACCACAAGGTATGGATATGTGTTCAATAAATGCAAGATTATAGGGGACGCCGCAGCAAATAGTTTTTATCTGGGCAGACCCTGGAGGCCCTATGCAAAGGTTGCATACCTTAACTGTGAATTGCCTGATTTAATCAGACCGGAAGGATGGCACAATTGGGGAAAAGAAAGCAATGAAAAAACTGCCTATTACGCTGAATACAGGAATACAGGTAAGGGTGCAAAACCCAACAACCGTGTAAACTGGTCGCATCAACTCACTAAAGCTGAATACCAGGCCTATATTTTGGAAAACGTTTTCCGTGGATGGAATCCAGAGACCAAATAAACAATTAAACTATTCATTATCAATGATTTAATCTAAATAAATCGACAGAAAACATCTATTTCTTTGGCAACGATTGCATAGATTTCTCTTCTGTTTTACCTTCAAAGGCCGTACACTTGTTATTACGATAACCAAATATAATTTAACAGCGCAACCAATGAAACAATTCCCAAAGGGTTTAAGCCATATTAAAACAGCTCTAACCGGGTTGATTTTATTATCAACTACCGCAGCTGTGGCTCAAAACCAAAGTTTACCAGTCATTCAGCAGGTTAAGTTTAAAAATGATACAACCAGCATTACAAGCTATGGAGCAAAAGGTGATGGTGTTTTTTTAAATACCCAATCCATTAACAAAACCATTGCAGCAGTAAGTCAAAAAGGGGGTGGAGTAGTTTTAATTCCTTCGGGATTATGGCTTACAGGTCCTATTGAACTAAAAAGTAACGTAAATCTTCATTTAAAAAGAGATGCTATTCTTCAGTTTACTGCAGATTTTAACCAGTATAAACTTGTTGAAGGCAATTGGGAAGGTCAACCGGCCTGGAGAAACCAAAGTCCATTATCAGGTGTTAACCTGGAAAATATTGCCATTACGGGAAGCGGAATTATAGATGGAAATGGTGGAGCCTGGAGAATGGTAAAGCGAGATAAGCTTACCGAAACCCAATGGAACAAGCTGGTAGCTTCTGGCGGAGTGGTAAGGGCAGATGGTAAAATGTGGTATCCGTCGGCAAAAACGGTTAAAGGTTCTAATACTAAGAATGCGGGAGTAATTGAACCTGGCAAAACAGCTGCAGATTATGAAGACATAAAAGATTTCCTTCGGCCAAACTTATTGGTTTTAACCAACTGCAAAAAAATTCTTTTAGAGGGTGTGACTTTTCAAAACTCACCTGCCTGGAATCTTCACCCCCTGCTTTGTCAGGATTTAACTTTGAGAAACCTTCAGGTAAAAAACCCATGGTTTGCACAAAATGGTGATGGTGTAGATATCGAATCCTGTAAAAATGTGTTAATAGAGGGCAGCACCTTTGATGTGGGTGATGATGGGATTTGTATTAAATCCGGCCGAGATGAAGCAGGCCGTAAACGTGGAGTTCCAACAGAAAATGTAATCGTTAGAAATAATGTTGTTTACCATGCACATGGTGGATTTGTTATCGGCAGCGAAATGAGTGGTGGTGCAAAAAATATCTGGGTTTATGATTGCTCTTTTATCGGTACTGATATTGGCTTACGCTTCAAAACCACCCGTGGCCGTGGGGGTATTGTAGAAAATATCTATATCAACAACATTAACATGATTGATATTCCTGGTGAAGCCATTTTATTTGACATGTACTATGCCGCTGTTGATCCGGTTCCTTTGGCTGGTGAAAAACGTGAAGCAATTAAAACGATTACAGTTCCGGTTACCGAGGCTACTCCTCAGTTCAGAAATTTTGTTATCAAAGATGTGGTAGCCAACGGGGCTGAAAAAGCGATCTTTTTTAGAGGATTACCTGAAATGAACATCAAGAACATCAGTTTAGAAAACGTTACCATTCAATCTAAAAAAGGAATTGAAATTATAGAAGCGTCGGGCATTTCATTGAAGAATGTAAATGTAATCACAGCCGACACCAATCCGATCGTGCATATCCAGAATGGTACAAATGTTACGATCAGTAACCTTCAATATAAAACCGGAGCAGAACTATTGTTTGATATCAACGGCGAGAAAACAAAGGGCGTAAAAATTTCAGGCACCGATACCTCAAGGGCTAAGAAAGCAAGCAATTTTGGTGAAGGTGTAATTAAAAATGCATTAGAGATTTCAAAATAATAACCATGAAGAGATCATTCCTATATACAACAGCAGCAGCAATTGGTTTAACCATTTTATCCCAAAGCGGATTTGCTCAAAAAAAACTTTCGGAGCAGTTAACCCTAACAGCAATGGAAACCTTGTTTCAGGATACCACAGCACTTAAAGATGCGAAAGGCCCGAAATGGACTTACGACATGGGCGTTGTGCTGGAAGGAGCAGCTGTTGTTTGGCGAAATACCGGCGATGGAAAGTATTTTAAGTACATCCAAAATGCAATGGATACCTATGTAGATAAAGAAGGTAACATCAGAACGTACAAACCTGAAGACTTCAATATCGACAATGTTAAAAACGGGCGTTCGCTGTTGCTGTTATATAAAGTTACGGGGCAGGCCAAGTATTTAACTGCAGCTACTAAATTATATAATCAGTTACAAAACCAGCCCCGAACTAAAGCAGGCGGTTTTTGGCATAAAAAAATCTACCCCAACCAAATGTGGTTAGATGGCCTTTATATGGGAGAACCGTTTTATGCTGAATATGCCAAACTGATGAAGAAGGATGAAGCCTTTGACGACATCGCCAAGCAGTTTATCCTGATGGAAAAGGTATCGCGTGATCCTAAAACGGGTTTACTTTATCATGGTTACGATGAAAGCAGAGCAGAGAGGTGGGCAAATAAAACAACCGGGCAATCTCCTAATTTCTGGGGTAGGGCAATGGGTTGGTACATCATGGCATTGGTAGATGTGCTGGATAATTTCCCTGCAAATCATCCTAAAAGAGCAGAATTAATTGCCATTTTAAATCGTACAGCAACTGTAACCGTAAAATATCAGGATCCGAAATCAGGTGTTTGGTTTGATATCATGGACATGCCTGCAAGAAAAGGAAACTATTTAGAAAGCTCGGCTTCGAGCATGTTTGTTTATGGATTGGCCAAAGGCGTGCGCAAAGGTTACCTGTCACCAAGTTTTATGGTAGCAGCGAAAAAAGGTTTTGCTGGTTTAAAGAAAGAATTTGTTGAATCAGCAGGTACAGACCGCATTAACCTTACCAAAACAGTTTCTGTTTCGGGTTTGGGAGGTAAACCTAAATATCGTGATGGCAGTTTTGAATATTACATGAGTGAAAAAGTAATTACCAATGACCCGAAAGGTGTAGGTTCATTTATCTGCGCTGCTGCTGAAATGGAAATTGCGGCTTTACCTAAAACAGGTAAGGGATTAACGGTAACTGTTGATAATTTCTTCAACAATGAGTACATGACTGGCCCTGCAGGAGATAAAATTCCTTTCCATTATGTATGGGAAGAGGACGATAACAATGGATTTTCGCTATTCGGCAAGATTTTTAATGATGCCGGGGTTAAAACTTCAACGCTTAAATCCGCACCTACAGCTGCTAATTTAAAGGGAAGTAACATATACATCATTGTTGATCCGGATACGGAAAAAGAAACCGCTAATCCGAACTTTATGAATGCTGCACACGCCAAACAGGTGGCCGAGTGGGTTAAAGCCGGAGGAGTACTGGTATTGCTACTAAATGATGCGGGGAATTGCGAAATTTCAAAATTCAATGTACTGCCTGAAATTTTCGGCATTCATTTCAACGAAGATAGCCGAAACAAAGTGCAGGGAGCTAATTTTGAGCAAGGTGCAATTAAAATCCCTGCTGGAAATACCATCTTCAAAACTGCCAAAAAAGTTTACATTAAAGAGATTTCTACTATAGTAGCTAAAACACCTGCTGCTGCTGCTTTAACTGATAATGGCGATGTCATTATCGCAACGGCAAAGTATGGTAAAGGAACCGTTTTCGCTGTGGGCGACCCCTGGTTTTATAATGAGTATATAGATGGCAGAAAATTACCTGCTGATTTTGAAAACTTTAAAGCCACCAACGATTTAGTGAACTGGCTGATTAAACAAGCACCTGCTAAGAAATAACACCATGAGGATCAAAACATTATTCACTATAATTTGCTGCAGTTTAATCGCATCTTGTTATGCTCAGCAGCCAACAGATTCTACCGCAGAGAAAATGCTGGTTTATCAATTGGGAAATGGCGGATGGCCTAAGCAATTAGAAGATAAAAGTGTGGTGAACTATGGAGCAACGCTAACCCCTGAGCTGCTGGCTAAAGTGAAAGCGACGAAAGATCTTCATGCCACTTTTGATAATAAAGCTACAAGCCGGGAAATTAATTATCTGGTTACAGCTTATAAAAAAACTCAAAACAAGAATTACCTTAAGGCAGTAGAAAAAGGTTTAGATTTCATATTAGCAGCACAATATCCGAATGGAGGATGGCCGCAGTATTACCCTGATAAGTCTTTATATCGCGCGGAAATTACTTACAACGATGATGCGATGATCAATGTGCTCAATATCCTTCAAAATATTGCAACGAAAAAGAATGATTTCGAGGTGGTGAACCCAGACTATATCCCCAAAGCAGAGAAAGCAGTTGCAAAAGGCATAGATTGTATCCTGAAAACACAGGTAAAGCAAAAAGGAATACTCACTATTTGGGCAGCGCAATATGATAAAGACTCCATGCTTCCGGCAAAAGCCAGAGCCTTTGAACCTGCATCTTTAAGTACAAGCGAATCAGCTGGCATTGTGCGCTTTCTGATGGGAATTAAAGAGCCTTCTCCTGAAGTGAAAAATGCTATTACCGCTGCAGTAAAATGGTTTGATACCTACAAAATTGCGGGTTACCGTTTTGACAGAGAAAAAGGAAAGGTGGCGGCTTTGGTTGCGGATAACACCAGTATGGCCTGGGCCCGTTTTTACGATATAGAGAAAAACACCCCTATTTTCGGCGACAGAGATAACACCATCAAAACCAAGCTTGAAGAGTTAAGTCCGGAAAGAAGAAGCGGTTATGCCTGGTATGGTAACTGGGGGCAGAAAATAATTGAAAAGGAATATCCAAAATGGCTAGCCTCAAATGGCCAAAAATAATTACAAAAAGAGAAAAGGATAAGCACATTGTTTACGTGCAATGATTATAAAACATAAATCACCATCCCAAATGGGATGAAGTGACTAAACAACACTAACATGATTTTAAACGAAGAAAACTTAAAAAACATCAGCAGCGAGAAGGTTACAAAACCAACTGCTGAAATTCTTGCTTTACCTGAAAAAGTAATCCAATTTGGTACAGGTGTGTTATTACGGGGTTTACCAGATTATTTCATTGATAAAGCCAATCAAAAAGGAATTTTTAACGGACGTATCCTCGTGGTAAAATCTACTTCAAAAGGTGGTGCTGACGCTTTTTCAAAACAAGACAACCTCTACACTCTATGTGTAAAAGGGATTGAAGATGGAGTGAATGTAGAAGAAAACAGCATCAACTCTTCAATAAGCAGGGTATTATCTGCTTCGCAAGATTGGGCAGAAATTTTAAAAGCCGCACATCAACCTGAAATGCAGATTGTTATCTCTAACACCACTGAAGTTGGGATTGTTAAAAGTGAAGATAAAATTACTGACACCCCTCCGCAATCTTACCCAGGCAAGCTTTTGGCCTTCTTACATGAAAGATATAAAGCCTTTAATGGATCTGCCGAAAGCGGAATGGTGATTGTTCCGACTGAATTAATCAGCGATAACGCAGATAAATTAAAAGATATATTATTAGACCTTGCCATTCAAAACAAGCTGGGCTGGGATTTTGAGCAATGGTTGAAAACGGCTAATCATTTTTGCAAAACACTGGTAGATCGGATCGTTCCGGGAAAGTTGCCGGAAGCAGAGCAAAAACAAATTGAAGCAGAATTGGGCTATGCCGATGAATTAATGATCATGGCAGAACCTTTCAGACTTTGGGCTATAGAATCATCAAGTGAGAAAGTTAAAGAAATTTTATCCTTTGCAAACGCAGATAAAGGCATTTTTATTGTTCCATCTATAGATAAATTTAAGGAATTGAAACTTAGATTGTTAAATGGAACACATACTATCACTTGCGGTTTAGCCATTTTAGCAGGATTCAATACTGTTAAAGAAGCCATGGCAGATGAAACCTTTGCCAATCATGTTTTAAAATTGATGAAAGAGGAGATTGCTCCTGCAGTTGTTAACGATGCGATTACTTACGATGAGGCCATCAATTTTGCAAACAGCGTTGTTGACCGATTCAGCAATCCATCTCTGGAGCACCAATGGAAAGCCATTACGCTCAACTATACTTCGAAACTACAGATGCGCAACACTCCTTTGATTAGAAAATACTATGCTTTAAAAAATGAGGTGCCGCAACTAACCGCGTTGGGTGTTGCTGCATATATCGTTTTTATGAATGTAAATAAAGAAGGAGCGGTTTATACTGCTAGCGCTAATGGAAAAACTTATCCTGTAGATGACGAGTTTGCAGAAATCTTACACCAGTATTGGAAAAACCCTGAAACAGTTGTTGACCAAACCCTGGGTGACAGACGACTTTGGGATAAAAACCTGAATAATTACCCTGGATTTAATGCCGCGGTAAAATCATACGTAGAATTATTACAAAAAAAGGGTGCAAAAGAAACTTTAAGTAACTTGCATTCAGAAAGAACAGCTTAAAATGATTACTAGAATTTTAAAAATCCATCCAAACGATAATGTTTTAGTTGCCTTACAGGATTTAACTAAGGGAGAAACCGTAATCTATGATGGACATGAATACGTGTTAACAGATAACATCCATGCCAAGCACAAATTCTTTATGCAGGATATGAATGTTGGTGATCCGATTATCATGTATGGTGTTTTAGTGGGTAAAGCACAGCATTTTATCCCTAAAGGTGGTTTAATGGATACCGAAAATACGAAACATGCTTCTGAGGCTTATGAATTTCGCCCATACCATTATGAATGGCATGCCCCGGATGTTTCTAAATTTGAAGGCCGTACTTTTAATGGTTACATCCGCAACGATGGCCGTGTAGGTACCGCCAACTACTGGTTATTTATCCCTACGGTATTCTGCGAAAACCGAAACCTCGATGTAATCAGAGAAGCTTTACACAATGAATTGGGTTATGCCGTAACCGATAAATATAAAACTTATGCCCATCATTTAGTTGAAGCCTACAAGCATGGTGAAAACTTAGAAGATGCAGATGCCAGCTCAATTGCCCAGGCTAACCCTGCGGCCAATCGTATCTTTAAAAACGTAGATGGCATTAAGTTCTTAAATCACCAGGGTGGATGCGGTGGAACACGTCAGGATGCGGCAGTTTTAAGTAAGCTTTTGGCGGCATATGCTGATCATCCGAATGTTGCGGGTGTTACAGTATTAAGTTTAGGTTGTCAGAACTTACAGGTACACGATTTCATGGAAGATTTGAAACACCGCAGTCCGAATTTCGACAAACCTTTATTCATTTTCGAACAACAACAATCGCAAAGCGAAGAACAACTGATTAAAGAAGCCATTAGAAAAACATTTATTGGCTTAACGGAAATTAATAAAATTGAACGCCAACCTGCCCCACTCAGCAAATTGGTGTTGGGCGTAAAATGTGGTGGTAGTGATGGCTTTAGCGGCATTAGTGCAAATCCTGCTGTTGGCTATACTTCAGATTTACTGGTAGCTTTAGGCGGAACGGTATTATTAGCGGAATTCCCAGAATTATGTGGGGCCGAGCAACAATTAATTGACCGGACTAAAGATGAAACTGCGGCACGTAAGTTTATTCAGTTAATGACGGCCTACAGCAATGCAGCTGAAAATGCAGGATCAGGTTTTTACATGAATCCTTCTCCGGGAAACATTAAAGATGGCTTAATTACCGATGCCATTAAAAGTACTGGAGCCGCCAAAAAAGGTGGAACATCACCTGTAGAAGATGTATTAGACTATACTGAGCCTGCTACTAAAAAGGGGTTAAACCTGGTATGTACTCCCGGGAATGATGTGGAAGCCACAACAGGTAAGGCCGCTTCGGGAGCAACCCTAATTCTCTTTACAACAGGTTTAGGTACGCCTACCGGAAATCCCGTTTGCCCGACCATTAAAGTAGCCACGAATAATGCCTTAACCAAGCGCATGGGCGATATCATCGACATCAACTGCGGACCAGTGATTGAAGGTGAAAAAACAATCGAACAAATGGGTGAAGATATTTTAGAATATTGCATTAAGGCTGCAAGTGGAGAAGTAATCCCTAAAGCAGTTCTGCTAAATCAAGACGATTTTATCCCCTGGAAAAGAGGGGTTAGTCTTTAGTCTGGAGTCCTGAGTCTGTAAATCAATTGGAGGACTGTGACACACAGTCCTCTGTTAACAAAATAAAATATTAACCAGATATGATGCTAAACCAAGTCATATCTCACATCCTCATCATCGTATGAAATCTTTTTTAGACGAAAATTTTCTCTTGCAGAGCAAAACAGCTGAGCACCTGTACCACAATTTTGCAAAATCACTGCCGATTATTGATTACCACAATCACCTTATTCCGGAGCAGATTGCGAATAACACCCAATTTGAAAACATCAGTCAGGTTTGGCTTGCCGGCGACCATTATAAATGGAGAGCAATGCGTGCAAATGGCGTTAATGAGCAATTCATTACTGGTGCAGGCTCTGATTATGAGAAATTCGAAAAATGGGCTGAAACGGTTCCATTTACTTTACGTAACCCTTTATATCACTGGACTCATTTAGAGTTACAGCGTTATTTTGGCATCACCGATATCCTTTCGGGCAAAACTGCACAAAAGATTTATGATGAATGTTCAGCGAAACTTCAAACGCCAGAATATTCTGTTCGTGGTTTGTTGGCAAAAATGAATGTAGAAGCCGTGTGTACTACAGATGATCCTTTAGACAGTTTAAATTTCCATCAACAACTTGCTGATGAAGGCGTTAAACTCAAAATGCTACCGGCATTCCGCCCGGATAAGGCAATGAACAGTGATGATATTGAAGGTTTAAATGATTATATCAATAAATTAGAAAGTGTGGCAAATAAAACCATCAGCACTTTCCAGGACTATATCGATGCTTTAAAAAGCCGTCACGATTACTTCGCAGCGAATGGTTGTTCGGTTTCAGATCATGGTTTAGAACAAATTTATGCCGAAGACTATACCGATCAGGAAATTATTTCAATTTTTGGTAAAATCCGCGGCAAACAAGGCATTTCATATGAAGAAAACCTCAAATTCAAATCTGCTATGCTGGTTTATTTTGCAGAGTGGGATCATGAAAAAGGTTGGGTTCAACAATATCACCTGGGTGCTTTGCGAAATAACAATGCCAGAATGTTACGTCAGTTAGGGCCAGATACAGGTTGGGATTCGATCGGCGACTTTAGTCAGGCCAGAATGTTATCCAAATTCTTAAATCGGTTAGATAATCAGGATAAACTGGCTAAGACCATTTTGTACAATCTTAATCCGGCAGATAATGAATTGATCGCAACCATGATCGGAAACTTTAATGATGGTTCAGTTGCGGGAAAAGTTCAATTTGGATCTGCCTGGTGGTTTTTAGATCAGAAAGATGGTATGATCAAACAGCTGAATGCCCTGTCTAATATGGGTTTATTAAGCCGATTGGTGGGTATGCTAACTGATTCCCGCAGTTTCCTTTCTTTCCCTCGTCATGAGTATTTTAGAAGGATCGTTTGTAACCTGTTTGGAGAAGATATAGAGAATGGCGAAATCCCGAACGACCTGGAGTGGGTTGGCAAAATAGTGCAAGATATTTCGTACTTTAACGCCAAGAATTACTTTAAATTTTAACCAAAATAAGGCTTAAGGAAGGAAAATGTTAGAATCAGATCGTTTCAATCGTTTTCCTTACTTTTTACTACAGTTGAGATAAACTGCATAATTAAGCCGACTGAACAAAAAAATGAGTGACCAAATAGCCTCCTTATCAAAAAAAGGAGAAAAAGTTTTAAGTTTTGGAGAAATACTTTTGCGCATTTGCCCCGACATGGATGGGCAATGGTTAAAAGAAAATAAACTTCCTTTCTATGTTGGTGGAGCTGAACTCAATGTAGCAACTGCATTAGCACTTTGGAACGTTCCCTCTGCTTACCTGTCGGCTGTACCCGATAATTCTGTAACCAGGGAAATTATCGACCATCTGAATGCTAAAAATGTAGATACCTCGCCAATGGTTTTCCATGGTGAACGTTTGGGATTATATTATCTTCCAAAAGGAAAAGACCTAAAGAATGCTGGTGTAATTTATGACCGCGCAAATTCGGCATATGCCGATTTAAAAGTTGGTCAAATTGACTGGGAAAAGGTTTTTGATGGTGTAACCTGGTTCCACTTTAGTGCAATTTGCCCGGCAATCAACCAATCAATTGCTGACGTATGTTTAGAAGCCCTGAAAGTAGCCAGCAAAAAGAATATTGTTATTTCTTTAGATCTGAATTATCGTGCAAAACTTTGGAAATACGGTAAAGAGCCAATCGACATTCTACCTCAGTTGGCCAGATACTGCACTTTGATTATGGGCAATGTATGGGCAGCCAATAAAATGTTGGGAACGGCGCTTCATGAAGACCTAAAACAAGCAGAGGGTTATGCCAAAGACACGCTTTTAGCGCAAGCAACAGCGACTTCTCAAGAAATCCTGAATTTATTCCCAGCCTGTAAAGCTGTAGCCAACACATTCAGGTTTGATCATGGTAAAGGCATCCGGTATTATACCGCAATATATAATGAAAATCAACTCACAGTATCTGAAGAGTATGTTTCAGATGAGATTTTAGACAAAGTGGGTAGTGGTGATTGTTTTATGGCGGGATTGATTTACGGTTTCTATAACCACCTTCCAGTTAAACAAACATTAAATTTCGCCACTGCGGCAGCATACGATAAATTATACATTCCGAGCGATGCCACAATAAGCAGCGTAGCAGACATAGAAAAAAGAATTATAAACCATGATTAGTAATAAGCACAAAATTTTAGATGCCATTTTGGAGCAAGGCATGCTTCCCCTATTTTATCAGGATAGTGAAGCTGGTAGTGTTGAGATTTTAAGAAGCCTGTATAAATCAGGCGTTCGTGTTTTTGAATACACTAACCGGGGTAAATCGGCTTTGCCTAACTTTAAAAAGTTAAAAGAAGTTCGTGATGCTGAGATGCCTGATCTTTACCTGGGAATCGGTACCATTAAAACCCCTGCCGAAGCCAACGCATTTATTGATGCTGGAACAGATTTCATTGTAGCACCTATTGTTAATCCTGCGGTAGCTGAAATTGCAAACAAAATCGGCATGCTTTGGATTCCAGGCTGTATGACTCCAACAGAAATCAGTATTGCACAGGAAAATAAAGCCATGTTAATCAAAATTTTCCCGGCAAATATTTTGGGTCCTGAATTTATTGCCTCCATTAAAGATCTTTTTGCTGGCCAGCTGTTTATGCCTACCGGAGGAGTAGAAATCAATGCAGATAACTTAAAAACATGGTTTAAAGCAGGCGTATGTGCAGTTGGAATGGGTAGCAAACTCATCAGTAAAGAAGTGATGAGCAAAGGGCTTTATGAGGAGCTTGAAGAAAATACCAAATTAGCACTTGATTTAATTCAAAAGAGTAAATAATAATACACAAACACACCTAACCAAATGAACCAACCGAAAATAGGTAAGTATAGATGGACAATATGTTTATTGCTGTTTCTTGCCACTACGATCAATTACTTAGATA
The DNA here is from genome assembly GCF_965279535.1 of Pedobacter sp. NCBI lineage: Bacteria > Pseudomonadati > Bacteroidota > Sphingobacteriia > Sphingobacteriales > Sphingobacteriaceae > Pedobacter > Pedobacter sp. The sequence continues at coordinate 2,767,725 of NZ_OZ257244.1, forward strand.
GACAGGTACTTTCCTTGACCTGGACCGACTTCATTAAACCAGAATTTCACTGGGACAACAATGACTATGGTAACATCACCGCACTATTTTCTATATTTTATGCTGCATCAATGCTTTTCGCAGGTCGTTTTGTGGATTGGCTAGACACTAAAAAGGGATTTCTCTGGGCAATTGGTGTATGGTCTGTTGGCGCATGCTTACATGCATTCTGTGGTATTGCTACCTCAGGAATCATCACCGGAAACTGGTTAGTAGGTTTTGAAGGTTCAAAAGAAGCCCTCTCAACAGTGAGCGATACGGGTATGATCATTTCTGTAAGTGTAACCTTATTTATATTTGCCCGTTTTGTCCTGGCAGTTGGTGAAGCAGGTAACTTCCCCGCAGCAATAAAAGCTACAGCTGAATATTTTCCTAAAAAAGACAGGGCCTTCGCCACCAGTATTTTCAATGCAGGAGCAACAGTAGGCGCACTGGCGGCACCCATTACGATCCCTTTTATTGCAAAAGCATATGGATGGGAAATGTCATTTATCATTATCGGCGCCTTAGGTTTTATCTGGATGGGACTTTGGGTATTTGTTTATAACAAACCTGAATTGCACCCAAGGGTGAGCCCGGAAGAGTTAGCTTATATTCAGCAGGATTTAATTGCCGATCGAAAGCTTGCCGACTATGTTGAAGAAACCAAAGAAAAAGTATCTTTCATTGATTGTTTCAAGTATAAACAAACCTGGGCTTTTGCTTTCGGTAAATTCATGACTGATGGTGTATGGTGGTTTTTCCTATTTTGGACGCCTGCTTACTTAAAGTCTGTATATGGAATGGATTCTACTCAAAGCGCATTACCATTATTTGTATTGTATGTAATTACCTTATTATCTATTATTGGTGGATGGTTACCAACCTACTTTGTCGACAAAAAAGGTATGAATCCTTATGAAGGCAGAATGAGAGCGATGTTAATTTTTGCTTTTTTCCCATTATTGGCTTTAGCCGCGCAACCTTTAGGCCATATCACCTACTGGATTCCGGTATTGATTATCGGTATTGCAGGAGCTGCCCACCAGGCTTGGTCGGCAAATATTTTCTCTACAGTTGGCGATATGTTCCCCAAAAAAGCCATCGCAACCATTACCGGAATTGGCGGTATGGCTGGTGGTATCGGCTCTTTTATCATTAATAAAGGATCTGGTGTCTTGTTTGATTATACCGGAAAAAATCAAATTGTATTTATGGGCTTTAAAGGAGAAGAAGCTGGATATTTTATCATTTTCTCTATCTGTGCTGTGTGTTACCTCATCGGTTGGACAGTAATGAAAGCGCTTGTACCAAAATATAAAGTAATCGAATTAAAATAATTAAATGGAGAGCAGGATTCTGTAAATAATGCAGATTCCTGCTCCCTTTGTGAAAAGCAACACAACCAATCTATACTTAAACTATAGACTTACAATTATAAACCCTAACTACTACTAAAATTGAGTACCACGTTAAACCTCGAAAGTATTTTCGTTGAAGAAAGCCAGATTCCAGATGAATTTAGGCTGAAAGAAGAGATCAACCAAAAGGAATTTCTCTCCAATGGAGAAATGAAACCCTGGGCTGGTCCATTTAATGAGGTTTTTTCCCCTGTATGTGTAAAAACTGCAGACGGATATAAACGTAAACGCATTGGAAGTTTCCCTGTATGTACAGAAAAGGAGTCTACTGAAGCATTAGAAGCCGCTGTAGCAGCTTATGACAATGGCCGCGGGCAATGGCCGACCATGAGTGTAGCCGACCGGATTACCTGCGTAGAAAATTTCACCCGTAAAATGATTGAGCAAAAAGAGATTGTTGCCAAATTAATTATGTGGGAAATTGGAAAATCGTATGCCGATTCAGTTAAAGAATTCGATCGTACGGTAGAATATATCTATGCGACTATTGATGCTTTAAAAGATATCGACAGGCAATCATCCCGTTTTGAAATAGAACAAGGAATTGTGGCTCAGGTAAGACGCTCTCCTTTGGGAGTGGTACTTTGCATGGGACCATTCAATTATCCATTAAACGAGACCTTTACTACGTTAATCCCTGCCTTGATAATGGGCAACACACTTTTATTCAAACCACCTAAGCACGGCACCTTATTGCACTATCCTTTATTGGAGGCATTTCGTTCCAGCTTCCCTAAAGGTGTTGTAAATACCATTTATGGTCGTGGCAATAGCATCGTTCCGGGGTTAATGAAGTCAGGTAAAATCAATGTACTTACTTTAATCGGTTCTAGTAAGGTGGCCAATGAGTTGAAGAAACTTCACCCTAAAGTGAATCGCTTAAGGGCTATTTTAGGTTTAGATGCTAAAAATGCAGCAATTATCACTAAAGATGCAGACCTGGATTTAGCTGTTTCTGAAACCGTTTTAGGCTCGCTATCTTTTAACGGACAACGTTGTACAGCAATCAAAATTGTTTACGTACACCGCAGTTTGGCTCAGGAGTTCTTAAAACGATTGTCAGCCGAAGTTGAAAAGCTTAAATTCGGCATGCCTTGGGAAAAGGGCGTAAACCTTACTCCACTACCAGAGCTAAATAAACCAGAATACCTAAAAGAATGCATTGATGATGCTGTTGCTCATGGTGCTAAAGTGGTGAATAAAAACGGGGGACAAACCTTTGAAACCTTTGTTTATCCTGCCATTATGTATCCGGTAAACAGCAACATGAAATTGTATCGTGAAGAACAATTTGGTCCGGTTATCCCAGTAGTTCCTTTTGATGATTTAGAAGAGCCTATTGAATACCTGATTGGTTCACCACACGGCCAGCAGGTAAGTATTTTCAGCAATAATGCTGCTGTAATTTCTTCTTTGATTGATCCCCTGGTTAATCAGGTGAGTCGTGTAAATATCAATTGCCAGTGTCAACGCGGACCAGATGCATTTCCATTTACCGGCAGAAAAGACAGTGCAGAAGGAACACTTTCAGTTGTAGACGCATTACGTTCTTTCTCCATTCGTTCTTTGGTAGCTACTAAATTTACTGATGACAATAAAAAACTGTTAAATGAAATCGTGAAAGGCGATGATTCTAACTTCTTAAGTACGAAGTATATTTTCTAAGGATAAGTAACCAAAAAAGGCCTGAAAATTTAAATTTTCGGGCCTTTTAGGTTTAAAGGATTATGTTTTGAATTAAGAACAGGAACATGCCTTTGCCTAATAAACAAATGCCTAATGACTAGTGCCTAATGACCAATAAACCATAAAATCAACGGGACGATAGATTTTTACTTTAAGTTCTTAGCGATTCCTAATTTCCTTTCTTTAATTCCTTTAACCACTAATCCTGCTATTTGCTTTGCACCCTCCGGGCTTAAATGTGTATCATCCTTTTTCCCTTTCGGATAATTTACATCACCAGAATCTACGTAATTAAATAATTTAACAGATGGCACGTCTCCTAAACGGCTTAGCAAGCTCTCTGTTTTTGCCAGCATATCAATTAGTGGCACCTTCAATGAATCGGCTACTTCCCTTGTCATTCGCGGGTAATCACCATGAGTATCTATTAAAACGCCATTTTTAAAATTTCTTCTTGCAATTGGTGTTAACAATACCGGTATAGCTTTTTTGCTCCTGGCCTCTTTTACATAGTTAATCAGGTTAACCTTGAACTCTGTAAGAGAAACTCCAACTTTTGGTTTGTCTACTTTCTCATCATTATGCCCAAACTCAATAAAAACATAATCACCGGCTTCGAGCTTCTCCATTATTGGATCCCACCTTTTTTCTGCACGAAAAGATTTGGTACTTCTTCCATTTAACGCCCGGTTATCTACAATTACATCGCTTTTAAAAAAAGACTGCAATGCCATGCCCCAACCTGTTTCCGGATAAGCTTTCGCTTCCTTATTGGCCGCTGTAGAATCTCCAATGATGTATACAGTGGTTTTCTTTTGAACGACTGTAAAAGAGAGTAAAAGAATTAACACGAAAAAGGCTAAAAAGGGATAAAAGTATTTTTTCATAATTGCTATCTATTCATTAATCAGCGGATTCCAATTGTCTGTGCCAGACAATATATTTTTAAGGTTGTAGTTTTTTGCTTCCCGATCAGTTAATTGTTTTGTCCAGGGCAATCTGGTTTGGGCTGATGCACCTAAACCGGTACTTTTATATTCTGCGTAGAAAACTGTTTTCTCCTTTTCGGGGAACATCAAGTCACCTTTCCAGGGATTCCATCCAGCAGGGACAATGTGTTTCCCTAAATTACAGTTTAGGAATACTGTTTTGGCATATGGCCTCCAGGGTCTTCCCAGAAATACTTGTTTTACAGCGCTATCTGCAACAATTTTACAGTTGAAAAAGCTAAAACCAAATTTTTGTCTGCTCGAGGTAGAAGCGGCTGTAATATAAGAATTGCTTAAACTTTTAACGGTACAATCCTGAAATACTGCTGTGGCGGTGCCAAAGATAAAATCGGTTGTCCCTTCGATAAAACAATCTTTATAAAACTGTCTGCTATTCTCCGTCGCTGCATATAAAGTATCCTGATTGCCCAGTAAAGTACAGTTTTTGGCCACAAACCGATCTCCTTCTACATGTAAAGCTACTGCTTGCCCCACTCTGCCAGAGGTGTTGATGATTGTTAAATTTTCCAATACTGCATCATTTCCCTGCACCAGAAACGTATAAGAGGTATAGGTGCTAAACTTCTCTAGTCCGAATACATCTTGAGGTGTTTTATTCGGCTTGCCGGAATAATCATTATTCGTGATTATCGTCCCGGTTTTGCTTTCCCCGATTAATGAAATTTTGGTCTTCCAGGAAGGAATAATTAACTTCTCATGGTAAGTACCATTTTTAATGTAAATCTTAACCTGCTTTTCACCTAAATCACGTACAGAATTAATGGCTTCCTGTATGGTTTTATAGTTTCCAGACCCATCTTGCGCCACAGTTAATTCGGGTGGGTACTTACTGTCCTGCGCCCAGCTGTTAGTAAGAGAAAAAGCAAGTATAAGGAGTATTAAAAAGCTAAAAAAGGATGATCTCATGGTTAACGAAAGGTAAAAACTATTTACTATAGATTATTAAAAAGGCTGCATTATAAATTCAATTTCGATTCAATCTGTCATGTTTAGCCCGTCGAAACGCCATAATAGTACTTAATAAAGTCCTTCGACAAGCTCAGGATGACAATTAATCTTTACAGTTTCTCAGTTAGTTTATCCATCTGACATTATAAATTCAATTTAATCTGTCACGTTGAGCCTGTCGAAACGCCCTAATAGCAACTTAATAAGGTCCTTCGACAAGCTCAGGATGACAATTAATCTTTACAGTTTCTCAGTTCTAATTAGTTTCTCCATCTGGCATCATAAATTCAATTTCGATTCAATCTGTCACGTTGAGCCCGTCGAAACGCCATAATAGCATTTAATCAGTTCCTTCGACTAGCTCATCACAATCAATCTTTACAGTTTCTCAGTTCTAATTAGTTTCTCCATCTGGCATCACCAATTCCATTTGCTTTTAAGGTACTTTCGCTAATGGTAAAATTACCGGTAGCAGGAGCAGTAAAGCCTGGATTCAATGTGGTAAATGTTCCGGTATCGTATTTAGCGCCAGCTGTTACACTTCCAGCCATATAGGTTGGAGCATTGTAATAGTTATTGGCCGTAAAATTGGCAGGAACAATAATGGTTGAAGCCTGATTGGTTAAAATACCTCCGGAATTAGCCACGATATTTTTAGAAAAATAGATTTCATGCTTAGCTAAACGAATATATAACAACCTGTTAGCCGCTCCGTTACACATACCATTAAGGGTATTATTAGATACCGTAATAATAGAAGTTACTGCCGGGAAATTGGTAGAACCTCCGGCGTCCATTCTAAAAAAGTCTCTTGCCAGTGCAGAGGCATATACCGTATTATTTGAAAAGGTTAAAGTTTTTGCAATTCCGGTTCTAAAATCAATAAAATCGCCACCATTACATTCGATATTACTGATGATATTCCCTTTCATATTAACCGATTCGATTAAGGTTTTCACATTTACATAGACTAAACCTTTAACATAGTTTTTGATGTTGCAGTTTTCGATATTTAGATTTCCATAGGCATTGTCTGAAGCTTCATCGTATATAATGGTTTGATTGCCTCCGATAGCTCCTGTACCATCAATTTCCAAATCTTTTAAGCCTAAACCTGCGTTTCCTTTTAACCTGACAATCATCCCCTTAATAATGGGCTTATCTGTAGGTTTTGCTCCTTTTAAGGAAATACTTGCTGCAACGGTGACATCTGCATTGATGTTGTACGTTCCGGGAAAAAGGGCAAATACATCACCGGCTTTGGCATTGGCCATTAAACTGGCCAGGTTATCTGTTGGATAAACGGCAATTGCCCCGCCTAAATCAAGTAAGGTTGTAAAAGTTATTGTACCCCTAACTTTTGTTGCATTTAACAATTTAGCAGTATAAGTCGTTTCTCCGGTTAAACCTGTAATTGTTGCTTCTCCGGCAGCAATTTCTGCTGCTGTAACGGTACGCGTAATATTACCTGGAGCTAGTGTTATGGTGGTTGCTACTTCTCCGGGAGTCCAGTTTAACACCACTGTATTTGCCGTTAATTTAGCCGCATTTATAGCCTGGAAAATTTGCTCGGCATCTGTTTTTGCTGTGGCTGTAATCCACTTAGAATCTGTTACACCTTCACCTATAGCTTTAACCCTGATGGCATACTGTGTATCACCACTTAATCCGGTAACGGTATAAGGGAGTTGTGCAAATGTGATATTTTCAATTTTCTTAACCGGATTTCCTGAAAAATCTGCCGTTTCAAAAACTTCTATTGTATAGGTTTTAGCATTATTTACCGCCTTCCAGGTTAATCGTACTCCGGTTTTGTTCACTACCGTTGCACTTAATCCTGTTGGAGAAAAAGCACGATCAACCTCAAGCTTTGTAATTTCTTCTAAATCACTATCCTTGCACCCTGAAAACCCCACTAAGGTTATCAGAAAGAAAATGTAACTCAATAATATATTTCTGTTCATAACCAGCGATTTATAAATTCAAATTTTTATTATTTAACATGCCGTTCGATGAGTCGATAAACACCTGCCAAATCGGCCAAACTTGTTGTGCGTTCGGATCTTTAACCGCTAATGCATCCCAAAAGGTCGAAGCATCACCGGAAGCAACCATGGTCCAGGCCTTATTCGAAGTATAACCTAGCGCAACACCTTGTGCATCGGTATCGCCAAAGTTTAATCCGTAAATCTCTACTGTTTCCCCGTTTGCTGCTGTTCTGTAGTAAATTTTCGCAGGGAGGTTGGCATACTTTCCTTGTCTGGCTTCCAATTGTTGTAATTTGGTTTTTGCCTCTGCTATTTTGGTATTGAGCAGATTCCAGCGAATCAAATCACCCTTTCTCAACATTTCGCCGGTAAATTCTAAAGCACGTTCATTAACAATTGCATTAAAAAATGCGGTTTTAGAAGCGGTTGCTGTAGCCATAAACGCAGTAACTTTTGCTGCATTATTAGGGAAAGCGCGATCGCGGATCATTTTCAAATATGGGGCTGCTGCAGCCGGACCATCTATTTCATTAATTGCCTCCGCAGCCATTAAAAGAATATCCGCATAACGCATGTACATCCAGTTTAAACCGTCGTCGTTAGTAGAAGTAACCCTTCTCTTCATCCACTCGTAGCGATATTTACCGAAGTATAAACGTCCTAAACTTGAAGGTACCTGATATCCACCTGTATCACCTGTTCCGCCATCCCATTCGTAAGGTACTATGCTAACATCTCTTCTTACATCCCCGGCTTCATATTCATACAGCATAATCGGATTCGGGCCATTCGTACCGCCTTTATTCTGGCCGGTATATTTATCTGTTTTTAAGTGCTTTACACCCAAATCAAAAATTACCCTCCCACGGCCTTCGCTAAATGGTATTTCCCAGATCGATTCCAATCCTGCCGCTCCTGCTTCCTCGTTTAATTTTCTAAATACTTCTTCGAAGCCCAATAATCTAAGCTTATTGCTGTTAATGATATCCAGGCACTCCTTTTTAGCAATGGCATACATTTTGGCCGGTGCCAGGTCAGGATCGGCACTCAAATGCACTGTTCCATCTAAACGTTGGGCATATCCGCCGGCAGCGAGTGCTAAACGTGCTCTTAATCCTTTAGAGAAAGCTTTGCTTACGCGTTCTACCTTAGCCGTTGTGGCGTTATCGTTTGGCCAGGGTAAATAGCCCGATGCCTCCTCTAAATCAGCCAATAGCTGTTTATAAATAACATCGCGGTCATTTCTTGGCAAATAGGTTGTTGCGGTAGTAATAGGCTCAAAACGTGCCGGCACATCACCCCATCCTCTAATTAAATCATTGTATAAGACCGCCCTTAAGGTTAATATTTCACCCAATATTTGAGCCATTTGAGGGTTACTTTCTATCTTACCGTATGTCCTGATTCCTCTTATCGCCAGATTAGCACGTTCAATGCCTTCATAAAACTTTGCCCAGGCATTGTTATCTGTATTCATTTGACCATTGTTAACATTAGCATTGTAGTTAGATAACCTTGATTTGTCATCATTAACAGCTTTTAAGCCATTATTTATTTCAGTATCATTATTAATGCCGTAAAAAACCAGGAAACGGCCACGATAGGAGTTAGTTTCTCCAAAAGACTGGATGATTCCGGCAATTGCCCCTTCTGCCAAACCTGGTGTAGAAAAAATCACCGATTCGTCCAAAGAAGATTTGGTAGGTGCATCAAGTGCCTTTTTACAGCTGGTCACGAAGGTGAACCCTGTAAGGATGAATAATGTATATATAATCTTTTTCATTGCTTTAAAATTAAATTGTAGTCTAAAAATTAACATTCAAACCAAATACAAACGATTTACTTTTCGGATAAGCAGAATAATCTACTCCCGGAGTGAGATTAGTTCGGCGTCTTGTTGAAACCTCAGGATCAAATCCTGTATAATCGGTAAGTAACCATAAGTTATAGCCGGAAGCATAAATTCTCAGTTTTTTCATCTTTAGCTTACTTGCAATTTTCTCTGGTAAGGTATATCCTAAAGTGATGGTTGATAATCTTAAGAATGAGCCGTCTTCTACTGCCCAATCGCTCAATACAAAGGTTTTCATATACGGCGACCACAATGTAGTACCGGCATTCATAGCTGCAAGTTCAGTTGGATCATTACTAATGGTACCATCAGCACGGAGGTTATTCCAACGATTACCGGAAGCCATAATGTCAATCATGTTTCTGGAGCTGTATTTACTGGTAGAAGTATATTCAATCTTGTTGGCATTGTAGATGTCATTTCCATAGCTCCAGTTAAAATAAGCACCAATATCGAAGCCATAAATTCTGGAGTTAACAGAGAAACCGCCTGTATGTAATGGATTAGCGTTACCAATTACCGTTCGGTCTGAAAGATCAATTTTTCCATCACCAGAAAGATCTTCGATTTTCATCGTACCCGGACGGATTGTTCCTAAGAAGGAAGTTCCATCTACTACTCCAGGTTTAAGTGTCCAGTTACCCGTGGCAGCATTGTAGCCTGTGAAATCGGAAACTTCGTATCTGCCTGCATTACGATAACCGTAAATCCGGCCCAATGGTGCACCTTCCTCTACTAAATAATCAACACCGATTTCTGTAGATGCCCAACCTGATGAGCCATTAATATTTTTAATAGAGCCTAAAGACACTACTTTGTTGCGGTTGAAGTTGATATTTCCGCTAAAACTTAAATCAAAATTGGTCTTTTTGATAGCAGTCCAGTTTAATGAAAGTTCTATACCTTTATTTTGCGTTTCGCCAATGTTACGATATTGAAAATCATACCCCGTACCCGCAACAGGGAACTGAAGAAGTAAATCTTTTGTTCTATTCCGATAAAGATCAACAGTACCAGAAAGCTTTGAGTCGAGTAGGGTAAAATCTATACCGATGTTGTTTGTAACGGTAGTTTCCCATTTTAAATCCGGATTGGCCATTGTTTTAGAGGCTGCCCAATAGTTATTAAAACCATTCACCCAGGTGGTAACCGAATTTTGAAAGGTTTGATTCATTTGTCCGGGAGGAATGTTGTTATTTCCAACACTGCCATAACTGGCTCTGATTTTTAAATCCGTAATCCAGGATTTGGTTCCTGACATAAATTTCTCCTGCGAGATTCTCCATGCTGCAGAAAATGCCGGAAAGTAACCCCATTGGTTCCCAGGCGAAAATTTGGATGAACCATCCGCCCTAAATGCAGCGCTGAAAAGGTATTTACCCTGATAATCATAATTTGCTCTACCAAAAAAGGAAAGCAGCTTGTCGTCAGGAGAAAAATTATTGTCGATAGAATTAGCCTTTCCCTGCGTTGACAGTACCCTTGCATCCTGAAAGCCAAATGATTTAGGGAAACCATGCACAACGCTGGTGAGGATTCCGTTTTCTGTTTTAATAAATTCCTGACCGATTAATGCATTCAAATTATGATCCTTGCCCAGGATTTTACCAAAACTGTAATTCAAGGTATTGGCATTTCTAAAACTATTTCTATTGGTATTGGCTAAAATGATGGCCGGAAGATTTTGGTTTTCTGCAGAAGGAACATTTCTCACATAATAAGTTGTTGTTCCGTAAAACCGATCCTGATCATTCCGATAACCATCGTAACCTACTTCCGATCGCAATCTTAAATTATCGATGATATCATAATTAATGGCACCGTTAATGTTATAAGTTTTACGTTGAATATACTGATCGTTATCAGAAATGGCAATCATAGGATTGTACAAATTGAACTCATCATCTGTTTCGGTGGTGGTGGTTAAACCCGGTACAGGAAATGAGGGGTATAACATGGCATTTTTCAACCTTGAATCTGCTGAAGAAACTTCATTTTGCTCATTTGCTCCACCCCCTTTGATTTTCGTATTGGAATATCTTAAACCAAAGTCAAGTGTAAGTTTATCATAAAGCTTGTGGTTAATTTTGAAGTTAACATTTTGTCTTTCGAAGCCTGACAATTGCATAATGGCCTTATCTTTTACAAAAGTATGGCTGAGGCTATACTTCGTTTTATCTCCACCACCGCTGATATTTATATTTTGGTTGAAGGTTGTACCTGTACGTCCAAAAATGATTTCCTGCCAATCGTTAGCCGGAACGTTATCGTATAAGTCAATATCCTGGTAATTGCCAAAGTACTGGGTATAATCATTCGGAGAATTGTCTAATAACGAACGCTCATACTGCCACCTTACGTAATCAGATGGAGTTAATAAATCTAGTTTATTAGCCAGATTTCTTACGCCTGTAAAAACATTATAAGCAATGGCTGTTTTGCCCGTTTTACTATTTTTCGTACTTACCAATACCACACCATTTGCGCCTCTGGATCCATAAATAGCTGTAGAAGAGGCGTCTTTTAAAATGTCGATAGATTCTATATCCTGTGGTGCAATATCTGCAATCGATGCTACAGGAAAACCGTCAACAATGTAAAGTGGTGAGTTATCGCCGGTAATTGAACCGCCTCCTCTAACCCTCACCACCAGGTCGGCATCCGGAGAACCTTCTGTGGAAGCAATGCTAATGCCGGCAACTCTTCCCTGGATCGCCTCCAATGCAGAAGAAACAGGTGCTGCCGCAATAACCTCCGAACTCACAGATGAAACTGCCCCAGTTAAATCCTTTTTCTTTACTACACCATAACCCACATTAACCGTAACTTCCTGCAAGGTGTTTACATCTTCATCCAAAGTAACATCTACTTTGTTCTGATCGCCAACAACTACGGTTTTGGTTTTGTACCCCATATAGGTAAAAACTAGGGCCCCTCCTTTTTGAGGGATTGATATTTTGTACACCCCATTGGCATCAGTGCTTGTTCCTGATTTGGAATCTTTAATGGTTACGCTAACACCTATCAGTGGCGTTCCATCTGATTTGTCCTTCACAACTCCTGTAAGTTGCCTGTTTTGGCCATAGGAAAGGGGAAGAAATGAAAAAGATAGAAATACTAATAAAAGTAAAACTCTGCTCATAATTAATTGTATTTAGGATAATTTGGTTACTTAAGAACATGCAACCGCTTGCATGGAGAATATAATTCTATTTCAGAATGTTATAATTAGTTAATATTTGGTTACGTTATTGTAACAATTTTACAAACTTAAAACCATTTGAAAACAGATTTAACTAAAAAACTGTGCAAACGTTCCCAAAAACGTAGATATGACAGTTATTAAATAAGCCTTTTTCAGGGCTTAAAAGAGATATTTTTTGTAACTTGTACGCAACTGCATAAAATGAGATTTGAGACATCTACCATAAAAGATATTGCTAAAGCGCTAGGACTTTCTACTTCTACAGTTTCCAGGGCTTTAAGAGACCGTTACGAAATTAGTGAAGAAACAAAAAAACTGGTTCTGGCTTATGCTGAAAAAGTTAACTACCGGGCTAATCCTATCGCGAGAAGCTTAAAAGAAAGAAGAAGTTACTCTATAGGCATTATTGTGAGTGAAATTGCTAATAACTTTTTTTCGCAAGTGATAAATGGCATAGAATCAATCGCATACAATAAAGATTACCATGTCATTATTTCCCAAAGTCATGAATCTTTTGAACAGGAAAAACTCAACGTTGAGCATTTAGCATCAAGATCTATTGATGGTTTACTGATTGCCTTATCGTCAGAAACTCAAAACATTGACTACCTACGGGATTTATATGCAAAAGGTTTACCCATAGTTTTCTTTGATCGTGTTCCCGAAAATTTCGAAACCCATAAAGTGATTGCCAATAACTTTAAAGGCTCATTCGATGCTACTGAGCACTTGATATTATCGGGTAAACGAACGATTGCCCATTTAACCAATTCTGAGAATTTATCTATCACCAAAGAACGTTTAAAAGGATATCAGGCAGCACTTGCTAAATACCATATTGATTTTAATACAGATTTGGTAAAATATTGTCAGCATGGCGGAATGCATAGTGAAGAGCTGGAAACTGCAGTAAAAGAATTGTTGCCCCTAAAACCCGATGGTATTTTTATTGCCAGTGACAGGTTAACAACAGGTTGTATTATGGCCCTCAAAAATACCAATCCTGAATTTGCCCATAAAATTGCAATAGCTGGCTTTACCAATTCTAATCTGGTTGAACTTTTCTCTCCATCGCTAACGTCAGTTAGGCAACCTGCTTTCGAAATGGGACAAGTGGCTACAGAGTTATTGATTTCCATGATTGAGGCCAAACGACCAGTGGTAGATTTTGAAACAAAGATTTTAGACACCGAATTGATTAAGATTCAAAAGGGTATATCAAATAAATTTCTTTAATAAGATACAGTTCCAACTGGAAACCATTTAATTTTTTAAGAGTGCATTTGCTTGATTTATTTTCTTTTGAATATTGTTGAAGTATTCTGCGTAATCGCTTAGCGCTGGATTAATCCAATTCATCAAGTCATCAATATCAACTAAAACACCACTTGCTTCAGAAAAATCAATATTACCAGCTCTAAAACATATCGGTTCGTTATGATAAATACGATTTCTCAATATTCTTATTCTTGATAATTTTTGTTCTAAAATCATGCGGTTAACATTGGGGGGGTATTTGGAAATGCATTAATCGAACAACCTTTTGTCACCTTATAATGAGCCTTTTCAAAAAAAGTAGTCCAAAATCCGAACGTTTGTTAAGATATCAATTTGCTAGCTGTTACTCTACCGCCTAGCAAGATTATTTTATGATGTATCTTAAGCACCTGATTCTTCATCGCAAATCTACCCCTTGATAATGATGAATCACTCATAAACCCTTTCTGTTCGTTAATAATCCAATCCGGATCGTGAAATGCACAGGCAATTTCATTATAAATTGTGTTTCGCAAGAAGGTTTCGAACAGATTTAATATGGGGTAAAAAGCTTCTGAAGCTCTGATATTTATCCGATACAATTTTTGAGCTTTAGTTTTAGAATTACCGCAAGCCCTTAAAAACCGGTTGAGACTAGGTTCTGAAATATAATATTCGAGTTGAGCATATCTCATCAAAGGTTTTGGTTTATTTTATATTTTATATAAATTTGTGATGTTATGCTTAGTAAAGCCTCTTCTCTTATGAAAACGTAACTAAGTAAAGTCTTAAAGCCCTGGTCGCATCCAGGGCTTTCTTGTTCTAAAAATATCACAATTATGCGACTAACATTGTAGATTTCATTTCCCTTTTTGTGTCCCGAATTATCTACAGTTGATTCCAAATGAAACTTATTCTTACCTTTGCGCAATGGTAGAAATCATTTTAAAAAGAGGCAAAGAGAAAGCAGCTATTCAAAGACATCCATGGGTATTTTCCGGCGCTTTGGAAAAAGTAAAAGGCAAACCTGAAGATGGTGATGTAGTAAAAGTATTTGCCTTTGATGGTGAGTTTTTAGCTTATGGCTATTTTAACGGAAACTCCCGTGTTGCCGTACGTCTTTTAGAATGGAATGAAGACCAGATTATTAATCAATCCTGGTATCAAAACCGATTAAACCAGGCCATTGCCGCAAGGGTTTCAATTTTGAACGAACAAACCAATACCTGCAGATTGGTTTTCAGTGAAGCAGATTTCTTACCCGGACTAATCGTTGATAAATATGCAGACTTCCTATCCTTACAGATTTTAAGTTCTGGAATAGAAAAGGTTAAAACTGATCTTGTAGAAATGCTTCGTATAGCACTGAACCCTAAGGGGATTTTTGATAAAAGTGATGCTACAGCACGAGGCCATGAAGGTTTACCAATCGAAAATGGCTTGCTTTGGGGTGAAAATCCACCTGAATTTTTAGAAGTAAAGGAAAATGGTATCATTTACCATATCAATATCGCTGAAGGGCAAAAATCAGGCTTTTACTGCGATCAACGTGATAACAGAAAAATCCTCGCAAGCTACACTACGGATAAAAAAGTATTAGATTGCTTTAGCTATAGCGGAGGTTTTAGCTTAAACAGCTTAGCTAACCAGGCCAAACATGTTACGAGCGTAGACAGTTCTGCTTTAGCGATAGAAACGCTGAAACAAAACATTGTGCTTAACCACTTTGACAATGAAAAGGTTACTACCATTCAGTCTGATGTGAATAAACAACTAAGAGCCTTTGCTGCAGCAGGCGAATCCTTTGATGTCATTGTTTTAGATCCACCTAAATATGCACCCTCACGCTCTGCATTAGATCGTGCAGCACGCGCCTACAAAGACCTGAACCGCCTGGGCATGTTGTTGCTCGAAAAAGGAGGGTTACTGGCAACATTCTCCTGCTCAGGGGCTGTAGATATTGAAACCTTCAAGCAAATCATTGCCTGGGCTGCCTTAGATGCAGGTAAAGAAGTACAAATCATCAAGCAGTTTTGCCAACCTGAAGATCATCCGATTCGAATTTCCTTTTCAGAAGGAGAGTATTTGAAAGGATTACTCTTAAGGGTACTGTAGGTGCAAATAAAATAATATTTCTCCCGCAGATGTCGCAGATTCTTTAACCATTTATCTTTTCTAATTTCAAGCATAAAAATCGGCGTTAATCTGTTAAATCTGCGGGAGCTAAACACTCATGCTACGCAGGGCTGAGAACTTCACTAAAGTTCTTCTGAACGCTCTGGTAATCGCTCATACTCACCCTTCCAGGCATAAAAACCAAAAATCATTAAACCAAGACTAATTGGGAAAAAGATAAAAAGAATGATGCCCCATTGTAAAATGGTATTAGTTCTTTCAATAGAAGTATGCGTTAACCCTACTTTCTCAATGGCTTGAATAACTAAAAAGGTCATCGCTAAGGGGCCTAAAACCATCCATACCAATCCTAAAAATTTCTTTATCGTATTCATATCTATAACCTTAATCGTTAATATTTTCGTCTCTTTTATTAGAGAGGTAAACCGTACCTATAATTAAACTCAAAGCTGCAATCCCGATTGGATACCATAGTCCGGATAGTGGAGTGGAGCCCGAAAAACTCGCGATTAGTGTGGCAATAAAAGGCACTAATCCTCCAAACACACCGTTACCAATATGGTAGGGAAGTGACATAGAAGTATATCTGATCTTAGTTGGAAATAACTCCACCAAAAACGCGGCAATAGGCCCGTAAACCATAGTCACCAATAAAATCTGGAAAAAGATTAATCCGATAAACTTCCAGAAAACAGGCTTACTTAACACTTTATCTTTAATAATTTCTTTTGCAGGGGCAATTCCTTTTGCAATAGATAAAGTATCCTGCTGCACTTTAACAAAAGATGAGCCGTCTTTTAAAACGAACTTAGTAGATGTGGTTCTCAAACTATCCAGGCTCTGATGGATCAAAACGGTATGAACACCAGGTGTTGAGGAAACAATTTCTGTTTGGCTTATTGATGTAAAATCGGTATCATCCAAAAAAGTCTGATAGATTGGCCGATAGAAGATTATACCTAAAAGCATTCCGGTAAGCATAATCCACTTTCTGCCAATTTTATCACTCCAGGCACCAAAAACAACAAAAAATGGCGTTGCAAATGCAATTCCCCAAAGTAAAATGTATCGGGAATCATTAAAATCGAGCTTACAGGTATTTTCTAAGAAGGACTGTGCATAAAACTGACCGGTATACCAGATTACACCTTGCCCCATAGTAGCACCAAACAGCGCAAGCAATACCATCTTAAAGTTCGCTTTGTTATTAAAACTTTCCTTTAAAGGATTTTTGGATACTTTACCTTCCGATTTCAACTTAGAAAACATGGGCGATTCATGCATCTTCATCCGGATATAGATGGATACCACCACCAATAAAATAGAAAGTAAGAATGGAATCCTCCAGCCCCAATCGGCAAAAGTATCTGCACCAAGCACGTTTTTAGTAATGACAATAATCCCCAGTGAGAGAAACAAACCTAAAGTAGCGGTTGTCTGAATCCAACTGGTAAAAAAACCTCTTCTGTTTTTAGGGGCATGCTCAGCTACATAGGTTGCTGCCCCGCCATATTCACCACCTAAAGCTAAACCTTGTATCAATCGAAGAACCAACACTAAAATCGGAGCTGCATATCCGATTGTTTTATAGGATGGGATAAGACCGATCAAAAAAGTAGAGCCTCCCATGAGTACTAGCGTTAACAAGAAGGTATATTTCCTTCCAATCAAATCGCCAAGTCGACCAAAAACCAGCGCACCAAAAGGCCTTACAATAAAGCCGGCGGCAAAAATAGCCAGGGTATTAATTAATGCAGAAGCCCCTGCATCTTCCGGAAATAACTTGGAGCCAATGATAACGGCAAGGCTTCCAAAAATGTAAAAATCGTACCATTCAATTAATGTACCCAGGGAAGAGGCACCGATAACTTTGAAAATATTGTTCTTAGGTAATGTTTCACTCATAAGAAATTGGGATATTTGGTTTTCCGAATATAACTGATTTAAAACGTATTAAAAACGTTTATCACGAAATCTTCTTAAAAACACCTCCCCATTTCATTCATTACTTGGGATTATTGATCTTCTGACCTATCCAAACAAAGAACAATGAGCTTAACCAAAAGAGAAAGGAGAGTACCAGACAATTCATAGCCGTGTTGAGATAGCCCAGTTCATTTACATTTAAAAAAGGATATGGGTAAGTATTCATCAATACACCTCTAATCAAAGCGAACACCATATAAATAAAAGGATATAAGAGCCAGGGGTAAACATGCTTGTATTTTAATTCAGATTTATTCACATAAATGATCCAAAAGACTAAAAAACCACTGGATTAATAACGTGGAGCAGCTCATTGGCAACAACCCACCATCCAGTTAAATTTACAATGCCCCTTAACACTATATTGTATACCAAACCAACAATTACGATGTAAACCGTTAGCGCAGTTAGCGAACCCGGCTTAACAAGAAAATTTATTGCCCGGCTCCCTGAGAAAAATAATAATACGCCCAAAGCAATGCCGCAAATAATATTGGTAAGCACAGTAAAATACATTAAAAATCCATCCAGCGATTTTATCCAGTTATATTGATGATTTTGAAAAACCAATACAAACTGGAGTATAATGCCAAACCAAAAAAGAAGAAAGGACACCGGAAGAAATATTTTATACAAGATTGGTGATTTCATAAGTTTTTACAATTGCGATGATTAAATTTAAGGAGTTTAAAACATTTTTGGCTTCAGTTTGTATTTTCATCTCTAAAAAACAATTTATGCTTCTTGTTCAGAATATACGTTTAAGTAGAATTTTAAGAAATACCTGGCATGTAGATTTAATTATGATTGCCTCTTGTACCGCTTCTTACCTGGTTCGGGAATATCTAATTGCACATCATTTTGAAATCCCCTCTATCATTCCTACCCTCTTAGGTACTGCTATCGCATTTTTTATCGGTTTTAACAACAACCAGGCTTATGACAGGTGGTGGGAGGCAAGAAAAGTTTGGGGTGCATTGGTAAACGACTCCCGCTCTTTTACCCGTGCATTACTCAACTACGTTGATGGTGAAGAGGACACCGTAAAGCAAATGGTTTTCCGCCACATTGCTTTTTTGTATGCCTTAAAAGCCAATTTACGCGGTACCGTAGACGAGATTTACATTAAATATCTTTCGCAGGAAGATTTAAAAGAAATAGAAAACCACAACAACACGCATAATGCAATCTTAAACATTCAATCACGAGATTTGCAAAAACTATCTAAATCCAGTTCTGTAGATGGATTCAGGTTTATAGAGATAAATGAAATGCTTGTTCGATTCTCTGATTCGATGGGGATGAGCGAAAGGATCAAGAATACAATCTTCCCCACAACATATAGCTATTTAACAAAAGTATTTATCTGGCTTTTTGTTGTAACTTTTACCTTGGTAATCAGCCAGTCTGCAGGCATATACTCAATCTTTTTAGGTTGGTTAATTGGTTTTGTATTTGTTTCTACTCAAATTAACGGTATGAGTTTAGTTAACCCTTTTGAAAATAATTCGGCGGGCGTACCACTAAATCAGATTACCCGAACCATCGAAATCAACCTTTTGCAAATGCTGGGTGAAACCGATATTCCCGAGCCGGTAAAACCAATAAATGACGAATATGTACTCTAATTATCTATTTTTTTTCTTCTGATTCCATACGGGGTTCATTCAGCTTAACCACATTCTTTAACTGACGCTTTCTGAAAATCATGTTCAAAACTTCAACTGCAACCGAGAATGCCATACCGAAGTAGATGTAGTTTTTTAAGTGCATTTCATGTGCAGCTCTTGAATCCCAACCCTCTATAACTAAACTTAGGCCAATCATCACTAAAAAGGATAAAGCCAGCATCTTTAATGTAGGGTGTTGATGAATAAAACCCGCAATTTTAGGACTAAAAGTAAACATGATGAACATGGCAATTACAACTGCAACGATCATTACTTCAACATGTTTTGCAGTACCTCCGGCAGTAATTATACTATCAAAGGAGAAAACCGCATCAATAAGCATAATCTGAAAAACAGCTTGTCCAAAACCCAGCGGTTTTTTGCTGTTTGTATTTATTGTTGGGTCTTCACCTTCCAGTTTATGGTGAATTTCCATGACAGATTTATAGATCAGAAATAGTCCCCCCAAAAGCATCACTAAACTCGCTAAATCAAAACCTTTCCCAAACCAGCTTTCAGGAATAATAAATTTACCTTTTTGAGATAACAACCAGCTTAAGCCAAATAGCATCAAACAACGGGAAGCAATACCCGTAAGCATCCAAATCACACGCGCTGTTTTTTGCGATTTCTGCTGCACCCGATTAAGAATAATACTAACGAAAATTACATTATCTATACCGAGAACAATTTCTAAAAGGGTTAAAGTAAATAAGGATATCCAGGCCTCTGCGCTTGTTAGTAATTCCATAAAAGTTATAATCTGATAAAGCGAAGATATAAAAACGCCATAAATAAAAAATTCTTAAACACCAGAATACTAAAGAACCCATAAATATTCACAGCTAGCTGGATTTAAGCCATTTAATTAAAATTTCACACAATCTTCATCTGCGTTTTCAAAGTTTGCAATATCAAATCAGAACGAAAATGTCCGGAAAACAAATATTTCAAACTGAAACCAAAACACGCTGGCAAGCATTTACCTGGGTAAGTCGTGCCTTCTTCCTGGTTTTCATCACTGCCATTATATGCGTAGCCTTTACCTTATGGTCGGCACAAACGCCAAATCTTCCTTTTATTAATACCAATAGCCCCTTAACCCAAAAGCAACTCGAAAAACTTAAAAAATCTCAGTCCTATAAAGCCTTCACCATTGCGAAATCTAAGCTTCAAAAAATCAAGAAAGACAAGGAAAAAAGGGTTCTTCTGCATCGTGGCGATAGCAAGCGGATTAATATGGCTTTTTATGTGAGCTGGGCAGGTACTGCAGGAAAATCTCTTGCTGATTTAAAACGAAATATTGCGCATTTAGACATGGTTGCTACCGAATCCTTCTTCTTAAATGGCGATTCTATTATTGATAAAGCTGATACCGCAGCGCTTCAGGTTATACATAAAGCCCATAAATTGCCAATCGCAGTAGTTTCCAATTATAATCAGGATCATTGGGATGGCGCAGCAGTGAGCAGATTGCTCCATGACCTGCCTGCACAGGAAATGCTGATCTCCAACCTGCTTAAGCTGACTGAAAAACATCATTTTAAAGGTATAAACATTGATTTCGAAGAACTGAATTTAGAAAACAGGGCGGGTTTCAATGCCTTTATGAAAAATCTATATGCGCAGTTTCATGCCCGTAACCTTATCGTATCTCAGGACATTTCTCCAGAGAACGATGATTATAACCCGGCCATTCTACAAAATTATAATGACTATATCGTGCTTATGGCCTACGACCAGCATACCGATCAGAGTAATGCCGGAGACATCTCACACCAGGAATGGGTTGAAGATAAGCTGGATGATATTTGTAATGAAATGAATCCTAATAAGGTTATCCTAGCCCTCGCCTGCTATGGTTACGATTGGCCACAAAACAGCGTAGGCAAATCGGTAACCTATGAAGAAGCCATGACCACTGCCGTGAATTATAAAAGTCAGATTCACTACAACCCGATATCTGCCAATTTGCATTACAGTTATAAAGACGGCAGCAATATTTCACATCAGGTTTACTTTACCGATGCAGCTACTAATTTTAACCTTATCCGCAAAGCTGATGACTGGAATATTGCCGGGGTTGCCCTTTGGCGTTTAGGTTCAGAAGATAAACGTCTATGGAGTTTCATTTCGAACAACCTTAATTTAGATGCTTTGAAACAGAAGCCTGTTGATTTAAGAAAAATTTCAGCCCTAACGATGGGCGGTATCGCCTATATCGGTGATGGGGAAATTCTTGATCTTGTTTCCAGTCCGAAACCAGGTACTGCAAAAATTACCCTGGATAAAGATAATTTCAGTATTGCCGATCAGCAATATGTACGTATGCCCAGCCAGTATGTGATTAAAAGATTTGGAGAGGCCGATAAAAAAATTGCTTTGACCTTTGACGACGGGCCCGATCCAACCTACACACCCCAGGTAATCGATATTCTTAAAAAGGAAAAGGTGCCCGGTTGTTTCTTTGTAGTGGGCATTATGGCCGAAAAAAATATGGAACTGTTGAGGCAGGAATACAATGATGGCTACGAAATCGGCAATCATACCTTTTTTCATCCAGATATGTCGGCCATTGGCCCAAACCGGGTAAAATTTGAACTTAATGCTACGCGTAGGCTTATCGAAGCCGTAACCGGTCACAGTACAATATTATTCAGGGCACCTTTTAATGCAGATGCAGAACCTCAAAACATATCTGAAATTCTGCCAGTAGCACAAAGTCGTAAGGAAAATTACATTAACATCGGTGAATATATTGATCCGGAAGACTGGGAACCAGGAAAAACGGCAGATCAGATCTTTAATGAAGTGGTAAAACAGCAAAATAATGGTAACATTTTGCTGTTGCATGATGCGGGAGGAAACAGAGAAGCAACTGTAGCAGCATTGCCCCGAATTATTAAATTCTTTAAACAAAAAGGATATACCTTTACTACGGTAGGAGATTTAATGGGTAAAAATCGGGCCGAACTGATGCCTGCTGTAAAATCAACTGCCAACAGCGGTCTTATCGGTTCAGGTGATTTTTTCTTCATCAACTTCTTTTACTATGGCAACAGAGTATTAAATGTTATTTTCAGTGTAGCCATTGCTTTAGCCATTTTAAGAACTTTATTTATTGCCTACCTGGCTATTTTACAAAAGAGAAAAGCTAAAAAGAACGTCAATATCCTAATCAAAAATCCTTCAGCAAAGGTTAGTATTATTATCCCTGCCTACAATGAGGAGGTAACTGCTGTACAAACCATTAATAGTTTGTTAAATACAGATTATCCTGATTTCGAATTAATCTTTATTGATGATGGCTCTAAAGACCAAACATTTGCAAGGGTAGATGCTCAGTTTGGAAATCATCCGCAGGTTAAAATATTCAGTAAAGCCAATGGTGGCAAGGCATCAGCATTGAATTACGGAATTGCTCAGGCAACCGCCGATTACATCATCTGCATAGATGCAGATACACAGTTGAAATCGAATGCGGTAACTGAATTGATGCGTTATTTTTACGAACCTCAAATTGCGGCAGTTGCCGGTACCGTCAAAGTTGGCAATGCGCATAATATCTTAACCAAGTGGCAGTTGATAGAGTACATTACCGCTCAAAATATGGACAGGCGTGCCTTTGATCTCTTAGATACCATTACAGTTGTACCAGGAGCCATTGGTGCGTTTAGAAAAGAGATTGTAAATGCTGTAGGCGGTTTTAGTACAGACACATTGGCTGAAGATTGTGATTTAACCATGCGAATTTTAAGAGCGGGTTATACCGTTAAAAACTGCGATACAGCAGTAGCCTATACAGAAGCCCCTGAAACCGTCAATATGCTTTTAAAACAACGCTTCCGCTGGAGTTTCGGGGTAATACAAAGCTTCTGGAAAAACAGAAAAACACTCTTTAATAAAAAATATGGCTACTTTGGCATGATAGGTATGCCTAATATACTGGTGTATCAGATTATATTACCGCTATTTTCGCCGCTGGCCGATTTATTTATGTTGATTTCATTATTGAGTGGCCTGTTTTCGCTAAGCGCCATAAATAATTTAACATTAACAGGGTTTTCAGGTATTTTAAGTCTTCATAACGGTTTTGGCCAGGTGTTGTGCTATTATATTATTTTTATCCTGATAGATCTTCTTTTTGCAGCTGTAGCATTCAGCATGGAGAAAGAAAAGCTAAAAAGCCTGATTTACCTGTTACCTCAACGTTTCTTTTGGAGACAACTCATGTACCTTGTTTTATTCAGATCGTTTAGGAAGGCGATTAAAGGTGAGCTGGAAACATGGGGAACATTAAAGAGGACCGGAAATGTAAAGCAAGTAGCGGCATTACCATAATCAGAATTTATTTTCTGCAAATTTAAGTTGATTGGATTGTGGCGGCAGGCTGAATTAAATGCTCTCCTTAAATTTGCAGAATAATGCTGTTCATTATCAAACTATTGATCAATTAATTTAGTATTATTGTTTAAGAATAAGCCAATACTAACCAACGTTACGCTCATGAGGCATCCCACTACAAATCCCATTTCCTCGCAGCGCATCATAACTGTAGGGTTTATCGCCGGAACGCTTGACGGTGCAGCAGCAGTAATCATTCTCGCTAAGTTTAAATTCGCGGCAACTTTTAAGTACATTGCAAGTGCATTTTTTGGCAAAGCGGCTTTCGCTGGTGGAATGGAAATGATAATCGCAGGGATTTTCTTTCATTACCTTATTGCCTTTTCCTTCAGCTTATTTTATGCCATCCTGCTTAACAGATTGAGGTTTTTAAATACTAATAAACTAATCTACGGGATTTTATATGGCCTGTTCGTTTGGGTTATTATGAACCTGATTGTCGTTCCGCTAACCCTAATTCCATCAGTTAATTTTAATCTCGAAAAGGCTATAATAAATGCGGTAATCCTGATTTTTTGCATCGGTCTACCAATCTCTTTATTCCTCCCGAGATGGAAAAATTAAGCTTTTTCAATTAAACAAACTGCATAAGCCACTACACCTTCTTCTCGACCTATAAACCCCATCTGCTCATTGGTTGTCGCTTTTATGGAAATATCATCCGTAGAAATCCCGATAGCATCAGCAATATTTTGCTGCATTGCAGGAATATGGGGGTTAATTTTTGGGGCTTCTAAACAAAGCATTGCATCAATATTTCCAACGCTCCAGCCTTTCTCTGTTAAAAGTTTTACCGTCTCTTTTAATAAAATAAGACTACTAATCCCTTTCCACCTGTCGTCTGTGTTTTTAAAATGAAATCCTATATCGCGCAAATTCGCAGCACCTAGCAAGGCATCGCAAATGGCATGCAGCAATACATCAGCGTCAGAATGGCCATAAGCACCTTTATGATGTTCCAATGTTACTCCACCTACTACAAAAGGGTGCTGATCTTTCAGTTGATGCACATCAAACCCAAAGCCTACTCTTATTTTCATTTGTTTTTAATTAAAGGATGATTATTTGTTAATCTGAGAACAGCGGCCATTAAAACTACTTTTTAACCGCTGATTTTTCGCCAAAGTTAAACAAAAGACCAAAACGAAGGGTATTGGCTAAAGGACTGGTTTGCGCATTTGCCAATAAATAAGAGAAATCTATATTAAAAACGTTGTATTTTAAGCCTAAACCCAAAGTAAAGTAGCGACTATCGCCCTTCATCGGACTCTGGTAATTGTATCCTGCCCGCAGGGCAAATTGTTGATTATACCAATATTCTATGCCTGTCGAAATCCCAACTTCCTTAAGTTCTTCGCTAAAGCCTCCTGGTGCATCGCCAAATGAGCCAAAAATACCTGCAGGAACAGAGCGATTAGGATCTTTTCCACTAACGATTTGGCCGTTTGCATCATATATCGGTTGTGTGGGCACCAAGAGTTTATTAAAATCCAAAGCAAAAGTGAAGCTGCTATACTCATCGACAGCAATGGTAGATGCACCACCCAATTTAAAGTTAGTAGGTAAGAAGAAACTCGGGCCATCATCAGAATAACTCATCTTCGTTCCGATATTAGAGATGTTGGCTCCGGCAGATAGCACAGCTGGTTTTCCAAAGAAAGTTGTTGAGGTTTTGTATAATCCAGATACATCTACAGCAATTGCCTTGCCTCCCCGCACCTGTCCGGTTGAAGAAAACTGGCCTGAAGCCAGGTTAGAGTAAATATATCTTAACGATGAGCCTAAAGAAAACTCTTCACCAAAGCTCCTTGCAAAAGTTACATCAAAAGCCAGTTCATTTGGATTAGCTATACCTAAATCCTGCTGATTAACATCGGTAAGTTGAATAGAACCTAATGAGAAATATCGCAACGATGCGCCAATGGTATTCCGCTCATCCAATTTATAAAAGCCACTTAAATAAGCTAAATTGATATCAGGAACAAGACTCTTTAACCAGGGACTGTATGACACCGCAAAACCATATGGTTTTTCTAAAAAAGCCAGCTTAGATGGATTGATGCTTGCTGAATTAACATCACCGGTAATGGCTACGCCAGCATCGCCCATAGCGCCTGCACGGGCATCAGGCGTGATCAGCATGAAAGGAACGGCAGTAATGATATTGTTCGCCTCACTTCCATTGGTTTGTGTATTTCCGATTGTAACCTGGGCATTCGATTCGCCAAATACCAATGCCATAGAAATCGCAGAAAAAGCAAGTTTACTAATGTACTTGAAATTCATCCTTTAAGGTACGTAATTTTAGATTGTTGGTATTTAGCTCTCTTGAGATATGTTTTGTAAACGTAAAACCAAAAATTATATTTTACCAAATTACGAATTTTAAGAGTGTTTACTAATTAAACCTACGTTTTTTACATTACTCTAAAAATTCAAAAAACATAACCCATAAATAATGAGACACTTAATCTTTTTCGCATATCAAAACAACACATTATTTACTTTCAAAAATTTAACACCAGCCACTACACATACTGCATTAAATTTTATAGTTGGTTATGTTTAGTTTACATCATAATATATACTCAATTTATAAGTAAGATACTTATTCATATTGGTACGCACATATTAATGTGAAAATCATAAAATCGAATTAAAAAAATGTAAACGCATCCGCATTACATTCTTAAATAAATTTAACCCTCAAGACATTATACAGAAGCCTTCCTGCTATATACCTTATTTATAATATTTTAAGACTTCAATTAAAGAAAAATAAAACATACACAATACGTAATAAAATAATACGTTATGGTTCAAAAATATATTCAAATAATTGTTGCCCCGAAGCTTATAAATCATTTAAATTTGTGTAATTTTATCGTTGGATTACTAGTGGGCGATATTTCTCTTGCATTATATGAAAAAACTGATACTATATTCTTTTGCTTGTTTATCATTGGTGGGACTACTTTCGGGCTGTAGCTCAAAGGGTGGAAACAGTTCAAGTAAAACAGGAATCCCTTATGCGGATAAGAAAAACAAAACATCTGGAGCCTTTGCCGTGGCTACAAAGTACAAGCGTGCACCAGGACCTGGCTTAATTCCAATTGAAGGCGGTGTGCTTGTAGTTGGTGGTAGCGCCATTGAAGTGGCAGGTGTTGAACCAAACATTTATAATTATAAAAGACAGGTTACTGTACCTTCTTTTTATATGGATGAAACTGAAGTATCGAACACCGATTGGTTAGAATACTTACACTGGATCAGGTACAACTATCCTGAAGATCGCGAATATTATTACAATGAGCTTCCTGACACTTTAGTGTGGAGACGTGCGCTTTCTTACAATGAACCTTACGTAGATAACTACCTGAGACACCCTGCTTACCGTGATTATCCGGTTGTTGGTGTTACCTGGGAGCAGGCTTCACGCTATTGCGAATGGAGAACTTCAAGAGCCAATGAGTTTATTTTACGTGAGAAAGGTATCTTAACAGATTATAAAACTTTAGCTCAGGGTACTTCCGGCCGTGGAAACAACAATAACACCACTGCAGCGGCCACTCCAAAACCAGATAAACCTTTCAATACCGACGCCTATTTGAACGGTCAGTATAGCGATGTTGGTAAAAATGCCCCTATCGATTATAATGTTAAATCTGGTGCAGCCACCACTACTGCCGGAGCAACAGCAGCTCCTGCCAGAGGAGGTCAGCCCAGAAGAACCGCAACATTAGAAGACGGTGTAATCATGCAACCTTATCGCTTACCTACAGAAGCTGAATGGGAATACGCAGCATTGGGCTTAATTGGCAATACAGAATACGAAAACATCAATCAAAATAAAATCTATCCATGGAATGGTTTAGGTGTAAGCTCTGCAAGTAAAAAAACCAGAGGTTTAATTCAGGCCAACTTTAAAAGAGCTCCCGGAGATTACATGGGTGTTGGTGGTTCATTAAATGATAAGGGTGATTTAACCGTACCAGTGCTTTACTATAAACCAAACGATTTTGGTTTGTATAATATGGCTGGAAACGTTAACGAGTGGGTAAATGACGTTTACAGAACCGGAACATTTACTGATGCTGATGCCTTTAACCCTTATCGCGGTAACTATTTCACTAACAAACAGTTGGCAGATGCTCAAAATGGAAAAATTGCGCTTGATAAATACGGCAATCCAATTAAGGAGAATGCTTATTCTGGAAAAAAATTAACCTGGGCCGAAAAACAGGCATTGGCAAAAAGAGCTGATTCTATTTCTAAATCAACTGAGCCTGGCACCCCTGTTACGGCATATCAGGCGGATGAAAGGGGTCATAGAGACAGACAAAATAAATTATTAAATGATGAGGGTGTAAGCCTGGTTAACGATAAATCAAGGGTTTATAAAGGCGGTTCATGGAACGATATGGCTTACTGGTTAAACCCGGCAACACGTCGTTTCTTGCAACAAGATGATGCTTCAGCAGAAATAGGTTTCCGTTGTGCAATGACCATGCTTGGTGCTCCGGAAATCAGCACAGCCGGTAAAAGAAACTTTAAGCAAGCTTCGCCTAAAGCTTTCAATCCAAAACGCTAATAAAACTGATATCAAAAAAAGGCATCTTTCTGAAGGGAAAGATGCCTTTTTTGTTTAACCGTGTAAGAAATTTTAAATGGCTATTGTATTCATATCTCTCAAAAAATCATCTTAAGTCTGTCTGTATACCTGAAATACACCATCACTATGACCGCCGATAATGAATGAGCCTTGAATAATAGACTATTTAAATTGGATTAAAATCTGATTCTTTTCTACCTTATCACCCTGCTGAACAAATATCTTTTTCACAATGCCTGTGCTGGTTGATTTTAGAATATTCTCCATTTTCATGGCTTCCAATACCAATAAATTATCGCCCTTATTTACTTCCTGACCGGCAGATATCAGTACATTCAATACCAAACCTGGCATTGGCGCTTTGATCTCCAAAATTTTGTTAGTGGCTAAGCTATCAAGTCCTAATTGCTTTAAGAGCTGATCATATTGATCCTTAACTTCAATATGGTATATATTTCCATTTACTTTAATAATAGCGGTCTTCGCATTCGCATCAAAACCCACCAGCTCTGTATTAAAAGACTGGTTGTTATAGATAACATGAGTAGATCCTTCATTCAGTCTGCTAAAATCTACCTCGAGCTTTCTTCCGTCAACAGTAAGCTCTGGCTCATTCTGGGAGATTTCAAACTGAAATTGATTGTTAACTTTTACCTGATACATATTTATTGAGTTAAAGCATACTGAATCAAATTTGCACCCATTTTAAGGGCTTTAGATCGTGTTTCCGGCGTATCTTCAGGATAGGTGCCCAAATCTTCCCAACCATTCCCTAAATCGCATTCAAACGTGTAGTAACAAACTACCCTCCCTTTATAAATAAGAGCGAAACCTTGTGGCCGCTTACCATCATGCTCATGGATTTTGGGTAATCCGTTAGGAAACTTAAATTTTTGATTATATAACGCATGATTGGCTGGCAATTCAACGAAACTCAGCTCAGGGAATACCTTTTTCATTTGGGGCCTGATAAACTTATCCAGGCCATAGTTATCATCAATATGCAGGAAACCTCCACCAATCAAATATCTGCGCAAGTTACCTACTTCCTGATCGCTAAATACCACATTTCCATGTCCGGTCATGTACACAAAAGGATAGTTAAAAAGCTCTTTGCTCCCTACTTCAACAATGCTTTCTTCCGGATAGAAATTCGTTTTAAGGTTGGCGTTGCAAAATGCGATCAAGTTAGGGAGCGCCGTTCGATCCGCATACCAATCGCCACCACCATTATATTTAAGCTTAGCCATCCGATACGATGGAGCTGAAAAACTGTAGACTAAGCATAAAGCTACCAAACAAAGGCTTAAATACAAAAGCCTAAAACTAAAAGCAGCAGGTATCCTGGAATAAAAATGATTGATTGAAAATTTCAAATGCTTAACGATTTAGGTAATTAACCTCAAAACACACAGCTAAAGCAGCCGTTTCAGTTCTGAGTCTGTTATTACCTAAAGTTAAAGGTTTGAAGCCTTTATTCAAAGCTTTTGTAACTTCTTCTGGTGTAAAATCGCCTTCGGGGCCGATTAAAATTAAGTATTGGCCTTGAGGCTGAATCAAATCGCTGATGTAGGCCTTACCTTCATTGTCGATACAATGTGCAATTAACTTATCTCCTGTAAAGGGTTGCTTTAAAAAGTTATCGAGCGAGATTGCCTCGTTAAGTTTAGGGTGATAAGCTTTTATAGATTGTTTAACCGCAGAGGTGATTACCTTGTTTAAACGGTCATCCTTCACTACTTTTCTTTCCGAACGGTCAGCAATAATCGGAGTGATTTCGTCAATACCCAATTCTGTAGCCTTTTCCAGAAACCATTCGATACGATCGATATTTTTAGTAGGGGCTACTGCGATATGAAGATAATGGTTTCTTTTACCAAACGCTTCCTCAACCTTTAAAATCTTTAAACCTACTTTTTTAGGATTATCAGCAATAATTTCTGCAGTATAAAAACCGCCTTTTCCATCAACCAAATAAACCAGTGCACCTACAGATAAGCGCAATACCCTTACACAGTGTTTGCTTTCTTCCTCGTTTAGCGTATAAGAATCAGCTGTAATATCCGGAGTATAAAAAATATGCATAGTTGAAATTAGTGATTATCAACCATATCTGCTTTATTGATAACGAGTTCTAATTTTATGGTTTCGATGTTCTGCTCTGTTTTCTTTAAAATGGTAAACAGATAACCATAAGATTCATTATTTTCTCCAACCTCTGGGATACGGCCGAAAATGTGAGATACTAAGCCCCCCATGGTATCAAAATCTTCATCTTCAGGTAAATCATGCGGAAGATGTTCGTTTACATCGTATACAGTGGCTGAGGCGTTTACAATAAACTCATGATCAGAAACTTTTTCTACCAGTGGTTTTTCCTCATCATATTCATCCTGAATTTCACCTACCAGCTCTTCTACAATGTCTTCTAGTGTAACCATACCTGCGGTTCCACCAAATTCATCTAAAACAATAGCAATTTGAATCCGGTTGCTCTGGAGCTCGCTCATCAAATCGTTAATTTTCTTAGTTTCTGTTACAAAGTAAGGCTTTCGGATAATGTCGTTCAGGGTCCAGGTTTGATTACCTGAAGCCACCAATGGTAAAATATCTTTAGCGTGGATGATCCCGACAATTTTGTCCATACTATCATCATAAACAGGTAACCTCGAATAACCTTCTTTGATGATGATATCAATTACTTCTTCTTTAGGCGAAGTTAATTCAACGCCAGAAATTTTGGTTCTGGGAACCATAATGTTTTTAACCACACGTTCATTAAAATCGAAAACGTTTTTAATTAATTCGTGTTCGTTATTATCCAATGCACCGCTTTCCTTACCTTGATCTAAAAGATACTGCAATTCTTCTGTACTGTGAATAGATTCATGGCCTGCAGAAGCGTCGATACCAAGCGGCTTCAGAATAATGGCCGCCAAGCTGTTTAATGTCCAGATGAATGGCTTAAACACCACATAAAATACCTGTAATGGAAAAGAAACAAAGAGTGTTGTGGCTACCGGGCGCTGAATTGCGAAAGATTTTGGTGCAAGTTCACCAAACACAATATGCATGATGGTGATAAGGGAGAAGGCTACAATTGTAGATGCAGTATGGATAGTTGCATCGCTAAGTCCCCATTCTAAACTATCAAAAAGATTTTTAAAAATGGTGTGCATCACGTCTTCACCTACCCAACCCAGGCCAAGAGAGGCAAGGGTAATTCCCAGCTGCGTGGCGGCAAGATAGCCATCCAGATTATGAATAATCCCTTTAGCCATTTTGCCGACACGACTGCCTGTTTTTGCTTTAATTTCTATTTGTGATGCCCGAACCTTAACGATTGCAAACTCTGCTGCAACAAAAAAACCGTTCAACAGCACCAAAAACAATGCTAAGAATAAGCGCCAACCTACCCCTCCAGACTCTTGCTGAACTTCAGCGAGTAAAAGTGGTGTTGAAGGCAATACTGCGCCTAACTTTAAATTTAAAAACAAACAGACCGAGGGTAAATCCATTAAGCTAATTCTCTAAAGGTTGTGTTGTAAAGTTCAATACTTTCCTTAATCACTTTATGTGCATAACGAACGCCCAATAAGTGTTCGATAGTTACATTTTTCTCTTCTAATGCTTTATAATCCTGGAAGAAACGAACAATTTCTTTCATGGTATGTGGAGGTAACTCATCTAAATCGTTGATATAGTTTACAGACATATCATTTTTCGCTACTGCGATGATTTTATCGTCTTGCTCGCCATTATCTACCATATGCATAACACCTACAACTTTGGCTTCGATAACCGTCATAGGATATACATCAACAGAACAAAGTACCAGGATATCCAGCGGATCTTTATCATCACAATAAGTTTGTGGAATAAAGCCATAGTTAGCGGGGTACATAACTGATGAAAAAAGAACCCTATCTAATTTGATTAAACCTGATTCTTTATCTATTTCGTATTTTGCTTTTGAACCTTTTGGAATTTCAATAATTGCGTTAACAATTTCAGGTACGTTTGTACCAGGAGATACGCTATGCCACGCGTGATGTTCGTCTTTTGCCATTTCTAATTTTAAATCTGTTTATCCTCGTCAGGACTTTTCACTACTTTTCTTTTTACAAAGGTAATTAATAATGGAATAGTTGTGATAACGATAAACCCAATAATAATATATAATAAATAATCGTTAATTTCTTGTTCAAATCTTTTGCCTAAAAAATACCCTAAAAGGGTAAGTGAGCTAATCCAAAGCAAGGCACCTGCAATATTATATAATGCAAACCTTTTAAACTCCAGTTTAACAACACCAGCAAAAATCGGTGCAAAAGTTCTTACTATCGGAACAAATCTTCCCATAATAAGTGCAAAAGCCCCCTGTTTGTTATAATATTCTTCTGCAGCCTTCAAATATTTCTTCTTAAAAAAGAAGCTGTCCTTTCTGGTGTACAATACAGGCCCCGTTTTTCTACCAAACCAATACCCCGTAAAATTCCCCATTATGGCTGCAATAATTAAACCTGCAAGCAAAACTGCGATATTTACATCAAGTTTTCCGGTAGCTACAAACATACCCGCCAAAAACAGCAGATAATCGCCGGGAAGAAAAAAGCCAAAAAAGAGACCGGTTTCGGCATAGATTACGAATACGACAAGATAGAAACCGCCCTCCCTCAATAATTTCTCGGGATCGATTAAATGGTGAAGGCTATTCCAGAAATCCTGCATATTTCAATTGTTCGTAAAACTACAAATAATTATTTAACAATGAAGATTAGTTTTAAAAACTAATAAAATGGAATTTCTGTTAAAGTTGGTCTTAGAATTTAAAATAAAGATATGACTAGATTCAGCTTTACCAAAGTTCTTTACTTAAAAAATAAAAGCTCTAACTGTTAGTTTCTTACATACAAAAAAGGACAAAAATCGTAAAACTGAGTCCAAGTATACAAAACAAAAACACAGCAAAACAAAGCCTTTTTAACATCAATGGGATATCACCTAATAGGAACATATCTATTTATTTATTTCAAGCTGGTTTTTAACTAAATCGAAGTATTTACCTCTACATCTTAAGAGTTCTTCATGGGTACCAATTTCAATAATCCTTCCTTTATCAAGAACAATAATTTGATCCGCCTCCCTTACAGTACTTAACCGGTGAGCAATTATAAACATTGTTTTCCCTCTAAAGTAATTTGCAATATTAGAGACGATCAATTTTTCGTTCTCGGTATCTAAGGAATTTGTAGCTTCATCAAAGAATAAATAGTCGGGATCCTTATAGATCGCACGGGCAATTAGTATTCGTTGCTTTTGCCCCTGACTAATTCCTACCCCCACGTTGCCAATAATGGTATTAATTTTCAGAGGAAGTTCTTCTATAAAGGTGGTTAAATTGGCTAAATGTACCGCTGTTTGAATTCTGTCAAAATCAGGAGTGGCTGTCAATGAGATATTATAGCCGATTGATTCAGAAAATATGAAGCTATCCTGAAAGATTACGCCACATTTATCCCTCCAGCATTTATTGTCAATTTTTGACAGTTTTGACGAACCAATCAATATATCGCCAGACTGGGGACTATAGAATTTCAAAATTAACTTTAATAAAGATGTTTTACCACTGCCACTAACGCCAACGAGGGCAGTGGTTTTGCCAAAGGGTATTATTAAATTAATATTTTGCAGAACAAAATTGAAGTTATCATAAGCAAATGAAAGATCAGAAATACAGATATTACAGGACGCTAAATTATTGATTGCTTTATCCTCATTGGTCTCACTTGATAGATTATAAACTTCATCTAGTCTATCAAGGCTAACCCTTACCAATTGAAAATTTAGAATGAAATTAATTAATTGCGTAATTGGTACATTCATTGCCCCTAAAACAAATACTATCGCCATCATTGAGCCTATTGTCAGCTCTCCTTTGATTACTGAAATAGAAGCTATATATGTAGTAAAAAGTGAAATGAAAAAGCTAATAAACCTATAACTTTCATATTTTTGATTAACTTCTAACTTATTAATATTATTGTTGAAGATTTCAGCTTGGTGTTGCTCCCAAACAGTTTTCCGTTGATATTCAAGGTTATTAAGTTTAATTTCTTGGATGCCATTAATAATTTCTAAAGTCTTATTCTGTTCTTTTGTTAGTAAAAAAAAATGCCTTTTTTCAATTATTCTGATTTTTTTAAGAAAAATAAAGATCCATGATAATTGAAATATGTTGCCAATAAAAAAAACAAGGAATATATTAACATCATAAAATAGAAGAATGAACCCATAAACAAGTATACTAAAAAGAGCAAAAATACTCCTTAAAAGATCATTTGTAAGGAAACTTTCCAAGCGTTTATGATCTGCTATTCGTTCCAATAAATCACCTACATTTTTTGAAGAAAAAAACTTTAAAGGAAGGCTCAAAAGTTTCAAAATAAAGTCTGAGACTAAATGAAATCCTACTCTTGAGCTAACATGGATAAACAGCCATGAGCGATAAAATTCATTAACAATTTTACTTACGAAAAGAATAATTTGGCTAAATAATACCATTTCCACAAACGAAATATTCCTTAATCTAACACCTTTATCTATAATTTTCTGAGTAAAGAACGGAAACATGAACTCTATAACAGATGCGAACAAAAAACTTATCGAAATTATAGATATTTCTGTTTTATAGCTTAACATGTATTTTAGGATATGGTGAAAACTATTCTTACTAGCAGGTGAGTTACATCTTGCATTTCCTCTAAATTCTTCCGTTGGAAGTAGTATTAGCACTAGCCCTTTGCTATTGCGTTGTAACCATCCCTTTAAGAATTCTTTTTTAGTATACTTAACTCTACCAATAGCAGGATCAGATAGACAAATCATATCTTTTTTAATCTTGTAAACCACTACATAGTGATTAGATTCCCAAAATAAAATTGATGGAGTAGGGACATTTTCGATCAAATTATCAAAATCCAATTCCACAACCATTGTCTTAAAACCCAGGTTTAATGCAAGACGATTTAATTCTGCAATTTGTATGCCTTGTTTAGTAATGTTTACATTGCCTAAAACTTCCTCATTTGCTTCGTGAGAATAGAATTTACAGATTGTTTTTAAGCAAGCTATTCCGCAATCTGTACTATCCAATTGATGGATAAAAGGAAAAGAATTAAAAAGACTAGATAATCTCATTCCTTAGATTTTTTTTCGATTTTTATTTCTCCATTTTCGCGCCCATTTACGAAAAATCGTATAAATTCTAAGTCACCTTGGTCATCAAAATATTTCCATTGGCCAATATAATACCACCGTAGTTTATCTCCTCCACTTCTATCAGTTATAGTTTTACCACTGGAAACAACGGTGCCATTAGTCCGATAATTAGTAGTGTGGCATGTGTCATTAATGTAAATCTCCTTACTAACTAATACATTGTTCGCATAATTTCGCCAAACCCCCTTTTCATACCCATTCATTTTATAGTGACCAACAAACTTATATTTAACTCCATCAACTTCCCTTGTTTCAATCCATTTTCCAACTCTGTTCCAATTCCTATACTGATTTATTTTACAGCTCAAAAGAAATTGAATAAAAAATAAAACAAATATTGTTATGATTTTAGAATCAAATTTTTTGAAAATAAATTTCATTCTCATGTTCTCTATAATTGTAGCTTTATAATTCTTGCTATATAATTCCCGTATTCAATACGGGAAGGCATTTCGATTTTTTAAAACTCTCCAACTTACTAACATACTCAGGATCAGAAACAAATAACATATTCTCTTCAATAAGGGAGACTGCCTCGTGATAAGTTAATTTCTCCAATCCTGATTCCTCGACAAGTTTTGTAGGAATTGTATCAAAAACAGCATTTTGTATATGCGTAATTATACGTAATAAATCATCACAGTAAATTGATGGATTATTGAAACCATTTTCTGAACTATATCGATGAGGAAGATACCCACCACCACAAATATTTACAATCGGACATGCTAAACATTTTTTAGCCAAATATTTACCACTATTGTAATAAATGTTTATGAGATCAGAATTTTTGACATCCTCGATTAAATCTTTATTTATGTTTAGTTCATTTTTCGTAAAAGAATCACCACACATTTTAAGAACATCAACAGCTTCCAATCCACCATTAGTTTCTAGAACTAAAATATTATTTTCCGAAACTCCCAAAGCATCAAGCGTTTGCTTTTCACCTAGAATTTCTCTTATCAGAGTATCAAAAAGTCTTAATTTTATCTTAGCATCTTTATCTCGATACCATGCCTCAAATAATTTAATGTACCATTCCGCAACACTTACATCAGACGTTGTTCGACTAAATTTAGTGTCGTGGTTCATTTCCAAAAAAAGAACATCTAGTGAGGTAATATTTATTGATTTGAAATTTTCATAATAATCTAAGGGGTCAGCAGCTAAGTTTAGGACTGATAAAACTCCGAATGGCACCTTATTTTTGCGTAACACATCCATACCTTTCATTACATCGTCAAAGGTGCCTTTACCATTTTTATCAAGTCTGTAAGTATCGTTCAGTTCTTTCTTGCCGTCTAAGCTTACACCTATGTGAATATTATAAGTTTTAAAAATTTCACACCATTCATCCGTTATCAATATCCCGTTAGTCTGTAAAGCAAAAATTACATTGATCTCATGATCTTTGAAATGATTAAATGAATTGATAAATCTGAGAAAGCGTTTTTTACTCAAGAGAAGTGGTTCCCCTCCGTGAATGATAATCGAGATAATCTTCATATTATTTTCTTTTGCATGTATCAACATTTTACATGCAAAATTCACTATTGTATGATCTTCAATAAATTTCGGTTGAATTTTATATGATAAGTCACCCAAATTGTACATATAGCAGTACTTGCAATTTATATTACATCTACTCGCCACTTTTACCACTACTTTATCTATTTTCATTGAAAATATTTGTAAAAAAGCTGCCTTATGACAGCTTTTTGTGCGTTAGTCATTTACTACTTGTCCAAATGTTATTTGCACATAAGAAATTTGAGCAAAATCTGAATTATTGGTACCACCAACGGTATTATTAGAGATCACATCTACTGCTGATTTTTTCAGCATCGCATTATCAAACAAATCTAAGTTTTGACTTAATGCTTCAACATCCATTTTACTTAATTGAAATTTTTTCATGTTTTTAATTAAATTTAGTTTCTAATCGAAGTTTAAAGTCTTTAGATTTATGTTGGACTACACCTGCAAGTAGTATCTTAATTTTTCTTTCTGCACAATTACGGGCCAATTTTAAACAACTTTAATACTTACCCAAAGAAGTAAACGTCAGTGATATTATATCCCTTTGAGTATCCATAGTTATATTTGAGTTGGAAAATATTATGTGTTTAGCGATGAGTACCATCAACCGTCTTTCAATACAAAAAGCTTACAAACACCGATTAACAAAAGCTTATTCACACAACCCTGATAAACTATGACACATAGGCCATTTTTTTAGCTTATTTCAGAGTTAGTGACATAAATTTGAATAGAAATACCATAACAATTTTATTTTAAGGCCGAAATCATGCTTTTTAAGGATAAAATTTGTAAAAGGCTTCGATTTTTACTGCGAAGTATACTATGTTTGTATAAGAGCAACAGGCTTACCCTCATCCTTAAATAATATTATTATAATTAAAATTAGGATTGATGGCTTTTACCTGCATAATTATTGATGACGAACCACTTGTTTGCGAACAACTTACCGAATATATCGGCGAGATTTCTTTACTAACTTTAATTAAAAGTTACACCAATTCGACCACTGCATTACGAGAAATATTGTTATTGAAAGAGCCGGTGGATATTGTCTTCACCGATATTGAGATGCCAGACCTTTCAGGACTGGATTTAGCATTTAAAATTCGCAACAAGATGAAATATCTGATTCTGATAAGTGGACACCTGCATTATGCATTAGAGGGATATAAACTAAAGGCGCATGACTTCATCCCTAAGCCATTTGGTTTTCAGAAATTTAGGTCGGTTGTAATGTCCATCATAAATCAGTCTAAAGCTGAAAATCCCTTTATTTTTGTAAAAACAAAGGAAGATAAAGAGTTAGTAAAAGTTTTATTGGAGGAAATTATTTTTATTGAGGCCAAGGGAAACTATACCCAGGTAAACATGAAGAATAAGGCAATAACCGTGATCTTAAATCTATCACACATGGAAGAAAGACTAAAAAACCACCCTAACTTCGTGAGAATTCACAAATCTTTTATTGCATCTACGATGCACATCGAAAAATTTAAAAACGATTTTATTTATTTAAGTAATGGTAACACGCTATCTGTGAGCCTTACCTACAGGAGTAAACTTGCTGCCTACATTGATCCAATATAAGCAGCAAATTTGAAATATCTATATCAGGTTTAAAAGAACCGCAGGATACACACCTAAAAGGATGGTTACAATAACTGAAACTACCAAAACAACTTTGTATTGTACTGGCGTGCTCAATTCAACCTCTGCGCCATCTTTGAAATACATGGCCACAATTACCTTAAAATAGTAGTAAAAACCTACAAGGGCATTTAAAATGGCAAATGCAACCAATATGGTTTGATACTCTTGCATCACATTTAAGAACATCAGGTACTTACCAATAAAACCAGCAGTTAAAGGAATACCGGCTAAAGAAAGCATGGCTACGGTTAAAGATAATGCAACAAGGGGATTCTTTTTACCTAAGCCGTTAAAACTTTCAAAGCTATCGCTGCCAGTTTTTTGTTTTACCAGAATCAGTACGGCAAAAGCAATGATTGATGCAAAAGTATATGCAGCAGCATAAACCAATACATTATTGTTTGAATACTGCGATAAAACAATTAGTGAAAACAATAAATATCCGGCGTGCGAAATACTCGAATAGGCCAGCATACGCTTGAAGTTCTTTTGGAATAGAGCCGTAACATTACCAATAAACAAGGTTAAGCAAACAATAACCATTAATGGCATTACCCAGAAATCATGAAGTGGTGCTAAAGCACCGGCAAATAACCTCAGGAACGCAGCGAAACCTGCGGTCTTTACCACTGTACTCATAAAGGTAGTGATTAAACTTGGGGCGCCTTCGTAAACATCTGGAGTCCAGAAATGAAAAGGTGCAGCACCAACCTTAAAGCACAAACCAATCATCATTAATATTACACCAGGGTAAAAAATTGGAGAGATTGTTTGGTTGTTTGCAACTAAATAGGCCTGGATTTTATCCAGGTCAAAAGATCCGGTTGCACCATAAATAAGGGCAATACCAAATAACAGGAAGCCTGTTGAAAAGGCGCCCATTAAAAAATATTTCAATGAAGCCTCATTGGAAGCAAAGTCTTTTTTACGAATACCTGCAAGGATATACAAACTCACAGACATAATTTCCAGACCAACGAAAAGCATAGCCATATTTTTATAAGACACCATCATAATCATCCCTGCAAGTGCAAAGAGAATTAAGGTATAGTATTCGGCAATGTTATCGCTTTTAGCGTGGAAATAGTTCTGGGTTAATAAAAAGATAAGCAATGTACCAACAATACAAACCGATGAAAATGCAAGTGCAAAATTATCAGTCTGCATCATTCCGTAATGTACGGCATTACCACCCCATGCAAGGAAAGTAAATCCTAGAGCAGTAAGTAAGCCAACGATGGTAAGCGGTAATAATGCCTTATTCGCCTTAAACAAGCCTGCATAAAGCACTAAAAAAGCTGTTATACTAATGGTTATAATAATATTCATTGCTTAATTTACTGTAGTTAATTTTTGATTTACCTGTTCTAATAAATGTTGTACAGATGCCTCTGTTAAGTGCAACAATGGTTTCGGATAAACACCCAAAATGATAATCAATGCACAAATGGTATAGAGAACCAATTTCTCAGTTCCTTTAATATCGGTAAAAGTGATGGTTAATTCATTTGTTTTGCCAAGCATTACATTCTGGTAGGTGCGTAACATGTAAACTGCACCGAAAATAATGGTTAAGCCTGAAATTGCTGCTGCCCAGATGCTATATTGATAAACACCTAACAACAATAAAAATTCTCCAATGAAACCATTGGTTCCAGGTAAAGCCACTGTTCCTAAAACAATGATCAGGAAAGTAATGGCTAACTGAGGGGCTACTTTAGCAATACCACCAAGATCTTCTATTTTATTCGTTTTAACGCGCGAGAAGATGATGTCTAAAATAAAGAATAAGCCTACCACATTGATACCATGGCTTAACATTTGTATCATTGCACCTTGTAAACCTTGTTGGTTTAATGCAAAAATTCCTGCAGCAATCAGTCCAACGTGGGCTATAGAAGAATAGGCTACTAAGCGCTTGGCATCTTTTTGTGTAAAAGCTATTAGAGAGGCATAAACCACACCAATAACAGACAACACCATCGCTAAACAAGACCAATCCT
This sequence comes from Pedobacter sp., assembly GCF_965279535.1. Lineage (NCBI taxonomy): Bacteria > Pseudomonadati > Bacteroidota > Sphingobacteriia > Sphingobacteriales > Sphingobacteriaceae > Pedobacter > Pedobacter sp. Next base: position 2,808,397 of record NZ_OZ257244.1, read on the forward strand.
GTACTCCGGTTGGTACAATGGGTAATAACCATCTGATTACGCCATAGATACCCATTTTTAGCATGATACCAGATAAAAGCATGGTTCCTTGTGTTGGAGCTGCCGTATAGGTATCGGGTTGCCAGGTATGGAAAGGAAAAATTGGCATTTTAATCGCGAAAGCAATAAAGAAGGCCCAGAAAACCCATCCTTGTTGCACGCTGTCCAAGTTCAAAGCATAAAAAGCCTGAATGTCAAAATTGTGTGCAGGGTTTTGCAGGTATAGGTAAATAATTCCCATCAACATGAATAATGAACCTGCAATGGTATAAACGAAGAACTTCATGTTGATGCGGATGCGGTCCTTTCCACCCCAAACTGCACAGATAAAATAAATTGGAATTAATGCCGCTTCCCAGCCTATGTAGAAAAGGAAAGCATCCATTGCAGTAAAAACCAATAACAATCCGGTTTGCATAAACAAAATCAATCCGTAGAAAGCACCTGGATTTTTATAATCATGGTTATAGCTGGACAGGATAATAACTGGAATCAGAATATTCGTTAACAAAACAGTTAGCATACTGATGCCATCAATTCCAGCATGGAAACTGATGCCTAAATCCTGTATCCAAGGTAAATTTACCAGAAACTGTGTACTGGCATCTGGGATAAAATTAGCCGCCAGAATTAAAGCCAATACCAAAGAAGCTACTGCAAAAACAGTAGAAATTAATTTCGCCGATTTCCCTGCAAATGCTGAAACAACAGCACCTACAAGCGGGAGAAATATGAGTAATAAAAGTTGTTCCATTATTTAATTCTGAACCCTTTTTAGATGTATAAAAATGTATATAGCAACAATGCGATGATACCAAATACCATCATGAAAATATAGAAACCTACATTTCCACTTTGTAATAAGCGGATACCTTTACTCGCTTCGTTTGTACTCCAACCTAATCCGTTTACAATTCCATCGATGAATTTACTATCCAGAATTTTATAGAAAAATTTAGATAAAGCATTTAATGGTTTCGTAAATAAGAAATCGTAAATCTCATCCAGATAGAATTTATTGTAGGATAGTTTAGCCAGGGCTGTTCTTGGTGCTTCATCAGCGACAGGAACATGAGCACCTTTAACATATTTACTATAAGCGTAAATAGTAGCTACCACCGCTGCCAAAACAGAAACACCCATTAAGGCAAATTCTGTGCTATGGCTCAACTCTAATTCGTGTTGTGCAACCACTGGCGATAACCAGTGTGCTAACCATTCATTGCCACCGAAAACATGAGGGATGTTGATGGCTCCACCAACAGCGGCCAACACTGCAAGAATGATCAATGGAAGCGTCATCGCTCCTGGAGATTCATGAATATGGCTTTCTGCATGATGCGTTCCCCTGTATTTACCAGAGAAGGTTAAAAACATCATACGAAACATATAGAATGCAGTTAAGAAAGCAGTAAGTACACCTATTCCCCACAATATCGGACTAGCCTGATAAGCGTGTGCTAATATTTCATCTTTAGAAAAGAAACCGGAGAATGGAGGAAGACCTGCAATAGCAATCGTTCCAATCATCATGGTAGCAAATGTTGTTTTAAGTTTGCCTCTTAAACCACCCATGTGACGCATATCTTGTTCGTGATGCATGGCGTGAATAACTGAACCCGCGCCCAGGAATAACAACGCTTTGAAGAATGCATGCGTTAATACGTGGAAGAATGAACCTGTATAAGCACCAACTCCTAAGCCTAAGAACATATAACCCAATTGAGATACAGTTGAATAAGCCAATACTTTCTTAATGTCAGTTTGTGTTAAAGCAATGATTGCTGCGATCAAAGCAGTAGCTATTCCCACAACAGCAATGATATGTTGCGTTAATGGTGCAAGGTCAAATAAAACACTTGAGCGGGCAATCATATAAATACCAGCTGTTACCATGGTAGCAGCATGAATCAAAGCCGAAACAGGTGTTGGTCCTGCCATCGCATCAGGTAACCAGGTAAATAATGGTAGCTGAGCTGATTTACCGCAGGCTCCGATAAATAATAAGATAGTGATCAAAACCATCGTGTTATTTCCCGGTAACATTGTAGCCGCCTGAGGGAAAATTTTCGCGAATTCTACACTTCCGAAGAAGTTAAATAATAAGAAGACCCCCAATAAAAAGCCTAAGTCGCCAATACGGTTCATTACAAAAGCTTTCTTAGCTGCCGATGCATAGGCTGTATTGGTATACCAAAATCCAATTAAAAGGTATGAACATAAACCAACTCCTTCCCAACCAATAAACATTACGATATAGTTCGAGCCCAACACCAATAAAAGCATGAAGAACACAAACAAGTTCAGGTAACTAAAGAATTTACCAAATCCTTCGTCATCATGCATGTAGCTGGTAGAGTAAAGGTGAATCAGGAAACCAATCCCGGTGATGATCAAAAGCATGATTGAACTTAATGGATCAACCAAAAACGATAGCGGTATGTGCAAAGTTCCGGCACTAATCCAATCAAATAAAAATACTTCGTGAGATTTCTGCGTATCGCCTTGTAAACTAAAGAAAATAACTACGCTAATGATAAACGAAGCAAGGATTACTCCACTTCCAATAACACCAACAAGTCCTTTAGATAAAGATTTTCTGCCCAGTCCGTTAATTACAAAACCTAAAAAAGGAAGTAAAGGAACCAACCAAATCAATTGTTCTATTGTCATTCTTAATATATATTTACCACTTAAGGCGATTTAAAACATTAATATCTATCGATTTCGTATTTCTATACACCATTACAATTATACTTAGCCCAACAGCTACTTCTGCTGCTGCCAATGCCATAATAAAGAATACGAAAACCTGACCTGATGGGTCGTTACTGTGTACAGAGAAAGCCGTTAAAAGCAGGTTTACCGCATTTAACATTAATTCTACCGACATGAAAATTACGATTGCGTTTCTACGGGTTAACACTCCAATTACACCAATAGTGAAAATAATTGCACTTAACCAGATGTAATGGTTTAACGGAACGCCTTGAAGTTGTGTAGTTAAATTTTCCATTATGCTTCTACCTCATCTCTTTTAGATAATAAAACAGCTCCAACCATTGCTGCCAACAGTAATAGAGATGATAATTCGAATGGCAATAAGAATGGTCCGAAAAGTTCCTTACCTAAATTCTCTACCAAGCCTAATTCCTGATTTTTTAAAATAAGTGGGCTTGTAATGCTGGCAGATTTTAACGAACCGATTAAAGTTACAGCTAAACAACCACCCGCAATAACACCAATGATCTTAATTAATGGTGATTTGGACGGCTCCGTTTCTTTATTTAAGTTAAGGAGCATCAATACGAAGAGGAATAATACCATGATAGCCCCCATGTAAACAATAAAGTTTACAACTGCCAAAAACTGTGCGTTTAACAGCACGTAATGAACCGTGAAGGTAAAAAAGGTCAGAATTAAGTACAATACACTGTGGATAGGATTTTTTGCAAAAATCACCATCAGCGAAAAGATGATACTTAATGTAGCTACGAAATAGAATACTTGTGTACTCATTAATTTGTTTATTTATTCAGCCCTTATTCAGGGCTTGAAGCAATCTTATTGTTTAGTCTATTGCCTTAGGATTGCTTCGTTCCTCGCAATGACGATAATATTGTTTATTACTTTTTCATTTCCAAAGGAGCCTCTACCAATTTATCTTTCCCGTAAATAAAATCCTTACGCAGATAATCAGCAGGAACGATAGGTCCATCTAAATAAATGGCCTCTTTCGGACAAGCTTCTTCGCATAAACCACAGAAAATACAACGCAACATATTGATTTCATAAGTTGCAGCATATTTTTCCTCGCGGTACAAATGCTTTTCTTCATTTTTACGTTCTGCCGCAATCATGGTAATGGCTTCAGCAGGGCATGATAGTGCACATAAGCCACAGGCGGTACAACGCTCACGTCCTTGTTCATCACGCTTAAGCGAGTGCATTCCTCTAAAATTAGTAGAGAATTCTCGCTCTACCTCAGGGTAACGTACTGTAGCCGTTTTCTTAAACAAGTGGCTAAAAGTAATGGCCATTCCTTTACCAATAGCAGGAAGATATAACCGCTCTGCCAGGTTTAAAGGTTTTTGCTCTAATACTTTTTTCTTATTACTTAATGATTCCATAATTAAAACTTCTCAATAACCGCAATCACAATTCCTGTTACAATAATATTGGCAATAGCCAATGGGATTAATCCTTTCCAACCCAAGTTCATCAACTGGTCATAACGGAAACGAGGGATTGTCCAACGTACCCACATGAAGAAAAAGATGAAAGCAAAGATTTTCAGGAAGAAAATACCTGTTCCAAATAATGGAGCCCAGGTAGGCCCTAATAATTCCGCCATTGAATCCATTCCCGGATAGTTGTATCCGCCAAAATATAATGCTGCCATTACTGCAGACGAAACAAACATGTTGATGTATTCTGCAAACAGGTAAAAACCTAATTTCATAGAGGAATACTCGGTGTGGTAACCACCAATTAATTCGGTTTCACACTCTGGCAAATCGAAAGGAGCACGGTTGGTTTCTGCGAAAGAACATACCATAAAAATGATAAACCCTAATGGCTGATATAACACGTTCCATCTCCAGCCATGTTGCTGATCTACGATTTCCTTTAAACTGAGTGTATTCGTTATCAGCAGTAATGCAATGATTGATAATCCCATCGCGATTTCATAACTGATATTTTGTGATGCCGCACGAATAGCACTTAACAAGGAATACTTGTTATTAGATGCCCAGCCACCGATCATTACACCGTAAACACCTAAAGATACTACACCAAAGATGTATAATACACCTACGTTGATATCAGATACTTGTAATGGAATAACTTTATCGCCAATAACCATTGGGCTTCCCCAGGGAATTACAGCCGTACCAATACAGGCACAAAGCAATGCCAAACCAGGGCCTACAACAAATAGCCATCTGTTGGATGTAGTAGGAATAATTTCTTCCTTCATAAACATCTTAATACCATCGGCTAAAGGTTGTAAAATACCAAAAGGACCAGCTCTATCCGGGCCTAAACGATCTTGTAAATATGCAGCAACTTTACGTTCTGCATAAGTAGAATACATGGCAATAAGTAAACTGATGCCGAAAATTACAGCAACCAGAAGGAATTTTTCTATAATAAAACCGCTATCCATTAGTATTTTACTGTTTTATGTAATTCAATTTCATTTGCTGCCTGTAATGCCGGGTTAGGGTTAATTACTGGTAATGGCTTTAATGTTTCGTAATGATTTGATGCAATTACAGATGTATCATCAATATGAGTTGGCTGTTCAATCACCCAATCAGAAGTAGCTTTTTTATCAAAACGGCAAGTGTTACAAATAAACTCTTCTACTTCTCCAAACTGATCTTTACGTGCTGTAACCCTCAATACGTCTTCGCCTTTATACCATAAAGTCACTTTCCCATTGCATTTTTCATGATCACAGTTGCGGTGAGCATCAACTGGTTTAGTAAACCAAACCCTGTTTTTGAAACGGAAAGTTCTATCGGTTAAGGCACCTACCGGACAAACGTCAATTACGTTTCCAGAGAAGTCGTTATCAACAGCTGTTTGAATATAAGTAGAGATTTCTGAGTGATCGCCGCGGTTCAAAATACCATGAACGCGCTTATTGGTAATCTGGTCAGCAGTGAAAACACAACGATAGCACAAGATACAACGGTTCATATGCAATTGAATTTTATCACCAATGTCAATACGATCGAAAGTACGACGCTCAAACTCGTAGCGTGTTTTTTGCAAACCGTGCTCATAGCCTAAATTTTGTAAATCGCACTCTCCAGCCTGATCACAAACCGGACAATCCAATGGGTGGTTGATCAATAAGATCTCTACAACACCAGCACGTGCTTCCAAAACTTCAGGTGAAGTGATATTTAACACTTCCATACCATCCATTACCGTTGTACGGCAAGATGCAACCAGTTTCGGCATTGGGCGAGGATCTTTCTCAGAACCTTTAGTAACCTTTACAATGCAGGTACGACATTTACCACCGCTGCCTTGTAATTTGGAATAATAACACATTGCCGGCGGCACGATATCCCCTCCGATTTGCCTTGCAGCATTCAGAATGGTTGTTCCGTTATCAACCTCCACTGTTATTCCATCTATCGTAACCTTAATTTTTTCACTCATGGTTAATGATATTCATTTATATTCAATGCTTTGTACCATATTGTGAGATACACAGCAATCTTTTTATTTATACTTCCCTTTTGAAATCTCGTAACCAATTTTTATTCTTGGCTCAGCCTGCTTTTCCAAGAGCTCATCAAAATACCTGAAAATAATTTCAATATTTCGATCCTGGCTGTCTACTTTCTTTCTTATTTTCTCAACCTCTAATTTTATCTCAGTATTACTCAAAACCATCGTTCTAAGCTGCAAAATCCCATGTTCGCTAAAGGCAAACGGCAGATATTTGGAGTATTTTCCTTGTTCTAAGGTCACAAATTGTGACCTTAGAACTTCATTTTATACGATCTCTTTTAATTTATCTCCTAAGGTTGCAATTTGCGATCTTAGAATTATTTTGTTTCTTACTCTTGATGGTTATTTTTCTTCCGTTACCGGAGCTTTTTCTATTGGTTTCGCATAATTTGCAATACCATAATTTTGCTGCTGGCTCTTAACCGGCTCTTTAATGTGCCACTCAAATTCATCTCTAAAGTGACGGATCGCGCTGGCAACCGGCCATGCAGCCGCATCTCCTAAAGGACAAATCGTATTACCCTCGATTTTGCGCTGAACATCCCACAATAAATCAACATCATCCATTGTTCCATGACCATGCTCAATTTTATGAAGAATTTTCTCCATCCAACCTGTACCCTCACGGCAAGGAGAACACTGACCACAGCTTTCATGGTGATAAAACCTGGAGAAGTTCCAGGTGTTGCGCACAATACACTGGTCTTCATCAAAAGCAATGAATCCACCTGAACCTAACATCGTTCCGGTAGCAAAACCACCTTCCGATAAAGATTCATAGCTCATTAAGCGTGGCTCACCATTAGCTAACTTAAGTGTTAAGTTTGCAGGTAAAACTGGTACAGAAGAACCACCTGCAACAGTAGCTTTCAATCTTTTTCCATTAGCAATACCACCACAATATTCATCAGAGTAGATAAATTCTTCTACTGGTAAGCCCAATTCGATTTCATAAACACCTGGTTTAGCTAAGTTACCAGATGCAGATATTAATTTTGTACCTGTACTTCTACCGATACCTATTTTAGCATACTCATCGCCACCATCGTTAATAATTGGCACAACTGCAGCAATTGATTCCACGTTGTTTACTACTGTAGGGCAGCCATACAAACCTGCAATTGCAGGGAAAGGTGGTTTAATTCTGGGGTTACCTCTTTTTCCTTCTAATGATTCTAACAAAGCGGTTTCTTCACCACAAATGTAAGCACCACCACCAGGCTGAACATAAAGTTCCAAATCGTAACCTGTTCCCAATATGTTTTTACCCAACCATCCGGCAGCTTTAGCTTCAGCTATTGCTCTTTCCAGGATACGGATCTGTGGCATCATTTCGCCACGAACATAGATGTAGGAAACTTTTGCCCCTAAGGCAAAACTCGATACAATCATTCCTTCAATTAAAGCATGAGGAATGTAAGTCATCAAATAACGGTCTTTAAATGTTCCCGGCTCAGACTCATCAGCATTACAAACCAAATAGCGTGCAACACCTTCAGGTTTAGCCAAAAAGCTCCATTTCATTCCCGTTGGGAAACCCGCACCACCACGGCCACGTAAGCCTGATTTCTTAACTTCTTCAACAATCTCTTCAGGTGTTAAAGTTTTAAGGGCTTTTTCCACGGCACGGTACCCGCCTTTTTGGCGGTAGACTTCAAGCGTGTTGATGCCTGGTACGTTTATATGCTCAAGTAACAGTTTTCGAGACATTTTAATTAGTCTATAGTTTGTAGTCTTTAGTCTTTAGTCTCAAGTCAAAACAACTCTCAACTTTAGACGCTCGACTTAGGACTTATTTTTTAAATCTTCAATCAATTTATCTACGCTATCTGTTGTCAGGTTTTCGTAGAAAGTATATTCCGGGCTGATTTGCAATACCGGGCCGAAACCACAAGCAGCAAGGCATTCAACACCTCTGAAACTAAATAATCCATCGGGAGTTACTTCCCCTTCTTTTACACCTAGTTTATCTTCCAGATGGCTCAATATCTTTTCAGCACCTACCAGGCAACAAGGCCCTGTACGACATACCTCCAAAGCATATTTACCTTGAGGTTTTAAAAAGTACATGGTGTAAAAAGTAGCTACTTCATAAACTTCGATAGACTGAATGTTTAAGTATTCAGCTACCTGATCCATTGCTGAAGTGCTAACCCATAAATATTCTGCCTGTACCAAATGTAATAGTGGTAACAAGGCCGATTTTTGTTTTCCCTCTGGATAACGGCTTTTGATTTCATCAAATTTGGCCAGCAATTCTGATGAAAACACTACAGGTGTTTGTTCTTCTACTTTAAGCATCTAATTCTCCTGCAATAATATTCATACTACTCATGTTGATAATGGCATCAGACAATAACATGCCTTCGCTCATTGGTGCAAACATCTGGTAATTTATAAAACTTGGTCTGCGGAAGTGTAAACGGTAAGGTGTACGTCCGCCATCATTAATCAGGTAAAAACCTAACTCGCCGTTTCCACCCTCTACAGCATGATAAACTTCAGCCTTTGGTGCATCAATTTCACCCATCACAATTTTAAAGTGATAAATTAATGCTTCCATGTTGTTGTAAACTTCTTGTTTCGGAGGCAGATAAAATTCAGGAACATCAGCATGGAAGATGCCTTTTTCCTCAGATTTTAATTTTTCCATGGCTTGCTCAATGATGCGCAAACTCTGCCACATTTCCTCATTACGTACTAAATAGCGATCATAAATATCACCACTTGTCCCAACCGGAACCTCAAAATCGAAATCCTGGTAAGAAGAATATGGATCACTTACACGAACATCATAATCTACACCTGTTGCACGCAAAAGGGGGCCTGTCCAGCTATACTCTAAAGCCGCTTCCTTGGTTACCTCAGCAACGCCGGCAGTTCTGTCAATAAAGATTCTGTTTCTATTTAATAGTGCTTCAAATTCCTTTAAAGCCTTTGGAAACTCTTTTAAAAACTTATTGATTTTAGCAAAGGCGATATCATTGAAATCGCGTTCAAAACCACCTATACGACCAATATTAGTAGTTAAACGTGCGCCGCAAACCTCTTCGAAAATTTCGTAGATATGCTCACGGAATTGGAAAAGGTACAAGAAAGTGGTAGTTGCCCCAGTATCCTGGCCAATAATCGTATTACAGATAATGTGATCGGCAATGCGAGAAAGCTCCATTACGATTACCCTTAAGTAATCTACCCTTTTAGGCAATTTAATGTTTAACAACTTCTCAACCGTCATGTGCCAGCCCATGTTATTGATTGGCGATGAACAATAGTTCAAACGATCGGTTAAAGGTGTAATCTGATAAAAAGGGCGGTGTTCGGCAATCTTTTCGAATGCACGGTGGATGTACCCAATTGTAGAAACGCCGCTTACAATACGTTCGCCATCTAATTGCAAAACGTTTTGAAAAACACCGTGTGTTGCAGGGTGGGTTGGACCTAAGTTTAGGGTTACCAATTCACTCTGTGGATCATTATCTGTAAATACCGGATGGTTATGATTCATAATTTACCTTCCAAAAAATTCGTCTTTTTTATCAACCCTGTTCGGATCTTCTAATGGATACTGCTTCAACATCGGATGCACTCCTAAATCGTCCATATTTAAAATGCGGCGAAGGTCAGGATGCCCCTCGAACTTAACGCCAAAAAGGTCATAAGTTTCGCGCTCCATCCAATTCGCACCCTTCCAAATGGTAGTGGCCGTTGGGATTGTCGGGTTTTGCTCTGAAATAAAAACTTTTACTCTGATTCTTAAGCGTTCCACCATATTATTCAAATGGTAAACCACTGCAATACCGTGTTCCTTTTCAGGATAATGAACTGCAGTTATATCAGTTAAGAAATTGAACTTAAGATCGGTCTTTAAATAAGAAAGCACATTAACAATCACATCTTTTGTGGTTACAAATGTTAGCAAACCATAGGGTTCAGAAACACCCGTCACTTTCTCTCCAAACCTTTCACCCAGTTTAGTTAGAATTTCGCTATTCAGTGTAGTTTCTTCCATTATTTAATGCCGTATTGACCTAAAAGATTTTTATAATATTCTGAATTTCTTCTTCTACCGGATTCGTTTTTAACCAAATCCTGAATTCGTTGAAAGCCATCAAGAATAGCTTCCGGCCTTGGCGGGCATCCGGGAACATAAACGTCTACCGGGATTACCTCATCAATACCCTGTAAAACAGAATAGGTATCAAAAATACCACCGCTACTGGCACAGGCACCAACAGCCATTACCCAACGTGGCTCAGCCATTTGAATATAAACCTGTTTTAAAACCGGAGCCATTTTTTTTGCGATAGTGCCCATCACCATTAGCACATCGGCCTGACGAGGAGAAAAGCTCAAACGTTCAGCGCCGAAACGACCTAAATCATAATGAGAACCCATGGTCGCCATAAATTCAATCCCACAGCAAGAAGTAGCGAATGGAAGCGGCCATAATGAATTTGAACGGGCCAAACCGATCACTTTATCCAAAGAAGTGGCAAAATAACCAGGTCCTTCAGTTCCCGGCGGCGCATCAACTATATTAATTTCACTCATGTCTTTAAACAAAAAATGCTCATCCCTTTGCAGAATGAGCAACAAATTTACGATATTTTAAAGGCAATTAAACTAGAACTACTCGATTTAGAACCTTTCTAAATAATGAAAAACCCCTGCTGTTAGTGTAAGCTATACACTTGTAGTTTCTAGCTAAAAATTTACAATTGACAAGTCTCAACTATAAATTAAAACTACAAACAATCTAGTTCCAGTCTAAAACTTTTTTCTTGATTACGTAGATAAAACCCAACAGTAGCGTACCCATGAAAATGAACATTTCAATCATACCGTCCATTTTTAAAGCCCTGAAATTAACAGCCCAGGGGTACATAAAGATAACCTCCACATCAAAAAGTACGAATAAAATAGCGACTACGAAATACTTAATGGAGAAAGGCTGACGGGCATTACCCACAGACTTAATCCCAGCCTCAAAGGTTTCTAATTTATCGCTTGTTTTGCGTTTAGGACCTAAAAGGTGGGTTGCTACTAATGTAGTTACCACAAAACCTAATGCTACAATAACCTGAAATATAATGGGAAGAAAATCTATAGGGGCACTTTGCGCTTGCATAATAAGTATAATTTGATTGCAAAAGTAAAAGAAAAAGGCAGGATAACAAAACCCTGCCTTTTCTAAATGATTTTAAATTGATTATTTTTTTCCTTTAGTAGCTGCTGCCGGAGCACTCAACTCCTTCAATTTTGCAGGAGCAAATGTACCTGCCGGATTTACAGCGATACTCTTGTTAAAATATTCTTTCGCTTTTTCTTTATCCTTGTAGTAATAGAAACCACCTAATGAATCATAAGCTTCAGAAAGCTTTTTACCGTTAGCAGATGCAACTTCTGGTTTCTCTGTTACTTTTTGAATGAACTGCTCAAAGAATGGGTTAGCTAAACCTTTAGGATCTTTTTCATCATCCATTAAGTTATTGATACGTGCTCTCCATAAATAAGCATCATAAGTATCAGGAGCCAATTGGGTTACTTTTGCGATAGAAGAATCAGCTTTTACCAAACCATCTTTTGTTGGGTTTTGCTTAGCGCTATATTTCCCTGCATAATCAAAGTAGTAAGCTAAGGCATTATAATAATAGTTATATAATGATCCTTTACCATTCGGGTTAGCTTTAATTGCCTTTCCGTAAATCTCTGCAGATTTCTCATATTTCTTTGCATCAAAATAGCTTTTTGCAATCTCAGCCAAAGCATCAGCATTGGTAGAATCTTTCTCAACAGCCTTGCTGATATTGATTAAAGCCAAGCTATCCTGACCAGCTCTCAACTGAGATTTTCCTAAGTAAAGGTAATCGTTAGCCAAAATTCTAGACTGATCTTTTTCTTTTGCAAAGAAATCAGTCATATCTGTTAAAGCCTGAGGATATTGTGCATTTTCATACGCAGACCAACCTTTCATCCTTGCTACTACTGCTGCTTTAGGATTATTTGCAGGAACCTGAATAGTCGAAGCTACCTGTTGTAAAGTTTTGAAATCTTTAGCATAGAACAAGAAAGTCATATAGCGTAATTGAGACTCTAAAGACTTATCTGTTAAATCGATATACTTTTTATAATTTTCGATTCCTTTAGCAGCTTTTTCTTTATCTGTACCGAAATTACTCCACTGTAAATATAACTCACCTAATTCGCGGTAAGCAGGACCATAATTGGCGTCTGCAGCAATTACATCTTGTAATTCTTTTTCGCCTTCAGGAAATGCACGAGATTCTTTATACATTTTACCGATCTGCGTTTTTGCTCTTCTGTTGTTTGGATCAACATCATTAACACGCATATAAGGGCCTAATGCTTCTGAGTTCTTCTTTTGCAATGCATAAGCATCACCTAATGCTAAAAACACCTCAGCATCTTTATCTTTCGAATCTAATTCATCTGCTTTAGTGATATTGGCAATTGCATTAGTGAAATCAGGCTTAGAAACATCCTCACTTGGTTTATCCTGAGCTAAATAAGCTCTACCGATTTGCAAGTAAGTTTGGTAGTCTTTTTTACCCAATTCTATTGCTTTATCGAAATTGGTTTTTGCTGAAGCTGCATTGTTTGACAATAGATCTGCTTCACCTAAACCGATCAGGTTTAAAGCATTTTTTGGATCAGCAGTTACACCTTTGGTGAACACGGCTCTTGCTGAATCGATGTAACCAGTTTTTAGGTAAACCAAACCCAGGTTATAATAGTTTGCGCCATCTGAGGCTTTAGAGCTAACCAACGATTTAAGCATCGATGAAGCTTTTTGATACTGTTCTGCGTCAATGGCTTTTTTCGCATCACTTAAACTTTGAGCAAAAACTGCAGAACCCATCAACACCAAACCTACATTTAAGGTTATTGCTTTCTTTGAAATTTTCATTGGATCAATTTTTTGTTTTTAAATGTTTTGTAAATCTGGTCGGAGCGAGTTCTACTTTATCCAAAATCTCCAACCGAAACCTAGCCAACATTGGTTTTAACAATTATGAAGCATTATCTCTAAATACTTCGTGGTTCAATTTATAATTTATTTATTACTTTCCTTAGTTAAATTTATTTCTCTTGGCATTAGCTTATGCGGGCCAAGTCCAGATTTAAGTACAATCAGCTGTCCTCTCTGGCTTCTTAACCATGTTGCAAATCCTGTGCCTAAACCATCTCTACCTTCGCACTCAATTATATTTACGTTTCTTAGAAAAGGATAGACTCCGTTAATAAGATTTTCTTGCGTGGGCTTATAAAACTTATCACTCCCTACTTTTCCTTTTTCATTTTTAACCCCCAGCATTTTAACCTGAGCCAGGTATTGAGCCATTTCGGTATTCTGATCAGAAATCCAATTTACGCCCAAAATACCAATAAAATTTTTATCCTGCGCAACAAGTTTGATAACTTCATTGCTTGATTTTTTTGAATAAACGTTTTTTGCGGGAAACTGGCTGATATTAGCCAAGTGTTTAAAGTATTGAAAGGTACTTGAATAAGCGTTATCAAAGACCAATTTCTTATCTGAATTTCTCCCCTGTAATACATCAATCACTTCCTTAACGGTAATAGTGCTATCAATATTGTCCTTATTGGTAATTAATGCGATTCCATCAATGGCGAAACGTACTGAATTGATTTTGATACCACGTTGTTTGTAATACTTTTCCTCCTGTTTATTGAGTAATCGGGGCATTACGATTACGCGGACACTATCATTTAGAAACGCAGCGATAATCTTTTCTTCAGGTTTTACTGTAGTTTCAAACTTTGCTTCAGGATAATCCAGACTAAAGATATCGATTTGTTTCTGAACAATTGGACTCACGCTTTCATCAACGAGCATTTTCATTGTGCCGCTGGTTCTGGTTTCTTTAACACTTGCTGTTTTATCCTTTCTTTTACATGAAAATAAAGCAAGTACCATAAAAATGAAGAGAATATTTTTCATTATTGGCTTGAGTCTCGCCTTCCAAGACTTAACAATCTTACAAAAGCATAAAAAATTAAAAAGATTCCTATCGCGATGCGTCCCCAGTTTGGGATGAAATTAAAACGCAAAGCAAGTGGAGGCCAAAAGATGAAGGCAAGCCCCATTACGAGATATAACAGGAAGGCCGCTAGCCCTAAAATGAGCAAAAACCGCTGTTTAGGCGATTTTTGCTTAAAGATATCAAAATTTAACATCTACAATTAGTTCAATGTAAAGTTAACGTTGATGTTGTATTTTACCCTTACTGGTTTACCATTTTGAATACCTGGATTCCAACGTGGGCTGGCTTTTAATACGCGGATGGCCTCTTCATCTGTACCACTTCCTAATCCACGTGTAACTGTAATATCGGTTAATTTACCATCTTTTTCTACCACGAAAGATAAAAACACTTTACCTTGTACGTTGTTTTCCTGAGCCATTGGTGGATATTTAATCGCACCACTTAAGTACTTGTAGAACTTAGGTAAGCCTCCCGGAAACTCTGGTTGTTTCTCGATACTAACGAAGTCATAAACCTGGTTATCATCAACAGCAACCGCTGCTTCTTTTTTAGGGCCTTCACCAACTGGAGCAGCGATTACAATATCTGCTGTTGGATCACCTTTAATATCTCTTTGACCTGGATCTGCCTCTTTCAACTTTTCAACGGTTGGAGGTTCCTCATCACGTACCTGCTCATCTGGCTTTACGATTGGAGGTGGCATTTTTACCTGATCTACCTTTGGTGGAGGTGGCTCTACCGGAGGTGGAGGTGGTGTTTCTGGATTAACTGGGGGCGGAGGTGCAATAATTACTTCCTGTGCTTTTTCAATTGGCTCGTCCTCTTTTAAAGAACCTTTAATTAATCCGTAGATTTTTGGAGCAAAGAAAAGCGCTAGAAATACTAATGAACCAATAATTAATGCCCGAGTGGTATTGGCCCCATTGGTTTTACGCAACTGGTAGGCGCCGTAGTTTTTGTTTTTTTCAGCAAAAACTACATCAATCCACTGCCTTCTTAATATATCTAATTTTGACATGATTACTGATTTAACAAATTATAAAATACCCTGAGATCTCATTGACTCTTTTTCACTATCCAAGATATTGTCGTCATCAATCTGACGAACTTTTATCTTTAATATTTCCAATTCATCCATTATATCTACAAAGTTCTTGAAGTTTGAGCCGCTTGTAGGTTTAACTAAAACCACAAACTCGCCCTTCACTCCAGATGCATCTGCTTTTTTTCTGTTTTCGATAATCGACTTTTCAACTTGAGATAAGCTTTCATATGTTGGAGCTGTTGCACCAGCTTCTCCCATGTACCAGGCTACTTTATCGTTTTTACCTAATAAAATAGTCATCGTTTTAGAAGCTTTCAGTTCCAACCTGTTATCCTTGTTGTTTTCGTCTTTATCTGGCTTAACAATATCCATTGCCTGTGGCGTAGATATCGATGTGGTTAAGATAAAGAATGTTACCAAAAGGAACATCAAATCTACCATCGGCGTCATATCTACTCTTGGGGTGGCTTTCTTCCCACCTGTGTTTAATTCTGCCATCTCTTATTTTTTTCTAGCTTCAGCGTTAGTAACCAATAAAAATTTGTTCACTTTTTGCTTCTGCAAAACATCTACGATTTTTTTAACTACAGGATATTCCTCTTTAGAATCGCCCTTGATACTTACACGCATAGGTTGCTGATTTACTTCAGCTGTTGCTGTACGTGCCTGTAAAACCCAAGAGTTTAACTGATTATCTGTAGAATCTGTAGGAATACCGGTTTGAACACCTGGTTTCATACGATCTGCTCCAGACATGGCTAAGAACGATTTTAAACTTGAAACCGGAACACCAAATGTAGATACTACAGAGAATTTTTTAATTTCCTCAGGAGTAAAATTGATTTTGTATTGTTGTCCGATCAATTCTAAGGTTCTCGCCCTAACTTTCTGGCCTGCTACTTCGAAGAAAACCTTACCCTGACCAATGGTTAACGTTGCATTGTTTTCAGCTGGAACCTTAAATTCATACGTAGATGAAGGTGTTGATACCGCTAGTGGTTCTGGTTGTCTTGCCGTAGCAGTTAATATGAAGAACGTAAGTAACAGTGCAGCTACGTCGCACATGGCGGTCATATCTGTTACTGTACTGGTTCTTTTAACTTTAATTCTAGGCATAATTTTAAGTACTTTTTAATAATGATGATCTTTTTCCCGGTTTTCCATAAAGCCGGTAAAAATTTTTTCAAAATTTATTATTTATGCGAACTAGCGTAAGTTTGAACGATGCTAAATCCAGCTTCATCGATAGCGTAAGTTAACTTATCAATTTTTGAAGTTAAGATGTTGTACATGATAATCGCTAAAGTAGAAACCGCGATACCAGTCATCGTGTTGATTAGGGCCTCAGAGATACCTACCGCTAATGCAGCTTGATCTGGAGCACCAGAGTTTGCTAAACCGGCGAATGCACGGATCATACCTGTTACTGTACCTAATAAACCAATTAACGTACCGATAGATACCAAGGTAGCGATGATGGTTAAGTTTTGCTCTAACATAGGCATTTCCAATGCAGTAGCTTCTTCAACTTCTTTTTGAATGGCAACGATTGATTGCTCAACATCTAAGTTAGTGTCAGCCTCAACTTCGCTGTATTTTTTCAAACCTGATTTAATTACGTTAGCAACAGATCCTTGTTGTTTATCACACTCAGCTTTAGCAGCCTCGATGTTACCAGCGTTTAATAAACCTTTTACTTTGATGATGAAAACATCTAAGCTAGATTTACCACTTGCTTTGCTGATTACGATTAAACGCTCGATAGAGAAAACGATAGTAGTTAATAACAAACCGATTAATACCGCTACGATTGGACCACCTTTGTAAGCTGTACCAGGATAGTTATTTGGCAAAGGTAAGTTTTCGTTGTTGTTATCGATAAAGTTAGAAGGATCCCCTAATACGTATCTCCAAATAACGAAGCCAATTACAATACAGATAGGGATTACCAATGTTGCGAAAACGTTAGATGCACTTGAAGAGCTCTCTTTTTTAACAGTTGTTGGTTTTGGTGCGTTTGCCATTTTTTTTTGAATTTTAGTTTTAGTTCTTGTTTTTAATTTTTAGCTGTTTTTTTCTTTTGTAATACACACAACGTTTATTACCCGATTTTGTTGCGAAAAACAAATTTATAAATTGATTTTAAATTACAAATTAATAAATCGATAAACAATCAAATCGTTACTTAACTTTTAGTTTACGGTAAAACCACCTAGCTGTATAACAAAAAAATTGCCTCAGCTGGAGACAATTCTTTCACAATAAAAACTAAAAAAAAATCCAAATGCAAATTTTTTGGTGAAAAAATCCATTTTAAACGCTATTTAACACAATTTTAACACCTCTTCGGGTATTTTTACTCGCTTTGGTTCTTCAAATTGCTTAAAATTCTGGATGAAGGCTTCATGAAGTTCGCTTGCTTTTTTACGATATTCTTCGGCACTTGGCCAGGTCATGGAAGGGTCCAAAATTTCTGAAGGTACTCCCGGACATTCGACCGGCATCATCAGGTTAAAAATTTTATGTTCACTATAATTTACACGATTTAGCGCTCCATTCAGGGCTGCTGTTATCATTGCCCGGGTATAGCTTAACTTCATCCTTTTACCTACGCCATAAGGTCCGCCACTCCAGCCTGTATTCACTAACCAGACATTAACCTGGTGCTGCTTCATTTTCTCGCCGAGCAGTTCTGCGTACCTGGAAGGGTGTAAAGGCAAAAATGCTTTACCAAAACAGGCAGAAAATGTAAGTTGTGGTTCGGTAACCCCTGCTTCTGTTCCGGCTACTTTGGCTGTATAGCCACTCATAAAGTGATACATGGCCTGTTCTACATTCAGTTTAGAGATTGGTGGAAGTACGCCAAATGCATCTGCAGTTAAAAAGAATATATTGCGCGGTACAGCTGCAACTGAGGGTAATATGGCATTATCAATATATTCAATCGGATAAGCCACCCGTGTATTTTCGGTTTTATCGATGTTGCAAAAATCTACATCCTTTGTTCCGGCATAAAAGTTAATGTTCTCCAGCAAGGCACCAAATTTAATTGCATTATAAATCTGAGGCTCGTTCTCCTGGGTAAGATCTATACATTTGGCATAACAGCCTCCTTCGAAGTTAAATACCGAATCCTTTCCCCAGCCATGCTCGTCATCTCCAATTAAACCCCTGTCCGGATCGGCTGAGAGCGTTGTTTTTCCAGTTCCCGATAAACCAAAAAAGATTGCAGTATCTCCATCCTTGCCTACATTGGCCGAGCAATGCATAGAAAGTGTATTTTTATATATCGGTAGAATGAAATTAAGTACAGAGAAAATGCCCTTCTTAATTTCTCCTGTGTAGCCACTTCCGCCTATCAGAATCATTTTTCTGGTAAAGTTGATGATAGAAAAGTTGCCTTGACGGGTGCCATCTACTTCAGGATCGGCCAAAAAGCCTGGGGCAGCAATAATTGTCCATTCAGGATCTGAGCCTAATTGTTCATCATCCGGGCGAATAAAGAGGTTGTTGGCAAAAAGATTTTGATAAGCGGTTTCGGTAACGACCCTGATGGATATGGCATAATCTGGATTTGCACAAGCAGATGAATCCCTTACATAAATAGTCTTATCCTTAAGATAGGTTGTAATTTTATTAAAAAGTCCATCAAATTTAACTGGATCAATCTTAATATTAATGTCGCCCCACCAAACGGTATCAGTCGTTATTTCATCGCATACGATAAATTTGTCTTTAGGGGAGCGTCCTGTAAATTTCCCGGTATCTACAGCCAGCGCCCCAGATGAGGCCAGAGTGCCTTCCTTGTTTAACAGTGCTTCATCAATTAGCTGGGTTGCTGTAAGTTGGTATCTTACGGCAGCGTGATTACCCAAATTTAAATAGCTTAAATCTGGCGCTTGCAGTTTCTTTTTGCTCATAACAATAAGTAAGTTAGTACAGCAAAGGTAAGGGGTTGCAAAGCAAAAAAACTAGTGTTTTACATTAATTTTTTACATATTGTAGCAAATACACTATTATGTAAACATTTTATTTACAACGATTTACAAGCGTTTTTACAAGGATAAAATTCGCGATTTTTTACACTAAGTATAACAGCCAAAATTATGAATCTACACGTTTAACCCAGCGCTAAGGTTAATGGTATGCTAGAATTTTCAACATTATGGACTATAGGAAATTAGCAAACACATGCAGTTTGCACCTAAACATCAGACTTTATAACTTAAAAAGACTGATTTTGCTTCAGGCCATTTATTTAAAAGCTTTATCCTCCGGCCTTTTTTACTTTATAGCCTTCTTTTTGTAAGATAGCCAGCACCTTGTCTCTTACGTCACCCTGTATCAGGATTTCACCATCCTTTACTGAGCCACCAACACCACATTTGTTTTTAAGCATTTTGCCCAGTACTTCCAGGTCATCTGTTTTACCTTTATAACCTGTAATTAAGGTTACTGCTTTTCCACCACGATTCTTTTTATCAAGCATTACCCTGAGGTCTTGTTGCTGGTTAGGCACAGTAACGGTGTCATCCACTTCTTGTTCGTACTCAAAATCAGGATTTGTAGAATACATAATGCCACCTAAATCGCTTAAACTATTTTTTTTTGGCTTCATAATATATAAGGTATGGAAAAGAGGATAAATAAAAATTTGTAAATGTTAAGGTACAATTACCTGTAAAGATCCAGGCTGCACAATTGCCTTAATTTCGGCATCCATTTGTAAAGGCTCTCCATCAATGTGTACAGCTCCGGCCTTTTCACGATGAATATGAATTTCCTTGCCTTTGATGATCTCAATCATGTCAGACGTTTCGGCTTGCCCCCTTAACATCACATAACTGAGTATCGGCAATTTTATTATCGGAAAAGGTTTAATAATGCAAACATCCAGCAAGCCGTCTTTAACAGATGCGCCTGGCGCGATATAAACATCATTGCCATATTGTGAAGAATTGGCTACCGTAATGGCAAAAGCTTTTCGGTTATACGCTGTGCCATCTATGTTCAAAGTATATTGCTGAGGTTTATAATTGAAAATCTCTCTGATTCCCAGCTTGAGGTAACCAGATAAACCTCTTTTTTTATCTTTAGAAAAAACAGCACTTAAATGAGCATCAAAGCCCATTCCTGCTAAATTGAAGAAACTTTTATCGTTAAAGGTGGCGGAATCAATGTGATCGATGTTAAATTGGTTGATGACCTGAATGGCCTGGCGCATATTTTTTGGAATGTGCAGAAATCTAGCCAAACCATTGCCCGAACCCAAAGGCAAAATGCCCAAAATGATTTGATGCTTGAGTACCTGAGTAGCGACCTCATTAATGGTTCCATCGCCACCTGCTGCCACAATTATGTCAAAATTCTTGGTAGCAGCTTCATCGGCTAACTCAGCCGCGTGCCCTACGCGCTCGGAAAAAACAAAATTCGGATTGAACTTATTTTTATCCAAATACTTATCAATAAAGTCAGGGATGCGTACTTTTCCTTTCCCACCAGAAATGGGATTAATGATAAACAGGATATTTTTCTTTGTGTGCAAGTCGTGAAGAATGAAAGCACAAAATAATCTATAATTTTTGAAATAAAGAAAATATGCTAATTTTGCGACACTAGAGTGGACTGATTTGCTACTTCTGTTTTGGCAGAAAGGGATTGCAACCACTTAAAAAAAAGTGCTAATACCTCCTTCAATCAATTTAAAAACCTGTTTCCAGGGGTTTGGCATAGTTAAAGTGTTTATTTATCATTAATTATTTAATAAATGTCATATTTATTTACATCAGAATCTGTATCTGAAGGCCACCCAGATAAAATTGCCGATCAAATATCGGATGCATTAATTGATAACTTTTTAGCTTTCGATCCTGAATCGAAGGTTGCCTGTGAAACCCTGGTTACAACAGGTCAGGTTATTTTAGCTGGCGAAGTAAAGTCTACAACATATTTAGATGTGCAACAGATTGCCCGAGATGTGATCAAAAAAATTGGTTACACTAAAAGCGAATATATGTTCGAAGCAAATTCTTGTGGCATTCTTTCTGCTATCCATGAGCAATCTCAGGATATTAACCAGGGGGTAGACAGAAGCAACAAGGAAGAGCAGGGCGCAGGAGACCAGGGTATGATGTTTGGTTATGCAACAAATGAAACTGCAGATTACATGCCTTTAGCTTTAAACTTGTCGCACAAGTTATTGCAGGAGCTTGCTGTTTTACGTCGTGAAAATAATGAAATTACTTATCTACGTCCTGATGCAAAAAGCCAGGTTACTTTAGAGTATGACGACAACAATAAGCCTGTTCGCATTGATGCCATTGTAATTTCTACTCAGCATGATGATTTTGATGAGGAAGAAAAAATGCTCGCCAAAATCAAGCAAGATCTGATTGAAATTTTAATTCCAAGAATTATTAAAAACAATCCACAATATGCACACTTATTTAATGATGCTATTCAGTACCACATTAACCCTACCGGAAAATTCGTAATTGGTGGTCCTCACGGAGATACGGGCTTAACTGGCAGAAAAATTATTGTAGATACTTATGGTGGTAAAGGCGCTCATGGTGGCGGTGCTTTCTCTGGAAAAGATCCGAGTAAAGTAGATAGAAGTGCAGCATATGCTACACGTCACATCGCTAAAAACCTGGTAGCTGCTGGTGTTGCAGATGAGATTTTAGTTCAGGTATCTTATGCAATTGGTGTTGCAAAGCCAATGGGTATTTATATTAATACTTATGGTACCGGAAAAGTTAATAAAACGGATGGCGAGATTGCTAAAATCGTTGAATCTATTTTCGATATGCGTCCTTATTTTATTGAACAACGTTTAAAATTAAGAAATCCGATTTATAGCGAAACTGCTGCCTATGGCCATATGGGTCGTACGCCTGAAACAGTTAGCAAGACTTTCAGAACTCCTAATGGTGAAGAGAAAACTGTTACGGTTGACTTGTTTACCTGGGAAAAGTTAGACTATGTTGATCAGGTAAAATCAGCATTCAATATTTAGTAAACAGAAAGGCCACCTTACCGGTGGCTTTTCTGTTTGGTTATGGGTTAAAAGTTGTGGGTTGTGGGGCTGGGAGCAGAAACATGGCGCTAAAAATTAATTTCCAGAATAACTTATAAACAGAAAGCCACCTTACCGGTGGCTTTTCTGTTGTTATGGGTTAAAAGTTGTGGGTTGTGGGGCTGGGAGCAGAAATATAGCGCTAAACATTAATATCTAAAATAAATTATAAACATAAAAGCCACTTTACCGGTGGCCTTTCTGTTTAGTTATGGGTTAAAAGTTGTGGGTTGTGGGGCTGAGGGCAGAAACATGGCGCTAAAAATTAATTTCCAGAATAACTTATAAACAGAAAAGCCACCTTACCGGTGGCTTTTCTGTTTGGTTATGGGTTAAAAGTTGTGGGTTGTGGGGCTGGGAGCAGAAACATAGCGCTGAACACCAGGTTGCAACCTTTAACGCTTTTAAAAATCTACGTGATAATCTTTCGGGAATGTTTTAGCTGCCCAGGCTTTTTTTGCCGTCCAATCGGCAGCTGGTGCCGACCAAAACTCATCAGTTGCGGGTAAACCTAAAGGCAGGAATGACAGTGTAGCCATGTACAAACTTCCGGTGGATGTGTAATAATCAGCAATTTCCGGATCATGACCACAGAATCCCAGCTGCAACCAATCCATTTTATCGAAGGTTCCGGGAACATCATACATATTCTGTTTTACTTTGGTAAGTGCAGCGCGCACCTGAGCTGGTTTAATGGAAGCTGGTAGTTTTTTCATTAAAGCTATCTGGCTTAAAGCCTGAAATGCGCCGGTTCTATAGGTAATTGACCTTCCAATTGGAGGATAGGTTCCTTCAGGAGAAATCATGCGCTCCTGACCAAGCGCATAACGTTGCATGCGTTTTAAAGCCAGTTCATACCTTTCGGCTTTAACCAAACCTTTATTTAGCATTACTTCAAGTGTATCAACCATCATAGGATGAATAACAAATGAATTGTAGTAATCAAAAGCTAAATTTGGTCCGTCGCCATACCAGCCATCGCCCTTATACCATTCATTAAGCTTGTCTACCCCCTCATTTAAACGGGCTTCATCGGGTGCTATGCCAACAGAAAGCAGAAATGCTTCTGTAATAGAGCCGAACAATAACCAGTTGCTTTTAAAAGGCTTCCTGTTCCGTAATGACTTAAAAGCCGCAATAATAGCTTCTTTAGTTTCAGGTTTGAGCGGTTTCCATAATGCCTCTGGTGCCCTTAAAAAGGTTTGTGCTAAATAGGCTGCATCTACAATGGGTTGATGATCTTTTGCAAAATTGAGCTTGTCCGGGCTGTTGGCTGCGAAACAACTATCAAGCCCCTTAATCGCATCCATGCGGAGCTTTTTTCTCAATGTTCCCTCTTCTGTATCATCATCAGGAAGTGCGAGCCAGGGGGCAATGCCCGCATAGCAGCGGCCAACAGCTTCCAGGTAAGAAACCGCTGGCGTACGCGAATCGAATGTAGGAGAAGTGATCAACGGCATATTTTTTACCAATGTTCCGTTTGCCAGATTGCTCACTACCGGATTTGCAATTTTGTATAACAGCTTATACCAGTATGTTCTATCGTTAGTTTTTTTCAGGGTACCGGTAACCGTTTCATCTGTATCCAGTGCTAAAACTGTTTTTGGGTTTAAAGTACCTAAAAACCCTGTTAATGAAAGGGCACCAATAAATTTTCTTCTTTCCATTTTGTTCTTTATAGATACCAGTTTTTATAACGTAACAAAGCCTCTAAATAATAATAATCTGCATAACTCAGTGGCACATCAACTTCAGATTTTAATGGCAGTGCGCCAGTACTGTGCATTAGCAAAAATCCTCCGTTATCACCTTCCTTAGCTGTATAGGTACTTGAAGAAAGCGACCTCAACATTTGCTCTGCATGTTTTACGTATAGCGCCCTGTCTTTTCCCTGGGTATATTGGCCCAATTCTAAAAATGCAGAGGCAATAACAGCAGCAGCAGATGCATCCTTATAAGTATTAGGGATTCCTGGAGCATTAAAATCCCAATAAGGAACCTGATCATCGGGCATTGCAGGGTTATTTAAGATAAACTTGGCAATGTTTTTGGCAAAATCCAAATATTGTTTGTTTTTAGTAAACCGGTACATCATGGTATAGCCATAAAGTGCCCAACCCTGACCTCTGCTCCATGCCGAACTATCTGCCGCGCCCTGAGAAGTACCCTTTTTAAGTACTTTTCCAGTATTCATATCATAATCTACTACATGATAGGAACTATAATCTTTTCTGAAATGATTCTTCATCGTAGCATCGGCATGTTCTACTGCGATTTTACGATATTTATCATCGCCACCATTGGCAGCAACCCACAATAGCAACTCCAGGTTCATGAGGTTATCGATAATAACGGGGCCTTTCCATTTCTTGCTCGAATTCCAGGATTGAATAACTTTTGCACCGGGACGGTAGCGGGTTATTAATGATGCCGCAGCGGTATCAATTGTTGGTTTATAATTTGAATTTTTAGTAATCCTGTAAGCATTACCAAAACTACAAAACATCATAAATCCAAGATCGTGATTACCCGTATAATGTTTTTCTTTTTCCAGAATCGCCAAACGCTTCTTTGCCTCATTAAAAGTTGCCGAATCTTTGGTATACTCATATATATATAAAAGTGATCCCGGATAAAATCCGCTGCACCACCATTGGGTATCACTGCTTTCCGTTTTTTTTGAAGCAGGGTAATAGGTTTTTGGCATCCGGTTAACAGGGGTGTTTTTTGCTAATAATTGATACTGTTTCTGCGCCAACTTAAACTGTTTATCGATCAGGCTTTCCATGGATTCCTTTTCTCCATTTGCCATTTGCCCACCAGCTATCACGGCAGTTACCAGAAAGCATACAGTAAACAATAATTTCTTCATACTCTTTTTATAGGTTTTTGTTGTTACTAATTTTAAATGATCGAATAAGTGAATTTTGAATGGATGATTGGAACAGCATACAACACTCTATCATTCCCTTATTCGATCATTCCATCCTTGATTAATTCATTCGAAGCCACAAAACTGTGCTTTTGGGATGCGAAAAAAGAGGATAATCCTAAACGAAAAGTTAGAAAATCTGCTTTTTCCGTCACTTATCCATTACATCTTGGCATCCATAAGCCTGGTTGATTTGACTTTAGGCGCAGCCAATTTCATTTTGATTACGAAAGCACGATCAGAACTGAAAGTTTTTGGCAGTATTACATCATAATAGGTGTTCTTATCGAGGTCAAGGCCAATATCTGCAGGTTTAAGCGCTAATTTCTCTCCACCCACCAGTAAGGCGGCACTGTTGGGTACGAGGGTGGCATTTTTAGGTACTGCAATACGAACTATATTATTTAAAGGTCTGTTAAAGACTGTTAGATACAATTGATCTTCTTTTTGTGTAAAATACCCCAGTTTGGATGGTGTTAATGCAGCGTGGCGAACATTGTAAACTGCTTCTGCATTTTGCCTTACCCATTCTCCAATCTCCTTGGCGAGTGTATCCTCTTCAGGATGCATATTCCCATTTCCATCTGGACCGAAATTGAGCACAAAGTTGCCGTTCATGGATCTGGAATGCATCAACATATCCAATAAATCATCTGTGGTTTTGGTGTAAATGCCCGACCAATCTTTCATATACCCCCATCCATTTGGTGGAATTGTCATTACCGCATCCCAGTCATGTCCTTCTAACCACTCGAATTCGGCAGGCAGTTTACGCTCCCAACCTTGTTCATAATCGCCCAACATATTGCCATTTGAATCAAAATGGCGCGAGCCATGTTCATCATTCCGGAAACGAGAACCAATAATTAATCCCGGATGTTTTTCACGCAGTTCTTTTTCCAGGTTATAAGTGAATTCATAGGCGCTTTTCCAGGAAGCATCCCAGGTACCATCAAACCAGAACCCCTTGATTTGAGGGTAGTTTTTTAATTGTTCCAGCAGCTGGTTACGGGTATATTGCAAGAATTTATCGAATTTCTTTTTTTCCTCATCCGTTTGAGGCGCTTTTCCCATGTAATTGGGATTATTCCACTCCAGGATAGAAAAATACAAATACACATCGATGCCTTCTGCCGTGTAGGCATCTACCACTTGCTTAACAATATCTTTTTTATAAGGGGTTTTAGTAATGTTATAATCCGAATATTTTGTTGGCCACAACGCAAACCCATCATGGTGTTTTGTTGTAAAAATTACATACTTTGCACCCATGTCTTTAGCTTGCTTAGCCCAACGTTTGGCATCAAAATCTTTTGGATTAAATTGCTTATAAAGGTTATCATAAGTATTTTTCCAATCTTTGGGTGCAGTTGGGCCAGACCAGGAGCGAATCCACTCTGAAGCTGCTGCCCCTCCACGTGCGCTAACGCCTTCCCATTCATTACCGGCTATAGAATAAATTCCCCAATGTATAAACTGCCCCAGGCCATAGTTTCTGAAGGCCTCCATTGTTGCATCGGTTCGATTGGCAGGAGTTAAAGGCCCATATTTAACCTCTACCGGTTTTGCGGGTTTTCGTTTTGGTCCAGACCACTGTTGGGCATCTGCCTGGCTTGCAGTAACTACCAGGATGGCCGGCAGTACGTATTTAAGGATATTTTTCATAATGTCAGGTTTCCTTTGGATGTTTAAGATAGATTTAAGAGTCTTTCAAAAAGATTACATTAAACTTTTAACATCCAAAAAAATGTTAATCATATTTATTGGTATTAATTTCTAAACGGAAGTAGCTGGCTGTATAAATGGTACTGTTTATTGTGATTCAGGGCTTTGCCAATTACCCAGCAGAACTGGCAAAGCCTGAAATATTTTTTTAAAGTGCAATTACTTTTATTGAGGATGCTTTATCGTTAAAAGTAGAGGTGTAAGAACTTGAAGATGTGAGTTCGATACTGCTTCCTGTAAAGTTATCTCCATCGTACATAATCACCTTTACGCCTAAACCAATATTTACAGAGGATACATCATTGTTGCTGATCCCCAGGCTAACTAAATCAGCAGTTGTATACTGGCCTACAGGTAAAGATACACCATAACCGCCATAACTTGCGTTCTGGAAAAATTTGGCTGAGCCGTTTGCTCCAATTTGTGGCACACCATTTAAGAACGAGAATGAGTAGGTTTTTGAAATTACATTTCCATTTTTCAACAGCAATTTAGCCTTTAACTCATAAGGTTCATTCGTTTTGTAATAAAGCTCGCTCAATGGAATGGTGCCGGAAATGGTGTTGCCTGCACCAGGGGTAAATCTCCAGGTTACTGCATTATAATCTTTATTTGCTCCTGTACCTTCGTTATTCACATTCGGATCCATATAAATAAGGATGTCGCTAACCTCTTTATTACTGGTAAAGTCGCCCGATAGACTCAAGGCCTGTGTAGTACTGTTATAGGTTGCATTAGCATTAATGGTGGTTGTTGCACTTTCGTAAGGCGTTTCAGCAGGCAAGGGGTTTTGAAAGATTTCATTACGATTCAAAATTGCTGCATCACCTTCTGTTAAAAATGTAGGCTGGCCCTTACTGAAAGTTACATTCCCCGAACCCATTAAAGAAGTTCCCAATGTAGGCTGTTCTGATGCATATTTTGCATGATCATGAGGTAAGTTTAAACCATGCCCAAGTTCGTGGAGCATTCCACCTAAGTAATTGGAATTGGGGTTAGGTATTTTATCTACGGCCATATTGGCATTATCGAGGGCGAAACAGTTTCTGCCCCAACCGTAAAACGGTTGATCGCCACCATCAGTCCGTTGTGGCAATAAGATAAGCATATGAGAAGAGTTAGAAAATTCTGAGGCATGTGTGGCCTTGTAAGCATTAATTTCATTTATAATTTTGGCTGCTGATACGCTGGAAGAGTAAGGATAATCTGCCTGTGGTCCTGCGGCAGGGATTTCGATAAACCTCACTAAGCTTGTAGAATCAACTTTGGCTAAACCCATATATTTATCGTAACCGTATCTCAACATTTCGGTATGCAACCAGGTTTGAAAATGGGTAAATAATGCCGTTAATCGTGTTTTATAATCTGGCAATGCCGGATTA
Source organism: Pedobacter sp. (assembly GCF_965279535.1). Lineage (NCBI taxonomy): Bacteria > Pseudomonadati > Bacteroidota > Sphingobacteriia > Sphingobacteriales > Sphingobacteriaceae > Pedobacter > Pedobacter sp. The sequence continues at coordinate 2,836,886 of NZ_OZ257244.1, forward strand.
TCTGTAGGAACAAACATTACAATATTGAGGTTTTTAGTGTTGGTTACGAAAGCGGGCGTACTGCTTGTACCATTAAGTGCTAAGGTGTTTGGTTTGGTACTTGGGGTTTCCGTTTCGGCAACCGTTGCCTTTTTACAGGCATTAAAGAACAGGGTGCCTGTAATCATAAAGAGCAGGCTGAGGCGAAGTTGGTTTCTTCTGTTTTTCATACTTAATTTTTTATAGTTTAAAGTTGGCTGGGTAAATGTTTAAAATTTGATTTTAATAATAATGGGGAGTTCCGGACTTAACCCCTCATTTACAGATTTGGGAACTATAATTTTTAGTGCCTTAAAATCTTGCTTCCACGACAGCTCCTCAGCATTCTCCAACAAAGTCACCTCCTTTACCTGCATCATCTTCTTTGAAAGCAACTTAATAATCAACTCACCTCTATCCAACTCACCTAAATGAATGTGTAATTCATCACTTTTTCCAGAATAAAAAATTATGGGCTCCAGCGTTCTTATATCAACTGATTTTCTGAGTTCGGTTGATGCAGAATTAGGTTTTTCTGTGGCAGACATAGTAATAGAATCTAATTGGTATTTTGGGTTGTGTTACCAGTATTGCAGTTACCAAACGTCGACTGCCCATCCAGACAGTCAACGTGGTAACATTACAAACTAATCAAACTAAATATTTTTACCATCCGGGATTTTGGATCAATGTTGCAGACTTATTGATCTCATCCTGAGGAATTGGTGCAAGGTATGCCCTTGGTTGCCAGTTTACAGGCAAAGCCGATACTTCTTTATAAGTATAAGTCCCATTGAGCTCTTTGGTAATGTAATTTCCTGTCATTGTAGTGGCTTCTGTTATTTCTGCTGTTTTCCATCTTCGCGTATCATACCAGAAATGCCCTTCATGAAAAAACTCTGCAACATAGTCATCCTGAATAATTTTACGCAAATCTGCTTTTGAAATGCCCAGTACTATCCCATAGCGGGATTCTGTTCCGGCATCAATTCCAGCCCGTTTCCTTATTTTGTTTAGCCAGGTTACTGCTTGTTCTGTTTGTCCTATTTCATTTAAGGCCTCTGCATATCCTAAATAAAGTTCGGCTAGCCTTAATACGGGGTATGCCCTGTTTATGGATGCCGAAGTGGCGGTAGAGTCATTTGCCATTTTTCGCGAATAATACCCTGTTTTGGTATAATAGGTTTGTATTCCATCGGCAGTAAGCGAATTCGTTGCCTTATTAAAGAAAATATCTATAGGAACCAGCGTGGTACCAGAGCCACTTCTCCATATTGGTGCCTGATTGTAGATAATTGAATAATTAAAGCGGGGATCTCTGTTAGCATATGGATTAGACGGATCGTAACCGGAACCTGATGCGGTAATTGCCTTTCCGTTTTTCATCCCAAAAAACTTAACGGCATTCTCAGTCGGATTACTATATCCTCCGGCTGCACCAACTCTTCCCCTAGGGAATCTTGCACTTTCTAATGCAGTGCCATTGGCTACAATGTATGGAATGATGTATTCAGAGTTTCTTCTTCCTTTTACAAACATTTTCCAAAACCCATGACCGGGCCTTGTCGCATTGTCTTCTACTAAGGCGTAATCGGGAAGATTAATCACTGCCAGGCAGGCATCAGCAGCTTTTTGCCACAAGGCGGCGTTGTACGCAGAAGAATAGGTAACGTATGGGAGTATTGCAGGATCTGTTGTAAACGAATTTCCATTAAACAAGGGGCTTGCTGCTGTCAGTAATATCCTGGCTTTTAGCGCTAATGCCGCTCCCTTTGTTGCGTGACCATATTCTGATGCATCTTGTGCAATAGCATTAGGTAATTGTGCCGCCGCAGCATCCAGCTCGTTCACAACATAGTCTACACACTCTTTATAGGTGTTTCTTTTTGAGATTAAAATATCGTCTGTATTCAGCGGCTCATCAGGCATAAGCTGAACAGCTCCATATAGTCGTATCAGGGACATATAGAAAAAAGCCCTTAGATATCTTGCTTCTGCATTTAATCGTGCTTTTCTGGCAGCAGAAATAGGAGAAGCTCCTGATTTTTGCATAAATAAACTGGCTAACCTGATTTTCTTATAGAAAGTAGTCCAGTAGTTATTCAGCGAATAATTAGCGGCGCTGTAAGTACCGGCCATAACTCCTTGCTGTGGAGCACTGTAGTAACTGATGGATAAAGTTGTTTGGTCATCAAAGCAGGCATAATCATTACTTCCGGGGCTCGTAATCATGCTGTAGCGATATGGAACGATGTCTTGTCCGGTGTAGGCGTACATATCATTGATGAAACCTGTAGTGAGTGCACTATCGGCAAAAACTTTATCCTCCGTAAGGGTTTCAGTTTTCCGATCTAAGAAACTATCGTTTTTACAGGAAGAGTAGCCAATTGCAAGTATTGCCAATAAGCTAAGTGTATAAAATTTCTTTTGCATTTTAATAAAGATTAAAAGTTATAAGCCAAACTGAATACCGAAGTTGTAAATCCGCTGTTGCGGATATTCATTTATATCACCAATATTGGTTGTGGATGAAGTGCCAGATACAGATTCAGGGTCGATAAATACCGGAAGTGCCGTGTATATTAGGCCCAAATTGTAACCATTAGCATATAGGCGGATGTTGTTTACGTGCAATTTTTTTGCAAATGAATCTGGAAGGCGATAACCTACCTCTACGTTTTTCCAGCGGATATAATCGCCACGTTTGGTCCAGTATGTAGAATAAACGCTGTTTTGACTTCCGCTGCCTGCCAATACAGGGAAAGTAGCATCATTGCCTGTAATGGGTGTCCACCTGCCTAAATTATAAGGAACCGATTGATTTTCGGGACGACTGTAGCTGATAATCCCTCTGTTTATATTGATAAAATACTTAAAGGAGCTTTGAAACAAGGTACTGAAATCAAAGCCCTTGTATGAAAACCCAAGGCTTAACCCAGCAATAAACTCTGGTTGATTGGTACCCAGATAGCCCATATCATATTGATCGATAACATTATCTCCATTAAGATCTACCAACTTCACACCACCTAAATTTAGGGTATTTAACGGGGTAGCCGTAAGTAATTTAGGGCTGTTATATACATCATATAAAGACTGGTACAAACCTGCATCCTGATAACCGAACAGTGCGCCAACAGGCTTACCAGTTAATCCCAGCCAAGGGTACTTAGCCACCCCCTCATCTCTAAAGACAACCTTATTTTCACTGTGGCTAATCTGTGCATTTATGAAGTAAGAAAGCTTATTTGAAAAAGCATTATCGCGGAAAGTTAGGTCAAATTCATACCCTTTATTTTCTACAATACCCAGGTTTACAAATGGTAATGAAGCGCCAAAAGATGCTGCAACCGATGATCTTTGCGTTAAAATATCTTCTCTGCGTTTTTTATAAAAGTCTGCTGTAAAAGACAGTTTTCCCTTGAACATTTTAAGATCTAAACCAATGTTTGCATCTGTTTGGGTTTCCCAGGTAATTTCAGTATTTGAGAGGGTAGGTTCAATAATACCTGCAGAAGCAGTATTTGATGTTTCACCAAAAATATAGCCTTTACCACTGCCGGAAGAATATGTTTTCTCGTAAGTGTAAACAGAGCTGCCAATCCCATCATTACCCACTATACCATATGAGCCCCTGAATTTTAGGTTATCTACAAAATGAATGTTCTTTTTAAAAAAAGGCTCTTCGCTGATGTTGTATCCAAGACTTACAGCAGGAAACAAAGCATACCGTTTATTAGAGTTTTGAAACTTGTCCGAACCATTGTATGCTCCCTTAATATCAAGCAAATAACGTTGTTTAAAATTATAGCTCAAGGATCCTGTAATCCCCCTTACGTTGTAGGGTTCTGTAGCTGTTGTAGCAGTTTCTTCTGTTTTTGTAGTTTGGTTAAGTAGTACAAAAAAATTAAGGTCATGTTGCCCGAAGGTTTTATCATACTTAATAGAAGCTTGCAAATTGGTTACCCTATTCGAACCTGTATATCCTCCGGTTCGGGTTAAATTACCTAAGCGATAGAGGTTATTCACTACCGGCAGGTAGCTGCGTGTATTAGGATCCCAGTAGTACGTAGGGATCTCACTCGAATTTCGCTTTAGAGATCTGTTAAAACTATAGTCGCTGGCATAAGACAATAAGGCATTTGCAGATAAACCATCTGTTATGAAATTCAGCTTTTGGTTTACCTGGGTTACAAATCCAAGGTTGTTGGTATAATCTCTGCTGTATCCGGAGTACCTTAAGTTGGCAATCGGATTAATTTTGGTGGCACTACTGGTAGAACCACCATAACTACCATTTTCATTGAAGGCAGGGTATCCGAAAGCTGACAATTGTCCATTCCATAAATACTGTAAGGTTGGAGCACCTCCATTTCCAGGGCTGTCATTAGGCGAATTGGTTACACCAAATCTTCCTGACAAGTCGAAGCGGATGTGTAAGTCCTTGGTTGGGTCTATATCTACATTCGATCTGAAATTATACCTGTCAAAGTTGTAGTTTCCATTATACCCTTCATCTTGCGTAAAGTTCTTATACATACCTCCCTGATTAAAATAACCTAAAGAGACAAAGTATTTTGTTTTCTGGGTGCCGCCGCTAATATCGAAGTTAGTACGACTTTGAAGGCTGTTTTTTAATGTTAGCTCATCCCACCAATCCACAAAAGGAAAATTATAAGGATCGTCTTTTAAACGATAATGTTCCAGGTTATTCCCCGAAAAATATTTAGGATACTGGACAGCCGGATCTAAATATTGCTGGGTAGTCCATTCATTTAATAAGGCTAAAGTAGTATAGCCATCGTTGGTATCAAAATTCATGGTCGAGCTGTTTAGCCCCACTTCCTGTCTGAAAGTAAGCTGGGGTTTACCCACTTCGCCCCTCCGTGTTCTGATAACAACTACACCATTTGCACCCCTAACACCATATACAGCGGTGGTTGAAGCATCTTTTAGGATGGTTAAACTTTCAATCTCATTCTGGTCGATCATACTGATCTGATCAGCAGTAACTTCGATATCATCAACAATAATAAGTGGCCTTGTGCTGCCCTGGTAGGTGCTAATTCCACGGATATTAAACTCTGCACCATCTTTCCCGGGCTGGCCTCCACGTTGCTGAGAAAAGAAACCCGGTAAACGACCTGCCAAAGAGTTTTGAATACTTGAGGTAGGACTCTGTCTGATTTCTTTTCCGGAAATAGAACTTACTGCGCCTGTACTGGTTATTTTCTTTGCTTTTTCGCCAAATCCTAGGATAACTACTTCTTCCAGTCCCTTTGCATCTTCCTGGAGTAGTATATTGATGGTATTTTTGCCTGAAGTATTAATTTCGCGGGTTAAATAGCCGATGGATTTTACCACGATTATGCCGGTTGTACCTTTAAATTTCAAACTAAACTTACCGTTTTGATCGGTCACCGCTCCATTTGCCGTAGCTTCTTTTTCGTACACTGTTGCTCCCGGGATTGGTCCGCGATTGTCGGAAACTAAGCCAGTTATGGTTTTACCTGTCTGTGCAATAGCAAGCTGACTAAATAGGGCAGATAAAACAACTATATATATTAAAATTCTTTTCATAACGTTCATTAATAATCTACCAGTTTGGATTTTGAACCATTTTATTGTTAGATGAGATCTCTTTGTACGGAATTGGATAGAGATACATTTTATTAGCACTGAAGCTTGCCGGCGCTACATTTACAATACCATAAGTAATTGTGGTGCCTGTAAGTGTACCCTGAATGCCATGAAGTGTCCCGTTTAAAACTGTTTCGGCAATTTTCCATCTTCGGATATCCCAAAAACGTTGTTCCTCGAAAGCCATTTCCACCCTGCGCTCATGCCTTATTCTGATACGCATTTCTGCCTGGTTCAAGCCAACTGGAAGGGCAGGCATATTTACCCTTGTCCTGATATCATTAATCGCTTTATAAACAGATGCATCCGGGCCTACAGCCTCATTCTGCGCTTCAGCATAGTTAAGAAGTACTTCTGCATATCTAAAGATTGGAAAGTTGTGGTTCGCTGCTGTATAAGCACTTTCACTGGTGGTACCAGTCATAAACTTACGCAGATAATAGCCTGTTCTTGTCTCACCAGAATTGGTTCTTCCGTATCCCTGAGGTCTGTCTTTTCCTCCATCATAAGTTTCAACATTTCTGGTGAGCCAGTATAAACCATTAAACGATACAGTTCCTGCCAACCTTGGGTCTCTGTTATAATAGGGTGCAGTTAATGAATAACCAGAACCTGCTTCTGCAATTTGTTTACCAGCGAATGTTTCAAATTCATTTACAAGCTCCTGTGTCGGATTAGTTCTTCCAAGGCCTGCTCTTGTATAACCAACTGGCTCGTTATTGGCTTCCACATCTGTTGTAGTTGCCCTCAAATAGGGAAGAATAATTTCGGTATTGTATCGTGTGGAGAAAACATTCAGAAATTTATTAACCCCGGCCACGTAATTCGTTAATGTAGCACCTGCCGGCGCCAAGCTCGCCATATTTGTAGTTGTGTAATGTGCAGTAGTGGTAAGCGTTGATAAAGAATAAACAAATTTGTTGGCCGCAACACTATCCATAATGCTTTTAGCAGCCTTTGCTGCCAAATCCCACTTGGCTAAGTCGTTTGCTGTATTGTTCAGCGGACTTGCAGCGTATAATAATAATCGTGCTTTTAATGCCATCGCTGCCCCACGGGTAAATCGCCCAAAATAAATGGTTGTATACCCGCTGGTGCTATTGGGTGATAGTAAAACCGGCATAATGGCATCCAGTTCTGATACAATATAATTTACCGTTTCCTGATAAGTGTTGCGTGGAAAAGCGACGTCATCACCCAGTTCGAATACACGATCGCCAATAATCGGAATGCCTCCCCAGCGTTTCAAAAGCTCGAAATAGAACATGGCACGTAACCCTCTTGCTTCTGCTTTCCAACGCTGCTTAAATCCTGGGGTTTTTACAGGAACCTGATCAATGTTCGCTAAAAATATATTCACTTTTCTAATACCTGCGTAATTCGCATCCCAGGTATTATCTGGAAGGTTAACGGGGTTAAATGCCCCATTAGAAAAAAACTGAACCGTGTGTGAGGTTGAGGATGGAAGCGCATCATCCGATCCCGCATCTAACATGTTGCCATCAACGCGGTTAAATCCGGTTGGTAAACTTGAATAAGTATTATTCAAGTAATCTTCGGCATATTTCCCTAATGAGTCTGTTGGATCGAATACCAGACCAATCTCGGCATTCTCTAAAGGCTCATCTTCAATCATTTTCTTACATCCTAAGGTGGATATAACTAAAATCAGTAATCCTAGAATGGAGAATCTTGTTATATTTTTCATCTTTTATTACTTTTTGTGTTATAATTTCAGCGAAATGCCTCCATTTAAAATTCTATAATTCGCAAAACCAGACAAGCCTGTCTCCGGATCCAAATAATCAAGTTTAGTCCAGGTAAGTGGGTTATAAGCATTCAGGAAGACCCTGATTTTATTAATTTTTGCTCTCCTTAAAAATTTTGCTGGCAGGCTATATCCTACCTCTATGTTTTTTAACCTGATATAGTCAGCTCGCTTTACCCAAAAAGAAGAAGTTTGTTCATTATTGGTATTTGAACCCAGGGTTAACCTGGGCAGTGTTGCCTGGGTTGAATTCTGCGGTGTCCACCTGTTTTCTGTGGTATAATCCAACACATAGCCATAACCATTATTAAAGGCAAGCATTTGGGCTGCGCTGTAATAAATTTCGCGGTTTAATCTTCCTTCCAGCAAGGCGCTAAAATCAAAACCTTTGTAATTGAATCCGGCATTGAAGCCAAAAAAGAACAGGGGTTTAGTTCCTGCAATAGCTTTCTGATCTAAGAAATTAATCAGCCCATCTGCATTAAGATCTGCATATTTGATATCTCCTGGCTGGGGCGTATACCCAGGAATATTTGCAGTTTTAGCAATGTCTTCTCCCATCTGGTAAAAGCCTATGGCCTCATAACCATAAGTTGCCGTTGGCTGGCCTGCACGATATAACCAGGGGTAAGGGAAGTTTCCTTCTGCACGGGTAATCACTTTATTTTTTGCTATTGTGAAATTTCCTTTTATAAAATAACCAAAGTCTTGTTTGCGATTGTTAAAGCTGATATTGCCTTCCAAACCACTATAACGCGATTTACCGGCATTAACTGTTGGATAGGTTTGGCCAATAATGCCCGATGCATACCCACCAGAAGGGGTAATCAATTCATCATAATACTTGTTGGTATACCAGTTTACTTCAACACCAAGCTTATTGTTCAAAAATTGGGCTTCAGCACCCACATCAACCTTAACAGCCTTTTCCCAGGTAATGCCCGGGTTTCTTAAGGTACTTTCTGCAGCTCCTGACACGGCACTGGCAGTGGCTCCAAAATTATAACCTGTAGCGCCGAGGGTATATCGCTGCATGTAGCTATAATAATTAGTGGGGTCTGCCCAGGCCGTTTGTCCAACACTTCCTCTCAGCTTTAAGAAGTTAATGGTTTTGCTGGTATACCAGTCTTCATTTGAGATAATCCATCCTAACCCTAACGAAGGCAAAAAGCCCCACCTGTTACTCGGTACATATCGGTTATAACTGCCGTATACCAAACCCAGTTCTGCCAGGTAAGTTCTATTATAATCATACGTTGCAGTTAAACCAGCGTTCTTATAAATTTGATTCAGTTGAGTATAAGAATCGATGAGATTAGTTAAATTATAAGTTCCGAGAATATTGAAATTACTTTTTCCAAAAGAGCGGTCATAGCCTATAAGCCCGTTAAAGAAAGTTTGCTTATTTTGGGTTAATATACCCGGGTCGCCTTTTCCTGCTTCTATTGTTCCATCACTTCCTACCTTCGTATAGGTTGTTCCGCTGGCAGAAACTGTTGGATAAAATATGGCAAAGGTTTTGGTCCTGGCAATAGATTGAAGGTAATAATTATTAATTGAGAGCAATCCTTTTGCCCAAAGCCCTTTAGTAATATCATCAAGCTTAAACTTTAATCCCACATCGGCACTCAAAGTACGCTCATTGTAATTAATGTACCCGGAATTTAAGGCACTGGCCAAAATATTATTCGTGTATTGAATGCTTCCACTGTAGGTTCCGTCGGGATTTCGCGCGGCATAACCTAAAGGAGAGGTTTCGAAAATTCTGTTCATGATCACAGAACTGGTACTTCCAGGCTCATTACTATTTTCTATAGAACCGAAAATATTCAGGCTCAGCTGGATATTTTCACTAAAATCTATCTGAGCATTTGTTCTTAGGTTATACCTTTTGTAAAAGTTGTTGGTTTCGTAAGGATTATCGGCAGTAGTAAGGAAATTACCATCCTGCGCCAGATGTTCTACTGATGTATAGTACCTGTAGCTTTTTCCATTCCCCGCGGCATTCACAGCATACCGCTTTTGTAATGCATTATTTTTATAAATGGTGTTATACCAGTCGTTATTGGGCTGTAAATATTGGTTGTTAGTTCCATTTCTGTAAGCTGCGATTGTTGCCGCAGTGAATACAGGCGTTGCATTGGGAAAGGTGTTTTTCTGCGCCTCATTGTACAATTCGGCATATTGGGCACCGTTAATAAAGTTTGGCCTTTTAAATTGATTTAAAACACCATATTGAACATTAAAGTCCAGTTCGAAAGGCCTGTCATAAGACTTATCTTTTGTAGTAATGTAAACAACCCCATTTGAGGAACGCAGGCCATACATACTGGTAGATACCGCATCTTTTAAAACCGTGATACTTTTAATATCGTCAACATTAAAACTTGTAAATGAACGGATTACTCCATCTACAACAATCAGTGGCGACTGGCCGCGCAAAGTAAAAGAAGAGGCATCAAACATAGGCCCTGTTCTTCCTGATGAGCGGTTAGAATAAAGACCTGTAATTCTGCCTGCTATTACATTTGTTATGTCTGATACCGGAGTAGTATTAACATCTTCATTGTAAATTGTTGCCGAACCTGTAACATTCCGCTGTTTAGATACCGTTCTATACCAAAGGTTTACATGCCGCTGTTGCGGGTTGGTTCCCGGTAACATAGAGTCGAGCACAAGTGAATCTGAAACATTGCCTGGATTTTGCTGTGCCTTTCCCTGAAAAAATACCAGACAGCATAAACACATTAAAAAGCCTGGCTTAGCCCAAAAGAACTTTTGTTGGAAAGTAAATATTTTTATCATAATATGATTAGTTCCTGAAATGATAGATTGGTTAGTTGAGCTGTCCACGTACCAAACCTGCGGGTTGCTGCGCGGATGAAATTTGTAGGTATACTTTTTCTGTCTGGAGCTTCGAAGCAGTAGCCGCATCTATAGTTACTGAGCCTTTCGTTTCCCGTTGTGTATTAAAGGCTGGGCTTTTTAAATCTATAAATAGACTGCCTGCGGCACCATCAGGACCTAGAAACAGTTTGGCCTCTCCTGGTGTATCATTATTCTCAACAACTTTATCGAAATAGATATCAAAATGCAATTCCCGGTTGTCCATCAGGTAAACCATTGCTACTGCATGATCTGTTCTTCCACTAATAGCGGGTAAAACTTTTGATGCTGAAAGTTCAACTTTCCATTGCTTCTTTACAAAAATATCCGACTCGATAAATTTCTTTTTACAGGATGTAATAAAGATTAACAGGTACATAGCACCAAGCATGCACCACTTTTTAAAGTGATTAAACTTCATTTTAGTTATTTAGGTTAGGGTTGATAAATTTTGAGGCGTTGTTAAGCCGCCAATCAACTGGCGAAATGCAGTGTTTCGGTTAGTTTGTTTTCATCCATTGGTTAAGTTTGGTTGGTTGTTTTGTTTAACCGGTTGCTTTCTTCTAAATTCGAATAACGGGCAACAGGCGGGTTAGTTGGTTGAATCAAAACTGAGACATTATCGCCTAAAAAAAGATGAAAATTTAAAAGGAAAAGGTAGAAAATCGAATAATATGCATGCTAAATGATGCCTTTTAATGCATAAAGGAAACAATATTTCTATATTTATGCAGTAAGCTAACAACTAAACATCCCTAACTTAATATGAAATTTGACAAGCGCTGCAGGCTGTTTCTTTGCGTGTTAATATCTCTTGTTATTTCCTCCGCCAAGGCTCAACTTTCGTTTTCTAACCTTACCGTTGAGAATGGTTTATCTCAAAACTCTGTAATAGCCATTGCTCAGGATAGTACCGGCATGATGTGGTTTGGTACCAGGCAAGGACTAAACCGATATGATGGACACCGGTTTAAGATTTACAAAAGCGATTCCAAAAAGAATCAGCATATAGCAGGTAATGAAATTACATCATTGGCTACCGATGCCAGCGGAAAACTTTGGATTGGTACCACTACAGGACTTAGCCTCTACAACCAACAAACAGATCAATTCTCAACCATACAAAACTTAAGCAGCAGCAATGTTGAGGTGCTTTATCAGGATAAACAAAAAGAGATTTGGGTAGGGACTTTAAATGGCTTAAACTTATTGGTAGACAAAACCAATAACCGTTTCAGGCGCTTTCGTTTCAGTGAAAAAAGTAACGATCAGGTTAACAGCATTTCTGCTATTTTTCAAGACAGACATTTAAATGTATGGGTAGGAACAGGTAATGGGTTATTTGTCCTCAACCTTCAAAAAGGAAGCTATCAGTACAGAAAGGTAAACTTGCCAGGCACTATCCCTTCTAATTACATTACTGCCATTACTGAGGATAAAAATGGAAATATCTGGATGGGTACAGCCAATGGATTATCGGTATATAATCCAACAACCTTAAAACTAAAGACCTACCAGCACGACAACCGAAATCAAAACTCACTTATTCACAATGACATCCGCGAACTCATGTGCGATGACAAAGGATTGCTATGGATAGGCACTCAGGATGGCTTAAGTATCTTCAGTTTAGCGCAGGAAAAGTTTTTAAATTATCAGCATGATCCGGAAATAGGCAATACCATCAGCCATAATTCTATTCACAACATTTTTGCAGACCGGAACCGAAACATATGGATTGGGACATACTTTGGTGGCGTTAACATGATTTATCCTGTAGCTACTAAATTTAAGGTTTATCGCAACAGTAAATTTGTACCCAGCATAAGTGGTAATGTACTGAGTGCCATTATAGAGGATGGCCAGCATAATTTATGGATAGGAACCGAAGGTGCCGGACTTAACTATTACAACCGGAAAAGCAACACATTTAAAACCTACAAAACCAATTCTAACGACTCATCAACCATTAGCTCTAATCTGATTAAGATAATGGTAAAAGAGGGGCCAAACAGCGAGCGGCTTATTATTGGTACGCATCGTGGTGGTTTAAATATATTTGATCCTGCAACGGGGAAATTCCAGAGAATTAAAAATGTTAAAGATTCTACTGGGGCTGTAGGTTCTGCAGAGATTTTGGCTCTTCAGGTTGATCGGAAGGGGACAGTTTGGGTTGGATCGCTAAACGGGCTTTCTATTCTTCAGAAAAAAAATGGCCGGTACCCCTTATCTACCACAAAAAGTATTTTAGACCGTTACCTGCGTAAAAAAAATATCCTTAAAATATTTGAAGATAGTCGCGGAGACCTTTGGATTGCAACCAGCTCAGGGCTTTATCGCTATAACCCCAATACAAAACGGCTTACCCAATTCCGTAAAAATGAAGGCAACCGCAATAAGCTACAATCAGATTATATCAATTGTATTACAGAAAACCGCAATAAGGAAATATTAATAGGTACTTATTTTGGCGGACTAAGCATATACAACCCTAAAACCAACCAGTTTAAAACTTATCAGGAAGGTGACGGGCTGATTAACAACAATGTACTGGGTGTTGTAGAAGATGAGAGTCAAAACCTGTGGATCAGCACAGCCAATGGTTTGTCAGAACTCAATCCCGCATCAGGCAGGTTTAGGAACTATACTAAAAGCGACGGCCTAGCAGGGAACGAATTCAATGCCCGTTCCTATTTTATGGATAGTAAAGGAGAGATATTTTTAGGTGGAATTAACGGCTTAACCGCTTTTTATCCGAAAGATATTGAGTTGAATAAATACCATTCTCCGCTTGTGTTTACCGACTTAAAGCTGTTTAACCAAACGGTAGAAGTTAATGGAGCAGATGATTTACTGAGCTCATCTGTAAATAATGCTAAAAAGCTTGTATTTAAACATGATCAAAACCATTTTACCATTGAGTTTGCCTTATTAAACTTTGTAAAGCCAGATAAAAATAAATATGCCTACCTGTTGTCTGGCTACGACCGCGAGTGGAATTACACCGCTACACCCAGCGCCACGTACACCAATATACCTGCCGGGAAATACAAATTTATGGTAAAAGGTATCAATAACGATGGTATCCCGGGGCAAACCATAGCCTCTACCCAAATCCGTATCCGGCCGGCGCTGTGGGCAAGTTGGTGGGCTTATACTTTCTATATCCTCTTATTTTCTGCTATCCTATTCTTATTGATCCGCTATTTATTTGTGAAAGCACTTTTAAGGCGTACAGAGGATGTACAACAAATGAAGCTGAGGTTCTTTACCAATGTATCGCATGAAATCAGAACCCCACTTACCCTTATCCTTGGCCCTTTAGAAAACCTGCTCAAAAGCAGTAAGCACTTGCCGGAAATAAACCAACAGGTGATACCGATTAAGCAAAATGCTGATCGATTAATGCGCCTGGTTACCGAGCTTATGGATTTCAGAAAAATGGAAACCGGAAACCTCAAGCTTCACCCGGCAAAACAAGACCTCATTTATTTCTTACAGGAGATTTTCCAGTCTTTTGCGCAACTGGCCGAGAGCAGAAACATCCGCTATACCTTTAAATTCGAAAAACAGCCTATCGAAATATGGTTTGATAAGATACAAATGGAGAAGGTCTTTTTCAATTTACTTTCCAATGCCTTTAAATTCACTAAAAATGAGGGTGCCATTAGCATCTTAATCCACGAAGAACAGGATAACATCAGAGTTGAAATACGGGATAACGGGATCGGGATCCCTGAAAGTGAAAAAGACAAGTTGTTTAGCGAATTTTTTCAGGTGGATAGCCCCGGTATTGTACATATCGGTTCGGGAATCGGATTGGCACTTTCAAAAAGCATTGTGGTAGCCCATGGTGGGGAGTTGTTAATGAAAAGCAGGCCTGAAACAGAAGATCAGGCAGGGGACACAAGTTTTACCGTAATTTTAAAGACCGGTAAGAACGAACAGGTTGAAACTGATTTTCCTGATGCTGTAGCATACGAAAATGGCTTGTATGCCGCTACAATGGCTATGCCGGCTCCGGGTTTACAAAATCAGGTGGCCAAAGAAACGGTACTGTTGGTAGAAGATAATCAGGAAATAAGGCAGCTATTGCGAAATACCCTCGGTACACATTACCAGGTGCTCGAAAGCGAAAACGGACAAATGGGCTGGGAAGTTGCTACCGAGCAGGTTCCTGATCTGATTATATGCGATGTAATGATGCCGGTTATGAACGGACTGGATTTATGCAAACAACTTAAAACTGATGAACGTACAGCGCATATCCCCGTTATTTTATTAACCGCAAGAGTTTCTCACCCTCAGCAGGTAGATGGCCTGGAAACCGGCGCTGATAGTTATGTTACCAAACCTTTCAGTTTAGAATTGCTTTTACTCAACGTGAGAAACCTCCTCCAATCAAGAACAAACATGAGGCGGAAGTTCAGCGAGCAGGTTAACCTGCAACCACAAGACATTACCATTAATACAATTGACCATAAATTTATGGTTAAGGCTGTTCAATGCATTGAAGAAAGAATAACAGACCAGGATTTCGGTGTGCTTGAACTGGCAAAAGAGATTGGCATGAGCCAACCTGTACTTTACAAAAAAATAAGGGCCATAACAGACTTGTCGGTCAACGACTTTATTAAATCTATCAGGCTTAAAAAGGCTGCTGTATTATTAGAGGGAAGAATTCACAACGTATCAGAAGTAGCCTATCTTGTTGGATTTAACGATCCGAAATATTTTAGCAGGGAATTTAAAAAGCAATATGGCTATACACCAAAAGCTTATCTGAGCAATAAAGAGGGAAAAGAGGTTAAATAATCATCAATCCGAACATCTTTCATAACCATTCTTTAATCATCGCAGATGAGCATAAATATATCATCCCCCAGTTAAATCGAAATGAATACCTGAAACTGGACACACTTTTCAGTGAAATGAACACTTTTAACCGGCATCATTCATCCAATTTTGTACCATAATCAAAATTAAAGATGAATACTCAAAAAGTATGGTTTATTACAGGTGCATCTAAAGGGATGGGGCTTGAAACTGCCAAACTCGTATTGGCAAGCGGCGACAAATTGGTGGCCACATCGAGAAATGTTAACGAACTCATCAGTAAACTGGGTGAGGCAGGTGAAAACTTTCTGCCTTTGGCCCTGGACATTACCAATGATGCAGCGGTAAGTGATGTACTGTTTAAAAGCATTGCGCATTTTGGGAGATTGGATGTGATACTCAATAACGCAGGTTACTATTTGCTTGGCAGTCTGGAAGAAATTTCTGAAAATGAATTCCGCAAAACACAGGAGGTTAATGTTTTCGGAACCGTAAACGTAATTCGCCAGGTAATGCCTTACCTCAGGCAACAGCAATCGGGGCATATTATCAACATAGCCTCTAATATGGGTTACATCGGCTATGCCAATACCGGAAGCTACAATGCAGCAAAATTTGCCGTAGTAGGCCTTTCTGAGGCATTGGCGCAAGAAGTTAAGCCTTTTGGTATAAAGGTAACCGTGGTGGTTCCCGGCATGTTCCGTACTAACTTTATGTCTGAAACAACATTGGTTGTTGCAGCAAAAGAAATAGAATGTTACGGACAAAAAGCGCATGCAGAAATGTTAAGCCGCTTTAACGGAAACCAGCCGGGCGATCCAAAAAAACTCGCTCAGGCACTAAAATTGATTGTAAATACAGCAGAACCACCAGTTCACCTGATTCTGGGCCCGGATAGCTTTAATTCTATTCTCGAACATCGCAAGAACGAACAGATTGAAATGGAAAAATGGAAGCACCTTTCATTTTCTACTGATATAGATTAATTGGCTAACTTTAATAAATGAAGAAGACAGATCATTCACCTTACCAGATCAGATCAATTTCTGAACTGCACCGGCTATTTGCACTTCCGAAACCAGATCACCCTTTGGTAAGTGTGATTGATTTTGAATTATTAAGCTATCAACATAGTGATATATGGAGCCATTTTACCAATGATTTTTATTGTATTGCCATTAAAACCGGAGCAAATGGTAAATTCCGTTATGGCCAAAAAGATTATGATTTCGAAGAAGGGGTGATGACCTTCACTAAACCTGGACAGGTTTTTTCGGTAACGGAAACAGATGGTAAATCAGTTAACGGATATATGCTGGTATTTAAACCAGAACTCATCCGGCATCATCCCCTTGGCAAGAATATCAAAGATTTTGGCTTTTTTTCTTACACGGTTGGAGAAGCACTACATCTGTCAGCAAAGGAACAGGAAGTTATCTTTTCACTACTGAAACAAATGCAGCAGGAACTTAAAAATAGCATTGATCCGTTTAGCCAGGATGTAATTGTTGCGCATTTGGAGTTATTGCTGAATTATTCCAATCGTTTTTATAACCGGCAATTTATTACCAGAAAAGCTGTGCATAGCGATCTCTTATCCAGATTAGAAGAAATCCTTAAAGCATACTTTGAGAATGGAGATAAGGCTCCTACCGGGCTACCATCTGTTAAGTTTCTGGCCGGAGAACTCAATTTATCTGCCAATTACCTCAGCGATATGCTCCGTACGCTTACCGGCCAGGCCACGTTACAGTATATACACAACCATATTATCGATTCGGCCAAAATCCTTCTTTCCACTACCAACCTGAATATTAGCGAGATCGCTTATCGGTTTGGGTTCGAATATCCGCAGTCATTTAATAAATTATTTAAGAAAAAAACCAATCAAACACCCCTGGAGTACCGCCAGTCTTTTAACTAATTTATCATCTGTTTTGTAAAATAATCTGATTTTACTATTTTTGTATCGATCAATACAAAAATAGTAAAATGAAGGGAAGACCTACATTATTTGAGAATACTGAGCTGGTTACGAAAGCTCAAAGTGTGTTCTGGGAAAAAGGATATACAGCAACCTCGCTCAGTGATTTGTTAACGGCAACCGGAGTAGGATCAGGGAGTTTTTACAACAGTTTTAAAGGTGGCAAAAAAGAGATTTTCAGGGCAGCTATTTTGCAGCGTAGGGAAGCTTTTAACAATTTCAGAAAAGAACTGGAAAGGACTGAGCACCCTTTAGAACTCATTAAGGATTTTTTCAGAAGCATTGCAAAGTCAGATAAAACATCACACCTCAGGGGATGCATCATTGCCAATACCGTTGTTGAAATGACCTTTGTTGATGATGAACTGGAAACAGAAGCAATCCGTATACTCGAAGATGTGGAGCTGATGTTTGCGGAGGCGATAGAAAGGGAAAAAGAAATCGGCAGTTTACGCAATCCTTTGCCTGCACAGGTTTTAGCTAAATACCTCATCACATTTTGGTGTGGTTTAAATACGCTAAGGAGGATGTATCCTGATAAAAAAGTACTGGCCCGGCAAATTGAGATGCAGCTTGAAGTGATAAGCTAATTTTTTTTGAATAATTATGTATTGATCGATACAAAAATAAAAATTAAATGGATTTAAAATTAAAAGGGAAGCGCGCATTTATTAGTGGCTCTACACAGGGAATTGGATTTGCAATTGCACAGGAATTATTAGCTGAAGGGGTTGAGGTGATTATAAATGGTCGTGAAAAAACCAAACTTGACCGTGCGGTTGAAGCATTGAAAAAGCAGTTTCCAGGTGAGGCTGTATCTGGCCTGGCTGCCGATTTTTCAAATAAGGATCAGGTAGAAACACTGTTAGAGCAGTTAAACGATGTGGATATACTGATCAATAATGTAGGCATATTTGAGCTCAAAGATTTTGCTGATATTACTGATCACGATTGGTACAAAATGTTTGAGATCAATGTAATGAGCGGCGTACAACTCTCCCGAAAACTGTTGCCACAAATGCTCGAAAAGAACTGGGGAAGGATTCTCTTTATCAGCAGCGAATCGGGGATAAATATTCCTGATAACATGATTCATTACGGCATGACCAAAGCCGCGATGATGGCGGTTAGTAACGGACTATCAAAAACAACAAAGGGTACTGAAGTGACGGTTAATACCATTCTTGGCGGCCCAACTTATTCTGATGGTGTAGCTGAAACCATAGAACAACTAGCTGACATGCAAAATATACCTGTAGCGCAACTGAAGCAGGGGATTATGCAGCAAACTAACCCGCACTCACTTATAGGGCGTTTTATTGTTCCGGCAGAAATTGCTCACCTGGCTACCTACCTGGCAAGCCCGCTTTCCATCGCCACTAACGGCGCTTGCCTAAGGGCCGATGGCGGGGTTCTAAAAACACTTTAACGGTTTCCACTTGCAGCAGCATGGGCGGGGTTCTATCCTGTCCACTATACTGTTTTAACCTACCAGCCCGCGCAGTAATGGTGGCTGATTATAATTTACGAATGTGAAGGCATATATAATTGATAAGACTAGGCAAACCCTTATCTCTTAAAACGCATCTAGAACGGGGTTCCTTCGGACTTTGTTCGGACTTGTGACAAATATACCCGAAGAAAATGCGTTTTAACCCCATATCAACTTCAGGTTTTTAGCTAAGCTTTTAGGCAGCTGGTTAGCAATCAACTCTATACGCAGCCAAAGCGCGTTGAGTGAAGAATTAGAAGGAATGCAACGAAAAAACTTTTGGTTTGGTCTTGTAACGCCAAACGAACTCCATCCAGCAATCGAACTGTATTGCTATATTTGTGTTAACGATCTCAAATAGCACCACAAACACCAAACTACCAGCACGTTAGCATTACCAATAATTAAATGGAAGAAATAAAAGTTGAAAATTTTAAGCCTTTTGATGGGCAGCATTGCGAAACAACTGCAACTGGAACATTGCTACAACAAATAGGAATTAAACTTTCTGAACCAATGCTTTTTGGACTCGGAGAAGGACTTGGCTTTATTTATTGGAACATGAAAACAATGGACTTCCCATTCATAGGCGGGAGAGTTAAAACCGATTTGCTTACACAAAATATCGCCAAAAATTTAAACCTTGATTTAACCGTTAAAGAAACAACTTCAAAACAAAAAGCCTGGGATCATGTAAAACAGCTTCTGGATAAAGGACAAGTTGTTGGATTGAAGTTAGACTGTTATTATTTAGCGTATTTTTCTAATCCTTTTCATTTTGCAGGACACTATGTAGCAATCTATGGCTACGATAATGAAAATTCATTTTTGGTAGATACAAGACAGCAAGGTGGACTGGTAAAAACAAGTTTGGCTAGTTTGGCATTAGCAAGAGCTGAAAAAGGCCCCATGGCATCAAAAAATTTGTATTACACATTAAATAAAAGCGAGAAACAATTTGATCTTACATCTGCTGTAAAAATTGCCATTCGCAACAATGCTATAGCATACCTCAATCCACCTATCCAAAATATGGGTTATAAAGGAATTTTAAAAACAAGTTCAGAAATCATCAACTGGTATAAAAAGAGCAAAAATATTGAAGGAGAATTCAAATCGGCCGCAATGATTATGGAGAAAGCCGGAACAGGTGGTGCTTTGTTTAGAAATTTGTATAGAGATTTTTTAAAGGAAAGCCATTCTCTGGTTCTACTTGACAAATTAAAATCAGGATATGAAGCATTCGTGGAAATTGCAGAATTTTGGACTTCAGTTTCCTTATTATTTGAAAAAGTGAGCGAAACAAAAGACTTTAAATACATTCAGCAAGCCTCAAACATTTTAAAAATACTAGCTGAAAAAGAAAAAATGGCCATGGAAATATTGGCAACAATATAGCTGGCCTTAAAAGGTTGGTGTACTGTAAGCTTAAAATAAAAAAGCCTTAACTTTTTCAAGTTAAGGCTTTCTGCGGAATGGACGGGGCTACAATCGAACCCCTCGCTCCTCTTTTATTGTTATTAAACGATTTTGAACACGGTCAAATAACTGATAATGAGCAAAATGATAATATATTTCAGCTTTTCGATTCAGACCGGAAGCCAACTGATCCCATCAAAAAAGTAAAAAAGCGAGGACCAAAAATCTAATTTGCGACTCGGAAAAATAGTGAGCGGGTTGTAGTCGAACTCTTTTATTATTTAATTAATCTACGATTTTGCTGAGAGAGTTATTAGCTTCGAACATATTTATATGAAATGGCATTCAATTTTTCCCCTTTCTGTTGATATAATGGAGTAGTTTCTAGTGCCCCGGTTTGATTAATAAAGCAGGGGATTTGTAGCTTACTACGAAAAATCTCCTCTACAGTCCATTAATGTAACGATATAATTGTCCCGATGGCGTTTTAGCGTTTTGCGATAATATTTCTTTACATCCGAATAAGATAAAAGCATCTTTGGCTCTCGACACAGCAACATTTAGCATATTGACTCCACGATCATAAAAATAGCTTTTTCCCATATCATTAGTGCCATAAGTAGCGGAGAATAGAATCACGGGACGTTCCGCTCCCTGCAGGGCATGTACGGTACCAATAGTGAGTCCCGAAAGATTTATACCAACTCGGCGCAAAGCCAGGGTCAGCTCATATTTCTGTCCAGTAAAAGGGGTAATAACACCTATAATATCTGCCATGCGAAGCTTTTTTTCTGGTCTTTTTTCGTTTGCAGCCGATGCCTTTTCTCTACGTTGATAATGATCCAGTAATTGTTGCTGGTTGGCCAGTATCCACTGAGCAATGGCAAATGCTTCGTCCGGATTTGCCCTGCTTGAGCCTCCCCTTACAGTAGATATTCCATCGACTGCCTGAAACTGCATGGCAGCAAATGGAATCCCCTTCGCCGATCCTTTTTTAGGTTCCAAAAAACCATGATACGCAAGGCGGTTACAATATTCAATAATTTCATCAAAACAACGTCTGTGCTCGATGAGCATCATGCCCCGTTCCATCTCCGGGTATAACTGATAAGGAGTTGTTTTCTGAGCCAATTGCATGATACTGTTGGCACTACTGAGAAAACCTTTGGTCTGTAAATCGGCTATCGATGTCTGATCATTAATATCAGCTATTACCTTATAACGATGCAGGTTCGCATGATCTACTTTGGCAGGTACATTCCATACGGGTTCTATCTGCAAGGTATCGCCTACTACCAAGGCTCTTTTTGCTAATGCAAATGTGGCTGTGCCCACTTCGGGGGAAACCTGCCCCGCCTCGTCTACAATAAGCAGATCTATATAATCCAATAATGGCGGTGTGTCCCAGGTACTTTTTGATCCTGTTGTTTTGACATGCTTTGAATAAGTAAAGAACTTGGGAGCCATAAAAAACGTAGAAACAAAGCAAGGACTCAACATGGCAAAGCGTTGCCAGCGTTTCTGTGCATCTGCCTTTCCGTTTTTATGGATACGGTCTTCTAGGATCAGGCCTTTAGTAGCCATAATCCAGCGTCCTTCCCAATAATGGACGGCTAAGTAAAACAGGTCATACTTTAATCCCGTTTCTAGCTCATCGTAAAAGAAAGCTCGTTTCTGCCGTTCAGCCATTTTGAAGCCTTCGTCATCTATCGGCGGATTGGATTGAATCTTATAGCTTTGTTTCCAGCTCTTCCATGCCAGGGCATGTTTTTTTATTTGCTGGATCAATTGCAGTTTTTCATCAAAAAAAAGATGGAAGGAGCCGATCTTGTAAAAATCAACCGCAGCATAATTTACAGGGCAATCTCGGAACAGTTGTTTTAAACGAACGGCTCTTTTTTCTTTCACAAAATGGAGAAAGGCGAAGAGTTTTATCCAGAAAGACTCCTGGTCCAAGTAATCGCTTAGTTGTCCTTCAATAGTCTTGATGCCGGCCTCTATCTGATTAAGCGCTTTTTCGTCCAGTTCTTGATCAGGAAATAAATTGACCGCCGTGTTTAGTCCTAATTTTTGAATGAGCGTGGGGATTGTTTTATATTGTTGCCACAACTTGATGCCGTCTTGGAGCTTTTGTTGTTTATGTTTTATTGTGGCCTGTATTTGTTGGATAATACTCGAAACATCCAGGCTATTTTGTTTCAGGTAATGTTCAGATTTTTCTATGTATTGCCGCTCTGCCGTAGTCAAGTAACTGTTGTTTTCTTTGTCAATAGGTGCTCCGGATAATTTTCCTGCAACGCGTTTTAAATGAGGAATGCCTTCTGATACTACTTTACCTTGTGCTGGCAGGTATAAACCAAAGCCTTTTAGCTCCGGTAACCATCGTTCATACAATAACCCCGGCTTTGGTGTCACACTGGAAAAACTATCGATGATATTGGTCACCGCCTGATTATTGGCAGAACAGGCTATAATTACTGCGGGATCGCCACCTTTCAGGGCACTTTGCACCACTTCGTTAGCTACAATGCTTTGCAGCAAGGTCGTTTTGCCGGTTCCAGGAGGACCGTTTACGGCAAGTATCTCGCCCTTACGCAAAGACTGAAACTGGTACAAGGTCTTCCGTTGGGAGATAGAGAGTGGATAAGCATAAGCCATCTGGCCTAAGTGACTGGTTGATGTCTCTTCGAAATCATCTATCGTCAATAAAGGCCTCAGTGTTGTATAGGTCTTATCAGCCAGGCCTGCGACCAATAACGGTACTTCTTTTTCTCTGATTAAGTAATCGTATAACCTGATGATCCCATCTGCTGCGGCCGTCAATGTTTCGTGGGCCACCAGGGTATTCGTAAAACTAACGGTATAATTTTCCGGCGCGTATGCTGGTAATTGAACGCCAGTAATCCGGGCAAAACAATCGAGGAGATAAACCCAATAATTGGCCCAGCTCCCTTCGCTTACAAAGGGGCTGGCAAATACGCTGTCTACCTTATCTACATCCGAAAAAGTAAAATTTACGGCTTCGTTTACCTGGGGCTCCAGGTGTACACGGGGAATATAGGGAAATGTATCTTCATCTGGTTTTAAAAGACCCTTTCTGTTGAGGCTGGCCCTGACCCAGAAGGGATAGCTGATCCCTGTTTCTCCGGAGTATTTGGTGTATTCTGGGCTGGGGCTCACTCTGAAAGGGGCAATAAATACACTAGTTTCTTTCAGTTGTTCCCAATCAGGATCATCTTTGCTTAACCGGCCCTTTGTTTCGTTCAGTTTCCGCTCAACGGTATCTATTAAAACAACCGCTTGTTCTGTTGCCACATAACCTGTAGCATAATCAATAGCGGCATTATATTGATGTATGGCTTTATCTACAGGGATTTCCACACGGGAACCATCCGCCAAAGTATTGCGCCAATACTCCAATAAATGAATGTGATCTTTATTTGCCATAGCCGTTTGTGAAGATGCTTGATTTAGTCAAACCAAGAATTTGGTATTAACGCCCTATCATTTTCATCAGGTTCATCATCCCTCCATCGTTTGACCTTAATGACATTTTCAAAACCAGTCCAGGCATATTCACCTACATGTTCAAGAATAATAATTTGAAGTTGATTTCTTGTCCTCTTGATAGCTTCATTCAACACATCGAATATTCTTCTTACACGAATCATGTCCTCACTTTTTTCACTTATTTCGACATCCGTTTCGGGAAAATATACTTGAGTCGGTTGATCTAAGAAGATAAAATTAGGCGCTGGGTGCATTTCCTTGCTAAGAAAGAATTCGTGAAATGCTAATATAGTTGAGATATGGTAAGCCATAAAATTTGAACCCGATCCAATTTCGTAAAGGGCATCAGTTCTTCCTGTATCCGAAACAAAAGTCAAAGTCAAATCTTTTTCATTAAACTGAATCAACTCTGCATAGTTTTCAGCTTTAAATTTTTCTGCATAAAACGAAATCCCATCGGTAATTTTTTTCTTTGCTTTTTTTATTTTATTGTCTATAATCTCTTGATTAATAAGTTTATTAATAGCCAGTTTTCTTGCCTCTAATTGAGTTATTTGTTCTTCGGTAGAGGTATCTTTTGTATAAGACTCATAATTGCTCAATTCTGTTTCGATCATACCAGCAAAACGATAAATAGAGTTTATAGTATTTAAACGCCTGTTATCTTCATCTCCATTTTGCCTGAGTACAGCTAACTCTTGCCTAGCTTCATTTAGCTTCGTAAGAAGAGCCCTAATCTCACCGGAGACTTTTTTATGTTCACCCCTAAGAACTGTCACATTATCGTTTAACTGAGTGCCCTTCGAAATTATTTCATTATTTGCATTTATCAATGTTGCCAAGTATTCTTTCCCATTATTCGTTTTAGATAAACAAAATGGGCATTCTTCTTCGTGCTTGGATAACAATTCATTGAACCAGCTACTCGTTTTTAATCTACCATGTTGTTGTAGCAAGTCATCACGATAATTACTATTCCCTTCGATTAATCGATTTAATAATTCTTGTCTATGTTTGAGGTTCTGAAGGTCATAGGCAATGTTCAGCTCAAGAGATGTCAAATCTGAAATTCGGTTGGACGTAACTGCAACTGAGTCCACAGATACCTGAAACAAAGTAGTAGCATTTAACTCTTCAGGGACTTTTTTAAGCTTCGAAATATAATCCGAGGTGGTCCAGTTATCATCTGGATAAGTATCATTTTTCAATAGACCAAATTCCTTGGCCTGATTGAAAAAACCTCTGAGTTGGCCGACCCATCTATTTATACTTCTTCTTTTCTTTTCTACTTCTTTGTTCAGATCATATAAATCTCGGTCGATCTGCTTAAGCTCCTCCTTGAGCTCTAAGTATACATTGTCTACCGCTTGTAATACATAACTAAATATGCTGATTAGTTTTTGACGCTGGGCCATCTGATCGGTACGGTAAAACAAACTGGATTGATTGGCGATGATATATTGAGGTTGAAAAAGAAAAGAGGCAAAATCGCGAAAACTTGGATGAGAATCGAAACCAATTTTCGCACCATCTTCAGCGAAGTTAATGTTACTTAAACCAGCTATATTATTTAGTCGTGTTTTGACTTCATTTACGTTACAATTTCCTAAAATTTTATCAGGCAAGATAAGGTTGGCACCTTCTCGCATAAACATATCTCCAGAAGAAATTTGGTCCCCCGGCTCTTTTCTGGCAATTAGTAATTCATTACCATCTGCCAATGCTATATGCAACCCAAACCATTCCGTATAGTTGCGTATTTTCCTTGTCGGTATACGGCACTTCCCACTACCTAAACAATAGTCTACGATCGCGATCAATGTAGATTTCCCTTTTTCGCTCCCACCTGTTATAACGTTAACCTTGTCTAATGCGAATTCTATCGTACGAATCGCTTTAGCAGAATTTTTAGGGACCAAAAAGATCGATTTTATCCTAAACTCCATCAGAATGTAAGATTAAAGTAAAGCGATATTTCTGATTGATTGAAGAGTCCAAACCAAGCACCAATTCGCCTTGATGTATTTATGATATCTACGTATTCACTATTTTTACTCATGTTTTCTTTAATTTTTAAGGGAAGGGACTTTGCGACAGGGGCAATAACTGAATTTACCCTATCATAAGAAATAAGGCCTACAACCGATCCCAGATAAATAGACTCTAGCGTTAAATTAGCCATTCCTTCCATTCTATCTTGTAGACCTGAGAACAAGTCTTTATTTTCATCAAGTGCACGTAGCAGGCTTCCGCCTTTGAAATTACGTTCTTTGATTCCTGTTACAACACGCTTATTCATACATAGAGGTAAAACTGGCATAGCCAGCAACAATGATGGCAAGCCTTTTTCGCTGTGATTTATTTGAAAATTCTTGGTAAACTCCCAAATCGCATGTGCACCTAAAACCTTGTTTTGAAATATATCAAACTCATTTAGCATCTTTTTTTCGTTTTTCTTTGTCTTTTAATATTTCCCATTCCGGGTGCCATCCGATTTTAACCTGGTCCGCCAGATAATGATAAGAACCTTTGTGGGTATATCCTTGCTCTGGTTCATAATTGTTTAATTTCCCCTTATATAATAGGGAATGGTAATATACCTCATAACCTACTTGAGTAAATTTTTTCGGTTCAGCAAATTTGAATTTTGGGCGAGAAATCGAAGTCCAATGGTTCATTAGATCTTCAAAGTACGAATCAAATTTTTGTTTAGATATTTCACCATCTTGGGCAAATCGGCTTCTTTCTGATGCTGCCCTTACAAAATCGTGTATCGCTTCGATTACCTCGCTTTCTGAACACCCTATTTTTTTCAACTGTTCTACATATATCTTGCCTCTATTCCTTGCGATATCCTTTGAATCTACAGGGAGAGAGTCCACTGCCTTTTCAAAGAAAGATTTCTTTTTAAACTCAGTAAGCAGTTGAGTGTATTGTTGATTGAAAGCTTTGACGCTTACCCATCCTGGTTCACGATTCCTCCAGTTCATAATCAGCGAATCTGATACAAAACCAAAAAGTCCTTGATAGATGTAGTCAAAGGGAATATCTTCTGATATACTTAAATTATTTCTTATTGTTGTTTTTACATCCTTTGTAATGTGGTTATAATTATTATCTAAAACCGTAATCTTATCTATGACTTTAATTAGGATGCTGATTGGACAATCTATCACTACCTGGCCATAAGGCTTTACAGTCTTCGGCAATTTTGCTGCAATTTCTTTAAGCTCATTAGCCAGTTTAATGATACTAGCATTCTTGTTTTTTAGATTTTCAACACCTCCAAGACTTTCATTTTTTAATCTGATAGCCAAGCGATTATTTGGTATTCGTTTATTAGTTAAAAAAGATAAGAGAGAATGCTCTATATTAATTTTATTGGAGGTGACGGCTTCAATCCAGATGCTTAATGTTTTCCATAGATCAATACTTCGATCTGCGTAGGGAATTCTTGAGGTTTGACTGTGCTTAGCCTGTTCGTAAATAGTTTCAATATCATCTCCATTGATTAGTTTAATGGTAATGTCGTCGTCAACTTCCACACCAACGAATGCCGTTAAGTCGGAAGAACTAAGCCACTGTAAGGCCCTTTCTATTTGGTACAAAAATCCCAAGATGCTACCATCAGCACTGTGCAGATTGTTCGTATTATTCATGGTGTAATTGAGAGGGTTATAATTTCACAAACTATTGGTTGTTAAATTTAATAGATATTTAGCAACAAAAAAATATTTCTTGCCCCTCTTTTGTTTGTATCTCGTGGATATTGGTTAAATGTTTGGACTCAAGCCAAATTTGTTGTTGCTTGTGTTAATCAAACGAATAGCTAATACTAATTAGTTAAATCATTGCACAAAGGGTTAAACAAAAACATTCAAATGCTTAATTTACATCGTTCACAATATCCGGAATAGATTATTCAAGTGTAGCGAAAGGATTTGCTCATACGTTTTAAATACTCTTGATCGGTATTGATTCCTAAGACAAGTTTTATAAAGCACAAATGAAAAAATGCAGGGCTAAAAGGAAGAATAAGTCCGAAAATCACGAATCTTCCCTCACTGGCGCAGAAGAGAAACTAATCGAGTTGATCGCCCAGATCATAGTGGACATAACCTTTAGGCAGGTTGAGGAACAAAATAAAAAAGACTTATTAACGTAAAATTAAAATAATGAACGGGACTCGAAACCGGGATACCCTGTAAGTAGTTGATTTTAAGAAAATTACAAAATAATCATTTGAATAGAAATTGAAAAGCAAAGGATTTTAAAAAAAATAACCATCTAAATATAAAGCATTTAGATGGTTATTTTTGTGTTTCTGCGGAATGGACGGGACTCGAACCCGCGACCTCCTGCGTGACAGGCAGGCATTCTAACCAGCTGAACTACCACTCCGTTTCACTAAAAAGGTTCAATTGCTTTCCCCTTAAGAGGCCGCAAATATAGACAAGTTTTTTGAATTTACTAATAAATTAATATTCTTTTTCAATTAAGGAATAACCTAAAATTTCTAATGGGTTTAAAACAAAAAAACCTCCAGAAATTAATCTGAAGGCTTATCTTTTGCGGAATGGACGGGACTCGAACCCGCGACCTCCTGCGTGACAGGCAGGCATTCTAACCAGCTGAACTACCACTCCTTTTCTCTAAAGTTTCAATCGCTTGTCCCTTTCGAGGTTGCAAATATAGACAGGATATCTGAATTTGCAAACTTTTTTTTCAAAAAAACCTAAGTCCTTAGCACTCAGGCTGTATTTTTATTCTACTGCACCTTCTTTCATCTTCTCTGCATTCTCTGCAAACTGAAGGGCATCAATAATCTCCTGAATATCTCCATCCATAATGTTTGGAAGGTTATACATGGTTAAACCAATGCGGTGCTCAGTAACCCTTCCCTGTGGATAGTTATAAGTTCTGATCTTCGCAGAACGGTCACCGGTTGATACCATTGTTTTACGTTTTGCGGCTATATCACCATGTTTCTTTTGAACTTCCAGATCGTAAAGCTTAGAACGGAGCATCTCCATGGCCAGCTCGCGGTTGGCTAACTGTGAGCGTTCTACCTGGCAAACCACTACAATACCCGATGGTTTGTGTGTTAACTGCACTTTCGTTTCTACCTTGTTAACGTTCTGTCCTCCGGCACCACCTGAGCGTGAAGTTTGTAATTCAATATCTCCCGGGTTGATGTAAACATCTATATCTTCAGCCTCCGGAAGCACCGCAACCGATGCAGCAGAGGTATGTACACGACCCTGGGTCTCTGTATCTGGCACGCGCTGAACACGGTGCACACCACTTTCATACTTTAAAGTACCGTAAACATCTTCTCCGCTTACTTTCAGTACAACCTCTTTGTATCCGCCAGCTGTGCCTTCGGTAACATCCATTACTTCTACACGCCAGCCTTTGGTTTCAAAATAACGGGTGTACATGCGGTATAAATCGCCGGCAAAAAGCGCAGCCTCATCACCACCGGTACCACCACGGATTTCAAACACAGCATTTTTAGCATCCTCAGGTTCTTTAGGGATCAGCATCAACCTAATGCGTTCTTCCATTTCCTGTTGCTGCGTCAACATCAGATCTAACTCTTCTTTAGCCATTTCACGCATTTCCTGGTCCTTTTCATTAGCCAGGATATCGCGGTTGGCATCAATATTACTCATTACATTTTTGTAAACTTTATACTCGTCTACAATCTTGGTGAGGTCTTTATATTCCTTATTCAGAGCCGCAAAACGCTTCATATCCTGGATTACATCCGGATTGCTTAACTGTTCTTCAACATCTTCCCAGCGCAGTTTAATGGCTTCTAATTTATCTAACATAGTGATTTTGTGTTGTAAAGCTTCATTGCAGGACAGAGTTGCCCTACCTTAAAGAATTGCAAAAGTACAATTTTATCAAGAAAGCTGAAAGAGTTGTTTGAATCCAAGGTTTTGGCAGGCAAAAGTTCTGGGCTCAGGGTAAACTTGCCTAATGTTATCGGTCCCAGGCCATGAAAAATAAGAAAATCATTGTCCGGCATTTCATCGCTTCCGAAAGTCCTGCCATCCACTTTACTCCCCCCGATTGAAAATCGGGTGTCGTGCCCGTTCTTGTCAGGTTTAGGTAGCCAGGCAACTGCTGTTAACTAGCCCCGACAAAATGGAAAACCCGCAGGCTGAGGTACGAAGCCGAGGATTTGAAATGGTGGCGGGACTGCAGTAACCGATCAGCAGGAGTTTTGCGCTTCATTAAAAAGCCGGAAGTGGAAAGAAAGCAGTGAATGTTGCCATGAACTATTTTACGACTGGATCAAAATACGCCAACTTCAAGTCCTTTCCGTCAAACACCCCATAAGAATCATAGTTTAACCATTCGCCAATGTTAACATAGCGGCTTCCATTACCTAAATCGATATCGAGAGGCAGGTGGCGATGACCAAAAATAAAGTAATCGAAATGTTCTTGCTGTAACTTTTCTTTAGCGTAAATGGCTAACCATTCGTTTTCTTCACCCAGAAATACTTCCTTCTCTGTTTGCGCAGCCCTACTGCCTTTACTCCAGGCATCGGCAATGCCGATTCCTAAATTGGGGTGCAAACGCGCAAACAACCATTGACAGAGTTTGCTTCTAAAAATCTTGCGGAGGAATTTATACTTGCGGTCACCAGGGCCCAAACCATCGCCATGATGAAGGAAAAACTTCTTTCCGCCACGTTCCATGATGTATTCGTCGCTAATGATTTCCATGCCGATTTCTTTGGTAAAATAATCGCGCACCCACATGTCATGGTTCCCCTTAAAAAAGTAAATTTTGATGCCCGCATCAGCCATTGCTGCCAATTTACCCTGCAAGCGGATAAAGCCTTTGGGAATTACCCTGGCGTACTCAAACCAGAAGTCAAAAATATCACCCATCAGGAAAAGCTCGGCACAGGTAGGTTCAATGAAGTTTAACCAATTTACAATGCGCGTTTCACGGGCACGACTTTCTGCGTAGCTGGGTGTACCTAAATGGAAATCGGAAGCGAAGTAAATATTTTTGGTCATTGCCTCAAAGGTAAACGAAAAAGCGCAAAGGCAAAAGTGCCATTATGAGAAGAAAAATATGTTTATTAATTTTTTAATCGTGTTAAACTGAAGTAAAAAATCACCAAAGCATTTCCCATAAAATGAAAAATTCGAAATAAAATTCCGATTATCGCCTTGATTATTAACATTAAATTAAAAAACTACTAAGCTTATAGATTTTATTTAAAATAATTTGGAATATGTCTAAATAGTGTGTAGGTTTTTGTAACTTTGCGACAAATTTTTTTGAATGATCTCTACTGATATAGCCGTAATAGGCGCTGGTCCGGTTGGTTTATTTGCCATTTTCGAAGCCGGTTTGTTAAAAATGCGTTGCCATTTAATTGACTATCTTCCTCAGGTTGGTGGTCAGCTTTCTGAAATTTACCCTAAAAAACCGATATATGATATCCCAGGTTATCCATCTGTTTTGGCCCAGGAGCTTATCGATAATTTGATGGAACAGGCTAAGCCTTTTCATCCAACTTTTACTTTGGGCGAACGTATTGAAGGTTTAGAAAAGCGTGGCGAAGCAGATTTCGTTCTAACTACCAATATGGGTACTGTTATCGAAGCTAAAGTGGTTGTTATTGCAGGAGGTTTGGGTTGTTTCGAGCCCCGTAAGCCTGCGGTAGAAAACCTGGAGAACTTTGAGAATGGTAAAGGTGTAAATTATATGATCCTTGATCCGGAGAAATACCGCGACCAAAGAATGGTAATTGCAGGTGGCGGCGACTCGGCCTTAGACTGGACGATCTATTTGGCTGAAGTTTGCTCTGAGTTAACTTTGGTACACAGAAGCGAAAGCTTCCGTGGTGCACCGGATTCGGTAAACAAAGTAATGAAATTAGCCGAAAGCGGTAAGATTAACCTGATCCTGAACAGCAATTTGAATGCGGTTCATGGTACAGATAAATTAGAGCAGGTAGAAATTATCCAAAACCGCAGCATGGAAAAAACCATTGTGGAGGCCGATCATTTAATTCCACTGTTTGGTTTAAGCCCTAAGCTTGGTCCAATTGAGGAGTGGAACCTGAATATCAGCAAAAGTGCTATCGAGGTTAATACCGATGATTATTCAACAAACATCCCTGGTATTTACGCCATTGGCGATATTAACACTTACACCAACAAGTTAAAACTGATTCTTTGTGGTTTCCACGAGGCAGCATTGATGAGCCACAGTGCTTACCAATACATGAATCCTGGTGTTAAATATACCATGAAGTACACAACTGTAAACGGAGTTTCAGAATTTTAAGCGCTTTCTCTTATATTTGCCCCGTAAAAAAGGTAATCAATGGAAAATAACATCACAATATACATGCAGGAACCGGATGGTTCGGTTACATCTCACGAAGCACCAACGGATATGGGCTTAAGTTTGATGGAGTTTTTAAAGGCTTCTGAATATGATATTTTAGCCACTTGTGGCGGAATGGCTTTATGTGCAACCTGTTGTGTTGATGTTTTAGAGGGAGAAGAAAAACTAAATGAAATGACGGATGATGAGTACGCCATGCTGGATACTTTGCCTGATTTGTTACCCAACTCCCGTTTGGCCTGCCAGTTGCAGTTAAACAACAACATGGATGGTTTAAAAGTAAAGTTACACGGCGTAAGCTAAATAGATAACATTAATTTTTTAAAGGCGATACTGAAAAGTGTCGCCTTTTTTTATTCCGTTCGGTGTGATAGCAACCGGCAGGCAGTTAATAAAACCTGTCATTCAGAGCGAAGCGAAGAATCCAATTCGGAGATTACATGAATAGATTCCTCCGAAGTCGGAATGACAATAAGCAGGAATGACAATAAGCCGAAAAACTTGTCATTCAGAGCGAAGCGAAGAATCCAATTCGGAAATTACATGAATAGATTCCTCCAGAGTCGGAATGACAATAAGTCGGAAGGACAATAAGCAGGAATGGACAGTAAACCGGAAGGACAACGTACCAAAAAACTTGTCATTCAGAGCAAAGCGAAGAATCTGCTTCGGGAATTATACGAGCAGATTCCTCCGAAGTCGGAATGACAGTTAATTCGGAATGACAGTAATTCGGAAGGACAATAAGTAGGAATGAAAATAAGTAGGAAGGACAATAAGCCGGAAGGACAAAATGCCAAAAAACTTGTCATTCAGAGCAAAGCGAAGAATCTGCTTCGGGAATTATACGAGCAGATTCCTCCGAAGTCGGAATGACAATAAGCAGGAATGACAATAAGTAGGAGAAGCTAAAATTACCGGACCTCTACACGCTGTTTGGCTACATTCCAGCCATAAACCTCAACAGCCAGGTTATCTTCATCTCCTGGGTATTCCACGGTAATGGTTCTGCTTTCGCCTGGCAAAATGCTCACATAATTATCATCATAAAAAGCGGGCAAAATACGTGCAGCAGTCTGTTTATTAATGAGTGCTATCCGGTTAAAGAAAGCAAGCGGATTTCCGTTTGCATTATTTAATGTAACTGCTACTTTATGCTTGTCTTTTTTAAGGGCTGTAATTGTAGGTTGAGTTTGCTTTATGTTTTGCAATCCCTTGTAAGTGCCATCTTTATCGGCCATCCAATAAATATTCTCACTTAAAACCTGCTGTTGTTCATTCATCAATTTCAGCGAAACAAATACCCCCTCTTTCTTATCCAGTTTGGTTAAGAAATCATTTAATGGGAAGAACTTTCTAACCGAAGAGGGGCCAATTGAATTAAAAACCTGCGAGTAGAAGTATTCTTTCCCATCCATATCATAGGCTTTAGCCTGGATCATCAGACTATTGTGCGTACTGAAGCCATTATTTACTACTGACACCATGCTATCTATCGGATTAAGCATGATATGAAGCGGCTCACTGCCTTTTCTTAATCCGTAAAGACAGGCGTTAGGATCCAGGTAATAATCGTACATCTGGCCTCTTAATGAGGTCCAGGGGTTTTGGGTTTTCCAGATGATAGATCCGGTATACCAATCCCACATGTGTGAAGAAAAGCCTTCCATTAATGCCCTGTACTGATCGTAATTAACCAGCTGTGCCTTCATGGCAAAATCTTCGGCATTCTTAGCCTTACCATATGGATCAATGTGGCCATCGTAACCAATGTATTTATGATATTCCCAAACCGAATCGGCTTTACCTTTATTTTGTGGCACAATCAGGTTTTCTTTAGGGATAAAGCGTTGTAGCGAAACGTAATCGCCCACACCAACCGATCCTACTTCCGAATTGTAGGGAAAGGTTCTGGTTCCCCAGAAACTTTTTGGATCCTGAATACCGTAAGGTCCGTCTCCATTACCGCCTAAACTGTTAAACGACATTTCGTCACTGTTAGAGAAATCAAAAAACTGACGGGTGCCATCTAAGCGCGGGAGCAAATCATTTTTAAGGGGTTGAAGAATATCTTCGGGAGGTGTAATTTCATTACCACCACACCAGAACGCCAGTGAAGCATGGTTTCTAATCAGTTTAATTCCGTCTTCCATCGCCGCTAAAACCAGTGGATGATTATCAGGATACTTTCTTCTCGTCCATTGATCTTCTTTTTTCAAAGGATCTACCCAACGGCCATTACAATCGCCACTGAACCAGAAATCCTGAAAAACCAATAAACCATACTTATCGCAGGCATTGTAAAATTCTGGCCTTTCTAGAAGTGCTCCGCCCCAAATCCTGATGAGGTTCAGGTTCATATCTTTGTGGTAACGCACTTCCGCATCGTAACGGGCATCACTAAAACGGAGCATCGCATCAGAAATGATCCAGTTACCACCTTTAATAAAGATCTTTTGGCCGTTTACATAAGCGCCCATACTTTGGGTGTGGCTATTCCAGATGTTATCTATCTGGCGAACGCCTACATTTAACCGCTCCTGATCTAAAGTTTGTTGATTGCTGATGAATTTAACCTCAACAGGATACAAATTTTGCGCACCGTAGCCACTAGGCCACCAAAGCTTAGGGTTATCGAGGATAAAATCAGGTAGCTTAACCTCAGTATTGCTATTAGCGGCAATGGTAACTGCTTTCTGAATGGTTTTGCCTGCAATTTGGTACTGTAAAGTTCCGGAAACGGGTTTTGTAGTCGGATTTTCTACTTCTATACTAAATTTAATCGTGGCAGGAGCTTGCTTTCCTTCCGGATTACGTTTTCCAGGCACTAAAGTAACTACATGAGGATTTTGGATATTGATAGATTTAGTTTTCTCTATGGTTACTTTATCCCAGATCCCCGTGTTACGGTCTCTGATGGGCTGAATCCAATCCCAACCCGCCGTATATTGTGTGGTTAAACCTTTAGCTATAGTACCATCGCCACCCTGACCTCCATTGGGGTTACCCACCACATCTGGCGGATAAACGATCACTGCCAAACGGTTCTTACCAGTAGGAGATAAAAGTCTGGTGATGTTGTATTGCGCCCTCAGGTGCATGCCTTCATGCGGCGTAGCGTTTACCTTTTTACCATTGAGAAAAATAGATGCCTTGTAATTGATCCCTCTAAACTGAAGCCATACCTGCTCATTGCCAACTGCTTTTTCGTTAAAATCTTTAACAAACCAATAGGTGTAGTAATCGTTCCCCGTTTTATAAACGTCTGCAATTTTCTCGTTGTTCATCCCATAAAATGGATCGGGAACTTTTTGATTGTTCAAAAGGGTAGTGAGTACTGTTCCGGGAACAGTGGCGGGCATCCAGCCATTTAGCGAAAAACCAGGATTTGAAAGCGCTGAACCATCGGCCTTAACCTGTTTCACATTTTCGCAAACCCAACCCGCGTTAAGTTCATACTTGTTTTGCGCTTGTGCCTGATAGCCTAAGCTCAACAGTAAAAGGAAGTATAGTTTTCTCATTTAATAAAGGGTTAAAGTGGGGGCTTTAAATTCAAGTAGCAGGTATCGGGTATCAGGATGGAAATCTTTCTGTGATTCCAATCCTGATTATTACCAAATACTTGCTACTTGATACTTTCTACTTGATACTAAATACTTGATACTCGGTACTAATTCAAAGGTCTGTCTGCTTTCGCTACACCGAAGGTTGCTGAAGGCTTGCTGCCCATATAAATCTGCATCGTACCACCGTTCATAATCGTTTGGTGTAAAAGGTATGATTTGGTGTAAGGCTTACCGTTAATGACCACTTTTTGAATGTATTTATTGCTTGCATTGTTATCAATTACTTTGATGCTGAACTTCTTGTTCCCCTTAAGTGAGATGGTTGCATCGTTTACCAATGGTGTACCAAATACATAAGTTCCGTTTGCCGGATTTACCGGGTAAAAGCCCATTGCAGTATAAACATACCAGGCACTCATTTGGCCCACATCTTCATTTCCACATAAACCATCTGGTTTTGCAGTATAAAATTCATTATCTATCCTGCGGATCAAATCTGCTGTTTTCCATGGCTGACCTGCATAAGCATATAAGTAAGGAATGTGGTGACCAGGTTCATTTCCTTGTGCGTAATTACCGATTAAGCCCGATATATCAGGAGAACTGGCTTCAGTTAAAGCAGAAGGTGTGGTAAATAATGAATCCAGTTTATTGGTAAAAGCCGCATCGCTGCCAAACAAGTTAATTAATCCTTCAACGTCCTGGGGTACTAACCAGGTATATTGCCAGGCATTCCCCTCTGTATAATCATCGCCACGGTGTAATGACCTAAGTGGATCGAAAGGCAAATGCCATGAACCATCGGTTAAACGACCGCGCATGAAATGCGATTGTGGATCGAAGTACTTTTTATAGAGTTGTGCACGTTTGCTGAAATACTCATAATCCTGGGTATTGCCCATTGCTTTTGCCATCTGTGCAATACAATAATCATCAATAGCATACTCTAATGCTTTGGCAACCGATTCTCCTACTTTCTCTGCTGGGATATATTCCAGTTTCTGAATATATTCTATTCCATTGGTTTTCTGCATAGCAGATTGTTTAACCGCTTCAAATGCCAGTTTTGTATCAAATCCTCTATAGCCTTTTAAGTAGGCGTCTACTATAACCGGAACAGCGTGATAACCCACCATAGTATTGGTTTCATTGCCCATTAAATGCCAAACAGGCAGTTTACCTTGTTGTTGATAGATGGCCAACATGGTGTTAACGATATCGTTTACACGATCCTGGTGTAAAATGGTATAAAGCGGGTTAGCTGCACGATAAGTATCCCATAATGAGAAAGTTGTGTAATTGGTAAAGTTTCCTTTTTTATAAACTTTTTGATCAGAACCTCTGTAATCCTTGTTTACATCGTTATAAAGAGATGGTGCCACCATGGTGTGATAAAGGGCAGTGTAAAATATTTTCTTCGTGGTGTTAGAAGCACCGATTTTCACTTTAGCCAGTTCATTTTCCCACTGGGTATCTGCTTTCTTCACTGTAGATTTAAAATCCCAGCCCGGCAACTCCGTATTGAGGTTTAAGATTGCATTTTCAATACTTACCGGAGAAATCGCAACTTTAATTTGAAGCACATTATTATTGATGTTTTTGAAGCCTACCACAGCGGTCAGTTTCTTCGCTTTTACATCTTTGCTTGTTTGGGCTTTACCATCATCATAAATCGTAAAACTATTAACTGGTTGAGATAGCTTGATCACGAAAGAGAAACGCTGATCATCGGCCCATCCTTTTGAATTTCTATGTCCTACAATGGTTGTTGCATCTACTTGTTTAAAGGAAACTGAGGTTGGTGCATCCCAGCCAATTCCTTCGATCAGATCTAACATTAAATGTGGGTTTACTGCATTTGGCTTAAAGGTATATTGATGAAAACCTACGCGCGGGGTGGCTGTCAACTCTGCTTTAATGCCATATTTTTCGAGCAAAACACTGTAATATCCTGCTTTTGCTACTTCATTTTCATGTGTAAACTTAGAAAGGTAACCTTTATCTTCTTCGCCTTTTTTTCCTTTTTCAAGAATTAATTGTCCGGTAGCCGGCATAATCGAAAGATCGCCCAAATCGCCAATTCCCGTTCCGCTTAAATGGGTATGAGAGAAACCTGTAATGGTATTACTGATATAGTTATAGCCACTACACCAATCCCAACCTTCCATGATATTATTGGGTCCTAACTGCACTGCACCAAAAGGTACATTTGCGCCTACAAAAACGTGACCATGCTTTGCAGAACCAATTAGTGGGTCTACATATTGCGTGAGGCTACTTTTTTGCTGTGCCTGGGCACTGGTAAAGAGAAAGGCGCTAATGATGAAGCTGAACTTCGATGCTCTGATTTTCATTGTGTTGGTTTAATATTTATGAGTTACGTCCCATAGGGATTTGATTTTAATATCTTTTATTGCTCCTGTACCATCCACTGTAATGGTTTTTTCCTGATTAGGTTCCAGATCAAAATAATTGTCGCTTAACTTGCCGTTATAGCCTGTAATATCAAGGTATACATACTTGGCAAATGCCGAAGCTTTAAGTTTGATGGTGTTTCCTTTTACCTGGTAAGTAATTTTAGGGTCGCTGAGTTTTAAATCTTTAGGCTTTACGGTATCTCTTTTAATGCGGGGTTCATCGCGATAAGCTTCTTTAACGGCATACCAGGCCGCTTTCGGTGCCCGGTTATAATAATCGGTAATGCTCCAGCTGGCTACCGGCCAGCAATCATTTAGCTGCCAAAGAAGGGTCCCCATGTTATAAGGTGCCTTACTGCGGTGAATGAGGATCATATTTTTGAATCCATAGTACTGTACGCATTGAGTAAGATAAGTATAATCTTCGAGAGATAGTTTCTTTAACTGCTCAGCATCAACCATGTAAGACTTTAAATAAACGGCCAGCTTATCATAACCATTACCTGCCCGTTGGTGGTTCTGCAAAACATCCGAAAAAAGATAGCGATCCTGGGCCTCGGTTATCTTCAGAATACTTTCATAATTGGGCATTGCCTGCATACCGTATTCGCTTACAAAACGGCCTGTTTTCTTTTCAAAGACTTCAAAATCTTCTCCGCCCCACCAAACGCCCCAATAATGACTATCGCCTTCGGTAAAGCTATTTTTCACACCCCAGCCATATTTAGGCGAAGTGCTGATATAAGGCCTGCTTCCATCAACGTCTTTTACCCATTTTGGAATACTATCCCTGAACAGGCGGGTGTAATCGTTCCAGAGCTTAGCCGAATCGGCAGGAGGGATGCGGAATGACTTTTGCCAGCCCCAACGGTTAAAAGCCTCATCCACTTCATTGTTACCACACCAAAGCACGATACTTTTGTGATGCCTCAGTCTCTTAACCTGATATTTAACCTCTTCCTTCACATTATCAAAAAAAGCTTTATCGCCAGGAACCATGGCCCCTGCAAACATAAAATCCTGCCAGACATAAATGCCCAACGAATCGCAAAGGTCATAAAAATCATCGCTCTCATATATTCCACCGCCCCATACCCTAAGCATATTCATGTTGGCCTCTTTAGCCATAGTGAGTACTTTACGATAATCATTTTTGGTCATTCTGGTTACAAAAGCATCAGAAGGAATATAGTTTGCGCCCTTTACATAAATCGTTTTACCTTGGATCTTAAAATAAAAGCTTTTCCCATCCTTATCAGGCTGCTGCACCAGTTCGACCTTTACCGGTGGAACAAAGGCCTTTTCTGCTGGCCTGGCATCACAAGCTTCTAAGCGTACCTCTTTCCAAATACCGGCAGTGGTAAGTTTAGGTCCCCAATCCCAGCCAAAATGGAATTGTGCTTTCCGCACATAAGCGCGGGGATTATCCGGAATTACATAAGGCAGATCGGCTTTAGCCATAGAATCGACAGTATTTTGCGCCGATTTAAAGCGTATAAATAGCTGATTAGATGTTTTTAAAAGTGCTTTTACATCCACTTTCCATTGGCGGAACATGTTGTTGGCCTGAAGGATACGCTTACCATTCAAATAAACATCCGCATAGGTATCCAATCCGTCAAAAACAAGTTCAACGTTTTGCTTATTCAGCGTATTGGAAGGCACCTCAAACTTTACCTTGTAATCCCAGTCTTCCTTTTCAATCCATTGTAGTTTTTTCTCGTTGTCGCGATAGAAGGGATCAGGAATCTGTTTGTTGGCCAAGAGATCAAGATGCACTTCGCCCGGCACTTTTGCAGGAAGCCATTGTGCAGCATCTTGTTCCTGAAAAACCCAGCCCTCATTAATCTTTTGAACCTGCGCCCGGGCACCCAGCGATCCGAGCAGGAGTAAACAACCTATCAGCTTAACTTTCATTTTCATTGAACTTCTAATACAATCACCTGATCAGGGTTTTGGCTACCTATCTCCGCTTTAACATTCAGTACAGCCTTATTTAAGCTATACTTTAAAGCTTTTTTATCCTGAAGATAATAGGCAGATTTTATCTTTTTATATGGAAATGCGTTCAGATTAATTTCAGGCGTATTTTTAAAAACATGCAAATAAACTTTACCCGCTTTCTGGGTTACGCATCCCCAATCCTGTGGCTTAACAAAGCCTGCTTGGGTACCGTAGATACTTTCGCCATTTACTTTTAGCCAATCGCCTACTGCAGCCAAACGCTCCTGAAATTCGGGTTGAATTTTTCCACTCGGCATTGGGCCAATGTTTAACAATAAATTGGTACCTAAACCTGCTGCTTTGGCCAACATCTGAACCAGTTCGGCGGTAGATTTATAGTGATTATCGGAAAGATTGTAACCCCATGAGCTCGAAATGGTTTCGCAGGTTTCTACCGGTAATTTATTTGATGCAGTTTGAAAGCTGAGTCCGGATTTATTTTCACCCGGCAAATCGCGTTCAAACATCTGGAAATCTTCCCCGTCAAAAGGGCTCATGTGATGGTTGTTTCCAATCATGCATTGTGGTTGCAGTTTGTGAATCAGGCCATAAATTTCATCGTATTTCCAGTCAATTCGCGAGCTTCTGTCTTTTTCTCCTTCAGGCGCTGTTTGATCCCAATGGCCGTCAAACCAGATGCCACCGATTTCACCATAATTGGTTAATAATTCGGTAAGCTGATTTTTCATAAACTGAAGGTAACTGGCATAATCACCTTTTCCTTTTCTACCAGAATTCTGGCCTGTACGACCTGTTTCATGGGGATAGTCTTCACGACGCCAATCTAACAAAGAATAGTAGAGATAGAGTTTAATGCCTTGTTTGTGGCACTCATCTGCCATCATTTTTACAATATCCTTTTTATAAGGGGTATTCATGATATTGAAATCAGAATATCTGGTATCCCACATGCTAAAACCATCATGGTGACGGGTGATGAGGGTGATGTATTTCATGCCCGCATTTTTGGCCATCGAAACCCATTGTGCGGCATTAAAATCAATAGGATTGAAGAAATCTTTTAGATTGGTATAATTATGAACGTTTAGTTTTCTTTCATTCATTACCCATTCGCCACTGCCGGGGATACTAAATGGACCCCAATGGATAAAAAGCCCGTAACGGGCATCTGAAAACCATTTTCTGTTTTCGATATTCGTTGCAGAAGGGCTGTAGTTTTGTGCAATCAGCTTAGTACTGAGCAAAACCAGTGCAATAAGTAGAACTTTTTTCATGTGCCTTAGGTTGAAAAATAAAGCCAATCAGGGTGGTTAGCCCATGTATTCTGACTGCTTTTATTGTAATTTCAACGCAACTTAATAAAAAATTTAAAAAGTTTTGCGAATTAAGCCAAATGAAAGATTATTGTTACGGCTTTAATCAATGGATGCGACTGCTTTTCCTGGCTTTCCGATTACCTTATAATTGCCATCCCCTTTGAGTATAGCCAATATTTGAGGTTGATTATTGAATAGTGTTTTGGCTGCAGCCAGTTCTTTATCATATTGAAAACTTTGCTCAATGCGTCCCTTTTCATAGAAATACCGGCTTACAATCTGTGTTTCGAGTACGCGCTTAATTTCCAGTTTATGATGTTCCAAATCTGTTTTCTTTGCAGAGGTGAGTTTATATTTAAGATTTTCGAGGTCTGTTTTAACTTCTGCTGATTTATTTTCTTTTTCTGCCTCTGCCCTTAGATCTGAAAGTAATCTTTCGGTTCTGCTTTGATAGGTAAGGTCTTTATCTGCGAGGCTGCTGGTAAAAGCGGTATACTCGGCATCACTGATCTGAAATGTTTTAGCAGAGGTTAAAGCAGGTTTATTCTTTTTGAACTGATTGGCATAATTAAAGAATAAGCTTTTGTTAATCATATTGATCGTAATCGGACTCAGGCGCATCGCATCTACTACCACATCAGGGTAAACACCGTTGCCGCTATAAACATTTCTGCCGGCCTTGGTTTGATACATGGTGATGGTTGAATCTGCAAACTGTGTTGCTCTTCCATCGGCGTTTTTATGTGCGTAATCCAGCTTTTGAATGCATCTGCCCGATGGGGTATAGTATTTAGCTACTGTTACTTTAACCAAACTATTGTATGGGAGGTTGAAAGTTTGCTGTACCAATCCTTTTCCATAGCTTCTTTGACCAATAACTACTGCCCGGTCTAAATCCTGCAGTGATCCTGCCACAATTTCTGAAGCAGAGGCAGAGTTTCCGTTTACCAGTACAACCAACGGCAAACTGGCAGCATTGGGTGATTGCAGGGTTTTATAGGCAATGGTCTTCTCTGCGTTTTTACCTTTCTGGGTAACCACTAACTGATCCTTATCTACAAATAGATTAACAATTTTTACAGCCTCCTGTAGAATACCGCCACCATTATTTCTCAAATCGAGGACTAATCCTTTAGGGTTTTCTTTTTGAATAGCCAACAGTGCGTCTTTAACTTCCTGGCCAGAGTTTTCTAAAAACTTATCCAGTTTAATATAGCCAACACCATCGCCAACCATTCCTGAGTAAGATACATTGGGTTGTTTAATTTCTTCCCTGATCAGCTTTTTGGCGATTTCCTTTCCTTCTCTGTTCAGTACCAGATCAACAGCAGTACCTTTTGGCCCTCTGAGTAACTGGCTCACCTCAGATCTATCCTTTCCTTTAACTTCTATGCCATTGATTTTGAGCAGCTGATCGCCCGGTTTTACTTCTGATTTAAATGCCGGATAGCCTTCACTCACCTCATTTACATATAGTTTTCCATCAATAAAAACAGTACTGGCACCAATGCCACCATATTGTGTACTTACATATTTAAGTTTATAATCTTCTATTTCAGATTCGGGGACATATTCTGTGTAAGGATCCAAGCTTTCGAGCATGGCATCAATGCCGGTTTTCATCAATGCTGGCGCATTGGTTTCATCAACATAATTGATGTTAATTTCTTTGTAAAGCGTAGCGAAAATATCTAAGTTTTTAGATACTAAAAACAGATCTTCCTTGAAAGAGAAAGATAAAACGGCTATACCAGATGCGACAGCCAGCAATCCAAACTTAAGCTTTTTCATGCGCTTTATTTTTTATAACCGAACATAAGCATTAATGAGCTATTCTTGCGGGTAGATGGATGAATAGAATTGTACAAAGGTAAATGTACGAAAACACGCAAAGATTAAAAATAGTCTGACAGGCTACAAAAGGTAATTTAAGCGTTACCTCGGGCAATAAAGGCTATAATCTGTTTCCTTTTGTATCCGCCAGGGCTTTCTGAATGGTAAATTCGATATAGGTACGGTCGCGTTTTACCAAACGCATTAAATCTTCCACCAACTTATCTTCATTGCCCGGGGTAAAATCAAGCGGTTCGTTCGCAAGGTCGCGATACTTTCTTAAAAACTTGGTTTTTACCTTAAATGCAGTCTCAGAAGTCAATTGAAAATTAGCCATAGCAAAATTATTTAAGGCAAAAGTAAAAAATATTTGTGGCAGGTTAATGGCTTTATTCAAGCAAAAGTAAAAAAGGTGTAATCTCTGGCTCATTTTAGCATGATAATTGTGTTAAAATGCCGTTATAAAATCCAACAGGTAATAAAAGCCATAAGATTTAAACTTAAACAGGCATTTAATAATGAAAAAGGACGTGCATTATTACAGCCACAACATTTCAAAACAAAATTAAATTATGAAAAAGATCATCTTCTCTGT
Organism: Pedobacter sp.; assembly: GCF_965279535.1. Classification (NCBI taxonomy): domain Bacteria; kingdom Pseudomonadati; phylum Bacteroidota; class Sphingobacteriia; order Sphingobacteriales; family Sphingobacteriaceae; genus Pedobacter; species Pedobacter sp. Next base: position 2,880,519 of record NZ_OZ257244.1, read on the forward strand.
TGTTTTCCTAACTTTAGGTTGGGCAACATCCCAGGCACAAAGTTTTAATCTCGGTGTTAAAGCCGGTGTAAACTTGGCGAAAATCAATGCTGATTTTGCCAGTGAAGAAAATCGCCTTGGCTACCAGATTGGTGCATGGGCACGTATTGGTAACAGTATTTACTTACAACCAGAAGCTTACATTGGCAGTAAGGGCAACAAATTCATTAGCATTACTCAGGATAATGGCAATGAAGTTTCTGCTGAGGGTAAAGTTAAATTTACAACATTAGACATTCCTTTATTATTGGGAACGAAATTCGGAAGTAAAAACCTTAATTTCCGCGTAATGGCCGGACCTGTACTTTCATTGGTTTTAGATGAGAATACTTCTTTTAGTTCTGCTTTTAACCAGGCTACGGATTTCGACAATTACAAAAATCAGGCATTTGGTATTCAGGCTGGTGCCGGAGTTGATGTGGGCAGCATTTCTGTTGATTTGCGCTACGAGGCCGGTGTTTCTAACATCAGTAAGAGTGAAAAATACAAACAAACACCGAACTTATTCCAATTGAGTTTAGGATTCAAAATTCTTTAATTTGATTCAAATTCAGCAAAAAAAAGGTGGCTCAATCAAATGAGCCACCTTTATTGTTTTACATAGTCAAGCCTACCATCCGGTGGTTTGTGTTAGTTTATATCCTTTATCCTGATATTGAATAATCTGTGCCTGACCAACCGGAGCTAAATAAGCCCTGTCGGTAAAGGCATTTCTGTTGGTAGCATTGGTAATCATCCAGTAACCTACCATAGCTGATGCATTAGTGCCATCGTAAGTTACAATTGTGCCATCTGCTTTCTTCACCTTTACATTTTTAGCGGTTGCATTTGCTGGAGTAAGATATACCGCAGCCTCTGTCTGAACGTTTACCCAGGGGCCTAAGAAATAATCTGGATTGGTACTGAAATTCATGTAATTGAGTTTTTTCCAGCGCTTTAAATCTAATAGCCTGCTGTATTCAAATACAAATTCCATACGTCTTTCTCTGCGGATTTCCCAGATCAATTCCGGAACATCACTATCCCGCGCAGGATCTACAGGTAGTGCTCCTAAGCTTAATGGAGCCGTTTTAACCACTCCTTTAGCTATTGCAGCTGCATCCAGGGGGCGATTGCGAATGGCATTGATTGATTTATCGATATCTGCCTGCGTTACGGCAGGGCCAGAGAAATACTGTGCCAGCACAGCCTTAGCTTCAATCCAGTTGAGTACAACTTCAGCTAAGCGAATAATGGGTGCATCACTGGTATTGGTATTGCTACCCCAGGCTGCCGGATAGGTTTTGCCGATATAGGTTAAAGCCTCTCTTGAAGCATATTTGAATCCATAAAGTAAAGTTGCCGATGCAGGTAGCGCCTTATCATAAAATGAAGCTTCGAACCGTGAATCTCTGGTTTTTACCAAATCGGCAATGGAAAATGAATTTGCTGCAGGAACAGTTGAATTTTGCCAAACTTTACCATCGCTAACGATAAAGGATTTCATTAATACCAGGTTCGCGTCAACGCCAACTACTTCAGTTCCGTTCTGGTAAGAACCAATACTATGTGTAACACCTAAAGCTGCATCGTAAGTTCTGTATAGTAAAACTTCGGGGTGACCAGCAAGGTTATCACTGGAGAAGATAGATTTGAAATCACGACTGAAGTTATATTTATTACTTGCAATTACGTAGTTTGCTGCTTCTACCGCAAATTCCAGGTATTTTTTTGCCCTGGCTGCATCTATGCCATGATAATGTTCATATGTTCCTTCAAACAGCATTAACCGGGAGATAAATGCCGCTGCGATATATTTATTCAGTACCTGAACACCATCATTTTCACGCATATTAGCCATAACGAATTTAAAATCGTCATAAACCTTATCCATCACCACACCTCTATTGTCTCTATCTTTGTACAAATAAGGTAAATCCGTATCTGAAGGTACTTTATCGAAATAAGGCACATCGCCAAAAACGCTTACTAAACGGCTGTATTCAAAGCCTCTGTAAAAACGGGCAACCGCCGACCAGTGATTGTAAGCTTCGGTGGTTAATTTAGGCTTCACCACGTTATCCAAACGTTCGATCATCACATTCGACTTACGGATCCAGGCGAAATCCCATGTTGGACCCGCGTAAGTACCCATCCAGTCTGCTGCTTCTGATACAGAGCCTCTTGAAGTTGGCACGCTACTTTCAAAATTAATCTGAACGTTTTTACCGGTTAAATCATCGGAAAAAGTATAGCCCCTTACCGGTGTGTAATCTACGCCAAACCCTGAATTGTAACCCGTAAAAAAATTGGTGTAATAGGAATTGGCATACATGCGTACATCATCTTCACCCCTCCAAAACTCACCATCTATTATCTGTGTTAGCGGTGGGCGATCTAAGACCTCTTTATTACAAGACACCATCAATACACAGGCCAGCGCTAAACCATTTATATATTTAAAATATTTCCTTTTCATAATCTTAAAAATTCAACTGAACACCAAATGAAACACTTTTGAAAGCTGGTATACCGGTTCCGGTACGGCCACTGTTGTAGTTGGTTTGATCCCAAACAGAATAACCACTCACACTTTCCGGATCTATAGGTAAATCACCTAAATGATCCCAGGTAAAGAAATTCTCTAAAGCGGTATAAACCCTTAATGAACTGATACCTGCTTTTTTAACCAAAGCTGAAGGGAAGGTATAACCCACAGTTAAGTTTTTTAATCGCAAATAGGCCATATTTAGCAGATAGCGGTCCTGAACCTGCATATTGTTAGTGGTACCACTTGCAGCGTTGTTATAAGCTGCAGGATAAAATGCATCCGGGGTTTGCGGCGTCCAGTAATTACCGGCTATGGCTTCAGGCATGGCACCATCTGCAGAATTAAATCCCGGAATGGCTAAAAATCCTGCTCCCCAGATTTTGCGGCTACCCACTCCCTGGAAGAAAGCACTAATATCAACGCCTTTGAAATCTGCACCTAAGCGGAAACCGTATTCGTAACGTGGATTAGAGTTTCCAATAATTTCCTGATCGCCATGATTAGCCAAAGTTCCATCACCATTGCTGATTTCGCCGTCACCATTAATGTCCTTAAACTTCACATCACCCGGACCAAAACGGAAGTTCGCCGAGTTTTGTAAAAAAGGTTGATAAACCGGTTTTTCACCATTCGGGCCTGGTTTTAATTTGTAAGCTTGCTTACCTGCATTCAATTTACTTTCTGCAGCAGTTAACGTAATTAAGATCGGTTTTCCTGATCCATCCAGTTCAAAATCATCCAATTGATACAACCTGTCTGTGCGGTAACCCCAGATTTCACCAATGTCTTTTCCGTTGTAGTTAGTAGTAATCTGCGTACCTGAACCATAGGCTGTTAAGGTTGTTTTTGCATTAGATAAGTTTCCTTTAAAGTTTAAACCTAAACCATTTTCAAAACGATGATTAAAATCGATTGTAAGCTCCCAACCTTTAGTATTTAATGCACCATAGTTCCCTTGAGGAGAGGCAATACCGAAAGTAAGCGGAATGCCCTCTGTAGGCACAATCATATTCTCGGTTTTTCTTTGGAACAAATCGAATGATACGGTCAGTTTATTTTTGAGCAGGGTAGCATCCACACCAAAGTTAGTGGTTACGATATCCTGCCATTGGATGTTAGCAGCTATTGCGCGAGGTGTTCCTACATAATTTGCCCTTGCCCCGTTCAAAATCCAGGATACCTGACCATTTTGCATTACAGGCAGGTATAAATCATTTGGCACCGACTGATCTCCGATTGAACCCCATGACGCCCTAAATTTTAACTGATCTAATACAGGCTTGGTCCAGTCCATGAATTTCTCTTCACTGGCTACCCAACCCGCTGAGAACGAAGGATACCATCTCCATTGTAGTAATTCAGGAAATTTAGATGAGCCATCATAACGGATATTACCTTCTAAAAGGTACTTGTTTTTATAGGCATAATTGATCCGTCCAAAGTATCCCAATTGTGATTCCCAGATTTTATCTGGTGCAAAAATCCGGATTCCTCCAGGAATTAAACCTAAGGCTGCTGTAGTTGGAAGAACAGTTTGCAAACCTGTACCAAAACTGAACTGTGGATTATTGATATCCGAAAGATTCGTGATTTGGCCAAACTGAGCTTCTGCAGTACTGGTTACACGGTTTAAACCCACAATAAATTTAAAATCGTGGTCTTCCTTTAGCTTTAAATTATAAGTAGTTAAGGCATTAATGGTATGGCTGTAAAAGCTGGTTGCTGATCTTGCAAAATGATCTGGATTAGAACCAGGTGTAGTGTACATATCCATTGAAAGATCATATGCTGCCATGGCTCCAGGTGCAGTACTTGACACCACCTGACCTTGATCATTTACATAAATTGGAGCACCACTTGCATCTAGCCTTGTTTTAGGTGCTACCCATGAGTTTCTTGCTGTAAATCTTGTTCCTGGTCTTTTCCAATCTTCATTTTGATTGGTGAAAGTATAATCAAAATCTACTTTCCAGTTCTTTAAGATGTTTACTGTAGTTCCTAAATTTACGTTGGCGTAGTTTAACAGGATATTGGCGGTATTTGCTGATGCAATCTCGCTTTCCGGACTACGGATTGGATCGCCATTTTCATCTTTACCTAAAGGATAAATCGAGCTCCATCTGTACAGGTACAACCATGGATCGGCAGTAGTAGAATTGGTTGTATAAGCATATTCTTTATTGCGTCTCGAATATAATGCACCCCCACGGATGGTTAAATATTTATTAATCTCGCTGGTGATTTTAAAAGAGGCATTGTAACGGGTAAAACGATCTTCTTTAGCGGGTTTCAACATCCCTGCCTGATCTAACAAACCAAGGCCTAAATTATAAGAAGTTTTACCTGATGTACCACCAATAGATAAGTTATGTTGTTGTGTTGGCGCCCACTCTCTTACCATATAATCGTATGGATTATAAGTACGAACCCCCATTTTTTGGTTTGCACCCTGTACATACCAGTCTCTACCGAAAACAGTAGGATCGTCTGGTCCAATGGTGCTGCCATATTTCTCTTTCCAGGCCACTGCTTTTTGGTAGCTTGCTCTATCAACATAATAGAACGCACCGGTAGGCGTAGTTACGCCAATACGCTCGGCTGCATCAACGGTATATTTTAAGCCATTTACGTCGGCCATTTTAAGGTCTTTCCAAACATTTTGATAAGAAAAGTTATTGGAGTAAGTGATAGAAGGCTTATCTGTTCCTGAGCCTGTTTTTGTGGTAATTAACACCACTCCAAAGGCAGCCTTAGCACCATAAATAGAGGATGCTGCAGCATCCTTCAAAATAGTAATGCTGGCAATATCATTAGGATTAACCAACTGCAGGCTTGGAATTTCTACGTTATCTACCAATACCAGTGGTTGTGCACTTCCGTTAAAAGAAGCCAGTTGCCCACGAATTCTGATCACGGGATCGGAGCCAATTTCTGCACTAGGTACAGTAATACTCAAACCCGACGCCGCTCCCTGCAAGGCTCTTCCAACATCTGAAATAGGCCGGCCTTCTAAAGTTTTTTTAACATCAATAGTAGAAACGGCACCGGTAACATTACCCTTTCTTTGGGTACCATAACCCACAACCACTACATCATCTAAACCTTTAGAATCGGTTTTTAAGTTCACATTGATGGTGGTATTAGCGCCCACGGACCTTTCAGTGGTAAGATATCCAATGAAAGTAAAAACCAATACATCTGTTTTTGATGCTTTAATGGAATATACACCATCACCATTGGTTTGGGCTACCAAATTGCTTCCTTTCACCCGAACGGAAACACCTGGCACTGGTCCGTCTTCCGACGTGACTTTACCGGTAACCACAATTTGCTGGGCAATTGCATTTGCCAACAACAAAAAGGTACCAATAAAAATTAGTAGTAGCTTTTTTTTCATAAACTGACTAGGGATAAGTTAATAATTAGTTTTGTTGATTATTTGTAGTTCATCAAACACGCATAAACACGCATTTTAAGTTTAGTTAAGTAAATATATAAAATGTTTTCCGTTAAAAATGCAAATTATATTTGTTATTCTCCTAACTTGAAAGACAAACTCGCAAAAACAAGCAAAAAAACGCAATAGTAGATTTTTTAAAAATCTTTTTATACATTCGTTTCTAAACCAGACAAGTATGCTCAAAAAAGAACGTCATGACTTCATCATGCGCCAGATTAACCTTCACAATCGGGTGCTCACTTCAGATTTAGTGCAACTCCTCAACGTATCAGAAGATACCATCAGAAGAGATTTGCAAGAACTGGTAGATGAGGGCTTATTATATAAAGTACATGGCGGGGCATTATCTAAATCTTACCACAGCTCATTTGATGACAGCACAGTATATGCCCGTGACAGCAAAATTTCAATAGCAAAAAAAGCAACCAGCTTAATCAAAGACGGGATGGTAATCTTAACGGGAGGAGGCACTACGATACTCGAACTTGTGAAGCAGCTACCTCAAGGCTTAACGGCTACGTTTTTTACCATTAGCCCCCTGGTGGCCGTTGAGCTGGCCAAATACAACAATGTGGAGGTAATACTCATAGGGGGATTGTTTTCTAAAAACTCACAGGTAACTTATGGCGGGCATGTAATTACCCAGCTGGCAGAAATTAAAGCAGATTTATGCTTAATGGGCACCAGTGCACTACATCCTGAAGAGGGATTAACCGATACTTACTGGGAAATTAACCAACTGAAAAAGGCCATGCTTTCCTGTGCCAAAAAAACTGCTGTATTATGCATTTCAGAAAAGCTTGATATTGCCTTAAGGCTAAAAGTTTGCCCCATAGAAAGCATAAGCTACCTGATTACTGAACTCGACATCGATAACGACTTGCTCAAAAGTTACCGGACAAAAGAATTAAATATACTCTAAACAAAAGGGGCTCCGAAAAACGGAGCCCTTTTGTTTTTATTAAAACGCCGGATCGGCCGGTGTGTTGGTATTGTTGTCCCTTTCCTGGAAAGGATAAGGGAAAAAGTTTCGTTTACGATCGGTTAGTGGCTGAGCAAATCTTCTCATATCTTCTAATTTTAAGCCCGACATAAAAAGCTCTATACAGCGATGTTTGTAGATTAAATCTAAAAGTGCCTGTGCCGAAGGCGAACCTGTAATGGCGGGAAGACCTGCTCCAACACCAAAAGGATCTGCGGCTGGGGCTTTAGTTACCACCTTATTTAATTCTGTTAATGCGTTTCCTAAATTTGGCGTAGCCTGACGTACATAGGCTTCTGCTTTAATTAAAGTTATCTCTCCCGGCAAATAAACAGGAAAAGGTGCAAATGTTGTTGCTGCAAAACCATTAATCCGAACAGTGGTATTGATTACCGTATAAAATGGAATACGTAAATCACCTGCATCAGGCACGTTGGCGCCAGTTTGCCCCAAATTAATATTCTTCGGTTGCACCACATTATTTGTTGAAGTAGCGACCTCAAAAATTGGATTTAAATTTAAAGCGTCGTAAGTAAAAGTCGATTTTTTAGTTAAATCCACTGCATTTGCTGCTGTTAATGCCAGTGCATAATTGCCGGCAAACAGTGCATATCTCGCCTTTAACGCATTTAGCGTATTCGGAATATCAATTCCTGCAGGGATATTGCCCAAAAATGTTGCATTAATAGGATTTGCAGCAATTACGGCTTGTGCATTCTCTATAGCTGCAATGGCTTTGTTATACCCTTGCACCCTGGTAACGAAGGCCACATTCTGCCCTGTACCGTTCGGAACATTTTCCCAAAATTCTGACAGGTTACCCAAGGCTAGCGCCTTAAATATACTGGCATGAGCAATCAGGCCAGAAGCATAACCTTTGTCGGGCAAGTTTGCCGCATTATTAATTACATTATCAGCGTCATAAATAATTTTATTAGCGCCTGTCCAAACATTTAACAGCACCGTGTTGGTGCCATCCACCTGCACACCGCCAGCCATCAGGCGTTCTTCGTTTGTATTCCCTGTATTAATTGATATCAACTCATTCGTTGTTAAACCGTTTACCGATATGCCAGCGTATAACACGCCTGCTCTGGTAGAAGAATAACTCCTTTGTAAGCCAACTGTTACTCCCGTTAATCCTTTAGCAGAAGTAAGCACATCATCAGCCGTTGCCGCATTGGGATTCAGGTAGTCTTTTTTGCAGGAGCTGAAAGCAACAACCATGCAAAAAAGAAGAATGTGCTTTGTATATTTTAGTTTTAAATTTTTCATAACCATTAATTTTGAATTAGAACCTTGCCTGTAAACCAATAGAAAATGTACGTGGGATTGGCACTGAGCCAAAATCAATATTCCTTAAAATGGTTGATTGTCCTCCCGAATTTAACTCTGGATCGTAACCTTTATAATTGTCCCAGGAAACCAGATTCCTTCCACTCAAATTAATTGTTAAATCTTTAACAAATTTCACTTTACCGATATTATAGCTAAGTGAAATTTCTCTCAGTTTTACAAAAGAACCATCATCTATGCGCCATTCTTCCACATTATATACCCCTGCAACATAACCTCTTGGCAGCTGACCTAAATCTTCTGCTTCGGTTACTTTACCATTTCCTACCCCCTGACGGGTCCTCCAATCGGCATTCCATACATCACCACCCTGAACAGCATCTAACTGGATATGCAGGCTTAACCTTTTATAAGTAAAATCATTAACAAAAGACCCCGTGTAATTTGGGTTTGGATCTCCAAGTACGGATCGCAAAACCGTTCCGGTTGGCTGGCCACTGGCATCGCGCTGAGGCGTATAGGTGGTTGCTGTATTTTGTATCCCCCTTTCTGTTTGCGGAATTCCCTGGGCATTGGTTAATAAACTTCCATCCGGATTTCGGGCGAAAAAAGTACCATAAAACACCCCAACCGGATAACCATCCGTAATAGAAACCGGCGCCCCTGCATTGGTAGAAAGCAGACGCTGTGCACCAGAACCTTCAATCTTATTTCTATTTCTATTGTAAATTAAAGTTGCCGTCCAGCTGAAATCTTTTGTTTTCACCGGCACCCCCGTTAACATTAACTCCAGCCCTTTATTTTTAAGCTTACCACCAATATTATCCAACAAGCTGGAGAAACCTGTTGTTGGCGCAATTACTACACCCAAGAGCAAGTCTTCTACGTTTTTATTGTACCAGCTAAAGGTTAATCCTAAACGGTTACTGAAGAAAGACATATCAGTTCCCACTTCCAGTTCCTTTTGGCGCTCTGGTTTTACACCTGTATTGGCCAAAGTGCCGCTTGAAGTTAGCGATGTTTTACTGTTTAGCGATCCCGGAGCGTAAACATTAAACCGATCATATGCACCAATACCAGTTAAGTTACCTGATTCACCATATGCGGCCCTTACTTTAAAAGCACTCCACCATGAACTCAAACCAGAATCCTTCCAATAATCAGCAGATGATAAAACATAACTGATGTTCGCTTTTGGGTAAAACTGGGTACGGTTATCTTCTCCGAAAACGGTAGATTGATCTACCCTTATTGCACCTGTAACAAATAAATGATCTTTATATTTGAAATTTTGTTGCAAATAAGCCCCGCTGATTGAAAATTCAGACCTGCCATCGTTATTGGTAAGCATGGTACTGGCACCATTAACTGTTTGAACGAAAGGGGCAAGGCCACGGCCATTTAACAAGCTATATAAATCTTTTTGATACTGATATGATCCTCCCAATTGCGTTGTTGAACTCAATAAAGTGGATATCTTCGCATCATAGGTAAAGTTTAATTCGTTATTAAACAATGTGGTTGTTGCATTTGCCGCACTGGCATACCCATTTAAAGAAGGGTCTAAGGTTGGCCCGCCACCATAAAAACCTGTACTTACGTTATAAGCGAAGGGCGGAATGTAGGTTGTTCCGTTTTGAATGGTATTATCTACCCCCATGGTATAGTCAATTGTTAAGTTTTTGAGGGGGTTGAGTTTCAATCCTGTATTGGCAATAATGCGATTGGTAAATTGACGTTGCTTGATGTCTTCAATTACGGAAACCGGATTAACACGGCCACGTTCACCAACTGCTTTTAAATTCCCTAAAGCATCACGGGTAAACAGGTCGTGAAAGTTCCCGATAATGGTTACTGAGTTCATGGGAGAGAAAAATGAGTTGCCATCGGGTTTCTCATTAGCATCACTGTGAACATAGTTAAAACCGGCTGTCATCTTAGCCCAGTTGTTGATTTTCTGATCCAGATTAGCCCTGAAATTCATCCGTCTGAAATCCGTATTCTTAATGATCCCCTGATTGGAGAAATATCCGGCAGAAGTATAAAATTTCGTATTATCGTTACCACCAGAAACGGAAACCGAATTATCTGTACCTATTCCGGTATGGAAAATGTAGTCCTGATAATTGTATCGGGTTACAGGCGTGGTATTGGTTAAAGTTGGTGTTAAAATATCTTGTGTTTGGGTATCAACAGAGCCACCAAACTTAATGGGTGCCTGATTCACCTCAACCTGTTTGCGCAGTTCACTGATAACCAGACTGGTATTAAAACTCACCTGTGGCTCTCCGGTTTTACCTCTTTTGGTAAAAATCTGGATTACACCTGCGTTGGCTCTCGATCCATAAATCGCAGCAGCCGCAGCCCCATTTAAAACTTCAATGTGATCAATATCTGAGGGACTGATGTCAACCATTCTGTTCTGACCTATGTTGCCAATAAAATTTGTTCCATCATAATTCCCGGAAGTATTGGTTACCCTTGTAGTTGAGTTATTTACAATAACCCCATCAATAATGTAAAGTGGCTCTGATGATGAGTTTACTGAACTGATACCCCTTAACCTTACCGATATGCCACCCGCAGGATCCCCAGAGTTCTGGCTAATTTGAGCACCAGGAGTTTTTCCCTGTAAAGAGGCCAAAGCATTTCCGCTTGGTGCTTTATTCAAATCGTCGCCTTTAACCGTACTCACATAACTTCCCAATTGCTTTCTGGTGGTTCCCTGCGAGGTACCGGTTACAATAACTTCATCTAAACCAACCGCATCTCCCGAAAGGCTAACACTCAATTGAACACTGGTGTTACCGGCCAAATCTACAGACTGAACTATCGATTTATAGCCTACATATGAGAATTGAACCTGATACTTTCCTGGTGCCAGATCAACAGCGAAATTATACCCGCCGTTAGAAGCTGTACTGGTTGCTAATGTAGTATTTAAGATTTTGACTACCGCTCCTGGAATGGGGATATTACCAGAGGCATCTGTTACTTTTCCACTAATCGTGTAGCGCCGGTTTTGCGCCTGGGCCATTTCTGAAAATAGGAGCAGCAGAAATGGGATCATCAAAATTGCAAGAAACTTTGGTGACCATTTTAGGTAACTTTTTTCCATAAAAATTAGGTTTTGTTAGTTATTAGATTCGCACTAAAACAAATTTAACAAAATAACTGACAATCAAAAGCTTATAGCTGTACAACTAAGTATACAAAATAAGGAGTGAATGGTTCAATGAATGAGTGAGAGAGTGAATGATTGAATTAGTGAATGAGAGAATGATAGAATGATGTATTATCACAGATTCAATCCTGCTATCCTTCTAAATTCAATCATTTTAATTAAGCTGGCAGGCTAATTTTACCCATACAGACTGAAGGAACACCCTGCCTGTTTCCAAAATTTATGGGTTGTCCACAAAGGGTTTCGTTGGCTAGAATAGCAAATAAAACGGCTTCCTTTGCATCTGGGTTGATTTCCAAATCTGCGGTTGTTAAAAAGCTGGCATTGGGTAACTGTTCTTTTAACAGCGCTATTAAAAGCGGATTATGCATACCTCCTCCACTACTAAAAATATGGGGGCTGGCCTCTTGCCCAAAACATTTCTGTATGGCATCGGTTATGCCTGATGCCGAGAAATGGCACAAAGTAGCCATTACGTCTTCAAGACTTAAATCTGTTGTTGCAGACGCTTGCTGAGCTTTTTCCAGGTAACCAAGATTAAACAGCTCTGGCCCCGTCGTTTTTGGGAAACCCAGATCAAAGAAATCGCATGTTAACAAGGCTTTCAATAGGTTTTCATTACATTTTCCTTTTTTCGCAACGGAGGCATTTTTATCATAAAATTGATTAAAATGCTTTTGCATATATTGATCCATTAGGGTATTACCTGGCCCCACATCGGTAGAAAATATTTGACTCGCATCCAATGATCCGGGCAGATAGGTAAAATTGGCAATCCCTCCAATATTTAACATCACTCGGTCCTCTCCTTTTTTAGAAAAAATAAGGTAATCTCCATATACAGCCAGAGGCGCACCTTCCCCTCCTGCGGCAAGGTGTTTTTGTCTAAAATCAGATAAAGTAATGATGCCGGTTTTTACGGCCATGTGGTCACCATCACCTATCTGTAAAGTTCCATTTGGATACTCCTTTAACCCATGCAAAGATTGAGGCGCATGAAAGATCGTTTGTCCATGACTGGCAATAAAATCTATCTGATGATTTTCATAACCCCATTCGTTCAATGCCTCATTTATCAGTGCCGCATGAACATTTGCAATGTACTCATTCATGAGGCAAACCAGCTGCAAATCTACCTCACGTTTAGAGAATATGGCTTTTATCTTTTCGCGGAATCCGACGGTATAATCTCCTGTTTTAAACTGAAGCACCTTAATATCTGTATTCACACCACTACCTTTTACCGAACAAAGCGCTATATCCAAACCATCCATTGAAGTTCCGCTCATCAGGCCAATGATCAATCGTTCTTTTTTTGCTGCTTTATCATACAGGCTTTGTATTTGGTTATTCATAGCGATGGGTTTTAGTGAAAAATGATCAAACGTTTGTTTTAAAGCTTAATCAATTACTTGGAATAAAAGTAGCTATCCTTTACTAAAAATTAACTATAAGTCTCTATATTTACTGCTCCGTACATTAAAATCCATATCAAAAAAATGGCTAGATTAAATCTACTGGAGGAGACACGCTTCGAGAAACTCCCTGTGAGCGTGTTCGAAAATCCAAAAATTGCTTCTGTTAATGTGGCGCACAGAATTGCCAACCTCATTAAAACTAAACAAGCAAACAACGCACCTGCAGTACTGGGCTTAGCAACAGGTGTTACCCCAATCGCAGTTTATGCCGAGCTGGTAAGACTGCACAAAGAAGAGGGCTTAAGTTTCAAAAATGTGATCACTTTTAACCTGGATGAATACTATCCGATGCAGCCAACGGCAGCACAGAGTTATGTGACCTTTATGAACGAAAACCTTTTCGATCACATCGATATCGATAGAAACAATGTTCACATTCCGGATGGAACTTTGGCGCTGGAAGACATTCCGGCATTCTGTTTAGATTACGAAAAGAAAATTGGTGACCTTGGTGGTTTAGACATTCAGATTCTGGGTATCGGCCGTACCGGTCACATTGGTTTCAACGAACCGGGTTCTGCACCAAATTCTGGAACACGTTTAGTAACCCTTGACGACTTAACCAGACGCGATGCTGCGCGTGATTTCGGCGGTAAATCATTCGTACCTACCAAGGCAATTACCATGGGTATTGGTACAATTTTCAGAGCCAGAGAAATCATTTTAATGGCCTGGAGTCGTAAAAAAGCATCGATCATTAAAAAAGCGGTAGAAGGAGAAATTTCTGGTGATGTTCCTGCAACCTACCTGCAGCTTTCTGAAAACGTAGAGTTTATCTTAGATACACCTGCAGCTTCAGAACTTACCCGCTTTAATACGCCATGGCTGGTTAACGACTGTGTGTGGACAGAACAATTAATCCGCAAAGCTGTAATCTGGTTAGCCAATACGCTTAAAAAACCGATCTTAAAATTAACTGAAGACGATTATAACAATAATGGTATGGCACAACTGGCCACTGAAAGAGGTCCGGTTTACAATATCAACATTCATATTTTCAATAAATTACAGCATACCATTACCGGATGGCCGGGAGGTAAACCTAATGCAGATGATTCTCAACGTCCGGAAAGGGCAGAGCCTGCTAAAAAAAGGGTGATTATTTTCTCTCCACATCCGGATGATGATGTAATCTCAATGGGTGGAACGTTTATCCGTTTGGTAGACCAGAAACACGACGTTCACGTAGCTTATCAAACTTCAGGCAATACCGCTGTTTGGGATGATGATGCCTTACGTTTTGTAGAGTTTAATGTAGATTTTACAGAGAAAATGGGCATGGACAATTCTGGGCTGAAAAGTCTTTACCAAAACATGCGTACTTTCATCGAAAACAAGAAACCGAATCAAATTGACACCCCTGAAATTCAAACCGTTAAGGGATTGATCAGAAAGGGTGAAGCCATTGCAGGTGCGCGCTATTGCGGACTGGAGGATGACCATATCCATTTCCAGGCACTACCTTTTTATGAAAGCGGAAAGAGCCAGAAAAACCCGGTAACCGATAAGGATATTGAGTTAACCATGGAGCTTTTACAAAAAGTAAAACCACATCAGGTATATGCAGCAGGCGATTTTGAAGATCCACATGGTACACATATCGTATGTTTTAACATTATTTTAGCAGCATTAAAACGCCTTCGTCAAACAGAAGATTGGGCTAAAGATTGCTGGTTATGGATGTACCGTGGCGCGTGGCATGAGTTTGAAACTTACGAAATTGAGATGGCTGTTCCGATTTCACCTCAGGAGCTTGAACGCAAGAAATATGCAATCTTTAAACACCAAAGTCAAAAAGACAGAGCTGTTTTCCCTGGTGATGACGCAAGAGAGTTCTGGCAACGCGCAGAAGACCGTAACCGCGATACTGCAAAAGCTTATGATGAACTTGGACTTGCAGAATACGAGGCAATGGAAGCTTTTGTAAGATGGAAATTTGAAGATTAAGCAATTTTCTTGAATATCATAAAAAACCTGCTACTGTTTATCCAGAGCAGGTTTTTTTATTCCGTGTTCCTTAACCCGTCATTGCAAAGCCGGGCTGAGCAAGTTGAAGCACGCTGCTCAATAGAACTTATAAACCAGCTTAGTTATATGCCTTAAATTGCAAATGGAATACTTAATTAACTTTCTTTAGTTGTTGATTGCCGCTCAATTATACTGGGATCGAGCACAATATGCTCCATTTCCTGAAAGGGATTCTCTTTCTTTACCATTTTTAAAAACATTTTGGCACATTCCTTTCCTATTTGCGGGGCATGCTGATCTATAGTAGAAAGATTGGGTGTGATGTAGGCAGAGAATGCTTCATTGGCAAAACCAATTACGCCCACTTCTGGTGGGGTTTCATCAATCTCCTTCAGTTTTTTAATCACACCAAGAGCGGTAAAGTCATCTCCGGCAATAATGGCATCGGGTTTATTTTTACTGCGCATCAGTTTGCCGGCTCCAAATCGCCCATCCTTAATAGATAAGCCACCAAAAATAAGGTGTTCATCAATAAGCGGTAATCCGTTATCCTTTAAAGCAGCTTTGTAGCCTTTCAGTCTGTCATTAAAAATCTTAATCTGATGAATGGTAGTGATAAAGGCGATCTTCTCATACCCCTGATCAATCAGGTGCTGCGTGGCCATGTATCCCGCTTTAAAATCATCAAGGGTAATGGTGGGCACCTTCAAATCTTCGTGCACCCGGTCAAAAAGAATAAGGGGTTTATTTTGCTTGATAATTTCGGCAAAGTGATCTACATTTTCTGTCTCCAAAGACATAGAGGCCATAATCCCATCTACCTGTGCCTCGAGTAAAGTTTTCACCCCGTTAATCTCGTTTTCTACCGATTCATTGGACTGGTAAATAATTACCCGATAGCCACTGTCTTTTAAGCCATCTTCAATGCAATGAATAATTGATGCAAAAAAATGAGCCTGAACGCTGGGCACAATTACACCAATGATGTGCGTTTTACCCGATTTTAAAGCTGAGGCTAACTTATTCGGACTATAATTGAGCTTCTGAGCCGTTTCAAGCACAGCGGTTCGGGTTGCATCGCTTATAGCAGGGAAACCGCTTAAAGCCCTCGATACTGTTGATACCGTGATATTAAGCGCCTTGGCGATATCGTATATGGTTGTTTTCTTTTTCAATGATGAGAATAAGCAAGTGTATTTGCAGGGAATAAATTTACAAAAAAATCACCTGTGTAAACCGAATTAAACTTTAATGATAATATTCTTTTTATACATCCAGTACAATAACACGTAAAAACCCAAAACATAACTAATTGCCCAAACCAATGAGGCATTTACAGGAGAAAAGAAGGGTTGATAGCAGGTATTGTAAAAATAAACCAGTAATGGCGTTTTAGTTCCATCTGCCTGTGTTATGGAGATAAGATTTAATATCCTGGGCATAAGTCCGGCTAAAAAAAACACCGTAATGGCGTTAACACCATATACCACAAATGGAGTGGTAAATCGCTTGTAGCCCTGAACATCAATAATCCAGTAACAGAGTGCAAGGCCAATAGAGGCTAAGCCTCCAGCATAAAGCACATAGGAACTTGTCCACAGGGCTTTGTTAATCGGGAATTGTAAATCCCACAGCAAGCCCAGTGCAACTGCTGCTGTACCCGAGGTAAATAACCAGGCCACTTTAGTTGGATTATCAACATCTTTTCTACGCATCCAAACGCCTACCAGAATACCAAACAAACATGTTCCAATCGCAGGCAGTGTACTTAAAACCCCTTCGGGATCCCAGGTTTTAGAGGAGGCCCAGGTATGTGCTTCAGTCAATATTCCCCGGTCTATCCAGGCTGCCAGATTCGTTTCCTTCTCCATGTTGGGATAACCTACACCCGGAACCGGAACAAAAGTCATAAGGGCCCAATAAACGGCTAAAACAACAATCAGTATTTTAAAAATAGCCTTATTGGAGACTTTTAAAAAAATAATACTGCTAATGATAAATACGATTCCGATGCGTTGTAACACCCCAAGTAAACGAACGGTTTTAAAAGCTTCCCAAATGGAAGTATCTTGAATAATGGCAGCAATAATTTTCCCAAATATGGCTAAAAAGAAACCCAGGAAATATAATGTAAGCCCCCGTTTAACAGCCTTTAGAATGGTCTTTGCATGTGTTTCCGGACTAGCTTTGCTACTACTCATGGCAAAAGCGATAGATACACCCACTATCCAAAGGAAAAAAGGAAAAATTAAATCGGTGGGTGTACAACCATTCCATTCTGCATGCTCAAGCGGTGCGTAGATATGCCCCCAGCTTCCGGGGTTATTGACCAAAATCATCGCTGCAACGGTTAATCCCCTAAAAAAATCTAATGAAAGCAATCGTGGCTTGGGTTCGCCCATAGGTTTGGTATCGTTTGGTTAAGCAACCTAATTTAGATTATTGTTTTTATAATTCGAAATATCCCTTCATCAATATTTTAAATGCAGCTAATAAATCCCCGCATAGCAAGAAAGTTTTGCTTAATTTTTACACAATGCTGCATAGTTTTATCTAAGTTTGCATATATACACTTGACAAAATGAAAGAAATATCGGTACAAGAACTAAAAGAGAAAATCGATAATAAGGAAGATTTTCAGCTAATAGATGTTCGCGAAACATTCGAATATGAGGTTTCTAATCTTAATGGAGAAAATATCCCTTTGGGAGGCATCTTAATTGAAGCAGACAAAGTGGCGAAAGATAAGCCTGTAATTATTCAGTGCCGCAGCGGAAAAAGAAGTGCTGCAGCGGTTATGCAACTGGAACAACAGTACGGCTATGATAATTTATATAACTTAAAAGGTGGCATCTTAGCCTGGCAGGAAGCTTTTGACCCAAACATGCCTGTTTACTAAAATATTAATGATAGAATGTGTGAATGACCGAATTTG
This sequence comes from Pedobacter sp., assembly GCF_965279535.1. Lineage (NCBI taxonomy): Bacteria > Pseudomonadati > Bacteroidota > Sphingobacteriia > Sphingobacteriales > Sphingobacteriaceae > Pedobacter > Pedobacter sp. The sequence goes on from NZ_OZ257244.1 coordinate 2,898,391, forward strand.
GTAACCTACCAACTATTCATATGTTATCATTCACTCATTCTGTCATTCTTTGATGTGCTAATTCAACAATCAACCTGATGGGTAAGAAATTTGCTTTAAATATCTTTTATAACCTGGCCATTATTCTGGCTATCTGTGGTGTGGTGTGGTGTTACCAGAACAGCAAATACCTACCTGCTGCATTTTTAGTGGGCGTAGCAGCCTGTCTTTTCTATTTCAAATATCAGCTTACAAAAGAAATCCGAAAATCTTTTAAAGAAAAAAAGTAAGTGCAATATTGCTGATCGAATGACTGGATTTTGAATGGGAGAATATAGCAATTGTCCAGTCATTCAATCAATCAATCATCCAATCATTCAACAATCCCCTCATCAAGGGAAAAAGTCAGGATCAATTCCGGTTAAGCCTAGACCTGGCAAGTGCTGTAACTGATACTTTCCGTTTTCAAAAGCGGGGTCGTTAAAAGGATTATTGGTGGTTAACCAGGGCCCGTCTAAATCTGCCCAATTGCAAAGTGGTGCCAAAGCTGCCGCGGCTAAAGTAGCGCAACTGGTTTCGCTCATGCATCCAATAAGTACTTTCATGCCAAATGAACGGGCTTTCAAAATCATTTGATGACCTTCATACATCCCGCAACTCTTCATTAGCTTAATGTTGATTCCATGGTATACACCCCTTAGCTTGTCCATATCGGCTAACCGCTGCATGGCTTCATCAGCCAATAAAGGGATTGGGCTTCGTTCTGTTAACCAGGCATTGCCTTCCATGTCGTGCTTATCCATTGGCTGTTCTATCAATACAACCCCCATACTGTGAAGCCAATAAATGAGATCGATAGATTTAATTCGATCACTCCATCCCTGGTTGGCATCTACATATAGTGGAACATCAGTCATACTCCTGATGGTTTCTATAATTTCCTGATCGTTATCTCTTCCCAGTTTAACCTTAATTACTTTAAACGCTGCTGCATCTTTCAGTTTTTCCCGAATCACCGCTGGCGTATCAATTCCTATAGTGTAAGAGGTAACAGGCATTTTGGTTAGGTCTGCGCCATAAATTTCATAACATGGCTGCCCTAATATTTTACCGTTAATATCATTAAGTGCAATATCTATAGCCGCTTTAATGGCTGGTTGGCCCGGGGCAATGCTATCCAGATAGGCAACAATCGACTTAAAATCAAAAGGGTACTGTATCTGGCGCCAATCTACCTGGTTTAGAAAAGCCTGTGCACTTTCATAACTTTCACCCATATAAGGCACCATGGAGGCTTCTCCATAACCTACCACATTTTCATACTGAACTTTCAGCAACATTAGCGGGGTGCTGGTTCTGGTAAATTTGGAAATCGAAAAAGGATGTTTTAACGCTAATTCAAATGGCTTGCAACTTATTTTCATCATCAATCGTCATCTAATAAAGTAAGAGATTTTTCAATAACAAAAGTATATTTGTTTACCCATACTAAAGCGCTATCATGAAAAACATTCCAAGATTACGGTATTTTATTTACTTATCCTTAATAATTATTGGAGGATGTACCACAGGGAAAAAAGCCCTTCAAAAAGGAGACTATGACGCATCGGTGCTTAAAGCGGTAAGTCGTTTACAAAATTCGCCTAAAAATACAGAGGCACAAGAAGTATTGAAAACGGCCTACACTTTTGCCCTGCAAGATCACTTAAGAAAAATAGAAGAAGCAAAATTATCGAACGATCCTTTCCGCTGGGAGTCTATCCTGTACGATTATCAGAAACTTAATCAACTGGCAGATGAAATTAACAGTTGCCCGGCATGTTTAATACTTGTTCCCAATCCAGGTAAATACATAAAGGAAGTTGAGGATAGCAAATACAATGCGGCAACAGCCAGATACAATTCCGGCTTAGGTTACCTTGAAGTAAATACTCGTCAATCGGCTAAGAAAGCCTATTATGAATTTGAAAAAGTTCAAAACCTGCAGGCCAATTATAAGGATGTAAAAGTGAAACTGGAAGATGCGTATTGGGCTGCAGTAACACGTGTGGTTGTACAACCCATTCGCGTAAATAGTTTAACCTATAAATTAAGTGCCGATTATTTTCAGCAGCAGATCAACCAATTTATTGCAGAGTATGCCCGCAACAAGTTTGTTGTTTTTTACACCGGACAACAGGCTACCAATCAGAAAATAGCGCCCGATCAAGTGCTAAGTTTGGATTTTGACGATTTTATCGTTGGTCAAACCTATGTAAAAGAAAGGGTAGAAAAAATTAAGCGCGATAGCGTAGAAATTGGCCAAACCCGTGAAGGAAAACCTGTTTACGGTACAGTTCGGGCAACTTTAAGTATTTTCGAGAAAAACATTTCTTCTTCTGGCTTATTGGATATGACAATCACCGACTGGCAAAGCAGAAAAATAGTGACGCAACAAAAGTTTCCCGGCACATATGTCTGGAGAGACAGCTGGGCTAGCTTTAAAGGCGATGAACGTGCATTAACCAAGCAACAACTGGCTTTAACAAGGAGAAAACAGATCCTCCCACCACCACCCAGCACTTTATTTTTAGAATTTACCAAACCGATATATAACCAGCTGGTTGATCAGGTTAGTTATTTTTATAGCAATTATTAAATTAATGGATTTCGGATGAGTGAATTTAGCGCTGGCCCCGGTTATGCAATCATTCCCTCACCCAATAATTCAATAATTAATTTTTCAGTCATTTATTTTAACCGATAAGTAGCCCTAAAAATATAATGGTTAATATTGTAGCGATGAATAACGGCTTATACAACCCATTCCAGAACTTCGATTTTTTATATAAAACTTGCTTTTTAAGTGGTAACACTTTTAATTCACCTGTGGTTCAGGTTCCGCTTTTACCACAATGGCTGTTAGATCTGGCCGGATTAACAGGCGAAGAGCAAATCCAGTTTCTGGATGAAAGTATCCGTTCTTATCAAAGCTTATCCATTCCTGTAAACACGGAGCTGAACGAACAGTTTTTAAATCCGCTGGAAGACAAAATCAGTGCAGCCTTTAAGCAGGGCTACCTTGGTGTGGCCGCTTTACCAGAGCTCGATCTTTTTAACTGGATTGGGAAGTTTCTTTATGGCTTTATCTACATTGAGATGCATTCGGCTTTGCGCAAAGAAATGACCGCAGATGGTTTAAACATGTCTCAATCACTGATGATGAAGTTTGCCAACTTGAATTTCATGATGCAAAATCTTTATACCCAAATTGAGTTTGAAGATTTTACCCCCTGGTCTATCACTGTGGTTAAACTTACAGATGAAGCTACACCATTCAGTTTCCGTGATGAAATTAATACCCTCACTTTCTCACTCAAAATGAAAGATTTTGGCATCATTGCCTGTATGCAGGATAATGGAACCAATAAACGATACCATCAGGATATCATAAACGAAATAAAGGGAAAAGCCCTAACAGCCGAGCAATTTGAAGAATTAAGTGCTCGTTTTTACTATTCGGCTTATCTGTTTAATCGCTTGCCCGAATATACTTTTATGCCTGTAGAAGGCGTAACTTACATCGAAGCCATGCCATTAAGGGGGAACATGAGTAAACCTTTATTTGATGCCTGGCAACATAAAACTTATGGTCAGGTATTGGAAAACTTCTGGAAACCCTGGGGATACGTATTGTTCGAGATTATCAAAAACCCAGAGCAGCCCATGAGCTTTTTTGAAAAACCTTGTTTACCAAATGCAGGTTAGTTAAGTGCTCTTCTAAAATTAGTTAAGCCCTAGCCTGGGACTTTGGGCTAAGAATACGCCCATCGCTGGTCAAAACCCTGAAACAACTACTTCCCAGTAAGTGCTTCAAAGAAATGCTGCAGAATACCTGGTTTAAATATGATCGTAAAGATCAGTCCTGTGAGGGCACCAAAAAAGTGGGCATCATGGTTAATATGGTCTCTTGAATTGCGGGAAGCATAAACACAATAGATTAAATATAAAACCCCAAAAACTACGGCTGGAATCCCAATTGGGATAAACATAATGTAGATTTTGGATAATGGATTAAAAAGGATGTAGCTAAATAATATCCCGCTTACAGCGCCTGATGCGCCTAAACTGTGGTAATTATAACTATCCTTGTATTTAAAAACCGTTGGCAAATCACTTAAAACCAGGGCTAAAAAATACAATAAACCAAACTGCCAGCTTCCGAGCATGCTTTCTAAAGCAAAGCCAAAAGCATAATAAGTAAACATGTTAAAAAACAAGTGCATCCAATCGGCATGGATAAGCCCGCTGGTTATAAGGGTATAAACCTGGTGGCCTTTAGAAACGCTATACGGATGCAGCATAAACTTTCCGTAAATACTGTGATCATAAAAGGCGTACAAACTCGTAATCAGGGTAAATACGAAGATAATTGAAGCTACAGGAGCAGCATTTAAATATTCCATAAAATTATTTTAAATCGAGGTTCCTAACCGAAATTAACCGGCCTATCGGATATCGATTATGTGTTTTCTCGTAATAATCAGAATTTTTATAGACAAAATCAAGTTGCGCAGCAGGATTATTTGTAAATGTACCATCTGAAGCTTTTTTAGCTTCAAGCAGGGCTTTCAAATCAGGATTTTTCTTTAAAAGCGCTGCAGCGGTATCTTCAAACACATAAGCAGAGTAATGTTCTTTCATGTCTAAAATAGAATCAAAGAAATTCCAGTTGAAAAAAGAGTCGGTAGCCTGCGGTTCCAGCGTTTCTACAATATACCGGTTGCTTGGCTGATTCACGTACACCACATAATCACCAGTATAATATTGCAAATCCTGTAAAACAGGTTTAACCCTGGTAACCGAATGCAAATAATGGCCTTCGTAAGGCCTGGTAGAAGTCTTAAAATCAGCAATATAGTAGCTTTCAACGGAAACTTTTGTATCGGCTTTAAGTTGCTTCAGCTTTACGTTATTGAGCTTTAAAAGTGCGATTACGCGATCCCATGCCTGGGGAATAATGTAAGCAACAGGCTTCTCTACAGTAATTGCAGGATCAAATGTATTCCACTCCTTTATTTTCCTGGTATAAGGTTGATTACGGTCATAAAATAACCGATCTGCACCGCTTACTTCACTCGGTTTTTTTGCCGATTCATAACCTTTAAAAAGTATATCTGCTGACTCGGTTTTATTCAGCTTCCATTCTAAAGGGAAGCTTTTTTGCAATGCTACTGCTTCATCTGCTTTACGCTTATTTTCCGCAATCAATTGAGCATCTCGCTGTACAATAGCAACATATTGGGCTAAAAGCTGGTAAGTTGCATCCACACGGAGGCTATAATCCTTTAACATATGCGTTTCGGGCATAAAGCCGATGGTATTATGTAGGGTGGTATAACCCGTAGAGTACCTGGGCGTTTCGATAAAACCAGTTATACCCTGATCAGGCGTTTCTGCAACAGCATTTACATACGGAATCATAGGATAGCCAATCTTTTCCATTCCCTTGTAAAGGTCCGGCACAAGTACCCGGCTAAGATAATCAGATAGAATTGGATTCAGCTTATCCTTCTGCGTAGGAATCAAGGTCATCACGTACTGATAATCGGCACCATTGCTGGTGTGGGTGTCTACAAAAATCTCTGGCTGCCAGCTATTGAAAATCAGCTGAAAAGCTGCTGAGTTTTTAGAATCCGTTTTGATGAAATCGCGGTTCAAATCCAGATTTTTGCTGTTGCCCCTAAAACCATAAGCCACCGGCCCGTTTTGATTTGCCCTTGAGGTTCCGGACCGGTTAAAACTTCCATCAATATTGTACACCGGAATAATACAGATCACAACATCTTTTGGAAGTTTATGCTGTTGCAATAAATCTCTGGCCAGCATCATAGATGCATCAATCCCTTCTGGCTCTCCCGGATGAATTCCATTATTAATCAGCAGCACACGTTTATTGCTACGTTTAACAATTGTTGGATCAAAAATCTTATCCTTAGACAAAACCAATAGATGCAACGGTTTGCCGAAATCTGTTTGCCCGTAGGTTAGCAGCTTTGCTTCCCCATGATGTTTGGCCAAATCCTGGTAATAAGAAATGGCAGCATCATAGGTTGCTGTTTCTTTTTTCCCACTCAGCTCATAAGGTGTTTTTTGGGCTGTAGTTCTTAAAGTTAGCAGAACCAATGCCAATAGGAAAAATTTCCTCATTACAGTAAATAAATTGAGGACACTTAAAGTGTTTTGCGATAGACCTTAATATTACCAAACATATACCTGAAACCAATGGTATAGGTATTGAAAATATCTGGTGCATTGTTTTCAAAGTTTCGGCTGGGATCATCGTAACCATCCAAACCCTCGCCATAGGTGATATTAGATTGTGCATTTATGGTAACGATATAGCGCAGATAACCATATCCATCATTAATGAAATAGTTAAAACCCAAATTAACCGGTGTTACTAAGTTTAAACCTTTATCCTTACCAGGAAAGGGACCATAACCCGGATCATATGCTGCCCATGAAGGCTTGTAACGCACAATGTCGTCCATTTTATTGTTAATCACACCAACCCCTAAACCTACATACAAGCCCCGAATATTGTAAAGGAAATCACTTCTTTCGTAGCGAATCACTTCACCCAACATAAACTTAAGGTTTGCCGTAACAGAGGTGTATTTATTAATAAACTCCCTGTTATGAGGGTCCGTAACGATATCGCCACCATGAACCATACCATATTGGGCTTCCAATCCGGCCATAACATAAGGGGTAACATGCACATCAAAAACACCATAGGCAGTATAACCTGTGCCACCCTTTTTTACATCAGTATAAGAGTGGTTAGCGCCTATACCAAAGCCATAAGACAGCTTAAAATAATTCGATTGCGCAAAAATAGAACCCGTGATCAAAACGAAGAAAAGTGATACGAAGATAGTTTTCAAGAAGTTAGGGATCATATCGTTTTTTTTTCAAAAATAATATGTTTATTGAATATCCATAACTTTTTACCTTTGAATTATGAGTAAATACAACAATCCGAATGGTTCTTTACAGAACAGATTTATAAAATATGCCAAAATTGACACCCAATCAGATCCCAATTCACCTACCTGCCCATCAACCGAAAAGCAGAAAAACCTGGGAAAAGAACTCGTGGCAGAACTATTAGAAATAGGCATTTCTGACGCAGAAATGGACATAAATGGCTATGTATATGGCACAATTCCAGGCAATACCACGAAGCAGGTTCCGGTTATTTGTTTTTGTTCGCACATGGATACATCACCTGATAGTAGCGGAGAAAATGTTAAACCGATTATTCATGATAATTATCAAGGTGAAGACCTTATTCTTCCAGACGACCCCAAAGTTGTTTTGAAAATGGCCGAACATCCTGATTTAAAACATCAGCTGGGTAACAGTATCATTACCGCAAGCGGAATAACCCTTTTAGGAGCCGATAATAAAGCCGGGGTAGCCGAAATTATGGAGGCCGCAGCCTTTCTGATGCAAAACCCCGAAGTGAAACATGGTACAATAAAAATTTTCTTTACGCCTGATGAGGAAATCGGAAGGGGGGTAGATAAAGCCGACCTAAAAAAACTAGGTGCTGATTTTGCCTATACCATTGATGGAGAAACCCTGGGTTCTATTGAAGATGAAACTTTCTCGGCCGATGGTGCAAAACTCATCATTACAGGTGTGAGCGCACATCCGGGATTCGCCAAAGGAAAAATGGAAAGCGCCATTAAAATCCTGTCCGAGATATTAAACGCCCTCCCTAAAGATACACTTACCCCGGAAACTACCCAATTGAAAGAAGGTTTTATCCACCCTGTGGCATTTAAAGGCCAGGTGGAGGAGGCAGAAGCCCAATTCATTATCCGCGATTTTGATAATGCTAAACTTCAGTCGCACGGAGAATTACTGGAAGAAACAGTAAAAAAAGTGATGGCAAACTACCCTAACTCCAGCTATAACCTACAGATCAAAGCACAATACCGAAATATGAAAGAAGTGCTCGATCAAAACCCAAAAATTGTGGCTTATGGTGTAGAAGCAATTACCAGGGCCGGAGTGGCAGTAAAAAAACAAAGCATAAGAGGGGGAACTGATGGTTCCAGACTCTCTTTTATGGGATTACCTTGCCCCAACATATTTGCTGGTGAACATGCTTTTCACAGCAAGCAAGAATGGGTAAGCATCCAGGATATGGAAAAAGCAGTGCAAACCATTATCAATATTGCCACCATTTGGGAAGAAAAGGCTTAGTAACTATTGATTAAACGATAGCTTGATCGAATGAATATTCAATGATTGAATTAGTGAATGTGGGTAACTGGACTCAGCGGTCGCATTCACTAATTCTCAATCAATAATTCTACAATTAATATGCCGCCTGACCGATATCTAATCTCCAGATTTTCCCGCTTTTATTCAATTGAAATTTGAAGTAAGTTTTAAAATCGCCCCATTGATCGGAGTGAAAACCTCCATAAATATCCATACCGTTATTTTCTACACGATCTATACTGGTAAAATGCTCTCGTCCAAATGATTTTCTAAAGAACCCTCTGAAGTTAGTCTGATACCCATCATAGCAAAAAATCACATTAGGCGTAAACAGTGAAAACCAGGTACGCTCATCGTTATTCTGCAAGGCAGTAATTGCTGCTTTAATTGGGGTGCTTGAAACCTTAGTTAAATCGAGCGTCACACCTTTGGTTAATGGTTTCTGAGCCCTGGCTGTAAGGCTTACCAATAGGCAAAGCAAGATGATTGTATTTCTCATAAGCCTAATTTTAAATGAGTTGAATGAATGTTACTCCAGCTCTAAAAATTACGCTTAACGAATACGCATTATCTGTTATACACCTCGTGTTATCCGTCCTGGGTTGAAGGATAAACACTGAATTAATTTGTTTTTCTGCCATTCTCTCTATTTTCAGCTTAACATAAAATATAAAACAACAGGGATGATCGCAGCAAAATTAAATAAAATAAGACACAACGCCAATTTTTCGCTACAGCGTGAAAAGGGTGACTGAGAGAATAATTGAACGAGAGAGTGAGTCAATGAGTGAGTGAGTGAATTTGAATGGTAATTTCCGTTTACTCATCAAAATTCAGGCATGAAATAAAAAGTATTATTTTTTCTTAAAAAAATTCTATACACCAAGGAAATTGCTATTTTTAAAATGTGATGATAACCTTAGAAAATCAATATTTAAAAGTTAAGCTTGCCGACAAAGGAGCAGAGCTACAAGGCCTGTACAGTAAAGAAACAGAACTGGAATACCTGTGGAATGCCGACCCCAAATTTTGGGCTAAGCATAGTCCAGTGCTTTTTCCAATTGTAGGCTCACTTAAAGACAACAGTTACACTTTTCAAGGCAAACATTACACGCTGCCCAGACATGGGTTTGCGCGCGATCAGGTATTTATAGCAGAACAACAAAGTGATACTGAGGCCGTTTTTAGTTTAAAGCAAACTGCAGAAACTTTAAAAGTTTATCCCTTCAATTTTGAATTAAAGCTTAAATACGAATTAATAGATCGGAAACTGAATCTCACCTATGAGGTAAAAAACACGGGCAAATCGGCCATGTATTTCTCTTTAGGGGCACACCCTGCATTTGCGGTACCTAATACCCCAAAAACCGTTTACGAAGATTACTATTTAGCTTTCAACGATGATGAGAAACTAACCTATTGGAAATTAGCCGATGGTTTAGTAGAAAAAGAAACAGAGAACATCGACTTAAACGGACACAAGCTGAACCTTAAACCAGAACTCTTTGATAACGATGCTTTAGTATTTAAAACACTTCAAAGTAATTGTATCAGCCTGCTAAACAATAAAAACGATTATGGTTTACATTTTCATTTTGAAGATTTTCCGTTTTTTGGCATATGGGCAGCGCCTCATGCACCTTTTGTTTGCCTCGAGCCCTGGTGCGGTGTTGCAGACAGTGTAGATCACAACCAGGATTTAGTTAGAAAAGAAGGCATTATTAAACTCAATAAGTCTGAAAGCTGGACAAGGTTTTGGGAAGTAGAGTGTTTTTAAAAGCTTAACAAACAGTATTGCCAGCTGAGACAACCAACCGTAACAACTAAATTACAACACCAGCAATCAAACCAGAATTCCCTTAAAAACCCGCATATAATTGTCTTTTTGACAATTAATAACTTACAACAGGAAGTTAGCAAGAGCGCTCTTTGTATAAAATGCACCACAGCGCTTTACTAAATCGATTTTTTATTCTTATAATAGTGTTTCAAACACGAATGTAACCAAATAAAAAACCAAATTTATGAAATTCAGGAATCTCTTATTTCTGGCTTTAGCTTTAGGGCCAACCTTATTGAAAGCACAGCAATGGCAGGCCAAAAAGGCAATACTCATGAGTAAATTTGCCAAAGATGTTAATCCCGAAAGTGTTTTACCAGAATATCCCCGCCCGCAACTTGCCCGTGAGAAATGGCTTAACCTCAATGGCTTATGGCAGTTTCAACCGGCAACAAGCAGAACCGAAGCACTTCCTCAGGGAAATCTATCCCGTAGCATTTTAGTGCCCTTTGCAGTAGAATCGGCACTATCTGGGGTAATGGAACACCATGAAAGCATCTGGTACCGCAGAAAGTTCAAAATTCCAGCAACCTGGAAAGGCCAGCAAGTACTGCTTCATTTTGGCGCAGTAGACTATGAAGCAGAAGTATTTATAAATGGTAAAAGCCTGGGTAAACATACTGGCGGATACGATCCTTTTAGCTACGATATTACCAAAGCAATTAAAGAAACAGGAGATCAGGAAGTTTCGGTGAGGGTATATGATCCGACAGATAAAGGAGGTTTTCCAAGAGGTAAGCAAACTTTAAACCCACAGGGTATCATGTACACCGCTGTAACCGGAATCTGGCAAACGGTATGGTTAGAGCCGGTTCCGAAAACCAATATCAGCAACATTAAAATTGTACCCGATATAGACCAATCAGTAGTACGCATTAAAGTAGATGCCAATACCGCTGCAAATGTTGAGATTAAAGTTAAAAATGGTAACCAGGTAATCCAAACGAGTAATGGTAAAGCCAATGCAGAAATCATTGTTCCCGTTAAAAATGCTAAATTATGGTCGCCAAACAACCCTTTTCTTTACGATTTAGCGATTACGCTTAAAAATGGAGATCAAAAACTGGACGCAGTAAATAGCTATTTCGGGATGAGAAAAATCTCTATTGGCGAAGAGGGTGGTTTTAAGAAAATGTTCTTAAACAATAAGTTTCTGTTTCAAATCGGCCCATTGGATCAAGGTTTTTGGCCTGATGGAGGTTACACTGCCCCAACCGATGAGGCGCTTAGATACGATCTGGAAATGACCAAACAATTGGGCTTCAACATGGTGCGTAAGCACATTAAGGTAGAACCTTACCGTTGGTACTATTGGGCAGACAAACTCGGATTAATGGTTTGGCAAGACATGCCTTCTCCAAATTCTTACACAGAAAAAGTTCCGCCAATAGACAAACAAGCCTTCAAATCGGAATTAAGCAGAATGATTGAAACCCATTGGAATTCGCCAAGCATTATTAGTTGGGTAGTTTTTAACGAAGGGCAGGCCCAGCACAATACTGCAGAATATGTAAATCAGGTTAAAAGCCTGGATCCAAGCCGACTGGTAAATCAGGGTAGTGGCTGGGAGCACCATGGAGTAGGAGATGTGCTCGATGTACATAGCTACCCTCCTCCGGCAGTACCTGCAAGTAAGGTGCAAACACTAGCCTGTGGTGAATATGGCGGTATCGGATACATCATTCCTGGGCACACCTGGAAAACTGGCCCAACCTATATCATGATCGATAACGAAAAAGACTACACCCAGCTTTATGACAATTTTGCCACAGATTTAGCCCTGTTTAAAACCAACAAGGGCTTAAGTGCTGCCGTATATACCGAAATTACGGATGTAGAAGTGGAACTTAATGGGTTAATCACCTATGATCGCGAGGTGGTTAAAGGCTCGGTTGAGAAAATCAGGGCATCTAACCTAAAAGCCATTAACGACCAGATTTACATTAAAGAAATTCTACCAACCTCACAAGAGGAAGCACGCAACTGGCAATATACTTTTGAGCAACCTGCAGAAAACTGGATGGTTCCCGGTTTTGACGCCGGCAAATGGAAAACAGGTGCCGGAGGATTTGGCAGTCCAGGAACACCTGGCGCCGTTAACAAAACACGCTGGAATACCAGCAATATCTGGCTTCGCCAGGAATTTAGCCTAAACAATTTGAAAGGTATCAACCGGGATAATTTAGTACTCTACATCCATCACGATGAAGATGCTGAAGTTTACATAAACGGTATTAAAGCAGCCTCTATACCAAATTACACCTCCAACTATACCATGGTAAAAATAAGTAAAGAAAGCCAGCAGGCCCTTAAAGAAAATGGTAAAAACATCATTGCTATCCATTGTAAACAAGAACGTGGCGGGCAATACATAGATGCAGGAATTTCCGTAATCGAAAAGAAATAATCAACTCAAATAACAAGGCGGCAATCTCTTTTGTCGCCAATTTATCACTTCCAATATTTGTCCATCCCACAAGATTTCTGTAATCTTGACCCCCGATTCTATTAGCCTATATTTTAATGATGACATTTAACACCACCGATTCTGCGCTTTTAAAAACCAAGCAACATTTTGAAATTCTTGATGGATTGAGAGGCGTAGCAGCGCTATGTGTAGTCATTTTCCACTTCATGGAGATGGTGTATTTACCCGATAAAAATTTTATTGCCCATGGCTTTCTGGCTGTAGATTTTTTCTTCTGTCTATCAGGATTTGTAATAGCATATGCCTATGATGATCGAATTGGTAAAATGGGAATGACAGAGTTTTTTAAATCCAGGATCATAAGATTGCACCCCCTGGTAATATTGGGCTCTGTGTTGGGTTTAATTACTTTTCTGTTCGATCCCTTTGGTGGACAAGCAGCGGCCTATAGTTTTGGAAAAACCATCCTCATCTTTCTAACCTCTGTATTGCTCATTCCCTTTCCGGTGATGGAAGAAAGGGCCTTTAACCTGTTTGGCTTCAACGCACCTTCATGGTCTTTGTTTTGGGAATATGTAGCCAATATTACCTACGCATTTATATTGTACCGAACACCTCGACGCGTTTTATGGATTTTACTTGTTATTGCTGCAGTAATTTTGACTATAGTGAGTTATCGCGCAGGAAATTTACTGGGTGGCTGGAGCAAAGATTCCTTTTGGGATGGGGGTGCACGCATTTTATTCTCCTTCCTGGCCGGAATCTTAATCTATCGTGCCAAGCTTATACTTAAAACTAAAATCGGTTTTATTGGCCTTGCCATTTTATTGGTATTGCCCTTTATCATGCCAGATAGCAAGCTGAACTGGATTACCCAACTTTTGGTTGTACTCCTTTACTTCCCTCTACTTGTATCATTGGGCGCTGGCGCAGTGCTTTCTGATGGCTTAAAGAAACTTTGCAATTTTTCAGGTAAGATTTCCTACCCGCTTTATATGACGCATTATGCCGTTATCTGGATGTTTGGCAACTATTATCAGGCATACAAACCCAGCGCAGGACAATTGACGTATATCATCATTATTGGAACTATTTTATTGCTTGGTTTCGCCTACCTGGTGATGATCCTTTTTGATACTCCAGTTAGAAAATATCTCAATAGAAAAAGAAAAGCTGAGAATTAGGTGCTTGGGCAGTAACTATCTCAATTTAGTTTCTCTCCTTTCCAAGGAGGGGCTGCGAAGGCATGTGAAGTGGTAGAGGTGGTAAAAAAAAAGGTCTTTCATGACGGCTAATTTCTCTATGTACAAGCCTGAAAGAAAAGGCAAGTGGAATCACGACTCATAATCTGATACCTACAACAATTTAATCTTAAGTTCACATCTAGATTAATATATTAGTCTAAGCTAATACTTATAGCTGATCACCCATGAAAATTAAATTAGCCACAGTCCAATTTCTTTTATTATTTACCTGCCTGGGATGTTCCACTAAAGGGCATTATACTTATAAAATAATCCATACCCAGGGCCGAAATATCGTTGTCTATGGAACCATTTACGATGCCAATACAAACCTTCCCATGCCAGTCGTCTCTATTTTGGGGCCTGATAAAAAAAAGATCGCTCAAACCGATAAAGATGGAAAGTATAAAGCTTACTTGACAAATGGCAAGCCAAGCTTACAAGCCTCCTGGATTGGGTACTATCACAATTGGACTAAAAAATTCAAATTGCTACCAGGCGATTCAGTACACGTAGATTTTTGGATGAAGGAAGATTTGAGACCTTTAATCGATTGATTGTTTCTCAACATAGAAATCAAATACTCCAGCCGGCTTCAGGCATCACCACCATCAAACACCCTGTGTTTATCCAAGGACTAGGCGAGGGAGTAATAATGTAATAGAAATCTCATCAATTAAAAAAATCAAAATTCTTTGAAACAAAATTTCAAGTCAGGCGTTTTAGATATAGTTTGTTTGGTTTAGTTTTATTAGTGGATACTCATAAAACATTCTATATGGCCCCATATTAGTATGGGGCTTTCTCGTTTATTACAATTACATTCCCTAAAACAAAAAAGGCCTTCAAAATAAATTGAGGCCTTTGAGTTAATCATAAAGATCTAAATTATTGTTGTACTTTAATCTCAGTTCTTCTGTTTAGAATTCTTCCTTCTTCTGTAGTATTGCTGGTAATGGGTTCTTTCTCTCCATGACCAACAATGGTAAAATTAGCCGCATTAATTCCTGCATTTACAAAATACGATTTGACCGAATTAGCGCGATCAACAGACAGCGACATGTTGTGCTCTGGGGTACCCTCGGCAGATGAATGCCCGTTTAAAACAAATTTAGTATTGGGTGCTTTCTTTATTTCGGCCACTGCTTTATCTAAAACGGCAAAAGAAGCTGTTTTCAAAACCGCAGAGTTAAATTCAAACTGGATGTTACCAATATTAAAATTAGGTTTCTCTTCTGCCGCCGGTTTTTCAGGAGCAGGTTGCGGTGTAGGCTCGGGCTTTTTCTCTTCTACTGGTGGCGGAGGGGGAGCTACAGGCGCCGGTGCAGGCTTAGCAGCCAGTTTCTTGGTTTTACAAGAGTACATTGTTAAGGTAGATAATCCGATAAGCGCTGTTAAGAAAAGTTTTTTCGTAAGATTCATTTTTTAAAATTAGTTTTAGCTAAAATGGCCTTCTGATACAGTTAACCATTATTGATTATAGCTATAACGATACTTTTTTCAAGAACGTGTATTTCGTACCGATTAAGTGTAGGTACTAAGCCTTGAAGGTGGAATACCATATTGCTTTTTAAAAACAAAAGAAAAATGCGAGAGGTCTTCAAAACCTAATTCCAGGTAAATATCAGATGCTGTTCTTCCCTTTTCCTTAATTAAATAATGTGCTTCCTGCAGCCTTCTTTGTTGCAACCACTTGCTCGGTGATAAATGAAAAATACGTTCAAAATCGCGCTTGAAAGTTGCTAAACTCCTTCCGGTAAGATAGGCAAAGCGTTTAAGCTGTACGTTAAAATGGAAATTCTTATTCATAAAAGCTTCAAGGTCAATTTTCCCCGGCTCGTTAAAATCGAACAGAACATCTTTTAATTCGGGCCTTAAACGTAACAAAAGCATAAGGGCCTCCCGTTGTTTTAAGTTTTGCAGCGATGCATCAACCAGTTGATTGTGCTGTACATAAGGCCAAAGTGAATCCATAAAACCAGTAAAAAGTGGATTGGGTTCCAATGGGATAACCGAATCCTGCGTTAAACCCCTGACACCTTCGGTCTGATAACCATTTTCCATGGCAAAACTTCTCAAAGTGGCCTGATCCAGGTAAATCGAAATGGCCTTAAAAGAACCACCTTCCAGAGGTTCTTTATTAAATTTAACCAGCTGGTTTCGTTTAATTAGCCGAAAATCTCCGGCTTTAAAAATATGCGCTTTATTACCATTATTAATGGTTAACGTCCCCTCAATCTGGTAACTGAACACATGCTCGCTGGCAAACTGTTCGCCTTCCCGGTTACGCGAAAAATAGCAGGAATAAGCAATAAGCGGTGAAGAATGATCCTTTTTAAATTCGGCCATATACAAAGTTAAAAAAAAGCAGGTAGCCAGGTCTGTTAAGAGATGCTACCTGAAGTAAAACACTTGTGAATTAAACTTTTCTGGTTACACCTTTTGTGTACCACTTGCCATCTTCACTTTCCAGAAAGTCTTTGGATGCTTCATGATCAGTAGATAATGAAACAGCCATCCATTCTTCCATTTCAGCATTGCGATTCGCATCGGCACTTTTTAAAATACCAATGGCTTCACTGCCTAAAACCAAATGAACAGGAGGCTGAGGGTGTTTAGCCAAATCTACCATCACTTTTGCTGCTTTATCCGGATCGCCGACCGGAACAAAATTTCCCCCCTTAAAAAATTTAACACGCTGGTTAACCTGTTCATATTCCTCCATTTCTCTGGCATAACTCATAGAATCGCCCGCCCAATCTGTACGGAAACCTCCTGGTTCAACACTGGTTACATAAATACCCAAAGGGCCTACCTCTTTTGCCAAGGCTTCGGTGAAGCCGCTCAAGCCAAATTTAGCCGCCTGGTACATGGTTAAACCCGGATTACCCACACGGCCACCAATTGAGCTGATTTGCAATATGCGACCGCCTCCCTGCTTGCGCATATAAGGCAATACCGCCCTGGTAATTTCTATTGGTGCAAATAAATTGGTTTCCAGCTGATTGCGCACTTGTTCCTGTGTGTAGGCTTCAGCAGCCCCGGTAATACCGAAACCTGCATTATTCACCAGAACATCTATCTGTCCGAAATGCTTCGCCGCTTCGGCTACCGCCTGGTAAACCTGTTCATAATCCGTTACATCCAATGTAACCGGAAAAATCTGTCCGGGATATTGACTAACCAAATCTGATAATTGACCAATATTGCGTGCTGCTGCAGCTACCTGATCGCCACTTGCCAACACGGCTTTCGTTAGGCTACGTCCTAAACCACGAGAACTGCCTGTTATAAACCATACTTTTTTCATTGTCTTATTTAAAATTACAATACAAAGTTATACCAACATTGCCGCCTAAGCTTTGTTGTAAAGCTCAAAATTGGTTTGCTATAAAGCTCAGATTGATTAAATATGATGAAGAAATATTGAAACAAGCACTGATTTCTGCCAGAACTTATAGGGTTAAAAAACAGGAATGCGCAAGCCACAACATTTCATTATCTTTACTAAAACATCATCGCCCGAAAGTACAAATTGCTTAAAATGAACCGCCGAACGCAGTATAAGCTTAAACAGCTTTTCGTTATCATCATTTGTTGGATGATGATCGGAGCCCTGATTGCTGTTTATGAACACTTCGTACTCCAAACCACCCACTCGCTGGGCTTTGCTCCCGGATATTCGCTGTCGGGCTCAATATTACTCAACATGGTGATAGGTTTGTTTGGTGCACTTTTAGGTGGAAGCCTTTTGGTATTTTTTGTGAATGTTAAATACCGCGACAAACCCTATGCCTATACCTTTTTTATTGTAGCCATTTCTTTCCTGTGCATCATTCTTCTGGTAAATGAAATTCTGGTACAGTTATCTATGGGAGATGTTAAACGTTTGCAAAAAAATGGCATTGCATGGGCAATAGTTGTATCTGTTACACAATTATTGCTCCAGGTTAACAGCAAATTCGGGCAGGGAATTTTTTGGGACATTATCCGCGGAAAATACAACACTCCGAAGGTCGAATCCAGGATATTTATGTTCCTTGACCTTAATTCTTCTACTACCATAGCAGAAGGCCTGGGTGATAAACGTTACCATGAGCTTTTGAAAGACCTGTTTACCGATATTACCAACCCCATTTTAGATAACAAAGGAGAAATTTATCAATATGTTGGTGATGAGGTGGTCATTGCCTGGCGCTATGCCGATGGAATAGCAAATAATAAATGTATACAGTGCTTTTTTGATATCAAAGAACAACTGAATAGCTTAAACACAAAATATTTTGATCGTTACCACATTAAGCCTGAATTTAAAGCGGGGATACACTGCGGAAAAGTAATTGCTGGAGAAGTGGGCATCATTAAACGAGATATTACCTACTCAGGCGATGTGCTCAATACCACTTCAAGAATTCAGGGAATGTGCAAAGAATTTCAGCAAGAGGTAATTGTATCTCTAGATTTAATGGATGAACTTCATCTGAGTCAAAATTACAGTACCGAACCACTAGGCAGTATTAAATTACGAGGTAAAGAAAAAGAGATGTCACTGGTAGCAGTAAAGGTTTTAGTGTAGTTAATGGAAGTTAAATGATGCTATCATTCAACCTTTTTAACCTTAATATTTTCTTAATAATCAATGCTTAATTTAGTCTGCTCATTTACATCACATCTGATATGAAGATTCTAAAAAATACCAGCTTCGCCCTGTTTTTTGCAATTAGTTTATTGTTGTTTAATCAACATGCCACTGCCCAGCAATTAAAAACCCTACAGCTTAAAGACGTTAAAGACTTAAAGGAGTTTTTCAGGTATAAAGGTAAAAGCACGCCCGTTATCAGTGGCCATCGTGGCGGAACCATTAAAGGCTTTCCTGAAAACTGTATTGCTACTTTCGAAAATACGCTTAAATATACGCCTGCTTTTTTTGAAATCGATCCCCGGTTAACCAAAGACAGTATAGCCGTATTGATGCATGATGCCACATTGGACCGAACCACTACCGGCACCGGAAAGGTATCTGATTATACCTATGCAGAACTGCAGCAATTGAGATTGAAAGATCCTGAAGGGCAGATAACCAGTTATAAAATACCCACACTTAAAGAAGTAATCAACTGGAGTAAAGGTAAAACCGTTGTGAATCTCGATAAAAAGGATGTACCCATGGAGATGACTGCTAAAATCCTTCGAGAATGCCAAAATGAAGTGATTATGATTACCGTACACAATGCCAAACAGGCCAAATTTTATTATCAGCAAAATACCAGGGTGATGTTTTCTGCCTTTGTTAAAACTCAAAAAGCTTTTGAGGAGTATGAAGCTGCCGGCATTCCCTGGTCGAGCATGATTGCTTATATTGGTTCAGAAAATACCCCTGAAAATAAAATACTTTTTGATTTGCTGCATGCCAAAGGCGTGATGTGCATGATCTCCGCAGCGCCTACCTATGACAAACTTCAAACTCCAGAAGAACGGGCCAGACATTACCGCGAAACCTTCGCTCAAGGCGCTGATATTTTAGAGTCTGACTTACCGATTGAGGTTGCGGCCGCAATTAAATAATCGAACTTTTTGAAACGTTGAACAAGCTGGGTGATTTTATTAAAAACTATGGCAAAAAGCAGTAGTTACCAGCTTTACATTAAAGGTAACACATTTTAGCGAAGAGTCTGGTGTTCTTTGTGCCTTAGTGACTACTTTGGTTGTGTAGTACCACCAAAGCACAAAGACTTACACACTTCTCCATCATTCCATCACAGCATGTAATTATAATGCAGCAGATACAGGCGAAGCCATCAAAATTTAAGCGCCATACCTTTTTCTAAAATGCAAGGGTAAAATGGCGGCCCTACATAGCCTGCACAGGCAATTAATTAAAAAATGTAATCCTAATCCAGTAAGGTCCAGGTTTTTCTGGCCTGCACCTGTTGTACTACCTGCTGCTCGGCTACTACTATGTTTTCTTTCCGTTGACCGATATATTCCAGTGCCGCTAATTTATTCCATAGCGCAACAAGCACCGTTAAAAATTCATTCACCATCAGCATGGATTGATTAATCTGTTTATGATCATACACCAGCTCAATGGTTTTGGATAACAACTCTTCGAAATTACCCGGAGTAACATCCTTCCATTCATAAAAGTATTTAAGGAGCTCTTCTCTCTCTTTTGGATCGATCAATTTGATTGCCGTGAAAAAAATATGCGCCAGACTCGAAAAATAACCTACCAAAACATTGGGTGACTCTTTATAGGCGATATTGCGATATTCATAAAAAATGGTCGCAATAAAATCTACAATCTTTTCCGATATAATCCTGATATTTTTTCCCAGTTGGGTAATATTATCACGTCCCCCGGTTTTATCTATAATTTTAAATGATGTTAACTGCAGTTCGTTCAATAAAATGCTGAAACTTTCATAGTACCGGATCAGTGCAGGATGACTGGTTATGGTGGAACTTGGAGGAATGTAACTCCTGTTTATAGTTAACCGCCCATTTTCATGATAAACCTGGCCTATTGTTAAAAAATAATTATCAGGCATTTGACCAGCAATTTCATTTTCAGGGAGAACAACAATGCTGTAGGCTTTAGCCAACTCAGGGTAGCGTAAAGGGCTCTCCTCGGGATCGGGTGTTCCGGCTGGCACCCGGTTAAAAGGATTGACAACTAATAAAATGGCATAATTTCTTGGCTCCGACTGGCCAAAATAATGATTGTGAACCAGGTTATCCATGGTGTCGCTCTGTTGTATATCGATGTGACATCCCTCTGGCGTGATGGCATTGCAATACCGTACCCGGATTTCAATGTGATTAGTTGCTTTCTCGATAATCTCTATATCATGAGAACTATTATAGCCTGCAAAAGGTGGCAAAAAACCATAATTGCTATTGTTTAAGTGTAGCGAAACGGCATCTCTCACAAAATCCTGCAAGTAGAGATCACTTAATGTAAAATGATCGCTGGAGAGCTTCATTCCATTGATCCAGTTGATCGATCTATATCTCAGCGGTTTAATCATAGTAAATGTTTTTATAGGTTAGATTTAGATAAAAATAGCGCTTTCGCCTACCTCGTTAGGTACATTAACGTTTTCAGATACCCTTTTTGCATAGATGGTCATTTTCTCAGAGATTCCATTTTGGGTAATATCCAAATCCGGGTCGATAAATATATTGCGTTTAAAGAAAGATGTTTTTATAAAAAATATCCACCTGTATCCATCGTGTTCCTCATCTCTGAACTCAACAGGGTTTTTGGCAAATTTCAGGTTATAGTCGTCTATAAATTTGTGAAACCAGATACCAAAGTTCATATTTTCCGGGGCTTTTACCTTCACTTTCAAAGGTTCCGGATCCGTACTTTTCTTGTAAAGCTCAAGTTCTAAAACCAGCAACTTATTAAAATCTACATGATCCATATTGATGTCCAGTGGTGTATCAGGGTATTTCCAAACCTTATAAATTTCTGATGGGATTTGAAGTAAAGAGACATAAGCCCACCAAAAAATAAGCGGCACAAAAAAACAAGTAATACTACCGGCGCCCCACCAGCCAAAATTAACATCGCTAAGCCAATTAAAAGCCAATTGAAAAAGGTAGAGAGATAAAATAGCCGCGACTAATGTTCCAAAAAAAATGAACACTTTCCGCTCAATAAGCGGACCTGCATAATACTTAGTGAGCAGAAAAACATATAGTATCCCTGTTAACAGATAGAAAATACAGCACATTATATATCCCCAGGGCATAAAATTGAAATTAAGAAATCCCAAAAATCCCGGAATAGCTAAAATAATTCCGGTTAGCAGAACACTTACAATAAGTTTTTTGTTGTTTAAGAACTGATTTTTTTTGTTGATGATGGTAAGTACCACGGTAGATACCAGAAAAATTAAGGGAAATAGAAGATAACGAATAAAAAATGATTGAACGTCCATTGTTAGAATTAGGTATGATGTATTACAAATATAGTATCTTTAAGAAATGATTTTGATGCATTGTTTGTTCGATAATGTAAATTTAACCTATAACAAAGAAGCAAGCTTAAAGTTTAAATGAAAAAAGGAAAGCAAGTTAACAATGAGCTGTTTACTGATTATAAAGCTGTTGCGCATGCTGCAGATTTAATTGAGCGAAGGGTAATAGACGCCGACCGGATTGAGGTTATCCCTATTGGAGCCGATAAGCGGGCATATGCCAAGGAAATCGAAGATACTGTTGAGTACTTTTCAGAGAAACGCCTTCAGGATCGAACCCGAATTCTTGTTAACCGGGAAGGACTTTATGATATGCTGCCCGAAGGTTTATTCCACCGTCCGCCCCGCGGAAGTTCCGGAATGGATGAAGAAGGAATGATTAAGGATATCAGAGAACGGAGGGAAGAAGAAAAACAAGCCCGTCTGTTTTTCAGTCCTTTTGATGCCGAACTTAACCACGCCCGCATCATTACAGAACTTTACGAAAACCAGCTCGATAAAAAAACAACTTACGGCAACTTAAATCAGATTTTCGAATACAGCTGGAAAGAATTCAGCTTACTAAACAAAGAACAAAGCATTATCTGGATGCACCTTTTACCAGAAATTCAACAAAAAAGAAACGATATAGATTTTACCTCTAAAGTTTTAAGTGCATTATTTAATTTATCTATAACTATTATTTCTAACCATAAACGCCCAAAACCTTTGCCTATTGCCGATGGCTTACAAATGCAATTGGGAAAGAGTGCTTTAGGCATAGACACCATTATTGGTAAAGATTTTATACCAGAAAACGAATCCATCAGCATTAATATCGGACCCAGCTCACCCCACAATTTGATAAGCTTCATGCCGGGAGAAAAGAATCGCGAAATTCTGGACATGGCACTCAGCTACCTCATCCCGATGGATACAGAAATAGACATTGATCTCATCACGGCCAGCGATTATCAGGAAAGCGTTCTGTCTGATGATGGAGAAAATGTATTTCTAGGATATACCGTTTTCTTATAAACTAGTCAACATTGCTGTAATTTAAGGTTTTAAGCATCATTCGATAGTGAATATTCATGGTGCTCCTCAGCCTAAGTTTGGCAACCGTTAAAGCCAGTAGTTCCTCCCATTCCTGGGCGCTTAGCTTTACGCCTGGTGCCGGCTCAACGATAATGTCGGTTGTCCTAACAAAACCTGCATTTGGCTTGGCATCCATTACCAAACCTTTTGCCAATGTAATAAAAAGTGCTTTTTCGCCTAATTCATATTTACAAAAATTGAGCACATCGGCCTTGGTAATTACCCGGTCTGCGGTTGTTAACCCATATTTATAAGCTTGAACACTATTGGTAGCGTTCAGCTTAGAACGACCACCCAAAGTAGGTGTCAGCAGGAAAATACCGTCTGCATTTAGTTTCTGGTAATCGTAAACAGCAAGCCTGTTGCCTGCGCTAATCTTATTTGCATCTTCCGCCTGTGTTACCCAAATATCAAGAAAAACAATGTCTGCATCATCCAAAGGCTTCAGAATGATATAGCTTGGCAAGTCTTTTATGGCTTTAAGCGCCGATCTGCTTTTTTGTTCAATTAAGGCTATATTTTGCTCCAGGCTCCTTAAAACTGTGCTTAAAAAATCCGGACCATAAGCCGAAAACGAAGCTTTTTCATCTCGCAACAATTCAAAAAGGTAGTCCATTAACTCTTTCGCATTGCGTGTATCAAAACGCTCTGTACCGCCATAACGAACAGAAAATGAGCCATCTCCTTTTTCATTTTCATTGGTATACGGAATTTCATTATAGCGTTTCCCCCGGTTATCCCTTAAGCTTTCTACTGCCAGCATTTGTTCCAAATCTTCGGTCTTCACCGGAATTACATTGTTCATCGTTTTTAGGCGGTGCTTTACCTGACTCAGTTTTTTGTTAACCACAGGAAAAGCATTAATGGCAATGTGGAGCTCGCTTAGCATATCTGCTGTAATGGCTGCCGGAAAAGTTACCTTAAGCCATTTGACTTCACCCAGCTGATTGAGATTGGCTTGCTGGAAAACTGAAGTAAACGCTTCTGGCCAACGCTCCTGCTCAAGTATATTAAAATCATTGAGATCGCCCAACGTTAAAAACCTATTGTTGTAGAACTGGAGAACATCAGCCTTAATCAGATTTAGCAATTGTTTATGCTGAAATACTCCTTGTTGAGCACCGGATTGAGGTTCATCCATAAATCTTTCGGTATAAACCGGAATGGCGTTACCTTGAAAGTCCCATTTACTAAGCGATAATAAATCGTAAGCATTTTCCGGAACCGCATAATTTTTCCAGTCGAAAAAGAAATTCAGTCTATTCAGATCCATCCGGTTATTCAAACCCGTTAAACCAATGTAAAGTGTGTTTTCAGGAAGACGGGCAGCACCGATGGCTGTAAAGTGCTGAAGCTTATTTAATTGTTCTATCTTCTGAATGGTATGTCCTGTGGCAATATAACTCAGTTCTATTTTCTTCAACTTAACATGGTGCAGCGGGCTAAAAAAAACATCAACCTTTTTATTTCTACCTTTATCATCATCCGGTACCTGGATATTCTTTTTGAAATAAAACTGTGTAAAGGGGCTCAGGATTTCTTCTTTTTCTACCGGTTTGGCATAAACAATTGCATGGGCCGGGAGCGCAGATGTTAAATGCCCAGGGGCTAAGATCCTGCTGATCTTGTCGAAGATTCGATTCTCCAGATTCTTCACATCATTGGAAACATTGAAAAGCTCATTACTGAGTGCTTCAATAATTAGCTTAACCAAAGGATCGAATTCGTTACTATCTTTTATGTTCCAGAAATCTTCTGCATTTTTTAAAATTCTATTGCGAATTTCATCTTTAGATGAATAAAATACGGGCTTCATGTGTAGGATATTTGGGGCGTTAACGATTAGGTGGAAAGTGGACTGAGAAATAAGGCAATATTAAAAAAATATTTTTCAGCGGTAGCTTTAATTAGACCACGAACACTAATATCAACCTTTTTTTTAATCTCTGTAATCTTACGAAGAGGGTATACGTTTTCAACTTCAGCAATACGTACTTCAACCTCCGTTTGATAAATCCGTGTTTCATATTCGGTAATGGACTTCAGTAATGATTTACGAAATTTTTCCTCCCACAAGCTCTCACTAACGATGAGTTCGAAGTCGAGATCCCAAATTTCGCAACCAAAATTATGGTTGTGCCTGTTTTCGCCATACCGGGTAAAAATAATCAGTTCCAGGTGATTTGAAATCGACTTTCCAAGGTCAGTTACCTGAAGATCAGCGCCTGAAAATAACGAGTTAAATCGAAATGGCTTATGGTAAAAATTTACAGACATGTGATTTTTGGCTTAAAGTTTGTTAAAAGTATAATTAAAATCAATAAAAAAAATCGTTTTAATAATCAAACAACAGAAATTAAAAATTGTTATAGAACATGATTAATCGAAAAAAGTTTGTGGCTAAATATTTATTCGTGTTGTAAGATTAATCATAAATACTATGTGAAATAACCTATAAACATCCCTATGAAACCAATTAATGCGCTCGAAATTAAAAAGTCTTATACCAGATTTATCCTACATTTTATTTTTCTCAGTCTCTTCTCTATTTTCTGCATTTATCTTTTTTTTGCAGCATCAGACCGGGAATACACCTTGCTTGATCAAAAAGTTAAGGAAACCGAGCGATTATCCGCTCTGAGAAAAGAAATCAACACTAATTTCGACCTGATTTTACTCCGATTTAAAGAACTATCCAGATATCGAAGCTATAATGCCAATGAGTTGAGCAAACAGGCTATCCTTTTAGAAGATATTCAGAACGCCAACTACAAAATCAAAGACCTCATTGCAAAGAAGCCCGAATCTGGTTTGAGTTTTGATCTTTATGAGAAACTAAACAATAATGTAGGCGCCATGGCGAACCTGCAAGATTCTTTGTTTACCAGCAGGTACAGTATAGAAAGCTACAGAGATCAGCTTGAAAACTGTCTTAAAGCCAACCGAACCGCAGCATCAAGAATTAGAAGTGGCCGATATGGCCGTTAACGTACCGCTATGATAAAACTAAGTTTAAAAGAAAGAAGAGAACAATTTTTATTCTTTATGGCGCTGTTTCTTTTCACTGTAGGCTTACTCAGCTTCGGAATCTTTTATAGCGCCAAATCCCGCTATGAAATCTCGAAAAAAGATCTCGAAATAAAAATAGGTGAAAACCAGGCCTTTGAGGATATGGTAAAGGAAACCATGCCAACCATTGACAGTACCTATAAACAGATTGTGCGCTTTGATCCCAATGTTCAGGCTGTTTTTTTAAGGAGTGATATTCAGAACTCACTAAATTCCATCAAAGCAGCTTACGAAAGAAGGGCTTCTGATATTCGATACAAAACATTTATTCAAACTTCCCAGCTCTATGACATTCTGTTTTTTGATAAGCAGGAAATGAAAGGCAATCTCAGAGATATAGAAGGCCTGAAAAGAAATCTCGATGATTGTGTCATTTCCCGCAGACAGCTTCAACAAACCATGTCTGCAGGGCAATAAAAAATAAATCAACCTATAAAAAACGCTACCCCATGACAGATACAAACACCAAACAAGTAAATTCCAATTCTCAGGGCTATGTTATTTTGTACATCCTTTTAGCCGTACTACTCCTTACCGGACTAATTTTCTTATTTAAGAGTTCCTTATTCGAAAAAAGAGCCATTGATGCCCGGATTCTTAAAGATGAGATTTACCTTAATGAAGATTTAGTTTTCACAGACAATACCAGCAAGGCATCTAAATGGCTTTGGGAATTCGGAAACGGCGAAAAAGCTACCACACAAAACGGCTCTTATCATTACAATAAACCAGGGTCATACATTGTCCGTTTAACCGTAGATGGAGAGTTGAAGGAACAATTTCCTGTGAATGTAAGAGATACCATTAAAACTGTAATAGACAGTGTGCTAACCATCAGTGGCCCAACTGCAGGCGTAGTAAATGAAGAAGTGCGCTTAGAAGGCGATGGTGAAGGGAAAAATTTCGAATGGTCATTCGGCGAAACCGGCAGAGTTGATGTTAAGGGAAAAACAGCTCTCTACACCTATAGGGCACCTGGTAAATATATTGTTCGCCTGAGAACTGATAAAAGTCCGCGCCCTGTTTACCACACCATTTTCATTACCGATCCGAACGCAGAAATTGTACAGGACCTGGTAGCCCCTGGGGATGGGGAACGTAAAACTATCGACGATATTCGGGCCCGTTTACAGGCAATCGCCAATGGCGCAGATTTCAACGCTAACTATTATTACCTCATTAACAAATACATGTGCAGCAACGAGAAGGTTACTGTAAACGTAGAAATGAATGGCAAGAAAAAGCAAACCGATATTTATTCCTATTGTATGGGCTTAACATTTGGCGGAGAAATTGCGATAGATGAGGCTCAGTTGACCATCAAACCTAACTCATCATGCGCGAGTTTAGTTAATATCAAACAACATTCGGCAACGGCCCAGCCGGCCCAACCAGCACAGGCGGCTACAACAGAATCGGCAACCAAACCCAATTAAGATCTACAGAATCATCCTATAAGTTAAAAGCTTAGTTACCTACCCTATGAAAAAATATTATGCACTCTCGCTTTTGTTATTAACCTTATTCTATGCGCAGGCACAATCGCCGGCATCTTTCGGAAAAAAGGTTAAGTACATGCCCAAGGCTTACGAAAAGCCCTCCGAAGCTATAAATGTAAACGAAAATACCAGCAGCAGCAGTTTACCCTGGATTGTATTCTCTGATCGGGACGACAATTACACAACCACCGCTCCGGGCGGAAGCCTCATCATGAAAAAGCTCAACTTCATGGAGCCTTTCTATGTATCGAAAGAAGAAAATGGCTATTTAAAACTGATCAAGTATAAAGCAGGTATGATCAGGGGAAGAAAAATTAACGATAAAAAAAGTGCCATCAGCTATGGCTGGATTCCTAAATCAAAACTCCTGCTCTGGCAAAGGGCTTTCTCCAACCAGAAAACAGGTTATGCCGAGAAAGCGATTGGCATTATTAATGGAAAAAATCCTTTAACCGAGCCTAAATTTTATTACGACACAACCGATTCAATCCTGGTTTACAACACACCCGAGTTAAAAGACCGCAGAACTAAAATACGCCTGCACGAAATTGCTTACATTTTTAAAAAATCGGAAGATGGCAAGAAATACCTCATTGGCGCAGATGACCAGCTGGTTGCAGACACCGCATTAAAAAGTATTTATGGCTGGGTTTCGGCAGATGCGATACATAACTGGGGCGACAGATTATATATTACTGCCACAAAACCCGGGAACTTTGATCAGGATGACACTACCACTTTGGCCTTAAAAAAAGGCCTGAGTGGTGCTGGAAATTTTGTTTTAGATCCCCTTCTGCAACGTGAAAACATCATCCTGCGCAGTACGCCTGTAATTGCCGATAATGATGGAACATATGCCATTGGCATTGCAGAAGATGTTTACAACAAAAAAGACAATAAACTCCTCACCATTAACGGCTCGGCTCTTTCTTATCAGGATTACTTAAATCTGCGCAAAAACAAGAATAAGGTTAATGTTGTATTCATTGTTGATGGGGGTAGTGCCATGACCAAATATTTTGCCGGAATGACCAATACCATTTCTTCATTTGAGCGTATTCTAAACGATTTTGGCAAAGGAACGCAAGTGAGTTACGGTGGAGTAGTTTACCGCGGCAATGGGGGTTGCTCGGTTCCGGGCATTTTTGTAAAACCCATTCAAAATGATTACCGCGAGCTGATGACTTTTCTAGGCAATCAGGCAAAAAATACCGACAAATGCAATGGCGAAATTACTGATCAGCCAATTTTTGCTTCCATAACAGCCGGGTTAAACCTGTTTAAAACCAAAAAGAATGAAACTAACCTGATCATTTTAGTGGGAAGTACAGGCAATATTGGAGGAACCAACAACTACCTTATCAATGAATTAAGTGAACAGATTGCCCTTGCAGATGCCCGGATATTAGCCTTACAGGTATATAGTGATTTCGATCAATCATTTAACAACTTCGTTATCCAATCGCGCAAATTGGTATCAGAATCTGCCATCCGCTCTGCTGAATACCGTAAAAATACCATGGTAAAAGGCGAGGGATTAAAGAATTTCCAGCCTTACAACACCAGCTTACAAGACTCAATTTCTTACTATCTGGACTACCCTGCCAATAGCTTAATACAAGGAGGCGTGGTGTTCCCAACCAAAGGTACAGTGAATTCAAATCAGAGTATGACCATTGCGCTACGCCGTTTTGTAAAACAAACGGGTATGGATATTTATACCCAGATCAGTTCTTTAGACAGTGCTTTCAGACTGACCGGAATTTCCCGTAAAAACTTATCTGCTGGTGTAGAAAGCCGTTTACCACAACCTGTTGCTGAGGATGTTGCCGACCATATGCCTCATAATGCTTTTAAGTATTATACAACTGCGAATCTGGCTGGCGATGTGGTTAAAAATAACCGCAATGCTCTGCAATATGCAATTGTGCTGAACAATATGGAATACAAACAAATTGTTGATGTATTCTCTATCATGTTGGGAGAAAACCTACAGCAAGACCAGTCCTCCTTCAGAAGTAAGCTGGTTAAAAACTATACCAAAATGCCTAAGCAGCTTCTCGGTTTAAATGTCTCATCTGGGGAGGTAAAATCGATGACACTGGCCAATTACATCAAACTGGTAACCGGCCTTCCGGTTAATAATGAGATGCTTGCACAATATACCGTTGCCGACCTGAAAAACACTTCAAAAATGCCATTAGAGCAATTTGAAGCTTATGTTAAGCTACTTAGCCAATCGGTGCAACAAATTAAACGCGCAACACAGATTGAGCAGCAATTCTTATCGAACGGAAAGACTTATTACTACATCACTGAAAATAATTTTAACCAGGCGGCAACGTCTAAAACCAATTAAGGATTATGGCGATTACAAATCTAAGCGAATCGGTAAAAACCGCAATCCACATTGCCCAGTCGCTGGCCAAAGAATACCGGAATGCTACTTTTACTGCTGCTCACTTACTAAAGGGTCTGATGCATAAAGAAGTGGGCCTGCGGGCCTTTCTAACTTCCATTGGAAAAGATGAGGAATACATTAGCGAATGGGCAGAAGTGCGGATAGATGAACTGGATAAATCTTCCAGCTTTAGTGATACTGTAAATGGTGCTCCGGAAATTGCCCTGATTTTAGAAGAGGCAGATCATGTGAGAATAAAATTAGGCCTCGATCTGGTTACACCGGTTTGTGTATTAACTGCCCTGGCAAAGCCCGGGGTAGGTTTTCAGGCCGATCAGCTAAAGTCTTTTCCGATAAAGGAGCGTGAAATTTTAGATCTGTACGTAAAAGATGAAGAGATAAACCGCGCAGTTTCAGCTGGCCCGGCGGCGGCAAACCCCGAATCCAGGAGCACCAGTAACGCTTTATTCAAATATTGTATAGACCGCTTGCAATTGGTGCGCGAGGGCAAAACAGATCCGATTATTGGACGGGAAAAGGAAACCCGTATGATGATGGAAATCTTGTGCAGAAGAACCAAACCCAATGTGATTTTAACCGGCGATGCCGGAGTAGGTAAAACAGCCCTGATTGATGGATTTGCCTTGGATCTGGTTGACCAAAATGTGCCCGAAAGCCTCAAGGCCATCCAGCTTTTTGAATTGGATTTAGGCGCCTTAATAGCAGGTGCGTCCTATAAAGGTGAGATAGAAGACCGATTAAAAAACATCATTAAAGAGATTAAACAATTTGAAAAAGCGGTGCTTTTTATTGATGAAATCCACACGCTATTAGATAGTAAAGGACCTGTAGGCGCTGGAATAGGCAATTTGCTGAAACCCGAACTGGCAAGGGGAGAAATCACCGTAATCGGGGCTACCACTATTGACGAGTACCGAAAAATTATTGAGCCAGAACAAGCTTTTAGCCGCCGTTTTGAAGTTCTTCAGATCACCGAGCCCAATGAAGAAAGCACCATCAAAATGCTGCAAAAACTGGCCGTTAAATATGAAGAACATCACGTACTTCAGATAGATAAAGATGCCCTTACCGACTGCGTGAGATTAGCCAAAAGGTACATGAAAGACAGAAGATTGCCCGATTCGGCCTTTGATCTTCTGGATAGAACCATGGCGGCCATGAAAATGATGAATGATACTTCTGATAAGGTGATAGAGGGACTTGAAACAGAATTGGCTCAGATAAGCGCCAACCCAGCGTTATCAGAACAAGAGAAATTTGCAGATTACAAATGGCTGTATTCCCTCTTGCAAAACAAACTCAGCCCCGTGTTATTGGGCCGTTTAACCGATGAAACACAAACAGACACCTTTGAAACCGCAGAAGAATATGAAACCTATCTTCAAAGGAGCCTAACCGACTTGAAACAATTTGCCGGCGAAAAGAGCGACAGAATTACGAAGCAGGATATCGCTTCGGTAGTTTCTTACAAAACAGGTATCCCAATGGGGAAACTTCAGGCAGGTGAAAAAGAAAAGCTGCTGAATATGGAGCAGTATTTAAAGAAAAGAGTTGTAGGCCAGGATCAGGCTTTAAAAGCTGTCTCGGATGCAATTCTTGAATCGCGAAGTGGCCTCAATAAAAAAGGCCAGCCCATTGGCTCCTTTTTCTTACTTGGCCCTACCGGGACCGGAAAAACAGAGCTGGCAAAGTCCATTGCCGAATTCTTGTTCAATGATGAAAAAGCTATGATCCGCTTTGACATGTCGGAGTTTAAAGAAGAGCATAGTGCCGCTTTACTTTATGGTGCTCCTCCGGGATATGTGGGCTATGAAGAAGGTGGCCTGCTGGTGAATAAGATCAGGCAACAACCTTATTCTGTTTTACTGTTTGATGAGATTGAGAAAGCGCACCCTTCCGTGTTTGATACCTTCCTGCAAATTCTAGATGAGGGACATATGCACGATCGCCTGGGCAAAGAGGGTGATTTTAGCAACTCACTCATTTTATTTACCTCTAACATTGGTAGTGAATGGATTGCAGCACAAATAGATAAAGGCATTATCCCTGCCTCAAACCAGTTGATGGAAGTAATGGCCGGTCATTTCAGACCAGAATTTTTAGCCCGCATCTCCGAAATTGTTCCTTTTGCGCCTATTAGCCAGGAAAATGTGGTGCGCATCTTCGAAATTCAATTGAAAAGTTTAATCGAATCGCTGCATAAACAAGGAATAGCTTTTGAAATAGAAGAGGAGGCTAAAAAAATGATTGCCCTGGATGGTTTTACACCCAAATATGGTGCAAGACAACTATCGGCGGTCATCCGCAATTTACTGCGCAGGCCAATTTCAAAATATATCATCTCTGGAGCGCTTAAAAAAGGATCAACCATTAAAGTAAGTAAAGATCCCGCAGCAGATGAGCTGGCATGGGAAATCAAACACCCGGAGCAGATAGCCTTGGAACAAAATTTGAATTAAAACGTTAAGTACTATATCATTATAAAAAACTTATTAGTAAACCTTAAATCTACATACTATGTTTAATTATGAAATTGGTGGTAATGAGCGGAAGATTGATACTTCAGAAGCTTTCGCTGAGATTGCCCACAACAAAACCCTTTTTGTACAGAAATTAACCGATAACGAACCTATAAAGCCAGAAAAAGTAGAAGGCTTAAAAACCGTTAAAGAAGTTTTCGAGCACTACAAACCAAGTGTAAGAGTAGCCTTCGAAAAACAAGATGGTTCGCCGGTAAGTGAAACTTTAAACTTCCAGGACCTGGGCGATTTCGGCGTAAAAAGCATCATCAACCAAAGCCAGTACCTCAATGATGTAAACATTGAAAGAGAGATGTCTTTAAATGTGATTAAACAGTTAAAATCTAACAAAACTCTCAAAGCCACACTAGATGACGAAGAAACGAAAAGTGCATTCATCAGTGCATTAAAGAACTTTGTTGATGAACTAGAGCAAAACAAATAATTAACGACCCTAATCTCCCTCATGATGTCAAATCCTCAAGAATTACAAACAGATCAAAATAATGCTCAGGCCGGCTTTAAAAGCGCTGAACTAAAAACCATAGAGAAAACCGCATTAAAAGATAACCTGGAAAAGTTAGCGCGCGTAGGCGGTTTCGATTTATTAGAAGCTACCGTAGATGGGCTTCAAAACCTTAATCCTGAAAGAAAAGCAAGGAAGCAAATTTTCTTAACTGGTGATGAAAAGAAAAAAGAGCGCGAAGAACTCAAAAAGAAAATCCAATTGTGGATAGATGTACTTGAATCTTCTAATTCTGTAGCAGATATGGTGGAAAAAAGTACTCAAAAATTAGCCGCAGCAGAAGAAAACCTAAATAAAAATATCGCAACAGCGCTTGAAAGCACCCGTGAATTAGAGCAGGCCTACCGTTCGGTGCACTTATTTTATAAGAATACCGAATCGGATAAATTGAAAAATGTAGTGCTTTTGAATGCCTCAATGGATCAGATCAAAGACCTCGATAACCCACGATTTATCGAGTACGTAGACGATGAAATGAAACAAAACTATGATCGTTTAGATCTGCGTAAAAACTATTCGCTTATGGTTGTTCCCGGCTACATGGGATCTAACAAAGTTCTGGAACGTTGGGCCAAAATTGCACACAACAATAAAGCCATGCTGGTAACAGACTTTGCCGATTTAGACCAACCTGATGATGTTTTAGACCTGTTTACTGCAGCTAACTTTACCGGAGGTGATGCATTCCGTTCAAACGTTATCATGACCTGTAACTGGTTGGTAGGCCGTGGCAAGGTTGCAGAAGTAGGTGAAGAAGATGATTTAACTGTTCCCGGATCTGCGGCCCTGGCCGGTAAAATGTACTACACACTGATGTCGCAGGTAACTGCAGGTAAAAAACATGGTGCCATTAATGAGGTTGATGGGGTTAAGTTCGATTTAAAGAAAAGTGAAATATCGCACCTGGAACGTGTAGGTTTGGTACCTATGGTTAATGAATACGGAAAAGTGATGGCTTTCTCGGCTAAAACCCTGTTCAATGGAGATAACATCGGTTTACAAACTTATTCGGTTGTTCGTGTTTTCGACTACATTACCAAAGTACTTTTTGATTTCCTAAACAGAAGGGCGTTCGAAAACTGGACTTCAAAAACTGAACAGGATTTACGCGGGCAAATCGTTAAATTCTTAGATGGCATTCAAGGTCCTGAACGCTTGATCGAAAGATTCAAAATCATGCGTTTTGAGCGCGATGAACAACAAAAAGATAGAATTCATTTAGATATCCACATCACTCCTTACTTCCCTGCAAAAAGTTTCGTCGTAAAATTAGATGGGCACAAAGGTGAAGATGAGCATACTACATGGAATACAGAATACAACCAGCAATAAGCTTTTTTAAATCTGAAAATAAGAACCTGGCCAAAAGTGCCGGGTTTTTTTATGGCATATTGATTGGACTTAACAAATTCTTTATAATTTTGTAACGCATCGGCCAGGATCAGATTAATTATAACAAATGAAGCAAGTACTTATCCTGAATGGGGATATTGAAAAAACCGCGTCTACAGATTTCCTGATTAATGCCTACAGAAAAGGTGCAGAAAGCGCAGGTGCTGCTGTGAGAGAACTGTCTATCCCCGACCTGATCTTCAACCCCAACAAGCTATTCAACAACAGACAGATAGCAGAGCTCGAACCTGATTTACAGAAGGCTTTAGGTGCAATCAGACAGTGCAACCACATGGTACTTTTTTGCCCGGTTTACGTAGATCATATACCTGCAAAAATCAAAGGTTTTTTCGACCGCCTTTTTTTACCCGACCAAATTTTTAGTACCAAACAACCCAATATTGATAACAATTTCAGTGGCCGGTCTGCCCGGATTGTTTCCATTTTAGATGAAGCCACTTTCAAGGAGTGGAAGGCCAATAAAAAAACAACCTATTTATCCATCAAAAAACCTGTTTTCGAAAAATGCAGGGTCAACCCGGTGCTTACCAATACCATAGGCGAACTACATTCACTGGAAAATCATTACAGCCAAAAATGGCTGGCTAAGATGGAGAAGTTTGGATCACAATTAATTTAACACTGAGTATCTACATTTCCATACAACAACTGTAGCATTTTGCTACACATTGCCCTATTATTCCCCAATGTTTTAAGATGGCAATTGTAAAATAAATAATACACGAAAAAATTTCATAAAATTTAATTTTTATTCTGTCCGAAAAACTGAGTTTGGAATAATCCTACGCTGTTTTACCAGGCAAAACACAAAGGCTTAGATCGTCATTACCAGCACATTACCAAGCTTACAAAACAATAAATGGCCTGATAATTGGTTATATTTAGACAGCAGCGGAGACTGCACAATCAATTTTTTTTATAACCTTTAAATTTTAAAACTATGGCTTTCAAAGCTAGATTAAATTTTTCAGGCAAGGAGTACGATGTGCTTCATTGTGCCTATGCGTTAAACCGTGATGTAGACGCTAAAGGAAGACCCTCTTCCGGAGTTTACGGCGGAACCATCGACATTGAGATCGAATCAACCGAGGACACCTCAATTATCGAGGCGATGGTAAACAACCAGTACAAACCTATTACGGGTACCCTTCTGATCAAAAAATCTGAAGAAGATGCCAAAATGAAAGAAGTCGACTTCGAAGACGGCTACATTGTTAAATATTCCGAAGGGATTAACATTGTTGGCGATCATCCCATGACGCTCAAATTCCAGATCTCAGCGAGAAAATTAAAACTCGGAAACGCGGAACACCTGAACGACTGGCCGAAAGCTTAATTAGTTCGAAGTAGATTGTTCAACGTTTAAAGTTGGGTATTAAAGCTAAAAGCAAATGCGCGTTAGCTACATTCTTAATACTTTATACGCTGTGCCCGAAACTTCCTTTCCAAAAAACATTTCTTTCACATTAAAAAAACATTATCATGGCATTTAAAACCCGTTTAAACTTAGGATCAAAAGAATTTGATGTATTACAGTGCAACTTTTCTTTAAGCAGAGATGTTGACGCCAAAGGCCGTCCGTCATCTGGAGTATATGGTGGAACCATCCACATCGAAATCGAATCAACTGAAGATACATCAGTAATAGAATCGATGGTTAATAACCAGTACAAACCCCTTTCAGGAACCATCGTCTTCAAAAAAGGAGAAGAAGATGCAAAAATGAAAGAACTATCTTTTGAAGATGGATATATCATCCAATATAATGAAGGCATTGCGGTAAACGACAATACCCCGATGACACTGAGCTTTGTAGTATCGGCACGAAAACTTAAACTCGGCAACGCCGATCATGAAAACGATTGGCCAAAAGCATAATAATTCATAATTAAATAGAAAAGCGGCTGGCTCGTGTCAGTCGCTTTTTGGTTTGAAAAAGCATCAAACGTTAATCACCAAACCATTGGCTAAGCCAGATTTTTTAAAGTAATGCTTATGCTCAAACATCTCCACTATAACACCCATAAAATCATTAGTGGTTTAATGATCGCAAATGCATGCCCTGTAGCAGGCAAGGCATCTACCTTTAAAAAGTAGCGTCACTGATTAATTGTTTTAACTTATTCTATCCGCAACGAGCCCTAAAAATCCAGGAATTTGGAGCAATAAACCAACCCAATTTCAAAAGCAGTTTTCGGGAATTATTGTGATAAAGATTGATATATCCTATGGAAAAAAAGTTAATCACCGAAATAAATATTGAAGACAAAGCCATTACGCATTTTGCCTCCTTTACCCTTCAGCAAGAATTCAACAACCATCACTATTTCGAGCTTCGTTTCAATCACGATCAAATGGGCTTACCCGGATTAATCAGCTTAAATGACAGTCGTGATTTTGTAGGCAAAACCTTAACCGCCTCATTCGGCCATGCTGGCGATAAGCTTCAGGAATTTGCCGGTTTAGTTACTAAAGTAGAGCTGGCACAAAGCCATGGCTACCATGGTATTTTGATTGTTAGTGGCTACAGTCCTACTATTTTAATCGATCGTGGCCCTGATTTAGGCTCATACCTGGCTAAAGATCTCAACACCATTGTTAAACTGGCTACCAAAGACACGCCCGCCAACGACCTGACTATTGTAACCAATGCAGCGAGAAAATCACCTATCGATTACCTGATCCAATACCGGGAAAGCGATTTCGATTTTCTTAACCGGCTGTCCGGAGAATACCACGAGTGGTTTTTCTACGATGGTAAGCAACTCCATTTTGGTAAACCCGACGAACAGAAAGAAGTGGCACTTTTTTATGGCAGAGATGTGCATAATCTGCAATATGCCATGGAGGTTTCCCCAATTAAATACAAGCGCTTTTCGTACAATCCTAAGCAGGATGAAATGCTGCATAGCGAAAGCACCGGTAAAGCCGATGGAAATCCCGATTTGTCTCATGCCATTCAGGCCTCCAACACCATTTTCAGCAAAACTTTTAATCAACCTTCCTTAATTCGGGTAGATAACAACAGCGATATTAAAAGCCATGTAGAAAATGAAGAGAAAGCCAACATCAGCGAGTTGCTCAAAGTAAACGGCAGCGGCGATAATGCCGAACTCAGCATTGGTGGAATTGCAGAAATTACCATGAGCCTGAGACAAGAACTCGCCTTTAACACCGAAAGTTTGGGCAAGTTCCTCATCACCACGATCAATCATCATGTGGATGGAACCGGAAAATACCACAATACCTTTGAAGGTTTAGTTTCCAGCACAGAACGTTTAAAGGTAAAAAACTTTGAAAAACCTTATCCAGATATGCAGCTGGCAGATGTGATAGACAATGCCGATCCGCAGGGACAGGGCCGCATAAAGGTTAAGTTCAAATGGGAATGCCAAACCAATGATGTGACCGAATGGCTGAGGGTAATTACACCAGATGCCGGTAGCTCGGATAAAGTGAGTAAAAACAGGGGCTTTGCTTTTGTACCCGAAAAAGGAGACCAGGTGGTTATTGCTTTCGAAGAAGGTAATATTGCCCGCCCTATTGTGCTGGGCAGTGTTTATCATGGCAAAATCGGTTCCGGTGGGGGTGATACCAATAAAACCAAATCGCTCACTACCCGAAGCGGCAATACCATCATCATGGATGATAGCAATGGCAGCATCAATGTGAAAGATCCGAGTGGAAATGTGTTAACCATGCACGGTAACGGCGAGGTTACGCTCGATGCACCGAACAAATTCACCATCAACACCACCGATTTTATTGTAAATGCCAGCAATAGCATTGCCATTAATGCACAACCCGGCGAAAAAGGAGGCGGAGAAGGAACAATTGCCATTAGCGCCAAGAAAACCATTGCAGCAACTGCCGATACAGAAGGAATTACCCTGGATGCAACTACGATGGGTGTAGCCATAACCGGTAAAACGGATGTAAACATTGAAAGCACAAGCGCTGCAGCCTCATTTAAAGGCAGTACCGAAACTAAAATTGATGGTGCAGATGTAAAAATGAGCGGAACTGCTACAATAAGAATTAATTCTAATGATACTGATATAACCTAAAAAATTATGCCTGACGAATTAGAATATATTGTGGACAAGGCTGTTTGTCATTGTGATAAAGGCGCTGCCCCTAATTTTTTTAAGGGACTGGCTAATCAGAATGTTAAAATTAACGGCTGTATGGCCTGTACTAAGGCCGATAAAATTCCCCTCGCCAATATTCCCTCTTTTGGCGTTTGCAGTGTAACCGGATCTGCCTGTGCACCCGCACCGGTAGATTGGACAGATACCTACAAAGTAAAAATTAAGGGTCAGGAAACGCTGCTCTTTAAATCTACATTACCTTGTAGCATTGGCGGCAAAATTGAGTTTATGACCAGCGGCCAAATCCCTGTTAGTGAGGAAGATTTGGCAAACATGACCGATGAGCACAGCGAGGAACAAGAAGAAGATGAAGGCTGGGGCTGGTGGGATACTGCCGAACTCATACCCGTAGTAGGTAGTGTAATCGGCATTGTACGTTCTGCTGCCAAAGGCGATTGGTGGATGGCGGCCGCAAACGTTGGCTTTCTGGCCATGGATGTTGCAGGTGTAGTAAGCTTCGGTGCAACTACAGCGGCTTCTACGGCAGCAAAAGGAGGGTTAAAAGCAGGGTTAAAAGTTGCGGGTAAAGCAGCCCTGAAAAGCGCAGGCAAAGTACTCACCAAACAAGGTGCAAAAGCCCTGGCCAAAGGCTTGGCCAAACATGTT
Organism: Pedobacter sp.; assembly: GCF_965279535.1. Classification (NCBI taxonomy): domain Bacteria; kingdom Pseudomonadati; phylum Bacteroidota; class Sphingobacteriia; order Sphingobacteriales; family Sphingobacteriaceae; genus Pedobacter; species Pedobacter sp. Next base: position 2,937,432 of record NZ_OZ257244.1, read on the forward strand.
GATGATATTGCGAAAGCAACTATGAAGGTTTGCGTTTTTGCCTGTTTTCCGGCAGGGACGCCTGTGCATACGGCTTCCGGACAGAAAAATATCGAAGATATTAATGTTGGTGATGAGGTTTGGGCCTGGGACGAAGAAAGCGGCTTGGTAGAACTTAAAACAGTAACCGCCACAATGCAGCGGGAAGTTGATGCAACAGTAGAAATTACCCTTGAAGGGGAAACAATTGAGACTACAGCCGAACACCCCTTCTATACGCGGAACGGCTGGAAAGATGCTGCTGATCTTACAGAAACCGATGAGTTGCGCACTAAAGATGGAGATTGGCAGTCTATTAAAAAGCATGAATTTTCTTATGAAAAGCGTAAAGTTTTTAATTTTGAAGTAGCTGGCTGGCATACCTACTTTGTAGGAATATTGGCATGGTTAGTGCATAATGCAAGACCTTGCTTAAGCCAGATAAAACACCTTCCGGATTGGCTGGCCAGAATGTATAAAGGAAATTATTTCAATTTTATACGGGAAGGATTTTACAAAAGAATGGGAGGCTTTAATGAAGTTGTCCTGGAATCGGGAAAAAGACTTGACAGTTATATTCCCGGTAAAGAAATTGTATCAAGAAAATTTACACAATTAGCAAACGTAACAGAAGAAACGGCTAAAAAGTATATTGACGAATTGGTTTCAAAATACCCTCCGGGTACTGCTATAAAAGAAACTGCAAGAAACGCAGATGCTATTGCAAAAGGGGGAAAAGAATTGTCCGGAAACATGATACTAGAAGTGCCAAAACAGGCAGGGGAAATATCAAAAGAGGTTTTAGAGCATGCAACAGATAACTTTGTACAAATAAGAGATATTACCGGTAAAATTTTAAATCCATTTTAAATGATGAAGTTGATTAAATACCTAAACTATTGGGATGTAAACAAAAAGATAAATACAGAAAAAGCCACCGTTGGGAAATGGGACCTATGGAATGGGACTAAACTTAAAAAAAAGATTGAAAGTGGAGCGCTGAGTGCTCTGGATGTTGCAAAAGACAACCATAGTAAACATCTCGGGTATGAGTTCTGTGCATTAGAAAACGATAATGATGCATATCCTTTTTGTTATGTAACTGTTGTCCCTAAAAATAAACACATTGGTATAAATTTTCTCGATTATGCTGGCCGTAAATATCTCAGCTATCTCTTTCATGAAGTAAGAGAAGATCGAACACTCTTTCTCCAGGAAATCTGGTACTATCATTTTACTACTGAAAGTGGGGATAAGGAAGATTACAGAATCCATTTTGTATTTGATGAGGAGGGAAAAATCAATTACAGAAAATATGACGATAAGAATGAAAAGTTCGAAGATTACGAAAGCAACCGGAAATTTGATGTGACGGGTCTATACGAGTCTTACCCGAACTTTGGCGAATACGAATCATTGATACGAATTGATCGTGATTTGCCTTTAGATATTTTCCCAGACACAGGCAGTAACGATACCGATCCTGATCGTCCAAAAAATCCATGGCTATCACCAGATTGGAATAAAAATTAAAGGAGTACCAGGTATTAATCAGTTTCAGGTTAAATACTTATTGGAAGAGGCATTAGAAAAACACCTATAATAAACCCTAAACCACGCACACGCCACATGAAAAACAAAGCCAGGGCAGGCGATATCTTCTATTTAAAGTTGAAAGATCTCGACAAATATGTTTTCGGAAGAATTCTGTTTGATGTAGATAAACAATATCACAAAGTGGTGGATGTAGGCAAATTGTCTAACAACTATTTCCCTTATTTAAGAATGTTCTACAACAACTGCCAACTGGTTGAAATGTACGAGGGGGTTTATGACAACATTGACACACCTAATACCAAAACCACACTAATACCGCATGCATTCACTAGAAGTATAGATTCAAAAAACAATGTTTTGGAATGGGGCATCATCCAAAATGAACCCGTGGATTATACTAAGATAAATTTTCCTGAGCAATTGAATTATGGCAGTAACCAGGTGAGATTATGTCGAGGTGAACTTGCTATTCCTACTGGTATTTCCAAAGAATCAGCCGAACAAATAGGGTTTAAAAGTAACATGAATGTTCCGCTAACCATAGCCAACGCCAGTCTTCATTTTCAAAACAAACCGGATTTCATCCCCGCTGACATTAGGTATCCTGTATATCTTACCGATCGAGACCTGCTATATAACCAGGAATTGAGAAATAAAGTCTATGCAGACCTCAATCTCAATCCTGAAAAAAGCTATTATGAACTTGCAAAAGAGATGGGCTTTGACCTGGCCCGGTTCTATGAAAAATAAATTGCATACATGAGAACCCGGGATGTGAAGAATTTTGAAAACAACACCCTGCTGATTGGATTAATGTTAACTTTAGGAGATGTTACTCATTGCAATAACTGTTGCAAAAAGTTACAGTTTGTTCAAATACTACCCGGCAACTTACAACCTATGCGTGTAAAACAAATCATACACTATTTTTTTTCCACATTAATCCAATTTAGCGGTTAGAATTAAAAGTGCTTCCAAAAGTCATTTAAACAAATTTTATCTAAAAAGTCGTACAATATTTACAATCATTACTCATTAACCATCTATTATACTTATGGTAATTGGCTTGATATTTGGTAATTAAATACCGCAGCGGACGCTGCAATATCTAATTTTTTACCTTTAAATTTTAAAACTATGGCTTTCAAAGCTAGATTAAATTTTTCAGGCAAGGAGTACGATGTACTCCATTGCGCCTATGCATTAAACCGTGATGTAGATGCTAAAGGAAGGCCTTCTTCCGGAGTTTACGGCGGTACCATCGACATTGAGATCGAATCTACATCGGATACCTCCATAATCGAAGCGATGGTTAACAATCAGTACAAACCACTTGCCGGAACCCTCCTGATTAAAAAAACAGAGGAAGATGCCAAAATGAAAGAAGTAAACTTTGAAGATGGCTACATTGTTAAATATTCGGAAGGAATAAACATTGTGGGTGATTACCCCATGACGCTTAAATTTCAGATCTCTGCTAGGAAGCTTAAATTAGGAAATGCAGAGCATCTTAACGACTGGCCGAAAGCTTAACTAAGTGGAAAGTCTGGAAAGTGAAAGTTCAAAGTGGAAAGTTGAAAGCGAATAGGCAGCCGCCAAAGGTCTAGCTACCTGATCCACGATCTTGTCTTACTACTTGCTACTTGATACTTACTTCTTGACACCCACAACAGCTACTTGACATTTCCTTATCAAAAAACTATCTTCAATTACAAAAACACATTAACATGGCATTTAAAACCCGCTTAAACCTAGGATCTAAAGAATTTGATGTATTACAGTGCAGCTTCTCCTTAAGCAGAGACGTTGACGCTAAAGGACGCCCATCGTCAGGTGTTTATGGCGGCACTATTCACATTGAAATCGAATCAACCGAAGATACATCTGTTATCGAATCAATGGTTAATAACCAGTATAAACCCCTTTCCGGAACAATCGTTTTTAAGAAAGGAGAAGAAGATGCAAAAATGAAGGAACTATCTTTTGAAGACGGTTACATTATTCAATATAGCGAGGGCATTGCAGTGAACGATAAAACACCAATGACTTTAAGTTTTGTTGTATCTGCGCGTAAGTTAAAACTCGGTAATGCCGAGCATGAAAACGATTGGCCTAAGGCATAATCGAAAAAATTAACCCATTTGCAAGCGACTGGTGTTATGCTAGTCGCTTCCTTTGGTTAATAACACTATCAATCTAAATTCAATACATACTCGGTTGGTGATACCATCAATTGGTAAAAGAGAATAAATTAAAGCTCTACCTATGCTTAACATCTCCCTTATACCACTCCAGTATTGGCCTATGCCACTGCATAAAACTGCGGGCATACAGGCTATTACTCCTGCCGCTATTCTGGCTGCCGTAAACGAATTTAGTAGTAGTGATTTTATGGTGTCGGAATAATTACATTCCAGCTTCCGGTTTTCAAGTAATTATGGTTTTAATGACTGCTAATCAACATGGAAAAAAAATTAATTACAGAAATAAATATAGAAGGTAAAGCCATCAGGCATTTTGCTTCCTTTAACCTGCAACAGCAGTTTAATGAGCATCACTACTTCGAACTTCGTTTTAACCACGACCCTATGGGGGCACCGGGATTGATCAACTTGGATGAAAGCCGCGATTTTGTAGGTAAAACCCTCACTGCATCATTTGGCTATGCACAGGATAAACTTCAAAGCTTTGCCGGCCTGGTTACCAAGGTGGAACTGGCTCAAAGCCACGGCTATCATGGTATTTTGATTGTAAGCGGATATAGTCCAACTATTTTAATTGACCGTGGAGAAGACCTGGGATCTTACCTGGAAAAAGATTTAAACGAAATTGTTAAACTTGCCACCAGTGACACCCCTGCAAACGATCTTAAAGTAGTTGCCAATGCCGCCCGCAGCGCAACCATCGATTATATTATCCAATATAAAGAAAGTGATTTTGAGTTCCTGAACAGGCTTTCCGGCGAATACCACGAATGGTTCTTCTACGATGGGAAACAACTTCATTTCGGGAAACCCAACGAGCAAAAAGAAGTGGCCCTCTTTTACGGCCGCGATGTGCACAATCTTCAATATGCCATGGAGGTGGCACCAATAAAATATAAACGCTTTGCCTATAGCGCCAAGCAAGATACCATGCTCCATAGCGAAAGTACCGGAAAAGCCAGCGGAAATCCTGACTTGGTTCATGCCGTACAGGCTTCCAATGCCATGTATAGCAAAACCTATAACCAGCCCGCACTCATTCGTGTAGACAACCACGGGGATATTACCAGTTTAGTAGAAAACCAGGAGAAAGCGCAAATTTCAGACCTCCTGAAAGTAAATGCCAGTGGCGATAATGCAGAACTGTCTATTGGAAGCATTGCAGAAATTACCATGAGCATCCGCAAAGAACTGGCTTTTGTTACCGAAAGCCTGGGCAAATTCCTCATTACCAGCATTAACCATCACGTAGATGGCACCGGAAAATACCACAACACCTTTGAAGGTTTAGTATCCACCACAGAACGAATTTTAGTTAAAAACTTCAATAAGCCCGCCCCTGATATGCAATTGGCTGAAGTAGAAGATAACAACGACCCCGCTGGCCAAGGACGAATCAAAGTAAAGTTAAAATGGGAATGCCTCACCAATGATACAACCGAATGGTTAAGGGTAGTTAGCCCGAATGCGGGGATTGGCGATCGCGGAGCCAATCGCGGTTTCTTTGCTATCCCCGAAATTGGCGACCAGGTAATGGTAGCCTTTGAGGAAGGTAACATTGCGCGCCCGGTGATTATAGGCAGTATTTACCACAGCAGCAATGTAGACAGTAATCCGCAAATTAAAAATCACCTCAAAAGCATCACCACCAGAAGTGGGCATTTAATAGAGTTTGATGACAATGAAGGCACGCAAGGCATCAAAATTACCGACATTAACAGCAACATTATACACATCGATACCAAAGGCAATAACATTACCATTACAGCCTTAGAAAACATGACGCTAAACTGCAAGAATATGCAGATAAACGTACAGGAAAATATGGGTGTGCAAATTGGGAAAGAACAATCTGTAAATGTGGGTGATAATCAAACCATATCTGTAGGAAAAGACATTACCACTTCTGCAGGCAATAACTTCTCGTTAACAGCAACCGGCGATATTCAGGAAAATTCTGATAACCGAACAGAGATGGTAAGCAAAGATTTCCTTCGCCAATCGGAAACTTCTAATGAACTGGCCAGTGAAATCAGCGTTTTCAGTCAGAAAGAAAACATGACCCTGCAAAGCGGAAAGATTGTTGAGATTAACAGTGCAGAAAAATCTAAATTATTTTAACCATGGCCATTAACAAAAGCGCTAACAATATGACAATTACTGTTCATACTGCGTATCACTTACAGGTTGACAAAAAGCTGCAAAAACTTGCTGATCAGGTTAATATAGAAGCTTTTCAGAACAACCTCGTGTTGGCATGCAATAAAAAAATTATTGGCAGAGGGAATAAATCATGAAACTGAACTACAAGTTACTTTTCTTAATCACCTTAACACTTATCAGTTGCAAGGCAAAAAATATGGACGAAAAATTTGATTGGACAGGTACCTTATCTGCTCCCGAAGAATACCCGATAGAAGTTGTACAAGGCGAATTATCCGGAGAAGGTTTTGGTCAAAACTTCGAACACTGGGGAATCATAGCTCCGGGCTGGGGCAATGAAGGCGGTACAGTTTCGGTTGGACCAGACACAAAAAACCTCCCCGATTTTCTGGGGCTGACCTGGATTTCCTTTGTGGAGAAAAAGGTTTACTCTGGCCAGTTTCAGCTGCCTAAAGAAAAAATACAGACCCTTTTTAAAGCAGGCTTTGCAGACATTGTAAATCCGCAAAAAAGAAATACTTATAAAACCATTGTTGTGGGTTTAGCACCAAAAGGAAACATCACCCTCTGGGTAGCGGGAGATGGTAATCAGGTAGAGGTAGCGCATTTTTTGGCTAAAGACACACACATAGATACCACTAAAGTTGCAGAGGAAGATAAGTACATGTTTACTAAAAAATATGTGGAAGAAAGCTTACAAAATCCGAATGTAATTCTTCCAGAAACACAGGAGAAAATTCGTACAACGGGCTACCCTGAAACCAGTTTGTATACAAATATTTATCCTCAGAAATACAACTGGCAACCTAAAGTAATTCTGCCTGCAGGCTATACCTTAAAATTTCTGCAGTTGATGATGTGCAATGGAGAAAAAGAATACACCCCGGCAGAAAACAATGCTTTGGCCCCGGCCAACCGCGCGGTTCCATACATGCTATCGGGAAAATTTACCGATGGAACGCATGAATACTGGTTTGATACAGTAATTACCAGCGATCGCGAGTATCTGTCCCGAATGCAAAAAAATGGAACAAGAACACCAATCCCTTTAGATTTCGATCGAAATGAAATTAATCAGTGCTTTCAAAAACAGTTAGAAAAAAATAAGGGTGTTAATCTGCTGATTCACATTGACCCAAAGAAAAAATCAATCAGTATGAATTTGGAGCAACAAGCAAAAGTGTTCCCGGTTCAACAGTTTCAATTTCAATTGCAAGATTATGGCAACGAGCACTAAATTTGGTTCATACACACCAAAGGCCAGTACATCAACCGCCCCCGAATATTCTTTTGGAATGTTTTTCGATGGCACGCTAAATAATAAAACCAATACCGAAGGGCGCCAGCAATACAATAAACAAGGCAAGGGCGCCCAACTAACGGAGGCCAACAAAGAGAAAGCTGCGGCCTACAAAAAATATGGAAAAGGCGATGAAAAAAGCAGCTACCAGAATGATTACAGCAACGTAGCCCGAATTTGGGAAGGATATGCAGGCAGTCAGAGAATTTACATTGAAGGCATAGGCACAACCGACAATAAAGGCGACGATAGTTTGGGGTATGCCCTGGGTACAGGAGACACCGGGGTTGCCAAATTGGTTGAAAAAGGTTGCAGGTTACTGGCAGAGAAGCTTCCTATGGGAAAAACAATTGCGAAGTTAACCGTAGATGTTTTCGGTTTTAGCCGTGGCTCCACCGCAGCAAGGCATTTTGTAGCGCAATTGAGCAAACCCGAAATTAAAACCCCCAAGCCAGCAGCAGCACATGGTTATCTGGGCAATTTCCTAAAAACCCGCGGAATTAAACTACAGCAACTCGAAATCCGCTTTCTGGGAATTTACGATACCGTATCCTCTTATGAGCCTCGTGCAACATCGGTATATTCCAGACAGGCACTCAACCACGACTTTAGTAACGACGTGGCCGAGCTGGAATTAAACAATATTACCAAAGCGAAGTGTATTTTTCACTTAACTGCCGAAAATGAACACCGCGAAAATTTTGCATTAACGCATGTGCATAGCGGATTAGAAAAATCATTGCCTGGCGTGCACTGCGATATAGGAGGCAGCTACACCACTGGCAGAGAATATGTAGACGAGATAATCAATGGCTCAAAAGCCGAATTAGCCAAAGAGAAAGAACGATTAATACAGCAGGGCTGGTACACTGAAAAAGAGCTCGGTGTAGGTTTTTTTGGCCCAAACTTTAAGCTTTATGGCGATAGGGCATCCGTTAGTCACATTTATAGCTATATACCATTGCACATGATGGTTGATTACGCACTGGCTTATTATGCCAAAACCGGCACCAAGGGACGGCCCGGGGCCATTAACAAAGGCACCCTGTCTGCCAAGTATAATTTCGCTAAAGACCCGCTTTTAGTCAGGGTAAATACCAAGTTAAATAACTTTGTTTTTAAAGGAGGTAAAACCTATACATTTAAGTGGTTTAAAGATATTCATGAAAGATATAAAGGCATTAAACCCAATGATCCTCGCTTTGCAAACTACCAGCAGGAGTTGCAGGAGCAGAAAGACCTGAGATTGCTACGCAATAAATATTTGCATTGGTCGGCCAATTACGATTGGATTGGAATGGATCCAACGCCAAACCGAGTTAGGGTTACTTACTAATTTCCAGCCGTTATGAACCAGAGAAATTTGCTTACCGATGACCGCCCTCAACCAGAAGCCTTAGCTCCTGTTAACCTATTGGATGAAAGATTTAACCAGCCCATTCAGCTCGACCACCATTTCAGTTTATTAAGAAAATTGAATAAAAATGGCGAAACAAGGCGCTATGGGCTAACCATATTATTTGGGGATGGTGATGCCGCCAATGAGATAAAATATGAACTGGCGGTTACCTACCTGGGGCTAACGCCCGAAAATACCTTACGCTATAAACTGGAGCGTACAAGCCCCGTTTACATCAATGAGCTTATTCCTGAGCTGGTTGCCGATCAACTGGCTTATGAAGTGGGAAAAGTATTTTATCCCCTAACCATTGAAACGAGTAAAGACGGGAAGTTTTTAGCTATACAAAACCTGGAAGAAATTAGAAAGCGATGGCCAGCTGTACGCGCAGCAGTAACGGCTTATTTTGAGGGAGATTTTACCACAAGATACCTCCAGCTCATGGATGAAAAGCTTGCGGATGACGGTGCAATTCAGATTTGCCTGCGTGATGATTGGTTTATCCAGGTTTATTTTCAGGCCATTTATAAAAGTTACACAGAAAGCCTGAGTATTCAAACGCAGCTTAACTTTCCAAATCTGGAACCCATGACAGCTGGTTACCACACAATTGAGCGGTTAAATGAACGAACCAATCATTTCGGGGCAATTGAGCTGGAACATTACGGCATGTTCAAACCAACAGAGAACCAGCAAAGTATTGGAGAATATCAGGCTAAATATATCTTAAGCCCAGTTTCAAAGGCCATACAAATAATCATTGCCAGCTGGCGATGGAAGGAACGGAAAGACAGAGATATTAACCTAAAACTATTTACGCTGGATGAGGAAGATAATGATACGTTGGCCAGGGGAAGCTTGGGCGTCGCGATAGAAAACCTCATCATACTTGACGGGAATGAGACGAGGGAAGGCAACAGATTTTGGGATAAATGGTTTTAAATACAAAATAAACTATGGCAGAAAAACATATCGTAGTACAAGGCGCCATGTGCTTATGCAATTTTGGAACCAGCCCTGACCATTTGAAAGTTTTAACGAACAAAAAAGACTATGCCAATGATGATAACGGTAACAAAAAACCCATTGCTACCCATATCGATATTGGCACCACTTTCGAGAAAAACACCTTTGGCAGTTGCGCTAAGAAAAACAATTTACCGTGTACCATAACGGTAACCAAATGGGTAGATTTTTATGAAGATACTGTTTTAGACAATGGCGGACAGATATTGTTAGAAACCTCCAAGGCAACTTGCCCTATAGGTGGCCCTGATTGCATTAAAATTGTTAAACATGGACAAATGGCTGAGCCAACAGCACAGAATTTCGACAATGCAAATGATGAGGTTCAAAAAAGCCTTAACCCAATGATCACACCAAAAGAAATGACCGAAACGCAACCTGATGATAGCGGTGTAATTGACGGATAATTTAACTGAGGAAAGAAATGGCTAAAAAAGGTGTAAAAAAAATTGCCTGGAACGGACAAGGAAAGGTTCATAAAGATAAATCACAACCCGGTTATGCTGTGGTAGTGGAGGGTGGTTCTACGCTGGGTTTCGTGGTGGGAGAATGGTTCCCCGGAACAACTGAGGCCGATAAGAAAAAAGAAGTTACCTGGATCAGGCAATCTGCAGATAGAAAGGTAGACTATTATAAAAGCGCGCGGCCGGCCAATTCAGCCTACACGCTGAATATTTCAAAAGCACAGGCAGGAAAGGTTGCCTATTATGTAGAGGCCAGTTTAACAGGTTTTAAAGATTTATCGGGCACAACAGGCCTTTACGTTCGCGCATATAGCCCGCCAAGGGTAGTAAGCTCTTACTGGAAAGAAGATATTGAAAACAACAACAAGCAAATCCACAGCGGAAACCCTACCCAATACAACATCCCCCTCCATCTTCACCTGGAACTAGAGGGCTTAAACGGATATAACTGCACGGTTCACATTTACAACTGCGAGGTAAACTTCTTTGGAAACAACGACCAGAAAATAAGCAAAACCTATACCCAAAAATGCATTAACGGCATATTGGATGTTCACATTCCGCATCAGGATGTACTGCAATGGCGAAAAGAAATTGGGGCAGAAAAGCCAATTGAGCGTTTCTACATCATGCTTACCTATGAGGGGGCAACAGGATATGTTAAAGATACAACACCAAAAGGAGACCTGCGCCACGCTACCCATTTGTATATCAAAAACAGCTTCGGAAAACTGATCACGAAAGTGGTTCCGCTTCCTAAAGGAAATAAGGTGATCACCATTGGCGAAGAAGAGAAAAAGCCCATTAAATATGACCTCTGTACTTTTGCACAAATTAACATTCACGATAGAGAAGCCCTTAAAACGGTATTCCTGGATAAGAATCCGGCAGCTCATGGCATTGCAGAGCAGCAATTTTCGTTTAACCTGAGTGTGTTTTACGATACCGATCAGTACGAAGTACCAGATAAAAGTAAACCGCTATTAAAGAATATAGTGGAGTATTTAAAGCAAAACCCGCAAATTGCTGTACTCATAGAATCTTACGCCGATATCAGAAATAGCTATGAGTACAATGATAAATTAACCGAAAAAAGGGCAAATGCTATTCTAAGTCACTTTTACACCAATGGCGTAAAAAATAAACTAACCGCTAAATATTACGGAGAGCGCAGGGCTAAACAATTCGATTACATCACCAACGAGGATAGGCCCATTCACAAAATCAACAGGAAAACAGTTCTTACTTTTAAAGTCAATAACCTAAAAACCATTTTCTATAATACCATTACCCCGAATTATAAAATCCCTGTTGATTTATCGCTATTTATAAAAGGTTTTAAAACAGAAAAATGCCTGCTCCTGGCTGATGGCAAAAAGCAACACGACCACACTAAAATCAAATACTCCGAACTGGTAAATATCACGGCAGACCGGAAAGCCATTAAAGATATCCCGCTAAACGGCGAGGAAGCCAAGCTACAGATCATTTCACATGAAGGAGATATGTTCCCCTCAGCCCTTGGCTTAAAACCCAATCGTTACGAGCTGGATATCCATTCATGTGCCTACTTCCCTGATACCAGAAAGCCAACCCTGGTGATTAATGCTTTTACCGATGCACTCTGGATTTTACAGGCCATGTATGATTTTGATGGTGATTATCCTATTGTGTACAGGGGTAAACCCGAACCCATTTCTGTAATCAAAGGCATTAAAGGCCTGCACGAAAGGGCGAAGTACTATATCGATTTGTATTTAAAAGTGCTTACTTATTTCCCAATGGGAGAAGCCTACAAAATGATTACCCAGCTGGCCATCGATTTCTTTGTCGCCGAAGCAGAAATGTACGGAATTGGATATGCCAAAAAATGGAATTATGTAGGTGGTAAATTTAATGAACTCGAAAACTATACTGATAATAACCGCGATTTGGTTGAAAAAGGGATTTTAACCCTTACCATCCTGGTGATGATTGTAGAATTGATTATTGCCATTTTAACACTGGGCGAATCTGCTGCAGCAAAACTTCCAAAAGTTAAAAAAGCAGTACGCCTCCTGAAAAAGGCCCAGGATAAAATGGACAAGGTAGAAGATTTAGGTTTTGAATTTATATTTCCTAAAGTAGCTTTTACCTATGCTACCTATTTAGAAAAATACAAAGATGGGCTGGTACATTACATCACCGAATTCAATGTAAAAGCAGATCCTGTAATAGGAATTAAGTTTGATAAATCAATGAGCCTGAAGAGCCTGATTAGCAAGGCCCTGGTTAAAGACAATGCTGACTTAAAAGACGAAGAGATTGACAATAACGATCCATTAAAGGGAAATATTGATAAAACAGCCAGAAACTGGGGCAGAGGCAAGGCGAAAGAACAAGTAGGCAAAGGCGTGCAAGAGCTGCTTGATCGTGCAGGGCACGATGCCGCAATCAGAATCATGTTCAGTGGTAGCATAAGCCAGGAATATAAGATAAAAATTGCTGCACCAGCGCCACATGAGCAATTCGCCGGGAAAGTGAGCATTAAAAATGCTTTGAAACAAGGCTTGAGCAACAGTGCAGGTAAGGTAATTGGAGACAGCGCCATTAAAATGGAAGCCCAGCTAATGATTAAAGGCAGAATACATGTAGTAGGTTGCGTTCCTGTAGCCCCATTTGTTGCAGCCACCTTTTTTAGAAATACACATACCCAGATAGATACTAAATTTGCTGCAGAAATGTCAAGTCATTTGGTGCATACCCGAACTTACGGTGCCGATGAAGCCAATGGCTTGTACTATGAAGACAAAATTTACTTTTCAGGAATTAAAGGAAAAGTACGGCTAAGTGCAAAGCGTTCGCAACAAACCAAAAAGGATTGGGGCGATGATGCAGAAACCAATCTGATTGATACCGAGTTTAATTTATTCGGCGAACATACCTTTACCATGGCAAAAATCAACCTGTTTTACAAGACCAATAACTAGCTATGAAACTAAAATACACCTTACTCCTTTCTCTTTTAGTTTTAGGAGCTTGCCAACAAAATAATAAATCTATGGACAACACAACAGCAAGCATTACAGATTCTAATCAGGAAGTAATTACGGCTGCTAACGCGCTTCAACAACAAATCAAGCAAATTAATCGCTTCTCGCAAGAACCCCTGTACTACATCTATGTCAATCACGATCAGTGTTTCTTTCAAATCCTGATTAACGACATTCCCATCTTCAATTATTTTGAAGACGGTCAAATCATGTCGCCTATTAACCTGAACGACTATATTCGCCACTCAGGCAAACAAAACATAACTTACAAGCTTTATCCACAAACGAAACGTTCGGACGGCTATTCATTTGATAAGCTGACCAGCTACACCAAAATGAAAATAGAAGTTTATGAACGCAACAACGCAGATACTTCCAATAACTTTGAAAATCAAAAATTAATCCTCACACACCATACAGCAACCAAACCAGACGGGAAAACATTCCTGGCAGAGGAGAAGGATTATTATGAATATACCTTTGATTTTGAGGCTAAAGTTCCATTCGATATAAAAAGCTGGGAAGAAGGGAAGGACCTGAGCAAAATGGATCAGGAGCAACTGCTCAAGCAAACGGAAGCCGCGTACCAATACTATTCAAAAATTATCAGCGATAAAAAACAAGATGATTATTTCCGCTTGAATTATGGCGCAAATGTGAGTCAGATAAAATCGGGATATTTCGATAAAGCTTTCATTACCGAGGCTTTTGAAGATGATATGGCCTTATTCACCAATCCAAGCTTTAAGCTAGAACCGCTAACGGGCTATCGGTTGGCCTTGTATGGCAATGGCAGAATTGCCAGTTTAGAGCAGGTAAGTAACGATTTAAGGTTAAAAAAAGAATCGGCCATTTGGGGGAAAAGCAAAAATGAAAAAGGCGGTACCGAAGCTACTTTCCTAAAACTTTATCTTTTTATTCCGAAAGGTAAAAACACTTTCGAAATTGTAAGGTAACAACCAATAGCTCCAGGGAAGTGGCACAACACCAAACCTGTAAAAAACAACGTTAAGAGTTAAAAATGAACAAGATACACCACTATTTTGGCTTGATATTTGGTCGGATAAGGAAGCTATAGATAGCAGACCTTTTAAATATAAAATCGATTAAGATAGTTAATAATCTATCGGAACGATAATCATTCCCTATTGTATTAAGCTTCACGATCTATGAAAAAGAAGAAAACGCTTAAAGTAGCAAAGCCCTCACAACCTACAGATCTCGAATACATAAAAATGTTCGACAATTGCGTGATTGATACCACAAAAATTGGAACCATCGATAAAACGATAGATGATCAGATCAATGCCAATAAAAGCCGCTATCAGGATATTTCCGATCAGGTGGCAGGCAAAAACTTTTCGAGACCATTAGCCGGCGCATTTGGTTTAAGTTCGGCCCTTCAAACCACAAACCGGTTCGACCTCAGTCAGCCCATTGCCTCTTCATTTGCTTTATTTAACCAGAATCCTATACAGCCGAAAAGCTTTTTCGATAATGCCTTTAGCAACTTTGCACCGGGGTCCGGACAAATACCCTGGTATTTTATTGCCTGTGCACATTATCTGGAGTGTAGTTTCGACTTCAAAAAACACCTGCACAATGGCGATTCGTTAAACGGCTATACGGTAAGGGTACCCGCCAACCGGCCTAAGGTAGGCCATGGCCCACCCTTTACCTTTGAGGAAAGTGCCGTTGATGCCTTGAAACTCATGAAATTTAATGAAATCTCTAACTGGAACCTGCCTACCGTGTTGCGTAAACTGGAAGCTTATAATGGCTTTGGGTATTACAAGTACCACAGCATTAACTCTCCTTATTTATGGAGCTTTTCAGATCAGTATGTGAAGGGAAAATACGTTTCAGATGGTAAATTTGATGCTGAGGCGGTATCCAAACAAATGGGAGCAGCCGTTATTTTAAAGCGAATGGAAGAAAGAACCCTGATTTATATTCCCAGACACTAGCCAGATATGAAAATGATCAAATTAATTACCTCCGCCTTTATCTTGCCTGTTCTCATTTGCTGCACCACAGAAAATGGAAAAGGGCAGCAAAAAGTGGCTCAGGTTAACCAACAAAAAGCAGGTACCTTACCAGCAACAGTAAAAATAGCAGATTCCCATGATGAGGAAGAGTTTAGAAAGCTATTCAAATCACTTACCGAAAGCCTTAAAAAGAAGAATGTTAACAATGTAGCCCCACTGTTAAACTTTCCGTTTTATACCAGTCATAAAGAGGCTGCCAATGGTTTAGGTGCCGCCAGTGATGCCATCAGCACCACTGAATTTAACCGCTATAAAACCGCCATTTTTAATGCTGATGTGATGCGACTCCTTCCGCTCTGCAAGGAGGATAACCTTTCTGAAATAGATGATAAAACCGATGAAATTTATTACCGGTCATTAAAAAAACTTACCGATCCTGGTAGCAAGATGTATGAAGCCTACATGCAGTATCCCGAAACCAATACTCAGGCAGAGAGCTATTTCGGCTTTGTATTCGGTAAGGTAAACGGAAAATTCAAAACCCTTTCTACCTATGCCAAATGGCCGGTGAAATAGCATAAATCTTCAGGTTATGTAACAGGCGGGTTAAATGCATCCTGTTGCATAACCTACTTAAAATTTCAATATTCGATCTCAACGCTTTCCCCCTTCCCAACAAGCCAGGCAGCACATCAAGATTAATCTCCATCCAATGGTTATTCTTTCGAACTCGTCAGGTGCATTCCCCAGGCTTAAATCATTTTTTTTTAAAAAATAATACCACAATCACAACACCACCACTAAACAATTGATTCATAAGTTGTTTGAGGCTACCTGAGTTTAGCTCAACAATCATAATCTCAGCAAAAAGATTGCTTCCTGTAAAAGGAATCATACTGTATTCAAATTCATACTAAAATGTAAAATAATTGATAGGAATTAATGCTTGTTCTTATTACAATAAATACGTAACATTGGATTGATAAATCGTTTTATCAAGTAACCAAATATAAATTTTGAGCCAGGATCACCACTAGCTTTTGCGTCTTTGTTGTCTATGTATTTTAGAAATGTGTAATCAAAACAATTACACTTAATCAGATAACCGATGTCTTTACGCTGTTGTTAAATTCCCGGTCAACGCTTACTGCCGGTTATTGCTTAAAACGCTTATTCAGAACATTAACTAACCATTTACTAAACCTAAACCTATGAAAATCAATCTACTCAGGATTTCAGGGCTTTCTGCGCTTTTTTTGCTCAGTCACCCTGCATTCTCAAAGCACCCTGGTGCCGAAAAGTCCAATGGGTTTTCCTTCATTGAGCCCCATTCCCTGCAGGTTCAGAATCGGAAAATAATTACCGGAACAGTACTCGATGAAAAAAATATGCCCATCCCCGGTGTTGGCGTAAAAAACCTCAGTTCTGGAAAAACCACAGTGACTAACGAAGCCGGTAAATTCAGTATTGAAGCCGACGTTAACCAGGTTATCCGTTTCTCCTATATTGGTTACCAGAATAAAGACATTACCGTTGGTGCCGATAACAGTATCAGCGTTAAACTGATACCTGCTGAAGCCAACAAACTGGAAGAAGTAGTGGTGATTGGGTATGGTAGCGTAAAGAAAACAGATCTTACCGGTTCTGTAGGGGTGGTAAAAGCCAGCGAATTACAGGAACGCCCCTCTTCATCACTAAACCAGGCATTAGCTGGTAGAATCTCTGGTGTTCAGGTAAATACAAACTCCGGGCGTCCGGGTGGGCAAACCAACATCAAAATCAGGGGATTCAGTTCCATCAATACCAGCAATAACCCCTTGTATGTTGTAGATGGCGTAGCCCTGCCTGTAGGGTCGCAAACCCAAAACAGCAACGCAATAGACTACATTAACCCGAGTGATATCGCTTCGGTAGAAGTTTTAAAAGACGCATCATCTACCGCAATATATGGTGCCAGGGGAGCAAATGGTGTAATCCTCATTACCACCAAAAAAGGAACAGCAAATGCACAACGGATCAGCTATGATGCAGATTTTGGGGTAAATACCCTTGCTGCGCATCACGTTAAAATGCTCGATGCATACGAATATGTAAAGGTTCAGGACCTTGCCTATGAAAACATCAAGGTGTACGATCCGGTAGGCTGGGCCGCCGGAAACTATGCTTCAACACCTGTTCCAAAAGCAGCAAGAATTGCATTGCCGCAGTTTTTTGATGGTAATGGCAACCCGCTTTACAACACCGATTGGCTGAAAGAATCTACCCAAAATAAACTCTCTCAAAACCATCAGCTGGGTTTTACCGGAGGTAATGAAAACAGCACTTATGGGGTTTTTGCAGGTTATCGTGATGATCAGGGTCTCCTGTTAAATTCGTACCTAAAGCGTTATTCGGGAAGGTTCAACTTTGACAGCAAAATTAAGCCCTGGCTAAAAGTGGGCGGTAATCTGAGCTACAACAATCAGGATGAAAACATTGTTGATCAGGGAACCGGTGGGCTTAATTCTGTACGGATGATTACTGAAGCCTTTCCTTTTCTTCCAATCAGAACAGCTGATGGGAAATGGGCCGACAACAAACTTATTCCCTGGGCAGAAGGTGGTTCCAACCCGGTGCATATCTTAACCGATCAAAAATATGGAATGATTACCCAAACTGCGCTCGGTAGCATCTATTCTACCATATCTTTCAGCAAAGACCTCGAGTTCCGCACACAATTGGGTGCCAACATCGTAAGCCGCAACATAAATGAGTACAATGCCAAACAGCTATATGGCATATCCGACGGACAAAACGGAACAGCCAATGTAACCAACGACAGGGAGACTTTCTGGTCATTAGAAAACTATTTAACCTATAACAAACGCTTTGCCGAATCGCATGCCATCAATGCCTTACTCGGTATTTCCTGGCAGGCCACCAATTTCTTCAGCAACACCAGCCACGCAGAAAATTTTGTAACCGATTTTTACGGCAACAACAATATGGGCTCAGGTAGTAAATCCATTACCACGGGTTCGAGCAGAAACCGCTCAGCCTTTAATTCTTATTTCGGAAGGTTGAATTATGCTTTTAAAGATAAATACCTGGTAACCTTTACCGGAAGGGTAGATGGATCATCCAAATTTGGAGAGAACCACAAATTTGCCTTTTTCCCATCGGCTGCCCTGGCCTGGAAAGCTTCTGATGAGGACTTTTTAAAGGGGAATAAAACCATTTCTAACCTGAAACTAAGAACCAGTTATGGTTTGAGCGGAAACTCAGAATTACCGGCCTATCAGTCGCTCTCTACTTTGGTTAACAATTCGGCCATTATTAACGATAGCCGGGTAACCGGGATCGGAATCGGCAGGCTGGCCAATCCGGATCTGGTTTGGGAAAAAACCGCACAGTATGATGCCGGATTGGAACTGGGCTTATTCAACAACCGCATTAACCTGGAAGCCGACATTTATTACCGTAAAACCACCGATATGCTTCTGGATGCCCCTGTACCCCGCACTACAGGTTATGCTGTAATCAGGAAAAACATTGGTTCTATGCAAAACAAAGGTTTGGATTTAGGTATCAATACCATTAACGTTCAAACCGATAATTTTACCTGGAAAACCGCTTTCAACATTTCGCTGAACCGCAACAAGGTTTTAGCACTGGCCACGCCAGATGATATTTTCGGAGTGGGTAACCCTAACTTTACCAACCAAACGGGCATCATCAGGGTTGGCGAACCTGTAGGCTCTTTCTGGGGCCTGGTTCGCTTAGGCACCTGGAGCGAGGCCGAGCGCGCAGAGGCGGCCAAATATGTGAGTTACCGTGGGGGTAAAACACTCCTTCCAGGCGATATTAAGTATTTAGATGTTAACGGCGACCATGCCATTACCGATGCCGACAGGCAGATTATCGGCAATGGTACACCAAAGGGCTGGGGATCATTTTCTAACTCCTTCCGCTACAAAAACGTAGATCTGACGGTAGAACTTCAATATTCTTATGGCAATGATGTGCTGAATATGACCCATCACTCTGGGGAAGACAGACAAGTACAAGCCAATAGTTTTGCCAGTGTGCTTAATGCCTGGACGCCTCAAAACCAGGATACGCCTGTTGCGGCCATCAGAGATCAATCGGCCGGATACGTAACCAACGTGGATACGCATTGGGTTGAAGATGGCTCTTTCATCCGGGGTAAAAACCTGTTACTGGGCTATAATTTTAATAAAACGCTGGTCGAAAAACTTCGCTTAAACAGGCTTCGGG
Source organism: Pedobacter sp. (assembly GCF_965279535.1). Lineage (NCBI taxonomy): Bacteria > Pseudomonadati > Bacteroidota > Sphingobacteriia > Sphingobacteriales > Sphingobacteriaceae > Pedobacter > Pedobacter sp. Next base: position 2,956,840 of record NZ_OZ257244.1, read on the forward strand.
TATATGCATCCGTGCAGAATTTTTTCCTGGCCACCAAGTACACGGGTAACGATCCGGAAGTAACCACCTATGGAAATGCATTTGCACAGGGACAAACATTTTTCGATTATCCAAAGCCAACCACTTTTATGGTAGGCTTAAATATTGGATTATAAACATTAATTAGAAAGGATATCACATGAAAATCAATATAAAAAATCTCGCTGCACTATTGTTGCTGGGCGGGGCCATCATTGGTAACTCGGGGTGTAAGAAATTTCTCGAGGAGACCGATCCAACCAATTTATCTCCAAATAGTTTCTATACACTACCCGAACATGCCGAGGCAGGCATTGCAGCAGTTTATTCAGAAATTAGGTTTATAGGCAATGGTGCAGGAATTTATTCCAATAACTGGCAGATGCTGGACGCACCTACAGGAATCCAAACCACCGAAACTGCGCAGAACTCTGACCTGAATAACCTCTATTCGTTAATTTACGATGGCACCAACCTTCATGTTAACCAAAACTGGAGCGGATTTTATAAAGTAATTGCCCAAACCAACCTGGTACTGGATAAAGTACCCGGAATTAATCCCATGGATAATGCCCAAAAGAAACGCATTTTAGGTGAAGCAGCCTTTATAAGGGCCTGGGCATATTTTTACCTGGTGCGCCTCTGGGGAGATGTTCCCCTAATTGTAAAACCGATTACCAGTGCTGCCGATCCTAATTTTGCACCAAGCCGGACCCCACAGGCCGATGTATACAACCAGATTGTTGCCGACCTAACCGCTGCTGAAGCTGCAGGCTTACCTTTTATGGATGCCAGTGGCCGGGTATCTACCGCAGCCATTAAATCGCAATTGGCAAAAGTATACCTAACCATGGCCGGCCAGCCGCTAAATAAGGGCGCAGCCTATTATAAGCTGGCAGCCGATAAAGCCAAAGAAGTAATTGATTATGCTACTTCAAACCCTGCTTCACTGGGGCTATACCCTGCTTACAGCGCTTTACACGACGCGAAGAATGACAATAAACTAGAGCATCTGTTTGGTATTCAGTATAACGATGCGGCAGGGTCTGGAAATCCTTTACAATCGTCTTACTTACCGCTGCACCAACCCCTGGTATCTAAAATTGATGGAATTGGCACAGCCATCCCGACAGGTGATTTTTATGCTTCATACGAAGCCACCGATTTAAGGGCAAAAAACAGAGAAGGTTATTTCTTTACCGATTATTATACCGATGGATTTAAAATGCCATTGGTTAACCGCGGAAAGCCCTATATTTTTAAACATTTCGATTTGATTGCCAATGGTACCTTAGGAGTTGAAGGAACCAGCCGCAGCGACCTTAATATTCCGCAAATTCGGTATGCAGAAACTTTGCTGATTTATGCAGAAGCACAAAACCGGGCAGATGGCGCACCTAATACCGCAGCCTATGCAGCAGTAAATGCGGTAAGGAAAAGGGCACTGTTAACAGACCTTGCCGGCCTGAGCCAAACCCAGTTTGAAGAAGCCGTTTGGAGAGAACGCTGGCATGAGCTATGTTACGAAGGCATTCTCTGGTTTGATATGGTTCGCCTGCGTAAAGTTTACAATGAAAGCACCAATGGTTTCGACAATTTTGTTGGCCACATTAACAAAAGTGTTAACCAGCCATTGCTATCTAAAAACCTGCTTTTTCCTATTCCTACTCCAGAAATTAAAAATAATCCGAAGTTGACCCAAAATCCGGGTTATTAGAAAAAATTGTTAGTTTGTTAGTTTGGTGAGGGTGTCCGAGTTTGGGCACCCTTTTTTATTGTTCTACTATATTTTACCACCCCTGCCACCACACAGGCTTAAACACCTCCTCCTTGAAAAGGAGGGGCTGGGGGTGGTTAAACCCGCACTATAACAACCAATTTCTGGTAGAAGGCAAGAATGATGGATTTGTAAGGTTATGCGTTTCGCTGGCTGCCTTTAATAATTAACTGACTTTTCCTAAGCACGACACCCGGCCTCGCAGTATTTCGCCGGATAGGACATTTGAATGCCTGCAGTTTCAAACGTTTACTTACTGCCCAAGGGAATAAGCAGCGCGGGTAGGTTTGTGTGGAGGGAAGGCCTCTTATTACCGCCATTGGCATTCGGATGCTCCTGGCCAAGAAAGGATGCAAGCCTTGATGTTATTCATTAGTATTTATTGTTTTCAATGGCGTTCATGAGCTCGCTAAGGCTCGGTTTTGTTTCTTTTCTATCAAGAGAAAAGAAAGAGCCTTTCCGGCGGTGAGGAAGAAAGGACTCACTTGTCCTGGCCGGACGGGCCTCTTTCTTTTTTCAGTAGTGTTTATGTTTTCATCGGCCTTCAAGCTTGCTGCGCAGGTTGACACCAAAAGAAACAAAAGTGTCGGCTTAAAACTATTCATTAGTGTTTATTTTCCTTGGTGGTATTCATGAGGGCTACGCCGTTTTTCTATTAAAGTTACTAGGAAGGCTAAGGCATTGCAACCCGAAAACTTTGTTAGGCCGATCGGAGTAAAACGGGGAAACAGTGCGGAGGCCTAGCGGGGGTGGCATAGCTATTGCGTTAAGAATTGAGTATTTGAACTTATATGTTCTTAAATGACTTATATGGTTAAAATGCTCATGGGATTCTACAATGTTTTACCACCCCTGCCATCACACGAGCTTACTTGTCCTGGCCGGACGGGCTTATCTTCTTTTGGCGTCAAAAGAAGCAAAAACGTCGGCTTAAAACTTTTCTTTCAAAGGCACTGCTTTGGCTTGGACTGTGCCTGCCGAAAACTTTGTTAGGCCGATCGGAGTAGAACGGGGAAACAGTGCGGGGGCTTAGCCGGGTGGCAAGGCATGGTGGTAAAGCTATTGCGTTAAGAATTAAGTATTTGAACTTATATGTTCTTAAATGACTTATATGGTTCAAATTATTAACCAAAAGAAGCAAACCGAGCCCTTCGCGAGCTCATTAATACAACTAAAAAACAATAAACAACTATTAATAAAACGTCGGCTTAAAACTATTCATTAGTGTTCATTTTCCATGATGGTATTCATGAGGGCTACGCCGTTTTTCTATTAAAGTCAGTGCTCCGGCTGGGGCAGTGCCTGCCAAAAACTTTATTAGGCCGATCGGAGTAGAACGGAGAAGCAGTGCGGAGGCCTGGCCGGGTGGCAAACATGGTGGTTAAACATTGCATTAGAATTGAATAAGTTTAACTTATATATTCTTAAATACCTTATATGGTTCAAATACTCACGGGATTCTGATAATGTTTTGCCACCCCAGCTAACATACAGTCTCCCACCTCGAATTACCCTGCTGCTTAACCAGTTCTGACTTATAAAGCTCCATTTTCTGAATAAAAAGCCTTTCAGCCTGCTCAACACTTTTGCGAATATTGAAGCAGCATTAACGAAAAGCTGCTCAAACCCCTCGCATATCAACTACCCCTTGTATCAGTAAGCGTTTGTATCGAATTTTAAATTGTTTAATTAACAAAACCCATACGCCAGGGTAAGTTGGCGCCCTTATCTATCCATTAAATCTTAATTTATTATGAAAACAAACAAGAGCTTGTTCGATAAAAAAATCGAATTAAAAGATTGCCAGATCAACGGTGGTAAACTTGGAATTAGCAATCAGGTTTCTGTTGCAGAAACAGGAACAAGAGACAACCCTGATACTTGCACAGACATTGGCTTTGACCAGCCTGGAACTGGCGTACCAATAGGTTTCGACCCTACATTAACCGGTGGATTTTAATCACTGCTTATTTTTAAAATTTGACACCAAATTAGCCCGCTTCAATATAAGCTTCAGCGCTAAAAATTGTCAATCGAGTAAGTAATGAAGTATAAACCTCAATCAGAAAAAAATGAAAAACAACAACAAATTGTTCGAGAAAAAAATCGAACTAAACAATAGTCAAATCAGTGGTGGACTTGCTTCGGCAGAGACTTACAAGACCCAGGTAACAACCTACCCAAAAGATAAGCATGGTTGCACCGGAACCTTATCACAAGTACTGACAGATAAGAACGTATTGGTTGAAGATTGCTATTTCACTGTTTGCCCATAACAATTATCTATTAATTAAAAAATTAATTTATAAGACATGAAAAACAGCAACAAACTGTTCGAGAAGAAAATCGAACTAAAGAATAACCAAATTAGTGGCGGTCTTGCCTCTACTGAAAGTTACAAAAACATAAACAATACTTACACTGATGATAACGGTTGTACTTTAACTGTATCAAAAGTAGTAACAGACAAGAACCAACTGGTTGAAGAATGCTTTTTCTCCAATTGTCCGTAATAACCATTCATTGAAAACTTAATTAATCAAATATGAAAAACAGCAACAAATTGTTCGAGAAAAAAATCGAACTAAACAACAGCCAGGTTAACGGCGGTCTTGCTATGGGAAGCCACGCTACATGCAGCAAATATACCTATGGCGATCATTGCGCAGATAAAACAACAACAATTTACGACGATCAGGGAAACACGCTTGGTTATCCTGTTTCTTCAGCATGGCAAACATAATTAACTAACTCAATTAACCATCGGGTCATAAAAAGCCCGGTGGTTGCCTTAAGCCCAGAGCTACCATTTGGAAAACCACAATAAACATGTGAGTTAAAGAAATGAAGTTGGACTTGAAATTAGCTACAGATTAAACCGATTGTTCATTCTTGTGCAAATAAAAAATAACAGGCCAAAACATCAGTTGCTGAAGCCAGCAAGCCATAAAATTTATAACATCGAGTTACGTGATATTAATATTCTCCATTAACAGCGATTATTCTACCACTGCAGTGATCAGCTGGTTGATACGGCTAAATAAGCCCTTTATTAGAATCAATGAAAATACCCCTTTAGACCTTCTTTGGCTTAACGCTTCAGATTTTGCCCTCAACATAAATGGAAAAACAGTTTTGGGTAGCCAAATTACCAAAATGTGGTACCGCAGGGGAGGATTGGATCTCTTTGCCAAATTCAAGAACGCTTTAATTAAAAACTATCTACGTACTGAGCACACCGCCCTGATTGAATATTTTTATCACAGACTGGATAAAATTCCTTCGGTAAACAAATTTAAAAACAGCGATATCAATAAACTGTATTTAATGGATCTTTGTCGACAATATGATGTTTTAGCTCCAAAATACCTGGTTACAAGCTGTAAAAACGAAGCTGCCAATTTTTTCGAGCAAGAAAAGCACATTATTTCTAAGCCCATCAGCACACCATTTTCCTTTCAGGATGATGAAGATTTTACGCATATGGCCTATACCTCAATGGTAAACCGCGAAGATATTGAAGCCCTATCCGAGCAATTTGTGCCTACTTTTTTTCAGCAAGCCATAGCTAAAGCCTATGAGATCAGGGTTTTTTACCTCAATGGCAAATTTTACGCCATGGCCATTTTCTCTCAGAATAACAGCAATACAAATGTAGATTTTAGAAATTACGACAGAGATAAACCCAACAGGGTTGCACCATACACCTTAGAAAAAACATACGAAAAAAAGCTTAAAAAAATGCTTGATGCATACGGCCTTAACTGCGCCTCGTTTGATGTGATTTACTGTAGTGATGATGCCCAATATTATTTTTTAGACTTAAATCCCGTTGGCCAGTTTGGAATGGTATCAACCCCTTGCAATTACAATCTGGAGAAAGAGATTGCATTGGCACTTTAACACCAATAACCCCTATTGCTAAAACCTATGGAAAAAATAAGAGAGCTAATAGATACCGGGCAGGCACCTTTACACATAAAATCGTTGGTAAAAAAGCCCAAACCTACCTATCTGGTTAAAACAAGGGTTTCTAAAATCTACCACACCAATAGCTTACAGCTTGACCTATACTTTAAATCCCCGATATGATGAAATTATATCTTCGAAACCAACTCTGCATTCCCGTAATTGGGTTTAACAGGGCCATCATTTACGATTTGGGGCGCAAGGACTATCATTTCATTTCAAAGGCGCATTACCACATTTTAAAAACCGATGGCTTTATCAATTTTAACAGGATTTCTGATGAATCTGAGCGCAGCGAACTGATTGATTTTCTTTTGAGTTTAGAGATTATTTTTGAGGTTACATCTGCCCGGGAAGAGAAACGGTTCCCGAAAATATCGAAAGCCTTACACCATACCAACCAGCTAACACATGCTGTAGTACATGTTAATGTCAGCAAAAATTTTATTGATTTTGTACGTCCGCATCACCTTCAAAACTTAAGCATAATTTCAGCGCAAATAGACGATGAAGTTATCAATGCAATTAAGTCATTTGCCCATCTGGAAATTGATGGTATCTATCTTTATATTGAAAAATTTAATGCAGAAAGCCTTGCCAAATATGAGCAGGAATTAGCTCGGCAGCCTGCCGTATTTTCAGTTAACTTTTTTGGGACAGACAGCCCGCAAACCAAACTGAAAGATAACATTTACTATAATTTTTTCACTGAAAATTTTGAAGATTACCAACAGTTGCTAACCGTAGATAAATTGTTCGTCAATCAAGATTTTTTTCTGGAAGCTTACAACAAACACTCGTATTACAACGGCAAAATTTATATTGACCAAAGTGGCAATATTAAAAACGGCCTTAACAACATACAAGGTTTCGGCAACATTAATTTGATGGGTTATGATGAATTTCAGCACACCATCAACAGCTATCCATTCTTAGAACTTGGCAACCTTAACAAGAAAGAAACCCTTGTTTGCCAGCATTGCGAATTCAGATATATGTGTACCGATATACGCGTGCCTGAAAAAGGTGCCGAATACTGGTTTCATCAATTAGAATGTGTTTACAACCCTTATATCTCTAAGTGGAGCAATGAAGCAGGTTACCTGGATTTAAAAGCATCCGGAATAACCGTATCTGCATCAGGCTGTAAAATAAATAAAGCCAAATTATCCGAAACCTTCAATAAAATCTGGACGACATAAAATGAAAAAGTTCCCCTTTTATAAACAACCAGATGCAAAAGACTGTGGCCCTACCTGCCTGCGTATTATAGCCAAATACTATAAAAAAAGTATTCCGCTTCAGCATTTAAGAACACTATCTGAAACGACCAGGGAAGGCAGTGGTTTGCTGGGGCTTAGTAACGCTGCAGAGCATTTAGGTTTTAGAACTTTAGGGGTAAAAATAGATTTTGATACCCTGGTTGAAGATGCACCCTTACCTTGTATAGTGCACTGGAATAAAAATCATTATGTGGTGGTTTATAAAATTGACAAGGCCGGAAAGGTCTATGTTTCAGACCCCAGTTACGGTTTAATCGCCTACACCAAGGCAGAATTTATTAAACATTGGATTGGCGAAAATGCAAATAATAAAACCGAAGAGGGAATTGCGCTGATTTTAGAAACCAGTCCATCGTTTTATAAAAACGAATTTGAAGAGGAAGAGAAAAAAACCAGTTTTTCCTTCCTGTCCAGGTATTTAATAAAATATAAATCACTGGTTATTCAGTTGGCCATCGGGCTGTTGGCAGGAAGCTTATTGTCGCTGATTTTCCCTTTTTTAACCCAAAGTATTGTAGACGTTGGGATACAAAATCAGGATATTAACTTCATCTATTTAATTTTACTGGCCCAGATCATGCTCTTTATGGGTAAAATGGGCATAGACATTATCAGAAGCTGGATTTTACTCCACCTTTCTACCCGAATCAACATCTCCATCATATCAGATTTCTTTATCAAATTGATGAGACTTCCCATCAGTTTCTTTGATACCCGAATGACCGGAGACATCATGCAACGCATTAACGATCATCATCGGATTGAGCAATTATTAACCAGTTCCTCGTTAAATACGTTATTCTCTATGGTTAATCTCATCATTTTTAGCATTGTGCTGTTGATGTACGATTACCGCCTGTTTGCAGTTTATTTAATTGGTGCTATACTTTATATTGCCTGGATCAGCTTTTTTCTTAAAAAGAGAAAAGAACTGGACTATAAAATGTTCTCGCAGATTTCGCAGGAGCAAAGTACTGTAATTGAGCTCATAAACGGTATGCAGGAAATAAAAATGCATAACGCCGAAAAACAGAAGCGCTGGGGCTGGGAGTTTTTACAGGTTAAGTTATTTAAAATTAAAATAAAGGCGCTTTCCTTAGAACAATGGCAATCCGTAGGCGGAGGTTTCATTAACCAGATTAAAGATATCCTGGTGAGTTTCCTGGCCGCAAAACTCGTATTAAGCGGTAACCTAACCCTGGGGATGATGCTATCGGTGCAATACATTATCGGGCAGCTCAATAGCCCTTTAATGCAATTAATAGATTTTATTAAACAAACACAGGATGCCAAAATATCGCTGGAGCGTCTGGGCGAAATACACGAGAAAGAAGATGAGGAAGATCGTGATGAACAGTATGCAGCCGAAGTTCCAGAAAGAGATATCGAGTTAAGCAATGTTTCCTTCAGATATACCGGTGCTGATGCTTTTGTTTTTCAGGACCTAAACCTGGTTATACCCCATCAAAAAACCACGGCCATAGTAGGAGCCAGCGGCAGTGGTAAAACAACGCTCTTAAAACTCATTACTAAATTTTACGAACCTAACCAGGGTAATATCAGAATTGGCAGTACCGACATGAAAAATATTTCGCCCCGATTTTGGCGTGATCACTGTGGGGTGGTGATGCAGGAGAGTTATGTATTTAACGATACCATTGCCAACAACATCGCCATTGGGGAGGATAACATTGACAAGCAAAAACTGAGAAAAGCCATTGAAATTGCCAACATACAGGATTTTATAGAAGCTTTACCCTTAAGTTACAACACCAAAATAGGCAATGAGGGCATAGGGGTAAGTGGCGGTCAGAAACAGCGCCTGTTTATTGCAAGGGCAGTTTACAAATCGCCAGAATATATCTTTTTCGATGAAGCTACCAGTGCCCTGGATGCCAATAATGAAAAGATCATTATCGAAAACCTGGAGCAGTTTTTTAAAGGCAAAACCGCTATCGTTATTGCACACAGGCTATCGACCGTTAAACATGCCGATAAAATTATTGTGCTGGATAAGGGAAAAGTTATCGAAGAGGGCAATCACCAGGAATTGGTAGCCCAAAAGGGAGAATATTACAGACTAATTAAAAATCAGCTCGAACTTGGAAACTAAAAAAGATAAATTAGACGAGATCAATCTTCGATCGGAGAGTGTGCAGGATGTTTTGGCAGAGCCACCACATTGGATGTTCCGTTGGGGAAATGTGGTGATTCTGGCTATCCTGCTAATGGTTCTGTTAATGAGTTATTTCATTAAGTATCCTGAATTTGTGCCCGCTACTATCATGGTTACTTCACAAAACCCACCCGAAAAACTGCAAATCAGGACAGATTCAAAAATCGAAAAAATATTCATGTCCGACCATCAGAAAGTTAAAAAGGGCCAGATACTGATGGTTTTACAGTCTACCGCGAATTATAAAGATGTTTTACAGCTGAGCAAAATAATAGATTCGCTTTCTACCGAAGAGTTGGTTTCCTTTCCCCTGAAACAGGTTTCGGGTTTTAAATTAGGGGAGCTGCAAACCGATTACAATAATTTTGCAAAGGCCTTTCAGGATGAAAAGTTGTTTACCCGGCTTAAGCCCTATGCCCCTGAAAATGTAGCTACTGCACAGAATATATTGGCGAACAAAAGCAGGATGGTTACCCTTAAAAAACAGCAAGCCTTCGAACTTTCTAAATACGAGCTGGTTAAGAAAAACTACCAGCGTGCACAACAGCTTTTTAGTCAGAAGGTAATTTCGACATTTGAGTTTGAGAGCGAAAAAATTAAATTTTTACAGGCGCAGCAAAGTTTAGAAAGCATTGCGCTTAGCATATCGCAAACAGAAGAAGCGATTTCTAATCTCCATAAAACAAAAAGTGGGGTAACCATCAATGCAGAGAAAGACAAAATCAATTATGCTTCCCAAACCTTACAGCTTTTAGAACAGCTCAGGCGCTCGTTAAGGGCCTGGGAGCAAAATTACCTGGTGGTTTCATCAACAGCGGGCCTGGCCAGTTTCCAGCAATTTTGGGGCGAAAACCAGTTCGTAAAACGTGGTGACCTCGTTGTATCTATTTTACCCGATCATAAAAAAGCCTTAATTGGAAAAATGATGGTCCCGGCTGTCAATTCGGGGAAAATTGCCAAAGGAGAAAAGGTTTTAATCAAACTGGATAACTATCGCTATCAGGAATATGGTATTGTAGAAGGGAGGGTTCAAAATATCTCTTTCACGCCCGATGATAAAGGGAATTATTATGTGGATGTAACACTTCCGGAAGGGCTGAAAACCTCATATCACAAAACACTTCCTTTTGATACTGAACTTAAAGGTAATGCCGAAATTGTAACGCAAGATTTAAGGTTAATTGAAAGGTTTTTTTACCAGTTTAGAAAACTGATGGGATATCAAACAGAGTAAATGGAAGACAGGTGAAGTGGCAGGGGTGGTTCTGAGCCATATAAGAAAATATAAGCTCAAATCTTCAAAACAGTTAAGGCGGTCCCAAACTCCCCTACTTTTCAAGGAGGGGGTGCGGAAGCCCGTGTGGTGGCAGGGGTGGTAAAATATAGTAGAATTCCATGAGCATTTGAAGCATATAAGGCATTTAAGAATATATAAGTTAAACCTACTCAGTTCTTAACGCAATAGCTTTACCACCATGCCTTGCCACCCAGCCAGGCCTCAGCACTGCTTCTCCGTTCTACTCCGATCGGCCTAATAAAGTTTTCGGGTTGCACTGCCTTAGCCTTCCTAGTAACTTTAAAAGAAAAACGGCGTAGCCCTCATGAATACCACCAAGGAAAATAAACACTAATGAATAGTTTTAAGCCGACACTTTATTAATAGTTGTTTATTGTTTTTTAATTGTATTAATGAGCTCCCCGATGTAATATCGGGTTCGGTTTGTTTCTTTTGGTGTCAACCTGCGCAGCAAGCTTGAAGGCCGATGAAAACATAAACACTACTGAAAAAAGAAAGAGGCCCGTCCGGCCAGGACAAGTGAGTCCTTTCTTCCTCACCGCCGGAAAGGCTCTTTCTTTTCTCTTGATAGAAAAGAAACAAAACCGAGCCTTAGCGAGCTCATGAACGCCATTGAAAACAATAAATACTAATGAATAACATCAAGGCTTGCATCCTTTCTTTGTTAGGAGCATCCGAATGCCATTAGCGGTAATTAGAGGCCTTCCCTCCACACAAACCTACCCGCGCTGCTTATTCCCTTGGGCAGTAAGTAAACGTTTGAAACTGCGAGCATTCAAATGTCCTATCCGGCGAAATGCTGCGAGGCCGGAAGCGTACTTAGGAAAAGTCAGTTAATTATTAAAGGTAGCTAGCGAAACGCATAAACAATCAGCATCGAACATGTATCTGCGTAGCTATCGTAATTTAGCTCCCCTCCTTGAAAAAAGGAGGGGGTGTGGAAGCCCATGTGGTGGCAGGGGTGGTAAAACATCGTAGAATCCCATGAGCATTTGAACCATATAAGGCATTTAAGAACATATAAGTTCAATTTACCCTCAATTCTTAACGCAATAGCTTTGCCACCCGGCCAGGCCTCCGCACTGCTTCTCCGTTCTACTCGGATCGGCCTAATAAAGTTTTCGGCAGGCACTGCCCCAGCCGCAGCACTGACTTTAAAAGAAAAACGGCGTAGCCCTCATGAATACCACCAAGGAAAATAAACACTAATGAATAGTTTTAAGCCGACGTTTTATTAATAGTTGTTTATTGTTTTTTAGTTGTATTAATGAGCTCGCGAAGGGCTCGGTTTGCTTCTTTTGACGCCAACCTGCGTAGTAAGCATAGGCAGATGAAAACATAAACACTACTGAAAAAAGAAGATAAGCCCGTCCGGCCAGGACAAAGAGATTCATTTTCTTCCTCGCCTTCTACCAGAAATTGGTTGTTATAGTGCGGGTTTAACCACCCCAGCCCCTCCTTGAAAAAAGGAGGAGAGCAGACTCCTCGGCAAAAACAAAAACGTCCGGCCAGGACAAAAGAATCCTCCCTTTCAGCTAAAAAACTATTGTACATGCTTCGGTTTTAGCCTTTGAGCAGCAAGTTTTACCACTTCATTAACCCTATTCTGTCTGGTTTCTGGTCTTTTGGCCAGCACCAGCCATTGGAGAATCGCTTTTTTGGCAGATTTACTCAGGCTTTCGAAAAAGTCTTCGGCCGCAGGCTGATTTTTAAACGCTGCTTTTAAATCTTCAGGAACAATCAGCTGCTCAACCTCATCTAAAATATTCCATGAACCATTTTCTTTGGCCACTGCTATACTTTCAAGGCCGGCAGGGGTCATTAAACCCTTTTCTATTAACTGTGCTACTTTATCCTTATTAATTTTAGACCAGGTGCCGGAAGCTTTTCTTTTACTAAAAAACTGGTGAGAAGTCTCTGCATCAATTTTTATCTTCTTACTGTCTATCCAGCCAAAACATAAAGCCGTTTCTACTGACTCCGCCCAGCTGATGGATTTTTTTCCTGAACTTTTATTATAACAAACCAACCAAACAGCCTGTTTAGAAAGGTGATTCTCTTCTAACCATTTTCGCCATTCAGCAACGTTTTGCGGATAAAATGTTTCTATTTCTCTTTGCTGCATTTTTAGTGGTAAGGCTAATTTAAAACGGAACAGATGATGTTGTAAAATACAGGAATTAATTTTACAAATCAACTATCGTAAACTAACTCTCCTCCATTTTTCAAGGAGGGGGTGTATAAGGCACGTGAAGTCTCTGGGGCACTCTCAACCATCTAATTACATGTTTTAATGGTAAGAAAAATACGCCAATTTAAGCCATATTAAGAAAATATAAGTTCTGCTTATTTATGGTTCAATTGACGGATATCATCTTAATTTGCGTCAATAATATTTTGATGGTCTTAAAAATTCATAGTTGACTAAGATATTGTTTTCAATAAAATTTACTGATTGCAAATTGGTGTTGTTGTTAATTGGGGATCCAACCTCTGTGAACCATTCTATGACAGTTGGAGCAAATAATCATCAAATCGTCTAAATGTGTGTTTGTTTCAACATCAAGTGAATAAAGCGGTGTTTTATGATGACATTCTGCAAAGTCTTTTCCAACTTCACCATATACAGCGTGAAAATCAAACCGACACAACTCGCATGCTAGATTTCCATGTCGTTTTAAATACTGTTGTTTCTTCCTATTTACCAGGCTAACATTACGCTCTTTGTATCGGTGAAGCCGATAAAGTATTTTTCCTTCCTTGGCAAAGCTATTCTCCTCTTTAGCTAATGCTGATTCAACCTTAATAAAATCCGAAGTTTCTATAGCTTTTTTAATACTTTTTGCTATTTCAGATAATAAGTCTTGCTGGTCCTTAAATTCATTAAAAATTGATTCATCAAGCTTGCTGTAGGCGGCCATTCCCTTCCCATCGTACGAGGGATCTATAGCCAAAAAGTTACTCATTTTAAGACTAACGCCGTTCGGATTTCTAAAACTACCGTTATCTGGTTTACCATCGAATCGAGGCAATCGGTTGAGAAGATTGGAAAGATTGGTAATGTCAACATTATTAGCAGAAATTTGTCCTGGCTTGAGATTAAAATAAAGATCCAGAGCAAGCATAACCTCGTCTCGTTCCCAATTAGGATTTTTCATAGGGCTGAGGAATGGGATTTATCAAATAAATACTTCTAATTAGCGGGTATAATTAGTACTTGCTAGAATGCCAAGTAAAATATAGCCCAAAAGGAACAGAGGCCAGTGTGTGGAGAGCGCACAGAGTCCTTTTCCGGTTAATTTAGCTTGGTACCAGCCCTATATGATCGTTAGTCAAGGGTGCAGTACTATGATTATTTAAGCCTAAAGTAATCATCTTTTTGTTAATTACGAATGCGGTTTCCCCTAAAAGAGTATTAAAAATGCAATAGACAGTAGTTTTTACTTCATTTTTTTACAATTGTCAAAAGAAGATTGGCTATTCAACAAGATTTGAGTCAGCTCCAGCATCCCCGGCTTAGCAATGACGAGTAGTACAATGGTAATGGGAACAAGGTCTAATTAAACCCAAAAAGCCTTTAGATAAAATCTAAAGGCTTTTTATTCCGTGGTCTCTAAGACACCGATTTCAAACTCTTTTTTGGAAGATTTACAGTTGATTATTGAGATTCTGGGACGAGAGGAATGATTTTAAATATCTCAACGAGACGGATTTCAAACTGTTTTGGTTAAAAAAATCTTCTTAAACCAAAAATGTCAAATTAACTTTGGAGGTATTGTAAGAACCCTATGCTACTCTATCGCATTGCTCCGGTAACCGACAGAAGTGATATGATAGCTTGAAATTCAAAAGGTAAAAGCCATAATGATCTAAAGAAGCAATTCTTTCTTCATCTATTGTTTCAATAAGTCCTTCCATTTCTTCTATTGGAAACCAAAATACCTTATCCAAAAGTGCAATTCGATCATTTTCATCTGCCTTAGCAGCTGGCATATAAAAAATGTTTGAATAAAGCTGGCTTTTAACATTTTTTTGAAATGCTTCTAGCTTATCGTCTGATAATCCATTACTTGATAGATCTGCTAAAAATTCTTCCAAATTTATTAAAGGAGCGAACAAGCATTGTTTTGGATTTACGTCTCTTTTATTTTCTAACGAAATATCACAAGTATTGCTAAGGATTAAGCCTTCGATATAAGTTTTTTCATAACTAGCAGTACTTGCATTCCAATTTGCCATTCTAACATCCAGAACAATATCACCTTGAAGGAAATACTTATGACCAAAGTCTCTATAGAAATTGTCATATGAAATTTCGTTTCTATTTTCAGGGTAAAACTGTTCAATTCCTTGTTGTAGGCGACCCTTATTCTCACTCGTTAAGTAAGAAGGCAACAATTCAACCCATGAGCGTTCACCAAATGCCATTTTATAACCTATTAGGTCTCGTTGGTTTAGCTTTTAAGGACTTTTGAAAAGTTTGGTTGAGCACATTCTGTTCAAATTCGCTAAGAAGTTGAGTGTCGCCAAATAGACCTTTTGAAAGATGTTGGATTGTATCTTGATATTTAAGAAAGTCTACTTTATCTTGTTCAAAATAAAGAAAAGCGAACTGTGTTTGTGGAATATCCTCATCTGAGAACCTCGGAAATTCTGTCACAAACATATCCAGCACTTCTGTTTTTGCAGGAGCAACTAAAACACTCTCCTGTTCCATGCTCACACAAGAAAACATGCTTGGTTGATAACTTGTGGGTATAAATCCAGAAAACTCCATTATAATATTTGTCTAAGTTTTTCAGTAATAATAGATTCAAAAAAATCTCTAACAGGATTTTTTACATCTTGTGATATTGTCTTCCAATCACTTATAGCTCGACCCATAGTCACTGTCCCTATAGCTCCGCATTCCAACATTATACTTTTCGTATTTTGTCTGATGGCCTGCTGTGGATTGATTTTAAAGTGAAGAACTATTCCATTTGGGGCAACATAGTTTTTGGATATCTGAACTGCTGCTTCTTTCCCAAATTTGTTAAACGGAGGTGAAACTACAGTAAAATAGTCCGATAAAGGCTCTTCAGGAGTTATCTCGAAACTGTTCAGATAAACGACCTGACAGGTTTGTATTTTGTCGTATATGCCCAGTTCAAGATACTTTTCCATAAACGGGTGCATAAGTTTCTCATTGAATACCTCCCAATTTTCATACGTATTCACAATATGAAAAGTGATATAAGAATTACCCATAGAGATAGCAAAATTCTTCTCTGGGTTTCTAAAAATCATTTGCGATTCGGCTTCTTGTACGTTGGGAGTGGCCGGAATACCATTATTCAAATTCCCTATTTCAAAAACAATTCCCTTTTTTTCCTGCCTCATTGAGAAGCCATCTGCTTGAATCTTATCGTAAAACTGCCCGAAGAAGCCACTGTCCCATTTTATGGGTCCTGGAAGAAATTTGAAAGTGCAAAGCACTTCTTTAAGGTGTTTATTTGAATACATCGTTCGATTAGACATGCAAAGTTATAAATCTTTATTATAAAATCACAAAATAGTATACATATACAAAGTACACAAATAATGTATATTTTGTTGCTCTTTAACATTAATTAACAAAGTCGACGCTCAAAATGTTCAACGAGTATCAACCATTTAATTAAAAACCATGAAATACTTAAACCCTAAACGCTCCGTCAAACCACAAAAAGCAATCAAAATTTTAAAAGAAAATGGCCAGGAAGTCACCCATGAACAAGCCGAATTAATATTAGACTTCATGTATAAATTTGGCCAAATAGCAGTTGACATATATGT
Organism: Pedobacter sp.; assembly: GCF_965279535.1. Lineage (NCBI taxonomy): Bacteria > Pseudomonadati > Bacteroidota > Sphingobacteriia > Sphingobacteriales > Sphingobacteriaceae > Pedobacter > Pedobacter sp. The sequence goes on from NZ_OZ257244.1 coordinate 2,973,177, forward strand.
AACTAAAGACGAAAAAGGTGAAGAGAATCGAACCGCCTAGAACAGCTGTTAATCCCCCTTTTTAACTGAGATTTTCAAAATTAGCTCCGAAATTCAAGTTTTTAGCTAAAATTTATCGAACCCCCAGAATAGAGGTTTTTTCTAATTATATCTTGTTAATAAACAGCAGTTTATACTATAAAATATTAATGGGAATAAAGTTTTAAAAACTCTATTCCCGTGAAGTGGTCTCGACGGGAATCGAACCCATATCTAAAGTTTAGGAAACTTCTATTCTATCCGTTGAACTACGAAACCATGTTGTGGGGCAAATATAATAAATCTTTTGAGCTGTGTAGGGGATTTTTTTAAAGTCTTCAGTCTGGAGTACTGTTTAGAGTCCAACTCACCGCTTTAGCAAGTTTGGAGTGGGGAGCTTGGAGTAGGGAGTACTAAACGTCTAAACTAGTCATGAGTCAATAGTCAGTAGTCGTGAGTCTCAGGTTCACTGTTCAACTCACCGCTTTAGCAAGTTTGGAGTAAGGAGCTTGGAGTAGGGAGTACTAAACGTCTAAACTAGTCATGAGTCAATAGTCAGTAGTCGTGAGTCTCGGGTCCATCGCACAACTCACCACCTCAGCCACCTTAACACCTCACCAATAATCCCTATATTCGTGTAAATCAAAATTAACCATGATACTTTCTAAATTATTAAAGGCCAGCTGTATCTTGCTGCTGGTAATGGCCGGGCATACCGTAAAAGCGCAAGGAGCTAAGCCTCGTCTGCTTTTTGATGATCAGGTAAGGGGCAATAAGCCTCCTGATTTTAGCGCTTTAAAATCGGGGGATTTTACGAAGATCAACGATGCTTATAACAAAACCCTGGATGCGGCTTTTCAATTGGATCAGTCCTATGATTTTGAACTGCGCTTTTGGCAATTGCCCTTAATGACCTCCTCTCACCAGGCTTTTGTTTTAAGGTATCAGAATAAGGCATGGGCTGCAAGGCGTTTTCAGGCCTACCGCATTACCGATAAAGGTGTTGAATTTGTGGAGAAACCTGTTAATCAGCAAAAACTAAAGCGCCTTTGGCAGCTCTTGCAACAAGAAAAATTACTCAGTTTACCCAATTACGAAAGCATAAGACCCTTGATTGTAAAATATCAAATTGATACTACCACCTTAGAAACCAGTGGCAGCATTGGCTTGCAAATGGATGGTATTTTATACGTATTCGAACTGAAAACGCCTACCGCGAAACGCAGTTATCAATATGGTAATCCAGAAAGAATGCAGAAAGAATATCCCAATATCGAAACGCTCTGCCACGCTGTTATATTGGTTCGGTTGATTGATAAGTATATGCGTGAGTAATCTGTACACTGCCAAGTTCGGAGTGGGGGTACTCTAAACTAGTCATTAGTCAATAGTCAGTAGTCCTGCGTAGAGCCCGACTCACCGCCTTAGCCAGTTTGGAGTAAGGAGCTTGGAGTAGGGAGTACTAAACGTCTAAACTAGTCATGAGTCAATAGTCAGTAGTCGTGAGTCTTAGGGGCATAGCCTACTCACCATCTAAATAAGTCCTCAGTCATGAGTCTTGGGTAGAGCCTAACTCACCGCCTTAGCGAGTTTGGAGTAAGGAGCTTGGAGTAGGAGTACTAAACGTCTAAACTAGTAATGAGTCAGTAGTCGTGAGTCCTAGGGGCATAGCCGACTCACCATCTAAATAAGTCCTCAGTCATGAGTCCATAGTCATGAGTCTTGGGCTTATAGGCCACTCCACCACCTTAATCAGTCAATAGTCAATAGTCTTAAGCGTATAGCCCGCCTCAGCGCCTTAACAACTCAGCAATTCACCAGTCGGGAGCAGGGGTTTGGAGTTGGGAGTGTTTAGCCTCTCACCAACTCACCTGCGCACCAACTACCTGATTACGCTTCCTTCCTGAAATTTCACTATCGGGGCTACAAAAACCAGTTTACCTGTTGCATCTTCAGCCATCAGGATCATGCCTTGCGAAACAATGCCTTTAATTTCTCTTGGGGCCAGGTTTACAATCATGCTTACTTGCTTGCCAATAATATCTTCGGGCTTGTAATGCTCTGCAATGCCCGATACTACTGTGCGCTCATCTATGCCCGTATTAACGGTTAGTTTTAACAGTTTCTTGGTTTTTTCTACCTTTTCTGCTGCTATAATGGTGGCTACGCGAATATCCATGGCCGAGAAATCATCAAACTGGATGTTTTCTTTAGCCGGAATAGCTGCTGCTGGTAAGGCGTTGGCTGCTTTGCTTTGATTCAGCTTCTCGATCTGGAAATCGATATCGTTATCTTCAATCTTCTCAAACAACAACACGGCTTCGCCAATGCTATGGCCACGCTTAATCAGGTTGATGGTTCCGGCATCTTCCCATTCCTGTCCGCCGTTTTGAAGCATCTTCATCAACTTATCTGCTGTAAATGGCAAGAAAGGTTCAATTAGGATCTGAATGTTCGCCGCAATCTGTATCGCGATATTTAAAATGGTACGTACCCGGTCTTCATCGGTTTTGATGAGTTTCCAGGGCTCTGTTTCTGCTAAATATTTGTTCCCTAAACGGGCTACATTCATCACTTCAGAAAGGGCTTCTCTAAAACGGTAGTTTTCTATAGATGCAGAAATCTTAGCCGGATAAGTAGCCAATTCATCTATTACGGCCTGATCTGTAGGGGTAATTTCCATACAGGTAGGCACCACGCCGTTAAAGTATTTGTGGGTTAAAACCACTACGCGGTTAACAAAGTTGCCCAAAATGGCTACCAGCTCATTGTTATTTCTGGCCTGGAAATCTTTCCAGGTAAAATCGTTGTCTTTGGTTTCTGGCGCAGTCGCGGTTAGCACATAACGCAATACGTCTTGCTTACCTTCAAACTCTCTTAAATATTCGTTTAACCAAACGGCCCAGTTCTTAGAGGTCGATATTTTTTGTCCTTCCAGGTTTAAAAACTCATTCGCAGGAACATTATCAGCTAAAGTATATTCGCCGTGCGCCATTAACATGGCCGGGAAAATGATACAATGGAACACGATATTGTCTTTACCGATAAAGTGCACCAGTTTGGTTTCATCGCTCTTCCAGTATTCTTCCCATCCGCATTTATCGGCTTCGTAATTGTTAATGTAGTATTCTTCAGCTTTCGGATTCCACACATCAAGCTTGGCATAATTGCAAAGTTCTTTGGTAGCCGAGATATAACCAATAGGCGCATCAAACCATACATAAAGTACTTTTCCTTCGGCATCGCGAAGCGGAACACGTACACCCCATTCTAAGTCGCGGGTCATGGCACGTGGCTGTAGGCCTGCGTTTAACCAGCTTTGGCATTGTCCGTAAACATTCGGGCGCCACTCTTTATGGCTTTCAATATAAGTTCTTAATCTCTCCTCATACTGATCTAAAGGCAGGAACCAGTTTTTGGTTTCCTTTAAGATGGGTTTATCTCCCGATAGGGTAGATTTAGGATTGATTAGATCGGTAGCGTTTAAGGTAGAACCACAGTTTTCACACTGATCGCCATAGGCATTCTCGTTACCACATTTAGGGCAGGTACCGGTAATGTAACGATCGGCCAGAAATTGTTTCGCCGTAGGATCGTAGTATTGCTCGGTTACTTCTTCGGTAAAAACACCTTTGTTGTAAAGAGTAGAGAAGAAATCGGCAGCCGTTTGATGGTGCGTTTGCGATGAAGTACGGTGATAGATATCAAAAGAGATTCCGAATTCTTTAAAAGAATCGCCAATAATCTTATGGTACTTATCTACTACTTCTTGCGGCGTAATGCCTTCTCTTTTGGCTTTCAGGGTAATGGGAACACCATTTTCATCAGAGCCGCAAATAAACTTCACATCGCGTTTATTAGACCTTAAATAACGGGCATAAATATCAGCAGGGATATAAACACCGGCCAAATGCCCAATGTGAACAGGTCCGTTAGTGTATGGAAGTGCCGCAGTAACGGTATATCTTTTTATTTTACTATTATCCAAAACAATTTTTATTAATTTGGCAAAGATAAGTGTTTTTGAAGATGATTAAGCAAGCCCCATATTTAAAAAAAGGAGATAAGATCGCGCTGGTTTGTCCGGCCAAGAAATTACCTAAAGCTATAGACCATGCCATTGCCATTTTAGAAGATTGGGGGCTCGAAGTAGTGATCGGTAAAAGCCTCTATGCCAGTCACCACCAGTTTGCGGGTACCGATAGCTTACGTGCTGCTGATATTCAACATTTTTTGGATGACCCCAACATTAAAGCCATTATTGCCGGCCGTGGTGGTTATGGTACACTTCGGATTATAGATGAGCTGGATTTCAGCACTTTTAAGCAACACCCCAAATGGATTGCAGGCTTTAGCGACATTACAATTTTGCTTTCGCACATCATTGCCGAAACACAATTACAATGCATTCATGGGCAAATGCCTTATACATTTGATGAGGCTACGCCCGAATCTTTAACTTCCCTGCGGAAATCTTTATTTGGCGAAAAGCAAAGTTACAGCTACAAAAGTGCCTTTAAAAATAAGAGCGGTGCGGCCAGCGGGATCCTGATTGGCGGCAACTTAACTTTACTCTGCGCCGTACAAGGCTCGGTATCTGAAATGGATTATCAGGATAAAATTTTATTCCTCGAAGATGTTGGTGAGCAGGAATATGCGATAGACAGGATGTTGAGGATGTTAAAACGTGCCGGAAAACTGAATGGTTTAAAAGGGTTAATTATCGGGGCTTTTAACGAAATAAATGAAGAGAAAATTCCTTTTGGCCAAACGGCTGATGAAGTGATTTGGGATATTGTTAAGGAATATGATTACCCGGTTTGTTTTAACTTCCCAACGGGGCATATAGACAATAACCTGAGCATGGTTTTAGGGGCAACGGTATCACTGGAGGTAGAAAACAATAACGTTCAATTTAAATATTTATAAGATGGCTATTTTTGACAATTTAGGCAAGTATCGCAACACCGGTTTATTACTTTTACGCCTGGGAATAGGTGTGATGTTCATCATCCATGGTTTCCCGAAACTGGCAGGAGGCCCTGAAGGCTGGACCGGCCTTGGCGGCAGTATGAAAGTAATCGGGATTGACTTTTTGCCTGTATTTTGGGGCTTTATGGGTGCTGCTACTGAAACTTTTGGCGGCTTTTTATTAATTGTAGGGCTTTTTTATCGCCCGGCCTGTATGTTGCTGGTATTTACCATGATTATTGCATCACTGGTTCATTTTGGCAAAGGTGATGGTTTACAGGGCGCCAGTCATGCCATAGAATTGGGCATTGTATTTTTCAGTTTGATTTTTATCGGCCCGGGGAAATACAGTGTAGATAAGAAATAACATCAAATGCTTTTCATTAAAAAAGGTCGCAACTTTCGTCGCGACCTTTTTTGCTTTATTCCTACATATAGCATTAATTCTGAACGATTAACTTATTGTTCTGAATTTCGGTTGAAGAGATTGGCCAGATATAACCTGCAGTATTGAAAGGTATGGCTGGTGCCGTTCCCTGAGTACCGCTTTTGGCTGGGAAACCTAATCCCAAACGCATAATATCCGGTGACCTGAATCCTTCTCCCAAAAGCTCAATTCTTCTTTCGGCAAGAATGGTGTTTTTCAGGTTGGCTGGCAACAAATCTGCTGCAGGGAATACGTAGCCTGGGTTCGACCTTTGTCTTACTGCATTAAGTAAGGCAATAGACCTTACCGGATCAGTTACTACTGTAGCTTCTGCCAGGTTTAACAACACTTCTGCATATCTGATTACCGGAACATAATCCGTGTACGGAGATGGCTTTTTAAACTTGGTTAGGTAGGTGTTTGATCCTGACACGGTAGTTAAACCTTTTCTGGCATCTGTAGAAGCTGCTGCAAATGCTGCATTAGCGAATATACCTGTTGGATTTAAGAAATACTCTTCGTTTCCTCCTGCACCATTGGTAGATACATTATAGTAATAAGCCAATTGGTTTTGTGTACCCGGTGCATCTAAATCGGCCATAGGAAAGGTTAAAGCTACTTCTGTTGCGGTAGCATTACCTGTATAAGCTCCACCGAAAACATTGGCAATACTGGCTTCCAATTTTAATGGTGCTCCGGTAGTTGCAGAGAATGGTGCGGTTGCCGTTACAATTTTATTGGCCTCAGTTACCACTGCAAGCAAATTGTTCATGGATAAGTATACTCGGGTTTTGAAGGCGATAGCCGTATTTCTGGAAGCACGGGTTGCCGTTAGCGTTAAAGCCAAATCAGGCTCTGCTTCATTCAAATCTTTCAAAATCTGCGCATAAACCTCTGCTACAGTGCTGCGTTTCAAATCGTTGCCTGTTAAATCTTTTTCACCTTTTAATCTTAACGGCACGCCTAAACTTGCACCATTATCGGTAATATAAGGTTTAGCATACAGCTGCAATAAACCATAATAACAAAAAGCCCGTAAAAATTTAGCTTCTGCTACATACTGCTTGGCTAATGCCGGGGTAAGCAACGAAGCATTGGCATTTACCCCTTCTATCACTAGGTTAGCTCTATTTACGGCGGTATAAATGTTACCCCATAAATTAACCACTTCATTTGTGCCTGATGTTACGTTGAACCTCCAGGTATCTAAACCGGTAACCCCGTTAGGCTTGTTTACAATAAAATCTTCTCCGCGGATGTCATTGTAAATCAGGTACCTCCCGCCATAAAACTGGCCGCTTTTTACACCTGCATAAATACCATTTACCTGCGATAAAATTCGATCAGGCGTAGAAAATGCATCTTCGATGGGTAAAGAGGTATCGGGAGCAGTATTTAAGAAATCTTTTTTACATGATGTAGCAAACAAAAGGGGTACAGCAAGAAAAAGATATTTTATATTTTGATTTAGTCTAATTTTCATGATCTCTATTTTTAAAATCCAACATTAATACCAAAAGTAAATGTTCTGCCAGATGGCACAGAGTTTCTATCTACACCTGGAGCAAGGTTACCACTGTTACCTGTAGTGGTAGAGTTTGCATTTACTGATACCTCAGGATCTGGTCCCGGATAGTCTGATATGATCCAAAGGTTGCTTGATTGCGCATATACTCTGATACTTGATAATCCGTATTTGCTTAAAAATGGTTTTGGCAGGGTGTAGCCTATTGCGAGGTTACGAACCTTTAAGAAATTACCGGAGAATACATTTTGAGATTGTGCAAAAGCAGATCCGTTTGAGGTATTATCGCCATAAACCAAACGTGGAATATCAGTAACCTGACCAGGGGTAGTCCAGCGGTTTAATACGGCTGCCTCATTGTTCCAGAAACGTTGATCGCGCAATCCGGCCAATGAGCCGTAATAAACTTTATTACCACCAGAGAAGGTTAATCCTAAGGTTAAATCAAAAGCTTTATAGCGGAAATTGTTATCTAAACCACCAAACCATTTCGGAATAGACTGGCCAGTGATTGTTGCATCTAAAGCAGCATCAATTGCAGGCGCATTTTGTCCGGCATTTGGCCCTTCTAAATACTGATAGCGCGCTGCAGTTGCCCGTTGAAAGCTGAACCTTAATTTATCGCCAAACCTGTTGATGAAAATTCTTTCTCCCGTTGCAGGATCTACACCTGCAGTTGGAACAGTATAAATAGAACCGATAGGGTAGCCTACACGGGTAATGTTAGCTGTTTCTAAAGAGGTTGCACCAAAAACATCTGCATTGTTGTTCCCTAAGGCAGTTACTTCGTTTTTGAGTGTACTGAAGGTTAAACTGGTTGTCCAGCTAAAATTATCGGTATCAAAGTTTCTCGAGTTTAAGGTAAACTCAAAACCTTTATTGTACATTTTACCAACGTTGGTTACAATGGCATTGTTAGGAACACCTTTTGATGGTGCTTGTGGTGCGTTTTGAACCAGGTTATCTATGTTATTATGATAATAATCTACATCCAGCGAGAAGCGGCCGCTTAAGAACTCGAAATTAATACCCACATCAGCTTTTTTACTGGTTTCCCATTTCAGATCGGGATTACCCGCCTGAGAGAATGAAAGTGCAGGAGAGCTGCCATACAATCCCGGGTTATACAAGAACAATGCAGGATAATTACCAATGTTGATGTTACCTACCTCGCCATAGCTACCATGTAATTTAATACGGGTTAACACTTTACTGATGCCAGATTCTTTATAGAAATTCTCTTCAGAAATGGCCCAGCCAGCTGAAGCTCCACCAAAGTTACCGTACTTATTGCCCGCAGATAAACCCGAGTAACCATCACGACGGAAGGATCCGGTAAGGTAGTATTTCTTCTTATAATCATAATTGATACTACCAAAATACGAACGAAAAGCATTATCACCCTGTACCAGCCCCGCAGGTGTAATGGTACCAAATGCACCCTGGTATACTTCGATAAATGGATCAATAACCCCTTGTCTGGTTGCTCCATATCCGGTTGAGTTGGTATACTGATCTTCTGCACCGATAAACGCACCTAAAGTATGGCTGCCAAAGGTATTGTTGTAGTTTAAGGTATTAGACCAGTTCCACCTGTTATTTTTAGCGAAATTGCTGGTTGCACCACCGCCATATCCAAAACCATCGCCCTGTAAGCGGTTAACAAAAGAGTTGTTATCGATTTTTAAATTATCTAAACCGTAGGTGGTTTTAAATGTTAAGCCCTTTAAAAGTTGAATAGATGCGTATACATTGGCGATAATACGATCACTTTCAGAGGTGTTTGTATCTTCATTAATCAAAACTGCCGCATTCGGATAGTTTGAAGCAATTGTATTTGCGCCCAAACCTATCGCACCAGAAGCATTCATGTTATAGGAGCCATCTTCATTGTAAGGAGAAACGTTTGGAGGAAGCACGATCGCCAAACGACCTAAACCTACTGTAGAAAAGGTTTGTCCTGGTAAAGAACCTGTATTAGGTGCTTTGTTTAAGGTATTGGTATAAGAGAAATTTGTACCAATGGTTACATTTTTAAATAGCTTGTGATCTAAATTTACACGGCCATTTTTTCGCTCAAAGGAGTTTCCGATAATAAAACCTTCCTGATTACTATAGCCCAGGGATACATAATACGAGGTTTTCTCGTTGGCACCTGAGAAATTTAGAGCATGGTTTTGCGAGGTTGCTGTTCTATAGGCATAATCGTACCAGTTGGTTTCTACCTGTGAACCATCAGACTTGGTTTGCAAAAAGAATGCTGGTGCCTGACCAATATTGGTTCTTGATTCATTTTTGATCAACACATATTCTGCTGCATTTAAAAGCGGGGTTAAGTTCTGTGCTTTAGTAGAACCTACCCAGGCTTCATAATTAATCTTGGTTGAGCCCTGCTTACCTTTCTTGGTGGTAATTACAACCACCCCATTGGCAGCCCTAGAACCGTAGATGGCCGAAGATGCGGCATCTTTTAAGATATCGATAGATTCAATATCGGCAGGATTAATGTCTCCTAAGGCATTATTAGCCGCACTGTTGCTGGATTGGTTATCTGTGAACACCGGAATACCATCAACAATAATTAAAGGGTAGGAGCTTAAGGAAATGGAATTAAAACCGCGCACCCTAAATACCGGTGGATTGTTTAATACGCCATTGGGTTGAATAATGTTAACACCAGCAGCCTTACCAGCTAATGCCTGTTCAAAACTCTGAACGGGTACATTTTTCAGTTTTTCGCCACTAACGCTGGCGATTGATCCGGTAACATCCCGTTTAGACTGGGTGGTATAGCCGGTTACAACCACATCGGTTAATGTTCTGGCATCACTTTCTAAGGCCACATTAATAACATTTGAGCCTGCAATGCTTTTGGTTTGGGGTAGAAAACCAATGTAACTAAATTCTAATGCTGTGGCATTGCTGCTTACCTTTAAAGAGAACCGTCCGTCTGCACCTGTTGTGGTTCCGCCAGCTGCGCCTTTGATTCTTACACTTACTCCTGGAAGCGGGAGCCCGTCTTCCTTACCCGTAACTGTTCCTGAGATTGTTCGATCTTGCGCCATTGCCGACGAGGCAATAAACAGCAATATGAACAAACTTTGTAGAAGTTTTTTCATAAAAATTAAGTTTAGTTAGGTTAATAATATTTTGAAGATAATAAAAAACAGGTAAAACGACTAAATATTTGATATAAAATAATTATTTACCTTTTTCTCATGATAAAAAATTAAAAATTAAAGCCAAATATTAAAATCTCATAAAAAAACAATAAAAATTAGGCATAAAAATACCAGTCTTTATCTGTTTCCAAGATAAAACGACATTAATTCATGATAAAATGAATGTATTTTTTTTAAAATAATACAGATACAATAAAACTATCTGCAATACAATACCGGAAACGGTAATATTGGGTTACGTTCTTTCATTGAATAAAGCTGTTTAGTTAATAATATACAATGTAAACATTTACTTATTGTAATGCAAATTTTACACAACTTTAATTAGCACCTAAGCAACTGAGAACCTGAAAATTGAAGCCAGATCAAATAGCATCGATCTTTTGCTCTTTCAGATGATTGGCGAAAGAAACGCTAAGAAAAATAAAAGGGCGGTTATTTTACAATAACCGCCCTTTTAAGGTATTTAATATCAAATACTATGGATTTTGAGGCCCAATGTTTGGATTTGCATTCAGTTCATCCCTTGGAATCAAGAATAAGAATCTTGGATCACCAGCAGGGATTGTGGTAACTTCAGCGACTGAAGTAGACACATAGTTAGGAACGTTAGCAATTGTCCTATCTAACGGTAAATTTAGGCGTTTCAGATCTAAATACCTGAAACCTTCACCCCAAAGCTCAACCCTCCGGTTAACCATAATTTCATCAACTAGGGCTGTACCCGTTTTGGTACTTTGTACAGCAGTTAGATCTCTTTTAGAAACCAAAGCAAACAAGGCTGCCTGAGCTAACGCAGTCTGACCACTTCTTGCATAGGCTTCAGCTAAGATTAAATGCATTTCTGCACTTCTCATCCAAGGCGTATCTCCTAAAGAAGGATCTCCAACCGTTTTAACAGAGAATTTTCTGCTCATGTAAGCTCTTCTGGTAAAAGCAGTTGTAGGAAGCGGGAAGTTAGCAGCAGTTGGTGAAGGCTCCCACATTTTCTTTCTAACATCATTGGTTCCGATCTGGTCATATAATGCCTTATTGATCATCTTCGGCGTACCCCTCATGTAAGTGGTATTGGCGTTATAAGCAATTTGTGCATAGAATGATCCGAACGTATCACCTTGTTCTGTAGTAGGCATGGCACACCACATAAACTCAGATAAGTTGTTATTATTGAAACCACTTTGGTAATCTGCCTGGCTCATTAATGGATACCTGCCACCATCAATTACTTCCTTCGCATATTTGATAGCATTTGGATAATCCTGCATGGTTAAAGCTACTCTCGCTCTTAAACCTTTGGCCACCCAAACATCAGCGTGAGTTTTGTTAAGCTTAGAAGTCAGATTTAAAGCAATTGCCTTATCCAAATCAGAGATAATTTGAGTGTACACTTGTTCTACACTAACACGTGGCATAGCCACATCAGCAACCTTTAATACCAACGGAACGCCTAACTGATTATTTGGCGCGCCGGCTATATACCTGGTTGCGTAAAATTGCACCAGATATGAGTACGCATAAGCCCTGATTGTATACGCCTCAGCTTTAATTCTGTTTTTATCCGCGTCAGGTCCTGATGCCGCATCAATGTACTCTAATAAATAATTTGCATTGTTGATCATACGGTAAAACGTACGCCAGTAGTAAATGTTACTTGCATGTGTATCGTTACGGGCAGCCTGGTAGTTGCCCTCACCTGTAGATGTAAACCAGGTAGCTGCTGCCTGGTGTAAATCCTCGCCCATAAAATCGATCCCCAACAAAATCCCGCCAACACCTGGCTTACCCTGTGCGTTTGAGGTAGTGGTTGTCGTTCTGGTGAACATGTAAGCATAAATACCGTTTAGAACTGCTGTAGCATTTGTTGTATTGCTAAACACCTCTTCTAAAGCTACCTGATTGGTTGGTTGCGTTTGAAGATAGTCCTTTTTACAGCCCGGCGCGATTAACACTGCCGTAAGTACTGCAAATATTAAAATCTTTTTCATATCTCTTTCTTCACTAATTTTAAATACTATAATGATAAGTTTATACCAACACTAACAGCACGTCCCTGAGGATAGGTGTTAGCATTTACACCATCAAACGATTCACTTGGATTCAAACCTTTTCTTTTCGAATGCAGGTAAAGGTTCTCTGCGGTTACGAAAACCCTGGCATTTTTTACATCAATTTTTCCTAAGAAAGTTTGTGGTAACGCATAGCTTAAGTTAACGTTACGGATGTTCCAGTAAGAAGCATCCACTAACCATCTTGACGAGGTGGCGTTAATATTCACAGAGTTACCGTAATCTGCTCTCGGAATGGTAGCACCGGTGTTGCTTGGTGTCCAGGAGTTTAAGATGTCTTGATGAAGGGCACTACCGTAAGAAGCAGTACTCATTAAGCCCTGATAAACGCTATCGTAAGCTTTACCACCAATTTGATAGTTGATTAAGAACGATAACGACCAATTTTTATAACTGAAAGTATTGTTTACCGAACCAATTAAGTCTGGAATAGCAGATCCTGAATAATCAAATTTCGCATTTGCCTGAGTAGTTACATACTGTACACCATTAACCGTTCTGATATTGGCTGCAGCAGTTCCATCGGCAGGTATATATAAAGCAGCACCATCAGTTGGATCTACACCAGCATATTGTCTCAACCAATAATCATAAATGCTATGACCTACTTCTCTTCTTTTTGTTCCACTAATGATTTGTGGCGTTTCTGCAGGCAAGGCTGTAATTCTGTTTTTAAATACACTCCAGTTGGTTACAATGTTCCAGTTGAAATCTTGTGTTCTTAAAATGTCTGCGCCTAACTGTAACTCGACACCTCTATTATACATTGAACCAGTGTTTCTTACGATGGAAGTCACGGCTGCTGACAATGGCTGAGGGATACTGAAGATCAAATCATCAACTTTCTTGTTGAAAAACTCCAACTCTCCATATAATCTTCTGCCGAACAAAGAGAAGGTGATACCTGCGTTAAGCGTATTTTGCTTTTCCCAGCTTAATTCTGGCGTTGCTACAGATGCTAAAAGTACACCGCCCTCAACGTTAGAGTTCAGACCCAAATCAAAGAAAGCCCTGTCACCATAGTATCTCGAACTACCATCGCTTTCAAGTAGCGCATTATTACCTACCTGGCCGTAAGAAACTTTAAGTCTCAAATCGTCAAGCCAGTTGGCTTCTTTAAGGAAATCTTCTTTTTTAATGGCCCATGATCCACCCACAGAGAAGAAAGTTCCCCATCTGCTGTCGGGAGAGAATCTAGATGAACCATCGCGTCTTAACGAGGCATCTACAAAATACTTGTCATTGTAATTATAAGAGAATTTTGATAAATAAGACTCTATACGGTCGTTATCTGCCCTACCTGAAGAACCTACTGCTGTTACGAAGTTAGGGAACTCAGTGTTCCCACGTGCTACAAGGTTATTTCTGTCTGCAGAGAAAGTACGGTAATTATAGCTGTAGTTTTCATGACCAACCAATGCCGAGAAGGTATGCAAACCAATCGTTTTGTTATAAGTAAGCAATTGGTTAAAAGTATAAGACCTGATGGTGTTTGTACTTTGGAATTTATAACCATTGGTACCTGCACCGTCACCCACTAATGGGTTCCAGAACGTATCGGCCGAATTGTTTCTCAAATCCATGCTGATGTTTGGCGTAAAAGTAAAGTCCTTTAGGAATTTTACTTCAACAAAAGATCTGGCACTGATTAAGCTTCTTCTATAGGCATTATCGTTAAGCATCGTCTCATAAATTACATGACGACCTGGCGACGCCCCAGAAGGACGGTTAATTGCACCTGGATGAATTCCGTAATCATACCACTGCTCGCCAGTTAAATTGTTCATGATTGGATTCCCTGCTGCATCATAGGCATGAACCGGATAAATTGGACCAATACCCCTGGCAAAGCTGAACGCGTTTACAAAACTAGCTCCATTTCCAGTTGAAGCATCAGAAGCAATGCTTGCATCAGACATGGTGCCTGATAAGTTCAAGCCTGCTTTTAACCACGGTTTTAATTTGGTGTTCACATTAACGCGCGCATTGAAACGACGAAAATCTGATTTTAAAATGAAACCCTGATCGTTCAAGTATCCTAGAGAGATAAGGTAGTCTGATTTTTCTGTACTTCCGGCAGTACTGATATTGGCATCAGTTCTTTTGCCTGTTCTTTCCATTCCGCCATACCAATCGAAATCATCATATAACAATGACGCATTCGGATTAAGTGTACCATCTAAACCTACTAACTGGTTTGCCGGTACATTAAAAGGGTTGTAAACTAAATTGGTTGCCACATCTGCACTTGCCCTTGCAGAAGCAGCGGCATCAGTTAATTTGGTTGTAGCAGTGTACATAAAGTTGTTTTTGATGCCTTGCCAAACCGCTGGATAGTATTGATAAGCATCCAAACGATCATATTCCGGAATTCCCCTTGTAGACCAACCCTGGCTAAAGTTAACGTTGATGGTTGGATCGCCACCTTTACCTTTTTTAGTGGTAACGATGATTACACCATTCGCACCCCTTGCACCGTATAATGCAGAAGATGATGCATCTTTTAATACAGAAATACTTTCAATGTCGTTTTGGTTAATATCACCTACACTACCATCATAAACGGCGCCATCTAACACAATTAGCGGACTATTTGATGATGACAATGAACCAAAACCACGAATACGGATAGCTGAACTTGCTCCTGGTTGCCCGTTAGATGCACCTACTGAAATACCTGGAGCAGATCCTTGTAATGCTGCTGTTAAGTTGGTAACGGTTCTTTTCTCTAAATCTTTAGAGCTGATGCTGGATACAGAACCGGTAATAGATTCTTTTTTCTGCGTACCATAAGCTACTACCACTACGTCACCTAAGCTTTTAGAATCTGAAGCCAGGCCAACGTTTAAGGTGTTAGATGAGGTTACGTTGATTGTTTTGGTTACAAATCCAATGTAAGAGAATTGGATCGCTGTTACAGAAGAACTGATTCTAAGTGAATATCTTCCGTCTCCGCCCGTCACTGCTACCGCCTGTGACCCTACGGCCTTAACACTTACACCCGGAAGAGGGATGTTATCTTCCGTAGATGTTACTGTTCCACTAATTGTTCGGTCTTGTGCCATCGCATTAAATGCAACGAACAGTAACACGAACAAACTTTGTAAAAGTTTTTTCATGAAATTTAAGTTAGTTTGATTGATAATTATTTAATGTGCTAATATAAAGAAAGTATTCTGTAATGCAAATTTTACAGAAACATTTTTTTTTGCTTATTAATTAGACAACTTATTTATAATAAGGAAATTGTATGTTTAGCTAAAACGACCTTTTTAGTTGAGAAAACGACATTTAGCGCTTAAATCTTCACTGTTGAATAAAATAAACGCTTATAGCGTGCGTATTTCGCACAGTGTATCATTCCAAATACACAATGGAAATAATATGTTTAACCTTATTGTAAATAAGAAAAGCTGTACCATGTAAAATGATACAGCTTTTCTTTATAGTAATCGGGTTACTAGTAACCTTGATTTTGTTGTCCTTGCAAACCTGGGTTATTATCAATTTCTC
Source organism: Pedobacter sp. (assembly GCF_965279535.1). NCBI lineage: Bacteria > Pseudomonadati > Bacteroidota > Sphingobacteriia > Sphingobacteriales > Sphingobacteriaceae > Pedobacter > Pedobacter sp. Next base: position 2,988,879 of record NZ_OZ257244.1, read on the forward strand.
TTTGAGGAATTGGTAAAATGGTTTTAGGTGCACCAAATGCAGCTGCTGCATTTCCAGTTCTTAATGGTTGTCTGTTACGAAGCAAATCCATTCTGCTGTGACCTTCGAAAGCCAATTCTTTACGTCTTTCGATCAACAAGGCATCAATAAGTGCTTGTTGTGTAGCTACAGCTTTTGGCAATAAGCCAGCTCTGTTTCTAAGACGTGTATTTAAAATAGTAACGGCTTCTGCATTAGGCGTTGTATTTTGACGTGCCAAAGCTTCTGCGAGGTTTAAATATACCTCTGTTGTACGGATAACCGGAGAGTTATCAGAGTTGTTTACCGCATCAGGGAACTTAGAAGTAAAAAAGTGAGGTAAGCCATCTGCTGCAGTTCCAGAAATTTTAAGTGCAAAACGTTTATCTGTTGGCTCAGTATTATAAGCATTGATCAAGTCTTGTGAGAAAGGTGCATCACCACGACCAGCTAAAGCTGCCGGATTGTAGTATGAAGCCCAACCACCAGAACCTGTTCTGCCATTATCAATAGCACTGTTTTGGATGGTAAACACATCTTCAGTTGTGTTTCCGCTATAGAAAGCATAGTTTGGAGCAGTATCATAAATACCTTGTGCCAAAGTGCTTCTTGCAGCGCTTTCTGCTTTAGCCCACTCTTCTCTGTATAAATACAATCTTGATAAAAGTGCATAAGCAGCTCCCTTCGTTGCACGACCACGGGTTTCAGCCGCATCCGTATACGATGGAGGTAATGCTCCAGCAGCATCATTTAAATCCTGAACAATTTGTGCGTGAACCTGGTTTAAGGTATTTCTAGATGGATACTTAATAGTTCCATCAAAATAGTCTAATACCAAAGGAACAGCAAGATTGGTTCCTGAACTTACCTGATAAGGCTGAGCAAAGAAATTAGCCAATTGAAAATAAGCCAGTGCACGTAAAAATTTCGCTTCACCAGTGTATTGTGATTTTTCTCCCGCTGATAAACCTTGTACATCATTGATCTTTGCAATAATGGTATTTGCACGCGTGATCACCTGATAATGAACTTGCCACATGGTTTGAACATTGGAATTGGTAGACACGCTAGAGAAAGTGTTAAGCTCTTGCAAAGTTGGGAAAGTACCCACAAAATCAACATTGTTCCCCATGTAGTCGCCCATTACCTGAGGCAAACTTCCATAAAAATCAAAGGTTTGAGCCGTGCTGTATACGCCTCTTAAAGCACCCAAAGCGGTTGCCGGAGAATTAAAAACAAGTTGATCGGATAGATCTTGTTGTGGTAATTTCTCCAATTCTTTCTTACACCCAAATAAAGATAATACCAGGGCTGAGGTTATGATATAATATTTTAATTTCATCTTTTCAATTTTTAAAGGCCAATATTTACACCGAAAGTAAAGGTTTTTGCCTGTGGTAAAGCAAAGAAACTCTGTCCAAGAACCTGGTTAGAAGCACCGTTTGCAGAAATCTCAGGATCACCTCTGAAGTCTTTATCCTTAATGGTCCAGATATTTTGACCTTGGAAATAAAGTCTTACACTAGAGAAAAGCTTTGATTTTTGTAAAAACTCTTTAGGGAAAGTATAACCAACTGATAACGTTTTCAAACGCATGTATGAACCATCCAATAATTGTTTAGTAGATACCTGCTGGAAAGTTGTTCTGGTTGGACTGTTCAGCGCTGGCGCAAAAGCGTCGTCTCCCGGCTGCTTCCAATAGTTTAATAGTTTAACACTTTTATTATATGAAGGTGAACCAAAGTTATCTGCAAACTGTAAACCATCTAAGTAAACATCGTTACCATAGCTGAAGTTAAAGAAGGCCGATAAATCAAAGTTTTTATAGGTAAAAGTGTTGGTGATACCTCCTGAGAAATCAGGATCACCTTTTCCTACAATTACACGGTCAGATGCAAGTGGTGAAGTAGTTACTGAACCATCTTTCTTCAACCATTCTGCATTACCTGTTTGAGGATTAATTCCATTGTAACGAATTAAATAGAAAGAGTTTTTAGAGTAACCGGTAATTGCACGTTGAGGCGTACTACCAGAAACAAAATTACGGCCGTCTTCATCAGGATTGGCTGGTAATTCTAACACTGTATTTTTATTGAAACCAATGTTGAATGAAGTTCTCCAAGAGAAATCACGACCAACGATATTATCTGAATTGATCGAAACCTCATAACCACGGTTTCTCATTTTACCCACGTTCTGTGATGCAGATGCATAACCAGTAGTGTAAGGGAATGGAACGTTTAACAATAAACCAGTAGTCTTTTTATCGTAGAAGTTAAATTGAACATCAATGGCTTTGAATAACCTGGCAGAAAGACCAATATCTAACTGTGCAGTTTCTTCCCAGCTTAGGTTAGGATTAGGTACCACGTTTGGTGTTAATCCAGCCTCACCTAAATAGTTCGATCCGGCAGAGAAGGTTCCATAATATTGATAGAAACCAATATTATCATTACCTGCAGTACCATAACTTGCCGTTAACTTAACATTTTGAGCAATATTATTGTCTTTGTTAAAGAAGGCTTCGTTAGAAATTAACCATCCTCCAGATAAAGCATAAAATGTACCGTATTTTTTGTTTTGACCAAATCTAGAAGAACCATCTCTTCTTAATGATGCTTCAAACAAATATTTTTTATCAAAATCATAGTTAAAACGTCCGAATAATGACTGAAGTGCCCAATCAAATACTTCTTCTGATGCAGTAATAGGCGTTGAGGCAGAACCAACGTTTGGAAGATCATCACTTACAAAACCAGAACCTTCAACCATCATTTTAGTTAATGTAGCGGTTTCGAAACTATAACCTGCTAATGCACCAATGGTATGTTTACCAAAGCTCTTATCGTAATTTAATGTATTACTACTTACCCATTTATTATCGGTATAATGCGTTCTATACGCATAACCTCCAGGAGTTAATAAATCCGTCTCTCTGTATTTTTCATCAATACCATAGTTATCAATACCCCAGTCTGTCTTGAATTTCAATCCAGGTAAGATTTTCCACTCTAAAAATGCATTTCCAGTACTTCTATCTGAATAATTTTTATTGATCCCGGTTTCAGCAATGGCAATAACGTTAGCTACAAAACCAGTGTTTTGGAATTGACCATCTGGTCCGTAAGGGGTAACATAAGGCAATTGCAAATAACCTGCAGTGATAGGCGCGTAAGTATTATTTTCAGTACCAATACGATCCATATCTACATGAGAAAGGTTGTAGTTTAATCCAACAGTAAACTTATCAGATAGCTTATGGTTAAGATTTAATCTTCCTGATAAACGTTTCAAATTATTTCCGATGGTATATCCACTTTCGTTTGAATAAGTTCCCCCTAAATAGAATTGGGTTTTCTCATCACCACCGGTTGCATTTACGTTAACTGTATTTGATTTACCTGTACGTACAATTGCATCAATCCAATTGAAACTTGTAGTTGGATAAGCAGGTACTGCCGTGTTGTTTGCTTTAAGATAATCTGTTCTGAATTGACGGAACTGATCTGCAGTCATCATCTCATCTAAAGAAGTAGGAGAAGAGAAACCATTTTGGTAATCTGCAGAGATTCTGGTTTTACCAGCCGCTCCTTTTTTAGTTGTAATTAAGATTACACCGTTCGCACCACGTGATCCATAAATGGCAACAGCAGAAGCATCTTTTAGAACTGTCATGCTCTCGATATCATTCGGACTGATGTTAATCAAAGGGTTTAAACCTGATGAACCACCCTGAGTTTGTGTATACTCACCACCAGCAGAGTTTAAAGGAACTCCATCTACTACATATAATGGTCTACCTCCGGCAGCAATTGACGAACCACCACGAATGGTAATTTGTGCCTCAGAACCTAAAACACCAGATGAGTTTACCATATTAACACCTGCTGCCTGCCCTTGTAAAGCTTGCTGAGGAGTTTGAATCGGCATGTTTTTAAAAGACTCTGATTTTACCGTGGCAGTGGTTTGAGTACTTAAAGCCTTGCTTTGTTGACCATAACCAATCACAACCACATCAGATAATGTTTTAGAATCAGACTCTAATGTTACATTTAAAGTGTTAGTAGCAGCTAACGACTGGGTTTTAACCAAGTAACCAATAAAAGAAAATTCTAGTGTTTTTGAACCCGAAGGAACTTTAACGGAATATTTACCATTAGCATCTGTAACGGTTCCAATTTGTGTACCAGTTACGCGTACGCTTACTCCAGGCATCGGAAGTTTGTCATCAGAAGACGTCACCGTACCAGTAATTGTTCTGTCTTGAGCCATTGCGGTAGATGCAACAAACAAAAGTATGAACAAACTTTGTAGAAGTTTTTTCATGAAATTTAAGTTAGTAAATGAATTGTTTTATTTAAAGCGCTAAATATAATAGAGATAGTCAACAATTTAACAAATTTTAACAAACTGGTTAATTTTAATGACTTTTACCTGACATTTAGAAAAGATCTATAGTATTTTATTTGTTGACTTTCTTCCACATAGCAATAAATGAGGCCGTTAAAAATTTGAGTAATAGCCTCTCAATTGCTTAAAATATTAAAATTTAAGCTTTGAAATGGCTTGCCATAAAAAATTATGCCAAAAATAGGATGACTTTTCTCCCGATTCTGGTTCCTAATATCCGCAGAAAACAACATTTCCAAATAAAGTCTTTCCGCCTTCCCAAAAGTTCCTGAACAGCGGATCATTTGCCATATAAACTACCTGGCCTTTACCAAAATCCTGAACACCTATCAATAATCCAGATTTTAGTTCTTCCCTTACTTTTTTACCAACTACCCCAGACATTAAACTTTTTTCACTCAGCTGTCCAACATTCCAGCCTTTAGCAAATGGTTCATAAATTTTCCGGTCGGTTTTTAAGGTATAATAACTTTTACCTAAACCGTAGGCAAAAGGGTGGGTGGCATCTAAATTAATCTTATAAATGGCTCCTGGAATGGCGTACTCGAAGTTGTCCCTGTCTCTATCTTTGAAAGGTTGTTTATTGGGTTCTGGTTTAGCTTCTTTTTTAACTACAATTTCTTTCTTTTTAATATCAAAACCCTTTTTCTCCAAAGCAGCCTCTATGGCGTCTTCCATCAATATCAACCTTCCACCTTTATTAATCCAGTTCACTAATCCCTCTCCAAACAAATTGCCATAACTACCATCAGGAAGCACAAGCGTATTAATAGAGTTGATATCTAAATTATTAATGTTTTTGGCGTCGATAATTGTTGGGGTAAGCTTTAGATCATGTTCTAAATAAAACCATACTTCCCCGAAAGCAAGAGAAGATACTTCATTCCCTGAGGCAATGGCAATTTTGGGTTGCTTTAACAGCGGGTAGACATCTGAACCAAAATCTTTGCCTTTATCTACAAATCCACTCGAGATGGCTTGCAAGGGCTTTGCATGAGATTGAGCAATATCGGCTACTTTTGCTTTGATATTTTTATTGATTCGCTCATTTTCAACCCTTAAAACGATTAAAGTTCCCGGTGGATAGTCTTTCCCTGCAACGGTAAAAGCCTGACTAGCCTGACGCACTTTAATATTCGCCTGTTGCAAAGCAATTAACAATTGGGCGTCTTCACTTGAGCCCCAGTCGAACAACCAGGCCAGCGGTTTATCCACAGTACTGCTCAAGGGTTTCACCTCTTCAAGGCTGGAAAATTTCCCTTTGATATTTTCTTTAGAAGCGTAAGCTTTCAAACCAAAAACATAGGGTAAAGCCCATGCTGTAATATCATAGGTATTAGAGTCTGATACAAAAGTTTGCGGTTCAAATAACACGTTTGCCAAAACTGCCCTTGGTTGCTGAACGTTTACGATGAGATCATTTCGCCCGATTGTAAAACCCTCATCCCGCTGGGTATCATAATCATAACCCCGGCCAGATTTATCTCCCCCATAAGCAAATTCAATCTTATTTTTAGTGAGCAGTTCAGCAAGTTTTTTTTGCCTGGAAAGATTAGTAGGCTTAATGATGAAGCTTTTAAATGCCCCTGGGGGATTAGCCATTTCCTGCTGAAAATACTTCTTAAATTCAGTAACCAATTTCTCGGTATTTTGCGCACTTACCTCTATCGTAGACATTCCGGTAGTGAAATGGTGTGCAATGCGATCTTTCAAGGTTAATGTATCACCATCATTATTTACTACCGATAACCCTGCCCGAATCCCACCCTGCTCATAGGTCATACCAATTGATCCGTTATATAAGGGATAGGTATCTCCGTAAGAAGGATAAAGTAAATCAAAACGTTCTTTGGTAAAATATTGCCAGCCTTCTGCGTCAAAATATCTCGCATTGTTTTTACCTACCACAACCTGAAAACTTCTTTGCCAAGGTGTAACATCCTGATGTACCGGCTCTGCCGCCGGGGCAAAATAATAGGGTTCATTGTATCCCTGTTCATGAAAATCTACGTGAACTTGTGGCATCCACTCATTATATAAGGCTAAACGTTGCTGACTTTCAATTTGTGTTTGCCAGGCCCAATCTCTGTTCAAATCGAAATAATAATGGTTTGGTCTGCCTCCCGGCCAGGGTTCTATATGCTCTCGCGATGCGGGGTCCGAATTGGGATGTTTTCCAACTACACTATTAAAGTAGTTTACATACCGGTCTCTGCCATCAGGATTCAAACAGGGGTCAATAACCACAACAATGTTTTTTAGCCAGTCGTTGGCTTGGCTGTTGTTACCAGAAGCCAGGGTGTAAAGCATTTTCATGGCGGTTTCGGTAGAATTCGCCTCATTACCATGAACATTATAACTCAACCAAACAATAGCTGGTTGCTTATTCAATGCTATGTTATTACCATCTGCCTGAGCGAGTTTAAGGTTATTCGTTCTGATTTGTTCTAATCTGGAAATGTTTTCCGTAGAAGAAACAACAGCTACCATTAAGGATCTTCCCTCATTGGTTTTTCCATATTCAATTAATTTAATGTTTTTTGGAGCTGCTGCTGCGGCTTGCCTAAAATAACCTGCAACCTGGTGATGTGGTGTAAAATGTGACCCAAGCGCATAACCTAAAAATTCATCAGGCGATTTGACTTGAGCATTTAATATTAAAACCGAAGCCAGGATAGCAGCACAGAACGTTAGCAGTTTCTTCATAGGGAGAATAATTTTATCTAATGTAGTAATTTTGTTTTTTCTTGTTGCTAAAGCTTAATTTTACAGCATAATTTTTACCATGAACATGATTTCTACCGAAGATCTATACCAACTTTACCTGGCAAACCCTATTATATCTACTGATACGCGGAATATTACTGCGGGTTGCATTTTTTTCGCTTTAAAAGGAGACCTTTTTAATGCTAATGAATTTGCACAACAGGCTATTGAAAAAGGTGCTTCATATGCGATTATTGATGAAGAACAATATGTTTCAGCAAAATGCATCCTGGTAAAAGATGTACTCGCGGCCTTACAGGATTTAGCCAGACACCACCGCCAGCAACTGCAGATTCCGGTAATCGGTTTAACAGGCAGTAATGGCAAAACAACCAGTAAGGAGTTAATTAACGCTGTTTTAGCCGAACGCTTTAAAACTTTTGCCACTTTTGGCAATCTGAATAATCATATTGGTGTTCCGTTATCAATTTTAGCTATTCGTCCAGGCATTGAGGTTGCGGTAATTGAAATGGGGGCAAACCATCAAAAAGAAATCGAGTTGCTTTGCAGCATCGCACAACCTACACATGGTATTATAACCAATGTTGGCATGGCTCATCTCGATGGGTTTGGAGGCTTTGAAGGCGTAAAAAAAGGTAAAGCAGAGCTTTATGCGTTTCTAAAAGCGAATAATGGCTATACTTTCATCAACAGAGACAACCCTTATTTGCTGGAAATGAGTGCAGCCGCAGGACTGAATAAATTGGTTTATTATGGCACCGCAAATGGAAATACCATTAAGGGAAGTTTAAAAAGCAGTGATCCATTAATTTCGGTAGAATGGACAAATCATGAACATTCTTCGAGTGTAAAGACGCAGTTAACCGGCAGCTATAATTTCGAAAATATATTGGCGGCGATTTGTATTGGCGATTTTTTCGACATGACTCCGGATGAGATTAATAGAGGTTTAGCGAACTATGAACCGAAAAATAACCGTTCACAATTGGCTGAAACCGCGTCGAATAAAGTGATTTGCGATTTTTACAATGCCAACCCAAGCAGTATGACTGCAGCGTTAAATAATATTTCAGTTTTATCTGCCCCTCAAAAAACAGCTATCCTTGGCGATATGTTCGAACTCGGACCAGAATCTGCAGAGCAGCATGAAATTATCGCTAAACAGGCTGCAGCAAGTGGGCTGGATCAGGTTATCCTAATTGGCAAACATTTTTATGCCTTAAGGGATCAGATTAAGGGCCTGTTCTTTGAAACTCCGGCAGAGGCAGCAGATTACCTTCAAAAGCATACCATTAAAGATAACCTGGTACTTTTAAAAGGATCGAGAGGAATGAAACTGGAAAGTTTGTTGCAATACCTTTAGGATTAACGGTGAAGTGGTTAGTGGGTGAGGTGGTTAGTTGTGTTATATGCAGAATCCTGACTAATGACTATTGACTAATGACTGATTAAGACGGTGGAGTGGCCTATAAGACCAATACTCAAGACTAGGTACTCATGACTGAGGACTGATTAAGCCTCCCAATACTCCCTACTCCAAGCTCCTTACTCCGAACTGGACTCAAGACTATGAACTAAAGACTGAGGACTAGACACTTACCTTTCCGCTACCAATATCCCCACATCACTAACCTCTATCAAAGGATTATCCCGCATATTCTGTTCAATTTCAACGCTGAATTTACCATTATGAGGGAAATAGTGATTGGTTAACAGGGGCAGGGTATAGCTAAAAACGTTCCCAGAACCACTTCCCAGCCATTCGCCATCATTTTTTGCAAGCTTATATTGATAGCGTTTCGTTATTTTATTTTTACCGTCTTTAAAATGGGCCAGGATAAAGATATTAGCATATTTATATTCGGCGGTATGTCTCAATTTGAAATAAATGTTGTAGGCTTTGCGGTTGTCTTTAACCTCAAAAGTCGTTACAATGTGATTTCTATAGGTCCATTTACGCTCTGGAATCTCATTATTGCTATCTACAATTCCGGCCGAACAGCCTAAAACAACTGAACACAGGCATAAACAAAAAAGCAGGTAGACTGTATTTTTACTCAGCCGAAGGTTTATTTTCCGAACCATTGTTATTGTTTCTGCGGTTATTATTCTTCCTGCGGTTATTTCTATTGCGATTACGATTTTGCTCGGTTTTTGCTCCATCCACAACCTGACCTTCAGCCTTTATCTGAACTTTGGCAACCTGCTCTTGCTGGGGTTTAGCTTGTTGTGGCTTAGCCTGATTTTGCTGAGGCTTTTGTCCCTTTTGCGGCTGTCCTTTAGCGTTAGGCTGCTGGTTTTTAGGTTGATTTGGCTGAGGTTTTTGTCCGCCCTGCTGCTGGCCTTTTGGCTGCTGTTGTTGCGGTTTAGCCTGATTTGAAGCATTTTTATCCGCATTAGGATTTCTATCCTTTTTATTTTGATTGCGGTTGTTTTTCTGATTGTTCTTGTTTTTATTCCTCGAGCGCTCATCCAATCGCGTTAAACTATCTTGTCCAACCACATTTTCATAATCAAAAGATTTTTCTACCACTACTGGCGCAGCAACCTGTATCGCTTGCTCTTTTAGGTTAGGAACTTTTTTACCTTGCTTATTTAAGGCCATGATTTCCTTAACCCTTGCCGCCGAAACCGGAATCCAGTTTTCATCGTTAGGGTAACTAAACCACATAATTTTTTTGAAAATATCGGTTTTTTGGTGGCGTGCATATCCAGCTTCTGTATCCAGATTTTCAATTCTATCCGGGATATCTTTCAATGCATCCAGGTAAGTATCGAGCTCGTAATTTAAGCAGCATTTTAACTTACCACACTGACCCGCCAGTTTTAATGTATTTAAAGAAAGGTTCTGATATCTTGCCGCAGCAGTTGAAACCGTTTTAAAGTTGGTTAGCCAGGTTGAGCAGCAAAGCTCGCGCCCACAAGAGCCAATTCCACCTAAACGGCCGGCTTCCTGGCGCATTCCAATCTGGCGCATTTCGATCCGAATCCGGAAACTTTCTGCCATTTTCTTAATCAGCTCCCTGAAATCGACACGTCCATCTGCTGTGTAAAAGAAAGTTGCTTTGGTTTTATCTGCCTGATAATCAACATCGCTGATTTTCATCGATAAACGTAAGTCTAATGCCAGTTTACGGGCTTTGTGCATGGTTTCCCATTCCATTCCCTTGGCTGCATTCCATTTTTCTACATCAGCTTCTGTTGCCTTACGGTATATTTTTTTGGTTACCTGCTCCAGGGTTGTTTTCCTGCGCTTCATCTGAATCCGAACCAGCTCTCCTGTTAACGACACATGACCAACGTCATAACCGCCGGTAGGACCTTCTACCGCTACCAGTTCGCCAATTTCAAGGTAAATGTTGTCGCTATTTAAGAAAAACTCTTTACGTGAGCCTTTGAATTTTACTTCGGTAACCTGAAAAGGTTTATAATTGGATGGCATATCTAAATTAGATAGCCAATCATGAACTTCCATTGTTTGACACCCGCCTGTGCCGCATGAGCCATTACTTTTGCATCCATTGGGGGTGCAACCACCGCCCGTAGAACAACTTCCACATCCCATAATTAGTTGTATATATATTGAGTCCCCGCAGGGAGCGTTTTAAACTTGATAATTTTTACCAACTGTAAAGATACATCTAAAAACAGAATTTTCGGGTTCGCGTTCCGTTCTATATGATAATGTGCCTTTTCCAGTTCGGCAATAATGGCTTCTGCCATTGGTAAGCTAAGCACGTGCTCGCTAAGCTTTTTTGCGGTTTCTAAGGTTAGTGGGGGTAGTTTTACCAGGACTTCTGCTCCGCTTAAAATGAGACAGCATTCCCTTAAATAATTAACGCCATACCTTAAAAAATTCTTTTGATTTTCTCTTCCCCATTTAGCCGCCTCATCTGTAAAATCGATCAAATCTGGCACTTTATTTCCAAATCCCATCCTTAACCAACTGGTAAATGTACCCGAGCTATCGCTTTGGGTATCGGCCGCTAAAGCCTTTGCCTCAATTAAATTCCCATCTGCCAAAAAAGCATAATCAATAGCCTGATGATCGTTCAGGCCATTATTCTCCATTAAGTAGCCGGAAATTTCCTCACCCGTGAGTTTTGGGATTTTAACAATTTGGGTCCTGGATAAGATTGTACTGAGTATTTGGTCCTGACTCTGCGCAATTAACAGGAAGAGCGTATTTGCAGGCGGCTCTTCGATAAGCTTCAACAGGGCATTACCCGCTTTATCTAAATATTCGGGCAACCACATAATTAAAACTTTTGTACCAGCCTCAAATGCTTTATAACTTAGTTTTTTAATGATATCGTGACATTCAGCAATATTAATATTAGCCTGTTTATTTGCGGCATCCAACTTAGAACGCCAAACATCCATATCGAAATAAGGATCTTGGGTAAGCATACTCCGCCATTCTTCTAGAACATCAACTGCTGTTTTAACGCTTGCAGAGGCAAAGAAAGGGTAGGAAAAATGCAAATCGGGATGAATGTAGCGCTCGTATTTTCTGCAGCTTGCACATACACCACAGCTATCTGTTTCTCCTTTATCTAAACAATTGATGTATTGCGCATAAGCTATAGCAAGCGGTACTGCGCCTGAACCAGCAGGCGACAAAAAAAGCTGCGCATGGCTAATCCGGTTTTCCTTAACCGTTTGCACCAATTGTTGCTTTATCCTCTCTTGTCCGATGATTTCTTTAAACTGCATTTGGTGCAAAATAAGAAATACATATGATATTCATAGCTTCATATCGCAGAATCATCTTTTTTTAGACATTCGCAAGATGTAAGCTATCGCGTAACATTTCTACTCCATGCCCGGAAAAAGTGATTTTCGCATAATTTTAAGTCTGTCTGAAATTTACTTTAGGCTATTATCGCTTTGGCCTAAATATGCCAGGCGTTTGATATATTTACCCGGCATTAACTAACTGAACCAATGAACTTTCTGAAATATGCACTAAGCGTTTTACTTCTGGGCTTATCTTTTTTTGCTTTTAGCCAAAATAAGCGTATCCAGGTAACAGTTTTTGATGAGCAGCAACTCCCGGTTCCCAATGCAACCGTTCAGTTATTTTTAGCAGAAAATGAAGCACTGATTAAAACTGACATAACCGATAAAGGAGGCAAAGTGTACTTCAATGAACCAATAAAAGGAAATTATACCTTTAAAGTTGTGGCGTTAGGATTTACAGCTTCAAAAACAACCCCAATTAAAAGTCCCTTCCAGCAAGATAGCCTGACCATCAGGCTGGTGTCGGGAAGCAAAAATTTAGGCGATGTGACCATCGCTGGGAAAAAACAGCTCATCCAGCGCACGCAGGGAAAAACAATTGTAAATGTTGATGCAGCGGTTACCAATGCAGGAACTACTGTTTTAGAAGTCTTGGAAAAATCGCCTGGCGTGATGGTCGATAGGAACGGGGGCATCAGCTTACAGGGGAAATCTAATGTGCTGGTTATGATTGATGACAAGCAAACCTATCTCTCCGGCACAGAACTTAACAACTTGCTAAGCAATATGAGTTCGTCACAAGTCAATCAAATCGAACTCATTACCAATCCTTCAGCCAAATATGATGCAAGTGGAAATGCAGGAATCATTAATATTAAAACGAAAAAGAACAAGCAGGAGGGATTTAACGGCTCTATTATGACCGCTGTAGGGCAAGGGAAATATTATAAAAACAATAACAACCTGCTGTTAAATTATCGCAGTGGGCGAATAAATGTTTTCGCTAACTATAGTTTAAACCTGAACAAGAGCTTTACAGATATTTATGCCTATCGACAATATTTTTCTGGAAATGGTGCTGTTGACGCCATTCTGGATCAACCCACTTCATTTTTCAGCAAAAACAACGGGCATCTGCTTAAAACCGGACTTGATATTTATGCATCAGACAAAACCACTATCGGTTTAACCCTCACCGGAAACCTGGCTGGCCGCTTAGGAAGCAGCGAAGCTACGGCGACCTGGAAAAACGCTTCAGCCCAGGTTGATTCGGCTATTGCTACTTACAGCAACACGGATTTCGAACTTAAAAATGGTGCGATCAATTTAAACCTCAGACAATCCTTAAGCAAAATGCAGGATTTATCCATTGATCTGGACGCCTTGAAATATGACATTAACAACGATCAGGTGTTTACCAATAAACTTTTAGCTGCGGGCGGTTACAGCAGAGGGTCGGTTGCAGCCATTCCTTCATCCTTAAAAATATTTGCTGCTAAAATTGATCACACCCTTCGATTTGGCAAGAAACACAAATTAGAATCCGGCTTCAAATCTTCATCCATCAGCACCGATAACATTGCTGATTATCAACTGTTTGATGGCACGTCTTTTTCAGAAGATTTGAATAAAAGCAACCACTTTTTATACAAGGAAAATATCAATGCCGTATACAGTAGCCTCGAAACCAAGTTTGGAAAATTCAATATCCAGGCGGGCTTGCGCTATGAAAACACTTATTATGATGCACACCAGCTTGGGAATAGCATTAAACCTGATTCTGCATTTTCAAGAACTTATAGCAACCTGTTTCCTTCCGGCTACATCAGCTATGAAGTGGATTCTTTAAATACATTCAGTTTCACAGCCAGCAGAAGAATAGACCGGCCTGCCTACCAAAAACTCAATCCTTTTGTCTTTATCATTAACAAATACACTTATCAGCGTGGAAATCCATTTTTTCTGCCTCAATACAGCTGGAATTTAGAGTTAAGCCACCAGTTTAAACAACTGCTCAGCACCACCATTGCCTATAGCCGGATTAACAATTATTTTTCTCAGCTTTTCTTGTCTGAAGGGACTGACATTTTGGTTTACACAGAAGGAAATGTTGGAAAAGTTCACAACTTAAGTTTATCAGTAGCACTCCAGGTGTCGCCATTATCCTGGTGGTCTATCAATGCCCAGAGTACTTTTAACCACAAAGAACTAAAAGGCTATCAAAATGTTAACTATTCATCTTCCATAAATCAATTGCAATCAAGCCTGAATAATCAGTTTACCATTAATAAAAGTTTAAGTGCCGAACTTTCTGGCTATTATATTACCAAAGCAAGAAATGATCTTCAGGAATTACTTTATCCTACAGGACAGGTTTCTGTTGGGCTTGCACAAACCATATTTAAGGGCAAGGGTAGTTTAAAGCTAAGCGCGCGCGATATTTTCTACACACAGGCCATGGAAGGATTAACGGATTTTCCGGGAGCCAATGAATATTTTATCCTAACCCGTGATAGCCGCGTAATCAATCTTGCCTTTACTTATCGCTTTGGAAAACCACTTAAAGCAGCTAAACGCTCAAGCGGAAGTGCTACAGATGAAATGAACAGGGCTGGCAGTTAACAACCCAATAATCAACCACTTCAACTCACACAAAAGATATAAAACCAAAAACCTTACCTTTGTACCTTTTAATTTTATGCGATTAATTTCAAACCTTATCGCTTAACCCTTTGATATGGCCCGAATTTTAGCTTTTGATTATGGTACCAAACGTATCGGTATTGCAGTAACAGATCCTTTGCAGATCATCGCAACTGGATTAGATACCATCCATCCAAAGGACATTATCGAATACCTTAAAAAGTACCTCTCCGAAGAATCAGTTGAAGCTTTTGTATTGGGTGATCCTAAACAAATGGATGGTTCTCCATCAGATTCTGCGCAGCACGTTAAAGGATTTTCAACCACATTGAAAAAAACTTTTCCAGGTATTCCACAACATTGGGTAGATGAGCGTTTTACTTCCAAAATGGCTCATCAAACCATCATGCAAAGCGGGTTAAAAAAATCCGACCGACAGAATAAAGAACGTGTTGATACCATATCGGCTACGATCATTTTACAATATTTTATGGAAAGCAACCGTTTATAATCCGACACATGAGCCTGATAAACGACGATTTACAACAATTACTCCTTCGCTACTGTGAGCCAGAAAGTGAGCTCCTGCAACAAATAGACAGAGAAACCAATTTAAAAGTATTGATGCCCCGGATGCTCTCCGGGCATTACCAGGGGCGTGTATTAAGCTTCCTGAGTAAAATGGTTTCCCCAAAAAGAATTCTTGAAATTGGAACCTTTACCGGCTACGCTACTTTATGCCTGGCAGAAGGTTTAACAAAGGATGGCATCCTTTATACTTTAGATATTAACCTGGAGCTTGAAGACATGGTGCGAAGCAATTTTGCCCAATCTCCTCACAACAGTCAAATCAATTATATTCTTGGAGATGCAACGCAAACCATAAATGAGTTGGATGAAGTTTTTGATCTGGTTTTTATCGATGCAGACAAGAAAAATAACGGCACTTATTACGATTTGATTTTTGATCGTGTTCGCCCGGGTGGAATCATCATTGTGGATAATGTACTATGGAGTGGAAAAGTACTTCATAATCAACAAGATAAAGACACCAGGAATATTACTAATTTTAATGATAAGATCGCGGCAGACGATCGGGTAGAGAAAATGATTCTACCCGTAAGAGATGGCTTATTTGTAATCAGGAAAATTGATAGCTGAGATTGGAGAGGAGAGATATGAGCGGCAAACAACCAATCGTACCAAATAACACTAATTCGAATGAAAATATTTACCCTTTGCCTTTTACTTTTGGCAGCAACTTTAGCAAAAGCACAAGACACAGCAGAATACATTGAAGAACATGCTGATTATGCTCAGGATTTAATGCGCGATCATAAAATACCAGCGAGTGTTATTTTAGCAGTAGCCATTCATGAATCGGCATCGGGGAATAGCCGCATTGCCCAACATTTAAACAATCATTTTGGGGTAAAAGGCCCTAATAACAACGAAGAAATCCGGTCTGCTTACCGCGATTATTCAAATGCGGATGAATCTTACAGCCATTTTGTAGAGATTATGGAAACCCGCTCACCATTTAACAACCTCTTCGAAAAATACGACCAATACGACTATCAAGGCTGGACAAGGGGCATTCAAAGATGTGGCTATGCACATAGCCGCAGCTGGGCAAGTCAGGTAATTGCACTCATTAAAAAGTACGAACTTTACCAGTATGATGAACGCCCTGAGGGATACGAAGAGCCGGTTTATACAAAACCTGTTTATCATAAAAAAAGCCGCAGCAGAACTTCTAAAACTTATACCGTTAAAACCGGGGATAATTTGAGTATTATTGCCAAAAAGAAAGGCACAACAGTTAAATCGTTAATGCAAAAGAACAACCTGAAAAAAGCCAATCTTAAAATCGGGCAGAAACTTCGTTTTTAGTTTGCTGCTTAAAATCAATACCATTGCTATATTTTAAAAAAATGTCTTCAACTCGCCATTCTATTCTCCGATCTTCCATTTCGTTAACTTGTTTAGCTTTTCTAATGTTTTTTTTCAGTGCTTGCTCCACCCGCAAGTTTTCAAAAAACAATAAACAAATAGAAAAAGAAGCTAATAAAGCCAACAATAACAACTATAAAAGCTACAACACGCTCAGCTATATAGATGAGTTTAAGGCCGTAGCCATAGAAGAAATGAATGCATATGGAATTCCTGCAAGTATAACATTAGCCCAGGGAATTTTGGAATCAGGCAGCGGTAACAGTGATCTGGCCAAGTATGCTAACAACCATTTCGGCATTAAATGTACATCTGATTGGAAAGGAAAAAACTATTTCCGCGATGATGACCAAAAAAATGATTGCTTTCGTGTTTATAAAGATGCCCGGGAATCTTTTAAAGACCACTCAGAATTTTTAAAACGCAAACGTTACAGCTTTCTTTTTCAATTAGATAAAAACGACTACAAGAGCTGGGCGCAAGGGCTTAAAACCGCCGGATATGCAACCAATCCCCGCTATCCCGATTTGTTAATCAACATGATTGAAAAATACCAGCTTTATCAATATGATCAATCGGAAAGCGAAAAGCAAAAAATTGCACGGGAAGATCGCGTATTTACAGAAATTAATCAAAACATCGGCCAGGAAACCAAAAAATTTACACCAGTAGCCACTCCTCCGGCAGGAGCAAAACCCATTACGGCAGATGGCACCTATACCGTTGTAAAAGGCGATACGCTTTATAACATTGCAAAGCGATTTAATTTAAGTGTTGATGAACTTAAAATGTTAAACGAAATCGCAGGTGACGGAATTAAACTTGGGCAGGTATTGAAGGTTAAATAATGTTAATCTGAAACCTAAACCTGCGGTTATTTGTAGCTTTGTAGCCTGATGAAATTTTTTATAGCGATTATTGTTTTCCTGGGCTCCACATCGATGCTCTTTGCACAAACTAAATCTGTGCAGGGTATTGTTATTGATAAGGAAACTAAACAAAGATTGGCTAAGGTTTACATTTACAATTTGCGTACCCGCGATGGTTTATATAACAATACCAAAGGGGAATTCAGTACTGTAGCCATACCAGGCGACACCTTAGTTGCGGCACTTACCGGTTACGGAGTAGATACAATCGTATTTAAAGGTCAGTCAGCAGCATATTTTCAACTAAAATCGCTGGGTATCAGGCTTCGTGATGTAGTGATTCAACAAAAAAGATTATCGCCCCAGCAGCAATATGAAAAAAATGTAAAGGAATTCAGGTACCAAACCCAAAAGGGAAGTAGTAAAGATTTGCTTAGCCTGGGTAATGGAGGTGTAGGCTTGGGCATTGATGCCATTTATAATTTACTGAGCAGGCAGGGGAGAAATGCACGTCATCTTCAAAAAATATTGGAAAAAGACTATCGTGAAGATTTAATCGATTATAGATTTAATGCCAATCTGGTCAGGCAAATATTAGGCATTAAAGATGATGAACTCGTAGACTTTATGCAGCAGTACCGTCCAACTTATCAGTTCGTACTGGATGCCACAGATTATTCTTTCAATACCTTTATCCGCAATGCTTATAAAAGTTATCGGCTAAATCCAAAGGCATTGCAACTCCCTCCACTGCCTAAATTAACGATAGAGAAACTGTGAAAGCGCCAGTATTTATTATCAAGAAATTACCGGCTGCCGGAATGGCAATCTTTCCGTTTATCCTGCTTAAATCTGCCCGATTTAAAAACGACAAGGAAATTATTAATCATGAGAAAATACATTTAAGACAACAGCTTGAGCTGCTCATAGTACCTTTTTATATCCTCTATTTTCTGCTGTATCTCATCAACCTCATCCGATATAAAAAACATTATCTGGCTTATAAAAACATTGCTTTTGAAAGGGAAGCTTACCGCCACGAACACAACCTCAATTACCTGAAACAAAGAAATTGGTACGCCTGGCTTAAAGAATTCGGCAGCATAAAAAAGACTGATACACAATAGAAAACTTTTATCTCTAACTAATTTTCTTTTTCTTTGTAGGTAATGAAAAACTGTTTAGCTGCCATAATCATAGTTCTAACTTATTGCTCAACAAAATCACAAGCGCAGGAAATTGATACCCTACCCATCAATACCAAAGGCTTAGAAATTAAGTTAAAACGCAGTCCGCTACCCAGCAGACAGGGCCCTTTAAACTTCGAGCCGGTTAAGCTTAAGCCTTACGTGGTGAATGCCAAAGTTAATTATTGGAAAACCAGAACCAATATCGGTATTAACGTTAACCAGGCCCAGTTTAGTAACAACTGGAAAGGTGGTGGTGTAAACTCGATTGCAGTAGGTGGGTTATTGAATTGGAAAGCAGAATACAATAAAAACAGCTACAGCTACGTAACAGAGCTTATTTTGCAATACGGGAAAATCAAGAATAAAGATCAGATTCAAAAGAAAACCAACGACCGCATTTTCTGGGATCACAAAGCTTCTTTTCAATTGTCTAAAAACTGGTTTTTCTTCGGTTCCTTAAACTTCGAGTCTCAATTTGATAACGGTTACTCCTACAAAACCGTAAATGGTGCTGAAGAAGCAACCTTAATTTCAAAATTTATGGGTCCCGGTTATTTAACAGAGTCAATAGGTTTCGAATATAAGCCTGTTAAATACTTCTCTACCCGTATTGGTACAGGTACAGCCCGTCAAACTTTTGTGTTAGACAAAGACCTTTTTAATGACCCCGACCCGAATAAACCACCAAAAGCGAGTGTTTATGGCGTAGAATATGGCAAAAAGGTTAAAAATGAGCTGGCATTCCAGGTGGTAAGTGCATTTGATAAAGACATTTTTACCAACACGAACCTTAAAGCCAGGTACCAGATGTTCATTCCTTACGAAGACTTTGAATGGTCGAGAATTGACCATCGTTTAGATGTTGCTTTAACGGCTAAAATCAATCGTTTTATGAACACCAGCTTAACGGGCGTAATGCTGTTCGATAAAGATACCGGAACAGATAAGGTACAAGCCAGTCAAACACTGGCTCTGGGTTTTGCTTTTACTTTCCCAAGATAGTTTTTAAGCGCCGCCAATTCTTCCCAATTCCCAGTAAGGCATGCTTACAATTTGTTTAAAGCTTACGCCTCTTTGCTTGAGGTATTTTTTAAACTGGCGTACAGATTTTGCCCTGCCTGTGAGGTAAAATGTAGCATCTTTCCACATTTCCCAGCATTTGGGATGCATGTTTTCCATCCAGGTTATAGCGTTTTGGGCAGGGGCATCAACATCTGCTGGTACAGCATCAATTAACAACTTTAACTTAGCTACCGAATCCAGGTTTTCGGCTTTCATCTCTAAAATTCCGAAGTATTCGGCGTCTTCGTCTAATGCCTTTTTCCCCAGCCACTCATACAAACCCATGCTGGTTTCATCTCCAAAGAAGAAATGCTGATTCGAGTCGTTTTGATAGCCTACCTTAGCATGATCTGCTATAAGTTTAAGTTGATCTCCGGTTTGCATGTTAACTGCAAAGTTGTGGCCCGGACCCTGGCTGTTGAGATAAAAAATAATCTGGCAGGTGCTCGCTGCCTGATCAAAATCTGCAAGGGTATAATGCCTGTATTCATTCGCATTTACCCTAAACAACACCTCATTTCCAGGTTCAAAATTAGTACTGCTAAAATCGCCCCTAAGTGTAACAGATTTCACATTGCTACTGAGCATTTTTGTTCCGATAACTTCTACGGTATGTATTTTATTGCTGATGATTTTTTCCATTGTATCCGCCAGCCATGTGGGTAATTTGGGCATAGTATGATATTCTTTAGTAACTTTGGCCAAAAGTAAGGGTCTAATGCTGAGTTCATTTTACATCAAAAGGATTAAAATTTACATGAAAGGGATTTTATGGCACTAAGCATTTACGACGAGTCTAATCAGCGCTATGACGTGGGTAACCACATTACCAGTTTAGAGTTAAACCAGACAATGGTTACCGAAAGAAGGGAAAAATACAGCTTCCCTTTTGGTGATGCAGAACTGGTGCAGATTGCCTTTTCGGGTGTTTTTATTGTTTATGGTGATATGCTGGTAAAAAAGAGTCGCCTGAGAATAAAATCTTTTGATGAGCCGGAGTTGGTAGAACTTCATTTTTCACTTACCGGAGGCGGGATAATGGAGAACTACTTAACACAGAAAAAAGTTGCCATTAAAGCCAATCAGCACAACATTATTTATACCCCGGATTTTGATGGCGTTGCCGAATTCCCAACAGACCAGCAGTGTAAATTTTTTGAGGTACATTTTCAACGTGAAAAATTTATTGACCTAACCAGCGAAAGCAGCGCTTTACTTAAAAAGTTTGCCGAAGATATCATGAGTAACCATGCAGTAGAACTTTCGGCCGAAAATCTGCCCATAAGCCTGTCCATGCACAGCTGCATCAGAGACATTATGAATTGCCATTTTACAGGCAGTTTAAAGCTCTTATTTCTACAATCCAAATGCCTTGAGCTTCTGGCCTTACAAGCACAGGCTTTTGAACTGGCTGCCAAAAAACCAGTAAAAGCCTGCCTCAAATCTGCTTATGATAAGGATAGGGTTTATTATGCCAAAGAATATTTAATAGAACACGCTAACCAGCCACCTTCTTTATCCGCATTGGCAAAAATTGCAGGGATTAACGAATTTAAACTCAAACAGGGTTTCAAAGAAATTTTTCAGAATACTGTTTTTGGCTATCTGAGTGATTATAAACTTATGAAGGCCAAAGAATTATTGGAAGAAAGCGCTTTAGACATTAAACACATTTCTGATGATCTGGGTTATTCTTCAGTACAACATTTTAGTACCGCTTTTAGTAAAAAATTTGGCATCAGTCCAGGCAAAGCGAGGTAATTTTAGTTTACTTAAGCTTTTTTCTTTCGCTTTAAATTCAAATAATCAATATAGTATAAAACCTTTACTGATAAGCTATTATTTTGCGGTGCTGCTAAAATTCCCTGAAGATTTTTGTTGTAGCGCTCGGTATAATAATTATGGCTGGTTTCTGCAGCATCTTTATAAGATAATGATAACTCGCTACCTGGTGCAAACTGCCACACGTAAATCAAATCGATATTAAAAACGTTATAGTTTCTATCCAGTCCGGATAAGGTTGGCCCACTATAATTGGTTAAATCTCCATCTGGTTTTAATACAAAGAACTCTTTATTTCGCCTGTCACTCCAATAATGTCTTAATACAACTGTAACCCCCATTTTATTGGTAAAAGTATATTTGGCGTCAAAAGAGTTTTCTACGGTGCGCCTGTCATAACGGGAAAAAATAGATTGGTTACCTTGTGTAGTTACCCAATTCACATAATTATAATTGGGATTGAAGTTTAAATCCAGGCCAAAGGCCACCTTATCATTCAACCTGAAATTCTGGAACAAATAGAAGTTATATTCCTTCCCTTTAAAAAGCATTTGTTGCCAAAACCGGATGTTCCCGCCAAAATTATAGGCCTTTGCCCGGTTAGGATTCACATATAAAGCTACCCCATAACTTTCCGGCGCTTTATAAACCTGCCCGTTTCTTGCTTCATAGAAATCGTTTCGCTTTGCATTGTAACTTGCATCGAACTCTGCCGACCAAAGATTTTTAAACTGCATCCAGGAACCAATATTTGTGGTGAAACTTTGGTAAGCACCCGGTGTAGCTCTCCGGGAATAAATCATATTAAACCAGTTTTCCCATTGGTTATAAAACTTGCTTGGCTTGTAAATATTATAGCCAAAACCAAGCCGTTGATCGAGGAAGTTATTATTGGTAAAAAAACCCATATCTGATGGATCAAACTGATCATCAGCATATTTCTGCTGATAGTTCCACGTGAAATTACCACTTTGCTTCCCAAATCTGAAAGCATAACTATATCCGGTATGACTTTCTTCTCCGCTCAAATAACTCATTTTTGCCTCCCCATTCACGAAATAAACATTTTTCTTATTGTTTAAGTTGAATAAAAGGGCTGTAACATTGGCATCATATGCACTTCCTTGCCTTAAAACATTGGTATTAATGAAGGTGGCCGAGCTATTGTTCTTTAAAGATTGATCGAAGACCAGAATGTTGTAATTGGTTAAGGGCTGGGTTTCTTCCATTCTCAAATTACCTTGGGCATCTTCAACTTCAGTTCCCATCCCATTGGTTATGGCGTTGAAAATACCGATCCCCAGGCCCCTGGCTGTTCGCCCTGAGATCTTTGTTGCATTTAACACCTTGGCCTCTTTCTGGTCCTTCACAATCGTTTCACCATCCTTAATTCCTGCATAGTCATAATAAGAAGGAATAGATCCAATCCTTTTAGAATAAAAAAGATCTCCTTTATTAAAAAGTTCTGTACCCTCTGTAAAAAACTGCCTGTTTTCATTAAATTTCACCTCAAAAGGAGTGAGGTTAAGAATGCGATTATCCGACTGAACCTGTCCAAAATCAGGCACCAGGGTCATATCCAGGGTAAAACTGTTATTGATTCCATATTTTACATCCATACCACCATTAAACCGGGCAGTAGTATTTTTAATTCCCGGCTGGTTAATGGGATAATGGTTTACGTAGGCAGAAACATATGGCGAAAAGGATAATCTTAAAGGTGGTTTAATATTTTTAACGCCCATCCATAATCCTTCCTGATTGATAAAGCCGCTTACTTTTGGGTCAACAAAATTCCAAAAGGTTTGCGTATTGCTTCTTTGTATTCTTCTGCTAAAATTAAGGCCCCAGTTTTGAACATCTTTACCAGAAAAACGTAAGGCCGAATAAGGAATCTTCATTTCGCAGGTCCAACCTTTATCATCCAGTTTTACCGCGCTCTCCCAAACGGCATTCCAATTGGGATCTTCATCTCCAACCTGAGAATATTTGGCATCAAATTGCACACCCGCAGCTGTAACGAAAAATCCATTCCCATTCATTTTATCATAAAATGGATCTACAATGATTGAAATGAAATCAGCATTCCCGATATTATCCCGGGAAACCAGTTCATGGGATACGCTGTCCGGGTGATCGTACATTCTGGCGTAAACATAAACCGCGATATCATCGTAAACTACTTTCATTTCTGTGCGCCTGTCTTTGGTTTCGACTCTGCCGGGAACAGGCCTGATTTCAAAAAAGTCAGTCGCTAAAGGCACGTTCATCCAACAGGCATCATCCAATAGACCATCTATTTTTGGTGTTTCGGTTATCCGTACAGCAATTAATTGCTTTTGTTTGGCCGGATCCTGTGCATGGCAGAAGGAGTAAATAAATACAAAAATTAAGAATGCGCCGCCTTTCATTTGTTTAGGTTAATAAGCATAAGACCCTAAGCATAGAGATATGTTGCACAACAAGAAAAATATAATCTGTATAAGATTTAAAGTTTTGATTTGAGCAGCAAAGATTTACAATCAAAATTTGATACATTTGCCTTTTATTAAAAACAAGAAGCTTTTTGCAATGGGCAACAGGCTTTTAGCTTAAAAAAAGATGTTTGATAATTTACAGGACAAGCTAGACAGAGCGTTTAAAGTATTAAAAGGACAAGGCAGCATTACGGAAATCAACGTGGCAGAAACCATGAAAGAAATCCGTAAAGCATTATTAGATGCCGATGTTAACTATAAAACAGCCAAATCATTTACTGATGAGGTAAGGCAAAAAGCTTTAGGGCAAAACGTATTAACAGCGGTTTCTCCAGGGCAATTGCTCACAAAAATTATGAACGATGAGCTTGCTGCCCTGATGGGTGGTGAAGTTACTGAGTTAGATACCAAAGCCAACCCAACAGTTATCTTAATTGCAGGTTTAAATGGTGCGGGTAAAACCACTTTTGCAGGTAAATTAGCCCTTCATTTAAAAGGAAAAGGCAAAAAACCTTTATTGGTTGCCGGTGATATGTATCGCCCTGCAGCTGTTGATCAGTTAGAAGTTTTAGGTACTTCTGTAGGCGTTTCGGTATATGCAAACCGCGATTCTAAGGATCCTGTTGGCATTGCATTAGAAGGTATTGCCCACGGTAAACAAAACGGAAATAATGTAATCATTATCGATACCGCCGGTCGTTTAGCCATTGACGAATCTTTAATGAATGAGATTTCTGAGGTTAAGGCGCAAACCAACCCGAACGAGATTTTATTCGTGGTTGATGCCATGACGGGACAAGATGCAGTAAACACAGCCAAAGTATTTAACGATCGTTTAGATTTTACAGGTGTTGTATTAACTAAACTTGATGGTGATACCCGTGGTGGTGCCGCCCTTTCAATTAAGTCAGTAGTTAATAAACCCATTAAGTTTATTGGTACCGGAGAGAAAATGGAAGCACTGGATGTTTTTTATCCAGACCGTATGGCTTCGCGTATTTTGGGAATGGGTGATGTGGTTTCCCTTGTTGAACGTGCTCAAATGCAGTTTGATGAGAAAGAAGCCGCTGAATTACAGAAGAAAATCCGTAAAAACAAGTTTGATTTTAACGACTTCTATAATCAGATCCAACAAATCAAAAAAATGGGTAACATGAAAGATTTGATGGGCATGATTCCGGGAGTGGGCAAAATGATGAAAAACGTTGATGTTCCTGATGATGCTTTTAAATCAATTGAAGCCATTATCAGCTCCATGACGCAATACGAAAAAGAAAATCCGGATGTTATTCAACAAAGCCGTCGTTTGCGTATTGCAAAAGGCTCAGGCACTAAAATCGAAGAGGTTACCAAGTTGCTCAAGCAGTTTGAAGATATGCGTAAAATGATGAAACAATTCTCTAATCCGGCTGCGGCTGCAGCCATGATGAAAGGAATGCCAAAAATGCCTTTTGGAAAGCGCTAGTCCATTCAAAAAATATATAAATCCCGGTCATTTATGATCGGGATTTTTTTTGCACTAAAATAACGGATTTGTCACTTTAATTATACCAAACAATTTCTATATTCGTAAATCAATCTCCCCTAAAAACCAAACATCCCGTTTTATTTTAGCTTAAATTAATGCTTGTAAAAACATACGGGAGTGCCGTTTATGGCGTAAATGCCCTCACCATAACCATTGAGGTTAACATTAGCAAGGGAAACAAATACTTTATGGTGGGCCTGCCTGATAATGCCGTGAAAGAGAGTCTTCAAAGAGTTGAAAGTGCTATTCATGCTGCCGGTTATCGCATGCCCAGACAAAAAATTGTCGTTAATTTTGCGCCAGCAGATATCCGTAAAGAGGGCTCCGCCTACGATCTTCCCATTGCAATATCAGTACTCGCCGCATCTGGTCAGATTCCCTCCGCCGAGTTAGCCAGTTATTTTATTATGGGAGAACTCTCCCTTGATGGCAATATACAACCGATTAAAGGCGCTTTACCCATTGCTATACAAGCCCGGCAGGAGGGTATGAAGGGTTTTATCCTTCCAAAACAAAACGTTAGAGAGGCAGCAATAGTAGAGCAACTGCATGCTTATGGTGTAGAAAACCTGGCTCAGGTAATCTCATTTTTTAACCAAACTGAAACGTTAACACCGGTTAAAGTAAATACACATGAGGAATTCTTAAAAAATATCAGCAACTATGATCACGATTTTGCAGATGTAAAGGGACAGGAAAACATTAAAAGAGCTTTAGAAATAGCTGCTGCAGGTGGACATAATGTAATCCTGATTGGCCCGCCCGGCGCCGGAAAAACAATGTTAGCTAAACGTCTTCCCACCATACTTCCGCCGTTAAATTTAAACGAGGCCCTTGAAACCACTAAGATTCATTCTGTAGCAGGAAAACTTACTGCTGCAGATGCTTTGATGACAGTAAGGCCATACCGGAGCCCACACCATACCATCAGCGATGTAGCACTGGTTGGAGGAGGGGTAAATCCTCAACCTGGTGAAATATCTCTGGCCCATAACGGCGTCCTGTTTTTAGATGAGCTTCCTGAGTTTAAAAGAACAGTATTGGAAGTAATGCGACAACCCCTTGAAGATCGTCAGGTGTCCATATCCAGAGCCAAATTTTCTGTTGAGTATCCAGCCAGCTTTATGCTTGTGGCCTCCATGAACCCCTGCCCATGCGGTTTTTTTAACCATCCGGAAAAAGAATGTGTTTGTGCACCTGGGGTAGTTCAAAAGTACCTCAGTAAGATATCCGGACCACTCCTGGATCGAATTGACTTGCATGTGGAGGTAACTCCGGTAAATTTTACTGAACTGGCTTCGACACAAGATGCAGAAAAAAGTGAATCCATCAGAGAAAGGGTTATTGTTGCCCGGGAAATCCAGGACCTTAGGTTTGCGACGAATAACAACCTGCATTACAATGCACAAATGAACCCCAAAATGGTACGGAAAGTATGTGCCATCGATGAATCTGGTATTGTGCTCTTGAAAACTGCTATGGAAAAATTAGGATTATCGGCAAGGGCATATGACCGGATATTAAAAGTAGCCCGAACGATTGCCGATTTAGCCAACAGTGAGCAAATAGCACTGGAGCATCTAGCAGAGGCCATCAATTACCGAAGCTTAGACCGCTCGGGATGGGCTGGATAATAATCAATATTAAAATAAGTCAGCAAATTCATCATTAAAATTTCGCTTCTATAACCTCAAATATGATTGCTTTTTGGGTCTATTTCTTTGCTTCTTAAATGCACGTTTCATTTAAAAAACACTTTTCGTTTCTTAGCCAAAGAAAATAACATAAATAACTGTATATCAATTAATTAAAATTAACATATTCGTTACAAAGCTTGTGGCTAATGCGAAAAGTTGTGGTTTTTGGCACAACCTTTGTCATTCCCTTGTCACATCAAAACTACCTCTGATGGAAATAAGTCAATTGATTTGTCCGGAAAAACGGTTGACTGAATTTCATCAAAAAATTGAAAAACATAAAAGATAAAGAGATGAAAAAGACAGTTCAAATTTTCAGTATGCTATTAATAGCATTAACAGTTATGGTATCATGTAAAAAAGATACGGATCCTGCAGACAGAGATTTTTTCGTGGGGACTTACAAAGGAACGGTTTCTTACAAAAACAGTGAAACAACCATTAACAGTTCTGATGGGAAAGTGACAGTGAGTAAAGTGGGTGAAACTTACAACTTCTACTTTGGTAGCGGTATTCCGGACATTACAGGTGTAAAATTCGAGCAATCAGGTGATAACACTTATGTGAGTGTTGGAACGGGTGTTACGGGAATTACAATTAATGCCAGTACATTAAAAATGCTAGTAGTACGGGGCGGCGAAACATGGACCGCAGATTGTACCAGATAATTAAAAAAAGGGTTCCGAAATCGGAACCCTTTTTTTAATCCTCTAAATCATCCTCTTCTTCATCAGGCACATATTCGTTAATCGCCTTTCCAATGGCATTAACCTCTTCATCTTCTTCAAAAATCGGAAGCTCGGTTTTATAATCCATTTTTAACCAGATAGATGAAGTATCTTTAATTATTTGGATATATTCTTTACCATTCTTAAAAATGGTGTAAGTATCGTTTCCCTCTGGAAATACGGCATAGGTTTCGTTTCCAACTTCTACATCAAAAGGTTCTTGCATGACAATAAATTTTGGATAAAGATAAAACTATCTTTTTGAAGTAGATATAAAGTTAATCGCTAAAAAATTACTTGCGACTGTTTCAAAATACCGCTAATTGTATTACTTTACGGGGTATTTACCTAACAAATTGAAGATGAAGTTAACGTTTTGGGGTGCGGCACAACAGGTAACCGGAAGTATGCATTTGCTCGAAGTTGGGCATTATAAAATATTAATCGACTGCGGTTTAGATTACGAAAAGGAAACTTACCAGGAAGAGAATCAATTCTTTCCATTTGATCCCGCAACCATTAACCTGGTTATCCTCACCCATGCGCATATCGATCATTCAGGAAACCTGCCAACACTGGTTCGCTCTGGCTTTGATGGCCAGGTGCTCTGTACTCCACCAACAGCAGACTTAACCTCCATTCTTCTTTTTGATTCTGTGGAACTTTTTTTACGTAAGCAGAGCCGTAAACCACGCACTAAACGAGGTCACTTCAACGGACCAAAACCTTTGTATCTCCATAAACATGTGATGGATACCATTGATCGTTTTGTGACCATAGCCTTTAACAAGCCTTTTCAGATTACCGGAGATATTAGTTTAACTTTTGTCCCGGTGGGGCATTTGCTTGGCGCAGCGGCTGCTGTACTCAGCATCAATGATCAGGGCACTGAAAAGAAAATTGCTTTTACCGGAGATATTGGCCGACAAAATTATCCTGTTTTAGTAAACCCTGAGCCTTTACCTCCGGTAGATTATCTGGTCAGTGAGGCAACATATGGCGGAAGATATCACTCCAAAAATGAAACCCTCGAAGAAAGATTAATCAAAGAGATAACCGAGGCTTGCATTAAAACTCCCGGGCGGTTAATTATCCCCGCCTTTAGTATAGGTCGCACGCAGTCCCTCGTTTTTGCACTCAATCAGATTTTCAGTAAAAAGCTTTTACCACCCATTCAAATTTTTGTGGATAGCCCAATGGCTATTCAGGCAACAGATGTATACCGCAAGCACCACAATTTGGTTAATCAGGAAGCTAAA
The DNA here is from genome assembly GCF_965279535.1 of Pedobacter sp. Lineage (NCBI taxonomy): Bacteria > Pseudomonadati > Bacteroidota > Sphingobacteriia > Sphingobacteriales > Sphingobacteriaceae > Pedobacter > Pedobacter sp. Next base: position 3,017,965 of record NZ_OZ257244.1, read on the forward strand.
GACTTTTACCAAACCATGGGAGATGAATTTGAGTTTGAGCACCTGGCGTATGTTCAAACCATGAAAGAAAGTAAGGATGTTTCCAACTACTTTGATCCCTGTATCATCATCTCTTCTGCCGGAATGCTAGAAGGCGGTAGAATCCAGGATCATTTATACTATAATATCCAAAATTACTATTGTACCATTCTTTTCATAGGCTACTGCGCAAAAGGAACACTGGGTTACAAACTTTTAAGTGGCGCACCCATTGTGCGGATTAAAGATCGTGAGTTAATGGTTTATGCAACAATCAGGCAAACTGATTTACTTAGCGGTCATGGCGACCACGATGACCTGATCAAAACGATCAGGCAAACTGGACAACCTAAACAGGTTTTTCTTGTTCATGGAGAAGATAAAAGCCTGCAAAGCCTGAGCGCTGCCATACAGGAAGAAGGTTTTAATGCGACAGTTCCCGAAAGAGGAGAAACCTTCGACTTGTAGGAAGCCTGTGATTCTTCGCTACGATACAGATCAATCTTTGAAACGCTATCTAATTTACTTCCTAATCTGCCCATCACCCTGAACTACCCATTTATAGCTGGTTAATTCATCTAAACCCATTGGTCCGCGGGCATGTAGCTTTTGTGTACTGATCCCTATTTCGGCACCAAGCCCAAATTGTGCCCCATCCGTAAACCCTGTGGAGGCATTGGCATAAACCGCCGCAGCATCTACCTGATTTAAAAATTTCGCTATATGATCGGCATCCTCAGAAATAATGGCCTCGCTATGCTTAGAGCTGTAATCTGCAATGTGATTTAAAGCTTCTTCTAAATCACTTACAGTTTTTACAGCTAACTTTAATGATAGAAATTCTGTTCCAAAATGCTCGGGCTTAGCTCGGTTTAACAGCGTAGAAGGATAAGTATGTTTTAAAATTTCGTAACTCTTCTCGTCGGCAAAAAGTTCTACTTGTCCATCCGCCAACGGTGATAAAAGTGCTGGTAAATCCGCTAAACGATTTTGATTGATCAATAAACAATCCAGCGAGTTACAAACACTCACTCTTCTGGTTTTGGCATTGAAAACGATGGCCTTTCCTTTTTCCAGATCCCCCGATTCATCAAAATAAGTATGTACAATTCCTGCTCCCGTTTCTATTACAGGAATTTTGCTTTCTGCCCTTACATAGCTAATTAACGACTGACTTCCCCGTGGAATGAGTACATCAACAAAACCAACTGCATGTAATAAGGCTTCAGTTGCCGCCCTTTCAGCTGGCAATAAGGTTAAAACATCGGGATTAATTTCATGCTTGCTTAATACCGACTGGATTACCTTAGTAATGGCTAAATTTGAAAACTCGGCATCACTTCCGCCTTTTAAAACGGCAACATTCCCGGTTTTAAAGCATAGAGAAAATACATCGGCTGTAACGTTCGGGCGAGCTTCATAAATCACACCAATAACCCCGAGCGGAACCCTGATTTTCTGAATATGCAGTTGATTTTCTAAAGTCTTATCGGAAAGAATTTCACCTAAAGGACTGGTTAAGCCTGCAACGCTTTTAATATCATTTGCAATACCCTGAATACGTTCCTGGCTTAATTTTAATCTATCATATTTAGGATCTTCGATGGGCATTCTGGCCAAATCCTTAAGGTTTTCAGCTAAAATTTCGGCACTGTGAAGCACTAAGGCTTCTGCCAGCTCCTTTAATACTAAATCGGTCTGTTCTTTGCCTATACCGGCCATTGAACGACTTGCTTTTTGTGCTTTCTCGAAGTATGATATATAACTCATTTTATAATTTTCTTTCTACTTTGTATCTCTAACTACTTTAGCCCGCTACCACAGCTTGCATTTCTCTTTATTCCTTATTCGCCCCATCCATGCGACTTTATATTGCTGAATAAAAATAATCGTAGTGTACCAAAGCCTTTTGTTTTTTCTGGCCTATCCGCTCTCTGGCCTTATCCGAACCATATTCTGCTATCCCTAAACCAATAAGGTTGTTTTCTTCATCAACAATTTTTATAATATCGCCCTTTAAAAAATCAGATTCGATTTTGACGATCCCTACCGGCAGTAAGCTGGTTGCCTTTCCAGAAGTTAATACCGCTTTTGCACCCTCATTGAGTTTTACTATTCCCGTAGCTGAATTTTCAGAATGCGCAATCCATTTCTTTTTCCCCGATTTACTCTTTTCGGGTACAAAACGGGTATGCACAATTTGCTGATTCAGCAAGTTGAGTAACACATCATCTGTTGTACCATTTGCAATGTGCACATTAATACCAAGCTTGGCTACCTTATTGGCCATGGTTGATTTAGTTATCATTCCTCCACGACCAAACTGTGATTTACCTGTACTGATAAAATTAGCCAGGTTTGAAACAGAGCCGGAAATTTCCTGAATAACTTCTGATCCCGATGCTTTAGGGTCTCCATTATAAATACCGTTAACGTTTGAAAGAATAATTAAGGCATCAGCATTCAGCATGGAAGCAATTAATCCGGCCAACTCATCATTATCCGTAAACATCAACTCTGTTACCGATACCACATCATTTTCATTTACCACCGGAATTACTTCATTTTGAAGCAGGATTTCCATGCAGTTTTTCATGTTCAGATAATGTGCCCGGTCACGAAAATCCTCCTTAGTAACCAATACCTGGGCACATTGTATCGCATGTGCATTAAAAAAATTAGAATAAGTATTAATCAGTTTAACCTGCCCTATAGCGGCCAATAATTGTCTGGTAGTAACTGCATCTTGTTTTTCAGAAACTTTGATCAAACTCCGGCCAGAAGCAACGGCACCTGAAGAAACTAAAATAACTTCGATTCCTTGTTTTTTAATTTCAGCCAATTGATTAACCAGGTGTTGAATTCTTTTCTCATCTGGTAATCCATTTGCCTGTGTAATTACATTGGATCCAACTTTAACAACAATTTTTTTATACCCTAATTTCATTATTATACGCGTATCAGTTTGGTTTTGCAATTTACCACCTTTTGTTCTAAATTGTTAATATTCTGGCCATTCAGCCACTTTTTTACGAAAAACGCAAATTTCAAACCCATTTCTTTAAAATCCATTCTATTTTGATGGTGTAGCATCTGTTTTGATGGAAAATTCCAAGCAAACCTATTGCTGTTTATTGACACAGTTTTTATAAATTGCAATTACCTAAATCCAACTGAGATGAAACGCATTCTCTGTACACTGGTTATTTGTGGCGCAATCAGTGCCTGCAATAACCCCAAAAGAAAAACAATGGAACCTTATAAGTGGCCCAAGGCCAAAGCACCGATAGCCGACATCATCCCTCACCAAAGAGTTATTCATGGCGATACGGTAACAGACAACTATTATTGGATGATAGATTATTTTAAACAAGGGCCAGATAGCACCAAAGTAGTAAACTATCTGAAAGCTGAAAATACCTATCTGGATACAATGATAAAAGGTACAGACCAATTTCAGGCCAACCTTTTTAAAGAAATGAAGGGCAGAATTAAAGAAAAAGACGAGTCTGTGCCTGTTTTTAAAAATGGCTATTTTTATTATTCAAGAACGGAAGATGGTAAACAGTACTTTAAATATTGCCGTAAAAAAGGTAGCCTAAGCGCAGCAGAGGAAATACTTTTAGATATAGACGACTTGGCTAAAGGGCATGCTTATTACAGCGCTACAGGCTTCAGTATCAGCCCTGATAATAAATTACTTGCTTTTGGTGTAGACAAAGTTTCGCGCCGTCAGTATACCATCCATATCAAAAACCTGGAAACCGGAGAAATCTACAAAGATGCAGTCACCAATACAAGCGGCCGGGCAGTTTGGGCAAACGATAATAAGACCTTGTTCTATACGGCCAACAATCCTTCGACGCTCCTAAGCGAAAAAATAAAAAAACATAGCCTGGGCACGGCAAGTACAGCCGATGTTGTGGTCTATAATGAAAAAGATAATACAAATTATATCGGTGTTGGCAAATCTAAAAACGGCAAATATATTTTAATCAGTTCTCAAGGCACATTAACTTCTGAAACCAGAATGATTGATGCCGATCATCCGGAAACTTCGTTTAATGTATTTACAACCCGATCAAAGGATGTACTTTACGATGTAATGCCTGTAGATGATAAATTTCTAATCTTAACCAACTGGAATGCAAAAAATTTCCGCTTAATGGAATGCCCGCTAGATCGAACATCTAAAGAGAACTGGAAAGAGGTTGTTCCACACCGTAAGGATGTATTGCTTGAAAATGCAGAAGAATTTCAGGATTACGTAGTTCTATCTGAAAGAAAAAACGGATTAACGGAACTGCGGGTACTTAAAAAAAATGGTTCCGACTACTATATTAGATTTGATGAACCTGCTTATGACGCAGGAGTAGGCGCTAACCCTGAATATAAAAGCGCAACGCTTCGTTATAGTTATACATCACTCACTACACCTGCTTCTACCTATGATTATAACCTGGAGAAAAAGGAGCAGAAGCTAATGAAGCAACAGGAAGTGCAGGGCGGATATGACCCAAAAGAATATGTAACCGAACGTATTTTCGCTACAGCGAATGATGGTGCAAAAGTTCCTATTGCACTCGTTTACAAAAAAGGATTCAAGAAAAATGGCAACAGCCCTTTGTTACTTTACGGTTACGGATCTTATGGAGCAAACATGGATGTATACTTTTCTTCTGTAAGGTTAAGCTTGTTAAACCGCGGCTTTGTATTTGCAATTGCAAATATCAGAGGAGGGCAGGAGCTGGGCCGGCATTGGTACGAAGATGGTAAGCTGATGAAAAAGAAAAACACTTTCGCCGATTTTATCGCCTGTGGCGAATACCTGATTGATCAAAAATATACCAGTAAAGGACACCTCTATGCCAACGGAGGCAGTGCAGGAGGTCTTTTAATGGGAGCTGTAATTAATATGGCCCCCGATTTATGGAATGGCGTTATTGCCGATGTTCCTTTTGTGGATGTGGTTAATACCATGCTCGATGAAAGTATTCCGCTTACCACCAATGAATTTGATGAGTGGGGCAATCCTAAACAAAAGGCTGCCTATGAGTATATGAAAAGTTATTCTCCATATGAAAATATAGAGAAGAAAGCCTATCCAAATTTATTGGTTACTACAGGTTTGCACGATAGCCAGGTACAGTATTTTGAGCCGGCGAAATGGGTGGCGAAGCTCCGAACCATGAAAACAGACAACAATATACTCCTGCTTAAAACCAACATGGAATTTGGCCATGGTGGCGCATCAGGTCGGTTTGATTACCTCAAAGAGGAAGCGCTGGGCTATGCCTTTTTATTTGCACTGGAAGGCATAAATAAATAACAACAAGAAAGATGAGTACCAAAATAAAAACCACTCAGATTATACATTTTGCACTTTGCACAGCTGTATTTTTATTTGCTACAATCACAATTCTAATCAACCGCGAGGAAATGATTTTTACTGCCGATTTTCAGGAAACAGCTCCTTTTAATCCGGTTTTTCCAATCCTGTCAATCGCATCAATTGTGGCTGGCAACTTTGTTTACAAAAATATGATCGCTAAAATTGACCCCAATGCGAATTTAGACGTAAAATTTCCACTTTACCAAAGTGCATTTTTAGTGTGCTGCGCTTTGTTAGAAGGGATAGCGCTGCTCAACATTGTTGGTTTTTTAATGACCAGAAATGCATTTTTCTTGATCTTCGCAGGCCTCAATCTCTTTTTTATGATTCGTAAAAAGCCAACAAAAGAAAAATTGATTACTGAACTTAATATTCATTATCCAGAAACAGAAAACCTTTAGAATTATTAATGCAATACTCAAATCTCCAAAATTACAAAGCGAAGAAAATAGACCGTAATTTGTTGTGTATCTTTGCCCGCTAATGGAATATAATGTTCATACACTGCCTAATGGCATTCGCTTGTTACACGTGCCTTCGGCTTCTAACATCTCTCATGCTTGTATCATCATCAACTCAGGCTCAAGAGATGAGGTAGAGGGTAAGGCCGGATTGGCACATTTTATCGAGCACCTTATTTTTAAACGTACTGAAAAAAGAAGCACCAATCAGATTCTAAATCATTTAGAAAGTGTAGGGGCAGACTTAAATGCATATACAACAAAAGAATATACCTGTGTACATGCTTCATTTCTAACACCTTACCTTGAACGGACACTCGATCTTTTTAACGATATCATCTTTCACTCTACTTTTCCGGAAGAAGAGATGGACAAAGAAAAAGGTGTTATCCTGGATGAAATAGCATCATACCTGGATCAGCCTGAAGAAGCCATTAATGATGATTTCGAAGACATGCTGTTTGATGGCCATGCCCTGGGAAATAATATCCTGGGCACAAACGATACTGTAAATAACTTCACTAAAGAAGACATTATCAACTTCAGGAAAGCCAATTACAGAACAAACGAAATCGTAGTCGCGGTTTTAGGGAACTATTCTTTTAAGCGTTTGGTAACTAAAGGGGAGAAGTATTTTGCCGATGTTCCTGAGAATTCACCGATCAGAAAAAGAGAAAAGCCAATCATTCTCCCCGTACAGCATAAAACAGTTTATAAACCGATCATGCAATCGCACTGCATCCTGGGTTCTCAAAGCTATTCAACACACGAATCACAAAAAACAGGCTTAATGCTCCTGAATAATTATTTTGGTGGAAACGGGATGAGCGCTGTACTCAACCTACAGGTGAGAGAAAAGTATGGGATTGCCTATACCATTGAGTCAAATTTTTCACCTTTGAGCGATACGGGTATCTTTTCTATTTATTTTGGAACAGATAAGGAAAAGCAGGAAAAAGCACTTTCTTTAATTTATAAAGAAATCAAAAAGCTAAAAGATCATCCGCTTACCGAATTGCAATTACAAAAAGCCAAAAACAAATTTATTGGACAAATTGCTTTAGGAGAGGAGAACCGCATAGGCTTAATTATTGCCATGGCAAAAAGCCTTGTAGACCATAACAAAATTGATTCGCTTGAAAGAGTTTTTGAAAAGATTAACCAGGTTACACCAACAGAGATTGCCCAAATTGCGGAAGATGTTTTAGATGTTTCTAAACTCAGCACCTTCACATTCTGTCCAATATTGGAATAATTCCTATTTTTGCATTAATTTTTCTGTCATACTGAAACAAAGTATCCGGAAATAATATAAATCAAGGTTTGCTGTCCGTTATATTTAAGGATGTTGAGAACCTCCAAAACACAACTAAAAATTTCAGATAAGTATCTGATAAATAGAATACCATGAAATTACCTATTATAGCTTACGGAGACCCCGTTTTAAAAAAAGTTGGCACAGACATCGATCAGCAATATCCTGAACTTAAACAATTGATCAGCGACATGTTCGATACCATGTACAATGCAAGCGGTGTTGGTTTAGCTGCCCCACAAATTGGCCTGCCCATCCGTTTATTTATTGTTGACACCGGTGAAGATGAAGATGGAACTCCAGGATATAAAAAGGTTTTTATCAATGCTCAGATATTAGAAGAAACAGGCGAAGCCTGGGCTTTTAATGAAGGGTGTTTAAGTATTCCGGATATCCGCGAAAACATCATGCGTAAGCCAAATATTAAAATCAAATATTTAGACGAAAACTTTGTTGAACATATTGATGATGTAGACGGCATGCCTGCGCGCGTAATTCAACACGAATATGACCATATTGAAGGCAAATTATTCACCGATAAAGTAAGTGTTTTACGTAAAACCATGCTTAAAAGCAAGCTGGATGCCATTTCTAAGGGAAATATCAGAACAGACTATAAAATGAAGTTCCCAAATAAAAGTAAAAAACGTTAGTATTTTCGAACTGAAACAAATAGGGGAAAATGGATGACCATTTTCCCCTTTATATTTTCATGTGATGTAGGACAAGAGATGCCAGACATTGATAAATTAGAAAGGAGACTGCAGATTACGGCTTCTCCACTCAGACTAATTCTCTACCCGACTCTTATCTCCATCAAAAATTTGTTGCATCAATTTACCCCAGGCAAAAGGGTTCAGCAAAGGATTGGTCTGAACCATATTTTTATTAACCATCCGATCAAAGTTGTAACGGTAATTCTGGCTTCCGATTTCCTGCCCATCACGGGGTAATGTTTGAATTAAACCATTGATAGATGACCTGGAAAGGTTTTTTTTGGCAATGGCCAGATCGTCATCTGCCAATTTCATAGACAAGAACTCACGGGTAAATTCCTCTGTTGTAGCCCATGGAAAAACCCTTACCGAAGGAAGGTTAACCACTTCTGCCTTGAGTTTAACCATAATGGTATACTTACTATCCGGTGTACCTTCAGGAATGATGGTTGAAAATTTCTTGTACCCAATAGCCGTAAAAAGGATGGTATCACCCGGGTTTACTATAAAGGTAAAATACCCCCGGTAATCAGCCGCAACACGCCTGCTCTTGGCAGATAGGTTGGTAATGGTAACGTAAGGTATAACGTTGGTACTATCGATATCTGTAATAATCCCGGAAAATTGGATAAGTTTATCCTGAGCCGGCTTTTGTTGTGCAAAAGCGGTTACCGAAAAAAAAAGCAAAAGAAGGACAACACAATATCTCATTAAACAAAAGTAATTTTAATACTTAAAACTGCTTGTTAAATAGTGTTAAAGCTATTCTTGCTCGGCCATGTTAACCGCAACAACCGAAGTAATTTCTGGAACAGCCTTCATTATTGCCTGTTCAATCCCCGATTTCATGGTCATGAAACTCATCGGACAAGAACCACAGTTACCTAAAAGCTTAAGTTTAACCACTTTATCGTCCGTAATTTCTTCAACAGAAACATTCCCTCCATCAGCGATAAGATATGGTCTGATGGTTTCTAATGCCTGTTCTACTTGCTCTGTCAAATTCATTATATGTGATTTAATTTTTAAAAATAGTAATTTTTTAGCAATTCGCCATTTGTGCGTTGCTGATAGATATTTGCTGAGCAATTTTACTTGCAATATCCCCAAATATAACATCTAAAAGTGGGTTTTGATTTAAAGCCACGGGCTTACCGTTATCTCCGGCCTCTGCGATGCTTTGAATAATCGGAATCTCACCTAAAAACGGCACATTAAAACTTTCTGCTAATTTTCTTCCCCCACCATTTCCAAAAATGTAATACCTATTATCAGGTAGCTCTGCCGGTGTAAAATACGACATGTTTTCAATTACCCCTAAAACTGGAATATTAATCCCTGGCATTCTAAACATGGCTAAACCTTTATGTGTATCGGCCAGCGCAACCTGCTGGGGAGTGGTTACAACCACTGCACCCGAAATCGGGAAGCTTTGAGTAATGGTAATGTGAATATCTCCGGTTCCGGGTGGTAAATCCACAATTAAGTAATCCAGTTCTCCCCAATTCGTATCGTTAAACAATTGCTTTACCGCATTTGAAGCCATTGGCCCCCTCCAGGGAACTGGTTGACCAGGATCAGCAAAAAAGCCCAAAGAAAGAAGCTTAATGCCGTATTTTTCAATTGGTAAAATCTTAGTTTTCCCATCTGCTGTCTCCTCTGCAGATGGTTTCGCATCTACCAGGTCAAACATTGTTGGAACAGAAGGCCCATAAATATCGGCATCAATTAGACCCACCTTAGCTCCATCTTTTGCAAGTACAACAGCCAAATTACTGGCTACTGTAGATTTACCTACACCACCTTTTCCAGATGAAACCAAAATGATGTTTTTGATGTTATCCAGGGAGTTTGAGTGAGTAGGCTGGGTTACTCTTGAAGTAACATTAATCTCTATTTCGGCCTCTGCAAGCACAAAATGCTTAATTGCATTGGTGCATGCATTTTTGAGCATCTCCTTCATGGGACAAGCCGGAGTGGTAAGCTCTAAAGTAAAACTGATATGGTGATCAACGATTTTTAAGTCCTTAATCATGTTTAAAGTAACCAAATCCTTTTTTAAATCCGGATCTTCTACATTTTTAAGCGCTTCTAAAACTTGTTGTGGGCTAATTTGCATTGTATAAATTTAAATTCAAAATTAACAAAACATAGCCATAAATACTTTTATTTAGGCTTTTTAACTGTAATTTTAACACGAAATAAACATTTAATTGTTACGTTTAAGCATTTAACCTTTTTTACCACTATATGCGCATACCAAAAATTAACATCCCTAAAAAATATTTAAAAATCGGAGCCTGGGTTTTAGGTGTTTTTTTTATTGTTGGCCTGGCGCTGGGGGCGGTTGCATATAACAAAAGGGAGGCAATCCTCAAGAAAATGGTTGCCAAAGCCATTGCAAAAGCAGACAAAGATTATGGCCTGGAGGTAAAAATTGGGTCGGCCGGCTTCACAGGCTTAAGCACGGTAAAAATGACCAACATATCGGTGGTTCCAAAAGAGCGTGATACACTTTCAAATATTGGTCAACTTAGCGTAAGTGTACGCCTGTTCCCCTTATTGTTTGGTAATGTTAAACTATCAGAAATTATGCTAAATGATGGTTTTGTAAGCGTCGTACTTAAAGACTCAACTACTAACATTGATTTTTTACTCAAGAGAAAGAAAAAAGACAGCACAGAAACCAAAGGCAAATCCAATTTATCCGAAATTGCCAGCAATATCCTTAATCAGGTATTATATAAAATACCCAATGATATGGATGTGAAAAATATGGTTTTTAAGTTTAACGATCACGATACTGCCAAACTCAGTTTTGCCACCACTGCAACTATAGATGACGGAGATTTAAAATCGACTATCAACGTAAATAATGGTGAAGCTACCTGGCACATTGACGGTTATGTAAATCCCGGCAGCAAACAATTAAGCTTTACCGCCTACGCAGACGGTAAAAAACTCGAACTACCTTACCTGAATAATAAATTACACGCAAAGGTAAGTTTCGATACACTGCAAACAGAACTGAAAAGCGCTGGTTACAGCAGTGGCGATTATAAAATTTCCGGTTCCTGGTCAGTTAAAAACATGTTACTTAATCAGCCAAGAATAGCCAATAATGATATCATTGTACAAAGCGCCAAACTCGAAGCCGATGTATTGGTTGGCGAAAATTATATTGCTCTGGACAGCACTTCAACAGCTTATTTAAAAGATGCAGCAATCCATCCTTACATTAAGTACACCCTGGGTAAACATAAAATTTATGAACTAAAACTAAATGCTGAAGAACAAGATGCCCAAGCTGTTTTAAATGCTTTTCCACAAGGACTTTTTGAATCTTTAGAAGGGTTGAAAGTTCAGGGTAAGGTTAAATATAACCTGAATTTTTACCTGGATACCGCAATTCCAGATAGTGTTAAGTTTAGTTCTACCTTAACTCCGGTGGGCTTTAAGATTACCCAATGGGGAAAAACAAATCTTCAAAAAATTAATAACAGTTTTGTTTATACGCCATACGAATATGGAAAACCGATGCGTGACATTACCATTGGCCCATCAAATCCAAACTTCACACCGCTATCTGCAATTTCCAGCAACTTCAAAAATGCTGTATTAACTGCAGAAGATCCCTCTTTCTTTACCCATAATGGTTTTGTGGAAGAATCCATCCGAAAATCAATTGCAGTTAATTTTAAAGAAAAGAAGTTTAAACGAGGAGGCAGTACCATCAGCATGCAGTTGGTTAAAAATGTTTATTTAAGTCGCCAGAAAACACTTGCCCGCAAAGCTGAAGAAATTTTAATTGTTTGGCTCATCGAACACAATCACCTGGTTAGCAAACAGCGCATGCTGGAAGTTTATTTTAACATTATGGAGTTGGGTCAGAATATATATGGCATTGGTGAGGCCTCTAGATATTATTTTGGTAAACAACCTGCCGATTTAACCATTGGAGATGGCCTCTTCCTGGCCAGCATTGTACCTAAACCAAAGGCTGCCATGTATAAATTTATGGCCAATGGTAGTTTAAAGCCCTTTATGTTCAACTATTTCCGTTTTATGGGGAATATTATGGCCAGGAGAGGACTAACGCCATCAGACACTTCGGGCTATGGATTTTATAATGTGCGCCTGCGAGAAGGTTTACGCCAATATTTAGCTCCTGATACGGCTGTTATTGATACTACTGCTTTCGATGACGACGCTGATGTTCCTCCTGTAATTATGCAGGATGAGAGTAAAAATCTGTTTGACCGAATCTTTGGTGGCCGCTCTAAAAAAGATACGGCCAATAATAAACAAGTTAAACCTGGAGACACAACTACCAAAACCCGGAAACAGCTCAGACAAGAACGCAGAGAGCAACGCAGAAAAGAAAAAGAACTGGAAGAAAGTAAAAAAGCCAATAACTAAGTAAACCATAATCATATAAAAATGCACAAAATACAGGTAGAGGATAAAGAGTTCGAGTTATTTCTAGAGAATGATACTTTAAACAAACGTATCCGCCTGCTTGGTATACAGTTAAATGTAGATTACGAAGGCAAATGTCCGTTATTTATTGGCATTTTAAATGGGAGCTTCCTGTTTATGGCCGATCTTATTAAAGAAGTGAATGTACCTTGCGAGGTGGCTTTTATGCGCGTGGCCTCCTATGCCGGAACAGAAAGTACCGGGAAAGTTAAAGATCTTATTGGTTTGCCCGAAAATCTTGAGGGAAGAGACATCATTATTGTAGAAGATATTGTAGATACTGGCTTAACCCTCGCACATATCTTAAAAACCATTAAAGCAAAAAATCCTGCTTCAGTTAAAGTCAGCTCCCTGCTGGTTAAACCCGCTTGCTTAAAACACGAAATTGAAGGCCTGGATTACGTTGGTTTTGAGATTCCTAATGAATTTGTAGTGGGTTATGGATTAGATTATAACGGCCTTGGCAGGAACCTAACCGACATATACCGCGCTACACAATCATAATTTCTAGATCAGATTAATATATTTTTTGCACCTTTGCTGAATAAATTCTAAAGCAATGACAATACATAAAGAGGGCTATACTACCATTGCCCTAACCATTTTATTAATATTCGTACTGAACGCTGTTGTAGACTATAAATACTACGATATTACCTGGCTTCGCTGGTTTATTTACATTTTTTCTGCGGCACTCTTTATCATTGTTTTACAGTTCTTCCGCAACCCAAGCCGTAGTTTCTCAGCTGGTGAAAACCTGGTTATCTGCCCTGCCGACGGTAAAGTTGTTGTAATTGAAGAAACTACAGAAGGAGAATACTTTAAAGATAAACGTCTTCAGGTATCTATTTTTATGTCGCCGATAAACGTACACATCAATAGAAACCCGATTTCAGGTGTTGTTAAATTCTTTAAATATCATCCGGGAAAATACCTGGCAGCATGGAATCCTAAATCTTCTACCGAAAACGAACGCACCACTACAGTTGTGGAGCATAAGAATGGTCAATCTATCCTTTTCCGCCAAATTGCGGGGGCTTTGGCTCGTCGTATTGTATGGTACGTAAAAGAAGGGGATAAGGTGGTTCAAACAGAACAGTTTGGGTTTATCAAATTTGGATCAAGGGTGGATGTATTTTTACCTATCGGAACCAAAGTAAATGTAGAACTTAACCAAGTAGTTAAAGGTGGCATTACCACTTTAGCCGAACTTTCATAAAACCCAATGAATGATTTTGAATGATAGAATGACAGTGTTACACACCAGTAAACTCACTCATTCTACCATTCCTCTATTCAAAACTAGTCCATCGCATCGTTCCCTACTTCCTTCTCTGCATCATTCGCTACCGATTTATCACTAATCAAACGTTGAGTAGGATAGGCAAAGCCTGATTTATTCCGCCTAACGATATCCATAATCTCGAGATTAATTTCCTGTCTGATAGTTAAAAAAGGATCATTTTCAAGGATTTTAACAAAATAGTTAACTTCTACAATCAAGCCAGAATCCCCGAAGCTCTTAAATGAGGCTGTTCCATCATTGTATGTACCTTCATGCCCATTAATGTAGGTTTCGATCTCTGAAACGATCTTTCTCACATCGTTTGCCGAAGTTTCATATGTTAGCCCAATGGTAAATGCGACTTTTCGTGAATTTCTCAATGAAAGGTTTTCCAGCACACCGTCAATCATTCCCCGATTGGGAATGGTAGCCATTGTTTTTTCGGATGTACGGATACGCGTACTCCTAAAACCAACCTTTTCAATTGTTCCTTCAACCCCATCTACTTTCACTAAATCTCCCACTACAAAAGGCTTGTCTAAAAAGATAGTAAATGAGCCTATAAGGTTTTCAAGGCTTTCTTTAGCGGCCAGCGCAATGGCAATACCGCCAATTCCTAAACCAGTAATCAATGTTAGTACATTAACTTCAAAAACAAAGCCCAGAAGCGTAAAGAATCCAATAAAAATTACAACAGTTTTAAAAAGTTCTTTTAAAAAAGGCACCAACTGGTCGTCAGACCTGTTATCAGTTAACGAGGCTTTATAGAGTAAAACATGACTGATAAAATCGATAATCCTGAGTATAATCCAAAATACCGAAATGATAATCATAAACAAGAAGATGCGGTTGATGCACTCGCCGATGGTTATCGGGATGGATTCTTTTACTTTACCAACAAGTTTACTATAATGAAAAATCGCAACCTCCAATGGGTGGCTTAGCTGACTAATGGATAAGAATAGTGTGCTTAGCAGGATAAAAACTTCTATTGGCCTTACTAAAAGCGCAACAAAAGCATCATTATGTGACTGACTCGAAAAGCGTGCAAAAAGCTTAAACAGCAATTTGCTCAATAACCTGGATACTACACGCTTAAATATTAATCCAAGCAATAATATTCCACCAAAAAGGATGTATGCCTTTATGGTATTTCCCCAAAAAACCTGCTCCAAAAACGCTGTATCTAACATAAAACTCTGCTAATGATATAAAAAAAGGTACAAACAAAAAAACCTCCCTGATGACGAATCGGGGAGGCCAATAATATAATGATTTAAATTATACTCTTTTAGATTTGATACGAGCAGCTTTACCGGTTAAAGCACGTAGGTAGAATAATTTAGCTCTACGAACTTTACCATAGCTATTCACTTCAACTTTCTCAATATTTGGAGAACTGAAAGGGAAGATACGCTCAACACCAACACCATTGCTCATTTTACGAACAGTGAAAGTTTCGTTTGCACCTGCGCTGTTACGTTGTATAACAACACCTTGGTAAATCTGAACACGTTCTTTATTACCCTCGCGAATTTTATAGTGTACGCTCACTGTATCTCCAGACTTGAACGCAGGGAAATCTTTTTTTGCGATGGCCTGCTCTTCAACAAATTTTACTAAATCCATGATTTTAAGCTATTAAATCGATATTTCAACCCGTGAAAATCGGATTGCAATATTAGAGATTTTTTTTGATAAAAAAAAGTCTATTTTAATTTTTTCCACAATCTTTATAAATTCCACATTTAATGTCCTTAAATGCTTCTATTTCAAAAGGTCAGGACGGCGTTTCTGCGTACGCTCCAAAGCTTGTTCATGTCTCCATTCATTTACTTTGGCTTCATGCCCGCTTAATAAGATATCGGGCACTTTGTGGCCGCGCCAATCTGCCGGACGCGTATATACTGGTGCATCCAGTAATTCACCCTGAAAGCTATCAGATAGGGCAGAGGTCTCATCATTGAGTACCCCCGGAATTAATCTGACAACAGCATCGACAACGATTGCCGCAGGAAGCTCACCTCCGCTTAATACATAATCACCTACAGACAATTCTCTGGTTACATAGATATCCCGGATGCGTTGATCTATGCCCTTATAGTGCCCGCAGAGAATGATGATATTCTTTTTAATAGATAATTCATTAGCAATGCTCTGATTAAGCGTAACGCCATCAGGACTCATGAATATAATCTCATCATATTCTCTTTCAGCCTGAAGCTTCTCAATGCAATTGGCAAAAGGCTCAATCATCATCACCATCCCGCTACCTCCTCCATACTGATAATCATCTACACTCTTTTGCTTGTGTGTAGAATAATCTCTCAAATTATGAACAACAATCTCTGCTATTCCTTTCTTTTGCGCACGCTGCAAAATAGAATGGGCAAAAGGACTTTCGAGCAGACCAGGAATAACAGTTATAATATCAAAACGCATGGTGCAAAGTTAAGTCTTTCGTCGGAAGTCTTTCGTCTGAAGTAGAATTTTCTATCCAAAGCCTAATCACCTTCCTCCAGTTCAAAAATTTCATCAACCGGCTTTCCAAAAACCTTCGCCATTTTTAAGGCCAATACAGTAGAAGGAACATACTTGCCCGATTCAATGGTATTTATAGTTTGCCTTGAAACCTGAATGAGGTCAGCCAGCTCAGCCTGGGTAATATTTTTTATAGCGCGTTGTACACGGATACTATTTTTCATCAGATACTCCTTCCTTTCTAAACCGATATAAGCTATAATTAAATCTAACGAGAAAAATAATTGGAATAGTCCATATGTTATAAACCAGGATCATTAAAAATGCAATACCGTAAAAACTGAAATTTATGATTAAAAGCACAATATAACTTACCAGCACAGCCCATTGCAAACTTTTTAATCTAAGCACTCCAATATATTCGTCCTCTATCTTTTCTTTAGAGAAAACAATAATAAGCAACCCTAATGTAACACCAAAAATTGCAAGCTCATTTGTTAAATTATAATCAGCAAAACTAAACGGTGAATCTTCCCCATTATTTGGCAAACGGTAGATTTGAAAGTCAGGGATTCGAAATTCATTGTATAAGCAAAAACATCCTAAGAGTACAGATGCTAACAATACAACCCAACCCACTACTTTGTTGCGGTTTGGAATCAAAAGCGAATTTTTCATATCAAGTTTTTTTTACCAAATGTAAAGTATTTTTGATATAAATGTCAAGTATCTTTTACTAAAAGATTGTTTTATTTTACAAAAACCCTCTTAACACTACCTGCAAGCAAGAAATTATTTTTTAATTAGAGAGATAAATATCCAGCAAACCTTCTGGTAAATCCAGGCTTAACACCTTTTCCTCATCGTCAATTTCGACAATAAAGTCTTCATTTAGTGGAAAAAGAATTTCAGTTTCCCGGTACATTACAGTAGCCACAAATTGTTGTGGATATTCATTCACCTCCAGGATCTCGCCTAATTCGCCAAGTGTCTCGTCAACCGCCGTAAAACCTTTAAGATCAGTATAGAAAAACTCATCCTCATCACGTTCAGGCATTTGGGCCAACGGAAGGTAAAGTTTCTTTTTAAGAAGGGGTTGAGCCTTATCAATGTGGTCAACATCATCAAAATTAAAATAGCCTGTTTTATTGGTCTGCAGTTTCGCTGAGGCAACAAAATAAGGAACGAGTTTACCATTCATATCCGCAAAAACGACATCAAAATCCAATTGTTCGTAATCCTCAAATTCAAAGAAAATCTGAACTTCCCCTTTTAAACCCCTCGTTTTGGTAATATAACCTACGTAAAATGCTTCTTCGTGTTTCATACTGTTAGTGGGAGGAGAGGTTGTTGAATGTATTATTGTTATTGCTAAATTGTACAACTGATAACTGTAAACCGCAAACTGATAATTGCGGACAGATAACGGATAAATTTCTTTAAAATAGAAATAGCGTTCGGAAAAATCCTGAACGCTATTTACTGCGATAGAATAAAATAAATTATTCTGCGCCTTCTTCTTTAGTTGCTTCAGCTGCAGGAGCTTCTTCAGTTGCCTCAGCTTCAACAGCTGGAGCTTCTTCTTCAACAACTTCTTCTGCAACTGGTGCATTTTTAGCTGCGATAGCTGCTGCTCTGTCTTCTTTTTTCTTAGCTTCTGCTGCTAAAGCTGCTTTACGCGCCTCAGCTTTTGAAGTTGCTAAACCTTCTGTTTTACCAGAGATTTTACCAGCTTTTGCATCTAACCAAGCTGCAAATTTTTCATCTGCCTGTTCTTGAGTTAAAGCACCTTTTTTAACACCACCTTCTAAATGTTTTTTGTATAAAACACCTTTGTAAGAAAGGATAGCACGGGCTGTATCCGTTGGCTCAGCACCATTGTTAACCCAGTTTAAAGCTTTTTCGAAGTTAATTTCGATAGTAGCAGGATTGGTGTTTGGATTATAAGAACCTAAACGCTCAATGAATTTACCATCACGTGGTGAACGAGAATCTGCTACCACTACGTGGAAAAAAGGTTTACCTTTTTTACCGAATCTTTGCAATCTGATTTTAGTTGCCATTTCTTAAGTTTATTTATGTATTCAACATAGTTCCCGGAGCTTCGTACTGCGGGGCTGCAAAGATAACTAAAATACTGGAAATTAAAAACATAGTTTAATTTCTTTGTTTTCGGGATATTTGCCAGCAAAATTTTTGCTGATACAAAATGGAAAGAATTGCTATTGACATGGATGAGGTGATTGCCGATGCCCTTGCAAAATTTATTAAACTCTACAACCGCGATTACAACATTCCGCTTGATTTAAAGATAGATGCCGGAAATGAAATTTATCACCATGTTCCCGAAGAGGTAAATCAAAAATGGTTCGAGTATATTAACGAACCCGGTTTTTTCCGTGATTTAGATGTAATTCCGGATAGTCAAAGGGTGATTAAAGCCCTCCAGGAGAAATACGATGTCTACATTGTTTCTGCAGCCATGGAGTTTCGAAACTCATTAACAGATAAATACGACTGGATGGCAGAGCATTTCCCTTTTATAGACTGGCAGCACATCATGTTCTGTGGGAACAAAATTGTAAAGGCCGACATTATCATCGACGATAGAACGAAGAATTTTGTCAATTTTGAGGGCAGGCCGCTTCTATTTACCTCGCCACACAACCTGTTGGTTACCGAATTTGAACGCGTAAATACCTGGGAAGAAGTGGCCGGGCTATTGCTTTAAACCGCCGGAGTTAAAAAAATCATCAACAAACTCCGTTTAAATCTCAACCAAACCGTGTAACATTTAATGCCTTATTACTTCTAATAAGAAAAAACAATTAAGCTATGTTAGTAACCACAACGCCTTCTGTTGAAGGTAAAAAAATAGTAAAGTATATTGGCCTGGTAACGGGTGAAACCATTATTGGCGCAAACATTTTTAAAGATCTGTTTGCAGGTATTCGTGATATTGTTGGCGGAAGATCTGGTTCTTACGAACGTGTATTACGCGAAGGAAAAGACATTGCCGTAAATGAAATGCAACAGTATGCTGCAGCAATGGGCGCAAATGCTATAGTGGGGGTAGATTTAGATTACGAAACCGTTGGAACGGGTGGAAGTATGCTCATGGTAACCGCTAGTGGTACTGCTGTGGTAATTGAAGATATTTAATATAGAGACTTTCATACTTGTAATTTCGATTTAATCTGTCATGTTGAGCCTGTCAAACGCAATTATTAAATGTCCTTCGACAAGCTCAGGATGACAGCAAAACAAATAGAAAATCAAATGTCACGTTGAGCCTGTCGAAACGCAATTTAAACGTCCTTCGACAAGCTCAGGATGACAAAAAACAATAGAAAATCAAATGTCACGTTGAGCCCCTCGAAACGCAATTATTAAACGTCCTTCCACAAGCTCAGGATGACAACAAAATAAATAGAAAATCAAATGTCACGTTGAGCCCCTCGAAACGCAATTATTAAATGTCCTTCGACAAGCTCAGGATGACAATCGATATTTATTATACCATCTCTTTTATTAGAAAGAAAGAATATCCATTAGTTTTAACCACCTGGTACTTACCTTTTCTGCATCAATGTGTTTGATAGCATGCTCGAAAGGAGTAAAGGTTACTTCCTGATTAACCAAACCAGCCATTTTACCGCTTTCTCCTCTTACCAAACCCTCTACAGCTGCAACACCTAATCTGCTTGCCAACACCCTATCCATACAACTTGGTTTACCTCCGCGCTGGATATGTCCCAAAATGGAAACCTTGGTGTCGTAGTGCGGATATTTACTTTGTAAGATTTCGCCTACTTTAAAAGCCCCACCTGCATCATCACCTTCAGCTACGATAATAATTTTTGATGCTTTATCCTTACGACTATGCTCCAGTTTATGGAGTATATCATCAGCATTCATATTGGCTTCAGGAATCATGATAGCCTCTGCACCAACACCAATACCGCTTCTTAAGGCGATTAAACCAGAGTCGCGGCCCATAACCTCTACAATAAAAAGCCTGTCGTGAGATTCTGCTGTATCCCTGATCCGGTCTACAGCATCTATTACCGTATTGATTGCAGAATCATAACCAATCGTAAAATCCGTACCCACCAAATCGTTGTCAATAGTACCCGGCAATCCAATAATGGGAAAATCGTGCTCTTTTGAAAAAACGTTAGCACCGGTAAAAGTTCCGTCACCACCAATCACAACCAATGCGTCAACACCGCTTGCTTTCAGGTTTTCATAGGCCAATTGCCTTCCCTCTACAGTTCTAAAAGCTTCACTACGTGCCGTTTTTAAAATTGTTCCCCCCCTTTGTATGATGTTGGCTACAGATTTTCTATCCATAGGGATAAAATCATTGTTGATTAATCCTTCGTAGCCCCGGATAAACCCGGTTACTTCAATGTCGTAATAAATTGAGGCCCTTACAACAGCCCTGATGGCAGCATTCATGCCGGGGGAATCACCACCAGAGGTTAAAACCCCTATATGTTTTATCTTATTCATTCTTTTTTTTCTGGAAAGCTGCCTTTCCACTGTCTAAAAATTTAATGTAATTTTCAGGATTATAATCGGCTCCTTGAGGCGGTACCAAAACATTTCCCTCACCATCAACAATTACATACTGAGGCTGTGAATTGCTATTAAATGTTGAGGCCTGAAAATCACTCCATTTTTTACCAATAGTATTAATCTTCTTATTACTAAAAGTAGAAACATATTGTTCTGATTCTGGCAGTTCTGTTTTGTCGTCAACAACCAACTCTGCCATCACAAAATCATTCTTTAATCTTTGTGCTACTCCCTTATCAGACCAAACATTGTTTTCCATTTTACGGCAGTTAACGCAGTTCCAGCCTGTAAAATCGATTAATACGGGTTTTCCTAGTTCCTTTGATGCCTGCTTGGCTTGTTCAAAATCGTAATACGGATCGAACCCTTTTGGTGTAAGTCTGTGAAATATTTCAGCATATTTTTTCTCCTTGGTAGAACTGCCTCCCGAAGCTGATGGCTGAGCAGCACTAATATTATTGAGATCAAAATCTTGAGTGGCGGTAGGAGGTAGAAAAGCACTTATCGATTTTAATGGTGCGCCCCACATTCCAGGAATTAAATAAACAACCCAGGCAAAAACAATTATAGCCAAGAATGTTCTTGGAACAGATAAATAAGGCAAATCACTGTCATGAGAGAATTTAAGTTTGCCTAATAAATAAATACCCAAAAGTGCAAATATTGCAATCCAAATTGCTAAGAAAACCTCACGATCCAGCAAATTCCAGTGGTAAGCTAAATCTACATTAGATAAAAATTTAAATGCAAATGCTAATTCAATAAACCCTAGTACGACCTTAACACTATTCAACCAACCTCCTGATTTAGGAAGTGATTTTAAAAGAGAAGGGAATAAAGCAAACAATGCAAAAGGAATTGCTAAAGCCAAAGAGAAACCGAACATTCCTATCGCCGGACCTAAACGGTCCCCTTTTGATGCTGCATCTACTAAAAGTGTTCCTATTAGCGGTCCAGTACAAGAAAAAGATACTAATGCTAGACTGAAAGCCATAAAGAAAATGCCTACTAAACCTCCCTTATCTGATTTAGCATCAATTTTATTAACGAACCCGCTTGGCAAAGTAATTTCAAAAGCACCTAAGAATGATGCTGCAAAGACAACTAGCATCAGAAAAAAGAATGCGTTGAAAATACCATTTGTTGACAAGGCATTTAAGGCATCGGAACCAAAAGCAATGGTAACGAGCATACCCAAAGCAACATAAATTACAATAATTGAGATGCCGTAAATGATCGCTTGACCAACAGCCTTACTTTTACTCCCTGCCTTTTTGGTAAAAAAACTAACCGTTAAAGGAAGCATTGGAAAAATACAAGGCATAAGAATCGCTGCGAAACCAAATAACAATCCTTTGATAAAAGTTTCCCAAAGCGTTAATTTTCCTGATTCAGCTTTTGAAACCGATGCTCCAACGGCCTTTACCGAATCTTTTTTAATGGTATCCTTTACTATGTTGTTGGCAGCACTGTCTGCTGTAGATCCAACTTCTGTAAACTGGATATCATCCGGAGGGGCGGACACCGAAGTGGTGTCTTGTGCTACCAAAGCGTAGCTTTTAACCACAGGCAATGCAAAAAACAATGCTGTGATCAGTGTTAGTAATAAAACCTTTTTCATTTGTGTGTTTGTGTGTGTTTTAGGGCGTGAAAATAAGAATAATTTTATAAAGCAACCTGTTAAAAACTTCTTACCACTACAGATTTTACTTTAAACAGAAACAGCCACTCTTTTGGAGCGGCTGTTTACTAACTGTTTTATTCAGAATTACTTAACTGGTATGCTAAATTCAACTTCTTCCGGTGGAAGACATTGTCTGTCATTACAAACCATATATTCTACTTTTCCTTTAACGGTTGTTGTTCCCTTATTTAACTTAACCTTTTGCTGAAATATCACGCTTTTTTCAAAATAAGCAACATTCATTTTAAAAGTATCCTCAAACTTTACAATCGCCTTAGGCTCAGCTGTTTTACCCACCAATGAAAAATCTTTTGAAGGAGAAAATGTGAAAGTTGTTTTAACCGGCCCACCGTCTTTAACATTTTGCGAATAGATATGCCATCTGTCTTCGATGGTTGCCTTTAAATAAAGAACCGCTTCTGTTTTACTTACTTTCTTTGCTGCATATGACCAGGTAACCGGTTTTTCTATTTGAGCAAAGGCTCCGGCAACGGAAAATAATACCGTAGCCAATAATAAAGTGATTTTTTTCATTGTGTGTTTATTGTGTGTGTATAAATTCTATTTCTTTGAAATTGAAGACTTGAATGCCCGCTCTTGTTTCTACTATCAGGCGTCCATCTTCTTCTACTCCTTTTATTATGCCTTCAAAAATCTCTCCACTCCGTTGGTAAGGAGCTAATATATTGAAGTTATATAATCTTTTCAGGTAATCCTTCTGTAAAATATCGTATTTACCTGATTTCAAAATTAGGTAGTATTTTTCCATAAACACGAATATTTTCTCCATAATATCATTTAAAACGACCTCCTTATGTAAAATTTGAATTACTGATGTCGCCTTTTCAGATAATTCCGAAGGAAAATCTTCCTGATTAATGTTTAATCCAATGCCAATAACAGCTGATTTTAAAGACACGCCTGTCAGCGTATTTTCAATTAAGATGCCACCAAGTTTCTTCTTGTTATAATAGATGTCGTTTGGCCATTTTAGTTTAATCCCGTTGGAAATAAATGTCGACAAAGCTTCGCAAACAGCTATACTAACGGCCATATTTAAATAAAACTGTTTATTTAATGGCAAAAATGTGGGTCTTAAATAAATACTGGTACTGATATTTTTTCCCGGCGCAGTTACCCAAACGCTGGTTTGCTGACCTCTTCCTGCATATTGATGGTCTGCCATAATTACAGTCCCTTCTGCTAATGGCTCGGAATTTGACGCCATTTTTTTTAAAAAGTTATTAGTAGAATCAACTTCTTTTAATTTGATAAAATTTTGACCAACAAATAGTGTCGAAAAAGTGTTATTTTGCAAGGGTTGAATTTATAATATTGTAATTCCACAATTAAAGCATTTTAATGGTAAAAAAGAAAATAGTAGCCCTTTCTACATACCTTTCTGAACTTGCCGTACATGGTATTCAGGAAAAAAAGGGGGAAGATATTGTGCGGTTGGATCTTAGACAAATTCATTCATCTGTAGCAGATTATTTTATTATTTGCAGTGCCAACTCAGGTACTCAGGTGAAGGCAATTGCCGACAGTGTAGAAAAAGAGATATATAAAAATACACAGGCAGACCCTCGTCATAAGGAAGGGTTTGAAACAGCGGATTGGATTATCTTGGATTATTTTGATGTGGTTGTGCACATTTTTAAAACCGAAAAGCGCCATTTTTATGGCATTGAAGAACTGTGGGGAGATGCTGAAAGCACAAATTTTCAGAGCGCTTAACCACAAAAGAACCATTTGATCAAAAGAAATGAACGATAATCAAAATATCAACGAAAACAAAAAACAGGGGAAAAGATTACCCAACATTCCCAAAAAGCCACAAAAAGGCTCCAAGTTTAATATTTTCTGGGTTTATGCTGCAATCATTATTGCTATTGTGGCAGCACAATTCTTATTTACAGGAGATGGTGGCAAAGAAATAACCTATCCGGCATTTGAAAAAATGCTCCTTGCCGGCGATGTAGATAAGGTTATTGCCTATAAATCAGACGATCTGGTTAAAGCAGAGGTATACCTTAAAAAAGCCAGTTTAGAAAGCAAGCCAGAATATAAACAATTCAAAAGCACCAGTTCTTTTAATATGAACCAGGGACCAACGGTTTATTTTAACGCGGGTACCATGGATGGCTTAGACAAGCAATTAGTAGAATCTCAAAAAGACTTACCAACCAAACTTGTCGCAGAAAAAACAAGTAGAAGCAATCCTCTGGCAAGCTGGTTCTTAAGTATTATTTTACCGGTTTTATTACTCATCGGATTCTGGATTTTCATGATGCGCCGCATGGGTGGTGGCGCTGGCGGTGGCGGTCAGATTTTCAGTATTGGAAAATCTAAAGCGACATTATTCGATAAAGAAAGCCAGGTGAACATCACTTTCAACGATGTTGCCGGATTAGAAGAAGCGAAAACAGAAGTAATGGAAATAGTAGATTTCCTAAAAAACCCTAAAAAATACACCAATCTGGGTGGTAAAATCCCTAAAGGTGCCCTATTAGTAGGTTCTCCTGGTACAGGTAAAACCCTCTTAGCTAAAGCGGTAGCGGGTGAAGCACAAGTTCCTTTCTTTTCTCTTTCGGGATCAGATTTTGTTGAAATGTTTGTTGGGGTAGGAGCTTCACGCGTACGTGATTTATTTAAACAGGCAAAAGACAAAGCACCATGTATTATCTTTATTGATGAGGTAGATGCCATTGGGCGCGCACGTGGTAAAAATAGCGTAATGGGAGGAAATGATGAGCGTGAAAACACTTTGAACCAGTTGCTAGTAGAAATGGATGGTTTCGGAACAGATTCAGGTATTATTATTCTTGCTGCGACTAACCGTCCTGACGTATTGGATTCTGCTTTATTAAGACCAGGTCGTTTTGACAGACAAATTTCTATTGATAAGCCAGATTTAGTAGGAAGAGAGCACATTTTCAATGTTCACCTTAAGCCAATCAAAACGGCACCTGAGGTTGATGCGAAAAAATTATCGGCTCAAACACCAGGTTTTGCTGGTGCTGAAATTGCTAACGTTTGTAACGAAGCAGCCTTGATTGCTGCACGTAGAAATAAAGAAACGGTTGATATGCAGGATTTTCAAGATGCGATTGACCGTGTAATTGGTGGTTTAGAAAAGAAAAATAAAATCATCTCTCCGGAAGAGAAACGAATCGTTGCTTATCATGAGGCTGGCCATGCGATTGCTGGTTGGTTCTTAGAACATGCCGATCCATTGGTGAAAGTATCGATTGTTCCACGTGGTGTTGCGGCTTTAGGTTACGCGCAATATCTTCCAAAAGAGCAGTTTTTGTATACCACAGAGCAATTAATTGATGGAATGTGTATGACTATGGGTGGCCGTGTTGCAGAAGATATTACCTTTGGTAAAATCTCTACGGGTGCTCAAAACGATTTGGAGCGCATTACCAAGTTATCATATGCTATGGTTACCATCTATGGTATGAACAGTAATGTGGGTAACGTTTCTTTCCATGATCCTCAAAACGAATACAACTTTAACAAACCATATTCAGAAAAAACAGCTGAAATGATTGATGTTGAAGTACGTAAACTTATCGGTGATGTGTATTCAAAAACTAAAGAATTATTAATCGATAAACGTGATGGTCTGGAAAAACTTGCTCAAAAACTTTTAGAGAAAGAAATTCTATTCCAGGCAGATTTAGAAGAGATTTTAGGCAAACGCCCATTTGATAGCCGTACTACCTATGACGAGTTTGTGAATGGAACAGGCGATCAGTCTCCGGCTGCCGAAGGTTTAATTCATGATGGCGTAGGAGATGCTGATATCAATCAGGAAGTTACCGGATTAAAACCAGCTTCAGAGAAAGAGCAGAACTAAGATGTGCATCATTGCATATCAAAACAATTATATCTAAGTTTGAAACCTTGAACCTAAAAAATTCAAGGTTTCATTTTTTTTACGATGAAAGAAAATACTACGGCAAAAGAGCAGATGTTAAAGAAGATAAGGAAAGCACTCCTGGAAAAGCGAGAAAATCCCTATCCTAACTTAGAAGAAAGCCCTTTGTATATTAAAAATACGGAAGCCCTCGAAATACTATTCGCAGAACAACTCATGGCTGTTTCGGGAAACTTCATTTTTTGTGAAGATGGTATAGACTTTATTGAAAATATGCTGCATTTAGCAGATAAGTTTAAATGGAGAAAAATATATTGCTGGGAGCCTGAACTACAGAATTTCCTTTCCAAATACGAATTCCCTTTTTATCAAACCGACAAAGATTTTGAGCAGGCTGAGGTGGGTATAACGCTCTGTGAAGCACTTATTGCCCGTAATGGTAGTGTTATGGTAAGTAACCAGGGTGCGGCTGGCAGAAGGCTTAGTATTTACCCTCATCACCATATAGTGATTGCCAGAACCAGTCAGCTGGTTTTAGACCTGAAAGATGCTTTTGCATTATTGAAACAAAAGTATGGAAGCCAGATCCCGTCTATGATCAGTAACATTACCGGACCGAGCAGAACTGCCGATATTGAAAAAACATTGGTTTTGGGTGCACATGGACCTAAAGAGCTTTTTGTTTTCCTGGTGGATGATTTTAGTTAACGATGATCTTTATTTTAAGTACTATCATAAGGAGATTACTTAAATAGCAATACTTATATTTGTTGTATGGCTGCTGTAATAAATAAACAAACTTTAATAACCCGACTGAAAAGCAATAGTGGCAAACTTAAATCTTTTGGCATTGCTAAGTTGAGTATTTTTGGTTCTTTTGTTTCCGGAAAACCAATGGCTGAAAGTGATGTTGATTTCTTGATTGAGTTTCTACCTGAAAAGAAAAATTACGATAATTTCATCAATCTATCTTTTTATTTAGAAGAACTTCTTGGCCGTAAAGTAGAAATTGTAACGCCACAATCGTTAAGTAAATATATTGGTCCTCATATTTTAAGAAATGCCGAATATGTTGCCCTCTAATATAGAATTACTTAAGCATCTTTTAGACGAAACCACATTCATCTTAAATGCAGTTGTCAAAAAAAGTGATGAACAGATTGTTAACGACCCTATTTTATCTAGAGCAATTATTAGAAGCTTAGAAATAATTGGAGAAGCAAGCACTAAGATAGATGAAGAATTTAAATCAATTCATCCACACGTCGAATGGCGAAAAATGTCGGCCACAAGAAATAGATTAATTCATAATTATTTTGGAGTTGATTATGATATCGTGCTAGATATTATTAAAAACAAATTGCCAAACCTAAAGATTGATATACAGCAGATTGTGGATAATCACGTTTAGTCATAGCCGCGTGTATAAGCGTTTCTATTCAATATAATTCCAGGGAATGAGATGAAACATTTTTTTATCCATTATTGTAATCAGTAACATTACGGGACCTAGCAGAACTGCCGATATTGAAAAAACATTGGTTTTGGGTGCGCATGGACCTAAAGAGCTTTTTGTTTTCCTGGTGGATGATTTTAGTTAAAAAATAACGATAAAAGCGACAACATTTATTTTAACCATCCGGAAAATTCCTTTATCTTTTCGGGATATATCTGACGAAGGGGCTGGTTTTAATTTACAGTTCAAAATATTCTTCAGTAAAACCATTTTAAATTTCCTTTTCTGATTTTTTAACCATAGTTTTATACTACATACCGTTTTAGTATGTGGTATTATAATTATGAGCACAACAATTAATACGGTAATTAGCGGAACCGGCAGCTATATTCCCGAAAATATTATCTCTGGGAATGAATTTCTAAATTCTACCTTTTTTGAGAATGGGAACCTTCTGGAAAAGGAGAACGAAGAAATTATCAGTAAATTCTCTGAGATTACTGAAATTGTAGAACGACGCTATGCCTGTCCTGAATTATTGAGCAATCACATTGGTGCCAAAGCTGCAGAAAAAGCAATTGAGGACGCCGGTATCGATAAAGAAACCCTTGATTATATTATTTTCTGTCATAACTTCGGCGATATTCGCCTAAACAGCAACCGTACAGACATCCTTCCATCTTTAGCCGCTAAAGTGAAACAACAATTGGGCATACAGAACCCTGATTGTGTGGCTTACGATTTGATTTTCGGCTGCCCAGGTTGGGTTCAGGGCGCCATTCAGGCGGATTATTATATTAAAAGTGGTGATGCAAAGCGGGTAATGGTGATTGGTGCAGAAACACTAAGCAGAATTATCGATCCGCATGACCGGGATAGCATGATCTTTTCTGATGGTGCCGGAGCAGTTATTTTCGAAGGTAAAGAAAGCGCCGATAAAAAAGGAATCTTATCGCATAAAACCGAAACCCACGCCCTGAATTATGCCAATCTCCTCACCATGGGGAAGGGCTCTCATCCAGAAGAAACGAGTGGTAATTATTATCTTAAAATGAACGGCAGAAAGCTATATGAATTTGCCGTTGTTCAGGTTCCACAAGTAATAAAAAAAGCTATTGACAAAGCTGGTTTAAGCGTAGAGGATATAAATATTGTATTTGTTCATCAGGCGAATGGAAAAATGGATACAGCCATCATGAAGCGCTTGTTTAAACTCTATGGTAAAGATACCGTTCCGGATAACCTGGTACCCATGACCATCTCCTGGTTAGGGAACAGCTCTGTTGCTACTGTGCCTACGCTTCTAGACCTTGTTTTAAGGGCTCAGGTAGAAGGATATCAGGTTAAAGCGGGCGATGTAGCCGTTTTCGCTTCAGTGGGCGCAGGCATGCATATCAATGCTTTTATCTACCGTTTCTAGTTAGTTTAATCGCCTTAATCCGGCTTTTGCCTGGCTTTCAATACTGTTTTCATACTCATGATTTTTCATTGATATGGCCGTATTGAAAGCCTCTTTTGCTTTTGTCTTATTTCCCTTTTTCTCGTAAACCTTACCCATTTGTAATGCCGCATTGGCCGCAAAATAATATTTGAGATTTTTACCCTGATTTACCGCAGCCTGATAAGAAACCAAAGCCTGATCATCTTTACCTAAATCATCATTAATCCGGCCTAAACGATAGTTAAATTCCGTTTTGTCTTTATCGCTATCAAAATCTGTGCTTTTCTTTTCTGCTAAGAGCTGAGCAGCTCTTGTTAAATACCCACCATCAAACAAAAGCCTGGCTTTTAACAACTCTACTGGTGAGGCCGGAGCAGCAGCTTCATTTTGCGCCTGCTTATCTTTTTCATTATAGGTATATCCCGCATTCATGGTTTTGGCTATGTAAGCAGAATAGCCATTTTTATCGCCACTGAGCAGTGAAATCCAGGCCAGGTGAAGATTAGCGTCTTTGATATAATTAACGCCTTTATTGGTCTGCAAAAATCGATTAAAAGAAGTTGCGGCAGTTAAATCTAATTTATTAAGCCTGGCTACCCCTTCTAAATAATCCAAATAGGGGAATGACTGGTAAACCCCGCCTTCAGGTTTCTTATTTAAAATAGAAATGGCTTCGTCTGTGTGCCCGTTTTTGATGCAAACATAGCTCTGCAAATAACTTTTCAGCAAGCTGGTGTCAGCTATCCGCTCAGTATACTTCATGGTTTTGGCGTAAGCAGATGAGCTGTGGGCTACATCAGTAAGCACGTAAGCATAATAGAATACAACCTCTTCATAAAAAGGTTCATATGATGATTTTGGAAGATTATCTGTTAGTTTTTCCAACATATTTAAGCCGTTCTGCAGATTACCTTTTAAACCGAAGGTAGAAAGAGCACTTTTCAATCCACCATCAGGTAAATTGCCAATTACGGCATTAATTAAGCCTAAGCCTTTTAAATTCAGGTGAAAATTGGGAAATTTCTTTGTATTCTCCTGAAGCTGGTTGTTTGCTTTGCGGATTTCCATGGCTGCATTAAAATACTCTCCATACCTGCCGCGAATCAAAGCCCATTGCAAATTGATCTCTGCTTGCGCATATAAATAGTAGGGGGAGGCTTTGTCGTCATCACTGATGCGATCTAATCTGGTAGACTTATTTCCCTTTAACCTATCAAAATCGGCTTTACTTTCAGATGTAATCAGCGTAAAATAATCTACATAGTTCTCTAATAATGGAATGATGGAATTATTGGGCCTGAGCTTTTTTTCTGTAGCAATGTAGGCTTTTGCATTGCCTAACTTAAGATCGAAAATACTCCTATATGCGTTTAAGCAATTATTGTTAAAATCGAAATTAGCGAAAAGGTAATTTGGCGCAGAAAAAAGAGCAATAAGTATTAATAAACGCAGGCTTTTTATCATTAGGATGAAAGTATAATATATCCCATAACATTTGGGTAGAAATTCACATTTAACAAATATCTACATTAAACGCTTAAATCATATTCTTGTTTTGCTGAAAAAATTAAAATTTGCGGGCATTACATTCAACTGATAAAACCTCATCAGCACTAAAATAAAAAAGGCCCTATTCTTCAACAGGGCCTCCTATATTTTTCAATTTTGATTATTGTGCTTCAGCTACTTCAAGCGTTAAAGCTTCATCAACCAAAATACGTCCGCAGTGTTCGCAAACGATGATTTTTTTACGTTGACGGATATCTAACTGACGTTGAGGTGGAATCTGATTGAAACATCCTGAGCAAGAATCACGATCGATGGTTACTACAGCTAATCCGTTAATTGCATTTTTGCGTAAACGTTTGTAAGCCACCAATAAACGCTCTTCAATTTGAGGCTCTGCAGAGTCTGCTTTTTTCTGTAAAGCATCTTCTTCTTTTTCTGTTTCAGCAGTAATTACATTTAGTTCTGCTTTTTTAGCATCTAAATCTTTCTTTCTACCTTCCAAATCAGCTAAAGCTGCTTCATAAATTTCAGTTTTTGAAGTAATTTCGAAACCATGTTCTTTAATTTTCTTCTCTGAAACCTGAATATCCAGTCCTTGAATTTCGATCTCTTTAGTTAAAGCATCATACTCACGGTTGTTTTTCACTTCCTTTAACTGCGAATCATATCTTTTGATATTCGCCTGAGCATCTTTGATTGTATTTTTACGGGTTACGATTGCATCTTCCAAATCGTCAAGTTCATTCTTGATCTTCTGGATTCTGGTTTCTAAACCTTGCACATCATCCTCAAGGTCAGCTACTTCCATAGGAAGTTCACCTCTTACCTGACGTATTTTATCAATTTTAGTGTGGATATTTTGTAATTCGTATAAAGCTTTTAGCTTTTGTTCTACGGTTTGTTCCATTAAAACAAGTAATTTATGGGGTTTGTATTTTGCTCCGTTAAACGGATTGCAAAGTTAGTAAATTTTTTTTGAATAATTTCAAGCAATAAATTTGAGGTAAATTGTTCAGTTTCAAAGTGTCCGATGTCTGCAATCACTATTTTTTCTTCTGCATCAAAAAACTCATGATATTTGAAATCTGCAGTGATAAAAGCATCGGCCCCGGCAGCAAGCGCCTCCTTCAGCAGAAAACTACCCGATCCACCACAAACGGCTACCTTTTTTATCCTTTTAGGAATTAAGTCGGTATGCCTAACTACTTTCGCCTGCATTCTGTCCTTAACCAGGTGCAGGAAATCGTAACCATCCATATCATATTCCAGCCAGCCTACCATGCCCGATCCCACCATTTCATGCTTGTTTTCTAATTTATAAATGTCATAGGCAATTTCCTCGTAAGGATGATTTTCAAAGAGCGCAACCAAAATCTTTCTTTCTGCCTGCACGGGGTAAACCATCTCGATCCTAATTTCAGATTCATGGTGCTGAATACCTTTTTCTCCTACGAAAGGGTCAGAACTTTCGTTTCCTTTAAAAGTCCCAAAACCTTCGGCATTGAAACTACACTCGCTATAATTACCAATATTCCCTGCTCCTGCATAAAACAATGCCGATCGCAATTGCTCTGCCTGTGCATGCGGACAATAAGTAACCAATTTTTTAAGAATTCCGGCTTTCGGCGATAGCACCTTAACTCCCGTAAGGCCCAGGCGCTCACAAATGCGCGCATTTACACCGGTATGTACACTATCTAAATTGGTATGGATGGCGTAAAGCGCAATGTTATTTTTAATGGCTTTTAGCACCACCCGTTCTACGTAGTTCTTACCATTGAGTTTCTTAAGTCCTTTAAATACAATGGGATGGTGGGTTATAATAAGGTTACAACCTGTATTAATAGCTTCATCTACAACCCTTTCTATACAATCTAAAGCCACCAGCGCCGCCCTGATCTCCATATTTGGATCGCCTACAATTAAACCTGAATTATCGTAATCTTCCTGATAGTTAAGGGGCGCAATACTTTCTAAATAATGGGTTATCTCCGCTAATTTCATGGTATAAATATATAAAATTTGGCTTACAAAACTCTGCTAGGGGAATACAGAAGCTATCGAAAATATGATCATTTTACAGGTTTCTGCGCCGCAGACCGCTGTTTATAAACCTGATAGAAATGAAAAGCCCGCAAATCCGATTTTCATCGGGTGCGGACTTGTAATGTATAGCAGGGCTGACATTCAGAAAATGCAAGCAACCGCTTTTCTAAATAAATGGAATCACCTTTTGTTGTTGGTTACTGAAATCCACCCATTCTTACCATTTGCAAGCTTTCGAAAACCATCTTCTGGTTGTGTTCAAAAGCCAGGCTTTTATGATTAATTACATCGACAATTGAACCTATGAAACATAACCCGATTGTAAAAAGGTATAGGATTCCCATTCCCACCTGTCCAACAATGAAGCGTTGTAATCCTGGCACAACAAATAAACCTATTAAGCAGAACATTAGCATGTCTGAAGGGTTTTTACGCTTGCTGCTGTAAACCATCAAGAAGTTGCGCAATTGTTGCTCGGTTAATCCGGCTGTTGCTTGTTGTAAGTAAGAGTATTCTTCTGGCGTTATGCCTGGTAACGACATTAGGGGTGATTGAAAGATATCCATGATATTATGTGTTGATAGTTATAATTTTTAATTTATTAAAGTTTCTTACGAGTGTTATAATTCTGTGCATGATAATCAGTATTGCCGGGAAACCCAGCCAATGTTCCTTAAAGCTATTGGCAAATTCTCCATGTAAAATTAAACTGATCGACCGCCCTAAACCACATCCCGGACACCAACTTTCAAAGCCCAAATTAGCCAGCGGGCATAATGAAAAATGATGCTCATGTGCATTTGCCGTTGCCAACAACACTAAAGCCGATATCCAGAATAAAAGTTCTAGCGGAAAGGATTTAATGTATTTCATGTTTCAGTTTTTATATATTTTAGAAACTTTTGTTAAGGCTTTGTTACGGAAATAAGCTATTATTCGACGAAATGTAAAAAAAGCTCGACAAAATAACGGAATACCTCGAACAAACACCCCATGCCTTAACTTTTAATTTTTAAGATGTGGTATTGGGGGCTTCCAAACCTTTATTGCATTTTGTGGTTAAATTAATAACATGATTACAATTCTTAAAAAATCAATTAAGAAATAAACCTTAAATTTGCGCCTTGAACATCCGCGATTTAATAAACAGATACAAAACAGACGAAAGGGTAACTGAATTTACCAAAACGTTAAATGGATCCAAAAACCCTAAAATACAATTAAAGGGCCTGGTCGGATCCGCTGATGCTATTGTAGCGCTGTCATCTTATTTTTTACTGCATAAACCCATCTTATTTATTTTTCCCGACAGGGAAGAGGCGGCTTATTTCCAGTCTGACCTGGAAAGCGTTTTAGATAAGCAAGTATTGTTATTCCCTTCTTCTTATCGGAAATCATTTGATTTTACGCAGGTAGACACAGCTAATGTGCTGGCCAGAGCTGAAGTGTTAAATGAGTTGAACCACGATTCCGAATTTGGTAAGATAGTGGTATCTTATCCGGAAGCCATTGCTGAAAAAGTTATCGATCGCTCTGCGCTGGAAAAAAACACCCTGGAAATTGCAGTTGGTGCAAAATTAGGAATCGACTTCATTAACGAGTTCCTAATTGATTATGATTTCGATCGCCGTGATTTTGTTTATGAACCGGGGCAGTTTTCAATCCGGGGGGGCATTGTTGATATTTTTTCCTTTTCTTCAGATTTACCTTACCGAATCGAATTTTTTGGTGATGAAGTAGAAAGTATCCGGAGTTTTGAAATTGAAAGTCAGCTTTCTGTAGCCGATGTTAAATCATTAACCATTGTTCCCAACGTACAGGCTAAGTTTCTAACCGAAAGCAACATCAGTATCCTCGATTACATTGATCCTGATACGCAACTTTGGTTTAAGGATGTAGAATTTACTCTGGATATTGTTAAAGGAGGTTATAAAAAAGCTGTTGAGCTTTGGAAAGCATTGCCTGCAGCTGATAAGAACCAAAACCCAGAATGGATTGATCCGAAATTTGCTTTCACTGACGAGAAATTGTTGGGTGATCATCTTCAGGATTTTCCACTGGTAGAGTTCGGCAAGCAGTTTTTTTATCGAACCGATAATTATTTTGAGTTTGAAACTAAACCTCAACCTTCGTTTAATAAGGATTTCAATCTCCTCATTCATAATTTAAAGGAAAACGAAAAAGAGGGAATTGTAAACTTTATTTTTACTGATTCGGCTAAGCAAATCGAACGCTTATACGCCATTCTTGATGACATTGATAAAACCGCCAAGTTTACTCCTGTAAACAGCATGCTTCGCGAAGGCTTTATTGATCCAAAGATTAATATTGCTTTCTATACCGATCATCAGATCTTTGATCGTTATTATAAATACAAACTTAAAAAAGGTTATCAACGCAGTCAGGCCATTACTTTAAAAGAGCTTCGCGAGCTCAAACCGGGCGATTTTGTAACCCATATTGATCATGGTATAGGTAAATATGCTGGTTTAGAAAAGGTAGAAGTAAACGGCAAAACACAAGAGATGATTCGATTGGTGTATGCCGACAATGACCTGCTTTATGTAAATATTAACTCTTTAAACCGTATTGCCAAGTACAGCGGAAAAGAGGGCGGACCGCCAAAAATGAACAAACTGGGCACTGATGCCTGGGATAAACTCAAAAAAACTACTAAAAAAAAAGTTAAGGACATTGCCCGGGACTTAATCAAATTATATGCCCTGAGGAAAACCCAGGCGGGTACCGCTTTTTCTCCTGACGGCTATTTACAGACCGAACTCGAGGCATCTTTTATATATGAAGATACTCCCGATCAGTTAAAAGCAACACAGGATGTTAAAAAGGATATGGAATCGCCGCATCCTATGGACCGCCTGGTTTGTGGTGATGTAGGTTTTGGGAAGACTGAAATTGCCGTTAGGGCTGCTTTCAAGGCTGTTGCCGAGGGGAAACAAGCTGCCGTTTTGGTCCCAACAACCATTTTAGCGCTGCAGCATTTTAAAACTTTCTCTTCTCGGTTAAAGGAATTTCCGGTTAAAGTAGATTACATTAACCGTTTTAAAACCAGCAAGCAAATTAAAGATACGTTGGCCGAAGCTGCTGATGGAAAGGTAGACATCCTGATTGGTACGCACCGGTTATTGAGTAAAGATGTAAAGTTTAAAGATCTGGGCATCATGATTATTGATGAGGAACAGAAATTTGGTGTAACAGC
Organism: Pedobacter sp.; assembly: GCF_965279535.1. Taxonomy (NCBI): domain Bacteria; kingdom Pseudomonadati; phylum Bacteroidota; class Sphingobacteriia; order Sphingobacteriales; family Sphingobacteriaceae; genus Pedobacter; species Pedobacter sp. The sequence continues at coordinate 3,053,932 of NZ_OZ257244.1, forward strand.
TAAGGAAAAACTTAAAGCCCTGCGGGTTAACGTAGATACACTTACTTTAACTGCAACTCCAATTCCAAGAACACTGCATTTCTCTTTGATGGGCGCACGCGATTTATCAATCATCAGTACACCACCTCCCAATCGTCAACCGGTTAACACTGAGCTCCATGTTTTTAATGATAAGTTGATACAGGAAGCCGTTCAGTTTGAATTAGATAGAGGCGGTCAGGTCTTTTTTATCCATAACCGGGTAAACGATCTGATGCAGTTAGGCGGATTAATCCAAAAACTGGTTCCAAAAGCAAGAATTGGTATTGCCCATGGGCAGCTAGACGGAGATGCCCTCGAAGATGTAATGCTCGATTTCATCAATGGAGAGAAAGATGTGCTGGTAGCCACAACGATCATTGAAGCAGGGTTAGACATTCCAAATGCGAATACCATCATCATCAATCACGCGCATATGTTTGGCCTGAGCGACTTACACCAAATGCGCGGACGTGTTGGCCGAAGCAATAAAAAAGCTTTCTGTTACCTGCTTTCGCCGCCACTTTCTACGCTTACATCCGAAGCCAGAAAAAGACTTAGCGCTATTGAAGAGTTTTCAGATCTTGGAAGCGGGTTTAATGTAGCCATGCGTGACTTAGATATCCGCGGTAGCGGAAATTTATTGGGAGCTGAACAAAGTGGTTTTATTGCAGAGATTGGATTTGAAATGTACCACAAGATTTTAGACGAGGCCATACAGGAGCTTAAAGAGGCAGAATTTAAAGGCTTGTTTGAAAATGAACCAGCCAGACCTTTTGTAGGCTTTACCCAAGTAGATACCGACCTTGAACTGTATATTCCCGATGCCTACATTACCAATATTACTGAACGATACAACCTTTATACAGAACTCTCCAAACTGGAAAACGAATCTGAGCTGGCTGTTTTTGAAAAGCACCTTGCTGATCGGTTTGGTCCGGTTCCTCCACAGGTTAAAACTATGTTAAGTGTGGTTAGGCTGCAATGGTTAGGAAAAAAATTAGGGTTCGAAAAAATCAGTTTCAAGAAAAACAACCTGCGTGGTTATTTCTTAAGTGACAAACAATCTGCTTACTTCGATTCAAATACCTTTACCAAAATTTTAACTTTTGCGCAAAATCATCCTAGAATGTGTAACCTTAAAGAGGTTAAAAATACTTTAAGAATCGCCTTTGATCACATTAATACTGTAGAAGAAGCCATTCAGACTTTAGAATTGATAGATTAAAAAACGTTAATTCGGTCAGTTCGCTGACTGAATTAATGTTTTTAGGTTATGTTAAAGCCACATCACCTTTTAATTGACTAGAAACGCCCTAACCTTTATAGCCGAATGAATCCAGAATTATTACTCGAATTGGTGCGCATGCCCATGCCTTATGGCAAATATAAAGGTTGGTTAATTTGCAATTTACCTGAAAACTATCTCTTATGGTACAAAGATAAAGGCTTCCCAAAAGGAAAATTAGGTGATTTAATGGCCACCATGTTCGAGATTAAAGTTAACGGCTTGGAATATCTCTTAACACCTTTAAAAGGAAAATAGCTTTATCCAATTGACTGAAAAATCAAGTGGGCGTGATCCGCGTAATCTGCCGAAACCAGTTTATATCTCACAGCCATGCTCATCACAAACGGCATCATCATTTTTGTTTAAAGAAGTAATCGTGGTTTTTGGCTGGCTAGCCTTCCATTCCTGGAAACTTTGGGTCAATGCCTCTGTAAATGCCTGAACTGGCTGAGCACCTGAAACGCCATACTTTCTGTCCATTACAAAGTAGGGCACACCACGAATACCTAAATTCTGACTTTCATAAATATCATAACGAACGGCTTCTGCATACTGGTCACTATTTAGCATAACCGCCGCTTCGGTGGCATCTAAACCAATTTCTTTGGCAACTTCAAGCAATACGGCATCTTCACCAATATTTTTGCCCTGAACAAAGTGTGCCTCGAACAATTTCTCTTCGCCAGTATTTTGAAGGTTATGTTTTGCAGCCAAATGAATAAGGCGATGGGCATTAAAGGTATTGGCCGGTATATTGTTGTCAAAATTAATGGTTAAGCCCGCATTTGTAGCCATATCTGCCACTTGCTGGATCATTTGTTTTGCATGTTCAACAGATATCCCCTTACTGCGTGATAAATAATCGTAAACCTTTTCGTTGCTGGTATTATGGTATTCCGGATTAAGTTGATAACTCTTCCAGTCTATTTCAATTTCATTTTTAAAAGGCAGCTTTTCCAGCGCTTGTTCAAAATGATGTTTTCCGATATAGCAAAACGGACACATCACGTCCGACCAAATTTCTACTTTCATTGTACAAAGGTAAGGCTAACAGGCTCAAGCAAAGTAAATCAAAAGTAAAAAGGCTTAGTTAAAATTTATCGTAAATTTTTTCAACTTCGTCGAAATAACTTATTTTTGAATTTATCAAACAAAAATTTATAATGAAAAAAATCTTATTAATGCTCTTCATTGCTGGTATCGGCATGACCGCACATGCGCAACTCGAAGGATCGAAACAGATATTCGAGAGTCCTAAGCTCAATGCAGAAAAAACAAATCACAAACTGGTTGCCATCTTACCTTTTAACACCAGAATTTCTTACAAGAAAATGCCTAAAAACTTCAATGCTGAAGCCAATAAAGAGCAGGAAAAAACGATGTCTAAATCAATTCAGTTTAGCATGTACACCTTTTTATTAAGAAAGGCCAATAACTATACTGTTGAATTCCAGGAACCGGATAAAACCAATATTTTGTTAAAGAAAGCTGGAATTGTTGACAAATTAGATGAAATGACTAAAGATGAGATTGCTAAAGTTTTGGGTGTTGACGCCGTTTTAGGTGGAAGTTTCGAAACAGAACAATCTAAATCTGAAGCAGGCGCAATAGCCTCAGCTGTTTTATTTGGCGGCCTGGGTGGTAAAACTGGCACAGGAACCTTAACACTAACATTGAATAGTGGCACTTCTGGTGACCTGCTTTGGCGCTTTTTCAAAACCATGAACGATAACATTACTACCTCAACAGACGATCTTGTTGAGCACATGATGAGAAAAGTTTCGAGGAACTTCCCTTACTCAAGATCATAACACTAAGTTATACATAAAAAGAGGGCGGTTAACCGCCCTTTCTTTATAATAGTTACTTATATAACTGGTTAAAGATCAGCTTAAATGTCCCATGCGTTTGGGCTCTAAAAGCAATCTCTGGCCCATAGGCAAGAAGTTTTCCCTTTCCAACGCTGGCTTCAAATGCAGTTACCCCATCCTGGAGATAAGCTTGACCCCATGCCCAACCGCTTCTTAAAGGCGTTGCAGATTCAAACCACATCAAAGGTTTAATTTTATTGGTAGCAATTGCATCACCTGTTAATTTAAATACCGGGCTATTATCGAAATATACATCTGCTTCTTTTTCCATGCCCCACGTTGCAGGCGATTTTGTATCAACAGATACATTTAATACGCTGCCAGGAACATAGTACTTCTCGTTTACCAGGCGCTTTTCCTGACCATTAACAATTTCTACCATAGCATTTCTAACTGGTAAACCTAAATGATAGGCTAAACTTGTACTGCTACCAATTGTAAGGATATTTCCTCCATCCAACAGAAATTTTTTCAATTGCGGGATAGATTGATCGAGGGTTATTCTTCCTAATCTATTTTTGAATTCAGCAGGAACTTCGTCTGCATTTGGTGTTGCCGCTCTTCCGCCAAAGCCACCTGGCTGAAGACCAGGAATCGCTCCGCCAACAAAAATGATCACATCGTATTTCGATTTTAAGTTTCCTGCATCAATATCCTGAGGGTAAATAACAGTGGCGTTATAGTGATACTGTTCCATGATAAAACGCATCCAGCCTGAAGCCATAGAGCCTCCATAAGTATCCCAAAGGGCAATCCTCGCCAAAGAAATTTTTGTCTTATCTTTTGGCAATGCTGTTGCTTTTAATTTAACATTTGCTTTTTCCAGGATAGATTTTCCGGTAGATGAAACATAAAAATCTCCATTTTCAGCAGAACGGTAAACATCAACTTTATTCTTCAGTAAATCATTTACTGTTGTGTAAGAATCATTCTGTGCCGCGCTGAGAACATAACTTGCTGCCGAAACAGGTTTATATTCCGGAATCAACAATTTCCCGTAAGGATTGCGTTCAAAAGGACCATCGAAGTTTTCCAAAATCCTATCGAATTTAACATCCATAAGGTAAGCTAAAGTCCAGCCTGCGGCATCATACGGCGGTATTGGCGCACCTCCTTCATACTTAAAGTCATTAGGGTGATCTTGCGGTTCAAACATATCTAAAACGTGTGGGCGGAAAGCCTGATCTGTTTTTACCACATAGCTTCCGGCAGGGTATTTCTTACCCGCCACGCTGAAGTTTGCAGTTGCTTTTTGAACCACTATCCCTGTTCTGATTAACGCATTTAAAAACTTGATCGCAGAATTAAAATCAGCCTGATCAGCAGAGATGATATAACCTCTCGGATCTCTGTTTGCAGGTAACTTCATCACCGTATCGAAATATTGATTGCTCATAGCCGGCCTTTGTCCGTATTCCGATTCTCCCGCAGAAGCAGAAGCACCAGCCTTTTTCGCCGCATTGTTAATTGCTTCTATTTTCTTAGGAGAGAAAGACCAGGTGTCCGTTTTTCCTCTATCAATAGAATTTTTTCCCATCTGATAAATATTAAATAACAATTCATCCCGATGGCGTTGCGCATAATTTAAAACCGCATAATTAAGTGAAACGGAATAATCTATAGAATTTTTAAAATACCATTTTCTTGGGGTTACCGGATTGGGTGAGTCGCTATTTGGCAAGAGTCTCGATGGTACTAAAGGAATGTCTGAAGGTGTTGGACTACCAACGATTTCTGTTAGCAAACCAATCATGTTGTGGAAATAAGTTGTTGTTCTTAAGCCACCATTATACCAGGTAGAGAAAACTGATCCACCTCTTTGCGTGTAACCCGGTTTACCTTCCACATTAAGTCGTGTATGCATAGCCGCACCAACAGCATCCAGGCTCGTTAAGAGTGTTGGATCGAAAACATAGTTAAAAGGATCGCGATAAGGAGGCCCTGCCACAACAGTACCTGCAGGACCTGCTTGATGATGGTTATACATAATCTGTGGTAACCACTCAATAAAAAGCTGTCTTCCTATGTTTTGTGTTTCTTTAAGGTTCAGCATAAAAAAGTCACGATTATTATCATGCCCGGCATATTTTTCATATAACCGTGGTAATCCGGATAAGGTACGTTTGCTCTGGTCCTTTTGCCTCATGTACCAGCTGGTAACCAGTTCTTGTCCATCGGGATTAGCATGGGTAAAAAGGATAATTACATTGTCCAGAATTTTCATGGTTTCAGGATCTGTTTTAGAAGCAAACTCGTAAGCAGTTTGAATCAATTGGTGAGCACCAACCGTCTCAGTGGCATGAAGGCCTCCGTCTATCCAAACTACCGCTTTTCCCTCTTGCGAGAGTGATTTGGCTTGTTCCGTGGTAATTTCGGCATGAGCCAATTGCTGCGAGATCTCTTTATACCGTTCCAGCTTTTGAATATTTTCTGGTGAAGACACAATTAACATATATTGGCTTCTACCTTCTTCCGTTTTTCCAATATCCACCAATTTTACTCTTTTGGAATGTGTTGACAGTTTTTTAAAATAGGCTTCTGTTTGAGTGTAGGTTGCCAGTTGGTAATTCTCTCCGATATCAAATCCAAAGTGAGATTTAGGGCTGGGCACTTCCTGAGCTGCAGCAGAAAACCCAACCACCAGAAAAAAAATAAATGAGAGCTTTTTAAGGTAGTTTTTGATCATAATAAGTTTAGTTTATTGGATAAACCAAATATAATATAGATTATCAGCTGTAATTCGCTTGCGCTAAATTTGTTACAGACATAAAACTTACCCGGATTTGTCCAAAAATTAGCTAAACCGTCAAAATCCTGCTGCTTATTAGTTACATTTGCGCTTGATGTAAGTTCTTAACTTTATTTTTCATCAACCGGTGAAGGTCCTCGGTGTAATATCGGGGATAATAGGGAATCATGTGAAAATCATGAGCTGTCGCGCAACTGTAAGTCTTGTCTGTAAAAAAGGCAACAGTTTTATCATTCATGCCACTGTACTTTAAATGTATGGGAAGGCGATAAAACTGGGGATAAGTCAGGAGACCTGCCTTTTATCGAATTGACGATGCTTTCGCGTTATAAAGCCATTGGTCAGGTCTGATAAATACAATAGAATATCTGATTATTCATGTGCTCAAAGCATTTTCTGCAGTAGAGCGGATTTTGTATGCTTCAAACTTTTCCAGCGATTTATAGCCAAAAAGCTGTAAAATATTGCAAAAAGAGCTTTTAAATGATTTTTTACTTAATCTTTAAAAGAATGAAAACGCAAAATTTAGGCTATCCGCGAATTGGTAGCCACCGCGAACTGAAAAAAATCTGCGAAAATTATTGGGCAGGAAAAACAGGTTACAAAAATGTACTCCAGGTGGGTAAGAACATCCGCCACGAAAACTGGCAGCTACAAAAGGAAGCAGGGATCGACCTTATTCCTTCAAACGATTTTTCTTTTTATGATCATGTTCTTGATCATTCCCTGATGTTTGGCGCTATTCCAAAAAGATATAACGAGGTTATTTTGAGAAAGGGAAATGCAGAGCTTGATCTTTACTTCGCCATGGCGAGAGGTTATCAAAAAGAGGATTTGGATGTAGTAGCGATGGAAATGACGAAGTGGTTTGATACCAATTACCACTACATCGTACCAGAATTTTACAAAAACCAGCCCTTTAAGCTCTTTTCTACCAAAGTTATCGATGAATTTTATGAAGCCAAGCAACTGGGCATCATTAGTAAACCTGTGCTTATTGGACCGGTATCATACCTGCTCTTAGGCAAAGAAAAGGAAGCTGGCTTTGAAAAGATTGATTTAATTAAGAATCTTCTTCCTGTGTATCTTGATATCTTAAACAGGTTAGCTGCTTTAGATGCCGAGTACGTTCAGTTTGATGAGCCTTTTTTAGCGTTAGACTTATCCGAAAAGGAGCAGGCGGCATATCAATTTGTGTATAAGGAAATTAAAAAAGCCTTTCCAAAATTAAAAATAGTTCTGGCAACATATTTTGAAGGATTAGGAAACAACTTGACTTTAACCACCTCACTACCGTTTAATACATTACATATCGATTTGGTGAGAGCTGAAAATCAACTTGAATCGGTTATTGCAGCGCTTGGCGACGATAAAATATTATCATTAGGCCTTGTTGATGGTAGAAACATCTGGAAGAATGATTTCTCTAAATCCAGTGCCCTCATTACTCAGGCCGTAAAACATTTAGGTGCAGCCAGGGTATGGATTGCTCCATCGTGTTCCCTCATACATTCTCCAGTAGATTTAGATAATGAAACGGATGAACAAAACCTATCTGCAGAAGTTAAACAATGGCTGGCTTTTGCTAAACAAAAGGTCGCCGAAGTAGTTACTTTGAAAAAGATTGCCACACAAGAAAACCCTGCATCTACCCAGCAGAAACTAGAAGAAAACCTTATTGCTATTAATAACAGGGAAAACTCAACACTAATTCATAATCAGTTGGTTAAGCAACGTGTTAAAGCTTTACAAACAAAAGATTCAGAAAGATCAAATCCTTTTTCGCTCAGAAAAATTAAGCAGCAATCGTTAAACCTACCACAATACCCCACTACAACTATTGGATCGTTTCCACAAACAGTTGAAGTAAGAAGCTGGAGAGCTAAGTTTAAAAAAGGATTATTTACTGATGAAGAATATAACAGCTTAATTGCCGAAGAAACGGCCAAAGCCGTTAAATGGCAAGAGGAAATAGACCTCGATGTTTTGGTTCATGGCGAATTTGAACGCAATGATATGGTAGAATACTTTGGAGAGCAACTGGCTGGTTTTGCCTTTTCTAAAAACGGATGGGTACAAAGCTACGGTTCTCGCTGTGTGAAACCACCCATTATTTTTGGCGATGTTTCGCGCCCTAAACCAATGACAGTAAAATGGACATCGTTTGCACAATCCTTAACTTCCAGATACATGAAAGGGATGTTAACCGGCCCGGTAACCATCTTGCAATGGTCCTTTGTCAGAAACGATCAACCCCGTTCAGAAACCTGTACACAAATTGCCCTCGCGATTAGAGATGAGGTTATTGACTTAGAAAATGCCGGTATTAAAATCATCCAGATTGATGAACCTGCCATAAGAGAAGGGCTTCCATTGCGCAAAGCGGATTGGCAAAACTATCTTAACTGGGCTGTTAAGGCCTTCAGAATTTCTGCTGCTGGGGTTAAAGATGAAACACAGATCCACACACATATGTGCTATTCTGAATTTAACGACATTATACAGAATATCGCCGCTATGGATGCAGATGTAATTACAATAGAAACCTCCCGCTCTCAGATGGAGCTTTTAGATGCTTTCGCAAACTTCAAATATCCAAACGAAATCGGGCCTGGTGTTTATGATATTCACTCTCCGAGAGTTCCAAAAAGATCAGAAATGATCACTTTGTTAAAAAAAGCAAAAGCAGTTATCCCTCAAGATCAGCTATGGGTAAACCCAGATTGTGGTTTAAAAACCCGCGGCTGGGATGAAACCAAAAAAGCCTTAATTGAAATGGTTGAAGCAGCCAAAGAAATGCGTAAAACGGCTGCTGTTTTAACAGAAGACCTTCTGAATTGAGAATAATCTATAGCTTTGGCAACTTTCACGTTGAAAGTTGCCAATTTTTAAATCACATTGTATCCATATGACCTTAGCAGAAAGAATATTAAACTCTAAAACCAGTATTTTCAAAGCCGTTTTTCCTAATACCACAAACCATTATGATACCCTGTTTGGTGGCACAGCCATGCACATGATGGACGAAGTGGCGTTCATTACTGCTACACGCTTTAGCAGGCAAATTATGGTAACTGTAAGCAGCGATAGAATAGATTTTAAAAAACCCATACCGGCAGGCTCAATTGTGGAACTGGTAGGAAAAGTTATTCATGTGGGTAACACCAGTTTAAAAGTAAATGTCGAAATTTATATCGAACAAATGTATGCCGAAGGAAGAGAACTGGCCGTACATGGCGACTTTACATTTGTTGCCATTGATGAGCATAAGAAACCTGTTCAGGTGATCAAGTAATCTTGTAAGGGATATATAAAAAAATGTAACATTGTCCCTTAGCCAAAAACTAGCTTTGATATTATGGAAAATCAACCAACAACTGATGATTTTAAAGCAATTGCCAAACAATTAAGCTGCCCTGAAGGAGCAAATGGCATTAAAACCGGTGAGGCTATGAACCTTACCAATAAAGGTATGACTCAAGCCGCTATTGATGCAATAAGCCCACAAAATCAGGATCATATTCTGGAAATTGGTCATGGAAATGCCGGTCATTTAAAATATTTGCTGGCTAAGGCCCAGGAAATTCAATATCAGGGAGCAGACATTTCTGAAACAATCCTCATCGAAGCAAGAAGAATAAATCAAACTTTTATCAAACAAGGACGAGCTAATTTTACACTAACCGATGGCCAGTCATTACCATTCAAAAACGAAACTTTCCATAAAGTGTTTACTGTTAACACCATTTATTTCTGGAAAGATGCACCCGCCTATTTAACTGAAATTAAAAGGGTTATAAAACAAAATGGTTTATTTGCGTTATGTTTTGCAGATAAAGCCTTTATGGAAAAGCTGCCTTTCACACCTTATGGCTTTAAGCTTTACCATTTGGACAAAGTGAAAAACCTGCTTGAAAACGCAGGATTCACCATTTTTGATGAACTTGCTAATAACGAGCAAGTTAAAAGCAATGCAGGTGAAATGGTAACCAGGGATTACTTTGTTATTGTAGCCAAAAACTAGTAAAGAATAAGATAAAGATAAGCATATACTACCGGGGCGGCTAACAAAAGGCCATCAAAACGATCCAATAGCCCACCATGTCCAGGTAGCAAGCCACCACTATCTTTGGTATCTAGGCTTCTTTTCAACATAGATTCTACCAAATCGCCCAAAGTTCCGAAGCAGGCAATTAATACTGCCATTCCCGCCCATACAATAGCTATATTTTCAGTAAAAATAAAGGATAGGCCAATAGCCACCAAAACGCTGGTAAACATGCCTCCGAAAAAACCTTCCCAGCTTTTTTTTGGAGAGTGACGCTCAAACAATTTACGTTTGCCAAATTTCACACCGAACAAGTAGGCTCCTGTATCATTTGCCCATAGCATCAATAAAAAGGCCAGGGGAAAATGAAAGTTGTAGTTATTCCAGTCTTTCAAAAATCCCAAAGCATGGAAAAAGCAAAAGGGAATTGTGACATAAACAAATCCAACAAAAGTATAAGAGATATTTGCAAATGGGATTTTATTCTTTTTATAGAGTTCTGTAATGAAAACAGAAAAAATTAATGGAATACAAAGGAGCAAATACTTCACATCATATTTCAAATAATGCAAACCCGCTGCCATTAAAAAAATTAAAGCTCCTGCTATTATTCCTATATTTCTATGTGGCCGTATTCCTGAGTTTTTGATCAGTTTATAAAACTCAAACAGCGACAATACACTCAAAATAAGGTAAAAAGCCGTAAATGTGTAACTCCCTAAAAAAATGGAAGCCAGCATGACTATGGTAAAAAAGAAAGCGGTTATTGCCCGGGTTTTCATCTGAGATTAGAAGTAAATGGTGTAAGATTAAAGGTCAATTTGAAAAACGCTATTCAATTTCATTTTCAACAATGTATTCTATGGCTTTATTAAAATCGGCTTTATGAACGAGTACATTAATTTCACCTAAATGATAGGCAGATAATTGTTTGTTCATGGTTACTGCCGGAATTCCCGATTCGGTTAATCCCTGCTTCAAAACTTCGGCAGCAAAGGCATCAGCCGTTGTGTATACCTTAATCCAATTTTCGCTCACGCTGTGCTATATCTTTAAAAAATTTGAACAAAGCTATGGTAATTATTGCACTAATTAAATACCCGTACCATGGAAATCCTAAAGGTTCATCGGCTCTTTCCAACGGAATATTATGTTTTTGCATATAATAAGCCGCGCAAACCGCATAAGCATTGTTGATGAAATGACCAGCCATCGCGTACCAGATGCTTCTTCCGTAATAATAAAGATAGCCAAATCCAGCCCCCAGCAACATTCTGGGTATAAACCCATAAAATTGCATGTGTATAGCGCTAAATAAAATTGCCGCGATCCATATGGCGGCATGATGATTTTCAAAAGTGCGGTACAGGCTTCGCAGAACCCCTCCTCTGAACATCAATTCTTCACCTATGGCCGGTAAAACTGCTATTACAATTAAATTAATAACGAAATCCCAATTATTTCTAACGGTAATGAGTTTAATGGTCGTTTGCATTGCCGCCTCTTCCATTGCTCTCATCCAAACTTCAATGTTTTTCAGAAAATCAGGAAGAATCATTTTCTGGTTGGTAAGGGTAAACCATTCCATCAGAGGCATGCTTGCAATCATAATAATCAAAATCATACCCAATAGCACAAAAGAAGGTTTTTTAAAACTATAAAAGGTGCTTATTTTTTTCCGCTCCGTTAGCGCTAAAGCCCAGGCCGGAATTGCCATGAGTCCTATTGGTGTACTTAACGATTGTAGAATCTTAAATGCATTTACGTTCTTTGCGGTAATCTGCTGGGCCAAAATTTCCTGAATAATATTTAATCCATAAAAAGGAATTATAATTGCCAAAGCCAATGCACTGAAAACTAATGTACCCAATATAGCGTAAGCTAAAAGTAAAAGTAATTGCAAGAAAGGGTTGATTTCCTCCCGGTTAGGTGTTACAAAATTCATTATTTGTACCTTTGTATGTTTTATAAGTGTTGAAGATAGAAAAATGTCTGTAAAGATAGGAAATATAGATTTAGGGGAGTTCCCGCTTTTGCTGGCGCCCATGGAAGACGTGAGCGATCCTCCTTTCCGTTACGTATGCAAACAGAATGGAGCTGATTTGATGTATACGGAGTTCATTTCATCAGAGGGGTTAATTCGCGACGCAGCAAAAAGCATACAAAAGCTTGATATTTTTGAGTATGAAAGGCCGATTGGGATTCAGATTTTTGGTGGCGATATAGAGCATATGCGTGAGGCTTCGGAGATTGCTGCTGCTGCCGGACCCGATCTGGTAGACATTAATTATGGTTGTCCGGTAAAAAATGTTGTTTGTAAGGGAGCAGGTTCCAGTTTGTTGCAAGACATTGATAAAATGGTGAAAATGACAGATGCTGTTGTTAAAGCTTCACATTTACCCGTTACCGTAAAAACCCGTCTGGGTTGGGATGATAACACTAAAAACGTTTACGAGGTTGCCGAACGCTTACAAGATGTAGGTATTCAGGCTTTAACAATTCATGGCCGTACCAGAGCACAGCTTTACAAAGGCGAAGCAGACTGGAGCCTCATTAGAGAGATAAAACGTAATCCGCGCATTAAAATTCCAATTTTTGGTAATGGAGATGTGGATAGCCCGGAAAAAGCAGCAAACTGGCGAATGGAATATGAGGTGGATGGTATCATGATTGGCCGGGCAGTTATCGGTTACCCCTGGATTTTTAGAGAAGTAAAACATTTCTTTAAAACAGGAGAACACCTGGCAGGACCTACTATTGAAGAGCGAATCAATGTGTGTAGAACACATTTAGAAAAATCTATCCAATGGAAAGGACCCAAAACCGGCATTTTTGAAATGCGTCGTCACTATGCCAATTATTTCAAAGGCTTGCCAGATTTTAAACCTTACCGGATGCGTTTAGTAGCAGAACCGGATATCAGCAACATTTACAGCATTTTAGAAGAAGTAGCAGAAAAATTCGCCAATTACGACGCAACAAAAGTAATGGCTTGATTTTTGAAAAGCATTTTGTACATTCGTATTAGTCACCATGGTTACAGCAATTACAGATGGAGTTAAGGTTTCGGTAGAAACCGTATACCAACCGGAGTATTCCAATCCTTCGAATGAACATTTTATGTTCGCTTACCGGGTAGAAATATCCAATCTTACTGATTATGCTGTACAGCTTTTACGCCGTCAATGGTTCATTTTTGATTCAAACAGTAGCCGCAGAGAAGTAGAAGGGGAGGGTGTAGTTGGTTTACAGCCTGTTATCAACCCCGGAGAAACTCACGTTTATGTTTCCGGATGTAATCTCAAAACGGATATGGGAAGCATGCGGGGTACTTATTTAATGAAACGTTTAATGGATGAAGCAGAATTTGACGTAGATATTCCTGAGTTTCAACTAATCGCTCCTTATAAGCTTAATTAATTTTTTAAAGCTTTTCGCTAAGTGTGGCTCGTCAATCTATTGATTTGTTACCCTTGCATTTATTGCAGATATTTTTGCAATCAATCCTTTTTAGTTAAAGCGTATCGCTACGACTTTCAAATTGGAGTTTATATTATAGTAAGCCCTGATAATCCTCATATGGATTTCCCCCATTTCCCATGACTAATGATTAATGACAAATGACCAGTGACTAATGACTGATGACCAGTGACACGTGACCAGTGAACCGTTAAAACTAAAAAAGCGGCAAGGAGTAAACCTTAACCGCTTCGTTTTTCATAGCTAGTATTTTTTAATCCCGGCTTCTTCCAAATAGCATAGAAGCATAGTAAAGCAGGTTAGCGAGTGCACCCACTGCAGCAACAACATAGGTCATTGCAGCCCACCATAATGCATCTTTCGCCTGACTGTTCTCTTCCGCTGTTTGCATTACGCCTCTATTGTTTTTCAACCAGGCCAATGCTCTGTTACTGGCATCAAACTCTACTGGCAGGGTTACAATACTAAATAATGTAATGAGTGCTAAACCCACTACTCCAATAGCCAAAACAATTGGATTGCCGGTAAAACTGATTAACAAAACACCTATTAATAAAACCCATTGTAAAAGATTAGAGGATATGCTCACAACCGGTACCATCGTACTTCTTAGATTTAACCAAGAGTAAGACTTAGCATGTTGTACAGCATGCCCACATTCATGAGCGGCAACAGCTGCTGCTGCAACACTTCGACTGTAGTAAACATCAGTACTTAAATTGACTGTTCTATCTGTTGGGTTGTAATGATCTGTTAATTGTCCTTCGGTACTCATCACCTTCACATCGTAAATCCCACTATCGTGTAGCATTCTCTCTGCTACCTCCTTGCCCGATAAACCTGAGCTAAGTTGCATTTCTGCGTACTTAGAAAATTTATTCCTAAAGCGCCATTGCACAAACATGCTCAGCAATAATACCGGGACGATTAATATTAAATAAACTCCCATTGTTCTTATGTATGTTTTTCATTTCAATTATATCAAAAAGCGTTCCCATATTATTTGGTGATCAAAATATATTACATTTATCAAATGAAATGCACACTTTCATACTGGGAAAAGCATAGTTTTTTTAATTATGATGTCATAATTATTGGCAGCGGTATAGTTGGTTTAAGCTGTGCAATCCACCTAAAGAAAACATCCCCAAATTTAAAAATTGCTGTGCTGGAGCGTGGTTTCCTGCCTTCAGGTGCCAGCACTAAAAATGCGGGTTTTGCTTGCTTCGGCAGTATTTCAGAACTCATTGAACAAGAAAAAACAGCTGGTTCTGACGGCCTTGCAAAACTCATAGAAAGCCGATGGAAAGGTTTGCTCAAACTCCGTAAACTGATTGGTGATAAAACAATGGATTATCATTGCTTTGGAGGCTATGAATTATTTAAAAAAACTGATCACAGTACCACCCAACACAGTGTAGCGAAAATTGAACATTTTAACCAATTGCTGGATGATATTGTAGGAAAGAATACTTTTTCGGTATGCAATGAAAAAATTGATGTATTTGGCTTTAAGAACATTAGCCAGCTTATTTTCAATAAATACGAAGCCCAGATAGATACCGGTAAAATGATGTTTGCATTAATTGAACATGCGCAAAAAACAGGAATCAGCATTTTCAATAATTGCGAAGTATCAGAAATCATAAATGAAGAAAAATCTATAACATTAAAAACTCCTGCCGGAGAATTTCACTGCAATCAATTGGCCATTGCAACAAATGCTTTTGTACAAACACTATTGCCAGAATTGAACATTAAGCCTGGAAGAGGCCAGGTGTTAATTACTAAACCCATTCCTAATCTAAAATTAACGGGAACTTTTCATTATGATAAAGGTTTCTACTATTTCCGTAATATTAACCAGCGCATACTTTTAGGTGGTGGTAGAAATTTAGATTTTAAGTCAGAGGAAACCACCGAATTTGGTGAAACCGAATTGGTTCAGGCATCTTTAGAAGAGCTGTTAAAAACTGTAATTCTACCCCGGCAATATTTTGAAATAGATCTGCGCTGGAGTGGAATTATGTCTTTTGGTTCAATACTCGAACCATTAATATCTACAGTGGATGCTAATATCAGTTATGCTACACGCTGTAACGGAATGGGAGTAGCCATTGGATCGCAAACTGGTGAGGATTTGGCTAATGAGGTTTTAAAATTACTGTAGTTGTTTCAACATCTGGTCAATTTTCTCGGTGTAACTAATGGGTACTATCCACCTGTCAACTTCTTTTCTCCAATATTGTAATTTTTCCTTGTTTTTTAACTTAAAATATTGGAAAGCGATGTTGTATGCCATCTCAGCCTTAGTTACTTCCTCTTTGCATTCGCACAAAGCGTGACGATAAATTTCCTCAGCATTATCCATTTTATTGCCGCCAGTTAAAGAAAAAACCTGGTTACCATATAAATTACAGTTATTTTTTTCATCCATCACACTATATATAGCATCAGTGGTGTAAGCTTCTGCACGCTGATATTTTTTCTGCTCGATAAAAGCTCTCGAAAACTCTATGTCCAAACCCGGATATTTGCTGTTCTTTTTTCTTACAGCATTTAAATATTTCAATGCTGTAGTTGGGTCATTCCATTGATTATATGTAGATCCTAACCTAAAAAGCCTGTTGATATCCTCATCGCTCGTCTTAAAAAATGACAACCAGGAAGGGTTTTCTGTAATTTCCAATTCCTTAAACCATAAACTTGGTAATAAGGCTACTTTTACTGCTGTAGATGAAATCCTCACTTTTGCAGGATCTATTTTTTTAGGAATAAGCCTCTGCCCATCCTGAGTAAAAGTCCCCGCTACATTAAGGGTTAATCCAGCAGAATTATCCAAATAAACAAAGCCAAAGGCATAACTTGAATCTGTTGCAGCTACAATCCATTTGTTTTCACAGTCAATAAGACGCTGGTCAAATTTTAAAGTCGTTTGGGCCTTTACTGCTGTAGCATAAAGCATCAGCAGGAGCATAGTTAAGAATCTCATAAGTAAACATTTGTGTGTATTCTAATATAAGCCTTTTTATTGCCATTTGGAAAAGTCTTATACTCAAAATTGAACAACACTAAAAATCAACCTGGAAATTACGGCTACAAACTATTTATTTGAATACGATGGTTTTATTGCCACTTACAAAAACCCGATCCTCAACCACTAAAGCCAAAGCATCTAAAAGTACTTTCTTCTCTATTTCCTTTCCGGCCCTAACCATGTCCTTTACGCTAAAGTTATGGTCAACGGGAGCAGTATGTTGCGTAATTATAGGCCCTTCGTCCAAATTATTCGTTACAAAATGTGCCGTTGCGCCAATAATTTTGACCCCTCTTTCAAACGCTTGCCGATAGGGATTTGCTCCAATAAATGCCGGTAAAAATGAGTGATGAATATTGATAATTTTACCAGCATAATCCTTTACAAAATCTGCTGAAAGAATGCGCATAAATTTGGCTAAAACCACATAATCAACTTCAAATTGGTCTATAATACCTTTAATCTCCGCTTCAAACTGGCTTTTTTCCTTCTCTGTATGCGTAACATAGAAATAAGGTATTCCCAATTTTTCGGTAAAATCTCTTAAATCCTCGTAATTACCAATTACGCATTGAACTTCAGCTCCGAGTGTTTTAAATTGATTTTTAATCAGAATCTCTGCCAGGCAATGGTATTCTTTGGTAACCAATACTGCAATTTTCTTGTCTTGTTGAGTAATAACATTCACCTCAGCCTGCCCTGGTAAACTGTTCAGTAATTCGGTTTTTAAACCTTCTGTGCTATCCAAAAGCCCCGTACAGGCTATCCTGGTAAAAAAAGCTTTGTTTTCTTCATCAACAAACTCCCGCATAGCGATGATATTCAACTGGTGGTTAGCCAAAATATTGGTGATGTGTGTTACTAAACCTACCTGGTCAGGGCAGGAGATTAATACAGTTAACTGGTTCATTTATACGATTTAAAGTTCAATGATAATTATTTTTTGTGGCTTAACATAGCTTTATCTAAACGAATTTTTTTGGTAAAGCTATTTAAAATTTCGATTTTTGCTAAAATTTTTATCATTATGGAAATCGTCATTATTGGGCTTCTTGCTGTTATTGTGATTGCTTTGATCATACTTATTTTCAAGAAAAATCAATCCGGAACTGCAATATCATCTCTGGATTTTGAAACAGTTATTACAGAAAATAATGCCTTAAAAATAAATTTAGCCAAAACAGAAGAGCGTGTTGCTAACCTGACAACTGAAAAAGAACACATTACTGCGCTATTGAAAGAAGAACAAAAACGTTTGATAGATGAGCTCCAGACAGAACGAGACCGGTTGGCAGACGCCAATCGCGAGTTAGAAAGTACCCGCTCTTTTTACCAGGCCGAAAAAGAAAAACTGGCCGAACAGAAAGTTCAACTGGAACAATCTCAAATGAAACTCAACAAAGATTTTGAACTTATCGCCAACAAAATATTGGAAGAGAAATCGAATAAGTTTGTAGAAAACAATAAAGCTAATCTGGACATTATACTAAATCCGCTGAAGGAAAATATTAAAGCATTTGAAGAAAAGGTTGAAAAGGTTTATAAAGCTGAATCTGATGAAAGAAACAGCTTAAAAGGAGTAATTGGCTTATTGATGGACCAGAGTAAACAGATTCAGGAGGATGCTAATAATTTAACAAAAGCTTTAAAAGGTGATAGCAAAAAGCAGGGAAACTGGGGTGAGGTAATCCTCGAGAAAGTTTTAGAGCGGTCAGGACTCGTTCGCGATCAGGAATATCGCATTCAAGCCTCGCTGGTATCCGCCGAAGGCGGTCGCTACCAGCCCGATGTAGTCATTGACCTTCCTGATGATAAACACCTTATTGTAGACGCTAAGGTATCATTAGTTGCTTATGAGCGATCTGTATCGGCTGAGTCTGACGAAGAGCGTGAAGGCTATTTAAAACAGCATTTAGCCTCTATTAAACAACACGTACAAGAGCTATCAAGCAAAAACTACCAGGACCTGTACCAGATTAATTCTCCAGACTTTGTTTTGCTTTTCGTTCCGATTGAATCATCTTTTAGTATTGCAGTGCAAAAAGATGCAGAATTATTCAATTTCGCCTGGGACAGGCGGGTTGTGATTGTAAGCCCTTCTACCTTATTAGCCACCTTACGTACCATCGCCAGCATGTGGAAACAAGAAAGACAGAACAGAAATGTAATGGAAATTGCCCGTTTAAGTGGTAGTATGTATGATAAGTTTGTGGGCTTTATGGCTGATATGGAGAACATTGGCCGATATATGAAGCAAGGCCAGGATGCTTATGATAAGGCGGTCAACAAACTATCAGTTGGTACAGGAAACTTGACTAATACCTCTGAAAAAATTAAAAGACTAGGTGCTAAAGCCACTAAGCAAATTGACCTGAAGTATTTAGACGGGGAGGAGAGTTAACTATATTTTAATGCTATGAGCGCATGTTCTAACAGATAAGTTGAGTGGGTTGATTAAGCATTCTGAGTCACAAAAGGGACCGAAGCTTTAAATTATTGGATTTAACAATAAAATTAACCAAACCTACAAAGGTAGTAAAATTTATTTAAATGCCTTTAAACGATTTTTTTTAAAAAATTATCATCTCTGTATAGTACCTCAATTTTATAGCTGAATCTGGTATAATCTGTCAGTGCTTACTTAAGATGGTTGGTGAGTCACGCAGCTATTAAAATAAAATGTCGTCACAGGGCAACATTTCAGTTGAACCTCAGATGACGACATTATAATTATTTTTATTGTGTTAACTATTTCTTAAAAGCATTCCATCCCTGTGCTTTCAACTCGTGTACTTTCTCCGATTTAGAGATCATTTTACAGCCCGAATTTTTATCCGTAACATGCCCAATTACGGTGATATCTACGTCATGTTTTAATTTTTTATAATCTTCCTGGCTGATGGTAAATAACAATTCATAATCTTCACCCCCACTTAAAGCACAAACAGTTGGGTCTAATCCTAATTCTCTTGCAGTTTCGTAAGTCATTGGATCCAGGGGAATTTTTTCTTCATAAATTGTAATTCCTTTATCGGATTGTGATGCCAGGTGTAATATTTCAGATGCCAAACCATCAGAAACATCAATCATTGAAGTAGGTTTGATATCCATATCCGCTAATAAAGCCACAATATCTCTACGGGCTTCAGGCTTCAACTGACGCTCAATAATATAATCCTTTCCCTCCAGATCCGGTTGAATCTGAGGATTTTCCAAATAAATCAACTTCTCTCTTTCTAAAATCTGAAGTCCAAGATAAGCACCACCTAAATCACCCGATACACACAATAAATCATGCTCCTGTGCACCATTTCTGTATACCACTTTATCAGCATCAGCATAACCAATACTAGTTATACTGATCACTAAGCCCTGTTTACTGGAGGAAGTATCCCCACCAATTACATCAACGTTATATTTTTTGCAAGCCAGTTCTATTCCTTTATAAATTTCTTCAACAGCTTCCAAAGGAAATTTACTCGATAAACCTAAGGAAACAGTGATTTGGCTCGCCACACCATTCATGGCATATATATCGCTCAAATTAACTTGTACCGCTTTGTAACCCAGGTGTACTAATGGCACATAGGCCAGGTCAAAATGGATTCCTTCTAACAACAAATCAGTTGATACCAGAATCTGCTTTCCATTTGCATCTATTACTGCTGCATCATCTCCAATGCCTTTAACCGACTGTTCATTTTTAATTTCGAAATGATCTGTTAAATGCCTAATCAGTCCAAATTCTCCTAATTCATTAATGTCAGTACGTTCTTTATTTTCAAACATATTATCAATCTTTTTCAATAATGGGGCAGCTGCCCCTATCTTTCTATAAATTTACTAAATACACAAATGGTATTTTATAACATCCAGGTATTTAAGAAGATAAGATCTTCTCCTGCATCCAATTCTTACCCTCCGTAAATCTGGCAATCAACATAGCAGCCACATTATCTCCGGTAGCATTTAGCAACGTTGCCATCGGATCTACGAGCGTACCAATAATCATAGCTGGCGGTAATGCTTCAGGTGGTAATTGATATGCTGATATCATCAATAATTCACCAATATATCCTCCATTTGGGATTCCTCCTTCCACTATACTTACTAAAACCGTGATGCCCAATGCCAAAATAATGGTATCTACCTGTACCAATTCCTTTCCGAAGATTGCAAAAACTACAGCAATCTTAATAATAGAACTGATACTGGAGCCATCTTTATGTAAAGTAGCACCCAACGGAATGGTTACGTTAGCAATATAGGCCGGGACACCCATTTTTAAAGTTCCATCTAAGTTCGCCGGAATAGTTGCAATACTACTACAAGTACCTACCGAAGTAAGGGAAGGGACAATGTTGTTTTTCCAAAATAGTTTTATTGCCTTAAATCCTCCGGCTATAAAAGCATACAAAGTGAAGAAAACAATAAAATAAAATGCACCAACACCATAATACAAACCCAGTGCTTTAGCATAGGTACCAAAAAGCTGAGGCCCGAAAACACCAACCTGATAGGCAAAATATGCTCCTAAACCAATAGGTCCTAATTTCATTATCAAAATGATGAGCTTTTTCATTACTTCATTGCCCGAAACCAGGAACTTTTTGAATGCATCTCCAGATTCACCGGAATACAATGTAGAAAAGCCCACCAATACAGAAAATATGATCAATGCAAGCATATTTTTCCTGCTTCCAATTTCAAAAAACTCTCCTACTGTAAGCAACTGGGTCATCTGTTGGCCAATTGATTCTATTTTTTCTTCTTTGAGGTTTGCAGTACCTGCAGCCAGTTCCTGATGAATTGGAAAAATCCAGGTGGCAAGTAAAGTTAACATTGCAGATATCAACACCGTAGAAAGGAAAACTAAAACCATAATAGTCAATAATTTACCTAGCTTTTTGGATCTATCGATATTCGCAATTGCTGAAGAAACCGCGAAAAATACCAATGGAATAACAGCCGTAAACAAAAGATTAAGAAAGATATCGCCCAGTGGCTTAATACTTTCAACTTTCGTCCCAAAAATTAAGCCCACAATGCTTCCAACAACAATACCTGCCAAAAGCCAAAGCAAACCTGCATAATTTTTAAGGATGTTATTTTTTTCCATAGTTGTTGCATTAAAACATCCGAAGGTTACTGCGCACAGGCAACCTAAAAACCTCGGATGCTTATCAGGCTTAAAGACCCAATTCGGCCGAAATGTCCAGCATTCTTTGAATCGGCTTCCTTGCTTCTTCGATAATATGATCAGGTACAGTTACTTCGGGGCTGCCGTTTTTTATACATAAATACAATTTTTCGAGTGTATTTCGCTTCATATACGGACAATCGTTACATGCGCAGCTGTTATTGGGTGGCGCAGGTATAAAAGTTTTAGTCGGATTAGCCTTCTCCATCTGATGGATAATTCCACTTTCAGTTGCCACAATAAATTCAGTTGCAGGATTGCTGATGGTATACTTCAATAAACCTGTCGTAGACCCGATGTAATCAGCCATTTTTAAAACCACTTCCTCACATTCCGGATGGGCAATAAATTTAGCATTTGGATGCCGTTCCTTTAGCTTGGTAATTTTTTCCTGCGAGAAAATCTCATGTACCATACAAGCACCATTCCAGAGCACCAGGTCTCTGCCAGTCTTCTTAGCCACATAGGCACCTAAATTTCGATCAGGACCGAAAATAATCTTTTGATCTTTTGGCAGGCTTTCCACAATCTGCACCGCATTGGTACTTGTACAAACAATGTCACTTAAAGCTTTTAATTCGGCCGTGCAGTTTACGTAAGTGATTACCAGGTGATCTGGATATTTTTCCTTAAACTTTTTAAACAGGTGTGGTGGACAACTATCAGCTAAAGAACAACCTGCCTTAACATCGGGTAATAAAACCTTTTTGTTAGGCGACAAAATCTTCGCCGTTTCTGCCATGAAATGTACACCTGCAAACACAATTACATCAGCATCAGTTTTAGCAGCTTCCTGAGATAGGCCTAAACTATCACCAATATAATCTGCAATATCCTGAATATCAGGTTCTTGATAATAATGTGCAAGTATAATTGCGTTTTTTTCCTTTTTTAATCTTTCAATCTCAGCAAAAAGGTCTAGCGTTGGATCTATATACTCCTCAACAAATCCCTTTTTATTGATTTCTTCTAGGACATCTATGTTCATTGTTAATTTCCTTCAATTTTTTTGAGGTGCTCAAAGATACAAGCTTTCAACGTCTCAATAATTAATAAATATTTTAATTAAATAAATCTTTAATGTTTATTAGTGTGTTAGTATTGTTGACAAGTTTAAAAAAAACATTCTTCCATTTAAGTTATTAATGGTTTACTAACATTTGGATTACATTTTTATAATATCATAAGATTGATTCTCAGCACTATCAAAAACAGCTTCAAAAATTATCAATATCCGAATGTTAATTGTTTATAAGTGTGTGAAAAGTTAATTACTTGTACAAATGTGGTTAAAAATTGCTTAAAAGATTGTGGCAAATTGTCTTTTTAAAGTAGCTTTAAACATTCAAATTTATTTGTTAGAATAATTTAGACATAGAGTTAACATTTGTTCCATAGTTATTAACATCGTTTATAACTTAAAGGTTTTTTTAATGAGAAAAGTAGATTTTCTGGTAATTGGTTCAGGTATAGCGGGTTTGAGTTTCGCACTTAAAGCTGCTAAATATGGCAAGGTTTTAATCGTTACAAAGTCGAACGAGGATGAATCCAATACAAAGTATGCCCAGGGAGGTGTAGCTGTTGTTGTGGATAAAGATGATTCGTTTGAAAAACATATACAAGATACGCTCATTGCCGGCGACGGTTTATGCGATGAAAAAATTGTGGAAATCGTTGTAAAAGAGGGGCCTCAGCGTATTCAGGAGATCATAGATTATGGTATTAATTTCGATAAGGACAACTCAGGTTTCTACGATTTAGCGAAGGAGGGAGGGCACTCTGAACACCGTGTTTTGCACTATAAAGATATCACAGGATATGAGATTGAACGGGTACTACTAAATGAAATTCATGAGAATCCCAACATAGAGATATTAACACATTACTTTGCTTTGGAGTTAATTACCCAGCATCACCTGGGGGAATTTGTGGATAAACGTACTGAAGATATTAACTGTTACGGGATATATGCCTTTAACACAGAGCTTAACGATGTGGAAAAGATCTTAGCAAGTGTTACGGTAATGGCTTCTGGCGGTGCGGGCCACGTGTATTCTGCTACTACAAATCCGGTTATTGCAACAGGCGATGGAATGGCAATGGTTTATCGTGCCAAGGGAAAAGTAAGGAATATGGAGTTTATACAGTTCCATCCAACGGCTTTATATCATCCTGGTGAGTATCCTTCTTTTTTAATTTCTGAGGCTGTAAGGGGCTTTGGTGGTGTTTTAAGGAGAAAGAATGGGGAAGAATTTATGCAAGAGTATGATGAGCGTAAATCATTGGCTCCCAGAGATATAGTTGCGCGTGCGGTTGATGCTGAAATGAAGAAATCTGGTGATGACTTTGTTTATTTAGACATTACCATGCGTAAGAAGGCCGATATATTAAAGCACTTTCCTAATATATATGCAAAATGTTTGTCTATCGGAATAGATATGACTAAAGATTATATCCCCGTAACGCCTGCTTCTCATTATATGTGTGGTGGTATTTTAGTAGACGAATACGGACGGTCGTCTATAAAAAATTTATATGCTTGTGGGGAATGCTCCTCTACGGGCTTACATGGTGCTAACCGCTTGGCATCTAATTCTTTACTCGAAGCAACAGTTTTTGCACACCGCATTTATCAGGATGCCATAGAAAATTTTAAAAAGAATGTTATTCCTGATGATATTCCAGAATGGGATGATAATGGTGTAATTCAAAGTAATGAGGATGTTTTGGTGACGCACAATTTAAGAGAACTGCAGAAGATTATGGGAGATTATGTCGGGATAGTTCGTTCAGATTTCAGGTTAGAGCGTGCACACAGACGTCTTTTCTTAATTTATCAGGAGACTGAAGAATTTTATAAGAAGAACAAGGTTTCTGTTAAACTCTGCGAGCTTAGGAATGTAATTCAAACTGCCTATCTGGTGATTAAATCAGCTATGCAAAGAAAGGAGAGTAGGGGCTTACATTATACTACTGATTATCCTGAGCATGCCACACAATTAACTGATACCGTTTTTTAAACTTGTAATTAGATATATATGCCAGTAATACTACCTGTAAAAGGTAAATATCCCCAGCTGGGGAAGCCAAGTTTTATAGCAGAAAACGCTACAATTGTAGGCGATGTGGAAATGGGCGATGGCTGCTCCATTTGGTTCAATGCGGTTGTTAGAGGAGATGTAAATGCCATTACCATTGGAAAGGAAACGAATATCCAGGATGGTGCGGTGATACACGCTACATATTTAAAAGCTTCCACACACTTAGGTAATCGCGTTTCAGTTGGTCATAATGCCATTGTACATGGATGTACCGTGGAGGACAACGTATTGATTGGTATGGGAGCTATTGTGATGGATCATGCTGTAATTCAGCAGTATTGCATCATTGCTGCCGGCTCAGTTGTACTTGAAAATACCATTTGTGAATCAGGGTATTTATATGCGGGTACCCCTGCAAAAAAGATAAAGCCCATTACTGATGAGCAACGGGCTTTGTTAAATAAATTACCAGATAACTATATGATGTATAGTGAATGGTTTAATCCAACTGCACCTTAATTAGGTGCAGCTGGTATAGTTAATTTTTCTTCCCGCTCCCAGTTTGCCCTTAATGACATTTCCGTTGTTGAATACCAGATCTTTTCAGGCTGAGTTCCATTTTTAACGTTACCAGTATCCCAAATTCCATTTTTATTTTCATCATAAACTACCCTGATAAAATATTTTCCGGCAGGATAATTAGAAAAATTAATGGTAATATTCCGGTTTAAGCTGGTTGATTTAATGATATTTTTTTTCTCATCTATAAACTGTACCAGGTAGTTTTTACTTGTATCCGGAACAGTTACAGCTAAGCCGAGCGTACCATAACTGTCTGTTGTTTCGAGCTTAAATGATTTAGTAACGTCTTTATTTTTAGCACCAAATATAGCTGTGAATGTTCCTGCACTAAACTTAATGTCGTATGTACGTTTATTTTTCCATGGATAAATAACATAATACTTAAGGAAATCTACAGAGTCTTTTAATAATTGAAAGGTAGTGCGCTTTACGGAGTCTTCCAGAAGCGTAACTTTAGATGGATCAGCAGATTCTACCGGGAATGGGAAGGTAAGCGTATAACGCTGATATGGGTTTAATTTTGCCCCTGCAGCATTGTCTGAAATGGATAAATCCCGTGTATAAGTATCTTTTTTTCCCCTGGTAAAATTAAGGGTTTGGAGTACTTTACCTTCATCCTGAATAGCTACTTTAACAGAATCAAAACTCAGATCTTTAAGCCACATTTTTGCCGTATCATTTGTTTTATTGAAATGCACATATTTTCCTACATCAACTTTCGGTGGATCTGTAACGGTGAGTTTGGGATTTTTAAGCTGCTTATTGAAAATAAGCGATATGCTGCCATCATTGTTCAGCTTCCTGTCCAATACCCTGAATTCTCCCGCAAGCTCTTTAAAAACCTTTAAATTGATGTTATCCAGGTTCTTATCAATCTTTATCGTATCCTTAAGAAAACCAATTTCATCAGAAATCTGCTGGTAGATTTTATCTCCCCCACCACTGGCTTCTTTTAAAGCATAGATTTTGTAGTTGCCTTTTCTCAGGTTATTTAACTTATAGTTACCCGAACTATCTGTGGTAGTGTATATAGAAGGTCGCTTTTTACCAAATAGCGTATCCCGTTCAATTGGTAAAATAAAAACGGTAACCTCCTTTTCCGCTTCATCTGTTAATGCATTAATTACTTTACCACTTAATGAAAGCGAGTCTATTTCCGGACCAGTTGAAAAAACATACGAAAGGTTCTTAACCACATTTCCTTCATTTACATCTACAACGGATTTTCCGAAGTTTAAAGTATAAGTTGTATTTTTCTCCAGAGAATCCTGAAGCGTAACTTCTAATCTTTTTTGCTTCTTTTTTAATATTGGTGGTTTTTCCTGATCAGGTGAAATGGAGAATTCCTTAAACTCATCTCTTAGATTAAAATATTCGTCAAACTCAATTACAATTTTCTTACTGTTAAAATTCCGTGTCTGATTTTTTGGTGTCATACTCAAAACTTTGGGTGGTTGAGTATCTTTTGGCCCACCTTGTGGCGCTTGTATAGTTGCACATCCAAAAAGCAGGAGGGAAGCCACTAAGACAACTGTATTTTTGATGTTAAAAATCTGATCTTTTAAATTTGGCATATTTTAAACGTTCTGACGAGTTTTTACCTTTTTTGGAATAATATGGTTAAAATATTTTTTTATCTCTTTATATCTCTTTATATCTCTTTATTTAAAGTCACTATAAAAATATATAATCAATTGATTATCAGTTACTTATTGATATATACCATTAAAACTGAAATATCTGATGGTGAAACTCCAGAAATTCGTGATGCCTGACCTAAGGTTCTTGGTTTGATCTTAAATAATTTTTCTCTCGCTTCTTTAGAGATGGATACGATTTTATTGTAATCAAAATCCGGATTGATTTCTTTATCTTCCATCTTCATCATTTTTTCTACAATTTCATTTTCCTTCTCAAAATAACTTTCGTACTTAATTTTGATTTCGGCCTGCTCAATTGTTTGCTTATCCAGGTATTCCGTTTCTTCAGCTAAAGGCTGGCTCACTTTAATCAAATCATTAAGACCTACTTGTGGTCTGCTAACCAGGCTATATAATTTTACATTTTGATTCAAAGCTGCAGATCCGAGTTGTTCAAGCATTGGATTGGCATCTTTCATTTCGATGCCTTGTGACTTGGTGAATTTAACAAGTGCGTCAGATTTTTCAACTTTGTGTTTAACCTTTTCTAAACGTTCATCACTAATCAATCCTAGTTCGTGACCAATAGGAGTCAGGCGGATATCGGCATTATCTTGTCTTAACAATAAACGATGCTCCGCTCTTGATGTAAACATGCGGTAAGGTTCTTCAGTGCCCTTAGTAACTAAATCATCTATTAAAACACCTATATAACTTTCAGACCTCTTCATGATGAGTTCATGCTTATCGGTTATTTTTTGGTGTGCATTAATTCCAGCCATGAAACCTTGACAAGCTGCTTCTTCGTAACCAGTAGTTCCATTTATCTGTCCGGCTAGAAATAAGTTTTTAATTAACTTGGTTTCTAATGTTAATGATAACTGGGTAGGTGGGAAGAAATCATATTCAATTGCATACCCTGGTCTGAACATTTTAGCTTGTTCAAAACCTGGGATTTGTCTTAATGCTTTAAATTGTACGTCTTCTGGCAAGGAGGTAGAAAAACCATTTACGTAAATTTCGCAGGTGTCCCATCCCTCAGGTTCAACAAAAATCTGGTGTCTGTCACGCTCAGCAAAGCGGTTAATTTTGTCTTCAATTGATGGACAATAGCGTGGACCCAGTCCTTTGATTCGGCCTGTGAACATAGGTGATTTTTCGAATCCTTCTTTTAAAGTTTCGTGTACTTCACTATTGGTATAAGTTATCCAGCAACATCTTTGATCCTGATTGAGGGGAGTATCAGTGAATGAAAATTTGCTTCTGTCTTCATCACCCCACTGTTCTTCCATTTTAGAATAGTCTAAGCTTCTGCCATCAACACGAGGGGGGGTACCCGTTTTCATTCTTCCGGCTTCCATACCCAGTTCTACTAATTGTTCTGTAATACCGGTTGATGATTTTTCTGCTGTACGGCCTCCACCAAATTTCTTTTCTCCAATATGGATGGTTCCATTTAAGAATGTTCCATTAGTAAGTACCACTGCAGTACTTTCTATCTCTATTCCTAATGATGTTTTTACACCGTATACGGTATTATCTTTTATTAATAAGCCTACAACACTATCCTGCCAAATATCTAAATTAGGAGTTCTTTCAAGAGCTAGTCTCCACTCTTCAGCAAAGCGCATCCGATCTATCTGGGCTCTTGGGCTCCACATAGCAGGTCCTTTAGATTTGTTTAACATCCTGAACTGTATAGTTGATTTATCAGATATGATACCCGAATAACCACCCATAGCATCCACCTCGCGAACTATTTGTCCTTTAGCAACACCACCCATAGCAGGATTACAGCTCATTTGAGCAATTGTACCCATGTTCATGGTGATGAGTAATACTGATGAACCGAGGTTGGCGGCAGCAGCAGCAGCTTCGCAACCGGCATGGCCTGCACCAACGACAATTAAGTCATATTTAGAAAACATTTTTCTTTTTATTTATTCTATGTTCCACGTGGAACGTATGTTTATGCTCTTTTGTTTACGATGTTTCACGTGGAACATTAACGTGGAAATCAATAAACAATTGTTTTATTATTCTGATAATTCTAGCCAAAGCATGGTATATTCATCTAGCTTTGATTTTAAACTTTCAATCTCATTCGATAGTTCTTGTATTTTAATATAATCAGAAGCATCTATTGAAATTAAGCTTTCCGAAAGTTTCTTGATTTTTTGTTCGGTTTCTTCCATTCCTTTTTCTGCATCTTCTAACGCGCGTTGCTCTTTAAAGCTGAGCTTTTTTGTAGTTTTTACAGTAACCGTTTCTTGAACGGGAGTAGGTGTAACTTTTGTTTCGTTCTTAACTTTCGGTTGTTCCAAACTTAAACGATACTCTGAGTAGTTACCATTATAAATTTTAACAACGCCTTCACCCTCCATGATGAATAACTGATCACTCATCTTGTCGAGTAGGTAACGATCATGTGAAACCAACATTAATACGCCAGGGAAATTTTCCAGGAACTCTTCCAGTACATTTAAAGTATCTATATCCAAATCGTTGGTAGGTTCATCTAATATGAGGAAGTTTGGATTTTGCATTAATACCTTCATCAAGTGCAGGCGTTTTTTTTCACCGCCACTTAATTTCTCTACCATGCCATGTTGCTTCTTGGGCGGAAAGAGAAATAGCGTTAAGAGTTGTGAAGCGGTAATGGTAGAACCATCTGCCATTTTGATATACTCCGCGTCTGACTTTACAATATCAATTACTCTTTCTTTTGGATCAAATGCCAAACCACCTTGTTTATAATATCCAAATACGGTAGTATCTCCTTTGTCTACTTTTCCACCTTCAGGAATTATGTTTCCGGTAATGATGTTCAGTAGGGTAGATTTACCGGTACCATTCTTTCCGGCAAGACCAATACGATCTGCTTTTTTAAAGGTATAAGTGAAGTCATTAATGATAGAGCGTCCATCAAAAGATTGTTTGATATGATCCAGTTCAATGATCTTACCGCCCTGACGCGACATCTTAACTTTTAGTGTAATACTCTGATTATCAGACTTTTTCTTTGTTTTTTCTTCTAAATCATAGAATGCATCTATCCTGGCCTGAGATTTCGTTGCACGCGCCTGTGGCATGCGTCTCATCCATTCTAATTCTTTTTTTAATAGCTGCTGATTCTTATGTAAAACAGTCGCGTCTAAGGCCTCTCTTTCGGCTTTCTTTTCCAGAAAGTAGGCGTAATTTCCATTGTAATTGAAAATCTTTCCCCTGTCTAGCTCAACAATGGTATTACAAACATTATCTAAAAAGTAACGATCATGGGTAACCAGTAATATCGTTTTTTGTCCTGTTGTTAAAAGTTTTTCTAACCACTCTATGGTATCAATATCCAAATGGTTGGTAGGTTCATCTAACACTAAAATTTCAGGATCTTCTATTAAAAGCTTAGCCAGTGCTAAACGTTTCTTCTGACCGCCTGATAGGGTGTCAATTTTCTGCTGAAGGTGGGTAATTCCCATTCTGCTGAGAATGGTTTTGATTTCATGTTCATATTCCCACGCATTATGCTCACTTAATTCCTCGTATAAACGATTAAGTTTTTTCTCGTCCGGATTAGGATCTTCAATTAATTCCTCATATTCTTTGATTAACTGCTGTTGTTTATTATCCAGGGAAAAGATAAAATCACTAATGGAATAACCTGCTGTAAATTGAGGTTCCTGGTCTAGAAAACCTATTTTAACAGATTTGTTCTTAACTATTTTTCCTTCAAGAGGAGGAAAGCGTTCTGCCAATAATTTCAATAAGGTACTTTTACCTGCTCCATTAATGCCTACCAACGCTACACGCTGACCCGCATTGATGCCCAAGGTTAAATTTTTAAACAACCATTCGTCATGATAACCATGACCTAAGCCTTCTGCTGCAATTAAAGTGCTCAAAGTTTATATATTACGGATTTATAAAAGAAAATTAGTGCAAAAGTAAGGATAAATTATTTGGTTTATGATGAGTAGAGGAGGCTTATTACAAATCGAATACTTTAGCCGGTATATTTACTGAAGTCAAATGCAGTTAAAATATTATAATTAAATAAAAACAGCGGTGGAATCGCTCCACCGCTGCATCAATCATTAACTAAAACTAAACTTTATCTTTTAAGTGATTAAAACGCCTTATCAGTCGGATTAAATCACTATCTTTATGTTATTCCTTTGGTTATTAGAGTACAAACTGCGCCAAACGTTTCAGCTCATTCGCTTATAATATACCAGTGAGCATTTATTATAGACAAACACGCCCTATTGTTAGACGAACCGGCAATTGTAGTGTTTTATCAGGTACCGCATTAAGGTAAGATTCAGTTATCTGACTTTATCCCCACCAAGTCAAGGTCAAGTCAAAGGCAACTCAAAGGCAAGTCAAGGTTAACTCAAGGTTTTATGGCATTGTTAATCGTTTACCTGTTCTGTATCTGGCAATCTTTTTCCCATGTATCTTAAGCATATATTAACTTTTGATGCGGTTATTCGACTGGAAATAGCTAGTTTTATTAAAAGCTTAAAATGACGGATTTTAAACGTAGAGACTTTATCAGGTTAAGTTCAGTTGCTGCACTGCCTTTACTCAGTCCAGGATTGATGGGATTAGCTACAACTACAGTTAACACATCAAAAGATTCTGAGGCTGTTTATTTTATTAATGACGGGATTTTCTATAAACCCACAGATTTCCTGGCTCAGTTACAGGAAATTAACCGTCAGAGTCCTATAGAACGGGATATTTATGGAGAAGGGGCTACGATGGAAAAACTACTTCAAAAATTTATAGAAATAACCGGCAAAGAAGCTGCCGTTTATTTACCATCGGGTACATTGGCCAATCAGCTGGCTATTAGTCAGCTTTGCGGAACAAATACAAAGGCATGTGTGCAGGAAACCAGCCATGTTTACCGTGATGAAGGGGATGCTGCTCAAACATTATTCAATAAACGATTAATTCCTTTGGCAGCAGGTAAGCATTACTTTACCCTGGAAGAGTTGCAGGAATCTATCCGATACCATCAGGAAGCTGAGGCTTTTGCTGCTGGAGTAGGGGCAATATCGATTGAAACGCCGGTTCGCCGTTGCGATGGACAGGCATTTCCACTGGCAGAAATAAAGAGAATTTCTGCATGGTGTAAACAGCAGGGATATAAGCTACACCTGGATGGTGCGAGGCTTCATATGGCAACAGCTTTTACGGATAGCAGTATTGAAGCCTATGCCGAATGCTTTGATTCTGTGTATATGTGCTTGTACAAGTATTTAGGAGCCACAGGAGGTGCTGTTTTATGTGGGGATAAAGCTTTCATCGATCAAATGCATCACTTGATTAAAATCCATGGGGGATGCATATTTACCAATTGGACCAATGCTGCAATGGCCCTTCATCATTTGAATACGATTGATGAGGTAATGGGTCAGATAAAAGCAAAATCTAAAGCACTTTTTACGTTGATGGCTAAGCTAAAAGACCTTGAAATTTTGCCATTGGTAGATGGAACGAATCTCTTTAACGTTAAACTTGGAAAAGGGATTGATCCGCAAAAGCTAAATGCACGCTTAAGGGCGCAACACAATATCATATTTGGGCAACCTAAGGCAGATGGTTTCGTAAAAATTAAGGTAAATCCAACTTTATTGAGGAGGGATAATCAGCAGATTTATGACTCCTTTAAAGAAGCAATTGCTTTTGCAAAGGTTTAAAGAAGTCCTGTTTCGGCCCTAAAAGCCAAATATTCATCTTCTTTCTGTGTCATTAATGTCTTGGCGGCTTTGCCTTTGTCTTTGTAACCCAACAAATGAAGTGTTCCATGAATCATAATGCGGCAGACCTCATCAAAATCGCTTGTTTTAAAGGTTTTGGCATTTTCTTTTACGCGTTCAATGCTGATAAAAATATCGCTTACTATTAATTTTTCTTCTTCTGAATTATCAAAAGTGATGATATCGGTATAAGTATCGTGGTTTAAGTATTGCTGATTGATGGTTAGTAAATATTCATCACTGCAAAAGATAAAATTTAACTCACCAAGCTTAAAACCTTCCTTTTCTATTGTTGCCTTAATCCATTTCTTAACTTTTAATTTTTGAGGTAAATTGTAAGAAATCGATTCTGTAAAAAATGAAATGGCTGCCATAAATGCGGTTTTTTGGCAAAGTTAGAAACTAATTTGTAGACATCAGAATAAGGGAGAAATTAATTTACCTGGTTCAGCGATTTCAAATACTCAGCTACTTTGTTTTTATAGTAATAGTTTAAAGCAGGAGGCAGTTTTTGGAGCATATCATTTCCGCTTTGCTGTTGTTTCTGATAATCTTTAAGCATTTTTTGATAAGAAGGAGGGAACTCCTTAGCCGCTTTACTTTCACGTTTACTATCCTCTTCCTGATCTCTTTCTGCTTTCTCTGCTTCCAGGAGTTTAGTTAAAAGTTCTTTCTGACGCTGAATGGTTTCTTGTTGCAAGCGTTTATTCACTAAATCACTTTCCGTTTGCTTCATCTCCTGGATGGCCTGATTGAGGTTCCCCATTTTACCCTTGCCATCCTTATTTTCCTCGCGGTTTATCTTTTCCAATGCCTGGCGAATCATCTGCTGCTGTTGAGCCATTTTACCAAATTCCTGACTCATCTGGCCTTTGCCTACAGTACCCTGATTTCCAGATTTTTGCATCTGCTCGCGGGCTTTTTGCATGCTTTTATTCAGTTGATCCTGCATTTGGCTCAATTGCTTCATACCCTGTTTCTGCTTGCCTTTGCCGCCTTTAGCATTCTTACTCATGTTCTGTAATTGATTAAGGGCTTCACTCAACATCAAACTGAGGTTATTGATAGAAGTCATGGTAAATTGCTGGTAACGATTGGCTTCTGGGGTACGTCTTTCGCCGAGGCTTTCCAGGCTTTTATCGAGGTTGAAATTGATCTTGTTCATTTCCTCATTTACCGTAGATTCTATCTGGGGTACGCGTTTACTCAGGGCGTACAAACTATCAGCGATGGTTTTCAGGTTATCTTTTATGGTCCGTTGCTTTTGAACGTTGCCGGTGTACGATGGATCAGCTGAAGTCATTTTCTTTAAATTCAGCATCACCTTTTCCTGCTCAAAAGAAGTATTCAATAGATTTTCCAGTAGCCTCCTTAATTCTTTTGCATTCAAATTATTTTCCATTTCCTCTCCCTGCTGCTGCATCTCCTGCATTTTTTTGGAGAGTTTTTCCATTTGCTCTGAAGCCTTTTGCTGCTTCTGGCTGGCACTTTTATTGTCTTTCTGTTCCAGAGCGTCTTTACTGTCTTGTTGCTGTTTCTGGATATCCTGAACATCTTTTTCAGGATTTTCGAAAGGGTTCGGCTTTTCTAGAGACTGATTTTTTTCTTCGAGTTTTTTAAGATCCTCTTTCAAATCCTTCATCTCTTTGCTGAGTTCTTCCTGTTTGTTTTTAAGGCTGTTGTTGTCCTTATTTTTGTTTTTGGTTTGCTCAGCAAGTTCCTTTTGCTCTTTGGCTAAATCATTTAAGCGGTCGATATCATTTTGAAGATTTTGCTCAAATTCTAACTGTTTGTAGAGTTCCAAAATCCTATCGAGTTCGTTTTTAAGGGTTTTGTTATCCAGTTGCATCTTAGATAGCTCATTTTGAGTCTGTTGTTTATCCCGGTCATTGATCAGGTTCTGCAATTTCTGCAGGAGTTCTTTAGTTTTCTCATCCAAAACATTATCAAAGAGATCTTTTATCTGCTTTTGTTTTTCCAGAAGTTCCTGTGTTTGTGCCTGATCTTCCTGCTGTTTGATATTTTTTTCATTGAGTTCTTTGATCTCTTTAACGGCATCTTCTAACTGTTTCTGTTTATCCAGTAATTGTTCAATTTGCTTTTTATCCTCGAAAGAGATTTGCTTCTTATCAATTAAGCTTTCGGCTACTTTTTTGCTTTCCTTTTCGATGGTATTGGCCAGGCGGATGGCAGATTGCATTTTTTGTTTTAAGGCCTGATTATTGGCACTGGTTTGCGCTGCCACTTCCTGTTTGGTTGGTTGCTTAAAAGTTTTGATCTCCGAACGGGTAACTTTAGCTCCGTTCACGCCATCGTTATCGGCTACTTCAAAATAATATTCTAATTCCTGCCCAGGCTTAAGTGTGGCAGTTTTTACATCCCAGAAATAGAAGAAACTATTTTCTGTAGCCTTACTTCTAATGGAAATATTTTTTGTGGTTATAGATAAAACTTTGTTATTGTCTTTAATCTGATATTTGAAACTCAGTCGGCTAAAACCATAGTCATCGCTAACCTGGCCTGTAAAATAAAGGGCTTTATTGCTAATGGAGTCTGGCTTTTCTACCACTGAGATTGATGGAGACTGATCTTTAATTACGGTTATCTGATGGCTAAGGGAATCACTTAATGTAACGTGCTCATTTTTTGGGCTTATACTATATTTTGCATTGTTTTTTATTACCGCAGTAAATGCAGATTCATCTTCATTAATGGGAATAAGGTGTTGAACATTATTTAGTACAAATCTGAGCGAATTACTTTTGGCTGTTTTAAAGTTCCACAATACTTTGGTGCCTTCGGGTAAAAGCAAATCGCCAACATTGTTAACGGTTTCGGGCTTCTTATCCAAATATGCCGGGAAGTTTAATGTTGCCGTAGCCTGGAGTAATTCCGGACGAGGTTTTACCGATATATTGAACACCGCCGAACTAAAGCCGCCACCTTTAAAAACAAGTTTTTTGTCGCTCTGGATATTTTTAAGCTGATAATTAAACCTGCTCAGGCTTTCCTTTTCAAGTTTGTAGGTGTTTTTTCCGTCTTCTACATAAACCTCTGCAGGGATCCCATCCCCAGAAAGTTTTAGGTTTAACCTAAGATCGTCGCCTTGAGTAACAGATAAACTTTTATTTAAAACCTGGAAGGTAAAGGGGGCTGTAGGTGCGATATATTCATCATACTTTAAAAAGCTCTTGGTTCCTTCTCTTAAAATAGCGGGAGCAATAACGCCAATAAGCAAGATAATGGATAGCGGGATGATCAGGAACTTTAAATATTTTTTATTGTCGTTAATCCTTACAGCAGTATAAAAGGGAACAGGTTTAAGTTCGAGTATTTTTTGGTCTATGCTGGCTAAAATGAGTTGATTGTTTTCGGGTAATTTTTCAGAAAGCTGATGAAGCTGAAGCGTATTAAGAAGCTTATCTTTAATATCAGAGAAGTGGTTACCAATAATGATGGAGGCTTCTTCAAAAGACAGGTGTTTTCCCAATTTGAGCATGGCCATTAATGGTTTTATTATTAAAAAACCAATAAGTAATGCACCAAGAAGGATGTATGCAAAAAAAACAATCGTTTTAAATACAATTCCCGGATTGAGGTAATAGAGGCAGGTAAAAACCAAAAGATAGAGTGCAAGTAAAATTGCAGCCACATAAATGCTGCCCCGCAGAATTTTATTAAGATAAAATTTACGGATAAACTCATCAATTTTTCTGATTAACTCATTGTAATTGTTGCTCAACATATCACCGTAAATGTAAAAATAGTTGTTATCAATTTAAAGAAATTGCTCCATATGATAACGTGTTTATTTTAAATGATTTATGTAAAATGAATTTTTTCGGCTTAAATAAGTAAAATTTGATTATTTAACTGATTTTATTTGAAAATAGAACAAACGTTTGATTGATGCTTTCCGCGCCCATTTGCATCGAAAAAATGTTAAAGTTTTATCGATTGTTTGATATTTATTTAATGTTAAAATATATTTGAAGTACAGAACCTCTCAAATTAACTATTTTAAACTATCCCAAACAAACCGCAGGAAGATCCTGAAAATGGAGTATATTGCTGAGCTAACGTCTGGTTGTTTACAAACTTTTCAAAGCGTTTATCGTTTGTACAACCAAAAACTTTATGCTTATATTCTGAAGAAAACCAATTCTGAATATATGGCAGAAGAGGTGGTGCAGTTAACTTTTATACGGCTTTGGGAAAAACGCAGGAATCTTTCTGCCGAATACAGCATTTCTGCTCAAATATTCAAAATGGCCGGAACCATTTTGATTGATCAGCTAAGAAAAGAGGCCATCAGCCAAAAGCATTTAAGCATTGTTGAGACTGAGCGCGCGAAACCTGCTGCACCGGATTTGGATCTCGAGATTTTAGAACAGGCCATTGAGCAAATGGCGCCGGTCAGGAAAAAAGTTTTCAAGTTGAGCAAATTGGATGGATATTCTTACAAGGAAATCGCCGAACTGCTTTCTATATCGCCTAAAACGGTCGAAAATCATATGACTAAAGCGCTAAAACAGCTTCGGGCCGCTTTTTCGTCAATAATTTCTCTGGCAATCATCATGTCGACTATTATTAACCGATAATCGAAGAAATTTTTATGTTTTCTTGAATTGTCAGTTAAAATTGTAAATAAAAATCGCTATTCTGGTGATTGAAGCAACGTTTTTAATAAAAATCTAAAAAAAATATTTCGCTCAGTAGGGGTAAACCTTCATCAAAAACGTAATGTAGTTATGCAAATCAACCAAAAGTTAGTTGACAAGTTCTTCGCCGGGCAGTGTACTGCCGAAGAAGCCCGCATGGTAAGTAAATTTTTGGAAGAACCATCCAATAGAGAAATTTACTTAAATCCATCGGACTGGGAAGAGTTTGTGGTTGAAGATGAGGTACCCGGGGAGATTTCAGATCGGGTTTATGTGAATGTTTTGGATCATATTCACGAAAAGAAAGCAGCCAAACGGGTTAAATTGAAATATCTGGCCTATGCGGCATCTGTGGCGCTTGTTTTTTCTGCTGGCTGGCTGGTATTTAGTACTAAACCAGAACCACAAGGTGTATTAACGCAGGTGGTTAAGCAGGTTAAAAAACCCGTGGCAGCAAGGGTGCTTACCTTTTTTACCAATACCAGCAATACCAAAAAGAATTATACTTTACCAGATGGTACTTTGGTAACATTAAATCCTAATAGTGAAGTAAGCTTTTTACCATTCGACCAGGGGAAGAGAGATGTGAAGCTGGTGGGAGAAGGATTATTTAAAGTACATAAAGATAAAACAAAGCCCTTTACCGTGTACGCTAATAATTTGGCTACTACAGCTTTAGGTACGGTGTTTAGCGTAACAGCTTTTAAGAAAGGTGTTTTTACAAAAGTTAACCTGATTGAGGGTAAGGTGGTGGTAAGGCCACAAAATTTATTGGAATTGAAAGGTATAAAAACTGTTTACCTAACTCCTGGTAAATCTTTTACGGTTAATATGCAAACCTATTATGCAGTAGTTACAGATTTGAATGCTGCACCAATAAAGAAAGTTATAGCTGCTGAGCCAAGCAGGGCAATTATTACTGAAAGGGCAATAGCCTTTGATAATGAAAGCCTGGCCGGCGTGTTTAATGTTTTAGAAACTAAACTGAATATTCAGATAAAATACAATGCAAACCAGATCAGTAAAAAAGTATTCACTGGTCAGTACGAATTCGGACGCGATGACGCTGATTCATTCTTGAATATGCTTTGTGCGCTCAATAATCTGGTTGCAGAGAAAACAGATGCGGGATATACGATAAAGACAATTAACACAAAAGCCAAACAGGCAATGCACAACTAAACCTAACCTAAACTTCATGATTAAAATTTTTACTAAAAGGAACGTTCCAAAACGTGTCTTAATGCTATGCTTATGCCTTTATTTAGGGTTTAGCGCTTATGCGCAAACACCGGCAGTAAGGGGGGTAGTTAAAGATGCTAAAGAAACTATTGTAGGGGCAACAGTAGTGGCACAGAACGTAAAAACGGGCGCAAAAACAACCACCTCATCAGACAAAAACGGTGTTTTCACTTTTCCAAAATTACCTGCCGGGCAATATAGATTCAGTATTTCATTTATGGGATACGAGGGTAAAACAGTACCCGGAGAGGTAAAAGATGGGGGAACTTTTTCGCTATCGGTGGTATTGAAAGAGAGTTCGACTAGTCTGGATAAAGATGTTATTGTAACTGGTATAATGACCCGAAAAAAAGAATCATTTACTGGTGCTGCTGCAACTTTTACTGGAGATGAGCTAAAGATGCTGGGCAACCAAAATGTTATCCAGAGTTTAAAAACACTAGATCCATCCTTTATACAGATTGAAAATAATGCAATGGGTTCAAATCCAAATGTTTTACCTACAATTGAGTTAAGGGGACAAACCAGTATTGCCAATAATACTTCTACCAATACACTGAGAGATCAATTTTCTACAGATCCTAATCAACCCCTATTTATTTTGGATGGCTTCGAAACTAACCTGAGAACCATTGTTGATCTGGATATGAATACAGTGGCCTCAATTACCATTTTAAAGGATGCCGCGTCAACAGCCATATATGGTTCCAGGGCTTCAAATGGAGTAATTGTAGTAGAGACTAAGAAACCCTTACCTGGTAAATTGAGAATAAGCTATACTTCAGATTTAAGAGTAGAGCTTCCTGATTTGGGATCTTATAATATGATGAATTCGGAGGAGAAACTTCAATTTGAAAGATTGGCGGGTAGATATAAGGCAGAAACTCCTGATAGACAGTTGCTAATGGATACTGTTTATTCCTCTAGGTTAAAAGAAGTTTTGCGTGGTGTAAATACCTATTGGCTTTCTCAACCTTTGCAAACAGGTTTTTCTCAACGCCACTCCCTTACTGCCTCTGGCGGTGATGATCAGGTTCGTTATGACTTAGGTGCAAATGTTCGTAAGAACGCAGCAACGATGATCGGTTCCAAAAGAGATGAATGGGGAACGAATTTGACATTAACCTATCGATCAGGAATCTTTAATTTCAGTAATAGAGCTTATGTGAGCGGGGCAGAGTCTGCAGATTCACCTTATGGTTCATTCACCGATTGGGCAGAAGTCAACCCTTATTACCGTTTATTAGATGCCAGCCACAAATACCTTGAAGTTGTGCCATCCCCATCGATAACAGCTAAAGAATTGATTTTTTACAATAATACCAACTATAACGAAGCTATTCCCAATCCTTATTACAACGCTTCATTAAGCAGTTTTAATAAGAGCTCAAGTTTTAATCTACAAAACAACTTCCAGGCAATAGCCGATTTTACTAAAGAATTAAGATTTCAGATCAACGCTCAAATCAATAAGTCGAGCACAGAATCAACAAGTTTCATCTCTCCTTTAAATACTAAGTTTGATGGAGTAGAGGATCCGTTATTAAAGGGAGAGTATAATTATAGTAAGCTTTCTGGATTAAGTTATACTATAAATGCAGGTTTTTCTTACGCAAAGATTTTTGGAGAAAAACACTCTTTCACAGGAAATCTAAGGGCCGAGCTTTACCAAAATAGTCAATCAGTTAACGGATACGATGCTAAGGGCTTCCCTTCTGCTGCAAATGGTAACCCGGCATTTGCTTATGGATACAACAATAGTTCTGCACCCAACGCGGCTAACTCATTAACACGTAGAAATTCTATTGTTGCCTCGGTGAATTATTCCTTTGATAGAAGATACAATATTGATTTGAACTTTAATATAGATGGATCAACAGCTTTTGGTTCAAATAAAAGATACTCACCTTATTATTCGGCAGGTTTAAGTTGGAATGTAATGAATGAAAGTTTCATGAAAGGGGTAAACTGGATAGATAATTTAAGGCTTAGAGGAAACTGGGGAATAACAGGCAACCAGAATTTTAATAGTGTAAGTAATTCTGTTTATGATTATTATTCTACAATTAATAGTATGGGGCAAGGCGTTTACTTGTCTGGACTGGGTGCGCCAGACTTGGAGTGGCAGAAAACAATTCAAACCAGCTTAGGCTTGGATGCTGCATTTATGAAGAATCGACTAAACTTTTATGTCAATGTTTTCCAAAAGGTAACTGATCCCTTAGTGGTTGCAATAACACTTCCATCTTCCACAGGATTAAGCAACTACCCATTTAATGCAGGTGCTTCCACAGTAAAAGGGTTAGAAGCTAGTTTTAGATTTTCACCAATTTTTAATCCAGGTACTGTTGTTTGGACATTGGGTGTTACAGGAGCTATGAGTGATCAAAAATACAGCAAGTTTAATAACAAATTGAACAGTTTAAACAATCAGTTAAGAAACAGTAATTCGCTAACGCGGTACCGTGATGGGTATAGTTCTTACGATTTATGGGCAGTTCCCTCATTGGGTATAGATCCAGCAACAGGAAAAGAAGTGTTTTTAAAAACTAATGGTCAGTATACCTATACTTATAGTGCTGCCGATCAGGTTGTTGTTGGTTCTTCCAGGCCAAAGGCGGAGGGTGTTTTCAGTTCTAATTTGTTTTACAAAGGATTTAACCTTGGGGTTTCAGTAAGGTACATCTGGGATAAAAATCAATTTAATTCGGCTTTATACAACAAGGTAGAAAATATTTCATACGTTTCTTTAAGATATAACCAAGATAAAAGAGCACTTTATGACCGTTGGAGAAATCCGGGTGATATTTCACAATACAAAAGTATTGCTATTAATAATACTTCACCAATGTCTTCAAGATTCGTTCAAAGCGAAACTTCCTTCTCTGGAGAATCCATCAACTTAGGGTATGAATTTAAAAACAAAAAATGGCTAGATAAAGCGTCTCTATCATCCGTAACACTAAATGCGTATTCAAACGATATTTTTTATTTATCAAATATTGCCAGGGAGAGAGGCATTGATTATCCCTATGCAAAATCAATATCAATGAGTATTAGAGCAACCTTTAAATAATAAACGCTATGAACAAAAACTTAAACTATTACCTATTGGTACTTTTAGCTCTAACGTTTACAAGTTGTAAAAAATGGTTAGATGTTAAACCAGAAGATAAATTTATAGAGAACCAACTTTATTCTACACCTCAAGGCTTTGCGGATGCAAATAATGGATTTTATATCAACAATGGAGATAATAAACTCTACGGTGCAACACTGAGTTGTACCACAATGGATATATTGGCACAGCTTTATCTGGTAAGTTCAGGAAATGCATCTCATTATCAAATGTCAACCTATGGCTACAGTCAGGATAGACCAAAAGCAACTATCGATGGAATATGGACAAACTTATACCTCAGCATAGCCAATGCAAATAAATTCTTAGAAAGTTTAGACACTTATGAATCTGTTTTGGATGTAAAAACACGAAATCTATACAGAGGCGAAACACTAGGATTGAGAGCAATGTATTATTTCGATTTGATGAGAATGTTTACGAAAAGCTATTCGGCAGATTCACTGTCAGAAGTTTTGCCGTATTATGATAAAATTACCTACGAATTCTCTGAATACAAGCCTTCGAATTACGTGATGCAGAAAGTACTGCAAGATTTGAAAAACGCAGAAGAACTATTACAAGGAAGCGATCCTGCTATGACCCAGTCTCGAATCAGCAGATTAAGTAACACTTATGGGCGTGATACCAGAAATTATAAAATGAATTATTACGCTGTTAAGGCACTTCAGGCAAGGGTAAATATGTGGAAGGGAGATAAGGCTGCTGCTTTGAAGGCAGCGAAAGTGCTGATCGAAAATCAAAGTAAATTTCCCTGGACGACCCTCAGTGATTTAACACTGGGAATTGGAAATAAAATCTTTGGAACAGAAATGATTTATGGGGTGGAGAATACCAAGTTAAATGATCTTCACACTAGTTCATTTTCTGCCGCATTATTCGATTCTGACATTTTAGCTCCAAACACATCAGGAACTTTTATAAATGCTACCGTATTTGAAGGATATGCAACAGACTATCGAAATCAATACATTTGGAAAGTAAATGGCAGACCTTACCCTACATTTTTTAAATATCAGGATGTAGGAAATACATCTTTTAATACCAACCGTACAGTCCCGCTAATCAGAATGGGCGAAATGTATCTAATTGCAGCAGAATGTGAACCAGATAATACACTTGCTGTAGATTATCTCAACACCTTGCGTCTTAAACGAAATATTCCAGCTCTGCCTACAGGAACTACTGGACAGGCGCTAACAACAGCCATAATGAAAGAATACAGAAAGGAATTTTATGGGGAA
This sequence comes from Pedobacter sp., assembly GCF_965279535.1. Classification (NCBI taxonomy): domain Bacteria; kingdom Pseudomonadati; phylum Bacteroidota; class Sphingobacteriia; order Sphingobacteriales; family Sphingobacteriaceae; genus Pedobacter; species Pedobacter sp. The sequence continues at coordinate 3,096,940 of NZ_OZ257244.1, forward strand.
GGGCAGTTGTTTTTTTATTATAAACGCACGCAAACCAGCTCGATTATTTCTGCAGGAACTAATGCTGCAATGACCATTACCGCTGCGAATTTTACTTTTCCAGTTCCTCTTTCAGAAACTACACCACGATAACAAATATTATTATGAAAAAAGAAATTATTTATATCTGTGTTTTGGCATTTGTGATGATGCTAAGCGCTTGTAGAAAAGATGGCCTTGAAGTTTATGATGATGAGGCTGCAAAAAATAGTATATATTTTCCTAAAGCCGATACGATTAACGATCTCACAGTTAGTTTTGGTTATTCAAAATCAAATGTTAAAGATTCTATTTTGAAGATAGTCGTACGTGCAATAGGTTCGCCTCAACCAGCAGACAGATTATACAATTTAACCATATCGGATAGTAGTACGTTAAAGTCAGGCATTGATTATGACTTTTTAAATAAATCCTTTGCTATAAAAGCTGGAAAAGTAGCGGATACCTTAAAGATCAAGCTTTACCGAAATGCGGCAATGGCGAAAGATAGTTTATTCTTGTATTTGGATTTAAAACCTAATGAAAATTTCACTAATGATTACCTATATAGACCTGTTACTAGTAACAATAAAGTCTATATGAAATATTATACCCGCTTGAAGTTGAAGGTTGATGACATAGCTGGTCCTCCACCATTCTGGACACCCGGAAACACGTACTATACCTCAACTATAGGATACCTTGGCACATTTAGTTCCTTAAAATTCCAAATGTTGATTAGCAGATACAATCTTGATGTACAGGAACTCGTTCAGCCTAATTGGTTTAATGTAAACGGAAATGGAAGGCGCTTAGGGGGATGGGCTAACGGCCTAAAAGCCTACTTCACTCAAATGGCATTAGCAGGTACACCAATCTATGAAGCAGATGGAGTAACATTAATGACAATGGGTAGATATGCGCAATAATCAAAAATAACTACAACAGAATGAAAAATTACATCATAAATACAGTTGGCCTTTGTTTGATTTTGTTCATGGCAATGGCTTGTAGAAAGGACTTGGGTAATTACGATTATCAAGCAATTAACGAGGGCACGATAACTAATATTCAACCATCATACACAGCTCTTCGCGGTAGTGTTTTGAACATAAGCCCTACACTAACATTTACACAAGATAATACAAATGATACATCCAAGTATAGCTATAAATGGTATACTTTGGATAATTCTACCACTCCAGTAACTAAACGGAATATCTCTGAAACGAGAAACTTAAACTGGATTGTATCTATACCAGCAAGCGCCACGGCTTACGATTTACTATATGAAGTAACAGAGAAAAGCACAGGCGTAGCTTTCAGACGGTCTGCAAAACTTACCGTTTCAACAAATATTGCTGATGGTTGGCTGGTGTTAAACGACATTAATGGGAAAGCCAGACTTGATTTCTTCAACTACGTTAACAATGATTTTCAATATTATAATGATGTATTGGCTTCTAATAGTACGTTGGCACTAAACGGAAAACCAAAGCTTGTTTATTTTTATCAACGACGTGACCCTTTTACTTCTGTGATTGCAAAAAGTATTTTAGTTGGAACAGACCAGGGTACTTTTATTATTAATACGCAGGATAACACATTTGGTAATTTTACCAGTTTTACCAACTCAATGACTAATTACGTTCCGGCACCTTATTACGCTGAACGGGTAAAATCGCAGGGTGGAAGCTACTTAGCATATCTTTTAGATAGCAAAGGGCAATTGTTTTTTGAAAATCCAACCGTGGGTTTTGCTTTTGGAAGTAGGGTAAATAGATTAAGTACCGGCGAGGATGTTAACATTTCTCCGTTTATAGCAGAAGCCTATAAAAATATTACCACATATGCTTTAATGTATGATGTAGACAACAGAAGATTTTTAGAACATAAAAATTATGCTACAGCCTCTTCCGTTCCTTCTACCACATCAGACCTATTTGTTCCAGGAAAGATGAACATGGATTTAATGTATATGGATTTTACCCCTGCCGTTTCCGGACAGGCCTTTGCAATTCTTAAAAATGATGCCAACAAGGTCTACCTCGCCCGCATAGTCTGTAACGCTAGTGCATTCAGTCCTCAGGCCTTTGATGAGGTTTTGGCTCCAGAAATGACAAACGCAACACAGTTCGCTATTGATCCAGCCGAGGGTTATATCATGTATTTGGTAGGCTCAAAAATTTATCGTTACAATCCATTCGATAAAACTAATGCCATGGTATTGGATTTAGGCGCAAGGAAAGTCTCTCTAATCAAATATCAGCGTACAATTATGTCGCATACAAATGCACGATACATAGAAAATGCTAAGAAGCTTATCGTATGTTCTTATGATGAAGCGAATCCAACAACATCAGGCAAGATGGAGCTTTTCAATGTTCCTAACTTAAATGGAGCACTATCATTGTTTAAGTCATTCGATGGTTTAGGCAAAATCGTTGACATAAGCTACCGAGAATAACCATCCCAACACACAAATGAAAACCATGAAAATGAAAAAATTATTAAGCGCAGGGCTTTTATGCCTGGCATCCCTTTCTACAATGGCGCAGTTGCCGGTAGAAGTAAAAGGATTATTAAAAAAGAAAAGACTCAGCAATGTAAAGCTTTTTAAAGTTAAGGAAGGTAAAGCAGTAGAAATTGCCAATGCAGTACCAGGAACTAAGGGCCAGTTTGGATTCTTATTTTATCCGGAATATGAAGGCCTTTATGTAATCGGAACCGGAAACGAAGGTAGCCCGAACGACAACTATAAGTTTTACTTTAAAGGTGGTGAGGAACTATCCGTAAGTCTTTTAGATTCAAGTTATGTATTAACAGGCAAAAAAAATTCAAAAGAGAATACGGTGCTTACCCAATGGCATGATTTGACTAACCCATTAGAGCAGAAAGCCATTAACTTTATGAAAGTTAGTAGCACTTTTGTAGATTATTTCCCGGAGCAGGAAGAGATTGTCGCTAAAACCAAGACCTTCCTAAACGGAAAAGCTACTGGTAATGCAAAATTCGATCAGGAAATAAAAAATATCATGGCCTGGGATTTAGCAAGCTACGCGACTAATTTCTTAAATACGCCAAGAAGCGCGCACCCTGCTGTAGAAGAGTACAGTAACTTTTACAGCACCATCAAAGCAGAAGATTTTACTAAAACCACAGCGAAGGTTTATCAGTATCCGTATGGTTTTAGAACACTAACGGGGATTATTGGCTTAAACATGCGCCAGCAAGGTAAAGCTTATAAACGTGGACCGGAAGGGGTCGATTTATTTGCATCGTTTGTGCCTAACGATACTTTAAAGGGTGATCTAATTTTAGACAATGCTGCAGGTTACAAAACCATTACAGATTATGAAAACCTAATGAAAGGCCGTGAGCAGTACATTTTAACGGCATCGCAAAAGGCACGCAGTTCTATTATCATGAATCCATTGTTAACCTATAAACCTGGAACAGATGCTTATAATTTCAATTATGAAGATAAGGAAGGCAAAAAAGTTACAATGGCAAGCCTAAAGGGTAAAGTAATATTGGTAGATGTTTGGGCTACCTGGTGCGGTCCTTGCAGGGCAGAAATCCCATATCTGAAGAAATTGGAAGAGGAAATGAAAGGTACAGATGTACAGATCATCAGCTTATCTACTGATGCCGTTAAAGACAAAGAAAAATGGTTAAAAATGATTAAGGATGAGAAGTTAGGCGGCATGCAGCTTTTTGCTGGTGGGCCTGACAATGAGTTTTCAAAATACTATAAAGTTAATACTATTCCACGTTTTCTGGTTTTCGATAAGCAAGGTAAAATCGTAACCATCGATTCGCCTCGTCCTTCCAACCCAGAGTTAAAGGCACTATTACAAAAAACGCTCGCAAACTAATTCTAAAAGGCGTTGTCCTCCATCTATCGGGCAGCGCCTTACTTAACACATTTATCGATGAAAACATTTAAAAGCTTGCTTTTCGCAGGGCTATTGCTATCCTTTTTGCCTAAAATTTATGCACAGAATGATAGTATTCAAATCAGCGGGGCATTAAAAGGCCTGGGCAATAAATCAGTATGGATCTCTTTTTCCGATGATACCGGGGTTTCCAGAAGCTTTAAGGCCAATGCAACCAATGATCATTTTAAATTAAAATTACCTAAACTGAAGCAACCCTCTATGGCGCGGTTTGATGTTTCTATCCCCCGCGATATGACTGCAACCGTTGATGGTCATATCACATCCAACCCAGCCCCGCGATTAGAACTTTTTGTTTTCAATGAAAATATTACGCTTGCCGGCGAAGCACTGTATGTGCATCTGGCGAAAGTTCAGGGAGATGAAGAGAATAATGCGCTCGCCAGATTTAAAACCTCAGTGTATAAAGAGGAGCGTAAGAATTATGATAATTCGCTAGCCATGTTCAATGCGAAATACCATGGCGGAAAAGCAGTTAAAGATGAGGTATTAATGGCAGAGATTACCGCTAATGGCCGCAAGATTTTTGAACAGCAGCGCAATTTTATTCAGGCTAACCCGGATGCGCTTGCTGCTGTTTTCTTACTAAGCCGATCTCAGAATATCTATACTGCAGGAGATTATACCAAAGTATGGAACAATTTATCAGATAAGTACAAAGATCACCCGCTGGCTAAAGGAATTAAAGCTTATGTTAAAAAAATGAGCAGCACTTTGGATGGAGTGGAGGCGATTGATTTTGAACGTAAGGATAAGGACGGAAATATCATTAAGCTAAGCGACTATAAAGGAAAAACCGTGTTACTTGACTTCTGGGGGAGCTGGTGCGGCCCTTGCAGAGCAAGTCATCCACATTTAAAGGAGCTTTATAGCCGTTATCAGGATAAAGGATTTGAGATTGTCGCCATTGCTCAGGAACAAGGTAAAGATATTGCAGAGGCTAAGAAAAAATGGTTGAAAGCAATAGTTGAAGATGATATTAAATGGAAACACGTGTTGAACATGGATGGGATTGAGAAACAGGACATCGTAAAAAGCTATAACATCATTGCTTTTCCAACTAAGATCCTGGTTAATGCCGAGGGTAAAATAGTACTGAGAATTACATCGAGTGCAACAGACGACATTGATAAAGCATTGGCCAAAATCTATGGTTTTTAATAGCCCTAATTGATTCCTTATGAAATTAAAAATAACTTTTTGTGCTTTTCTTTTTTGCTGCATGAGCCATGCTCAAGCTCAAAATACCGCTCAAAGCCTGGTTAATCACATCAATCAGATGTTTGTAGCCAAATCTGCCGATACACTTAAATCTCAATTGAGCAGCGATTTTTCTGTAGCAGCATATACCATGCCTTCGGCCTTCAACTTATTAAAAACAATTGCAAAGCGCTACGCTTGCGATTCGCTTCAATTAAAAGCATCCAATAAGCAAGGTGATGGATTTAAGCTTACAGTTGTTCCTTTTTCAAAAGGCAAAGCCGGAAAACCAGGCTTTCTTTTTACCAATTCTACTTACCAAATTTTGTATGCTGATATTTTCGATCAGCTTTATGGCATGAACCGCTATAAACCTGCATTATTGCGGGTAAAAATCCCCTTCGAAGAGGAAAATGGATCGATTATTTTGAATGTCAAAGTAAACGGAGATGCAAAGCCACTTCGCTTATTGTTTGATACCGGAGCTGATGGAATGGCCATTACCAAAACCCTCGCAGATGAGGTTGGCATAAAGGCAACGCGCCAGCAAAACACCTCTGTGGTAGGAGGAAATATGCAGATATCGGTATCAGAAGGCAATACCATTCAGCTGGATACTTTTGTAATTAAAAACCAAAGTTTCGCTATTTTCCCCGAAATGCACAAAGATGCTGACGGTATTATCGGGAACAGCATCGCTAAAAATTACATTACTAAAGTAGACTTTGACAAGAAAGAATTATCACTTTATGATTTCGGCGTTTATGAATATCAGGATAAAGGTATTTCTGTTCCTGTCACTGTACCTTCAGGTGTATTTATTATCCCTGGTGATGTAACCGTAACTCCAGAACAAACTCATACAGGCAATTTTGTATTTGATACTGGTGCAGGATATAATTTAATCTGCTTCAGACCTTTTGTAAAAAAGAATAAACTTTTAGTAAGTGGTTTTAAGCCAGAATATAATGGCTCTACAACCAGCATGGGCATGTCTACGCCTACTTATAGTGGCAGAGCATCTGCGTTCTCTTTTGCCAAGATGCCGCCATTAAGCAATTTCCCAATCACCTTAATGGCTGGTGGTGGCCAAAGCGAAAACTGGAATCCAGGCTTTGATGGTTCTATTGGAATCAGAACGATAAGCCGGTATAATTTCACGATTAACCTGCAAGAGAAGGAAATTCACTTTGTTCCCAATAAAACCTTCAATTATCCAAATGATTTTGCTTTGGGCGGATATTTATTTGGCTTTGGTCAAGACGGAAAGCTGAGGGTTTTAGGCCTAATCGCAGGAGGAGAAAACGCGACATTAAAAGCGGGTCAGCTGATTACCGGTATTAATGGTGTAGCGGCATCCACATTGATAGGCAACATCAAAAAAATGAACGAAATTTTGAGCATCCCAAAAGGAACGGCGCTTAAAATTGTAAGCACTTTAAACGGTAACACACAAACCAATACCATAACCAGATAATTATACCAGATGAGAAAATTGATCACCTTAGCGCTCAGTTTAACGGTCGCTTTTACGGCCATTGCACAAGAACAACAAAACCTTTCAGCAGCTTTAAAACAAGCAAAGAAAGAAAACAAACTCATTTTTGTGGATTGCTATTTTACCGGATGTATTCCTTGTAAGCAAATGGACGACAATGTTTTTCCTAACGCTGTGGTGAAAGCAGAAATGGAGAAGAATTTCGTTTTCTTAAAGGTAGATATCTTTAAAGATAAACTAGGAGATACCTTAAAAGTTCAACATATTTTAAATGGCTTCCCAACTTTTTTAACCTTAAATAGCGAAGGTAAACTCATTAGCTCAACCGCGGGATATAAAGACCCCGGACATTTGATGACGATGTTTAAAGAGGCAAAATTGAAGGCTGGCCAGAAGATGTATTTGGATGGATATACGGCACAATATGAAGCAAAAAACTACCCGGATTTCTATGTGGAATTTTGTAAAACACACAAAGGGCTAACCTTAGATAAACTGGCAGAATATACCGCCACAGTAAAAGATTTTAAAGCACCCAATGCTTTGCTCCCGTATTTAGTAGCACGTGCTGCAGATGATAAAGCTGCTGCGGTTATATTAAATGATTATAAAGGCTTTGCCCAATTATACGGAGAGGAAGTTTTACAACCGGTAATAGATTTTGCATTAACCAAGGCGCTAAATGCATCCCTGAAAAATAATCTTGATGAGTCAACATTTACCCGTTTCTTATCTGATAAGAAAAATAATTTCCCGGAGCAATCTTGGAAAATTTGCCTCCAAACTTTGGGCAGCAGGTATTTCTTAGCACTGAAAAAGGATACTGTAGGATACCTGAATTTTGCCATCAAAAATCCCGTATTATACCAATATCATTTCAATGCATTATATAGTTCGGCTTTATCCAGAAACGGCTTAACACCAGAAGTTCAAAAGTTGTTTTGCCAATGGGCGGATGCTATAGTTACCGAAGACTGTGGTCTTGAATTTATTAAAACGGCAGCACAAATACATAAAAGAGCAAAAGACGAAGTGGGTTATAACCGTTTTATGAAAATGGCTTTAGCTTATGCCGGCAGGTATAAAATGCCAACAAGTGGCCTGGATTTAAACACCGGAGCCAGATAAAAGAAGTTGACCAACGTGTAGAAGTGTTGGTTGATGTTTAATTTAGTTAATGATTGAGAAGCTTACCTGGATGGGTAAGCTTTTTGTATTTATTCATATAATGGTTACATTGTATTTAAATCCAATTGGTTTCAAAAATCTACTTTTGAGGTCGAAAAATAAAAACCAAAACATGAAACGAGTACTTACTTTTACCTTTATGGTGTTCATCTTTTCAACGGCTCTTGCTCAAAAATTTAACTGGAACAAAAATCAGGTGATTGCACATCGTGGGGCCTGGAAGAAAAATAAATTACCCGAAAATTCAATCGCCTCTTTAAACGAAGCGGTTAGATTGGGTTGCTATGGATCTGAGTTTGATGTTTGGATGACCCTGGATAAAGTATTAGTGGTTAACCACGATGCAGAGTTTCAGGGTTTAACCATCGAAAAGGTAAACTATGCCGATCTGTTAACTAAAACGATGTCTAACGGAGAGAAAATCCCAACCCTGGAAAGCTACCTTCTTGCAGGTAAGAAGCAAAAAACAACCCGTTTAATTTTAGAGATAAAACCATCTAAAATAAGTAAAGAACGGGGGTTAGAACTTACTGATAAATGCGTAGAAATGGTTAAAAAATTAGGCGTTATCGATTGGACAGAATACATCAGCTTCGATTACGATTATTGCAAACGTATATTGAGCTTATCGCCAAAAGCCAAAGTGGCCTATCTTAATGGCGATAAGAGTGCCGAGCAAATGAAGGCAGATAAATTAACGGGTGCAGATTATCATTACAGCGTTTATCAAAAAGACAACTGGATAGAAAATGCACAGAAATTAGGCTTAACGGTTAACGCCTGGACAGTTAATACCGCTCCGGAAATGCAATGGCTGTTAGCACACCGTGTGGAGTATATTACCACCAATGAACCAGAACTTTTATTTGAACAACTTAAAAAGACACCTGTTGCAAACGGCTGGAAATTAAAATGGGCAGATGAATTTGATGATGCTGGTTTACCTTTATCCAAAAACTGGAGTTACGATGTTGGTGGCAATGGCTACGGAAACAACGAGTTACAATATTATACTGATGCAGACACTACTAACGGGCAGGTAAAAAAAGGAAATCTGTTAATTACGGCAGTTAAGGCCGACAAAGATAAAAACCACTATACTTCAGCCCGTTTGGTAAGCAAAAACAAGGTTGATGTCAAATATGGAAGGATAGAAGTACGGGCAATTTTACCTAAGGGAAGGGGCTTATGGCCGGCCATTTGGATGCTGCCAAGCAACGCAAAATATGGTGGATGGCCAAAAAGCGGCGAAATTGATATAATGGAACATGTTGGTTACAAGCCAGATACGGTTTATGGAAGTGTACATACTGAAAAGTTTAACCACGTCATCAAAACGCAGGTAACCAAAGGAATCGCACTTGATCCTTATGCCGCTTATCATGTATATGCAGTAGAATGGTTTGCAGACCGGATAGATTTCTTTGTAGATGAGCAAAAATATTTAAGCTTTAGAAACACGAAGAAAGGTGCCGGGGAATGGCCATTCGACCAGGATTTTCATGTTATTTTAAACCTGGCTGTTGGTGGAAACTGGGGTGGACAAAAAGGCGTTGATGATGCGGTATTTCCGGCCACAATGAAAGTTGATTACGTAAGGGTTTATCAAAAGTAAATCGCTGGTCTGTGCAGGGAAAACCTAACCCATGGTCCATGGGCCACAGACCATTTTAAATTAAAACACGGGGCAACCCGTCAAAGCTTTTATGCATCAATCTCATTACAGTTTTTATTCCTGTTTAGCTTTAACTAAATTGCAGTATCTAAGCTATATTGTATAATTTATGGACTCACGTAGAGAATTTTTAAAAAAAGCTGCACTTTTTGCAGGCGCTACGGGTATGGCCAGCACTTTGCCCAGTTCTGTGCTGAAGGCAATGGCCATTAACCCTGAACCCGGAAGTACTTTTTACGATGCCGAACACATCGTTTTTTTAATGCAGGAAAACCGATCTTTTGACCACATGTTTGGCAAAATGAGAGGGGTAAGGGGCTTTAATGATCCCCATCCACACATCCAGCCGGATGGAAATAAGGTTTGGTTACAAAAAGACGGGCAGGGTTACACTTATGCGCCTTTCCATGTAGACATTAACAAAACCAAAATTACCTGGCAGGGAGGGTTACCCCATTCATGGAACGACCAGCTGGCAGCCAGAAATGGTGGAAGGTATGATAAATGGCTTCCTGTAAAAACCCCCATGACCTTAGCGCATTACGACCGGAATGATATCCCGTTCTATTATGCACTTGGCGATGCCTTCACGGTTTGCGATCAGCACTTCTGCTCTTCTTTAACAGGAACAACCCCCAACAGGCTGTTCTTCTTTACCGGAACAGTGCGCGGAGAAAGAAGCGAGAACAGGGTAGCGGTGGTGAACAACGACCAGGCAGAATCTCAAAACAATGTTTTTGTAGATTGGCCTACCTTCCAGGAACTTTTAGAAGATAATGGCATCGACTGGCGAATCTATCAGAATGAGCTCTGGACTTCAAAACTTCCGGAGGGAGAGATCGACGATTGGTTGGGAAACTATGGCGATAATCCCGTAGAATACATCAGCAGGCACAATGTAAAGCTTTCTGCTTATTTCAGAAAAAATGGCGACAATACCGTAAAACCACCACTAAGCGCTAAGGAAGTTCAGGAAAAGTACAATAAACTCTCTCAACGGGAGAAAAACCTGATTGATAAAGCTTTCACTACAAATATCAGTCAAAAAGATTATTTAGAGCTGGCACCATTCACGTTTACAACCGACCAGGGCAAGCAAGAAACCATTAACGTTCCGAAGGGGGATATTTTTCACCAGTTCAGGAAGGACGTAGATGAAGGTAAATTGCCGGCTGTTTCCTGGCTGGTTGCACCGCAACGATTTTCAGATCACACCAGCTCACCGCTTTATGGAACATGGTATGTAAGCGAAGCTTTGGATATTTTGACTAAAAACCCGGAAGTATGGAAAAAAACCATCTTTGTGCTCACGTACGATGAAAATGATGGCTATTTTGATCATCAGCCACCATTTGTAGTGCCAAATCCGGATGATTTATCAAGTGGTAAAGTATCCGAAGGTATAAAATATGCCACAGATTTTGAAGGTAGAAAAGTGAGCCCAATTGGGTTAGGCTACCGTGTTCCCCTGGTTATTGCCTCCCCATGGAGCAAGGGTGGTTTCGTTAATTCACAGGTTTTTGATCATACCTCTTCACTCATGTTTATGGAGAAATGGTTAAATAAAAAGACTGGAAAGCCGATTAAAAGCAACAACATCAGCGATTGGAGAAGAGCTGTTTGTGGAGATCTAACCTCTGTATTCAGACCATACAACGGGGATGAAATTAAATCGCCCCAACCGCTGAAAAGAGAAGTGGTGGTAACCGAAATTGGAAATGCCAGGAATAAACCTGCTCAGGTAGGGCCAACAGCACTGAATAAGGCAGAAGTAGCCAAAATTAACAAGTATGAATCCTTTGCGGCACAATCATCTGGCTTTATGCCTAAACAGGAAAAAGGAACAAAACCGGCTTGCGCATTGCCATACCACCTCATGGTTGATGCACATTTGGAAGGCAGGTCTTTACTGCTCCGTTTCCAATCAGCAAAAACCTTGTTTGGAAGTGCAACTGAAAGCGTTGGAGCGCCTTTTAATATGAATACCAATGTCAAGTACAAGGGTGTTGCCGGTAAAATATGGGCCTATGCTGTTAAATCGGGAGATGTTTTAACAGATAAGATCAACATTGACGATTTTGATAATGAAGCTTATGATTTAGCGATAACAGGACCTAATGGTTTTTACAGGCAGTTTGCAGGGAACGTTAAAAACCCTCAGGTCGTTATTAAAGCTTACCCTGAGCAAAATGGCCTGGTTACTAAAAAACTAACAGGCAATTTGGTGTTCGAATTGGAGAATAAGGGCACCACCGCTATTGCTTTAGACCTTATCGATAATAAGTTTAAAGCACCAAACCAAAGCTTGAATATTAAGCCGAAGTCGACGGCAAGAATTGTACTCAATCTTCAGAAAAACAGTAACTGGTACGATTTCAGTGTAAGTCAAAAAGGGAATCTTATTTTTAAAAACCGTTACGCCGGAAAAATAGAAACCGGAGAAATTACCCAAACAGACCCTTACATGGGCAATATTTAAATAATATCCCCCAAATTGGGGGATAGCTTTTGAAAGAAATTATGCTTAATTTGTATCCTGATGCGAAGTATACGACTCATTCTGGGCATAAATATCATAATTTCTTTCATCTCCGTTTATGGTTTTCAGCTCTTTGCACAAAGCTATAATTTTACCAATTACAGTTTAAAAGAGGGTTTACCGCAATCGCAGGTAAGGGAAATTTATCAGGCAAAAGACCGAACGCTTTGGCTGGGCACTTTTGGTGGTCTTAGTAATTTTGATGGCAAAGAATTTACCTCTTATAGCAAAGCAGACGGTTTAGTCTCCAATTCTGTAACGAGCATTGTTGAGGATAATAAAGGACAAATTGTTTTCGGATCCGAAGGGGGGATAAATGTTCTTCAGGCGGGAAAGGTTAAAACCCTTTTTAAAGGCCATGAAGTAAGTTACCTCAATAAAGATTCTCAAGGGAACATTTGGGGCATTAGTGAAAACAAGCTTTTTAAACTGATTAACAATAAGCCTGTTTTTTATCCCATCGGTAAAAATGCTGTAACCATGCTTTCGGCAAATCAGGCGGGAGAATTATTTATCGCCGTAAATGGCAAAGGACTTTACAAGCTTAATAAGAACACCTGGGTGCTTTTCCAGGCTTTTCAACCTGATTTTGCGGCCCTTTACATTACCAAAATCCTTTTCGATCACAGCACTAAGCATAAAATCTACATTTTAACTTACAGAAAAGGTGTTTTTGTTTTAGAAAATGGCAAAGTAACGCCTTACTTTAGCGATAAACGCATCAATATTTACCATTCCATTGAACAAGATGGCAAAGGGAATATTTGGGTGGGTTCTCAAAAAGGTGCTTTCCTGATCGATGATAAGAAGCTGATTTTGCACTTTAATGGTAATAATGGCTTGAGCGATAATCAGGTGGAGGTTATTTTTAAAGATGCTGAAAATAACATCTGGATTTCATCTTTCAGTGATGGCTTTTATAAATATGAGGGCGATGCCTTTATCCGATACAATAAGTTTAACGGGAAGGATCTTCCTTATCCCGTAAGCGGAATCGCCGAAGACAGAAATCAAAATCTTTGGATTGGTACTTTTAATAAAGGACTTTTAAAGTACGACGGAAAAAAGGTAGATGAAGTAAATGTTCCGGAATTAAAAGACCGTAATATTTATTTTGTTTATGCAGATTCGAAAGGCAATATATGGGTTTCTGCCCAGGATTATGGGGTTTGGAAATTACAGGGAGGCAAATTCAGACAGGTTTTAAAACCTGAAAGATTTGTTTGTTCTGCTATGATGGAGGATCGCAATGGTGGATTATGGATCAATAACCCCATGGCAACACTTTATATTAAAGACAATAAAGTCGAAAAAATAAGTGGTTTTGATGGTTACTCGTCGTGTTTATATGGCCTGAGCACAGATAGTGTGCTGGTAGGAACATCAAAAGGGGTGGCGCTAATCAGGAACAGAAAGTTTGACAAAGAATTTAAGATTAAAGCCCTGGAAGGAACTTACGTACTCTCTATTATCAAACATGGAGATCGGGTTCTTTTTGCCACCTTGGGCGATGGAATTGTAAGCTGGAATGTCAAAACAGGGGAGATCAGGAAATATGTAGTTGCGGACGGATTGAATTCTAATGACATCTATAGTTTTGCCATTGATAATCAGCAAAATTTATGGTGCGGAACAGGTAGAGGAATTAACAAGCTTAGCTTTATTAAAGCTGAAAACAGATACACAGTATTTAATGATAACCCGATGATCATTGAGTGCAATCAGAATGCAATTCTGAATTACAAAGGAAATATTTTAGTAGGAACCATTAGTGGTTTAATCAGGTGCCAAACCAATGTTGTAGCAGAAAACAAACCCGACCCTTTAATTCGTATCAGACAGGTTAATGTATTCGATAAAAACAAAAAAGCAAATGATTTTCAATTGCATAATTTGAGATCGGAGGATAAACCATTTAAATTAAGATACAATCAAAATCATCTTTCTATAACATTCAAGGCGGTTTATCTAACCAATCCACAATCAGTAGTGTACCGGTATAAGTTGTTGGGTATAGACAATGATTTCAGCAAACCTGTTCCCAATACAGAAATAGAATACTCTGCAATCAGGCCTGGAAGTTATACTTTTCAGGTCTTTGCCATTGCCAACGGTAAACAATCCAATATTGAGCAGTTCAGTTTTATCATTATTCCACCCTTTTATGATACGGTTTGGTTTAAAGTTATAGCATTTGTGCTGATTATGCTTGTCATTTGGCTTATCTTTTATCTCATATTCAAGAACAGGGAGAAAAAGAAAGATCAACTGGAAACAATAAAGATTAAAGAACAGGAGAAAATCCGGAAACAAACAGCTGAAGATTTTCATGATGATATCGGCAATAAGCTAACCAGAATTAATGTCCTTTCTGAGATTTTGGATAAGAAAGTTAATGACGATCAGCCAGAGCAAAAGGAATTAATCCGGTTGATCAGAGAAAATGCCGGACTACTGTATACAGGTACTAAGGATATTCTTTGGGCATTGGATCCCCAGAGTGATAATCTTTTTGAAATTTTAATGCACATTAAAGGCTTTGGGATTGATTTATTTCAGAATACAGGGGTTTCATTTCAAATGGAAGGCGTATTGCCCGAGCATCGAAAGCTTCATTTATCTATGGAGTTTAACCGGAACCTCACCCTGATATTTAAAGAAATGTTAAATAATGTATTGAAACATGCTGAAGCTAAACAGGTTTTAATTATGGTGATAGAAACGGAGCATAATACCATTAACATATTAACCACTGATGATGGAAAGGGCTTCGATATAGATACCGTAGACAGAGGAAGAGGGCTTAATAATATTCAAACAAGATGTAAAAGAATAAAATCTACCTTTCAGATTTCCTCAATAAAAGGTAAAGGCACAACAACAACAATTTCTACACGAATTCCTGTTACAAAATGATTAGTTAAGCGTCTTAAATGCAAATCGATAAAATTATGAACAAAGAATTACGCATTGTACTCATCGAGGATGATGATGTTTTAAGGATGGGATATCAGTCATTGCTGAGTGATGTACCAGACTTTGCTGTAATTAATGCTTATGGCTCATACGATTTGGCAAAAAAGCAGTTGCCCCAGGATCAGCCAGATGTGATTTTGTTAGATATTCAAATGCCAGGTACCAACGGGCTTCAGGCCCTTCCGGCGATAAAAAAGGCTATTCCGTATGCCAATATTATTATTTTAACCGTTTTTGATTCTCCCGAATTGGTTTTTGAAGCACTAACTATGGGTGCTGGCGGATACCTCACAAAAAACTCCAGTGCAGCGAAAATTATAGATGCGATCAGGGAGGTGAGCTCAGGAGGAGGGGCCATGAGCACCAACGTGGCCCGCATTGTGATGCACTCTTTTCAAAAGAATCTAAATTCTCCCTTAACCAAACGGGAAACAGAGATTCTGGAAAAAATCGCTAATGGTCAAACCAAATCGCAAATTGCAACAGAGCTGTTTATAGACCTCGAGACGGTAAGGAGCCATGTAAAGAATATCTACGTTAAGCTGGATGTTAATTCAAAGTCTGAGGCCATTAAAACCGCTAAAGAAAGGAAATTTATATAGCAGTTGTATTTGACCACATATCAGGATCACGTATTTCATTTAGCTGCCTGGAGGCTATTTTACCAATTCGTGGGGCATTGGACCAGGCATTTCTTTGGGCAGGTTCGTATTCTATTCGGCAAAAACAGCCCTTGCACCTAATAACATTTTTTTAATAAACTATGCTAAAATCCCCCTTTTTGGGTGGTTCTATGATTGAGTTTTCGGTTTAATTTTACATCATACAAATTAACCCAGTATGAATCCGAACTCAAAATCATTGCCTGTTCAGGGAGCATCACGCAGTGAAGCGAACAGCTTATTTAATGACTTTTTTAATGTTGAGGCCATTTGTGGAAATGAATTGGTGAAGGAGGGAGTTAACTGGGCCGGTATTATCCATGATGCGGGTATTGTTAGCCCGGTGGATACATGCGAGAATAAAATCACCTTATATACCGAAGACCTGATAAACGATTACTGTCGTCTTAAAGCAAGCGGAATCCAATTTAATCAAAGACCTGTTTACATTGAAGAGGGTCTTTTTGTTGAATTCTCAGATCCTTTTGGTAATTGCTATACCCTGGTTGAAAAAAGAAATTATAACGAAGATTAGTAATGAAATACGTAAAGGAGTTAAGCAACAGAAATAAAATAGTAAGTGAAACCACTTGCGAAGCCATTTCTGAACAAAAAAACACCGCGTATACCATTAAGTTTGTTTTTGCAGGAACAGAGGATTGCGAAATCCATAAACGCAAATTAAGCATCTACCCCGATAGCTTTGCAGTGCTCAATGCCGGAACTACTTACAGCAGCAAAATAGATTCCCTAACCCCGGTAAATACCTTTTCCATTTCTTTTGAGAAGAAATTCCTTCAAGATTTTCAACTGAGCCTAACAGGTTCTGCAGAGCAGTTATTAGAAACAGAAACTCCCGGAGAAGCGCCAAGCTTTATAGAGTCGCTTTATCCATTTAAAGGCGATATGCGCTACAATATCCTGCATTTAAAAAGTCAATTGGATAGGGGATTGAATGATGAAATGTTGATTAACGAATACCTTCATCATTGTTTATTAAATTACTATAAGATTTATAACCAGGAAGTATTGCAAAAAATGGAGCGGTTGAGCTTCATTAAAACCAAAACAAAGCAAGAGATTTTGAAAAGGTTAACACTTGCAAAAGAATACATCAACAGCAATTATAATCAAAATATACTGCTGGAGAATATAGCCGATCATGCTTGTTTATCGGTTAATCACCTGCTCAGAACTTTCAAGGAAGCTTATCAGATCAGCCCTTATCAATACCTGGTTCAACTGCGATTGGCTAGGGCAAAACACCTTTTACAAAATACACCTTATTCTCTCAATGAAATCGTTGGATTAGTAGGTTTCGAATGCCCCAGTTCGTTCATCAGGCTATTTAAAAGCACATTTAATGTTACACCGGCAAAGTACAAAAGAATGAAGACGGCTTAAAATTTTGGCAATCACAATCAAACTGTATAATACTCCGCGCTATCATTCAATTATTCCATCATTCATCCTTTAAATAGTGATTTCTGCATGTTTTTTTTTAAGCCCTGATCGTATTTTTGAAAACACATACAGGACAATTTTGTAGAAGTTTTTTCCTGTTTAGGTTAATAATGAATTTGAAAAAGCAAACTGCCAGGATTGGGGTTTGCTTTTTTCTAAACGGCCTATTTTAGCACTTGGCTGTACCCAAATAAAGACATTGAACCCGATAAAAAATATTAATGAAAAACAGTTTTTAATTTTTGCTGCCCTTCGCCCTTAACCAGCGAAGGGTTTTTCGTTTTTAATATCTTTAAATATACTGGTAATTAAGGTGTTATCGGCATATTTTTTTCTTCAAATAGCCCCGATATTTAATAAAAAAACACAGATAGTTATGAAACTAAAAGCTTTAGTGATTCTATTACTAGGTATTATAATCACAGGTAATGCTGTTGCAGGAGATAAACCAACAGTAAGCCACACTTCGGTTATCAATCATTTTATGGATAGCTATATCAACTCTGATTATAAGAAGTTAAAAGCAGTGTTAAGTGAGGATGCTGTTTTTACCTCTAACAGAGATGTGCGGGTGGTGAAGCATAGCGCAAGTGATGTGTTGAATCAGATGAAGAAAAATGAAGGCGTTAAGCAGGGAGATTGCAACATCAGTGCAAGTATTGTTTCTGAAACAGATGCATTGGTAATTGCAAGGGTAGATATTAATTACGAATTATTTGATGGGAATCAGCAAAACTATGTGGTGATCGAAAAAAATAAAGGAGGAGAGTGGAAAATAACCCAGGTTTACAAAATGTTTATCGTAGGAGATACCGATGCTAAAAAATTAGTGAGCAATTAGTCCTATAAAAGAAAGATTGCATCAAAAAGATTGATTGTCATCCTGAGCCTGTTGAAGGGCCCTGTTAATTATTATCAGGGCGTTTCGACAGGCTCAACGTGACAGCTTTGAGTCGAGATTGAATTTATGACACAACCTCTTGTAGAGGCAAATTATTTGAAACTTATCGGAAGTTCTACCTGTGTTTTATCCCAGGCCGCAATTAAGCCCGCGCCATTATCTTTGGGTATAAAAGTAACAGAGAAAAACTCAACCGGTTTACTCAGCGTTTTAACCGGAACATTAACACGAACAATATCTTTAGACTGATCATAAGAAAATGCTCCCCATTTATCGGTCTGACTGTTTAAGATTAGGGTCCAGGTATCTTTATTGGGAATAGCAAAAAGACTATAATTTCCGGCTTTAATTTTCTTTCCTCCAATAATTACTTTATCGTAGAAACGAATTTCCGTGCTTTCGTTTGCACCAAAGCGCCAAACTTTACCAAATTGTTCTAAAACACCAAATACTTCGCGGCCTTTCTTCTGCGGACGGGAATAAATAAGCTTTATTTTAGGTTTGGCGAGATCTTCATCTTTTGCTTTCGCCGCATTTAAAGGGAAATAAACAATGTCTGCAGGACTAGAATCTGCAGCCGCAAATTTTATTTCCGTTTGAGCAGCTTCCTGCCCCTTTGCAGCACAACAAAATAGAGCGAAAACAACAATGAATATATTTTTCATTTGTTTCGAAATTAGCTAAATCCAATGGTTCGCATTGGATAATCGTATGAATTGGAAATATGAAGATTTAGTATTTTCTTCCTTTTACAATAGCGTTTAAAAATAAGCCTGCTGTTAACAAACCTAAAACACCACCTAATAAAGCAAAGATGTAGTTTTGCGTAATGATAGCTCCAGTCAAAATACCAAAGAATAAGCCTAAAGCATAATAAAGCCAGTTGAAGTTATTGTTGCTGTTTTCTTGTACACTCATGTTTTTTATTATTTGGTGGCAAAGTTAATATTTATTTTAAAATTTAATTTGAGATAATGCAGCTTTAAGGGAATAAATTGTCAATTCTCTCCATTTTGTAACCTTCTTTTTTCAAATATCTAATCAATTCTGGTAACCGGTTATAGAATTTGTCTTTTCTTTTGGGATCTGTGCCAATATGCAACAACAAGATAAAGCCATTTAAACCACTGGGTTTCGATTGATTATATTGCACAATCGATTTAAAAATCTCATCACTGCTGCGGTAACTTTTTCCCATTTCAGGGAAGGTGTAATCTGCATTTGAACGGGTGCCGGGGCTGAAGTTAATCAGTGTTAATCCTTGTTGCTTCGTCCAATCGGAAATGGTTTGGTTATACCATTCATATGGGGGAAGAAAATACCGGGCATTGGTTCTGCTAATGCCAAACTTGGCCATAGCCTCATAGTTTTTGACTAAATCTGTATCGAACTGCGCTTTCGAAACCAATAAACTATCCCGTTTTTTCCAGTCGCAGTAAAGGAGATGTTGGTCTGAATGCGGGCCAAGATAGTGCCCATTGCTTTTTAACCGGTTAATAGTTGCTTTAAAAGCGGGTTGGTTGTAAAAATTTCCGGTCAGAAAAAATGATGCTTTAATCTTTTCTTTTTGTAGGGTTTGGGTAATCATGCCTGCGCCATCAGCAAATTCATCTCCTGTAAAAACGAGGGCAATTTTCTTTTGGGTAGAATCAGCGCGAACTGTAGCTCCTAAATGAAACGATTGGTTAGATTTAGCTTGTGCCTCTGCTTCTTTCGCGGCCAATAAATAAATTAAAGAAGCTGTCCCATCCATTGTAGGTTCATTGGTGCTATAATCGCCATAATCATCGTGATAAACCGCCAGATCACTTTGGAACTCCGCATATTCATCTGCTTCGGCCAGTTTAATTCCGATAAGGCCTTTGTAAATATTGGTGTAAACCGGCCCATCAACTAATCCGCCATCGATGGCGTAATTTTTCAAATGCGTAAATGCCGAATGCGGATCTTTTGGTGTATCAGCCCAATGGGGTAAGCCATACACCATGCTGGTTCCCCAGGGGTTACAGCCTAAAATCCAATCCAGATTAGCTTGCTGCAGCATGGCATAACTTTGGTCATGGGTTAAATCTTCATACCACATGCATTGCATGGCAAAGGCAACAGTTAAATTATTGCTGCACCATATAAAAGGGATACCCCTATAAAAGGCGTTTTGCTTTGCCCTGGTCCAAACCTGTTCTATACCATCCTTATAATAACCCGCAATGGTAGTTTTTTCTTCGCCCTGCAGCTGCTTTGCCAGTTCATAATGGCCAAGGTTAATAAAAGGATAATACTGATAATGGGCTGCAGTGTCTTTTAATAGCCAGGGCGTTGTTTTTTCCTGTGCGGCATAAGTCATTGCGGTTATAAGTGCTTTTGAATTGACATTAGATTGGGAGAAATACTGTGCTGCAGCGGCCAGTTCCATATCATCCACCCAATTGTCTTCAGCATAAATGTAGGGCGATTTAACCGAAATCGTTTGGGTGACCCCCGGTTTTTGAAGTGCATATTGATAAGCTGTTTTTGACTTTTCGGCAAGCAATCGCGAATAAGCCTTGTCATAGGTTTTAAATAGAGAGGCACCTAAACTAAAAGCGCTGCTGTATTTAGCCGCGGTAGAACTGGTACCCGTGGTGTTGTTCATAAATTTGCCGCGTTGCTGGGTTTCTCCAGTAATGAAATACAATGGACGTTCAAAACCTTTGCCGTAAAAGTTGTCTTCTTTTGGGAGTCGCATCCCGGCATGATCGCGGTCATCACCCAGTTGATTAAACATGATGTTTTTCCTGGGGTGCATCTTCAATAACCAGTTTAAGCCCCAGCGCGCTTCATCCAATACATCGGCAGTTCCGTTGCTGCCATCTAATCCGTTAGCCAGCTTTTCATCACCAAAAACCTTGGAGAAATCACGGTAGGCCATTAATAAGTGATAGGCGGCATTGGCCGAAGTGGTCCCGTACTGGAGGTAATCGCTCGCATCGTGCCAACCACCGGAGGCATCGAAATGGGTGCTGTCTTTTATGCCGGATTTTTCACTGTAAAGCGAAAAACCGTCATGGGTATGGCAACTGTCTTTTAGGAAAGGGTTAAATCCACTGCGTTGTTGGCGCATATAACGGAGGCAAAAATCAGCTGCGCCTTTGTATACATCATCATTAACAATGATGAGTGGGGATAAAACATCGTTTATCCGGATATAAAACCGGCCTTTTAAATTAAAGTCAGAAAAATTTAAGCGGGCAGTTTTCTGAAACGGCCCGTAAGCGCCATAAGCTTCTATTCTTGCTGAATGATAAACTACTTTTTGTGTCTGCTGATCAATAATTTCAAATTGATGAGGTATCTCTTCGCTTTTACTGCACCAAACCGCCACCTTTATTCCTGAAGGGGTATAGCCCAAAAGATTAATTCGAATCCAACTTGGTTGAGTAGCCTCATTGCTTTTGAAGGCAAACAAAGCAATCGAAAATAACAATACAGTAAGGAATGTATACTTTTTATGCATTTCTGATAGGGATTATTTCGCTTAAAATTAACCTTTTATCAAGGAATTGTAAAAGAAGCTATAAAACATTTGGATATTAATCAAGCGATTGATTAATTTTGTGCTGTTAAAAAAGAAATGAAAACAGAAAAAATAGATAAAAGGCAGGCCATTTTGGAGGCAGCAGAAAAGCTGTTCTGCGAAACGGGGTATGAGGGAACGTCTACCCGCCAGATTGCGAAGGAATCTGGAGCGAACATGGCCATGATTAATTATTATTTCGGATCTAAAGAAGGTGTGTTTTTGGAGATAATGAATGACCGAATTGCAAGCTTTGGCTCGCAACTGAGGATCATCAACGAAGATAAAATTTCATCAATAGAGAAATTGCATAGGGTAATAGAAGGTTATGTTAACCGGATATTGTCTAACACAGCTTTTCATAAAATGATGCATAGGGAACTATCGCTTACACAGCGGCCGGAGATGTATGATAAAATTAAGGATGCCATGAGTCAAAACATGTTGGTTATCGAAAAGATCATAACCGATGGTATTGAGGAGGGTAGTTTTAATCAGGTAGATGTGAGAATGGTTATCGGAACAATTATGGGTACCATTAGCCATATTGTTATTTCTCCTAATAAAGTTATGCCTTGTGCAACACTTGATTTGAATAATCCGAAGGATAAAAAGATTATAAAGGAAAGGGCAATTGCTCATTTAAAAGACCTAACAACAGTTTATTTAACAACAAAAAGATGATACCCAAATCAATCCGATTAATGCTTGTGGCGTCATTAGTTCCGGCTACTTTACTGGCACAAAGTACCAAAGAGCTAAACATCACTCAGGCAATAGAACTTGGCATAGCCAACAGTAAAAATTTAAAATTATCACAAAATAAGATAGACCAGGCTGTAGCACAACTGGCAGTAGTAAAGGATAACGCACTTCCAACAGCTAACGCCAGTTTTATGTATAACCATGCCGAAATTCCGACCAACACTTTTAGTTTAGGTGAGGGATCCAGCGCATTGCATTTGCCCAAAAGAGCCGACGCATTTGTAGGAACAGCAGCAGTACAAGAGCTGGTTTATGGCGGAGGTAAATTAAAATATGCCAAAGAATCAACCAGGTTACTGGCAGAAGTTGCCCGCCTGGATGCAGATAAAAGCAAAGAGGAAATTAGCTACGCCGTAATTAATACTTATTATGCATTATATAAAGTATTGCAGAGCAGAAAAGTAGTAGATCAAAACCTGGAATCAATTGCTGCGCAGATTAAACAGGCTCAGCGCTTTTTTGAGCAGGGTATTGTAACCAAAAATGATGTATTGAGATTTCAGTTACAACAGGCGAATGTTATGCTTACCCAGATGGATATCGAGAGCAATAGAAAAATCATCAATTACAATTTAGATATTCTTTTAGGCCTTCCTGAAGATACAGAAGTAAAAATTACTGATCCTGATGGTACACTGAAAGTGGCAGGTTCGCTTGGTGATTATGTTAATCTTGCAATGGCTAACCGCCAGGAATTAAAACAGCTCGATTTTCAGGATAAAGTGGCTGATTATAATGTTAAAACGATTAAGGCCAATACCAGACCAACAGTAGGTGTAGGTGCAAATTTGTATTACATTAACCCGAGCGGTAGTTTTATTCCTCCTGTTAATCAGTATTTGTTGCCGGTTACCTTAGGTGCAACGGTTTCCTGGAACGTAGGCAGCCTTTGGACCAATAAAAACAAGGTAACTGAAGCAAAGATCCAGCAAAAAGAAATTACCCTTCAGAAAGATATTTTATCTGATCAGGTAAAAACCGATATCAATAAAAATTATCAAAACTACCAGGTAGCCATCAGCAAGATCAAAGTTTTAGAAACTTCAATTGCTCAGGCTACAGAAAACGATAAATTACTGGCTTCAAAATACAAGAACAATGTAGCATCTGTTACCGATCGTATCGATGCCGAAACCCTGCTTTACCAGGCAAAAATTAATTTAGAAATAGCTAAAGCTGATGCAGGTTTAGCTTACTATACCCTATTAAAATCAACAGGAAAAATAACGCAATAAATACAGCAATGACAACTGAAAAGAAAAAGAAAAATATAGTAGTACCTATCATTTTAGGCGTTTTACTAGTAATTGGTGCCGTTTTCGGTATCACAGAGTGGAATTATTACAGTAAGCACGTGGATACAGATGATGCCCAGATTGATGGAGACATTAGCCCTGTTGTTGCTCGTGTAAGCGGATATGTTCAAAGCATCAGTTTCGAAGAGAACACGCATGTGGAGGAAGGACAAGTATTGGTGAAACTGGATGATCAGGATTTTAAAGTGAAGTTGGAACAGGCAGAATCCGGACAAAAAGGAGCAAGTGCAGGTGTAGGCGTAGCACAGTCGCAAATTATTGCTACTCAAGCCAATACGAGCACCGCAAAAGCTAACGTTGAAGCTGCACGTGTAAAATTGAATTTAACCCAAAAAGATTATGATCGTTATGCGAATCTGGTAAAAGACGGATCAATTACGCAACAGGCTTTTGACCAGGCAAAGGCAGCAAAAGAATCTGCTCAGGCCGCTTATCAGGCTGCTTTAGATCAATACAATGCTGCGGTTAAACAGGTAGGTACCACACAATCTCAATTAGCGGTAAGCAGTAATGTGATCAGCCAACGTCAAAGTGATATCGATTTTGCGAAACTTCAACTTTCATATACCGAAATTAAAGCACCAACATCGGGTATTGTATCTAAAAAGAACGTTCAAAAAGGCCAGTTGGTTCAGGCCGGGCAATCATTATTTTCTATTGTTAACGATGGAAGTATTTACGTAACGGCTAACTTTAAAGAAACGCAGTTAGAGAAAATCAAAGAAGGATCAAAAGTAGAAATCGAAGTAGATGCTTATCCAGATCAGAAAATAGAAGGTGAAGTATACAACTTTGCCCCAATAACTGGTGCAAAAGGATCTTTATTGCCTCCGGATAATGCTACCGGTAACTTTGTTAAAGTTGTTCAACGTGTTCCGGTAAAAATCAAAATACATCCATCAAAAGAGCTGCTAGCTAAATTACGCCCGGGAATGAGTGTTAAAGCATCAGTTTCTACTAAATAACAAACAAAATGGCCGAAGTAGGTTTAAAAAAGTGGGTTATTACTTTTACGGTGATCACAGCATCTTTATTGGAGCTGATTGATACCACCATCGTAAACGTAGCTATCCCACAAATACAGGGAAACCTGGGCGCAACATTGGAAGATGTGGCCTGGCTTTCTACCGGCTATGCGGTAGCCAACGTTATCGTATTGCCCATGTCAGGTTGGTTAGGTAACCGATTTGGCAGAAAAAATTATTTCCTTACCTCTATTATTGTTTTTACGCTGGTTTCCTTCCTATGTGGAAACGCTACTTCCTTAAACGAGCTGGTGCTTTTCCGTATTATCCAGGGATTAGCCGGGGGTGGTTTGATTTCTACAGCACAGGCAATTTTAATTGAAACCTGGCCGAGAGAAGACGTGGGAATTGCCACCGCTTTATTTGGTTTAGGAGCAGTTGTGGGACCAACCGTTGGGCCAACCATTGGTGGTTATATTTTGGATATCAGCTCATGGCCTTGGATTTTCTACGTAAATATTCCCGTCGGAATACTCGCGGCCTACTGTACTTACACCTTTGTGAAGGCCACCCCGAAAGAGGGGAAAGGCCAGCCGGTAGATTGGTGGGGGATCGCATTATTGGCGATTGCAGTAGGCAGTTTGCAAACCGTGTTAGAAAAAGGGGAGAGCGAAGATTGGTTCGCAACACCATATATCACCGCTTTGGGTGCAGCATCTGTAATAGGGTTATTGTTATTCATCTGGCGAGAAACGACCACTGATCACCCCATCGTTAACTTTAAAATTATGAGGCACCGAAGCTTCTCCGTTGGGATGTTTACCTCATTTGTATTGGGGTTTGGACTATATGGTTCGGTGTTTGTATTCCCGGTATTCTGTCAGAATTTGCTCGGTTTCTCTCCATTACAAACCGGTGAGCTATTGTTTCCCGGGGGTTTATGTACCATTGTAATGATGCCTTTTATTGGAATCATGCTTAAAAAAGGAGTGCCGGCACAATTTATGGCTACAGGTGGGATGATCTTGTTCTTCGTTTTCTGTTGGATGTTAAGTAATTCGACCCTGCAATCCGGAACAGGAGATTTTTTCCTGCCATTAATGATTAGAGGTGTAGGTATGGCGCTACTATTCGTTCCATTAACCACATTGGCAATTCAGGATCTGAAGGGGCCCGAAATTGGTCAGGGATCTGGTTTGAACAACATGATGCGTCAATTGGGAGGCTCATTTGGTATTGCCGCTTTAACAACCTTAATCCATGTTCGTCAAGGTTTTCACAGAAGTAATCTTTTAACGAACGTTAACGAATATAATCCGGCATTTACCGAAAGATTCGATATACTGGTAAAAGGTTTCATGGCCAAAGGGCAGAATTTTATCGATGCCAAGGTAATGGCATTTAAAGCAATGGAGGGTTTAATTACCCGACAAACCATGCTGCTTACTTATGATGATGCATACTGGGTTGCCGGCTTGATTATGTTGTTTTCAATCCCGCTACTTTATCTTCAAAAGTTTAAGAAAAACGCAAACATTCCTGCCGATGTGCACTAATTTTGGCAAAAAAACAGCCAAAATGTTGATAAAAAACAAAACGGCCGGTCTATTTTATTAGATCGGCCGTTTTAACCCAAAAAATTAACAATCAATGCAATGCCCTTAAACATTGCAAATGTTCTTATTTAGCTACATGGTAGCCAAATAAGATTTTAAAATTAAAATTTATTCTACAATTTTCCAAATTGTAAGCCTAAGAATTTTAATTGTTTACGCATTTTTTGTAGTATTACAGACTACAAAACTATTGCTTAAACCATGCCAAAACTTCGGTTAACTACACAACGAGAATCTGTTTTCAACAACGAGGTTATCTCCAAATTCGAACTCTTTAATAGTCTGTTTCTTACCCTTCCTTTTTACAAGATTAAGGATACCGGAACATTACTGCCATTGTTTTTTAAGAGCTGCGAAGAGGGGATAAAGCAAGGTCAAAAGCCTGCTCAGGTAATTGAGGAATTTTTTGCCAAATACACCAGCTACACCGATAGAAAGGATATTGTTGATCTGCTCTTTCGCTTTATTCAGTACATAGAGCGCCAGGTTGTGCTTTTTGATGCAGTTGAAGATGCTTCTTTTACCAAATTAAATACCACAGATGAGCAGAGCACTTTGGCTTTTATCCTGAAAAAGAATGCGGATAACAAAACAATGCTATCCAAAATTGAGCGATTGATAGATGATTTATCTCTGCGCCTGGTTTTAACTGCCCATCCAACTCAATTTTATCCGGGTAATGTATTGGCTATCATTACCGATTTAACCCAGGCAATTAAAGAGAACGATATTACCTCTATCAACTCGCTGTTGCAACAGCTGGGTAAAACACCTTTCTTTAATAAAAAATCGCCAACACCAGTAGATGAAGCACTAAACCTAACCTGGTTTTTAGAAAATGTATTCTACTTTGCTGCGGCAAATATCCAGGAAGAAATTGATCAGAATTTAGATGAGTATAACCTGGAAACCAAAAAAATCCTAGAATTAGGTTTCTGGCCGGGCGGAGACAGGGATGGTAACCCAAATATCCACTCAGATACTACTGTTGAAGTATCTAAAATGCTCAGACAGATTTTATTCCGTTGCTACTACCGTGATTTCAGGGTAATAAAACGCAGAATCACCTTTAGAGGGGTAGAGGAGAACATTGCTAAGCTTAACGACGTGCTTTATGCTAACGCATTTGATCAAAGCATTGAAATTAAGGATATCTCTGTTGAACTTAAAGAAGGCTTAAATAAAATTAAAGATACACTACTTGCCGAACATGAAGGTTTATTTGTGGATCTGGTAAACGACCTGATCCGTAAAATAGAGCTGTATGGCAATTACTTCGCTTCATTGGATATCCGCCAGGATAGCAGGGTATTGAGAAAAGTACATGCGTTCTGTCGCCAGAATAAGCCAATCTCTTCTTTGTATCCCGCAGATTATGATAAGCTTTCGGAAGCTGAAAAGTTAAAACACATTTCCTTTAAAGAAGCTTCGATTAATTTTGCTTCAGCGCCCGATGAACTCACTAAAGATACCATTGAAACGATAAATGAAATTAAAGGTATCCAGAAGCGAAACGGCGAAAGAGCTTGTCATCGTTTTATTATCAGCAACTGCCAGCAGGCAAGCGATATTCTCCAACTAATGGAGTTATTTTTATGGAACGGCTGGAGCAAGGATTCGCTGACCATAGATTTTGTTCCGTTATTTGAAACCGTTAACGACCTAAAAGGTGCGGCCGAAATTATGGATACCTTATACAGCAATCCATTTTATAAAGCACACCTTGCCAGCAGAGGAAACAAGCAGGATATTATGTTGGGCTATTCTGATAGCACCAAAGATGGGGGCTATTTAATGGCCAACTGGTCTATCTTTAACGGTAAAACTTCGTTATCGGCTGTGGCTGCTAAACACAATATTCAACTGGCATTTTTTGATGGTCGTGGAGGACCACCAGCACGTGGGGGTGGCAAAACACACCGTTTCTATGCCTCAATGGGTAAAGAAATTGCTAACAAAAACATTCAGTTAACGGTACAAGGACAAACCATCAGCTCCCAGTACGGATCAGTAGAAAGCGCTGAATTTAACATTGAACAACTGATTAACGCTGGTATTACTTCGGGCTTAAAGGAGAAACACAATATCCTTTTAGATCCTGAAAATAAAGCATTGCTGGATGAAATGGCTGAAGATGGTTATAAAGCGTTCGTCGACTTGCGTGAACATCCGCTATTTGTAAGTTACCTGGAAAAACTATCTCCTTTGAAATTGTTATCTCAAGCCAATATCAGTAGTCGCCCGGTAAAAAGAAATGGTGGTGGGGAAATGAAACTGGAAGATTTACGCGCCATTAGCTTCGTAACCGCATGGAGTATGTTGAAACAAAATGTACCTGGTTATTATGGAATGGGTACCGCTATGAAGAATCAGGAAAAGGCCGGTAACTGGGATAAGGTTGTTAAAGTTTATGAAGACTCAGATTATTTAAAGACCATTGTAGATAACTGCATGATGAGCATGAGTAAATCGGACTTTGCGATTACGGCCCATTTAGCGGCAGACAAGGAGTTCGGCTCTTTTTGGACTCAACTGCACAATGAATTCGAATTAACGAAGGAGATGCTCTTAAAACTATCAGGACAGTCAACCCTAATGGCTAATTACCCTGTAGACAAACGATCTATTGCCACCAGAGAACGAATTATCCTTCCTTTGGTGTTGATTCAGCATTTCGCCTTAGAAAAACTTCAGCATGATCAAAATGCTACCGACCAGAAGGCGCTCGAAAAACTTTCAGTTAGAACGGTATTCGGTATTGTGAATGCAGGGAGGAATTTGGCGTAGAAAGTTTAATTGTTTAACTGAATCAAAAAATAATTCAATAAACCGAGGTCTGTGGCTCACAGACCTTTTTTTTGTTACTTTCCACAGCAAAACGAATGGGGCGGGCATCGACTCGGTTTCGCAACGCTAATTTGTTATTACAAACAAAACCCCCTCACAAAATTAATTTGCGAGGGGGCCGATATAAAAAACGGGATGATATTATTATCTATCAATAGAGCCCATAACGCGTTGCCCAAAAGCATTTAGTGCATCGCGCTCGGGAGTACCATCTTTCACCAGTTGGTGAACTTCAAGTGCTCCGCAGATATTGGTAATCATTTCTCCAGCAACATCAACGTCGGTTTCACTAACACCTCTAAATTCACAAAAAGCTTCTAATACTTCTAAAGTGGCTTCAAGCTGCTCAGGCGTTGTGGTTTGGAAAAACTGTCTGATAACTGGAATTTTCATTACTTTATCTTGTTAAAAAGTTCAATTAAACCTTCTTGTTTGTTGGTCTGAACCTGATCTACCAAAGCACCACCTTCAAAAGCGGCAAAGGTTGGTAAGTTATCAACGTTTGCGAATTTGCGTGAGTTTGGAAGTTTTTCAGCATCAACAATTAAGAAAGCAACATCTTCGTTTTCTGAGGCCAGTTTTTTAAACTTCGGTTTCATGATTCTGCAGTTTCCACACCATGATGCAGCATACTGAACCATCACCTTACTGTTATCGGCCAAATATTGTTGAAGATTATCTTCTGTTAATTCTAAAAACATAACGTTTTGTTTAATTAGTTGGCTGCTAAATATTCAGCAACACCAGTTCTGTTAGCGTTCATTGCTTCTTTACCTTCTTCCCAGTTTGCAGGACAAACCTCACCATGTTTTTGAACGTGTGCATAAGCATCGATTAAACGTAAATATTCTTTAACGTTTCTACCAACAGGCATATCGTTTACACTTTCGTGGAAAACTTTACCCGTTTCGTCGATTAAATAGGTTGCTCTGAAAGAAACATTTGAACCAGAGAAAGATTCGTTTCCTTCTTCATCATAGTTAACTTCCTGATCTAAAATATCTAAGATGCCAGATAATTGTCTGTGTGTATCTGCTAAAATCGGATAAGTAACACCTTCAATACCGCCATTGTCTTTAGGTGTGTTTAACCAGGCAAAGTGAACTTCATTTGTATCACATGATGCGCCAATTACGATGGTATTTCTTTGCTCAAACTCAGGAAGAGCAGCCTGGAATGCGTGTAATTCTGTAGGGCAAACAAAAGTGAAATCTTTAGGATACCAGAACAATAATACTTTTTTGTTTTTGCTAACTGCTTCTTCAAATACATTGATTTTCAAGTCATCACCCATGTCTGACATTGCATCAATACTAACACTCGGGAATTTTTTACCTACTATAGCCATAATTGTTTTTTCTTTTAATTTGTGGCACAAAGGTAAGGCTTAGGAGGGGGTTAATCAAACCTAAAAACCGAATTATTGATCACTATTATTGATAGTGTTATAGTTAAAAACTATAATGTTGTTAAAATGTATAAGGAAGATCTATTGCTCATACCCAAGATTCAGCATGTGGTTGTTTAAAGAATTTTACTGGTCCGGGAGTCACGGACCAGGGATCAGAAAATTATTTTTTCAGTGTATTTTCATACAATTTCAATATTCTTTTATATTCGTCTGTCCAGCTGCTGGGCTCTACAAAACCATGATCTTCTACCGGGTAAACGGCAAGTTCCCAGTTGTTTTTGCCTAGCTCTATAAATCTTTGTGTGATACGTACGATATCCTGAAAATGAACATTTACATCCACCATCCCATGCGCCATGAGCAAGTTGCCTTTTAGCTTGTCTGCGAAATAAATCGGTGAGCTCTTTTTGTAGGCAATGGGATCATTAAAGGGTTCGTTTAAAATGTTTGATGTATAGCCATGATTGTAATGTGCCCAGTCGGTAACAGACCTTAATGCTGCGCCGCTTGTAAAAACTTCAGGTTCATTAAACATGGCCATTAGGGTCATAAAACCTCCATAAGAGCCACCGTAAATGCCTACATTTTTAGGGTTAACGGCATACTTTTCTACTAAAACTTTAACGCCATCTACCTGATCGGTTAAATCTTTCCCGCCCATGTGGCGATAAATGCCTGTCCGGTGATCGCGGCCATAACCTGAGCTGGCCGTGTAGTCGATATCAATAACTGTATATCCATTATCTGCCAGTAAATTGTTAAACATATACTCCCGAAAATACTGGCTCCAGCCGAAATGGATGTTTTGCAGATAGCCTGCTCCGTGTACAAAAACTACCCCAGGATGGTTGGGGTGCGGATTGTCTGATTTATAAACCCTTGCGTAAACATCTGCACCGTAACGATTTTTGAAACTGATCATGTCGGGCTGTCTCCAGGCATAGGAATTGAATTCACTGCTGGTGGATTGGGTAATTTTAATCGCTTTTGATTTGGGTGTATTGGCCTGGAGGTAAAGTTCCCAGGGTTTGTTCAGGTAAGAGTAGTTGATGGCGATCCATTTCTCATCAGGAGAAAGGGTGATTTCATTTAAACCTTTCATCGAGGTAATCTGAATAAGATCACCGCCATTTACACCGATTTTAAATAAATTGGTAATCCCGGGATGCTCCTTGTTACCTGTAATATAAAATGATTTCTTATCTCTGGATAGTTTGAGGCTTTGTACTTCCCATTTCCCTGAGGTAAGTTGTTTTTTTTCTCCGCTAATGATATCTGCTACATAAAGGTGAGAATATCCTGAGGCCTCACTTTGGAAATACAGGTGGTTATCGTCAATCCAGCCCAGATTTCCTGCATAGTAACCGCCAATGCCAGGGCCACCGACCCAGGCTTCATCTCTTTGACGATCTATGAGGTTAAATTTTCCGTTTAAAGCATCAAGTTCCAATATCCAGCGATCCTTATTGTCGGTACTAATAGCTACCATAACACCCTTTGTAGCTTTCTCATTCCATATCGGGCCGTATAGATTTACATTTCGGTCTTCATTTTTCTTTAGAAGAGCTTCCTGCTCTTTGGGGTAATGTTTTAAGTAATCGGGTAGGTCTTTGATCCCTTGTATTGTTGTGGTTTGTATAGCGTAAACAGTATCGCGCTGTGTATCGAAGATGAAGTTTTGTGCGCTGCTTTCGTTTTCGCCAACCTTCGTTCTGGCCGGAATATCTTCTGTATATCCCGAAGCCGTAACATAGTTAGGTACAATGGTATTGTGGTTGTTTTGGGCAGCAGTTGTGAGTTTATAGGTGATAAAACGCCCATTCGGACTGATCACTACATTACTTAAAAACTTATCTTCCGTATAAATTTCTTTCAGGCTTTTGCCTTCCACAGCACTTCGTCTCCCTCGTCCGCTGCCAGAGGTGCTTTTTGCTTCCGCATTTCTTTTCTTGATGATATCAAAAAGGGCTGTTTGTTCTGTCTTGAGCCAGTTGTCTTGCTCTGTACCGGCTTTAACATCGGTTTTTAATGGTTTTTTCCCTTTAACAAAGTTACTGAGCTGTTTGGTTTCTGCAGTTTTTAAGTTAAGGGTATAGAGATTATCTTCTTTTTGATAGGCAATACTTCCATCTGTTAAGAATATGGGATTGCTTTCACGCTCTTGCGTATTGGTTAGGCGCCTTTCTTTATTGCTTTTGAAATCCCGAAGAAAGATATCTCCATTCCTTTCGAACAAGCCCAGTGTATTATCGCCATTGTAAATGTAGTTTTGGTTGGGATTTTTCTCATCCTCCTTTTCAAGGGCCTTTAGTATTTTGGTGGAAGAGGTGCTAATTTTAAACAACTCATCCTTCGCTTTTTTCTCGGGGTTCCAATTAAAAAAAAGAGTTTTACTATCTGCAGACCAGTGGTAGTTTGATGGAGAAACGCCCATCCATTTGGGATCCCGCATAATCTTTTCTACAGTTAATGGAGCCAATTGAGCAAATACACATTGGCCTGAGCAAAGAAGAAAGAAAAGTAAATGTTTTTTCATAGGGTTTGTTTTTAGTATCTGGTAATGAGAATCAAGATTGGAATAAAGAACAAAGGAAGAGGCTTCATTGTTAAACTGTTGAATTGTTTAATGGCATAAAAGTATCAAAATGTTAGCATCAAGTAACGTGATAAATCAGGGGATAAGATTGAAAATTTACAATTGACTTACGACTTTGAACCCCCGACTCAAGACTAAGTCTTAGCGGATTACCCGGCCTGTTTTATCCACGGTAATAGAATCAAAGGGTTTGAGGTAATCATTAATGATCACGGCAAACTCCCGCCTGCTTAAATTTTTTTTCAAATCAAACCTGGATTTAAAGCGATAGGATTTTGTCCATTTCTTTTCGATTTCAGTTTTAGTGGCATCAACAGCTTTGTTACCCACATAAGAAACCAATGATATGGTGTGCTCCAAATTTAAGGGTACGTCTTTATGGTCATCGAACCAGATTTGTGCCTTATAATAATAATCTTTTATGGGTTGTTTAACTTCATTATAAGTGATTTCTTTTTCTGGATTAAACGAAGCCTTTCCAGTATTTAATTCTGCCTTTATTATGCCGGTGATGCCTACTTTTTGAATGGCCAGCCAATTCGAATCGGCAACTTTAACGTCATCAAAAGGCATGAGCGAAAGTTTATAGTTTAAAAGCTCACCCTGTATAGCTTTCAGGTTAGACTCGCTTGTTTTCTTACCGTAAAACGCGGCGAAGGCTGCTGTTGCTCCCGTTGCCTGTCCAATTTCAAATTGTCCGGAATTAATAAATAAAATATTATCCTGGTTAGGAATAAGTAAGCTATAGAGGGATAAAAAATGTGCATTTGGATTGCCCTGTCCTGAAATTGAGGTCCGATAGGTAGTTTCATTATAGTTTAACGCAGTTTCTTTTGCCGGTTTCAGTTCGTTCAGTTTCAGTGCAGTTAAAACCTTTTCGGGATTATCTACCAAGACCAATACTTTCGCTTTTATGCTTTTATCTCTGGTGAGTTTGGCTTCCCAGCCACTTCCTGAGCGTTTAATTTCATAGAATGGCATATTGTTAATGACCTTAAAAAGCTTAGCGCTATCAGACCATTTTTTAATCACTGCATTTGCAATTTGATTCGTGATTTCGGGTAGTACCGCATTGTCTTTAATGTTTAAGGACTTGCGTGCTCTTTTTTTAAAGGATTTAATCACTTCTGTAGAATCCTGTTTTAGCAGATCACTTAATTTAAAACCGTCTGATTGTGTTAAAACGATCGTATTAACGCCCGATATGGATGCTTGAACACCCGCGGCAAAAGCGGCATTTCCATTTCCAATTACTAATACATCTGTTTTTGTAGTTTGTGCATGAGTAATCAGCGGAATTAAGAATGCGAAAACAAAAAACAATTTCTTCATTTGTGACCTTTAAAATTAACTGCAATATGCTTTAAATGAATGAATTTTTAATGAAATGAATACATTTTAACTAAATTTAGTTGAAAACCTGGACTTCAAGTATGGATGAAAAAATAAAAGCGGTATTTACTGAACAGCAACAATACAAATTTAAACTTCGGAGCACCAACGCAAGCTCACGTATTGCGAAGCTCACACGGTTAAAGCAGGCCATAAAAGCGCATGAGAATGAAATTTTTGAAGCCTTACAAACCGATTTGCGTAAGAGCAGATTTGAAAGTGCTGCGACAGAAGTATTGTTTGTTTATGCTGAAATTAACCATGCCATTAAGAAGCTAAAGGGTTGGATGAGGCCTAAGTCTGTGAACCGCACTTTGAGTAATCTTTTCTCCAGCAATAAGATTTTTTATGAACCAAAAGGCGTTTGCCTGATCATAGCCCCCTGGAATTATCCGTTTCAACTAACCATGAGTCCGTTGGTTTCTGCTATTGCGGCAGGCAATTGTGCCATCCTCAAGCCTTCGGAACTGAGCTCAAATACAGCGAACATCTTGCATAAGGTAATCACAGAAACATTTGATCCCAAAGAAATAGCCTGTATTACCGGGGATGTTGAAGTTTCTACAGCCTTGTTAAGCCTGCCTTTCGATCATATATTTTTTACGGGAAGTACTGCGGTAGGGAAGTTGGTAATGGAGGCGGCAGCAAAGCACCTGAGTTCAGTAACATTAGAATTGGGCGGAAAATCTCCGGCTATTGTGGATGCTACCGCTAATATTCAAAAAACAGCAGAGAAAATAGCCTGGGGTAAATTGGTTAATGCGGGGCAAACCTGTATTGCTCCGGATTATGTACTCATTGAAGCATCCCTTGAGCAGGAATTTGTATTTCATTATAAGGCTGCGGTAGAGCGGTTATTTTTTGATGAAGGGAAGCTGAATTTGGCGGTGTATGCAAAGATTATTAATCAAAAGCATTTTGAAAGGCTTAGGCACTTATTGGATGAGGCGAAGCTTCAGGGAGGAAAACTGGTATGGGGAGGACAGCTGGAGGAGGACAGTCAAACCTTTTATCCGACGTTGTTAACCGCTGTTAATGCCGGGAATCCCATCATGAGTGAAGAAATCTTCGGCCCTATTTTACCTGTTCTCAGCTATACAGGCATAGAAGAAGCCATTGCCTTCGTGAATAGAAAAGATAAAGCCTTAGCCTTATATATCTTCTCCAATAACACCAGAAATCAACATAAAATTATTGAGGAAACCACTGCGGGTGGTACTTGTGTTAATGATATTCTGGTCCACATCAGCAATCCTAATCTGCCTTTTGGTGGTGTTGGCTCAAGCGGTACAGGAAGCTGCCATGGTTTTTTTGGCTTTAAAAGCTTTTCACATGAGCGGGCAGTCGTGTTTCAATCGAAATGGGGGCTTACGCGGTTGATTTACCCACCTTATGAGAAAAAAACAGGGTTGTTAAAGTGGTTAGAAAGAATTCTCTGATAGATTTTGTTATTTTTACTATAGATAAGCCAAACTAAACCAAATGAATATAGAAGCGCTTCAGTATCCTATAGGAAAATTTGATATGCCGGATGTTGTGGATGAAGCACAGATTAAAGCCTGGGTTGAGGATATAGATGCATTGCCCAATCAGATTAAGGCTGCCACAGAAGGTCTGACTCGTGAAGACCTGGATCAATGCTATAGACCCGGAGGCTGGACCTTGCGACAGGTAATTCATCACCTCCCGGATAGCCACATGAATGCATACATCAGATTTAAGCTGGCCATAACGGAGGAGGTTCCGGTAATTCGCCCATATGAGGAACAGCTATGGGCTGAAACAGATGAAGCCAAATATGGAAATATTAAAATGTCTGTAGATTTATTAACCAGCCTGCATCACCGATGGGTTATTTTTCTCAGCACACTAAAACCCGAAGATTACCGAAGAAAATATATTCATCCTGCTGTAGGAAAGGAACTAACACTGGCTTATATGCTGGGCTCTTATGCCTGGCATGGTAAACACCATTTGGCACACATTACTAATGCAATAAAAAATGAAAAGGGTTAATTTTGGCTTTATTGTTTTACTGTTACTGGTTAGCAATTCAGGGGTTTTCGCGCAGAAAAGTCCGGATAAATTGTTCTCTTTTTTGTTGGGAAGTTGGGAGATGCCAGGGACCAAGGGTAAAATTGTTGAACAATGGGTTCGTAATACAGATCAAAGTTTAAGCGGAAAGAGTTATCGGATTAATGACAAGGGAGACAGTACGCTAACAGAATCCCTGGTGATTAAAAAGATCAATGAATCCGTTTTTTATTGCTCTACGGTTACAGGTCAGAATGAAGGAAAGGAAATTTGTTTTAGGCTGATATCTACAACCAACAAGACATACGTTTTTGAGAACCTTAACCATGATTTTCCACAACAAATTGTTTACCAAAATCAAGGAAAGAAACAGTTGCTGGCCTGGATAGAGGGCATGATCAAGGGTCAAAAACGACAGTCTAAATTTCAATATACCCGCAAATAACTACATCAGTATTAACATTCCGGCACTCATTAAAATCATAATCGCATCTTCAACGATTGTTACCGTACTCATTGGCAAATTAAAAACGGCCCCAAGACATGCGCATTGAATCTTTTTCTTGTTGAGTACACTCTCTAGCACCCCCAGAATACTTACTGTCATAACGATTAAAGTTATCCAGTTTACTGTTGTAGGGGCAAGATTTAAGGCAAAAGAAAGACCTAAACCGAGTTCTATGAATGCATAAATATAGCCCCAGGCACTAAATTTCTTCGCAACAATATCGTACATGGCATAGCTTTCTGCGAAGGCTTTTAGGTTAAGCATTTTGAAGAAAGAGAAGGTGAGGAAAAAACCTGCCATGAAAATGCGCATAAAAACCATGAGGTTTATGCTGTTTCCATTCCATGCCAGGAGCAATCCAAGAGCAGATACATAGCCAAATATTAACAAAATCGGTTTGTAGGTTTCAGCCCAGGGCCTGGCTTCTTCAACCGCCTCATGATGATTTGCTGCTGAAATCTGATATTTACTGTCTTTGCCACCCAAAGCGTCTTGCAGCGTGCTTAAGCTAATGTGTTTATCCATGCTTATGGTGGCCGACTGGCTGTCTTTGGAAACTTCTACGCCGGTTACTTCCGGTAATATGAGGAGGTTGTTTTTTACTTTATTTTCGCAACCACCACAGGTCATTCCTGTAAGTTGATAGGTATGTGTCATGATAAAAATTTTTATTCAAATTTACCTCCTCCAATATCAAAAGGCTTACAGAATAACCATAAAGTTTTATAAAATTTAAGTGTTCTGCAGTAGTGCTAACTGATTATAACCGAGGTCATGGTTAAAGATCCACCCACAGCTTTATCATTAAAGAATGAAACTTCTTCCTGCCCGGCTTTCATAGCAAGTGTATAAATTAAAGGTAGGTAGTGTTCGGGGGTAGGGATGGCCAACATGGCTTCCTTTCCTAAATTGCGGTATTGGATTAATGCTTTGTGATCACCATTGGCAATGAGGTTCTTAAATTTGTTGTTCATTTCAATGGCCCAGTCATAACCACCGCCATTGATCATTTCCCAACTCAGCATCCGTAAGTTGTGGACCATATTGCCACTGCCCAGCACCAGAACCCCTTTTTTACGTAAGGCATAAATCTCTTTTGCAATCTCGTAGTGCCTTTCGGGTGATTGGGTATAATCAATGCTCAATTGCAGCACCGGGATATTGGCCTGGGGATACATATGCCTCACAATTGTCCATGTGCCATGGTCTAGGCCCCAATCGTGATCTAGTCCTACAGATGCAGAATGAACCAATGAAGGAATTTCTGCCGCTAGTGCAGGAGCTCCGGGAGCAGGGTATTGAACATCAAACAGCGCCTGCGGAAAACCCCCGAAATCGTGGATAGTACCGGGGAAGTCCATCGCTGTAACAAAGGTTCCGTGCGTATACCAATGGGCAGATATTACAAGAACTGCCTGAGGGACGGGAATGTTTTGCGCTAAATCTGCCCAGCTTTGACTAAACTCATTGTGCTCAATGCCGTTCATTGGTGATCCATGACCAATAAAAATGGCGGGCATTAAATCAGTTTTGGGCAGATTTTGAGTGAAATGCCTGAATTGTGATAATGTTGACATGTGTATGGAATGATCCTCATTTCAGTTTTGCATGATGAAATGAGGATGGTAAAACTATTTTGCCTGAACAAATTCAAGATTAAGTCTGATGGCTACATCTTTTGCTACGCCTGCTCCGGCAGGATCATATTTAATATTATAATCCAAACGATTAATGGTTGTGGTTGCTCCAAAGCCAGCTTTTGTATTTCCTTGCTGGTCTTTAGCTGTTCCGCCATATACCACATTGAACTTTACTTCTTTGGTAACATTGCGAATGGTTAGTTTACCGGTTAATATATAATTGTTGGTTGCTTTGCCTGCTGTTTTAGTTGCTGCTTTTTTAAATGAAGTACTTTCGAATTTCATTTCCGGAAAGCTGGCAGCGTTGAAAAAATCATCTGTTTTCAAATGATTATCGCGCATGTCAACTCCTGTTGTAATGCTATTCACATCAACAGTAAAACTTATTTTAGCGTCTGTAAGATCAGGTTTGGAAGCGCTTACCCTTCCATCAAATTTTTTGAAAGAGCCATCTACAAATGAAATACCCATGTGCTTAACAGAAAAATTCACGAAGGAGTGCATCGGATCAATTTTCCAGGTTGTTTGGGCGAATGAAGCCACACTCATGGAGGTGGCGATCAAAAATAAAAATAACTTTTTCATATCAATTAGTTTTTTAATTGATACAAAGTTAGTTAGCATAAGGTTTTACAAGCTTGATGTATGGTAAGAAAAGCCTGGTACTGTATATGGTTGCCCACTAGATTTCGTCAAGGGTTTTACGACTATCTTTAGATGCCATTTTGTAGGCAGATGGTGTAATGCCCATTACTTTTTTGAATTGGGCAGACAAATGCGCTACGCTACTGTAATTAAGCTGGTAGGCTATTTCGCTTAGGGTTAGTTCGCCATAGGTGAGCATTTCCTTGGCTTTTTCTATTTTTTGAGCAATGAAGTATTTCTCGATGGTTTGGCCCTCTACTTCAGAAAATACAGCACTTAAATTGGCGTATTCGAGTTTCAGAAGGTCGCTTAAGTAGGCTGAAAGGTTTATTTTAAGCGGTTCCGTAGCATAATGCACTAAATTGATGATAGCAGTTTTTACCTGCTCTGCAAGATGTGTTTTTCTATCGGCCAACAGTTCGAAACCGAAGGGCTGAAGTGCGCTTGCGATCTTTTCCTTGTCGGCTGAAGAAATATCCTGTTTCAGATAAACTTCGCCAAGCTCTACCGAAACGGGGCTAAAGCCAAGTTTTTCCAACTCAGCTTTAACCACCATTTTACAGCGGTTGCATACCATGTTTTTAATATGCAGATTCATTATTTTCCTTTTATGGTTTCAGCAACCTCACCACAGTCGAACATCATGCTTCCATAATATGGATTTTCAACATTCTCTTTTTCGTTTAACCAGCTGGCTTTAGCCATTGGACAATGCTGAATATATACCGTGCTTTGGTTAAATTTTGTAGCTTTTAGTGTTTTAATCATCGCATAAGAAATACCTTCAAATGATTTTCGCTGTGCTTTGAGGTCTTTTGAAGCTGCGATTTCTTTTGCTTTGCTCTTCATTATTTTCGATTGCTCCATCCACAAATTGTGTTGCGCTGAAGGTAATGTTTCATGTGGAACAGCCTCAACCTTAGCTTGAAAAACCTTTACCTTCTCTGCAGCAAGATCAATTTTATCTGTCGCTAAGGCATTCTTTACGTCATAATATGCTGATAGTACATCGTTGAGTGCAACTTTGGCTTTTTGTGCAAATGTGATTTGTGTGGTAGCAATTAAAGCTACAATCATTAATATTTTTTTCATGGTTTCTATTTTAATACATTAAAGAAATTAAATTCTGCTCTAAGCAGGTACATATTTTTGGTGTAACGACCTTCCATATTTCCGGCGGCCTGGAAACGGTATCCTAAATCAATTCTGGTGGTACTGTTAATGATCATTTGCAAAGCAGGTGCAATATCTAAGTAAGATTGGCCACTGCCCGGATCTGTTTTTCCCAATAATTCCAGGTAAACGTTAAAATTGGGTTGCTTGTAATCTTTGTAAACCACAGGCAATACTAAATAACCTGAAGATAAACTATAAGAAAACATATTGCGGGGCTGAGGCATGCCGGCCTGTTGTCTATCTAAATTTTCAAAAGCGTGAGCATAACCCAAAGTACTCGAAAGAGCAAGTTTATGCAGTAACTGAGTGAAGATTAAGCCACCTTGTATCCCGCTGTTGTCCCCTTCCAAATTGATGTCATGGGTATATGTCGGACGTTTACTGGTGCTCACTCTCCCGAAGGCAGCAGCTCTGAAATGACTTTGAGCTTCATCTAAAGAAAGGAACCGGTACTTGGCATACAAACTACCACCTTCTAAACGATATTTTCCATCCATATCTGAAAGAAAGGCCTGTGCATGCATCATCAGGTTTTTATTAAAACCAAACATCACTTCCGGAATGGTCCTGCTTACAAAATCAGGGTTGTTAAACATGCCTTCATTTGTAATCCTTACTCCAATAGATTTGGTAGGCATATTACTCGCGGGCTCAGTAAAAACATAAAGTTCTTGTGCAAAGCCTTTGGTAAAGGTACTGAAACTGATCAGCACCAATACAATGATCCGTTTCATCTTAAGAAATAACTAAATGATAAATACGTGTTTTCTTACCATTCACTACTCCGGTTCCGTTTGTATACGCATCAGATTTAACAGAAGCAGACTGTTTTTTGAAAGAGGATCCTGAAATAAAGTCCTTATCTATTACACTGGCCTTAACTGTTCCGTTAAGGGTTTTATTTTTTGCATTAACAAAACGATATACAGTACCATCAACAACAGCCTGGCCTTTATCATCTACCTTAACCTGATCAAAGTTGAAGTTTGCAGTTAATCCACCAACTGAAAAACCAGCATCCTGAACTTTTTTGCGAACTAAATCCAGGTTGATGTTTTTGTCCTGTTTGAATGTTAAAACAAAGATGTTTTTGTTTAGATCAGGTTTTATAGAACTGATAAAATCAAGGGTTTGTAATGATTTTTGTGTGGCATTTGAGCACATTGAGCAAGTTAAACCTGTTACCTGTAAATCTGCTGTCGTAATTTTTTGAGCCGAAACACTAACGGCGAAGAAAAGCATTAGAATGCTGAATATTTTTAAAGTTTTCATGATTTTTTAGATTAGAATTAAATATTGAAACCATGGATATACATGATAATCGCATACCCAAAATAAAAGCAGAACAAGTTCTGGCAATTAAACCTGGTTGATCCTAATTTCTAAAAATGCAATTGAAAATGTGCAGTGATATTCGCGAAGATAAGGGCGGAGCCTTATTCTCGATTTTACCGAATAGCTGCGGCAAGATTCCTTTAACGAAATCTACAACAGGCGGATGAATGAAAACCTGAATAGAAAAAAGCTTTGGAAGTTCCGTTTTAGCCTCAATTTGATGGCTATCCTTCACTTTTACATTGAGCTGCGTATTTTTACAGCAGCCATCATCTTTCTTTTCGGCAGGAATTTCCTTACAGAATTTGCAGGAAACCTCATTACTGAAAAGTTTAACGTTGGCTAATTTTCCACCGCAGAAATGAAAACTCAAGGCCAAACCCATCACACTAACCGCGTAAAACACGGCTAAAGAAAGGGCTATTTTTTGTCTGAGTTTCATCTTTACAAAGGTAATGCAAAAATTATCGAATTACAGGCCTATTTATTTAATGAATTTCATTTTTTAACTTAATTTAGCCTCAAACACTGTTAAATGAAGAAATTAATCTTATTTATCTGCACCTTTTCGGTGCTGAATGCCTTTGCCGGGAAACCCAAAAATCAGTATATACG
Organism: Pedobacter sp.; assembly: GCF_965279535.1. Taxonomy (NCBI): domain Bacteria; kingdom Pseudomonadati; phylum Bacteroidota; class Sphingobacteriia; order Sphingobacteriales; family Sphingobacteriaceae; genus Pedobacter; species Pedobacter sp. Next base: position 3,139,434 of record NZ_OZ257244.1, read on the forward strand.
AATAAAAACAGCCTTTGGGGAGTGCATCGTTAAGCTTTATAATGAAACACCACTTCATCGCGATAATTTTTTAAAACTAACCAAAGAAGGATACTATAATGGTACGCTTTTCCATCGGGTAATTAAAGATTTTATGATTCAGGGAGGTGACCCCGATTCCAAAAATGCAAAGCCCGATTCCTTGCTGGGAGAGGGTGGGCCAAAATATACCATCCCCGCAGAATTTAACGATAGCCTGTTTCACAAAAAAGGGGTATTGGCGGCAGCAAGAGAAGGAGATCTGGTTAATCCGGCCAAAGCATCTAGCGGAAGCCAGTTTTACCTGGTTCAGGGAAAGGTATTTACCGAAGAACAGTTAAACAGTTTAGAAGCGAAGCGACTTAAATTTAAAATTCCAGACTGGCAACGTAAGGTTTACACCACAATAGGTGGAACACCTCATTTGGATCGAAACTATACGGTTTATGGAGAAGTTGTAGAAGGTTTGGAGCTGGTGGATAAGATTGCCGCATTTGAAACCAATAAAAACGACCGGCCAAAGCAGGATGTTAAAATGGAAATAAGCATTTTGAAGAAGCGGGAAATCAGAAAACTCGAAAAGAGGCTTATTCAACAATCGTTTAAAGATAAACTAATCATGAAATCTTAAGCGGGGACTAGAAATGAAGATTATCTCTTACAATGTGAATGGTATTCGCTCTGCGAGTACTAAGAATTTTTTTGGCTGGTTACAGGCAACCCAGGCAGATATGGTTTGTTTGCAGGAAGTTAAGGCCTTGCCTGTTCAAATTCCGGAAATTATTGCGCTGATAGAACAATTAGGCTATCACCATTACTGGTTTCCTGCAGAAAAGAAGGGATATAGCGGAGTGGCTATATTAACAAAAATAAAACCCAATCATGTTGAATATGGCTGTGGCGAGGAATGGATTGATCGGGAGGGCAGAATCTTAAGGGCAGATTTTGATGATTTCTCCTTAATGAGTTTGTATATGCCTTCGGGATCAAGCGGAGATGAACGGCAGTTGAAAAAATATGAATTTATGCGCTTCTTTGATGTTTATATTGGCAATTTGAGGCTGACATTCCCCAATTTGATTGTTAGTGGCGATTATAATATTTGCCACACCGCCATTGATATACACAATCCGAAATCTAATGCAAATTCATCAGGCTTTTTGCCAGAGGAAAGGGAATGGATGCAATTGTTTTTAGACAATGGTTTTATTGATACATTTCGCTACTTTAATAAAGATCCGCACCACTATACCTGGTGGAGTTTTAGGGCCGGCTCAAGGGGTAAAAACCTGGGCTGGCGAATCGATTATCATTTGGCAACACATCCAATGGAAGCAAGGTTAAAAAATGTTAAGATACTTCCGGATGCAGTGCACTCTGATCATTGTCCGGTTTTACTCGAGCTGGCTTGAGAAGGAAGAAAAGCATAAGGTTTAAAATAGATAAGCGAAAATCTTAACAATCCTAATTTCTTAATGTTGAACAAAGGATAAGGAGTTTCTTAATTCCACGAACAATAAGCTGGTGCAATAAAAATCAGGTAAATTGTAACATTAAGGCATTGCTGCTCGTTTTATTGGAGCACTGCTTGCAAACTAAAATAACAAAACACAAATCCTGAATGATAATGGATCGCTTTAAGATATATGCAAAAAATGATATAGACCCGCTTATTATCCGCCGAGATGGCGAGGTAAAATTGGGCGAAAGGGTAAGTTTGTGCCCTGGCAGCGAGTCCGGTTCATTATCTCAGGCATTAGAAAGTTTAGCGTTATCACCAGCAAAGTTTGTGCTTTTAGGTATTCCGGAAGATATCGGCGTTCGGGCCAATGGTGGGATTGCTGGTGCATCTTCTGCCTGGAAAACAAGTTTAACCGCTTTCCTGAATATTCAAAGTAATCGATTTTTAACTGGAACAAACTTACTGGTTCTGGGACATTTTGAAATCAGTGAACCACAGGCAGATGACCTGAATGCCTTAAGGAATAAGGTGGCCCAGATTGATGCCCTTGTTTATCCGGTTATTCAAAAGATTATAGCCACGGGCAAAATCCCAATTATAATAGGAGGGGGACATAACAATGCCTATCCGATAATTAAAGGGACTTCTGTAGCGTTAAAGAAAGCAATAGATGTATTAAATGTTGACGCTCATGCTGATTTACGTGATCAGGAAGGCAGACACAGTGGTAACGGATTTAGTTATGCCTTAGCTGATGGATATTTGGGTCATTATTTCATGTATGGTTTACATCAGAGCTATAATAACGAATCTATTTTATCACGAATTGAGCGAGACGAACGTTTACATGCGGCTTTTTTTGAAGATATTTTGGCTGGGATGGAAAACGAAAATTTTTGGGCTGCCTGGAAAGACAGAACGACAATAGGTTTGGAAATTGATCTGGATAGTATTCAAAACGTGCTTTCGAGTGCAGAAACACCTTCAGGGTTTACATCCAACGATGTTCGAAAATTGATTTTGACTACGGAGAATAAATTTGCCTACTTGCATATCAGCGAAGGTGCTACCAGGATGCTGGACGGCAGGGTGAGTAGGCTAACTTCTAAACTCATTGCTTATTTAATCAGTGATTTTGTTAAAAACCAAAGCGTTAATTACAACTTATAGATACTCGGCCTCGTACTTTTCGCCTGCTTTTAACATCAACTCGATCAGTTTTTTATCGCTATCGGTCAATTCTTCTTTTTCCTGAAGTTCAAATAGGGCAATCATGTTGTCTTCGTATTGTTTTTCTGTTTTGATAACGATTTCCTTTTCCATGATCTTTAAAAAGCTATAGTGTTAGTTGGGGTTAAGCATAGATCCAAACGGACATCATCTTCGTGGATATCATCGATTTTCTCTATTGCAGGAAACAAAGATACACCTATTTTTTGAGCATTTTTTAATGGTTGCAGAAAGCGGTCGTAAAAGCCTTTGCCATATCCCACGCGATATCCCTGCTGGTCGAAAGCCAGAAGGGGCACCAGGATCATCTCTATTTCACCATCATGTATTTTGCCTTTTTCTGGCTCAAGAATATTGTAAATGCTTTTTTTTAGATCGCCCTGACCCAGATATTCATGATTGGTGATTAAGGCTGTTTCAAAATCAGCTTTAGGAACAATAATTTTTATATTGGGATGATTTTGCCTAAGCCATTCGATAAATGGAAAAGTATCAGGTTCTTTTTTCTCGGTAATGGGAAGAAAGATATGTATGGTTTTGACGCCATTGAAGCCCAGCAACGTAAACTGACGGAGTAAGCCTTCGCAAGAAGCTTTATATTGCTCGTTGGTTAGCGAATTTCGTTGCTGCGTTGCAGCCTTCCTGATCTGATTTTTAAGCATAGTGTAAGTATTGTTTATTTAACAACAAGTGATGCTTCGGCTTGTTTTTAGCATTTATACGAAAACAAAAAGCCTTTGTTATTGAATCAAAGGCTTTTTATTTATTGAATAACGGAATGTTGAATGAGCGAATGGGTTTGCAGCTCATTCATCATCATTTATGCTGGTTATTTTACGCGTTCCACGTACTCACCGGTGCGGGTATCAATTTTGAGTTTGTCGCCAACATTTACAAACATAGGCACTTTAATTTCCACACCATTCTCAAGTGTTGCACTTTTTTGTGCATTAGTTGCGGTATCTGCTTTAACCGCAGGTTCTGAATAAGTAACTTCTAATTCAGTAAAATTAGGAAGTTGTGCCATAATCGGCTCTTCGCTTTCTACCGATACAATTACGCTCATTCCTTCTTTAAGGAATCTGATTGCCGGGCCAAACAAAGCCTTTTCTACATTGATTTGTTCGTAAGTTACATTGTCCATAACGACTAAATAATCGCCATCTTCATAAAGATATTGGTAATCGTTGGTTTCAACGCGGCAAATTTCTACCTGCTCGTCTGTATTCATTCGAGCCTCTACAATTTTACCTGTTTTTATGTTACGTAGTTTACCAACATAGAATGCGCCTCCTTTACCTGGAGTACGGTGGATAAACTCTTCTACGGTAACCAATTCGCCATTTAGGCGTAAGATATTTCCGTTTTTTACATCTGATGCTTTTGCCATAATAATAATCAAAGCGGCTTTTGGTTATCTCGCCGATTTTGGGTTTGGCAAAGGTAAAATTATTTTAATAAAAATACACGACCAATTTATGCCCCTGTTTCCGTGGCTCAAGGAACAGTTTCAATCATCAGCTATCTGATTAGTAATTAACTCGCATGACTGGCGCTAAAAACTATACCTCCACTAGACCGGCTTGCGCGGCCCCTCCTTAAAAAGTAGGGGGCTGGATCTCCAAATATGTATTGTGCCAGTATTTCATGTTCCGTGGTGCACAGAACAGTTTCAATAAAAAAAAGCCTTCCAGTTTTGCCGGAAGGCTTTGCTTTAGTTTCAATATTATTTTACCCTTTCAATATAATCTCCGGTACGGGTATCTACTTTAACCCTGTCGCCCAGGTTAACAAACATGGGTACTTTAATTTCTACACCCGTTTCTACAGTAGCATATTTCAGTGCACTGGTAGAGGTATCGCCCTTAACAGCAGGTTCGGTATAAGTAATTTCCAGTTCAACTGTATTTGGTGTTTGTGCCATAATAGGCTCATCGCTTTCGAATGCAATTACAACATTCATACCTTCTTTTAAGAATTTAATGGATGGACCAAAGAGTAATTTTGGGATATTGTATTGCTCAAAAGTATTGTTATCCATTACAACTAAGAAATCACCATCTTCATATAGGTATTGATAATCGCTGGTTTCGACACGGCAGATGGTAACCTCTTCATCGGTACGGAAACGGTATTCAACCAATTTGCCTGTTTTAACGTTTCTCATTTTGGCCTGATAAAAGGCCCTTAAGTTACCAGGGGTACGGTGTAAAAATTCTTCTACGCTTACCAATTCTCCGTTAAAACGAAGAACATTTCCTGTTTTCACTTCTGATGCTTTTGCCATGTTTTATCTTATAATCTTTTAGCTAATTAAGGATGCAAAGTTAAAAACTATTTTTAAAACATTTGTTGAGCAGAACTCCAGAATGATCTGGGGAAAGAAGAAAAACAGTAAAAAAGAAATGCCTTCGGGAACCACTCCGAAGGCATAATCAACCTAAACCTCAAACTAAACTATGAAAAAAATCTTTTACCTTTTCAGGTGTATATATTGTATCTACCGCAGTAGAGTTTTAATCAATCTTTAAAGAGAAAGTAATAATTTTTGTTCCCCTTTTTCGTGCCGCAAAGGTAAGAAGAATAATTGAAACTGGAAATAAATATTTAAAAAAATATTTTTAATACATTAAGATGACAAAGGGTTCGGAGTTTTGCCTTTTTGTATTGTTGTAACTTATTTGTAATCAGCTATTTGAAGTTGATTGTTGCAAAAGTCATATTCGTGTATTTGATTTGAACCAATTATGGTTAGCTTATTTTTAGCAAATTTCTTGATCAATTCATGGTACCAATCAATCCCTTGAACGTCTAAATTGCTGGTTGGTTCGTCTAAAAATAAGATTGGTGTATTGGCGCAGCAGGCCAAAGCAAGCTTCGTTCGCTGTTTCATCCCCGAAGAAAAGTACTTAATTTCCTTATTGGCCGATTTCTCCAAACCTAATATCGAAATTAACGTTTTGGCATCTACACCTGTTGCAAAGGGTTTAAATTTAAAATGAAAGTCGATAATCTCTCTGAGGGTAAAGGTTTCTACGAGCTCGAGATATGGTGCCGCCAGGCTAATATATTTATAGATATCTTCAACCGGGATTTCTCTATCCTCAAAAAAAATTATGTTCCCTTCTGAAGGGCTGAGGCTGCCTGTTAGGATACTGAGTAAGGTAGATTTACCTGAGCCATTTGGCCCTAATACCGCATAGCTATTTCCGGAAACAAACTCGGTACTGATGTTTCTGAAAATCCATTCTTTATTAAAACGCCTGCCAACATCCGCTAAATTAATCCTCATGTGCTTATCTGCTCTTAATTAATTCTTTTGACATGCATACACTATTTTCAACGCCGATGTATTGCCCGTAATTAGGCGTAATCTGATAGCCTGTTTTTTGATATAGTGCGATGGCTTCTGGCTGTTTTTTGCCCGTTTCGAGTACGCATTGCGTATGGTCCAATGCCTTTGCCCAGGTTTCCAGTTCGCCGAGTATCTGTGCGGCAATGCCTTGCTTTCTGTAGTCGGGATGAACGAACATTCTTTTCACTTCAACAGTTTGATCTGCAAAGGGTTTTATGGCGCCGCATCCAACCGGGATATCATGCAGGTAGGCAACAACCACTTCTTTAATAGCATCAACTTTGTTAAATTGTGCATAAAAAGTGTGGTCATCACCATCTCTAATGGCTAAATCTTTATCCAACAGAGCCACCAATGTTCTAAAATCGGTATTGTCTGAATGGGTTCTGATCAGCCTTAGGGTACTCATGTTATGGAATGATTTATACCATGGGTAAGCTTAGCTACCCATTCCGAAGCCTTTCATTACCCCGCGGTTAGAGTTGCGGATGAAATCTACAATTTCATCACGGATTTCCGTTGGTTTAAATTCGGCCTCGATCATGTCAAGTGCTTTAGTTACATTATTATGCTTTACGAAGAGTACACGGTAAATTTCCTGAATCTCGTCGATTTGTTCGTTTGTAAACCCTCTTCTGCGTAAGCCAACTGAATTGATTCCGGCATAAGAAAGGGGCTCGCGGGCGGCTTTAACATAAGGAGGCACGTCTTTACGAACCAGTGAACCACCAGTTACGAAAGCATAAGAACCCACTTTAACAAATTGATGAATGGCTACTAAACCGGCTAAAACCACATTGTTTCCAATGGTGATGTGGCCCGCCAAAGTAGTACTGTTAGAGAAAATACAGTTATTACCTACTTCACAATCATGAGCGATGTGCGAATAAGCCTGAATTAAGCAGTTGCTTCCAATAACGGTTTTCCATTTATCTTTTGTGCCCCGGTTAATGGTTACACACTCGCGGATAGTAGTGTTGTCGCCAATTTCGGCAGTGGTAACTTCTCCGGCAAATTTAAGATCCTGAGGTTCTCCAGAGATTACCGCTCCTGGAAAGATCCGGCAATTTTTGCCAATTCTTGCGCCATCCATGATGGTTACATTGGATCCGATCCATGTTCCCTCACCAATTACTACATCTTTGTGGATTACTACAAAAGGTTCGATGACCACATTTTCTGCAATTTTTGCCTGTGGATGTATATATGCTAATGGTTGTATCATTATTGAGCGGTTTCTGGTTGTTTAACTTTAGAGATTTGTGCCATCATTTCGGCTTCTACGACAATTTTTTCGCCAACCATTCCAACGCCTTTCATTTGAGCAATTCCCCTTCTGATAGGCTCGAGCAGGTCGCAGCGGAAAACAATGGTATCGCCCGGTAAAACCTGGGCCCTAAAGCGTACGTTATCTATTTTTAAGAAATAGGTTAAATAGTTTTGTGGATCCGGAACCGTACAAAGTACCAAAATTCCCCCCACCTGAGCCATGGCTTCAATTTGAATCACACCAGGAAAAACCGGCGCACCGGGGAAATGACCTTTGAAAAACTCCTCATTCATGGTTACGTTTTTAACGCCAACCACGTGGTTTTTAGATAGTTCTAGGATTTTATCTACAAAAAGGAAGGGCTGACGATGGGGTAAAATATCCATAATTTGCACGACATCCATAATTGGTTTTGCACTTGGGTCGTATACCTTTTGCACTTTCTTATTTTTTTCTTTTTTGATGGCAGCTTTGATTTTTTTAGCAAAAGCTACGTTAGCTGCGTGACCAGGACGTGCGGCCATAATGTGTCCTTTTAAGTGCATACCAACCAAAGCCAAATCGCCAATCATATCCAATAGTTTATGGCGGGCAGGTTCGTTTTGGTAGCGTAACTCCATGTTGTTCAGGATTCCCTGAGGAGCAACATCAATATCTTTACGGTTGAAAAGCTTGGCCAGGTGGTTCAGCTCATCTTTAGTTACTTCTTTATCAACAATTACAATTGCATTATTCAGATCGCCACCTTTAATCAGGTTATGTGATAACTGATATTCTAATTCGTGTAAAAAGCAGAAGGTACGGCAAGAGGCAATCTCTTTTTTAAACTCTGCTATGGTATTAATGCCAGCGTGCTGGCTTCCTAATACCGGTGAGTTATAATCAATCATGCAGGTAAAACGATAGTCGTCCAAAGGCATGGCAACAATCTCTACTTTTCTATCTGCTTCGGTATAAGTGATGTTATGAGGAATAGTGAAATACTCCCGATCTGCATTTTGCTCTTCAGCACCTGCTTCTTCTAACAGATCTATGAACTGGATTGAGCTCCCATCCATAATAGGGGTTTCGGGTCCATCCAATTTTATCAAAACGTTGTCAAGATCCATACCGATCAAAGAAGCCATAACGTGCTCAACCGTACTTACGCTGGCGCCATTTTGGGTAATGGTAGTCCCTCTGGAAGTATCGGTAACATTGTCTGCATCAGCATCAATAATCGGCTGACCATCTAAATCTGTACGTTGAAATTTGAAGCCATGATTTTCTGGTGCGGGGCAAAAGGTAAGGGTAACATTTGCACCCGTGTGTAAACCTACTCCAGATGCAGAGATTTCTCTTTTAATCGTTTTTTGTCTAACGTTCATTGTGTAATGTATTCTTTTCCAGTTCAGCTGTGAGCCTTTTCAATTCTTGTTCGAGTGCATTTATTCTTTTTTCTACATCGGGAAGGTGCTTAAAAATAACCGAAGCACGCATCCAGTTGCGTAAAGGCTGAGCGGGGCTGCCATGCCATTGTTTGTCTTCTTCTGTAATATTGAAATTAATCCCGGCCTGGGCACCAATTTGGGTTCCTTTAGCCAGACTTAAATGACCAGCTATTCCTACCTGTCCGCCAATAACGCTGTTCGGGCCGATTTTGGTGCTTCCGGAGATGCCAGATTGAGCGGCTAAAACCGTGTTTTCGCCAATTTCGACATTATGAGCCACCTGAATGAGGTTGTCCATTTTTACACCTTTTTTGATGATGCTGGACCCCATTGTCGCCCGATCGATAGTGGTATTGGCACCAATTTCTACATCATCTTCAATGATTACGTTGCCAATTTGAGGGATTTTATTGTATGTGCCATCCTTTTGTGGGGCAAAGCCAAAACCATCGCTGCCAATTACAGTGTTGGCATGAATAATTACCCGATCGCCAATTTGCGAATTGTGGTAAATTTTTACCCCTGGAAAAAACACACAGTTTTCACCAATTTTACTGTTTGCACCGATATAGGTTTGCGTGTTGATTTTACTATTGTCGCCAACAATTACATTTTCTGCTACATAGGCAAAGGCATCAATAAATACATTTTTACCAATTAGAGCCGTTGGATGAACATAAGCCTGTTTATCTATGCCGGATTGGCTATCCTGGGCATTTACCGCTTCGTTATATTTATCTAAGAGAATGGTAAACGCACTGTAGGGGTTTTCAACACGAATTAATGTGCTGGTGTATTTTTGTGTTGGGGCAAAATCTTGAGATACAATAACAGCCGAAGCCTGAGTAGAATACAAAAAGTTTTCATATTTAGGGTTCGACAGAAAGGATAATGAACCCTTTTTCCCATCTTCTATCTTAGAAAGTTCTGTAACAGCAACATCAGGGTCACCATCAATGGTACCGTTTAAAAACTCGCTTATCTGCTTGGCAGTAAATTGCATCGTACAAAGGTATATGTTAAATTGATATGAACAAAAAAACCTACAAAGGTTATTTAATGTGTGTGCTGCAATAATAAGACTTACAACGGGCTTGAAAGTCAATTATTTTGTTAAAAAAGCTTAAATCCCTCTGGGGTAGCATAGAATATATTTTTCTACGGTTTTCTGCAACGATTCCAGATTGGATAAATCTGAAGCCTTGGCAATATCTACAATATCGTTATTTTTCATCAATATTTTGATATTACCTACGCCTGCGTTGTAGGCCCTGTTCTGTATGGAATCGGCAAAAACAAAGTATTTAGCTTCCTCGTCGGTGATATCTAACAAATCTACAACTGCAGCTTTTAAAAAAGCAATTCTATCTTCATCCGTTCTTTGGTTACTCATTTCTACTTTATACAGATTGCGTGAAGTAAGCATTTTGCAGAGGGTAGAAAGGATTTTATCAGGATGTTGTACCCACACTTTTACTGCGGCGTAAATATCCTGGTCATCGAGATTGGTAAAATGAGTTAAATTTTCCTGCTGGCTAAAAAAGTTCTTTTCGTTAATGTTGTGCTTCAGAAAATGATTTAATGATGGAGCAGCAAATAAATCTTCGCCCCTGGCCGATAAATCTTTTGCCCTTTCCAGTAGTTTTACCAGGATCATTTCTCCGGCAATAACCGTTTTATGTAAATAAACCTGCCAATACATCAGCCTTCGGGCGATTAAAAATTTTTCAATAGAATAGATACCCTTTTCTTCGATCACCAGATCATCATCAAACACATTGAACATTTTGATAATTCTATCGAAACTGATTACCCCTTCACTCACCCCCGTAAAAAAGCTATCCCTGTTGAGGTAGTCCATTCTGTCCAGATCGAGCTGACCAGAAATCAACTGGTGAAGGAATTTTTTAGGGTAGGTACCATTGAAAATCTCGATGGCATGGGTTAGTTTTCCCTCAAAATGATCATTGAGTTCTTGCATGAGTTTCATCGAAATATCTTCATGGCGAATACCCGTAACCAATGAGTGCTCTAAAGCATGAGAAAAAGGCCCGTGTCCTATATCGTGGAGCAAAATGGCTAATATGGCAGCTTCTTCTTCGCCTTCGGTAATATGATGTCCTTTGCTGCGCAAAATTTCTACTGCAAGTCCCATCAGGTGCATGGCGCCTAAAGCGTGATGAAAACGCGTATGTAAAGCTCCGGGATATACCAGATGGGTCATTCCAAGCTGCTTAATGTAACGCAGACGCTGAAAATACGGATGCGATATCACATCGTAAACCAATGCAGACGGAATACTGATAAACCCATATACAGGGTCGTTTATGATTTTCTTCTTGTTCAATCGTTAAAAATAGTTAAATAGCCAGATACGGTACAAAAATTGCTATTTTTATTTATAGTTTAATTCACCTGCCCAAAAATAAAGGCAGTACACCCTATTTTTACATAAACATGCAAGAAACCAAGATATTGTGGGCCGATGACGAAATCGACCTATTAAAACCTCATATATTATTATTAAATGATAAAGGATATAGCGTTGATACCTACACTAATGGGAATGATGCGTTAGAGGCGTTTGGTAAAGCACATTTTGATCTGGTTTTTTTGGATGAAAATATGCCTGGAATGAGTGGTATTGAAACGCTTTCAGCAATTAAAAACCTGAATCCGGATGTACCTGTGGTTTTAATTACCAAGAGTGAGGAAGAAAATTTAATGGAAGATGCCATCGGCAGTAAGATTGATGATTATCTCATTAAGCCTGTTAACCCTAAGCAGGTACTTTTAACCATTAAGAAACTTATAGACAATAAGCGACTGGTAAGTGAGAAGACTTCTATGGCTTATCAGCAGGATTTCAGACGACTGGGGATGACCCTGAGTGATCGTTTAAATTATGAAGAATGGGTTGAGGTATATAAAAAAATCGTTTTCTGGGAGCTTGAGCTCGAAAAGCTTGATGACCCACAGATGCATGAGATTTTGACCATGCAAAAGCAGGAAGCAAATACCCAGTTTTCTAAATTTATAGAAGAGCATTACCTGGGATGGATTAAAGAAAAGGATAAAGCCCCTTTACTTTCTAACGAATTGATGAAAAAGAAGGTTTTTCCGCACATCAATGATACTACTCCAGTGTTTTTCATCCTGATCGATAATCTTCGTTATGATCAGTGGAAGATCATTAACCCTTTAATTACAGAGTTTTTCCGCATTGATGAGGAAGATATGTATACCAGTATTTTGCCAACGGCAACACAGTATGCGCGTAATGCTATCTTTTCGGGGCTAATGCCGCTTGATATGGAAAAACGTTTCCCGCAGTTGTGGCAAAATGATGATGATGAAGGCGGTAAAAACCTGCATGAAGAAGCATTTTTAGCCGATCAGATTAAAAGGAGCCTGCGTAAAGATTGTAAATTCAGTTACAATAAAATTTTAACTTTCGAACAAGGAAAGGATTTGGTTGATCAAACCAACAATCTTTTAACGAACGATTTTAATGCCATTGTTTTCAACTTTGTTGATATGCTTAGCCATGCCAGAACCGATATGCAAATGATTCGTGAGTTGGCCAATGATGATGCAGCGTACCGTTCGTTAACACTTTCGTGGTTTGAGCACTCCCCGCTGTTCGACTTGCTGAAAAAGATTTCCCAAAAACAGGTTAAAGTGATTATTACCACTGATCACGGTACCATTCGGGTAAAAAAACCAGTGAAAGTGATAGGTGATAGAAGCACCAATACCAATTTAAGATACAAACAGGGCAGAAACCTGAATTTTAATGCCAAAGAGGTTTTCCTGATTAAAAACCCGCACGATGCTTTATTGCCTAAAGTAAATATCAGCAGCAGTTATATTTTTGCCCGGGAGGATAGCTATTTTGTTTATCCGAATAACTACAATCAGTTTGTTAACTATTACAATGAGACTTTCCAACATGGAGGGATTTCACTGGAAGAGATGATTATTCCGGTGGTCACTTATTCGCCAAGGTAAGTTAATTGTTGAATGATTCAATGATTGAGTGAGAGGATGGAGCTGAATTGAATGCGGTAAGGAACTCCTGAAATTAGGGCAAAAGCAATGCATTTTATGTATTACTTTTGCCTTTATTGTTTTAAAATGGAAATACAAGTAAATAGCCTTTCAGATTTACTAGGCGCTGCGCAAAAATTAATTGATTTTGCAGGGGATCAAAAGATCTTCATTTTTGAAGGCCATATGGGTGCTGGCAAAACAACTTTCATAAAAGCTTTTTGCCAGGCATTGGGTGTAAATGAAGTGGTTTCGAGCCCAACATATTCTATCGTAAATGAGTACCCGAGTGAACGGGGAGATATTTTTCACTTTGACTTTTACCGCATTAAAGATATTCGTGAAGCTTATGATTTAGGCTATGAAGAATACTTTTACGGGGGCGGGATTTGCTTAATTGAATGGCCAGAAAGAGTAGAAGAACTCTTGCCAGCGGATTATGTCAAAGTAGAGATTAAGGCGACAGGTGAAAGCCGGAGGGTATTTAAATTTTCAAAGGCCTAGGATTTAATTACCAGTATTTTAACAGATTTTTCGTATCTTGAACAACCTAAAACTAAAGACATTATACTAAAACATGGCTACAGGATTACGCGAAGGAATGGCCGACATAGCTCGTCAGGGTTTACTGCAAACACAGGAAGCCATGCTCGAAACCCGAAACCGGAAGAACAGCTTGAACATTGGAATCCCTAAAGAAATTTCTTTTCAAGAGAACCGGATTGCACTAACCCCGCTTTCTGTTGCACTTTTGGTTAACAATGGCCATAAGGTAGTTTTAGAGAGTGGTGCAGGTACCGCTGCCAACTTTTCCGATTCAGAATATGCAGAGCAAGGGGCAAAAATTGCTTATGATAAAAAGGAAGTTTTTGCTTCTGATATCCTGGTGAAAATTGCGCCACCCACTTTAGAAGAAATTGAATTGATGCATAAAGGTCAAACCTTAATTTCATCTTTACAAACCGGAACGCTTAAGCAAGAATACCTTAAGGCACTTATGCATAAAAAGATTAATGCCTTGTGTTTTGAGCGACTGCGCGATGAAGGCAATGTGCTAAGTGTGGTGCGGGCCATGAGCGAAATTGTAGGTTCTACCTCTATATTGATTGCAGCCGAATATTTGAGTAACGTAACCGGAGGAAAGGGCCTAATGCTGGGTGGTTTTACAGGGGTACCTCCAACAGAAATCGTTATTTTAGGTGCAGGAACTGTAGGAGAGTATGCCGCAAGAACTGCATTGGCTTTGGGAGCAGAAGTAAAGGTTTTTGATAGCTCGATTTATCGGTTAAGGCGTTTACAAAATAACCTGGGCAGCAGCAGGGTTTTTACTTCAGTAATGCAGCCCATTGTTTTAAACAAAGCCATTGTTACCTGCGATGTGGTTATTGGCGCTATCAGGGCCAGTCACGGAAGAAGCCCTTGTATTGTAATGGAGGAAACAGTGGCTAAAATGAAACCACATTCCGTTGTTATTGATGTGAGTATAGACCAGGGCGGATGCTTTGAAACTTCAGAAGTAACCAACCATACCAATCCGGTTTTTAGAAAATATGATGTGATTCACTATTGTGTGCCAAATATCGCATCCAGGGTTCCACGAACAGCATCTTATGCTTTAACAAATATATTTGCACCTATTTTAATCGACATTGGTGAATATGGAGGTTTGACCAATATGATTTGGAATAATCCTGGCATTCGCGAAGCTTTATACATCTTTCAGGGCAATGTAACCAATAAGGATTTATCTGATATGTTTAATCTGCCGTTCAAAGATCTGGAGTTGTTGGTACTTTCGAATCAATAGTATTGCTGATATGAGATATCTGATTTTTTTATCGCTGGTTTTTACAGGTTGCACATCATTTGCTCAAGAACAAATCAAGGCAACTCCCAAGCTGGTGGTTGTAAATTCATACAAACAGTACGTGGCTTCTGTAAAAGCTAATCCAAATAATGAATTGGTGGAGATTAAAAAAGCAATTCCTTCCATAAAACTGGATATTCGTTACGCTACAAGGAACAATTTTATGCAACAGGTTATGTACAAACAGGCCCGGGCATTTGCGCGTAAACCTGTGGTAGAATCCCTGAAAAAGATCCAAAAGGAGCTGGCTAAAAAGGGTTATGGACTTAAAATCTTCGACGGCTATCGTCCATATACCATTACTGTTGCGTTTTACCAAAAAGCAAGTGATAAAAACTTTGTTGCAAACCCGGCAAAGGGTTCTAAACATAATCGGGGATGCGCTATCGATTTAACGCTAATTGACCTTAAAACGGGTAAAGAATTGGAGATGCCAACCCCTTACGATAGCTTTTCTTCCGCCGCTGCTGCAAAGTATGAGGCGGTTTCAGCCGAAGCCAAAAAAAATCGGGATTATCTGATTGCCGTTATGGGAAAATATCATTTAAAAGTGCTGGATAATGAATGGTGGCACTACGATTTTACGGGTTGGCAACAATATAACCTTATGGATATTCCTTTCGAAAGGCTATAGGTGATGTGGCCTGCCGTATTGATCCATTTTTACCTTTCCTTTATCGCCTTTTACCGTTAAATGAAAGATATAGTCATAATCATCGTCGGTTAACTCCTCCTTAGGTTTTTTTGCGCCAAAAGCGGCTATTATTTCCAATACGGTGTTGGAGTGACCTGCAATCATTACTGTTTTACCCACATAGTTGGTTTTTATTTGCTCAACCAAAGATGGAATATCTTTGTAATCTACCACTTTCGGGATGATCAATGAGTCTAATGTTTGGTGTGTTCTTTTGGTTGGCGTTGCAAAAGCAACATCAAATTTAACCTTTTTAAGGTAGGTAGCCAGGTCGCCTGCTCTTATTCTGCCTTCATCAGATAGGTTAGGGTCTTTATCTTCAGGATTGGTTTTATCTTTTTCTGCATGGCGAACAATCCAGATTTCGGTGGTTTGAGCCAAAGTTATTTGTGTAAAGAGAAACGTTATGCTTAAGAATAAGATCAGTTTTTTCATGGTATAAATATTCAAAAAAAATATGGTAAACGCTAAGAATATTACTTCTGCGCTGAGCTTGCAAATATTTTACCATTGAGTTAAAGGAAATAAGAAACATCGCTGGCTTAACTTTTCAATGGTTTGTTAAAACAATCAGCGCTGAATATTTGGGAAGAAGGGTATGAATTTTAGAAATCCTTCACTGCAGAAATTAATTTTTCAATGTCTGTAGGATCATGCCAGCTGCTGAGTACAATTCTGTTTATAGGTTGGCTATTTTTATCGGGATAAGGAAAAGAAGAGATCAAAATGTGTTGATCTAATAATGCTTCGCCAGCTTTAGGTTTATGCGTTAAAAACGCCGGGAAGCCAGGAATATATTCCCAGCTCGAGTCTAAACCCTTGCTTAACAGGCTAATGTTTTGGTTAAGTTTTTCCAGTGCTTCGGCATAAATATCCTTGGCTTTTATAAAGGCATATAATCCCGCCGCTGCGGGTGGGGAGGCACCAGGAAAAATATTGGTATTTTTAAGCTCGGCAATGATTTTTCCCGATCCGAGCACCAGCCCTGCATCTACCCCTAATGCTTTGGCCATTGAAGCCACAACTACCATTTCGATGTTCTTTTGCTTGGGTAATTGAGTATATGCCCCTAGTCCCTGGTTATTTACACCGATTCCATGAGAATCATCTACAATCAAAATCAGTTGCTTATCCGTTCGGATTTGCCGCAAAAAATTAAAATCGTAAATCTCAGGGAAAAGATTATTCATGGAGTTACTGATCAGTACCCACTTTTCTTGTTCAGCGGTATTGATCATATCGACTAATTCGGATGCCCATTGCTGAAAGGATCCTTTACTGCCTGGCGGTTCATCAAGCCATAATGCCGGATGGGTTGCAGGAGCATAAATAACTTGACCAAAAGAGGCGAGTGCTTTTACCGTTAATTGTGCCGCGAGGTACCCGCTTGAGGTAATTAAAGCGGCTTCTGCGCAGAATCTCTCAGCGGCTATCTGCTCCGCAAGGTCATAAATTCCCAGCTGGATATTGTTATTCCTACTGGTTCCATTATTTAATCCAAATTGCTGAAGGCCTTCGATGTAATAGCCGATAAATTTTTGATGTTGAGGTATGCCCAAATATGCCGTGCCGCCAAAATACAGATATTGGTGGCCATTTAGCAGCATTTTATTGGAAAATGGCTGGGCTATTGACTTGAAATCAAATGGCGCTTTCATTTGGAGCAATTAAAAATTATCGTGAATATAGGTGATTACCCTTACCATTTCCGCCCTTACTTCTGCTGTAGGCTTTACGAAGCCATTATTCATAAAAGAGTAGATATAGGTTTTACCTTTTTTGGTGAGTACAAATCCACTCTGGTTATGAACGCCTCCTAAAGAGCCTGTTTTACCATATACAAAGGGGTTGTCTGTTTTGGGATAAGCATTTTTGAGTGTGCCCGATTTACCACCTGCAGGCATCATGTCAAATAGCTTAACCGGGTCATTAACCTGTTTATAAATGGAATCGAGAAGATATACCATATCCCTCGGTGTAAATAAATTTTGACGGGATAAGCCCGATCCGTCTACCCATTTAACCTTATCAGGTAAGAAAGAAAGGTAATGTTTGTTAATGTATTGAATCGCTTTCGTGGTACTTAAAGTATCTCCCAATTGATTAGAGCATACTAAAAGGAGGTGTTCAGCGATAAAATTATCGCTGGGTAGCATCATATGCTTTAAAACCGAATCGCGTTTAGCCCCATAAAGTGTTTTAGCATTTGCCGGAATTTTCAAATCTATTAATCCTACCGGTTTATGTAAGGTATCTCCCAACACTTCTATTGTAGTTTGTGGACTTGTTTTGTAAGGGTTTTGCTGATTATATCCCGGTTTTACCGCAACTGCAGGATGATGAAATTTGTTCGTTAAAAAATCCCTGGTAACCTGAAAATTTCCTGTGGTTTTAGTAGAATCAACGCTGAAACAAGGGGCAAAAACTTTGGGTACGATATTAATCTTATTGGGATTAACATAAGTAGATGTTACCATATTGTCCATGATAGGCATTTCAGAAATTTCGGGTTGGTAATAGTAGTCGTAATCATCCCAGGCCCAGCCATCGCCAAAAAATGTTCCGCTGTATCTTCCAGGGGCAAAAAATAACTTCTTGTTGCTGGATAACAGAAAATTATAAGCAGATTGATCTTTAACGGCGAACTGAAGAAATGCCGGATCCCCGGTTCCCCAAAAAATTAAAGAATCGTTTTTTTCGATATACTTTAATGCAGGCATACGTTCAGGAAGCATCTTTAAACTGGCATAAAAAGTGTACAATTTAGTATTAGAGGCGGGAGTAAAATATTTGTCTGCATCTTTTTGATAAATCATTTTTTTATCATCCATGTTGTAAAGTGCAAAACCTACCTGATATTGCTTAATTGCTTGCGAATTCTTAAATTCTTTGCCCACTTTTTTGGCAATTCGTTGATCAGTTGAACACCCGGTTATCAATATTGTATATGCGCCAAGCAAGAGCAGGCAGGCGGCCTTCATTTTTGTACAGATCATGTTTTGTGTTAGAGATGAGAATTATCAACTAATTTATTAAATTTAATTTAATGTTGACCAAGTATACGAGTGTTGTAATAATCTGTTTACGCAAGATGCTTTTTTGCGCCGCTTTAGTATTGCATTTCTCCTTTGGTTTTACACAGGATTTTCATTTGCCCGGTAAACAGCAAAAGCAATCTCTTACTTTTAGAAACATTAAAAACCTGATTGTTATACCAGTGATGGTAAATGGAAAAGGGCCTTATAATTTTGTGCTTGATACAGGTGTTGGCCCCATGATTATTACAGATCCCAGCATCATAGATTCGCTTAATTTTAGCAAGTTGCGCAAAATTGTGGTTTCAGGTTTAGGGGTGGAAACAGTAGAAGCATTTATTTCTCAGAATATACACGTACAGGTGGGGCGGGCAAGGGCAGATTACATGCCCACAGCCATATTGAAAGAAGATTTTTTTAACCTCTCCGGCCACCTGGGAATTAAGATTTATGGCTTAATTGGCTATAATTTCTTTAATAGCTTTATTGTTGATGTGAAATACAGTCAGAACAGGATTATATTTTCTGTTTTCGATGCAAAGGTAAAGTATAAAGGTAGCAGGATGCCCATTGATATCGAAAATCAAAAACCTTATATAATTGCACAAATTGAGCTCAAAGAAGGAGAAACTGTGCCTGCCCGGTTATTAATGGACACGGGAGCAAGCCATGCCATATCTATGGAGATGTTGAATGGATCTGCTTTCCCTATCCCCGAAAAACGAATAAAAGCGAACCTCGGGATGAGTTTAAGTGGACAAATCAAAGGTTATGTAGGGAGGCTAAAACATTTAAGTCTGGGCAGGTATGAATTCAAAGATGTTGTTTCCGGTTTCCCTGATTTTGAAACCATTTCTGAAAAGATTGATCTGAAGTTCCGGAACGGAAATTTGGGAGGTGAATTGATGAGAAAATTTGATATCCAGTTCAACTACCGTGAAAAATTCATCTACCTTAAACCCAATAGTTTTAGCAAAGTGCCCTTTGAACACGATATGATCGGAATGGTTGTTTATTTAGATCAGAATGAATTTAAAAGGGTAATGATTGGGGAAATTGATGAGAACTCGCCAGCAGAGAAGGCCGGTTTATGTCCAAATGATGAAATATTAGGGGTTAATTTTAAATCGATTGAACTTTATTCCCTTAATGAACTCACAGATATGTTCAAATCTAAATCAGATCGGAGCTTGATTTTTGAAATTTATCGCGATCAGAAGATCATTTATAAGATTGTCCGCTTAGAAAAACGGATTTGAATCTGCGTAATTTTACAGTTACAAGCCGAGCGCCTATGTAACAAGGTTTTAACTTTGCAATCTTATTACCAAAAATTACCAAACAAAAAAATCATTCAACACAAATGAGAACAAACATTAAGGTACTTGCAGTTGCAGGTATAGTTGCTTTTGGTATGGCCGGTTCAACAGCCGTTTATGCTCAAAAGAAGCCCGCTAAAACCAAAGCGGGAGCGCCTGCCACACCTTCAGCACCTCCAGCTGCGGCGCCCAAAAAGGAAGGAATCAAACCATTTTCTGAAGTAATTACAGCAAAAGCTAAAACCACAAAAGGTTTATTCAAAACACATCGGTTAGATGACAAATGGTATTTCGAAATACCGGATTCGATGATCAGCCGTGAAATGCTTGTAGCCACTCGTTTAGCAAAAGTTCCTGCCGGCGTTAAAGTAGGAAACCAACAATATGGTGGAGAACTACTAAACGAACAAGTATGGAAATGGGAACGCAGAGGTAAACAGATTTATATTCGTGTACCGAGCTATGCCACCAAGGCCGATCCAAACAGCGATATGTACCAATCCGTTCAAAACTCCAATTTGTCACAAATCTTAGCCAGTTTTGATATAAAAGCCTACAATAAAGATACTACAGGAGTAGTAATTGATGTTACTGATTTTTACAATGGCGATGTGATGGCTATAGGAGCATCAGACCAGATTCGTAAAGCCTATAAGGTGACGATGTACGATGCTACCCGATCATATGTGGATACCGTAAAAACCTTTCCAATCAATATAGAAGTTAGAACGGCTAAAACCTATCGTGCAGCAGAATCGCCAACCGACAATACCAATGGTGCAGTAACATTTGAGTTTAATACATCTATGTTGCTTTTGCCTAAAATTCCGGTTAAAGCGCGAATTATGGATAGCCGCGTAGGATTCTTTGGTCAGTCGCAAATTGATTATGGAACCGATGCACAAAAAGCAGAGCGTACGGCTTACATTCACCGATGGAATTTAGTGCCAAAAGATACGAATGCCTACAAACGTGGTGAATTGGTAGAGCCTGTAAAACCCATCGTCATTTATATTGACCCGGCCACACCAAAAAAATGGGTACCGCATTTAATTGCAGGGATTAATGATTGGCAGGTAGCATTTGAAGCCGCAGGCTTTAAAAATGCCATTTATGGTAAGGAGGCACCAACGCCTCAGCAAGATCCTGAATTTAGTGTAGAAGATTCGAGATATTCAGTAGTACGTTATTTTGCATCAGATATTGCAAATGCTTACGGACCGCACATCAGCGATCCACGTACAGGGCAAATTTTAGAAACACACATCGGTTGGTACCATAATGTGATGAGTTTATTGCGCAACTGGGTTTTTGTGCAAACGGCAGCAACAGATCCAGCGGTACGTAAACCTAAATTTACAGATGCGCAAATGGGGGAGTTAATTCGTTTTGTATCCTCGCATGAAATTGGCCATACCCTTGGATTACCACACAACTTTGGTTCAAGCTATGCTTACCCGGTAGATTCTTTACGTTCAAAAGCCTTTACAGATAAGCACGGAACTGCACCTTCTATTATGGATTATGCACGTTTTAACTACATTGCACAACCAGGTGATGGGGTAACCAAGCTTCACCCTCAAATTGGTGAGTACGATAAGTGGGCAGTAAAATGGGGATACTCATGGATTCCTGGAAACAAAACTGCGGAGCAGGAAAAAGAAATTCTGAATCAGTGGGTGTTGAAAAATGCAGGAAATCCAGCGTATTTTTACGGCCGTCAGGGTACTTCTTTAGATCCAAGATTACAAAGTGAAGATTTGGGAGACAATGCTATGAAAGCAAGTGCCTATGGTATTGCGAACTTAAAACGTATTCTTCCAAATGTAGAAAAATGGACCTTCCAGAAGGGAAAGGATTATACCGATTTAAAAGAAATATATACGGAAATTGTGAATCAATATAACCGTTATATGGGGCATGTTACTGCAAATGTTGGTGGTTTAACGGAGAACTTTAAAACCTATGAACAAGCAGGAGCGGTATACGCTTACCTGCCTAAGGCAAAGCAAAAAGAGGCCGTTACATTTTTTAATCAACAGCTGTTTACCACACCTCTTTGGTTAATAAACAACCAGGAATTGAGTAAATTTGATAATGGTGTATTGTTAAACCGCATTAAATCGGTTCAAACCAATACACTTGGCAACTTACTATCGCCATCCAGAATTGCCCGCTTATTGGATAACGAAGTTAAAAACGGTACTGGCAGTGCTTATACCTTGCCAGAACTTTTTAAAGATTTGAAGACCAGTATTTTTGCAGCAGGCAGAGCCGATGCTTTTAAACGTAATTTACAACGCGCATATGTTGATCGTTTATCAGATTTAATGACAAAAGAAAATGACCTGCCTCCTGGTTTCCCGGCAGATTATGCTGCGAGTTATGGTATGACACCAATTAATGTTGGCTTATCAGATATTCGTCCATTGGTTAGGGCAGAGCTTAAAACACTTTTAGCCACAACTAAAGCGAAAGCCGTAGCTGGTGATGCTGTTACTAAAGCTCACTACGAAGACCTTGGTATTCGCATTAAGGATATCTTAGATCCGAAGAAATAATATACCTGATATTGTTACAGAAACGGGGCAGAACGCTAAAAATGTTTTGCCCCGTTTTTTTTATTTTTATCGCAAATCTACCCTCCATGCGCAAGAAACTTTTTCTTCTACTTACCGCTGTTATTTTTAGCCTGAGCAGCTTTGCACAAAACCAGGACTCTTTAACCCTGGTAAAAGCCAGGTGGCAGAAAGTCAGAGTTGCCAAACAACTCAAGCTTTTCAGCTACCATTTTACTGATAAAAAACTATTTAATGCCAATGAGCATATATCCTTTTTAGAGGTAAAAAATAACGGGCGGAAGGCTGTTTTCGCGTTAGCGGCAGAAGAAAAGCTATTGCTAACAACAAGTGTATTTGCAGAAAGAGACACTGCTATTGCTGCCATCAACGGGAATTTCTTTGATGTGAAGGATGGTGGTTCGGTAGATTATGTGAAGGTTAATGGTAAAGTGAAGAATACCAATCGTATAGCAAAAAATGGAGAGCGGGCAAGGCATCAGCAGGCGGCTGTAGTGATAGCGGGAGGACAAATGGCTATAAAGAAATGGGATGGTATGGAGGATTGGGAAAGTCGCCTTACGGCAGAAAATGTATTGCTGAACGGGCCACTTTTAACGCTCAATAATAAAGATGAAGTATTAGATACCACCTCTTTTACGCGTCTTCGCCACCCGCGGACAGCTGTTGGCATTAAACCCAACGGGAGAGCGATATTGATGGTGGTAGATGGGCGAAATGAAAATTCTGCAGGAATGAGTTTGCCTGAGTTGACCAAAATAATGAAGTGGCTGGGCTGCATAGATATCATCAATTTCGACGGAGGAGGATCGTCCACGCTGTGGGTTAAAGGATTAACAGAAAATGGGGTTGTTAATTATCCAACCGATAATAAAAAATGGGACCATGATGGGCAGCGAAAGGTGGCAAATGTGGTACTCATTAAGCAGAAGCGGTAGGGGCTAAGTCTGGAGTTTGGAGTCTTCATGCGGCAGCCCCGTGAGTTTAATAAATAGTTAAGTATAATGGCATTAATCCCTTAGGATTGGCTAAACAATTGCCGTCCATCGTTCAGACTTTAAGCTTTAATTAGCTCCTGATTCTCAATATTTCTTTATTTTAGTCGCAGAATTTGACCTGTAATGATTAAAAACCTGATATACTTATTTTTTGTTGCGCTATTTTTTACGGCATGTGGGCGCAGCAAGACCAATGATGCCAGTTTACGTGATTTTACTTTTGAGCCTGTAAAGGGCATCCGGTTTGAGGAAGTTAAACGCCGTTTTAGCAATAACTTATCTTTTAATAAAGAAGGTTTTATGCAAAAGCCTTCCTGGATTATTGAAGTGGCGGCTGAGGATACCATGATGGCCTGGAGCCCACAAAAACAAATTATGCAGAAATTTTACCTGCAATATGATCATGGAAACGTATATAACTTTGCTGCAGAATTTTTTAAAGTAAAGCACATTAGCAAAGATAGCCTGGTTTTTCAGCGTATCCAGGTGGATGGGAAACAAATCGCATCAGACTTCAGGTCGGATGTGAACATGACTTTCTATGCTCAAAGCTACATTAAAGAGAAACTTAAAACCACAGCTGCCAGGCTACAAAAACCTACGAGGGCTGATACAGCCTTTATAGAACAACGGGCTACAGCTGTTAATGGAAATCGGGATAGTGCATTTGCCGCCACAGAACCGGTGCAGTTTATTCCGAAGAGTAAAGTTGTAACCGCAGAGAAGATTAGTACGGTTGACCGTTTAAATAAACGTACAGAAGCCTACGATTATATGTTCCCACAATACCGCATTGTAATAGACCGGGCTTATAAAGATTTTGCTTATGAAGTTTCTGCTGTGGTAGATTTTCAGGGCGGTATACATATTAAGCAGGTTTACGGTGTATTACCGGATGTTGCGGAAGGTAAAAAAAGAATGATGCAGGGGGTGGCAGATATTTACCTGAAAAACCTTTTTAATGTGATACCAGGAACTACGCTTGGAATTCCCCATAATACAGAAATTACAATGACCCTGGTTGGGAAGGTTCTTAAAAAGCCTTAGTAATCATATCTTTACGAAATTTTAACGTTAAAAAAATGTTAAAATTTATTTTGATTATAAAATTTAAAACTTACCTTGCAGACTTAATTTTAATATTTAATACAATGCAAGAAGGCACAGTAAAATTCTTCAATGTAACTAAAGGTTTTGGCTTTATCATCCCTGCTAACGGCGATAGCGAAATCTTTGTTCATTCAACAGGTCTTATCGACGAAATCCGTGAAAACGACAAAGTACAGTACGAAGTTGCTAACGGTAAAAAAGGCTTAAATGCCGTTAATGTGAAAGTAATTTAATTTATTATCATATTTACAAGGAAGGCTGCTTTCTCATCGAGGGCAGCCTTTTTTATGCACCGGGCTAAATTTGCGGGTGTTTCCTGTACAGGCCTTTGTTTTTAGCCCCGATTGAAGCGGCATCCGCTAAGCGTAGCGCAGTGATACAGCGTAAAGCGGGACTAACCTCAATAGCTGCATGCATTTGCGCTACCCTTGCTTAGTGCGCTGCAAAAAACTTAAGCCCAATTATTGAGGCAATTAGTGTAAAAATGAAGAAAATTCTCCAGAAGGTAGCAGGTTCATTAAAATACAAGATGCCAATAATTACCGTTCCTACAGCTCCAATTCCCGTCCACACGGCATAGGCTGTACCCATTGGTAAATCTGTTAGGGCCTTGTTTAAGAAGGCAAAGCTTAACACGGCGCAAATTAAAAAGCCTAAACTCCATTTCAGTACTGTAAAATTTTTCGAAAGATTTAAGCAGGTGGTGAAACCGATTTCTAAACAGCCTGCAATAATTAAGTATATCCAACTCATGCTGCAAAAGTAAGTGCTTATTGCTGCATCGTTTTTTACAAATGTTAAAAACTACTTAATGGCTGCCCTGATTCGGCTTAAGGTAACCTGCGTAACGCCTAAATAGGAGGCAATAATGCCCAAAGGGATATTTTTAATGAGCTCAGGGTATTGAGATAAGAGTGCTTCATACCTTTCGGAGGCCGTTTTAAATTGCCGGGATATGAAGCGCTCCTCTGTCTTAATTAATTCTTGTTCGGCAATTTTTCTACCCCAGTTAGCCAAATCTGCGTGCTGGAGGTAGAGCTCGTGTAAGCGGGAAGATTTTATACGGTAAACCACTGCATCTTGCAGGATATCAATCCGTTCGTAGCCTGGTTTTTGATAAACATAGCTATTAAATGATAAGCAAACATCTCCGCTAAAGCCAAACCAAATGGTCACAGGCTTATTCTTGATTAAGATAGAAGCCCTGGCTACACCAGTTTCTAAAAAGTAAAAAGCATCTTCATATTTTTCCTCTCTGATAATTATAGTCCCTTTCTTAACTTCCATGTGCTCCAATTCATCCTTTAACAGCGCTAAAGAATTTAAGCTTAAGGCTGATGCTGAACGAATACGATTTAGGGTATGGTGCATTATTTAATTGTTGAATGAGAGAGGGATTGAATTATTGAATGATAGATTTAGTGAATGACTGAATGATAGAATCGAACAGACTAATAACTAATGACTATTGAACCATTGACTATTGAACTACTTCTGCTGTGGGATGATAGCTACAGTTAACCTGCTGATGCAGTTCATTTTGCCGCGCTCATCATAAATTTTTATTTCCCACACCATCGTTTTGGCACCAATATGCAGTGGTTTGCAAATGCCTTTTACCAAACCGCTTTTTACCGGGCGGAGGTGGTTAGCATTTACTTCCAGGCCTACAGCCATATACTTTTCCGGGTCGGTACACATGTAAGAAGCAATGCTCCCGAGTGTTTCTGCCAGCACAACAGATGCACCGCCGTGTAAAATTCCGGCAGGTTGGTGGGTACGCTCATCTACCGGCATGGTAGCAGTTAAAAAACCCTCACCAATTTCGGTGAACCGAATATCCAAAAGGGCTCCTATATGATTTTTTGGACGGTTATTTAGTTCTTCAACAGTAAAATTCCTAAACCACATGGTAACGTTCTTTTAAGACAGCAACATGGTGAATAATATGCCCTGCAACAATGAAGAGGATAGATTTTACATTAATTTCACGTTCAGATGCAATTCCTTTTCTATTTAATTCCGTTTCATTGAGGGTTTTAAAAAGGTAAATATTGGCTTTTCTTAATGCCGCAAACTCCTCAATAAGATCTGCTAATTCGCGTTCGGCAAAGCGGGCATTGATTACATATTCGTCTTCATCGAATCCCGGAAGGTGTTGCTGTTCATTTCGGGCAAAGCAGGTTAAGCGATAAACCAGAATCCTTTCAGTATCAATGATGTGTCCCAGCATTTCTTTCAGGGTCCATTTGCCTGTTGCATAAGCGAAATCGGCCTTATCTGCATTTCTGCGAAACAGTTCGGGAATACTGGTAATCTGCTGGTTTAAGATTTCAAAGATGTCTCCATCTACCTTGCTAATATAGGTTTCTCCCCAAACGGGGTATTCGTTAGGCTGTGGTCGGTTCATAAGTTAAACTGCTTTTTAGTATTATCCTGAAGGTAGTTCCTTTTCCGAGTTCAGATTCTTTTACAAAGATTTCTCCGCTATGGTAGTTTTCTACAATTCTTTTGGTTAATGAGAGACCAAGCCCCCAGCCTCTTTTGCGGGTGGTGTAGCCTGGCTGAAAAACGGCATCGAACTTAGATCGCGGAATACCTTTCCCGGTATCAGAAACGTCAATAAATACCTGCTCTTTAGCCAAATTCTCAATGATATTAATTGAAATTGTCCCTTCGTTTTCAATCGCGTTTGCCGCATTTTTTAAGAGATTTTCAATTACCCAATCAAAGAGTGGGATATTAAGCATTGCCCTCACCTGGTCATCGCCTGTAATTTTGAATTTCACTTTATCAGAAGTTCTGACTTTAAAATAGTCTAAGAAATTATTGATTACGATATAAACGGTATGGTCTTCCAGGATGGGTTTGGAACCGATTTTAGAGAAACGGTCGGTAATGATTTCCAGGCGTTTCACATCGTTTTCCATTTCAGCAATCAGTGGGTCGTCTTCAGCATCGAATTTGGATTTCATCAATTCAATCCAGGCCATGAGCGAGGAAATTGGTGTACCCAGCTGGTGAGCGGTTTCTTTTGCTAAACCCACCCAAACATGATCTTGCTCGGCCTTTCTTGAAGAACTGAATGCCGCATATGCTGTGAGCAGGAATAGAAAGATAACCGTCATTTGAATATAGGGGAAATACCGCAATTGTGTGAGCACAAAAGAATCGCGGTAATAAGCCATGTATTTATCTCCAAAAATGTTAAGTTCTGCCGGTGCATGCTGACTTTTCATGTTGCGCAGTTGCCGAACAAAGTACAAACTGTCGAACACCAGTTTATCTGCACCGGGATTGGGGGTTTTTGTGGTATCTAATCCGGTTGAAGAAATGATTACACCATCCTTATTTAACAAAATAACGGGCATCTTAATGTTCTCCCTTACGTCGTTCACTAAACTTTGGGATAATGGATCGTCCATTAAAAGCATGGCGCGTTCCTGCACCCGAACCCATAATTTGAATTGAATAGCTTCCTCACGTTCCATTTTCTTTACGAATGAATCGGTGTAAAATACTGATGCTATGCCGATTAGGATGGCAAAAATTAGGAGGAAAAATTTCCAGCGGCGTTTCTTTTCGTAAGGATTCATGCTTTAGATAGGCAAATTACGATAACAAAACGAAAAAAACATAAAAAACATATCTTTGTGCCGAGCAAGGTACGTGGCGCATAGCACTGTAATATTCCAGAACGCGAAGCTATTAACTCCCTGCTCTTTGCAAAATCATGGATAAAAAAGTTAGAGTAAGATTTGCCCCTAGTCCAACAGGAGGCCTGCATTTAGGCGGTGTCCGCACGGCTTTATTTAATTATCTGTTCGCTAAAAAGAACAATGGAACTTTTGTTCTTCGTGTGGAAGATACCGATCAAAACCGTTTTGTTGCTGGTGCGGAAGCGTATATCGTAGATTGTTTAAACTGGTGTGGCATTACGCCTGATGAAAGCCCGGGCAAGCCAGGAAGCTATGGCCCATATCGTCAAAGCGAACGCAAGCCGAGTTATAGAAAATTTGCCGAGCAACTAATTAGCGATGGCTATGCTTATTATGCTTTTGATACACCCGAAGAGCTGGATGCAAAGCGAAAAGAGTTTCCTAATTTTCAATATGGTCAAACTACTCGAATGCAAATGCGAAACTCCCTTACACTAACCATTAGTGAGGTGGAAGAGCTTTTAGCAGCGAATACACCGCATGTAATCCGGATTAAAGTTCCTGAACAGGAGGTGGTACATTTCAATGATTTAATCCGTGGGGATGTGAGTTTTGATACTTCACTGGTTGATGATAAAGTTTTATTAAAAGCAGACGGAATGCCTACTTACCACCTGGCGGTAGTGGTAGATGATAAAGCCATGGAAATTTCTCACGCTTTTCGTGGGGAAGAATGGTTGCCATCTGCACCCGTTCATATTTTACTTTGGAAATATTTAGGCTGGGAAAGCGACATGCCGGTTTGGGCACATTTACCATTAATTTTAAAACCAGATGGACATGGAAAACTGAGTAAGCGTGACGGTGACCGTTTAGGATTCCCGGTATATGCCATGAACTGGACAGACCCTAAAACCGGCGATGTAACCAAAGGCTTTAAAGAGATGGGTTTTATGCCAGAAGCTTTTATCAATATGCTTGCTCTGCTGGGCTGGAATGATGGAACAGATCAGGAATTATTTAGCTTAACCGAATTGGAGCAAAAATTTTCTGTTGCGCGAATCAGCAAAGCGGGAGCTAAATTTGACTTTGAAAAAGCCAAATGGTATAATCATGAGTGGATTAAGCAGTCGCCGGTAAGCAGTTTGCATGCTGCGGTAAAAACTGAGCTACAAAACGCAGGTATCGAAGTAAATGATGATGCTTTTTTAAATGCTGTAATTGAGTTAATTAAAGACCGTTGCACATTATTGCCTGATTTTGTGGCACAAAGCCGCTATTTCTTTGCTTCTCCGGCAGAATACGATGTAGCTACAGTAAAACCAAAATGGACAGCAGAGAAAGCGGAATTTTTTAATGCCTTTGCCAACAACCTATCTTTAACGGATGCAGCAAGCGCAGAAAGTGCTTTTAAAGCTTTGGCCGAAGAAAAAGGATTTAAACCAGGTGAGCTGATGCTGCCTTTCCGCATCATGCTGGTAGGTGGTAAGTTCGGGCCAGGCGTTTTTGACATTGCCATTTTATTAGGCGCTGAAGAAACTAAAAATCGGATTGCTAAAGCAATCGAGGTTTTTAACAGCTAACCTAATAGCTTAAATAGTTTTCTAAAGCCCGGCCCCCTTGCCGGGCTTTTTTTTGGCTAAGTGATTATAAATGCTTATCGCAGATTTGGTTTTGATTGGGCATAGAGAAATGACAGCATTAGTTTACCAGCCAGAAATGTTCATGAATATGCTGTTCGCAGCTGTATTTGAGCTGTAATTTACACTGAACTCCCGAACCTTTTTTGATTTCAACACAATTAAGAATAAAGCGAGCAAAATAATTTCTATTTTAGTATAACAATTATCCAATATTTGGGTTATCAGATAGAACTTAAAAATTAACAGTATGCAATGGTTTGGTAAAGGAAGTGGTAATGTTGAAGATGGAAGAAGTGGCGGTGGAGGAAGAACAGCTTTAGGCGGTGGTATCGGTTTAATCGTCATCGTGTTAGGTTTGTTTTTTGGCAAAGATTTAACGGGCCTGGTAGGGCAACTTCCGGCTGGAGCCGATAATACTGAAGTAAAGCAGGGTGTTCCGGCCAATGATCCGCAGGCACAATTTGTTTCAGGGGTACTGGAATCTACAGAGCAGGTTTGGGACCGGGAATTCCAGGCCATGGGAAAAACATATGAATATCCAAAACTGAGACTTTTTAGGGATGGTGTTCAAACCGCTTGTGGTTATGCACAATCTAATGTAGGGCCTTTCTATTGCCCTGGTGACCATAAAGTATATATTGACCTTTCCTTTTACGATGATTTAAAAAATCGTTTCGGTGCGGCAGGCGATTTCGCGCAAGCGTATGTAATTGCCCATGAAGTGGGGCACCATGTTCAAAATATTTTGGGCATATCTGCCAAACTGGATGAAGCACGTGGAAGGGTGAGCGAAAAAGAATACAATCGTTTATCTGTTAAACTAGAACTCCAGGCCGATTTTTTTGCCGGTCTTTGGGCGCATAATGCTCAAAATTTAAAAGACTTTAAATTAGAAGAAGGCGATATCGAAGAAGCATTAACGGCAGCAAATGCCATCGGTGATGATAAACTTCAAAAACAGGCAACAGGCGAAGTTCAGCCAGATTCTTTTACACACGGAACCTCGCAACAGCGCATGTATTGGTTTAAAAAAGGATTTGAAACTGGCGACATCAGCCAGGGAGATACTTTCAATTCAAATAATTTATAAAATTTAAAACATTTTTAAAACCTTGTTGTTGGTTTACAGTTAATGAGATTTGTGTCTCTGAACCAAACATATTGTCCCCGGACCTAAATTGTTTTATATAAATGATCCTTATAGTTGATGACAGGCCTGAAAACCTGATCTCCTTACAGAAAGTACTACAAGCACATAATTTCGAAGTGGACACCGCTTCATCGGGAGAAGAGGCGCTAAAAAAAGTTTTAAAAAATAACT
This sequence comes from Pedobacter sp., assembly GCF_965279535.1. NCBI lineage: Bacteria > Pseudomonadati > Bacteroidota > Sphingobacteriia > Sphingobacteriales > Sphingobacteriaceae > Pedobacter > Pedobacter sp. The sequence goes on from NZ_OZ257244.1 coordinate 3,170,474, forward strand.
ATGTCCTGATCATTCTTGATGTTCAAATGCCAGATATGGATGGCTTTGAAGTTGCTGAGGCCATTTCTGGCTTTAGCAAAGCTAAGGATACCGCTATTATATTTCTATCAGCTGTAAATACCGAGCTTAAGTTCATAACCAAAGGCTATTTAAGCGGAGGATTGGATTATATCACCAAACCGGTTGATATCAATGTGCTATTGCTCAAAATCAAAACCTTTTACCGCATTTACGAGCAAAGCCGAAAGCTTAATGAAGTACAAGAGAAGCTTCTGGAAGAAATCGAATTTCGAAAACAGGCCGAACATAAAAAGGATGAGTTCATCAGTATTGCCAGTCACGAGCTTAAAACACCTTTAACCAGTGTAAAAGGATACATTCAATTGCTGCAGCGAAGCTTGAATAAGGATGATAAAACCATGGCTGTCAATCACCTCGAGAAGGCAAGCATCCAATTGGAAAAACTTAACGACCTGATTGTTGATTTATTGGATATTTCAAAGATCGAGAGTGGCAAAATGAAGTTTAATATGCAGCATTTCTGTGCTGATAATATGGTAAACAATGCCATTGAGATGTTGCAGCAATCTAATCCTAACTTTACCATAAACAAATTAGGAAAAACCACTGAAATGATTTTCGGCGATGAAATGCGCCTGGAGCAGGTTGTAATCAATTTCATCACCAATGCTATAAAATATGCGCCTGGCACAAACCAGGTTAACATAACCATCAATATTAAAGACGGAAAGCTGTACCTGGCTGTAAAAGATTTTGGTATAGGCATTTCCAAGGAGCAACAACTAAGAATCTTTGAGAAATTCTATCGTGTTGAAGAAAATAGTAACCGGTTTAATGGTTTGGGCATCGGATTGTATATCTGCTCAGAAATTATTCATCGCCACGGCGGAACCATTGGTGTAAACAGTGTGCCTGATGAAGGTTCTGAGTTCTATTTTATTATCCCCATTACCGAAGAAGAAATCCTCAAATCTCAAAGCTAAAATCCCCATTCATTATACATGAAAACAACCCTTAAAAACAATTTGCGTTTAGGCCTGGGCTTGTCGCTGATTATTCTTTTTATCAGTTCGCTAGCCTCATATGTGAGTATCCGGAATTTAATTAAAAGTACCGAATTGGTAAAACACAGTGACGAGGTGATCCTCAGTGTGGAGAATCTTATCTCTACCCTTAAGGATGCTGAAACTGGCCAAAGGGGCTATTTATTAACCGGAAACAAGGTCTTTTTAGAGCCATATGAGGGGGCGAGCGACAGTGCTGCACATATTCTAAACAAACTGGATTCATGGACAAAGGATAATGGACTTCAGCAAAAGTATATCGGACAGTTAAGAACTATTTTAGTCAAACGTTTAGATATCATTAAGTCTACTGTTGAAATAAAATCGTTGGGCGGGCAGATAGATCCAACTGTTTTATTCCAGGGTAAAACCTATATGGATCAGGTTAGAGATTTGGTAAAAAGGATGACGGATGAAGAGAAGCGTTTATTAGAGGAAAGAACCACAGAACTTAATAAGTTAACTTCATACACGCCTGTATTAATTATGTTAGCAGCATTGCTGGCGGTGCTTATTACCCTGTTTTTCTACAGAAAAGTTTCCATTGATTTTGATGAAAGAGTAAAGCTTCAGCAAGAAATTGAAGAGAAGAAATATGAAATGGAGAAACGCATTATTGCCATTAAGGAAATCGCCCACCAGATTTCGGCTGGCAATTATGGGGTTACTTTAGATAGCCAGACAAGAGATGACATTGGAGAGCTTGCCGAATCGCTCAATAGCATGTCTGCCTCGTTAAAAAAATCTTTTGATACACTGGAAGAAAATGAATGGTTACAAACCGGTGTAGCCAATCTCAATGTAAAAATGGTTGGTGAGAAAGATGTTTTTCATTTGGCTGATGATATTATTGAATTTTTAGCAGCATACACCAAAAGCCAGGTTGGTGCCATTTACCTGTTTAAGGATGATGGCTATTTGCATTTGAAAGGTCAGTATGCCTTGCAAGGGCAGCAGTTAGCTCCTGTACTAGAGATTGGGCAAGGCCTAATCGGACAGGCAGTTAAATCCGGTAAACGAATTCTTTTAGATGAAGTTCCTCAAAACGAATTAACAGTAAGCCATGCTACAGGTAAAATTAAACCCGCCCAGTTGGTTATTCTCCCGATTGTAAGGAATGAAATTACCATTGGTGGGATAGAACTTGGAACCATAACGGAATACAATGATTTACAGCTCCATTTCTTAAATCTGGTTATGTCTGATGTTGGCACCGCACTGCTGGGTGCACAGAACCGACAAAAACTGCAACAATTGCTGGAAGAAACTCAGGCACAGTCAGAAGAATTACAAGTTCAGCATAACGAGTTAGAAGGTATGAATGCCGAGCTCGAAGCGCAGGCTCAGAAACTTCAGGCATCAGAAGAAGAATTGAGGGTTCAACAAGAAGAATTGCTTCAAAGCAACCAGGAGCTGGAAGAAAGAAGCAGCTTACTGGAAGAGAAAAATGAGTTAATTGAAGAAAGAAACCTTGAAATACAACAAAAAGCAGAGGCACTTGAGCTGAGTACCCGCTACAAATCAGAGTTTTTAGCCAACATGTCTCATGAATTGAGAACACCATTGAATTCTATATTGCTGCTATCGCGATTAATGGCCGAAAACGAAGAAATTGATAGCGAGCATAAAGAATATGCAGAGGTGATTCAGAGTTCGGGCCAGGGCTTGTTGAGCCTGATCGATGAAATTTTGGATCTTTCTAAAATCGAAGCGGGCAAAATGGAGCTCGACAGGGCAAATATCAAAGTTGAAGAAGTGGTGCTTAATATGCGTTCACTTTTTAACCCCCTTGCCAAAGAAAAGAACCTCGAGCTGGTGATTGACCAATCTGCTGATGTACCTGAATTTTTTCACACAGACAAAATGCGTTTAGAGCAAATATTAAAGAATTTGCTGTCAAATGCCATTAAATTTACCAGTTTAGGCTCTGTTAAGCTTAATATTACAAAAAATGTTAAGCTTGATGCTTTAGTTTTCAAAGTAACAGATACCGGTGTAGGTATTGCCCCGGAAAAACAGGCCATGGTGTTCGAAGCTTTCCAGCAGGCAGATGGTTCTACCCGCCGCAAATTCGGCGGCACAGGATTAGGTCTTTCTATCAGTAGAGAGCTGGCTAAACTTTTAGGTGGATATATTGATTTAAAAAGTACAGAGGGCGAAGGAAGTATCTTCACTTTAACGTTGCCGATCGATAAAAATAAAGGTATTGAAAAGCTGGATGCACCTGCAGAGCGGATTACTCATCCAGTTTCTGATCAATTCCCGAAAGTAAGTCATTTAACAGTTCCCAATATCCCGCAAGAAGTGGAAGACGACAGGCATAACATTCAGCCTGATGATAAAGTAATCCTGATTGTGGAAGATGATACGCCATTTGCAAAAACCTTGCTGGATTTTACACGTAAACGTAACTACAAAGGCCTGGTGGCGGTACGTGGCGATGCCGGAATAGAGATGGCCAAAACCTATAAACCATTGGCTATACTTTTAGATATACAGTTGCCTGTGAAAGATGGCTGGCAGGTAATGGAAGAACTGAAATCTGATCCTGAAACACGCCCGATTCCGGTGCACATCATGTCGTCTTTACAGGTTAAAAAGGAAAGCCTGCTTAAAGGTGCAGTTGATTTCATTAACAAACCCTTTGCATTTGAACATATGCAGGAGGTGTTTCAAAAGCTTGAACATGCGCTTAGCCGTCATCCTAAAAAGGTACTGATTGTGGAAGAGAATGAACAGCATGCGAAGGCATTGAGCTACTTCCTCAGCAACTTCAATATCCAAACGGAGATTGTAAATCAGGTAAATGAGGGGGTTTCTGCTTTGCACAAACCAGAAGTAAATTGTGTCATCTTAGATATGGGTATTCCGGATAAACATGCTTATGAAACACTTGAAGTAGTGAAAAAAACACCTGGTTTGGAAAATCTGCCCATTATAATTTTCACAGGTAAAAATCTTTCAAAAGGTGAAGAGAACAGAATCAAACAGTATGCAGATTCTATTGTCGTTAAAACAGCACATTCTTATCAACGTATTTTAGATGAAGCGGGCTTGTTCTTACACCTTGTTGAAGAGAAAAGTAAAGACAAACGTAAAACACCAAGGAAATATTCAGAATTGCAGGATGTTTTGAAAGGCAAAACTGTTTTGGTTGCCGATGACGATGTGCGCAATATTTTCTCATTAACGAAGATGCTGGAACAGCACCAGATGAAAGTTTTGGCAGCAACAGATGGCAAGGAAGCATTGAAGTTACTGGAGGAAAACGAAACTGTTGATGTAGTGCTGATGGATATGATGATGCCGGAATTAGATGGATATGAAACTACAACCGCCATCAGGCAAAATGCTAAGTATAAGAATTTACCCATTTTAGCAGTTACAGCAAAAGCCATGATGGGCGATCGTGAAAAGTGCATTGCAGCTGGTGCATCAGATTATATCAGTAAACCGGTTGATATGGATCAGTTGGTATCACTGTTACGTGTATGGCTCTACGAAAATCATCATAACGCTTAATTATTTTTTTATGCCCCTAAAAACAGTATTAATAATAGATGACGATAACCGAAACATTTTTGCCCTGAAAGCTGTATTAAAAGCTAAAGGGTTTGATTGCTTATCTGCTACCAGTGCGCAGGAAGGTTTCTCGCTCATCGAGAAAAATGAAAAGGTAGACATTGTGTTGATGGATATGATGATGCCTGATATGGATGGTTACCAGGCTATTGCGGCCATGAAAAAATCAGCTGCAATGCAAAATATCCCGGTTTTAGCGGTAACGGCCCAGGCCATGGTTGGCGATAGGGAACGTTGTTTAAGTGCCGGGGCATCGGGCTATGTCTCCAAACCTATAAATGTTGATGAATTATTGGTGCAAATAAAAAAGTTTACCCCTGATACGTGATAGTGGATGCAATAGACAATGAGCAGGTGAGCCTGTTATTAAATGATGTTCTGGAAACTCATGGGTATGATTTTCTGGAGTATTCTCCTGCATCTATAAAACGCAGGATTGCACGTTTATTCGCACTGGATAATTTTGTTAGTTTTGCTGAGTTCCGTTACACTATTCGCTCTGATAAACAATATTTTAAACGTTTTTTAGAAGAAATTACGGTAAACGTAACCGAAATGTTCCGCGATCCGGGCTTTTATAAGGCCTTGCGCAATGAAGTGTTACCTAATCTGGGTACTTATCCATTTATCCGGATTTGGGTTGCGGGCTGTTCAACAGGAGAGGAAGCCTATTCGCTGGCCATTGTACTAAAAGAGCTAAATCTCCTGAATAAATCTTTGATATACGCCACAGATATTAATCCTTCTGTATTGGAAAAGGCCAAGAAAGGGATGTTTCCGTTAAATTATTTAAAGGGATATTCGGAAAATTACCGCCAATCCGGAGGATTAAAGGATTTTTCGAGTTATTATACCGCTAATTATTCATTGGCCAAGTTTGACGAAAGCCTCAGCAGCAAGATGATATTTTCTACCCATAACCTGGTTTCCGATCATTCTTTTAATGAGTTTCAATTAATTATGTGCCGAAACGTGCTCATCTATTTCGATAAGGAACTTCAACATAAAGTTTTTAACTTGTTTGATAATAGTCTGGAGAATTTGGGGTATCTGGCTCTAGGGAGTAAGGAGAGCCTCGACTTTTGGTCCAGAGCCAAAGAATATAAAAGAGTAAAAACAGAAAAAATATGGCGGAAACTTTAAGAAAACCCAAATGTGGTGCTATCGTTATTGGCGGCTCAGCGGGAAGTCTTGACGTATTGCTCGAAGTTTTTCCTTCACTTAGGGCAGACTTAAAGTTTCCCATTATCCTTGTGGTGCATCGCAAAGGCAGTTCCGAATCTCTCCTCTCTGATTTACTGCAGAGCAGAACCGCACTAACGGTTTTAGAGGCAGAAGAAAAATCCTTACTGGAAGGGGGGAAGGTATATATCGCTCCGGCCGATTATCACCTACTTATTGAAGAAGACCATACCTTATCTTTGGATTATTCTGAAAAAGTTAATTATTCCCGTCCGTCTATTGATGTTACCTTTCAGTCTGCTGCAGAGGTATTTAAGTCAGAATTGGTTTGTGTTTTACTTTCAGGATCCAATGCCGATGGAGTGGAAGGATTAAAAACTGTAAACAATTTCGGTGGAAATGTGGTTATACAGAATCCAAATACAGCAATAATGCCGTATATGCCGCAACAAGCCATAAATGCGGTAAAACCAAATCTGGTTTTAGATAGTTTTGATATGGCAGAATATATAAATGGTTTGCATGGATAGTGAAAATTTAAAGGGTGTGAAAAAAGTATTTGTTTTTGATGATAATAAGGATATCCTCGATCTGTGCACATTCATTCTGGAAGATGCGGGGTATGAGATCAGGACTTCCGAGACGGCCAATAATATCGAAGAGCAGGTTTCGGCCTATATGCCCGATATCATCTTTATGGATAACTGGCTTCCTGATTTAGGTGGGATTCAGGCTACGAAGGCAATAAAACAACATCCTGATTTAAAGCATATTCCGGTAATTTATTTTTCTGCCAATAACGATATATCTGCTTTAGCCAGCGAGGCAGGCGCCGATAGCTACCTTTCTAAACCTTTTGATATCGCCTCGCTGGAAGAAATCGTTAAAAAACATTTAAGCTAACAGCTTATTGCTTACCCCAAATTCGGGTATTCAGATCAAGCTCCTGAACAATATCATGCATAAATTTAATGGCTGCAATGTCATCATTGAGCAGCTGCGGATTGAGCAAGGTTTTAAACACAGGCGCTTCAAAGTAATTCCGGTTTAATGGGAAACCGATATACATCCTGGATTCTATAAAAGAAAGACTGATCGCATATTTTGCACTATTGTGGAGGTTTAAAATCCGCTCCATCATGGCAGGGGTTAAAATATACCTGGCTTCTACCTGATCGGTTGCGTAAGTAACAAACGTTTTATCAAAATCAGTATTTTCTAAACTCACCACATCTTTGCTTCCGTAGGAAAATACGTTTTTAGAAAACCAGGCGCCTATTGCTGCTCCAAAATCTTTTGGCCTGACTACGGTAACGCCATTAAAATATTTATTGAAATCGGCTACAAAGATGATCCCTTTAAAAATATCGTGCCACTCGGTACGGGTTCCGTTTTTGGTTTGATGAACAGTTTTATACTCAGCATGTACTTCAGCAAAATAAAAGCTGGTTTTTCCTGCAGTGCCACTTACTAAATCCTCGGTTTTATAGCGGTCAGGCTGCTGAGTGAATAGTTGGGAGTAGATGAATTCCTGCGCTAAAATTCCCTCGTAAGGTTGAATGGTTAAACTTGGATCCATGAATTTAAGTGCAGCGCCAATCACATCTCGCTTATAAGCATCTTTGTAAGCGTGTAATTCATCACCAATACGGTAAAGGATAATACCACCTACAATTCCGAGGGCAATTAAACCTACTATGCCGGCAACCGGAAAGCCCAGTATAAACCCTAAAATGAGCAGAAAAACGCCCGCGCCAATGCCAATATAACCTTTTGTTTGTGCCGCAGATATTTTTTTTCGCTCAATTTCCATGTTAGCCAATACATTTTGTAAGGCTACATTGCTTGCTAAATCAAACTGCATTAATTATTGAAAAGTTCTTTAGCGCTTATGTTTTTACGTTCTTCAACAGCAGTTTCCAAAACTGGTTGGGGCTGAAAGTTAAGCATGCCGGCAAACAAACTTCCCGGAAACATCATGATGGCATTATTATAATCAGTTACTGCTGAGTTGTAAGTTCTGCGGGCAGCGGCAATTTGCTCTTCACTTTCTGTCCAGGTGGTTTGCAAATTAATAAAGTTGGTGTTGGCTTTTAAATCAGGATAGTTTTCTATGTTAAGCATTAATCCCTTAACACTACTGCCTAACTGGGCATCAATTTGTGCTTTCTCGGCATCGCTAACCGTGCCGGATGTTGCTTTTGCCCTAAGCTCAACAATTTTGGTTAAAGTACTTTGTTCATAGTTGGTATATTGTTTCACCACCTCAACAAGGTTTGGAATAAGATCGAAACGTTTTTTAAGCATTACATCAATTGCCGAAAAGGCATTGGTAACCTGGTTCTTTTTGCCGATAAGCGAGTTGTAGAAGAAGATACCGATTAACAATAGGAAACCGATAACAATAATAGCGATAATCATAGTTTTATGTTTTGAGTTTAGATCATAAATATAGCAAAAGGTTACAAGTGTATATCTGCTATCTGCGATGTAATCTTTCCAGTCGCGCTTTCTGTTGCCTTCTTTTTAATCGTTTTTGCTTCCGGATCAGGTGGTTTTCTCTCATTTGTTTAAATTTCGCGATGTGCTCCTGAATTTCTGCCTGTTTCTCTTCCGTAACCCCCACACTGTGTTTTATACCCATGTAAAGGCTTCGCCAGATCAGGTTAAAGAAAGAGGTATTGGATGGGCGTTGATAGTTAACATCAGCGGATATGAATTTTCCGTCCCGTGATGGATTTTCAGCATTGATGATTAGCGCATTAGCTAAAATGGATAGTAAGCCACGCGTAACCAGGTGATCTTTCTCCGGATCATTCCGCATCAAGGCAACCGAAAGGTCGTAATAAGAGAAATCGACTTTTCCCCTGGCGCCAAAATCATTTGCATTGAAATTGAATTTAAGCTTTTCTACATTTCCCCTATTAATCCTTACCAATCCAAGCGGCTTGGTAATGGCGTTTAAAATGCGCGCATTGAAATGCTGTAAAACACCATTAAAAGCAAAACTACCATCTTTGGCCAATAAGTTAAACTTAAAGTTTAGGTCAAGCTTACCTTCACCAAGCAAATAGGAGGCAAGGCTTACATCCATGATGGGGTTTTGAGCTTTTATCTTGGAGATATTTGTGGCATTGCGGATAATCCCGGAAGTTCGTTCAAAACTAATTTTTCCCCGCTGGTTGCTCTCTTTGTTATAGGCCGCATAACTGATATCAATATCTTTTAACTGTATTTTCTCGGCCAGGATTGGTGCATTTATTTTTTGTAAAAGCTGATGTGGGAAGCGACCAATTTTGTTTTCCCTGGGTTTGGCCGGGAGTGCATCATTTGCAAAAACGGATATAGATCCATTGGCAATGGCCATTTCTTTAGTTCGCAGCTCTTGTTTACTGATGTAAAGCGGCAAGTTAATACCATTCATCATGATATTGTTCATTTGAATGCTAAAGCGGTCACGGGCATAACCCGCTACCTGCCCAAACTCCATTTCTCCGTACAAAGGTTCTAAAGCAAACTTACTGACACGGAGTTTTCCTGTAGATGCCCTGAAATCAAGCTGATTAAGCTTAATATTGTACATTTTATCTGGCGTAGGATAAACATAATCTTTAAGATTGATTACGATGTCTTTTAGGAGGTATATTCTTTTTGGATCATCTGCGGATGTAGAATCTACCAGTAAATCAGTCAAAGTAATGTTCAGGTTATCTATAGCAAAAGGAACTTCATTGCCCCTGTTTCTGTTGATGTATTTAAAGCTGGCATCTCTAAAAAGAATGTTTTTTATGCTAAATTCTTTCAGGTTTTTAGAGATGTATTCGTAGGGTAGTTTAATGGGTTGAGGCTGCCGGTCTTCATTAAAGTCAAGCTGCTTATTTATCATCATCACTTCTGGTTTATCAAAAACCACTTCCTCCAGCTGGAGCTTATGTTCCCGGTAAAGGGTTAAAGGGTGAAAACGATTAACCACCAGTTTTTTTAATTTAATACTGTAAAGATTATTGGGCGCTCTTTTAAGGCGAATAAGTTCATTATAACGAGTAGTATCGGGCGTAATGGTCACATTTTTAAGCGTTGCATGGCCGGTAAAAATATTGGTGGTAACTGTGGTAAAGCTAATCGTGTATAAACTATCCGTAGAAGTGTAAAGGAGTGTTTTTATCCTATCGGTAAGTAACGGCCGGGATTTAACATTCAAAAACCATGCTGTAGCGGCTAAAATGGCAAAAACAACAAATGATATACCTGCAAGCCACTTAAATAGTCGGAAACGATGATTAGAGGTATTCGGCATTGAAAATGGGGAATGTTACACCACAATATACATTATAAATCGCGTTTGTTGAAAGGGCTTACTTAATTTTTCTCACGCCGCGCTTTCCTGGCTTCCTTTCTGTCGGCTCTTTTCTGTTCTCTTATTTTCTTGGCAATTACTTTTTGTTGTTTTACAGGATCTTTGATCGGCACAATACCTACGCCCACAATATCTCTTATGCCCACGAAAACAGTCTTCCACATCAGATTGAAAAATGAAGCTGAATTTATCCTTGTGTTGCGCATACTGGCTGTTCTCGGACTTTCGCCCTTAGCGGGGTTTTCATCTTTTACCAGCACAGCATTGGCCAGGAAGGAGAGGAATCCTTTTTCCTTGGTTCCTTCACCATCAATGTTGTCAGATAGCATCTTAACTTTTAAATTGCTGTATAGCATATTCAGGTTGCCTGAGGCACCGGCCTGGTTTCCGCTGGCTTTAAAATCTACCTGTTGAATGTGGCCGCTTTCTATTTCTACCAGACCAAGCGGCTTTGAAAGTGGGTTTAGATTGGTGAGGCCAAAATTACGCAGAATCCCGCTGTAATCAAACGCACCATTCTTGTCGGTAAGGTTAAAATCAATTTTTACCTGAAGCGAACCTTTACCCATTAGCAGGGTGTTGAGATTGGCTAACGCATGGCTTTGTTTTGTCAGCCTTAAACTATCGTTGGTTACATTAAGGATGTTGCCGTCAATGGATTTAAAAGTGACCGAACCTGTTTTCTTGCTTGCCGGGTTATATTCTCCGTACTTAACATCTACATTTTTTAACCAGACAGTGTCTATGCGGATAGGAAAATTCAATCTTTTTAAGGCCACATGCGGGAAATTTTTTCCTTTATCGAGGCCCGGCGATGGAGGAGACTCCCGGCTCATGAATACATCAACCTGTGCCGGACCAATTCTTAGCGAACGCGCATGGAGTTTTTGATCGGTGTTGAGTGCTATAAAATCTACCTGTCTGAGTTCTATTTTCTGAAAATTCAAATCGTAGCGGTCTTTTTGAACGTTGTATTTTCTTGCAAAAGTAAGCTCGGGGTATAAGGGGGTCAATTTTAAACCTTTAACTGTTATTTTTTTAGAAGCCGTTGAGCCGGTAATGCTGTCTACGAGCATGTTATACATTTTATCTTTGGTGACTGATTTATAGCCGGCAATATTGAATGCAACATCTTTGGTGTAATAGAAACGGGTAGAATCCTTACTCGATAAGGAATCTAAAAGGAAATCTTTTACCATTACATTGAGGTGTTTAATGGAGTTTACCACCTTTTTGGTCCCGGCCTTATTAATGTAGTCAAAATCGGCATCAACAATTTTAATGGAATTGATGTGCAATGATTTTAATGTTTTGGAAATTTGTTCATAAAGGGTTTTCTCAACTTTAACAGTATCTGGTCTTTTAGTTACTTTGCTGAAGGTAACATTGATAGATGGTTTTTCGAGAATAATGGCACCCACATTTGCACGCTTTTTAAAGTAAGCGGTTAAAATACCAACCCGACTAATTTGAAGCTTTTTTAATTTAAGCTCAAAGGTATGGGCAGGCGCCCGATGTTGAATTTTTAAACTATCGTAAACCTTGGCATTGGTGCTGAGTGTTACATTTAAAAGCGCTAAACTTCCGGTGAGAACATTTATACGTACATCTTTAAAATCGATGCGATACAAATGATCGGAACCATTGTATACACCGGCCTTGATTTTTTCGGTGAGGATGGGTTTCCATTTCGCATTAATAAACATGGCCCCAAAGGCTAAAATCAATATAAGTGTACCGGATATACAACCAATCCATATCCAAATGCGGTTTCTTTTTTTAACATCCATTTTTTTGGTTTTCAATTAGAACAGATAGCGGAGGTAAAGGTTTGTTTTTCGCTTGTGGTCAATTCTTTTGTAACTACTTTGGCTGTTTTTAAAATGTTGTGGGTTGCGTGTTATGGGTCAGGTCGCCTAAATATTTAACAACTCGGTGTTCTCTGTTCTTTTCTCAGCGTCCTCTGTGGTTGAAATATAAAGTAAGAAGATAGACAGGATGCAAAACTTAGGTGGTTAGGATTGTTGTGAGTTGTGTGTTACGTGTTATGGGGCAGGTCGCCTAAATATTTAACAACTCGGTGTTCTCTGTTCTTTTCTCAGCGTCCTCTGTGGTTGAAATATAAAGTAAGAAGATAGACAGGATGCAAAACTTAGGTGGTTAGGATTGTTGTGAGTTGTGTGTTACGTGTTATGGGGCAGGTCGCCTAAATATTTAACAACTCGGTGTTCTCTGTTCTTTTCTCAGCGTCCTCTGTGGTTGAAATATAAAGTAAGAAAATAGACAGGATGCAAAACTTAGGTGGTTAGGATTGTTGTGAGTTGTGTGTTGCGTGTTATGGGGCAGGTCGCCTAAATATTTAACAAACTCGGTGTTCTCTGTTCTTTTCTCAGTGTCCTCTGTGGTTAAAATGGTTGTGAGTTGCGTGTTATAGGTCAAGTCGCCTAACTATCTTCCTATTATCCTTTCTACTCAAAATAATCCAAGTGTAAACATTTCAACTAAATATGTCAATTTGTCACTTTTAATTAAATTTATGTATTTTTGCAATCCCAAAATCTTTTTTGATAATGTTAGATTTACAAGTACAGGATAAAACACACGATGAAGCCAGACAAGGAGAAGCTTTAATTTTAGAAACTCCCCAGAAGGCAGATGCACGTAAATTATATATTGAGAGTTATGGTTGTGCCATGAATTTTGCAGATAGCGAAATTGTTGCTTCCATTCTTTCTGAAACTGGTTTTGAGACTACGGGCGATTACCACCAGGCAGATGTAATTTTTATCAATACCTGTTCGATTCGTGAAAATGCGGAAACCCGTGTTAGAAACCGTCTGTCGCAATTTGGTGTAGAAAAACGCCGCAATCCCAAATTGATTGTGGGTGTATTGGGTTGCATGGCAGAGCGTTTAAAATCTAAATTCTTGGAAGAAGAGCGTTTGGTAGATGTAGTGGTGGGCCCTGATGCTTACCGCGATCTTCCTAATTTAATTGAGCAGGTAGAAGAAGGCCATAAAGCGGTAAATGTTTTGTTATCGAGAGAGGAAACCTATGCGGATATTAGTCCGGTACGTTTGAATAGTAATGGCATTACCGCATTTATTTCCATTACCCGTGGTTGCAATAATATGTGTTCTTTCTGTGTGGTACCTTTTACCCGCGGACGTGAGCGCAGCCGGGATGCACATTCGATTGTAGAAGAAGCAAGAGGTTTGTTTGCAAATGGTTACCGCGAGGTTACTTTGCTCGGGCAAAATGTAGATTCTTATACCTGGAAATCGGAAGATGAGACTGAGACTGTAAATTTTGCTCAGTTACTGGAAATGGTGGCATTGGTAGATCCATTACTGAGGGTTCGTTTCTCTACTTCACATCCAAAAGACATTACCGATGAGGTTTTACACACCATCGCCAAATACGATAATATTTGTAATTATATTCATTTACCAGTACAATCGGGAAATACCCGCGTACTGGAGCTGATGAACCGAACATACACCCGTGAGTGGTACATCAACAGGATTGATGCCATTCGCAATATTATCCCGAATTGTGCTATCTCTACAGATATCATCGCAGGTTTCTGCACCGAAACTGAAGAGGAACACCAGGAAACCTTAAGCATGATGGATTACGTACAATACGATTTTGCTTATAATTTTACCTACTCTGAGCGTCCGGGAACTTTAGCAGCCAGAAAGCTGGAAGATGACATTCCTGAAGAGGTTAAGAAGCGTCGTTTAGCAGAAATTTTGGCTAAGCAACAAGAGCACTCCTTAATGCGTTTACAAGAGTGGGTGGGTAAAACCATTCATGTGTTGATTGAAGGTACGTCTAAAAAATCTGATAAAGATTATTGCGGAAGAGGAGATAGCGGTGCTATGGTGGTTTTCCCAGCTACAGCTGATGTTAAACCAGGCCAATATGCAGATATTTTTATCGAAAAATGTACTTCTGCAACTTTGATTGGAAAAATCATTTAGTTGTAGGTGGTAAGTTTAAGTAACAGGTTTACTTGGCGAGCACTACATACCATTTGATCGAAAATAGAAAGTCAAAACGAGATTTAGCCGTTTAGACTTATAACTTACAACGCTATACTGCAGCCCATAACATAATAAGAATGGATACACAAAATATAAAACAGCGTTTCGGGATTATTGGCAACTCGCCTTTATTAAACCGTGCTATTGATATTGCCAGCCAGGTTGCACCTACAGATATGTCGGTATTAATCACCGGAGAGAGCGGGAGTGGTAAAGAGGTTTTTTCGCATATTATCCATCAGTTGAGTGCCCGTAAACATGGTGCTTTTATTGCCGTTAACTGTGGTGCTATACCAGAGGGAACGATAGATTCAGAATTGTTTGGACACGAGAAAGGGTCTTTTACCGGTGCTCACGAAGCCAGGAAAGGTTATTTTGAGGTTGCCAATGGCGGAACCATTTTCTTAGATGAGGTGGCAGAACTTCCGTTGGGTACACAAGCACGTTTATTGAGGATTTTAGAAAGTGGCGAATACCTTCGTGTAGGATCATCGAAAGTGCAAAAAACCGATGTGCGGATTATTGCCGCTACCAACGTTGATGTTTATAACCGGGTTAAGAATGGCAAATTTAGAGAAGATTTGTACTATAGGTTAAACACCGTTCCTTTGCGTATCCCACCTTTACACGAGCGTAAAGAAGATATTTATCTTTTATTTAGAAAATTTGCTGCCGATTTCAGCGATAAATACCGTAGCCCGGGATTACAACTGGAACCAGATGCGATTCAGATTTTAACGAATTATAGCTGGCCGGGTAATGTTCGTCAGTTGAAAAATATCGCCGAGCAGATTTGTGTGCTTGAAAAAGATAGAAATGTAAGCGGGCAGGCCATATTAAATTATATCCCTAATGAAGCCGGAAGCAATTTGCCAATGGCAATCAATTCATCATCAAAAGAAGATTTTACAGAAAGAGATATTTTGTATAAAGTGCTTTTTGATATGAAAAAGGACATGGTGGAGCTTAAAAAATTAGTGGCAGAAATTATTCAGCATGGCGGAAACACCGCTACTGTGTTGGCAGATAATCCACAATATATTAACCAGCTTTATCGTGATGTCGAATTGCCTGTTGGCCAGGAGCATGCTTTTACCATCCAGCAGCCAGCGCCAAACAACATCAATAGCAATAACGATTATTTTGCGCATGATGCTGAAGAGGTAGAAGAATCACTATCGTTGGTTGATAAGGAATCTGACTTGATTAAAAAAGCCCTGAAAAAGCATAAGGGAAAGCGCAAATTTGCAGCGCAGGAACTGGGTATTTCTGAACGCACGCTTTATAGAAAAATTAAAGAGTTAAATTTATAAGTACTGCCGATAGGTTTATGAAGATTAAATTATTTGGATTACTGATTATCGCTGCATTAAGTTCTTGTGCTTATTCTTTTGGTGGGGCTTCTATTCCGGCGGAAATGAAAACAGTAACCGTTCGGATTTTCGAAAATAATGCCCCTTTGGTTGTACCTACACTGAGCAACCAGTTTACAGAAGCGGTAAAAACAAGGATCAGAAATCAGACGCGTTTGAGCATTACGCCAAACGAAGGGCAGGCGATTTTTGAAGGTAGAATAACCGGCTACGATATTAAACCCATTGCACTTCAATCTAACAGCATGCCTACTGCTGCAGGAAACCGTTTAACCATTACAGTTGCGGTAAAGTTTACCAATACCTTGGATAGCAAAGGAAGTTTTGAAGAAAGTTTTACCCGTTATTATGATTTCTTAAACGGAGCATCCATTCAATCGCTTTTACCTGCGGCAATAGAAAACATCAATAAACAATTAACAGAAGATATTTTTAACCGGGCATTTGCGCAATGGTAGTTGCTTAATTGCCTTTGGCTTTACATCACCTGATTACAGCTTCACAACCTGAAACTAAACTTTTCAAAACCACCTACATTTTTTAACTTAGCAGCAAACCGTAAAAATGGATAACAAACAGCTTTTGGCAGATTTACTTTCGCAACCGGGCAAGGTTTCGTCAGCTCATGTGCCTTTTTTGAAAGAAATGCTGCAACAATATCCATTTGCCCAACCCATTCATCAGCTTCTGGCAAAGGCCGATGCTCAATTTCTTCCTAAAGCAGCACTTTATAGTACTGGAGCCACCTTATACCATATTTTGCAGGCAACATATACTCCTGAAGAAGATGTTGAAGAGCTGGTATTGGCTGTAGAAGAGGAGGAAGCAGATGAGCAGGAGGTTTATGAAGAGATTACAGAACACCAGCCAGAGCTACCGGGTACCCTGGATTCTTCAACGGTACAAGCGCCAAATAGCATTCCGGGTGTAGATAGTCAGTTGAGGGATTTACCTGCCCAGGATGATTCTTTTATTGAAAGTGCTGCAGCAATCGATTTCTTTGCCTTTGAGGAAAAGGAAGCCATTATTGCAGTGCCGGCAGCACCGCTAATTGAAACGGTTACGCCGGATGAGCCAGAAGTTAATTTTGTTTCGAAATACGATGACGATCAGCTGCCCTATACTTTTCTATGGTGGCTGGCTAAAACCCGTAAAGAGCACGAACAGATTTTTCAGCCTTATGCTCAACCCAAACCAGCACTTTCCCGCCAGCCAGAAAACAATCAGTTACAGCAACAGGCAGAGTTTCAACAACAATATGTAGAGCACATTTTTCATATTCAAACACCGTTTGAGGTGGCGGATCATTTGGCAGAATACCCGGTTGGGGATGTAAAAGATGCTAAAGGGGCGGAGATCATCGAAAAATTCTTAAAAGAAGACCCTACAATAAAGCCACCAAAGCCAGAGCAAATCGATAATGAGAATAAGGCTAAAAAAAGCGCTGAAGATCATTACGACCTCGTTTCGGAAACATTGGCGAAAATTTATATCGAGCAAATGCTTTATCACAAGGCCATAGATACTTATAAAAAATTAAGTTTGAAATATCCAGAAAAAAGTGGTTACTTTGCCGACCTTATCCAATCTATAGAAAAGAAATTTTAAAACATATTTTACAATGGTAACCCTTTTAATCATTTTATTAATTATTGTATGTATCGCCTTAGGCTTATTTGTATTGGTACAAAACCCTAAAGGTGGCGGTTTAGCTGCTGGCGCCGGAAGTAGCAATATGTTCGGTGTGCAACGTACAGGTGATGTGCTGGAAAAAGGCTCATGGATTTTGTTAACCCTTATTGTGGTATTAACATTGGGTATTACTACCGTTGCAAAAACAAGTGGTGGTGCTGCTGCGGTTGGTAACTCAGCTATTCAAGAGCGTTTAGATAAAACACCATCTCCATCTCCAATTGGCGGTGCCTTAAACAACAATAAGCCTGCAGCAGCTCCTGCTCCGGCAAAAGATACAACTAAGAAATAATCGATTTATTTCGAGTTAGAAAAGCTTTCCTCAAAAGGGAAAGCTTTTTTTGTTTATTGGTCATTCGTCATTCGTCATTGGGCAATGGCCATTGGCTATTTGTGGTTAGCCTGCGTTAATTAAACCCGATTGGCCTGAAAAGCGCCCGTTTTTTCCGGGCGTTGGAACAGAAAGCGGGGCTGGTACCAACCGACGCAGGTTTATACTGCTTTCCTGTAAAAAAATCTTTTAATCAACCGAAGTTTTACCAACTTAAGAATGGGGAAGGTCATCTACTCTGCCAAGCTGACACTTAAATTTATTCCATATTCTACATTTGTTTATAAAATTGACAGAAGGGGTGAAAATTTGTCCCTGAAAACCACTTGGCATAAAAAGTGTTGTTTGAATGACTGTTAAAAAAAATCAAATCAAAATAAAAAAATAATAAAAGTTATGGCATTAAACCTAAAACCAATTGCCGGCACATCGAATAGGGTAATTGTTGAACCCGCTGCGGCAGAAGAAAAAACTGCATCAGGTTTGTATATTCCTGATACTGCTAAAGAAAAACCATCTAAAGGAACTGTAGTTTCAGTTTCGGCAGAAGATTCTGAAGGGAAAAAACCAAGTGTTAAAGTTGGTGACGTAGTTTTATACGGTAAATATGGTGGTACCGAGCTTCCTTATAACGGTAAAGATTATTTGATCATGCGTGAAACGGATATCTACGCAATCGAAGGATAGAAATTAATTAGTGAATGACCGAGTGAATGATTCGGTCTGAGCAGAAAAAATCTAAATAATTAATTAACAAATTGAATGTGGGATTGGGCTTAGCGGATGGTTGAATAAATCATCGCATTCTGGCATCCAATCATTCAAAATTAAAAACAACATGTCAAAACAAGTAAAATATAACGTAGAAGCACGTGACGCCCTGAAAAGAGGTGTTGATATTCTTGCAAATGCAGTAAAAGTAACTTTAGGTCCTAAAGGCCGTAATGTAATTATTGATAAAAAATTCGGTTCACCGGCGATCACTAAAGATGGTGTTTCTGTTGCGAAAGAAATCGAATTGAAAGATGCAGTAGAGAACATGGGTGCTCAAATGGTTAAAGAAGTTGCTTCAAAAACAGCTGATATTGCTGGTGATGGTACAACCACAGCAACTGTATTGGCTCAGGCAATTATTACTACTGGTATTAAAAACGTTGCTGCGGGTGCAAATCCAATGGATTTAAAACGCGGTATTGATAAAGCGGTGACTGCAGTAGTGGAGAACTTAAAATCTCAATCTCAAGCAGTTGGTGAAGACAACAACAAAATTAAACAAGTTGCCTCTATCTCTGCTAATAACGATGAAGTAATCGGTTCGTTAATTGCTGAAGCAATGGGTAAAGTAGGTAAAGATGGTGTAATTACTGTTGAAGAAGCAAAAGGTACTGAAACTGAAGTTAAAACAGTAGAAGGTATGCAGTTCGACAGGGGTTATTTATCTCCTTACTTCGTAACCAATGCAGATAAAATGGAAGCTGAGTTGGAAAACCCTTACATTTTAATCTACGACAAAAAAATCAGCAACATGAAAGAATTGTTGCCGGTTTTAGAAAAACAAGTTCAGACTGGTAAGCCACTTTTAATTATTGCTGAAGATTTAGACGGTGAAGCATTAGCTACTTTGGTCGTGAACAAAATCCGTGGTTCACTGAAAGTTGCTGCTGTTAAAGCACCAGGTTTTGGCGACAGAAGAAAAGCAATGTTAGAAGATATCGCCATCTTGACTGGTGGAACGGTAATTTCTGAAGAAAGAGGTTATAAATTAGAGAATGCTGATTTATCTTACTTAGGTCAGGCAGAAAAAGTTGTAGTTGATAAAGACAATACAACTGTTATTAACGGTGCTGGTAATGCAGATGACATTAAAGCGCGTGTTAACCAGATTAAATCTCAAATTGAAACGACTACATCTGATTACGATAAAGAAAAATTGCAAGAGCGTTTGGCTAAATTAGCTGGCGGTGTTGCTGTACTTTATGTAGGTGCGGCTAGTGAGGTTGAAATGAAAGAGAAAAAAGACCGTGTTGATGATGCTTTACATGCAACTCGTGCAGCTGTAGAAGAAGGTATCGTTGCTGGTGGTGGTGTTGCTTTCATTCGTGCTGTTGAAGCTTTAGCAAATCTTAAAGGCGCTAATGATGATGAAAACACTGGTATTCAGATTATCCGCAGAGCGATTGAAGAGCCTCTACGTCAGATTTGCGAAAACGCAGGTATTGAAGGTTCTATAGTAGTTCAAAAGGTTAAAGAAGGTAAAGCTGATTTTGGTTACAATGCACGTACTGATGTTTATGAAAACTTAATTGGTGCAGGTGTTATTGATCCGACTAAAGTAAGCCGCGTAGCCTTAGAGAACGCAGCTTCTATTGCAGCGATGTTATTGACAACAGAAGTAGTTTTAGCAGACGAGCCTGAAGAAGGTGGTGCTCCAGCTATGCCTCCTATGGGTGGCGGTGGCATGGGTGGCATGATGTAATAAGCAGCCAGCCAAAACACTTTCGTGTAAAAATTCCCTCAAGGTATAAACGCCTTGAGGGTTTTTTTATGCCCAAAAAGCTCAAAAAAGGCACTTTTAGTCCGGCTAACTGCTTCATTTAGTTGGGGTTGATGTAAAGTTTTAAGATTGTAATGTAAAAATTACGTCCTTTGTAGCTAGAAATTTATTAGCGCGTCTTTTTGTAGACTACTCATGAGCAGCTACTTAAAAAGAAAGCAGGTTCTTGCCAAACCAATCTGCTTTTTAGAAACGCAGTAAAATGACCCCCTAGTGTTAGAGATGATGAAGACCTGTTGTATAAGGAGATGGCCTTTTATTGCCCTATTTTTTGGGGTGCTTTTGTATGCTTCAACCTGTTTAGCCCAAATCAGCATCACTGCCGTAGATTCGGGGCCTTTTACTCCTGGAAGTACCATTGGCGTACCTTTTTCAATTGCCATAGGTTGTGCAGGTCAAGGCAATCAATTTCAGTTGTATCTTTCGGATGAGAATGGAAATTTTGCAACAGAAAAACTCATTGGAAGTTATACCGGATTTTATAGCACCTATGTAAACGGGGTTATTCCTGTAGGTACCGTTCCTGGAACCGGGTATAAGGTTAGGATTAAATCTACAAACCCTGTGTCCGTAAGTGATCCTTCTACGTTTTTTGAAATTAAAGCGGGTGCGGCGGTAGAGGCAAAATTAAGTTCCAGCTTGTTGAGGTCAGATAATCCTGAAACATTTGGAACCTGTATTAGTAAACCTGCCAATTTATTGTACCTGAGCAATGAGTCAACTGCGAATAGTTTGGTAACAGCCAGTGTAAATAATGAGGTTGTTGCCGGCGTAACCAACATTACATTCGATACACAAATTAAGCAATTTACTGCAGATCAGGTACATTATACCATTCTCACTAAAGCCGTTATGCCAGATGGTACAGTGGGTACTAAGGCTTATTTGATTGTTAACAATAAAACGGTAACCGCTTTTGGAACTTCAGGCAATAATGTAGTTTGTTTGCCTCAGGGGCAACTGGAGTTTAATGTAGATATTACTTCGCCAGATGGTATCCAGAAAAATTTCCCTGGAAACAGCTACGTAATTACCTGGGGAGATAACGAAACAACCACCTATACTTTATGCGACATAAAAAGTGCCGGGGGTAAAGTTACACATGCTTATACAAGGTCCTCATGTGGAAGTGTTTCTAACCTAAGCAGCGGACCAATTTATAATGCATTTGCGGTAACCATTAATGTTTCTAATGATTTTTGCGGGACTATTGGAACACCTGTTTCTTCTTATGCCAAAGTAGTAGTAAAGCCCATTAATTCTTTTACCTTTGATTCTCCTGCCTGTTCGAACACCGATGTTGTTTTTACCAATACTTCGGTTTTAGGCGAAAATCCCAATACCAATTCGCCCGGATGTGTACCCAATAATGTAACCTATAATTGGTTTGTTGATGGAGTACCCGTAAAGGTGAATCAACCCCGTTCTTATAATTTAGTTCATCAGTTCACCGCTCATGGTGAGCACACAATCCGCTTAGAATCTAATAGCTCGGGTGCTTGTGACGCCACTCCGGTAGAAATGAAGATTTGCATTCAGGACCCCCCAAAGCCAGCTTTTACACTTCCTGCCACTACGGTTTGTACACCTACAATATTGAAGCCTACCGATAATACAATTATTGATAATATATGTAGTAATCAGGCCACTTATAACTGGAGGGTTTCTCCGGCAGTTGCATTTGTAAATGGAACAAGTGCATCCAGTAAGGAACCAGAGTTTAATTTTATTACACCGGGGGTTTATACTATTGTGTTAAACGTTTCTACGGCCTCTTGTGGTTTTGTGGCTTCGGCACCGCAAACGGTAGTTGTAAATACTACCCCTGCTGCTACGCTTTCTCCCGATATCATTTTGTGTAATTTAGCCACATACGATTTTAACAATACCACCTCGGGGCCAACACGAACTACTTTTTCCGGTACCTCGCAAGAACTTGCAGATACTTATACCTGGAGCATTACCTCGGTGGCAGGTGGTACCTTTACTTTTACCGGAGGAACCAATGCCAACTCAAAATACCCTTCAGTACAATTTAATAACTACGATGAGTATACCGTAACAGTTACCCATAAAAATAACTGTGCTACTGTAACGAAAAGTCAAAAGTTAACGTTTTCAACTGCTCCGGTAGTGAATGCAGGTCCAGATCAAACAGTTTGCTACAACAATGCACAGTTTACTTTGGCTGGTAATATTACAGGTACTACTACAAGCCAGACCTGGGTTGGTGGGACAGGTACCTTTGCACCGAACAGAAATACATTGAATGCTGTTTATACACCATCAGCAGCTGAAAAAACAGCAGGAAGTGTAAACCTTACTTTAAGAGCGATAACTGGTTTATCTGGTGTTTGTGCACAGGTAGATGACGAGGTGGTTTTAAAAATCCAGCCAGACATCAGTATAACCAGCCAGCCTTCAAAAGTTATCTGCACAAATAATACAGTCGCCTACATGCCAACATCTGCCGTAACGGGAGTAACTTTTAACTGGACGGCCACGGGGTCAACAAATGCCACAGGTTATTTGGCTTCAGGAACGGGAGATATTACCGATGTGATTACCAATACGGATGCAACAACAGATGCTACTGTAGTGTACATTATCACACCGCATAAGGATGGCTGCGATGGAACACCTTTTACCTTTACAGTTACCATTACACCTAATCCTACGGCTGCAGCTACAGCGCCAAACTTAACTATCTGTAATAAAAATTCTGCTGCAATCACACTCTCTTCTAATTTAACTGGCGTAAGGTTTACTTACTCCAGTTCCATAACCGGAAGCATAACCGGAAATTCGAATCGGCTTACCGCAAGTGCCGGCACACAGATCAACGATGTTTTAACAAATAGTGGAACTTCTGCAGGTACGGTTACTTATACCATAACTCCATTTTCTGCCGGAGGATGTCCTGGTGCCACAACGACCATTACCATTACGGTTTTACCTAGTGCTACTTTAGCCAATGCTGGTGCAGATGAGGCCATTTGTAATGTAAGTACTTATACTTTAAAAGGAAATGCGGCTGTCGTGGGTTCTGGAAAATGGACTATAGTTGCTGCCCCAACAGCGATTTCTTTTGCCGATGATACCCAAAACAATACCCAGATTTCGGGCTTACAACCTGGTAATACATATATTTTAAGGTGGACAATTGCTGATGTTGGTTGCAGCAGTAGTAGTGACGATGTTCAGATTACCGTTAATCCATTAAGTGTAGGTGGCACAACCACAGGTGACGTGGCTGTATGTGCAGGTGCTAATGGAGGAAACATTTCCCTGGCTGGCGAAGTAGGTAATATTATCCGATGGGAAAAATCTATTGATAACGGTACAACCTGGGCAACCATTGTTTCAACAGTAAATCCGTATGTTTTTTCGAACTTAACCGTTAGTACCCAATTTAGAGCAGTGGTACAAAGCGGTGCCTGTGCAGAGGCGTTCTCATCTGTGAGTACAGTAACGGTTAATCCGGGAACTGTTGTTGCTAACGCCGGAAACGATCAAAGTTTGTGCAGTGGTACTAGCATCAGTTTAAGTGGAAATAATCCAGCACCAAATACAGGTTTGTGGACATTGGTTTCTGCTCAAACAGGTGTGGCTATTACCGATGCCACCTTATATAATACGACTATTACAGGCCTTGTTCCGGGGCAAACATATACTTTCAGGTGGACTATTTCTGGTTTTGCCTCTTGCCCGCCATCATTCGATGAGGTAACCATTACTTATTATTCACCTGTAACCAATAATATATCAGCAGCAGCTGCACCAAACTGCGCGGGGCAAAATGTAACCATTACAGGTGATGTACCAACCGGTGGAACAGGAACTTTCGCCTACCAGTGGCAAAGTAGCCCTGATGGAACTACATGGAGTAACGTGGTATCGGCTACGAATAAGGATTTGACTCTAGTGGTTAATGTACCTACATTTTTCAGGCGATTGGTAAACAGCACCATTTGTACTTCAACCAGTAATACAGTTCAGGTGAATGTACTTCCTGGTCTTGCCAATAATCAGATCTCAGCAGATCAAACGATTTGTCTGGGAGCAGCTGTTAATCAGCTCGCAGGTACTACACCTACGGGTGGAAATGGAATTTTTGCTTTTCAATGGCAAGCCAGCACCAATGGTACTGTTTGGACGGATATATTGGGAGCTACATCAACAAGTTATACACCTCCTATACCAACAACTACCGTTTATTACCGCCGATTGATAAGTAGTGGCCCATGTGCAAGTAATATCAGTAATCAGGTTAAAATAACGGTTAACCCTCCTGCAAAGGCAGAGATCGTTTTTAATGCTGACAAGGGTTGTGCTCCTTTTAGACTGGCCGCAACCAATATTTCAGCTACGCCATATGCAGATCGGAATGCGAGTTACACCTGGTATGCTAATAATGTACAGATTGGCACCGGGAACGTTTTTCCAGGATACACCATCGCAACAGATAATGAAAGTGTTGTAATCAAACTGGTGGTGACCAGCAGTTTGGGCTGTAATAACGATGAAACCAGTCATGTTTTTAGTACTTTCCAGAATGTTACAGCCACATATGCGCAAAATGTTACTGCCGGATGCGGTCCTTTGAATGTGGTTTTCACGAACATTTCGAATTCATTAACAGCAGCAACTTTTAAATGGGATTTTGGCAATGGCACAACTTCAAATCTGGCACAACCTCCAGCGGTTCCCTATCAGGCAGATCCAACAGGAAAGGACATTACTTATACCGTTACTTTAGAAGCCACAACGCCTTGTGGCATAACTTCACAAACCTCAACCGTATTGGTAAAGGGTAAACCCGTTTCTGTTTTTTCTCCAGATAAAACTACCGGATGCTCACCATTACCGGTAACTTTTAGCAATACGTCGCCAGGAAATTATACCAGTTATACTTATGATTTTGGTGATGGAACAGCTCCATTAACCGTAACCGATAAAAACAGTGTAAGCCATACCTATACCACTTTGGTAGTGAGGGATTATATTGTAAAAATGACCGCCACAAATGAATGTGGTAGTAATGAATCACAATATTCTATTCGGGTTTCGCCAAATGATATTATCCCCGAATTGGTTGTAAACAGTAATCAACTCAGGGGCTGTGCACCTTTAAAAGTCGATTTTTTCAACAATACTAAGGGAGGCAGTACTTTTGTATATGATTTCGGTGATGGCAGTACAACGGTTACCCATACTGCTCCCGAAACGGTATCACATACTTTTACTGAGCCCGGGAAATATACCATTACTTTATATGCTTCTAACAATTGCTCAAATGCTTCAACAACAGAGACGGTAGAAGTATTGGCTCAGCCAAACGTAAGTTTTAGTGCAGATAAAACTACAATTTGTGATGGCGTTACCATCAGGTTTAAAAATACCAGTAGTGGGGCCATTGGTTATGTTTGGGATTTTGGTGATGGTTCACCAACTTCTAATACCATTGAGCCAACCCACACTTATACCGGGGCGGGTAAAAATTATTCTGTAACGCTTACTGCAACCAATGCTTTGGGCTGTACAAAAACAGTAACCCTTAATGAATACATTAATATTGCCCTGCCACCTACACCATCTTTTACGGTAAGTCCGGGAAATGAACTATCTATCCCAAATTATACTTTTGGTTTTAAGGATACCAGTGTTGGTGCGGTAAGCTGGGAGTGGGATTTTGGCGATGGCGCTAAATCAACACTACAAAACCCATCACATACCTATGCCAATGAAGGTGTGTATAGCGTTACTTTAAAAATACTAAACAAAGAGGGCTGTTCGGCAAGTATTTTCCAATCGGTTAGAATTATTGGTGTACCTGGTTATTTGAACCTTCCCAACTCGTTTATGCCTGCCAGTGCTAAAAATGAAATCAAAGTTTTTAAAGCCAAAGGTCGTGGCATTAAAGAATGGGATATGAAGGTGTTTAACAAGTGGGGGCAGGTGTTATGGGAAACGACCAAGTTGGATGATGGGGCGCCGCTGGAGGGTTGGGATGGAACATACAATGGCCAGGAGCAGCCCCAGGGGGTTTATTACTGGAAAATAGAAGTCAAATTTGTAAACGGAAGCGATTGGAAGGGCATGTCTTTAGATTCGGCTCCGCCAAGAAAAACCGGTGTAATATATTTAATAAGATGATGGGGGGAAGAATAATATTACTCATGTTGATATGGGGGGTGCCATTTTTTGGGGCCGCCCAGGATCACATTTATTCACAGTTTTACAATGCACCCATTTATTTGAACCCTGCTTTAACCGGTCAGTTTGAGGGCGATATCCGGTTTAATGCCTTGTATAGAAATCAATGGACTGGCTTAGCCAGCGATTTTTCTTATATGACTGCTTCGGGCGATTTAAATTTACACCAAATTAATAGTGGTGTTGGCTTAATTTTTAACAGAAGCAGTGAGGGAACAGCTTATCTCCTAAAAAATAATATTGCAGCAAGCTATTCTTACATCATTGGTGGAGATGATTTTGCACTTTCTTTCGGTCTGCAGGGCGGAATTACCAATCAAAAGCTCAATTGGGATAAATTGGTATTCGGCGATCAGATTGACATTTCTACAGGATATATTCCTGGAAGTATTTCTGGAGCAGAAAGACCAGGTATAGATAGCCGTTACTATTTTGATGCCAATGCCGGAGCAAATCTGGTATATGGTAAGTTTATGATAGGTGTAGCTGCCCATCACCTGAATAAACCTGACGAATCGCTTTCGGGCTTCCAGGCAAAGCTCCCCATGCGCATTTCGGGTAATGTAAGCTATCAAATTACATTAATCCCCGATCAGTACGATCGGGACGGCTCTTACCTGATTCCCTCTATTGTTGCCTATAAACAGCAAAATGTAATGTCATACAGTTTCGGCACTCAGTTTAAATACAAAGGAGTTAATGCAGGCATCTGGTTCCGGAATGATGGAAATAGCAAAGGAAATGATGCTGTTGTTTTCTCTGTAATCTTCGATATTTTTAACCGCCGAACCAACGGAGAAAAATTTAGACTGGGAATTAGCCACGATGCTACCACATCTAAAATTAATTACAGCAATACAGGCGGTACGTCTGAAATCGGTATCGGCTACGAGAAATATTGGCCCAATAGTTCTAATGGAGGAAGGGCAAATGGTTTGAGATGTTATGATTTTTATTAATTTGCCTAAAACTTATATAAGGCAATGAACGATATTCTGGATAACAGCCACTTTATTACGCAAAGCGAAGTAAATAAATTCCTATTGGCAACTTTATTGTGCGGCTTAATTGGTGCAGAAAGAGAGTATAGAAGTAAATCTGCCGGATTAAAAACCATGATGATGATAGGTTTGGGATCAACATTGTTTACCATATTATCTATCAGGATAGGAGTTACCAGTCATGATCGGATTGCCTCTAATATTGTAACCGGAATCGGCTTCCTGGGTGCAGGTGTAATCTTCAAGGAAGAAAACCGGGTTAAAGGTTTAACCACAGCATGCATCATCTGGATCGTTGCCGCCATTGGTATGGCCGTAGGGTCAGGATATTATGAACAAGCTATTGGTGTAACCGCTGTAGTATTACTCGCTTTAATCGTTTTTCCGTTCTTAGAAGAAATTGGCGATCGGCGTTTTACTAAAAGAGTTTATCGCATTGTAAAAAAACAACATAAGCACGGCGATTTAGAAAGTTATGAAGAAGTGTTTAGAGAAAACAAACTCAAACCTCAAAGAGGAAAGCATCAGCTGGTTAATGAAATTATTACCGGAAATTGGGTAGCAACAGGGACACCAAAAAACCACAAAAAGTTTGTAGAACGAATGCTGAAAGACGATGATATCATTGAGTTCGATTTTTAAACATCCTGGCTAATATCTGAACTTCCTAAATAAACCGCTCTATCCCAATTAATTTGTTTCATGTGAAACATTGCCGGTTTCTTATTGAGGAGATGGAAATGAATTTATTCACTTAATTGTACCGTTAAAGCGCACTCGGAGTCGAAGACCACTGAATCAAAATTAATTTCTGATCTCAAAAAACAATGATAGCTTTGCGTAGCTAACTTTCATGATGATTAAGGAACAGATCTCCGTTTTTGATATTTTTAAAATTGGTATTGGCCCCTCGAGTTCACATACTTTAGGACCATGGCGTGCTGCACAACAATTTACCGCATCACTGGCTCACAACAACATTTTAAATGATGTAGAGCAGGTCAAAATATTGCTTTATGGTTCACTTGCAAAAACAGGCAAAGGACATGGCACTGATGTGGCTATTTTATTAGGTTTAACTGGTGCAGATCCGGTTACTTTTGATGTGGACGCCGTTACACCAACTTTCGAACGCATTCAAAACGACAAAAAATTAAATTTAGAGGATCAATTGGTTATCAATTTTGATTACTCCGAGGATCTCCTTTTTCTTTTCGCAGAAAGCCTTCCTTATCATCCCAATGCAGTTACTTTTCAGGCTTTTTTAAATAATGGAAAGGCCTTCTCTGAAACATATTATTCTATTGGTGGTGGTTTTGTGGTGAAAGAGGGTGAGGATAATAGCAAAAAGGTGCAGGTTGATTTACCTTTTCCTGTAGAGAAAGCTAAAGATTTGTTGCATTGGTGTTTGTCGACAGGATTGAAAGTGAGTGAGATTGTTTTAGAGAATGAGCTGGCCTGGCGATCTGAAAATGAAACTAAAAAAGGAATTCTTCAACATTTTCAGGTAATGCGTGATTGTATTTATCGGGGCTGCCATACAACAGGTTTTTTACCCGGTGGTTTAGATGTTGCGCGAAGGGCATTTCCACTAAACAAACGACTTATCGGTCAAAATGAATACCATGATTTTGATACCTGGCTCCAGGCCATTAGAAATGGCGGTAATGGCTTTAACTATATTCTAGATTGGGTTAGCTGTTTTGCATTGGCTGTAAATGAAGAAAATGCATCCTTTGGCAGAGTCGTTACTGCGCCAACCAATGGCGCTGCGGGTGTAATTCCGGCAGTATTGCAGTATTTCATTGTTTTTTGCGATGGCTATTCAGAAGAAAAAATCATTCAGTTTATAGCCTGCGCATCAGAAATAGGCAGTATATTCAAAAAAGGAGCAACAATCTCTGCCGCCATGGGAGGTTGTCAGGCAGAGATTGGTGTTTCCTCGGCTATGGCTGCAGCGGCTTTGACAGAATGCCTGGGTGGATCACAGCGTCAGGTTTTAATGGCCGCAGAAATCGCAATGGAACATCATCTGGGATTAACCTGCGATCCTATTGGCGGCTTGGTTCAGGTGCCATGCATTGAAAGAAATACCATGGGCGCTATCAAAGCAATTACAGCCAGCCAGTTGGCCCTGCAAAGTAATCCTGATAAAGCAAAAGTAAGTTTAGACGCCGTAGTAAATACCATGTGGGAAACCGCTCTGGATATGAATGCGAAATACAAAGAGACTTCAGATGGTGGTTTGGCTACCAATATCCCAATCAGTTTGCCCGAGTGTTAAAATAAAATATACCTGTATAAATGGCTTCTCCAGTTAATGAAGAAGCCATTTATCATTTATGATACTAACAAATGGCATTTTAGCATTATCATGACGATTGAACAGCATTATTACAGTGTTGGCATTTCCTAAACGTTAACAAATTGATAAATTAGCGCCCTTATTAATTCATAAAAATGACTAAACACACAAAATTGGGTTTGGTTGGCCTGGCATTATCCTTATCAACTCTGGTAAGTTATGCACAGGACAATCTGGTAAACTCATTAAAAAACAATCAAAGCGAAAACAGCAAAGATGCATTCAAGTTTACAGAAGTAATTAACCTGGCTAATACCCCGGTTCAGAATCAGGGTTCTTCTGGTACTTGCTGGAGCTATTCTACCAACTCTTTTCTCGAATCTGAAATGATTAAAGCAGGGAAACAACCTGTAGTACTGTCTCAGCTGTTTTCAGCGCGTAATGCCTATGTAGAAAAAGGTAAAAACTATGTACGCATGCATGGCGCAGTATCACTGGGAGATGGTGGTGCATTGCATGATGTAATCAACATGTACAGAAAGTATGGTGCAGTACCTCAGGAAGTTTATACTGGCTTAAACTATGGTACTAAAATCAACAAAACAGGCGAACTGGGTGATATTGAGAAAGGCGTTTTGGAGGCTGTTGTGAAAAATGCCAATGGAGAACTAACACCAAACTGGATCAAAGCATATACTGGTGTTATTGATGCTTACTTAGGTCAGGTTCCTGAAAACTTTACCTATAATGGCAAAAAATACACCCCTAAAACTTTTGCAAATGAGGTTGTGGGTTTAAATCCTGATAACTATATAGAACTTTCGTCATTTAACGATCACCCGTTCTACAGCAAATTTACTTTGTTGGTACCGGATAACTGGTCGTTTGATCAGGTTTACAATGTTAAGGTGAACGAGCTTACAGATATTATCGACAATGCTTTAAAAGCAGGATATACCGTAGCATGGGCTACTGATGTTAGTGAGAAATCTTTCAGCTGGAAAAACGGTGTGGCTTACGTACCTGCAGTTCCATTCGCAGATATGACAATGACACAAAAAGCAGCGATGTTTGATGGCCCTAAGCCAGAAATGGAAATTACACAAGAAAACCGCCAGCTGGCATTTGATAACTATCAAACTACTGATGATCACGGAATGCACATCGTTGGCGCGGCTAAAGATCAAACTGGTAAAGAGTATTACATCGTTAAAAATTCTTGGGGGGCTACCAACGATTACAAAGGCTATTTATACGTAACTAAAAATTATGTGAAATATAAATCAACCGCTATTTTGTTGAATAAGGCTGGCATCCCAGGCACAATCACTAAGAAATTAGGATTGTAATCAATACACACTAAATAATTCGAAAGCCAGGGTAATTTTTTTACCCTGGCTTTTTTTAGGCTTCATGCAGAATATTATCGTTAAAGAGCATGGAGTAAGGAACACAGAGCAATGATGAAGTGCTTTACAAACCAAAGTTGGATAATTCCCCAAATCTATTTAGCTGCCTTAGGCGCATTAGGTAGTAAAGGAACAAAGGTTAGGGAGCAAGGAATACTGACGAAGTACTCGAAGCTGAAAGCACAGAAATCTTGATACTTAATAGTTGCTACCTGATACTAAAATAATCCCAGATGTGTCAACACAAACCACCAAACGGCTGTCGTAAGAAATGACAGGAGTATCCCGATTCCAACCACCAGGTTAGACAATTTCGGGTTCAGGTTGTATTGATCAGCCACTACACCTGCAGTTAGCAAGGTTGGCATAGCCATCTCAAATATAGTGATCTGAGTGATCATCCCTTTCAAACCCAGTAATACTGCAATAATTAGGAGAACAAGCGGAGCTAAAATCAGTTTATATAGCAAAGCAAAGCTGATGGCTTTCAGTTCGCTAAACCAACCGCCAAACCTCAGTTGTAAACCAATTGAAAATAATGCCAACGGACCAACCGTACCAGCCAGTTTATCAAACAACGGATTTAAACTACTGATATCAATAAATCGGGGAACCGTCAGGGCCAAAATGCATCCAATTAAAGGAGGAAAAGAAAGCACCTTTTTAAGTACCAGTTGCGCACTTAATTTTTGCTGTTGCGAAGAACGGATGGCTACAATAATCCCAATAGTGGACAATAAAGTGAAAGTTACCTGATCACATATAATGGCCGTGCCAAACTCTTTTTCACTAAAATAGGCCGCTATTAAAGGAAGGCCAACAAATGTGGTGTTGCTTAATGAACTTGTTAACTTAAGGCCACCTGCAGTTGCTTTGCTAACTTTCCTGAACCTACTATACAAGGTGATAAATAACCAGCCCAGTAACCAGACTAACACAGGAGCAAGCGCAGGAAAAAGCAGGTCTTTAGTCCAGGTGATGTGTGGAAGGTACTTAAATGATGTTGCCGGTAGGGCAATGTATATAATCCAGGCGTTAATGCCTTTGTGCGCATCTTTTGGTAAAACTTTACGTTTACGGAAAAGAATACCTGCGATGATACATAATCCAATAAGAATGAAATTTGCCATTGATGACGGCAAAGATAGGCTATAAAAGAAAAACGCCAATAAGAAATTGATCTATTGGCGTTTAATGCTGTAAATTAATATTACTTCAAATGAGCCCTTAAGAACCAGGCCATCTCTTCATGGGTTTCCATTAAGCCGGTAATAAAGTCGCTTGTTCCGGCATCACCATAATCATTAGCGATTGGATTGATATTCCCTCTGATGAATTCAATGATGGCTTCATGATCCGCGAGTAAATCTTTAATATAACCTAAGCTATCATTATGTCGCTCACTGTATTCCGTTAAATGAGTTAATGCCAAAAAGTTTTTTAAAGTTGCAGGAGCGTAATGACCAATTTTACGGATTCGCTCAGCTACGCTATCGATAAACTCATCCAGTTGGTTATACTGTTCTTCGAAAAATTTATGTTTAGCTAAGAAATCAGCACCTTCAACATTCCAGTGGGCATTGCGTGTTTTCGTATATAACACATATTCGTCTGCTAATAATTTAGCCAATTGTTCCGATACGGCTTGTCTGTGTTCAGTCGTTATTCCAATTTTTGCTTCCATTTTTGATTGCTATTTTGATAGACCTAATCTACTCTTTATCGTTGTCAAAAAAGGAATCTGAATATCATTATTGTGTTAAAAAACAACACAGACGCCGTTATGCCGATGGTTTAGGTTTTTTCTTTTTAAACCATACTTTCTTTTTGCCATTGTTATTCGGATGGCTTTTTTTCTCTTCTACATGTTTAATCTCAATTGCAGCAACTGTTTCGGGAAGTGGCAACCGAGGTACCTCTTTCTCAATTAGTTTCTCAATATTATCGAACTTACGTTTATCCCTGCCATTAACAAGCGTAATTGCAGTACCTGTAGTTGCTGCCCTGGCTGTGCGTCCAATACGGTGTACATAATCTGCAGGATCATGAGGCACGTCGTAATTAATCACAAGATCAATTCCCTCCACATCTATCCCTCTCGACAAAACATCTGTTCCAATTAAAATAGGAAGTCTCCTGTTTTTAAAAGCCAGTAGAATATCTTCACGCTCCTTTTGCCCCAGATCGGAGTGAAAAGGTTCCGCTTTAATACCTAAACCCTTAAAAGCTTTATGAAGTGCTTTAACTTTTTCTTTTGTTGAAGCAAAAATAATGCTGCTTTTATATTGATCTTCTTTAAAGATTTCTGTTAATAAAGCTTGCTTTTGCTGGTCGTGGATATTATAAGCCTGCTGATTGATGCCTTCCGCTGGCTTGGCAATAGAAATGGTAATTTGTTTGGGCTCATGAAGAATGGTCCCGGCCATCTTGCGGATTTTAGGAGCCATTGTGGCTGAAAATAAAAGCGTTTGGCGTTTTTTAGGCAGGTAGCTTACAATCCGCATAATGTCGTCGTAAAATCCCATATCCAACATTCTATCTGCTTCATCCAGAATGAGGTGTTGCAAATGTTGAAGTTTTAAAACGCCCGAAGATAGGTGAGCCATTAGTCTGCCAGGTGTAGCGATAATGATATCTACCCCTTCACGCATTGACCTTTTTTGTTGCTCGTAAGCAATGCCATCACCGCCTCCATACACAGCCAGAGAACTGATATTGGTAAAATAGGCAAGTGCTTCCACCTGTAAATCTATTTGTTGTGCCAGTTCTCGCGTTGGCGCTAAAATTAACGTGTTGTTGTGTCTGTCAGCTGCCCGGCTAATTTTATCCATTACAGGTAAAAGATAACTGGCTGTTTTTCCAGTCCCTGTTTGAGCACAGGCAATGAGATCGTGATTCTCTAAAATTACCGGTATGGCTTGTTCTTGTATTGGAGTAGCGCTTTTATATCCCATGGCCATCAGGCCTTCGTATAAATCGGGGTTGAAATTAAAGTCGTTAAAATTCAATCTGTTATATTTATAAAATAAGGCAAAAGTACCTTAAATTACAGCCAATAGCAAATTCATTAATAGTTATTCGTTTTTGTTGCAGTTTTTACCACAGCGCTAGCCCTTCTATAAAGTAAATAGTATATACATTATATATACTACACCATTGAATTTGCCTCATGCTTTGTGCAGCTGATTTTTACCGCCTCTATCACAATTGTTATTCAAGTAGTAGTTTTATGCTCATAAGCATATTTCTTATGCGATCAGGGAGCTGCTAGTTGTGGTTTTTTCGACCCCGGCTAAACTAAACGAACAGCCAATCAGCAAGATATAATGTTTTTTAAAATACTTCTTGCAGGATTAAAAAAGTTCACTACCTTTGCAGCCCGGTTCGGAAGGAACGGAAAGTGATAGGGGGATACGGAGAGGGTGATAATTGAAATAAGGTTGAAAAGAAAAGCGGAAAAATAAAAATATTTTTCTTGCGGATTAAAAAAGTTTTTCTACCTTTGCAATCCCAAACGGAAACGAAAGGGGTTCCCGGAACGGCGGATGTCGGAAAGGGGTTTAAAAAAGAGATACAGACGAACTTCGGTTCAGAAGATATAAAAAAGAGATCGGCCGTGAGGTTTACCAGATCGATAAGTTCTTAAAAGAGATGTCAATGTAGCGTAGCGGGGTAATGAAGTACGCATTCAAGTACAGAATACCGTCGCTTTATTTTAAAGTCAGTGACTAACAGACAAAATTAAAAAAGAAGACTATTTTTAACATAGTTAAAACTGGTCAGTTTCAAAACACATTTTACAATGGAGAGTTTGATCCTGGCTCAGGATGAACGCTAGCGGCAGGCCTAATACATGCAAGTCGAGGGGTAGAGGAGAGCTTGCTTTCCTTGAGACCGGCGCACGGGTGCGTAACGCGTATGCGACCTACCTTTATCAGGGGGATAGCCCGGAGAAATCCGGATTAACACCGCATAAAATCACAGTACAGCATTGTACAATGATCAAATATTTATAGGATAAAGATGGGCATGCGTGTCATTAGCTAGTTGGCGGGGTAACGGCCCACCAAGGCGACGATGACTAGGGGATCTGAGAGGATGGCCCCCCACACTGGTACTGAGACACGGACCAGACTCCTACGGGAGGCAGCAGTAAGGAATATTGGTCAATGGAGGCAACTCTGAACCAGCCATGCCGCGTGCAGGAAGACTGCCCTATGGGTTGTAAACTGCTTTTATCCGGGAATAAACCTGCTTACGAGTAAGTAGCTGAATGTACCGGAAGAATAAGGATCGGCTAACTCCGTGCCAGCAGCCGCGGTAATACGGAGGATCCAAGCGTTATCCGGATTTATTGGGTTTAAAGGGTGCGTAGGCGGCCTGTTAAGTCAGGGGTGAAAGACGGTGGCTCAACCATCGCAGTGCCCTTGATACTGACGGGCTTGAATGGACTAGAGGTAGGCGGAATGAGACAAGTAGCGGTGAAATGCATAGATATGTCTCAGAACACCGATTGCGAAGGCAGCTTACTATGGTCTTATTGACGCTGAGGCACGAAAGCGTGGGGATCAAACAGGATTAGATACCCTGGTAGTCCACGCCCTAAACGATGAACACTCGCTGTTGGCGATACACAGTCAGCGGCTAAGCGAAAGCGTTAAGTGTTCCACCTGGGGAGTACGCCCGCAAGGGTGAAACTCAAAGGAATTGACGGGGGCCCGCACAAGCGGAGGAGCATGTGGTTTAATTCGATGATACGCGAGGAACCTTACCCGGGCTTGAAAGTTAGTGAATTATCCAGAGATGGATAAGTGAGCAATCACACGAAACTAGGTGCTGCATGGCTGTCGTCAGCTCGTGCCGTGAGGTGTTGGGTTAAGTCCCGCAACGAGCGCAACCCCTATGTTTAGTTGCCAGCATGTAATGGTGGGGACTCTAAACAGACTGCCTGTGCAAACAGAGAGGAAGGAGGGGACGACGTCAAGTCATCATGGCCCTTACGTCCGGGGCTACACACGTGCTACAATGGACGGTACAGAGGGCAGCTATACAGCAATGTAATGCGAATCTCACAAAGCCGTTCACAGTTCGGATTGGGGTCTGCAACTCGACCCCATGAAGTTGGATTCGCTAGTAATCGCGTATCAGCAATGACGCGGTGAATACGTTCCCGGGCCTTGTACACACCGCCCGTCAAGCCATGGAAGCTGGGGGTACCTAAAGTATGTAACCGCAAGGAGCGTCCTAGGGTAAAACCGGTAACTGGGGCTAAGTCGTAACAAGGTAGCCGTACCGGAAGGTGCGGCTGGAATACCTCCTTTCTGGAGTAGCATTGACTACTCGCTGCGCAACATGATACTCTAATAAAAGTTAAAAAGTTGAAAGTATTAAGTTATAAGTTGAAAAGGCCACATGGCCTTGGTACGATATACTTTATACTAACGACTAAAAAAGACACACCCAAAAGATTAACCACTCAGTGGCTTTAACAAATCTTTGAGAGGCGAGATTGAAATTGAATTACGATTTTTGATTTACGGTTTGCGATTGCATTAAATCTAAAATCGTGGGTCAGGAAATCTAAGATCAGAAAGTCCCGTAGCTCAGCCTGGTTAGAGCACTACACTGATAATGTAGGGGTCTCCAGTTCAAATCTGGACGGGACTACTATAAGGGAGTTAACAGTTAAGAGTTATGAGTTTACAGTTATATATACTGCAAACGGGGAACAGAAAACTGCAACATATCTTTCGGGGAATTAGCTCAGCTGGCTAGAGCGCCTGCCTTGCACGCAGGAGGTCAACGGTTCGACTCCGTTATTCTCCACTGGAAGTTATAAGTGGTAAGTAATAAGTTATAAGTTTTAAAACTTGCAACCTGGAACTTACAACGGTTATAAGTGTTAATTATAAGTTATAGGTTTTAAAACTTACAACCTAGAACTTAAAACTTACAACTCGAAACTTACAACTCAAACAAAGCTACCTGGATCGGTAGTATACATTGACATCAAGAAAAAGAAGAGAATGCCATCGGGGCACAGAGAAACGGTTCGAGCCCGCAATTTTCACTAACGAAGCTGGGACAAGGCTTAGGTTGGGGCACATGACACCCTACACCTTTATACCCTTGGTTTTCGGTTTCAGTAAAGTTCTTTGACATATTGGAAGAAGTTAAAAAAGAAGAGCAAACAACAATAGGCGACTGTTGTGTTTGTGCTCACCATTGAAGGGGCAACCTGGATATGGTATGAGACATCATAACAAGAGCAAAAAAGCATACCATACGGCGCAAAAGGCGTATGCGTAGAAGAAAGTAAAGAAGAGTACACGGGGGATGCCTTGGCTCTCGGAGGCGATGAAGGACGTGATAAGCTGCGATAAGCACCGGTGATCTGCAAATAGGAACTATACCCGGTGATTTCCGAATGGGGCAACCCGGCATGTTGAAGACATGTCACCATAATGGAGCAAACCTGCCGAACTGAAACATCTAAGTAAGCAGAGGAAGAGAAAATAACAATGATTTCCTGAGTAGTGGCGAGCGAAAGGGAAAGAGCCCAAACCACACCTGTTACGGCATGTGTGGGGTTGTAGGACTGTGATGTGGTTACAATGTAATGAAGTGGAACGGGATGGGAAGCCCGGCGACACAAGGTGATAGCCCTGTACACGTAAATACCATTGGCCTAACAGTATCCTGAGTACCGCGAGGTCGGAGACGCCTTGTGGGAATCTGCCGGCACCATCCGGTAAGGCTAAATACTCCCGAGAGACCGATAGTGAACCAGTACCGTGAGGGAAAGGTGAAAAGAACCCCGAACAGGGGAGTGAAATAGAACCTGAAACCGTGTACTTACAAGCGGTCGGAGCATCCAGGTGGTGTGACGGCGTGCCTTTTGCATAATGAGCCTACGAGTTACTCTTCTCTGGCAAGGTTAAGTGCTTCAGGCACGGATCCGAAGCGAAAGCGAGTCTGAATAGGGCGTATAGTCAGAGGAGGTAGACGCGAAACCTTGTGATCTACCCATGGACAGGTTGAAGGTGCGGTAACACGTACTGGAGGACCGAACCGATAAACGTTGAAAAGTTTCCGGATGATCTGTGGGTAGGGGTGAAAGGCTAATCAAACTGGGAAATAGCTCGTACTCCCCGAAATGTTTTTAGGAACAGCGTGGATATTAAGTTTCATAGAGGTAGAGCTACTGATTGGGTGCGGGGGAGTCAAATCCTACCAAATCCAGACAAACTCCGAATGCTATGAAATATGATCTGCAGTGAGGCGCGGGGTGCTAAGGTCACGCGCCGAGAGGGAAAGAACCCAGACCATCAGCTAAGGTCCCCAAGTTACAGTTAAGTTGAACTAACGAGGTCCGGTTGCACAGACAGCTAGGATGTTGGCTTGGAAGCAGCCATTCATTTAAAGAGTGCGTAACAGCTCACTAGTCGAGCGGCCGGGCATGGATAATAAACGGGCATTAAATTGTACACCGAAGCTATGGGATTGAAATATATCGGTAGGGGAGCATTCTAGCGGCAGTGAAGGTACCTGGTAATGGGTGCTGGAGCTTCTAGAAAAGCAAATGTAGGCATAAGTAACGATAAGGCGGGCGAGAAACCCGCCCACCGAAAGGATAAGGTTTCCTGATCAACGCTAATCGGATCAGGGTTAGTCGGGACCTAAGGAGAACCCGAAGGGGATATTCGATGGACAACTGGTTAATATTCCAGTACTTTTTATAACTGCGATGTGGGGACGGAGTAGTGACACTGCCGCGATCTGACGGAATAGATCGTTGAAGGCTGTAGGTATACATTTGGTAGGCAAATCCGCCGAGTGTGCTGAACGCTGATAGTACCGCGAGCCTTCGGGTAAGTGGATAGTGCAGGTAATCAGACTTCCAAGAAAAACCGCTAAGCTTCAGGTTATAAAAACCCGTACCGCAAACCGACACAGGTATCCGGGAAGAGGATTCTAAGGTGCTCGAGTGAATCATGGCTAAGGAACTCGGCAAAATGGCCCTGTAACTTCGGGAGAAGGGGCGCTGGTAGCAATATCAGCCGCAGTGAAAAGGCCCAGGCGACTGTTTAACAAAAACACATGGCTTTGCAAAATCGAAAGATGAGGTATAAGGCCTGACACCTGCCCGGTGCTGGAAGGTTAAGAGGGGATGTCATCCGCAAGGAGAAGCATTGAATCGAAGCCCCAGTAAACGGCGGCCGTAACTATAACGGTCCTAAGGTAGCGAAATTCCTTGTCGGGTAAGTTCCGACCTGCACGAATGGTGTAACGATCTGGGCGCTGTCTCAGCCATGAGCTCGGTGAAATTGTGGTCCCGGTGAAGACGCCGGGTACCCGCAACGGGACGGAAAGACCCCATGCACCTTCACTACAATTTAACATTGACATTGGGTACAGGATGTGTAGGATAGGTGGGAGGCTATGAAGCGGTGTCGCCAGGCATCGTGGAGCCAACGTTGAAATACCACCCTTTCTGTATTCGGTGTCTAACTCCCTTAGTGGGAGGACATTGTTTGATGGGTAGTTTGACTGGGGTGGTCGCCTCCAAAAAGGTAACGGAGGCTTTCAAAGGTAAGCTCAGTACGCTTGGTAACCGTACGGGGAGTGCAATAGCATAAGCTTGCTTGACTGTGAGACATACAGGTCGATCAGGGTCGAAAGACGGATATAGTGATCCGGTGGTTCTGCATGGAAGGGCCATCGCTCAAAGGATAAAAGGTACGCTGGGGATAACAGGCTGATCTCCCCCAAGAGCTCATATCGACGGGGAGGTTTGGCACCTCGATGTCGGCTCGTCACATCCTGGGGCTGGAGAAGGTCCCAAGGGTTCGGCTGTTCGCCGATTAAAGTGGCACGCGAGCTGGGTTCAGAACGTCGCGAGACAGTTCGGTCCCTATCTGTTGTGGGCGTAGGAATTTTGAGTGGGGCTGACCTTAGTACGAGAGGACCGGGTTGGACCAGCCTCTAGTGAATCTGTTGTTCCGCCAGGGGCATTGCAGAGTAGCTACGCTGGGAATAGATAAGCGCTGAAAGCATCTAAGTGCGAAACTAGCCACGAGATGAGAATTCCATATAGGGCCGTAGCAGACTACTACGTTGATAGGTTACAGATGTAAAGATGGTGACATCACAGTCGAGTAATACTAATCACCCGAAGCTTTCAAAGCAACACAAGTTGTTTGCTCTTCGAAACTTAACTTCTTTCAATAATATGTCATTTAAGTTGATGGTTATAAGTTATAGGTTTTAAGTAAGTTTTACTTACAACTTAATACTTACCACTTATTACTTAAATAAAAATATTCAGGTGCCTATATCGGCGGTGTCCACCTCTTCCCATTCCGAACAGAGAAGTTAAGCCCGCCAGAGCCGATGGTACTGCGGTAACACGTGGGAGAGTAGGTCGGTGCCAGATCTTAAAACGGAACCCTTCAGTTAACACTGAGGGGTTTTCGTGTTTTATAGGGGTTTACAAGGACCAAATGCAGATAGTTTAAGACTTTGACCTTTCAGCTCCCAACTCAAGACTACAGACTCAAGACTCTAGACTTTGACTAAGAACTCCCAACTAATGTCCACCTCTTCAAACAAGAAATTTAGGGTACAAAAAAGCCCCGACAATGTCGAGGCCTGGGCATTATGATGGACGAAACTTAATCCACAGCGATGT
The DNA here is from genome assembly GCF_965279535.1 of Pedobacter sp. Taxonomy (NCBI): domain Bacteria; kingdom Pseudomonadati; phylum Bacteroidota; class Sphingobacteriia; order Sphingobacteriales; family Sphingobacteriaceae; genus Pedobacter; species Pedobacter sp. The sequence continues at coordinate 3,211,301 of NZ_OZ257244.1, forward strand.
TTTTCGCAGGTATGTTCGTTTCGGGATTTTTAGGAAGGCTTACTTTTAAAATACCATCAGCGTAATTTGCGGTAATCTGATCAATAAGAACTTTCCCATTTAAGCCAAAGGCTCTTTCAAAAGCTCCATTGCTGTATTCTCTCCTGTTAAACCTTTTAGCGTCTTCCGGGCGTTCTTCAGGTGTATAGGAAACCGTTAATACATCATCTTGGGTAATCACTTTTAAATGCTCTCTTGCTAAATCTGGTGCATAAATATGAAGGATAAAGTTTTGATCTGTTTCTTCAATATTCACCGGTACTTTTCTGAATCTGGTCTCAAAAAGTTGCTGATGATGTTTGAAATGCCGGCCAAATCTTTCGCCTCTCGGTTTACAATCACCATAATTCATTCTGCCTCTATGGCATCTATATTCGTTATACATAATTTTGATTTTTAAATAATTTATTCTTTGATTAATAATTTGTAACAGCTTCATTAAGCGCAGCGACATTGAGTTCTATGGTATCGGGTACAAGAGTCGCAGCAGGTTCCTCAACCCGATTAACCATGGTGGGAATATCTAATTTTTGAGCAATTACATTGGCAAATGGAAAAGTTGCTGAAAAAATAACATAATCGAATGTCAAATCTTTTATCTGTTCCAAAATATCATCGATAAACTTCATGGGTTCCAATAATGCGCTAATGAGGCCGTTAGTTGGATAATCGGTCTTTTCTGAGAGGTTGTTAAATACATTCAGGCCCGTTCTGTAACGTTTAAATTTTGCGCCCAAATAAGAGATGGATTTTTTGAATTTTATCGAACTGAAAAAGGTAATTTTTTCACCCTGGTTAATTAATGTTGAAGCTAAATTCAATTCAGAATTAACATGCTGCAGGGATGGGTTGCTCAAAAATAGTACGTTTGACATGACGATGTGGATTATATGGCTGTTCGACCTATGGAATCAACCATTGCTTTACTACTGTCCATTGGTTTATTATAATGATGGTTAATTCCGTTTTTTTTCCAATGCTCCTGGCACTGCTCTTTCGGGTAATGATGATTGCTAAAATCCAACCGATCAGGATACCCTCGCGCTATCGCTAATAAATTTAAACTGTAAAATGTTCCTGCTGTGGCGGCTAAGGCCAATATAATTCTAAATGCTCTCATGATTTCAGTTAATGTTAATTTGATTTACGCTTCCGTTGCCCTGTATATTTGGATGATACCATTGATTATCGATAGGAATAATGGGTTCGTGGCTAGCACCAAAGTTCTGATAATGGTAGTGTATGAAATGCCTGCGTTTGGCTTTAAAATACATCTTAAAGATAAGGCCAATAAATAGGGCGAGAAGGATAAATTTGAATACAAACGGTATGAAGAACAGGGTAGTACCCAGTACTACTCCAAATCCTATAGCTCTTAATATTTTGATCATGTTCTATCTTGTTTTTTAAGGTAGACGCACAACCCTAATTTTTACTTTAAAGAATTTTATTTAAAAGAGAGGAGACATAAAAGTGTTTGCTACAAATCAGTATTTCAAGGATAAACCTTAATTAGTGAATATCAGGAGAGTTTTTGAGCAAGCTAAGGCTAATGGCCTTTTATCTATATTCTGAATACTACGTTAGTAGCATCATATTATTGGACTGTTCTTCTAAACAAAAAAGCCAGCATTTTATCGCTGGCTCTCTGTTATTCATCTCTTCTTCTTCTCCAATCACGGCATCGGTTTTTATATTCCTCGCGGAACCGATCACGTTCTTCTGTGCTCATGTGCCGCCATTTTTCCCGCATACCCGCTCCCCCTGGTCCAAATTTACCCGGCCCACCTCCTCGGCCGAAACTTCCAAAAAGTAATCGGCACAATACCAGTAATCCCAAGGCCTGCCAGAAATTAATGGGTTTGCAGAAAACCACTTCCGGCAAAATAGAATTCCATAAAAATTTAATCACATAACCCAAAGCCGTAGCAATCAAAATTGCTCCTGGGATAAAAAAAAGAAGTTTTTTACCTCGACTAAAATTTCCACGCCTCATAACAGCAATTTAATAGTTAATAAATTCTTGATATAAATGTTGTAAACGGTTGCGCAGATGTTTCACCGCATAACCCTTTCTTGATATTAGTGTTTTAATATTTTCACCTGTTTCATTCGCAATATCCTGAAAAGTACGCTCTTCAAGTTCATTTTGAATGAAAACATATCGTTGATTTTCAGGTAGTTCCTCTAAGGCCGAAAATAACTGGTCCCAAAATAATTTCTTCAGGCCTTCTTCTTCGGGACTATAAGCTTCGGCTAATAAAATTTCTTTGAAACTAATTTCGCCGTCCTCATCTTCAAAACTTAAATCTTCGAGAAGCTGGTCTTTTTGCTTGCGGTATCGATCTGTAATCTTATTCCGGGCAACCCGGTATAACCAGCTCCCTACCTGTTCAATAGCGTTAGTTTCAGGCTGATTGCTTAATTGGTACCATACATCCTGTAAAATATCTTCAGCATCTTCATCGGTATTCACCCGCCCCCGGATGAAACTAAATAAGCGCTTACCGTAATCAGCAACTGCAGAAATGATATTTTGAGGTTCGTTTTTTGGCACTATTTGTTCTTTGATAAACCAGTAGACGAATGAAAATCAATATTACTTTAAATTTTGCTCTTTTTTTTTAAATAGATGTGTATACCGTAATTTAATCCAAATAAAAGTCCCTATAGTTTTAACATCAATCGCCAAACTGTAGGGACCTTTATATATTGAACCTGAAGTTATTTCAGTGTACCGGTAGGATTTGTTCCTTTCTCTACAATTGTTTTAATATTTCCATCTAGATCAGAAACATATATTTTACTTTGTGTGAAAGGTTTTTCAGCCCCACTGTAAAAAATGCGATCATCTGCCGTAACAAACAAATAGGGAACATTTATGCCTTTTGGCGAGATACGATTTACTTTTTTACTGTCCACATCCAATACATAAACAGCTTCACTAGGCCCTGTTAATCCATCAAGTACATCCGCATTGCCAACATTGAAAATTAATTTCTTGCCATCCCGTGTGTAAAAGAAACGATTGCTGCTGGCCAAAAGGAAATCTTTTCCAATTAGCCCAGAAATAAGCTTAGTGTCGATAATTTTACCCTTAGTATTAAAGGTATAAAGATTAGTCAGGTCATGACCTAATAGTTCGGTTTCGTTTTTCCAGGTTGGTGAATAAACACTAATGTTAGATGCACTGTCAATCAACTGGTATCCGGTGTTATCATTTTTAATGACACCAATTTTCCATAACTTCTTTGAAGTGAAGATGCTAAAAGCCAAATTTGAACCACTTGGCGACCAAACTGCCTGATAGTAATTGTTACTGTTAACCTGAAGTTTAAGCTGACTTTTGTTCTCCATATCTGCTATCCAGATGCTGCGTCCACCTGTAGAATCTGTTAAAGTATAGGCAAGCTTAATTCCATCAGGTGATATCGCCGGATCGGTGGCTCCACCAAATGAAATCTGTTTTAAAGTATCAATGCTGGTAGCAACAATTTTTTGCCCATCCTGATAAGCCAAAGCTATGGCCTTCTTGCTTAATGCAACAGTATCTAAAAGTGCGGTAGATACCGAACCATCTTCAGTTTTATTGCCATTACAGGCAGCAATTAAACCTAAACAGGGAATAAAATATTTGAGGGATTTTAAGGTCAAATTCATCTTACAATTTTACGGATTGTTTTTAAACAAAAAGATTCAGGCCCTTTCGAAACCTGAATCTTTAACATTTTATGATACTCTGTAAACTTAAATCTTCTTTTTATCGGCATAACCGAAAACTTTCTGTAAAAGTGTAGAGCTTCTTGCATTCAAGTTACCTCTGATTTTCAGCTCTTCTTTGGCTACTTCTAAAAATAATCCATCAATAGCCTTTTGCGTTACATAGGCCGTAAGGTTAGTGTTAACAGGCTTAACCAGGGGCAGTCGATTATATTGCGTAGTCAAATCAGAATAATATTTGGTCGCATTAACCTTGCTTAAACTGGTTGTCACTATAGGACTAAATTTCTCAGTGAGTTGTGCAGAAGTAACCCTTTTAAAGTATTCTGTGGCAGCATCACTTTTGCCTAAAAGGATGTTAGTCGCATCCGTAAGTGTCATCTGTTTTATCGCTGAAATAAAAATAGGTTTAGCTTCTTTTGCTGCATCTTCAGCTGCACGGTTTAAACTGGTAATTACATTATCGCAAAGTGAATTCAGGCCAAGCCCACGAAGTGTCTTTTCTACCTTTTGGGCTTCAGGAGGCATAAGGATTTTGACCGCTAAGTTACCTAAAAAACCATCTTTAGCTGATAGCCTGTCAGCGCCAGCCGAAACGCCTAACTGTAAAGCCTCTTTTATACCCAAGCCAATTTCTGATGTGGTTGGTGCACCGGCACTTGTAGCAGAACTGCTTTGCCTGTCAGTAACTTTTTTAAATATATCGCTTAACTTAATTTGCGCCTGTACTTGCTGATGTGAAAAGAAAATCAGTGTTAACAAGGTCAATAGTCTGTTTAGTTGTCTCATTTGATGCGAGTTTAATATCACATAGCAAAACCATTGCCACAAATGGGTTCGCTATTTGTCTTTCACAAAGATAAAGCTTTTAACATCGTCAAATGTTAAAATTTCTCAATGTCAGTAATCCCTAATAATTTAGTTTAAATCGCCCATAGTCGAAAATATTTTTTATACTTGAAAGATAAATCTCGATAGCTACTCAATTTTTTGAAGTTCATAAAAAATACAGCTGGCAAACGCCAGTATGAAGATGCCGATCTAATCGCCGAGTACAAGAAAACTGGTGATTTGGATGCTTTGGGTACGCTTTATAATAAATACATGCACCTGGTTTTTGGGGTTTGTTTCAATTATTTTAAAGACGAAGAACAGAGTAAAGATGCTGTAATGCAAATTTTTGAGGAATTGGTTCTCAAGTTAAAAGCACATGAAGTGCTGAACTTCAAAAGCTGGCTACATGTGCTTACCCGAAATCATTGTCTCATGGCGTTGCGTAAATCGGCGAAACAAAATAACGTTTCTTTAGACGATACTTTTGTGGAAAATACTGATTTTGTGCATCTAGATATCGACAACACAAAAGAAACGCAACTTACCATTATGGAAAAGTGCATGGAAACTTTGACGGAAGAACAGCGAAAAAGCGTAGATTTATTCTATCTGCAGGAAAAATGCTACAAAGAAGTTGCTGAAATCACTGGATATGATATGCTTAAAGTAAAAAGTTATATCCAAAATGGTAAACGGAATTTAAAGATTTGTATAGAAAAAAATAGTAGTGAATAAGGATTGGTTAGATATTGACGTGCTGGAAGATTACCTAGATGGTAAACTTGATGCCAAAACTATGCATTTGGTAGAGCGTCAGGAGTTGGAAGATCCTTTTGTAGCAGAAGCTTTAGAAGGATTGCGCCAGTCGCCTAAGCGTAAGCAACACATTTCTATTTTACAGAACCAACTTTACCACCGCATTGCGAATGAACCTTTAAAACGTAAAATGTGGGGGATCACTACCCAGCGTTTAAGCATCGCTGCCACCGCAACAGTAGCTTTTATTGCCGTGAGCATATTATTTTTTATGAGGGAAACCAACCGAAGAAATGATATTGCTAAGCGCAAAGATGCAGGTGTAATCGTAAACCTTGATACCACTGCTGTTGTAGCTGCAACTCCACCTGCAGTTAAAGATTCTGTTCCTGTTGATGGTGCACAAAGGCACAACGCCATTATAGACAAAGCAATTAAGCAAGCCAAAACAGGAGATTTGGCTAAAAACAGTAAGACTTTCCATACAGAGGTGAAGGCAAAAGAAGAGGAAAAAGTAAACACTTTTTCTGCTCAGGAAAGTAAAACGGCTGTTCAGTTGGAAAAAGTCCAGGCCATTGCAGCAGCAGCACCTGGTCTGGCCAGTAATAAACCAGTTTATGTTGGAAGTGTTATCGCTCAGGATGGTAAACCGATTTCCGGGGCAGTAGTTAAAACAGCAAGTGATAAGCATATTACCGCTACAGACGCCAATGGTTTCTTTGCCTTACCGCTTGATAGTGCAGATAAGCGCAAGGAAATATTAGTTAAGGCACAAGGATACAATGATAAAATCGTTTCAACTGATCCAAATGCCATTAGGATGGCCTTAAGCGGGGACCGGTCTTTAAATGAGATTGCCGCTATTACCGGGTCGAACGTAAGGAAGAAAGAGCGGATTGAGGCACCTAAAATTGTACTTAGGGCAGATCAAAATCTAAATGGTAAATCAGCTGAAGAAGCCACTAAACCTATTCCTGTATCAACAATTGATTATAACCAATACCTGGAAAACAACAATAAACTGTATACTGCTAAAGGTAATATACAGTACGTTATTGTAAGGTTTAAAGTGAAGAAAAATGGAAGACCTGCCGACGTAAAAGTAATTAAAAGCATTGATAAAAAGACAGACGCAGAAGCGAGGCGGTTAATTATGAACGGACCTGATTGGGTATTGCCTAAAAACGGAACAGACGAGGTAGAGTTAAGTATAAAGTTCTAATGGCTTCCATTTAATTGAAGCTTTTATATTAATCGGGATTTCCGGTTCTTAAATCATTTACATGTATAAATTACCTTATTATCAGGTTGATAATCAAGCTGAAGTTATAGCTTTCATGCAGCAGAATAATTTCGTTACGCTGGTAGGCTTTGATGGCGATTATCCGGTAGCCACTCAAATTCCAGTTAAAATTGTTCTTGATGGTGAGCAGATCAAGTTAATTGGGCATATAATGACTAGGACAGACCATTGTGCCGCATTTGAAAAAAATCCTAAGGTTTTGGCTATGTTTACCGGAGCACATGCTTACATCAGTGCATCTGTTTATGAAGATCCGGCAGTTGCTTCTACCTGGAACTACAAAACTGTTCAGGCCAAAGGAAATATCAAATTACTCTCCTCTGAAGAGACGTATCAGGTGATTAAAGGTATTACTGATCATTATGAAGGTGAAGATAGTCCGGCTGCATTCCACAAAATGGATGAAACGTATATTCAAAAGCATTTAAAAGCCATTACCGGATTTGAAATTGAAGTGACTCATCTCGATCATGTATTTAAGATCAGCCAAAATCATTCAGCTAAGAATAAAGAAAGTATTATTGCGAACCTCGAAAGCAGCGGAGATGTGATGTCTCAGGAGGTTGCGAAAGAGATGAAGAGCGCGAAAATGTAAATACTTTAGCTTCACTACGAAGTAATTAATTACCCTCAAATCTTTGGAGAAAAGCAGGTGTTTTTTTTGAACCAAAAAAAGCTATATGGTAAAATATGAGCCAGGCTTGGTGTGCGCTGTGGTACAAATAAGCCGCCCAGCTGCAAATAAAAAAGGCTAAAACAAATTTGTCTTAGCCTTTCGAGTATATTAAAGGATTTTGTTTATTTAAAATAATAAATCAAGCTGTAAATAATCGCTGCTAATGTTGCAGATACCGGGATGGTTAAAATCCATGCCCAGATTAAATTAATGGTTACCCCCCAACGAACTGCTGAAACACTTTTTACAACGCCTACCCCCACGATTGAACCTGTAATGGTGTGTGTAGTTGAAACAGGGATACCAAAATGTTCGGTAATGCCTAACGTAACCGCTCCGGCACCTTCGGCAGCAACACCCTCAAGAGAGGTTACTTTAGTGATTCTTGATCCCATAGTTTTAACAATTTTCCAGCCGCCGCTCATTGTGCCCAATGAAATTGCTGAATAACAGGCGATCGGTACCCATGCAGGCATAGCTTCGAAATCAGGAATAACTTTTTGCGCAATCAAAGCCGTTGCAATAATACCCATAACTTTTTGTGCATCATTACCGCCATGGAAGAAACTTAATGCTGCAGATGAAAGCAGCTGCAGGCGTTTAAACCATTTCTCGGCCGTCGCCGGTTTAGCATATCGACAAATATTGATGATAATCAATGTAATGGTGACTGATATAACCATACCAATTACGGGTGCAAGTACGATAAAAGAAACAATCTTAATTACGTAACCCATATTAACAGCATCTAATGCACTGGCACCTGTTAACATGGCATGAGTCATGCCCGCTCCGGCAAAACCACCGATTAAGGTGTGTGATGAACTGGAAGGAATGCCATACCACCAGGTAAGCAAATTCCAGATAATAGCTGCAACAAGCCCGGCAAATATAACCTCTAGCGTAATGTATTGCTCAATTACAGTTTTGGCCACGGTATTGGCCACTTTGTGATCTGTAAAATAGAAATAAGCCGCAAAATTAAATAGGGCAGCCCAAAGCACCGCTTGGAAAGGCGTAAGTACTTTTGTAGAAACGATGGTTGCGATAGAGTTTGCCGCATCGTGGAAACCATTGATGTAATCGAAAGCAATGGCTAAGATTACTACAACAACCAATAAGGTAGTTACCATGTTTATTTTAGATTAGGCGTTTTTAACAAGGATAGTTTCCAGTACATTCGCAACATCTTCGCACTTGTCTGTAGCTTTTTCTATCGTTTGTAAAACCTCTTTTTGTTTAATTAATTCAATCGCATTCGTTTCGTATTCGAAAAGACGGGCAACCGCCAAAGTAAATACGTAATCTGCCTGGTTTTCTCCGCTGTTAATGCGGATACAAGCATCGGCGATTACACGGATATTTTTAAAACTGCGTAATTCTTTGATGGCTTTATCAATATCTGTACACATTTCTACCAAAAGCTCAGCTATCTTAACAATAGGTTCGTTAATGGTATGCATGTTATACATTTGCATACGGTTAGCAGTTCCATAAATATAATCAGCAACATCATCAACGGCAGTAGCCAATTGGTGAATGTCCTCCCTGTCAAAAGGCGTAATGAAGTTCCTGCTCAATTCCAGAAAAATGGAGTGCGTAATGTCATCTCCTACATGTTCTAAACGCTCAATCTCTTTAAAGATGGTTTTTCTACTTTCTGGATCAGCGGTGCTAACCATTTCTAATAGGGCCTCTGCAATTTTTAAAGCATTGCTTCCTGCTTGCTCAAAAAGAGGATGAAACTTTCTGTCTTGAGGGGTAAAGAACTTAAAAATATTGTTCATGTTAATTTTTAATATGTTGCAAAGCTACGAGGCCAATGTTAAGTTAATGTTAAGTTATTAATTATCTTAACACTTTGAGCGTTAAGAGTATGTTTGCAACAACGGCGTCAATATGCTCAGCGAGAAAAGAGAGTTGATTTGAAATCTTGAAATTCGGGTTATGTGTTTGGATCTGGACCTTTAACCTGTGCTGATGATTGAAAAATACTAGCCTGCAGTTAACTTAGGTTATCCACCTTTTTGCAGGGTAAAAGCGAAGGTAGTTCCAATATTTGGTGTGCTGCGTACAGAAATGGTTTGTTGATGGGCTTCCAGGATATGTTTAACAATGGCTAAGCCCAAACCTGTTCCGCCTACTTCTCTGGCCCTATGCGTATCAATACGATAAAAACGCTCAAACAAGCGTAAAAGATGTTTTTCTTCTATTCCAATACCATTATCGGTTACTTCAATTAAGAATTGATCGTGAAGCTCGAAAATCTTAATGGCTGTTTCGCCATTTTCTACACCATATTTAATGCTGTTAACAATCAGATTAATTAAAACCTGACGTATTTTCTCCCGATCGGCCTTAACCATGGTTACAGCTGTATATTTATCTTTGAAGAAAAGCGTTATGTTTTTAGCTTTAGCCCGGTCTTCTAGGTTGTCCATCACCTCTTTTGCCAGTACTACAAAGTCAAATTTTTGATAGTCTATAGGTGATTCTCCTGTTTCCAGTTTAGAAATTACATCAAGATCATTAATTAGATAGCTTAAACGCTCTACGTTATTCCCCGCTTTTTTTAAAAAAATAATGGCTTGTTCCGGGTCATCCTCAATACAATCTTGTAAAGTTTCGATATAACCCTGAATAGCAAAAAGGGGGGTTTTAAACTCATGAGAAACATTGGAAAGAAACTCTCTTCTAAACTGTTCCTGCTTTTTAAGCAAATCTATTTCTTTCTTTTTTGCACCTGCCCATTCTTTCACTTCTTGTTCCACATCATTAATGGGATCCGCACTTACGTATTCACCTAAAGCATCTTTTAAGTCTTTACCTAGCTTAAGATTATGAATGAGTTTATAGATCAGTTTAATTTTGGTGTAAATGTATTTTTCGAGCAGGTAATAAAATACAAGGAAGCTACTTAAAAAAGAAACACCAAATGAAATGGCCAGATAATATAAACTGTGCTGAAAATAAAAGTTAACCAAACCAATAGATGAGGCCACAGCAAGGGCAGTAAATAAGACCAGGATACTCAATTTCATGCTGCAATTTAGGAGTTTTATGTTAATCGTGTATTAACTCAACTGCTTTTCGGTTAAATATTTCCAGTACCTTTTGGGTACATGCTGTACATGTAATCTGGTGTTTTTACGGGCAACAATATTCGCACTCTTAAAATAATCTTTCCACAATAAAGCATAAAGTTGCTCCTTTTCATCGGATAAAGCCGGTGATAATTTTTGTTGTTGGGTATCTTTGCTGAAATTAATGGTAATTTCTTCAACAGTATTGAGGTTATAGTGTAAGCCATATTTTCGTTTCAAATCATAAATGATCCATTGTTGATCTGCATAACGGTTTTTAAAATGATTGGATATTAGGGGCAAAACATTAAAATCAGGATCGATACTTGCGTAAAATATTCCATCGGCAGTTTCCTGAAAGCGGATAAAGGCTTCCATCCGGTGTTTCTCGCGTTCTACACTCTTGGCATATTTCGAAAGGGCCATCACGTGAGCGTTACCATAATTTTCTTCCGCACCCTGTTGATGCATGAAAATATAACATGTAAATTGAAAAAGATGATTGTATGCTTCCGGAAGCTCTGATAAATAGCTGCAATAAAACTTACGAAGCCAGTCCTTACGAAGCTTTTTTTGAAGTCCTAGCCATACACGATCTGCTTTTGAAGTATCAGTTGTAATTTCCAGGCTTTCTGCAAAGGCTTCGGGCTGAAAAATAGCTGTCGATTTTAATATCACCTGCCCTGGTTTACGCTCAAACCATTCAAATACGCTACTCAAAAGACCCGCAAGCGAGCCATCGAAAATGTAGGTCATGTTAAGTTAATTATTCAGTTGGAAACTAAAAAAGCAATAACTGATCTTGAGCGGTTTTAAGGTATTTACTTTGGCTTTCGGCTAAAATAAAGGCCTTGATCTGTGTACCTTGATAATCTTTCAGTTGATAGGGGCTATCTGCACAGGTAATAAAATGTTTGGCCCTGTTATAGGCGATGCCGATCTTTTTCAATTGATCTATCCGAAGCCTGCCAAACTTTCTGGCCTGAACAATTTTCTTCGCAGACATGATGCCAATACCGGGCACCCGTAAAATCATTTGATAGTCAGCCTTGTTAATATCTATTGGGAAATGTTGCATATTCCGGATGGCCCAGCTCAACTTCGGATCAATATCTACTTCCAGGTTGGGGTTTTCATCATTGAGGATTTCCTGTACCTGAAAACCGTAAAAGCGCATGAGCCAGTCAGTTTGATACAGCCTGTTTTCCCTTAACAATGGTGGTTGTGTTCCTAAAATTGGCATTCGGTTATCATTACTAATGGGAATATATCCCGAATAATATACCCGTTTAAGCGAATAATTTTTATAAAAAGCATTTGCAGTATACATAATGTCCTTATCACTTTCGGCTGTTGCGCCCACTACCATTTGCGTACTTTGGCCAGCTGGAACAAATTTGGGAACATGCTTAATCAACTTTTTATCTTCTCCAAACTGGACAATATTTTGCTGAACAAAAGCTAAGGGTTTGATCACATCAGCATGACTTTTTTCCGGTGCTAAGAGTTTTAAGCCTGCTTCGGTCGGCATCTCCAGGTTAATACTCATCCGGTCGGCATATAACCCCGCTTCTTTAATAAGTTCATCACTTGCACCGGGAATAGTTTTGAGATGAATATATCCGTTATATCGCTGTTCTAAACGAAGTTTTTTAACGATTAAAAGCAGACGCTCCATTGTAAAATCTGCATTTTTAAAAATTCCGGAACTGAGAAATAATCCTTCGATATAATTTCTACGATAGAAATTCATAGTGAGCTCTACAACTTCATCTACAGTAAAAGCCGCACGTTTTACATCGTTACTTTTTCTGGAGACACAAAAAGCACAATCGTAAATACAATGATTGGTCAAAAGGATTTTAAGAAGAGAAACGCAGCGACCATCTTCGGTATAGGTATGACAAATTCCTGAAGTATGAGAATTTCCTAAGCCTTTATTATCATTCTTTCTTGTCCCTCCACTCGAAGAACAAGAAACGTCGTACTTTGCTGCATCAGCAAGGATATTTAACTTTTCACGAATCCTGTCAAACATAATCAATCAGTTAGCTAACAAATATAGCTAAAAGACTAAAAATATTAGCAAAATGATTTAATGAATAACACTCTGAAAAGGAGTGGATGGCTTATTTGCCTTCCCATTCGTGATAAAACTGATCTAAGTATTGCAGCATAAATTGATGACGTTCTGCTGCAATTACTCTACCGCTCCCGGTGTTCATCATATCTTTTAGTTTTAATAATTTTTCGTAAAAGTGATTGATGGTTGGGGCTGTAGTATTTTTATAACTTTCCTTATCTAAGTTTTCTTGTGGCTTAATTTCAGGATCGTATAAAACCCTGTTTTTATACCCGCCGTAGGTAAAGGCTCTGGCAATTCCAATAGCTCCAATGGCATCGAGGCGGTCAGCATCCTGAACCACTTCCATCTCTTTGGAAGTAAATTTTGCGTTGTCAAAGCTGTTTTTAAATGACATGTGCTGGATGATTAGTTTAACCTGCTCAATAATAAGCTGATCTACAGCGATAGATTGTAAAAAATCCTCAGCTACTTTTGGTCCCAGTTCTTCATCACCACCGTTAAACTTTGGATCAGCAATATCATGTAATAGTGCAGCCAGTGCAACTATCAGGTAGTTTGCTTTTTCAGTGGAGTTAATGTTTAAGGCAGTTTTAAAAACACGTTCAATATGAAACCAGTCGTGGCCAGCTTCTGCATTCTTTAAAGTTTCCTTAACAAAATCTATAGTTTTAGAGATGATGATGTCCTGCATATTCTATTTTTTTCAAAGGTATTGGAAAAATAGAAAGGAGGAAAGAAATGATATCAACAGGCAAATACTATACTGCTTTTGCCTGTCTGGTTTCATCTTCAACGATAATTTTGATCAAATCATTATGATCCATTGTTAAAAAATGAGTAACTTCTACTTCTAGGATGGCCGCAATTTGAAATAACCGGTCAACAGTTAATTTGCTGTAGCCCAATTCAATTTTACTATACGCATTTTGGGAAATCTTTAGCTTAGCTGCAAGATAATCTTGAGTATAATCTCTGTATTCTCTAATTTTTCTAATATTTCCGGCGACGTTCTTCGTTTTTAAAGTCAATAGATCTTCCATACAAATTTTAGGTATTTTAACAACTTACGGTGGTATATACGATGATCAAATCAATTGAGTTTTCAATTTATTAAATTTTTTAATTGATTGTATATACTTAATTAAGTTATATGTTAAGCATTATAACAACTAAAACTGCTCAAATGTTTACTGTATTCTACTTGTTTATTAAATACCACCTGCTATTCAATGGTTCCATAGGTTAAAATTTGTAATTGCCTATGGTAACAATACCTTATGGGGATAGGAAGAATCACCCTGGGTAAAAGAAGGGGTAGGTTATTGCAATAAGATAAATATTATGGAGCGCGTTAATAAAGTTGTGCTTATTCTATAATTAAAGGGGCCCTTTTAGAACCATCATAAAGCTCGTATTCTAATAAACGGCAATCTAATTTTCCGTTATAGAATTCGATTTTCCTGGCGGCCTTAAGCCCTATTTTTTTAGCTAAATCAGGGTTACCGGTAAAAATGTAGCCCGAATAACCTTTACATTGCTGCTTCATGTAATCGCCCATGCGCTTATACGTAAGCTCTAGCTTGCTGTGAACGCCCAAACGTTCCCCGTACTCGGGATTGAAGACTACGGCACCTTTTCCACCTTCAGGAACAGGAGTTTGTTCAAAATCACAAACGTGAAAGTCAATAAGTGTATCTACACCCGCAGTTTTGGCATTTTTGCGGGTTACTTCAACTGCATCTTCAGATATATCGGAAGCAACAATTCTAAAATCGATATTTTTAACTACCTGATCTTTCAATAATCTTCTTTCAGCAAAAAAGACCTGTTCATCGTAACCGATGATGTGCATAAAGCCATAATTCATGCGGTAAAGGCCAGGTGCCCGATTGGTTGCAATTAGCGCTGCTTCGATGGCCAAGGTTCCTGAACCGCACATCGGATTAATGAAAGGCGATTTTTTATCCCATTGGGTAGCCAAAATTACACTTGCAGCTAATGCCTCTAACATAGGGGCTTTGCCCGGAATTTTGCGGTAGCCGTGCTTCGCCAATGTTTCGCCGGAAGTATCTATAAATACATCAGCATCAGCATCTTTCCAGTAAAGGTGAATAACTGCTTTGTTGGCATCTGATCCGGAATTGGGTCTTAAACCTTTTTTCTCTTTCATTCGGTCAACAATAGCATCCTTTACTTTAAGGTTGGCAAATAGCGGGGTAGTAATGTGCGGATTATCCACATTTGAAGTTACAGAGAAATAACCTGTAAAATCGATTAACTCTTCCCATTCAATTGCCTTAATCTCATTATAGAGATCATCAGGATTTTTTGCAGTAAAGCTTTTAATGGCATACAAAATCTGGCTTGCACAGCGTAAATTTAAGTTTAATCTGATGCATTCTGTTAGGGTGATATGGAGTTCAACCCCTGTTGAAAAAGCTCGCTCTATTGTATAGCCAAGTGCTTTAACTTCATCTTGAAGGTATGGAGAAAGGCGTTTATTGCAGGTAATGATTACCTTGCTTTTATTGTGGAAAACTTGCGTCATAATGTATGCGAAGTTATCAATAAAATTATTGAGATTTGATGTTTATAGTACAAGTTATGGAAATTAAAGGAAAAGTACACGAAGTAGGTGCAACTCAGCAAGTAAGTGAAACGTTTAAAAAACGTGATTTAATAGTAGAATACGCAGAAAATCCAACATACCCAGAATATATTCGTTTTGAGGCTTTACAAGATAAAACTGCTTTGTTAGATACATTTAAAGCGGGTGATGAGGTTGAGGTTTTCTTTAATTTACGTGGCCGTCCCTGGACAGATAAATCAGGAAAAACTTCATATTTCAATAGTTTGGTGATTTGGCGTATCAATGCTATTGCAGGAAATGCAGCAGCACCTGGCGCACCAGCTTATGCTGCTCCTGTTGATGTAAGCAGCGCACCAGGCGAGGATGATGATTTGCCTTTCTAAATAAAGAATCTTTTTTAAGCAAACAATTTTGAACCAATGCCGAGGCACCTGCCCCGGCATTTTTTGTTTCTAATGGCAGCATTATTCAACAGCTTGGCTTGGAACGACCAATCACTCCAAGCCTGGCAGGTAACTGTTTTGCTTCAGTCATCATTCACATGCAAACAAACACCATTAAGCCTTCATTCTCAGTACCATTACGTGTTAAAATATGTTAAAAAGCCGCTCAACAGCGCTCAAATAAGTAATTTTGAATTTGTAGCGCTACATTCATCTCACTCGTTTAAGCTACGAAGATCTGATTCATGAAGAAAAGAAGTTTTTGGTTAATCACTGTTTTAATGACAGTAGCGCTCCTTGGCGTGTTTGTAATGCAATTGTATTACATCAGGGAGGCTTATAGTCTAAAATCACAGCTTTTTGATGAACAGGTTAACCAAACTTTAAATACTGTCGTTAATAAAATCCAGCGTTTAAATGTTGCAGATCATATTAATAAAAGAGATGCCGAGAATAAGTTGCAGTATGAACAGGAACTTAGACAGCGTGAGCTTGACATAAAAGATCTGAAGCAACAATTTGTACAGGAGCAGGAAATCCGAAAAGGGGAGCAGCAGGTGCAGATTGAAAACTACCTCAATCAGCAAGATAGTTTAATTCGTGTATCTTATAGAAGAACACAGATTCTATCAGAAAACACTTTTAAGTCGCTATCAACACCAACAGCACGAATTGGAAAATCTTTATTGGATGTGCAGATGGATGCGCTGGTAGATGGAGATTTTAACCTTAAAGCTTACAGCATGCGCTCCAGATTGAGCTCTACTGATGTTAAAACCTTTAATTTCAGAACAGCGAGAACTTTACCAGATACCATCAGGTATTTGGGAGAAGATCCCATGACCGGTAAGCCGTTACTCATTGCACTGCCTAAACTTTCGGATGAACTGGTTTTAAAATTCAAAAGAGAGGATAAACTGGCAAAGCTGAAGTTTGATCAACAATTGAATGCTTTAAACAAAGGTATCCGGCCATACAATGGATCTAGTCTGCTACAGGATGTGGAAAAGGAAATGCGTGAAGTAAATATCCCCATCTATAAACGCGTTGATTTAAGTAATCTTGAACGATTATTAAAAAGAGAGTTTCTCAACCACAATATTGATCAGGTATATGATATGCAGGTGAAACTTGCCCGAAAAGACTCTGTACTTTATTTAATGGCAACTAGCGGGCAACCTAAATTTGAAGATGACAAAACATATAAAGTCCCCATCTTTAATAACGATATATTCCGTGATCCGGGAACTTTAATGGTAAGGTTTCCATATAAAAACTCAGCAATACTAACCAATTTAGGTGCTACACTGGCTTCTTCTGTAGGTTTATTACTGGTGTTGGTATTTATCTTTTCTTATACACTTTACGCGATACTGAAGCAAAAGAAGATCTCGGAAATGAAAACGGATTTCATCAACAACATGACGCATGAATTTAAAACACCGGTGGCCACCATTATGATTGCCAGTGAAGCTTTAAAAGATCCGGAAGTTACAGAAGATAAAGCGCGGTTAAAACGATTGGCGGGGATCATATACGATGAGAATGTTCGGCTGGGTAATCATATCGAGCGGGTGCTTAGTATTGCCAGGCTCGAAAAAAATGAGCTGAAAATGGAGAATGCTGAAGTGGATATGAACGATTTGATTTTAATCGTACTGGACAGCATGAGCTTACAGCTTCAGAAACGCAATGCTTTAATCAATGTTCATACTGAAGCTGAACAGGCCGTTATATTTGGAGATGAGCTACACCTTTCCAATGTGCTTTACAACCTGATAGATAACGCCAATAAATATAGTGCAGATACTCCTGAAATTACGATCTCTACCCGAAATACGCATAAACAGCTAATCATCGAAATTTCTGATAAAGGGATTGGAATGACTAAAGATCAGTCAAAGCGAATTTTTGATCAGTTTTACAGGGTACCAACAGGAAACTTACATGACGTAAAAGGCTTTGGTTTAGGCTTAAATTACGTACAGGATATTATTAAACAATTAAACGGCAGTATTAAAGTTAGCAGTGAAAAAGATAAAGGTACAACCTTCGAAATATCGCTACCTTTATAATACTTGAATACCTGTCGGTGAAAAACTAGGTTTTATCGATACAATTGAGTGGGCTGAGGTAATTTGGGTAAAATAGTGTTTGTTGAAAAAAATACTAATCGCAAATTAAACCCTTATGCATAGTCAGAATCAAATCTCAGGTATCGGTTATACCCCTTACGTGAACAAAATAAAAAAAATGAAAAAAATACTTCTGGTAGAGGACGATCCAAATTTGGGCTTATTGCTTCAAGATTATTTGCAATTGAAGGGTAAGTTTGATGTTACCTTATGTACCGATGGCGATGAGGGCTTGCGCAGTTTTAATAAACAGAACTTTGACCTTTGCATTCTGGATGTTATGATGCCTAAAAAGGATGGATTTACGCTAGGAAAAGACATTAGGAAGGTAAATTCCCATATCCCAATCATTTTTGCTACAGCGAAGACCATGCTTGAAGATAAATCTGCCGCTTATGATTTAGGCGGAGATGACTACATCACGAAACCTTTCCGCATAGAAGAGCTATTGTTACGCATTAATGCTATGTTTAAACGCATGGCTAATCGCGGCACGCAAAACGAAGAAGAGGCTGAAACACAATTTGCAATCGGGAAGTATATTTTTGATTACACCACGCAGATTATTTCAGCAGGGGAGGAAACCCAAAAACTTTCTACTAAAGAAGCAGAGCTCTTACGTTTGCTTTGCCTGAAAAAAAATACTGTACTTACAAGAGAAGAGGCGCTTTTAAGTATATGGCACGACGACAATTACTTTAACGGAAGGAGCATGGACGTGTTTTTAAGCAAACTGCGCAAATACCTTAAAGGCGATCCAAGTGTAGAAATTATTAACGTACATGGAAAGGGCTACAAGCTTTTAGTAAGCTAATTAGAGGTATAAGTTTTCCTTAATCGCAGGGATGATGTTTCTTTCCTGCGCCAATGTAAATAGGGTGTCAATTGCTTTGCGTCCTTCTGCACCAAGATTAATGCTATATTGGTTTACATACAGCTCAATATGCTTATACATTACCGATTCTTCCATGGCTTGTGCATGTTCCTTTATAAATTCAATTCCAGATTTTGGATGCGCAAAGGCATACTCCACCGATTGGCGGATGAGGCGGTTAATCTTAAGTTGAACAGCTCTCTCTAATTTTCTGTTGATTACAATCCCACCAAGCGGGATGGCACAGCCGGTTTGTTTTTCCCAATAATCGCCCAGATCAACAATTTTAGTCAGCCCTTTATCCTGATAGGTGAAACGGTTTTCATGAATAATTAATCCAAGGTCAATTTCATCATTTAATAAGGCATTTTCGATTTCAGAAAATACCATTTCCTGCTTGTTTTGCAGTTCAGGATAAGCTATGCCAAGTAAGAAATTGGCTGTAGTATATTTTCCGGGAATACCAATTTTAAGGTTATGGTTTTCTTTTTTCAGCGCTGCCTGCAGTGTTTCGGAGGTGTATTTTTTACTAATCAGCAATGGCCCTACCCCAAACCCTAGTGCGCTACCTGCGTCTGAAAGTGCATATTGATTTGCTACATAGGCAAAAGCATGGAAGCTCAGTTTAGTTATGTCCAACTCTGCCCTGAGCGCTTTTTGGTTTAATGTTTCTACATCATCAAAAACAACTTCAAATTCCAGCCCCTCAGTATCGATCTTATGGTGGATCAATGCATCAAAAATAAAGGTGTCGTTGGGGCAAGGAGAAAAACCTAATGTAAGCTTCATGCGTCAAAAATAGGAACTCGGTTAAATTACTTCGTCATAATCAGTTCATTTCTCCTATAAAAGAGATGGCCCAATCGTTTAAATTCTGGATGGCCAGCCCCATTTTCCAGTTATCCTTATTACGGGGCTCTACATAATTAGATATACTCCTGATTTGGAGGCATTCTATGTTTTGTTGCTTACAAGCGTAAAACACAGCCGCTCCCTCCATGCTTTCGGTTGTTGGATTGAGGCGTTTAACCAGGTTTTTAATGCTTTTTTCGCTTCCGCTTACACGATTAACCGTTATGCCCTTAACTTCTAACAAACCTGTTTTTTGCTTGCTTTTTGCTTTATAACTGTTTTCTCCAAATCCAAGATCATTTATGGTTAAAAATTCATCTCCGTTTTCTGCCCCCAGTTCAGCAAAGGTATCCTCTGTAACATTAACCAGATTTCCTAAGGGTATAGTGCGATCAAAACATCCTGCAATTCCGAGGTTGATTACCAATGTATACCGGGTAGAAAGGTGTTTTCCAAGAGCAAAGGCGGTAGCTACCATGCCTACACCAGTAATGAGTACGTCGAAATTTTTACTCTCTGTAAAATCACCCTCATTGAGATTAAAGTGCTGGTAAAAAAAGCTCAACTCGGCTTTGGTTGCGGCAACAATTAATGTTTTCATGGTTTAAAGGTACAGAAATGCATTTATTGATATTCAAACCATCATCCATTTTACATCTTCTACAATAATAATGAGTGCTTACGCACGAATGCTTATATTTGTATTTTATTTTATAATAATGATTTATATAACGAGAAAAGCATCGTTCAATGCAGCACATAAGTTATCTCGCACCGATTGGGATGAGGAGCAAAACACTGCTGTATATGGTAAATGCGCAAATCCTAACTGGCATGGTCATAACTATTGGCTATATGTTACCGTTAAGGGAGAAGTAAATCCGGAAACGGGATTCTTAGTAGACCTGAAATGGTTAAAAGATGTGATGAATACTTATGTTGTTGACAAAGTAGATCATAGAAACCTTAATCTTGATGTTGATTTTATGAAAGGTAAGCTGGCTTCAACAGAGAATTTAGCTATCGAAATCTGGAATCAATTACTAGCTCCAATTGCAGAAAGCGGCGCAACACTACATTCGGTTAAAATTTATGAAACCGAAAATAATTATGTTGAATATTTTGGTTAATCCAGTCCGCAAAACACAGCTTATATTTGAATGGAAAATAAAGACGTTTTAAGAGAAGAATCGATAGACGGTTATGTGAAAATAGACCGCTACAATGATTTGAAGATATCTGCTGTAGCAGATCATTACAAAGATATATTAGGGCAACTTGGCGAAAACCCTGAGCGCGAGGGCTTGTTGAAAACACCTGAACGCGTGGCAAAAGCCTTGCAATACCTCACCCATGGATATGATTTAAAACCGGATGAGATATTAAAAGGGGCAATGTTCGAGGAAGATTACAGCCAAATGGTTGTGGTTAAGGATATAGAAGTGTATTCTATGTGTGAGCATCATATGCTTCCTTTTTTTGGTAAAGCTCATATTGCCTATATTCCAAACGGTCATATTGTAGGCTTAAGTAAAATTCCACGCGTGGTAGATGCTTTTGCGCGCCGATTACAAGTACAGGAACGTTTAACGAACGAAATCAGAGATTGTATCCAAAATACTTTAAATCCGCAGGGGGTAGCAGTTGTAATGGAATGCCGTCACCTTTGTATGGCCATGCGTGGTGTACAAAAGCAAAATTCAGTAACCACTACTTCTGCGTTTACAGGTAGCTTTTTGAGTAATGATAAAACAAGAGCTGAATTTTTAAGGCTGATTACAGCAAGTTTAGATTAATAACAACCAAACTGAATATCAGGATAAGGATATAAAAGTTAATTCTTTATCTTGATACTCTAATCAAATTATAATGAGAGCATATATTTTTCCTGGACAGGGAGCGCAATTTGTAGGCATGGGTAAAGACCTTTATGAGAACCCATTAGCGAAAGAACTTTTTGAAAAAGCGAATGAAATCATTGGTTTCCGCATTAGTGATATCATGTTTGCCGGAACAGATGAAGAATTAAAGCAAACAAATGTAACCCAACCCGCAATTTTCTTACATTCAGTAATTACTGCAAAAGTTTTAGGCGATAGCTTTGTGCCTGATATGGTAGCGGGGCATTCATTAGGTGAGTTTTCAGCTTTAGTGGCTGCAAATGCTTTAAGCTTTGAAGATGGATTAAAATTGGTCATTGCTCGCGCTAATGCGATGCAGAAAGCATGTGAAGCGCAACCTTCAACCATGGCCGCAATTTTAGGTCTGGCAGATGAGGTTGTGGAACAAATTTGTTCTACTATCGATGCAGTGGTTGTTCCGGCAAATTATAACTGCCCGGGGCAATTGGTTATTTCAGGAAGCATAGAAGGAATTGATGAAGCCTGTGCGAGGTTAACCGAAGCAGGTGCAAAAAGAGCATTAAAATTAAACGTTGGTGGTGCATTCCACTCGCCATTAATGGAGCCGGCAAAAATTGAATTGCAGGCTGCAATAGAAAATACTGCAATAGCTGCACCTATCTGTCCGGTGTATCAGAACGTAGACGCAAAGCCATATACCGAGCCAGCTCAAATTAAAGAAAATTTAATCAAACAATTAACCGGGGCTGTACGTTGGACTCAAACAGTAGAGCACATGTTAGCTGATGGCGCTACTGAATTTGTTGAAGTAGGACCAGGTAATGTTTTACAGGGATTGGTTAAAAAAGTAAGCCGCGAAGTGCAAACCAGCAGTGCAGCAGTTGCCTGATCAGCCATCTAACCTAAAATAATTTCAACGCCATGAACATTGCTGTTTATGGCGTTATTTTTTATCAATAATTAATATCTTTATCAAAATCGATGAAATTGAGCTTTGGTGTAAAAATAAGGTTCCTCTTACTTATATTGGGTTGCTGCTTAATGGTAACTTCAGTTTCTTTAAGTCGATTTACCACCAGGAGCCAGCTATTGGAGCACAGTGGGCAGGAAATTCAAGATAATTTATTAGCCAAAGAAAAAATTGTCAGTGATTTTCTTTCTGATAAAGATCAGGTAGAGCTGGCTAAGAACTTCCATTTACAGCCTAACAGTGTCATTAACTTTCTTGATACGTATCGTAGAATAAGTGGAATAAACATTTTAACCTATCAAAATAATATTCTCAAATTTTGGAGTACAACCAGGGTTACCGATATAGATCCGTCTGCTATAAAAATGGGAACCTCTGTTTTGTTTTTTTCCAATGGCTGGTATGAGGTGATTCGGAGTAAACAAGGTGATTTTGATTTTATTTTTCTCATTCTCATTCAGTCTCAATACCCATTTAAAGAAACGCAGTATTTTAAGAATGATATTGATCCGCAATTATCTAAAACGAAGGCGCTAACCTTAGCGTCATTTACAGATAAGGATGTGTATACCATTAAAAGCCTGGATAACAGATTTTTGTTTGGGTTAAAAGTAAAACCAGGTTATGTAGAGAACTTTTCTTCAGGAACACAGCTCTGGATGTTTGTTGCAGGTATGCTCTGTATCTGCATGTTTTTCAATTCATTGAGTTCGTACATTGCCCGACGCGGATATCTGGCCTGGGCTACTTTTTTGCTCTTCGCATTCTTCTTTATTTTTCGCTATTCTGATTTGCATTACGGGTGGTTTTCTAATCGGTTTGCTGTTGATTTGTTTGATCCAAGATTATATGCTGAAAGCTTTTTGCTTCCTTCGCTTGGCGGTTTCTTACTAAATGTTATTGCGGTAACCTGGTTGCTGCTATTCATTTATAACCATAAAGCGCAGTATCGATTTCCAGGGTGGGTTACGGAAAATAAAGTGATCGGACTCGTTATCCATATCGCATTACTGTTAATTATTGGCCAGATTACCCTGTGGGCAGACGACGCCTTTTTCGGGTTAATCTATAATTCAAAAATTAATTTTGATATCATCAATATTCTGAAACTTAGCGGATCGAGCTGGGTGAGTATTGTTATCCTTTGTCTGGTTTGGTTTCAGATTTACCTCATCATAGTAATTTCAACTGAAGTAACCAAACAACTGAATGTTAACAATAATGAAAGGCTGACAATTTTTTTGTTGGGTTTTTTAAGCGTTTTTATATATAAGCTGAGTACTGATTTTACGGCTTTCTTTATTGTTTTTGCCCTTGTTTTCTTTATTGTAACGAGAGCAGCATATATAGAAAACAAAAAATTTTCTATAGGTCTTTTTGCAATCGTGTTTTTTTGTTTAGCTTTTAATACTTCTATAAAATATATCAAGTATAAGGATATTACAGAAAGAAGCTGGAGAGAGCCAATGGCCCGAAAGGTTCAATCTTCTGAAGATCCAAATGCGGTACTGGCCCTTGGTTCATTGGAAAAACAATTGTTGAGGGATGAATTTCTACTTCGTTTTTTTAGTCAGGATGAGAGTTCTAATTATCAGGTACTGAAAAATCACATTAAAAATTATTTAGATGGCTATCTCAGCAGATACGATTATCAAATTTACACCTATAATACCTTGGGCGAACCAACAAACAAGCAGGAAACCCAGGCCCTTAATAAGTATAAAAGCCTGGTTCAGTCTGGTTCTGTTAAAATTGATAGTTCCAATTATTTTTATCAGGTAAATAATACCTTCGGTTATCAGGATTATTTTGGTATTGTACCAATGGTTGATAAAGGAAGCTTGCTGGGCACGCTGGTTATCGAACTGCGTTCAAAACCCTACAATTATAACAATCGCCTTCCAGATTTACTTGGCGACCATAAAATGATGAAAGATGAGGACTTTAGAGGATATTCTATCGCCTTATACAGTAATAACGTTTTGCTTAATCAATCCGGAAATTATACCTATCCGTTAACGGGGAACATTTTTAAAGGTAAAAAGGATGATTTTGTGATTTATAATGATGAAAAAGTAGACTACAGCCATTTGATTTATAAGCCTAGTGATAGTAAAATGGTGGTGATCAGCAAAGAAAAGGTTGATTATGTAGAACGACTTGCTGCGCTATCTTTCTTCTTTTTGGTGTTTATTATTTTCTCACTGATTCTTTTTGGCTTGGTGTGGTTGGTTAAGAACCTCGATGATGATAAGGTGGGTTGGTTCAGTATAAACCGATCACTAATGATCAATGCGAATAAAATATTATATAAAACGCGTATCCAGGTTTCCATTGTGCTGTCTGTAGTTGCCACTTTAATTATTGTAGGCTGGGTAACCTATTATTACATGAACAATGAATACAGGGGGCAGCAGGATACGTTTTTAAAGGATAAAATAAGAAAGGTGCAGCAGAACTTTGAAAAGCAAATTTTTAGCCATGGCATTATTACCAATGATGAAAATGCGATTGCAGATTTTAACAATTTTGCTGATATCAATAATGCTGATTTAAACCTCTACGATATCAATGGAAATTTAATTATGACTACTTATCCAAAGTTATATAATTTCAAAATTATTGGGAGAAAGATGGGGCCATTGGCTTATACCTATCTTAATAAACTGCATCGATCAGAGTATATCAATAATGACGAGAAAATAGGTACTTTAACTTATGCAGCGGCATATGCACCCATTCGGAATGCACAAAACAGGACAATTGCTTATATAGGTTTACCAAATTATTCTAATGAAGAAGAGTATACAGATAAAATAGCACTCTTTGTAAGTAACCTGATTAATATTTATGCATTGGTTTTTGTAGCCATTGGAGTTTTAGCTGTGTTTTTAGCTAATCAGATTACTAATCCTTTAACTTTTATCCAGGAGAGCATTAGCCGTACTAAAATAGGGCAAAGGAATGAACCGATTGTGTGGCGCAGGCATGATGAGATTGGTTCGTTAATTAAAGAATATAATAGTATGATTGCCGCATTGGAGGAAAGTGCAAGAAAATTAGCGCGATCGGAAAGGGAGAGCGCCTGGAGGGAGATGGCAAAACAGGTAGCACACGAAATTAAAAACCCTTTAACCCCACTAAAATTAGGGGTACAGTTGTTAGAAAAATCGTGGAAGGAGAAAGACCCAAACTTTGAAAACAAGTTTAATAAATTCAGTAAATCCTTTATTGAGCAGATCGAAAGTCTTTCTAAAATTGCATCAGAGTTTTCAAACTTTGCCCGCATGCCCGATACCAACCTGGAAAAACTTTCTGTGTTACCAATTCTTGCGCAAGCCCGGGAGGTATTTAAAAGTACCTCTAATGTAGAGATCAACATCTCGGATAAAACTGATGGCAATACTCTGGTAATGGCGGATCATGATCAGCTTTTGAGAACGTTTAATAACCTGTTTAAAAATGCCATCGAAGCCATAGACGATGATGCACTTTGCTGTATCAACGCCGTATTATATAATGATAGGAGCCATGTTTACGTCGAGATAAAGGATAATGGTAAGGGAATACCAGCAGATTTTCATGATAAGATATTTGTTCCTAATTTTACAACCAAAACATCGGGAACCGGCCTTGGTTTAGCATTTGTGAAGCAGGCTACAGAAAATGCAGGAGGCTCAGTTAGTTTTACTTCGGTATCTGGAGTCGGAACTACGTTTTTCCTCAGTTTTCCTTTAATTTAAGACAAGTGCAGGTTTTTTTGAGTAAGAAATTACCTCAAATCGATTTGAGCCTTACCCATTGTACTGCCGTCGGTATATAAGATAACGGTATAAATGCCTTTAATGAAAGGCTTTGGGTTAGTCCAGTCTATGGTATAGGTAGAGTCATCGTTGTTGTAATCGATGAAAATAGAGTGACTATATTGCATGTCCTGTCCATCGGCTTCGAAGCGATTACTATCTTCAGCTAAGAGGTTTCCTGCCGGATCAAAAACACGTAAATAAATATTATGGTGGCCTTTTTCAGCCAATTCATTAGGAACAATATTAAAGCGTACGCTTAATTTTTCTGCGGTAGATGAACGGGTTACCTCTACCTTTTTGCCGCTGGATTTAGTTCTGAAGGCAATTATTTCTGCTGTCTGAACTTTTAAAGCTGCTGCTGTTTTTACTTTAGCATTTAAAGCAGTGTTTTCAGTTTCCAGATTTGAAGCCTTATTTCCCATATTCCTGATGGCATTTTCAAGGCTATCTCTGCTGTTTTTTAGAAAAATATTATCCTTTTGCAACTGGATAATCTGGTCGTTGTAGTTTTTAACGAAAGTTTTAAGCTCATTAATCTGGGCATTAGCTTTGTCCAGTTCTCCTTGAGTGATCTGTCCTTTTTCTAAAGCCACCTTTAATTCAGCAATTTTTTCTCTTGCCAGCTTTTGCTCTTCAACAAGTTTGTCGTTAAGGTCCAGGTTAAGTGCGTTAACTTTATCCAGCTCAACTTCAATTTTTTCAACCTCTAAGCGTAATTTATCCTTCTCAGTACTGACGGTTACAAATCTTTCGCTCTGTTGTCGGTCTTTAAAAAACAAGTAGGCATTGGTTCCAATAAGGGCAGCAATAACAATAATTAAAAAATAAATTTTGTTTCTATCACCCTTGTTAATCTTCTGTGGTTCCATTTTTTATTTAAGCTGTATCTTCTCCAATTAATATATCTTGAATTTCCATAGGTAAATGGTTATACAGTAATTTTAAAATAGGGCGCAAATTAAAATTTTTATTAAACTTATATGAGTTTTTAAAAAAAATCGTTTACTTGCTAATGTTCATGGGGTTAAATACTGCTTGAGCACAAACACACAAATTGAATAAAAAACAAGACATTATAATGTTCAAAAACTTCGTATACGCACTTTTATCTTTAATTGTTCTACCGTATATCTTAAATGCACAACCTTTATCAAAAATTGCACCAAAAAGAGAGTTTCGGGGGGTATGGGTTGCAACAGTAACCAATATTGATTGGCCATCAAGGCCAGGTCTCTCTATAGACCAGCAAAAACAAGAACTTATTGGGATATTAGAGCGTCATAAAAGCCAGGGCATGAATGCAATTATTTTACAGGTTAGGCCTGCTGCTGATGCATTTTATGCTAAATCCAGAGAGCCCTGGAGCCAATGGTTAATGGGGAGGCAGGGCTTATCTCCGGCTCCGGGCTACGACCCATTGGCTTTCGCCATTAAAGAAGCTCATTTTAGAGGAATGGAGCTTCATGCCTGGTTTAATCCATATCGGGCAAGCATGGGCAGTTCTGCAGCGCTTAGTGAAAACCATGCTTATAGAAAACATCCAGATTGGTTTTTTACCTATGGCGGTAAGAAGCAGTTTGATCCGGGGATTCCTGATGTAAGGGCGTATATCGTTCAGGTTATTTTAGATGTAGTTAAGGGATATGATGTAGATGGCATTCACTTCGATGATTATTTTTATCCCTATCCAATTGAAGGGCAACGGATAGACGATGGTAATACTTTCTATAAGAACCCGAATAATTTCTCTGATATTAAAGACTGGAGGCGTAATAATGTTGATCTTTTGATTAAAACACTTACAGATAGTATACATCATTATAAAAAATGGGTAAAGTTCGGAATCAGTCCTTTTGGTATCTGGCGTAATAAATATGAAGATCCGGAAGGTTCTGCTACCAGTGGTTTATCCAATTATGCCGAGCTATATGCCGATAGCCGCAAATGGGTAAAAGAGGGCTGGGTAGATTACATTAACCCTCAAATTTATTTTACGTTTACCAGACGGGTTGCGCCTTATGGCACTCTAGTAGATTGGTGGAGTAACAACAATTATGGCAGGCATGTGTATATTGGTCAGGCGGCATATCTGGTAAACTCCAGAGCGGAGGCTGCCTGGAAAAATTCATCAGAAATACCCAATCAAATCCGATACCTAAGAAGTAACAACCGCATTCAGGGGAGCGTATTTTTTTCGTCCAAATCAATGATGACCGTGGCAAGGGCTGTTGGAGATAGTTTAAAAAACGACCTTTATAAATATCAGGCCCTACCTCCGCAGATGCCCTGGTTAGATGATGTTTCTCCTAACCAACCCCAGGCTTTAACTGCAGATGCTTTAAAAGATGGTGTACATTTGAAGTGGCAACAACCTCTGAAAGCAAGTGATGGGGAAACAGCATCCGGTTACGTCATTTATCGCTTTACTGAGGGCGAGAAAATCTCAGTACTCGATCCTAAAAATATCCTTAAAATTAGTTTTGAAGATTATGTTTCATTTATTGATACTTCTGCAGAAAGCGGAAAGCGCTATAGTTATTTGGTAACGGCTTTAGACAGACTTAAGAACGAAAGTGAACCCAGTGGGCCAGTAGGGGTAGAAGTGCCGCTTGCAAAGGAGTAGGGCTTTTTAGTATCAAGATTAAGAGAATCAGGTATCAAGAGGGATTACTTAAAACACAGCGGGGTAAACTTTTTGCCAAAAAATCTGTAACATAATTAATCCTTAGGCGTTTAATGATAAACGAATAAAATGGACAAATTGAACCGTTTCTTTTGGTTTTGCTCTGGCGCTCATATTCCTACTTTAGAAAAGTACCCAAGCGAACAGAATAAATATACAGGTATTGGCGCCACAATTTTCTTTACAGGGCTATTTGCGGCCTTATCTGGTGGTTATGCAATGTATTTCGTATTTAAGGGTGATGATTTAGCCGTTATTTTTGCGATTATTTTCGGTTTCTTGTGGGGAGCGGCGATTTTTAATATGGATCGTTATATTGTTTCGAGTATTAATAAGAGCGCAACAACGAATAAGCAGCTTTTGCAGGCAACCCCCCGAATTTTACTGGCCATTATGATTGGTATTGTAATTTCAAGACCAATAGAATTGAAAATTTTCGATAAAGAAATTAAAGAACGCTTAAAGGTAAGTTACCTGAATGGCCAACGTTCTAAAATTGATACCCTGAATAAAGCTTTTGAAAAGAAGTATCAGGTAGAATTTGGCCGACTTAACCAACAAAAGGCTACCCGAGACTCACTTGAAAAGGGCATCAAATCCGATCGCCAAAAACTAAACTTCGAGATTTTTGGTAATAAAACAACCGAAACCTCTGGAGTAATGGGCTATGGTCCTTACGCTAAGCGGAAAGAAGCAGAAATTAAACAGCGTGAATCAGAATTGGATAGCCTAAAGGCCAATATTAATAAATCAGAATCTTTTATAGATAAGCGCAAAGAATTTGATGGTCTTTTCACCGAAAAGCTCTATACAGCCAGGCAATTAGATAGCTTAGCCAATATTGCTGGCTTTGCCGACCGCAATTGGGCTTTGGGACAACTAAAGTTTAATGCTGATGGTTCAAGAGATAATAATACAGCCCTTGCGGTTATGTTTATTGGCTTACTTTTTATTTTCTTTGAATGTTTACCTGTTTTTGTGAAGTTGATGAGCGCCAGGGGCCCTTATGATTTTGCTACAGCAGATGGGGATGAGGTGGCTATATATCAATCGAAGAAAGATAAGGACTTTCATTTGGAGGTAGCAGACAACATTCACGAAACACGGGTTGAGTCAGAATCTTCGAAAAGGAAAGAAATTATTAAAGGGAAAGCCTATCGTGATCTTGAACGCCACGATTGGGATAGCTAATTGAAAAGTAAAACCTACTTTGCTTGTTCCACAACTGCATTTAAATTTGCATATTGGACAATTCATAAATCAACCTACAAAATAATGAAGAAATTTTTTCTTTTGGCTATGGCAGGCTTTGCCTGCTCGCAGTTACAAGCCCAGAATATTGATAAAATAATTACCAGGGAATATACAGATCACCTGATCAAAACATTAAGTGCCGATGACATGCAGGGCCGGGCAACATTTACACCTGGAATTGATAAGGCGGCAACTTTTATTGAATCTGAGTTTAAAAAAATAGGACTTCAACCGCTGCCTGGTGAAAAGACTTTCCGACAAACTTTTTATAAATACAAGATTAGCAGGTTGAGTACTTCAGTTAAAGTTGATGGGAAAGACATTCCTGCCGAAAACTTATTGATCTCTGGTGCAAATGCAGCAGCAATAAAATTTGATCAATCTACTGCAACGGTAGCTAAGCTCGATCCTGAGAAACCTTTTGTTGCTCAATTGAGGGCTTTTGTAGAAAGTAAGCAAAACCAGTTGATATTGGTAGATTCAAAATTTGCTGATTTGTTTGCTCGTTATAAAGGTTACTTCGATCGTCCGGCTACGATAGATGAAAAGGACGTATCTGGCCCTTCGGCCGTTCAGGTATTTGTATTGGGAACGCCGGCAGCAACAAATTATGAAGTAGCCATCAGCAATAAGGTAGATAAAATGCCATTATTCAATGTTGCCGGAGTTATTCCAGGTAAGTCTAAAGCGAAAGAAATTGTGGTTTTCTCTGGTCATTATGATCACTTAGGCTTTCTTAAACCTGTAGATGGTGATAGTATTGCAAACGGGGCAGATGATGATGCTTCGGGAACCACCGCAATGATTGCTTTAGCAAAATATTATAAAGCTTTAAAGAACAATCAGCGTACCCTCATTTTTGTGGCTTTTACAGCAGAAGAGATTGGTGGTTTCGGGGCGAAATACTTTTCAGAAAAATTAAATCCAGAAGAAGTAGTAGCCATGTTTAATATCGAAATGATTGGAAAAGACTCTAAATTTGGGAAAAATACCGCATTTATTACCGGATATGAACGATCAGATTTCGGCAAAATTTTACAAAAAAACTTAAAGGGAACTGAATTTACTTTCCACCCCGATCCATATCCGGAACAAAATTTATTCTACCGAAGTGACAATGCCACACTGGCTGCTTTGGGTGTTCCGGCACATACCATCAGTACCGATAAAATTGATATTGATAAATTGTATCACTCCGTAAAGGACGAATATAGTTCGCTGGATGTAGAGAATATTTTATCAACCATTAAGGCAATTGCAAAAAGTGCCATTACGATTGTTGATGGTACAGATACGCCTACACGCATCCCTAAACTAGAAAAGAAGTAAGGTTGCCCGAAAATGTAAAGCCCGCATTTGTATACCAAATGTGGGCTTTATTATGAGTAAAGAACAACTAGAATTGGTATTCCATTACGTAATCATCCATAATGTAACCTCCGCCAATATCTAATGCTACTGATTCTTTAATGCTAAATCCAGCTTTCAGATAAAAATCTTTGGCTTTGTTATGCTTATTCACGTTTAATTGCAACGCACTGGCGCCTGCATCTTTCACCTGGTTAAAAACTTCATTGATTAAGATTTTACCCACTCCTTTTCCATGTGCACTTGGCAGTACATATAATTTATGGAGTTTAAAAATCCTGTTTTCATGGTCGATAATAGAATATCCGGCAAATCCATATTCTTCTTCCCCTTGTTCGGCAATTAAAAATATATGCCCCTCCATAAGTTGGCGGAGTAATTCACCTCTATTGTACATGTTTTCCAACATGTAATCTATTTGTTGCTGACCGATAATTTCCAGATAGGTAGAGGGCCAGGTTGCTGCGGCGATAGCCTGAATCAGCGCTATGTCTTCTTCTTTGGCTTTTCTGAGGGTTATCATATTGGTTCGCTAATAAATATAGGTTGGCCAGAAAAGGTAAATTCTACAAAACCATCGTTTACAACATTAAAAATTCCGTCTTCATTCTGCATCAGGTTGCTTACTTCCAGATAGGAATTCCCCAGGATATTAAATTCACTTCCGGCAGGTTTCCAGACTGAGAAACCCGATTTAATGGTGTAATATTTCGCCCTGTCGGTGAAGACTACCATATTTATTTTATCCGAAAAACCAGCAAACTTCTCCAGATCAAATTTATCAGTGATCACATTTACTGCAGGATATCGTTCCTCAAAAAGGTAATTAATGGCTACCATAAGTGAATCAACAGGGCCTTGAATTGCTTTCGTATTTTCTTGGGTTTCAGATGTACTTCCGTTTACTAAAACATCAACCTTTAAACCTAAGGAAAGAATTTTATCGTAGTTTTCTCCATTTACCAAAAGTGTTGGGCTCCATTCTAAAAGCTGGCCCAATAGTTCTTCGTTAAAATGACCTAGCTCATCTATATATAATGCAGGTTCTTGTTTTTCTTTTACAATGTGATGTGAAGACATAAGGACGAAGATAAAAAAAATAGGGGCAAAAAATTATGGGGGATAATCAAGGGCAGGTAAAATAAGATTATCGCTTTACAGCATCGTAAAAATCCTGATAAGCTTCAATAAAATCATCAGCACTATAAATGGCACCAGAAACCGCTACGCCATAAATGCCAGTATGCATTAAGTCTTCTACGTTACCTAGTTTTACCCCTCCAACGGCTAAAACAGCAATTTTAATTCCAGATTTTTTGAGTTGGGGCATGATCGTTTGATATCCTTCAATTCCCAATAACGTACAATCATTTATTTTAGTAGTCGTGACATCAAAAGGGCCTAAACCAACATAATCTGCTCCCGCATTAGCCAACTGTATAATTCCGGCCAAATCAGTTGCATAGCCACCCAACGTAACATCATCACCCAGTTGTTTGCGCAGGCTAACAAAATTGGCATTCCTGTCTTCCATATGGAATCCCTGGATATCGGCTTTGCCATGAAGCTGTGTATGGTTAGTTACAATTAATGTAGTACCCCAATCGTCGCATATTTCTGCAATAGCATTAACTTCTGTCAGTAATTCATCATCTGCTTTGCTTAAGCATCTGTATTGAATCCATTTGGCGCCTGCTTCGCAAGCCCATTGAACTTGTTCAATATGGCTAATGCCGGGAAGATCATGTGTGATGTAATGAAGCTTTTCTATGTATTTCATGTAAGTGCAAACTTAACAAAGATTACGTTGGGTTAAGTTGCAAAAAGAGATATAGAAATGATTGAGAAAAGCTTTCGCGTAAATTTGTGTTTCCGTGGTGCGGAATAACAGCCACGGAAACACAGAAGCCACGGAAATAGAGATAAGATAACGCGTTGTTATGTGTGTTTCCGTGGCGAAAAAATTAAAACTTTACATTCAGGCTCAATAGGAAATTGGTGCCTGCTTGAGGATAGAAAAAATTCTCGGTTATCCTGCTTCCACCATATTGATAGCCGTAGGTGTAACCATTACTTTCGTAACGTTTATCCAAAAGGTTATTAACTAATAAGCCCAGGTTTATATTTTTAACACCTGAAAATCTGAAATCATAACCCAATCGCGCATTGCTTACCCAATAACCATTTATCGTCCGGTCGTTATTTTGGGTATTATCCAGGTACTGTTTGCTCACATATTTGCTTTGTAAAGCTATTGCAAAACCTTTAAAAGGATTATAGGCCAGCTCTCCAAAAATCACAGCATTTGGAGAATAAGAGATGTCTGTTAATGCATATTGATTGACAACTTGCCCGCCATTATCGTAGTCATCATAATATTCCGTGAAATTTTTAATCTTATTGCGGCTAAAGGCTGCGTTTGCATTAAGTGTAAATGCTTTATTTATAATGTAAGAACCATCAAGCTCAATTCCCAGGCGGTAACTTTTATCTACATTTTGGCGGAAGTTACCACCCACATCGTTGATTTTGCCTGTTACAACCAACTGATCTTTGTAGAACATGCCATATAGATTTGTTCCAACATTAAATTGGCTGTTTTTGAAACGGTAACCCAGTTCAATGTCTTTTAAGTGTTCGCGTTTAGGGAAAGCTCCGGCTGCTGCATCGGCATAATCATCACGATTGGGTTCTTTATTGGCTACACTAAATGAGCCATAAATGTTACTTTCTGCATTGATGAAATAGGTAGCGCCTACTTTAGGATTAAAGAAATTCAGCTTATCAAAAATGGCTAAAGTGTTTAACTTGTTTTCTGTACCATCAATTGTATAATAAACCCTGCGATATTGAAGATCTGCAAATAAGCTTAATGATTCTGTTGGACTATAATTTGCTTTCCCATAGATATTGAAATCAGTTTTAAAACCATCGTTATCATAATAATGACGATCAACGCTTCCGTTTGATGCATACTGCGCCCAGATAACCTGACCGAAATGCGCACCTTTATACTCATTGTATGCACCGCCAAGTGTAAAATTTAACTTTTGATTAGGTTGGTAATTAAAAGCATAGGTTGCGCCATAAAAATCATTGTCTAACCATCTTCTACGGATTAAATCGGTACTTTCAATAGTTGTTCCACCAATTACCACAGGGTTGAGCCCGTAAGCACTCAAATCGTTATCTACACGATATTCTTCATAGTAACCTTTGCCTTTTGTATAATGAAGCGCACCATTAAAGGTGAATTTTTCTGAAAGCTGACGCGCATAAATCAATTGATAGTGATCTTGCCAATAATTATCAGTCTGGTTATCGTAAGTAAAACTGTTGTATCTTCTGCCAGAATTTAACAGGTTTTCGGCATCCGCCGGACTCAAACTGTTTCTTTCTATATAAGCGTTCATACCAGCCACATCATTGGTTAAACGGGACTCGGGAATACCGTTCCAGGACTGATAAGTTTTTTCAGCACCGGAAAATACATTCAGGCGCAATAAATCTTTATTTCCGTGATAAGCTCCGGATACAAAGAACGATTTAAGTAAGGATGCACCACGGTCAACATAACCATCTGAACTGATTCTTGATAATCTGCCATCAAAACTGAAACGGTTGTTGATTAGTCCTGTTCCAACTTTTACTGTGTTCTTCCAGGTGTTGAAGCTGCCATAAGTGTTGTTAATTTCTGCATAAGGCTCAGTTTCACTTGCGGTGGTTTGAATATTTAAACTTCCACCAAAGGCGCCGGCACCATTGGTTGATGTACCTACACCACGTTGAATTTGAATATTATCTACGGAAGAAGCAAAATCGGGCATATTTACATAAAAGGTACCCTGGCTTTCACTATCGTTTATCGGAATGCCATTAACCGTCACGTTTATGCGGCTATTATCGCTTCCACGAATGCGGATACCAGTATAACCCACACCCGCACCAGCATCAGAATTAACGACAACACCCGGTGTATTCTGCAATATAAAAGGCAGGTCTTGTCCGAAGTTGTTTTTCTCGATTTCGGTTTTGCTTACATTTTTATAAGTAGTAGCCGATTTTTCGTTAGCTCTTGTAGCCCGTACAATTACCTGGTCCTGAAGGAAGTTCTGCGCCGAAAGACTGAAATTAATTTCTGTATCTTGATTAAGCGTTACCGTTTTTTCTGTGGTTTTATATCCAACATAACTTACTACGATGGTGTATGTGCCATTATTCAGGTTAGACAGCGTAAAGGTTCCGTTAGCAGTGGTTTGGCTCATGATACTGCGGCCTTTAACCCTTACATTGGCTCCTGTAAGCGCGCCCTGATTATCGGTAACTTTTCCGGTAATGGTTATTTGTGCCAATACAAAGAATGGCAACATTGCAGCAAATACTGCAGACAATAATTTTTTCACTGTTTTTGCTTTTCGTTAAACAATCGGAAATAGGGGTACTCCCGATTTTTGTTAAACTTCCATAACTCCAATCCCTACGCCGGCATTACCCGGATCAGGTGCATTTAAAGGTATATGATTTGAGGTTTTATGGCTAGGCGCTACCCTAAGATTAAACCTTTAACTTTTTACCTTCAAAATGGGTATGATCTCAGCCTGTTTTTGTGTTCTTTAAACAAGGCACCCCTAATGATGGCGCAAATGTATGTAATATTTTGGGAAATTACGATTTTAAGAAGGCTGTCTTGGGTCTACAGTCAATAGTCCAAAACGCTGAGATATTTTATAGTCGTTAATATTTAGACATTATGCCAAACCTGCATCTGGTCTTTGTTCCTTGCTCCTTATTCACTTGCTACCTGATACTAGCATCCTGATACTTTAAAAACGTACTTATTAGCTAGTGATTAAACTTCATGCCCAGCCTGCACCCGGTCTTTGCTCCTTTCTCTTTGTTCTTTAATCCTCCTGATTCTCTCATCTTTCTACTCCCAGAAAGCCATCAATTGCCGCTATCGCATTTAGGATTCTCATTTCGCCCAAACCATTAATTACGGTATAATTCGCGTTCAGCGCCTGAAGTTCTTTGTGCCAAACTTCCATAAAGTGTTCTCTTTGGTTGGGGAAATCACGTAACGGATCATCCTGCCAGGGCAAATCAATATCCATTAAAAGATAAAGGTCATAAGGTTTTTTGGGGAGTGCATCCAAAACAACCCCTGGTGTTTCACCCAGCATGGCGTCACTCCATATTTTAACGGTAATAAATGTGGTATCGCAAACAATAAAATGGTCTTTGCTGGTGGCCAGTATGGCATCTTCAAGTGCAACCTGCCCGTAAAACATATTAATTTCATCCTGTAGGGTATAGGGGCCATTTAAGCCTTCGCAGTAATAGCGGGCATACTCTGGCACCCATGCAACATGGTAATGGTTAGCCAGGTATTGAGATAGGGTTGACTTCCCCGTGCTTTCCGGGCCAACGATGGCAATTTTTTTAACTGACTTGTTCACGATACGTTTTTTTCCAATCTAAATATCCTTTATAAGCAATACCAATTAAAACAAAATATAATATGGCGCTTAAATTTAGTTGTTTATATAAAAATAGGGGGATGTAGCAAATATTTACAAAAACCCATAACAGCCAGTTTTCTAAAATTTTCCTTGTTAATAACAGCTGGGCGACAAAGCTTACAGCGGTACAAAATCCATCTGCATAAGGTACGGTACTATTGGTGTATTTGTCCATAAACCAACCCAGCGCCAGGCTAATCAGTGGGATACTGATGAATATCCAAATCCATTGCTTAGGATTAAGTTTCTGGATAAGCTTTTGATGCTCAACTCTTTTGGTAAGCCAAAAATACCAGCCATAAAAAGCAGTTGACAGAAAATACACTTGTAAGGCCATATCACCATACATGGCTTCCCGATAAAATAACAAACCATAAGCCGTTACACCAATGATGGATACAGGCCAATTCCAGATACTTTCTTTGGCAGCTAAACAGATACAGGCAAAACCAGCCAATACTGCGAGCCACTCTAATGCTGTAGTGTGATTGAACTGTTCAATTAAAAACTGAAAAAAAGTAGCCATTAAGAATATCTAATTATTCAAAAGTAAGAGAAAAATAAGATCCTAAAAGAAAAAATCCGGTTGAGGAGGGCTCCTGCAACCGGATAATAAACCAAACAAACTATTTATGAAGAAATCCTCATGGCGGGTAACTAATCCGCGGAGGAAGCTTTAGATCATTGTCTAAAGTATTTACAAAACGCAAATACGTGTTGGTTATTACAACATTTCTGCCAATAATAATTAGTAAAACGTTTCATGACTTAATTCTGACGTCTGAGGGCATATTCTCAAATTTTTTTAACAGAATTTAACGATTATCACAAAATAGATACAAACGAAATTACAGCCTTGTAGTAATTCTAGTACAATGATACGTTTCGCTGTTCATTATTCAAAACTAATTGTAATAAATTGTGTTATTTATTTAAGACAATAAGATAAAATTATTTAGAGGCGGTACGGAATATGTCTATTTTACGTTAAAACGTTAGGCAAATTAAAATAACCCCCGTTTCAGATTGAAATTAAAAACATCAGCCATGAAAAAGTTAGGTATGATATTATCATTATTAATCATTGTTGCACTTGGGTCAATAGCCTTTAAAAGTATTCGTTTAGGTGGGATAATGGGGAGGGTAACCCCTGTTGATGCTGCAGCTAGTGTTTCGCTGGTATCAGGAACAGATACATTAAAAGCGCAGATTAGTCAGGGTGCATTTACATTTACCAATTTAAAACAGGGTGTGTATTCGGTTTGGATAAGAGCCAATGCCCCTTATAAGGATACGTTGATAGAAAATGTAGCAGTGAAGGATAGTGCAACCACTGATTTAGGAGAGATTAAACTCCAGCAATAAAGACGGTTTTAAACCCATTTAAAGGGGCTTTTTTAAGCCCCTTTTTTATTTTAAAAAAAGTATCTTAAAAACCGCTTAAAAAGCCTATCTTTGCATCCCGACAGAACAGTCGGGATTTTACTCCTAAAAAAGCACAAAATCTCGTTGCTTTGTAGTCTTTACAGACCGTTTAACTTAATTTTATTGATTTTATATCATGCCTAAAGACACTTCTATAC
This sequence comes from Pedobacter sp., assembly GCF_965279535.1. NCBI lineage: Bacteria > Pseudomonadati > Bacteroidota > Sphingobacteriia > Sphingobacteriales > Sphingobacteriaceae > Pedobacter > Pedobacter sp. Next base: position 3,249,737 of record NZ_OZ257244.1, read on the forward strand.
GCTCAGTATTAATTATCGGTTCGGGTCCAATCATTATTGGTCAAGCCTGTGAATTTGATTACTCGGGTTCCCAATCGGCCTTATCTTTGAAAGAAGAAGGTATTGCCGTATCAATCATCAACTCTAATCCGGCAACAATTATGACGGATAAAGTTATCGGCGATCATGTTTATCTTCGCCCATTAACTGTTGATTCTATTGAGGAAATTTTACAAGAGCACATAGCATCTGCCGATTTACCACAAATCGATGCGGTATTACCTACTATGGGAGGTCAAACTGCATTAAACCTGTGTAAAGAAGCTGAAGAGCGTGGTGTTTGGGAAAAATACGGTGTACGTGTAATCGGGGTAGACGTTGATGCGATCGAAAAAACCGAAAACCGTGAGGCTTTCCGTCAATTGATGGTTGATATCGGCGTAGGTGTAGCAACCTCAAAAATTGCCAACTCATTCTTAGAAGGTAAAGAAGCTGCACAAGAGATTGGTTATCCATTGGTTATTCGCCCTTCATATACCCTTGGTGGATCTGGTGGCGGATTTGTACACAAGAAGGAAGAATTCGACGCAGCATTAAAACGTGGCTTAGAGGCTTCTCCTACCCATGAGGTATTGGTAGAGCAAGCTGTTTTGGGCTGGAAAGAATACGAATTAGAGCTTCTAAGAGATAGCAATGATAACGTAATCATCATCTGTTCTATCGAAAACTTTGATCCAATGGGTATCCATACCGGCGACTCGATCACTGTTGCTCCTGCGATGACCCTTTCTGATCGTTGCTACCAGGAAATGCGTAACCAGGCAATCAAAATGATGAGAGCCATCGGAAATTTCGCCGGAGGATGTAATGTTCAGTTTTCAGTAAATCCGGAGAATGATGAGATCATTGCAATTGAAATCAATCCACGTGTATCGCGTTCATCAGCTTTGGCTAGTAAAGCAACTGGTTATCCAATTGCAAAAATTGCGGCTAAACTGGCAATCGGTTACAACCTGGATGAGATCGAAAATCAAATCACTAAAACAACTTCTGCTTATTTTGAGCCTACTTTAGATTATGTAATTGTTAAGGTACCACGTTGGAACTTCGATAAATTTAAAGGAGCGAATAAAGAGCTTGGTTTACAGATGAAATCTGTAGGTGAGGTAATGGCTATTGGACGTACCTTCATTGAAGCCCTTCAAAAAGCTTGTCAGAGTTTAGAGATTAACCGCGCAGGCTTAGGAGCAGACGGAAGACAAAATAAAAATATCAATGAAATTATGGATGGTTTAGAGCATGCCTCTTGGAACCGTCTGTTTTTAATTAAAGATGCGATGACAATGGGTGTTCCATTGGAATCAATCCGTAAGGTTACCCGCATCGATAAATGGTTCTTAAATCAGATTCAGGAACTTGTTGTGCTTGAGGTAGAATTAAAGCGTTACTCGTTAACGAATATTCCTCGCGATTTCTTCTTCACCCTTAAACAAAAAGGTTTTTCTGATGTTCAGATCTCCTGGTTACTGGGAAATGTTACAGAAGACGAGGTTTACGAGCGCCGTAAAGAATTAGGTATCCGCCGTGTTTATAAGATGGTTGACACTTGTGCTGCGGAATTCCCTGCACAAACTCCTTATTACTATTCAACATTTGAAGAAGAAAACGAATCTATTCCTTCTGATAGAAAGAAAGTAATCGTTTTAGGTTCAGGCCCTAACCGTATTGGTCAGGGTATCGAGTTCGATTATTCTTGTGTTCACGGTTTATTAGCTGCTAAAGAGTCTGGATTCGAGGCGATTATGATCAACTGTAACCCTGAAACGGTTTCTACCGACTTTAACATGGCTGATAAATTATACTTTGAGCCGGTGTTCTGGGAGCATGTTCGCGAGATTATCGACCTGGAAAAACCAGAAGGTGTAATTGTGCAGTTAGGCGGTCAAACAGCTCTGAAGATGGCACAACAGCTAACCGAAAAAGGTGTTAAGATTATCGGAACTTCATTTGAGAATATGGATCTTGCAGAAGATCGTGGACGTTTCTCTGATTTACTAAAAGAACTGGATATCCCTTATCCTCGCTATGGTGTAGCTGAAAATGCTGAAGAGGCATTAGTGGTGGCTAACCAGGTAGGTTACCCGGTATTGGTTCGTCCAAGTTATGTATTAGGTGGTCAGGGAATGAGCATTGTAATCAATGATGAAGACCTGGAGAAAGCTGTAGTTAAATTATTAGGTGACTTGCCGGGTAACCGTGTATTGATTGATCACTTCTTAGATAGAGCAGAAGAAACCGAGTCTGATTCTATCTGCGATGGAGAAGATGTTCACATCATTGGTATGATGGAGCACATTGAGCCTGCAGGTATTCACTCAGGAGATTCAAGCGCAGTATTGCCGCCATTCAGCTTAAGTACCAGTGTAACTGATCAAATGGAACTTTATTCTAAGAAATTAGCTAAAGCATTAAATATCAGTGGATTGTTGAATATTCAGTTTGCTGTGAAAGATGAGAAAGTATATGTAATTGAGGCCAATCCAAGAGCGTCTCGTACGGTACCTTTTATCGCAAAAGCTTATGATGTTCCTTATATAAATATCGCAGCAAAAATAATGTTAGGGGTGGCGAAATTAAAGGATTTCACCATCGTACGTAAATTAAAGGGATATGCAATTAAAGAACCTGTTTTCTCTTATGAAAAATTCCCTGAGGTTGCTAAAGAATTAGGTCCGGAAATGAAATCTACCGGTGAAGCGATTCGTTTCATTAAAGATTTGGAAGATCCATATTTCCGCAAGCTTTACAAAGACAAATCAATGTATTTGAGTAAATAATAAATGAAGGCCGATGTTCAACATCGGCCTTTTTTTGTTTAACTACACCCCATGGTTCGTGATCCATGGTTCGTGACTCACGAACCATCATATAACCGCTAATTCTTGATTTTAGCTAAAAATCATATTATCTTCTAAGGGATTTAACCGCATTCTTTAATCCCAGATAATGGCTTTTTTCAGCAGGTTCAAAATGTTCTATGGCATAGCGAAGCATTACCCTGGGCATATTTGCGGCATGTTTTTCAAGAAAAGAGATTAACCTGTTTTTATTCTTTTTACCTGCTTCCCTTATCCAGCCACCGGCCGCTTTATGAATCAGGTCTGCAGAATCATTGACCAAAATTTCGGCAATTTTAAATGTATCTTCAATCTGTTTGTGTTTGATAAAGAATGCGGTGCTCACAATGGCTGTCCTGCGCTCCCACATATTATCAGATAGAGCAAGCTGGTATAAGATTTCTCTATCCTTATCCCATAAATATGCACCAATTACATGAGGAGCAGCGCGGTCTACCAAATCCCAATTGTTAATATGCTGATGTTGATTCAAATAAAGTTCGAAAAGGGCTTTCCGTTCAATTTCCGCTATTTTTTTACTCCTTGCCTTAAAATCCATAATACTTACTGCGCCTACTCTTGCTTCATGGATTTTGTTTTTTAACAGAACTTCTATTTCCTCAATCGGAAGATCGATATAGGCTTTAGCGATTTCAAAAACCTGCCCCATGCTAACGCCCAAAAATTCATCGGGAGTGCCATTATCACTTTTAAAATACCGTTGAATTTTGACCCGTTCAATATCCGATTGGCAGCTGCAAAGTTTCTCCATAAAAGCTTTAGCTGTTAAATTGGAGGTTTGCTTAGCAAGTTTTTCGGCAGGCATGGACTTTAAGTTTATTAAAGTTAAAGTTTAATTGTTGAATTTTGAATGAGTGAGTGAATGGAGTGGCCTGCACCTGACCAATCACTACTAAACTAATGACCATTGACTGTAAGACCAATGCTAATTCTTCATCCTGTTTTGTTCAGACTCCGTTCCGGTGCTTCTTCTTCTGGCAGGTTTAATTTCGTTTTTGCCAAAGCGGTATGTAAAACTTAAACGAACAATCCGGGTTTCATTTTTTTGGTATAGGGCATAATCAAGTCCGGGGTAGGCGCTGCTAATTTTATTCACTTGCGTATTGAAAATATCATTCACAGATAGCTTAATACTACCTTTTTTATCCATCACCGTCTGACTAATACCTGCATCTATTCCATAACGGGTTTTAATTCTCAATACTCCGTAGGTAACCGGCGATTCGAAACTGCCCATTAATTCGGCCAGTAAGCCTGTTTTAATGGTGAAATTATGTTGCGATTTAATCTGGAATGCAGTACTCTTGTTGTTTAAAGACTGGCCGGCAAGATCAGGTGCCTGGAAATCTAAATGAAAAATATTTGCGGTATTATTGGTTTGCCACCATTTGGCAAAATTAACAGGAACACTTAAAACCATCGAATAACTGAACTGCGTAGCAATGTTCTCATTTGTTTGGTACAATGCTTTTTTCTCATTATCCGGAAGGATTACCTCAGTAATCATATCGTTTACCCTGCTAAAGTTTAGCGTAACCGAATATTTCTTCTTCAACATGTACGTAGCTTCGAAATTATGAGTGTATTGCGGATTTAAGAACGGATTACCTTGATTATAAGTGTATTGATCAAGAAAATAAAGGAATGGGTTTAAGGCATCATAGCTTGGACGATCTATCCTTCTGCTGTAAGATACATTAAGATCGTGGTTTTTTCCCAGCGACTGATTGATGAAAATACTTGGAAAAAAGTCGATGTAATCGCGTTCAATTACTTTGGCGGTAGTTACCGAATTTCCTTTCGAGTTGGTTTGTTCAGCCCTTAAGCCCAATTGGATACTGGTGGTTTTGAATTCTTTATTCAGGTTAACGTACGCGGCATTAACATTTTCATCGTAAATAAACTGATTACTTCTGCGGGTATCATTTTGCCAGTTGTTATTAATCAGTTCTTGCGCGTTGAGGTTATTATCGGTTTTGACCCAGCTGCTTTTTAAACCAGCTTCAAATTTCATCTTCTTCTTCAAAGGCAACGTATAATCTATTTTAAAGGCTTTGATATCAATTACAGATGGCGTTTCGTTCTTGGTATAAGCGATTGGTCTGATTGCTGCTCCACTGCTATATAGGTATTTATTAATGTAATTGGCTTTATCATTTCCATGGTATCTCGAGTAATCGAGGTCAGCTGAAATTTCCTGTCCGGCAGTATCCAATACGGATTTGTAATTCATGTTATACGATAGGTTGTTGTACCGGTTGTCTATAACATTGTTGGCCACTACGGATGAATCGGTTTTGATGAATGAGTTTCCGATCAGGGTGTTGTTTAGGAAATCTTCGCTACCATTGTTAAAGTAGCCATTAATCAGTAAGCCCAATGTATTTTTTTTATTTAAGAAAATATCTAACCCGGCTTTGAAGTTATTGCCAGCATTTTTACGCTCGCTATCACCCGATTGAGAAAAATAGGTGTTATTAATTGTACCATTTGAGATTCTATCGATGAGAATAAACTGATCTCTCTTGTTGCTGTAGTAATTGTAATTTCCAAAAACGTTAATGTGCTCGGTTCGGTGGTTAAGGTTAAGCCCTCCACTTGCCCGGTAATTTTTTCCATAGCCGCCCGCCAGGGTCATGCTGCCATTGGTGCCGCCATTTTTACTTTTTTTAGTTTTGATATTGATGATTCCAGAATTTCCTGATGCATCATACTTAGAGGAGGGATTGGTAATCAATTCGATGCTTTCAATATCAGAGCTCTGCATATTGCGTAAAAGATTGGCCACATCGGCACTGCTCATGTAGGTTTGTTTACCATCCAATTGAATCAGCACACCTTGTTTACCCAGCATTGAAATCTTGTCGTTTTGATCAACAGTAACGCCGGGCGCTTTTTGAAGCAGTTCTAAAGCCGTAGATCCTGTGGCAATTGAGCTGTTGGATACATTCATTACCACACGGTCCATTTTGCGCTCAAATAGGGGCTTGGTAGTGGCAACAGTTACTTCTTTAAGCATCTGTGTAGTGGCAGTTAGCTGGGCTGTACCAAAATCTATTTTAGCGTTTTCACTGGTTAAAGGCATTGCCTGGCTTTTTAAGGTTTTATACCCCATGTTGCTGGCTTTGTAAAAGTAGCTCCCCTTAGTGTTTATATTGAAGTTAAACAAACCATTTTGATCTGTGAATGCTGTTTTAACTACAGTAGAATCTGGAAGTTTAAAAAGTACAACGGTTACATAATCTGCAGGTTTTTTTTGTTCATCTAAAATCGTACCGGTAATGTTTCCTGTGTTGGGGGTTTGAGCATATAGATTTGTGCTGGCAAATGCAGCAATTAATATAATGGTTAGTTTGGCTAGTTTTTTCATTGGTTTTGTTATTACGATTAAAAAATTAGGCAAAATGAGCTATGGCAGCACTTAAGATGCGCCTGCTCAGGGCCTGCATAATTAAAAGTTTAGTTTTTCGCGAACGGATTTTTTGCTCGGTTAATAGTAAGACGATTGTTTTTAGAAAAGGTTACAGGTTTTGTTCAAAGTCTTTATTCCTGTTATATGTTCCTAAAGAAACATAATGAAGGCGGGCAATAAAAAAAAGCCGAATATACCTTTAAGTACATTCGGCCTTTAAAAATGGTTTAATGCAGTTATTTTACGCCGAGTACATCAACGCCTTGTTCAAACACAACATCCACAGGGATGTTCTTTTTGGTTAAACGGTCCAGATCTTTTTGTAGGGCTGCTGAAATTAGTGCCTTTTCTTTTTGCGCCTTCTCTACGGCAAGCTTATCTCCATTCCCTTGCAAAGTAATGATGAAAGCACTTAGTTCATTCATGGCAGTTGCAAACTTCTCGAAATTAACTTTATACGTGCCACTTGATGTACGTTCAAAAGCGCCTTTTTCCTGGAAGTAGTTAAAGCATTGCATATTTGCTTTACCATGAGCTTCTGATACACCAAAGCGTACAGATCTTAAAATACCGGCCATGAAAGTAGTGTAGTAGTCTTTAATATCGCCCTGAAGTTCGCCTTTTTTTAATAGGCCAGTAACCATATACAAACCTAAAACATCGGCCTTGCCTTCTTCCAGCCAGCTGTATTGATCTTTAAGGGCCTCTCTAACAAATCCTTTTCCTGTAATCGTTTTCTTAATTCCCAAGCCGTGCGCTACTTCATGAAACATTACATTGGCAAAAAAAGCATCAAACTTGATGTATTGCTGTTGTTCAGCATCAATCAGTTCTTTAGCAATTGGAACCAATATTTTATCAAATTTAGCCTGCATCGCATTCTTTAATTGCGAGCGGCGTGTTCCTTTTTCCTGCTGAATCTTTTCATCATTAGGCAGGTTAACGGCTATGGTTTTTGACCCGGCATTGCAATCGCCCGCATAGTAAACAACATCATAAGCATTAAGTTCTGAATCTGTACCTGGTGTTTCGGCCTTATATTTAGCTGCAACAGGCAGGTTTTTCTGTAGCTCAGGAAGCATTTTTACATACTTGGCTAAGCGTTTACTCCACTCCTTATCTTTTATTAAAACATAGGCTTCGTAACTGGTGCGGGCATTAAACATTTTATCTTCATAGTTCTCTATCGGGCCAATAATGATGTCTAACCCATTAGATTTCATGTCTAACCAGGCATAATCACTTGCCGTGAAATTGTCAGTTACCAGTGCGTCGGCTCTTAGATTCAGGTATTTTTTAAGTCCGGCATCTTCAGCAATAAGCGCAGCTTGTTTTAAAAGTGAAGAGGCTTTTTGAAGTTCGGCTGCAAATTGAACATGATAAGGTACAGTGCTTAGTTTTCCTGTACTGTCTTTCTTCACAAATGAATATGCACCAAATTTATCTTTAAGATCAGATTTTTCTATTTCGGCTTTTGTTATTCCATATGGATAAAATGATGCACCCTCCGGTCTTATACCTACTCCGGCAACAAAAGGCTTGTCGTTGTTTAGTCTATCCCATGGGCCATAATTAATGTTTACAAAATCACGGGTCTTTTCATCTTTTATGGTTGCTAATAAACTATCACGTTGTGGATAAGTTTGCTTCCAATATAGCTCATCCATAATTTCTGCTGCCTGAATGAGCAAAGGAAGAATCTTCCTGTCGTTAACACTGAGATTGTTTATATTGGTCGTAAGTTTTACCCGTTCGTAAATAGATAAGCGCTGTGCGACATAATTGGTTAGGCTGTCTTTTTGTACCGTTTCGCCTTTTTCGTTTACGGTTTTATTGTTGTTGGTACAACCTGAAACAAGGGCAACAGAAAGTGCTACCGCAGATAGAATTGTAGATGCTTTGTATAAATTCTTCATTCTTAATATATATCGGGGCTAAATTAGTAAAATTTGAATCCATTGTATAAAGTTTGATGCAAAGGATGAAGTTTCCTATAACTTTGTAACTTCATTATTTTAAAAGTAAAACATGTTGTTAACCCATTCTTCAAAATCTATTGCGCTCTTATTGATCTCTTCAGTATGTTTATGGTCTTCTTGTGGAAGCAGTAAATATGCGGCAACAGAAAAGATCTATAAGCAGAAAACTAAAGATTTTGCTAAGATTATAACCAGTACTCCTCCTGTAGGACAGTTATATGATCCTGTAGAAGGAACAAATCAAACCTGGGTTGGTTCTGTAAATTTCGGGATACGCAAACCCAATTTTGTCATCATTCACCATACTGCACAAGATAGCCTGGCGCAAACCATTAAAACTTTCCATTCTACCAAAGCAGGGACGAGTGCACATTATGTAATCAGCCGAGATGGCAAGGTTGTGCAAATGGTTAATGATTATTTACGCTCCAACCATGCGGGGGTAAGCAAATGGGGTAAAGATACCGACCTGAATTCTTCTTCCATAGGAATCGAATTAGACAATAACGGAACTACTGACCCATGGCCGGATGCACAAATTAACAGTTTGCTGAAGTTATTAGCCACACTCAAGAAAAACTATAATATTCCGGCGGCAAATTTTATCGGGCACTCAGATATAGCACCTAAACGCAAACCTGATCCCAATAATTTCCCATGGAAGAAACTGGCTGAAAAAGGATTTGGATTTTGGTATGATGATGTACTGAAGAACCCTCCTGCAGATTTCGATACCACCAATGCCCTGAAATTAATGGGCTATGATACCAGCGACTTGGGAGCAACCATTACAGCCTTTAAACGCCATTTTATTCAAAGCGATTTAACACCAAAGCTAACACCAGTAGATATTTTGGTGTTATATAATGTGTATACGAAGTATTAGTAAACTTAAAGCATAAAAAAAGCGACTAACTGTCGCTTTTTTTATTTATTGTCTAAAATTATGCTTTCTTAAACGTATCCTTTAGTGTAACGGTTCGGTTGAAAACTAATTGATCTGCTGTAGAATCCTTATCTAAACAGAAGTAACCTTTTCTGATGAACTGATAACGGCTGTCCAGGTTGGCATCAGCCAAAGCCGGTTCAATGTAAGCCTTTTGCAATACGGTTAAGCTTTCAGGATTTAAGTAATCCTTAAAATCTCCTTCTTCTGCATCAGGCGTTTCTGATGTAAATAACCTATCGTATAAACGGATTTCTGCTGTCTTGGCATGTTGTGCGCTTACCCAGTGAATGGTGCCTTTTACATGAACACCACTGGTGTCGCTTCCACTTTTAGATTCTGGAATATAAGTACAATGAATTTCGGTTACATTGCCATTTTCATCCTTTACAAAATCTTCGCATTTAACGATGTAGGCAAATTTTAAACGAACCATTGCCCCGGGAGCCAAACGGAACCATTTTTTAGCAGGAACTTCCATAAAGTCTTCACGCTCAATCCAAAGTTCGTTACTGAACGGAATAATGCGTGTACCACCGCCATCCTCTGCCTCTGGATTATTCTCGCCGGTAAGTTTTTCTGTTTGTCCGGCAGGATAATTGGTAATTACCAGTTTAATCGGATCTAAAACAGCCATTACTCGATTGGCAGATTTGTTTAAATCTTCACGGATACAGAACTCCAGTAAGCTCAATTCAATTAAGTTCTCGCGTTTGGCAATACCTATACGCTCACAAAACTCACGGATACTTTTTGGCGTAAACCCTCGTCTGCGTAAACCGCTGATTGTAGGCATGCGTGGGTCATCCCAGCCGCTCACTAATTTTTCGTTAACCAATTGCAGCAACTTACGCTTGCTCATTACCGTACTGGTTAAATTCAGGCGGGCAAATTCATATTGTTTAGAAGGGAAAATCTCCAGTTTCTCAATCAGCCAATCGTAAAGTTCGCGGTGAGAAACATATTCTAAAGTACAGATGGAATGCGTTATGTTCTCGATACTGTCGCTTTGTCCGTGGGCGAAATCATACATTGGGTAAATGCACCATTTGTTGCCGGTACGGTGGTGCTCTGCATGTTTAATGCGATAGATGATAGGGTCACGCATTAGCATATTTGGGCTAGCCATATCAATTTTTGCACGCAAAGTGTAAGCACCATCGCCAAATTCACCATTTTTCATTCTGGTGAAAAGGTCAAGATTCTCGTCAATACTGCGGTTACGATAGGGGCTATCCTGGCCAGGTTCCGTGGGCGTACCTTTTAAAGCTGCAATTTCATCTGCAGTGCTTTCATCAACATAAGCCAGGCCTTTTTCAATTAGTTTCACTGCAAAACCATATAATTCATCAAAATAATCCGATGCATATAGTTCATTTTTCCAGTTAAAACCCAACCATTTAATATCTTCTTGCTGGCTGTTTACATATTCCGTTTTCTCCGTTACCGGATTGGTATCATCAAAACGGAGGTTGGTATAGCCACCATATTTTTGTGTTAGTCCGAAATTTAAGCATATTGCTTTAGCATGGCCAATGTGTAGGTAACCATTAGGTTCAGGCGGGAAACGCGTAACCAAAGTTTCATACTTGCCACTATTTAAGTCGTTCTCAACAATTTCTTCAATAAAGTTCAATGACTTCTCTTCACTCATAAAAACCTGTAAATTAGGAATGCAAAGGTAAAAAGATTGATCGTAATTCTCCTTGTTTTAGTTAATGATTAATTTGATATTCAAAATCGATACATTTACATCAACTTAATATTCATTATGAGCAAAGTATTAAATCGTCCGGTACGCGTTTTAGTAGCAAAAGTTGGGCTTGATGGGCACGACAGAGGCGCGAAAGTGATTGCAACATCTTTAAGGGATGCAGGAATGGAAGTGATTTATACGGGTTTACGCCAAACCCCGGAAATGGTGGTAAATACTGCGCTTCAGGAAGATGTAGATGCCATCGGCATTTCAATCCTTTCAGGAGCTCATATGACTGTTTTTCCCAAGATTATAGCATTAATGAAAGCAAAGGATATGGATGATGTGTTACTTACCGGAGGAGGCATCATACCTGAAGTAGACAGAAAAAAACTTGCTGATTTGGGCGTTGGAGAGCTTTTCCCTCCGGGAACAACCATGGCAAGTATTGTTAAATATATTCAAGACTGGGTTTCAGTAAACAGAAATTTTTAATTATGGGATATCAAAATCTAATCACGACAGTTAAGGATAACATTTTATATGTTACCATAAGTAGGGAGAAGGCATTGAACGCATTGAACAAGGATACTTTAACCGAACTTGCAGCGGTTATTATTTACGCCAATCAAACAGATGAGATTTCAGGTGTGATTTTAACTGGTGCAGGAGAAAAAGCTTTTGTAGCAGGGGCAGATATTAAAGAATTTTCAGATTATACAGGCAAGCAGGGCGAAGAACTGGCCAGGACTGGTCAGGATAAGGTATTTAATGCAATAGAAAATTCTGCTAAGCCCTTCATTGCTGCTATTAATGGTTTTGCACTGGGCGGTGGTTTAGAACTGGCCATGGCCTGCCATATCAGGGTAGCAGCCGATCAGGCGAAAATGGGACTGCCAGAAGTAACTTTAGGTCTAATCCCCGGTTATGGCGGTACGCAACGCTTAACACAATTGGTCGGAAAAGCTAAGGCGATAGAAATGATTATAACAGCCAATATGATTACGGCGGTAGAAGCCGAAAAGATTGGATTAGTAAATCACGTTGTTCCGCAGGCAGATTTGATTGACAAAGCAGCGGAAATTTTAAGTTTTGTGAAGCAACGGGCACCGCTTGCGGTTGCTGCAGCAATAAAATCTGTAAATGCAGCCCTTAATGGAAAGGATGGGTATTCGGTTGAAATTGAAGCGTTTGGTAAATGTTTCGAAACTGCAGATTTTAAAGAAGGCGTTGCTGCATTTGTTGACAAAAGAAAGCCAGTTTTTAATAAAAAGTAGCTTGTTTGTATAATTAGTTCTATATGATTGAAAAATAACTGTAGAAAAAATTTCCCATTCCGGGTTATTTTTGTATATATGCATTATTAAAATAAAACTCTCCACTATTGCTTCATCCCTCATGGTTCAGAGATTTTTAGAATATTAATTTTATTCTGATGAAGAAAAAAATACTAATTATAGATGATGAGGTAAACATCGGTCTGTTACTGTCAAGGTTTCTTACCAGAAATGGTTTTGAAGTGGCTAATGTAATAACCGGAGGCTCTGCATTTGAGCTAATGGCAGCAGAAAGATTCGACCTGGTGTTGTGCGATTATCGCCTGGATGATACTGATGGCAGAGCAATTTTGATCAAGATTAAAGAAGAATATCCATTTACAGGTGTAATTATTATTACGGGTTATTCTGATATTAAGCTTGCTGTCGAACTGATTAAGCTAGGTGCATACGATTATATAACCAAACCGCTTTATCCGGATGAGATTCTAAATACCATCAATAAGGCGCTGGAAACGCAAAGGGCTTTGAATGAATCCAGCGTAACAGAAACTAAAACTACAACTACACAGGCAGCATCCGGATACGTTAATCATGGAGATTATATCGACGGTAAAAGTGAAGTATCACTAAAATTGTTGAAACAGATCCAACTGATTGCACCAACAGCCTACAGCATTATATTAACCGGTAAAAGTGGTACCGGAAAAGAATATGTAGCCAAAACCATTCATTTGAATAGTTTGCGTAAAGATCAGCCATTTGTGGCGATGGATTGCGGGTCTTTAACTAAAGAACTTGCCGCAAGTGAGTTCTTTGGGCACGAGAAAGGTGCTTTTACCGGGGCACTGTATACTAAAATAGGACATTTTGAACAGGCAAATGGAGGAACATTATTTCTGGATGAAATTGGCAATCTTTCTTATGAAATACAAGCAACCTTACTTCGAGCAGTGCAAGAGCGAAAGCTGAAAAGAATTGGCAGTACCAAAGAAATTGACCTGGATGTTCGCATTATTGTGGCTACCAACGAAAATTTGATCGAAAACATAGCCAATGGAAGCTTTAGGGAAGATCTATATCATCGTTTTAATGAATTTTCTATTGCTGTTCCTTCTTTAAAAGAAAGAGAACAAGATATTTTAGTATTTGCTGAACGCTTTTTATGGGTAGCCAATAAAGAACTCAATAAAAATATCAGGGGTTTTTCTGAAGATGTAAAAAAGTGCTTCCTCAATTACCATTGGCCAGGAAATGTTAGAGAACTCAAAAATATTATCCGCCGCCTAGCCCTGCTTACCGAAGGTTATGAAATTGAAGTCGAGGCCTTGCCATTAGAATTATCCAGCCGTTACACCAAGGATTACGAAAGTGAGATATTACTTAAACAAGCCAAGGCAGCAATGGCTGATAAACCGAAAGATTTAAAAAATGCTGCCCAGGAAGCCGAGTATGATACCATATTAAGGGTATTGAAGGAGGTAAACTTCAATAAAACAAAAGCGGCTGAAATACTGAATATTGATCGGAAAACTTTATACAATAAAATTAAAGCAATCAAATTAGAAGAATAGAAGACTTGAGGGAAGGGGCAATTAATGTGAAGGCAAGCCAGGACTTAACACAGAACCCGCAACAGATAAATCATTTAAAAAAGTTTAAAACAAAACACAGCTTTTTTATCTTTTAGAGAATACCAAACAGCTCGATATGTCAGTATTTTCTTATAAGCAACGCAATAACATTAACCTGGTCATCATCATTGCACTTGGGATATTAATTGCTTACTCACTTCAGGCTATTTTTGGAGCTATTTTAAGCACCCTGGTTCTTTACACCATTTTGCGCCCGGTATATATTCATCTGGCAGAAGAGAAGGGTTGGAATAAACGGGTAGTATCGATTCTGTTAATTGGGGTCAGTTTAGTATTGATCGTTTTACCCTTCTATGCGCTAAGCAGCATGGTTATCAGCAAGATTTCAGAGCTCAAAAATAATGAGATTTTCTTTAAAAACCTGTTGGTAAAACTTCAGCACCTTATCCCGGTTAAAATTAATCAGGATCTGATTCAGGAGGGTATGAATAGGTTAGGTAACTGGGCAACGCAGCTTTTCCCATCACTCATTTCAAGTGCCGTAAACATTGTGCTGAGTTTGCTGGTTATGTACTTTTTGCTCTACTTTATGCTTATTGAGCGTAAACGATTTGAGTTTTCACTAATTAAATATGCACCCTTTAGAGAACAAAACGCGCTGCGCTTTGGCGATGAAATGCGGAATACCACCTATGCCAATGTGTTGGGTCAAGGGCTTATTTGTTTGGTTCAAGGCTCCTTAGTGAGCTTGTCTTTTTTTATATTGGGTTATAAGGATCCGCTCTTTTGGGGGGTAATTACTACATTTATTTCTTTTGTTCCTATTTTAGGGCCACCGGTAGTGTTTGTGCCTGCGGCTATTTTGCAAATTGCAAATGGAAATAATTTTGAAGGCTGGGCCATGCTAATCTTCGGCTTTGTTGTAATTATCAACATTGATAATGTACTGAGATTTATTATCGCAAAAAAAGTTGGTAATATACACCCTATAATTACTGTAATTGGCGTAATTATTGGTATCCCATTATTCGGAATCCTGGGATTAGTTTTTGGGCCACTGTTATTATCTTATTTTATTTTGCTTGTTAAAATCTACGAAACCAGTACGCTGGCTTCAGAAAGATTGGAAAGAATTAAAACAAATAATGAGCATAATGAGTTATAAAAATAGCTTAACAGTAAAATAATATAGTAAATTTATATTGTATGTAATTGTTAAACCCTTAAAATACATTGATTATGAACGATAACTCAAAAGTTGTAGTAGCCTTATTGGCAGGATTGGCTGCCGGTGCCGCTTTAGGTATATTATTTGCCCCTGATAAAGGTGAGGAAACACGTGACAAACTAAGCCAGTCACTTAAAGATTTGGGCGATTCTATTAAAGATAAAGCTGCCGATGAAATCAACAACTTGGCTAGTTTAAAAGATAAAGTAGTAAGCTCAATCAAAACAAAGTTGAGAAGTGTTGAAGAAGAATATAGCGATGATGTAGAGCACGCTTAATTCATAAATATAACCGGGCGCTTGCGCCTGGTTAAATCTCATCTAAACTATGCAAGAAAATAAAGATAAAAGTATTGAAGACCTTGTAGATGATGCCAAAGGCTTTTTGGAAGCAAGGATTGAATATACACGACTTTACCTCGTAGAAAAGGTATCCAAATTATTTGCCGATATCGTAACCAGTACTGCCGTTATTGTATGTTTTATACTTGCATTTTTATTCGGTAGCGTTACGCTGGCCCTTTTCCTTTCTGATGTATTGGGGAGCTATACGCGTGGCTTCGGTTGTGTTTCTCTGATTTATATCGTATTGGCAATTATTGTTTATTTAACCAAAGATAAATACATTGAGAAGGCTATTATTAATGTAGCGATCAGAAGGTATTTTGATAAACTGGCAGATAAGGAGGCTGACGATGAAAAATTATAACATCCGGAACCTGGAAGATCTGTTGGCGAGAAAGAATGAACTTAAAGTTCAGTATACGCTTAAGCAGGACGATTTAAAGCGCGATACCAAAGCTTATTTTAAACAGTTTACACTGGGTGCACTGATCAAAAAATATGCTACCCCAAGTAATTTTTTTAAAGCAGACGAAAAGTTAAATATCAGCAGTACAGCAATGTCGTTAATTCTGCCCATGTTAATGAATAAAACCATTTTCAGAAGTTCAGGCTTTGTTACCAAGGCGCTAGTGGGACTGGCATCGGGTAAATTGGGTAAATCTTTAGATGCTGAACATTTATCAGCCATATTTAATTCGGTTAAAGGCTGGTTTAGTAAGAAAAAAGAGAAGAATGAAAAGAAGTTTGTCGACTATGGCATCCCGCCGGATAGTGAAACTTATTAAAACAAAAGCCCCGGTTTTTTTGAAATCGGGGCTTTTGTTTGTTCAATGTACTGAAGCAAGTTCAGCAAAGTAGATTATAAATCTGTTTTGATCTTTAATTCCTTTAATTGTTTTTCATCAATTGTACTTGGACTATCAATCATCACATCTCTTCCTGAATTATTTTTAGGGAAAGCAATTACATCACGGATGGTATCTAAACCAGCAAAAATCGAGGTTAATCGATCAAAACCAAAAGCAATACCGCCATGTGGAGGCGCTCCGAATTCGAATGCATCCATTAAGAAACCAAACTGCTTCTGAGCTTCTTCAGCACTGAAGCCTAGGTGTTTAAACATTAATGCTTGTAATGCACGATCGTGGATACGGATAGAGCCACCGCCAATTTCAGTACCATTAATTACCATATCATATGCATTTGCACGAACTTCTCCTGGCTTAGTGTCCAATAAAGCAATATCTTCTGGCTTAGGCGAAGTAAACGGATGGTGCATGGCATGGTAACGTTCAGTTTCTTCATCCCATTCTAATAAAGGGAAGTCTAGCACCCAAAGCGCAGAGAATTTATTCTTATCACGTAAGCCTAAACGGTTACCCATTTCTAAACGGAGCTCGTTGAGTTGTTTGCGTACTTTATCTGTGTTGCCGGCTAAAATTAATAACAAATCACCTTTTTCTGTCTGAAAGGCTTCACTCCATTGCTTTAAATCTTCCTCGTTAAAGAATTTGTCTACAGATGATTTGATCGTATCATCATCATTATGACGGGCATAAATTAACCCTGTTGCGCCAATTTGCGGCCGCTTGATGAAATCAGTCAGCTCATCCAACTGTTTACGTGTATAGCCGGCAGCACCTTTGGCATTGATACCCACTATCAGTTCAGCGTTGTCAAATACAGGGAAGCCTTTACCTTTTACTAAATGGTTAAGCTCAACAAACTGCATGTCAAAGCGTGTGTCTGGTTTGTCAGAACCATATAAACGCATAGCGTCTGCATATTGCATGCGCGGTACAGCAGGCAAATCATAATCACGAACCTCTTTAAATAAAGTGCGGATTAAGCCTTCAAAAGTGTTTAAGATATCTTCTTGTTCAATAAAAGACATCTCACAGTCAATCTGTGTAAACTCAGGCTGACGGTCAGCTCTTAAATCTTCATCTCTAAAGCACTTTACAATCTGGAAATAACGGTCGAAGCCAGAAACCATTAACAATTGTTTGAAGGTTTGTGGCGATTGAGGTAATGCATAAAATTCACCTTCGTTCATGCGGCTAGGCACCACGAAATCTCTTGCACCTTCTGGAGTTGATTTGATCAGTACCGGAGTTTCAACCTCGATAAAATCCAATGCATCCAGGTATCTGCGAACAGATTGTGCCATTTTATGGCGTAAAACCAGGTTATTGCGAACTGGGTTACGGCGTAAATCAAGATAACGGTATTTCATGCGTAATTCATCACCACCATCTGTTTCATCATCAATCATGAAAGGAGGTAATTTAGCTGCAT
Organism: Pedobacter sp.; assembly: GCF_965279535.1. Taxonomy (NCBI): domain Bacteria; kingdom Pseudomonadati; phylum Bacteroidota; class Sphingobacteriia; order Sphingobacteriales; family Sphingobacteriaceae; genus Pedobacter; species Pedobacter sp. The sequence goes on from NZ_OZ257244.1 coordinate 3,267,409, forward strand.
TCAGAATTTCTAAAGACGAAACTTTGATCTCAATTTCTCCTGTAGGAATTTTTAAGTTTTTGTTACTGCGTTCTACAACGGTACCAATAGCTTTAATTACAAACTCACGGCCTAAGCTGCGGGCGCTTTCGCATAATTCGCGATTATCGTCCATGTTAAAAACCAATTGTGTAATGCCGTAGCGATCACGAACATCAATGAATGTCATGCCTCCTAAATCTCTTGATTTCTGCACCCAACCACATAAGGTTACACTATCACCTAAATTTTGAAGGTTTAATGCACCGCAAGTTACTGTTCTTAACATATTTGTAATTATAATTTGAGCGGCAAAAATACCGATTTTGTTTTAAAGTTTTGAAAGGAAGATTTAAGGAATTTTTGCCTGGTAATTTTAATGGCTATCGAGCTGTTTTAAAGGGGCATCTTTCTTTAAAAGAATAGAATTTTCAGAAGATTATTAATATTTCTCTTCTAAAACAATTTCAACCGCAGTAATTTTCCACTCACCACTTGAGTATTTCCAATGGTTGATTTCTTCAGTTTGAATGGTTTGCTTTTTGGTAAATAAAAGCAGATTAGACTTGATTAAAACAGATTTCCTGGCAATTTTCTCGGTAAAAGTATCATTTTCCAACGATGATTTAATCCGGTAATGACTGGTTTGGTAAGATTTAATATTTCTAAAAGCCCGCTGTAAATCGCTAGTCAGCTGTTTCTTGGAAATTGTAATCCCCGAAGCATCCTTATAATTCAGGGTATCGTCAAAATGGTTTACAAAATCGCTTACGTCTTTATTCTCTAATGCCTGATTGGCTTTTTGATGTATATGGTCTAATGCGGCAATAATTAAATCAGTTTCCATGGTATGAAGGTAGAATTTTTGTACTTCGAATTCAAATTTATGATGTGAGTACTGCCCTTTTTCCATAGATGCTTTTATTACTGCCCTAACTTTACCCTAAACAAAATGAATTACCTGGAAAAAATAAAATCATGTTATTGCCTGAACTTTAATCTCTGAAAGATCCGACCTTTCATACTTTATAAACTTTTTTCTACCTTGATGCAACGTTTCAAAATCTCCCTTGTCTTATAATCAGAATCATCAACATTTTGGAAACCGTCTACGTAGATAAAAACTTAGAACTAGTAAGAGCGTGTATGCAGGGCAGCCGGGCAGCGCAGTTTGAATTGTATAAACTGTATGCCAAGGCAATGTATAATGTGGCTTTGCGCATCTTAAACTATGAGGAAGAAGCGGAAGATGTATTACAGGAATCATTCCTGGATGCATTTACCAGGATTGTTGATTTCAGGCAGGAAACTACCTTCGGTTTGTGGTTAAAGCAGATTGTAATTAACAAATCAATTAACTACCTCCGTAAACGGAAATTCGAATTTGTTGGAACCGATGAAGTAGGAGAACTGGCAGATGAGATTGGAGCAGATGAATATGAAGTGCAACTTCAGGCAGAAGAAATCAGGAGGGCAATTACTGAACTGCCTGATGGCTATCGGGTAGTGTTGAGTTTATACCTTTTAGAAGGTTATGATCATGAGGAGATTGCACACATTTTGAAAATTAGTGAAAATACAAGCAGAACACAGTATATGAGGGCGAAAAAAAAGCTCAAAAGTATTTTAGAACAGAAAGGGATGAGAGATGAACAATAGGTTAGAAACATTTGTAAAAGAAAATCGCAAGGCATTTGATGTGATGGAGCCTTCGGCAGGGCTTTGGGCTAAAATTGAAAAAGAGCTCGATACAAAAAAGAAAAAAAAGCCTGTAAAGCTATATCTCTGGATGAGTGCAGCCGCAGCTATAGTAGTAGTTTTAGGCTTAACCTGGCTTTACTTAGGAAGGTTAAAAGGCAATGATATCGACATTGCAGATGTTAACGAAGCTTATGCAGAAAAAGATGTACACTACGCAGGATTAATTACTGAAAAAAGAGATAGCCTGGCCATTTTTGCATCGGCAAATCCAGATTTGTATAAAAAGTTCACATCTGATTTAAAAAAGCTGGATGATGAGTATGAGCGTTTGAAAGAAGAACTGCCTAAAACACCTAATCAAACTTTGGTGGTAAACGCCATGATTGAAAACCGTAAAATTCAGTTACGCCTGCTTAAACAACAATTATTGATCATCAATCAGGTAGATGATTATAAAAAGGTAAACCAAATTTAAAAACAACAACAAATCGTTCCATAAGGCTGCGATAAAACGCTCATCACATTAAATTAAAGAAGCCAGTCGGCGGGTTTTTTAAGATTTAATGAGCATAATATGAATAACATGAAAACAACAGGATTTTTATTGGTCTTTATGGCCGTAGTCGCCGTTAAAACCAATGCTCAGGAAATTGCACTGCACAGTATCCCATCAGACAATTATGCAGTAAATACGGTAAAAGTAAGTACAGTAAATGCTATTGTTTCAGCCATGCAGCAAACGGAAACGGGAGGAGATGCAGAGCGCTCAAAATCTTTTAGCAAGAGCTTTAGTGTTGATAACAACGATAAAGTAAACCTAAATAATCAATACGGATCGATTACCATTAAAACCTGGGACAGGAAAGAAGTAAAGGTTGATATTGATATTAAGGCCTATAGTAATTCGGATAGCGATGCTCAGAAACTGATTGACGAAGTTAGCATTGATGCCGCCAAGGTGGGCGATGTGGTTTCCATTAAAACCCTAATGGGCGCGCGTAATGGCAGGTATGGAAGAAATGTAAAAAATGGTGTAACTACCTGGAGAAGGGAGCTAAAGGTGAGTTATACCCTTTATATGCCCGCAGTAAATCCATTAACCGTTCTTCAGCAATACGGAAATGTTGATATGGGCAATTTTTCGGGGCCAACATCACTAAAAATACAATATGGAAACCTCAATGCAGGTAATTTAAGTAATGGTAATAATTATATCAATGTTCAATATGGTAAAACAACCATTCAGGAGTTGAATACTGCTATCGTTAAACATGAATACGGAGCTGGGGTAAGCATTGGTACTGCAGGTACCATTGCGGTTGATGCAGAGTACGTTGCGGTAAATATCAATAACATTAAACGATCTGCAGATATTAAGGTTCAGTATGGTGGCGGATTAACCGTAGGGAATATTCAGGGAAATTTATTATTGAACAGCGAATATGCTAAAGTGAATATCAATACCATTAAAGGCAATACCGTTATTAAACAAGCTTATGGTAAACTTGCCCTGGCTAGCGTTGGAAAGCTTTCATTAAAAGCCGAGTATACTGATGTAGCCATCGGCAATCTGAATAGTGATGCCAATATCGATATGGAGTATAATAGAATTACTATAGATGATATTGCTCCGGCATGTAAAAACTTTACTTACAACGCAGAGTATGTGAGCGCCGGTTTTGGTTTTGGAAATGGATATACCGGAAGCTTTAATGTAAACAGCACCTATTCGGGATTTAAATATGGTGGTAATGTATCTGCAAACCTGGTGAGCAAGGATGATGAAACGAAAAAATATTCGGGCAAGATTGGTAATGGGGGCGGAGCAAACATTAACATTAAGGTAGAATATGGTTCGTTAACATTCAAATAAAAATTAATTAACCAAACATAAAAGTCTTGCTGAAAAGCAGGACTTTTTTATTTGTTTTGCAAGATGAAAAAATACTTTCTTGCATGCTTTATTTCTATTTATGCTTTGAGCTTACAGGCACAAACCACGCCAGTTAAATGGGCTACGCAGGAAACTTTTTTTGAAGATTTAGTTGGCAAAGTGTTGCCCGATTTTAAAGGACGAACAGTTAAAGGTTTGCCTTTTGCTAAAAAGAGTCTCAACGATCAGATTGTTCTGATTAACTTCTGGTTTGAGAAATGTCCTCCATGCATAAAAGAAATGCCATTACTCAATAGTTTGGTAAGCAAGTATAAAAACAAGGGCATCCGGTTTATTGCAGTTACTTACGATCCTGTTATTAGTGCAAGGAAGTTTCAGCAAAAAAACGGATTTCAATATGAGGTGGTATGTTTAACACAGGATGAAATTGGCCGGCTAAACATTAATCATGGTTTTCCCACAAATGTTTTGATCGGGAAAGATGGTAAAATCATCTATGCTACGGCAAATTTATCCCTCGATGAAGATTTGCCAGAGCTAAAGGATAAAACAGTACGCTTTGAAGCGCTTTTGAAAGCTGAAATTGCCAGAACTAAACAGTAGATATAAAAAAACCGATATACCCTAAGATATATCGGTTAAAATATAAATTGATAAACCTGATTATTCTTCCAGATAGCCAAACTTGCCCTGATTGTAGTCTTCAATAGCTTGATGAATTTCTGCTTCTGTATTCATCAGAAATGGTCCGTATTGTTGTATTGGTTCATTAATCGGTTCTGCACTTAATACCAGTACGATGCTATTTTCCAGCGCTTCAATGCTGATATTTTCTCCTTTTTGATCGAAATATACAAAGCTGTTAACGGTTGCAGTTTCTTTGCCATTTATTCGGATATTTCCTTCTACCACCATAAAACCGGTATTAAAGTGCTTCGGAAAGCTAAAATTTGCTTTTGCACCTGCGTTCAATCTTGCATTATATAGTTCGATAGGGGTAAAGGTACTTGCAGCACCTGCCGTGTTTTGATAATTTCCGGCAATGATTTCAATTTTACCGCCATTACCTGGTAAAGTAAATACCGGCATATCAGACTGCTTAATGGCCTGGTACTTTGGCCTGCTCATTTTATCTTTCGCAGGTAGGTTAACCCAAAGCTGAATCATTTGAAATGGCCCGCCATTTAAACTATAATTTTCTTCATGGTATTCTTTATGTAAAATACCACTGGCTGCGGTCATCCATTGTACGTCGCCCGGATAAATTACGCCATTGTTGCCTGAACTGTCGTGATGTGCCACCGCCCCATGATATGCAATAGTGACTGTTTCAAATCCACGATGCGGATGCACACCTACACCGCGAGGCTCTTTTCTCGCAGAAAATTCAATTTTAGCGCCATAATCCATCAAAAAAAATGGATCCATGTTTATCTGATATCCGCTCGGGAAAAAATTGTGTACCCTAAAGCCATCGCCAACCATGTGTGGTGCAGGCGCATTTAATACACTTACTACTTCTTTTATGTTGGTTTCCATATTACCTCCATGGAAAATTTAATCAGCCCACTGAATGCAGACTGTATTTTGAGGTTGAATTAAGCTTGTTTTACAAACTGTAATTCACCTAAAAGACGAACTTCTTCACTTACCATTACACCGCCGGTCTCTAATGCAGCATTCCAGGTTAAACCAAAATCACTGCGGTTAATTTTACCGCTTAAGGTAAAGCCAGCTTTAGTGTTTCCCCATGGATCTGTAGCTATACCACCAAACTCAGCAGTTAACTTAACTGGTTTAGTCTCTCCTTTGATGGTTAAGTTGCCTTTTACAATATAATCATCACCATCTTTTTCTACCGATGTGGATTTAAATTCAATGTGTCCAAATTTCTCTGCATCGAAAAAATCTCCGCTTTTTAAGTGATTATCACGATCGGTATTTCCAGTATCAATAGAGCTAATGTCTCCTTTAAAAGAGATATCTGCATTTTCGAAATCATCCCCATTGGATGTTAATTCTGCTGCGAATGATTTTAAACTACCAGTTACAGTAGTGATCATTAAATGTTTTACTTTAAACTGTAATTCACTGTGTGTTGGATCTAAAGTCCATTTTGTAGTTGCCATATCTTTGTGTTTTTGAGATGTTTAATATTTATAACACAAATGTACAGCAGTGGTTTGGAAGGAGAATTGATGTATGGTAAGTAAATGTTTAATTGTTTAACTGATGAATCGTTCATTTGCTGAGTTGCGGAGAACATTCACTTCTTCAAAATTCATCTATACGATAATTAATGATTGAAGGATGGAATGAGAGAATGATTGAATTTGTTTAACTGATGAATTGTTGATTTGCTGAGGGCATTCAATCATTCAAAACTCACTCATTTAAGATTACCTAAGGCCTGAAATGTTTATTAGCCAGCTCCTTCCGAACCCTGCTGAGCGACTCGGGAGTAATCCCCAGATAGGAAGCAATCATCCATTGCGGCACCCGGAGGGTAAGGTTGGGATAAAGTTTAATAAAGTCTAAATACCTTTCTTCTGCAGTAGCACTTAAAAGCATATTTATCCTTTTCTGCATAAAGCGGATAGAATTATTGAGTAAACGGATTTGCATGGGTTGCAGGCAAGGTACTTTACGTGCTGCTTCTTCCATAAAATCGTTAGGCATCAGAACCGCTTCAGTGGCTTCAATAGCATCTATAAAAAATATAGCCGGCTCATTATTCATGCTATTGCGATCGGACACTAACCAATTCTCAGGTGCAAATTGTAAAATGTGTTCTTTGCCTTTTTCATCAATTGAATAAGCTCGCAATAAGCCCTTCCCAACAAAAAAGCCATGCTTAAACTGGTCTCCTTTGTATTGAACAATTTGATTTTTTTCGAATTTTTTTACCTTCAGATCTCCAGAGATACTATCGAACTGTTCATCAGTGATGTCAATTTTTTCCTTCAGGTAGTTTTTAAACTGATGAATCATAAAAGCGTCAAATTACTTTTTAACGGTTTTAATGTCAGAAAAATCAACGCCACATTTGCAGTTTCCACCACAGCCATCTTTTTTCACCTGCAAAGATTTATAAACCAAACGGCCAACATATACCAATGCTACCGCAAAGAGTAAAAAGACTAAAATCGTTTGAATATCCATAATACAAATATAACAGGCTTTTGCTGTTTAGCGTTCAGTTAAATGTAAAAAGGTGGTAAGCTCCTGAAGTGCGGAACTGTTATTTCTCCATTAGGCCTATTGTACCACCTACCCAGTCAAAATCTGCATTGTATCGTACACCAATCATTTTTCCTCTGCTAAGGCGGGCAAGATTAATGCAAAGCTGAGGCTCTTCTCCATCAGCCCATAAGTACATCATTCTGATTTCCGCTTTTACGCCACCAGTAGGTGATTGAACAGCGGGCTCATATTTTACCTTTCGCTGGAGAATCCAGTTTTCGGGATCTTTGATGTTGCTTATATCTTCAGGGCTCACATCAATAATTACACCCATTCCTGCAAATGAAAATAAGGGTTTTAACACATAGTTCTCTAAGTCATGAGGAACATTATCTATCTGATCTAAAAAGCGCGTTTCGGGAACAAATTTGCTGTTTAAGAAGGGCATGGTATACTTGCTGATCCGGTAAAACCAGTTAGGATGCGTTACCCATTCTACATTTAATGTTTCACGTGGATCAAAGTTTTTGTTTAAAATTTCAGGATTTTCAGCTATTTCGTCAAAAATTAGCCTGTTATATATTCTCTTTAGCTGAATTTTTTCGGATCCTTCCTGATAAAAAAGGTTTTCACCCTCTTTGATGATATCCTCCAGCGCCAGGATTTTAATTCCCAGCATTTTCTGGGTAACCAAAAAGTCTATTGCTGTTTTTTGATTGTGAGCATCTACATCCATCAAAGCAACCTCATGTGGCTGATGTTTTCCAAGAATCACTTTTTTGAGCAGGGCTATATATTTTTCCTGATTGAAACCATTAAGGAAATAGTCAACAGAGTCGTCTATATTAAATACTTCCTTAAAGTTTTTACCCATATGGTGCTGAAAGCCATAAAGAGAAGGGAAACCTTGCATTTCAATAAGCATTGGTATGAGTTCGCCTTTTTCATCTTTGCAAACACCAAAATCAAAAGTTAAAAAATGGGGTTGGGCATTTTCATTGGGTACCCGCCATTCTTGAGGAATTGCATTTTCGGTGAGGGATTTAAAGTTATCTTGCCTAATGAGGCTAATAATTTCATTTCCTGCTTCGATCAGCTTGTTTTTTAGTGCTTTAGGCACAAAGACTGGGGTTTCGGCTACCCGAAAGGGGATTTCAATTAAGCCTTCCTCCAGTTTCTGGAGAAAGGCTTCGTATTTTTCGGGGCTGAACTTTTGATTGTATTTTTGGCGTTGAGCGGGTATCATAATGCTAATGGATTAATGAAGCCAAATCGTTTTAAATCCTGCTTACAAGGTGTTTTAGCCCATTGTTAAGCTTCCTGAAATTTTCCTATTGCTTTATTTAAAAAGTTAGGAAGGATAACGCTTTGCGTAAGTACTATTCTTTTCGGATCGTCCAGGCTGTTGAGCATATCGAGATACTTGGCTTCGCCATGGGTATCAATAATCAGCTTTTTCTTTTCCTCCTGGAGCAGATACATTTTCATGCCTATGGGGTCCGCTTCTGGATGAAATTGTGTACCTATAATTTCATCCGTAAAACGGATAGACATCATGCATCGTTCTAAATTCACATGTTTGCGTTCTTTTTCTATCGCCAGGAGCTTGGCTCCTTTCGCTTCGAAAGCTTCAAAATCTGGCGAGATAACCTGCCAGTCTCTACTATCAACAGAATAAAAAGGATTAGAAATTCCTTCAAAAACCTCCTCTTTTTCTCCATCTTTAGTTAAGGTAATTGGAAATATTCCAAAAGCATTTGAACGCCTCTCGGTTACTTTGCCCAGTTTATATTTACGGCAGGCCAGTTGAAACGAGTGGCAGATTAAAAAAGCATATTTCTTTTCTTCCTTATTTACTGTATTGAATGCTTCAATCTGGTCTAACAGTTGAAAGAAGTCATTCTCCCATTTCTCGCCTTCACTTTCAACAGGGCTACCCGGACCGCCGCTAGAAATATATACATCATATTCCATACCTGGTATTTCGGCTTTTTGCCTTAAATCGAAAATATCAAATTGGAGGTCGATGTGGTTATCGGTTTTAAAACGGGATAAAATCTCCTGAATTCCCCGCATCCCCTGGTTAGGAGCCCCATTGTTCATGTCAATAACGGCTACCTTTAAAATGCTTTTATCCATGGTTTAATTACTTTGCACCTATAAGTGTTTGAGTAGTAATGTAATCTACTACGGATTCAAAGTTACCAGTTTGTTCGTAAACCGCCAACTGCCTGTCAGCACCAGTTCCATGCTCCAGTATTTTATGCACGTAATTAATGTCGTCTCTGCAGCCTAAATCATCTACTACATCATCCACAAAATCTAAAAGTTCTAAAATCAGGTTCCGACAATTGACTTCCATTTCTTTGCCAAAATCAATTAAATTTCCATCAACACCATATCGGGCTGCCCGCCATTTATTCTCATTAATTAAGGCTCTTGAATAACTGATGAACTTCATGTTTTGCAAACGAAGCTTATACAATTTTGCACATAAGGCTTGGAATAATGCTGTAAAAGCCATTGATTCATCAATTAGCATCGGGCAATCGCAAATTCGAAACTCTACCGTATCAAAAAACGGATGAACGCGGATGTCCCACCATATTTTCTTTGCATTATCCATGCAATTGGTCTTGATGAGCAGTTTCACATAATTATCGTAATCCTCAATGCTGTTAAAGATATCCGGAATTCCTGTTCTTGGAAATTTATCAAAAATCTTTGTCCGGAAAGATTTGTATCCTGTATTTCTCGACTCCCAAAAAGGCGAATTAGTTGACAAAGCGAAAACATGGGGCAGGAAATACCTCACCTGATTGGCAATGTGAATGGCCAATTCTCTTGACTGGAAGCCTACATGTACATGCAGGCCAAAAATTAAATTAGAACGGGCAGCTTCCTGCAGTTCATTTACAATTTCATTATAGCGGGGATGTTCTGTAATCAATTGTTTTTCCCAATGTGAAAATGGGTGTGTTCCGGCTGCTCCAATTCGAAGCCCTTGTTCTCCTGCCAGTTGCGATACTGTGTATCGAAGCTGAGAGATTTCTTTGCGGGCTTCTTCGGTACTTCTGCAAATGCCTGTTCCTACTTCAACCACTGCCTGGTGCATTTCTGCTTTTACCTGGTCTTTGTGGATCTTTTGTGCAGCCTCAACAATTTTTTGGTCGTGCGAAGTTAACTCTCTGGTAACGGGATCAATTACCATGTATTCTTCTTCCACGCCTAGCGTAAATTCATTCATCCTAATGCTCATTAATATTATCCCTAATTATTTCTTAACTGTGGCTTTTTTTGGTTTGGCGACTGTTTTTTCAACAGCGGGTTTACTGCTTGGTTTCTTAGTTTTTGCAGGCGCTTTGGATATCAGAGGTTTGCCAGCTACCGATGATTTGATATATTCTCCCCAGGTGAGGTTATCCTGACCATCTTTTTGTGCCTGCGCTCTTTCTATAGCATAATTTGCAGTGGTTTCTACTACCCATTCAAAATTTTCCGCTCCTACACTTTTTACATCTGCATCTGGTGCCGGATTGCAAAAATCTATGGCAATTGGTATGCCGTCTCTAACTGCAAATTCTACCGTATTAAAATCGTATCCCAGAAAGGTGCAAAGTTTGATCACATAATCTTCTATGGTTTTTAACAGTTTAGTATCCGGTGCAAAACTGTCTACAGCATAGCGCAAATGGTGTGGGTTACGCGGATCATAAGACATGATGCGCACATGTTTACCCCCAATGCAGTAGCATCTGTAATACTGTTCAAAGATGATTTCTTCCTGTAACAACATAACGAGTTGTGCTGTGCCAGCATGCTTATTGAAAAAATCTTCTTTATCATGAAGTTTGTAAACATCCCGCCAGCCACCGCCATCAAAAGGTTTCATATAAGCTGGAAAGCCAACATAATCAAAGATGGCATCCCAGTTTAAGGGCATGGCTAAGTTTGAAAAAGATTCTCCTGTAGTTCCTGTTGGATGCTCCCTGGATGGGATCAGCGCTGTTTTCGGCACCGGAACACCAATTTGCTCTGCAAGTACGTTGTTAAAAAATTTTTCATCAGCACTCCACCAAAATGGATTGTTAATTACTGCAGTACCGGTTATGGCTGCATTTTTTAAGGAAGACCTGTAAAAGGGAACATCTTGCGAAATGCGGTCGATAATTACAGCGTAGCCTAAGGGAGCGTTCTGAAATATTTTGTCAATTTTAACGGCCTCAGCTGTGATGCCTTTAATGGCTTTCTGGTTAATTCGTTCGATAACGGCTTCAGGAAAAGAGCGCTCCTGTCCGAATAAAATCCCTATTTTTTTCATTCTTTGAGTTTATTGTTTAATGATCAAACATCTTAAATGTCAGATCGTTTTGTTGATTTCTTCTTTAAAGTTGAGCAATATATTCAGGGAACATTTCTCTCCAGATCGGCCAGTCATGATCAGCATTTTGCCTGATATCCAGCCAGTGGTTAATGCCTTTCTGATTGAGGATGTGTGATAACCTTTCATTGTCAGGTCTGCACATATCCCGATCGGTAGTTCCGAGAACAATTTTCAAGTAATGCAATTCTGGATTGCTATTGTTGGGGATGAAATCTATGGGGTTGTTAAAATAAACATCGTTATTGTAGAATCCGTCTAACTGGCCGGTAATGTCAAATGCACCACTCATACTAAACATATGGCTTACCAGCCAGGGATGTCTGAAAGCAAAATTCGCTGCATGATACCCACCAAAACTACAACCTGCCGTTATTATTTTTTGATGGCCTGTTTCATGTTTGGCTAAAGGAGCAAGTTCTTCCAACAGGTATTTGTCATACCAGATGTGATTTTTTACACGATCTGCCGGAGGAATACTTTTATTGTACCAGCTTAATTTATCAATGCCATCCGGGCAATAAATCTTAATTTTTCCCTCATTGATGAATCCCTCAACAGAATCTATCAGGTTGAAATCTTTATTTTCGAAATATCGCCCCATACTGGTTGGAAACAGTAGAATAGGGATACCACTGTGGCCAAATATTAACAAGTCAATGTCAGTACTTAAATTTGGGCTGTACCATTTTTTATGTTCTTCTTTAACCATATCAAAAAATGAATGTTTTAATATAGAAATTAAATCTCATAAAAAGAACGAAAGCTTTTTTTTAAAATGGATATAAATGAAAGGTTTTGTAAAAAAATGCCGCTGATATTTAATAGTTTAGAGAGAATCGTACCTTTGCCCGAATTTATAGGCATTGCGCCAGGTGAACGGTGATTTGAAGTTTATGTACACAACAATTTTATCAGTTAAAGTTAATACCAGTAGTTTTAAAATCCCTTCTGCTTATTTAAAGCATGAGGTTGAAATAGATATTTATACCCCCGAAGGTATTTTAGGGAATGAAAAAATTGAGTTGCTTTTACTCAATGACGGGCAGGATGTAGCCAAAATGAATTTCACAGAAATTTTAGAAGAAGCACATCATAATAAAAGAAATCATCGGTTAATTGTTGTAGCAATTAAAGCCTCAGCCGATCGGTTAATGGAATATGGCGTAGCTGGTATACCCGATTTTAAAGGCAGGGGGGCTAAGGCCAGTCAGTATACAGATTTCATCGTAAAAGAGCTTTTAACTTTTGTAAAAAAGAAAATTGCCTTACCGGTGATGGGAAAGGTGGCTTTCGCTGGCTTTTCGTTAGGTGGTTTATCTGCTTTTGATATCGCCTGGAATAATCCAAATGTTTTTGATGCTGTTGGCGTATTTTCTGGTGCTTTTTGGTGGAGAAAGAAAGATTTGACCGATGGCTATACCGATGCAGATCGTATTTTACATGAAATGCTTGACCAAAGTACAGGCAAACCTCAAATGAAATTCTGGTTAATGACGGGCACGGAGGATGAACAGGCCGATAGGAACAAAAATTTGATCATTGATTCTATTGATGATACCATTGATGTAGTAAAGTGTTTGATGAAAAAGGGATACAAAAGGCCAAATGAACTCTTTTACTACGAAAAAGTTGGCGGTAAGCACGATGTACCTACCTGGGAAAGTGTAATGCCCGCATTTTTGAACTGGGCTTTTGAGGTTTAAATCTTACATATGCTGTTCCTCTTTAAGTAAGAGGGCCGTTATCTTTAAAGAAAGTTTTTTAGCACCGTATTCATTCAGGTGATCGGCATCGTAAAAGTCGTTGGCTTTAAAGCTGCTGTCATCCAGTAAATTGTAGTATTTGGTTAACCGATGAGTATTACCGATTTGCCTGATGGCTGATAGTGTACCCTTCAATTGCGACTGACGTAAATGAGTGATATAAGATTTATAGGCAGGACTGGTAAATAATAAAACCTTGATTTTACGCAGTTCTGCAAAATCAATAATTTCATTAAGCAAGCGTATATTCTGCTCAAATCTTTTATTCGTTTTAGCCGTGTGACGGGCTGCGGCGACTGGGCCGGTTTTATCTAAATTTTTGTGGGTCCGCGCTGTGTAACGTTGTCCCCAGCCCAGCCTTGAGCAGGAGGTGTCTGCCTGTCCTTTTACATAATAAGCATACAATCTCGTTAAATTAACATCAAGCTTGTTTCCGAACACCTCCGTATCACTAATGAGCTTGTGATGGGTTTCAATGTGGTAATAAATACTGTAATTTTTACTTCGCCAGGCTTCAGGGCTATCTTCCAATAGGCCGTAAAGCGAAAAATAGTCTACCGGTAATACAATGTATTTAAGTTTAGACCAGTTGTTTTGGTATTTCTTTAAAATTGCAAGGTCGTAATCAAATGATTGCGATATGTAGCTGGCATTGAAACTAGCTTTTACATATTTTGGGTCTATTCCATAATAAACATGAGAACTACCCAGAAAAAGCGTGGATATTTCATTTGCATGATGGTCTAAATAATCTTTTTTAAATTCATAATCGTTGGGAATACGTCTGATTAATAATTCTACAGTTAAGCCTAAAACTAATATTGGCGTAAGAAAAAGGAGGAGGTACTGGACAAATTTTTTCATAGCTAGAATTGAAAATAGATAAACTGTTGCTCTTCACCCGAAAAATAAAAAATGGTTAATACAAGGGCATAGTAAAGCCCCCATCTGACAGGTTTGATCCACATAAGACCGAATTTTTGAATGGCATAGGGCTCATTTCTCCCATTCCACTCTAAAAGAATGAACAGTGTGAGGAGCAGGAAGAGTTTGATTGGCAATACCTGCGGGATACTAAATAGTGAGGCAGATCCGATAGATGAAATAATATGGAATGCATGTTGTACGGAATTCGCCCTAAAGAAAATCCAGGCAAAAACAGTGAGTGCAAAAGTTAGCATAATGGCCAGCAACTCTTTAAATGAGGGCCAGGTTCGTTCGGCGGCAACAATATCTAAATTAGACCGGTTGGTGTTAAATATAATGGACGGCATGATATAAAGCGCATTCAACAGCCCCCAAACGATAAAAGTCCAGTTGGCTCCGTGCCAGAATCCGCTAACCAGAAAGATGATAAATGTGTTTCGGATCTTACTCCAGGTGCCTCCTTTGCTTCCTCCTAGCGGAATATAAAGGTAATCTCTAAACCATGTGGATAAAGAAATGTGCCAGCGGCGCCAGAATTCGGCAATATCTCTGGAGAAATAAGGGTAGGCGAAGTTGCGCAAAAGTTCAATGCCAAAAAGCCTGGCGGTACCCAGGGCAATGTCAGAATAACCCGAGAAATCGCCATAAATTTGAAAGGCAAACAGGATAGCGCCTAATAATAAAGTGCTGCCTGAATAGGCATCAGAATGATTAAAGAGGGTGTTGGCAATGGTTGCACATTGATCGGCAATCACAATTTTTTTGAATAATCCCCATAGAATTTGCCTTAGGCCATCAACAGCCTTACTATAATCGAAATTTCTTGCTCTTTTAATCTGCGGAAGCAAGTGGGTGGCCCTTTCAATTGGCCCTGCAACTAACAGCGGGAAGAAACTTACAAATAAAGAATAATCAATGAAATTTCGTTCGGCCTTGATTCTTTGTTTATAGATATCGATCACATAGGACAGGCCATGGAAAGTATAAAAGGAAATGCCTACTGGTAAAATAACTTTCAACGTCCAGGGATTAACTTTTAATCCAAAATTGGAGATGGCCTCAGCAAATGATTCGGCAAAGAAATTATAGTATTTGAAAACACCGAGAAACCCAAGGTTTATGCAGATGCTGAGCCAAAACCAAAATTTTCGCTGATTGGGTTTTTGTTCCATCTTCAAGCCGGTAAAGAAATCGAGCAGGGTAGAGAAGATTAGCAGAAACATGAACCGCCAATCCCAGCAGGCATAGAAGAAATAGCTGGCAAAGAGCAGGAGTACATTTTGCAGCCTCAGTTGTTTTTTCCCGATTAGCCAGTAGAGTGTGAAGATAAGCGGGAGGAACAGGGCGAAACTTAAAGAGTTGAAAAGCATGGGACTATCTTTAAATGATTTTAAGGTGGATATAAAACTAAGGGAATAATCCTGTAGTATTAATGATGCGAAGCGGGTTGTGCCGAAAATGGATAAAAGCTGTGCAGGCGCTGTAAATAATTTTACAAGTGGAGCTGAGAATTTTTTATGCAGGTAAGCATAAGGACACTTTTGTCTGACTAACTTCCTTTTCTGTTAAAAATGAAGCAATTACGATGTTAAGTTTGGATTAAAAACTTGTTCCTATAGTGGGAAATTCATTTCAAAACCTTATCTTTGCGGCAAATTTGAGGCGCATTTTATGCAAAAGATAAGAAATATAGCTATTATAGCACACGTTGACCACGGTAAAACCACTTTGGTTGATAAGATTTTACACTCTTGTTCTATTTTTCGTGACAACGAACAAACAGGGGAGTTGATATTGGATAATAACGATTTAGAGCGTGAGCGTGGTATCACCATCGTGTCTAAAAACGTATCTGTTCAGTACAAAGACGTAAAAATTAACATCATCGATACACCTGGTCACGCGGATTTTGGCGGTGAGGTAGAGCGTGTTTTGAAAATGGCCGATGGGGTACTTTTACTTTGCGATGCTTTTGAAGGTGCAATGCCTCAAACGCGTTTCGTAACGCAAAAAGCTTTAGCATTGGGTTTAAAACCAATTGTAGTTGTAAATAAAGTAGATAAAGAAAACTGTCGCCCTGAAGAGGTTTATGAGCAAATTTTCGAATTGTTCTTCAACCTTGAAGCAACTGAAGAGCAATTGGATTTCCCGGTTATTTATGGTTCATCTAAACAAGGATGGATGAGTACTGACTGGCAAAAACCAACAACTGATATCTTCGCTTTATTAGATGCGGTTGTGGCAAATATTCCACCTGCACCAATTAACGAAGGTACTTTACAAATGCAGATTACCTCATTAGATTATTCATCTTTCGTAGGTCGTATTGCAATCGGTCGTGTACACCGTGGTACAATTAAAGAAAACCAACCTGTTACTTTAATTAAACGCGATGGCAAAATCGTTAAATCAAGAGTAAAAGAACTTTATACTTTCGAAGGTTTAGGGAAAATCCGTGCTACAGAGGTAAGATCGGGTGATATTTGCGCTGTTGTAGGTATTGATGGTTTTGATATTGGTGATACCATCGCTGATTTCGAAGCACCAGAACAATTACCGGTAATCAGCATTGATGAGCCAACAATGAACATGTTGTTCACGATCAATAACTCTCCATTTTTCGGTAAAGAAGGTAAATTAGTTACTTCTCAACGTATTAAGGAGCGTTTATATAAGGAAATGGAGAAAAACTTAGCACTTAAAGTTGTTGAAACAGCTTCTCCTGATTCCTGGTTAGTATATGGTAGAGGTATTCTCCATTTATCAGTATTAATCGAAACCATGCGTCGTGAAGGTTATGAAATTCAAGTTGGTCAGCCACAGGTTATCGTTAAAGAAATCGATGGTAAAAAACATGAGCCAGTTGAAACATTAATTGTTGATGTACCTGCGGAAGTTTCTGGTAAAGTAATAGAATTGGTAACTCAGCGTAAAGGTGAATTATTAATTATGGAACCAAAAGGTGATTTACAACATTTAGAGTTCGAAATTCCTTCTCGTGGTATTATCGGTTTACGTAACAACGTATTAACTGCTACGGCTGGTGAGGCCATTATGGCACACCGTTTCAAAGCTTATGAGCCTTGGAAAGGTACAATCCCTGGACGTTTAAATGGTGTATTGGTTTCAATGGAAAAAGGTCAGACAACTGCTTATTCTATTGATAAATTACAAGATAGAGGTCGCTTCTTCGTTGATCCGGGAGCCGATGTTTACGAAGGTCAGATTATGGGTGAGCACATCCGTGATAATGATTTAGTAGTAAACGTTGTTAAAGGAAAGGCATTAACCAACATGCGCGCATCTGGTACAGATGATAATACGCGTATCGCACCTGCAATTAAATTCTCTTTAGAAGAGGCTATGGAGTACATCCAGGCTGATGAATATATCGAGGTTACACCAGCAAGTATGCGTTTACGTAAAATCTTCTTAACAGAACAAGAACGTAAAGTAAAAGGAAAGCAATTTGCATAAGCCTTTTAAATATTAATATATAAGCCTCGATGTAAATCGAGGCTTTTTTTTTGCATCTTCTAATCAAAAGACCGCGATCCTCCGGCAACAGGCATGTTTTTTGCCTGCTGCTCCATTTGCGCTCTGATTATTAATTTTAACTTTACGCTTTAACTGTATAACATGCTTAAAAAGGGGTTCACCCATTTGGGGATATTTTTTATAGCCACACTGTCACTTCTGCCTATGTCCGTTTTGTATGTCTTTGCAGATGGACTTTATGTATTGTTATACTATGTTGTAAGATATCGGAGAAAGGTTGTCAGAACTAATCTTTTAAATGCATTACCAGAAAAGAATTTTGATGAGATTAAGCAGATTGAAAAAAAGTTCTTCAGGTATCTGGCATCACTAATTTTTGAAATTGTAAGACTAAACAGCATTTCGAAAGAAGAAGCATTAAAACGATTCGTTTTTCGAAATAAAGCCTTAATCGATAGCTACTTAATGCGGGGAGAAAGTGTTTTGGTTTGTTCTGCTCACTATGGAAACTGGGAGTGGGGAACCTTAAGCTGCGGGTTACATTTTGAAGCAACACAATACCCGATTTATAAACCACTAAACAACAAATCCTTTGATGACTGGTTTAAGAAGATCAGAAGTAAATTTGGAAATAAAATGATTGCCATGAGGCAGACCTTCAGGGCGTTACAAGCCAGCAAGGATGAAACAACTATTTTTAGCTTTGGTAATGACCAGGCGCCAACAAGGGAAGAATCCAATTATTGGACAACTTTTCTAAACCAACCCACGGCTATACAATTGGGGATAGAAAAAATTGCAAAAAAAACCAACCGACCGGTTTTCTATCTTAAAGTTAAAGTTATTAAAAGAGGATATTACGAGGTAGATTGTGTGCCGCTTTGTTTAAATCCTGCTGAAACTAAGGAATATGAAATTACAGAACAGCATACCCGGTTTCTGGAACAAATTATCCGAGATGAGCCAGCCTATTGGCTTTGGAGTCACCGAAGATGGAAGCATCGACCTCATTAGGACAGTTTTCAGTTGACAGTTGGCAGTTTCCAGTTTTCGGTTGAGCAGTTAAACAATTCAGCAATAGTAGTGCAATTAATAAATGAAGACCCTTAAAAGGATTTTAAAATGGTTTTTTATACTGGCCATTACCTGTGTCACCGCAATTTTTATTTGGAAACCTTACTTATTAAGGGTTTTACGTTACCGCACGCCAAGCGCAGAAACTTACAAGATTTTTCCTCAGGCTGTTGTTTTTCCCGGTGATGCTCATTTTTTATTTAAAAGAGCATTAAAAATGCGGACCGATTTGGATAGCCTGCATGTATTCAATGGCCAAAACCAATCCATTCGTTTTGACGATTATTTTAAGCAAGGTAAATTAACCGCTTTTATTGTCATCAGAAACGACAGCATCATTTATCAGAAATTTGCTGATGGGTATGCAGATAGTACATTAACCACAATTTTTTCAGGAGCTAAAAGTCTCATTTCTATTATGATTGGGCAGGCACTGGCTGAAGGCGACATAAAAAGTTTGAATGATAAGGTTATCGATTATATTCCAGAGCTGCGGACGAACACCGCATTTCATCATATTTCAATCAAAAATCTATTGGATATGAAATCCGGGCTAACCTTTCAGGACGCTTTTGGTGGTTTTATAAAGGCCTTTTTTTCTGATGAGGCCAAATACTATTATACCAGCGACATGAAAGCTGAATTGATAAATGTTAAATTGGTTAATGCACCAGGAACCGTTTGGAAATATAAAAGTATTGATCCGATTTTGTTGGGCTGGATTTTAGAAAGTGCAACAAAGAGAACAGTAGCGCAATATTTCCAGGAAAAAGTTTGGGTTAAGATGGGTTCGCAATATAAAGCTACCTGGGGATTGGATCATCCCGGAGGCTTGGCGAACACCGCAAGCCGTTTCCAGGTTACGGCAATAGATCTGGCCAAAATCGGTCGGTTGTTCCTAAACAATGGAAATTATAATGGTCAGCAGGTGGTACCCGCAAGCTGGATAAGGCAATCTGTTAACATTGGCAACGAAAAGCCTTCATCGGCTAAGGGCTGGCAAAAATCAGCGCATCATTACCTTTGGTGGATTCCACAAGAAGGTGAAAAGGGTGACTATGCCGCGGAAGGTATGCTTGGGCAGAGACTTTACATAGATCCTAAAACCAATACGATTATAGTGCAGCTTGCCAATCATGGTGCAGGTGATTATCCTTATCGAAAAATAAGCAGGTACCTGGCAGGTAAGCCCTTTACTTATCCTAACCGCTAATATTTCGATCTCATCCGCTTTGCCATAATTCATTAAAATGGTACATTGCTATGCAATGGAGAATAATGACGTAAAGATTTCTAAAAAGAAGCCGATTTTTCCGGTTACACCGGCCTTACAAAAATATCTTCGCCTCTATCAAAGGGAAGCCAAACTGCCTATTTCTTATAATGATTTGATGCAGTTTAATGAAGCTTTTCCCTTGATGGATAAACAGGGTAAGGATTCATTGTGGGAAGGACCGATTTACGCCCAGGATTTGATCGAAAAACTCCATAATGGCTTAAAGGAAATTTATGCGAGCTTAAAGGCCTCGGGTAATCTACGTATCGTAGAGCATAAGTACATTGATAAGATTGAGTATTGCACCTTTGGCAATACGCATCCGTTCCGGATTAGAATTGTAAACAGACTAAATGATGTTTATGATTATTTCTACATTAAGAAAGCCGATGCTTCCCGTATTTACGGACTGGAAATGGAAGAAATACTTTCACCAAACCAGGTGAATTATCTGGTGGATGGCGATACATTGGTTGAAGAACATATAGCCGGAATACCCGGTGATGTTTTTACGAAAGGACAATTATACACCCCTGAATTTAATCCCACCCGTATAGCCAAAGAGTTTGTGAAATTTAATGAGCGTTGTCTCATTATGCTTTTGGGCGATATGCGTGCCTATAATTTTGTAGTACAGATTACACCAGATTTTGACGATATCCAGTTTCGCATCAGGGCAATAGATTTTGATCAGCAGTTTTATGAAGGTAACCTGAAAGTTTATCTCCCTCAGTTTTTTAAAGAAAACCTGCCTTATGTTAAACTGAGTATGGAGCAGCTTACCGAGAAAACTGTATTGCAGTACCAACAAGAAGAAAGATCATCTATAGTACATCGGGTGAGGAGTGAACGCCATCGTTTAACCGATCTTCGCGATGTTTCGAAGCGGGAAGAGCTAACCACTCCCGAAAATATCGCCAGGCTAAAAAAAGGAATGGCAGAATACTTTAAAGACGATAACTATCTCCACTGTACCAACATGACGGATATTATTGAGTTGAATATCAAAAATATCATCAGACAGGTGAAACTGTAATTGATCAAATGCTGATGATTGATTGAATGAATAGGGATTGATGGAGTGGATTGTCTAATGACCTCAGCTAATGACTAATGCCCAACAGGCCAGTGTACTATCAATAAAAACGGCTGGACAAGCCAACCGTTTTTTGAGTGAATTTAGAAAGAGCGTCTAAAGCGTTGATCAGGCGTGTTGCCCTTCATGTACGCCTTCGGCAAATTCCTCCACTATTTTATCGTTAAATGCGGGTAGATCTTCCGGTGTTCTGCTGGTAACTAATCCCTGATCCACCACCACTTCCTCGTCGCTCCAGTCGGCACCTGCATTGATCAAATCCTGCGAGATATTTTTCACCGAAGTGAGTTTCCTTCCCCGAACTACATCTGCATTAATTAATGTTTGTGGTCCGTGGCAGATTGCAGCAACAGGTTTCCCAGCCTCAAAAAATGCCCTCACAAAAGCTATTGCATCATCATTAACCCGTAATTGATCTGGGTTTATAACACCACCAGGTAAAACCAAGCCATTATAGTCGGCAGCATTAACCTCGCTAACGGTTTTATCAACATCAACCTCAATAGACCAATGATCATGGTTCCATGCTTTAATTTTGCCACTTTTTGAGGAAATTACGTGAACGTTTGCACCCTCTTCCTTTAACCTTTTTAGCGGTTCTGTTAATTCTACTTCTTCAAATCCGCTTTCTGAAAGTATTGCAATGTTGCGGTTACTTAACTGTCCCATAGTTGTATTGTTTTTAATAGGTATTATGGTATAGACAGCTAAAATTGGAAGATTGTTTTTATAATTTTATATTATTGGATGACCAGAAACGAATTTTGGTTAGCGATATTATAATTGTGTAAGGCCTCATAAACTACTCTACTCACAATAGTTTTTATAGGTATAGTGTCCTTAAATGCATTCAAATCAAGTTTTATTTGCAGGCATGAGCCCGATTTATTTTTTCTAAATCCGATTATTCTCAGCAGCATCAAATTTTCTTTCTGAAAGTATATTTGGGAGGGAATTTCTGAAAATGGTGTAAATCTAATCCTTATCTGATTTCGTTTGATAGAAAAGCGAAGGTAGAGCTGGTCTTTCCATAAATAAAATATGAAAGCTTTGATTTTTTCTTCCACTAAATCGAAGAGAGCATCGTCAAACTCCTGCCCATCATTAAAATAGCCTGTTGAATGACAGTTGAGCTGGTTAATCCTGTGGTCAATGGTTTGAATTTTTTCTTTAATAAAATCTGCCATCCCCTGCCGGATGTTAAGTGCTTCTAATCTTTTCTTCTGATCCTCCAGCATTTCCTTTTCTTTGGCATGAGGATCAATCATTGACTTAAGTGTTCTAATTTGGCGTTCTATGCTAAACAGATTTTTAGAATTTAAGTATACCGCTTCCAGGTCGTTGTCCAGCTGATCGGCCTTGAGGAGAGACAGAATTAATTCTTTTTCTTGTTCGTAATGAGAGATGAGTTCGTTAATTTCTTCGTTCATAGGCTAATCATTTGTCTTTCTGTGTTTAAGAAAATACAGTGCCAGGTTACAGGCAATGATGAGGTGGTGAAAGAGATTTGGAATTAATCCGTAATATTTAGTAAAGATTTTGAAGCGTTCTTTCAGGCTTTCCCGATGCTTCTTCTTACTCATTCCCCCAACCAGGTATTTAGCTACATAACGGTGTACATTTACAATATTTGAGGCTTTTTTTGCCGCTTTGATAATCCAGTCTATATCGGAACTGTATTTATATTGAAGGTCGTAGGGAACAGTGATACTTTTTTTAATGTAAATGGCCTGGTGACTGATGCTCATCCCGTATTTAAAACTTTTCCAGTCAAATTCTTCGGGTACTTCATGTCTTCTTCTCCCCAAACTTTCCCAATTGTCGTTGTACATCTCTGTTTCTCCGTAATAAATATCTGCCCATGGAGCAGCGGCGAAAACAGCTTCTACTGTGTTTTGATCATATAATTCATCACCAGAGTTCATAAACAGAATATAATCGCCGGTGGCCAGCGCCAGGCCTTTGTTCATCGCATCATATATCCCTTTATCTGGCTCTGAAACAATTTTTGAAATGTGATCCTGATATTGGTTAACAACGTCCAAAGTTCCATCTGTTGATGCACCATCAATTACAATGTATTCAATCTTTTTGTAGGTTTGATTGATTACAGATTGAATGGTTCGCTCAATATCGCGAACATTATTATATACGATGGTGATGATGGATAGTTTAGGCATTTAGTTCATTAAATTTTTTAGGGTTTCAACATCTGGCAATATCCCTTGATACTCATCAGGTAAAGTATTATTATATCTGCTATTTAATATCGCAGACTTAAGTGCTTTTATATTATCGTAATAGGCATTTGTCAATTCTAACTTCATATTACTTAGGCTGTAGATCAATCAAAGTTTCGTACAGATGAATGTGCTCGGCAGCAATTACTTCCTCCGAAAAATCTGAAAGAATGGTAAATCTTGCCGCTTTCTGAATTTCTTCCTTGTTTGGACGATGGTACAGCCATTCGATCCCATTAGCCAGATCCGCGGCGTCCTGATAGGTGGCAAGATAGCCATTTTGCATATGCTTCACCATGTCGGGAATTCCTCCTGTGGTAAAAGCAATAACAGGAGTGGCACAAGAAAGGCTTTCCATCACTGTATTTGGCAAATTATCTTCTAAAGATGGGGTAATGAATGCATCTGCTGCAGAGTAACACTTGGCTAAATGATCATCTTTATTAATTGTTCCTAAAAAAGTGGTTTTAAAAGGGAAGGCGGGCAGCTCCGCATTATCCTTATTGCCAAAAATAACCAGCTCGATATCTTCTTTTTTAATCCCGGCCCTTCGGGATAGGATTTCTAAAGCTTCAATCAGGTAAGGAGTTCCTTTATGCTTATCGTTTTTAGAAGGCATAAAACCACTCATCAATACGAATTTATCCGGATCTATTTTAAGTACTTTTTTAGCTTCAGATTTTACATAGGGTTTAAAAATCTGTGTTTCTATGGTGTTTGGAATTACAGTGGTTTTTCTGGTGCCCAACAAACTGCTGAATTTTACCGATTTGGCCATCCAGTTACTGGGTGCAACAATGTGAAAATTTAGTTCTGTATATGCTTTCTGCTTGCGGAGCCAGGTTTTATGAGAGATATCATTCCTGCCACTCAGCTTTAAAATCGGGCAGTTGCCACATTGTTGATGAAAGTGCTCGCAACCATACCGTACATGGCAGCCACCGGTAAACGCATTGCTATCATGAAAAGTCCATACCACAGGCTTTTCCAGTTCATCTAACTGGGCTAAAAACCTGGGGTTTAAAAAACCATGGTTTATCCAGTGGAGATGTATGACATCGGCATTTTTAACATCAGGATGGTTAATTACCGACCGACCATACCATTGCAAACTGAAAGGGGTTTTGACCGATTTGCTCAACCATTTAGAAAAATAGCGTTCAGCCAAAATATTGTAAACTGCTTTCGCCTTTTGGAAAGGGTTCTTGCTGAATGTATCTATTTTAGGATTTTGACCGAATTTATAGTATACCAAAACCTTCGAATCAATACCAAATGCCTTAAGCGCATCGCTCAGGCGTAAACAAGCACGGCCTGCTCCGCCATTGCCATCATAAGTATTTAAGTGTACAACTTTCAAATCTCTCAAAAATACATTTTATTGTTTACGATTATAAAAACTGTTGCGTATTTTCATCTTTCCAAACATCCTTATCGCTAACTTATGATAAAATCTTTCTTTAAAGCACTAAAAATAGCTGCTTTGCTGGTACCCGTCTATTCATTTGGACAAAATCAAACTTATTTTGCCGCATACCCAGCTTTAACGCCCGATGCACAAACAATAGTATTCAGTTACGATGGCGATATCTGGAAAGTTCCGGTAAAAGGCGGTTTGGCAACACGTATTACAGCGATGCAGGGAGAAGAAATTAATCCAAAGGTTTCTCCGGATGGTAAATGGCTGGCATTTTCTTCTAATCAATTTGGAAACCAGGATGTGTATGTTATGCCTATGGCTGGAGGAGATATCAGACAGCTTACTTTTAATGATGCGACAGATGAAGTTGATAATTGGGGCTGGGACTCTAAAAGTATCTATTTTACTTCAGGACGCTATAATTCCTTTTCGAGCTACAAGGTAATGGTAAATGGAGGTTCTGCCATCCGCCTTTTCGATAATTACTTCAATACAACCCATCACATTGCAGAAGCGCCAGACGGGCAATTGTTTTTTAATGATACCTGGGAAAGTTATCGTTTTCCAAACCGTAAGCACTATAAAGGCGCGTACAATCCTGATATTCAATCTTACAATCCTAAAAACAAAAGTTATAAACGGTATACAGATTATAACGGAAAGGACTTTTGGACTACCATAGATCAAAAGGGTAATGTGTACTTTGTTTCTGATGAGGGAAATGAAGAATATAACCTTTACACTTTTAACAATGGGAAAAAAACCGCCCTTACAAAGTTCGACAGTTCTGTTAAACGCCCTTTTGTAGCTGCTAATGGTTCATTAATTGTATTTGAAAAAGATTATCAGCTTTACACCTATGATGTAGCCACAAAGAAAACAGAGAAAGTAAACATCAGTTCGAGCAGAAACCAGGTGTTGAGCAAAGAACAGGAATACGATGTTAGAGGCAATATTTCTTATTTTGATGCTGCTGTGGATGGAAAAAAGATAGCCTTTATCTCCCGCGGTGAGCTTTTTGTAAGTGATGCAGAGGGTAAGTTTATCCGGAAGATTACCAATACCGGCGAGCGGGCAATGGAGTGTAAATGGCTGGCTGATAATAAGACCATTTTGTTTAGTCAGACTGCTGGTGGCTACCAAAACTGGTTTACCATAACAGGTGACGGAAAAGGTACACCAAAACAGATAACGAAAGATAAGGCCAATAACAGGGATATTACCTTTAACAAAGCCAAAACCCAGGCCGTTTACCTAAGCGGCAGAAATGAGCTTCGGTTAATGGATTTAAAATCATTGGATAGCAAAACCATTGTTACCGATGAGTTTTGGGCCATACAAAACGCCGCTCCGAGTTTTTCTCCAAATGATGAGTATGTTTTATTTACGGTTTACAGAAACTTTGAACAAGATATTGTGGTGCATCATATCAAAAACAATAAAACCATTAACTTAACCAATACAGGTGTTACAGAAACCAGTCCTGCATGGTCTCCTGATGGTAAATATATTTTTTTTACCAGTGCCAGAACCAAGCCTGCTTATCCCAGCGGTTTGTCGAATAGCCATATCTACAGGATGGCACTGAACAATTATGATGAACCTTTTCGATCAGATAAGTTTGACGAACTTTTTAAAGAAAATAAACCTGAACCAAAAGAGGTTAAACCAGGGATAACGGATCCAAAGGAGAATAAAAAAGTAAAAGCGGCTGATACTGTAAAGAAGAAGAATGAGGTTAAGCCAACAGCCAAACCAGCAAATGTAATTACGATTAATACACAGGATATCTTAGATCGCATAGAATTGGTTGGTCCGGGATTTGGAGGACAGTATGGTACCGATGTTTTTGCAAAAGGAGATAAAACTTATGTTTTCTACAGCTCAAATCATGAAGGTGGGGCACCAGGAATCTACAGAACAACATTAGAACCCTTTGAAAACAGAAAAACGGAGAAAATTGCAGACGGTGGTGGTTTTGGTATCATTCAAAGTGGCGATAGATATTTTATGTTGATTAATGGCGTAATCAATAAATATAATATCGATGCAAACAAAGCAGATCGAATTGATCACAATTACAAATTTACCAGAAACCTCAATGCAGAGTTTAACCAGATGTTTTATGAAACCTGGGTAGGCTTAGATGAGAATTTTTACGATGAAAAGTTTCATGGTGTAGATTGGGAGAAAATGAAAACGCAGTATGCGGCTTATCTGCCATATGTAAACAACCGCAACGACCTGAGAATTCTATTAAATGATATGCTGGGTGAGCTGAATTCTTCTCATATGGGATTCAATAGTAACGGACCCGAAGAGCGTAAAAATCTAACCTATACGACAAATGAAACAGGGATATTATTTTCTAATGAAAATCCCCTGCAGGTAGAAAGGATTGTAGCTAAAAGCAATGCCGCAGCAGCAGGAGTTAATGTTAAAGCCGGCGATGTGCTAAAAGCAGTAAATGGAATTGAGGTAGACGAGAAGATCGACCGTGACTACTATTTCAGTAAACCCTCATTAGATCGTGAAATGACCCTGACATTACTGCGTAATGGAAAGGAAGTCATTGCAAATGTGCACCCGGAGAGTTCTGCAACTTTGCGGACAAACCTTTATGATGAATGGATTACCCAAAACCGCAGGAATGTAGATAAATGGGGGAAGAACAGGATTGCTTATTCCTACATGAAAAATATGAGCGGTGGAGAGTTGGAAAGGTTTTTATTAGACATGATGGAGCAGGAGGAGAACAAAGATGCCATCATTTTGGATCTTCGCTACAATACCGGAGGTAATGTTCATGATGACGTTCTAAGATTCCTATCTCAGCGCCCATATTTGCAATGGAAATATAGAGGAGGAAAGTTGGCCCCACAAAGTAACTTTGGCCCTGCAGTGAAGCCCATTGTGTTGTTAATTAATGAACAATCTTTAAGTGATGCAGAAATGACAGCTGCTGGATTTAAACAACTAAAACTCGGCAAGGTGATCGGAACAGAAACCTATCGCTGGATTATTTTTACCTCCGGAAAAGGCTTAGTTGACGGATCTTCTTACCGCTTACCTTCCTGGGGCTGTTACACCATGGATGGGCAAAATATAGAGAAAGAAGGCGTTAAGCCAGATATTTATGTGAAAAATACTTTCGAAGATCGCCTGGCAGATAAAGATCCCCAATTGGAAAAAGCTGTAGCGGAGATTTTGAAGGACTTGAAATAGGGTTTTGGAGTTTAATTGTTTAATCGTCCACTCGTTTAATTGTTAGTCGGTTAGGCAGTTCTTCAGTTAAACAGTTAAACAATTAAACATCAATTAAAACTTTTTCCGTTTCTTTGGTGCTTCGAAATTTTAGTACATGGCAAATTTATTAACCGACAGGGCTTTTTGGGTAAATTATTGGGAGAGTAAAAAAGGATTAGCAGTGCAATTGCCATCCAATTATCTGTTTCATCGCCAACTGGCAGAAATAATTTCGAAAAATAGCGTTAAAAATGCTATTGAATTAGGAGGTTTTCCTGGCTACTATGCTGTTTTTTTGAAAAAGTATTTCGATCTGGATGTTACCTTGTTGGATTATTTTGTTCATCCACCTGTGGTAAATGAGCTGCTTGAAAAGAACGGATTAACTGAAAAGGATATCCATATCATTGAAACAGATCTTTTTAACTACCAGCCAGAACAAACTTATGATTTAGTATTGAGCTGCGGCTTAATTGAACATTTTAACGATACAGCTGATATTATTAAGCGACATATTGCCTTTGTTAAACCCGGAGGAACTTTATTCATTACCTTACCGAATTTTAAAGCGGTTAATGGTTGGTTTCAGAAGAACTTTGATAAAGAGAATTACGATAAGCATAACATCAACAGCATGGACCCGGCCTTACTTAAGCGCATTTGCGAGGAAGCCGGATTAAAAGATGTGAAATCGGGCTATTTTGGTCGTTTCAGTATCTGGTTAGAAAATGAAGCTGAAAAATCTGCCGGTGTTCGCTTGTTTAAGAAGCTGGTTTGGCTGAGCGGAAAAATATTTACCAGGATTATTCCTTTCGAGAGCAAAAGTTTATCACCATATATTATCTTAGAGGCAAGAAAATAATTGCGCTCTATGTCAGTAAGTTGGGGTTATTCGCCAAAAACAGAAAAATACATTCCTTTAGCAGGCTTTCCTGCTGATAAATACCTGATTGTTGCTCAGCAAGCGATCAAAAATCTGGGCTGGAGTTTAAGCCATCTGTCTGAAAGCGGATTGATTGCTTATACCAAAATTTCATTTCAATCTTACAGTGAGGAAATCTCAGTGCGGATTCATGGCGATTTTGCAGTGATAAAAAGCGAATGTGTCGGGATTCAAATGTTGTTTAACGACTATGGAAAGAATGAGGCTAATCTTGCGAAGTTTTTTCACGAGTTTGAGTATGTAGAATTTCATTTAAAGGATGTTTGGGAAGAAAGGCTGGCTCAATACCATCAACAGATAGCGGATCAGGATAAAAACTATTTTGAACAGGCACCGCTGGCCACTAAAGATAAAATTAAGAACTTTTTATATCTTTTCTTTCCGCAGAAAGGATATACTGTTACCCCCGTTCTGGTATTGTTAAATGCATTTTACTACCTCGCTACCATCGCCATTTCTATTTTCCTGATGCGCAATTTTATTGCTGCAAAGGGTAACTCGGTTGATTACTACACGATACAGATGGAAGCAAAAAAAATGGCTTTAAGTTTTGGGGTAAATCATCGCAATATGGTGTTGGATGGACAGTACTGGCGATTAATCAGTTATCAGTTTATTCACGCATCTCTTTCTCATCTCTTTTTCAATATGTATGCCTTAGTTTACCTGGGTTTGATGATTGAAAATAAACTGGGCTGGAAAAAGTTCCTGTACGTATACTTGTTGAGCGGAGTTTGTGGAGGCCTGGTAAGCCTTACTTTCCATCAGGAAACGATTATGATGGGCGCATCTGGCGCAATAATGGGACTTTATGGTGCTTTTATTGCTTTACTACTAAATAAGTCATATGAAAAGAATGCAACAAGAGCGCTCTTAATCAGTACGTTATTTGTATCCGCTATTGTTCTTATAAATGGCAGTATGGGTAAAAGAGTAGATAATGCAGCACATATCGGAGGATTTCTTTCAGGTTTTATACTGTGTTACCTCTTAACTTTTAAGGTAGAAAAGACGGTTTTGCTTAAATCCTGGGCACGATATGCTACCGCCTCCTTACTTTTTCTTTTGTTCTTTTCGGGAATGATTTATTTCAGTCCGAAGTACCAAACAGAATTGTACCGGGAACTTAATGCCAGGTTTAATACTAATCTTGAAGTAATCAATAACATCATGAGGCTTAGAGTCTCTTTGCCTAAAGATGTAAAATTGAACGCCATTAAAACAGATGGTATTGCCCCAACGGAAAAGAACCTAGAACTGGCGAAGCAAATGGAAAAGCTAACGCTCAAATCAGAAGACGCTGTTGCACGAGATAGGAAGCTGAAGCTGGCAAAAGCCTCTCATCGGGCAGTTATGTTAATGTACAGAGATATTAAATCAGATAGTACCTATCGCTATAGCAAGCAAACTTCTACAGCGATAGGTCAGATCTTTGAATTGTTATATGCCGAAGAAAAGTAAATTTCCTAAGGTGTTTTTTTATAAAGCCCAAATTCACTCAAAGTAAGGCATACCGGTGATTGGGTAATAATCAATCTCACTTTTGAAGTAGTTACGGCATCGTCTAATTTGATCAGTCTTTTCGCCCCAATGCTGGTGCCTTTATAAACCTTTTGCCAGGTGTTGTTGAACCAGATTTCTACGTTGTAAGACTCAATTCTTTGTCCCAGGGGGATATATTCCTGCAAACTGATTATATCAAAGGATTGGGGTGTTTTAAGGTCAAGTTCCAGACTGGCAGTATGCATGTCATCAGTACTTGCCCAATAGCTTTCCTTGTTGCCATCTAAGATTTTGCTGGCTTCAAATTTTTTACCGCGGGTATTGCTTGCCACAATACTGGCATTTTTAGCCAGGTTATTGGCAAATGTATTTTTCACGGTGCTTCCGAAGGTTCTTAGCGCTTCTACATCATCTGCATGGAGTTGTCCACGGGTATCAGGAGCCAATCCTAAGTCTAATCCCGCACCTCTGCCTACACTTTTGAGGTAAAGATCGAATAACGTTTCAGGAGTTTTAGGTTTTTCTGTGGCATGGTAAAACCATCCTTTACGTAAAGGTACATCACATTCTGCAGGCATCCAAAATTTACCATTTCTAATTCCCATTGGGCTTTGAGGGTAGTTTGCTTGTCCTGGAACAGCTGCGTTTTTACCTTCAGGAGCCATTGGTGTAAATGTAGCCCAGCTGGTTTCGGCAGCATGCCCGTCTTCATTGCCCACCCAACGCACGTCCCAGCCAATATCGCTGAAGATATTAGCCATAGGCTGTTTTTTACGGGTGATGGCCCAGGTATTATTCCAATCGTAGTATACCGTATTGTCAATTGAACGGCGCTCTCTGGCACCACCATAATATCCATCTCCACCGTTGGCACCATCAAACCAGCTGATGAAAAGTTCACCATAATTGCTGTATAATTCTTTAAGCTGTGCCTGATAAATAGATAAATAGGTTGGTGTGCCATAATTGGGATTGTTGCGATCCCATGGGGAGCAATAGAGGCCAAATTTCAGTCCGTTCTTTCTAACCGCCTGCTCTACTTCCTTAACTAAGTCGCCTTTTCCATTTCTGAATGGGCTGTTACTGATGTTGTAATTGGTAGTTTTGGTTGGCCACAAAGCAAAACCATCGTGGTGTTTGGCTACCAGAATGATGCCCTTCAAGCCTCCGGCTTTTGCGGCGCTAATAATCTGCTCTGCATTAAAATCTGTTGGGTTGAAACTTTTAGGATCGGCATCACCGAATCCCCATTCTTTGTTTTCAAAAGTAGTTGGGGTAAAGTGAATCAAGCCATATACTTCAATGTCGTGCCAGGCTAACTGGCGTTTGGATGGCACTGCACCATAAGGTTCAGGTGCATTTTGAGCATACCCGTAACCAGATAAGAACAGGAGGATTAGGAATAATCTTTTCATAATAAAAAATTGAATCCTAAAGTTAAGCCCAAATCCATTAATAAATTAAGGGATATAAGCTTTTTGTTAAGAAATTTTGTTCCTTAATGGCAAATATTACTGAAATCTTAATGTAGAAGGTTTGTTAATAGATTATTTATTTATTTTTTCTTGTAAAAAGCGCTTAATTCTATCCCAAAGATTACCTTTTCTATTGGCTAAAAAGTTTTTAATGGCCTGGTAAACCATTTGGTTTTCTTCCACAACCTCAGGGAACTCCGTTACAGGCTTTGGATTGATGATGACGTTGTAAATGTCATTGATGCCCGAATGAACACCAGTACCATCGTGACCGATATTGTTAACTAAAGATTGGGAAGGGTTAAGTGTTAAGCCTCCTTTTAAAAATATGGAAGCATACCAACGGATCGCCCAGCTATTGTTTTTACCTTTTTTAAATTCCTGCATTTGTTTCCAGAAGTTCATCGTATTGTCGATGGCAAATGCTGATTTCTTTTGCTGATCAAATTGGGATATGAGGGTATCTATATCGGGTTCGAAATTTTTCCAGGCCCTGGCCCAGGTTGCCCATCCCCAGCTTGTGGCTGCCCTATAGAAAAATGACTGTGGAAGATCGTCTGCTTTCAATGGGTACATGTAAGCTCCAACGTGCATCACTTTTTCCGCTGTTTTATAACGGTTTAGCGCATCATTAAAATAGGTTAGCGTATGTGGTGATGTAATCAGGTCATCTTCAAAAACAATTACATGGCCGTAGTCATTTATCAACTGACTTACTCCAGCTATAACCGAATTTGCGAGGCCCGCATTATCCTGGCGTTCTATAACTTTAACCGATTTAAAACCTTCTGCATTGCGGATGATTTCTCTTACTTCAATTACCTTTTGCTCGTCTTCTGGCCTTTTTGCCCCGTCTGAGAAAATATATAATCTACTATCAGCAGCCAGCAAATTCTGTTGTAAAAACTTCAGCGTCCGCGCGGTATGTTGCGGGCGATTATAAACAAAAAGTGCTATGGGTGCCAGGTTTTGCATATTTACTGAAACTAAAATATGTGTAGGTTAGAATCAGATTTCTGTGTTAAAACAGTATAGGCATTTGCAAATTGCTCTTGTTTCTTCCTCCCGAGAAAGTTGCCGAGTACTTTCTTTAACCGGTATTCTAATTCTATCTTGAGGTTTTTACTAAAGGTTTTGGGCGCTTTCCTGTTAATAAACTCATTAAACTTGGTGGTTTCCGGAGCTGTCATCGAAACTTTGTCCTCTAATATTTCCAGGCCTTCACTTTGCAATAAAAACCTCAATGAAGTAGGTGTGTACATGTTAATGTGGCCGTAGTCCAGAAAATGTTTCATGCGTTTATCTACGCCGAAACGATAATCTTTAGGTACTTCCACCACAATGTATCTGGCAACTCTTTTTAATTCGCGTAATAAAATACGTTCGTGTTCTACGTGCTCCAATACATGGGCAAGGATTACCAGATCAAAGGCATTATCTTCATAAGGGATTTTATACCCATCAAAAGACTGGGCGAGAACAAGCCTTGAAAGTTTCCTTTCTTTAATAAGTTCTACGCCACTTTGCGCGATTTCCAGTGCATAAAGTTCCGGAGCAAAATTCCATTCATTTAAAAAATGCAGGATGCTTCCATCACCAGCGCCAACTTCGAGTACTTTTTGGGGTTTGATGCCTTTACAAACATCAACTATATTTTGTGCCTTGTATTTTGCACCAAGCATGCGCCAGGCAACATCGCTATTAGTATAAAAATTATCGTAGGCCGTTTTAACTTCTTCGCTTAACATGGTAGAGCTCCCGCAATTAAATTCCTAAACAATTATCGGCCTTGTAGAATACTGAAGTGGCTTTCTCGTAAAAAAGGCCTGGGGAAATACCGCTAAAGCTCAATTCTTTGAAGCCATTTTGTTTCAGGAATGTTCTTGCCGGATCGTAAACTTCACGCTCACTATCATCCAGTACCAATACCCCCTGACTTGAAAGGGCATCAATGCTATATTTACAACAGTTTACCCGGTCGCGGCCATCTACAATAATGATGTCAAATTTTCTATTCAGAAGTTTAGCTTTCTGTGCATATTCGCCATCTTTTTCCAAATGACAGAAAATCATTTCTGCGTTATCTGGGCTGGTATTTTTAACCCGATCAAACCAGCCTTTGTCATGCTCTACAGAAGTAACTGATTTGGCACGTTCTGCATAGAAAATGGTTGAGCTTCCGGATCCGTATTCAAAAATATCCTGATTTTTATTGATCCGGTTTTTAATAAAATCAATAAAAGAGTACGTTACCCAGGGCAAGGCCTGGCCCTGGCCATCAACAGCCTGTTTTTTATCGAATGCAGTAAACCAGCCAATGCTGTTTAAGTAGCCTTTATGGCCATATGATAATAATGCTTTTAGCCTTTGAGGCTTGGCGATTAACCGGGTTAATGCTTTTAAAGTGCTCAACGTTTAAATATTTTTTGAAATGCCGTGACCAAAAATAATGATTTTAACATCATTATACCTTGCTGACGGGTTTTAGGTATAAATAAAAGATAAAATGTAGAAACAGCACAAGCGATAAGTGTAGCTATCGATGCACCTATTCCTGCATATTTCGGTATTAACCAAAGATTTAATAAGATGTTTACCAAGGCTCCGGCGGCAGTTCTGTAAAAAGCTATTTTGGTGTAACCCTCTGCTAAAAGGTATTGAGAACTCGCGCTCCCTAAAAATACGAAAACGCCCGACCAGATATGGATAGATAACATTGCTCCAGCTCCCTCATACCTGTTGGAATAGAGTAGGTGGATAATGAAATTGCCGGAAAAACTCACAATAATGGCTGTAGGGATACAAATAAATATTAACAGGTCATAAAGATTACCCAATCTTTTAATGTAACGCTCGTGATCTGTTTTTCTTGCATTTATAAGTGCAGGGAAAACAGAGGTAATTATAGCTACTGGTATAAAATACCAGGCCTCACTCAGATTGGCTGCTGCACTATATATACCTACCGCTTTGCTACCAACATCTTTAAGCATCACTACATCAATCTTCATGTAAAGTGAAACCATTACGGCAGAGAGTATTAATGGAGCAGATTGTTTAAGAAGAGATCGGGCTCTTGTGCTATTGTAAGTCCATTCGAAAATGTTAAACCCTTTTCTTTGATAAATAAGCACTAATCCAAAAGCCAATATCAAGCCATCAAAAACTAAGGCCAGAACGATATAAATTAAAGGCAGGTTTAATGAAACTATTGTAATTTTTACTGCTGCTGAGATGATCAGACAGATATTTTGTACTTGAACAACGTATTTTGATTGTACCTGTGATTGAAAATAAACGTCAATAACATTGAAAGATTTGAAGAAAGAGGCCAAGGCCAGCAAGCCTACCATCAGGGTTAATGATTGACCGGGAGTTGATGACAAATGATGACTTAACCCATAAATACCCATGGCAACAGGAATTAACAAGGCATTTGTTATTATTCTTAGCCAAAGAGAAGTTCCTAAAATTTCATTTTTTTTATCTGGTTCTTGTACAATTTCTCTGATGATAAAAGTATCCAACCCTAAAGCGCCTACAGCAGCTAAAATGGCCACTAATGCTAATCCAAAATTTAATTCACCAAAAGAATCCGGGCCCAGATATCGCGCTACCAGCAAGCCAACCAGCAAGCTTAAGATTTTTCCAAACATCAGCCAACCCGTATTTTTCAAATACTTGTTAAATGCCTCCTCATCAAAACCTTTTATAACGGGTAATTTCATTAACGCAAAGATGTAAAAATTAAATGCTATGCAGAAAACTCTTTTCTATGCGATTAAGCTGTTTTAAATGGTGTTTCAAATGAATTTCAATAAAACGGAGCCACTGTTTTGCATTCAAATAGCCCAAACGGGGATGTTTTGTCTTTAGATTAGCATCAGCCTGAGCAATACCAGGATAAGCCTTGGCCAGGGCATTTTCAAATTGATGGATAAAGCTTAGTGCTTCAACTTTAGTGATTTTCTTCACCCGATCAGCCAGTTTTGAAGGCACTTTATATTTTTGAGGGGGCAGGGACCCGAAAAACAAAATCAGTTTAACAGCAAAAACCGTTTTTTGGTACTCAGCTTTACCGTTAATACAGTTTTCTAAAGCCATTACAGACAGAAAGCTGGAATCAAAAATATGCGAATACACCTCGCTGTAACTCCAGCCAGCAATGGGTGGTGTGGCCTGAAAAACAGCTTCGGGATAATGAAGCAGCTTTGCTTTATAAGCACTTAGAATTTGGTGAATAGCAGCATTGATTTTTGAAATCTTCATTCAATAAAGATAAACCGAATTACTGTTTCTCCAAAAATGCCACAAAAATGTAATGGTACAGCATGGCTGGATTAATGGTGCTTAAACATCTTAAACGGTAAGAAAATTGAGTCCTGTAGGGCTTACAAAAAATGAGTATTCACAACAATTACTAAAATAGTTCCAGTAATTCTTTAAGATGTAAGATCTCCTTCTTCACATCCGCTGGTTTTTCCTTTTGGGTTGGATTAAAGAAGATGGCTTCCATACCAAAATTCAAAGCGCCGTAAATATCAGCCTCCAAACTATCACCAATCATAATGCTTTCTGCTTTGAGCGCCCTGGCTTTATCTAGTGCATACTCAAAAATAATAGGACTGGGTTTGTTCACCCCAACATCTTCAGAAATGATTACGTTTTGAAAATAAGGATTCAGCTTAGAAAGATTCATTTTGGTTAAGGTTGTTTCTTTAAAGCCATTAGAGATAATATGCAGGGTATACTTCTGTTGTAAATAGCTTAAAACATCTTCTGCTCCCTCAAGTAAATTGGTTTTAGTAGGAGAAATGCTTACATAGTCATCTTCAAACTGATGGGGTACTGCATCGGGATGAATACCCATTTGAAGAAAGGTTTTACTAAAACGTTCTGAACGGAGAAACTCTTTTGTTATTTTGCCTAAGTGGTAATCTGCCCAAAGCTGATGGTTATTTTCAGTGTAGGTAGTAATAAAATCTGCGCAAGATTTTAAACCCAGTTCATCGAGCTTGTAGGTATAATAGAGTTCATTTAGTGTTTCTTCAGCATTGCGGTCGAAATCCCAAATGGTATGATCGAGGTCAAAGAAGATATGTTTTTTGGAATGATGCATATAAAGGCAAAGTTCGCAAAGATTTCTTGCAATGCCATTAAATTCTGGTTTTTTGAATTAAAATTGATGCACTATACCTTTTCGCCATAGGCCAGATCGCCGGCATCTCCTAAACCTGGAACAATGTACGATTTGCTGGTCATTTCTTCATCAATAGCACCCAGCCAAAGTTTTGCTTTGGGTAAATTGGCCCGTACATGCTCAACACCAACCGTACTTGCAATGGCTGCAACAATGTGAAGTTCTGTGATTTTATATCTGTTAATCAGTTCTTTACAACACATTACCATGCTTTGGCCAGTGGCCAGCATAGGATCGGCCATGATCAATACACGGTCGTTTAAATCCGGGCTGGAGATGTAATCCATCTGGATAACAAAATCACCACTCTTTTTTACTTTCCGGTAGGCTGAAATGAAACAGCATTCTGCCTTGTCAAAAATGTTAAGCAGTCCTTGTTGAAGAGGTAAGCCAGCTCTCAAAATGGTAGCCAGAACCGGCTGCTGTGCTAATACTTCACAAGAGGAAACCCCCAGCGGGGTAACTACTTCTTTAATATCATATTTAAGATTCTTGCTGATTTCGTAAGCAAAAAACTCCCCGATACGTTCCAGGTTTTTACGGAAACGCATAGAATCCTTTTGAATCTCTTCATCTCGTAATTCGGAAATGAAGGTATTGGCTATGGATTTCGTTTTGCTGAGGTTAAAAATCATGATGGATGGTTTGCTGTTAAGGTATTTCCTTGGTTAAATTTAAGGTTAATATTCTTATTGCAGCAAAAATTGTTCAATCTCCAACAGATTGTAGCATTTCTGTAAAGAGGGTTTTCAGTTTTTTATACTTTAAGTGATCAGACAAACTTCTAAGCTGCCAGGCACTGTAAAATGTGCCATTCACGACTTTTACCTGATCTATGAGGTGCTGGATAATTTTTTTTCCTTCTTCAAGTGGCATAAACTGAAGGGTTTGATCGGTTACACAATAAGCATTTACCTTTAATGGCGTTGCTTTTTCCAATTGCAGGTCGTACCAGTTAAATGGTGTACAAGTGCCGGCTCTGAATCCGATGGTATCGGCGTATCCCATAGAAAAGTCGGAGATGAACTGGAAGCTCAAAAGATTAAGATAACAGATGGGAAACTTTAATATTTCCAGTTGCTGACTGGTAAGGTGAATCAGTTCGGGGTGTATTTTTTTGAGTTTAATAAGGTTATCCTTAATGGTGCTGATGCCTTGTGCGCTATCAGCACAGGGTCTGAGCAAACCGACAGCCTTTTGCGACAACGTTTTGCTAAGTCCGTTTACTTTCAAATATGCCGTTGGAATGTTGGGAAAATTGACAAAGTAAAGCGGCTTGGTTTTCTTTGGGCCAAGCCATTCAGTTACCTGTTGCAGCACTTTTTCATTGTTGATATCGATTCCGGTAAGCCGGTCAAACTTGCTGCTTAAGTAACGATTTCTTCTTTGAAACAGCGCACTAAAAAGAAACTTAGATTTATTTACAAACCCTGGAGGCAAACTTGGATTAACCGTGAAATTGATGGTCGGGTGGTGGCTGAAATGCTTCTGATGAAATTTGAAATCCGGAAATTTTTTGAGGATCAGATTTTTCAGCATCAGCGCCCATTCATCAATAATAGGCCGTTTTAGTATCTTCCACTTGTGCTGAAGACTCTTAGAAGCTTTAAAATCTTCGTTGCTTTTCTTTTGGAAGAGGTATTCTTCGTACCTGCTTATTAAAAAAAATGATGCAGCAAAAACATCAAAAGGGAGTGCTGAACCCTGAACCGGGAAAGGAACCTGATAATCTCCGAAAGGTACAGTCTTAAGCGTTATTTCTTCTACTTTATTAGCGAACAAAAGTGGGCTGCTTTTAAAGAAAAGCTCATCTGCCAGCGGCTCCTCCCCATAACTGATTTTGGAAAGATTACTTTCTAAAAAGTACTGGCTGTTTCCAGTAAACTCAACCTCTATCTTTAAAATGTCTTTAAACAAAAAGCTAAAGATATACTTGATCCTCGGTGTCAAAACACTTGAGAAGATGATTAGATGCATAGCTTATTTAAACATTAGGGGAACAAATATTAACTAAGGTTACAACAAATTTTCCTCTCGGAAATGTGACTATTACGTAAAACGCAGTATTAAAATTAATGTTATTTTAATACTCATTTTATATCTAATACAAAAATTACAATTAAAAGTTTGCCGTGAAGGTTTGGTCGGGGTAAAGGATTTTAGTACTCTTTCTGGTATTTCCCTTCACAATATGCAGAATACTCATTTGATCATCAAACTGATCATAAAGGATCGTATTTTTTACTGATACGGCTTTTAAGAAGCTTACTTTTCCTACTTCAAGGTAAATGTTTGTGGCTTCATGATCGATCTCAAAGCCAATATAATCTAAAGGAACAGCTTTGCCGTTAGCATTTAAATGCAGGTGTGAAATCAGGTATTTTTTTACCAGTTCATCCATGTTCTTTTTAAGCTCAGG
Organism: Pedobacter sp.; assembly: GCF_965279535.1. Lineage (NCBI taxonomy): Bacteria > Pseudomonadati > Bacteroidota > Sphingobacteriia > Sphingobacteriales > Sphingobacteriaceae > Pedobacter > Pedobacter sp. Next base: position 3,306,669 of record NZ_OZ257244.1, read on the forward strand.
CCTGGCTAAATCAATTTTTTGTTTATAAACCTTCGCTAAAATGGCTTCAAAATCATCGGTAAATATTTTACAACTGATTTCAAGTGCCTTTTCTTTAGCATTATAATTTATTTCCGTAGTGCTCACGTGTAAGGGATGGCGGGTACCGGCAGCTAAATTTAAGCATGTAAAAAGAAAAAGTACTAACCCATATTTAACACTGTGCATAAGCCTGTTTTTGTTTAAACGCAAAGTTAACAATAAAGGTACTACTTGTTAAACGTAATTAAGGTGTTGTGGCCATTCCTTTCAATATTTAGGTTTTGAAATTTTAGTTTGGAGAAAATCTTTTTAAGTTTCTGGTGAGAGGGGTGGACGTGAGTGAGCTTTATACCCAGTTTTTCATTCAACCAAAAACTAAATTTAATAATTAGTTTCTTTAATGGCTTCTCCACCTGCAATTCTTTGTTGAGGTAGTCTTCGTTATTCACGATAATTAATCCTTTACCTCCAACATTTAATAAATCATAAATCTGGCGGGCAAATTGTTTGTCATTCAGGCAATAATACCAGCAAATCCGGTTAAAAAGTAAGTCGAATTTACCTTTTGCCTCTTCCAGGTAGCCCAGGCTAAAATTAATCTTAACCTTGTTGTTTTTGGCCTTTTCCCTTGCAATTTTCAAATAATTCTGGCTAATGTCATGCCAGGTTACCTGAGCCCCACGTTTAGCAAAAGCAAGGCTAAACTGACCGGGTCCGCCTCCCAGATCAATTAAAGTTCTGTTTTCTAATGATCCCAATTGGCTACAGATGTTATCTACCACTTTATTGTCCAATTTTTGATATTCATTCTCGGAGTATTTTGCTGCAAATTCCGCCGGTACCGGATCATAACCTTTTTCAGGTCTTTGAAAGTAGTATTTTAATCTAACCATATGAGCTGGGTTTAAGGTTGAATAAATATAGGATTTAGAGTTGTGAAGCTTAAGATCAGTCTGGTTTACAATCTGATAGCGTTATGAATTTTAGAAAATCCTTGTCAGAAAATGTGCGGGTTTCTATAAACAGGGGCTTTGGTCCCTCTAAACGTTTAGAGTCCTCACTTGTGCCTCGTTGCGGGATTTCCACTTATATCGGGTTTAGTAACGAAGGGCTATGAAGAGGAGAGCGACCACCTGAAGACAGTGCTGAAAGACCGGGGACTTGCTAACAAACTACAGCGTGACAGCTAACACATTGCTCAATATTGGCACTATCTATTCAATTTTGATGGTGATTTTAAATTTTTTAGTAACAAATTTGGTATTTATGGCCATGTTTTTAGGGAACCTTACTCATTTTATAAATTAAAATTTAATTTTAAGCTTTAAATAAAGCCCAAACAAAATATTCATAAATGCCGTTACAAGATTTTATCTTTTATTTTAAATTAGGTTGGGAACACATTATCAGTGCGGATGCGCTGGATCATCAGCTCTTTATTCTGGTACTGGTGGCTATTTATAGCTATCATAATGTGAAGCAGGTATTGATCTTAGTAACCGCATTTACCATCGGGCATTCACTAACGCTTTTGCTAAGTGTTATGGATATTATTCGCTTTGACAGTAAATGGGTAGAATTTTTAATTCCTTGCACCATCGTCATTACGGCCATAAGTAATCTGTTCAGGAGAAATTTTTCTTTAAAGTCTATCAAGATTAATTACTTTTTGGCATTAGGCTTTGGTTTAATCCATGGTATGGGTTTCGCTAATTCTATCCGCATGATGTTGGCAAAAGATCAAAACATTGGCTGGGGTTTGTTTGGGTTTAACGTTGGATTAGAAGCGGGCCAGGTGTTTATGGTGATGATTATCCTGCTGATTACTTTTATTATTTTTAATTATACGCGGATAAAACGCCTGAGTTGGGTTTTGTTTATTTCCGCGGCCGTATTTAGCCTGGCTTTAAAAATGGCTTTAGAACGAATTCCTTTTTAATAACTAACATATTATGAATAAACTGTTTACCCTGTCTGGTTTGCTGCTTCTTTCTGGAAGTTTAACCATGGCCCAAAACATTCAAAATAACCCTGGGAGTAACCACGGGAATAAGTTTGAGCAATTGGGTACGATATTACCCACACCAAATGAGCAGCGTACTGCGAGTGGTGCACCCGGCGTAAAGTACTGGCAACAAAGAGCTGATTACAATATTAAGTGCGAGCTGGATGAGAAAAACCTCTTGTTAACAGGCTCTGAAACGGTAACCTATACCAACAATTCTCCTGATCCTTTAACGTATATCTGGCTGCAGCTGGATGAAAATCAGCACAGTACAGATAAAAGTGCAAACTATCAGGACGCAACGAAAATGCCGGAAATCGGTACTACAGCAAGTTTGGATAAGTTGAGTGCAAAAAACAATAACGGTTATGGCATCAACATAACTAAATTGACAGATGCCTTGGGTAAAAATCTAAAGTATACGGTTAATAAGACGATGATGCGGGTTGATTTGCCTGTAGCGCTAAGATCGGGTCAGAAATTTATCTTCAACATAGATTGGAACTATAAGATTACCGATAGAATGAGTATCGGCGGTCGCGGAGGATATGAATATTTCCCTACCGATGGCAACTACTTATTTACCATGACGCAATGGTATCCACGTTTGTGCGTATACAGCGATTTTCAGGGCTGGCAAAATCATCAGTTTACCGGTAGGGGCGAATTTGCTTTAACTTTTGGTGATTTTAGAGTACAAATGACCGTTCCTGCAGATCATTTGGTGGGTTCAACCGGAGAGTGTATAAACTACAGCGCAGTGCTAAATCCAACGCAGTTAAGCCGTTATAATCAAGCGAAAACTGCTGCGGCACCTGTGCAGATCCAAACTTTGGAAGAGGCAAAAATTGCTGAAACCAAGAAGGCTACTGCTAAAAAGACCTGGGTTTTTCAGGCCAACAATGTGCGCGATTTTGCCTGGACAGCCTCCCGTAAGTTTATTTGGGATGCTATGCCCCAAAAAATTGAAGCCAATAACAATACAGTAATGTGTATGAGTTTTTATGGTAAAGAAGCCTATAACCTGTATAGCCAGTTTTCTACTCGTGCTGTTGCACATACCATTAAAACCTATTCAGATTTTACCATTCCGTATCCTTACCCGGTGGCACAAAGTATTGAAGCAGCGAACGGAATGGAATATCCGATGATTTGTTTCAATTATGGGCGAACAGATGCGGATGGAACCTACAGTGAAAGCACTAAAAATGGTATGTTGGGCGTAATTATACACGAGGTAGGGCACAACTTCTTCCCGATGATTGTAAACAGTGATGAACGCCAGTGGACCTGGATGGATGAAGGTCTAAACTCTTTTGTTGAGTATTTAACAGAAGAGCTTTGGGATAATAAGTTCCCAAGTAAAAAAGGTCCTGCTCATACCATTGTTGATTATATGAAACTGCCTAAGGATGAGTTGGAACCAATTATGAGTAACTCAGAAAATATTGCCCGCTTTGGCCCGAACGCATACTCTAAGCCTGCCACAGGGTTAAATATTCTGCGTGAAACCATCATGGGTAGAGAACTTTTCGACTACGCATTTAAAGAATACTCAAGAAGATGGGCTTTTAAACATCCTGAGCCTGCAGATTTATTCCGCACCATGGAAGATGCAAGTGGCGAGGATTTGGATTGGTTCTGGAGAGGTTGGTTTTACGGAACTGATCCTTGCGACATTGCGCTGGATACTGTAAAGTTTGCAAAAGTTGATTTTCCTAAAGATGTTCCTGCGGCGAGGGCCAGAATGGTTAAAATAGATCGTCCTGCCTTAAATGCATTTGATGATATCTCCAAAATCCGAAATCGTGAGGATAAAAAGATAAACTTTTATGTAGATAAAAACACTGCAGCACAGGATTTCTATTACAAATATGATAGGGGTATGGTTACTGTAGATACCACAACCGCTACAAGGGTTGAAACAGCGCTTCCACTTGAACCTGTACCAGCTGCAGAACAAGATAAGTATAAGGAAAAGTACCTTTACGAGTTAAGCTTTAGCAACAAGGGCGGTTTAGTAATGCCGGTCATTGTAGAATTTACTTATAAGGATGGAACAAAAGAATTAGACAGAATTCCTGCTCAAATTTGGAGACACAATGAATTGAAAACATCTAAATTTTATGTGAAGGATAAAGAAGTAGAATCGATATTGGTTGACCCGCTTAAAGAAACGGCCGATATTGATACCTCAAACAATGGCTGGGGCGGTAAAGCCAAAGAAAGTAAATTCCATGCTTTTAAAGCCAAATCTGGTGCTGCGGTTAGGGGTCAGTCGGTTGGCACTAATCCTATGCAGAAAGCAGCTGGCAAATAATAAAGCTGGTTTCTAGAAAGAAAGTCCTGTTGAACACCAGTTCAGCAGGACTTTTTGTTTGTGGTGTAATTGTTGTGCTTGGTCCGTGACTCACGGACCAATAAAATAGTTGCCTGTGGTTTGTGACACACAAACCACAGGCAAGAGAAAAAGATAACTGGATATGGTTCGTGGGCCACAACCATGGTAGCCAATGAAAAAATCGTATATTTGATATTACCCATGAAATTTAAGATCACGTCAGAATATCAGCCGACCGGCGACCAGCCCGGCGCAATAAAACAATTGGTTGAAGGTGTAAATGCAGGAGAGCATTATCAAACACTGCTCGGGGTTACCGGCTCAGGTAAAACCTTTACGGTGGCCAATGTTATTGAGCAGACGCAAAAACCAACGCTAATTCTCAGCCATAACAAAACCCTTGCAGCACAGCTATATGGCGAGTTTAAGCAGTTCTTTCCTGAAAATTCGGTGAATTACTTCGTTTCCTATTATGATTATTATCAGCCTGAAGCTTTTATTGCTTCAAGTAATACCTATATCGAAAAGGATCTGAGCATTAATGAGGAGATTGAAAAGCTGCGTTTACGTACCACCTCTTCATTAATGAGTGGAAGGCGGGACATTATTGTGGTTTCGTCTATTTCCTGCATTTATGGTATGGGCAACCCGGAAGATTTCTCCAGAATGGTTTTTCGTTTTGGTGTTGGGTTACGGATTTCAAGAAATGCCTTTCTGCATAGCCTGGTAGAAATTTTATATGCCCGTACAACGACTGAGTTTAAGCGCGGTACTTTCAGGGTGAAAGGAGATACTGTAGATATTTTTCCTGCCTATTTAGATTTTGCCTATCGGATTTCTTTTTTTGGGGATGATATTGAAGAGCTCTCGGCAATTGATCCTGTTACTGGTAAAACACTCGAGAAGCTGGAAGATATGGCCATTTATCCGGCCAATCTTTTTGTAACCCCCAAAGACCGGTTCACCCAATCCATCTGGGGCATACAGGAGGAACTCGAAATCCGGAAAAATCAGCTCATCGCAGATAAACATTTATTAGAAGCAAAGCGATTAGAGGAAAGAACCAATTTCGATATCGAAATGATGAAAGAACTGGGTTATTGTTCAGGTATTGAAAACTACTCGCGTTTCTTCGATGGCCGGGCACCTGGTATGCGTCCTTTCTGCCTGCTGGATTATTTTCCGGAAGATTATTTGATGGTGATTGATGAGAGCCACGTAACAGTTCCACAAATCAGGGCAATGTATGGTGGCGACCGCTCCCGTAAGCTTTCGCTCGTTGAGTATGGATTCCGTTTACCTGCTGCATTAGACAACCGTCCTTTGAATTTCAATGAATTTGAGGCACTGGCTCCACAAACGATTTATGTAAGTGCTACACCTGCAGAGTATGAACTGGAAAAGTCAGAAGGTGTAGTGGTAGAACAGGTAATTCGTCCTACCGGGCTGTTAGATCCAATTATAGAAGTACGTCCGGCTATTAATCAGGTAGATGATCTTTTAGATGAAATAGACCTAACCATTAAAGAAGGTGGAAGGATTTTAGTTACCACGCTTACCAAGCGCATGGCTGAAGAGCTAACCAAGTATTTGGATCGTTTGAATATTAAGACCCGTTACATCCACTCAGAAATTAAAACTTTAGAAAGGGTAGAGATTTTACGTGGCTTACGCTTAGGGGAATTCGATGTTTTAGTTGGGATTAACCTTTTGCGTGAAGGCCTGGATTTACCGGAGGTAACTTTGGTAGCCATTTTAGATGCCGACAAAGAAGGGTTCCTCCGTTCAGAAAAGTCATTAATTCAAACCATTGGCCGGGCAGCCCGTAATGACCGGGGTCGTGTAATTATGTATGCCGATGGTATGACGGATAGTATGGAGAAAACCATTGATGAAACTAACCGGAGACGAGAAAAACAGATTGCTTATAATCTGGAACATGGTATTGTGCCCAAAACAGTAGGTAAATCTCGCGAAGCAATTTTAGAACAGACTTCAGTACTCGATTTCTCACAAAAAGCAAGTGATAACAAGGCCAGGGCTTATGTAGAAAATGCAGAAATAAGCATTGCTGCTGATCCGGTAGTGCAGTATATGGGCAAAGGTGAAATGCAAAAAGCTATCGATAATACCCGTAAAGAAATGCAGAAAGCAGCCAAAGACATGGATTTCTTACTTGCAGCCAAACTCCGCGATGAAATGTTCGCTTTGGAGAAAATGTTTAATGAGAAGTTTCCGAAGTAAGGCGGTTTAATTGTTCATTAGTCATTGGTCATTGGTAATTAGTCATTGGTCATTTTGAGGCTGCATGCAATACTAAATCATTCAGCCGAACTTGATTTGTCGTGTTTTTTTAGGCAAAAACTTTATCAATGGGCTCAGTCAAAGTAACGTTTTAGTTTAAAATCCCTTCATCTCAAATATTTGAGCTAGACTTGTATTCGAAAGTTATCTAAACAAATATTGAATGAAATCTTTAAAACTATTGTCGCTGATCGTACTTGGCGGCCTGGGTTTGAATGTGCAAGCCCAAAATCTATCTATTCCTCTTGGTGGCAATGCCTACAGCTCAAAACATACAGATGGCGGCAGAACGGTTACCAACCGGGGGATTCAGAACTGGACAGATCCCAAAGAATATTTTACCGTGTACCTTAGGGTAGAAAAACCCGGAACACTGACCTTTAGTACTGAGGGCAATACAGTGGAAGGGAAATCAAACTTAGAATTTGCCATTCAGAATCAAACTAAGAAAGTTGCTTTTGATGAAACTGAAAAAACTTCTACGATTGGTACCTGGGAAATCAAGGATACAGGATATGTGGCGCTAACGATTAAGGCCCTGGATAAAACGAAAGATCGGTTCCCGGCCTTGCAGTCATTAAATGTATCTGGAACAGCGATTACAGCTAAAACGGCCTACGTAAAAAATAATGAGGGGAATTTCTTTCACTGGGGAAGAAGAGGGCCATCTGTACATTTGAATTATATTCAGCCAGATGGCCTGAATGCAGAATGGTATTATAATGAAGTTACAGTGCCTAAAGGTGAAGATTTATTAGGCTCTTATTTCATGGCCAACGGTTTTGGTGAGGGTTACTTTGGCATGCAGGTAAATAGTCCGACAGAAAGACATATTCTTTTTTCGGTTTGGAGTCCTTTCAACACGGATGATCCTAAAAGTATCCCCGAATCGCATAAAATAAAAATGTTAAAAAAAGGGGAAGGTGTACATACAGGAGAGTTTGGAAATGAGGGTGCTGGTGGGCAATCCTACTTAAATTACATGTGGAAAGCCGGTAATACCTACAAATTTTTATTGCATGGCCTGCCTGGAACAGATAGCACTACAACCTATACGGCTTATTTCTTTGCTCCTGAATTAAACAAATGGCAGTTAATCGCCAGCTTTAAAAGGCCAAGGACACAAACCTATCTGAAGCGTTTTCACTCATTCTTAGAAAATTTCTCACCAGTACAGGGTGATCAAACCCGTATGGTTAAATTTAATAATCAATGGATCTGTGATGATAAGGGAAACTGGATAGAACTCAATAAGGCCCGTTTTACAACAGATAATACCGGGAACAAGGCTTACCGCATGGATTACGCCGGTGGAGTAGAGCAGGGGGCATTCTTCCTTAAAAATTGTGGGTTCTTTAACAACTACACTATTCCAAGAACAATCTTCAGCCGAAAAGAAACAGGGAAAAAACCTGAGATAGATTTCGCAAAATTACCTTAGTATGCTTTTTATTGCTGAAATTTGAATTCTTCGAGAGGCAAAGATTATTTAATATGGATGGACAAAACAGAAAAGATATTTACCCGGGTTTAGAAGTAGGCGTTATTTTAAAGAAGGACCAGCGGTCTGGAAACGTAACTTATGGTGTAGTTAAAAACCTTTTAACTTCATCTGCGTTTCATTCAAGGGGGATAAAGGTGCGGTTGGAAGATGGACAGATTGGCCGGGTTTGTGAGATTGTAGAAGAATAAACTTTGTAATCAAATTGCAATTAAAGGCGAAAAAGGTAACAAATTAATCCTGTAGACGTCTATATTTGTATTAAGTGTAAATTAAGATGGCATTAATTAAATTCATATTTATAACCATATTGGTACTCTGGCTTATCCGGATGCTAATTCGTTTGATCTTGCCGATGTTATTCAATAACCTGGCAAGTAAAATGCAACAACAGGCTACAGGCCAGCAATATCAGCAAAAAAGACAAAAACCAGAAGGCTCAATCTCTATTGATTATATGCCGCCGAAGCCCGATCAGGGGAAAACGGATAAACTGGGTGATTTCGTAGATTATGAAGAAATAAAATAAAGCAATGCCCCGAAGAAATTCGGGGCATTTTTGCGTCAGGATTTCTCTGCAAATGCTTTTATAAAGCGATTTCTTTCCATCAGTAATTTTTTCATGTAGAATTTAAGAAAGCTTTTTTCTACCAGCCAGCCAACGAAACCAAATGGTACCTCAAATTCGAAAACATCAGTCATCTCAGTAACCCGATCCTTTACCTTAAACTGATGGAGGTGCTTCAGGCTTTTAAAAGGACCATTGGTCATTTCATCAATAAACCGGAGCGGTTTTTCCATCAGGGTAATCTGGCTTGTCATTCGGAAAGAAATTCCGAAATGTTTAGCCAGCCAGGTAACACTTTCACCCATTTCTATTAAGCCTGCCGTTTTTCCGTCAATAGCCTTTTCTTTAGATTGATGCATAGAATCCAGGTGCAAATCGATGTTTCTGGATAAGTCAAAGCACTTTTCAACAGGCGCATTTATGTGGGTTGTTAATACAATCAGTTCCATTATTTTATTAATTGATACTTAGAATATCATGGACAGCTGCAGTAGCTGTTGCATATTGAAATTGAAAGCCCTGATCTAAAAGTACCTGAGGTTTTACCCACCTGCTTTTTAAAATTAATTCTGTTTCGGTACCGATTATTTTAGCGCCAATAGCAAGAAGCCAGGTGGGCGCAGGTAAGCCCCATGGAATACCGTAAGCATTTCTGATTAGCTTCATCAATTCAGTATTTTTAATGGCTTCAGGAGCTGTACAGTTCAGGGGTCCATTTATTTCTTTCCGTGTAGTTAACCATTCGGTGATTAAGGCTACATCTTGCTCGTGCACCCAGCTTACATACTGCGTTCCATCACCCTGGCGGCCACCAAGACCAAATTTTATTAAATTAAGTAAGCGGGGAAATACACCATCATGCCTGCCCATTACCAGGCCTACCCTTAACGCAACTTTACGGGTAGCTGGAGTTTGGGCGTCAAAAAATGCTTTTTCCCAGGCTTTACAAACCTCAACAGAGAAGCCATAGCCAATATCTCCATTCTTCTCATCCTGCGGCTTATCTTCGGCGTGGCGGTAAATGGTAGCAGATGTAGTATTAATCCATAATTTCGGCGCTTTGGTCAATCCCTTAATGGCTTCGGCCAATAGGGTTGTCGGGATAACCCTTGAATCGATTATTTCCTGCTTATTTTTATCCGTATACCTGCAGTTCACATTTTTTCCACAGAGATTAACGAGTAAATCTGCATTTTCCAATACCTTGCACCAGTCACCAATAGTCATAGCATCCCAAACAACGGTAACTATGTTTCCTTGTGTTCGCTTCGGCTTTCTGGCCAGAATGATTACCTCTGCTGCCATTGGGCTAAAGTGTTTGGCCAAAACTCCACCGAGGTACCCGTTTCCACCGGCAAGAACAATTTTATCGTATTTCATTACTTAAAAACTAGAATTAAACCTAAAACCACTAATCTATAAATCACCCAGGTAATACTTAATAAAAACCCAAGCGCTAATAATTTACTTCTGCGCAAATGTTCGAGCAGCATAAGCCCGGCTATCACCATAAAATAAAACAGGAAGCTTATAGCAGGAAGCGTTAATATTTTTGCAGCAAGTAAACCTATACCCAATAGCAGTGCCCCTGCACATGAAATACTCATCATATTACCCAGGTAATCCCAAAACTTTTCCCGTTTATAAAAGAATATAATCAGACCTTGAAAGGCTATCTGTGCTCCGCAAATGATATATTCCCTGTATCTTCCTCCCAATGGGACAAAATCTGTTAGAAGAGCTGCATAGGCGGTTAAAATATAGGCGGTTACCAGCCAGGTTACCAGCAGATAAATGAGGCGGTAACTTAGTTTAAAACTGGGTTGTAACCCTTCTTTTTTGATAGCTGCGGGGATAATTACTTTTCTGTTGTAGGAAATAAAAGCATAAAATTTTTCCATCAGCCAGATGAAGGGACTGAAAGTAAATAGGGGTTTAAAGAAAGGGAGGCTATGGCCAATAACTTTAAAGATACTTTTTATCCCGTAGGTAACTTCGCCATTTTGAATGTTAACCAAAGCAATTTCATTTACAGCTCTTTGCCTGTCGATGATAGGACAGACCTCTGCCGGCATTTTTTGGTAAGAAACCCTGCCTTCCTGATTGAGCATGCCTGTTTTAACAAATAATTGAGTATAGCCCATGCACATAGGGCATTCCTCGTCGAATAAAATAAGATGGTTGCTGAGTGTTTTCATTTTACATAAATATTGAACTTTCAGTAAAAAATGAAAGATTGATTTAAAAAATAAAGCCGGTTAAGGCTTTGGTTGATTTGAATATCTTGTATTATTTAAAAACTTTTAAAATTGATCCCCAGAACCAGCTTTCTTCTGCCTTTAACATTGTTTCGAGGGTTTTATCAACGTTGTTGGCCAGTTTGTTAATATCGGTTACTGATTTATTAAAGGTTTTAAACGCTGGATCTTTTTCATCTCCCTTGACGGTTGACAGCTCCGTTAATACTTTCAATACTGGTTCAAGTTCCCGTTTTTTCCGTTCTTTAGCCACCTGGCGGGCAATGTTCCAAACATCTTTATCAGCAAAAAAATATTCCTTTCGCTCGCCAGCTTTATGTTGCTTTTCTACCAGTCCCCAACCAATTAAGTCTCTCAGGTTCATATTGGCATTCCCTCGGGAAATACTCAAAGTCTCCATAATTTCCTCAGTGGTCAGTGCATCAGGGGAGATCAGCAATAACGCATGCACTTGAGCCATTGTACGGTTTATTCCCCATTCAGAGCCTAATTTGCCCCAGGTTTCTATAAACTTTAATTTTGCTGCTGCTAATTCCATGAACAAATATAATTATATTTTTAAACTTTCAAAAATTATTGAAAATATATTTATTTTGAAAAATTAGGCTTCAACTTTCAACTTTTCATTTTAAGCCTTTCATCCTGTCTACAGTATTTTGCCAGTTAGGTTTGTACTCCATCAGCGTTAAAAGACTTTGTTGAGCAGGATCGAAATAGCTTGAGTATTTGAATACCGGAAGTGCCATACTGGGTTTGAAGAAACTGCCGGCAGCAAACCCTGCTTCTCCGTTTTTTGCCCGGTCGCGATCGAATTTAACTTTGGTATTTACATATTCTTCGTGTTGCTTTTCGCCTTTCACATAGGGGATCATCCACTCTACCGATTTTTGAATAGAGGAGCCTGTAGTACTTTGATAATGATAGAAATCTTCTCCTTTAGCCCGGTCAATCGCGATAGCTAATTTCAGCATCGGCTCCAGATCATAAATATGATAGTGCATGGCATCTCTTTCTTTAAAATCGAAGCTGGTTCCATCTGGATATAAATTGATTTCAATGTGTTTTTTTAAATGATCAATGGTCCAGCTGATTAATTTCTGATCATTAATGGCATAACCGATTAACCCGACAATTTTTAAGCGGTGAGCATTCCAGTTATTAATAGCGGTTGTGCGGCCAGGTTTCATTCTTTTACTATTGATTTCTGCATTTGCAGTATTGCGGAGCCAATCAATAATCAGCTCTTTTTCCTGATTAGGAATCTCCTGCTTAATCAAGTCATAGGCCTCAACTGCTCTTTCCAGGTTGGTATCATCAATGGGATCGCCGTTTGGCTGATTAATTTTTGCCCAGGCACTCAGAAATTCAATACTCTTATTCAGGTATTTTTTATCCGAATTCAAACGGTACAGCAATGCCGTAGCATACATTTTGTAAATATCTGCAAGGGCTGTAGCGGTCTTAATCTTTTTTGGGTTTCCTTTTAATAGTCCCTCCGTTCGGATGGTATCTATCGCGTTAGGCTGATCTGAAAGAAAATTTGCAGTAGATTGCTCAAAAGCATCATATTCTTTCCTGAGGTTTTCATTTTTGGTCAGATTAACCTTTAATTGTTTGATTTCAACATTGTTCAAACCGACAATTTGTGAAAAGGCTGTGGTAGAGGATAAAGCTAAAAGTATTGTAATGGTAAAGTTTCTCATCGTTAATGGGTTAAAAGGAGACTTCCTTTCACAAATCTAATTGTTTATTCGCTTTACCTTCAATAATTCCTTTTTTATACCGCCCAAATTTTTATTTTTGACGTTCGTTTAAACTTAAACAAACCTTAATGAATAACTGGTTTAATAAAAATGGCGTTCATTTGGCCATCATTGCAATTTTTGTAGTCATTTGTTTTGCCTACTTCAGTCCTGTTTTACAGGGAAAAGCGCCACAGCAAGGTGATGTACTGCAGGCAAAAGCCATGCAGAAGGAAATTATGGATATTAAGGAAAAAGATGGGAAAGGCCCTCTTTGGACTAACCAGATGTTCGGCGGTATGCCAGCATATCAAATCTGGGTGAAATATCCGATGAACGTTGCCAGCTATGGTATAGATGTAATCAAAGGTATCTTTCCTGACCCTGTTGGAACGGTATTGCTGTATCTTTTGGGTGCATATTTGTTATTCTGTGTGCTCAGGATTAATCCATGGCTTGCAGCAGCAGGAGCCATAGCCTTTGCTTTTACTTCCTACAATTTTATCATTATAGCCGCGGGACACAGCAACAAGGCGCTTGCCATTGGCTTTTTCGCACCGATATTAGCAGGAATCATTTTAACGCTTAGGGGAAGGTATATTCTTGGCGCAAGCTTAACAGGCCTTTTTATGGCTTTGGAGATTCGCGCTAACCACGTTCAAATGACCTATTACCTATTTATTGCTCTATTTATTTTAGCTTGTATAGAGTTATATCATGCATATAAAGCAAAGCAATTGGCAGCTTTTGGTAAAGCAATTGGTTATGCCGCAGTAGGGATTATAGTAGCTGTGTTGGTTAATGCGGGTTCGCTTTGGACTACCTACGAATATTCAAAGGAAACTATTCGAGGTAAATCTAATTTAACAACTGATAAGGCTGAACCAGCAACCGGATTGGATAAAGCTTATGCTTACCAGTGGAGTCAGGGTGTGGGAGAAAGTTTTACGTTTTTAATCCCTAATTTATATGGCGGAGCGAGCAGTATTGACGATCTGATTAAACCAGAAAGTAATACTTACAAAGCTGTTGAGAAGAACCTTCAGGGAGTTGACCCGAGACAGGCGATTGGTTATTTTGCTCAAAACCTTGGAACTAATCAGTATTGGGGAGAGAAGCCAGGTACTTCTGGTCCATACTATTTTGGAGCCATTATTTGTTTCCTTTTTGTATTCGGATTATTTATTGTTCAACACAGGTGGAAATGGTGGATTTTAGGATCGAGCATCCTGTTGTTGTTCCTTTCATTTGGCCAAAACTTTCCGTTAATCTCTGATATTTTCTTTGATTATCTTCCTGGTTACAATAAGTTCAGGGCAGTAGAGTCTATTCTGGCAGTGGTAGGTTTATTGGTTCCTTTATTGGCGATTTTAGCTATTAAAGAAGCGCAGGAAGGTAAGTACGATCAAAAGTTTCTGGTTAAGCGTTTAACCTGGTCAGCAGGAATTACTGCCGGTTTTGCGCTGATTATTGCTTTGATTCCTACGGCATTCTTCAGCTTTACTACTTCTAATCAATCTCAGGTGATTGATGCATTAACGCAGATGTTACAGAATAACAGGGGCGCTGCAGAGCAGATTAGCAATGCAATTATAGCAGACCGTGTTTCTCTGGCAAGAACCGATGCTTTGCGTTCTATTTTATTCATTGCCATAGGTTTCGGCTTAAGCTGGGCATTCATCACCAAAAAGATGAGCGCTTCTATCGCTTTTGGTTTATTGGCTTTATTTGTTTTGATTGATTTGTGGCAGGTAGATCGTCGTTATTTAAACAACCAGAATTTCGTGAGCAAATCTGATTTGGCTAATCACTATCAACCACGTGATGTAGATAATTTTATATCTGCCGATAAGGATCCAAATTTCAGGGTTTTTGATTTATCGTTAGGTGATCCGTTTAAGAGCGCTGAAACTTCTTACTTCCATAAAACGGTTGGTGGTTTCCACTCGGCAAGATTAAAACGTTTTCAGGAATTGGTTGATCATCAGCTTACCAAAAGCATCAATCAGGATGTTTTAGATATGTTGAACACCAAATATGTGATTACGCAAGACCCTCAAAATGGTTCGTACAAAATGCAACGCAACCCTACAGCTTGTGGCAATGCCTGGTTTGTACAAAGTGTTCAATACGCTAAAAATGCTGATGAAGAAATGAAGGCCATTAGTAGTTTTGATGCTAAAAAAGAGGCCATTGTGGATGAAAGCTTTAAAAATATGATCGATACCAAGCGTTTGGGAACAGGGGTAGAAGGTTTCATTAAATTAACGAGCTACAATCCAGATCACCTCACTTATGAATATTCATCAGCTAAGGATGTAATTGCTGTATTCTCTGAAATTTATTACAGCAAAGGTTGGAAAATGTACATTGACGGCGTAGAGAAGCCTTATTTCCGTGCCGACTATGTATTGCGTGCAGCACAGCTGGAAGCAGGGAATCATAAATTAGAGTTTAAGTTCCACCCAACCGCTTATTATGCAGGTGAGAAAATTTCTCTTGCAGGTTCATTATTGTTGTTGGCGGGTCTTGGATTTGGCTTCTATTCGGAAAACAAGCAAAAAAAGAAGAAAGAAGCGAAAGTTTAAATACATAAAATCAGTTTCTAAGAACCCCATGGCCTATCGGTCATGGGGTTTTTGCTTTGGTGCTTTAACATACTTTAGCATTTAGGTGATAAATTTAACAATGCCGTAACATTTGTTTGATAGACAGCGTCTTACCTTTGTAAAATAAGTTTGCTGGAATGCTGGAATCCATTTTTGCCATTGGCCTTTTAATTGTTGTAATCTATTTCTTTAGCCCCTTTGAGGTCAAACTCGATGAGGAAGAAGAGTGGTAAATACAACAACTCTATATTTAAACTGCTTCAGATAAGCGGTAACAAAACTTCTCCCCCTAAAATTTCCCGATTATGGAAAAAAGAAATGTAGATCTCGTGGTTATTTCCGACGTGCATTTGGGTACGTATGGCTGTCATGCCAAGGAACTGCTGAAGTACCTCAAGAGCATTAAGCCTAGAACGCTGATCTTAAACGGCGACATTATAGATATCTGGCAATTTAGTAAAAGCTACTGGCCAGAATCGCACATGAAAGTGATCCGTAAACTGATGAAATTTGTTTCAGAAGGTGTTCAGGTACATTACCTTACCGGAAATCACGATGAAATGCTTCGGAAGTTTGATGGCATGGAAATGGGAACCTTTCACCTTCAAAATAAATTGATTTTAGAACTCCATGGTAAAAAAGCATGGTTTTTCCACGGTGATGTATTTGATGTGACCATGCAGCATTCTAAGTGGCTGGCTAAAATGGGAGCAGTAGGTTACGATACGCTGATACTGATTAACAGTTTTGTAAATTGGATACTTACAGCGCTTGGAAGGGAGAAGATGAGTTTTTCCAAAAAGATCAAGGCTAAGTTTAAGGATGCCGTTAAATTCATTAACAGCTTTGAGCAAACTGCCTCAGAATTAGCCATCGAAAAAGGGTATGAATTTGTAGTTTGTGGCCACATCCATCAGGCAGAACAGCGGGAAATTGTAGGAGAAAATGGCAAAGTTACTTATTTGAATAGTGGCGATTGGGTGGAAAGTCTTACTGCTTTAGAATATCACAATGAAAGCTGGACAGTATTCAAGTATGATCATAAGGATTTTGTAAAAGATGAGGTGGACGAAGGGATTCTCTCTGATGCGGAGGATTTGAAACAGAAATTGGATGTAAATTTACTTTTGCATACAATTAAGTATGAAATTGCCCAATAATTTTTTGATATTCGGGGCAAATCATGAAGATACTCTACGCAATCCAGGGAACAGGAAATGGTCATATTAGCAGGGCAAGGGAAATAATTCCTTTGCTGCAACAGTACGGCGAACTGGATATTCTGGTGAGCGGTACGCAAGCAGATGTAAAATTGAGTCAGCCGGTAAAATACCAGCTTCACGGTTTCAGTTTCATCTTTGGTAAAAAAGGGGGAGTTCATCACTTTAAAACCTGGCTGAATATGAATCTTTTCCGTTTTCGGAAAGACATGAAACAGCTTCCACTTAAAGATTATGATTTAATTGTAAATGATTTTGAACCCGTAAGTGCCTGGGCTTGTAAACTGCAGGGAATAGAAAGTGTATCCTTAAGTCATCAGGCGGCTTTTAAATCTAAAAAGGTTCCGCGCCCAAGAACACTGGATTGGGGGAAGATTATTTTAAGTCATTATGCACCCACAACACACCATATCGGTTTTCACTTTGATCGATATGATACTTTCATCCACACACCGGTAATCCGTTCCGAAATACGACAGCTTAAAAATGAAAACCTGGGTCATTATACCGTTTATCTGCCGGCAATTGATGATAAAAGATTGGTAAAGCTTTTGGTGCAAATTCCAGAGGTACAATGGCAGGTGTTTTCCAAGCACAGCAAAGTGGCCTATCAGGAAGCTAATGTATTGGTTGAGCCAGTTAACAATGAGAAGTTTAACAGGAGTTTGGCCAGCTGTGAAGGTTTATTTACAGGAGGAGGTTTTGAGGGCCCCGCAGAAGCGCTTTACCTTAAGAAAAAATTATTGGTTGCTCCCATGCGTTTCCAGTTTGAACAGCAGTGTAATGCCTATGCGCTCAAGCAGTTTGGCTTGCCCGTTATTTGGGGAAGTAACCGGAACTGGCTCCCTGTTTTAAAAGAATGGGTAGCAAATCCACAAAAACATCAATTTGATTTTCCTGATGAAACTGCGAAGATTATTGATGATATGGTGAAGAAGTACGGGCGAAGAGGGGCTGGTATTTAGTAATCAGTAGAAAGTATTTAGTAAAAAGTAGCTGGTATCAAGTATAAAGTATCAAGATTGGAGCAAAGATCAGGGGAGCGTATGGTTGTTTAATTGCTTAATTGTTGACTGTTTAACTGAGCGGAGCTGACTTTTGATTAAAGACTTTGTACTCTTGACTGACGAATGCATTATCAACTATTTTTCTTTACTTTGCCATCTCTATAAAAGGCATGATTAATCAGTTTAGAAAACTTAATCCAATTAACCTCGTTTTTTTGCTGGCATACACATTTTTTATGCGTATTGCTATTTTTTACGAGATGCCTGCGCTAGTCAATTTTGACTTTGTAGAATCCTTTACCCGCTTGCTGATTAATATAGACCTGGAAAATGCACTGTCGCCAAGTGCTAATATTTTCTTTGCCACGGTGATGGTTTACATTCAGGCATTGATTTTTAACAGGGTTATCAATAATCATAACCTGTTGGCCAAGCCCAGTTTTTTGCCGGGATTGAGTTTTATAACAGGGACAAGCCTTTTCATGCCTTTTATGATTTTGAGTCCGGCGTTGATCTGTAATTTTCTGCTGATCTGGATTATTGATAAGTTTTTGAAACTCAGTAAAAGCGCCAATTCCATTACTACCGTTTTTGATATCGGAATGATCATCGGTATAGGAACCTTAATTTATTTCCCTTTTATGGCCATGTTATTGATGATTTTCTTAGCGCTTATGCTATTTAGATCATTTAACTGGAGAGAGTGGGTAGCAGGTTTGATTGGCTTTATTACAGTTTTCTTCTTTTTAGCGGTATTTTATTATTGGAACGATAATCTCAGCTCATTTTATCAGATATGGAAACCTTTAGGAAATAAATTTCCTTCGGTGTTTAAAATTAATTACAATGATTATTTGGTATTGATCCCGGTGGTAGTGATTATAATTTTAGCCTCCCTGCAATTAAGAGAGAACTTTTTCAGGAGCTTTATCAGTACAAGAAAGGGCTTTCAGTTACTATTCTTTATGTTTATTGTTGCAGGCGCAAGCTTTTACTTAAAACCACAGTTCAGGATTTCACATTTCTTGCTGTGTGTACCTCCTGGAGCAGTCCTCTTAGCTTACTATTTTAGTAATGCCAAAAAGCGCTGGTTTTACGAAACTTTATTCCTGCTCTTTGTGCTTTCCATTCAGTACTTTCTCTTTGTTTAACCTTTTTTAACAAATAACTAGACCGAAACTTGGCAAAGATTAATAGCTTTGTGGCACGAAGTTTTACACCAAAAGCTTTAAATGAACAGATTAACTATTGATATTGGTAACTCATCGGTGAAAATTGCGGTTTTTAATAACCGGGAGTTAATCCACCATCAAAGATTTGATGAACTCGGAGTAGCAGAATTGGAACGTTTGATTAACGACTATTCTATTGATAAATCAATTATAAGTAGTGTTAATCAGGAAATAGAAGTACTGGAAAATATTTTAAAGGCACATACCCTCTACACCAGGTTTTCAGCTTTATTAACCAATGGTGTAACCAATATGTATAAAACTCCCCACAGCTTGGGTTTGGATAGATGGGCTGGCATTTTGGGCGCTAAAGGTTGCTTTCCGTCATATGCCTGTTTGGTTATAGATGCAGGCACATGCATTACTTACGACCTGCTCCAGTCTGATTCTACTTATTCTGGTGGGAGCATAAGCCCGGGAATTGAAATGCGTTTTAAAGCAGTGCACGAATTTACCAAAAGGCTACCTTTGGTTGATTGGAATGCGGAAGAGGAGATTGTGGCAGGAACAGATACACAATCGGCCATCAGGAATGGTGTTTTGCAGGGGATGATCAATGAGATTGAGGGCTTTATTGCCATAAATAATAAAAAAGAAAGTGCTTTAAAGGTCATTATAACAGGAGGTGATGCTAATTTTTTGTATAAACAATTACAAAACAGCATCTTTGCGCCTCAAATAGTAAAAGATGCCTTCATCGTATTAAAAGGATTAAATGAAGCTATTGCAGATTAAAATGTACAAAAGAATAAATTATATTGCGGCCATTCTCGTTCTAGTTTGTGGTTTAGGTGCTCAGGCTCAGGTTACTACATCGTCTCCATATTCAAGATTCGGACTTGGAAATATCAAAGGTTCTTTACTTCCTCAGTTGAGGGCTATGGGTGGAATTTCTACCGCAGTAAATAAGGTTACCGGTTTTAATTATATCAATATGCAGAACCCGGCATCATACGCCGGGGTAAACCTTACAACTATTGATATCGGTATGAGTGCCGGATTAACCAGCTTGTCGCGTAATAATCTAACCGAAACCAGTTTTAACTCTACATTTAGTCACCTGGCTTTTGCCATCCCTACCGGTAGAAAATCGGCAATTAGTTTTGGCATCTTACCTTATTCAGATTTAGGCTATTCTTACCGTAATACAGTGAAAGTAGATACGATGTCTGTTGATCAGCTTTACGAGGGCGAAGGTGGTTTATCTAAAGCTTATTTTGGATACGGTCGCCGTTTTGGAGATCACTTTAGGATTGGCGGTAACATTGAGTATCTTTTTGGTAATCTTCAAACAACCCGTGCTACAGAATACGGTAATGTGGGATCACTTAATGCTAAATTGCAGAACAAGAATAGTGTAGGTGGTTTAAACTATTCTTATGGTGTTCAATATGATTTCAATGTTGGTAAAAAAACTTTGGTTACTTTAGGGTACTCAGGAAGTAGCTCAGGTAAAGTAAATTCTACTCAAACCTTTTACTCTACCCATTATACAAGAGATGCCAGTGGCAACGAGAATACGGCAATTGATACTTTGGCCGCTATTGATAACGGCCGTTCTAATCTAACACTTCCACTAAGTCATAACTTTGGGATTTCTATCCAACAAAATGATAAGTGGTTAATCGGTGCTGATTTTAGAATGAGCAAGTGGTCTTCTACCAGCATTAATAACGTTAACCAGGGTTTACAGGATAGCTGGGGAGCATCATTAGGTGGGCAATGGACGCCAGATTACACTTCTTATAACAGTTATTTGAAGCGTATGGATTACCGTTTAGGAGTATCTTACGATAAGACTTATATTAAAATCAGCAATAAGGATATTAAGCAAATGGGCGCCTCGCTGGGTTTTGGATTCCCGCTTCCAAGCGCAAATGGTGGTAGTGCTTTTTACAAAATCAACTTTACAACAGAGGTTGGCCAAAGAGGAACCTTAAGTAATAACCTGGTTAAAGAACAATTTATTAACTTCCATCTGGGCTTTACACTGAACGATACCTGGTTCCGTAGATATAGAGTAGACTAATGAGAATCAGAACATTTTTATATGCATTATTACTAGGGATGCCCTTTTTTATGGCCTCTTGCAGTGATGATGATCTCAAAAATGTGGATTCCATTTCCAGTAAAAAGATTACACTTACCCGAGACCGTACCTATGGTGTTGAAATCACTTACAGCGATTCGGCTCGTGTAAAAGCGGTTGGTAATGCACCAATTCTGGATAAGGTAACCCCGAAAAATGGTGGTTCTTATCAGGAGATGATCAAGGGGGTTAAAATCAGTTTCTACAATCAAAAAGGAACAATTGATGGAACCTTAATATGCGATTACGCCATTCGCAAGGATTCGGAGTTGAAAACTGAGTTTAGGAAAAACGTTGTGGTTAAAAATGCTGATGGCAGTACTTTCTCCTCTGAAGAATTGATTTGGGACGAAGCCAGAAAGCTTTTTTATTCTAACCAGAAGGTGTATGTGAAAGGCTCTGATGGCAGTATCGGAGAAGGGATCAATTTTGAAGCCCCTCAAGATTTCAGTACCTATAAAATGAGTACAACTACAGGGCAACTGAACGTGAAGGAGGGCATTGCCCCTTAATTGTTATTGAAATAAGTACCAGTTTATGCTGAAATGACGTCATTTCTGTTTGATTTGAAGGGCATTCCTTCAGTCGCTAAGCCTATTCAATCATTCTCTCATTCATTCCTTCTGTCATTTAAATAAGGGTGCTATTTCCTTAAAAAACAATCACTTGATAAATAAAATTTTGTGTTTTCTTTTTTAAGCCAAATTTGTATCTTGCGCCCTCTTAAAAAAACTAAATAAATTTATAAAGTACAATATGGGATTAATGACATTTTTGCGTAACCGAGCGGGCTATATCTTAGTCTTTGCTATTGGTTTTGCAATTGTTGCATTTTTAGTAGGTGATGCAATTAACGTGGGTAAACCTTTCTGGGCAGCAAACCAAAAGGTAGTGGGTTCAATTGATGGTAACGAAATCAATATCGATGAGTTCGGGCCAAAGGTTGACCAGGGAGTTAATCAGTTTAAACAACAATATGGTGGTAGTGCAAATGCACAAATGACTGCTATGGCTGTAGATCAGGCTTGGAATGCTGAGTTGGCTAAAGCTTTATTAACGAAAGAATACGATCGTTTAGGTCTTAACGTATCTGAAGATGAGTTGTTAGACTTATTACAAGGTGCTAACCCAAGCCCATTAATTAAACAATATTTTTCAAATCCTCAAACTGGCCAGCTGGATCGTGCTACCTTGATGAACTTTCTTAAATCGAAAGAACCTCAGGCCTTACAGCAATCAGCTATGCTTCAGGAAGAAATCAAAAATCAGGCTTTACAAACCAAGTATACCAACTTAGTTCGCAACTCTGTTTATGTAACGTCTTTAGAAGCAACAGATGAATATAACAACCGTAACAAGTTGGCTAACTTCAAATACGTAAGTTTAGATTACACTTCAGTTCCTGATGCTTCTGTTAAATTGAGCGATGCTGATTACTCAGAATACTATGAGCAAAATAAAGCGCGTTTCAATAATCCACAAGAAAGCCGCGGATTTGAATATGTAACTTTTAGCATTAAGCCAACTGCTGCTGATTCTTTAGCCATCAAAAATCAGGTAGAAAAAATCGCGGCAGACTTTAAAGTTGCTAAAAATGATTCATTATTTGCAGCAGTAAATTCTGATGTTAAAGTTCCGTACACTTATTTAACAAAAGGTAAAATAGATCCGGCAGTAGATTCAGCAGTTTTTGTGCTACCTGCAGGTAGTTTCTATGGACCTAAACTTTCAGGTAACTCTTATAAAGTTGTAAAAGTTGTTGATACCCGTTTCTCTCCTGATTCAGTTAAAGCAAGTCATATTCTAATCAATCCTGCAAAAGTAGGTGGTGAAGATAAAGCTGTTAAATTAGCCGATTCATTAAAAGGATTAATTGCTAAAGGCGGAAATTTTGCTGAATTAGCTAAAAACTACAGTGAAGATGGTTCTAAAGACAAAGGTGGCGATTTAGGTACTTTTGCCCGTGGCACTATGGTTGCTGAATTTGAAAATGCTGCTTTTGGCGGAAGTCCTGGCGAAATTAAAGTTGTTAAATCTCAGTTTGGCGTTCACGTAATCAGAATCGATAAACAAATTGGCAACTCTAAAGTGGTTAAACTTGCTTATGTAGAGAAAAACCTAACTGCAAGTAGCAAAACACAGGCGGCAGCCTATAAAGCAGCAAGTAATTTCTTAAACGATGTTAAAGGCAAAGACTTTAACAAGTTTGCTCAGGAGAAAGGTTATAAAGTAGCTGTTGCTGATAAAGTAACCGCAACTCAAGGATTTGCCCCAGGATTAGATAATCCACGTAAATTAATTCAGGCAGCTTATGAAGCTGATAAGGGCGATGTGCTTCCTGAAATTTACAACATGACGGATGCTTATGTAATCGCTAAATTAACCAGTGTTAATCCTAAAGGGACTTTACCTTTAGAGGCGGTTAAAAAAGAAATTGAACCTTTGGTACGTAATGCTGTTAAAGCTAAATTGTTAAAAGAGAAATTTGAAAAAGCAGGTAAAGGTAGCTTAGATCAGATTGCTTCTAAAGTGGGCCGTACGGTTAACCCTGTTCAAAACATTGTTTTTGCTAACCCAATTATCCCAGGGGTAGCGCAAGAAAATGCATTGGTAGGAAGCGTATTTGGTGCGCAACCAGGCAAAGTATCGGCTCCGGTACAGGGCGATCGTGGTGTTTACGTATTTTCAGTTGATGGATTTACTAACCCTGCACCAATTGCTAACATGTTTAAACAAAAAGAAGGTATGTTGTTGAGTCTTGGTCAGCGTTCATTAAGCGCGGCTTTCCAGGCTTTACAAGATAATGCGAAGATAAAAGACAATCGCGTGAAATTCTATTAATTAGAAATTGCGTAATTTTGTAACCGTCCAGGCTTTGAGTCTGGACGGTTTTTTATTTTATACGATATGGAAATCCAGGAAAACATTGTTAATAAAGTAGCCAATAGCGGATTAATCAGCTTAAATCTTGAAGATTTTTATGATAGTGGAGCGCGTGTGCTTTATGATATCAAGGAAAATCTTTTTCACGGATTGATTTTAAAGGAGAAGGATTTCAGGGATTTTATTAAAAATCACGATTGGAGCCAATACCAGGATAAAAATGTGGCCATTATCTGCTCTACAGATGCCATTGTGCCTACATGGGCTTATATGTTACTGGCAAACAGAATGAAGCCTTTTGCGAAAGAAATTGTTTTTGGCGATTTAAGTACGCTTGAGGCCGTTATGTTCTCTAAAGCATTGGCTAAAATTAACCCTGAGGATTATAGAGATGAACGTGTGGTGGTTAAAGGATGTGGCGATATTGACATTCCGGTATCGGCCTATGTAGAGGTAACCAATCTGCTTACACCTGTGGTTAAAAGCATCATGTTTGGCGAGCCTTGCTCAACAGTACCGGTATTCAAAAGAAAGGATTAGCTTTTGGTTTGCTTTTTGTATATTCAATTTGAAAAATATGAGATAGGATTAATAGGATAACAAGGGCCAAGATACTAAGGGCTCGTGCAGAAAATTATTCAGTATCCCATAAACACAAATGAAAACACACAGCAAATGAAAAGATTATTTTTAACCCTTACAGCGGTAATTTGCGTCCTGGTGGTCACGGCGCAGGAGCTTCCCATAAAAAAGGAGCCAGTATTTCAGGAAGGAGAGGTTTTAACGTATAAGCTGAGATACGGATTTATCACAGCGGCAGAAGGTACATTAAAAGTGCAAAATTCTGATCTTAAGTTTGACGGAAAGCCTACTTATAAGCTTACTGTTGATGCTTCTACATCAGGTACTTTTGATATTTTCTATAAGATCAGAGATCACTACGATTCGTATATTGATAAGAAAGATTTGTTGCCTTATTTCTACCAGGAAAACATTAGAGAAGCCAGCTACCGCCGGCAAGACAAAGCCAGATTTAATCAGGATACTAAGAAAGTAGTTTCGAATAGGGGAACATTTAATACACCTACAAATCAAACTTTCGATTTGGTGTCTGCCTACTATTTTGCGAGAAGCTTAGATATTAGCAAACTGAAAATTGGCGATAAATTTAAATTAAACTATTTCTTACAGGATGAAATCTCCGCATTAGAAATAGAATATATAGGTAAAGAAACGATTAAAACGAAGTTGGGTAACATTCGGTGTTTAAAATTCAGCCCCTCTATTAAGCCCGGCAGAATTTTTAAGAAAGATAGTCGTTTGTATCTGTGGGTAACGGATGATAATAACCGGGTTCCGGTAAAGGCACAAGTAGAGATATTGGTTGGTGCTGTAACCATGGAGCTTAAATCGGCCTCGGGGCTTAAATATGCTTTAGCAAAAGAATAATGATGATAGAAGTTGAACAGGTGCTGGTGCACGAAGATGTATTAAAAGAGAACTTTGTTTGTAACCTAAACAAATGCAAAGGAATCTGCTGTGTGGAGGGTGATTCTGGTGCACCATTGGATAACGATGAGAAGGCCATTCTGGAAGACATTTATCCAAAGATTAAACACCTGCTCAATGAGAAGGGGATTAAAGCAATTGAAGAACAAGGGGTGTACGTGGTAGACGAAGATGGCGACCTGACTACCCCATGCGTAGACAAAAATAAAGAGTGTGCTTACGTGCTATTCGAAAATGGCATTACCAAGTGTGCCATAGAAAAAGCATATGAGCAGGGCATTGTAGATTGGCAGAAACCCATTTCATGCCATTTGTATCCTATTCGCATTACGAAATATCCGGAATTTGAAGTGCTGAACTATGATCGCTGGCACATTTGCCACGATGCCTGTACTTTCGGGAGAGAATTAAAAGTGCCTGTTTACAGCTTCCTAAAAGGGCCTTTAGTGCGAAAGTATGGTGAACAATGGTATAAAGAGTTAGAAGAGTCAGTAACGGCGCTGAATCAAGGCTAAAGCTTCCGATGCTTCCATGGACACGCACCAGAAAATCTTAGCAGTTTAGATCAGGTTACGCGTAATCTTCCCTTTGATAATATACAGCGCAGCAATATTCTTTTTCTCAATCACCGTATCTCCCTTAAAATTAGGGTTAGAGGAGCGTAAGATCAGTTTGTTATCGTTGCTGTGCTGATAAATTAGTTTGATACTTCTTAAACTGTTGGCCGCTTCATTCATCATAATCACATAAGCTTCACCCCATTGGAGTACTTCGTAGTTAGTGATTTCCCTTACGGCAATGATTTCGCCCGAAGCATATTTAGGATACATGCTGTCGCCGTAAACAGGAAGGTAAGCCGTACAATCGTTAAAAGGTTTATAGTTTACAAAGTATTCGGCCTGTTCTTCGTTCAGTACATGGTCA
Source organism: Pedobacter sp. (assembly GCF_965279535.1). NCBI lineage: Bacteria > Pseudomonadati > Bacteroidota > Sphingobacteriia > Sphingobacteriales > Sphingobacteriaceae > Pedobacter > Pedobacter sp. The sequence goes on from NZ_OZ257244.1 coordinate 3,332,882, forward strand.
ATTTCAGCCAGGCTGATGTCAAAATAAGGTACTCCTTCCTTACTTTCTGAAATAATTGGCCCTTTTTTGATGAAGGGTTCTCCTTTACCAGATTCTAACCATTCGATATTGAGGTTGAACACCAGCTCTAGCCTGTCTTTTAGAGATTGAGAAACTGAGTCACCTCGCCTGCCTCTTGTTGCATCAGAGAGTGCACCAGCGGTTAATTTTAAGCGATCAGCAAAATCCTTTTGGGTTTTAAATCCTAAAAGACCGATAACCTCTTTTAATCTCTGAATTTCTGTCATTATAAATGTTGATAAGTTGGTCTGTTTTCAATTAGCTATGCTAACAACGAATCTGTAAATTTATTCTATCAATGCAATTTAACAATTAACCTCATATTACTGGTATGGAATTAACACATGATTTCAACACACCCTTATCATCCTTCGAAAGTACCTGTCCCTTGTTGTTAAACAATGAATGGGTTAATGATCCCTACCTGATGGTGGAGTCCTTTTTCAGCTTCGATACATTAGCGGGGCATAAGCGGCGTCTGAAAGCCTGGTATCAACATGCCATGATTGAGGGCGAATGTGCTGACGAACCAGGTGAATACCTGTTTATGCATAACCAGTTTGTTCAGCTATTGCAGGCCAGTTACCTAATCGGCTCGGCAAATATTAAATACCATCGGCATGAGCGGCGAAAAATTAACGGACTTTGCTTTAGCGAATGGTTAATCAAGGTGGAACAAAACCATCTTCGTACGGGACAATTTAGCCAGGAAGAGTTTCGAACCACTTATCTGTCCTTGGCTTACACGAATAATTCTCATCAGTACCTTCGCGATTTCGCGTCCCTGAACAACATCAAACAAATGCGCTATGGATTATTAGAGTGGCTTTACTCTGCTTTAAGTAACAAGAGTAGCATAGTCGGTCTAAGCAGGGAATATCTATTTGGGCAGTTTGTTCAATTAAACAGGATGATAGAGACTTTTTATTTGATTTTAAAGGGGCTTGAATAAAGTAGGTATTTTACACATGTGAACTAATCCAGACTTTTGCAGAATAAAAATACATATATCTACTCATTCTGAATGAAATGGTTGTGAAATATGATCAACTGATAGTAAGCTAGTTGCTTTTTACTTAAAACAAGCTTACTTTAGCCTTTTTAACTGAAATTATATATCATACTGTGAAAAAAATCTTAATTACTGGTGGGGCAGGTTTTATTGGCTCTCATGTTGTACGTCGTTTTGTGAACCAATACCCACAATACGAAATCGTCAACTTAGATAAACTTACCTACGCAGGTAACCTGGCTAACTTAACCGATATAGAGAATAAGCCAAACTATCGGTTTGTAAAAGCAGATATTGTAGATGCAGAAGTAATTGATAACCTGTTTCAAACGGAGCAGTTTGATGCGGTAATTCATTTGGCGGCCGAAAGCCATGTAGATCGTTCTATAACGGATCCAACAGCTTTTGTAATGACCAACGTAATCGGTACGGTGAATTTACTAAACGCTGCACGCCAACACTGGAAAGGTAGTTACGATCAAAAAAGATTTTACCATGTAAGTACCGATGAGGTATATGGTGCATTGGGTGAAGAAGGCATGTTTACCGAAACTACTGCTTATGATCCCCATAGTCCCTATTCAGCATCTAAAGCCAGCTCTGATCACTTTGTAAGGGCCTATCACGATACTTATGGAATGGATTGTGTCATTTCTAATTGTTCTAATAATTACGGCTCGCACCATTTTCCAGAGAAATTAATACCATTAGCCATTAATAACATCAAAAACAACAAACCGGTTCCTGTTTATGGTAAAGGAGAGAATGTACGCGATTGGTTATGGGTAGAAGACCATGCAAGAGCGATTGATGTGATTTTTCATCAGGCTAAAACGGGTGATACTTATAATATTGGCGGACATAATGAATGGAAAAACATCGATTTAATTCAATTGCTTTGCCGCATTATGGATGAGAAACTGGCACGTGAAGCTGGAACTTCAGCAAAGCTGATCACTTATGTAACCGATAGAGCTGGACATGACCTTCGTTACGCCATAGATTCTACTAAATTACAGCAAGAATTAAACTGGGTACCCAGCTTACAGTTTGAAGAGGGCCTGGCTAAAACCGTAGATTGGTATCTGCAAAATGAAGATTGGTTAAACAATGTTACTTCTGGTAACTATCAATCTTATTATGAGCAACAATACAGTACTAAATAATTTTTATTAAGCTTCCAGAGATTCTGCAAGCATCGTCCCAACATATTTATTCATGGAAATTGAACAAACCGGATTAAAGGATTGTATCATTATTAGACCTCGGGTTTTTGAAGACTCCAGAGGTTATTTTTTCGAAAGTTTTAATCAAAATTCCTTTGAAGATAGAACAGGTTTATCTGGTCGATTTGTCCAAGATAATCAGTCTTTGTCCTCTTATGGTGTTATCAGGGGGCTACACGCCCAAGCAGGAGAGTTTGCTCAGGCTAAGCTGGTGCGAGTTTTAAAAGGGGAAGTGCTGGATGTTGCAGTAGATGCACGGCCGAGCTCTCCTACATTTGGAAAATCCTTTGCAATTAAGCTTAGTGCTGAAAATAATCTTCAACTATACATTCCCCGTGGATTTTATCATGGGTTTTCTGTATTGAGTGAAACCGCAGAGTTTTTTTATAAGTGCGATAATTTTTATAATAAAGCATCAGAGAGAGGGGTGATTTATAATGATCCTCAATTGAATATTGACTGGCAGATTCCTGTTGAAAAGCATGAAATCTCAGAGAAAGATTTAGCTTTAGGTACTTTTTTACCCTTATAACAAATGAGCAAGATATTAGTAATAGGTGCTGGCGGACAGCTTGGTCAATGTTTAAAAACGGTAGCCGCAAGAAGGGGTATAACCGATATCGTTTTTCCGGCCGAGCAGGATGCCAACATTCTGGATGAAACAGTTTTGAGAAACTTATTGTCTGCAGAGAAGCCAGCCTTCGTAATCAATTGTGCGGCCTATACAGCGGTAGATAAGGCTGAAGAAGATCAGGCAATTGCAAAAGCCATCAATGAAACGGGCGCAGCCAACCTGGCTAATGCTTGTTTGGAGACTGGAGCAACTTTGGTTCATGTATCCACTGATTTCGTTTTCGAAGGCAATGAAGTGAAGTTGCTAAAAGAAGAAGATGTTGCAAACCCGATTAATGTATACGGTTTAACCAAGTTGGATGGTGAAAAAGCCATTGAACATATCTTACCTCAACATTTTATTTTGCGCACCAGCTGGTTGTATTCAGAATATGCGAATAACTTTGTAAAAACGATGCTGAAGCTGGGCGCAGAGCGCGATGAGCTGAATATTATAGCCGATCAGGTAGGTACACCAACTTATGCTATCGATTTAGCCCATGCTATTTTTGATATTATTCAGTCGGACAGTACTGCATTTGGGCTTTATCATTATAGCAATGAAGGCGTAACTTCCTGGTTTGATTTTGCAAAAGCGATTTTCGAAATTAGCGGTACGTCTGTAAAAACGAACCCTATTCCAGGAACTAAATACCCAACACCCGCCAGAAGGCCAGCTTTTTCGGTGATGGACAAAACAAAAATTAAAGAAACATTTAATATAAATATTCCTTACTGGAGAGATAGTTTGGTACAATGTATACGAGTTTTGCAGGAGAATTAACAGTTGGCAGTTATCAGTTGGCAGTTTTCAGTTAATAAAGTCAATTAAACAGTTAAACAGTTAAACAATTAGTCAGTTAAGCAACTAAACAATAATAACATGAAAGGTATAATCTTAGCCGGCGGAAGCGGCACCCGTTTGCATCCTTTAACCTTGGCTTGTAGCAAGCAAATGATGCCGGTTTATGATAAACCGATGATTTACTACCCGCTTTCGACCCTAATGCTAGCAGGTATAAAAGAAATTCTGATCATTTCTACCCCGCACGATCTGCCTAATTTTGAGAAGTTATTGGGCGATGGGAAATCTTTAGGTTGCAAATTTACCTATGCAGTGCAGGCAAAACCTAACGGTTTGGCTCAGGCATTTGTAATTGGAGAAGAATTTATAGGTAATGATAAAGTTGCCTTAGTATTGGGTGATAACATTTTCCATGGAGATGGTATGGCGAAGCTATTGCAGGCCAGCGCCGATCCGGATGGCGGAGTGGTTTTTGCTTACCAGGTTTCGGATCCTGAAAGATACGGTGTGGTGGAATTTGACGATAACAATCAGGTAATTTCTATTGAAGAAAAGCCAGTTGCGCCAAAATCAGATTATGCAGTACCTGGTTTATATTTCTACGATAATGGAGTGGTAGAAATCGCTAAAAATATCAAACCTTCACCCCGTGGTGAGTACGAGATAACCGATGTAAACAAGGTTTATCTGGAAAGAGGCAAATTAAAAGTAGGTGTACTGAGCAGAGGAACAGCCTGGTTAGATACCGGAACTTTTACCTCCTTAATGCAGGCCGGGCAGTTCGTACAAATTATCGAAGAGCGCCAGGGTTTAAAAATAGGCTGTATTGAAGAAGTAGCTTATCGCATGGGCTTTATTTCTGCAGAAGAATTAAGGGCAATCGCAACACCGCTGGTAAAAAGTGGTTATGGAAGTTATCTGTTAAAACAGATTAAATAAAAATACTTTGTTCTAAGATATCAAGGCACCAATTATGGTGCCTTTTTTATTTGGCGAAAAAGTAGTTTTCCTCCTTTTTCAACGAGAACATATAGCGAGTCTGATCGGGAATTAGCCCCCCTTCGGAGGGGGCAGGGGGATGAAAACCAAAAGCTCATTTGTATCCGAAATTACCTGTTATAGCAACTGTTTAAACACCCCCACCCCCTCCTTAAAAAAAGGAGGGGGTGGGTAAGCCTGTGTGGTGGCAGGGGTGGTAAAACATTGTAGAATTCCATGAGCGTTTGAACCATATAAGGCATTTAAGAACATCTAAGTTCAAATACTCAATTCTTAACGCAATGGCTTCACCACCATGCTTTGCCACCCAGCTAGGCCTCAGCATTGTTTCCTCGTTCCGCTCGGATCGGCCTAATAAAGTTTTCGGCAGGCACAGTCCAAGCCTACTTACTGACTTTCAAAGAAAAGTTTTAAGCCGACGTTTTTGCTTCTTTTGACGCCAAAAGAAGATAAGCCCGTCCGGCCAGGACAAGCAAGCCCGTGTGGTGGCAGGGGTGGTAAAACATCGTAGAACCCCATGAGCATTTGAACCATATAAGGCATTTAAGAACATATAAGCAGAACAAGAAGGTTCCTTTCTTCCTCACCGCCGGAAGGGCTCTTACCTTTTTCTTGATAAAAAGGTAACGAAAAATCAAGGCTTGCATCCTTTCTTGGCTAGGAGCATCCGAATGCCATTGGCGGTAATAAGAGGCCTTCCCTCCACACAAACCTACCCAGGCTGCTTATTCCCTTGGGCAGTAAGTAAACGTTTGAAACTGCAAACATTCAAATGTCCTATCCGGCGAAATGCTGCGAGGCCGGAAGCGTACTTAGGAAAAGGCAGTTAAATATTTAAGGCAGCCAGCGAAACGCCTAAACAATCAACATCGAACATGTATCTGCGTAGCTATCGTAATTTAGCTCCCCTCCTTTTTTCAAGGAGGGGGTGTGTAAGCCCGTGTGGTGGCAGGGGTGGTAAAACATCGTAGAATCCCATGAGCGTTTGAACCATATAAGGCATTTAAGAACATATAAGCAGAACAAGAAGATTCCTTTCTTCCTCACCGCCGGAAGGGCTCTTACCTTTTTCTTGATAAAAAGGTAACGAAAAATCAAGGCTTGCATCCTTTCTTGGCTAGGAGCATCCGAATGCCATTAGCGGTAATAAGAGGCTTTCCCTCCACACAAACCTACCCGCGCTGCTTATTCCCTTGGGCAGCAGGTAAGCGTTTGAAACTGCAAGCATTCAAATGTCCTATCCGGCGAAATGCTACGAGGCCGGAAGCGTACTTAGGAAAAGGTAGTTAATTATTTAAGGCAGCTAGCGAACGCCTAACCTTACTAATCCATCATTCTTGCATAAAGAAAGCTTATTACGATCGCTTTGGCCACCATGCTTTGCCATCCAGCCAGGCCTCCCCACTGTTTCTCCGTTTCGCTCGGATCGGCCTAATAAAGTTTTCGGCAGGCACTGTCCAAGCCTACTTACTGACTTTCAAAGAAAAGTTTTAAGCCGACGTTTTATTAATAGTTGTTAATTGTTTTTTAATTGTATTAATGAGCTCCCCGATGTAATATCGGGTTCGGTTTGCTTCTTTTGACGCCAAAAGAAGATAAGCCCGTCCGGCCAGGACAAGTAGGCCCGTGTGGTGGCAGGGGTGGTAAAACATTGTATAATTCCATGAGCGTTTGAACCATATAAGGCATTTAAGAACATATAAGCAGAACAAGAAGGTTCCTTTCTTCCTCACCGCCGGAAGGGCTCTTACCTTTTTCTTGATAAAAAGGTAACGAAAAATCAAGGCTTGCATCCTTTCTTGGCTAGGAGCATCTGAATGCGATCAGCGGTAATAAGAGGCTTTCCCTCCACACAAACCTACCCGCGCTGCTCATTCCCTTGGGCAGCAGGTAAACGGCTGAAACTGCAAGCATTCAAATGTCCTATCCGGCGAAATGCTGCGAGGCCGGAAGCGTACTTAGGAAAAGGTAGTTAATTATTAAAGGCAGCTACCGAACGCCTAACCTTACTAATCCATCATTCTTGCATAAAGAAAGCTTATTACGATCGCTTTGGCCACCATGCTTTGCCACCCAGCCAGGCCTCCCCACTGTTTCTCCGTTTCGCTCGGATCGGCCTAATAAAGTTTTCGGCAGGCACAGTCCAAGCCAGAGCACTTACTTTAATAGAAAAGTTTTAAGCCGATGTTTTTGTTTCTTTTGACACCAACCTGCGCAGCAAGCTTGAAGGCCGATGAAAACATAAGAACTACTTAAAAAAGAAGATAAGCCCGTCCGGCCCGGACAAAAAATATTAAATATAAAAATCAGGTAGAGCGAGTTGAAGCAATCCGAATCGTGATCAGTCCCCATTAGAAGGGGGGCAGGGGGATGATGATAATCCTGCATCACCCCAACTATACTTAACTCGGAACTATTCCCTTTCTGCTGAAAAAGACTAATTCTTTCTGTTAATATTAAACTGAATCCCCGCAGAAACCGGATTCAATAAGAACTCCCACTTACGGTAACTGTTTACCGTTCTGGCAATGCCATTAGGCTCGCTAATGTCTTGTTTTTCGTAAGAATAATAAAAGTCGAGGCTGCTTTCCGCAAAGAAAGTAAGCTGATCAATGATGTTAACTTTAATACCTAAAACAGGGGCCATCACCAATCCATTTTTATTGGCATCCACTGTTTTTTCAGATACACCTGCTAAAGCACTTTTAGGGGCTGTAGTTCCGGTAAAGCGGTTGGATCGATAACCAATATCAAAAGCAAAGTAAGGTTGAACCCTCGAGTAGGTAAAGTTTTTCTCAAAACCTACTTTAAAAGAGTAATCAGTTACCTTGCCTTTACCTATTTCGCAGGTGGTGCAGGTGTTATCAAAAGAAATATCATCCCTGAAATAATTACCACTTATCCGATAGCTTACCTGATTGTCATTAAATTTAATCATGGCACCATTAGCCAGCATACTGGTGTAATCCTGTGTATTGGTCTGGTTTAAAATCTTTGGAAGCTGCATTAAGCTGTATGCCCTGATGCCAATTGAATAATTATAGTCCGATGCAGACTGTGCGAGTGCGAATAAGGATGTGCTCATCAAAACGATGAACATTAATAATTTTCTCATTTAGGATTCTTTGGGATTTAGGTCAAAATTATAAATATTTCGCTAATTATTTCATATAGTTAACCTTAAGCATAAACTTTGCCAAAAATTTAGGTTTTTTGTATTAACGAATAGACAAAATTAGAATTCTTTCTTAATTGAATTTGTTCATTTTGTTCTTGAAGGTTGTTTAAAGTCCGAAGTCAGGTGCCAGAGGTTGGAGTTTTGACTTTTTGATTCATCCGAAGACTAAACCTATATTTCGCTCAAAATGGCTTATTATCTGTTTGCTTAACCATTTCCAACCCTTTCTTAAAAAGACGGGGAGCTGGATATGCTTTAAAAGAAGATTTAGAGATAAGTGCAACTGCTGGATTCATGGTTTCCTTCATTACTAATTTTGTGAGAATTGAAATATTTCGGATAGGGATTGTAAAGAGGAGAAGGAGATGGTCCTAGCCTTTGGCTTTTGTCCAACAATGAACCACAAGCAATGGAAGATCGACAACCTTGATCAAACATTTTTATTACAAACCAATTATTTATATATCTTTGCTAGCTTAAAACAAAATCTATTAACTAAATATGAAAGTTGCCTTAATTACAGGTGTTACTGGTCAGGATGGTGCCTACTTAGCAGAATTTTTGCTGAAGAAGGGCTATTTTGTTCATGGCTTGAAAAGGCGTTCATCTCTCTTTAATACCGATCGTATCGATCACCTCTATCAAGACCAGCATGAGCAAAATGTGAATTTCAAATTGCATTATGGTGATCTGACCGATTCTACCAACCTAATCCGCATTATACAGGAAACCCAGCCTGATGAGATTTATAACCTCGCGGCCATGAGCCATGTTCATGTAAGTTTTGAAATGCCAGAATATACGGCAAATGCCGATGGGATTGGAACATTGCGTTTACTTGAGGCCGTTAGGATTTTAGGTCTAAATCAAAAGACCAAAATTTATCAGGCTTCTACTTCAGAGTTGTATGGATTAGTGCAGGCGGTTCCACAAAGTGAGACAACTCCTTTTTATCCACGTTCGCCCTATGCAGTGGCCAAAATGTATGCTTATTGGATCACCGTAAACTACAGGGAGGCTTATGGCATGTATGCCTGCAACGGTATTTTATTCAATCATGAAAGCCCGCTGAGGGGAGAAACTTTTGTTACCCGTAAGATTACGCGTGCCGCTTCGAAGATTGCATTGGGTTTGCAAAACTGCCTTTACCTTGGTAATTTGTCTGCTCAGCGCGACTGGGGGCATGCTAAAGACTATATTGAAGCCATGTGGCTGATTCTCCAGCAAGAAGAACCAGAAGATTTCGTTATTGCTACCGGGGTAACCACTACGGTACGCGATTTTGTTCGCATGAGTTTTGCTGAGCTTGGCATAGATATTGAGTTTAGCGGCAAAGATGAAAATGAAAAAGGTGTGATTGTGGGCTTAGATATCGAAAAATTAACAGAACTAGGCCTGGATCAGGATAAATTATTTTTAGGCACTACGGTTGTTCGTGTCGATCCTAAATATTTCCGTCCAACAGAAGTAGATCTTTTGCTGGGCGACCCAACGAAATCCAAAACCCAATTGGGTTGGGAACCTAAATATGATTTGCCTGCATTGGTGCATGATATGGTGATATCTGATCTGCATTTAATGAAGAAAGATGAATATCTGAATCAGGGCGGTTTCAAAACCCTAAATTATTTTGAATAGAATTACCTACCGATTATTTCGGAAACCTATGAAACAAAGCATAAAATTATTTCTATCCCTTATCGTTCTCAGTTTATTCGTTCACATAACATCCTTTGCACAAAATTATTCCAGTGTTAAGGTCGATGAACTTTCTGATGCTCAGATTTTGCAGATGATTAAAAAGGCTGAGTCTGTAGGTTATAACGATGCCCAACTGGAGCAAATGGCAGCGGCACAAGGTATGAAGGCCGATGAGATCCAGAAACTAAGAGCGCGCGTGGCTAAGGTGAGAAAGCAAGGCTCTGCTGTTCAGGTAGAACAAAAACCAGTAGTTACAGGTCGAGAAATGAGCGAAACCACTGCCGGTGGTGAGATCAATAACGAAAAGAAAGAAGAAGATAGTGAAATTGGCCCGAAAATCTTCGGAGCAGACTTGTTTAAAAATGGAAATATAACTTTTGAACCTAATTTGCGGATGGCTACTCCCAAAGGTTATATAATTGGCCCTGATGATAAGTTAGCTATTGATTTAACTGGTGATAATGAAGCCAGTTACAATTTAGAAGTGAGCCCAGAGGGAATTATCAATATCCAGTATATTGGAAGAATTGCAGTTGGGGGATTAAGTATAGATCAGGCCACTTCGAAAATCCGTACAGCAATGGCTAAAACCTACCCCTCATTGCGTTCGGGTAGAACAAATTTAGCCATTAATCTGGGTAATATTCGCAGCATTAAGGTGGTTATGACGGGTTACGTAACCAAGCCAGGTACTTATACTCTTCCATCTTTGGCTACAGTGTATAATGCATTGTATGCATCAGGCGGTCCTGCACAAAATGGTTCCTTCCGTAAAATTCAGATCATTCGCAATAATAAAATCATTGCAACATTGGATGTTTATAACTTCCTGTTAAAAGGCATACAGCAAGCCAATATTCGTTTACAAGATCAGGATGTAATTAATATCCCGGTTTACGATGATCGAGTAGAGATCAGCGGTGAAGTAAAAAGAGCTGCCCTATATGAAGTAGTGAAGGGGGAAACCTTGAAGGATGTAATCGATTTTGCCGGTGGATTTACTACACAGGCCTATACCGCAAAGATCAAAGCTTTTCAAAATACCGACCGTGACCGCAAGATCAATGATATTGCTGCTGTAGATTTTCCTAATTATGCACCAAAAAACGGTGATAAGTATGTTGTTGAAGCCATTTTAGATCGTTTTGCCAACCGAGTAGAAATCTTAGGGTCAGTATTTCGTCCTGGTGTTTACGAGTTAGATAACGGCTTAACATTAAGGGGCTTGATAAATAAAGCTGATGGCTTAACGGAAGACGCTTTCTTAAACCGGGGGTATATTAACCGATTAAACCCTGATAATACCCAGGCCTTAATTTCTTTTGATGTGGCTAAGATTATCGCTGGTACGCAAACGGACATTTCCTTACAGCGTGAAGATAAAATTACCATTTCTTCTATTTTTGATTTGAGAGACGAATACCAAGTGAGTATTCAGGGTGAAGTTCGTGCACCAGGTAGTTTTCAGTATGCTGAAGGCATGACTTTAGAATCGGTGATTCAACTGGCTGGGGGCTTTAAAGAAGGTGCTACTCCTAATAGGGTTGAAATCTCGAGAAGGGTGAGAAATAGCGAGGCTACTTCAGCTACAGCCCAAACAGCAGAGGTTTTCATCGTCAATGTGAACGAAGATTTAAAATTAGAAGGCGAGCCCTTTGTGATTAAACCTTTTGATATTGTTTCCGTGCGTAATGCTGAAGGTTATGCTGTTCAAAAGCAGGTGAAATTAGAAGGAGAAGTGGTCTATCCCGGGGTTTATACTATCTTAAACAAGAATGAGCGCATTTCCGATTTGATCCGTAGAGCTGGTGGTTTAACTTCTTCTGCATATGCAGATGGCGCATCATTAAAAAGACCGGGCGCAGAAAAGGTAAATCCAAAAGACAAAAATGCAATCAATAACGAAGAAGAAGAGGATAAAAAGTTTTTGGGTTTGAAGAGAGCGCAGGAAGCAGGGGCAAAGGATACACTCGCTACAGAAGTTGAGCAAAAGCTCATTCAAAGTGATTTAGTTGGGATCAATTTGGTTAAGATTCTAAAGGATCCTCAATCTAAGTTCGATTTGATTGTTGAAGATGGTGACATTATCCGTGTTCCACGCACCTTACAAACCGTTCGCGTAACCGGTGAAGTTTTAAATCCGAATAGCATTGTTTATTTACCTGGAAAAGGCCTTAAACAATATATCAATGGTGCCGGTGGATTTACAGATCATGCACGTAAAAGTGGAGTTTATGTAAAATATGCAAATGGATCAGCGGCTGGAGTAAGCAAATTTTTGTTTTTTAATAATAATCCGGTAATTAAACCGGGGGCAGAAATTTTGGTGCCTAAAAAAGCAGAAAGGGAACGTTTGACTGCTCAAAGCTGGATTGGAATTGGAACAGCAGTTGCATCATTAGGGGCAATAATAGTGAGCTTACTTAGATAAGTCAATTATACATACTTAATTTAATAGAAGCTTAATGGCTATCGAGAATCAAATTAATAAAACTACCTTACCCCGAGATGAAATTTCTTTAAGAGATTTGGTTTTAAAAGTAAGAACACTAATTTTTTATTTGTGGTCCAAGTGGCTAATCATTGGGATAATATCCTTAATAGGAGGTACTATTGGTTTCTTCTATGCTAAGTCCAAACCCCAATTATTTATAGCCTCAACTACTTTCGTTTTAGAAGATGAAAAATCCGGCAAAAATCTTGGTAATCTTGCTTGCCTAGCCTCTATGGCTGGTGTGGATATAGGCAGTGGCGGTGGTATATTTCAAAGCGACAATATATTTCAACTCTATAAGTCCAGAACTATGTTAACGAAAACCTTACTTACAATGGTTGAGATAGATGGTAAGAAGGAATTACTTGTTGATCGTTATATCTCATTTAATCAACTGAGGACAAATTGGGCACAAAAACCAGAATTACTGCAATTAAAATTTTCTGAAAATGATGTGAAAGACACCGTTTCGAAAGTTAAAAATACTCGCTTAAGAGATAGTATACTTGGAGTTATCGTCACAAATATTAACAATAATAATCTTATTGTAGATAAAGTTGATAAAAATCTAAATGCAATCCAGGTGGATATTAAAGCAGCAGATGAAAACTTTGCAAAATGTTTCAATGATGAGTTAGTTAAAAATGTTAACGAATTTTATATTAGTACCAAAACTCAAAAAACTTTGCAAAATGTTAAGATTTTGCAGCATAAGGCCGATTCTGTAAAGGCTGTGATGCATGGAGCAATATATGCAGCGGTTGCCATAAATGATGCGACTCCAAATTTGAATCCTACTAGACAGGTTCAACGTGTTGCTCCAGTACAACGGGCACAATTTTCTGCAGAAACTAACCGAGCTATTCTTACGGAAATGGTAAAAAACTTAGAGTTGACTAAAATGTCTTTGTTAAAGGAAACGCCATTAATTCAGGTGATTGACGAGCCAATTTATCCGTTGCCAGTTAAGGCTGTATCGAAAAAAATATACCTAATTTTAGGCATTATTGGTGGCGCATTTTTCTCCATTTTAGTATTAACTATAAATATCTTATATAAAAAAATAATTTCAGGTGAATAAACATAAAATTGCAGTAATCGGATTAGGTTACGTAGGATTACCTTTGGCAGCAGAGTTTGCCAAAAAATATCCAACAGTTGGATTTGATATTAATAAACAAAGAATTGATGAGTTAAAGGCTGGTGTAGATGCTACACTCGAGCTTGATAATGAAGATTTAAAAAAAGTGCTCTCAAGTTATGAAGATCTAGATCATTCATGCGGGTTATATTGTACAAATGAATTAAAAGCCATTCAGGATTGCAATATTTATATCGTAACCGTTCCAACTCCAACGGATAAAAATAACAGACCTGTTTTAACTCCTCTATATAAAGCAAGCGAAACCGTTGGATCTGTGATAAAAAAAGGAGACATTGTAATTTATGAATCAACTGTTTACCCAGGAGTTACTGAAGATGAGTGTGTTCCTGTTCTTGAAAAAATCTCTGGACTAACCTTTAATACTGATTTTTACGTAGGTTATTCGCCTGAGAGAATCAATCCTGGAGATAAGGAACATACGGTTAGTAAAATTCTTAAGGTTACTTCTGGATCTACTGAAGAAACCGCTAATGTTGTAGATCAACTTTATAAAAGTATAATTGTAGCAGGCACCCACAAGGCCCCATCAATTCGTGTTGCTGAAGCTGCCAAAGTAATAGAAAACTCGCAGAGAGATATTAATATTGCCTTTGTGAACGAACTTTCCAAGATATTCAATTTGTTAGGTATCGATACCAATGAAGTTTTGGAAGCCGCAGGTACTAAATGGAATTTTTTAAAGTTCCGTCCAGGATTAGTTGGTGGTCATTGTATAGGTGTTGATCCTTATTATTTAGCACAGAAAGCACAAGAGGTTGGTTATCACCCTGAAATCATTTTGGCTGGAAGAAGGTTGAATGATGGGATGGGCGAATATATAGCTCATGAGCTGATCAAATTAATGGTTAAAAAAGATATTCCAGTTAAAGCCGCTAAAATTTTGGTCATGGGCATAACGTTCAAGGAAAACTGTCCTGATGTCAGAAATACCAAAGTTGTGGATATCATAAGAGTACTTAAAGAATTTAGTATAGATATCACTTTATGGGATCCATGGGCAAAGCAAGAAGAGGTGTTACATGAATATGGTATAAAGTCGCTCAATAAACTTTCAGGTCAAGAGTTGTTTGATGGTGCATTGTTAGCGGTTGCGCATAATGAGTTCCTCGATGTGGATATCAAATCCATGTTAAAATCAAACTCAGTAGTTTATGATGTAAAATCAATTTTAAATAAGGACCATGTAGATGGCAGACTTTAAGTTATGGAACAGAAAAAATATCATACAAAGGATTTATCAGATACATCATTCTTAATAACGGGTGGTGCAGGATTTATTGGTTCCAATCTGGTAGAGTATCTTCTCAAGAATAATGCAAAGCTAGTTCGTGTGTTGGATAATTTTGCTACCGGTAAAAGAGAGAACATCGAATCATTTTTAAACCATCAACAATTTGAGTTAATTGAAGGAGACATAAGGGATTACGATGTTTGTAAGAACGCAGTAAAAGGGATCGATTATGTTTCGCATCAAGCTGCACTCGGATCTGTTCCCCGATCTATTAATGACCCTATCACAACTAACGAGGTTAATATTACCGGATTTCTGAATATACTTAACGCCGTTCGGGAATCAGATGTAAAGAAAATGGTATATGCAGCCTCTTCTTCTACTTATGGAGATAGTAAATTGCTTCCCAAAACCGAAGGAAACATAGGCAATCCCTTATCTCCTTATGCGGTGACGAAGTATGTGAATGAATTATATGCGCAAGTATTTGCTAGTTTATATAAAGTAAATAGCATCGGCCTCAGATATTTTAATGTTTTTGGACCCAAACAAGATCCAAACGGGGCTTATGCTGCGGTAATCCCTCTTTTTATGAAGTCTGTATTATCTGGAACAGCACCATTTATCAATGGAGATGGAGAACAAACCAGAGATTTTACCTTTGTACAGAATGCCGTGCAGGCTAATGTGAAAGGTATGCTGTCCAATACAGAGGGACATGAGGTAATCAATATTGCATTTGGAGAACGTACCTCTCTAAACCAGCTATGGACCTATATTATAGAATTAGGTAAATCATCACTTCAACCCATTTATAGAGAAGATCGGCTGGGTGATGTTAGGGATAGTTTAGCCGATATTTCAAAAGCAAAAACTTTAATTGGGTATGATCCGGTATACTCAGTCCGGGATGGTTTATCAGAAGCCTTTACTTGGTATGAAAATAACTTAAAGCAAATAACTAAAGAAAAATAAAATCATGGGAATTAAAATAGGACTAATTGGTTACGGTTATTGGGGGCCAAATTTGTTGAGGAATTTTATGCGCCAAAAGGATTGTGCAGTTACCTATGTAGCCGATTCGAGAGTCCAGCGACTGCAATTGATAAATGAATTATATCCATCCGTTAAGACTACGCAATCTGTTGATGAGCTTCTGAATAGTTCTGATGTGGATGCAATAGTTATTGCTACCCCAGTGTTTACTCATTTCGATTTGGCAAAAAAGGCTTTGGAGAAGGGTAAACACGTTCTTATTGAAAAACCAATGACTGCTTCTGTTAAGGAAGCAGAACACCTTATCAATGAAGCGGTGAAGAATGGATTGATTTTAATGGTTGATCATACCTATCTTTATACCAGTGCCATTCATAAAATGAAGGAGCTTATCAGTGATGATACCGTTGGAAAGCTGCAATATTTCGACTCAACAAGAATTAACTTAGGCCTTTTCCAACCAGATATTAATGTGCTTTGGGATCTGGCCCCTCATGATATTTCTATCTTAAATTATTTGGTAGAGGAAAAGCCTATCAGTGTAAATGCAACTGGAATTTCTCACACCAAAAATGGTATTGAGAATGTAGCTTACATGACGGTCAACTACCAATCAGATTTTATTGCACACTTTAATTGCTCCTGGACTTCACCAGTAAAAGTTAGACAGACATTAATCGGAGGTGATAAGAAGATGATTGTATACAACGACTTGGAGGCTACCGAAAAAGTTAAGATCTACGATACGGGTTTCAATCACCAAACGGATGAGGAGAAAGAAGGTATTTTAGTAGATTACCGTACTGGAGATATCTACATACCTAAACTCTCTGAATTAGAAGCATTATATTCTGTTGCAAAAGATTTTGTGGAGTCTATTGCATCAAATAAACAACCTATTTCAAGTGCTCAGGTAGGACTTGACGTGGTTAACATTTTGGTAGCTGCTCAGGAATCCATTAAAAATAATGGTAAGGAAGTCAAATTGAAATCATGAAAACGATAACAGAGAATAACGAGAAGCAAAGTTTGAATAACGTTGCGATTGGTGAAGGGGTTAAAATATTCAATTTTGTAAATGCTTATGGATGCTCAATAGATGATGGGAGTAAAGTAGGGGCCTTTGTTGAAATTCAAAAAGGTGCAACTATTGGTAAAAATTGTAAAATTTCTAGCCACACATTTATTTGCGAAGGAGTGCATATAGAGGATAATTGTTTTATCGGACATGGCGTAATGTTCACTAATGACCTGTTCCCGAGAGCAACTAATCCAGATGGCAGTCAACAATCAGAACAAGACTGGACATTAATAGAAACTTTTATTAAAAAAGGTGTATCTATAGGAAGTAATGCAACAATTCTATGTGGCATTACCATCGGCGAAAATGCACTGGTTGGAGCTGGAGCTGTTGTTACAAAAGATGTTCCGGCTAATTGTGTTGTAGCTGGGAACCCTGCTAAATTTATCAAAAAAATTGAATACTAAAATGAACAAAAGAATCCCTTGCCTAGATCTTCAAGGCCAACACCAACCTATAAAGGAAGAAATATTTGCAGCTTTTGAAAAAGTATACGCTAAAACAGCTTTTTCTGGCGGCCCATTTGTAGAAGAATTTGAGAAATCGTTCGCTGAATATGTAGATACCACATTTGCTATTGGTGTAAGCAACGGCACAACCGCATTGCAATTAGCCATGTTGGCATTGAATATAGGCCCAGGAGATGAAGTAATTATGCCAGCAAATACATTTATTGCTACTGCTTGGGGTGCCTCACATGTTGGTGCAACACCTGTATTTGTGGATTGCGATGCCGATACCTGGGAAATTGATGCTAATAAGATTGAACAAGCGATTACCAGTAAAACTAAAGCAGTAATTGGGGTACATCTTTATGGTCAACCTTTTGATATTGATGCAGTTAAAGCTATTTGTGACAAGCATGGTATTTTCTTAGTAGAAGATGCAGCTCAGGCTCAGGGCGCCCGTTATAAAGGAAAAACAGTTGGTTCTTTTGGAGAAATGGCCTGCTATAGTTTTTATCCAGGGAAAAATTTAGGTGCTTGTGGTGAGGCAGGTGGTATTACAACCAATAACGAGGCTTATAAAACACATTTGCACTCTTTGAGAAACCATGGCTGTTCTGTAAGATACTATCACGATGAAATTGGATATAACTATAGAATGGGTGGCTTAGAAGGAGCTTCTTTATCCGTTAAACTTAAATATCTTGAAGGTTGGAATAACAGAAGGCGAAAGATCTCATTAAGATATCAGCAGGAAATATCCAATCCGAAAATCAAAATGCAATCTAAACCCGAATGGGCAGATGGAGTTTACCATATTTTTGTGGTAACTACAGAAGATAAGTCCAAATTCGTTGCGCATTTAGCTGAAAATGGAATTGATGCTGCATTTCATTACCCTGTTCCTTGCCATCTACAAAAAGCATACTCAAATTTAAACTATAAAGAAGGCGATTTTCCTAATTCTGAGTACCTGGCATCACATTGTGTTTCACTTCCTATGTTTGCAGAATTGACGGACGAAGAGGTAGAAAAAGTTATCACTGTGGTTAATAATTACTAAATATGAGAATTGCAATAATTGGAGCGGATGAGTTGGGGAAATTAATTGCTTATCACGCAATTGAAGATTCTGGTTATGAAGTTGTAGGCTATTATGACGATTTCAAAACCAATACTTCATTTGACGGTTATCCAATTTTAGGGAAAACGGGGTCTGTTATCAAAGATTTTGAAGCCGGAAAGTTCGATAAAATCATTATTGCTATTGGTTATAATCATATGGATGCAAGAGCATCTATATTTGAAACTTTTAAAAATAAAATCCCTTTTGCAAATATCATTCATTCATCAGCTTACATCGATAAGCAATGTAAGCTTGGTGAAGGGATTTTTATTCTTCCCAAGGTTGCAGTAGATATGGGGACAGAAATCGATGATAACGTTCTACTCAACACTGGAACAATTGTTGCTCATCACACAAAGATCGGAAAACATAGCTTTGTTGCGCCAGGTGTACATTTCGCTGGATTAATCAATGTTGGAGAGAAATGTTTTATTGGAATCGGTGCTATTATAAAGGACTGTATTACTATTGAAAATTCTTCTGTTATAGGCGCCGGATCATTGGTGCTGAAGGATACTGAAAAGCACTCAGTGTCTATTGGTTCTCCAGCAAAAATTATCAAATACAAACAATAATGAAAAAAAACATATTAGTAACAGCTGTTGGTGGTCGCAGTGTTGGATCTGGTGTTCTTCACGCGTTGACAAGGTGTTCCCCAGAAGTTAAAAATCGGTGGAACGTGATTGGCGCGGATGCAGAATCATTTGCTTGGGGTTTGTACAAAACACCTTCAAGCACGCTTTTGCCTTTGGCCAATTCAGCAGATTACATTGATTCGGTAATCAAAGCTGTTCATCAATTTAAAATCGATGCTATCATTCCTGGTTCCGAAGCTGAGGCCAGCGTTTTGTCGCAAAACAAAGATAAATTTGATGCTCCCATTATAGCCAATTCATTTAACCTGATGCCGCTCATGATGGATAAGTTTGCTACGACAAACAAGTTGGTTGAATTGGGCCTGCCAACTATCCCTATGCGAAAAATTGAAGATTGGGAGTCAGCTGTTAGCGAATTTGGATTCCCATTGATTGTGAAACCGACAACCGGTACAGGGGGCTCAAAAGGTGTTTCTTTATGTACAACATTAGTTGAGTTAAAGACGATAATACAAAACTTACCTGTAAATTCAGGATACTGCGTACAACCTTTAATTGGTTCTGATGATGAAGAATATACTGTTGGGATTCTATCGGATAAAAATGGAAATTTAGTTGATAGTATTGTGATGAAAAGAAAGTTAATCGGACTATCCCTATTAGATACCAAAATTGTTAATGATCAGAAGCTGAGTATTTCAACTGGATATTCTCAAGGCTTTTTTATAAAACATAAACAAGTGCAGGAATTCTGCGAAAAGCTTTCTGCTAATTTGGAAAGTAAAGGCCCACTCAACATTCAATTAAGAATTCATAAAGGTGAGATATACGTTTTCGAAATACATCCGAGATTTTCGGGAACTACTACAATGAGAGCCGATGTTGGATTTAATGAACCCGATATCTTGCTTAGAAACTATTTATTTGGAGAAACATTTTCCAGGTTAGATTATCAATATAATGTGGCGGCCATTAGAGCTTTCGAACATGTAATCGTACCCATAGACCAAATGTTATAATGAGCGGTAATAAAGTTTTTCTTACTGGGGCTACAGGGTTAGTGGGAACCTCACTAACTCATGCTTTGTTGTCGAATGGCTTCCACCTAACAGCAACCTCTAGGGTGGAGAAAGCAAATACAGATCGCATACACTGGGTTAAGAATAACTTTAAAGATTTAGATTTAAATTTACGTAAATATCTCGCAAATATCGATATTATAATCCACAATGGAGCCGCCATAAATAATGGCAAAACGATTGAGGAAATCGATGAATTAAATTTCGTTAATATTGAGTTTACTAAAAAACTGTTAAATGCAGCTTCTGAGTTTGATATTAAAAAAATTATTTTTACCAGTAGCTTCAGCCTGATTCAGAAACCATTACCTGAATTAATTACCGAAACTACAAAAGTTGAGGCCGGTACCCCATACTCAAAATCAAAGTATATTGCTGAAGAACTTTTGCATGAGCACGCGCAGAAATATAATAGAAACTATAGCATTTGTCGAATTTCGAGTCCTGTTAGCTTTGATGTAGATTTAATGCCAGATACTGTGGTTAAAAGGTGGATTTCACAATCAAAGGCAAAGCAATCTTTACAAATTTATGGCAAGGGCCAGCGTCGACAGGATTTTGTTTCTGTGATGGATATTGCTCAAGCCTATATAAAATGCATTACTAACCTGAATGCAAGTGGAACCTTTAACATTGCTTCAGGAAGTACCATTTCTATGACCGAGTTGGCAATGATTATCAGTAATCACTTTGGGAACGATTATTTTTATGGTAATCAGGATGTGGATGAGAACGATAAATGGAATATTTCAATTGAGAAAGCGAAACAACAATTAGGTTATAGTCCCAAATATTCTTCAGCAGAACTGATTTCGACGCTTTTAAACAATTTGAATTCATGAACGTTGCTATTATAAGTGATATTCATTCCAATCATTTTGCTCTTAAGGCAGTATTGGATGAATTTGATAAATATGAGATTAGAAAGTTAATTATCCTGGGAGATATATTTGGTTACTATCCTTGGGCGGTGGAAACATTTAGTTTGCTGGAACCTTACCTTGAAAATGCGTATGTGATCAAGGGAAATCATGATGAGTTATTATTGGAAGATGTAGCGCCTACACCGCCTCCGAGTTATTGGGATGCAGCAAAACAAAATGAAATAGAACTTAAAAGCAAAAAACCAGATGCGCTATTATGGCTAGATCGCTTGTCGTATTCAACAGAATTTAAATTAGAAAATATCCATTTTCGGCTGTACCATGGAACACCAGACGATCCAAAAATGGGAAGATATTATCCAGATGATTCTAAGGCTTACGATTGGGATATTAAAAGGAATGAAATCATGCTTTTAGGTCACACCCATTACCCTCTGTTAAGAGAAAGCAATAATGGTGTAATATTTAATCCAGGATCGGTTGGGCAACCCAGAGATGGAAATCCTATGCCTTCTTGGGGAATCTTCGACACCGAAAAAAAGATTTTCAAATTTGTACGAACAAAATATGATAATTTTGCAGTAATGAATATCCTTTCAGAATTGAATTGGGAAAGCAAGGCAATATTATCCTTAAATAAAAATAAAGTAAATAATTTTTAAATATTGATTATGAATGAAATAAGCGGGTATAAAATTTTAGTAACTGGTGGAGCCGGCTTTATTGGGTCGCATTTAACGGATTATTTATTGTCTCTTGGAAACGAAGTTGTAGTGATAGATAACCTTGTTAATGGTAATTTACAAAATCTCAATGAAGCAACTAAAAATGATAAATTCAGGTTCATTGAAGGAGATATCCTGTCTAAAACTGATTGTGACCAGGCATGCAAGAATGTTGATTTCGTTTTTCATTTGGCTTGTTTAGGTGTAAGACACTCATTGCATAGTCCTTTTGAAAATCATCGTGTTAATGCTGAGGGAACGCTGAACATGCTTGAGGCTGCAAGAAGCAATGCTATAAAGCACTTTTTCTATATTTCTACTTCTGAAATTTACGGTAGAACTACCAGTTTCCCTATCGATGAAAATGCAGCAACAATTCCGCTTACGGTATACGGATCTTCAAAACTTGTGGGAGAGCACTATGCACATTCATATAGAGAGTGTTTTGCACTTAACTCTACAGTGCTAAGAATATTTAATAATTATGGCCCCAGAGCTCATTATGAGGGCGATGCAGGAGAAGTAATTCCTAGATCAATTGTGCGAATTCTCAATGATGAGCAACCCATAGTTTTTGGAAAAGGCGATGTAACCCGAGACTTTTATTTCGTGAAAGATACAGCTGCTACTTTGGCTTCTTTAATTCCTCTTAGAAATGAATTAACCGGTGTAACGCTTAACATTGGAACTGGTAAAGAAATAGCGATGAAAGATTTGCTGGAAAAATTACTTATTGGAATGGATAAAAAGGATCTTGGAATTAAATTTTTACCTGATAGACCTGCTGATGTACCTCGTTTATGGGTGGATAACTCCAAATTCAAACAAATGGTTAATTTTGTGCCTCAATATTCTTTCGAGGCAGGATTAGCCGAAACGATTAACTATTACAAAGAGCTATCAGCACAAAAAAATCTACTATCAGAAGTTCAAGACACTAATTGGCAATAATATGATTCCTATAGCAAAACCTTATATAACAAAGGATGAAGCACAAGCTGCTTATGATACTATTTTGACGGGCTGGATTACTCAGGGACCGCGTGTTGCAGAATTTGAAACACAATTTGCTGATTATGTAGGCTCAAAGTTTGCTGTGGCAGTTTCTAACTGTACAACCGCGTTGCATTTATCTATGATTGTTGCGGGTATAGGTCCTGGAGATGAAGTAATTTGCCCGTCAATGACTTATATTGCTACTGCTAATAGTATTAAATATGTTGGTGCAACTCCTGTTTTTGCAGAAGTTAATCCAGAAACTTATAACCTGGATGTAGCTGATGCTGAAAGCAAAATTACCCCTAAAACAAAAGCCATTTTGCTGGTTCATCAGATTGGAATGCCCGCTGATATTGATGCTTTCAAAACCTTATGCAATAAATATAGTTTGGAATTAATCGAGGATGCCGCATGTGCAATTGGCTCTTCTTATCATGATGCGAAAATAGGAAGTCATTCAAACTTGGTTTGTTTTTCTTTCCATCCCAGAAAGGTTATCTCAACAGGTGATGGTGGAATGATAACGACAAATAGAGAAGATTTCTATGAGCGGTTAAAGTTATTAAGACAACATGGTATGTCTATCAATGATAGAATTAGACACGAGTCTAAAACTGTTGTTTATGAAGATCACCTTGAAGTGGGATTTAATTATAGACTAACCGATATTCAGGCAGCAATTGGAATTAATCAATTGAATAAATTAGACTGGATTGTTTCAGAACGAAGGAAAATTGCTGATAAATTTTTCCAGGAGTTAAAAGAAATAGAGTGTGTCAGGCTTCCATTTGAAGAAGATGGTTACTTTAGTAACTATCAGTCATTTTCTATCTTCTTAAAGGAGGATGCTCCAATTGAAAGAAACGAATTAATGTCCAGAATGCTGGCTGATGGTATTGCGACCCGCAGAGGGGTGATGAATATTCACCGCGAAACCGCTTACAAAACGGAATATGCTTCGGTTCAACTTCCGGTATCAGAAATGGCAGCAGATAGATCCATTATTATCCCGCTGTATGTTCCGATGGAAGATGCAGAAATTAACATAGTAATTAGTACATTAAAAAAATATCTTCAGCCTGTAGCTGAAATAAAATAAATTAATAACATTAGCATGAAAGACAACTTTCAAATCTGCAGTCGATGTATATATGACTCTAGGGTACCCAATATCAGTTTTGATGAAGAGGGAGTCTGTAATTATTGCCATCAGGTAACAGGATTAGAAGAAACTTTTAAAACTGGAACTCCAGAGGGAGAGGCAGAATTGCAAAAGATTTTTGCTCAGATCAAAGAAGAGAGTAAGAATAAAAAATACGACTGTATTGTTGGGGTAAGTGGTGGAACTGATTCATCATATCTGTTAATAAAAGCATTAGAATGGGGCTTAAGGCCGCTAGCTGTGCATTATGATAATACCTGGAATTCGGCAATTGCAACTGAAAATATTCGAAAGGTAACCTCTACTCTTAATGTAGACCTGTATACTTATGTAGTGGATAATAAAGAGGCTGACGATATTTTTAGATCATTTTTATTGGCTGGTGTTCCGGAATTTGACGCTTCTACTGACTTGGGCTTTGTTCAAACCTTAAGGAAGGCTGCGGCTAAGTACAACGTAAAATATATTCTGGAGGGTCATTCATTCAGGGAAGAAGGTGTTTCTCCTATTGGGAAGAACTATTTTGATGGGATGTACGTTAAAAGCATCCATGATAAATATGGTAAAGTAAAAATGAAAACCTATCCTTTAATGACCTTTTTTCAGTTTATGAAATGGACGTTGTTTTACAGGCAGAAATACATCAGACCGCTTTGGTATATTAATTATACTAAGGCTGATGCCAAAAAGGTATTGAAAGAGAAAACCGGTTGGGAGGATTATGGAGGCCATCACCTCGAAAATCGTTCCGCAGCCTATGTACATACCTTATATTTACCACATAAATTCAAAATGGACATGAGAAACCTTGCATTGGCTGCACTTGCCAGAACAGGTGGTATGCCAAGAGAGGAGGCTTTATTGAAATATAATTCTCCTATTGAGGAACCTGAAGGTCTGGAGGAATATGTTAAAAAAAGATTGAATATAAGCGATGAAGAATATGTAAAAATTATGAACGGACCTCAGAGATCGTTCAGAGATTTTAAAACGTATAAAAAAAGGTTCGAAAGATTAAGACCAATGTTTTACCTTTTAGCAAAAGTGAATATTATACCACGTAGTTTTTATTTAAAATATTGTTTCCCAATTAAGTAATGATTACCATTATCGATTATGGCATGGGCAATTTAGGATCTGTCCTGAATATGTTCAAAAAAGTTGGTGCTACAGCAAAAGTGTCCTCCGACCTTAATGAAATCAGTAAGGCTGAGAAAATATTGCTTCCTGGCGTTGGAGCCTTTGATACAGCCATGAGGAAAATTAATGAAGGAGAGCTGAAAGCTGTATTAGACCACAAAGCTTTGGTAGAGAAAGTTCCTGTATTGGGAATATGCCTTGGCATGCAACTATTAACAAACAATAGCGAAGAAGGTGAACTAGATGGTTTAGGGTGGATTGATGCCGAAACGCTTGATTTCAGCCATAGAATTGATAATGGACTTAAAGTGCCACATATGGGATGGAATATTGCAGAAATAAGCCAGGAAACACCGTTAACAAAAGATTATCAGGATGAGATCAGATTCTATTTTGTTCATTCTTATTTTGTTAAAGTTAAGGATGAAAAAAACTCAATGATGAAAACCCATTATGGTATTACTTATGATTCTGCCATTGTGAAGGATAATATTTTTGGAGCTCAATTTCACCCCGAAAAGAGCCATCGTTTCGGTATGCATCTGTTTAAAAATTTTAATCAATTGTAAATGTTAAGAACGCGAATTATTCCCTGTTTGCAACTAATTGATGAATCCCTGGTAAAAACTGTTAAGTTTGGTAATCAGGGCTACATCGGTGATCCTATCAATACCGTAAGGATTTTTAATGAACTCGAGGTTGATGAACTATGCTTTCTAGATATTAGAGCAACAATAGAGGGTAGGGAACCAAATTTTAAAATTCTGAAAGAAATTGCAGACGAGTGTTTCATGCCTTTGGCATATGGTGGCGGAATAAGTAAAGCTGCAGTTGCACAACAAATATTGGCCATGGGTTTTGAGAAAGTTGTTTTAAATACTGCAGCTTACTCTGATAAAGATCTGGTTAAGAAAATTGCAGAGCACTCAGGCAATCAAAGTGTAATTGGATCAATTGATGTAAAAAAAAATTTTTGGGGGAAATACCAGGTATTTATTAATGATGGAACCAAAAAGGTTGATATTGATGTGGTTGCCTGGGCACAGGAGTTAGAAGCGCTTGGTGCAGGTGAATTACTCATTACCTCCATGGATAAGGATGGAACATGGTCTGGATATGATAATGATCTTATTAAATTAGTATCTGGTTCAGTACGCGTTCCTGTGATAGCAAATGGTGGCGCAGGAAACGTTTCACATATTGGAGAAGTAGTAAAAAATGCAGGTGCATCCGCTGTTGCAGTCGGAAGTATGGTCGTTTATCAGAAAAAGGATATGGGGGTACTTGTTAACTTTCCGGATAAACAGTCTATCTTGAATGTACTATGATTCACAATGGTAATATTCGTATTGCATTGATTTGCAATATGAACAATATGTTTAGTTCTGTTTGTAAATATTTAATTGATAGTGGATACGATGCTCATTTGTTTCAGTACAATACGCATCCTTCACATTTTGATGGTAGGGCTGATAGCTTTGGGAATATTCTTGATAATCGAATTCATATCATAAATTGGACATCTCCTGGCCAGTTGCTAACTTACTCAACGGATAAGATTAAAACGCTATTACATGATTTTGACTTTATTATAGCGTGTGGAACTACTCCTGCATTTCTTTCTAAGGCAGGAATTAAATTAGACTTGTTTATTCCTTATGGATCTGACATCTATACCTATCCTTTTTTTGAGTTCACTTATAATCCAATTTATATGTTCAAAAAGCTGTATTTTCAGTATCATCAAAGAAATGGTATCCGAAATGCAGTTTCCTTTATGATGGAAAAGCAGATTGATTGGGTAGAGAAAAAGGCAAAATCTCTCAGAATCAAAGGTGATAGATTTAACACGTCTATACCAATGGTTCATCTGCCCACTTATGAAAATATAACCCCGAATGAGCTAAATAACCTTTCGTTCTATAACAAATACCTGGATATTAGAGCGGCACAAGATTTGGTAATATTTCATCATTCAAGACATTCATGGAAGAATCCGCAAGATAAATTTGAACTTAAAGGAAATAATATTCTTTTTAAAGGTTTTGCTGATTTTCTCAAACAAAATGCAAATATAAAAGCTTGCATTGTTACACTGGAATATGGTAATGAGGTTGACGAATCGAAAGCATTAATTAAAGAATTAGGGATAGAGGAAAATGTTTATTGGATGCCTAAGCAAGATCGTAAAGAGTTAATGATGGGGATATCACTATGTGACTTTGTTGTTGGAGAGCTCTATAATAGCTTTAATTTGTATGGTGTAACTACCGAGGCTCTTCAAATGGGGAAACCCATTATGCAAAAGCGTATCGATGAGGAATTTACTAATGACTATAATACTTTACATCCCATTATCTATGCAGATAGTGCTGAACAGGTTTCTGCTGGAATTACCTCGTATATTAAAAACCCCGGGTATTATCATCAACAAGGGATTGAAGGTAGAAAATGGTATACTAAGAATATACTAAATAAATTTTTGTCCATCATTGATAAATTGATTAAAGATAAACATGCCGTTGAATCTAAGGAATAATTATTCCCCAAATTATTTCGGATCACAAAAAAAACGGTATAAAGAATGAGCGAGGAAATTCAAAAGCTGAAATCGTCAACTACTTTAGGGAAGTTTCGGTTATTATTAAAAGATTCTTTCGTATTTGGTGGATTGAGTGCATTCACTAAGTTTTTTTCACTTTTTTTAACGCCAATTTTGACTAGGTTGTTAAGTAAAGATCAATATGGAAGTATGGATATCTTAAATCCTATATTAGGTATCGCTGCCACGTTGATCATTTGTGGGATGGATAGTGCTGTTGCTAGATTTTACTACGCCACAGAGGATAACAATGAAAGAAAAAAAATAATCAGCGGAGGTTTTTGTGTGCAATTTTCACTGAATATAATTATTTGTACCCTCCTGTTCTTTTTTAAGACAACATTGTTAAAAACATATCTTGGAGATAGTTATCATCCGGTCCAAGAATCATATATGAATATGATAATTTGTATCATATTTTTTTCTACACCTATTAGATATGCTCAGAACCTCCTTATCTGGATTTTTAAGCGAAAACATTATGTAATATTGTCTGCAGGGTTTATTGTATCCAATTTTATCGGTATGATTGCTGCCATTTACTGGTGTCAGGATAAACTGTTAGGGGTATTTTTAGGGCAGGTAGTTCCTGCAATTGTATTTGCCTGTGTTGCCATTTTCTTTATTAAAGATTATTTTGTTTTAGAAATAGGCAAAAAAATATTGATTCCAATGCTAAAGTATGGGGCTCCATTATTAATTGTGGCGTTTATCCCCGCATTGGTACCTTCATTAGACCGTTATACGATCAATAAATTTTTGGGGTTAGCAGATGTTGCCAGTTACGGAATCGGTTATCGCGTCGCATCTTTAATAGCCATTCCAATTATGAGCATTAATACTGCTATGGGGCCATTCATGCTTGCTTTACACAAGGAAGAAGGTGCTGAGAAATTATTTAATTTGATCGCATATTGCATTATTATCATCATTTCGCTACTTATTATGGTTATGGTAATCCTTGCACCATTTATAATCACTACTTTGGCAACTTCCGCATATCTGCCCGGTTTGATTGTAGTTGTTCCCCTAAGCTTTTATTTTTTAATTGAAATGTTAAGGTCGATTAGTGCTGTAGGTATCGATCTGTCAATGAAAACCTACTGGAATTTAATACTATATCCAATAGCAATCTGCTTTCTATATGTTGTATTGAGACTTTTAACTCCCAGATTTGGAATAGTTGGGGCGGCTAATGCACTCGCAATTTCATCATTATTCAATTTTTTAATCTTTACTTTTGTTGGCACCCGGTTATATCCATTTCGGTATAATGTTTTGAAGAAGGTGCTCATGTTATTTTTAGGGTACTATTTGGCTTTAATTATGCTCAATTTTGGCAGTATGTATTATTTCAGTATAGCGCTAGTTATCTTATTAAGCTTTATAATTGTTTCTTATTTTATATTTCTATCCAGTGAAGATCGCCGTCAATTGCTATCAGTAATAAAACAAAGATTTCAACAGAAATTATGAAAATAGCATTCTTTATATTTCATCTGCGCAGTGGTGGCGCAGAAAGAGTGATGACAACGCTTGCAAACGACTTTGCAAAACTTAATCATGAAGTAGTTATCTACACTGTAGTAGAAGAAGAATCTTTCTATGCCTTAAATGATTTGGTTAAGCATGTGAAACTCGGCATTGGCGTACGGAATTTCTTACAGAAAACAAATATGATTACTCAAATCATAAAACTCTTCAATCATTTAAAAAGAAACAAGCCTGATGTGCTTATTTCTTTTATTGACAGAAATAATCTCATGGCCACGACTGTAGGTAAATTATTAGGGATACCTGTGATTATTTCTGAACGATCAAATCCGGAGAAATATGATTTTAATGCAATGATGCTTTTTGGTTTTAAACGCTTATACCAAAAGGCCAATGCCATTGTTCTACAGACTAAGGCTGTTGCACGATCATTTGAAAAAATGAATATCATACTTCCTAGAAAAGAAGTGATCCCAAACCCGTTGGAGCCTTCTTTTCTCGAGAATTTAGATACCTTACAAAAAGAGAATATCATTCTTTCTGTAGGAAGACTTTCTGTAGAAAAAGGGCATGACATCTTGTTAAAAGCAGCTGTTAATTCTTGTTTGGAGAATTGGAAGATTGTTATAGTTGGTGATGGACCTCTCATGAATGATTATCGGCACTTTATAGCAGAAAATGGACTCGTAGGAAAGATTGAGTTACTGGGACGGAAGACAGATGTAATTAATTATTATAGTAAAGCAAAAATATTTGTTTTACCTTCAAGGTTTGAAGGGTTTCCTAACGCTATACTTGAAGCCATGGCAAGAGGCTGTGCTGTGGTGGCATCTAACTGTGATTATGGACCTTCTGAAATTATCAAGCATGAGATAAATGGTATACTCTTTGAAATGGGAGATGCAGAAGCATTAACAGCTAGTTTAAACAAATTGATTTTAGACGAAGGACTTGTTACAAAATATTCTCAAGCTGCTAGTTCAGATGCGGAACGGTACAATACAAGTAAAATTAGTACTCAATGGTTGCAGGTCGTAAGTAGCATAGTAAAATGAGAGAGATAGAAGAAGTGATACCTTTTATAGTTAGTACAATAATGATGTGTTTGTTTTCTACAGTCATCTTATATATCAACACAAAAAGGCTTTCATATTCATTTATTATTTCTGTTACCAAATATTTGATCTGCGCGGTTTATTTCTTAATCTGGAGTAATTTTAGTCCTATTGTTCTACTTGATGATCAAACATATTATGATCAATCAAAAGTCATTTTCGAACAGTCAAAGGGATCTGTAGCTTACTTATTTAGTTTCGAAAATATTGCTTACATTGCTTCACTCGCCGGAGGTACCCATTTCGGGTATTATATTTATAATTTTCTTTCTTTTTTCTTGTTCGGGCAACATTATTACTCGCCAGTACTTTTGAATATTTTTTTCTCGGTAGTTACTGCTATCATCCTTTACAAAACATTATTAATGGTTGGGATCGAAAAAAAATTCGCTATGTTTTTTCTGGTTTTCTTTTCTTTACACTGGGATTTAGTCACTTGGTCTAGCTTCATAAATCTGAAAGACATATTAGTTTTATTCTTTACCGTGTGGGCTTTAAATTGTCTGATACAGTTAAGATATAAGAACAAAATTCTGATTCCGGCTATAAGTTTATTTTTAATCGCGGGCGTTCTACTTTTCTTCCGTTTTTATATGGTTTATTTCCTTGTTGTCACAGGTATTATCTATTTTATAGTGTTGCAAATGTATCGGATTAAGTCAAGGTGGCTTAGGTTGTCTATCAGGTTTTTGATATTGATTTTATTACCAATAGCTTTTTATATTACTTTTATCAGGTTATTTTCAAGTTCTCTTGCAGATATAGGAGGTACAACAAATGTTGTAGTAGGTTTTATACGATTTATCTTAACCCCTTTCCCTCTTACTATCGAAGAAAACTACTCTTTTTTACTAATGAGCTCTCTCTTGCACTGGTTTTTTTTACCTTTGTTGTTTTACGGCTTTTATCTTTTCTTAAAGAGATATTTTTTGTCGCTTATGCCATTGCTAATTCTTTCATTATTGCTTTGCGTCTTTTATGGTTCATTTGCTGAATTGCAAGGTCCGCGACATCGAATAATATTACTTTATTTTATTACTTTACTACAAGCATTGTCAATTTTTGAAGTGCTCAAAATTTTAATTAAACACCCTAAAAAATATGTGCGGAATATTTGGAACATCAATAAAATATAAGGAATCTGATGTTTTTGAAAGAAAACTACAGACAATGCATCAACGGGGCCCCGACTACAGTACTTATTTCGAAGTGGGGCAAGGTATTGTTTTTGGTCATAACAGGCTTGCAATAGTTGATTTGGATAGTAGATCTAATCAGCCATTCGTTTATGAGCATGTTTCGATTGTATTTAATGGGGAGATCTATAACTTTCTTGAGCTAAAAGACGATTTGCTGAAAAAGGGATATTCTTTTAAAACGACTTCTGATACTGAAGTTGTGTGCGCTGCCTTTTTGGAATACGGACAAGACTGTGTTAACTACTTAAATGGTATGTTCGCCTTTGTTATCTATGACCCAACAAAGAATATTTTATTTGGCGCTAGAGATAGAATGGGGAAGAAACCATTTTACTATCATCTCAGCGAGGAGGGATTTGAATTTGCAAGTAAACTATCAGCGTTGGAGATAGGTAACGATTTTGAATTAGATAATGAATCATTAACCAAGTATCTTTATTGGAACTATATCCCAGAGCCTAAAACACCATACAAAAAAGTTTACAAGTTGCCTTCTGCAACAGCTTTTACCTATGATTTAGGAAATAAAATATTTCATACTTCTTTATATTGGGATCTTCCTAAAGTAAACGATATCAAATACACTTCTTTCGATAAGGCTAAAGAAGATTTAAAGGTTTTGCTGCAAGATGCCGTTGATAGAAGGATGATAGCAGATGTACCATTGGGGATTTTTCTTTCAGGAGGTATTGATTCGTCGTTAGTTGCAGCTATGGCCCAGAAAAATAGTGCTCAACCAGTCAAAACGTTTTCTGTTAAGTTTAACGAAAAAGGTTTTGACGAAAGCGTATATGCGAAAGAAGTAGCCACGAAGCTTGGAACAAATCACACTGAAATAGAGTGCTCATATTCTGAAGGGATTGAGCTGATTAAGAATTTTAGCGATTATTATGATGAACCATTTGCTGATTCTTCAGCCATACCTACTTTACTACTTTCAAAGCATACTAAAAAGGAAGTAACAGTTGCACTTTCTGGAGATGGCGGTGATGAGACTTTCATGGGATATAATATATACGATATAATTCTAAGAAGAAGTAAGATTTATAACATTCCTTTTTTCCTCAGAACTTCCATGTCATTTTTTCTAACTAAATTGCCATTTTATCGAGCCAAACTAATTGGAAAGGCATTAAAATTAAAAGATGTTAGAGCATTATATCTTTCATTTTACAATACATTAAATACAGATTGGGTTTTAGAGACTGAACAAGATCCATCCTATGTTGATTATTTAATGAACCCACGTAAAGATTTACTTGAAGCAATCTCTGATTTCGACACTAAAACTTTCTTGAATGGAGATTGCATAACAAAAGTTGAGCGGGCGAGTATGGCATTCTCTCTTGAAGTACGCTCTCCATTGTTGGATTATCGGATCGTAGAGTTTGCGAGGAAAATCCCAACCAACTATAAATATAGCGATTTTGGTAGTAAAAAGCATATTCTAAAGGAAGTTCTGTACGATTATTTACCTAAAGAAATATTTGATCGAAAAAAAACTGGTTTTAGCATGCCGTTAGGCATCTGGTTTAGAGGCGTATTAAAAGAATATGTTTTAGAAGTATTGACCAAGGAAAATATCGAAAAACTTAAGATAATAAATTACGAGCCATTTAAAGAACTACTCAATGATCATATGGAGGGCAAATGGGATCATACACCGAGAATTTGGAAAGTATTGATTTTGATTAATTGGCTAAATTCAAGAAAAAAATATATATGATAAAAAGAGTTTTAGACCTAATTTCATTTTGGACTAAGGGCGGGGTTGCCTATGCTCGCCGCATTGGAGTAGTAGTGGGGGATAACTGTAGAATTTATACAAGGCATTTTGGGAGCGACCCTTTTCTAATTACTATTGGCGATAGAGTTACAGTGACTGCTAACGTGCACTTTCTTACACATGATGGATCTCTATGTCTGTTTAGGGATGATAAAGGAAGAAGGTATAAATATCAACCTATAGAAATAGGAAATGATGTTTTTATTGGAATTAATTCTATCATTATGCCGGGAGTTAAAATTGACGATAAGGTTATTATAGCGGCAGGAAGTGTAGTAACTAAATCTGTTCCATCGGGATCGATAGTGGCAGGCGTTCCGGCAAAGATTATTGGCGATTTTGAAGATTTTAAACACAAATCTTTAAATGATTGCATTAGTCATAGAGATATAGACTTTAGTAAATCATACAAGGAACGAGTGCTTGAGGTGGTCTCTAACACTTATAAAGATTATTTACGCAAACAGCAATAATTTATGAAGGTGGCAATCTTTTTACCCTCTGGAAATCTGGGGGGTGCCGAACAGGTTTTGCTTCAAATAGCAATCTATTATTCTGTTGAAGGGCACGAAGTAAGTATCATTTCCTTAACGAGCGTTTCAATAGATAAACTAAAAGCTAAGATTGTTCCCTATAAGATTAATTTAATTTACTTTGAGTCCCATCGTGAGTCAGTTGGTGCGCTCAAGTTGCTTTTTTCAACTCTCACTAATTTAGGTCATTATAATTTTGATATGACTTATTCATCTCATGTTCACCTTAATGCATATGTTTCCTTACTAAGAAAATGCAGGTTAATAAGAATTGAGAAACATGTAGTTAGAGAGTCCACATTAATTTTTGACCGGTTTAAGGGGTATAAGCTTAAATTGTTTAGTATAGCTTATGATATTGGATATGGCAATGCAGATCTTGTGATATGCCAAACAGAGATGATGAAAGCGCAGTTAGTAGCGAATAAACCAAAGATTAATTCTCATAAAATCAAGGTTTTAAATAATCCTGTAACCTTACTGAATAAAAACTATTCTTTTTTAAATCCACTTCCAAAGAAACCTTACTTGGTTTCGGCCGGACGACTTATTAGTGAAAAAGGCTTTGATATACTAATAGACGTTTTTCATAGTCTAAATGAAGAATGGCCCAATTTACACCTTGTTATTTTAGGGGAAGGACCAAAACGAACGGAGCTTGAAAATCAAATTTTAAGACTAGGAATAAAAGATAAAGTTCATTTGGCAGGGTGGAAAGAGGATGTGTATAGTTATTTCCGATTCGCGGAAACCTGTGTTGTGTCGTCTAGAATTGAGGGATTTCCAAATGTTTTGCTGCAAATGATGATGGTAAACAATGCGGTAGTATCTACCACGTGCGCTCAGGGAATTAGTGAGATTGAGGGCCTAATCACTTGCAGTGTTGAAGATGCCCATGCCCTAAAAAGTTCTATTGGCAGGTCACTAAAAGATAGAAATATAAATAATAGAAGCATCTTTGATCAATATATTAACAACAATACGATTGGTAATTATGTCAGGCGTATTGAAAACTATGTTAAAAAGAATGAGGTTTAACTATTTAGTTCAGTTTTTGGTTTGCATACAATTGATGTTATCTATACATTGCTCATGTCAATCGTTAGCTTCTTTGGATGTGAAAAAATTTGGTGCTAAAGGTGATGGTAAAACTGACGACTCTTATGCAATAAATAGAGCAATGGAAAGTGCAGTGATGCTAAAAAAACCATTGTTTTTCCCAGATGGCATCTATATGGTTCGATCTTTTAATATCAAAGGAGATCTCATCGGAGTCAAAGGTAAAACAAGAATTAAAAATTTGAGTAATGGGGGAAGCATTTATGACTTTTGCACCATCAGGGATAAAAGAGGAATAAATATTAGAAACATTATTTTTGATGGAAATGTTAATGGAAGCAACGAAAAACCATCCGGTGGTTCGATCCCATTATTTATCTACAACAGCTCGAGTGTAAACATTAGCAATTCAATATTTGTTAACTCACCATCTGCTGGTTTAAGAATTGAGTTATGTAAAGACCTCCAAGTTACAGCGTGCTCGGTTAAAAATATGAACGGGCCCTATGGAGATGGTATTTATATTGAAAGCTCTATAAATATAACAGTTTTTAATGTTCAAGCAAATGACTACACCAGAATTGGATTCGTAGCAGAAAAGAACTCAAGGAAAATTGTATTCAATCAGTGTAGTGCTAGATATGGTCATGATGCCTCAATTATACATGGTGGAACAGAATTTAATGCTGGGTTTTGGGCTGAATTATCGGCCGATGTACACATCAAAAACAGCATTTCACAAGATAATACTCATTACGGCTTCGTTTTGACATCTGGTATCCAGTCGCATCTACTTGATGTAAGCCAGATTGCTAACTTTTCAATCTTTTCTTCTAAAAGTGTTAATAATCCCGTCGGATTTCGAATATCTTCTTCAGGAAATACAGTTAGGATCAAACTCGAAAATTGTGCGGCTGTTAATTCAACACAGGGCTTTACTGCATTTGCACGAGAGAAAAATGATAGTTTTGAATTCATTAATTGTACTGTAGATTTAATTGAAAGCAGTAAAGATGGAGTAAACGATGCTGGATTTATGTGGGAAAGCTCCATTAATACTTCTGGAGACTTCCCTATATTTAGATTTAAAAACTGTGTTACTAATTACAAGGGGAAAATTCCATTTCATAAACTTTATAATAGAAACACCAATAATGCAGATTTGAGTACTTATAGCGGTGGAAATGCTAGGATATTTATTAACAATATGAGTAACAACACGCCAAATAGGCAACCTATCATTAAGGCAATAACAGGTAACCCTAAATTAGAAATAATAAATACTAAACCGGAGTTAAGATATATGGTTAAGGCAAGTAATATCGTAATTAAATAATGGCCAATATTCTATTTTTTTTTTCTAGCACGGTTGTAGGAGGAGCCGAAACCAATATTCTAAAGATTTCTCGTGAGTTGTCTAAAGATGGTTATCGAGTTTGTTGGTGTTACCTTGTTAATGATGGGCCTTTGCTTCAATTAGTGGATTTTGAATTAACCGATCATCTTGAAACAGGGTTGTTTTATCGAAGTCCAAAAGCATTTTACAAAGCATATAAGTCATTCATCAAAAAAAACCAAATAGATGTTGTGCTTAATTTTGGTCTTAGAGCAGAAATTGGTTCGAGGCTTATTTCTAAAAGGTTAGGAGTAAAAAAGATCATTTCAAATATTCGCAGTACAGATGATTGGAGGAAATGGTACCATACAGCTTTGGATAGGATAACCAAATCTTCTGTCGATTTATGGGTTTCTAACAGTATTGCAGGAAAAGAGGTTTTCCAAAAAAGAGAAAGGATTGATGGGGATAAAATTGAGGTGATATATAATTTTTACGAACCACCAAGGAACTTTGAAGCTGATATCGAACAAGTTAAGTCCGATGTTTTGAGAATTGGTGTGCTGGCGAATATCACGAAGGAAAAAGGGTATTTTGATTTGATCGATTTATCAAAAGAGTTAGATAGTTTAGGCATAAAGCATAAGTTTATCTATGCAGGGATGGATAAATTGGACGGAGCTTTACAAATTCAAATAGACAGGAATGGTTTATCGGAAAGATTTGAGTATCTGGGCTATATAGATGATAAAAGGTTTTTTTTCAATAAGATAGATGTTTTTATATTGCCAAGTTATCTTGAAGGTATGCCCACGGTTATTTTGGAAGCAATGGCATTTAGTAAACCGGTAGTTTCTACTAAAGTAGGGGGCATCCCCGAAATAATTGATAATGGCAAAAACGGTTACGTATGTTTACCTGGTGATATCAAATGTTTTGCTAAAGCTATTATGAATATAAATGACGGTAAATCTGAAACTTTTGAACTGGCTGTAGAACATAAGCTAAAAGCGTTCTCGAAGGATATAATTATGATGAAATGGAAAACGGTATTATCTTAAAAAGATTTATATTTTGAAAGTTTTACACGTTGTTAATATTTCCTTTGTAATACCTTATTATTTAGGAGATCAAATAGACTACCTTAGGCGCAAAGGAGTAGATCTATTTATTGCTTGTAGCCCATCAGAACATCTTAACGAATATGCAATAGAAAAGGATTTTGTGCCTATTAGTGTACCTATCCTGCGACAAATTAGCATATTTGAAGATATTAAGGCTATATCATTTTTAACTAAAGTTATAAGAGATGAAAAGATCGATGTAATTATAGGACATACCCCTAAAGGGGCCTTGATTGGTATGTTAGCAGGATATTTAAGTAGAACTCCAAAACGCATCTATTTTCGACATGGTCTCGTTTACGAAACCTCATTGGGAATCAGACGTATGATACTGAAAACAATAGAACGTTTTACAGGCTTTTTATCAACTCGGGTTGTTTGTGTTAGTCCATCTGTGTTGGAGATATCAAAACAGGAGAAGTTGAGTAATCCAAATAAAAACCTAATACTTAACAGAGGAACTTGCAATGGGCTAGATGCAATTGGTACTTTTAATAGAGAACTTGTTGATCAAGAGGTGCTTCAGGGATTGAAGGATAAATATCAATTGAATGAAGCTGATAAGGTAATAGGTTTTGTTGGAAGATTAGTTAATGATAAAGGCATTGTTGAATTAGTCAAAGCATGGCAACATATTAGTAAAAAATACTCAAATGTCAAGCTGCTCTTGGCTGGGCCTTTTGAAGAACGTGATTCTATTGATGACGTAACTAAAAATACAATTGCTGAAGATTCATCGATTATACACACAGGGTTAATAAAAGATGTTGTTAGCTATTACGCATTGATGGATATTTTTATACTACCTTCTCGCAGGGAAGGCTTTCCTACTGTTGTGCTAGAGGCTTCAGCTATGGGGTTACCTGTTATAACAACCCAAGTAACAGGTTGTCGTGATTCTATTCTGCCAGACAAAACAGGGCTTTTTACACACCTTGATCCAAAATCAATTGCTGAGAATATATCCTATTATTTGGATAATCCTCAACAAGCACAAAGACATGGAGAGAATGGAAGAGAATTTGTGATAGAAAATTTTAATCAGTTACTTATTTGGGGTAAAATTGAACAATTAATAAAAAGCTGATAATGAATATCATAATTACAGGGGCAACTGGTTTCGTTGGGAGAAACTTGATCCCTTATCTCGAGGGGGAATTTGGAATCAGTACGGTAGGCCGAGGAGAATACTGTTTTGATATTGCTCATAAATTCGATTGTGTTATTCACCTTGCAGGAAAAGCTCATGATCTTAAAAAAGCGTCAAATCCGGAGGAATATTACGAAGTTAATTATGAGCTAACCAAAAATCTTTATGATGCGTTTTTGAGGTCAGATGCTAAAAAATTTATATTTGTAAGCTCCGTAAAGGCGGCTGCGGATTCAGTAGACGGAATACTGACTGAAGATATGGTTCCAAGTCCTCAAACGGACTATGGTAAATCTAAACTGATGGCGGAGGAATATATCCAGGCACAACCGCTCCCAACAGGTAAGCAGTTTTATATCCTTCGTCCTTGCATGATCCATGGCCCTGGTAATAAGGGGAACTTAAATTTACTTTACCAAATCGTTAAGAAAGGAATTCCTTATCCCCTTGCAAGTTTTGAGAATAAAAGATCATTTTTAAGCGTCGAAAATTTATGTTTTGTTATTCAGAAGCTGATCGAAAAAGATGTAGAATCTGGTATTTATCAGGTGGCAGATGACGAGGCGTTGTCCACAAACGATGTGGTATCCATCTTGGCAGAATCCAATGGACAAAAAGCAAACCTTTGGCATGTTTCAAAACTGATAATAAAGTTTATAGCCAAGATGGGAAATGTGCTGCACCTGCCGCTTAACACAGAGAAACTAAATAAGCTTACCGAAAATTATGTGGTGCGTAATCAAAAACTGAAAGCTGCAATAGGAGAAGATTTACCACTGAAAACACGAGAAGGTTTGGCCTTAACAGCTAAATCTTTCTTAAGCTAATCCAAAATAGAGATTGGGATTTGAATGTATTGCATAGTTATCCTTATCTTCGCAACATTAAAATAAAACCCTATGTCTGTTCTTTACGCATTATTTTTGCTCGTTATTTTGTTTGTGACAGAGTTAGTCTATTTCAAAATTGCCGATCATTATAATATCATCGATCAGCCGAACCATCGGAGCTCTCATTCCACAGTTACCATTCGTGGTGGGGGCATTATTTTTGGCATAGCGGGGTTACTGGCTTTTTTTCTTTTTGGTTTTAATTATCTCTTTTTCAGTATTGGGTTATTCCTGATTGCTTTAATTAGCTTTTTAGATGACATGCACACCCTGAATAACAAAGTGCGCTTGATTGTCCATGGCTTATCGGTAATGCTGCTTTTCACTCAATTGGATGTGATTTATTTTCCCTGGTACTTTACAGCAATTGGTGCTGTTGTGGTAATCGGAACCATTAACGCTTACAACTTTATGGATGGTATTAACGGCATTACGGGAGGATACAGCCTGTTATTGTTGGCTACGCTGTTTTATATCGATCAATGTATTATCGACTTTACTTCCGTTGAGTTATTGCTTACCGTGATAATATCGGTGCTGATTTTCAATTTCTTCAACTTTAGAAAAAAAGCCAAATGCTTTGCCGGTGATGTCGGGAGTGTGAGCATTGCTTTCATCATTGTATTCCTTTTGGGACAGTTGATTTTTAAAACACAGAACCCTATTTACATCCTGTTCTTGTTGATTTATGGTTTAGATACGGTGACTACGATATTCTTCAGGGTGATGCGGAAGGAAAACATTTTTAAAGCGCACCGATCACATTTTTATCAATATTTGGCTAACGAAAAAAAATGGCCTCAATTGGCTGTTGTTGGACTTTATTTGCTCGTACAGCTCATTATTAATTTGTTAATTCTTTTTGTTATTCAGGCCAGTTTGTTATCGGCATTATTATTGTTGATGCTGTGTCTGGTTGTTTTTGTTGCTATACGGTTGAAGGTTGAAGGCAAAGAACACCTGTTTAACTTAAAGTTAAGTGATGGCTGATAGAATAATTTATGGAACAGGAGGGCACGCCAGGGTATTGGCTGCCGGCTTAAATTTAAGCGCTCCACCCATACTGGGTTATTTTGATGACCGCATAACACAGCCTGTGCTGAACGGGCTTCCCATTGTACAATATAGTGCTAAATCTTTTCCTGATGCTGAAGTTTTGATTGGCATCGGTAATAACGAGATCAGAAGGGCCATTGCTGCTCGTGTACAACATCAATTTGGTATTTTTGTTCATCCTAAAGCTGTAGTAGCACCAGATGTAAAGATTGGGCCGGGTACTGTGATTTTAGCCGGGGCAGTTGTGCAAACCGGAGTAGTTTTAGGTGCGCACGTGATTGTAAATGCGAATGTAACCATTGATCATGATGCTGTTCTCGCTGATTTTAGTAGTATTTACCCGAATGCCTATGTTGGCGGAGGAGCAAAGATAGGGTCGGGAGTAACCATTGCAGCTTGTACCGCTGTAGAACGTTTGATTAGCATTCCGGGTATCTTCGAAGAAGACTGGTCTATCTCTGTGGATTTTTCTTCTTCATCATAGAAATGTTACCTATTGCTGATTAAAAAACTTATCTTTAGCAAATTTTACCCTATTGAACCTTGTTTACTCAAATTAATATAGTACCCCGTTGGTTGATATTCGTGCTGGATCTCTGTATTTGTGCGATGTCGCTTATTTTTGCCTACGCGCTGAGACATAATTTGTACCTGGCGGCAGTAGATTTGCCTGAACTGGCCAGAAATCTTTTGATTTTAGGCTTAATTAATGTTGCCGTATTTTTTCAGATTAAAACTTATACCGGAATTATCAGGTATACCAGTGCGCAGGATTCTTTTCGTATCTTATTTTCAGTAATTATCAGCAACGGCACATTCTTTCTTCTGAATATCATTTACATTACCTTTTTTAAAGCAAGTTTAATATCTGTAGCCATTTTAATTACCAATGGTTTAACTAGCTTTTTGCTGCTCATTACCTACCGGATTTTGATTAAATACTTCTTCATGTATGTGAAGAATCTTAATCTGGATATTAAGAAAGTAATTATCTATGGTGCAGGAGAGGCTGGTTTAGCTACAAAACGAACTTTTGATCATGATGGGAGTTTCAATAAAAAAATTGTTGCTTTTATTGATGATGACATCAGAAAAGTAGGTAAAGCGATTGATGGGATCAGGATTTTAGATGCAGGAACATTACCTAACCTGGTTGCAGAGCATGAATTGGATGAAATTATTTTTGCGTCTTATACCATTCCCGATGATCGTAAGGATCAGGTAGTTGACCTTTGTTTAGAGAACGATATTAAAATTTTAAATATTCCACCTCCTGATGTTTGGGAAAACGGAAAACTTCAATCTGCTCAGATCCAGAAATTAAATATCGAAGATTTGCTTAACCGTAAATCTATTCAGATTGATATTGAAGGTATTGGTAATATGTTGCGTAAAAAACGTATCCTGATTACTGGTGCTGCGGGGTCTATTGGTAGTGAGATTGTAAGACAGTTAATGAAATTTGAAGTAGGGCTGATCATTTTATGTGATCAATCGGAAAGTGCCCTGCACGAAATACACCTGGAGCTTCAGGAACACAACAACCAGCAAAACTTTGTAGCCTTTATTGGTGATGTGCGTGATGTGCAACGGATGGAGAAATTGTTTGATACGTATAAACCTCACTACGTTTACCATGCTGCGGCTTATAAGCACGTACCTTTAATGGAGAACAATCCTGCAGAGGCCATAAGAACGAATGTAGGCGGTACCAAATTAATTGCAGATTTATCGGTTAGATTTGGGGTGCAGAAATTTGTAATGATCTCTACCGATAAGGCGGTTAACCCTACCAATGTGATGGGGGCTTCAAAACGCGTAGCTGAGATTTATGTACAATCCTTAAACAGATCTTTAAGTACCGATGGTTTCATCTTCAGCAACGGATTAAGCTATATTAATGAACAGGAAGTAAAACCGATCACAAAATTCATTACCACACGTTTCGGTAACGTTTTAGGATCTAATGGTTCGGTGATCCCTCGCTTCAAACAACAAATTGAAAAAGGTGGTCCGATTACAGTAACCCATCCAGAGATTACCCGCTACTTCATGACCATTCCTGAAGCCTGTAGATTGGTGCTGGAAGCTGGCTGTATGGGTAAAGGAGGAGAGATCTTTGTTTTCGATATGGGCAAATCGGTTAAGATTATCGAGCTGGCTAAGAAAATGATCAGATTGTCGGGCTTGGAGCCCAACATTGATATTAAGATTGAATTTTCAGGTCTGCGCCCGGGTGAAAAGCTTTATGAAGAGCTTTTAAATGATAACGAAAACACCATGCCTACACACCATGAAAAGATCATGATTGGTAAGGTTAGGGAGTACGTGTTTGAAGAAATTGAAAAGAAAATATACAATTTAATAGAATCTGCCAGATCAGGAAGTGATCGCGAGGTAGTTATCCATATGAAAAAACTGGTTCCTGAATTTAAGAGTAAAAACTCCGTTTTTGAGGAATTGGATAAAGTAATAAACGACTAATTTTTAGATGAGAAAATATCTTTTGTTAGCCTTGCTAGCCGGTACTGGCTTTGCGGTAAAGGCTCAGGATCCTACCCCAAACCGGATTATTCCTTACGATTATCAGTTCTATCAGAAATTTAATTCTTCGGTTTATGATCAGAATTCAAAATTTCATTCTTCAATAAAAGGATTTTATTCAGATGACCAGGCTTTAAACAGCCGTTATGATTCGTTGATGAATTATGGTACGGATAGCTTAAACCGCAGAAGCTGGGTTCACCGTAAATTATTTCAGGAGCATTTATTACAGTTTAAAGGAGAGGATTATGATGTGTACGCAGATTTTCTTCCTGATTTTCAGATTGGCCGCGACTTAAGTGGCGACAGAACTACCTGGCTAAATACCCGTGGTTTTCAGGTTGGTGGAAATGTAGGTAAACAATTTTCGTTCTATTTGAATGGTTACGAAAATCAAGGCAGGTTTGCTGATTACGTTAATAATTACATTGTTAAAAATCAGGTTGTTCCTGGACAAGGTTATGGCAAACTGGCAACAAATACGCAGGATTGGTCGTATGTAACCGCTTTGCTCTCTTATACACCTAATAAACATTTAAACTTTGCATTGGGATACGATAAGAACTTTATTGGCGATGGTTATCGTTCGATGTTGCTTTCTGATGTTTCTTCTAATTATTCTTTCTTTAGGGCAAGAGCTACTTTAGGTAGTGTGCAATACCAAACCATATTTGCGTATATGCTGGATCCCGGGGCAGAAAAGTTAGCTACTGATCGCCGGTTAGGTGACAGAGGCAAATGGATGGCGGCACATTATGTAGATTGGAATGCAACCAAAAGATTTTCTGTAGGTTTCTTTCAGGCCGTAACCTGGGCTGATGCTGAAGTAGAGGGTAAACGTGGATTTGATTTTAACTATATTCATCCTTTTATTTTCTTGCGTCCGGTAGAGAATACCAATACTTCTTCTCCGGATAAAATGCGTTTGGGATTCAACCTGAAATATGAAATCTTTAAAAAGAGCAGTCTGTATGGTCAGTTTATGTTTGATGAATTTACCG
Organism: Pedobacter sp.; assembly: GCF_965279535.1. Classification (NCBI taxonomy): domain Bacteria; kingdom Pseudomonadati; phylum Bacteroidota; class Sphingobacteriia; order Sphingobacteriales; family Sphingobacteriaceae; genus Pedobacter; species Pedobacter sp. The sequence continues at coordinate 3,376,488 of NZ_OZ257244.1, forward strand.
CGAAAGAGTTCTTTAAAGGAAATGGCTACTGGGCTAACAAATGGGCCATTCAGTTTGGTATCCGTGGTGCAGATTTATTCAAGGTACAAGGTTTAAATTACTTAGCTGAGTTTAATACAGCCCGGCCATACACTTATGCGCACTTTAACAGGTTATCTAATTACTCTAACTATAATCAGCCTTTAGCGCATCCATACGGGGCAAATTTCAGAGAGTTTTTGGGGATATTGAATTATAGCTACAAGAGATTTGATTTTCAGGGGCAAGCCCTTTACTCAAGATATGGTTTGGACCCTGAAGGGATGAACTATGGTGGAGATATTTTTAAGGATTATACGACCAGAGCCGTTGATTATGGAAGCCATGTAGGGCAAGGTATTGCAACTGATTTATATTATGTAAAAGGCCAGGTTGGATATTTGCTAAACCCGAAATACAATTTGCGTATTGAGGTTGCCGGAACCTTAAGGCAGGAGCGCAATGATATTGGTATCAACAAAACCAGTTTATTTACTATAGGCTTAAGAAGTTCGTTTAGAAATATTTATCACGATTTTTAGTAAGCGCTCATTCTTTCGAAGCAAGCTTTTTTTGTCATTCCGACTTCGGAGGAATCTGTTAATGGGGTTTGTTGAGGTAGATCCTTCGCTCGCGCTCTGGATGACAAGTACACTCTGGATGACAGTATGCTTTGGATGATGAGTGTGTTAAATGAAGAATTGAGATAGTCAGTTCATTTGTCATTCCGACTTTGGAGGAATCTGTTAATGGGGTTTGTTGAGGTAGATCCTTTGCATGCGCTCTGGATGACAAGTATGCATTGTGGATGGCAAGTTTTATATCAAGTAGGCATAATTGGATTTTGTCATTCCGACTTTGGAGGAATCTGTTTTTGGGTGTTGTTGAGGTAGATCCTTCGCATGCGCTCTGGATGACAAGTATGCATTGTGGATGGCAAGTTTTATATCAAGTAGGTATAATTGGATTTTGTCATTCCGACTTTGGAGGAATCTGTTTTTGGGTGTTGTTGAGGTAGATCCTTCGCATGCGCTCTGGATGACAAATACACTCTGGATGACAGGTATACTCTGGACGACAAGTACATATGCTTTATAGGAAGGTTTTGTGTGCCGGATGACAGGTGGATCTAAAGTATAATAAAATTCAACTTCGTAAAGTGATACTTTACAAAATCATGTATTTTATCAATTATTTAATAGGTAAAGGTTTAATTCAATCTTTTACCAATTTTATCTTTATTTACGCCTTCATCGAATAAGAATCCGAGGAAGTTAAAAATAAGCTTACTTATTTCAATAGTCTTTTTGAGAGCAGTCATGGGGTGTAGATTTTATTTTCCATAATAATCAAGTTTTTACGGGATGCTTTAGGTAAACAAATGATTAAGAAAAAGGTTTGAATTAATTTTAATTTTTTATTTAAGTGTCTCGTTAGTTTGAGATTTCATAGGTAACCTGCATAAAAAATTGGAGAATAGCGCTTAAAATGATGACAAGTAATCTCATGTTTCTTCAACACAGAAGCAAATATAACAAATCAAACGTTTGACTGAGAACGTTTTGTGTTAATTTAATGTTATGTATCGTGAATTACTCATTATTCGCATAACAGTTTACAGAATTGTACAATTTTAGTATAAAGTAAATAACATCAAGTGCCAAGACTGGAATCAGGAACAAAGAGCAATGCGTAAAGACCGGATACAGATAGGCGTAACATCTCATTACTAAAATTAGCTACTGTAAATAGTATCAGGTATTTAGTACCAAGGCTGGCTAAAGGTGTGCTTTTAGCTTTAGTTCTTTAAGCTTGTTGGAAGAGACACCAGACTAAGGACTGCCGACTCCAGCCCAAATTATCCCGCCAAGCTATCAGTTGTTCTCTTTACTGCAACTTTCTTTACTGCTTCAATGATCGAAGTTTTATCGTAACCACATTCAGCCCAAAGTTCGGGTTGTTCACCGTGTTCTATAAACAGATCTGGAATACCCAAACGGATCACATTTGCAGTGTATTGATTGTCGGCCATGAATTCTAAAACTGCGGCACCCATTCCACCTGGTAAGGATCCGTCTTCTACAGTGATTATGTGCTTATATTTGGAGAATACATCATGAAGCATTTGTTCATCTAACGGTTTTACGAAGCGTAAATCATAATGCGCAGGATAGAAACCTTCTGAATTCAATTCGGCAGTTGCCTCTACTGCAAAGTTACCTACATGGCCAATTGTTAGCAGCGCTACATCTTCACCGTCGCATATTTTACGGCCTTTCCCAATTTCTAAAGCTTTGAAAGGTCTTTTCCAATCGGGCATTACACCGTTACCACGAGGGTAGCGAATGACGAATGGGCCAACATCTTTCTGTTGAGCAGTAAACATCAGGTTACGCAATTCTTCTTCGTTCATTGGAGAAGAAACGATCAGATTTGGAATGCAGCGCATGTAGGCAATATCGTAAGCACCGTGGTGTGTTGCACCATCAGCACCTGCCAATCCGGCCCTGTCTAAACAGAATACTACATTAAGCTTTTGTATGGCCACATCGTGAATTACCTGATCATAAGCCCTTTGCATAAAGCTCGAATAGATATTACAGAAAGGCACCAATCCCTGGGCTGCTAGGCCTGCAGAAAAAGTAACCGCATGTTGTTCTGCAATACCCACATCAAAAGCCCGTTTAGGCATGGCTTTCATCATGATATTTAACGAAGATCCTGAAGGCATGGCAGGGGTGATGCCCACAATCTTCTCATTAGCCTCTGCTAATTCTACCATGGTATGTCCAAAAACGTCCTGGTATTTTGGTGGCTGAGGTTTATCTGAAACGCTTTTTTTGATTTCTCCGGTAATTTTATCAAACAAACCTGGTGCGTGCCACTTGGTCTGATCTTTTTCGGCTAATGCAAAACCTTTACCCTTAACCGTAACACAATGCAATAACTTAGGACCTGGTATATCTTTGAGTTCTTTGATGGTTTGTGCTAAACGTTTAACATCATGGCCATCAACGGGACCGAAATATCTAAAATTTAGAGCCTCAAAAAGGTTACTTTGCTTAAGAAGTGTGCCTTTAATGCTTTTTTCTATTTTCTTGACGTATTTGTGTGCATTAGGGCCTAATTTTGAAAGGCTCACCAATACATTCGAAATATCATCGCGGAAACGATTGTAAGATTTGGAAATTGTAATGCTGGTAAGGTACTCTTTTAAGGCACCTACGTTAGGATCAATAGACATGCAGTTGTCATTAAGGATCACTAACACATTACTGTTTTCAATCCCCGCATGGTTTAAACCTTCGAAAGCCAAACCAGCAGTCATAGCGCCATCACCAATTACGGCTACATGCTGCCTGTCGGTTTCACCTTTGATTTGTGAGGCTACCGCCATACCCAATGCAGCAGAAATAGAGGTAGAAGAATGTCCTACACCGAAAGTATCGTACTCACTTTCAGAGATTTTTGGAAAACCACTAATTCCTTTATAAATACGGTTGGTATGGAATAATTCCCGCCTGCCAGTTAGTATTTTATGGCCATAGGCCTGATGACCTACATCCCATACCAACTTGTCGTACGGCGTATTTAATGCATAATGTAAGGCAACAGTTAGTTCAACCACACCCAGGCTGGCACCGAAATGCCCGCCATTAACACTCACTACATCAATGATATATTGCCTTAATTCCTGGCTTATTTGTTCTAAGTCAGTTTCACTATATTGCTTTAAGTCAGCAGGATAGTTAATTTTAGATAAAAGGGGACCAGCTTTTACTTGCATTCAATTTTGGGTAAAAAACAAGATACAAAGTAAGGGATTTTTGTTTTAAAATAGAAAAGAATAATGCCATAGCCAGACACAAAAGAGCTGATTGTGGTAATGAGACGACAAATAGTTCTTTTGTGTGCTTTTAAGGCATCTTTTGGTAAATTCGAAACATCTTAACAATTTTAAGTATTTTTGCCGTTTAGGATATGCAGGCAGAAAATTTTGAAATCAAGCTCCCGATTTTTGAAGGACCATTTGACCTTTTGCTCTTCTTTATTGAGCGGGATGAGTTGAATATTCAGGATGTAGAAATATCCAAAATCACCAACGACTTTTTAGCTTACATTCATCAATTACTTGCATTAAACGTAGAAGTGGCCAGTGAATTTATTCTGGTAGCCGCAACACTGATGCGGATTAAGTCTAAAATGCTACTCCCCAGAATTGAGCTGGATGAGGCCGGTAATGAGGTTAATCCGGAACAGGATTTAATTGTCCGACTTATTGCCTATAAGCAGTTCAAATCTGCAGCTGAAGAGCTAAGGGTTTTTGAAGAATCGAGAATGCAGCAGGAGCGTAGGGGGAACATCGATCAGGACCTTAACCTGGCTGCTGAATCTTCGAGTCATCAGGATGAGCTTTTATCACTTGATCTTTATAAGCTGTTGATGGTTTACCACCGGACCATGCAGAAATATGATTTGCGAAGTGAAGAGGTAAAACATACGGTAGTTCAATATCCTTACACCATTGAGCAGCAAAAGCATTTTATGGCCAATTTGTTAGATATTAATAAGCAGATCGATTTCGCTTTGGTTTTGAAGAACTCTGAGAACAAAGTGCATTTTGTTTATAATTTCCTGGCTATCTTAGAGATGTTGCAGCAGCAAATTGTACAGATTAAGATTGGTAGTGGTTACAACAATTTTAACGTAAGCGCTGTTTCTTAGTATTTCGAGCATTACCCTGTAATTCAGTGTGTTAGCGAAGAATCCTTTCACAGATTCCTCCAGAGTCGGAATGACAGGGAATCGAGGAAGTGGATAACCGTTACACAGTTAACTACAAACTGTCATCCAGAGCACACTAATTGTCATCCAGAGCGAATGCGAAGGATCTGTATGAAAGAACCCCTAACAGATTCCTCCCAAGTCGGAATGGCAAATAACCGACCATCTCAATTTTCATCTGGGTTTTGGTTAAACAATTTTAGATAAGATGTCCGCTTTTCTTTAATTTATTGATCGATAAAACTGGAAATAGCAGGGAATAAATCCCTGCTAATGTTCCGATAAAGAGAGAGGAAATAGTAATATCGTATTGATATCCTGGAGGCATAAATAAATGTAAACTCAAAACGAAAAGCGATACCGTAAAGAAAGTAAGCAATGCATGCCAGGAGGCCATTCGGAAAATAAAGCGACGTTTAGGAAAGCTTTCATGAAGCTCCAGGTGGAATTGTTTTTTTAGTGCTGCCTCGATGGTTTTTTTTAATATATCGAAAGTGAGGATAAAAGGGAGCAGTAACGACATTGGCAATAGGAAACGTATAAGATTTTCTTTACCATCCAGCAGCTGAACGCTCCCTTGCTGCTTAAAAACAATGTAGGGGATCAACGCATTAAAAATCACATTGGGTGCCAGGTAGATCAAAAGATTTTTGATTAAAAACCTTCGCCACTTTAGCTTCTTCAACTGGTTGTTTTCTACTTCCTCAGGCATGAACAATTTCGTTTAAATGGTTCGTGAGCAAAATCATGGCTTCTGTTTTAATCTGCCAGGCTTCAAACTCGCTTAGAAAAGAGGCATTGGAAAGAAAAGAAAAATCAAGTTGATTGTTAAAACTGCTTACCACTAGTGTATTGGCATTTCGCCAGGGGAATGCTACAGTAGGGCTGTAAATGGTTTCTATTTTAAATTCCCGATAATCTGCAGTGATATCTAAACGGCCCATATTGCTCAAAGTAACATCATGTGTACCTGGTGTAGATTTTAAAAAACCGACCATTTTGTTTACGGAAGAATGGAAATATTCGCTCATGTTTAACAAGTCATATATTTTCATATCAGCAATTTTCTCTTCTAAATCAACCTTAAGCTTTCGGGCTTTAGGCCAGAAATGCTCAAGGCTTTGGTCAATTTTTAGCTCGGCAATCGGAGCAAATGCAAACATGGTATCTGTTTTTATAGCGGGTACAAATCTTCTGATATCAATTGGGGATATCACTTTACCATGAGCTTTTTCTGCCTTTACTGTTTTAAAAGCTTCGATAAAAGCAACACAAATTGCTGCGTGAATGCTTGTTTTTTCAGCTTTGCATTTTCGCAGGAGTGCCAGGGTTTGGGTTTCAGATACTTTCCAGCTCAGTACATAATTATTTTGCTCGATATTTTTGTACCTGGTAGATTTAAACAGAAAGAAAAGCCTGGATATTGCCGAAAACATTTTTCCTTTAAAATGACTGAGACGGCTTTGTGAAAAATCTGCAGGGAGTAAATCGCGTACAGATGAAAATGATTCATAAACATCGAGCTTTTGTTCAGGATCATCAATCAGGCTCATCAGTTCGCGCATGAGATTCAGAATGGTTGTCCCATCGCAAATACAATGAGGTAAAACCAATAAAAAATCTGAAAAAGTATCACCCTTTAACCAAACCAGTCGGGCTAAAGGCAGATTTTCCTGATCAAACAGTTTGTACCATTCTTTTTTAGATTCCTTTTGCCAATCGTAATCCCCGGTGCGGGTAACTACCCTGACAGGGATTTTTGCCATTTGTTCATTCAGCACGAAATAAGGCTCTTTTCCACTGTGATCAATTTTCATCCTTAATAAGGGATGTTTCTGCTGAATTTTAATCAGTGCAGCATTCAGTTTTATATCATCAATATAGCCAGCAATTTTAGCGGTGAAGACGCAATTTAATGGCGTTTTGGCGTCTACATGCATAATCCGCTCTCCTAAAATTAATCTTCTTTTCATGCGTGTTCTAGTGCTGGGGTAGGGATTTTAATTTGTGCCAAAAGTATTTCCATTACTTTTTCTCTAATGGCTTCAGTTTCATGGTGTGGGAGATAACCCTCACTGGCCATAAATGAGAAATCCATTTGATTTCGGTAAGTAGAAACCACCAAAGTAGTGGTATTGCCCAAAGGCCCCATTACGGATGGACTGTAGATGGTTTCTATTTCAAAATTTTGATATTGATGAGGGATGTCCAACCTGCCCAGATTAGAGAACATACAGTCGTTGCTGGATTTTCCGTACTTTAAAAGATTGCTGAAGTTTTTTAAAGCCGGATGGCAGGCTTCCATCATCAACATGAGGCTGTATGGATTAAGTTTGGATAACTTTTGTGTAGCATCTTGTTGAATGGCCTTTACATTACTTAAGAAATCCTTATCTGGATATGCCGATAGGACAATCATCAGCCCGAAGGCAAAAATATGATCGGCTTTAATGGCTTTATTATAATTTCTTACATCAACAGGCAGGGAAATTTTGTTAAATGCTTTTTCCCCTCTAACGGCTTTGAAAGCTGTTAGTAGTGCTGTACTCAATAATGTGTTTACTGTAAAGCCCTGTTTTTTACAGAATTGAACGATTGCGGCAGTGGTTTCTGCATCAAGTTTCCAGCTTAAGAGAAAATCCTCTTTCCTGTTGAACGGTATCTTTTTAATGGGGATTAACCACAATGCCATCGTAGTCACTTTACCAATAAATCCGGATTTGATTTTACTGCGATAACTGGATAGTACCTTGGCAGGAATAATATCATGAAGGCTTTGAATAGGAATTTCTTTGCCGATTTCCGCGTCGGGATTATCCAGTAATAGCACCAGTTCCTTTAAAATACTGATGGCAGAAGTACCATCACAAAGACAATGATGCACCACAAGTAAAATTTCAGACACCACATCAGATTTGAGCCAAACGATCCTTAATAATGGATTACTGCTGGCTTCAAAAGCGGTTGCCCATTCCTTTTTAGATTCTGCCTGCCATTGTTCATCGTTTACACGATCGACAATTCTTACCGGGATGTGAAATTTATCGGTAAGATTCGTAACCATCCAGGGGTATTTTTTTTCATCTAAGCGGATACCTGCTGTTAACCAGGGGTGTTTCTTTTGGATTTTTTTTAAGGCCTGAACCAAAAATATTTCACTAATCTGTCCGCGTATTTTAAAGGGTATAACACAGTTGAAAGGCGTTTTTCCATCGCCATATAACATCCGCTCTCCGAAAAATAACTTTCTTTTCATAATATTTAATTTTGAATGATGGAATGCCCTCGGTCGTACGAAAATTATTCAGTCATTCGCTAATTCTCTCATTCATTAATTCTATCCTTCATTCCTTTAATCATTTACCACTTCCATCGCAAAATCTTCAAGGAGTTGTACGGCTTTATCATTGCCGCCAGCATCAATAAAGGTTTGTTTAATTTTTTCGGCTGCGAGACGATATTGAGGGTTTTCCAGTAGTTCGAATACGGTATTGCGTAAATCGCTGATGCGTAAACGCTTGTACCGTATACTTATCCCGCAACCCGCTTGCGTTATGAGTTTGGCCGTGTGGAAATGGTCATAAGCAATGGGCGTAATTAACATGGGAAGGCCATTGCTGAAGGTGTCGTTTACGGTATTAAATCCTCCATGACAGATTACTGCATCCATGTGGGGCATTAATTCCGATTGCGGTACAAAACCATTCACAATAAAATTATCCGGCCATTGTTCAAAAATATCAGGGTTGGTTGCAGCAATAATGGTTATCGGCTCATGCTCAAATGCGCTAATCAGTTTCTGAAAGAATTCTTTCCTGATATCGACTAGTAATGTACCCAAGGAAACAAAGACTTTTGGCGTTTTCGCTTTTGCAAGTCTTTCCCAGTCAAATGGCGCCAGATTAGGCCTGCCTTTTACCGGGCCAACAAAGTGCATGTGCGGAGGTTTTTCATCAAAACCGGCAAAAGCCTGTGAGGTAAAAACCATGTTCAGCTCCTGAGAATGGATATGAATACCCTCATCATAGATGCCAACTGCTCTTTGAAGTTCTTTAATCAGGTTTTGTTGCCACTCGAATATTTTAGGGGCACTATTGGCGGTATCACCCATTACATCGGGCGGAACAGGGGTGGTGGTTACATTTGGAATACCCTTTAAGGTAGCACATAAGGAACCTGCGAAGGTGATGCAGTCGTTTACAATCACATCGGGTTTCCATTGATCAACAAAATTATGGAGTCCTTTCATCATCATTTTGGCAAAAGGAACATAGGTTTCTTCGAGGGCAAGTTTCATCACTTCGGGGCCAGAGCAAGCCGGTCCATCATCCTGACGTTTCAGAATCCGCTGGATTTCATCCTGATATTCTGCCAAATCGGCCTCTGGATAGACAAACTCTCCTCCTTCAGGAAGGTGAACCTGTGCCAGCGGGGTAATACCCAACCACTTTACTTCATGACCACGGGCAAGCAAGCTGGCACCAATGCTGAGTGTGGGGCTGATGTGGCCGAAAAAAGGAGGAACAACGAATAGGAATTTTGACATAATAAGGGATTTAACTAATCAATAAAGAGGACGTTTTTTGGGCATAGGTTTCAAGAAGATCTGCTGCAGTAGCTGTTCCGCCAGCATCAATAAATGATTGTTTGATGTGTTTGGCTGCTGCCCGATAGCTGGGCTCAGTGATCACTTTGTGTACAGCTTCTTTGAGGTGATGGGCTTTAAAACGATTAAAGTTTAAGCGTTCACCTGCACCCACCCGGAATACCCGACCCGCTACATGGCTCTGATCATAGGCAATTGGAATAACCACCATTGGAAGACCATTCATTAAGGTTTCGCATACCGTATTATGGCCGCCATGACAAACCACAGCTGTTAAATGGGGTAGCAGATCCAATTGGGGTACCTGTTGTTGTACGGTAAAGTTGCCTGGCCATTCCTCGAAAAGATTGGGATCAGACACCACAACTACCTGTAAATTCTCTTCTGCAAATGCTTCTACCACTTTGGCAAAAAAGCTCTTTTTATGTTCATGATCAAAGGTGGTACCTATACTCACTAATATTTTGGGTTTTTTATCGGCATGGAAATTTTCCCAATCAAATGGAATTTCTGCTTTTCGGCTATTTAAAACAGGGCCTATAAAACTGAAGTTTTCTGATAGCTCCATCTCCCCGAAAAAGGCTTGTGATGTAAAAACTAAGGTTAACAGATCAGAACAGGCTATGGAATCATTTCCTTCCAGGCCGAATTCTTTTTGTAAGGCTACGATCTGATTTACCTCCCACTCATGTACTTTAGGCAGCTCATCCATAATTTTCAAAGCTGCGGGTGCCGTTACAGAGGTGGCATAAGGATAATTTCTATTCACTGCGGCAATGGCTCCGGCAAACATCTGATGATCGGTAATTACCAAATCGGGTTTAAACTCATCCAATAGGCTAACAATACCCTCATAGCTATGCCTATTTAAGGGGATGAGCACCTCTTCGTATAAAAACTTGATGCTATCGATACCGTAAACAATCTTTTTGGTGATGATATCCAGGTATTTTTCAGAATCCTGTTTTTGCTGGTCATCCTGGTCATATTGAATATGCAGCAAGTCACCTCCGGGAGGTAGTTTATGTGCTAAGCTTTCATCCAGGCTAATCCAGGCCACACGATGCCCGCGTTGCAATAATGCTGCGCCCATGCTTAGCGTGGGGTTGATATGTCCGGTTAAAGGGGGTACAATGAATGCGAATTTGGCCATGAGCAAATGGGTTTACGTTTGTTGGAAAAAGTTTAAAAGGTTATCTGCAACTTGCTGCGGATGTTGTATCGGAATATTATGATCGCCTTCAATAGCCAGTAAGCGTGAGTTTTTGATTTTTCTGTTGAGCAGTTTCCCGGCATCCAGGCAGTTAGAAAACCAGCCGTAAAGCAGAAACGTTTCATGTGAAACCCTTGTTAAACCTCCGGAACCGAAGAAGTCCTGTTCATTAATCATGTCTTGTTTGATGCTGGTTTGATAAAAAAGATATTCGTACATGCGGTGGTTTTTCTCCATCTGCCTTTTACCCATTTTCACTTTTGTAGTGTCGGTAAAATTTTCTACATAATGTTCTAAAAACTCGCGGCTGTATTCATCAATAATGCCTCTGGCTTTTTCATCGCTGGGATCTGGCGCTTCAATAATGGCAAGCTTCTTAATTCTTTCCGGAAAACGGGTGGCCATCTTCAAAGCAATTAAGCCTCCGAAACTATAGCCTCCCAGGTAAACTTTTTTGAGTTCCAAAGTTTCCATTAATGCCAGTAAATCATCAGTCATGCTATTGAGGTCGTAACCATGCAAGGTTTTCTCGCTCATGCCGTGGCTTTTTAAATCGTATAGCACCACATGAAATTGCGCAGCTAAAATTGGAGCAATGCTGAAATAATAAACAGAAAGGTTGCTAAACATCCCATGAACCAGAATGACGGTTTCTGCCGCACCTTTGTTCAGCTCCTGGATATGAACCTCCCTATCTTTTACTTTTACGATTGGCATTCTTCGATATAAGAAATGATCATCCCCAGATTTAAGTTGATCAGCTGATCTAAATCCATTTCAGAAAGCCAGCCTGTAAAATCAATTTGATCTCCAAAATGGGCTTTAATTTTTTCTGAAAAGGATACAATTTCAATGCTGTCCATTTCCAGGTCTTTGGTGAAAGAACTTTCGGGAGTGATATCCATTTCTTCAACAAATTCTTCTCCGATTACCTCAGTGATAAATTGCTTCATGAGATCAAAAATCTCTTCACTGTTCATTTTAGTTGCTGTAGTTATAGTGTCCATCCGATGATATAGTTATGATGTTTAATCGTTTTAATTACTTTTTCATTGATTTTTAACGTTTCACCATCAACTGCTGAAACGGTGTATGCTTTGGGATTGCCCTGAAGTCCTTTTCCTAAATATTTGCCGTAAGCTTCTTTAGCCACCCAAAAACGGGTTGCCCATTCCGTTTTATCACGGCCTTCCAACAGGAGCATCTCGATCTCGGTAAATACCAGATCAAAAAAAGCAGGACTGCGTGCTTCGATCAGTTCAATATCGATTCCCACTGCTTCATTTAAACGGGCAATGGCAACGGCATCTGTCCCTTTGTGCGCAATAGAAACCTGGATTCCCGCTGTTAATCCGCCTTTTACATAAGGCTTACGGAACTCATCTGAATAAATTTCGAAGGTGATTGGATAGCAGGCCTGTTGTTTTTGTGTATTGAGCAGATTTCTTACCGCATCTTTAACTGCCACACGGCTGATCATCCAGGTTCTGCGCTTATTGGGCAACAGATTGTGATGGTATTGCTTTTCAGTCTGGTTGAAATAGCGTTTTAAAATAAAATCCCAGGACACCACTCTGGTGTAGGCATTATTAAACATGAAAACCCCTGGGGCAATTTCTGCAGATAAACGGTTGTGCAGTGGAGACATGGAAACGTTCCATAACGGCTCATCAATTTCCAGTCTTCGGTTTTGCCAACCAGAAAGAATAGCCCAAAGCTCCCCATTCCGTTTCATCATGATGTCTGCTGTGGCAAATTCATCATTTATGTCTGTAAGCATGCAGGTACATTCAAACGCTCCTTGCTGGTCGTACATATCGCCGAAAAACTCAATCTCCTGAATTTTAACCGGGAAGGCAATTCTATCCCTGGTTAAGGTGAGCTGCAACCAAAGGCCGAAAAGTTGCCCGGCATTATCTAATAAAGAGCCTTTTCCATTGCCGGATTCAATTAACCCTGTTATACCTTTGGTACCCACAGCGATTAATTTTTTGATTCCCTGATACCCGGGGCCATGAAACATGTGTGCATCGTAAATTTGTTCGGTGCTGCGATCAATGTTTAAAGGCTTTCCAATATCAAAAGACAGAGTAGGAGCAGTGCTTAACCCGGCCGCCAGTTGTACTTCTGCATTGGCAAAGCGCTCCAGGTTGAGGTATACCTTTTGCTGGTCTTTCCATTCGCCTGTTACGGTTTCCCGGAAAGGCTTAACCACGTTCATCCATTGAAAAACACGGATGTTCATGATCTTCTGGACTTTTTCTGCGGGCGATTGCTCATGGGCAATTTCGGCAAAGAGTTCAAAAATCATAGTCATGGGGATAACGGGATCCATGTCTTCTACAGTTGGCCAGCCTTTTGGCTGTCTGAGCAAAGCATGATCTATCAGGTAAGGGCAATTATCCAGACTAACATCTAATTGTTTTTCAAAATTAATCCGCTTCGGTGCGGATATTTTGTCTACGGCCAAATCTCTTTGTACGGATGGTACTGTTACAGGATTTTCGAACAGCTGGATGATTTCCGATTGCATGTTCATCATTTCCATCATATTTTCGTTGAATGCCTGTAGAACAGGATTACTGGAATGTGCCGGGAAATTCACTGGCGCAGCTGGCTGTGTTTGTTGAATGGTAATGCCTTTTAAACTTTGGAGGTCATGGATAATTGGAGATCCCAATTCCAGCTTAATGCCCTTACTTTTTTTAACTGGGGATTTAAGATTGCCTAAAAACGCTAAACCTACCTCTTTTCCTTCTGCGAAAAGTGCTGCTAAAACCCGTTGCAATTGGGCTATGCCTGATCGTATAGGAACATTAGCGGTAATGGTACTGATGTCTTTTCCCTTTAGGGTATCATCAATAAACCCAGTTAAGCCCCCAGAACCCACCTGTATAAAAACCCGAGCCCCTTCTGCATAGAGTTTTTCTGTTAATTCACGGAAGCGTACAGGCTTAATTAAATGTTCTGCGCTCAACTGCCTGATGGCTTCAAAACCTTCCGGGTAAACATCCAAAGTAGTTGCCGACCATAATGGGGTGGTGGTTTTACGGAATTGCATATTTTGCATTCCATCTAAAATTAATTCCAGTTTATCGGCTACGAAAGGCGAGTGGAAGCCTGATTGGAAGGGTAATATCTGGTTGAAAATTTGTCGGGCCTTTAGTATGGGGACTAATTCAGCCAAAGCAGACTGACTGCCGCATAAGATTACCTGCTGAGGGCAATTATCGTTAGAAAGGTATAAATCGGGTATGCTTTCTATAATGGGCTGAAGAATATTCAGTCCGCAACCTACGGCGATAAACCTCGAATCTTTTAAATCGAAAGTTTCGGGATTAAGCACTTTTAATAAGTCCATTACCGAGCTTTCTTCTGCCAGTTCTGAAGATCTGGCAGCTAGCCATTCGCCTAAACTGTGGCCAGCGTTCATGTCTGATTTTACGCCAAGCTGCTTTAACGCCTGATCTAAAACACTGCTTTTGTTTAATACTTTTAAGGCCTCGGTTAACAGGCCTTCCTGACTTTCCTTTTCATCAACTTCAATGTTGAAATATTTGGCTACGGTTTCAAATTCGCCTCCTGTAAGTCCATCTAAACCTGAAAATACAAACGCTACTTTTCCACCATTTGTCAATAAAGGTTTATTGGTGTACCAAATGTCTTGTTTGTTGCGCCAGGGTAAATTCTTAGCTGCAATTTTTAGCGCTTTTTTTAATCGATCAGGTGTAGGGTTAAATACGGCAAGGCGATAATTACCTTCTCCTTTGTTATAATCTTCGTGCTCTAAAGCCTCAATTAGTTCCTGATGTGTTTGCCTGGCGATAACCAAGACCGTATCTTTTTTTGGAAGATCAAAAGCCGTAAGCACCACGTGTGCATTGATGCCGCCGAAACCAAAAGCATTTACGGCTGCCAGTTTGGGTAAACCCGATTGATCCCAATCGATAGCTTGTTGAACGGCAGTAAATCTGGTTTCAGAAAGTTGGTCAATTGGCTGCTCACAGTTTAAAGTAGGCGGGATAATGCCATGGTACAAGGCCAGGCTTGTTTTAATCAACCCGGCAATACCTGCTGCGGGCATGGCGTGACCAATGTTTGATTTGACAGAGCCAATTCCCGCTTTGGGTAAATGGGTATCCTGACCGAAAAACTGTTTTAAAGTCTCAACTTCTGTTTTATCGCCCAATGGCGTTCCCGTTCCATGTGCTTCCAGATAACCGATATCTTCACTTTTTACACCTGCATTTTCCCAGGCTTGTTGAATGGCTTTAATCTGTCCTTTTACTGCTGGACTCATCACACTGGTACCACTTCCATCGCTGCTCACTCCAGTACCTTTAATTACGGCGTATATTCTATCTCCATCTTTTTGCGCATCTTCCAACCGTTTTAAAACCACAAAACCACAACCCTCACCAATAATTAACCCATCGGCATTTTGGTCGAAAGGTTTAATCTTTTCCTGGCGGGATAAAGCACCGAGTTGCGAAAAGATGCTCCAGAAGGCGGCATTCTGCCCCAGGTGCACCCCTCCGGCAATGACCATGTTACACCTTCCGGTATGCAGTTCCTGCACTGCATGATCTACTGCAATGAGCGAGCTTGCGCAAGCAGCATCAATGGTGAATGCCGCTCCACCGAGGTTGAAACGGTTCGCTACTAAGGACGCCACCAGATTTGGGATTAGCCCCATGGCGGTATCGGCACTAAACCGACCTTTGCGCAGCTGGTACTCGTGCTTTACTTTCTCAATTTCTGCTTCAGAGAGCTGAGGCATTAAATCTTTGAGTAAACTGGAAATTTGGGCTCCTGTTCGTACAATTTCAATCGCCCGGGTAGCTCCTGTACCAGCATAATTACCTTTACCAATGATGATTCCTGTTTTATCCAAACTCACCTGTTTATCAAAAACTCCGGCATCTTCCAGGGCTGTATGAACCAGATCAAGCGTAATTAAGTGATCAGGCTCGGTGCCGCTAACCGCTAAAGGTAAAATCCCGAAGCGTTGCGGATCAAATTCATAATCGGGGATAAAACCCCCACGGTTACAATAAAAACGATCGACACCAGTTATTTGCTTGTCAAAATGAACCGGATCTATGCGGTCTGCGGGAACAGTTTGCGTAGCATCTACCCGGTTGATGATGTTTTTCCAGAAACTGGTTACATCCTTCGCACCAGCGAAAACACAAGACATCCCAATGATGGCTACATCGTCTTTCTTCATTTGCTATTCAGTTTAAATGCAGTTACGTCCAGGTATTTCCAGCCATAATCAGTACCTGGCTTTCTTTTCCATATTTGAGTTCATTTAAGAAAGTTTCCATTCCATCTTTCAATGGTATTAAGGCAATGCCACGACGCTGGTATTCTTTTTCAAGTGTAGGGGAAACCATTCCGGCACCTTTCCAGGGGCCCCAGTTAATGGCCATTACTTTACCTTTAATGCGTTGCTTGAGTGCCCAGGCATATTTGTCCATTACACTGTTTGCTGCAGCATAATCGGTTTGACCACGGTTTCCGTAAACGGATGCAATGCTCGAAAAAAGTATCACAAATTGGGTTTCCGGGCGGAGTTGCTCTGCGAGCACTCTTAAAGGCGTTACTTTCGTGTCGAAAACACGCTCAAAAGATTCAGGGGTTTTATTTTGGAACAGCTTATCCTCTAACAAACCAGCACCATGAACTACACCATCAATACGGCCATATTCCTGATAAACATTATTGATCAGTCGGGTTAAGCCAGCCTCGTCTCTCAGATCAAGCGATTCGTAAACTACAGTAGAGCCACCTTCTTGCAGGGTCGTTATGCTTTTTAAAATCTGATTGTTTTTGTAGATCCTATTGGTTTCCTGTTCAATCTCCGCAGGCTTTTTAATTTCTCCCTGGTCAATTAAATATTTTCTGATCTCATCCTTGCTGCTTAAAGAAGCGGTAGCTTCATTGGCAGATAAGAGTGGATTAGCAGAGCGACCTACCAGAATATATTTACAAGGATAATCTTTGGCAAAGTGAATCGTTAGCTCGGCTGTAATGCCTTGTGCGCCACCTAAAACCAAAACTACTGCCTCTTTATCCAGTTTGATGTGTTCATCATCACTTGTGGTACTTAACTGACTTGGAACCAATTCCATGATGTGCCTTTTGTGATCGTTATAAATGATCTCAGAAGGTTTGTCTGGATTTAAGATTTCATTCAAAGTCATGTTGGCTACTTCATCTGCCGACATTTTAGTTTCCAAACTGATGAAACGGCATTTTGCCTGTTCGTATTCGCGGTCTAAACTTTTGAAAAAGCCAGAGTAGCCCTGGTAGTTGCGCAGGAAGGAAATATCCGACTGATCGTTAAAATAGCCTTTGGTATCGGAAATCAGGTAAACCCATTTTACAGCGTCAAAATTGATTTTTTTAATCATGGAGAAATGATCGATAATGCCCGCTTTCTTTTGTGCTTCGAACATGTTGAGGATGATGAGACCTTGATAGTCTGTTAAAGCGTCATCAAAGTTGATGATGTCCGCGGTAGAGCCATGTTTCTCCAGCAGGGTTTTAATTTTAATGGCTTGACCCGCGCCGTCATCTGTAATGGCAAAGCGTTGCCCCTTTAAAATGGCAGCTTCTGTAACGGTAAGGGCTGCAGGGGTAAGCTCGAAACGGAGCCTGGATAATTTCTCCTGAACAGTCTGATCTTCGATGCTTTCCTCAATAATCTTTTTAGCTTCCGTTAAAACCTCTGCACTTTCTGTCTCCACGTCGGCAATCCAGTTTACCAGGCTATTTAATGTTTTAATGGCCGCTAATTTTTCCATTAAATCGTCAGCTTGTTCATTTTGAGTGCCAAAACCTATTTTTTCCTTTAGTGCTGCAATAATTTCCATTCTCTTAATAGAATCGATACTCAAATCGGCTTCGAGATCAAGATCCATTCCGAGCATTTCTTTTGGATAGCCTGTCTTTTCACTTACCACTTCCAGTATGGCTGCTTTTAATTCCTCGGCAGAAAACTTAACTGATGCCGCTTTTGTGGATGTTGCAATGGGAGTTTTTGCTACAGGAGCAGTAGCTGGTTGGGCTGAATTTTCGGCAATCCAGTTTACCAGGCTACTTAGGGTTTTTAGGCTAGCCAGTTGCTCCATAATCTTATCTTCTGATTGATTAAGAGAAGAAAAACCGCCCAGTTCATTGCGTAAGGCACCAATAATCTCCACACGTTTAATCGAGTCGATGCTTAAATCGGCTTCTAAATCCATATCCATTCCCAGCATTTCCTGCGGATAACCTGTTTTATCACTTACAATTTGCAAAAGCACTAACTTGAAGTCCTTTTGTGAAGGTGCAGCAACTATAGCTGTGGCTGGAGTCTGGGCAACTGTAACTTCAGTGACAACCACAGCATTTTCTATGCTGATAGGAGCTGGCGACTGAAGATTTACAGCTGGAGTTTGACTATACGTTACATTCGGTACCTGACCAAGGAAAGACAGCATGACATCTCTTTGCGCCTGAATCAATGCTTTCATGCTTTGAAGATATTCCTGCATCATTAAATCCTTCGCTGAACCGCTGATCTGTGTATTTTCTGTATGGGTAGCGTTTGTTTTCATAACAATGGGTTGCGTAATAGGCGATGCACCATTTGCCGGAAGCTTGCCTGTGGATGGAACTGCTTGCTGGCCGTTCACATACCAGATTGCGGGGCTTTTTTTGTAGCTTCCTGGTTCATCAAGTTTAATAAACTGGGTAGAGCGACCCTCAAATAACTGCTCCAAATTAATTTCACGACCGGTAGCCATATAAGCAGCGAGGGTTGCCAATAGGTGACTAACCTTATTTAATCCTTGATCCTCGGTGTGTAGAATTACTTCATCTTTACCAATACAGGCTTTGGTTAAACCCGATAATACTTTGCCAGGCCCAACTTCAATAAAAATGCGTGCCCCAGCTTCGTACATATCATTCAGCTCATCTACAAAGAGTACCGGCTTAACCAAATGATCGGTTAAACGTGTTTTAATAGCGGAAGCTTCTACCGGATAAGGTTTAGCGGTAGTATTAGACCAAACGGGGATCTGCAAATCGTTAAAAGGGACTGTAGACAGTACTTCTTGATATAGATCTTTTGATTTGGCAACAACAGGACTGTGGAAAGCACATGCCACTTCTAATGGTCTGAATGAAACTTTTGCCGTTTTAAGTAGTGTTGAAAGCTGTTGGATATCTGCGGTTGTACCAGCCACCACACATTGCAGCGGCGAATTGAAGTTAACCGGATATACCGCCAGGCCATTCATAAACGGAGTAAGTTCTTCTGGTTTCGCGCTTACCGCGAGCATGGTTCCCGGATCGCCATTTTCTACTGCATCCAGAATGGATTTTGCACGCTTTGCACTTAAATCCACCAATTCTTCAGCGTCAAAAGCACCTGCAAAACACAATGCCGGAAGTTCTCCATAGCTGTGTCCGGCAACCATATCAGGCTGTATGCCTAACGATTGAAGGAAATTGGCAATCGCGAGGTCTACAATGCCCAATAAAGGCTGTGCCATTCGCGTATCTTTAATACGTTCTTTTTGATCTTTTGCCAGTTCTGCATCAAACACAGCACTTGGAAAAAGAATTTTTTCATAAGCCGGGTAATTTTTTAAAAGCTTCCTCATTTGAGGGAAAACCACAAAAAGTTCTCTGGCCATATTTACCCTTTGACTGCCTTGCCCCGGGAACATAAAAGCAACCTTTCCTGCTTTCTTTTGCGTGCGGTAAGTATCTTTGCTCTCCACACCAGAAAGTTCAAGGTCTATTTTCATGGCCAGATCTTCGGCACTGCTGGCAATAATACTGAGCTGAACAGGCTTTTGATCGCCTGTAGCTAAACTGAAAGCAATATTTTTAAGTTCAATCTGATCATTGATTTCCAGGATCTGTTTAACGGCTCCCAGGCGCGTCCGGGCTTCTTCATAAGTATCACCTTTGAAAACAAACAACTCTGCAGGCCAGAATTGGAGAATGGTAGCTTGCTCCGGAACCGTTCCGTTTTCCAACACCGCATGGAAGTTTGTACCACCAAAACCAAAAGCACTTACCCCTGCATAACGTTTCTCTTCCATCCATAAACCGGCTTCAGTGTTAAAAGCGAAAGGACTGGTTTCTGGCTTGTAAATGCTATTGGGGGTTTTTAAATGGATGGTAGGTGGCTTTACACCATGATATAGCGCCAATGATGCTTTAATCAGGCCCGCCAAGCCTGCTGCACATTTGGTATGGCCAATTTGGGTTTTAACAGAGCCCAGGTGAGTTTGTCCCGCTACTGCACCAGATTGATTCAGCATATCGGTTAAAGCACTGATTTCCGTCTTATCACCAACAACGGTACCCGTACCGTGCGCTTCTACTAATCCAATTAATGAAGGTGTAATACCAGCCTGATGATAAGCCCTTTCTAAAGCATTGATTTGTCCGTTCTTTCGTGGAGCAGTTAGTCCGAGGCTCTTGCCATCACTCGATCCACCAATGCCTTTAATTACCGAATAAATGGTATCTCCGTCTCTCAGTGCATCTTCATATCTTTTTAAAACTACCATAGCTATTCCTTCACCTAAAGCAATACCGTCCGCTTCAGCATCGAAGGTGGCACATCGTCCTTTTTTAGAAAGCGCATGGGTACTCGAGAACATCAGGTAATCGTTAATCCCATTGTGTAAGTCTGCTCCCCCTGCCAGTACCATATCAGATTTCTCAAGGAATAGTTCCTGGCAAGCCAGATCAATGGCCGCTAATGAGGAAGCACAAGCAGCATCAACAGTATAGTTGCGGCCGCCTAAGTTTAGCCGGTTGGTTATACGGCCCGAAATTACATTGGCCAAAATGCCAGGGAAAGAATCTTCAGTTGTTTTAGGGAGGACAGCATCCAGTTCAGCAGGCATTTCCCCAAAAACCTGCTTGTAGTAGCCTCTAAAACTGTAACTGTTCGCGAGATCGTTGCCCCCTTCAGCACCAATAATTACAGAAACATTTTCATTGTCAACCCCTCCATCGGCATAACCGGCATGTTGCATGGCTTGTTTGGCTACCAGCAAGGTTAACAATTGGGTGGGTTCGATAGCTGCGAGTGATTGTGGTGGAATTCCGAATTCAAGTGGATCAAAATCTATCCTGGGAATAAATCCACCCCATTTAGAGTGCGACATATCTCCTGCGGTTGACTCCGGATCATAATAAAGTGCCTTATTCCAGCGCTCATCCGGTACTTCCGTTACCGAATCTTTACCTGAAATGATGTTCTGCCAGTATTCTTCCAGGTTTCTGGCGCCGGGGAAAATACAGGCCATACCTACAATGGCTACATCCAATGATTTTTCCTGATTGCTTGGCGGAGCAGGAAGTATTGCCGCAGTAACCTGTTTAAAATTCCCTTCGGCCACATCCTTGTGTAAAGCCGATAACGAAAATATTTCTTTGTGCATCGGGGCAATTTGCCCAATCATATACATGCCTAAATCGGTCTGGTCCTGCTCATTAATTTTAACCAGTTCATTCCCTCGTCTTTCAATGCCTTTTGCAGCAATACGTAACCGGCCTACATTGAGTGATTCTAATTTGGACCAGATTTCTTTTTTATCAATGCCCTCTGCTTGTAAACGCTGTTTTTCTTGATTAAAAAACTCAGCAAAGGCCGAATTTAAGCAGCGCGTTTCATGACCGGGTGCAGTTTCAAGTAGTATCGTTTCTGATGCCTGGAGCGCTTCCTGCTGAAACTTCCTTAATATCGCACCAGTGCTTACTGCTTCCTGGGTATATAAATAAGCCGTTCCCATTAAAACACCAATTTTCATTCCTTTTGCTGCTAAAGGAGCGGCCATGATAGCAATAAAAGCTGTAGAAAAGGCATCATGAATTCCACCGGCAAAAAATACGCTGATGTTTTCCGGATTTTCTTCTTTTAAAAGGCGGTCAATTTGTTTTTCCCACAGCACCATACTGGATAACGGACCAACATGGCCACCACATTCCCGGCCTTCAAAAACGAATCGCTTAGCGCCCTCTTTTAAAAACAAATCTAAAAGTGCTACAGATGGAACGTGTAAAAACGTTTTGATACCTGCTTTTTCAAAAGGTTTGGCTTGTGATGGTCTACCCCCGGCAATTAGCAATACAGGAGGTTTAGCCTCCAAAATATATTCCTGTTGCTCATCTCTCAGTTCTTGTGGCGCAAAGCCTAAAATGCCTACGCCCCAGGTTTTATCTCCGGCCAGCTTTTTAGTTTCCTGAATCAATTTTCTTGCCGAACTACCTTTAAGTAAGGATAGGGCTATAAAAGACAAGGCACCTGCTTCGGCTACTGCATTGGCAAAGGGGGCTACATCACTCACCCTGGTCATGGGCCCCTGTGCAATAGGATAGGTGATATTCAGATCTCTTGCCAGTGGATTATCAGGTTGAATAATGTTAATCGCCTGGGCTTGTTTCAGGTGACCATAACAGGCTTCTTTAATACTGTAAGCCAATTGGCGTAACTTCTTATATTTTGTGGCCAAATCAACAGATAAAGCAATATCCTGTCCCATTGGGAGATAATTTTTATCTAAATCATAGCCACCAAAGTATTTTTTTAGCTCCCCATAGCTGGGGTGATCTGATAACGACGGAGAATTTGGACGAACCAGTACCCTGCAATTGTCAATCAGCCTGGTTTCTGTTCCACTGAGCTTGCTGCAAATATTTTTAATCCCGGCAGGAACATTACACTCAGGAAACAGGGCTAACTGGCTGTCTAGCACAATGCCTGCAGCGCCCTGTGCCATTAAAGATGCCGCAGTGTGCACACCAATGCCTCCCTGTACCCACACGGGAATATCTTTAACGGTTTGCATGATCCTTTGAAATAACACAAAGGAAGATTCATAGGCAACTTTTCCAGCTCCTTCATTCCCTTTAATGATTATCCCGTCTGCACCCGCTTCTTTTGCCAAAAGAGCTGATTTAAGGTCGAAAACCTGATAAATTATTTTAGTAGCAGCTTGTTTGTTGATGGTTAATCCGAAAGGAGCGATTATAGCACTTACCGAAGCAGGTAAATCTAAATCATCAAATGCGGTCGACAAACAGATACCAAAGTCAATTTGTTGCTGTTCAACCATGCGAAGCGCTTCTACTGCTTTTGTTTTATCATACCCAAGACTCAATACCGGGAAAAAGTCTGCTTGATAAAGGCTTGAAATAAGCGATACATCAGGAATTTCAAAGGGAGTAATGCCAATTAGGGTCTGCTTTTTCATGTTTTATGCTGTTTGTAGGGTTCATTGCATCAGATTGTTTACGAAAAGCCATGATTTTAGCCAGTCTATCTCAGTTTGTTAACTAACTGTTTGGTTTTTGTTAATTAATTTTTCTTTTTGATTAAAATTTTATTCAAAAAAGGGTGAATTAGAAGGCGGTTTGGCTTTATAGTATTAATTAGACAAATTTAACATCGTAGAACGGCATATTTTGTCTGTTTTTACATAATGGATGAAATGAATATCCGCCTGGGGACGTAAATGGCGAATATGAATAGAGATTATTGGTTAAACCTGGCAAGAAATGTGCTAAAGCGTTGCGCCTTACCTGTATACAAAATGATTTTTGTCGAAAGATTTGTTCACAGCCCTATGCTATCAATAAATTTCTTACTTTTGCGAAAAAAACACAAACCTATTATAAAGGATGACACGAGACAACCAAATTTTTGAACTCATCGATAAGGAACTAAACCGTCAAGAACATGGCTTAGAGCTTATTGCATCAGAAAACTTCGTAAGCAAGCAGGTGATGGAAGCTGCTGGTTCAGTATTAACCAATAAATATGCAGAAGGTCTACCTGGAAAGCGCTATTATGGCGGTTGCCAAGTGGTAGATGTGGTAGAGCAAATTGCGATCGATAGAGCTAAACAATTGTTTGGTGCAGCTTGGGTAAACGTTCAACCTCACTCTGGTGCACAGGCAAATGCTGCGGTTATGTTAGCCGTTTTGCAACCTGGTGATAAGATTTTAGGTTTCGATCTTTCTCATGGCGGTCACCTTACTCACGGTTCTCCTGTTAACTTTTCAGGTAAACTATATCAGCCTTTATTTTACGGTGTAGTAAAAGAGACTGGTCTAATCGACTATAATAAATTAGAAGAAGTTGCGTTGGCCGAAAAGCCAAAATTAATTATCTGTGGTGCATCTGCTTATTCACGTGAGTGGGATTATGCATTCATCCGTTCGGTTGCCGATAAAATTGGTGCGCTGGTTTTGGCAGATATTTCTCACCCGGCAGGCTTAATTGCTAAGGGTTTGTTGGCTAATCCACTTCCACATTGTCATATCGTTACTACAACTACCCACAAAACATTACGTGGCCCACGTGGTGGTATGATTATGATGGGACAGGATTTCGAAAACCCTTGGGGATTAAAAACACCTAAAGGCGAAACCCGCATGATGAGCAACTTATTGGACATGGCTGTTTTCCCAGGAACACAAGGTGGCCCGTTAGAGCATATCATTGCAGCTAAAGCCATTGCTTTCGGCGAAGCTTTAACTGATGAGTATGGTACTTACATTAAACAGGTAGCAGCCAACGCGCAAGCCATGGCAAAAGCATTTGTAGCCCGTGGATATGGTATCATCTCTGGCGGTACAGATAATCACCTCATGTTGATCGATCTTCGTAACAAGAACATCACCGGTAAGCTTGCAGAAAATGCATTAGAAAAAGCAGATATCACTGTAAACAAAAACATGGTTCCTTTTGATGATAAATCACCATTTGTAACTTCAGGTTTCCGTGTAGGTACTGCAGCTATTACTACACGTGGTTTAAAAGAAGCAGAAATGGAGAAAATCGTCGAGTTAATCGATCAGGTTTTAACCAATCCGGAAGACGAAGCAAACTTAAACGCTGTAAAAGCTGAAGTAATTAAACTGGTAAGCGCTTTCCCTTTATATAAATAAGATAAACCTAAAGGTTTTAACATACCAAAAGCAGTTGCATTAATTTGTAACTGCTTTTTTTATATGCTCAAACTCCTGTAAACCCGCTTACACTAAAGATCGTGTTAATCCCGAAAATCCTGATAAAAAGTAAAGGGCCGATATTCTTTTAAGAAATATCGACCCTTACCATCTAAATTAACGCTCTCGAATATATAAACGCAATTCGATCAAAAAATGTTTGAAAAGAATTAAAAAAAATTAAAATTTCTCATAACAGCCTAAAGATGAGGGGAAAAATCTTACTTTTCCTTTCAGGTCTTTATTCAAATAACCACTATAATAAGGGTCGGTATTTAGGTTTATGCCTTTTTTTAGTGCCGGACTGGCATTGCTTAATTCAAAGTTTTCGGCATTGACAGAAGTAAATAGCGGATCCAGGTTAGTCAGGTTGTTCGCATTGTAATTACCGCTTGTGGTTTTGATCAGGTTATTAACCAAAGTACTTTGCACAACAGCTGCGGTTTTGTGCTGAATATCTAACTCATTGGTTAAGTTGCCCCAAATGATGTTGTTGGTTAGGTTTAGCTGTAATCTATTATAAGCTTTAGCAGACAGGTAATCAGAAAATGTCAATGCCGCTGTTTTACGTGGAAAAGTTAGGTTAAAACCCGCAAAAGTGTTTTGTTTTAAATTGTAATTTCCCCCGCCTACAGCATAAATGAGGTAGTTCCCACAATTGTAAAACAAGTTATTAAAAGCCGTCAGGTCAGTATGGTAGCCTATATAAGCCGCCACCTGCATGTTCTTAATCACGCTGTTGGCTAAAATAAGTTTAGGATTTCCAGTACTTGAAAGCGAATCAGCGGCAATACCAATAGATGCGTTTTTGATCACACTATGGTTAATTACCCCTTTTCCGGTCTTCCGAAAATATAAACCTTTCCATTGCCCAGGTAAGTCGTTATAAATAGCCTCTAATCGCTCACTGCCAAACTCAACAGGCTCGGAAACAGTACCGTTTACCTGTAGTGCCCCATCTACAAATAGTGTGGCATCCTTATTAAACAATATCCTTGCCCCGGCTTCAATGGTTAAAGTAGCTCCGTTTTTAACGGTTACAGAATTACTCACCACATACGGCAACGCTTTATTCCAGGTGGTATTCGTATTAATGTTTGTCTGGTTTACAAAAACAGCATTTTGACCATAAGCCAGCAATTGTATAACCTGTTTGTTCCCATTGGTAATTAAAACAATAGAATCCTGAACCAGAAACGGTAATTCCTTTGTCCCCGGATCAATCAATACTTTCACTAAAATATTTAAAGAATCCTGACCATTCAGTATCACGTTGTTTCGGTTAGGGCCACCCTGCCCGTTTATATTAAGGCTAAAAGGAGAGGAGCTACCCCCCGCAAGTTTTATTTCGGTAATATTAAGGGCATCATGATAGGGGTTAAGTACCTTTAATTTCTTGGTTACAGATCCCACAGCGGTGAAAACCGTGTCAAAAAGCACACTGTCCTGATAGAATTTAAGTTTCGCTGTTGGGTCTGCGGTTATCCTTTCGTTTTTCCGGCATGCAGAAATCAAAACAGAGCATAAGAGGATATAGGCAATTACTACACGCATAATTCAAATATGAGAAATTATTCAGCGAAAGCCAATGCCGCAATGCTAACTTTTGCTGCGCCTTGTGCCAATAGTTCATTTGCACAAGCTTCAAGCGTTGCGCCCGTGGTAATCACATCATCTATCAGTAAAACATGTTTATTTAAAACAGTTGCTGCATCGGTTACTTTAAAAACCGATTTCATATTTTCATATCGGGTGTACCGGCTCTTTTTGGTCTGGCTATCCGTGGCAACGTCTCTAATTAAAGTATCTTCAACTACTGGAATTTCCATCGCTTTAGAAACACCTGCTGCAATAAAGCTGCTTTGGTTGTAACCCCTTGTTCGCAGTTTCTTTTTATGAAGTGGCACCGGGATAATCAAATCTACCATTAAATAACCCTCACCGGCTTTTAATCGGTTTCCCAATAGCTCCCCTAAAACTACCCCTAAATCTGTTTTACCATTATACTTTAAATTATGCACCAGGTTCTGAACCTTGGTTGCCTTTCTAAAATAAAACATCGCCATGGCGGCATGAATAGGTAATCGTCCCCAAAGTTGTTTGGCTACACGGTTTTCAGCGTAAAGGTGATAGTCGGTAAAAGGCAGGTCGTACAAGCATTTGGTGCAAATAAGCTGCTCTTGCCGAAGCAAGCTTACCCCACAGGCATTGCAAAGATTAGGGAAAAGTAATCCCAGTAAATCAGCTGGCCATTGTTTGAGCGTTAACATACCTAAATCTATATAATAATTGTTTGATCTCCAAAACCTGCATTATTTCTCCCTGTTCAGGTCCTGATTAGAAAATCAGTATCCTCTGTACTTCGGTTGCAGCAGTCCCGCCTTCCTTCCAAATCCCTGGTCTCGTAAACTCAGCCAGGGGTTTTCCATCCAGTCGGGTTTAGGGCACTCAGCTAAGGCGCGCTTCTGTCACAACCTTTCCATCGCTTCATTGAAAATCTCAAAGCCTTTTTCAGTCTCATCAATTGCCCTTCTTTACGGGCGCTTTGGATTTAGGGTTTATGCCCATCCACATGCTCATTCTATTCTATCTTGTTTCTTCTTCTTTATTTTTTTGATTCACTTAAACCGCTCCAAACACCATTGCTTCAATAAAGTTTTAATTTATTAATATTTTTTCTTGTTGATAATCATTGTTTTAGGTGTTTTATTAAAAATAAAAGTTGCCTGGTGTTTGCAGTTGCAAATTGTTTTTCTACCTTTGCAATCCCAAACGGAAACGAAAGGGGTTCCCGGAACGGCGGATGTCGGAAAGGGTTTAAAAAAGAGATACAGACGAACTTCGGTTCAGAAGATATAAAAGAGATCGGCCGTGAGGTTTACCAGATCAATAAGTTCTTAAAAGAGATGTCAATGTAGCGTAGCGGGGTAATGAAGTACGCATTCAAGTACAGAATACCGTCGCTTTATTTTAAAGTCAGTGACTAACAGACAAAATTAAAAAAGAAGACTATTTTTAACATAGTTAAAACTGGTCAGTTTCAAAACACATTTTACAATGGAGAGTTTGATCCTGGCTCAGGATGAACGCTAGCGGCAGGCCTAATACATGCAAGTCGAGGGGTAGAGGAGAGCTTGCTTTCCTTGAGACCGGCGCACGGGTGCGTAACGCGTATGCAACCTACCTTTATCAGGGGGATAGCCCGGAGAAATCCGGATTAACACCGCATAAAATCACAGTACAGCATTGTACAATGATCAAATATTTATAGGATAAAGATGGGCATGCGTGTCATTAGCTAGTTGGCGGGGTAACGGCCCACCAAGGCGACGATGACTAGGGGATCTGAGAGGATGGCCCCCCACACTGGTACTGAGACACGGACCAGACTCCTACGGGAGGCAGCAGTAAGGAATATTGGTCAATGGAGGCAACTCTGAACCAGCCATGCCGCGTGCAGGAAGACTGCCCTATGGGTTGTAAACTGCTTTTATCCGGGAATAAACCTGCTTACGAGTAAGTAGCTGAATGTACCGGAAGAATAAGGATCGGCTAACTCCGTGCCAGCAGCCGCGGTAATACGGAGGATCCAAGCGTTATCCGGATTTATTGGGTTTAAAGGGTGCGTAGGCGGCCTGTTAAGTCAGGGGTGAAAGACGGTGGCTCAACCATCGCAGTGCCCTTGATACTGACGGGCTTGAATGGACTAGAGGTAGGCGGAATGAGACAAGTAGCGGTGAAATGCATAGATATGTCTCAGAACACCGATTGCGAAGGCAGCTTACTATGGTCTTATTGACGCTGAGGCACGAAAGCGTGGGGATCAAACAGGATTAGATACCCTGGTAGTCCACGCCCTAAACGATGAACACTCGCTGTTGGCGATACACAGTCAGCGGCTAAGCGAAAGCGTTAAGTGTTCCACCTGGGGAGTACGCCCGCAAGGGTGAAACTCAAAGGAATTGACGGGGGCCCGCACAAGCGGAGGAGCATGTGGTTTAATTCGATGATACGCGAGGAACCTTACCCGGGCTTGAAAGTTAGTGAATTATCCAGAGATGGATAAGTGAGCAATCACACGAAACTAGGTGCTGCATGGCTGTCGTCAGCTCGTGCCGTGAGGTGTTGGGTTAAGTCCCGCAACGAGCGCAACCCCTATGTTTAGTTGCCAGCATGTAATGGTGGGGACTCTAAACAGACTGCCTGTGCAAACAGAGAGGAAGGAGGGGACGACGTCAAGTCATCATGGCCCTTACGTCCGGGGCTACACACGTGCTACAATGGACGGTACAGAGGGCAGCTATACAGCAATGTAATGCGAATCTCACAAAGCCGTTCACAGTTCGGATTGGGGTCTGCAACTCGACCCCATGAAGTTGGATTCGCTAGTAATCGCGTATCAGCAATGACGCGGTGAATACGTTCCCGGGCCTTGTACACACCGCCCGTCAAGCCATGGAAGCTGGGGGTACCTAAAGTATGTAACCGCAAGGAGCGTCCTAGGGTAAAACCGGTAACTGGGGCTAAGTCGTAACAAGGTAGCCGTACCGGAAGGTGCGGCTGGAATACCTCCTTTCTGGAGTAGCATTGACTACTCGCTGCGCAACATGATACTCTAATAAAAAGTTAAAAAGTTGAACGTATTAAGTTATAAGTTGAAAAGGCCACCTGGTCTTGATAGGATATACTTTATACTAACGACTAAAAAAGACACACCCAAAAGATTAACCACTCAGTGGCTTTAACAAATCTTTGAGAGGCGAGATTGAAATTGAATTACGATTTTTGATTTACGGTTTGCGATTGCATTAAATCTAAAATCGTGGGTCAGGAAATCTAAGATCAGAAAGTCCCGTAGCTCAGCCTGGTTAGAGCACTACACTGATAATGTAGGGGTCTCCAGTTCAAATCTGGACGGGACTACAAAAGAGGATATCTTTCGGGGAATTAGCTCAGCTGGCTAGAGCGCCTGCCTTGCACGCAGGAGGTCAACGGTTCGACTCCGTTATTCTCCACTGGAAGTTATAAGTGGTAAGTAATAAGTTATAAGTTATAAAACTTGCAACCTGGAACTTACAACGGTTATAAGTGTTAATTATAAGTTATAGGTTTTAAAACTTACAACCTGGAACTTAAAACTTACAACTCGAAACTTACAACTCAAAAACAAAGCTACCTGGATTGGTAGTATACATTGACATCAAAAAAAAGAAGAGAATGCCATCGGGGCACAGAGAAACGGTTCGAGCCCGCAATTTTCACTAACGAAGCTGTGACAAGGCTTAGGTTGGGGCACATGACACCCTACACCTTTATACCCTTGGTTTTCGGTTTCAGTAAAGTTCTTTGACATATTGGAAGAAGTTAAAAAAGAAGAGCAAACAACAATAGGCGACTGTTGTGTTTGTGCTCACCATTGAAGGGGCAACCTGGATATGGTATGAGACATCATAACAAGAGCAAAAAAGCATACCATACGGCGCAAAAGGCGTATGCGTAGAAGAAAGTAAAGAAGAGTACACGGGGGATGCCTTGGCTCTCGGAGGCGATGAAGGACGTGATAAGCTGCGATAAGCACCGGTGATCTGCAAATAGGAACTATACCCGGTGATTTCCGAATGGGGCAACCCGGCATGTTGAAGACATGTCACCATAATGGAGCAAACCTGCCGAACTGAAACATCTAAGTAAGCAGAGGAAGAGAAAATAACAATGATTTCCTGAGTAGTGGCGAGCGAAAGGGAAAGAGCCCAAACCACACCTGTTACGGCATGTGTGGGGTTGTAGGACTGTGATGTGGTTACAATGTAATGAAGTGGAACGGGATGGGAAGCCCGGCGACACAAGGTGATAGCCCTGTACACGTAAATACCATTGGCCTAACAGTATCCTGAGTACCGCGAGGTCGGAGACGCCTTGTGGGAATCTGCCGGCACCATCCGGTAAGGCTAAATACTCCCGAGAGACCGATAGTGAACCAGTACCGTGAGGGAAAGGTGAAAAGAACCCCGAACAGGGGAGTGAAATAGAACCTGAAACCGTGTACTTACAAGCGGTCGGAGCATCCAGGTGGTGTGACGGCGTGCCTTTTGCATAATGAGCCTACGAGTTACTCTTCTCTGGCAAGGTTAAGTGCTTCAGGCACGGATCCGAAGCGAAAGCGAGTCTGAATAGGGCGTATAGTCAGAGGAGGTAGACGCGAAACCTTGTGATCTACCCATGGACAGGTTGAAGGTGCGGTAACACGTACTGGAGGACCGAACCGATAAACGTTGAAAAGTTTCCGGATGATCTGTGGGTAGGGGTGAAAGGCTAATCAAACTGGGAAATAGCTCGTACTCCCCGAAATGTTTTTAGGAACAGCGTGGATATTAAGTTTCATAGAGGTAGAGCTACTGATTGGGTGCGGGGGAGTCAAATCCTACCAAATCCAGACAAACTCCGAATGCTATGAAATATGATCTGCAGTGAGGCGCGGGGTGCTAAGGTCACGCGCCGAGAGGGAAAGAACCCAGACCATCAGCTAAGGTCCCCAAGTTACAGTTAAGTTGAACTAACGAGGTCCGGTTGCACAGACAGCTAGGATGTTGGCTTGGAAGCAGCCATTCATTTAAAGAGTGCGTAACAGCTCACTAGTCGAGCGGCCGGGCATGGATAATAAACGGGCATTAAATTGTACACCGAAGCTATGGGATTGAAATATATCGGTAGGGGAGCATTCTAGCGGCAGTGAAGGTACCTGGTAATGGGTGCTGGAGCTTCTAGAAAAGCAAATGTAGGCATAAGTAACGATAAGGCGGGCGAGAAACCCGCCCACCGAAAGGATAAGGTTTCCTGATCAACGCTAATCGGATCAGGGTTAGTCGGGACCTAAGGAGAACCCGAAGGGGATATTCGATGGACAACTGGTTAATATTCCAGTACTTTTTATAACTGCGATGTGGGGACGGAGTAGTGACACTGCCGCGATCTGACGGAATAGATCGTTGAAGGCTGTAGGTATACATTTGGTAGGCAAATCCGCCGAGTGTGCTGAACGCTGATAGTACCGCGAGCCTTCGGGTAAGTGGATAGTGCAGGTAATCAGACTTCCAAGAAAAACCGCTAAGCTTCAGGTTATAAAAACCCGTACCGCAAACCGACACAGGTATCCGGGAAGAGGATTCTAAGGTGCTCGAGTGAATCATGGCTAAGGAACTCGGCAAAATGGCCCTGTAACTTCGGGAGAAGGGGCGCTGGTAGCAATATCAGCCGCAGTGAAAAGGCCCAGGCGACTGTTTAACAAAAACACATGGCTTTGCAAAATCGAAAGATGAGGTATAAGGCCTGACACCTGCCCGGTGCTGGAAGGTTAAGAGGGGATGTCATCCGCAAGGAGAAGCATTGAATCGAAGCCCCAGTAAACGGCGGCCGTAACTATAACGGTCCTAAGGTAGCGAAATTCCTTGTCGGGTAAGTTCCGACCTGCACGAATGGTGTAACGATCTGGGCGCTGTCTCAGCCATGAGCTCGGTGAAATTGTGGTCCCGGTGAAGACGCCGGGTACCCGCAACGGGACGGAAAGACCCCATGCACCTTCACTACAATTTAACATTGACATTGGGTACAGGATGTGTAGGATAGGTGGGAGGCTATGAAGCGGTGTCGCCAGGCATCGTGGAGCCAACGTTGAAATACCACCCTTTCTGTATTCGGTGTCTAACTCCCTTAGTGGGAGGACATTGTTTGATGGGTAGTTTGACTGGGGTGGTCGCCTCCAAAAAGGTAACGGAGGCTTTCAAAGGTAAGCTCAGTACGCTTGGTAACCGTACGGGGAGTGCAATAGCATAAGCTTGCTTGACTGTGAGACATACAGGTCGATCAGGGTCGAAAGACGGATATAGTGATCCGGTGGTTCTGCATGGAAGGGCCATCGCTCAAAGGATAAAAGGTACGCTGGGGATAACAGGCTGATCTCCCCCAAGAGCTCATATCGACGGGGAGGTTTGGCACCTCGATGTCGGCTCGTCACATCCTGGGGCTGGAGAAGGTCCCAAGGGTTCGGCTGTTCGCCGATTAAAGTGGCACGCGAGCTGGGTTCAGAACGTCGCGAGACAGTTCGGTCCCTATCTGTTGTGGGCGTAGGAATTTTGAGTGGGGCTGACCTTAGTACGAGAGGACCGGGTTGGACCAGCCTCTAGTGAATCTGTTGTTCCGCCAGGGGCATTGCAGAGTAGCTACGCTGGGAATAGATAAGCGCTGAAAGCATCTAAGTGCGAAACTAGCCACGAGATGAGAATTCCATATAGGGCCGTAGCAGACTACTACGTTGATAGGTTACAGATGTAAAGATGGTGACATCACAGTCGAGTAATACTAATCACCCGAAGCTTTCAAAGCAACACAAGTTGTTTGCTCTTCGAAACTTAACTTCTTTCAATAATATGTCATTTAAGTTGATGGTTATAAGTTATAGGTTTTAAGTAAGTTTTACTTACAACTTAATACTTACCACTTATTACTTAAATAAAAATATTCAGGTGCCTATATCGGCGGTGTCCACCTCTTCCCATTCCGAACAGAGAAGTTAAGCCCGCCAGAGCCGATGGTACTGCGGTAACACGTGGGAGAGTAGGTCGGTGCCAGATCTTAAACGGAACCCCTCAGTTAACTCTGAGGGGTTTTCGTGTTTTATAGGGGGTTTGGAGTATCCAAGGGCACATGGTTGAAAACTTTGACCTTTCAGCTCTTGACTCAAGACTCATGACTTAAGACTCAGAACTCACGACTCACGACTCCCAACTCCCAACTCCATACTCAGAACTAAGGACTCTTTTTAATAAAATCCCTTATCTTCGCAGCAAATTAAACACAGATTAGTGCAGACTTTAAAACAACTCCTGAATGGAGAATTGAAAGGAGCGATTTCTTTAAAGCTCTCTGAAAATCTCACCGAATTTCCTGAGGCCATATTCAGCTTAGCGGATACATTAGAAACACTGGATTTATCCGCCAATAAATTAACAACCTTACCCAAGGATTTTGGTAGGTTAAAGAACCTTAAGATTTTCTTCTGTTCTGATAATGGCTTTCGGGTTTTGCCGGAAGTATTGGCAGATTGTCCGTTATTGGATATTGTTGGTTTTAAATCTAACCAGATTGAATACGTCCAAGGAAAAGCTTTAAATACTAATCTAAGGTGGCTTATTTTAACCAATAATCGCCTCGCAAGCCTACCTGATGAAATAGGAAATTGTAAAAGATTGCAAAAATTGATGCTTGCAGGAAATCGTTTATCCGAGTTACCTGAAGCCCTTGGCAATTGCAGTAATTTAGGCTTACTTCGGATTTCAGCCAATCAAATCAAGGCATTGCCAGGCTGGCTGTTCAAACTGCCGAAACTGGCCTGGTTAGCTTTTTCTGGTAATCGATTTAACAGACAACCTATTCTTAACCATTTACCAGTAATTAATGACGATAGCTTACTGCTTAATCATAAACTAGGAGAAGGAGCATCAGGAACTATTTATCAAGCCAGAAGATTGAATAACGAGCATAGTCCTTTAGTGGCAGTCAAGATTTTTAAGGGTAGTGTAACCAGCGATGGCTTTCCGGAAGACGAAATGAATGCATTTATCGCAGCAGGAGAACATCCAGGCCTGGTAAAACTGCAGGGAGCAATAGCATTGAAGGAAGAAGGAAAAAAGGGTTTGGTAATGGATTTGATCCCCGGAGATTATTATAACTTAGGAAATCCGCCCAGTTTGGTAAGTTGTACCCGGGACGTCTTCAGTTTAGTAAATCCACTTTCGATAGCGCAGGTTATAAAAATAGCTTCTACAATCGCCTCGGTTGCTGCACAATTACACAGTAAAGGAATTAAACACGGCGATTTGTATGCACATAATATTTTGGTGAATGCCAAAGGAAGTACCTTGTTTGGTGATTTTGGAGCAGCATCATTTTATGATGAAAAAAATGAAAGCCAGGCATTTTTTCTGGAGCGAATAGAAATCAGGGCTTATGGTTACCTTTTAGATGATTTATTATCCATATCAATCCAAAGCGATGCATCCGGCATACTTCCAATATTGGAAGATATCAGAAACAGGTGTTTAGCGATGGATCCGGCAAGCCGGCCCTCATTTAAAGAGATAGTAACTGCGTTAAATCACTTAGACTAATTCAAACTTGAAAATTAAGCTTCTTTAACCGCAAGCTGGCCACAGGCTGCATCAATATCTTTCCCCCTACTGCGGCGAATATTGGTTGTAATGCCCTGGCTTTTGAGGTAATTAGCAAAAGCATCAATTTTATCGCCTTCCGCATTTTTAAAATCGGCAAAAGAAATGGGATTGTACTCAATCAGGTTTACTTTACAAGGGATATGCTTACAGAATTTAGCCAATTCCATAGCATCTGAAAGTTCATCGTTAAAATGATTAAAAACAATGTACTCGTACGTTACAGGATTTTTGGTTTTAGCAAAATAATATTTCAGGGCTTCAGAAAGTGCTTTTAAAGAATTAGCCTCGTTAATAGGCATTATTTCATTCCTTTTCTGATCATTAGCGGCATGTAATGAAAGGGCCAGGTTAAACTTAACGCCATCATCGCCTAATTTCTTTATCATCTTTGCAATACCTGCTGTAGATACGGTAATGCGTTTATAACTCATGTTTAAGCCATCAGGAGCTGTAATCCTTTCAATTGACTTGAGTACATTGGCATAATTAAGCAAAGGTTCACCCATCCCCATATATACAATATTGGTTAAGGGATAATTATAATTCTCTTTAGCTTGCTTATCAATCAATACCACCTGATCATAAATTTCATCTGCATTAAGATTGCGTTTCCTGTCCATGTAGCCTGTTGCGCAGAACTTACAGGTTAAACTGCAACCTACCTGCGAACTTACACACGCAGTCATGCGATCATCTAAAGGAATTAAAACCCCTTCAACAATATTACCATCTGCTAAACGAAAAGTGTTTTTTATGGTTTGGTCATTACTAAACTGAGAATTATTAACCTGTACGGCATTAATGGTAAAGCTGTCAGATAAGGCCTTGCGCAGATCCTTTGAAAGATTGCTCATCTCTTCAAAACTCGTTGCTGATTTTTCCCAAAGCCATTGATAAATTTGTTTGGCCCTGAATGCAGGTTGCTGCATAGCAACAAGATGCTGCTGTAATTGAGGCAAATCTAGTGCACGAATATCTGTCTTTTTTGCTGTTACCATTTGTTACAAAGGTACTTAAAAAAGCGGTAAGGTAGAAAGAATGAAGCTTTAACTCACTATAATTGATTAAATTTTACATTAATAGGCGGCAAGGAAAAATTCTGATACCGCAAGATAACCACACAAAGGAACATAGTATTGCCGATCGTAGCGGGCAAATAAGGTGTTATTTATCTTTCTGAAAATGCCAATATATCGAAAATCGCCAATCGTACGGATGAGGAAGATGAAAGCGATAACATAGCGCAGGTAATGCGGTACATCAATTTCAAAATGAAAATTATGGGCAAAAGTAATTGCTGCAAATGCTACCAGCCCCAAGGCCACAACTAATGTGCCCCATTTACCGGGATTAAAAACCAAATTGTGATCAGATGTGGCAGGTACTGCAGCTTCTATGCCCCATCTGCCACCCGTCATCCAATAAAAATGTAAGCCTGCCAGAAAAAGGAAAATAGCGGTATTAAAATAGATGATACTGTTCATTAGCGGCCTCGTTTTCTGTGATGTGATTTATCCGTTGACTTGGGTTTTGATGGTCTCGCATTTCGGTTACCCGGGTTACTTTTACCAGCTGTTTTTGATCCTCCTGTAGCAGGATGTTTTTTACCAGCTGTTTTTGAACCGGTAGATTTCGAGTGTGTAGTAGACTTTTTCGCAGGGGCAGCTTTAAATTCAGGAAGCTCTTCCCAGCTATTAACTTTCTTTTTTGACGGCTTAGCAGGTTTAGTTTTACCCTCCGATGATGATTTCTCAACCATTTTCATGATTGAAGCCATTTCCTGCCCATCAAGCTCACGCCATTCACCCAGGGGAATTCCTTTTAAGCTGATATTCATAATCCGAACGCGCTCCAGTTTGGTAACCTCATAGCCGAAATATTCAGCCATCCGGCGGATTTGTCTGTTTAAACCTTGTATCAAGGTAATGTTGAAAACATTTGCGCTAACGCGTCGTACCTTACATTTTTTAGTATTAACACCTAAAATGGGTACACCATTGGCCATGCCCTCAACAAATTCATCCGTTACAGGCTTATTTACGGTTACAATATATTCTTTCTC
Organism: Pedobacter sp.; assembly: GCF_965279535.1. Lineage (NCBI taxonomy): Bacteria > Pseudomonadati > Bacteroidota > Sphingobacteriia > Sphingobacteriales > Sphingobacteriaceae > Pedobacter > Pedobacter sp. The sequence continues at coordinate 3,413,432 of NZ_OZ257244.1, forward strand.
ATGGTTATTACCTGCCCTAAGAATCTTATTAACGATATCCCCATTATTGGTTAGAAAAATAAGACCTTGAGAATCTTTATCTAAACGACCAATGGGGAAAATGCGTTGGCTGTAATTTACATAATCGACAATATTGTCTCTCACATTGGCCTCTGTAGTACTGGTAATACCCACAGGCTTGTTAAAAGCTAAAAGCACAAAGTTTTCCTCCTCCTTGGGCTCAATATGATTGCCATTTACAGTTACCCGATCTCCTGCATAAACCTGGTCACCAACCTTCGCTTTCTTTCCATTGATGAAGACGTTGCCACGCTCAATAAATTTATCGGCCTCTCTACGAGAGCACAATCCACTTTCACTTATAAATTTATTTAAACGGGTGGCAGAAGTATGTTGCATAGCTTTTTTAAGTTATGACAAATATAAACTAAAAGCCTAAATTGATACAGTACTTTCTTTTTGGCTGAGCCACTTAGCGCAGGGCCGGATGATTAGGAAGGGAACCTTATCGGTAATCTGACAGGTTGGAGAAAAACTCGGCCAGGAAAATCATCCCGGCCGAGTAAGCAAACGGCTAAAAGCTTTGACTATCGGCACTAGGGCCGTAACTTCCCGGAATAGGAATATTTAAAAGTCTTAAGTAAACACCCAACTGGGCACGGTGATGGGAGGTTTGGCTCAAAGAATGGCGAATTGTTTCATATTTGGAATAATCTGCCAATACCTGATCGCCATTTTTCAGCACCCAACGGCCATTCAAATCTTCTTCTTTAGCATTTTCTAAAGCAGCCTTACCAGCAGCAACACTTTTTTCCAGAATAGCCAGAATTTCAGCAGTATTGTTAACTGATGTTGGTTCAAAACCAGTAACGGCAAAATCTAATTCATCAGTAGTTAAGGCTAAAGTTACCCAGTTCGGAATATCTGCTAAATGGGTAGCTAAGAATTCCATCTTCATGCTTTTTTCATGTGGTGCCCAATCATATTTATCCTCCGGCACCAAGGCTAAAAATTTACGGGTAGTTTCTGCCTCACGCTCGTATTCGGTGAGTAATAGTTGAATAATGTCCATAGTTTTATGTTTTGTTTTTTCCATTAAGTTTAATTCCATTAGTAATAAATCGGGCATGCTCATGGTCTGTAGGGTTTTGTTAACACAAAGAAAATACCCCGGAGTGACAACCCTATGGCAGTGTAAAAAACGAAATGAAAAAAAATTAAAAATTAACAGGAAGCATGCTCATATAATCGTTTAATGGCATATGATCAACTTTAAGAAAGGGTTTTTCGAGTGATTTTAAACAGATAATCCGGGTTAAATTAAAATCCCGATACTGCCCGCGCATATGGCACCAGGCAATCAAGTGCCAGCTAAAAGCATAAAAAATGAGCCCGATTGGCTCTACCTCTCGCTTACTCACTTCCGCCTTGGCATTTTTATATTCCAAACTCACCATCAGTTTTTCTGAAATGGCATGTTGAATCAGCGATAAGAAATCAAAATTATAAGTTAATCTTTCTGGAACCTGCAAACGAATATGTTGGTTCAGCTTTTCCAGTTTTTCCTTTTGAGCAGATTTGAGTACCGCCTTAACTTTGGTCAGCGCAGAGGAATAATGATTGCGGATAGAAAGATCTGCAAATCCATCTACCAGACTTTCTACCAGCAGTAAGGCGTTTGCTTCTTCCATATTAAAAGATACCGGAGGCAGAAAATAGCCTTGCACCAAAAAATAACCCCGATGTTGCTCAAATCCTACAGGTATTCCTTGCTCTTGCAGGGCCTTTATATCCCTGTAAACCGTACGAACACTCATGTTAAAGCGATCAGCAATCTTATCTGCTGAAATGTATTTCTTAGACTGTAAAAGGGTCAGGATTCCAAATAGGCGGTCAATGCGGTTCATAGGTTAGGGCTTAAGCTAAATTAATTAAATATTTCGTTCTATTGTGCATTTTGCCTTACTTAATGAATGAAAACTAAAATGCCCTTGGTATGTTATTTGTGTGGAAATGGTATGCTTTGCTCAAAAAATACGTTTAATAAATATAGAGCAGGTAAATGGTGATTAAATGGCAGTAGAAATTCAAAAGCGCTTCTTAAGGGCAGTAAAAGGCAAAGTAATTATCGGATTTCTTTTTGCCTGTTTTGCGTTGCTGATGGCTTGGGGCATCAGTAAATTTGCTTTTACCAGAATGCTGGATACTGTTGAGGAAATTTCGGCGCCTAATGACCGGCTGCGTTTGGTGAACGACCTCTCCCATAAAATTGCGCGTTTAGATCAGCTGCAGCGTGATGAAGCAATTAATAAGCAAGGCAATCAGACTTTTTTAAAGGAATCACGAAAGCTTAGGGCAAGTTTAGATACACTCAAGAAATTATATGTGGGAGATTCTGCTCAGCTGACCAGGATAAAATCCATCAAGAATTTACTCAGCGACAGGGATAAGCAGTTCATCATGTACCTCAAAGTACGTGAAACCCTGGTGAATACCAAGTCTTTTTCTGAAGAAGTACAAAAGCTAAATGATTTGGTAACTACACGTGCCAAACAAACGGACAGTGCCGTTTTAACTACCGAAACCACTACCTCTACTACTACGGTTGCTCCCGATGAAGAACAAAAATCGCGGGGCTTTTTAAGTAAGCTCTTCGGTAAAAAGAAAGCCGATGTTTATAAAATCATCAATGAAGAGTTTAAAGTAAAACGCGATACCCTTAATGCCAAAGCCGAAGACAGCATTATGAAGAGTATGACCGGCTCTTTAAAAAATATTGAAAAGGAACAACGGCAGAAAAGTCAGAAATTCCTAAAACGAGAGGCCGATTTATCTATAGCCAGTAATGCCCTTACCGGACAAATGCTTCAGATTTTAAGAGAAGTAGAAAGTGAAGCTGTTGCCCAGGTAGATTTGAATGGCATTCAGGCTAAACAGGTAGTTAACGACGGTATTACACAGATTACCGCTATTATTATTGCATTCTTTTTAATTACTGTGATCTTACTATACCTCATCCTTACTGATATTACAAAAAGCAATCGGTATAGGAGAGAGCTGGAGCAGGCCAAAGACGAGGCAGAATATCATGGTAAAGCCAAGCAAAGGTTTCTATCGAATATGAGTCACGAAATCAGAACCCCTTTGCAATCCATTTTAGGTTATGCCGAACTCATTTCTCAGCAGGATAATCCCAAGAAAAAAGATATTGATGCTATTTATCAATCCTCCATACATCTTTTGCAAATTGTTAATGAGGTTTTGGATTACAACAGGATCATTTCAGGTGAGTTTAGTTTTCATAACCAGGATTTTAATATCCGTAAGGTATTGGATGAAGTTGTTTCGGTTATGCGGCCACTCGCCGAGCAGAAATCGTTAAAACTCATTACCCAACTGGATATTGATGACATTGAATTTGTAAAAGGAGATGCCTTCCGCCTAAAGCAGATTTTGTTTAATTTATTGGGTAATGCGGTAAAATTTACCCTTAAAGGTGAAATCAGTTTATTGGTTTCATGTAAAAAACAAGGCCAGGATCTCCATTTCAATTTTAGCATCAGGGATACTGGGATTGGTTTCGCTGAAGCAGATATTGACCGTATTTTTAATGAATTCGAACAGGTTGAATCTCCGGAGAAATATGTAATTAATCAAACGGGTACAGGTTTAGGATTACCAATTGTAAAAGCGTTAATTGAAAGTCAGGGGGGAAGGATTTATGTGAAGAGTAAACCTAGCAAAGGCACTACATTTAATATTTATCTGAAATATGAAGCCTCAGATCAAAAAAATCAGGATATTTTCGATCTGGAACACTATGCTGTAGTAAATTCTGGTACAGTATGGATTATTGATGATGACCGGTTGATCCTGGATTTATGCGGATTAATTTTTGAAAAGAACAGGATCCCGTTTAAACGTTTCAGTCATGTGGCGGATATTTTACATGAAGTTCCGGATAACGAGCTGAAGTACGTACTTATAGATATGCGTATGCCTGAAATGACGGGTATTGAGTTGTGCCATTTACTCAGAAAAAGACTTCCAGAGCATGTAAAATTCTATGCCATAACTGCTCAGGTGCTTCCCGAAGAACGCGAAATGGTATTAAGTGAAGGATTTGACGGGCTGATTTTAAAGCCATTCAGAGCAGCAGACCTGTTATCAATTTTTGACAAGATGGCCATTGCGAATGAACCCCAACCTGAATTTGACTTTTCATCAATTGAAAAAATGACTTTCGGTGATCAGCAGATGCTGGAAAAAATCCTGAATCGATTTAAGCAAGATTGTATAGATGATGTAGCAGTACTTCGTGATGCTTTGACCCAACAAAATGGAGAAAAAAGCCGGCTAATTGTTCACCGATTAGCGGGAAGAACTGCACAAATGGGGGCTAAAACTCTGGCTTCCGCACTCAGACAGCTTGAGCTTGAGATTGCGCATGACGGACTTAATCTGCAAATTAATGCAGCTGTTCTGGCCGAACTTAAAAAACTCGAAGCCTTAATCGCTTTTATGCAGGAAATGGATTATGCCACTGGCTAAAGGTTTTTATTCAATTCCGTAGCGTTCCATCTTGGCATACAGTGTTTTTCGGTCAATATTCAGCATCTTGGCCGCCTTAGATTTATTGTGTCTTACTTTAATCAGTGTTTCAGCAATCAATGTCTTTTCGTTTTGCTCATTCAATGCTTTAAGATCAGACGGATTACCGGCTGAAGTTTGCTGTTGTACAGCAATAGTCATTTCATCGGGCAGGGCAGCAATTTGTGCTGTTTCACCAGGCGTAAGCAGAACCATCCTTTTAATTACATTACTCAACTCACGTAAATTGCCTGGCCAATCATAATTTAACAGAAGCGATTTGGCCTCAGCAGAAATATTTTTCACATTTCTGCTCAAATCACGGTTAGAAAGCTGAACAAAGTGGTTAATAAACAACTCGATATCACTACCACGGTCTCTTAATGGAGGCAATTGTATTTTAAATTCATTTAAACGATGGTATAAATCCTCCCGAAACTCTCCCTGTTGCATGCTTCCGGTTAAATCGTCATTGGTAGCGGTAATAATTCTAACATTTACGGGAATTTGCCTGGTGCTGCCCAGGGGTTGAATTACGCGTTCTTGTAAAGCCCTGAGCAATTTAATCTGTACTTCATAGCTCAAATTCCCAACCTCATCCAGAAAAAGGGTACCGCCATCAGCAGCTTCAAATTGACCAATTTTATCATTAAGTGCTCCGGTAAAAGCGCCCTTAACATGGCCAAATAGTTCGCTGGCGGCTAAATCTTTAGAAAGTGCACCACAGTCAATAGCTATAAACGGCTTATCTGCACGTTTGCTTTCCTGATGAAGTGTTCTGGCTGCAAATTCTTTCCCTGTTCCACTTTCCCCTTGAATAATAACCGACATGTCTGTAGGGGCAACCAAAGCAATGTGTTCATATAATCGATCTGCAATGGCACTTTTGCCCCTGATTAAATCAGATTCTATTACCTGACGCTCAGTAGCGATATGGTCTTTTTTGGTTAAGGAGTTTTTGATTACCATCAAAAGCTCGTCAGGATTTACAGGTTTGGTAATATAATCAAATGCACCCATCTGCATAGATTTTACAGCTGTTCTTACATCATTAAAACTGGTCATGATAATGAGCGGAATAGCTAAACCTAAATCGCGGATATGGGAAAGCACATCTAACCCAACACCATCTGGCAGGCGGTAATCAATTAAAAGGAGATCGAATTCCTGGCTTTCTATCGCTTTAAATGATTGTTTGATGTGGGTTACCAGTGTAATGGTATGCCCGTTTTTAGTTAAAAAACCTTCAAGTAATTGAGCAAATGTTGTATCGTCTTCTAAAATCAGGATTCTCGCCATACACAAAAATAAGAAAAGCCAGTTAAAAACTGGCCTTTCTTGTACTAGGTAGATGTAATATTTAAGGGTTATTGTACGGGTTTACCGTCTTTATCAATTTTCACTGAACCTGTTTCAGCTTCTTTTTTAACATTGATCAGGTAATATTCTTTTGTACCTTCTTTTACCGACCATGCTTCTGTAGCGGTCCAGCCTTTATAAGCATCAGATTTTAATGCTGTTGTTACCGGCTCAGGTAGTTCTTCTAATTTCACTGGGGTTTTAACCGCACTATCCTGAACAGCTACGATTGCTGTAGTTTTCAAATCTTTTACTTCGCTTGCGTTTGCTGCTGTTAATCCGGCTAGAGCTAAGAATGTAGCTGATAAAATGAACTTTTTCATGTTGTTTTATTTTAGTTTGCAACGCTAGGCATTGCTGTTATCAATTCTATTTAGTTTTAGAGCGCGTTTATTTAGCGTAATCTTATTGAACAGGCTTACCGTCTTTATCAATTTTCACTGAACCTGTTTCAGCTTCTTTTTTCACGTTGATTAAGAAGTATTCTTTAGCACCTTCTTTAACCGACCATGCTTCTGTTGCAGTCCATCCTTTGTAAGCATCAGATTTTAATGCTGTTGTTACCGGCTCAGGTAGTTCTTCTAATTTCACTGGGGTTTTAACCGCACTATCTTGAACAGCTACGATTGCTGTAGTTTTCAAATCTTTTACTTCGCTTGCGTTTGCTGCTGTTAATCCGGCTAGAGCTAAAAATGTAGCTGATAAAATGAACTTTTTCATAGATATATATTTAAAATTATTTGTGTAACAATACTGGCTAAGGTTTCATAATGATGCCAAAGCAAGGGTTTGCATTTATGTTACTGATAACCAACATTTTAAGTGTGTGCCAGAAATTTATAAACTGTGGAATTTCTCCACATATTGTGGGTATCGGCTACAAAAAAGGTAGATTATATTGTGAAGGCAATAAGGCAATAGCAGTGTTATATGCATTATTAAGTTGGTCCCGCTGTAGATATCCTTTTTTATCCAGCTTTAACCAATACATTATCAAACAGCGATAATGCTTTGATCATTGGTAAAGCAGAAAAAAATAAAAATTCCCTTTTCAGAAAAGAAGTTTTTTTTCTATACTTGCAGCCCGAAAGAAAGCCTCCTTAGCTCAGCTGGTAGAGCAACTGACTTGTAATCAGTAGGTCATTGGTTCGATTCCGATAGGAGGCTCTTTTTTACGTCATCAGGCATAATTTTTCCCTCTTTTTTACAATTCTTTAGGAAAATCAGCGCCAAATAATTCTTTTGCATCAGTGTATTCCGCTTAATTTGTACCCATGCTTAAGTATATTTCTGCCGATTGGATTTTTCCTGTTACCAGCAAACCCATTAAAAACGGAATAATCGTATTTAATGACAAGGGCGAGGTTAAAGCCATTTTAACACCTGAGGATGCTACTGATATTAAAGAGGATATTGTTGCTTATAAAGGCGCAATTATTCCTGGTCTGATCAATACACACTGTCATTTGGAGCTATCTCACCTGCTTGCGAAAATTCCGGAGCATACCGGGTTAGTTAAATTTGTGCAGCATATCATTAAAAATAGGAATGCTGAGGTTGCTGAAATAGAAAATGCCATGTACAGGGCCGATGCTGCCATGTACCAAAACGGAATTGTCGCTGTTGGCGATATTTCCAATCAGACAGTTTCCAGGAAGATCAAAAGCAACAGTTCCATTTACTACCATACCTTTATAGAAGCGATGGGCTTTAATCCCGAAAGGGCAGAAGCCATTATGGAACATGCCAGACTAACAAAGACACATTTTGATCCTCTTCCTGCCTCTATTGTTCCGCATGCCCCTTATTCTGTTTCTGCCGAATTATTTAATTTAATTGAGCGTGAAGCTGAAAAAGACAACAACATATTGAGTGTCCATAATCAGGAATCATCGGCAGAAGACGCTTTCTTCAGAGATAAAACAGGCGATTTTCTGAAATTGTACGAATTTTTAGGTTTAGACATTCATTTCTTTCAACCGGCTGGCAAAAGCTCATTACAAACCTGGCTGCCCTATGTAAATCGACATAAAACTTTACTGGTACATAACACATTTACCCAAGAGGCAGATATTGCATTTGCAGAAGCTCAAAATCCGAATGTGTACTGGTGCCTTTGTCCGCAAGCGAACCTTTATATAGAGCATGCTTTACCAGATGTAGATTTATTACGAAAGTCTACCGTAAAAATTACTTTAGGTACCGACAGTCTGGCGAGTAATCAGCAACTGAATATTTTGGCAGAAATGATAATCCTTCAGGAACAAAAACAGGTGCCATTTGAGGAATTACTCCGCTGGGCAACTTACAACGGCGCCCAATTTTTAGGTGTAGAGAATCAACTGGGCAGCATTGAAGTAGGCAAAAAGCCGGGTTTAAATTTAATACAGATCAGCGCTGACTGGAAAATTTTGAATGATCAGGTAGAAAAGATAATTTAAGGTTTATGAATCTCATCTGTAAACTCTTCAATATAAAGTATCCCATTATACAGGCCGGAATGGTATGGTGCAGCGGCTGGCGCTTAGCTTCAGCGGTTTCCAATGCGGGCGGTTTAGGGATCATCGGTGCAGGTTCCATGTATCCTGAAGTACTCAGAACACATATCCGGAAATGTAAGGATGCAACAGCTAAACCCTTTGCGGTTAATATTCCATTGCTGTATCCGAATATACAGGCAATCATTGATATTGTGATTGAGGAAGAGGTAAAAATAGTTTTTTCTTCTGCCGGTAATCCAGCTACCTGGACAGGTTTTTTAAAAGAAAAAGGAATTACAGTGGTGCATGTTGTGGCCAATACCCGGTTTGCCTTAAAAGCACAGGAAGCCGGCGCAGATGCAATTGTTGCAGAAGGCTTTGAGGCAGGTGGGCATAATGGTAGAGAAGAAACCACAACACTTTGCCTTATACCGATGATTAAAGCCGCGGTAAAAATTCCTGTAATTTCAGCTGGTGGCATTGGTAGTGGCAAGGCTATGCTGGCAGCTTTTGCATTAGGTGCTGATGGTGTCCAGGTGGGCTCGGCATTCGCTATTGCAGAAGAATCGTCTGCGCACCCTGCATTCAAAAATAAAATCATTGCAGCAGCAGAAGGTGATACCAAACTGGCCATGAAGCAACTGGTTCCGGTAAGGCTGTTAAAAAATGAGTTTGCGGAAGCTGTTGCAACTGCAGAGGCTAATGGCGCAAACAGAGAAGCACTAATAGAGCTGTTGGGTAGAGCCAGGGCAAAACTCGGAATGTTTGAGGGCGATATGGAAAATGGCGAATTGGAAATCGGACAAGTATCGGCGATGTTAAATGAAATTAAACCCGCGGCAGAAATCTTACAAAATATCTGGGAAGAATTCCTGGCTGAAAAAGATCGGATTACGAAACTCGGATTTTAATGCGAAAGGCAAATCTCTCTACTTAAAAAGATAAAATCAGAAATTAGTTTTACTTTTGAACGCAGCAATCAGGCTTAAAATCTATGAGTAAACAAGGAGAACATAACGCTTCATCAGGACTTAAACACCTTAATATAGTGGTTACGGGGAAAGTGCAGGGTGTATTTTTCAGGGCCAGTACCAAGGCTGTGGCCGATCAAATGGGGATTAAAGGTTTGGTGAAAAATCAAAAAGATGGTACTGTTTACATCGAAGCAGAAGGAAAGCCTTTCCTGCTAGATGCGTTTGTTGATTGGTGTAAGGAAGGGCCGGAAAAAGCAGTGGTAGAGGATGTTACTGTAACCGAGGGTGAGTTAAAACCACATCAGAACTTCGATGTTGTGAAAAAAAATCTCCTTTGGTAACCTGATTGTATTAAATAAATAGTGTGAACAGATTTATCCTATTGGAACGTTCTGATAGGTAAGCATAAAATTAAATCCATTGTCTGTATATAAGAAGTTTTTGGGTCAAACCATGGTTTATGGGATCAGTACCATCGTATCAAGGTTGCTGAACTTTATTCTTACACCCATTTTTACAAGAAGTTATGGCGCAGCATCATTAGGGATTTTCACCAAAATGTATGCCTATGCCTCCTTAATAAATGCTGTGCTTGCCTTTGGGATGGAAACTACCTTTTTCCGGTATCTTAACAAGCACGAAAACCAGAAGCAACAGGTATACAATAACTCCTTTATTATCGTTGCATTCATCTCCACCTTATTTTTAATCACTGGCCTGGTATTTATTGATCCCATAACAAAATGGTTATTGAATAATGATATGTCTCATTATCAGGACCAACGGCGATACGTGCAGTACTTTTTATGGTTACTGTTTTCGGATGCCATTTGTGTAATTCCATTTGCTAAAATCAGGGCCGATGGAAAACCTTTTCGCTATAGCATTATCAAGTTCATCAATATATTCAGCTATGTAAGTATCAGCTTGTTTTTTATATATGGTATTCCGCTAATTATTAAAAACAACTGGCCATTTGCTGAATTTTTTGAGAGCTGGTTCAGAGATAAATGGGTAGGATATGTATTTATAGCCAATTTAATTGCCAGTGTAATTACTTTTATTTTACTCGTACCCGAATTTTTAATGGTTCAGTTCAGGTTTAATAAAGCAATGTTTAAAACCATGCTTTCCTACAGCTGGCCGGTTTTGGTTGCAAACCTTTCCTTTATCATTAATGAGAATTTAGATAAAATTTTATTGGATAAATATACTACTGAAGCACAGGTAGGTATTTACGGCGCAGTTTGTAAGCTGGCCATTTTTATCAGTATTTTTAATATGGCTTTCAGATTAGGTGCAGAGCCCTTTTTCTTCAGTTATGCGAAAAATGCCAATGCTAAGGATACCTACGCTAAAATTCTTCAGTACTTTGTTATCGCATTATCCATCATTTTTGTAGCCTTAACGGCCAACATAGAAATACTCAAGTATTTTATCAGCAGAGATGAAAAACACCTTGCCGAGTACTGGGTAGGGCTGCCGGCAGTTCCTTATTTGCTTTTAGGTTATGTATGTTTAGGTGTTTATATGAACCTATCCATCTGGTACAGGCTGTCAGATCAAACGAGGTTTGGCCTATATATTTCCCTGGTTGGTGCAACAATTACGATCGTTTTCAATATGGTGCTTATTCCCCGCTATAGTTACATGGGGTCGGCCTGGGTATCAATGGCTACTTATGGTACCATGATGATAATCTCCTATGTACTTGGTCAAAAATATTATCCCATACCTTACAACCTTAAAAAAATACTTCTGTATTTAATTATATCTACGATTATCGTATTTACATCATTCTTTGTCTTTAATCGGAATATCTATATTGGAAATGCCATGCTGCTCGCTTTTGTTGCCGGCATATTTTACCTGGAGAAAAAAGATTTAATGAAGATCCTGAGAAAGGGATAAAAAAATAATTTATGCAAATCAAAATCATCAATAAATCGGCACATGCCTTACCTCAATATGAAACTGCTCATGCTGCTGGTATGGATTTAAGGGCTGCAGTTTCCGAACAAATTATACTTAAACCTTTACAGCGGGCCCTGGTTCCAACCGGTCTTTTTATAGAGTTACCTGTTGGTTATGAAGCACAGATCAGGCCCAGGAGTGGTTTGGCTTACAAACATGGAATCAGTATTGTAAATGCACCCGGAACCATTGATGCAGATTATCGTGGAGAATTAAAAGTTTTACTCGTAAATTTATCTGATACGGATTTTACCGTTAATGATGGTGACCGGATTGCACAAATGGTGATTGCCAAACATGAAACGGTTACCTGGCAAGCGGTAGAAGAACTCGGGGAAACAGCCAGGGGTGAAGGTGGATACGGACATACGGGTAAATAGTTTTGAATGAGTGAGGGATTGAAGGAGTGAATGAGTGGATGATTGAATGAGTGAGTGGATGATTGAATTTTAGAATGTTGCCATGTTAAAAGGATATTTATTTATTGCAATAACTTGCCTGAGTGCTCAGTTGTATGGGCAAGGGCTTCCTTTGCCTGCTACCAATCGGGACAGCAATATGGTAAAGCAACTCTTTTTTGCTGGCTTACGCGAAAAAATGTCTGATAATTACCTTTCTGCATCAACCAGTTTCAATAAAATTATCGGCCTGGATCCCAATAACCATGCAGCATATTTTGAACTGGCCAACGCTAATCTTAAACTGGATAAGTTAACAGAAGCTGAATTCAATATCCAAAAAGCAATTAAGCTCAGTCCGGATAATAAATGGTACTGGCGGTTTTTAGGCGAATTGGATAAACGAACCAATAAGATGACCGACCTTATAACGGTATTTAACCAATTGATTCGTTTAGAACCTCAGAATGATACTTATTATTTCGATAAAGCCAATGCACAATTTTTGGCCAATCAACCCGAAGAAGCCAAAAAAACCTATAATGAAATTGAAGCTAAATTTGGAGATAGCAGGGATTTAGCTAACGCCCGCAAACGCTTTCTTCAGGCGGGAACATCTACCGAAAGTGATATTGTTAAGCTGTTAGAAGGTAACCAGGCGGATGTAAAGAACTACCTTTACGCAGCAGGTCTTTTACTGCAAAAAGGTAATCATCCTGAAGCTTTAAAGGTGCTGGTTAAAGCCCATGAGCTTGAACCGGAGAATTTTGAAGTAAACCTTGCGCTGGCAGACATCTATCGCAAGCAGGGTAACGATGAAGCTGCCTTTTCCGCTTTAAATAAAGCCTTTCAAAGCAGTCAGATGCCATTAACAGAGAAGTTCAAGATCATTGCAGGGCTTTTCCCTAAAATGAACCAGGCAGCTGTTGCTAAATATGCGCTTGAACTAAGTAGGTTGCTGGCAGAAAAAAATCCAAATGACGCCAAAGCCTTAGCGCTTTATGGTGATGTACTTTACCAGCAGAATAAGCTTAAAGAAGCCTTACCTCAATATCAGGCAGCGTTAAAATTAAATGAACAAATTTATGCCGTTTGGGAACAGATTATTAATATTCAAACCTTATTGGGGCATTATGGCGAGGCCGTGAAGGTGGGCGATGAAGCCTTAACTATTTACCCTAACCAGGCAGGCTTATACTATTACATGGCTTATGCTTTATTTAAAACAGGTAAGCTGGAAACTGCCCAGAGTAATCTAAAAACCGCACTTCAGTTGGATGTAGACAATAAGAGCCTGCAGGCGCAGGTTTATGCTTTGCAAGGCGATATCTATATCAATCAAAATAACTTTGCCGCGGCTAAAACTGCTTTTGAAAAAGCCATAACTGTAGAGCCAGATAATTATCTCATCATGAATAATTATGCTTATTATTTGGCGTTAAGGAATGATGATTTAGCCAAGGCTGCAAAATATGCAGAAACAGCTGCCAATGCTATGCCGAATAATCCCTCTGTAATGGATACCTATGCGTATATACTCTTTAAACAACAGAAGTACGACCTCGCAAAAGGTTGGATAGAAAAGGCCTTGCAAAACAATAGCGATAAGAACGGTGTTTATTTGGAGCGATACGGAGATATTCTTTTTATGAAAGGTGAAAAAGAAGCGGCAATCATTCAATGGAATAAAGCAAAGGAAGCAGGAAATGACTCTGAGTTATTAATTAAGAAAATAAATGAAAAGAAGTATTTTAAATAGCGTTTTGATATTAGCTGCAGCCAGCTTTTTCTCGGCCTGCAAACCCAAAAAAGAAATCGTAGTAGCACCACCTAAACCAACAGAAACTAAAGTTGATAATACTAAAGCAGAAGCATTAGCACTATTAACGAGCAAACAACTTAAATTCACTACGCTCTCAGCAAAAGCCAAAGCCACATTGGATTTAGATGGTAAATCTAATGACGTGACCATGAATCTGCGCATTAAAGATAAAGAAACCATTTGGGTAAGCATCACTGCATTAGGAGGTATGGCCGAAGTTGCCAGGGCTTTAATTACGCCAGACAGTATTAAAATTATCAATAGATTATCAAGTACTTACCTCAATAAACCATTTAGCTATATCTATAAGTTCACTAACAAGCAGGTTAATTTCAATACGCTGCAAAGCATCCTAACCGGAAATGCAATTGATGACTTCATGACAGAAAAGTCTGACCTGAAGCAAGCAGCCGGAGTGTGGGCCTTATCGGGTAGCAAGGAAGATCTGGATTATCGCTTGCTTTTTAATACCTTGTTTAAGGTGACAGAAACCAACCTCAACGATGCCAAAAACGGTCAGGCACTTAAGGTAACGTATGGCGAGTACCAGAAATTAAATGACTATTTATTTCCAAGTACCCTGGAAATCAATACCCTTTCAAAGGCTAAGAAAATCAATATCAGCATGCAGTTTACCAAAATAGATGGCAATGTTCCGGTTGAATTTCCGTTTACAGTACCAAAGCGATTTACTTTAGCAAATTAGTCACTTGTTTTACTTTGCTGCAGCAGAATGAAGATTGGATGAAGCGGGTTTCTATCTTGAAGATTATGGCTTTAGTATCTCAATTTTAATACTTTTTACTGTAAAATTTTTATACTTTTGGCTTAATGAAGCTACACAAACTTGTATTTATCCTGTTTTTAAGCGTATGTGCCTTTTCGGCTACTGCACAGACCGAGAGTCAGCTTAGGCGAAAAAAAGAAGCAATCCAACGTGAAATTGAGCAACTTCAAAAGAACTTAAATAAAGCTGCAAGTGGTAAAAAACTTACTTTGCAGCAAATCAATGCCATTAACGCGCAAATTCGTCTGCGCCAGGATAAAATAGGAACCATCAATTCTGAAATAAAAAATCTCGACGGACAAATCTCCCAGAACACCAATACCGTACATACTTTACAAGGTCAGCTTGGTGATCTTAAAAAGGAGTATGCGGCTATGATTCGCTTTGCACAACGCAACAGAAACTCATACGATAAAATGATGTTTATTTTTGCAGCAAGAGATTTTAACCAGGCGTATAAAAGAATTAAATATTTGCAACAGTTTAGCCAATACCGCAAAAAGCAGGCAGGCTACATTGAGAATACACAGCAAGAGCTAAACGGTAAGATAAAGATCTTAGACAGAACACTAAAAGAGAAGAGCAATCTTTTAAGAGAACAAGAGCGGGAGAAAGAAAGATTAGGCAAGGACAAGAGTGAGCAGGCGGTTACCTTGAATAAACTGAGTAAACAGGAAAGACAATTTAAACAGGATATTGCCACACGTAAAAAGCAGCAGGTTCAGATAGATAAAGCTATCCGTGCAGCCATTCAGCGTGCTATTGAAGAAGCCAGAAGAAAAGCGGCAGAAGAAGCGAGAAGAAAAGCCGCAGAAGAAGCCCGTATTGCAGCAGCGAAAGCCAAGGCAGAAAATAAACCAGCGCCTACCGCAACACCGGTAAGAGAGAAAACAACTAACGAATTGTTAACCAATGATGCCGGTTCGGCAAAACTGGCAGCAGGATTTGAAAATAACAGGGGACGTTTGCCTTACCCGGTTGCAGGTACCATTACAGAGCATTTTGGTGTGCACAAGGTAGACCAGGCTTCGATGAATAATGAAGGGGTAAACATTACGGCTTCAGAAGGCGCAGCGGTAAGGGCGGTATTTGATGGAGAAGTGTTGGCTGTAAGTTCAATTTATGGTAAATATGTTGTGATCATTATGCACGGAAATTACTTTACCATCTATCAGAATTTAAGGTCTGCAAGTGTGAGTAAGGGAGATAAAGTATCTACAAGACAGACGATTGGCGTGTTGGCCAACACCGGAGATGTAGCCGAACTTCACTTCGAAATTATGAGGGGGCAAACGAAGTTAAACCCGGAAGCTTGGATTAGTAAGTAAACATTAGACATATTAATTGTCTATATTTGTATAAATTATATTAGTGATGTATCAAGGCACGTTATTAGAGTTTTTAAACATGGGCGGATCAGAGATTGTGCTCATATTAGTGGTAGTACTTTTGTTATTTGGAGGTAAAAAATTACCCGAATTAGCAAGAGGGCTAGGGAAAGGAATCAGAGAGTTTAAAGATGCCTCAGACGGTGTTAAACGTGAAATTCACAGAAACATCAATGCAATGGATTTAGATAAAGAGGAAGACGAAGCAGTAGCGAGAAATAATCAGCGTCATCATCCAACAGAAGAACCTGCTGCTGATGATAAAGTCGGTTCAGATGTACCATCCCCTTCAAGTACTCCAGTTGACGAAAAAATTGAAACTGACAACCAAAAAGTTTAAACAAAAAAGTTATGTTAAATACAACAATAGCAGCAATGCTTGGCACACCAGAACTAATCATTATCGGAGTAGTGGTTCTTTTATTGTTCGGTGGTAAAAAAATTCCTGAATTGATGAGAGGTTTAGGTAAAGGTGTTAAAGAATTTAAAGAAGGTAAAGATGGTGTAGATGGCGATCAGGTTGATCCATCAAACCGCGATAAAACCGTTTAATTTCAATCATTTTTAGTTTTGAAAAAATACAGCTCTCTTAAGGAGATTCAAGCGCTCATTTCAGAAGGAGCTTTAACTTTACCGGAATTATTGGCTTATTATTTTAAGCAAATTGAAGAACACCAACACCTCAATGCATTCAATGAGGTGTTTTTTTATTCGGCCGAAGTTCAAGCCAAAGCAGTGCAGAGCAAGATAGAAGCAGGTACCGCAGGTAAGCTGGCAGGTATGGTTATCGGTATTAAAGATAATATCTGCTACAAAGATCACGTAGTAACTGCCTCCTCCAAAATGTTGGAGGGCTTTGTTTCGCCGTATTCTGCCACCGTGGTGGAGCGATTGCTTAAAGAAGATGCTGTAATTATTGGCCGCTTAAATTGCGATGAATTTGCAATGGGTGGTTCAAATGAAACTTCTTATTATGGTGCCGTTAAAAATGCGGTAGATCATGAACTTGTTCCTGGCGGATCATCAGGAGGTTCTGCTGTTGCTGTGCAGGCAGATATGTGTTTGGCAGCATTGGGAACAGATACTGGTGGTTCGGTTAGGCAGCCGGCAGCTTTCTGTGGTCAGGTAGGTTTAAAACCTACTTATGGCCGTATTTCCCGTTATGGTGTTATTGCCTATGCATCATCATTTGACCAGGTAGGGCCAATTACTTCTTCGGTAGATGACGCTGCCGTACTTTTGCAGGTTCTGGCAGGTGCGGATGACAATGATTCTACTGTATCTCCTATAGAAGTGCCTGATTACCCGGCATTACTTCAGCAGGATGGCAAGAAGAAAATTGCCGTACTAAAAGAAACCATTGAAAGTGACGCCCTAGACCCGGAAATTAAAACCGCTATTTTAAACGCAATAGAAGATTTGAAGGCCAACGGACATACCGTTGAATATGTCTCTTTTGACTTGTTAGATTACCTGGTTCCGGCTTATTATATTTTAACAGCGGCAGAAGCCTCTTCTAACCTTTCCCGTTACGATGGCGTTCATTATGGCCACCGCAATATGGAAGCTAAATCTCTGAATGAGCTTTATAAAAAATCGCGTGCAGAAGGTTTTGGAGAAGAAGTTAAACGCAGGATTTTATTGGGAACTTTCGTGTTAAGTGCCGGTTATTACGATGCCTATTATCAAAAGGCTCAAAAAGTGCGAAGATTGATCAGAGAAAAATTAGATGAACTTCTGGCCAGTTATGATTTGATCTTATCTCCGGTAGCACCAACAACACCATTTAAAATCGGCGATAATATGCAGGATCCTTTGGTAATGTATATGGCCGATATATTTACCGTATTGCCATCGCTGAGCGGAAATCCAGCCATAGCTTTGCCTTTGGGCAATAATTCGGAAGGTTTACCGTTAAGTATGCAGTTTATAGCCAAACATTTTGAGGAAGATAAGCTCCTGGCTTTTTCTCAGGCTTTTTTAAAATAAGCGTAATTTTTATCCAGTTACGCCCGGCATTGTATTAGGTTGAATGGCTCTATAGCTTAAAAGGTTAAGCCAGATCACATTAATTCAATGCTGAATTAAACAAATAGCCCATGATTAAAAAATTACTTTTTACCTCTATCTGTGCATTATTAGGACTTGTAACTTACACTTCAGCGCAACAAACACTTAAATTAGATAGCCTCCCAAAAGGGCAGAACAACATCTTCATCAATACCGATACCATTGCCATGCCGCAGGTTATCGAAAATCCGTTGATGATGAGCCAGAATTATATCTATAAGCTCAGGCTCGATTCAATTTCTAAATCAGTTCCGCTTCCTTATAACGAATACGTTCAGCAATATATAGATATATACGCCAAGCGAAAAGATATGTTTGGCAAAATGCTGGGCCTTTCCAACTACTATTTTCCCATCTTCGAAAAGGCTTTAAAAGAATATAATATTCCAACAGAGATAAAATACTTAACCATAGTAGAATCGCAAATGAATCCGCATGCCATTTCAAGGGTAGGCGCCACAGGAATCTGGCAGTTTATGTTTGGAACAGGGAAAGCTTATGGCTTAAAAATGGATAATTTTGTTGATGAACGTAAAGATCCGATCCAGGCCAGCTATGCTGCCGCGGCTTATTTTAGAGATGCCTTTGAAGAATTGGGCGATTGGCTGTTAGCCATTGCTGCCTATAATTGTGGCAAGGGTAATGTAACCCGGGCCATTGATAAAGCCGGTTCAAGAGACTTCTGGGAGATCAGGCAGTTTCTCCCTAAAGAAACCAGAAACTATGTTCCTGCCTTTATTGCTGCAATGTATGTAATGAATTACCCCGGCAAGCACCAAATAAACGCACAAGCCTGCAACATGTTCTTAAAAACAGATACGGTACAAACCAACCGTTTTGTTTCATTGGAAATGTTGGCAAAAGCCTTGAATGTAGACGAAACCGCACTTTTCGCATTAAACCCATCATACAAAAAGAAGATTGTAAACGGAACGGAAGATGAACCTAAGCGTATTGTAATGCCTAAACTTAAAGGCATCGATTTCGCCAGCGTTTATGAGGTACTCAATAATGATGCTGAAGTTGATATGAGAATTATCCAGGCCAGTACAGATGATGTGCGGGAACTGAGAAAAAAACGCGTAGTAACCGCCGGTAAGAATATGGTTTACCATAAGGTTACACCGGGGCAAAATCTTACTGCAGTAGCACTCAAATATGGCGTTGAAGTACAGGATTTAAAAGTTTGGAACGGCTTAAAAAGTAAAACCATTGTACCCGGACAGAAGCTCAAAGTTTATACAAAAAACCGTAATACATTAAAAGCACCCGCCTCTTTCTTAAGTTATAAGGTACAGGCAGGTGATACACTTTCGGGTATTGCCGAGAAATTTAACGGCGCAACAGTTCAGAGTATCAGAAAAGACAATGGCCTAAGCAAAGCATCTTTGCAGCCGGGTATGATATTAAAAATTAGTAAGGGCTAGTTTTCTATAGCTAATCAGGTAAAATTCCTAAATACATCAAAGCTGATTTTCATTTAAACTCGTTTAGCCAGCCTTACTGTTTTAAAAGAAACTCCAAAATGCGGTAAAGACATCTGGGTTTTCTCTCTTAATTGGCAGTACAACGCTATTGAATAAATTTGCTTGCCAAAGACTAATACGTCAAACGGAACCAACATAGGCGTAATAATTCTTCTATTAAAAACAATCCTCTTCGGGGAAAATTGTACCCAAATCGGGGAAAAAATGTAATGTTTATTTAGGCGGCAATAAAGTGCGAGAAACGGCTAAGTGTTTTCTCTGCTATCAGCAAACGATTTCTTTGCTGAAAATACCATTGTAGAAAGATTGGCACATTTATTTGACTCTTCCCCAGAGGAAAAGTGCCATCGACATGAGAAATATAACTTATAGTAACCGTTATGTTATCGGCTTTATTTTGATAAGTCTGTTATCATTTATAATCGAAGTATACCTGTTTATCGGTGCTGATACCTCGCAATCTTTACTTAATACTTCAAAGTACTTAGGCTTAACGATTACCTTGATGGTGGTTGTGATTGGTGTAGCCTACATACACTCGCTTATTAGCAATAATCGCCAATTGCAGCAAGCTGCCCATACTTGTTCGAAATATTGTTTACTCATTATTGCCCTTTATTCCTGGATTTTTCTGGTGCCCTAACACTAAACCTATGAAGACATTAATTACCCAATTGTTTATTCTTCTGCTTATTCCTGGTGCATTTGCCCAGCAATTAAATCATGAAGATTTTAACCCCAATAGCAGCTGGATCAAAACGAAAGGGGTTAAATTTTCTGAATCATCTGAGGTAGATAGCTTATGTGATAAGGCTAAAATGCATTATATTAAAGCACAATACAATGATGGTATTTTACTTTTAAAAAAGGCGAATGCAAAAGAAGAAGGTAATTACCGGATCAAAACAGCCATGGCATGGGCCTATCTTCAAATAGGCGATTATGATTCTGCCATAATGGGTTTTAATACGGCGCTTAAGCTCCAGCCTAATGACAGTTGTGCCCGGCGGAACTTAATTTTATGCTATGCACAAAAGCGCGACTATAAAGGTGCTTGTGCAAAGGCGCGTGAATACATCAGGAGCTATCCCGATGATCCGGGTGGTTACTATACTTTTATGCTTGCGCAGTTCAGCCATGATCGCTACGGCGCAGCCATCGAAAATGGACAAAAAGCGGTAGCACTATTCAGGAAAACTAACAATAAGGCCATTTATTCTGCACAGTACTGGCTGGCCAAATCCTATTATGCAGAAAAAGATTATGCCCATTCCGATGAAGTATTTCAATGGTTAAGGGATCAGGGTGTAAAGGTAGAAGAGAAGTACAGGGTACATTTGTGATGTTGCAGCTGAAATCCAAAACCATAAACACCACCTTCGTTCCGTTTTAACCACTCAAATTTATAACCAGATATTCCGGTGTAGCTGCTCATGGCAGTGCTTTGCCTTTCATCTGGGGTAAATGAAATCCAGGTATGAATATAGCTTCCCTATTCATACATGGATGTCAATCTGCTCTACACCATCACTTCTCCTGGTGCCGCCAATTTAAAATATGCCCGCTGGTCTTTTGCACTCGTAAGACCTGGCCGCATGCTGTGCAGTTATCATTCGCAGTTTAGATTTGAAATTGTATTCAACCCTGATAAAGGGAATTAAGGGCTGGAGGAAATACTGCATCCATGTAAAACCAGTTCTGCAGGCCTTTTGATTAACCGTGCTCTTTTTGTTTTTTGAACTTAAGCCCGGTACGGTAATGCTTCCATATCTACTTTTCCTATAAACCACTATTGATTCCGTTCTTAAATGTTCCCAAGATATGCAAAGGGTTATAAGCTGGTATCTATCTCAGTAAATTTAGTTCAGGTTTAAAACGCATTTTGTTCGGGTACATTTGTCACAAGTCCGAACCAACCCCGTACTAACCCCGTTTTAATTTCGTTTTAAGGGATATTCTTTCTTGCTCGTTTTCCATTTTAACCAACATGACTTGGGCAAGTTAATCTAGAAATCTCGCCCAATTTAAATCTCAAATTGGGGAAATTTTGTGGATTTATCTCCACAAAAGGTAATAAACTATAAATCTTGATATTGCTCTATCAGGTGTATTTATGGATAATAATGTGTTGGCATGGTATTTCTATTTAATTTAATAGGATCACTTCAAATTAACCTTACTATGAACCGATTTATTACCCAATCAGTCTTTGAAAGCTTAATATTTTATGGTAAGATTTTTTAAAGGGAGCTGTTTGGTTCTAAGTTTGTTGATCTTGCATATTTTGCTAAAAGCTTGTTCTCAAGAGCACTCCAGAGGGGATATTGAAGAAAAATTACAGGGCACCTGGGTAGGAGTGGTCAGGGACTTTGATTATTCCCTTAGAAATAGGCTAGAGATTAAGATTTCTGGGAACAACTTTGCTGTGAGGAAAAATGACTTTTTCAAAGGCAATACACCAATGATTAAAGTTCCTGATTATGACATGTCTTACCGTGTTTTTATTCATTCAAAAGGAGATACGATTGTGGAAAGGAGATATGGCTTACCAAAATCGCTCAGTAATGAGCCTACATATGCAAAACTAGAGATGATCAATCTTGATACAATAAGGCTTATTTTCCTCTTTAAAATGAGAGAAGGCGTGTTTACTAGCGATCAGGTAACAGGTTTGTATTTAAAGAAAATCAATTAAATCTGCATATCGGGCATTGCTATGGCTTTTTCTGGATTAATCTGGAATAGCCCAAATCATGGTGTTAAAGAATGTTCAATTCGACTAAAAAGCAATACATGAAATTAATAGCCATCTGCAACAGGTGGCTACATCGATTTCCAACAGATATAGACTCGTACTACATACGCGGCATTTATGCGGAAAGGGCAGGCGAGTTGACATCAGCAAC
Organism: Pedobacter sp.; assembly: GCF_965279535.1. Classification (NCBI taxonomy): domain Bacteria; kingdom Pseudomonadati; phylum Bacteroidota; class Sphingobacteriia; order Sphingobacteriales; family Sphingobacteriaceae; genus Pedobacter; species Pedobacter sp. Next base: position 3,435,667 of record NZ_OZ257244.1, read on the forward strand.
TACTGATTTCATGCTTGTTCTGGAAAGTTTAAATCGTACTCCTTTCGATATGGCAGAAAGTAGGGATAAGAAATTGATTGACGAGGCTATTGCTATTGCCCTGGTGTATTTTGGAGCAAATGATATAGATAAGGCAATTGCCATCATTGAGAAAATCAAGGTTAATTATGCTAATAATAGTAAAGTAATATCTGCCAATGAAATTATAAGTGTCAGAACCCGTGATGAATACCTTAACCAATACATAGCAGAAAGATCTAAACGGTTCGCTAAAAGAAATAAATGAAGATTATACAAAGCTATTGGTCGAGAGGTAAGACAAATATTTTGACAGATCAGTCCGGATGGGTTGCGCCTGAGTATAATTTAATGAGCTGGGCCCTAAGTTGTTTACAACTTAAAAAATTCTATAAAAATGTAATTCTATATGCTGATTCTACCACAAAAAAGATATTAATAGATGAGTTAAGGCTGCCTTATAGTGAGGTGAATTGCGAGCTAGATGTGCTCAATCCGTACGATCCTGAGTTATGGGCCTTACCTAAGATATATGCTTACTCTGTACAGAACTCACCCTTTTTACATGTTGATGGTGATGTTTTTATTTGGAAAGCTTTTGATCAAACGCTGCTCAATCATGATCTGATCGCGCAAAATCTAGAGAGTGCGAGTAAGTATTACAATGAAATCATGCACGAATTAGAAATGCATCTTAGCTATTTTCCAGGGGAAATTATTTCCGAACGAAAGGCTAGAAATTTGATAAAGGCTTATAATGCAGGTATATTAGGAGGGCAAGATTTCAATTTCTTCAAGGAATATACTCGCAAGGCATTCGATTTCGTCAATAAAAATATTCAACAACTTTCAAACATTCAGGTACATAATTTTAATATTTTCTTTGAACAATATCTTTTTTATTGTTTGGCTAAAGCAAAAAACAAAAATGTAGGAGTACTGCTAGACAAAGTGTATGGAGACAATGACTATAAAGGATTCGGAGATTTTATGGAAGTTCCGCACAACAAGCAATACTTACATATTTTGGGTACTTATAAAAGAAATGAAACGGTTTGTGTTCAATTAGCTAACAGACTACGATTGGATTATCCAGACTATTATTACAGAATAATAAGACTGTATAAAAAACATAATATTTCACTTCTGCATGATTACTACCATTCTGGTAATATCATTCCGTCTAGTAAAGAAAGTACTGGACTTAAAAATAAATATGTATTGGAAATGCTACCAATTGAGGATGGAGAGGTGGATCAAACACAAATATTAGCAACAACTAAACCGTTTTCAGGCTTGAGCCAAAATCAAATCATAGATTTAGATTCATTTAGGGCCGATTTGAATTCAATAAAACGCAAAAAGTTCCTAAGATTATCGAAGTCATTTTTATACGGGAGAGACCTGAATCACACCGCTTACTTTGGATTTCTATTTAACGATTTATCTAAGATTTATGTTAAAAATTTGATTGCGTTGCCAAATTACGGAATTATTAAAAGTGATTACGATTGGAGTAAAATTAATAGCACTCCATTTTATGTGGAAAATACCAAACCTGGTAGTAAGTACACACTAGTGGTCCCCGAATGTGATCAGAACGGTTATTCACTTGCTAATTTAGACCTATTGGATATTGAAATACTTAAGCGCTTAAAAACCCCAAAATCTGTAGGCCGTTTGCTAAACAACTGTAGACGAATGTTTTTTACAGATGACTTAAAAGTATCTGAGAAGGAATTCGAAGCGCTAATTTTTGGTAGAATAAAAAAAGGAATTCATAATAAAGTTATTAAGGTAGTCTGATAATGGTTTTATAATATAAATGAGAACTTTCAAAACAAGTGGTTTTAGGCTTAGTTGTTTTTTTCTGTTGCTCTTTCTTGAATCCTGTGTACAAGATACTTCCAGAAAAGATATTGAAAAAAAATTACAGGGCACCTGGGTAGGAGTAGTCAAGGACTTTGATTCTTCAGTTATAAATAGGCTTCAAGTAAAAATTAAAGGGAACAACTTTGGCTTAAGAGACATTAAATTTTTCGAAAACGATAAATTAAAAAAAATAGTCCCAGATTATGACATGTCTTATCGTGTTTTTATTCATTCAAATGGAGATACGATTGTCGAACGAAAATATGGCTTACCAAAATCGCTCAGTAATGAGCCTACATATGCAAAACTACAGATGATCAATCTTGATACGATAAGGCTTATTTTTCTCTTTAAAATGAGAGAAGGCGTGTTTACTAGCGATCAGGTAACAGGTTTATATTTAAAGAAAATCAATTAAATCAGCCTATCGGGCATGGCTATGGCTTTTTCTGGATTAATATAGAATAGCCAAAACATGGTAATAAAGAATGTTCAATTCAACTAAAAAGCAATACAAAAATTAATAGCCACCTGCAACAGGTGGCTACGTTCAAAGGGGAATTCTGCAAGTAGTTAAACCATTTCATTGAATATCAATATCCCCAAATTGGGGATTATAATGAGGAATTATTTCAACAACATTTCTCTGCCGTTGTAGGCCAATTGTTCGGGAATCTATTTCTTGTGGCTATTTTACCAATAATAGAAGGTTGTTTTTCTAATGAATTAGTTGGCATGGTGTTTTTACTGATTGACGTAACTAAAAGCTCAAATAATGAAAAAAACTAGATTAGCGTTCGACCTTCTAGAGAAGGAAATGCCGATACTTCATAAAGCCAGTACTCAGAAATTACTAGTAGGCTTACATTTTGATAATTATGAAGATCCTATAGCTTTTATTCTAAATTATGACGTAACGGATGAAATTGCTGGCAAAACCTATTTCTCTGGAAGTAATGGGACTTTAATGAACTGCCAACCAGTACAATTGATAGTAACTTGGTAAACACGCTTGTTATGATATTCCACAATAAACAGGAGATAGCATATGATATGAAACCACTGGCGGTTAAAGAAATGAAAAGGATGTCAATATTCTTGATATTCTTTTTGGGTCTTAATATCATGCATGTTTCGGCTCAAAGGAATAAGATTGATACGATTAGGATGAAGATCGCGTTGCTTGAATGCTACATTCAAAATCCAAAAGGGCCCGGTAATTATCTTGATATATTTAGCGATAAGTACATAATTGAATTAGATAATGCTATTGAAAATTCAATGGGTTACCTTGATTTATTGCGCCACAATACAGAAATTATTGATGGGGTATTAATTTATAATGATGACCTATTAACATATAATTTGGGAGGGATGGGCAATATGGGGTTGAATTTTACAAAGTTTTTTGATAAAATACCTGCTTTTGGGTATATGGATAATGTAAAACCCTTACAGGTTGATTATTTTAAAAACTACCGTTATTATACCGCTTATAAATTTGATGTAGAGTGGGTAAAATACACATTTATCTACCAGACCCAAAAAGATGATGTTTGGGCAGAAAGATATTGGGGACAGAGACCTAAAGCACCTAAGAATATCTTTGTTTATTATGTGTTAAATAGGATTTTCTCAAAAGCCCAAATGGAATGATAAAATTAAGCCATGAAAAATATATTTTTTACAGCATTACTCTTCTTAGCCTATAGTTCACATCTGTTTGCCCAAAAAATAAAAATTGACACCATCAGGCAAACAATAGTGTTTATACATTGTGCTGTTATAACTCCAGACGATACTTCGTCACGTATTGACTACCGCGAGAAAGATTTTATATGGTCACTTAAAAATAAAGCTGATCTAGAGAGCAAGAAATATCTTGAAGCCATTAAAGGGAATCCAGAAAACAGCTTATATATTTTTGATGAGGATTTGCTGGTGTATAATGGTGTAGAAATTACCAGATTAGGCTTGGAGTTTATACCATTAATCGATCATATGTTGAAGATGGGTTATATATATGATCACAAAAACCTTTTGCCACCGCCCTATGATACCCAATATAGAAGTTACTCGGCATATAAAATGGATACCCAGTGGGTGAGGTATACTTTTTATGATCCTTCGAAAATAACGAAAGACTGGCAAAGGGGTTATCTATCGCAAGTACCTAAAGCTGATGGAAAGAACTATTGTTACTATATTTTGGATAAGGTTTTTTCTAAGACTTATATAGAATGATTACCCTGAAACAACCGATAGCTAAAGCGATGAAAATAATTGTTGCATTTGTGGTATTTCTGATCACATTTCATGTAAACCTGTTTGCCCAAAAAATAAAAAAGGACACCATCAGGCAAACGATGGTGTTACTTCATTGTACTACAATTCCAGTTGATGATTATCGTGATTATATTGATATTTCTCAAAAAGACTTCATCTGGTTCATAGATAATGAAGTTAGTATTGGAACGAAGAATTATCTTAATGCAATTATTCAAAATAATGTTAATGGTTTGCTCATTTATAATGAGGATTTATCGATGCTTCATTGGCATGCGATTAAAATGTTAGGATTGAACTTTCCTCAGGTTATTAAAAAACTACCCGATTTAGGATATCTGGGAGATAGGCCAAAAGCATTACCGGCTCCTTATACTAAAAGTTATAAGCGTTTTTCTGCCTATCGGATGGAAACTCAATGGATAAAATATACCTTTTGTAATTCTTCCAAGACTAAAACCAATTGGAAAACAAGATATCTATCCCAAGTACCTAAAGCTGATGGGAAAAACTATTGTTACTATATTTTAGATAAGGTATTTTCTAAGAAATACATAGAGTGAGGAGGATATTTGGAAAGCCGAATGAAAGGAATGCAGTTATACTTGCATAGAGATGATGCATAGCGCCTTACCAATAATTGTTAGCGATGTAGATGGTCTAAAAGAAATGGTAAATGACGACTGCGGCATTCGCATTAAGGTGGATCTTAAGGAAGATAAAGTTTCGATAAATGAAAAGGATAAATCTCCACCTGCCTTCTTCCATTATTTTAACCACCTGTTACCCAAACTGAACAAAAAGATCAGGGCGAAATAAGCGTTAAGTCGCATCTTTGCTAATAGCTGGCTGAAATAGAGCTCCAGAGGGAGTTTTATTGCCTGATTTTGCTGGGAATATTTATTTTCTGCCTAGTAAAAGAATTGTACCTTTGCCCCGGTCACTAATAAGTTACGTAATGAGTAAAACGAATAGAAAGCAAGATGCGCTTGATTACCACTCGCAGGGTCGTCCAGGGAAGATACAAGTAGTACCTACTAAACCTACGAATTCGCAAAGAGATTTAACTTTGGCTTATTCTCCGGGTGTTGCAGAACCATGCTTACAAATTGCAGAAAATACTGAAGATGTTTATAAATACACCGCTAAAGGTAACCTGGTTGCGGTAATTAGTAACGGTACAGCCGTTTTAGGATTAGGCGATATTGGCCCTGAGGCAGGTAAGCCGGTAATGGAAGGTAAAGGATTACTTTTCAAAATCTTTGCTGATATTGATGTATTCGATTTAGAATTGGATACTAAGAATGTAGATGATTTTGTAAAGATTGTTAAGGCATTAGAGCCTACTTTTGGAGGTGTAAACCTCGAAGATATCAAAGCTCCGGAGTGTTTCGAAATCGAGCGTCGCTTGAAAGAAGAAATGAACATTCCGGTAATGCACGATGATCAGCACGGAACGGCGATTATCTCTGCTGCAGCATTAATCAATGCCTGCGAAATCCAGAAGAAAAAAATGGACAAGATTAAGATTGTGGTAAACGGTGCTGGTGCCGCTGCAATTTCTTGTACTAAACTATACGTGTCTTTGGGCGCGAAAAAGGAAAACATTGTAATGTGCGATCGTTCGGGTGTTATCCGTAAAGACCGTGAAAATTTAGATGCGATTAAAGCTGAATTTGCGACAGATAGAAAAATCAATACGCTTGATGAGGCCATGGTCGATTCGGATGTATTTATCGGACTTTCATCTGCAGATTGTGTAAGTGCAGAAATGTTAAACTCGATGGCTAAGAACCCTATTGTTTTTGCCATGTCGAATCCAAATCCGGAGATTAACTACGAACTGGCCATTAAAACCCGTAAAGATATCATTATGGCTACCGGCCGTTCTGATTATCCTAACCAGGTTAACAATGTACTGGGTTTCCCATATATCTTCCGTGGTGCGCTGGATGTGAGGGCAACAGCGATTAACGAGCCCATGAAGATTGCTGCCGTTAAAGCAATCGCTGAATTGGCTAAAAAATCAGTTCCAGAGGCAGTTAACTTAGCTTACAACGCGCGTAACCTCAAATTTGGTAAAGATTATATTATCCCTAAACCGGTAGATTTCCGTTTAATTACCGAAGTTTCTACAGCTGTAGCCAAGGCTGCAATTGTAAGTGGGGTTGCCCGTAAAATCATCACCGACTGGGATGCTTATACAGAGGAACTTAGAAAACGTTTAGGCTTAGATGATGCCATTATGCGTGCCATCACCATTAAAGCTAAATCTGATCCTAAGCGGGTAGTTTTTGCTGAGGCAGATAACTATAAAATCCTGAAAGCGGCTCAGATTGTTAATGATGAAAATATTGCCATTCCTATCCTTTTAGGTAACAAAGAAAAAATTCAGGCCATCATAGATGAGCACGGATTAGAACTGGATGGTGTGCAGATCATTGATCAGATGCAAGAGCCTGAAAAAACAAAGAAATATGCAGATGCACTTTATAAAAAACGCCAGCGTAAAGGCGTTTCGGCAAGTGATGCAGTTAAACTACTGAGAGACCGTAACTATTTCGGGGCTTCAATGGTAGAGTTTGGCGAAGCAGATGCATTAATTTCGGGTTTAACAAAGAACTATGGTTCAACCATTAAACCAGCACTTCATGTAATTGGTGTAGAGCCTGGGGTTAAACGTGTTGCGGGAATGTATATGATGATGACCAAAAAAGGACCTGTTTTCTTCGGTGATACTACTGTAAACGTAGATCCAACGGCAGAAGAACTGGTAGATATTACTTTGTTGGTAGATAAATCTGTTAAGCAGTTTAACATTAAGCCGCGGATTGCCCTACTCTCTTATTCTAACTTCGGTTCTAATGATGGCATAACCCCAAATAAAGTTCGCGAAACAGTTAAATTGTTGCATAAAAACCATCCTGAAGTAGTAGTTGATGGAGAAATGCAAGGTAACTTTGCTATTAATAATGAGTTGTTAAAAGACAATTTTCCTTTCAGCACGCTGGCAGATGCACCTGCGAATACCTTAATTTTCCCTAACCTGGAATCAGGTAACATTGCTTACAAGCTGTTGCAGGAACTGGGTGGTGCAGAAGCAGTAGGCCCGATTTTATTAGGCTTAAATAAACCTGTTCATATTGTTCAATTAGGAAGCTCGGTACGGGAAATCGTAAATATGGTTACTATTGCAGTAGTAGATGTTCAAGCTAAAGAAGAAATTGCGGGAACTTCAAAACGAAAAGGTATATTTGGAAAAACAACTAAAAAGTAGAATTACATGTACGCCTATATTGATGGTAAACTTACATTTAAAAACCCGGCCTATGTTGTGGTTGAAGCTGGAGGTATAGGTTATCATATTAACATCTCTCTGAATACATACAGCAATCTTAGTGATAGCGAAAGGTGTAAATTATATACCTGGCTGCATGTTAAGGAGGATGCACACACTTTATACGGCTTCGCTGATGAAGGCGAACGCCGTTTATTTTTACATCTTATCTCGGTATCTGGCATAGGGCCAAATACCGGGAGGATGATTTTATCATCCATAACCCCTGAAGAAATCCAAACTGCAATTGTGAAGGCTGATCTTCCTTTAATACAGCGTATTAAAGGTTTAGGAGCAAAGACAGCCCAACGTTTAGTACTGGAACTTCAGGATAAATTGAAAAAAGAAGGAGCAGATTCATTAATTTCTATTCCTCAGCACAATACAATTAAAGATGAAGCGTTATCAGCATTGGTAATGCTCGGATTCGCCAAACAAACCGCCGAAAAAACTATAGATCAGATTTTAAAAGTGACAGAGGGGACACTTTCGGTAGAGCAACTAATTAAACAAGCTTTAAAAAAATTATAGATCGTAACGCCTTTGAAGAGAATTTCTACACTCCTATTTCTCATCCCCATTTTCCTGATTGCTTCTAAAAACGTCTTTTCTCAAGTTGTTCCGAGCAAAACTGATACTGTTGCGTCTAAAAATAATTTTAGTTTACGCGAAAAGCAGCTACTTGGTCTTAGCCCATCTACAAACCCTTTCTACCCATTGCCCAGCAATTCTAAAAGGCTTGTAGAGTACGACGCGAAAAATAAACGGTATATCGTAAAAGAACTCATTGGGGACAAGTATGTTACCCAAACACAATACCTTACTGTTGATGAATATCAACGTTTGATTAACAGTGAAATTAAACGGGGCAATTGGAGAAGTATTTCCAATGCGGAGGTGAGCGATTATAGAAATACAGGCGTTATTCCTCAAATTCAGGTGAACAGTAAATCGTTCGAGAAGCTTTTTGGCGGATCAACAATCGATATTCAACCCCGGGGTGAGGCTGAGCTGACTTTCTTAGGCCGGATCAATAAAAACGAAAATCCACTTTTTAACGAACGCCAAAGGGTACAAACCAATTTCGATTTTAACCAAAGGATTCAAATGGATCTTGTGGGTAATATCGGAACGAAGTTAAAAATCAAGAGTAACTACAACACTGAAGCACAGTTTGATTTTGAGAACCAGATTAAATTGGATTACACCGGTGGTGCTGACGAAATTATTCAGAAAATAGAGGCAGGTAACGTAAGTTTACCACTTAACACCAGCTTAATTACAGGAACACAGGCACTTTTTGGGGTTAAAACCCAGCTTAAGTTCGGTAAATTGAATGTAACCAGTGTATACACGCAGCAAAAATCTGAGTCGAGAGAGTTAAGGATTACAAACGGGGCACAACAAAATACAACTACAGTAAATATTGATAATTACGAGGCCAACAAGCATTATTTCCTAGCACAATATTTCAGAAATAATTACAATAAGTACCTCGCTAATGCACCAATTATCACCTCACCCATCCAGATTACTAAAATAGAAGTTTGGATTACCAATAAGGCAGGAAGTACTACCGATTCAAGGGATGTTTTGGGGCTTTTGGATTTGGGTGAAAACCAACCTTATAACCCGCTTTTTGTGGGCAATGGTTCGGCGTTGCCGGGCGGAACTACCGCTACAGGTTTCCCGCAACAATCAAATAATTTATTGGCCTCACTTCCTGCAGCAGCAAGGTTTACCAATGACAATGCCATTATTAACTATTTCCAGGGCTCTGGGGGTACAGATAACTTTGCCAAGCTAACCTACGCCCGTAAGCTTACAGAAAGGGAATTTACTTTTCAGCCACAACTGGGATACATTTCCCTTAATAACCCGCTAAATGCAGATGAAGTACTTGCGGTAGCTTATCGTTATACCTACAATGGTGTAGAATATCAGGTGGGTGAGTTTTCTACAGATGTGTCTTTCGATTCTAATAATCCGAAGATGTTGTACGCAAAGTTGCTTAAAAATGAAACGACTAAAATAGCTCTACCAACCTGGGATTTGATGATGAAAAACATCTATTCCATTGGTGGATACCAGATTAGTACACAAAACTTCAGATTAGATATTTACCGTATCGACAATGGAACAGGTGTAGAGAACCCGGTGATGACGGAGGGGCAAAATACCGCTAATAAACAATGGATTGCCTTAACTGAATTTGACCGTTTAAATCAGCAAAATGAGCGTCAGCCGGATGGGATTTTCGATTTTGTGGCCTCGAACAATGCATTTGGAGCCTATTCCACCAGTGCGAATACAGCCAATACGCCTTTTGGTTCTAACCTTTCTGCATCAGGTTTATCTTCATTGGTAACCAATACCAACAAGGGCTACATTACCATCGATCCGGCTAACGGGCGAATTATATTTCCGATTATAGAGCCTTTTGGGAAGGACCTTGCCGCCAGATTTTTACCCGGTGAGCAGGCTTTAATTGACAAATATACTTTTACAGCACTTTATGATTCAACTCAAACCATAGCCAAACAGCTTTTTCAGGATAAAAACAGGTATGTAATTAAAGTTAACTATCAATCGGAAGTATCTTCTGAATTTTCTTTAAATGCCATTAATGTGCCAGAAGGATCGGTAAAAGTTTTTGCAGGAACCATGCCTTTAACAGAGGGGGTAGATTTCACTGTAGATTACCAGGGAGGCCGTGTAAGTATCATTAATCAGGCCTTGTTGGTATCCGGACAACCGATAAGAATTACTACTGAAAACAATGAACTTTTCGGACTTCAGCAAAAATCGCTTTTTGGAACCCGTTTAGACTACCGCGTAAACAACAAGTTGAATTTAGGCGGTACTTTCATGAACCTCACTGAAAAACCACTAACCCAAAAAGTAAATATTGGTGATGAGCCCATTTCAAATACCATTTGGGGGGCAGATATCAACTACAGTTCACCATCAAGGTTTTTAACCAAGTTGGTAGATAAAATTCCATTGATTTCTACTAAAGTACCATCAAGTGTAACCTTTTATGGAGAGTTTGCGCAATTGGTTCCTGGGCATCCAAGAGCATTAAATTTTGCAGGTAGTGAAAACGGAGTAAGTTATTTAGATGATTTTGAAGCATCAAGATCGGTTATTGATTTAAAAAGTGCGATTGCCTGGCAGCTTTCCGGAACGCCTCAAATGTTTAGTGAATCGCAACTGGTAGATGACTTAGCTTATGGTTACAACAGGGCACGTGTAGCTTTCTATAATATCGATCCTACCTTTTATAACTCGGCAGCTTCAACTACACCGACCAATATCAGGAACAACCGTAACGAACTTTCTAACCACTACGTAAGGGAAGTTATTGAGCAAGAGGTTTTTCCTTTTAAAGAAACCGCTACAGGGCAGGCCTTAAATATTACTACTTTAGATGTGGCTTACTATCCAACAGTAAGAGGACCTTATAACTACCGTACCAGCGGTTTCAAAACAGATGGTTCATTGCTTTTGCCACAAAATAATTGGGGTGGTTTTCAGCGTAAAATCGAAACCAATGATTTCGAAGCGTTGAATGTTGGTTTCATTGAATTCTGGGTAATGGATCCTTTTATCTACAAACCCAACTCTGCAGGGGGTGATGTTTATTTTAACCTGGGTAACATCTCCGAAGATATTTTAAAAGATGGAAGGAAATCATTGGAGAATGGTTTGCCGGCAACAGATGACCCAAGCAAGTATGATGAAACTAAATGGGGAAGGGTTCCTAAATTACAACCCGTAATACAGGCTTTTGATAATGACCCCAATGCAAGACGCGCCCAGGATGTGGGTTTAGATGGTTTAACCGATGCCAACGAAAGGGCCAAGTTTGCTGCAGATCTTAATCTGATTAAAGCACAGTTAAGTCCTACCGCTGCTGCTGCGTTAGAGGCCGATCCGTCTTCCGATAATTATACTTATTTCAGAGGCCCGGCATTAGACCAGATTAACGCCGGCATTTTAAAACGCTACGAAAAATACAACGGTCCCGAGGGTAACTCTAAAACTTCACAGCAATCGCAGGAAGAGTTAGGTTTAGAAAACTCGGCCTCTACATCTTTACCTGATGGGGAAGATATTAACCGCGACAACAACATGACGCAAAGTGATGAGTATTTTCAATACAAAGTTTCAATGCGACCTGGTGATTTAGTTGTTGGCCAAAATTTTATTACCGATAAAGTTACTTCACAAGTAAAATTAGCTAATGGTAATACACAGGCAGTATCCTGGTATCAGTTCAGGATTCCGATTGGAAATTACCAGCAAAAGGTTGGTGGCATCCAGGATTTTAAATCAATCCGTTTCTTCAGAATGTTCATGACCAATTTTGCCGATACTGCTGTAATGCGTTTTGCTAAACTACAATTGATCAGGGGAGAATGGAGAGCATTTAACGCTTTAAATGAAGCGGCTCAGGTTATTGTAGATCCATCACTACCGGCATTGTCGCCAGATAATTCTACCATTGAAGTTTCTACAGTTAATATTGAGGAAAACGGTAAACGTTCACCAATTCCTTACGTTACACCTCCAGGTATTTTAAGAGAGCGCGATTATAGCAACTACCGAGGCGATACGCGCTTAAACGAACAATCGCTTTCAGTTACGGTTAAAAACCTAAGGGATGGATATGGCAGAGCTGCATTTAAAACGGCTTACAGTGATTTCCGCTCATACAAACATTTGGAGATGTATGTTCATGCGGAGGCAACGAACAATCAACCCATATATGATAAGGATGTAGCGGCATTTTTGAGAATTGGAACAGATAACCTGGATAACTATTACGAATACGTAATGCCATTAAAGATTACCAATCCAGGTACGAGTGATCCTGATGCCATCTGGCCAGAAGCCAACAGGATGGATATCGATTTAACGCTTTTCCAAAATGCTAAATTAGCCCGGAACAACGCCCGGCAGGCTAACGGTCAGCCATGGCCAATTAATGTTCCTTACACCTATTCTGATGGCGCCAGAACCATCATTGTAAAAGGACAGCCTGATATGAGTAAGGTTCGGGTGTACATGTTGGGTGTAAAAAATCCGCTGCGGAACCTGGCCCAGGGCGAGAGTGATGATGGACAGGATAAAACAGTGTTGGTTTGGTTTAATGAGTTAAGATTAACCGAATTTGATGAAAGGGGAGGCTGGGCAGCAACAGCACGTTTAAACCTGAAGCTTGCTGATTTTGCCGATGTTAATATTTCAGGGAGTAAATCAACCATAGGTTTCGGAACAATAGATTCTAAAGTAAGTGAGCGTAACCGTGCAGATAATGTGCTGCTTGATGTTTCTTCATCAGTTGAGTTAGGGAAATTCCTGCCACAAAAGTCAGGGGTTAAAATTCCAATGTTTGTAAGTTACTCTAAACAGGTATCTACACCACAATATAACCCGCGAACACCAGATATTGAATTGAAGAATGCACTGGATAATTCGACTAAAGAACAAAAAGATAGTATTTTAAATTTTGCTCAGGATTATACCATCAGACGAGGAATTAACTTTACCAATGTGCGTAAAGAACGAACCAATACCGCTAAGCCAGTGCATTTATGGGATATAGAGAACTTCTCTGCAAGTTATGCTTATACACAATACAACCACCGCGATTTTATCAATCAAAGTAGTATCCAGAATACCTACAGGGCATCTTTGCAGTATAACTATTCAAGAGAAGCCAAAACAATAGCTCCATTTGAGAAGATTATCAAATCAAATATGCTGGCGCTGTTGAAAGACTTTAACTTTAGCATATTTCCAAGCGCAATTAATTTTAGAATAGATGTAGATCGTTTATATTCTGAAAATACATTGCGTAATAACGACCCTAATAACACCATCGGTGTTTTTAGAAACGGATATGGTACCACCTTCAATAAAAACTTTACCATGAGCCGGATTTATGGTATTGCCTGGAACTTAACCCGATCACTACAATTGGATTTTAATGCTACCAATTACTCCATCATTGATGAACCTAACGGCAGGATTGAGGGCTTAAAACGGGATACGGTTTGGGAGAACTTAAAACGTTTGGGAAGAACTACAGATTATAACCATAACTTAAATGTAACTTATAACCTTCCGATAGATAAAATACCGGGGTTAAACTGGGTGGTGGTAAAAACCCGTTATGGAACCAACTTTAACTGGCAAACCGAGCCTCTGGCTACCCTTAGAGATCCGAATATTAATTTAGGGAATACAGTTCAAAACAGCAGAACCGTTCAAATTAACCCGACCTTAAACCTCACAACATTATACAATAAGTTTGGCTTTATTCGAAAGTCGGGCAGTAGCCAGGAAGGCGGAGGGGCGAGGAGTTTCTTCGTTAATTTACTCACAAGTTTAAAGAATATTAATGCCGCCTATACACAAACTAAAGGAACATTCTTACCCGGGTATTTGCCTAAAACTTCTTACTTTGGAATTGATAATGTTACAGGAGCCCCAGGTTTAGGTTTTGTATTTGGAAGCCAAAGGGATATTCGGGATATGGCATTGGGTAATGGCTGGTTAACCAGCGATACCTTGCAAACGCAATTCTATGTCACTACATTGAGAGAAGACTTAAGTTTAACGGGACAACTGGAACCTTTTAAAGATTTAAGAATTACTTTAAAAGCGAACAAAGCCCAAACCAAAAACTATTCTTCAAATTTTAGGTATGTAGATAGTCAGTCGGGTTTCGAAAACCTGAGTGCAACCACACAAGGTGATTACAGCATTTCGTATATCGCTTTAGGAACTGCTTTTAAAGAAAGCAATGCCAGTACCATATCTACGCTGTTTCAGCAGTTTATGGCCAACAGAATTCTGATTTCGAGAAGGCTGGGAGCGCAGAATCCAAATTCTTCTGGTACAAATGCAGGGTTTGCAGATGGCTATAGCAAAGAAAGTCAGGATGTAATTATTTCAGCCTTCATGGCGGCCTATAGTGGTAAGGATCCCAATAAGATCAGCATGAATGCTTTTCCGAAGATCCCGCTTCCTAACTGGAGCTTAACTTACAGTGGCCTAACACGCATTCCTTTCATCGCAGATCGTTTCTCTTCGATTGATATCCGACATGGTTATCGCTCAGCTTATAATATTAATGGCTTTAACTCTTTAATCAGATATTCAGAGGTGAACGGCTACTCGAGCAACAGAGATGCGAATAATAACTTTTTACCTGAATTTCAGTTTGCACAGGTTACCGTATCAGAGTATTTCTCTCCTTTAGTGGGCGTTGATACCCGGTTTAAAAATAACCTGACCGCTTCATTCGAGTTGAACAGATCGAGGTTACTGGCCTTAAGCTTATCGAATAGTCAATTGGCTCAATTGTCAGAAAACAACATGGTTTTAGGTATCGGTTACCGTACCAATAAATTCAGATTTCCATTTGGATGGTTTAAGAGCCTGAAAATGGATAACAATATGGATTTCAAACTGGATGTTGCCATTAGAGACAATAAAACAGTTATACACCGGGCTGATGTTGTGGATGCAGAAGTGTCTTCGGGCGCTAAAAACATTACCTTAAGACCAAGTGTGGATTATGTATTGAATCAGAAATTTAACATCAAACTTTTCTATGATTCTAACATCACCAAGCCTTATACTTCTCAAACCTTCAATACCTCATTTAGTAACTTCGGGTTTAGTTTGAGGTTTACGTTGAATTAATTAGAGAAGGATTGAATTAGAGAATGATTGAATGAGAGAATGAGTGGATGGTTGAATGAGAGAATGAGTGGATGGTTGAATGAGAGAATGAGTGGATGATTGATTGAGAGAATTAGGGAATGAGAGAATTGCTAAATCAATTCAATCCTTCAAATCTCCCTAATTAATCTTTTTATCATTCCAACATATTAATTAACTTTGGAAAACTAATTTATAAAGACAAATGAATTTTCCATCAGAATTAAAATACACGAAGGACCACGAATGGGTTAAGGTTGAAGGTAATGAAGCATATGTAGGTATTACTGACTTTGCTCAGCGCGAATTAGGTGATATTGTTTATATTGACATCAACACTGTTGGTTCAGAAGTAGCGAAAGATGAAGTTTTCGGTACTGTTGAAGCAGTTAAAACAGTTTCAGATTTATTTATGCCGGTTACCGGAACCGTTTTAGAAGTAAATGCATCTTTAAACGATAACCCTGAATTGGTAAATTCTGATCCTTACGGTGAAGGCTGGATGGTAAAAGTTTCATTGGCTGATGCTGCTGAGGTAGAAGGCTTACTTACCGCAGAAGCTTATCAGGCATTAGTTGGCGCATAATTTTAACCGCGATATTTTGTACAAAGCACTAAAACGACAGCAATGGGCCATTATTTGGACACTGATCGTTTTGGTGCTTTGTAATATACATATGCCCGAGTCAGAAGGAGAGGGTTTCTTCTTTGATGGATTCGACAAAATGGCTCACCTTGGTTTTTTCTTTATCTTAAGTGTGCTGCTGTTTTACGGCAAAATAAAATATCAGCATAGTTTTGGTTTCAGAACTTTAACGATATTTAAGATTCTGGTAATCAATGCTGTTATTGGTGGCGGGATTGAAATATTACAATGGAAAGTTTTTACCTATCGTTCTGCCGAATGGTGGGATTTTACCTGCGATATGCTGGGCGCTTTAATGGCAGTGTTCAGCTATGTTTTACTCCATAAATTGAATTTCAATGAAAAAGCTAGCTAGTATAATAGGTTTAGTTGTGATGGTTAGCTTTTCGGGCTGCAGTGTCTTCAAAAAAGATTGCAACTGCCCTAAAGTTTATTACCGTAGCTACCCTGCACAACGCTAAAACAAACAAGTTTCCTCCCACAGGTTTGTAAATTGGCCATCCGGCTGTATTTAAAATGTTACCAAGCATTTAACACATCTTAACAAACCTTTCCGGCTTTGCTTAGTCTGATAGCATAGTTTTGTACTAATATTATCTAAAATTTGATGAAGAGAAACGTTCAAAGAGCAATTTTTATTGTTCTTATTTTTTGTGGATACATCGCTCAAGCACAGAATACTGGCTCAATCAGCGGCAAGGTGATCAATGCTAAGGACAAAAAGCCGATTGATTTTGCAACTATTGCAATCAGAAATCTTAAAGATTCGACTGTTGTTACCTCCGGACAAACCAATCCTGACGGAACATATAATTTTAAGGGCATTGCTCCCGGTAAGTATAGGGTGTATGCTGCATTCTTGGGCCTGCAAACCACTACGAAAGATGTAGAAGTAGCCAAAGCCGCGGTTACCGTTCCCGATATTTTAATGGCCGATGATGGTGTGGATTTAAGTACGGTAAATGTTACCGCAACCATTCCCATCGTAGTGAAGAAAGATACCCTGGAGTTTGATGCCAAATCTATAAAAGTGAGGGAAAATGCTGTCGTTGAAGATTTATTGAAAAAAGTACCTGGAGTGGAGGTGGCAAAAGATGGTAGCGTAAAAGCACAAGGAGAAACCATTACCAAAGTTAAGGTGGATGGTAAGGAGTTCTTTGGAAACGATCCGCTACTGGCGACAAAAAATCTTCCTGCAGATATGGTGGATAAAATCCAGGTGATTGATGAATTATCTGAACAAGCTCAATTTACCGGAATAGATGATGGAACGAGAAATAAGATTTTAAATATTACGACCAAAAGCGGGATGAAGCATGGTTATTTTGGCAATAGTACCGTAGGATATGGCTCAGACGACCGTTATGATGCCAGCCTGAACGTTAATAAGTTTGATGATGAAAGGCAAATCAGTTTCATTGGTCAGTTCAATAATGTCAACAAACAAAACTTTGGTCAAGGTGGTGGTGTTGGAAATGGTTTTGGTGGCGGCGGTCGTGGCGGCTTCGGCGGTGGGGGTGGTGGCGCTAGTACAAGCTCCGGATCGGGGGGAATTACCAATACGAATGCAGCCGGACTTAACTTCGCAGATACGTTTAATGATGGAACGCAATTTCAGGGGAGTTACTTCTTTAACAAGGCGAGTTCAGAGAGTATCCAGAACTCTAATGTTCAAAATCTTGCTGGTGCCCGTACATCCAATATCAATGAAAACTTAAACCGAACAACAGACCGTATAAACCATCGTTTTAATTTTATGGTGGATACCAAGATAGATCCATCATTATCCATAAAAATCCAGCCCAATATTTCCTACACCGAAACCGATGGTAGCAGTCTTAGTGACTATACCCGCGATTATGTAACCACTTTAACCAAAGGCTCACAAGAAAATACCACTACTGCTGCAACGCCATCAATCAGCAATAACTTATTGGTACGCAAAACCTTTAAACGTCGTGGCCGTACGCTTTCACTTAATGTAAATACCAATATCAATGATAATGACGGTACAAACTTAAACTACCGTTCAGACAAGATAACGACTGGTACGGTAATAAGAGACTCCGTAACGAATCAATTAAATAATACCAATAGCCACGCCATTAGCAATACGACCAGATTGGTTTATACAGAACCCATTAACAAGACATTAAGTGTGGAGTTTAACTATCAAAATGGCTATTCAAATAGTGATTCTCACCGTGATGTATATAATTTCAACCCGGTAACATTGCAATACGATTTAGTAGATAATACTTTTTCTAATATTTATAATAACAGAACACTTACTAACGCTGCTGGCTTAAGTTTTACCACTACAGAAAAAAAATACAACTGGAATATAGGTGTTGCGGCTCAGCAAACCAATAGGGTAAATACCAATTTAAGCACCGGGTTAGTACGCACGCAGAATTTTATCAATATCACCCCATCTGCACAGTTCAGGTATAATTTCAGTAACCGTAAACGTTTATTCATTAATTATCGTGGTTCAACCACACAACCGAGTATAGATCAGATTCAACCGATTCCGGATAATACCAATTCGCAAACCTTTTATGTAGGTAACCCTGCATTAAAACCCTCTTTCAACAACCAGTTAAGGGTTAACTTCAATAATTTTAATATAGAAACCGGTAGATTTTTCTTTGCAGGATTAAACTTAACACAAACATTTAACAGCATCGGGAATACAGTAATTCCCCTGGCTAACGGTGTGCAACAGGTAAGCTATATTAACGTTGATGGTGTTTACGCAGGAAATGCGAACGCTACCCTATCTTTACCTTTAATGGCCGAGCGTAAACTAACACTAAACATTTCTGGAAATGGTTCATACAACAGGAACGTTAACTTTATCACCATTGGAAATACTAACGACCTGGTAAAAAATGTAACCAACAGCTACACCCTCTCTAACGGTTATAAATTGGTTACAAATGTTGATAAGTTTGATTTAACGGGAGGCATTACCGGAAGTTATACCAATTCTGCTTTCTCTGCACGCCCAAGCTCAAATACTCAATTCTATACTATTAACCCAAGTTTTGACGTGAGTTATCTTTTACCGGGTAATATCAGATTGGCGATTGATTTAGATTATTTCAGAAATTTTGGTGGCGGAGACTTATATAACCAGGAGTATACCATTCTTAACCCTTACATCAGTCGCCAGTTTTTTAAGAACCGTGCCACCTTTAAGTTTTCTGTAAATGATGCACTTAATCAAAATACAGGAATTAGCAGAACGGCAACAGGTACATCCATTACCGATCTAAGTTATAATGTATTGAAACGATACTACATGTTTTCTTTCACCTATTCATTAACACGCATTGGCGGAAGAACGATAAGTGGAGATATCCCGGTTCCTGGTCAAGGTGGGGGCAGGGAAATGCGCATGAGAATGTAAACAACAAAATAAATGAATTGGCCCGTTTAACGGGCCTTTTTTTTTTGCACCCGGAATAATAAGCGTGTGCCTGACAATTAATGTATTTCAATTGTTACGAAAGGGCAAACAAACCTTTTGTATTGTGGCTAGTCTACCAATCAACACACAATTAAATCAACCCTGACCAAATGAATAAATTCTTTACCCTACTTCTCATTTTATGCACTTCTGTGGCTTACGCCCAAAAAACCGGAACCGTTACGGGGCGAGTCATTCAATCTAAAGATAGGAAACCTGTAGATTATGCTTCAATTGCACTTAAAAATACTACAGATTCCAGTGTTGTGGGCGCTATAAACACTTCAGAAGATGGGCGGTTTACCTTTAAAAACCTAAAACCTGGGAGTTACCGTTTGTACGCAGCCTTTTTAGGATTAAAAAACGTAAATAAAGATTTTTCAGTTACCGCAGAGAAATTGGAAATCAACCTTGGCGATATTATTTTAGAAGGTGGTGCTATTGATTTACAAACGGTAGAAATTAAGGCAGAAATTCCGCCTATTGTAGTAAAAAAGGATACTTTGGAATTTAATGCCAGCTCATTCAAAGTAGTAGAAAATGCTGTAGTCGAAGATCTTTTGAAGAAACTGCCAGGGGTAGAAGTAGATAAAGCCGGAACAGTTAAGGCTCAGGGCGAAACCATAACCAAAGTTAAAGTAGATGGGAAAGAGTTTTTTGGAAATGATCCGCTTCTGGCTACAAAAAACCTGCCTGCAGATATGATTGATAAAATTCAGATTATCGATGAGCTATCAGATCAGGCCCAATTTACCGGAATAGATGATGGTTCCAGAACTAAAATCATCAATATTACCACCCGTAAAGACCGTAAGAACGGCTACTTTGGCAATAGCACAGGCGGCTATGGATCGGATAACCGATATGACATTGGCGCCAACATCAACCATTTTAATCAGGATCGCAAACTCAGCGTTATTGCGCAGTTTAACAATGTAAATAAACAGAATTTTGGCGGTGGCCTCGGTGGAGGAAACGGTGGCGGTAATGGAGGAAGAGGAGGAATTACCAAAACCAATGCGGGTGGTTTCAATTTCAGTGACGAATATGCAGATGATACAGAAATTAACCTCAGCTACTTCGTTAATAAATCAGACAATCTGATTCTTAGAAATAGCGTTACCCAAAATTTGTTGGGGGATGTGAAAACCATTTTTAATAACAACCAAAACAACAACGCGGATAGATTAAATCACCGTCTTAATTTTGCTATAGATACTAAACTGGATTCATTAACCTCTTTAAAAGTTCAGCCCAACTTAAGTTATACAGATAACGAAAGCTTAAATACAAGCGTTTATTCCCGTGATTACAGCACTTATAAAATTAATGGTAATCAAACTTTAACCAATCACAATACCGCACCATCTTTCAGCAATAATATTTTATTGAGAAAGAAATTCATGAGAAGAGGACGCACGCTATCGCTCAATTTGAGTACCAGTATCAATAATAATGATGCAGATAATTACAACAATATTTTAGACAATACCATTAATGGTACAAGCGCTACACAAAAAAGTACCAATCAATTTAACGATCAGGAGAGTGAATCGCTTAACCAGAATACGCGATTGGTTTATACAGAGCCACTTTCCAACACTTTGAGCTTAGAGTTTAATTATCAGAATGGCTATAATCACAATACTTCAGACCGGTTCACCTATAATTTTAATCCGGCAACATTAGCTTACGATTTGCTGGATCAAACCTATAGTAACTCCTATGAAAATACGATCCTGACCAATGCAGCAGGTTTCAGTTTCAATAAAATGGCTAAAAAATACAACTGGAATGTGGGGATGGCCGTACAAAATACCGATAGAACCAATAATAACATCACCAGGGGATTTGTATTAAAGCAAAATGTGTTTAATTACACGCCATCGGCGATGTTCAGGTACAATTTTAGTAACAGTAAACGCTTTGTGGTAAACTACCGTGGAAGCACCAATCAGCCCACCATCCAGCAATTACAACCCATCCCAAATAATACCAATACCCAGAGTATCCCTGTAGGGAATCCAGATTTAAAGCCAGAATTTAACAACACACTGCGCTTGGCTTACAATACTTTTACGGTGGGTAAAAACCGTTCGTTGTTTATCAATATGAACTTCACCCAAACCTCTAATAGAATTGCCAACAGCAGCAGCTTAATCGAAAGTGGTATTAATCAAGGTAAGCTTGCTATCCTTCCGGTTAACGTAAATGGTGTTTATTCGGGATCTGTCTCCTCTTCGTTAAGTCTGCCCATTATGGCAGAAAACAAATTGAATTTTCACATCAATATTGGTGGTAACTATGACCGCGACGTTAACTTTACCAATAGTTTAAAAAATATCACCAATAGCTGGGCCATATCCAACGGCTATCGCCTGGTGTCCAATCTGGATAAGCTGGACCTTACAGCTGGTGTTAACGGTTCTATAAACAGGGCAACGTACTCCGTTCAGCCTAATTCTAATACCCGGTATTATACATTCTCGCCAAATATCAGTGTCAGTTACCTGTTCCCTGGCGATATTCGCTTTGCTATCGATGCAGATTACAACCAGAACACCGGTAGAGGTGAGGCTTTTGATACGCACTTCACCCTCGTAAATTCCTACATCAGTAAACAGTTCTTTAAAAACAGGGGCACATTAAAAGCTGCTGTTAACGATTTGCTAAATGAGAACCAGGGCATAAGTCGTACAGCTAACAACAATACGATACAAGATGTGAGTTATAATGTGTTACAGCGTTATTTTATGTTCTCTTTCACCTACTCGCTAAACAGAATGGGCGGGAGAAACAGGAACAGAGGAGGAGAAGGGCGCGAAGGCCGGAGAGAAGGTATGGGCGGTGGCGGCAGACAGCAATTTTAAATCATACCAAAGTAATCGTTAAATTTATCTATCATCTCCGGTTGATGTTATTTGGAATAAATCTAAAGAAAGGTTAACTTGCGCCCTTATTTAGCACATGAAACCTTTAGCTTTAAAATAAGTTATTTTTTAAGTCTAGGGTGTCATCTGACCATTAATTAATAATAACAGATGAAACTTTCGCACCTTAAAGTAGGAGAAACAGGAACCATAGTAGCCTTCACAGATCTTGACATGTCAGTTAAACTGATGGAGATGGGCTGTTTGCCTGGAGAGGTAGTAGAAGTTGAGCGTTTTGCTCCACTGGGCGATCCCATGGCTATTCGTGTTGCTGGTTATCAGCTATGCTTGAGAAAAAGTGAAGCTGATGTCATTATTATACAATAATTAGGCTGATTTGGATATTAAAGTTGCGTTAGTTGGTAATCCCAATACAGGTAAATCTACTTTATTTAACCGCTTAACCGGGTTAAATCAGAAAATAGGAAACTTTCCAGGTATAACTGTTGATAAGAAGACTGGTTTTACCCGATTGGATGCTACCAGAGGGGCGGAGATTATAGATTTACCCGGTACGTATAGTTTGTATCCGAAAAGTAAAGATGAAAGTATTGTTTTTCAGGTGCTGGCCGATAAAAAAAACAATAGCCATCCTGATGTTATCGTTCTCGTAGCTGATGCATCTAACCTGAAACGCAATATGCTGCTTTATTCGCAGGTGGCAGATTTAGGCATTCCGATGGTTTTGGCTTTAAACATGGTCGATCTTTCTGCTAAGCAGGGCATTGAAGTAGATGTAGACAAGCTTGCAGAAAAACTGGGAATCCAGGTTGTACCGATATCAGCCAGAAATAATACCGGCATTGATCAATTAAAACAGGCCGTAGCCAATACCAATAAAATAGCCACCCAAAACCTCGAGGTTGATGTTAATTTTCTGGCGCCAGAGGCCATTAATGCCATTAAACGCCACATTAATGCCGATAATGATTATTATGCACTCCAGGTACTCCACCAGCATGAACATTTAACATTTTTTACCGATCAACAACAAGTAGAGATTGAAGAAATTGAGCAATCTCATGGATTTGAATCTGCCAAAGTTCAGGCAGCAGAAACCATCGCACGCTATAAACACCTCAGTACCATTCTTTCGGATGTAATAACAGATAAAGGAACGGCAAAAAAGTTTTCTTTCAGCGATAAACTGGATGGTATTCTTACCCATAAAGTTTGGGGCTTTGCAATTTTCCTGCTGATTCTTTTTATTATTTTCAATGCCATATTTGCCTGGTCATCTTATCCAATGGATTTAATTGAGTCTACCTTTGGATGGATAACAGCTTATGGCCATGAACATTTACCTGCAGGGATGCTTACAGACCTGTTATTAGACGGGGTTATTGCCGGCTTAGGTGGGATTTTTGTTTTCATTCCACAAATTGCTATTCTTTTTGCATTTATTTCCATTCTTGAAGATACCGGCTATATGGCCAGGGTAACCTTTATGATGGATAAGATTATGAGCAAGGTTGGATTGAATGGTAAGTCTGTAGTGCCAATGATTGGTGGATTGGCCTGTGCGGTTCCTTCTATTATGGCCGCAAGGAATATAGAGAACTGGAAAGACAGAATGATTACCATTATGGTTACACCATTGATCAGCTGTTCTGCACGACTACCCGTTTATATCCTGATTATCTCTTTAATTGTACCCCAGGAAACGGTTTTCGGTATCTTCAGTAAACAAGGCTTAGCCCTGATGATCATGTATCTGGTGGGCGTTATCGCTGCGGTTGCAGTGGCCTGGGTAATGAAATTCATCATTAAAACAAAAGAGCGTTCTTATTTTATTATGGAGCTGCCCATCTATCGTATGCCGAGATGGAAGAACGTACTTTATACCATGTATGAGAAATCGAAAACTTTTGTTTTTGAAGCAGGAAAAGTAATTATAGCAATATCGATTATCCTTTGGGTAATGGCTTCCTTCGGACCGGGAAATCGCTTCGAAAAAATTGACCAGAAATATGCTGCGGCCTTAGCCGATACTGCCCGAAATACCACGCATATTGAAACACTTGTGGCCACAGAGAAACTGGAAAACTCTTACGTGGGAATTCTTGGCCATTTTATTGAGCCTGCTATCCGTCCACTGGGTTACGACTGGAAGATAGGCATTGGACTAATTACTTCATTTGCGGCTCGTGAAGCCTTTGTAGGTACCATGGCAACCATTTATAGTGTTGATGGGGGAGACGAAGACAGCGTCACTATCCGGGAGCGTATGGCAGCATCTGTTAATAGTAAAACAGGTTTGCCGGTTTATACTTTTGCCACGGGAATATCCCTGATGTTATTTTATGCATTTGCCATGCAGTGCATGAGTACCGTAGCAATCGTGTATCGCGAAACCAAAGGTTGGAAATGGCCGGTAATCCAATTGGTTTACATGACGGCTATGGCTTATGTTGCGGCTTTAGTTGCTTATCAGTTATTGAAATAGTTTCGTTTAGTGTCAGGTAGTTAGTGTTGAGTATCTAGTATTAAGTAATTAGTAGTTAGTATCAAGTATCAAGTATCAAGTAGCAAGTAGCAAGTAGCAAGTAGCAAGATGGAGTGCCTATCATTTAGCGCGCGCTCGAAACTAAGAACTCAATACTCCAAACTCAGAACTCCAAACTCCAAACTACCCCAGCTCAATCTGACGCTTGATGCTCTCTTCTAAGGAAATTAATGTTTCTGTACGCTGGATTCCATTTACTGCTTGTATCTCCTCATTTAACACGTGCCTGAGGTGGTTAGTGTCTCTGCAGATTATTTTCGCAAACATACTGTAAGCACCAGTGGTGTAGTGGAGTTCTACCACTTCTTTTATTTTACTCAGTTGCGCTACAGCATCTTTATACTGAATTCCTTTTTCTAAATAGATACCTAAGAAAGCACAAATATCGTATCCAGCCTTTTGTGGATCAATAATCAGGTGAGAACCTTTAATAATACCCATTTCTTGTAATTTCTTCATTCTGACGTGTATAGTTCCGCCAGAAACGATTAAATCTTTCGCAATTTCGGTATAAGGTTTAGTCGCATCCTGCATCAATTGTTTTAAAATGTCGATGTCCAGGTTGTCAATTTCTAAATTGGAATTGTCTTTTTTAAGCATATTTTTGAATTATGATAAGCGAATTTAATAAAATTTATCAATATTATAAAAATAAAATTAAATGTTTAAAATATTTGCAAGGTAATGGTTGTTCCTTTACATTTGTATTAAGCAATTAACAAAAAGGGAACGTTCTTTTACAATTGCTGAACATTAACAATGTAGGGTGGTGAAACAGGCAGACACACCTCCTTGTCTCGGTGGCGGAGATCATGGAAAACCAGTAATGGCTAACCACTCCTTGAAGGTTCGATTCCTTCCCCTACAGCCAGTTCAGTTGGCAATTTACGGTTAACAGTTTAAAACTGAAAACTATAAAATTGAAAACTGTTAACTTTTGAAATGTTGGGTGGTGAAATTGGCAGACACGCCTCCTTGTCTCGGTGGTGGGGAATAATGGGATAAACGCAGCTTATTGGGTTGACCACAAATTAATTTTTTGAACTGTAGCTAACTACCCCTTGAAGGTTCGACTCCTTCCCCAACAGCATTTTTTATGAATAATAAGTTAGTTAATTGAGCAATCCTGGATAGGTTGCTCTTTTTATTTTACACCCATTCCCAATCCAAGCATATTTTTTTATTGAATTGATATATCGTATCTTTCACGATATTTAATCAAATGTTGCATTAAGTTTAATGAAAAAACCCTCCATAAAAGATATCGCGAGCCGGCTTAATATTTCCATCACAACTGTTTCGTTTGTAATTAATGGCAAAGCCAAAGAGAAAAACATCAGTGATGCGCTTACCAAGAAGGTTTTGGATCTGGTAGCAGAACTAAACTATCAGCCTAATGCATTGGCTAAAAGCTTACGCACAGGTAAAACACAGATCTTAGGCTTTCTGGTAGACGATATATCTGAACCTTTCTTTGCTGCAATAGCTAGACATTTAGATGAAATTGCATCCGATTTAGGCTATAAAATATTATTTAGCAGCACCAGAAACAATACCCAAAAAGCCATAGAATTATTGCAAATCTTAAAGGACAGGCATGTAGATGGTTACATTATGGCATTACCCGAAGGACTGGAAGATGAGGTGAAAAAACTGATTAAAACCGATGCTCCGGTAGTATTGTTCGATCGCTACGTACCTGATGTTAAAACAGATTATGTAATTATTGATAATCAGGAAAGCGTATATCAGGCAACCAGACATTTGTTGGATAACGGGTATAAAAATATTGGTTTTGTAACATTGGAAACTACACAAAGCCAGATGATTGACAGGTTGTCCGGATATCAGGTAGCGATGGCCGAAGCAGGTTTGCCAACAGCTGTAAAAGAAGTTGATTATAAAGCAGGAGCAGATTCTATTGCGCAAATGACAGCCTATTTTAAAAGTGAGAAGAAATTGGATGCTGTTATTTTTGCTGCCAACTACATTTGCATGGACGGCTTGCGCACGTTTAAGAAAATGGGGATTAAGATTCACCAGGACCTTGCGGTAGTTTCCTTTGATGATTTTGAGTTACTGGAGTTCTGTGATCCGCCTGTTACAGCCATTGTACAGCCCCTCAGCGCTATTGCAGATAATGTGATGAAGATTTTGTTGTCCAGATTAAATAAAGCAGGCCAAGCCACCGGAAATACGCAAGTTAAACTGCCCGCCCACTTAACCGTTAGGGGCTCAAGTTTGAAAAAGGCATAAAATAAAAAAGGGGAACAGTTTTAAACTATTCCCCTTTTTAGTGCTGCTTAAAAATTAAACAGTCATGATATCTTTTTCTTTAGCTTCTGCATGTTTATCAACCTTGATGATGTAAGCATCTGTCAGTTTTTGAACTTCAGCTTCACCAGTTTTAATTTCATCATCAGAAACACCTTCGCCTTTTAGTTTTTTAATTTTTTCGTTGGCATCCTTGCGAATATTACGAACTGTAATTCTTCCACGTTCAGCTTCCTCTTTTACTTTTTTAACTAAATCTTTACGGCGTTCTTCTGTGAGCGGCGGTACCAGCAAACGGATAACAATACCATCATTTTGAGGATTGATACCGATGTTTGCTTCTTGTATGGCCCTTTCAATTGGGGTTAAAAGCGTTTTTTCCCAAGGTTGGATTACCAGTGTTCTGGCATCCGGTGTATTGATACTGGCCACTTGAGATAAAGCAGTAGATGCGCCATAATAATCAACAAAAATGCCATCAAGCATTCCTGCAGATGCTTTTCCAGCTCTGATTTTAGTTAATTCAGCTTCGCAGTGATCAATGGCTTTATCCATAGAAGCCTGAGAATCTAATAATTGTAACTTTATGAGGTCATTCATATTTGCGTGTATTTCTACAAAAATAATAAAATTTTTAAAGCTTATTTAACGAGTGTACCGATGGCTTCCCCGTCAGCAATTTTCATGAAATTGCCCGGCTTGTTCATGTCAAAAACGATAATAGGCACTTGGTTTTCTTCGCAAAGCGTGAAAGCCGTCATATCCATTACATTTAAGTTTTTAGCATATACTTCTTTGAACGAGATTTGTTCAAATTTAGTAGCTGAAGGGTCTTTTTCAGGGTCAGCAGTATAGATGCCATCCACACGCGTTCCTTTCAGTACGGCATCTGCCTTAATTTCAATCGCACGAAGTGCTGCAGCAGAGTCTGTTGTAAAATAAGGGTTTCCTGTACCTGCTCCGAAAATAACTACCCGGCCTTTTTCCAGGTGGCGAACAGCTCTTCTGCGGATAAATGGTTCGCAAATCTGCTCCATTTTAATGGCGGTTAACAAACGGGTTTTAATCCCTACTTTTTCAAGTGCATCTTGCAGGGCCATGGAATTAATTACAGTAGCCAGCATCCCCATATAATCGGCCTGGGCCCTGTCCATCCCACTTTTTTCGGCGCTTAAGCCTCTAAATATATTTCCTCCACCGATAACGATTGCAATTTCAAGTCCCTTATCGTGTACAGCTTTAATGTCTTCTGCATATTGTCTTACACGCTCATTATCAATGCCATATTGTTTGTCGCCCATTAGCGACTCGCCGCTAAGCTTCAGTAGGATGCGTTTGTATTTCATGACCTCAAAAATATTAACAATTTTTTACTTACCGACTATGCTTTTTAACAATTGATGTAAATATTTAGTTTTACAGCAACTTACCTTTAAAAATGACTTGCTGTATCTCCAGTTCCTGATCTAAAACCAATAAGTTGGCCTCACATCCTGTAGCTATTTTTCCAGTCAGATTTTCTATGCCCATTAATCTGGCGGGATAGCTTGTGGCCATTTTTAACGCTTCGGGTAATGCTATATCACAATGTGCTACACAATTTTGAACTGCCTGTAGCATGGTAAGAGACGAGCCAGACAAAGTTCCATCGGGCATAACGTACTTATCTCCGCTTAAGCGGTGCTGGTAAGGGCCGCTATCACAGGCCGTAACGGCATCTGTAATTAAGAAAAGACGATCTTTTAAAAGTTTTTGGGCAAATTTTACTACCTCGAAATCAACATGTCTGCCATCAGCGATAATGCTTGCCATAGCTTTGTTATGATTAAAAACAGCGGTTGGAATGCCCGGTTCACGGTGATGAATGGGGCTCATCGCATTAAAAAGATGGGTAGTGGTTTGAACCCCCATATTATAGGCTGCCGTAGCCTCCTCAAATGTCGAGTTGCTATGGCCCAATGACACCACTACCTGATGGTCCAGGAGATATTGAACCACCGCGTCATCCTGCAGTTCCGGAGCAATCGTCATCATTTTGATCACACCGTCTCCAAAATCGAGTAATGCTTTGATCTCATCAAGACTGGCTTTTCTTACATACTCAGGAACGTGAGCACCTAGTCTTTTAGGATTTAAGAAAGGGCCCTCCAGGTGTAAACCATAGCAATTTTTAACATAGGGGCGGTGTTCTTTTGCTGCTTGAATACAATCGTTAAAAACCGCAGGTGTATTGGTGGCGATACAGGCCAGAAAGCCTGTGGTACCTTTTTGAAGCAGATCATCCTCAATAATATGAAGCGATTCAACAGATGGATTTGCGGAAAATAATCTCCCCCCGGCGCCATAAATCTGTAAATCAATAAAACCCGGAACAACTAAATTACCACCACTACTGGTTGCCGCTTTTATGTCTACAATATTCAGATCTCTGATTACGATTTCTTGATTGGTGATTAATTGATCGTTTTGGTAATAGGAAATGTTACGGAGTAATTCGGACATGTTACAGACTTAGTTAATCATTATGTTGACGCTCAAAATTAAAGAATGTAATCAAGTTTTTATCCAATTCTATAAAATAGGTGTTGATGCATTTAATTATTAAGGAGAAATGTTTATTTTAACAGATATTTTTTATTCATGCAAGGCGAAAAGCAAAAAGTTAAATCATCCCCCGTTTTAACGAGCAAGCCATCCACAATAACCAATAACATCATTTTGGTTATTGCCAGTTTGTATTTTCTGGTAGACTGTGTTCCCAAAGTAGAAATTATTGATCAGATGGGTATCCATTGGTTGCTGATTGGCTTACTCAATTTGGTAGCAGGATTATTCATTTTGAGGAATAATACATTTCTTACCGGAATAAGACCCATATTTAAAAATAATATCACATGGCTTTACCTGGCTTTCGTGACTATTTCGGGTATTTCTATTTGCTTTGCCTTGAATAAGGGTGAAAGCCTTATCATCTACTCCCGCCTACTCACCGTTTGCATAACCGTATTTATTTTTAGTATACTGTTCTACAATCGGAAAGAACTGCTTAAAGACCTGATTGTTGTAATCACTTTAATTGTGCTTGCCCAATCGTTTAGCGGGGTGATGCAGTTCTATGCAGGCCTTGGAAAGACAGAACTGTCCACTTTGGTTAATAGCCTACAGAGTACAACCGGCAATAAAAATATTTTTGCTGCTGCTTTAGTGATCAAAATTCCCTTGATTATTTATTGCATACTAAAGCGGCAGGGATTCTTGAAATACCTTGGCCTGCTGACACTTTTTCTGGCTATTCTGACTGTTTTTTTTATCAATGCAAGGTCTGCGTATTTAGGCTTACTATTGAGCTTTCTAACTATAGGGGGGCTAATCATTTACTTGCAATTAAAAAGCAAGTCGATTGCCCAATTCAAGTTAAATTCCTTGCTGATGCTCGGCACCTATGTCCTGGCATTTTTCATTAGTCAGAATACCCTGACTAAGGCTAAGCAGTTAAATCAAACAACTGTGTATGGAACCTTTGCAGATAGGCTGGGGACAGTGGTAGATACAGATAATGAAACCACCAATATTCGTTTAAAATATTGGAAGGGTGCTTTAGATATAATTTCACAGCAACCTTTAACCGGTGTGGGGTACGGAAATTGGAAACTTTACTCCCCGCTGTATACAGGGCCGCTATTAAACGATAACTTATTCTCCAAACATCCTCATAATGATTTCATAGAAATAGCTGGAGAATCAGGCATTTTAAACAGTATTATATTTTTATCCATCTTTATATGTGCATTGCTGGCTACAATTAGAATGCTCAGATCCAAGCGAGATCCGGAGCTAAAGTTAATTTCGATCATTATTTTGGCGAGCTTAGGGGGGTATTTCATTGATGCCTTCTTTAATTTCCCTTCCGAAAGGCCTAATATCCAGGTGTTGTTTGCTTTTATTTTAGGGGTGATTCTGACTAACTACCTGGCTCCTGCAGAAGCAAATTCCGAAAGCCAAAAGCCAGTGTCAAAGCTTTTCGTTATTATGCCTGCTATTTTAATCGGAATAGCAACAATTTACGTGCATGTTGTTGTGTTTCAGTCTTTGAAGGCCCAGTGGCTGGTTGATAATGACCTCAACAGCATTGATAACATACCGGGAGCGTTTCCTAAACTTAATTATGCTCAGGTGAGTACCATATTACCTGAATATCCGCAAATTGCCGAGAATTCTGAAATCATGGCATTTAAGAAAGCTAAATATCTAAGGGCGGAAAAGCGATATAAAGCGGCTATACATTTGCTGGATAGTGTTCAGTACCAAAGCCCATATTTACCATACAGTGATTATCTAAAGTGCAATATTTACCTGGAAACGAAACAATTAGATAGTGCTTATAAGTATGGCAAACGAGCAGCAGCTATCAAACCAAGAAATTTCTATTATTTTAGAATGGCCAGTTATTTGGCCAGGGTAAACAATGATATTGCTGGGGTACATAAGTTATTT
The DNA here is from genome assembly GCF_965279535.1 of Pedobacter sp. NCBI lineage: Bacteria > Pseudomonadati > Bacteroidota > Sphingobacteriia > Sphingobacteriales > Sphingobacteriaceae > Pedobacter > Pedobacter sp. Next base: position 3,467,242 of record NZ_OZ257244.1, read on the forward strand.
AAAACCTATCATACTTACCGTAACGACCAGCAGTCATGGTCTTATTATGCCTTAACGATGTTTTATTCTAAGGCCAACAGGGCGGAAGTTAAGAAAGTGGTTGATTCGGGACTTAAATATTATCCACAGGATACCATTATGTTAAGTTATAAGCCTTTCTTGCCTAAATGATAAACAAAAACTGATCAAACGTTTGAGTAAATTTAATCTTACACGACCAAATTGGCCTATTGTCGGTATATATTTGATTAATCAGATAGACTCATCAACAAATGGCAGAAAATCAGAACAATAGGAGAAATTTTTTAAGAACTAGTCTTGCGCTGGGCGCAGCAACATTGGTTGCCCCAACTGCTACAATTGCAGGTTTACCAGCAGCAGTAAAGGATGATGAATTTAAGATTGCTGTTGGCCCGTACCTTCAAAGCAATTTTAATAATGCTATGACCATCCTTTGGCTAACCAATAAAAATGCGGCAGGTTGGGTAGAGTTTGGAGAAGATGCAGGAAATTTAGACAGGAAGGCTTATGGTAAGGCAGAACTGGGTTTAATGCAGGCGAACTCGAAGTTAAACGCAGTGACCATTCAAAATCTTAAGCCAGGCATAAAGTACTACTACAAAATTGTTTCCAAAGAAATTAAGGATTTTCAGCCTTATAAACTTACTTATGGAGAAACGATTAGCAGTAGGGTGGAGGAATTTCAAAATGCAGATGTGACGAAAAAAGAGGTTTCTTTTTTAATGATGAACGATATTCACGACAGGCCTGAATCTATTCCTTTTCTACTTAATCTTGTTCCGAAAGGAAAACAGGATTTTGTGTTTTTCAATGGAGATATTTTTGATTACCAAACTGACGAGAAGCAGATTATCGATCACATGCTGCAACCCTGTGTGGATAGTTTTGCCAGGCATACCCCATTTGTTTATGTAAGGGGCAACCATGAAACCCGGGGCAAATTTGCCCGGGAGTTTGCGCAATACTACATGCATGTTGGCCATGCCGCATTTACATTGGGGCCAGTAAGATTTGTGATTTTAGATACTGGAGAAGATAAAGAAGATGCGCACCCTGTGTATGCAGGTATCGTGAATTTTGACGATTACAGAGTACAACAGGCCGAATGGCTTAAGAATGAGATCAATACCAAGGCTTTTAAAAATGCGCCCTTTAGGATTGTTTTAATGCATATACCGCCACGTTTTTCGGGAGATGCACATGGACCAAAGCATTGTACGGAGTTATTTGAGCCCCTGCTTAACCAAGGTAAGGTAGATCTGGTTTTAAGCGGACATACACATAAATACATGGTACACCAGCCGGATAAAAATCTGAATCGTTATCCTTTAATTATTGGAGGAGGACCTAAAGCTGGGTCGCGGACGATTACCTCGATAAAAGCCGACCAGCATAAAATAACAGTAAGCATGATCGGCGATTCAGGAACTGAAGTAGGAACATACACTGCTTTAAGGAAATAAAAAAGCCGGCTAACTGTAAAAGTTAGCCGGCTTTTTGTTATGATTTATAAATGCTTATGCACCTAATTGTACGCGTTTGAAAGCAGTAACTGTTAAACCTTTAGAAGTGTTATCTAAAAATTTACGAACATCTACAGAACTGTCTTTAACAAACTCCTGGTTTAATAAAGTACTGTCTTTGTAGAATTTGTTCAATTTACCAGCAGCAATTTTCTCAACCATTTCTTCTGGTTTACCTTCCTGACGAATTACATCTTTAGCAATTTCGATTTCACGCTCAATAGTAGCAGGATCAACACCGTCTTTATCAACAGCAACTGGGTTCATTGCAGCAATTTGCATCGCAACATCTTTACCAGCTTCAGTAATATCAGCGCCATTAGCACCTTCAAATACTACTAAAACACCCATTTTACCGTTAGAGTGGATATAAGAAACGATTTTTTCGCCAGATATATTTACATACTCCTGAATAACGATTTTCTCTCCGATTTTACCAGTTAATTCAGTAATGGTTTCAGCAACTGTACGTCCGTCTTCTAAAGCAATAGCTGATAATTCTTCTGCAGTAGCAGGATTGTTGGCAACTGCTGCAGCTAAAACAGCCTGAGCTAAATTACGGAAATCTTCAACTTTAGAAACTGGCTCAGTTTCACATGCTAAAGCAACTAATTTACCATTTGTGCCATCCGCTGAAACAGCGATAGATACCAGACCTTCAGAAGTAGCATTACCAGAACGAGCTGCAGATACTTTTTGACCTTTTTTACGCAATAAATCAACAGCTGCTTCGAAATCACCATTAGCTTCAACTAAAGCTTTTTTGCAATCCATCATACCAGCGCCAGTTTGTTGACGCAATTTGTTTACATCTGCTGCAGAAATTTGTACTGTAGACATTTTATTTCCTTTTAAAGTTTAAAATCTTGTTATAACAATTACAGGTTACAAGTTACAAGCAGCAAGTTAAACTCTTGTTAAGCTAACTTAAAACCTGAAACCAGTAACCTGCAATTAAAAAATATTACTATTCTTCTGTTTTAGTTTCTTCAGTTGAAGATCCTTCTACTTCAGCTTCAGCAGTTGCTTTTTTAGCACGTTTTGGTTCTTTAACCTCTGGTGCATCAGCTGCAGCTTTAGCTGCTACTGCTTCTTTTTCAGCTTCTTCGTCTTTCTCACGTTTACGTTCGTCTAAACCTTCTTCAATCGCTTTGATAATTACATCAGTAATTAAAGAGATAGATTTTGTAGCATCGTCATTCGCCGGGATAGGGAAATCGATGTTAGAAGGATCAGAGTTAGTATCAACCATCGCAAAAGTAGGGATGTTTAATTTTAACGCTTCAGTTACCGCGATGTGCTCTTTCTTAACATCAATTAAGAATAAAGCTGCAGGTAAACGGTTTAAATCAGCGATACCACCTAAAAGGTTCTCTAATTTAATACGCTCACGTTGAATCATTAAACGCTCTTTTTTAGATAAGATCGCATAAGTACCGTCTTTAGTCATTTTATCGATGTTAGACATCTTTTTGATTGACTTACGAACAGTAGCAAAGTTAGTTAACATACCACCTAACCAACGTTCAGTTACGAAAGGCATATTTACTTTCTTAGCTTGTTCAGCTACGATTCCTTTAGCTTGTTTTTTAGTAGATACGAATAAAACTTTACGTCCTGATTTTACGATTTGTTTAATCGCAGCCGCAGCTTCTTCAGTTTTAGTTAAAGTTTTATTTAAATCTATAATGTGAATTCCGTTACGCTCCATGAAAATGTAAGGAGCCATTTTTGGATTCCATTTACGGGTAAGGTGACCAAAGTGTACACCTGCATCCAATAAGTCTTGATAAGTTGTTCTTGCCATTGTCTTTGCCTCCTGTGATTAACGTTTACTGAATTGGAATTTCTTACGGGCTTTAGCACGTCCTGGTTTCTTACGCTCAACCATACGCATATCACGCGTCATAAGGCCTTTAGCACGTAGAGCAGGTTTTTTCTCCGCATCAAGTTCAACAATCGCTTTAGCAATAGCTAAACGAACAGCTTCCGCTTGTCCTTTGATACCACCACCTTGAACGTTTACATTGATATCGTAACGGCCAACAAGCTCAGAAACTTCTAAACTTTGGTTTACGATATATTGCAAAGGTAAAGTTGGGAAATATACTTTGTGGTCTTTACCGTTAACGGTAATGGTGCCGTTTCCATCTTTTAAGTAGATGCGAGCAACAGCTGTTTTTCTTCTTCCTGAAGTGTTAGTAACTGACATTTCTTAAAGTTTAATGGTTTTAGGAGACTGAGCTGCATGTGGGTGTTTGTCACCTGCATATACAAAAAGATTAGTGTATAATTTTTTGCCCAATTTAGTTTTCGGTAACATACCACGTACCGCTTTCTCGATTACACGCTGAGGGTGTTTCGCCATTAACTCTTTTGGAGAGATAAAACGTTGACCACCTGGATAGCCAGTATAAGAAACATATTCTTTTTCACTGAATTTGTTTCCTGTCAATTTAACCTTGTCTGCATTAATAACGATAACGTTATCACCGCAGTCTACGTGTGGGGTGTACTCAGGCTTGTTTTTACCACGGATGATCATAGCGATCTTCGATGACAAGCGCCCCAAAATCTCGCCTTCCGCATCAACAACAATCCACTGTTTGTTTACAGTTTTAGCATTGGCCGAGACAGTTTTGTAACTTAACGTATTCACTTGCTTGTATTTAATTTATTAAACAATTATTTATTCCCAATAAATTTGGGACTGCAAAGATAGATGAAATTGTTTTATTATCAAATAGTTGATTGAAAAAAATGTAAGGTAAATGTCTTATTCAGGTGATGAGTAGAATCATATCTGGTTGGTGGAGGCAGGAACCTGTAGTAAAAAATGTGTTTGGTTATATAGTAATCTGTTTGTTCGTATATTTCTTTGATCGAAACCGGGATCAGGTAGCTTTCATTTTTTAAGGTAAAGCAAGGCCGGTAGTACAGGTGGATCGGCAGTCGGGCTTTTCGCTAAATCTTTTAAAATAAATTCTACTTTGAAGGAAGAATTTAGGACAATTTTAAAAGGATATCGCTCCAATCCCGTTTATTTAACTCAAAGCCGTGCTGTATTTCCAGTTGGCATTCTGGCTTACCGAAGCCAAATTTTCTGGGTTATAGATCATCAGGCATATAGCCCATTCTTTTTCTGGGTTTGCTTTTCTTCTCGGTCAACTCATCCAGATACTTGAAAACCAACTCTATGTTCTTATCCTGATTATTGATTTTCCTTTTGATCTCTTCAATTTCAAGTTTAAGCACCCCTCCATCAATTAATAATTGCCTGATTTTGGAAAATATCCTGACAATTTGAATGTTTACTTGTATGGCTTGCTGACTGTTTAAAATACTGGAAAGCATCAGGATGCCATGTTCTGTGAAAACATTTGGTAGATAGGTTCTTCCTCCTCTACCAATCTTTGAGGTCACAATTTGTGACCTCAAAGATTGCCATTCAATTTCAGATAGCTGAAACATAAAATCTTTGGGAAATCTATATATATTTCTCCGGATACTTTGATTCAGTACTTTCGTTTCAACTCCATAAAGATCTGCCAAATCACTATCGAGCATCACTTTAAGGCCACGAACATCATGAATTTTACTCACTAAACTATTTTCAGGGATGATAGCGGGCAGTTGTTTATCTGTCATATCATATTGGATTTATTTGAAGATAAGAAAAAGTATCGATTTATCGGTTTGTGTTACTACCGACCAAATCAAGTTAAATTGAGTAATATATCTGGTTAGCCCGCCGACCATTAGTAAAGCTATATGCGGTTTGATATCGCAATTTGCGATATCAAACAAATATCAAAAAGCTGTTGTTAACATAAAGTCCCCAATCCATAATTATCCATGCAGCACCTCGATCATTTTCTAGGCTATCCCATTCCGTTATTTGTTAAAAATCTCATCATTGCAGTTGTAGCTATATTGGCCGGGCTTCTGCTTAAATTTATTATCCATAAAATATTTATCCTGCTATCCAGGTGGTGGGATTTTATCCTCATCAAATCAACCATCAAACACCTGCGCAGACCTGTAGCTGTATTTATCCCCTTGCTTTTTCTAAATTTTTCTTTGGATGTTATGCAAATGCCCGTCACTTATCGTCATCCACTGGATAAGGCATTAGAAATTTTTCTTACAGCAGTTTTTGCATTGATCCTGGTTCGGATCATTAATGTTTTAGAGGATTACTTCTATTTTAAGTATGACCTGAACAAAGAGAATAATCTTAAAGAGCGCAAAATCAGAACACAGCTGCAATTTGTGCGTAAATTCATTGTTTCGTTAATCATTATTATTACGGCAGCAATTATTTTATTGAGCTTTGAAAGCATGCGTAAAATAGGTGCGGGTTTGCTTACCGGGGTGGGCATTGGCGGGATCATTATTGGATTCGCCGCTCAGAAGTCGTTGGGGAATCTTCTGGCCGGGTTCCAGATTGCTTTTACCCAACCTATCCGCATTGATGATGTATTGATTGTTGAAGGCGAGTGGGGAAGGGTTGAAGAGATTACACTGACTTATGTGGTAGTGAGTATCTGGGATCAAAGGCGGTTAATCCTGCCCATAACCTATTTCATAGAAAAGCCTTTTCAAAACTGGACACGGGTTTCGGCCGAGTTACTGGGTACAGTTTTCCTGTACCTGGATTATACTGTTCCAATAGAACCTTTGCGACAGGAGTTTAGTAAGCTTCTAAATTCAAATCCCCTTTGGGATAAACGAGTAAACGTAGTCCAGGTTACAGATAGTACGAAAGATGGGGCGATTGAAGTTCGCTTTTTAATGAGTGCGACCAACTCTTCCCGTGCTTTTGATCTTCGCTGTAATGTTAGGGAGGCAATGATTGGTTTTATCCAAACGCATTATCCTGAAAGTTTACCTAAAAAGCGATTGGAGTTTAAGGATAAATTTGAGGGAATGTAATTTATTACCTGAAGCATCGCTGTTTGGATGCCCCAGGCAATAAGTTGTATTATTTGAATAAGCCTTTTAGTTTAGCTAATTTCTCTTGTAAATCACCATCAGCGTCTTTAGGCTCGTTGCGAGGCTTAAAGTTTGGCTTTTGGTTGTTGGGTTTGAAGTCGCCCTTAGGTTTCTGCCCTTTAGGTTCGCGATTCTGAACGCCAGCTTTTGGAGCAACTTCCGTTTTCATAGAAAGTGAAATTCTCTTGCGTGCTTCATCCACCTCCACTACCGTAACTTCAACCTTTTGGTGTACTTTAACGATATCGTTAGGGTTTGCTACAAAACGATTAGCCAACTGACTGGTATGAACAAGACCGTCCTGGTGAACACCAATATCTACGAAAGCACCAAAGTTGGTAATGTTGGTTACGATACCTGGTAATTTCATGCCTACGCGTAAATCAGAAATGGCATTCACGCCATCCGTAAAGCTAAAAGCTTCAAACTGCTCACGAGGATCTCGTCCTGGCTTTGCTAGTTCTTTTAAAATATCATTAAGTGTAGGTAAACCAATCTCATCGGTAACATATTGTTGCGGTTTAATCTGTTTTTGAAGCTGAGTATCCTTCATTAAAGCAGAAACAGTTGTTCCCAAATCTTTTGCCATTTTATCTACCACGGCATAACGCTCCGGGTGCACACCACTGGTATCTAAAACATTCTCGGCATTGCGGATTCGTAAGAAACCTGCAGCCTGTTCGTAGGCTTTATCGCCAAGACGCGGAACTTTTTTCAAGCTTTCGCGGTTTTTAAACGCACCGTGCGTATTGCGATAATCAACAATATTTTGTGCTAAACTAGGGCCTAAACCTGAAACATAGGCTAAGATTTGCTTCGATGCAGTGTTTAACTCCACGCCCACAGCATTTACGCAACTAATTACTGTATCATCTAGGCTGGCTTGTAATTTATTTTGATCTACGTCATGCTGATATTGACCAACTCCGATAGATTTAGGATCTATTTTTACCAATTCTGCCAAAGGATCCATTAAGCGGCGACCGATAGAAACCGCACCACGAACGGTAATATCCTGGGTCGGAAATTCTTCTCTCGCTACTTCTGATGCAGAGTAAATGGAAGCACCACTTTCATTAACCATCACAATGGTGATGTGTGGTAAATTTAGCTTTCTAACAAAAGCTTCTGTTTCTCTTCCAGCAGTACCGTTGCCAATAGCAATGGCTTCTACATCGTATTTTTCGCAAAGCTGTTGGATTACAAATTCTGCGTTTTTCTCATTTCCTTGTCCTGTATGCGGATAAATAGCAGTATTTTCAAGCAGTTGCCCTTGTTTATCTAAACAAACCACTTTGCAACCCGTACGGAAACCAGGGTCGATAGCCAATACATTTTTTTGTCCCATTGGAGCTGCTAACAACAACTGACGGGCGTTTTCTGCAAAAACCCGGATAGCTTCTTCGTCTGCTTTCTGTTTCGTTAATACACGAAGCTCAGTTTCCATTGCGGGCTCTAACAAACGTTTGTATCCATCTTCCAATGCTTGCTGAACCTGTTTGGCTGCCGCATTATTTCCTGATACAAATTGGTTTTCCAAGATCGCTATTGCATCTTCTGCCGGAGGAAGAGCATCTAATCTTAGAATCAACTCCTTTTCTCCGCGGCGCATGGCTAAGACACGGTGAGAGGCTGCTGTTTTAACGGGCTCTGTCCATTCGAAATAATCTTTGTATTTAATTCCTTCTTCTTCCTTGCCTTTGATTACCTCGGCTTTAAATGTAGCTTTCTCCTGGAAATAGGTGCGCATTTTGGTCCTGGCTTCTGCATTTTCAGATATCATTTCGGCAATGATATCTCTTGCTCCGGCTAAAGCTTCATCAATGCTGTTTACTCCTTTTTCAGTATCGATAAATTTATCCGCTTCAGTTTCAAGGTCAAAACTGCTTTGATCGAATATCTGTAGGGCCAAAGGTTCTAAGCCTTTTTCTTTGGCTACCGATGCACGCGTTTTGCGTTTCGGCTTGTAAGGAAGATAAATGTCTTCCAGAAGGGAAATGGTTTCAGCCTCGTTAATCTGTTTCTCCAATTCCGGAGTCAGTTTACCAAGTTCGGTCATCGATTTTAAGATCGCTTCCCTGCGCTTATCCAAATCTCTTAACTGCAAAACTCTGTCGCGAATTGCCGCTACTTCAACTTCGTCCAGGCTTCCTGTTAATTCCTTGCGGTAACGGGAAATAAACGGTACGGTTGCACCCTCATCTAAAAGGCTTACGGTAGCTGTTACTTGTTTTTCTGCAACTTTTAATTCGGCTGCAATTATTTTATGATGGGTTAACATATTCAAAAATTAAAGGTAGCAAAGCTAATCAGGATTTGTTTGTTTTCAGGATTTTTAACACGAAGTTTTCCACGGAATTTTGTGAGTAAATTCTTGAGAAAACGGATAATAAATTAACTTCGTTTACTTCTTACGCTTTGCATTTTCTAAATCTTCTTCTGCTCTGAATTTGGTAATGCGGCTTATCAAATCTAATGGAAGGGGTTGGTTTAAAGGGAATTGAATGGCGCCTTTACTCCATTTATAATCTTCAAGTTCATGTTTGAAAGCCTGTATGCCTGAATCAGTCGGGTAAAAACCCAAATGCTTGCTATAAGCGGCAAAGTAGACTAATACTTTGTGTTGCTTAAAGGCGGGCATACTATAACTGATCACTTCCTTTGCATCTGGAGCGGCTTTTTGTATGGTTTGGCGAATTTGCTGTAAAAGCTTTTGAGTTTCTGCCGGAAAATGAGCAATATATTCTGCTATGGTTGTTGGCTTTGGTTGTTCCATAATTTCTTTAACTGATGCGTTCGTGAATTTACAGATTTTTGCAAAGTTTATCTAAGCTGTCACGATGATCTCATACCTGTTTAGTAATCCTGGTAGCCCTGATATAGAAAATCTGGCCTTCTTTATTCTATTATTTTCAGGATCTATAGCATAATTATAAGCCGTTCTAAAATCTGCTTTTTCGAGCACGGTTCGATCAAATGTTGCGGTTAACAGATCACAGTTGTCGAAAGTAGCGTTGCTTAAGTCGCTTTCAGAAAAATCGACTTCATGCATGTGGCAGTTGCCGAAAGTTGTTTTCTTCAGCTTTAGTTTGTAAAAGGAAGAATGGCCTAATTTACATTGCTCAAAACTGAAGGAAAGTCCGAAATCGTTACAGTTTTCAAATCTTAATCCCAGCATTTTGCAATCACTAAATTGGATACCGTTGAATGATGTTTTTGTGATATGAGCAAGGCTGAGATTGCAGGAAATGAATTGGCAATCCAGGAATTTTATGCCGGTCAAATCGGAACCTGAGAAGTCGCAGTTAATGAATTTACAGTTTTCATATTCTGCTTTTGGAAGGGCGCTTAAGGTATAATCTACTTTTTCAAATATTTGATCGGCTATGTAATTAGAGGACATTGGAGGTGTTTTTTAGGTAGCGAAGATACATATTTAGGAAATAGCGACGATGGTCTGTGCGAAACAGACCATGGTGACAGATTTTCGCATTTGAATCACTCGTAGAAATTGCTAATAATATCGTGTAATGGTTTAATTTCTTTTCCTTGATTCAGGATGTTATAGAGTTCGTTATTGATCGATTTTTCCAGAATCTGTCCGCCACTGATTTTCATTAGGTAGGGGAAGCCGACTTGATTTTTAATCTGATTTAAGAGGGAAGATGAAAAGATTTGGGAATAGTAGTCGTTAACAGGAGTTCTTCCATTCAGAAAAATGATGTGAACATCAGATGATAGTGTAGGGATGATGTATTTTTCGATAAATTCCTGACTATTCTTCCTGTTGTTGTAACAAAAGATTTTGTCCCCCTCTAATTTTAGAAGATTTTCATAAAAATTCTGATTTAGTCTCTTCTTCGTAAAATGGTTGTCGATACTTGAAATCACCAAAATTGGAGACAAAACAATGCCGACACAAAAAATAATCAGAAGCACAGTTCCCAGTAGAATAATTTCTCCAAACGTTTGCAACTTAGCGCGCATACTTTTTTGTTAATGAAACAGTTTATGGAAATGTCTGTATGACACAGACTGCGGTAATGGGGATGGACTGTGTGACACAGATCATACTAACAAAAAAAATCCCCTAAGCTTAGCTTAAGGGATTCCAATATTTTATAGTTGTTTTTTAACGACTATTTATTTACATACATGGCTTCTTTTACAGCTTTAACTACTTTTTCTGCATTTGGTAAGCTGGCAGCTATTAAAGTAGGAGAGTAAGGAAGTGGAACGTCTGCACAAGTAATACGTAAAACAGGTGAATCTAAATAGTCGAATGCATTTTTCTGTACATTGAAAGCAATCTCACTTGAGATAGACGCCAATGGCCAGGCTTCTTCTACTACTACCAAACGGTTAGTTTTCTTAACAGATTCGATGATGGTTGCATAATCGATAGGACGTACGGTACGTAAATCGATTACTTCAACATTGATACCTTCTTTTGTTAATTCTTCTACAGCTGGGTTTACTACGCGGGTTAACATTTTACCGAAAGTTACGATGGTAACATCAGTTCCTTGTTTTACAACGTTTGCTTTACCAATTTCTAAGTAATATTCTTCAGCAGGAACATCACCTTTATCGCCATACATTACCTCAGATTCCATGAAAATTACCGGATCCGGATCAATGATAGCTTGTTTCATTAAACCTTTTGCATCATAAGGTGTAGCCGGAACTACAACTTTTAAACCTGGTGTATTTGCATACCAGTTTTCGAAGTTCTGAGAGTGTTGAGCACCCAATTGACCAGCGTTACCAGTAGGACCGCGGAATACCATTGGGCAAGAGAATTGACCACCGCTCATAGATAAGATCTTCGCTGCTCCGTTGATGATCTGATCGATAGCAACCAACGAAAAGTTAAAGGTCATAAATTCTACAATTGGAATAAGTCCAGCTGTAGCTGCACCAGTAGCAATACCTGCAAAACCTAATTCGGCAATAGGGGTATCGATAATTCTTTTGGCTCCAAATTCCTCAAGCATACCTTGACTTACTTTGTATGCTCCATTATATTCTGCTACTTCTTCACCTAATAAAAAAACGCGGTCATCTTTACGCATTTCTTCGCTCATGGCTTCGCGTAGTGCTTCTCTAAATTGGATTTCTCTCATTGTAATTTTTAATAACGGTGGCAAATATAATTATTAATCGCTTTGAAACCAAAGGCTAAAATACCTATGTTTTGTAATAATTATAGGTAATTCCAAAGTTTGCTGGCTGTTTTAACAAGTGTCTTTTTTGTTTATTTGCTAAAGCGTGAAATAATATTGGGTAATTGAGTTTTGGAAAGGGTAATTGTATTAAAGTTGTGGATTTTATCGAAATAAACTAGTCGAAAAAATATTGTTTCAATAAATATTGTTCAATATCATATTTTTAGCAATTGATTAAGGTCAGGACTTACCTTACTTCGGCCAGTTATTTTGCTCTAATATCTTCACCAAAGTGAATAATGTTACCGCTGTTGTCTAAAATAGAAAACTGCCTCATGCCCCAGGGCATATTTTTCAACTTTCCATTGGGATGTACTACACCTTGTGCTGTATACTCGGCATAAAGCTGATCTACTTCGGTGACATAGATATAGCAACCTGTATTTTTGGGGACACTTTCATCGTTAGTTGGCCATAGATGGATACCAATATCATCTTTGCTTAAAATGATGTAGCCATCCCAGTTGTTGTGAAAAGTGAAACCTAATTTTTCAGTATAAAATTGAATGGTTTCATCTGCATTGAGTGAAGCGAGAATTGGCGTAGCTGTTTTAAGCATATGAGTAGGGTTATGGTTGTAATTTAGTGATTTGGATTTAACAAACCATAGATTTCACTATCTAAAAATCTTCCGTTGAAGTAGTAATCTTCTTTGAAATAGGCTTCTTTTACAAAGCCATGCTGGAGAAGAATCTTTCTTGAGGCATCATTACCCGGATTAATATTGGCTTGAATGGTGTGAAAATTTACCTCATTGAAACCAAAATCTATTGTTTTTTTTAATGCTTCTGATACATAACCTTTCTTCCAGAATTTGGGGCTAAGCATGTAGCCTATTTCTGCCCGATGGTTAGCCAGATTGGTTCTCCAATAGCCTATAGCGCCAATCATTTGCTCTGGATTTTCTTTCAAAGCCATTACCCAGGTTAAATTTTGTCCTTCTATGTAGCCATCATGAAGTGTAGTAATAAAGGTTTTGACTTCCAAAATCTCTTTTGGGCGTGCCCGATCAATATAGCGCATCACCTCTTCACTGGTGCGCATATCAAAAATAGCTTGCGCATCGGCAACTACATGTTCCCGAAGGATCAGTCTTTCGGTTTCAAGTACTGGGAACTGGCTAAAATTTAAGCTAAGCATCATTCGTCTTTTGATGATTCAAATTTATGCTTCTCATCGTACTTTTTTATTTCATCAATGAAAGTTTTTTTGGAATGATTGTTTATTTCCTCACCGCCGGAAGGGCTCTTTCTTTTGGCTTGGCCCAAAAGAAACAAAAACCCAAGGCTGGCATCCTTTCTTGACTAGGATAATCTGAAAGCATATAGCGGTAATAAGAGGCTTAGGCCTTTGACCATGCCTACCCTCGCTACTTATTTCCTTGGGCAGTATGTGAACGTTTGAAACTGCGGGCTTTCAGATACCCTATTCTGCGAAATGCTGCTAGGCCGGATGCGTACTTGGCTGAGTGAGGTAAGGTATTGGCATTCTGAAAATATCTGATCCCTCGGTAGCCATCATCCCCTCGCAGGCTGGAATCTTAATGATTGTTCATCTTATCCTTGCGGGGAAAGGGTTTGATGAATTATATCTCAGCTACGACATATTTATAAGAATTGGTTATGCTAATATAGCAAACTTGCCGTCGGTTTAAACCGACGACAAGGGGAAAAGGTTTTATTTTCCAAACAAGGTTTTATAGATGGAAAATTTATAATTGTCATCTACAGCGCTGGCTTTAAAATAAGGCGCTTCAAAAAGCTCTGTCAGTTTGTTTCTTAAAGCGGCTAAAAACTCAGGTTTAATGTCTTCTAAAAACTGGCCAGATAAACTCTGTCTGCCTGTTTTAAACCAAACCCCATCCTGGCTCATGCTTTTTACCACATATAAATTAGGCTCAACATGTGTTTTTCCTGCATATTGCTCGTAAGCGTAGGTGTATAGAAGGGTTTGTACCAGCGCTTTATTAATGTGTTTGCCATCTGAATTAAACAGTTCGGGAATATCTTTAAAGGTGAGTTTATCACTACCGGTTTTATAATCTACAATTCGGGTAATGCCGTTTTTTACATCTACCCGGTCAATGTAACCGAACATTTTTATGCTGGCATCCTGCCCTTTTAAGGGAAAATGAATGAGGGCTTCTACCTTTTGCTCTAAACTGATAATGGTGAAAGGTGTTTGTGAAATATCCTGATTTAAAATCACATTAACATAGGCATCTACAATGGCTAAAATCACTTTTTGCATGCCTCTATATTCCATTACCTTATCAGGGTTATTGAACATCACCGATGAGAAAGCTTTTTGAATCAGTTTTGGTACTCCTGTTCGTCGTTCCTCTATTGCTGCTTTGGTAATTTCTATCCCAACCAGATCTTCGTAAAAGTATTCCATTACCTTGTGCAGGATGGAACCAATTTCATTGGCTTCTACCACTGCACTTACCTCTTTAGGTTCTTTGATGCCGGCGATATAATTAAAAAAGAAATCTATCGGGTTAGAAATATACTGTGTAAGGGCAGAAGGGGAGAGAATTTTTTCTTTATTAAGGTATTTCTGAAGGGTTGCCTGAATAAAAGGATGATCTTCTTTTTTAATGACCACTTCTTTGGCCACTTCAGTTTTTACTTCCAAGGCCAATTCGTGGTATTGGAAGTTGAATTTACTTTCATATTCCAGCTGCTTGAGTATTCTGCTGGCTTCACCGGAGGTCGATTCGTCCGTTAGGCTATTATAAACAAAACTGATGTTTTTGGCGCGCTGCAAAAGCCTGTAAACCATGTAGGACGAGATGGCATCGAGATTTTCCAGTACGGGCAAACCATAAACCCGGCGGATACTATCGGGAATAAAGCTATTGCCGATAGATGATTTCGGAATGATTCCTTCGTTAAAACCTAAGAAAACAACTTTGTCGAAATTCAGGTTCCTGGTTTCCAGTAAACCCATTAGCTGAATACCGTTTAGTGGATCGCCACTTAATGGAACTGCAATGGCCTGAAGGGACTTCTGAACCAGATAAATCACAAAAGAAATATCCTCCTGACCGATGTGGTGGCCAAAGGTATCATGGAGCCGGTTAAGCTCCTGAATGGTTTTTACAAATAACTCTGCATCGATTTTTTTGAGTGCTTTGTTATTGGAGAGCCTGTTCAGTACGAAATTAAGTACCTGAAGTAGATTTGAGACTACATTTTTAGGCTCGACTGTTTGCTGATAAAAAACTTCCAAAAGGCCACCTTGCCTTACTAAGCGTTGATGTTCAATCTCAACAACATTTTCCTTGAGTAATGCGGTTTGGATTTTATCCCTCATTCGCTGACTTAACCCGGTAAGTGGGTGAGTGAGGAAGGCCTCAAGGCTTTTGTAGGTTAACTTTCCGGTATTTAGAATCTCTAATTGAGCACTTAGCCATAAATCTGCCAATCCGTAGATACTGGATGAAGAAAGTGCAAAACCCATGGTAACGTTGAGGTCTATCTTTTTGCCATTTACATCTGTTGGAATGGTTTGAAGCGCCGGAATAAGTAAACTTTCGTCTGCCAATACCACCACGGTGTTACCGACTTCATTTTCTTCAACATAATCGTCTGCTAAAACTTCATTTAATATCTTCGCCTGTACCGATTGTCCCTGAACCTTATAAACATTTACCAGGTGATCTGCTGTTGCCATTAAGCTTGGGCGATCATCAAACACATTTTTTAAGCCCAGCTGATCAATGTTTTTCCTCAGGAATAATCCAGCTTCCTGTAAATGATCTTTAAGGTAATAATCATCGGTATCGAAGTAGAAAAGTGCTTTGTCTGCCTCTTGCAATTGCGTAAAGAGCTTCGCCTCTGCCGAACTAAGGGCATTAAAACCTACAAAAATGATTTTTCCCTTGTCGAAATTTGAAAGGTAAGTCAATTCATTTAAGTTTCCTTCCGCCAGGTGGCGATAAACAGACCCGTTGGTTAAAAAGCCCTCATTTTTTAAGCTTGCATGAAACTTATGATAAAGCTTTGGCATCCTGCGCCACATTTTGATGAAAAGTTCCTGCTGTTTTTTATGTTTTCCTTCCGAATAGGATGTCCAGAATTGAGCCAGAAACTGGTACTGTTCGGGGCTGAGGTAATCGAAATCTTTGTTAATTACAGATATGTCTTCCAAATCGCGATACAGTTTTCCGGCATCTACGAGGTCGGCATCTATCTGGTTAAAATCGCTCAAGATAATTTTTGCCAGGGGAAAAAATTTGTGACTTGATATCGTTTCTAACTTCTCTTCTGCCAGGAGCTGATTGTAAATTCGATGTAAAGTGAAAAACTGGAGATAGAAATCGGCTATTTTAAACTGCGATGCAGCGGCAAAAAACTCCTGGATAGTAAATAGAGCGGGGCTAAAAAATGGTTTCTGAATAATATTGGCGAAATGCTTCTGAAGATAAGCAGCAGGACGTTTATTATTAAAAATGATGGCGCAATGCTGAAGGTTGGCACCAAACCGCTCAATCAAATCTTCGGCAACTTCTTGTAAAAATGGTTTCATGTCTTTATCTCGATTTGATAATTATACTGCCTTTAATTTCCCGGTAACCGCATAAAACAAATAGGTTTTTACGTTTTCAAAGCCCATTTTCAGCAACAAATCCCGGTAAAGCTCTACTTGTTCTATATGCCTTTTACTCTCCTCCAAAGTAAACTTATAATCGAGGATGATTACGCCATCGGGGCTTAACAAAATTCTGTCAGGACGATGGAGTTTGCCGTTTTCGTCGATGATGCTCTTTTCGGTAATGCTTTCCTGTGCATTATCCAGGATGGTTTTTAAATCGGGATGGAGAAGAACTTCTTTAACCGATTGGTGTAAGGCCTCTCTTTCGTTATTTTGGATGATCCCCTGCATCACCAGGTCATCGATATAGGCATTAACTTCTTTATCGGTACTGGCATTGGCCAAAATATCATGGAGTAAAGACCCTTTTCTGCCGGATTGCTGAATATTTACAAGATGCTTAAGGTGTTTATCCTCCGAAGGAATATATAGTTCAGATAAACGGCCTGTAGTTGGATAATAGTTCAGGTTGATGAGGTTAACCTTTTCAACTTTGGTATCTGTCACTACATAATCCACGATCTCGTAGAGGCTGTTTTCATTAAACTGTTCTTCAAAAGTGAGGTTAAGTACATCGCCAATGTTGGATAGTGTAGCCTCTTTTTTGGCCATTGTAGATAGATACAAGTAATCTTTAGCACGCGTTGTGGCTACGTAAAGCATGTTTAACGCATCCATATTATTAAAGAGCAGCTCTTCATAATAGGCTTTTGCTATTGCCGAATTGGCTAAATCGCTACTGTATTTTAATGGAATACCCCTTAATTCTTTATAAACTGTTTCTTCTGATGACACCCAGAATGTAGAATTGGGTTTGCCCTTGATTTCCCAATTACAGAATGGTACAAATACCGCTCTGAAAGCTAATCCCTTTGATTTGTGAATGGTAATGATCTGAATAGCATCCACACCATCCGGGGAAGGGAGCGATTTTTTTACCCCATCTTCATCCCACCAGGTTAGAAAGGCGATAATTCCCTTTTCACCCAGTTTATTGGCATTTGCAGCCAGGTCTCTAAATGCTAGCAGATAGGGCAGGTGTAGGGTTAACTCTTTTAACTCGTAAGATTCGATCAATATTTCTACCAGCTCTGTTAAAGGGAGCTGAAGCCAGCTTTGCCAGTTTTCGCATAGGGCTTTTGGCAATACACCCGATAAGTTACTGAGAGAGTTGTTATTGAGGTTTAAATAATGATCGGGATGTACTGCTATGCCGCGCAGCGAGTGGTACAATGCGATACAATTGGCTTTGTAAAGCGCATTCTGACTATCCAGGCCTATTAATGCTTTCAGTGTATTGATAATTAGTTTTACAGCAGCATTGTTGGCAATAAGTAAAGCATCTCCAGAAATTACCGGGAGATTTTGCTCCATTAACTTTTTAACTGTTAAAAGGGCTTCACTATTGGACCGCACCAATATGGCGATGTCTTTTAATGCATAATTTTTTTCGTTAATCAGCAACAGGATTTCATTGATTACATCTTCCAGTGCCAGATCTCTAAAGGTGGTTTCAGTAAAACGAGCTTCATTGGCAGCATCTTCCTTGCTGAACTTCCTGATCTTGATGGTGCCGCCTTTTAATGTGCTGGTTGCAAAATTCTGGGTAGACTGGCTATAAATATCGGTAATGATGTGACCGTAATTTTCCTCATTCCACCAGTCATTTAATGCGGCAGATTTTTCCTCAATACTTTGGTTTAGTTCCTGTTGTAAGGCAATTGGAATTGAACGGTATAAAAAGTTATTGAAAGAAATGATGTTTTCTGCACTTCGGTAATTTTCAGCTAAACTTTCTTCGATTACATTGTCCATACCTACATCCCGCTTGGCGTGCTTGTGCAGGATATTCCAATCGCCATTACGCCAGCGGTAAATAGACTGTTTCGTATCACCTACAATGAGGTGATCAGTTAAATCGGCACTTGGCGTGGCCATGGCATTCGTTAGCAGGGATTTAAAACTACCCCATTGGCTGGTTGATGTATCCTGAAACTCATCAAAAAGAAAATTCCGGTAACGGTTACCTACTTTTTCCCAAATAAAGGAAGGATTGTCTCCAGCATCTTCAGTTATACCAGAAATTAATTTCTGCGCATCGCTGATGAGCAAATTATCGTTTTCGGCCCGATATTCTTTCAAAAGCACCGCTATTTCCTGCATTAAGCGGAGGTAATAGAGGTTTTTATTGAAAGCTATGGCTAAGCCGTAGTTGGGTAAATGCGCCAGATAATGCTTTTTGATCTCCTGGAGGATGGGGTTAATCTGAGCATAAACTTCAGGTAAACTCACATTCTTTTGAAACCACTCTTCTGGCTCATCGATATAACTGAATAAGCTTTCTATTTTAGAAAAATCGCCCCTGGCAACCAGGATCAGTTTTTTTAAGCCGTTTCTGGATTTACCCTTCAGCTGGTCATCACCTACACCTGCGTTTTGAAGGCTATCATGGGCTTTAGTAGCCAAAGCAATGATCTCGTCTTCAAAATTCTTAATCTCGGCTTTGGTTACCTGGATGTATTTTTTGAATAGCTCGTCGATGTTTTCTAAGCCCAGTTCTTCAACTGCTGTTTCAAAAACCTGAAAACGCTCTGAGAAAATCTCGCCAATGAGGTTGTACAATTCCAGTTTATAATTCCAGCTTTTATTGTCGCTGATTCGTTCAATGGCCAGATCAATAATCCATTGCAAAAGCTGTTTGTTGTGATCTAAATTGGCATCCAGTTTGGCTACCAGATCATCCTTCACCTTATCATAATTCATTTCTAAATTATAATCGGCGTTTAGGCCCAGTTCAAATGCAAAACCACGAATTACTTTCTGGACGAAACCATCAATTGTACTTACAGAGAAACGGCTATAGTCGTGCAGGATTTTCCGATAAATCTTATCTGCTTTATATTGTAGGTCAGTAGGTGTAAGGCCAGGATAAGCCTTAATAATTAACTGCCGGTAATCATCAATCTTTTTTGCAGGGTTACCTTGGGCAAGCCCCAATAAAACCTCTAAAATACGGGTTTTCATTTCTTCTGTAGCCTTGTTGGTAAAGGTTACAGCCAATATCTCCCGATATTTATTTTCACTGCTGAAGAGTAAAGTTAAATAATGTGCGGTAAGACTGAAGGTTTTACCGGAACCAGCAGAGGCTTGAAGAATTTTGAGGGGTTTGGGCATATTGTTAATTCACCTGCAGGGCAGATGCGCTTCTATTTTAATCTGTAGTTGAAATGATGTAGTTTTCTAAACCAATTATTACAAAATGCATATTTTTCATCACATTGGCAACAGAAATTCGGTAAACTTTTAAACCTAAAGATATTAAATAATCCGCTCTGCGTTTATCGTATTTACCTTGTTGTTGTGATTGAAGTTTCGATATAAATATGCAATAAGTTATAATTCCTACAGTTAAACATCCTTTGCACCCAATTTATTCTTTCTTCTTCTTCTTCGCTGGTTTTTTCCTGATTCTTGCCGGCCGTTTTTCCATTTCGAAAGGGATTTCCAGTAGATCGCGGATCACTACTGACGCACAGGCACCACCAAAAGCAGCCGGAAGATAAGAGATTGTTCCATAAGCAGAACGCTTGAAATTGCTGCCGTCGGTTAAGATTAAGGAATCGCGCTTTACTTCCTCTGTAGAAAAAACCGCTTTTACTTTCTCTACATTGGGCTGCTTGTTTAGCCGTTTACGCACGTAGCTGGCAAACACACATTGGTAGGTGTTGGGCAGATAAGTTATACGTAGTTTGGTAGGATCTACCTTACCGCCAGCGCCCATTGAACTCACAATCGGAATGTTTTTTTCCAGTGCGGTAGAGAGCAGGGTAATTTTTGGCATTACGCTATCGATACAGTCCATCACGTAATCGTAATTTGTTTCCAGGATTTCGCGACATTTTTCCGGTGTAAGGAAAGCGTTCACCACATGAAGCTTTAATTCGGGATTGATGGCCAGCAAACGCTCTTGCATAATTTCTGCCTTGCTTACCCCATGATTGGTTGCTAATGCAGGAAGCTGCCTGTTTCTATTACTTGGATCAACCACGTCTCCATCTACGATAGTCATTTCACCTACACCTGAGCGGCAAATAAATTCGGCCGCAAAAGAACCTACTCCGCCTAAACCAATAACCAGAACATGTTTGGATTGAAGTTTTTCTATTCCATCATTTCCTACTAATAATGCAGATCGGGAGAGCCAGGTAACATCAGCCATAAATATATTTTTTTGTCGCTGTAGCCTTAACTGCACCTTGCGCAGATGATTGGTGGTTAGGCATCGAGCAAATTACTAATCAGTTATTAAGTTCAATTTTTTCCAGTTGGCAAAAATACATGCTTTGAGCTCATCAACTGTACATTTTTTTAAATTAGCTGCGGCTTTATAAATTTCGACGATAGAAATGTCTGCATCATCTGTTTCTAAGTAGAATGGATAACCAGATTGAATGAGTTTAGCTGCTCCAGAATCTGCTTGTAGCAACGCCGATCCGAAAGAGAGAAAGAATCCGTTGTCGATGAGTTGTTTTCCCAGCGCTTCTTTTTTATTGAAGCCATGAATAATCATGGGTACTTTTACTTTTAGCTTTTTCTTAATTTCAATCAGTTCAGCAAATGCTTTTACGCAATGAATGATCATTGGCTTATTCAGCTGTTCGGCAAGGGCAACCTGCTGTTCAAAAATATTGATTTGATCAGTTAATGGCGCACCTTTCAGTTTATCCAAACCACATTCGCCAATCATCTTTACATTAGGTTGTTGAGCAAGGACTTTTAAGTAACTCAGCTGTAATTCCAATTTATCCAGCGTGGCAAACCAGGGATGGAGTCCAATAGAAATGGGCTTGCGCTTGGGCATGGCCAGAAAAATATCGCTGGTTAGCGATAAACTCTGAATACTGGTAACTTCCTGTTGTAGGGCAACTTTATGGGTATGTAGATCTAAAAAATCCATCGCGCTGCAAAGATAAGCTTTTGTGAAAATGTATGCCTACTGTAAATACTTTGATAGTAATCTACAACGTTAGTAGACTTTGTTAATTTTGTAATATCATCCTTATAAGTTATGAAAAGATTATTCACTTTATTAACAGCTGTTTTTATTGCTACTGCTGCATTTGGACAGGCAAAAAAAGAAATAGTACACATTTATAATCCTCAGGCCAATGCCAAAGCAGATTTGGCTGCTGCAGTGAGCAAAGCTGCAAAAGAAAACAAGCACGTGTTGGTACAGGTAGGCGGAAACTGGTGCACCTGGTGTATTGCATTCCATAATTTGGTCGATAGTACCGCTACATTGAAGAAATATATCAATGATAATTTTGAAACGGTTCTGGTAAACTACAGTCCGGAGAATAAAAATGAAGCTGCATTGGCAGATTTAGGTTATCCACAGCGTTTCGGCTTTCCGGTGTTTGTGGTACTGGATGGGAAAGGTAAAGTGCTGCACATTGAGAACTCTGCCTATTTAGAAACAGAAGAGGTTTCTGCAAACGGTAAAAAGAAAGTGGGGCATGATGTGAAGAAAATAACCTCGTTTTTAAAAGGCTGGACAAATGCTGCTGTAGATCCAAAAACGTACACGGTTAAATCTAAATAATCGGGAAAATATATTCATAACCAAAAAGCCAGGCATTGCCTGGCTTTTTGGTTAATCGGCCTCTTCATCTAAATCATCAACATTTAGTTCATAAGAGGGGCGCGAAGCTTCATCGGCCTGTTCCAACAAATCTTTATCGTGCTCAATACTGGTACCATCGCCATCAACCTCGTTTATGTTTTCTACATCATCTTCCCTGCGTAAGGCATCATTTGGATCGTTGGAGTAGTTGTCGTTCTCTGGATCTATCATAATTTTAAGTATTTATAATAGATAATGCTTTGAAGGGGGAATTTGTTTTGAATAAACAGGGTTTCAGTTTTCAGTTGGCAGTTTTCAGTTGGCAATTGTGCGAAAAACCAACAAAAGTGAGTGAACGGAGTTAAGTTCAGTGCCGCTGCCCCACAACTCATCTAAAGTCCGTCTCCAAATTTATAATAAGGTGCAATGCTCACCGGCAGCTTTCCTGATGGTACCAAACGGTTATTAATTACTGCAGCGGCAGAAATCTGCATATAATCTTCCTTTTGATAGGCAACAATTAATCCCCTGCTATTTTCTAGTCCGGGTAAGCTTGCAAGATTATATGGATTTGCAAATAATGCAAAAACTGTATTCTTCGCCGATAGCTCTTTGATAAAATTTTTAACGCCTGCATTTAAAGGCATGTTGTTAGCAGGTCGGGCCCTGCTATCGTGAATACCCACAATCACCTGATCAAAAGCACCAATTTCACGTGCAATATTGGAAATTTGCGTGGCGTTGGCATCTTTGTCTAATACGTAATAAACGGAGTTGTAAAATCCTTTAGAAACCTCTTTCTGGAATTTGGTTACACCGCTCACACCAATACTGATTATGGCTGTTCTTCTAATTGGAATGAGGTTTTTGATGTATTCTTTCCCTTTTAATAAAGTAACTGAGGCATTGGCCAGCTCCTGAACCAGGGCATTGCTTTCTTTACGGTTAACACCTGCAACAATATTTTGAGTAACAATGGTATCTCGTTTGTAAACACCAGCCCAATATTTCGCGGTTAGAATTTTTCTTACACTTTCATCAATGATTTTCATGTCCAGGCGATCCTGACGAACGGCCCTGCGAATTAATCTGATTGCCCTGTCGCTGTTTTGTGAAAGCTCCAGGATATCATTCCCGGCAATAACCCCCATTAAATCTGCCTGCCCGTCTTTAAAGTATTTCACTACCCCTTTCATGTCCATTGCATCAGAGATAATTAAGCCTTTAAAGCCCAGTTTCTGTTTTAGAATACCCGTAACTATGGGCTTTGAAAGGGTAGAAGGTACATTAGGTGTATTGTCTAAAGAAGGAATATTCATGTGAGCGATCATCACACCTGAAGCCCCCTGTTTAATCAGCTCTTTAAAGGGATACACCTCCAAACTATCTAAACGGGCAGCGGTAAAGTTCAGTTGAGGCAAGTCATAGTGTGAATCTACATCCGTATCGCCATGTCCTGGAAAGTGTTTTAAAGTGGTTAACAGGCCTCCATCCTGCATACCCTTCATATAGGCAGCAGTTTTAGAAGCTACATTATATTTATTTTCTCCGAAAGAGCGGTAATTAATCACCGGGTTCTTAGGGTTGTTGTTAATATCAGCATCGGGAGCTAAGTTCATTTGCATGCCCAGGCGTTTAAAGTCTTTGGCCACTTCTAAACCCATCCGGTAAATCAGATCTTTATTCTGTATTGCCCCCAAAGTCATTTGGTAGGGGTATGAAATGGTACTGTCTAAGCGCATACCTAAACCCCATTCGCCATCTGACGAGATGAGCAATGGTACATGACTCACTTTTTGATATGCATTGGTTACGGCTGCCTGACGACCAGGGCCACCCTGAAAAAATACCACACCACCTAGTTGTTCTTTCTTGATTACCTGACCAACAGAATCAGAATACTTTTTCCCAAGATTGGTATGGGCCCTTACAAAAAACATCTG
The DNA here is from genome assembly GCF_965279535.1 of Pedobacter sp. Classification (NCBI taxonomy): domain Bacteria; kingdom Pseudomonadati; phylum Bacteroidota; class Sphingobacteriia; order Sphingobacteriales; family Sphingobacteriaceae; genus Pedobacter; species Pedobacter sp. Next base: position 3,491,174 of record NZ_OZ257244.1, read on the forward strand.
GGCAATGCGTTCTCTCCGGTTTAAGGTTTTGAAAACAGAATCTACCCATTTTGGTTGATTGGCAAGTAATTCTAAATATGTTTTTTTCTGTGCATTTGCAGAAAGTGCTGCAAAGCAGATTAAGGTAAGGATAACGTTCTTTTTCACGTGTGTTTTGTTGTATGCTGCGCTAAAATAATAATCAAAAGCCGAATTAAACAAAAACCAATCCAAGTAATTGATTTAATACAATAAGTTGTAGCTAATTTGCTTTTCTCTCTTTCCACTTAGAAACGCAGTCATCCCTTTGTTGCCTACCCCATACAACCATACGTTTTCTAAATAATCCAAACTTATTTTAAAGGCAAAGGTTATTATAAGAGCGCTCGGTAAATCAGTGTTAACTTAAAATATATCGTTATGAAAAATGTGAGCATGCCGAAAAACAATCCAACCGTTCAAGGGAATTCAATTGCCGATAGGGCAAACCACGATCTAAAAACTGATAAAAAACAAAATGGTATAACCAATGGAGGTGGCCAGCGGTCTGACCAGACCTCTAATAAAGATAATGCAAGAAAAAGAGAGCCGAAAAATTAGTTTCGTGTTAAAGGCTGTGGGTTGCAGGATTAGATCTTCAGCCTCCAGCCTTTAATTTCTGTTAACCGGTGTTACTCCCGGCTATTATCGTTAAGGCGCTGTGGAATTGTTTTCTTTCGCCATGGCTATGATATCGTTTCCTTCCAAAATTCTGCGTTCATCGTGATGGTTTAAAGTATTGATCATCGCATTCGCCAATTCTTCCATGGTGCAAAAACCCTTTGAATACAATGCTCTTCCAAGGGGAAATAGCCAGCCAATATAATTGTAAAATTTATGGGTGTATTTAGCCCCCTTAACAGGTTTAATAAAACCCGGACGGAAATTAAATACCTGTAAAAAAGGAAGCTTTGTTAAATCTTTTTCAGTCTTTGCCTTTACCTGAGCCCATTTTAATCTGCTCTTTTCTCCGGTTCCTCCACCAGAAATATAGCAAAAGGTCATGTCGTCGTTCAAACGGCTCAACGTTCTGGCCACATGTAGGGTAAGCTCGTATGTCATTTTGTAATATTTGTCCTGATCAACACCTACAGAGGTAATTCCCAAACAAAAGAAACAGGCATTATATCCTTTCAGTTCTTCCTGTAGGGGCGAAAAATCGAAAAAATCCTGATGGATAATCTCTTTTAATTTAGGATGGTTATATCCACAAGGTTTACGGTTAATCACCAGAATGCGGTCTATTGCTGAGCTTTTTAGGCATTGAATAAGTACGCCTTCTCCAACCATTCCAGTTGTGCCTGTAATGATAACGCTGTTTTCGGTGGTCATTTTAAACGCTTTTTAGGGTGATGTTATTAAAAACCCAATTTAAGATAAAAGGTTTGAAAGCAAAAATGCCTTAACAATATTACTCATTAAGGCATTTTAAATATTATCTTAACCGTGGACCTTTCATCTGATAATCATGAGGTGGTTCCGCACCTAAAAGATTTTTAACAAAATAATCCCAGCGGCGGCGCATCATATAAGGTGAATGCTGGCCGAAACCATGTGCACTATTAGGGAAAATTACCAAATCGAAAGATTTGTTAGCTTTTTCCAAAGCCTCAACAACCAATAGTGTATTGTATGGTGGAACGTTATCATCCATCATACCATGCACCAACATCAGTTTACCTTTGAGGTTTTTAGCATAATTTTGGTTAGCCTGGGCTTCATAATCCGCATTTTCCAGTAAGCCATTGTAGCGTTCACCCCAATCATCCTCATAGTTTCTGTTGTCATGGTTTCCGGATTCTGAGATACCTACTTTAAAGAAATCAGGATAACGGAACATGGCTGCTGCAGTAGCAAAACCACCACCAGAGTGACCCCAAATGCCTACTTTGGTGGTATCCATCGGATATTTTACCGCCAGTTGTCTGATTGCTGCGATTTGATCCGGCAGCGTATTAACGGCCATATTGCCATAGCTCATATCATGAAAACTTTTAGAGCGGTTAGGATTGCTGGTGCCTTCCATTACCACTACAATAAAGCCTAATTCAGCAAGCGCCTGATTGTCACCCCTTGAAGCAACAAATGACCAGCTGCCCACACTTCCGCCTTGCGGGCCAGGATAGATGTAATCAATTACCGGATATTTTTTACCGGCTTCCATCTTGGTTGGCGTAAACACCAGACCATAAATATCGGTTTTACCATCGCCTGCCTTTAGTGCTACAGGGATCGGTGCTTTCCAACCCTGTGCCGTTAACCTGCTAACATCTGTTTTTTCCAGGTTAACTAGAAGTTCTCCTTTAATGTTACGTAACACAATGGTTGCCGGAACATCTGGTTTAGAATAACAGTCGATAAAATACTGGTTAGAAGGTGAAAAGGTAATTTGGTGATTTCCGCTTTCCGGTGTTAAATCAGTTAAACCTTTGCCATCAAAACCGATTTTATAGAAATGACTGAAGTAGGGGTTTGCTGCATCGCGGCCAGAAGCCATGAAATATAAAGTACGGGTTTTCTCCTCTACCCGAATCAATTTGGTTACCACAAAACTGCCCTTGGTGATTTGATTTTTAAGCTTGCCTGTAGCTGCATCATAAAGATAAAGGTGACCCCAGTCATCACGTTCAGAATACCAGATAATTTCTTTCGTGTCAGGAAGGTACCGCCAGTTTATGGCGCCCTGTCCGGATTCGTATTGCGTTTTTACGGTTTCTTCGAAAACCTCTCTTACTGCACCTGTACTGGCATTGGCAATGCGGAATTTCTCGTTTTTATGATCCCTGGAAGTAGAAACAAAAGCCATTTCGCTTCCATCTGCTTTCCAGTCGATATCATCAAAAGTACCACTGCTGGCAATGTCATCGCTTAAGGTACCCCTGTGCTGATCGGGAGCAATATTCAGTGAAATTACCTTCGGGTTTTCTATTTCGATGATTACCCTTCTGATGGTAGCAATTTCCTTATCGCCGGGTAATGGATATTTCCAGGCTGTTAACTTGGGTGCGCCCACATTGGTTGTAACCAGGTACATGTCTTTCACATGTCGCTGATCTTGCTGAAAAGTGGTTAGTTTTTTAGAATCTGGCGACCAGCGCACAATAGGTGCATCACTGTGCGTCCAGCCAGCGTTGTCTGTGGCGTAGCCATAATCTTTAATGCCATCGGTGGTTAACTGGGTTTCTTTTCCCGAGGCTAAATCTTTAACCCAAAGGTTGAAATCTTTTATAAATACGGCTTTTTTGCCGTCAGGAGATAACACCTCATTTGGTCCGCCAGCATTTCGGCGCGCTGGCGTATTTCCATTTTGATTACCAGAACCCTGGGTTTTCGTTTTCTTGACGGGGTCAACCAGGTAGGTTTGCATACCGGTTGCAGTTCTTACTGTATAAGAAAACTGATCATTGGCCAGCCAGTTAGGTCTAACACCGCCATTGTCGATAAATGGTTCAGTATTGTAGCTCAGAAAGCTTTCAGCCCTCTCGTAATCTTTTTCTGTTAAGGTTTTTCCCTGTTGAGCGTTTGCCGAAAGTGCCAATGCACAGGCGGTTAGGCTAAGCAAATATTTATTCATTCGTTCGGTTTTATTCTGGTCGATAAAAATAATACTGTTAAACGGATACGAATTTAAAGTATTAAGAATAATACAGAGAGATTTTGGACTTAAAACAAACTTTCCCAAATATCCTCATCAACTCTTGTTGGTAGTGTAACCCTAAGCAGGGGCGTACGCTCCATTTCTCTTCTGATGGCAAAATCGGCTTCCTGATTTCTGGCCCAGCTGCGTCTTGCAATTCCATTGTTTACATCATAAAAAAGCATATTTTTCAGTTTTTCATCAGCTTCTTCCGTTCCATCCAGTACCATTCCAAAGCCGCCGTTAATGACTTCTCCCCAGCCTACACCACCTCCATTGTGGATTGAAACCCAGGTAGCGCCCCTGAAACTATCGCCGATTACGTTTTGTATAGCCATATCAGCAGTAAACCGGCTTCCATCATAAATATTGCTGGTTTCCCTGAAAGGAGAGTCAGTGCCACTTACATCGTGGTGATCCCGACCCAATATTACCGGAGCAGACAATTCTCCTGTTTTTACTGCTTCATTGAATTTTTCTGCAATTTTCGCTCTTCCTTCTGCATCTGCATACAAAATCCGGGCTTGAGAGCCCACCACAAGCCTGTTGGCTGCGGCTTCCCTGATCCAGGTGATGTTGTCTGATAATTGTTGAATAATTTCCTGTGCTGCGGTAACTTTAATGTCCTCCAACACCTCCAGCGCCAAACGGTCTGTAATGGCTAAATCTTCCGCATCCCCCGAACTACATACCCATCTGAAAGGACCAAAACCATAATCAAAGCACATGGGGCCTAAAATGTCCTGTACGTAAGAAGGATATTTAAAATCGATGCCATTTGTGGCCATCACATCAGCTCCGGCTCTGCTGCATTCCAGTAAAAATGCATTCCCGTAATCAAAAAAGTACGTGCCTTTTGCCACGTGCCTGTTAATAGCAGCTGCATGCTTTCTCAGCGATTCCTGAACCTTATCTTTGAACTGTTGAGGCGATGTAACCATCATTTTATTGGCCGCTTCAAAGCTTAATCCCACGGGGTAATATCCGCCCGACCAGGGATTGTGTAAGGAAGTTTGATCTGAACCAATCTCAACGGATATGTCTTCTAAATCGAATCTTTCCCAAATATCCACTACATTGCCTACATAGGCAATAGAAACCGTTTCCTTACCTTCCCTCGCCCTTTTTGTACGGGCAAGCAGGCTGGTCAGATCATCAACCAGCTCATCTACCCAGCCCTGTGCGTGCCTTTTATGGGCCGCCGCTGGATTAACTTCTGCACAAATGGTGATACAACCGGTAATATTCCCGGCTTTGGGCTGAGCACCACTCATACCCCCCAAGCCGGCAGTAAGAAATATCTTTCCGGCCGGACTTTGCCCTTCGGCCAGTTTTTTCCTGAAAGCATTCATTAAGGTAATCGTAGTGCCATGTACAATCCCCTGAGGGCCAATATACATGTAAGATCCCGCAGTCATTTGACCGTATTGGGTAACACCCAATGCACTGAAACGTTCCAGGTCATCTGCTTTTGAATAATTCGGAATCATCATGCCATTGCTAACCACAACTCTTGGGGCATACTTGGAAGATGGGAATAAGCCCTGAGGATGCCCGCTATACATGTTCAACGTTTGTTCATCCGTCATGATGGCCAGGTATTGCATGGTAATGAGGTATTGTGCCCAGTTTTGGAAAACACCACCATTACCGCCATAGGTAATCAATTCTTCCGGGTGTTGGGCCACTGCAGGATCGAGGTTATTCTGAATCATGAGCATGATGCAACCTGCATGTAAGCTTTGGAATGGGTATTCGCTTAAAGGCCTTGCGTAAATCGCGTAATCGGGCTTGAAGCGATACATATAGATCCGGCCATAGGTGTTCAGTTCTTCCAGAAACTCAGGTGCAAGGGTTTGATGCCATTCGCCTGGGAAATAGCGAAGCGCATTACTTACTGCCAGTTTTTTTTCTTCCGGATGAAGGATGTCCTTTCTGACAGGGGCATGGTTTAACTGTGCGTTGTATATTTTCCTTTCAGGCAGTACAGCTGGAATGCCTTGCAGAATTTGTTCTTTAAAGTTCATTTTTCAGATTTGAGTATACACATCTTCCATTCTTCCAAACTTGCGCAGGCTTTAGTTTGCCTTGCTGGTATAATATTTCCTGATGATTTGCCGTGGCGAATAAATTGAAATCGGCTAACATTGCAGGGGCAAGTTGCCCTCTGTCGTACAGATTAAGTGCTTTTGCAGCCCTAAAGGTGATGCCTGCCCATATTTCTGCATTAGAGAGTTTCTGGAAAGTGCCCAACAAAGCCGCTTGCAGTAATAAATCGCCCATTGGTGCAGAACCAGGGTTCCAATCACTTGCAATGGCCAAACAACCTCCGGCATCTAATAATTTCCTTGCTGGCGTAAAAGCACAACCCAGGCCAATTGATGCCCCGGGTAAGGCCACTGCTACCACTTCGCTACCTGCCAGCAGGTTAATTTCCAGATCAGCGCTCGCTTCTAAATGGTCGGCACTTAAAGCATTAAAATTAACCGCAACAGCACTTCCTCCGGCACTAAACTGATCGGCATGAACCGTTATGCTGAAACCATATTGTTGCGCCATTACAAAGTAGGGGCCGATAAGCTCAGGAGAAAATGCTCCCTGTTCAATAAAGGCATCGACACGGGTAGTTAAATTTTCTTTCTGGATGAGGGGGAAGAGTTCATCACTAATCTGTTTCAGATACATTTCAGCTGTACCCTCAAAATCTTTTGGAAGCATGTGTGCCGCCAAACAGGTAGAAATCAGGTCTGCTTCAGTTTCCTGATCTGCAGCGGCAATTGCACGAAGCATTTTCAGTTCTTCCGCTACACTTAAGCCATAACCACTTTTAACCTCTGTTGTGGTTACGCCTTCTTGTAAATGCCTGTTCGCACGCGCTGTGGTCATTGCTGTTAGTTCAGCTTCAGTTGCCTTGCGCGTAGCCTTTACCGTATCCCAGATTCCGCCCCCTGCCTGTGCAATTTCCAGGTATGATTTTCCCGAATTGCGCATGGCGTAATCATTGGCCCTGCTGCCTGCAAAGCAAATGTGTGTATGTGCGTCAATAAAACCGGGTACGCATACGTAATGGCCCTCAAGTACAAGCTTGGTTGCGTTTAAAGCTTCAGCATCTTCCAGGAGCTCGCTATAGCGTCCAATTTTGTAAATTAATTCGCCCCGCACTAAAATCCCTCCCTCCAGGATGGGTTGTAATACCTCGTCTTTAAGCGGGCCTTTTTCGGCCAGACCGGCAAGGGTAATCAACTGTGAAATGGGACCTATCAGGCAGTATTCATTTTCCATGATCAATAATTTTCAAATTCCTCGCTAAAACCTTCACTGTTAACCTGCTGCTGTGCGGCGTTGGCAATTTCCAGTAACGCCCCACTTTGTACCAGGTCTATAGTGCTTTGCATCAAATTGTACATAATTTGATCTTCCTCAATATGTGAAACCTTTGATCTTACTGCATCGTGCACCGCATTAATTACTTTACCCGATTTTAATGGTAAATGGTAATCCATCGCCTGTGCAGCACAGAAAAGTTCTATTCCCAGTATTTTTTCTACATTTTCAATTACCTGAAGTGCTTTTCTACCACTTATAGAGCCCATGCTCACATGGTCTTCTTGCCCCAATGAAGTAGGAATACTATCGGCACTTGCCGGAAAACATAAACCTTTATTCTCACTGGCCAGGGCTGCGGAGGTATATTGTAAAATCATGAAACCTGAGTTAAGCCCCGTCTCTTTCATAAGCAGTTTAGGAACCCCGGGCGTTGTCCCTTCTAAAGACAGGTATATTCTCCTATCGGATATGTTCCCGATTTCTGAAGCCGCAAGGCATGCATAATCTAAAGGAAGCGCCATCGGCTGGCCATGGAAATTCCCTCCACTGATGGTGAGTTCTTCACTAAAAATTACCGGATTGTCTGTAACGGCATTAATTTCGATCTCCAGCATTTCCTTTAAGTGTAACCAGGCATTTCTGGAAGCACCATGCACTTGTGGAATGCAGCGCAGGGAGTAGGGATCCTGTACCCTCGAACAGTTGGCATGTGAGGGAACGATTTCTGAATCCTTCAACAAATGGCGAATATTTGCCGCTACGTGTTTATTGCCTTTGTAAGGCCGTAAGTTATGCAGTTTCTCGTGGAAAGGTTTGGCCGAACCCAATAAGCCTTCGAGCATCATGGCCGCAGTAATATCAGCCACTGCTAGGAGGTTATGCATTTTCTGAACCACTTTTACCGCGTGTGCAGCAATAAACTGTGTACCATTAATTAATGCTAACCCTTCCTTTGCTCCCAGTGAAATGGGCGCAAGATTATAGATTTTTAATATGTCTGCTGTTTCCGCAATTGTTCCTTGATGATATACTTTTCCTAATCCGATTAAGGGTAAAAAAAGATGGGAAAGGGGAGCGAGATCACCCGAGGCACCTACCGAACCTTGTTTGGGAACAACAGGGATAACGTTATTTTCGAGAAACCAGATCATCCGGTCGAGTGTACCTTCCTGAATGCCAGAATAGCCTTGTGCCAGTGCCTGGAGTTTAAGGATGAGCATTAATCGCGAAATCTCTTCTGAAACCGGCTCGCCAATACCAACGGCATGGCTTTTTAAAATATTTTCCTGTAGTTTGCGTGTGTCTTCTGCAGAGATCATCTCGGTACACAATGGGCCAAAACCCGTATTAATACCGTAAACAGCTTGAGTAGAGGAGGCAATTTTTTCTACTACGGTGCTGCTTTGCCTAATCAGCTTTCGGGTTTCCTCATTTAATACACCATTTATTTGCCCCTTGCAAATGGCCAGGGCTTTCCCTACTGTCAGGGTATCTGCTCCGTATTGAAAAATCTGCTTCACGCTCTTATTTTTATAGATTGAGAACAAATATAATTTATACTTTTGATGCTTATAAATACCAATTACATCATCAATTAATAACCATGAGTTATCAAATAGAACTGAGACACCTGAAATATTTCCAGGTACTTGCAGAAGAACTCAAGTTTAGAAAGGCAGCAGAAAAGCTTTTTATCTCACAGCCTGGCTTAAGCAGGCAGATTAAACAAATGGAAGAAATTTATGGTGTGGATTTATTTGTACGCAACAAGCGTAAGGTAGAATTAAGTAGTGCAGGCACCTATCTTAAGGCAGAAGTAGATTTTATCTTTAACCATTTGGAAACAATTAAAACACAGCTGGATAACATTGGAAAGGGGAGAGAAACGGAGCTGCGGATTGGTTTTCTGGGCTCGGCTGCTCAAAATGTAGTGCCCGAACTGATTTTCCGCTTAAATAAAACCTATCCCGGGATACAAACTTTACTCGAAGAAATGCCCAACCAATTACAGGTTCAGCTGATCGAAAAAGATAAACTTGACCTGGGATTTGTTCGTTTACCCAGGGTGCCCGATGGTATTTCCAGGCATCCGATTTTTGAGGATACTTTTTCTCTGGTGCTTCCCGAAGATCACCCCATACATGAAAAAAACTTTAATAATGTAAGGCAGCTTTCCAATGAACCTTTCATTTTCTTTTCGAGTGAGGATAGCCCCCTTTATTACGATCTGATTATGAGTATTTGTGAAGACAGTGGCTTCAGACCACAGGTTTTTCATAAATCGGTACATGGGCCAACCATCTTTAAACTGGTAGAGCAGGGTTTAGGTGTTGCCATCGTTCCCAGCTCCCTGCAACTGGGCTACCACCTCAAAATCAAGTTTATCGAACTCAAAAATATTAAGCAGCGTACCGAGCTTTCTGTCATTTGGAAGGACTCTAACAGAAACCCGGCATTGAGAAATGTGATTGCTTTACTTTTGGATAAAGAGGTTGTTTATCGCAAAGGTCAACCCTGAATATAAAGTTGTTTCTGGTTCCGCCTCGCAAAAAGGCATAAATAATCGGCGGCAAATTTTGCATTTGTCGTAATTGAATCTTTATTTTTAAAATAGATTTACCTAACCTTAACCAAAAAATATCCCATGAGAAAACTGATCCTCCCGCTCCTAATCATTTCGGTATTTGGTTGTAAGAAAAACAGTAACGGTCCTGATGCACCAAAGGCTGTAACAACCGCCAGCTATAATTTCGATACTGATGCAAATTCGACCGTGATGTTTGCCGATGGAGAATCCATCACCCTGCTCACTTCGGAGGCAAGACGATATGAAATAGGGAAAGTTTTGCGTGTTAAGGCTGTAAATGCAACTACTATTGAGGTAGCCAACTTCGCTCCGGTTGAGATTAACGATGCCACCATTTTGATGACCATTGAAGGACAGGCGAGCCCTGTTAAACTTTTTAAAATAGGTAAGATCAGGGCACATGGTGTTCAGGAAATAAAATATCCTTTTATAACAGGCGATAGCAAATTCCTGAATAATGAAGGACAGGAAGTAGATTTGGCACAATATAAATCTGCAGGCATTCCTGTCGAAAAGGTTTCTTTTGACTTTTCAGGTGATACCGAGCTCATCAAAAAGCTGAAAACTTTATCCAAGTTAAAATGGAAAATAAAGTATCATGATTTTGATCCAAACGACGATCCCGCAAATAACTGGAAAGAAAATATCGACGCAAAGGATGTAAGGAGATTTACAGGCTTTATCATTAACCTGGCTTATCTGTTTCAGGAAGAAGCAACCCGAACAGCATTTGTAGCCGAACCAATTACCGATAACAATAAAATAATATTAACTACGGTGCAAAAGGAAGAGGCTTTTAAAAAGATGATTGATATCCCAAATTTTAATTGCGGTGTGGTGGTAAATGTTTCAGGTTTAGGTGGTGGAGCTACTTTTGGAGTGGCAAACCACGTTTTGAAAGACTATCTTACTGCTGATGTTTGCTTTGTGGTTGTTCATGAAATGGGGCATATGATAGGGTATTCTCATGATTCGAGCATGACTTACCCTACAAATCCAGGAAACAGAGGTGCGGTTGTGGCTACCGGAAATGTTTACAAAGATCTGTTGGCCAAACAACAATTCCCGGTTAAAGTGAGCAATTACTATAAACCACAGGATCTGCAATAGTGTTGGCAGGCGAAATTCAAACCTTCCATACCAAAAAAAGGGCGATCCGTTAAGATCACCCTTTTTCGTTGTTTTATCTTTTTACTTCGCCAGAAAAGCAAAGGCATTTTCGGCAACATAATTGGTTTTGGTATTTACAGCTGTAAATTTATCCATGTTAATTTTTTGGTTTCTGCTCATTACCAGGTTATGATCTCCTGTTGATCCTTTTAAACTCAATTGTGAGTCGTCTTCTATCACAGTGTACAAACCCTCGCTGCGTGAATTTAAGTCAAGCGAGGCATTACCGCTCAGAAAAACCTGTAGATACTGAGATTTTAACTGGCCTTCAGTTTTTACTTTTGCATTATCTGTAGCGTGAATTCTGTAAAGATCATTAACGTATACGGTGATTTTTGCAGGCGTATTGTCTGCTGCCTCAATGTTCAATCCGTCACCCTGTTGGGTTACTTTTACCTTTCCACTATTTTCTGCAGAATAGCTTACACTGCTGCGGCTGCCCTGGATAATGGTTAACTCTACATTGCCAGATACCTTAATGCGTTTGAACGCTAATTTTTGTTCTGCTTTAACTAATTTCCCGTTTTCAATTGTTGGGTTGGCAAAGATTGCTGTGGTAGATAATACTACTGCTAAAGAAGAGGCGAATAATGTTTTGAATAAAGTTTTCATATGCTTTAAGTTTTAATTTTTTATAAATGTTTTTATTGAATGTTCTGATAATAAGACGGCGGCACTGCGCAAACGTTTCAGTGAAAATTGCGGTATTATACCAGCAAGGGCAGACAATCGACCAACGGCTGAAATTCAAAGACAAAAAAAGATTGGAAGAGTAGAGAAAAGAAACCGCAATACATAAAAACGGAATAAAAGAACCGGTTAATGGCTTTGGCCAATGAAAAATCAACATTTATTTTTTTAAACGTATGTTTGACGATTAAAAAATAATATCTACTTTTTGACCTTCAAACCAATCAGATTAATCACTAACCAAAATGAACCTTTCTCCCGATTGTAAACGGAAGATCCTTATTGCAATCATGCATTTAGAAAGCTGCTGCAAGGGTTTGGGTGTATTCGTTGCAATTAGATGAGGATGATCTGACGCGAAAAAATTATTGAATGTGCTGGCAATTAAACAGAATAAAATGAGGTTGATGCTTTTTTTGGTGGTTTTATGCTACTCTTCATCCCTGTTCGGGCAGTTGGAAAAAACACAGTATTTATCTCTGCAAGAGGGGCTGTCCAGTCAGCAGGTGCTGGATGTTGCACATGATAAATCTGGTTTTATCTGGATAGCAACCGAATCAGGATTAAACCGCTTTGCCAGCAATTCCTTTAAGCAATATTATAAGTCGAAACAAGCAGATGGATTCTCTGTTAACAGCAATGAAATCAATACACTTTTTTGCGATAACGATCAACTTTACATTGGCACGCGTGCCAATGGACTCAATGTGCTTGATCTGAAAACCAATCGATTTTCATATTACCTTCATAACCCTAAGGATCCGCAGTCTATCGCAACCAATGATGTTACCGATATCATCAAAAGCAAAAGTGGCAGGCTATGGCTGGCAACATATCATCAGGGTATCCAGCGTTTTGATCCGGTAAGCAAACGATTTGAGCGTTTTAACAGGAAAAATGTGCCTTCGCTGCCAGAGAATAGTATCTGGGCGCTGGCAGAAGATAGGCAAGGCCTGGTATATATCGGGCATGTACATAAAGGGCTTTCCATCTTTAACAGTGCAGCTAAACAAGTTCAGTTACTTGATGTAGCCTCAACTTTGGGCATACTCCCGGATAATGAAGTGAAAACTGTTTTTTGCGATAGTAAAAACAACATCTGGATCGGAACAAGAAAAGGACTGGCCGTTTACAATCCCATCACGAAACAGATTCAGCGAATCAGCCTATCGGGCAAAACCAAAAATAGAAACGAACCTTTTGTGTATTCGATAAAAGAGATTGATGGCCGGATCTGGGTTGGCGCAGAATCCTCCCAATTACTGATCATCGACCCGGTTTATGGTGCCGATAAAGGCTTGATTCAGGTTCAAAGCATAAGCCCGTTTTTTCTCGAAACAAGCAATAATGCATCCGTGCAGAACATGGACAGAGATGAGTTTGGAAACATCTGGATGGCCATCTACAGCGGCGGAATAGCCTTTTCAGGCCATTTAAAGCCTTTCTTCTCCATTTTTCCCAAACAGAATTTAGTGCCCGGTTTAGGTAAACTGGCAACCGTTACAGCCATATTACCCGATAGGGAAAAGGGAATGTGGCTGGCCACAGCAGGGGATGGGATTTTGCAAGTAAAAGCCAATGGTGAGGCGGTAAACAACACAACCTACAACAGCGGTTTAGCTGATGACTTTCTGCTGTCAGGATTCGAAGATAGCCGGCATAACAAATGGTTCGGCCTGCAAAATGGTGGTGTTTCTTTTTATGATGCGAAAACCAATAGCTGGCGTAAAGTTGATGCAGGTGAGAAAATGTCGGCAGTAAGGGCAATCATCGAGGATACCCAGGGCAATATTTGTTTTGCAGCTGAAGAAGGCCTGTTTATTCATAACACCAAATCAGGTACTTTTAGAAAAATAGTGACCAACAACCCCATGCTTGGCGATTATGCCCCCCGCACATTGGTAGAAGACAGTCGCGGCTACATGTGGGTAGGTACTTATGGTCAGGGTATTTACCTGTTTGATCGTCAGGGGAAATTGCTTCGTAAGGTTTTAAAAGGAGAAGGAATTGCGAGCAATACCATTAATCACCTCTTTCGCGATCGGAACAATAATATCTGGATCGCTACAAATGAAGGTTTGGCCTGTCAGCAGGCAAATAAAGATATTGGGAATATCGATCCCGTTATTCCACCGGGATCAGATGCCTGGCAAACCATTAACGCCATTACAGAAGACCGCAATGGAAATATCTGGTGCTCCACCAGGTCGGGCTTATTGCGGTATCTTCCAGAAGAAAAACACTTCTTAAGTTATGACGATGCCTTTGGATTACCTTTAGGTGGGTTTACCAATAACAGCGTTGCATTTGATACCAGAGGGCGCTTATTTTTTGGGATGCCTTCAGGCGTTTGTTACTTTGATCCGGCTGAAATTCCGCTTAAACTTCCAAAATCTCCCATCAGGATAAGTAGGTTGATGGTTTTTAACTCCGGAGAGACGCATGTTCAATCTGAAAAATATCCTAACCTTGCCGAAGAAATCCGGCTGGAACATCGTGAGAACAGTTTTCGTGTTGAACTTGCAGTTATGGATTATGCGCTGAATGATATTGTAGAGTTCAGCTACCAGTTACATGGGCTGGATGATGACTGGATCTTTTTGGGTAATGAAAAAAACCTCGATTTCAGAAATATCCCTTATGGAAATTATGAACTCCGGATCCGCACGCGACAGAAAAATGAAGTCTGGTCGGATGATTATAAGCAGTTATTTATAAAGATTTCACCGCCATTTTACCTCAGTGGTTATGCATTAATCCTGTATGTAATTATTGCGCTGGCTGTGGTGTTTGCCTTATTATTCTTTCATGTGAAAAAAGTATATGCAGAGGGCGAGCTCCATGTTAAAAAGCTTCAGCTGGAGCAGGATGGAAAGCTACACATGGAGCGGATGAATTTTTATACCAATATCACCCATGAACTTCGAACGCCACTAACACTAATTCTTGGCCCCCTCGAAGATTTACTTCAGGAGGAAAAGTTATCTTCCAAACATAAAGATTGGGTTTACATTGTACAAAAGAATGCCAACCGACTTTTCTCGCTGGTTAATCAGTTACTCGAGTTTCGTAAAGTAGAATCGCAGCACAAACCACTGATTTTAGGAGAAGGTTATTTGGGCGAACTTGTACAGCAAATCGTGCTGAAGTATAGCGAGGGAAATACGAAGAAAGATCTTAAAATCAGCTTTCTTTTAGAACAGGACGATGTAAAAACAACTTTCGATGCAGAGATTGTGCAGTTAATACTGGACAATTTATTGTCGAATGCCTGTAAATATACTTCTTCCGGAAGTGTGGAGGTACGCTTAACCTATGAGCAGGACCTATTAAGTACCTGTGCATTAATTAATGTGAAGGATACAGGCTGTGGTATTGCAGCAGAACATCTTGATAAAATCTTTGAGAAATTTTACCAGGTGCCACGTTCTGCAGTTCAGGGTACGGGTGTGGGCCTGGCCCTGGTTAAAGAGCTGGCCGCTATTCATCATGGCAAAATTACGGTGAAAAGTACGCCGGGCAAGGGGAGCGAATTTAATGTTCGCTTACTAACCAATACAGTGACCGCAATGCCTGATAAAACAGCGTTTTCAGGCGCAGCGGATAATGTATCCGCAGAAGAAGATCAGCGGCCATTGCTTTTACTGGTTGAAGATGAGCCGGATCTGAGCCAATACCTATGCTCGGTGCTCGCTCCTGCTTATGAAGTTATTATGGCTGGAAATGGGCTTTTAGGACTTGAACTTGCCCAGAAACGCATTCCTGATATCATATTGAGTGATGTGATGATGCCAGATATGGATGGATTTCTGATGCTTGAAAAATTAAGGCAGCAACGGGAAACCAGCCACATTCCGGTGGTATTTCTAACCGCTATGGACAGGGATTTTGATCGGGAGCGGGGGTATGAGTTGGGGGTAGACTCTTATCTGGTTAAGCCGATCAGCCCGAAAACACTCTTGCGCAGGATCGAAAACCTCATGCTTAAACAAAAGACAGTATACACAGAAGTACTGGGCCGGCTCTCTGCCCAGATAAAACATGAAAAAACAGCCGATGCCGCAATCAGTGATGACTTGTGGCGTGAAAATGTATTTGTAAAAGAATTTGTAGGCCTGGTTGAAGATTGTATTCAGGATGAGGTGCTTGATGCGGCTACCCTTGCCGACAAAATGAACATGAGTCAATCTACACTTTACAGAAAACTCAAAGGGTTAACCGGAAAAAATATCAATCAGCTGGTGCGTAAGGTGAGGATACAAAAGGCCGCTCAGCTTTTGCGTTCGGGCCAGTATAACGTTACCGAAGTTTCCCTGATGGTAGGCATAAACAGCTCCATTTACTTTCGCCAATGCTTTAAGGAAGAATTCGGAATTCTACCTTCTGAATATCAAAAAAAGAAGCAATAAGGCCTGTTAAGCCCCATTTTGACGAAAAAACAGATGTTAATTGACGGATATGTATATGTTCGTGGATGGCATAATCTACTATGTTTGGTTTCATAAACCAATTATAAATCCAGTTATAAAATGAGCCGATCATCTTCCTGTCAGGAGGATGGTATATCACCAATAGGAGGAATACATGATGTGGGTAGCTTGCTGAAAAGCTGGCTGGTATCCGGCATTGTGCCTGTTTCGATAACCCTTCATATACACGGATAAGTAATGGTTGCGGTGTGATTACAAACAAAAACCAAATATAAATATGAGAATCCTTAAAATTTTCTTAATCTGCCTGTTGGTATGGGGAATACCCACATACTCATTTGCGCAACGTAAGATTTCAGGGCAAGTTTTCAGCGAGAAAAATGAGACGTTACCTGGCGTCACTGTTCTGGTGGAGGGCATGCCAAATGAAATTACTACTACAGACAACCAGGGTCGTTTCCAGCTAACTGCGAGTAAGGGAACATTGATCGTATCCTATGTAGGCTACAAAAGCCAACGGGTTCCGGTTGGCGAAAAAAGTGAACTCAAAATCTTCCTGGAAAGTGATAATCAGGACCTGGAAGAGGTTGTTGTTGTGGCTTATGGAAAACAGTCTAAACGCAACATTACCGGAGCGGTGAGCAACATCAAGTCGGAAGATATTGTACGTACTTCATCCACCACTGCAGCAGGAGCACTTGCCGGAAAAGTACAGGGCGTTTCGGTTCGGGCAAAAGATGCCCGTCCGGGAAAAGGGGCAGCCAT
Source organism: Pedobacter sp. (assembly GCF_965279535.1). Classification (NCBI taxonomy): domain Bacteria; kingdom Pseudomonadati; phylum Bacteroidota; class Sphingobacteriia; order Sphingobacteriales; family Sphingobacteriaceae; genus Pedobacter; species Pedobacter sp. The sequence continues at coordinate 3,507,798 of NZ_OZ257244.1, forward strand.
TGAAATCCGCAACATGGGTAATCCATTATATGTTATTGATGGGGTAGCTTACGGCGGACAAACCGGAACCGACTGGGTTGGAACACAGAACGCATCGGGTGCCGATATTTTTAATGCCCTTAATCTGGAAGATATTGAAAGTATATCTATCCTTAAAGATGCTGCGGCGGCCGTTTATGGTTTCCGTGCTTCAAGGGGAGTAGTACTCATCACAACAAAAAAGGGTAGCCGGAATGAAACAGCAAAAATAAATATCAATGGTTACCAGGGTTGGCAAAATTTAACCCGCTTCCCTACAATGGCAAATGCTGCACAATACACAAGGGGCCTTGTTGAAGCGGCACAAAATGAAGGCCGGGATCCAAATTCTATCTACACCCGTTCAGAACTTGCAAAATGGCAGGCTGGTACCGATCCTGGTTATAAAAGTTACGATTACTACGACATGGTTATCCGCAAGGATATTCCACAGCGGTATATCAATGCCAATGTAACAGGCGGAGCAAAAAAATCCAATTATTTTCTTTCTGTTGGCCACCTGGATCAGGATGCCATGATCAAAGACTTTTCTTATAAACGCACCAATTTACAGGCCAATATGGAAGCCACTATTCTGGAAGGTCTTACTGTTGGTGCACAGATTTCCGGAAGGCAGGAAAAAACACAAGATGTGGGCTTGCCTGGAGGAGATGGCTATTTTTCTTCCATTTTAGCCATTTTTAAAAACAGGCCAACGGTAGCGCCATATGCAAACGATAATCCGGCATACCCAAACCACACCAACGATTTTTCATACAATCCGGCTATTTTTAGCAGGGAGATTGCCGGTTATAAAGATAACAGTTATTTAAGCGGTAATGTGAACGTGTTTAGTGCTTACAAAACCAAATTTGGATTATCAGCAAAAGGAACAGTTTCTTATAATTATACCAATAATAAGTTCGATGGTTTCCAGTATACCTATGATGTATACAGATATGAGAACAATAATTATAACCGCACAGGCGGGAGTGATGCCGGCTGGAGATACAAAACAGACCGCGTGGCCATATCACGTTTCGCACAGTTCCAGTTAGATTACACCAAGCAAATCGGTGACCATAGTTTTTCTGCCATGGCGGGTTATGAACGTTCGGATTGGGATAGAACCTACACCGCGCTGGGCTCAAATCCAACCAATAACTTTATTCCATTGCAAAAGCTTGCCGAGCTGAACAGTGTAGCCGATGAGTGGGCTTATGAGGCACGCGCCGGATATATTGGTCGGTTAAACTACAATTACAAGGGCAAGTATCTTTTAGAGTTATTGGGTCGTTATGATGGTTCGTATCTCTATTATGATGATCGCCGTTGGGGCTTTTTCCCGGGTGGATCCCTGGGATGGAGAATTTCAGACGAATCTTTTTTTAAACCACTTAAAGGTGTAGTTAACGACATGAAGATCCGCGCTTCCATCGGCCAAACAGGATTGGAGGAAGGCGTAGGCATGCATGCTTATCTTGCCGGATACAATTTCGGACAAGGAGATGCAATACTGAACGGCACTTATTATCCTGGTGTACAACCTCGTCCGCTACCCATCCGTAACCTTTCCTGGGTAAAAAATACCAACTACAACATTGGTGTAGACCTGGCCATGTTCAACAATAAATTAACCTTTACCGCCGATGCTTTCAAAATTATTCGTACAGGGATACCGGCACCGAGATATGATGTATTGCTTCCAAGCGAAGTAGGGTATAGTCTTCCAAACGAAAACCTGAATAAAAACGGTTACTATGGGGTAGAGGGTATAATCACCTACACCAGTAAGGTAGGGGAACTGAACTATGTAGTGAGTGGCAATTTAACCTTCTCGCGTTTCAAAAATCTCGAGTCTTATAAGCCACGTTTCAGTAATTCGATTAATGAATACAGAAATTCTGCAGAAGAACGTTGGGGAGGTGTTTGGTGGGGTTACCAGGTTGTTGGAAGGTTCCAGTCTGAGGAAGAAATCCGTAACTATCCTATCAATAACGATGGTTCTAACAACAGGACACAGCTGCCTGGAGATTTTATTTATAAAGATGTGAACGAAGATGGGGTGATCAATGGAATGGATGAACGTCCGATTGGCTATCCGACAGGCTGGGCTCCGATGATGACCTTCGGGGGCAGAATAGGATTAAGCTGGAGAGGAATCGATCTTAATGTTGATTTGGCTGGTGGCGCCGTGCAATCATGGTTCCAGGATTATGAATTGAGAAATGCTTTCCACGGTGGAGGTAATTCTCCTGCTTACCTGTTAGAAGACAGGTGGCACCGTGCAGATCCCTACGATCCTAACAGCCAATGGATCCCCGGTTATTATCCTGCAATCAGAAATGGCAACACAGGGCCTAATAGCAGAAACAGCGATTTCTGGCTAACCAATGTAAGGTATCTTAGAATTAGAAACCTGGAATTGGCCTACAGCCTGCCTAAGGGTATTGCAGAAAAGATTAAAGCACAGAAGATTCGCTTTTATGTAAACGGATCAAACCTGGTTTCCTTTGATAATGTGAAAAAATTCCAGATTGATCCGGAGATAGAGGCTGCAGCAGCTGTAGTTTACCCTCAACAACGCGTTTTTATGGCGGGTTTCAACGTCACTTTTTAATCAATACAAAATGTTAACTCAATGAAAAAATTATATATAACGATGGCTTTGCTGGCATGCCTGGGCATGAACAGCTGTAAGCACGATGAGTGGTTTGAGCGCGATCCCAAACAAATGATCACCGATGAGCAGTTATGGAACAGTCCTACCTTGATGACTTCTTTGCTGGCCAACTACTACAATAGGTTGCCTACATTACACGGCGTTTTCAATACCGGTGGAATGACAGAACTTGATGATGCCATGTGGTCTGGCCACCGCGATCAAAACTGGAGAAATGATTTCCAGTTTGGCGATGACTATGGTCGCTATTGGGACTATGGATTTATCAGAGACATCAACCTTTCTCTGGAGAATATCCAAACACTCAGTACTAAACTTACCCCTGCACAGAAAAATCTCTTCAGCGCTGAACTTCGTTTTATCCGTGCTTTTGTTTACTTCGAGATGGTAAAACGCATGGGTGGTGTACCACTTGTACAAAAACCACTGGTGTACGATTTTAGTGGCGATCCTACACCACTCCAGGTTCCAAGGGCTAAAGAACATGAGATCTATGATTTTATTTATCAGGAAATGGAGGCCATTAAGGAAGATCTTGTTGCCAATAATGCAAGCAAAACACGTTCAAACAAATACACTGCGCTTGCGCTGGAAAGCAGGGCTATGCTTTATGCTGCCTCTATTGCCAAGTATAACGCTTTGATGGCGAGTCCGATATCCACTAAGGGTGGTGAAGTTGGCATTCCAGCTTCGATGGCCAATGCCTATTACCTTAAATCTTTAAATGCTGCAAAGCAGATTATTACCGGTCCATATTCGCTTTTCAATGACAATCCCGATAAAGGTGCAAACTTCTACGACATGCTCAATAAGAAAACCGGCAGCGAAGTGATTTTTGCCAAGGATTTTGCGGTAAGTTTAAAAGTTCATCGATTTGCCTATGATAACATCATTAAGAGCATGACCGAGGATAACGAATCTTCATCAACCATTTCTCCTTCTCTCAGTTTAGTAGAAAGCTTTGATTATTTAGATGGGAGCAAGGGCACATTGCGTGATAAAGATGCGGCTGGGAACTATATCGCCTACAATGGCATTATGGATATTTTCGCCAATAAAGATGCGCGCTTATACGGAACGGTTATTTATCCTGGTACTAGCTTTAAGAACAATCCGGTAAGAATCCAGGCGGGTGTTGCGGTATGGACCAATGGCGCCTACCAGTTAACTACATCTGCCGAGTTAGGAAAAAATTATACTGATGGACAAGTCTGGACCGGGTTCGACGGCCCTAAAGATGATGCTATGGATGTAAGCAATACAGGTTTCTACATCAGGAAGTTTGTAAGCGATGCCCCCGCAGCCAGTACCCGTGGTACCTCGGCAGCAAACTGGTGGCCATGGTTCCGTTTAGGGGAGATTTACCTGAATGCTGCCGAAGCTGCATTTGAACTGGGACAACCAGAGGCCCTGGGATACGTGAATTCATTACGCCAGCGTGCTGGATTTCCTGCCAACAGCCTAAGCGCATTAACCATGGAGGTTATCAGAAATGAGCGTAGGGTAGAACTTGCTTTTGAAGATCACCGTTATTTTGACCTGAAGAGATGGCGCCTGGCGCACCTGGTTTGGGATGGCTCTGAAAATGATGCGAATGCCGTAGTGAGGGGACTGTATGCCTACCGCGTAGTAAGACCCGGACATGCAGACAATGGTAAATATATTTATGCTCGTATCAGGCCAAGCCGTTTCCGCCGGGCAAGATTCTTCCGTATGGCCAATTATTATTCTTCTATCGATCAAGCGGTGTTAAATAACAACCCTAAAATTGTCAGAAACCCATTCCACTAATCGCAGTATTATGAAACTAAAATTTTTAACCTTAATCACCACAGCTGTCAGTATATTACTGGCAAGCTGTGAATACGATAATTTCGAAGCCCCTCAATTTACACTTTCCGGTAAGGTGGTTTATCAGGGTAAAGCTGTGGGGGTACGCAACAATGGCCCTCAGCTAGAACTTTGGCAGGATGGGTATCCACTCCGCTCACCCATTACACTTTATCTTGATCAGGATGGTAGCTTCTCAGCAAAATTATTTAGTGGCCAATATAAACTGGTACGCAGAGCTGATGCCCCCTGGTTGCAACAAGCTACAGATACTATACAGGTGAGCGTTAAAGACGATACCAACATTGAAGTGCCTGTAATGCCTTATTTTACCATTTCCAATGAAAGCTTCCAAAAGTCGGGCAATACAATCAGGGCACAATTTGTGGTTAACAAGGTACAACAGTCGGCAAACGTTGAGTTTGTTAGACTTTACCTTGGAAAATCAATCTTAACAGATCAGGTACAGCGCGAACTTCGCGTAGATGGCAATGTTGCTGGCCTGGTATTCGGCAGTCAGACCGTTATTACTGGTGATCTGCCAGATAACCTGAAAAATCTGGATTATGTATTTGCCAGGTTAGGAATTAAATCCACTGCGGCAGGTGAATATTATTATACCCCGGTTCAGAAAATTGCTTTAAGATAAGCGATAATGATGCTGAAACCTTTAGGAAAAGTAGATCATACTATCATTAAGAAGATAAAATAAATTTAAGCGCCATTCCCCCAATGATCAAAAATTATCGTGCAAGTTTAGTACTCTGTACCCTTTTAAACCTCTTTTTTGCTTTAACCTCCACCGGCCAGATGTATAAATCTGGCCCGGCGGAGAAAGATTTTGCTGGCTACTTGTTCACCTATTTTAAAGGGAATGCCATAAAAGATGAAGCAGTATGCTTCGCCATTAGTACCGATGGATACAATTACCGTGCATTAAACCACAATGAGCCTGTTCTCAACTCAAAAGTGATCAGTTCCACAGGTGGTGTTAGAGATCCGCATATCCTTCGTTCGGAAGATGGACGCTCGTTTTATATGGTGCTTACTGACATGACTTCTTCTAAAGGATGGGATTCTAACCGGGCCATGGTGCTGATGAAGTCCGATGACTTAATCAACTGGAAACACACCGTGATCAATATTCAGCAGCGTTTTAAAGGGCATGAAAACCTGAAAAGAGTATGGGCGCCACAAACCATATACGACCCGGCAAAGCGGCAATACATGATCTACTTTTCGATGCAGCATGGTACCGGTCCGGATATCATTTACTATGCCTATGTGAACAGCGATTTTACTGATTTGGAGGCTGAGCCTCAGGTATTGTTCAGGCCTAAAAATGGTAAATCATGTATCGATGGAGACATCATTAACAAAAATGGGATATTTCACCTTTTCTATAAAACGGAAGGAAATGGCAATGGAATAAGACTGGCGTTAACCGATTCGCTCACTTCAGGAAAATGGATAGAACAGCCCGGGTATAAACAACAAACAAGGGATGCCGTTGAGGGCTCTGGTGTATTTAAACTAAACCGGTCTGACAAGTATATCCTGATGTATGATGTTTACAGCAAAGGGAAATACCAGTTCTGCGAAAGTTTTGACCTCGATAAATTTAAAAAGATAGACCAGGAGGTTACGATGGATTTTCATCCCCGCCATGGTACAATTATTCCCATCTCCAGAACCGAATTAAAAAATCTCTGTAACAAGTGGGGTGTTCCGGAGGGAATCGAGTTAAAACTCAGTAAAAATCCCGTGCTCGATGGTTTCTATGCCGATCCGGATGTATTGTATTCTAACAAAACTAAAAAATACTATATCTATCCTACAAGCGATGGCTTCGATGGCTGGTCTGGATTTTACTTTAAAACCTTTTCCTCTTCAGACCTCATTAACTGGACCGATGAAGGCGTTATTCTGGACCTTAAAAAAGACGTTAGCTGGGCCAATCGTAACGCCTGGGCACCCACCATTACCGAGAAAAAGGTTAAAGGAGATTACCAATATTACTACTATTTTACTGCAGCACAAAAAATTGGAGTTGCAGTTTCCAATATGCCCACGGGACCCTTTAAAGATTCAGGAAAAGCATTGGTTAATTTCAAGCCAGAAGGCATAAAGGGAGGACAGGAAATTGATCCTGCAGTATTCAATGATCCTAAAACAAACAAGAGTTATTTGTATTGGGGAAATGGCTATCTTGCAGTAGCAGAGCTGAATAAAGATATGATTTCGCTCAAACCCAAAACAACAAAGGTGCTTAAAACGGATCAAACATTTAGAGAAGGATGTTATGTTTTTTACAGAAAAGGCATTTATTATTTCCTTTGGTCGGAAGATGATACACGCAGTGCAAATTATCGGGTGCGCTACGGAACTTCCACCTCTGCTTTAGGGCCTATCCAGATTCCGGAAAACAACCTGGTTCTGCAAAAAGATCCTGCTCAGGGAATATATGGTACAGGTCATAATTCTGTACTGCAAATCCCTGGAAAAGATGAATGGCATATTGTTTACCACAGATTTAATTATCCTAATGGCATTAACATGGGAGATGCGGCAGGCTTTAACCGCGAAGTTTGTATGGATCGCCTCTTTTTCGATGATCAGGGAAATATTATACCCGTAAAGCCCACACATTAAATTTAAACCAAATGAAATCATTCCAATACGCATTTCTTGCCCTCACCCTTACCTTTTGCCTCCCGGCAATAACCTTTAGTCAGCCCGGATTTGGCCAGTCTGAAAAGATTACCACCGACTGGCGTTTTCACCTGGGCGAAATTGAAGGAAAAGGCGGGGTAGACTATAACAACAGGTCCTGGCGAAAAGTGCAACTTCCTCATGACTGGAGTGTTAAACAGCCCCATAGCCCTTCGTATGCCAGTGCTTCCGGATATCTCCCTGGCGGCATCGGCTGGTATCATAAAAAACTAATCATTGCAAAAGCAGCAGCAGGGGAAAAAATATATCTCTATTTTGAAGGTGTATATAACCGAAGCGAGGTATTTGTAAACGGGCAATCTGTTGGTAAGAGACCTAACGGCTATATCTCGTTTAGTTACGATATTACGCCATACATTAAATACGGGATAGAAAACGAGATTGCTGTTCGCGTAGATCATAGCAAGGACGCTGATTCTCGTTGGTACACCGGTTCAGGGATTTACCGTGATGTTTGGTTGGTACGCACAAATCCCATTCATCTGGAGCAGTGGGGCGTTTATGCCTATCCTCAAATAACAGGTAAGAAGGGGACTCTTCACGTAGAAACAATATTGAAAAATGAATCAGCTGCTTCTGCAAGCCTTTCCGTCCTCAATGAATTAATAGATGATGCAGGCGCTGTGGTGGCGAAAGAAAACAGCAAACTCATTGTTGAAGCCGGAAAAAGTAATGCAGTCAAATCAACGATCAATCTTAACAATCCAAAATTATGGAATTTAGATGCACCGGCACGTTATACCTTACGAACAACAGTGTTGAAGAATGGTCAGGTAATCGATAGAACGACTACGGTAACAGGTTTCCGCAGTTTCACTTTTGATGCCGATAAAGGGTTTGCCCTAAATGGTAAGCAGATGAAAGTAAAGGGCGTATGCCTGCATCACGATGCAGGTGTTCTGGGGGCAGAGGTATATCCCGAAGTATGGCGTCGCCGCTTGGAATCGTTGAAATCATTAGGCGTAAATGCCATACGTACAAGCCATAACCCACAGGCTTCGGCTTTATATGACTTATGTGATGAACTCGGATTATTGGTTATGGATGAAGCTTTTGATGAATGGGAGTTTCCAAAACGTAAATGGCTTCAGGGCTGGAATGTGGGTACGCCGGGATTTCAGGGAACATCTGATTTTTTCAAGGAATGGGGAGAAAGAGACCTCGCAGATATGGTTCGCCGCGATCGCAACCACCTTTCTGTATTTGCATGGAGTATAGGAAATGAAGTAGATTATCCGAACGATCCTTATTCGCATCCGGTGCTTGCAGGAAGCCGGGAAGGTGGATTTACACAGCCTATATTTGGTGGCTATAAGAAAGATGCTCCAGATGCCATGCACTTAGGTGATATTGCAAAGAAACTTGCTGCGGTAGTACGTAAATATGATACCAGCAGACCAGTAACTGCGGGTTTGGCCGGAGTGGCCATGTCTAACGAAACGGCTTATCCTGGCACTTTGGATATTGCCGGTTACAATTATACGGAAAGCAGGTATCAGGAGGATCATAAACGCTATCCGAAACGCATAATCTTTGGAAGTGAAAATCGCCATGATTTTAATGCCTGGAAAGCAGTTAAAGACAATGAACACATTTTTGGGCAATTTCTTTGGACAGGCATTGATTACCTTGGAGAGTCTGGCCGATGGCCTTCACGTGGGTTTTATTCGGGCTTACTGGATTTTGCAGGCTTCATAAAACCCAGGGGTTATTTCCGCCAATCGCTTTGGTCAGATCAGCCAATGGCTTATCTCGGTACCTATAGCTTACGAGAGGGAGGGGCAGCAACAGACGTATGGTCGGTACTTGAATCGGAGCAGGGACAGCAGCAAAATCAGGCACCTTCTATGGATGCATGGCCCATTTGGAACTACCAAAACGGGCAATTGATTCGGGTAGTGTGCTATACCAATGCAGCAAAAGCACGTTTAGAGCTCAATGGCGAAATTGTTGGGCAAACCAAAGCTTACGATCAGCAACAAGGTATAATTTATTGGGATATTCCTTTTGCGCCCGGTAAATTGGAAGTTGTGGGAATGGATGAAAATGGAAAAGAGAGTGCCCGGTATCAAATTAACTCGAGCAAACGCCAGCAGGCGATTAAAATCGTGCAGGGAAACCAGCTGCAGGCGGAAGCGAAAAACGGAATTAGCCAGATAGAACTTCAGCTTGTAGATGAAGATGGCATTCCGGTTATGCTGGCAGATGACGAGATTACCTGTAACATTATCGGAAACGCACGCCTGCTTGGAATGGAAGCCGGAAATAATTCGGATATGAGCGACTACACTGATAATAAACAGCGTGTTTTTAAAGGGAAAATGCTGGTGTACATCCAAACCAATGGCAAACCAGCTGAAGAGGTTACGGTACGCTTTACCGCCCCCTGGCTAAAACCGGCAATATTGAAAATTAAATTATTATAGCGGTCGCAAATCCCCTCCTTTTTTCAAGGAGGGGGTGGTAAAACATTGTAGAATCCTATTGGCATTTGAACCATATAAGGCATTTAAGAAACATATAAGCAGGACAAAGAGATTCATTTTCTTCCTCACCGCCGGAAAGGCTCTTTCTTTTGGCTTGGCCCAAAAGAAACAAAACCGAGCCTTAGCGAGCTCATGAATGCCATTGAAAACAATAAGCACTAATGAATAACATCAAGGCTTGCATCCTTTCTTGGCCAGGAGCATCCGAATGCCATTAGCGGTAATAAGATGCCTTGCCTCCACACAAACCTACCCGCGCTGCTTATTCCCTTGGGCAGTAGGTAAACGGTTGAAACTGCAGGCATTCAAATGTCCTATCCGGCGAAATGCTGCGAGGCCGGAAGCGTACTTGGGAAAAGTCAGTTAATTATTATAGGCAGCTAGCAAAACGCCTAAACAATCAACATCGAACATGTATCTGCGTAGCTATCGTAATTTAGCTCCCCTCCTTTTTTCAAGGAGGGGGTGTGGAAGCCTGTGTGGTGGCGGGGGTGGTAAAACATTGTAGAATCCCATGAGCATTTGAACCATATAAGTCATGTAAGAACATATAAGCTAAACTTACTCAGTTCTTAACGCAATAGCTTTACCACCATGCCTTGCCACCCCGCTAGGCCACCGCACTGTTTCCCCGTTCTACTCGGATCGGCCTAATAAAGTTTTCGGCAGGCACTGCCCCAGCCATAGCACACACTTTAATAGAAAAGTTTTAAGCCGACGTTTTATTAATAGTTGTTTATTGTTTTTTAGTTGTATTAATGAGCTCGCGAAGGGCTCGGTTTGCTTCTTTTGACGCCAACCTGCGCAGCAAGCTTGAAGGCAGATGAAAACATAAACACTACTGAAAAAAGAAGATAAGCCCGTCCGGCCAGGACAAAGAGATTCATTTTCTTCCTCACCGCCGGAAAGGCTCTTTCTTTTGGCTTGGCCCAAAAGAAACAAAACCGAGCCTTAGCGAGCTCATGAATGCCATTGAAAACAATAAGCACTAATGAATAACATCAAGGCTTGCATCCTTTCTTGGCCAGGAGCATCCGAATGCCATTAGCGGTAATAAGATGCCTTGCCTCCACACAAACCTACCCACGCTGCTTATTCCCTTGGGCAGTAAGTAAACGTTTGAAACTACAAGCATTCTAATGTCCTATCCGGCGAAATGCTGCGAGGCCGGAAGCGTACTTGGGAAAAGGCAGTTAATTATTTAAGGTCGCTAGCGAAACGCATAACCTTGCAAATCCATCATTCTTGCATAAAGAAAGCTTATTACGATCGCTTTGGTCACCATGCTTTGCCACCCAGCTAGGCCTTCCCACTGTTTCCCCGTTCTACTCCGATCGGCCTAATAAAGTTTTCGGCAGGCACTGTCTAAGCCTACTTACTGACTTTAGAAGAAAAGTTTTAAGCCGATGTTTTTGTTTCTTTTGACACCAAAAGAAAGACGCCCGTCCGGCCAGGACAAAAAGATTCCTTTTCTTCTTCGCCTTATACCATAAATTGGTTGTTATAGCGCGGGTTTAACCACCCCCAGCCCCTCCTTGAAAAAAGGAGGGGAGCAGGATTCTGGGGGAAAAGTCAGATTTATATTAAATATTAGCCACAGAAAATGCTTCAAAAAGGTTGGGGCGGTCGTAACTCCCCTCCTTTTTTTAAGGAGGGGGTGTGGAAGCCCGTGTGGTGGCGGGGGTGGTAAACATTGTAGAATCCCATGAGCATTTGAACCATATAAGGCATTCAAGAACATATAAGTTCAAATACTTAGTTCTTAACGCAATAGCTTTACCACCCTGCTTTGCCGCCCAGCTAGGCCTCCGCATTGCTTCTCCGTTCTACTCGGATCGACCTAATAAAGTTTTCGGGTTGCACTGCCTTAGCCTTCCTAGTAACTTTAATAGAAAAACGGCGTAGCCCTCATGAATACCATCAAGGACAATGAACACTAATGAATAATTTTAAGCCGACACTTTATTAATAGTTGTTTAGTGTTTTTTAGTTGTATTAATGAGCTCGCGAAGGGCTCGGTTTGCTTCTTTTGACGCCAACCTGCGCAGCAAGCATAGGCCGATGAAAACATAAACACTACTGAAAAAAGAAAGACATCCGTCCGGCCAGGACAAAAAGATTCCTATCCATCCTCAAGGAGTGGGTTACTACTATACACTTACCTCGCTTAAATTAGTGAGATAAAAAGAGGTTCGTTAACCCGGTGATAAATAAATATATCCAGGAAAATACTCGATTTAGTTTGGCTGCATGTATTTTTGCAGTTTGTTAATTTAAAATGATGAGATTTATTATAGCCTGCTTTTTTATGTTACTGGCAACAGGAGTATATGCCCAGCATGATCCCAGTGAACAGATTGAATCTGATGAATGGAGTATTATCGGTAATATTAAAACCAAATACGTAAAAGGTACAGGAACCATTGTAACTTTTCCTGAAACAGTAAAAAAGTTTGATAATCGCCCATTCAGGCTGGAAGGATATATGATTCCCATTAAAGTTGGGCAGAAGCAGACGCGTTTTATGCTGGCCTCTCTACCCATTAACCAATGCTTCTATTGCGGGCAAAATGGTGTACCCATGATGGTAATGGTAGAAATGGCTGAGCCAATTACCTATAGCAAAGATCCGGTAGCGGTGAAAGGCATTCTCAAATTAAGCTCGGCACCTAATGCCGATCCAGTGGTATTAAAAATGGCTAAAAAAGGCTAGGTTGGAATTTTTTTGCTGGATTTCTGCTGTTTTTCCGCTCACACCGTGGGATAATATTTAGCAACAGAATAGATTTTACCACTTTTCATAAAGATGGTCCAAAGCTTACCAATAGCAGCGCTTATGGGTTCAATGTAGGCAATAATTTCTAATTTGCCAGAATGGGTGGTTAGTGCTGTTCCTTGTTTTAAATTTTCGAGATTTACAGAACTGAAATCGATATCGCTATAAGTCATAAATTGTACTGGGATCGGAATATTAACTGCATCCGGAGATGCGCTTTCAACAAGCTACAAAAGAAGTCAATTTGCACTTAAACTACACAGCCACATATGCCAAATGACTTTTCACTGATCAAAATTCCTTAAAATCTAATCTGGTTTTAATATTTGCTTCTGCCATTTAGAAATGATTAATAAAGAAGTTGTATCATTAACACCAATTGTCATCCTGAGCATGTCGAACGACCCTGATCAAGCACCATTAGTGCGTTTCGAAAACTTGTACCGATTTTGAATCAGAAGGCAGAACCTAACAAATTTAATTCGAAATTACATTTATGATACAACCCCTTCCTTTTATTGTTAAACGTTCATAACAGAATCAATTACTATCCTTCCGGTATTTCAGGCTCTACCAGTTTGATCAGTTTTTCCAATGATTCCTGCCAGCCCAGGTAACACATTTCAGCCGGTATAACCGCCGGGATGTTTTCCTGAAAAATCTCCAATTCAGTACCTACCGAAGTTTTTTTAAACCGGATGGTATTAACGATGGTTCCCGGCAGGTTGGGATCATCAAATTTGTCGGTGAATTTCAGTAATTCATTTGGTTTTACCTCAAGATACTCTCCCCCGAAATAGTTACTGTTTCCGGTGGTGAAATTTTGGAAAGACATTCTGAAAGTACCACCAACCTTTACATCCATTTGATGTACGGTGCCCAGAAAGCCGTAAGGAGGCATCCAGGAAGCAATCGCTACAGGCTCAATAAATGCACGGTATACTTTTTCAGGCGAGGCCTTAATTACGCGGTGTAATGAAACATTATTGTCTGACATAACATAGATTTTTAGTGTTCCTACTCATCTGGCTTTTCGGTTCCGCCTGTTTTTTATTGGTTACTACTCCATTTTTGCTTTAACAAATTTGGGCGTAAAAAAGCAATATAAGCGGGTGCAAAAGCGACTTTATTGGGGGTAACTTGCGATATCCCTTAAGACCTTTCATATTGTAAGGCCACGCAGCCATTGGATAATATCTTTGATGCAATGCGTTTTAGTCCCAGGTTTTCCGGCAAATTCATTTCGGTAAATAAACGCCGCCCCTGGCCAACAATCAGTGGATGAACAACCATGTGGAATTCGTCAATCAGGCCCCACTCGATCAGCTTGGAAGGTAGCGCTATTCCACCCGTAGAAATCGCCTTGCCAGGCTGTTGTTTGAGCTTCAGGATCTCTTCTTTCAGGTTTTGGTTAATGATTGTAGTATGTTCATCGTTAACCGTATGCAAAGTTTTGGAAACCAATACGCGTTTCAGATTCGAAAAAACTTTAGCAAAGGCATTTCCGGCTTCATTCATAGACTGGTTTTGAGCAACCTCCGGCCAGAAAGGCACCATCAGTTCATAGGTTTTTCGTCCGTAAATAACCAGGTCGACACCTTCCAGCAATTCACGAAAATAATCCTCAATGTGATCTCCGCCACTAAATTTAGTATGATCACAACAACCATCTAAACTCATGTTAATACCATAAATTAACTTCCTCATAGTATAAGGTTTATGCTTATAAAATTAGCAAGATTTTTGAAAACCGATCCACTAATTCTTCCTTTAAAAAACATTATAACCCAGTGCTAAAAGGCAAGTGTTGGATATTCCCCTTCCAAATCATTATTTTTATTTAAATCAATCTGGGAAGAAAAAAACATGGCCAGCTTAAATCTCATTTCGCGAAGACTCTTGCAGCTGTCTGAAATTTTAGATCGCAACGATGTAATCTTCATAGAAGACATAAGAAACGAGTTTAGAGCAGATCCAGAGCAGTTTATTGTTGGCGAGACACTGTCAATTACGAATGGAAGCCAGTTATCGGAAAAAACCTATACCGCAACTGGTTACTAAAATTAGGACCAAAGGGTTTGATTATGACATTAAATTTAGTTAATGGACGTTAGTAAGAAGCTCAATAAAATTGACCGATTCAAAAGATTTGGATTTCCACCCATCTTTATCAAGCCCGTTGATAAAGATGATTATATGTCGCGCTTTGAATCTGAGGAAAGAGAAGCTGGCCACATGCTCGACTTCATGTGTGACCGTCTTCTTGAGCGTCTGAAAGTAAAACAGAAATCATTATAGAATGTGTGCTAATTAAATAGTTTTTAGATTTAAAACCCCTTTTTTATACGCTTCAGGTATTCCGGTTGGTTGGTTCTTTCAAAAATGATGTCGTTACATTGATTAAAATGCGTAAAATCTTTTAAAGCCCGGATATATTTTTCTATGGCTTCGCTGTTTAATTCAACAGCCTCAAAGTGAATATTGTGTACAATCAGGCTTCGTTTTTTACGGTCTGCTTTAGTATCCATTCTGGCGATGAAGGTGTCTCCGAACAACACAGGGAGTGAAAAGTAACCATATTTACGAAGTGGAGCTGGTACAAAACACTCTAGTTGGTAATCAAAATCAAAGAAGTCCTTTAGTCGCTGCCTGAATACAGTTAAAATGTCAAATGGCGACAGGATAAACAGTTCGTTGGTTAAAGTGACAGCTGTTTGCTGATTCGCGAGCATATATTGAGGTTTAATTTTCAAACCTTCTATGCTTACATTTATCACCTCGCCCGCATCTATCATTTTAGTCAGTTCTGCTTTAACAAGGTTTCCCTTTACACGCCGGGCTCTCCATAACATTTCCTTTAATCCGGCAATCCCCAATGCACCCAGTGTCCTGTGAATAATATAGCGGGCAAATTCTTCCGGATTTGGCAGGCTGGTATCAATATCCGACGGCATGAGATTTATTGGCAGGTCGTATATTTTTTTGAAGGTTTTGGTCCTGTTGATCATCAGCTCGCCATTCAGGTAAAGTTTTTCCAGTGCTACCTTTGCGGGCCGCCAGTCCCACCAGCCGGTGCTGGCTTCCTGCCGGTCGTTTTCAAAATCAGTTACGCTCAATGGTCCCTCACGTTCTATCCGGTCAAGCACTTCTTTCATTGTTCTGCTGATCTGTAGACTTAAGGTTTTTTGATTTGACTCAAAACTTTGTTTCACCGGCAAGGTGTAGCGCAGATCGGCCATAGGCATATAGCCCGAGTCTGAAAAAAAATACTCGAATACAGCCAGGTCTTCACACAGATCTGTTAAATAAGCAGTTTGGTAATCAGGTATGCGGCTGGCCAAAACATGGTGGTGGGCGCGTTCTACTACCGAATTGGTGTCCAGTTGTAAAAATCCGAGGTGTTCAATCAACCGTTCAACAGCATCCACGCCAGTTCCAAAAGGTGCTTTTTGGGAGAGAGCCGCCGCCTGTAGAATTATTTTCCGTGCCTGGGATTTGCTGAGGGTTAAAGCTTGCATGATTGCTAAGTTAAGATATTAGGCGTTTAGAAGCGCGTTAATAAAATGAAAAAATGAGTCTGATTAGCAGGTGCTTTGCCTTGGGCAGAAGGGCAACCTGCTTAATTTATTCCCACTTGTGGTTTACTATTGAGGATAAAACAAGAGAGGATTAAAACGGATTTTCGAGGGGGTTTAGACGGACTTTGTTCGGACTTATGACAAACAGATCCGAATAAACTGCATCCGAACCCCCAACTAATTTTCCTTCAATACTCCATTTATCATATTCTTTTTTTATCTTAGGATAAGTCATCCCATAATCGTAAAAAATTATGGCAACATTTAAAAACGGAATCAATGGTGGTTTCACAGGAAAAGTTGGTAGCGTAGTAGGCTATGAGCTAAACGGGAAATGGGTAATGAGAAGTTTACCTCATCCCAGTCGGAAAAATAAAAAAGGAACGCTTCAGCAAAAGGCTTGCAGGTCTGCTTTTTCAAACATGCAACACTTTCTTAAACCCTTAATTCCCTTCATTAGGGTAGGGTACAACCTCGAATCTAAACTGCGGATGATGACTGCCCACAATGCAGCCAAATCGTACAATATGCTCCATGCTTTGGATGACAGGGGCGATATTGATTGTACCAGGGTTTGTTTAACATTTGGAAGCCTGATGGGAGCAGAAAACCCAGTAGTGGCTAAGGATGATGCAGGCCTTCATTTCAGTTGGGATAATAATGGAGGTACCAACGGGATCAGGGAAACAGATCAGGTAATGGTGATGGCTTACGATATAAAAAACCAGCAATCTTACTTTAAATTAAGTGGCGCGAGGAGAGTTGATGGCATGGAAACAATTGAAATCCCTGTTGTTGAAAAGGGTATAGAACTGCACACCTGGATTTCATTCATCTCGGATGATAGGCAGGAGATTGCAATGAGTACTTATACAGGGGTTGTTGTGGTTTAAGAAATAGAGCAGATCCAATTAAAATGGCAAGGATTTAACATTTGCAATTTGAAGGTTGAGATATCCAAATGGCCCGAGTAATACCTCCAGAGGGCTTTGAAACCCCGTTATTTGCAGAATGAAAAGCCATCGATCTATAGGTGAAATGTGGAAAGCCATTGGAGCTTACTAATGGTGCTTAAATCACCCCAGAGATATGTCTGGTCTTTAGGAGTTGCCCTTTTTTGTCACCGTATTGCCCTAAAATAGAAAAAGGAGCCTTTACAGACTCCTTTTCAAATTCAGCGGAGAGGGCGGGATTCGAACCCGCGGTACCTTGCAGTACACACGCTTTCCAAGCGTGCTCGATCGACCACTCTGACACCTCTCCGAGCGGGTTGCAAAAATATATTTTTTATTTGGTTAACAAAAATGCCCGGGCCATAACCCAGGCATTTTTATCAATTATTTTTGTTCGGATTACTCAACAACTGTGATTTTCAACATGTTGGTTTTTCCTTTAACTTCCATTGGGATAGCTGCTGTATTGATTACAATGTCGCCTGCCTTAACTAATTTCTTGCTTTTTAAGAAATCGTTTACCTCGATAATGGTGTTATCAGTGCTCTCAAACTTATCGTAATAGAAACCTCTAACGCCCCAAAGTAAGCTAACGGTATTCAATAATTCTCTGTTGCTGGTAAAGATAAATACCAATGCCTCAGGGCGGTGGCTCGAAATTTCGAAAGCCGTATAACCACTTAAAGTCATGGATACAATACCTACTGCATTAGTTTGTTTAGCAAGGAAACAAGCCGAATCGCAAATCGCATCACTCAAAAATGATGGTGATTTTGGTTTTAAGAATTTATCTGGATTGAAAGGATAATTATTCTCTTCAATATTTTGGATAATTTTCTGCATGGTTTCAATAACAATCAGCGGGAATTCACCTACCGAAGTTTCACCGCTAAGCATCACAGCATCAGCACCATCTAATACAGAGTTGGCTACGTCATTTACCTCAGCACGGGTTGGGCGAGGGGTAGTAATCATGCTTTCTAACATTTGGGTAGCGATAATTACTGGTTTTGAAGCCGCTCTACATTTTTGAACGATCATTTTTTGTAACAATGGAACTTCTTCCATCGGACACTCAACACCCAAGTCTCCACGGGCAACCATTACACCATCAGTAACTGCAATAATCTCATCGATATTGGCAATAGCCTCTGGTTTCTCAATTTTAGCAATCACGCGGGCAGTTTTACCACGTTCTGCAATAATTTTTTTAAGCTCGATGATATCTTCAGCTTTACGCACGAAAGATAAACCGATCCATTCTACGTCATTTTTTAAAACAAATTCTAAATTTTCACGGTCCTCAGCAGTTAATGAAGGGATTGAAACTTTAGTATTGGGAAGGTTAACACCTTTTCTTGAGGTTAAAATACCTCCGTGAACCACTTCGCAAACTACCTCATCTTTTAAGTTGGTAGATAAAACTTTCATCTGAAGCTTTCCATCATCTAAAAGAATGATTTCTCCGGCCTGAACATCCTGAGGGAAGTTTTGGTAGGTGATATAAATGCGCTCTTCGTTACCGATGCACTCGTTGGTGGTAATAATTGTTTTGCTTCCGTTAATCAGGTTGATGCCACCTTCTTTAACAAGTCCGATACGGATTTTAGGCCCTTGTAAATCGGCAAGGATCCCAACATTATAATCGTATTTTTTATTAAGATCGCGAATGGTATCTAAAACCGCCTGGTGATCTGCTTGTGAACCATGTGAAAAATTTAACCGGCAAACATCTAAACCTGCGTTAAACATACTGTATAATACATCAGGTTTTGCCGATGCTGGCCCAAGTGTGGCAACAATTTTGGTTCTGGAATGAAAAGGTTTCATTTAATAATTGATTTTTAGCAATGTAGTTTATTCGTCGCTAATTCACTATCTAAAGTAATTAAACTACATCAATTTTTATATATTTTGTTCTTCTGTTCGTTGTTTATAACCCTCAAATATAGTGTAATTAATACACCAAGTATATAATTTTTATATTACCAAATTTTCCCTGCTCTTCAATTTGGTAGGTTCTATCCTTGCAGCTACCTGTATATCAGGTAGTTTGTTTAGTCCGGCAATTAAATAATTAAGGTCTTCTTTGTCAATAAATTCTCTGATAATAATGAAAAAATCCACGTTAGACATTTCAGGAATCAGGAGGCCATCGCTACTTCTGTTGCTAATTAAATAATATTCTACCTCACCTTGCTCTACAAAAAAATAATATTTAGAGAAAGACCAGGCCGGTTCATCAATATTAAAAAATATTTCATGATCCTCTACTTTCTCAAACTCTGTATTTAATCTCGTATTAATTTTGTGGCACAATACATAGTCTTTTAAGGGCGCTGTGATCGCAATTAATATAAAATCAAGGTCTAAGGTTAATTTTAGGTAAGTTTTATTCAAGGCAAAATAAATTTTAAACAGAACGAAATTAAAAAACTAATTCTATATTCGTTGTGTTATTATGATGCCAAAAATACGTGTCGAAATAAAAACATTTGAAAATTGTAAGAATTTATTTTTCTTTGCACAGAATTATTTAACCATTAAATTATAAAATTATGTCTGATATTGCTTCAAGAGTAAAGGCTATTATCGTAGAAAAACTAGGTGTTGATGAAAGCGAAGTTACACCAGAGGCTTCATTCACCAACGATTTGGGTGCAGATTCTTTAGATACCGTAGAATTAATTATGGAATTTGAAAAAGAATTTAATGTAGCCATTCCTGATGATCAGGCTGAAACCATCGGTACAGTTGGTCAAGCAATCGCTTATTTGGAAAAAAACGTTAAATAGAAAGTACGCTTTTTCAGTATAAATGGAATTAAAAAGAGTAGTAGTAACAGGTTTGGGTGCGCTCACTCCTATAGGCAATAATGTTCCTGATTTTTGGGAAGGGTTGACTAACGGAGTGAGCGGCGCCGCTCCTATTAAAGGTTTTGACACTGAAAAGTTCAAGACCAAATTCGCTTGTGAGGTAAAAAACTTTAATCCAGAAGACTTTTTGGAGAAAAAAGAAGCCCGTAAGCTTGATCCGTTTGTACAATATGCTCTTGTAGCTACAGAGGAGGCGGTAAAGGATGGTGGATTTGATTTTACAAATCTGGATACCAACCGTATCGGCGTAATCTGGGGTGCAGGCATAGGTGGATTGAAAACTTTTTTAGATGAAATTTCCAATTTCGCTAAAGGAGATGGTACGCCAAGATACAATCCATTTTTTATTCCTAAAATGATTATTGATATCGCTCCCGGGCATATCTCGATCAAATACGGCTTACGTGGGCCAAATTTTGCAACTGTTTCGGCATGTGCTTCTTCAACCAATGCCATGATTGATGCATTCAACTATATCCGCTTGGGTATGGCTGATGTGATCATCAGTGGTGGTTCTGAAGCGATCATCAATGAAGCAGGTATGGGTGGTTTTAATGCCATGCATGCATTATCTACACGTAACGACGATCCAACCACAGCTTCACGTCCGTTTGATAAAGACCGTGATGGATTTGTTGCTGGTGAAGGCGCCGGAACAATTATTTTAGAAGAACTTGAACACGCTAAAGCAAGGGGAGCAAAAATTTATGCTGAACTTGTAGGCGGGGGGATGAGCGCAGATGCCAATCACATCACAGCTCCACACCCTGAGGGTTTAGGTGCTAAAATGGTTATGTCTAACGCTTTAAGAGATGCAGGTTTAACTACTGCCGATATCGATTATATCAATGTTCATGGTACCTCTACACCATTGGGTGATATTAGTGAAACCAAAGCCATTGCAGATTTATTCGGTGAGGATGCTTATAAACTGAACATCAGCTCAACAAAATCTATGACAGGCCACTTATTAGGGGCAGCTGGAGCAATTGAGGCAATTGCCGCAATTCTTTCTGTACAAAATGATATTGTTCCTCCAACAATCAATCACTTTACAGATGATCCTGCATTTGATCCAAAATTGAATTTTACGTTCAACAAAGCTCAAAAACGTACAGTTAGGGCAGCGTTAAGCAATACTTTCGGTTTCGGAGGGCACAACGCTTCGGTAATTTTCAAAAAATACGAAGATTAATTTCAGTGCTTGCTTTATAATTTTGT
This sequence comes from Pedobacter sp., assembly GCF_965279535.1. NCBI lineage: Bacteria > Pseudomonadati > Bacteroidota > Sphingobacteriia > Sphingobacteriales > Sphingobacteriaceae > Pedobacter > Pedobacter sp. The sequence goes on from NZ_OZ257244.1 coordinate 3,528,952, forward strand.
ATGCTGACTAAAAATAGATAACTTAGTTAAATATGCTCATTAGCCGCTAATTGTGTTATTTATTTAATGCCGATATTTAGATTATATAAACTTTATATTTCTCCTGAAAAGGAGTTTGTAAAAAAGCTGAAAAACATTTTGGGCTTTGTTCCGGGCAATGTTGCGCTTTATAAAATGGCGTTCAGGCATCGCTCAGTAGCTAAAGTCTTAAAAAATGGTAGTCGCAGTAGCAATGAAAGACTCGAATTTTTAGGTGATGCGGTATTAGGCTCTGTTATTGCAGAGTTACTTTTTAAACACTATCCCTATAAGGAAGAGGGTTTTTTAACCGAAATGCGCTCTAAAATTGTAAACCGGGCAAACCTGAATCAACTGGCAAAGAAAATCGGTTTTGATAAAATGATTCAGTTTGATCAAAGATCGGTAAGCGTTCAAACCAAACATAATTCTATGTTGGGCGATGCTTTTGAGGCCATTGTAGGTGCCATCTATCTGGATAAGGGTTACAACTTTACCAAAGAGTTTTTACTGCGCAGAATTGTTAAGCCACACATTGATATTCATACCCTCGAACTTACCGAAACCAATTTCAAAAGTAAACTGATTGAATGGTGCCAGCGCCATGGTAAAGATGTGATGTTTGAATTGGTGCAGAACGATGAGGGAGAAAGTGCCAAGCTGTTTACCATCAGTGCAATTGTAGATGGCGAAAAACATGGAACAGGTCGCGATTACAACAAGAAAAACGCAGAGAAACTGGCAGCAGAGAAAGCTTGTGAAGCATTGAGCATCTAGAGTTTGTTGTTTAATTGCTCAACTGGTTAATTGTTGAGTTGTTTAGCTGTCGACTACAAAGCGCTTAGCTGGGTTATGCGCCCAGAACTCCCTACTCCAAGCTCCAAATCAAAACTCCCCGCTGATTGTTTAACTGTTTAATTGCTGAATGGTTTAGCTGTCGACTATCAAGGCGCTTAGCTGGGTTATGCGCCCAGAACTCCCCACTCTAAACTCCCTACTCCAAACTCCCCACTGATTGTTTAATCGGTTAATTGTTGAGTTGTTTAGCTGTCGACTACAAGGCGCTTAGCTGGGTTATGCGCCCAGAACTCCCTACTCCAAACTCCCTACTCTAAACTCAAAACTCCCCACTACTTCCCCTTTCCCAGTGTATCTGTAAATTTCTTCGAAGATTCTTTGATGTATTTAATGTAATCGTAGCTGCTCCAGTATTGTGCCTTATCGTACTCGGGTCTGCAGTTGAGCATGTAAGTCTCCAGGTCTTTGCCCCTTAAATCGGTATTGTTCTGGATAATTGTTCCGTTAAAATACTGATCAATCTGGCTTTGCTTGATTTCATTATCGGCATATCGGCCAAATCGCCTTGCATTTTTAGGATCTTTGCCCAAGAGGTTGTACAAGGCATTTAAAGGTTGGAAAAAGGCAGAAAGGAATTTGGTTTTACCGCCGTTGTAAACCCCTTTGTTTTTGAATTCCTGTTTAATTTCAGCCAGATCCTGCTGTTTGGTATTGCCTCTGATGGTCACTTCGTCGAGGGTGGTTGTTGCTCTGATGAGGTATATAATTAAATCCTGCTCGCCTTTTACTACCACCTGCTGGTCGATTAAATTTCTTTTGGCTATATAAAGCGTATCGCCAACTTTAGCTCTCAGCTGAAACATACCCATGTCATTACTGCCAACACCGATTTTGCTGCGCATATTGGTGATTTCTGCTAAGGCCACTCTAATGTTCGAACCTCGCTCAATCACTACGCCTTTAACAATAAAATCCTGACTCCAGGCCGCAGAACTCAAACAAATTAAGGCAATAAAAATGCAGGAAAATAGGTTGAGGGCTTTCATCAGTTGTAAGATATTTTTTGTAAAATTAACAATTGTTAACGGTGTATGTTGTTAAAAAAACGTTAATACAGATGAGAAAGTTTGTTGGGTTAATTTATTTGTTGTATTCGGCCATCATATTTTTCGTGTTGATGATACTGGTATGCCCTTTTATTATTTTAAGTACAGCCTTATTTAAGGAGAAGACTGGGAGGAGAACAGCCTTCTTTTTTCTTAAATTTTGGGCCTGGGGCTTTAGTTTATCCACTTTCTTATGGTTTAGCAGCAGGGGTAGAAAGGGTATTGATACCAGTAAAGCCTATATTTATGTAGGCAACCACCGCTCTTTTTTAGATGCCGTTGCCATCGTCATCTGTATTCCACAGGCTTTTAGACCCTTAGGCAAGATTGAGATGCTAAAAATTCCGGTTTTTGGCTGGATTTATAAACGCTTGGTGGTGATGATTGATAGAAGCAGCAGGGAAAGCAGAGACCAGTCGGTAGTAGCGCTAAGAAAAGATTTATCTGAAGGACAATCAATTTTAATATTCCCCGAGGGAACAATGAATAAAACCGATCAGCTCCTGGCGCCTTTTTTTGATGGCGCTTTCAGACTGGCCATAGAAACGCAAACTCCTATTATGCCTTTTGCCATTCTCAACAGCGGGGAGCATTTGCCCCGTAAAAATCCCTTGCTATTAAAACCTGGGGTCATTAAAACAGTATTTGGGCAGGCTATAGAAGTAAATGGTCTGGAGTCTGGAGATTTAGAAAGGTTAAAAAACCAGGCCTTCAATTCTATAACAGCTTTGCTCAAAGACAGTACTGCAGCGGTTGGGAACGACTAAAAACTGTTCGCTAATTTTTCTTACCTTTGCGCATGATTAAATCCATGACGGGATACGGCTTAGCAACAGCCGATTACGCAAATGCAAAGTATAGTGTCGAAATCAAATCGCTCAACAGTAAGTTTCTGGAGCTGAATTTAAAATTCCCTAAGGCTTTTTCTGAGAAGGAACTGATCATTAGAAATATCTGTAGCAAAGACATCGAAAGAGGTAAAGTAAGCTTAAACATCACTGTTGAAAGAAACGGGGGAGAGGTTACCGGAGCTACCATCAATACAGCCTTATTAAATCACTATTATAATCAGTTAATAGCTGTTAACGATTCATTAAATGCAAATAGCAGTAATCTTTTACAAACTGCATTAACCTTTCCTGATGTAATTAATTACAAAGAGGAAAGTGTTAGCGAAGATGAGTGGAACCATCTTTTTAAAGTATTTACCCAGGCCTTAAACAACTTCAATCAATTCAGAGAGGATGAAGGCAAGGTTTTAAAAGCAGATCTTGCCCTTCGCATCAACAATATCCTGGGTTATTTCAAATCAGTAGAAGCGCTTGAACCGAGAAGGATTGTAGCAATTCGCGAAAAATTTGCCCAATTTTTAGATGATGCAGTAGGGAAGGTAAATATTGATCAAAACCGTTTCGAGCAGGAATTGATCTATTACATTGATAAAATCGATATCACTGAAGAAAAAACCAGGCTTAAAAGTCACTGCGATTATTTCTTGCAGACTTTAGATAGTAAAGAAGCGAATGGAAAGAAAATGGGTTTTATTTCGCAGGAGATTGGCAGAGAAATCAATACAATGGGAGCTAAAGCAAATGATGCGCAGATGCAGCAGTTCGTTGTGGGAATGAAAGAAGAGTTAGAAAAAATTAAGGAACAATTACTAAACGTATTATAGCAGCTCAAATGAAGCAAGGCAAATTAATTATATTTTCAGCACCATCAGGAGCAGGTAAAACCACTATTGTGCAACACCTTTTAAAAAAGTTTCCTGAATTAAGCTTCTCTATTTCAGCTACTACCCGTGAAAGTAGAGGTACTGAAGAACATAAAAAGGATTATTACTTTATCTCCAAGGAAGAATTCTTACATCGTGTATCGCAACATGATTTTGTAGAGTTTGAAGAAGTTTATAACGGTACTTTTTATGGTACGCTACGTTCAGAAATTCAACGCATATGGGATGCAGACAAACATGTTATTTTTGATATTGATGTGGAAGGTGGTCTGCGCTTAAAGAGAAAGTATGAAGATGATGCTTTAGCTATTTTTGTCCAACCTCCTTCATTGGAAGTATTGAAAGAACGCTTATCTGGTCGTGGAACAGATAGTGCCGCTAAATTGCAGGAACGTTTTGCTAAGGCAGAAAAGGAACTTCAATACGCAGATAAATTCGATGTGGTATTGAAAAATTTCGAACTCGATATAGCCTGCGCCGAAGCCGAGAAGCTTGTGGCAGATTTTCTTGCCAGATAGCAGTTTTTAGTTAACAATTTACAGTTTAGCTAGCGTCCTAAACAGCAAACGGTTCCAACAGTAATGAACAATTCTAATGGGAGATTTTTTTGATTTATTAGCCTATAAGAAATCATTTCAATTGGCCATGGAAATATTTGAAATGAGTAAATTTTTTCCAAAAGAAGAAATGTATTCGCTTACTGATCAAATAAGAAGGTCGTCTCGATCTACTAATATTTGCTTAATTGAAGCCTATAGAAAACGCAGATATAAAGCACATTTTATCAGTAAACTCTCTGATAGTGATATGGAGAATAGTGAAACTAAGGGTTGGTTGAAGTTTGCATTAGCATGTAATTATATAACGGTAGATCAATATGCTAAGCTTACAGATCAATGTGACGAAGTTGGGAAATTACTCAATCACATGATGAATAATCCTGAAAAATATGGTTCTTTGTAATTTTCGATCGCTAGTTAGAAACTGCTAAATGATAACTGAAAACCGTAAACTGAAAACAGGCCTCTTCTTTGGTTCATATAACCCTATACACACCGGACATTTAATTATGGCCAATTACCTGGCCAATTATACAGCGCTTGAGGAAGTTTGGCTGGTGGTTTCGCCACATAATCCACTAAAGGATAAAAAAGGCTTAACGAATATGTACGACCGCCTTGAAATGGCTAGGCTGGCTACCGAAAATACCGAACATATCCGCGTAAGCGACATTGAATTCACACTACCTCAACCGTCTTACACCATTGATACCCTCGCGCATCTGCATGAGAAATACCCAGACAGGGAGTTTATTTTAATTATGGGCGCTGATAACCTGGTGTCATTAAAAAAATGGAAGAACTATGAGGTGTTACTCAAAAACTACCAGATTTATGTTTACCCGCGGCCGGGGGCAGATGTAAGTGACTGGGAAAACCATCCTGCTATAACTTTTACTCAAACCCCTTTAATGGAAATATCTTCAACCTTTATCCGCAAAGCGATAAAGGAAAAAAAGAATGTTCAGTTTTTCCTGCCAGATAAAGTGATTGAATTTATCGATGGCAAGGGCATGTATCGGTAGCCGGTATCATTTCTTTTTGAAGGGACGTTGGTATATCTTTAAAGATTTTGCAAGGATTGTCTCTCCTGCCACTCTTCCCTCAACATGGAATAAAGTACCAGGTCAAGAAAGTTATTGTTAACTACTTCAGCTTGTCTCATAATCCCCTCTTTAATAAAATTTAATTTCTCAGGGATAGCCTGGCTGCTCAGGTTTTGTGTTGCAGCCTTAATTTCAATCCGGTTTAAAGCCATCGCACCAAAGCCATAATCAATAAGTTTTTTGCATGAATTGAGCATAATACCTTTACCAACCGCAGTTTTAGCTAGCCAATAACCGATTGCAGCACTGCGATTGGCCGTTTGAATGTGATGTAAGCCAATTCTGCCTGCAAGCTTGTTTTGATAAATAATAACAAAGCTAATCTCCTTATCTTCTTCCTGGAGCTTTTTACAAGTTTGAATGTAAGCCGAAACATCTGCTACTACATTCATAAACCCAACCCAAGGTAAAAACTGCGCCAGGTGGGCTCTATTGGCATCAATACAGGTAAATAAATCCTCGGCATGATGCTCGTTAATTAATTCCAGCCGGATATCCGTACTTACCTGAAGTATCAAAGGCTTGTCCATGATTTAAGAAAGCAGGAAAATCGTTGGCTTTTTATGTAAATCTATCTCTTCTTTGCGCCATTGTGCAATGCTTTGTGTTTTGATAAACTCGTCTGTCGCCGTGATATTGCAGGCTATACAAAGCTGGGTATTGGGCTTACAGCTTTTTAAAATTTCTTCTAAAAGCTGATTGTTTCTAAAAGGTGTTTCAATAAACAACTGTGTTTGTTTATAGCGGGTGGCCGATACCTCTAAATCTTTAATGCGCTTGCTGCGTTGTTCCTTGTCGATAGGAAGGTATCCCCAAAAGGTAAAACTCTGGCCGTTGAAGCCTGATGCCATTAAAGCCAGTAAAATAGAACTTGGGCCCACTAGCGGAACTACTTTTATACCTCTCTTATGAGCCTCGGCAACAATCTCTGCCCCCGGATCAGCAACTCCGGGACATCCGGCCTCACTCATTAAACCTACATCTTTTCCATGGCTAAGTTCATTAAAGAAAGGCGCAAGGTTGTTGCGGTTATGTTTACCATAATCATGAACAATCAGATCTTTTTGAGGTGTTTTTAACCCTGCTTCTTTTAAAAATTTCCTGGCAGTTTTGCTGTTTTCAACAATATAAGTGTCAATTTGGTTAATGGTATCTACCAAATAAGGAGTAAAAGTTTTATGTGCTGCTTCTTCAGCTAAAGGAACAGGAATAAGATATAAGGTGCCGTTTTGCATGGGGTAAAAATACTGACAATTAATAGAATTTAAGTTTTAAAGTTTAAGGTTGTGGCAGTATAATCTCTTTTCTATGGCAAGGTGTAGCAAATTTTATTTTTATATGACTGCTTTTCTGCACAATTATATCAGCCGCAAAACGTTAAATAAGAGTTAAATATGCCCTGGGAGGCAATATTTTAAGGAAAACCAAAAAAACTATGCAAGCATATTAAACCTTAAATGGTTTTGGTTCTCTAATTGATACACACACAATGTTAGGTTAATATAAAAAACACACAAATGAAAACACTGAAAAAATCGGCACTTGTGCTGGGGCTTTTTGCGCTCCTTGCCGGAACCACAACCTTGGTCAGGGCGCAAGACTACCCTGACAGCTATCAGGATGATGAATATTACAATGATGGCAATGTCTCTCTTCAAACTTTTTACGATGAACTTTCGCCTTATGGAACCTGGATTCAGGATCCTCAGTACGGATATGTTTGGCGGCCAGATGTAAATCAGGCAGATTTTCGCCCTTATTATACAAATGGAAGATGGGTAATGACTGAATACGGAAATACCTGGGTTTCGAACTACGACTGGGGCTGGGCTCCTTTCCACTACGGGCGTTGGGTATATAATAGTTACAGACAATGGATTTGGTTGCCAGATACTAATTGGGGTCCGGCATGGGTAGATTGGAGAAGCGGAGATGGTTATTATGGCTGGGCACCTATGGCACCTAGTATCAGCATCAACATCAGTTTTGGCAGAAGGTATGTAGTTCCTGATTATTGCTGGAATTTTATCCCTCAGGCGAACATTTATGTAAATACTTTCCCGAGATATGATTATGGAAGGAATAATGTTTACATCCGCAATACCACCATCATCAATAATACTTATGTATATAACAGAAGAACTTATTATGGAGGTCCGAGGGCAGAAGATATCAGACGCGCAACTAATCGTGATGTAAGGGTGTACCGATTCTCGCAAAGTAACAGACCAGGCGCAAGCAGGGTTGGTGGTCGTGAGGTATCTATTTACAGACCAAGAGCAGAGCGTAATGTAGATAATCGCAGTGCAGCACCTAAAAAGTTTGATCGTGGAAATGCAGGCTTTACCAGAAACGGAAGAGAAAGCATGGCCAATCGTGATAACAGAGGCAACAATGGAAACGATAACAGGTTTGGAACACGTCCTGATCGTACCGTAGGGCAACCGAACAGAGGCAATGAGCCTAATAGTAATCGTGGTAATAACCAATCAGCTAACCGAGACGATAGATTTAACAGAGATGCGAATGGCAGACCACAATCTTCAGGTCAGAATAACAGTTCGGATTGGAGAAACAGACAAGGAAGTAATACTGAACGCGGTCAGCAACAACGTGAACAGCAGGCGCAACGTTTTGAACGTTCACAGCAAGATCGGGTGAGCCAGGAGCAGCAGCGTAATCAGCGTGATGCGCAAATGCAACAACGCCAGCAACAGGTAGAACAGCAGCGGTCTGCACAGGCTGAGCAGCAAAGAGCCCAACGTAATGAGCAGATGCAACAACAACGTAATGCACAGGCACAGGAGCAACGTCAGCAAATGGAACAGCAGAGAGCTCAGCGTAATAACGAGCAAATGCAGCAGCAACGTGCGCAACAAGATCAGCAACGTCAGCAAGCGCAACAACAGCGAGAAGCGCAGGCACAGCAGCAAAGGGCACAACAGCAACAACAAATGCAACAACGCCAGGAGCAAAGAAGGATGGAAGCCCCTCAACAACAAAACAGAGGTGGTGCTGAAAGAGGAAATTCTGAAGGAGGAAGATCTTCAAGAGGCGGAAGAGGATAATTAAGGAAGTCCCGATGAAAATCGGGACTTTTTTATTTACTGGCCTGCTGCTTTTAACAGTTGTTTTAAATCTTTGGCCCTAAAGGTTGATTCTGCATTTGGGTATCTGTTTTCAGGATCCAGGAGAAAGGTAGAAAGGCCTAATTCAAGGCCAAATTTAATTTCTGATTCTGCATCATCACCTATTACGAGAATATCATCCGGGTTAAACCCATGTTTTGTTATAAGGGCTTTAAAAGCGTCTCTTTTGCTTTCGTTGGATGTGCTTGCATCTACAACATACACTGCTTCAAAATCATCGGCTATGCCCAGCATTTTTACTTTGGTGGTTTGCTTCTTTAAAAATCCAGCGGTAACGATAAACTTTCTTCCTTTTAGCTTTTTAATATAATGATAATCTTCTCCGGGTGAAAGCGGTTCAGTTACTTCACCGTTTTTAAGATACGCAATTGCATGATCTATAGCGCTTTGCTTAAAGCCATACTTGCTGGCTACTTTTTGGAACGGAATCCTCAGCATATCTGCTTTTGCCAAAAGGTATTGCTCTGGCGTAATTCCTAAATCTTCTGTTTCTAAAAGTGAATATAAACCGCTCATTAACTGTTTCTCGTTGGGTTTCGTAAAATAAATGGTATTATCTAAATCGATAAAAAAGACGTTTTTCATGTATTTTGGCTTGAATGTTGTAAAAAATAAAACAGCTGTGGCAAATTTATGTTATTAATGTTGACAAACTAAAGTTGTTGTATCATCAATCAGGTATTGCTCAGATAAAATAATCAAGTGTTAATTGAATTACCATTTAAAATCATTTATTATGAAAAAGGAAACAAAAATTATAGTAGGCGTACTGGCAGGAGCTGCACTTGGAGCAACCATTGCATTGGCATTATCTTCAGATTCTTCCAGTGAGATTAAAGGAAAAGTTTCAGATTGGTTGGCTGGAATTTTAGATGCGTCTAAAGAAAAACTTGCAGGTATTGCAGACAAGGCCTCAGGTGTGGCAGATAAGGTTAAAGATAAAATAGCAGAAATAAATGCATAAAGAATTGGAAGTGCCGGAAATATCCGGCATTTTTATTCTCTATATTTCTAACCGCCATTAAATGAAGATTGCTTTTCATGGTGCCGCCCGTACAGTTACGGGAAGCAAGCACCTCATTACCCTAAAAAATAATACTCAAATATTACTAGATTGTGGCCTCTTTCAGGGAATGGGGGCTGTTACAGAAAAACTAAATGATTATTTTGGTTTTGATCCCCACAAAGTAACCTATCTGGTATTGTCTCATGCCCATATTGATCATTGTGGATTGTTACCCAAATTAGTAGCCGATGGTTTTAGTGGAAAGATATTCTGCACGGCCGCTACCATGGATCTCGCCCGTATTTTAATGATGGATTCTGCAAAAATTCAAATGCAGGATGCAGAGTTTGCTAACCGCCACCTCCGTGATGGAGAACAACCTGAAGAACCTTTGTATACAGACGATGATGTTGTGAAGGCTGTAAGCCAAATGAAAATTGTAGCATACGAGGAGGATTTTGAAATTGAACCTGGTATTCGCCTCAAATTTACCGATGCGGGTCATATTTTAGGCAGTGCAGCAGTACATTTAACCATTACAGAAGAAGGAAAACAGATTAAGGTTACCTTTTCCGGTGATGTTGGCCGCTATGGGGATTTGCTCTTGAAAAGCCCACAGCAATTTGCTCAGGCAGATTATATCATTATGGAATCAACCTATGGAGATTCCCTTCACAAAGATCTGGATCCTATTGAAGATATGCTTCTGGAGATCATTCAAAATACCTGCAAAATAAAAAAGGGTAAAGTGATTATCCCGGCATTTAGTGTTGGCAGAACCCAGGAGTTGCTATATGCCTTAAATGGATTGGAACTTAAAGGTAAACTTCCTGATGTAGCTTATTATGTAGATAGCCCCCTATCATCAAAGGCTACTGAGATTTTAAAAAGTCACCCAGAGGTTTATAATAATGGTGTGAAAGAAACATTAAAAATAGATCATGATGTTTTTGCATTCAAAGGGCTTCGGTTTATCGAAAGTTTAGAAGAATCAAAGGCACTCAATAATGATCCTCGACCTTGTGTCATCATCTCCGCATCGGGAATGGCAGAAGCAGGGCGGGTAAAACATCACATTCGTAATAACATCAGCAACTCCAAAAACACCATTTTGATGGTGGGCTATTGTGAGCCTTCTTCTTTGGGCGGTCGACTGATTGCAGGGCAAAAGGTAGTTGATATCTTTAGAGAAGATTATGAGGTAAAGGCAGAGGTTCGCTCGATTAAATCGATGAGCGCACATGGCGATTATGAAGATTTGCTACAGTTTTTATCTTGTCAGGATCCGGCCAAAGTGAAACAACTCTTTTTGGTTCATGGGGAGTACGATGTACAGCAAAATTTTGCCACCCGGTTAAAAGATCATGGATTTAAGCATGTGGCTATTCCGGAATATCATCAGGAGTTTGAGGTTTTGTAGGGGTGTAGGGAGAAAGTAGAAAGTAGAAAGTATCAAGACTGCCGCCCTGCTGTCTAAATACTAACGACTAGGTACCAACTACTTGAAAAAGTATCAACACTGACCATGTTAGGCACAATGTCTAAATACTAAGTACTCCGTACTAACTACTTTTCTGCTACCTGTTCCTTATCTTTGCTGCATGGACGTTTTTGGTAAGGCTTTGACCGATGTATACAGAACAGGCGAAGCAGATACGCTTTGGTTGCACAATTCTTATGGAGAACCAGAAGAAATGCCTGTAGAATTTTTCTTTAGGGATGATGAAGATATGCCCGTCCTGGAATTACAGGCACTGCACATGTGCACCGGTAAAGTGCTGGATATTGGAGCAGGGGTTGGAAGTCATGCTTTATTATTACAAGCCTTTAATATTGACGTTACTGCCATTGATATTTCGGAGGCTGCAGTAAGCATCATGAAGGACCGGGGTGTGAAAAAAGCTTTTGTTCAGGATATATTTAGTTATCAGGAAAAGTTTGACACCATTTTGTTGTTGATGAATGGGATTGGTTTAACCGGAACTTTACCAGGTTTCAAAGACTTTTTAGTTAATATTAAAAACCTTTTAAACCCTGGCGGTCAACTTATATTTGATACTTCAGATATCGCTTATCTATATGAAGATACCCCCAAGCCCCTTAATCAATATTATGGAGAGGTTTCTTACCAATATGAATATAAGGGAGAGAAAGGTAATTGGTTTAACTGGATTTATGTGGATGAAAAAACCATAAAAACGCTAGCCAAAGAAACAGGCTGGGAGAGTGAAATCATTTTTGATGATGGTGAAGATCAGTATTTAGTCAAATTAACTTTAGCGCAATAATATCAAAGTCATAAAGGCAATAATCAGTATTAATTAAATCTCAAGGCTCATAAATTTGTTCAACAAGATATGAGTAAAAAGATTAAATTAAGTGTACTGGATCAATCGCCTGTGCGTAAAGGCGTAAATGCCCGCAGGGCAATTGAAGAAACAACTTTACTCGCTCAGGAAACAGAGCGATTAGGCTACCATCGTTTTTGGGTTTCAGAACATCATAATGCTACAAGTTTAGCGGGCTCTACACCCGAAGTTTTGATTGCCCATCTCGCTAATCACACGCAAACGCTGCGCATTGGTTCTGGCGGCATTATGTTGCCTAATCACAGCGCATTAAAGGTTGCCGAAAGTTTTCGCCTGCTGGAAGTGCTGCATCCCGGACGTATCGACCTGGGCATGGGCAGGGCACCGGGAACAGACCGCATTACCGCTTCGATGCTTAATCCATCCAACAACTGGAGTGAACAGGATTTTGCAGAACAATTGGTTCAATTACAACACTATCTTCACGATACTTCTGATGGAGGTATTCAGGCCAAAATAAAGGCCATTCCCATTGCCGAAACTGTTCCTGCGCAATGGCTGTTGAGCAGCAGCGGTCAAAGTGCCATGTTTGCCGCTCATTTTGGGATGGGCTTTTCTTTTGCGCACTTTATCAACCCACATGGCGGTCCTCAGGCTGTTCAATATTACCGGGACCATTTTAAACCTTCGGTTGATCTGGAAGCGCCCCAGGAGAATGTTGCCCTGTTTGTTTTCTGTTCTGAAGACGAAGAAAAGGTGATGCAACAGGAGGCACTGATGAGTTATCGGTTTTTGCAGCTGGAAAAGGGTGGAGGCCTAACTTCAACAGGTTATGAAGATATTAAGGATATCAGCTATAATTTTGCTGAACAGGAACGGATTAAAGCCAATAAACCGCGGATGATTTACGGAACGCCAGATATTGTAAAATCACGGCTAACGCAATTGGCCGCAGACTATGATGTAGATGAGTTAATGGCTGTAACCATTACAGAACATTTTGAAGATAGGATCAAATCTTATCAGTTGTTGGCAGATTTATTCTTGTAGGGAAAATATTATTCCATTTGAGTTTTACAGAAACCAACAATTAATTTAAACAGGTCGTTATATTCTGTTAACGGAAGAGCTTCTGGCTGGTCAAAAATGTCATGGTAAGCGGAAGGGCCTCCCTGTGTATAGATAAAAAAAGCCGGAACACCTTTTTCGGTAAAAAAATAATGATCGCTATTGGCCGCTTTGCCCCTTGAATTAATCTTGCTGATGTAGTGATGCGCATTATTGATTTCGTTAAGCTGATTAAAAGCTTTGGGATATACACTTGCATTTACAACGGTCATTCCGGCATCACCTGTTCCAACCAGGTCGAGGTTGAGTAAAAATTTGATGTTTGAAAGTGGCATCAGAGGGTTTTCGGTAAAATAGTGCGATCCGATAAGCCCTGCTTCCTCGGCCGCAAAGCAAATAAATCCGACGGAATAGGGTGGAGGATTTATTGCATAATATTTAGCCAGGCTTAAGAGCGTAGCCACGCCTGCGGCATTGTCATTGGCTCCGGGAAAATAAGTTTTGCTACCCATTCCTCCCAGGTGATCATAGTGCGCAGTAATGATTAACAATGAATCGGGATGTTGGGTTCCTTTAATAAATCCACTTATGTTTGCTGCCTCGAAATTACTGATGAATTGATTCTCAATATTTACTTTGATTTCGCCGGGAAGCGCGGTAAGCGATTTTTTATTTAGTTGGATAGTTAGGCCTGGACGGCTTTCGGTTGCAACAGACCAGGTGAGCTTATCTTTTAGGTTAACTTTAAGGCCCCCATTGCCCTCATAATTTAAGCTGTCGATTTGCCTGAGTATAAATTTACCTTTTAATCCCCTGCTTTCATTGTTAACAATAAAATCCTGACCAGGGATTAATTTTTTGCTGTTGATTTCTACACTCATTTCACCTGGAAAGGTGTTAACGGGGAAGTTGAAAGTTTGGAAGTAGCCATTACCCATAGGCTGTATGCCTATTTTTTGATATTCGGATGCGATAAATTCAGCCGCTTTTTTCATCCCATCCCTGGTGTACCCTCTTCCCCAAAGTGCTGTTGAAGTTAACTTATTGATGGTTTTACGTACATAGACCGAATCTTGCGCAAGACAATATGCAGGCAGCATGAGGAGTATTAAAATGAGTTTTTTCATGATAAAGAAATCTAATATAGTGTTTTGTTTTTTTAGGCTTCATTGTGAAAGCTTAATAGCCACGAAGCTGAGTTAACCGGTCCCTGAGCCACGGACTAGGGATAAAAAAAATGGTCAGCTGCTTTCGCAACTAACCATCCTCCTATTAACAAACTACTATTTATTTTACCAGGTAAGGCTGAAGACTTGCTTTAACCTTTTCCTTGTTTTGTGCGGTTGTCCATTTTTCTTTAACCGATTGGTCTCCTAAGGCGAAAAGTACCTCATAAAGTAACTTACCATTGGTTTTGGTCTGAACTTTTAGGTTGTTATTGCCTGCAATCACGTCTGCCCATACCGAACGAACATCTGCCCAATATTTGGCCTGGCTGGCCCACCATTTTTGCGCAAAAGCAAATTTTTCAGGTGCAATTTTGGTGAACTCTTCATAGCCTTTTTCAATAGCTAAAAGTTTATCACCCTGAGGGGTACGGATAACTTTTTTGTTGTCTTGTTCAAACATCCAGCCCTCTTTAGTAAGGGTAATTCTGCTGCCACGATTTAATACATTGTAATCATTTCGGGTAGTTGATTCTCTTCTTGGTAGAGGCGAATCCGTTTCACTTTGCCAGGCATCATGACCACCAACATGGCTCCATGTGCCGTAACCCTGATAACGTGGACTATCATCAACCTGATATACTTTTTGTGTCCATTTGCCCTTTACATCTGCTGCGGTCAGGTTGGCTTTCTTCCAGGCATTATCCTGAGTGTAAAGCATTAAATCTGTATCCTCGTAAGTCCAGTCCTGGCGCCAGTGTTTGATCACTGTGCTATCATCTATTGCCAGCATGTGTTGAATAACGATTCGCTTTGGCTCATCAACAATGATTTCTGCCCATTCATTTCCATGACTTCTGTAGGGTTTACTGAATTTATAGGCCGTATCTGGGGCAGTAATTTCTGCATAGTTGAAATTAACTTTATAAAAACCGGCCAAAGACTTAATGGCCTTTCTATCTTGCTCCAATTTTGTTTGAGCATTAACGCTAAGGCTTGCCAGGCCTGTTAGCATCAAGATTAAGTTTAAAATTTTCATTTTATAGTGATTATAGGTTTGGATTTAATTATCCGCTGTTACGGGATTTTTCTTTTTTTTCTTTTTGCCCCACCAGATGATGAACCCGGTAATGGGTAAGCTTGCTGCAATAAAGCTGGCAAAAAACGCCAGAATCTTTCCGGGCAGACCTAAAACTGCGCCTACATGGATATCATAGTTCATACCGATAACGACCTCTCCTGCATTTTTTTCTGATTGATTTTTCCGATGAAGTAACTTCCCGGTATATTGGTCAAATTGAATCATATCATAGTTCCAGTAGGTTTCGTCTCCTCGGTAACCTGTGGCATAAATTGTTGCAGCCCCACCCTCTGCCGGCGACATTCCTATCCGGTCTGCATCTTTGAACTGTTGTTTAGCCGCTGCAAAGGCAACATCAAAGGGGATGGCTGAAATGGTTTTAGTGGAGTCTGATTTAACATCAACCTGGGCAGGAGGGGTTGTACTTCTGGCAGCCACTACATAAACTGTGGCTTGAAACCACTGGAATGCCCATACCAATCCGGTTAGGGCTAACATCAGGCAAATAATCATCACATAAAAACCTAACACGTTATGCAGATCGTAATTAACCCTTTTAAATTTGGCTTTCCATTTCACTTTGAAGCTTTTATCAAAGTTTGATTTCTTTAGATTTTTAGGCCACCACATCACCATACCCGAAATCAGGAGGAAAACGAAAATGAATGTAGCCCAGCCAATAATCTGCTGCCCAATAGGATGGTTAATCAGGAAACTCCAATGGAGCATTTTAACAATGGAAAAGAACTCATATTTATGATCGGCCACTAACGTAACTTTTCCTGTGTATGGATTTATGAGTACTAAATCATAATAATCTATAGAATCAAAATACCAAAATGCCTTTGGATCTCCAGCTTTATAGGTTCCAAATTCCCAGGCGCGGTCTGGTGCTTTGTAAGTAGTAATGAAACTAATTTTTTTCTTTCCCCCTAATGCTTTTTCAGCGGTCGATTTTAAAGTACTTAATGCAACAGTTTGTGGCTTTGCCGGAACTTCAACAAAAACTTCTTTTCTGTGGATAAATTCAGTGATTTCTTTTTGGAAGGCAAAGATGCAGCCTGTTATTCCCAAATGGAAAACGATCAGACCTGAAGCAATGCCCAGCCATAAATGTAACCAATCGCTTATCCTCCTTACGCGCGATTTTTTACTCTTTTTTTGGTTTTGTTTTGTTAGCGCCATTAAGCTGTATTTAATAAAAATAACCAATTGATCTTTTAATCAGTCAATTGGTTAGGTATGCGTATACTGAAATTTACTACTTCACTTGTGTAGTATAGGTAACCAGGTGCCAAACTTTTTCATAGTCTTTACCATTTAGCTTTCCTGCCGTTTTATCTTCTGTAAAGGCTTCAAAGAAATAATTTCCTTTTTCAGCTGGCTTGAAAGTGAACTTGCCTGTAGCATCAGTTTCGGTTTGCTCTGCTTTTCTGGCCGGATTTACTATCGTTAACTTCTGTTTAGCAAAAGGCGCATTGTTATAGATAAGCTGGTGGTTTGAAGTTTCGCCAACTTTAAACACGTTTTTTTCAGGTCTTATGGTCAATGCCGCAGTTGCAGGATAGGCGCTATTGGTTTTTGCATTACCAACAACCACATCAGCAAATGCGTAATATTCAATTTTAGCTTTTTCGTAAATGTCGCTTACCTCATGTACAATTGAAAGTTTATAAGTCCCATCCTCATCAGGGGTAAAACTTGTTTTAAAGAAATGTACATCTGGAGCAGTGGTTAACACTTTAGTAGAACCGTTTGGAGCGGTTAAAACGAGGCTGAATTGTTTTAAGTTGCTAAACCATTTGGCTGCCGAATCCGGCTCATTGGCTTCATATTCTCCGAAGAAGATTTTTACTTCCTGGGCCTGTCCTTTTTTTCCGGTTGATGCAGTTTCGATCCACAAGGCATGTGCAAAAGCACTTGAAATACTGAACACCACAAGCATTGCTAGTAATGAGATTTTCGTTTTCATTATTTTTTAGGTTTAAGGTTAAAAAAATCAACAGCTTTGATCTGATCCAAAGCTGTTGATGGAAAAATATTAAAATTTGTATGTTACACTTAATCTGTAATTCCTTGGTGCTTCTGCCTGATAGTAATAAGCATTTAGCCAGGAGTAGTAAGAACCGCTATACAAATACTTGTCTAAAATGTTAAACACGTTTCCGGTTACCCTGAACTTTGCATGTTCATAAAATAAACCACCATCAAGTTTAAAATAGTTTGGAAGCTTTTGTAAGCCTGCACTCCAGGTATCTGTAGCTCTTCCTGCCAGATGCGTAAAACCAGCAGAAATACCAGACCCTTTAAGTGCTCCCTCCGGTAAAGTATAAGTTAACCAGGCGTTTGAGGTATGTTTAGCAAATCCAGGAACCACATCACCTACATTAATTCCGGTTACACCATTGGTTACCGCTGTTACTTTAGCATCTGTATAGGCATAGTTTGCAATAAGTCGCAAACCAGATGCAATTTCACCTCTCAAATCAAATTCAATGCCCTGAGCTCTTTTTTCTCCTAAAACAACACTAAAGTTTTCGCTGGCTGTATTGTTGGGGTCAGCAGTTAACTCATTTTGTTTAACAATTCTGTATGCCGAAAGGGTTGTATTCCATTTTCCTCCAAACCAGTCTTTCTTAATGCCGATTTCGTTATTGGTGCCTGTAATGGGCTCAACATTCCCACCGTTGCGAATTAATCCGCTTTGTGGAGTGAAGGCCTGGTCATGAACGGCATAAACGGATGTGTTTTTATCAATAGATACACTCAAACCGATGCGTGGAACAAATTTCTTTGCTTTATCCGGATCAGCTCCCCAGGCAGACTGACTTACATAAGTGTACCGACCCGCAAGGGTTAAGCGAGCCACATTATTAAAAAAGCCTAATTCTTCCTGTGCGTAAGCACTCAGGTATTTTTGATCCATTAAACCTCCGGCAGCGATGGCGCGTTGTTCTAATGGGGTATTGCGATCGAAATTTGGAAAACCATTTGTTGGGAAACCGAAATTAGGATTGTTTAAATCGAATGGTGAGGTTGGTAAATCTAAATCATGAGATTGACCCCAATCTGCCATATAGTTTTTCTTGCCACCATCAAATCCGGCTAAAATCCGGTGATTAATTCCACCTGTTTTAACTGAACCGTTAATGAATAATTGTGCCAGTTTCATGCTGCTTTCTGCATCCCAGATGCCAACATTTCTAATTACAGTACCATTGGCATTTACGGCAGATGGCCATGAGCTATTACCGGTTTGCAAATATTTAAAATAAGCGGCTTGTGCAGTTAATTTCCAGTTTGCACCAATGTTTTGCTGAAGGTTTAAGAATAAGCTGTGATCGTTTATTCTGGTTGGACCTAAATCAGGCTGTGTCATTGTAGCTTCTCTTGGATAGGTAGCATAACCGCTGGGAGAGAAGATGTAATACGAACCCACTTCTGTCATCCGGGCATTTTGAAGTGTATATTCGGCAGTAATTTTAGTACTTGGTGTAACCTGATAGCTCAAAACTGGTGCTAAGCTATAGCGATTATTCTCTTCATAAGGTCTGAAAGAACCTTTAGTTTGTGCCGCTGCGTTCAAGCGCAATAAAAGTTTGCCATCAGCAGTTAGTTTTCTATCCAAATCGATAGTGGTTCTATATAAATCGTAACTTCCCAAAGTAAAGGAAACCTCTCCTTTGTTAATTCCGGTAGGTTTTTTAGTAACTACATTGTACATTCCGCTCGGATCTCCGTTGCCCAACATAAAGCCAGCCGGACCTTTTACAAACTCAACATGATCTACAAAGCTCACGTCTTCAGTAAGTGGCCCCCAGTAAGATGCAACTACATTAAAGCCATTGCGCATGGCCTGTATCTGCGAACCACGCATGGTGATATTGGTATACAAATCACCCCAGTGTTCTAAACGAACAGCACCACTCACATTTCTGATTAATCCATCGCTCATGCTGATGATTTGCTGATCTTTGATCACCTGATCGCTTACGGTTTGAATGTTTTGAGGCGCTTCTAAGAGCGGTTCATTTAAACGTAACGAAGCAGATGGAAGGCTTACTTTGTATTTGTTCTTAATCGCTGCTACTGTAACTTCCTGAAGTGCCTGATTATTTTCCTGTAATACGAAGTCGATAATTTTTGTTTCTCCCGCCGCTATCGTTATTGTCTTTTCTGAAGAATTGATTCCTACTGCGGAAGCTTTAAGTGTGTAAGTACCCGCCTTAACACGATTGATTGAGTATTCACCCTGCTCATTCGTTGTATTTCCCTGGTTTTTACCTTTTAATCCAACCGAAATAAAAGGCGCCGGGTTTCCGTCAGAAGTGGTTACTTTTCCTTTTATAGTTGCAAATTGCTGTGCGTATGAGAAAAGGACGCAAAAAGAGAGGAGAATCGTTAAACTAAAGGGTTTGATTTTAAGCATTCTATATTTTATTTGGATTAATTCTAAACAGTCGCAAAATAACGGAGCAAATTCTAATAATCCAAATTATTTTTAATTAATCTAAATAGTAATACATCCTGGTGGTAATTTTGTTGAACTTATACCGGATAATAAAACTAAAACGGTTAATCTCTGTTAGATTGAAACAAAGGAATTAAAGATGAACATTCGCTCTAATAAGCCATACTGGCTGGTAAAAAATGGTCTTTTAAATGCTTATCCTTCTTTACACCAGGATCTGGAAACAGAAGTGCTGATTGTGGGTAGCGGTATAACGGGGTCATTAATGGCACATGCCTGTTTGCAGCATGGTTATAAAACCGTTTTGATAGATAAACGCGAAGTTGTAAACGGAAGTTCTTCTGCAACTACTTCTATGTTACAATATGAAATTGATGTGCCCTTATATCAGCTGATTAAACAAATTGGCGAAGTGGGTGCTGTTGCAGCCTACAAGGGTTGCAGAGATGCGATTTATAAATTAGAAGATATTGTAAAGGAAATTAATTCTAATGCCGGCTTTGAGCGAAAGCAATCTGTTTATTTTGCCTCTGATAAAAAAGATTTAAAATGGTTAAAACAGGAATGCGAACTTAGAAATCAATATGGTTTCAAAGTTACCTGGCTTGAACCTGAAGAACTCCAGTCAACTTATGGTCTTGATGCCTATGGCGCCATACTTTCTGATGATGGTGCCAGTGTTGATGCTTTTAAACTCGCTCACGATTTGCTCCATTTCAATGCAGACAAAGGATTGCAGGTATTTGATAAAAATGAGCTGATTAAAGTGAAGTATCAGGAAAACCATGTCATTGCAACACTTGATACCGGTGCAAAAATTAAAGCGCAAAAAATAATTTACTGCACAGGATATGAAACTCAGTCCATGCTGCCCAAAAAGGTTGTGAACTTAAAAAGTACTTATGCAATGGTTAGCGAAAGAAATGATGTACTACCTGCGCGATTGGAAAATACTTTGTTCTGGAACACGGATGCTCCTTATGCTTATATCAGAACCACAGCAGATAAAAGGTTACTGATAGGAGGGGCGGATGAAAATTTTAAAAATGCGGTAAAGCGAGACCTGCTTTTAGATAAAAAGACAGCTAAACTTCTTAAAACGGTAAAGAAACTGTTTCCCGATATTAACTATTTAGCAGATTTTAGCTGGTGCGGTACTTTTGGAGAGACAAAAGATGGATTGCCTTATATTGGTAGCCATCCCAAGTTTCCCAATAGTTATTTTGTATTGGGATTTGGGGGTAACGGCATTACCTTCTCAGTACTAGGCATGGACCTGGTTATGGGCATGATGGAAGGCAATCCAAATTTATTGTCTCACTATTTCAGATTTGACCGGTAGTTATTTGATTAAAACCGCCTGAAGGTTTACCGGGCGTTGACTATCATCTGCAGGCGTAACTAAACCACCATAAATAATATCGTAATGGTAACCTGCAATGAAAGTGAAGCCTGTTAATGATGCCTTTACAGTGCCAGAAGCAGTTTCTTTTGCATCTAATACGTATGAGCCTGCGTCTACCTGTGTGAATGCGGTAGCAGTTTTATAAGCTTTATTCGTAAAGAGTGCGGTAGTTGTGCCGTTTTTAATCAGGTCCATTGCCGGAGCATCGGGAGAGAGATTAATAAACCTGATATAGGCTTTGTCTGTTGCAGATATACTTAAATCATCGGTAAGGGCTAATCCGTCTAATGAACCGCTTTTATTGATTAAATAAAAAGACTGATATACATTAGGAGATAGGGTAACGCTTTTTGTAAACAGGCTTTCTGATGAACTGGCGGTGGTAAATTTCAAACTGTAGGATCCCGCTTCACGTGCTGTATAAGCTACCGATCCGGCATAAGGTAAAGCCGCCGAATTAATTACACTTCCATTTAAATATACATTGTAGGTAGCCAGGGTTGGAGAAGCATTAACAGTTCTTAAATAAGAAATAGTGGTGCTTACCTCGTCCTTTTTGCAGGCACTAATGGCAATAAAGCAGGTTAAAATTAAAGCCAGGAATTTAAAACTTTTTAGTGTAGATTTTTTCATAATTAGGGATTTGAAGGTTAAAATGTATCTAATCTGGAAACCTAAATAGCTGATGGTTTCGGATGCAAATATTAGTTTTATATAGCAATTGATAATGTTAAATGTTGTTAATAGATGTTAAAAATGGCTTTAGCCTGATGAAAAATGAGATGAATCTGAAGTATGTCAATGGTGATTATCCAGGAGGTAGTTTTAATTAATATTAAGTTAAAACGACTATATTATTTTTGTGTACGCTAATTTATAAACAGATGAAGAGGATTTCGAACGGGGATTGAGTTGCACCGCAATTGCGGTCAGCAGGGCTTACCGTAGTTAATTTTGGAAAGGTGCTGCAGTTGTAGTGTATTTTTTATGTCTTTTATTCACATAAAAGTTGTAAAAAAGTTAAAAAATATTGTGTAACTCAATTATTATTTAAACCTTTGCACCTCAATAGAGTTAAAGCCGTTTTAATACGCTAGAAATGATTAAAAATTTTTTACATAAACATTCTGTTTCAGCAACATCACCTGTTGTTGAGAAAAGTGCGTTTATTAATCGTTACGAAGCCGTATTTCACTACCCCATGAGCCGGCAAAATTTTACTCCACGCATTTAGTACCCTATACTAAGCGATACGAGGAATTGATCCTCTCTAAAAACCCAATTAACAAGAATACTTTTATTTTTTCGTTAGAAATTTAATGAATATTAACGAATTTATTGTACAGGTTGCACTCCCTGAACATCGTGTATTTGCTGAACAGATTGTAACCGAGATGGCAGAATCTGCAAAAGCGCGCGGCACTGGCATCGCAAAGCGTTCGCCAGAATATGTAGCCAATAAGATGCAAGAAGGCAAAGCTGTAATTGCGTTCCATGTAGACGGTACCTGGGCAGGATTCTGCTATATCGAAACCTGGAGCCATGGCCAGTTTGTGGCCAATTCGGGCCTCATTGTGTCGCCAGAATTCCGTAAGGCTGGTCTTGCACACGCCATCAAAGAAAAGATTTTCGAACTCTCGAGAACATTATATCCTAAAGCCAAAATTTTTGGTTTAACCACTGGTTTGGCTGTAATGAAAATTAATTCGGATTTAGGTTACGAACCCGTAACCTATTCAGAATTAACGCAGGATGAAGAGTTTTGGAAAGGTTGCCAAAGCTGTGTAAACTTCGAAATTTTGAAGATGAAGGAGCGTAAGAACTGTATGTGTACAGCTATGCTTTACGATCCGGCCACTCAAAAACATGAGGCTGCAAAGAAATTTGCTGAAGAACTGCAAAAGAAACCCAAATTATATGAGCGTTTTATGCGCATTAAGCAACGCTTAGTAGTGAAGCCTAAACCAAAATCTGGATTAAAGGCCCTTTTATTTTTATTTACATTCTTATTTAATAAATAGCATGAAGAAAAAAGTTGTTTTAGCTTTTAGCGGAGGTTTAGATACCTCATTTTGTTGTATTTACCTGGCTCAGGACCGCGGTCTTGAAGTTCACTCGGTAATTGTAAATACTGGTGGCTTTTCTGACGAAGAATTAAAGGAAATCGAGAAAAGAGCTTACGCTTTAGGTGTTGTTTCTCATGCTGTTGTTGATGAAACTGAAGATTACTACGAAGATTGTATTAAGTATTTAATTTTTGGTAATGTGCTTAAGAATGCAACTTATCCTCTATCGGTAAGTGCAGAACGTGTAAGCCAGGCTACCGCCATTGCCAACTACGTGAAGAAAATCGGTGCTGATTACGTAGCTCATGGAAGTACCGGAGCAGGTAACGATCAGGTTCGTTTCGATATGATCTTTAATATCCTTATTCCGGAGGTAGAAATCATTACCCCAATCAGAGATTTGAAATTATCGCGCGAAGCGGAAATAGAATATTTAAAGGAGCATGGTGTTGAGTACAGTGCGGAAAAAGCACAATACTCAATTAACAAAGGTTTGTGGGGTACATCTGTAGGCGGTAAAGAAACTTTAACTTCTCATGATACTTTACCTGAAAGCGCCTGGCCAACTCAGGTTACTGAAACGGCTTCGCGTAAAATCGAATTAACATTCGAAAAAGGAGAGTTGGTGGCGATTGATGGTGAAAAATTAGCACCAGTAAGGGCGATCCAAAAATTACAAGCCATTGCGCAACCTTTTGGTATTGGTAGAGATATCCACGTTGGTGATACCATTATCGGTATTAAAGGCCGTGTAGGTTTTGAAGCTGCCGGACCAATTATCATCATTAAAGCGCACCATACTTTAGAGAAACACACTTTAACAAAATGGCAGTTGAGCTGGAAAGAACAATTATCTTCTTTCTATGGCAACTGGCTACATGAAGGTCAATTCCACGATCCAATTATGCGGAATATCGAGGCATTTTTAAGCGATACACAAAAAGTAGTAAGCGGTAAAGTGTTTGTAGAATTGTTGCCTTATCGTTTCCAGATTATCGGAATTGAATCTAACCACGATTTAATGAGCAATAAATTTGGCAGCTACGGCGAAATGAACAACGCCTGGTCTGGTGAAGACGTTAAAGGTTTCTCTAAAATCTTCGGTAACCAGGTAATGATTTGGCATAAAGTTAACGGAGAAGAAGCTTAAAAAGTCCGAAAGATAGGAAATCCGAAAGCCAATCTCTCTAACAATGTCATCCTGAGCTTGTCGAAGGACAATTAATAAAATATGATAGAGATCCTTTCAAAAGAAAATTGTTTAAGCCATTACATAAAAAAATGAATAAGATTAAAGCAGGAATTATTGGAGGTGCAGGTTATACCGGAGGCGAAATGTTACGTATTTTGGTTAATCACCCTAATGTTGAAATCGCTTTTGTAAACAGTACAAGTAATGCTGGAAATTTAATTTCTGATGTACACACTGATTTAATTGGTGATACCGATTTAAGATTTACAAGTGATATTCCTCAAGATATTGATGTGTTATTTTTATGTGTTGGACACGGTGATGCCAAGAAGTTTCTGGTTGCTAATCCAATTAATGATAATATCAAAATCATTGATTTATCTCAAGATTTTAGGTTAAATCGTAATTCCTCAATCAAGGATCGTCAATTCGTTTACGGGCTTCCTGAATTAAACAGAGATAACATAAAATCAGCTAATAATATTGCCAATCCTGGTTGTTTCGCAACCTGTATTCAACTTGGATTACTGCCTTTAGCAGCAAAGGGACTGATTAATAATGAAGTTCATATTAATGCCACCACCGGCTCAACCGGTGCTGGGCAAAGCTTGTCTACTACTTCGCATTTTAGCTGGAGAAATAATAATCTTTCGGTATACAAGGCTTTTGAACACCAACATTTGAATGAAATTGGCGAGAGCTTGGTGCAGTTACAACCTGAATTATCTGCGCCTTTGAGTTTTATCCCTCAGCGTGGTGCTTTTACCAGAGGGATTCTGGCAGCAATGTACTTAGATAGCGATTTAACGCTGGAAGAGGCTCAGGATATTTACGAACAGTATTACAATGCGCATCCCTTTACGCATGTAAGCCGGAAAAACATCGATTTAAAACAGGTGGTTAACACCAATAAAGCCTTAATTCATATTGAAAAGCACGATGGTAAGTTATTTATCATCAGTATTATCGATAACCTTTTAAAAGGAGCCAGCGGACAAGCTGTTCAAAATATGAACCTGATGTTTGGCCTTGATGAAACGGCGGGATTGAGGTTGAAGGCAGCTCATTTTTAAGTGATAAGTAGTAAGTTTTAAGTAATAAGTGTATGCAAAATTTTAAAGAATTAAAAGTGTGGGAAAAAGCACACCAAGCTACACTTAGTATTTACAAGGCCAGTGCTACCTTTCCAAAAGAAGAGACCTATAGCTTAACTAACCAATTGCGGCGTGCTGCGGCATCGATACCAGCTAATATTGCTGAAGGCTGTGGTAAAAATACTCAAGCAGATTTAGCCAATTTTTTAAATATGTCTTTAGGTTCTGCGAATGAGACGGAGTATTTTTTGATTTTATCCAAAGACCTATCGTACCTAACTGAAGATCAGTTTTTAAATTTATCAAGTAGTATTAATGAAGTTAAAGCAATGCTAATTAGTTTAATTAGCAAGGTACGTACTAAACCGGCACCCAGACTTATAACTTAAAACGTACAACTTAAAACTAATTAATAACATGCAACTATTCGACGTTTACCCCCTTAACGATATAGAAATAACAAAAGCATCAGGCAGTAATGTTTGGGATGCTAATGATCAAAAATATTTAGATTTATATGGTGGTCATGCCGTAATTTCTATTGGTCACACCCATCCGCATTATGTAAATCGACTTACTGAGCAATTAAGTAAAGTTGGTTTTTACTCTAATTCGGTAAAAATTCCTTTGCAGGTTCAGCTGGCAGAAAAGCTGGGAGAAGTTTCTGGCAAAAAGGATTATCAATTGTTTCTTTGTAACTCAGGCGCCGAGGCGAATGAGAATGCTTTGAAACTCGCTTCTTTTTACAATGGCAGAAAGAAAGTGGTGGCATTTACAGGTGCTTTCCACGGGCGTACTTCTTTGGCTGTTGCAGTAACCGATAACCCGAAAATTGTAGCACCGGTTAACCAAACCGAAAATGTTATTTTCTTGCCTCATAACAATGAAGTGGCTCTAGAAGAAACATTCAAAGCACAGGGAAATGAGATTGCTGCGGTCATAATTGAAGGCATTCAAGGAGTTGGTGGAATTAAAGAAGCTTCAAAAAGTTTCTTGCAAAAAATCCGTTCGCTTTGTGATGAGTACAATGCGGTTTATATTGCTGATAGCGTTCAGTGTGGTTATGGCCGTACCGGAATGTTTTACTCGCACGATTATGCTGGCGTAGAAGCCGATGTATACACCATGGCAAAAGGAATGGGTAACGGATTTCCTGTAGCGGGAATTTCGATTGCACCTAAATTTAAGCCTTGGCATGGCGAACTTGGTACTACATTTGGTGGTAACCATTTGGCTTGTGCTGCAGCTTTAGCGGTATTGGAAATCATGGATCAGGATAACCTGATGAAAAATGCCGAAGAGGTTGGAAACTACCTGATCGAAGCGTTAAAGCAATTTGAACAGGTTATAGAGGTGCGCGGGCGCGGCTTGATGATCGGTATTGAACTGCCGGCAGCGTTAGCGCATGTTAAAAAGGAATTGCTGTTTACACACCACATTTTTACTGGTGAAGCAAAACCAAATGTAATCCGTTTATTGCCAGCATTAAATTTAACTAAGGCGCATGCAGATGAGTTTTTAGGTGCTTTCGAGAAATTAGTGAAGTAATAAATTTTTCGATACAAAATAATGAACTTAAGGCAAAGCTAATTGGCTTGCTGAAATGTTTAAGAAATAATTGACAGGGATTTCAGGCTGTTTTTGCATTTGCAGGAAACTTCAGCCTTAGAATTTAGTCTTTAACCATTAAAAAATGAAACTTTTCACTTCCGTACATGATGTACCAAGCATCAAACAATTTGTAACAGATGCCTTAGCACTGAAGGCAAATCCTTATGCACACCAGGATTTAGGGAAAAATAAAACCCTCGGATTGGTATTTATGAACCCGAGTTTGCGTACCCGTTTAAGTACTCAAAAAGCAGCTCTAAACTTAGGGATGAACGTGATGGTGATGAATTTGGATAAAGAAGGTTGGGCATTAGAAACGCAAGATGGCGTGGTAATGAATGGAACTACGGTAGAGCATATCCGTGAGGCTGCAGCTGTTATGGGGCAATATTGCGATATCTTAGGCTTGCGCTCATTCCCGAAACTAAACAATCGTGAGGAAGACTACAGTGAAGATTTCTTCAACAAGTTTGTGAAGTACTGCGCGGTTCCGGTAGTGAGTTTAGAAAGTGCAACCCGTCATCCATTACAAAGTTTTGCTGATATTATTACCATTCACGAAACCTGGACTAAGAAGCCAGATGGTACAAAGCCAAAAGTTGTTTTGGCCTGGGCACCGCACGTTAAGGCATTGCCACAAGCTGTTCCGAATTCTTTTGCCGAGTGGATGTGTAAAGCACAAACTGAAGGAATGATCGATTTCGTAATTGCACAGCCAGAAGGATATGAGCTTTCGGAAGACTTTACCCCTGGAGCAAAAATCGAATATAACCTGGAAGAAGCATTGGCTGGTGCAGATTATGTATACGTGAAAAACTGGAGCAGTTATAAAGAGTACGGTAAAGTTTTAACTTATCCTGATGGATGGATGATGAACA
The DNA here is from genome assembly GCF_965279535.1 of Pedobacter sp. Taxonomy (NCBI): domain Bacteria; kingdom Pseudomonadati; phylum Bacteroidota; class Sphingobacteriia; order Sphingobacteriales; family Sphingobacteriaceae; genus Pedobacter; species Pedobacter sp. Next base: position 3,556,771 of record NZ_OZ257244.1, read on the forward strand.
ACGATAAATTGAAATTTACAAATGATGCGAAGGTGATGCACTGCTTGCCTGTTCGTCGCGATTTGGAGCTTTCATCAGAAATTTTAGACGGACCAAACTCATTGGTTATTCATGAAGCTGGAAACCGCTTATGGGCTGCTCAGGCAGTAATAAAAGCGATGCTGGAAGAACTTTAATGTTATTCAAATTAAATATGTTTGGGTTATGAGTTGCGCCGGATGATTTAAGACAGCGACTTACAACTTATACCCCATAACTTACAACTCTATGATGGAAAAACTGACCATTGTTAAAATTGGCGGAAATGTAATTGATAATTCGGAGAACCTTCACCGGTTTTTGGAAGATTTTACAGCTTTACCCGGAAATAAAATTCTGGTTCATGGTGGTGGAAAAATTGCTACTGAATTAAGTGAGTCGTTAGGCATAGAAGCCAAAATGGTTGAAGGCCGGCGGATTACCGATATTGAAACACTGCGCATTGTAACCATGGTTTATGCAGGCCTGATTAATAAAAATATGGTTGCTCAATTGCAAGCCAAGGGCAGTAATGCCATTGGTTTAACTGGCGCAGATGGAAATGTGATTAAAGCCAGCAAACGGACTGGGACAGCTATAGATTATGGCTTTGTGGGCGATTTGAATGAAGATTCTGTTTCTACCACAACTTTAGATGCATTACTTAAGGCAGGCTTATTACCTGTATTGTGTGCCATTACACATGATGGCGATTCACAGCTGCTCAATACGAATGCGGATACCATTGCCTCCTCAGTTGCAGTAGCCATGTCTGGCCTATATGACACCCAATTGGTGTATTGTTTTGAGAAAAAAGGTGTGCTGAGAGATGTGAACAGTGACGACTCTGTAGTAAGGGAAATTAAAGCAGAAGCGTTTGAAGGATTAAAAGCTGATGGTACTGTGGCAGGAGGAATGATTCCGAAATTACACAATGCTTTTGAAGCCATTAAAAAGGGTGTTGCAGCAGTTTATATTGGCAAGGCCGATGAATTAAACGAACTGGCAACCGGTACTTTTGGTACTAAAATGCTGAAATAGGTTTAGGGTACAAGGAAGATCATTATGCCGTCTTTGCTTCATAAACCTGATAGAAGCGGAAAGCTTTTATTTGTCAGGGAATAACGGGGAATAAAACTTGAAGCGGATAGCAGGGCTACAGGAACTTAGTAGTACAGGCATTGCTTTTCATGTGTAGATAAAACAGAATGAAATTTTAGCAATTAACAACGAGTATAACCAAATTAGAATCATGACAAAAAAAATAGCCATTATAGGAAGTGGAAACATAGGCCTGTCTTTAGCAAAGGGATTGGTTAAAGCTGATTTTGCTCAGGCAGGAGATATTACCCTTACCCGTAGAAATATTGATCATTTACAATCATTTGCAGCTGCTGGTTTTAAGGTGAGTAACCAAAATAAACAAGCTGTTATGGATGCCGAAGTCGTTATTCTGGCCGTTTTACCTCAACAGTTAAACACTGTGTTAGATGAAATTAAACCTGTAATTGATCCGGCTAAACATTTGGTGATCTCTGTAATTTCTGGAGTGAGCTGTGCAGCAGTTCGTGAAAAATTAGGGGATACTGTGGAAGTTATCCGGGTTATGCCGAATACAGCTATTGCCATAGGCCAATCTATGACTTGTATGGCAAGCGACAATGCTTCTGCTCAAAACATTGCAGATGTAACCCGTATGTTTGAAACTGTAGGCTCGGTTGTTAAAATTAACGAAGATTTAATGACCTCGGCAACAGCTTTATGCGCCTGTGGTATTGCTTTCTTTTTAAGAGCCATCAGGGCAGCCTCTCAGGGAGGGGTTGAAATTGGTTTCCATGCAGATGAGGCTTTGAAAATGGCTGTTCAAACGGCAAAAGGGGCTGCAGATTTGCTTTTATTACACGGAACCCACCCAGAATCAGAAATAGATAAGGTAACTTCGCCGAAAGGTTGTACCATTGCCGGTTTAAATGAAATGGAACACAATGGTTTTAGCTCTTCGCTGATTAAAGGAATTAAGCTTTCCGCATTAAAAGCAGGAAATCTGTATACCAAGGAAGGATAAAAAGTCTGAAATCATAGGACAATGAAAGCAAAAGGTAGAAAAGTTGAAGATGGATTTGCTTTATACAGCCGGCTGATACTTGTTACCAACTACTTGATACTATGTTACTACAAAATATACAAAAAGAAAGCCTAGATTTATTGAGGCAACTCATCAGAATTCAATCTTTCAGTAAGGAAGAAGATAGAACGGCTAATTTAATAGCACAGTTTCTGGAAGAAAGGGGAGTGAAAACGCATCGGAAGATGAACAATGTTTGGGCCTACAATAAACATTTCGATGCAAGTAAGCCTACATTGCTTTTGAATTCGCACCACGATACCGTTAAACCAAACTCAGGCTATACCCGCGATCCTTATGATGCTGCAATTGAAGGCGATAAGTTATTCGGATTGGGCAGTAATGATGCCGGTGGTTGTTTGGTGTCTTTAATCGGAACCTTCCTTTATTTTTATGAGGCAGATCACTTAAAATATAATATCTGTTTAGCCGCAACAGCTGAAGAAGAAATATCGGGAAATAATGGACTGGAACTGGTTCTGCCAGATTTGGGCGAGCTGGAATTCGGAATTGTAGGCGAACCAACCGAAATGAATTTAGCCATTGCAGAACGGGGATTGTTGGTGTTAGATTGTGTATCTCATGGAAAAGCAGGTCATGCAGCGAGAGAAGAGGGCGAAAATGCAATCTACAAGGCTTTAAAAGACATTGAGTGGTTTAGAAATTATCAGTTTCCAAAGGTTTCAGAGGTTTTCGGGCCTTTGAAAATGACTGTAACCATCATTAATGCAGGCTCTCAGCACAACGTCGTTCCAGCCAATTGTACCTTTACGGTAGATGTCAGGGTAACCGATGCCTATACTAATGAAGAGGTTTTGGAAATTATCCGCGCCAACGTAGATTGTGATGTTACGCCAAGATCGATCCGTTTGAAACCTTCATCTATAGATAAAAATCATCCGGTGGTACTGGCTGGTGTAGCTTTGGGCAGAAGTACTTACGGCTCACCAACTACATCAGATCAGGCTTTATTAAATATTCCATCTGTTAAGGTTGGCCCAGGCTTTTCAGGTCGTTCGCATATGGCCGACGAGTTTTTATATGTGAGAGAAGTAGCAGAAGGTGTTGAGGGGTATGTGAATATGTTGAAACCGGTGGTGGGATTTTAGATTGTAGATTGACGAATTACGAATATGAATAGCGAGATTTTAAAACAACGAACCAAAGCTTATTCAGTTTCGATTGGTCAACTCATCATCAATCTTCCATATAACATAATTAATAAGAACTATTCAAATCAATTGGTGAGATGTTCTAGTTCTGTTGGAGCAAATTATAGAGCTGCATGTCGAGCGAAATCTACTGCTGATTTTATTAATAAATTAAAAATTGTAGAAGAAGAACTCGATGAGAGCATGTTTTTTTTGGAGCTGCTTGCAGAATTTAATCCTGAAAAAAAAGATTTAATATTGCGAAATTGGAAAGAGGGAAATGAATTACTTTCTATTGTTGTCGCATCAATAATAACTTTGCGACGGAACGATCAAAATCGTAAATCGTAAATCAAAAATCGTAAATCAAATGAAAATTTGGCAAAAAAATATCGATGTAAATCAGTTTGTAGAAAACTTTACGGTAGGTAAAGATCGTGAACTGGACTTACAAATGGCAAAATTTGATGTATTGGGCTCTCTGGCGCATACACAAATGTTAGAAACCATTAATCTGCTTACTGCTGAAGAACTGAAAGTGGTTCAGCAAGAGTTGAAAAATATTTATGCGGAGATAGAAGCCGGTAATTTTACCATTGAAAATAGCGTGGAAGATGTTCACTCTCAGGTAGAATGGCTTTTAACACAGCGAATCGGTGAAGCAGGTAAGAAAATCCACAGCGGGCGTTCACGTAATGATCAGGTATTGGTAGACTTAAAGTTGTTTTTCAGGTCTTGCATTGAAGACATGGTAATGCAAACCACAACTTTATTTAATCAGCTTATCGAGCTAAGCAATACCCATAAGGATAAGTTAATGCCTGGTTATACGCATTTACAAATTGCCATGCCATCTTCATTCGGATTATGGTTCGGTGCTTATGCGGAAAGCCTTGCAGACGATATGGAACTCATGCTGGCCGCATGGAAAATAACCAATAAGAATCCACTGGGTTCTGCAGCAGGCTACGGATCATCCTTCCCGCTAAACAGAACGTTAACCACCCAACTGCTCGGTTTCGAAAGCCTGAATTACAACGTAGTTTATGCACAAATGGGTAGGGGTAAGACAGAGCGAATTTTAGCCCAGGCCATGTCTGCAGTTGCAGCAACGCTGGCTAAAATGGCAATGGATGTATGCTTATTCATTAATCAGAATTTTGGTTTTATCAGCTTCCCTGCTGAATTAACAACCGGTTCGAGTATTATGCCGCATAAAAAGAATCCCGATGTTTTTGAATTAATCCGTTCACGTTGCAATAAAATACAGGCGCTGCCAAACGAAATTGCCATGATGATTACGAATTTACCTTCAGGTTATCACCGTGACTTGCAGTTGCTGAAAGAAAACCTTTTTCCAGCGATTACCTCTTTAAATGAATGCCTGGAAATTGCCACTTTTATGTTTCAGAACATTACCATTAAGGATGATATTTTAAAGGATAAAAAATACGACTACCTTTTCAGTGTAGAAGTAGTTAATGATCTGGCCTTGCAGGGGGTTCCTTTCAGAGAAGCATACAAAATTGTAGGTGAGCAGATTGAAACCGGTACTTTTGCACCATCAAGCGAAATACACCATACGCATGAAGGAAGTATTGGCAACCTTTGCAACGACGAGATTCAGGCCGGAATGCAAGAAGTGCTAAGCCAGTTTGGTTTCGAAAAAGTGAATAAAGCGATAGAAGATTTAGTTAAGTAAAATTTTGCTAATTTTGTAATTATGACAACTTTAACAATAGAAATCGAAGATAAGGATGCTGGATTCGTAAAAGAATTGCTTAGCAAAATTGGTGCTAAAGTTAAAGCTGATCCAACAAGTCAGATTACTTCAGAAATTGCCCAAGCATTAAAGGAAATCAAAGAAATGCAGCAGGGTAAGCGCAAGCCTTTAAGCTTGAAGGATATTTAATGAATAATAGCATTATTTATTCTGCTGTGTTTGTTCGAAGATCTTTATGAACTTGAGCAAAACCTTCTGGACAATCCTCTACAAGGAAACGATTTAGGTGCAGGTCTTTATAAAATTAGACTTGCAGTTAAAAGTAAAGGGAAAGGTAAGAGCGGTGGTTTCAGAATAATAACCTATCTAGTTTCAAATGATCCTGAAGGGACAGTTATTAATATGCTGACCATTTATGACAAATCTGAAGAGAGCAACATTAATATTAAGGAACTTCAAAAAATAATTAAAGCATTATAAATTTGCTGATTTTCAGCATTCAAAATACAACTATGAAAGTTTCAGTACTTGCCAACTCATTAATTGGCTCAGAGATTATAAAAATCGGTAATGAAGTGAATGAAATGAAACGCAAGGGGGCAACCATTGCGAATTTGACCATTGGCGATTTTGATTCGAATATTTATCCAATTCCAACAGCTTTAAAGGCTGGTATTGTAGAGGCATATAATCAAAATCAAACCAATTATCCGCCAGCAGATGGTATTTTGCCTTTGCGCGATACCGTTGTTCAGGTATTGAAAGAACGTTATAACCTGGAATATAAAAACAACGAAATTTTAGTTGCAGGAGGTTCCCGTCCATTGATTTATGCTACTTATCTGGCATTAATTGATCCGGGTGATACCGTAGTTTTTCCTGCACCGTCATGGAATAACAATCATTACAGTCACTTAACATCGGCTAATGTGATTGCAGTTGATACCGATGCAGAACATAATTTTATGCCTACTGCGGCGCAGTTGAAGCCACATTTAAAAGGTGCAACTTTACTGGCCCTGTGTTCGCCATTGAACCCAACCGGTACCATGTTTACAGCTGAATCTTTAGCAGAAATCTGTGATGCGGTTTTAGAAGAAAATAAATCGCGTGGGGCAGATGAAAAGCCGTTGTACATGATGTACGATCAGATTTATTCGTTGCTTACGTTCGGTGTAGAACATGTAAATCCGGTTAGCTTACGTCCGGAAATGCGCGATTATACTGTATTCGTTGATGGAAGTTCTAAATGTTTAGCAGCAACAGGAGTGAGAGTGGGCTGGGGTTTTGGTCCTGCAGCAATTATCGATAAAATGAAAGCCCTTGTTGGCCATATGGGAGCCTGGTCGCCTAAGGCAGAACAGGTAGCAATGTCTAAATATTTTGCAGATAACGCCGAATTAGATAGTTTCTTAACCAGCTTCAAAGCGAAAATTCAAGATAGCTTATCAGCCCTTTATGAAGGTTTTCAGTCGCTTAAAGCTGAAGGTTTCGCAGTTGATGCAGTGGAGCCTATGGGTGCTATTTATTTAACGATTAAAATCGATTATATTGGCAAAACCACTCCTGAAGGACAAGTTTTAAAGGATAGCGCAGATGTAAACTTCTACCTGATTAAAGAAGCTGGAGTAGCTTTGGTTCCGTTCTCCGCTTTTGGTAATGAAGACAGTATGCCTTGGTTCAGGGCTTCTGTAGGCGCCTGTACTTTACAGGATATTATAGATATGATGCCAAGAATAAAAGTGGCACTCGAGAAATTGAAATAGAATTTTTTAAAAAACCTCTTCATTTGAAGAGGTTTTTTTCGTTTATAGTTTTGCTTGCGCAATCAGACGCCTAAATCCGAAGCAGGCTGGCACACACTTATTGCAACTGTTAATAAAGGAATAAGTAAATGCTACAGCCTAAAAGTGAATAGCAAAGCGTAATGGTAAACATAGGAAGGATCTCTCTGGTTTCTAATTTTCATTCAAAACTCAATCAATCTCTCATTCAATCACTAATTATTTAAACTCACTGGTTTTAAAGAACTCAATATCAGGATAATCCTGTTTGGTAAGGTTGATCATATAATCGTTATCCGCTAAATAAACTGGATTTCCTTCTTTATCTGTCCCGATATGGGCTTGTTTGCGTTTTACAAATTCGTCCAGCTTTTTACGATCAGTAGAATTTACCCAGCTCGAGCGACTGTAACTCAAAGTCCTGAAGCGGCATTTCGCGCCATATTCATGCTCCAAACGGAAATTAATTACTTCAAACTGAAGTTCCCCCACAGCTCCAATCACTTTTCTGTTTCCGGGTTGCATAACAAAGAGTTGCGCTACACCCTCATCGGTTAATTGCTCAATGCCTTTTTCCAATTGCTTGGTGCGCATCGGATCCATGTTTTCTACTTCCTTAAAAATAGAAGGAGAGAAGCTCGGAATGCCTTTAAACTGCAGTTTTTCACCTTCAGTTAAAGTATCACCAATTTTAAAGTTTCCACTATCATACAAACCCACAACATCACCTGGCCATGCTTCTTCCACAATGCTTTTCTCGTTGGCCATGAAATCCATGGGGTTGCTAAATTTCAGTTTTTTATCCTGACGGGTGTGGTAATAGAATTTATTACGCTCAAATTTGCCCGAGCAAATCCGCAGGAAAGCAATTCGGTCACGGTGTTTCGGATCGAGGTTAGCATGGATTTTAAATACAAAACCGGTAAAGTTTTTTTCTTCCACCAATACGTCGCGTTCTTCTGCCTCACGATGTTTCGGACTAGGTGCAATGTCGATAAAAGTATCAAGTAATTCCTTGATTCCGAAGTTGTTAATTGCACTTCCAAAAAATACAGGTGCAACCAAACCTTCTTTATATAAACTTAAGTCAAGATCTCCATAAACACCATTTACCAGTTCTGCATCATCTTTCAATGTTTGAACTTCGGTATCTTTAAGGTAATCGAGCAAAGCACTGTCATCCAGGTTATTTACTGCAACAACCGATTCAGTAACCTTACTTTTATCAGAGTTGAATAGATTTAAGTGTTTGTTATAAATGCTGTAAACACCTTTAAAAGTGTGTCCCTGACCTATTGGCCAGGATAGGGGACAAAGGCTGATGGATAGTTTTTCTTCTATCTCATCCAAAAGATCGAAAGCATCTTTACCTTCACGGTCCATTTTATTAACAAAAATAATTACCGGAGTATTTCGCATCCTGCAAACAGACATTAATTTTTCTGTTTGTTCCTCAACCCCCTTTACACAATCCACCACCAAAACTACGCTATCCACAGCAGATAAGGTTCTGTAGGTATCTTCAGCAAAATCTTTGTGACCAGGCGTATCCAAAATGTTAATGCGCTTACCACTGTATTCAAATCCCATAACAGAAGTGGCTACCGAGATTCCCCTTTGGCGTTCAATCTCCATAAAATCTGAAGTATTACTTTGGTTGGCTTTATTTCTTTTTACCGCACCAGCAGTATTAATCGCACCACCAAAAAGCAGGAATTTTTCTGTTAAAGTAGTTTTTCCCGCATCGGGGTGACTAATAATGGCAAAGGTTTTACGTTTTTCTATTTCAGGGTTAAGCATAATAAAATTAGGATATAAAGGATGATGAAACCTGGTTAAAGGAATTTAACAGCGATAAGATATTGGTATTGTTGTTTCATCAGGCCGCAAAGATAAGAAAAAGCATGGTTATTTGTTGCATTGTATTCAGTATCAAGTATTGAGCTTTAAGGCGTTTAACAGTAAATATTGTCTCTTCCTGATACGCACTTTACCTGGTGTACTGTTTTGTCAAATTCAGATTAGGTCCGCTCCTGATATATTAACAACTTAACCAATGACTAATGAACTTTATTACAATATTCTCTTAAATCATACCTATTTTTGTGCTAAAATGTTTAGCTTTAACTATCCCTTCAGAATAAGCAAACCTAAATTTTATTGTAGATGCCAATTTTAGAAGAAACTTCTATGCCCGCTGAGATCGCGGCAAAATTTGTTAATTATACCTCCAAGCATGTTTTTTTGACAGGTAAAGCTGGTACGGGTAAAACCACATTTTTACGTAAACTGATTAAGCTCACGCATAAGAAGACATTGATTTGTGCGCCAACCGGCATAGCGGCTATCAATGCTTCAGGGACAACCATACACTCACTTTTTCAGCTTCCTTTTGGTGCATTTTTTCCTGATGCTGCGGCAACCTTAATCAATGAAAATATCACTTTCAACTTCAATACGCCTAAAACACTGGTAAAACATCTAAACATGCAGGGTAATAAACGTCGCATGTTACAGGAGCTGGAGTTGCTGGTAATTGATGAGGTTAGTATGCTTCGTGCAGATATGCTGGATGCCATTGATTTTGCTTTAAGATATGTTCGCAGGAATAGAAATGTGCCTTTTGGAGGGGTTCAGCTACTTTTTATTGGTGATTTACACCAGCTCCCACCTGTAGTAAAGAATGATGAATGGCGGATTATGGCCAGATTTTACAAAAGTATCTTCTTTTTCGATGCCCTGGCCCTGCAAAATAACGCACCGGTTTATATAGAACTGGATAAAATCTATCGGCAGGATGATGCCGTTTTTATTGATTTGCTGAATAACCTTCGAAATAATAAAATCACGGCAGAAGATACCGCGTTGTTGCAGCAGCATTTTAAAAGGGATTTTAAACCTGCTGCGGATGAAAATTATATCACGCTTACAACGCACAACAATAAAGCCGATGGAATTAACCGCGAGCGGCTTACCCAGCTACAAACCAAATCCTATTTTTTTGAAGCTAAGGTTCAGGGTGAATTTAATGAATACGCCTATCCAAATGATAAAAACCTGGAACTGAAAGTTGGTGCTCAGGTGATGTTCATTAAGAACGATATGACGGCTGAAAAAAGATATTACAATGGTAAAATCGGTATAATCCACTATATTGAGAAAGACCTGATCGAGGTTGAATTGCCAGAAGATAAATTGGTGATTCAGATTTCTCCCTACACCTGGGAAAATGTAAAGTACAAGCTGGATGAGGCCACTAATGAGATTCAGGAAAATGTGGCCGGCTCTTTCACCCAATATCCGATTAAACTGGCCTGGGCCATTACAGTACATAAAAGTCAGGGACTAACCTTTGATAAAGCCATTATTGACGTTGGCGATGCTTTTGCTGCGGGGCAGGCTTATGTAGCCTTGTCGCGTTTGCGCTCTTTGAAAGGTTTGGTGTTAACATCACAACTTCGGGACAGCGGATTGCAGCAGGATCAGAATGTGCATTATTTTTCGCAAAGCAAGCAACCATCGGAGGTTTTAACCGCCCAGATTAGTATAGAAAGTATTGAATTTATAAAGGGATATCTGTTTGCGGCTTTCGATTTAAATATTGTGCGTTATTACCTTAAGGAACATACTCAAACTTTCGATAAAAGTGAGGGTAAATCGGCCAAACAACGTCATGAAGAATGGACAATGAATCTTTATGCCGATTTCCAGAAAATTACGGCAACGGCAGATACTTTTATCAATCAGCTTAAAAATCTTTTCACTCAGCAGCATGATCATGCTTTAGACAATGTGCTCATTAGGGTAGAGGCGGCACTAAAGTATTTTAATCCGCTGATTAAAGAAATTTCAGACCGGTTTTTGGAGCAGATCGAAGCGATAAAAGAGGAAAAGCAGATCAAAACCTATCTTACCGAATTACTCGAATTAGAGATTTTGGTTTATGAGCAATTGAAGAAAATCCACAAGGGAAAAGCATTGCTTAAAGCATTAATAGAAGGAAAAGAGTTTAATAAGGCGGATACAGATGCATTGCTGAATGAGGCTGAGCGGAGCAAACAACTTCAAAAAGCAATTCAGTTGAAAGGAACCACTTTAAAAGTTAAATCACCAACTGAGAAAAAGAAAAAAGAACCAAAGGCTGACACCAAACTCATCACTTTCGATTTATATAATCAGGGAAAGGATCTGGCTGAAATAGCCAAAGAGCGAGGGCTATCAGTTGGTACAATAGAAACACATCTGGCTTACTACGTTTCTACTCAACAGTTAGACGTAGCCAAGCTGGTTAAAGCCAATAAGATCAAAAACATCAGTAACGCAGTAGAAAGCCAGAAAACAAAGTCGATGGCCACTATTAGAGATTTTTTAGGTAAAGATTATTCTTTTGGTGAGATTAAGCTGGTATTGGCCTCTATGTTTCCAAGTGAAGAGTAGGGAAGAATCCATAAAATGTTAACCACAGAGAGAACAGAGAATTTCACTGAGTACACAAAGTTATGCAGGAGGATTTATTAACGAAATCTATTATTCGGCTTGCCATTGATGTTCATTCAGCACTTGGGCCAGGGCTTTTGGAAAATGTTTATCAAGAGTGTTTGTACTACAAAATAAAGAAAGCCGGCTTCCTTGTTGAAAAAGAAAAAGTAATGCCTGTTGTTTTTGAAGATGTAAGATTAGATTGTGGCTATCGGATTGATTTATTAATTGAAAATAGGCTAGTTTTAGAATTGAAAAGTGTTGAGTGTTTAACAGATATTCATCTTGCACAAACATTAACTTATTTAAAACTTGGTAGTTATAGATACGGTCTGCTTATCAATTTTAATGTTTTTAGATTAAAAGATGGCATTAAGCGTATTGTGAACGGATATTAATTCTGGCTGATTCTTACCCTTTTATCTCTGTTTTCTCTGTGTAAAACTTTGTGCCCTCGGTGGTTAAATCTCAAAAATCTTTATCTTAGCATTTGTGAAGAAAGCAGATGTTTTAGCGCAGTACATGCCTGCAGCAGCAGCGCCGCTAATTGCGAAGTGGATAGATTACTTTCAGTGTGAATTTAAGATTTCAAAAACAAGGTCTACTAAACTGGGCGATTACCGTCATCCTTATGGTGACAAAGGCCATAGAATCTCCGTAAACTACAATTTAAACCATTACGCTTTTTTGGTGACTACCGTTCATGAGTTTGCGCATTTGTTAACCTGGAACGATTTTAAAAATAAAGTGAAGCCACATGGGACGGAGTGGAAAAAGAATTTCCAGCGGATGATGGTTCCATTTTTTGATTTGAACATTTTTCCTAACGATATCCATAAGGCGATTGATAATTACATGTCAAACCCGGCTGCTTCAAGTTGCTCGGATTTACATTTATCACGCGCTTTAAAAAAATACGATACCGACAATACAGAAACCTTGCATCTGGAACAATTGCCAATCCATACAACCTTTAAAATTAAAGACGGCAGGCGATTTACAAAAGGCGAGCGGATGAGAAAACGCTATCGCTGTGTGTGTTTAGATGATAAGCGAATCTATCTGTTTAATCCTTTGGCGGAGGTGTTTCTGGCTGAGTAGTGTATGGGAGTACTAACAATGGAGTATAAAGTAGCAAGTATCAAGTAGCAAGTATAAAGTACAAGGTGCCGGGTAGTAAGAATTAAGTATATCATAGTGAGATTTTGTACGTGGCTTTTGGAAAGACTTTTTTCTGCTAGATTGCCTTTGCTATCTTTCTAACCTCCGATTCAATTTCCCTTTTTTTAGTTTAAATCAACTTAAATTCATCTCCATCAAATAAACCCTTGTCGCTTAACTTCAAATGTGGGATAACCAGTAATGCCATAAACGAAAGTGTCATGAAGGGAGCGACCAGCGTTGAGCCTAATTCCTTTGCAAAGTTATCTATAGACGTATAGCGCTCAGCTATTTCATATCCATTTTGCGTGCTCATTAAGCCTGCAACCGGAAGGGGTAAAACTTCTTCCTTACCATTTCCTAAAGCTACTACACCACCTGTTTCTTTGATCACCAGGTTTACTGCATCGCAGATACTCTGATCATCTGCTCCAACAGCAATAATGTTATGGCTATCATGTGCTACACTAGAGGCGATGGCGCCTTTTTCTAGTCCGAAGTTTTTAACAAAAGAAACCGCCACAGGGGCATCGTGATAGCGGTTAACCACTACTATTTTTAAAATATCCCGATCTACATCACTTACTGCATTTCCCGTAATAACTTTTGGAAGGAATGAAAGTTTCCTGGTGATGAGTTGGCCATCTAATGCCTCTATAAGCGGTATTTCTTGTTGGCCAGAATATGGGTAAGCGAAGTCAGTTTCTTTTTTTAAACTACATTCGAAATGATTTACAGACTCCTCAGCTTCGATATGAGTAATCCAGTCGCCAACCATCCTGCCATTGTGCGCAACTAAAATCCCGTCTATGTAAGTTTGTTTTACCTTAAAGTCCTTTAAATCTTCAATCACTATAAAATCTGCAGCATCGTCAATATGGAGTTGACCAACATCTAGTTTGTAATGGTGAACAGGGTTAATACAGGCTGCCCGAAGCACATGGAAAACATCAATGCCTTTGGCTACAGCTCTTGCGCAAAGGGCATTAATATGATTTTCTACTAAACTATCAGGATGTTTATCATCACTGCAAAACATGATCATCTTTGGCCAATCGTGTAATAAATCAATTAAAGCATCGAAATTTTTCGCCGCACTGCCTTCTCTGATCAGGATTTTCATGCCCCTTTGCAATTTATCCAGGGCTTCTTCAGCAGTAAAGCATTCATGATCTGTAGAAATTCCGGCATGGATATATTGTTGCAAAGCATCACCACGCAAACCAGGCGCATGCCCGTCAACAGGTTTACCTAGTCGATGTGCAGTAGCAATCTTTTGTAAAACTTCATCGTCTTTATAGATTACTCCCGGGAAATTCATCATTTCACTAAGGTATTTGATCTCCGGGCGCTTTAAAAGACTTTCTACATCATCATGGTTCAATTCGGCACCTGCAGTTTCGAATACTGTAGCCGGTACACAACTTGGAGCACCAAAATTAAATTTAAAGGGAACGCTATTCCCATTTTCGATCATGAATTCTACGCCTTCAATGCCGCAAACATTGGCAATTTCATGTGGGTCGCTAATGGTGGCTACTGTTCCATGAACAACTGCTAGTCTTGCAAATTCACTTGGGATTAACATGCTGCTTTCTATGTGCACATGACTGTCAATAAAGCCGGGAAGAATAAAATGCATATTTTCCTTTGCATCGTCATGTTTATGGATAGACTTGATCTTACCGCCTTCGATTTCGATTTCGCCAAAGAAAATATTGCGTTTGGTGATATCGACTATGTTTCCTTCGACTTTAAATGTGCTCATTTGTAGTTTTTTAGGTTATCCGTCACCCCGAATTTATTTCAGGTCTTTTACCGGGAGATGCTGAAATACTCAGCATGATGTGTTTTGAGTTAAACAGGTACTAGTATCTTAATAATTTTTCTATTGTTTCAGCCAATCTGGCTTTAGCCAGAAAATCATCTTCCAGGATTTTACTCATGGGGATGGCAGTATCCAGGCTGGCACATCGCGTAACAGGCGCATCAAGGTACTGAAAGCAATGTTCTCCAATCCAGGCTGCTATTTCGGCCCCAAATCCATTGGTTAGTGTATCTTCATGAAGGATCAAAACTTTTCCTGTGGCTTTTACAGCTGATTCAACTGTGGTTTTATCCCAGGGTTGTAGGGTTCTCAGATCAATAAGCGTTGCATCGATGTTTGTGTTTTCTTTCAGATATTCCAATGCCCAATGAACCCCCAGTCCGTATGTAATAATCGACAGCTGGCTGCCAGATTTAAGTGTAACTGCTTTGCCTATTTCGGTAGTATAATAACCATCTGGAACTGCTCCGGTTAAGCTCCGATAAAGGTACTTATGTTCAAAATAGATTACCGGATTCGGATCTTCGATGGCTGCCAGCAGTAATCCTTTAGCATCACAGGGAAATGCCGGGTAAACAATTTTTAAACCAGGTGTTTTGGTAAACCACGCTTCATTACTTTGCGAATGAAAAGGACCTGCACCCGTGCCAGCGCCTGTTGGCATTCTGACTACAACATCTGCCTTTTCTCCCCATCTATAATGAGTCTTGGCCAGGTTATTCACAATTTGATTAAAACCTACGCTTACAAAATCGGCAAACTGCATCTCTACAACTGCTTTGTAACCGTTTATGGATAGGCCTAAACCTGCACCCACAATAGCCGATTCACAAATAGGAGTGTTTCTTACCCTTCCTTTGCCATATTTAGTAGTAAAGCCATCCGTAATTTTAAATGCACCACCATAATCTGCAATATCCTGTCCCATCAATACCAGATTAGGATATTTCTGTATAGCTAAATCTAATCCCTCAGCAATGGCATCTAAATATCGTTTTTCAGTTGATGATGATGATTCGGGTTCGACTTGCTGTTGCTCAAATGGAAAGTACATGTCTTTTAATTCCAAATCAGCGTTTGCAGTGGGTTCTTCTTCATTAAAGGCCTGTTCCACATCTATTTCAATGTTTTTTTTGAACTGTGCCTTTAGCTCCTCTATCAGGTTAGGGTTTAAAATGCCTTCCGTCAGTAAGTACGTTTCGAAATTGCTGATCGGATCTTTCTTTTCCCATTGATCAAACAGTTCCTGAGGTACATATTTAGTTCCTGAAGCCTCTTCATGTCCCCTCATTCTAAAGGTCAAACATTCCAATAAAACCGGCCGGGGGTCTTTTCTAATTTCAGCAGCGATGAGACTAATGGTATCATAAACTTCCAGGATGTTATTCCCATCTATTTGAATGCCTTCCATTCCATATCCAATGGCTTTGTCAACCAGGTTTTTGCATCTGTATTGTTCTTGTGTAGGCGTAGATAAGCCATAACCATTATTTTCTATCAGGAAGATAACCGGAAGATTCCAAACGGCTGCAACGTTCATAGCCTCGTGAAAATCTCCTTCGCTGGTTGCTCCTTCACCTGTAAAAACCAGCGTTGCTTTTGGTCGGCTGGCCAATACATCTGCCAGTGCTATCCCATCGGCCAGGGCCAATTGAGGACCCAAGTGGGATATCATCCCTATGATTTTATAGTCTTGAGTGCCAAAATGGAAGGATCGGTCGCGCCCTTTGGTGAAACCGGTTAGCTTGCCTTGCCATTGGGCCATTAATTTTCTTAAGGGAATATCGCGTGTAGTGAATACCCCCAGATTGCGGTGCATGGGCAAAATATATTCATCGCTTTGCATGGCCAAAGTGCTGCCAACGGCAATGGCTTCTTGACCTATGCCTGAAAACCATTTCCCAATTCTTCCCTGGCGAAGAAGTATGAGCATTTTATCTTCAACCATTCGTGGATAAAGAAGTCTTTTATACAAATCCAATAGGAAATGATCGTCTTTATCTCTTCGGTTGAAATGCATATGGGAGTGATTTATCAGGTGAATGGCTTAAGATTCTTTACTTTTTTTCAATTCTTCCCACTGCCTGGCGAATGATTTATCTGCTACCTGCGGCATTTCACGGTATTTGCCCCAACTTTTCTTGAAGAATGTTTTAAGCATGAAATTTTTAAATTTACCGCCGAAAAAATCCATCCATTTACGTTTTTGCATCATTTTGTTAAACATGCTCCAGCCCATTTCCTCTTTTTTGCCATTTTCATGGCCGCTAGCCGCATCTCTACGGTTTAACAACAGCATTTTATGGATATCGATTTTAACAGGGCATACCTCCGAGCATTTTCCACACAAACTAGAAGCATAACTCAGGTGTTTAAACTCTTCCATTCCTTTCAGGTGTGGCGTAATCACCGAGCCTATAGGACCACTGTAGGTGGTATTGTAAGTATGACCACCAATATTTTTGTAAACCGGGCAGGCATTTAAGCAAGCGCCACAGCGGATACAGTACAAGCCCTGGCGCTGATCTTTTTGAGCTAAAAGATTTGTTCTGCCGTTATCCAGCAAGATTACATACATTTCTTCTGGCCCATCAGTTTCTCCCGGCTGCCTTGGCCCGCTTAAGATCGAATTGTAAACCGTAAGATTTTGTCCGGTGCCGTGAGCAGCCAAAAGCGGCCAGAAAAGATCCAGATCGGCCATAGAAGGAATAACTTTCTCAATCCCAACGATGGCAATGTGTATTTTTGGAAAAGTGGTGCTCAAACGTGCATTTCCTTCATTTTCTGTTAAGGCGATGCTTCCTGTATCTGCAATTAAAAAGTTTCCGCCACTAATGCCAATATCGGCAGTCAGGTATTTTTCTCTAAGCAACTCTCTTGCTTTTTGTACCAGTTGTGGAGGTGTTGCATCTAATGGCGTCCCAAATTTATCATGAAAAAGCTGGGCGATATCTGTGGCACTGAGGTGCATGGCTGGGGTAACGATGTGATAAGGAGGTTGCCCTAAGAGCTGAACAATGTACTCGCCTAAATCACTTTCTAAAGACTCGATCTGGTTGCTTTCCAGAAATTCATTCAAATGGATTTCCTCTGTCGTCATCGATTTTGACTTGATGACCGATTTTCCATTGTTTTTCTTAATGATGTTCAGGATTTCTCTCTGCGCTTCGGCTGCATCATTTGCCCAGATTACTTTACCCCCTCTGCGTTGGAAGTTAGATTCAAATTCTGGCAAAAACTTATCGAGATTTTCCATCACACGCCATTTAATCACATGTGCTTTCTTTTTCGATGCTTCCAGGTTTTCGAATTTGGATAATCCACGTTCTACCGCAACATTATACTTACCTATATTATAATTGATAGTTTTACGGTGTGATAAATCGAACGCTTTCTCATCACTCTTCTCTAAAAATTCCTCAGCAGTTTTGATCATATTTCAAAGATAGGAAATTCTTGTGCCAGCAAAAGTTAATGTGCATAAAAAAGCCTCAACGATTTGTTGAGGCTCAATGTTTTGACTTAATTATTTTGGGTTACCCTTGCCATCCATATCAACAGCCGGACGTTTTGCTCTATTGGCTAATTCCCAGGCGGTGTAATAGGTGAGTTGTGCTCTTTTGGCCAATAGCGGGAAGTTGATTTTACTTACTTCATCGCCAGGTCTGTGATAATCTTGTTGTAACATCCCATCATAATAGAAAATAATTGGAATACCCAACTTCGCAAAGTTATAGTGATCTGAACGGTAATAAATACGCTCAGGATCTTTTGGGTCATCGTATTTATAATCTAATTTCATTTTGGTATATGTAGCATTTACCTGCTCGCTTAGCTTACCTAAATCACTGCTCAACATGTTAGAACCTACAGAATAAATGTAATTCGCAGAATCTGGTTTGCCCAAATATTCTTCACCGGTACGGCCAATCATATCGGTATTTAAGTTAGCGATGGTGTTTTCTACAGGGAAAACCGGATGCAAAGAGTACCATTCAGAACCCCAAAGTCCTTTTTCTTCGCCAACAACAGTCATGAATAAAATACTGCGTTTAGGCCCTTTACCTGCTTTTTTAGCATCAACAAAAGCTTTGGCCATTAACAGAACACCTGTAGTTCCTGATCCATCATCATCTGCGCCATTGTTAATCTTATCTGGTCCCTCTACCTCTGGTGTAATACCGATGTGGTCATAATGACCTGTAAGTACAACAATCTCTTTCTTTAAAACCGGATCAGAACCTTCTAAGAATCCTAGAACATTTTCGCAACGAAGTGCTGTTTCCTTCTTCATTGCACTGGCTGAAAGGGCAACATTTAGGGTTTGCGATGCTGGTTTAGAAGTTTCAGCAATTTTCTTTTGAACAGCTTCTACCGAAGTACCTGCTGTTTTCAAAATCTCGTTGGCTGTAGCGGTTGATATAGCGATCGTAGTGAAAGGGTTTTGCTTTTTCATGCGATCGATATTGTCCTGCGTTTTCATTACGTTAGAACCTTTGCTATAGGCTGTTTTTTGTTCTTCGGTAATGTTATCTAAGCTTGGGTCAATAAAAATTACTGCTTTAGCTTTAGCCTGAGCTAAATAGGAAGTTTTTCTGGCTCTGGCCATTAAAAGCTGACGTCCGGTTTGTTTTTCGGCAGATTTTACGGTTGGATCACCACTAGCGAAAATCAATACTACTTTTCCTTCTACATTTAAGCCTTCGTAATCGTTATAACCGTCTTTAGTTACACCGTAACCTGCAAACACAACATCATCTGTACTAAAAGTAAAACCATTTAAACCTACAGCATTACTTGCAATTACAAAATCTTTATAAGCGACTTTAGGTTGGCCATTTATGGTTAACATGCTTTCGCTTACACTGTAATTAGCCAAATCTACAGGCTGAAAATAGGAGCCATTAACAGGTGCTTTTAATCCTAATGATTTGAAATAATCGCGGATGTAATCTGCTGCCATCCACGCACCTTTGGTTCCTGTTTCACGACCTTCAAAAGCATCAGAAGCTAATACTGAAAGGTGCTTATAAGCGTTATCCGGATTAATAGCTTTACTGAATCGAATGGCGTCCTTATTGGCAATAAGGGGTTTTACTTGTGCAAAACAACTTGCGTAAAGCACAGTAGCTAAGCCAAGGGTTAAAAAATTTTTGTTCATTATGATAATAGTTAGTTGAGTTATTGGTTAACAGGAAATTTTATCAATTCTGTTCTGATGGCGACCTGCCTCAAATTCAGTATTTAAAAAGGTAGTGGTAATTTCCTTAGCTAGTGCTTCTGATACAAATCGGGCTGGGATGCACAATACGTTCGCATTGTTGTGTTTACGCACCAATGAGGCTACCTCATTTTCCCAGCACAATCCCGCTCTAATGCCTTCATGTTTATTGGCTGTAATGGCTACACCGTTTGCAGATCCGCAAAGTAAAATTCCATAGGTAAATTCACCACTTTCTACTGCTGCAGCAACAGGGTGGGCAAAATCCGGATAATCTACAGAATCAAGAGAATAAGTGCCGAAATCTTTAAGATCGTAATCTTTTAAGAAACCCTTCAGCACTTCTTTGTATTCAAATCCGGCGTGGTCAGCACCGATGGCAATTTTAATCTTTGTATCAGACATGTTCAAATTTAGAGAGAAATATAAAATCTATTCGTAATGTTTTTGTTAGTTAGCATAGAAAGCAGCTTCGGCCTTTTTCTTTTTCTTTTCAATGAAAGCAGAAACAAAAATACTCAACTCATAAAGTAAGAAAAGTGGTGTTGCTACAATGAGCATTGTCATAATGTCTGGTGTAGGCGTAACAATTGCTGCAATAATCAGGATAATTACAGCCGCATATCTTCTGCTCGATCTCATCAGTTTTGGTGTCATTAGACCCAGTTTAGATAAGATAAAAATGATTACCGGAAGCTCAAAAATAATACCTGTTCCTAAGGTAAGTGTGGCTACCGAAGATAAGTAAGAATCAACAGTGAAGGTATTTTTAATTTCCTCGCTCACTGTATAACCAGTTAAAAAGTTAACTGATAATGGGCATACTACGAAATATCCAAATAGAATACCGATTACAAAAAGTACAGAAGCAAAGAAAACAAAACCACTTGCAGATTTACGTTCATTTTCATGTAGTGCAGGTTTAATGAAACGCCATACTTCCCAAAGGAGATAAGGAAAACCCACTACGATGCCGCACATTACACAAACGTTTAACTGCAGGTTAAACTGCCCGGCCATTTCCGTGTTAATGATTTCACCATTTATCTTGGTGATACACATGTCTTTACCTAAAGAGGGGAAGCGTTCAACCAATTTACACATCATTCTGTAAGTCCAGAAATCAGGTTTTTTAGGTCCGAAGATGACGTTATCGAGGATTTCTTCATTAAAATAGAAAGCGATACCCGTAAAAACGGCGACGGCGATAACTGCTCTAATCAGGTGCTTACGTAAAACATCAAGGTGATCAAAAAAGGACATCTCTGCCTCTAAATTTTTACCCTTTTCTCCTATAGCTTTTATTAGTGATGATTTTTCTTTAGTGCTGCTCATGTTGAAAACAAAAATACCATTCTAAACGAATAGAATGGTATTTACGTGTTAAATATAGAAATAGTTTATATTATTCTGAGAATTGCTTGGCAAAAATAGCTTCAAACGACAAAAATAGGAAGCGAAGCATTTGAAATTTTTGTGCTGTGTTTAATTTTATGGAGAATTCTCACTTCCTGCTTTTAGTTGAAAATTGGAAACTTAATAAGTAAGCGCTTTAATTACACTCATTTGTGACAAGTTTGCGGGATTATTATAGTTAAACTGGTATACGCCATCTTCGCCGGTAACAATTAAAGATTTCGGACCTGCAATTACATCATAGCTTTTAATCTGGCTTAAATGCTGCAGCATATTGTTTCCAATTGCGCTTTTATTTTCGATATTAAAGCTTTTGATCCCAAAAGGGCCCTCGCAAAGAAAGAGGTTATTGTTAATCACACTCAAGCCATGTGGATTTTGCATCTGAAAAACGGCGAGCTGTTTTGGTTTGGTAGGGTCTTCAATGTCTACAACTTCCAGTTGATTAACGGTTTGACGGCAGAAATTGCCCGTACGCAAAGTAACGAAGGCATATTTTCCTTGTACAACTACTGGATCGCAGGCAAAAATATGGCTATAAGTAGATAGTTTTACCGGATTGGCGGCATCAGCAGCACTGAAAATATGCATACCTGTATTGGTTCCGATAAATAACTTGTTTTCGTAAGGAAATATCGTTTCTACACCCCAGCCTAAATTTATTGTTTTTACGAAAGTTGGATTTGAAGCCGTTTTTATATCAAAAAGACTTAAATCCGATTGCCCAACAGTATACAGATAATCGCTTAACAAGGTAAATCTGGCCATTGAGCCTCCCTGCCCGGATGAACTGCCGGTTGAACTGCTGTAACTTGCATCAAACGAGATATTTTTGTAAGTTTCTTTTCTAACAACGGTGTCTTTATAAATAACCACATATTTCAGTACACTGGTTGTAAAAAACTGTTTAAAAACATCATTTACCCTTTTAATTTGCTTGATATTGTTCATCGATGAAATATCAAAAGCCAGTAAATCTACGTAACTGTCAGCATAGAGAATGTTATCACGGATGGCAAGATCAACATTGCCGGGAATTTGTAAAAATGCGAGGTTAACAGGGGCATTCGGATTAACATTGTTATAAATGTGAATACCCTTGTTTGGTTCGTTTATAAAGAGGTAATCATTATATACATAGATTTTCCCGGTTTTTTTTGCTTTGACAGGACTTTTTATACCCACAGGCAATGCTCTCATCTCTTGCAGAGAAATTGCTTTCGCAATTTGTATAACTTCAAATTCATCGGTGTTTTTTTTGCATTGAGTAAGTACAGCCATCGCGAAGATTAGCAGTAATCCGTTAAGTAGATATTTTTTCATGTTGGTTAGGTTTTTTACTAAAACGCAGGCTGTTGTTAAAACGCTACAAGATAAGAAGTTAATGTTTGATTAAAACGGTGAAGTTGTTTTTAGGTGTAATAAAAAGGGCTGTATCAAAATCCTGATACAGCCCTTTTAAAGTTTCAAACTTGAAAAAGTTTAATTATTCTGATAATTCAAATGTTTCCATGAATTTAGTAGTGAAATTTCCTGCTCTGAAATTAGGATCTTTCATCAATTGTAAATGGAAAGGAATAGTTGTTTTAACGCCTTCGATTACAAATTCTCCCAATGCACGCTCCATGGTACAAATTGCCTCTTCACGTGTTTGCGCAACACAAATCAATTTAGCAATCATACTATCATAGTTAGGTGGAATTTGATAGCCTGCATAAACATGGGTATCTACGCGCACACCATGGCCACCCGGAGAGTGGAAATTGGTGATTTTTCCCGGTGAAGGGCGGAAGTTGTTAAAAGGATCTTCTGCATTGATACGGCATTCAATGGCATGCATATCAGGGAAATAATTTTTACCGGAAATAGGAATTCCTGCAGCAACCTTAATTTGTTCTTTAATTAAATCGAAGTTGATTACTTCTTCTGTAACCGGATGTTCTACCTGGATACGTGTATTCATCTCCATGAAGTAGAAGTTACGGTGTTTATCAACCAAAAATTCAATGGTTCCTGCGCCTTCGTAATTAACGGCAACAGCTCCTTTAATGGCCGCCTCACCCATGCGAACGCGTAACTCATCCGTCATGAAAGGTGAAGGCGATTCTTCTACCAATTTCTGGTGACGACGTTGGATAGAACAGTCGCGTTCTGATAAGTGACAGGCTTTACCATATTGATCACCAATAATCTGAATTTCAATGTGGCGCGGATCTTCGATGTATTTTTCCAGGTATAAACCATCGTTACCGAAAGCTGCTCCTGATTCCTGACGTGCGCTATCCCATGCATTTTCGAAATCTTCATCTTTCCAAACTACACGCATTCCGCGGCCACCACCACCGGCAGTTGCTTTTAGAATAACAGGATAGCCCATTTCGTTGGCTATTTTAATACCTTCTTTAACACTGTTTAATAAACCTTCAGAACCTGGTATAGTAGGTACCCCGGCTTTTTTCATGGTTGCTTTCGCCGAAGCCTTATCACCCATGTCGTCTATCTGCTCTGGTGTTGCGCCGATAAATTTGATGCCATACTCTCTGCAGATATTTGAAAATTTAGCATTTTCAGATAAAAATCCGTATCCGGGATGGATGGCATCAGCATTGGTTAACTCTGCTGCAGAAATGATATTAGGTATATTTAAATAAGAATCTTTACTTGGGGGAGGACCGATACAAACAGCTTCATCAGCAAAACGTACATGTAAACTCTCGCGATCTGCGGTAGAATAAACAGCAACAGTTTTGATGCCCATTTCCTTACAGGTACGGATAATACGCAAAGCGATTTCACCCCTGTTGGCAATTAATATTTTTTTAAACATGATTTTTTATTTTTCGTCAATCTGTTTTAAAATAATCGTCATGCTGACTGATCAGCATCTATAATAAAAAGAAGACCCAAATCCCGATGTGTCGGGACTGGGTGACGTCAATGTTTTATAATTAAATAGGCTCTACTAAAAATAATGGTTGATCGTACTCAACAGGAGAAGCGTTATCAACCAAAATCTTAACGATACGGCCAGAAACTTCACTCTCAATTTCGTTGAAAAGTTTCATTGCCTCAATGATACAAACTACTTTACCAGTACCGATTTCATCGCCAACATTAACAAACATTGGTTTGTCAGGGCTAGAAGAACGGTAGAAAGTACCGATCATTGGAGATTTGATGGTAATGTATTTCGAAGTGTCTTCAGCAGCAGGAGCAGCCGGAGTTGAAACAGCAGCTGGTGCAGTAGGTGCAGAAGCTACAGGGGCTGCAGCTTGTACAAGTGGAACTTGTGGTACTGTAGCATGAACAACTGTTGGGTTTTGGTTTGTTTTGATGGTAATTTTAAAGTCTTCTTGCTCAATAGCAACTTCGTTTACCCCAGAACGAGAAACAAATTTAATCAGTTCCTGTATTTGTTTAATATCCATTTTTTAGGCTAGTTATGTAAAAAATAGTGTTTATATGATTTAACTAAGTTATACTTTTTTTGTTTTATTTTTCATCTGATAATCAGACTATAAAGTTCCGGCTATGGATTCAGATTAATTAGAATCGTATGCCCACTTGAGGTAAATTGAGCCCCATGTGAATCCACCTCCGAAGGCAGCCAAAACAATATTGTCGCCTTTTTTAAGGCGGCTTTCCCATTCCCACAAACAAAGTGGGATAGTTCCGTTAGTGGTATTACCATAACGTTCAATATTGATCATTACTTTATCAGTACCTACGCCCATGCGGTTGGCAGTTGCATCGATAATGCGTTTGTTAGCTTGGTGAGGAACTAACCAGGCTACATCATCTGCAGTTAAGTTATTACGCTCCATGATTTCGGCAGCTACATCAGCCATGTTGGTAACGGCGAATTTGAATACCGTTGGGCCTTCCTGGTGTGCAAAGTGTTCACGTGCATCAACACTTTCATGTGATGCAGGTTTTACAGAACCACCGGCTTTCATGCCTAAGAAGTCCCTTCCTGAACCATCAGTTCTGAGAATAGAATCCTGAATGCCCAATCCTTCTTCATTTGGTTCTAAAAGTGCACAACCGCAACCATCACCAAAAATAATGCAGGTTGTACGGTCTTCATAGTTAATGATTGAAGACATTTTGTCTCCACCAACTACTAAAACTTTTTTATGCTTTCCAGATTCAATAAACTGTGCACCAGTGCTTAATCCAAAGATAAAACCCGAACAAGCAGCTTGTAAATCATAGCCCCAGGCATTTGTGGCACCTACCTTATCGGCCAGTACGTTTGCCGTGGCAGGAAAAGTAAAGTCGGGAGTAGTGGTGCAAAAGATAATTAATTCGATTTCCTTTGCATCAATACCTCTTTTTTTAAGCAATCCGTTTACAGCATGTACAGCCATATCAGATGTACCCAAACCTTCACCTTTTAAAATCCTGCGTTCCTTTATACCCGTTCTGCTGGTGATCCATTCATCCGAAGTATCAACAATGGTTTCTAACTCTGCGTTGGTAAGCACATAGTCGGGGACGTAACCATTTACTGCTGTTATAGCAGCGTGAATTTTACTCATTTTAAAAAATTAAATAAACTATTTGAATGCCGTTTTAATTTTATCTACTAATCCTGTTGTAATCATTTCTCTTGATTGAAGGACCATGTTTTTCACTGCTAACGGGCTCGATATACCGTGGCCAATCACTACAGGTGCATTAACACCTAAAACCGGGCTGCCACCATATTGCTCATAATTAAAGCGATCGAAAAACTCATCCTTCATTCCCTTTTTAACAGTCATTACATAAAAAGATTCTGCTAATTTAAGCATAACATTTCCTGTAAAACCATCGCAAACAATTACATCCGCTTTATCGTTGAATAAATCTCTTCCTTCTACGTTGCCTACAAAGTTAAATAAGTTTGTATCTCTCATTAACGGAAAAGTTGCCATGCTTAGCATATTGCCTTTTTCATCCTCTTCACCAATATTCATGAGGGCTACCTTAGGATTGTCTATTTGCAATAAGTTTTCTGCATATAAACTGCCCAGGGCACCAAATTGAAGTAAGATGTCAGGTTTGCAATCGGCATTTGCACCAACGTCTAATAATAAACCGGTGCCGCCTTTAATTTTAGGAAGGATTGTGCATAAGCAGGGGCGGATAATGCCCGGAATAGTTTTAACGCTAAAAACAGCGCCAACTAACATAGCGCCAGAGTTACCTGCACTCGCAAATGAGTCGATTTTTCCTTCTTTTAAAAGGTTAAAGCCAACAGATATGCTCGATTTTGGTTTCTGAACAATTGCTTTTGTGGGGTGTTCGCCCATACCAATAACTTCATCAGTATGAACGTATTCAAAATGATCCGGATTAAAACCTTCTTCTGCAAGGATGGGTTTAATCTGTTCGGTATCGCCGATAAGAACTAAATGTTCTCCGGTATTTAGCGATTGATGAGCAGCTATTGCTCCCAAAACGATTGCTTTGGGAGCATAGTCTCCGCCCATTATGTCGAGGCCTATTTTCATAGAAAAAATCTGTTTGTGTTAAATTAGGGTTAATCCTAAATTTTTCAGTTGACTAAGGTATGACTAAAGCCGCTGAAAACACAAACAATTTTTTAAGAAAATTACCCAATCTGAGTATTTTCAATAACCAGTTTGCCGTTGTAGTATAAGTTACCATCAACGTTATAAGCACGGTGAGGTACGTGGATAGCACCTGTTGCCGAGCATGTTGCTAAAGAAGGAGCCACAGCTTTATAGTGAGTTCTTCTTTTATTTTTTCTCTGTTTCGAGATTTTCCGTTTTGGATGTGCCATTGGTGTATAATCTAATTATTTTTTTAACTTATTTAATGCTTCCCAACGTGGGTCGCTTGTTTGTTCGTTCTCTTCACTCTGATTTTCGATAGAAAGTTTCTCTAATCGATCAATCATTTCCTGGTCGCAATCTTGATTAGCCTGCTCACAGTTCTTGATATATGGAACTGCAACGTTAATCATTTCATATAACGGTTCAGCGATATCAATTGCTGTTTCTTTTCTGCTTAGCGAGATAATTTCATCATCATCGCTCTCCAGCTCATCTTCAGCAAATTTTACAATCTGTCTTTCGTACAGATTTATCGGCAATGGAAATTCAGCTAAACATTTGTCGCAATCTAAATTAACGGTACCGGTTACTTTAAACCTCAGAATTAACATGGTCTCTTGTTTCTCAAGCTCCAGGTTAACCTTCAGGCTGCCACTTTTAATCAGCGAATACTCAAAAGCATTAAAAAAGCGGTCATCAAGCTCAAAATCAAAGTCATGAGTTCCCAATTTTAATCCGGTAAACGGTACTGAAAATTGTTTTAGCGGGTTCAAAGTACTGTAAAATTTTAGCCTGCAAATGTAGGGATAAAATAATTAGATTAAAAATGTTTTTTAAAAATTATTACAAGGCCTGGTTGATTAGTTCATTGGTTCATTGGGCATTGGGTAACTGGATAAGTAATTTAAAACACCAGTTCCATGTTCCCAACCGGATTTAGTCAAAATTTACGCTCCCGGGGCCAAAATCATTTCCTTGTTATTTCTACTCCACTCACTCCATGAGCCTACATAAAGTTTTGGAACAGGTAAACCTGCGTAATCTAAAGCCAACAAGGTATGGCAAGCGGTAATTCCAGATCCACAATGCACAATAACATTTTCGGTTTCTATGCCAGCTAAAGCCCTGGTGTATTTTGCCTTCAATAGTTCGGGCGATAAGAAGGCTCCGGTTGCATCCAGATTTTCTGTGAAGGGAATGTTCGTGGCTCCCGGAATATGGCCTGCTATCAGATCTATTGGCTCTGTTAAGCCTGCAAAGCGATTGGCATCCCTTACATCAATTACCATGTAGTTGTTTGTTTGGGTTATTTTCTCTACCTCATCAATATCCGCTAATGGTAATTCCCAGCTTTTAATCGGGTAAGGCCTGGCTGCTTTTGCGGTTTCTATATGATTAGTGGTGGGAAAACCTGCTGCAACTGCTGCACCGAAGCCGCCATCAATTACCTGAACTTTTTCATGCCCAATGGCTTTTAACATCCACCAGAGTCTGGCTGCAGCATTTCCACCATTTTTGTCATCATATATTACCACATGGCTATCTGGCGAAATGCCAAACTTCCCCAAAATTACTTCAAACTGTTCAAAAGTAGGTAGGGGGTGCCTTCCTCCATCGGCGAAATCTCCTATATTCGCGAGATCGTTGTTTACATCAGCAAATAAGGCTCCTGTAAGGTGATTTTCATCGTATCTCGCTTTTGATCCGGCACTGGCATCAATGATGATGATTTCTTCGGATCTACTTAGCTGAATCAGGTCTACTGGTTTTATAATTGGTGATAATTTTGAATGCATTTTAATATTTATTTTTTCGGTAATTATTTTTCAGTGCCCAAAGTCCTAACACCGGACCTACACCCAGAATCATATAAAGATATTGAGAATTCAGCTGTTTTGATAACACATTAACAATTTGAATACTAACAATTGTAAGGGCAAAGCCAATACAATTTACAATGGTAAGGGATGTTCCACGTGAAGCTTCAGGCGCATTTTGAGCAATTAAAGAAGAAAACAGCGGGGAATCTGCGGTGACTACCAGCCCCCAAAAAAATAGTGCGGCCAGCAATATGAAAACAGAATCGGCATATAAAAAAAATGGAGAACACAGGCAGCATAAACCTGATAGTAATAAGGCTGTTGTGGCTACATTTTTAGCTCCAAATCTTTGAGAGAGCAGCCCGCCCAGCATGCAGGAGATACCACCCGAGGCAATGATCAGGAAGGTAAATAAAGGAATATTGATTGTGCTATTCGCATGGTTGGCATTGTAAACCAAAAATATATTGGGTAAAAATGCCCAGAAAGTATACAGCTCCCACATGTGGCCGAAATAGCCAAATGCGGCAGATCTGAACTGCTGGTTTTTAAAGCCATCTAAAAAGGAACTCAATTTGAGCTGCTGCCCAGCTTTTCTGAATGGTCCATTAGGTACAAAGAGGAAAATCATTAATCCGCCAATTAAAGCAAGCAATGAGGTCGCATAAATGACATATTCCCAGGGGAAATTGGCTGTGAGTGTTTTAAGTAAATGTGGAAATGCAGTACCAAGTACCAGAGCACCTACTAAAAAACCTAAAGATTTACCCAGGCCTGCCTGAAAATAATCGGATGCAATTTTCATTCCTACCGGATAAATCCCGGCAAGCATAAACCCGGTTAAGAACCTGAACAGGAGTAACCAGGTTACTTCGTTTGCCACTAAACAGATCCCCAGATTAAAAAAAGCCGCTGCCAAAGCACATACAAAGAATACTTTAGCGGGAGAAAATTTATCGGATATGGCTAATAATGCAAATATGAATGTTCCGGTTATAAAGCCAAACTGCACCATACTGGTTAAATTGGCTAAAAGATTTACACCGGATGTAAAGTTCTTAACCAGATCGGGGAGTACTGCATTGCCTGCAAACCACAATGAGGTACACAGGAACTGACCAATAACAATAACAGGTAGAACAAATTTGGGTGATGAGGTGCTGATCATTTTTTCTGAGGGCACAATTTTAGCTAAAATTAGCCAGTGTCACTAATGTTTCATTTGTTCTTTCATCAATTTTTCCATCATTTCCCTTTTTTGTTGAGTGGTCATATTTTTGAGCTTATTGGCGTCAAAGTCTACGCTGCTTTTTTTGTAGCCGGCAGGAATGGTAAAGAGTGACGGGCTTAGGTCTTTCGCCTCATGTTTGGTCAGCAACATAGTCAGTGTAGGTGTTTTGGTGCCAGGTTTATACATCACCACTTTTACTGGCATACCTGATATACCTTTGCTTTTTAATTGAGCGAGAACTTTTTTCGTGTTGGCATTATTTCCCATCATTGGAAAATCAAAGGTTGGCAGTTCTTTAGTATACCAGGCATCCCATGATTTACCTTCGGCAGTCATTCTTACATGAGAACAATTGTAGTTGCCAATTTTTTCATTTCCTAAAACGGTAATGTCAATATTTCCACCTGCGTTATTACTCATTTTTGCTTCGGTGTAGGTTTTGTTCATCGAATTAAAAACAAGCGTTACTCCTGGCCGATTTTTAAGCATAAGCAGTGTGGTAGACATTTGCCTGCCTGCAATAATCATATTTGTTTCAGTACGCAGATCTCCATTTTTACCATACATCTTGCTGGTAATGGGTTTACTGCCCGAGGTTGTCATGGTATATTCCAGGTATACGTCTAGTGCAAAGGCACGGTTACTCAATAAAAAAATTGCGCATAGGCTGGTTATTATAAATAATTTGGTTTTCATTACTGTAGTTTTTGGTTTATTAAAGTTAAGCAATGAAAATTCAATCTTAGCTTAATTTGTTGGGTTTACCATTTATTTAATAATACTCAAGCTACCTTTTAAGATTTTTTGCCCATCTAAGTTGATAACGTAGTAATAAACACCCGGTTCACAGGCGTTGCCACGGTAGTCTCCTTTCCATGGATGATCATAACCTTTGGAATAAAATATTAGCGTTCCGTATCTGTTAAAAATCGATACTTTACAATTGGCAAACGAGTGAAGATCTGGGATCTGCCATAGATCGTTTACGCCATCGCCATTAGGACTAAAAGCATTTGCGGGATTAATTTGGACAACTTTGATAACATCAATGTTTAGTATATTAGAAGTTATGTTATTCAGGATTGAGCATGGGGTGGTAACAGTTAATTTACATTTGACCTGATCTCCTTGTTGTAGATTGTTTTTACTGAAAAAACGACTGTTTTCTCCGGTTTGAATTCCATTGACAAACCACTGGTATTGTGGATTTGTTCCCGCGTTGGTTGTGGTGGCTGTAAAATTAACTGTAGATGTGCTGTATATCTTGCTAATGTCGCCCTCTATGCTAATCCCTGGTGTAAGCATGGGATTGATTGTAACGATAATTACATTGCTCGTTGCGCTAGAAGTTACCTGGCAATTTTGAGCATTGCTAACAATTGTACAGCTTACTTTATCCTGATCTTCAAGATCATCAATTTCCAGAATGTCTGAATTCGCATTCAGGTCATTTCCATTTATTTTCCACTGGTATAGCGGGTTTTCTCCCGCCCGGACTGCTGTAGCCTTGAATTTGATGGGTGTTCCCTTACACACTGTCGATTGGTCTGCCTGAATGGTAACAGCCGGAGCATCTGTAATTGGACTATTTAGTGAAATACTGCTGCTGGATATCAATCTATTTGTGACACAGGTTTCGGAACTGATCAGCGTACAGGTTACGACATCGGTTGATGTTAGCCTGCTTGGTTTAAAAGTGTTCATGGTCTCTCCGGAAACATCTCTTCCATTTATTTGCCATTGTAGCACTGGATTAACCCCACCAAATTCAGTAACCGCAGTAAATGTTGGCTGGAAAAGATCACAAACTATCTCTCTGTCTGCCGAAATGGTTATCTTAGGAACAAGGTTTTCACTTATCTGAATGGGATTTGAAGTTGTTATACAGCCATCAGTTGTTGTTATTTTTGCCCGATAGGTTCCGGCTTTTAAAGTAGTGTATGTTCCCGTGAAGATGTTGGAGAATTTAATGATGCGGCCGTTTAGGAAATCTGAAACATATAGGTTATTGAAAGCATCCATTCCAATGCCCGTAGGCATGATCTGGTTTGGGCCGTTCCCCTGGCCGTTGCCACCGGCAATGATAGTGCCTGAACTTGCGCCAGGCAGCCACTTTTGAACCGCGTAGCCTGTATAATCTGATACATAGATATTTTTACTTCCATCTACATATACGCCAAGGGGATTGCCAGAAGTACGGGCAACAGTTGTTCCGGCGCTGGCGCCTATAATCCACTTTTGTACTCGGTAATTGTCTGTATCACAGATGTACAAATTGCTTCCTTCTATGAATAAACCGGTAGGGGCAGCAAGCTGATTAGCAGCGCTACCGTAACCATTTCCTCCGGCAACTATTATTCCTGGGGCCGTTCCTGAGGTATATTTTCTAACCAGTTGTCCATTTTGTTCGGATACATAAACATTA
Source organism: Pedobacter sp. (assembly GCF_965279535.1). Classification (NCBI taxonomy): domain Bacteria; kingdom Pseudomonadati; phylum Bacteroidota; class Sphingobacteriia; order Sphingobacteriales; family Sphingobacteriaceae; genus Pedobacter; species Pedobacter sp. Next base: position 3,588,717 of record NZ_OZ257244.1, read on the forward strand.
TTTTGTGCATCAATACAAATTCCGGTAGGTAAATTGAGAAATGAGGCTATTGTTATTCCAGAGGTTGCTCCCGGCCTGAACTTTTGAACGCGGGAGTTGGATTGATCTACGACATAAAGATTTCCGAGGCCATCAACCGCTACAGCAGTAGGTCTGTTAAACTGGTTGGAAGCATTTCCTGTGCCGTTTCCTCCTGCTATAGTAATACCAGCTACAGCTCCGGGAGCCCATTTCTGAACTCTATTGTTGGCCATGTCAGGTATATATATATTTCCAGCTCTATCCACAAATATTCGATTTGGATTATAGAGTTGGTTAGGGGCAGCGCCACTTCCATTTCCTCCTGCGACAATGACACCATTATTTTGTTTAATGTTGCTTTGTTCTAATATTGAAACATCATCCAATAACCAGGAAATAGTAGCAATGGCGCTGGTGCTGGTTACAGTGAGCTCACTGCCAACACATCCGTTTCCTGTTAACGTAGCCGTGCAGGAGTAGATTAACTTTGATTTATGTGAGCTTGAGCGCTCTTGAACAGGTTTAGGCTGTACTAAATGGTATGTATCCTTTTTATAAAATGCAGCGGAGAAGAATGCCAAAAAAGACAATAGGATTGCATAAATAAAGCATTGGGCAGTTTTCAATAAGAGTAGCGTTTGGTTTAATGCCCGCAAATTAAAGATTAAAAGTTTACTTTCAAAAACCCTTTAATCTTCGCCCTGTCTGGAGTTAAGTAAACCTCATAGTAATGGGAATCCTTTTTGAAATACAAATCTCGCAAAGCTTCTGATGCTTACAAAAAGATTGAAATGAATAGCAGGGCGAAAGTTGCCGATAAAACAAGGTTTGCTTTTCTACTAATTAATCAGCTTATTGATTGAGGGTATTAAAAAAGGTCATGCTAAAATGCTTCGGGCATATGAGGTGGTGAGTATTGAGTAGGTTAAGCCCCCAGCCTCATAACTCACAACCCACATCTTGTAACACCATTAAGAAGCATCGTCCTTAATGTCAAACTGTGTTTCTACAATTTTTCCACCAGATCTCAATTGATTTCCTAACATTTCTTCTTGCTCACGTCTATTTTTTACAATGTGGATGGCTGCAAAAAGTGCTTCTCTGAATGAAGTTTCATCTGCGAGGTTTTTCCCTGCAATATCGTAACCTGTTCCGTGATCTGGTGAGGTGCGTACAAAGTTTAGTCCTGCAGTATAGTTAACACCATTGCTAAAAGCCAGGGTTTTGAAGGGAATAAGGCCCTGATCATGATACATGGCCAATACAGCATCGAATTGTTTGTAACTGCTGTTCCCAAAAAAGCCATCGGCTGGATATGGGCCAAAGCACATGATGCCTTTATCAAAGGCTTCCTGAATGGCCGGGGTAATGATTTCGGCTTCTTCGGAGCCTAATAAGCCATTATCGCTGGCATGGGGATTAAGCCCAAGAACAGCAATTTTCGGTTTTTCAATCCAGAAATCCTTTTTTAGGCTTTCATTAATGAGTTTAAGTTTATTGATGATTTTATCTTTGGTTATTGCAGCAGGAACATCTTTTACCGGAATGTGCCCTGTTACTACACCTACACGAAGACCCTCACTTATCAGGAACATCAACACATCTTTGCTGCCACTTTTTTCCTGTAAATATTCGGTGTGCCCCGGGAAGGCAAAAGTTTCTGATTGGATATTGTGTTTGTTGATAGGGGCAGTAACCAATGCGTCTATATCACCGTTTACCAAATCGCTGGTGGCTTTTTCTAAAGATAAGAGCGCATATTTGCCGCCCGTTTCGGTTACCTGTCCCAGTTCAATCTTCACATCCTCTTCCCAGCAGTTAATCATATTGGCTCTTTTAGCTTGTGCCTGATTGGCATGGTTAATTACGTTGAAGCTAAAATCTCCGAGGCTATTTGCCTTGCGGTGAAACGAGGAAACTTTGGTGTGGCCATAAACAATTGGTGTGCAGTAATTTAAAATAACGGGGTTAGATAAGGTTTTAATAATTACCTCTAAACCTATACCGTTTACATCGCCAATACTGATACCAATTTTAAGTTTATTGCTCATAATTAATGAAAAATTTTAGCGCAAATTACTGATTTTAGCTTAAACACTTTAAAAAAAATGAATCAGGCTAATGTGGGGAGTTATTTGCAAAGCAATAATAACGCTATCTTTGTGCTGATATTTTCAATTTTAAAGCTCCTTTTGGGGTTCAGGTATGAGTTTAGTTAAAGCAAAGAAACATTTAGGGCAACACTTTTTAACCGATAAAGGCATCGCCAATCGCATTGTTGAAAGTTTGGTGAATACTGATAAATATAATCAGGTACTGGAGGTAGGACCGGGGATGGGGATTTTGTCTGATTTTTTATTGCAACGTGAAGATTTGCAGACCTATCTTATCGATATCGATACCGAGTCGTTTCATTTCCTGAATGATAAATACCCGCAGCTTGGCGACCGTTTAATTAATGGCGACTTTTTAAAGCTCGATTTTGATTCTATTTTTCCTAACCAGTTTGCCATTATCGGCAATTTTCCATACAACATTTCTTCTCAGATTTTATTCAAAATTTTAGACAACAGAAATAAGGTAGTAGAAATGGTGGGCATGTTTCAAAAAGAAGTGGCTCAGCGATGTGCCGCACCAGCCGGTACTAAAGAGTATGGCATTCTAAGTGTTTTTCTTCAGGCTTACTATAAAATTGAATACCTGTTTACCGTAAAACCAGGAACTTTTAATCCACCGCCCAAGGTGCATTCTGCTGTAATCAGGTTAACGCGAAACGAAACTGAGCAATTGGATTGTGATGAGAAGTTATTTTGGCGGGTGGTCAAGGCTGGTTTTAACCAGCGAAGAAAAACCTTGCGCAATGCAGTTTCGGCTGTAATGCCAAAGGATAAGATGGATAATCATATTTATTTTGAGAAACGTGCAGAACAATTAACGGTTGCAGATTTTGTAGCCTTAACGCAGCATGTAAGTAAATTGATGTCTGCTTAAATGGTTCCTAGTCAAAGCTTGCAAGTTGTGTAGCGAGTGTTTCATTTCCAATTCGGATGAATCCTGCATGAATTGTTAAATAGATGCTTTGCTATCGGCCGGGATGACAGAAAAAAACTTCTGACAAACCATTAATTTTTCCTGTCGTTTTCTTGCAAACGGATGATTATTTACACCGTTTTTCTCCTTTCCTTTGCGCTGTAATTTTGAAAATGTTATGGTTAATTATCGCGAAATTTTTGAGGAACAAGGATTAGATTATACTACTTACCGTGAAATGGTAGACCGCTTGCTGGCAGAAGGTAAAACAACAGGCCCAGATAACACTGAAGCAATGTTGCACTACAGCAAAATGAATGTTCAACGGATGAGCAGGGTAGATAAAACAGCAAACTTAACCGACGAATTAATTTTAACCATTGAGCGTTTGAAAGGTAATTACAAATTGCTGGTTATTACCGAAGGCTGGTGTGGCGATGCAGCGCAGATTATTTCTGTATTTAACAAAATAGCCGTGGCTTCCGCCGGAAAACTGGATTTAAAATTTGTACTTCGTGATCAAAATCTTTCTTTAATTGATGCACACTTAACCAATGGGGGAAGGGCTATTCCTGTACTTTTGGTATTAGATGAAACTGGTAATGAAGTATTATTGAGCTGGGCTCCTCGTCCTCAAATTTTACAGCACCTTTTAAAAGAGTGGAAGCAGGAAACCAGTGAAATGACCGTCATTGCTGAAAAGCTTCATGGCTGGTACGCTAAAGATAAAACACAAACTACGCAATCAGAGATGAACGAGTTGTTTAAAAAGCTGGGGTAGTTGTTCCTTTAGATTTTTTACTGATTTGAATTCTGCATCTGGTAAGAACACCTTTTCAGCCAATTCACATTCCAGATAACTATCCGAAAGGTCATTGAGGTATTTGTTTTTAACCGGCTTAGCTTTTTGGCACTAAACCTCACCAGGCATGATCGGAAGTAATTGGTTTTGACTAAAGATGTGAATTACAAAACAGAACTAGTCAACAGAAACCGTTAAACCTTCTTGTTGCAAAATTTTCCTGTAAACTTCCATCTCTGTAAATGAACCTTCCAGTACGGCACATTTACCTTCGTTATGTACTTTCCAGGCAATTTTTTCTGCTTGAGACTCACTGTAATCCAGATATTTCATCATGCAAAAAATAACATGATCGAAAGTATTTACATCATCGTTCCATAATATCAGGCGATGTACCGTTTTAAGGGAAGTTAAAATTTCTTCGAGCGTAAAGGTCTCTTCTTTGGTTTCTGTAGACATATTTGCAAAAATAATCATTAGTATCAAGTATTTAGTATCAAGTTTCAAGATTTTGTTGCTGAAGGCTCAATAATACCTTCGTTAATAAATGATTAACTTTGTAAGACCAAATTATAAATAATGACCATGCACCAATCTAAAATTGCGGGAATAGGGTATTACGTTCCGAAAAATGTATATACCAACAACGATTTGAGCCGTTTCATGGAGACGAGTGATGAGTGGATCCAGGAACGTACCGGGATCAAGGAGCGAAGGTTTGCAGATCGGAATGAGGAAACCACTACCACCATGGGTATTGAGGCTGCGAAAATCGCTATAGATCGCGCAGGCATTACACCGAAAGATATCGATTTCATAGTTTTTGCTACACTGAGTCCAGATTATTACTTCCCAGGTTGTGGTGTTTTATTACAACGTGAAATGGGAATGGGAGAAATCGGTGCTTTGGATATCCGTAACCAGTGCTCGGGTTTCGTTTATGCCCTATCGGTAGCAGATCAATTCGTTAAAACAGGTATGTATAAAAATGTTCTGGTTGTTGGGAGTGAGAAGCATTCTTTTGCAATGGATTTTGAAACCCGAAGTCGAAATGTATCCGTTATTTTTGGTGATGGCGCCGGAGCTGTTGTTTTACAACCTACTGATGAGCCTGGAAAGGGGATTTTAAGTACCCACTTGCATAGCGATGGTGCTGATGCTGAGATTTTGGCGATGTATTATCCTGGCTCTCATGCCAATAAATGGATGAAAGATAAACCTGCTTTTCCTGATCAGGAATTGGGTGGTTTATTTATGACCGAAGAAATATTAAACAGTGGAGCAGCATTACCTTATATGGATGGACCTTCAGTTTTTAAGAAAGCCGTTGTGAAATTTCCCGAGGTGATCAAAGAAGCTTTGGCAGCCAATAACCTTAGCGAGAAAGATATCGATATGTTGGTGCCGCATCAGGCCAATTTACGGATCAGTCAATATGTACAACAACTACTTGGTCTAAATGATGATCAGGTTTTTAATAACATTCAAAAATACGGCAATACCACCGCCGCATCGGTTCCCATTGCCCTTTGTGAAGCCTGGGAAGCTGGAAAAATAAAAGAGGGTGATCTGGTTTGTCTGGCAGCCTTTGGTTCTGGTTTTACCTGGGCCAGTGCATTGATCAGATGGTAGATTAAGCCCTCAGTACTTAGTCAGTAGTCTTGTGTCCTTAAAAGAAAGCGTTAAGAGTAGGATTAACAGCCCCTCTTAACGCTCTGATTGATTTTCTCATTTTCTAAATACAGACTCCGGACTAAAGACTTCGGACTAATAAACCTATTTTCCGATAAAGTCCCCTAAATAACTACATTCACCAGATGCCTTTTGATAGAATGGTGTCTGTTTGTATTTCAGTCTTAGTTCTTTGAAGTAGGGATTGTTATAATTAGCTGTTATAAAATCTTTAAACTTCACATCATCTTTGTCGTACCAGCTAAATGATAATGGATAGGCATTCAGAATAATCTGTTTTTGTGCACATTTGGCCAGCATAAAAGTACACTTAGCTTTAAAATCCGGATCATTGCTTAATGCGCGGGCCTTTAAATACCAGGCTTTGGCTGTTTGTGCCTTTTTATAATCTACATCGTAGTTATATTTAGGTTTGCTAAAATTATCATAAGATGACCAATCGTAGCTTATTAAAAACCAGCTGTTGCCGTAATATCCTGTTTGGTATATTGCATTGGCCATTTTATAATAGTAGTAAGCTGCATTTTTCTTATCGCTAAGCGTTAATTTTTGCAAACGCAACATCTGCTGTGCAAACGTTCTTTTAGTCGTTGCAGTTTTACTACTGGCGTAATTTTTAGGATAATCTTTTATGGTCTCAATAAATGGATTGGCGAAGAGTTTGTTGTCATCTCCGGCGTACCAGTTTTGAGGACTAAAATATTGATAATTAGCTGATATTTTGCTGAACATTTCCACAGCCTTGTCATATTGATGGGTTCTGAGATATGTTGTCCCATACAATTCATAAAAATCATCATTACTAAGCTGATTCAAGGCTTTCGATAATAATCCAGGCATATCTTCTGTGCCTGATTTCGTTTTGTAGTTGCTCAAACCCTGCATGCTTTTCGGACTTAAATATCGTTGCCAGAACGAAAGCGTTTGGTAGCTCATGTTCTTGAAAAGTGAATTTTGCGACAAGATTTTGTATTTTAAATCGCCCTTAACCATGGCCAATGCAGCTTTAGCCGTATCGCCTAAACTCATGTATGCTGGCGCTAAAATCTGTTGGTAGAAATTCCTGGTTGTCAGGGTAAATCTTTTGTCTGCATTGCCCCAGGAATCATAATAGTCACTCTTTGGGGCTACGGGGTTTTCTGCGAACCTTTTTTCATCTAACCATTTTAAGCTGGCAACCAATTCATTTTCGTTAAATGTAGCTCCCTTTTTAATTTTGCTTGATTCTAACAGCAATTTCACAATCCTCACCTGATCTCTCAATCGAGTGCTAAGCTTCTCAGAATTCTTAATATTGGATAAATACAATGTTCCCTGATCTGGCTTGTTTTCGATCCAGGATAAATATGCAGCGGTCACATAACCTAGATCAGGTTCAGGATATTTCTTTTCTTTGGCCAGTTTTAGGGAGAAATCCTTGGTGGCCAGGAGATGCTTTAAATTAGCTGCTTTAAGGCTGTCGTTATATTTAGAAGATCTTCCTTCTTCAAAATAATAGCTGTAGGAAACCTTGGCGATATCGCTGCTTTTAATAAGTGCCTCTTCTAATTTATTTACTTCTCGTAATAGCAGCACTCCGTTGATCACACTTTTAGGTTCGAGCTGGTAAACTTTGTTCAAGCTTTTGAGGTCATAATCATAATTCCCAAAGCCGTTAATCGCCCAGATATTGGCGATTTCTGCATCACCCTTGGCATACTTTAATGCAGCATCTGCAGGAGCATCTGTATAATAATAATTTCTGTAAGCCTGGTTTCTACGTTCAGGGTTAGCATTAAACACCTTAGAAAACAAATAGGCGGATTGGCCAGGGTTGCCGGTTTTTCTAACTGCACCAGCGTAAAGTGCCAGTGCCCAGCCTTTTACAGGGCTATTGCCTTTAGCCGTTTTAATATATTGCTCATAAGTAGATTTACACATAGGGTAGTCTCCGCCATAATGAGACATTCTTGCAGATTGGTAGGCGTAACGAAGTTTCAAAAAATCGTCCTTAGTTGAGCTAACGAATTTTAAAGCTTCCTGAGCTTTGTTTTGCATTGCGGCAGTATCCCGGGGTTTCGGATCCCACAAATCGAATGCTACGTTCGCCAGCGGTTCACAAGCCTTTGCAAACTGATAGTATTGTAGCAAATCCTTTTTTCTGGCCATCGCCTGTAAAAAAGTATTGTTCTTAAGACTATCTGGTAACACATTTAGGTTTCCATTGAAAGCCGATAATTTTACTTCGGTTGCACTATCCGTTTGATACATTACCTGTTTAACATCTTGTGCTTTTACATTAAGATTTTTAGCCCAATCCTCGCTATTCACATCCGACTCAGCTTTAACCTCCTGATCATCATAAAGCGAAACCATTTTGTTGAATGCAAAAGGCGCATATTCATCCCCCTGGATGTTGTTGTGAAAATAGGTAATGTAATAATCGTAGGGATCTGCTTCGCCGCCACAGGCAATATTTACGGCAATTTCTCCAAAATAAAAAAGGAAGAAAACGCTAGAAATTAGCGATAACTTTTTGAAAGTCGTCATGGGTATAATGTTTTAATAGGTCGATGTCCAGATGATAAAAAACCAGGTTTCGATCATCTGGCTTTAAATATCGGGATAAAAATTTGGATGAAGCAAGCAAATCGTCTGGAGTAATCTCTTCCCAGCGCACTGCGTCCCCTTTTTTAAGTCCGGCTTGAGGAAGATTAACCAACAGATCAAATAAGATTGATGATCCCCTTCGCTTAAAAATTTTTGGATCTAAAATCTGCTTTTTGTTCAGGCGTTTAGAGATCCCGGCATACGCTTTATTTCTAAAAATAACGGCCCATTCAAATATCGGTAAGGCCACGTCTAGCTTCAGCGGATAATTTTCCAGATCTTTTTTAAGGTAGGTATTCATTTCTTTTAAATCTAGAATGGAATTCTGTTCGCCGTATTTACGCAGGTTCCCCATATTATAGCACATTAAAATAGCCTTCTTTACAGGAGGGATGCCACTGGAAATGATATTTTTTACCTGATGTAGTCGTAAAGTGACCGATATTGATTTATTTTTTAGCAAAGGTTGATCCTGAAGTTGGCGCAGAAAAGTAAAGTAGCGATCTCTCGTGGTTTTGGTCCAATCACAATCAATTTGTAGCTCCGAATAGCTGGTTTTTCCTGCTTGCTTAACCTTTGCATCAACAAATCTGGCAATATGGTTGGCAAGAACATTGCTTTTATTTGAATCGATCGAGTTAAATAGGTTATTTACCAGGTAAACTACGGGTATGATTGTAGTTTTAACAGGTATGGGGTCTCGAAAAGTAATGGGTGAAACAGGTGCAGGTTCTAAAGTATTAGGATCGATGTCTACGTCCATTATGCGAACATAAAGCGCGGGCGATTTGAATCTATTGAGGTAGTCGGTTTCTACTTTTTTATCCTGATAAATGGTTTTCCAGTAATAGAATGTGGGGTGTATAATGGATTTCTCTTTGCAACCTGTTACCAATAAAAAGGTAGAAATTATTAAAATACCTATCTTGCGCATATCAATTTTATTCCTCCAAAAATAGTATAAAATGCGGGCAGTTTTACAAAGGGTTACACAAGCAGGTTGCGTAGTTGATGGAAATACCACAGGCGAAATTAAAACAGGATTTTTAGTTTTATTGGGGATTGAAGAAGCCGACACAGTTGAAGATTTAGACTGGCTGGCTCAAAAAATCGTCGGTATGCGGGTATTTAGTGATGAAAATGATCTGATGAATAAAGCGTTGGCAGATGTAGATGGTGATATTTTGCTCATCAGTCAGTTTACCTTATTTGCCTCAACAAAAAAAGGGAACAGACCAGGCTTTACCAGAGCGGCAAAACCTGGTGTAGCCATTCCGTTATATGAACAAATGATTCAAAAACTTGCTGTGCTAACCAATAAGAAGATACAGACAGGTATTTTCGGTGCGGATATGAAAATCACATTGGTAAATGATGGTCCGGTTACCATTATGATCGATACCAAGAACAAAGAATAAGTAAAATTTAATCGTGAGATTATGCTAGAGACAATCAGAAAAGACAGCCATCTATATAAAGATCAGTTGATATTGTCTTTTTTTCTATTCCTCAAAATAGCTTTGTCTTTCCTGTTGGTTAATAATATTTATGAACTTCATCGAGATGAATTCCTGCACCTCGATCAGGCCAATCACCTGGCAGCAGGTTATACCTCTGTTCCGCCCTTAACAGCTATTTTCTCCTGGTTGATTAAGGTTATGGGTAATGGCTATTTTTGGATAAGACTTTTTCCTGCCCTGTTTGGCGCATTGACCATCTACTTTTGCTGGAAAAGTATCGGGTTGTTAAAAGGCAATCTTTTGGCCAGGTGCCTTGTTGCCATTGCTTGTTTGTGCTCTGCTTTTTTAAGGTTAAATACGCTTTATCAGCCTAATTCATTCGATGTGCTGGCCTGGACAGCTGTGTTTTATTTCCTTTTGGTTTATTTTGGACAAAAAGATCACCGGGCAATATATTGGGCGATAATTTGGCTGGCTTTGGGCTTTCTGAATAAATACAATATCCTCTTTTTGCTGGCTGGATTGTTACCGGCCCTATTGTTGACTTCAAATCGTAAAATTTTTACGCACAAACACTTTTATTTTGCTGCATTGCTCGGCTTGCTGATCATCTCCCCAAATGTAATCTGGCAGATTGTTCACCATTTTCCGGTTATTTCCCACATGAAGGAGTTGCAAAGGAGCCAACTGGTAAATGTAAGTCGGGTAGATTTTTTATTGCATCAGATACTCTTTTTTGCGAACACCATTTTTGTATTATTAGCTGGGGTACTCAGCTTAATATTTTACAAGCCGTTTAAAGCTTATCGATGGGTAATGTTGACTTATATTTTTACCCTTTCGGTGTTCTGTTATTTCAGGGCAAAAGATTACTATGCGCTTGGTTTATACCCCATCATACTGGTTTTTGGAGCAAGCTACTTAGGAGAAAAATTGGCTCGGCTTAAAATACTGGCGGGATTATTAATTTTGTTTACGATTGGTTCGTTTATCTATATTTTGCCACTCATTATGCCCGTATATTCACCAAAACAAATCATTGCTCATCAACATCGATTTGAAAGGGTAGGGGCGTTGCGTTGGGAAGATGGTAAAAACCATCAGCTTCCGCAGGACTATGCAGATATGCAGGGTTGGAGAGAATTGGCCCAACTTACAGATATGGCCTATGCGCGGGTGAAAGATAAATCGGCAGTTTTGGTGAGATCAGATAATTATGGTGAAGCAGGAGCGATTAATTATTATTCAAAATTTAAAAATATAAATGTAGTTTCTTACAATGCCGATTATTTGTATTGGTTTAAGCTGGAGAAGCCTATAAAGCACGTAATCTTAATTAGAGCGCCCTATGAAGAAGATCCGGAAAGGAAAAAGGAACAACCCTTTTTTGAAAGGATTATCCGGATTGGGGAAGTAAGAAACCCCTATGCCCGGGAAAAGGGGGCAAGTGTTTTTTTACTCGAAAATGCGAAGATTGATATTAACAGCAGAATTGAAAAAGAAATAGAAGAGGACCAACATGACCATTAAAGAAGCACAAGAAACCGTAGATCAATGGATTAACACAACTGGCATCCGTTATTTTAACGAATTAACCAATACCGCAATTCTGATGGAAGAAGTAGGTGAGGTAGCCCGGATTATGGCCCGAAAATATGGCGAGCAATCTTTCAAAAAAAGCGACGAAGAGGTGAATTTAGCAGATGAGATGGCTGATGTTATGTTTGTGCTCATTTGCCTTGCCAACCAAACCGGTATAGACTTAACCTCAGCATTGGAGCAGAATCTGGAAAAGAAAAGTATCCGCGATGCAAACAGACACAAGAATAATCAGAAACTACGCTAATTTCTGGAGACTAAAGTTAGCCTACAAATTCCATTAATGTACGATAAGCAACGAAGCGATTTTTATATCTTTCGTTTAGTTCTGCCTGTAGTTCAGGAGCGTATTTATCTTGATATTCATTATAAAGGGAAAGGTTGTCTACTACATATTGTGCGCAATAGGTAACACCCTCATTAGGTGAATCGACCACTTTTAGCAATCGGTGAGAAACGAACATACCAGTGCCCATTACTTGTGGAATGTGTACTTCCTGCATCCATTGAAGCCATTCTTCGGCTACAGAATCTTCTAAAATTAAAGTTACGTTGTATAAAAGCATGTGCAAAGATAAGAAAGAGAATGAAGATTGAATTATTGAATGAGTGGATGAATGAATGAGAGAATGATTGAATGAGTGGATGATTGAATGAAAGAATGGATAAATGAGGGAATAAACTAATGGCCATTGACCAATGAACTAATGCCTAATGATCCATATCAAACTCCATCACCCCTGAGGGTTCTAAATCTTTTTCTGGCCTCGGCACTAAACATGCTTCCCGGGTAATCGGTAATTAATTTTTGAAAGTATAGCTTTGCCTGTACAATATCGTTCAGCTTTTTTTCATACAAATCAGCCAAAGTAAACAGGGCATCATCCGTCCAGATACCATCTTTGAACGTTTCTGTAAGTTTCTTTAGGATATCTGCTGCCTTTTGAAACTCATTGGTTTTGATGAAAATCCTTGCTTTGCTCATCATAATCGCATCTGATAAACTATTTTGTGGATAGGCGATGGCAATACTATCTAATTTTTTGACAGATTGTGCAGGAAGATTTCTAAAGTTGAGCATTTCTGCATCTGCGTACATTTTTAATGCGCTGCTATCGGTAGGGGTTTGAATGTTATCAGAAATTAACAGACTTAAATTCAATGCATCATTAGCAATCAACTGTGAGGTGGCTGATTTCAAAACCAGACATTGCCCGTTACTATACTCGAAATTTCCCTGATAAAAAGAGAGTTTCGCGCTGCGGAAACGCGCTTCATTGCCAATGGGTTGTCCTTCAAATTGCTTACTCACCTGCTCGTACACTAAAAAAGCTTCCCAGGGTTGATTAGTTAGGATATATACATCACCAAGATCGAGTTTAATTTGTCCAATATCCTGAAGCGTAAGTCCTGGCAATTGAAGGGCCGCTTCAAGTTCAATTTCTGCTTTTGACGGCTGATTAAGATAATATGCCTGAAGATTCGCCAGTCGCTTGATTGCAAATAGTGTTCCCTTATTTTTTCCGTTTTCCTCCATTAAAACCTGATAGTCTTTAGCTAAAAGATCCAGATCAGTCACATTGTATTTGCCAGAAAGCTGCAAATTGTATTTAGTATTAAGGAGTTCTATTTTTGAAGGGAGGTAATACTGATTTTCCTTCCCTTTTGTTAAAAGGTATTCATAGGCCTTAATTGCTGTTTCATAAGCGCTGTTGTCTACAAATGTATAAACGGCATTAAAAAGCATGGTGCCATCAGATTTAGTTCTTTTGTCATAGGCTATCAGCTGGCGGAGGGCCATGTCAAATTCACGTTGCTGAATATAATTCCAGGTTAAAAGCTGCACATAAATCTCTGCATCCGGCTCTTTTTGGATTTTTTTTAGAATAGCCGCCTGGAAGTTTTCATAGTCGCTTTTATCATCAAAAACCAAAGGAAGTACCGATTGTGCCTGAGCCAGTAACTGCGGCATAGCGCCCATAGCATCAAGGTATTCCTGCATCAGCATGGCTTTATCTTTCTTAAAACGATAGATGTTTAAAAGTTCAAAAACGAAAATCTGATCATTGTTTAATAATTTGCGACCCTGTTTAAAGGTTTGTACAGCAAAATCATAATTCTCAAAACGATAAAAGTTATTGGCCAGCATCCTGATTTTAAATTCATCTTTAGGGAGCCTGCTTATAATATCATTAAAAACTTTACTGGCATTTTGTATATCTCCCCTTTCCTGATAAAGTTTTCCTAAGGCTATGGGGTAAAGATCTGAACCGGGATTTTGTTTAATTGCTCTTTTTACCGCTTTTTCTGCTACCTCATATCTCTTTAATTTGATTAAAGCTGTAAAATAAAGATCGAAATAGGCTTCGTTGTTAGGAGAAGAAAATAGTTTTTCTAAAAGTACAACTGCTTTTTCATAATCGCCATCCTGATAGTATTGAACTGCTAAAGCACTTTCATCCGGCGCCACCTGCTGCCCTGGCCGAAAAATCTGGGCAGATGCATTTACAGTGAAAATGAGTAAAAGAAACAAAAGCAAGCGATTCATAAATCAAATTTATATGGTTTAAATGTAACATTTTAATACATCTTTCAATAAAGCTCAGATAACAATAAAACGTATTTTAAATGTTACCTGTATTCTGTTTTGTGTATATTTTATAAATACTAAATTGAACCCGACCGTAATTTGCCAAACGCAAGGTAACATTGTTGGTGTATATCGTTTTTAAGCAGTAGGGATAGTTATTTTTGTTGTCCCGTAAAGATTTTTTTATGTTGAAGAGAATAATTGTGTTGGTATTAATCGTTATGGTTTGGGCTTGTAAAGGTTTCAAAGAAGAGAAGATTATACCCGTTGATGATTTCTTCAAAACACAGGACAAAGCCTATTATCGAATATCTCCTGATGGAAAATCTTTATCGTACCTCAAATTACAGGATAAAAAACTTGATCTTTTTGTAGAAAATCTTTCTTCAGGAAAAATTGTTCAGCTTACACACTTAACCGATAAAAGCATCAGTTTTTATTTCTGGACCAGCAACAATGAATTGGTTTATTACACGGAAGATGATGCTAAAGAAAGAAGATCTGATCTATTTGTAATTAATAAAGATGGCAGTAAGCAGGTTCAGTTAGGCTCAAATGAAAAAAACAGGCTTCAGGTAATCGAAGATCAGCTCATTGATGATAAATATATTATTGTGGCATCGAATCGTCGCGATTCGACCGTTTTTGATCTATACCGGTTAAATGTGCGGAACGGAAAAATGGATATTGCCGCAAAAAACCCCGGTAATGTCACAGAGTGGATGACGGATAATAAAGGTGTTTTAAAAATTGCTGTTGCAAGCGATGGGGTTAACGAAACATTGATGTACAGGGAAAATGAAAGTCAGCCATTTAGCCCGGTAATTACCAATAACTTTAAAACTACATTGCAACCAATTGCCTTCTCCGAGGATGAACCGAATGTGCTATTTGCGATTTCCAATGTGAATAGAGATAAAAATGCATTGGTTGCCCTTGATTTGAAAACTGGGCAGGAAAAACGCGTGCTGTTTGCCAATGATACTTTAAATGTTGTAGATGCAAAATATTCCCGTACCAAACGGAAAATGATTTTCGTAACCTGCGAAACCTGGAAAAAGAATAAGTTTTACCTGGACGAAAATACTAAACAGGCGTATACCAAAATAGAGCAGTTGCTGCCGGGCACAGAATGGCGCATCATGGATAAGGATAAGCTGGATAGTGTTTTTGTGGTGAGAACATTTACAGATAGAAACCCGGGCTCTTATTACTTGTATACAGCGAGCCAGAATAAGCTGAAAAAACTAACAGATATCAACTCTTCTATCAAAGAAGAGGATATGAGCGAAATGAAACCTATTTGTTATAGGAGCAGAGATGGTTTAACTATTAACGGTTATTTAACTTTACCCAAAGGGAAAAAGGCTTCCAATTTACCTTTAGTAGTAGTTCCCCACAATGGTCCCGGCCAGCGGAATTCATGGGGGTATAATGCTGATGTGCAATTTTTGGCCAACCGCGGATACGCTGTGCTCCAAGTTAATTATCGGGGATCATCCGGCTATGGAAAAGCTTTTTATGCTGCGGGGCTTAAGCAGTGGAGCGATAAAATCCAGGAAGACGTAAATGACGGGGTAAGGTGGCTGGTTGCAAAAAACACCGTCAATCCGAAAAAGGTAGCCATTTATGGAAATGGTTTCGGTGGTTATATTGCATTAAACTGTTTGTATAAAAATCCCGATATTTATGCTTGTGGAGGATCAAATTCAGGCGTAATCAATTTATTCAGTTATCTGAAAACCATTCCACCATTCTTAAAGTCGAATTTACAGATGTACTACGAAATTGTGGGTAACCCCGTTACAGATACTGAATACATGCGTTTTGCATCACCTGTATTCCATGCAGATAGATTTAAATCTCCTGTTTTTATTGCTCAAAACCCTAAAGATCCCCGCGTTAACGTTGCAGAAGGGGTTCAGTTTATCAAAGAACTAAAAAAACGCAATGTTCCGGTAACTTATATAGAGAAGGAAGAAGGGCCGAATTGGGTGATGCGCCAACAAAGCAGAACAGCATTATACAAGGCTTTAGAAGAATTTTTACACGAAAACCTAAATAAAAAATAGGTTATGGCCTTGGATAAAAAAGCAGGTTATCGTAAGAATTTCTCCCTTGGAATAATCTTTATCGGCTTGATATCGATACTTTTTATTCTTTCCCTGTTTTTAGCATTTAATTACAGTAAAAAGTCAATCGAAAATGATTTTGTTGCTGAAAAAGTAAATGTTCTGGAACAGAGTATTAAGCCTTACAACGATTTTTTTCAGAATAAAATGCCCGAGATATCCTATTATAATGGCTACCTCGATTCTGCTACCGCTTCGAGATTTGTTGACACGGTGATTCTAAAATATCCTTTTGTATCTAAAGTTACTTTTTACGATACTGAAGTAAAGAACGTTCCAGTGAGGGATGGTGTAAACGCCAATCATCTTGGAATAGGTCCCAAGGCGATTTTTCAATTTGGTAAAAACGTTGTCCCTGATTCTGTAAAAATCTATTCAGAAGATAATACACGATCTTTCAATGTGGGCGATGATTTTAATGCCATGGCCATTAAGCTGGCCACATTTGTAGAAGATCTGGATACTACAGCAGTGCCTACCCAAGAGGAATTATTTACCAATTTTTCTATTGTTAATTCTAACGACAATAAAATTACTTATCTCAATATTCCCCGGAGGGAAGATTTAAAAACCTATAAAGATATGGTTAGGCGAAAGCTTGATCCAGCCCCTGTTTACCAGCAGGATGTGCTGGTTTTTAAACTCGACGCCAATAAGATTAAAATTGTAAATACCAGGCCACTGTTGTATCAAACCATCCGCATTGAGCCGCTTACATATGACCCTATTGATACTTCGGAAGAAAGCATCACAACAGAAATCGCACTTCCGGGTGCTTTTTCCGACTTTAAGTTATACCTGATCTCCTCAAAGTCATACATTAAGAAAGAGATTTTTATATACTTCATGCCAATTGCGCTGGTGCTCCTGCTGGTTTATGGCGTTTTATTATTAGTGGCTTTCCTCATATATAGAAATCTTAATATCAATAGTAAGATGTTTAAACTGCAGTACGACTTTGTGAATAACCTTACGCATGAATTTAAGACGCCTGTTAGTGTAATTAAAATAGCAGGAAACAACATTAAAAGTGCCACAAACTTGTCTGAAAGAGAGCTTAATTTATATGGGAAAATTTTAGATGAGGAGGCTGACAAGCTTAATGGCTTGATGAATAAGTTACTGGCATTTACCCAGATTGAGAATAAAGCCATAAAACTAAACCAGGAAGAGGTAAATATTGAAGATTTTATCGAAAGTACCATAGAGTCTCATACACTAAAGCATCCTGATTTTCAGATTACCTACGAGGTATTGGGCTTCAAAACCTTTATTACCGATCCGGTGTTATTGGGTAGTTTATTCGATAACTTAGCAGAGAATGCGTATAAATATTCGAAGCCTGAGCAGAAAAAACTTCATATTTCGGCGAAATTGATTAAGGGAGTATTGGTATTCAGGTTTGCAGATAAAGGAATTGGAATCCCTGCATCAGAATTAAATAATATCTTCAAAAAGTTTTTCAGGATTCAGAATGAATATAACCAAATGGGTAGCGTTGGACTTGGTTTGGCTTTCTGCAAAGAACTGGTTAACTTTATGGAGGGCGAAATTACAGTAAAAAGTAAAGTTGGGACAGGTACAGAATTTAAAATTGTACTCCCATATAATAATTAAATTAATATGTTATTGCTGTTTCTACTTGTAATAAATGTACGAATAGCGGTAAATTAAATACACAAAAATGTCTAAGGAAGTAAAAATATTAATTGTTGAAGATGATGAGAATCTTCGTTTTTTAGTTGCCCATCGCTTAAAAGCTGAAGGCTACACTATTCTGGAAGCTAATGATGGTGAATCTGGAGAAAGAATGATCCTGGCAGATCAACCAGACATCGTTTTGTTAGATTGGATGATGCCAGGCAAACAAGGCGCTGAGGTTTGTGAAAATGTACGCAAGCAAGGCTTTGAGAACCTGATTATCATGATGACAGCGAAAGCACAAGATGTAGATAAAATCGATGCTTATAATTTTGGAGCATCCGATTATATTACCAAGCCCTTTAACATGGATGTACTCGTAGCCATGCTAGAAAGCAAAGTTAAATTCATTGTGAATAAAGATTCTGCAGAAATCCATCGTTTTGGTAACATGGAGCATCACCCTAATATTCATACCTTATTCAGAGAGGGCAGAAAGATTGAATTAACGATCCTGGAAAACCGTATCTTATTGTATTTCTTGAGAAATCCAGGAAAAGTAATCAATCGGGATGAATTGATGTTAGTGGTTTGGGGTTATAACTCTGATGTGAACACCCGAACTTTAGACATGCACATTGTACGTTTACGTAAGAAGATAGAACTTAATCCAGATAACCCTCAATTATTACAAACAGTTAGGGGTGTTGGATATCGCTTTAACGCAGGATAGGGGATATTGAATGATTGAATGAGAGAATTATAGAATGAGTGAATGGGGGCTTGAACATTCACTCATTCAAAATTCAATCCTTCATTATGCTCTTTTGAGTGTAAAAACAGTAATTTCTGGTAAGATTCCAACGCGGCCCGGATAACCTAAAAATCCATAACCTACGTTTACATAAAGCTGTTGGTGTTGCTCTTGGTATAAACCTGCCCATTCTTTGTAAATGTATTGAACAGGGCTCCATTGTGCTTCTTTAAAACGTACACCAAACTGCATACCGTGGGTATGGCCACTAAACATTGCATCTATTTGAGGATATTTTTGAAGTACTTCCCCTCGCCAGTGTGAGGGATCGTGACTTAGCAAAAGTTTTACGGGCAAATCATCAGTGTGTTGTACCGCTAATTCCATTTTTCCGTATTTCGGAAAACGACCCATCCCCCAATTTTCTATACCGATAATGCCAATTTCTTCACCATCAACCTTTAACCTGCGGTTTTGGTTCATAAGCAAATCGTAACCCATTATTTTGTGAACATCTACCATGTCTTTCAGGTTTTTCGTTCTTGCAGGAGATGGATTTTTTCCGAAAGTATAATCCCCATAATCATGATTGCCCAAAGTAGAGTATACGCCCAGTGGAGCTTTTACCTTCGCAAAAATATCCTGATAATCCCTCACTTCATTGGTTAAGTTGTTTACCAAATCACCTGTGAAGAATACAAAATCTGGTTTTTCTGCCAACAGCATTTCTACACCTCCCTTAACGGCGGTTTTATTATAGAAACTACCTGAATGGATATCCGAAATTTGGGCCATGGTAATCCCGTCAAAAGCTTTTGGTAAATTAGGGAGGATCAGGTTTACCTTTCTGATCTGATAATCGTATGCGCCAGAAACAATGCCCCAGCTTAGCGAGGTAAGTGGAACAGCTGCGGCAACCAGTCCGGCTTTCACTAAAAATTCTGAACGGGTAATGGGCTCAGCCTCACTGATGGCCTGTGTTGCTGTGGGTTTGTTTTTCTTTTTAGTTATCCTTAATACCTTGATTATACCCCTTCTCAAATCATCAATCAGCAGGAATGGGAGCATAACCAGCTTACAGGCAACAGTTAGAAAGAAGGCTACCAGTATTACCGCACGCAGGGTGAGAAAAAGATTGAGATAGATTCCGCCAAACACGCCGATAATCAGCAGGAGGCTATATCCCCAATAGGTTATAGCGAAAAATTTCTTGGTATTGGGCTTCCATTTCTTAAAAACAGCAATTATGGCCTTATAACAGTAAATGTCAAATACAATTATGAAAATGCAGGCGGCCAGTAGTAGAGGTAATCTTCCCATTTTAGATATAATAGTGATATAAAAAAAGCTTTGAGCGATTCCTTTCATTGAAGAAATTGCTCAAAGCTAAATAAATTAAAGAAATTGGCGGCTATCGAAAGTCGTCTTCATCTTCCTGGTCAAATTCGGCATTAAACAAACTGCCAAACATATCTGAGAAGCCAAATCCACCGTTAAGGAAGTTCTTACTCAACTGCGAATATTCAGCAAGGCCGTGTAATACGAACTCCATCAATAACAGGGTTTGGTTTTCGCTTAATCTCGGATGGAACTTTTTAACCAAATCATATAAACTTGGTACACTCATCAATGCTTTTTTGTACTGGGCATTGGTTAAAGTATCCGTAACATCCAGATTATTTCCTTCAGTAAACCACTCTGCTATTTCAGTATATGGATTTGCATTTTTGCTTTTCTTTGCTTTCTCCGGATCCGGGAAATACCTTGCAAAATGAGATTTAATTGCTTTTCCAATTAGCGTGGTAGCTACATGAGCAGGACCTTCCAGTTCTCCTTCATATACCAATTCAATTTTGCCGGTTATGGCCGGAATGATTCCCGCTAAATCTGATAACCGCACAAAAGTGTCTTTTTCTCCAGCAATAATCATTCTGCGTTCTGCAGTACTGATTAAATTTTCGTAGGCAGATATCGTTAAACGGGCAGAAACTCCCGATTTTTGATCGATATATTCACTTTTTCTTGCTTCAAATGCAATCTGTTCGATTAAATCTTTAACCAGACCATCGGTTTCAATATTGGCTTTTTGTTCGGCAGTTAGTCTCGCCTCCTGAAAAGTGATTTTTCTGGAAATTTCAATGCTTTTAGGGTAATGCGTTAAAATCTGACTCTCAATTCTGTCTTTCAATGGTGTGACAATGCTTCCGCGATTGGTATAGTCTTCCGGATTAGCGGTAAATACAAACTGGATATCTAATGGTAAACGCAGTTTAAATCCTCTGATCTGGATATCCTTTTCCTGTAGCATGTTAAATAGGGCTACCTGAATACGTGCTTGTAAATCTGGTAGCTCATTAATCACAAAAATACCCCGGTGCGCCCTCGGAATTAAACCAAAGTGAATCACGCGTTCATCATTATAGGTTAATTTCAAGGTTGCAGCCTTAATCGGGTCAACATCCCCGATAAGATCAGCAACTGTTACATCTGGTGTGGCTAATTTCTCTGTATAGCGTTCATTTCTATGCAGCCAGGCAATTTCTGTATCATCACCTTTGGTTGCAATTTCATTTTTTGCATACCAGGATATAGGATTTAGGGGATCATCAAAAATTTCACTTCCCGCAACATAAGGAATATATTCATCCAGCAAATTAACCATCAGGCGGGCGATACGGGTTTTCGCCTGCCCGCGTAAGCCTAAGAGTAAAATGTTGTGGCGTGATAGTATAGCCGTTTGCAATTCAGGGATTACAGTTTCATCATAGCCTATAATACCTTCGAAATCTGCTTTATTTCCCCTCAGTTTTTTGATGAGGTTTTCACGCAGTTCTTCCTTAACAGATCTTGATTTATAGTCAGTTTTTTTGAGTTGGCCTAATGTTGTGTTTTGCATTTCGTCGTTTAATGTTTGAAGTTAATTTAGAGCAGTCCTTGTAATATTAACACGCAGGTTTTAAAGTTTTGGCTATTTCACAGTTCTTCTTCTGTTTTTGATATAATCTTCAAAAATGTATTCTCCCAGTCCATTTAGAGAACTGTAAAAAGCCCTTCCTCCATTAATTTGCGTAAACTGTCTCACAAATTGTTGTAAATACGGGTCTTTTGCAATCATAAATGTCGTAATCGGAATTTTTAACCGCTTACATTGAGCAGCCATGTTCAGTGTTTTGCTAATCACTTTGCGGTCTAAACCAATACTGTTTTTATAATACTTACCATTTTCCTTTAAGCAAGTGGGTTTGCCATCGGTAATCATGAAAATTTGTTTGTTATGCGTTTTACGTCTCCTCAGTAAATCTGTCGCCAGTTCGAGGCCTGCATAAGTATTGGTATGGTATGGGCCAACCTGGAGATAGGGCAGGTCCTTAACTGTAATAGGCCATGCATCATTGCCAAATACAACAATATCTAAGGTGTCTTTTGGGTATCTGGTTTTAATCAGTTCTGCAAGTGCCATAGCCACTTTTTTAGCTGGCGTAATGCGGTCTTCACCATATAAAATCATGGAATGGGAAATGTCGATCATCAAAACCGTTGAAGTAAGGGTTTTAAAATCCTTTTCTTCTACTTCGAGATCTCTTTCTGTTAAGGTGAAATTTCCGATACCATGATTGATTTGCGCATTGTGAATAGATGCAGTCATGTCAATCTGATCCAGGCTATCGCCAAAATTAAACTCTCGGCGATCGGCATTTTTCTCCTCACCAATACCCGATTGGTTACTGTTGTGGTTACCCTTGCCTGCTTTCTTAAGTTTTCCGAAAATCTCTTCTAATGCAGATTTGCGTATGGTTTGCTCAGTTTTAGCTGTAATCTTAAACTCACCTGTTTGGTTATCTTCAGTAAGGTAGCCTTTATCTTTTAGCTCATCAATAAAATCACCGATACCATAATCGTTATTAGTGAGTTTGTACTGTTTGTCCAGTTCGTTCAGCCAGCTCAAGGCTTCGGCAGCATCTCCGGCGGTATAATTGAGCAGCTCGCTAAATAATTTTAGCAACTCCTCAAAGCCCCCTTTGGGCGAATCGCCCGGCTTATAATCTGAAAAACGAAAACCTCTCATTTGCTTTTATTAACGAATAATCGAAGATAAAAGTTTCGTTTTGCATTAATTTAAGCGGGATGTCATAATGTAAGGTTAATGTTTAATTGTGTAAACTACCAACTGGTAACTGCTTAACTGTTTAATTGGTGAATTGCGGAAACTGTAAACTGCCATCTGTAAACTGCTAACTGGTAACTGGCATTAAAGCGCCATCTGATAAATCTTTTTATTATACTCCGGATTCGCGCCTGGTTGCGAGGCAACAAATGCTCCTACTTTGCAGGCATAATCCAGGATTCGCTCCATTGGATATCCTTGAAGATAACAGGCAATGAATGTAGCCAGGAAAGAGTCTCCAGCACCAACCGTATCCACCACCTGAACTTTGTATCCCCTGTGTTTAAAAAGCTTACCATCTTTTAGAACACAAGCTCCTTTATCACCCAAGGTTAAGCAAATGATATCTATGTTGAACTGATTGGAAAGTTGCTTAAGCAACTGCTCATCGCTGTTTCCTGTTAAGCCAAATGATTCTTTTACCCATAAAATCTCATCTTCATTAATTTTTAGGATGTTTGCCTGTTTAAGCAGTTCTTCAATCAATTCTTTGCTGTAAAATGGTTTTCGAAGATTAATGTCAAAAATCTTTGTCTTGGCGTACTTGAGCAAGCTAAGTACAGTATTCTTTGACGATTCTTCCCTGCATGTCAGACTGCAATACACCAATGCATCCGAGGATTTTACAGCCTCTATATTAGCATCATTTACTTTGATATCATCCCAGGCAACTGGTTCATTAATGGTATATGTAGCTTGATGCTGCTCATCCAGCTGAACTTCTACTGTACTCGTTGGTAGCTGAGGGTGTGCTTGAATCAGGTGTATGGGATATTGACTGGACTGTAAAAATGCAATAAGTTCATTGCCATTCTCATCATCGCCTACCGCGCTAATAAAGTTACTTTCTATATTTTGTTTATGGAGGTTTAAGGCCACGTTCATACTCGAACCTCCCGCTTTTTTCCCTTCGGGGAAAACATCCCAGAGGATCTCACCTATTGTAATAACTTTATGTTGCATGTGTATAGATTAAAGGCGTAAATAAAGAATTTTTAATGAGGGAACGAAATAATTGTTCATATCTTTATTGTGATCATTCAAGTTCTATTTACCATGAAAAAAATCTTAACCCTTGTCCTGCTGATTATCTCTTTCAATGGCTTTGCCCAAAATCAGAAAGATAAGCAAGCCGTATTGGATGTATTGGAGAAGCAAAGGATTGCCTGGAATAATGGCGATGTAGAAGCATATATGCAAGGCTATGCTAAAACAGATAGTTTACTTTTTGTAGGTAAAAGCGGACCAACATACGGCTGGCAAAAGACGCTCGATAACTATAAACGGGGCTATCCGGATAAAGCAGCGATGGGTTTTTTGACCTTTGGCATTAAAAAAGTAGAATTTTTAAGCAAAGAAACTGCTTTTGTTTTAGGAAGCTGGCACCTTAAGCGTGAAAAAGACGAACCCCAGGGATATTTTACACTTTTGTTGAAGAAAATTGCCGGGGAATGGAAAGTTGTGGTGGATCATTCAAGCTAATTGCCTAACCACATAAATCCTGAAAACTCAGCAAAAGTATTTTCAATTTTTCCCATCAAATCAATTTGTCAGGTATGTTTTTGCAATTCAGGAATTATCTGGTATCCTAACGCTTTTTTTTGTTGTATTTATTTGTAAAATAGTAAAGGCAAAAGAATGTGATTAATACCCCGAAAACAGATAGAATGATTACACTGTTAGTGAAAAATGTGACCCAGTTTAATTGAATTCTAAATATTTCTTTACTGATTAGTACCCCAATGCTACCTACATAACCGAATGAATCGGCGATGTATATTAAAAAGCCAACATTGCTGGCGTATTTGAAGGTAGAAATTAAGCGATCAAAGAAAATGGCATTAAAAGGAATATATACCATATACAAGCCTAAACCTACAGTGGTCATCCACCAGATGGGAGATAATAGCTGATACTTAAATAACAGGCTACAGGCTCCGGCAATGATAAATCCGGCGACAATAAAATAGTGAGCAGTTTGGAGTGCTGTAAAATTGTTTTTGATCAGCACCATACTTCCGATCAATATCAGTACAATTAAGGTGATTGGGGTTTCTGTTTTAGAGAACAGGGCAGGCTGATTAAAAAATCCCATCTCCTTCCACATTTCAGGACTAAAATTATCTCTGATGTCTCTAAAAATGGTAGCAAAGCAGTAAATAAACACGCAACCAACTAGTCCCCAAAAGAAGTCTTTAATAAACAGCCGTCTGTCCTGGCTATTCATAGGAATTCTGTTGGCCCGATATTCAATATCCAGATCGTTTGGTGCCGGGATTTTTTCCATCAGGTAGACGAAAAAGATAAGCGGTAACGCAAAAATTAAACCTGCATAAAAAGGAATCCAAAATTCATTAACGGCAAAGGTTAGTCCAATCCAGGCGCCAACGGATTTAACAAAACCTGAAGCGAATATAAAGCTTACAGCCAGGGTAGCGCCAATAAAATCTGTACTTTGTCTGCCTTCAACATAGGAGAAAACCACACCCCAGAGCATGCCCAGCGGAAAGCCGTTAATGAAAAGAAAAACTATATTATAGGGTGGAGGAACCAGTGCAAAAAACAACCAGCTTACCCAGGAAATACCTGTAAGCAGGAGAATTATTTTGCCCCTGCCAGTTCGTTTAAGTTCAGAAATGTATTTAATTCCATAAAACTTGGCCAGGAGATAACCAAGCATCTGACAGATAACCAGAATGGTTTTGTAATTATAGCCTATAACTGTGATTCCATCGAAGGTACCTACAGTAAAGGTTTTTCGGAAACCAAAGATCATGGTATAGGCCAGAAATACAACAATGGCTGCGTATAAGCCGGTTTTAATCTGGCCGTTAACTTTCAGTTGCTTGGTCATCTATATTTCGTTGGGTTTGATTATCGAAATATAGGATTAAATCGGTAGGAATGGAAACCGGCAATATTCTGATAAATATATCCGGCTATTCCCCTAATTTAAAATTCTTGTAATAGAAATCTTTATCCTCATCAGTAATCTCACGGATTACCTTGCATGGATTACCAAAAGCCAAAACATTATCCGGAATATCTCGTGTAACTACGCTGCCTGATCCAATTACTACGTTAGAACCGATTTTAACACCAGCATTGATGACAACGTTACCGCCAATCCATACACTGTTGCCAATCGTAACCGGCTGTGCCCATTCGTATTCCTGATCGCGGAGATGCGCATGAATTGGGTGTCCTGCGGTGTAGATGGCTACATTGGGTGCAATAAAAACATTATTCCCGATGCTTACTTTGGCGCAATCTAAAATAACCAGATTGAAGTTCGCATAAAAATTATCTCCAATCTCAATGTTATAACCATAATCACATCTGAAAGGAGGTTCAACATAAAACATCTTTTCTGTTTTACCAAAGAGCCTTTTAAGCAATTCTTTTCGTTGCTTAATGAACTTTGGTGCAAGGTTATTAAACTCATAAACAATTTCTCTTGCTTTTAACCTTTCTTTGGATAGTTCAGCGTCGCCTGCCTGATAGGCTTTACCTGCCAGCATTTTTTCTTTTTCCGTTTGTACGATAGATTCCATGGCGGCTAATTTAATGATAAAAGGATTTATAACCCATTCAAATAAAAAAACGGGATACCGTGGCCGATATCCCGTTCAAAATAAAGTATCAATAATCTATGGTTTACCTTTAGCTAAAGCGCTTTCGGCAATTTTAACCGCTTTTTTCTCTCTCCAATGGGCATATTTTTCTTTGAAAGCCATTTTAATCAAGCTATCAATAGCTCCGTGTGTGAATAAACTCCAAACACTGGCTACTTTACGGGTGATTGACTGATCCCAGGCCCTTAAACTCAGTGAGAATGATCCGTCAACGTATTTCATCCAATGCCACATTCCTGTTGGCATAAATAAAGTATCGCCATGCTCTAAAAACACTTCATATCCTTCAACCCCATTTAATGCAGGGAATTTTTCAAAATCCGGATTGTCAACTTTATAGTCTTCTAATGCATAGGTGGCATTTGGAAGGCAGTATAAACGATCTTTCCATTTATAATCGAACAGGATAATGTGCTTTCTTCCACCAAAATGCGTATGGAAAATATGCGGAAGATCGATGTCGTAATGTAAGAAGGTTACCGAGTTAGAACCCCCAAAAAACATAGCTGGCATACTTTCAATAAAGCCACCCATCAAATCTTTAGGGATTTTAATGTCGTTAATCAAACTCGGAACTTTTTTAAACAGGTTGAAGAAAAAGATTCTCAACTCTGTAGGCTCGCGCTTAATCAAATCCAGGTAATCGCCAAATTTCATATGTGCAGTAGCAGCATTGATTGGTTTGGATGGATCAGCTTTTGAATTATCATAAAGTGGAACCTCTAAATCTCCACCAATTTCTTTCAGATATTCAGTAGTCCATTTTTCTCTCGCAGGCCAATCTTTAGTTAAGCCTTTAATCACTAAGGGACGTTTAGTTTTCAGATAATTTTTCTTAAAATCCTCTGGAGTTATACTCTCAACTGTATCTACGGGTTTTAAAATGAAACTCATGTTTGCTATTCGGTTATTTGCAGCCGAATAGCAAAAGTGTAAATTTTATTTTACAAATAGAATATCCCAAAAGAAATGTGACGCAAATTACTTTAGCACTAATCCGTTTTACCTAAACAGAATTGTAATTCCGGTTTATAATTAAGCCAGCGCAGCTTCCTTGTTTTTAACGATTTCTTCATGTGCAGCATCCCAAAGATCAATGCGTTTTTGTAAGGCCGCTTTCGCTGTTTCTTCTGCGGCTAGCCAAAAATCTGGATCCACTGAACAAAGTTTCTCTGTCATGCTTAAAGCTAAGTGACTGTGGTGATCTCCATCCACCTCAATGTGGCGCTCCAAATAATATTTAAAGTCAGATACTTGTTCTGGTTGAGTACTGTTTAAATCATTTACCATGCTTAAAAACATGTTCGGAATCAGATCTTCACGACCAAAAGTAAAGCTGGCTGCCTGAAGATGTGTTTGGTTACTGTTTATGGTTTCAAAAGTAGCATTGATAAAAGCCCTTCCTGCAGCAGGTACCTGTGCAAGTTCAAAAGCCATTTCTAAGCTTCTGCCATTGTTTAAAGAAATGATGAATTTGTTAATCGTTGAGGTATCTGCACCACATTGCTCCATCGCATCAAGATACATTTCGAAATGGCTTTTAACCTGGCCATGTGCATCCACATCGGTTTCTTCACCGGCAACAATCTCATTGATAAGTTGTCTTGTAACGGCATCACCAACCGGAACCCAGGGTAATGTAGTACAGGTTAAGTTGATCTGCAATGACTTTAATAGTGACATAAAATCCCATACCGCATAAACATGGTGCTCCATAAAAATGCGAAGGTCTTCTAATTCACTAATTTCAGTGTAAACCTGGTGATTGATAATTTGCTGCCTTAAGGGCGCTATACTTTCCTGGATTTTAGTAATGTTGGGGTGCATCTCTTTTTTTAGTTTTTAATTTTCAGTCCGTTCGAATTGCTATCTCCAACACTCAACCTCAATTTTTATGTAATAGTTAGTTTTATTTATTGTAATAAGGTGTTTAGCATCGAATATTAGTATCAGGTATCATGAATAGAGACAGGAAAGCCTCTTGATGCATTTTAACTGCTCCTTACTTCTTGTGCTTAAAATTCCTGGCTAAACCTACCTCGGTAAACCCTTCTCAATGGCTCTATTTGCTCTTTTGATGGCCAGTTTTTCTTTCCAGCCCATGTATTTCTCGCGATAGTTGGCTTTCATAAAGTCGTCAAATTTACGTTGCAAAGTTAAGTTGTATAAACTTTTTGCTTTCACTTTCCAGCTTTTATCCCAGGCCCTTAAGCTAATGGAGAAAGAACCGTCCAGGTATTTCATCCAGTGCCAGTAACCGGTTGGCACAAATAAGGTATCACCATGGTCTAGAAAAGCTTCAACTCCCTGTACCCCCTTTAATGCAGGAAATTTGTCGAAATCTGGATTTTCAATATCATAATCTTCTAACGCATAGGTGGCGTATGGAATCTGGTACAGCCGATCTTTCCATTTATAGTCAAACAAAATGACATGTTTCCGTCCGTTGAAATGCGTATGGAAAATATGTGCTAAATCAATATCATAATGAAGAAAAGTAACAGAACCCTTTCCTCCAAAAAACATATTGGGATAACTATCCAAAAAGCCACCCATCAAGTCTTTCGGTGCAATGTAGTCATCCAGCAAACCAGGGGCATGTTTAATAGGATCAAAAAGGAAAATACGTAAATCAGTAGGGGTATTCTTAATAAGATCTATATAATCGGAAAATTTCATTTCCGCGGCAGAAGCATTGATCGGTTTTGAGGGATCAGCCTTTGAACTGTCATATAAGGGAACAGTTTTATCGCCAACAACCTCTTTCATGTACTCCAGTGTCCATTTTTGGTAAGCAGGCCATTTCTTAGCCATGTTTTTAATAACCAATGGCTTTCTGGGCGACAAATAATTTTTTTCAAAGTCAGCTTTTGTTATGTCTTCTACAACATCTATCGGAGATAAATCGAATTTCATGTTAAATTATTCTTAAGACAGGACAAAATTAAAAACATGAAAAGATCTAACAGCACAATTTAAAAATCGTGAAAATCAGCTGACAATTAATCGAAAAAAGTCAGAAAGTAACCACTAGGTGCAAAAAAAAACGCCCTTGCTTTTGGCAAGAACGTTCACTTATATTGGGGATGATTAACTATTTCGGCATTAGTACTGTATCCACAACATGGATAACACCGTTTTTCTGGTACACATTGGCAATGGTTACGGTACTGGTTCCACCTTTTTCATCTTTCAGAACCAATTTTTTACCTTCCATCCAGGCCCATAATTTGCCACCTTCAACAGTTGTTAATTCCGCTTTTCCATTACCTGCTTTAATTGCTGCGGCAATTGCTTTGCTATCCATTTTTCCTGCTACCACGTGGTAGGTTAAAATTTTAGTTAACGTAGCTTTGTTCTCTGGTTTTACTAAAGTTTCAACAGTTCCTTTTGGTAATTTATCGAAAGCTGCATTTGTAGGTGCAAAAACAGTGAAGGGACCAGCACTTTTTAGGGTCTCTACCAGGCCGGCAGCTTTAACTGCAGCAACTAAAGTGGTGTGGTCTTTAGAATTTACAGCATTATCTACAATGTCTTTCGTTGGGTACATAGCAGCACCACCAACCATTGGATTTTTCTGTGCGAAAACTTGGGTTGTAAATGCCATCACAGTAACGGCACATACAGTTAAAATTAATTTTTTCATTATTTCTATAATTTAATCGTTGTTGTTTGTCAGCATTTACGACGAGCTGCTATAACCCGGTTTTTATATTTATAGAAAAAATTAATAACAACCTGTTTTTCAGTTGATTAAAATTTGTTTTTGTGTTTTGTAAAGCTGCAGTAGTGCTCGTCGGAGGTGGCAATCCGTCTTTCCGCTAAATCTTTTTCTGCCAGGAAATGGCAAAAAAGTATACCGCTTCAATACGGTTTATTTTAGATCAGACAGTGGCAATGATCGAAGGTTGAATGCCTGATATGCTGGCTAAACTACTTTTGCTTCGCGTATTTTTTTAGAGAAAAATGCCGGAAAAAATCGCTTCAGAAAAATGGCTTTCGTTTCTTTCCCGCCTATGTAAACTTCTTCCTTCTTGGCGCTTATGGCTTTAACTATCTCTGATGCACACTTTTCAGCGCTCATTCCATTGGCCTGAGCATCGTCCATTGTACCTTGTGTTTGTCCTGAAGCAGTTAAGGCATTAACTGAAACCTGCGTTTTAATAAAACCAGGGCAAATGATGGATATGTCGATATTTTTATCATAAACCTCTGATCGTAAAGAATCGAAATAGCCATGTAAGGCGTGCTTGGAAGCTGAGTATGCAGAACGGAATTTGGTTCCAAATTTACCAACTAAACTGCTAACACAAACAATGTGGCCAGCACCATTGGCAATCATTACCGGAAGTACAGTTTTGCTCAATACAACAGTTCCCCAAAAGTTGGTATCCATTATTTTTTGCTCGGTCTCCAGGTTAGTTTCCATTGCTAAACTCCGCTGACTAACACCTCCGCTGTTGATCAATAAATCTATTCTCCCAAAGATCTTAACCGCGTCTTCAGCTTTGCTTTTTAAAAGCGCTGTTTCACTTAAATCAAAAGGTAAAACATGAACATTGAATGAGTTCTGACAATTGCTTTTCACCCGAAAGAGCTCATCGCGGTTACGACCCGAAATAATCAATTTATTTCCAGCTTTAAAATACTCATAAACCAAAGCCTCACCAATTCCTGATGAAGCACCTGTAATCCAAACAATTTTCGACATATTTCAATTTAATCATTCAAAAATCACCCGCTCTCTAATTCACTAATTTAATTACTCAATATTCGCTCAGTACAAATAACGCTGAGGCAATATGATCTGCAAATAATTTCCCTTCCGGGCTCAGCCTAACTGTAGTTCCTTCCGTAATAAGCCAATCTTTATTGTCTAGTTGAGCAATATTATGCGCCGTTTCCGAGGAGAAATCTTTGCCAAAATCTGCGTTTATTTTTTCCAAATCTATTCCCCACATGGTTCTGAGCGAGGTCATGATATACTCGTTAAAACGGTCATTTAAACTGAGCTCCTCAACCATTTCGGGAAGTTGGTTGCTGTTTAGCTGTTGCATATACAGCGCATTATTGGCTGGGTTATGATACCTGTTCTGTCCATCAAAACCATGGGCAGATGGGCCAATGCCTAAATAATCTATTCCTTTCCAGTAGTTGGTGTTGTGTATGGCATACTTCTGTGGAAGCGCAAAGTTAGAGATTTCATAGTGTTCAAACCCTGCGTTCCGGAGCTGATCCATTAAAATAACAAACTGGGACGCACTCTGATTATCGCTAACCGGGAGCTGTTTTCTGGTTTTTATGGCATGCGCCAATGCGGTTTTGGGTTCAACTGTGAGCGCATAGGCAGAAATGTGCGGTACCTGAAGTTCAATGGCCTTTGCAATATTATTTAACCATTTGGCGTCTGTTAAAAGCGGATATCCATAAATCAGATCTAAGGTTAGATTTTCGAAACCTGCATCCTGGCTGCGCTTAATACAGCTTTCGGCCTCCTCTGCATTGTGTGCCCTGTTCATCCACACCAGGTCTTCATTGTAAAAAGATTGAATACCAACACTAAAGCGGTTAACGGGCAGTTGCCGAAGCTCTTTAAGTTTTTGAGCAGTTAAATCGTCAGGATTGGTTTCAATGGTAATTTCGGCATTCGAATCAACGGCAAAAATGTGATTAATGGTATCGAAAATTTTTTGCAAATGCTGTTGCGAGAGAATAGATGGGGTTCCTCCACCTAAATAAACACTGCCAACTGATCCCGTTATCCGGTCTTTCTTCAATATGATTTCCTTACAAATGCTATCTACCATCTCATCTGCATATTGCAATGAAGTGCTAAAATGGAAATCGCAATAATGGCAAGCTTTCTTGCAAAAAGGGATATGGATATAAATGCCAGGCATTTTGCAAAGATAAGCTTATGTACTTAATATACCCGGGTGCGGTAACAAAGCATCGTCATTTTTTTAGCGCGATAGCAAATAAATAAAAGCATTAAAATGTACAGTTTTGACGCCGCGTTATCGATTAGTTTAGTTTTAGGTATTGAGCAATATTGAAATTTCTCCTATAAAAAATGCATAGCAGGCACTGACGCTCTCTTTGTAAACATAAAACTATGATCTGGATTTATTTTATTTAGGTAAAGAATGAATAATCAACTATTTTTGCGGCTAAAGTTTTGTTTTAAATGCAGAAATATCTATTTGTTTTATTGGCAATTGTGCTCTCTTTACAATTTGTAGAAGCTCAGGAATTGCCTGCACAGGTGGATACAACTGTGGTAGCACCAGTTCAATACCGCCGTTACAGGCCAGATTCTGCTACTCTTGCCCGGCAAAAGTTCGTTACAGATTCAATTATGACGCATACCTGGATACTCCCGGATAGTCTGATTAATAAAACCGCGCTTTTGGATAGTGTACAAAAAGAATATCTTTTTCCAAAGTTAGACCTTCTGGCCTGGCACCAGAAATATAAACATTTAAAGAAGAAAGAGAATCCCTATCAGCTGGGTAAGTTGATTCCTAAAGGAAATGTGGGTTTGCTGGGATTCATTTTTGCCATGTTAGTCATTTTCGCCATCCTAAAAAATGCGTTTTCGAAGCAATTATCGGCAATCGTCCAATCTTTTTTTAGCAATAGGGTACTAAACAATATTAACAAAGAAGATAACCTTTTTAGTTCCTGGCCTTTCTTGTTGTTATTTATCCAGTTTGGCTTTATACTGGGGATGTTTTTCTTTCTGGTTGCCCAATATTACGATATGTATCAGGTGAAGGAAGGGTTCAGGTTTTTCTTTACTATTTCAATAACGATTATCGTTTTTTACGCGCTTAAGTTGATTATACTGAGGTTTTTGGGCTATGTATTTAATGTGCAGAAGCCAGTGGGGGAGTATATTTCAATATTATATTTAAGTTATTTTAATGCGTCATTATTGTTCATACCGCTCGTAGTAGCCTTTGCATTATCCCCCTTAAAGTATGGTGTGGTGTATATTGCATTGGCATTCTTGCTGTTAGGCATCATCTTCGCCTTTCAGTTACTGAGGGCAGGGATCACCATACTTTCTAATAATAAGTTTTCGAAAATGCATTTATTTTTGTACTTTTGCGCCCTCGAAATATGTCCTATTTTGATACTAATTAAAACGATAGGATTGTAGCAGGAAAAAGGAAAAAATGCAAGAAAAGAACGACTCTAGAATTCGTAAAGTAAAAAGTATTTTAGTTACTTTACCAAAACCTGAAACAGAAAAATCTCCCTATTACGACTTGGCGAAGAAGCACAATCTTAAGGTTGACTTCAGGTCTTTCATACATGTTGAAGGTGTGCCGGCAAGAGATTTTAGGAAAGATAAAATCAACCTTGCCGATTTTACAGCAGTAATTTTTACCAGTAGAAATGCCGCTGATCACTTCTTCAGGATTTGTGAGGAGATGAGATATGATGTGCCTGCAGAATTGAAGTATTTTTGTCTTTCAGAGACAATCGCTTTATACCTTCAGAAGTATATCCAATATAGAAAACGCAAAATCTTTTTCGGTAAGCAAACTGCTGCAGATTTAGCAGAAGTATTGAAAAAACATGCAAATGAGAAGTTTTTATACCCTTGTTCGGATGTTGCTACAGAAGACACCATGAAGTTTTTGGAGAAAAGTGGTTACAATTTTACACCTGCCGTTCTGTTCAGAACAGTAGTGAGCGACCTATCCGATCTTGCTGAGGTTTTTTATGATGTAATTGCTTTTTTTAGTCCATCGAGTATCCAATCTTTGTTTAAAAATTTCCCAGATTTTAAACAGAACAATACGCGTATTGCTGCCTTCGGAACAAACACCAATAAGGCTGCTACAGATATGGATTTAATAGTAGATATTGCCGCGCCAACCCCTGGAGTCCCTTCCATGACTATGGCTATCGAGAACTACATCAAAATATCTAATAAATAATACATTGTATAATTTATTTTAAGTCAACACAATAAATGCTTAACTTTACTGTTATTAGTGAGTTAGCATTTATTTGTAACAAAAAAATTAGGTAAAAAGGCACTTAACTAACGTCTTTTGACCTTTTATTAACATTTTGAATTAAATAATTTGCAATTGTTGATAATTTGAGTGATTTTTGATGTAATTGCTTCTAAACCGTGCTGTGCAGACTTTTAAAAATATGAAGAAAATTTACCTTCTGGCTATTATGGGGATAACCGTGTTGCTAGCAAGTTGTGGTCATGGGGGCCAAGGCGAACTAGTGGGGGCTTATAACCGAAAATTCAAAAATAACCGAATTCCTCTGGGGATGGTTTACATTCCACCTGGTCACACACCTCTTGGAGGGTCTGACGAAGATATCACCTTTTCTCAAAATGGCCCAAGCAGAATGACTACCATTAGTGCATTCTTCATGGATCAAACAGAGATTTCTAACGCAGAGTATCGCCAGTTTACCAACTGGGTAAGAGACTCTATCGCAATCGCAATGATGGGAAACCCTCAGCAATTTATGGTAACACCAAGAGGTGCTGCTGCCAACGCTGTTGGTGGAGATAAGTATATCGACTGGAAAAGGGTTGGGCCGAATGGCGCTAACATCTGGCGCAATAAAGGCAGAGGAGCTGCCGCCGCACAAGCCAGCCAGTTAGATGGAATGTATTATTCCGGTTTGGATGCCCTTCCTGGAAGAAAAGAAATAGATGTGCGTAAGTTAGAATATGCTTACAGCATTCTTAATATGGATAAAGCAGCTTTAGGCCACAAAGATCCGAACAGCAAAAGACAAGATTATATCGATCGCTACAATATCGCGGTGTATCCGGATACGATGGTTTGGAAAATAGATTTTTCTTATTCCCAAAACGATCCAATGGTTCGCGGATATTATAACCATCCTTCTTATGATGATTATCCGGTAGTTGGTGTAAGCTGGGAGCAGGCAAAAGCTTTTTCACACTGGAGAACTCAACTTTATCAAGGTGTAGCTTCAGCACGTAAAATGCCAATGAACGCAAGGTTGGATTATGATCTGCCAGCTGAAACTGAATTTGAATATGCTGCAAGGGGTGGCAATACCAAAACCAAGTATCCTTGGGGCGGCCCTTACATCAGAAACACAAAAGGCTGTTTACAGGCAAACTTTAAACCAGGCAGAGGAGATTACTCAAGCGATGGTGGTATTTATACCGTTGGTGTAAAATCATATTTTCCAAATGATTATGGTTTGTACAACATGGCAGGAAACGTTTCGGAATGGACAAAAACTGCATATAATAAAGGGGCAAGCCCATTACTTCATGATTTGAACCCGAACTTTACCTATGTGGCCGGGAAAAATGACAGCAAATACCTTAAGCGTAAAGTTGTAAAAGGAGGTTCATGGAAAGATACCGGTTACTTCCTTCAAA
The DNA here is from genome assembly GCF_965279535.1 of Pedobacter sp. NCBI lineage: Bacteria > Pseudomonadati > Bacteroidota > Sphingobacteriia > Sphingobacteriales > Sphingobacteriaceae > Pedobacter > Pedobacter sp. The sequence continues at coordinate 3,624,233 of NZ_OZ257244.1, forward strand.
ACGCAGTATCAATATATGAATATCAAGACACACAAAGATCTTATATTGGATTCAGATGTGTATCAGCATACCCAGGAACAGACTTAAGAAACTAAACCAAACAAAAACTAAAGAAAAACAACACATTTTTTATGGCAGCAAAACAACAACCAGGTTGGTTACACAAGGCAATTTCGTGGGGAGCAAGTATCGTAATTTTAGGTGCTTTGGCTAAGATTCTTCACATCGGTGGAGCAATGGCTAACTATTTAATTGGTGCAGGTCTAGGTGTAGAGGCATTATTGTTCTTTTTAACGGGTTTCTTCCCCCCAGAACCAGAACCAGCATGGGATAGGGTATATCCTGAATTAAGAGAAGATTTTAAAGGGGAATTGCCAACAGCATCAGCACGCCCTGTTGCAGCAGTAGGTACTTCAAATACGGCCGCTTTAGATAAAATGTTATCTGACGCCAAAATTGGCCCGGATTTAATTGAAAGTTTAGGCAGTGGCTTACGTACTTTTGGCGATAAGGTTGCTACTATTTCTAATGTAGCAGATGCTTCAACAGCAACAAACGAATTTACAAACAAAGTGAAAACTGCTTCTGCTGGTTTCGATAATTTAAGTGTAGCATTTGATAGTGCAACGGCTAACTTAAAGGCGATGGGAGAAAGTAAAGTAGACTCTCAGGCGTATCACGATCAGGTAAATAATTTAGCTAAAAACCTATCGGCATTAAATGCAGTTTATGAATTGGAATTACAGGATTCAAGCGCTCATTTAAAATCGATGAACAAGTTCTATTCTAATTTATCGCTTACCATGCAAAACTTCAACGAATCGATGGAAGATTCTAAGCAGTTTAAAGAAGAAGTGAATAAATTGGCTAAAAACCTTTCATCTCTTAATGCCATTTATGGTAACATGCTTTCGGCTATGAATCAGCCGCGCGTTTAATTAATTGTTTCTACTAATCGAATATTAAAGAAAACCATAACTAATGGCTGGAGGAAAAGAAACAACAAGGCAGCGGATGATCAATATCATGTATTTGGTATTGCTGGCCATGCTTGCCCTAAATGTGTCTGATACAATTTTAAATGCCTTTAAGAATTTGAATGATAGTTTGGAAACGTCAAAATCCAACGTAAACCAGGGTATCGATCAATTATTTGCAGCTTTTGAAAATTCAAAGTTGAAAGAAGAGCCTGCTCGTGCTCAACCTATTTATGATAAAGCTAAAAAGGCAAAGGCAATTGCTGATGACCTCAATAATTACATTGATAACATTAAAAAAAGATTTACTGAAGAAGGTGATGGGATTGATCCTGAAACCGGTGATTTGGTAAAACGCGATAATATGGATATCGCACCTCATATCATGATCAATGGTAAAGAAGGTGAAAAATTAAAAGCAAAAATTAATACAACAAGAGAACAGTTAATTGCATTATTAGATAAGGAAGATCGCAATGTATTGTTCTCTTTAGAAGCAAAAGATCCGAGAAAAGGTAAAGGGAGCTGGCAAGAATCAAATTTTGGTGAAGGAACACCATTAACTGCTGCCATGACTGCCTTAACTAAGATTCAAACCGATACCAAGAATGCTGAAGCAGAAGTTGTAAAGAAACTTTTTGGTAACATGGATAAAGCAGTGGTTAACATTGATAAGTTTGCTGCTGTAGCGGTAGCACCAACTTCTTATGTTATTCAAGGGCAACCTTATGTAGCAGAAGTATTTTTAACTGCGAGTGATTCCAGATCTAATCCGGTAATTACAGTAGGTGGAAGTAACCTGGCTGTAAAAGAGGGTAAAGGAACATATTCTGGTGGGACTGGAAGTGTGGGTGTTTTCAAATGGGTAGGTACTATCCGCGTAAAGCAAACAGACGGTCAGGTTAAAGAATACAAAACACCTGAACAAACATATCAGGTAGCTAAACCATCATCTAGTGTATCTTCAGATAAGATGAATGTGATTTATGCTGGTATTCCTAATCCATTTTCAGTTTCAGCAGCAGGTTTTCCATTGGAAACCGTTAATGCCAGTGCTTCTGGTGCTTCAATGAGTAAAACAGGTGCTGGAAAGTACAATGTATTGGCTGATGGGAGCAAGGTTGGAAGTGAAGTAACGATTAATGTTTCGGCTTCAAATGCAGGCAAAACCATTTCTCTTGGAAGTACCAAATTCAGGGTAAAAGGAATCCCTGCACCAGTAGCAAAAGTAGGTGGACGTGCAGGTGGTGATATTGCATCTGTACAGTTGAAGAGCGAATCAGAAATTGAAGCAGATTTAGATGATTTCCCATTTGATGTAAAGTTTAGAATTTTACGTTATAAATTAACCGTAATTAAACCGCGCTCTGATGCAGTTACGATTGCAGGTAGCGGAGGTAGCTTTACAGGAGCGGTTAGAGGCGCTCTAAACGCTATCACTCCCGGAACAAGGGTGTTTTTTGAAGATATTGTTTCTCAGGGTCCTGATGGCCGCCAAAAGATTTTACCTTCATTGGCATTTAGTGTAAAATAAGAAGATGATGAAAAGGATTGTAAGTATTGTCGTTTTAATGTTGGTTACAGCATTTGCATTTGCTCAGAAAAAGCCAACTAAGTTGACTCCTAAGCCTGCTGCCGTTGCAGCTGCTCCGGTTGATACCGTTAAAGCCCCTGTTAAAACGGCTAAAAAGAAGTTGAAAGTACCACCAAAGGATGGCTACTATGCCCGTAAGGATATAGACAGTACTGAAATGGTTCCATTGGCTGATGTTCGTGAAGAGGATGTTTTTTATGCAAAGCGGATTTGGAGAGAGATTGATTTGCGCGATACAGTAAACTCTGTACTGAAATCTCCTAAATCTAGATTGATCGATGTATTGGTGAATGCCATTAAATCTGAAGAATTAACCGCATACGCGCCAATTGACAGTGCTTTGAACGAGGATGATGCATTTAACAATCCTATGTCTGCAGATTCAGCTGTAAATTCGGCTGCTGGAACCGTTGAGGTTTCCGATAATAAGACAGGAACTGTTAAAACTGTAACTAACGATTTTAACGCAGATTTATTCTTGAAATATAGAATTAAAGAAGATTGGATTTTTGATACCAAGCGCTCTATATTTGAGCCTCGTATAGTTGGTATTGCTCCATTGAAATTCAATGAAGTTTCTAAACAATGGCAACCTGTATTTTGGGTTTATTATACCGAAGCACGTGAAATCTTAACGAAGAAACGTTTGATTAACACCAATAACGATGCCTCTTCTCTAAGCTTTGACGACTTCTTTATCCGCAGATTGTTTGCCAGCTATATTGTTAAGGAATCAAATCCTGGTGATAATAAAATCAGAGATATCATTACTGACCCAAGAGAGCGTTTAATGGAATCTGAAAGAATTAAAAAATCAGTTCTGGATTACGAACAAGGTCTTTGGGAATACTAACAAAAAGGCTTCGATGAAAATCGAAGCCTTTTCTTTTTACTTAATTTGTTCTTCATCCTTGAAATACTCAAGCAAAGTAAGGACCTGTTTTTTATTTAATACTTCTGCTAATTCTTTTTCGGAAGCTTCTCTGATTTTTTTAACCGATTTAAAGTGTTTTAAGAGCTTATCAGCAGATGACTTGCCAATACCATCAATTTGCTCAAGTTCTGTCTTCAGCGTGCCTTGATCACGTTTCTTGCGGTGGAAAGTAATGCCGAATCGGTGGGCTTCATCCCGTAATTGTTGTATAACCTTTAAAGTTTCTGATTTTTTGTCCAGGTATAGCGGATACGAATCTCCCGGATAGAAAAGTTCTTCCAGTCGTTTGGCAATACCTATCACAGTAACTTTGTTCTGAATTCCCAGGAGTTTCAGACTCTTAACGGCTGAAGACAATTGGCCTTTACCACCGTCGATGATAATCAGTTGGGGGAGTGGTTGATCTTCATCCAGCATTCTTCTGTATCGGCGAAAAACTGCTTCTTCCATGGTAGCAAAATCATTTGGGCCCTCCACCGTTTTAACATTAAAATGGCGATAATCTTTTTTTGAGGGTTTGGCATCTTTAAACACAACAATTGCTGAAACCGGATATTTGCCCTGAAAATTCGAATTATCAAAGCATTCAATATGCTTAGGGAGCTGCGTTAAACGTAAATCCTTCTGCATGGTTGTTAGTATGCGGTCGGTACGCAAATCTGGATTTAGCTTTTCATATTGGTTCAGTTTTTCCTTTTTAAAGAAAAGTACGTTCTTTTGTGATAATTCGAGGAGCTTTTTCTTTTCTCCCAATTTGGGAACAGTAAATTTTAGGTTTTCATCTTCCAGCGAAAGCTCAAATGGAACAATGATTTCTTTAGAAGTACTGTTAAACTTTGTCCTGAATTCCAGCATAGCCAGGGTCAGAATCTCATCATCGCTTTCATCCAGTTGCTTTTTAACCTCTATCGTTTGCGTTTGGATAATGGTTCCGTTCATCACCTTCAGGTAATTCACAAAAGCATAACGCTCATCAGATGCGATACTTACTACATCTACATTGGTTATCGCGCTGTTTACTACCGTTGATTTACTTTGATATTTTTCCAGCACCTGCAGCTTGCGCGAATACTGATGTGCCAGTTCAAAATTTAGCTCTTCTGATGCTGTTTTAATAATGGATTTAACCTCGCGGATAACATTCCCGATTTTGCCATTTAAAATTTCCTTGATCTCAGCAATATTTCTGTCGTAATCTTCTTCCGACTGATAATTCTGGCAAGGCCCTTTGCAGTTCCCAATCTGGTACTCTAAACAAACTTTAAATTTGCCCTCTGCAATGTTTTTTTGATTGAGCGGTAAATTACAGGTGCGTAAGGTATAGGTTTCCTTGATGAGGTCTAAGATGGTATGCATCATGCCTATTGAGCCATAGGGGCCAAAATAGGTAGATCCATCTTTAATGACTTTCCTGGTCCAATAAATTCTGGGGAAATTCTCTTTTTTAACGATAATCCAGGGATATGTTTTATCGTCTTTTAAATTGATATTAAATTTAGGTTGATGTTTCTTGATCAGGCTATTTTCTAATAACCAGGCATCAATTTCGGTATCAACAATGGTAAAGGTAATTTTTCTGATCCTTGAAACCAATACCTTGGTTTTGCCATTAAACTGATGACGATCCTGATTGAAATAAGAACCCACCCGGTTGCGCAAATCTTTAGCCTTCCCGATGTACATTAATTTGCCATCAGCATCCCAGTATTGGTAAACACCTGGTTTATGCGGAATAGCGGTTAATGCTGTTTTATGGTCGAAATTGCTCATGTTTTACAAAAATAAGATTCGATACTTAAGTTGCGAAGATAAAAAGCGGTAAATATTACCGTTGTAAATAAAAAGCCCCATTTTTAAAATGAGGCTTTAAATGTTCTTATGATCTTGTAGGATTTAAAACCCTAATTTCTCATCCAGTTCAGTTGGGGTACCTTCTTCTTGTTGCTGGTATTGATTACAATCATATACGATAGATACGCCTGATTTTGGCGCTTCGAAATCGGCATGACTAATTTTCAAAGATGGATTGGCATAAACACGCTTAATAAAACCGGCAAAAATTGGTAAGGCTGTATTTGCTCCCTCACCCTGGCCGGTAGTCAGGAAGTGGAACGCCCTGTCTTCACAGCCGGTCCAGATACCGGTTACCAGTTGTGGCGTTACCGCCATAAACCAACCATCAGAGTTGTTTTGGGTCGTACCTGTTTTACCGCCTATAGGTGCATTCACTTTATATTTGTAGTTTAATCTCGATCCGGTACCGTTCGTTACCACACCTTTCAGCATCCTTGTCATCACGTACGCCACTTCTTCACTCATAATTGGTTTAGGGATTTCCTTTTGAGAGAAAAGCACTACGCCGTTTTTATCTTCTATTCTTAACAGGTAAATAGGTTTGGTATAAATTCCCTTGTTGGCAAAAGCTCCGTATGCACCAACCATATTGTAAACGGATGAATCGAAAGTGCCCAGGCAAATAGAGGGGTAAGCAGGTACATTTGGGATACCCATTTTAGTAGCCAATGTTGAAACTGCCACCGGCCCAACCTGTTTCATGAGGTAAGCCGTAATGTAGTTTTGAGAATACGCAAGGGCTTTTTGTAAGGTTATCGATCCTGGCAATGGTTTACCAGAGTTTCGCGGAGTCCAGGGATCTCCATAACCTTCAATTGTTACGGGTACATTAGGTACGGTGTAACAAGGCGAATAGCCATTTTCTATAGCTACGGCATAAGTAAATGGTTTTGCTGTTGAACCAACCTGCCTGGTTCCCATTTTTACCTGATCGTATTTGAAATGTTCATAGTCAATTCCACCGACCCAGGCTTTAACGTGCCCATTTGTGGGATCCATAGACATCATGGCATTTCTCAATAACATTTTATAGTAACGTACAGAGTCAATGGGTTTCATTAATGTATCTATATCACCTCTCCAGGTAAAGATGGTCATTTCAGTTTTGGTATTGAAATCTTCTTTGATCTCTTCTTCCGATTTGCCTTCAGCCTTTAAGGATTTATAACGATCAGATCGTTTAATCCCTTGTTCAATTTGCAATGCTTTATCCTTAAAAGGATTTCTGCCTTTCCAGCTATTGATAAATTGCTGTTGCAGCTGCTTCATGTATTCTTTTTGAGCTTCTTCGGCATACACCTGCATGTCATAATTCAGCGTGGTATATATTTTTAAACCATCACGATCTAAATCATATGGCGTTCCGTCTGGTTTGGTAATGGATTGCTCCTGGAAAATTGCTTTTATATCATTTTTTAGCACCGAACGGAAATATGGTGCGATACCATCATTCACAGTTGCGGCATTAAAATGAAGGTTCAGTGGCTTTTCTTTCTGTTCCTCAAACTCCTGCTGGGTTAACAGATCAGATTTAACCATCATTGCCATTACTGTATTTCTTCTGTCGCGGGAACGTTCCGGATGACGGGTTGGTGAATACATGGTAATACCTTTTTGCATTCCTACCAAAGTTGCTGCTTGTGTAAGGCTTAACTTATCTGGGGTGGTATTAAAATATACCCTTGCTGCCGATTTAATACCATAAGCCTGGTTACCAAAGTCAACCGTGTTGAGGTACATGGTAATGATTTCTTCTTTGGTATAATTTCTTTCGAGTTTGACTGCAACAATCCACTCTTTGAACTTAGTGAGTACTAAAGACAAGAAATTCAGATTTGATTCCCTTGGGAATAAGTTTTTAGCCAATTGCTGGGTAATGGTACTCGCACCCTGTTTTTTTCCGATTAAGTTATAACCAATGATGGTGAAAGTCCTTTTAAAATCGATTCCTGAATGTTCTTTAAATCGTGTGTCTTCAGTGGCGATTAAACCGTTGATAACGTTTGGAGAGATCTCTTTATAAGTTACATTAGAACGATTTTGTACAAAGTACGTTCCGAGGGGTCTGCCGTCTTCAGCAATGATTTCCGATGCTTGATTACTCTTCGGATGTTCTATATCTCTGAAAGAAGGAAGTGCCCCAAATAATCCAAACCCAATCATCGAAATGAAAATAGCAAAAATGGCTATTCCGGCAATCAGGATTTTCCAGATGCGTAAACTATATTTTTTCGTTTCCTGTGGAGATAGGGGTTTCTTCATTTTGTGTTGTTGTTATTCCGTAATCGAATCAAAAATTGATTCGAGCGACAAATTTATTCATTTTTTAGAGAACATTTGGCGTACAGCTTCCAACATACACTGTAAGTATTACTGATAATTCTCTTTATAAAAGTCTAAATATTCGTTAATACGTTGTCTATCTGTAAGCTTTTCAAAGTTTTCTTTGCTGATGATAAAGCCTTTATATATAGACGCAGGAACCTTCATAATGTTCTTCAATTGACCTTTGATGCTTTCTTCGTAAATTTTTGCATCTTCCAGATCAACGAAACTTACAACATAGATTAACTGATCATTATCTAGCTCAACCAATTTATGCGTGAGATCATTATCCGGATAATTTCCCCGGTTAAACTGACCTATACCAAAACGTGAAGAACTAAGTGTTAGTGTTGCATCTGCAACATCAATTACATAATAATATTCTTCAGATTTAGCTACGCTAAAGATGCTGTTGGCTTTAACAGGCTCTGCTACTTTAACATCAGCGGCTTTTTCAGGTACCTTTGCAATCTCTGCTATAGGTTTATCCGCGGCATTGATATCTGTTGGTATCGGTTTAGGCTTTACATCTATTGGGCTGGCCTGACTTACAAAACGCGGTTCATTATTGTCAAAATCTACCAGCGCAAACGTACGTAATTTAAAATCCTCGATGTTGGCTTCGATGTATTTTAAATGTTCTTTTACCAATGGCGTAATAATTTTATCTTCAGGATAATTAGTCGTGATTAGATTAAATTCAGTTATCAACGCATCTACTTTAGCGGTTCGGCCAACAGCAATGGCTTTTAAATAAGCATATTGCGGAGCAAGTTCGTTTTTAGGGAATGCCTGAATATTATCATTCGCTTGTTTAATTACCCCCGGATAATCCTTTTTTGCGTAAGCATCAAAAGCGACGTTGTAATTGTTGTTGGCAATGTTATCTATTTCACTTTGCTTAGCTGAGTAGGATGGGTCAAGAATAGTCTTTGCAAAATTAGATTCTGGGAATTTAGTCAGAACCAGTTGCTTGTATTCATCTGCTTTATACTGATCTATACCTTGATTATTGAGATATAAACTATAATAGATAGCTGCAAGGTGGTTGTTCTCCGGATAGCGCTTGAGCAATTCCAGGTAAATCTTATTGGCTTCAGGTTTATCATTCAGCTCCTGCTGATAAAAACTGGCCATTTCAAAATAGGCATCAATAATTTTTTGGTTTGAACCTGCCAATTGCTCTGGCGTTGTTGGAAGTGCTTCCAGATACTGTTTTTCTAAAGAAGTTTGTTGTTCAGCTAATTGCGCTGCATTACCATTTGCCGGATTAATCTCATTGGCAACTTTGCCACCGGCTAAAACCTGGTTGTTTTCCTGTGCTGATGACCGGATGCTCTGACGCCAATTGTCTTCTAACTGCCTGTTTCCCCAGCGTTTTTTGAAGTCGCCAAAACCACTGCTAATCGCAGCATTATTATTAAAATAGAATGTACTTCCAATATTTGCTGCACCGGTATTCAATGTTTGTTTAGGGAAGTCGGGATCATCAACAAATCGGTTGCCGCCTGTAACTGCAGTGTTTGCACTAACTTTAGGCGCTAAATAACTTTTTATCTTCGCTTCCCTTTCAGCAGCAGGTAATTTAGCAATGAATTGGGCGGTATCCTCTCTGGCAATAATGGTATAACGATCTGTTAAATATTGCAAATTGACTGCCTTTTTAACAATGTTATCATAGTCTGGGAAATTTTTAGGCAGAATCGTAACCGCACTATCGTAATATAACTTAGCCTTGATGTAATTTTTAAATTCTTTAAAATTAAGGTCCGCAATTCTCAAATAAGAAATTGCTTTCTGGTTTTGATTTCGGGTGCTTTGCTGTATGGATTTGTTGTAGTTCTCTGAGGCTTTTATAAAGTTACCTTCGGCAGAGAAAAGTTCTCCCACCTGGTAGTAAATCTGATCGGTATAATCTGAATTCTTATCATCTTTAAGCAAGGCCAGCAATTGCTGCTCTTTATTTAATTTTTCGCCACCTAATAAGGCCTTTAACTTGATGCGATTAAGATTCGCGTGGAAATACATCTCAAAGGGGGCATTACTTTTCTCAACTTTAGTAAAGTTGGCATAAGCATCCTGCAAATTATTTTCTTTCTCCTGAAGCTGAGCAAGGATGAAGCGCCATCTGATGCGTTGTTGTTGCTCATTTGAACTTGCGATTGCAGATTCCAGAAGCAATATGGCCTCTTTATTTCGCTTTTGATAAATCCGCATTTGTGCGGTAGTGGCCAGCGGTTCTGCCAGATCTTTTTTAAGTTGGTCTGCAGCGCGCAACATGGTATCTAAAACCTTATCAGCAAAGCTCATGTTATTCAGTTCCATCTGGCTCCTGGCTTTCCAGTTCATGGCCATAATAAAAACCTTAAGATTGCTATTGTATGTTTTGGCTACATAATCGAAATATTCAGAAGCGATAAAGAAATTTCCTTTCAAATAATTGGCTTTGCCCAGCAGCATGTAGGCGTCATCAATATAATTACTAAAGCTTTTATCGTTAATAACAGCCTGGCCCTTCATAATAACATCATCCAGCTGTTTATTGGGTGCGCCAGGTGTTAGAACCAGATTAACCTGTGGCTCGGGATCCTGATAAACAGAGAGTATCCGCTCGTAATCATCCGTGTAACTTTCGCTTAGGCTTTGGTTATACTCGGTAAGTAGTACATTTGAATTATAGATATAGTTATATCGAGCTGTCAAATTTTGCATCTTACGACTAAAAGAAGTATCTTTTGGTGTAATGCAGCCATAAAAGAACAGCAAGCTAAAACAAATGAAGAGGGGATGTGAGGCTTTGTTGGCGTAATTTTTCAAGTATAGATAATCTCTTTAGTGAATATACAATAAACAAAAAGTATGCAAAATTATTTTATTTGGCAACAAATTTTAATTATTCAAAGTTAATTTAATTATTGTATTAAAGATGGAAAATCCGAAAGAAGAAAACTCAGGCAAAAAGGTTAATAATGCTGCAAAATACTCAGCCATAGGTTTCCAGATGATTGCTACCATCGGACTATTAACGTTTATTGGGTACAAAATAGATCAGAGCAGGCAGAGTAAATCTAATATAATTACCGCTATGTTCGCTTTGGCTGGCGTTGGAATTGCGATTTATCAGGTGATCAGGCAGGTAACGCGGAATCAATAAAAGGGCTTTATTGGAATTTAATTACTTCATTATAGCTGTATATTAACGCAAATGATATTGCTAATAATCAATCCATTCAACAATAGCAACAATTTCTCCGGGTTAACTAGATACTTGATTTTAAAAAGCTTATCTTTGCAAAAGTTTTTATCGCTAAAGAAATTACTCCATTGACTCTAGCCAAATTTACCAGTATTTACTTTGTTTTTGTCGGTATTTTAATCGGTATTGTTGCGGTCTTACCTGTACTTTTTCCAAATGTACAAATACTTGCCCCTAACTTCTGGCTGCTTTTTGGGTTTATTGCCGGGATCACTTACATCGCCTATGTGCTTGTGGATCTGGGACTGAAACGTAATCCTCAGGTTGGAATAATGGCGATCATGGGATCAATAACAGTGAAGATGATTTTTTGTATGGCTTTTGTGCTGATTTACAGTATTAAAGTGAAGGAAAATGGACTTCTTTTTATACTAAATTTTTTTTCACTTTATTTATTGTTTATAGTGTTTGAAATGTACTGTTTGTTGCGTAACTTGCGCCACCAAAATTTAAAGTAGAAAACTGCCAATAAATGGATTTTAACCAAGTTTTTATGTCGAAAGTTAAGAAGGTAATTGTTGTTTTTACGCTTTTTATAGCGTTTTTATCTATCAAAAATGATACTTTCGCACAAGTTGATAGTGCCGTTGTACCTGTGGATAGTGCTAAGGTTGCAGCGCATGGAGAAGTAGTTCCTGCAGCGCATCACGAAGGAAGTGAAGCCAAAGAAGAAGGTTTTAACATTACTTCATTTATTTTTCACCACATTAGTGATAGTCACTTTTTTACACTTTGGGGGCATGGAGAACACGGGTTAACTTTACATTTGCCTGTAATTCTTTGGACAAACAACGGTTTGGTAACATTTAATTCTTCAGCCTTTAAATTTAATGATGATGGTAAGGTCTTGGTAGAACAAAACGGTCAGCGTTTTGCTATTGCTCACAATAAAATCTACTATGCTAACCCGGTAGCAGATGCTCATGGTTCGTATGTGTCTCATGAACTTGTGGATGGGGAAGAAAAGGTTACTAACGCTCGTCCAATTGATTTCTCCATCACAAAGAACGTTTTTAGTATGTTGTTATCAATTGTTGTGTTAATCATTATTTTTACAACAATTGCTTCTTCTTATAAAAAGAGAGCAGGTAAAGCGCCTAAAGGATTACAGTCATTCTTAGAGCCGATTATTATTTTTGTTCGCGATGATATTGCCAGGCCAAATTTAGGACATAAATATGCTGCATTTATGCCGTATTTATTATCTGTATTTTTCTTCATCTGGTTAAACAATATTTTAGGTTTGGTTCCTTTCTTTCCGGGAGGTGCTAACGTAACAGGTAACATTGCGCTAACAGTAGTTTTAGCTGCTTGTACATTTTTAATTGTTACTTTTAAAGGTAATAAGTATTACTGGGGTCACATTCTTAATCCTCCGGTTCCTTGGTGGTTAAAACCATTAATGATACCTGTAGAGATTTTTGGTATTTTCACCAAGCCAATCGCATTAGCAATCAGGTTATTTGCAAACATTACTGCAGGTCACATTTTGGTAATGTCGTTACTTTGTTTAATTTTTATTTTTAACTCACTTTGGATTGCTCCGGCTTCAATTTTCTTCGCTGTGTTTATCGGCTTAATTGAATTCCTGGTTGCTTTTATCCAGGCGTTTATATTCACCATTCTTTCGGCTTTATTTATTGGTATGGCTGTAGAGGATCATCATTAATCAATTGAACATTATTGTTAAATAAATATAAATAAATCAGAAAATGACTGGAACATTAGCTGCAATCGGCGCGGGCTTAGCTGCAATAGGCGCTGGATTAGGTATCGGTAAAATTGGTGGATCTGCAATGGAATCAATTGCTCGTCAACCAGAAGCCGCTTCTAAAATTCAAACTGCTATGCTTATCGCTGCTGCCTTTATCGAGGCGGTTGCTTTATTCGCGGTAGTAGTTTCTTTGATCGCAAAATAATCAAAGAAAGAATTCATACAAGAACCTTTTCGGGATTGCCGTTAAGGTTCTTGTTTAAATTGTATAGTAATCAGAATATTAAATATATAAGATGGATTTATTAATTCCGGAAATTGGTTTATTGGTATGGAATACCATTGCTTTTTTATTGTTGTTGTTCTTATTAGGCAAATTTGCCTGGAAACCAATTATGAAAGCAATTCATGAGCGTGAACAAAGTATTGATGATGCTTTAAACAAAGCTGAATTGGCTAAACAAGAAATGGCTCGCTTAACTGCTCAAAACCAGGATTTGATGCAACAGGCACGTGCTGAACGCGATGAAATTTTGAAGGAAGCTAAAACACTTAAAGATAGTATCTTAAACGAAGCTAAGAAACAAGCGCAGGTTGAAGGTGCTAAATTGATTGAAAAAGCGAAGATCGAAATTGAAAACCAAAAGAAAGCTGCATTGGCTGAGGTTAAAGATCAGGTTTCTTCATTATCATTAGAAATTGCTGAACGTGTGTTACGTAACCAGTTAGATGATAAAGCTAAGCAAGAAGCATTGGTAGCTAATTTGTTAAAAGACGTTGAATTAAACTAAGTTCAAAGTACAAAGTTTAAAGTACGAAGTGCAGAGTCATTCACCATTGGGTTAGACTTTAAACTTTTTAACTTTCAACTTTCAACTCAAAAAATATGTCAGAAATAAAAGTTGCAGGCAGATATGCCAAATCATTAATAGACTTAGCCAGCGAAAACAATGCGCTGGAAGAAGCTAAAAATGACATGGTGTTGTTTGAAAAGGTAGTTGATGAAACTCCTGAGCTTGAAGCCATATTAAAAAATCCTATCGTACCGCTTGATAAAAAAACAGGTATTTTAAAAGGAATTTTTGCAGATAAGGTGGGCAAACTCACCATTACCTTTTTTACTACAGTAGTAAACAAAGGAAGATCGGAGATTTTATTCGCAACGGCTAAGCAGTTTATTCAACAGTATAACTCGATTAAAGGTATTGTAACTGCAGATGTAACTACAGCTACTCCTTTAAGCGCAACTGCAAAAGAAGAAATTGTTGCTATCGTAAAGAGAGAATTAGGTGCTAATCAGGTTATCATCAATGAAAAGTTGAATGAGAAATTGATTGGTGGTTTTATTTTGAAGGTAGGAGATAAGCAGTTTGATGCGAGTATATCAAGCAATTTAAGTAAACTAAGAAAAGAATTTGCACATTAGTGCGTATGCGTAAGGCAAATAGCGAATAATAGCTAAGGCCAGGCGTTTAACAATAATAACATTTACAAAAAGATATAAAGTAAAATTATGGTAGAGGTAAGACCAGACGAAGTATCGGCAATTATCAGACAGCAATTGGCGGGCTTCAAATCAGAAACCGAACTTGAAGAGGTTGGTACCGTGTTGCAAGTTGGCGACGGTATTGCCCGTGTTTACGGTTTAACAAAAGTTCAATCGGGTGAGCTTGTTGAATTTGAGAACGGCCTGCAAGGGATTGTATTAAACCTTGAAGAAGATAATGTGGGTGTGGTATTGTTAGGTTCTTCTGAAGAAATTAAAGAAGGTGATACTATCAAACGTACTAAGAAAATTGCATCAATTAACGTTGGTGAAGGTATGCTTGGTCGTGTAGTAAATACTTTAGGTCAGCCTCTGGATGGTAAAGGCCCTATCTTAGGTGATACTTATGAAATGCCACTTGAGCGTAAAGCACCAGGTGTAATTTATCGTCAGCCAGTAAATGAGCCATTACAAACAGGTATCAAAGCTATTGATGCAATGATTCCAATTGGTCGTGGTCAACGTGAGCTGGTTATCGGTGACCGTCAGATTGGTAAAACTGCGGTTTGTATCGATACCATCATCAATCAAAAAGAATTTTATGAAGCAGGCCAGCCTGTGTACTGTATTTATGTAGCTATTGGTCAGAAAAACTCTACCATTGCAAACATCGTACGTACATTAGAAGAAAATGGCGCTTTACCTTATACAGTAGTTGTAGCAGCTTCAGCAGCAGATCCTGCACCAATGCAGTTTTATGCACCATTCGCAGGTGCTGCAATTGGTGAGTTTTTCCGCGATACAGGAAGACCTGCATTAATTGTTTATGATGATTTATCTAAACAAGCGGTAGCTTATCGTGAGGTATCTTTACT
Organism: Pedobacter sp.; assembly: GCF_965279535.1. NCBI lineage: Bacteria > Pseudomonadati > Bacteroidota > Sphingobacteriia > Sphingobacteriales > Sphingobacteriaceae > Pedobacter > Pedobacter sp. Next base: position 3,639,248 of record NZ_OZ257244.1, read on the forward strand.
ACTTCGTCGTCCACCGGGCCGTGAAGCTTATCCTGGAGACGTTTTCTACCTTCACAGCCGTTTATTAGAAAGAGCTGCGAAAATCAACGCCAACGATGATATCGCAAGAAACATGAACGATTTACCTGAGTCTATCAAAGGTATAGTAAAAGGTGGTGGTTCATTAACCGCACTTCCAATTATCGAAACTCAGGCTGGAGACGTTTCTGCATATATCCCAACCAACGTAATTTCAATCACTGATGGTCAGATCTTCTTAGAGTCGAACTTGTTCAACTCAGGTATCCGTCCTGCAATTAACGTAGGTATCTCGGTATCACGTGTGGGTGGTAATGCACAGATCAAGTCAATGAAAAAAGTTGCTGGTACTTTAAAGTTAGATCAGGCACAGTACCGTGAATTAGAGGCTTTCTCTAAATTCGGTTCTGACTTAGATGCAGCTACAAAATCAGTATTGGATAAAGGTGCACGTAACGTTGAAATGTTAAAACAAGCACAGTTCTCTCCTTATACTGTTGAGAAACAAGTGGCTATTGTTTACGTAGGAACTAAAAACCTAATGCGTAACGTACCAGTTAATAAAGTAAAAGAATTTGAAACCGAGTTTTTAACACAGTTAGAATTGCGTCATCCAGAAACTTTAAAAGGTTTAAAAGCCGGTAAGTTCGATGATAGCTTAACCAGCGTTTTAGACACAGTTGCAAAAGAAATTTCAAGTAAATACTAATTAGATAAAAGTATATAGTATCAAGTATCAAGACTCAGACCATTTCTAATCTTGATACTCGATACTCAGTACCAGATACTAAAATATGGCTAATTTAAAAGAAGTAAGAAACCGTATTGCCTCGGTACAATCAACACAGCAGATCACCAAAGCTATGAAAATGGTTTCGGCAGCGAAGTTGAAACGTGCTACCAATGCAATTATCGCTTTACGTCCTTATGCTACTAAACTAAAGGAGATTTTAGGAAATCTTTCTGCAAGTTTAGAAGGCTCTTCGTCACCTTTTATTCAGGAGCGTGAACCTAATAAGGTTTTAATTGTTACTGTATCATCAAACCGTGGTTTAGCTGGTGCATTTAACATGAACGTAATTAAAGCAGCCAATAATTTAATTGCAGAGAAGTACAGTGAGCAACTGAAAAACGGTAACGTTAGTATTATCTCTATCGGTAAAAAAACACAGGATTTTTACGAGAAACGTAAATACAACGTTATTGGCAACAACAACGATGTATATGCAAGCTTAACTTTTGAGAACGTAACCAAGATTACCGATGCCATTATGGCTGGTTTTATTAAAGGCGACTTTGATAAAGTAGAGTTGGTATATAACCGCTTTAAAAATGCTGCAGTTCAATTTATTACTACCGAGCAATTACTGCCTTTAGCTAAGACAGAAGAGCCTGCAGTTGCAACTAAAACAGCCAATGTAGATTATATCTTAGAACCATCGAAAGAAGAGATTGTGGAACAATTGATCCCGAAATCAATTAAGATCCAATTATACAAAGCTGTTCTTGATTCTCATGCCTCTGAGCATGGTGCGCGTATGACTTCAATGGATAAGGCAACTGAAAATGCTGGTGATTTATTGAAGGCATTGAAACTTTCTTATAACCAGGCACGTCAGGCGGCCATTACAACTGAGTTAACTGAGATTGTAAGTGGTGCAGCAGCATTGAACGGATAGTCAAGTCTTGAGTCTGGAGTTTTTAATCCAGAGTAAGTAAAATATAAAAGCCCATTTCAATTAAGAAATGGGCTTTTTTTTAATAGTTTATCCTGTCCAGATTCATTCTAAACCTAAAATATCCGTTTTCAATCTGATGTGGTTGCTCGTGTTGATCAAAAACTAACAATTTAAATTTTGCTTCCATTAAGTACAATCCTGATTTCAATTTCTTTTGGCTAATAAGCGCAAATTCTGATTTTTTTTGGGCGTCTTTAGTGATGGTAGTTGGTTCAATCCAAAAGCCATCCTGACCCGAAGATTTGAACCCTGCACCTTCATGGCGGATTGCTATCGCGATACCATTCTGCGTATTCTCTTTAAACAGGTCGACGGCATAAGGGTACGCGCCAGAATAAAATAAAGTATGCAAATTTTTAGGCCCCATGAGGGCATAAGCGCGCATCTCATTATTGTGATACTTTTTAACAAAGGAAATTGAAATGTAATGTTGACGTTGCAAGTCCCACAGTTGAAATTTTTGCCCATACATTACAGAATCCTTATCGCCCGAAATGTATTTGGCATACTTGGTAACCGAATCAACTTTTGAATTGGGTTCTACGAAGAACGCTGATCCATAATCGACACTGTTAAAAGAAATCTGTTTGCCATTCAGGGTGTAGGAACAAGAGTCTTTCAGCAGCTCAACGGGGTCGGGTTTTTCAATTGGGGGTACAGGATCAATGGGTTGATCCTCTTTGCTACAGGCCGCGAAAAGCGCAAGCCCTGCAGCAAACCAGAGCAGTTTTCTAGATTTCATAAGAATAAAATTTAATTTGTGTGTGTCTATAAAGCTATAAAAAAAACCTTATGTAGAAAATTTAACAGTTAAAATTTAGCTGAACTCATCCTTGTGAAAGATGAAGTCGGCATGACGAGGAGTTTAATATCTTTGTAGTTTAATACCCATTCATGAAAAAATACTTATTCTTTGTTTTGTCGCTTACAATGCCTTTTATGGCAGTAGCACAAAATCCGGCAAGAGACTACACTAATGCTGTGCTCTGGCAGCAAAAATCTGGCGAATACAGGGCTTTATGCTTCCAGGCTTATAACTTTGCCCGTCTTTCTTTAAAAGAGGCACTATGGGCTGATACCAGCAAGAAACCAAACTGCGTAATTGTTGATATAGATGAAACCGTTCTGGACAATTCTGCATTTCAAGGTCATGAAATTAAGAAAGGTTTAAGTTACACACCAGAAGATTGGACCCAATGGACAAATCTTGCTCAGGCAGATACGGTTCCCGGTGCGCTATCTTTTCTTCAATTTGCGGCATCTAAAAACATTGAAACTTTTTACGTGAGTAATCGGGATGAAAAAGATTACACTACAACTTTGAAAAACCTCCAGAAATTTGGATTTCCTTATGCAGATGATGCACATCTGATCGTTGCTAAAGGCACTTCTAATAAAGAGCCAAGACGTCAGAAAGTGGCCGAAACCCATAATGTTTTAATGCTTTGTGGTGATAATCTGAGTGATTTTAGCAATGTTTTTTATCGTGAGGGTAAAGATACATTTGAGCAGGTAAATGGAAGTCAGGCATTATTTGGAACCAGATACATTGTATTGCCAAACCCCATGTATGGCGATTGGGAAAAGCCTTTATATCAGGGAGAAAAGCTGAGCGAGCAGGATAAAGCCAGGCAGAGACTGGAAAGATTAAAAAGTTATTAAGTACTATAAAAATTCAGCAATAAGTATTACTTTTGCTGCATCATAAAAATAAATATTATGGAGAACAAAGAATTAAAACACAATACAGAAAGTATGCAAACGGCTAATCAGCCAGGTATTTATAAATTGATGATTGTTGGCGTTTTGATTAGCATTTTAGGTACTTATCTGCGTTTTGCTCATGATTCTTGGCAAATGTCACTGATCTCATGGATTATTCTTTTTGTAGGAGCCATTATCGCTATCAAAGGTGTTTTCAAAATTTTAGATGCATAACATATTTTCTCTCTAAATATCAAAGCCTGTCATGTTTACTCACGACAGGCTTTTTTGTTTTTATAAGAGTAAGTGACTGAATGGTTGAAAGAATTGTTGAGTGGATATTAGGAAAGCATGGTCAAGCAAGTAGATTAATGTTACTCCTGCTTTTCGCTTTACTTCGTTGCACTCCGTGTTCGCTACAATCAGGTTTAGGTGGCTACCTTTGGCGCTACTATGCAGGTTTTTCCCTAAAGGTGCACTATAAGATATCTAATCTTACCACCTGTTCTTTCTTCTTTGCTCCTTGTTATTTGCTCTTTTCCCCTTGCTCTTCTCGCTCCTTCAACCGCCCCATGGGTTACCTAAATCGAATTTTTGTATAAAGGGTACACAACGTTTTTAACCGAATATATGTTAAACTTCTGATGGCCATCTGAAGCAAATATTTTAAAATGATTATTTACCTAAAACCATTGAATCATGAAAAGGAATATTATTGCTATAGCCATTTTAGTAACATTTTTTGGCTGTAATAGCTCGAAAAAAGATTATGCGGAGAGTAGCAACATGGGGGCAGATACCATCTCCAGTGACAGTATAGCCAATGAAAAAATAGTAAAAACCGCTGATATGCGTTTCCGAGTTAAGGATGTTCAGCAAACGAAAGAAACATTGAGTGCTACACTTAAAAAACAGGGCGGTGCTATAGCCGAATTCTCCATTAACAGTACCATTCAGGAAACTGATAAAGTTAAACAATCAACAGATTCTCTTAAAGAAATTACATCTTACCGCACAGAGGGCTATCTTGTGGCTAAAATTCCCTCAGAACGATTAGATGAGTTTACAAATACGGTAGCAAGGATGGCCGTATTCGTTGACAATCAATCGATGAAAATGGATGATCAAAGTATATTGTATCTCGCTAATAAGTTAAAAGCTCAAAATAGGGTGGAAGCTGTTGAAAGGATCAATCAGGTTGCGACGAAGAAAAGCGCTAATGTAGAATCTGCATTGATCATTAAGGATGACTTTATTGACAAAAAGGTAGAGAATATTCAGATTGATAACCGAGTAAAATTCAGTACCATTACGCTCAATTTTTATCAGGATAATACCGTAAGAACGATGATCGTGGCCAATGATAACCTCTATGATTACCGTCCAGGTTTTGGTAGCAGATTATGGTTAAACATTCTTAACGGCTGGACCATCTTCAAAGAAATGATTTTGGCCCTGGCCAATGTGTGGATGCTGGTAGTTTTAGGAATAGCAATTTTCTTTGGAGTTAAACAGTACAGAGCCAAACGCGCTGGTTTATAAAATACTTAAGAGGATTCATTAAGTGGATATGTAAATGGCTCCCGCAGATCAAAAGTGATTCTTGCAGATAGTTAATCTGTGTTAATCTTCTTGATCTGCAGGATAACTTTTAAATAAATTTTAATGTTTATTACTATTTGTATAATTATCGTTTTGTTTTTACCCTATCTTGCAGTACCAATTTCTATTGCGTACCGCAATTTCAACCTGACTAGTCAAGATAAAGCCCTCCCTTATTTAACCACATCGTTAATACTTTTTTGTTGGCCAATTTTGTTTTTGTGGCTTGTCGATATTTTGTCACCTTACGATAAACAGAAGACATGCTTTTCGCCAGAGGCTGGATTTCTGGTGTTTAATATATTTTTTATAATTCCTGCAAGTTTACTTATTCAGTTGTCAGCCAGTACATTATTTATAAAAATCAACTCCAAAAATACGCAGTAATAGGTTCTTTAATTAATCTACTGCTTGGTTTGTAAATTCGAAGCTACAAATTGACTAACGGATGTATTTATTTCTTCACTTTAACTGGTAGTCCTTTAACCTTAGTTTTATTGTCGCTCACAAAAGATTCCCAGCCAGAGTATGTTTTTGATTTTCCACCGGTAGTAATTTTTTGAAAAGAATGGCAGACTGCAACGGCTAGTCCATCGGTTGCATCCAGAAATTCTGGTGTTTCTTTAAAATTGAGCAAACGTTGCAACATGGCTGCCACCTGTTCTTTTGTGGCATTTCCGTTGCCGGTTATAGATTGTTTAATCTTCCTGGGTGAATATTCCGTAACCGAAATGTTTCTGGACAGGGCCGCCGCGATAGCAGTACCTTGTGCCCGCCCCAGTTTCAACAATACCTGGATATTTTTACCGTAAAAAGGGGCTTCAATTGCCAAAACATCAGGTTTGTACTGATCTATGAGTACCACTGTTTTCTCAAAAATACGCTGAAGCTTTAAGAAAGGATCATCCAGATGTGTCATTTTGACCACGCCCATGCTGAGTAGTTCGGTCTTATTTCCCTTTTCTAAAATCACACCATAACCCATCACTGCGGTTCCGGGGTCGATACCCAAAATAATCCGTTCCTTTTTTTCGCTCAACATTTACAGCAATATTAAGCATATTTGCAAACTAAAAAAGATAATCTTGACTGTTAAGCAAAAAAAAATATTCTCTTTACTCATTAAAGCTGCAATTGTTGTCTTTGCCTTCTGGTTCATTTATCACAAGCTTATCTCCAACAAAAATCTACAGAATTTTAAGTCTTTATTACAGGATATTCCTCAGGTAGAGATTATCAGTGTAATTGGAGTTGTATTTCTATTCATGTTTGTCAATTGGTTTTTAGAAGCAGCAAAGTGGAAACGGCTTATAGAACACATTGAGACTATAAGTTTTTACCGGGCCATAGAATCTGTTTTTTGTGGATTAACCTTAGCTATCTTTACACCCAACCGACTGGGAGAATACGGTGGGCGTGTTTTTTTTCTTTCCCCTAAAAGAAGGATTATCGGGATTGTGGCCATGACAGTCGGGAACATAGGTCAGCTGGTACTTACAAATGTATTCGGCGCCATTGCACTGAGTTTCTTTATTTACCGCTTTATTGATTTAGATTACCGCCTGTTTTTCGCAATCCAGATTTTGGTATTTGCCTTTTGCGTGTTTTTTATCATTTTCTTTTTTAACATCAGGTGGCTTAATGGAATTTTACTTTCCATTAAATTCACCAGGAAGTACAAGAAGTTTTATGGCATATTAGGTCGATACAGGAAAACGGAACTTTTTAAGATTTTGATGTATTGTTTAGCGCGTTATGCCGTTTTCAGTTCTCAATACTTTATCCTTTTTACCTGGTTAATCCCGGGTCTGCACTATGCGGATATTATCATGATGATTTGCATCTTGTTTTTTGTTCAATCTACCTTGCCATCATTAGATTTATTCGATGTAGGGATCAGAAGTGTCACAGCATCATACTTTTTTAGCTTTATTACCAAACAAGACGTGGCAGTAATTGCATGTACAGCCAGTATTTGGCTAATAAATATTATAATTCCTGCTATATTAGGCACTTATTTTGTTTTTAAACTCAATTTTTTTGGAACTTCTAAATCTAACTAGTCTATTATCTGCTGCGCTGACCCTAATTTATGGTTTTCTCGTTATTAGTTTTATAAAGGGTTGGCACAACCTTAAATATTTCAAGCCTAAAGTTACAGAAGCAAAGACTAAGGTATCGGTTATTGTGGCCGCAAGGGATGAAGAACAAAATATAGGTAAAACCATTGATGATCTGGTGGCCCAACTTTATCCAAAACACCTGACCGAAATTATCATTATTGATGATCATTCTACAGATAGAACGGCAGATATTGTTTTAAGTTATGCCAACCAAAACGTTCGTTTAATTAAATTAAATGAGGCTGATGCCTTAAACTCTTATAAGAAGAAAGCGATTCAAACTGCCATCGGTACTTGTTCCGGAGATTTAATTATCACCACAGATGCAGATTGTAGAATGGCTGAAAACTGGTTGAGTACCATTGTGTCCTTTTATGAGGAAGGGGATTACAAGATGATTTCTTCACCTGTTGCATATTTTCAGGAAAAGAGCTTCTTTGAACGTTTACAATCGCTGGAATTCCTCTACTTGATTGGTCTTGGTGCATCTACCATTGGAAACAGGCAACCCTCTACCTGTAATGGTGCTAACCTGGCATATGAAAAAGCTACTTTTTACGAGGTTGGCGGATTTCAGGGCATTGATGATTTAGCTTCCGGAGATGATGAGCTCCTGCTGCATAAGATTGCTGCTAAGTATCCCAACCAAATCGGCTTCTTAAAAAACAGAGCAGCCATTGTTTATACCCATGCCAAAGAAAATTTAAAAGCTTTTATCCAGCAACGTAAGCGTTGGGCATCTAAAAGTACACGTTATAAAAACAAAGGGATTATTGTTTTGGGAGTACTCATTTGGTTATTCAATCTGAGTATGTTGGTGAATTTCATAGTTGGGGTTTTTATTCCCGGCTTTATAAGCATTACCTTTTATCAGTTATTAGTTAAGATGTGCTTAGAAACATTATTTTTATGGGATGTAACAGGCTTCGCTAAACGACGCAGTTTATTACTATTAATGCCTGTACTAAATGTACTTCATATTATTTACATGGTATATATAGGTATTGCAGGCAACAGTGGAAAATACAATTGGAAAGGTAGAATGGTTAGGTAATGGATAATAGCCCCTCAAAAAAAGTATGGTTAAAATTTAAGCGAAACAAGCTTGCTTTTACAGGCCTTGCTTTTATTCTACTGTTGATGTTGATGGGGGTTTTAGGTTATCTTATCATGCCGGATGATTCTCCAAATGCCAATACCATGCATCTTCAGCTTAGCAACAAAAAACCGGGAAGAACTTTTCAGTTTTTAATAATCAGTAAAAATCCAAATATTAAAAAGGTCAGCTTTTTTGAGCGGATGTTGTTTGGGCAAGAACCAGACTTTAAAAGTATTCCGATTACCGATTATCGTTTCGTGAAGGATAGCATCGCTGTACGGGAATATATCGGGGATGATGAAAAGGCAGAAGAAGTAAAGTATAGCCTTAACGAGATTTTTAGCAATTGGATACCGAAGATAAAAATGCCACATCAGCCGGATGATTTGACTAAAATACTGCTTTATAAAAAGAAATTTCTTTTAGGAACAGACATTTACGGTAGAGATTTGCTGAGCAGATTAATCCTGGGCATTCGGGTTTCGCTTTCAGTAGGACTGATGGCTGTTCTGATTTCTTTATTTATTGGTGTGGGATTGGGGGCTGTAGCCGGCTATTTCGGTGGAAGAATTGATGCAGCCATTAGCTGGTTTATGAATGTAGTATGGTCTCTGCCTTCCTTACTATTGGTTATTGCCATTTCTTTTGCGCTAGGGAAGGGCTTCTGGCAGATTTTTATTGCCGTAGGCTTATCCACATGGGTTGATGTAGCCAGGCTCGTTAGGGGGCAGGTAATGGCGCTTAAAGAAGTAGAGTTTGTAGAGGCCGCCAGGGCCTTAGGTTTTAGCACCGGCCGAACCATTATTAAACATATTTTACCCAATATTGCCGGTCCTATCCTGGTGGTTGCTTCATCTAACTTTGCCTCAGCCATATTGTTGGAAACTGGTTTAAGCTTTTTGGGATTCGGTGCCCAACCTCCAATGCCTAGTTGGGGAAGTATGATTAAGGAACATTATGGCTACATTATTATGGATGCCGCTTACCTTGCTGTACTCCCAGGTTTGGCCATCATGTTTACAGTATACGCTTTTAATGTATTGGCTATTGGCTTACGCGATGCCTTTGATGTTAAAGGACAAAATGTTACGGTTTAACTTTCTTTTTAGAAGCCTTGGCAAAAGGATTGTAAGCTAAGGCCAGGCTAATCCAGAAGTCTAATTCTGTATTTTGCTGAAGCACATCTTCTGAAACCAATATATAGCCTTTCATTGGGCGGGTGCCACTCCACATTTGCTCCCAGCCATCTTTGTCTACTAATATGTTTAAAGTATTGGGATCAATTCTGAGCATAATTTTATCTTTCATTACGCCAACGCACAGTTTCCCATCTACCATATAAACTAAACCACTAAACATGAATTTTTCTTCCACATCTGGAAGGTTTATTAATCGTTCGGCAATTCTGTTGGCAAGTATTTCGTTGTATTTCATCATTCATTAGTATGTTTAAAAGGTACATTTCTAATTTTTACGACCAAAATTTATCTTTAAGAACACAATCAGTATTCAATTTCCATGTAAATCGTGTCCTGCTAATCCTTTGATAAAAGCTATTTAATTTTAGATTGAGCAACAACATTACTGTCAAAAGGGATTACCAGTATCATCGTGTTTAAGATCTTCAGCATATTGGAAATAATAAATGTTTAAAACTAAGTTAAACCTTAATCATCTGCCTGACAAAATTTTCACGTTAATAATTAAATTTGCAACATGTTATTGAATTGCTATCAGGAAGAGTTTTTAGAGGCTGGCTGCGATGAGGCGGGGAGAGGTTGTTTGGCGGGACCAGTATTTGCGGCTGCCGTTATTTTGCCTAAAGGTTATGTGCTGGAAGGATTAAATGATTCTAAGCAATTGTCTCATGAACAAAGGGATTTGCTTCGTCCGATTATTGAAAAAGAAGCTTTAGCCTGGGCAGTAGCAGCTGTAGACCATGAAGAAATTGATCGTATTAATATTTTAAATGCCTCTTTTTTAGCCATGCATCGGGCCATTGAACAGTTGCATACCAAACCCGAGTATTTGGTTATTGATGGCAACCGGTTCAAAGCTTATCCACAAATTCCACATAGCTGCATCATTAAAGGCGATGGGAAATACCTGAATATCGCAGCAGCATCCATATTAGCGAAAACCCATAGAGATGAATACATGACTAATCTGCATCATGATTTCCCTCATTACAACTGGATCAGTAATAAAGGCTATCCGACTATTGCACATCGCAAAGCGGTTTTAGAGATTGGATTGTCACCATTTCACAGAAAAACATTTAATGTGAGTGATCCTCAATTGGATCTGTTTTCAAAAAACGTCTAAATTTCGTAAATTCACAACATTGTGAAAATTCTGTTAATTACTAAGCGGATCCCCTTCCCGCCAAACAGTGGTTACCCCATCGTGGTATACAATACCATGAAAGGCTTGCTTCAGCTTGGCGCAGATATCACTTTGTTCAGTCTTAACCCCTCTAAAGCCAAAGTAGATGTAGATGATATTTATGATCCTGTTTTTGAACAGATCAAGTTTCATACACATGAATTAGATACTGACGTGAATGTGTGGTCAGCTTTCTTCAATATTTTTACGAATGAATCTTACAATGTTTCCCGGTATTACAGTGAAGATGCGGCGAAACAACTGGAAAACTTACTGCGGGAAAATGCATTCGACATCATTCAGTTTGAAGGGCTTTTTGTTGTACCCTACTTAGATATTGTTAAGGCCAATAGCAATGCAAAATTAATATACAGGGCTCATAATATCGAATTTACGATGTGGGAACGTCTTTCTCATTCAGAGAAGTTCTTAGTCCGCAGGAAATACCTGGCTTTTCTGGCTCAACGATTAAAAGCTTATGAAACTGATCAGATAAATCGTTTTCATCAGATTTTTGCCATCAGCGAACCCGATAGGCAAAGTATTTTAAGGTTTGGCTGTAAGGTGCCCATGTCGGTTTTCCCGGTAGCAATTGATTTAGATAAATACAAGGTAGATAAAACCAAAACCAGTTTTCCAACACTCTTTCACCTGGGCGCAATGGATTGGCGGCCCAATCAGGAGGGCTTAGAGTGGTTTTTGGATGATATTTGGCCGGATATAGAAAAACTCAATAAAGATCTTCGGTTTTACATTGCAGGTAAGAATATGCAAAAGCATTTTTTTGAATATGATTCCGAAAATCTGATAGTTGAAGGAGAGGTTTTTGATGCGGTAGAGTTTATGAATTCTAAAGCGATTATGATTGTGCCCTTAATTTCCGGAACCGGCATGCGGGTAAAGATTATTGAGGGGATGGCTATGCAGAAATGTATTATCGCTACTACCACTGCTGCAGAAGGCATCAATTGCCGTCATGGGCATGACATCCTGATAGCAGATTCTGCGGATGAATTTTATCGATCCATCCTGCAATGCATTATAAACCCTAAAAGGTGGGTAGAAATTGGGGATAATGCCAGAAAAACTGTAGAAAATGATCATGGTGTACATCTGATTTCTTCCAAAATGCTTAAAATTTATGAAGAGTTGTTAAGTGCCTAGTTCTTCATCTTCATGTTTCCTGCCTCGCGAACCATATCGGGTAAGCGGCCACAGGTTCGTGAATCACTGAGCAGGGATTAATTTTTTGCTTCTCCCCTTTGCTCCTTGTTCAATTCCTCATTCCTAATCAAACGTTTGAGTGTTTTCTTTCCAAAAACAGATTAAATTAACCCCAAAACATTGCCTTTTTCTTAGTATTTTTGCCGCCAACTAAAAATTAAGCATGAAAAATACCGCATTAACAGAAAAACACATCAGCCTTGGCGCGAAAATGGTTCCATTCGCAGGTTACAATATGCCTGTACAATATGAAGGCATTAATGCCGAACATCAAACTGTAAGAAACAGCGTAGGTGTTTTTGATGTGAGCCACATGGGCGAATTTATTCTGAAGGGCGAAAATGCTTTAGATTTAATCCAGCGTGTAACCAGTAACGATGCCTCTAAATTATATGATGGCAAAGTTCAATATTCATGTTTGCCTAACAATGATGGCGGCATTGTCGACGATCTTTTGGTTTATCGTTTAGATGATAAAACTTATATGTTAGTGGTAAATGCATCTAATATCGAAAAAGATTGGAACTGGATTCAACAATTCAACACTGCAGGTGTAGAAATGCATAATATTTCTGATAAGACTTCACTTTTGGCCATTCAGGGACCTAAAGCTGCAGATGCCTTACAAAGCTTAACAACTGTTGATCTGGCATCTATGGAGTATTATAGCTTTAAAAAAGGCACTTTTGCAGGTGTAGATAATGTAGTCATTTCAGCAACAGGTTATACCGGAGCTGGTGGTTTCGAAATTTATTTCGAAAATCAATATGCTGATCAAATCTGGGACGCCATTTTTGAAGCTGGTAAGGCGCATCATATTAAGCCTATCGGATTAGGTGCAAGAGATACACTCCGTTTAGAAATGGGTTTCTGCTTATATGGTAACGACATTGATGATACTACTTCTCCAATTGAAGCAGGATTAGGCTGGATTACCAAATTTTCTAAACCTTTTACTAATTCTGAAGCATTACAAGCCCAAAAAGAAGCTGGTGTAACCAGGAAATTGGTTGGTTTTGAAATGATCGACCGCGGGATTCCTCGCCACGATTATGAAATTGTAGATGCAGCAGGAAATAATATTGGTAAAGTAACTTCCGGAACACAGGCACCATCTCTTCAAAAAGCTATTGGAATGGGCTACGTAGCAAAGGATTTTGCTAAAGAAGGTACCGAGATTTTTATCAGCATCCGCAATACGCCAATTAAAGCTAAGGTTGTTAAGTTTCCTTTTTATAAATAAGATTTTTCTCTGAGCAATAGCTTTTCAAATCCAGAGAAGCTATTGCTTTTATTTCATATCCCATTTAACATGTCGAAAAAGATAGAAGTTTGTTTAACGCCCGCGCTGATTGATTTATATGATATTGAACAAAGTATTGTAGTGGTTATAGATATTTTGCGTGCAACATCTTCCATCACTTACGGCATTCAGAATGGGGCAACAGCGATAATACCTGTTGCTAATGTAGAAGATTGCCTGAATTACAGTGATAAGGGTTATCTGTTAGCTGCAGAACGCAATGGTGAAGTTGTAGCAGGGTACGATTTTGGAAACTCTCCTTTTTCTTACACGCAGGAAAAAGTAGCGGGTAAAACAATAGTATTGACCACTACAAATGGTACTAAAGCGCTTCATTTGGCCAATAAAAGGGCCGCTCAAGTTGTAATTGGTTCTTTTTTGAATTTAGATTCCCTTTGCGAGTATTTGGAAAGCCAAACGCACAACGTGTTGTTACTTTGTGCAGGTTGGAAAGATCAGTTTAACCTGGAAGACACACTTTTTGCCGGAGCGGTTGTGAATAAATTGCGTCAGGGATTTGAACATTTTGATGATTCCAGTGTCGCAGCAGAAGATTTGTATCTCTTGGCTAAAGATAATTTAAGAGGCTACCTTCATAAATCATCCCATAGCCACCGCTTAGCGCAATTGAACATCGAAGAAGACGTGGTATTTTGCCTTCAACTGAATATATGTACCGCTATTCCGGTTTTAGAAGCTGAAAGTTTGGTTGCCCTAAAGCGCTAGAAGCTAAAGGTTAGACCCAATAATAATGCATTAGAATTGAATGTTGCACCATTAAAAAGTGTTTCAACAGCAGGTTGGTTAATATAAAACGCCCTATCCACTCCCGAATGCGTGTTAATCCTGTTAATTTTATAATCTAATTCCAGTTTTAAATTTTTATTTAATGGAACAGACAGGTTTAGGTTTCCCGCTATACTAAATGAATTGGCCTTGTGTATAAAGCTCACAGGCTTTTCAAAATCTGGAATAAGGTTCCAATTGGCTTTTGCCGAATATTTGTAAAATCCAGCCAGCAGCCCGGCGCTGATTGCGAATGATTGAGTACTGAATACGAATTCTCCTCCAAGATCAATTCCGGTGTAGGTTGTTTGGTAAGTAGACTTTAACCCTGCCGTACCCGGATTGCTGAGGCTTTCCAGCAGATAAAATTCCTGCTTCCTGTATGCAGCACCAATTATGGGATTTATACTAAATTGTTCAATCTTAAATGCCTGATAAGAAAGTTGTAAGGTCGTTTTAAACAGGTGGCCTTTGCCCGCGTTAAGTACATCATGATAAAAGGCGCTTTCCCTGTTATCATCGGCATAATCTGTATCCGTAGCTTCACCGGTATGGATGGAGTAGTATTCACTGCTGGATTTAACAGCCAGATTTTGGATGATCTTGTAGCCAACATCCAGTCCATAACCCATCCCTTTAACATCCTTCCATATTAACTCCGAAAGTATGTTGGGAGAAGTGCCAGCGGCATTACCAGCAATAGACCAGTCGAAATTAGATTTCTGGAATCCAACGGTCGGTTTAATGCTCCATCGCAGACTGTCTGTTTGAGCGATAGCCTTTAGGTTCAGGAGCGCCAAAAATAAAAGTTGTATCAGGAGGCAATTTCTTATCGATTTGGACATATTATGGGCTGACAGGAAATAAATACACCTGGCAGACAATAACTCCTGCCAGGTGTAAAATACTATATTTTCTTAAAATGGATAAACTGAAGCTATAAAAGATTTATCTGTTGCAGATAATACTGTATTCCAACCCACTTCAAAATCGCCAATGGTCAGTTCGTTTGGAACTGAATAGTGCATGATTGATGTTTTGTCATAAGCGCTGTAATTGGTTTGGCTGGTACTGTATTTAGCAAAGAGGTTATTGTCTACCTGTGCTTGTGTCCAATAGTTTGGTGCGCCGGCATAATAAGCATAAACAGCAGGTTTATCCCATGGAATAGCCACCAAAGGATGTTGGTGTTCATGTATCATACCTAAAGCATGGCCAAATTCATGAATAACTACTCTGCTATATTCAGAATCAGCAGTTGTTGAAGTTAGCCAGCCAAAATTCATGGTTGCATTGTTTCGAGAGATTGAATTGGCATCTGTTCCGATATAAGACCATGAACCATCACCACTTTTGAAGCTAACCCTGATACTGGCGGTTCGGTCATTGGTAACAAAGTTAAATTTGATGTTCGCATATTTTTCCCATTCTCGGGCATACTGTATTACTTTATTGCGAATTGCGGTAGTACTGCCATTTAAACTCACTTTGATTGTGGTTCCTGGTACCCATTTTTTTGATGCGAGTACCGCGCCTCTTGGTGTGGTACCGTCTAAGGTCATTTCGGTACAAATCTTAATATCCCCGAGTGGGTTTACACTAAGTGATTCTGGGTTTTCAAGTGTCTCGGTTTCAAGAGGTTTTTCTTTTTTACAAGAATAGAGGGCAGTAGTTAGTGCAAGGCCAATAAATAAGGCCCTGGTAAGGTTTAGTTTTTTCATGTTTTTGAATTTATAAGTTAATGATTTGATTGGGGTCGAGACCAATCAGGCTAGAATACCGCGAACACCGGCACTCTTCTCCTTTGGAGGAAGATAAACAGGGTAAAAATCATAAAATACACCATTAGGATAATTAAATTTTTTACAAATTATAATCCGAATGTAAAATATACTCTCTGATTTTACAAAAGAAATGTAATAAAAATTTTACTTAGTGTAGGTTTTACAATTATATTTGTGTATCAATATATATTGTTTTTCATACTTATTAATAATACAGAAAATGCGTTTTTATCTGGTAATTAATTCTCTGATTGTTGGGCTATTTTTGATGGTAATCAATGCTTCTTCATGTGCCAGCCAATAAATTTCTTCTGCCCGTTTCATATCAAAGGTACTAATCGCGCCTAAACCTTTTGGTTCGATCAGGACATTGCAGAATTTTGCTTTACGTTCCATGTCATGATTGATAGACATGATTCCTGCGCGTCCCATTAAATTGGTTATGCCGGTGATTTTATCCACAGGTTTCAAATGATTACAGGATGATCCAATAATAAAATCACATTCGGCTAGCAAGGGCTCAACAGGGAAGTTGTTTAGAATGCCGCCATCTACATACATCTGACCATCAATCATAATAGGTCTGAAAATACCCGGGATGCAACTTGAGGCGTGTATCGCTCTGATGAGGGGGCCTTTTGTAAAATAAACCAACCTGCCTTCACTAAAGTTTACTGCAGCAATGGTTAACGGCACTTTGAGTTTCTCAATCGCATCTTCAGGAAAGTATTCCTTTAAAATCATGGAGGTATTTTCGATATTGATGAGACCGAGAGATCCCACTGCTGGCCTTACAAATTTCCAGAGTTTGGTTTTGAGGAAAATATTTAATCCTTCTTCAGGATCAATTCCGGCAGCAAAAAATGCCCCTGCTATTGCGCCGGCACTTGTACCGCTAATGTGACTGAAAGTTATGCCTAAATTGCTGAACGCCTTTAATACACCTAAATGTGCTATGCCCCTAATGCCACCTCCTGATAATACAATGCCAACTTTCATAGAATGAGATAAATTTACTGTTTGAGAAACTGTTAATGATTGATGTTTGTTTTGGATGATTCTATTTAGGCTTCGGCTTATACCGGGATTGATTTAAAATCTTTTGCGCATCGTTATCTGCCATTAATTGTTGAAGTGTAACCTCCGGATGCGTTGCCATGTACTTTTTCACAATCTGCCAGCCTGTCCAAACCCCTAACTTTGGTGCAGAATCACGATTTTCTCCAAGTCCGGGTGTAAAAGGCCCTTCTGATAAGAATACCTGTATTTTTTGATAATCGGTTTCATACAGGAAGTTGTTTTCTAAGAAGTAGGCCCAAATGTTCCCTTCGAAGTTCTGTGCCCATTGGAGTTGATCTGTGGTATAACCTATTTTAATCGAGTCTGCTGTATTTTCGGGTAAAACCTGATCCAGGAAGTATAAAACTTTGCCCTGAAAAATCATTTTAGCCAATAAAGATTTGTTTTCGTCCGGCTCCGGAAAGAGTTCTTCATGAGCATAGGTTTCTGCAACACGTGGAACAATATATTCGGGGCTAAATCTTCTGGATAAATACAAGGGAACACTTTGTATAATTGCTTTATAGAATTTGCTGTCTTTCCCTAAAAACATATCCAAGCCAATGCCTAAATACTGGTCACCCACAGGCATTTGATAAGCAAAACCCGAAACAAACGATATCATTTTCGGAATTCTGGCTTTGGGGTAATAATATTTAATATACTTAAATGTTTCGGTTAAGCCTGCCTCCTGCAGGTTGAGATTGGGATAAACGCTATCCACATCATGTGTCAGATCAGCATAGGCTTTATCCTTAAATAAAATTTCCAGCACTTCCGTGTTAGTGTAATTGGGCGAGCCAATCATTTTATGGATATAGTCGTCATAAAACAATCCATACTTTTGGTTGAGCCTGAGGTCGGTTTGCTGGATATCATTTTGCAGGGATTTGGCCAGTTCCTGATCAAACCGCTCGATTTTAATATCCACATTAATGTTGCTTACATCGGGGCGCTTACCGGACTTACAGGAAATAAATGTGATGGCGAAAAGAAAAATTAGATAAATTTGCCACTGTTTTACGTTATACATCATGTAGAACAAATATATCACATAAAGCATGAAAAGACTAGTTACCCTTTTAATTTTATCGTTTACAGCAATCGGCGCCTGGGCGCAGTATACACCACTTAATAACTATGGTTTCAGACTGGGATTAACTGCTACACCCACCATAGGATGGATAAAACCAGAGCAGGGGAAAACCAATAGTGTAGCTTTAGGTTTTTCTTATGGGATTATGGGTGATTTTAATTTTGCACCTAATTATAGCTTTGCAACTGCTTTAACCATTACCACGATCAATGGAAAAAGCAGCGAAGTAAATGTATCTCCTTATACCGCAAGTCAGAGCAGTACCGATCCGGTAGCTTATGATCTTAAGTATCGCTTGCAGTACATAGAATTACCATTAACCATCAAATTGAAAACCATTAAAGAAGATGGTAAGCGTTGGTACGGACAGTTTGGTTTATCCAATTC
Source organism: Pedobacter sp. (assembly GCF_965279535.1). Lineage (NCBI taxonomy): Bacteria > Pseudomonadati > Bacteroidota > Sphingobacteriia > Sphingobacteriales > Sphingobacteriaceae > Pedobacter > Pedobacter sp. The sequence goes on from NZ_OZ257244.1 coordinate 3,657,557, forward strand.
ATTTATGATTGGTGCCAAGCAAGATGCTGTAAGGAATAATACAACTGTAGGAGATAACCTGAACATTTCAGATTATACAAAATTTTATCGCGCGGGTTTGGTAATTGGAGGCGGGGGTGAGTTCGATGTATCTGGAAATACAAGTATTATGGCTGGTTTAACTTTTAACAATGGATTTACTAATATTGTAACAGATAAGAACAGGAATGTCAAAAACCATTATCTTGCACTCAATTTCGGATTTTTCTTTTAATCAAACACATCGAACAGTTTTGCTGTTCCCTTCATAAAACCTAAATAATTACCCATGAAGATAGCTTTAGCGCAACTTAATTATCACATCGGAAACTTTGAAGCCAATACCCAAAAAATTATTGAGGGAATTAATGCAGCTAGAAGTAAGGGTGCCGATTTAGTTGTGTTTGCCGAACTGGCAATTTGTGGTTATCCACCACGGGATTTCCTGGAGTATGAAGAGTTTATTGCGCTTTGTGAGCAATCTGTTTCGGCAATTGCAACCCATTGTGTAGGTATTGCCTGTATCATAGGCTCACCAGTTAAAAACGATGTGCTACAGGGAAAGGATTTGTTTAATGCAGCCTACTTTATTGAAGGTGGGGAAGTAAAAGCCATAACCAAAAAAGCTTTGCTACCTACTTACGATGTTTTTGATGAATACCGTTACTTCGAACCCGCTACTTTTTTTAATTGCATAGATTTTAAAGGGAAAAGAATTGCTTTAACCATTTGTGAAGACCTCTGGAATATCAACGATAATCCCTTGTACGTATCTAATCCAATGGATGAATTAATTAAGGAAAAGCCAGATGTAATGATCAATATCGCTGCTTCTCCTTTTTCCTATACCCATGATGATGAGCGGATTAAAGTGCTTGGAGATAATGCATCAAAATATCAGCTGCCACTCTTTTATGTGAACCAGGTAGGGGCACAGACTGAGATTATTTTTGATGGGGGTTCATTGGTTTTCGACGCCGATGGATTTATGAAGGCCGAGATGAAATACTTTGAAGAAGATTTACAGGTATTTGATCTCGCTGAGATAGAAAATGTGAAGAATAAATACCCTGGGCAACAACGGGCAAATGACATTGAACAAATTCATGATGCATTGATTTTAGGCATTCGGGATTATTTCCAAAAATCGGGTTTCAGCAAAGCTGTGCTTGGCCTGTCGGGAGGAATTGATTCGGCAGTGGTTTGTGCGCTCGCCTGCCGTGCCCTGGGAGCTGAAAACGTAATGGCTGTTTTAATGCCCTCTAAGTTTTCTTCAGACCATTCTGTACAGGATGCCTTGGATTTAGTAAACAACATTGGCTGCATGCATGAAATCGTGGCGATTAAGGAAATTGCCGAGGCATTCGATCAAACATTAGCTCCGGCCTTCAAGGGCTTACCCTTTAACCTGGCTGAAGAAAATATCCAGGCAAGGATTCGTGGAATCATCAACATGGCCATGAGTAATAAGTTTGGCTATATTTTGCTTAATACCTCTAACAAAAGCGAGTGTGCAGTAGGTTATGGTACCCTCTATGGCGACATGTGTGGTGCCATAGGTGTAATTGGAGATGTGTATAAAATGCAAGTTTTTGAACTTGCCAGATATATCAATAAAGATGGCGAAATCATTCCGGTGAATACCATTGTAAAACCACCTTCTGCTGAGTTAAGACCTGATCAAAAAGATTCTGATTCGCTACCTGAATATGAAATTCTGGATAAAATATTGTATCAACACATTGAAATGAAACAAGGTACAACAGCAATTATCAACCAAGGTTATGATGAAGCACTGGTAAAACGGATCCTTAGAATGGTGAACATCGCTGAGTTTAAACGATACCAGACACCTCCGATTTTAAGGGTTTCACCAAAGGCTTTTGGTATGGGTAGAAGAATGCCTATTGTAGGGAAATATCTGATTTAATTTTTTCTGAAAGGGTTATTGGCAGAGGGAATACTGAAAACACCGATTTGAAGAGATTGGTTCACTTGGCCCTGAAGTGAAAAAGCACAGGCAATAAATAAAAAAAGGCCACCCATGCGCTGAAAGGTGGCCAATATTGTTATTACGCTAAAGTAGCGTCAACTGTGATCTTAGTATTCAATAACTTAGATATAGGGCAGTTTTTTTCTGCATCAGCTACCAATTCATCAAATTTTTCTTGAGTTAAATCTGGTACAGAAGCAGTTAAAGTTAAGTGCGATTCTACGATTTCACCTTTTGATGGGTCTAAGTTGATTTCGCATTTAGTTTCTAATTTCTCGGCAGTAAAACCTGCTTCGGTTAAATTTGCAGAAAGTTTCATTGTAAAGCATCCTGCGTGTGCTGCGGCAATCAGTTCTTCCGGATTGGTACCTACGCCTTCAGCAAAGCGAGAATTAAAAGAATATTGTGTGTCGTTTAAAGTAGTGCTTTGAGTAGTGATTTTACCATTACCTTCTTTAACTGAACCTTGCCATACGGCTGTTGCATTTCTTTTCATGTTGAGATTTATTTGAGTTGATTTAAGGGTTTAAACAGCTAAAGATAACGATATGTTTGAATCCCTGGATTAATTGTGCATTAAGAATTCTGCTCAGGTGCAGCATCAATGGTTTCTTCTTCTTCCTTTTTATCTTTTTTCAAGTTCTGTCTGAATGATTGTACTAATAAGATGCCAACCCCAATCATAATCGAGATATCGGCAAAATTAAACACACCTGTTTGAAAAATCTGAAAATCCATGTGCATAAAATCGGTAACAGAGCCATGAACAATGCGGTCATATAAATTCCCAATTCCACCCCCGATTAAAAAGCAAATCGCAATTTGCATACTTTTAGGGAGGTTTTTGTGAGAGAAGAGATAATAAAGCCCGAAACCCAGCACAATGATGGGTAAACCTGAAAGGATAACTAATCTTAGGGCATAAGGCATATTGTCTCCCAATGAAAGAAATGCACCTGTATTTTCAACTTTAGTTAAAGTGAAAAAATTCTTGATTAAGGGAATATGTTCGTAGTAGTCAATCTCTCTTCTGGCGATTAATTTAGAAACCTGATCAACAACGACATTTAAAAATAAGATGAGGATCAGTAATCCCTGATTTTTGATATTTCTTGTACTCATGTCTCGGTCTTATTTTTTTAAAGGCTTAATCCATTTTCTAAACGGAATAATTAGCGAAAAGATAACCGCTAATACACAAAGCAGTTTGGCCATAACATCCCCGCTTTTAACATAAAAGGTAATTTCATCATTCAGATGGATATCGGATTTAATGGCCGTTCTGGTCCACCACTCGGTTTTTTGCAGTACATCCCCCCGTTGGTTAATGAAACAGGAGATTCCGGTGTTGGCAGAACGAACTACATCTCTATGTGTTTCTATAGCCCTTAGTTTGGCGTAAAGCATATGCTGATCTTTGCCAGACGTATTCCCCCACCAGCCATCGTTGGTAATAATGGCTATAAACTGTGCGCCTTCCTTAACCGACCTACCTATCCAATCGCCCCACAGGCTTTCATAGCATACCACTGGCGCTGCGCCAATGCCACTCTGGGCATATAACACACCTGGTTCATCTTGCCAGCCCCAGCCGCCTACTGCTCCGCCAAGTTGGGCGAAAACACCATCTAAAAAAGAAAATACTTTCGGAAATGGCATTTTCTCTACCCCGGGAACCAGTTTTGATTTGTGGTAAAATTGCACATTAGCTGAGTTTTCAACTTGCATCGCCGTATTAAAATGATCGATGAAAATATTTCTTTGCGGATCATACTGTGCAGAAAGCGTCTTTTTTTCAGGGTAGAATCTGGTGCTTTCAATGCCGGTGATTAAGGTGCCGTTTTTATACTTGCTGATAAAATTTTGCAGGGTAGTAAAGGTAGTAGACTGGCGAATTCGCTCTTCGTCATCATAACTTGGGATAGCGGTTTCGGGCCAGATAAAATATTCGGTATTCACTTGTGCAACAGAATCAGATAAATGTGTGAGAATACTCATCTGTTCTGCGGGTGGGATAAACTCCAGTTTTTGATAAGGATCTATATTGGGTTGCACCACTACAACGTTACTTGGTGTACCTTTTTCTGTTGCACGATAGTATTTGTTTAGCGATATGCCGATCGGAATAACCAGGATGAGTAACCAAATGCATAAGATTTTAACCCGGGCTAGGCCAGTATCAGATCTAAACTGTTTAATGGCTTCAAAGGCAAGAACATTGCTCAGTAAAATCCAAAGTGAGCCACCATAAACTCCGGTATGATCATACCATTGCGCCAGCTGGTGCATTCCTGCTAAACCATTCCCGAGGGTCATCCATGGAAAGGCTAAATCCCAGCTTTGTTGCAAATACTCTAAGGCGATGTAAAAGGAGATCAGACCTAAATATGCCATTGTTTTATTGACATAAATGCGCAACCGGTAATAGAGCCAGAAAGCAAAGGTCATGAGCAATGCACCTAATCCAAAGGGTATTAAAGAAACCGGTAATGCCACTGCTGCACCATTATAAGCACTAATGGCATTGTATACCCAATAAATAGAAGCAGTATTCCAGACTAAAAAGCACAATCCGGCGGCTAAAAAAACACGCTTGCCTCTCTTCTTGATCTCCTGGTTGGCCATAATATCATCTACTGCAAAAAGTAGTGGGATTAAACCAAAAAGGAGGAGCGGGGCTGTAAAAGGCATGGGTGGCCAGGCTAGCCAAAGCAAGAAAGCGCTCAGTAAGGCGAGCAAGTAGGTTTGTCTTTTTTTCAACGGGTTTGTGATTACAGACTATCTAAAATATTTGCTTTTTTTGCTTCGTATTCTTCCTGTGTAATCAAATGCTTATCGTACAAGGTTTTGAGTTTGCGCAATTTCAATGTAGTTTCATCTTCAGGTTCTTCTATTACTTCTGCAATTTGAATAGGCTCAGGGGCTGATGGCTCTGGTACAGGAATATCAGCTATGGATTGGGCATTGGAGCTAACAGGAGAAGCGGTTGCGCGGTTCTCTTCCAATTTTTGTTGACGAAGAAGCTCTTTGTACTCTTCCAACTGTTGATTAGCTGCCTGGTGTAGTTTTCTGGCCTGAACTTTAGGAATAAATTCAGTAACAATATTTTCTCCATGCTGCGGTACACAGATGAATTTAGAACCAAAAAACTCTTCCTTAAATGAAACTTCTTTAACACTTTTCCAGGAAATATCTTTAAAGTTCATGGTTAAACCTAAGTTTCCGGGTTCGCAATAAAAAATACGTTTATTGGTAATGGCGATACAATCAGGTAACAAGTTTACGGCAGGTTTTTTCTGTACGGCAAGGTATAATATTTCCTCTCCAGTGGTTAAAAGGTCATTTAATTTTCCAATAACTTTTTCTACCGCTTTTGGATCCTGTTCGTCACTTAAAAATCTATCTATGCTAATCATAATGGCAATATATTGATGTGTTGTTAATTCAGATGCTATTCATCAGCATCCGCGTATTTGTTTTTGCTTTTAATATAAGGTTTCCCCGATATGCAAATTACAAATTCTCCTTTTAAAGTATTGTTTTCAAAATGTGATTTTATCTCTAATAAAGTACCCCTCACAGTTTCTTCAAACATTTTAGTCAATTCGCGGCTAACCGATGCTTCTCTGTCGCCACCCAAATATTGTGCAAATTCTTCCAGGGTTTTTAATAAACGGTGCGGACTTTCGTAAAGTATAATGGTACGTTCTTCATCAGCCAGTTTCTTAAATTTGGTTTGTCTGCCTTTTTTAACAGGTAAAAATCCTTCAAAAACGAAAGCATCGGCCGGGAGGCCTGAATTAACCAAAGCCGGAACAAAGGCTGTTGCGCCTGGCAGGCATTCTACGGCAATTTCATTTTTTAGGGCTTCGCGAACCAGGAAAAACCCCGGATCAGATATTGCTGGCGTTCCTGCATCTGAAATTAAAGAAATTTTTTGCCCTTCCTTTAAAAATCTGATGATTTCGGCAGTAGCCTTGTGCTCATTGTGTTGGTGGTGGGCATACACTTTTTTATCAATCCCGAAGTGCTTAAGCATAGGGGCACTGGTACGGGTATCTTCAGCAAGAATCAGATCGCTCTCCTTTAAAATGCGGATTGCCCTGAAAGTCATATCCTCTAAATTGCCTATTGGTGTAGGTACCAGAAATAGTTTTCCACTCATGGTGTTGCGTATCAATGTCAAGTAGCAAGTATTGAGTATCAGGTAATGGTTATCAAGATTGAAAACTAGAAACTAAAAACTGAAAACTCTTGCTATCTTTGCTTAAAAAATTAAATAATGCTGCAAGTTAATTATATCCGCGAAAATAGAGAGAAAGTTTTAGAACGTTTAAGTGTCCGTAATTTTAAACAACCGGAATTGGTAGACGAAATCATTAAAGTAGATGAAGAACGTCGTTCCACTCAAACTTCCTTGGATGCTATCTCTGCTGAAGCGAATGCAGCCGCCAAACAAATTGGCGATTTAATGCGTAGTGGAAAAAGAGCAGAAGCTGAAGAAATCAAAGCTAAAACAGCTTCCCATAAAGAGCAAATTAAAACCCTTGGTGATAAACTAACTGACCTGGAAGCCACACAACATAATTTAATTGTTCAGTTGCCAAATTTACCATATCAATTGGTTAAACAGGGTTCTACTGCAGATGATAATGAAGTTGTGCTGGTACATGGTACCCCTGCAGCGCTACCGAGCAAAGCACTTCCGCATTGGGAGTTAGCCGCAAAGTATGATATCATTGATTTTGAGCTTGGTGTTAAGATTACTGGTGCAGGTTTCCCTGTTTATAAAGGTAAAGGTGCGCGTTTACAAAGGGCATTGATTAATTTCTTTTTGGATCATGCAACTGCTGCAGGTTACAAGGAAATGCAGGTGCCACATCTGGTAAATGCAGCTTCAGGCTTCGGAACAGGGCAATTGCCAGATAAAGAAGGACAAATGTATCATTCTGCTGTAGACGATTTATATTTAATCCCAACTGCAGAAGTTCCGGTAACCAATTTATACCGTGATGTAATTTTGAAGGAAGAAGATTTGCCTATTAAAAATACCGCATATACCCCTTGTTTTCGCAGAGAAGCAGGATCTTATGGTGCACACGTTCGTGGTTTAAACCGATTACACCAGTTTGATAAAGTAGAAGTGGTACAGGTTACTCACCCGGATAAGTCTTACGAAACACTGGAAGAAATGAGTGTTTATGTGCAATCTCTTTTACAGGAACTGGGCTTACATTACCGCGTTTTACGTTTATGTGGTGGGGATATGGGCTTTACTTCGGCCATGACTTATGATATGGAAGTTTGGAGTGCTGCCCAGGAGCGTTGGTTAGAGGTTTCATCTGTATCTAATTTTGAAACCTATCAGGCTAACCGGTTAAAATTGCGTTTTAAAGGCAAAGAAGGTAAATCTCAGCTGGCACATTCATTAAATGGAAGTGCTTTAGCTTTGCCGCGTATAGTAGCCTCTATTTTAGAGAATTATCAAACTGAAAACGGTATTAAAATTCCTGAAGCTTTAGTGAAATATACAGGCTTCGATATGATCGATTAATTTCAGCTCAGTTGTTAAATACAGCAACTAATGGCCATAAAAAAAGCTTTGCAAATTTTGCAAAGCTTTTTGTTTTTTATAGATAGATGTAAATGTTGAGATTACAAAATCAAGATCAATAATAAGATGATGATGATAATTGCACCTACAGAAAGGTAAACACCACCAGAAATTGCACGAGCCTGATTTTTCATTTCTTTTAATTCTTTACGTAAAGCCTTGCGCTCAGCCTTAGTCAAGTTAGATTTGTCCATCTCTCTGATTTCTTCCACGCGGCTTTTAATCTTTTCCAATTGCTGAGCCTGCTCTGCAGTTAACTCAGTAGGGTTTTTTGCTGGTTTATCAGCTGCTTGTACTGTGTTAAAGCTAACTCCCAAACAAAAAACAAGGGCTAAAGTGTAAATGAATTTTTTCATAATATTAAAATTTTAGATTTCAGATGTATGCATAACAAAAAACCTACCAAAATGTTCTGGTAGGTTTGAGAGATTGTTAATTTATAGTTAAAACCTTTATCTGATCTCGAAAACCGCGTTCACGGTAAAGTTGAGTTTAATTTTTTTGAAATCTATCTCAGGAGCGCCAGCTGCATCGCTCATTTCGGCTTTCATCATGTAGTTTCTGTAAACAGGCTGTATAGCATTATCTCCACCATCCTGAATATCTATTACACTACCAAGCTTATCGCCCAAAGCCTCAACCATATATCTGGCTTTTTCTTTTGCAGCAAGCAAAGCTTTAATTTTTAAATCTTTTTTTAAACTTTCAATTTTAGAGTAATCATAACTTTCAATGTTGGTATTTGCTATTCCTTTTGGATCAATTGAAGCAATAATTTCATTGAATTTATTCAGATCGTTTACTTTTAAGCGATATTGTTTACTCGCTAAAAAATCCGGGTTTTTCTTTTTTTCTGTAGCGTAGTTCCAGCTACTGAGGTTGCTAATGGTCAGATTTTCTTTTGAAATTCCTGCTTTTTGGACAGCAGCAAAGAGTTGGTTTTCTAAATCAGTAATCTCAACTTTTTTCTTACTGTTGTTGTCTTTCAAATATTCTTTTAAGGAAATTCCGATATAAATTATATCTGGTGTTACCTCTGTTTCTGCTGTTCCACTTACGTTAATTTTTCTACGTAAATCTGCTTGTTGTGCCTGTGCTGTACTTAGACCTAAAAATGCTACTAATGCAATTGCTATTAACTTTTTCATATGTTATTTTCTTTGTGTGTTTGCTTAATGATGTAAACTGCGCACAAATTCCACACCGAGATTAATAAAAAAAATAAATTTTCTTTAAAAAATCCGGATGTGTGAAGTCTAATTTATTAGTAGACAGTCTTTTGTGTAAGGTAGTTTTCTGTTAGAAAATAACTTAAAAAAGCTATTGAAAGATTTTGGAGGAAATCAAGCGGAAGGTTTTACATCACAATACAATAAAATAGTGTTTAATAAAACCTCACGCGGAATAGAATCTTTTCTTTAGAAAGGAAAAGAGGAATTATACTTTAGAAACTTTAACAGCAGTTGGGCCTTTTTGTCCCATTTCTACTTCAAAAGATACTTTGTCGCCTTCTCTGATTTGAGTAACCAAGCCATTCGCATGTACGAAAATGCTTTCCTGGGTATCTGTATTCTTAATGAAGCCATAACCTTTGCTATCATTGAAAAAAGTTACTGTACCTTTTTTTACCGGATTTTCGTCAACGATATCTTCCTGTCTGGATATACCAATCTGGATATCTTCTGTATTGATGATTTTCTTTTTCTTCGGATCTGGAGGGGTAGAAGAGATGTTGCCGTTTTCATCCACGTATGCCATCATATCTTCGAGCGCTAAACCTTTTTTAGCATTGGCCTGACGCTCTTCTTTTCTTTCCTGTTTTTCGTTTCTTTTCTGTTGCTTTTTTTTCTCGTTTTCTTTTTTACCGAAAGTTGCTTGAGATTTAGCCATATATTAATTATTTTGTTTTAGAGGGATAAAAGAAAGGAGAATTACGCAAAGATAATAAACCTGGAGCATAAATACGATTTTATTACCAAGAACAAAATTTATATTATCCTTTTAACCAGCTGTTTTTCTCTATTTTATAGCCAAAATTCCATTTTACCGGTTCACCATAATAGGCCACTTCAATTTCTTCAAATTTTTCGGCACCCAGTTTTTCTATCGCTTTTTGCGAACGGAAGTTGGTTGCACCGATGTGAAAAATTACCCGATTTACAAATTGAAAGGCATGGTTAATCATCAGGTGTTTGAGTGTTTTGTTATGGCCTCTACCCCAGAAATCTCTTCCCAGGAAAGTATATCCGACTGCGATCTCACTTTTTTCTTCGTTAAGCTCGTAGAACCTCGAACTGCCCACCACACGGCCTGTTGCCTGGTCATAAACGATAAATGCCCCTCCCGATTCCATTGCGCCTTTAAAAAAGTTTTCAAAAACATCCCTTTGGTAACGGTTTTTATTGGGGTGCTGCTCCCAGATTAAGGGGTCTGATGCCACCTGAAAAAGAGGTTCAAAATCATCATGCTTTAAGGGAACGAGTTTGATAAGTTCGTTCTCAAGTATGGGTTGAAGTTCAAAATTCATATCGCAAATTAATAAAAATGGCCGGCGATATCGCCAGCCATTTGTTTTATTCGTGTATTTTTTTGTTAAACCAATCCTTCAATTTCCACCACCTCATTGGCGTCTTTCTGGTAGTCGACACCATCAATTTCGAAGCCGAAAAGACTTAAGAAATCAGCTCTGTATCCAGGTAAATCGCCAATGGCCGGAAGTGTTTCTGTTGTTGCTTCTTCCCAAAGTTGTGCTACTTTGCTTTGCACATCCTCACGCATTTCCCAATCATCAATTCTGATTCTTCCTTTTTCATCCACAGGGATATCTCCGCCCTGATATAATCGCTCTGCAAAAAGGCGTTGAATCTGTTCTATGGTTCCTTCATGGATACCTTCTGCTTTCATCACTTTATAAAGCAATGAAATATATAAAGGGATAACCGGAATGGCAGAACTGGCCTGCGTTACCAGTGCTTTATTTACGGAAACATATGCTTTTCCATTAACATCTTTCAATTTATCAGTAATGGTGAAAGCTGTGGCCTCTAAATGATCTTTGGCTCGTCCGATGGTTCCTTTGCGGTATACTGGTTCTGTTAAAGCAGGGCCAATGTATGAATAAGCCACTGTGGTAGCGCCTTCTGCAAGAAGGTTTTCGGCTTTTAAAGCATCAATCCACATGGCCCAATCTTCGCCACCCATTACGGCAACGGTATTGGCAATATCTTCTTCGTTGGCAGGTTCAATAGAAATGGTAGAAACATTGCCTGTATGGAAATCAACAGTTTTGTTGGTGTATGTACCACCGATAGGCTTTAAAGTTGAACGGTGTAAAACTTCAGTATCCGGGTGTTTTCTTACCGGAGAAGCCAAACTATAAATTACTAAATCAATCTGACCTAAATCAGCTTTGATGAGTTCGATGGTTTTGTCTTTAATCTCTTTAGAAAATGCATCGCCATTAATGCTTTTAGCATATAGGCCCGCCTGGTGTGCTTCATGATCAAAAGCAGCACTATTGTACCAGCCAGGTGAAGCTGTTTTACCTTCTGATGGTGCTTTTTCGAAAAATACCCCAATGGTAGCGGCGTTAGAGCCAAAAGCAGCAGTGATACGGGAGGCTAAACCAAAACCGGTTGAAGCACCAATTACCAATACTTTTTTAGGGCCATTAATTGCGCCTTTTGACTTTACATATTCAATTTGGTTCTTCACGTTTTGGGCACAGCCATCAGGATGTGCAGTTAAACAGATAAAGCCCCTCATTCTAGGTTCAATAATCATTTCTCTTTTAATTGATAGTTCTGAATTAATTGTAGGCAGATTAAAATCACTCATCTGCACAAAATCTTTAACGAAGATAGATTTTTAATCGTTTGTAGTTAAATCAAATTTAACAAAAGCTAGAAACAGGGGATGTTTTAATACTGAGAATCAGATAATATTATTGCCTTTTGTTAATTTTATTTTAATTTAGCAGCACACAGATAAGAAACCTTAATGAGAAAATTTATACTAGCCCTGTTGCTTTCGGTAGCAGTTTTTGGGACGACTTACGCACAAACACAGCACCAGAATACCGGATGGTTCATGTTTTTAAATAACACTAAATTTAACGAAAAGTGGGGCCTGCAATTTGATGTGCAGTTACGTTCTGTTGATGATTGGAAGTATGTACGAAATACTTTGGTACGGCCAGCAGTACAATATTTTATCAATAAGCAGCATAATGTTGCCTTGGGATATCTTTGGCAAACTACTTATAACAAACCTGATGTTGCCGAAAGTACAACACTCAACGAACACCGGATCTTTGAACAATACATTTATACCCATAAGCTTTCGTCTATCTTTGCCAGCCATAGGGTTAGGGTAGAGCAACGGTTTATCGAAACTGCCGGTAATGATATTTTTGCACAGCGTTTTCGCTATTTCTTTCGGTTGATCCAACCATTACAGAAACAACAGCAATCTTTTACCAAAGGGGCTTTTGTTGCGCTTCAGAATGAAGTATTTTTAAATTTTCAGAATAAAAAGGCACTTAATAACAGTGTGTTTGATCAAAACAGGGCTTATCTTGCAGCAGGGTACCGCTTTTCAAAGCAATTAGATCTCGAACTAGGGTATTTAAACCAGGCCGTTAATGGTGCCAGCGCTAATACGTTGAACAACGTAGTTCAGCTTGCCGTATACACAAGGTTTTAATGATTTAAAGTCATTTTTTGTAGATTAAGAAATACGAAAGGTTAAATTTTTTGTAAATGAGGCTGCTTTTCACTCAATTTGCGCCGTGAAAAAATTCTCCATTTTATTCTTAGCACTTCTTTTTGGTAAGCGGATGCAAGCCCAGGAAATTAAACCTTCAACGAACAATGTACCGGCCTCGAAAAGTATTTTTAATCCGGAGCATAAGCGTAATTTCTCCAGAAAGGGAGATTTCTATTTTCATTGGGGATATAATAGTTCATGGTATGGTAAAAGCGATATTCGCTTTACAGGACCTAATTATGATTTTACACTAAAAGATGTTGTGGCTCATGACAGGCAATCGAAATTAAGCTGGGATTGGTTAAATCCGGGATTGATTACCGTGCCTCAATATAACATCAGGGTCGGTTATTTCATCAAAGATAATTACAGTATATCCATCGGTTGGGATCACATGAAATATGTGATGGATATTCCACAAACAGTAGCCATTACAGGGCACATTGGTGCTAATATTTCTCACGACAATATCCCTACAGGTGCATTGGCAGGTGATTACGATGGGCAGATGATTAACGTTAAGGAGAGTATGCTAACTTTCGAACATACCGACGGCTTTAACTATGCCAATGTAGAGGTTGAACGTTATGATGATATCTGGGTAGCGCCTTCTGGCAATACCTCTTTAACCTTAGAAACAGGTTTAGGCGGGGGCATTGTAGTTCCGCGGTCTGATGTACGCTTATTTGGTGCAGGTAGAAATAACCACTGGAATATTTCAGGCTACGGTATTTCGGCTAAAGTTGGACTTAAATTTTATGTGTGGAAGAATTTATATTTACAGAACACGACTAAATTTGGTGCAACGAACTTAACCAATATCCACACTACTGGTTGGGATGATTTAGACAAAGCCAGCCAAAAAATTAACTACATTGAGAATTTGTGGGTAATTGGACTGCAGTTTTAAGCATGCTTACACAAGCTTAAACCTTTAGATGGCGGATTTTGAATAATCGCCGGAGATAAAGAAATATGGGTTATAAATTACGGGTTTAAAGTGCAGATGTATTTAACACCTGTCACCTCCCTCCTAACTTATAACCCACAATTCAATTAAATTTTGTTTACCCTTCCGGAGCCAATAACAGTTTTATCTACAGTTGCGTTTCCAGAGTAGTTAACACTTCCTGATCCGCTGATTACGGCATTGATTCGTTTATCCGCTTTAATATTGATGTTTCCAGAGCCGCTGATTTGAGTAGAAAGATCGTTGGTTGAAAACCCTTTGCCGGCAAAAACACCTGAGCCACTGATGGTAATATTGGCATCATCGGTTTTACCACTGATGTTTAAATTTCCTGAGCCACTGATCACTCCGTTAAAATCGTTTACATTAATGGTGGCCTTAATACTTCCCGAGCCGCTTAAAGTGGCACTAAGTTCAGTTGAATTAATTGAACCGTTTACGGTAATGCTTCCATTTCCACTCATGGTTAAGCTTCTGATGGTTTTGGCCGAAACGTGGGCAATAATCTTTTTGTTTTCATATTTTTTCTCCCAGCTCTTCCAGCTATTTTGCGGGCGAATAATTAAAACATTGCCTTTTACTTCAGTAATTAAAGTAGAAATCGCATCTGCGTCGCCTTCAAAACGGCAACCTTCTTTGTTTCCCAGAGTTACGATTACAGTTATAGGGCCTCCTGCAGCTACACCATTGAAGTTTTGAACGTCTCTTTCATCATCAGCACTTCTGGATGAGTTGATGCTAAGTTGTTTTTCAGTTGCTGCATTTAATCCGGTTGTGATTGTTAATGTCGCGAATAGAAATAGAAATATTTTTTTCATAGTGATAAAATTTGTTGCTGTTAAAATCAGCGTTAAAGAATAGATTAATTTCCTATTCAATAAGACGATCATTTTAATTAAAAGTTGCACATTAAAGCAAAATCTTGCTGAAAATAATCGCGTAAGCAGTTAAGTTGCTAAATTGAAGGAAAATAAAAACCCAGTGCCTGTTAAAACACTGGGTTCTTTATGGATTTTGACCTGGTTTTAGCTGACTTTTTTGATGTCGATATAAAATTGTGGGTCAGTTTTAAAATTATCCCCATTGATACTGGAGGCAACTTTAATCGTTTTCCACTCGTTGGTTGGATGAATTAAAGTATAGGTACCGGGGTTTAAACTCACCCGAATAGGCATATCAAAGCCTTTTACATCAGTTACCCAGCGGTAAGATAAGTTGCCATTAACAATTTTGTATTCTAATACCGGAATTTTAGTGTAACGTAAATACTGATCAAAAACTTTGTTGAGCTTTAATCCGCTTTGCTTAATGATGTAGTTTTCTATTTGCGCGGTGGTTACCGTTTGGTGATAAAATGTTTTGTTTAAGCCACGAAGAATTTGCCTGAATTTTTCATCGTTGTTTACCAATTGACGGATGGTATGAACCAGGCTAGCACCTTTGGGGTACATATCTCCCGACCCCTCTTTATTTACACCATAAGGGCCTATTACCGGGATATCATTGTCGATAATTTTATGCAAGCCCATGGCGTATTCATTACCTGCGGTTTTACTTGCCGTACATTCGGTGTAGAGCACTTCGGAGTAATTGGTAAAGCCTTCATGTATCCACATATCTGCAATATCTTTTGACGTGATGTTGTTCCCGAACCATTCATGTCCGCTTTCATGGATGGTAATAAAATCCCATTTTAAGCCGTGGCCTGTTCCACTTAAATCTTTACCCAGATAACCTGGTTTGAATTGGTTCCCATAGGCTACAGCGCTTTGATGTTCCATACCTAAATGTGGCGCCTGAACCAACTTGTAGCCGTCTTTGTACCAGGGGTAAGGCCCAAACCAGTATTCAAAACATTTTAACATGGGTTTTACATCGGCATCCCAATGTGGGCGTGCTTTTGCACTATCCGTTTGAAGTGCCCAGTAGTCAATGCTCAGCCTACCATTTTCACCATCATAGCTGTCTGTCCAGTGCGCATATTTCCCGATATAAAAAGTAACATCGTAGTTGTTGATTGGATTGCTCACCAGCCAATTGTGTTTTTGGTAGCCATCAGGCTGATCGACCGTACTTATTAATCTGCCATTGGATATCTCCTGCAAAGTTTTAGGCGCACTGATACTGATTAACATACTGTCTACTTCATCGCTTTGGTGATCTTTGTTAGGCCACCAGCAACTGGCACCAAAACCCTGGCAGGCCACCGATACAAAAGGATTGCCAGCGCTGTCTTTTTTGAAGATAAAACCGCCATCCCATGGTGGATTACGGGCCACAACAGGATTGCCGGCATAAAAAACTGTGAATTTATCTTTGGTACCTTTTCTGATCGCTTTTGGGAAGGTTACAAAAACAGCATTGTATTCTCTGCTAAAAGGAATATTTGCCCCTTTGTAAACTACTTTTTCTACTTTCAAATTGGCGAAAAGATCGAATTGTAACTTGCTGAAATCCTGGGTTGCTGTAAAAGCAAATTCATTACTTCCGCTGATGTACTTTTGATCAATATCTATTTTAACATCTAAGTGGTAATAATTAAGATCATAACAGCTTCTCAGTGCAGTAAGTGTTCCTCTAAGGCTATCTGCCCTAGAGTTTACCTGGTTTTTACCCAATATCTGTGCATGGGCTGATAAAATGCCCAGCGTTATTGCCAGTGATAATAATATTCTTTTCATGGATTACTTAATAACGTCAACTTCGATGAAGCTATCGTTGAAAACAGTTTGTGTAGCTTTAATATAATCAGTTTCAATGGCTTTGTAGGGGTTTTCTACAAATTTCTGTGGGTTGCGTGCGAAAAGGGGAAATGCTGTACTTTGAACCTGGATCATAATTCTATGACCTTTTTTAAAGGTATGCAGCACGTCTTGTAGTTTCACGTTCACATCTGTTTTCTGGTTGGCCACCAATGCTTCAGGTTTTTCGAAACTGTTTCTAAAACGTGCAGGCATTATTTCAGAGCGTACCATTTGCCAGTAATTACTCAAGATTATGTTCTTATTGGGCATGTAGGCATTGTTTTGCTCATCGGCCGGATAAACATCGATCAGTTTTACAATAAAATCGGCATCAGTGCCTGTCGTAGCAATTTTAAGGTGCGACATGATTTCGCCCCCCAGGGTGATGTCGTTATCCAGTACCTCCGTCTGATACACCAATACATCCGGTCTGCGGCCGGCAAATCTTTGGTCTTCACTCATGTAGTTGTGTGGTGTGAAGCCTGTAGTGGTGGTTAAATCTTCAGTGTAAGGAACAGGTTTAGCCGGATCGCTGATGTAGCTAACAGAACCAGTGCTTACCGGCGCAGTCAGGCTTAATTTGCCATCTGCAGCTAAATAGAATTTTTGTTTACTTGCTTTTTCTGTTGGCCATTTGGCGAAGGTTTCCCAAGCTTTCTTTCCCGTATCAAACATATATGCTTCCGGTAATCCTGAATTTTTATCTCCATTGCCTTTCAGGAAATGGTTGAAAAACTTAGCTTCAATCTCTTTTTGGTAGAATGTGGCAATGCTATCGCCGAAATATACATTGCTGTGCATGGTGTGGCCAGTTTCGCGGCTCCATCTTCCATGTCCGAATGGTCCCATTACAATTGTATTGTACGCATTGGGATTTTTCTTCTCGATGGTTTTATAAATATTTAACGGGCCAGACAAGTCTTCAGCGTCGTACCAGCCACCTACAACCATAACAGCAGGTTTTATAGAGCTGTAGTGCTTTAATAAGCCGCGTTTCTGCCAAAACTCATCGTAGTTGGGATGGTTCACCGTTTCCTGCCAGAAAAAATTGTCTTTGTAATATTTATCTGCATTGGTTAGCGGGCCTAAATCTAAAGCAAACTGATAGCCATCTTTAGTTTTAGGGTTGATCATTTGATTGTTATACCAGGCTTTAGAAGTAGTATCGGTTTTTTGAACACCAAATACGGGGAAAGTAAAGAAGTAGCTCTGTAAAAATGAACCGTTGTGGTGGAAATCATCAAAAAAGAAATCAGAGATTGGGGCTTGTGGCGATGAAGCTTTTAGTGCCGGGTGGTTACTTAAAATACCTGCTGCGGTGTAAAAACCCGGATAAGAAATACCCCACTGACCTACCTTACCGTTGTTGTTGGCTACGTTTTTAACTAACCAATCAACCGTGTCGTAGGTATCCGAACCTTCATCAACATCATTTTTACTTTTTTTGTTATCAATAACCGGAGTCATGTTGGTCCAGGTACCTTCACTTTTCCAGCGCCCGCGAACATCCTGCATCACCACGATATAACCTTCTTTCATCATTAATTCTGAAGGCCCTAATCTTGCCGGGAATTTATCTTCGCCGTATGGCGCAATGCTATAGCAGGTACGCTGCATCACCATCGGGTATTTTTTAGTCTTCGAAGCATCTTTAGGGGTATATATTGCCGTAAAAAGCTTCACACCATCACGCATGGTGATGTAAACTTCCTTCTTGGTGTAATTGGCTTTGGGGTAACCGGCATCGCCCTGTGCAAAAGCGGTAAATGACCATAACACTAATAAAGCGGTTATTTTAAGGTATTTCATTTTGTTCTTATTTTAAAACTGAAACGGTAATGTACGAACTGTTAAAAGTATCGTGGTAAATTTTATGCGTGGCTTTTTGGAAATCCTGAGGCTCGGCCTGATAAATGTCCATAAATTTCTGTGGATTTCTGTCAGCCAGCGGGAACCAGCTATTTTGAATCTGAATCATGATTTTGTGTCCTTTTTTGAAAGTATGTGCAACATCTGGCAGTGGATAATTCACTTTTGTAATGGCACCAGGAATAAAGGCCTCTGGCTTTTCAAAACTGTTGCGATACTTACCGCGCATAATTTCACCGCGAACCAACATTTGATAGCCTCCCATAATCAGGTTTTTAGGGTTAGGTACAGGGTTTGGTGCATCTTCAGGGTAAACGTCAATCAGCTTAACTACATAATCTGCATCCGTTCCTGTAGTAGAAACCACTAAATTAGCCAATACCGGCCCGGTTAAGGTAATATCTTCAGTTAAAGCATCAGTTTGGAAGGTTTTAACATCTGGTCTGCGGGCTGCAAAACGCTGATCATCAATCATGTATTCGCGGGTACGTTTTGCCTGAATACCATCCTGATAGGGTACCGGATTATTAGGATCGCTTACATATTCATCCCAGCTATCGGTTCTGCCTACTTTTTCAAAACCCAGTTTACCGTTAGGTTGCAGGTATAGATTTTTAGTTTCAGTATCTTTTGGGGGCCAGGTGTCAAATTTTTTCCATTCATTGCTTCCTGTTACAAAGATGTTAGCTTCTGCTGCATTAAAGTCGCCTTCTCCTTTTAAATAATATTTAAAGAAAGGTAATTCATATTGTTGTTGGTAATCGATACTGGTAGTTTTTCCGAAAGGAATATCTCCGAAATAAGAACCATCGCTGCGCACCCAGCCACCATGAAACCATGGGCCCGCAACTAAAATATTTTTGGCCCCGGGATTTTGTTTTTCTATTGCTTTATAGGTATCAAACGTGCCATAAGCGTCTTCTGCATCAAAAAAACCGCCTACAACCATTACCGCTGGCTTTACCTGGGTTAAATGTGGTGTAATCAGACGTGATTTCCAAAAAGTATCCAGGTTGGGATGTTTAAATAAATCGTTCCAGAACTTGATGCTATCGGCAAAGTATTTATCTTTCAGGTTTTTAACCGATCCTGCTTCCAGGAAAAAACGATAGTTATCCTGAATAGGAAGTTGTAAACCTTTAGGGCCTTTATCAGGTGTGATGGGCTTTGGTCTGGGAACGCCAAAAGTGCTCATGAAATTAAAGGCATCCATTAAGAAAAGTGTTCCACGATGGTGAAAGTCATCACCCAGATACCAGTCGGTAACAGGTGCCTGCGGCGATACCGCTTTTAAGGCCGGATGTGAATGTGGTAAGGCCGTGGTTGAATAAAAACCAGGATAGGAGATCCCATAAATGCCTGCTTTCCCGTTGTTGTTTTTAACGTTTTTTACCAGCCAATCTATGGTATCGTAAGTATCTGTACTTTCATCAATGGCTGTTTTTCCTTTCTTCCCAATTACCTGTGGACGAATATCCTCAAAGGTACCTTCACTCATCCATTTTCCACGTACATCCTGGTACACGAAAATAAATCCTTCGCGCATCATTGCAGGGAAGTTGCCTAAGCTGGTTTTATATTTATCCTCACCATAAGGCTGAACGGTATAAGGCGTTCGGTTAAGCAAGAAAGGATATTTTTTAGTTTGATTTTTTGGTATATAAATTGAAGTAAAGAGCTTAACCCCATCCCGCATTGGGATTTGCCTTTCAATTTTAGTGTAATTGTTTCTTACATAGGCAGAATCCGTTTGTTGGGCAAATAAAGAGGAAGATACAAACAGACAAAATAATAAGCTGAAAACTTTGTTCAAGGTCATTTGAAGAATATGATTATTGGAATAAAATTTAAATATAGAACATTAAGCAGGGAATAGAAAAAACATCCCGTAAAAGGTTTGTTAGCATTAAAATGCAGATGTGTCAACACATTATCAAAATTTAGTTAAAAGATGTTAAGGAATAATCTTTTTAACTTTTTTACCGTCATATATGTAATCGATTTAAACACAATAAAATGAATAGGTTATTAAATAAAGGAGTGGTTGTTTTTGCTGTGGCAGCAATGGTTACAACCTTAAGTGTAAATCAGGTTTTTGCACAACGCCCAAGCAGGGCAGGAGGGGCTGCAGGTGGCGGACGGCCAGGTATATCTGCGCCATCAAGAGGCGGCTCATCACGAGGCCCGTCTATGCAGGCACCTTCTGCTGGCCGATATTCTGCACCATCGAGAATGGCCAGGCCAGAAAGAAATGCTTATAATAATACCCGTCCGGGCTACCGTCCCGGGGTAGGTTATCGTCCGGGATATGGCTACAGACCAGGTTATAGTTACAGGCCTGGATATGGAAGACCTTACTACAGACCTTATTACAGTTATTACAATTACTACAGACCATTTTTAGGTTTTAGAATTGGTGTGCTTCCTTATGGCTATTATCCATTCTATTTTGGTGCCAATCAGTTTTATTATTCTGGTGGGTTATTCTATCAGCAAAATGATAATCAGTATGAGGTGGTTACGCCGCCAGTAGGAGCAGAAGTGCCAAGTTTACCTTCCGATGCTAATCTGGTAACCATTAACGGTCAGGATTATTACGAATACAAAGGTGTTTATTATACCCAAAGCACCAATGCAGATGGAAAAACTGTTTATGTAGTTGCCGGAAAAGATGGGGTACTCAATACAGGAGACAATTCAGCCGGGTCCCATCAGATTGGTGATATTATTGATCAGTTGCCAGAAGGATGCCGTGAGGTAACCATTAAGAATGAGCAGTATTTTGTGTCTCCTGACGATGTGTATTATGAAGAGGTGATAGAAGGGGATAAAACAGGTTATCGTGTGATCGGGAAGTTGTTTTAGTTAGTATCAGAACTTGATCCAGGAACAATGATATTAAAACATTAAGGAGTTAAGGTTGATCTATACTAAAGGTTCTTAACTTCTTAATGTTAGGAGTAGCCTGGCATTGAGCAAAAATAAGCGTCAGGTAGTTCAAGGTCGATTTTGCAAATTTATCCACGGCCTTAGTTTCTAAAGCTTAACAATGTAATAACAAGCCATTGGGGCTGGCAGTGTATATTTTTTCTATTTTTGTAGTCTAAATCATTGGATTTGAAATCAGCCAGAATCATAATTGCAGCATTTTATTTCTCACTTATTATACTTTTAGCCTCCTGTTCAGCCAACAGGCTAGGCGCATCCAAGAAAGAAACATCTATTTCATCGCTTAGTTTTTTAAGTGAATATATTCTTCCCTTAAACCAAAAGTTTGAAAATACAGTTGTTGGCGGATTATCTGGGATAGACTATGATATTAAGCGCGATCAGTATTACCTGATCAGTGATGATCCATCACAGCTCAGTCCGGCGAGGATATACACCGCTAAAATTGATATTACCAATAATAAAATTGATACCATAGAAATTAGGGGCGTAATCCCGATTTTGCAGGCCAATGGTAAAGTATATCCAAAACTGGGTACTGATAAAAGGGTAAAACCAGATGGGGAATCTGTACGATATAATCCGCATACCCGGCAGCTTTTATGGAGCAGTGAAGGGGAGCGATTGTTTCGAAATGGCGATACCACAATCGTTCAGCCAGCACTTACTTATATTAATGAGAAAGGCGCATATCTGGATACCATTTCACTGCCTGCTGGATTTCATTTTACAAGACAGGAAAAAGGGGTAAGAAAGAATGCTTTTTTTGAAGGGCTGAGTTATGCCGATGATTATAAAACGCTTTATGCCAGTTTAGAAGAACCCCGTTATGAAGATGGTAAACAGGCTGCATTTGGTTACGGGCAGGCACTAACCAGAATTTTGAAGTTTGACACCAAAACGGGGAAAAATACCGCCCAATATGCCTACAATTTAGGCGAACTGCCCGTTAAGCCTACTGTGGATATGGACTGGAACGTAAATGGCATCTCGGAGATTCTTGCCGTTAACAGCCATACCTTATTGGTGATGGAAAGGGCTTGGGCAAAAGGCCATGATGACCATACTTTTATTAAGCTTTACCTGGTAGATTTAAATGGAGCAGAGAATGTGATGGATAATCCTTCTTTTGTGCAAACACCCCCTAAACCCTTATCAAAGAAGTTGTTGTTTGATTTCGATTCATTAAACAAACATATTGATAATTTTGAAGGGGTAACTTTCGGTCCGAAATTGCCTAACGGGAACCCATCGCTGATTTTTTGTGTAGATAACAACTTCGGGAAAAACCAGGTTCAGCAGTTCTTCTTGTTTGAGGTTAGGCAGGATATGTAGTATCAAGACGCTGGTAACAAGTACAAATCCATATTTTCAGCAGCTGCGGCATATTACACACCTGAGTCAGTTTGGCGTGTAGGTTTGGATATTCATTATTCCAAATAGTTTATACATTTGAGCTCCTGGACTCCAGACCACCTTCTTAGTACAACTTTGCAGCATAGTCAAGCGCTTAGAACTCAAGACTCAAGAGTTCAAACTCATGACTCATTTATGGCGCGATCTAACTTTTACCTTAAACCTTTTTTCCCTACATTTGGGCAATCAAAATTATCAAGAAATTATGCAATACGACGTCGTTGTTATCGGTTCTGGTCCGGGCGGTTATGTTGGCGCAATCCGTTGTGCCCAATTAGGTTTAAAAACTGCTGTTATCGAAAAATATAAAACTTATGGAGGTACTTGCTTAAATGTTGGCTGTATTCCCTCTAAAGCATTATTAGATTCTTCAGAGCATTACCACAATGCGGCACATACCTTCTCTACACACGGTATCAACCTGAAAGATCTGAAAGTAGATATGAAACAGATGATCGCCCGTAAAGACGATGTTGTAGCACAAAATACTGCCGGTATCACCTATCTTTTCAAAAAGAACAAAATCGATGCTTTTGAAGGTGTAGGTTCTTTTGTGGATAAAAACACCATCTTAATTACCAAAGGTGATGGATCTACCGAAACCCTTACTGCAAAAAATGTAATCATTGCAACAGGTTCTAAACCCACAGCATTACCGTTCTTACCTATCGATAAAAAACGTATCATCACATCTACTGAGGCTTTAACACTTAAGGAAGTGCCTAAAAGCATGGTTGTAATTGGTGGTGGGGTTATTGGTTTAGAATTGGGATCTGTTTATGCCCGTTTAGGTACTAAAGTTTCTGTGGTAGAATTTTTACCTTCTATCATCGGCACAATGGATGCAGGCTTGGGAAAAGAGCTTCAACGTGTTTTAAAGAAAACTTTAGGCATGGAGTTTTACATGGGTCACAAGGTAACCGGTGCAACTGTTAAAGGTAAAACGGTAACGGTTACGGCAGATAATGCAAAAGGTGAGCCTGTAACTTTAGAGGCCGATTATTGCATTGTTGCTGTTGGCAGAACGGCCTATACTGAAGGTTTAGGTTTAGATAAAATTGGCATTACGGTAGAAGAAAGAGGAAAGAAAATTCCGGTTAATGAACACTTAGAAACTGCTGTTAAAGGTGTTTATGCCATTGGTGATGTAATTACAGGCGCAATGTTGGCCCACAAGGCAGAAGATGAAGGAACTTATGTAGCTGAAACCATTGCCGGACAAAAGCCACATATTAACTATAACTTAATTCCTGGGGTAGTTTATACCTGGCCGGAAGTTGCTTCAGTTGGACAAACAGAAGAGCAATTGAAAGCAAGTGGAGTAAAATACAAAGCCGGATCGTTCCCATTCAAAGCAAGCGGAAGAGCAAAAGCAAGTATGGATACTGATGGTTTCATCAAGGTTTTAGCTGATGCCAGCACTGATGAAGTTTTAGGTGTACACATGATTGGCCCGCGTGCTGCAGATATGATTGCTGAAGCCGTAATTGCGATGGAGTTCCGTGCATCTGCAGAAGATATTGCACGTACCTGCCATGCTCACCCAACGTATACCGAAGCATTGAAAGAAGCTGCATTAGCTGCTACAGATAATAGAGCGATCCACATTTAAGGTTGTAACGCTGAAAATTCAGCACCCTATATGTTTAATAATTTAACCCTGATTTTATATCAGGGTTTTTTTATGCCCCATAATTGACGATTTCTTAATCAAATCATAATATTGGCCGGCTAAAAGCGATTCTGCGGTATTTTATTTTTGGATCATCAGATTTAAAACCAAATGAACCGAAAAAAATTGTTTGGAGCCTTGTTCCTGGCTTCTATGGCCCTGGCCGCTTGTAAAAAAACAGACCCTATTGATGAAACGAATCCGGAGCCTGTTGTTGCAGAAAATATTTCCAGCTTTAAAGAAATTGCTTCAGTAGATTTAGGAAATACCACAGCTGCAGAAATCTCTGCTTACGATCCTTCTACTAAAAAACTATTTGTAGTCAGTAATGACGGAGGCATAAAGGTAGAGGTGTTAGATTTAACGGCTTATCCCGCAATTGTAAAACTTAAAACTTTAACTTACCCTAATAACGCTGGCATTAACAGCGTTGCGGTAAACAATGGTTTACTGGCTATAGCTTTAGATGGTGCTAATAAACAAGGAAACGGCGATATCGTGGTTTTAAAAACTTCGACATTAGAAGAGGTAAAGAAAATTACTGTTGGGGCTATGCCCGATATGGTTACTTTTAGTCCGGATGGAACTTACATCATCAGTGCTAATGAAGGTGAGCCAAATGATGAATATACTGTTGATCCTGCAGGTTCGATCTCTATCATCAATGTGAAAAATAATTATGCGGTGAAAACATTAGATTTTGCAGGTTTTGAAAGCTCAAAAGCGTCATTGGTGGCAGCTGGATTAAGAATTTACGGCCCTAACGCTAGTTTTGCTCAAGATATAGAGCCAGAATATGTAGCCGTAGCTGCCGATTCAAAGAAGGCTTTTGTTACCCTTCAGGAAAATAATGCTGTAGCAGAAGTAGACCTCGTTGCGGGTACCATTACCAAAATTATTCCATTGGGTGTAAGGGATATCAGTCTGGCTGAAAATGCATTCGATGTGAGTGATAAAGACAGTAAAATGCAGTTGGGTACCTGGCCAATTAAAGCCTTTTACTTACCAGATGCCATATCATATTTCTCTGCAGGCGATGCCAACTACCTCGCAT
Source organism: Pedobacter sp. (assembly GCF_965279535.1). Classification (NCBI taxonomy): domain Bacteria; kingdom Pseudomonadati; phylum Bacteroidota; class Sphingobacteriia; order Sphingobacteriales; family Sphingobacteriaceae; genus Pedobacter; species Pedobacter sp. The sequence goes on from NZ_OZ257244.1 coordinate 3,682,623, forward strand.
TAGCCAACGAAGGAGATACCCGTGCATGGAAAGGTTATGATGAAGAAGCAAGGGTAAAAAGTTTAAAACTGGATGCAACTAAATTTCCTGCAGCTGCCAGCTTACAACAAGATGCCAATTTGGGCCGCTTAACTGTCTCTAAGGCTTTTGGCGATACCGATGGAGACGGGGACTACGATGAACTTTTCGCCACAGGCGGAAGAAGTGTAAGCATTTTAAATGCAGGTACTGGTCAGCTGGTTGCCAATATTGGAAAGGATTTAGAGCAGCGGGTTATCGATGCCGGAAAATACGATGATGAACGCTCGGACAATAAGGGCGTTGAAATTGAAGCGGTTACAGTGAATCAGGTAAACGGCAGAACCCTGGCCTTTATAGGTATGGAAAGGGTAGATATGATTGCTACTTATGATGTTACCATACCTGCTTCGCCAAAGTTTGTACAATTATTTGCCACAGGCGATGCGCCGGAAGGTGTTTTGTTTGTGAAACCGAAAGATAGCCCTAATGGTAGAAGTTTATTAATCGTATCAAGCGAGGAAGATGGAACAGTAAGGTTTTATCAGCCTGATAAGCTTTAGGAAAGGGAGAGGGGAAAGTGGGACTAGTATAAGGTATAAAGTATAAAGTAGAAAGTATCGAGACAGGGTGCTGATCAAGTTAAAAGTTGAAGGTTGAAAGTGAAAATAGTATCAAGTATCAAGACATGGCGATGGACAGGTTGGCGCTTTGTCTCAGTACTAAATACTGGTACTAAGTACTTACTGGAAGTTTAAAGTGAAAATAGTATCAAGTACGAAATAGAAAGTATCAAGACAGGGCGCTGGACAGGTAGGCGCTTTGTCTCAGTACTAAATACTCGGTACTAAGTACTTACTATAAGTTTAAAGTGAAAATAGTATCAAGTATCAAGACAGGGCGCTGAACAGGTAGGCGCTTTGTCTGAGTACTCACGACTCAGTACTCAAGACTTAAGACTCAGTACTCACTACTCCATACCAAACTGTTTGTCGATTTAAAATTTACTCCTATATTGCAGACATAAAACTTTAGGGGTGCCTTCAATAGATGGCTGAGATTATACCCTCATCACCTGATTCGGTTAGTACCGGCGTAGGAAATAGTTTGCAGATCTAATCGTGCCTCAGGCATTAGAAGACTCCTAAAGTAATTAAGCTAAAATTATGGAGTCTGTTATCACTAAAAATTTATTGCCGCAAAACGCAGAATGTACTCAGCAATGTTATAACAGCATGGATGAGCGTACAGGAAATGTCTCAATTACACAGCAGGAAAATATAGAATATATTAAGGTATTAACCATAGCAGGATCAGACAGTGGGGGTGGAGCAGGGATACAAGCTGATTTGAAGACTTTTTCAGCGCTGGGTTGTTTTGGAACTTCAGTAATCACCGCAGTTACTGCACAAAATACTTTGGGCGTTAAGGGTGTACATGCGGTTCCGGTTGAGATGATTCAGGATCAGTTGATGGCAGTACTGGAAGACATTAAACCTGCGGCCATTAAAATAGGAATGATCAATAAGCCAGAAGTAGCAACACTGATCAGGCAAATTCTGGTTGCTTATGCCCCTCATATACCCGTAATACTCGACCCTGTAATGGTGGCTACAAGTGGTCATCGCTTAATTGAACCCGAAACAGTAGAAACCTTACAACAAGCGTTATTTACCATTGCAACCCTGGTTACGCCCAATATTGATGAGGCCATTATTCTGGCCAGGCACAAGATTAGTAATGTTGCAGAGATGATTGAAGCCGCCCATAACATTATTGCCCAGGGAGCTAATGCGGTGCTGCTCAAGGGAGGACATTTACTTGGTACAACCATTTATGACGTTTTTGTAGCAAAAGGAGAGCTGCCCATTGTGCTCGAAAGCCCCTATATTAATTCTCGAAACTTACATGGAACCGGCTGTACGCTGTCTTCTGCAATTGCTGCAGAGATGGCTAAAGGGAATGATTTAATCACAGCCGTTCAGCTAGCTAAAATTTATATCGCCGGGGCACTGCAGGCTGGTGCAGGTGTTAAAACCGGAGCAGGGAACGGGCCGCTCAATCATTTTTTTGAACCTTTAAAACTTATTGCCAAATGAAATGGAGCGATCAGGCCTGGGAGCAGGTAAATGCGGTTTATGCACAAATAATAGCCATGCCTTTTAATGAGGAGCTGAGCAAGGGTACTTTGCATCCCGATAAATTTGTTTTCTATCTTGCCCAGGATGCTTTCTACCTTTTGGAATTTGGAAAAGCACTGAGCGCCATCAGTAGCCGGTTGCGATCGGCAGACCAGGTTTTAGCCTTTGCCAATTTTTCTTCAGGAGCGATTTTAGCTGAACGCGCCCTCCATGAAAGTTACTTTGAAGAGTTGGGTTTGCCCCATGAGGTGAAGCCTTCGCCAACTACACTTTTATATACCAATTACTTGCTTAATCAGGTGGCTTATGAGCAAGTAGAGGTGGCAGTTGCTGCGGTTTTGCCTTGCTTCTGGATTTATAAAAAAGTGGGCGATCACATCTTTTCAATGCAGGCAGAAAATGAAAATCCATACCAACGCTGGATTGACATGTATGCCGGTGAGGCCTTTGCTAAATCGGTTAAGTTGGCCATAGATATTGCAGATGAGCTTGCAGAAAAGGCTGGAGAGCGAACGCAAAAAAACATGTTAGCGGCGTTTGAACAGGCCACCAAATTGGAGTGGATGTTCTGGGATAGTGCATATAGAATTGAAAAATGGAAAATATGAGCCCTAAAGTCTAATTTTTTAGCAAAAAAATGAATATAAATAAGAAAAAGTGCGGGTATTAACTATAGAATTAAGACCTTTGCATTTTACTTATTATTCATTACATTTTGGAAGAAGCAGCAGGACATCAGGAAAACACAAATCAGTCAATTACTCAACCTGCAGTTGTACCCAGTAGTCCAAACCGTATCCGCCTTGCCGTATCATTATTTTATTTTGGTCAGGGTATTGCATTCGCCTCATGGGCAAGTCGCATTCCGGATATAAAACACACTTTAAATTTATCAGATGGAGCACTCGGAAGTATCTTACTGGCACTTCCACTGGGGCAATTGTGTACCATGCCCATATCGGGTGGATTGGTAACCAAGTACGGGAGTAAAGCTATTCTTACCCTTACGGCACCACTTTATGTATTGGCCCTTAGTAATTTGGGTTTGGCAACTGCCCCCTGGCACCTATTTGCTTTCCTGTTTCTTTTCGGGGTAATTGGAAACATGTGCAATATCGCTGTAAACACACAAGGAGTAGAGGCCGAAAAGCTTTTCGGACGTCCAATTATGACTTCTTTTCATGGAGCATGGAGTATTGCCGGTTTCTCCGGAGCGCTGGTTGGGCTATTAATGGTCAATTTACATGTTATCCCATTGTTTCACTTTTTGGTGATTGTAGCCCTGATCTGGATTAATGTACTCTTAAACTATAAACATCTGGTCCCCGGCAAAGGGGCACAGGCAGAGCGTAAACCAAAATTGTTCGTTAAGCCAGAAGGCGTACTGCTACAACTGGGCATCATTGGCTTTTGTAGTATGGCCACAGAAGGTGCCATGTTCGACTGGAGTGGGGTTTATTTCAAAGAAATTGTTAAGGCTCCTTCCTCTCTCGTGATATTGGGCTATGCTTCTTTTATGGTGATGATGGCTACCGGCCGATTTATAGGCGATTCAATTATTCAACGGATGGGCAGAAAGCGAACCATTCAGGTCAGTGGACTCATAATATCCACAGGGATGTTTCTGTCTGTTTTTCTACCTTACATTGTTCCTTCAACAATTGGCTTTATGCTGGTCGGGATCGGCGTATCCAGTATTGTTCCAACCGTTTATAGTGTGGCAGGTAAAAGCGGCAAAATTGCGCCCGGAATGGCCATTGCTATGGTATCAAGCGTAAGTTACCTGGGGTTTTTAATGGGGCCGCCACTTATCGGATATATTTCAGCGCTATCCAGCCTGCGGTATTCATATGCCGTTATTGGCTGTTTCGGTTTATTTGTGAGCTTTATTGTGGCAAAGATTAAAGCCATGGAATAGCCGCTAAAGGGTCTTCTTGCTGAGTGCCTGAGATGTAGCTGTAGCTGTACGCAACAACGAACTCTCGACTCAAGACTCTCGACTCTCGACTCAGACAGGACTCCCTTCCATCTGCACCCTGTACTCATGACTCAGAACTTACGACTCTCGACTCAGACAGAACTCCCTTTCACACTACTCCCGCTTAATCAGACCCTGTTCCTTTAAAGCTGCCACTGCCAATTCTATCAATCTCAAATGCTCATCTATATGACCGTGTTGCACTTCGACATTGATGTAAGGGATGTTATTTTGCATGGCATAAACAGAAAGTGAGCCATCGTTAGATACAAATTTGGATTGCAGGATTACGTTGACATTGGCTTTCTTTAAGCTGGAGAATAAACGCGGTTCGGTAACATAAACCAGGTCATCTCCATCCATTTGAAAATTGATGTACACCGAATCTGCAGTGCTGGAGAGATCATATCCAGGCAGGTAAGACGAGATGCCAAAACCGCCATCGGCATTGTTGTGAAGGGTTAAAATATAGCCCAGTGATTTTGAATCGTAAAAATCTACAATCTGCTTACCGGCATTCAGAATTGTTTTTTCTACCTCGTTAGAGCTGTACGCGCCCTTTTTTAACCGGGTATTTACGCCAACCTGGGTATAAATGGCATTTGGATCTATGCGGTAATGATCGTCCATGTAGCTGAAATAATAATCCCTCACACTACCATATTGACTGTCAATAAGCTCTCCGCCGTACCAACGGATGTAATCGAAACCGGCTTTCACACCTGTATCTTCATTATCGTGAACCACCAAAAACCTTACGCCATTGGGCTTATAGCTGTATTTTACAAGTTGTACATCCAGATCATAGATCTTAATCAGCGAAGAATCGCTGGTCATTGCAGGGAAAACAGGTGGATGCTGGGCAAAAAGGGTTTGGAAACAAAAAAAACTTAAAGCAATAAGGATAAACTTAAACATGTAAAATATACAAAAAGGGCTATCAAATTGTTTGAAACCAAAAACTATCTGCCCTAAAGGTTAAAAGGATGATAAATTGAGTCTTAATACGCCTAAAATACAAAATGAATCGAATTTAGTATAAGCTGCGGTAGATTTGTAAAATACCTGGTTAACCATTTTTACACCATTTCTGTACCTTTTTCAGACCAAATTATTACCCCAAGGGTAACTAAAGAGTAAGCAATGGGTTAACAAAAGGTTAACCAAGGGTTAACCTGAGGTACAGAAAGGGTAAACAAAGGGTACAGAAAAGGTAAAGAATAGGTACAGAAAGGGTAATGAACAAGTACAGAATGGGTACAGAAATAACATGCTGTTTATCTTTCTGTTAAGCTGGTAATGGCGGCTAATTTTTATAGCCCAACCTGTTCATGGTACCTGAACCTGCCCCAACAGGTGAACGGGAATCAGAACGTAACTTACACCTAGGACGCAACAGGGAATAAACTGAAGAAAGTAAGCCAATATTTGTTATGACAGGCGCATGTTCATATTTTTCTTTGGAGGATTATTTAGAGTCGAATTTTTCCAAATCCTAATGGGGGGCAACTACAAATAATGTCGGAAGAACGCAAATGGAATTGGTTAAAACCTGCTACATATGATGAATTATTTAACAATATAACTTTGCAGTTACCCATTACGCTTAATATACGCTTCAACTACGCTTCACATACGCTTCAAGAGCGCTTCAAGCACGGATGAACATCGGCTTAGCCAAGCTTAAGCTGGCTAACAGTCTTGCCCGCTTATAGCTATAGTTATTCAGCTCTGCCAATTAACCATTAAGCCCGATACAACCAACAAAAAAGGCCTCCTTACGGAAGCCTTTTCGATTGTTATTTTAAGGAGGTATTTTAGTGACCCATTTCCCACTCGTTAACGTCTTTATGATCGTAAGGTTCGGCAATCATTTCATCAATTGTTTTACCTTTTTTGTTGAAACCAAAGCGATCTAACATTCTGTCGAATATTAAGTAAACTACCGGTACAACTATTAAGGTTAAGAATAACGAACTGGTTAATCCACCTACAATTACCCAGGCCAAACCATTTTTCCATTCGGCACCTGCCCCGCTTGCCAATGCAATAGGTAGCATACCGAATACCATGGCGATGGTGGTCATTAAAATCGGACGTAAACGGGCATGGTTAGCCAATATAAGTGCCTCTTTCGTTTCTTTACCTTCAGCCTTTAAGTGGTTGGTAAAATCGACCAGGATAATTGCGTTTTTCGCCACCAAACCCATCAGCATAATTAAACCTAAGATGGTAAAGATACCGATAGAGTTATTGGTTAAGGCTAATGCCAGCAGGGCTCCGATAAGTGCCAGAGGCAGCGAGAACATTACTACCAATGGGTATACAAAACTATCATACAAAGCTACCATGATCAGGTATACAAGAATAATGGCTGCTAACAAAGCAATACCCAAGGTACCAAAACCTTCAGCCTGGTTTTCCTGATCTCCTGCCCAGGTGTAACTTACTCCGATTGGTGCCTTAAGCTTTCCATTCTCCTGAAACTGCTTTAGTTTCTCCTGGAATTCGGCTACAATTGTTCCAGTTGGCCTACCAATAGATTGTGCCTGTACCGAAACGGATGTTGACTTATTTAAACGCTCCAGCTGACTTGGACCTGAACCTTCGGTGATGGTTGCAAACTGCGATAGTTTGATTTGTGCACCCTTATCATTTACAAATATCAGGTTTCTTACATCATCGATGTTTTTTCTGTTGAAATCCTGGTACTGGATGTTAATGTCGTACTCGTACTCACCTTTTCTGTATTTACCATCTGTATTTCCGGCAAATGCAGTCTGCATGGTTGAACCTACAGTAGCCAGGGTTAAGCCTACTGCCGACATCTTATCCCGGTCCACCTGAACATTAATCTCAGGTGTACCTTTCTCTACCGAGAGCTTAATCTCTGTTGCCCCAGGTATAGTTGCGAGTAATTTTTGAGCACCTTGTGCATATTTTAGCGCACTATCTAAGTTGGAGCCCATTACCACCAAGCTAATTGGCGCATTTTCGGCAATACCCAGGATACTGATTGGAACCGTTTTAACTTTCGCCCCAACAAGCTCTTTAGCTAGTGCACGGCTCATTTTAGTCGCAAATACATCTGAGGTAACGCCTTCACGCTCCTCGCGCTCTACTAATTTTACGTTAATTTCTGATTTGTAAGCAGTTGCCTGTGTACCACCAAAGTCACCACTGGCCTGGCCTACGGTAGTAATTAACTGTACAATTTCTGGTTGTTTATCTAAAAATGCTTCTGCTCTTTGGGTAAAGAAGTTGGTTTGCTCTAAAGATGCATCTTTTGGCAATTCAATCTGTACTAAGAACTCACCTTTATCCGATTTCGGGAAAAACTCGTTACCGATAAAACCTGCACCCAATAGTCCGCAAGAACCCAGGAACATTACAAAAACGATAACTAAGGTTAATGCTTTGTGGTTTAATGACCAGGTTAAGATGCCTGTAATCCAGTTGGTGAATTTTCTTAATTGCTTTTCAAACCAAAGGATGAAACGGCCAAACAGGTTTTTACCTTCAATGCGTTCCAGTTTACCATATCTCGAGAATAATAAAGGTACGATGGTAAATGAAGCCAGCAACGAAAGTAAAGTTGCAATAATTACCACGATACAGAACTGACGGAGGATGTTAGATACCAAACCTGTACTCACCGCGATTGGGAAGAATACCACCACAATTACGAAAGTAATGGATACTACAGTAAAACCAATTTCACGTGTGGCGTCAGAGGCTGCTCTCACTTTATTTTTACCCATCTCCATGTGACGCTGGATATTTTCCAATACCACAATCGCATCATCCACAAGGATACCTACCACAAGCGACAGCCCCAGTAACGACATCAGGTTTAAGGTAAAACCGAAAAGGCTAATCCCGATGAAGGTTGCAATTAACGATGCCGGGATAGATACCATTACGATTAAAGCATTACGTAAACTGTGTAAGAAGAACAACATCACGAATGCTACCAGGATTACAGCAAGAATTAAATCGTGTATTACTGCATCAGCAGATTCTAATGTGAAAATTGAACTATCGTTTACAATGTTGATATCCAGTTTATTAGCAGCATATTCAGTTTTTAGTTTGGCAATAATGGCATGTACACCTTTACTTACTTCAACCGCGTTTGCATCACTTTGTTTAATTACCTGTATAGCAATGGAAGCCTGGCGGTTAATACGTGCTAATTTTTCGGTTTCTTTCTTAGAATCCTGAACATCGGCAACATCACCCAAACGAATTTGGGCGCCATCTTTTGTGGTGGTTAATACCAGGTTTCTTAATTCATCGATGGACCTGTATTTACCTGATAAACGGATTAATACATCCTGATTTTGAGTTTTAACACTTCCGGTAGGGAAATCAAGGTTAGAACTTAAAATCATTTGCTGCACCTGAGGCACAGCCAAATTATAACCTTGTAATTTATTCGCATCCAGGGAAACCTGAATTTCACGCTCAGAACCACCTACAAGGTTTACCTGCGCAATACCCGTTACCCTTGATATTACCGGTGCAATACGCTGGTCAATTAAATCATAGAAACTCACATCATCCATGTTCGCAGAAGCTGTCATGGTGATAACCGGTAAATCATCCAGCGAGAATTTACTGAGTGAAGGTGTTTTTACATCTTCAGGTAAATCAGCTAGGATGGCATTCACCTTCCGTTGAGCATCATTTAAGGAGATATCGATATTGGCTTTATCTGTTAACGTAATGGTTACGGTAGATAAACTTTCAAAAGATACCGCATTAATCTTCTTGATGTTTTCCATAGAGGATACAGCATCCTCAATTTTCTTGGTTACTGTATTTTCTACCTCATTTGGCGAAGCACCGGGATATATAGTCGAAATGGATACTACGTTGTTAGAGAATTTTGGTAAAAGCTCATAACCCAACGAAAAGTAACTCAGGAGCCCAAGCAAAGTAAGCGCGGTAAATACCACAATTACCAGCGAAGGCCTTTTTATAGATATGTCAGTAATTTTCATTCTTTTTTAGTTTTGCATGTAAAGCAGCCTGCAAAAGCATCTGCTGGCAAACAATTATTTATTTTACAACACTAACTGCTGTTCCATCAAGTAAGTTGATCTGACCGCTGGTAATTACAGTTTCGCCTTCTTTCAAACCATCTAAAATTTCTACATTATCGCCCAGAATACGGCCTGTAACCACATTGCGAATTTTAGAGGTATTGTTAGATTTATCCAAAACGAATACCTGGTTGCTGCTAACACTACCCACAAAAGAAGTACGTGGAACCAAAATGCTTGGCGCTTGTTGAGGGAAGTTGAACACAGCTGTTCCATACATTCCGGCTCTAAGGCTGTTTTTTGTATTGTTGGTTACTTCAATCTCAATAGGGAAGTTTAAAGTAGCATCTGCTTTTGGTGCAATGAAGGTGATTTTTCCGGAAAATTTCTCATCAGGGAAAATGTTAGATTTAATGCTGATCTGGTCACCAATTTTCAAATTGGCTACCTGCGATTCATTTACATTCACTTTTAGTTTCAGTTTAGAAACATCTACCAGTTCAAATAACTGAGTACCCTGAGCAGTAACAAATGCACCTACTTCAATGTATCTTTTGTTTACGATACCGTTGATAGGTGATTTGATGTTTGCATCACTCAACCTGCGTTGAGAAGCCTGTAAACGCAATTTTGCGTTTCTGGTAGCCAGCTTCGCCTGGTCTAACTGTTGTTGGGTTACACCACCAGTTTGATAAGAACTCTGATATCTGGCTTCATCTCTTAAAGCATTTTGATAGGTAGCTTCAGCAGTTTCTCTGTCTGTATTGATGATTTCAGCATCTAAACGGGCCAAAACCTGTCCTTTGCTTACGCGGGTACCTTCATCTACATAAATAGCAGTAATTCGGCCTGCATTTTCAGATAAGAAATTAAGCTCTTGTTTAGGGATAAAATTTCCGTTAGCGCTGAAATCCAGATCGACTACTTTTTTCTCTACCGGTGCAACACGAACAGCTACAGCACCACCACCTTTGGCAATGAAGGCCGTTTTCTCTTCGTTTTTCTTTTTATTGTTGCTTAATACAAAAGCAATTGCGCCCAGGGCAACAACAACGACAATAATTATGGTAATTACTCTTTTCATCAGTTTTATTGTTTTAATGTTATGATTAGACTGAGCTAATGGCTAGCCCGATCTCCCATATCTATTTTACTAGCGATTTAATATTTCCGTTTGATTTAATTAATTGTATTTCGGCAATTTTATAATTTAATAAAGCCTGTGTATAGCTGTTTTGAGCTTCAGTAAGCGAGTTTTCTGTTTCCAGAAGATCAGTTAGAGATGCTAAACCATTATTGTAGTTGTTCTGCGTACTCCTGTAAATTTCCTCTGCTAGCTGAGCATTTTTACGTTGAGCCTTTATGGTATTCATGTTGTTGCTCAATTGAATTTTTGCATTTTCATAAGCCAGGTTTAAGGAGTTGGTAGATTCTTTTCTATCTTCTCTGGCTTTTCTGATTTCTACATCTGCCTGGCGAATTTTAGAACGGGTTAAGAAACCGTTAAAAATAGGAACCCTTAAGGTTAAACCTACTGCCGATGAACCGAAACCAATAGCCGTGCTGTTAGAACTCAGGAAATCGAAACCATTGCTCTGGCTGGAGTAGGTGTAGTTGCCAGTTAAAGATAGGGTAGGATAATACTCCGATACATAAGCTTTTCGTTGTAATGAAAGCAACTTATCCTGATTATCTAAAAGCTTTATCTCCGTTCTGTTGGCATAATCTAATGAATCTCTGAACTCTGGAAGCTGGCTTACCTCTGTTAATTCTGTCGCAGGTAAACTAATAGCGGTAGTTACCGGCATACCCATTGAGAATTTTAATTGGTTTTCCAACTGGGTAATGGCATTGATGATCTGCTCGCGTTGTGTGTTCAAATTGGTAAGATTCACATTAATACGATCTACATCAATTTTTCTGGCTAAACCGTTTTTGTATTGATTGCCAACAATTTTCTCTACCACCTTTACATTTTTAATGTTGGTATCGATTACATTTAATTGTTGCCTGTTTACCAATACCTGATAATAGTTGTTTGCTACAAGCTCGATAATTTGCTCTTCTGTTAACTGAGAAACCAGATTGTAATATTCTTCACTTGATTTGGCCGCCTGCAAACCTGTAAAAACCTGTTGGTTAAAAAGTTGCTGCGATAGTTGTACACCAGCGTTCGAGTTCCATTTCTGACCAAATTTTAAGGTTTGAAGCTGTCCGCCAAAATCAACCACCTGTTGTCCGATGATTGGATTGTACGTTAAGCCAGAAGTTCCGGTGATTTGAGGTAATGCCTGCGCCCTTACTTCCTGCACCTTATATCTCCCACCTTCTATATCCAGTTTTGACTTGCGTACTTTATTGTTGTTTTGGAGCGCATAGTTGAGCGCATCTTTTAAAGTTATCTGCTGCTGGGCAACAACCAACTGCGGTAAAGCGATGCCTATAAGGAATACGAGCATTAATTTTACCATTTTTACTCTGTGCATAATGTATGATTTTGTTTTCGGGTTTTTGTTTTTCTGATAGAACGTTGTTACGTAAGACGATGGACTTGCTTTTTTACTTTATCCAATTTCAATTTTTTAACATTTAAGCCCTTTGGCGAAAATGGTAGAAAGGTCTTTTTGCTTTTGCGTCATCTTATTCAATGCTTTTTTATCGGGTGAAATGTCTTTTCCGGTTTCCATAATGCACATGGTGGTTAAGCCCATCAGGCTTTCTAAATACAGTTCTGCAATGTGGGTCATGCTTTCGTGTTTTATTTCTCCCTTGGTTTGTGCCTGGCTAAAAATTTCAGCGTAAAAGGCCTTCTCCTGACTTTTTAATGTGGTAAGCTTGCTTTTCATCGCTTCATCATTCAATAAGTCTGGAATGCCTTCTGAAATTTTTAGCATGTAATACTTCTGAAAAAAGGTGTTCCTTACATCAATGGTGTTGAATAAAATCTGCTCTAAACTTTGGTTTGGATTGTATTTTTTCTTCAACAAGGCAAAGTAATCTGTGAAAACTTTTTCTATAACCCCAATGATTAAACTTTTTTTATCAGGGAAATAATAATAAAGAGAAGGTTTTGACACAGATAAGTCTTCAGCTATATCATTCATAGTGGTTTTGTTAATACCAAAATGGATGAAGCGTTTTATAGCGCCATCAATAATCTGTTCTCTTTTTTTATCGGCTACAATCATTTTACTTTTCTACTTTCTGACTTTTTTAATATTTTAGTCAAAAATAGTGCTAAAAATCTGTTTGTTGTGCGGCTCGGCTTAATTCAGTCTAGATAATGACTTTTTGATGACATTAAAAAGCTTTCTGTTTGGTTTTTATATATTTACAAAAGTAAAAATAGTCTGTATGTCAGTATTTGTCCCTTTAGTAGTTGTAGTTTTTACCATCCTCTTTATGGAATGTTTGTCCTGGTTTATACACAAGTATTTATTCCATGGGCCACTTTGGTTTATCCATAAAAGTCATCATAAACACCACGCCGGATTTTTAGAATGGAATGATGTTTTTGCAATTTTATTCGCGTGCATTTCTCTCTACCTGATGTTTATCGATCGGTTTAATTTTGGGTTCAGATTCTTTATTGGTTTAGGCATCACTTTGTACGGATTAATATATTTCGTCGTTCACGATTGGTTTGTTCACCAAAGGATCAGAGCTTTCAAAAGCAAAAACAGCTACCTGAGTTTAATCAGAAAGGCACATAAAATTCATCATAAAAACCAGGGCAAAGAAAATGGAAAGGCCTTCGGGCTATTGTTTGTGAAGAAGAAGGTTCTAAAATCAAATTTGTAATATGAAGAAAAGTATTTGTTTTATGCTGGTTTTGATTGGTCTTATTACCTCTTGTAAGAAGGAAACTGATAAAGAAAGGGCAATAGCCATAGTTGAATCTCAATACGAGCGTAAGGATCAGCAACTTGATTTTGATCAGGCTACATTAGATAGTCTTTATACGATTTCTCCCAAAGCCTATGCAGATAGTATTTTAAAAGGTAACGAGCTGGATTCTATTCTGGCTGTATTGGAGAGTCAAATTGAGCATTTTAATCAACAGGAATCAGATAGTGTTGGGTTAATTAGCGCCGAACTCACCAAACAACGCTACCGTTTGCTCGACCTTGCCAAAACAAAACCCCGGTTTATCGGTTGGAAGCTTTCAGGTGTAAAAGTGGAGGGGTTAAAATCTGAAGTATTGAGTTTTAATTTTGATAAAGCGATTACGAGGATTGTAAAGTAATTGGATTGAAGGGAGTTTTTTGTCCTGGCCGGACAGGCCTCTTTGTTTTGGTGTCAAAAGAAACAAACCGAACCCGATATTACATCGGGGAGCTCATTAATACAATTAAAAAACAATAAACAACTATTAATAAAACATCGGCTTAAAATTATTCAATAGTGTTTATTGTCCTTGATGGTATTCATGAGGGCTACGCCGTTTTTCTTCTAAAGTCAGTGCTGCGGCTGGGGCAGTGCCTGCCGAAAACTTTGTTAGGCCGATCTGAGTGGAACGGAGAAGCAGTGCGGAGGCCTAGCTGGGTGGTAAAGCAGGGTGGCCAAAGCGATGGTAATAAACTTTCTTTATGCAAGAATGATGGTTTGCAAGGTTAGGCATTTCGCTAGCTGCCTTTAATAGTTAACTGACTTTCCCAAGTACGCTTCCGGCCTCGCAGCATTTTGCCGGATAGGACATTTGAATGCTTGTAGTTTCAAACGTTTACCTACTGCCCAAGGGAATAAGCAGCGCGGGTAGGTTTGTGTGGAGGGATGGCCTCTTATTACCGCTAATCGCATTCGGATGCTCCTAGCCAAGAAAGGATGCAAGCCTTGATCTTTTGTTTCTTTTCTATCAAGAGAAAAGAAAGAGCCCTTCCGGCGGCGAGGAAGAAAAGTTGAACTTACATTTTTCTTACATGGTTCAATTATAATGTTTCTTTCCAATGAGCGGCGATCATGCACGCTCAAAAGATCTTTATCTATACTGCGGCTTATCTAGCGCTCCTTCATTCAAAAAACTATTTTTTATCTTACTTTTGTGCGCAAACACAAAAAACAATATGCTGCAGATTCAGGAAAATATTTCACTAAAACCATATAATTCTTTTGGTATTGATGTTAAGGCACGCTTTTTTGCCGAAATATTTGATGAAGCAGATTTGAAAACACTCTTTCAGCAGGAACTGGTAAGAAGCCAAAAGATTTTAGTAGTTGGTGGTGGGAGCAATGTTTTGTTTACTGAAGATTTTAACGGACTTGTTATCAAAATTAGTATCAAAGGTATTAGCGTAAATACCACTGACGAAAAAATATTGGTTACTGCCGGGGCAGGAGAAGTATGGAACGATCTTGTAGCTTATTGTGTTAAACATCATTATGCGGGTGTAGAAAATTTAAGTCTTATTCCTGGTACGGTAGGTGCCTCGCCCATTCAGAATATTGGGGCGTATGGCGTAGAACTTAAAGATGTTTTTGAATCGTGTACCGCCTTTGAAATTGCAACAGGTTTGATTAAGACATTTTCTTTTGCTGATTGCCATTTTGGTTATCGGGAAAGTGCTTTCAAAAATGAATTAAAAGGACAGTATATCATTACTGGTGTAACTTTTCGCCTGTCAGCAGAGGCTAAGATAAATACTTCTTACGGCGCTATTGAGGCTGAACTGGAAAAAAGAGGAATTACTGATCCTGATATTGCAGACGTATCTGCAGCAGTATCGCATATTCGGGTGAGTAAGCTTCCCGATCCGAGTACCATTGGAAATGCAGGAAGCTTTTTCAAGAATCCGGTAATTGAAAAACATGAATTTGCTGATGTTGTGGCGAAACACCCCGATGTGGTACATTATCCCACAGCAGACAATAAGGTTAAACTGGCCGCTGGCTGGTTAATAGAGCAGTGTGGCTGGAAGGGTAAAGTAGTAGGCAATACAGGTACATGGAAGAATCAGGCTTTGGTTTTGGTTAACCATGGAGGTGCCAGTGGTCGGGAGGTTTATGATCTGTCTGCTCAGATAATAGACAGTGTTCAGTCTACTTTTGGAGTCACTTTGGAACGCGAAGTAAATATTCTGTGACCAAAAGGCGGTTAAAATTGGATTAAGCGTTTTGATGATGTGCCAGTTTTTTTTGGTACTAAGTTTGTTTAGGATAAAGACGAATAAGTAATATTATCATTTGTTATTTTATAATCTTACCCCTAAAGCTAAACATCATGACAAAATTTGAATTCAATCATCTGGTTAATCACCACTCCGTATCACTGAGATCATATGCTTTAAATTTTACCAAAGATGCTGAAGACGCAAATGACCTGGTACAGGATACGATGCTGAAGGCAATTACTTACTACAATAAATTTAAAGAAGGTACTAACCTAAAAGGATGGTTATTCACGATAATGAAAAATACATTCATTAATAACTACCGCCGTTTAGTGAAAACCAATACCTTGATTACACAAAGCGAAGATATTTCCTCTGCAAACCTATCGTATAGTGCAACCAAGAACCAAGCGGAAAGTAAATTTATATTGGGCGATATTAATAAAGCACTTGAACAATTGCCAGAAGAGTATTATGTGCCGTTTATCCGTTATTTCGAAGGGTATAAATACCATGAAATTGCCGATATGCTAGAAATTCCAATCGGAACAGTAAAAACCCGTATTCACGTGGCCAGGGGAATTTTGAAAAAATATTTAAAAACGTATTCGAAAGATGTTTTGAATGCGGAGATTAACTAAGATATATCTTTCTATAAAACTGAAGGTCTGGATTTTTTATCCAGGCCTTTTTTATTAAAGAATAGGTTTGGGATAAGGAAAAGGCTATAAAAAGCAAAAGGCCCGGAACTTCCAGGCCTTTTTGCTTATCATATATTTGGTTAGTTGATTCTTATTTTTTATTTCAACAATATTCCTTCTCTCTAATTTCGAAACAAATGAAAACCCTGAATAATTATCTGTTTAATTGAATTATTACAGTGTTTTTGTTTTGTGGTTATAAAGATAAGCGAAATTTTAAATTTGTCAAGCTTTTTTTTAACTTTTATTTAACTTTTTTATTGTTTCTTTTGCTACAACTTGTCCGGAGATGATTGCGGGTGGCACTCCGGGGCCTGGGACGGTTAATTGACCTGTATATAAAAAATTTGTTACAATAGACTTTATTCTCGGTTTCAGGAAAGCAGTTTGTTTGAGGGTGTTTGCAAGTCCGTAGGCATTGCCTTTAAAAGCGTGATAATCCGAAACAAAATCATCCATTGCGTAACTCCGCTTAAACAGCACTGCATCTTTAATTTCATTTCCGGTTAAAGCTGCAAAACGTTCGCATAGCATGTCGAAATACTTTTCACGCTCTGCTTCGCTATCTGTTAGGCCCGGAGCGAGGGGTACGAGGAAGAAAAGATTTTCGCAGCCTGCCGGAGCTACGCCTGGATCACTTATTGATGGGCAACAAGCATAAAATAATGGATTGCTGGGCCATTGCGCTTCTGTATAAATTTCTTTCGCATGCTCGTCAAAATTCTGATCAAAAAAGAGGTTATGGTGCAGAATGTTACTGAGCTTCTTGTTCAGGCCTATATAGAATAGCAGGCAAGAAGGCGCCATTGTGCGGTTATCCCAATATTTTTCCGTGTAGTTGCGGTAAGGTTTTTCTAAAAGTTGCTGGTCGATATGGTGATAGTCGGCATTGCCGATAATAAAGTCTGCTTTAAAATTCCCTTGATTGGTAATCACTTCTTCCGCAATATTTCCCTTTACTTCGATTTTTGAAACTTCCGTATTGAAAATAAATTTTACCCCCTCTTTCTCCGCAATGGTTTGCATGGCTGAAACAATTTTGTGCATACCTCCCATAGGATACCAGGTGCCCAAAATAAGATCAGCATAATTCATGAGGCTGTATAGTGCCGGGGTGTTTTGTGGGGTTGCGCCCAAAAATAAAACCGGGAACTCCAATAGCTTACGTAGTTTTTCATGTTTAAACAGTTGGTGTACATGCTTACGCATATTGCCCAATAGTTGCAATTTTATTCCACTAATGGCTAACCGCGGGTCAAAATATTCTAATACACTATGGGAGGGCTTAAAAACATATTCGTTCATGCCCACCTCGTATTTGTATTTAGCCTGTTTTAAAAAGGTATCGAGATTTTTGCTGCTTCCAGGTTCAAGTGTTTCGAACAGAGTATATAGCGCTTTAGTAGTAGCAGGAACATCCAGCGTGTCATCTTTCCCAAAGTAGATTCGGTAAGATGGACTTAATCTTTTGAGCGTGTAAAAATCGGAGGTTGTATGGTTAAACAGTTGGTAGAAATTCTCAAATACATCTGGCATCCAGTACCAACTTGGCCCCATATCGAATATAAAGCCATCTTTCTCCCAGGTTCTTGCGCGCCCTCCGGCCATTTCATTTTTTTCAATTACCGTCACCTCGTAGCCTTCTTTCGCTAATAATGCAGCAGCCGAAAGGCCTGCGAAGCCAGCGCCTATCACCAAGATTTTTTGCTTTTTATCCATTCTGCTAAATAAAGGAAAATTTGAGAAGATTGTTTGGTGTTTTGTTCAGGTTTCGTCATCAGTACTGAAGCGACTGTTTTAAGATTTCCTGAATTTCTACATGCTCTCGAATGACAGGTATACAAGGTTTGCATTTCGCTAAATAATTAACAGATTTCTGCTAAGTACGCCTCCGGTCTGGCATCCTATTGCCTGATAGACATTCAAACGCTTCCCGTCTCAAACGTTTACTCGCTTTAGGAGCAATAGATTTGGCCTCAGGTTTGCTACCTTTGTGATTGCAAATGAATAAACGTATCCTATTTCTATTATTTTCTGTTCTCTTTGTATTCAAATCGGCTCAGGGGCAACTCTCTGGTAAAGAGATTACAGTGCTTAAAAGCGACATGGTTAAGGCCGTGGAGAACTCCAGACTTACAGATTCACTTTTTAGCAGATTAGACAGGCTCCCTAATAAAACTGCGCTCATTACTGGTTATTTAGGTACTTTAGAAGCGCTGAAAGCGAAACACGCCTGGAATCCATATAACAAGATTAAATATGTTAGTCGTTCGCTTAAAACCATGAAGAAAGCCATTGCAATGGATAAGGAAAATATGGAAATCAGGTTTATGCGTTTTTCTATCGAGCATTTTACCCCCTCATTTTTAGGCTTCAGTAAAGATTTGGATGTAGATCGAAAGGAAATTGTAAAACACTACCAAAATCATAACTTTGGCCTTGCTGATGAAACCCTGGTGAAAAACGTAGCCAAATTTATGGTGGAGAGCAAACGCTGTACGGCCGAAGAAGTGAAAGTGCTAAAAAAATACTATTAAATGAACTATATCTATTTGCTGATTAATCTTGGTGTTATCTTTTTCCCTTTAGCTTTATCGTTTGATAAGAAGGTTCATTTTTTTAGCAAGTGGAAGTTTGTTCTACCAGCAATCTTTCTTACCGGAATTGTATTCCTCATCTGGGATTTGCTTTTTGTGAAGCTGAATGTATGGTCTTTTAACCCAGATTATATTATAGGATTCAAAGTATTGGGTTTGCCTATTGAAGAAATCCTTTTCTTTTTAACGGTACCTTATGCCTGTATTTTTATATACGAATGTTTGAATGCTTATTTTCCGGCCAATGCCTTGCAGCGATATAGTTTAGCCCTTAGTAACCTGCTTGTTGGATTATGTATCGCCATTTTGTTTTTTGGCTACAGTAGATGGTATACACTCATCAACTTTGGGTTTTTGTTGCTGGTGCTGATGTATGTAGAGTACGTAAATGTAAAATTCAGGTTTATGTATAAATTTTACAGGGCTTATCTGGTTTCGTTGATCCCATTTTATATTGTAAATGGCTTTTTAACCGCCATTCCTGTGGTCATTTACAACGATAAAGAAATTTTGGGCATGCGGGTAGGAACCATTCCATTTGAAGATCATTTCTACTTATTGAGTCTTTTATTGATGAATGTGTTCTTGTATGAGTGGTTTAAAAACCGGAACACGAAATAATGGAACTTCCCATTTATACCAGACAGCAGCTGGCATTGCGGAATGGCCAGGATAAACCTCAAATCTGGGTGGCTTTTAAAGGTTTAATTTATGATGTAACCGAAAGCCGTTTATGGCGAAATGGAAAACATTATGAGCATTGGGCGGGTCAGGATTTAACTGATGAGCTTGCAGATGCCCCTCATACAGATGCAGTTTTCATAAAATTTACTGCGATTGGTATTTTAGCCTAAACCAGATTGAGGCTGCTTAGAGAAGATTGCTTGAGCTCCTTAAATTCTGAAGGGCGTTTCCCTACCATTTTAAAGAAAGTGTTACTAAAGGATGAAATACTATTGTATCCTACCGAATAGGCAATTTCGCTGATGGTAGCGTCGCTTTCTAATAGTTTCTCCATCGCTTTTATCATTCGAGCCAATTTTAAGTACTGAAAAAAGGAGACATTCAATGCAGACTGGAACAATCTGGATAAGGTTCTGGTGCTGAAGCTGGTTGCTTTTCCAACACTTTCTAAACTCATGGTATCCTGAGATAAATTTGTTGCAATATAGCGAAGCACAGGCCTTAAGCGTTCGTTTTCAGTTGTGGGTAATGCAATGGGGAGGGGATGTTGGCTCACAACCGGCAATATATTTTTAAGGGTATTGAGAAAATCATATTCCTTTGTTCCGGGGCTGATATTACCGTTCCACCTTTCAGAAAATAAGAACATTTCGAGCAGCAAATTATTTACGGGATAAATGCCTATCTGTTTGTAAAAGGGGTTTTCATCATCCGTAAAGGTGTCAAAATAAATGTTTCTTACGATAGCTGCATGGAAGCGATGTTGCAAATGGTGTTCTACCCCCGCAGGGATCCAAACATAATGCCTTGCGGGGAGAAAATAGGATTTCTCTTTGGTGTAAAGGAATATTACCCCACCTTCTACATAGGTAAGTTGTCCTTTTAAATGGGTATGATCCTGAAAGCGATCTTCAAATTTGCTATGCCAAACATACATGGTATCTGGTTTTTCATCTATTGCAAATAAAAGCTCTTCGTTGCTAACTTTAATCATTTGGCTGGTTTGAATAAATATCTGTCGATTTAGATAAAACAAAGAAACAAATCTCTGTCGAAATTTGCATCATTAATTAACAGATATGAATTTCGAAACGGTAAAAAGACTATTTGGATGGTGCATTCCTTTTCTTTTATCTCCAATTTTAAGCCATGCACAGCAGGTACTGAACGATAAAAATCTAACCATCAGCAAGGTATGGGCGATGGCAGACAGCAATAATAAAAAGAATCAGATTCAGCAATTACAGTTACAGGCAAGCGATGTGCACATTAAATCGATTAAGGCAGAGCGCTTACCCGAAATTGCTGCAGAAGGCACCCTGGCACATGTTTTCCCACTTCCAATTTATGAAAATGGTTTATTCCATACACCTGAACAATTCCCTGTGGTTTCTAAATATTATAAAGTGGGGGCAGATGCCTATTTAAACCTTTACAATGGGGGTAAAACCAATACAGAAATCGCAGCTGCTAAAACAGAATCGGCGCTGAATACCATTAAGAAAGGGCAGCAGATGCAGGAAACACATTACCTGGCTGCAGTATACTTTTATGACGTTTACCGCAATCTTTCCTATCAGTCTTTATTGAAACAGGATATTAAAGAGCGCGAAAAGCAATTGGCAGAGATTAATCAGTTGTATAAAAACGGAACGATCTTAAAGAGTGATGTATTGCGCGCTGAGCTTCGTTTATCAAAGCAAAAGATGTTGTTAACAGAAATCGAAAACAGCATTAAAATAGCCCGGCAGAAGTTGAACATATTAATAGGCAGAGAAGACGATGCTGAACTTATTCCGCAGATAGGAGAAAATGAAACAGATGTTGTTGCATTAAAGCAGATAGAAGATTATGTGCTGCAGGCTAATGTTTCTTCTTTTCAAATGCAGCTTTCAGAAAAAGAGCAGGAATTAAGCAAGCTTAAACTTAAGGCAGTAAAGGCCAACGTGCTTCCAACCCTTGGTTTTTTCGCCGAGTATATGTATGCCTATCCGCAAATCCAGTTTTATCCCTATGCCCTTTCGCTCTACAGCAACGGGATGGCCGGCTTAAAGTTGAAGATTCCCATTTCATCCTGGTATACCAATCAACACAAAGTAAAAGAAGCCGCCATTCAATTGAAACAGCAGGAAGTGGCAGACGGTGAGGTGAAGGATCAGGTGAGGCAGCAGGTAAAAGAAAACTATATCCGGTATAAGGAATCGGTGCAGAGAATCGGTTTGGCAGAAGAAAATATCAAACAGGCTACAGAAAGCTACCGCATTGTTCAGAATACTTATTTCAATCAGCTTTCATTGCTAACCGATTTGCTCGATGCGGAGACGCAGTTGCTGCAATCTAAGTTTGAACTGACCACAGCAAAGGTTAATGCCAAAATCCAATACTATCAATTATTAAAAACTACAGGAAATCTATAAAAAATGAGCACTCAAAAACAAAGTAAGGCTGATTTGGCCATCAGCCGGATCACCACAATAATTGCATTAATTGTATTGGTCGTTCTGTTGATCTGGGGAGGGAAAACCTTGTTCGGTTACATCAGGTATGAAGAAACCAATGATGCCCAGGTAGATGAATATATTAATCCGGTTACGGCAAGGGTAAGCGGGTACGTTAAAGAAGTAAGGTTTGAAGAAAATCAGGACGTAAAAAAGGGAGATACACTTGTACTGATTGATGATGATGATTATACGGTGCAGCAGGATGAGGCCTCGGCTTCCTTGTTGAATGCCGAGGCGCAGGTTGCAGTTCAGCAAAGCAACATTAAAACGGCACAGGCGGGAGCAGCAGTTGCTGCAGCTAAAATTTCATCGGCAAAAGCCAGATTGTGGAAACAACAGGCAGAATACGATCGTTACAAGAAGCTCTTTGATGTAGAATCGGCCACTCGCCAGCAACTGGAAACGATAGAAAGTTTGTTGCAGGTAGCTCAGGCAGAATTTTTAGCAGCTAAAGAAGATTATGCTGCAGCCATGTCGAAAACCAATGATATCAAGGCTCAAAGCGAAGTGTTGCAATCGGAAATAAAAAGGAGGGCAGCTGTTGTTAAACGCAATAATTTGAATACCTCTTACACAGTAATAGTGGCGCCTTATGATGGAAAAATGGGCAGAAGGACAATACAACCGGGGCAATTGATTCAAAATGGTCAAACACTGGCGTACATTGTAGATAGAAGCCAGGGGAAATGGGTGATAGCAAATTTTAAAGAAACTCAAATTGCCAAAATGCGTGTGGGCGAGGCGGTGAGTGTAGAAATTGATGCTTTCCCAGACGAAGTTTTTGCAGGAAAAATTGAGTCGCTTTCTGCTGCTACCGGATCGAGGTTCTCTTTGTTGCCTCCTGATAATGCTACCGGAAACTTTGTGAAAATTGCACAGCGGATCCCTGTTCGTATTCGTTTGGAGGAGAATCAGGTAGATTTTGCGAAGTTGAATGCAGGAATGAGTGCCATTGTAAAAGTTAAAAAGCATGGCTAAAAAACTAACCATATTTAAAAGCAAAGTGCCCGAATGGCTAATTATGGTAAGTATATTTGGGGTGCTTCTATCTTCGGTTTTACTGTTTGCCTTATCAACAGCAGATGGTACTGCAGCTGCAGGATACTATGGAGCCGAACCATCTGATATTCAGTTTTCACTGTTGATGTTTTATGCTGCCGTGGCAAGTTTTGCAGTAGTAGAGCGGCGTTTTTTTGCCCGTGTGGTGACCAAAGATTACCTCATCATCTGCATCCTGCTAGAGATTGGTATTGCTTACCTTTGTTACCATACCCGTGAGTTGTGGTTAGTGTTTGTATTGCGTTTCTTACAAGGTATTGTGAATTGTGGTTTAACCAGTATTTCATTGAATCTACTTTTCAGCAGATTGAAAACCGAGCATGCCAAAGAAACAGGCTACACCATTTTTTATGGGATGATCTTATGTGTTTCTCCCATCACGGCCTTGTTTTCTGTTCCTTTAGTGGAGAATTACGAATATAACACTTTGTATAAAGCCATTATTTTTTGCTTTTTGCCAAGTGCATTGTTGTTGTTTAGTGTGATGAATAGGGTGCATGCCGTTAGGAAAATGCCCTTGTATAAGATAGATTGGCTAAGTTTTGCGCTTTTTGGTGCTATGCTGGTGTTTATCGCCTATGTATTAGTATACGGGCAGGAAAAAGACTGGCTGGATGATGTTTCTATCCGCTATTCAATTATGGCAGCTATTGCCTTGTTTTTGGTTTCTATAGCCAGACAGCTCAGCTTAAAAAGACCCGCGGTTAATTTACATGTCTTTAAGTCACGCAATTTTGGGATTGGAATTGTTTTTCTGGTAATTCTTTATTTAATCAGGGGGGCTTTTACACTTACTACATCTTATTTTATTACTGTTTTAGGGATGGATGCTTTGCACGCTAACGAAGTGATGTTGTTCAATATTTTTGGGGTAATCTGCGGTTCGGTGGTGGCAATTCGTTTTTTGATCAGGTCGAAACATTTAAGGTTGTTATGGCTGAGTGGATTTGCCTTGCTTTTGGTTTTCTTTTTATGGATGTGCAGGCTTTTTGCAAGTGAAGCCGGAACCTCACATTTCTATCTGCCATTATTTTTGCAAGGATTAGGTGCCGGCATGGTTATGTCGCCAATAGTGATGTTTATCATGTCGTCGGTGCCCGAGAAGTTAAGCCAGTCAGCGGCTTCTGTTGGTATTTTTGTCCGTTTTTCTACTTTTAGTTTGAGCCTGGCTTTTATCAATTTTTACCAGTTGTACTTTAAAGGTAAGCACAGCGACGAGCTTCGCAATCACCTCTCCGCTTTAGATTTTAATCTGCCAGAACGTTTAACGATGTATCAAAATACTTTACATAGCAGAGGGCTGCCAATGGACCAGGCCGGAAAAGCTGCGCTGGCACTTTTAAATAAAGCAGTACAGAAACAAACATTTTTAGAGTTTTGTGTAAGTTATTATGAGCTGATAGCGGTATTGTGTTTGGTTAGTATTTTATTAATAGTGATACAGCCTGTGATTAGCAGAACCGTGATCAATTTGAGGAACAGGCAGCCAGCTGCAGTAGGATTTTAAAGTGTTGTTATGCGGGGCTGAGATGAAGGAATATGTGTTTATAAACCTATCAGTCAGCTAGTCGTGTGAGTTTAAATAAATAAAAAGTAAAAAATATAATTGAATTATATAAGCCATATAAGAACATATAAGTTCAAATACTCATGCTTAGTGTAATTGCTTTGCTACCCAGCTAAGCCTCAGCACTGTTTCCCCGTTCCACTCGGATCGGCCTAATAAAGTTTTCGGGTTGCACAATCCAAGCCAGAGCACTTACTTTGAAAGAAAAGGTTTAAGCCGACACTTTATTAATAGTTGTTTATTGTTTTTTAGTTGTATTAATGAGCTCGCGAAGGGCTCGGTTTGTTTCTTTTGGTGTCAACCTGCGCAGCAAGCTTGAAGGCCGATGAAAACATAAACACTACTGAAAAAAGAAAGACGCCCGTCTGGCCAGGACAAGGTAATTCGGGGAGACTTAATACATTTGCTTGGCAATCCTAACAACTTACATCTTTTTATCTGGAAAGCGTGCCCAAAAAAAAGCCGCAAATCGATAAGTTAAATTACCAACTTGCGGCTTTATTGTATAGTGGTTAAATTAAGCTTCTATTGTGAAAGCGCTCAGGTTTACAAATTCCTGAATTCTTCCTGCAACTTCTTCATCAGTTAAGTTTAATAACTTTTCGGTGCCAAATTTCTCTACGCAGAAAGAGGCCAAAGCTGATCCATAGATGATGGCATTTTTCATGTTATTGAAATTGATGGTCCCTACTTTAGCAAGGTAGCCAATAAAGCCTCCGGCAAAAGTGTCGCCAGCGCCTGTTGGGTCGAAAACCTCTGCCAATGGTAAAGCTGGTGCAGAGAAGATTTTGTCTTCATGGAACAATAAGGCACCGTGCTCACCTTTTTTAATGATCAGGTATTTTGGCCCCATGGTTAAGATTTTCTTAGCTGCTTTTACCAAAGAATATTCTCCTGATAATTGACGGGCTTCTGCATCATTAATGGTTAAAACATCTACCATTTTAATGGTTTCTAATAAATCGTCCATCATAATGTCCATCCAGAAGTTCATCGTATCCATTACGATTAATTTTGGGCGGTTTTTAAGGCGTTTAATTACCGTTTGCTGCACTTGTGGGGTAAGATTGCCTAACATCAGGTATTCGCAATCCTGGTAGCTTTCAGGAATGATTGGGTCGAAGTTCTCCAATACGTTTAATTCGGTGATTAATGTATCGCGACTGTTCATGTCATTGTGGTATTTACCCGACCAGAAAAATGATTTTTCTCCTGCTTTAATTTGAAGGCCTTCGGTATCGATGCCGTGATTGTTAAATGTATCGATATCTGCTTTTGGGAAATCATCACCTACAACAGCAACAATTTTTGCTTTGTCGTAGAAGTAAGAAGCAGCTAAACTGGCGTAAGTTGCAGCACCACCAACAATTTTGTCTGTTTTTCCGAAAGGAGTTTCTATAGCATCGAAAGCCACAGTACCTATGATTATCAGGCTCATATATCTTTTTTTAATTTTTTTTAAAAATTTTTCACTGCAAATATTGCATAAATAATTTAAAAGCCCTAATATTGCATTCCCAAAACGAACGAGTGTATAGCTGCTGTAAAGCACAGGAAACAAGTTTTTTTGGAACCGGATTCCTTCTTAGCTCAGCCGGTTAGAGCATCTGACTGTTAATCAGAGGGTCGCTGGTTCGAGCCCAGCAGAAGGAGCAAACCCCACTGGCCTGTGGGGTTTTTTATTTTTCTTTCTCGAAAGGGAAAAACGCCAATGGATTTTGGCAACATTTTACTGAAATAACCGTTAAAAAACATAGTCCTTCTTAGCTCAGCCGGTTAGAGCATCTGACTGTTAATCAGAGGGTCGCTGGTTCGAGCCCAGCAGAAGGAGCCAAAAGCCAACTTTTTTAGTTGGCTTTTTTCGTTTGGGGCTGGGTCCCGGTTTTACATCGTGGAACCCAGTAGAAGGAACAAAGATTTGCAAGTCTGAAATTGCATAAAACCTCATTTCTAGCTAATATTTTCAAAGATTTTATAAGAGCATTTTGGGTATAAATATTAGTATTGCTCCGCCTTTTAATTCAACATGCTATTGAAATATAATATAAGATAAACGATTATGAGTCGTTTATCTTGTTGATATTTTGCATATTTTAATATTAAGAAAAGTTCAGATTTTGTTTGAAAATGAGGCAATCGTAAACTTCGGTTTGGAGACTTCGTTTATGGAAAGGAATTTAAGTGATCTTGCGGAACGCCTAAACCGGAATAGAAACTTAAAACTAACTAATTATGAAAATACTATTTTCAGTTGTAAGGTATGGTATGCTTTTTTGCTTGCATTAAATTTGTTCTTTTGGGCAATGGCACATGGAAGTGGACATATTATCCCATCAAAAACTAATCTGGCGTTTGGGCTAAGCGCTATAGTCATGTTGCTTCTGTTTTTTGTTAGCACGTTTTTTTACAAGAAATGCAGATAAAGAAACACTATCTGGAAAAACCGAGCAGACCTTTTTGATATAAATAGGACGCCATCTGATAGTTGGCAATTGTTTCATTGATGAGTGTTTGATCTGCTGGAATAGCTAGAGCACTCCCGGTTTTAAAATTAGGTTTAAAGGTGGCAGCTTTTTTATTGGGATCAAGGATAACCAGTTTTCCGCCTTTAATGTAACCCAAACTTTGGTAGGTGCTGATAAAAGCCCGCTCATCACCATGTTTCATATGAAATATATCCTGTCCGAAGAATTTACTGGTATAATTAAATCCCAGATATCCGAGGATGGTTGGTCCAATATCAATCTGGGCTGTTAATGGGTCGAATTTTCCAGGCAAAATGTGTCCTGGGCTATAGAAAATCATCGGAATATGGTATTTGTCAACCGGTAATTCCACTTTGCCCGCACTTGATGCGCAGTGATCTGCAACAATGATGAAAAGCGTGTTAGAGAACCAGGGTTTAAGCTTAGCCTCCCTGATAAATTTTCCAATAGCATAATCCGTGTATTTTACAGCACCCTCCCTGCTGGTATGAGAAGGAATATCTATCCGCCCTTCCGGGTAAGTATATGGCCGGTGATTAGATACGGTCATAATCTGCGCAAAAAAAGGTTTTTTATTTTGGTAATCCTGGTCCAGTTCCCTTAATGAGAGTGTGAACAGGTCTTCATCGGCAACGCCCCATATATTGGAATAATGAATTTCGTTATCCTGAAGCGCACTGCGATCCGTTACCTGATAACCATTGTTGGAAAAGAATTCGTTCATGTTGTCAAAATAACCGTACCCACCGTATATAAAACGGCTATTGTAGCCCTTAGATCGAAATACACTGCCCAGTGTAAATAGATTTTTGTTATCAGGGCGTTTGATAATCGATTGCCCGGGTGTTGGTGGAAGGCAAAGCGCAAGCGCCTCCAAGCCCCTTACCGTTCGGGTACCCGATGCATAAAGATTGTCAAAGAGCAGCCCCTCTCTGGCCAACGAATCGAGTTGAGGAGTAAGATGCTGTGTATTGCCAAAACTACCTAGAAATTCTGCACTGAGGCTTTCTACACTGATTAGCACAACATTCATTTTGTTTTCGGGTGTTAAGCTATTGATCTTTCGGGCGATGTAGTTGCCACTTAGCCTGGTATTTGTATCATTCGCCAGCAAATGATGCATAATTTGTATAGTGGCCTTTAAAGGAAGTGTTCTGTAAAAAGTATCGTAATCCAGCTGGTTATGCCAAAAAGCAAAGCCGAAATCGTACATGCCATTTCCGGCAAGTTCATTGTCGAATTGATTGTTACTGTGATTTTTCCATTTATGGTTTACACCGAAATATGCGATTACCGGAACGCAGAGAATCAATAAGCTGAGCTTACTGCGTTTTTTCCATCTCATTTCAGTTTGGGTAGAGCTTAAAATGATTTTCCTTAAGAGATAAACAATTACTGCGGTAACGATCAGTAGTATAGCCATAATGCTATTGATGGGGTAAGACTGACGGATGTTACCGATAACTTCTGTGGTATATACCAAATAATCTACAGCAATGAAGTTATATCTTACCGAAAACTCTTCCCAGAAGAACCATTCAGAAACGGCATTAAAGATTAGGGAAAACACAACAACAAAAAAATAGACATACAGTAAAATTCTGCTTAACCGGCCTTTATACCATTTGGAGGGGAACAGCCAAAGATAAATGACAAATGGTATAAGGGCAAATGATGCTGCTGTAAGATCATATAAGAGCCCGATGATAAATATTTTGATCAGGTTGAAGATAGACCAGTCTACCTGACCGGCGCTAAAGCAGAGTAAAGTTATCCGGGTTAATAGAGCGGTAACACACAATAAGGCAACGGCTAATACAAGCGGGCCGAACCTGTTTGCAAATATTTGGATTGTTTTTTCTCTGATGGTCATATTGGGGATGTTTTGCTGTAGAAGGGATTAAAATTCGCCCTTTCTATGACCTGCAAAAGTAGATTGCAATTCTGTAGAAATTCTGAAGAGGGAGGATAGGTAAGCTCAGGGTTGGAAGGCTACAGCATAAAGCGCGAATCCTGGTATTCAATGCCTGCTGTTTTATTTGGTATTGCAACTTCAGCTTTGCTTCAGAATTATGGGTTATTCTTGTGCATAGTACTTTTAAATGGATAGACTTTTGCATTTCGCTTTATTTCAATAATTTACATCATGAAAATTTTGATCATCGAAGATGAACAGGGATTGTTAGAAAGTATATTGGCCTACTTTACAGGTGAGGGCAATATTTGTGAGTGGGCTAGTGATTTTGTACAGGCTGCTGAAAAGATAGCACTTTATAACTACGACTGTATCTTGCTTGATCTTGGCCTGCCCGGAGGAGAAGGATTGGAGCTGTTGGCCAAACTCAAAGCGATGAAAAAAAGAGATGGAGTAATGATTATTTCTGCCAGGCATTCACTCGATGACAGGCTTGCCGGACTGGACCTCGGAGCCGATGATTATTTGGTGAAACCCTTTCATCTTTCTGAGTTAAAAGCAAGGGTAAGTGCCATTGTCAGGCGTAAGAATTTTGATGGAAATAATGTTATCATTTTTAATGAAATCAAAGTTGATGCATTTGCAATGAATATTTACGTTGGTGATAAACAGGTGACATTAACGAAGAAAGAATTTGATTTGCTGGTTTATTTCCTTTCTAACAAAAACAAAGTGGTAACCAAAAATGCAATGGCCGAGCATCTTTGGGGAGATGAAATGGATCTTTCTGATGATTTTGATTTTATCTACACACACGTAAAGAACCTCAAGAAAAAACTTACAGAGGCAGGCGCAGCAGATTATTTGCGTTCAGTTTATGGTATAGGTTATAAATTTGGTGATCTATGAGGCTTTCGGTAAAATACAATAGGGTAAACCTGGTTACCTCACTGGTTGTATTAATCATCACCGGGATTATTTATTATATTTTTATCCATTTTATCCTCACCGAAAGGCTTGATCGCGATCTTGCGGTAGAAGAGAACGAAATCAGGCAGTACACTGCTATTTATAAAAAGCTTCCGCTTCCGGCCAGTTTCATTGATCAACAAATTTCCTATAAACCCTTTCATGGCGACACTACCGATATCCGGGTGTTCAGCGATACCACTTATATCAATCCAAAAGGCAAAGAGGCAGAGCCGGGAAGGATGCTGATCACTACAGTAGTGCTTAATAACCAGGTGTATCAGGTTACCATTACCAAATCCAGAGTTGAGTCTGAAGATCTGGTGAGAATTATTTTGCTGATTACCCTCGGCGTAACCATGGTATTGTTAATTGCGCTCCTGTTCGTTAACAGGTTCCTCCTCAACAGGCTCTGGAAACCTTTCTTTACCATACTTAAGCGGATGAAAGGCTTTGAGGTAGCCAAAATGGAGAATATTCAGGAAGAACCAACGTCCATTGATGAGTTCAATGAACTTAACCGATCGGTAAATGAAATGGCCGCAAAGGTGAAGCAAGACTACAAAGAGCTAAAAAGCTTTACCGATAATGCCTCTCATGAAATGATGACGCCCCTTGCTGTGATCAATTCAAAATTGGATTCACTGCTTCAAACCGAATCTTTTACTCAACGTCAGGGCGAACTGTTAGAAGATATTTACCAGGCAACAGGCCGACTTTCCAGGCTTCACCAATCGCTCCTGTTACTGGCTAAGATCGAAAATCATTTGATAGCAGATGTTCAACGCTTTGATCTGAAAGAACTGATAGTAAACAAAATCAGCCAGTTCCAGGAGCTTGTTGAACGTAATAACCTCCATTTGGAGTCAAAACTCGAAGATCAGCAGGTAGAGATGAGCAGGTATCTGGCCGATATTATGCTGAATAACCTTGTTGGCAATGCTATCAGACATAACCTGCCTGGCGGCGATATTTCTATCCGGTTAAACAGAGATAAACTTAGCATTTCCAATACCGGGAAAAATGGAGCATTGCAGTCGGGCTATTTTGATCGTTTTTCAAAATCAGCCGAATCGGAAGGAATGGGGCTTGGCCTGGCCATCACTAAGCAAATATGTAATCTTTACAGTTTTGATATTGTTTACGAGTTTAAAGAAGGGAAACATTTTTTTATAGTTTATTTTAAACCAGTAGATTAACTTCAGGATTGCTACAAAATTCAGCCATAGTTTTGATGGAAATTAAAACTATGAAAAGGATTTTTGGAATGGTATTGTTGATGGGTGCAATGATTATATCAGTGCATGCTCAACAGGTCTCTGTAATATCTTCGTTAAACAATCAAAAAGATTCGTTAAGTAGCGTAAATGGCGATTCAACCGGTCGCTGGTACGCCGGCGATGATATACCCAAAAGGAAATTCAATACCAGGGCTTTTATCATCCCTGCCGTATTTATCGGTTATGGATTTGCTGCAGTTTATGACCATGGAGCCCTTAAGCAGCTTGATTTAAGTACCAAAGATGAACTTCAGGAAGATCATCCCCGGTTTGCTGCCCATGTTGATGATTATTTGCAGCTCGCACCAGCAGCAGCGGTG
Organism: Pedobacter sp.; assembly: GCF_965279535.1. Taxonomy (NCBI): domain Bacteria; kingdom Pseudomonadati; phylum Bacteroidota; class Sphingobacteriia; order Sphingobacteriales; family Sphingobacteriaceae; genus Pedobacter; species Pedobacter sp. The sequence goes on from NZ_OZ257244.1 coordinate 3,713,994, forward strand.
TATGCACTTAACTTATCGGGTCTAAAGGGTAAGCATAATTTATTCGATGCTTCCATGTTGTATTTAACATCTTCTGCTATAATGGGATTATCAACCCATCTCGTTAAACAGGGAGTAGGGAGAATGAGGCCAGATTTTTCTGGAATAAACTCCTTTCCTTCGGGTCATACGGCCTCTGCATTCATGGCAGCAGAATTTCTCCACCAGGAGTATAAAGGCGTTAACCCCTGGATTAGTTATGCCGGTTATTTTGTAGCAACAACTACAGGAGCACTTAGGATGTACAACAATAAGCACTGGTTCAGCGATGTAGTAGCAGGAGCGGGCTTCGGTATTGCCTCTACAAAAATTGCCTGCCTGATATATCCCTATATGAAAGGAGTTTTTAATGTAAAGAAAAGGAGCGGCTTTAGCCTGATGCCATTCTATCAATCAGGTACTACCGGGCTAATGCTGGCAGGAAGATTATAGATTCAGTATATCAAACACACTGCATATAATATCGGACATTATTTGGCTCATCAAAATGTACTTATTGACATAAACCAGCAAAACTGATAGTTATGGTTGCAATATTTTTGTCTTTTTTAAATACCGATGAAAAAAAATATCCTGATTTTTGTTTTGATGCTTACCTTTTTTGTTAAAAGCCTTAATGTGTTGTTAATTTTATATTTAGATTCTGTTAATCTTAGTTAACTCGTTTGTGTTGGTTGTTTTTTGTGAGTTAAATTGGATTATTTCTTTATTTTTTTGTGTTTTTTACAAAACATTTGATTTGAAATGATTGTTTCCTTTGTGTAAAAGCCTATCTCCAGTTTTTTTATTTGAGAATTATGATGATTAGCGCTTTTATTTAAAAATATATGCCGTTACTATCATTTTATTATGACGCTCAAATTCATCCTAAAAGCATTTGCTATCACTGCAATTTTTATTTTAAGTATTCAAAAGCTCAAAGCTGCAGATGATTTTCCCTATGGTTGTATCATTTACTATAACGGTGCAGAAAGAGTTTTTACCGATTTTCAGTTTATTGATGCGACATCATCACGGCACTATTCGCTCAACACAAGCTATAAACAAGGAACTGGAACCTGTGAAGCAACAATTACCTACGGCTCTCCATTGGGTAGCGGCTGTACGGTAGATGGAGCAACAACGGGGACAATGGTAACCATTACCGCTTTGGTTAATTGTCCGATAGATGACCATACACCCGTGCTAATGTTACTATCGGTATTTTTTAGTGTTCTACTTATCAGAAAACATGAGCGGCTTATTGCAGATATTCATTAACAATAATAAGCGTTCCAGGGGTTTAAGTTAAGTGGTTTCTTATAAACGATGCACGTGTAAAAAATGCCGCCCAACTTAGTCAGACAGCACCTTTCATTTATTGCCGCGTGGTAATAATCCCTTTGTTTTTAACCTAAGGGGTAGCAGTTAGTACAAATTTGTTATCCCTGTTGTTCAGGCATACCATTAGGATCCATCCATACATATTCCCAGTGGTGGCCATCCAGATCATCGAAGCTGTGTTGGTACATAAAGCCATAATCGGTAGCCGGATTAGGAATATTGGCACCAGCAGCAACTGCTTTAGCTACCATTTCATCAACAGCTTCTTTACTGTCGGCAGATAAGGCGATGGAGCATTCAACCGCTTTGTGGGCATCTGTAATTTCTTTTTTTGTAAAGGTTTGAAAATAGGATCGGGTTAGTAGCATCACGTAGATCGTATCACTGATGATCATGCAGGTTGCTTTTTCATCGGTAAATTGTGGGTTAAAAGTATATCCCAGTTTGGTAAAGAACTCCACAGATTTATTGAGGTCTTTAACCGATAGGTTTACAAAGATTTGAGTTGACATATTGTTTTTCTGATTTAGTATACTCAAAGGTAAGGGGATGGCAGCTATCTAAAAGCCTGTAAAAACGACAAGTTAAGGGGTTAAATGCGACTTTTGAGTTTATGAATATATTAATGGGAACTGTTAGCTTGCTGGAACAGGTAAGTGATTACTATGAATTAACCCTTAATGAGCAATGGTTGTAACCTTGACCTGACCTTGACTTAGCTTTGACCTGGCTTTGACTTGACCTTGACTTGAGTGCTGTATTTTCTTAAGTTGGAGGGCTTTTCGAAGATCAAATCAGCTCAATATTGATCATCAAAAATTTCATTGCGACTTACTTTTACTAAAATACGAAATTAAGGCGACAAGATAGCGTGCTGATCAATTTATAAATAGCATAATTTTTATACGCATATTTTTTTACGCCATCGTTACCGGAGCTTTAAAAATTATCAAAGTCGTAATTTTTGTTAAATGTTTGTCTGGCATGGTAAGATAATATAGTTTTGTCTACTAATACGATAGACTTTATATATTATGACTGCCGAAACATTTGTCTCTCCCTTTATTTCGCTCCAAGACATTCGCTCTAATATTTCTGGTTGTTGTTGTTGATTCATGCTGTATACCCGGAGATGGGATCGTTTTTTGTATGATCTTTTCACGGAGTAATCCGGTTGTCTGGCAATAATCAGCTTAAAGAAATAAATGTTTAAACGTTTTATGAAGATATCAATTAAGATAACAAGATACTGAGTTATAGAAAGGAGCGTACAAAGCGGACAATTTACTTAAAATACAATAGGGAAAATGCATTGCTGCACTCTCCCCATTTTGACCATTAACCGGAGATCAATTGGCGTTGCTTCCGGTCAATTTATTCAATGATCATGCTAAAATTATGAATTTTACGGGGGAATTCTTCAGACAACTGAACCTTGTTGCAATTTCATGATTGGCATAAAACCATACAAATTATGAAAATAAGCGGAAAGTCCTGGAAGGGCTCGCAAAACATACCTTTGTTTAATATTTTTTTACTGACTGGATTATCGGGTATCTTATTCATTCCTGCAACCTCACAGGCTTTGGTAAAGGAAAATAACAAAGTAGAAAATAGTTATTTCCCATCTCATACTGAAGTAATAAAAAGCGCAACTTTAGCAACTTCAATAAAAGGGAAGGTTACTGACGAAAAAAACCTCCCTTTACCTGGTGTAAGTATCAGGGTTAAAGGAACAGCGCTGGTTGTATCAACCAACACCAATGGCGAATTTCAATTGACTACAGACTTGACGGAGCCTACCCTGATTTTTAGCTATGTAGGCTATAAAACAAAAGCGCTGGTTTATAAAGGCGAGATACTAACCGTAAAGCTAGACCCTGATCAAAGTAGTCTGGAGGAAGTCCTAGTTGTAGGATACGGAACCCAGAGAAAGAGTGAGGTTTTGGGTTCGGTGGCTTCTTTTAATGCAAAAGCTGTTGAAGAAAAGCCAATTGCAAGGGTTGAGCAGGCACTTATCGGACAGATGGCCGGTGTTCAGGTTCGGCAGCAAAGCAGTACGCCGGGGGCAGGCTTAAGTATTCAGGTGCGTGGCGCGGGTTCCATCACAGCGGGTAACGAACCACTTTATGTGCTTGATGGTTTCCCCTTAGATGTAGCCAGTCAAAATGGTGCCGGCGGGATTTCGAATAGTCCGTTGGATAACCTAAATCCCAACGATATTGAAAGTGTTCAGGTGTTAAAAGATGCTGCTGCGGGAGCAATTTACGGCTCTCGTGCAGCCAATGGAGTAGTAATTATTACCACCAAAAAAGGTGTGGCCGGGAAGCCCAGAATTAGCGTGAATGCCAATGCAGGTATCAGTTCGGTAGCCCGGAAAATTGATATGTTAAGTGCTGATGAGTGGGTTGCACAGGCTACAGAGCTGGCTAATGCTGCATGGGTAGCTTCCGGTACGGGTAGAACCGCTAGCCAAACCAATGCCGAAAGAGCGGCAATTTTAGGTCTGACTGCCGGTACCATTAATACCACTTACATGACCGACCCCCGGTGGGCACAGCCCGGTCATCCGGGATTGGATTATGTAGACTGGCAAGATGCCATTTACACACAGGCACTCTATCAAAACTATGAGGTTTCGGCAAGTGGGGGTTCTGAAAATGTGAACTATTTTATTTCTGGCAATGTACTTAACCAAAACGGCACCCTGATTAACTCTAACTTTAAAAACTATGGTTTAAGGGCCAATGTAGAAGCCAATGCCAGTAAAAAACTTAAGTTTGGGATCAACCTTGCACCATCCTATTCCATCAACAACGCACCTCCAGGAGAAGGGAAGGATAATCAGCTGATGAATGCGCTGCAAATGGTTCCAATTGTTGAAAGCTCGGCCGGACTCAATTCAGGAGCTTATGGAAACAGCGTTTATACCTGGGCAAGTCCAAGGCTGATCAGCCCTTATGCCTATTTAGAAACGGCTATCAATAAGGTTAAAACATCCAGGTTACTGGCTTCAATTTATGCCGATTATCAAATTGTTAAAGGCCTGTCACTTAGGTCAAGTGTAAACTATGATAATGTAGATAGAAATACATCAAGATATACATCCGATCAGGTTACTGTTGGTGCGGCATCGGCCTTGTTAACAAACCCTGGCCTTTATTCTACCGGTGCTTACCTCGTAAATAAGAAACAAAACTTTTTAAATGAGAACACCCTCAATTACAGTACAACAATTGCTGGAGTTCACAAAATTTCTGCTATTGCCGGAGTATCTTATAATATTGTACATACAGAAGGTGTAAGTCTTGCCACAGCAGGAGGTTTTGCTAACGATATCATCAAGACATTAAGTAATGCCATTGCCAACTCAGCAGGTGTAACAACAACCGGAACTTCAACTGCGGCCAATAACACCTTATTTTCTTATTATAGCAGGTTACAGTATGCTTATAAAGATAAATATCTCTTATCGGGAACCATTAGAAGGGATGCATCTTCTAAATTTGGTTCCGAAAATCGTTGGGGAACTTTTCCTTCGGTATCTGCGGGTTGGAAAATTTCAGAAGAATCTTTTCTCAAAGATGTTAAGGCCATCAGTGAGTTAAAACTGAGGTTGAGCTGGGGTAAATCTGGGAATAACAATATTGGCGACTACAATGCCATCAGTACCCTGGTCAATTCGAATTATGTTTTTGGTGGAAACACACCAACAACAGCAACAGGGCAAGTAGTATCAGGTCTGGCAAACAAGGCCTTGAAATGGGAAACATCCAATACTTACGATCTGGGTATTGATTTAAGCCTTTTGGCCAACCGGATCAATTTTACTTTTGATGCCTATCATAAAAAGAATACCGATCTCCTGCTCAACTTGCCAGTGCTATCTGCCAGTGGTTTCAGTACCAGTTTGCAAAATATCGGTGCGGTGGTAAACAAAGGCCTGGAGTTCGGACTGAATACTGTAAACGTAAAAACGGCCAGATTTAGTTGGTCAATGAATGCAAATATTGCCTTTAACAAGAATACCGTAACCGATCTTGGTCCTACACATGCCGATATTGAAATTGCTTCGGCTTATAGTGGCAGTAATGCGCCATACTTGTTGAGAGAGGGTCTCCCGGCATTCAGCTATTACATCACCAAAACAGATGGGATTTTAACCGCTGCTGATATAGCCAATCCAGCTGTAGCAAAGGTATCCGGACAAAAAGCTGGAGATGCGAAATATGCTGATACCAATGGTGATGGAAAAATCAGTTCGGCAGACCGGGTTGTAGGCGGGCAACCTTCTCCCAAATATACCTGGGGTTGGACCAACAACTTTAAGTATGGAAATTTTGACCTGAGTATACAATTGTATGGTCAGCATGGAGGTTCAATATTATCCTATCTGGGGCGTGCAATCGACTTTTCAGGTAGTACTACAGCCAATGTTCTCGGTATTTGGAGAGACCGCTGGACGGCTGCAAACCCCGATCCGGAAGCACCCAGAGGCAAGCTGGGAGCCACCTATACTTATCCTCATGTAACCTCCGATTGGGTTTATTCCAGTGATTTCTTCAGGGTACAAAACATCACGCTTGGGTACAACCTGAAGGGATTAATCAGAAACCGTGGTATTTCTTCTGCACGGATATTTGTGGCATTGGAAAACTATTTCTCGCATGATGAATATAAAGGTGGGGCGAATCCCGAAGCGCAGAATACCAATGTAAGCGGCGATGCAAGCTACGCGATATCTGGTGATTACGGTTCTGCACCATTAAGTAAAACAGCCTCTATTGGTATAAACATTGGCTTTTAGTAAATAAGATGAAAACGAAAATATACTTAACCCTGTTTTCCATATTGCTGATTTTAAGCAGTTGCGAAAAACAATTAAATCAAACCCCTGAATCGAGTTTAGCTACGGATAATTTCTTTACCAATAACAACGATTTTCTCCAGGCAGTAAACGGCGTTTATTCGCAACTGAGCAACTACCCCAGTCAGGCGCTGTGGCTCAGCGAAATGCGGAGCGATAACCTCAACGCAACCTCCGATGGAAACCGGGACTGGGATGGCATAAATAATTTTACACCCAGTATTACCACTACAGGGTTTATTGCAACAGCATGGAAAGCCAATTTCAATGGAATCTACAATGCAAATACGGTTTTGGCTGCATTAGAAACCAAAGGGAGTGTGCTAACCGCTGCAAATGCCACGCGTTATGCTGCTGAGGTACGCTTCTTGAGGGCATTTTATTACTTTTCTTTGGTGAGGACTTTCGGATCGGTTCCATTAATTTCGACCGTGAAGAGCGCTGCAGAAGTGGCTACTATCCCCCGAAGCCCGGTTGCGGATGTGTATGCGCTTATAGAATCTGATTTGCAATATGCCGCAGCCAATTTGCCACCCACCTTTACCGGAACTGATTTGGGAAGACCAACTTCTTATGCCGCAAAAGGATTATTGGGATTGGTTTATTTAACTAAGTCGGGACCTACCTACGGCATAAATGGCCCTGGGCTAAATAGTAATGAATACGATAAGGCGGCCACTTTGTTTGATGCCGTACTTACGGGGAGCCCGTATAGTTTTGCCACAAGTTATACCTCAATCTTTTCTTACACCAATGAAAATAATAGTGAGGTTGTTTTCGATATACAATTTGCTTCGAGTTTAAACGGTGCAGGTTTCCCTTCTCATCTGGTACCTGTAGCTTATTGGACCAGTAATGGAATCTCTAACAGCTATGGAAATGGTTATGGGGCAAGTACCTTTCCTGTTTCGAAGAGCTTGGTGAGCTCCTATACAACCAATACGGTAAGCGGAACTGATCTTAGATATCCTTTCAATGTGGCAACAACCTACGCGGCAGGGCCTTTTATTAAGAAATATATCGATGTAGCCAAAAAAGGTCTTTCAGGAAGAGATTGGCCGATTAATTTTATAGTTTTACGTTATACAGATGTGTTGCTGATGAAGGCAGAATGTATCCTGCATGGCGCCGCGGGCACCCAATCAGATGTTGATGCCAGTGTAAACAGAGTAAGAGCGAGGGCAGGAGTTGGCGCTTTATCAAATGTAACGATCCCTGTTTTGATGCAGGAAAGGCAAAGAGAATTTTTAGGGGAAGGGTTAAGATGGAACGACCTGGTACGTGAAGGACTGGCGGTTTCGCAGATGAATGCCTGGAGGATTGCAGATGCTATTACGAAGATTAACGAGGTGGTGCCTAATTATGTGATTTATCCTGTACCTGCATCAGAAATTCAGACGGTGCCAGGTCTGTATATTCAGAACCCGGGCTACAATTAATTTACATTTATAAAGAGAATTGATCTCGATTGAAAAAATGATGAGAAGAAGTTTAATCATGATTGCCTTACTTTTGCTCTGTAAGGAAGCAACATTTGCTCAGCGTAAGCCAGGGCAAAAGCCCAACATTGTTTTTATTCTGGCAGATGACCTGGGCTATGGTGATGTGGGTGTTTATGGGCAAAAGCAAATCCTTACACCCAATATTGATAAGCTGGCCAACGAAGGAACAAGGTTTACCGATTTTTATGCGGGTGCTCCGGTTTGCTCACCATCAAGGGGTTCTATCCTTACAGGATTGAATACCGGTCATGCTACCATTAGGGGCAATGCAACCCAGCAAGGTGGAATTGCAGGCAGGAAAGGGAAAAATGTAGTGTACAGGGCTAACCTCACCAGGGAAGACTATACAATTGGAAACCTGCTTCAAGATGCCGGGTACAATACCTCACTTGTGGGGAAATGGCATGTTGATGGCTACGATTCTTTAGCTACGCCATTGCAAAGAGGCTTCGACAAGTTTTCAGGGTGGCTGATTAACATCCCCGAAACTTATGCCAGTACCTACTGGCCGGACCACCGTTACGTGAACGGAAAGCTTTTGCCGGTAGAACCCAATACGAATGCCAGAAAGGGCTATTATGAAACCAACATTTGTACAGATGAAGCGCTTGCCTACCTGGAAACGCAGAAAAACAGCGAAAAGCCTTTTTTCTTAATGCTGAATTATAATAATCCACATTCACCATTGGATGTACCGGATCAGGCCATTTATAAAAATAAAGACTGGCCTGAAGATATGAAGACTTATGCAGCCATGGTTTACTACCTGGATCAGGCCGTAGGAAGAGTAAAAGATTATCTGATTAAAAGCGGCCTTTCAGAGAATACGATTGTCTTTTTTGCCTCGGATAACGGCCCCAGATCAGAACCCACCAGCCAGTTGAAAGCAGTATCTGAATTCTTTGATTCGAACGGGAAGCTCAAGGGATATAAAAGAGATATGTATGATGGAGGAATTAGAATTCCCTTTATTGCATGGGCTCCGTTTGTGAAAAATGCCCCAAAAGTAAGCGATGTTCCAGGATATTTCCCTGATATCATGCCAACCTTTGCCGAACTGGCAGGTAAAACAAACGGATTTAAAACTGATGGTGCAAGTATCTATCCGGCCATAAAAGGCGAAAAGGTTAAAAAAGACCGTTTTTTATACTGGGAATTTTTTGAATTAGGGTTTGAACAAGGCGTACGCTACGGGAGATGGAAAGGGGTAAAGAGGCATCACAAACTAGAACTCTACGACCTTAAAAACGATATCGGCGAAACTCAAGATGTGGCCGCTGCTCATCCTGATATTGTGAAGACGATTGAGGATTACCTCTTAACTGCGAGGGTAGACTCTCCTTATTGGACAGTAAAATAAACATAGTGAATTTAGCTGGCGCTTTTCCTGAGGGAAACTGGTTAGCACAATGACCGAATATGACCCCCATATTTTGCCGGGTTATATTCGGTTTTGTAAATAAACTGATGGTGCTAATTTTAATATCAGAATCTTCCTGTTAAAGTTACTCCATTACAGCAAACCCGTTGTTTCTGCAATCCTGCAAGCCTCTAAGGCATTCGTAACATTCAGCTTTTGGAAAATATTTTGCCTGTGGCGATTTACGGTATTGATACTCAATTTCAGTTTATCGGCTATTTCTTTACTTCTGCGGCCATGTTTAATCAGCTGTAAAATTTCCTTCTCCCGATCAGATAAGATGTCGTTAAAACGTTGCTGATTGTTGTCAATTATTTTTCCGGTTTTGATATTCACAATTACACCTTGAGGGATATTAAAGTCCGGGTGATCATAAATCACATTGTACAGACAAAGCGCTAACCAAATACTTCCATCTTCGGAGCTATCGATGTAGAGCAAACGGTGTTTAATAACGATGTATTTTCCTTCTTTATTGCGGATTCTAAGCTTGGTAATTACTTGGTAATCTGTTCGCTCCGAAGGCGGAACAGCGTTTATCAATCGGAAAAACTGAAACTCCAGCCTGTATTTCTTTTGTAAATCATCAGGATGTACCCTGTTCAGTAACTCGTCTTCCCAAATGGATTTAATCTCAGTTTCCTGAGGATTCAGGCCAATTTCGGTAGCAATAGGGCCATAGTAAATAAAACTTTTTCTGGCTTTCATATCGCTGAGTACACTCAGGCAATTTTCCAGCCGGGTATACATCTGGGCAATGCGTTTGCAGTTTTCCAGTTTTTGCTCCGGATTGGAACTTGCTTCAAAAGATTGAGACAAGAGTTTAATATCGAGCAAATCTCTCATTTATCTATATGGTTTATGGTTATTTATCACCATTGAATTTAGTTTAATCAGTAAATAACTTTGCGAACTTACAAAAGTTGAATGGTGATTTGCTAAAATAATGTTCGGTGAAAATAAATTCCTTTTGCCCCTATGTTTACCTGTGATTGGGCCAGGTCAGCATTCAACAATTAAATTTACTAAAATGAAGAAACTCTTTTTTGCACTGGGCTTATTGTTCAGTTTTAATGTAATAAAAGCACAAAGTTTAGAGAAAATGCAATGGTTTAATGAACCGGAGCAGTGGCAAATTAAAAATAACAGCCTCATTATGCAGGTCACGCCTAACAGTGATTATTGGCGTATTTCGCACTATGGCTTTACGGTAGATGATGCTCCCTTTTACTACACTACTTATGGCGGTGAGTTTGAGGCGAAGGTAAAACTAACAGGAGCTTACAAGGCGCGTTTCGACCAAATGGGATTGATGATACGCACCGACCACAAAAATTATATCAAAACCGGTGTCGAGTTTGTAGATGGAAAGTTCAATGTAAGCACAGTAGTTACCCACGAAAAAAGTGATTGGAGCGTTTTAACTTTAGAAAAAGTACCACCCTTTATCTGGATTAAAGTAGTACGCAGACTCGATGCGGTAGAAATTTTTTATTCTTTGGATGATAAAAATTACATCATGACCCGAAATGCTCCGCTCCAAGACAATGCACCAGTGATGGTTGGTTTAATGGCCGCAAGTCCGGATGGTAATGGTTTTGAAGCTAAATTTGAAAACTTTAAAGTGAAGCACCTGGCTGATCAGCGTAGGCTGGAATGGCTCAAGAACCACCAGTAAATGAGTTGTGGTTACGTGTTATGAGTTACGGGACTATTAGCCTAACTTCTAAACGCTATCCGCTCAAAACACAAGAAAAAGGGAATTGGGAATAGGAATAGCCTGGGTTGCAAACTTAGCTGGCCTTAGATGTCTTAGGTGGTTAAATTTTTATTAGCTGTGTCTCTTGGACAGGGCATGAATCCTTTACAACTAATAACCTTTAAGTTCTCTGTATAAAAATTAGGGCTGCATGGTAAAAACGGGTTGCAAGTTGCGTGTGATGCTGCATTGGTTTAACCGACCAGGCTCATAACACATAACCAGCAACCCATCCCCCAATTAAAAGAGTTTTTCTTGCGGTGGTTTTACACCTGCCAGGCGAAGGTATACTGTAGCCTGACCTCGGTGATGGGTTTGATGTTCAAAATCTTTTACAAATACCATTTCCTTTGTCATTTCAAAACGCCCCATGAACTTTACTTTTTCATTCATCTGTGCGGCTGTGACTTTTTTTAGCCCTGCAATCACGTAATCGTATCCGGCCATTACCTCTTTTATTACATTTGCTTTAGACTTATCAGCAATTTTTTCTACCTGACCTAAAGCAAATGGGCTTTTCTCTCCGGTGGCAACTGCGGTAAAACCATAGTTGGCATCTGTTAAATGAAGCATCTGTTCTGCAAAAGAGCGCATTTCTGGCGTAGGCTTTAGCGAATAACCAGAATCGGGCATAGCGTCTAAATACTCTTTAGTATAGGCTTTCGCTCTTTCCCATTCAGCAACAGTAGTAGCCGCCTGTCCTTGTGCATTTGCAATACCTACCAAGCCGATCAGGCAAAATAGGATTAAAAATAATTTCATTTTTTTCATTGTTTGTTTTGTTAGTTAATCAAAGATACACAGAAGTACCACAGATTTCATGAACAAAAAATGATCATTTTTGAGCTTATTTAACAGGCATTTTAAATGATGGGGGAACAGCCTTTGCGTCTGCGGCCCATTGTTTGTTTGGCCTTTTTCCCATTACTAACTCGAGTTTTCCGCCCTTCATTAAATCCTCGTGAGCGAACCATGATTTATTCCACACCTGCCCATTTAATTTTGCCGACTGGATATATTTATTATCTGGAGAATAGTTTAAGCAAGAGAGCTCGAATTTTTTACCATTTCCAATATCCAGTTTAACATTTTCAAAAGCCGGACTGCCAATAACGTACATGGGTAAACCGGGTGTCATCGGGTAGAAACCCATTTGTGAGAATACAACGAAAGAAGTTAAACCACCGCCATCTTCATCGCCTGGTATTCCCATTACATCGTTACGGAACCATTGTGCCAGTAAGCTGCGAACCCTTTTTTGGGTGCGCCAGGGCTGACCAGCATAATTATATAAATAGGGGATATGCATGGCGGGTTCGTTCCCCATCGAAAACTGTCCAACATTGCCCGTGTGATCCGGTAACTGCGAATAGAAATCAAACCTACTTTTGCCCAGTGGCGTATTATACATTTTTTCCAGTTCATCAACAAAAGCTTGTTTGCCACCAATCATTTCTACTAAATCGCCAACATTATGCAATACATCCCAGCGATATAGCCAACCATTATTTTCATCATACGTTTCTCTGGCGCCCAATCCACCAGAAAAGCGATAATCAAGGGGCTCTATAAATTTTCCACTGGCATCCTTCGGATGAAAGAATTTCGTATTGGGATTAAATACCGTATGATAGCTTAAACTTTTATCCAGAAAATGTTTGGCCTCATCGGTTTTGCCCAATTGTAAAGCGATGTTGCCTAAACACCATTCATCATAAACAGTACCTAAGGTTACAGCAATTGGCTGGCGTTTCTCAAAGTCATGAACCTCTGGCGCCGTTTCTTTATCGCCGGGAGCTAATGCCGGGAAATACCCATTGTCTTTAAAAAACTGATCTAAAACTCCGGCCTTTTTACCTGACCAGGGCGCCAACGTTTTTTCGGTTATACCAGCTTTGCAATACTGATATGCATCCGCTAAATTAAACGATCTTAAGCCTTTATTGTAAGCATCAATAATTGTTGCGACACCATGGTTGCTATTCATCCGTCGGCTATCTCCCGTCACTTCGGGGAAAGTTGGCATCCAATGATCGTCCATTTGCTGGGCCATACGCAGATAAGAATTAATCATATGGCCCTCCATTTGAGGTTCTATTATCACGCGAAGCGGATGAGTAGCCCGATAAGTATCCCAAATCCAATCGTCGGTAAAAAAAGGAGTGCCATTGTCATGGTGAATTTTTCCATCAAAAGCACTAAAATATTTTCCATCCTCAGATAAATTGATCATCCTCTCGTATGTGCGATAGAGTGAAGTATAGAAGATGGTTTTAGCCGTTTCATCTGTCCCTTCTACTTTAATTTTTCCAAGGGTGGCATTCCAGATTGCTTTGCCTTTTTGTGAAAGGACTGTTAGATTATAGTCCTTTATTTCCCTGCGGAGATTGTTTTTGGCCTGTTCTACACTGATGAAAGAGATTCCATAGCGTGCCTTTACCTGTTTAGTGCTAACAGGATATTTAAGCACCAGATAAGCATTACGCCCAACTGCAGATTTGTTTTTTGAATCAATCGACTCATTTGACTGCGTTCCGGATTCAACGGGCTGCAAATCTGTTTCGAGGTAAATGTATACTTTGGTATTGTTATTTAATTTTTGAAAACCACTTACCTGATTTTGATTAACCGAAAGTTCACCATCTCTGGTATTAAAAATTAAATACGGTGGAAGGTGATTTCGACTGAAGTTAAGTTCATAAAGTCCGGATTGATGTGAAGGTGCAAATTTTACGTTAATACCGAAATCATCCAAATCTACTTCATAGTAATAAGGTTTTATTACTTCGTTATCATAGCCATAGCGTATCGTGTTTTTAATGTCTTTTTGTTCGCCCTGAAAGGGGCTAAGGTTAAAGGCGGAACTTCCCCTATGGCTGGTAATTATAAGCGGTAAGCCATTAATGGTATTGCTGGTGAAACTTTCCCGCTCGGGATATACACGAAGCATGCTGTTGGGTAAGTGTACCGTAGGATAGGTTGGAACAAGTAAATGACTGGTGTTCCCAATATATGGATTAACATAATCTACCGGTTGTTTGATCGGCTGTGCCTGCGTAGCATTGATGGTAAGAAGAAAGAAAAACAGGGGAGAGAATAAGGCGTAAAAAAACTTTTTCATGATTAGAATTTCCGTAGGTTAATGCAAATCTACTGTTTTTCGAAAAAGATTATGAACCTCCCTTACCCCGCAATTGTATCAATTGTGATGGATAGTAAAACGATTTAATAGCGTTGACTAGTGGTTGCGCCATGAATGTTTAATTGGTGAATTGTTTAACTGCGCCTGCTTTCAGCTTAGCGTATGTTGAGAAGGGGATGGCAGGGAAAGGCATCTGCTTTATGTACTAACGACTAAATATTAACCATTAGCAAGAAGTATCTGCATGAAACCTAAATCCATGTTAAAAAATGCTAAATTTTTCAGCCCAGAGGCAATAAAACCGTATTATTGTATTTATACGTACATGATGTTATGTGGAATAAGGATTTAAAAAAGATAATACTTCTGGTGTTTTTACTGGGCTTCCAAACCCTTGTTTTTGGGCAAAGTAAAAAAGTGCAGCTCCCGGCCAATTGGTTTAATCTGGATCTGGTAGAAAGCGGCTATTTTGGAATAAGCACTGAAAAAGCTTACCGGGAGATTTTAAAGGATAAAAAGCCTAAGGAAAAGATTATTGTTGCAGTAATTGATGGCGGCGTAGACATTCAGCATGAAGATTTAAAAGATGTGCTGTGGACCAATAAGAAAGAGATTCCGGGCAATGGCATAGATGACGATGGAAATGGCTACATAGATGATGTACACGGCTGGAATTTTATCGGTTCGAAAAAAGGAAATTTACAGTTTGATAATTTAGAATTGGTAAGATTGCTCAGGATTTATACGCCTAAATATCAATCTACAACCAATTTAACTCCTTTAGATAGTGCACAGAAAGAGGAATACAGGCTATATAAAAAAATGGTTGGCGATTTTGGTAAAAAATATGAAGATGCCAGTAAGACCTTTCCTGTATTGATTGCCATTAAAAAGGTAATGGACTCTGTGGCGAAGATTAATAACAAACCCGTAGCAAGCTTAGAGGATATTGACAAATATGTTCCGGATAATGAAGATGAGGAATATGTAAAAACCATCATCAAGAAAGGTACAAAAGAAGAAGGAACCATAGAGAAGTTTTATAAAAGCATTAAGGATGGATATGATCAGTATGATGCGATGCTGAAATATAACCTGAATCCTAAATACGATCCGAGAGCAGAGCTGGTTGGCGATGACTACGCCAATGCTAACCAGAGAAATTATGGTAATAATGATGTTAAAGGACCGGATGCAATGCACGGTACGCATGTTGCCGGTATTATTGGCGCAAACAGAAACAATTCTTTGGGCATATCAGGAGTGGCCAATAATGTAGAAATTATGGCCATCAGGGTAGTTCCAACAGGAGATGAACGAGATAAGGACGTGGCCAATGGCATCAGATATGCTGTTGATAATGGTGCTAAGGTGGTAAATATGAGCTTTGGAAAAGCCTATAAATGGGATAAAAAGGTGGTGGATGAAGCCATAAAGTATGCGGAAAGCAAAGGCGTACTTTTGGTACATGCAGCTGGTAACGACAATCAGAACAACGATATTGAAGAGAACTTTCCGAACAAATATTTTGATAGTAAGGAGGCAGAAGCGTACAAAGAAGCCCATAAAAAACCTTTTAAGCCAGATTTTACACCTCCACGCCCGATTAACCAAAATGGAATGGGTATGCGGCCACCACTGGAGCGAAATTCAATCATTAAACCTGCTCCATTAGATTCTGCCAAGTATAGTCTGCCGCATGCCAGTAACTGGATAGAAGTAGGCGCAAGCGCATACAAAGACGATGATAACTTAAAGGCCGACTTCTCAAATTATGGCAAGTATAATGTAGATGTCTTTGCCCCGGGTTTCCTGATCAACTCCACTGTTCCTGAAGGTAAATACGAAGAACTTGATGGCACCAGTATGGCATCGCCGGTTGTGGCTGGATTATCGGCTTTGATTTTAAGTTATTATCCTCATTTGAAGCCGGACCAGGTACGCGAAATTATAATGAAATCGGTAAGTAAAGTGAACCACAAAATCAAATATAAGAACGAAAAGGATGAAACTGTAAAGGTGCTTTTTTCTGATATCTGCGTTAGCGGAGGTGTAGTAAATGCATATCAGGCATTAAAGCTTGCTGAAAGTTATAAATAATACAGTGCTCAGTTGGCCGTTTTCAGTTCTGAATTAACAGGTTTAAATGTTGCGAATGAACTCCTGAAAAGTACCAAAGGGATAGCCTTTAGCTTTCATCCAGGCGATTAATTGTTCCATACGTTTAATCATTTTTATTCCTGTATTTTTTCGAACGTATCCCGGGAAACCAAAACGTTCAACATCATCCAGATCGGTGAATTCCCAGGGGTGAAAGTAAATGTTCAGGTACCTGTCTTTTTTGTAAGTCCAGCTGGCCAAAAATTTGTAAATACTGAGTGGTAAATTATGAAAGGATAACCAAAACAAAGGAAACCTAATCAGCGGACTTACTGATGCAGGGATTTGTAATACCTGATCCTTTTTGAAGAAGGTTCTGGAAATGTTAAAGTTATTATATCTACCGGGTAAATAAGTAGGGTTAATCGAGGTATTGTAAATATATCCCGCTTTCTGAACTTCTTTTTCATCTACAGGCATCATTCTCGCCATGCGGTAACCTATAATTTCTACTCCGGATAATTCCTGAAGTTTAAGCTTTGATTGTAGCAGGTGTTCTGGTTTAAAATCCGAATGGTAATAGCCATGCGAAGCCAGTTCATGCCCGCTTTCGATGATCCTTTTAATTAAATCAGCGATGTTTTCGGCAAAAGTAACAGTACAGAAAAAGGTAGCTTTAACCTGGTATTGGTCTAAGAGATCAAGGATAGCGATGGTGCCTGCGCGGGAAATCGCAATCTGATCTTCAAACGTTATCTCTTTGCCGTATTCAAATGGCATATCAAACTCTTCTATATCAAAACTCAGTAATACCATTTATTTACCTTGAATATTGGTTGAACGGATAATGTAATTTGGACGGTTTTTGCTCTGCATGAACATTTTGCCTACATAGATACCAATGATGCCGAGAATAATCAATTGCAAACCTCCAAAAAAGACAATGGTCATGATCACGGAGGCCCAACCAGAAACTTCTACATGATTTAAAAAGGCGTATAATACATAAGGGACGTACAGTACTGAAGCAAAAGAAAGGATAAAGCCCAGATATACTGCAGAGTAAAGTGGTTTGATGCTAAATGAAGTCACCCCATGCAATGCCAGTCTGAACATCTTTTTAATGGTGTATTTGCTTTTACCAGAAAACCGTGCAGCAGGATTATATTTAATGGCATACTGTTTAAAACCTAACCATTTTACCAATCCCCGTAAGAAAGGTTCGTTTTCCTGAAAGTTGCGAAATACGTTAATTACTTTCTGATCGAGTAGCCTGAAATCAGCTGCCCCAGATTCCAGTTCAATGTCTGAGAGCCAGTTTAGCAGTTTGTAAAACAAACTGGAGGAACTTCTTTTTCCTTTGGAGAGGTTCTTGTCATCTTCTCTGATGGTATATACCACCTCGTAGCCTGCTTCCCATTTTTCAAGCATTTGCGGAATCAGTTCCGGAGGGTGTTGCATATCACAATCCATAGAGATTACACAATCGCCATAGGCGTGGTCCATACCGGCTTTTACTGCCAGCTGGTGCCCAAAGTTTTTAGAAAACTCCAGGAAAAAGATATTATCAGCTGTTGCTGCATATGCCTTTATTTTTTCGAGTGTATGGTCTGCACTGCCATCATCTACTAAAATCAGTTCGTAGTTATAGTTAAGAGTAGCAAATACGCCCTTAATGCTTTCTGCGATTACAAAAATATTATCGGCCTCATTATAGGCAGGAATAACTATGGAGACTAATTTGTTCATTTATCGGTAATCTGGTAAGTTCCAAAATCTTCTTTGAGCATTTGATAAATCAAAGTTAGCCAAATGAGCACACATGGCAGTGCTTTAAGCGAATTTAGCCGAATAAATTCTTTCAGGGTACGTGGAAAGATATCGGTAGGTGATAAACTGGTCAGCAAAAAAGCAAAAACAAACAATGCTATTATCCATGCTGATTTTGGATTGGGTTGAACAATAAACCATATGGCTACCCCTGCAAAGGCAATAATATATGTTGGCGATTCGGAACCGCTGCTGAAAATAACTGTAAAAATTAGGGTTGAGGCCAGCAGCATAAGTTGAAATCCTAAATTTTTATATTGCCTGATACGGATATAAGGTAAGGCAAATAACAGAAGCCCGGCAAGTAAAAACGGCCCGTTAGGAATGGTTACATCTCCTGAGATTCTACGCACCATGCCCATTAATGAGATGTCTTGAAAGGAGGTTAAAGATGCATTTAAGGAGTTTTTATGTGCCAATGACTGGTACCAGTCGCTATAGCTTTGTACAATGAAGGCAGGGGATGAAATGGCCATTGGCAAAGCAAACAACACCAGAAAGGCTGCAATTCCGCCAATAATAAATTTGAATTTATTCCGGGTAAAGAAGAAAAAGGCAAGGCCTACTATACCGTATAATTTGATCAATGTACCTAAGGCAATAAAAAATGCAGATTGAACTTCTTTCTTTTTCACCGCATAGGAGAAGCTAAGGATAATAAGTCCTGTTAACGCAATATTGAACTGGAAGCTAAATAAGGCTGTTAAAGCTTCATGTGCACAAATCCAGGCGATTATTGTTCTCTTGTTTGGTGAGACAGGCAAGCTATAAACTCCCCATAGGAAAATAGCAACATTAGCAAGATTCCACAACAGGGTTCCCAAACCATCGGGAAGCAGTGCGAAAGGTGCTACGAATAGAGAGAAAACCGGGCCGTAATGGTTACTATCCAGGTATTCCGGGTACTGGTTGTAAAGGTTTTCAGCATCTAAGGTATGCCAGAAAACATATTTATAAATGAGGTAATTGTTAAAGCTATGGTGCAGGTATTGTTTTCCAGCAGCTATAATGGCCAGTAAAACATAAAGAACAATGATACATTCTTTTCTTAGCAGAAAAGCGATAGCTTTTTGAAAATTTGGTTTGTTTACTAGGGTCATTGTGATTTTGCCACAATATAAGGATTTTCTGCCTACTGAATCGGTGGCTGCAGGCAATATAATCTGGATTTGAGATGCCAGTCTTTAGATATTGTTATTAAAACCGATTACAAAACTAGTGCCTTCCTGTTCAGTTGATGAAACTTTAATCGTTAGTTTTAGATAGCTGCCAATGCTCTTAACAATGGCAAGCCCGAGTCCATAACCCGCATTTTCAGCATGTCCGGTTTTTTTAAAGCGATCGAAAATTTGTGGAATTTCCTCAGCTTTAATACCTTGCCCACTATCCGTAACAGCAATTAAATAAAGATTTCCTTCTATGCTGTCGGTGATTTGTATGTAACCATTTTCTTTATTGAACTTGATAGCATTGTTAATGAGGTTGTAGAAAAGCTGGAAAAGCAGATCGTGGTTCATGCGGTCCAGTGTTTTATGGTGTTTCAGGTCAACATCAATACGGATGTTTTTTTCTTCGAGTCTGTGGCCTATTTCCTCAACAATTTCATCAAAGAGCTTTTCAGGCACAACTTGTTCGTGTTTGGAAAACTGTTCGTTTTCAATTCTGGAAATCAGAAGGAGCGATCGCGAAATTTTCTTTAGTCTTTCAAGCGTTTTCATCATATCAACAATGTGCTCCTGAACTGTTTCGGATGCTGATTCTTCGGTGAGTAAATTTTCCATCTTATTTTGTAAAATACTGATGGGCGTCATAAACTCATGCGAAGCATTGGCTGTAAATTCTCGCTCTTTCTCAAAAGCTTCATTAATCTGATCCATTAATGATATGAGCGAATGATCGAGATATTTAAAATCCTGGGTACTGGTTTTGATGTAAACCTGTTTCTTCTTGAAAGGGAACCTGGTATTTGCCAGCCTCAATTTAATAATCCGGCCGAGTGGTTTAATTAACTGGCGCGTGAATACTAAATCAATGATAATGCTTAGCGCAATAAGTATAATGAGGACATATAACGCAAATCGCTGCAGGGCGTCATTGTAAAGGTTAATACTTGCTGTTGTTTTTCCAATTTCTAAAAGGTAGTTTTTTTTATTCTTGGTGAAGGTAAAGCTGAGCACACGGTAAGCGAGGGTATCCTGGTCTACAATTCTCCTGGTATCGCGTATGGTATCTAACCGAAGGTTTGGAGCTGCTGTTTCGAGTGCAATGTATTCATCTTTAAGCATGGTATAGCTTCCATAGCTCTCCTCGCCTTCCAGATAAGTGTCAATTCCCTTACTGTTAATGTTCTGGATAACCTTTTTCTGTTGGTTCCTAAGAGAGAAATTGGTGTAATTAGATGCAATTTGCGCAATTAAAAAAGGAAGTAACAGGATGAACAGACCTACAATTGCAAGTTTAGATCCGGTAATAAATAAAGTAAGTTTAGTAGTTAATTTCAATTACTTTTTAATTCTATAGCCAACGCCCCTTACGGTTTCGAGCCATTCGGTAGGCGCATAAATATTTAGTTTTTTTCTGATGTTTTTAATATGTGCATCAATGTAATTAGAATCATAATCATCATCAACAAAGTTTCCCCAAATGTGTTCACTTAACTGAATTCTCGTGAGCACCCTGTTTTTATGCAGTAAAAGATAACTTAACAAATCAAATTCTTTTCTTGAAAGTTCAATCTGTTCTTCGCCAAAAAATACAAAACGTTTTTGGAGGTCAATGCTGAAGTTACCCAGGGGAATGAGTTCTTCTGTAACCTTAAATTTTCGCCGGGCAATGGCTTGCATACGGGAGTGGAGTTCGGGTAGGAAAAAGGGCTTGGCTAAATAATCATCTGCCCCCATATCCAAACCGGCTACCCTGTCTTCGAGCTTACCTCTGGCGGTGAGAATAATGTACGCCGCATCGGGATTGCTTTTTTTGGCTTTAGTTAGCAGATCAAAACCATCTCCATCTGGTAAATTCAAATCAATCAACACATAATCATACTGGTTCATCTCCAGCTTTTCAACTCCTTGTTTATAACTATGGGAAAGATCACATAAGTAAAATGCCTTCCTGAGAAATTTTTCCATCTCAAAGGCAAGTGTCTTTTCATCTTCTATGATTAATACCTTCATCTGTTAAAACTGATAGTAAACAGCTAAACCAAAAAAAGACTGCTGATGTTTAACATCCTCCTGGTTTCTGTTTCCGAGTATGGAAAACTGATAGCTGGCCTCTGCCAGAAAGTTCCCTGTGCTCCAATTTAGTGGTAATTTAAAGTTGTATGCCAGTAATTGGAATTGATTGGTTGAGTTTTCTATGGTTTCGGTGGTGTTGCCATTAATGATTCCGGGGGCAGATCCACTTTTGCCATTCCCATTCCCATTTGAATTTTGTCTTTTACTTTTCTCAATAATATATGTTTCATAAAAGCGCGTAGTACCTGCTGTAATTTCTATTGCCGGTGTTATTGAGAGGAGATTATTTTCATTAAATATGCTTCCCAGTTCTATTTCTTTTGAATTACTTAAACTGAGAAAGAGGTCACGCTGTTTTCCAAAAGCAAAGTCGAGACTGAGGTCTGTTTTTAACCATGGCCATTGATAAGCACCTGATGCATTAATATTATTACTGTTGGATGCCTGCAGTAAAGGTGAGTTTGCAGGAAAAAAGGAATGGGTGTAGGCTAAGCCGGCGGTAAATTTATCATTAAAATCATGATCGTAGCCAATCCCTAAATCAGTTTCTGAAATCGCTGAACCATAATTTAAAAGTTTGTAGCCGCCCCCCGAAAAATATAAACCATTGTGAAATCTCAAGGTTGCATTGAATAGTACATAAGGATATTTCTCAGCAGTTACCTGGCCGTAGTAACTGATGTTACTGTTGTACATGGCTGCAAGCGTTAGCGTAGCTTTTGTAGAATCTTGCTGGGCATTTGCTTTAGCGATTACCAAAAATAAGCAAAAAATTAAGAGACGGATGTTCATAGGTTGATCCTTTAAGGTCTTTTAATCTTTGGTTTAATCACCTTTATTGTTTTTACTTTAACATTGGGTTTTACCGCCATTGGCTTAAGTTGTCGTTTAGCTTTCGGCACTTCTTTGATTTGAATTTGCTCTGGTTTTTTCTGGTCGGATTGTTTTTCCTTTTTTTTCTTATCCTGTACTTTGATTTCCTGTTCTTCCTGATGAGGCAGATTAGGCATGGTTAAAACAGCATCCTGTGGCCAGGCGCTTATTGCGCCAGATAATATCAGGCAAAAAATAACTGCAATTCGCATCATTTTATAAATATAAAAAAGTTTACCCCATAAGGAGGTAAACTTTTACCTAAAACCACCATAACAATGGCGCTATATTCAAAAGTAGGTTGCCAACATGAAAATAAGATGAAAAAAATAAATTTAAAATTTCATGTTGGTTTCATCTTCGGCCTTCAACTTTGGGTATAAAACTTTAAATAAAATCTACAATTATGAAAACAAAATTTGCCTGTACTATTATAGCCGTATTAGTGGGACTAATGACTTTTAACGGATGTAAGAAAAATGAATCCAGTCAGGGAACGACTAAAGTTCAGATTAAAATGACTGATGCTCCAGGAAACTTTGATAAGATTAACTTAAGTGTTAAAGAAATTGTGCTGGTTTCCGGAGATAAACCTTATGTTTTTGCAGCAAGTACCGGAATATTTGATATCCTGGACTTCAGAATCGGAACCAGCAACCCGGATATTTTAGTTGCTTCAGGCGAGATGCCTTCAGGAGAAATCACAGAAATCAGATTGGTGCTTAACGAAACCGGCAATACCATTGTTGTAAATGGCGTTCAGCAGGATCTTAAAACTCCTAGTGCACAAACATCAGGCTGGAAAGTAAAATTAACGGCTAATCCTAATTTAGTGGAGGGCGCAGCATATACACTTCTTTTAGACTTTGATGCTGCTAAATCTATTGTAAGTACTGGGAATGGAAAATATTTATTAAAACCTGTTGTACGCGGTGTAACAGCAGCAACTACAGGGTTGATTTCGGGTACAGTTTTACCTTTGGCAAGTCATCCTGAAGTATTGGTTATCGCCGGAACAGATACGGTTGGTACTGTAGCTGATCCATTAACAGGTAAATTTACTGTTGGTGGTTTGGCTTCAGGTACTTATTCTGTAAAATTTGTACCAGTTGTGGGCTATAAAGACAGTACAATCACTGCTGTAAATGTTGCCCTTGGGCAGAATACAGCCTTGGGTACAATCACTTTAAAACAATAAACCCTGAAATTCACATCTAAAGATAAACACATGAAAAAGTTAGTTTTGCTGTTATTACTCGCATTGGGTACCAGCGTTTCTTTCCAATCCCAGGCACAGGTAAGCGTAAATGTAAATATAGGTTCGCAACCCCAATGGGGCCCTGTTGGGTACGATTACGTAGATTATTACTATTTACCCGATATTGAGAGCTATTACTATGTGCCCAAAAAACAGTTCATTTATATGGGTACAGGAGGTTGGGTTTTTACCACCTCACTGCCACCTCGTTATAGGGGGTATGATTTGTATAGCGGCTATAAAGTGGTGATTAATTCGCCCGAGCCCTATCGTTATTTTACTACACATAAGGTAAAGTATGCTAAGTTTAAAGGCAACCATGGCCAATCGGTAATTGCGAAGAGCAAAAGCAAAAAATATGTAGCTGGCAATGGAAATGGGAAGTCAGTTTCCTATCAAAAAGCTAAGCCTGTTAAGGTACAGTACATTAACAAAGGGAATGGCAAAGGACATGGCCAGGGTAATGGCAAAGGAAAACATTAGTTGTTTGTGTTATCAAAAAAGAAACCCTCCAAATTGGAGGGTTTTTTATTTAATTCTTTCTTTGCTGCCCCGGAGCAAAGGGTTTCGCTGATTTCGAACCTGTCCCTTTTTTCGCTTGCCCGGGAGGAACTTTTCCGCTGTTACCAGCCGTTCTGGTGGTATAACATGCACTGGTTAAAAGCATTGCTGATAATGCCAGGATAAAGTATATCTGTTTCATAATTTTTAATTGGATTGTACTATAACTGTGCCAAATAAATATCTGATGGCAGAATAGCTTTTTGGAGATTAATCGCTTGGGTAACAATAAAAATAGTCAATCGTTTGCGCTGTTTTTAAGTTTGTTTTTGCTTTCGTTGTGGACTACTTTTAAGTAAGTCAACCCTAATCGGATTGATAACAACCAAACACTCAAAATTAAACCCAATCATGAAAACAGTATTCGGAATAGCGCTGGCTGCGTTATTTACTATCGAGGCAGGCGCACAAACTAAAGATCCTGCAAGTGTAATGATCTCCCCTGGTGAAACCTTATCTAAGCAAGACACTATCTTTAGGTCAGCCATTAGCAAATGGAGTAATCAGGCACTAAAAGAAAAGGATTACAAATTGGTAAAGGCACATCCATCAGCGGATAACTTTCCCGGTAAGGTTAAGTCTGGTTATAAGTTTATCGATCGTGAAGTCAAGATAACGCACCAGAAAATCAGTGATGCATTAGTACCTGTTGTCTCTAAATTAGATTATTCAGGTCAATGGAGTAATAATTTATACAGTACAGGACTCTACGCTGTTGCTGGCGAATATATTGAAGTTACGGTTCCAAAAGGTATAGACACAAAGGATTTGATTGTACAGATTGGATCACACAGCGATCGTTTAGATCAATGGGTGGCAGGGAAAGAAGATTGGCGCCGTATGCCATTGGTGGTAAAAAGAGAAGAATTGAAAAATGGAACAGTTAAGCTTGCTTCTCCTTTTGGCGGATTAATCTATATTGGATATCCTCCGCGTAGCGAAAACTGGGAAGCTACTTTTAAGATTAAGCATGTTATCGCCTCACCCAGATTTATTTTGGGTGTTACCTCAGCAGCAGACTGGAAGAAACAACTGGATGAAAATAAAGCGCCCTGGGGAGAATTAGCTACCAATAATGTGATTATCACGGTTATGGATAGTGTACTTCAAAAGGTTACTGATCCGGAACATACCATGAAATTGTGGGATCTGATTATAGCTGGAGAAATGGATTTGGCGCAGATTCCACTGCCTTTTTACCGGGCACAACGATTTGTTGTGGATGAACATATTGGAGGTGGTTTTATGCACAGTGGTTATCCGATGATGGTGCATCATTCGCCAAGCAGAAAAATGATTTCAGCAGATGTGATTGCCAATCCTGAACTGTTAATGAAGCCCAGTGGTGGTGGTGCAAACTGGGGCTTTTTTCATGAGATTGGGCACAATATGCAAAATATGGATTGGGTATTTGGCGGTACAACTGAGGTAAGTAATAACCTCTTTTCGCTATACATGTTCGATAGACTGGTAGGTGGAAGGGATAACAGCCATACCGCAATTTCTAATGCCAATACACAGAAAATGTTGAAAACTTATTTTGCGGAAGGGCCATCGTACGAGAAATGGAAAAAAGATCCCTGGATTGGTCTGACTACCTTCCGTCAGCTTCAGGAAGGCTTCGGATGGGAAACTTTTAAAACATTTTTCAGGGCTTATCATCAACTTCCTTTTAAAGATGGCAGGGCTAAGGACCAGCAAAAGATTGATTTCTTTGTGAAGACCTTTTCTCAATCTGCGAAAAGAAATATTGCACCCTTCTTTGTTAAATGGGGAATCCCTGTTTCTGATAGTGTGGCTAAAGAATTGGAGATATTTCCAGGATGGATGCCTTTTAATTTTCCGGCTATGAATTAAGTGACCACCATATTATTTTATACTAGTAAATCAAAAGCCCCGATTTTTTCGGGGCTTTTGATTTGTAAAATAATCTATCTCAATATCGTGATAAAACCAGTGTATTTATCTTTTTGATTGAGGACAATCCTATAGAAATATGTTCCGATGGGTAGCGGGTTGCCATTATAAAGTCCGCTCCAGAAGTTAGATTCGTTATTGTAACTACTGGTTTGAAAGAGTACCCGTCCGGTTATACCGAAGATGGTAACCTGATGGTTAGGGAAATTAGATATGCCCTCAATTACCCACTTATCATTCTGACCATCACCATTAGGTGTAATGAGATTGCCAACCCTGATGGCATCTTTCTTCTTCGCTACATTGATGGTGATTGGATTAGAGCTGCTCATCAAATCTTTGTTGTCTGTAGCTTTAGCCGTTATGGTATAAATTCCCTCATCAAAAGGTGTCCAGGTAAATGTGTAGGGCGGCTGGGTTAGCGTAACCAAACGTCTCGGACCTTCATAAAACTCAATCATTTTGATTGTTCCATCGGCGTCTGTTGCAGTTGCAGTGAGCGAAACCCTTTTGTTCGGATGAACCAGGGAGCCATTGCCTGGTGCCGTAATCGAAACAGTAGGTGCTTGATTGGCCGCCACAATAACAATACGTATTGGGTTGGAAATGGTTTGTAAACCATTGTTGTCTACTACACGTGCGGTAATAAAGTGTTCCCCTACACCAGCTCCGTTCCAAACCGATCCTCCGGATACAGATTCATTTTGTTGCCCTATTTTAGTTTCACCATCGTAAAATTCAATCGTCTTAATGTATCCGTCTGCATCAGCGGTATTTGCTTGTAAGGTAATGGATTGTGAGGTGTCAAAAACGGATTCATGAACAGGTTGACTAATGGCAACCTGGGGAGCCTGATTTTCACTTACAGTTATGTTCAGGGTATCTGCTCCAACTAAACCACTATTATCTGTTGCTGAAATAATTAACTGATGATTACCCAATGGCAAAGTACCCAGGTTGTATTGGAAACTACCGCTTGTAAGGTCGGCTATTTTGGTGCCGCCATTAAACAGCGCTAACTGGATGATACTTCCATCAGTATCGGTTGCTGTTCCGGTAATTTTTACAGAATCGACAGTTTTGTAATTGGTATTATTTGCGGGAGAAGTAAATGTAAGGTTTGGTGCAAGGTTTTGTGTTTGTCCAAATAACAGGTGACTGCTTAATATATCGCCTGAAGCAGGAAAAGCCAATCCGTTTTGTTGTTGAGTACCTGAAATGCCAGCGCTCCAGGTGCCTGTTGTAAAAGTATCGCGTTTAAATAATTTAAGGTTTACATTTGGATCATTTGAACCTGTTCTTTCAGCAGTGGTTAAGGCATTAACATCAGCGAAATCATAATTTCTAACTATCCAATAAGCATTCCCATTATTGGTAACTCCTGCAGGTGCATTGTATGGATTACTGTTTAACTTACTTACCACCACATCTCCCTGAGGATAGCTGGCAGAACTGGCGAAATTGAGTGCTAAGCCTTCCTGGTCAAAATCATACCTCCCGGCAGCAGTTATGGTTAACGTTTGACTACTTCCTTCGGCCACTGGTGCGGCAGAGGCAGGCCGATCGATTGTTCCAACTACTTTTACATTGTAATGGTTCGAAGATACATCTATCAGATTGGTCGATTGAAGGGTACCTTGTCCTTGCAGATAAAACTTCAAACCTGTTTCATTCCCCTGAAGGGTTAAGTGCTGGTGCTCTCTGATCTGCTGCTGGGTACGTTCGGTAGACCACATTCTGAATTCATCAATTTCGCCATTGATAGAGTTGTTTCCTGCTTCACCAATTTTAAAAGTAGCCCAGGTTGGTGGCATTGAAGAGGCAGCTTTGCTACCCACCAACTTGCCATCCATATATACTTTAGCCGATCCGTTGTTAAACGTGTAAGCAAAGTGATGCCAGACATTGGTTTGGTTAAAAGCATTGGGTACTACTATGCGTGATGCTAAATTATTGGCTACCCCAATATTTAAATTTCCTGACCCATCAGCGTGCACCAGGAAAGAACCCCAGCCATTTCCGATACTTTGGTTATAACTTTTATAAGATTTTGGCTTATGCCACCATTCAATGGTAAATACTGTAGGTTTCCAATTAAGATCCTGGATTTCTAAATGATCACCTGTTTCATCAAAGCTCATGGCTTTCCCGGCCAGTTTTTCTGCTGGTTCATATCCCGGTGTTTTATTAACAGCAAATTGTCCGAATGTGCCAAGTGTGTTATAAGTGTCAAAATTAAAAGTTACCTGATTTGTAGAATCTACACTCGCGGCTTTAGGTATCCAGGTGGCACCCACAGCATTAAAGAGCCTGTTGCTTAAGCGATACACACCTGCACCGGATATATTTAGATTTTTAAATGTTAAACCGGTAAGGCCTGTAAAGCTGGCGTTATTGCCGTAATTATTAATGACGTAATAAGTACTATCCATCACAGGTGGGTTTATATTTTCGATAGGAAGAGCATGTAATTTACTGATTACTACCTCTCCGTCCGGATGTGTACCCGTACCTGAAAACTGTAAGGCTACACCCACCTGGTTATAATCTGTTAAGCCCGCTGCGGTAATCTGTTTAGTTTCACTGATGCCTTTTGCTACAGGTACGAATGAGGTGTCTCTGACTGTATTCCCAAATAAAGCAACTTTATAGCTATTGTTAGAGACATCTACTACAGTATTGGCTGCATTTTGGAATTGAAGATAAAGCTTCAAATCGGCCTCAGCACCTGTAGCGGTGAGGTGCATATTTTCTCTGATCTGCTGTTGGCTTTTCTCGGTCGTCCACATTCTAAACTCATCAATTTCTCCATCAATACTATTTCCGTCGGATCCTCCGATTTTAAAAGTTTGCCAGTTAGACGGCAATGAAGATGTTGTTTTAGAAGCCATGAGCTTACCGTCTCTGTAAACTTTTGCTACACCATTGTTAAAGGTATACGCATAGTGGTGCCAGGTATTCACATCAGTAAAGGCATTTGGGATAATCATTCTGGATGCTGTATTATTGGCAACACCAATATTAAGCGCCCCATCTGATGAAGCGTGCACCAGGAAGGATCCCCATCCGTTACCGATAGATTGGTTGTAATTTTTAAAGGTTTTAGCCTTGTGCCACCATTCGACGGTAAACACAGTTGGTTTCCAGTTTAAATCCAGGACTTCTAAGTAATCGCCTGAACCATCGAAAGCCATTGAGTTTCCGGCATTGTTTTCCGGCTGGATCCCTCCTTGTTTAACCGCTACGCTAGAAAGTAGCTGTGTGCCAAGTCGTATCTCGATATTGCCTGAATAAATCATTCCCTGTGTTGGTGAAAATTTAACAAATACTTTTTGATTTTTCAGTTCACCGTTAACCGGACTGATGTAAAGCGCTGAAGTTGAGCCCACATAGGTGGTGTCGTTTAACGAAATCAGGTACCCTGAAGGGGCTGTGATTTTAATGTTTATAGCTGGTAGGTTAGCACCTGATAATGTAAAGCTTGCTGCTTTGGTGGTTACACCTACCCGAACATCATTCAATGAAAGTGCATCTATGTTACTGTATAAGAAGGCCTGTGTGTCTTTTACAAAAAGATACTGCCCATACGCTTTTAAATTATTTACTGTAATGGTGTTGTTAACAGAATCAACCGCATTGGCCGTAGTGGTATATTGCCATTTACCACTGCCATAGGGAAGTCGGGTAAATACCAGGATTTTTCCTGGGTTGAGGAAGTCGTTATGGCTTAGGTCAGCAGAAGTTTTAAAGGTCAGGTTCATGTCCAGATTGGTGTTGCTCCCAAATCTATTTCCCACCCAATAATCAGTTCCCAGCTTGGTCGCAGAAGCAGCAATACCATTAAAGGTGGTTGAGCTGAAAGTAACTTTGGAAAATCCGGCAGGCACAGGTGTAGTACTGTTGTAAAAGGCCGTTATATCAACCCCATTTCCGTAAGTTATATTACCCAATGCCTCGGTTTTAGTATCGGAAGTCCCGATTCCAAGTGGAAAGTCTGCTATTGGCCTCGATGCAATGATGGTTTGTGGTAATGCTTTTTTACTCACTACATCGTATACTTCAGGCTCAGTGTTGTCAAAGTTGAAATAATAAATTAAGCCATTCTCATTTCCGTTTGCAGGATGATGGAAGCCTTGCTGGATTTCTGCAATGGTTAAGGCTTTATTCCAGACTTTTACTTCATCAACTTCACCATTAAAATATTTATTACCAGAACCACTGTTCCAAACGCCCAACTTGATAGTGCCATTTAAGGTACTTAGCGCAACTGGAGAGGGAGCAAGCTTGAGCTCACCATCATAATAGAAACTAACATTGCTACCATCAAATACGAGGGCGTAATGGTGCCATTCATCTTTACTATTGGGTAAGGTAAAGTCTTTATTGTTGTTCCAAAAAGTTGCTCTCCAAAGATTTTCGGTAGTGGTTGTGCGCAACGTAAACTCTCCTAATGATGTTCCTGGTGCAGCGCCTGACGTAAATATAGCGCCATCATTAAAAGCTTTGGCTTTTGCCCACACCTCTATGGTTTTGGGTTTATTGCCATCTATAGCTGTATTGCTGCCAAGCGTGAGAATACCATTTCCAAAACCATCGAATGCTACAGCCTGACCCGGCGCCGGGTAAAACTTATGGTCTTCACCAAAAAATTGTTGTCCGTTTAATTTGCCCTTGATACGGTAATGCCAGATTTCACCTGGATTCATGTTGATTGAAATCTGCTGTTGCACATCGACAAAATTAGTGCCGGTAAAGGTGTTGGCCAGGGTTGTTTGTGCCCCATAGGCAGTTGTTGGACCATACTCAAATGCAACACTATCCAAAGTACTGCCAAAAGCATTTACTGTGGCCGTGAGCAATGCAGTTGTTTTACGGACATTAAAAGCTGTACCCGTTTTTACAGGTGCATTATTAAATAGCACACTATCTTTAAGTATGGCTGTACTTCTTAGTCCTTTTAGCCCGTTAGCTGCCAGGGCCCGTATTGCATACCATTGTTTTTGATTTGGATTTACATCCGCAATTACAATAGAAGTATCTGCAGTAGTGGTTAAAGTGGTCATGTATTTTTGACCTAACTTAAAGATTTCATATTGAGTTGCATTTGCTTGCTTGTTCCATATTAACTGGAAGGAGGTATTGGTAATCCAATTTACTTTAAGTCCCTTTGGTACATCCAGTATATTTACATCAGTGATGATTTTCTCTTGTGTGCCCCGTTTAATTCTGATCTGTATTTTGGATGCCAGATTGGGTACTGTCCATTTGTATTGTTTAACATTGGCGGCTACATTGGCAGCGATAACATTCCAACTTGCTCCGTTATCGATAGAGTAATCCAGGTTGTAAGTGCCTGGTGTACCATAAGCATCCCAACGGAGATATTCCTGTGTACCGGGCGTCATTGATTCGCCACCCAGCGGGTAGGCCATTAGAATCTCATCCTTTACAAATTCATACGTAATGTAATACTGTTGAGGCCCCTGTGGAATAAGATAGCCATTAATGTTAATGTTGTAGTTTCCTGCTGCGGGATTATCTATGGTAATTTGTTCAGCATTGTTAATGTGGTCTGCTTTTCGGGTAGGTAAGGCATTTAAACTTACTGCATTGGCAGCTGTATCCAGTCCCCAGGGTAAAATCAGGTTATTTGATGGGTCGGTGACTGTTAAATCCAAATCGTTTACCAATGCCTGAGCGGCGTTCTCTGTCGCTTCGTAATCATGCCAGTAGAGCATAATCTTAACCTGTGCTGTATTTGCAGGCACCGCTATGGATAAATTGTTTGATGCACCATTGGCAATCTGCCCGGAGCTAAATTGACTTTCTTTAATTACGTTATAAGCTCTTCTAACATTTGGTCGGCCGAAACCGGTTTTAAAATCGATTCCTTTATTGTAGATGTCATCGGCTGTATTCATTACAATTGCCTTAATTAACGCTGAAGGAGCAGTAGCAGATGCAGTTTCTGTTTTATAAGCCTGATTTAGTATGGCCAGAATTCCTGAAACTTTTGGTGCAGCGTGTGAGGTTCCACCGGTTCCCTCTATGGTGAGTTCGGGTTTAATCCTGCCATCGTATGCCGGGCCTTTACAAGTCCATTCCATATAGAGGTCATCATCATCAGTACCACTTACGGTAATTAAGTTTTTAGCATGTTTGGCTTTACCAGTTAAGTTACCCCAGCCGACTAAACCATTGTATTTTCCCCCTATAGGAGCAACGCTGCCATCATTGCCAGAAGAATACACCAACATGGCTTCTGGTTTAGTCCGAATAAAGTTATCATGTTCGGCGGAGGTGGCATTGTATCCTGCATCGGGTCCCCAGCCGTAAGACATATTGGTAATGCGGATTTTCTTATTGGGGTCATCGTAAACCTGCGCAAAATTTGTATTACCCAATGCAAAAAGGTTTGCTCCCCAGGCGTTCGAACGATCTCTCTGGTCAAGGTTTCCGGCATTCCCTAAATACTTGGCTACACCAAATGCATGGCCGCCTGGAGGGTTACTAACAGAACCAGAAAGCACCCTGCCCTGAAAGTCGATATCGTAAAAAAAATCACCTTCACGTACCTGAGTATTAACCCCTTCGCCATTGTAATTAAGCCCGTTGTGACCGCTGTTTAAGAAATTGGCGCGTCCCATGTTATTGCTGAATACATCACCTCCGGATGCTTCTCCCTGTGGGTCTTTTTCTGGTTTTGGAGTATCGCTAAGCGGTGCAATAAACTTAATTTCTTTAATTGCAGCGAGAGATTTTACTTGATTAAGCGGAATGGAAATGACCCAGTTTTTTGAGTTTAATTTGGCTTTAATTGTTGCTGTTCTGTTAATTAATTTTTCTGCTGCCTGTAAATCTGCACCTTCAAAGAAGGTAATTTCCAGTTCAATGTTTTGTCCTTTAAGGGCATGCCTTGGAATGTTGTTCTTATAAATACTTTCTGCGAATTTGAAGCTTTCCTCTACTGGCATAACTGTACGGATGTTGAGCGCTGCGAATTCATCAGAATTGATCTCTTGCTTCAAATGGGCGTAATAGGCATAGTAAGGAACGTAGTCTAGGAGTTTAACACCCAGTGATTGTAGCTGTGCTTTAACTGCTGCACCGGGTAACTCGTTAAACTGGATCAGAAAATAATTGCCTTTTTGATACTTAACCCGGTTGGGGTTTCGGCTGTCGCGCTTGCTCAACTGATCATCAGCCCGAAAGCCTTTGTCGGGCTTGAACTTTCTGTTCATTTGTAAGATCCGGTAGTCCCGATCTTTAGGTTCAGGATTTTGTGCAAAAAGAAAAATGGGGATGCACAATCCGATCAGGGAAAGTAAAGTTTTCTTCATAAAGTTTGATTAGGTTGGTTTATTATCTGGATAAGGTAAAAAGGATTTTATTCCTCAGCTATGGTGTAGCGCATTTCATGATGTTTTAGATTAGTTTGAGTTTGTTTGCCAAAAACCTTTGTGCAGTTTTTGTATTACCTAAGTTATATGGATAATACTACAAGTGTTAATGATAAGTATGCGCAAACGTTTGATGTTTTTATTACACAGTATTAGTGCTTACTGCGGATACACGCAACTGGCTTAAACCGAATTATGTTAGGACAATGTTTTATTAGGCCTATTTCAAACATGATTTGATGCTTAAAACCATTGGGAATAAATGCGGGAAGTTGCAGTTTTTTTTAGAGCGCAAAAGCTTAAGAGTAACCATTTTACAATTAATAACTGGCATATTAGTATGCGGTAAGAAAAAGATTACGCAATCGTTTGATTTAGGTTGAATAACGATTTATGTTTAAGGTATATTTGAGAAGCAAATGCTTAAGCTTACAAATTCATGACAAAATAGATTAATCTTTTGCTGATTTCAAAGTAAGAATTGTGAATTGAGTATAGTACTTTCGAATAAGCTAAGTCTGGAGCATGAATTCGATGATATTCAAATCAGTATTTTGTATACTTCTGTTAAGTGGTTTTTTTAGTGTAGCGCAAAATAAAAAACAATACAATGTATTGGTCATCCTCACAGATGATCAACGATTTAATAGCATCCATGCTCTGGGCAATAGCGAAATTCAAACGCCAATATAGACCGATTGGTTAAAAGTGGTACTACTTTTACGCAAGCACACATTATGGGTTCTTTGGCTGGCGCAGTATGCGCACCAAGCAGAGCTATGCTCATGACAGGACGTTCCGTATTTCAGGTTCATCAGGATGGCGGGCTTATTCCAGCGAAGGAGAAGACCTTCCGGAAGTTTTTAGAGCAAACGGGTACCACACTTTTGGAACAGGCAAATGGCATGGTGATAAGCTATCATATAATCGGTCATTCGCCAATGGAGATAACATTTTTTAAGGTGAAGATTCCAGGTTTTTAGTTCCGAATACCTCTATGAAAAAAACTTTTATGGATGGGCGCCTGGCTGCTACGCTGCAATGGCAAAATATGGATTTGGGAATGAATCAATCTAACCGGCAACGGATTACCACCATGGGGAGTAATTTTTATACGACGACCAATCACATTTATGAAACAGATGTGGTGGTGTTGAACCTAAGTTTTAACCTGAACAAATTAATGGGGAAAGCTAAGTTGCCGAATAGCGAATTTGGAGATAAGGAATTTTAAATTGCGTAATGGTAAGAACAAAGTGCTTGAATTTATCAAAGGAATCGAATAGCCAGAATTAATGGCCTCAATCGCAGGAAGGTTAAATATTTAGTACTCAGTATTTTTAAATGTTTAATTCATTTTGTATCATTTTTTGATACCGTATTTGGTATTGGTTTATCTTTTATTCGTTATTTTTATTTCTTCTACAGGCTTTGTCGCAGGCATCATCCCATTTATTCCGCTTAGCGCAGGGCACACTAACCGATGCATATTAACTAACCAGTTCCGAATTCTTGCGTATGAGCCAGCAGATAATTTAATTTTTTTTTCACCCCTATTATTAAAATTAAAAGAAATGAGTAAGATTACAGTAAAAGACGGTACCGAAATTTATTACAAAGACTGGGGAACCGGACAGCCCCTTTTCTTCCATCACGGTTGGCCATTATCTGGCGACGATTGGGATGCACAGATGATGTTTTTCCTGAATAAAGGATTTAGGGTTATTGCACACGATCGCCGTGGGCATGGACGTTCATCACAAACTGCCGAGGGGCACGATATGGATACTTATGCAGCGGATGTTGCTGAACTTACTGCAGCACTTGATTTAAAAGATGCTGTTCATATAGGTCACTCTACCGGCGGTGGCGAAGTAATCCGCTATGTAGCGAAATATGGTAAAGGTAGGGTAGCGAAGGCTGTTTTAATCAGTGCAGTGACTCCTTTAATGGTACAAACTGAAAATAATCCTGAAGGAATTCCGCTTTCAGTATTTGATGAAATTCGGGAAGGAACAGCCACCAACAGACCGCAATATTTCCAGGATTTTACACTTCCTTTTTATGGTTACAATCGCGAGGGAGCAAAAGTATCGCAAGGGGTTAGAGATAACTGGTGGCGTCAGGGCATGATGGGAGGTATTAAAGCGCATTATGATTGCATCAAAGCTTTCTCAGAGACTGATTTTACTGAAGATCTTAAAAGTGTTGAGGTGCCAGTATTGGTATTACATGGTGAGGATGATCAAATTGTTCCATTCGAACTCACCGGTGCTAAAGCTGTAAAACTGGTAAAAGATGGAAAGTTAATTTCTTATCCGGGATTTCCTCATGGAATGCCAACTACTGAAGCCGCTACAATAAATGCCGATTTGTTGGCCTTCATTCAAGGCTAGAAAGCAACACAAGTTCATTGTCCATAATATTTTGTACATGAATTTGCTAACAAAAAGACAGCCTTGAGATTTCGAGGCTGTCTTTTTCTTTTAAAAAATTAATTAAGAATCATTTTGTTCTGACCAATACCACATCATCCACATAACAAAAGGCATTAGCGTTACCCTCTGCCACGAAACCTATTTCTACCTTTCCTGCCTTTACCGGAATATCTGTTAGTTTTATGGTTTGCCAGTTGGGATTAGCCGTTTTAATACGGGACTGAAACATGGCTCCAACACTTGAGGCATACATTTCGAGAAGGTTAAAGCCATCACTGTTTTTTATTCTGGCACTCAGTGTATACAGTCCATCTTCCAGCTTTACAAAAGGGGATGAGGTAATGTTTTGGAAAACTTTTCTTTTAAAATTAACCTGATCGCTCAGCTGCAGGCTTTTCTCACCAATTACCTGTTTACGGTCATTCTCTGTATTGAAGTAATTTAGGGCTGGAGATTTAGTAGTGTCTAAACTTACTTTATTGCCTTCCAGCACATCAGTAGCCCAACCGGTTAATTGTTCCTGTACAGGCTTGGAAGTGCTTGGAATACGTCTGCGATCTGCCTCAAAGCTTCCGTTTTTTACATAGTTATTGTCTTCTGCAACGTTCCATTTGCCAGTTTGGATATTCAGGTTCCAGGAATTAAGGGAGTTAAAATAGGGTTTCTGACCTTCGAAAGAAATGGGGCACCATTGGTTATAACCCAGGCCGTTTCCTGCAAAATTGGCCCAACGATCGCCACAGTAGATTACCGTTTCTTGCTGTGCATTTTTAAGGGTGTAGAAAAAACCAGTTTGAGATACATGTGCATAATCTTCTGCGGCACCGTTCATAATCTGCATATTATTTGCAGGCAGGTATGGGCCACGAATGTTGTCAGCAACCAGATAGTAAGCATGAGAAGCATCCCAACCATAAATATTGGATGCACACATATAGTAGCGATTTTTGTATTTGAACATACAATTCCCTTCTCTGCTCTCACCTTTAAAGATTTCGGTACAATCCAGGAGGTTTACCTTCCCATCTTTAACGCCAATTTCAGAAACATAAATTTTATTTCTCCCTCTGCCATATGAATAAATGAGGTATGATTTTCCGGTATCTTCATCCGTAAAAACAGTCTGATCGCCGGTATTTGATGTACCGATCATCTCTTCCATACTGATTTCCTGATGCCAGGTAAATTGTCCTGTAGGGGTATCCGAAGTGGTAAAGAGTACTTTATTTCCATGTTGAACAATCAAGGCATATTTTTTCAATTCAGGGATAAACGCAACACCCAAACGGCCTATCCAGGTTTTACTGGGTTTATTTACTTCTTCGGGTGTTAGTACATTACTTTCAAATTTCCAGTTAACCAAATCTGTAGAACTGTAACACGTTACAGCCTCAAAATTAGCTTTGGGTTGTGTAATTGCTGGATTGCGGCGATATAGTTCCGCTTCTTTATAATGAACACCGTACCAATAGTATTTTTTTTCTCCCGATCGGGGATCTGCAAAACTAAAAATCCCACCTCCCTGACTGTAAATCGGTTGTCCGTCCTGGGTGTTCCAGAAGGCATCATTATTGATGTTAAGGTTTTGAGCGTAAGTGAGTTGGCTGAGGGAAACTCCCAGCAAAAGGAATAAGGAAAGCAGGGGATGTTGCATTTTTAATTTTATTGTTTAAACCGGAGGCTTCAAATTGTTCATTTTGGCTTTAGCCCTGATTCTTCAGCACTAAAACGCCTTTGAAGTTAGTTAATTAAGCTGCTATGTGGAAATGAACAGGCTGATTTATATTAATCCCAAAGCGTCCCATCCAAACCTAATACAGCACCAAGCCACAGGGCGATGATAAATCCAATTACACTGACCACTATTGCCAAAATCTTTCGCCAACCACCCTTATAGCTGATATGATCCATAATGTAATAGAATAATCCCCCCATTGCTCCCGCAAAAGGAACCATAAGCAGCGGTCTGATCATCCAAAATTTGCCCCACTCGGGCTTAGCATCATTTACACCATAGAGGAAGATGCCAATTAAAGTTAAACCTATAGCAGCGCCAATGAGCATGCGTTTAGACAATGACGCCGGATTAACAGATTTTGCAGGTAAATTGTTTCGTTGTGTCATAATCGAGATTGATTTTTTCTAATTAGTATTGGTATTTAAAGTTAATAAAAAGTACTTTGTATTTCAAAGCTTGTTGAAGAAAATAAGTGCAACAGAAATTTTATACGGGATATTGCTGATCGCCGTTGCGAATAACTATATTAGGGTACTATTTGATTAGATAGTGAAAAAGCCTCATTAGCACCTGACATTTACCAGCTAAGGCAGGCACAATATTCCAAACCATCCAAGCAAATAAAGTCTATGTCCATTTATTTAGAATTCCCGTCCATTCAAAACTACCCGATTTACAAACCATTGGAAGATGCTTTATCAAAGGCAATTAACTGTTTGGTTACTACAGGCGGTACCGAAGTGCAAGAGCAACAGTTAGAGGAGCAGTAAGAAAAGTAGCTCATTCAGGTTAAAGTATAATAGTTATAGCTTAAAGCAGAAAGGTTTTGAGGTGGCAATACATTTTTGCTAAATTTGATTAAACCTAAAGCAAAATCTATGAAAAATACATTGATCATACTGTTTACAGTATGCGCGCTATTAAGCTGCAAGAAAAAGAATGATGATATTACCAAAGAAACTTTAAGTGGAAAGTGGACTACATCTGGCTATACCATCACCCTTTACAATTCATCTAATACCATTGTAAGTCAGGTGGTGACAGATGCGATAAAAACCTACTGGACTTTCAGCGATACGCAGATAAGTTTAAGCACCGATAATTATGTAATGCCCAGATCGGCTGATTACACTTTAACCAATACACTCAATACGAGAAGACTCCATATTTCAACAACTGAGATTGCCATGTATACCGATTGGGAAATTACAGAGCAAACCGATAATTTAATCGTGCTATCTACTGATGTAACCGATAAAAACATGCTTAATTACGGCAATGGCCAAGTGGCAGCAAGAGGGAAAATCATTATACGGCTTACTAAAGTGAACTAATTGTAAACGTAATAAATTTTAGTTTGTATATTTTTTTGTACAAAAATTGTATTATTTGTAATTCAAAATATTTAATTTTTGCATAATTAAAAAATAGTTGTACATTTGTACCCGAGAGCGTTAATTTAGATACGGGCGTATATGCTTAGGCAGTACGTCCGTTTTTTTTGCCTGTTTATTTTTTAACACAACTGCGCGCTTAATCTACTATTTCATTGGTGTTATCCCGGTAAGCAACTCATTCATCAGTTTAATTTATCAAGGTCCTTTTTCCAATTGAGAAATCCGGAAGATTTCCCGGGTAATGATGGCTACATTGTCTTTAAGTTCTTCGGTACAGCAATTGATTACACTAATGGGCACAACTATCCCTGCAATCTTTTCACTTAGCTCAATTTGTATACAGCATGCAGATATAGGATCTTTCTTTCCTTTTAGCATTTTAAAGATACTTTTAGCTTCTTTTCGGTTACTTCCCAGCTGGAAAAATCCATAGGTATGAATTCCCACAGGTACCTGCAGGCTTAACGTTATCGAATAGCCAGTGTGCATTTTTATTTAACGTTTTTATGGTGCCTCTAGTATGGGTTTGGATGGCATAAAGTATCTAGTACCTAGTATCTAGTATCAGGTATCAAGTACAAAGTACCAAGTATTAAGAAGAGACTA
This sequence comes from Pedobacter sp., assembly GCF_965279535.1. Classification (NCBI taxonomy): domain Bacteria; kingdom Pseudomonadati; phylum Bacteroidota; class Sphingobacteriia; order Sphingobacteriales; family Sphingobacteriaceae; genus Pedobacter; species Pedobacter sp. The sequence continues at coordinate 3,753,403 of NZ_OZ257244.1, forward strand.
GCTTAGTAAAAGAATCAGGGACTTTCGCGGGCAATTGTCATTCATTCAGCTAGTCATTCCCTCACTCATTAATTCTTTGATTTTTTTATTAATTCATTCCCTTCCATCATTCTCGAAATCCCTTCTTCGAGGCCTCTGATTTCGGCTAATCCTTTTAGCCTGCCAATGGCGGAATAGCCCGGGTAAGGATTTTTACTCAAATCATCCAACATCTGGTGACCATGGTCGGGCCGCATTGGAATACTTCTATTCTCCTTTTTCATCAGGCTAACAGCTTCCTTTACCAGGCTAAACATATCTGCATTACCTTCCAGGTGATTGGCTTCATAGAAATTGCCTTCTTGATCTCTTTGGGTACTGCGCAAATGAAGAAAGTGGATGCGTGAGCCCAGACGTTGGATCATTCCTGGTAAATCGTTATCGGGTCTGGCACCAAAAGAGCCACTACAGAAGCACAAGCCATTGGATTTTGCAGGTACCTGATCTAAAATGTGGCGGGCATCGGCTTCGGTACTCATAATCCGGGGTAAGCCCAATATCGGATAGGGGGGATCGTCAGGGTGAATGGCCAGCTGTATGCCATGCTCATCAGCCGCAGGCGTAATTTCTGTTAAGAAGGAAGTTAGGTTTTTTCTTAACACATCACTGGTAATACCTTTAAAGCCCTCCAATAGGTTTAATACCTGCTCAGGGGTGAAATGATCTTTACTTCCCGGTAATCCTTGCAAACAACTATTTGTTAATGCTTTTTTGCCTTCTTCATCTAAATTATTGAAGTGCTGTTTAGCCTTTTCCACTTCGGCAGGGGTATAATCTCGCTCAGCATTGGGTCTTTGAAGTAAAAAGAGGTCGAACGCCATAAAGGCAGCCTTTTCAAATCTCAAAGCAAGGGCGCCTGTTGGGGTTTCGTATTTTAAATTAGTACGCATCCAATCCAGCACTGGCATAAAATTATAAGTAACGACCTTAATGCCACAACTGGCAAGATTGGCCAGGCTTACCTTATAGTTATTAATGTAGGTTTGATAGTTTCCAGCTCTTTTCTTGATGTCTTCGTGTACAGGAAGACTCTCAACTACGCTCCATACCATATGATATCGGGCTATTTCATCAATCCTCTTTTGAATTTCTGCAACTGGCCAGATATCGCCAACTGGAATATGGTGGAGTGCAGTTACAACTCCGGTACAGCCCGCCTGGGCGATGTCTGAAAGGCTCACAATATCGTCTGGCCCATACCAGCGCATGGTTTGAATCATCTTCATCACATTTGGTTTTTAGTTAGATTATGCAATCGGTACAATATAAAAATACATCATTTTTAAGGTGCTAAAGTACAAAAAAGGAAATAATAAAAATATTTTATGCAATCGGTTGCAAATTAATTTTTTAATATTTACTTTTATCATAACCAAATATTCTTAAGTAAGCAATCCATCTCTAACCTTGGATGAAAACTTAAGTGCATTTAAAACAGCAGTAGTAATACTGCAGATTAAATAGAACCTTTTATGAGAAAACCTAGACAAAAAAAATTTTTGAAAAGTGTGGTGCTGCTAATGTTTTTATTAGGCCTGACACCCACCTTGCTTTTTGCCCAAAAAATTTTGAAAGGAAAAGTATTGGATGAGAAAAACCTGCCATTGCCTGGAGCAGGTATTAAACTCAAGTTATCAGGCAAATCTACCGTAACAGGAGATGATGGTAGTTTTACGATCAGTGCAGCTGAAAATGAAAAAACGCTTATAGTTTCCTTTATCGGCTATCCAACCCGTGAAATTGAAATTAAAGCTGGTACTAACACTTATTCCATTGCTTTATCTCCCGATTCGAAAAACCTGAATGATGTGGTGGTAATTGGTTATGGAACAGCCAAGCGTAGAGATGTAACAGGGTCAGTTGTATCTATGAGTGGTGCTAACATTAAGGAGGTGCCTGTGGCCAATGTTCAGCAAGCCTTACAGGGAAGACTCGCTGGGGTTGAAGTGCAGAACCTGGGTACCACTCCCGGTGCAAATGCCCAGATCAGGATTCGTGGAGAGCGTTCCATCAATGCCTCCAATAACCCATTGATTGTTGTAGATAACATTCCTTACAATGGGGGATTAAATGATATCAATCCTGATGATATTGCCAATATAGATGTATTGAAGGATGCTTCTGCAACCGCTATTTTCGGATCTCGTGGTGCCAATGGGGTTATTTTAGTAACAACCAAACGCGGCGTTTCCGGAGATACCCGTATAGCCTTTAATACTTATTATGGAATTAGTGAGCTTACCCGTAAATATAATGTATACAATGCCGACCAATACCGGGCATTGAGAGACTATTCTGTTTATAATCAGGATTATTTAGCAGATGAAAAGCAAGGGATTGCTACAGGCAGAAATACAGATTGGCAAGACTTGCTGTATAAAGACGGCTTCATGACTGATAATAATGTAACGGTATCGGGAGGTAGCGATCAGAGTCAATTTTCTTTCGGAGGAGGTTTTTTTAAGCAAACTACCATTTTACCAGGTCAGGATTTTAGCCGTGGAACATTTAAAGCAACAGGCGATTTTAAAATTGGTAAAAGAGTAAAAGTTGGTTTCAATAATCTTTCTAACTACAGCATTACCAACGGTGCACAGTTTGGCTTAAATATCTTTCCGTTGTTGTCATTAAGTCCGCTTTCATCACCTTACAACCCAGATGGAAGTGTAAACAAAAAGCCAGCGGGAAACTTAGATGACCTGAATACCACCTACAACCCGTTAATGTTATTGAATAACGATAACCAATGGGTAGATAGAATCCGCCGTTTCAGGACCTTTAACAGTTTGTATGGTGAGGTTCAGTTAATGGATGGTTTAAAATACCGTTTAAACGCAGGTTTGGATTTTAGTCAGCAGGAAGGCAATCAGTTTAGAGGAGCCGACAGTTATTTCAGATCTGGATTAGGCAATACCGCTGCAGTTACCAATGCAACTACAACCAAATACTCTTTGGATAATTTAGTTACTTACGATAAAACTTTTGCTGAGAAACACCGTGTATCCATTACTGCATTATTTGGAATAGAGCAAGAACAATATCACAACAGCTCGGTGAGTAAGGATTCCATAACTTCAGACTTTGTGCAGTTCTACAACTTAGGTTTATCATCTGTTGGCCCTGCTGCTGTATTGGGAGGGAGCGAATCTTCTTCAACATTAATCGCAGCCATGCTGAGGGCAAATTATGTGTATGATGATAAATATATGATTACACTTACCGGTAGAAGTGATGGTTCATCCCGCCTGGGAGCTGGCAATAAATGGAAACAATATCCTGCTGTTTCTGCGGGTTGGAGCATTAGCAATGAGGAGTTTATGAAAGGAATTAAAGCAGTTACCAACCTGAAATTAAGAGCAGGTTTTGGTGTAACTGCCAACCAATCTATCGACCCTTACAGCACTTTAGGAGGGGTAACTTCTAATGGAACCCGTTACAATTATGGATCTTCTTCACAAATAGGATATTATGTTTCGAGAATTGTTGATCCTAACCTGGACTGGGAATATACCAAAACAACTAACATTGGTTTAGACTTTGGTATTTTGAACAACAGAATTACCGGTAGCATTGATTGGTATACGGCAAAAACCGATAAACTTTTATACGGTGTTGCCCTTCCGCCAACTGCTGGCTTAAATGAGCCCTATTTAACCAATGTGGGTAATGTAAGTAATAAAGGTTTGGAGTTCACCCTATCGAGTACCAATATCCAAACCAAGAGTGGCTTTTCCTGGAGTACAGATTTGAACCTCTCTCTAAATAGAAATAAACTGGTTGCCTTAAATAACAATACCACTCAGGTTATTGCAAGTCAATTATTTGTAGGCGAGCCGCTAACAGCCATCTTCGACTATAAAAAATTAGGAATCTGGCAAACAGATGAAGCTGCGGAGGCTGCAAAGTATGGTTTTGTTCCCGGACAGATTAAACTGGAAGATCATAACGGTGATGGCAAACTGACCGTTGATGATAAATATGTAATTGGTAACGGACAAGCAGATGTTCAGGGTGGTATGACCAACCGCTTCAGTTATAAAGGATTTGATTTCTCTTTTGTATTGTACGCCCGTTTCGGAGGTACGCTGATTAGCCAGGTACACCAACCTTTGGCCGGGTACTTAACCATTAACGATGGAAGAAGAAATCAGTTGGCTGTTGATTACTGGACACCAACAAACCCTACGAACTTTTTTCCATCTCCAAACGTTGCCGGAGGCTTGATCAGTTCGCCATTAACCAGTGATGCCGGAACAACTTTAGGTTATTTCGATGCCAGTTTCATTAAAGTAAGGAGCATTAACTTTGGTTACTCTTTTAGCAGCAACCTGGCCAAGAAAATTGGTGCACAGAAATTTAAGATTTATGTAGCTGCACAAAACCCATTCATTCTTTACTCTCCTTATGTTAAAGCAGGTGGAATCGATCCGGAACCTACCGGAATAGGAAATCAGGGCGTTCAAAATCCTGGAAATATTTCTACCACGAGAGGATTAACCATTGCAGGTGCCACTCCAACAACGAGAACCTTCCTGGCTGGATTAAACGTTACTTTCTAATGGCCATCATTTTAAAAGTTAAGCACATGAAAACAAGATATTTTATCAAATCAATTTTACTTTCAACAGTCATTATGTTTTGCGGCTGTAAGAAAGTTTTAGAGGAAAAGCCTTACACCGCTTTTACTACCGATTACTTTAAAACCCCAGAGGGGATTCAATCTGCGATCAATTCGGTTTACTCTGGAATGCGCTATGATTATGGGCCCATTGGAGCTGTTTTATTAGCCAATATGGGAACTGACGAATGGACATTTGGTGATCAGGGAAATTCGGGGCAAACCCTGGAGCTGGGAACTTATCAGATTCCGGCAACAAATGGTTCTATTTTAACCCCCTGGAATAGAAATTATTCTAATATTAACCTTTGTAATGCCATTTTGAAATTCGCACCACAGGTGAGCATGAGCGATGCTGCACGAAATGTAATCATGGCTGAAGCACGTTATTTACGTGCACATTATTATCTTTTACTGGTGCAAAACTTTGGGGCTGTACCTGTAGATTTAGGATCTGGAGATTTAACATTCACTGATGTTCCTTATCTGGGATTCAATCGCTTGCCATTCAACGATATTCTGAAAAAAGATTATCAGGCCATGATTGAAGATTTAACTTATGCCAGTCAGAATCTTCCGGTTACGCGTCCGGTTGCTGCCTTTAAACTATCACAATCTGCTGCACTCCATCTGTTATCTAAAGTTTATTTGTTCCGTGCTTATTCAGACGTAAAAGAAAGCGGTGATTTTAATAAAGCCTATACTACGGCGATGGAACTGATCAACAATAAAGCTAAATATGGAACCGATTTATTGCCAGAATATAGCCAGATCCATAAGCAGGGGAACGACTACAATAAAGAAATTTTATATTCTGTGGAGCGTTTACCTTTGAATAATGCGAATAATGAAGTGCCAAGTCCGGGTACAGAATTTGCCAATAAAGCCAATCTTTCTAACAACCTGTTCAATGCCAACTATCAAAATGCAGTTACGGTTGGTGGCGTTTCGCTGATTGATGATCGCCCTTTACAATATGGCCGCCCATTAAGACAGCTGGCTCCAACACCTTATGTTTTCAATACTGTTTTTGCTGATAAAGTAAACGATAGCCGCTTTGATGGAACCTTTAGGGTAATGTGGCGTGTAGCAACTTTGCGTACAGGAGCAGATTTGGATGCTTTCAAAACCAAGCTGGCAGGTGTAGGATTTGCAATCGGTGATACTGCAATTTATCTGGCACCAACCGATGCCAGAGCAAGCCAGTTAAAGGCAGCAGGTAAAAAATATAAAGTATTAGGTCCTTCCGAATACTGGAGTAACCAAAATAAAACCAATCAACTCTATCCAAACCTTAAAAAGTATGATGATAGTGTTCGCAATAACTTTCAAGATGTTTCTGGTCGTCCCTTTATCGTAGCCAAATTATCAGAAGTTTATTTGTTAGCAGCGGAAGCAGCACTGCAGGACGGTCATCCTGCAGATGCCGTACCGTTGATTAATGCCTTAAGAGAACGGGCAGCTTTCCGTACCGGACTAAGTGCATCTGAATTGGCTACCCGAAAAGCAGCAATGCTGATTACACAAAGTCAGATTACTTTAGATTTTATCCTCAATGAGCGTACCCGGGAGCTGTGTGGGGAAAGCTTGCGCTGGCCAGATTTAGCAATGCGTAAAAAACTGGTTGAAAGGGTAAAACTTTACAATCCTGATGGCGCACCTAATGTGAAAGATTTCCATAATCTGCGTCCTATTCCTCAAGATCAGATTAATAGTGTAGTTGATCCGCTAGGTGATCCAAATAGAAATAAATACCAAAACCCAGGTTATTACTAGTCAATTAAACAGAAAGTTAAAATGAAAAAGAAATTATTGATACCTGGCTTACTGTTATTGACAGCAGTTGGGATGTACGCTTGCAAAAAAGATATTTACAACGGTGCTGACAGCACTGTAAATGAGCAGTTCACTGATAGTACCGGGACATTAAAATCCTTTGTATCTTTCCCAATGGGATTGGCTGTAGAATATCCTTTATCATCGTCTAATGCAAAGTATTGGTCGATTGTAAAAAGAGAAGCCGCATGGATTACCTATGGCAATGAACTGAAAAATGCCTCAGTTGTTAAGGCAGATGGTAGTTATGATTTTACTACTGCTGATAATTTTTACAACCTGGCCACAGCTGCGGGACTAAAAGTTTTCGGACATACCTTAGTTTGGCATTCACAACAAAGAGCAAGTTATTACAATAGCCTCATTGGTGGTAGCGGGGGAGGTGGCGGCGCCACCAACCTGATCGTTAATCCGGGTTTTGAAACCACTACTGTGGGCACAACTGCTGAACCTGCAGATGGCTGGCAGGTATTGAACGGAGCAGGGCAGTTTGTAAGCACCGCAAGTAACATTAACGGTGGAGCCAAAGCTTTACAGGTAAATGTTCCAGCTGGTGGACAAAATTATAATACCCAGATCATCACCAAGGCACAGATTCCGGTAACAGCAGGAAAAACCTATACCATTTCCTATTATATTAAAGGAGCAACCGGGCAGAACATTCAGTTTGAGATCAGGCCATATACTGGCAGCACAGCCGGTTCGGTTAACTATCAGGGAGGGAAACCGGTAAACGCAAATTATACGAAGATTTCTTATGACTATGTTGTGCCAGCAGGTGTTACAGCTATTCAACTGGCCTTTGATTTGGGTGGTACTTTAAATACCTTGTATTTAGATGATGTAAGCATTACTGATGCTTCGATTGTAGCTCCACCAACCGGAGGCGCATTAACTACAATAGTTGATAATGCTATGAAAAACCACATTCAAACCGTAGTTAATCGTTACAAAGGAAAAATAACGGCCTGGGATGTGATTAATGAACCTTTTACGGATGGTGGTGCAGAACTTAGAAATAACACCAATACCCCGGCAGGTACACGAACAGATATCTTTGTTTGGCAAAATTATTTGGGTAGAGATTATGCAGCTAAAGCATTTACCTATGCTAAAGCAGCCGATCCCGGTGCCGATTTATACATGAATGATTTCAACCTGGAATCGAGCGTAACTAAACTGGATGCTTTTGTGGCATTAGCCAAAGAGTTAAAAGCTGCCAATACAGGGATTACCGGTGTAGGTACACAAATGCATTGCAGCATCAATACTTCTTATGCAGCCATTAATGATATGTTCCAGAAGTTAGCCGCTACAGGCTTAAAAGTACGGATATCAGAACTGGATGTCAGATTGAATCCGAGTGAAAAAGTAGGGAGTGTGGCTACATCTGCAACCCTGCTTACATTGCAGGCAGCCATGTACAACTATATTGCTAAGGCTTATTTAAAGTATGTTCCTGAGGCGCAAAGAGGGGGGATAACCGTTTGGGGAGTTGGCGATTCTGATAGCTGGATTACCACCAGTTTGGGTAAGAATGATGCACCACTTTTATTTAATGGTAGCTATACTAAAAAGCAGGCTTTTGCAGGTTTTGCACAAGGATTAAAAGGGCAATAATATTGTTTAATTAAACGCAAAGGGCCGTTCCAAAATGCTGGAACGGCCCTTTTTATTAAAAAGTGTTTTAGTTATTTGATTTTAGCTTCAAATGGTGCTGCGGGTAGTCCTGCTTTGTTAAACAGATTTGCACCTGCCGGATTATCTGCCCATGCATAACGGATGTATTGGGGCTGAGAAATCTCATCGTTCCAAACCACTACCTGATTTCCTTTAATGGCGGCTTTAGCCCAGCGATATTTCTGATCACTACCTGCTATAGCGAAATGGCGAAGCTCCTTACCATCTTTCATGGTTAAGCCTGAACCACCATTATCAAAACTGACGATAAGTTTGTTCCCGTTGGCAGCTAAAGCCTTAAAAGCCGGACCTGAAGAAACAAGCTTTTGATTGCCATAAACCAGATGCTCGGCCTGTAATGCCAGGCGATGGCCCACATCCTGTTTATTTAAAGGATGGATATCATTCCATTCGCCTAAATCGATGGTTACAGCCATGGCCACATGAGGTAAGGAAGATAATTTTTGTTGTTGTGCTCTCAACGCAGCCCAGTTGCTTTCTGCCGGTTTATCTTTCGCTTCCATAAAGTTGGGGAGCTGAACAGAAAGAAAAGGGAAATCCCCCTGGTTCCAGCCTTTTCTCCAATCGGTAATCAAAGTATTCATCAGGTTAAAGTATTCGCCTGGATTACCTGTATTGGCCTCGCCCTGATACCATAGCGCACCTTTAATGCGGTAATTTTGTAATGGAGCAATCATCGCATTGTAAAGCCCCGTAGATTTCCATCTCACAAAGGTTTGTCCTGGAGTGGCTGACATTTTAGCCCCTAATTTATATTTCCAGACTCCTTTTAAATCAATGGTGTCTGTACCCGAAATTAGCTGATAGGGTTTGTCTAAAACGAAGCCTCCTTTGCCTCCATTATTAATTACTTTCACTACAATGGTGTTTTTACCCTCCTTCAATAAGTTCCCATTAAAAAGGTATCTTCTTGGCGGGTATTGGTAACTGGTTGTTCCGGCAAACTCACCGTTGATGAATACAGAATCGGCATCTATAATGCGGCCAAGAAGTAGTTTAGCAGGCTTTTTAAGCATACTTTTCGGAATGTTAATCTCTCTCCTAAACCACACCACACCATTAAGCATACCTAATTTACCATCTGCCCAATAGCCCGGTATATTCATCTCATCCCAACCCTGGTCATTTAACGTTGCTTGTTTCCAGTTATGCTTAATCCCCTCGTCTAATAGGTTTAATTCGTGATACCAGGCATTGGACCTGGCTTTGTCTGCAGATTCAATATCGGCTATTAATTTATTGTCTTTAAATTTTTCAGCTTCAGCGGCATATTCGGGGAATTTTTGAATGGCCTGTCCGCTAATCCACGATTGGGCCGGAGATCCGCCCAATGCAGCATTGATCAATCCAATGGGGATTTGATATTTTTTATTGATTTCAAGCGCGAAGAAATAAGCTACGCCAGAAAAGGCGAGTACGTTTTTAGGATTTGCAGCCAGCCATGTTCCAGCAGAAAGATCTTTACGGGGAGCTTTAAAATCGTACTCATCCGGTACTAAAAATTGCCGGATACTGGAGTTTTCCGATTGAGCAATTACGGCAGGGTATTTATCTGCCAATCTATCTAAAGCGAGCTCCATATTAGATTGTCCGCTGCATAGCCAAACATCACCAAACAGGATGTCTTTCAATACAATTCGATTACTAGCTGTCCATTCCATCTGATATGGTCCACCCGCTTTTTGTGGTGGCAGTTTGAGGAGCCAATTCCCTTCAGCGTTGGCAATGGTGTGGTATTCTTTATTATTAAAACGAAGTTTAATTTTTTCTTTGGGGCTTGCCCAACCCCAGAGGTTGGTAGTGTCGTTGCGTTGAAGTACCATTCCATCACTAATTAACCTCGGAAATTTAATCTGTGCATTTGCCCCCTGAGCCGATAACCATAACGCAAATAATATCGTGGTTCTCTTTTTCATATCTGCTTATTGGTAGGTGTAAAGTTTCACTTTTTGAATGCTATAATCACCCTCTGGTATCCTGAGGTGCCTTCCCTGGTGATTCTGATCCCCATTCATTCTTAATCCCGGAATCCATTTTCCGTTTTTAAAAACTCCCTCATCTATCTGGGCAATTCCTGCCCTCGAGGTTTCTTTTAGTGGATTAAAAGTAACTACCACCCCAGAACCGGCAATGATAAATTCGTCTGCGGCAAGCTGAATCACAATAGCGCCAGTCATAGGCCAGTGCTCCTCCTTCGCTTTTGGCGACCAGCCCAGACTCAGGTCATGATTAAAAGTTAAACGGTAATCCCCCAGTTTGATTTCTTGCTTGGGTGTGCTTTTTTGGTCAAATAAAACGCCTTCAATGGTGTTTTTCCCCTGATGTTGTAGAATTAATGGTTTAAGTTGATCCATTAAATGGTAGGCATTGGTAATTTCTGCATTATTTTCCTTGCTACCGTTTTCAATGGAAAATGGAGAAAAGCCCACAGAACTGTAGTGACCAATTGCATATAAGGCTTTTGCCCCTACGCCTTGTTCATATCTGATTTCGGGAATAAAAAGCTGATTATCACCTCTTACATACAGGTCATTCCAATATTTAAAATCGAGGTTATAGAAATCTGGCGAGAGCATATCAATTTTTGGTGCTCCTGCTTTCCAGACATCCATAATATGTGGCAATGGGCCGGCACTTGGATATTCTCCGGGTTTTGCTTCTTTCTTATAATTGAGGGCAGCATTGAGGTACATGGGTAAATTGTATTCCTTTTTGCCAGCATCTGTTAACTTATTAATGAAGTCAGCATAATACCAGGCCATAAATATTTCATCGGTTGCGAGGCTTTTACCAAATACGGCTTCCCAATTCCCTGTAGTTTTCGAGCCGTTTTTCGTCCAAATGGCTTTCAGTTCAGGTAAAAGATTATTTTGATTCGTTTTGAGGTAGTTGAGGAAATTTGGAGGGATATTTTTGGCGAATGCTTCATTGGCAGCTGTGCTGTGATCCCTGGCATCAGGCAGCATGCCAATTTCATTTTCAACCTGGATCATCACAACAGTTTGTTCTTTGCGGTCTATTTCTCGAATATGTTGCATCAAGGCTTTAAAGGCTTTGATATCGGCTTGGAGACTGTTTTCCGAAAAAGGACTCAGTATTTCCTGTGCTGTACCGTTTTTACTTCTGGCCCGAGGGAACTTCGCCTGATCTTTTTTTACCCAATAAGGGGCATAGCACGACATGCTGTTTTTCCATACACCAAACCAAAGCAAAACCAGCTTAATCTCGTGTTTTCGGGCGTTGTAAATTAAACTATCTACCAGTTCAAAATCAAACCTACCTTCTTCGGGTTCCAGCAATTCCCAGTATACCGGGGCCAGCAAGGTATTCAAATTCATGGATTTGATTTTAGGCCATACTGGTTGCATGTAAGCACTACTGGAAGCACTGGAATTGCCCAGTTCACCCCCCAGCATTAAAAAGGGTTTTTCATCCACGTATAATTGTTTCGCAGATCCCTGATTTTTGAGGGAGGGTTGAGAAACGGCCGACATTGCAGTTAATACTAGGCTGGAACAGGCTAACAGGGCTAATTTATTCATCTTGGGTTAAGTTTTATCGTTTCGCTGGTTAACTATAAGCTGGCATATTAAGCCCTATTTTTTCATAGGCGCTATCAGTGCAATTGTACCGTCAGGATTGTGTGTTAATTCCGTAACCTTTATATTTCTCAAATGGGTTTTGTTTGAAATTTGGGTATCGTGATAAAAGATATACCACTTCCCTTTAACCTCAATAATGGAGTGATGGGTAGTCCATCCCTGAACAGGATTCATAAAGGTTCCCTGATAAGTAAAAGGCCCGTAAGGATTATCGCCTATTGCCGATGCTAAAAAGTGTGTATCTCCAGTTGAATAGGTGAAATAATATTTGCCGTTGTATTTATGCATCCAGCTACCTTCAAAAAACCTGCGGTCGTGGTCATTGGTTAAAAGCTGTTTGCCGTTTTTATCCAAAATAATCACATCTTTAACAGGGCCATCAAAACTGAGCATATCTTTACTCATTTTGGCTACTTTTGCAGAAAGTGCAGGTTCGTTTTCCTTACCAGAATCTGTTTTAGATCCATTTGCATCATATTTTCCATTATTCCAGCGTTGTAGCTGACCGCCCCATATACCGCCATAGTACATGTATGAATTGCCATCATTATCTGTAAATACGGCTGGGTCGATACTGAAACTGCCTTCAATGGGTTTAGATTCAGCTTTGAAAGGGCCAGCAGGTGTTTTAGCGGTTGCTACACCAATTCTGAATACATCATTTTTATCTTTAACAGGGAAGTAAAGGTAGTATGTACCGTTTTTAAAAGCTGCATCAGGTGCCCAAAGTTGCCGACCAGCCCAGGGAATATCTTTAACACTCAGTGCTACACCATGGTCGGTTACTTTTCCGTTGATGCTATCCATACTCAGGATATGGTAATCGCGCATATCAAAGTGGTCGCCATTGTCATTTTCTTTTACACCCGCTTCGATATCATGGGAGGGATAGATGTAAATTTTTCCCTCAAATACATGTGCGGAAGGGTCGGCAGTGTAAATTTCGCTGATAAGTGGCTGCGAAAGATATTTTGAACGCATGCTGGTATCAGCAGTTTCTGTTTGGGTTGTTGTGTTATGCTGTTGGCAGGAACTGGTTGCAGCAGCCGCCAGGAGGAGCATTATTCCAGGTAATTTTCTTAAATGATTCATGGTCTTATTCAGTTTATAAATGGTTAATATCTTATGGTTTTAATGATAAAGGGCTTTGTACCGGGCCTAAAAAGCTGGGCTTTAAACCACCCATATCAAGTACCAGTTTTTGAAGTACCACACCAGGGCTAATCATCCAGTATTTTATGGTGTGTTTTCCTGGGTCTTTAAATTTTAAGGCAGTTTTGAATATTTTAATGCTGTTGGCGACAGATTTTCGCCAGGCCATTTCGGTTTTATAATCGCTGCTGATGTTGACTTCGACAGGCTGTTCATCATCCACAGAAACCGCGAACCTCAAACCTTCACTATTTGTGAAATCTATTGTCGGAGAGATGTAGGTATTAAGTTCAAAAGTTCCGGCTTCTTTAAGGTAAATGTTATATGCTAAATGGGGGGTGTGGCTACCTAATTGCTGAACTGGTGAAGTAACAGGAACAGGAATTACGCCACCAAGGGTTTTGCCATAGTTTGGGATGGTTTTCCAAAATATCGGGCGGTTTCCTATGGCTTTTGAATAATTTGGTGCCTCAATCGAAATGGTACCATTTTGTGGCAGGTAAACATTTGCTGCAATATCATTAAATCTCCTGTTGTCTAAATTTAACCGGATTTTAATGCTGCTGCCATCACTTCCAGCTACGGTAACCCAGGTTTCGGATTTACCTTTGGGTGCTTTCGCCCAGTCAATGCTGAGTCGAATTCTTTTCTCATCACTTACTTCTCCCTTTGGTTGATCTGCTATAACAAACGCAGGTGCTTTAACCTGGTATTTGAATGACCCTTTCCTGCCGTTAAAAAGTTCGAAATAATGGCTTTGGTTACTGTAATAATCAAATGTGGGTAAAGCATGGTTTGTTTTGGTTTTACCCGTCCAGGAAGAGTCGCTACCTTCTATGGCTAATCCCATTTGAGCTTTATTCAGGTCGCCGGTAAATGTCAGTATTTGAGTCTTGGGCATCGCATTTTTTTCAGGCTGTTGCCAGTAGGTGTACCCAATATGCGTTTGGTCCATCATGTGGTCCCATTTACCATTGGCCATAGTTTTATTGTAGTAATGGGTAATTTCTTCATCCCTTTGATAAAGGGTTTTGGCCTTATCTGCCCATGCGTTAGCCGCAAACCGACCTTGTTTGGCATATAATTTATTTTTGGCAACGGCCAGATAGAGTGCATATAAATTGGCACTTGCCTCTACAGGATGAAGTACCAACTGATAGAAAGCATCTTTTTGAGCCGTTGGAATCTGATTGTAAATGCTTTTGGCTAATAATTCCAGTTTTTGATAATCTGCTGCTACCTGTTCAAATTCGTTGTAATCCGTTAAGCTATAAGTACTGTCATTAAGCAGTTCGGGTTTTATCCGGCCGTTATATTTGGAATATGTATCTAAAATATCGGCAGTTTCGATGGCATAGTGGTCTCCAAATTGTTTAGTTGCCCAGTTAATAATGTATTGCCGTAACTTTTCTGCCGGAATGGCATCAGGTGCCCAGGCGTAATCTAAGAAGAATTCGATTGGAAATTCCATGGGTTTTAAGTCTCCTACATTCACTATCCAGATTTGATTGGCATTGTACGCATAAGCAAGATTCATTTGCTCCCAGATTTTTTGAATGGGGTTCGTGTTTACCCATTTATAGTTACGTGGATCTCCAACATAGTCGAAATGATAATATATGCCATAACCACCTGCTCTTGGCGCTTCATCAAGCTTGGGAAGCTTCCTGATATTTCCCCAGTTATCGTCGCAAAGAAGGAGTGTAATGTCATCGGGAACGCGCATGCCTTTATCGTAATAAGCTTGTACCTCTTTGTACAATGCCCATAGTTGTGGCGTTTGTGCTGCAGGTTTTTGAGTTACTTTTTCAATAATCTCCCGCTGATCCTTAACGATTTTTTCTAATAGGGCCGTTGCTGTTCCTTCGGTCATGGGTTCATCACCATCTCCGCGCATGCCTACGGTAATGATTTGTTCTTTATCGGCCACACGTTTTAGCCCTGATTCCCAGAATGCGCGCAGTTGCTGAGGATTTTGGTCGTAATTCCATTTGCCTCCCTTGTACCTTTTCCATTCATCGTGCGCCCTGCTTAAAGGCTCGTGGTGTGAGGTACCAATTACCACTCCATACTCATCTGCCAATACCGGGTTTAGCTTATCATCATCGTTAAAGGCATTTCCCCACATGGCAGGCCATAAATAATTGCCTTTCAAACGTAAAATCAGTTCAAAAACCTTTTCGTAAAACTGATGGTTGAACCCACCAAATTCTTTCTTTGACCAGCCTGATAAGGCAGGTGCCTCATCGTTTAAGAAGATGCCACGATATTTTACTGCAGGGGAAGCCAGAACTTGTTTGCCTGCATTTACAAATAGTGCAGCGCTCTTTTTTACCGGTACATCTGCCCAATAATACCAGGGTGAAACACCAATTTGATAAGACAATTCATAAATGCCGTAAATGGTTCCGCGTTTGTCACTACCAGCGATTACGAGTGCAGAATCAACACCCTCAACCGGATTTGCAACCACTTCAATTAATGTACTTTCCCATTTTCCTGCAATGCCAGCCACTTGTATTTTATGAGTGCTGATGAGCTGGTCAATGATTTTACTTTTGCCAATTGTTCCGATGATTATCGGCATTCCCTCAGGTTTGCCATTTAAAAATAAGGGTTCAACACCCGTTACTTTTTGGAGATCAAGCTGCAGGTTTTTTGCTGCCCGGGTTACGCCCGGCCAGTCGTTATCACTAACAAGTAAAGGGGATACTTTGCCCTTGTTGAAAACGGCGAAGCTTCCCTGACTATAGTTTTTGGATATAAATGGATCAGCTCCTGCAGCATAACAAAAGGTTTTTAATCCGATGAATAGTAGGATAATGAGTACTGGCTTCATATTAGTGCGGTTTAAAATTGATCACTTCCCAATAAGCTTTTTTGGGTTGTAGGTTTTGGTCGAAAAGCAAAGGATAATTCTTTCTGCCCATCACGGGATATTCATCCAGCCAACTGTGCCGGTCAGAAATATTCCAGAAAGTAACATTGGTAATCACATCTTTAAAAGATCTGAATACTTTAAAAACCATGGCATATTGCTTCAGTTGTTTCTGCTCCAGTTCGGTAGTAAACTGATCAGTTTCATTTGCTTTACGCTCTCTTCTGTTTTTTTCCCAGGGATAGATAGAAATATCCAGTTCTGTAAACTGAATCTTCAATCCTAATGAGGCATACCTTTTAATTGCTGATACCAGTTCATCTTCAGTGGGTTCTTGCAAGGACCAATGCGCCTGTAAACCAATACCGTGAATGGGTACTCCTTTATCTTTCAGGCGTTTTAACAGCCGATAAATCCTTTCCCTTTTTTCGGGTCGTTCAGTATTGTAATCGTTATAAAAAAGTTGCGCATCGGGATCGGCAGCGTGGGCATATTCAAAAGCTTTAAGGATATAATCTTCTCCACAGATTTGATACCATCTGGAATTCCTTAAATCATTGTTCGGGTTATCGTCAATGGCTTCATTAACTACATCCCAGGCATAAATTTTGCCTTTATAGCGATTAACAACAGTTGTAATGTGAGTCTTTAAACGTTGAAGAAGTATGGCTTTGGTTACCTCCCCGCCAACTTTTCCTTTAAAAATCCAGTTGGGTGTTTGTTCATGCCAGCAGAGATTATGTCCTCTTACTTTTATACCATTCTGTTGAGCAAAGTTTACTATGGAATCAGCGTTTTTCCAATAAAACTTACCTTCAAAGGGCTGCAAATTGCCCATTTTCATTGCATTTTCAGCGGTGATACTGTTAAATTGATGACGGATCAGCCTGGCTTCATCCCCGACTAAATTTTTGGGTCCGAGGGCAACTCCAATAGAAAAGTATGCCTGATAGGCCTCCTTCAGGCTCTTGTAATCAGTTGTTTGTATTGGTGTAAGTTGTTGCGCCTGAGCATATTCAAAACCTGTAAGCGTTGAAAAGTAAAGCCATAGGGTTACAATAAACCTGAAAGTTTTAGTCCTGCTCATCATATTTGGTTTTTTTAGTTTAGCGTTCCCTTATGCGAACGCCGTTTTAATTTAAAATCCGATAGAGTTGCCCCCATCAACAGGCATAATAACACCCGTTACGTATTTAGCACCTGGTGAGCAGAAGAAATAAACGGCTTCAGCTACATCATCAGGTTCGCCCATTTTACCCATTGGAGTTCGGGAGAAAACCTTGTTCTTGCGTTCCGGATCGGCATCAAGTGCTTTTGCCGACATAGCGGTTTTAATAAAGCCGGGCGCTATACAGTTAATCCTTATACCCAAGGGAGAAAGCTCTGTTGCCATGGCCCTGGTCATGCCTTCAACCCCTGTTTTAGCTGCCGAGTAAGCAATTACCTTGGGTATACCATATTGGGCAGCCATAGAGCTGATGTTTACAATGCTGCCTTTTCCGACATCAATCATCTTTTTAACCACTTCGCGACTTATGGCGAACACCGATGACAAATTCGTTTGAATTACGCTGGCAAAATCTTCATCAGTAACCTCGATGAAAGGCTTTTTCATGTTGATTCCTGCATTGTTTACTAAAATGTCTATCTGGCCAAATTCATGATGTATCTCATCAATCAAGGCTGGTATACCGGCTAGATTTTGAAGATCAAATGCTTTATAGCTGCATAATTCGCCCAATTCTGTGGCCGTAGCGTCCAGTTTTTCTTCATTTCTGCCTATCATAATTACCAGGATGCCTTCCTGTACCAGCTTTTTGGTAATAGCCAGGCCTAATCCGGTGGCGCCTCCGGTAACAATTGCTATTGTTTTGCTCATGAGTTTTGTTTTCTTTGTGAAGATGCCCTTACAATCAATTCAGTATTCAGAATAACGGTACTGGTGAAGCTTAAATCGCTTTCTCCGTCTAAGTGGTTAACCAGGATCCGGGCAATGCTTTCGCCCATTTCATTACCGGGATAATTAATAGTGGTAATGGCAGGCTCAGTAACCCTTGAAATTAAGTCGTTATTAAAACCTACGATCGCAATATCTTCAGGTACTTTTAGGCCAGCTTCTTTAAATATGGTTAATGCAAATGCGGCAGAAGAGTCATTGGTGATGAATAAGCCGTCGGGAAGTTTATCCCGTTTAAGGATATCATTTTGTATTACGTCCTGTATGGCTTGCTCGGTAAGGTCGTTGGTAATAAATAAATCAGGGCGATACGGAATGTTGTGATCTGCAAGTGCTTTTTTATAACCTTCAAATCTGTCCTGATAAACATTACGGGCGATGTTTCCTGTAATGTGCAGAATTTCTTTACAGCCTTGTTGAATTAAATGTTGGGTGGCAAGATAGCCGGCTTTGAGATTATCAATTAATACTTTTGTTGTGGTAATTTGTTCTGCAATACGATCAAAAAATATAACCGGGATATTTTTTTTGATGAAAGTATCGAAATGGCTATAATCTTGCGTATCAGATGCCAGCGAAACAATAAGTCCATCCACCCGGTTATTGAACATGGTGGTGGTATTGGTTTTTTCTTTGGCTTCCTGTTCAAAAGATTGACTGATAATTAGGTTGTAGCCCGCATTATTAGCGATTTTCTCAATACCAGAAAGTACCGAAGACATGAACAGACTGTTTAAGCGAGGTACAATTACACCAATGGTATGGGTTTTCTGCTTGCGCAGATTACTGGCAAATTTGTTGGAACGGTAACCAAGCTCCGCTGCCAGGTCAAAAATGCGTTTCTTCGTTTTTTTATTAATCGCTGGATGGTCCTGTAAACCCCTGCTCACTGTAGTGGCAGAAATATTCAGCTTCTCCGCCAAATCGTAAATGGTAATTTCCTTATCTTGCATACACCTGTCGTAAACCTGTTTTCATTGGTTGGAGAGACCAAAGTACTGAATAATTTTAAATAATGCAATCGGTTGCAATTTTTTTACAAGTTGTAGGCTCTTGCGAAGAAAGACCAACTATACTGCTTTCAGATAACCTATCGATATGGTTATTACCAGCATCTTACTATTAATTAAGTTGCTTGCTATTTTTAATTAATCTAAATAATCTATATTTGTCGAATCATATAAAGGTTTTGGACAAACAAACAACATCAACATTTTCGGGTAATTACGTCAAGATTGATCGGAGGTCTTTCGAGCAGATCTATGATTTACACTGGGAGAAGGTGTTGGCAGTTTGTTATAACAATATCAAAGAATTGGAGCCCGCAAAAGGGATGGTACAGGAGATTTTTAAATCACTTTGGGAGCGTAAGGAAGAACTTCAGCTTCAAAATGTAGAACATTACCTGATTCGAGCTGCTAAATTTAAGACCTTTGAATACATCCGGAATAAGGTAAACCGGCAAAAACATCTGGAATTTCAAATGATGGACTGCAGGCATGCCAGCAACTGTACCGAAGAACAGGTTCTATTCAACGATTTGAAAGAGAAATTAGATGATCTGGTAGATACCCTCCCTTGCCAGTGCAAACGCGTGTATAAAATGAGCAGAGAGCAGGGTATGAGCAACGGTGAAATTGCCAATCTCCTTTTCATTTCTGAAAGGGCAGTAGAATATCACATTACCAAAGCCATGAGCAGAATTAAATCAGGTTTGGCTCATTATTAATATTTTTTTGTGAATAGTTACGGAATCAGGCGGGTTGCGCTACTTATATTTAAAGGCAATATTTTATTAAGTTTGCAAATGGCGCAGATCATTTTAAGCAAGAGATTTATTAATGGCGGTTAATCAAGAACTTTTAGAACGGTATCATTCCAATCATTGCACACCAGAAGAACGAAAACTGGTGGAAGATTGGCTGTTCAGTGCTGAGGTAGATGATCTTGAGCCCTTACCATTGAATATGGATAAGAACAAGCTTAAACAAAATATCTGGGAAAATATTGATACGGGCAATGAAGAAGAACTGACACCACTAAAAGTAAGAAGCAATACTTATTTTATGTTTAAGGGCGCCATTGCTGCCTCACTATTTATAGCTCTAATTGCGGGACTTGCTTATTGGCTAATAGGAAAAACCGGTCAGGATAATGACTTTTTATCGCTTAATAATTCTTCTACACAACAGGTTAAACATGTTGACTCTAAAGGTTATAATGTAGCAGTGGGACCTAACACGGTGGCCAGAATCAATAATATTGCCGGGGTAATTGATTTATCGGGAAGCCTGCTGATTTCTCCGAAAAAAGACATCGATTTATTATTTGAAGGCACCAAAAAGAAAGTGACATTAAAAAAAGGGCAAACCTACATTATCCTAAAAAATAAAGCAGGTGCAGAAAGCATTATTGTGGTTAGTGAACGCAATCTGATGGATCTTCCGCCAGTAATGCAAAAACAGATTACGACCCAGTTTGATATTTAAAATCCGCTTCAGTTTACATGATTAATCTCCACCTTCGTCGCTTTTCTATACCAATGCTCTTACTTTTGATTTTATCAGGAATAATTGGCTGTGAAAAAAAGCAAAATTCAGATGCAAAATATAGCTTTTATATCCTTGCAAAAGATGGGAATGAATACCTGTTAACCAGTAACTCCTTAGCCAGCGGGCTTCTTAAACCTGAAACGGAAGGCGTATTACTGGATATGAAAGACATGGATCGTGATGTGATCGTTAAAGATGGCCACTATTATCATTTAAATAGAAGGAAAGGGATTTTCTCCAGGTTTAAAATTGATAATGGTTTATTGAAAGTTTCAGCTACGCTGAGTTTAAAAGATTACTCGATTGAAAATTTTAACTGGATTGGAAAAGATACATTATTACTGACTGCCCTCAATAATTCAGGCTACAATACTACTAAATTTGCCTTGATTGACACCAAAGCATTCCAGGTCATTGCTGAAGGTGAAATGGATATTCCAAAACCTTCTGGTAGATTTACCACCCTTTCCATTGGTTTGGTTGAAAAGCGAAAAAATCATCTCCTGGTGGGGTACACTTATCATGTTTCAACCGGAGTATCCAACTATGAAACCAGCGACACCATGTACGTTTCTCAGTTAACCTATCCGGATATGAAGCTGATTAAAACACAAAAAGATATCCGCTCAACATATCCTGGTGGAGTAAATACCATTCAATCATACAATTTTACTGATATTCATCATGATTATTATTTCATGTCCTGTCCGGGAATTGCTTTGGGTAATCGTCCGGAAATCCCAACGGGTATTTTTCGTATAAATGCCAATAGTGATACCATTGATCGTAATTATTTTTTCGATATATCGGGTTCTGTAATTCAGAATCACGCTTATGGTATGTGGTACTTAGGAAACGATAAAGTGATTGTCCGTTCAGAAAGGAAAGATCTTTTTAAAGGTTTAGGCGATCACTATAGTACTGCTCATTTCGAATTTTACGAGCTCAATCTTCAAACTAAAGCCATTAAAAAACTGGCTCTTCCTTTAGATAAAGGAACCAGAAGAGAATGTGTTTTGGTAGAGGGGAATATTGCTTATATCGCAGTAAATTCTACTAAAGAAGGTAATTACATCTGGCTTTATAACATCCAAACCGGTGCGCTTAAAAAAGGGTTGCAGCTAGCGGGAGATACTGATTTTATCCTGCGGATGGATAAGTTGTAAGTAGCACAATACCGGCTGCTTTAACCATTGCATCGAAGCCCTTCTCCTTTCCGTTTGAGCTTCAGTGGCTAATTTTTACCACAAAGAACACGATTTTTTCACTGATGAAATGTGGGTTCGGCACTCAGGCTGCCAACTCCGAACCTCCGGTTCTTTCCCTGCCTTAAATTATTTTAAAATTTTTCGCCCTGGAACCTTCGGTTAATTAGAAGTTGTGCTACTCCCTTATAAATGCACAAACTTAAAATAATGTTTAACGGAAGAAATCTACTAATCATCTTACTAAGCGTCATCACTTTTAGCGCTTTTGCACAAAATCAATCTACCATTTCTGGCTATGTAAAAGATGGAACCGAAAGTATTGTCGGAGCCTCTGTCATAATAAAAGGAACAAAAAATGGCGCTACCACGAATGGACAGGGTTATTTTGAGTTCAAAAACCTGCAAGCAGGGAGTTATACTTTAGCGGTTTCTTATTTAGGTTATGTAAAAGAATCTAAAACGGTTACCATCCAGGCAAATGAAAATTTTAAACTTGATTTTAAACTGAAAAGAAACCAGGAGCAATTGAATGATGTAGCAGTTCAGGGTAAAACCAAAACTCAGGAAATTAAGGAATCGGGCTTTGCGGTAAATGCCATCGATACCAGGAAATTTGCCAATACTACAGCAGATTTAAACCAGATTTTAAACCGCAGTACGGGCATCAGGATTAGAGAGCAGGGCGGATTGGGTTCCGATTTTAAATTCTCTATCAATGGCTTATCTGGTAAACAGGTTAAGTTTTTTATTGATGGTATTCCCATGGATGTAATGGGAAGTGCTATGTCTTTAAACAATATTCCGGTAAACCTCGCCGATCGGTTAGAGGTTTTTAAGGGCGTAGTTCCTGTACAGTTAGGTGCCGATGCCATGGGGGGAGCGGTAAACGTGGTTACCAACCAAAAAGCCAGCAGTTACCTCGATTTAAGTCACAGTTATGGCTCTTTTAATACCAACCGCTCTTCATTAAGCGGTCAGTATGTGGATAACAAAACCGGGATTATCATTAAGGGAAGCGGTTTTTTCAACGCATCGGATAACAATTATACCATGAAAGGCGTAGATGTGATTAATGGTGGAACCCGGATTGGGAACTACATTGTTGATTTAAACGGGGCTGAATTCGCTTCTGCAGATGTAAAGCGTTTCCACGACCATTACAAATCGGTTTTAGGTCAGGTTGAAGTAGGCGTTACCAACAAAAGCTGGGCCGATGTACTCTTTATTGGAGGTGGATATAATGAAGCGAACCAGGATCTACAAACAGGTTTTGACCAGAATATTGTTTACGGTGAAGTAACACGTGCCAGCAAAGCAGTAAGTGGTACGGTTCGATATAAAAAAGATAACCTGTTTACTAAAGGATTAAACCTGAGTGCGTTTTTTGCACGCTCCAGGGATAAATACAAAACAACAGATACTGTTCAGCGGAATTACAACTGGGACGGTACTTACTTTGATAAAGGCTATGCCGAAATGGGCGGGATTAAAGCGGTTGCACACATTATCCGTCCGCGAACATACGGAATGGCTAACCTCAGCTACCTCATTAATGAACAACACTCTTTAAACCTGAACTACACTTTAGATCGTTTAAAAAACGAAAACTACAATGAGTTATTAACCGATCATGATGCTATGCCAGGCCGTTTGAACAAGCAGATTGTCGGCATTGCTTACCAACAGGATTTACTGGATAAACGATTAGTGAATACCTTTTTTGGTAAACTGTATCATTTAGGTTTGGATCGTCCGAAGTATATCAATAATGTATACACCCAAATGGATACTACATTTAGCAACTATGGCTATGGTGCAGCAACCCGTTACAAAATTACGAACGATTTGGGCGTTAAAGCATCATATGAGCATGCATACCGTTTGCAGGAAGCGGAAGAGATGTTTGGCGATGGGTTAAATTTACAGGGAAATCCAGACCTGAAACCAGAAAGTAGTGACAACATCAATTTAGGGGCATATTATAATTTAAAGATTGGTAAAAGCACTTTCTTTATAGAGGCATCAGGTTTTTACCGCAATGCAAAAGACTTTATTTTTCCGGTACCCGATGAGCGCTCAAAACTTTTAAAAAACCGCAATCAATCCAGTGTTCGGATTACCGGATTTGAAACCGAAGTGCGTTACAGCTACGATCAATTACTTGCGTTAAACGTAAATTTAACTTATCAGAATGCCATTAATACGACCAAAACAGGCTCAACAGATTCTTACTATGTTGAAGGGACATACCTGAACAAAATTCCCAATCAGCCCTGGTTATTTGGAAATGCCGATTTCAGCATCGGTAAAAACGATTGGTTAGGAAAGGATACCCGTTTGCAATTTAACTGGTTTACACAATATGTTAACTGGTTCTACCTCACCTGGGAAGGTAAGGGTAACCCGAATGGTAAATCAGACATTCCAACACAGTTTATTCATAATGCTTCTTTAAGCTATTCCTTACAAAACGGCAGATATAACATCTCTGCAGAATGCAGAAACTTAACAGATGAGCTGGCTTTCGATAATTTCAGGTTACAAAAGCCGGGAAGATCTTTCTCCGTTAAATTAAGATATTTTATCCAGTAATGTTCAGCTATCCAAATTCAAAAATCATAATCATTCAAATGAAAACATTATATCGTAATACCACTAAACTGCTATTAATGGCTTTGATGGTACTTTCCATCAGTAGTTGTGAGAAAAGAAACGTTGGACAGGTAGAAGAAGGAACTAAATACTCGGCAGTATTATGTGTAGGTTCATGGCCAAACACGGCCTATTATATTGCAGGGATTCAATCTTTAACCGGCGGCACAGTAAGTTTAGCCGGTAACGGAGCAGAAATGACCGGAAAGGTTTATGCTCAGGATGTGATCCAGAAAGACGGTTTTTACTACCATTGTAATGCCGGGAGTGGTAGGTTGGGCAAGTACCATGTAGAAAATGGCGCTTTGCTTATTGATAAGGAAATTCCTTTTGCCTGGTTAAACTGGAGTTCGTTCACCTGGGTGGATAACAATACCCTGGTTATTTTTGGTGAAGGAAAGGGAGAAGCCCGTTATGCTGTGATTAAAGTCGATAAAATGACGATCAAAACCGGAAAATTAAACTTAGCCGCTTTCCCGGCTGGTTTTAATGTTTATAATATGGGCTTTGCTGAATACAGAGGTAATAAGATTTTCTTAGGCTATGGTTTTGGTTCTGATGACTGGTCGCAATATCCGAACATGCCCGTATTTCAAAAAGGGTTAATTGCTGTGATAGATTATAACACCATGACGGTTGAAAAATCTTTGGAAGATACACGTACCAATGGATTTGGTGGTCCCAATGTTTATGCACCTATGTCATTTGTAGATGAAAATAACGATTTGTACTTTATCAGCGATCCGGTTGGTAACTATGACTATAAATCACCGTCGGCAATGTACCGGATCAAAAACGGCACTACCGAAATTGATCCTACTTACTACTTTAACTTCTCGGCAGTTAGTAACAATGAAATGGTTCCGGCCATGTGGTATATCGGTAATGGTAAAGCCATTGTACGTTCGAGAATTGCGGGAACATCGATAGATACTGATCACTATTTCTGCGTAATCGATGTTAAATCAGGTGCCTTGATTAAAAAGCTGGATTTGCCGGCTGATAAAGGCGAACGAATGGTTAACGGTGTAATTGTAGAAGATGGTAAAGCTTTTATTGCGGTTAATGCTGCAGACAGGGATTACATCTGGCAATACGATCCGGCAACAGATAAACTAACCAAAGGTGTGGAATTTGTTGGTGGAATCGATTACATTTTAAGAATCGAGAAATTAAGGGACTAGAAAATTATTCATGACTTTTAAAAAGATTAATGCCTGGCTACACCTTTGGCTTGGACTGGTTTCCGGAATTATTGTGGTGATATTGGGCCTTACGGGTTGCGCTTTGGTTTTCGAACAGGAGATTAAAGCCTGGAGTAACCCTTTGATTCATGCTGAACCATCTGCCAGCGGTAAAATGCTCCCGCCATCAATATTATACCAGGCGGTTCAAAAGGCATTGCCAGGAGAAGAAATTGAATCAGTATGGTATTACGGTCATCATAAATCGGCACGTTTTAGCGCTCATGAGGTAGATTCTGTAATTTATGTAAACCCTTATACAGCCGAGGTATTGGGGATGAAAAAGGAAAATGATGTTTTCAAATTTTTTAAGGACGGACATTATTATCTGTGGTTTCCGCAAAAAATTGGTCACCAGATAGTGGGTTGGGGCACTTTCATCTTCTTTCTTCTGTTAATTTCAGGCATTATTTTGTGGTGGCCCAAAAAGTGGAACAAACGATCAAGAGATCAAAGTTTCAAAATCAGGTGGAGGGCTAAGTTTAAACGGGTCAACTACGATCTTCACAATGTATTGGGTTTTTACAGCATCGTAATTGCTGTGTTGTTGGCCTTTACCGGCCTGATGATGAGTTTCAGCTGGTTTAATAACAGCGTTTATTGGCTGGCTGGCGGAACAAAAAAAGAACGTATTGCAGCTGTATCTGATAGTACTACTAACATTAAAGTTAACTTACTTAATCAAGTTGACAAAGCCTGGCACATGGGAATAACTGAAATTGCGGAGCACAATCCTTATGAAATTATTCTGCATTTCCCTGAAAAGGCATCGGAGGCCATTTATGTTTGTACCGATATGTATAAAGGTACCTGGCGTGATGTTTATCTGGATCAATATACCCTTAAAGAACTCCCAGCCTCGAATAAAAGATTGCGGGATGAAGACCTTCCCTCCTGGATAAGACGTTCCAATTACGGCCTTCATGTTGGCGAGATTGGGGGCTTAACCACCAAGGTTATCTATTTCATGGCTAGCTTAATCTGCGCGAGTCTTCCCATTACCGGATTTTACATTTGGTGGGGTAAGGGCAAGAAAAAGCCCGGGAAAAAACCTTTACCGCAACCTTTAATTTAATATTTATGATAGATACTTTACAACCCACAGCAGGAAAAATTTCTGCTGCGGGAAAATTACTGCCTTATTTTTTGATGCTGTTCCTTTATTTGATGAGCCATGTCCCTGTTTTTGCACAAAGCGAAACTTCCGTTACAGGATCGGTAGTAATGGCAAACGGCGCGCCCATAGAATACGCTTCTGTGGCGCTGCAAGATGCCAACGGTAAAGGCATAAAAGGGATGCTTACTGATTCGTTGGGTAGATTTAATTTTTCGGGCCTTCCACATGGTAAGTATGCGGTAAAGGTCACAAGCATGGGATTTATATTGCATCAAAGTGCTCATTTTGATCTCTCTATACAAAGAAGCAAAGTTCATTTAGGACTGTTAAAACTTGTTGAAGATGCACAAACTTTAAATGCAGTTAATATCTCTGTTCAGCGGAAAGTGATTGAACAAGGCCTGGATAAAACCGTAATTAATATTGAAAACAGCATTTTGGCTGATGGCAATAATGCACTCGAACTTTTAGAAAGGGCTCCGGGTGTAAAGGTTGATGAAGATGGAAAAATCTCGCTCAAAGGCAGGGCAGGGGTAAACATCATGATTAATGGTAAACTCACTTTTCTTTCTCCAGCCGAACTGAGTGTGATGTTAAAGGGAACTAATGCTTCTTCCATCTCTAAAATTGAAATCCTTGCTAATCCTTCTGCAAAATATGACGCAGCCGGTAATGCCGGGATGATCAACATTGTGATGAAGAAAAATCAGGCAAAGGGTTGGAATGGTTCTGTATCGGCTAATGGAGGCGCAGGTCGTAAGGCGAGATATGGCTCGGGCTTTAACCTCAATTATCGAAACGATGGAGTAAATGTTTTTGGAAGTTATAATTATGCTTTTCGTGGCGAAACTGAATATCTCGATTTTACCCGTAATTTCTACGATAGCGGAACTATAACAGGCCTGCCAAACCGGGTTTCCGATCAACATACCAAAACCAATGAGCCGCTTAATACCCACAATTTTAGGGTAGGAATGGATTGGGATATCAATGCTCATAATGTACTGGGCATATTGGTTAATGGAAATGTTGGAAAATACCTCCACAACAGCAAAACAGGTAATTTATTGCGAGATCAGACGGGTAATTTGATCTCAGCATTGCAAACAACTAATTATGATCAGCAAAGCTGGAAAAATATTACTTACAACCTTAACTACTTGCACAAATTTAAAAAGGAAAGCCAGACATTTTCTGCTGATGCTGATTTTGCCAGTAATAGCTTTACTTCCAACCTCAATTTGGATACCTATACTTTACCCAATAGTATTAATCCAGCAGGAGCAACCAATAAAAGGAAAGGCTATATTCCTGCTAAAACCGATGTTTACATTGCTAAAGTAGACTATGCCGATCTGTTTGGCAAAAGTTTTAAGTTTGAAACCGGCTTAAAAAGTTCATTAATCTACTCGGATAATAATTTGGTTTATCAATCGCTGCAAAATGAGAATTGGGTTTACGATGCCACAAGTAGCAACCACTTTAAGTACCGTGAGCAAATTCACGCAGGTTACCTAAATGCCAGCGAGGAATTTGAAAAATTTAGCATACAATTAGGGTTACGGGCAGAGTATACCAATACCTTAGGAAATCAGATCAGTACAGGGTCTTCCTTAAAAAGAGATTATTTCCAGCTTTTTCCTAATGTGGTCATCAATAAACCTTTTGGTGAAGCGCATCAATTGCAACTGGCTTATAATAAGAGAATTCAACGACCCGATTATTCCGATCTGAATCCGTTTAGGGTGTTCAGAGATCCCTTGCTTTATTACGAAGGAAATCCTTATTTGAAACCTGAGCTAACACAAAGTGTAATGTTTAATTACGTGTATAAAGGAAAATATACTGCTTCCTTAAACTACAGTAAAACTAAAGATGTTATTACCTGGATTACCGGGCAGATTGATAACATTAATACGACGTATGAAAGTCCGCAGAATTTGAAAAACCTGATTAACTATGGCATCAGTTTTACAGGCCAAACCAATTATTTTAAATGGTGGTCTGCCACTAACTTCTTTAATGTTTTTAAAAATGAATATACTGGCGATGGTGCCATAGGCAATTTCAGCAATAGCATGTGGAGCTATAGCTTTAATTCACAAAATTCTTTTAAGGCTGGTAAAGGTTACAGTTTTGAACTGAATGGGTATTATAACTCAAAATCTGTTTATGGTACGGCGATAGAAAAAGGCTATTACGCAATTTCTGCGGCGGTACAAAAAATGATTTTAAAGGATAAAGGCAGTATTAAGTTATTGGCGAATGATATTTTTCAAGGGAGCCAATATCGCCACATTACGCAGTATCAGAACATCGATATGAAAAGCCACATTAATGTGGATAGCAGGCGGCTAATGCTTTCATTCTCATACCGCTTTGGAAATTCTTTCCAAACGAGAGAAAGAAAATCAAGCAATGAAGAAGAACAAAACCGGGTTAAGGGGAATTAGTTTATTGGTCACTAGTCACTGGTTATTAGTCATTGGTCATTAGTCATTGGTCACTGGTCATTCACTCATTTCCATTCACTCATTCACTAATTCAATTATTCACTCATTCAAAAAATCACTCATTTATTTTTTCGCTCTTAATTCTTAGTAGTCTCGGTCGGTACGGATGTATCGGCCGATTCTTTTTTATTGGATTATGGGATGTAAATAAACAGCTAGGGAACAATAATGTAGGCATGACTTTGCTTTTCAATCTGCTAATTAATTTAAAAAAATCAGCCTCAAATAGTGTATTCTTTATTTTCGCCAGTACTACATTATAACTACTGGAAAAATATTCTAAAAGGAAAATCTTCATTCGTTCTTTTTGAGTTAGTTAATGATTACAGGGCATCTAATGAAGTGATGCTCTGTTTTTTAGTATGCGTTCTCTTTCGTTCTGGTCTACAAATAGGTATCTTTGCAAAATAGCAGATAGATCGATTCTTTTTCAGGAGGAACCTATCACAGTTCATACCATATTGACTAACAATCATCAGATAGGAGAGACCCAGCTTTTGCAAAGCCTTAAGGAAGGCGACAGGGAAGCATTTGCTTCACTATATCGGTTTTATAGCCCCAATTTGCACCATAAATTAGACCGAATGGTGAAGATTGCAGAAATTGCGGATGAGCTCCTTCAGGATGTTTTTTTAAAGGTATGGCTAAACCGGGCATCCATCGATGCTGATCGTCCCTTTGCCCCCTGGCTTTACACCATTGCTCGAAATACAGTTTTTGAATACTATCGCCGCCTGGCGCTCGATAAAAAGATGCAGGCACATTTAACAGCAACTTTTGTAGAGTTTTATGATCAAACGGAAGATTATATACTCAATAAAGAGCGAAATATGGCACTGCAAGAGGCCATTGATCAATTACCACCACAACGTAAGGAAATTTTTCGACTGTGTCGGATAGAAGGAAAGTCTTACAAAGAAGCTGCAGAACTACTTCATATAAGCCCCTCTACCGTAAGTAATCAGTTGGTAAGTGCTACTAAATCCGTAAAAGATTACATCTTTCTTAACTCTAAAGAATTTTTGGTTTTCATGATTGCCATGTACCTCAAATAGCCTCAATTCTAGCCCGATATATTTTTTTTAATTTTTTTAATTTTTCGATAGTGTGTTTTCACTTTTCGATAGTATATACTATAAATGGACAAACAAGATCGTTTAGATTTTTTATATCAGAAGTATCTGAATAATACGGCAACAGCTGCCGAGCTTCAATTGCTATTTCAAGAAATGGATAGCGCTGAGGAAGGCAAGCTGAAAAACCAGATTATGCAGGAGCTGGAGAAAGCAGATTTTTCCATTGCTGCTGATGATAACCGTTTGGCCGCTGTTTTCGCTAAGCTGGAAGATCAGATCAGCGAAGCGCCAAAAACCATTTCTTTATGGAGATTACCTGCATGGGCTAAAGTTGCTGCTGTAGTAACCGCAGTACTGGGACTTGGGCTTTTAGCGAGGCCTTATCTGGTTTCTGAACCAGAGGTGATTGTTCCTGGTGGTTTTCATGCAGCACTGCAATTGAAGTCCGAAGATGAACCTGTTGATTTGAATAAAGCTGCTTTTAAGAGAAATATCGGTGGGATTCAGATTACAACCAGTCCTGAGGGGACTATTACCTATACCAGAAAATCAGATGATACTACAGGGCTTCAAGCCATGAATGTGTTGCAAACACCTGCAGGCGGCATGTATAAAATCACTTTGAGTGATGGTTCCGCAGTAATGTTGAATTCAAAATCAAGCTTAGAATTTCCGGTTGGATTTTATGGCCCCAACAGAAGGGTGAAACTTAAGGGTGAAGCCTATTTCCAGGTGGCTAAGAATAAAGAAAAACCTTTTATCGTAGAAATTGAACAAGGGAATGTACAGGTTTTAGGTACAACTTTTACTATTAATACATATAACGGGCAATCTGCCACCACTTTGTTTGAGGGCAGTGTGCGTTTAACATCAGCCCAGCAGGTACAATTGCTTAGTCCCGGAGAGCGTGGTATTATCCAGAAAAGGATAATTACCGTGGCGCAAGTCGATACGGCTGCTGCACGTGGCTGGACCAAAGGACTTTTTGTTTTTAATAATGCGCCATTGGGCGAAGTACTGGCACAGGTTTCACGCTGGTATGATATATCGGTAGACTACGCTTCTCTTCCTGATCGCAGATTGCACATGCGCCTCAACATGGACACCCCGTTTGAGGAGGTATTGCAAATGCTGTCGGCAACTACAAGGCTGAAATTTAAAATGGAAGAAAGGAGGCTCAGTGTCGTAAATCCTTAACCCAACGCTATCTACCAAACCATTCTACAACCAACTAACAGACTTTAATGAATACATCCCATACCAGGGCAAAGCAGAGCTTTACCCGTAGATTATTTTTGGCAATATCGTTGACTTTGATGGTATTTGCTATTACCAACAACGCCTCCGCACAAAAGGTTTATACCTTGAGTTTCAAAAATGCATCGTTGGAAAGTGTGATCACTTCCGTGGCAGATAAAACTGGATACCAGTTTGTTTACGATGCGGCTTATGCACAGAAATTTAAAGCATTAACTGCCGAAATCAGTACAACTGATATCAACCAGATTTTAAACAGAATATTTAAAGACCAGGCTTTCACTTACAAAATTACTGGTAAGGCCATATTACTAACACCTGCTTCTAACAATGCGCAAAGGTTTACCATTCATGGTATGGTGAACGACAGTACAGGTGTTTATTTGCCTGGTACCACCGTTAGGCAAAAAGGAACCAATAACATTGTTAACGTGGATAGAAATGGCCATTTCGCCATCACTGTCGATGAAAGTAATCCAATATTGCAATTTAGTTATCTGGGCTATGAAACCAAAGAAGTTAAATACAATAAAACAGTAACTGCATCTGTCGTTGTTGTTACCCTTAGTTCTTCAGCAGGTTTATTGAGCGAAGTACAGGTTACGGGTTATCAGAATATTGCGAAGGTAAATTCCCCTGCTGCGGCAACCACTATAGATAATAAAATTTTAAACGAAAATATCAATACAGACTTGCTATCTGCATTAGAAGGCAGGGTTGCAGGTTTACTTTATAGAAAGAATCCCACAGGATCAGATTCGGATCAACCTGTATTACGAGGCATTGCCACCATTTCAGCTACAACGGCTAGTGGCCCCTTGCTGGTTATTGATGGTTTACCTACAGAATTTAGTTTGGAAGATATTAACCCGTATGATATAGAGAGTGTAACCGTATTAAAGGATGCTGCCGCAGCGTCTATCTATGGTGCCAGAGCAGCTAACGGGATCATTGTACTAACAACCAAAAAAGGAAAAGGTAATTTGAAGGTAACCTTAAACTCCGATTACTTTATTGGCACTAAACCAAATCTTGATGCTATGCATTATGCTAGCACAAGTGATGTAATAGATTATGAACAAGCAGTATATGAAAGGGAAAAATCCAGGTTCGCCAATACTACAACGATGTTTAATGGATATGGGGATATTGCAAATGGAACAATTAAATATTACAGTCCGCTTTATCAGTTAAACAGAGATTTGAGCGAAGGAAAAATTACCAGCCAGCAGTTTAGTAATACGATTAGTCAATGGAGAGGCAACGATTATATTGCTGATTACCGCGATAATGTTTGGCAGAATGAATTTAGACAACGTTATAACCTTTCATTTTCTGGTGGCACCGATAAACAAAATACTTATGTATCCTTCAATTTCGATGATTCCAAAGCTCGTATTCGTTACAATCAAAATCAAAATTACAATCTGTATTACAAAAGTAATTTTCAGATCAAAAAATGGTTGAGCGCCAGTATAGGATTAAATGGTACCTATAATGTTTCTAATACTACAGATGGGGATTATAGCGACTATAACAATATTCAGGCCCGATATGAGCAAATAACAGATGGAAATGGAAATTTAGTGACCTCATCTTTCGCTAATTTGGATGATGGTTTTACTTCAAGTGGAGTGATGAACCCATTGGTTGCAGCTAAAATAAATGCGACCGGAAGTTTAAAGCCTGTATCATTTAATATTCTCCAATCACTTCAGGAAGGTATTGAAAACAAAAAAACTTTGGCTTTAAGAGCATTTGCTAACCTGAATGCAAAAATTTATGACGGCCTAAGTTTTGGTACGCAATTCCAATTCGAAACATCACGCAGCAATGAGGAAAGCTATTTTGATGCAAATTCTTACAAGATGCGTTATGCATTTGATGCATTAGCAGCCTATAATACTTCCACTAATCTATATTCTTCTGCTTTGCCTATTGGTGGACGTTTCTATCAAAGCAACACAAGAAATCAGAGTTATACCTTTAGAAATCAACTCAATTACGACAAGTCATTCGGTGGAAATGATCATATAATTTCAGCTATTGCGGGATTTGAGATGCGGGAAACATTTAATCCGCGAATTCTGGAAGATTTACGTTATGGCTACGATCCGGTAACACTGACATCAACCATTATCAATACAGCCAGTTTAAGCCAAACAGGTGTTCCAAGTTATATATATGGAGGAAACAAGACATTAGGAGCGCTATCAAGAAGTCAGGATGAAATTAAACACCGTTATTTTTCAGTATACAGTAACCTTAATTACACCTATAAATCCAGGTATAATTTGGCTGGAAGTATCCGTGTAGATCAAACTGACTTATTTGGCGTGGATCCAAAATATAAAAACAGGCCATTGTGGTCTGCTGGTTTTGGTTGGAACATCAGTAATGAAGACTTTATGAAATCCATTGATTGGATTAGTGTATTAAAGTTGAGGGGAACTTATGGTGTAGGTGGTAATGTGGACCAGGGATCGTCCCCATACATTAAGGGAATCAGACGGAATGATAACTTGATTACGAACTTGCAATATATCAATATCTCTGCTCAACCTAATCCATTATTGAGGTGGGAGAAAACAGCCACAACAAATATAGGTTTGGATTTCGGGGTTTTAAAAAATAGATTGCGTGGCAGTATAGATGCTTATGATCGCTATAGTACAGATTTGCTTAGCACTACTGATTTAGATCCAACAGTGGGCGCATTAAGCAGAGTATTAAATACCGGAGCCTTAAGAAATCAGGGTATTGAATTTAGTGTGAGTTCTGATTGGTTACGAAAAGGAGATCTGACTTTAAGTTCCACATTCATTCTTGGATTTAACAAAAATAAGGTACTTAAGGTAAATGTAGCCAATTCTACTGCTTATAATTATGTTAGTTCGCCTACCAGCTATTATCTGGAAGGGCAGGCATTTAATTCTCTCTATGCGTATCGTTATGGAGGAACAACCAATGGTTACCCTTATGTGCTTGATGAGAACGGAAATGCATCGGTAACATTTGATGCTAATGGCAACCCTGTTCCAACCTCTGTGCGTACAATCAATAGTTTAGATGCACTGGTAAATATGGGGAGCTTAACACCAACCTACACCGGATCTTTTTCGCAACGCGTTTCTTACAAGCAATTTGACCTGAATATGCTATTGGTATTTTCAGGAGGTAATAAAATGCGGAAAGATGCCATAGATATTAGTTCCTACAAGATTAATAATGCTGGTATTACACAGCGTTACATTAACGGGTTTACCCCAGAGCAACCGAGATTATTGGTAGATTATGCAACCAACATGGAAAACTATGCAGGAACATTGAATACACAATGGCGTTACTCTGATGCTAACGTAGTTGATGCGGATTATGTGAAATTGAGAAATGTTTCTTTGAGCTATAATATGCCTAAATCCTTCGCCAATAAGATTCATATTTCATCTGCGAAGTTGACTTTTCAGATGAATAATATCTGGTATTGGAGTGCTGCCGGAGATGATATTGATCCTGAAGTATTTTCCCTAAACTCTGGAACCAGGAACTTACCGCTCCCAAAAACTTATTTATTTGGCTTTAACCTTACGCTATAATCCTTATGAAACGTTTAAAATTATTTTTCTTATCACTTGCTATTCTAGCATTATCGGCATGCGCCAAATATACCGACATTGTGCCTAAAGGATCATTGGTGGTTGAAACTGCAAATGATTATTACGAATTGGTTTCTCTACCAAATAGAGGATATCCGGTGAGTAATTTCCAGTATTTAACAGATGATCAATGGATGAAGGAGTCTAATGTGATTGGTATTACCCCTAATATTAATACCATTAATTTCCTTTTTGATGAGTCTGCAGATCGGGTTTCACTGATGACTTCATCTAGTTTTTACAGTCAGGCATATGCCTACATCAACAGGTGGAATACCATTATCTCTTTGGTAGATAACAGTAAAGGCGAAGATAATATCAAAGCATTAGCAAAAGCAGAGGCTAAAGTATTGCGTGCTTATGATCACTTCCTGGTGGTTAATATTTATGCCAAAGCTTATGATCCGGCTACTGCTGCTACAGATGGCGGAATTTGTATTATGGATAAATTTGATCTGGAGGCACAACCAACAAAATCTACCGTGAAGGAAGTGTATGATTTTATTCTGAAAGATATAGATGAAGCAATCCCATATCTTCAGGAGAAACCGCTTGATATTTATCACCCTTCTTTAGCCTTTGCTTATGCATTTAAAGCCAAAATTCATTTGTTCAAACGTGAAATTGCAGAAGCTAAACAAGCTGCTGAGCGGTCATTGGCGTTAAATAATCAAATTTTTGATCTGGTTAATTACACTACCCAGGGTGGGCCAAACAGTGTGCCTGTGATTGCGCCCAACAATCCGGAGGTGTTAAGCTATATGTACATGAATGGTTATAATGAATTGAACTTCGGTTATCAGTGGGTCATTAGTCCGGAGTTGCGTAACCTTTTTGGAAACAATGATGCCCGATATAATTTATTCTTTACCAGTACGAATGCGAGTTTCTTGGATATTGGCTCAAATACTGCTTACCATAACGTTCCTTATACCAAGTTTTTTTATGCCACAGTAGGGATGAAAACCACCGAAGTTCATTTAATGCTGGCAGAATGTCTAGCCAGGGAAAATAACTTTTCGGGTGCTGTAGATATTCTGAACAAACTGAGGGCAAAACGCATTACATCGGGTACGGTAAACCTTACTGTACCGGCTACGCGTAAAGAAACCATGGAACTCGTGGTTAATGAGAGAAGGAAAGAATTACTTTTCGGTATGAACCGTTTCTTCGATCTAAAAAGATTAAACAATGAACCGGAATACGCAAAGACGATTACCCGAGTATTCCCAATCGTAAACAAAACGGTTCCTCAACAAACCTATACTTTAAAACCTGGATCGAGATTATACATTATTCCTTTCCCTTTAAATGTATTGCGTAAAAACCCTTCGTTAACCTTAAATACCGACGAACGGATTCCTTTTTAATTTAAAAATCTTTCGCCGATCGGGTAGTTTGCACAGCTGCCTGATCGGTTATTAAAATCACAAACACATATGAAAACATATTTTAAAGTTTTAGGATTGGCTGGCTTACTGGCATTCAGCATACCAGCAATGGCCCAGTTAAGTTCAAAAACAGAAGTAGCTACTCCCGAACTTGCTGCACAGCGTGAAGAACTTAAAAAACAGGTTACTCAAGGTTATTTAGACATCAAAAATAGCCTGGTAAAATCAGATAGTGCAGGTGCAAGCAAAGCGGCACTAGCATTTACCACCTCGCTGAAGAAATTCAAATTTAAAAAGCTTACGTTAGACCAAATGAATGAAGCCACTGCTACCCGTGCAGAACTGATTGCCCTGGCAGATGAGATCGCTAAAACCCAAAAAATCAATCAGCAGCGAAAAGCATTAGGTAAGCTATCTGCTAAATTTTGGCCTATTGCGGCAAAGTTTAAGCCAGAGAATATGCCTTTGTTCCAACAGGTATGTCCTATGACAGGTGAAACCTGGTTAAGCGATGTAAAGGAAATTCAAAATCCTTACTATCCCAAAAATATGCTTACCTGTGGTGAAGTGAAAGCCAGTTTATAAGTAATTAACCTTAGCGCTTCCATTAATCTTATTAAAATCAACACACACAACTGAGGCCATGAAATATCTTTTTCTTTGTGTAGCCCTGCTATGCAACGTAACCCTTTTTGCTCAAAAACCTGCCGCTACACCTGTCAAAACTGATTCTGTAAAGAAGCCTGTCGCTGTACAACCTTACAGCAAAGTAATCCCTGCATCTGCTAAGAAGCAGCAAGGATTATTTACAGTAGTAAACACGGATAACAAGTGGTATTTTGAAATTCCTGATTCACTTTTTAACCGCTACCTTTTAGCCGTAACCCGTTACGTAGGCACTCCACATGGCGATTCAAAAGCAGGGGAGGAAGCAAATGAACAAACCATTTACTTTGAGAAAGCTGCCAATAACAAGGTATTTCTTCGCGCCGTAGTTTACCGTAACGATAGTGAAGATAGTACTCAGGCCATTTACAAGGCTATACAAGCCTCTAACATCAATCCCATAGCCGCCGCTTTTGATGTTAAAGCCTACAATGAAACAAACAAACGGACCGTAATCGAGGTAACCGATCTTTTCAAAAAAGATAACCCGGTAATGGCTATTGGATCTAAAGATAAAGGGATTGCGAAATTAGGAAGCCTGGCCGATGACCGTACTTTCATTAATCGCATTTCCGCTTATCCGATCAATGTGGAAGTAAGAACCACCAAAACCTATAACAGTTCTTCACCTTCTATGTATGCTGCTCAAATGGCCGGGGTGGCCACCTATGAAATTAACGTATCGATGGTTTTACTCCCTAAAACACCCATGAAAAAAAGGCTGTTTGATGAGCGTGTGGGTTACTTTGCCAACCGTTATACCCTTTTCAATGAAGATAGTCAGCGCACCCGTACACAGGATTATATTCAGCGATATCGCCTGGAGCCAAAAGAAGAAGATGTAGAAAATTATAAAAAAGGGATATTAGTAGAACCTAAAAAACCCATCATATATTATATCGATCCGGCAACACCCAAAAAATGGAGACCATATTTAATTGCGGGTGTAAACGACTGGCAAAAAGCCTTTGAAAAGGCAGGTTTTAAAAATGCCATTATTGGAAAAGAATGGCCAGAGCAAGATACAACGATGAGCCTTGAAGATGCCCGTTTTTCGGTGATCCGTTATATGGCTTCTGAGACGCCGAATGCCTATGGACCCAGGATTACCGACCCGCGAAGCGGAGAGATTATCGAAAGTCATGTAGCCTGGTTTCACAATGTGATGAAGCTTTTGCACAATTGGTACATGATTCAGGCGGGTCCGGTTGATCCCAGGGCAAGAAAAATGCAATATGATGATGAATTAATGGGCGAATTGATCCGCTTTGTATCCTCGCACGAAATAGGGCATACCATAGGTTTAAGACACAACATGGGCGCGAGTAGTCAAACGCCGGTAGAAAAGCTTCGCGATAAAAAGTGGGTGGAGGCCAATGGCCACACTGTTTCCATTATGGATTATGCCCGTTTCAATTATGTTGCCCAACCCGAAGATAATATTGGTAAAGCCGGAATTTACCCCCGCATTGGCGCTTATGATAAATGGGCCATACAATGGGGCTATGCTGTTTTACCAGGTGATAAAACGGCAGAACAAGAACAGCAGTTGCTGAATAAACTAATCATTGATAGCCTAAATCGTAATCCTAAATTGTGGTTCGGTGGGGAAGGAAAGAATGAAGATCCAAGAAGCCAGACAGAAGATTTAAGTGATAATCAGGTTAAGGCAAGTGAATACGGGCTTAAAAACTTAAAAAGGGTAATTGCACAATTACCAGAGTGGACCAAAGAAAATGGTGATCTTTATGCTAATCTGGAAGAAATGCATAAAGCTGCGGTAGCCCAGTACAAAAAATATTTAGGTCATGTGATGAAGAATATTTCTGGTCGTTATGTAACGGTTAAAAGTGCAGATCAAGCCGGGGCAGTTTATACCGAAGTATCTGCAGAACGAAAAAAAGAAACCATCCGTTATGTAGGAAGAAATGTGTTTGATGCGCCGTTATGGCTTTATCCAAAAAATATTACCGACAAATTAGGTAGTAAAGGGCTGGATGATCTATTAGAGCAGCAAAACGGGCTGATGAATGTGATGATTAACCCAACAACACTATTTAACTTCAATAACGCAGCTTTACAATCTGCAACACCTTATACTCCTGCAGCTTATTTAAACGATATTAAAAAAGAAGTTTGGAAACCTTTTGGTAAAAATGAAGTAGCAAATAGTTTACGAAGAAGCTTGCAACGTTCATATGTAGAGAAATTGCAGTTCATCATTAATCCAAAGCAGGTAAAAGATGGTTGGATTAGATCGAATGCTCAACGAGATGATACACGCTTAACAGTTATCGCTCATGCAAAGAAATTGCGCGCAGAAATTCCGGCAATGATCCAGCAGAACCCGGGTAATGCAGCTCATTTTCAGGATATCAAACATGAATTAGATAAAATTCTTCACGAAATGAATAAGCTGTAATTACGCTTTAATAATTAAGGAGCCTTCTATTCCAATTATGGGGTAGGAGGCTTTTTTGTGTCAGGCAGTTCGTGTCAGGTATGGTTGTTTTGTTGTTTAACTGTTTAATCGCAGCCATCCCGTGGTCCGTGGGTATTTATAAATTATAACATTAGTATCAGGAATCGGGTATCAGGGATTAAGACAGGACAATTGTAGGATAGGCACACGGGCTAAATACTAACGACTAAATACTGAAAAAGAAGTTTTTGCAGGATTTGACTTCGGTCTCCGGTCTTTCCGACTTCCGGACTAAGACTAGGGTCTGTGGTCCCGGGGGCATTCATAAATTATAACATTAGTATCCAGAATCGGGTATCAGGTATTAAGACAGGACGGCTGTAGGATAGACACCTGGGCTAAATACTAACGACTAAATACTAAGTACTGAAAAAGAAGTTTTTGCAGGATTTGATTTCGGTCTCCGGTCTTTCCGACTTCCGGACTAAGACCACGGTCTGTGGTTCAGGAAACATCCAGCAGTTAACCTTTAATGTACGCTATGTTTGCGCAAACGTTTGACGGTAAACAAACAAATTTATAGCCAGTAATAAAACGATAAACATAGTTGTAAAAAAGTGGTATGAGGGCGGTTTTTTGAAGTCTAAGGTGTGCTCCCCAAAATACCATTTTTGCATTGAAGGCTTAGGAAGACTCAATATTAATTCTGTGTTGATTTGAATAGTAACTATGCCGTTAAATATCCATGTGTTAAGTGGGTAGAGTATGATAATAGGTTGAGTAACAATAAAATTAATCAATCGTTTGCGTGGAGTTAATCGAGGCTTGAACATGCTAATATCCGTATACTTGAAAATCGAACTACTAAACTTTAAAATAAAACACACTAATGGAACGTAGAAAATTTATTAAAAACGGAGCATTAACAGCGGCAGGACTAACCATCTTGCCTACGGGAAGTTTATTCGCATCATCAGACAGTGCCAAAGTAAGATTGGGCTATATCGGTGTTGGTGCACGTGGAATGAGCCATATTTCTGAAGGCGCATTAAGAGATGATGTAGAAATTGTAGCCATCTGCGATACACAAGAACGTTCATTGAAAGTTTGCCGTTCATTCCTTTCTAAAAAAGGCAGACCGGCACCAACAGAATATACAGGCGGAGTTGACGCCTATAAAAAACTATTAGAAAGAAAAGATATCGATGCTGTAATTATCTCCACACCATGGCAGTTTCACCGTGATCAGGCCGTAGATGCCATGCTTGCGGGAAAATATGTTGGATGTGAAGTAATTGCCGGCCTTACACTTGATGATCACTGGGATATTGTAAAAACCTCGGAGAAAACGGGTATGCCATATTCTACTTTAGAAAACGTTTGCTATCGCAGAGATGTAATGGCGGCATTAAATATGGTAAGACAAGGTTTATTCGGAGAGTTGGTTCACTTTGAAGGCGGATATCAGCACGATCTGAGAAACGTACTTTTTAATGATGGCAAGAGTTATTATGGGGGAGGGGTAGAGTTTGGTCCTAACGCATTAAGTGAAGCACAGTGGAGAACCCAGTTTAATATCGATGTAGATGGTGATTTATATCCTACACATGGTGCCGGACCAATCATGCAGTTTGCCAATATCAATAGAGGAAACCGCTTTACCAGTCTGGTTTCTTTCAGTTCAAAAGCAAGGGGCCTTGCCGCTTACGTAGAAGATATGTCTCCAGGTCATCCAAATGCCAAAATCAACTATAAAAATGGCGATGTAACCACCACTTTAATCAACTGTGCAAATGGTGAAACCGTTTTGTTAAGCCATGATACACACTTGCCTCGCCCATATTCTATTGGTTTCCGTGTTCAGGGAACTAACGGAATATGGATGGATGTGAATAAATCAGTTTACATTGAGAAAAAATCAGCGAAACATGATGCTTGGGATCCGGCAAAAGAGTGGTTCGAAAAATATGATCACCCACTTTGGAAAAAATATGAAAAAGAAGCTGTAGGCGCTGGTCATGGCGGTATGGATTGGTTTGTTTTCAACGGATTTATTGAGGCTGTTAAGCAGAAAAAACAACCACCTATTGATGTTTATGATTCGGTAACCATGAGTGTGATTACACCACTTTCTACCAAATCATTAAAAGAAGGCAACATGCCACAAAAATTCCCTGATTTTACAAAAGGAAAATGGAAAGAGAGAAAGAATACTTTCGCTCTTGACGATAGCGGTTTTTAGTCTCGGATGCGGGTGACGCTCTTTTTTGCCGAGCCCGCTCTTTATCTAACTATCTAAATTTAACAGGTATTCAGGTTAAATAGAATCTGAATTTATCTTATTTAAAAATTATTACCACATTATATGTTTCAAAAGGTCTTAGATGTTTATGGGCTTGATTCCAAAGAATTTAATGTTGAACCATTTGGCTCTGGGCTGATCAATCATACTTGGAAAGTTTCGAATTCCGAGCAAGCCTATGTGTTACAAAGCATCAATATTAATGTCTTTAAATCCCCCGGCGATATCGCCCATAATTTACTCTTGTTAAAGAGGCATTTGGATCTTACAGCACCTAAGTATTTATTTGTAGCACCGATCGATACCCTAAACGGGGATCAGTTGGTAGAGTTGAACGGCGATTTTTACAGGCTCTTTCCTTTTGTAAAAGGCTCTCATTCTTTAGATGCGGTTACCAAAAGTGAAGAAGCATACCATGCAGCAAAGCAGTTTGGTAAGTTTACGCGCATGTTGGATGCCTTTGATGTGAAAAAGCTGAAGCCTACCATTAGCGATTTTCACAATCTCCCGTTAAGGGTAACACAATTTAAGGAGGCATTAAAAACC
Source organism: Pedobacter sp. (assembly GCF_965279535.1). NCBI lineage: Bacteria > Pseudomonadati > Bacteroidota > Sphingobacteriia > Sphingobacteriales > Sphingobacteriaceae > Pedobacter > Pedobacter sp. Next base: position 3,795,788 of record NZ_OZ257244.1, read on the forward strand.
GCTGCCGATGACCGCATTAAACGTGCAGCATGGGCCATTGAAGAAATCATCAGGCATTTAGAAATTGCTAACGATTATCAACAATTAACCGAAGAAGGTAACCTGACTACGCGTGTAATTCATCACGATACCAAGATCAGCAACGTATTGTTGAGCGAAGATACTGGCTTTGGTTTGTGCGTGATTGATTTGGATACGGTTATGCCGGGATATTTCATTAGTGATGTAGGTGATATGATGCGTACATACCTTTCAGAAGCTAACGAAGAAGAGCAGGATCTGGAGCAGATTAAAGTCCGTGTAGAGATTTTCTCGGCCATATACAAAGGCTATATGGAAGAAATGCACCGCATATTGTCAGCTGTTGAGAATAAACTATTTGTTTACAGTGGAAAGTTTATGATTTATATGCAGGCAGTCAGATTTCTTACCGATTTCTTAAATGGAGATGTTTACTATAAAACCACCTATCCGGAGCAGAATTTAAAAAGAGCATTGAATCAAATTGATCTTTTAAATAAATACATCGCAGCAGCGCCTGAATTTAATGAAGCTATAAGCGCAATTGACCTTAAAAAAGGAATCGAAATTAAAACGGTATAACGTTAAATATAAATTAGCCCAGGGTTTTTATATTCGGAATAAGATTTAAAAAAGCCTGGGCATTTGCTTTATATTCCTTTTTATCCAGCTTGTAGTAAAAAGCACCCTTTTTAGATCCAAGTTTATCCTTCTCATTTAATTTGATCAACAATTTAGTAGAAGTTATCTTTCTGCTGAAATTACGTGTATCAATCTTGGTGTCGTTTACTTCTTCAAACAAAATGTGTAATTGTGGAATAGTAAATTTTTTTGGCAGCATCTCAAATAAAATAGGATGTAAGGCTGCTTTATAACGTAATTTTCTCCTCGCATCAGCTACCATCTGGTCATGATCAAAAATTAATTTTGGCCGCTCATTAATCAAAAACCATTCTGCTTCGTAATCATCGTTAAGTTGCTCCTCATACTTGTGAATGTCAATCAAAGCAAAATAACCTACTGATAATGTCCGCTCTATCGGATCTCTCTTAGGCTCACCATAAATCTGCATTTGCTCCAGATAAACACCTTCAAGACCTGTCATTTTTTTGAGTACCCTGTTGGCTGCATCATCCGGACTTTCTTCCGATCCAACAAAACCGCCCATTAAACTCCACTTATTTATTTCGGGCTCCAGCCCTCGTTTAACGAGTAAAATTTTAAGATGTTCCCCATCAAAGCCAAAAACAATGCAATCTACGGCAACTAAATAATGGGGCTGACTGGAGTATTCGATCATGACTGGGGAATTTTGCATGAAGATGTTAAAAATTAGTGAAAATAAAAATTATTATTAAATGTCTATTTGACAATTAATAATTAATTTATACATTGTGCCCAGATTGCAACCATTCTTTCTGCTGCTTTCTCACCAACAAAATTGAACTATGCAACAAGCTTTTGATCTTGATTCTAATCCACACACCAGATTAAACATCCTTACAGGAGAAAGCGTATTGGTTTCCCCTCATCGTACTAAAAGGCCCTGGCAAGGCAAAGTTGAAGAAACAGCGCCTGATAATCGGCCGGAATATGACCCGAAATGTTATTTATGTCCCGGAAATCAAAGAGCAGATGGAGAAACTAATCCTGCTTATGAAACAAGTTTCGTATTTAATAATGACTTTGCTGCTTTATTAACCGATACTCCTGCAGGAAAATACAATGAAGCAGATTTGTTGGTGGCAGAAAATCAAAAGGGCATTTGCAGGGTAATTAGCTTTAGTCCGAAACATAACCTTACCCTTCCTCAAATGAGTACAACCGAAATTGAGGCAGTTGTAGATGTTTGGCAGGCTGAATTTAATGCCCTGGCTCAAAACGAATGGATTAAGTATATTCAGATTTTTGAGAACAAAGGCGATATCATGGGCTGTAGCAATCCACACCCTCACGGACAAATTTGGGCCACAAGTGATATTCCTTTAGAAATAGCGAAAGAAACTGAACGCCAGAAAAGCTATTTTGCAGTGCATCGCGAAAGTTTACTTTCAGCCTATTTACGTCTTGAATTAAAGAAAAAGGAGCGCATTCTTTTTGAGAACGATCATTTTGTAGTGCTGGTGCCTTTTTGGGCAGTTTGGCCATATGAAACCATGATTGTGAGCAAACGCCACATCACCAGCATTAAGTTTTTTACTGCTGCAGAAAAGAAATCGTTGGCAGATGCCATCCAAAGGTTAACAATTAAATATGATAATCTTTTCGAAACCTCGTTTCCATATTCGGCAGGTATGCACCAGGCACCGGTAAATGGGGGCGATCACCCGGAATGGCATTGGCATATGCATTTTTACCCGCCATTGCTGCGCTCGGCAACGGTAAAGAAATTTATGGTTGGATACGAAATGTTGGCTAATCCACAACGTGATATTACGCCCGAGTTTGCAGCAAAAAAAATGCGTGAATTACCAACGGTACATTATAAAAATAAAGCCTAGCAGATGTTAGATCTCAATCTCGAAAACACGCATACAATGGATATCGAAAGGTTAAAGTCCATATTCAAAGATTTGTATCAGGATGAGCCATTATTGGTTAAATCTCCCGGTAGAATTAATATCATTGGTGAACATACCGATTATAATGAAGGGTTTGTATTGCCCGCAGCAATAAATAAGGCAATTTATGTAGCCATTTCCAAAAGAGCTGATAATGAAATTCATTTATTTTCTGAGAGCTATCAGCAATCGCATGTAGCTTCGGTTAATGAAATTCAAAAAACAGATAAGGGTTGGGCAAACTATATTCTGGGCGTAGCCAGTGAAATTCAGAAACGTGGTTACACTTTCGGAGGGTTTAACATCTATATTGATGGCAATGTACCGTTGGGTGCAGGTTTATCCTCTTCGGCAGCACTTGAATGCGCAGCAGGATTTGCCATCGATCAGCTTTTCAGCCTCAATATTCCGAAAATGGACATTGCCCTGATTGCCCAAAAGGCAGAGCATAATTTTGCCGGAGTAAATTGTGGCATCATGGATCAGTTTGCTTCTGTTTTTGGGAAAAAGAACAGTGCCGTAATGCTCGATTGCAGATCAATGGCATACGAGTATATCCCTTTAGCATTAGAAGGTTATAAATTGGTGTTGCTCAATACCAATGTGAAGCATTCGTTATCGGATTCTGCTTATAACACCAGAAGGTCGCAGTGTGAACAAGCAGTGGCCTGGGTAAAAGCGCATCATCCTGCAGTGAACAGCCTTCGCGATACCAGTGTTGCTATGCTTGATGAATTTGTAAAGCCATTAGACGCTGAGGTTTATTCAAAATCGCGTTACGTAGTAGAAGAGATTGAAAGGTTAACCACTGCGGCAAATGAGCTAAAAAGCGGTAATTTGAAGGCCTTAGGTACGCTCATGTTTCAAACGCATGATGGTTTGAGCAAAGCGTATGAAGTGAGCTGTGAAGAACTTGATTTTTTAGTAGATTCGGTGAAAAATTTTGAAGGCGTATTAGGCGCGCGGATGATGGGTGGTGGTTTTGGTGGATGTACCATAAACATTGTTAAAAACGAGGTGATAGATGAGCTTATAGCCAGAATAAGTGAAGCCTATCAGGAAAAGTTCGGATTGAAATTAGATGCCTACGTTGTAGAAACAGCAGATGGAACATCTCAAATTGTATAATTAAAATTTTATATATTACTAACCAAATTATCACTTAATGAAGCACAACTTATTAGAAACGAAGGATTACATAGTTTTTATGATCTACTTCGTTATTGTAGCGGCTTACGGCCTTTACATCTACAACAAGAAAAAATCGGCCTCAACAGGATCAAAAGACTATTTCCTTGCCGAAGGTTCGCTTACCTGGTGGGCCATAGGAGCCTCGCTCATTGCCTCCAATATTTCTGCAGAGCAGTTTATTGGTATGAGTGGTTCCGGATTTAAAATGGGGCTTGCCATTGCCACCTACGAATGGATGGGTGGACTTACCCTCGTTATTGTAGCCGTTTTCTTTATTCCAGTTTACTTAAAGAATAAAATCGCTACCATGCCGCAGTTTCTTCACCAAAGGTATAACGGTACGGTAGCCATGATCATGGCCGTTTTCTGGCTTTTACTTTATGTAGTGGTAAATTTAACCTCGATTCTTTACCTGGGCGCCTTGGCTGTGAGCAGTATATCGGGCTTTAGCTTAGAGCTTTGCATGTATGCCATTGCAGCATTTGCCATCATCATTACCCTCGGCGGAATGAAGGTAATTGGTTATACAGACGTTATCCAGGTATTCTTCCTGATTTTGGGCGGTTTAGCTACAACCTATCTGGCACTAAACCTGGTATCTGAACATTATGGTACTACAGGTGTATTAAATGGCTACGGCCTGATGACCAGTAAGGCATCCGAACATTTCCATATGATCTTTAAACCAGATAACGAGAACTACATCGACTTACCGGGATTAAGTGTGTTAATTGGAGGTATGTGGATTGTTAACCTGAACTATTGGGGCTGTAACCAGTACATTACCCAACGTGCACTTGGAGCAGATTTGAACACCGCAAGAGGGGGGATTCTTTTTGCTGCTTTCTTAAAGCTATTGATGCCGATCATTGTAGTACTTCCAGGTATAGCGGCTTATGTATTATATAAGGATGGTGCTTTTCAGGCAGAAATGCTTCAGGATGGGTCGGTAAATCCTGATAGAGCTTATCCGGTATTATTGAACCTTTTGCCTGCAGGTTTAAAAGGATTGTCATTCGCGGCCTTAACTGCAGCCGTTGTGGCTTCATTAGCCGGTAAAGCCAACAGTATTGCAACCATTTTCACTTTAGATATCTATAAAAAAGTATTGAAACCAGATGCTTCAGAGAAAAATCTTGTGGCTACAGGTAAAATTGCGGTGGTTGTAGCAATGATATTAGGTGTGGTAATTGCACCCTTCCTGGGCATCGATAAAAAGGGTGGATTTCAGTATATCCAGGAATATACGGGCTTTGTATCCCCGGGTATTTTTGCCATGTTTATTTTAGGGTTCTTCTGGAAACGTACCACTTCCAATGCGGCTTTATTTGCAACCATTGGCGGATTTGGTTTATCATTACTATTGAAGGCACTTCCGAATATGACCGACTTGTCATTCTTGTCAGGGATTGGTTTCTCCGTAAAGAATTCAGCAGGTATATATGAAATTCCTTTCTTAGATCGTATGGGTATCGTATTCGTATTCTGTATCCTCGGAATGGTAATTATCAGTTTGTTTGAAAACAAAAATGGTGTGAATCCTAAAGGATTGGACATCGATGCCAAGATGTTTAAAACCACCACCAGCTTTGCAGTGGGGGCATTAATCATTGTCGGATTGCTTGTTGCGCTTTACAGCGTTTATTGGTAGCATTATTTTAACCCAAAATAATTAAGAGATTCCCTTCTATTCATTTAGAAGGGATTTCTTTTTTATATAGTATCGCTAACCAAAGGCATTGTGGCGGTATTTTCGTTTACCACCGGGGGCCCACAGCAGACCGGCACCAACTAACTAACTCAAACAGGCTTAATTTCTTACTAGTCGTATCTGGTGCAACTAAAACCTCTGTTAACCAGTTAAAACACAACTACTGGCTGGGCAATAATTTCCATACGTGCTGTGTTTGCTTAATACCTGGATTTTATATTTCTGCATGCAGCAGGCTGCAATCCACTTTTAGTTGTTGTTGTATTGATGTTTTATAACTCCTGCGGCTGAAGGCAGGGTTATCTATAATATCCTGCTTTTTACTAAAACGTTTAACGTGTTTAGCTTTTTCGCAACAAAATTTCATCAGATTTATTGTTTTGCAACAGGTAAAATACTTAAATAGAGCCTGTTGATAACCCCGGTTATTCAATTAAAACCCAATGAAATTGAAATTTTGATGATTAAAAACGATTGTTATTTGTCAATTTGACATTTATTGATTAGCTAAATTGAAATTTTCATAAAAGTGTCATATTTTGTTAAAACGATTTAGTATTATATTATATTTGATTTAACCAAATAACTAATTATGAGACTAACCTACTACTATTACGACCCGAACTCCTGTCTTTTTAAATTAAGGGACATCTAGCTTTTTCCAGAGAAAAATTTCAATTCAATTTTTTTACCAATTAAAGATCCATTAATTATGCGATACTTATGGCTGTGCTTTGTATTTTTTGTCGCCATTCAGTTAAACGTTTTAGCTGCCCCAGCCTCATTAAAAAAGCTTAACACAACAACATTTAATCATTCCTACTTACAGGATACGACAAAGCGAAAGGCTTTAGGTGAAGAGGATTCGTTGAGACAAGATAGTTTAAGCCGGATCAAAATTAAAACGATCTACAATAAGCTTTCGGCCAATACTGAAAAGGAAACAGAAAACTTATCCATGTTTCCGGCAGTTTCCCTGCAACAATACCTGAAAGGGAATTATGCAGGCTTGTACATCCAGGAGCCTTCCGGCGAACCTGGATCGATGCAAAACATGTTCATTAGGGGTACAGCAATGCCCTTGTTGAATAAGAAGGACCTCTATGCAGCACAGCCACTCGTGGTGCTGGATGGTATTCCCCTTATCATGGAGCATCCATTTGCGTATGATATTCAGCAGTATGATTTTAATCGCATTGGCCCGGCTACCAATTTATTAGCGGGTATTGATATGAATAATATCGCATCTGTAGAAGTACTTAAAGATTTGGCCGGAACGGTTGCCTATGGTCCGCGAGGAGTAAATGGCGTAATTGTATTGACTTCTAAATCGCCAGGTAATGTAAGAAGGATTTCATTCAACTCTTACATCGGGATGGTTCAGAAGCCAACAGTAAATACCATTAATGGTAAGTATGAAAATGAATTCAGACAACGCTTTTATGATATTTACACAACTAACGGCAGATATTCTGATGATGAAGAATATCCGGTTTATTTAAGTGATTCACTTAATAATGTATATAGCGGAAAATCGAACTGGACCGATTTATACTATAGAAATGCATTAATATATGGTATTAACCTGGGCTTATCAGGCGGAACAGATCGTGCAAATTTTAGATTTTCTTTAGGAAATACCAAGAGTGAAGGTGTTGCAGACCAAACTGGCCTTGATCGGTACAGTGCCATGTTCAACATCAACATGAGGCCTGTAAAATGGTTGTTGTTTTCTGCAATGATCAATGCCAACCGAATTAACCGCGACAGGAACAGATCTCTCCGCGATCGTTTTGCTCAGTTAAATTACTTCCCTGACTTAAGTGCGCCATTGGCGCCAAATAAAGACTATTACGCAAGCTATTTGAGTGAATACGACAAAGGTTTCGACGATAACAAAACAAATGCAATCCAGGGGTATGCCAAGCTGGTGGGTACGTTTGGTAAATTGAAACTGAGCTCGGCTTTCAACGTAGACTACAATGAAGGGTACCGTGATATTTTTTATGCAAAGGGCTTGCTTCAGGGCAATAGCTATGCTTCTAACTTCTATGGTTTTAACCAAAGATTGATGATGGATAACAAAGCGAGCTACAATTATAAATTAAATGAAGATCACGATTTCAATTTCACGCTCGGCCAATCGATGATTTGGGATATTTATAAGTATAATAATGCCTACGCTTATAAAGGTGCCAATGATTACATTAAGATCAACCTTTTGGATTCTGATCCGATCAGAGATGGCCAGCTAAATCCTGATTACCTAACGCCAAAAGCTTTTCCAAGGGAATTGACCTATCGTTTCTTAGATAAAACAGAAGATAACCTGCTAACTTTCTCTGGTAAGGTAGATTATGCTTTCCAGAATAAATATTTTCTGTCTGCCACACTTCGTTTAGATGGCTCTTCAAATGCGCAGCCAACCAGCAGGTGGTTTTATTCTCCGGTGCTTTCGGCAGCATGGAACATTAAGAACGAATTCTTAAAGGATAACAAAAGTATTGACGATGTTATTTTAAGGGCCAGTGTAGGCAGAATGGGGCGTACGCATGTGTATGATAACTATGCACAGGGACCTCAATACACTGCTTCTGTTGGTTATACCGGAAACTTAACCGTTCCGGGATATAATGCCTTTGGTGTATTAACCAGATCATATGCTTTTGGTTGGGTAGGTTACGGTGTTCCATGGGCTTATACCGATCAGGTAAATGTTGGCGCAGATGTATCTATGTTAAAAAACCGACTTCGTTTATCGTTGGATGTTTACAGTAAAACAGATAAAAATCAACTGATTGCTCTTCCTTCTTACGCAGAATATGGTTATAAACAAGCTATAGAGAGTGGTTTATCTGTAAATAACACTGGTGTTGATTTAACCGTTAGCGCCCTGGTGATCAATAAAAATAAATTCTCATGGAATTCTGCTTTAAATTTTAACCATAACCAAAATCAATTAAAAGCACTTCCCCGTGGCTTAGATCAGATTGTAATTGGCAATAGATTGTTAAAAGTAGGTGAGGCTGTGGATCAATATTGGTTATTAGAAAATGAAGGTATTTACACTGCTGATGCACAAATTCCGGTAGTTAATGGTCAGCCGTTGAAATACAATGGAACGGTATTGAAAGCCGGGGATCCAAGATGGAAAGACCAAAATGGCGATAATGTTATTGATGAGAAAGATAAAGTGCTGAAAGGAAACATGATGCCAGGACTTTCAGGTGGTTTTGATAATGCTTTCAAATATGGTAACTGGAGTTTAAACACAAATTTATACTTCAACTTGGGCAGAAAACTCATTAACCAGGAAATGGCTAATCGCTTCGACTTTGTAAACAGAGAAGGAAACTCGGAAGTGAACTCCGTTAAAGAAATCACTTTTTGGGAAAAAAGAGGCGATTACAGCAAATATCCACTGTACAACCCATGGAGTACAGTTATTCCTTATCGTGTAGATCAGGACTTATTCCTCGAAAATGCCTCTTTCCTAAAATTGAGGTCTGTAGCAGTTGGTTACGAACTGGGTAATCTGCTTAAGCGAAAAAATATCAAAATCAACAAGTTCTTTGTGTATGGATCCGTAAACAATGTATTTACCATTACACCTTACACCGGACAGGATCCTGAATTGGTGGGCTATGATGGCTTAGATACAGGCTACGGTCAACCCATCCCCAGAACTTACACTTTAGGCGTAAAAATGGAACTGTAATATGAAAGCGAGTAATCAAAATAGATCAACGAAGATGAAAAAGATATTATACGTATTTCTATGCTCACTGGTAGTTTTAACGGGTTGTAACAAGGCCCTTGAAACAGACTCGACAAGAGTAGTTGGTGAGAAAAACATGTGGAACACGGTAGAAGATGCCAGAGCCGGGATTTTAGGTGTATATGCTTTAACACGTGCGGCATTATCTGATAATAACGGACACTGGGTTTACGGCGACGTTCGTGCCGCTGAATTTACAAGTCCGAAAAGACAAGATTTAAAAGCTGTAATCAGCAATAACCTGAACGCATCTTATCCGGTTGTAGAATCATTAAGCGATTGGACCAGATTTTATGCGATTGTAAATGGTGCAAATGTGTTTTTAGAGAATATTGCCCGGGTTAAGGCTAATGATAAGCGTTATACCGATAACACCATGACGGTTGATATTGCACAGGCCAGATTTTTACGCGCTTTTGCTTATTTCTACATGGTTAGGTTGTGGGGCGATGTACCATTTATCACTTCTTCCAATGAAGGGGTGTTTGAGAACAGACCAAGGGAAAACCAGGCTAAAATCCTGGCTTGGGTAGAACAGGAAATGCTTAAAGCAGCCACAGATTTACCATTTGTGTACAGCGGTGGCGATGTACAGCAACCAACCGATTATTACAATGAAACCTCTGGAAGGTGGGGCGGTGCCCTGGCCACCAAAAATACAGCATATGCGGTTCTGGCGCATGTTGCGGCCTGGACTGCCAACTACACCAGTGTAGCCACTTATACCAAGTTTGTAATGGATAATTATAGCAAAAGTGGGATAGGGTACACCTCTACAAATGATTTGACTAATTCTAACGGATTTTTCTTCAATAAAAATACCCGTCAGATGCTTGGCTTTAATTCTGACTGGGGGCATATTGACGGCTCTTCAACCGGCCATATCGAAGAACTGACATTAGCAGAGCCGGTTACCACCAAAACAGTTCCGGATATCTATTTACCGAAAGACTCGATCCTTAAATATTTTAATCTACCCAATGATGATCGTTTCACCATTGACACTTTAGGGCAGGCTGTTTCTGAACGTTACTTCACCAATTTTAATGGTAAATATCCCATTTTCAGCAAAATCAAAGTCATTCAAGGCGGAGGAACAGATCCCAATTTCAGATACTTTACCAGTGCGTTAATTTTTACCCGCCTGGAAGATGTGGTGCTTTTAAGAGCTGAGGCACTCGCTGTTTTGGGTGATATACTCGGAGCAGCTGAGGCGCTAGCACAGGTAGGCGCCAGACGTGTAAGATCAGGAACGACCTATACTATAAATGCAGGCAACGATTTGGTGAAGCTCATATTTGAAGAACGCCATCGTGAGCTTATGGGCGAAGGCCAACGTTGGTTTGACCTGATCAGGTACAATAAGATTAAACAGAACGATCCCAAATTCATGAACCTGATTAATTCAGGAGGAATTTACTGGCCAATATCACGAAAGTTAATCTCTCAAAATAACCTTTTAACTCAAAACCCTTACTGGCGCTAAACCATATACAGATATGAAAAAGTCATTAAAATATATCAGCGCAGCGGCAATGTTAATGTTGCTTACACTGGGCTACACCGCTTGTAAAAAGAACGGGGGCTATTATGATGCTGCCGATGAAAATACTGCATTTACAGGCAATACCTACGAATATTTGAAAAGTAAACCCGGGGTTTACGACTCCTTATTGGTGGCGATTGATAGAATGGGGCTGAAAAACACGCTTACAGATAGTAATGTAACACTGTTTGCCGTTTCCAACCCAAGTTTTCAATTGGCGTTAACCAATTTGAATACTTTACGCAAAAGGGCAGATAAGGATCCATTGTTCTTAGCTAACATCGATGGGGTACAATTGGATACTATGGTGTCCTATTATATCATTAGGGGCAGAAGACCATCAGATTCATTGGTATTACAAGATGGCTTAGATCTTAAAAGTGTTCGTTTCGGATATCCTATGCATGCAAAACTGAACAGAAGATCGGCTTCTGGCCAGGTGGCTGCCGGTCCGGAAGTTATTGAATTTGCCAATACCAAAAGGAGCAAATTCATCAGAAACTGGGCCATGAGTACTACAGCCTCTAATAACATCAAAACAAAAAATGGTTTGGTACACGTAATCAGCCCTGATCACATTTTCGGCTTTGACGAGTTTGTTACCCGCTTAACTTTTGTACCACCACCACCAAACTTAATGAGCTTAATAGGCGGAACATTAACGGTGCATCATGATAATAATGGAGGAGCTAACAGTGGTGAAGGATCTAAGAAAGTAATTGATGGCGACGACCACACCAAGTTCCTGGCAGATTTAAATGGTCGTTTATGGATGCAGTTCGAACTGAAAACACCAGAAGTATCATCCGTTTATACGCTTACATCTGCAAATGATTCTCCTGAACGTGACCCAAGAGCATGGACTTATGAGGGATCAAATGACGGATCTAACTGGGTAGAACTTCACCGGGTATCTAACTTCTTTTTTGAAGAAAGATATCAGCCAAAAGTTTTCAGATGTGATAATAAGGTAGCTTATAAATACTACCGCGTTGATATAACCGAACTCAGAAGTGGCGGAGTATTCCAACTTGCAGAGTGGACCATTAATAAAACGAAATAGATTATGGAATACAGAAAATATAAAAGCAATAATCTAATGAGATTACTGGCTAAAAAAGAACTCCTTTTTGCCATGGTCGGCGTTTTGACCTTGGGCAGCTGCAAAAAAATATTTGATTTACCGGCTGAGAAAGATTACCTCAGTAACAATGTTAACTACAGCAACAAAATTTTCGAACCAATTATTGGTAGAAATAACGTAATGGGTCAGTTTAATGCTGATAACTCTACATCACCAATGACTTTTGAAATTACAAATGCCCGGTTTGGTGACGGAAGGCCGGTAACAGATATCTTTAAAAAGGTACCTACCTATGTTTGGGTAGCGCCTTATACCGGACTGGAAACCAGTCTGGCAGAAATTGAAGCCAAACGTAAAATCGAAGAACATGCTTTATTTGAAGTTCGTTCTTCAGGACAATTCATTCTTTGGGCTTCCTCCACTAACGAACTGATTACACCACGTCCTACCGATAGTACGAACTTTTCTCAGGATACCCGGTATTTCGATATGAAAATTAAAAATACAGGGGGTGAACGCTTAATAAAGGATTTGCAAATCAGACCATGGAGGGAGCGCCCGTACGAACCTTCCAATGATATGAATCTATACACCGGACTTCCTGCGCCTGATCCGAAATTTCCATTGGATAAAAACCTCAGAGATTACATCCGTCCTTATCTCAGCAATGTTGTGGGCATAAATACGAATGTTAACCTGGTAAGTAATGATGATAAAAAGGATGTAGTTGTATACATCAGACCATTTACGGGTGGAAACGGACATTCTTTAAGAATAGTGGCATTAGATAAAGATAATAAGCCAATTAATCCGGCTTTATTCAATGAAACCCGTTGGGAGAAGATGATTCATGGTTTTAATATGCAAAAAACCACCACCTATGTGCAGTATGACGTGGCTTATCCGATTCCATTGGTAGAAATACCAACCTCATATGCAACAGGAGGATCGAGAGCAAAAGCAGAGTTAAGTTATTCACGCTTAGGTTTTGGGGGTAACAGGGTTACAGCATACGCCGGAATTGATTTCGCAATCTACAAAACAGGCGATTGGGAAATTGTATTTCACTTCAGAAACGATAATCCAAAGTTCATTAACGAATAAGAAGTTTAAAGCTAATCATTATGAAAAAATATATACGTTTTTACGCATGGCTGGTGATGTGCTTGGTTTGGAGCACGCAAGCTTATTCGCAGGATAAAAACATCATTATAAACGGTACAGTAATCGATAAAGAAACAAGGAGCGGTGTACCTGGTGTATCAATTATTTTAGAATCAACCAATAAAGGCCTTACACAAACCAACGGAAAAGGTCAGTTTTCGGTGAGTGCTCCGGTAGGGGGAACATTAATCTTTAAATTCCTTGGATACAATACCCAAAGGGTTAAAGTTACCGGGCAAACCAATATCACGGTAACCATTAGTGAAGACAGGAAAGAGCTTGAGCAGGTAATTATTGTAGCCTATCAAAAAAGAAGTAAGGAAACCACCACCGGATCTTCAGCTTTAATTGTGGGTAAAGATGTACAGGATGTTCCTACACCTAACATTGAAACCCTCTTGCAGGGAAAAGTACCGGGATTAAATATTCAGAACAATACAGGAGCGCCAGGTTTTAGGGGTTCTGTACAAGTTCGTGGTCTCTCTACATTAAGTATTTCAGGTAGTGGAAACGAATCATTTCTTCAGCCTACCTCGCCATTGTACATCATAGATGGTGTGCCACTTGATGCAGATAAGGCAGCTGAATTTGGTTTTCAGAGCCAGGGGCCAGGTATTAGCCCGCTTTCCTTAATCCCTCAGGAAGATATAGAAAGTATCCAAATCCTTAAAGATGCACAGGCAACTTCCATGTATGGTTCAAGAGGAGCTTATGGGGTAATCATTATTACCACCAAACGTGGAAATTCAAAGGTGCCCAGAATCAAATATGTAACCAATTTCTTCGCCAAAACGCCTCCAAAACTTCGCGAAACATTGGGTGGAAACGCAGAGAGACAGTTGAAGATTCAACAGATTATTCTCAATGCACAAAATATAGATGATATCAGAAGAGTCGGTGAAACATCGTTTTTATCTGATAGTTTAAATGCCTACTGGAATAATTCTACAGACTGGCAGGACGTATTTTATCAAACTACCTACAACCAAAGTCATAACCTTGCCATGGATGGTGGTGATCAGAAATTTAATTACAAAGCCAACCTGGGGTATTACTCAGAAAAGGGCGTAATTAAAAATACCGGATACGATCGCTATAACCTCAATATGAATATGGAGTTTAAACCAACAGATAAATTCAGGTTTTTTGGTTCCATATTCGGTTCAGTAGGTAAGCAGAATAAGGGAAATGGTGTAGGATTACTGCAATCGGGAGTTGCAGCCAATGGACAAGCCTCTACCTTGCTTCCTCCACCATCATTTTATCAGGCCTCCGGAGGCGTTCTCTCTGCTTTGCAAACGTATAACGATAACAACTCGAGAAATTTGAGGGCCAATATTGAGGGTCGATATGAATTTATTCCCGGTTTGGCAGCATCTTCTACCCTGAGTTATGATTATACTTCCGATACAGAATCTACTTTTACGCCAGCAGCAGCCAATGGTCAGTTTGCCAGATTGAATGATTACGTAGGCAGAACCTTCCAGCTTTATAACCGTAATGGAATTACTTACGCTAAAACCTTTGGCGAAAAACATAACCTTTTTGTAAATACCTTTAATGAGATTTACAAACAAGGTGCCCAGGCAGGTGTAACCTCTCAACAACGTATACCAAACGATCAGTTACAAGGCCCGGTTGGATACGATGCTTATTATTCAAGAGGGGGAGGGGTGTTAAGCAATTACAGAAATGCAACCATTGCTTCCTTCGCAGGGTCGGTATCTTACGATTTTGATAAAAAGTATGTAGCTGAGTTCTCTTACCGCTTAGATGGTACTTCATCAAGCGGATTAGAAAATCCATATTCTAAAAATCCATCAGTGGGTTTAAGGTGGAATTTCAACAAAGAAAACTGGCTGGTAGATAAGAAATGGTTAGACTACGGAAGTTTAAGGTTAACCTGGGGACAAAACATTGTGCCTACAGGAAACTTACAAAGTATTTACGGTATTTATAACCTGAACGGCAACTTTAACAACAGCCCAACCATTGGTATCAATTATGATATGATTCCAAATCCGGCACTGAAACCTACAACCACTACACAGTATAATTTTGGATTTGACCTGGGTTTCTTCAATAAATTATCTATTGCCTTCGATACATATTTTAAAAAGGTAGATAACTTATTGTTTGATAGATTTTTAGCTAATACGACCGGTTTCAATAAACTGGCCAGTAATGATCTGGGAATTGCCAACTATGGTACCGAGTTAATGATCTCTTATAAGGTTATTAATAACAAAGATTTTGGTTTGGATTTCTCCGTGAATGGTGCAATTAACCGCGATATTTTACTTAAGCTTCCTGCAGAATACAACGGGCAGTATATCCGTTTTGATGGTTCATCCTACCTGCAGCACAATGTATTTAGGGTTGGCAGGAATACTTTATCCAACTATTTGAGAATTAACCAGGGTGTTTACCAAACCGATGCAGATGTTCCTGTAGATCCGGTTACAGGTAAACGCTACCAGTCTAACGGTGTGTTTTTCCTGGGTGGAGATCCAATCATGAAAGATGTTAACGGTGATTATATTTTAGATGGCCGGGATTATGAAGTGACAGGTAACTCGCAGCCATTAGTTACTGGCGGACTTTCAACCAATATCCGGTACAAGAGCTGGGGACTTAATATTTATGCAACTTATACTGCAGACAGAACCATCCTGAATAATGCTTTGGCAGATCGGATTGCCATTATGAGAAATCCTTATGCCCTGTCGGCCGTTGTGCCATTAAATGATCTAAACATATGGACCAAACCAGGAGATGTAGCCAAATATCCATATCCGTATGATTACAAACGTTTTGACCAGATTCAACCCTTACGTGCAGATCAGACGCTCTGGGCAGAAAGCGGTAGTTACCTGAAAATCAATAATGTTACCCTTTCCTATATGTTTCCTAAAAAATTAATTAGAAAAATAGGTTTGAACAACCTGAGAATCTATGCTTCAACCGATAACTTAATCACCTTTTCACCGTACAGCGGTCCGAATCCTGAAAATGTTACCGCTCTTGGTCGCGATATCTCAACGGGTTATCCATTACCACGAACCTACAATATTGGGTTGAACTTAGAACTTATAACAGGCAATTAAGAAATAGGATTATGAAAAAAGTTATTCTTTATACCATATTAATAGCAGCAACTTTCTGCTTGCCTGCTTGTAAAAAGTTTTTAGATATACAGCCTTTAGATAAATTAACTGGAAATAACTTCTTCCAATCTAAAGATGATGTTGTAGCTAATATTTATGATTTATCCAGGATTGTATTCGGAAAGTTCAATGAAACCCATTTTATCGGGGCTACCGGAGAATATCGTTCAGGAGAAGTGATGTATGAAAGCCAGTCAGATAATGCGCCATCACGGCAGTTTGTTGAGTTTTTAGGTAAAAATGACCTCATTACGCTCTTGAACGGAAATGTGCCATGGGCTACCAATATCAATTATAATTTTTGGAGAATTACCGATTGGACAGGTTATTACAGGGCCATTCAAGGCGCCAATATTTTAATTGCCAAACTAGACGAAGGAGTACCTGGAGTTTCTGAAAACGAGAAAAACCAATATAAAGCCGAAGCGGTATTTATCCGCAACCTGAGCTACCTGATTATGGTTAGGCTTTATGGTGATGTGGTTTACTATACCGATGCTTTTCATTCTACAGCACTTCCCCGGGAAAACTTTGTATCCGTTTTGAATAAGTGCATCGAGGACTTAAAAGTGCACAAGAATTTCCTGCCCTGGACATACTCAGACCCGGCCCTAAAGGGTGTAAGGGCCAGCAGGGGGAGTATTATTGCCCTGATGATGGAAATGAACATGTGGAATGCAGGTTTCGATCAGGCAAATGCCAGAAAATACTATACGCAAACTGCAGAATTAGGTAAAGAGCTGATCGCCAGTAATGCTTATCGTTTACTTCCAATCAAAGAATGGGCAACAGTTATCAAAGGCAGGTCTGATGAGAGTTTATTCGAGTTTTACAGAAGTGTAAACTATGGTGATGTGAACACCAATCTGGCTCCTGTTGCTGATATGTTTCTTCATTATCCTTATAAAAGACCCGAGTATACGCACCGCGTTAGCTTTGCTTACTACCGTGGAGAATACATGCAGAAACTGTTTCAGGATGGAAGTGATAAACGCATTACTGCCTGGTTTAATGAAGATATTTTTACCGACAACGGAAAGTTTATGATGTTAAAGTTTGCGCAAAATTCCTTTGCTACTGGTGAGGAGGATGCGAACCCCGATAACACGTTTATGATTTTCAGATATGGAGGAACCATTCTGTTAGCCGCTGAGGCATTGGCTGATTTGGGTGAAGATGCAGAATCCATTAAACTTTTAAACATGGTGCGGGATCGGGCCGAAGCTTCAAAATACTCTGGAGGTGGAGGTACCGAGTTGAAAGATTTCATCTTCTATGAGCGATCAAGAGAATTGATCGGAGAAGGACATCATTACTTCGACCTGGTAAGAACGAAAAGAATTTTAAGCAATCAGTGGTCTTACAATGTACTTACCTCTGATAAATTTAACAGAGGAGCATGGACTTGGCCAATTGCCTCGAGTGCATTGAATAATAATCCTTATATGAGATTAAACGATTATTGGACTAACGGAGGTAACTAATATTTAGGAGAAAATAATATGAAAAATCTAATAATCATAGTTTCTGCAGCATGTTTATTATTCATCAGCGCCTGCAAACGTGATGAATATTATATAGATGGCGGTAAAGCGGTTGCAGAATATCCGGGTAATATGCTCAAATATTTAAAGGATAAAACTGTTCCATTCGATACCATCGCCCAAATTGTCAAATTGGCAAATATGGAGCAAGAATTTAGCAATGAAGATTTCACCTTCTTTGCCCCGGATGATGATGTAATTAAAAGAACCATTGGAACCATCAGAACCGATGGGTTAAACCGCGCACTTTATAATGCAGGGCGCGACACCGTTAAAACATTAGATCAGATTGATCCATTGATATGGAAAAAGTATCTGCAGCGCTATATGTTTAAAGGGGTAAACAAACTAAAGGATTATCCTCAGATAGACTTTAGTGTTAAATCCGTTTATCCGGGCGGGCTTTATTATGCCTACAGCAATAATGCACTGAATATTGGTGTAGTCTTTAATGATGCTAATGGTATCAAATATATCGGTTACAGGCAATTGGTGATATCCTATATTCCGGATATCTCTAAACCCAACGATAATTGGTTTAGCACCCTGGTAGCCTCTTCCGATATAAAACCAACCAACGGAGTAGTACACGCATTGAGATTTAATTCAGCCTATTTCGGCTTTGATAAAAATGAGTTTTTTAACGAGGTGTACAACACCGGATTAAAAAATCCAAGCAATTAAAACCTAATAGAATGTTTCAAGCTAAGAAATAAAGAAATGAAGAAATTTAAATTCATAATAGCCATAATGTTCCTATTTGCAATAGCCATTCAGGGTTGTAAAAAGGAAGAGGAACTGTTTGAAGATCCCTATGCGGATGCAAAGCAATCTCTGGGCATAAAGATCAGCGAAACTGAACTACCTACACCATCTTCTGGTATAGCAGGTACCGAAGTTACTTTCAAAATAACAGGTGTTCTGCCTTATAGAGATAAATTAAGCTTTATGTTTAACGGAGAAAAGGGAGAAGTTACAGAGGTAACCGCTACCACCATTAAAGTAAAAGTGCCTGACGCCGGAAGTACAGGGGTTACTTCAATAGCCATTGGTGATCAATTAATTATTGGTCCGCAATTTATTGTTACAGGCTTAATTAAAACCGATATCACCTGGAAAGCCACTGCCGGAGCAAATGGTTTCGTAAGTCAGTTTTACGAGATGGTAGATGGCAGGGCGCTGGTAATTGGTCAGTTTAACAATTTTGATAATAAAGGTATTATTACCCCGATTAACAGAATTGCACGAACTTCAATCGATGGCGAGTACGATCGTACTTTCAGAACAGGAAGAGGTGCAAATGGGGCACTTTCCAAAGTAATCGAAATTGGCGGGCGCTTCATTATTGCCGGAGGATTTAGTGGCTATAATCAGCGTACCGAGAATATCAGCAACATCACGAGTTTATTCACCAATGGCGCTATCGATACCGTAAAAATCAAAACCGCAAGAAAACCTTCCCTCACAGATACAGTAACCATCAAGGCTTTTCCGAAGTTTAATGGTGGAACCAACGACTTTATCGGCAGGCTATATGCACATCAGGGCAAAATTTTAGCAACCGGTAATTTCAGGTATTATGTAAAACGTACTTATGACAAGCCAAACTATGATTTCACCCGCGATACTGTAATCCTTGATAGTACCGAAATCAGGCAGATCGTAAGAATGAACCTGGATGGATCGCTGGATAAAACTTATCGTTTTAACACAGCCACTAATAAGGGCAATATCGGAGCAAACGGACAGGTAGACACATACATGCACACCGATGCCGATAAACTGGAGAAGCTGGTTGTGTTTGGCAATTTCAACACTTTTGATGGGCAGGCAGCAGGGCGGATTATCAGGCTAAATGCAGATGGAACTATCGATCCAACATTTAACACAGGAAGTGGTGCCGACAATCAAATTTTTTCACTGATATACAATGCCACTACAAAGAAATACATGATGACAGGTTCTTTTACCAAGTACAATGGCAAAACAGCAATAGGCATTGCTATGCTAAACGAAGATGGAACCCTTGATGAATCATTTACAGCTAAAGCGCTTGATGGTGGATATGCCAGCTTTGCCAAACAACTCAATAGTGGATTGATCGTATTGAGTGGTGGTTTCAAAAAATATAACAATGTTACCCGGAATGGCTTCATGATACTAAACAGTAAGGGCGATTTGGCTGCGGGATACAATACTACCGGACCTTTTCAGGGTGGTTTAGCCGATGCAATTGAAACCAAATCTGCGGATGGGAAAAAAGCCCTCTTACTGATTGGTACTATAAATCGCTTTGACAATCAGCCGGCAAACAACATTATGCGTGTTACCATCGAATAATATTAGCCTTTATCAATTATAAATTAACATGAGCGTTATGAATAAATATAAATTATTGCTAGGTTTTATCGCAGCGATAATAACTACAGCCATATTTTCTTGCAATAAAGATTTTGATAGGGTGATCGCTGATAAAGACAGCAAGGATACAACTTCCGTAAAATACGGACAGCGAAAGGTACTTTATCTCATTGTAGATGGTGCCAGAGGTGAATCTGTAGCAGCGGCCAATATTCCAAATCTTACAGCACTGCTGCCTACCTCTATTTACAGCTGGGTAGCCTTAAGCGATGAAAATTCTACTAAGGATGTGACCAATTGGGCAGATATGATTACAGGTGTGAAAAAAACCAAGCATTTTGTTTTAAATGACGAATTGAGTAATGCCAATTTACAAGGATTTCCACCCATATTCACCAGAATTAAAGAAAGCAATTCACAAATCAAGATCGCTGCTTATTCGCCATCTGCCATCTTCAAAAAACTCACAACCGGGACGGATATCAGTGAGACACTGGCTGACGATGAACAGGTGAAAACAGCCTTAATCAATAGCCTGAGCAAAGATACTGCTTCTTTAGTGTTGGGTCATTTTATGGATGTTGATAAAGCAGGAGCACAGTTTGGTTATGATAATTCATTTGCAAATTACAAATCGGCCATCGAGAAGTTTGACACCCAGGTAGGAGAGATTATGGCGGCGTTAAAGAAACGTCCGAATTATAATAACGAAAACTGGCTGGTTGTGGTTGCATCCAACGGAGGAGGAGCTTATACACTTCCGCCAAATACAGATGATCAGACGGTTTTTAGCAAACCTGTAGCCAACTCATTTATCATTTATCATACTGCCGGATACAAAAAGCGCATTATTGTTAAGCCTTTTACCGGTAACAGGTACCTGGGAAAAACGGTTAAACTTAAAGGCCAGGATATAAGAGCAGAAATTGAGGGACCGGATGCCGATGTATTTAACATTGATGATACCACGAAATTTACCATCGAGTTTAAGATCAAAAAGAATCAGGATATTTTCAATTGGCCCAGCGTTTTAGGTAAGCGTGGAGAATGGTCTAGCGGTCACCCTACTGTGGGCTGGGTAATTTACCTGGAAGACAAATACTGGTATTTTGAGTGGAGAGGTACTAAGGATGGTAATTACATTCAATGCAGAGGTGCTGATTTGGCTAAAGGCAGGTGGCAGAATGTATCTGTAAAGTGCGAAGTACGTGCAGGAAGAAGATACATCAGAACCTATACCGATGGCCTTTTCAATAATGAAGTAGACATTACTAACTCAGGATCATTAGCCAATTCAAACGCTTTAAAATTAGGCTATTTAAATGGTACCGGGCATGGAGAACCAGATGTTTACGTAACAGATATCCGTTTCTTTAAAACACCTGTTCCAGATGCTGTTATTCAGAATTATTCTTGCGAAACCTCCATTGATCAAGGGCATCCATACTACAATTTCTTAGTTGGATACTGGCCGGCAACCGATGGGAATGGCGATAGGATGGTCGATCTGGGGCCTCAGGCACGTGATTTTAAATTAAAAGGAGCATATGCATGGGAAAATTTCAACGATTTAATTTGCCCGCCTTCTGCAAGTACACTGGCCATTTTTGTGCCTCAAACATCAGATATCCCTGCACAAATTGTTAACTGGTTCAAAATTGCCAATAAACAAACCTGGAACTTAGATGGAAGAGTTTGGTTAGATCAATAAAACAATGTACAAATCATTTAAAACAGCATAAAATGAAAAGATTTTTAACCCTGTCATTAATAGGTTTAGCCATATTGATTGGCGCCTATTCATGTAAAGACTCGCAATTAGAGGAGATTACTAAACCGCAGCCGGAAACGAGGGGAATTACTGGCGAGGGAATTGTACTTGGAAGTGTAACTAAAGACAATGAGTTTGTTAAAGTACCTTTTAAAATAAGCTTAAGTGGTACAGCAACCGAAGCTTTTCAAGTGGGCTTAACCTTAAATAATGATACTGTAACCCAGTTGATCAATAATGGAACTTTAACCAATACCATTTTAATGCCTTCGGCTTCGGTAGAATATCCCAATGTTATCAACGTAGCCTATGGTACCGATACCGGAGAAGGGATAGCCACAATCAGATTGGCCACACTTGAGCGTTTCTTTAATCAAAAGCTGGCTTTTGCACTGAAATTATCTCAACCTGGAAAAGGGAATAAAGTGGTGCCTACCAAATCAAATATTTTGGTCGTAATTAACCCAGCCGATTTATTTAAAGCTACAGATATCCATTACCTTAGCTTAGCTGGCGGTGGAATTTATAATGTGGGTTTTGGTTCGAATTACAGTGTTGGCCCTGCAGGGGTAACCATCCCTTTGGTTGTCAATTTAGATAATCAGCCTTCTTCTGCATTTAATATCAACATTAAAGAAAACATAGACACCATTGCAACATTGGTGGGTTCGGGGGTACTTCCTGCCGATGCCATCCATTTGAAAGAGAATGAATATACCATCGATACTTTAATCAGATTTGGTACAGGAGCATCGAGCGCCATTGTGCGGCTCTCTATTCCATGGCCGGTTTTCGATGCAAACATTGCCGCAAACAAAAAGTTTGCCTTTGCCCTGAGTCTTGCTAAAAATACCAACCACGTATTACATCCAGCCAAAAGTAAGCTAATAGTGGTCGTAAATCCAAATGTTAACCTGGATAACAACTCCTATATTACTGGTAATGGTACGGGGTTAAGGGCCAAATATTACAGGGATAACCAATTGGCTGATTTTGACGGGCGTGCACCTACAAGAGAACGTATCGATGAAAGCATTAACTTCAGCGGTGATAGCTGGCCAGATGGGGCAGGCGTAAGCAGGGATAATTTTTCTGTAAAATGGACAGGTGAATTCTTAGCTCCGGTACGAGGCGACTATACTTTTTATCAGACCAGATGGGATGACGGATCACGTTTATTTATCAATGGTGTAGCAGTTATCGACGATTATACTACCCAGTGGGATAAGGATTATCGCAAATTCACCATTCGACTGGAACGTGGTGTAAAATATAAAATTGAGGCGCATCACCGTGAAAACGTAGGCGGGCAGCAAGCCTATCTCGAAATCGAAGTTCCAAATGTATTAAGTAAAAGGGTAATCCCTAAAAGTCAATTATTCCCGGCTCCATAAATAAGATTGATATGAAAGCAACATTTAAAAAAATATTTACAAGGTTATCCATTGTAGCTTTTATGGCATTGGCGATAGCAAGTTGCAAGAAAGATGATATAGCTGAGGTTGTTCAGGAACCAGAAGAACCTAAGCCTACAGCTGGTTTTGATTACACGATTCCTAACCCGGTCAAATTTTTAGAATATCAATTTACCGGAACATCTACGAATTATAAATCCTTGTTATGGCAGTTCGGTGATGACAGTACCTCTGTAGAGGTAAGTCCGAAGCATGTTTACCGCTTCCCCGGAACATACCATGTAATTTTAACCACGCGCAATGGTCAGGGATATTCAGCAAGTAAGGAAATTACATTGAAAATTGTAGACCCAACATTTGATGCTACCAAGGTTGGTGAAAATTACATGCGCACAATAGGAGGTACCTTTTCTGTAAATCTGGAAGCAGGTGCTGGCCCGAATTCAGCAGAAGGATCAAGTAAGCTGGTCGATGGAGATATCACAACGAAGTTTTTACAGGCTGGTTTTGACGGTACTCAAAGATGTACTTTCGAACTCAAAACCCCTCAGGTGGTTGGTGCCTACACCTTAACATCCGGAAATGACTTTGCTGACCGTGATCCAAAATACTGGATTCTTCAGGGATCACATGATGGTATTCAGTATACCGATCTGCATACCGTTACCTCAGCCCCCTGGGCCAATGAAAATTCGGGGGTAAGCAGAAGACAAACCAAAATATTCCACTTTGACAATTACATCGCCTATAAATTTTACAGGCTGTACATTAAGCAAAACAGAGGAAGTCGTGTATTTCAGCTTTCTGAATGGACGATTAATAAGAAACAACCTTAATATTAGTTGTTAGTTAGTGTTTATAGGAAATGCATGGAGCTTTATGCTTCATGTATTTTTTTATCTTCCGGCCTTTTAACACACATTTTAGTTACGAACAGTAATTTACAGGATATAATTTATACATTTAACTAAAACGTTTAACTAGTGGTAGCTCTTCCTAACTAAAATATATTTATACACACACAAATTATGAACAAATTCAAAAATCTCAAAACCTATGCACTGTTTGGGAGCATGTTGTTAAACAATATGTTGAATGCGCAGGAGAGAAAGGCTCCAGCCTATCCTTTAATTACCCACAACACCTATTTCAGTATCTGGTCTAACACCGATAAGCTAAATGAAAGTGCTACAGAACATTGGACAGGTGCCAAACAATCCCTTTTAGGTATGATCAATGTTGATGGTAGCATTTATCAGTTTTTAGGTAAAGAAACTGCAAGTTATAAAACAATTGTACCGAGTTCGGATGAGCGCGCCTATCAGGTTAAATATACTGAAACAGAACCACAGGGCGATTGGAAAGCTTTAAATTATAGTGCGAACGATTGGAAATCCGGATCAGCGCCAATAGGAGATGATGCGAAATCAGCTAAAACACTCTGGAAATCGCATGATATATGGGTAAGGAGAAATTTTACTGTTGCCAATCCGGCAAGTATAAATGAGTTGTTCTTAAAACTGAACCATGACGATAATATTGAGGTATTTCTAAACGGAAAGAAAATTTATACTAAGGAAGGTTGGACCAACGATTTTCAATACATTGCCCTGAACAATAATAAAACTGCATTGGTTGCAGGTGAAAATGTAATTGCGATCCATTTACTAAATACGGCAGGCGGACGTTTTCTTGATTTCGGATTAGTAGAAAAGGAAAAAAACAATGCTCAGAAAGTACAACTGGCTAAACAAAAAAGTGTCGATGTAAATGCCACACAAACCATATACAACTTCAGTTGCGGAAAGGTTGACCTTAAATTAACCTTTACTTCTCCATTATTAATGAACGATTTAGGGTTGCTGGCCAGGCCTGTTTCTTATGTATCATATCAGGTAAATGCTAACGATGATAAAACCCACCAGGTTAAAGTTTATTTAAGTGCTTCATCGAATATTGCCGTTTACAGGCCTTCACAACCTGTAGTATCGACAAAATATGCAACTCCTCAGTTATCAATTTTAAAAGTAGGCACAGTTGAGCAGCCGATATTAAAGAAAGCCTCTGACGATATGCGTATAGACTGGGGATATTTTTATGTGGCGGCTCCTAAAAATACCAATGCCATTCAGTTTGTAACACCAGAGAAAGATGCTGCAGATGCATTTAAAAAAGGAAATGCTGCCTCAACTGCAGCAAAGGGTAATATGCTGGCTTTAAATACCATTATCCCTTTCGGAACGGTAGGGAAAAAAGCGGTAGAAAAGTTCATTACTTTAGGTTATGATGAAATTTATTCTATCCAGTATTTCAATGAGAATTTAAGACCCTGGTGGAATACTTCAGGTAAAGAAACCATTGAAGGACAATTAACTGCTGCGGTTTCAGAATATAAATCAGTAATACAAAAATGCGAAGCTTTTAATAGAAATATGTATGCCGACGCGTTAAAATCTGGAGGTAAAGAATATGCAGATCTTTGCGTATTGGGATATCGTCAAAGTATTGCTGCACATACTTTAGTTAAGAGCCCGCAAAATGAAATCCTGTGGTTATCTAAAGAAAACAACAGTGGTGGTTTTATTAACACGGTTGATGTTACTTATCCCTCAGCGCCATTATACCTCATTTATAATCCAGCTTTGCTACAGGGTATGCTAAATGGTATTTTCTATTTTAGCGAAAGCGGAAAATATCCACACGATTGGGCTGCGCACGATTTGGGAACCTATCCATTAGCTAACGGACAAACCTACGGTGAACCGATGCCGGTAGAAGAATCTGGAAACATGATTATTCTTACTGCTGCTATTGCAAAAGCCCAGGGAAATGCCAGTTATGCCAAACTCCACTGGAAAACCTTAACCACCTGGGTAGATTATCTTACCCGCGAAGGTTTAGATCCGAAAACCCAACTGTGTACAGATGACTTTGCCGGGCATCTTGCCCGCAATGCTAATTTATCTGTAAAAGCTATTGTAGGTATTGCCTGCTATGCGCAAATGGCAGAAACTTTAGGTTATCAGGATATTGCCAAAAAATATCGGGCTATTGCAGAAAGTATGGTGCCAAAATGGATGGAAATGGCAGATGCCGGCGATCACTATGCACTCACTTTTGATAATAAAAATACCTGGAGTCAGAAATACAATTTGGTGTGGGATAAGGTGTTAAAGCTTAATTTGTTCCCTCAAAAGGTGTATGATACAGAGATCAAATATTACTTAAGCAAGCAAAACAAATATGGTTTACCATTAGACAGCAGAAAGGCTTACACTAAAAATGATTGGATTTTGTGGACCGCCACTTTCGCTGCAAATGATAAAGACTTCCAGGCACTTGTGCATCCTGTTTACAAGCATGCCATTGAAACAGAATCGAGGGTGCCATTGAATGATTTTTATGATTCTAATACCGGAATTCGTGATAATTTTAAAGCGAGGAGTGTTGTTGGAGGATTCTTTATGAAGATGTTTGAAAATAAGCTTTCAGCAAAATAAAATTTAATAATTAACGCAATCAGATTGGTCGTGGCATCTTGCTACGACCTTTTTTGTTTTTTAACCACCGACTGCACTTCACCTCTTAAATTGCCCGGTGCCCCTCCGTGTAAACCTCTTTTTCTCTGTGGTTAATTTTCTTTTTGTTTTACCACCGGGTGTACAGAGAAAGGCACAGCGTTAGGCGTTCATTTTTTACTGGTTAACCACCGACTGCACTGCACCTCTTAAATTGCTCGGTGCCCCTCCGTGTAAACCTCTTTTTCTCTGTGGTTAATTTTCTTTTTGTTTTACCACCGGGTGCACAGAGAAAGGCACAGCGTTAGGCGTTCATTTTTTTACTGGTTAACTACGAACACACAATACCTCTTAAATTGCCCGGTGTCCCTCGGTGTAAACCTCTTTTTCTCTGTGGTTAATTTTCTTTTTGTTTTACCACCGGGTGCACAGAGAAAGGCACAGCGTTAGGCGTTCATTTTTTTACTGGTTAACTACGAACACACAATACCTCTTAAATTGCCCGGTGTCCCTCGGTGTAAACCTCTTTTTCTCTGTGGTTAATTTCTTTTATTTTTTACCACCGGGTGTACAGAGAAAGGCACAGCGTTAGGCGTTCATTTTTTACTGGTTAACCACCGACTGCACTGCACCTCTTAAATTGCTCGGTGCCCCTCCGTGTAAACCTCTTTTTCTCTGTGGTTAATTTTCTTTTTGTTTTACCACCGGGTGCACAGAGAAAGGCACTGCATTAGTCGTTCATTTTTTACTGTTTAACCACCAATCCAGAGCATCCCTTAGATTGCTCGGTGCCCCTCGGTGTAAACCTCTTTTTCTCTGTGGTTAATTTTCTTTTTGTTTTACCACCGGTTGCACTGCATTAACTCAATTCAACGCTTTAAAAATCAAATTCCAGCTGATTATCCTGTGTTTTTTCTGTTACTGCATCATCATAAAACCGGGAAAGGGTTATGCCCAATAACCGAACACTGGCATGGCCAATTTCAGCCTCATTTAAAAGTTTAACTGCCTCAGCGTACATTACTTCCGCAGTATAGATTGGGGTGCTAAAAGAACGGCTTCTGGTAATGAGTTTAAAATCGGCAAATTTTATCTTTAAAGTAATGGTTTTACCTTTCAGTCCATATTTTTCTACGCGTTTAGCTACTGTTTCGCTAATCTGCTTCAGCAAATCGTGCATTACCGAATCATCATTGGTATCTTCAGCGAGCGTATCTTCAGCACCCACAGATTTAGTTTCCCGGTGTGCCTGAACAGGTCTATTGTCTATACCACGTACAATCTGGTAATAAAATTTGCCCGATTTCCCAAATTGAGCAAGTAGTTGAACTTCGGTCAGTTTCTTTAAGTCGGCACCAGTTGTAATTTGCATGGCCTTCATCTTTGCTGCCGTAACTTTACCCACACCAAAGAATTTTTCAACCGGAAGCTTTTCCATGAAAGACTCAATCCTGGAAGGGCCAATGAATGTTAAACCATCGGGCTTGTTCATGTCAGAAGCCACTTTAGCCACGAATTTATTGATGCTTACACCCGCAGAAGCGGTAAGGTTGAGTTCGTTTTTAATGGCATCCTTAATGGATTTTGCAATGTCAATAGCAGAACCAATTCCTAATTTATCTGCTGTTACGTCCAGGTAAGCTTCATCCAGTGACAAGGGTTCAATCAGATCGGTATACCGCCTAAAAATCTCCCTTATGGATTTAGATACTGCGGTGTAGGCATCAAAACGCGGGTATACAAAAATTGCAGTAGGGCAGAGTTGGTAAGCTTTGCTGCATGACATGGCCGATCGGATGCCGAATTGCCTGGCTTCATAACTGGCAGTAGCCACCACTCCGCGGCTATCCGGTTTGCCACCTACAACCAGCGGCTTGCCACGATATTCGGGAAAATCACGCTGCTCAACCGAGGCATAAAAAGCATCCATATCAATATGAATAATTTTCCTTAGAAGGGGTTGCGATTGATCCGTCATTGATGAGATAAAATTCGGCATTTTTTTGAGGATAATTAAGCAGGATTTCATTTCTTTACATCCAATGGAAAGAACAATCAGGTTTTATAAAAATGCTAAGCACGAATGGTATGCTGATATTCCTGAATGGAATGGAGATTTGTCAGATTTACAGATGATTGAAGGCGCTGACCAGCTTTTAGATTGGATTGCCGCGAGTGCTGATGAATGCAATGTTTATATGGCGGATACCCATTTTAAAAATGCCGAATTACTCACGCTGGTTTACGCCCGGGAAGAAAATTTAGGCGGCGGGGGGGATTATCTGTTGGAAACCTTTAATGGCACAATCAAGAACCACAAATTATGGCTTTGTGGGGTAACAGAATTTGTTTTTAATCAATTACCCCAAAGTATATATTTTAAACAAGTGCCATGAAAGGTTTAGTTTAAAAGATGATTAACCTTATTTAGTAGCGAATCCATTTCGAAAGGTTTCTCCATAAAGTCATTCGCACCTGCATCCAGGGCAGATTGCTTAATGTCTCTGCTTGCAGAAATCATCAGAATTGGAATTTCTTTGTAAGCAGGATCATTTTTGAGCTGTTTGCAAATATCTCTGCCATCATATCCACTCATCCAGATGTCGAGCAAAATTAAGTCGGGTTTATTTTTCACCGCATCTATAACTGCTCCACCGTCATATGTATACGCTACATCATAACCCATTACTTCCAAAATCATTGTTACGGCATCCACAATGCCCTCATCATCATCAGCAATGAGTATTTTTTTATTCTCCATTTCTTTGGTAAAGCTCTAAACCATATGCTGGTATGCAAAAAAAAATATAGCCGCAAATATGCTAATTTGCCTTTATCTATTAATAGTATAAGGGGGTATTTTGTTTTTATATACTGATTTTTTTTGCAAACAAAATAGTAGTAAGCACAACATCTGAATTAGATTTAAAGAAATACATCAAATATTTAGGATTATTATGCTTTATATTTACAGCACAATTTAAATTATTGGCTGATTTTTTATAATGGATAGCATTAATATAAAGAAACTAGCGGAAGCATTAAAGTTATCTACCTCTACCATTTCCAGGGCTTTTAGGGATAATAGCGATATCAATAGCGCTACAAAGGAACGTATTCTAGCTAAAGCCAAAGAATTAAACTATCAGCCCAATCACTACGCCAGCAACCTAAGAGAGCAAAAAAGTAAAACCATTGCTGTAATTGTTCCTGAGCTCGCCAACAATTATTTTTCGCAAGCCATTCATGGCATTGAACGAGTAGCCCGGGAAAATGGTTACCACATTTTGATTTACGTAACCGACGATGATTTTAAAAAAGAAGTTACGTTTATCCGGCATTTGCATAATGGCAGGGCAGATGGAATTGTGATGTCAGTTTCCGGAGAGGCCAATGATCACAATTACCTCAATAAATTTGGAAATAAAAGGTTGCCATTGGTTTTCTTCGACAGGATTTATGAAGATATAGAAACACCAAGGGTAATTACCAACGATTATAACAGCAGTTTCCTGGCTACTGAGCATTTAATTGATCAGGGTTGCACACGGATTGCCTATCTGGTGGTTAACAAAAGCTTATCTATCGGGAAAACAAGGATGCAAGGGTATATAGATGCCCTGGCCAAACACAACATTGCCTTTGATGAAAATTTAATTGTAGATTGTAGCAATAGCTATGAAGAAAATAGTGTGATTATAAAACAGGCATTGATAGATTTAAAGCCTGATGGGGTTTTTACTTCGGTAGAGCGTTTAGCATTTGCCACTTATTACGCTTGCTACGACTTGAAAATTAACATACCGGGTGATTTGAAGGTGATCAGTTTTTCAAGCCTGGAGATTGCCCCTTTGCTTAATCCTTCTCTTACCACCATTACCCAGCCGGCTACCGAGATAGGGGAGCAGGCTGCCAAATTATTGTTTACAATTCTCGATGGAAAGGCAGATAAAAACTTCCCGAATGAGGTGGTTTTACAATCTAAAATTATCGAAAGAAATTCCACCTCAAATGAGCCAAAATAGGGCCTCAAACCAGGCTGCATTTTAAGCTCAGAATTTTCAAAAAATTTCGTCACTTAGTGTAAAATACGCAGAATTTCGATTCATTTTCGGGAACGTTCCCGAAAATGAACCCGAATTTGAACTTATTTTTTCGGGAACGTTCCCGAAAAAAGATTGAAAAGATACTTAGTGTAAAAATTACACTTCTTATATGTTTTTTATGTTTTTAAATATCTGTTAATCTGGTAGTTAATTTATTTTGATAAAGCTATCTTGAATTTTTTATCCGCAAATTTTGTCGCAATTATAAGGTATTTTAAGCCTGAATTTTTAAAGAAAAATATATTTTTTAAATAAATTTTGAATTATCATTTCCTGCTGTAAATTAGAGCTATGTGTAAAACACTATAAATTTTAACCAAATTTTTATAATTAAATCAGCTAACAATATGAGAGTATTTTACCTGTTAAAACAGGGGCTTTTGGTGCTGCTTCTTTTCTCAGCATTCATGGTAAAAGCACAAACCGGATCAGTATCTGGAAAGGTGCTCGATGAGACAGGCCAACCCTTACCTGGTGCTTCTTTGATAGTGAAAGGAACAACCAGAAGTACATCAACAGATGCTAATGGTAATTTTAAACTTGCTGGCTTAGCAAATGGTTCCATAACTATCGCAGCAAGTTTCATCGGTTATCAAACTTTAGAAAAAGCCGTGAACGTTCCCGGAGCTGCAGCCCTTACCTTTCAGCTGGTGCCCGATGCTCAGAAACTCAATGAAGTAGTCGTAATCGGTTATGGTACTGCAGAAAAGAAAAACCTTACCGGATCTATCACTACAGTAGGTGCTAAAGATTTCCAAAAAGGAACCATTACCACACCCGAACAATTAATTCAGGGAAAAGTAGCAGGTGTTAATATCATTTCAAGCAGTGGCCAGCCAGGTGTTGGAAGTCAGATCCGTATTCGTGGTGGAGCTTCTTTAAATGCCAGCAACGACCCTTTAATTGTTATTGACGGGGTGCCATTCAGTGGAAAATCAATTGACAATGCACCGAGCCCTTTGTCACTGATCAATCCGAATGATATAGAGACCTTTACCGTATTAAAAGACGCCAATGCTACAGCCATTTACGGATCCAGAGCTTCTAATGGCGTAATCTTAATTACCACTAAAAAGGGTGGTTCCGGCGCTCCGGTAATTAATTTTAGTACCAATAATTCTATCGCAACCATTGCGAAAAAAGTGGATGTGCTTTCTGCAGATCAAATCCGGACTTTTGTAAATGCCAATCCAACTGCGGCCTACGATGTGGGCAAAACATTTGTTTCGCTTTTAGGAAAAGCAAATACTGACTGGCAGGATGAAATCTTTCAAAATGCTTTTGCGACTGATAATAACCTGAGTATTGCGGGTAAATTCCATGGGGTTCCTTATCGTGTATCTGCAGGTTACTTAGATCAGCAAGGTTTGTTAATAACCGATAGGTTTAACAGGGCTACAGGAGCCATTACGGTATCTCCAAGATTATTCACCGATCACTTAAAAATTGATTTAAGCCTGAAAGGGACATTAACCGAATCTCACTTTGCCAATGATAACAATAATGCCATTGCCAATGCGATCCAGTTTGATCCTACACAATCAGTTACCGCAAGTAACCAGTTCGGAAATTATTTCGAATGGTTAAGGGCTGATGGAACCTTAAATCCAAATGCACCAAGAAATCCGGTAGCACAGGTGATGCTGAGAGATAATAACGGAAACGCAGCAAGAAGTTTTGGTAACTTAAGGTTTGATTATTCTTTCCATTTTTTACCGGAATTACACGCTAACTTAAATTTAGGTTATGACGTTTCTAAGGGTTCAGGAAATATTTTTGTTCCGGCATTTGCCGCTACAAGCTTTTCAACTAACGGATCTGCCACTCAATCGCTCAATACATCCAATAATAAGGTATCAGAGTTTTATTTAAACTATGCCAAAGACGTGGCCAGCATCAGAAGTCGTTTTGATGTAACTGCGGGTTATGGTTACTACGACAACGCTAAAACAAACTATAGCTTTAACGAATACAGTGCAACAGGTGTACTAAGAACAACGCCTAAGTTTCCGTTCTCTGTTGATCGCAACAAATTATTGTCTTACTACGGAAGGTTGGTTTACACTTTAGCTGATAAATATATCCTTTCAGGAACCATGCGTGCAGACGCTTCATCAAGGTTCGCTGAGGAAAACCGTTGGGGCTATTTCCCTTCAGTTGGTTTTACCTGGAGAATTATTGGAGAGAACTTCCTGAAAGAAAGTAAAGCCGTTTCAGATTTAAAACTGAGGTTAAGCTACGGTGAAACAGGTAATAAAGATGGAGATACCGTGGGAGATTACAGTTATTTAGCTAAATATTATGCCAATAGTAATACCGGCCAATATCAGATAGGTGATACTTTTTACGACTATTATGCCCCTTCTGCCTATGATCCGGATTTAAGATGGGAAACTACAACAACCTATAATGCAGGTTTAGATTATGGTTTTTTCAAAGGAAGAATCTACGGTGCATTAGACGTTTACTATAAAAAAACAAAAGACTTATTGGCTACTGTAAACATTCCGGTAGGAACAAACTTCAACAATAATTTGATTACCAATGTAGGTAATATGGATGTAAGAGGAGCAGAGTTTAGCTTGAATTTTGCAGCTATCAAAACAGAAAACGTTTCATGGGATTTTGGTTTTAATGCCGCTTATAACAAGAGAAAGGTAACCAATTTAACCTTAAATCCAGATCCGGGAAGCAAGCAAGGTGCTGGGGATATTTCAGGTGGAACAGGGATTACCATTAAATACAATGCCGTAAATCAACTTCCGGGGGCCTTCTTTGTTTACAAGCAGGTATATGATGGTGCTGGAAAACCATTGGAAGGTGTATATGAAGATTCAAATGCTGATGGTGTGGTTAACTCAAGTGATCAGTATTTTTATAAGTCGCCAGACCCTAAAATTACCTTAGGATTCAACACGGCCTTCAGCTATAAAAAATGGACCATCAGTACGGTGATGAGAGCTAACTTAGGCAATTATGTTTATGATAACGTATCATCAAACTTTGGTATCAAAAACAATATTTTGAGTGCTGCGGGCTTAATTAATAATGCTGGCATAGATTTCCTAAACACCAACTTCACTACCAGTCAGTATTTAAGTGATTACTATGTTAAAAATGCTTCATTCTTGAAAATGGATAACCTTGGCCTTGCCTATGATGCCGGTAAGTTATTTAAAAATAGCAACACCAATTTAAGAATTACAGCCAATTGCCAGAATGTGTTTGTAATTTCTAACTATAAAGGGGTAGATCCTGAGTTAACAGATGGTATCGACTTCAAGTTATATCCTAGACCAAGGACATACACTTTAGGTTTAAATGTTGGTTTTTAATAAAGATAAAGAGAAATGAAAAATTCGTTTAAAATAATATTGGCAACCACAGGTTTATTACTTTCTTTAAATGCTTGTAAGAAAGATGCCTTAAATTTAAAGCCTACGAACGACGTAACTGCAGATGTGGTATATGCTACACCTGCCGGATACAAACAAGCGTTGGTGAAATTATACGCTACCTATTCACTAACAAGTCCAACAGGATCTGATAACAGTGATATTGGTGGCTTAAATGCAGGTTTTGCAGATTTCTTCAGGTTATTCTGGACTTCCCAGGAGCTGGTAACCGATGAAGCGATTTGCGCCTGGGGAGATACCGGTATTCCTGAATTAGATTACGCTACCTGGAATACAGATAACCAGTTTTTGAGAGGTTTATATTCTAAAAGCATCCTGCAAATTACCATTTGCAATGAGTTTCTTCGCGAAAGTACGCCGGAAAAACTAGCCAGCCGCAACATTACCGGAGCAGATGCAACAGCAATTCAGCGCTACCGTGCAGAAGCTCGCTTTTTAAGAGCATTCCAATACTGGGTTTTATTAGATGGTTTCGGAAATCCCCCTTTCGTAACAGAAGAGGATGCAATAGGCAAAACCAATCCTAAACAAATTCAACGTGCAGCATTATTTGCTTATGTAGAATCAGAATTAAAAGCTATTGAAGGTGATTTGGCTGATCCGCGAACCAACGATTATGGTCGTGCAGATAAAGGCGCAGACTGGTCATTATTAGCCCGGTTATACTTAAATGCTCAGGTTTATACCGGAACAGCAAAATATACCGAAGCCATTACTTATTCAACTAAGGTTATCAATGCAGGTTATTCATTAAAAGCCAATTACAAAGATTTATTTTTGGCCGATAATAACTTAAATAATACCGAAAACATCTTAACCATCAATTACGATGGTGTAAAAGGAACAAACTACGGTGGAACTACCTTTTTGGTTAATGCTGCAATTAATGCAGATATGAGCCCTGCATCATATGGAGTACCTTCAGGTGGCTGGGGTGGTAACAGAACCCGTCAGAATTTACCAGCATTATTTCCTGATCCTAATGGAACAGCCGATAAACGCGGTATATTTTTTGGTACAAAAAGTAATGTTGATGACATTGGTGTATTTACAGACGGGCTAAGGGTAACCAAATTTAAAAACGTTACCTCTGGAGGAGTTACACCAGCATCGTTAAACGGAACATTCAGCTCATTGGATTTTGCATTATTCCGCTTAGCAGAGCAATACTTAATTTATGGTGAAGCCGTAATGCGTGGGGGTTCGGGTGGTAGTACTGCACAAGCACTTACCTATGTGAATAACCTGCGTCGCCGTGCTTATGGCAATAACAGTGGAGATGTAAGCACTTTATCAGTAGATTTCTTTTTAGACGAGCGTGCCCGTGAACTGTATTGGGAAGCACATCGCCGTACCGATTTAATTCGCTACGGCAAATTTACTGGCTCAACTTATTTATGGCCATTCAAAGGTGGCGTTAAAGCAGGGGCAAGTTTACCAGCTTACCGTAACTTATATCCAATTCCAACGGCAGATTTAATTGCTAATCCGAATTTGGTTCAAAACACAGGTTATTAATCTTAATATTCTATAAAGATGAAATCAATATTCTTTAAATCCTTAGCCCTTAGCTTTATCGCGCTATCGCTATGGTCATGCAAAAAAGACGAAACCCGTGCCGTAGCCAATGCTGGTACCGGAGGTTCTTTAAAAAGTTCGGCTACCTCGGTAGTTTTGGATAAGAGCATGCTCACTACCAATGTAATTACATTTACTTTAACCAATGCTAACTTCGGTTATCAGGCAGCTGTAACCAATACTTTACAACTGTCGCCTAAAGGGGCAAACTTTGCAGCAGATAAAACTAAAGAAGTAATTATAGATGCGAATGTAACCACTAAAAGTTACAACGGATTGGATTTTAATAATTTACTGCTTTCTTTAAACTTATCTACTGCTGTAAATTCTGATGTAGAAATCAGGGTAAAGGCAGCGATCTCTAATGCGGTAGCTCCGGTTTACAGTAATGTTGTTTCTATAAGTGCAAAGCCATTCCCTTTAACTTCATGGGTATATGTTCCGGGGGCATATCAGGGATGGAATCCGGCAACAGCCGATAGCCTGGTTTCTATTACCGGAAATGGTATTTATACCGGAATTATTAAGTTCGATGGTGGTAACTTTAAGGTTACTACTGCTAAGAAATGGGATGTAGCCTACGGCGATGCCGGAGGTGGTAAACTCAGCACTTCGGGTGGAGATATCAGTTCTGTTTCAGCAGGTTTTAAACTCCTTACTGTAGACCTTAATGCAAATGTCTACACCATTGCCAATGCAGATTACTGGTCAATTATTGGTAATGCAATTCCCGGAAGTAACTGGTCTGTTGATACCGACCTTAGTCCGGTAAATGATGGCAAAAATACATGGATTGGAACAGTTGCTTTAACACCTGGTGCCTTTAAATTCAGAAGAAATCACGATTGGGGAACCAATATTGGTGATAATGGTGGAGACATCAACGTTACCGTTGCGGGTACCTATAAGCTAACTTTAACACTTAATGCCGACGGTAAAACAGGTAGTTATACCATGGTCAAAATTTAATTATTAACTAACTTAATATTCCCCGTAGCGCGTTCTGCGCTGCGGGTTTTCTCCTCTTCAAAGTTTTGCATAATGAAATCGTCCCTCAATAATATACCCAATCACCACAATAATGCGCAAATCCTGATGAAAAAAGTAATATTAGTGTTGGCTGTTTTTCTGGCCTGTAATACTGCATTTGCCCAAAAATTAGAACGTATTGAACCCATGTTTTGGTTTACCGGAATGCATAACCCTAAGTTGCAGTTGCTTGTACATGGAGAAAATATCGCCAGTACAACAGTTTCTTTAGCTTATCCCGGCGTAAAGCTGCTGAAGGTGAATAAGGTTGAAAATCCTAATTATTTATTTCTCGATCTGGTACTTTCTCCTGCCGTAAAACCGGGAACGTTCCCGATTAATTTTTCCATTCAGGGTAAAAAAATATTTTCATATGCTTACGATTTAAAGAACCGGGATAAAAACGCCAACCGGATTCAGGGGGTAACTACTAAAGACTTTATTTACCTGTTAATGCCCGATCGCTTTGCTAATGGCGATCAGAGCAATGATGTTGTGAAGGGTCTGGCAGAAACTGCACTTAATCGCGATAGTATGTACTATCGTCATGGAGGGGATATTCAAGGGGTAATGAATCACCTGGATTATCTAAAAGATCTTGGTATTACTACAGTCTGGATGACACCCGAATTGGAAAATAATATGCCACAGGCATCCTATCATGGTTATGCCGTAACTGATCACTATAAAATAGATCCACGTTACGGAAGCAATGCGCTTTATAAAAAATATGTAGAAACTGCGCATGCAAAAGGCATGAAGGTAATTAAAGACATTGTGCACAACCACATTGGCACCGGGCATTGGTTTTATAAAGATTTACCCATGAAAAACTGGTTAAATCAATGGTCAAAATATACCCAAACCAATTACCGCGACCAGACGGTAATGGATCCCCATGCTTCTGCAGCAGATCGGAAACAAATGCTCGACGGATGGTTTGTGCCTTCTATGCCAGATTTAAACCAAACCAATCCCTACGTTCAGAATTACCTCACTCAAAACCACATTTGGTGGATTGAATATGCTGGTATCGATGGCTTGCGTTTAGATACTTATCCATATAATGATCCTGCTTACATGGCCGATTGGGCTTTGAAATTACAAGCGGAGTTTCCAAAACTTACCGTTTTCGGAGAAACATTAGTAAGTGCAGCAGCGAATCAGGCATTTTTTACAGGAGGCAATACCGTTAACAGGGGATTTGATACCCACTTACAGGGAATAACAGATGCTGTGTTAAAAGATGCTATTTATGAAGGATTGAACGGAAAAAACGGCTGGGTAGATGGAATTAACCGCTTATATGCAACCCTGGCGCACGATTTTCTTTATAAAAATCCGAATGCCAACTGCATTTTCCTGGATAATCACGATATGAGTCGCTTTTACTCAGTGGTGAATGAAGATTTTGATAAGTATAAAATGGGGATGGCCATTTTGCTAACCATGAGGGGAATTCCTCAAATGTATTATGGTACAGAGATTTTAATGAAAAACTTCTCCAATCCGGATGGGTTGGTACGTGCCGACTTTTCCGGTGGATGGGAAAGTGATAAAAAAGACAAGTTCATCGCCAATGGCAGAACAGAGAAAGAGAATGAAGCGTTCAATTTCGTGAGAACCCTGGCCAGTTTCCGCAAAAGCAATGCCGCACTCCAAACTGGAAAGTTAATGCAGTTTGTTCCGCAAGATGATATTTATGTGTACTTCCGCTACAACAATACCGCTAAAGGAAGTGTTATGGTAGTCGTGAATAACACAGATAAGGAGAAAACCTTGTCTACAGAAAGATTTGCAGAGCGTACAAGTGGCATAACAACTGTAAAAAATATTATCACAGGAGAGCATAGCGCTTTTAAGACTATTAAAGTACCTGCAAAAACAACTCTGGTTTTAGAACTGAATTAAACGATATTATAAAAATATGCAAGAGACACTCCGTAGCGGCATTCAAGCCTGCCTTTTTGATTTAGATGGGGTATTAGTAGATACTGCAGTTTACCATTACAAAGCCTGGAAAAGATTAGCCAATACCATGGGTTTTGATTTCACTGAAGCACAAAACGAACAGTTAAAAGGGGTGAGCAGGGTAGAAAGCCTGAATAAGATTTTAGCCTGGGGGAAAGTAGAGAAATCGGAAGCTGAACGTGAAGAGCTGGCGGCTTTAAAAAACGGCTGGTATGTAGAAATGATCAATAAAATGACACCTGCAGAAGTACTACCGGGAACAGTTGACTTCTTAACAGCTATACACCAGGCGGGCTACAAATTAGCCTTGGGCTCTGCCAGTAAAAATTCTGCAACCATTTTAGAGAAAACCAATCTTGCTCACTTTTTCGATGAAATTGTTGATGGGAATAGTGTAACCAAATCAAAACCAGATCCAGAAGTATTTCTCAAAGGAGCAGAACTTTTGGGGTTCAAGCCCAATGAATGTGTGGTTTTTGAAGATGCCGTAGCAGGAGTAGAAGCCGCAAAAAGAGGCGGGATGAAGGCCATCGGAATTGGAGAAAAAAGTGTACTTACTGATGCAGATTTAGTAGTAAGCGGGCTGGATAAATTGAGTGTTGAAGATTTAAAAGGATTGTAATCATCCTCCCGGCCTCGCAATTACGAAAGCGAAAAGAAAAAGAATACAGAAGAATGATCAGGTTAGTCTTGATTCCTGATACTAACAACTTGATACTAAAAAATGAAGAACTATATAAAAGCGGATGAGTGGAACATCATCGAAGAGGGCTTTGATCCACATTTAAATAAGATTTCAGAAAGTATTTTCAGTTTAGGTAATGGCCGGATGGGGCAAAGAGCCAATTTTGAAGAAACTTATTCGGGCGAAACCCTACCAGGGAATTATGTTGCCGGAGTTTATTATCCAGACAAGACCAGAGTAGGCTGGTGGAAAAACGGCTATCCGGAATATTTTGCAAAAGTACTTAATGCTGCCAACTGGATTGGTATTGAAGTAAAAGTCGATGATGAAATATTAGATTTGGCAAAGGCTGAAGTAAAAGATTTCAAGCGTGTCTTAAATATGCGTGAGGGCTATTTGGAGCGTACTTTTACTGCTGTACTTAACAATGGCAAAAGCGTAGCCGTAAAATCTACCCGCTTCTGCAGCATTGCCGATGATGAGGTGGGGGCAATTCGTTACAGCATTACACCGCTAAACTTTGATGGTCAGATTAGCTTAATGCCTTTCATTGATGGTGATGTTAAAAACCAGGACAGCAACTACGATGAGAAATTCTGGGATAAAGTGTCAGATGAAATCATTGACAATGAGGCTTACATCCAACTGAGAACCAAAAAAACAGCTTTTGAAGTATGTACGGGAAGTGCTGTTGAGGTATATCAGGGAAGCGAAAAGCTTAGTTTAACATTTGAACCGGTTTACCGGGACAAGTTTGTCGGCCAGTCTACTGTGGTTGCAACTAAAGCAAATATTGAAATTACCATTGTTAAGCTTGCAGCAAACCTGTCTTCCGAAAACCATCCCAAAGAATCACTGCAACAAGAAACCAAAGTGGTTATTGAAAATGCAGTTGCGAAAGGATTTGATACTTTACTTAAAGAACAAGCAGCAGCATGGGCACATAAATGGGAGGAAAGCGACATCGTGATTGAAGGGGATGTGTCTGCTCAGCAAGCTATCCGTTTCAATATTTATCAGCTTTTTCAAACCTATACTGGTAAAGACGATCGCCTAAATATTGGTCCCAAAGGCTTTACCGGTGAAAAATATGGTGGCTCTACCTATTGGGATACGGAAGCTTATTGCGTTCCTTTTTACCTGGCTACAGCTCCTCAGGAAGTAAGCAAAAACCTGTTAATTTATCGCCACAAGCAACTGGGTAAGGCAATAGAAAATGCAGCTAAGCTCGGTTTTAAAGATGGAGCTGCGCTTTATCCGATGGTAACCATGAACGGTGAAGAATGCCATAACGAATGGGAAATTACCTTTGAGGAAATTCACCGGAATGGCGCCATTGCCTTCGCAATTTTCAACTACATCCGTTACACAGGTGATGAAGATTACTTAATTCAATATGGATTAGAGGTATTAATTGGTATAGCCCGTTTCTGGAAACAGCGTGTAAACTGGAGCAACGATAAGCAACAATATGTGATGCTTGGCGTAACTGGTCCGAATGAATATGAAAACAATGTAAACAATAACTGGTATACCAATATTTTGGCAACCTGGTGTATGAAGTATGCTACTGAAGCTGCACAAACTGTAAAAGCAAAAGCTCAGGAGCAATATAACAGCTTATTAAAATCGCTCAACTTTAAGGATCAGGAATTCGCAGACTGGGCTGATATTATCGCGAAAATGTATTATCCGGCAGATGCCGAAAGAGGCATTTTTCTGCAGCAGGACGGTTATTTAGATAAGGAACAAATCTTAGTAAAAGATCTTCCGGCCAGTGAACGTCCAATTAACCAAAAATGGAGCTGGGATAGGATTTTACGTTCCTGCTTCATTAAGCAGGCCGATGTGCTTCAAGGTTTATATTTCTTTGAAGAAGATTACGATCTGGATACTTTAAGAAGAAACTTCGATTTTTATGAACCTCGTACCGTTCATGAGAGTTCGTTATCACCTTGTGTACACAGTATTTTAGCTGCGAGGCTCAATGATGAAGCACGTGCTTATGAGTTTTACCTCAGAACTGCCCGCTTAGACTTAGACGACTATAACAACGACACAGAAGATGGTTTGCACATTACTTCTATGGCAGGAACCTGGATGAGTGTAGTGGAAGGATTTGCAGGTATGCGTGTACGCGGGGGCAAATTGCAGTTCAATCCGTTCTTACCAGGTAAATGGAAATCTTTCTCCTTTACAATTGGCTTTAGAGGCGCTACCTTAAAAGTTAACATCACCGAGAATGGTATTAATATCAAAAATCATAATGATGTAACACTTGAAATAGGTATCAGAAATCAGATTTATACATTGGCCGGAAATGCCGAAATTGAGGTTAACAACGCAGAATTGGTATGATAATGGTAAGAGGTTCAAAGATTAAAGATAAGGGGTTTATTAACCCGGATGGAAAGTATCAGATTACACAGGTGGCTGCTCAAAATTGTATTTTTGAGCAGCTTCGGCTTAGTTTTTTGATACTTTTCTGTGTCTTTTTTACTTTGTCATTATCATCCTGTGCACAAAAAAAGTCTGTAG
This sequence comes from Pedobacter sp., assembly GCF_965279535.1. Lineage (NCBI taxonomy): Bacteria > Pseudomonadati > Bacteroidota > Sphingobacteriia > Sphingobacteriales > Sphingobacteriaceae > Pedobacter > Pedobacter sp. The sequence goes on from NZ_OZ257244.1 coordinate 3,837,943, forward strand.
TAATGAACGATAAAAAAATCGTGATCTATCAACTATTGCCCCGTTTATTCGGGAATAAAAACACTGCAAATATCCCTTACGGTACCATCGAGCAGAATGGCTGCGGTAAGTTTAATGATATCAGCGATAAAGCTTTAGATGGGTTAAAAGAACTCCATGTAAATTATGTATGGTATACCGGAGCATTGGCGCATGCCAGCTTGACCAATTACACTGCTTACGGCATTAAAGTAGATGATGCCGATGTGGTAAAAGGAAGAGCAGGCTCACCTTATGCCATTCGCGATTATTATGATGTTAACCCTGATTTAGCGGTTGACGTGAAAAACCGGATGCAGGAATTTGAAAATTTAGTTAAGCGTACCCATGCAAAGCAGCTAAAAGTAATTATTGATTTTGTTCCTAACCATGTGGCCAGAAGTTATCACTCTTACGCTAAACCAGAGAATGTAATCGATTTTGGTGCCCAGGATGATGTATCTAAAGGTTTTAGTCCGAAAAACGATTTCTACTACACGCCCAAACAGGCATTTGTAGTACCTAATGCACCAAATAATACCCCAATTGCAACTTTGCAGGATGGGAAGTTTGAAGAAAACCCAGCGAAGGCTACAGGTAATAATGTTTTTTCGCCAACACCAAAATACGACGATTGGTACGAAACCATAAAGTTAAACTATGGCGTGGATTACCAAAATGGAGAGAAACAATATTTCGATCCTATCCCCCCGGTTTGGTTAAAAATGAAGGATATTCTCATTTACTGGACTAAAAAAGGTGTGGATGGTTTTCGTTGCGACATGGCCGAAATGGTACCTATTGCGTTTTGGAATTGGGTAATTCCGCAGGTGAAGCAGGTTAACCCCGATTTAATTTTTTTGGGTGAAGCTTATAATCCAAAGGTTTACAAACAATATTTGGCCGAAGGGAAATTTGATTATTTGTACGATAAAGTTGGACTTTACGATGGTTTGAAAAGATTGATTAAAAACGAATCCAATGCAGATGTGAAAGATATTCGTCAGGTATGGCAGGTAGAAAGTGCTGGTTTTGGCAATCACATGTTACGTTTTTTAGAAAACCACGATGAAGAACGTATCGCATCTGCAGGGTTTGCAGGGAACGCAGAACTGGCTCTGCCAGCCATGGTGGTTTCAGCAACGCTGGGTTCGGGACCGGTAATGTTGTATTTCGGACAGGAAGTTGGTGAGCCTGGAAAAGGAACTGAAGGTTTTGGAGGAGATGATAACCGCACTTCTATTTTTGATTATTGGGGTGTTCCGGAGCATCAGAAATGGATGAATGGTGGTGCATTTGATGGTGGCAAGCTAAATGATGATCAGCTAAAACTTAGAACTTTCTATAAACAATTATTAAAAATTGTTGCGCAAAGCGATGCCATAGCCGAAGGTGAGCTAACTGAAGTGCCGCAAACCGGTAACATGAACAACCGGATGTATGCCTTTATCAGATCCTCAGCAAAACAACGGTTATTGGTGGTTGCCAATTTCGATCGTATAAATACTTTAGAAGCGAACATCGAAATACCAGATAATATCCTGAAATTAAAGTCTTCATCGCCAGTTACAGATTTATTAACAGATAGAAAATTAAATATCCCGGCAGGAACCAGCATCCCGGTAAGACTCGGGCCAGTTTCGGCACAGGTAATAGAATTTTAGAAAAGACAAATCGCAGAAAGCAAAGATGCAAGAGAGAGGCTTTGTGTATTTTATGATAAACGCTGTGCGTTCTGGGATTAAATAAACCAAATATAATGAGCTTAAAAACAGTATTCGAAAACCCGAAATTAACACTTGCACAAATTATCAATATGAGTGTTGGGTTTTTCGGAATCCAGTTCGGTTGGGATTTACAACGTGCCAACATGGGCCGTATCTACGAAAACCTGGGTGCAAATCCTGATCAGGTACCATTATTGTTTCTGGCAGCTCCATTAACAGGGCTTCTGGTGCAACCCATTATTGGTTATTTAAGCGATAGAACCTGGCATCCTACCTGGGGTAGAAGAAGACCCTATTTTATGGTTGGTGCTATTGTAAGCAGTATTGCACTCATTTTTATGCCGCATAGCAGTGCCCTGTGGATGGCCGCCGGATTACTGTGGGTATTGGATGTATTTGGGAATGTAGCTATGGAACCTTTCCGTGCTTTCGTAACCGATAAATTGCCCGATAGCCAGGTTAACCGCGGCTTTATTATGCAAAGTATGATGATTGGTTTAGGAGGAAGTGTAGCTTCTGCATTGCCCTGGATCATGAATAATATCTTTGATTTAACCAATACTGCAGCCCAGGGCAATATCCCTGAAAACGTAAAATTCTCTTTTTATTTGGGTGCCTTTTTCTTCTTTGCAGCAGTACTTTATACCGTTTTAACTACAAAAGAATATCCTCCGCAGGATGTAGATTTCAAAGAAAAAGTTAAAGAAAGCAACAAAGGTTTTGGTGGTGGTGTATCGGAGATATTTAGTGCACTAAGAAACATGCCCAAGAGGATGCAAATTGTATCCTTAGTGCAGTTTTTTACCTGGCCAGGCCTGTTTCTAATGTGGTTTTACTACACTACGGCTGTGGCGGTAAACGTTTTTGGCGGTAAAGATGCCAGCGATCCGGTTTATGCTCATGGCGCCGATTTCGGAAGCTTAACTCTGGCATATTATAGTGTCGTTACCTTTTTATTTGCTTTAGTACTTCCTAAAATAGCAGACGCTTTGGGTAGAAAAACCACCCATGCAATCTGCTTACTTTGTGGTGCAATCGGGCTAATCAGCGTGGCCTGGGTGCACGATAAAAATATGCTCTACCTCTGCATGACGGGTGTAGGCATCGCCTGGGCGAGCATTTTATCCATGCCATATGCCATGTTAAGCGGTTCTCTGCCGAAAGATAAGATCGGTATTTATATGGGGATTTTTAACTTTTTCATTGTACTTCCAGAAATCATGGCTTCGTTAGGGTTCGGTTGGCTGATGAAAAATGTACTGAACAATGATCGGCTTCTGGCTGTCCAACTTGGTGGTGGATTGATGATTCTGGCGGCGATCATTTGTTATATTTTTATCCGTGAGCCTAAGAAAACCGATGAAACACTTACTTCAAAATTAGAAATAGAAGAAAATAGGGCAGTATAGTCCCAATATTTTCTAGCGGTTGTCCTGCATCATATTTTAAAGCTTTTTACACTTCATGCTGTATGTTACAGGTTTGGAGTATGGTAAAATATTGTCCAAAAAATCAATAGTAAATACTATAAAAACTAACCAAATGAAAAAGTTATTTTATCTGTTATGGTGTCTGGCCCTGCTTACAGCATCATGTAAAAAGACTTCAAACGATCCTACACCTGAGCCACCAGTTTCCGGCTCGGAGCTGCCTGCCGGTGCAAAAGACGGTGTTGCCTTTATCAATAATGGCACATCGGCAATTGTAACCTTATATGCCCCCGGGAAAAATAGTGTTGCCCTATCCGGCGATTTTAACAATTGGTCGTCAACAGCGATGAAGAAAACCAATGATGGAAATAGCTGGTGGGTTCAGGTTGATAATCTTAATCCTAATACAGAATACGCCTACCAGTTCGTAATAGATGGAACACTAAAAGTAGCAGATCCATATTGTGAAAAAATATTGGATGCCAATAATGATCAATACATTTCTGCAGCTACTTATCCAAATTTAAGGTCTTATCCCACAGGCAAAACAACAGGAATTGTGAGCGTAATGCAGGCGAATCAACCTGTTTACACCTGGAAAAACACCAGTTTTACCAGGCCTGAGAAGAATAATCTTGTGGTTTACGAACTTTTGATCCGCGATTTCACTACAGATCATAATTATGCTTCCACTCTGCAAAAATTAGATTACCTCACTACACTGGGTATAAACGCCATTGAACTCATGCCTGTAAATGAATTTGAAGGTAACCTGAGCTGGGGCTACAATCCATCATTTTATTTTGCTCCGGATAAATATTATGGCAGTAAAACAGCACTTCAAAATTTCATTGATGAATGCCATGGAAGAGGGATAGCCGTGATTTTGGATATGGTGTTAAACCATTCTTTCGGGCAATCGCCTATGGTTCAAATGTATTTTGATGGATCAAAACCAAGTGCATCAAATCCCTGGTTTAATACAGATGCCAAACACCCTTTCAATGTAGGCTACGATTTTAACCATGAAAGTGCGGCTACCAGGAAATTTTCAAAAGATGTGATGAAATTCTGGATGCAGCAATACAAAATTGATGGTTTCAGGTTTGATTTGTCTAAAGGATTTACCCAGAAATCTTCTGCAGATGATTCGCAATTCAGGATGTATGACGCCGGCAGAGTAGCCATTTGGAAAGAGTATAATAACTTTATCAGGAGCATTGATGCAAATAACTTCTATGTGATTTTAGAACACTTTGCAGAGGAATCAGAAGAAAAAGTACTCGCTGAAGAAGGTATGATGCTTTGGAACAACTTGAATTACAACATGAACGAGGCTACCATGGGTTGGTTAGGGAGCTCCGATTTTTCATGGGGCTTTTACACGAAGCATGGTTTCAGCAGATCAGAGAATCTGATCAGTTATGGAGAAAGCCATGATGAAGAACGCCTGAACTATAAAAATATCACCTATGGAAATGCATCAGGAGCATATGTTATCAAAGGTAATTTAGTTACTTCCTTAAAGCGGGAGGAGCTGGCGGCGGCATTTCTTTTTGCTATTCCCGGCCCTAAAATGATTTGGCAGTTTGGTGAATTGGGCTACGATATTAATATAGATTTTAATGGCCGGACTGGCGAAAAACCGATAAAATGGGAATATTACACCGACCCCAATCGTAAGTTGCTTTACGACGCTTATGCAAAGTTTATTCGTTTAAAAAGGAACAACAACATTTTCAATGCCAGCAATTCAACCTATAATCTTGCCAATGGAATTAAATACATTAAACTAACAGATGCCAGCAATACTGTAATGGTAGTAGGGAACTTCGATGTTGTAACCCAAACTGCTAATATTGATTTTGGCAGCCCGGGCACCTGGGTTGATGCAATAGGGGGCAGTATTAACCTAACATCCAACGCTTATACAGGAACGCTCGCACCTGGCGAATACCATATTTTTAGCAAGGTTGCTTTAAAATAGAATGGGTTTCTCGAGCTATTATTTGCAGTTTATGGTTAATCTTGGTATTATTACAATTATAACCATCAAACACCATGTCTACGCTCCAGATTGTTTTAAGAATACTAATGGCTATTGTGCTTTTAACAATAGCAGTTGGGTTTATAGACAGACCTTCAAACTTATATGTGGCAGCTGGACTTGTTTTAGTAGCAGTAGCAGCATGGTTATTGACTAAACCCATTAAACATTTATTTAGAAATATCTTAAAGTAACGCTCATGGAATACAATGCTGCACCTGTTAACTGGTTTAAAAAATTTGGTCGGATAGGTATTATCGCCATTGTGGTAATCATTTTTTGGTTTGTACAACCTTTTACCTTCGAAAATATTGATGCCGGAAATGTTGGCATCAAAATAAATCTTTATGGATCTGACCGGGGAGTAGATAACATTACCATTGTAACCGGAAGGGTGTGGTATAATACCTGGACAACGAAAATTGTAGAGTTTCCAACTTTTACACAATCGGTAGATTATGATCCATTTGTGGTAACCACCAGAGATGCAGCTGAGTTTAGGGTTGATCCTAAATTAAACTACCACGTTAACCCGGCAATGGTTCCTCAAATTTATCGCCAATACAGGAAGCCACTTGTGGAAATTGAACAACAGTTTATGCGCAATACGATATATGACGCTTATCGTATTGTGGCTAACTCTTTTACCTCAGATTCGGTAATGTCAAACCGCGAACGTTTTGAGGATAAAATTCAATTGTTATTATCAAAAAACCTGAATAAAGACGGTTTTGTTTATGATCAGTTAACTTCAGCCATTACACCGCCCGAAAGTTTGCGAAAAATGATTGATGAGAAAAATGCATCTATCCAGGCGCGTTTAAAAGCAGAAAATGAAGCCAAGCAGGCAGAAGCCGAAGCTAAAGTTAAGGTGGCTACCGCAAACGGAGAGGCACAGGCATTGTTAATTAAGGCGAAGGCAGAATCAGAAGCCAACAGGCTGAGGCAGCAATCTTTAACCCCCTTACTTATCCAGCAGCAATGGATTCAGAAATGGAACGGAACGCTCCCAACAACACAGGCCGGTGGAGCTAATTTGATGATGGGAATTAAATAACCATTCGCTATACAATCCGCTAAGTTTTTTTTATCATTGTGATCATCCTAACCTTATTACATGCAGAGCAAACTGTCGCATCACTTATTGTGGGAACGTCTACGTACAAGCGATAAAGATGCTTTCTTTGATCTTTATAAGGAGCTTTATTATCCATTAGTTAATTTTGGTATCAGGGTTTGTGCTGATGCAGATATTGCTGGTGAGGCTACCGATCAGGTTTTCACTACCATTTGGGAAAAGCATGAGGCACTTAACCGGGTAGATAATGTAGAGGCCTATCTGCGAACCTTTCTGAAACGCAAATTACTTCGGATCATGGAACGCAAGCGCAAAATTAACGATGCGCTTTTTAATGCAGGTGCAGAGGGCGACTGGATGGAAATGAGTTACGAGGAATTCATCGTTAAAGTACAAAGTGATGAATTGGTCAGATATCAACTTAAAACAGCTCTGGAAAAACTCACATTTCGGCAAAAACAGCTCATTCACCTCAAATTTTTTGATGGTTTAAGCTACGAACAAATTGCTGAGCAAACCAATCAAACCATTAAAACAGCTTACAATACCATTTATGATGCCCTAAAAATTCTGAGGAAAGAATTTAATGCGTAATCTCCCTGCTCCTTACGCTAATACCCTGGTCCGTGACTCACGGACCAGATATCATACCTGCCCAATTTTGGATCTCGTTTCCCTCCATGGCGCAGGGACCAGATATGATGTGCACCCTGTTATTACATCATGCTACGACCTTCATTTCGCAGCCCAAACACCAAATAAAACAAACATTTAGTAGCTGTTTATCCCCCATTAATGTTGTCGGTTAAAAAAAGTTAAAATTTTCTTAGGAAAAAGTTAAGCTTTTAGGCACTGTTATATAAAAGACAGTTTACAAATGGTTGATAGAAGTAAATTCAATGCCGAAGATTTCCTTGTCGACAGTACCTTTCAGCAATATTGTGCGGGTACCGATAAGCTTTGCATTGAATATTGGGAGAAATATGTAAATGCCCATCCGGAACAAAAACAAATAATTATAGAAGCCAAAAGGCTATATTTTATTCTGAGCGGTAACAAACGTCCGTTAAATGCACAGGTAGAACAGATGAAGGTAAATGTTTTACCTCCTGCAAAAGTAGTCAGGTTAGCAAGGGGAAAATGGTGGTTGAAAATCGCAGCAGCAATTGCGTTGATTGGGGCAATAACTTTTTTGTATCGTTATTATTCTGTTAATCAGTCCATAACCACCACTATGGAAGCTAAGGTTTTTACGACTAAAAGTGGAGAAAGAAAGAAAATTACCTTACCGGATGGATCGGTGATTTTGCTGAATGCCAAAAGCAGCCTTGCTATAGGTAAAGAATTTAATGTTACCTGCAGGGAGGTAAGCCTAAAAGGTGAAGCCTATTTTGATGTGACCCACAATAAGGATAAGCCATTCAAAGTAGCTACAACAGATTTCAATATCAATGTTTTAGGTACTGCTTTTAATGTAAAAGCCTATCCGGATGAAGTGAGCTCTGAGGCAACATTAATTCGTGGGTTAATTACCATGGAGGCCGTTAATGGAAATGGCGGAATCATTACCCTTAAACCAAGTCAAAAAGTTACTTTTTATAAAGTTCAACCTGTAATTAACCAGCCAAAGGTAGTAAAGCCGAAAGTTGTTCGACCAGAAATTACCATTAACCACTACACACTAATTAAAGACAGTACGATTGTAGAAACGGCATGGACAAAAAACCGGATTGAAATTTACGATCAGAATTTTGATGAAATTAAAGATGTGCTGGAGAAGTGGTATAACGTGGAGATCAGATTTAAAGATCCTGAAATAGAGAAGTACCGTTTTACAGCAACTTTTGGAAACGAAACCATTAATCAAGCCCTGGCGGCATTACAAAAAGTAGAATATTTTAAATATGAGATAAAAGGAAACCAGGTGATTATTTCTAAATAGAAAGAGAAAAAAGGACGGTGTTGGCGCACCGCCCTTAAGGTTTCTTTCTGATTAACTAATGGCAGTTTATGCGCAAACAGATTGCTGCCAAGAATTTTGCAACCAAAAAAAACAAAAATATGATTTATTATTACTTACTGCAAGAGCGTTCTAGCTATAGGAGGCTCTTAAAATTCATCATGCTAATGAAACTAGCCTGTATAGTGGTTTTCATTACCTGCCTCAACGTTTCGGCATCGGTTTTCTCGCAAGAGAAGATTTCGCTCGATGTAAAGAAAACGAAGCTGGCCAAGGTATTACAGATTATCGAACAGCAAAGCAGTTACCATTTTGTGTATAGTTCTACTTATGTTCCCATTAATAAGGACGTAAGCATAACTGTAACCAATACACCTGTTACAGAAGTTTTATCGGCTATATTGAATAGAACCAACCTGAAATATTCAGTTTCCGATGGTGGATTAATTGTAATCAGTAGAAATAAAGATGTTCCCATTACCGGAACGGTAAAAGATCCGCTTGGCGGTGTTTTACCCGGCGCTACAGTTCGGGTTAAAGGTACCGGAGTGGGTACTTCTACAGATATCAATGGAAAATTTAGTTTAAATGCACCTGAAAATGCCATTCTAGTAATTTCTTACGCAGGCTTCCAAACTAAAGAAGTAGCTATTGGTACGCAGGCCATTATCAATATTGTATTAACTGAAGATACCAAGCAGCTGAGTGAAGTGGTTGTTACCGCTTTAGGCATTAAAAAAGAACGCAGGGCTTTGGGTTACTCTGTAACGCAAGTAGCAGGCGAAACCTTAACGCAGGCCAGAGAAAACAATGTTTTAAATTCTCTGGTAGGTAAAGTAGCTGGTTTGGATGTGAGTTCTACCTCGGGCGGTGCTGGTGCAGCAACAAGCGTAACCATTCGTGGCGTTTCCAGTTTAGGGCAAAGTAGTCAGCCATTATATGTTATTAATGGTGTTCCAATGGAAAGCGAGCCTGTTGGACGTTTCAGTACCAATTCGGTAGGTAACTCTGGTGGGCAGTACGACAATGCACCAGATAGGGGTGATGCAATTAGTAACCTGAACCCTGATGATATCGAAAGCATTTCTGTGTTAAAAGGTGCTGCAGCTGCCGCCTTGTATGGCTATCGTGCCAAAGCGGGTGTTATTTTAATTACGACCAAAAGCGGAAAAGGTAATAGCATCGAGTTTAACAGTAATTATGTTGGCGAGCAGGTAATGGACCGTACAGACTGGCAATATATCTATGGTCAGGGTACTAACGGACAAAAACCAGCTACACAACTGGCTGCAGCCTCTACCGGTGGTTCTAGCTGGGGTGCAAAATTAGATGGCTCAAATGTAGTGCAATTTGACGGCGTTAGCAGACCTTACACCGCGCAAAAAGATAATATTGAAAACTTTTATAGAACCGGAAATACTTTTACCAATACCCTCGCATTGAATAAAACCTTTGAAGGAGGTGTAATCCGTGTTTCCGGGAGCGATTTACACAATAATTCAGTTGTACCCAATTCTGGCTTAAACAGACAAAATTTTACTTTATCGGCAACGCTGGATCCCATTAAAAGATTGGTAATTGATGCCCGTTTTAACTACATTTTAGAGCAGGCTAAAAATCGCCCGATGGTATCAGATGGTGCTGGAAATGCGAATTATAATGCTGCGTTTTTACCAACAAGCATTAACATCAAGGATCTTGAGCCCTGGAAAGATGCAAAAGGGAATGAGATCCTTTACAATACCGGCAACCCATATGCTACCAATCCATGGTTTGCAGCTTATGAGTTTATTCACAATACCAAGAAAGAACGCCTGTTAAGTTCGGCCAATGCCAAATATACCTTTGATAACGGCTTGTTTTTACAAATGAGGGCAGGTAGAGATGCATACAATGAAACTTATCTTGGTGTAACACCTTCTGGTACAGCGTATGATCTGGACGGTGGTTTTACAGAACAACTCACTAATTTCTCCGATATTAATGTAGACGGTTTAATCGGCAAAAGCTTTAAAGTAGATGAAATTTCCATAACACCGAACATAGGTGCAAGTTACCGTCGTACAAAAGTTAATCAAACGACAAATCAGGGTGGCTCTTTCCAAATTCCTGGTGTTTATACCTTATCCAATACCGGAGGGAAAACGGTAAGCGTTACGCAAAGTGATCAGGAAGTTCAATCCATTTACGGAACATTGGAAGTTACCTATAAGGATATTTTGTACTTAACCGGTAGTGGCAGAAGCGACTGGTTTTCTACCCTGGCAACCCCGGGAAGAGACAATAAGCTCAGTGTATTTTATCCGGCTGTAAGTGCTTCATTTGTATTTACTGAGCTTTGGAAACCATCATTCTTAAGCTTCGGTAAGTTAAGGGCCGGATATGCCGTGGTAGGGCAAGGTGCTTTACCTTTTAAAACACAACTGTACTATAATCTTAGAAGTGAAACCATTAATGGAAGCCCAATCGGAAACATTGTAAATCCATCTATCCCTAATCCAACCTTATTTGCATCAAAAGCAAAAGAGTTTGAGGTAGGTACAGAGATGCGGCTTTTCGGCGATCGCCTGAACTTAGATTTAACCTGGTACAATAAAAAATCCAGTGATGAAATCCTGGATGTCCCTACTTCTACTACAACAGGATATAGTGGCGCAACCTTGAATATCGGTGAACTACAAAACAAAGGTATTGAAGCCCTGGTTTCTGGTGTTATTTTGAAATCGAAAGACTTCAGCTGGACATCGAGCGTAAACGGTTCCTATAATGATAATAAGGTAATTACTTTAGCGCCTGGTACAGCTTCGCAATTATTAGCTACCTCAAGAAGTAATGTAGGTTTCTTACAAAACATAGCAGGCAAAGCTGCGGGTCAGGTAATGGCTTACGATTTTAAATATGATACCAATGGTAATATTCTTAAAGATGCTAACGGAGCACCAGAAAGAGGAGAATTAAAGTCTTATGGATCTGCTTACAGTAAATGGACAGCAGGCTGGAATAATGAATTCAGCTATAAAGGTGTAAATCTTTCTTTTCTGATTGATGGTAAATGGGGTGGTAAAATATTCTCTGCTACCGATTACTACGGATACATTTTTGGTTTACATCAGGCAACCTTAGAAAATCGTGATGCGCTGGGGATTAATGCTGCCAACTATTACTCAACTTATGCCAATAATGTTTCTAAACAATTCGTACAGGATGCCAGTTTCATCAAATTCAGGCAACTTGTGCTCGGCTATAGTTTCCCAGCTAAACTTTTCAATAATAAAATAAAGGGCTTAAACCTCAGCTTTGTAGGCCGCAACTTGTTCGTTTTAATGAAGAAAACGGATAACATAGACCCGGAGTCGAGTTACAATGCAACTTTACCAGGTATGGAGCTCGGTGGTGTTCCGCCAGTGCGTTCATACGGTTTAAATCTAAGTGTTAAGTTATAATCCTTTAAAACGAATTGAAAATGAAAACGATCATAAAATTATACGTACCGCTTTTACTGTCAGGTCTTGTACTGGCATCTGGTTGTACAAAAGACTTCGAAAAAATAAATACCGATCCGCAATCTGTTGGACAGGCTGAATATAATCCAAATTATCTATTATCTACTGCGCAGCTCAATTATACAGGAAGTATCGACTTCGCTTACGAAACCTGGAGAGGAAACCTGATTTATGCATCCACCATGATGCAGGGTTTATCTTCTGTAATTAGTTACTGGGCAGGTGATAAATACATGCTTAATGAAGGGTACACAGCTGCATATTGGGAAAAGGCTTATCCTGATCAGGTTAAGTATGCGGCAGATTTGGTTGAATTTACCAAAGCTAAGCCGGAGTACAACAACGTTTATCAGATGGGGCGAATCTGGAAAGCTTTAATCTTTCAAAGATTAACCGATTTGTATGGGGATATTCCTTATTCAGAAGCAGGAAAGGGCTATTACACCGGAAATTTATACCCTAAATACGATTCGCAACAGTCCATTTATACCGATTTACTGAAAGAGGTAGATGAGGCTACAAGTGCATTAAATGCCAGCGGCGATGCCGTAACGGGCGATTTGGTATATGCCGGAGATATAGCCAAATGGAAACGTTTTGGTTATAGCTTAATGCTTCGCATGGCCATGCGCTTAACCAAAGCTGATGCAACTTTAGCGCAAACTTACATCAATAAAGCGGTGGGTAAGACCATGATTGGCGATAGTGATAACGCATTTTTCAAACATGACGCAGGTGGTGGCCGCCCTACGCAAAACAGAAATGCACAGGTACTTTTGGGTGATGGTGGTCAGGAAAATTTCTACACCAGATGGAGTTCAACATTTATCAATTACTTAAAAACCAATGCCGACCCTCGATTAAGTAAGGTAGCAGTCACTAAATTATACCTTACCGATGGAACTAAAACACAGAATCCGAATTACATTTCAACGGCAGCCGTGCAAAAAGGAATGCCTAACGGTAAAGATTTGAGCGGCATTGCAGGTAGAGATGTTCGTCAGGACCCTTCGTATACTGATTTCACCGATTATTCCTCGCCACATCCAGGTATGTTAAAAAGAGAGGGCAATACCTTTATTTTAACTTATGCAGAAACCGAATTGCTTTGGGCCGAAGCGGCACAACGATATGGCATTGGAGGTTCTGCAGCAACGCACTACAATGCAGGGGTAACTGCAGCCATGACTTATCTGTCTCAATATGATGCAGCAATGACTGTGAATCCGACAGATGCTGCGAATTATCTAACAGCACATCCTTATGTGCCGGCAAATGGCTTAGATATGATTGCGATGCAGTATTGGGCCCATACCATTACCATGCTCGATTTTTACGAATCCTGGTCGAACTGGAGAAGAACTGGTGTACCTGCATTGGTTCCAGTTGTATATCCGAACACCAATACCGGAGGTTCTATCCCCCGCCGTTTTCCTTACCCATTGGCAGAAGGTGTGTCTAATGCAGCAAATTACAAAGCTGCTTCAGGCGCTGTTCCGGGTGGAGATAAGTTGGTTGGAAAAGTATGGTGGGATAAATAATTTATAACTCGTCCCTGTTATCAAGGCCAGCATACTAAGTTATGTTGGCCTTTTTTTATGCAATTTGAGCAAATTTCAATTTTCATAAAACAAACGTTTGTCTTGTGATTTCTCTATGCTTTGGCCATTTGTTTCAAACGAAATTTTTCGTTGTGGATTATTTAATACAAAAATAGATTTTGACCCGGTAAATAGCTGTTTTTTATCACTTTTTCCACTCTCCCTGAGTGTTCTGATAAATAAGTTGATCAAACGTTTGCGCGTGTTTTTGTAATCTCTTTGTCAAAATACCCGCTTATCTTTAGCACAGCTAATTCGACTAACAAACTTATTCTTTTATCTGAAACAACGTCTCCCTGTTAATCAGATTCGCTAAACAAACTAATCAACCTAATCAAATTTCTATGACCAAATTTTACATTCGAAAAATCGGTTTGCTCGCGGTTTTTCTGCTGGTTGTAACCGCTGTTTCAGCTCAGTTAAAAGTTACCGGTACGGTAAAGGGCGCAGACGATGGCCAGTCTTTGCCCGGTGTTTCTGTAAAAGTTAAAAGTGCAGCAACAACAGTAAGTACCGACGAAAAGGGCCGCTACACGATCAATGTACCCAACAATGCAACTTTAATCTTCAGCTATGTGGGCTACAAACTCAAAGAAGTTCCTGTTGGAACAAAAACTGAAATTAATGTGAGTTTAACTCCGGATCAACAATCCTTAACAGATGTTGTAGTAGTGGGGTATCAACAAGTAAAGCGGAAAAACTCTACAGCAGCTTTGGCAACAGTGACCAGCAAAGACATTGAAAACCTTCCGGCTGCGAGCGTAGATGTGTTATTGCAAGGTAAATTACCCGGAGTAAACGTACAAAACTTCACAGGTCAGCCAGGCGTAAGCACTTCGTTAATGGTAAGGGGAAACACCAGAATCATGTCTGCAGGAGAATTCGATGGAGATAGGGCATTTAGCAATCCGCTGTATGTAATTGATGGATTACCAGTTGCTGAAGATGAGGTGGAAGCCTTTACTCAAACTGGTACCAATTTCTTAACTTCTCTAAATCCTAACGATGTTGAATCGATAGACGTATTGAAGGATGCCTCTGCGGCAGCAATTTACGGATCCAGAGGGGCAAACGGAGTTATTTTAATCAAAACAAAGAGAGGAGTTGCAGGTGTTCCGAAGGTAAGTTTCAATACTTATTATGGAATGGTTAGACAGCCAAAGTTTTTAGAAACTGTAATTGGAGCTGAAGAACGGAGAAGAAAGATGGATTTGATCTACAATTATGCCAATGCTGCACAATTAAGGGATCGTGTTCCGATTATGTTAACCGATAGTTTAAACCCTTCATTTAATAATAATAATAACTGGCAGGATTTATTTTATCAGAATGGTACAGTTTCCAATCAGGATTTGGCTGTTTCAGGAGGCTCAGAAAGATTTAATTATCGCGTGGGTGTAGGCCATTATGACGAAAAAGGGATTATTAAAGCTACAGGCTATGAGCGGTATTCGATTAATGCTAATCTTGGCGCTAATTTTAGCGAGAAGTTTCAGATGCAAACCTCTTTAAGATTAAGCAGAGGCTTAAGAATGGTGGGCAGGGTTAGACCTGAAGAGCAAGGTTATCGAAATGCATTTAAAATTAGCCCGGTAAGTATGCCATCTTCGCTTTTTTATCTCTCTGAACAAGATAGGCTTGATATTGAAGCACCTTACGAATCAGTACGAAATAGTAATGCCGATAATAACATCAGTGCAGTAACGAAATTGACCTACAATATTGTTAAGAATTTATCTATCAATACCGAAGGAGCCATTAGCTATAGTTCATCGAAAAGAGACTTTTTTAGCCCGGCCAGAAGTGAATATAATGGAAGAGCTTATGCCTATTCGGGCTTTAGTGAAGGGTTAAAATATTTAATTACCAATACCCTCGTGTATAGCTTTAATATTAATGATACACACAACTTAAACTTTTTAGCTGGACAGGCATTTGAAAAAAGAGATAATCAATCCTTAAATGTATCAGGAGAAGGGGTGCCAAACGATAATATCAAGGTTGTTTCAGGCGTGGCACAAGGCGATTTATTTGGAAGCTCAGATCATTCTACATATGCTAAACTTTCATTTTTTGGTAGTGCACATTACGATTATGAAGAAAAGTATTTGTTTGATTCTTACATCCGGGCTGATGCCTCCTCCAGATTTGGCCGTGATAACCGTTGGGCCATTTTCCCTTCATTCTCTGCAGCGTGGATAGCGTCTGAAGAAAATTTCATGAAAAACGTTAGCTGGATAGACTTCGCAAAACTTAGATTTAGCTGGGGCTTGAGTGGTGACGAGGCTAGCATTGGAGATAATGACCGTTACAATAGCTTTGCACTAGGTAATGCCAACTATGGTGGAAGTAGTGCAGGCACCTATGGAGGTGTTCCTGTAATTTATCCGAATTTTAACCGCTTAACCAATAATAACCTTACCTGGGAGCAATCAGATCAAACCAATATTGGGGTGGATTTGGAGTTCTTTAAACGCAGAATCAGCTTTACGGCAGATGCCTATGTACGAAACACTACAGGTCAAATGCTTAAAGTTTTGGTTCCTGAAACTTCGGGATATAGCACTTCATTAAGTAATGCCGCCGGGGTACGCAACTCAGGATTAGAATTCCAGATTTCTGGACGAGTATTCAAACCAGAATCGGCATTCCAATGGACACCTTCAATCAATATTTCATTTAACAGCAATATGGTTACTGCATTACCTAATGGTAATCGCGATTTATATAGCAATGGAACTATTTACGTTGTTGGAAAGCCATTAAATATGTACCAAATGTATATTACCGATGGTGTAATCAACTCTGTTAGTGATCTTTTAGTTAACCCTTACACTGGTCAGGTAGGTAGCACAAAGTGGGGAACCCTTATTCTGGGCATGCCGAAATGGCGCGATATCACCGGAGATTATAAAATATCTGATAACAATGGAGAAAATGATATAACTTTCTATGGCGATCCAAATCCGAAAGCTACGGGAGGTATAAACAACTCCTTCAGGTATAAAAATTTCTCGTTATCAGTTTTCACAACCTTCACGTTGGGCAGAACAATTGTAAACAATACACTTGCACAGCGATTATCTAATGGATTATTCTATGGTAACCCAGAAGATTTAGCCCGCGCATCTATTGGAGATTACGAACAATACGACTACTGGAGGAAAGCAGGAGACAATGCAACCTTCCCTGCATTAAATCCATTTTCAGGCCTTTATGTATTTAGAAGCGATCAAACCTTTTATGTAGAACCAGGATGGTATTTCAGAATCAAGAACGTGAATTTAGGCTATGACTTTACACCTCAGAATTATCCATGGATGCGTAAGGTAAAACTCAATAGAATGAAATTATATGCGATGGTGGATAACCTGGCCATGTTCCAGAAATTCTCTGGTATTGATGCGGAAGCTGTAAATGCTCAAGGTTACGATTTTGGTGATGGATATCCTATTCCAAGGAAATATACCTTTGGTCTTCAAGTAGAATTTTAAAATTTAAGCAGATGAAAACAAGAAACAAAAATACAAAAAGTAGTTTGCTCCTCATGGCACTTCTACTTCTTATACTCATTGCTCCATCTTGCAAGAAAGCGCTGGATAATGAACTTGATAATGCAACTTATGATGATAAATTCTGGAAAACAGAGTCAGATGCTCAAGGTGCAATTAATGGCGCATATGCGCTGCTAAGAACCAGTTTATATACTGATAACGCCTTCTTTATTTGGGGTGATTTGCCTTATGGGGAGTTCAAAACTGATGATACCAATATGCAAGGCCCATATGTAAGTGGAGGGCTAAATGCAGTTTATTATAGAGAGCAGGGCGCTCACAACTGGACAAATTGGTATAAGGTAATTAATGTATGTAACCTGGTAATTGATAAGGTTCCCGCCATCTCTGATGCAGCCTTTGCTGGTGGTAACAGTGCTAAAAATTATATCGTTGGAGAAGCTTATTTCTTAAGAGGACTCTGTTATTTTTATCTGGCCAGGGTATGGGGGGATGTTCCACTTCAAAACGAGCCTATTTATACTGCTGAACAAATCAAGTTATTAGGTCAGTCGCCAGAAGAAACCATTATTGCACAGGTTATTAGCGATGCTTCAAAGGCATCAAGCAGACTCACTTTTGAAGGTACCAATCAGTATTCACGGATCAGAGCAAATAAAGGAGCTGCATTAGGCTTATTAGCCCACGTTAATGCCTGGAAACACGATTATGCTAAAACCCTGTTGTATACAGATTCTATTATTAGCAGAGCGGATACCTATGGTTTGGAAACAACCGATAATATCAGGATGCCATTTAAAAATACTACTTCTAAAGAAAATATTTTTGTTATCCCATCCTCCAACGCAAATAAAGAGGCGTATTTTGATAGTAGTATTGGCTTCAGAACATTAATGGAACCTTATCTGCCTAATTACTTAAGCAAACCATTATTTTATGTGAACAGTGATTTTCTGTTTAACATTTATCCTAATACGGCTGATATCAGATTATCAAAGTTTTATGGATATAGTAGCAGTGCTGATATCGATCTTCTGATTAAATATAGTGATGTTGGTTTCAAAACCCCAACAGAACCTTACATCGAAAGCAATTTGATTATTTATCGTTTGGCAGATATGTATTTACTCAAAGCTGAAGCATTAAATGCATTAAGCAGAGACCCAGAGGCACAAAATGCATTAAATGTGGTGAGGGTAAGGGCAAATACCGGAAACAGTACCGCGATAGGTAATCTTTTGAAAATTGACATCATGAACGAGCGTGTCAGAGAACTGGCAGGAGAGGGACAGAACTTTTTTGATGGTGTGAGAATGAACAGAAATCCTATATGGATGACAGACGCACGCAAAGCATTAAAAGGTTGGAGATGGCCAATCATTAACAGTATTCTACAAAATAACAACTTGATTAATCAAACAGAGTATTGGAAAGGTAAATACTAAACTGAAACAAGATGAAAAGATATATATATACAGTTTTTGCAGTCTTAATGGCACTCGCCAGCTGTAAAAAGGGAGATGGAATAATAGATGGAGGATTGAGTAATCCCAAGGTGAACATGACCACCTATGATTTCCTTAAAACTCATCCCCGAAAAATGTTCGATACCACTTTAATGGTTCTCGATAAAGCAGGATTAAAAGATATCATCAACGGCGATGTTACCTTTTTTGTCCCTAACAACTATTCCATTAATAACTTTCTGAATATTAAAAGAGATGAAGCCAGACAAGTGGATGAAAATAAAAAATACACTCTAGATTCACTGTTCAAATACTTCACGCCGAAAATGCTTCGTGATTCGTTGGGAATCTATGTTTTTCAAGGGAAAACCTCTTATGGACAACTCACAGAAGCTGGACAGATTTTTCATCCTGTAGTTTCTCCAACTGAAAACTTCGTAATTGCTTATACTAAAACCACAGGCTATTTGGTTGATGGTATCATCACCACAAATGCAAGATTGGTTTATTTTACAAGAGTAATCGGAGACCGGGATGTTATGGTTGGTGGACAAATGCAGGATCCAACAGGAGATGAGGCGCTTTTGGATAGAACGGCAGTCTGTCAGACTTCGGGTATAGAAACAACGAATGGAGTTGTGCATGTATTAAGTAATTCACACCCTTGGACCTTTAAGGTTAAAGACTTTTAATTCATCGAGTGATGATTAACATCATCGCCATAAAAAACAAACGGATGAAAAAGATATATTTATTTGGAGGCATGATTTGCCTTATTGTTGCAGCATTATGCTTTAATGCCTGTAAAAAAGTTAAAGAAGGTTTTCTAAGCGATTATTTAAGATATTCCTCCAACCCACTAAGGGTAAACGCAGGATCTTTTTACCTTTCGCAAGGATTAATTCCAGATGCCTCAACACCGCCCTTTAAAGTTACTTTGCTAAATGTAAGGAGTAAAGCGACAGGAAAACGGGCAGAAGAGTTTTTTACACAATACAGTGTAGACATCTGGAAGTTACCCTACGATCCTAGAACCGATACTACTTTGGCTTTGATCAATGCGAAAAGATCAACGGTTAAGAAAACACCTTTTGAAATTAACCCTGTAAGCGGTCAAATGGTATTCAATGAGGCAACAAACAATATCCCCCCGGGCGAATACCTCCTGGACCTTGAAGTGGAAAATCCTAATGGCGCAAAAACTTACACAGGCATTTGTACTATTATTCTTTCTCCTCAGGTAGAATATGAATATATAAATGCACCATATGCCCTGGCTGTAGAGGCCAATAGCGAAACCGCAGTAAGGTTTGCTTATGATGCTGATTGGATTGACGCCGCAACAGGACGCTCTACCACAGCATGGTTAAAAATCAGAAGAATTGCCGATTCGCCAAACCAGGTTGCCTTAAAGTTTGTGGATAAGAACGGGGCATTAATAGCTCCTTCAGAATACAAGCTCAGACCAAGTGGAAATAGCTATCTGAAAACCTTGGCAACATTTGCTTATAAAACAACCGTTACAGACACAGCAGTATTGTACGACTACGCAACAACTCCTTTTCCTGCACTGTACTGGGATAGCCAGAGCAATGGAATCAATTGTTATTATAGAATTAATGCCAACAACATTGCCTCTATTGATACAGCAACTGCTGGACTTTGGAATCCACCTAATGATTTACCTTATGGAACCTGGAGTAAAAGACCGGTAAAGTTAAACGTGAGGTTTAATACACGGATCAACAGGCCTGGAAAATATCTTTACGAGGTGATACTAAGAGCTACAAAAAAGAATAATTAAGTTATTAATTTCCTAAAATTAAGACCTAAAACAATACAGTTATCTAAGTGGCGGCATAGCGAAAGCGATGCCGCTTTTTTTATTTCGTAAACTATAGAGAACTTTATGGTAACATTTATACTGCGGTTTTTGATAAACGCTACTTTAATTTGATATTTAGTTATCAAACTAACTTAAATGAAATTAAAATTTTTACTCTTCCCTTTATTAATTGCCAGCACGGTAATACAGGCCCAGCAAACACCTGGAAGAAACGCCGGTAAAGAAACCATAACTACCACACAGGTAACTGTGAAAGACGAGCCCAAATCTGTTGCAAATGAAAGGGCTATAAAAGTAGAAAGCAGTGTTATCACCAATCACAATGTAAATATAAACGGGAAAGCCATTCCGTACAAAGCTACAACAGGCACATTGCCTGTTTGGGACGATGAAGGTAAACCTATTGCCGGACTATTTTATACTTATTATGAACGTAGCGATGTACAAAATCGCGATAAAAGGCCTCTTGTAATTTCATTTAACGGCGGTCCGGGCTCTGCATCGGTATGGATGCATATTGCTTACACGGGGCCGGTAGTGCTTAACATAGACGACGAGGGCTACCCGGTGCAGCCGTATGGATATAAGGAAAATCCATATTCCATTTTGGATGTAGCCGATATCGTATATGTTGATCCCGTAAATACCGGATACTCAAGAGCTACCGGTAAAGATGTGCCTAAGGAGAAATTCTTCGGTGTAAAAGCAGATATTAAATATCTTGCCGAATGGATTAACACCTTTGTAACCCGCAACAATCGTTGGGCTTCACCAAAATTCCTGATTGGAGAAAGCTATGGAACTACCCGCGTATCTGGCTTGGCATTAGAACTGCAAAATAATCAGTGGATGTACCTGAATGGAGTAGTACTGGTTTCTCCAACTGAGTTGGGCATTGAAAGAAGCGGGCCCGTTGATGCCGCTTTAAGGCTTCCTTACTTCGCTGCTACTGCCTGGTATCATAAAGCATTGCCAGCGGATTTACAAAGCAAAGATTTGACCGCTATGTTACCCGAAGTAGAGCAATTTACTATTGACGAATTGATCCCCGCCATCTCGCATGGAGCCATGCTAAATGCTGAAAAGAAAAAGGCAATAGCAGCTAAAATGGCCCGTTACTCTGGTTTATCCGAAAAGGTTATTTTGAGTTACAACTTAAATGTGCCAACCGATTTTTTCTGGAAAGAACTTTTAAGAGACAAGGGTTTTACTGTAGGCAGATTGGATTCCCGCTATCGTGGCGTTGATAAAATGGCGGCAGGAGAGGGGCCAGATTATAATGCAGAGCTTACTTCCTGGTTGCATTCGTTCACCCCAGCCATCAATATGTATATCCGTAATGAGTTGAATTACAAAACTGACCTCAAATATAATATGTTCGGACCCGTACACCCATGGGATAGATCCGGAGATAATACAGGGGATAATTTACGTCAGGCAATGGCGCAAAATCCTTTTCTTCACTTGTTGGTTCAATCTGGATATTATGATGGAGCTTGCGATTATTTCAATGCTAAATACAACATGTGGCAATTAGATGCTGCCGGCAAACTCCAGGATCGTATGACCTGGGAAGGTTATCGCAGCGGACACATGATGTATCTACGTAAAGACGATCTCAAAACAGCCAATAATCATATCCGTGACTTTATCTTAAAAGCATTACCTAAACCAGGAGAATCGGCTAAGTTTTAGATTCGATTTTAAGTTTTTTATTTTAACCACCTTTGGCATCTCAGACACCAAAGGTGGTTTGCTTTTATACCTTTTTCTTCGCTCCCTGTTCCTTGCTCTTTGCTCCTTGTTCTTTACTAAGTACTGTAAACTAAAAATATTTACTATTTTTGTGGTTCAATTATGCAGCAGATAAAAACATCATTCGATTTCGAAAAGCCAATTGCAGATTTAGTTCAGCAAATGGAAAAGGTTAAACAAGTTGCCGAAAAAACAAAGGTAGATATGTCTGCCACTTTAGAAGAACTTGACGGTAAGTTAGAAGAAACAACCAAAAACTTATATAATAACCTTACGGGCTGGAATAAAGTTCAAATGAGCCGCCACCCCGATCGCCCGCAAACTTTAGATTACATCAACATGATCTGCGATGATTTCATCGAACTACATGGAGATAGAACGGTTAAAGATGATAAGGCCATTATTGGCGGTTTTGCTACCTTAAACGGGCAAACTGTTATGGTTATTGGCCACCAGAAAGGCAAAAATACCAAAGAACGTCAGTTCCGTAATTTTGGTATGGCTAACCCCGAAGGATACCGCAAGGCATTACGTTTGATGCGTTTGGCAGAGAAATTTAATAAACCAGTAGTTTCTTTTATCGACACTATGGGCGCATATCCTGGCTTAGAAGCCGAAGAGCGCGGTCAAGGTGAGGCAATTGCCAGAAACTTGCTTGAAATGTCTGTGCTTCGTGTGCCTATTATTTGTATTGTAGTAGGCGAAGGTGCTTCAGGAGGAGCTTTAGGTATCGGGATTGGGGATAAGGTTTACATGCTGGAGCATACCTGGTATTCGGTAATTTCTCCTGAATCCTGCTCTTCTATCTTGTGGAGAAGCTGGGATTTTAAAGAAAAAGCAGCAGAATGCTTAAAATTAACTTCTGAAGATATGTTTGGAAACAAACTTATAGATGGTATTATTCCGGAACCGCTTGGTGGAGCACATCAGGATCCAGAGTTAATGGGGCAAACTTTAAAAGAATACCTGATTAAAGATCTGGCTGCATTAAGCAAAATTAAAACCGATAAACTCATTGAGCAAAGAATAGATAAGTTCTGCGCAATGGGTGTTGTTAACGAATAAGATTAACTAACTTATATTCATTGAATCCCATTCGGCAATCGCTGAATGGGATTTTTTTTATGCAGATCAGCATGCTGAGGATGGGCCATTAAACAAGCTTTGGATGACCTCTCCTGACCTGTGACGCAGTAGAAAGCTATTCAGTAAACAAGTTCAACAGTGAGTTCAACTAAATAAGGATGTAGTTATAGCACAGTCCTCAGGCAAAATTCACGCATTCAATCCTTCAACACTCAGTCATTAAATAACAAAAAAGGGATGCAATTTTTGCATCCCTTTTTTGTTATCAGTATTTCAACTATTGCGGTTGTTGTTGTCCGAAATACATCGAAAAGCGACTCTCTAGCCCATTAAAGATATTTTGCAGTGATTGACTCACCTTATCCTGTCCGGCAGCCTTAGAAGTTTTGATCATGCGGTCTAAATAATATAACGCTGTCTGAACATTTTGCGTGCCGGTTAAACTTCCTTTAGATTGTGAAACATCAGCAAGGTAAGTAAGTTCCTTGTTGATATAGATACCTGATTTATTCAGGATATCATTCGCTTTAGCCGTTTCGCCTAATTTATAAAGGTTTTCTGCGATATAGTATTTTACAACTACTGTACGGATACCAAAGAACTTATCAGGCATTACTTCAAAATACTTATCCATTACTTTTTTGGCTTCCGCAGTTTTACCTTCTTTAATCAGGCTTCCTGATAAGTTGCTGAAAATGTTGGTGAAGATAAAAGTATCATCAGAAGACTGAGGATCTAAATAAGTAGCCGTTTTCATATTGCCCCATTTAAACTTCGTCATTACATTATTATACAATACCGGGGTGTTTAAAAGCTCTGTTCTTTCTTCAGTCGCTGTAGTGTCGGCTTTTAAAGGCAATAAGCGCATGGCCAGCCCTTCGCTATATAAATACTTGTCTAAGCCATTGTATTGCTCAGAAGGAACTGTAGAAGCAAAATAGATAGGGCGTTTCCAGTTATTATGCGCTAAAATATCAAACATGGCCAATGTACCTTTTGTTACATAACCTTTGTTGAAAGTCCAGGTCATCTCCGGGGCTATCTTCGAAGCATCTGCGGCAGCAACAGTACCTGTACTCAATACTTGCTGCGGATTAATGGTGATTTTAAAGTTTTTAGTTGGTAAGAAGTTGGATTTTGTACCATCTTGCATAGCTACTTTATCGCCATCATCATTAGATAATAATAAATCTACTATGTTTTTAAGTTCTACATTACCTGCAATCTTATAATCGTCGTAAGGTAAAACATCTCTCTCTCCCTGTACATATTGCTCGGGCTTCATCGTAATAGGCAATGGCTCAGATTCGTTTTGTTTCTGTCTTAATCCATTGATATACCAATCTGTATCAAATAAACTTAAATTCACAATCCGAACATCCGGACGAACATTCTCAACTTCCTGAATATACCAAAGCGGGTAGGTGTCGTTATCACCATAGGTGAATAAGATGGCATTTGGTGCACAAGATTGAAGGTAATCCAGGGCAATATCATGTGCAACTAATTTGGTTGAACGATCGTGATCGTCCCAACCTTGCTCCGCCATAATTACAGGGGCTGCAAGCAAACCAACAACTGTAGCAACAACAGCGCCGGTAGTAGGTGTGAGTTTTTTAAGTATCCACTCCCGGATAGCAAGCACACCTAAACCAATCCATATGGCAAAGGCGTAGAACGAGCCTACATAGGCATAATCCCTTTCCCGGGGCTCTAATGGTTTTTGGTTTAAGTAAAGCACAATGGCAATACCGGTGAAGAAGAACAGAAGTGCCACAACACCTGCATCTTTCTGGTTACGCATAAAGTGCCAGATTGCACCAATTACGCCTAAAATTAATGGTAAAAAGAAAAACCTGTTGTATGCTTTATTGTCAATGGTTGATGGAGGTAAATGACTTTGATCGCCCATGCGCAGTTGATCCACAGCCTTAATTCCACTGATCCATTCACCCTCAAATCCACTTCCTTGTCCTTGTTCATCGTTCTGGCGACCTGCAAAGTTCCAAAGGAAATAACGCATATACATATAGCCAATTTGATAAGAAGCCAGGAAGCCAACATTATCTACCAGATTTGGTTTTTTGCTTTCATCCAAATGCATCCACTCCCGGTAAAATTCAGCGTGTCTTTGGTCATCGCTGTACATACGTGGAAGTAATGTATTGTCGCTGTACTCATAATCATTTTTCTTGCCAGCAACTTCATATTTTTCAGCACCTTTTCTCCAGAGCGTTTTACCTTCAGTTACACCTGTTCTTTGCGAATTATAGTTCGGGCCGAATAATAATGGCCTGTCGCCATATTGCTCACGGTTAAGGTAGCTTAAAAAAGAGAAAGCATCTTTTGGTGCGCTGTTATTTAAGTTAGGGTCTGCTTTTGCCCTGATAATAATCATGGAGAAAGAAGCATAACCGAAAATAATTAATACAGTAGAAATTAAACCCAGGTTTAACAAACGCTTTTGGTGTTTAATAGAATATTTAATTCCCCAAATAAATCCTGCAATAACAAGGATGGCGAAGAATAATACGCCGGTTCCGAAACCTAAACCCAGGGTATTTACAAAGAACAAATCAAAGTAAGCACCAAACGATACCAGATATTGAATGATCCCATATTGGATAACACCTAAAATTAATATACCTACCAATAAAGTTTTAAAAACACCCGAAGAAGTTGCCTGTTTCGTTCTTTTAAAGTAGTAAACGAAGGCAATTGCAGGGATAGTTAATAAGTTTAGTAAGTGGATACCGATGGATAAACCCATGATATAGGCAATAAACAATAACCAACGATCTGCTTTTGGTTCATCGGCATGGGCTTCCCATTTTAAGATGGCCCAAAAAACGATAGCTGTGAATAAAGATGATTGTGCGTAAACCTCAGATTCTACTGCCGAAAACCAAAAACTATCTGAGAAAGTATAAGCTAAAGCACCAACAGCACCTGCACCCATAATACTGATTAAAGTGCCCGTGCTAATTACTTCTCCAGCCTTAACTAAGGTTTTCTTAGCCAAAGCGGTAATGGTCCAGAATAAGAATAAAATAGTTGCTGCACTGGAAATGGCAGAACCAATGTTCATCCAGTAAGCAATTTTAGTGGTATCACCAAGCGCAAAAATAGAGAAGAACCGTTGTAACATTAAAAACAACGGTGCTCCCGGTTGGTGAACTACCTGCATTCTGAAAGCGGAAGCAATAAACTCGCCGCAATCCCAGAAACTAGCCGAGGGCTCCAGGGTCAAAACGTAAGTTATTGTAGCAACTAAAAAGCAGATCCAGCCTACTATATTATTAACTTTTGAATAATTCATTGGTTTATGATAATGATAATTAAATGTGTTTTAACATAAAAATGCTGCCGAAATTAACTATTCTAGTCGATAAAATGGGTAAATTTTTCGATTGATTTAACAAAATTTAACGGGTTTTGGAGCTTAAACAGCAATGAGCATTCCCAAAAAACAACAAACCCGGGCAAAATCTAAACTTCTACCCGGGTTTATCCCTTAATTTTGTTAGCCGTTTACAAAAGGACTAAACCGCGATAACAGCTCGTTATACTGTTTTTCAAGCCTTTTGCTCAATTCTGGTTGCTTATAATTTTGGGTAAGCACAACCAGCTGACCTAAAAAACGCATATAGAATTGTACCTCTCGCTCAGAAGCCAAATGGTTTTTGCTTATGGAAACATCAGCAAGATAAGTTAGCTCTTTACCCATATAGTCTGCTGATTTATGAATTAACTGGTTGGCTCGTTGCACATCATTTAATCGATATAGATTTTCAGTTAGAAAAAACGTGCTTGCCAGTTGATACATGCTTTGGAAGCGATTCGGAATCACTTCGAAATAACGATCGGCTACCTTTTTCCCCTCAGTAAATTTCCCTTCACTGATCAGTTTAGCCATCAGGCTGTTGAACATGTTGGCAAACATATTGGCATCATCAGCCGATTGGCGATCTAAATAATTGGCATTTTTGATGTTCCCATATTCATATAGGCTCATAAGATTATTGTAAAGCGGCTTTACATTCACTAATTCCTGTTGTTGCTCATCGCTTACTTCAGGTTTTAATGGCAAAAGTCTTAGATTCAGTCCCTCAGAATAAAGGTATTTGTCCAGTCCGATATACTGTGAGGTGGGCATAGCATTACTGAAATAAATAGGTCTTTTCCAATTATTATTGGCCAGGATATCAAAAAGTGCAAGCGTACCTTTAGTAACATAATCCTCATTGTAGGTCCATTCCATCGTTTTGGCAATTTTCCCTGCATCTTCAAGCGGTACCGTTCCTGTATCCAGTACTTCTTTTGCATTAACCGATATTTTGAGGTTTTTGGTAGGCAATACATTGTATTTTGAGCCATCACTCATGGTCACTTTATCTTCATCATGATCGGATAGTAATACATCAACGATTTCTTTCAGTTCAATTGATTGCGCAATTTTATAGTCCTGATAATACATGATATCTCTTGTGCCAGCAACATATTGACCTGGTTTCAATGTTAAGGGGAGAGGAGCCGAGTCATTCGATTTCTTAAGCATGCCATCAATATACCAGTCGGCAGTAAAGAGACTCAGGTTAACTATTCTTACATCCGGACGAACATGCTCAACCTCTTGTGCATACCACAGCGGAAAAGTATCATTATCGCCATAGGTAAATAGAATTGCATTCGGAGCGCAAGATTTAAGATAGTTGATGGAAATGTCCCGTGCTAAATGACTTTCCGATCTATCATGGTCATCCCATCCCTGTTGGAGCATGATAACTGGTGCAGCAAGGGCAATAACGGATGCAAATATACTGGCACTCACCGGGCTTAACTTTTTAAATATCCAGTCTTTAAGTCCGAAAACACCCAAGCCTATCCAAATGGCAAAAGTATAAAAAGAGCCAACATAGGCATAATCTCTTTCCCGTGGCTCATTAGGAACAGAGTTGAGGTAAACAACAATGGCAACCCCGGTAAAAACAAATAGTAAGGCCAGTACTCCGGCATCTTTCTGATTGCGTTTAAAATGCCAGACTACACCAATCAAGCCAATGATGAGTGGTAAAAAGAAAAATCGATTGTAAGCCTTATTTTCAGTAATGGAAGGAGGGAGGTTTTCCTGGTTACCGAGATGGAGGCTGTCGATGGGTTTTACTCCGCTCATCCAGGCACCTCGGCTGCCTCCGTGCTGTCCATCCCGATTGTCCTGTCTACCCACAAAATTCCACATAAAATAGCGCATGTACATCTGTCCAACCTGAAAAGAAAACATGTAATTCAGGTTATCCATTAAAGAGGGTTTATGGTTATCATCAAAACCCATCCAGCTTTTATAAAAATCAACATGCTCTGCTTTATCGCTGTACATGCGGGGAACCAATGTTTTATCCCGATATACGTAATCAGATTTTGTTCCCGCCGATTCGTATTGAGTTTCACCCTTTCGGTAAAGTTTTCCAGTTTCTTTAATATCTATCTTTTCAGAATTGAAGTTTTCGCCAAATAGCAAAGGCCTGTCGCCATATTGAGATCGGTTAACATAACTTAAAAAGTTAAATGCATTTTCCGGATCAGTATTGTTGAGATTGGGTTTTGCATGGGCTCGTATAATTAACAGCGCAAACGAGCTGTAGCCAAAAATGAGGAGTACAATGAAGAGAAAGGAAAGTTGCAGTGGTCTGTTCCGCTTAAGAACAGCATACCGGAGCCCATAGGTTAACCCTCCAATAATCAAAACTGCAAAGCATAAAATCCCGGACCCAAAGCTTAATCCCATCGTATTGACAAATAAAAAGTCAAATTTGGCAGCAAAAGAAATGAGGTATTGAATGATTCCGAACTGGACGAAAGCCAGTACAGCTATCGCGATTATAAAGATTTTCAGGGTGCTTTGCCAGCTAGGCGCAACTGCTTTTTTGAAGTAATAGATAAAAATAACTGCAGGTATAGCCAACAAATTAAGCAGGTGGACACCGATGGAAAGTCCAATCATATAGGCTACAAAAAGTAACCAACGGTCAGATCTCGGCTCATCTGCAACGGTTTCCCATTTCAGTATTCCCCAAATTACAATGGCTGTGCAAAGTGACGACATGGCGTATACTTCGGCCTCAACCGCAGAAAACCAAAAACTATCAGAAAAGGCAAAAGCCAGCGCACCTACAAGGCCTGCTCCTATAATGCTGATACTTTTAGACAGGCCAATCTCAGTTTCTGATTTCGCAACAATTTTTCTGGACAAGGCCGTGATGGTCCAAAAAAGAAACATAATTGTTGCTGCACTTGCCAATGCAGAGGATAAATTCATGAAATAGGCAACAAGACTGGAGTTGCCCAAAGCCAGTGTAGAAAATAGCTTTTGCACCATAGAAACAATCGGCGCTCCTGGTTGATGCACTACCTGCATTTTATAAGCTGAAGCAATAAATTCTCCGCAATCCCAAAAGCTTACTGTGCGGTCTAAAGTGAGGATGTACGTTGTTGCAGCAATAAAAAAGCATGCCCAACCAGTCAGGGTATTGATTTTGGAGTATTTCATAGTGATTTTTTTCTGATTGATTGTAAAAGAGTTATCGGTTTTTTAAACTAAAATGTCGTAGAAAAAAAGAAAAAGTTGCACGGTATTTAATCATTTTTCTATCTTTGCATCGCAATCAGAAAGCGCGAGAAAAGAAATTAAAAATATTTTAAAATCTCTCTTGCAAATTTCAAATAAGCTTTCTACATTTGCATTCCCTTTCGAGAAGAGATTCTCGAGAAAGTTTTGTCCGATAGTATAAGGGTAGTACAACGGTTTTTGGTACCGTTTGTCTTGGTTCGAATCCAGGTCGGACAACGAAAATTTAAGTTCGGATCGTGTTCTCAAGAACATGATCCGATTTTTTTTAAGCGTAAACTACACACGGATCATGCCATTGCAGTTTAACCCGGTAAAACTTTTTTCCGGAACAGGTTCTAGAGGACTATCACTAAAAATCGCTGAACATTACGGCAAGCCTCTTGGTGAAGTAAGCATTCACAGATTTAGTGATGGAGAGTTTCAACCCTCTTTCGACGAATCAATCAGAGGTTGCGATGTTTTCTTAATCCAATCTACTTACCAGCCTAGCGACAATTTAATGGAACTCTTGCTAATGGTTGATGCTGCTAAAAGGGCATCTGCACATTACATTACAGCAGTAGTGCCTTATTATGGTTTGGCTCGTCAGGATAGAAAAGATAAACCACGTGTGGCAATCGGTGCTAAATTGGTAGCCAATCTATTGAAATCTGCGGGTATTCACCGCATCATGACAATGGATTTGCATGCTGCACAGATTCAAGGTTTCTTTGATATTCCGGTTGATCACTTAGATGGATCGGTTATTTTTGTTCCTTATATCAAAAGTTTAGGCTTAAAGAATTTAACCATCGCTTCTCCAGATATGGGCGGTTCATACCGGGCACGTACTTTTGCTAAATTCTTTAATGCAGAAGTGGTGATTTGTGATAAGCGCCGTAAACGTGCCAATGAAATCGAATCTATGTCGATCATCGGAGATGTTACCGGGCAGGATGTAGTACTGATTGATGATATTTGCGATACAGCCGGAACCTTGTCTAAAGCAGCAGCTTTGATTATGGAACATGGTGCTGCAAGTGTAAGAGCAGTTTGTACACATGCAGTATTATCTGGAAAAGCAATTGAAACAGTAGAAAATTCAGTTTTATCAGAATTGATCGTTACCGATACGATTCCTTTAAAACAAGAAAGTGATAAAATTAGAGTGCTGAGTACCGCCAGTTTATTTGCCAGAGCAATTGCTAATGTAAATGAGCATGGGTCAATCAGTGATCTTTTTAATGTGTAATAAAGGTAAGCGGTAAAAGGTTTAAGGCCTAACGTCTTGATACTTGATACTAACTACTTGATACTAAAAAGTAGAAGGTTTAGGAATTTAAGACCTAACGTCTTGATACTTGATACTAACTACTTGATACTAAAAAGTAGAAGGTTTAGGATTTAAGACCTAATGTCTTGATACTCGATACTAACTACTTGATACTAATAAAATAAATAAAAATAAAAATGAAAACAATCGCAATTAGCGGTTCTCCAAGAGAGAACGTAGGGAAACGCGATGCCAAGGAACTTCGTTACGAAGGTAAAGTTCCGGCGGTATTGTACGGTGGCAAAGAGCAACAACATTTAGCTGTTAGCATTGCTGATTTAAGAGATGTTATTTATACCCCGGAAGTGAACTTTGTAGAAATCGAAGTTAACGGTGCTAAAACTAAAGCTATCGTTAAAGATACGCAGTTCCACCCACTTACAGATGTATTAATCCACATCGATTTTCTTCAGTTATTTGAAGAAAAAGAAATCGTTATGGAAATTCCTGTAAAATTAACCGGAACTTCTCCAGGTGTTAAAATGGGGGGTAAATTAATCCAGAAATTACGTAAGTTACGTGTTAAAGCATTACCTGCAAACATGCCACAAAACGTAGAAGTAAGCTTAGAGAAATTAGAAGTTGGTAACTTATTCCGCGTTCGCGATTTGAAAGGCGATAAATATGTTATCACTAACACTCCTGAAGATACTATCGTTTCAGTTGCAATGTCAAGAGCATTGAAACAAGCAGAAACTGAAGCTGCTAAAGGTAAAAAATAATCAGTTCACTGATTATGACCAAAAAGGTGCAAAAGTAATTTTGCGCCTTTTTTTATGACTTGCTCTTTCTAATCTGTTCTTAGTATCTCCAGTGATATTGGTAGAATATGTTTTGAAAACGTGTTGAATGTTAATCTAACAGCGCTAAACTCAAATTGGCATTTCATCGGCCGGAGATTAGCTTCGCTGAGCACTTCGTGGTTCTTCAAGTGTTCAGACAGACGTTAACTTAACAACATTGTTATTGGCCCCTAATCTGGTTTTAGCGTTTCTGCACTTCCAACTCCAGGCCCTCAATTCCCTACTCTTAACTCCACACTCTCAACGCTAAACTGACCTCGCTCCAAACTAAACTTTCGACTAATTCTTTTACATTTGCAGCATGAAATATCTAATCGTTGGTTTAGGTAATATAGGACCTGAATACGCACAT
This sequence comes from Pedobacter sp., assembly GCF_965279535.1. Classification (NCBI taxonomy): domain Bacteria; kingdom Pseudomonadati; phylum Bacteroidota; class Sphingobacteriia; order Sphingobacteriales; family Sphingobacteriaceae; genus Pedobacter; species Pedobacter sp. The sequence continues at coordinate 3,870,070 of NZ_OZ257244.1, forward strand.
ACCAGACATAATATCGGTTTCGATATCGCCGACGAACTGGTAAAAGATTTAAATGGAAGTTTTGATAATATTCGCCTGGCTTATTATGCTGAAGTGGGTTTCAAAGGCAAGAAACTTCATGTAATTAAACCTACAACTTTTATGAACCTCAGTGGTAAAGCGGTAAATTATTGGATGAAAGAGCTTAAAATTGCTCCGGAAAATGTATTGGTGATTGTAGATGATCTGGCACTTCCCTTAGGTAAGTTGCGTTTAAAACTTCAGGGTAGTAGTGCAGGCCATAATGGGTTAAAAAGTATTGAAGAAGTATGCGGTGGACAAAACTATGCCCGGTTACGTTTTGGCATTGGAAACGATTACCCTAAAGGCAGACAAGTAGACTTTGTGCTTGGTCATTTTGACAAGGAAGAACAATTGGAGCTTCCTGCGTTGATAGATAAAAGTGTAGAACTGATTAAAAGCTTTGTAACGATTGGTCCGGCGAAAACCATGACAGCCTTTAACAAATAGGCTAAAACAGACGTTAGATAGGGTTGGAGCACAATCCTATCTTTTTAAACCTGATCGGAGTGGCATCCCCGATTTTTCATCGGGAATAGAACGAAGAGCAGGACTAACATTTAAAAATGCTGCTGAACCTGATTTTCTAATGATTCAGTTATTTAATCCTACTGTTTGTTTTAGCTTTAAATAAGAACATTAATCCCGATTATGATCAAATAAAAAAGGAGACCATCTTGCGATGATCTCCTTTTTTATTCCATTTAAGGATAAACTTATTTCACTTTACCTTGAGCTCTTGCAATATAAGCATCAATTAATTGCGCTTCTGCACTTTCAGGGTATTGAGATTTGATCTTAGTATAAGCATCTACAGCACCAGAAAAATCATTCAGGTTTTCATTTACCAGGCCTAATTTTTTCAGGAACATTGGTGAAGTAAATTTGCTTGCTTTATCTGCAGCTTTTTTGTAGTAAGTAGCAGCTTGTTTATAATCCTTTAATTCGCTGTAAGCATCACCCAGTAAGCCTAATGCCAAAGGGTCTGCAACTGGGCTGCCAGTAGCGCTATATTTGCTCAACGCATCAATTGCTTGTTTATATTCGCCTTTACGTAGATAAATTCCGCCAAGGTATAAGTTTGCTAAATTGGCAGATTTTGTATTGTCATACTCTTTAGCAATTTCTTCTAAACCTGGGTAACCGTTTAAGCCAAGTTCACCTTTAAGTGCTTTTGCTGATAATGAATCGACACCTACCAACTGCTCAGCTTTATACATTTTACTTGATGCTTCCTGAGCACGACCTTTTAAATACACGCCTTGGTACCAAAGATATACTAAGATTAATAAAACGATAGCCGCTGCTATGAATAATAAACTCTTATTATTTTCTTGTAAGAATGAACCTTTTTTAACAGGTTGGATTGTCTGATTATCTGTTGTAGACATGTTTGTTTAAAAAATTAAGATTGCAAAAATACATTTTTAAGTCAAAGTATCAATCTTTATTTTGAAGTATTTAATTAGACTGTAGTTATTTAAGTAACAAAGTAATGCAATTTAGCGGAGCAGGCCAATCAGTGTGTTAAACCAGGTTTGATTATCGCTAAACAAGCCGCTGTGGTTAATAATCAGATACACCGTTCTGCTTTCTGTTCGGCTAACAATAGATTTAATTCTGATGGGTTGCCAAAACGGGCCGAAATTTTTTATCGCAGATGCTGGAAAGATATCGTCAAAACCCATGTAAACCTCTTCTATGTGCGATATAGGCATTTCTAATGGTTCGTCTCCTGTAATAAAGATACCGTTTGAAGCGAGCAAAATATCCCCTTCATGATGATGAGGAGGCTTAAGAAAGGAAAAGAACTCTTTAAACTTTTGAAAGAATCCTGCGTTTTTTTTATCGGAAAGTTCGTAGTCATAAGACCATAAAACATTCCCTGCTAACATTTTTTGTGCGACCATGTATATTCAATTATTTGAATGTAGTACTTTTTTTAAGTTCAGTCAACCTTTATTTTAAACATTGACATTAAGCGGTTAAAAAAAAGGTAAATTTGTAGCTAATCTATGTGGCTAAAAAACATTACCCTTCTCAATTTTAAAAACTATACAGATGCTGATATCCGGTTTTCAGAAACAGTAAATGTATTTACTGGTAATAATGGTTCCGGAAAAACCAATATGCTGGATGCCATACATTACCTCTGCCTTTGTAAAAGTTATTTTAATCCAATTGATGGGCAGCAGATCAAAACCGGACAGGAATTTTTTATGGTTCAGGGAGATTTTGACCGCAGTGAAAAGAACGAGAAAATTAGCTGTGGTGTAAAGCGCAATCAAAAAAAACAATTTAAACGGAATAAAAAAGAGTACGATAAGCTGGCGGATCATATTGGTTTATTTCCGGTAGTAATGATTTCTCCTTATGATGTGAATCTGATTATGGAGGGAAGCGAGGAACGTCGTAAATTCATAGACAATGTCATTTCGCAAACTGATGCACAATATCTGGATCAGTTGATTGCTTACAATCGCGTTCTCTTAAACCGAAACGCGTTTTTAAAGCAAATTGCCATCTCACGAAAATATGATCCGACCTTGCTTCAGATTTTAGATGAGCAACTGGTACAAACGGGCAACAAAATTTTTGCAACCCGGAAAGCCTTTATGGATGAATTTATCCCGCTTTTTAATCAATACTACATCTATATTACCGATAATAAAGAAATGGTAACGCTACAATATCAATCTCAACTTACAGACGTTCCTTTTGAGCAGTTGTTAGAAAAATCGGTCGAAAAGGATAGGGTACTGGAGCGAACAACTACAGGCATCCATAAAGATGAGCTTGCTTTTACCATTCATGAAATGCCACTTAAAAAGTTTGGCTCTCAAGGTCAGCAGAAATCTTTTTTAATTGCCCTAAAGCTGGCACAGTATGCGTACCTTGCGAAGAACAAAGGTTTTAAACCCCTATTACTGTTAGATGATATTTTTGATAAGCTGGATGATAACCGGGTGCAAAAATTAATGCAAATGGTTTCACATCATGATTTCGGACAGATTTTTATCACAGATACAGGCATAGATCGCGTGAAAGCTATCTTTAAAGCCATTGAAGTTGGCGTAACTTTATTTACAGTAGAAAACGGACAAATAGGAAATGCGTAAACCGAATGATGTTACCCTAAAAGATGCAATTGGTAAAATGCTTGATGTTTACCGCTTGCGCAGGAAGTTTGATGAAACTTCTATTGTTGCCGTATGGCCCGAAATTATGGGTACAGCCATTGCAAACAGAACCACCCAAATCTATATCAGAGACCGGAAATTGTTTATCCGGATAGAATCTTCCGTAATCAAAAATGAATTGGTTATGGTGCGCCAGGGCATTATCCAAAAATTAAATGAACATGCTGGTGCAGAAGTAATCACCGAAATCGTATTTCTTTAAAAAGGTCGAAGGTATAATCCCCCAACCTTATTAGTATCAAGTGTCAAGATTTAAGTATCGAGATTCAAGTAGGAAGTAGCGAGTGTCAAGAGGCAAGTATCAAGACATAGGTATTTAGACTTATGACTTAATACTCCAGACTTAAGACTACCTAAGAACGGCCTCCAAATATCTTGGCGAGTATCCAGATTACTAAGGCAACAACAACTACGACTACAATAATGCCGGTCCATACGCCTGCTTTAAAAATACCTTCTACCAATTCACAACTGGTTAAGGTGCTGCATAAAAATGCGATGAGTACTAATGGGAATGCTCTTTTCATAACTGATGTTAATTTGTATAGGCTAACATCAGTTACTTAAAGAATGTTTTGATAAACCGCTTATTTGCCGTTAACTTTCAGTAGCTCAATGTCAAAAATCAATGTGCTGTAAGGAGGAATATCTTGTCCGGCACCACGTTCACCGTAAGCCAGGTTATATGGAATAAAGAGCTTATATTTTGAACCTGCGGGCATTAATTGTAATCCTTCGGTCCAACCCTTAATTACCTGATTTAAAGTTAACGTAATAGGCTCACCTCTATCGTATGAGCTGTCAAATTGCTTTCCGTTTAATAAAGTTCCTTTGTAGTGTACCAATACAGAATCGGTTGCCTGAGGCTTTATACCAGTTCCGGCAGTAATCACTTCATATTGCAATCCACTGGCGGTTGTTTGTACACCTGCGCGTTTTTTATTGTTATCTAAAAATGTTTTACCCTCTGCAATGTTAGCGGTGTATTTACTTTTGTTAACATTGGTAATTGCTGCACTGATGCACTCCTGTGCCTGTTGCTGATCAAGGATAAGTTTACCTCCTGTAAATGCATCTTTTAAGCCCTTTAGCAATACATCGTAATTTAAAGTACTTAAGCCCGTTGTTTTTAAGCTGGAACCAATAGAGGTACCGAAAGCATAGCTGGTAGAATCTAAAGCAGATTTAAGCGCAAAAGTGGCCGCACCTGCTTTGGCAGTAGTCGTTGTTTTTTTAGCCACAGGCTTTTTTGCTGTGGTTTTGGTTTGTGCATAAGAAGTGAGGATTAATCCTGATGCCAATGCAGTTAAGAATATTTTTTTCATTTAATCTGGTATAGTCTTATCGAAATAAGGTCGAATAATTTTAGGTCTGAAAGATACAAACTCTTTTAAAAAATAAAACCCCGAAAATTTCGAGGTTTTTCAATTTTTTTGGGTGCGATTAGAAACGTTCGTCTGCTTTGAAGAAGAAGTTTCCTTCAATTTCAGCATTCTCATCAGAATCTGAACCGTGAACCGCATTTGCATCGATTGATTTAGCATATTTTTGACGGATAGTACCTTCTGCAGCTTCAGCAGGGTTAGTAGCTCCGATTAATTTTCTGAAATCCTCAACTGCATTATCTTTTTCTAAGATAGCTGCGATAATTGGTCCTGAAGACATAAAGCCAACTAAATCTTTGTAAAAAGGACGCTCGGCGTGAACAGCGTAGAACTGACCAGCAGTTTCGTCTGTTAGTTTAGTATATTTTAATGCAATGATTTTGAAACCCGCATTGGTAATGTCGTTTAAAATTGCTCCGATGTGGCCATTAGCTACAGCATCAGGCTTAATCATGGTAAAAGTTCTGTTAGTACTCATTGTGCTTTATTATCAAATTTTCTGCAAAAATACGTTTTAATTGACGAATAATCAATAATGCTTATGGAGAATGATGGAGAGGTAATTGTTTAACTGTTGAATTGCTTAACTGTATAAAGGGCGTAAGTAAAAACGTTCAGTGTTCAGTATAGGTGTTTTGAATGGGAACAATATAGCAATTGAGCAATGTAACAATGTCTCTACTCCACCAGCAGGACTGCCCCATCAAAAACTTTTATTACTAGTTTAAAATTACTTAGCTTTGCAACGCTTAAAAAATATGCTGACACTTACAGAATTAAAATCTTTACTGGCTACGCCTCAACGAATCGTGATTACTACACATCATAAACCTGATGGCGATGCTATGGGATCATCTTTGGGATTATATGGCTACCTTATTCAAAAAGGTCATCATGTTAAGGTGATTACACCAACAGATTACCCCAGCTTCTTACATTGGATGCCCAATAACGGAGATGTGATTATCTTTACAGAGGAACAGGAACAAGCTGCCAGATTGGTGGAAGAAGCTTCAATTATTTTCTGTTTAGATTTTAATACTTTAAGCCGGATCAATGAGTTGGGTGAATTGGTAAGGGCAGCTCAAGCCAGGAAAATCATGATTGATCATCACCTCGAGCCAGAGGATTTTGATGATTACCGTCACTGGGACATTAACGCCTGTGCGGCAGCGCAGTTGGTATATGATTTTATCGTTAATCAACTGGAAGATGTTACCGGCATCAGCAAGGATGTAGCTTCATGCTTATACACCGGAATCATGACAGATTCAGGCTCATTCCGTTTCCCTTCTGCCACATCTGAAGTTTACCGCATTGCCGCTAACCTGATTGATTTAGGTGCAGAACATTGGAAAATTCATCAGTTGGTATATGATAATGCCAGTGAAGACCGTTTAAGATTCTTAGGTTATTGCTTATCTAATAAACTAGAGGTTTTGAGAGAATATAATACCGCCATTATCACGGTTAATAAGGAAGAGCTTGCCCGCTATAATAGTGCAACAGGTGATACCGAGGGAGTTGTTAACTATGCGCTTTCTATTAACGGAATTCGCTTAGCGGCCCTGATTATAGAGCGTACAGACAAAGTGAAATTATCTGTAAGATCAACAGGCGATTTTCCTGCAAATGAAATCTGCAAGAAATACTTTAACGGCGGTGGACATAGAAATGCAGCCGGTGGTGCGTCAGATAAGCCTTTAAATGAAGTGGTTGAAGATTTTAAAGCTTTGCTTAAAGATTACAAAAATCAGCTTATAGCCTAAATACAACGATATAAATAAATCAAAAATTAATTTAAAAACTAAAAATGAAAAAAGGAATAATTGTCCTATTAGCAGCCACTGTGGGTTTAGCAGCGTGTAACAGAGAGAAAAAAGGTGCAGGAGGTTTGTTGTACACCGTTCACCACTCAGATGGTAAAGAAAAAATTAAAGAAGGTGACATTGTTAAACTGAATTTTATTCAAAAAAACCAGAAAGATTCAGTTTTAGCAAGTACTTATGATAACGAAATGCCTCAGGTATTTCCAGTAGCTAAAAAAATGTATGCTGGCGATATGAATGATGTATTAACCATGTTTGGTGAAGGTGATAGTGCAACTTTTAAAATTGACTTGGATACCATGGCTTTTTACAGCAAACAGCCTAAACCAGAGCAATTCAAAAATGATAAATACCTGGTTTTTACAGTTAAAGTAGAGAAGGTTTTCAAAAAAGATGCTAAAGAGGCAGATTCAACTTTCAGAAAAAGAGCTGGTGAATTCTTCCAAAAAGACTATCAGGAATCTATCGCTAAAAAGAAAGGTGCTGAAGAAGGTAAAATCAAAGCTTACGTTGCAGATAACAACTTAAAAACAACTACAACCCCAAGTGGTTTACAATACATCATTTCTGCTCCGGGTAATGCTGAGCGTGTGGTAGAAGGCGATACGGCTACTGTAAACTATACTGGTTCTTTAACTAAAAAAGACGCTAAAGGAAAATATCCGATTTTCGATACGAGCGACGAGAAATTAGCGAAAGCTGAAAACAAATTCCAACCGGGAAGACCATATGGCCCAACTAAAATGGCTGTTGGTGGTACTATCCCTGGTTTTACCGAAGCATTAAAATTGATCGGAAAAGGCGGTAAAATTAAAGTGATTATACCTTCTAAATTAGGATATGGAGAGCAAGGCGCAATGCAAGCAGGCATTATGCCTTATAGCCCAATCGTTTTTGATTTAGAAATTACTGATATCAAAAAAGGTACAGCGCCTCAACCTGTGGCAGTTCCACCTACAAAATAGTAAAATCGAAATGATTTTAGCGCCCCGTTCCATCAGGAACGGGGCTTTTTAGTTTTTAGATTAAACAGTTTTATTTACAACACCTGTACGATTAAATATTATTATTGTTTGCCTGTTAATATAAAACTATATTTGGCATGCTTTTTAAGCAGGAGTTTAGAAATTTTAAAAGAAAAAATGAAAAAGGGTATTATAATTTTGTTCGCAGCCAGCCTGGGCTTAACTGCTTGTAATAGATTTGAAAAGGGTGAAGGAGACATGGTTTACAAGATCTACAACAGTGAGGGGAAACCAAAAATCCAGGAGGGTGATTTTGTAAAACTAAATGGAATTCAGGTAATTGAAACCAAATCGAATGGAGATTCAACATTGGTTAATACCTATGATAATGAGCGTCCGGCCTTCTTTCCAATCAGTAAATCGATGTTTAAAGGTGATATGGTTGCTGCGCTTAAGCTATTGGGCGAAGGAGATAGTGCCGTTTTCAAATTGAATTTGGATTCAATGGCGAAGTATTCAGGACAGCCAAAACCTACAGGTGCGAAAGATAACTACGCAACTTTTACAGTAAAAATCGAAAAGGTTTTACATAAAGTAGCCAATGAGGCCGATTCTACTTTTGAAAAAAAGAAAAGAGATTTCTTTGAAACGGAGTATAAAGCATTAATTGCTAAAAATAAAGCAAGTGAAGCAACAAAAATTTCCAAATATGTGGCAGACAATAATCTCAAAGTAACAACTGCAGCCTCAGGATTACAATATGTTATTGAAACGCCGGGTAATGCCGAAAGAGCTTCAATTACTGATACAGTAGTAGTAGACTATACCGGGCAGTTTACTAATAAAAAAGCTGATGGAAAACTGAATGTTTTTGATACTTCTAACGCTAAAATTGCTAAAGATGCCGGAATCTATTCGCCAATGGCACAATATGCACCACGATCCATGCCTTTAGGTCAATTGGCACAAGGTTTTATAGAAGGTGTTCAAATGATTGGTGTAGGTGGTAAAATCAAAATGATTTTGCCTTCTAAATTAGGCTATGGTGAAAATGGTGGTGGACCAATTAATCCATTTACACCATTGGTTTTTGATGTAGAACTAAAAGGTATCAAAAAAGGAACGGCCGGTGCTACCCAACCTTTAAGTGCATCACCTAATACAAAATAGGATTAACATCTATTTTTTAAACGCCAACCGGTAATTAATTTTTATCGGTTGGCGTTTTTTTATGGATAAGGGTTTACGGTGATGCTAAATATTTGTTAAATTGGCTTAACAAACTTTTCATCCCCCTCGCATGCTCTTCAAATCTCTGTCCTGTCAAAAGTATAGTCTTTTGCTTTTGGTCAGTTTACTGCAATTTGCAACACCTGTTTTTGGCCAAAACCAAGCACAGGATACGATGTATGTAAATACGTTGATAGATCAGGTACCTGCTTTAATGAGGAGTAATGAGCTAGAGGCCAGAAAAAAAATGGCTATCATTGCCAAATTATCTGATCAGTTAAATTATAAGCATGGGAAGGTAGAAAGCGCATTCTTTAGGTCCTGGTTGCAGTACAGACATAGCCCCGCAGATGTTTGCATTGCCTCTATAGACAGTGCTTTGAAGCATATTCAGGAAATCGCAAAAGATCCTGCTGAAATTAAGTTCTATATTCTAAAAGGGCAATGCTATGTAAAGAAAACCCGTTTCGATTTAGCCGTGGCCAGTTTTAATGTTGCTTTAAAAATCGCTGAGCGGAAGCAGGACATTGTAAACAGGAATGGCGCTTTGATAAGTATCGGATGGGCATATATGGAAGATGGAAAACCCAAACAGGCCATCGGGTTCTTTAACGAAGTTTTGTTGCTCAATCCAGAGGCAGATTATCCGAACCGGGCAACGGTAATGTGCAATATAGCCTCCTGCTATAACATGTTGGGTAACTATAAATTGGCAGCAGAAAAGGCTCTTTTAGGAATTGAATCAGCCAGAAAAACCTCAAGTATGACTGATTTGGCTAATGGTTTAAATATTTTGGCCCGAAGTTATTACCAAAGAGGTAAGTTTACAGCAGCTATTGACCATTTGCATGAAGCCAGTAAGGTAAGGATGCATGTTCAGGATCCGGCGATGCTGGCAAGTGATTATTTGGAGCTTGCGGATGTTTACTTGAAGATCCATCAAACCCAGCAAGCTATTCTTTATGCAAAGAAGGCAGAGAGCATCAGTTTTGGCAATAAAATCGAACTTAAGCTTCAGGCTGCATATGAAACCCTGGCCAATAGCTACCGCAAAGTGGGTGATTATAAAAATGCGGCCTTGTATTTTAAAAAACTCATTTCCCTTAAAGAGCATATCAGCACCGGAAATTATAGCAAGGCCCTCGCAGAGTTACAAGTTAAATACGATTCGGAAAAGAAGACTTCTGAAAATCTTAAATTAAAAAAGGAAAATCTGGAAAATAAGCTGAATATCAGCAATAAGCAAAGGTGGCTAACCATACTCATTGCCGGTTTGTTGTTGGTTGTGGCTTCTGGAATTTATGTGTATTTCCTCATTCAAAATAAGTATAAGGCTAAAAGAGCTGAAGAAAAGGTTATAGAGCAAAGACAAAGAGCTGTTGCTATTCTGGAAACAGAAGAGAATGAGCGAAGAAGAATTGCAGGCGATTTACACGATGGCGTGTGTCAAACTTTAGCCGCAATATCCTTTCAGTTAAAAAAGGCCGTAAAAGATGGGAATGACTTTGAAAAAGTAGATGTTTTGATCGATAGGGCAGGAGATGAAGTTAGAACAATATCGCATCAAATGACGCCGGAACTGTTGCGGCAAGTTGGCTTGGTTAAAGCAATAAGGTATGGAGTGGATCAATTAAATGAAGCAGAAAGCGGCATTCATTTTTCTTTTTATAATCATGTAGAATTTGAAAACATTAATGAGGTGTTGGGGGTTGTAGTGTATAGATCATTCCAAGAGCTAATCAATAATGTGTTGAAGCATGCCAAAGCCCGTAATGTCAGCATTCAATTAATCATTAGTGAAGATGAAGTGCTGTTGATGGTGGAGGATGATGGAAAAGGTTTTGATAAAAATAATGGAAAATATGGATTAGGATTGAGCAATCTGGAAAGCCGCATAAAAATTTTTGATGGTAACCTTACTTTGGATTCGACCACTAATAAAGGAACAACAGCCATTCTGAAACTTACCCCCATTAAATTGATAACAGAACCGAAATACACAGACGCTTAAGGTTATGGAAAAAATTAAAGTTTTTTTAGTGGATGACCATGACATTTTAATGGATGGGATTGAGGCGATATTACGCGACTCAAAGAAAATCACTGTTGTTGGTAAAGCTAATGCTGTGGATATGGCCGAGCAGTACATTAAAGTAAAAATGCCTGATCTAGTGATTACTGATATCAGTTTGGGTGTGAAATCCGGAATAGACCTGACCAAACACATCAAGAAACACTATCCAGGTATGAAAGTAATTGCACTTTCGATGCATGATGATTTTTTTAACATGTCGGCCATGATGAAAGCAGGGGCATCCGGATACTTATTGAAAAATGTTAAGAACGGAGAGCTTAACAAGGCTATTGAACAGGTCATGCAAGGGGGCACTTATATTCAGCAATCTATTTCTGCAAAAAATGGCTTTCATCGTGAAATTATAAACGAAAAGGTCAATAACCTTTCTCCTCGGGAAATCGAAATCATCAGGCTCATTGCGAAAGAATTTACCTCTGCAGATATTGGAAAAATGTTATTTATTTCTGAGCACACTGTAGAAACTCACCGGAAGAACATCTGGCGAAAAACAGGGGTTAAGTCAATTATTGGCTTGCTCAACTTTGCGCATGAAAACCGCCTGTTATAATAAAGAATTATGAAATCAAAAAATATGGGATTCCCTGTTTGATCAGGAAATCCCATATAGTGTTATTAAGCCTGAGCTTCTAAATATTGGGCATAACAATAGCCTTCTTCACCATCGTTGGTTCTTACCAGCCACCACAAGTCATTGCTTCTGTTAACTAATGTAATAACTTCTCCATGTGCGGCTTTGCCCACAATGGGCTGATCCGTACCTGGTCCTTTTCTGATGTTTAAGTTGCTACTTTGCGTAATTACTTTTGCATGTGTAACTGCTGCGTCAACAGATACATTTACATTCAACACTAAATCGCCAGAAGCAAAGTTTGGATCTATTTGGTTGTATACCTCCCATAACTGATCCTTTGCAGCGCCATCGGCTGCAGTACCATCGATGTATAATACTCCATCCTGTTCCCTAACCGCTAAGTCGGTAATTCCGGCTGCAACAGCAGCATCTGTCAATCCTTTGTATTTATCTTGAAGTGCCATGTTGTACTATTTTACGGTTAATTTATTTTCTATTTTTTTAGGTTTCAAAGCACTTAAATGTTGCATAAGTGTAATCAAACCAGATTTTTCAATTGTTCCTGTTAATGTTACCACACCATCCTTTACATCTGCTTTAACCGTAGGGAAATCTTTAGCAGCATCAGCAACGTTCTTAATTAAGGTATCATCAGCAGCAATTACCACTGGCTTATCCACCGTAATAATGGTTAAATTGTTAAGCACAGATTTAACACCTTTTTCTTCTTTGGCGATTTTCTCTGCACTGGCTTTTGCCGCTTCATCCAATACCTGTCCTGTGAGGGTTACCTGCCCCTTTTCTACAGCAACAACAATACCTGCAGGTTCTTTTGCCTGAATGGCAGCCTGAATCGCGGAATCTTTAGGCTTACAGCTCGCCAAAAATATGGTGGCCGCAATAACTAAAGACATTAAAAATTTACTTTTTTTCATGCTTTTATGTATTTGTTTAATAATAGGCACACTGAGAAACTAGCATTGTGGGGAGACTTCTAGTTTCTTAATTAAACGAGGATGATATGTTTTAACTAATATAGGAAAAGAGATTAACTAATGGAAATATAAAAATAGTATCGAGAAGAAAGTATTAAGTAGCAAGAATCTAGAATCAAGAATCAAGTATGGAGAATCAAGTATTAAGATGGACGATTGCAGGATATGCACCTTGTCCAGGTACTAAGGACTAATTACTAAGTACTGATCGGAAAATTGTTTAGTCGTTTAATCGTTGAACTGTTTAATTGAGGCCTGCGAACCGGCTTATTGTTTTAGTTTTCAGTATCGAGAATCAAGTATAAAGATGGACGATTGCAGGATATGCACCTTGTCCAGGTACTAACGACTAATTACTAAGTACTGATCAAAGTTGCTTAACTGTTGTAAACCAGCTTATTGCTTTAGTCTTTGTTCCAGGTTTTAAACGGTGTAATCGTTAAATTAGAGTTGTAATATTTTTGGTCATGTGTTACCTCCTGATCAATCCATTCCGGAAGTTCAAAGCTTTCATCCTCACTGATTAATTCGATTTCGGCAACCACCAGGCCTTCATTGTGACCTAAGAATACATCTACTTCCCAAACTTTATTGCTGTGCTCAATTTCATATCGGATTTTAGAGAGTTCAGAACCAGAAAAATCATTCAGCAGTGCTGTAGCTTCTTCATGTGGAATCTCGTATTCGAATTCCGTTCGTGTTGCACCTACATTTTTACCTTTGATCGTTAAAAATCCTTTAGTTGATGTAGTTCTAACCCGGATAGTTTTATCAGGATCGGTAAGCAAATAACCTTGCCTGAAATTTTTTCCAACGGGTTTAGTTAAGGTAGACCATTTATGATGATCTACCAGAAATTTCCGCTCAATTTCTTTACCCATTATTTCGTTCTTTTCTGTAAATCTGAAACCGGAATGCTGATTAATCTACCTACAACATCTTTTCCACGGTAGGTGATGATGCGCATCATGCTGGCGTCTTTAGGCACCTGTAATGCAGTAGTGTATTTAGGATAGAAGCGATCAGGTGAAGAATTGTCGAAGCTATAGTAAATGTCAAGGCCATCAATTTCAGGAGTTAAATCTACCATCAGTTGTCTGTCAGCACTTCTTCTCACATTAATAATAGGATCGTAAATGGCTGGCGAATATTTAGTTTCTGCCTGGTCTAATCTCTTAAAATGTTGTTCTGTTCGATCAATAAAATTGGTCCAGTTTTTTTTGTCAGCAGGACTCCATACGGATTCAGAAATGGCAAATGCCCTTGGCCAGATCATGTATTCAACCTGGCGGATATTGTAAACCTGCTCTGTCCATAAATTAGCCTGCCCACCAATTACATATTGTGGATTTACACTGGCCGGAACAGGATTAAACTGATAAACTTTATTTAATCGCAATGAAGCGTAAACCCGGGGCTCGGTACTCACATCTGCTTGCATATAATCCAGGTAAGCGAAATCAGTAGGGCTCATTACTACGTTATGCTTTTCATTTGCGGCTTGAATGCCGTATTTCATGCCTCTCCAGCTCATTACAGCTGCTGTTGGTGAAACGCCACCTTCTAAAATTTCGTCCCAACCCATAAACTTTTTGCCTTTGGAAATGACAATTTGCTCCACACGTTTTTCGAAGTAGGCTTGTACTTGCGGTATGGTTTTTAGGCCTTCACGCTGCATCAACTGTTTTACCTGTTCGTTTTTCTCCCAAAAATTGTGGGGCGCTTCATCTCCACCCATGTGGATGTATTCGAATGGGAAAAGTTGTGCAACTTGCGTTAAAACCGTATCTAAAAAGGAATAAACCTTTTCGTTTGCCGGACAAAGCGTATTATCTACTAATGCTAAAGGCGGCGCACCACGGCTCCAGTCCATGATTTTCTCTCCTGAACGCACCTTATAATTAACAGCTTCTGGTGTACAGGAGAGCTCAGGGTAAGAAGCAATCACGGCTAAACTGTGGCCGGGAACATCAATTTCAGGAAGAATGTTTACAAAGCGATCCTGGGCATACTGCACCAATTCTTTTATATCTTCTTGAGTATAAAAACCACCGTAGGTACGTGGTTCATTTGCTGCAGGTGGTGTGAAATCTCCAAAAGTGCCTACTTTTTTAACACTCCAGGCGCCTACTTCAGTTAGTTTGGGTAAGCCCTTAATTTCAATTCTCCAACCCTCGTCGTCCGTTAAGTGTAAATGTAAAAGGTTAAATTTATAGCGTACCATGGCATCTATAAACTGTTTTACTTCTTGTTTGGTAAAGTAATGACGTGCAACGTCAAACATTAATCCTCTCCAGCCTAATTTTGGATAGTCAATGACGTCCACACAAGGCGCTTTCCATTTTACGTTATTGACAAGTTCCTTACTTTCAATCTCTGATGGGAACAATTGGATAAAGGATTGTACCCCATAGAAGATTCCTGCCGGCTTGTTGGCTGTTATAACCACTTGGGTGGGATTAACATTAAGTTTATAGCCTTCTGCGCCAAGTTGCGCATCTTCCTGGCTATTTAATATTAATTTGATAGTAGGGTGATTAGCCTGGGTTACTGTACTTACAAACTTGCCTGTGGCTGTTGTAATTCTTTCAGATAGGAAAGCTATGGATTGTTTTAACCCTTCTTTCCTGGTCGTGAGGATACTTACATTCTCTGGTAAAGTAAAGGAACCAGCTTTTTTAAGCACTGAAACGGGTTCAGGTATGATGGCTATTGGGGTTTGCACCATTTCAGTTTCAGCTTCACCAATCTCTGGTTCACTTACTATGGTTTGGGCGTTAGAAGTTATGGCGAAAATGTAGAAGGGAATAATCAGGAATAATTTTTTCATTAAATCGTAAATTACGGTTCTCTCGAATGGAATTAATCCGCAATTTATTAAAAAAAGGTCTGATCATCAAATGTAGCGCGAGCCTGTTGTTAGTTAACCATTCATTACGACTTTATTCCACCCATCATATTGATCTCCAAAAATCTGTAACGGATTTCAGGTAGTAGTAAATTGCAATAACCAATCTTTCGCTTTTACATCGTTAGTAAAAGATTTCATTGGGATTGGGGGCTTTTGAAATTTAAACAGAATCGACATTATCAGCTGCGATAAACCTGGTTTTGCCACCATTGCCATAGCCGTATAAACATTTGGTAATTGTTCAGTGGAGAATTTTCTCGTTTCCTTATCTGGAACAGGCGAATTGCAGAGATAAATGAGCAGAGGTACCTTTTTATCTGCTGTAATTTTTTTTACTAATGAGATGTTCGAACTAATATTGGAAACTGTGCGCTTTATACTTTTGGAGTAAGCATACAAAATACCGCTTTCATCATATCGATAATCTGCAATTTCACCTTCAATAAAATGCTCTGGTTGTGTCATGTAAATCGTATAAATGTTAGTTAAATCCGTTGCTCAAAATTATGTGGCTGAGGATTTATGTGCAATACGTCTAAATTAGTGAGTTATCCCCTTAAATGATATCCTTTAGGCTTGGTAAACGCCCGTAATCCCAGGTGAGATAAAGTAGCGCCAATACCAGAATGCTTTCGTCCGCTCCAGGGTAGGGCAGCGCTAACACGGTCGCAACAGTTCCAATAACCCGATCCTGAGTTAATTTGCGCAAGGATGTGCTCCGCTCTTTCTTGTTTAGCCGTATAAACCGAAGCTGTTAAACCATATTCGGTATCCTGCATCAATGCCAATGCTTCATCATCGTCTTTAACTTTCATAATGCCGATAATTGGTCCAAAGCTTTCCTCTTTCATTACCAGCATAGTATGATCTACATTGGTTAGAACAGTTGGTTCAAAATAATAACCTTTATTTGAGGTATTTTGACCACCGTTAAGCAATTTTGCTCCTTTTTTAAGCGCATCGCTCACTTGATTTTCAAGTACAGCAATCTGATCTTTTCTGGTGAGTGCAGCCAAATAAACCTCGTCAGTTGGAAGCCCTTGTTTCCAGCTTTTTACTTCTTCCACGAACGCAGCCACATACTCGTCGTAATTTTTTTCATGTACATATATGCGCTCAACAGCACAACAGCTTTGTCCGTTATTATAAAAAGCACCATCAGCAGTTGCAGCAGCAGTACCTTTTACATCAGTAACATCTTCAGTAATATACAAAGGGTCTTTTCCTCCTAATTCTAACTGACACGGGACCATTTTTGGAGCTACTTTCTCGTAAATGTACTGGCCTGTTTTATAAGATCCTGTGAAGAAATATCCCTGAAAAGGTAAGTCCAATAAAGCATCTCCAACATTTTTACCCCCAATGGCCACTTGAAAAGCATCATCGGATACACCAGCTGCTTTCAGCAGTTTTTCTATTTCAAGCCCGGTAAGGGTGGCATATTCTGAAGGCTTGTACATTACAGCATTGCCACTAAGCAGTGCCGGAATAAAAACATTTACACCAACAAGATAAGGGTAATTCCATGCCGAAATATTGCAAACCAGTCCAAGAGGCTCGTATTTAATGATCTCTTTCAAGCCCGGCTCATCAATCATCACTTCATCTGAAAGAAATTTTTCGGCATTTTCCAGCATCCATTTAATGCGGTTTCTGGCTCCATTTATTTCGTTTCTGGACTGTTGCAAAGGTTTTCCAACCTCATTGGTTAAAATTAATGCAAGATCCTCTATCTGTGTAGCCAGTAGCTGACTAAAAGTGAGGAGTATCGCAATTCTTTCTGGCAGACTTTTTTTTACCCATGCCTGTTGCCCTTTTCGCAATACTTCTAATTTATCAGCTAAATTTTGAGGGCTATCTTCCTGTAAAGTGGTAATGATTTCCTCGGTGGCGGGATTGATGACGTTCATATTTATCATTAAAAAACGGAATGAATTTAAAAATTGCCTGCATTCAATTTAACGGCATGGATAAAAGCTTCATGTAAGTTTTTGCTAAAAGGGCTTTGCTGATCTTTCAGCCTTTCGGGATGCCATTGTACAAAGCATAAAAAGGATTTTCCTTCCGGATGAAGCCTTTCCATGGCTTCTACCACACCGTCTGGAGATAGGGCGCTGGCAACCAATCCCTTACCTGTTCTATCGGTGCTCTGGTGGTGATTGCTATTTACCAATCCTTTATCTGTATTTACAATCTGACTTAACCAGGAAGAAGGATTGACTACAATTTCATGGTATCGATCAGTATTATTAGGCATTTTGGCATGATTAAACTTCCCCCAGGTGGGGATGTCTGGAATTAATGTACCACCAAAAAACACGTTGCCTACCTGGATACCTCTACAGATCCCTAAAACGGGGATACCATGCTTTTCGGTATAATCCAGCACTTTAAATTCAAACTCATCACGTTGCTCATCTATATCATCCTCATAACAATATGGATAATATTCTGGCAGCTGATAAAAACGCGGATGTACGTCTTCGCCACCGGTTAGTACAATACCCTGGCATTTCTGGATTTCATCAAAATTATTGAGTTTATAACCCAATTGAATAACTTCAACCTGTTTATTATAAGATAAAACCCAATCTCTGTAAATATCAAATTTGCTACAATCGGTTACACCGATAATTATTTTATCATTCATCATCTGTTAAAGCGCGCTTAAATACAAAGCTTTAAAATCTTCCCGGCTTACAGGTTTGGGATTATTGGGATGTGCGAAATCTGCAAATGCCAAATCTGCAAGCGTTTCTATATGTTCATTACGAACGCCAATATCGCTCAATTTGTGTGGAATATTAACTTTCGAATTCAAATCGAACAGATATTTTACAACGGCTTCGCCATTTTCTTCTTTCAGATCCAGTGCCCGGGCAATTTTTGTAAAACGATCTTCAAAACCCTTTATGTTAAATTGCATACCATAAGGAATGTTTATGGCATTGGCCAGGCCATGATGGGTATCTAATAACGACGAGAGTGGGTGAGCAAGAGAATGAACCACACCTAAGCCTTTCTGAAAAGCTATAGCGCCCATCATCGAGGCCATGAGCATCTTACTTCGGCTCGCTAAATCCGGATTATTGGTTGCAGTTTCAAGCGAGTCTTTAATCAGTGAAATCCCTTCAAGTGCTATCCCATCACACATGGGATGAAAGTTTTTGGCTAAATAGGCCTCCATATTGTGTGTTAAAGCATCCATACCCGTTGCTGCGGTAATAAAAGGCGGTAAATCCAGGGTAAGTTCAGGATCAGCAAAAACAATTTTCGCCATTAATTTAGGCGAGAAAAGAATCTTTTTTTGATGAGTTTCATCATCTGCAATGATGGCACTTCGCCCTACTTCACTACCCGTACCTGAAGTAGTTGGAATAGTAATGAAATGTGGAACATCATTGGTTACATAAATATCTCCCCCAATAAGGTCATCGTATTTAAAAAGGTCTTCCCGATGATTTACCCTCAACACGACAGCTCTGGCAACATCCAGTGCGGCACCCCCACCAATACCTATAATGCTATCGCTTTTGGTGTAATCCCAGGCATCTGTTCCTTTGTAAACATCACTTTTTACCGGGTTTTTATGAATGTCACTGAAAACTTCAACTGAAATGCCTTTATACCTTAAATCTTCAACGATTTGTTTAAAAAAGGGAAGTTGGGCGATGGTTGGATCGGTTACAATTAAAGGAGCGGTTAACTTGTTGTTTTGAAGATAGGCTGCAAGCTCTTTTACCGCCCCGGCGCCAAAGCGAATGGTTGTTGGAAAATTGAACTGGTGGATGCGATCAAATATCATGGTGTAATTTGTTATTGACTATCATTTATATAATTTCTAAATACCGTTTCAACTCCCAATCGGTTACGGCCTTTGCATATTGCTTACATTCCCATTCGCGGGTTGCAGTATAATGTGCTACAAATTCTTCGCCCAGCAGCGTTTTAGCCAGTTCAGAATTTTTCATTTTTTGGGTAGCTTCAAATAGATTTCTCGATAAAACCCCGTTGGATAAATCGGTATATCCATTGCCCTGGGTTGCAGGTTGCTCCAGGTTAAGTTGATGCTGTACACCGTATAATCCGGCTGCCAGGCAGGCCGCCATGGCCAGATAAGGGTTGGTGTCTGATCCTACAATGCGGGTTTCCAGGCGGCTGGCTTTTTTACTGCCAGGCAAAGCCCTTAAAGCGGTGGTTCTGTTATCGATGCCCCAGGTTACAGTGGTTGGTGCCCATGCACCCTCAACCAGGCGTTTGTAACTGTTTATAGTTGGCGCAATTAAGGGCAGGATATGTGGCAGACAAAATAGCTGGCCCGCGATATAGCTTTTCATCACAGGACTCATGTTGTGTTCATCAGTCTCATCATAAAAAAGATTTTTTTGATTATCAATATCCCATAGGCTTTGGTGTACATGGCCGCTACATCCTGGAAGTTGCTCATTAATTTTCGCCATAAAAGTGGCTATAATGCCGTGCTTGTAAGCTATTTCTTTAACGCCTGTTTTGAAAAGCACGGCCTGGTCTGCAGCGATTAAGGCTGGTGCATATTTAATGGCAGCTTCATACACACCTGGCCCCGTTTCTGTATGCAGCCCCTCAATGGGGATGTCAAATTTATTTAATAAGTCGAAAAGATCGGTCATGAACTCATTTTTAAGTGAACTCCTTAAAACAGAGTAGCCAAACATTCCCGGGCTTAGTGGCTTCAGATTCGTAAAACCTTTTTCATTTATAGATTCAGGTGTTTCAGCAAAATTAAACCATTCGAACTCCTGGGCAAAGAGGGCTGAAAAGCCTTGGTTTTGGGCAGAATTGATGACCTTTTTCAGGAGTTGCCTCGGACAAACATCATTCGGCTTTTCCTGGTCATCAATAAAATCACCTAAGAAAAAAGGGATTTCACTTTCCCATGGGATTTTACGGAAAGTGTTCAGGTCTATTTTTACCTGAGCATCAGGATACCCGGTATGCCAACCGGTGTATTTTACATTGTCATAAGCTACGTCATTGGCATCCCATCCAAAGGTTACATCACAAAAGCCCAGGCGTCCTTCAGCTAAAGCGGCAAACTTTTCTGCTGATACATATTTCCCTCTTAAAATCCCATCAATATCGGCCACCGCCAATTTTACTTTTCCTGAGGGATGGTTTTTAACGTAGTCCAGAATTTGTTGTGTTGTAGCCATTATTCTGCCTTTTTAAATATTTTATACAAAAGAAATATGCCCAAAACAATGCCCAGATAAATTAATCCTAATTTAAGATTATATATCAGCATTGCGATGAAAGAAATAAAAGCAATAAGCAAGGCCAGTATAGGGAAGAGCGGGTACATCGGAACCTTGAAAGGCCTTGCTAAGTTGGGTTCAGTTTTTCGCAGTACCAATATCGATATCATGGAGATGATGTAGAGTGAAAGTGCCCCAAACACAGAAATTATAATAATTTCGGCTGTTTTGCCAGTTAACAAGGCAATTATGCCAATTACCATATTGGCCAATAGAGCATTAACAGGAGTTTGAAAACGGGATGAAATTTTCCCTAAAAAGCCTGGTAAGCTCCTGGATTTTCCCATTTCGTAAGTCGATCGTCCGGCTGCTAATACCAGCCCATGAAATGATGCTACTAAACCAAACAAGCCTACGGTAATTAACAAATGATACATGAGGTTATTGTCTCCAGTGATGATCGAAAGGGCAAGCGGAAGTGGTGAATCTGATGTTTCTCCTGATTGGCCATTTTTGTAGACGATAGCTTCCCAGCCAGCAATGCCAATGCTGGAAATAAACACCAAAATACAGAGTACCACCAAAGTAAATATGCCCCAGCCAAAACCCTTACTGATATCTCTTTGGGGATTTTTGGTTTCTTCAGCAACGTTGGCCACCCCTTCAATACCTAGAAAGAACCAGATGGCAAATGGGATAGCTGCGAAAACGCCACTCCAGCCATTGGGAAAGCTGTTGTGCACCAAGTTACTGAACTGGAATTTTGGCAGGGTAATGCCCGAGAATAAAAGTAATTCGCCTACGGCCAGTATTGTTACCAAAACTTCAAATGAAGCAGCTGCTTTTACACCATAAATATTTAGCGCCGTAAACAAAAAATATACCGCTATGGCGCTGGTTAAAATGGGTATGGAGGGAAAAAACGCATTGAAGTAAGCACCAATTGCAAAGGCGATGGCAGGTGGTGCAAAAATAAACTCAACCATTTGTGTAATACCTGCAATAAAACCAATATTTTTCCCTAAAGCCTTATTGGCGTAATCAAAAACACCTCCAGCTTTGGGAATAGCACAGGCCAGTTCAGCATAACTGAAGCTAAAAGCAATGTACATAATCATTACCGATAGGGTGGCAATACACATGCCCAATGTTCCGCCCTTTTCGAGACCGAGGTTCCAGCCAAAATACATTCCCGATATCACATAGCCTACACCTAGTCCCCATAACATAAAAGGGGTAAGGGTCTTTTTTAGTCCGTTTGTTTCTGCCATACTGGTCTGAACAATTATAGGTGAATAATAATATTCTGCTCGGAAATGATCGCCACTGAAAACTGAACAAACCTAAAAATGGTGCTCTTGCGTTTTGGTGACGAATTATATATTCGGTATTGGTTGGTTAATTTAACGATATTTTTGAACGAAACATCAACCTTTTATGGTTATATCCGTTTGATTGAAGAAAGGTACCATGTTGTAGTTCAGATAAATGTGATATTTTTTTTCGACCAATTTTTCGTTTTCTTATATTGCAGCACCAAACGCTCTATTATGCAAGAAAACGCACTTCAGCCCTCTGCAAATTTTAAGAAAATGGCCACAAAGTCGGTATTAGCCATTGTTTTATTTGTTTTTACTTATCTCATATTAGTTTCATTGGCTTTTGGTTTGACTGCACTTTGTTGCTACATAGGGATATTATTGCTCCTTACACTTAAAGGCTTTACCATTATGTTAGGACTGGGATTGATCTGTTTTGGCTTTCTGATTCTTTATTTTTTGTTAAAGTTTTTATTTACCGATAAGTCGATTGACAGATCTCATTTAAAGGCAATAACGCGAGAACAGCAACCCCTAATCTTTAAATTGATAGATGAAATTGTATTAGAGGTCAAAACAGATTTTCCTAAAAATGTCTATATCTCAGAAGAGGTCAACGCCTCAGTTTTTTATAATTCGAATTTTTGGAGTATGTTTTTTCCGGTAAGAAAAAACCTTCATATTGGTATAGGGCTAATGAATTCGGTAACTGTGGATGAATTGAGGGCCATATTGGCTCACGAATTTGGCCATTTTTCACAAAAAAGCATGAGAGTTGGAAGCTTCGTTCATGTCGTTAATAATATCATATACAATATGTTATACGACAATGAGGGATATGCGAAAGTGGTGAGCAATCTGGCTCAGATTAGTTCTTTCGTAGCTTTATTTGTAATCATAGCTGAAAAAATCGTGCTTGGTATTCAGGCCATACAGCGGAAAGTTTATACCATTGTAAACTTAAATTATCTTGCTTTATCTCGGGAAATGGAATTTCACGCTGATGCTGTTGCGGCTCAGGTAGCAGGTTCCAGGCCTCTTATTACTTCTTTATTACGACTGCAACTGGCAGATTATTCTTTAAATACCCTTTACGATTACTACGGGAAAAAGATAGTTGAAAATAAGAAAGCAGAGAATTTATTCGTTCAGCATTATTTCGTGATGAACTTTTATGCTGAAGCTCAGCGAGCTCCATTCGAATTCGGATTACCGCAGATTACCGAGGAACATACAAAGAAGTTTAATAAGTCGAAACTTATGCTGAAGGATCAGTGGTCTTCACATCCTACTACGGGAGAAAGGATTGCTTGCTTAAAAAAACTTGATAAACCAATAAGGAATCATCAGGAAGGAGTCGCTATTAATTTGCTAGTCGAAAAGGATCAAGTGTTGAGACAAATCACAGAGAATGTTTTCTTAAGGGCAAACTATAGTCAAAAACCTACAAATATTGACCAAAATAATTTTGAAGAAGATTTCTTGGCAGAATTCCATCAGAAGTCCTTTCCCAAGGTGTTTAATGAGTATTTCGATTATAGAAATCCGTATGTTGGATTTAATGAAGATTCTTTTGATGTGGTTAATGAGGATAAAAGAGTGAACTTTTTCGAGCTTTTCAATGATGGCAACCTTGAGATGGTATATGAACGTGATGGAATGACTTACGACCTGCAAATTCTGAAGCAAATTGAATCTGGGGATATTAAGGTTAAGTCGTTTGATTATGATGGGCAAAAATACAGCAACTCTGATTGTTCTAATCTGATTCGGTTTTTGCAAGAAGGGATAGATTCATTAGAGTTGAAATTAACAAATCTGGATAAAAGCATGTTTGAAAATGCTTATGTACTTTCTGTTCATTGTGGTGTAATTGATGAGTTCAAACAACATTATTTAATGTATAAGTCTGTACTCGATAAGTTTGAAAGTCATCAAAAGGTGCATACAGCTATACTTAAAACAGTATCTTTTATGCACACTACTACGCCTTTTAAAATCATTGAGCAGAACTTAATAGCAGTAAAAAATGAAGAGAAAGTTTTCAAGAATCAAATCGAAAGCTTGCTACAAGATCCAATTTATGAAAGTTATTTCACCGCAGAGATTAAAGAAAGATTACTGAAGTTCCTGAACTCCAACTATACTTATTTTTATGATAAGACATATTTTGATATGCAGGTTGATGAACTTTTTTCTGCTATAGATGACTTCGCTTTTGTTGTTTCTGAATCGAATTTTAATGCTAAAAAGAATTTATTAAATTTTCAAGCCAGTTTAACTAATAATATGATGGTATGTAAAGAAGATGCCTGATTGCAGGCACCTTCTAAAGAAAAAATTAATTCAAATCCTGGTTCTTATTAAAAATCTGGGTATCTCTCGTATTTTTCTGGACGGTAATTGCCCCAAATAAAGAGAGTAGAAAGGCAAAGGCGTAAAAGCCTTTTTCACTGGGTAAAAGTGTGGCATTCCACAAACCGATAATCAACAATGTAATGGTGAGGAGTGTTGAAAACCAGCTAATACCATAATAGATTTCCGTTACAGGGATGCCTTCCAGTTTATCGCGAACAGCTTTTTGTAAAGAGATTACGGCAAATAGACCGAACATCAAAACGGTAAAGTAATATCCTTTTTCATTTAAGAGCATATCGGAACGCCACAGGCCTACAATAAAGCCGATCATTCCGATGCCTAATGCAAGCCACGCTGCTGCGATGAATGCATTGGATGGTTTTTGGTTCATGTTTTAGAGGTTTTAATTTAATTCATTAGAAAACGCTAAGTGAAAGCAATTGTTATCAAGCTTAAACGAATTGTGATGACCTAAATCAACTAAAACAAATCAGACCCAATCACTATTTAATAAGTGGATTGTTATATTCGTTAAAGTTGATCCTTATATTCGATTTATGCAAACATTGCTAACCTCAGCGCAAATGCGCCAAGTTGATGAATTTACGATTACACAGCAGCCCATCGCTTCGATAGATTTAATGGAGAAGGCGGCCCGTGCTTTTGTAAAATGCTTTCTCAAAACTGAGTTCAATGCAAGCAAGCGGGTAGCTGTTTTTTGTGGTAAAGGAAATAATGGGGGAGATGGACTAGCCATAGCCCATCTTTTGCTCAACAATGGATACGAAAATGTGAAGGTGTATATTGTTAATTTTAGCACCAAGCAGAGCGATGATTTTACAATAAATTTGCAACGCCTGGATGAATCAAAATGCAAAAAGGTCATCATCAATCACCCAACTGAGCTGAAAAATGTAAAGGCTGACTTAATTATAGATGCAATTCTGGGGTCGGGACTTAATAAGCCGTTAACGGCTGAATATGAAGCGTTAGTTAAATTGATTAACAAATTGCAAAAGAAAGTCTATGCTGTTGATGTACCTACTGGCTTTTTTGCTGAGGGAGCGCTTCCAAAAGATTACAACGGAATAAAAGCATTTAAAACCATCTGTTTTCAAAGGCCAAAAATTAATTTCTTTTTTCCCGAATCTGCAAATGCAACAGCCCTGTATGAGGTTGTGGATATAGCGTTGGAAGAAACCTTCATAGATAATCTCCCAACAGATTTTTACCTTACTGAACATGCTGATATAAGTAAGTTAATTCAGCACCGAAAGCCCTTTACTCATAAGGGAACATATGGGCATGCATTGCTTATAGCCGGTAGTGCTGAAGCGATGGGAGCAGCACTACTTTCTGCAAAAGCCTGTTTACTTACCGGCGCAGGGTTAACAACAGCCTGTATACCAGCCAGTGGATTAACCGCATTGAATAGCGCAGTACCAGAGGTGATGAGCCTGACAAGGGATGAATATACCAGGATTGAAAACCCAACCAAATATAAAGCCATTGCTATTGGACCTGGCTTGGGGATAACTTCCTTAAACGAAAAGCTTTTGGAAAGCTTAATTCTGAGTGCCAGGCCACTGGTAATAGATGCCGATGCCATAAATATTTTGGGTGAACGCCCAGATTTACTCGAAAAATTACCCGCCGGATCAATTATTACGCCACATGTAAAAGAGTTTGATCGCTTATTTGGTGAACACGATACCTGGTGGGAAAGGGTTCAAACAGCAAAGATCTGGTCGAAGAAAAAACAAATTGTTGTAGTTCTTAAAAATCAGTTTTCATTCGTTTGCGTGCCTACAGGGAAGGTTTTAATTAACCCTACAGGAAATCCAGCAATGGCACAAGGCGGAATGGGCGATGTTTTAACAGGTGTTTTATTGGCCTTACTGGCTCAAGGATATACTGCAACAGACGCTGCAGTAGTGGGCTGTTATATTCATGGCCGGGCAGGAGATCATTTGGCTGCTGAACAATTTGTTGTAACCGCCTCGCAACTTGCAGAAAGAGTTCCTTTTGAAATGCGAATATTTGCTGGTAAAGATTGAAGTTCCAGGTAGAATTAATCTCTACATTGTAGTATTGAGTTTCCTAATAAAGAGAAGATAATTATTGAAAACCTTAATTGAAGGATCAGGTCCTGAGGGCTGAACCTTATCCTTTATGAATCAATTAGAAAAGATTATTTTATGCCTCGCAATGATGGTTAAAGGGATTTAAGAAGGTTTTTGTGGCACACTAATAGATTAGGGGTTGATTCTATGTACACAGCCTGAATACTAATTACTATACTAAACCCCACCCATAACGGTAAGTTTATCCATTGTCGGATTTACGCTTCCACCCATAGGTTCGAGGGTAACAGCAAAAGCCTGCGCTTTCTCAATAGCCTGCATTTTTACAAGCGCTTCTCTACCAGTAGAATCGCTGCTTCCGAAAACACCTAAGCTAACAGGTTTACCGTCAACCAGCGCCCAAAGTTGGTATTCGTGTTTAGGATCTGCTTTAGGAAGATCCATCGCTACATAGTTAATTAACACGCTTTTATCCTTTTTATTCCAGTAAACCTTCATTTTTGAAGAAGGGCTATAGGCTTGTCCTTCTAGTCTGATAGTGGCCCATTCCTTACTATCTGCCATGGCGGCAATATTTTCCAGCCCTTGATTTTCAAATTCCATTTTGCTAACTACGCCGGCAAACTTTTGTTTATCCAGGTTTAAACTGGCTATCTGATCATGAGCATCATTTAATTTATTATAAGTGATAAACAGTGCAGCAGTACTCACAATCAATAAAGCAACACAAGCAACTAAAGCATAGCGTAAAACCTTAATGCTTCCGCTACTGCTATCCAAAGGAACAATCCGGGTTTCTTCAACGTATACAGGGGTTGACTGAGTAGCTTGGTTTGCTTCCGTTTCGATATCTGTTAATCCTAATTTTTCAAATAATTTAGATTCGACGTCTGCAGATGGTTCGATAGCGTTTTGGTAAGCATACTGTTCCATAGCCTCCTCAATAGCTGCCAGTTCATCCCTGATTTCTGGATGTTTAGCTGCCATTTCCTCGACTGATAACGCTTCTTCAGGCGATAAATCACCTAAAACGTACAGCTCAAGTACTCCTGATTCGATATATGCTTTTAAATTTTCCACGCTCAATTAAAACTCCTCCTCAATTCTATAATAGCCAATCGGATTCGGGTTTTCACCGTTCCCAAAGGCAAATCTAATTTTTCTGCAGCTTCCACATGTGTGAAGCCTTTATAATAAACCAAGTCTAAAACGTTTTGTAAGTCTGGCTTCAGATTGTCCACAAGTTGTTTAACACCAAGTACATCCGGGTTAAAAGTTACCTTGTTTTGTTCGTCAACGAAACTTACGTTATTTTCAATATCTTGGTTTTTGAGTGAGTTCTTAAAATCTTTAGAACGAAGTTTGTCGATTGAAAGGTTACGGGCAATATTCATCATCCACGTAAATAAACGTCCTTTAGTATTGTCGTAGTGTTTAGCAGATTGCCAGATTTTTACAAAAGTTTCCTGTAAAACATCCTCTGCCAACTCGGTATTGATAATAATACGGGAAATTACCCCAAATAATGCGGAAGAATACATGCTGTACAATGTTTTTAACACCGCAGGATCTTGAGATTGCAGTGCCGAAACAAGTTCAGACTCGGTTAGGGTTAATTTTTTTAATGCACTCACTATTGTTAGCTAAGTTACAATACTGAACACTAAAAGCAAAGAAATGTTTTAGAAAGGCATTCCGGTTGGGAGTGCGTTTTTTAATCACGAGTTAGTTAACTACAAAGCACACGCAATTAAGCCGCAAAGGGCACTATGAAATGAAATGAGCTGAGTGAGGGTTTGAAATTGGGTTTCGTATTATAACCTGCAAACTGCAACTTTATTTAACCTATAATTCATCGAAGAAATACAGCCGGATCAGTTAGGCTATCGTTCCTGAAACTCATAATTCATAACCTGCAACTAATGTTACGCGATTCCATCAATCGGGAAAAGGTGTTTTTCTGCATGATAAGAAGAGCGTACCAAAGGTCCACTTTCTACATACTTCAATCCTTTAGCCAAGCCTACCTCTTTGTACATGGCAAATGTATCAGGGTGAATCCAATCTACCACAGGGTGGTGATTACGGGTTGGCTGTAGGTATTGACCTAAAGTTAAAATGTGAACACCATTAGCAACTAAATCATCCATGGCTTCGAAAATATCCTCTTCAGTTTCGCCTAAGCCCAACATAATGCCTGTTTTAGTTCTTAAACCAAATTCAGAAATTCTTTTCAGGGCTTCTAAACTTCTGTCGTACTTAGCCTGGATGCGTACCTGTCTCGTTAAACGCTTAACGGTTTCCATGTTGTGAGAAACCACTTCTGGTCTTTCTTCTAACACACGGTATAAATTATCCCACTGACCTTTAAAATCGGGGATTAAGGTTTCTAAAGTAGTGATAGGGCTTTCACGGCGAATGGCTTGCAAAGTTTCCGCCCAGATAATAGATCCACCATCCTTCAAATCATCGCGATCTACCGAAGTGATTACACAGTGTTTAACGCCCATTAACTTAACTGAGTTGGCAACCCGGTTAGGCTCATCAACATCAACAGCTAAAGGCCTTCCTGTTGCAACCGCACAAAAAGAACAACTTCTGGTACAGATGTTTCCGAGGATCATGAATGTGGCTGTTCCTGCGCCCCAGCATTCCCCCATATTGGGACAATTACCACTTTCGCAAATGGTATGAAGCTTGTGTGTATCAACCAGGCTACGCACTTGTGCATACTCTTTACCAACAGGTAATTTTACACGTAACCAATCTGGTTTGCGTTTCACTTCGGTTACAGCAGGTACAACAGGTAAATCAATCATGCCACAAAGTTAAGCAATCCTCTTCAAAAGTTTTAACTCTAAAATGTTTGGATGTTGTAATGTTTTATTGAAGCGTTAGGAAAGTATTTTCATTTCGAATATTTTTTGGGATTTGGAGAGATTAAATCCAGTTCTTTCATAAAATACATGGCTTTCTGTTCGGATAACATTACACCTTACTTTTAGCATTTGCACATTAGTTTCTCTGGCCCATTCAATTACCTGAAGAATAAGCTTTTTGCCTATTTGTTTATTTCTATGTGCAGCATCTACCACTAACGCGCCAATTTCAACAAAAGGATCTGATTCTATTCGTACGGTATAGAAAGCATGTGTCCAGCCCACAACTTGTTCATTCGCCATGGCAACAAAAATACAATTACCTGCCATGTTCGCCATCAGTTTAATTCGCTGCAGGGTTTTATTTACATTGGCCGGATAACCCAATTGCTCGGTGAGATTTGCAATTGCAGCAGCATCGCCCAGTCCCATTTTTCTGATTTCGATCATTATAACTGATTTAATTTGATGGACATTATTTTAGTGTTAGCCAAAATAATCGAAAATCTGTATTATTCTAAATACTCCCACCTTTTTTCTCATGTTGTTTTAATGTCTTTTTGGTATTTTTCAGGGCTAATTAAGAGGTTTGGTTCAAAGTTTGCTAATCGTTGGTCAAAATCATAAAAGAATTTTTAATTTTTTGCAATTTTTTTAAGTTTTTGCGCTGAAAATTAGCATCCTTTTTAAAATCATTCTAAATTTGTAACTCCTTTAATATAAGATGACAAAAAAGAAAAAGACAGTTGGTAAAACTGACGCAGATGTAATTTTAATAGGGGCAGGCATCATGAGTGCAACCCTCGGAGTTTTGTTAAAAGAACTAGAACCTAACTTAAGTATTGAGATTTACGAACGCCTTGACATTGCAGCAGCAGAGAGTTCTGATGCCTGGAATAATGCAGGAACGGGTCACTCGGCTTTTTGTGAGTTAAATTATACCCCCGAGAAGAAGGATGGTACAATTGAAACCAAGAAAGCAGTTCAGATCGCAGAACATTTCGAAGTATCTAAGCAGTTTTGGTCTTATCTTGTCGAAAAAGGATTAATCTCTGATCCGGAGAATTTTATCCGCAAAATTCCTCACATGAGTTTTGTATGGGGTAAAAAAAATATAGATTATCTTAAGAAACGTTACGATGCTTTAAAGAAATGCGATCTTTTCGCAGAGATGCAATACACGGAAGATTTGCAAACCGTTGCAGAATGGGCACCATTGATTATGGATGGACGCAAGAAAACGGATAAGGTTGCAGCCACTAAAATGGATATCGGAACGGATGTAAACTTCGGCTCGCTTACCCGCGATATGTTCAATAACCTGAAAGAACAAAGCAATGTAAGTCTTCACTTCAATCATGAAATCCGTGACCTGAAAAAAAATAAAGATGGCAACTGGATTGTTAAGGTTAAAGATTTAGAAAGCAAAGATAAACGCAAACGTGTTGCGAAATTTGTTTTCATCGGCGCTGGTGGTGGCTCGTTGCCATTGTTAGAGAAATCCGATATTCCTGAAGGAAAAGGTTTTGGTGGTTTCCCGGTAAGCGGACAATGGCTGAAATGTACCAACGAAGAGATTATTAAAAAACACCATGCTAAAGTATATGGTAAGGCTGCGGTAGGAGCACCTCCGATGTCTGTACCACATTTAGATACCCGAATGATTAACGGTAAGCAAGCTTTATTGTTTGGACCTTATGCCGGGTTTTCTACTAAGTTTTTAAAGAACGGTTCCTTCCTCGATTTACCAAAATCAATTAAATTTAATAATATCCGTCCGATGATTTCTGCGGGCTTACATAACCTTGATCTTACCAAGTATTTGATTGAGCAGGTAAGACAATCGCCTGAAGACAGATTAGAAGCTTTGAAGGAATACTTACCAACCGCCGAATTAAAAGATTGGGAATTGGAGTATGCCGGCCAAAGGGTTCAGGTAATTAAAAAAGACGAGAAAAAAGGTGGAATCCTGGAATTTGGTACAGAGGTAGTAAGCGCTGCCGATGGCTCTATCGCTGCACTTTTAGGTGCTTCGCCCGGGGCATCTACTGCCGTTTCAATCATGCTTGAATTGCTTACCCGTTGTTTCAAAGAAGATTTGGAAACGCCTGAGTGGCAAGCTAAGATTAAAGAAATTATTCCAACTTATGGTAAAGCGCTTGCCGGTGATGCTCAGCTTTGCAAAGAAACCAGAAACAGAACTTCAAGAGTGCTTAAAATCGATATAGATAAAGCTGTTGAAACGTAAAGTAGAAATTATTGAATAAATGAAGGATAGGATGAGAGAATGGTAGTACGATCGCCAGATATATTCAATCATTCACTCATTAAACAAAAAGGGGATGCAAATTTTGCATCCCCTTTTTGTTAACTTTTGTCAGATTATGCTGCAATAACTTCTGCAACCTCTTCTGCTGAAATATCACTGTGTGAGGCCTCAAGGACACAATCACCATCTTTAATCAATAAAATTTGTGGCGACTGGTGAGCTACCTGAAAAACCTCAGCTATTTGATTCGAAATATCCCTGTAGCTAATTAAATCAAGAAAATAGAGTTTAGTATCAGTCGGAATCACTTCCCAGTTAAACTCAAAGTTTCTTTTTGCCATCATGCTGATTGAGCATCGGGTACTGTGTTTAAAAATAAGACTGAAACCACTTGCTGCCTTGATTTCATCAAGCTGCTCTATTGAAGTTAAATTAACCCAAGTCATAATTCTTTAGTATTGTTATATAGGATAAACATCCACAGAAATATAATGTTCTGCAAATGACCTAAAAATGAAAATCGGAAATCAGTTGGTTAGTTTCTTCTGCGTTTTCCCTCTGGATATGATCCATAAGCAGGGCAAAGTTTTGAAGAGCATGACTCTAAAATGGTAATGGTGCAAAACACCGCCAATAGTAAAATGGCTATTTTTTTCATCTGATATTTATGTTTTGATGCTTGGCTTACCCGGTATAAAAATGAGTTTCACCTGTAAACATGAATTTTAAACCCCTAAGTTACAAATACTTTATTAAAACACAAGGTTAAATATTTGCTGCAAAATCGGCCATTTTGATGGCAGTAATTGCAGCTTCATCTCCTTTATTACCATGTTTACCACCGGCTCTATCTTGTGCCTGCTCTAAGTTATTTGTAGTTAAAACACCAAAAATAACAGGTTTGCTATACTTGATGCCTACATTGGTTAGGCCTTGAGCCACCGCATCACAAATAAAATCAAAGTGCTTCGTATCTCCCTGAATTACACAGCCCAAACAGATTACACCATCTAAGTCATTTCTCTTGCTCAATAAAATTTCAGCACCACCGGTTAACTCAAAACTTCCCGGTACAGGTAATGAAATAATATTTTCTTCCTTCACACCATTATCTAAAAGTGTTTTTAGCGCACCGTTATACAGGGCACCTGTAATATCTGCATTCCATTCGGCTACAATAATTCCGAATTTAAAATTTGCTCCATTAGGAACTGTGGTGTGTGAGAAATCAGAAAGATTCTTTAATTGTGTTGACATGGGGCAAAGATAGCTGTATGAACTTAATGTTGAAAGCGCTGAGTGTTTAAATGTTGTAAGATTTAATCAGGTGAGCTGGATGCCTCCATATGTTGCGCCGATCGGGATGATTTTATCAGCCACCCAAATCTGATTTCGGTCAAATTTGGATATTTTATTCTTCGCCACAATGAAAGCCCTGTGGCAACGAATGAAGTTGTTTTTGGGCAATAGTTCGGACAGATCATTAATGGTAATTCTTGAACTTAGTAGCTTGTCTTTTAATTTAATCTGTGTATAATTTCCGGAGGCTTCCACATAAAGAATGTCTGCCAGCTCTACCTTTATCTGTTCGTAACCATCTTTTACAAAAATGTATTCGCTTTTGGCTTCCTGCTGCTGGTTACGGAGGGTATAAAGTTCCTGTGCTTTGTTGCAGGCTTTTAAAAAACGCGAAAGTGCGAAGGGTTTCAGCAGATAATCAACAGCGTCGAGTTCAAAACTTTGTACCGCATGTTCGGTGTATGCTGTGGTAAATATAACCATGGGCGGGTTGCTCAGGCTTTTTAAAAAGTCGATCCCGCTGATGTCTGGCATTTTGATATCCAAAAAAATGAGATCTACTTTGTTTTGCTGTAAAAAAGTAATGGCATCAAAAGCATTATTAAAAGTATTTACCAGTTCTATAAAAGGCACTTTGGATGCATGAGATTTTATTATCTCGAGCGCAATCGGTTCATCATCTACAGCAATGGCAATCATTTTTTTCGACATTAGGCATTGGAGAATCCTTTACATTCTGCCAATGCCCTAAAGTAATAAAAATCTATGTTTTTAATCCAGTTGTAAGGTCAAATGCACAAAAAACTCATTTGCACTTTCTCTGATAATCAGCTCATGCTTACCATAATAAAGTAGTGATAATCTTTGTTTAACATTCTCAAGGCCAATACCGCTCTTCAATTTTTCAGGGTCGTTGTCCGATTTAATATAAATGCTATTACTCACATCAAAGTAAAGCGTATTTTCTTTAGTTTGAAGGGTGATCTTAATATAAGATGGCTGTTGTAAGCTAATTCCATGTTTAAATGCATTTTCGATGAATGGAATTAACAACATGGGCGTAATCTGCAGGTTATTTAGTTGTTCTTGTATGTGCGTATCTATCCGGATATCTGCTGAACGGGAGGTACGGAGTTTTTGCAGATCTATATAATTGTTAAGGTATTCTACTTCTCTGGTTAAAGAAATTTTGTCCTGGGTATTTTCATGAAGCATAAAGCGCATCATGTCGCCAAGTTTCTGGATCCCCTCACCGGTTCGCTCAGCATTTTCCTGCAAAGCAGTGCCAAACAAAGTATTTAAGGCGTTGAAGAGGAAGTGCGGGTTAATCTGTGATTTTAAGAAATTAAGGTTTGCGTCAGATTTTCCAAGCTCTGTTTTGAGCATTTGGATTTCACTGAACTTTTCAAACTTATGTTTATAAATATACCAGGAAAGTGGTGTGGTAATGCAGATCATGCTTATACCCGTTAAAATTAAGGTGATAGGAATGGCTTCTCCACCTCTCATAAAAGGCACCGTAACTAAGGTGAGCAAGAGGGAAATGATAATGGCAATGCCCACATTACCCCAAAAATACCGTCCAAAGCCTTTAAAATTTTTGCGCAGATTTGGTATAATAAAGTAGATGGAATAGAATGCGAGCAAAATATTTACAGGAGGTGCAATTAACCAGAATACTAAAATTTCCCAGTCAAAACGGGCAGAAAGTACAGCACCAAAAATCATAAATGTAATTAACCAGATTCTGGTAACAGTAAAAATCTCGGGGATGATGTTTTGCGGATGGTTTTTAAGGAAATTGACTTTGTGGAGAAGCTCCATACCGCTTTCGTTAAAATAGGCATATGCATTAAAAAGCATGTAAAGGAAGAAAATATAGGTAAAAGCCTCACCAAAGAAATTATCATAAGCCTGATCCAAAGTGCTGTATTCCAACAAACGATAGGCCTGGGAATAGGTATTGGCCACCATCCAGGTAACGATTGAAATAATGGTAATAATAACTGTAAGGATAATGTTTAAGGCCACATTATTTCTTCTGGCCAGTTGGGGCATAAAGCAGAAGTTGATCAGCAGAAAACTGATGTATAGAATGCTGATTTTGAAAAGTTCTGGTAAAAAGAAGTTTTTAATTACGCTATAATCTACCGCACTTTCACTAAAATGATAATCGTTGGGCGATCCGTAAGTGGTTTGAGAGCAAATGCTGATCAAGGACAGGATGTATAAGGTAGTAGAGATCCAGAATTCGAGCTGATTGATGTTTCTTGTTTTCATTTCGTTAACTATCATGCTACAATTTTACAAAGGCTGGGTTAATCTTTATTTAAAATGTGATGAACGCAGCAGAAAATGTGATGAATGAACATTATGAGCTAATGTTCGTTTGCCTTCGTACTAATATACTCATTCAGATGTTTTTCGTATCTCCCTAATTAGATGCTTATAGATAGTTAATAAGCATAATTTGCTACATAAATTACCTGGAGGATACTTAGAATCTGCTGCAACTGTACTCATTGTTCCTTATTCTTTGTTCCTTGCCCCTTATTCTCCATCTCATTCTTAATATTTACCTTTGGGCTTAAATATTTTTTGACATTACAATCCTTCATTTAAAATGACAGTTTACGGAATACCTAATTGCAATACAGTAAAAAAAGCACTCGATTGGTTAAAAGAAAATCAAATCGCATATGAGTTTCACGATTTTAAAAAGAAAGGTATCAGTGCTGAAAAGCTGAGCGATTGGTCAGGAAAATTTGGTTGGGAAACGGTGCTCAACAGAAAGGGCTTAACCTGGAAGAAACTTTCCAAAGAAGAGCAAACTGCTATCCAGGATCAGGCTGCTGCAATTCAATATCTAATCAATAACACCAGTGCCATTAAACGTCCGATTATAGAAAAAGATGGTCAGGCAATTTTAATAGGATTCGATGCTGACAATTATGCGCAAACACTTGGCTAGTTCAGGTGTTTTATGTTAAAGTTTGTTAAAAGCAAATTTTAAAGGTTAAACCCAATTACTTTTGATTATGTACAAGCTCATCGTTTTTTTATTTTTTGCACTTCCAATTGGCGCCATAGCGCAAACGGTATCTACGGGTATAGTTTACGATTATTCAAAGAAAACCCTTACGCTTCCTGGTGTAGTAGTTAGAAACCTGAGCACAAAACAAACAGTAGCTACCAGCAGTACAGGTAAGTTTACCATCCCGGCAAAGGTTGGAGACCTTTTGGAATTTTCTTTAATGGGGTACCATACCGATACGCTTTACCTGAGTAATTTGCTCGCACGATCCGTTTATTTGCCTGTAAAAAGCACTAACTTAAAGGATGTTGATATTCAGGGCGTAAAAATTAACAAAGAGGTTGCGAACGCATCCGATCCACTGGCAGAAAAATATACGCTCCTAAGTACAGGCGGGAATCTGGGTAGAAAGCGTATGACCGACAAGGTGGGGGGCTTAGGACTTAACCTTGGATATGGAAAATATAAACGCCAGCAACGTAAAGAAGCAGATTTAGAAGAGAGAGAGCAATATTTAGAAGAAATTGATGATAATTTCAGTGAAAAGAATATTACTGAATTAACCAAATTAGAGGGCGAAGATCTAAAACACTTCATGATTATCTATCGTCCTTCGGTAGAGCAGGTAAAGGCAGAACGCCCATATCGTTATACCTATTATATTTCAAGGGCATTTGTAGCCTGGCAAAAACTTACCCCTCAGCAGCGGAAATTGCAAGATTTACCCAAGCTTAAGGCGAACCAATAAAATCTTAAACAGTAACATTGTAAGCACAAACCCATCAGTTTGTGCTTATTTTTTATATTTACGGTTCAAATACAACAAACTTATTAAACATGAAAGTAAATAGATTAATTGCACTGGCTTTAACCTGCTGTGCATTTGGTTTTTCAGCAAGCGCTCAGCAAAGCAGCTCAGCCCCTGTTAGTAATTATAATGCTGCCGAAGCTTTTGGACCTTTATTTTATACGCAAAACGGTAATGAATTTCGCTCAGCAATAGGCTCTCCGGGTCCGAAATACTGGCAAAATAGAGTGGATTATAACATCACAGCCAGTTTAGATGAGGCTAAAAGTACAGTTACAGGAACGGTAACGCTTACGTATAAAAATAATAGTCCTGATAAGTTACCTTATTTATGGTTGCAATTAGATCAAAATACGTTTAAGAAAACTTCTCGCGGATACGCCATTACACCTGCACGCAGTCGGTATGGTGCGCAGGGCGAAAACTTTGAAGGTGGGTATACCATTAGTAATATCAGCGTTGCCCAAAAAGCCGGCGCAGTTAAATTCAGTTCTTTGGTTGAAGATACACGTATGCAAATCCGACTGGATCAGCCTTTGGCAGCTGGTGGTGATGTAGTTACCATTAAAATGGATTATTCTTATGTTGTTCCTAAAGAAGGATCGGATAGAACCGGCCATTTAACAACTAAGAATGGAGAAATTTTTGCTATTGCACAGTGGTTCCCTCGTATGTGCGTTTATGATGATGTCATTGGCTGGAATACTTTGCCGTATTGGGGCGGTGGCGAGTTTTATTGTGAGTATGGTGATATCAATTTCGCCATTACTGCACCTGCCAGCCATATTGTGATGGGTTCTGGAGAGTTGTTAAACCCACAAGAGGTTTTTACTGCCGAGCAATTGAAAAGGTGGAATGAAGCTAAGAATAGCGATAAAACCATTCATATCCGTAGCGAAGCTGAAGTAACTGATCCAAAATCGAGGCCAGCAAAGGATAAATTAACCTGGAAGTTTAAAATCTTAAATGCGCGAGATGCAGCATGGGCTTCATCAAAGTCGTTTGTGCTTGATGCTGCCAGATTTAATTTGCCAAGCGGCAAAAAAGGGTTGGCTGTTTCTGCTCATCCGGTAGAAAGCAATGGTGCAGATGGTTACGGTCGTGGGGTAGAATATGTTAAAACTACTATCGAACATTATTCAACCAAATGGTTTGAATACCCATATCCAATGGCGGTTAACGTTGCCACAAACATTGGTGGAATGGAATATCCCGGCATTGTTTTCTGTGGTTGGAAAGCCAAAAATGGAAGCGCATGGGGGGTAATTGATCACGAATTTGGCCACACCTGGTTCCCAATGATTGTAGGTTCTAACGAACGTAAATATGGCTGGATGGATGAAGGCTTCAATACTTTTATCAACGGAATTTCTTCTGAGAACTTTAACAACGGAGAATACAAACAGGGTGTTACGGATATGCATGCAATAGGTAAGCAGGTAATTGGTAACCCACGTTATGAAAATATCATGCAAATGCCTGATGAAATGATGGAACCTAATATTGGTGTTAACCTTTATTCAAAACCAGGATGGGGACTGGATATTTTAAGAGATCAGGTACTGGGTCAGGACCGTTTCGATTATGCTTTCCGTCAGTACATCAAAAACTGGGCATTTAAACATCCAACACCTTTCGACTTTTTCCGTTCTATGGAAAATGCAGCAGGAGAGGACCTTGCCTGGTTCTGGAGAAGCTGGTTCTTGAACAGCTGGAAAATGGATCAGGCCATTGGTAATGTGCAACCCATTAAAACAAATGGTAACACTACAGGGTATGCCATTCAGGTACTTAACTTAGAGAAAATGCCAATGCCAATCATCCTTCAGGTTAAAACCAAAAGCGGTAAAACTGAAATCGTAAAAGTTCCGGTTGATGCATGGATGAAAAGCAATACCTGGGTAGTACGTTATCCAACAACAGAAGAAGTGGTTTCGGTAACTTTAGACCCAAATAAAGTTCTTCCTGATTCGAATGCAGATAATAATACCTGGACTGCCTCAGGAAATTAATCATTAAAGATTTTAAAAGAGCCATTTGAATTTTCGTGTTCAAATGGCTTTTTTTATGGCAAAAACCCGACGGTTTTTTGGCTGGCTTGCTATATGTTTGTAAGTATGGAAACCGAAACCTTACAAATAACAAATCCAGATGGGATTTATGATCCAAGACCTCATGGTTATTCGCATGTAGCCAGCATTAGCCCAAATTCAAAATTGGTTTTTGTAGCCGGACAGGGCGGGAGTAAAACTGATGGACTATTAAGTGCTGATTTTAAAACCCAGGTACAAATCGTTTTTGAGAATATAGGTGTCGCTTTAAAGAGCCAGGGTATGGAGATGAAGCAGATCGCAAAATTGACCACGCTGGTTGTAGATTATGATGAGGCCAAGCACGAAGTACTTATTGAAGCATCTAAAAAGATTTGGCCAGATCTTAAATTTCCTGTAAATACACTCATTCCCGTTCAAAGATTGGCTTTGCCTGGTATGTTGATTGAGATCGATGCAACTGCGGTTGCTTAAAAACCAGAATAAATCTGCTAACTTCGCCATATGGCCGAGCAGCAGAAAAACAATCCCTTACATGGTATAACCCTTGAAAAAATGGTGACCGATCTTCATGCACATTATGGCTGGGCAGAGCTGGGGTATATGCTTAGATTTGAGTGTTTTATTAATAACCCCAGTGTTAAATCGAGTTTGAAATTTCTACGCAAAACGGCCTGGGCCCGTAAAAAAGTAGAAGATTTATTCCTGAGTACTTTTCATAAGTAATCTATAATTTTCAGTTTTCCAGCCTGTTTCTTCTTTTTTTTGAAAAAAAATGATCACCCACTGTCACATTTTCAAAATAGCGGTGTCTTATTGGAGTAACTATTGATTGAAAGATCAAAACTGTTAAACCAACAAAAACATCTAACTAGCTATGAAAACGTATTTATTAATTATCCTGTGCATTTTATCTACGAAGACTTTCGCACAACTGCCTGCCATTAGTGGAAAAGTTACCGAACGGAAAAATGGTTTACCGCTTGAATATGCAGGCGTGGTATTGTCCAGCAAAACGGATTCGGCTAAAAGATTCGGGGTGGTGACCAATAAGGCGGGTGAATTTATCTTTAAAGAAGTGGTTCCCGGCGAGTACCGTATAAAAATATCTGTACTTGGCTATTTACCCCTCCTTAAAAATATTAGTGTAGCCAACAAACCGGTATCTCTGGGTACTATAAAACTTGAAGAAGATGCCATTTCGCTTAAGGATATTGCAGTGACAGGGAAATACGCTACGGCAACGGTGAAAAAAGACACGGTTGAATTCAATGCCGATGCTTATAAAACTAAACCCAATGCTGCGGTTGAGGATCTGATTAAAAAGCTGCCGGGCGTAACAGTTGATAAGGATGGAAGTATTTTAGTTGGCGGGCAGAAAGTAACCCGTTTAACAGTTGATGGAAAAGACTTCTTCGGAACAGATCCTAAAACAGCGACCAAAAACCTTCCTGCAGATGCCATTGCTAAAGTGCAGTTAATCGATAGCAAAACCTTAGAGGCAAAAGCCACAGGCATTGATGATGGCCAACGTGAAAAAGTACTTAACTTAACCATTAAAGAAGACAAGAAGAAGGGATGGTTTGGAAATGCAAGTTTATCGGGTGGAACTACCGATAAATACGGAAGTTATTTAAGTGCCAATCATTTTAACAAGAATCTTCAATTCGCAGTTTTAGGTATGAGCAATAATACCAATGATGCCAGTTTCGGATATGATGACCTTAATAGCTTCAGCAGCGGAAACATCGGTAATATTTTTGCCCCTCCTGCCGGAGGAAGTTTTTCTATTAATGTGAACAATGGTAAAACAACCATAGGGGGAAGCGGTGTTTTTGACAATAGTGCCATAGGCCTTTACACAACCCACAGTGGCGGTGTAAATTATAGTAATTCCTGGGGGAAAAACAATAAACTAAGTTTGAGCGGAAGTTACTTTACTTACTTCTCTTCAGGTTTAGGCAATAAGCTATCTAATGTGCAGGACTTGAGCGCCAGTGATATTTTGCGAACTTTGGATAATACGGATAGAAACAGTGATAACCAGGCCCATCGCTTTAATTTTAAGGCCGAATATCATCCGGATTCCCTTACCGATATTGTTTTAAGGCCAAATATCATTTTAAACAGTACCACCACCATAAATAACCGGGTTTT
The DNA here is from genome assembly GCF_965279535.1 of Pedobacter sp. NCBI lineage: Bacteria > Pseudomonadati > Bacteroidota > Sphingobacteriia > Sphingobacteriales > Sphingobacteriaceae > Pedobacter > Pedobacter sp. Next base: position 3,910,806 of record NZ_OZ257244.1, read on the forward strand.
TAATTCTTTTTTTGATGATGCAGGCAAAGCAAATGATGGAAATCAATATTACAACCAGCATAATGTTACGCCATCTTTATTTGGTGAACTAAGTGTGCTTAGGAGGATGGCCAACAAAAAGGGCTCCGTTTCATTACGACTTAATGCCACTCAAAATACTTTCAATTCAGACTGGTTAAACAGGTCTCTGTTAAACCAATATACCAACGGTACGCCAACAGCCACTAACATTAATCAGGAGGCCAATCAGGAAAATGCGTCTAAAACTTATACCATAAATACGAACTATGCCAGACCATTGAATACAAAATGGAGCGCTAATATTGGTTACACTTACAATAGAAGCCTGGTTAATGCCGCTCAGGCAACTTTTGATTATAATGCCAGCACCGGACGTTACGATGTTATTGTACCTGGCTTTACCAATACTTTCGATAACCAGAATTACCTGAGTGCTGCAGGTTTAGGTTTTATTTTTACAGGTAAAGATTGGACTTATAATTTCGGTGTTAATCTTCAGGAAACGGGTTTAAATGCAAATACTTTTAATACAGGGGGGATGCAAATCAATCAAATTGAAAAAACTTATTACAATCTGCTACCCAGGTTAATGGTTAACTTTAAGAACAAAGCCAATCAAACTTTATCCATTAATTACAGATCTACCGTTAACCTCCCTTCGGTTACTGATTTACAACCTGTTCAAAATAATACGAATCCGTTATATCAAAGACTGGGTAATCCGGATTTGGAAGCCAGGAAAAATCACCGGATTTCGGTGAACTTTAATACTTTCAGTCCAGACAATAACCGTTATTGGAATGGATATTTTCTCTACAATTTGGCATTCGATGATACCGGGAATAACATCAGATACGAGAAAGGAGTTCAATATGTGCAACCAGTTAATGTAGATGGAAACTATTTCTTGAGAGCCGGAACATTTTTTGGCATGCCTGCAAAGCTGAAAGGCCTTAGGATGAATTATGGTTTAAATTTCTTTACAGAACACCGTACCAGCTTTATCAGCGATGAGAAAAATATTACCAACAGGTTTGAAGTAGGGCCAAACATTAACTGGAGTTATGATATCGACGATAAATTTAATGCTGGTATTTATGCGTATGTAGCCTATACCAAGGTGAATAACTCATTAGAGGCGGCAGTTGATAATCGCTACTTTACCCTTTCTAACAGTGTAAATGTTAGTTATGAGTTTATTAAAGACTTGCGGATAGAAGCTGATCTTGACCATATCGGTTCTGCAGGCAGAGCAGATGGGTTTAACAGTAATTATTTTTTGCTTAACGCCGGAATCAACAAATATTTGATGCAAAGAAGAGTAACATTAAGTTTAAAGGGTTTCGATATTTTGAAACAAAATACAAGCATAGACCGGATTATTAACAGCAGCCGGATAGAAGATGTTAGATTTAATAACATTACCCGCTACTTTTATTTATCACTCAACTATAAGCTTACTAAGGTGGGGGCCAAGAATGAACGCAGTAATCCGAGAAATACGGTTAATTAATGTATTGTTTGCAACTGATTAATTTTCAAGGTTAACGGATAACTCCAGTCAGAAAACTTTTTACGTTAACCCCTTGATTTTTAAAAAGAATTGTTCTACTTTTGCAGTCCGTTTCGTGGGCTTGCTATGCAGCAACCATTTTAACGGGAAAAAAAAATAAAAAAAGAAACATAAAAAGCAACAATGCCAACCATTCAACAATTAGTTAGAAAAGGTAGAGTAGCACTGGAGTTCAAGAGTAAGTCTCCAGCGTTGGACAGCTGTCCACAGCGAAGAGGAGTATGTACACGTGTATATACCACTACCCCTAAAAAACCAAACTCAGCAATGCGTAAAGTAGCCCGTGTTCGTTTAACAAACGGAAAAGAGGTGAATGCATACATCCCTGGTGAAGGTCATAACTTGCAAGAACACTCGATCGTTTTGATCCGTGGTGGTCGTGTTAAGGATTTACCGGGTGTACGTTACCACATCATTCGTGGTGCATTGGATACATCAGGTGTTGCTGGTCGTAACCAACGTCGTTCTAAATATGGTACTAAACGTCCTAAACCAGGTCAAGCAGCTGCTGCACCTGCAAAAGGTAAAAAGAAATAATCAGGGAGGAAATTAGAAATGAGAAAGTCAAAACCAAAAAAGAGAATTATTCTTCCTGATCCAAAATTTAATGATGTTCAGGTTACTCGTTTTGTAAATAACATGATGTACGATGGAAAAAAATCTATCGCATATGCAATTTTTTACGATGCTGTTGAAATCGCTGAGAAAAAAGCTGGTGAAAACGGTTTAGAAATCTTTAAACGTGCTTTAACTAACATCATGCCTGCTGTAGAGGTTAAAAGCCGTCGTGTAGGTGGTGCTAACTTCCAGGTTCCAACTGAGGTTAGACCTGAGCGTAAAACTGCTCTGGGTATGAAATGGTTAATTTTATATGCTCGTAAACGTGGTGAAAAAACCATGAAAGAGAAATTAGCTGGTGAAATCGTAGCTGCTGCTAAAGGTGAAGGTGCTGCTGTTAAGAAGAAAGAAGATACGCACAAAATGGCTGAGGCTAACAAAGCGTTCTCTCACTTCAGATTCTAGTATAAAATGATTGAATTATGAATGACTGAATAATTGAATGGTGCTACGCACTCAACATTCAAAAATTCGGTCATTCATTCATTAATAAAAAAAATGGCAAGAGATTTAAAATTTACAAGAAATATTGGAATCGCAGCTCACATTGATGCAGGTAAAACTACAACAACTGAGCGTATTCTTTATTATGCAGGTGTAAGTCATAAAATTGGTGAGGTGCACGAAGGTGCTGCAACAATGGACTGGATGGCACAAGAGCAAGAGCGTGGTATTACCATTACCTCTGCTGCAACTACAGTTAACTGGAAATACAGAGGCCAGAACTATCACATGAACATTATCGATACACCGGGACACGTGGATTTTACCGTAGAGGTAAACCGTTCGTTACGTGTATTAGATGGTTTAGTGTTCTTGTTCTCTGCGGTTGATGGTGTTGAGCCTCAATCAGAAACTAACTGGCGTTTAGCTAACAACTATAATGTTGCCCGTATTGGTTTCGTTAACAAAATGGACCGTTCTGGAGCTGATTTCTTAAAAGTTGTTAAGCAAGTTAAAGATATGTTAGGTAGTAATGCAGTTCCATTGCAATTACCTATCGGTTCTGAAGACCAGTTTAAAGGTGTAGTTGATTTGATCAACAACCGTGGTATCGTTTGGAATGAGCACGATAAAGGTATGACCTTTACTGAAGTTCCTATCCCTGATGATATGCTGGATGAGGTTGCTGAGTGGAGAGAGAAATTATTAGAATCAGTTGCTGATTATGATGAGTCTCTAATGGAGAAATTCTTCGAAGCTCCTGAAACCATCACTGAGCGTGAAGTTTTAGACGCTTTACGTGCAGCTGTTTTAGATGCTAAAATCGTACCTATGGTTTGTGGTTCATCTTTCAAAAACAAAGGTGTTCAAACCATGTTGGATTACGTAATGGAGTTATTGCCTTCACCTCTTGATTCAGAAGGTGTTGTAGGTACTAATCCTGATACTAACGAAGAAGTTTTATTAAAACCAAGCATTGAAGAGCCATTTGCAGCTTTAGCATTTAAAATTGCTACTGACCCATTCGTAGGTCGTTTATGTTTTATCCGTGTTTACTCGGGTAACTTAGAGGCAGGTTCTTATGTATATAATACCCGTTCAGAAAGTAAAGAGCGTATTTCTCGTATCTTCCAAATGCACGCTAACAAGCAAAACCCAGTTCCGAATGTAGCTGCTGGTGATATTGCTGCTGTAGTAGGATTTAAAGATATCAAAACTGGTGATACACTATGTGATGAGAAAAACCCTATCGTTCTTGAATCTATGGTATTCCCTGAGCCGGTTATCGGTTTAGCTATTGAGCCTAAAACTCAGGCTGACGTAGATAAATTAGGTATGGGCTTATCTAAATTAGCTGAAGAAGATCCTACCTTCAGAGTGCAAACTGATCAGGAAACTGGCCAAACTGTAATCTCTGGTATGGGTGAGCTTCACTTAGATATTTTAATTGACCGTTTAAAACGCGAATTTAAAGTAGAGGTTAACCAAGGTGCTCCTCAGGTAGCCTACAAAGAGGCTATTTTCGGAACAGCTGAACACCGTGAGGTTTACAAAAAACAATCAGGTGGTCGTGGTAAATTTGCTGATATCAAAATTGTTATCTCTCCAATTGATGCAGATTTTGAAAAAGGTGGTTTACAGTTCGTAAACGAAATTGTAGGTGGTGCTATTCCTCGTGAATTTATCCCTTCAGTTGAAAAAGGATTCACATCTGCAATGTCTAATGGTGTATTAGCGGGTTATCCGCTTCCTGATATGAAAGTACGTTTGATCGATGGTTCATTCCACGCGGTCGATTCAGATGCTTTATCATTCGAGCTTGCTGCTCGTATGGCATATCGCGAAGCTTTACCTAAATGTAAACCTGCTTTGATGGAGCCTATCATGAAAATCGAAATCTTAACCCCTGAAGAAAACATGGGTGATGTTATCGGTGATATGAACCGTCGTCGTGGTCAGTTACAAGGTATGGACACTCGTAATGGTGCACAGGTTATCAAAGCATTGGTTCCACTTTCAGAAATGTTCGGTTATGTAACGCAGTTACGTACCATCACTTCAGGTCGTGCAACTTCTACTATGGAATTTGATCACTATGAGCCAGCGCCTAAAAATGTTCAGGACGAAGTAATTGCTAAGTCTAAAGGCAGAATTAAATCTGAAGATTAAGTAAAATAAATCCGGTCACTGTTATAAATAGCTCTAACAGTGATCATAATTAAAATAAAAAATGAGCCAAAGAATCAGAATTAAATTAAAATCTTACGATTACAACTTAGTAGATAAATCTGCTGAGAAAATCGTAAAAACTGTTAAACCTACGGGTGCAGTTGTAAGTGGTCCAATTCCACTTCCTACAGAGAAAAAAATCTTTACTGTATTACGTTCTCCACACGTAAACAAAAAAGCAAGAGAGCAATTCCAATTATGCGCTTACAAACGTTTATTGGATATTTATAGCTCTAACTCTAAAACAGTTGATGCTTTAATGAAACTTGAATTACCTAGCGGTGTTGAAGTTGAAATCAAAGTGTGATAGATTTTAAAGAGAAACAGGAAAGCCTTAACGAAAGTTGAGGCTTTCCTGTTTTTATACTGTGGCTAAACTTTGTTGCTTATCTATTGTTATTCATAAAAACGTGTACTATGAATGATGAGGTAAAAAAAGAGGGGATAACACCCTCATCTGCTAAACAGCAAGGGAAAATTGTTGAGGATTCACCGTTTTCAGCTTTGGAACTTTCAAGAATGGACAATCCGCCTGAAGAACGGGAAGAAAATGGCTCAACAAAAAACCAAGTTGACGATGTACAACATGATAAACAGAATAAAGGAAAAAATTAATTGTGTTATGTATTTCATTTTTAGTTAATTAATAAACCTTTTTAATGATTCTGTTGTTATAAATAATAAATGATAAATAGAATAGGCCATGGAAAATAATAAATCGGAAGAGAATAAAGCAATGAAAGAGGATGAAGGTATAGAATGGGATGGTGATGATGCAACTTATGGCCACGCAGTTAATAGTTCTGCTTTCAAAAGAAAGGATTTGCCGGACGAACAGCACCAGGCCAAAGCACAGGAAACCAACAATGCCGAAATCAGAAAGCACTTAAAAAACACGAAATTTATAAAGGAAGCTGATATTGCATCCCGTAATAAAAATGAACAAAAGGGCATTGGCGGTAAAGACTTATAACTAAAAAGGGATTAACATTGTTGTAATCCCTTTTTAGTTACTTTATGAATATTCCGGCAGATGGAGTTATCATAAAACTCAACAACAGAATGCGTTAATTTAAGCAGTGGTTTTTAAATACCCTCAAATTCGTAATTAGTTAATTGATTTGTTTTAATCGTCGTTGCGAGTTCTAATAGTTTGGCAAATTTGATAATCTTTATATCAAACGGCAACTGGTCTTGATATTTACTTATTGATAAATATCAAGACTATCTGCAATCAATTCAGACGAACCTGTCAGTATAGATCACTGGTCTGTCTGAAATCTCTCTTCACCTGCTGTCCAAATTCTTTAATCTTATCCATTATCTCGGGAGACTTTTCTTTAAAATCATCGACTAACGATTTACCATCTGTTGATCTTTTTTTCGTTGCATATTGGTAGCCATAAACTGCAGCAGCTCCAAGCAATGCATATTTTAATAAGCCCATAGTTTTATATTTTTAAGTTAAATTCCTGTATTTAATACTTCATCCTCATCTCTTTGTTGAGTAGCCGTATTGGTATTGTTGAAGTCATCAGATGAGCTTCCGGTATGACTGGCTGCACTTTCTTTTGTGGGATACTTGTCTGGAGAATGATACGCGTCATCACTTAATGAATCTTTCCCCTGTGTTCCTGTATTGTCAAAACCATCTTTAGCAGTTACAGGCATGTTCCTTAAATTAGTTGCATTTTCTTTGGCAATGGTCTCTCTGCCAAAACTGGTAACTTCATTTCCATCGTTTCCATGTTCGTAAGCTTTTTGAACAGCCGACTTTTCAGCAGCTTTTTTATCCTCCCCAACATAACCCTCCAGGTGCTCCCGCTTGTTATAGATACTCGTTTTCATAACTTCCTTTTTTTGAAAAACACCTGGAAAAGGTAAAAGTTTCAAATAGATCTCCTTTTAAAGGATTTTCGCACAATTTTTCATTGGCATTTTTGGCTTTTGTTTAACTTGCGGCTTATTTAATATAGCCTAGTATAAATGGATTGGAAATATTTACTCTCGAATAAGAGATTTGGTCAGGAACAGTATGGTGCAAGTACAGATAAAGCAAGATCTGATTTTCAGCGGGACTATGACAGGCTGATTTTTTCATCTCCATTCAGGCGATTACAAAATAAAACACAGGTATTTCCTTTGCCGGGTAGTGTTTTTGTACACAATCGTTTAACCCATAGTTTAGAAGTAGCCAGTGTGGCCAGATCAATGGCTAATATTTTCCTCAATACCGTAGAAGAAAAAAATCCAGGGTTGATCAAAGATGCCCCTTTACTAACTGAGGTGGGGAACATTGTTGCTGCGGCATCCTTAGCTCACGATTTAGGCAATCCTGCATTTGGCCATTCGGGCGAAGCCGCCATTTCACGTTATTTTACTGATGGTGATGGTAAGGTGTATAAAGATCAAATGTCTGATGAGCAATGGCACGATCTGATCAATTTTGAAGGTAACGCAAATGCAATTAGAATTTTAACACATCCGCTTAAGGGAAAAGGGAATGATGCCTATGCGCTCACTTATTCAACGCTGGCTTCTATCGCAAAATACCCTTGTTCGTCTATTGCTGGCAAACAAAAGGGCTTGCTTCACCGCAAAAAATATGGTTTCTTTCAATCTGAAGTAGATACTTTTAAAAAGATCGCCAATGAATTGCAGTTAGAACAGGAAGAATCAGCGCATCTGATTTACAAAAGACACCCTTTAGTGTACATCGTAGAGGCTGCTGATGATATCTGTTACAGTATTATCGATTTGGAAGACGCCCATCGCTTAAAAATATTATCCTATGAGGAAGTGAAAGGTTACTTATTGCCATTCGCCAATTCTAAAACCATCGAAGATCGTTTGATCAATGATTATGAAGATGATGATGCGAAAATCGGACTTTTAAGGGCCAAAGCCATTAATACCTTAACCCGGTTATGTGCCGATATATTCTATAGAGAACAGGATAGCTTATTAAGGGGAGACTTGAATCAGAGTCTGACAGATTTAATCCCTGAGCCTTATTTAACCGCATGGAAAGCTATCGAGAAGGTTTCAATTGAACGGATTTATAATTTCTCATCGGTAATACAGAAAGAAGTAGCCGGATATAAAATTATGGCCGGGCTATTGGAGGAATTTGTACCTGCATTGATTCATAACAACACGCATTATTATAAAAAGCTCGTGAAACTGATTCCAAAACAGTATCATACTGATTTGCCTGATATTTATTCCCGCACACAGAGTGTACTGGATTTTGTTTCGGGCATGACCGATTTATATGCTGTTGACTTGTATCGTAACATTAAAGGAATATCTTTCCCATCGGAAACCTAGTTGTTTACAGCCCTGTACAAAAGCGCCCGTTAATCCTCTTCTAAAGGTGTTAACGGGCGCTGTATTTCAAATGAAAGGTTTTTATCTTAATCTACCATCGTCCCACTTGTTGCGTTCATCCTGGAGCTCGCGTGCAAGTCTCATTTCTTTGTCCTTGGCCTTCACCTTGTGTGCCTGAAACTCATCAGCTACCTCTTGGTACAGCTGCGTTCTGTAAACAGCTTCTCTTCTGTACTTGCCTGATTGAAAAACAATAAAGGCTAAAACTGCAGCGAGAACAATGATAATGGTCCATACAATGGTATTATAAGTTCCCTTATCAAAAGAAATACCCAGAAACTTAATTTCGTTTACCATCGCGTTGGAAGAGGCTAATGAACTCTCTTTACCAGATACTTCAGTTTTTAATCCGGCAATGTTTTCGCTTTGTGATTTAATTTGTTGTCTGGCTTCCTGCAGCTGTTTGCGTTCTTTCCTCAACGTATCATTAACACTTTTCCAAAGTGAAGATAGCCTTGAAGGATTGATCAATCTAGCTCCATTAAAGTTTTTCGATTTAGACAACATGAAATTGTACTGTCCGTTTAACGATGGATCAGCATTTTTTGAAGTGTCTCTAACAACTTGGGCGAATGTTGTATTAAAAATCAACATGGCCAGAAAAAACAATAGAAGGTGTTTAGGTTTTTGCATAGTTAAATTATAGGGTTCTTATTGTAAAACTACGTTTTTAAATATTTTCTTTTCAAGCCCTTTTGCATAATGTTGATGTGAAAATATGAAAACATGTTTGTTTTGATTTATAACATAACAATTTTATCGAAGATTTATTATAATTTAATTAACGATAGATTACATTTGTTGCATGCAAATAGGAATAATAGGCTTAGGTGATATGGGCAAATTGTATGCTATATCCTTCGCCGCTTCAGGATATAAGGTATGTGGAGCAGATATGCCACTACGTTTTGCCGATTTAAAAAATGAGCTCGAACCTAAAGGAATCGAGATTTTAGTTGATGGACATGAAGTTTCCCGCAAATCTGATTTTATTATTTATTGTGTGGAAGCAGAAAAAATTGATGAAGTGGTTGCTACTTTTGCACGTTCTACTAAATTTGGAGCAATTGTTTCCGGTCAAACTTCTGTTAAGCACCCTGAAATTGCTGCTTTTGAAAAATACCTTCCTGAGGATGTTCAGGTTGTAACCTGCCATTCATTACACGGCCCGGCTTTTAGTCCCGAAGGGCAAACCCTCGTTGTGGTAAGGCATAAGGCCACTGATGAAGTTTATCAGAAGGCATTGGAAGTTTACCAATCGCTAAAATCAAACATCATTGAGATGGATGATTATAAGGAACATGATAGAATTGTGGCCGATACCCAGGCCGTTACCCACATGGGTTTTGAAAGCATGGGTTCTGCCTGGAAAAATGCAGGCTTTTTTCCCTGGGATAACCCAGCTTATGCAGGAGGGATAGATAACGTTAAAATTCTGACTACACTGAGGATCTTCAGCTATAAATCTCACATATACGCTGGTTTGGCAATCTTGAATCCCTATGCCCAAAAGCAAGTAAAATATTATGCGCAGGCAGAATCTGAACTTTTCAAACTGATGATTTGTGAAAACGAAAATGAATTTAGAAGTAAGATTTTTGCTGCCCGCGACTTTGTTTTTCATGAAAGCAGGCAACTTTTGCTCCTGGATGATAATATCATGAAGGAGTTCAGTCTTTCTGATGCGGAGCATAAACAAAAACCGAATTCTCACCTCAGTTTACTAAGTATGGTGTATGCCTGGTATAAAATGGGCGTTAATCCTTATGATAATTTAATTTGTCAAACACCGCCTTTCAAACTGCGCCTGGGCATTGCCGAATACCTGTTTAAAAATGAGGATATGCTGGAAGAATCAATCCAAACGGCATTATACGATAAATCAATCAGGGGTGATGATCTTGAATTTCACACTGCAGTGCATGAGTGGGCTTCTATCATCGGATATGGAGATATCAATGGTTATAAAGCCCATTTTGAAGCCGCAAAGTCTTTCTTCGCTAACCGATTGAACGATGGAAGGGATTTAAGCGCGGAGATGATCAAACGACTGGGAAAATAAGCTTTAACGAAAAATCTGAATCAATGGCCTCTTATTCTTTTTGTTTTCAGGTTGTAAACTCTGTTAAGTATTTTATATACGGTGCAGTGTTAGGCTTCTGCTTAATGGTTGCGTTGCTGTTACTTAATTTACTTAATGTAGCGCTGCTTATATTGGCCGTTTTTGTCCCTTTTATTTTTGGAGGATGGCTTTTTTATAAGAAAGGAAAGGGATCAGATCATATCATTTTAGATCAAGCAGGTTTTACTTCATCGTTTTTTGGAAGGGTAGAGTTTGAAGAGGTAGATCGTATTCCTCATCCCGCCTGGTTGGGGGCGCCCGTGCCCTCCTTAAAGATCGTATTGAAATCTGGGAGGAAGTTAATGTGGGGCTTGAGCGATGTAGGCAGTGTTTTTAATACTTCAAACGATGCACTGATATTCAGGTCTTTTATAGACGATTTATACCTTCACCTTGAGAGAAATGCCAAATCTGCTGAGCTTGGAAAAGTTCATCCTGAAGTTCACAGTATGTTAAATTTAGATGAAAGCCCTTCAGCACAGCTTAATAAGGTTAAAGTTAAGTATGGCAAGCAAGCCATATTCTGGCCGATTGGACTTTTCTTTTCAATAATCATTTGCATTAAAACCTGTGGGATTGATTTTATACAAAAGAATAAGGACAAAGAAATTACTACAGCTTTTCGAAATAGCGAACGCCGGTACCAGGAAAATATTCAGGCATCCAAATTAGTATTGGATAGTTTCGCCAAAACATTAGGTCCCGTGTATCTCTATAGTAATGATCAAAATATCAATGTATTGCTCTTGCCTATAATCAAAGAAGAGAATGCATTAGATCAAGTACCTGCTTTAAAACATGCCCTTACCAGTGTTGAACTCAAAAAGTTCATACAGCATCCGGATAGCGCACAATTTGTTACTGTATTGGTAGATAAGGGACAAGAGATGACGGTAATGAAGAAGAGCATGATGAATTATGGTGATTCGACTGATACATTTCTATTCCTTCGTTTTTATGATCCTGGCCAGATGGTTAATCCTGATTCCTATTCGAAGCGTAAACAGATTGACTCTTCCAGATTTGTTCCCTTTGATTTAACAACTGGTGTAATGATTAAAAAAGGGGAATCGATTAGTGAGAGCCTGGAGAACTCAATTGTCTCTTTAAAGATGATGCTTGCCCAGGCCAAACTCAGACCTCAGTTTCGTATCTATTTAAGCGGCGCAAAATATAATAACGTTTCTAGAGAACTTTTCAATGAGGTGGTTGCCGAACTCAGGAAGAAGCTTGTCGCTGCTGAGGTAGATACACATGCGTTTAAAATCACATCGCATAATCATTAGTTTATTGGGCATTAGTTAATTAGTCATTAGTTCGTTAGTCATGGGGCATTAGGTCAGTTGCCTATTCATTCATTCTATCATTCACTCATTCTCTAATTCTATTATTCACTCATTCTAATCATTTATCCATTCAATCATTTCTATATAGCATATAGACTTTATTTTATCCATTCAATCCTTCGTTTAGTAAAAAACTGTCAGTTATATTTGCCCGCATGTCGGTATTGCTGTTTACTTTAATTGTATTAGTTGGTGCACTTTTAGCTGGTTTCTTAGGCTCTTTGACAGGTTTAGGGGGAGGGGTAATCATTATTCCTTTATTAACACTAGCCTTGGGAGTAGATATCCATTATGCGATTGGGGCATCAATTGTTTCCGTTATTGCAACTTCGTCGGGCTCAGCAGCAGCTTATGTAAAAGAAGGTATTACGAATATCAGGATCGGGATGTTTTTAGAAATTGCAACAACCGTAGGTGCGATTTGTGGCGCTATTGTGGCGGTCTATCTTAACCCGGATTATATTGCTGTGATATTTGGTTGTATCTTAATTTTTTCAGCTATTATGACGCTGAAGAAGAAAGTTGACCATTCTACACAGGACGACTCGAGTAAGCTGGCCAGGTTTTTCAAGCTAAATGGAAGTTTCCCGGATAAGGGGCTAACACACACATATGCTGTAAAAAATGTTGCCGGAGGGTTTTCGATGATGCTTTTTGCTGGTACCCTTTCTGGCTTATTGGGGATTGGCAGTGGCGCTTTAAAGGTTATTGCCATGGATAATATCATGCGTTTACCTTTTAAAGTATCTACCACAACCAGTAATTTTATGATGGGGGTTACAGCCGCTGCCAGTGCAATTGTTTATCTCCACAGGGGTCAAATTGACCCTGGTATTGCGATGCCTGTATGTATTGGGGTACTTACGGGCGCTACTATTGGATCTAAAGTATTAATTAAAACTAAAACCGATAAATTAAAGATGGTATTTGCTGTAGTTGTTATCTTTCTGGCTTTACAGATGATTTATAAAGGTTTAAGCGGGGCAATGTAATGATAGAAACAAAGAAAGAAAATTTGAATGATAGAGATATTCAGGTTATTTTGGGTACGCTGTTGCGTGCCGGAGTAATTATTTCTATGACCATAGTATTGCTTGGTGGAATTATTTATCTGATCCACAATAAAGGGGTGATTACCGATTATGCTGTTTTCAAACCAGAGCTTTCTAAGTTTTCTTCAATTGCTTCTATTTTTAAGTCTGTTTTAACATTTCAGGGAGATGCTGTTGTTCAATTTGGCGTTTTAATGCTGATATTCACGCCTATAGCTCGCCTGGTTTTTGCACTTTTCGGCTTTTTGATCGAGCGCGATTATCTCTATGTGCTCATTGGCTTCATTATCTTAGCCATCATCACCATTAGTTTAAATGGTGGATTGGCACATTAGCCTACTTTTTTAGCTAACTTCCCATCTATCAGCAAATTATTTGAAAAAATATTTAGCTAACTATTTGAAAATTAATAATTCTTTCCTATTTTTGCCGTCCCTTTCGGGGGATGTACAACCACCTTGAACGAAGCCCTACTGCTTCGATGGGTGTTAAATTAAAAGATAAAATGTCAGGAATTATTGGAAAAAAAGTAGGAATGACCAGTATTTTCGATGCTGAAGGAAGAAACATTCCTTGTACAGTAATCGAAGCTGGGCCTTGTGTAGTTACACAGGTAAAAACCGAAGAAAAAGACGGTTATTCATCAATCCAGCTAGGATATGATGAGGCTAAAGAGAAAAACACAACTCAACCGTTAAAAGGCCATTTCGCTAAAGCGAACACAACTCCAAAACGCAAACTGGTAGAATTCAACTCGTTTACAACAGCACTTAATTTAGGTGATGTGGTAACTGTTGATGCATTCGCAGAAGGCGATTTTGTTGATGTTGTAGGAACCTCAAAAGGTAAAGGTTTTCAAGGTGTTGTGAAACGCCACGGATTTGGTGGTGTTGGTATGCAGACTCACGGTCAGCATAACCGTTTACGTGCCCCAGGTTCATTGGGAGCATCATCTTTCCCATCACGTGTATTCAAAGGAATGCGCATGGCAGGAAGAACAGGTGGAGACAGAGTGAAAATTCAAAACTTACAGGTTTTGAAAGTTTATGCTGATCAAAACTTATTAGTAGTTAGTGGTTCCATTCCAGGAGCTAAGGGTTCTTACGTAATCTTAGATAAGTAGTCAGATGGAAGTTAAAGTATTAAACATTTCAGGTAAAGAAACAGGTGCCAAGGTGCAACTTCCTGAATCGGTATTCGGTATCGAGCCTAACGACCACGCGATTTATTTAGATGTAAAACAGTATTTGGCTAACCAACGTCAAGGTACTCACAAATCTAAACAACGTAATGAGATTGCAGGTTCTACTCGCAAACTATACAAACAAAAAGGTACAGGTGGTGCACGTGCAGGAAGCATTAAATCTCCATTATTCAATGGTGGTGGTCGTGTTTTCGGTCCTCAGCCGCGTGATTACAGTTTTAAATTGAACAAAAAATTAAAATCATTAGCACGTAAATCAGCTTTAGCTTACAAAGCAAAAGATAATAACGTGGTAGTTTTAGAAGATTTCAACTTCGATACAATTAAAACTAAAAACTATACAAGCTTAATCGCTGCGTTAAACGTAGGTTCTGAGAAAACTTTGTTGGTTTTACCTTCGCAAAATAATAATATCTATTTATCAAGCAGAAACGTTCAGAAAACTAAAGTAATTACTGCAGCAGAATTAAATACATATGATGTATTAAACGCTGGCAAACTTTTATTAACTGCAGATTCTGTTAAAACTTTGGAGGAGGCATTTGCCAAGTAATATGGAAATTTTAAAAAAACCAATATTAACCGAAAAAGCTTCAGCTTTAACTGAGAAATCTAACCGTTTCACATTTAGCGTAAACCATAAAGCAAACAAATTGCAAATTAAATCAGCTATTGAGAAATTATACGGTGTTACTATCGTAGCGATCAATACCATGGTTGTTGATGGAAAAGCTAAATCTCGTTACACTAAAGCAGGTTTTGTTTCAGGCCGTAGCCCGAAATACAAAAAAGCAATCGTAACGTTAAAAGACGGTGAAACAATAGATTATTACGCAAATCTTTAATTTAAGAATAATTAAAAATAACTATGGGCTTAAGAAAATTTAAACCAGTTACTCCGGGTACCCGCTTTAGAGTTGGTGCTAGTTTTACGGAGATTACAGCAACCAAGCCCGAAAAATCATTGGTTGTATCATCAAAAAAGTCTGGTGGACGTAACAACTCAGGTAAAATGACTATGCGCTACATCGGTGGTGGTCATAAAAAATCATATCGTATTATCGATTTCAAACGCGATAAATTCGATATCCCTGCTACAGTTGCAACTGTAGAATACGATCCAAACCGTACTGCACGTATCGCATTATTAAATTATGCAGATGGCGAGAAGCGTTATATTATCGCTCCTGAAGGTTTACAAGTAGGTCAGAAATTAGTTTCTGGCGATACTGCAACTCCAGAAGTAGGTAACACTTTAAAATTATCAAACATTCCATTAGGTTCTATCATTCACAATGTAGAGATCCATCCTGGAAAAGGAGCACAATTAGCTCGTAGTGCAGGTGCTTATGCACAATTAGCTGCCCGCGATGGTAAATATGCTACCTTGAAAATGCCTTCAGGTGAAACCCGTTTAATCCTGGTTACTTGTTTAGCAACTATCGGAGCTGTATCTAACTCTGATCACGCTAATGAAGTATTAGGTAAAGCAGGTCGTAAACGTTGGTTAGGTCGTCGTCCAAGAACAAGACCAGTAGCAATGAACCCTGTCGATCACCCAATGGGTGGTGGTGAAGGTAGATCATCAGGTGGTCACCCACGTTCTAGAAAAGGTGTGTTGTCTAAAGGCTACAAAACCAGAGAACTTAAGAAATATTCTAATCGTTACATCATAGAGAGAAGGAAGAAATAATGGCTCGTTCGATAAAAAAAGGACCTTATATTGACCATAACGTAGAGAGAAAAGTTAGCTCTATGAATGATTCAGGCAAAAGAACTGTAATCAAAACTTGGTCTCGCAGATCAATGATCTCACCAGATTTTGTTGGTCATACATTTGCAGTACACAACGGAAATAAATTTATCCCTGTGTATGTTACAGAAAACATGGTTGGTCACAAGTTAGGAGAATTTGCTCCAACTCGTACATTCAGAGGACACGCTGAAAAGAAAAAATAATTAGACAATGGAAGCAGTAGCAAAATTAAACAATTGTCCAACCTCACCGCGTAAGATGCGTTTGGTTGTAGATCTTATCAGAGGTGAACGTGTAGAGAAAGCATTAAGCATTTTAAAGTTTACCAATAAAGAAGCAGCAATAAGAGTTGAGAAATTATTATTATCTGCTATTAAAAACTGGGAAGCTAAGAATGAAGGTGCTCGCCCTGAAGAAAGCCAATTATTTGTTAAAACAATAATGGTAGACGGTGGTCGCCAACTTAAACGTTTGAGACCGGCACCTCAAGGCCGTGGATACAGAATTCGTAAACGTTCTAACCACGTAACTTTGATCGTAGACAGTAAAAATACAGAAACTCAAAACTAATATCAGGAAATGGGACAAAAAGCAAATCCAATAGGTAACAGGTTAGGTATCATCAAAGGATGGGATTCTAACTGGTTCGGTGGCAACAACTACTCCGATAAATTAGTTGAGGATGAAAAAATCAGAAAATACCTTTCTGCTCGTATCGCAAAAGGCGGTGTTGCAAAAGTAGTTATTGAGCGTACGTTAAAACGTATCACTGTAACTATCCACACAGCTCGTCCAGGTATCGTAATCGGTAAAGCAGGTGCTGAGGTTGATAAAATCAAAGAAGAGTTAAAGAAATTGACTAAAAAGGAAATTCAAATTAACATTTTCGAGATTAAACGCCCGGAACTTGATGCACAATTAGTTGCAGAAGGTGTTGCAAAACAATTAGAAGCAAGGATCTCATTCCGTAGAGCAATGAAATCTTCTATCGCATCAACAATGCGTATGGGTGCTGAAGGTATCAAAATCATGACTTCTGGTCGTTTAGGTGGTGCTGAGATGGCACGTACTGAGCAGTACAAAGAAGGAAGAGTTCCTTTGCACACTTTACGTGCTGATATCGACTACGCTTTAGCTGAAGCTTTAACTACTTATGGTAAAATAGGTATTAAAGTTTGGATCTGTAAAGGTGAAGTTTATGGAAAACGTGATTTGTCTCCGAACATCGGATCAACAAATAACGGTCCTAAAGGCCAATCAGAGAAACCGGCATTCGGTGGAAGAGATAACAGAGGTGGTGGAAGAGATAACCGTGGCGGTGACAGACGTGGTGGAAACCAAGGTCGTCCGGGTCAAGGTGGTGCGAACAGAGGTGGAGGCGCAGGCGCTAACAGAGGTCCTCGTAAATAATTGATTAATTAACATCGTTTAACGATTAGAACAAAATAAAATGTTACAGCCAAAAAGAACGAAGTTCAGGAAGATGCAAAAAGGCAGAATGAAAGGTTTAGCTTCTCGTGGAGCTGAATTAGCATTCGGATCTTTCGGTATCAAATCTTTAGAAGCAACTTGGATCACAAGTCGCCAGATAGAGGCTGCCCGTATTGCCGTAACCCGTTTCATGAAACGTGAAGGACAAGTATGGATCAGGATTTTCCCGGATAAACCGGTAACTAAAAAACCTGCTGAGGTACGTATGGGTAAAGGTAAGGGTGCTCCTGAATACTGGGTAGCAGTAGTTAGACCCGGACGTGTAATTTTCGAAGCTGAAGGTGTTCCTTTAGAAATTGCTAAAGAAGCATTGCGTTTAGCTGCACAGAAATTACCAATCCAAACTAAATTTGTAGTACGTAGAGATTACGTAGAAGCATAGTAAAGTGTTGAGATGAATGTTGTAAATACTTGTTTTTATAACCGCTACACTCAATCGTAAAAGAAAAATAAAAATGAAAAATTCAGAAATCACAGGGCTTTCAAAAGAAGAATTAGTAGCTAAGATTGCGGAAGAAAAAGAGAACTTGTCGAAATTAAAGTTCGCTCATACCATTTCAGCTATCGAAAATCCTTCACGTATTTCAAAAGTAAGGAAAGATATAGCCCGTTTAAATACTGAACTGACTAGAGTTGTTAAAGCTGAGTCAGCTACTGAAACTAAATAATTTTAGAGTCCAAATGGAAAGAAATTTAAGAAAAACAAGAACCGGGTTGGTGGTAAGCAACAAGATGGATAAATCTGTTGTTGTGTCGGTTGAACGTAAAGTGAAACACCCGATTTATGGTAAGTTCGTGAAGAAAACTACCAAATTTATGGCTCACGATGAGAAAAATGAGTGCGGTATCGGTGATACGGTATTAATCATGGAAACTCGTCCTTTGAGTAAAAACAAGAACTGGAGATTGGTACAAATTTTAGAAAGGGCTAAATAAGATGGTACAACAGGAATCAAGATTAAACGTTGCTGATAACAGCGGCGCAAAAGAAGTATTAGTAATTCGTGTACTAGGTGGAACTGGTAAACGTTATGCTTCAATTGGAGATAAAGTAGTTGTTACCGTAAAAAGCGCTTTACCATCAGGTAACGTAAAAAAAGGTACAGTATCTAAAGCAGTTGTGGTAAGAACAAAGAAAGAGATCAGACGTAAAGATGGTTCTTACATCCGTTTCGACGATAATGCAGCTGTATTATTGAACGCACAGGATGAGCCACGCGGTACACGTATCTTTGGCCCGGTTGCGAGAGAACTACGTGAAAAACAATTCATGAAAATTGTATCATTAGCACCGGAGGTATTATAAAATGGGAAACAAAGTAAATACACCAGTTAAATTAAAGATCCGTAAAGGTGATTTAGTTAAAATCATTGCTGGCGATTCAAAAGGTCAACAAGGAAAAGTACTTGAAGTACTTAAAGATAAAAACAGAGCCGTTGTAGAAGGTATCAATTTAGTGTCTAAACATACTAAACCAAATGCTGCTAATCCAAACGGTGGTATTATTAAAAAAGAAGCCGCTCTTCATATTTCTAACTTGATGTTGGTTGATCCAAAATCTGGTAAACCTACCCGTGTTGGACGTAAAGCTAACGCTGAAGGTAAATTAGTTAGAGTTGCTAAAGTTTCAGGGGAGGAAATTAAATAATGGCTACACCTAGATTAAAAAGCAAATACAAAGAAGAAGTTGTAAATGCATTAAAAGAAAAATTCCAGTACAAAACTGTAATGCAGGTTCCTAAATTGGAAAAAATCTGTATCAATCAGGGTGTAGGTCGTTTTTCTGTTACTGATAAAAAGATTGTAGATTCTACTATCGTTGAGTTAACCACTATTACTGGTCAGCAAGCGGTTCAGGCTCAATCTAAAAAAGATATCTCTAACTTTAAATTACGTAAAGGTATGCCAGTAGGTGTACGTGTAACGTTACGTGATAACAATATGTATGAGTTCTTAGATCGTTTGATCTCTGTAGCTTTGCCACGTATTCGCGATTTCAAAGGTATCAATGATAAAGGATTTGACGGACAAGGTAACTATACATTAGGTGTTACTGAGCAAATCATCTTCCCAGAGATTAATATCGATAAAATCAATAAAATTTTAGGTATGGATATTACTTTCGTAACTTCGGCCAAATCTGATGTTGAGGCTTTAGAGTTATTGAAACAATTCGGATTACCATTTAAAAATCAAAAAACAGCAGAATAATGGCAAAAGAAGGTGTAAAAGCACGCGAAGTTAAGCGCCAAAAATTGGTTGCTAGATACGCTGAAAAACGTGCAGCTTTAAAAGCAGCGGGTGATTTCGAAGGTTTAGATAAATTACCTAAGAACTCTTCTCCAGTACGTTTACACAACCGTTGTAAATTAACTGGCCGTCCTCGCGGATATATGCGTACCTTTGGTATCTCAAGGGTAACGTTCCGTGAAATGGCGTTAGACGGTAAAATACCAGGTGTTAAAAAAGCATCTTGGTAATATAAGTAGCTAGTACTGAGTATCAGGTATCGAGACTTAAAGGTTTCTTGATACTTGATACTTATGTCTATATACTGAAACAGAATTTTAACCGATAGCAGGTCCCATCGCTGGGTTAGCGTCAGGAAACCACTATCAAAAACAATAAATAATGAATACAGATCCAATAGCAGATTATTTAACAAGAGTAAGGAATGCCATTAAGGCCAACCACAGAGTTGTAGAAATTCCTGCATCAAACCTTAAAAAGGAAATTACTAAAGTACTTTTTGATAAAGGTTACATCGCGAATTATAAATTTGAGGATACAACAGTTCAAGGTACAATCAAAATTGCTTTGAAATACAATCCGATAACTAAAATTCCTGCTATTCGTACATTAGTGCGAGTAAGTAAACCAGGTTTGAGACAGTATGCAGGCGTAGAAAATATGCCAAGAGTATTAAACGGTTTAGGTATCGCAATCTTATCGACTTCTAAAGGTGTAATGACCGATAAAGAAGCAGCCAAATTAAACATTGGTGGTGAGGTATTGTGTCACGTTTATTAATATTTAGGAGAACAGCACAATGTCAAGAATAGGAAAAGCCCCAATTACAATCCCTGCAGGTGTTACCATTACTGTATCTAACGATAACGTAGTAACAGTTAAAGGCCCTAAAGGTGAATTAACACAAGCAGTTGATAAAGATATCACTGTTAGTCAGGAAGATGGAATTTTATCAGTTCAACGTCCATCAGAACAAAAGAAACACAAAGCATTACACGGTTTATATCGCTCATTGCTTAACAACATGGTTGTTGGTGTTACAGAAGGTTATAAATTAACACAAGAATTAGTAGGTGTTGGTTACCGTGCTACAAATCAAGGTAACACATTGGATCTAGTTTTAGGTTATTCTCACCACTATGTATTCCAATTACCAGAAGAAATTAAAGTAACAACTTCATCAGAAAAAGGTCAGACTCCTAAAATCATGTTAGAGAGTATCGACAAACAATTGATCGGTCAGGTAGCTGCGAAAATCCGTTCGTTACGTGCACCAGAGCCATATAAAGGTAAAGGTATCAAGTTTGTAGGTGAAGTGTTAAGAAGAAAAGCAGGTAAATCAGCATCTAAAAAATAGTAATCATGGCAGGTAAAAAATTATCAAGAAGAGATCGTATTAAAAAAGGGATCAGAAAAAGACTTACCGGTTCGGAAGAGCGTCCAAGGTTATCTGTATATAGAAGCAATAAAGGGATTTATGCTCAGGTAATTAACGACGTTACTGGTACAACAATAGTTTCAGCATCATCATTATCTAAAGATTTTGCAGGTACTGGAAGCAAAAGCGATCAATCAGTTGCTGTAGGTAAATTAGTTGCCGAAAAAGCAATTGCAGCTGGTGTTAAACAAGTTGTTTTCGATAGAAATGGCTATTTATACCACGGTCGTGTAAAATCGTTGGCAGAGGGTGCCCGCGAAGCTGGTTTAGTATTTTAATCTGAAGAAAAAGTAAGATGTCAACTATTAATATAAAAAGAGTAAAAACCACCGATATCGAATTAAAGGATCGTTTGGTTAGTATACAACGCGTTGCCAAAGTAACCAAAGGTGGCCGTACTTTCAGCTTCTCTGCAATTGTTGTAGTGGGTGATGAGAACGGTGTTGTAGGTTTCGGTTTAGGTAAAGCAAAAGAGGTAACTGAAGCTATTGCAAAAGGAGTGGATGATGCTAAAAAGAACTTGGTAAAAGTTCCAGTTTTAAACGGTACTGTTCCTCATGAGCAAATCGGTAAATTCTCTGGCGGTTTTGTATTGATCAAACCAGCTGCAGTAGGTACTGGAGTAATTGCTGGTGGTGCGATGCGTGCTGTATTAGAAAGTGCTGGTATCCATAACGTATTGGCAAAATCTAAAGGTTCATCTAACCCACACAACGTGGTAAAAGCAACTGTTGATGCATTAACAAAAATGCGTGATGCTTATACAGTAGCTCAAACTCGTGGTATAGATTTAAACAAAGTATTTAACGGATAATATCATGGCTAAGATCAAAGTAACACAAATCAAAAGCGTTATCGACAGAAGCGAGCGCCAAAAAAGAACCGTTCAGGCTTTGGGTTTGTCTAAATTAAACCAAAGTGTTGAGGTTGAAGCTACTCCACAAATTATCGGTATGATTCGCAAAGTGAATCATTTAGTAGCAATCGAAAGTATCTAATAATTATTTGAAGGTAGTATCGGAGAAAATCTGGTACTACCTTTATATATGTTTAATCGTTGTACCTGTTTAGTGAAAGCGAAGGGCAACACAAATTCAAAAAAATGAATTTAAGTAATTTAAAACCTGCAGAAGGTTCTACAAAAAACAGAAAGAGAATTGGCCGTGGTACTGGTTCAGGCCGTGGTGGTACTTCAACACGTGGTCACAAAGGTGCTGGTTCACGTTCTGGTTACTCTAGTAAAGTTGGTTTCGAAGGTGGTCAAATGCCTTTACAACGTCGTGTACCTAAAGTTGGTTTCAAACCAATTAACCGTACAGAGTATGTTGGTGTAAACTTAGATGTTTTACAAGGCTTAGCTGAGAAATTCAATTTAACTAAAATTGATTTCGCTGCTTTACAAGAGCATGGTTTAGCTTCTAAAAACGACTTAGTAAAAGTTTTAGGTCGTGGTGAAGTAAAAGCAAAATTAGAAGTTACAGCACATGCGTTTTCTGCAACCGCACAAAAAGCTATTGAAGCTGCAGGTGGTTCTATTGTAAAATTGTAATTATTAAATGAAGAAGCTATTTACTACTTTAAGTAATATCTGGAAAATTCAAGAATTAAAAGAGCGTATTTTGTTTACGCTCTTAATTCTTTTGGTATACCGTTTTGTATCTCACGTGGTTTTACCAGGTGTAGATCCGAATGCTTTAGGTGATAACGAAAAATCAGGACTTTTAGGCTTACTGGATATGTTTGCCGGAGGTTCTTTTTCTCGTGTATCTATTTTAGCATTGGGGGTAATGCCTTATATCTCTGCATCTATTGTGGTGCAACTATTGGGTATTGCTGTTCCTTCTTTCCAAAAAATGCAGAAAGAAGGCGAAAGTGGTAGAAAAAAAATGAACCAGATTACACGTTACCTAACGGTAGCGATTACCATCGTTCAATCGGTTGGTTACGTTAAAACTCAGGTTCCTGCAGAAGCTATTTTATTACCAAACACTTTGTTTTTAGTGTTATCTACGTTTGTATTAACGGCAGGTACATTATTTGTAATGTGGTTAGGTGAGAAAATTACGGATAAAGGTATTGGTAACGGTACATCACTTATCATCATGGTAGGTATTATTGCACGTTTACCAGTGGCAATCAGCCAAGAATTCAGTGCACGTGTAGGTTCATCTGCCGAAGGCGGAGGTCCTGTTGCTTTGGTTTTAGAGATTGTTGCTTTATTTGCAGTGGTAATGTTTACCATTTTAATTGTTCAAGGTGTACGTAAAGTTCCTGTACAATACGCTAAGAAAATTGTTGGTAACCGTCAGTTTGGCGGTGTTCGTCAGTATATCCCTTTAAAAGTGAATGCTGCCGGTGTTATGCCAATTATTTTTGCTCAAGCGTTAATGTTCATTCCTGGAGCTTTAATGTCGCTTATGCCTTCGTTACAAGGATCTTGGTTAATCCAGTTCAGTAATACAACATCGTTGGCTTATAGCTTAACATTCGCTTTTTTAATTATCGCATTTACTTTCTTCTACACCGCTATTACGGTTAACCCAACTCAAATGAGTGATGATATGAAGAAAAATGGTGGTTTTATCCCGGGGGTTAAACCTGGTTTTGCAACATCAACTTTTATTGATGATGTAATTTCTAAGATCACTTTCCCAGGTGCGGTATTTTTAGCGATTATTGCTATTCTGCCTTCTTTGGCTGTTAAGTTTGGAATTAAGCAAGAATTTGCTCACTTCTTTGGTGGTACTTCATTATTAATTTTAGTAGGGGTAGTATTAGATACTTTACAACAAATTGAAAGTTATCTTTTAATGCGTCACTACGATGGTTTAATGAAAACGGGTAGAGTTACTGGCAGAACAGGTGTTCCTGCAGCTAGTAGCAATGCAGCGTTGTAGTTCTAAAGGATGTCTAAAATTTATTACAAATCTCTCGAAGAGATCGAGTTAATAAGAGAAAGTTCTTTACTTGTTTCTAAAACTTTAGCAGAAGTAGCTAAAGTGATAAAAGCAGGTATGACTACTCTGGCTTTGGATAAACTGGCTTATGAGTTTATTAGTGATCACGGAGCAATCCCTGCATTTTTAAACTACAACGGTTTCCCTTTCTCTTTGTGTATTTCGCCTAATGAGCAAGTTGTTCATGGCTTTCCAAGTGAATATGTAATACAGGAAGGGGATTTGATTTCAGTTGACTGCGGGGTAATCAAAAACAATTATTTTGGCGATTCGGCGTATACTTTTTCAATCGGAGAGGTAGATGCCGAAAAGCAAAAATTGGTAGAAGTAACCAAACGTTGCCTGGAGTTAGGGGTAGAGAAAGCAGTAAGCGGAATGCGGATTGGTGATGTCGGTTTTGC
This sequence comes from Pedobacter sp., assembly GCF_965279535.1. NCBI lineage: Bacteria > Pseudomonadati > Bacteroidota > Sphingobacteriia > Sphingobacteriales > Sphingobacteriaceae > Pedobacter > Pedobacter sp. Next base: position 3,935,099 of record NZ_OZ257244.1, read on the forward strand.
GGTGCAACAATACGCTGAAGCTAATGGTTTCGGAGTAGTAAGAGAACTAGTAGGACATGGTGTGGGTGTAAAGCTTCACGAGAAGCCGGAAGTGCCTAATTACGGAAAACGCGGTAGCGGACCAAAACTTGAAGAAGGGATGGTGATTGCGATAGAGCCGATGATTAATGCTGGCGTAGCCGGAGTTAAGTTTCATAAGGATGGCTGGACGGTAACCAGTAAAGACAATAAACCTTCGGCACATTTTGAACATACAGTAGCCATAAAAAAGGGCCAGGCAGATGTTTTATCAACCTTTTCAATTATAGAAGAAGTTTTACAACAAAAAAAATAAATAATTAAATTTTTTTATTTAATTTTGCAACCCTGTTTAGAAGCAGCTAATTAAGTAACAATCAATAAAATATGGCTAAACAAGCCTCAATTGAACAAGACGGCGTAATAAGAGAAGCATTATCTAATGCGATGTTCAGAGTAGAACTCGAGAACGGACATGAGATTATTGCGCATATTTCAGGAAAGATGCGGATGCACTACATCAAAATTCTTCCTGGTGACAAAGTAAAATTGGAGATGTCTCCTTATGATTTAACAAAGGGACGCATCACTTATAGATATAAATAAAATGAAAGTTAGATCGTCAATTAAAAAACGTAGCGCTGATTGCAAGGTAATTCGCCGTAAAGGAAAACTTTACGTAATTAACAAGAAGAACCCTAAATATAAGCAACGTCAAGGGTAATTAAAAAATATTGTAATGTACCGTACAACGGTGGCCCGCCGTTCGGAATTACTTCAAAACATAAATAAATATGGCAAGGATTTCAGGTATTGATTTACCAAGAAACAAAAGAGGAGAGATCGGTTTAACTTATATCTATGGTATAGGTAGAACAACTGCACAACGTATATTAACAACTGCAGGTATCGATTTAAACAAAAAAGTACAAGACTGGTCTGATGATGAGTTATCGGCTATCCGTACAATGATTAACGATGAGATTAAAGTAGAAGGTGCTTTACGCTCTGAAGTTCAATTAAACATCAAACGTTTAATGGATATCGGTTGTTACCGTGGTTTACGTCACAGAAAAGGTTTACCTTCTCGTGGTCAGCGCACTAAAAACAACTCACGTACTCGTAAGGGTAAGAGAAAAACAGTTGCTAACAAGAAAAAAGCTACTAAATAGGAAATAAATGTTTGAATGTAGAGTGATTGAATTATTGAATGGATACCATTCTCTCATTCACTCAGCTAAACATTCTCTCATTCAGTAATAAAAAACATGGCTAAGAGTAAAAAAGTAACAAAAAAACGTATCGTTGTAATTGAGCCTGTTGGTCAGGCACATATCAATGCTACCTTCAACAACATCATCGTTACCTTAACAAACAACAACGGACAGACTATCTCATGGTCTTCAGCTGGTAAAATGGGCTTCAAAGGTTCTAAAAAGAACACGCCTTATGCAGCTGGTCAGGCAGCTTCAGATTGCGGTAAAGTTGCGTTTGATTTAGGTTTACGTAAAGTTGATGTATTTGTAAAAGGTCCAGGTTCAGGCCGTGAGTCTGCAATCAGAACTTTACAAGTTGCTGGTATCGAAGTAACATCTATCAAGGATATTACTCCACTTCCACACAACGGATGTCGTCCTCCTAAAAAGAGAAGAGTTTAATTAAAATTTTTAAAGCTAAGAATCTTCGGTTACAGATCGAATGATACTTTAAAACAAAGAAAAATGGCAAGATATACAGGCCCAAAAAGTAAAATCGCCCGTAAATTCAGAGAACCAATCTTCGGTCCTGATAAGGTGTTAGACAGAAAAAATTATCCTCCTGGCCAACATGGCGTTTCAAAAAGAAGAGGAAAACAATCTGAATATGCAATCCAGTTAATGGAGAAGCAAAAAGTAAAATACACTTATGGTGTGTTAGAAAAACAGTTCAGTAACTTGTTTAAAAAAGCATCTTCTCGTGCAGGTATCACAGGTGATAACTTATTACAATTGTTAGAAGCACGTTTAGATAATACCGTTTACCGTTTAGGTATTGCAACAACCCGTTCTGGTGCACGCCAGTTAGTTAGCCATAAACACGTAACCGTGAATGGTGAAGTTGTAAATATCCCTTCATATCAGTTGAAAGCTGGTGATGTTGTTGCGGTTCGCGAGAAATCAAAATCACTAGAATCAATTACTAACTCAGTTGCAGGCAGAACAATTAACAAATTTGCCTGGTTAGAGTGGGATGCTAGTCAGTTATCAGGAAAGTTCTTAACTTATCCTCAACGTGACGAGATTCCTGAAAACATTAAGGAAAACTTAATCATCGAGTTATACTCAAAGTAATAAATGACTTAGTTAATTACCTCCAAAGGGTAATTAACTTTTTTCATGTTACTATATATTCAATAACGAATTTAAAAAATTATAAATGGCAATTTTAGCATTTCAGAAACCAGACAAAGTGATCATGCAGAAATCGACTGATTTCGATGGTACATTCGAATTTCGTCCTTTAGAGCCCGGTTTCGGTGTAACAATTGGTAATGCCTTAAGAAGAATTTTACTTTCTTCATTAGAAGGTTATGCTATTACTACTATTCGTTTTTCTGGCGTTTCTCATGAATTTTCTACCATCAAAGGTGTTGTAGAAGATTTAACAGATATCATCTTAAACTTAAAACAAGTTCGTTTTAAGAAAACTGGTGAATCTGGAGATGCGGAGAAAGTGTTCATCATCGTTAACGGCCAGGAGCAGTTTAAAGCTGGTGATATCACTAAATTCTCTAACAACTTTACAGTTTTAAACCCTGAGCATGTAATTTGCAACATGGATAAATCTGTTACTTTAGAAGTAGAATTAACCATCAATAAAGGACGTGGTTATGTTCCTGCTGAAGAAAATAAAGTTGCTGATGCTGTTGTAGGTGTTATCGCTATCGATTCGATCTACACACCAATGAAAAACGTTAAATACACGATTGAAAACTTCCGTGTAGAACAAAAAACGGATTACGAGAAATTGGTGCTTGATATTTCTACTGATGGTTCAATCCACCCAGAAGAAGCATTGAAAGAAGCTGCTAAAATCTTGATCCAACACTTTATGTTATTCTCTGATGAGAATTTAGTGTTAGAATCTCAAGCCAAAGAAGAAACTAAAGAAGTTGATGAGGAAATTTTACATATGCGTAAAATCCTTAAAACTGAATTAGTGGATATGGATCTTTCAGTTAGAGCGTTAAACTGCTTAAAAGCTGCTGATATCCGTACTTTAGCTGATTTAGTTTCTTATGATGTTGCTGATATGTTAAAATTCAGAAACTTCGGTAAAAAATCTTTAACAGAGATTCAGGAACTTGTAAAATCTAAAGGTTTATCTTTCGGAATGAACCTGTCTAAATTCAAATTAGACGAAGAGTAAGATTAGTCGTGAGTCTTTAGTACGGAGACCATCGTCTTCTTACTAAAGTCTTAACTAATATAAAATAATTTTTCACAGTGTATAATTCCCTCAATTAAAGAGACGGTATACACTTAATTACAGAACAATGAGACACGGTAAAAAAGTTAATCACTTAGGCAGAACCGACAGCCACAGAAAAGCAATGTTAGCTAACATGGCTACATCTTTAATCAAAGCAAAAAGAATTACTACAACTTTAGCAAAAGCTAAAGCTTTACGTACTTATGTTGAGCCAATCATTACAAAGTCTAAAAATGATACTACTCACTCACGTCGTACAGTTTTCGCTTACTTACAAGATAAAGAAGTAGTGACTATTTTATTCCGCGAGATTGCTGAGAAAGTTGCAAATCGTCCAGGTGGTTATACTCGTATCATTAAATTAAACAACCGTTTGGGTGATAACGCTGAAATGGCTTTAATTGAATTGGTAGATTACAACGAAATTTACGGTAAAAACGTAGAAGCTAAAGAAGAGAAGAAAACTACTCGTCGTGGTAGAAGCAAAACTGCTGCTCCTAAAGCTGCTGAGGCAAAAGCTGAAGCTGCTGAAGAGGTTGCTCCAGAAGCTGCTCCTGCTGAAGAAGCTCCAGCTACGGAAGAGCCTAAAGGAGAATAATTTATTCTACTTTAAAGTTTTAAAAGTCCTGCTCATTGAGCAGGACTTTTTTTGTTTTATATCAGCCTGTTTTCAAACACAAACGTTTGCCTCATTTTTTCATTACATAGCTTTAATTCCGCTGGGTATCTATAAATTAGCCTAAAACAAATTCGAAATGAAATTCAGGCTTTTTCTTTTGCTCTGTTTATTAGGGCAAGTTTCACTCCATGCGCAGATTATTAAATATACCAATGGTAATAATGGTTGGAATCCCGATTCTTTGGGCAATCACAGGGCAGTTGTTCAATATAATGGTAACAATGGCATCGCTCATGTAAAAATTGATTGGAGAAGGAGGGATGTGCACCCTGAGCTGAAAGGGATTATCATTCAGGATGCTCAAGGGAGGACCATAAGCAATTCTATTGCCGATGAGGTTACGAGGGAAAGTGCAGATATTTACTTCGAAGCACCCTCCACAGGAAAGTATTTTGTTTATTATTTACCCTATAAAAATGAAGGAAGGAGTAATTATCCGAAGGGTGTATACCTTAAACCGAACACTGCAAACTCTTCTTGGGCAAATAAAGCAAAAACTGTAAGTATTAATAGCCAGGTTTTAGAAATCCAGTCTGTAGATGCCTTTAATTCTTTCTATCCAATGGAGGTTATTGCTACTGCAAAAGAAACAGGGGCAATTAAATCCAGATATGCCTCAGCGGCTTTTGTTGTATTTCCAGAAGACAGAATGTATCCAATCAAAATGCAAAAGGATCTTCCTTACCGCTGGATACAGCGGGGCAGCACAAATGTTTTCTCAGGAAATGCCAGCAAGGGAGAAAATTATGCTTTTCAATTGGGAGTATATGCACTTACAAAGTTAAATGATTTGAGAATCACCTATGGCGACCTGAGGACAAGTACAGGCCAGGTTATTTCTTCAAAATATATCAATTGTTTAAATACAAATGGTACAAGCTATGATAATAAGCCTTTAACAAAAACGGTACAGGTTAGTCCCGGAAATGTTCAGCCAATGTGGATAACAGTTGATGTTCCAAAAAATAGTACCGCGGGATCCTATATTGGAAAATTCACAGTAAAAGCAAATGGAAAGACAAAGGTAATTGATGTTAAACTCAACATAAGTAATACAATTTTAGCAGATGCCGGGGTAGCTGAACCTGAAAAGCAAACCCGCTTAACCTGGCTTAATTCTACTTTAGCTCAATCCAACACTGTTGTTGCACCATACACACCACTACAAGTTGAGGGCAACGTAATCTCGCTTTTAGGGCGCAGGTTTGAAATTAATACAGATGGGTTTCCTAAGCAAATTCAGACGCTGTATAACGCCGAAATGACGGGCTATACCGATAAACCCAATAATATTTTAGCTGAACCCATTCATTTTCATTTTTTCAATACCCCAAAAACTCAGGAGAAATTTACCACAACGAACTTTCAGATATCTGGTAAAGAAGCGGGAACAGTTAAATGGACTGCCACCAATACTTCTGAAAACCTGAAGATGGATTTGGAAGGTGCTTTGGAGTTTGATGGCTATGTTCATTATGTGGTTAAAGTTACTGCACTAAAAGATGTTGAGTTTAGTAATGTTGACTTTCACATCCCCTTTGATAAGGGATCTACGAAATACCTGATGGGATTAGGTGAAAAGGGAGGTGTGAGACCCGATACTGTGAAGTGGAAATGGGATGTTGCCAATAAAAACCAGGATGCAGTTTGGATAGGTAATGTAAATGCGGGCTTATATTACAATTTACGCGATGAGAACTATGTTAGGCCATTAAATACCAATTTTTATTTACAGAAGCCCTTATTGTTGCCTAAATCCTGGGGAAATGATAATAAAGGAGGAATCCAGATCAATGTAAAGGGAAGTTCTATGTTAGCTGATAATTTTACAGGTGCAAGAAGCATGAAAAAAGGCGATGTGCTTTACTACAACTTTAATTTGTTGATTACACCTTTCCACCTGATTGATACTAACTTTCAGTGGGATAATCGTTTTTATCATAAATATGGAAACCTGGATACCATTAAATCCAATGGAGCTACTGTTGTAAATATTCATCATGCTACACCAATCAATCCCTGGATTAACTATCCATTTATCGAATGGAAAAAAATGAAGGGATACATCGGCGAAGCACATTCGAAAGGTTTGAAAGTGAAAATCTACAACACTGTGCGCGAGCTTTCCAATCATGCTTATGAATGGCCAGCCCTGCGTAGTTTAGGTACTGAGGTGTATTCTCCCGGAAATGGGGGAGGATTCAGCTGGTTGCAGGAGCATATCGATTCTAATTATATTGCTGCCTGGTTTGTACCTGAAATCAAAGATGCGGCTATTATTAACAGCGGGATGAACCGTTGGCATAATTACTATGTTGAAGGAATGAACTGGTTAGTAAAGAATGTGGGGATTGACGGCGTTTATTTAGATGATGTTGCCTTTGATCGGGTCACCATGAAACGGATCAAGCGTGTTTTAACGCAAGATAATCACCCGGGGATTATTGATTTACATTCAGCCAATCAGTACAATAAGAGCGATGGTTTTAACAACAGTGCGATTCTGTATATGGAGCATTTCCCTTATTTGAATCGTTTATGGTTTGGCGAATATTTCGATTACGAAAAAAATAATCCGGACTTCTTCCTTACCGAGGTAAGCGGTATTCCTTTTGGTTTAATGGGCGAGATGTTACAGGATGATGGAAACCAATGGAGGGGAATGATTTATGGTATGACCAGTAGATTAGGCTGGTCGGAGAAGAGTGACCCTAAGCCTTTATGGAGAATCTGGGATGCCTTCGGAATTAAAGATTCGGAATTGATTGGCTATTGGAGTGATAACTGTCCGGTAAAAACGGATAACCCTAAAGTTTTAGCCAGCGTATACAAGAAAAAAGGTAAAACCATGATCGCCCTGGCAAGTTGGGCAGATTCTGATGTGAAGGTTAACCTGAGCATCGATTGGAGTAAGTTGGGCTTAGCAGCTGAAAAGGTGAAAATTACTGCACCAGCGATTGATAAGTTTCAAACTCCGGGTAGCTACCCAGATGGGAAATCCATCCCGGTTGGAAAAGCTAAGGGATTGATATTGATTGTAGAGTAGGAGTTGAGCTGATAGCTACAAAGGCGCTAAGACACTAATAGAATAAGTATTTTTCGTGTTTCAGCGCCTTTGTGTTATTTACTTTTTTTATATGCAGAGCAGGTAAAAATATTTAAACTTTTACGTTTTGCATGCCGTATTGTTTCAAAACATCATCGGGCACACCTGCCCATTGATTAGGTGAATTCCCAACATAGCCAATATCCTTTACCCCAATTTCTGTGGTATAAAATCCTGATGCCGTTAAATCGCGCATCCGGTTGAAGAAAATAACGCCTGCCTGAACTTCTGGCTTTGCCTTTTTAGGATAAGCAATCTCATCAATAATAGCGATTTGCTGTTGTTCAGAAGCCTCTATAAATGATTTCTCGTATTTGTTAAAACAATATACATCAAGCCATTTTAAGCCGCCACGCATGGGTACCTGGTGCTCAGGGATATCTTTCACAATAAACTCTATAAATTCTGGCACTTTAGCATCTGTAGCACTCCCAGAGACATCATCTTTTGGGATGATAATATCTGCCAAAACCGTAATGGTAGCCATTTCATGCTTATTGAAAAAAGTCTCCGATTTTAATTTTTTATCTCTGTCCAGTTCCCATTTTTCCCTGCCAGCTTCTTTGGCGGTTTCTTCCGGGGCTGCAACCTCTGTTTTTGTTTCCGGCTGTTTACAGGCATCTATCAGTACCGTAGTACTTAATGCAGTTAGGCCTAATGCTTTTATGGAATCACGTCTGTTCATGTTGTAATTCTTTAAATGTTTTGTTTTTTCTTTTGTGCCAATATGTATTCTGCAGTGCGCATAGAGAGCGCAAGTATGGTCCAGGTCGCATTTTTATCGCCTTGCTGAACAAATGGTCCGGCATCCACCACAAATAAATTCTTGCAATCGTGTGCCTGGCAATATTTGTTTAAAGCCGATTTCTTAGGGTCATCGCCCATGCGTATTGTTCCTACTTCATGAATGATTTTTCCCGGAGGAAGCAAGCCATAATTGGTTTCTGGGCCTTGAATTTCTGATGTTACTACACCACCCATTTCTTTCATCATGTGTAAGAAAGTTTCCTGCATGTGTTTGGCCTGGAGAATTTCTTCTTTTGCCCATTTGTAATGAAATCTCAATACAGGAATACCATATTTATCCACTAGGTTAGGATCTATTTCACAATAGTTGTCTTCCCGTGCAATTGCGGTGCCCCTACCAGCCATGCCCACTGTTGTACCGTAAAATCTTCTGTAATCATCTTTCAAGGATTTGCCATAACCTCCGGCTTCCTTCATTTTGCCATTCCGGTCTGGAACCATGCCATTCATATGCGGAACACCACCACCAAAGCCATAAGCAGGCATACCCATACCGCCCCAATATTCGATGTGGTAGCCACGAGGGAAATTTAGTTTCTTATTGTCGAGCCACCATGGAGAGTAAATATGAACACTACCTAAACCGTCTTCATTGAAGCGCTTTCGATCCATTAATTGGGGTAAAAATCCCGAAACACTAACACCCGTAGAATCGTGAAGGTATTTTCCTACCACACCACTGCTATTTGCTAATCCGTTTGGATGAGAAGAAGATTTAGAATTGAGTAGGATTCTGGCCGACTCGCAGGCACTCGCCCCTAAAATAACCAGTTTTCCATTTACCTGATACTCCTGAAGATCTTTTCTGTTTACATAAGAAACGCCTTTAGCAGTACCATCTTTATCCGTAATAACCTCGCGCACCATGGCATCTGTGATTACCGTTAAGTTTCCTGTTTTTACTGCCGGAATTACTAAGCAGGACGAAGAAGAAAAATCACCATAAACCTTACAACTTCTTCCGCACTGACCACAATAGAAACAAGGTGCACGATCGCTGTTGTTGGGTAAGGCTTCTGTAAGCACAGAACCCCTTCCGGCAATTACTTTAACGCCGGCTTTTTCAGCTCCTTTTTTGATGAATAATTCGTTCAGGCGAGGCTTAGGCGGTTTCATAAAAATTCCATCGGGCTCATTTTCCAGCCCCTCGGTACTGCCATAAATCCCGATCATTCGGTCTATTTTATCGTAAAAAGGCTTTACATCGTCGTAAGTAATCGGCCAATCGTCTGTTAAGCCATCTTTTGCCTGAAAATCTTTAGGCCCCATGCGAAGCGAAATCCTTCCCCAGTGATTGGTGCGTCCACCTAACATCCGCGATCTGAACCATTCAAATTCAGTTTTATTTTTGGTTGTATAGGGTTCACCTTCTAATTCCCAGCCACCGTAAGAAGCATCGAAATCACCGAAAGGCCTTACTGTACTGGCGCCTCTTCGGGGCGATTCCCATGGCCATTTTAGTTGATGTGCATCTATTCGTGGATCGAAATATTGACCTGCCTCGAGCATTAAAACTTTTTGTCCGGCATGCGCTAAAACGTAAGCCGCCATTCCACCCCCTGCGCCTGATCCAACAATAATGGCATCATAAACAGTAGGCGATTTTTTTATCTGAAAGTCACTCATGAAATATGGTTAGAAATAAAACGATAATTCTAATCTAAACTTTAATTTGCGCAATTGAAAGTAAGGTAATCGCCTAGCTGGCTTTTTGGAATGATTATAAATAATCTGCCATTCGAGTTTAGTAAATCGTATTATGTAAATGTTGCCCCTGGAATATTTTGACAGCTGCTTTTCACAACGGGTGAGCAAATATATGCTGATACAGCCTACATAAAGTCGCTCAATTGTTACATTCTACAGGGAAGATCAACTGTGCCAATAAACTTGATTATCTTTGCCCTTTAAAATTTTCTCATGTCAGTCCAGCAACACGCAACAACATTTATTTCTACGGTACAGGAGAGTTTGGGTGATCAAACTTTTGTTAAGCTTTCTTTAGGTAATTATAAAGGTGAGGAAGAAGCACTCAAACAAATTCTTATCCGGAGAGTAGTCATTAAACGTGAAGATAAACTGGCTTTTACCTTTCGCTATAAAACGCGCGATGTAGTTAAAAACTACTTGGCTCCGGAAGGCTTAACACTTATAACCCGCTACCTGAACGCCGGATTTAAGATCGCAACTTTGTTCAGCATTCAAAAGAACCTCATTCTGGAAGAACTGAAAAATGGTAAAGTGGTTTTAAGAGAAAGCACAGCATCAAGTACGGTAGCACCTTCTGCCAGCCACGATAAAGCGAAAAACCGCCTCATCAAACCTGAATCTAAAACTTACCTCCAGGAATTGAAAATAACCGATGCGGCAGGAAATGTTTTCAAAAATGCACAGGACAAATACCGGCAAATCAATCATTACATTGAGATTTTAAGTGCTTTAATCAAGGAGCTACCTGCGGGAACCATAAAAAAAGTAGCTGATATGGGCTCCGGAAAGGGGTATCTGACTTTCGCTTTATATGATTATTTACACTCGGTTCTAAACCTGCAATCGGAAGTGGTTGGGGTAGAATACCGTCAGGATATGGTCGATTTGTGTAATCAGGTTGCGCAGGCTTCTCACTTTGATCAATTGAACTTTGTTCAGGGTACTATTCAGGATTATAATGCCGATGATGTAAATCTGTTGATCGCACTTCATGCCTGCGATACCGCAACCGATGATGCAATTTACAAAGGGATTAAAGCCAATGCAGCATTAATAGTGGTAGCACCTTGCTGCCATAAGCAGATCAGAAGGGCAATAGAAAAGAACAAAGTTAAAAATGATGTTACGTTTTTGACCAAATATGGGATTTTCCTGGAGCGTCAGTCAGAAATGGTAACTGATGGGATCCGCGCGCTGATATTGGAATATTTTGGCTATAAAACAAAAGTTTTCGAATTTATTTCCGATGCGCATACGCCTAAAAATGTTCTGGTAGTGGGGCTGAAAAGAGCGGAAAACTTTAAACCTGAAGCAGAAAGCGAAAGGCAGGCAGCAGTTTTACAGAAAATAAAAGATAGTAAAGCATATTTTGGGATTGATTACCACCACTTGGAGCGGTTGTTGGAGTTGTAATTTTTCAACCCGTTTTTATGTATGGCTAAAATAAACTTAATCTGATTGTCCCTGATGAAGGTTTCCTTAAGAAAAAATATTTCTTAAGGAAACATAAGGTGATGATACAAACTTTCAAAAAAATGAGGAGTTTAATTATATATCCAAAGCAATACTGGTTTACGCTTCGCCTTAAGCAGTGTATCTATCTTTTTCATTGCAACATTGGATATAACCGGGCAACCCGCACTTTGTCCGAATAATGTTTGAGGATAGATTTCCTTATTTGGAACCGGAGTGTAAGAATGTAAAACTACTATGCGTTTAAATGCATTGCTATTCGATTTTTCCAATCCATACATTTTGTAATGAATGTTGATGCCCCAATTACTATAAGAGCGGCCCTTCACTTTGTATTTGCCCAATGATGTACAGTAACTCCCTTCCTGATTACTGAAAACAGGTTTTAAAGGCGTACTTCCACCGCCAACACCATGAGCACAAAGGCTTTCGATTAAAACCTGATTTTTCTTGAAATTATATACAAAAAGCCTGTTCTTGCCAGAATGGTTACTCATGTCTACCATGATGCAGATGGTAGTATCCATTTTATTTTGCTTGCAAAAAGCCAATGCCTCTTTAATTTTAGATTGAGTAATGGTTGGAGGAGGCTCGTTATTAAGGTAAGTACTGAGCGTGGAAAACAGGAACAGAACAAGACATTTCAGCATATTGACTTGTAATTATGTTAGGAGAACTTCAGTAGCAGAATCAAAATCAATCCTATTGCAGCAGGTAAGCTCTGTACCATTAAAATTTTCTTACTCGCTGTTGCTGCACCATAAACGCCGGCGACAAAGACACAACCTAAGAAAAACAAGGCTACGTTCAGTTTCCAAACCGGATCGCAAATGAATAAAGACCAGATCAATCCAGCGGCTAAAAATCCATTATAAAGCCCCTGATTCGCCGCCAACGATTTTGTTGGTGGAAAAAGCTCCTTCGGGAAATTTCTAAAAACCTTTGGCGCTTTGGTTGTCCAGGCGAACATTTCTAACCAAACAATATAAAGGTGAATCAAGGCAACCAAGCCAATGACCAATTGAGACGCTATTTGCATAAATGTAAAGATAAGATCTAATTCTAAGTTAGTTATTTTTAAATTACAAATAGACCATGCCACCGCCTAATGCAGATATTACATTTTGTAAACCAGCTTGCACCCGCTATTATTTGGCTTTCACAAAGCAATGGCGTAACTTTGCATTACATTTAAAAACAAGAAATTATGTCATCAGTAGAGACAACTTACATCCCTTACAAAGTTAAGGACATTTCACTGGCAGAATGGGGCCGTAAAGAAATCGAATTAGCCGAAGCAGAAATGCCGGGTTTAATGAGTTTACGTAAAGAATTCGGTCCTTCGCAACCACTAAAAGGTGCTCGTATCGCAGGTTGTCTGCATATGACTATCCAAACAGCGGTTTTAATTGAAACTTTAGTGGCTTTAGGTGCAGAAGTTACCTGGTCATCTTGTAATATTTTCTCCACTCAGGATCATGCTGCTGCTGCAATTGCTGCTGCGGGTATTCAGGTTTATGCCTGGAAAGGTTTAACAGAAGAGGAATTCGACTGGTGTATTGAACAAACTTTACACTTCGGTCCGGAGCAACAACCTTTAAACATGATTTTAGATGATGGTGGCGATTTAACCAATATGGTTTTTGATCGTTTCCCGGAATTAATTGCTAACATCAAAGGTTTATCAGAAGAAACCACTACTGGTGTTCACCGCTTATATGAAAGAATGAAAAACGGAACATTGCACTTGCCTGCAATTAACGTTAACGATTCTGTAACTAAATCTAAATTCGATAACAAATACGGTTGTCGCGAATCATTAGTAGATGCGATCCGTCGTGCTACAGACGTGATGATGGCTGGTAAAGTAGCCGTTGTTTGCGGTTATGGTGATGTAGGTAAAGGTTCTGCAGAATCTTTAAGCTCACAAGGTGTACGTGTTATCGTTACTGAAATTGACCCAATTTGTGCTTTACAAGCTGCAATGGAAGGTTATGAAGTAAAAAGATTAGATACCGCTATTAAAGAAGCAGACATCGTTGTAACGACTACAGGTAACTGTGATATTGTTCGCGAAAAACACTTCAGAGCATTAAAAGATAAAGCAATCGTTTGTAACATTGGTCACTTCGATAATGAAATCGATATGGCTTGGTTAAATGGTGCATATGGCAATACTAAAGTAGAAATCAAACCTCAGGTAGATAAATATACCATCGATGGTAAAGATGTTATTGTATTGGCAGAAGGTCGTTTAGTAAACTTAGGTTGTGCAACTGGCCACCCTAGTTTCGTAATGAGTAATTCATTCACCAACCAAACTTTAGCACAATTAGAGCTTTGGACTAACCCTGGTAAATACGAAAACAAGGTTTATACATTGCCTAAACATTTAGATGAGAAAGTAGCTCGTTTACACCTAGAAAAAATCGGTGTAGAATTAGAAGTTTTAGATCAACACCAGGCTGATTATATCGGCGTATCGGTAGAAGGTCCTTTCAAATCAGACGAATATCGTTACTAATTAATTCCGGAGTCCTGATTAAGGAGTCTTGAGTTTTATATACAAAAGGGATGTGCTGCATGCATATCCCTTTTTTGCGTTTTACCCGTTTTTCCAGGGTATCAATTTTTTTGTTTGAAAAACTGCATTATGTAGTTCTTGGCAGAATGCAGTCCTGCTGTACACTTTACTCCTCCCGATAAATATTGGGATCCGTGTTCGTTTCCATCAGGTTTATTTTTCAAAAGGTTGAAGCACTTTTGTCTGGTAAAAACCTACATTTGCTTTAAATATATTATCATGAAGAGAATAATCATGGCCTTAGCGTTTGGTGTTTTCGCTATCAGTGCAAGTGCCCAAACAGCACCCAAGAAAGCAAAAACTACAGCAAAAGAAATTAACCATAAAGTGGTAGATATTGCTTGTGGCGAGTGTCAGTTCAAATTGAAGGGTAAGAGTTGCGATCTGGCAGTAAGAATTGATGGTCAGGCATATTTCGTAGATGGAAAGAATATTGATGAATTTGGCGATGCGCACGGAAAGCATGGTTTCTGTAATGCGGTAAGTAGGGCAGAAGTAACCGGAGAGATTGTTAATAATCGTTTCAAAGCCAAAGAAATTAAGTTGCTGCCGAATAAGAAATAGCTTAATCAAAGGAATCTTTATAAGTTAACCACAAAGAAAAAGAGGTTTACACAGAGAAGCACCTGGAAAATACTGCCAAAGTGCTAAGAAAATTATACTTACGTACTCTTGCATGTTTTATATGGTAAAGACAGGTGCTTTTCTTTGAACCATGTAAGACATATAAGAAAATATAAGCCTAGCCCTGTGGCCTTCGTGCTGAAAGGTAGGCATTAAACGCTGTGTTCTCCGTGCTTTTCTGCTCTGCATGCTCGGTGGTAAATAATTAACCATGGGAAATAACTTGAATGTGCTTAAATGCGCACTATTTAAGCCTTTGTCTAGGGTATTACATCCCAAATCCCCTTATTTAAAATCTTTCTAATTTAGCTGAAATCTTTTATCTTTACAGAGAATCATCTCCATGAATAAAGAAAAAGTAAAATTGTGGTTTAAAAGGGTGGGGCTTGTAGGGTTTCTATTCTTCCTGATTAAGGGATTAATCTGGTTGGTGATCTTCTATTTTGTAGGTAAAAACGTTACCTAGTTGCCAATAATAACATTCTATCTGAATGTAAAAAGCATATTCGCTAAGAAATTCCATACAAATACGATTACAATTGCAAAGAATTTGGCCAGGTAAAAATTCGTTCCATTTTTACGCTGGTGGAATAAGTAGATAATAATGGTATTTAAGCCTAATCCAATCAAGCTCACCACTAAAAATTTACTGAATTCCGTTCCCCAATGGCTATTCGTACTTTGGAAAGTCCATACCCGGTTAATGAGATAGTTATTTGTTACCGCAAGTGTAAAGCCTATTGCGTTGGCTACATACTTATTAATCTTTATTTTTTCCTTACACAACCAGGTGGCACCGAAATCTATTGCCATTCCGAGGAAGCCTGTTAATCCAAATTTGATGATGCGAAAGAATAAATCCATTGTTAATGTAGTTTTACCAGATAAAATTGCTCTAAAACCTGAGGGCGTGTTTCAGCATTAATAAATTTTCCGGTAAGTTTTGTAATGTGGTAGTATTCAAAAGATTTTAACACCTCAGCATGGTATTCGGTTTTTAACCTTTCCAGTTCTGCGGCTGGCGTATAAATAATTAGCTCTTTTTTGTTGCTGCATTTTACCAAATCCTCATAACTCCATAAATATTGAGGTTCGCCATTCGCATAAAAATCAAATGAGTAAGCATCAGGATACATCAATACAGCAGCCTTTGCATTCGGGTGGTTTTCTTTTAGCCAATTGCCAGCCTGCATACCCGATTCATATTTAAGTAAAGAAGGGTAAAAGAAACCAGATAAGAAAACCATCAACCCTAAAGAGATGAAAGTACTTCTTGCCAGGAGTGTATTTACTTTTAAACCTTTAAACAACATGAATGCTGATACAAATATTAAGATCAACACGCCGATTGCGACAAAGTATAAATTAAACTTAAAAAATACGGCGATCGCTGATAGGGCTAACACAACTAATACATATAGTATATTTTGTATTCTAATAAAGGATTTTATGGCTTTTTCTCTAAGCTTCTCTATATATAAAGCGGTTATTATTGCAAACTGCGGTAGAATAATTAAAATATAATGTGGCAACTGAAATTTGGATAATGAAAATAATAAAAACGTGATTGCTGCACTGGTCCAGATCATGATGCTTTCTGCCGGCAACGCTATCCTGTTTTTCTTCTTGAAAAGATTTACAACAGCTGTGTAAAAAAGTATCGACCAGGGTAAAAAAGCCCAAAGGGTGGTATGCAGAAAGAAGCTGAGGTCGCCTTTTCCTTTTATTGGGCCGTTGTTAAAGAAACGTCCGAATTGACTATCCCAAAAGAAAAATTTAATGCCCGAAACGCCTGTTTTTCCAAATACAACTTTCTCTGGATGCAGGTCAAATTGAACGTAAAGCGTGTATAATTCCGGAATGATAAAAAGAAGAATTAATGCAATGGCAATCCACCATTTCAGTTTCAGTAATTGTTTCCATTGCCTGGTAAGCAACCAATAAATAACAAAGCCTCCAAAAACGGGGATCAAAACAAAAATACCTTTAATCATGATGGCACAGGCGGCAAAGAACGATCCTGAAACGATATGCCAAAATGAGCCTTGATGTGCTTTGTAATAATGGTAAATGGCTGCCAGTGTGAAAGTAGTGATATAAACTTCTGCGCGCACATCAAATGTGGAGATTAGAATGTGCAGCGAACTCAGAAAAATCAAAGCGCTGATTAATCCTGTTTTTTCGCTATAAATATCTTTCGCTAATTTATAAAGGTATCCTGCGCCTAATAATCCAAATAAGAAAGAAGGGAGTTTGTAAGCAAAAGCATTAATGCCGAAAACTTTGAATGATGCGGCAGCTAGCCAGAAAGTTAAATGAGGTTTATCTAACCAATCTGCACCACGAACATAAATGTTAATCCAGTCATTTCTCAACACCATGTTTTTGGCAATGGAAGCATACAACGCTGAATCTGGCTCCATAATGCCGCCAAATAATGCCAATGAGCTCACAACTGCAATAACGACAATTAAGATTTTATATAATGTGGTGTCCTTTATATTCATGTATAGCTTTCAATCATTCACTCACTGAGCCATTATCTGATTAACAAATCTTTCATTCAATCAATCTCTCATTCACTCAATCAATTATTAGATCATTCGCGCGTTCAGATCTTAAAAGGCAAATATGAGCAAAAAAAAGTCAAATTTTTTTAAGGATTCAGATTAACAGGGGCAAAGCATTATCTTTGCTTCATGACAAAGTTATCAGTAAACATCAATAAAATTGCTACACTTCGCAACAGCCGCGGAGGTAATAATCCTGATTTGGTTAAGGTTGCCTTAGATTGTGAGCGTTTCGGTGCTCAAGGTATTACGGTGCATCCACGCCCTGATGAACGTCATATCCGCTATCAGGATGTTTACGATTTAAAAGCAGTTATTGCTACCGAATTCAATATTGAGGGTAACTGTAAAGAAGATAAGTTTGTAGATTTAGTTTTGGCTAATCAGCCTGCACAGGTAACCTTAGTTCCGGATGCTGAAGGTCAAATTACTTCCAATCACGGATGGGATACCATTAAGCACAAAGATTATTTAAAAGAAATGGTTGCTGTTTTTCAGAAGGCAGGCATTCGCGTTTCCATCTTTGTAGATCCTGTGGTCGAAATGGTAGAACATGCAGCAGAAACAGGTACAGATAGAATTGAACTTTATACAGAGGCATACGCACATAATTACTTCGCAGATAGAGAAAAATCTATCGTAAATTATATCGCAGCGGCACATAAGGCAAATGCATTAGGTTTAGGAATCAACGCTGGCCACGATCTGGACTTACATAACCTGCATTATTTCGCCCAAAGCATCCCCGGTTTGCTGGAGGTTTCTATTGGCCATGCTTTAATTAGTGATGCGCTTTACTTAGGACTGGAAACTACCATTCAGAAATATTTACAACAACTTGCCTAGAAAGCCAAAAGCTTAAAGCAGAAAGACTGAAGCTTAGGGTTGATGAGGATTATTTGCACCTTGATTAACCCTATGAATTTTCTTTTTTCTGTGGCCAGATAAATAAAATACCATGCTAAAAGGAATCCTCCTTGTTTTTTTCGGTGCTTGCAGTTTCGGCATCCTTTCCACTTTTGTAAAACTGGCTTATCATGAAGGTTATACTTTAGGCGATGTAACAGGGGCTCAGGCGTTTTTTGGGGCTTTGATTCTTTGGGTGTTATTTTTCTTCCAAAGTCAGACCAAAAAATATAAAGCTCAGGCAAGGATAATTAAAACTCCCTGGTGGAAAATGATTCTGGCCGGTTTCAGTACAGGACTGGTGAGTATATTTTACTATCAATCGGTAAAACTTGTTCCTAATTCTGTAGCCATTATTCTGCTTATGCAGTTTATATGGATGAGTATTTTAATGGATTACATCATCTTTAAAAAGAAACCCACCGGATTACAATTTGTGGCGATACTTTTGGTTTTAGGCGGGACGGTTTTGGCGAGTGGAATGGTTGAAGCGACTATCCAAAGCATGAATTTAAAAGGGATTGGATTTGGCTTGTTGGCGGCACTTTCTTATGCAGCTTTTTTAATGTTGAGTGGTAAAATAGGGAATGAATATCCGCCATTGAAAAAGAGTGCATTGATGATTACGGGAGCCTGCATCCTTATATTCATCATTTTTCCACCATCGTTTTTGTACAATGGTGCATTAACAGGTACTTTACTCAAATGGGGATTAATTATTGCTGTTTTTGGAACGGTTATTCCTCCATTGTTCTACGCAGAGGGTGTGCCCAGAATAGGTACCGCCTTAAGTTCTATATTAAGCGCAGCTGAGTTACCAGTGGCGGTTATGATGGCGGGTTTTGTACTCCAGGAGCAGGTATCTTTTCTTCGCTGGCTAGGAGTAGTGGTGATATTATCGGCTATGATTTTACCCAATTTGAAGTATTTGAAGCGGGGGTGATGGGTTGGTGTTTTTACCACAGAGTCGAGGCATTTTTTACCAGATAAGACATGTAAGCGCATTTAAGTTGATTTCCTAGGTGGTTTTTACCACAGAGCACAACAGAGAAAAAGGCACCAAGGACACAGAGTAGGGTGCATATTTTTAATACGAAGGCCACCAGGCTAAGCTTATATTTTCTTATATGTCTTATATGGTTTAAAGTAAAGCTCCTTTTTTGCCAGATAATACATGTAAGCGTATTTAACCTTGGTGGTTTTTACCACAGAGCACAACAGAGAAAAAGACACCAAGGACACAGAGTAGGGTGCATGTTTTAATACGAAGGCTACAAGGCGAGGCTTATTTTTTCTAAAATGAATTATATGGTTTAAAGTAAAAGGCCTATTTTACCATATGAGACATGTAAGCACATTTAAGTTGATTTTCCTTGGTGGTTTTTACCACAGAGCACAACAGAGAAAAAGGCACCAAAGACACAGAGTAGGGTGCATATTTTTAATACGAAGGCCACCAGGCTAAGCTTATATTTTCTTATATGTCTTACATGGTTCAAAGTAAAGCTCCTTTTTTGCCAGATAATACATGTAAGCGTATTTAACCTTGGTGGTTTTTACCACAGAGCACAACAGAGAAAAAGGCACCAAGGACACAGCGTAGGGTGCATATTTTTAATACGAAGGCCACCAGGCTAAGCTTATATTTTCTTATATGTCTTATATGGTTCAAAGTAAAGCTCCTTTTTTGCCAGATAATACATGTAAGCGTATTTAACTTTGGTGGTTTTTACCACAGAGCACAACAGAGAAAAAGGCACCAAGGACACAGAGTAGGGTGCATATTTTTAATACGAAGGCCACCAGGCGAGGCTTATATTTTCTTATATGTCTTACATGGTTCAAAGTAAAGCTCCTATCCTATTCTCTATGGCGATCAATTTGCGATTAGCTTAAAATTAAATATCTTTAAAAAGCATAAAGCATTTACTCATGAAAAAATTAGCTGTTTATATTTTATTCCTTATTGTTATCGGCTTTGCAGGATGTAAAACCAAAACAACCATCAATCAAGACGAAGCCGCAGAAGTAATTACAGACTATCTTAAAGCTAATCCAGAATATAAAACTACTCACTTCAAGTTTGGTGAAATCAAATTTAACAGCACTAATGACATGTTCGAGCTAGGGAAATATAAAACCTTAGCCAGCAAAGGGTTGGTTGATCTCAATTTGAAAGAAGCTAAAAAGAAATTCCTTTCTAAAGACAGTAGCTTTGTTTATCAAATTACTTTAACCGATAAGGCTAGTCCGCTTGTTTTAAAGCAAGAACGCGACAAGGCAACGGTAAAAGTAATAGAATACGTCTTATCTGATGAAAAACCGGTAGATTTTGAACAGGTAAATTCAAGTACAGCCAAAGTAACCGTTTCGCTAAAAATGGTTGGTACCGATTTCGAGCCTTTCGATAAAGATGCGAGCAAGAACAGCAACTTCATTACCAAAACTTATAAACTAAAGTTAAGTAAAGATGAAGGATGGAAAGTACAGCGCTAGCTTAATTTTGAGTTTTAGGTCTGAACAACTGATTCTGATTGATCAGTCGTTTGGCGCAGTATCCTGTGTTTTTAAACCCCGACAGTAGCGGAAATACTTTTTGCTTTTACAACCGCTGATAAGCCTTGGATGGTTGGCAAATAGATTGGAGTAAATGGTGGGAACAGACTTAAATTTTAGAACGGGCATTGCTTTCCAAATAAAACCATTTTTAAAGTGAAAAATGAACAAACGTTTGACTCTGTCTTTACACATAAAATCTATCTATTTTATCGCTTTTAAGTATAAATAAGACACCTTTTTTACACTGATTGATAGTGTAATACAGCTCGTTTTTGCTACCTTTGCACGCAAATTTATTATTCATACTGCATGAGCTTAAATATCCACTACAAGGAAGATTTTCAGAATCGTCATATTGCACCAAATCAGGAAGATACTGAGGCAATGTTGCAAAAGGTTGGCGTTAATTCTATTGATGAATTAATTGAACAAACAGTTCCGGCGGCGATTAGGTTAAAACAACCTTTGAATTTGCCTGCTGCAAAATCAGAAACTGAATATCTGTCTACCTTGAAACAAACTTCATTGTTGAATAAAGTTTTCAAAAGCTTTATAGGTCAAGGTTATTATGATACCATTACACCAGGTGTAATCTTACGTAATGTATTTGAAAACCCGGGATGGTATACGCAATATACGCCATATCAGGCCGAAATTGCACAGGGCCGTTTACAGGCGCTGTTAAATTTCCAAACCATGGTTATCGATTTAACCGGAATGGAAATTGCCAATGCATCTTTGTTGGATGAGGGTACAGCCGCTGCCGAAGCCATGTTCATGCAATATAGCTTGCGTAAAAATCAGGCAGCTAAAAAGTTTTTCGTATCAGAATTAATTTTTCCACAAACCATAGATATTTTAAAAACCCGTGCAAATCCTTATGGAATTGAACTGGTAATCGGAAATCACTTAGATTTCGTAGCTACAGAAGATTTCTTTGGTGCAATTGTTCAATATCCTGCCGGAAATGGTGAAGTTTTCGATTACAAAAACTTTGCTTCAGATTTGCACAACCAAAATATTAAGTTAACCGTTGTTGCCGATATTTTAAGTTTAACCTTATTAACGCCTCCGGGCGAGTGGGGTGCAGATGTAGTAGTAGGTACTACCCAACGTTTAGGAATTCCGATGGGATTTGGTGGCCCTCATGCTGCATTCTTTGCTACTAAAGAAGAATACAAACGCTCAATCCCAGGTCGTATTATCGGTGTAACCATTGATAGTCACGGCGATTACGCTTTGCGTATGGCGCTACAGACCCGTGAGCAACACATCCGCCGAGATAAAGCAACTTCAAACATTTGTACTGCACAGGCGCTTTTAGCGATTATGGCAGGTTTTTACGCTGCTTATCATGGTCCTAAAGGATTAAAAGCAATTGCTGAACGTACACATGGTTTAGCGGTTAGTTTAGCATCTACATTAAAAAATTTAGGATACGAGCAATTAAACGCTGCTTATTTCGATACGATCCGTTTTGATTTGGGCGATTTAAAAGGTGGCATTCATTCAGCTTGTTTAGATAATGAGATCAACCTTAATTATGTAGGCAACACTGTTACCATCTCTTTCGATGAAACCAGCACTTTTGAAGATGTTCAGTTAATTGCTAAGATCTTTGCTAAAACTAAAGCTATCGCTGGCGATCAGGTAGAGGTTGTAGAAAATGTAGAAACCGTTATCCCTGAAGCATTACAACGTACTTCAGCTTATTTAACACACCCAATTTTTAATTCGCACCATTCAGAACATGAAATGTTGCGTTATATTAAATTATTAGAGGCAAAAGATTTATCGCTTTGTCACTCTATGATTGCTTTGGGTAGCTGTACCATGAAATTAAATGCAACTTCAGAAATGATCCCGGTAACCTGGTCTCACTTCGGTCGCATTCACCCGTTTGCCCCTGCCGATCAGGTTTTAGGTTACTATTCAGTTTTTAACGAATTAGATAAGTGGTTAAGTGAAATTACTGGTTTTGCAGCGATGAGCTTACAACCAAATGCAGGTGCACAAGGTGAGTATGCTGGTTTAATGGTTATCCGTGCTTATCACCAGGATAGAGGAGATTTCCATCGTAACGTAGCATTAATTCCAGCTTCAGCACACGGAACTAACCCGGCTTCTGCAGCAATGGCTGATATGAAAATCGTTGTAGTTAAATCTTTAGAAAACGGAAACATCGATGTTGAAGATTTAAAGGCAAAAGCCGAATTACATAAAGATAACCTTTCATGTTTGATGGTAACTTACCCATCAACACACGGGGTATTTGAAGAAAGTATTATCGAAATCTGTGAAATTATCCACGCCAATGGTGGACAAGTTTATATGGATGGTGCAAATATGAACGCACAGGTAGGCTTAACAAGTCCAGCCAATATTGGAGCCGATGTTTGTCACTTAAACCTACACAAAACTTTCTGTATCCCTCACGGTGGAGGTGGTCCGGGTATGGGGCCAATCGGTGTTGCGGCACACCTGGTGCCTTATCTTCCAGGTCACGCAGTAGTAGATATCGATAAAGGAAAATCAATTTCAGCAGTATCATCAGCTCCATGGGGTTCAGCTTCAATTTTGATTATCTCTCATGCATACATTGCCATGATGGGAAGCGAAGGCTTAACCAATGCCACTAAATATGCTATTTTGAATGCTAACTACATGAAAGCGCGTTTAGAGGAGCATTATCCGGTACTTTACTCTGGTGCTCAAGGCCGTTGTGCACACGAAATGATTTTAGATTGCCGTTCATTCAAAGCATTCGGAATCGAAGTAACCGATATCGCTAAGCGTTTAATGGATTACGGTTTCCACGCACCAACCGTTTCATTCCCGGTTGCAGGTACTTTAATGGTAGAGCCTACAGAATCTGAGCCTAAGCATGAGTTAGACCGCTTCTGCGATGCTTTAATTGCCATCAAAAACGAAATTACCGAAGTTGAAAACGGTACTTTGGATAAAACAGATAACCCACTAAAAAATGCGCCTCATACCGTAGCGGTAATTACAGCTAACGAATGGGATCACGCATATAGCCGTCAAACAGCGGCGTTTCCACTTCCTTATGTGTTAGAACGTAAGTTCTGGCCATCAGTGGGTCGTGTTAACGATAGCCATGGCGATAGATCGTTAATCTGCGCTTGCCCTCCTGTAGAGAGCTATTTAGAGGAAATCGTACCTTAATTAGCTTTAAGGTAAAAGGCCTAAGGTTTAAGGTTTTTGCAAGATGTTTCGGCGTTTTGTAAAGATCTTAAACCTTTTTTGTTTTATAGCGGTATTAATCTTATCGTTTATTTGAAAACGAGCGTCAGTTTTATTGGTACCGGTTGCCCTGCCACAGGGAAATAAATAAAAACATTCTCATCCTGAGCCTGTCGAAGGATAATGTTTTTATTTTCAATTATTAAAGGGCTTCGACAAGCTCAGACTGACAAGTTGATTGAGCTTAAGTTAATGACAGCGCCCCCTTAAAAAAAGATTGTAGCTGGATTGTGAGGTACGACACTTTATTCGGGGTTGCTGCAATTTAAAATTAAAACGTGCAGCCCATTAAACCTCATTAAGAAATTATAGTCCATTAAATTTGATTTGAAATAGTTCCGATTATTTTTGAAAATCTTAACATAGGTCAACAACAAGGGATAGACCTTAATTATATATTTGTATCATAATTTAAAAAACCAGAAAATGAAATTAAAAATCAGCTCAATTTTTTTATTAGTAGCCGTGGTAGCTTTATCAGCTTTTAAAAACCCTACTAAACCAGTTACTTATACTGTAGATGCAGCAAAATCAACCATCACCTGGTTAGGTAAAAAAGTAACAGGATCTCACAATGGAACTATCTCTTTAAAATCAGGATCATTAAACGTTGATGGTAAGAAAGTAACCGGTGGAACTTTCGTAATCGATATGACTTCAATCAAAGATGCAGATGGTAGCGCTAAATTAGAAGGGCACTTAAAAGCAGACGACTTCTTCGGTTCAAGCAAATTCCCAACTTCAACTTTCGTAATTACTAAAGTTACAGGTTCAGGTGCTAAAATAACCGTATCAGGTAATTTAACAATCAAAGGAATTACTAAGCCATTAAGCTTCCCTGCAGCTGTAACTACTAATGCAGACGGTACTGTAAGCGCTGTTGCTGGTAAAATCGTTGTTGACAGAACTAAATATGACATCAAATATGGTTCTAAGTCATTCTTCGATAGCATTGGCGATAAAGCAATCAACGATGAATTCGAAATCGGTGTGAAATTAGTAGCTGCGAAATAATTTAAAAATAATTCAACAAAAAAGGGTTTTCATCGCAAAATGAAAACCCTTTTTTGTTTTAGTATCCCAGTACCCAGTACCCAGTATCCAGTATCCAGTACCCAGTACCCAGTATAAAGTAGCTAGTATCCAGTATCAAGTAGTTAGTATGAGGTACCGATATTGGAAATGCTTTTCACTGTTTTCCTGGCTCACAACTCGACGTTCCAAACTAATGCACCAGCACTAATGACCAATGACTACTGACCAATAACTACTGACTAATGACTAATGAAAATTGCCAAATGACTAAGATTTAACAACAAACCCATCTTCAATTTCTTCTACGAAACCCGTAGCAGCACTTTTACCGTGGTAGAATAAACATTCCCAGTTTTCTTCGGCAGCTCTTTTACCAAAAGCTTTGCGTAATTCCATCGCCTTGCGGCCATCGAAATCGTATTTGGCGATAAAATTCTTAATCAATTCTTCCGGTTCGGGCAGAACATCCCCACCAAAAAAAACTTTTTTATTGCCTTCTGTTAATAGAAATACAATGTGGTTAGGGCAATGTGCCCCGGTAAATTCATATGCTATTGTTTCATCTAAATTTCCATCACCTTCAATAAACTTTAATTGGGCATTTCGCTGCACAACCTCAAAAATATCTGTGTGGTAAGACGAAGAGGTACTGCTAAATGCCGTTTCCCATTCTCCACGGTTGATCACATATTCTGCTTCAGGAAAACTGAGTTCAATCTTATCCCCTGATTGATGTACCATCCCACCAGCGTGGTCGTAATGCAAATGCGACATTAAAACCTTGGTCACATCGGTAGGGTCAAAACCTGCATTTCTGATGTTTTTATGTAAAATTAACTCGCCATGGTCATCACTGAACCCCAAACCAGTATCAAATAAGATCAGGTCATTTTTCAATTCCACTAAAAATGGTTGTACATTAATGAATAAAGAAGCTGGTCGGTCTTTGAAACTATGTATAGCCGAGTCAAAAGGAATAAATTTTTTGGTTGCATCAACCGAATAAGTTCCTTCGTATAAAGTATGTACTTGCAAAATATTACGTTTTGAATTTGTTGGTAAAGTTAAGCGAAACAATCTAAATGTAATATCATTTTAGTAAAAGCTTGGCTACTTGCAATGAATGTAAAATTTGATTCCTAAATTCAGGCAAATTATTTCAATGAAAGCGAGATCAATCATTTTTCTATTTTTAACCAGTATCTCTTTAGTGCTTAGTGCGCAACAAAAACCAAATGTTATTATTGTTTTGGCAGATGATATGGGATATGCAGATATCGCCTGTTATGGCAATCCACTCAATAAAACACCATTTTTGGATGGTATGGCAAGTAAAGGCGTTAAGGCAACCAGCTTTATTACCACTTCTCCTACCTGCACACCTTCAAGAGCATCATTGTTAACGGGCAGGTATTGCAGCAGGATGGGGCTTCCACGTCCAATTGGCCCTGGTGATAAAAGCGGTATCCCGCAAGATGAAGTGACGATTGCACAAATGCTTAAAACATCAGGCTATGCCACAGCATTGGTTGGGAAATGGCACCTGGGCGATTATGGCGTTTCTTTGCCCAATAAAAAGGGATTCGACGAATTTTATGGCATGCTTTACAGCCACGATTATCGTTCCCCATATGTTAAAACAGATACCGTAATCAAAATTTTCAGAAATACTAAACCTGAGATATATAAACCACATGATAGTATTTTAACTAAATCTTATACGCGTGAATCTGTTAATTTCATTAAACGCAGTGCAGCAGCTAAAAAGCCATTCTTTTTATATTTAGCACAAAATATGCCGCATTTGCCCGTCGCTTTTGCTGCTAAAAGCAGTAGAAAAACAACATCTGCAGGAGGCGAATTAGGCGATGTAATTGAAGATATGGATGCTGGTTTAGCTGAAATATGGAAGCAGGTTGTGGCTTCAGGTCAGGGCGATAATACCATTTTTATCTTTACCAGCGATAACGGACCATGGACGAATGCACCTTCACGCATGTACGAAGACGGTTTTACCCAGCCGTACCATGTGGGTTCAGCAGGAATATTCAGAGGTTCAAAGGCCGTTTCTTATGAGGGAGGACATCGCGTACCCTTTATAGTTTACTGGAAGGGACATACCCTAAGCAATCTGCAGCTAACCAAACCGCTGTCCAATATAGATGTTTTTCCAACATTAGCAGAGTGGACCAAAACTAAACTTCCAAACCGTGTTTATGATGGTGAATCTGTTGCAGGCCTGCTAACTGATCCGAACTATAATAAAACCCATCGTCCAATTTATTATCACAATTATGTGTTGGAAGGAGTTAGAGATGGCGACTGGAAACTGAGGATTACCAAAAAAGACAACCAGGAATTATCAGAGCTATATAATCTTTCCTGGGATCCTTACGAAAGAGTTAATCTGATTAACGAAACGAAGTATAGTAGCCAAAAAGAGCATTTATTAGCATTGTTTAAAGCGTATCCGGGCAATACGAAGTAATATCATTTCGAATTTTGGGGAGGATTTCCCAATATTCAATTAAAATGTATATTTACTGTTCGGAAAATAGACAATGGAAAAAAGATGGGTGCTGGCATCAAGTTGCAACGATGCTACTGTAAAAGAGATTTCAGATCAACTAAATATAGATCGGGCATTGGCTCAGATCCTAGTACAAAGAAATATTTGCAGCTTCGAAGAAGCCCGGAATTTCTTCAGACCTGAAATTGCTCATCTTCATGATCCTTTTTTAATGAAGGATATGGACAAAGCTATTGAACGAATTGATCTTGCCCTTGAAACAGGGGAGAAGATTCTCATTTACGGAGATTACGATGTGGATGGAACTACATCAGTGGCTCTAGCTTACAGTTTCTTTTCTCAACTAACTTCTAACATCGAATACTACATACCAGATAGATATCTGGAAGGCTACGGTATTTCTACCGCAGGAATAGATTATGCTAATGCCAATGGTTTTTCATTGATTATTGCCCTGGATTGTGGTATTAAATCCATCGATAAAATTGATTATGCAAATACTTTTGGGATTGATTTTATCATTTGTGATCACCACTTGCCTGGAGATGCGATTCCCAAAGCCCTTGCTGTGCTTGATCCGAAAAGGAGCGATTGCGAATATCCTTTTAAAGAGTTGGCCGGCTGCGGTATCGGTTTTAAACTGGCACAGGCTTATTGTCAGAAACACGATCTTCCGAAGGAAAAATATCTCCAGTATTTAGATCTTGTAATGGTCAGCATTGCAGCTGATATTGTACCCGTAGTGGGTGAAAACCGAATTTTGGCCTATTATGGTTTAAAGAAGCTTAATAATAATCCATGCGAAGGCTTGCGGGCATTAATGGAGGTTTCTGGTAAAACAGAAAATTATACCATTACCGATGTAGTGTTTACGCTGGGACCAAGAATCAATGCTGCAGGTAGAATAGATCATGCGAAGCATGCTGTAGCCATGTTACTTTGCCAGGCCGATGGAAATGCATTAGAACAAAGTGTTGAAATAAACCTCAAAAATACCGAACGTAAAACGTACGATCAGGACATTACCCGCGAAGCTTTAGCGCTGATTGGCGACAGCGAAATCCTGATTAACAAGAAAACAACAGTCGTATTTAATGAAAACTGGCACAAAGGAGTTATAGGAATTGTAGCCTCCCGCTTAACAGAGAAATATTATCGTCCAACTATCGTTCTTACTAAGTCTAACGGACATGTAGCAGGTTCTGCACGTTCAGTAGCCGGTTTTGATTTGTATGAAGCCTTAAGCGGATGTGCACATTTGCTCGATCAATACGGTGGACACAAATTTGCCGCTGGCTTAACCATGCAGCAACATAATGTGGATGCATTTGCAGATAAGTTCGAAGAAATTGTATCGGCGAGTATTGCAGATGAATTACTTATTCCGATGATTAAAATCGACGCCGAAATTGAGTTGGCGCAGATTGATGGCAAATTTTTTAGGGTGCTGGCACAAATGGGGCCTTTCGGACCAGAAAATATGGCACCAGTATTCGTAACCCATGATGTTTATTTAACACAACATGCCATGACAGTTGGGGCAAATCATTTAAAAATTAATATAAAACAACAAAATTCGCCTATTTTTGAGGGCATTGCTTTTGGATTAGCAGAATTTGAGAAACTTTTACAACCAAAAGTGCCTTTTTCTGTTTGTTATACGATTGAAGAAAATGTGTGGCGGGATAAGAAGCGTTTGCAACTCAATATTAAAGGAATAAAAATTAATTAAATATATCCTGGTGCCATTCTGAGCCTATAGAAAAACATTTCAATAAGCTCAATGTGACAACCAAGAGGATCATTTATATATATGATATTAAGAGCCGAAAATCTGGTTAAAAAATATAAGCAACGTACCGTTGTTAACGATGTGTCATTCAATGTAAGCCAGGGAGAAATTGTTGGCCTTCTTGGCCCGAATGGAGCAGGAAAAACCACATCCTTTTACATGATTGTAGGCTTGATTAAGCCTAATGAGGGGCGTATCTTCCTGGAAGAAGAAAATATAACCGAAGACGCCATGTATCGCAGGGCACAAAAAGGTATAGGCTATCTGGCTCAGGAGGCCTCGGTTTTCAGAAAACTTACCGTTGAAGAAAATATTCTGGCCATTTTAGAAATGGGTAATATGAGTAAAGAAGAGCAACGTGAAAAACTGGAAGAACTCATTAACGAATTCAGTTTACATAAGGTACGTAAAAACCGTGGTGATTTACTTTCTGGTGGAGAACGCCGCCGTACCGAAATTGCCCGTGCCTTAGCCGCAAATCCTAATTTTATTTTATTAGATGAGCCCTTTGCAGGGGTAGACCCGATTGCGGTGGAAGAAATCCAGAGTATTGTGGCCAAGCTGAAACATAAAAATATTGGAATTTTAATCACCGACCATAACGTACAGGAAACACTTTCGATTACTGACCGGGCTTATTTGCTTTTTGAAGGAAAGATTTTAGAACAAGGTGTTCCGGAGGTTCTGGCAGAAAATGAAATGGTTAGAAAGGTGTATTTGGGATCAAATTTCGTACTCAAGCGTAAAAAATTCTAGTTGCATGGCAATTGTAAACTCGATATTTACCTGGTTAATGAAAAAGCGGATCCACCAGATTGAGCTTTTCATGAAATACCCGTATGATGTTCAGGAAGAATGGTTCCATAGCCTCATCGATAGTGCAGAAAATACAGAATGGGGAAAGCTTTATGATTATAAAACGATATTAAGTACCCAACAATTTCAGGAGCGTGTTCCAATCCAGAATTATGATACTTTAAAACCATATATCGAGCGTATGCTCAATGGTGAACAAAATATCCTTTGGCCTTCTGATATTAAGTGGTTTGCTAAATCATCGGGTACGACCAGCGATCGGAGCAAATTCATCCCGGTTTCGCAAGAGTCTTTAGAAGAATGCCACTTTAAAGGTGGTAAGGATATGCTATCTATCTATTGCAATAACCGTCCGGATAATCAGATGTTTACCGGAAAAGGACTTGTGCTTGGTGGAAGTCATCAGGTTAATCAACTTAATGAAGACTGCTTCTACGGTGATTTATCGGCAGTTCTGATCAAAAATCTACCCATCTGGGCCGAATATTACCGAACACCTGATATGTCTATCGCCCTGATGGATAATTACGAAATAAAAATGGATCGGATGGCAGAAGCCACGATCAATGAGAACGTAACAAGCATTTCTGGTGTACCTACCTGGACAATTGTTTTGGCAAAAAAGGTTTTAGAACTCACGGGTAAAAGTAATCTTTTGGAGGTTTGGCCGAATTTAGAGCTTTACATTCACGGTGCCGTAAACTTTACGCCTTACCGGGAACAGTTTAAGCAATTAATTCCCTCCGCAGATATGTATTACCTCGAAACCTATAATGCATCAGAAGGTTTCTTTGGTATTCAGGATCAGGACAATTCTGAAGAAATGTTGCTCATGCTCGATTATGGTATTTTTTATGAGTTTGTTCCTTTAGAGAATATTGCAGAAGAAAACCCTAAGGCATTATTATTGGGAGAAGTAGAGCTCCATAAAAATTATGCAATTGTAATTTCTACCAATGGTGGTTTGTGGCGGTACATGATAGGAGACACCATTCAATTTACTTCACTTGCACCTTATCGCATTAAAATAACAGGAAGAACCAAACACTTTATCAATGCATTTGGTGAAGAGGTAATCATAGATAATGCTGAGCAAGCCTTAACTAAAGCCTGCTTTGCAACAGGTGCTGAGATTAAAGACTATACTGCTTGTCCAATTTATTTTAAAGGGAAAGAAGCCGGTGGACATGAGTGGATTATAGAGTTTTGCAAACAACCGGATGACTTTGAGAAGTTTATAGATGTTTTGGATAATACACTCCGTGAAGTCAATTCTGATTATGATGCCAAACGATTTAAAGATATGGCACTCGCCAGGCCTACTGTTCACAATGCACCAGCTAATACTTTTTACAACTGGCTGAAAGCGAGGAACAAACTGGGTGGGCAACATAAAGTGCCTCGTTTGGCTAATGAAAGGAAATATGTGGAAGATATTTTAGCGATGATGAAATCATCATAAAATATAATATTTTACTACAAAGGAGCTGGAAAACACTAAGTAAATTAATGGTATCAGCCACCAAGTTATTATGTTTAAAATGCTATTGGGAAAAGTAAAGGCTTAAAGCTAAAAGAAATAAATCATGCGCTACCTCATCAGCTATAAGCGTCTTATTTGGCTATTAGTTTTTGCATGCTTTTTCTGGCTGATGCTCAGAATTACCATACGCTATATTCCGGCTCAAAGTGATGTTTCTTTTTTGCAGATTAAGCAAACAGAGGTAATTGGGGTAAAGGGATATCTACTGGTCTTTTACATTCACGTTTACAGTGCCATTTTTGTACTGCTTGCTGGTTTTACCCAGTTTAACAGCCATATTTTAGCTAAATATCCTAAAATACATCGCTCTTTAGGCTATTTGTACACAGGCACAGTATTGGTTTTAGCTGCCCCCTCAGGAATATTTATTGGCTGGTTTGCTAATGGGGGTTTAACTGCCAAAATATCTTTTGTTCTTTTGGGCTTGCTATGGTTTTGGTTCACGATTAAATCCATCCTGTTAATTTTAAAAAGAAATGTAAAAGGACATCAAAGCTTTATGTACCGCAGTTTTGCCCTGGCTACTTCAGCTATTACCTTGCGTCTGTGGAAAGTTATTTTAGTATATTTATTTCATCCCGCACCAATAGATGTTTATCAAATCATTGCCTGGTTAGGATGGATACCTAATTTGTTAATAGCCGAATGGATCATTAAAAATAAAACTACCCAATGAAAAACATCTTATTACTCTCTTTAATCTGTCTTACCTTATTTGCTTGTAAGGATACTAAAAAAAAGAACAACACTGAAAAGAATACAGCAGTAGCACAAGCAGAAATACATCAGGAGCTTTATGGCTCCTGGGTTGGTGATTTTCTGGATGCTGGATCAGAAGAATATGAAGGCGATTACGATTACATCAAAAAGCTTAACATCATTATCAAAAAGATCACGAAAGATACCGTTATTGCGCAAAGTATCGTTTCCGGAAATAATCGTCCCTTGTTTGGCAAGATGTCTGAAGATGGGAGTAAAATTACTTTCATCTTAGATGAGCCCGGTACTCATAAGTATGATGGACGATTCGAAATTGAGCTGGTAGGCGATACCCTGAAAGGAAAATGGAATGCTTATAAAACAGAACTTAAATGGCCCGAAAAGGAATATAAGCTGATCAAAAGGCAGTTTGTTTATAATCCGAACCTGATGTTACCAACGGAAGCGAATTATGTAGATTGGAATGACCATAAATTTGTTGAAAAGTTAGATACCCTGGAGGATGGTAAAGTAGATACTGCCGCTATGGATTTTTATAGAAGTGCCTCCGATCAGATTTTTAAATTGAATGCATCTGCTCATTTGTTAAAGGAACAGGATCTGAAGAACTTAAGAAAACTTGATCTGCAGATTCTTAAAAATACCATTTTTGCCAGACATGGATATGCCTTTAAGAAAGATACTTACAGGCAGTTTTTTGATCCTGTAGAGTGGTATATTCCTATTTCCAGTAACGTTGACGATCAATTAACGTCTATAGAAAATAAAAACATT
Organism: Pedobacter sp.; assembly: GCF_965279535.1. NCBI lineage: Bacteria > Pseudomonadati > Bacteroidota > Sphingobacteriia > Sphingobacteriales > Sphingobacteriaceae > Pedobacter > Pedobacter sp. Next base: position 3,968,080 of record NZ_OZ257244.1, read on the forward strand.
AAACTGATAGATCGGTTTACCAAATATGCCGAAGACAATTATGACACCTTTGGCCGTTAAATAGGTAAAGACTAAGCATGAAATTAAACAGGCAAAAGATATTAGACTTTTTTAGGAAGTCGGAAAATAGGGCTACAGTAATTTTGAAAGATAAAACTGAGGCTAATGCCACTATCCAGGAGGCTTTAGGAAAAGCAGTCAGCAACCGTGGTGATTTAGAAGGGGTATGGGAGAAGCTGGTACTGTTATATGCTGTGGCCAAAGATTATGTTAATGGCGATTACCGCGAAATTCCCAAGCGTTCTATTGTGGCCATTGTAGGCGGGTTAATTTATTTCCTTTCTCCGGTGGATGTGGTTCCTGACTTTGTACCTGTACTGGGCTTTATTGATGACATCTTTGTTTTGAATCTGGTTTATAAGCAAGTGATAAAGGACCTGGAAAAGTACAAATCCTGGAAAGATAGTCAGGTGAAAGAAATAGGAGATGTGAATGGCTCTGCAGCTTTGTAATCTCGTCGATTGGTTAGGCAGGCACCTGTTAAGTTGCCCGGTAAAGGCAACTTTCGGGATTGACTGCCCGGGTTGTGGATTACAACGCTCTGTGCTGGCTTTACTGAGAGGAGACTTATTAACCTCTTTTAAACTTTATCCTGCCACGATTCCGCTAATTTTTATCGTTGTTTTTACACTTTTACATTTAAAAATTGAATTTGAACACGGGGCCCGATTAATTAAAATCGTTTATGCAGGTGTTGCAGTAATTATCTTAATCAATTACATTTACAAAATATACACTCATCAACTTATTAGCTAAATTATGTCAGAAAACGCATCTAATCCTTTTGAAAATCAGTCAGAAAAGCCTACAAATAGTGAAGTAACCCCTGTAGTACCTGTTAATAACGGGCCTGGAAACACACCTCCATTTCAACAACCTCCACCTTTTGGACAGTTTGGCGGTGGTATGGGGCAACAAAATTTACCAAACTCAACAATTGCATTGGTTTTAGGAATTATTTCTATTCCCGGGTGCTGCTGCTACGGTGTACTGGGTTTAATTCTAGGAATCATTGCCTGGATTTTGGGCGGTAAAGACATTAAACAATATGCATTAAATCCTGGAGCGTATTCTTTGCCATCTTATAAAAATGCGAAGGCAGGTAAAATATGCGGGATTATTGGTGTGGTATTAAGCGCTTTATACCTTATTTTCATTATTGCATTTATTATTTTCTTTGGCTGGGCAGCATTACAAGACCCGGAACTAATGAAAGAGATGCTAAGAGAAAAAGGCTTGCAATAATTTCAAATTTAATTTTACCTTAAAAATATAAATCGAACGGGAGGTGCCGTTCGATTTTCTTATTTTTGTACCGTAAAGTTGTAAATAAAAAACTCAAGATAATGTATCCAGAATATTTAGTTGAACCCATGCGTAAGGAATTAACCAACGTTGGTTTCGAAGAATTAAAAAATGCCCAAGAGGTTGACGCTGCTATCAAAAGCGAAGGAACTGTTTTTGTGGTCGTGAATTCAGTATGTGGGTGTGCGGCAGCAAATGCCCGCCCGGCGGCAAGAGCTGCGGCAGCGCATGAAAAACACCCAGATAAACTGGTAACCGTTTTTGCCGGAATGGAAAAAGAGGCTGTAGATCAGGCGAGAAATTATATGTTGCCATATCCTCCATCTTCTCCTGCAATGGCGCTTTTTAAAGACGGTAAATTGGTTCACATGATTGAACGTCACCAAATTGAAGGAAGACCGGCTCAAATGATCGCTGATAATTTAATTGGCGCTTTTGAACAATATTGCTAAGCTATTTTTAGCTCCATAAAAAAAAGTGCCATCTTGAAAACAGGATGGCACTTTTTAGTTTAGGCTTAGCCTTTTAAAAATCTTTGTTGAGGAGTTTTTCCAGTTCTCCGAAAGAAACATTCATTCTTACACGGCCTTGCTTTGCATAAGAAATTTCACCTGTTTCTTCAGAGATAATTACAGCCACGGCGTCTGTAGTTTCTGAAACACCAATACCCGCACGATGCCTTAAGCCAAATTGAGAAGGCAGCTGATCATTATCCGTTAGTGGTAGGATGCAGCTGGCACTTTTAATTTTATTCTCCGAAATCACTACAGCACCATCATGCAAAGGACTGTTTTTTTGAAAAATACTTTCCAGTAAACGTTTGGAAATTTTAGCATCAACCACTTCGCAACTGTTAGCAAAGAACTGTTCATCATAAAATTTTACAAAAACGATAAGCGCACCTGTCCGGGTTTTCTTCATGCTTTTGCAGGCATCTATAATGGGTTTAATTCGCGCAAGATTATTCCGCTCAATCTCTTTTCGTCCAAAAAGATAGCCCCACCAGGCTTTATTCTTCTGCAAAAAAGCATTTTTCCCAATTAATAAAAGAAATCGCCGAATTTCCTGCTGGAAAATAACAATGAGCGCAATAATACCCACACTCATAAATTTCTCTATGATGGTAGTTAACAGCTCCATGTGAAGTGCTTTAACAATCCAATAGAAGACGGTGATGATAAACATCCCCACCAGTAAATTTACGGCAAGTGTATTGCGTATTAAGGTATAAACATAGTAGATTAACAAGGCTACCAGCACTATATCAACCACATCTGTTACAGATACTTTTAGAAAATCGAAATCAAATCCTTTCATTGAAGGCAAGATAATAAATATTGTTTAATTGATTTGAGGTATGTTTAACTGTTTAATTGCTGAGGTGTTTAATTGAACACGACAAGTTTGAAAACTAAGGGGAGTAATACTAATAGTTTAGAAGAAAGCATAATACTTGCAGTTGCATCTTACATTGAATCATTCAACTATTACCGATTTACATTGAGCACTAAATCAAACATTATGCATACACAAAGCAAATTTGAGAAATGCTATTTTTTCAATACTGCTTTTCTCAGCGAATTAATTTTATTGTTTAATTCATCCAATTTTGAGCGGAAACTGAGATACTCCTCTTCAGTAATATAGCCGAGATCCTGAGCGCCGATAACATGGTTAATGGTTTCAATCGCACTTGCATATGCTATTGCAAAGAAATGAACTTGATCTTTAGGTGTAATTCTACTTGAACCCTCTGCTAAGCAATCGCCAATGCTACTTGCTGATCGTTTTATTTGGCTTGTCAGACCAAAAATTTCTTCTTTAGGAAATTTCTTCGTTAGAATATATACATCTTTTCTGAAGAATCTGGCTTTTTGCCAGACGTCTAATTTTTCAAACGAATAAATATGCATAACAATTTGAGCTTAAGTTGTCTTGTTATGCAATCAAACAATAGGTGCCGTAAGGTAGTAAATTAATATTGTTTTTATAGGTTATACTTTCATCATATTGAGTGAAAGGTAAATTAGGTTTTTTGTTCGTTTGTCAATTAAACAGTTAGTCACTTAAACAATTAAACCATCAAACTAACCAGCTTCACACACTCAACTGCCTCCTTAACATCATGCACCCTTAAAATCTTGGCTCCTTTTTGGAGCGCTATGGTATGGAGAACAGTTGTTCCGTTCAGCGCTTCAGAAGCCGTTATTTCAAGCGGTTTATAAATCATTCCTTTTCTGGAAAAGCCTACGAGTATGGGAAGGCCAAAGATTTGAAAATCTTCCATCTTATTCAGCAATTCGTAGTTATGTGCTATGGTTTTGCCGAAGCCGAACCCGGGATCTAAAATGACATCGTGAATTTTTAAAGCCCTAAGCTTTTCTACTTTGCGGGAGAAATAATCCACGATATCCAACAGTACATTGTTGTAAACTGGTGCCTGTTGCATGGTTTGCGGTGTTCCCTGCATGTGCATAAAAATGTATGGGACCTGAAGTTTTGCTACCGTTTCAAGCATTTCATCATCCATATCTCCCGAAGCGATATCGTTCACAATGTGTGCGCCTGCAAGAATGGTTTCTTGTGCAACCCTGGCTCTGAAAGTGTCAATAGACATGATGGCTTCTGGAAAGTTGTTTGCAATACTTTCTACCACAGGGATAAGTCGTTCGAGTTCTTCATCAGCGGAAATATCTTTTGCACCAGGCCTCGATGAATACCCGCCAATATCAATAAAAGTTGCACCTTCCTTTAAAAATTGTTCCACTTTTCTTAGCGCATCTTCAATGGTTTCGGTTCTGCTTTTGTTGTAAAATGAATCAGGAGTGACATTCAAAATTCCCATCACCTTGGGGCTGCTCAGATCAAGGAGCCTGCCTTTTATATTTAAGCTTTGTTTAGCTTGGAAAAAGTTTTTTTCTGACATAATAAAACCCATTCAGGATTTGTGTTTCGCTATAAAAATGTATCTTTAGCTTTTGTTTTTTCGATACAAAAATACACTAAAACTACTTAATACATCAGCTTTGACACAAACAAAAACCGCTATAGAATTTGATGAAGTGATTGCAGTTTGCAGATCATTATTCCTGAAAAAAACTAAAGATTATGGCACCGCCTGGCGCATTTTAAGGCCAAGTTCTATTACTGATCAGATCTTCATCAAAGCGCAGCGCATCCGTACTTTAGAAGAGAAAAAAGTGAGTAAAGTAGGGGAGGATGTGACTTCAGAATATATCGGAATTATAAACTACTGTGTGATTGCCATGATGCAGCTGGAGCTGGCCGAAGATGCACCCTATGAGCTGCCATTTGAAGAAGTAGAGCAGGGTTTTGAAAAGAAAGTTCAGGAAACTAGGGATTTAATGTTTGCAAAAAATCATGATTATGGAGAGGCCTGGAGAGATTTGCGTATTAGCTCTTTAACAGATTTGATTCTGATGAAAATATTGAGAGTTAAACAAATAGAAGATAACGAAGGTAAAACACTCGCCTCGGAGGGTGTAAAGGCTAATTACCAGGACATGTTGAATTATTCGGTTTTTGCTTTAATAAAATTAGGTGTACGATAGATAATGAAGAATTTTTTCCTTGCTTTTGCCAGATTTTTTGTAGGTGCTTTATTTATTTTTTCAGGTTTAATCAAAGCCAATGATCCTTTGGGTTTTGGCTATAAATTGCAGGAGTATTTTGAGGTTTTTCACCTCAACTTTTTAAATGGAATGGCAACAGGTATAGCCATTTTACTGTGTACATTGGAGATTATTTTAGGCGTACTTTTACTTTTAGGCCTCTGGAGTAAAAAGGTGGCCTGGGGCTTACTCCTGCTGATTATCTTTTTTACGTTGCTAACTTTCATTTCAGCTGCATTTAAAGTAGTTACCAGCTGTGGTTGTTTTGGCGATGCCATTCCACTTACACCTTGGCAATCGTTCTCTAAAGATTTGGTACTCCTGGTGTTAATTTTATATATCTTCATTAAAAAGGACCTCATTAAGCCACTAGTAACAAAAGAGCGTACGCAAATCAATATCGCTGCAATCGTAACCGTTCTTTCTTTGGGATTTGGACTGTATACTTATAACTTTTTACCCATCATCGATTTCCTACCCTATAAAGTTGGGGCACACATCCCTTCATTAATGGTGATTCCTCCGGGAGAAAAGCCTGATGAATTTGAGATCATGTATCACTTGAAAAACAAGGCTACCAAGGCTGAAAAGGACATGAGCGATAAGGAATATCTTAAAACAGAAATCTGGAAAGATAACAACTGGGAAATTGTTGGTGAGCCCTCAAAAAGGTTAGTTAAGAAAGGATTTGAACCTAAAATTAAGGATTTAATCATCACCGATGCTTCGGGAACAGACTATACCAAGGAATTAATCGAAAATCCTTATTATAGCTTAGTATTCGTAGCTTACGACCTTAAAAATACGAATGTAAAAGCCATCGGAAACTTAAACGCTTTGGCTTTGAATGCTACGCAACAATTTAATATCCGCACGGTGCTGTTAACATCAAATTCTGCGCAGGATGCAGAAGTATTCGTGAAGAAAAATAATCTTTTCTCAGAGGTATTCTATGTGGACGCCGTTCCGTTAAAGAGTATGGTAAGAGCAAATCCAGGCGTATTATTGCTCAGAAATGGTGTAGTGGTAAACAAATGGCATTACCACAACGTACCTACTTTCGATCAGTTAAGTAAAAAGTATTTTAGTAAATAGATGTTAAATTATGCACTAAAAAAAATCATGTACGGTTTCCTGGTTATGGCCGGGGTTGTGCTGATTGTTTTTGTGCTTTTTAATATTTTGCCTGGCGACCCTGCAAGGATGACCATGGGACAAAGGGCAGATGTACAATCCCTGGAAGCGGTGCGTAAGGAATTTGGTTTGGATCGATCCAAGCCTATGCAGTTTGTACTTTATGTAAACGACCTTTCGCCAGTTAGCCTGATCAATAACGACAGTACAACACAAGCTAAATATCATGCCCTACAGCTGATTCGCTTCAAAGAACAGAGCCTGGTGCTTAAACTGCCTTATTTACGCAGTTCTTATCAAACCAAAAGGGACGTTACAGCTATACTTTCGGAAACCGTACCCAATACTTTTATTCTGGCTTTTACGGCCATGATTTTTGCAACACTAATAGGGGTATTTCTCGGGGTATTGTCTGCTGTTTATAAAGATTCGTGGATTGATAAAACGGCCAATGCATTTGCAATACTGGGAATTTCAGCACCTTCTTTCTTTGCAGGAATTATTATCGCCTGGCTCTTTGGTTTTGTGTTGAGTGATTTTACCGGCCTAAAAATGAGTGGAAGTTTGTACAGCTACGATCCTTTTAAAGGAGAAGTACTAACCTTAAGGAATCTCTGGCTGCCCATGATTACTTTAGGTTTAAGGCCATTGGCCATTATTGTACAACTTACAAGAAGTGCCATGCTCGATGTTTTAGCGCAAGATTATATTCGAACGGCAAGGGCAAAAGGGTTGAGTAGGAATGCTATCATTTATAAGCATGCCCTGCGAAACGCGATGAATCCTGTGGTGACAGCTATTTCGGGTTGGTTTGCCTCCTTATTGGCTGGTTCATTTTTTGTAGAATATATTTTTGGCTATAATGGTTTAGGTAGAGTCACAGTTTCTGCATTGGAAATGTCTGATTTTCCTGTTGTGATGGGTTCAATCCTGTTTATTGCTTTTGTGTTTGTGGTGATTAATATTCTGGTTGATATTTTATATGCCTACATTGATCCTAGAGTCAAATTAGCTTAACATATGTTCGAAGAAATTGTTAATTATACTGAGGTTGCTGATAAAAAGATTATTTCAATTTTTGAGTCTGCAATAATAAATATGCCAGAGGCTGAACGTTTATTTAGCCATGTTTTAAATGCTCAGCATGTTTGGGTAGAAAGAATATTGGGCAATGTTCCCCTTTATGGAATCTGGGAAACTCATTCTAAAACTCACTTTAAAATCATTTCCGCAAACAATTTCGAAAGTATACGGCGTATTCTGTCCAATAGAGCACTCGATGAGCAAATTGTTTATCAAAATTCTGTAGGAGAGCAGTTTCAAAATACTGTTAGTGAAATTTTATTTCAATTATTAAATCATTCTACTTATCATCGTGCACAATTAGCAACGCTGTTTAAAAAAGAAGGTATTGTCCCTCCTGTAACAGACTATATTATATTTAAGCGCAATCACTTGTTATGAAAGTTTTTTTAATCGGATTTATGGGCTGCGGTAAAAGTACTAAAGCAAAACAGCTGGCACATCGACTGGAATGCCCGGTTATAGATTTAGATGCCGAGATTGTAACTAAATCTGGCAAAACAATAGCAGAATATTTTGAAGCATATGGCGAGCAGGGGTTCAGGAATTTCGAAAGTGAGATGCTAAAAACCTATCCGTATCCGGAAACTTGCGTGATAGCCACGGGCGGAGGTTTGCCTTGCTTTTTTGATAATATGGACTGGATGAATGCCAACGGTGAAACGGTATATCTTCAAATGGAACCTGCTCAACTGGTTTCGAGATTACATAACAGGCAAAAACGACCGCTTATTAAAGACATGGATGACGAGCAGCTTTTAGCTTTTATTCAGGTTAAGCTTAAAGAAAGAGATCAATTTTACAAACAAGCCAAATTAGTAATCAATGCGTTTGATTTAGATGCTGAAAGGCTGGAAGAAGAGATTGTTAAGGGGCAGCAACCCTCGGTTATTTAGCCCATGCCCTTAGATCAGATCACTGGACATATCTCATCGCTCACAATTTTTGCAGACAAAAGTGCTAACGGAATTCCTCCTCCGGGATGCACGCTTCCTCCGCAAAAGTAGAGGTTCTTAATTTTTGAGCTGAAGTTTGGGTGTCTTAAGAAGGCCGCGAACTGATTGTTTGAGCTATTTCCATATAGAGAACCCTGATAGGAACCGGTTTTGGATTCAATTGTTCTCGGGTCGAGGATTCGCTCACATAAGATATCTTTTTCAATATTTCGGTTGAGCACACGGCTTATCTTTTTGATGATGTTAGTCCTGGCATCTTTAATCAGTGTATCCCAATCCTGTCCCTCGTTTGCCGGAACATTGATCATTACAAACCAATTTTCACATCCATTTGGGGCATCCTTTCTAATTTGTTTGGAGGTAATGTTTATATATACGGTTGGATCAGTGCTGATACTTTTCTCCTGCCAAATCGTATCGAACTCCTTTTTATAATCGGAAGCGAAAAGGATGTTGTGAAGTCCGAGATCACTGTAGTAATTATCCATCCCCCAATAAAAGATGAGAGCTGAACTGCTCCTTTCTTGTTTTAAAAGTTTTTCGGGAGCGGGAAAGTGTTGTAGCAGGTTCTTGTAAGTGAAATAGATGTCCAAATTCGAAACAACCAGCTCGCATGGCAAAAACCTGTCGTTTACGCTAACCCCTGATATTTTAGGTTTAGCATCTTTCGTATATACAATTTCCGCTACCTTTTGGTTATAACGAAACTGCACGCCTAGATCTTCGGCTAATTTTACCAATGACTTCACAATGCTATACATGCCGTTTTTTGGTAAAAAGGCGCCAAAATGATATTCAAAATGAGGGATTACATTTAATGTGGCAGGTGCCTGATAGGGGTTAGAACCATTGTAAGTAGCATAACGGTTGAAAAGCTGAACAATCCTGTCGTCTTTGAAAAAATGTTTATTAGCAGTGTTTTGCGTTCTGAAAGCATCGATCTGACCGAAGCTAAAAATAGATTTTAGGGTATCCCAGTGTAAATAGCTTTTTATTTTGTGTAAAGTTCTTTCTAAAAAGACCCGATGAGTAACCTGATAAATAGTATTGCTTTTTGCCAGAAAATCGGTCACTTCCTTTTCACTTGAAGTGGTTTTTTCTGCTATTTCTTTAGCAAATTTATGGGTATTCGCACTGGCTGTTAACCGAAGTCCATCCTCATAAAAATACCGGCAAATCTCTGATAGTTTTTCGTACTGAAAATAATCAGATGGATTTTTGTTGGCCAGTTTGAAGAGTTCATCCACATACTGAGGCATGGTAAACAAGCTGGGGCCGGCATCAAACCTAAAACCGTTAAATTCAATTTCTGACAGTTTTCCGCCAGCATAAGCATTAGCTTCGAAAACTTCAACCTGATAACCTTTTACTGCTAATCTAATGGCAGTAGCGATTCCACCAATTCCTGAACCGATAATAATTGCTTTTGGCATGGTTACTTTAACGTTTCAAGGTATACCTCGGTTTGCTTCTCCAATTCATTTGTTGCAATCTTAATTGCCGAACCTAGTCGTGTAGTTTCCATTTTGACAGGCATTTTACTTATGGTTGCGAGTGCATCAACGTACCATTTGTTCCAGGTTTGAAGAATATGCTTTTCATCCGATATGGATTTGCCTTCAGCAACTGCTTTCTTACTCAGTTCAAATTCTGTTTTCAGCCTGATTAAACCATCAGATTTCACTTGGTCAACAACTTTCGTGGCCATGCTTTCATCAGCTGAGATTAAGGCGTATGCAGCTGTTAAACCACTTATCCCTACGTTTTTCATCTCTGTGGGTGAAACCTTATCAATCCGGTCATTATCGGTATGGTAGAAAACATCTGTAAAATGCCACATCAATAGGCCCGGAATTTTATTTTGTAAGAAAGGGGTATGATCGCTCCCACCTTCAAATGGGTTGTAATTCACTGTCCAGTTGGCAAATTTTCCTTGCTGTTTGCAGATATCGAAAATAAAATCGTTGAAATAATGCGGAAAAAGATCTTTCTCGGTCACATCGCCCGCGCCCCATTCAGTGTGCTTATCCGTTCCCCTGGTCCAGATGGCAGCAGGATCAGGCATTTTTTCGATTAGAAAGGAGCCGCCGGTTTTTTGAGTATCCTCGCCAACCATGTCCAAACTCATTCCCCATAAAATCCCTTTTGCCCTGGTGCTATCTTCAGTAATGTATCTTCTGGTTGATACAATTTCATCTCCCCACAGAAAGGTTAGGGTTCTTTTAGGATTGATTTTCTTCTCCTGATATAATTGTGCGGTTAGTCTGGCCATTTCTGCCAATGTACCTACGCCACTGGCATTATCATTTGCGCCCGGTTCCTGAACATGAGCACTGAATACGAAACGCTCGTCTGGATTTACACTTCCTTTAACATTGGCCACAAGGGTTAACTCTTCAGCCTGGTAACGCTTGTTTTGAATATTAACCTTTAATTTTGGGCTTCCGTTTAAGCAAGCTTTTTTTAACTTTTCCTTTGCGGCATAAGACAGGAATAAGGCCCATATCGGACTGTCAGTGCCAATACTTCCAAACTGAATGGAGGTTTGATGTTTTTCGGGCTGCGTATATGTGGGCATAGAATAGCCGAGCACACCTATGGCCCCTGCCTTGGCCGCAATATTTATCAGGCGTGAAGGATTGGTTTCGGAAAAAAGAATCTTTCCTTTCAAATCCAACTTTTCTATTTCGGCCGTAATAATTTTTGGAATATAAATTACTTTAGCCGAAACCCCACCGGCTGGTGTAGAACCGCAATTTATGGGGATCATGTTGCGGTTGGTTTGAAAAGAAAGTAGTGGCATAGGTTCTCCAATAATGCCAATGCTCGCTGCTAGCGGTTCCCATGTAGCTTGCTTCATTGCCCGCTTTTCTATACGATAAGTTAGCGGCGTCTCCAATTCGTTTTCTTTTTGTTCAACGAATCCTGCCTGTTTTAAAATATTTTCTACATAGTGGATGCTTGCATTAAATCCTGTATTTCCGGGAACACGAAAATATTGTTCCACAAATTTTGTGGTTTCAAAAGCATTTTCTTCTTTAAATCCAGCACGTGTTAACTTAAAGCCCTCTTCAACTGGGGTTTGGGCATGTGTAGATAATCCCACCAAAAGCAGGGCGATTAGTACTTTCGTTTTCATGGCGAAAGATACTAAGAAAATTAATGGCTGTTGTTAGGCGTATCGCTTTCCGGTTTTGTTTTTTAAGCCTTCATCAACAGATAAAGGGCCTGAGCCAACTACCCAAAACAAGATCAGCAAGAAAAGCACGATTACGGAAAGCCAGAGTTCTGAATTGGGCATTGAAAATCCTTGTGTTAAGTTTACAAAGAAAACCGCAAATATCAGAATTGGAATCTGTATCACTACGGCAAATCGGGTTACCAATCCCAAAATGATGAGTATTCCGCCTACCAAATGCGCAAAAGCCACCACATGAATAGCCATACTGATCATCATACTGGAAAAGCCAAACACATTGTTTTCAGTAATCAAATTTTGTAGTGTTGTGGTATCGCTGATGAAAGATACACCTTTGCCGAAGATAATGAGGCCGAGCAGGATGCGCAGGTAGTCTAGCCACTTTGCATGATGAACATCGCCCCAATGCTCAATTTTACGGATAACGTTCATAATGAACCTCCATTTTTATGTGAAATGATATATTAAGTTACGCACTTAAATCGACTATGTCAAGGTGTTTTTTTGATTATACCCGGTTAAAAGGAATGTTAGGGATGTTGTCCTTTAGTTGTAATTTAACATGATATTAATATATACCGTTTCGGTTTTTGGTATAAATTTGGTATTATTGTAAAAATGAGGAGGTTTTTTGTCATGAGTAAAGAAATATTGGAATTTAATGTTCAGCTAGATGAAAAGTTCGATTTACATTTTAATTGGTTAGATGGCTTTTGGGCTTCGGCGGTAAAGATTGTGTTTAACATCAAATAGGGTATATTGAATTAAGATTTTTTCTTTTAACGCCTTTAACCAATTTAGGCGGTCAGGCATGTTATGGCTTTTGGTATTTTTTATCTGTTGCCCTTTGTTTTCTTCTTTCACTGCGCCTGATCTTGCTGCCTGATACTTGCTACTATGTACTTGATACTTTTTGCTCCTTGTTCCTTTCTTCCTAACTCCCTATACTAACGAATTACTTTAGTCTTTCAGCTTTTAACTTTATCTTTGCAAAATAATGAGTAGAAGAAAACCAGGAACAGTTACCATCATTCCTAATGTAGAGATTATCGACATTGCTGAGGAAGGAAAGGGAGTAGGCAAAGCCGACGAATTAGTGATTTTTGTAGATAAGGCCGTACCCGGAGATGTAGTTGATGTTCGATTAACTAAGAAGAAAAAGAACTTTGCAGAGGCTGTAATTGAACAATTGCATCAAAAATCTGCTCTAAGAACAGAACCTTTTTGTCAGCATTTTGGAACCTGCGGGGGCTGTAAATGGCAACACATGGGCTATGATTCCCAACTGAAGTTTAAACAGAAAAATGTAGAAGCTGCGCTTCAACGTTTGGGTAAAATAGATACCTCTGCTGCAGAACCTATCTTAGGATCAGTAAAAAACAAGTATTATCGCAATAAACTGGAGTTTACTTTTTCTAATAAAAGATGGTTAGAGAAAACGGATATGGAGCGCGACGAAGCGTTTGATATGAATGCATTGGGCTTTCATGTTCCTTTACGGTTTGATAAGATTTTAGATATTGAACACTGTTACCTGCAGGATGATCCTTCCAATCAAATCAGAAATGCCGTAAGGAAATACGCATCAACAAATGAATTATCATTTTATGATCTGCGTAATCATGAAGGTGTATTGCGTAATCTCATTATTCGTACTTCTTCTACTGGTGAAATTATGGTTGCCGTGGTTTTCGCCTATCCGGAGCAAAACCAGGTTGATGGATTAATGACCTTCCTAAAAGCTGAATTTCCACAAATAACCTCGTTATTGTATATCATTAACCAAAAGAAGAATGATACCATCTTTGATCAGGAGGTGATCGTATTTGCTGGTCGCGACCACATCTTCGAAGAAATGGATGGCATTCGTTTCAAGATAGGGGTAAAGTCTTTTTATCAAACCAATTCAGATCAGGCTTTCGAACTGTACAAGATTACCAAAGAATTCGCGGATTTTAAGGGCGGAGAATTGGTGTACGATTTATACACCGGAGCAGGTACTATAGCAAATTTTGTGGCCAGGGAAGTAAAGCAGGTGGTAGGCGTGGAATATGTGCCAACAGCTATTGAAGATGCTAAATTCAACTCTGAACTAAATGGAATTGATAATACTATCTTCTATGCCGGCGACATGAAGGATATCCTTACAGCGGAATTTATTTCATCTCATGGTAAGCCAGACGTGGTTATTACAGATCCGCCAAGGGCTGGTATGCATGCAGATGTGGTTCAGCGCTTATTGGAGATGGAAGCCGAGAAAATTGTTTATGTAAGTTGTAATGCGGCAACACAAGCAAGAGATTTAGAACTTCTTAAAGAAAAGTATAACGTAGAACGGATTAAACCGGTAGACATGTTCCCACATACGCAGCACGTAGAGAACGTGGTGTTGTTGAGGTTGAAGTAAGTAATTGAATGATTGAATGATTGAATGAGTGAAGGAGAGAATGGCTGAATATGCGTTATGCTATATTCATTTATTCAAAATGCGCTCATTCGATCCTTTTATATAATATGGATAGAGAAGAATTATTAAGTGCAACGCCCGAAGATAGTGGCGCACCGAAGAAAAAGGAAAGTCCTTTAGTTAGTCTGGAAAAGGACCTTGAGTTTTATTCTGATGCGATTAAAGAAGTGGCGATCGAAATTATGGTTGAGGGTATTTCAGCTCATCCGATTTTCATTGCACACCAGCATGAAGTGAGTATTGGAGAATTGATCTTAAATAAAGAAGAATTAAACACCGATTGGACCATTCAGGCTTCTACTTTAGAAGAGTTTGTAGAAAAAGGTATCATCAGTAAGGAAAAAAAGGATCCTTTTTTAAAGGTTTACAAAAAACCTGAAGATTATATGTGTGTATTTGTAATTGTACCGGAGGGCGCCAACTTCATTTACTACCCATACAAAGGATTCAAAAAATAGAATTTTTATCAAAAAAAAACGCTGCTTTGCATCCACAAAGCAGCGAATTAATTATTAACTAAAACTAAACTTATTTTACTCTGGTTACATCCCCACTCTTGGAGTTGGATGTTTTCTTCAATGCGGCATTGCCTTTAAAGTGGATATCACCACCACCACTCGCAGCTGCTTCCAGGCCCTTCTCTACATAAATGTTTACATCAGATCCGCCTGAGGTGTGCACTTTGGCATATTGGGTAATCAATCCGTAGGCATTTATATCGCTTCCACCACTAGATTGGATAGACATATTTTCAGCCCTTCCTTTTAAATCAACATCGCTTCCACCACTTGATTGGATCGATAAATCGTTACAAACCAATTCTAATTTTACATCAGCACCACCAGATGAACGGATGGCCAGCTTATCAACTTTGATTGGGTTTTGAGAGAAAACATCAGAACCTCCGGAGGCAGCAATGGCCGACAGCGTTTTGAAATTTACATAAGCTTTAATGATGCGGTTTTTAAACAAACCACTCCAGTTAATGCCGTCTTTAAACTTAATGGTGAGGTTGCCGCCGCTTTGCTCAACAACAATGTTTTTTAATGTTTCTTCATCCGATTTGATGCTTACACTTTCAGATCCGCCTTGTGTAAGGTAGAGATCTATGCCACTACTCACGCCAATACTGTTAAAGCTTCTTACTGCAACATTTTTAGTGTCCTGGGCTTTTGCCATGTAACTGCTGATGATGATAAAGAAGATAGCGGCCGGTTTAAATAATTTTTTCATCTGTTCAATTTTTAAGTGGAAGCAATCATAATCGAAGTATTGTACCAATGGCTCATGTTGATCCCACAATTTGGTCTTAGGTTATTGATTAGACGCATCAAAGATTGAAACGTTGCAAACAATTGAAATTTTTTTTCAAATAGTTTGAATATCCTAGTTAAAATCGTTCTTTTTGTATTCAATCCTTTTGAATACAATGGCAGCATCGCAATTACTTATTTTAAATAAAAAGCAGATCCAACAGAAAATAGACCGTATCGCTTACCAGATTTTAGAAGATAACCTTAATGAAAAGGAAATCGTGCTGGCGGGTATATGGGATAGAGGTTATAAATTGGCGCTGCGTTTGGAGAAAGTATTGAAAAAGATTTCTGCATTAAAGATCACCTTGCTCCGTATCGACCTGGAGCGTGAAAGCAGCAAGCTCATTGCCAAAACTGATTTAGATGAAAGCCATTGGAAAAACAAAGTGATTATCATTGTTGATGATGTTTTGAATAGTGGTAAGACTTTAGCTTATGGTTTAGGGGTATTTTTAAACACACCTCATAAGAAAATCAGAACAGTTGTACTGGTAGATCGCAGCCATAAAATTTTTCCGATTGCAACAGATTTTGTAGGTTTAGAACTGGCAACCATCTTAAAAGAACATGTGGATGTAGTAATGGATGTAGAAGGGGAAGAAGATCGTGTTTATTTAAGTTAAACTATCCGGTTGCCATCTTTTAGGCTTTAATGATTTGCAAATTACCCCAAATTTTTGCAATTTCCCGGAATGCACCGGCCACGAAAAAATTCTGTCATTTATAACTTTTTTTCCTGGTATATCTCTTTTATCCTCAAAAAGGATTTTAGTGATTTTCAATATAACTCGCTGGAAATCAAAGATAACACATCTGTATTGATATTAGCTAATCACTTTAGCTGGTGGGATGGTTTTTTCCTTTTTTACATCAATAAAAAGCTTTTTAAAAAACAATTTCACGTTTTGGTAAATGCAGAGAATTACAAGCAAGTAGGTTTTTTAAAATATTTAGGGGCGTTCGCCGCAGAAAATAAGGGAAAAGATGTATTAGAAACGCTCAATTATGCCGGCCGGCTTTTGGATAATCCACAAAACCTTGTGCTCGTTTTCCCCCAGGGCAAACTTTTCTCTAATCATGTAAATAGCATTAATTTCGAGAAAGGAGTAATGCAAATGATTAATGCCAGTCAGAAACGAGTAAGCATCGTTTTTGCGGCAACATTTATCGATTATTTCTCTAAGCGAAAGCCTTCAGCATTTAGCTATCTTCAAAATTGGGAAAGTGAAGAATATATCAGTTTACAGTTATTAAAAAGTGCTTATAACAAACATTACGATCATGCCGTTGTTAAACAAACACAAATCTCAGAATGACCGTTTTTATTTATGCCGTACTTGTTTTTTTAGTGATTAGATTTTCTGTTACTGTTTTCAATTTTTTATCTAATCCCAAATTGCCCCGGGTAATTAAGCATTATCAGGACAAGGTTTCTATTTTAATTCCTGCACGCGACGAAGAAGCAGATATCCTTCTGCTGTTAGAATCTGTTTTACAACAGGACTATCAAAATTACGAAGTCATCATTCTGGATGATGATAGCAAAGACAATACTTACGAGGTGGTAGAGGGATTTTGTAGCCGGCACCCTCAATTTCGCGTGGTAAAAGGATTACCCTTGCCAAAAGATTGGTTGGGTAAAAATTATGCCTGTAAACAACTTGCTGAACAGGCTACAGGCAAGTATCTGTTGTTTATAGATGCCGATGAAACAATTGAACATGGTTTAATCAATGCGTTAATCAATAGAATGGAAGTTGAGCAGCTTGCTTTGCTGAGTATTTTTACCCAACAACGTATGTTTTCATTGGGTGAAAAACTAACGGTTCCATTGATGCATTTTATTTTACTCAATCTGCTTCCTTTGCGGTTGGTGAGGCTTTCGGGAAATCCGGCATTTGCTGCAGCAAGTGGTCAGTGCATGTTCTTCGATGCAGAAAATTATAAACAGCACCAATGGCATGAACGGGTAAAGCTACAGGTTGTTGAAGATGTAGAGATTTTAAAGCAGGTTAAACTGGAGAAATATAATACTGAGGCGCTTTTAGCTAACGGTTTGATTCATTGCAGGATGTATAAGAATCTGAATGAAAGCCTGCAGGGTTTTAGTAAAAATTTACTTGCCGGCTTTGGCAATAACATTATAATATTGTTAATTTACCAGCTTTTGGTAACCATTGGCCCTGTAATTTTGATTTTCAACTTCGATATTAATCTATTGATTTTGCCTATCGCTTTAATTGTGTTAAGCAGAATGATGATTTCTTATTTATCAGGTCAACCTGTATGGATGAACCTGATATTACATCCCCTGCAAATGGTTTTTTTCTTTATTATTTCGCTCCTCTCAATAAAAAAACACTTATTTAAAACAAGCACATGGAAGGGCAGAACAATCAATCCGATATAAAAATGAAAAAGATAGCTACTGCAGTTATCATCATTTTCCATTTGGTGGGTTTGTTAGGCTTTTTAATTCCTGCAGCAATACCCTATTTCCTCAAATTAGTTCCCTTCCATCTTTTACTGATGTTTGCGGTCATTATCTTCTCGTACAATGCTGATGTAAAAAGACTTTTGCTTTTTGTTTCAGGGGTTTTCCTTTGTGGATATCTGGTAGAAGTTTTAGGGGTTCATACCGGGAAAATTTTCGGAAGCTATTATTATGGTGATACGCTGGGATATAAGGTTGCTGCGGTACCGCTGTTAATGGGGGTTAACTGGGTGATTTTAATCTTCAGCGTGGGACAAACCATGAAAGCGCTGAAAATTAGAAATAGCATTGCCGCCTCTGCATTAGGTGCAGCTGTATTGGTTTGCTTTGATTTCTTTTTAGAGCCTGTAGCCATGAAATTTAATTACTGGCAGTGGGACTGGCACGAAATTCCGGTTCAGAATTATGTAGCCTGGTATATTGTTTCGGTAATCCTTTTGAAATTTTACTACGCTTTAGGTTTGAAGCAACAAAAGTATATTGGCCCAGCCATGTTCCTGTCACAGCTTGTCTTTTTTGTTGTCTTGTTTATGACAGCCTGAACAAATTTTTTGCTTAATTTTGCAACTACATGAGTTATAATCTACAAGTCACTATCGATAAATCATCAGGCTTTTGCTTTGGTGTTGTATATGCTATAGAAATGGCAGAAGATATTCTGGATCATGAAGGATATTTGTACTGTCTGGGTGATATTGTACACAATGATGAGGAAGTTGCAAGACTAGCCAATAAAGGCTTAAAGATCATTGATCATGAGGTTTTAAAGGATTTAAGAAATGAAAAGGTATTGATTAGGGCCCATGGGGAAGCACCTTCTACCTATCAACTGGCTTTGGAAAATAACCTAACCCTTATTGATGCTTCCTGCCCGGTAGTTTTAAAACTTCAGAACAGGATTAAGAATTCTCATGATGATAATGAGCAGGTGTTGATTTTTGGCAAACACGGCCATGCAGAAGTAATTGGGTTGCAAGGACAAACAGATGGTAAAGCAATTGTTTTTCAGGATCTTGCAGAACTGGATCATGTAGAGTTGCCTTCTAAATTTACGTTGTATAGCCAAACCACTAAAAGCACTGATAAATTCTATCACATTAAAGATGAATTGCTGAGCAGAGGTTATGAGGTAAAGGCTAACGATACCATTTGCAGGCAGGTTTCTAACCGTTATGAAGAACTGGAAGAATTTGTAAGCCATTACGACAAGATTGTTTTCGTTTCAGGTAAAAAATCATCTAACGGAAGAGTACTTTATGACGTTTGCAAGAAATATAATGACAATTCATACTTCATTTCCAATGTAGACGAATTAGACAAATCATGGTTCGCTGAGCAGGATAAAATCGGGATTTGTGGAGCTACCTCTACACCGATGTGGCTAATGGAACAGGTTAAAGCTGCTCTTCTACAGTATTAAGCCCTTTTTTAGGTCTGATAAAATCAATTTTCAGTTTCAACTGTTACTGAGGTATATTACATCAACGCATAATATCCATTGAAAAAGACCAGTAAGCATACCGGAATTCTTGTAGCTGCAGCAGTAATTAGCTGTTGGTTTGCATTACTTTGCTTTTTACTCCAATGGGGTTTTTCCTGGTCTAACCCATGTGTTTATCTCCTCGTACTTTTACAGATGCATTTGTTTACCGGATTGTTTATTACGGCACATGATGCCATGCACAGTACGATTTCCAGTGATAAAAAAATGAATAACCTGATTGGTTATCTGGCTGTATTTCTTTATGCAGGATTCTTTTATAATCGGTTATATGCCAAGCATCATCAACACCACCGACATGTGCATACGGTGGATGACCCGGATTATGCAGACAAGGGTTTTTGGAAATGGTATCTTCGTTTTATGCTCAACTATGTGACCATTACCCAGCTAATTATCATGGCGATAGCTTATAACTTGTTGAAAATATGGTTTCCAGAGCAAAATTTATTGCTTTTTTGGGTACTGCCTTCATTACTCAGTACCTTTCAGTTGTTTTACTTCGGTACCTACCTTCCCCATAAGGGAGAGCATGATAATGAATATCAATCTGCAACCTTAAAGAAAAATCATTTTTTAGCCTTCATTAGCTGTTACTTTTTTGGTTATCATTTAGAACATCACCAAAAGCCATATTTACCCTGGTGGCAGTTGTATAAAACCAAAAGTTAAAGGAGTAGGTTTTTACCCAAACTTGATATTGATCACTTTTAGTTGACGTGGAAATAAGCGATATTTGCGCCTCAAAACATATCTATATTAAATGAGCAAGAAGGGAATTTTACTCGTCAACTTAGGAACTCCAGACAGTCCATCCGTACCCGATGTAAAAAAATATTTAGATCAATTTTTAATGGATGAGCGGGTAATTGATATCCCTAAACTTAACCGTACTTTATTGGTTAAAGGGGCAATTGTGCCTTTCAGGAGCCCTAAAACTGCGAAGTTATATACAGAGATATGGGATGAGCAAACCGGTTCGCCTTTGTTATATTATAGTGTTTTGCAAGCCAGGATGCTGCAAGATAAACTTGGTGACGGATACCAGGTAGAGTTAGCCATGCGCTATCAAAACCCTTCTATAGAATCTGGATTAGCTAAATTAAAGGCCGCCCTGGTAGAAAGCATTCAGGTAATCCCTTTATTTCCGCAATACGCTTCTGCCAGTACTGGTTCGGTAATGCAACTGGTAATGGAGCTGGTAAGCAAATGGCCAACCGTTCCACCAATATCGTTTGTGAATTCATTTCATGATAATGAATTGATGATCAGGGTATTTGCAGACAATGCACGGAAGCATCAGGTAGAAAGCTTCGATCATGTTTTGTTTAGTTTCCACGGATTACCCGAAAGACAACTTTTAAAATGTGACCACACCGGAAGTTATTGTTTAAAGACTGCAGATTGTTGTCAGACCTTGAATGATACCAATAAATTTTGTTATTCGGCCCAAGGGCATGATACAGCCCGATTAATTGCTAAGGAGCTGGGATTAGCCAAAGAAAATTATACCGTTTGTTTCCAGTCTCGATTAGGGAAGGAGCCTTGGGTACAGCCATACACTACAGATGTGTTAAAGCGACTGGCTGCTGAAGGTAAAAAGAGATTGCTGGTATTTAGTCCGGCATTTGTAGCCGATTGTTTGGAAACGCTTTATGAAATTACAGTAGAATACCACGAGGAATTTAGAACACTGGGAGGTGAGCATGTTCAGCTGGTAGAAAGCCTAAACGACAATCCTTTATTTATTGATGCTTTAGCTGGAATGGTTAAATGAGTTTAACTGGTTTTTGTGTAATGGTAATGGGTGTATCCGGGAGCGGGAAAACGGCTGTTGGAAAAGCGCTTGCACATGCATTACACGGACAGTTTCTGGATGCTGACGACCTGCATCCCTCAACCAATATTGACAAAATGAGCGCCGGAATTCCTTTAACTGATGAAGATCGGCTTCCATGGTTATTGGCCGTAAGTGAGGCTGTTAATACCACTTTTGTAGCCGAAAAACCTGTTGTTTTAGCGTGTTCGGCATTAAAAAAAGCTTATCGGACTTTATTAAGGGAGCATATTACCGCTCCACTAAAAATTATTTACTTAAAATCTTCCTTCGAGCAAGTGCACGATCGCCTGGAAAAAAGAAGCGGACACTTCATGCCGGCTAATTTGTTGGCCAGTCAGTTTGAAGCGCTGGAAGAACCTGATTTGGCTGAACCTGCTATAACTGCTGTTGATGCCAATTTGCCGATAGATCAGGTGATAAAAGATAGTCTTGCTGCCCTAAATTGAAATCATGAAAACCGAATTAGAAAAACTGGCCCTTTTAAACGCGCGTACTGCTGGAAATTACGAAGCTTTTTTATACGATTGCGATGGTACACTGGCAGATAATATGGGCTCCCATAAACTTTCTTATAAACAGGTTGCTGCCCGCTATGGGATAGATTTGGATACACAAATAATAGATGACCTGGCAGGTTGGCCAACGGCATTGGTAGTGAATGAAATCAGTAAAAAATACGCAGTAGAACTCCCAGCTAGTTTTGTTGAAGAAAAATATGCTACTTTCTTCGATGAATATATAGACCAAACTTTACCTGTAGAATTTGTTGCCGAACACCTTAAGCAACACGCAGGTAAGATGCGCATTGCAGTAGTATCTGGTAGTGGAAGAAAAAGTGTAGAAAAAACCTTAATGGTTTTAGGCCTGTTACCATTTGTAGAAGTTTTGGTATGTGCAGGAGAGACAGAAAACGGTAAGCCTTTCCCTGATCCCTTTTTGGCCGCTGCAGCTAAGCTCGGCGTTGATCCTTCAAAATGTTTGGTTTTTGAAGATGGGCAGCCGGGGGTTGATGCTGCCATTGCAGCTGGCATGGACTGGGTTCGTGTAGATCAGATTTAGTTTTCAGCAGTAATTTTACTCAGGATAGCATCTGTTGCACCTTTTTTATCGGCAACATACTTTTTAGCAGCAAGTTTAGCCGCTTGGTTATTTGAAAAATCTGCAAAGGCTTGTTGAAGTTCCTGTTCAGATGATATGCTCTTTGCTGCGGCAAGGGCAATTAAATCTTTTGCTTCCTGAAATTTATCATATTTAGGGCCGAAAATAACCGGCAAACCAAATGCTGCAGCTTCTAAGGTGTTGTGAATCCCGGCGCCAAATCCACCACCAATATAAGCTAGCTTTCCATATTGGTAAAGGGAAGAAAGCATGCCTATATTATCAATAATCAAAATATTGGAATTAACCTCAGCCATTGTAGCGTTCTTGTAATTGGAAAACCTTAAACTTCCGACAGGAAATAGCTTTACAATACTGTCTATATGGCTTTCGTGAATCTCATGGGGTGCAATAATGAATTTCCAATCAGGATATTTTAATGGCAGTGTGGCGAGTAATTTTTCATCTTCAGGCCATGTACTTCCACAAACGAATGTTGGTGAATAACCTATAAATCTTTCGATTTCAGGTAATGATTTTGGACTGGCTGCATTTTCAAACACACGGTCAAATCTGGTATCACCATTAATTACCACATTTTGTAGTCCAATTGATTTTAAAAGTCGCTCACTTTCCTCATTCTGAACAAAGAAATAGGTTACGGCTTTTAAAATGTTTCGATAGAAACCGCCATACCATTTAAAAAAGCTTTGACTTTCTCTAAAAATCCCGGAAATCAGGTATAAAGGAATGTTTCGCGCTTTGAGTACTTTGAAGTAAAAGTGCCAGAATTCATACTTGGTAAAGATGGCCATTTCAGGATTGATGGCTTCAATAAAACGTTTTGCATGACCAGGTGTGTCAATTGGCAGATAAAAAACCTCAGCCAATGCATAGTTCTTCCTTATTTCATAACCCGAAGGGGAGAAAAAGGTTACCACGATCTTTTTGTCTGGATATTGGGATTTCAGTTTCTCGAGTACGGGCCGGCCTTGCTCAAATTCCCCTAAAGAAGCAAAGTGGAACCAAACATGTTTTTCCTGTTTATTAATCCTGTTTTCCAATTCATAAAACAGCTTTTTTCGCCCATCAATAAAGAATTTCGCCTTTTGATTAAAAAAAGAAAACCCCCAAATAATTAAATTGTAAACTCTAATTCCTAATATGTAAAGCAAAAGCATTGTTGTAAATTCATATCTTCGTGGCCAAGATAAAAGGAATATATTTAAAAAGCTTAAAAATATATGAAGATAGCCGTTATTGGTACTGGATACGTAGGTTTAGTTACCGGAACTTGTTTAGCAGAAACAGGCAACGATGTTATATGTGTAGACATAAATGAAGCAAAAGTTAAGAAAATGCAGGGTGGCGAGGTTCCGATTTACGAACCGGGTTTAGATCTGCTTTTCCATAGAAATATTGAGCAGGGAAGGTTAACCTTTACTACTGTTCTGGCTGATGCGATTAAGGATGCCCAGATCATTTTTATGGCGCTCCCAACTCCTCCGGGAGGCGATGGTGCTGCCGATCTTTCTTATATTTTAGGTGCTGCCAAAGATGTAGCCAGGCTGATTACAGAATATAAAATTATTGTAAACAAATCTACAGTGCCTGTAGGTACCGCTGATAAAGTGAAGGCCGTGTTTGTTGAACATACCGATATTGAGGTGGATGTGGTTTCTAATCCTGAATTTTTACGCGAAGGTGTTGCAGTGGATGATTTCATGAAACCGGATCGTGTGGTGTTGGGCACCAAAAGCGAGCGGGCTAAGAAACTGATGACAGAACTTTACGGACCATATGTTCGTCAGGGAAATCCGATTCTTTTTATGGATGAGCGTTCCTCAGAACTAACTAAATACGCTGCAAATTCATTTTTGGCTACCAAGATTACCTTTATGAACGAGATTGCAAACCTTTGTGAGCTTGTTGGGGCAGATGTGGATGCTGTGCGTAAAGGAATTGGTTCTGACGACCGTATCGGGAAACGTTTTCTTTTTCCAGGCGTAGGTTACGGTGGTTCGTGCTTCCCCAAAGATGTTCAGGCCCTGGTAAAGTCATCAGACGATTATGCTTACGATTTTCAGATTTTGAAATCTGTAATGGAGGTAAATGAGCGCCAAAAGACCATTTTGGTGGATAAAGTGTTGAAATATTACAAAAATGACATCAAAGGAAAACATTTTGCGCTCTGGGGATTAGCATTTAAGCCAGAAACTGACGATATTCGCGAAGCGCCAGCTTTGTATATCATTGATGACTTATTGAAGAACGGAGCCACAGTTACGGTTTTCGATCCTGAAGCTATGGAAAATGTTCGCAATCTGATCGGTGATAAGGTAAGCTACGCTAAAAATCCATATGAGGCATTGGAAAATGCAGAAGCACTGTTAATTGCAACGGAGTGGTCTGTTTTCCGAAATCCGGATTTTGAGAAGATAGAGAACACATTAAAAAATAAAGTAGTTTTCGATGGCCGAAACCTGTACGATCTGCAAAAAATGATCGATCTGGGTTACTATTACAATAGTATCGGCAGGAAGCTCATCAGTTAAAATGAAGCGAAAAAGAATATTGATCACAGGGGCAGCAGGCTTTTTAGGCTCTCACCTCTGTGATCGTTTTATCCGTGAGGATTACCATGTAATTGGGATGGACAACCTGATTACCGGAGACATGGCCAACATTGAACACCTGTTCAAAATGGAGAATTTTGAATTCTATAACCACGATGTTTCCAAATTTGTACACATCCCAGGTAAACTGGATTACATCTTACATTTCGCCTCTCCGGCAAGTCCGATAGATTACCTTAAAATTCCCATTCAAACTTTAAAAGTTGGTTCATTAGGCACACACAACCTTTTAGGTTTGGCCCGGAATAAAAATGCCAGGATGCTAATTGCTTCGACATCAGAAGTGTATGGCGACCCTAATGTAAACCCCCAACCAGAAGAATATTGGGGAAATGTTAACCCGGTAGGTCCTCGCGGGGTTTATGATGAAGCTAAGCGTTTTCAGGAGGCCATTACCATGGCTTACCATACCTTTCATGGGGTAGAAACCCGGATTGTTAGGATTTTTAACACTTACGGGCCTAGGATGCGTTTGAATGATGGACGGGTTTTGCCCGCTTTTATCGGACAGGCATTAAGGGGAGAAGACCTTACTGTTTTTGGAGATGGTAGTCAAACACGCTCCTTTTGTTACGTTGATGATTTAATTGAGGGTATTTATCGTTTATTGATGAGCGACTATGCACAACCCGTGAACATTGGCAACCCGGATGAAATTACCATCAACCAGTTTTGTGAAGAAATTATTAAACTTACGGGCACTACACAAAAGATTGTTTATAAAGAACTTCCGCAAGATGACCCTAAACAGCGTCGTCCGGATATTACCAAGGCCAGGGAGATTTTGGGATGGGAGCCTAAAGTAGGCAGAGCAGAGGGTCTGAAAATTACATACGAATATTTCAAGTCATTGCCCAAAGAAGCATTGGCCAAGATAGAACATAAAGATTTTACCACATTCAACCGTTAAAATGGCAAAAATATTAGTTACTGGTGGTACAGGATATATTGGCTCCCACACAGTAGTAGAATTACACAATGCCGGTTACGAGGTCGTAATCGTAGATAATTTATCTAACTCGCACATCAAAATCTTAACTCAGCTTCATGCAATTACCGGAAAATGGTTTGATTTTCAGGAAATAGATCTTCAGGAAGAAAAAGCAGTTCAGGATTTTGCTAATGCTAACCCGGATGTAACCGGAATTATTCATTTTGCTGCTTCAAAGGCAGTAGGAGAGTCGGTAGAAAATCCTTTAAAATACTATAAAAATAATTTTTATGGTTTAATTAACCTGCTTACAGCCTTTAACAGAAAGCTTAATTTCGTGTTTTCTTCTTCATGTACAGTTTATGGCCAGCCAGACAGCTTACCTGTAACAGAAGCGGCGCCAGTTAAGAAGGCAGAATCACCATATGGCAATACCAAGCAGATTGCAGAAGAAATCCTGGCAGAAACTGCTGCGGTAACACCAGCGTTAAATGTAATTGCTTTGCGTTATTTTAATCCGGTAGGTGCACATGAAACGGCATTAATTGGTGAACTTCCAAATGGCGTTCCGGCCAACCTGGTACCTTTTATTACGCAATCGGCTATTGGCAAACGTGGCCCGATTACGGTTTATGGTGATGATTATGAAACACCAGATGGTTCAGCAATCCGCGATTATATTCATGTTGTGGACCTGGCAAAAGCCCATGTGGCCGCTATTAAGCGATTGGAAGAAAATAAATCGGGTTTAAATTACGATGTTTTCAATATTGGAACCGGAACCGGATCATCAGTTCTGGAAATTATCGCTGCTTTTGAAAAATCTACTGGTGAGCAGCTGGACTATAAAATTGGCCCGAGAAGGGCAGGAGACATTGTTCAGATTTATGGCGACGTAACCAAATCTAACCAGGAGCTGGGCTGGAAAGCAGCATTAGATATTAATGAAATGATGCGTTCGGCCTGGGAATGGGAAAAGTATATCAAGGCTAATCCCTTTTAAATGAAATTATCGGAGCACAAGGATTTAAAAATGGCCATAACAGAACTGCCACTCAAAGAGAAGGATAAGTTACTGTTGCGATTAATTGCTAAAGACAAAGTGCTTACCGAGCACCTTCACTATAAACTATTGGAGGGTGAACTTGATCTTGAAGATCGAAAAGAAAAAATAAAGACCGATGTAACCAATCAGATCCCATCCTTAGCAAAGCTCAATGCAAAAGAGGCTTTGGCAATTGTGAGAAAGATGATTACATCGGTTAATCACTTTTATAAGGTTACAAAAGATTCTTTTGGCGAGGTGGAACTCAAAGTTTTTATCCTCCATAACATTCCATTAGATTATAAAAGATCCCTGTTCGGTTATCGTGATTATGGCTTTTTATTTTCTGCCTTTTACATTAAAACCCTGAGTGTAACACTTAATAAGTTTCATAAGCTTCATGAAGACCTGCAATTTGACCTGAAGGAAGAATGGAATCATTTGCTTGATAAGATCTATTCTTCTAAATTAGCAGCTGAAGCGGCAGCCTCTTCCATTCCTAAAGAAATTGCCTAAAATACTTTTACACCATGTTCGGATTATTTAAGAAGAAGAAAATAGTACCCGAATTTAATTTCTCTAGCATAGGGGTAGATATGCACTCTCATATTATTCCCGGGATTGATGATGGCGCACAAACTATTGACGATTCTATTTTATTGGCCAAAAAATTTAAAGCCTTAGGTTTTAAGAAATTGATTGCTACCCCGCACGTTATGGCAGATTATTTCAGGAATACGCCAGATACCATCAATCGGGGACTGGATATTTTAAGGAAAGGTCTTCATGAACATCAAATCGACCTGGAGGTAGAAGCAGCAGCAGAGTATTATCTGGATGAAACCCTTGAGAAAAAGGTTAATCAGAAAGAAGTGCTAAGTTTTGGGGCTAACTACCTGTTGTTTGAACTCTCATTCATTAATGCCCCACAAAATTTAAGCGATTTTATTAAAAAAATGCAGGATGCGGGCTATCAGCCTATTTTGGCACATCCCGAACGGTATCCTTATTTCTATTCTTCTATAGAGTACTTTAATCAAATCAGGGAAACCGGTTGCCTGCTACAGATCAATTCTATCGCCTTAAAAGGATATTATGGTGCTGGGGCTAAAAAAGTAGCAGAAGATCTGACTGAAAATCATTTGGTAGACTTTATTGGTACCGATATGCACCACCTCAAGCATGCTAAAGCGCTGGAAGATAGTTTAACCACCCCCGTGATGCAACAGCTCTTAAGCCAGCACCAGTTGAAGAATAGTTTGTTGTAGTTTCCAGTTTCCAGTTAGCAGTTTTCAGTTAACAGTTTCCAGTTGAGGGTTCAACAATTAAACAGCTAAACAGCTCACCCTTTACTCATACCTCAACGCCTCTACCGGATCAAGTTTAGACGCTTTTTTAGCAGGATAATATCCCGATCCGATTCCCACCAATACGCATAATATAAAGCCCAGGATGATAAATATCCAGGGGATGATGAAGGCTCCGCCCATGGCAAGCGATATGATATTGCCTAAAACTATTCCCAGGAATATGCCTAAAATACCACCCATTAGGCAAATTACAACGGCCTCAATTAAAAACTGCCTGCGAATTACTGCTGGATTGGCACCAATTGCTTTTCGAATTCCGATCTCACGCGTTCGTTCGGTAACTGAAACCAACATAATATTCATTAAGCCAATAGAGGCACCAAGGAGGGTGATAATACCAATGGCTACACCGCCAATGGCTACAAATTTCAGGTTTTCAAACAAGGTTTGGGCAATGGCATCACTTTTAGTTATCTCAAAGTTATTGGTAGCGCCAACCTTAACTTTTCTGATATTTCTAAATAATGCAGTAGATTCACCAATTACATTATCCATAATATCATTATTCGGTACCATTACAGTAATGGTATAAGAAGGATTTGCATTCGAATTGATTTGTTTGGCCTTTGGAAGAGGTACGTAAACGGCCCTGTCGCCACTAAAACCCATACTTGAGCCTTTTTTTGCCAGGATACCAATAATTCTGAAACGATTGTTGCCTACATTGATCAGCTTATCCACCGGATCTTCACTTTTAAAAAGCTTTTCTACCACTTCACCACCAACAATACATACGTTATTCCCCACCTGAACTTCGGCCTTACTGAAATTCCTGCCTTGTGAAAGACCTAAACCCTGGGCAGCAAGACCATTTTCGTCAATCCCTTGTACATTAATGTTCGGATTGGTTTTTAAACTTCCATATTTTACTGTAGAGCCACCACTGGCAAAAACACTTACCGCAACTGTGGCAGGCGTATTTAAGCTGTCTTTAAATTTAATCGCATCCTCATACCTGATGGCTTTGAAGGGTTTCGGGCGTTTGCCAGAACCAATTCTAATTCCTGTTCCCCTGTTTCTGATTGTAAATGAATTAGCGCCCATGTTGCTAAAAGCATCTGTCATACTTTTTTTAACGGCATCCAATGTAGTTAAAATACCCACCAAAGCCATTAAACCAATAGCGATAATTAAGGCGGTAAGCATGGTGCGCAAGCGGTTGCTTTTAATTGATTCTAAAGCAAGCCTGATATTTTCTCTGTAATTCATTAGCTAAGTTTGCAGTATAGGTTGTTCAGTATTAAGATTGGCCTTAGCCTTAAATCTACACTGTTTTCGACTTAATATCCTGTTGTAAAAATAAAAAAGTCCCAATGTTAGACAAAGGGACTCTACTATATGTTACAATAAAATTTTCGTTATGCAGAAAAACTTGTTCCACAACCGCAAGTACTGGTTGCGTTAGGATTAATAAAGGTAAACCCGCGGGAGTTTAATCCATCTTGCCACTCAATCATCATGCCCATTAGGTACATTTGATGCGCTTTGTTCATGAATACTTTGATTCCATCAATAAAGAATTCCTGATCGCCATCCTTTTTCTGGTCAAAACCCAAAATATAGTTCATGCCGGCACAACCGCCACCTTCAACGCCAACACGTAAACCATAATCGTCGCCAATTTCCTGCTGGTCTTTTAACTTATGAAGTTCTTTTGCGGCACCTTCCGAAAAACTTACCGGAGCAAATGATGTATCAACTGTTGTACTCATAGTATTTTAAATTTTTAACTATTACAAATATAAATAATAATGTACATTTTTGCTTTCAGGGGTACACTAATATTACCTTATTTAAACAATAATATGAATACACAACACCTGCTTACAGAAATAGTTATATTATTTGCCGGTATTTTTTTGTCACTGATGGCGGTTTATCTTGTGCTTAAGAACGACATTCAGCGATTCTTTAACTTGAAAAATGCCGAGTTAAATAAAGAGAGCCGTGCAGCACTTTTGCCCTTGAGGTTGCAGGCCCATGAACGCCTCATCCTGTTTACAGATAGAATTAACCCCGCAAATTTGTTGGTACGCCTACATCAGCAAGGTATTCCGCTCTCTGCACTGCAGGCCAGTATATTAAATGATATCCGTTCAGAATACCAGCATAACATTACCCAACAGCTATATGTGGATAGTACCACCTGGACTGTTGTTCGTAAATTGAAAGATGATACCATTGCCATGATTAACAATGCTGTGCAGGGCTTACCCGCCGACGCAAATGGAATTGAACTCAGTAAAATAATATTGCAGCACATGGCTGGTATTGATGATAACCCTTACGATTTAACTATTGAGTTAGTGAAAAAGGATATTCAGAAAATGTTTTAGTGCTGATGAGAAGGTGTTTAATTGGTGAATCGTTTAATCGGTGAGGTGTTTAATAGATGAAGCTCAGTTAAACAACTGGACAGTTAAACAGTTAAACAATTTTCAAAGCAGTTAACCAAATCATGTATTCCAAGTTATAATGTAATATGAGCGAGAAAAAACATATCACCACATCAGGAATAGAGATTAAAGAAATTTATACCTCATCCAAACCAATGGAAGAAAAGGCTGGAGCGTTTCCTTTTACCCGGGGAATACAGCAGGATATGTACCGGGGACGCTTGTGGACCATGCGGCAGTATGCAGGTTTTTCTACTGCAGAGGAGTCGAATAAGCGCTATCACTACTTACTGGGCCAGGGTACTACAGGTTTATCGGTAGCATTTGATTTGCCAACACAAATCGGCTACGATTCTGATCATGAAATGGCCGATGGCGAAGTGGGGAAGGTAGGGGTAGCGATAGACTCGTTAAAAGACATGGAGATTCTGTTTGAAGGTATAGCCCTCAAAGACATTACCACTTCCATGACCATTAACGCAACTGCTTCTGTTTTGCTGGCCATGTATATCGCATTGGCCAAAAAACAAGGAGCTGATTTGAAGCAGATTTCAGGCACCATTCAGAATGACATTTTAAAAGAATACGCTGCCCGTGGAACGTATATTTATCCACCCAAACCTTCCATGCGGCTGATTACTGATATTTTCGAATATTGCAGTAAGGAAGTGCCTAAATGGAATACCATCTCGATTTCGGGGTACCACATTCGGGAGGCTGGCTCTACAGCAGTTCAGGAACTGGCATTTACCCTGGCCAATGGAAAAGCCTATTTACAGGCGGCAATTGATAAAGGTCTCGACATAAATATTTTTGCTAAGCGGCTTTCTTTCTTCTTCAACTGTCACAATAATTTCTTTGAGGAGATTGCCAAGTTCAGGGCTGCACGAAGAATGTGGGCTAAGATTACCAAAGATTTAGGGGCCACAGACGAGAAGGCTCAAATGCTTCGATTTCATACACAAACCGGTGGCTCTACGTTAACTGCCCAACAGCCATTAAATAATGTAATCAGGGTGAGCAATCAGGCCTTAGCTGCAGTTTTAGGCGGCACCCAGTCTTTACATACCAATGGATATGATGAAGCGCTTTCACTCCCAACCGAATCGGCGGCTAAAATTGCTTTGCGTACCCAGCAGATTATAGCTTTTGAAAGTGGGGTAACAGATACTGTTGATCCTTTGGCAGGTTCTTTCTTTATAGAAAACCTTACCGATGAGGTAGAGGCTGCAGCATGGGGATATATTGATAAGATTGATGCGATGGGAGGTTCTGTTAATGCCATTGAACGTGGTTATATGCAAAATGAAATTGCCGATGCTTCTTACCAGTATCAAACAGCTGTTGAAAGTGGCGAGCGAATTATTGTAGGCGTTAACAAATTTACCCAAAAGGAAGAGGGCCTAACCGAGGTTTTTAATATAAATGATTCGATCAGGAATGTCCAAACAGAAAAGTTAGCACACTTAAAGGCTGCACGAGATAACAATGCAGTAAGCCTGGCGTTAAATAACTTAGGAGAAGCGGCAAAATCAAATGAAAATTTGATGCCATTTATTATACATGCGGTGGAGGAATATGCAACGCTTGGAGAGATTGCAGATACACTTCGCGGGATTTTTGGAGAGTATCAGTAACGTATAAATGCTTATGGGGAATGGGGGAGTTTTGTGTCTGCAAAGTAGGAGTGGCTTTGTATTTCTGTAGTAACAAGAATGATAGATTTGTAGACTTTTTTTCTCTTATTAATTAATAGGTTTTTAATAGCTTTGATTATCAGGCGGTTTAGCTGCTGGAAAAGTGAAAATTGATTAAACCACGCTGTTGGATGGCATAATGGCTTAGAATTTGCTTTTAAGGTGAAGATTTAGAATTTTGGGTGTAAAACGGTTTAGAGGGCTTTTTGTGTGGAAAACCTATGTTAGTAAATAGTTATCCACATAAAAAATTGAGGTTAAGACCTCTACTATATTCCTTATCAGTGGGTTACGATTTATTTGAGAATTTTGTTTAAAATGTTGATAATTTTCCCAATATTCGAAGTCCCGAAACGGAGCATCCCGTAAACTCGAATCGGTACTGTAAATCAATAAATTATAGAAATCGCAATGGAAAAAACTTGTACAGAAGTGTGGAAGAACTGTCTTCAAATTATTAAGGATAACATTCCGAACCAAAGCTTCAAAACTTGGTTCGAACCTATCACAGCCCTTAAATTGGAAGGTAAGGTTTTAACCATACAAGTGCCAAGTTTGTTCTTTTACGAATGGCTTGAAGAACATTATGTAGGCCTGCTACGCAAAACCGTTAAGAAGCAGTTGGGTGAAGACGGCCGCCTGGAATATAACATCGTTGTAGATAAATCTTCTAACAGCGGAAGCCCTTACACTACCAACATGCCCTCTAACGGAAATGGGGCAGAAGCGAAGGTACAATCTATGCCTATCCCGGTAGCGATTAATAAGGATATCAAAAACCCTTTTATTATCCCTGGATTAAAAAAATTAAACGTAGATCCTCAATTAAATGGTAACTATACTTTTGAGAACTACATTGAAGGAGATTGTAACCGTTTAGCACGCTCTGCTGGTTATGCAGTAGCCGCAAAGCCCGGAGGCACTTCATTTAACCCGCTCATGATTTATGGCGGAGTTGGATTAGGTAAAACCCACCTGGCCCAAGCTATCGGAAATGAGATCAAACGCAGCATGCCCGATAAACTGGTAATCTATGTAAGCTGTGAGAAATTCTGTCAGCAGTTTGTAGACTCCCTAAAAAACAATACGATTAATGATTTCGTAAACTTTTACCAGGCAATGGATGTAATCATTATGGATGATGTACATAACTTTGCAGGTAAAGAAAAAACCCAGGATATTTTCTTCCACATCTTTAACCACTTACATCAATCAGGTAAACAGGTAATCTTAACTTCTGATAAGGCACCTAAAGACTTAGCCGGTTTAGAAGAACGTTTGTTAAGCCGTTTCAAATGGGGGCTTTCTGCCGATTTGCAGATTCCGGATCTGGAAACCCGTATTGCCATCTTAAGAAAGAAAATGTATGCCGATGGTATTGAACTTCCTGGAGAAGTTGTGGAATACGTAGCACACAATATCGATAACAACGTTAGAGAACTTGAAGGTGCAATGGTTTCATTGTTGGCACAGGCTACTTTGAACAAAAAGGAAATTGATTTGAGCTTAGCTAAGCAAATGCTGAAGAATTTCATTAAAAATACTTCGAAAGAGATTTCAATGGAATACATTCAGAAACTGGTTTGCGAATATTTTGAAGTGCCGGTTGATATGGTTAAATCGCAGACTCGTAAACGTGAAATTGTTCAGGCCCGTCAGATTTCAATGTACCTGTCAAAAAGCCATACCAAATCATCATTGAAAACCATCGGCGCTTTCTTTGGTGGCAGAGATCATAGTACAGTAATTTACGCTTGTCAAACGGTAGAAGATTTGATCGATACAGATAAGAAATTCAAAGCTTATGTGCACGATATCCAAAAGAAATTAAAAATGAGCTAAACCATAAAGCCATTTGATTGCACCTTGTGCAACGGAAAAACAGCAAATTCTTAAGAATTTGCTGTTTTTTTTTGTTCTACTTTTAAATGTTTTATATTTATTGCTGTTAGTGAACGCACTGATAATGTTCTTATTTAAATAATTGGTCATCCCATCAATTTATTGATTCCAATGGAAACAGTTGTATAGCAAACAGCTGCAACCATTAAATCTCCCTTTTTTACTAACCAGGCACCATGTGCTTTTATTAAAAATTGGGTGATGAACAGTCAAGAATTGGAATTGTGGCTTAGCTTTAAATCGGGAAAAATAGATGCTTTGTTTGTTATTTACGAACTCCTGTATGAAGATTTATGGAGAGGCGGTAAGGAGATCACACCGGATAACGAACTTATTAAAGATGCCATTCATCAGTTTTTTATCTATCTCTGGGATAAAAGAACAAGCCTTTCTCAACCACAAAATCTCAGAAACTATTTATTGGTATCGCTAAAACGGGCACTCATTGCCGAACTGAAGAAAAATGGCAGGTTAAACGAACGAATATTTTTGTATGATGAAGAATTAACCTTATCCCCGGAAGATGGAATAATCGTAGCGGAAACCAGTTTTGCCTTAGCTTTAAAAATGAAACTGGCCATTGATAAACTCTCTGCGAGGAAACAGGAACTTGTTCGCTTAAAATATTACGAAGGCCTGAGTTATGAAGAAATATCGGCAATTACTGCATTAAGTATACGAACAGTTTATAATAAACTACATGAAGCCATCAAATTCTTAAAAGAGGAGTTTTCAAGTTAATTATTTCCAGATACGCTTTAGGGCCTCCAACAGCAATTCTTATTTAGAAAAATGAGAACTCAAGGGTAAAAATCGGATGAATGATCCTCTTATAGAAAATGAGGCAGGAAATGGATTTCGAAAAATACCAGGTTGAAGACTTTTTAGCAGATCAGTCATTCTTAAATTACTGTTTAAATCTTAATGAGCAAGACCAGGAATTCTGGACTGCTTATAAAATCCAAAATCCACATCAGGCGCTATTTATGAATGAGGCCGAACGCCTTAATCAGCTTATAATTGACGACTGGTACAGGCGCGAGTATTATGGCAATAGTCGGGAAGCATTCAAATCCCTTCTGAATTCCCACCTTACCAAAACACAACCCAAAAGAAGATACAGACCTGGCTTACTGGCTCCCTATCTGGCGGCTGCCTGCGTTTTAATCGTATTTGGCTTATTTCTTATCAAAAAGAATCCCAAAACAAGCCTCCCTCCATCACAGGCAAAAATTACAGAACTATATAACCGAAAAAAAATCACACTTCCTGATGGCAGTAAGGTAATATTAAATGCCAACAGTACGCTCACCATTTATAAAGGCTATAATGCCAGAAATCGCGTATTAAGTTTAGTAGGTGAAGCTTTTTTTGAAGTAGCTAAGAATCGGCAAAAACCATTTATTGTCATGACTGGAAAAACATCCACCATTGCATTGGGAACATCATTCCTTATTCGAAATTATCCGCAAGATCCTGAGGTAAGCGTAAAATTGGTAACCGGCAAAGTAAGGGTAGAGCTAAACCGCTCAGCCTTAAAAAAACAGACCTACTTAACACCCGGAATGCAAAT
The DNA here is from genome assembly GCF_965279535.1 of Pedobacter sp. NCBI lineage: Bacteria > Pseudomonadati > Bacteroidota > Sphingobacteriia > Sphingobacteriales > Sphingobacteriaceae > Pedobacter > Pedobacter sp. Next base: position 4,003,715 of record NZ_OZ257244.1, read on the forward strand.
AAGTACAACCAAAACTGAAAGGGATGAAGTTATTGCGGTAAGCCAATTTAACACTCAATCTGTTTCCGTTTGGAAAGCGAACACGCTGAACTTTAAAGATGTTTCTTCTACAGAGATATTTAGAAAACTTGCGCAATGGTACGGCGTAGAAATTAAGGTAGTTGTTGGAGCAAAGACAGATAAACATTTTACAGGTGATTTTAGAGATAAGAGTTTAGGGGCTGTACTGGAAGCCTTAAGCTTTACCCAGAATTTTGAATATACAGTAATAAACAACCAGATAGAAGTCAAATTTAAAACCTGAGGAATCGCATAATCCCTCATTTGGATATAAAAAAATCCCATCCCCTTTGGATTAACAGGTAAAGCATCCCGCTCAAAACTGAAAACTATAAACCAAATAAATTATGATGAAAACTAAACCAATTAAAAAGGGGAACAAATTTGTGTGCAAATGCGCCTTTATTTTCCTGCTGTGTTTTTTTATGAGTTCGATGGTAAGTGCGGGTCAGATCTTAAACCTTGGATTTAATGACAGTAAAATTCTGGATGTATTTGTGAAAATTGAGCGTGCTACGAAATTGAAATTTATCTACAACAATGAGGATATTGATAAATCTAAGCGGATAAATTTAGCGGTTCAACAACGGGATGTGGTTGATTTGCTGCGGGAAATTACAGCCCAGTCTAACCTGAACTTTAAAGTTGTAGATGGGATAATTGCTGTTTCTGCACAACATTTAGCCGAAGAAATTACAGGGAAAGTAACCGATTCTAAAGGTTTGCCATTACCGGGCGCCACTTTAAAGGTAAAAGGAACGAACACGGCCACCACTACCGATGCCAATGGTAATTTTAAGCTGAAGGCCGAGGCCGGAGCTGTTTTGGTGGTTTCTTTTACAGGCTATGTTACAAAAGAGGTTTTGCTGGGTACTGAGCGTTCACTGGCAATTGTCCTTAAAGAAAATTCGAATACTTTACAAGAGCTTACCATTACGGCTTTAGGGATTAAAAAAGTAAGAAAATCGCTTACTTATGCAGCTGCAGAACTTAAGGGTGATGAACTGACCAATGTTAGGGATGCGAATTTGGTTAATACTGTTGCCGGAAAAGTGTCAGGAGTAGTCATCAACAAGGGGGCAGGTGGCTCCGGTGGTACTTCCAAAGTAGTAATCAGAGGTAACTCTTCCTTTAGTGGCAACCAACCGCTCTATGTTATTGATGGTGTTCCATTATATAATGCGACCACCACACAGGCGAATTCGGTTTTTGGCGGTGGACGCGATGGAGGAGATGCGGTATCATTACTAAACCCGGATGATTATGATGGTATGACGATTTTGAAAGGTGCAGCTGCTACCGCACTGTATGGTAGTCAGGGTGCAAACGGCGTAATTTTACTCAGTTCTAAAAAGGCTAAAGCAGGGCAGAAGAGCATATCCCTATCTTCCTCTACCAATGTAGAAAGTGCTTCCAGCCTTCCGCAGTTTCAAACGAATTACGGCGCAGTAAAGGATGCAGAAAAAAGCTGGGGTGCAGCCGCAACGCTGGAGAACCATGTTCCCGGTTTCTTTAAAACGGGTATAATCCAATCCAGTTCAGCAGGGTTCAGCTCAGGTTCTGAAGTGGCCTTAACCAGTTTTAATTATGCCAATACCAATGGAAGAGGTATTATTGAAGGCAACAAAATAAATAAGCATAATTTTAGCTTAAAGGAAACAATCAAATTATTTAAAGATAAGTTTCAGGTTTTTGCAGGTGGTACGTATAATACTCAACGCATCAATAATAAGCCGGTTAATGGTTTCTACTTTAATCCCATATTAGGTGCTTACCTTATGCCTCGTGGAAATGATTTCCAATATTATAAGCATAATTTTGAGGTTTTTGATGTTTCAAGAAATCTGATGGTTCAAAACTGGCCGAAAAATGCCATTACCGACAAAGAACAAAACCCTTACTGGATTATCAACAGAAATCAGACGAAAGATAACAATACGTTTTTTGAGGGGAATTTAGGCTTTAACTTCAAAGTAACTGAATGGTTTACCTTGGCATCACGCTACAGTTATAGTGATTTGACAAGTATTTATGAAAAGAAAATGTACGCAGGTACTGCGCCTACGCTTGCCCGGGCCAATGGAGGCTATGTGTTACAGAACCTGAAAAGTATTCAAAACTATGTGGATGTTATTGCAAGCTTTAACAAACAATTGGGTAAAGACTTAAATTTAGCCGCGAACTTAGGCGCCAGTCAGCTAGGTATAACGGCCAACAATGGTACTACTTTTAATGCCGGTAATGGTTTGCAGTATGCCAATTGGTTTACCATAGGCAATTTTATTTATAATGCCGGCAATACCCAAAGCACAGGGGTAAAGAAAATGCTGCAATCGGTTTTTGCTTCGGCAACTTTAGGTTATAAAAACTTTTTATATCTCGATTTAGCGGGCAGGAACGACTGGTCGTCTACTTTGGCGAATACAGATAAGAACTGGTTTTTCTATCCTTCGGTTGGTTTAACCACCATTGTAAGTGAAATGGTTAAGTTGCCTGAATTTATCAGTTATGGCAAAATAAGGGGTTCGTTTGCGCAGGTAGGTAAAGATATTCCTGCATTTGTAACTTCGCCAACTTCAACCGTTGTTAGTGGAATTATCCAGAACCCCAACGTGGGGCCACGTCCCGGGGCAGTTTTAAAGCCGGAAATCAAATCAGAATTTGAGATTGGAACCGAATGGCGTTTTGTTAATAATCGTTTCGGCATCGAAGCATCTTATTATAAATCTACAGCCAGAAACCAATATGTAGAAGTGCCTGCTCCATCCACCAATCCCTTTGGTTATGTTAATTACGGTTTTAATGCCGGAAGCATTCAGAATAAAGGACTCGAAATAGATTTGAATGCCAAAGCAGTAATAACGGAGAAGTTTGAATGGAATTTGGGTTTAGTTTTTGCTAAAAATATAAGTTTAGTTAAGGAAATTCCAGCTGATTTAGGGGGAAGAATTAATTTAACAGGATCGGGTCCGAATTCTTATCGTTTTGCATTGATACAAGGCAGGCCGTTTGGTATAATTGAAGGTTATAACATCAAAAGAGATAATGTTGGGAATATTATTTTAAACAAGGATGCTAACAGTTCTATTCAAAAAACTGGCTGGGAAGAGTTGGGAACCCCTAACCCAAATTTTACCCTGGGTTTTAACAATAAAATAAAGTACGCACAATTTTATGCCAGTTTCTTAATAGACGGAAGATTTGGCGGTAAGGTAATGAGTATGACTGAATCTATGAACGATTCTTACGGCGTGTCAAAAGCTTCGGGTGATGCACGGCTGGCTGGTGGTGTAAACATTAAAGCAATTTATTCAGATGGTACCCCGTATACCGGGCTATATCCCGCTGAGAGCTATTATACCCAAACAGGAGATAGGACAGGGACTTCTGGAGAGTATATTTATGATGCCACAAATATTTCCCTTAGAGAATTTTCTCTGGGCTATAACTTTAATCTGAAAAGTATCCCATTCATCAAATCGGCAAGCGCTTCATTGGTAGGTAGAAATCTGTTCTTTATTCAGAAAAAAGCCCCGTTCGACCCCAATATCGCACTAAGTACTGAAGATGGTTTTCAAGGATTAGATGTTATGGGGCTTCCTACAACCAGAAGTTTCGGAATCAACTTAAATATCACTTTTTAAAATTCACACAATGAAAAATATACTATTAAAAACAACATTTTTTGGTGTTTCCCTTTTAATGCTTGCCGCATGTAAGAAGACGCTCGATCCTAAAAATGAAATCCCTATGGTGCAAGCAGTGAATTGCTTAGCCAGGATTTTAATAATATCAAATCTCTCTTTTCTCCCATGTTTAACAATGTTATTTCAACTACACCAAGTTATCAAACGCAGCAAGGGTTGCAGGGTGATGTTTGGGCAGGGTATATGGGCACACCTACAGATTTTAGAGGTGGCTCCAACAATACCACCTACGATTTAGTAGACGGCTGGAACAATACCTGCTGGAATTTAGCTTATACAGGGGTAATGGCAAACGCTTTAAAAATTGAACAAAGGGCAAAAGGGAAATATGATCAGTTTTATGCACTTTCATTAATTATAAAGGTAGAAGCCATGCACAGAATTGCAGATACTTTTGGCCCCATTGTATATACCAAATATGGTACTACTGATGCCATTATTCCATATGATTCGCAGGAGGAAGCATATAACGCCATGTTTGCTGACCTGGAAAGTGCGATTACCATCCTGACCAATAAAATTAATGCGAAAGAAGCATCAACTTTTGTGGGTACAGATATTACAGCTTATGCTGGGGATTATAACAAATGGGTTATGTTTGCAAACTCGTTGCGCTTGCGCATGGCGATGCGCATTGTAAAAGTAAATCCCGCTTTAGCCAAAACTCAGGCAGAAAAATCTATTGCGCACCCAATTGGTGTGCTGGTTGCGAATGCCGATGTTTGTAAAGTAATATCTCCCAATGTTACCAATCCACTCTCAACCATATCGGGCTCCTGGGATGATATCCGCATGAGTGCCGACATGGAATCTATATTGGTTGGATATGCAGATCCGCGGGTTGCGAGTTATTTTTTAAAATCAAGCGCTTATCCGGATTATAAAGGTATCAGAACAGGAATACAGATCAATGCAAAATCAGATCGGGTAAGTTTTTCTAAAATAGGCGCTTTAATCGAAAACAAGGAAACGGTATGGATGACTACCGCGGAGGTTTATTTTTTACGTGCTGAAGGCGCACTAAGGGGTTGGAATATGAATGGTACGGCGAAAGGCTTGTACGAGGCAGGTATAGCAAGTTCGTTTGAGCAGCGTGGGGTGTCAGGCGCAGCCACTTACGCAGCAGACAATGTAAAATTGCCTAAGGCTTACGTAGACCCTGTTTCTGCTGTAAACAATGCTGCGGCATTGAATAATGTAACCATAGCCTGGGATGCAGCAGCAAGTAATGAGGTTAATTTACAGAAAATCATTACCCAGAAATGGATCGCTGGCTTTCCTGATGGTCAGGAGGCCTGGTCGGAATACAGGCGAACAGGTTATCCGAAAATTTTACCGGTAATTAAGAATACCAGTGGGGGTAAAATCGATTCAGCTACAGGCATCCGCAGAATTAATTTTGTGGAGTCGGAGCGATCAGGAAATCCGGGAGGGGTAGCCACAGCACTAACTAAGCTTGGCGGACCAGATAATGGTGGTACCAGACTTTGGTGGGATGTTGCAGGTCCGAATTTTTAAATATCTGCTTATAAACAAGAAAATCCCGGCTTGCCGGGATTTTCTTGTTTTGATTTCTTTAGTTTGTTCCTTCTATTTCGGCCAAACCGTAAAGCAAGGCTGCAACATGAAGTGCCTGTGCAATTTTATTCTCTTTTATAAATTGTTTAACCTCATCCAGGCTGTATTCTTCTACATTTAAAACCTCATGTTCATCCAGGTGTTGTTCGTGGGTTTTAATGCCGCCTGTTAATACATAAGTAAAAGTGATGTTGTTTGATGTTGCAGGGTTGGGATAAAGTTCTGCCACTTGTTTACAGGTTTTAAAACTGTAGCCGGTTTCTTCCAGTAATTCACGCTTGATGGCAAATTCAGGAGCCTCATCTCCATCAATTACCCCTCCCGGAATTTCTAATGATACAATATCGGCACCATGACGGTACTGGCGCACCATAATTATTTTCCCCTCTTCAGTTAAAGCAACCGCGTTTACCCAATTGGGATATTCCAGTACATAATAGTCGTCTTTTACAATACCATCAGGTAATTTCACTTCATCTACCCGTAAGGTAGCCCATTTCTCTCTCACTAAATATTTAGAGGCTATTTTCTGCCACTTCTCTATAATCATTTTTTTATTGCTTAATTGTCTACTGTCTAATTGTTAACTGAATACTGCCAACTGCCAACTGAAAACTGCTAACTGAAAACCGCTCAAAGATACTGCTGTATTGTTTTCTGGCGGTGTAAATTTACTAAATGTACAATTTTGTGCTTATCAGACAATTGGTTATACACCAGATTCAGCTTTGGGGCAATCAGCTTGTTTCTCTCTGCGCTGATTCCAAGTTCATAATATAAAAATTCGCTCAGTGAATCCAGTTTTTCAGCGGGAAGGTCAGTGTTTGCTAACCATTGCTCAAATGCAGGTAAATCTTCAGACAAAAGTATATCAACGGGAAGTTTAAAGCTACCCTCCATGGTTTCTGTAAACATATGCGCTGCTTCGGCCAGTTTACCCTCCAGCTTGAGCCCCATAATGCGGGCCAGCACCTGGGCAAGCTTTTGAATTTCTGCAGTAATTAAATCTTTTCTGTACACTTTTTTAAATTATCAGGTATATACTGCCAAAGAGCAAGACTCAATTCCCTACTCCTTGCTCTTTGTTTCTTGCTCTTTGTTCCTTACTCCCAACTCATCAACTACCAGCTTCCGCTAGAGCCGCCTCCACCGAAACTACCGCCACCGAAACCGCCAAAGCCGCCTCCGCCACCTGAAGATCCACCTCCCCAGCTTCCGCCGCCGCCCCAGCCACTGTTGCCACGGCCACCGCCACCACTACCGAAAAGCATGGCCCAAAATAATGCATTGGATGCGCCACGGCCGCCGATAATTTCGCTTCCACCACCGCCACCGCCTTTGCGAAGGATGATAATGATGATAATGACGATAATGATAATTATAGCAATACTTCCCGAACCACCTTTTTTAGTAGAAACCCTGGGTTTATCATTTTTGTATTCGCCTTTGGTATATTTGATAATAGAAGTAGTACCGGCGTCTAAACCGGCATAATAATCGCCTGATCTAAAATATGGTTTAATATCATTTTCGATAATCCGTTTGGCATACACATCGGGCAAGGCGCCCTCTAAGCCATACCCCGTTTGGATAGATATTTTTCGGTCGCCCACGGCAACAACGATCATTATACCGTTGTTTTTGCCACTTTGGCCTACGCCCCATTTCCTGCCCAGTTCTACTGCATACTCATTAATGTCGTAATCGCCAACAGATTTTAGTATAGCAACGGCAATTTGGGTAGAGGAAGAATCGTCAAAGGCGACCAATTTTTGTTCAAGGGCTTGTTTCTGACTTGCAGATAAAACACCTGAATAATCGCTCACCAGGGCAGATGGCTTTTCAGGGAAATCTTGTGCAAATGAAAAAGAGAATAACAAACTCAGAAAAGATACAATGAATAGTTTTTTCATTAGATATATAGTTCTTTAACACTATGAAACCACACCCGCTTACCGATAAGCGGTGCAGTTGTTAATGGGAAACATAATTTGTTTAGCCGCTTATTTACGTTCGAGGTCATCAACATATACGATGTCGTTAGGCAGCTCATTAATATCTCCATGCTGTGGCGGGAAATACAAGGCCAGTTGTTCGCCGGCCAAAGAAACACCCGCAACAATCCCATCGGCTAAATTACCTTTGGCAAAATGTGCGGTCATGGCCACTTTAGTGGTATCCCAAAAATCTTTAGGAATAACCTTATTAATACCACTATCGCCAATTATCGCAAATTTATGATCGGCATGGGCCAGGTAAATTAACACTCCGTTTCTTTGTGCAGTTTGATCCATATCCAGTTTGTAGAAATAATCAATGGCCTTTTGGTAGGGGTCGCCTTCGCAATGTTTATCAATCGCAATTCTGATTTCTCCTGACGTTGCTTTTTCTGCATCCGCAATAGCTTGTGCAATTTTATCCTGTTCAGTATCTGAAAATAATGACATGATCTTAATTTTATTTGAAGTAAAAAGGGTAATGTAAGTTTAGAATTAAACCCACATTACCCTTAAAATTAATTTTTGAAGGATTAGAACTCTACTTTAGGCGCATTTTTAGCCGTAGCATCAGCCTCAAAGTAACCTTTAGCTTTAAAGCCAAACATGCCAGCCGTTAAATTGGTTGGGAACGACCTTATTTTACCATTGTATTCCTGCACAGCATCGTTAAAATCTTTACGGGCCACGGTAATCCTGTTTTCAGTGCTTTCTAACTGAGCAGAAAGGTCGCTAAACTGTTGTGTAGCCCTCAATTCCGGATAATTTTCGGTAATAGATAATAATTTACCTAAAGCCTGGCTTAACTGGCCTTGAGCAGCCTGATATTTTTCAATGTTTTCTGGTGTTAAATCATCTGCTTTAACGGTCATTTGCGTTGCTTTCGCACGTGCTTCTACCACAGCAGTTAAAGTTCCCTGTTCAAATTTGGCAGCCCCTTTTACGGTACTTACCAGGTTCGGAATTAAATCTGCCCTGCGTTGATATTGGGTTTGTACGGTTCCCCATTTCGATTTAACATTCTCATCAAGCTTCACCATGCTGTTATAACCGCATGAACTTAAAGTGCTAACTGCAATAACAGCAGCAATAATTCCAAATACTAATCTTTTCATTTTTATGGTTTTTGTCTTTTTAAGCAAATTGAATTAAGGTCAATTTACAAATTAGATATCAAATTCTGTACCTTTGTTACAATTCAGGATAAAAACCTGACAAGATGTATGCAAAAAGATATCGAAATTACTTTGCTCCCGCACCAGGTTGCAGCAAATGAAGCCATTGAACAAAAACTGGCAGAAGGCTTAAAGCTAAATCCAAGCCGTATTAAAGGTTACGAAATTTTAAAACGATCGATAGATGCCCGTTCTCGGAAAGTTATTTACCGTTTACAGGTACGCGCATTTATTGATGAGCTTCCACAGGTAGAAATTCAGGTAAGTCATTACCCTAATGTTAGCCAGGGCAGACCTGTTATCATCGTTGGCGCTGGCCCTGCCGGATTATTTGCAGCCTTGCAGGCCATAGAAAAGGGTTTGAAACCCATTGTAATCGAGCGCGGTAAAGATGTAAAACAGCGCAGGAGAGACCTGGCAGCCATTAATAAGCAAGGTTTAGTCAATACCGAATCTAACTATTGTTATGGAGAGGGTGGGGCAGGAACCTATTCAGATGGGAAACTCTATACCCGATCGAACAAAAGAGGTGATATAAATAAGGTATTACAGATTTTTGTAGATCATGGAGCCGAAAAAGATATTTTAATTGATGCACGGCCACATATTGGCACCAATAAATTACCGCATATCATTACAGCCATCAGAGAAACCATCCTCAATGCAGGAGGAGAAGTTCGCTTCGATAGTCAGATGACAGATATTTTGACCGATTTCGGGAAGATAAGAGGTATAGAAATAAATTTTGAGGAGAAACTTTTAGCGGATCATGTCATTTTGGCTACCGGCCATTCCGCAAGAGATGTTTATCAATTGCTCCATAAAAAGAATATCCTGATAGAAGCAAAGCCCTTTGCCCTGGGGGTTCGTATCGAGCATCCTCAAGAAATTATCGACTCCGCACAGTACCATTGCGATACCCGGTCAGAATTTTTGCCTCCCGCTTATTACAGTTTAGTAGAGCAGGTAGGCGCACGTGGGGTGTTTTCTTTTTGCATGTGCCCGGGCGGCATTATCGCACCATGCGCTACTGGCGAGAATGAAATTGTGGTAAATGGATGGTCGCCTTCCAAACGAAATAACCCCTATGCCAATTCAGGTACAGTGGTTCAGGTTACGCTGGATGATGTGCAGGGTTATGATCCGCTGCGGATGTTAAACTTCCAGTCTGAAATAGAACAAATCGCTTTTGAGGCCGGGGGAGGGAATCTCGTAGCCCCTGCACAACGCATGGTCGATTTTGTAAACAACAAGCTATCTATCGATTTACCTAAAAACTCCTATCTGCCCGGAACAAAAAGCGCCATGCTCGATAATGTGCTGCCAGAATTTGTATCCAGTAGTTTAAGATCGGCATTGCCCCTGTTCGGTAAGAAAATAAAAGGCTACTATACCAATGAAGCCATTTTGGTTGGAGTAGAAAGCAGAACTTCATCACCTGTTCGTATACCCAGAGATAAAGAAAGCTACCAGCATCCACAAATAAAAGGTTTATATCCTTGTGCAGAAGGAGCAGGCTACGCCGGCGGTATTGTATCGGCAGCAATAGATGGAATAAATTGCGCAAACGCAATAGCAGCAGCGCTGTAACAAACTTTCCTGCATGCCAATTGTTCATTGAATATGCTTAACCTAACTCACGAAATCCAGAAAGCCTTTAATGGCGATGCCTGGCATGGCAACCATGTAATGCAGGTTTTAAATAATGTTGATGCCAAAAAAGCATTCAGTCATTTTATTCCGGGAGCACATTCCATTGCCGAAATTGCCTTGCATTTAACCAGCTGGACAGAAGAAGTAAGGGCGCGCTTAACAGGCAAAGTGGCTTCCGAACCCGAAATGGGTGATTGGCCAAGCCCTGATTCTAAAACACCCCCTGCCTGGGAGAAAATCATTTTTAATTTCAAAATAGCCAATGAAGAGCTTATCCGTGTTTGTGAGGGTATGCACCGCAACCAATGGGACGACCCTACACAAGATGAACGAAATCCTTCACTTGGTACAGGGGTAACCTATGCCGAACTGATAAATGGCCTGGCACAACACCATGCTTATCATGCCGGGCAAATATCGTTGCTTTCTAAGTTTTAAATTACTCAATCCGTTCAAATGAAAAAGACACTCATTATTGGTGCTTCGCCAGATCCAAACCGTTACGCTTACAAAGCTGCACACATGCTAACGCGATTTAATCATGAAATTGTGAATGTTGGCATAAAAAAAGGAGCAGTTGCAGGTGTAGAAATCGAAAAACAAGGTACAATCCATCACGATATTGATACCATAACGCTTTATATTGGTCCGCCCTTACAGGCCCAATACCACGATTATATTTTAGAAACCAAGCCTAAACGGGTAATTTTTAACCCCGGCACCGAGAACTATGCGTTAGAAAAGCTTTTAGATCAGCACGGTATAGAACCAGTAGAAGCCTGTACTTTGGTATTGCTCAGTACAGGGCAGTACTAACCATCGCAATAAAGCTGTATCCTTTAACCATGCAACCGCTTTTACCCATACTATATAGTATAACATTCAAAACAGCAGGTATTGGCAAACTCCCTGTTTTTTATTCCGCCTTCCTTTTTTAGCAAATCAGGTTGCTGTGCATTTCGGTTGCTGCGGTCATCAACTGTCATCCTGAGCTTGTCGAAGGACTCAGGTAAGCCTGTTAAGCGTTTCAGCAATATCGTATAATGCCTAAAAGCAGGAGGTATAGGCAAAGCGCCCTGTTTTTTACTGCGTATTCCTTTTAGCAAATCAGGTTACTGTGCATTTCGGTTGCAGCAGTCCCGCCTTCCTTTCAAATCCCCGTCCTCGTTACCTCGTCCGCGGGTTTTCCATACAGTCGGGTTTAGTTTTGCCGGGGCAGTAGTGCTTCGGAGGGGTAAAACCTGCCTGGTGTATACATCAATTGTCATCCTGAGCCTGTCGAAGGACTCAGGTAAGCCTGTTAAGCGTTTCAGCAATATCGTATAATACCTAAAAGCAGGAGATACAGGCAAAGCGCCCTGTTTTTTATTCCGTATTCCTTTTTTAGCAAATCAGGTTACTGTGCATTTCGGTTGCGGCAGTCCCGCCTTCCTTCCAAATCCCCGTCCTCGTTACCTCGTCCGCGGGTTTTCCATACAGTCGGGTTTAGTTTTGCCGGGGCAGTAGTGCTTCGGAGGGGTAAAACCTGCCTGTTGTATACATCAACTGTCATCCTGAGCCTGTCGAAGGACTGACTGCCTAACTTTTTAAAATACAGCCTCCCATTTTGCCGCTCAAACAACCTTTCCCTGGGTTTGTTTTACCCCCTGTTTTATTTTTTCGTGCTGATAACCATTTGTTTAGGCGGTTTACCTAAAATAAAAGGCATTTACTATTTGCCTGCGTGGATATTTTTTCTACTTTTGCATCCCGCTTCGGAGGAAACGGTTTAGCTTGAAAGGTGTGCAAAAGCGGATGAAAAGAGGGGTTTAGAATTATTTTAAAATACTTCTTGCAGGATTAAAAAAGTTCACTACCTTTGCAGCCCGGTTCGGAAGGAACGGAAAGTGACAGGGGGATATGGAGAGGGTGATAATTGAAATAAGGTTGAAAAGAAAAGCGGAAAAATAAAAATATTTTTCTTGCGGATTAAAAAAGTTTTTCTACCTTTGCAATCCCAAACGGAAACGAAAGGGGTTCCCGGAACGGCGGATGTCGGAAAGGGGTTTAAAAAAAGATACAGACGGACTTCGGTCCAGAAGATATAAAAGAGATCGGCCGTGAGGTTTACCAGATCAATAAGTTCTTAAAAGAGATGTCAATGTAGCGTAGCGGGGTAATGAAGTACGCATTCAAGTACAGAATACCGTCGCTTTATTTTAAAGTCAGTGACTAACAGACAAAATTAAAAAAGAAGACTATTTTTAACATAGTTAAAACTGGTCAGTTTCAAAACACATTTTACAATGGAGAGTTTGATCCTGGCTCAGGATGAACGCTAGCGGCAGGCCTAATACATGCAAGTCGAGGGGTAGAGGAGAGCTTGCTTTCCTTGAGACCGGCGCACGGGTGCGTAACGCGTATGCAACCTACCTTTATCAGGGGGATAGCCCGGAGAAATCCGGATTAACACCGCATAAAATCACAGTACAGCATTGTACAATGATCAAATATTTATAGGATAAAGATGGGCATGCGTGTCATTAGCTAGTTGGCGGGGTAACGGCCCACCAAGGCGACGATGACTAGGGGATCTGAGAGGATGGCCCCCCACACTGGTACTGAGACACGGACCAGACTCCTACGGGAGGCAGCAGTAAGGAATATTGGTCAATGGAGGCAACTCTGAACCAGCCATGCCGCGTGCAGGAAGACTGCCCTATGGGTTGTAAACTGCTTTTATCCGGGAATAAACCTGCTTACGAGTAAGTAGCTGAATGTACCGGAAGAATAAGGATCGGCTAACTCCGTGCCAGCAGCCGCGGTAATACGGAGGATCCAAGCGTTATCCGGATTTATTGGGTTTAAAGGGTGCGTAGGCGGCCTGTTAAGTCAGGGGTGAAAGACGGTGGCTCAACCATCGCAGTGCCCTTGATACTGACGGGCTTGAATGGACTAGAGGTAGGCGGAATGAGACAAGTAGCGGTGAAATGCATAGATATGTCTCAGAACACCGATTGCGAAGGCAGCTTACTATGGTCTTATTGACGCTGAGGCACGAAAGCGTGGGGATCAAACAGGATTAGATACCCTGGTAGTCCACGCCCTAAACGATGAACACTCGCTGTTGGCGATACACAGTCAGCGGCTAAGCGAAAGCGTTAAGTGTTCCACCTGGGGAGTACGCCCGCAAGGGTGAAACTCAAAGGAATTGACGGGGGCCCGCACAAGCGGAGGAGCATGTGGTTTAATTCGATGATACGCGAGGAACCTTACCCGGGCTTGAAAGTTAGTGAATTATCCAGAGATGGATAAGTGAGCAATCACACGAAACTAGGTGCTGCATGGCTGTCGTCAGCTCGTGCCGTGAGGTGTTGGGTTAAGTCCCGCAACGAGCGCAACCCCTATGTTTAGTTGCCAGCATGTAATGGTGGGGACTCTAAACAGACTGCCTGTGCAAACAGAGAGGAAGGAGGGGACGACGTCAAGTCATCATGGCCCTTACGTCCGGGGCTACACACGTGCTACAATGGACGGTACAGAGGGCAGCTATACAGCAATGTAATGCGAATCTCACAAAGCCGTTCACAGTTCGGATTGGGGTCTGCAACTCGACCCCATGAAGTTGGATTCGCTAGTAATCGCGTATCAGCAATGACGCGGTGAATACGTTCCCGGGCCTTGTACACACCGCCCGTCAAGCCATGGAAGCTGGGGGTACCTAAAGTATGTAACCGCAAGGAGCGTCCTAGGGTAAAACCGGTAACTGGGGCTAAGTCGTAACAAGGTAGCCGTACCGGAAGGTGCGGCTGGAATACCTCCTTTCTGGAGTAGCATTGACTACTCGCTGCGCAACATGATACTCTAATAAAAGTTAAAAAGTTGAAAGTATTAAGTTATAAGTTGAAAAGGCCACATGGCCTTGGTACGATATACTTTATACTAACGACTAAAAAAGACACACCCAAAAGATTAACCACTCAGTGGCTTTAACAAATCTTTGAGAGGCGAGATTGAAATTGAATTACGATTTTTGATTTACGGTTTGCGATTGCATTAAATCTAAAATCGTGGGTCAGGAAATCTAAGATCAGAAAGTCCCGTAGCTCAGCCTGGTTAGAGCACTACACTGATAATGTAGGGGTCTCCAGTTCAAATCTGGACGGGACTACTATAAGGGAGTTAACAGTTAAGAGTTTACAGTTATATATACTGCAAACGTGGAACAGAAAACTGCAACATATCTTTCGGGGAATTAGCTCAGCTGGCTAGAGCGCCTGCCTTGCACGCAGGAGGTCAACGGTTCGACTCCGTTATTCTCCACTGGAAGTTATAAGTGGTAAGTAATAAGTTATAGGTTTTAAAACTTATAACATAAAACTTAAAACTTACAACTCAAAAACAAAGCTACCTGGATCGGTAGCATACATTGACATCAAGAAAAAGAAGAGAATGCCATCGGGGCACAGAGAAACGGTTCGAGCCCGCAATTTTCACTAACGAAGCTGTGACAAGGCTTAGGTTGGGGCACATGACACCCTACACCTTTATACCCTTGGTTTTCGGTTTCAGTAAAGTTCTTTGACATATTGGAAGAAGTTAAAAAAGAAGAGCAAACAACAATAGGCGACTGTTGTGTTTGTGCTCACCATTGAAGGGGCAACCTGGATATGGTATGAGACATCATAGCAAGAGCAAAAAAGCATACCATACGGCGCAAAAGGCGTATGCGTAGAAGAAAGTAAAGAAGAGTACACGGGGGATGCCTTGGCTCTCGGAGGCGATGAAGGACGTGATAAGCTGCGATAAGCACCGGTGATCTGCAAATAGGAACTATACCCGGTGATTTCCGAATGGGGCAACCCGGCATGTTGAAGACATGTCACCATAATGGAGCAAACCTGCCGAACTGAAACATCTAAGTAAGCAGAGGAAGAGAAAATAACAATGATTTCCTGAGTAGTGGCGAGCGAAAGGGAAAGAGCCCAAACCACACCTGTTACGGCATGTGTGGGGTTGTAGGACTGTGATGTGGTTACAATGTAATGAAGTGGAACGGGATGGGAAGCCCGGCGACACAAGGTGATAGCCCTGTACACGTAAATACCATTGGCCTAACAGTATCCTGAGTACCGCGAGGTCGGAGACGCCTTGTGGGAATCTGCCGGCACCATCCGGTAAGGCTAAATACTCCCGAGAGACCGATAGTGAACCAGTACCGTGAGGGAAAGGTGAAAAGAACCCCGAACAGGGGAGTGAAATAGAACCTGAAACCGTGTACTTACAAGCGGTCGGAGCATCCAGGTGGTGTGACGGCGTGCCTTTTGCATAATGAGCCTACGAGTTACTCTTCTCTGGCAAGGTTAAGTGCTTCAGGCACGGATCCGAAGCGAAAGCGAGTCTGAATAGGGCGTATAGTCAGAGGAGGTAGACGCGAAACCTTGTGATCTACCCATGGACAGGTTGAAGGTGCGGTAACACGTACTGGAGGACCGAACCGATAAACGTTGAAAAGTTTCCGGATGATCTGTGGGTAGGGGTGAAAGGCTAATCAAACTGGGAAATAGCTCGTACTCCCCGAAATGTTTTTAGGAACAGCGTGGATATTAAGTTTCATAGAGGTAGAGCTACTGATTGGGTGCGGGGGAGTCAAATCCTACCAAATCCAGACAAACTCCGAATGCTATGAAATATGATCTGCAGTGAGGCGCGGGGTGCTAAGGTCACGCGCCGAGAGGGAAAGAACCCAGACCATCAGCTAAGGTCCCCAAGTTACAGTTAAGTTGAACTAACGAGGTCCGGTTGCACAGACAGCTAGGATGTTGGCTTGGAAGCAGCCATTCATTTAAAGAGTGCGTAACAGCTCACTAGTCGAGCGGCCGGGCATGGATAATAAACGGGCATTAAATTGTACACCGAAGCTATGGGATTGAAATATATCGGTAGGGGAGCATTCTAGCGGCAGTGAAGGTACCTGGTAATGGGTGCTGGAGCTTCTAGAAAAGCAAATGTAGGCATAAGTAACGATAAGGCGGGCGAGAAACCCGCCCACCGAAAGGATAAGGTTTCCTGATCAACGCTAATCGGATCAGGGTTAGTCGGGACCTAAGGAGAACCCGAAGGGGATATTCGATGGACAACTGGTTAATATTCCAGTACTTTTTATAACTGCGATGTGGGGACGGAGTAGTGACACTGCCGCGATCTGACGGAATAGATCGTTGAAGGCTGTAGGTATACATTTGGTAGGCAAATCCGCCGAGTGTGCTGAACGCTGATAGTACCGCGAGCCTTCGGGTAAGTGGATAGTGCAGGTAATCAGACTTCCAAGAAAAACCGCTAAGCTTCAGGTTATAAAAACCCGTACCGCAAACCGACACAGGTATCCGGGAAGAGGATTCTAAGGTGCTCGAGTGAATCATGGCTAAGGAACTCGGCAAAATGGCCCTGTAACTTCGGGAGAAGGGGCGCTGGTAGCAATATCAGCCGCAGTGAAAAGGCCCAGGCGACTGTTTAACAAAAACACATGGCTTTGCAAAATCGAAAGATGAGGTATAAGGCCTGACACCTGCCCGGTGCTGGAAGGTTAAGAGGGGATGTCATCCGCAAGGAGAAGCATTGAATCGAAGCCCCAGTAAACGGCGGCCGTAACTATAACGGTCCTAAGGTAGCGAAATTCCTTGTCGGGTAAGTTCCGACCTGCACGAATGGTGTAACGATCTGGGCGCTGTCTCAGCCATGAGCTCGGTGAAATTGTGGTCCCGGTGAAGACGCCGGGTACCCGCAACGGGACGGAAAGACCCCATGCACCTTCACTACAATTTAACATTGACATTGGGTACAGGATGTGTAGGATAGGTGGGAGGCTATGAAGCGGTGTCGCCAGGCATCGTGGAGCCAACGTTGAAATACCACCCTTTCTGTATTCGGTGTCTAACTCCCTTAGTGGGAGGACATTGTTTGATGGGTAGTTTGACTGGGGTGGTCGCCTCCAAAAAGGTAACGGAGGCTTTCAAAGGTAAGCTCAGTACGCTTGGTAACCGTACGGGGAGTGCAATAGCATAAGCTTGCTTGACTGTGAGACATACAGGTCGATCAGGGTCGAAAGACGGATATAGTGATCCGGTGGTTCTGCATGGAAGGGCCATCGCTCAAAGGATAAAAGGTACGCTGGGGATAACAGGCTGATCTCCCCCAAGAGCTCATATCGACGGGGAGGTTTGGCACCTCGATGTCGGCTCGTCACATCCTGGGGCTGGAGAAGGTCCCAAGGGTTCGGCTGTTCGCCGATTAAAGTGGCACGCGAGCTGGGTTCAGAACGTCGCGAGACAGTTCGGTCCCTATCTGTTGTGGGCGTAGGAATTTTGAGTGGGGCTGACCTTAGTACGAGAGGACCGGGTTGGACCAGCCTCTAGTGAATCTGTTGTTCCGCCAGGGGCATTGCAGAGTAGCTACGCTGGGAATAGATAAGCGCTGAAAGCATCTAAGTGCGAAACTAGCCACGAGATGAGAATTCCATATAGGGCCGTAGCAGACTACTACGTTGATAGGTTACAGATGTAAAGATGGTGACATCACAGTCGAGTAATACTAATCACCCGAAGCTTTCAAAGCAACACAAGTTGTTTGCTCTTCGAAACTTAACTTCTTTCAATAATATGTCATTTAAGTTGATGGTTATAAGTTATAGGGTTTAAGTAAGTTTTACTTACAACTTGATACTTACCACTTATTACTTAAATAAAAATATTCAGGTGCCTATATCGGCGGTGTCCACCTCTTCCCATTCCGAACAGAGAAGTTAAGCCCGCCAGAGCCGATGGTACTGCGGTAACACGTGGGAGAGTAGGTCGGTGCCAGATCTTAAACGGAACCCCTCAGTTAACTCTGAGGGGTTTTCGTGTTTTATAGAAGGCCATGTGTGGCTGCTTGTTCTTAATCATAATCATTAAGTTGAAAGTTAAAAGTGGCAAGTTAAAAGTAATGATACTTTAAACTCTACAACTTTACACTTAAATAAAAATATTCAGGTGCCTATATCGGCGGTGTCCACCTCTTCCCATTCCGAACAGAGAAGTTAAGCCCGCCAGAGCCGATGGTACTGCGGTAACACGTGGGAGAGTAGGTCGGTGCCAGATCTTAAAACGGAACCCTTCAGTTAATACTGAGGGGTTTTCGTGTTTTATAGGGGTTTGGAGTATCCAAGGGCACATGGTTTAAGACTTTTAACCTTTTGTCTCTTGACTCAGGACTCTAGACTTTTGACTCAGAACTCACGACTCCCAGCTCCCAACTCCCTACTCACAACTCTGGACTTTCAACAAAAAACCGTAGCGTTCCTAAACGGATGACGCTACGGCGTTTTAAACAGGGGATGTTACTGTATGGTAAAGGTAAATTGCTCGGTGAGCAGGTTTCCTGTAACCTTGGTTACTTTGTTCTTTTGTACAGGTATGGTAACAGCTATGGGGTATGCTCCCGGAGGGTCGGCATCAATCCAGAAGGTACCATTGGTAGCCAGGATTTTTAATTTAAGCGGTCCGTCTGTAGCCGTATTTACCGGTATGTGCGGGCGAAAAGTTACGCCATTTAGCGGAAGTCCGGAGTCGAACTTAACGGCCGTCATCTCTCCCCTTAATTCTGCAATAAACTGTGGTGCATCAGTAAAAGAAACCTCTATGGCACCATTCTGCCGCTGCATCATTAAATCCACCGTTTTATTGCCGGTTATGTTACTGGTTGTTTTAGCCACATAAGTATCGGTAGTCAGGTAGGTTTTTTCTCCCTCATAAGGCAAGTCATAAGCCCATTGCATATAAGCCTCGGCATAAGACAGGGTTAAGGGCGGCGTGTCGGGTAATTCGTAGAAGCGGTTAAGGCGAAACCGGGTGTTCGAACCTGCAGCCACAAAATGGTAGTTATTGGCGGGTAAGCTAAAACTAATTTGTCCGTAATTAACATCCGTTGAGGCTTGTACCTGCCGGGCTACCTCGGCTCCCGTAGCAACATCGTAAACAATAATGCTCAGGTACTTAATGTAGTTTTGCAGGGGCTCCGTTTGGAAACCAACATTCGGCTCGCCAACGGTGTGGTTAAGTCCGCCAATGCGGAAGTTTACCGTATACTTTTTGTTGCCATGTGTGCTACCGAAATAATCAATCAGATCTTTACGGCAGCCTGTTAGCCATACCAGCTGAGATAGGAGTAGCAGGAATATAATTTTTTTCATATCAGGAAGGTGCTTTACAGGCCAGATTATTGAAAACTGAATTGAAGTTCATTGGTGTAAATGTTGCCCGTAACTTTAGTGGTTTTGTTTTTTTGTATAGGTACAAAAACGTCTATCGGGAGCCTTCCTGGTGGTGTAACCTCTAACCAAATATTACCACCAGTAGCCAGGATATCTAACCTAAACGGACCATTTATACCCGTATTTACCTGAAATTGTGGGCGAAAAACTACCCCATGCATGGTGGTCTTACTAGCAAAGGTTATGGCCGTCGCTTCCTGGTGCAGCTCCACCCTGAATTGAGGGGTATCATTAAAAGTAACTTCTACCTTACCAATTTGGCGTTGCATAATCATGTCAAGTGTTTGGTTAGCCGTTATGTTGCTGGTAGCATTGGCTATAAATGTATCGGTGGTTCGGTATCTTTTTTCCCCTTCTGATGGATCTTCATAAGCCCACTGCATATATGCCTCCGCATAAGGGAGCTGTAAAGGTGGCGTTTCTGGCAGCTCGTAAAAGCGGTTGATCCTGAAAAGCGTGTTAGATCCCGCTGCCACAAAATGATAATTGTTGGCGGGCAGGCTAAAGGCAATTTGTCCGAAGTTTACATCAGTATCTTTCTGTATCTGCCGGGCTACCTCAGCGCCGGTTTTTACATCGTAAACAATAATGCTCAGGTACTTAATATAGTTTTGCAGGGGCTCCGTTTGGTAACCTACATTCGGTTCACCAATATTGTGGTTAAGTCCGCCAATGCGAAAGTTTACCGTATACTTTTTGTTGCCATGTGCGCCAGCGAAATAATCAATCAGATCTTTACGGCAGCCTGTTACCCATACCAGCTGTGATAAGAGTAACAAGAAGATAATTTTTTTCATTTTAGGGTATGGTTTTACAGGTGAGGTTATTGAAAAGTAAACGTAAGCTGGTTGCTGTAAATGTTGCCGCTAACTTTGGTGGTTTTGTTTTTTTGTACCGGTATAACTACCCGTATAGCGTTGGTCATGGGTGGGTCAATATCGAGCCAAAGCGTACCCGCAGTAGCCAAAATCAATAGTTTTAAGGGGCCGTTGGCAGCCGTATTTACATAAAAGTGTGGGCGTACCACAACACCGCCAAAAGGTATACCCGAGTTAAAAGGATAACCTGTCATTTCGCCGCGAAGTTCAGCATTAAAGGTAGGCGTATCGTTAAAAGATACTTCTATGGCTCCAATAATCCGTTGCATCATCATATCAACGGTTTTATTTGCGGTTATGTTCACCGTATCCTTTGCCAGGAAGGTATCAGAAGTAATGTAGTTTTTATCACCTTCAGAAGGGCCATTAAAAAGATATTGCATAAATGCCTGGCTTTCCTGAAGCTTTATATCCGGGGTGGCAGCGGTTTGGTAGAAGCGGTTAATGCCAAATGGGGTTTTGGATCCTGCTGCTACAAAGCTGTAGTTTCCCTGGGGCAGGCTAAAGGCAATTTGCCCGAAATTAGGGTCGCTGCTTAACTGGGTTTGGCGCGCAACCTCTTCGCCACTGGCAATACTGTAGGCAATTATGCTTAGCTGGCCAATGTAATTTTGCAGGGGCTCTGGTTGGAAACCAACATTCGGTTCACCCACGTTGTGGTTAAGTCCGCCAAGGCGGAAATTTACCGTATATTTTTTGTTGCCGTGTGCGCCACCAAAATAATCAATCAGATCTTTACGGCAGCCTGTTACCCATACCAGCTGCGATAGGAGTAACACATAAACTAATTTTTTCATAGGTTTTTTTTACAATTTACTCCGATTAAGTGTGAAAATGCACCTGTAGGTGTTGATTGTGAAGCCTTTACACAGCAGCTTATAAAAAATTAAATAGAAGCATTTAATACCTGTAGGTGTACTGCAACATTACATTCTCCGTACAAATTATACAGTTGAGGGTGGGCTAAAATGGTAAGGCTTGTGTAAACGCTTATACAGGTGCAGCGGCAGGGTACTTAGAAATGAGTATTGGAGGCGAGTAAGCGAGGGATCGGAAATTAAGTATCAAGGATGAGAATCAAGTAGCAAGTATCGAAATGGTAAACATTAAGACTGGGTATAGCGATAAGTAGTAAAAAGTTTAAAGTGGAATAAGAATGCTGGGGAAATAGCGCACTTTTTTTGGGGAATAGGTTGCACAATTTTAAAGCTGCCGGGTGCTAGAAAAGGGCTGTAGACAGTTTTATCAGAGTTTGGTTTATTTGGCTCAGTAATTGGCTGTGGCATCAGTAGGAATCTTAACAGCTTCCCGGAAATATAAAAACATTAACGCAGTGATTTCTAGCTCTCGCTTTCATATCTGGTTCTTAACCTTTGCAGCTCTTTTTCTGACTGTATCATTTTGCTATGGGCAGCAACCCAAAAATTCTGATATGGCTATTGTTAGACAATGGGCGGTAAATGCAGTTGCAAAGGTTGACCAGAAAAACAGATATGTAGATATGTTAAGCCCGGCTGATCTTAACGAATTACCTATCGGGTTAAAACGCACGATTAACAATATCACCTATAAAATCGCAATTAGTAGTGCGGTATTTCATGCCACACATGCTGAACTAACTCTATATGCAAAAGTCGAAATTCCGCAACACCCTGGCGAACTATTTTTTGGTATTAGTGGATTAAAGCTTTCCTATGAAGGTGGTATTGTTGGTGATGCCAAACTGGTTTTGCTGGGAGATGTACCGATAGATTTTATTGGAGAAAATGGTAAGGTGATTCTTAAAGGAGGGTTTGATTTCAAAAATGGTAAAGCTTCAGATAATCTTACCTATTTAGAAATAGATTGTAATGGGTTTAAGGAAATGGGGATCTCTGCAGATGTTGTATTTCCCAGAAGTCTTTTAGTTCCTTGTTCTGCAAGCGGCAATCCAATTGCCGATGATACAAAAAAAGTTATAGGATATTTTCAAACAGTTGTTTCCGATTGGAATGACATTCTTGTTGATATAAGTTTACCTAAATTTCAATTTGTAGGATTAAAGGACATTGTATTTTCAGTTACTAACGCCACATTTGATTTTAGCGATCAACGGAACAGTAAAAATATTTCTTTCCCTGCAGGCTACGAATCAAAGTATTTGAGTTATCCGAGCAGTGATCTGTGGCGTGGATTATATATAGAGAAATTAGAGGTGATGTTACCCAAAACATTCACAAAAAGAACTACGAATGATAGAATTAGTTTTATCGCAAAAGATCTATTAATTGATAATAATGGCGTAAGTGGCAATTTTTATGCGAAGGATATACTATCCTTTAGTGATGGGTCAGCCTCAGGTTGGAAGTTTTCAGTAGATCAATTCAATGTCGAATTAGAAGCGAATACTTTGGTAGCTGCTGGTTTTAAGGGGCTTATTGGCTTGCCGATATCTAAAGATGATGATGAGGCTTTGAAATACGAAGCTGTAATAACGAATGATAATAAATATTGGCTCACGATCGCACCCAGAGAAAAAATTAATTTTAATCTGTGGCAAGCCAAAGCTACTCTGGATAAAAATTCATATGTCAAATTATTGGTGAAGGACGATCAGTTTTTACCAGAGGCAAACCTTTATGGTAAAATGGATATTGAGGGAAGGAAAAACAAAGACGACACATCATCTAATGCTATTGCTCAATTCAAGGGGATAGAATTTAAAGGCTTAAGGTTAAAGACGGTTGAACCTTACTTATCTGTTGATTATTTCGGATATGATGGAGAACTAAGTGTTGGGAATTTTCCGGTATCAATTGATAGTATTGCCCTGGTATCCAGTAGAAAAGAAGCAATCCTGACTTTTGGTGTAAAAGTTACGTTAATGGATGAAGGATTTAAAGCAGATACAAAGCTGGTTTTTAATTCACTTTTTGAACAAAATGAAGGATTGCATAAATGGAGTTTTAAGGATTTAGGATTAACTGCTATTAAGCTTAATAATGTCAACATTGGAAAAGTGATTCTCAATGGAGAACTTAATTTGTTACACAATGATCCTATTTATGGTGAGGGGTTTGGAGGTGGAATTCAAGCAACTTTTCAGGCCTTAGGTGCCATGGAGGTGAGAGTAAGAGCAATATTTGGTAAGAAGGAGTTTAGGTATTGGTTCGTAGATGGACGAGCAAGCTTTGGTTCTGGTGGGATACCAATTGCGCCGCCTGCTCCTATTAATGTGAACGGATTTGTTGGAGGTGTTTATTATAGAATGAGCAAGATCAGACAAAGTGTAAGCTCGAGTTCAGCGCATTTAATGCCTGAATATAAGCCAGATTTAGCAATGGGGCTAGGTGTAAAAGCCGGAGTATTATTTAACGTAAGCAAGGATGAGGTCTGCAATGGATTAGTTGAATTTGAAATGGCATTTAACAGGCATGGGGGACTTAATTACATAGGGCTTTTTGGAAGTGCCAAGTTCATGGAAAAAATTCCACTTGTGGGAAGTGCTTTAAATGCAGCAAGTAAGGTTCTGAATGATGTACAGGACAAGGTTTCAACGCAACTTGAGGGCTTGTCTGATGTATTGAAAATAGATAAATTAAACAGCATTCAGAATCTAACAATAAAAGATCCACAGAAAGCGGCCAGAGAAGTTTCAGCAGAAGTAGATTTTTCTAAGGGACTGGCAGCTTACATGGGAATTAGCTATGACTTTAATGCCAGTACATTTCATGCAAACTTTGACATTTTTGTTAACGCAGCTAAAGGACTTCTGAGGGGAGTTGGGGACAAAAATAGGGCGGGTTACGCTGTATTGCATTTCGCACCAAAGGAATGGTACATTTATATGGGAACACCAAGTGATCCAATTGGATTGCAGTTTGGTTTGGGTAGCTTTAGTCTAAAAACCGAAAGCTATTTCATGATTGGAACTAAAATACCAGCTTCTCCGCCTCCCCCTCAGGAAGTGGCGGACATTTTAGGATTAGATTTACGGCAACTTGATTACATGAGAGATCTCAATGCGCTAGAAGATGGAAGGGGATTCGCACTTGGTTCACGCCTGGCCATCGCTACTGGAGATATTACGTTTCTGATACTTTATGCAAATTTTAAAGCTGGGATAGGGTTTGATCTAATGTTGAAGCAGTACCCAGATGCTCATTGTGAAGAAAATTCTGAACCAATAGGAATCAATGGGTGGTATGCTAACGCCCAGGCATATGCATATATGCAAGGAGAATTGGGTGTAAAAGTTAATTTATGGTTTTTAAAGGCAAGGATACCCATTATTAAAGCCGGTGTTGCTACCTTGCTTCAAGCTAGGCTACCAAACCCATCTTTGTTTACAGGATATCTGGGGGTTCAGTATGATGTGCTAGGAGGATTAATTAAAGGAAGAGCAAATTTTAAGGTTCAGTTTGGTGATGAATGTAAGATCATTAATGGAGGACAAGAAAATCCGGTAGGAATAAGTGTAATTGCCGATATGTCTCCTAAAAACCCTGAAAATGTTGACGTTTTTACGGCTCCACAAGTAGCATTTAATTTTTCTGTTGATCGAGATATACCCATTGCTGATGAATCTGGAAATAAAATTTTTAGGGTTAAATTAGAGAAGTTTGAGCTTAGTGATGATGGAGGAAAATTAATTAATGGTAAACTGGAATGGAACAGTGGAAAAGATGCAGTATCATTTATTTCGAAGGAAATCCTACCACCAAATACTAACGTCAGAGCTTATGCTAAAGTAAGCTTCATACAGCAGGTTGATGGAATTTGGCAAACAGTATACATGGAGGGGAGAAAAGCTGAAGAGGAACGTTACATTGAATTTAAAACTGGAATAGCCCCACAATCAATTCCATTAACCAATATTGAATACAGCTGGCCTGTTGTGAATCAAAGAAATTTTTACAGGTTAGAAAGAAATAAAGGATTTGTTCAACTGAAGAGAGGCCAAAGTTACCTTTTCAGAGTGAAGGGATATAATCAATATTTGGCATTTAAAAAGGAAAAAGGAATAGCCGAACCCATAAATTTTAACTACGATTCAGCTCATGTGCAATTGAGGTTTGATTTGCCATCTAGTTTAGAATCTAATACCAGTTATAGTTTCGAACTATTCAGTAAATCTGATGCTAAAACTACAGGTCCAATTTCAATAACAGAAACAAAGAAAACTGATGAAGGCGATTTTACCCAACTTACAAATAAGCAAGCTCAAAATGTAATTCGAACTGATGAGGGCAAAATTATATTAGGTTATTCCTTCCATAGCAGTTCTTTTGGAAGCTTCAAGGAAAAGGTGGCCAGCATAACAACTATGCATGATGTTTTTGCAAAGGTTTCTTCTGATGTCATCGATCTTCGAAAAGAAGTTAATTTATACGAACCTTTTGAACTTGCAGAAGTTTTAGGAACCGCTTATACTCAGAATAAGCCGTTGTTACAACCAGTCGCCCTTCTTGATCATCCATATTATCAAGAAGATATTCTGCCACTTAATTATGCAAAATATCCTTTGAATGGAGATATTATCCTGAGAAGAGATACCGTTAGTCTAGGATTCGTTCCTGTTAAGGCGCTCCCTCTCATTTTTAGTTATGTTACAAATCTCGAGCAAGGTAATTTCACCTCACAATTTGTAAATCAGCGACTACCTTATATCTATGATCTTCCTCGGATTTATAAAGACGATTTCTTGGAATTACAAAATCAAGTGGTCAACAGATTTTTAGGAACGCCACTACAGAATGAATATCGTTGGTTGATTGCAGGTAAATTCCCATTTATGCGCGAAGGTAAATACAAGGTTAAGTATAAGTTTACCCTTCCTGATGGAACACCAGGGTCTGAAGCAATAATTGATTATTATAACCCTATCAGATAATGAGTATTTTAATTGGTTACATAGGGGATTGTGTAAAACTAATGGCTCTCCAAAATTCTAAATTTAGTTTTAGATTGTATTTAGTCATAGTTTTCCAATTTGCATTACTGAGTTTGAATGCTCAGATTTATCCAGTTACCCTTACTCCAATATTAATACCTCCTTATCCCCAGTATCTCAGTGATTACTACGAAGTGGCAACAGAGCGGCTATCAGTTATCTTGCTTAA
Source organism: Pedobacter sp. (assembly GCF_965279535.1). NCBI lineage: Bacteria > Pseudomonadati > Bacteroidota > Sphingobacteriia > Sphingobacteriales > Sphingobacteriaceae > Pedobacter > Pedobacter sp. The sequence continues at coordinate 4,030,153 of NZ_OZ257244.1, forward strand.
TACTGATTTACAGAAGCCTGCACTTAATGTTAAGCTGAGAATGTTTATGGAAGGGCCGGGCTTAAAATTACAGAGTAAAGATGATGTATACTTTCCGGTCTTGTCACTGGATGCCGGGATGCCACGTCGGCTTAACTTGAAGGACCTTGCTCCTTATTTTAGGCCGGAAAACCTCCTTTTCTTGAGAAATAACAGCTCCGTTAATAGTCATAGCGATAAGCTCCCTGAGGGGCTGTATTCTATTTGCTTCCAGGTTTTGGAAGTAAATTCAAACCAAATTTTAAGTAGCAAGAGTTGTTGCATGGCTTGGATTTCCTTAAGTGATCCTCCGTTATTAAACTTACCATCAAACGGAGAGAGCGTAGCAGCTTCCGTAGCTCAAAATATAATTTTTCAATGGACGCCAAGAAATTTAAGCAATTCAACAGGTTATTTCAATACTGAGTATGAGTTTACCTTAAAAGAATTGTGGGACTCAACAAGTCCTCCTCAAACAGCATTTCAGCATACTCCGTTGTTTTATCGGACAACAATTAAAAATACTATATTATTAATTGGTCCATCCGAGCCACAGCTTATTCCGGGGAAAAGATATGCGTGGCAAATTAGAGCTAAAAGCTCATCAGCATCACAACAGGAGACCGCAGATTATAGAAATGATGGTTACAGTGAAATTTTTTGGTTCACCTACCAAAATAATTGTTGCCCTCCATTTGTAATTAATGCCAAAATTACTGGAGTTAATGCATACCTCACATGGGTAAACAATATAAACACGGGACAAGATGCGAGTGGATATAGTGTTCAATATCGAGAATATAATTCTTCAGATTGGTTTACGATTAATACCCTGCATCCAAAACTTAAACTTTTAAACCTTAAGCCAGGTACTGAATATGAATGTAGGGTGGGAAACCGATGCGATCTTAGCAATATTAATATCATGGCGGATCAAACTACCTACTCAAATATTTTAAAAATAAAAACAGATTATATAGCTGATGAAGAAAGTGTTAAGAATTGTGGGATTATTGGCCCTGATATAAAGATTACCAATCATTTACCAATTCGAAGTTTGAATTCAGGAGAGTTAATTATGGCAGGTGGATTCCCTGTGATGATTACAAAAGTTAGCGGGAGCTACAGCTTTGTAGGTGAAGGTTATATTACCATACCATTCTTGGGACATAACATTGTTAAAGTACGGTTTGATAAGATTAAAGTGAACACAGATCGGTTGCTTTTTGATGGTGTAATCGAAACCGTTAATGATTCAGCGGAATCTCAAGTTGCTAATATTAACAAGATTATTGAGGGTGGATATGGTTCGGGCAGGGTTCAAACAGGTAAGGATTATGCAGATCTTGTTGTTGGTTTTATAATTAAAAATGTAGATGATATCGGTGTAGAATGGAATAAAACTCCAGATGATACTTCTCAAAGTCTGATGGTAACCGTGAAAGGGGGGGCTGGAGAAATAACAGTTTTACAACCAAAGGAATTACCTGTAATACTCAAAGATAGCCAAGGAACCCTTTACAATATACAAACCAATGAAAACGGTTTTCCAATAATAGCTGAGGTGGGTAAGCAAGAGGTATTGACTATGGCATCAGCGGAGCTAAATACATTGGATACCGCAAAAGGATATGTCTTTTTTAAGCCACACCCAAAGCAAAAATTTGCCTTTGATGGATATCAACCTGAATATGCTAAAAGTAAAATCTTTGGCTCGGATGTATATGAGAAGCTCACTGGAAATTATTTCGTAAATGCAAAAGCCATTCTGCCGGGCAAAACGGATTTGGTTATAGCTACGGTCGAGCTCAAGGACAAAATATTAGTTGCGGATAGCATTGAATTTATTACCGCAGAGGGTACCAGGTTGACCAAAAGAAAAGTTACTGAGAACACTTTTGAAGTCTTAATTATTGGTGGGCCTCCAAACGATGCTCAAGAGCTATTCGCCGTTTATCCAAAATCAAATGGTAAATATTATACTCTAGGGAAATTACTAGTCGCTTCATACCAGCCTAAATTAATTAACCTAATGTTGGTGCCTGTTAATGAAGCAACTGTTGATGGGGAAAGTATTGAGAAACAAATTAATGCAATCTATAACCCTATTGGTATAAAACTAAAGGTTATTAAGGCCGATAATTTCAACAACTCACAATGGGATTTAAATAACGATGGAAAACTTGCCGTGAGGGGTAGCAGTTGGTTTTCAACTCAGACAGCGGAAATGAAGGCCTTAAACAATGCCTACAAACAAGCAACAGCAAGCTTGGCTAATGATATGTCAGTATTGTTTGTCCTCAATGAATCAGATAGTACTATTAACCTCAAAGGCGATATGCCTCGGGGAAAGCAATTTGGATACTTGTTTAAAGGTGCTGATGGTAACACGGTAGCACACGAAATCGGACATGGTATATTTTGTTTAGAACATACTTTTAAGAAGTATGGATTTGATAAGGCTGATTTGCAAGGAAACGTAATGAATTATCCCCCTGGTGATAAATTTACTAAGTTTCAGTGGGATGCTATACATGCACCAGGAGTAGTGATTGGAATATTTGAGGATGATGAAGATACAATGTATGAAACTGATGGTCACTTTTCAACAGTTTATCTCATAAGCTTAATGCTTGGTATGAGTAAAAGCAAAGCGGAAGAACTGGCTACAGCGACCGAAGCACCTGATACCAAAATCCATTCCCCAATTGAATATGAACTCAATCAAACTTGGTTATATCCAACTGTCCAACAGAATGTTCATGCATTAACTGGAGGTTTTCATGGCGTTGAAGAATTCATTACTGCTTTGAAGATCTTATACACTCCAAATGAAAAAATAAAAGAAATCGGTGAGCTATTACACCGTTTCGGAGATACTTATGCTCATACTGAATTGGATAATCTAAAGCCAAATAGCCTGCCAACATACAAGTTAAGCGACAAACCCCAGCTGATGAAATTGGCTATTGATAATTGGAAGGGACAGGGATCGCAAAAATTGGCAACGAAAATTGAACCTTGGATAGATTACTTTAATTACTGTATTAAAAAGTATGGCTTGAAGTTTCTTACAGATCAAAACTTTCAAAAAGAACATCTGAATAACAAAACGTTGGAGCAAACAATGCGTGATATTTATTTACTGCAACCTGAAGATAAATTTAAAATGTATGGAGGAAAATTTGCGACTATTGAACATGCATTCGTTGACAGTACCTATCCAGATTTGATCTATATGCGGCCAGAATGGTATTTAAGTTATGTGAAAAATTTAGCATGGGTTATTGCTACGAAGTATAACTTTAATGAGCTTGCTTTAGACTATAGTGTTTTTAAAAAAATGGTAGATTTTTCTATCAAGAGGAAGTGTTCACTAAAAGGAATTATAGATTACGAAATTTCTAAAAAGATGAATAGAAAAGAAGTTTATGTTCCCGTGTTTTATTCTAAAGCAGGTATGCCAGCAGCTTCTTTCGATGCACTATTTCTAACCGATTATTACAGAACCGCTAAAGATGCAGCTAACCAGACAAGAGAATATATTTTACAAGATGGAAGAAAAAATGTTCGAGTAGAATCAGAAGACGGTAAGAAAACTAAATATGGAAGCAAAACCGGTTTCTTCAAAACCTTGGCTTTTAAAATCATATACAATTAGAGAATGAAGCAACTTTTTACTTTTTTGGGTATCATAACGTTTATCAATTTTCTGATACCTGCGGTTATTTATAGTAAAATCAACAGGGTTTTTAATGAACATCTAGGAGCATCATACGTAGTAGTAATGCTTCCTAATTTTCTTTTTATTTCCTTGCATGGTTGTGTCACATTATGTTTGGTAGCTAAAAGATATTTTTTTAATAACCTCGAAAACCATAATGCTATTTACAAATTTTTTTCAATTTCAAATTGCATATTAAATTATTTGTGGCTCTTTTATATCAACTCGGGTCATGCCTATAAATTTACCTCATATATGATTATAGTAATTTATTTTGTGTTTGATTTCTATATTTCATATAGATCATTTGTCGATTCAAATACATAAACAGTAACCGTTAATACATAAAAAAAGAACTTACCCAGAATAAATTGATTAAAAACTGAGATCCCATAAAAGATCTTCAGGTGTGCATTCATCCTAGCAGACCTAAGTAATATTAAATCTCACTGTATCTGATAGCAGTGGGATATGAATTAATGTCAATAAGGATGATTGTATTTAAAAATATTTTCTGGATTTGTTTGTTCTGTGTTTGCGCAAAATGTTCTTTAGCACAATCGAGCACAAATAAAGCAGCTAGACCAAAATCAAAAATTCTGGTAGTGGCAAGAGTATCCCAAAAAAATGGACCAATTCACATTCGCTGGGGGGTTGAAAATGCTCAAGCATGGAAGTTGAGCAATCAACATGGATTTTCGATTGAGCGATTTACTGTATTAAGAGATAAAAAACTGCTTTCTATACCAGAGCGAAAGCTAATTTCAATAGCACTTAAACCAAAGCCTCTATCAGAATGGGAAAGATTAGCAAAAGAAGATTCACACGCGGCTATAATTGCGCAAGCCATTTATGGAGAAAAATTTGAGGTCAATGCATCAGCATCCAATGGAGTAGCCAATATTTTGGCCCAATCACAAGATCTTGAGCAACGGTTTGGTTTCTCTCTTTATGCAGCTGATAGGAGTTTCGAAGGTGCAAAACTGGCTGGATGGGGGTATACGGATGAAGATGTAAGACATAATGAAAAGTACTTTTATCGCATAAAGTCAGCTGTTCCAATTTCAAAAATGAAAATTGATTCAGCCGGAGCGTTTGTAGGTCTCGAAAACTATGAGCCTTTGCCCAAATTAGAAGGAGTATCTGCGAATTTTGGAGATAGGAGTGTTTTGTTGAGCTGGGATTACAGTAGATTGAAAAATATCTATAATGCATATTACATTGAAAGATCAGTTGATAATGGCGGCACATTCCAAAAAGTAAGTGAGCTACCCATAGCCAATCTCAGTGAAAAGGCAGCATCAAAACGGATGTATTATATCGATTCTATTAATAATCTTGCAAACTATCAATACCGCATTGCAGGTATCAATGCCTTTGGAGAGCAAGGTCCGTACGCGGAAATTGTTGAGGGAAAAGGTAAAACTTTCTTGGCCTTTGTACCTAATATAAAGAGAAATTTTGTCGACGGAAATGGATTGTTGCAATTAGAATGGGAATTTGATTCTCTTGGAAATAATCAGATCAGTGGTTTTAGTTTGAGTAGATCAAATTTGGTGGAAGGCCCATATCTAGAAGTGCTACCAAGTATTTCTCCAAAAACTAGAAATTTAAACTATGCTGTTGCCGAAGTTACAGGGTATTATAAATTAACTGCTCTAGCAAAGGAGGGCGAAAGTAGATCTTCATATCCAGTGTTGGTTCAAGCTATTGATTCAATCCCACCTAAAACTCCTACAGGTTTAATAGCAAGAATAGATACCGCCGGTAGGGTTACTTTAAAATGGGATGCTAATAAGGAGCGAGATTTGATGGGCTACAAAATTTTTAGGGCTTTAAGTAAAGGTGAAGAACCAGTTCCATTAATTGATTCTGTTTGGTATACAAATAATTATAGGGACCTACTTAGTCTAAAAATGATTAATAAGAAGGCGTGGTATGGAATAAGCGCTTTAGATAAACGCTTTAATCAATCTAAAATTTCACCATTAGTTGAGCTTATTAAACCAGTAAAGATTCCTCCTTCCCCTGCGATAATTTCAAAATATAAAATTGAAGGTGGAAAATTGAGACTTCAGTGGATAAATAGTAGTGATGAAGATGTGATTAGCCATACTTTATATAGACGAAAGTATATGGATACCGAATGGACCTCTCTTAAGGTCTTTACCGATACTACAAATAGATATGTCGATGAAAATCTGCAAAGCGCCGCAAATTATCAATATGTAATTGAGGTAGAGAATAAAGGAGGACTTAAGGTAAAAACGGAAATTTTGGAAATTCAAACTGCCTCACTTTCATCCAATCAATTGAAGTTGAAGAGATTGTATGCTTACCCTCATCTGGATGAACATCGGATTGAAATTGTATGGGATGATAATCTAATGAATGTAAAGAACTATCAGGTGTATAAAGCCCAAGGAGCAGAGAAGCTAAGTCTTTGGAAAGTACTTGTCGGTAAAGAAAAAGGATTATTTGATTCGAATCTGAAGATTAACACCAGTTATAAATATGGAGTTATAGCAGTATTGGAGAATGGTTCTTATAGTGAAATGAAATTGGTTACAGTTAAATACTAATAATGATGAAACAACTACTGCTTTGTTTACTTCTTGCAATGATTGCACTGAATAGCGTAGCTCAGAATTATATCTTCGAATATGACGTGGATTTTAAATTTACAGATGAAGGAGATAGACGATACATGCTTCATATGCTTTATAATACCCAAAATAACCCAACAACTATGGAAGTGAACGACTTTGCCATGGATAGGGAAAAATTTGGAAAAAGAGCGAATGGTAAAATATTGATTCCAGCAACTGAGGGACCAATAAATAATATTTTTATCAACACTGATCGAGAGGTTAGTTTTGTAGGCTGGCACAATGACTGTGGTAATACAAGCTCTCTCTTTTTGCTATCAGGAAATGATAACCACTGTTTTGATTTAAGCAATCGAAACAACGACTGGAACTGCTTAAATTACCATAGCATTATTACACAAAAAAAGCTAATTATGTATCCTGACGCAAAAGTTTCAAGTTCAGGAAATCAAGATAATCTCCTACCTTCTGAAGATAAAATCATTTTGCAAGGTACAGCTGGATTTCCAAACAATGTTTACAAATGGCAATTTAGGGTAGATAATGAAAATGTTTGGAATGATTTACCCCTACAATTTCAAAATCAACAATCCATTGAGGTAAGTGCATCCGATTTATTTGGAACAAGGTTAGAGAATTTGCTGGGACATAATGTATTTTTTAGGCTTAATCTAGGTTGTAACCAAGCTTCAAACATAATTGTTCTAAATGTTAGAAAATCGTCGCCACATATTGCATCAATAATCAACAATCCAAACACTTGTTTCAGTGAAGAAAATGGAAGTTTAACAATTTTCTTAGACAGATCTCTTAATCAGAATGAATCATTAAACTTCATTATAACTGAAGTAATCTCAGGAGAGGTACAAAATATTTCAAATGTAACAAGCTTAAAGGATAATAATTCAATATCTACTCCTTCAAATTTACCCCCTGGACAATATAAAGTTGAAATAATTAGTCTGTATAAAGGTTCTCCAGGCTATTCTGAATCTAAGAATCACTATGCCACTTCTAGCTTTACAGGTCCAACAACTTTAGATTTTAATCATGTCAAACGTGATATCTATTGTTTCAACGGAAAAGATGGAACTATCAAAATCAATGCGAATGGAGGAAATGGCGGATACAGGATATTATTCAAAAAAAGGCAAGATTTTGAATATACACTGACCAGTTTTGCTTCCACTAATGAACATATAATTTCTAACCTGGATACTGGTACTTATCAAATCAGGGTAATGGACAAAAATGGATGTTACAAAAAAGATGATTTGGGTAATGAGGTTATTCATGAGGTAACTATTTCCCAACCGCTGGAAAGATTAAAAGTTGATCATAAGTTAATAACAGAACCAACAGCTTTTGGAGCTTCTGATGGACGAGCTGAGATTGTAATCGTTGGTGGAACCACTATTGACGGCAATTACAAAGTGGAGTGGTCAGATATTAATGGAAACCTGTTAACTAATTTCAAAAATACAAGCAATCCATTTAAAACTACATTGTACAACGCAAGCGATGGCAAATACATTGTGAAAGTAACTGATGATAATCAGCTGTTAGCTAACGCCGAAAATATATCAGGTTGCATGGTTATGGATACAATCACGATAACACAGCCGGAGCCATTAAGTGTGCTAGTTGAGGAGTTGAACTATATTTCCTGTAAAGGTGATTCAGATGGGAGGCTCTGCGCGAAAGCCTCTGGCGGTGTAGTTATTCCTGGTAAGCAATATCGTTATGAATGGTTTAAGGAGATTAATGGAACGTTCAGAACTTTGAATCAATTCGATAGCATTTTAGTTGATGTTGGTATTGGAATTTATAAGGTGAAGATTACAGATCAAAATAATATTAGTAAAGAATCGGATAAATATATGTTTGCTGAACCCGAAGCACTATCTCTTGCGCTTGCGGGTACCGAAATAAATTGTAGTCAGGGTAATAATGGAACGGCTTCTGTGAAGGTAACTGGTGGTACGCCGCCGTATAGTATTGAATGGAGTAATGGTGGTACAGGATTAAATATCAGAGATTTAAGAGAAGGAAGTTATTTCGTATATGTTACTGATGCACATGGCTGTTATTCTCAGGCAAAAGTTGATGTATTTGGGCCAAATCCGATAATTATTACAAATGATAAAGTCCGAAATCCAACGTGTTTTGGTGGTAATGATGGAACTATAATAAATACAGTTAGCGGTGGTGTTCCACCTTATAACTTTAGTTGGAGTAATGGATATAGCAGCCAAAATTTATTCAATCTTTCAGCGGGTAATTATGTTTTAGTGATTACAGATGCCAGAGGTTGTACTAAAACTGTTGCATATAATTTGACAGATCCGGAAAAGATAAAAGTCAATCTTGGCCCAGATATTACTTTATGTGTAGATCAAAATCACAAAGCAGACGCTACAATAGCCAATGGTTCAATTTACAGTTGGACATCGGATAATGGTTTTAAAGCAAACACTGCAAATGTGCTGTTAAGTGCTGCTGGAAGCTATTATATTGAGGTTTTAACAGATAATGGTTGTTCTGCCAGAGATACTATCAAAGTTCGTAAGAGTTTAGCAGTTATTCAAGCTGAATTTGTAGTAACTACCCAAGCGTTTAAAAATGAGATTATCAATCTTGTCAATATAAGCAGTCCTCAACCTGAGTCTATTGAATGGCTTGTTCCTAAAAGTCCTGATATAAAAATAATTTCCAGGACAGATGAGAATCTACAATTGCTTTTTTCGATGCCTGGCCTATATAATATTGGTATAAAAACCAAACAAGGTGATTGTTTCAAGGTCTTTAATAAGCAAATAACTGTAATGGAAGGTACTCCTTTTATAGATATAGGGGAGGTTAAGGAGCCTTTCATCAAATCAATAAAAATTGCTCCTAACCCGAGTAATGGAAATTTTAATGTAAAAATTGAATTGGAAGAGGCTTCAAAAGTAAAGCTGCGGCTACTCAATACCATTACGGGGCAGATAATTGAAAGCAGAGAAGAGAGGGGTAGCAGTACTTATAATTTACCTTACAATTTAATGCTTTCAACCGGAATTTATGTCTTGATTTTAGAAACACCAAAAGGAAACTTGGTGCACAAGGTTTTGATCAATTGATAATGAAATAGGCAATTCCTCTTATCCAAATTGAAACATTATATGATTAGGTACATAAATTCATAGATATTCAGCATCAAACATACAATCATCCCCGATTGGTAAATCGATAAGTAAAGTCCTAAATACTTATCGCCATAGACATCCCTTACTGTATTAAAAAGAAAGTTGCCTACGCGTGATCGTTATGGTATGGGCTTGTTATGGCTGAAATTTAAATCAATTAATAATAAATAATAAAAACAAAAAAATGAAAGCAATTAAAATGACTATTGTCGCCCTGGTTACAGTTTTAAGTTTGGCTGGCTGTAAAAAAGATGTTGAAAAAACAACTTTAGAAAAAATTCAAGGGAGATGGAATTATGGATCTTCTAACCATAAGGAAGTTTATCCTCCAAGTACAAACAATACATATGCATTTACAGGAAAAGCTGGTGAATATTTTGACTTCAGGACGGACGGAAAACTGTATGTAAAGATGGAGGGTGATCCTGAGGAATCAGAAACTTATACTGTAGATAATGATAATCAAATTAGCATATCCGGAGAGCCGTTTGTTATTCAGCAACTTACCGATAATAGACTTGTAATTTATTCTAAACAAGTAGATCCAACCTCGAGTGATGCTTATACAGAACATACCTACACGTTGACCAGATAAACAATTAAATGGGGCATTCCAGCTGAAATACCTGGTTTGCCCTTTTAACAGTCCAACAACATTGGTAGTATAGATCAATGTAATAAAGTCTCACAATATCACATGATGAAGCAATTTGAACAACTAAAATTGGTGTGGTTTGCACTTTCATTCTTTTTCATCCTATTAGGTTTTGCGTGTAAAAAGGAAAAGATAATTGAATCCCAGGCAGACTTCAATTACGAAATAAGTAATCAGAACCTCATGGTGCCAGTTCTGGTAAGGTTCACAAATACCTCTATTGGTGCGCAACATTACGAATGGACATTTGAAAACGGACATCCCAATGTTTCTAATAAGAAAAATCCTGGGGTAGTTCAATTTGACCTTGCGGGTACTCATAAGATAAAATTAAGAGCTTGGAATGATGATAACGAAAGTATTAGAGAGATTGAGCTGAAGGTGGATAGCTCAGTTCAGGTTGATTTTGAACCTATAATACAAACTAATGAATTTTCTCCTGTGGAAGTATATATTACAAATAAAACAATTGGTGCCAGCAATTTTAGTTGGGTGTTTGAAGATGGTATTCCCCGGCATGTTGCTGCAAAGTACCCACCACCAATTAAATTCCTTAACCCGGGAGATCACAATATCACACTTACGGTTAGTAATGGAAACGATACTTTTTCCAAAACGAAAAAGATATACGTTGGCCCTGCTTTACAAACATCATTTAAAATTATCCCATCATTCGAAGATGAAGACTTTGAGGCCCCTTTTCGGGCTACGGTAAGAAATACAACAGTAAGTGGTTTAAATTATAACTGGAGCATATCCGGGGGTAGCTTAAGTGATGTCAAAGCCAAGGAACCCGATATTTATTTTGAAAATGCAGGAACGTATACATTAACATTGGTGGCAGCTAATGGAAAGAACACCCAGCCATATACGCAAACCATAACTGTTTTACCCAATCAAAACCTACAAACATTCAAAGATATCAGATTAGGCATCAATACCGCACACAACACTATTGGAAGTTTCTTTTCCTCAAGCTTAAAGAGGGTTTTTAAGAAAGATGATAACCTGACCATTAATGGGAAGGATATTGATTTTGTTTATTTCGGATTAAACCAAAACTTCAGCTATAATAAAATCCTTTCTCCAGATGCTGCAGCAGATTATAGCTTTAATGCTATTTCTGGTGCTTTAAAAACCGAAGTTATCAATCTACAGGAAAACTGTGATTGTGGTGGCGTCATAATGAACAGCTCAGATTTCGATAACCTAACCAATGGCGCTTCATTTCAAAAATATTCCAATCATACAGTCGGGGCTGCTCAGAAACATTTTACAAACGGTCTTATTCCAAGGATTGTGCGCTATCAAACTGCCGATGGGAGAATGGGCGCCATTAAGATTAAACAATTCGTAGTTAACGGAACCCAATCATACATAGTGGTAGATATCAAAGTCCAGAAAACGAAGTAATCCAAACTGAAAATAACGCTCCATGAAAAGATCGCTCTTTATGCTGATAGGCACGATTATAATTTATCATACCGTAAACGCACAAAACATTAATCTGGAAAATATAAAAGGCCTTGGTAAAGCTACTCCTGTACGATTAAGCGGAGGAATAAATGCTAATGCTATTATCTCAGCCGGCAACGGGCCTGCTGTTCGAGCTCCATTTACCTATTTTTTTCAAGGAAATGTTAATGTTAATCTCTTTGGGCAAATCAATCTGCCGTTTGGATTTAATCTCACTAATAATGGTAGAGGTTTCAGCTATCATACTATGCCAAATCGACTAAGCTTACATCCCACATACAAATGGATTTCTGCTCATTTGGGAGACGTATCAATGACGTTTTCACCTTATAGCCTTAATGGCCATCAATTTAGAGGAGTTGGAGTTGATTTAAAACCAAACGGTTCATGGAAATTGAGTGCAATGTACGGCCGACTGAATAAAGCAGTAGAAGAAAATTACAAACTTAATGAGGGTTCCCCAGGATATAAGCGGATGGGACTGGGGCTTAAGCTCGGGTTTGAAAGATCCAGGTATACTGTTGGTTTGAATATATTTCATGCAAAGGATTTAATAAACTCCATTAGTAAGGATCTTGATAGCCTGATGATTTACCCACAAGAAAATTTGGTTCTGGGAACTGAAGCCAAATTTTGTGTAATGAAAGGTTTGGAGCTTTCCACAGAACTGGCAACAACAGCTGTAACACGCGATTTAAGAGATTCAATACAAAAGATTAAAAACGGCAACATGCTGCATTGGTTATCTAAGGCCAGAAGTTCAACATCTTATTATACCGCATTTAATATGCAAATGAAATACACTTATAAAAAAAGTGCGCTCGGGTTGGGGTATGAGAGGGTAGCTCCTGGCTATCAAACGCTGGGAACTTACTATATGAATAGCGATATCGAGAATTTTACGGTAAATGCATCTCAAATGATTTTGAAGGATCGAGCAAACATCTCCATGAATTTTGGAGTTCAAAAAGACAATCTGGATCATGCAAAAGCCTCATCAACCAAAAGATTGGTAACAGCAGTTAACCTCAATTATAATCCTAACGATAAGCTTCAAACAACGTTAAATTATTCTAATTTTCAAACTTATATGAAAATGAAGCCTCAGTTTGATTACTATAATCAAAGTTTACCATTTCAAGATATTGATACCCTCAATTATACCCAACTTGCCCAAAATGCCAATGTAAACGTAAACTGGTTAACCTTGAAAAATGAAAAGCAATCGCAAATATTAAATCTAAATTTAAGTTTTCAAGATGCATCCGATCAACAGGGTGGTTTAGTAACTAATGGAAATGGTTCTCAATTTTATAATGCTGTTGCAGCCTATAACCTGATCTTTATTAAGCAAGGGACTGGTGTTAGTCTTGCTTATAATATGAGTTATAATACCATAGGGAGAAACAATTTTTTTACCATGGGGCCAGTGGTTTCCATGAATGCTAAGTTTTTTAATAAGATGCTGGCTACTGGTATTTCTACATCTCTTAGTTTCAGTAATTCAGCTGGAACTAGGCAAAGCAGGGTATTAAATACCCGGTTAAATGCTTCTTATGTAGTGATGAAAAAACATAATCTCGCTTTTGCTTTAATGAATCAAAATAGAAATTTAGTATCAAGTGGTAATACCCATGATATGACCGCTACTTTGGGCTATGGATATAATTTTAAGTAACAACAATATTTAAGGCTGCAAAAGAAGTTGTCTTAGCCTGTACAATCAAGGCCTCGTAAGCGTTTTGTGTTATTATCTAATATAGTTTTCAGTAGATTTGGCTGCGAATAGATTTGTATCAACAGCCAAAAGTAGTAAAAAATAGATAGATTTGGCTTCGGATAGACTTTTATTTTCAGCCAAAAGTGATTAAAAAAGAGTAGATTTGGCTGTTGATAACTTGGTATCGGCAGCCAAAACTGTTATATTTGTAATGAGTAATCATTATACCTATGGAGAAATTAATAGGAAGAGAAAGCGAAAAAAGAATACTACAACAGGCACTTGTATCAAAGGAAGCCGAACTTGTTGCAGTATATGGAAGGCGAAGAGTAGGGAAAACCTTTCTTATCAGACAGGTTTATAAACAGCATATTATTTGTGAGTTTTCAGGGGTGCATCGTGCCGCAACAGCTGAACAGCTTGAAAATTTTAGAAATGTAATTGCTTTGGCATTGAATTCTCCAATAGCTCCTGCTATACCCAAGAGTTGGACAGAGGCATTCATGCTTTTAATTCAATATACTACACCTTTACTAGGTAAAAAGGTAGTGGTTTTCTTTGATGAGTTTCCATGGTTAAGTTCACATAAGTCAGGCTTTTTGTCGGCCTTTGAATATTTTTGGAATTCTTGGGGATCTAAACAGGCTAATTTAGTAGTGGCAATATGCGGATCTGCGGCTTCCTGGATGATTCAAAAAATAGTTAATAGCAAAGGAGGGCTGCATAACAGAATTACAAAAAAAATACGTCTGTTGCCATTTACGTTAAATGAAACATCGAAATATTTAAAAAGCAAAGATGTAAACTTAGATCAATATCAAATTTTACAGATTTATATGGCTCTAGGTGGTATACCCCATTATTTAAAAGAAATAAAAAGAGGAGAAAGTGCTACCCAGATAATTGACAGGCTATGCTTTACAAAAGATGGCTTATTGATAAATGAGTTTAAAAATTTATATGAATCTCTTTTTGAAATGGCAGATAGGCACGTTAATGTAGTAAAAGCTCTGGCTGCTAAACCCTCGGGATTGACCAGAAAAGAGATTATAGCAGAGTGTAATTTGCAAAGTGGCGGTACTACTACAAAATTAATGGAGGAGCTGGTTGAATCTGGTTTCGTAGGAATTTATTTACCCTTTCAAAAAAATGTAAAAGATGCAATTTATAGGTTAACAGATGAGTATAGTTTATTTTATCTTAAATTTATAGAGCATGCTCGTGCCACAGGAGAGGGTACCTGGACAAAGCGGGCCAATTCCCAATCTTGGAAAAGCTGGAGTGGGAATGCTTTTGAAAATATCTGTTTGAAACATGTAGCGCAGCTTAAAAAAGCTTTGGGAATTAGCGGAATATATACAGAGGAATCGGCTTGGCGTTATGCTCCAGGTAAATCGGGACAGGGCGTACAGATAGATCTTTTACTGGATAGGCAGGATATGACAATAAGCCTTTGTGAAATGAAATTTTCTAATACCCCCGTTTTAATTGATAAAGCAATGTCTTTTGAATTAAAGGGCAAACTGGATATTTTTAAAGCCCAGACACAAACAAGAAAGAGTGTTTTCTTAACGATGGTTACCACCTACGGTGTAAAGGATAACTTACATAAAACCGGTTTGGTACAGAATGAAGTTACCATGAAGGATTTATTTAAGTAAGATAGTTTGTTCATATCGTTTAGCAATAACAAAAATTTGGCTGAGGATAACTTTGTATCTGCAGCCAAATCTATTTTTAATGGTAGTATGGGATGAACCGGAATTGTGCCGGTGATTGTTGGAATTGGGGGGCTAAGCTATTAGGCAATTTGACTTTTGACACCCGGTTTCTGCCTCCATGTTATTTACTTAACAATGCCAATCCGTTTTCTGGTGTATACCTGGTTTGGGTTTTGGCAGCAGCAAACTTATCCATGGTTAGTTTCTGGTTTCTGCCCATTACCAACATGTGATCGTTAGTAGAACCGCTAAGGTTAAGGTTGGCCTGATCTTCGATTACGGTGTATAAACCTTCAGAACTGGAGTTTAAGTCTAATGAAGCACTATCGCTTAAGAATACCTGTAAAAACTGAGCTTTAATTTGACCCTGGCTTTTTACTTTGGCATTGTTCATGGCATGGATTCTGTAGATTTCGTTCACATAAACGGTAACTTTTGCCGGTGTATTGTCTACCGAAACGATTTCTAACCCATCGCCATTTTGGATGGCCCTTACCTTGCCGCTGTTTTCTTCGGCATAGCTTACACCTGTGCGTTTACCCTGTACAATGGTAAGCTCTACATTACCTTTTACCAGGATGCGTTTGAAAGCTACTTTTTTCTCGGCAGTAACTGGTTTGATGATTTCTGTTGCCTGGCTCACTAATGCTGTTGAAGTAGTGAATACTAATGCTAAAGAAGAGGCGATTAATGTTTTGAATAAAGTTTTCATATGCTTTAAGTTTTAAGTTTTTTTATAATATTTTAATTGAATGTTCTGATAATAAGATGCTATGCCGGGGAAAATGTTGCACGCAGAATAGGCGTATTATACCAGCAAGGATAGTTAATCGACGAACGGGCGTAATTTGAAGACGAAAGGGGAAAGGAGATTTGAGACTTGAGATGTGAGACTTGAGATATGAGACGTGAGATTTGAGATGTGAGTGGGGAGCGTGGGTGATTAGGCGGTTTTTAGTATTTGTGGTTTTGATAAATAGGCCTTAACTTTAGTTAAACCAACTAAACTATATTACCATGGCCACCCTTAAAACCACCTTGAACGACGCCAGCGTTGAAGATTTTATTACCTCATTTGCTGATACAGAACAGAAGCGTAAAGACAGCTTTGAGCTGCTGAAGATAATGGAAGAATTTACCGGGTATAAGGCTAAGATGTGGGGCGCAAGTATGATTGGCTTTGGTTCTTACCACTACAAATCTGACCGGAGTAAACAGCAAGGCGACTGGCCTTTGGTAGGTTTTTCGCCACGAAAAACAGCCATTTCATTGTATGTAAACATGCAAACGCCGGAGCATGAGCTGCTTTTGCAGGATTTAGGAAAATTTAAAATGGGCAAAGGTTGTATTTATGTAAATAAGCTTGCTGATATTGATGTAGCGGTGCTGAAGAAAATGATGGGTGCTACCATTAAGCGTTTGCAGGAGAAGTTTCCGGCTTAAGATTGATTTAAAATATACAAAAAGCGGCAGACCGAATGTACAGACAGTATGCCGCTTTTGCTTTAGCTAAGTAGGAAGGCGTTTATTGTGATTATAGCCTATAGGCAACGGATGGTTCCGCCATCTACACGGAGTACAGCACCGCTGATGTAATTAGCAAAGGGGCTGCAGAGGTAAAGTACTGCACCGGCTACTTCTTCTGGTAGGCCAAATCTGCCGGTATCATTAGGAATAAGTTCCTGAACTGCTTTATACTTAATTTCTTCGATATTGGTTCCCCAGCCAAATTTGGGTGCTGCATTGAGCAACCAATCTTCGACCATTGGATTGATGATGGCACCCGGTGATACCACATTAGAAGTAACTCCGGTTTCTTTGAGTTCTCTTGCCAGCGAAACAGAGAGGTTATGGCGTGCGGCCAGGGTAGCGTTATAATGTGGTTGTTCTTTAATGGGCTGAATGCCGAGGCCACCACCGATGTGCAGGATGCGGCCCCAGCCCAGGGTTTTCATTTGGGGCACCAGTCGCTGGATCATCCTTACATAGGCAATTACATTGATGTTGTAAATGTCTGCCCAGTTTGCCGCTGTGGCGTTTTCCCATGATTGGTGAGCGGTGCTGCCGGCATTGTTAACCAGGATATCAATAGTTCCAGCTTTTAGGGCAGCGGCGGCTACGGCATCGGCCCCTTCATCTGTACTTAAATCGCCAATGGCAATATCTACTGTTCCGCCCAATGCCTTGATCTCGGCTGCAACCTGTGTTGCGCGTTGTTCATTTCTACCATGTACCACTACCGATGCGCCTTCGGCGGCGAGCATTTTAACGATGGCTTCGCCCAATCCCGAACTTGAGCCTGTTACCAGTGCTCTTTTTCCGATTAATTTTAAATCCATTATTGTGTTTTGATTTTTCTTTATGATTTGATGTAATCAAAGTTCGGTAAAGGAACGTTCCGCGGTTTTGCTGAGCGGCTCAAGTTACTTTGTTGAGAAGCACAGCAGCGTTGAGGAAAGGATTGAATTATTGAATGAGAGAATGAGAGAATGAGAGAATGATTGAATGAGGGTTTGGATGTTTTTCAGAGAAACCTGGAGTTGATTTGTTGGAGTGGGGAAGGGGTAGTGGCGAGAAGCAAAGGTAAGCGGGGTGGCGAGTGCAGTAATGATCGCTTAACCCCTGACTAATGTACAATTGCATACCGCAGCGATACCAATCCGGTTGGATAAGTTTTACTTTCGAGTAGTTGGAGGTTTGTTCGGCTTGCCTGTTCCTGAAACAATAATTTGCCATTTCCCAGGAGTATGGGGTGTACTGAAAGCCACAGTTCATCTACCAGCTGGTGTTGCATAAGTGTAGCGGTTAGGGAAGCTCCACCGAAGAGCCAGATGTCTTTTCCGGGTTGGGCTTTGATTTTTCGTGCCTGTGCAATGGCATCGCCGGCGATGAGGATTGCCTCTTCTTTTACAGTAGTTAGCGTATTGGAAAATACGTACTCGGTTATTTTAGGCATTCCGGGCACAATATCGCCCTTAGCCTGTTCGGCATATTGCTGAGCAATCTGGTAGCTTTTGCGGCCGATGAAGAGGGCATCTATCTGCCCGAAAAATTCATTTAAGCCATAATCCTGATCGGTAAAGCACCAATCATATTCGCCATTTGGCCCCTCAATGTATCCATCCAGGGAGATGGCTAATCCTAATATCAGTTTTCGCATCGTTTTATATTTTACTTTACAAAAATGGGTTGTTTATGTTGCCGTTAATTGTATAAAACAGACATCAGAACAAAATATGATTTGCTTTGGCAACCTGTGCGGGGGTATGATCTGTGTAGGCCTTATAATCTCTGATAAAATGAGCCTGATCGTAATATCCGCTATGGTAAGCGATTTGGGTAAGTGTGCTGGCAGGATAATTTTTTAATTGCTGAAGGGAATAGATAAACCTGCTTACACGCAAATATTCTTTTGGTGAAAGGCCAAGGTGTTGCTGGAATTTACGGGCCAGCTGTCGTTGACTGATTCCGGTGGCGGTACTCCATTGACTTACCGGTACTGAGTAGCCGGCCTGGTTTTGTTTGAGGCAATAATGGATCACCGGATCGTGGGTGGAAAGAGATAGCCGGTGCAAAAGTTGTTGCTGAATAATTTCTGACCGCAAATGGTTATTGTTGGCGAGTGCAATTTTCTCTTCGAGCTGAGCCGCTAAAGTACCCCACAAATCGGCAAGCAGGGTTGTAGTATTGCTGAGCAGTTGCATGGGGATATTGAAAAAGCGATAGGCCATACCGGGGTAGAAACAAATAGCCAGGCAGCCTGCTCCTTTTCGCATTTGCACGGCTGTTGCCTGGCTCATGCGGAAACTGACAATACTGCGTTGATGTAAATTCTTGTTGATGATGGCTACCGGGCTGCTGGAATAGTTAATAAATAGTTCTACGCAGGCATCGGGCAGTACCTGCAGATGGGTTAGGCTAACAGCTTCATTGCAATCCATTGTGCAGATAAGCTTAACATAGGGTTGCAGGGCAGGGATGATAGGGTACTGCTGTATATGCATGGTTTTACAAATATAACCTGCATAAGGCAGTTAAAAAAATAGCATGGCCTTAGCGGGTGGCCGAAACCTTGGC
The DNA here is from genome assembly GCF_965279535.1 of Pedobacter sp. Lineage (NCBI taxonomy): Bacteria > Pseudomonadati > Bacteroidota > Sphingobacteriia > Sphingobacteriales > Sphingobacteriaceae > Pedobacter > Pedobacter sp. Next base: position 4,049,341 of record NZ_OZ257244.1, read on the forward strand.
CGGGCTAACGATTGGTAAAATAAACAAGCAGAAGCCCGATGCCGGACTTCTGCTTGTTTATGTACTGTACCAGACTTACTCTACTGTGGTGTTAACCGTCATGGTTTCGAACTGGATTCTAAGGGTTGTATGCTTATTTTTGGGCACACTTACGGTGATACTTTTTGTAACAGGTGCTTCTATGTTAAGGTTTATCCCGCTACTGCGAAGGAGATAATAGTTGATGGTACCGTTTTTACTTTGTTTGTAGCCAGACATGAAATCGTTTTCCATAACACCAAAGGGAACCTGTGTATCAAAACGATAAGCCGAGTAATCGTTTTGCAAATCTACAGCATAGTCTGTTTTATCGGTTACAATTACCGTTAGTAAGCCCACAATGCGTTCCATGATGAGTTCGGCAGTTTGGTTTTTGTTTAACTGAAGCCCGGTAGTTTTGGCAAAGAAAGTATCGGACGTTTTATAATATTTATCTAAGAAAGAAAATGATGGTTGCCAGTAATGGAAATTAGCGTTGGGGTAGGTGGAGTACACGGGGTTGTTTTTGTCTGCTTCGTAAAACTGATTGATACCAAACTCGGTATTGGATCCAATAGCCACAAAGTTGTAAGTGCCGCTGGGCAGTTCGAAGCTAATTTTACCAAAGTTGGCCGTGCCGGGCAGATGCGTTTGCCGGGCCACTTCTGCACCGGTTTCGGTATTGTAGGCCACAATGCTTAATTGCTTAACGAAATTCTGAATAGGCTCTGTAGGAAAGCCTACATTGGGCTCGCCTACCGTATGGTTGAGGCCACCAATTTTAAATTCGATTTTGTAATGCTTGATGGTTTCTACCGGTTCGCCGGGTTTTTTGATACATGCCGTAAGCATAACCGCTACCGCACATAAGGTTAATAGGAATTTTTTCATAAGGCTTTTTTATAACAAAATAGCCATAATATGAAGCTGGTTTGCCTAATGTAGCCCTGTTGTACAGCTTATTGTGAAAATGGGAAGTTGTTTTTACATCTTTTTGGAATAAGTGGGGTAGAACGGGAAGTTATGGAATGATTGAATGATTGATAATACAGCCATTCTGCTAAACGATATTGACCTGGTGGCCGTGGTTGGTGGCAGGGATGCCATTAATCCGTTTATGGTTACCGAAGTATACATCAAGGAAGATGGTAAATGGAAGATGGGATCACTCACCTTTTCACACCTATCCAGACCACTTAAATTGAAAAATACTAATCCTGAGCAGAAGGAAGAACACTAAGCTCTTTTGAGATAACCACAATTGAAAGGGAGGAAATCCTAAGCAAATATTCGTTATCTTAGTAATAGTAATCAACTAACAAAACATAAGCAAGATGAGTACCCAGCAAAATAGTACGCTCAAAAGGCGGGGCATTGTCAGGGCCTTTTTGGTCATGGGCATCTTATTATCCATGATATGCATAATGGCGAGAGGTGCTGCTGAGCAGGAAACTACGCTTACTAAAGCGCCACAGCAGGCAAAGCAGGATAGTGTAACCTCTGTAAAGGCCTTTGAAAAGGTGTATGCCGTACTGATGAGCCCACGGTGTATGAACTGCCACCCTGCCGGCAATGTGCCACTTCAGGGTGACGACAGCCACCTGCATGCCATGTTGCCTAAGCGCGGTACCGATGGCAAAGGACTTTATGCCATGAAATGTGCTAACTGCCACCAGCCCAGCAATACCCCAGGTCAGCATACCCCTCCGGGCAACCCCAACTGGCATTTACCTCCTGCCAATATGAAAATGGTTTTTCAGGGCAGATCGCCTCAGCAATTGGCCAAACAACTGGTAGATCCTAAACAAAACGGAAATAAAGACATTAAGAAATTGATTGAACATGCGGATGATGGTCTTGTGCTTGCGGGATGGAATCCAGGGGAAGGAAGAACACTTCCACCATTAAGCCACGCTGAATTTAAAAAAGCCTGGATTACCTGGTTAACAACCGGAGCCTTTGCTCCAGGTGAGAAATAACAAATCTGTTCATTTATCAAAAAACATTCAACATGGGAAACACCGATAATAACTACAGCAGGCGTGCCTTTCTAAAGTCTACTGCCCTTGTAGGTGGCGGATTGATGATCCATTTTAGCGGACTGGCTAAGCTGGCATTACCGCCTAACGCTGAAGTGGCACCAGCAGCACAATGGGCTGAAATTAATGGTTATGTGAAGATTACTCCGGATAATGTAGTGAAGCTTATTTGTCCAAACCCCGAGTTCGGACAAAACGTAATGACATCACTTCCGATGATGGTTGCAGAAGAGCTGGAGGTAGACTGGAAAAATGTAATTGTAGAGATGGGACCTCACGACAATGTGAAGTTAGGTCCGCAGTTTACCGGAGGAAGTAATTCGATGCGGATGTACTGGAAACCACTCAGAGAAGCCGGAGCAACCGCCCGTAACATGTTAATGCAGGCAGCCGCGCAAAGCTGGGGCGTTCCTGTTGAAGAAATTACCACCAGGGCCGGAATGCTTTATCACGAAAAAAGTGGTAGAAAGGCGAAGTATGGCGACCTTGCTTCGAAGGCCGCAACCATACCCGTTCCGAAAGGGGTTAAACTAAAAGAGGTTAAGGATTTTAATGTGGTACGCCACTCGCAGAAAAATGTAGAAGGTGCAAAATTGGTGAATGGTAAGCCACTCTTCGGACTTGATTACCAGCATGAAGGCATGCTGATTGCCATGGCTCAGCATCCACCTGCATTTGGGATGAAGCTTAAATCATTTGATGCCTCAGCTGCGCTGAAGATGCCTGGCATAAAGGATGTTTTTACTATAAAATTATATGAAGAGGGTTTTGAGCAAGGCGGGTTTGATGTACGCACGTTCAACGATCTACTGGTGGTGGTAGGCAAAACCACCTGGGAAGTGATGAACGCCCGCAAAAAACTGGTTGTAGAATGGATGCCAGCCGGCGACGTTAAAGATACCATGACAGGCAGGGGAGGAAAAAGAGAGGTTGTTGTTCCGGGAGTCCTGGAAAATACCCAGGAGCAATATGCCAGGATGCGGGAGTATGCTGCTAAACCAGCACAGCAGCTGAGAAAAGATGGCGATCCGGAAACGACCTTTAAAAATGCCGCGCAGGTGGTAGAACGAACTTATACCGCGCCTTTTTTAGCGCATAACTGCATGGAACCCATGAATTTCTTTGCGCATGTTACAGATGAAAAAGCCTTATTGGTTGGTCCGTTGCAAGCACCAGGATGGGCAGAACCCACCTTGATGAAGGTTTTAAACCTGCCGGCCGATAAGATCGAAATTCAGATGACCCGTATGGGTGGAGGTTTTGGGAGAAGGGCTTATTGCCACTACCTGGTAGAAGCCGCACTCATCTCTAAAAAGGCAAAAGCACCTGTTAAACTGATATACAGTAGAGAGGATGATTCTACCTACGGTATTTACCGCCCAATGTACACTGCTACCTACCGGGCAGCTTTAGATTCGAGTAAGAACCTGATTGCTTTTCACGTAAAGGGAGGTGGTATTCCAGAACATGCTATTCATGCCAACAGGTTTCCGGCGGGTGCAGTAGATCATTACCTGGCAGAGGGCTGGCAAATCCCTTCCAATATTACCATTGGGGCCTTCAGGGCGCCGAGGTCTAACTTTAATGCTGCTGCCGAACAATCTTTTCTGGATGAACTGGCTGAAACCATGGGTAAAGACCCGATAGATTTCAGGCTGGAACTGTTAAAAAGGGCGAAAAATAACCCTGTTGGAAAGAACAACGAATATGATGCAGACCGCTACGCAGGTGTACTGCAGCTGGTTAAAGAAAAATCGGGCTGGAATGGACCCGATCAGAAGAAATACAGCCGTGGAGTTGCCGCTTATTTCTGCCACAATTCTTATGCTGCCCATGTGGTAGATATGGTTATGAAAGATGGTGAACCTTATGTGGAAAGGGTTTTCAGTGCCATAGATTGTGGCATTGTAATTAATCCCGATGCAGCCACGAACATGGTGCAGGGTGCTGTTGTTGATGGGATTGGAAACAGTTTGTATGGTGGACTCACACACAAAAACGGTGAAGTAACCGAAAATAACTTCCATAAATACCGGATTATTCGCATGCATGAAGCACCTAAAGAAATAACTGTTTCTTTTATACAAAACGATATTGATCCTACAGGACTGGGCGAGCCTCCTTTTCCGCCAGTTTTTGGTGCTGTGGCCAATGCGCTTTATAAGGCTTCCGGAAGGCGTTATTATCAACAGCCCTTTGCTGTGCCACAACAGGGGGAAGGCAGTGTTTAATCCATTTCTTTTATCATTAATGTTTGCAATATGATTACGCTAAATATCAATAAGAAAACCTACAAGGTGGATGCGGATCCGGAAACCCCATTGTTGTGGGTACTGCGTGATATCATTGGCCTGGTAGGCACTAAATACGGCTGTGGTGTAGCACAATGTGGTGCCTGCACTGTTCACCTGGATGGTGAAGCTGTTCGGTCTTGTGTAACCAGGGTTAGCCGCGCTCAGGGCAAGAAGGTAGTTACCATTGAAGGGCTTTCAGAAACGGGCAACCACCCGCTGCAAAAGGCCTGGTTAGCGCTGGATGTTTCGCAATGTGGCTACTGCCAGGCCGGGCAAATCATGTCGGCTGCAGTGCTGCTTAAAGAAAATAAAAATCCAACTGATGAGGATATCAATGATGCCATGGCGGGTAATATTTGCCGCTGCGGAACTTATCTGCGCATTAGGGATGCGATTAAGCTGGCAGCTAAGGATGTTAAATAGGTCCTTCGACGGGCTCAGGATGACAACAAAATGGTAAAAATCATCTGTCACGTTGAGCTGGTCGAAACGCAATTACTAAAGGTCCTTCGACGGGCTCAGGATGACAGCAAAATAGTAAAAATTAACTGTCACGTTGAGCTGGTCGAAACGCAATTAATTAAAGGTCCTTCGACGGGCTCAGGATGACAACAAAATAGTAAAAATTAACTGTCACGTTGAGCTGGTCGAAACGCAATTAATTAAAGGTCCTTCGACGGGCTAAGGATGACAGCAAAATAGTAAAAATCATCTGTCACGTTGAGCTGGTCGCAACGCAATTATTAAAGGTCCTTCGGCAAGCTCAGGATGACAGCAAAATAGTAAAAATCATATGTCAGGTTGAGCTGGTCGAAACGCAATTAATTAAAGGTCCTTCGACAGGCTCGGGATGACAACCAAATAGTAAAAATCATCTGTCACGTTGAGCTGGTCGAAACGCAATTAATTAAAGGTCCTTCGACGGGCTCAGGATGATAACAAAACAGTAAAAATCATCTGTCACGTTGAGCTGGTCGCAACGCAATTATTAAAGGTCCTTCGACAAGCTCAGGATGACAACAAAACAGTAAAAATCATCTGTCACGTTGAGCTGGTCGAAACGCAATTAATTAAAGGTCCTTCGACGGGCTCAGGATGACAGCAAAACAGTAAAAATCATCTGTCACGTTGAGCTGGTCGAAACGCAATTACTAAAGGTCCTTCGACGGGCTCAGGATGACAACAAAATAGTAAAAATTAACTGTCACGTTGAGCTGGTCGAAACGCAATTATTAAAGGTTCTTCGACAAGCTCAGGATGACAATTGATGTTAGCTTCCCCTTAGACCTCTTATAATAATGAAAATCGAGAATATAAAGGCAATCAGGTAGACAATGGCCAACCCGGTGTGCTCAAATTTTAATTGTTGAAAATCGAATTGTTTATACAGGGTAACCCCTAAAATGATGGCGATAATGCTGAACGTAAACGAGAGTGTTTTTTTCTTTTCCATGTTTTTTTTTCGATGAGGAGATGATAACCATAGTCAAACCTTTGAGAAGCTTTCTTTTTATTATCTTCTCATGGGGTAACGCAAGGTGTTTCGCTAAGATAATTAAAAATAGTAAAATACTTTTCCGAATTGGTTTATCAGTGTTCTGTTGCATTGTCATCCTAATCTCACAATCGATCGGCTTAACAGGAATAAAATGATTTGGTAATTATCAGTTGCCTTGCTATTTCTACTTTTGCGGCAAATCCATCGAAATGTTTCCCCGCCATCTCACTAAATTGGGTATTTTGTGTTTAACAGCCCTATCCTTACTGCCTTTAAGTTTTCTATATCTGCTGGCAGATTTTCTGTACCTTTTGGTTTATCGTGTAATTGGATACCGTAAGCAGGTAGTTAGACAGAATTTACAGCATGCTTTTCCCGAAAAGAGTGATGTGGAAATTGCTGCTATCGAAAAGAAATTCTTCCATTACCTGGTTTCGCTCATTGTAGAAATTGTCAAGATGAAAAGTATTTCTGCCAGTGCTTTGCAAAAACGGGTAAAGTTTAAAAACAAGGATCTGGTTGAAGCTTATCTGGCAGATAATGAAAGTGTAATCTTTTGCTCCTCGCACAATGGAAATTACGAATGGGTATGCATGGCCATAGGCCTGGCCTTTTCTGCCCAGCATTATCCCATTTATAAACCATTAAGCAATCAGGCTTTTGACCATTGGTTTTTAAAGATGAGAAGTAAATTTGGCAATAAAATGGTGGCTATGCGCCAAACGCTACGGTCTATCCAATCCAGTAAAAATGATTTAACGATTTACACTTTTGGCAGCGACCAGGCCCCATCCAGAGAAGATTCTATTTATTGGACAAGTCTTTTAAACCAGGAAACTTCCATCCAGTTAGGGGTAGAAAAGATTGCGCGTAAAACCAACCGCCCCGTTTTTTATCTAAAAACAAAGCGTTTAAAAAGAGGTTATTACGAGGTAGATTGTATTCCGGTTTGTCTGGAGCCGGCACTTACGGCCGAGTACGAAATTACTGAACTGCATACCCGCATTTTAGAAGATATGCTCAGGGAAGAACCGGCTTACTGGCTTTGGAGTCACCGCAGGTGGAAATACAAACGAACTGTTACTGCTGCACCTGCAAAGGCTTTAGCCTCTGTGTAAGATTTTTAATTTAATCACCAGGCTGCGTAGGCGTTCAGCTATATTTATCCTTCCCGAGTGCAATAATGGGTTTTAAATCAGTGCCCTGACCTGGAACATTACCCAGACCCACTAATGACCGTGGATCTGGGAACTAGCTTTTAATATACTGTTTGTTGTTATTTTTCTGCTTTGCAGTCTGTTACCTGGATGCTCTTAGCTATAAGTGGCTCTGCAGATGATTGGGTTGTTTCTGTCGCAATCAATTCATTTCCATTATTGATTAAGAAATAATTCGATTTGCCCTGAGTTACGGTAAATTTTATGGGAACAGGTTTTCTTCCATCGGGAATACCACCAGCAGTGATATAGATGGTATGTTCGCCTGGTTTTACATCCTGAATGGTGTAACGCTTGTTCTTGATCTTGCAGACTAAAATGTCATCAATAAAGATTCGATAATTGATGGCAGATCCTCCAGAACCAGTTCGGCGGACTACATAAACTTTCTCAGGCTTATCCTGAGCAAAAGTGTTTAATGTTAGGGAGATCAGTAACGCAACTATTCCGGTAATTGTGATTTTTTTCATATTAAGTATCGGTGAAATTAATAATAGATGATGAACCTGAATTTACTTTCTGTACAGAGGGCATCTTTTTAACAGATATTCTAAGGGGCCACTGTATGATCCATCTGTATTGCTTAAGAATGCTTTATGGCTCTGGTTGTAGATGCTGGCGTTGTTATCCATGTAAATCTGAAGACTTACGCTCACATCATAGCGTTGCACGGCACTGCTGTTGGCCGAGCTGTAGCTTGATACACCTTTCACCTTTTCAGCATCATCACGCTTTACGTTGGTGCTTCCTACGTTGCTGGTTGAGCTGGTTTGGTATCCTTTGTTCTGCGTCACCGTTCCATCAATAATGTATTCTACACCCAGAATATCACATAGATTTTTCATGGTGAAACCAATAAGCTTATCGCGTGTGGCACCGGCCTGTATAAGTGCTGCATTGGTGGTACGCGGATCTAATATGGTGTAACCGGCCGAATGCTGCGTGAGTATTCCAAAAGCATCCTGTTGTGCTTTCAGGCCTATAGCATCGGCTCCGGGTTGGTTGTCCATTAAAAATGTAAAGGGTAGAATGGCGATCTTATTGTGATGATCAGCCGGGCTTGCGCTCATGGTAACCGGATCCTTTTGGCGGGTTTCTGCGGGCTGGGCGGCGGTAGCAAATGTTTCTGTTCTTCCGCTGGAGTGGATAATCTGGGCGATATCGGATTTTTTAATCACGTATTCAGCCGTTTCTCCAGCGTATACAAAAGATACATCGGCATCGGTAATCCTGATGATGCGGCCTTTTAGTTCCTCTCCGTTTGTTTTCTTAATGATGTCTGTCTTGGCAGATTGCGCTAATGCGTTTAGTGTAAGCAGGATGCCTACCAGAAATAAGTAAATTTTTTTCATGATTTAGGGATGTTTGCTCAAAAATAACAAATCCTCCGCTTCGTTGGTTTCAGTTGATATTAAATATTTTAATTGCTTTTGTTAAATCTTAAAAAGAAAAAGGTGAGTTGCTTAGCTGTTTATTTGGCCAGAAGCAGAACTTTTAAGCGCCCAGACTTACAACTTTTAACCTTTTAAGCATCCAGACTTGTCGATGCCTGAAATAAGTTGACCGTTTTTTAAATTTTTAAACATATAAAAAATGGGAACATCAACAGTTTTAGGATTAAACTCTAAGGAGCGTTTAATGCGAGTATTTAGTGACAATTTCAAGGTCCAGAAAGTTAGGGAGCTAGAGTGTGGGCTGGCTTCCATATCAGATGTTTGCAAACAATATCAGGTAAGTCGCACCAGTGTTTACAGATGGATTGCTAAATTTGGTATTATGAGAGAGAAAAAAGATCGTTTGATAGTTGAAAGCCAGAGTGATACCCAGGAGCTTCTTGCCCTGAAAAAAAAGGTAGCAGAACTGGAACGTATGGTAGGACAAAAGCAGATCCTGCTTGATTTCCGTGAGAAGCAGATCGAAATCGCAGAAGAGATGTATGGTGTGGATATTAAAAAAAAACTTTCTACCCGACTGCCCGATATTTCTGGGGGAACAGACAACGATTCTCCTACAGTATGAATTTCTTCTACACCAGTATAGGGATAAGCAAGCAAGCCTTCCATCAGCAACTTGGTCGCACCGCCTGCCATCGGGAATGCCGGGAATCCCTGCTTCTCATCATCCATCAGCTAAGGAATGACCATCCTACCATGAGTAGCCGTGCGATGTACTATAAGCTAATGCCTGAAGGGATCGGCCGGGACGCATTTGAAGCCTATTGCAGCTATGAGAACCTCAGCGTTAAGCGGGTTAAGAATTGGCGCAGGACAACCGAGAGTAGTGGCGTTACCCGCTTTGAGAACCTTGCCAATAATCTTTGTTTAAGCAAAATCGACCAACTTTGGCAAAGTGATATTACCTATTTTGAGTTGAACGGACGTTTTTATTACCTAACCTTCATAATTGATGCCTTTTCAAGGCGTATCCTTGGGCACCATACCTCGGGCAGGTTGCTAACCGACCAGACTACACTCCCTGCTTTAAGAATGGCACTAAAAGAACGCAAAAGGGAAAACCTGGAGGGGTTGATCTTCCATTCAGATGGTGGAGGCCAGTATTATGACAAGGAGTTCCTCAAGCTGACCAGACAACACAAAATATTAAACAGTATGTGTGAATTTGCCTGGGAAAATGGTAAAGCAGAAAGGATTAACGGTGTAATCAAAAACAATTATCTAAAGCACAGAAGGATCAGGAATCTTAATGAGCTGATAAAAGAAGTTGACCGAAGCGTTAAACTTTATAACTTTGATAAACCACATATTGGGTTACAAAGACTCACACCAATTAAATTTGAACGCCAACTTAAAGAAACCTCAATGCAAAAGAGCAAAATAAGAAATATTGGAAAATCAATGCAAATTGTAAACTAACACTGGTCAACCTTATTTAGGCATTGACAACTTACAACTTACAACCTAGAACTTACAACTTTCTAAGCACACCTGAATTTAACTTTTAACCTTCAACTTTTAACTCTTAATCGCCCAGACTTACAACTTACAACCTAAAACTTACAACTCCCTAAGCACCTAATGTGCCAACGGCCAGTAAAACAGTTAACCCTTTAGTAACCCAAAACAGACCCATTCTTTACCCCTGGGGTAATGTTTAACACTGCAAACAGTAAAGAAAAGGTAAGGAAACAGTAACTAAACAGTAAACCAGGGGTTAACCAAGGGTACAGGAGAGGTAAACAAACAGTACAGAAAGGGTAAACAAAGGGTACAGAAACAGTAGAGAAAGGGTAAACAAAACCAGCTTTTATTATTTGTAAAGGTTGTTAATTTGTTGGTTTTCTTTGTTTTATCTGCTGGTTGGCTTCTGTAAAAGGCTAGTAGCATTGAATGATTGGCGCATTTTGAGTAATTGCATTTTAAAATAAAAGTTTTAAATTAGATCATCTCATCTCTCAAAAATTATTAACCAATTATCTAAATTAACGATGAGGAATACTTATGCCCATTTAAAATCCTATGGATTTTATGTGATGTTACTATTTGGCCTGCTATTGTTTGTACAGGCTTGTAAGAAAGACAGCCCCGCAACTGAAGCAGAGAGCCAAACCGCGCTTATTGATGATGCCAGAAACTACTTTGAAGAAAACGTTTTAAATAAACTTGAAGCCATTCCAAACGATCAGAATTATCGACATGCTTTAAAGAAATCGTTACTTTGGGAAAAAGCAAAAACAAAGCAGATTAGCCTTGGTGAGGCTGTTATTGTTCCCATTAAATACGATAAAAAATTGTTCTTCAGTGCTGATCAGAAAAATCAATCTATCCAATCACTTGAAAACTCGTACCTGATGATTTACAAAGATCGAAAACGGAAGTTCAGGGCAGAATGGGTTACTGTGATTCCTGATCACAGCCAGAAAGGGAGTGCCAAATTTGTAGGCACGGTACTGGTTGAAGACTGGGTCGGGCATTTTGTTAAGGCTTTTGCGTTTGGTAAAACAGGAGATGTTGTACCGGTTAAACTTACAGCTTCTGAGCTTTATACCACCATTGGCATGAGGCGATTGTCTTGCTATACTATACGTTACTACGGACACAACTATGTAGAAGGGGTTGCAAATAGTGATTATTGGTATGAAAATGGTTCTGAAACCTATTGTCTTAATGAATCGGGGATAGACTATGGCCCCTATGGAGATATGGGTGATATGGGCAGCGGAGGTGGTGGTGGTGCAGGATCAGGAGATTATACATCGGTGTTAGATTGCAATGGGGATGTAAACGGGAGTGCTTATACCGCCGATTGTGGGTGTATTGGGGGAAATACGGGGACAACGGAATGTGCCCAGAAAAATATAATAGATAGCCTTCGTGGATATCCTTGCGCTCAAAATCTATTAAGGCAACTTCCAAATCTAAATACTCAAATAGCTAGTCTTGTGAAAAATACATTTGGAATAACCGATAATATCAATTTGACTTTTAAAGTTAATCAGGCCTTAGCTGGAACAACCATAGATGGACAAACAATTTCGGGCAACTTCGTTGCAGGCATTGTCGATGAAGAAATAGTTGAATTGAATCCTGATGTTTTAAAGAATTCTAGTCAGGAATACATTTTGGTTACTTTATATCATGAGGCTTTACATGCTTATTTTAATAAAATGTCTCATCAGTTATCACCAACAGAATTTGCCAATCGATTTGGCTCTTTATCGGTTAACGGCGGACGAACATTGTTTACAGAAGTAAGTGGTCATTTTGAAATGGCAGCGAATAATTATCTAAATGGTTTAAGAAACGCAATTCTTACCTTTAATCCAAATTATGACGTTGATAGGGCATATTCTTTAGCCAAAGTTGGAGTTGTTCTTTCTAATTCATCTGACAAAGTCATTAACGATCAAGAAAGAGACACAAGAACGCTGGGTTACACAGGTACTAAATGCCCTTAAAAAAAATAAGATGAAAACAACATTTAAACTATTGCTTTTGATTGGCTTTTTGGCGAATTTTTTCAACGTATCGTTATTTGCACAAGATATTGCCCAAAAAGGTGGTAACAGCTTGTTGGAAAAAGAAATATATACTGTTTTTTTGAAAAACAACCCTAAACCACTTTTAAAGGACAGTTCTATGGTGTATGCTTTTAGTTTTAAGATAAATATTTTAAAACACAAGGATGGTAAATCAATGGCTATTAATATATCTGCTAACGATAGTACTGCCTATACACTTTTTCCGAATTATAAATTGCTCTATAAAATCAACTATAGCCCTTTGCTGGGAATAGATAAAAAAGCAACTTTAATCATCCCATTGTTTATTTATACTGTTAAAAGCGATGATATTAAAAAGCAAGATCAGAAAAAGAGTCTTATCACTATGGATGCAGCGATAAATGCCCTGTATCAAACTTATACCAGTGTTAATTCTGATGAACAAACCGGTAAGATTGTGGCTTTCAGGAAGATCATTTTATCTGCTCCGGTTGTTTTTGATTATGCAACTTCTGCCATAAGCGGCGGACCTGGTATTATCAAATAACTGTATGGTATATTTTAATGGAAACACACACGCAACACCATTTTTTTAGCATCCTTTATCGTTATCTGAAGTAACTTACAAGATTGGGCTTGGGATAACTGATTTTAAGTTAATTCCATCTCGGCCGGAGCTGACGGAAACATATATCCACAAGATTTACTAGCCGATACAATTTAGCTTCAAATAAATTATGACCCTGGAACAACTGTTAAAATAGGTGCTGTAGCTTACTAAGAAGCTGCGATGAAAAAAATATGTTTATTAGCCGTATTTCTGTTTTTTTTCCAAACGAGCTTTTCTCCCGAAGCTAATTATTTTGTTCCTTATAGCCCGTCTACACAAGATGGTGTAATTATAAAAACTAAACCGTAGTAGCGCCGAGGCTGTGCAAATTGCTTTAAGGCGTTAAATCGCAGCAACCATTGATGCTATTTTAATATAAATGATAATGAACCAAATGAGATATCTTTTACTGTTATTAATTGTTCTATATAATTTTTCTGCGTTTGGGCAGCAGGAAGCTCCATCAAGTCAATATGTAATTATTGATACTGATGAGATTAGCGGTGATTTTGTGGGTTATAACTTTGCCAAAGGAAAGGATAGCCTAAATCGGGAAGCTTACGTGCTAAATGCCAGGTATAAATTAAACAAAAAGAACGGCAGCCGGGTATCTGAAGATGCTGACTTTATATTCACATTTTATATTTTCCCGACTAAAAGAACTTTGCTTAAAGAGGTTTCAGATATTAATCAACTAAATAGAATATCAACAAGTGATGCCAGATCTGTTAGAATCAGTCTTTTAGCTGCTAAATTTGATGAGTATTTGTATTTCAAACCTTTGATAAAAACTCATAATAAGTACTATACTTTTGAAAACTGCGTGGTTGTTGGACAGGCTTTCTCACTGCAAGAGGATGAGCAATATTTTCCAGAATACGGGGCAGGGTCATCAAGGTTTCAATTGAATTTGCTTTATAAACCCTATTCCCGGGAAAACATCAATGCATTTAGAAAAGTTATTAATAAAGATTCCACTGCTTTACAACGCTTTACATTGGGTTGGGTTATGGATTTTTACGATAAATGGTTTATCTCCAAAGTTGATCGCCAGAACAAAACCATTGATTTTTGGATAGACTTAAAAGTTATTCACGATTCCGGGTATTCCTTTGGTAGAATAACAACTGAAATTAAATACAAAATTGGGTTCGGTGTAACAGATTTTACCATAATCCCCTATTATGAGCTTCTTGGAGAGTACCTAAAGGGGAGTAATTTTCCTGTGCCATTCACATTTAAGGAAGTTATTGACATTAAGAAATTTATTAAATAGGATTTTAAACTAATTAACTGATCTGGCTGAGGTTTAAATCTGGAACAGGGAGATAAAAAGGAATATACCATGAGACTTAAGTGTTTAGCCATAATTATTGTAGTTTTCTGGTTCCTTCAAACCAAAGCTTCTGCTCAAACTGAGCGCAAGCTAACATCGAGGTATATAGTTATACCATTGAATTCAGTGAATGATTTAAGTACTGTTAAGCTCTTTAAAACGGTTTCAAAAGATGGACATACCGCCTATGTTTTTAACCTACGATATAAACTGGATGATCATTACAAAAGCTTAGCTGGGGATAATGCCGATTTTATGTTTACCTTTTATTTTCTGCCAAACAAAAAGATAGCACTAACTGAAATAGAAAATACCAACGATATATATAAAGGCCAGGTTAATGATATAAGTGAGGTAAAGGCCGAGTTAATCAATTCCAGTGCAGAAGGTACATTCTATTTTGAGCCTATTATCAAAATACAGCATAAGTATTTTAGATTTTCAAAATGCCTGATCTTTGGACAAGCATTCATTATACAAGAAAAACCACAGTATTTTCCTTTGTATGAAAAAAGTTCGCATCGTTTTGAAATAAACACATTGGCTAAACCCTATACGGAACGGGCTATTGACTCTTTGCGCAAAACGATATATCGGGACACTACTTCTTTATTAAATCCTGGAAATTTTATAGAAGATTTCTATGACCAATGGTTTATCTCTAAGATTGATCGGCCAAATAAAAGCATCAACTTTTGGATTAGATTGAAAACCATACGGGATACGGGTATTACTTTTGGAAGGATTACATCTGAAGTAATCTATAAAATAGGGCTTGGAATAACTGATTTTAAGTTAATTCCATCTCGGCCGGAGCTGCCGGAAACATATATCGACAAGCATTACTCGCCGATACAATTTAGCTTCAAAGAAATTATGACCCTGAATCATCTGTTAAAATAAAACAGGGCGTATTGGCAAGGTTAAAATCTTATTGTTTTACATCAATATATAGGGGAGAAACAGTTTGCAGTTGATTTATATTTGCGAACAGATTTTCTTATGATAGAAGGTGTGCTGGCCAAATAATATTTATATTTCTTTTTAGCTGTACATTCCTTTTTTTATGAAATCTGTGGGGTTGCGTTAAACTGAAGATTAAATATTGATATAAATGAAAAGATTTTTTTTATTGCTAACTGCATTTTTTACTGTTGTATCGCTTACACAGGCGCAAAATAAAAGTGTACTTATCATTGGTTTAGATGGCTTCAGTGCTGAAGGTTTCAAGGCGGCTAAACATCCAAACCTGGATCGTTTATTTGCCGATGGCATATTGTCCCTCAGCACAAGGCCGGTAATGCCATCTATAACGCTGCCCAACTGGACCAGCCATTTAACCGGATCGGGACCTGAAGAGCATGGTGTAACGGCCAACGACTGGACATTGGAAAAACACTCGCTAAAAGCCCTTCAAACTGATGCAGAAGGATACTACCCATCTATATTTAAAATTTTAAAAGCGGAATATCCAAATGCTAAAACGGCGTATTATTATAACTGGAAGGAACTCATTTACCCTATAAATAAAAAGTATCTTGATGAGGTTTACTTTGAAGCGCAAGATCAGTATAAGCAAAGTTATGCTAAAGCCTTTGATTTTTTACAACGGAACAGGAGCAACCCCACATTGGTTTATTTGTACAGCGTTCATACCGATCACGCCGGCCACGGGTTTGGCTGGATGGGCCCTGAATATATTAAAGCCATTGAGGATGCTGATGTTGAAATTGGTATATTGGTTGAAAAACTAAAATCAGCCGGCTTGTATCAAAAAATGCATATTTTATTGATCACGGATCATGGTGGGATTAAAAAAGGGCATGGTGGGGTTTCTGCAGCTGAAATGGAAGTTCCCTGGGCCATTACGGGGCCTAAGGTTAGAAAAGGTGGATTAACCACCAGCTTTAATTCGAATAAAAATACTTCATTGGTTTTGGCTAAAATTTTCGGTCTGAAGAAGTTGCCAGCCGTGTGGACAGGCACAATCCCGGAAGGCGTGTTTAAATAGTTTCGTTCGGATGAATGAGATTGTATAAGGTCAGAAAGAAATCTAATTTGGTAGCAGGTGTCTTTCATCTTTACCGGACAAGATTAATAATATTGAGATAAAATGGCCGACTGAAGTCATTGATAGTAGTAAGTGGATTTTCGCAGAAGCTACAGGATTAAATATAATCAGAGTACCCAAAAACAGTTCTTCAGCTTCTAAAATGCCGTTTTTTGTGATTTCAAAACCAATCATTAGCAATGATGGTAATTTCGTATCAATTTATTGGGAATATCATTGCGGTGATCGCTGTGGAAAAGGAGGCCTTGAGGTGTTTAGAAGGAAGGGTAACCTGTGGGAAGAAATTAGTAGATATTGTGAGTGGGTAAGTTAAACAGGGATGAACCTGTACACCCAACTGCGTTTTGGTGTAGGGTGACCGATTGGGAAATGTCGAATCTGTAATGGGAGGGGACTAACTGATTATTATATAGTTGTTTATGGGCGTCCTTTGATCTCTTCCGAACTCCGTTTATATTCGCCAAGTAAGTAAATGATTTCATCTGCCTTTCTGTCGAGGTGCGATACGGGGATCTTGGCAGAAGTGCCATCCTTCAATGATAGGGTGATGTAATTTTTGTAGATGGTGCCGGCATTATCGCGTCCTACTTCCTCTATTCTAAATGCAAAATTATCTATGTTTTCCCATCGGTAAAAATCACGCTCCTTAATAATCAGCTTTTCATTAGTAAAAGTAATAAGAGGTGTTTTTTGATCAGCTCGCGAAGCGCATAAATAAAAAGCCATATAGGGAATATACTAAAAACAGCCATAAGGCATGCTGTTACAATTGTAAAATGATCATTAAATATATAGATAAAAAAGAGTTCCGATACGACGGATAGCACTATTAAGAGATATAGGTTTAGCGCAGCTTTTCTGATAATAATAGGTTCGTCCATTGAGATATTTTGATCGTGAAAATCGTTCTTCGTGAATAGAAGCGTTTCTTAATTCTCTAAGATATAGACTATTGATTGATTTACAAGAAAATTTATGTCTATGCTTATCTTAAAGCCACCACTATCCGTAGCGTTCTTAAGGAGTTCTACGGATTAGTCAATAAGAGAGAGTCTTCGACTCGATTAGATAAAATTGTCCAATACAAAAAAAGCCCATCGAAAGATGGGCTTTTATCAGTAGAGTCAATCCGCGGAAGTTCGAACTTTTATGAGCATTGTGAAGCAGTAGTAAATTTTGAAAAAGTGGTCAATAACAAGATTAAGGGGCAGTATAGGAAAAAGAAAAAGTTGTAAATGTTTTCCTTAATTAGCGTGATAATTCACATTTCATTCGGAATCAAAAGTCCGTCTGATACCAACTAAATTGCCTGTTTTTCGTATCTTTACTAATTAGAAGGTAAATTTATTTATAGCCTAAAATGCTTGTAAACCAATCTATAATATCAGACCTGAAAGCGATCATAGCTCAATCCAATGATAGGGCGGTGCGAGCTGTCGATCACCAAAGGACGCTAATGTACTGGCATATCGGCAAACGGATTTTTGAAGAAGAACAGCAGAGCAAAGACCGAGCAGATTATGGAAGTTTTTTGATCAAATACCTTTCAGAAAAGTTGCAGCCTGAATTTGGAAGTGGCTTTTCTGTTCGTCAGATGAATCTCTATCGCCAATTTTATCGTACTTTTCCGATTGTGCATGCACTGCATGCACAATTGAGTTGGACACAGTATAAATTACTCCTTAGTGTTGACAATGAGGAAAAAAGAGAATTTTATGTTGCTGAAACAAAAAAGAACAACTGGACGTCGCGGCAACTGGAAAGGCAGGTTCATAGTAATCTTTATGAAAGACTTTTATTAAGCAATGATAAAGAAAGTGTTTTAGCTGTTGCTAAAAACGAAAAACAGCCTGCTGATGCCAAAGAAATAATTAAGGATCCGATGCTTCTGGAATTTCTCGGGTTAAAAAGGGAGTCCTCTTATTATGAAAAGGATTTAGAAAGTGCCATCATAACACATTTACAGGATTTTTTACTCGAACTGGGCAATGGATTCTCTTTCGTATCAAGGCAAAAGAGAATCCATATTGAGGGCGATGAATTTTTTGTAGATCTGGTATTTTATAACCGTTTGCTACAATGTTTTGTAATCATTGAAATCAAAACACATAAATTAACCCATCAGGATATCGGTCAGTTGCAGATGTATGTCAATTACTATGACCGCATCGAAAAACTATCTCATGAAAACCCAACTATTGGGATTTTACTATGTGCCGATAAAAATGATGCAGTTGTAAAATTTACCCTGCCTGACGAACAAAAACAAATTATTGCCAGCCAGTACAAACTTTATTTGCCAACAGAAAAGCAATTACTTGATGAGGTTAGCAAAGAGATGGAGAATTTTCAAAATGGAGAAAACCTTTAAGACATATGCCACTTTCCGACCTAGATGCTATTCATTTGTTCCAATCTTATTTCTGCGGACGGGAGGATGTATTTGCCATAAACTGATTCCACTTCGACAACCTTATTGCCATTAATGGTGAGGTTATTAGTTTCTGTTTTGAAAATGGCAGACAGGGGGCAATCAAATTGGTTTCTCCACCAATCAGCACTCCGATAAGGCCTAAAATTGTTTCTGTCATCTTATCTTTTTCTAAGGCTAATATATTATTTTGAGGATTTGATCACTATTGTTTTGGTCACATCTGCAATAGCCAATTTCTGAGATCAATAAACTTTGACATCCTCGACTAAGTGGATAAACCGGAGTACATTGACCCCGTCTCACCAGTAATAGATTAATTGTAAGTTTTTGATTATCTGTATATTTGTAAATTGGCGAGAAGGGGTCAAATTTATTGGTATATCCACGAAACAGACTGTACGCTTCATTGAAATACGCACTTTCATACCATTCTTCGTTTTTTGAAAAAAACTTTTAATATAGACTTTTTTGGCCTGTAAAAATCCCACCGTCTTATGAGATTTGGTATTTTATTTAAACATTCCATTAAAAAAAAATATATCTTCAAGTTAACCAACTCGTCATGTTATTCACCTGCTTTGAAAATGTAAAATATAATTGTTAAAGATTTATGTATAAGTTGGTGGTTACTAGTATAACAACAATATTTATGAAAAGGATATTTGTCGCCATAATCTTGATTTTTACTACAAGCTTGGTATTCGCTCAGACCGAGAATTACAAGGTGGCGAGTGCCAATTTTCAGAAGGATTACAACGCGAATAAATACGATGAGGTTTTTACTCATTTCTCACAAGAAATGAAAAATGCATTGCCTCTTGAGAAAACAAAAGCGTTTCTAATCAACTTGAAAAGCCAGGCAGGTAATATAGTTAGCATGGAGTTCGTCAACTTCCAACAGAAACCTTATGCATTGTATAAAACTAAATTTGAAAAATCTGTCATGGCGTTCAACATTTCGCTTAATGATCAAAACCAAATTAGCGGGTTCTTTATCAAGCCTTACGAGAAAATGCAACTAAGTGAAAATAAAACTAGAAACTCGTTGGGCAGTTATCCAAAGGAAATTGGCGAACTCATTTTTACAAAATCCAAAGATTTGCCGATCAATGCGCAACTTTCTATTGCCATGATTCAAAATGGAATAACAAATTATTATGGAATTATAAAAATAAGTGACACCATAAAGCCTGCTCAAAATCAAAGCAATTTTTTTGAAATTGGCTCAATAACAAAGGTATTTACCTCAACCGTTTTAGCCTCGCTTGTTGAAAGTAAGAGGCTCAAATTAACAGATGTAATAAATTCGTATTACCCGTTTGCCTTCAAGGACAGTATGAAGTTGACTTTTGAAAGCTTAGCTAATCATACATCTGGTTTACCCCGATTGCCTGAAAATTTGAATCCAGCAAATGATCAGAATCCATATAAATTTTATGACAAAAACAAAATTGAAGAGTATCTTAAAAGTGTAGTAAAACTCGAAAATAAACCATCCCCAAGCTATTCGTACTCAAACCTCGGTGCCGGGCTGCTGGGTTATTCCCTCGGCTTGTCTCAGAAAACTAACTTTCAGAACCTGTTACAGAAGAAAGTTTTCGATAAGTATAAAATGACAAATTCATTTACAAGTTCAAAAAAATTGGGAAATAGGCTGGTGAAAGGACTTAATAACAATGGAGAGATCATATCCAATTGGGATTTTGATGTCTTGTTTGGTGCGGGAGGAATATTATCTACAACAGAAGATTTAGCAAAGTTTGCAAATGCCCAATTTAATCCTAAAAATAAAGAACTTGAAATGACGAGAACGACAACTTTTGTAATCAAAGGGGATACCAAAATTGGTTTAGGCTGGCACAAACAGGAATCTACAAATGGGAACGAGTTATTTTGGCACAATGGAGGAACAGGCGGGTATTCATCTTCAATCGTAATGAAGGTTAAAGAAAAAAAGGCAGTCATTATCTTATCAAATGTGTTTGATATTAATGATAAAATTGACGCTTTATCCTATGATTTGATAAATCTGATGTCTGGAAAATAATGCGGTAGATTTTGTTATACTTGATAAATCTATGAGTCTCATAATACCACCATTTTGAGTTTACCTCTAGGAATACTTTAACCACGCGGGTGTTTTGCAAGATGTATTTTTGTATACACAAAAAATCTTGCGCCCTTGAGGTCGGGTATTTCCTCGGAACTCGGAAATACTTAAAACACTAATAAATCATCCAAAAAATCTGCAATATCAAAATGGTAATGCATCCTAAAAAAACAATAATCTAGGGTATTCTAAATGGACCACGTTTTGAACACTACGAATATGCGAGATTATATCGATATGTAAGATATCCCTAATGCAGAGCAAAGAAAGCTAAAAATAGAAATGCTTTTTTTAAGCTATAATTATATGGGTAGTAGTATAAACCTTTTCAAAGTCGGAACTTATCTAAGTTTCGAGTAAAATTAGAATGGCCAGTGCTCATCTGTGGCTTGTGGACCCCACCATAGCGTAATGCTAATTTGCTTCTACCGATAAATTTTGATTTCAAAAATTATCCGAAATCACTATTGTGAAAGCAAAAGGTGTAAATCCAAATTGCATTATTCCAAAGTAGTAAATATGGCAAAAAAAACACGTGATCCCGAACGTAGTATACAAATGGTCATTTGACGTGTAATTAATTTTAGGTTTATCCACAGCTTATGAGACATCTTCCGATAGACCGAATGACCCCTGAGAAATTAATGGAAATGTTAAAGAAAAAAGGAGTAAAAATGTCTATAAATCAAGCGAAGGAAATCTTGGATTTGCTATATATTTTAGCTATTTTGGAAGTAGAGCAAGTTTTAAAAAGATGATTACAGCAAATTTATATATAAGAGTAAGTACTGATGAACAGGATGATAAGGGATATTCGCAACGCAACCAAGAAGAGGTCTTACAGAAATATTGTTTCGCCAGAGATATCAAAGTGAGGAAAGTTGTTTTTGAGGATCATTCCGCCAAAAGCTTCATACTCCCTGCCTGGCAAAAATTATTGGTTGATCTAAAAAAGAAAAGAGGACAAACGGATTTGGTACTTTTCACCAAGTGGGACAGATTCAGCAGAAATGCGGGGGATGCCTATCAGATGATAAAAATTTTGGCTGATCTCGGTATAGAGCCTCAGGCCATTGAACAGCCTCTTGATATCTCCATCCCTGAAAACAAAATGATGCTGGCTTTCTATCTCGCAGCTCCCGAGGTAGAGAATGATAGAAGAGCGCTCAATACTTTTCATGGAATGAGAAGAGCAAGGAAAGAAGGGCAATGGATGGGGCCAGCGCCCATAGGTTATGCTAACAAAGTAACAGAAGATGGGCGAAAGTATATTTGTCCTGTAGAACCCCAAGCGTCAATTGAAGTGGGTATATGACGAATTATCGACGGGTAAGTGGTTCATTGATCAGATCTGGAAGGCAGCATCGGATAAAGGGCTGAAGACAGGTAGAAAAAATTTTTGGCAGATAATTAGAAATCCCATTTACTGCGGTAGGATACCTATTGCGAAATATAAGGAGGAGGAGGCCCATACTGTCATGGGGCAACATAAAGCTATAGTTTCGGAAAGCATCTTTTATAAAGCTATGGATGTTTTGAACGGCAGAAACAAGCCAAAAAAGACGACTATATCTTCTCCTGATGTGCTTCCCTTGCGTGGCTTTCTGATATGTCCAAAGTGTGGCTATATGCTCTCAGGTAGTGCTTCAAAAGGTTACAGCAAGCACTATCACTATTACCATTGCTTTTCGAAGTGTGGGGTGAGATATAACGCGGGAAAAGTCAATAAGCTTTTTGTGGAGGAGTTAAAAAATATACTATAGATCCACTGTTGCATGAGGTATATGTAATGATTTTGAAACAGGTTTACCAAGCTTTTTCAAGTGAAGATAATAATGAATTGTCAAATGTAAAAAACCAGTTGGAGGAGTTTAATAATAGAATTTCTAAGGCTAGGGACAAAATGCTCAATGATGTAATTCTTGATTTTGAGTACAGGAAAATAAAATCAGACTGTGAAAGAAATATCCTTATTCTTGAAAATAGACTCATCGATTTATCCAGGGGAAAAGAGAATATTGGTGAATTAATCGGAAAAGCGACTGGATTGCTCAAAAACCTTCATGAAACATATATAGAGGCGGATTCTGAAGGAAAAAGGCGATTAATTAGTTCGATCTATCCCCAAAAAATCACTTTTGACGGAACACAACATCGAACTGTTCGGATGAATGAAGCTGTACGTGTTCTAGTTACTTTAAAGGCCGTTTTTGAGGGCAAAAAAAAGGGGCAAACCAAACAAAAATTTGATTTGCCCACTATGGTAGAGTCAATCCGCGGAAGTTCGAACTTTTATGAGCATTGCGAAGCGATAGTTGATTTTGAGAATTTGTTAAACAATAAGGTGGAAAGGCAGTATCGTAAAAAGAAATTACTATAAGTTTTACCAAGGAATTTATCATTTTGAAATCTATTCCAATAGCCTCTTCAATGAATTGTTTCGCCCATTTTTGTATTATCAAGAAACGACCGTTTTTTGATAATTGGAAGAAGAGAAATAATGATCGCAATATTTCTCTTGCTCTGCCGTGTATTAGAACCCCTAGCTGAACTATCATAGATAGCTTAAACCTTGGTCTTGCAGCTTTGAATTGGTGCTTGCTCTAAAAAACTGTTAAATAGCAAATTAAATTGTTCAGAGAAATCCAAAAGGCGTACCAGTTAATGCAATAACGTGATCGTAAATTTGAGGTATTCCCTTTTATAAGTCCAGCAACTTCTAAGGCTTTAAGATGCTTTGCAACTGAAGATTCTTCAATTGGCAGATCGTTTATTACTCCTTCAGTACAACTTTCTTTCCTTGCAAGCCGGATCATTATAGCCATCCGGGCTGGGTGTGCCAAGACCCGCATGAACTTTGCAAGCTGCTTTTCTATTGGCGCATAGTCTCTGGTGTTGACCTCCATTTGGTTAGTGTTATTTGGCTAGTCGCAATGCATCTGCAAATTCACTTTGCAACAAACTATTTTCAATAGCTCTTGCTGAGGCTTCTACGTCATATTCAAACCTTATAAACTCTACCTGTATGCTGTTTTTATCTGATAGGGAGCTGTCTGCAGCAATGGTAAGTATCACATAGCAGCCCCTGGGATCTCCGTCTTTAGGCTTTCCTACCGACCCGAGGTTAACTACGTGCTTAAACTTATTATCATTATCCTCTAAAATACGATGGTAAGGCTTGTGAGAATGACCAACAAAGAGCATGTCTGCACCTGCTTCCTGCATCATATCTAAAACATACTTTTCATCCGTATCTATTAAAATATATTCATCTATACTTCTGGTGCTGCCGTGGGCAAAAACAAGATTGAGTGTTTCGGATTGTAGTTTGTATTCCAATTTAATGTGCGCAGGCAGTGTCTTCAGGTAATCTCTATTATCCTGGCTGATTAAATGATACGCATAATTCTTCCCTGGCTCCTGGAGACTATTCGGGGTTGTAATTAATTTTTCAACCTTCTGGTCATGATTACCTTTCAAAGTTCCGATTCCACGCTTACGGATCTCCTGGATAATTTCGTTTGGATAGATGTGGTATCCCACCAGATCACCGAGACAATAAACGGCATCGGGTTTTTGGTCATCCATATCGTCTAACATTGATTTAAATGCAGGTAGATTGGCATGAATATCTGAAAATAGTGCTATTCTCATACCTTATCCTCTACGCAACATGTCTGCATATTCATTCGGAAGAGGACTATCCTCTACGGCTTTAGCTGCCTTTTCTATATCATACTCAAAGCGAATAAATTCGACTTTAACACTGTCCTTATTGTTTACTGTACTATCAGGGTTGATGGTTAAAATAACATAACCACCCCTTGGGTCGCTGTCTTTTGGTTTACCTACTGAGCCAATATTAATGGCATGCCTGAAATGATCCGCACCTTCATTCCCTGAGTTTAAAATTCTATGATAAGGCTTGTGGGTATGGCCAAAACACATAATATCTGCATCTGCCTGTTCCATGATCCGAAGCATGCTTTTTTCATCACGGTCTTCAAAAAGGTATTCATTGACCTTACGGGGGCTACCATGTACAAACAGAATATTGCGTTTATCGTGGTTCAACTGGTATTCTAGTCTAATGTGAGCAGGAAGGGTTCTTAGATAAGCACGCTGTTCGTCCCTTACCACTTCGTTTGTGTAGGAGATAGAAACCTTACCTAATGCTTTTTCTTCTTCTGTTTTATAGGCACAACCGCAATCATCACTAGACCTGCCAATGCCCCAGTCATAATTTCCTGCGATAGTTGGTATGCCTCGTTTGCGAATTTCATCTATTACTTCGTTTGGCCAGATGTTATATCCAACTAAATCTCCAAGGCAATAAATTGCATCAGTGTTTCTGGTTTCAACGTGTTTAAAAAAGGCTTCCAGGGCAGGAAGATTAGCATGGATATCTGAAAAAAGTGCAATTCTCATTAATGTATGGTGTTTAATTTTTTTGACGGATAGTATTTCTTGCGGAAGTAAAAAGCAAGGTTGACCAGGGCAATCAGTGCCGGGACTTCAACCAAAGGGCCAATAACGCCCGCAAATGCTTGTCCCGAATTGATTCCAAAAACACCAATAGCAACTGCTATGGCCAGTTCGAAATTATTTCCTGTGGCCGTAAAAGCAATTGATGTACTTCTTGAATAGTCTGCACCGAAGTAACGGCCAGCAAAAAAGCTGATCACAAACATGATAGAAAAATAAATAACAAGGGGTATAGCAATTCTCACTACATCCATTGGAATTTGTACAATCAGTTCGCCCTTCAGGCTAAACATAATTACGATAGTAAAAAGTAGCGCTATCAAAGTAATTGGGGAAATCAGCGGGATAAACTTGTTTTGAAACCAGTCTTCACCTTTCAGTTTAATAAGGCCGTACCGACTGATTATACCCATTGCAAAGGGAAGCCCCAGGTAGATTCCTACGCTTTTAGCAATCTCGGAAATGGTGATGTTTACTTCAAGGCTCTCCAGACCAAAAAAAGGTGGCAAAACGGTAATAAAGATATAAGCAAACACACTGTAGAGCAATACCTGAAAAATGCTGTTCAGTGCAATCAAGCCTGCTGCATATTCCCTGTTACCCTCTGCAAGCTCGTTCCAGACCACCACCATAGCAATACACCTTGCCAGGCCAATAAGGATCAGCCCAACCATATATTCCGGATAATCTCTTAAAAAAGTGATTGCTAAAAAAAACATTAGAAGTGGACCAATTACCCAATTCAGAACCAGGGATACGCTTAAGACTTTAGTGTCTTTAAAAACTTCTCCCATCTTTTCATATTTCACCTTAGCAAGTGGCGGATACATCATTAAGATCAGTCCGATAGCTAATGGGATGTTTGTGGTTCCACTGGAAAACGAGTTTATAAATCCGGAGGAAGATGGTAGAAAATAGCCGGTAGCTACACCGATACCCATCGCTAGAAAAATCCATAGTGTAAGGTACCGGTCTAAAAAGCTTAATTTTCTTCTTTCGGCAGCAGGTGCACAGTTGTTTGCAGACATAGTTTATGATTGATTATTTAGCAGCAACCGCCACCTGGTGTACACGCTGATCCTGAAGCAGCAAGATTCTGAAATTGTACTTTTTGTTTTACTTCAGGAACACCACATAGTTCCGGAGCAAGGCACGCTGTTGTCTTAGCAATAAGCAGGAAGTTTTTACCATCGTAACCAAGGTCGTATTTACCAATAGTTTGAGCCTGGTATTCTACCTCAATTTCCAGATCTTCCATCGCCAATACTTCTTCAGAAAGAGATATGATGTTTAGCAACTTGCCTGCTTTCAAACGATGCTCAAAATCGTTGGCATCCCAAAGTTGGAAGTTGGCTACTTTTTCATGACGTACCGTACCGCCACAATCAATAAAATCTTTAGTAACAACACCAACTTCGGTCACATGGAAATGTTCAGGAACTGGTGTACCGTTTTCTAATTGAAAGTTTACGCTTTCAGCCTGCGCCAAGTGGGCTTTTATTTCTGATAGTTTCATAATTAAAGATTTAAGTATTTTTATATTGCAATTAAACGATTGATTTGATTAAAAAAAGCTAGCAGCAGCTAGCTTCTAGCTTATATGATCCAAGGAAGGCACCGATTTGGGCTTCCAGTAATTTCCATGTTTCAGGGTTTATGCAATAGCAAACGCTAACCCCTTCGATGGTACCCTGGATAATCCCGACAGACTTTAATTCCCTTAAATGCTGGGAGATTGTAGCTTGGGCAAGACCCAGCTCCTCTACAAGATCTCCACAAATACAAGTATTGAAAACTAGTATTCTTTGCAGAATAGCAATACGTGCAGGGTGAGCCATTGCTTTTAATAGCTGAGCAAGCTGGTTCTGCTCGGAGGTAAACATTTCGGTTTTTGTAAGTCCCATATAATATTGCAATATTACGATTTATTAATGAAACAACAAATTTATCAGAATATTAATTTTAATTCTTCTGATCTCTCTTTTTGCTGCTAAGGTTTAAAATCAAATAACCTAATAGTCCTGATATTACGGAGCCGACAAGAATTGAAAACTTTGCTTCCTGAACAAGCAGCGGGTCAGCGAAGGATAAGATTGATATAAATATGGACATGGTAAACCCGATACCTGCAAGTAGGCCAACACCAAGGATATGAACCCATTTTGCATTTTCAGGTAGCTCACTTAGCTTAAGCTTTACGCTGAGCCATGATATAAATAATATACCCAAAGATTTACCAATAACCAGACCTAGCACAATGCCCATTCCCAGACCTGTAAAAAGCCCTTCTACCATGCCGTTTTCAAAACGGATGTTGGTGTTGGCCAGTGCAAATATTGGAATGATCAGAAAATTAACGGGTTTAGTAAGTGCATGCTCTAGTTTTTCCAGTGGAGACTCTTTATGATCTGCTGTTGTGGGTAGTGTAAGCGCTATCAAAACTCCTGCAATAGTTGCATGAATGCCTGAGTGATGAACAAAGTACCAGATAAAAATACCTGGAATTAGGTAAAAGGCAAGGTTCTTTAACCCGAAGCGATTAAAGAGGAACAGTAGTATCAATATAGCCCCGGAATAAACCATATTCATATAGTGGAGATCCGAAGAGTAAAATACCGCGATTACTAATATTGCAAGCAGATCATCAACAATAGCCAGGGCAGCTAGAAAGATCTTTAGGGAAAGTGGAACCTTTACTCAGGAGCGATAGAATGGCTAGTGCAAAAGCAATGTCTGTAGCCATTGGTATACCCCATCCGCTAGCAGTTGGCGTATCACGGTTAAATATGGTATAGATTATTGCCGGCACAATGGCACCACCAATCGCACATATAATCGGAAGTATTGCCTTTTTAGGTGAGGAAAGTTCACCTTCCACAATTTCCCTTTTAATTTCAAGTCCCACCAAAAGAAAGAAAATGGCCATCAGGCCATCATTGATCCATAGCGCAACAGAATACTTTAAATGTAAACTGGTGGTTTCATATCCAATTTGATTCGCTAAAAAGTTATCAAAGCCTTCACCCAGTGGCGAGTTTGCTATTATTAAAGACAAAATTAAACAGGAAAATAAGATAATCCCACTTGATGTTGTAGAGTTGAAAAAGTCTTTAAAAACCTTTTTGTTGATCGACATTGGCATATTTTTCAAATATAACATTTTCATTTTTACGGTCTAAATCTGCCTCCTGTTAATTCAGACACCAGAGCAAAACCATAGGTAATGACAGATTTTAAAAATATTTTTCTATTTTTGCATCAATCGAAATGAGAAAAGTTAAACAAGTTTCATATAACCCTGTGACAAAGCCCTGAATTCTTTCAGTGACTCTTTTCTCCCTTAGCATAATCCCTTGCTAGGGCAATGCCCCTTATTTTATAATTTTTGACCTTTAATTTTATTGGTATGTTCTTACGTACACGTTTTTTTGACTTATCTCAAAAAGTCAACTACAAAACCGAAATTTTGGCTGGCATCACTGTGGCCATGACCATGATGCCTGAATCGCTCTCCTTCGCTATCCTTGCGGGTTTCCCCCCCTTGGTCGGTCTTTATGCAGCTTTTATTATGGGGCTTGTAACCTCAGTTCTGGGCGGTCGTCCAGGTCTGATCTCAGGCGGTGCAGGAGCAGTCGTAGTTGTGCTGATTGCTTTGATGCAGGCGCATGGAATTGAATATGTATTCGCCGCTGTAGCCCTCGCCGGCGCCTTTCAGATCCTGGTAGGTCTTTTCAAGCTTGGGAAATTTATCAGACTTGTTCCCCAACCGGTAATGTATGGCTTTGTTAATGGACTGGCAGTTATTATATTCATGGCCCAGATTGAACAGTTCAAAACCATCATCAATGGAAAAGAGGCCTGGTTGACCGGTAGCCCACTTTTAATCATGGCCGGGTTGGTTGCGCTTACCATTGCTATCGTACTATTCTTTCCAAAGATAACAAAGGCGGTACCACCATCCCTGGTTGCTATTATTGTTGTTTTTCTTGTCGTCCTCGGGTTCGGTATCGATACTAAAACAGTAAGCGATATTGCCTCTGTCAGCGGAGGGTTTCCACCATTTCACATTCCTCAGATTCCATTGACATTTGAAACCTTTCAAATTATATTGCCCTATGCCGCGATCATGGCAGGAGTTGGGCTTACCGAGGGGCTGTTAACACTTAACCTAGTAGACGAAATTACTGCAACCAGGGGGAATGGTAACCGTGAATCAATAGCTCAGGGTATTGCCAATATTCTGAATGGCTTTTTCTATGGTATGGGAGGATGTCCAATGATTGCTCAGACTTTGGTAAATCTTTCAGCAGGGGCGAGAGCCCGCCTGTCGGGCATAGTGGCAGCACTCACTATTTTGCTTATCATTCTGTTTGGCGCACCGATAATTGGTTTAGTTCCAATGGCTGCCCTTACAGGCGTGATGATCATGGTGGCCGTAGGAACCTTTGAGTGGATCAGTTTACGGATCATCAATAAAATGCCAAAACAAGATATATTTATTGGCATACTGGTGGCTGCGATCACCATTTGGCTTCATAACCTCGCCCTTGCAGTTTTAATTGGTGTAATTATATCGGCACTTGTTTTTGCCTGGGAGAGTGCAAAAAGGATTCGTGCAAGAAAATTCGTGGATGGAAGTGGCACCAAGCACTACGAAATTTATGGGCCATTGTTTTTTGGTTCAGTTACAGCGTTCACTGAAAAGTTCGATGTTAATGAAGACCCATCTGAAGTAATTGTTGATTTTAAGGACAGTCGAGTGTCGGATATGTCTGCTATTGAAGCATTAAACAAGTTAACAGAACGATACCATCTCGCGGGTAAAAAACTTCATTTAAAACATTTAAGCGAAGATTGTAGGCTACTACTTAAAAACGCTGAAAGTGTTATTGATGTTAATATATATGAAGATCCGACATATCGTGTCGCTATTGACAAATCTTAAGTATAAATTAGAAATTTGGATGGAGCTTTTTATATAGCTCCTCCAGTATTTCCGTTATCATTATTCCCTCGTTTTTTGAAAGATGACTGCTAGTCCTATCACTATTCCACCGTTTTTTGATAGAAATTGAGATGAGTATTTGATAAACAGTTATAGAACTATTGTGTCTTTTCTAGCAGGCCAGCGATGAAGTAAAGTCTACAGTTGTTTCCTTTCAACCATCAAGAAAAAGGAAGAATACAAGTTATCCTATGAGAGATTTTTGGCTATATTGTAATCACCTACATTTATTGAAATGAAAAACGACAAAACATCACAAAACTACACGTTAAACAGACGTAATTTTGTTACTGGAATTATCCCGGTGATAGCTGGCGCAACAATACCATCCTGGGCTTCGGCGAAGGAGATTCAACAAACCAGAGAAGACAATGACTTTCCAGGACTTATTACGCGAGAGAAAAAGCCATTAAATATGGAGTTTCCATTTCCTACGTTAAAAAACAGGATTACTCCAAATAACCAGTTCTTCATCAGGAGTCATTTTAATATTCCCAATATTGATGCTACAAATTGGGAATTAGAGATTGGCGGCAACACCAATCATGTCATAAAGATCAATCTGAGCGAACTTAAAAAGCTTCCTGCAAAAAAGGTAATGGCTACTATAGAATGTGCCGGAAACGGACGTGCTAACCTCGCCCCAAAAGTGAAGGGTTTAGGATGGGAACAAGGTGGGATCAGCAATGCTGAATGGACAGGAGTACCTTTATCCGTATTGTTAAAGAAGGCTGGCATAAAGGTGGGTACGGTAGACATTATTTTGGAAGGGAATGATGAGGGGATGATTACAGAAGAGCCGAAATCACCAGGAAAAATCAAATTCGCCCGAAGCATTCCGTTAAATATAGCAATGCAGGATCACATCATCATCGCCTATGAAATGAATGGAAAACCATTGAGTGCTGAACATGGTTTCCCGGCAAGGGCAATTATTCCAGGATGGTATGGTATGGCATCTGTGAAATGGCTGATGAAAATTACTGCATCTGAAAAGCCGTTTGATGGCTATTGGCAGACGATTGAATATGCTTACTGGAAGCGTGTTGAAGGACTACCTACCTTGACGCCCGTAACCACTACATTGGTTAAGTCTGAAATATCAAGGCCGGTATTGTTTGAAGCGGTGCCGGCTGGAAAACCTTATCAAGTAAGGGGTGCAGGATGGTCAGGTGATAGTAACCTATCGAAAGTAGAAATAAGCACGGATAAAGGAAATTCATGGCAACCAGCAAAATTAATTGGTCCTGCTATCCCTTTCGCCTGGCAGCTATTTGAATTTGAATGGGTGGTTCCTGCTAAGACTGGAAGATATAGTTTAATGGCTAGAGCGACAGATCAAAATGGCAAAACGCAACCCATGGAGCATGATTTAGACAGAAGAACTTACATGGTTAATTTTATCTCGCCAATTGATGTAGATGTAATATAGCTCAATAAGAACAAATTTCAGGATCTTGCGGTTATCGCATAAGGCTTGTTTGGCATAAACAGTTTATCACAATTAATATTCTACATCAAACCATGATCAGATTCACGTCTATACTTCTACTATTTGCTAGTTTCTCTGCACGAGCACAACATGAACACATGCAAATGGCAACTAAAAAAAATGTCTTCCTTGGGCAAATGGCTCATATGATGATGAAGATGGATGAAATATCAGCTACCACATCTGCAGACAGAGATTTCATACAAATGATGATCCCACATCACCAGGGTGCTATTGATATGGCAGAAGAAGAGATTAAGACCGGAAAAAATAAAGAAATGATTCAGCTAGCTAAAAGTATCAAAGCTGAGCAACAAACCCAGATTCAGCAAATGCGACTCCTGCTCAGCCATCCTGAAGGATTTATCGCTACAGGCAACCAACATCAAAACGCCAACCAGAAGATGATGAAAGTGATGATGGAACAAATGCCTGAAGAAAAACAATTGTCTGATACTGATCTGTCCTTTGCAAGGATAATGCTTCCTCACCATCAGGCTGCCATCGACATGGCTAAAGTTGAGTTGCGGTATGGAAAAAATAAAAATGTAAAAAGACTGGCCGAGAATATTATCTCAGATGAACAGATAGAAATCCAACAAATGAAGACATTTACAAACTCCCATTAACATATGAAAAAGATATCCTTGTTTACGCTATTAATATTCAGTTTTGCCCTACAATCAAAAGCACAATCAATCTATGCCCAAGACAGGGTTTATACAGGCAATCAGATATCTAATACGGTTTCTGTCTTAGATCCCTCAACACAAACGCTATTAGGAAATATTGTTCTTGGTAAACCCCAACCTGATATCTTAAGTCCTCTATATAAGGGACAGGCCCTGGTTCATGGCCTGGGTTATTCCCCTAAAAGGCAATTACTAGCAGCGGTTTCCATTGGATCAAATTCAGTAACCTTTATTTCAACAGCAAAAAATAAAGTTTTAAAAACTGTTTATATCGGACGTTCACCGCATGAGGCAACCTTTAACCCTTCAGGATCACAGGCATGGATATCGGTAAGAGGAGAATCGTATATCAGCGTAATTGATGCAAATAAACTGATTGAAATCAAGCAAATTCCAGTAGCCGACGGCCCGGGAATGGTTGCTTTTACTCCAGATGGAAAATGGGCTTATATTTGTTCCAGCTTTACTGCAGAAGTGGATGTAGTGAATGCAACTTCTTATGCTATTGTAAAGCGTATTCCAGTAGTTAGTCCATTTTCTCCAAATATATTCTGTAGTCCTGATGGGAAATGGATTGCATTGACACATAAGGATGTAGGGAAGATCACTGTCATCAGCACGGAGACAAATACGATACATACAGTACTAAATACAGGTCCAATTACCAACCATGTCACTTTTACTTTAGTTAATGATTCACCTGTGATGCTGGCAACCATTGGCGGAGAAAACAGCTTAAAAGTATTTAGTGTTTCACAAGATTTCAAGCTTACTGATAGCGTTGCGACAGGATCATTGCCACATGGCGTCTGGACTTCGGCAGATGGTAAATTTGCATATGTCGGATTAGAAAATGATGACCAGGTACAAGTGGTTGATCTGGTAAAAATGGCCGTTGTAAAAACCATTGCTATTGGACAATGTCCGCAAGCATTGTTGTACGCCGCTAATGCCAGCCCTGCAAATGCCTCAAAAGAAAATTTAACCCCGCTTAATCTTGCAGACAAAAGTCAGGTGATTAAATTGATGAATAAGGATAATTCAATGTCATCAGGCATGCTAAACGTAAGAAGCGTAGGCTTGACTGATCTTGTCCAACAGGACTTTAAAAAACTCGAGCCAAATACTTCGTATACTTTAGCGTTAACCAACTCCTCAAATGATACGTTTAACGCAGATTATGTCATCAATTCTTTTAAGACCGATGAAAAAGGAGCTTTTAGCGGTCAATCCTCGGGGATAATTAAGAGTGTAGGAACAGGTGGCGCCGATTATAAACATGTGGTTCTTATTGATGATCTTTCAAAAAAGCTGGTGATGATCAGTAACTAATGTATTTTAAACCAAAGATATAACTGCCCATAATGCAGCACTTGAAATTACTATCCATAAAATTACGCCTTGTAACAGTGGCATTATCCCCACTGCTTTCAAGATAGTAAATGAGAGTCCGCTTCCTATCAGGAACAAGGTTAAAGTTAAGCCTGCTTTTGCTAATGCTACAAAGTAGGGCGCAAAAGGCTTAATAAAAGGTAAGTAGGTGTTGGCGATCATTGCCAGGATAAATAGCCCTATAAAATAGGGTATACTAACTTTGCTATTGTTGCTTTTGAACAGGAAAGATGTACCAAACGCTACGGGAACAATCCATAGTGCTCTGGCTAACTTAACAGTTGTGGCTATCTGTAGTGCTTGTTCACCATATTTACTGGCTGCCCCAACAACAGAACTGGTATCGTGAATAGCAATGGCACACCACATACCAAATTGTGACTGTGACAAGTTAAGCGCATGTCCGATAGCGGGGAAAAGAAATAAGGCCACCGAGTTGAGTATAAAAACAGTACCCATTGCAACGGAGATCTGTTTTTCTTCTGCGTTCATTACAGGCGACAATGCAGCAATAGCACTTCCACCACAGATCGCCGTTCCAGCTGATATCAAAAAAGATGTTTTACGTTCTATTTTAAATACTTTTCCCAGGATAAAACCAATGATAAGCACTCCGAAAATAGAAACTACGGTAAACAGTACGCCTTCTTTTCCTGCTTTCATTGCACTGAATACATTCATTCCAAATCCTAGCCCGACAACAGAAATTTTTAGCAGCAGGTTTGTGGCCTTGTGATTTAAATGCAGATAGGGATGTTCCATTAGTTGCGCCAATACTAATCCTAGCAATAAGGCTAAAGGAGGCGACATAAATGGAAAGAGGCACAGCAAAACTGCCAGGATGAAGATAATTTTACGGGTGTTTAAATTTAAGTTTAGCAGGTTACCCGCCTTTATTTTAGAAGAATTTGAATTGTCTTTGATTTGTGTCATAATTTTGATTGTCTTTATTTTCTAATTCAAAGATCCATAACTAATAAACCCCGATCAAATCATTAAAACTTATCTTCCATAACTTCATGTTATAGAAGATAAGTTTTTAGACATTATTTATTCCCAACCCCATTTTTTGAAAATGAGATGTCCTTTATCGGATTGCATAAACTTGATAAAATCCTCAGTTTCCGACTTATGCGTACCAGTGCTACCCCTCACTACAGGTGTACCTCTATAGACTGTTTGTGTAACAGGAATCCTAACCATTGAGGTGAGGTCTGGTAAACGGTTATGCCAGGAGCCAAATGTTATCCAGGCATCATATTGAGGATCATTTTTCCATGCAGCAATACCCAATGCCGAATTTGCAAATGTACCTGCTATACGCTGCTGTATGTTTGCAATCAGATCTTGTCGACCTGCCAAATCTTCCCAAAGCCCCATTTGCCCAGCCCCATTCACATCAAGAATTTTCACACCTGGTTTACAGAGATCGCCCAGATTTTTGATGTTTTTAGGATTGCCGGGCCGTACCAGGATCGCTGCCGCACGTTTATATAACTCTGTCCGAGAGTTCGCCACTATCATGTTTGGGTGGTCAGACATGAATTTTGAAAGCATGTATTCTGCTCCTCCAAAGAACAGATCTGCATGTTTCATTGCATCCGGCATCCATTCATTATCTGGCCCGGCAGTGACTTTAATTACGATATCATGCTGCTTTCCAAAAACCTTCGCACATTCATTGATCGGTCCGAGCGGCCCACCGGGACCATAGACATATAAAGTATCGTTTGGGATTTGTGCATTCCCAATGGTCACTACAGCAACGACTGACAATATGGTTAAAAATATATTTTTCATTGTGTTTATGTTTAAGGTAAATCAAAACCAAACTTTTTGTAGATGGCAGCAGCCTGCGGACTGATCAAAAAATCCATAAAATCTTTTGCAGCGGCCGGATGTGGCGCATCTTTTAACTGTCCCGCTATATATTGCGCATGGATATTCTCTTTTTCAGGAATTTCAATGAGCTCAACAGGATGGCCAATCATTTTCTGATAGTAGGCCTCAGTATACCATACTGGAGCGGCGTCACTTTCGTTGTATAGGATCCTCATTGGTGATTGGCGATGATGGATCATGGTAAGATAAGTAGTCTTATCTTTAACTTTATCTTCCATGATGGTAGATTTTAATGTTTCCCCTCCAGCTTTCACATAGGCTTCTTCAATACGTTTACCGATCCCTTCATTCTCTGGATTGGGCATACTGATCCTCAGCTCTTTATTTGCTAAATCTTTGAGTGACTTCAATGCCTTCGGATTTCCCTTTTGGACCATGATTGCCAACCTGTTTCTAGCATATAAAGTCGTTTTGCTAAACCATTCAGGGGTCATGTCTATCCGGTTCTTACCAGCTGTATAAACATCCGGCTTTAAGGTAATTCTCATGTTGCCCACCACAATGCTACCGGTTTTTATTTGTTGGGCTAAAATGCCTGGGGGAAGCGTTTCGGCAAATACCCGCTGATAATGTGGATATGACTTTTTAAAGGCTGCAATTAATTCGTCAATGCACATAAACTGGTTACCGGCAAAGAAAACCACCAGTTGGGGATCATTAATGTCTCCAAAAAGATCAGGCACATTGTCTACTCCAGGTACTGTGAACTGAACTTTACTTTCAGGTGGAGTATTCCAGGGCGGATCAAAGCGATGATCCTGGGCCTTAACATTTCCACAAAGCAATAAAAATGCAACTGTGGCTAAAAAGGTGTGATTTATATATTTCATGATTTTCTAATTATTTGGTTTAAGGATGTACAACTGCCCATCCCTGATATTGACGGATGATGATTTCACCATTGCCGCTGGGTACATAACTGATAAAATCAAATAAGGTATTTTTTTCGATTTTCCTTTCTCTGACGGTATTTTCACATTGTGCAAGAATTACTCCTCTGGATTGCAGTTCTAACAATGTTTTTTCAAAAGATCCGTTCTTCTGGTAAACAGCTACGCCATCTCCAAAGGCAATAAGTTCTGCATTGATTTTCCCTTTTAACCTGGGATCGTCGAGTGCATTTTTTAGGTTTCGAAGTGTTCCTGCAATCTTTTTCTCATCACCGTTATTGATTACATACAGTGCCTTATAATTTTTCAGGGTGGCTTTTGCCCCTGTAAAATTAGCAGGTGTAGCTTGGGCAAAAGTGGCCGAGGTTGCTGCGATCAGCAAAAATAATGTACAGATTAAGGTTATTTTTTTCATGATTTTAGATTTTGATGATTTATTTAGTTGTTAGTTTTACTTGTTTTTCGGAGGTTACAATTGGTGCAAATGGACCATACTTATGTTGATTTTCAGAAAATTTGTCGGCATATGGTCCGTATGGCGCATCAAAAGGTTTTTTTAACAAATCAGGGTAATCTTTTCCCTGATCTTTATGTGGTCTTGGCTGTGAGTTCACAAAAGCAGCGAGATCCCAGGCCTCCTCATCACTTAACTGCGCATCTCCATATCTGGCACCATATGGCATATTGTTCTTTACGAACCCCGCAAAGTTACTGAGTCTATACATCCCTGCGCCATCATTGTAGCTGTGTTTGCCCCATAATGGCGGATAAACATAAGTTAGTTTGTCTTCATCGAGTATTCCCTCACCATTTGCACCATGACAACTTTGACATTTACTGGTATATAAAATCGCTCCATGTTTGACATTCGCTGCCCTATCCAGGAATTTTAATTTTTCGGTTCCCGTTCCAAACACTTTCTCCCCTTTTTTTACACCTGTTCCAAGCCATTTCATATAAGCCAGCATTGCCTGTATCTCTTTACTAGATTCGTCTGGTACTTTGCCTGCAAGACTTCGATTGAAGCACTCTGCAATACGTGCCGATGCAGGTTCAACCTTTCCTGATCTGCCACTCATTTTAGGAAAACTGGAAATAAAACCAGCATAATTATTTCCGAACAGTTTGGTTCCACCCTCGAGGTGACAATTCTGACAATTCATACCATTTGTAATACGGGCTATGGATCCATTTGGCCCAAAATATTTGCTCGTATGTGCTATTAATTCTTTGCCATACCTGATCATCTGGCCGTACTTGGTGTCCGCCGGAATCGTATTTTCATCAGGCGCTTTCCAGGCATCAGCAGGTACAACCTGGCTTTTGACGTTAACAGCAGCTATACCGGTTTCCACATCCTGTTTGGTTTTTGCTGTCACTACATCTGGCTGCCCATTAAAAAATAAAGTGCAGATGAAAATGGTTCCACAAGCAACAAATAGAAACGCAATGATAGCCGTTGTCCTGGCTGTATATATAAGTGCTTGTCTGATTTCTTTTTCTGTTGATTCCTTATTCATAACCAATATTTTTCTGTTACAAATGTGCATTTATTCTACTCATCAGAAAAAGCATAAAAAGTTATTGATGATAACGTAAGGTTATGATGTCAGTACCCGTTGAAACAAATTGTTTGTATCTTAGGTTATCTACTAAAACCGTGTATGATAGATTTCCGTTTGCAAGTATTTTATGCTGTCGCTAAAAGGCTGAATTTTACAAAGGCCTCGGCAGAGTTATTTATCAGTCAGCCTGCTGTAACCAAACACATTAAAGAATTAGAGCAGGAGTTCAAAATGTCATTATTTGAACGCAGTGGAAACAAAAAAATCAGCCTCACCCCAGCCGGCGAATTATTGTTGCATTACGCAGAACAGATTTTTGGAACTTACCGGGAACTGGAATATGATATGAATCTACTTACTAAACAGCATAAAGGAATATTGAGGATTGGTGCCAGCAGTACTGTGGCACAATATATCATTCCACCTGTATTGGCACAGTTTCACAATAAGTTTAAGGATATACAAATTCAACTGGTTACCGGAAACACAGAAGATGTAGAGCAGCGTTTGATTGCTAAGGAAATAGATTTTGGAATCATTGAAGGCATCTCCCGGAACCCACAGATTAAATACGAACAATATCTAAAAGACGAGCTGGTGCTGGTGTGTTCTGGTCACAATTATGCCATGAAAAAGGAAATGATCAAACCGAATGAGTTGAAGGATTATGATTTATTACTTCGTGAACCTGGTTCTGGTACACTAGATGTTATTGCATATGCTTTAAAAGCACACCAGATAAAGGTGGGGGACTTAAATATAGAAATGCAGTTAGGTAGTACCGAAAGCATTAAATCCTATTTGATTCACAGCAAATGCCTGGCTTTTTTATCTATCCACTCCATATTGAAAGAGCTCAAGAATAATGAATGCCGCATCATAGATATCAAGGATATGGTTATCGAAAGGCCGTTTCATTTCATTCAGCTTCATGGTCAGCAGGACGCTCTGGCGGAACTATTTATGCGCTTCGCTAAAAGCTACAACTATAATGTATAGTGTTACCGAAATTTCGAGGCAATATCAGCCAGCTAAAGTGCTGCTGCTCTTTGTTTCTGAAGCTCCTGGAGGTGACGATAAACATTTTTACCTGGGAAATACTAATCTGTTTCGAACAATTTATCTTGCATTTAGTGAGGTATTTGGCGATTTTAAATCTGTAGAAGATTTTTTGCAGTTCTTTAAAGGCACGGGATGCTTTTTGGAACATCTAACTTGTACACCTATTGATAAATCGTCAGTTAAAATCAGAAAAAACCAGAGGCAGGGGGGAATAGAGCAATTAGCTCATAAAATCAGAACATATCAACCCCGATTAATCATGATCCTAATGAAAAGCATTGAACAAGAGGTTAAAGAATCTATTGACCTATCAGGCTTATCGTTTATCGAAGAAATTGCAGTTACCTGCTATCCTGCCGGCACTGAATCAAACAGGCTTACTTGCATCCGGGATACCAGGGTTATCATCTCCAAACTGGCATCGATATTGACATAACATGCAAATATATTGCTGTAATATACCGATACAGAACAAGATGAAAATTCAAGATCAGGAAAACACCAAACAGCATGCAGGAGACCATTTGGCTAATGAAAGAACATTTTTGGCCTGGATCAGAACCAGTATTGGTATCATGGGATTTGGCTTCGTGGTGATGAAATTCTCGCTATTTATCAAGCAGATCAGTGCCGCACTGGGGAGTAAAGTGCCCCTGCACCAAACCGGAGATTCCCGCATTATCGGGATTTTTCTAGTTGCCCTGGGAGCAATTACTATCATTTGTTCTTACTTAAGATATAATTCAACGAAAGAACAACTGAATCAGGGGGTGTATTACCATTCAACACTTTTTGTTAAAGTTTTAACCGCTTTAGTTTTCATAGCCAGTATACTTTTACTGCTCTACCTTATTAAAACAACATAGGCAGTTAAATCATCTGTACTTGATGCTTTAGAAAAGAGAGGAAGGAAAGCGGTCGATATAGCGTTGTTTTTTGATATAAATTGCTGATTGCATTGGTCAAGGATCTTATAAAAATTTCACCTCTTTATGATAATCCACAGGAACAGGATAAGTCAATATTTTATGTTCCCGTAAATATTTTGGGTACCGCAATACGCTGTGAAGAATATATACCTGAATGGCCACTGAAAAAATAGGCTGTAAAACAGGCTACCGCAAAAAACATGGTGTATTCACTACCAAAAAGTTCTATACCCATAATCGTACAGGCAAGGGGTGTATTCGTTGCACCAGCAAAAACAGCAATAAATCCAAGGGCAGCAAACAAACTAACTGGAGCATTTAATAAGGTCGAAAGTGCATTGCCTAATGTTGCGCCAATATAAAACAAAGGCGTTACCTCACCACCTTTAAATCCAGTTCCTAATGTTAAAGTTGTGTAAATGGTCTTCCATAACCAGCTCCAAGTATCTGCTCCACCAGGCTGAAAAGCAGAGGGAATTGTAACGGCTCCTTGGTATTCGCTATCCACGCCCAAACTTAAGTAATCCGGTTTCCCGATGGCGTAAGTCAAGCCTATAATAATCAGACCACCGATAACAGGAATAAGCCACTGGATCTTACATACTTTAGAAAAAAAGGCCTTGATCTCATGCACCATTACAGCAAACAGGTAGCTGGCCAGACCAAACAATGTGGATGCTAGAATAACCTTACTAAGCAGGAGTAGGTTTACCGGCAGGTATTCAGATAGAAAGTAGGCACTTTTCTCTATGAGATCGATGTGATAAGCGGTATGATGGATGCCCCAGGCAGAGACAGTAAGATCACCAAGCACGCTGGCAATTAATGCGGGAAGTAAAGCCTTGTACTCTATTCTTCCAATGGCCAGAACTTCCATTGCAAATATGGCACCGGTGAGCGGTGTTCCGAACACCGCCCCAAACCCGGCTGCAATTCCCGCGGTAAGGAGCATCTTGGTGTCTACCTCATTTAGCTTAAACCAGCGGCTAAACATTCCTGCGATGCTTCCTCCGATTTGTACCGCGGTTCCCTCTCTTCCAGCCGATCCGCCAAACAAATGGGTAATCACTGTAGTTATTAAGATTACTGGCGCCATCTGCCTGGGCACTCCACCACCCGGCCTATGGATTTCATCCATGATCAGGTTATTTCCTTTTTCTGAGGACCTACCAACTGACTGATAAATCAGGTGGATCACAATACCTGCTAAAGGTAGCAGAAAAATGAGACAGGTATGCTGAAAGCGAAAGTGAATGGCCCAGCCTAGCAGCCAAAGGAACAAGGCAACCATACTTCCTATTGCAATGGCAACAGGAAGTATAAGCAGCGTCCATCGAACCGCATATTTAAAAACCGAAAGGTGTTCAAATAAAAATTTATTATGTTTCATTGTAGGTTAGCGGCTGATTTATAATTTTTTATAAAAAGTATTGATTCCTGCAAATGATGCCCTATCACCAAGTTCTTCTTCTATCCGAAGCAACTGGTTAAATTTAGATACCCTTTCAGAGCGGCAGCCACTTCCTGTTTTGATGTGCCCCGCACCGGTAGCGACAACCAGATCCGCAATTGTCGTGTCTTCAGTTTCACCACTGCGGTGAGAAATAAAGCAATTGTAACCGTTTTTTTGGGCTAGTTCTACGGCCTTTAGCGTTTCGGAAACTGTACCGATCTGGTTCAATTTAATCAGTACGCTGTTTGCAATGCCCTGGTCGATTCCCTGCTGGATAATACTCGGGTTGGTGCAGAATATATCATCTCCAACCAATTCCACTTTGTCTCCCAAAAGGCTGGTCAGCTTTTTCCATCCCTCCCAATCGTTTTCGCCCAACCCGTCTTCCAACAGGATAATTGGGTACTCTTTTAACCATCCTTCCCAAAAGCCAATCATTTCATCTGTTGTGATCCGTTCTTTAGAACTTTTATAAAATTCATATTTTCCATTATTCCACATTTCGCTGGTCGCTGGGTCAAGACAAAGGGAAATATCCTTGCCTGGAGCAAAACCGGCAATATGTATCGCTTCCATGATGATTTGGACGGCTTCCTCATTAGAACTCAGATTTGGCGCAAACCCACCTTCGTCACCAACTCCGGTATAATAGCCTTTCGCTTTTAGCAGACTTCTCAGGGAATGAAAAACAGCTTCGCCCATACGGATACTTTCCTTAAACGAGGGGGCGTTATGAGGGGCAATCATAAATTCCTGAAAATCGATGTTGTTATCAGAATGCCTTCCCCCATTAATGACATTCATGCACGGTACGGGCATTACGTAACCTTCCCTTTCCACTAGCTGCCTATACAAGGGAATCCCTTTTGCAACGGCCGAAGCCCGGGCGAAGGCGATTGAGGCCGCAAGCATCGCATTTGCGCCGAGCCTTGATTTATTCTCGGTTCCATCCAGACCAATTATATGATCATCGAAGGCCTGCTGACCCTCAAAGGATAAGCCGGTGACTGATTTGCCGACTTCGACGTTAATCCCTTTTACTGCTTTTTCCACGCCTTTACCATTATAGCGCTCTGGATCACCATCTCTAAGCTCTACGGCTTCTTTTTCACCCGTACTTGCCCCGGATGGAGAAATACCCCTTGCTGTTGTTCCGTTAAGAGTGACTTCTACTTCTACTGTCGGATTGCCCCTGGAATCCAAAATTTCACGGGCATGAATTTTAGTTAATTTCATAGTTTTTTGTTTTATATTGATTTTTAGTATTTCGGTTGCTTACAAATAATTGAGTTTCTCAAAAGATCAAAACCAGTGTTCCCCCAATGATCAGCAGGGCACCAAAGAATACTTTCAGGGTAAGAGCTTCTTTCAGGAACACCATTGCAAGTATAATAGTTAGGGCAACACTCAACTTATCAACAGGGGCGACCTGGGACACTTTCCCGATCTGCAAAGCCTTGTAGTAGAATATCCAGGACAAGCCGGTGGCAAGGCCAGATAAAAAAAGAAATAGCAGGTTATGCTTTGACAGTTCCGTAATTCCTTTAAGTTCGCCTCTGGCCATTACGATCCCCCAGGCTACAATCAGTATTACCACCGTTCGTATGGCAGTAGCCAAATCAGAATTGACATTGGTTACGCCGACTTTTGCAAAGATGGCCGTAAGGGAAGCAAAGAAAGCTGATAATAGCGCGTAGATCCACCACATAGTTTTATGTTAATTTTCCGTTATTGAATAATTCCAAAGTAAATGAGTACAAGAACCGTTGCTCCGGCAATGATCCGGTAAATGCCGAACCAGCGGAAAGAATGCTTTTGAAGATAGGTGATGAAAGAGCGGATGGCCATCCATACATCCCACCCGCACCTGCTTTACTTAAATGAATGATCGTAGTTAGATTCGGTTCATGGGAAGGGCGTAGACGCTTAACGGTGTTTTTAATCAGTCCTGAAGCAATCTGATCTGCACT
Organism: Pedobacter sp.; assembly: GCF_965279535.1. NCBI lineage: Bacteria > Pseudomonadati > Bacteroidota > Sphingobacteriia > Sphingobacteriales > Sphingobacteriaceae > Pedobacter > Pedobacter sp. Next base: position 4,092,765 of record NZ_OZ257244.1, read on the forward strand.
AGCAACTAGTAGCGCAATGGTAATAAGAACCTGCCAAATTTTTTTGCAGAAATTCTGGAAGAGGCAATAAATAATGAAGGCATAAAAAGGAAGCCAAAAACGCTTATCACTGGCCCAGTACATGATCGTATCCCAGAATGCATTATGGTGCTGATTTATCCACAAGAACCATTCAGTTTCAACCGGCAGGACCATTGCTAACACTGATCTCACTTTGGCAGACAGACAAAGTAAGACAAGCGCAATTAAGATAGCTGCCAGCAATAAGAGTTGAGAATTTATTTTTAATTTTTTCACCTACAATACTTTGACCGGCAGATTTTATTACCTGCTGGAATTTCTATTGTAGGCGCCATCAGCTTTTGAAAAAAGCGGTTGAATCGGAAGGACACCATTTCCGTATTGCAAATATAATACTAATAAAATGATGTGCAAAATCTTAAAGTAGGTGTTGAGAATTTAATTTATCACTATTCCTCCTTATTTGAATACGAGAACCAGTTTCTTATTCTTCTACCGTTTAAACAAGCATCATATCACGGGATTAAAGCTTTTCTTAAACAAAATGAAACCGCCTGGAAATAACCATGTTATCTATATAGGAATTTTTTTTATAACCCTAAAAAATTAAAGTTATGGGATACCATGAATGGAAAAACTGTATTGATGCATGCTTAAAGTGTGCTTCAATTTGCAATCATTGTGCAAGTTCATGCACTCAGGAAGAAGACGTGAAAATGATGGCGCGGTGTATTGAGCTTGATATGCAATGTGCAGCCATCTGCTACTCTGCCGCTCAATTGATGAGTATGGGTAGCTCTTTTGCTCAAGACATTTGCCGTATTTGCGCAGATATTTGCCAGCAATGCGGAGATGAGTGTAGTAATCATCATACCCAGCATTGTCAGGAATGTGCAGATGCTTGTAAGGCTTGTGCGGAAGAATGCAGAAGAATGACAGGAGTAGCTGCTTAAGATGCCAATCACCGTGAGCATTAATTGATTAAGGGCAGCATTCTAGTTGCCCTTTCATTTTTATAAATAGGCAAATTTATTCCATTCATTTTATTTTCATTATTCCCTCATTATTTGATATTTACCAAGGTTTGAGGTTGTTCTTGGTATGTCCTTTCTCTAGCCTTAAAAAAATGGGTTTTTTAGGATATGATTCTCATAAACTCATTCCATTATTCAAATAAGAATTTCAGTTTTTGATGATGAGTACTTGATAATTCGAATTCTATGAAAATGAAGGCTAGATGCGAGTTGAGGAATGCATTAAATAATGCATGAACTTTCAATTCCCGCTTCATCAAATTATTTCAAAAAACAAAAAATACAAATTTCATTTCAATGGCGGTGTTAAATCAATCACGTTGTTAAACCGAGGGTATGTACCTTCTAAATTAAATGCAAGCTACATGGCATTTGCGCATAATTGTAAAAAAATTTAGACCAAACGGATTTCCCCCCGTTTATCCTATAATTGAATAATATTCAAGCTGATCGATGTTCGCAATTGAAACTAATCCACATGCTTATTTGGCTAATTAGATAGCAGTTTATGGAGTTCAACACTGATGTCTAGACAATTGGTGTTTTATAAATAGTTGCGGTATATCTTAATTTTAGGGAAAATTCTAAAAAGTTCGAACCGAAAAATTCAATTTAATCTATTGTAAGTGACTTATTTTCAAGTTCTTAATGTTTAAAAAATAAGAGGCATACTTTTTAGATGCCTCATATTGCCACTTAGTAGGGTCAACCCGCGGAAGTTCGACCCTTTTTGAGCATTGTGAAGCTGTGGTTAATTTTGATAAAGTTTTGAACAACAAGATGGAGGGACAGTATAGGAAAAAGAAATTATTCGATGACAATCGAAAGTAGGGTGAGAAATATCGTAACCTAATATTTGTTGATATTTTGTAACGGTTTTGTTGCGGTTTATCCTCTCATCTTTTTAGATTAATGCAGATTTTAGCGCCTATATATTTAGGTTGTTAAATTTGAAGGGTTTGAAAGTTAAGCAGGTACCAAATTGCTCTATAATTGGAGTCGTCTTGCTGTACCTGATTATCTCTTTGGGCAATATCTTTTTTTTATCCAACCTCTCCCTTTTAGAGTCCGCCCGGGGAATAAAATCAGCTGCGCAGTACAAAGGTAGCTTTTCTCCGCTTGGAAAGGATTCAAAAATTACCAGACAATTTAAGTGTATCCTTGATGAACGCAAGAAAACCGTGCTTCCTGTTTTGGAAGCTTTTCTTATCGGCGTCATCTTATTTTTGGGGCTTTCGCTTTTAGCCTCTAACCTAAACAGGTATTTTCTTGAGATCAGATACAGGATTGCCGGATCAGTCCCAATTTATATTTCCAACCAGGTCTTTCGGATCTGAGATTTATCTCAATTTTCTTTTATTGACAGGTCCTTCAAATGATGAAGTGACGACGGCCGGTTAATCACCGTGTTTCCTGTCCAAGACGTCCGTCAAATCTTTTTCCTTAAATTTTAATTTAAAGACATGATCCGTATTAAACAGATTTTCTGTTTGTTCCCACTTTTATATATGGGGCTGGAAAGCCATGCCCAAACCTCCCCAAAGCCCATCGGGATCGTTGATCTGATCGATCACGTGACCGCTTTTTCACCTTCACTGGCCGCTGATTCAGCAACAGTTGATATACGTGCCGCCCAGTTAAGAGAGACCGCGGCGAATGCCCTTCCAAATCTGAAGCTTAATTATCAGGCAGATCTGGGCTCAAACAATAACGTGGCAGGACCTTATATGGCCTTTGGTATAGTTCCCTCCAATTCCAGAGGTGTTAGGACTGAAAGCACTACCAAGGCTACACTTACTAATCTTGGTATTGTCTCCCTTGATTGGGAGGTCTATAATTTTGGTGCCTATAAAGCTCAGAATGCAGTCGCCAAATCAGAACTTGTCGTTGAACGATCCAAGTTTGCCCAGCGCCGATACCAGACAAGGGCCATCGCTATTGATGATTACCTGAGTCTACTAAAGCTTCAGGACATGCTATCCATTCAAGCAAGCAATATCAGTCGCAATGAGCAGATCAACCGTTCGATTTTATCCCTTGCCAGAAGCGGTGTGCGTCCGGGTGTGGATACCAGTATCGCAGGGGCCGAACTCTCCAAATCAAGATTGAACTATATTGAAATGGACAATACCTACAGACAGGTTCAGCTCGACATTGCAGCAATCAGCGGGCTAAATCCGGAAAGTATTGTCGCTGACAGTACGATCCTGGATCGGCTAAAATCGCTTGAGGTAAACCTATCGGTAAAGTTGACCGACAGTTCAAGCCATCCGCTGCTTGATTTCTACAAAAGCAATTATCTAAGCAGCGTTGAGAAGGAAAACCTGGTCAAAAAAGCCTATAATCCAAAGGTAAGCCTGCAAGCTGCTGCCTGGTCAAGGGGATCAAGCATTGATGCCAATGATAATTTCAACAGTCTCTCGAATGGCTTGGAATGGCAACGGGAAAATTACCTCGTGGGCGTAGGGATCAGTTATAACTTATTTGATCTGCGCAGGCGTCAGTTGAAGCTTAGGACCCAAAAGGCCAGTAGCAATTTTTACTTAAAGGAACTACAGCAGGAAAGGTTAATGTTATCAAATGCCGCCCTTCAAGCAGGACTTGAGATCAGTACCGCGCATAAAAGACTCGATGAAATACCAAACCAGCTAAAGGCAGCGGCCGCAGGGTATCGCCAGAAGCTCTCGCTTTATAAGAACGGGCTGACCGACATCATTGAGCTCAATGCAGCCCTGACCATCCTTTACCGTGCAGAAACCGATTTTGTCAACGCAAAATATCTGTACATCCGGGCGCTTTTTCAAAAGGCTATCGCCACCAACCAAGTAGATTCACTGTTAAACACATTAAAATAATAAAGATATGTCAATGGTTACCTCGGCCCTGAAAAAGCCGATTACAACAGTGGTGATCACCGCGAGTTTACTGCTCTTTGCAGTTCTCAGTGCGCTGAAGATCCCAATAGATATTTTCCCCCAGCTTAATTCGCCGACAATATATGTTATTGAATCCTACGGAGGTATGTCTCCACAACAGATGGAGGGCTTCTTCTCCACTCGTCTACAGGATCAGTTTCTTTATGTTAATGGCGTTAAGAATATTACCGCCAAAAACATTCAGGGTTTGACGATGCTAAAGCTGAGTTTTTATGAAAGCACCAATATGGCAGAGGCTTCTGCCCAAGTTGCCTTGCAGGTTAACCGGGCCATGAAGTTCTTCCCTCCAGGCGCTTTGCCTCCGCAGGTGGTCCGCTTTGATGCCTCTTCACTGCCAGTAGGCCAGCTTGTACTCTCGGCCAAATCCCGCAGTCTGAAAGAAATCTATGATATGGCGGCAACGCGTATCAGGCCCATGTTTTCCTCTGTCGCAGGGCTTTCAGCGCCACCGCCATTCGGTGCCAATTCCCGCTCGATTACCATTAGTGTAGATCCGAGCAAATTAAGGAGTTATAATCTGACTCCGGACGAGGTGGTAGGGGCTTTATCCAAGTTCAATGTCATGTCTCCTTCGGGAAATCTAAGGTTGGACAATACCATGATGGTGACCTCTATGAACTCCCTGGTTAAAACGGTCGATGAATTCAACAACATTCCAATAGCTACAAAAAACGGCGTTTCAATATTGGTAAGGGATGTGGCAAGGGTTGCCGATGCAGCGGATGTTACCGTGGATTATGCATTGATCAACGGGAAACGGTCTGTGTATATTCCTGTGGTCAAAACAGCAGACGCCTCGACTTGGTCAGTGGTAAAGTCCTTAAAGGCCAAAATCCCCGAAATGCAGAGCCTCTTGCCGGACGATGTCCACATCTCTTATGAATTTGACCAGTCTGTTGCCGTTATCAACTCGGTAAAAAGCCTGATCACTGAAGGTGGTCTTGGTGCACTATTAACGGGCCTAATGGTGTTGCTATTCCTGCGTGATCTGCGAAGCAGTCTTATCGTGGTGATCACCATTCCGGTATCGATTTTAATTGGGGTGCTTTTACTAGGCATGTTCGGTCAGACCATAAATATCATGACCTTGAGCGGTCTGGCACTTGCAATAGGGATCCTGGTCGATCAGGCAACGGTGACGATCGAAAATATCCATCAGCACCTGGAAATGGGCAAGCCCAAACGCGAAGCCATTTACGATGCCTGTGAAGAAATCGCATTCCCGCTGCTGCTCATCCTGCTGTGTATTCTGGCCGTATTTGCACCATCTTTTATGATGAACGGTATACCAAAGGCGATGTTTTTGCCACTATCCCTTTCGATTGGCTTCACCATGGTTGTCTCTTTCATCGTGGCCCAGACCTTAGTTCCCATTCTATCCAACTGGATGATAAACGAAGAACGTTACCAGCACTATGACCATGGTAAGATCCATGCTCATGCAGGAGAGGCCCTGGACGAGAGGCAAGGAGAGCAGGTAGAAAAGCATCTGCAAAATGAAAAGGATGAACCGGAAAAAAATGATTTCTTTGAAAGGGTGAAGGTGCGGTTTATGGCAATCATCCAGCGGTGGATGCCGATGAAAAAAGGTATTGTCGGGATTTATTTAGTTCTGGTCATTTCTCTTGCAGGACTGGGATTTGTTTTTATTGGAAAGGATATGATGCCAAAGCTCAACAACGGACAGTTCCAGATACGCATCAAAGCGCCGGACGGTACCAGATTAGAGCGCACCGAGGAGAAATTTAAGCAGGTACTTTCCATTATCAATCAGACAGTAGATAACCATATCGCAGTTAGTTCGGGATACGTTGGGCTTATTCCGAGTAGTTACGGAACAAGTAACTTATATATCTTCAATACCGGTACCCATGAGGCTGTGCTTCAGGTGAACCTTGATGAAGATTATAAGGTAAATATGGATGAGCTGAAAGATGCGCTGAGAAAGAACATCGCTTATAAACTTCCTGACCTACGTATCACCTTTGAGCCGATTGACATGACCGAAAAGATTATGAGCCAAGGCGCTGCAACTCCTATTGAGATCAGAGTAGCAGGAAAAGATATGGACCAGATCGAGTCTTACGCTAATAAGGTGCTCTCTAAACTTAAAAAAATAGATTACCTCCGTGATATCCAGATTGCTCAACCCCTGCACATTCCCGTGGTTTCTATTACCCTTGATAGATTAAAGGCGGCGCAGTTTGGGCTGAACGTGGTTGATATCGCAAGGTCAGTTACTGCAAGTACCTCATCCAGCCGATTTACTGAGAAGAACCAATGGCTCGATGAAAAAACCGCCTATACCTACCAGGTACAGGTACAGGTTCCAGAGTATGTCATGAATACAATGGATGAGCTCAAAGAAATTCCTTTGGTTAAAGGGCAGAGCAGTCCGGTACTGGGCGACATCGCTACTTTCAATACCAGTTACCTTCCAGGAGAATATGACCGCTCCGGGCCAAGACGCTTTCTGACCGTGAGCGCAAACATTTATAAAAAGGATCTTGGAACGGCAACTGCTGATGTAGAAAAGGCACTAAAGTCCGTAGGCACGCCTCCTAAGGGACTAACTGCTGAAGTGAAAGGTATGTCGAGCCTGTTGACTGAAACACTATCTTCTCTTCAGGGCGGACTTGCTTTTGCGATATTGGTGATCTTCCTGCTGCTTGCGGCCAATTACCAGTCTTTCAAGCTTTCGCTGACGGTTCTTTCGACCGTTCCTGCTGTAATCCTTGGGTCGCTTACCGCATTATTGCTTACAGGTTCTACGCTTAACCTGCAGAGCTACATGGGGATGATCATGTCCACCGGGGTGTCAGTGGCCAATGCGATACTTATCGTGACCAACGCCGAAAAACTCAGGCTGGATTACAAGGATTCTACCCGGGCGGCAGTGGTGAGTGCCGGGATTCGTTTAAGGCCGATCCTGATGACCAGTTTTGCGATGATAGCCGGGATGATCCCGATGGCCTCTGGGTTGGGCGAATCCGGTGAACAGACCGCGCCGCTCGGCAGGGCTGTTATTGGTGGGCTATTCTTTTCAACCCTTGCCGCGCTCTTCATCCTTCCGCAGGTTTTCGCTTGGGTACAGAAAAAAAGCAGCTTAAAAGAACCAAACCTAATGCCTAGAAAAACAAGAATTTAAAAGATAAACAACATGAAAACCAGATTCATTCCCATCATAATAATTATAAGTACTCTGGCCGCGTGTGGCGGAAACCAGAAGCCCGTGAACATCAGTCCCGAAAAAAACGGCAAGGAAGCCAAATATGAAACCACAAAGGTCGAAGAAGAGGCCCTTTCCAGTTTTACCCGCATTCCCGGGGTGCTCAAGCCTTTCAACCAGGTGAACATTTTTCCCAAGGCCAATGGTTTTGTGAAAGCAATACTGGTCGATTTGGGTTCTAAGGTGACCAAAGGCCAGCTGCTGATGACCCTGGAAGCACCGGAACTCGAATCACAATTGCAATCGGCAAATTCCCGTTACCTGCAGGCACGGGAGACCGCATCGGCGAGCAGTGAGAAATACAGACGTCTGAAAGAAGCAGCAAAAGAGGAAGGTTCGGTATCTCCGCTAGAACTTGATAATGCGCTTTCCAGGATGAAAGGAGATAAGGCCATAGCTGAGGCTGAGCGGTCAAATGTATCCTCCGTACGTACCATGCAGGACTACTTGAAAGTATATGCGCCTTTTGACGGGGTGATCGTTGACAGGAATGTATCACCGGGAGCACTGGTGTCGGCGGGCAAATCTTCGGACCTACCCATGCTGGTATTGCAGGACCTGACCCACATGAGGCTTGAAGTTTCTATACCTGAGGATTATGTAGACAAAGTGGACCTAAGCCAGATGGTCAAGTTCCGCTTCAATGCGCTGCCGGGGGAACAGCGCCAGGCCAAGATCAGCCGGTCTGCAAATTCACTGGGCAACATGCGCCAGGAAATCGTCGAGGTTGACGTGGCCAATAAAGATAACAGGTTGAAGGCCGGCATGTATGCCGAGGTTGAAATCCCGCTTAAATCCGGTGCGACTTCGCTTCTTGTGCCTAATTCTGCTATCGTGCGTTCTACAGAACGGAAGTACGTAGTGGAAATTGCAAATGGTAAAGCCAAGCTCGTTGACATTAAGGAAGGGATGAAGGGAACAGAGATGACCGAGATTTTTGGTTCCATCAAAGCCGGGACAGAGATTATTTCGCCCGCGAACGATGAGATCAAAAGCGGTCAGACGCTATAAAACATTGCCGGGCGGATATTAGCCGCCCGGCAAATCTTTTTATTAGTCAGATAAGAAAAAAGGAAAATATGAAAGATTTAGAATTTAACCATGAGTTTGAAATCGGGGGAAAACACATTTGCATAGATGTCCCAAAGAAAAGATGCAACCAGGTCTACATCGAGGGAGAGCTGGTTGGGACGGTTTGGGAATGTAAAAAACAAGGGGTAATATCCTTTGTATCAAGAGATTTTAAGCTTGCCCCTTACCTGGAAAGCATTGCGGCCGAGTTAAACATTTTTTACAGGACCTCCCTATGAGTGCCTATGCCGGATGGACATTTCAACCTTTTCTGATCTGTTTCCTGTTATTAATGACTGTAAAGGTAAAGGCGCAAGATCAAACTGCCGTCCCCAAGATATCGGTAGGCTTTGTCATGGGCTTTCCGACCGGTAAGACGGCTAAAACTTATGTCAACGGATATGGGGCATCAACAAAGGTGGAATTCAAGGTTTCGGAGCACCTCAACCTAACCGGATCTGCGGGCTATATGACTTTCCGCTACAGGGATGAGGTAAAAAAACGTCTCGATTATTTAGGAGAGCCAACAAGCATGAATGGTGTTGTTCCAATTAAAGTCGGAGCAAAATATTACTTTGAAGGTATCTATTACGCTGCCCTTGAGCTTGGTGCAGCAAATACTCTTGGAGACCGGCTGAATACCTCTTTTGCCTACGGACCGACTTTGGGTGCCAGCATTCCAATTTCGAAGCATTATAGTGCAGATCTCGGCCTTCGTTATGAGGGTTGGAAAAGCAGCGGAGGGCAGGTTTCCTTTTTTGGACTTCGTTTGGCTCTGGCAATTTCAGGAACTAAAAAATAATAGGCAAAATATTTAACCTAAAATTTAAATTATGACAGAGAAAAATATTTCACAACCATTTGAAACTTTTGACCATAATAAATCCTCAGCAAAGGGTGGAGATAACGCATATCACCCCGCAAACCAAGATAGAGAGGTTTTATTGCGTTACCTGCTGGAGCGGTTGAACCTGGAAACCGGCCATCTCAATGAGAAGCGAAAATTGAGGAAGTAGGGGCCTTTTTAGACCTTTAAAAAACATTCGTAGGAATGGCAAATCAGATTTATTATAACCAGGGGCAACCCACAATATGCATGACAAATGGAAAAGATGATATATCTTTTGGAAAATGATGAGGGTATAACCGAAGTATTACAGCTTCTTTTTAACAGTGAGGGGTACGGGGTTTCCGCGTTTTCTTCGGTAAGCTCGTTTATGGCAGGGCTAAGTGATCATGTTGCAGATCTTTTTCTGCTGGATGTTATGCTCCCCGATGGAAACGGCATTGAAGTCTGCAGTTACCTGAAGTCCTTAGAGAAAACCCGGAATGTTCCGATTATCATGATGAGTGCTCATGCGGACCGTTATGACATTAGAAGGGGCTGCGCTGCAGAGAATTTTATTAAAAAGCCTTTCGATATTCACGACCTGCTGCGTTTGGTAGCGAAACATATTTGACCGGTGATAAAGTACGGGTTCTCTCAAGTTTGGTATTCGTGCTCACAATCAGTGTTTCCATGTCAGAGATCCGCTAAGTCGTTCTTACAAGATATATCAACAAAAGCATGCTTGAAATGAAAATAACCACGGTAAGGACTTTGATGAGTGTAGAGGAATGGTAATAACTGCCTTGATTAATAAGTGTATGAGTTTTTTGATAGCGCATAAATGCCAGGATGATGGTCAGTGCGCCTACCCCGACAAGAAGTATTCCTATCCTCTGTGAGTTGCCGGTTTGGTGTACGACGGCTTTGGCCCCAAGAGCGAGAGTGATCTGCTTGATAAAAAGTGAAAACTTTACCACCACAAAACCAAAGCCCATAATTCCTATGCTAGTTCTTATCCAGGCAAGAAAAGTCCGTTCGTTGGCCAGATGGTCACCAGTGTTTGATTTAGGAATGGCTTGTTCTTCTTTTTCCATTATTGATAATATTGGTTGACGGATCACCGCATGCCTGATTAACAAAATTTTATCAATGCTGTTTGGGCGAGTACTGTTTTAATTATGTAGCTTTTCGATAAATTCCCTAGCATTTTTAAATGCGTTACTCCGCACAGCACATACGATGATAGACAATTTTGTCGAACCTTTTGAATTTTAGTGTTGCCGGCATAAGCCATTGATATTTAAACATGACAATAATTTTCGGCGTTTGCGGCCCCGGGTGAAATGGATCCGGCACAACTGATCCTAATCTTTGCATCGTATCGAAATACCAATTTGCACCTTTTAAAGATTCACTGCCGTTTTGGTTTTTACATTAGGGATGAACGATTACCCATCCTTCCGCCGAACGGATGATGATCTCTCCGTTGCCGCTTGGCACATAGCTGATGAAATCGAAGAGATCTGACTTATCGATTTTCCGCTCGCGAACGGTATTCTCGCACTGCGCAAGAATTACGCCCTTTGACTTTAGCAAATTAAGCTGCTCAAGGAACTTTCCATCCTTGCGATAAACCGCCACGCCATCCCCGAAGGCGATAAGCTCAACCTCCAGTTTTCCCTTCAATCTTGGATCCTCCAAAGCATTGTTGATGTTCCTGAGTGTTCCCGAAATATGTTTTTCCTCGGCACTGTTAAGTACATATAGCGCTTTATATGATTTCTTTTTTGCAACAGCACCCGTAAACGGTTTTTTTGTCTCCTGTGCAGATACATTGGTGGTGATGACCATCATGATGACAAGCTGGAGTAAGATCAGTAATTTTTTCATGTTTCTATTTTTTCTGTTTTATAGGTGCGTGCTGTTCAGCCATGTCAATAAAGGGACCATATTTATGCTGCTTTTCGCTAAAGTGATCTGCATATGGCCCGAAGGGATAATCTATTGGCTTTGTGTACAGGTTTTTATAGTCGTTTTTGGAATCCAGGTGCGGTCTGGGCTGCGCATTCACAAATGCAGCTACGTCCCAGGCTTCCGCATCCGTTAAGTTCGGATCTTTGTAGGTGGCGCCATAAGGCATGTTGTTTTTGACAAATCCTGCAAAATTTCCAAGCCTGAACATTCCTGCACCATCGTTATAGCTGTCCCTGCCCCAAAGGGGAGGGTACATATATCCTTTTCCATCAGGTGAGGCAACGCCTTTGCCCGTTTCTCCATGACAGCTGCTGCATTTGGAGGCATATACCATTTTCCCCTTCAGGGGATCTGCAGGCACATCCAGATATGGGATTTTTTTTACCGAATTATCCGCAATGGAATGTGCGGCATCCTGTTTTTTTCCAACCCATTTTAAATAGGCCAACATGGCGACCATTTCCCTGGAATTTCTTCCCGGAGCTTTGCCGTTCATGCTTCGCTCGAAGCACTCATTAATCCGTTCAAAGGCTTCTTCCTTTCTACCGCTTCTTGCGCTCATTTTTGGAAAACCTGCATAAAAGATGGAGAAATTATTCGCAAAGGGCCTGGTTCCTGCATCCAAGTGGCAGTTCTGACAATTCATACCATTAGTCAGCTTTCCTACGATACCCTGCGGCCCTAAATAGTATGCCGTACGGACAATCAAATCCCGGCCATACCTGATCAGATCCGCATCAGCTTTGCCCTGAAGCTGCATCGTATCAGGCGCCTTCCAATATTCGGGTTTAGCAACACGGCGCTCTAAAGGTTTTATTTGATTCTTTTGAATGGATGGATTAGGCTTATCCGCATAGAAACTTTTTGGAAGATGAAATCCGCTGAGTGCTAAAACAAGAGAAAACATGATCACAACGAATAGAAATGACGTCCATACGAGATATTTTCCAAACCGGGCAAATACCTGCAGTTTATCCTCGTTGTTTCTTTCTGTTTTCACACTTTTAAAATATTAATTCTGAAAATCCTTAATGGCCTCACCAATATCAAGCACCTTTTGCTTGCCATCAATAACGGATGCAATCAGTGAGCTTGCAGCCGCACTTCTGTATCCACCGGCGCAGTGTACTGCTACGGGTTGCTCCAGCGGAATTTCGTTTACCCTTTCCCTTAAATTTCCCAGTGGAATATTTATGCTGTTCTCAAAAATACTGTTTTCCATACGCTCTGTCTTGTTCCTCACATCCACAATGGTATATCCATTTTGGTTCTCTTTAAAATTTTGGATATCGATAATCTCATCCGGGACAGTTTCTACTGCGTTTATAAAACCGCCGGCAAGCTGCGTTTCATACCCGATGGATGCGGTCCTCGCGATAAGACTATGCAATGTAGCAAGATTTTCTGCCATAAGATAATAAGGCTCTTCAGGCTTCACAATGCTGCCCAGCCAGGTTTCAAATTTGTTTCCATCCATGATATTTACAGCGCCTTCTATATGTCCCTTCTTAAAAACATCTTCCCTTCGCGTATCGATAATTAGGGCATTTGGTTTTAAGTTTTCACCGGATTCCATGATCTGAACCGCACTTACCGAATCTTCAAACGGTGCTGCGCCTTTCTTGTTCAAGGCCACATCAAAAGGGAAGTAAAATGGAATGAATGGCTGGTTTTCATTTAATGCGCTCACAAAATCGGCCTCAGTCATTTCCTGCAGTGACCAGTTACTTCTTTTTTCAGCACCAATGGTACTGCTATTGGCCTCGCTCAACGCTTTTCCGCAGAGCGTACCTGCCCCGTGTGCCGGATACAGAATCACTTCATCTGAGAGTTTCATCAGTTTGTCCCTTAATGAATGGTACATTTGGGCGGCAAGGAAATTGCGTTCCGCCATTGAATCACCTCCGCTTTCCCTTAAATCCGGCCTTCCGCAGTCACCGATAAAAAGGGTATCTCCGGAAAATAGCGCTTTTTGTTTCCCATCGTGTTCGAGCAAAATACTGATACTATCCGGAGAGTGCCCCGGGGTGTTGATTGCCCTTAAGGTGATCTTTCCCAGGGTTATCGTCTGGTCTTCATCAAATGGGGAAAACAGGTAGGACGGCGTATTGAGTTTGCTGCAATATATTGTTGCGCCGGTCTTATGATGGATTTCAAGATGAGCACTCACAAAATCCGCATGCGGGTGCGTCTCGATAACACCAACTATTTTGGCCTGGTGTTTTTCGGCAAAATGGTAATATGCAGACGGATCCCTGGAGGGATCGATCAATATGATTTCATTCCGGCATTCGCTCAGTACCGCATAGCTGTAATGGGAGAGGTGCTTGTCTTCAAATTGTTCTATTTTCATGTGTTTTTATTTTTGATTAATGTGTTTAACGGTATGATTCCTGCCTTTGCCAGGTTTACATCAAATTTACCCTTTAGCGGTTCTTCGCACTGTAACTTTTGTCACAGCGCCCCAAAATCTTCTCAGCAGTTTCTGCCTGCACTTTCATCATATTTGATCGGAGAGAGGACATGGAGCAAAAGGGTTCTGGCATAGCGGTAGTTGAAGGTGAACAGTAGGATGACCGGCGAAATAGTGGTTGCGATGATTGCCCACTGCTCTTCTTCGCCAAAGATCATGAATGCCGGAATGCCCGCATTGACAAGTTCTGCGACAATGAAAACATAGCTCACATACATCGCTCCGATAAAGAAGCCCGGCTCTATCTCATAGTTCAGGTTGCAGCAGGCAAATTTTTTATTCATCTGATCATATTTCCAATGGAACATGGAATGGGTATATAATTTTCCCTTTCGGCACCTGGGACATCTATGGTCTATTATAGCCCTTAGTTTGCTCATCAGATTCTATTTTATTAATGAGGGAGCTTGCTTTTCATCGCTCCGTATAGATAGGTGCCCAGGAGCGCACCAAGGATGACCACCGCCATACCGGCATATCCGCTCCCAAGGTTGACGAACATGGGGCCGGGACAGGCGCCGGTGAGTGCCCAGCCCAGGCCGAAAATGGTGCCGCCTAGTAGGTATTTTATATAGGCCTTGTCCTTATCGTGGAAGACAATCGGATTTCCGGCCAGATCCTTGGCTTTGAATTTTTTGATCAGCCATACTGCAATTACGCCAAGTACAACGGCCGTACCAATAATTCCATACATATGGAAAGACTGGAAACGGAACATTTCCTGGATCCTGTACCAGGAAACAGCCTCAGACTTGGTCATGATGATTCCGAAAAGTGTTCCTGCAAGAATATATTTTATGAATTTCATTTTTTTTAGATTTAAAAGATAAAAGGCATGATGAGGAAAGTCATGATCAGGCCACCAACAAAGAAACCGATTACGGCTACTAGTGATGGTACTTGCAGATTCGAAAGCCCGGATATGGCGTGACCAGAAGTACAACCGCCTGCATAACGAGATCCAAAACCGACTAATAAACCACCGATGAGTAAAATAGCCAGCGTTTTTAAATCTTTCATTGCTTCCAGTGAAAACAGGCCGGTTGGATTTAACCCACCATCGAACTTAATGCCCAATTGATTTAAATCGGAGATTGTGGCGGATGATAATTTTACGGGAGATGGACTGCTAAGGTAATTTGTAGCAACAAATCCACCTATTACCGAGCCGATAAGGAACATGAGGTTCCAGGTCTGGTCTTTCCATTTAAAATCAAAAAATTTTACTTTCCTGCCTGCTCCGGCTATGCTGCACATCGTTCGCAGGTTTGATGAAAAGCCAAAGGACTTTCCGAAAAAAAGTAGGATGAGCATAATGAGTACGATCATGCTGCCCGAGAAATACCAAGGCCAGGGTTGTTTAATAAAATCAATCATGTTTTTTTAAATGAAATGTTAATATGGGTGTTTTTGTTGTTGTTAAAAGGTAATGCCTGTGGCGGTTTGAGCAAGTAAGTGCTGAATCATTTTAGCAAACTGCCATCCCGAAGAAATCCGGCCGGCAGCGTTGAATAGATCAATATTTCTTGAATATATTTCTTCATTTTGGCCAGGTACCGATACCTCCAACCAGGTTGAATGCTTCCACCCCAAGTTTTCTCATCTCCGATACCGCTGAGGAGGAACGCTTTCCACTTCTGCAATAGAGGAAATACCGCTTGGCCTTATCCAGCTTTGCAAGTTCTAAAGAAAAGGCAGAACCCAGGAAATCGATATATATGGCTGAAGGAAGCGCGCCTGGGGCATATTCAGGCTTTGTCCTTACATCTAAGAGGACTGCGTCACTGCTTTTTGTAAATTCGTTTTTGAAGTGGTAGCCATCGAGGTTGTACGCACCTTTTGAAAAAAAACTGCTGATCATTTGAAGTAGTTTATTCATTGTATTTATTCGTTTCTTATTGCTCTGTATTTTTTTTAAAGCTGCAGAACAGAAAATCCTGCGTGCTTTGCATTGGGGTAGTGTGCTCTTGCGGCCTGCACTCTATTTCGGTAAACCCTTCTCTAAATATCTCGCGCAGCGTTCTTTCACTGTATCTTGAAACGGGCAGGCCACTGCATTTTTCTGGTCCGGTGAGCGAAAAAGTCGCCATGACCAAGTATTCTCCGGTAAACTGACCTGCCGTGTTTGCATAACTATGGATTTCCTCTGATGAATGAAGGAAATGAAAAGTGGCCCGGTCATGCCAGACTGCATAACTTCTTTGCGGCACAAAATCCCTGATGTCTGTCTCGATCCAGTGTATCCTGCCAGACAGTTCTCCAAGCCTTGCCTTTGCCTTTTCCAATGCCCGGGAAGATATATCCACTACGGTAATATCGCTGTAGCCTTCCTGAAGCAAAAAATCCACAAGCAGACTGTCTCCCCCGCCAATATCGATTATCGGAGCAGATTTATCCAGATTGAACCCCGTTATCATCTCCATTGAAACTGTGGGGTAGACCTGCGTCCAGCTGACCTGGTCAGGACTTTTTTCTAAATACACCTTTTCCCAGTGCGATTTTTTCTCATTTTTCATATCCCTTTTATATTAAGGTACTTGGACATACAAATGCTGTAGTCGGAATACATCCGTTTTCCTGTATGGCCTTAAAACCACCAGCCACATCGATGAGGTTGTGGTACCCGCGTGAGCGCATGATGGAATTGAAAATAACAGAACGGTAACCACCTGCACAGTGAACAAAGTAGGTCTTGGTTTTATCGACGGTGCCGAGGTTTTCGTTGATATAATCCAGTGGAAGGTTGACAGCACCCTCGACATGCTCGCTTAAGTATTCCTTTGTTTTTCTGACGTCCAGAATATTTACCTCCGCTTTTTTGCCGATTTCGGCCAGCCGGGCTACACAAACCGATTTTATCTCGTCGGTTTCCTGACCAGCTTTTTTCCAGGCAACGACGCCGCCATCTAGGTAACCTACTGCACCATCAAATCCTACTCTTGATAAACGGGTGAGCACTTCTTCAATTCTACCCTCATCTGTAATAAGTAAAATAGGATGTTTAATGTCCGGGATTAAAGTTCCTACCCAGGGGGCGAAATTTCCATCGATGCCAATATTTACCGAGTTTGGGAGAAAGCCTTTTATAAAATCCTCTGGAGCTCTTGTGTCGAGAATTACCGCTCCTGTTTCATTTGCAACCCGCTCAAAAGCATCGGGGTTAAGGGCTTGCATGCCTCGTTCTATCACTTTGTTAAAACTATCATATCCATGGATGTTCATCATGACGTTTTCAGGAAAATATGCAGGAGGCGGTAAAAGACCATCAGTAACCTCTTTAATGAATTCGTCTTTGGACATGCCTGCCCTTAGCGCATAATTGGTCTTCTTTTGATTTCCCAAAAGATCGGTGGTCTCTTTGCTCATATTTTTTCCGCATGCGCTACCCGCACCATGTGCAGGATAAACCATAATATCATCGCTTAAAGGCATGATCTTATTGCGTAAAGAATCAAAGAGATAACCTGCTAGCATCTCACTTGTAAGCTCACTGACCGGTTTCTGTGCCAGATCGGGTCTTCCCACATCGCCTATAAAAAGCGTATCGCCGGAGAACAGTGCTATTTCCTTTCCTTGCTCATCGCTAACCAGGAAACAGGTGCTTTCCATGGTATGTCCTGGGGTGTGCAACACTTTAATCTTTGCCCCACCAAGTCGCAACACTTCTCCGTCTTTCGCACCGTAAAAATCAAAGTCGGGTTTTGCATTCGGCCCGTAAACGATTTCTGCGCCGCTTTCTTTAGCCAGATCAATGTGTCCGGATACAAAATCGGCATGGAAATGTGTTTCGAGCACGTATTTTATTTTTGCGTTGTTCTTCCGTGCACGTTCCATATACGGACTAACCTCTCGAAGCGGATCGATAATGGCCGCCTCTCCGTTGCTTTCTATATAATAGGCACCTTGTGCCAGACATCCGGTGTAAATTTGTTCTATAATCATGATGATTAAATTAGTATGTCAAAATTAATCCTTAACGATATGGTCGTTGGTGACTTTTGTCACACAAGGAGTTTGTTTCTGAAGGTTACTTAAATATTACCTCTTTTAGAATGATGTAGCAACCCATAACCAGTACAAACCACCCGAAACCTTTCTTCAGTTTTCCTCCATCTATTTTTTTGTTTATCATTCCACCTACCACGATACCGGCAATGGCAACGGTAGTAATTTTGGCGAGAAAGATCCAGTCGATATGGAAATGTCCAAGATCGCCGGTGAAACCGATGAGCGAATTAAGCGCTATGATGAAAAGTGAAGTACCTACGGCCTCTTTCATGGGTAAGCCCACTAAAATAACAAGTGTAGGAATAAGTAGAAAGCCACCACCAGCACCCAAAAAACCAGTAGCGAGGCCGATGGCAATGCCGTATAAAAACAGTTTACCGATGTGAAGTGGGGGTTTTTCTATTCGGGTGCTGCTTTCTGCTCTTGCACCTTTAATCATCGCTGTTGCAGCCGCTACCATCAAAACTGCAAAGAGTACCATCATGAGCATGTTTTCTGTTAACTCAAAATCGCCGATTTTTATTATTATCTTGGGTATAAGGGGGATAATGAATTTGCGGGTTAAGAATACAGTTGAGATGGATGCACTACCAAACAGCAAAGCTGTTTTAATATTCACCAGCCCACGCTTAAAATTCCCGACTGTACCTGCTAAACTTGTAGAGCCAACGATGAACAATGAATAAGAAGTAGCCAATAGCGGATTAACCCCAAATAGGTAAACCAGTACCGGCATGGTGAGGATAGAACCGCCACCGCCGATCAATCCAAGCGAAATTCCAATTAAGGCAGATGCAACGTATGCAATGATTTCCATTTCTGTTATTTTTTAACAAAAATCGAGTTATCATCTACCAATGTTGGTGACTTTTGTCACACTCATTATATTTTCAAGAAGTGATGCCTTTCGCAGTAAAAATAACTTTATTCTTTTTATGGGCTTAGGCTAAATATTCGATGTAATTACGGTACATCTTAATTTCTCCTGCCTGCTCCATTTTCTTAAGCAGCCTTGAAATTACTTCCCGGGAGGTGTTCAAATCAGATGCAATTTCACTGTGGGTAAGGTGCAGTTCTTTTGTGTTTAAATCTCCAGCTTGCTTTTTCAGGTAAAAGGCCAGCCGCTCATCCATTGCCTTAAAGGCGATATTATCGATGACAAAGAGGAGTTCTTCAAAGCGCATACGGTATGTTTCAATGACAAAGTAATACCATGTTCTGTAATCCCGCATCAGCTTATCCATCAGGGCAATCGGAATCATGAGTACCTTGGTCTGTTCAATGGCCTTTGCCATTACCTGACTGGTTTCCTGTTTGGTTGCGCATATCATGGAAAGTGCACACGCATTTCCTGGCTGGAGATAATACATAAAGAATTCCTGTCCATCTTCTCCCTCCCTGTAGAGCTTTACCATGCCTTCTACGATAAGCACCGTGGAGCGCATATTCTGCCCAGTTTGCATGAGCATATCACCTCCCTGAAAATCCCTAAGCGTCGCATTCTCGATAAGGATGGTCTTAAGGGCAGGTTCAAACTGGGGAAAAAGTCTTTCGATGTATTCCGCAATGGTCATATCTTTCATTTTAGCTGTTTTGGATTTTAAAGATAACTATACTGCAGGCCTGCGCCAAAATTCTTTAAAATATTGGAATACATTTTTTGGATATAGAATAAAGGGTATAATAAATTTACAAAGAAACTCTCTATGGTTCCCTAATTAAAACATGCAGCGCGTTTTTTCCAAAGTAAACCTAACACTTCGTCCAGGGATAAAGCTGACAAAAATCACATATTGTTTTTTATTTTTTATCCCTTGTTAATCTTTATGTTTTTTGATCGACCCGGAAAGAAATAGCCCGATCAGTGCGACTTTTTAAAGGTACCACCATAACTATGAATCGTAACAATGAGGTCATAATTAGCTTCTGAGGCGTGGCTTACTAGTCTTTGGGCATTTAATTTTATATATTGAATTAAAGTGGCTCAAACGCTTGCTGGCTTAAGACTTATTGTTATCCAAATAGGATCAGTGGGGATCTGCTTTTTAAAGGGTCCCCACTTTATGGACTACTTGGGGCAATTTCCTGATGGCGGCTAATATATTTTTTTACGTTGCGGTTTTTCAGTTTCTGCCTATGTTCCCAACCCTGACCCATCTTATTGAATACCTATTTGGAATATATATTCCGCTTCCCGTTCAGACTTTCGGTTTCTTTGTGGCCCTGGCATTTATTTCTGGTTACCTGCTGTTTTCTGCTGAGCTTAAAAGAAAGGAGGCTGCAGGACATATAGCACCTGTTGAGATTATTATACAGCCTAAGAAGGAGATTTTGTTATGGGAATGGATAACCAATGGATTTTTAGGTTTTCTTATCGGGTATAAACTGGTTTATGCTGCAGGGAACTATGCTGCTTTTGCTGCTGAACCCGGACAAATCATCCTCTCTCCAAGGGGAAGCTTACCGGGAGGGTTGCTGCTTTGCGCAATTCTTCTTTTTACCGTCTACCTTAAAAAACGCAGGCTTTCTCTGTCGGACCATAGGCCGGTTCATATTTTAAGGCACCCTTACCAGATTATGCCTGAGCTGATCACCTGGGCTGCCCTGTTCCAGGCCATTATCAAGATCGACAGAAATTCACTGGCCAGCTTAGAGTTAAATCAACCGGTTAAGATTACCCTGCCGGATCTGCCAGGTAAAACGTTATATGGGAAAGTAGATTTTATTGAACCTACCCTTCAGCAAGGTGACAAAACGGTTAGCGCAAGGGTTTATCTGGACAATATGGAACATCAGCTGAAGGTAAACAGTCTAATCAATGCCTCAATAGAGACGGGAAAATCCAAAGGGCTTTGGATACCGAGGTCTGCTCTGCAGGATCTTGGGCAGACAAAAATAATCTGGCTAAAAAAAGGCAGCTTATACTATGCACATAGTGTAAATATTGGGACTTTCAAAGGGAACGAAATACAGATAACAAGAGGCCTTTCCGCAACCGATACCCTGGCAGTAGATGCAGGGTATTTAACAGACAGTGAGAGTTTCATCAAAACAAAGGGTCATGAATAACATAAAAAGAATTAACCTGAAAAGGATCTGTGCCTTACTGATTATTGTGCTTTCAGTAAGTATATTTAACAGCTGCAAACAAAAAGCAGAGCCGGCGGCAAAAGCAAAAAGCAAATTTTACTATACCTGTTCCATGCATCCACAGATACATGAAGACCATCCCGGCAACTGTCCGATCTGTGGCATGAAACTGATCAAGGTCGAACTTACTGGATCAGGAAATTCTGCCACGGAAAAAATAACATTGACAGCAAGCCAGATTCAGTTGGCAGGCATAACAGTTGATACGGTAAGGGAAGAAAATACAGGGGGCGAAAAACTTCTGACCGGAACAGTTGCCACGGACGAAAGTAAGGCGGAAGAGATCAGTGCAAGAGTGGCCGGACGCATACAGCGTTTATTTGTTAGGTCCGTTGGAGAAAAAATAACAATAGGTCAGGCAGTGTATTCCATTTATAGCGAAGACCTGTTATCAGCCGAAAAAGAATACCTTTTGGCCAGGCAGCAGCAGAAGGTATTAAATAATCCTGACGTCGATTATGAGGCCATGATCAAGACAGTAGAGCACAAGTTATTGTTATGGGGCCTGAACTCCGCCCAGATCATAAATCTTTCTTCTTTGTCCAAAACTTCGGCCACTGTTACCATATACAGCAAGGTTAACGGAACGGTAAGCGACATAGCCATCCACGAGGGTGATTACGTAACTGAAGGGATGGCTATATTAAAAACGCAAGGGTTAGCCAATCTATGGATAGAGGCGCAGTTATATGCCGGCGAAAGCGGAAACTATAAGGAAAATGACATGGTGAATGTCTCTTTTCCAGATCTGAACGGACAGGTTGTTAAAGGCAAGGTGGAATTTGTAAATCCTGAACTATCAGATGAATCTAAGGTTGTGCTCATCCGGATCGCAGTTCCAAATACGCAGGGGCTGATCAGGCCGGGGATGTTGGCATACATTTCCATTGGTAATGGAAAACAGAATGCTGTTGCTGTGCCCACATCTTCAATACTAGCAGGAGGTAAAGGCAATAAGGTATGGATCAAAAATCGTGATGGAAGTTTTTCTGGAAGAAAGGTCAATACCGGAGCAGGGAACGGGGGCTATGTGCAGGTATTGTCTGGCATTTCACTAGGTGAAATAGTGGTCACCAGTAGAGCCTACCTCTTGGAGAGTGAATCGATATTCAAAAATGGAGGGTAAGGTTATGATTTGGTGCGTCATATCTTATGGATAAATACCCATGGTAAGTAAAATTTGGCATAGTATGTAGCTTGATTGCGCTAATACTGTCTGGACCTTGGTGAAAAGCAAATCCAGCATTTGACAGGTCGGAGTCTGCGAAACGAAATTACTTTTCGAGGGGCCGAAAAATATTGAAACAAGTTCAATGTCAGAAATTTGAGGTGATTTTCTAATATAATTATATAAAAGATATGGGAAATTATATAAATTTAATTTTGCATCTTTATATAGATTTGTAGTCTGATGAAAACCAAAGCCATCTTTCTTTTAGTGATTTTTCTGCTCAACACTGTTGTTGGCCTTGCCTGTGCAGTTGGAATGGAAAGAGATAATCATGGAGAAAGTGATGTACATGTTTCCTCTAAAAAGAATAATCACAAACATGATCATCAGCATAAAGGTGCACATGTGCATAAACACAGTGCTTCAAATGGACCGAATCTTTCAAAAGAAGATCCCTGTTGCAAGACTCTGGTCAACGACCTTGTGGTTCAGGGGAAGCTTGTTCCCCAAAGCGTTAAAAACCAGGTTATCCTACCTGTTCTATTGCTTCCAGATTATAATTACAACTTTTTAATTCCTTCTGTCAAACTGGCTCTCAAAAAGAGCGTTTACGCCGGACAGCGGGAGCGGCCACCCAACAGGGACATCCGGATTTCCATCAATAGCTTTCAGATATAAGATTTCACCAAGAATTACCAATAGAGCCCGTGTTACATTGACATGGTGCCTGGCTTTCGCGCGGCCAAAACTCCTGCGGAAAGAGTGTAAACATTTAATCTTAAAATCATGAAAAAAATATTTTTTCTGGTTGCCCTATTGGCAATCGTTTTCACTGGCCGCGTCCTTGCGCAAAATAGCCAGACACAGTCACTTTTAACTTCTTATTACGATATCAAAAATGCATTGATAAATGCAGATGCGACAGTCGCCGCCTCAAAAGCCACTGAGTTTTCCAGAGCGCTGGGCAGCATGGACATGAAGTCAATGCCAGAAGCCGATATGAATATATTTATAGGTTTACAGGATAAGCTTGCCTTTGATGCCAAGCACATATCGGAGAGTAAGGATATTGCCCATCAGAGAGAATATTTCGCAACTTTTTCTGCCAATCTTTTTAAACTGGCAAAAGCCGTTAAACTCACCAAAGCGCCTGTTTATTATACCTATTGTCCATTGAAAAAGAGCTATTGGCTTTCTGATAACGCTGGTATCAAAAACCCTTATTTCGGTAAGCAGATGCTGACCTGTGGTGCAGTAAAGGAGACTATCAAATAATTCATATTGTTATTGAGCGGACATTTAGCATTGTGATGTTTTGGTCCGTTCAATATAGCTGTATGCATATATTCTACATACAGCTCGAAATAATTTATTCAAGATATATCAAAAACAATGAAAACATTAATATATAGCCTTCTGGGCCCACTATTTTTCCTTGCCGCCTGTACAAATGGCAAAAATGAAAAGCAAGATTCCGCTGTTGCGGATTCCACGACCAAAAATGTTTCTAGGGAAACCAATAATGTAAAAAAATCCCAAACGGCTGCGCTTTTATCCGGCTATCTGAAACTGAAAAATGCCCTGACCACGGACGATGATAAACAAGCTGCCGCCGCAGGCAGTGAAATGGTCGCAGCGTTCGCCAGTTTTGATGAAAAATCATTGACTTCGGAGCAGGCCAGGGCATATAGCGATATTCGGGATGATGCCAAAGAGCACGCAGAGCATATCGGTTCCAATGCAGGCAATATTGCCCATCAACGTGAGCATTTCGATATGCTGAGCAAAGACATGTACGATATGATCAAGCTCCTTGGCACTGACAAGCCCCTGTATGTGGACCGTTGTCCCATGTACAACAATAACAAGGGTGCAATCTGGGTGAGTGAGATAAAGGAGATCAAAAACCCTTACCTTGGAAAAACGATGCCCACCTGTGGCACTGTCAAAGAAGAACTGAAATAGCACAAAAATGACGGGCATAAAAAAAACCTTTCTTGGGCTATTAGTTATCTTCATGCTTATGCAGATCTTACAGCCTGCACGCAATAAAAGCGCGCAGGCTATGCCTCAGGATATATCCACACTTGTTCCTATGCCTGATGATGTGCAGGGGATACTTAAAAAATCATGTTATGACTGTCACAGCAACAACACGGAATATCCATGGTATGCCTATGTTCAGCCGCTTCACTGGTACCTTAACAGTCACATACGATCGGGAAAAGAGGAGCTGAACTTTAATGAATTTGCCGGCTATACCTTGCGGAGGCGTCAGAACAAACTGCGGGCCATAGAAAATAGCTTAAAAGATGGTACAATGCCGCTTTCCTCTTATAGCCTGATCCACAGAAATGCAATATTAGATCCAAGGGAAAAGTCGATACTCATAAAGTGGGTACAGAATTCAAGGGATAGTTTGAACAGAAAGAATCTCACTGCTCTTTAAATTAACAAAGAAATGAAAAATATATTAACAGTCTTTTTATTGATAATTTATTCTGTGGTTTCCGCCCAGGATATGAAGGGAATGAAAACGGACAAGAACGGCAGTGCTGGTCAGTCCAGGGTAATCTATACCTGTGTGATGCACCCGGAAATACAATCGGAAAAACCCGGTAACTGTCCAAAGTGCGGAATGAAGCTTATCCTGCAGAAAGGTAAAGTGGATAAGGCAAAGACAGCTGATCCGGGCAAAAAGAAGCAAGGTACAAAAAAGGGAGCTATGGAAGGCATGAAAATGCTGGCAGAAAAATTGGAAAGTAAGCCAAAAGAGGAATCAGTAACCTATACCTGCCCAATGCACCCTGAGATCCATGACTCCAAACCTGGCAACTGTCCCAAATGCGGGATGAAGCTAATCAGGGAAAAGCCCAGGTCAGCGCCTGAACAGAATGGGGGAACAAAGGAAAGTTCCAAAAAGAGTGAGGATATGGGGGATATGGCGGGCATGGCAATGGATGATAACAGTTCTGACATGGAAAATATCAAAACTGCAAAGGCCAATTTGGGCCCGATTAAGACCGTTGCGAATAAATTTCCACCACGTACCGTGCGTTATGATCTTTACATAGCCGATACAACGGTAAATTATGGGAGAAAATCAAAGCGGGCAATTGCGGTAAACGGTCAGATCCCCATGCCCACACTGACCTTTACGCAGGGCGATACCGCCCTGATCTACGTGCACAATAATCTCGACGAGGAAACCGCGCTGCACTGGCACGGACTTTTTCTTCCGAACAAGATGGATGGTGTTCCTTTTCTGACCCAAATGCCGATCAAACCGCACACTACCTACATCTATAAGTTTCCCATCGTCCAACATGGAACGCACTGGTACCACAGCCACAGCGGCCTTCAGGAACAGATAGGTATGTATGGGGCATTTATCATGAACAAACGTACGGAGTGGGATATTCCAACCCTTCCAGTAGTCATTAGCGAATGGACAGATATGAAGCCCGAGGAGGTTCATAGAAGCCTGAAAAATGCCAACGACTGGTTTGCCATCAAAAAAGGGACTACCCAGAGTTATGCAGAAGCGATCAGGACCGGACATTTTAAAACAAAGGTAGCCAATGAATGGAAGCGCATGAATGCCATGGATGTGAGCGATGTTTATTATGAAGCCTTTCTCATCAATGGGAAAAATCAGAACGAACAGCCGCAGTTCAAGGCTGGGGACAAGGTAAGGCTGCGTATTGCAAACGGTGGAGCCTCAGATTATTTCTGGCTTAAATATGCAGGGGGCAAGATTACCGTTGTCGCTACCGATGGAAATGATGTGGAGCCTGTAGAGGTCGACAGGCTGATTATAGCGGTTTCCGAAACCTATGATGTAGTGGTCACGATTCCGGAAAATAAGAGCTATGAATTTTTGGTCACTCCTGAAGACCGTACGGGATCAGCATCACTATGGCTGGGCAAGGGAGAAAAGGTCCATGCAGAGAAAATGCCCAAACTGAAGTATTTTGCCGGAATGAAAATGATGAACGATATGATGGATATGAGCGGCAATATGGTACAGATGGAAGGCATGAAGATGCAGAACCAGATCATGGATATGAATACGGTGATGTACCCGGAGGTAACCGGTGAAGAAAATTCAAAAACAGAGAAAAAAATGAAGGGGATGCCTGGTATGCAGATGTCTGGTGACAAGAGCATGGCAGGGATGAATATGGAGGCAGAAACCGCCGATATCGTTACTCTGAACTATAATATGCTTCGAGATCCAAAGAAAACAACCCTGCCAAAAGGCCCATGGAAGGAACTTAAGTTTGACCTTACAGGAAATATGAACCGTTACGTCTGGACGCTGGATAACAAAACCGTTTCTGAAAGCGATAAGATACTGATAAAAAAGGGCGAAAATGTTAGGATAATCCTTTACAACAACAGTATGATGCGCCATCCTATGCACCTTCATGGCCATGACTTCAGGGTAATTAACCGGCAGGGAGAATATGCCCCGATGAAGAACATTATCGACATCATGCCCATGGAGCGGGATACCCTTGAATTTGCAGCAACAGAGCCAGGAGGCGACTGGTTCTTCCACTGCCATATTCTCTATCACATGATGAGCGGTATGGGAAGGGTATTCAGTTATGAGAATTCTCCGCCTAATCCCGAAATCCCGGACCCCAAGCTGGCACAGCGAAAACTTTTCAGTGATGACAGGGCATTTCATCCAATGGCACGCATCGGAATCGAAACCAATGGCAGCGACGGAGAGATTATGCTCGCCAATACCCGTTACCGCTTTACCACTGAATGGCGGATTGGGTTTGACAAGGAAATGGGCTATGAAAGTGAAAGTCATTTTGGAAGATATATCGGGAGAAACCAATGGCTATTGCCCTATATCGGATGGGATTTTAGAAAAAGAACGGTTGATCCCTTGGACAAGAATGTTTTCGGGCAATCACTTTCGCCGGGAAACAACCTTTTCGGGCAGGGAAATACCAAAAATTTCAGGCAGGTATTTCATTTGGGAGTTCAATATACCCTACCACTGCTGATCGTTGCAGATGCTTCCCTCGATCACAAGGGGAATGTCAGGTTTCAGCTGATGAGGGAAGATATCCCCGTTTCCAAAAGACTGCGCTTCCAGTTTATGGTCAATACCGATAAGGAATATATGGCCGGATTCAGGTACATCGTTACTAAGTATTTTGGGCTTTCAACACATTATGACAGTGATATGGGCTATGGCGCCGGATTGACATTAAGCTATTAACAAATCAAAAACATGGAACACACCTATAAAATAACCGGAATGAGCTGTCAGGGCTGCCGGAGCAAAGTCGAAAATGTGCTGAATGCGATTGATGGCGTTTCTGCACAGGTGACCCTTGAACCTGCTGAAGCCGTCATAACTATGCAAGAACATATCCCGACGGAAAAGCTGCAGGAGGCTCTTTCTGCCGCCGGACATTACGGTATTGAAATGGCAGTTCAGGGAAAACATGTTCTAAAATCTTCAGAACATCCTAATCATGATCATTCAACCCATGAGCAAAGTCCCAAGGTTGAAAATGATGATAAAAATGAAGCGGGAGGCCTGTTTTATTGTCCTATGCACTGTCAAGGTCAGAAGACTTATGATAAGCCAAGTCATTGCCCTGTATGCGGGATGGACCTGGTAAAACAGCCTGCCAAGAAACAGGCATCTCAATTTACCTGCCCCATGCATCCCGAGATTATCAGGGACAAACCAGGATCATGTCCGCTCTGCGGAATGGACCTGGTACCTACAGGGACAAACCTTGAAGAAGAAGATAAAACTTATGAAACCCTGCTCAAAAAGTTCAAGATTGCAGCAGGTTTTACCATACCCATTTTTGTTATTGCCATGACGGAAATGATTCCCAGCAATCCTTTGTTTGATCTAATGGAACTTAAATACTGGAACTGGGTTCAGTTTTTTCTTTCTATTCCGGTGGTCTTTTATGCAACCTGGATGTTCTTTCAGCGTGCATGGCAATCCATCATTACCTGGAAACTGAACATGTTTACACTGATTGGGATTGGTGCCGGGGTATCCTGGGGCTTCAGTATTGTCGCCCTTCTATTCCCCGGAGTTTTTCCTGATCAGTTTAAAACACATCACGGCACCGTTTTCGTTTATTTTGAGGCGGCAACCGTGATTCTTACGCTGGTACTGCTCGGTCAGCTTTTGGAAGCCCGGGCGCATGGCAAAACCAACAGCGCCATTAAGGAGCTGTTGAAGCTGGCACCTAATTCAGCAACAAAAGTGGTCGGGGATAAGGAAATATCAGTATCTATTGATGATATTCAGAAAGGAGATCTGCTGAGGGTAAAGCCTGGTGAAAAAATTCCGGTGGATGGTAGTATTAAGAACGGGGAAGCTGTAATTGATGAATCCATGATCACAGGAGAACCCCTTCCTGTTGAGAAAAAGATAGGGGATAAAATCAGTTCAGGAACCATCAATGGTAAAAAGACCTTTGTCATGCTTGCCGAAAAGGTAGGCTCAGAAACACTGCTTTCCCAGATCATCGAAATGGTCAATTCCGCCAGCCGCTCAAAAGCGCCCATCCAAAAGATGGCCGATAAAATTTCAGGTTATTTCGTGCCTGTTGTGGTATTGATTTCTATTGTAACGTTCGTGGTATGGGCAGTATACGGCCCCGATCCGGCCTATGTTTATGCTTTTGTAAATGCAATCGCGGTATTGATTATTGCATGCCCATGTGCGCTAGGCCTGGCTACCCCAATGTCGGTAATGGTGGGAGTAGGGAAGGGCGCTCAGTCTGGTATACTGATCAAAAATGCGGAATCTCTTGAGAAAATGAATGCTATTGATGTAGTGGTCATCGATAAAACTGGTACGGTTACAGAGGGAAAGCCCTCGGTTGAAAGTGTGGTTAGCGTAGATAAGGGCTTTACCGAAAAACAGATCCTGGAGAAAATTGTGGCTTTGAACAGCAGCAGCGAACATCCATTGGCACAGGCAACTTTGCGTTATGGGGAGGAAAACGAAATATCCGTTAAGGCTATATCCGACTTTGAGGCCGTTACCGGGAAGGGCGTAACAGGCAGTCTGAATGGGGAAAGACTGGCTTTGGGGAACCAAAAACTGATGGAGCATGTTAAAGCGGCGATTGATCCTAGTCTGTCCGAGCAGGTTAGTGCCGCTCAAAGGCAGGGCAAGACGGTTTCTTATTTGGCCGTTGGAAATAAAGCAGTGGGGTTTGTTGTGATTTCGGATAAGATCAAGCATTCCAGCACAGCTGCTATTCTAAAGCTCCAGCAGGAAGGCATCAAGGTAATCATGTTTACCGGAGACAATGAGGATACAGCGAGGGCAGTAAGCGCAACTTTAAATCTGGATGGGTTCAAAGCTCAGATGTTGCCTGAAGATAAGCTGAATGAAATAAAAAAACTACAGGCCGAAGGCAAAAAGGTAGCCATGGCAGGTGACGGCATCAATGATGCCCCTGCACTTTCCCAGGCTGATATCGGGATTGCCATGGGCACGGGAACAGACGTTGCTATCCAGAGTGCCTCGATTACATTGGTGAAGGGGGATTTAAACGGGATCGCAAAAGCAAGGTTGTTGAGCCATAAAGTAATGGGCAATATCAAAGGAAACCTGTTTTTTGCCCTGGGATACAATGTATTGGGGATTCCGATAGCGGCTGGTATTTTATATCCGTTTTTTGGAGTTTTACTTTCTCCCATGATAGCTGCACTCGCGATGAGTTTTAGCTCGGTTTCCGTTATTTTGAATTCCCTGAGATTGAGAAATGCCAAAATCGACTGATATTTTTTTAGTAGAGGAAAAAGGCAGATGCTGTTACCGATGGCCGTTGCGTGAGGATAACAGGGGATATTTGAAAACGCTTCCGGCGCATATCAGGTTAGAATATAAACTGAGCGGTGAAAAACTAAATCTTGTTTTCGCGCACGGCAGTACCAGTAGTATAGATGAATACATACTGATAGACACAGATGCAGACTATGTTTTGGAAATGCTTAAAGAAGCTGATGCAGATCTGCTTTTTGTGGTGCACTTCCACAAGCCGTATCACAGAATTTGGAAACCCCATATTGAAAGTTCAAACATGTGATCAACCTGGGATCCCTCGGAAAGCCTAACGACGGTGACCCAAGGGGTTGTTACCTTATGTTCACTTAAATGCAGGCTGTTCTACAACCGATGCAAATAGTATTGAAATTGAATTCAAGCGTGTCGAGCACGACGTGGAAGCATCCCCCACAGCTATCATAAACAGTCCCCCTGTCCGGTGAGTTTGCTGATGCCTTGAAGCTTGCGAAATAACCCCAATCAATTGGACAGTCAAATTTGAGGGTGCCAGGCTCTTATTCTTCATTTACAGATCTTGCAATCTATTATATCACATAACAACAACACAGAGTATTAGTAAATTTTATACTTTTACACCGTGAAATTCATTGCCCTGGTTTTATCTCTCATCGTATATACGCTAACCGCGGTACCATGCTGCGCTTTAGCGCGAGAAGATAGCCATGTACTGAAAACCGATAAAGCGGAAAAACATGCTTGCAGTGAACATAACGATAATTGTTGCAAAGGCTGTTCACCGTTTTATGTCTGTGGTACCTGTATCGGCTTTACCATCACTACACGGACAACGATCGTTTTTGCGGCCCAGCTTTTACCTGTACAGCATAATACGGCTTACATCCCACTTCAGCTACAGGCCATTTCAATTTCTATCTGGCAGCCGCCCAAACTTTCGTAGTTTATTTTTCCCTCGTCCTAACCGGACATATTTATCGAAATCATTATTTAAAGATCATTATGAAAAGAACGATTGTGGTTTTGGCTATACTGTTGTTTACAGTTACCGCCTTTGCCCAAAATAGATATAAAGCCGTCATCAAAGACGCAAAGACAAACCAAGTACTTCCAGGAGCTACGTTAAAAGTTCTTGGAACGACCATTGGCGCTAAATCAGATAGTGCAGGTAATGCAAGTATTAATGGTATACCCTCAGGTAAACAGATCATTCAGTTTAGTTATGTAGGCTATCAGACCAAAACTGATACGCTGACCTTTCCCCTTGCTGAAACTAACGTTTTGACTATTTTACTTACTGCAGCTGAAGAAGACCAGGAACTAGAGGATGTAGTGATCTCAGCTACAAGGAGCAGCCGTACCATTGATAATATTCCTACACGGGTTGAGGTCATCGCCGGGGAAGAACTGGACGAAAAAGGTAATATGAAACCTGGCGACATCCGCATGATGCTGGCAGAAAGCACAGGCATCCAGACCCAGCAGACTTCTGCGACCAGCGGAAATTCCAGTATCCGCATACAGGGACTGGACGGAAAATATACCCAGATCATTAGGGACGGTTTTCCATTATACTCTGGTTTCTCGGGTGGATTGGGCCTGCTTCAGATTGCCCCATTGGATTTGCAGCAGGTAGAGGTGATCAAAGGTTCATCGTCCACCCTTTACGGAGGTGGAGCAATTGCTGGACTGGTGAACCTGGTTTCTAAAAAACCGACTGAAGCGCGTCAGCTTAATTTCCTTTTAAACGGTACTTCTGCTTTGGGACTGGATGCCAGTGGTTTTTATGGACAGAAATTTGATAAAATAGGTATCACGGTTTATGGTGCATACAACAAAGGGACTGCCTATGATCCTTCTGATATTGGCTTAACCGCTATCCCCAAGTTTGACCGTTTCACCCTGAACCCCAAACTATATTTTTATTTCAATGATGCGACTACGCTTTTGGCCGGAATCAACGCCACAACTGAAAAACGGATTGGCGGCGACCTGGAATATGTGAAGGGAAATGGCAGTGCTGCCCATTCTTATTTTGAGGAGAATAAAACCGGGCGTTACAGCTCTCAGGTTGAGTTGGATCATAGACTGAGCGAAAAGGAAAAGCTTGTTATCCGCAATTCGGTGAGCTATTACGACCGGAGTATTGGGTTGCCAAATTACCTTTTTTCAGGCGTTCAAGTGTCAACCTACAGTGAGGCCAATTATAGCCGTAACGGAGAAAAAGCAGACTGGGTGTTGGGGGTGAACTTTTTGACCGACAATTTTAAGGAAGACCAGAACAGTGACAATGCACTCAGAAGTTACAATTATAATACCATTGGGGCATTTGCACAGAACACCTGGAACATATCTAAAAAAATTAGTCTTGAATCAGGAGTAAGGGGAGATTACCACAATGAATACGGATTTTTCTTCTTACCAAGAATTTCCGGATTGTGGAAGATCAATGAACATTTTTCTACCCGATTAGGCGGTGGTCTGGGTTATAAGGCACCAACTGTATTTACCGAAGATGCTGAGCGGATCCAGTTCAGAAATGTAGCGCCTTTAGATGTGGCCAATACAAAGGCGGAACGCTCTTATGGCGCCAACTATGATGTTAACTATCGCACCTCATTGTTTGACGGAGCGGTTGGATTCAGCATCAATCAGATGTTTTTTTATACCCGTATCAATAACCCGATATTGCTGACTGCTGCTAATGGAGCCAACCTGACCTATGTTCAGCCTAAAGGTAATTTAGATACCAGGGGAATGGAAACAAATGCCAAAGTAACCTACGGTGATTTTAAACTTTTCATCGGTTATACATTAGCGGATGTGAACCAGCATACAGGAGGCACCAGCACAAATTATCCGCTGGTTTCAAAGCACAGGGTAAATAATGTATTGATGTATGAGCTTGAAGATAAATGGAAGATCGGTGCCGAAGCATACTATTTCAGCAAACAGAAGTTAAACGATGGTGCCACTGGTAAAAGCTATTGGACAGCTGGTCTGATGGCAGAAAAGCTTTGGGAACGGTTTTCAATTTTTGTGAATTTTGAGAATTTAACGGAC
This sequence comes from Pedobacter sp., assembly GCF_965279535.1. Taxonomy (NCBI): domain Bacteria; kingdom Pseudomonadati; phylum Bacteroidota; class Sphingobacteriia; order Sphingobacteriales; family Sphingobacteriaceae; genus Pedobacter; species Pedobacter sp. The sequence goes on from NZ_OZ257244.1 coordinate 4,125,540, forward strand.
ACCAGGCAGACCAGCTTTGATTCGATCTATACAGGTAGCATTACTAGCCCTGTTTTCAGGGACATCTATGCGCCTGTAGATGGGTTTGTAGTAAACGGAGGGATAAAATTCAAACTTTAAACCTGTAGTAATCGACTTTTCTGGGTAGTGGATTCACATTTTAGCCGGGCCAGGGATTTGATGGCCAAAAAATCCCTGGCTGGCTGAATAATTGAAGCTTTCGGTGCGGTTAAAAGACATTTCCCATCAGAAGAGTCTATGCTGGCCGATAAGGTCTGTTAGTGGAAGATTCAGGCTTACCTCTGGACTTATCTCATCAATAAATGAAAACTTCCTTCCCTTTTTACCCAGATTATATGAAGTTTTTTGATTTGGGCAAAGAAGGTTTCCGTTTGGTTGTTCAAGTGGTGGAACTTTTGAATGATGGGTGAAAACCTATAGGCTATGATTATTTTAATAAAAAAGTATTAAATTTTTTCAAACCAGGACTAAAAAAAAATGTTCCTAAATAAATTTATATATTTGGTAAAATTTTGAAAGTGAAAATATCCAGTTTGTTTCTCTGCTTCATTATCGTAATACTCAGCTGCATTCCATGCGCTGACGTATTGGCTATGGGTAAGTTGCATGGTGGACCATTAACTGAAAAAAGCATAACAACCCATTCTACAGAAAAAGAACGCAGTGATTTCTGTTCACCGTTCTGCGTTTGTTCCTGCTGTAATACCACTTCTGAAGTTATTTCTTCAACACCTCTTGTGGTAATCTCAAAACCAATAAGCTCAGAATATAATGAAGCTTACATGGGTGAGGTTATCTCTTTACCATTATCTGTTTGGCAGCCGCCTAAATTAAGTTAAAAATCGATCTTCATTTCGATGCTATGTTTTTGCCCGTATAATCCATACGAGGCTACGCTGTGCATTGATCTGGTTTTTTTATTTTTTACTTAATTAAACAAATAATGCTGAAAAAAATTATTCAGTTTTCAATAGCGAATAAGCTTGTAATAGCCCTGTTCACTTTGGGGCTGATCGCATGGGGCGTATATTCCCTGAGACAACTTCCCATTGATGCCGTTCCTGATATCACCAATAATCAGGTTCAGGTCATAACCCTTAGCCCATCCCTTGCTACCCAGGAGGTAGAAAGGCTTATTTCCTATCCCGTAGAACAGACCATGTCCACCATACCTGAAATAGAGCAGGTACGCTCCATTTCAAGGTTCGGACTTTCGGTTGTAACTATCGTATTCCATGATGATGTTGACATCTACTGGGCCCGGCAACAGGTAAACGAAAAGCTTGCCGAGGCCAAGAATAACATCCCATCAGGACTTGGTAATCCAGAAATATCACCCATATCAACAGGTCTTGGGGAGATATACCAATACGTGATCCATGCAAAGCCTGGATTCGAAAAGAAATTCAACGCGCGCGAGCTGCGCACCATCCAGGACTGGATTGTAAGGAGACAGCTCCTTGGTACGCCGGGCATTGCAGAGGTCAACAGTTTCGGTGGCCTTTTGAAACAGTATGAGATTGCGCTTGATCCCGATAAGCTGCGGAGCCTTAACCTGAGCATCAGCGATGTTTTCGCAGCCCTTGAACAGAACAACCAGAACACGGGGGGCGCCTATATAGACAAAAAGCCAAATGCCTATTTTATTAGGAGCGAAGGCCTGGTCGGCAATCTTGATGACATCAATAAGATCGTTGTCAAAAACAATGCGAACGGAATCCCGGTGCTTATCCACGATATCGCCACCGTACAGATCGGTAGTTCCATCCGTTATGGCGCACTTACCCGTGCAACAAAGGATGGTGAAGGTGAGGCTGTTGGCGGTATAGTAATGATGCTGAAAGGCGCAAATGCCAATAACGTGGTAAAACAGGTGAAGGCTAAGATAGACAGAATCAGTAAAACTCTACCGAAGGGGGTAACCATTGAGCCGTTCTTAGATAGAAGTGCGCTTGTTGATCGTGCCATGGGCACAGTAGCCAAAAACCTCATCGAGGGCGCCCTGATTGTTATTTTTGTCCTGGTTCTTTTTCTTGGAAATTTTAGGGCCGGGCTGGTTGTTGCCTCAGTGATTCCGCTTGCCATGCTATTTGCGATTTCCCTGATGAACCTTTTTGGCGTATCGGGAAACCTGATGAGTCTTGGCGCGATAGATTTCGGACTTATCGTCGATGGGGCCGTAATTATTGTGGAAGCCACAATGCACATCCTCTCTGGGAATAAGCTTGGCCGCGCTTATACACAGGCCGAAATGGATGAGCAGGTTGAAAAATCTGCCGTGCGGATGATGAGCGCTGCGGCATTTGGACAGATCATTATTCTGATCGTTTATCTTCCCATCCTTGCCCTTGTAGGTATTGAAGGCAAGATGTTCGGTCCTATGGCACAAACCGTTTCCTTTGCCATATTGGGAGCCTTTATTTTGTCCCTTACCTATGTTCCTATGGTTTCCTCGCTGTTCTTAAGCAAAAAAGTTGCCCACAAAAAGAATTTTTCAGATCGGATGATGGATTTTTTTCAGCGCCGTTACACTCCAATGATCAAGGCTGCACTCAATAAAAGAATAATTGTTGTGGCATCATCGGTTGTTCTTCTGGTCATCAGTATTTTTATCTTTACCCGGATGGGGGGAGAATTCATTCCCACGTTGGAGGAAGGTGATTTTGCGGTAGAAACCAGGCTACTTACCGGCAGTTCCCTTTCCCAGACTATTGATAAAGTAAATCAGGCTTCAAAAATCCTTGTAGAAAAATTTCCAGAGGTGAAAGAAGTAATTGGTAAGGTTGGTGCTGCCGAGATTCCTACCGATCCCATGCCAATGGAAGCATGTGATCTGACCATAATACTCAAAGATAAAAAAGACTGGACCACTACCCATGACAGGGAAGAACTGGCAGAGATGATGAGTAAGGCACTTGAAGAAGTTCCCGGCGTGAGCTTCGGTTTTTCACAACCAATCCAATTACGCTCAAATGAACTTATCTCGGGAGTTAGACAGGATATTGGGATCAAAGTTTTCGGAGATGACCTCGAATCCCTCACCAGTATATCCCAAAAGATCGGGAAAATTGTTTCGGGTGTAGAGGGCGCAAAAGATCTCTATCTGGAACAGGCAACCGGTCTGCCGCAGATAGTGGTAAAGATCAACCGTGATAGGATTGCACAATATGGATTGAGCATAGGAACGGTTAACCAGGCACTCAATACTGCTTTTGCAGGACAGTCTGCGGGGCTGGTATACGAGGGAGAGCAGCGTTACGATATCATTGTTCGCCTTTCCCAACAGAACCGCCAGGGTATTGATGATGTTAAAAATGTCTATGTGACTGCCCCGAACGGCAATCAGGTTCCCCTTGACCAACTTGCTGACATAGAGTTTAAGATCGGCCCTAACCAGATTCAACGTGAGGATACCAAACGGCGCATCATAGTGGGGCTGAATGTCCGTGGCCGTGATATCCAGAGTGTGGTAACAGAGATTGAGCAGAAAATAAACGAACAGATCAAAATGCCCGCAGGATATTACATTACCTATGGAGGGCAGTTCGAAAACTTAAAAGAGGCGACACAAAGGCTTTCTATTGCCGTTCCGGTTGCACTTTTACTGATATTGCTATTACTGTATTTCTCATTTGGATCTGTAAAACAGTCGATACTGATTTTTTCTGCTATTCCGATGGCCGCAATCGGGGGAATATTTGCATTAATCCTGAGGGGAATGCCTTTCAGCATTTCCGCCGGTGTTGGATTTATTGCATTATTCGGGGTAGCCGTGCTCAACGGAATCGTACTGATTACCGAATTCAACAGATTGAAAAAAATGGATAAATATAGTATAAGGGACATTGTCCTCAAGGGAACTGCTATCCGTCTGAGACCTGTACTGATGACCGCAACTGTAGCCTCTCTTGGGTTCCTTCCAATGGCAATATCCAGTGCAGCAGGCGCTGAGGTGCAGAAACCGTTAGCAACCGTAGTAATCGGGGGACTGATTACTTCCACCATATTAACCTTAATCGTACTTCCAGTGCTATATACTTATTTTGAAGGTTGGAAAAGCAAAAAAACTGCCCTTCCAACAACTGTAGTTACCCTAGCGGTGTTTTTTGGACTTTTCATTTTATCGGGACAGGCGCAGGCGCAGACGGTTCCCACCAAGGGTATGAGCCTTGAGCAGGCTTTGAGCACAGCATTGAGTAATAACCAGGCTTTGAAATCCTCAACCCTGCAGATTGGCAGGCAACAGGCGCTAAGGGGATCCTCAACAGATCTTGGAAAGACCAGCTTTGAGGTGCAGTACGGACAGATGAATACCATCAAACGCGACAATAACTTTTCGGCCTCTCAGAACATACCCTATCCGGGGCTGTTCAAAAGTCAGCGCAACTTGTATGATGCGCAGATCAGGGGAGCCGAAATCGGCCTTCAGGTAACACAAAGAGAACTTTCCTATCAGGTGAAAAGCGTTTACGCCCAGTTGGGCTATTTCATTGCCCTTCAAAAGCTTTACAAAAGCCAGGACAGTGTTTACAGTAACTTTCTGAAGGCCGCCTCATTGAGGTACCAGGCAGGAGAGACCAATCTGCTTGAAAAAACTACCGCCGAAACTCAGTATAATGAGGTTCGCAACCAGATGAGCAAGAACGAAGCTGATATCCTTGCCTATACCGCCGAACTTAAGCGTTTGCTCAATACCAGGGAACAGATCAGTATCATGAACGCGGACTTTGGCCAGGTAGTCTGGAATGTTAGCCAGGCTGATACCATTACATCAGAAAATCCAATTCTTGCGCTGCAGGCCCAGCAGATAGATATTGCCGACAAGACGGTAAGGCTCGAGCGCTCACGCTCCGGCCCCGATTTCAGTATCGGCTATTTCAACCAGTCCATTATCGGAGCACAGAATGTTGGCGGTCAGGATCTTTATTTTAATGGAGGCAAACGTTTTCAGGGAGTTTCCGCCGGGATCTCCATACCGCTTTTCTTTAAGCCTTTCTCCTCAAGGATAAAAGCCGCAAAGATAGATAAGCAGGTAGCCGAAAGCGATTTTATCCTTTCCCAGACAGATCTTCGTGGAAGGTATGAGCAGGCCTTCCAGGACCTTCAGAAAAATTCCAGAAGTATCGCCTATTATAAGAACAGTGCCCTGCCGAATGCCAACCTGATCCTAAAGCAGTCCCAGATTGCATTTCAGGCAGGGGAGATCGGCTATGTAGAGTATCTGCAGGCCCTGCGTACCTACTCTGATATCCGCTTCAGCTATCTGGAGGCCATCAACCAATACAATCAATCAGTATACACATTACAGTACCTAAAAGGTCAATAACAATATAAAAATGAAAAAAATATTAAAAGCCCTCAGCCGATTATCTTACATTGGGGCACTGGCAGTAGTGCTTTCTTCCTGCGGCAGCAAGGAAAAAGATGGCGCTGGAACAGAAGCCTCTGCAGACAGCACGGCCACCGAGGAAAGCAACTCAGTAGAGCTCAGCCAGTCACAGTTCAAGTCTGTAGGGATAGAGCTGGGAAGTCCCGAGCTCCGTGCACTCAGCGGTATGCTGAAAGTAAATGGCTTTATTGACGTGCCACCACAGAACCTGGTGAGCATTACCACTCAGATGGGCGGTATTGTAAAATCCACTCCGCTTTTACAGGGGACAAAGGTGAGCAAAGGTCAGGTTATTGCCATACTCCAGAATCAGGAATATGTGCAGATGCAACAGGATTACCTGGAGAGCAAAAGCCAGCTTGAACTTTCGGATTCTGAATACAAAAGACAACAGACCCTTGCCCAGCAAAACGTTAATGCTCAAAAAACACTCCAACAGGCCAAAGCAGCTTATCTGGGAAATCTTGCAAGGGAAAATGCATTAAAGCAACGTCTTCAACTGATCAATATCAATCCGTCCTCGCTAAACGCCGGCAATATCCGTAGCCAGATAAATATCTACTCGCCGATCAATGGCTATGTAACCAAGGTTAACGTAAATACGGGCAAATTTGTGGCCCCCAATGATGCAATGTTCGAAATCGTAAACAGTTCGAATCTCCACGTTGAGCTCAACGTTTTCGAGAAAGATGCACAAAAGGTAAAAAAAGGACAGAAGGTGCTTTTTTCACTCACCAATGATTCAACCCAGCGTACTGCTGTCGTACAGCTGGTAGGCGGTGAGATCAATGCCGATAAGACCGTGACCGTTCATGCTATTGCCCAGGGAAGCGCCGGGTTTATCCCTGGTACTTACCTTAAGGCTTTCATCGAAACAGGTGCCGTGCAGGTAATGGCTTTGCCTTCTGCAGCGGTTGTAGACTTTGAGGGCAAAAAATACATTTTCGTCCAGAACTCGGCGGAAAAAAAGGCAAAGGAACCAGCAAAAAACGAGTCGGGAAACAAAGAAAGCGCCACTGAGGCCGGCCATCATTTCGAAATGGTAGAGGTTACAACGGGTATATCCGATGGCGGTTATATAGAGGTAACTATGCCTTCGGGACGGGATTTTACAGGCAAGGTTGTACTTAAAGGTACATATGATCTGCTGTCAAAAATGAAGAACAGCGAAGAAGAGTAAAGTCCCCACAAAGAATTTTTAGTACACACATTGAATAAAAGGTGCCTCGTTAGGGAGGCATCTTTTTAAAAAAAGTGAACCCACACGGGCAGAGAATACAGATAAAGCGGTTGCCCTGAATATTCAACAAAAATCAATTTACCCCGATATGGAAAACAAGAAGAAAAAATCCGACACCAAATCATCTGCCAAAAAGCCTGTAGTCCGGAAGGAAGGCTCAGATTCCAAAGAAACAAAAGCGAAGCCGGTAAAGGAAGAAACCAAAACTTCTTCACAGCCTATTTCTGAAAAACCATCCAGGAAGGGAAAAGAAGCTGAAAAGGAGAAAGAGGCTCATCTTGACCATGCTGAAGAGGAAGGCCATGATCATGAACATGGCGGGATTTTCGGGAAGAACACGGAAATGATCTTCGCCTTTATCTGTGGCGCGGCGCTGGGGATAGGATTTGGAATTTCTTTCATAGACGGTGTTCCCGAATGGGCAAGCCTTGCACTCTACATAACAGCCTATTTCTTTGGCGGTTTCTTTACGGCCAAGGAAGCAGTTGAAACTATATTGAAAGGTGGCTTTGAGATCGACTTTCTGATGCTGGTCGCCGCAATCGGCGCAGCGATCCTGGGCTCCTGGGCCGAAGGCGCATTATTGCTCTTCCTGTTCAGTCTGGGACATGCGATGGAACACTATGCGATGGGCAAGGCAAGAAAATCCATAGCTGCCCTTACCAGTCTGGCTCCCCCGACAGCCCTGGTTGTCCGGGATGGCAAGGAATCTGAAGTGCGCATCGAAGAGCTTCAGCTTGGAGATGTCATTATCATCAAGCCCAACAGCAAGATTCCGGCAGACGGAGTGGTTGTAAAGGGTGAGGGCAGTGTCAATCAGGCCCCTATAACAGGAGAGAGTGTGCCAGTGGACAAATCACCCGTACCGGACGCATCAAAGGACTATTCTGCCGAAAAAACCATCAAGCCCCAGTTCCGTGTATTTGCCGGAACAATCAACGGAGCATCGGTTCTGGAGGTTAAGGTAATCAGGGAAGCCAAGGATTCTACCATCTCACGCCTGATCAAAATGGTAAATGAGGCGGAAAAACAAAAATCCCCAACGCAGCTATTTACCGACAGGTTCGAAAAGTATTTCGTTCCAGTTGTACTGGTTCTTGTGACCGCACTATGTTTTGCATTCCTGGTTATCGATGAGCCTTTTAGCAAAAGTTTCTACCGCGCGATGTCCGTACTGGTTGCTGCCAGCCCGTGCGCTTTGGCGATTTCTACCCCAAGCGCAGTACTTAGCGGTATTGCAAGGGCTGCACGTGGCGGAGTCCTTATAAAGGGAGGGCGGCCACTGGAAGATCTGGGCGAACTCAACGCCATCGCGTTCGACAAGACCGGAACACTTACCGAAGGCAAGCCCCAGCTCACAAACGTGATTCCACTGAACGACATGTCAGAAGAGGAACTAATGGGTATTGCTGTTGCAGTTGAAAAACTCAGCGACCACCCGCTGGCCGAAGCAATTGTAAAAGGCGCACTCGAAAAGATGAAGAAAAAATCCGTTCCTGAGGCACATAACGTGAAAGGCATTACCGGAAGAGGTGTTCAGGCTGAGGTCAACGGTAAAAAAGTATTCATTGGAAACAAGGCCCTTTTTGAAAAGGATGGAATACCCGAAGATATTCTCAAACAGGTTGAAGAGCTGGAAAAGGGCGGACATACTTCAATGCTTGTCAGGGTCGATAAAGATTTCATCGGCATTCTTTCCCTTATGGATGTTCCCCGTGAAGAGGCAAAACATGTGCTTAAAGAACTCGAAGAGCTGGGGATCAAAAAAATGATTATGCTAACCGGGGACAACCAACAGGTTGCAGAAGCGGTAGCTAAACAGATCGGTGTAACCGAGGCATGGGGCAACCTTATGCCGGAAGACAAAGTCAAGGCAGTACAGAAACTCGCCAAATCAGAAAAAATGGTTGCGATGGTGGGAGACGGCGTGAATGATGCCCCGGCCATGGCCAAAAGTACCGTAGGTATCGCTATGGGCGCTGCGGGATCTGATGTTGCTTTGGAAACAGCAGATATTGCCCTGATGGGCGATAAGCTGGAAAGTCTTCCCTTTGCCATCGGGCTTAGCCGTAAAGCCCGGGGCATCATTAAACAGAACCTCTGGATTTCCCTTGGTGTTGTCGCCGCACTTATTCCACTGACCATACTGGGTGTCGCTTCGATCGGACCGGCAGTAATCGCCCACGAGGGATCGACGTTGGTCGTAGTGTTTAATGCGCTGCGCTTACTTGCTTACGACAACGGACATAATAAAAAAGCACCGAAAAAGAGGAAAAAATAAGGCATGTTCAAAAAGGTTAAAAAATTCCTGAAAGCCCTGGGGCCGGGCATCGTTACCGGTGCGAGTGACGATGACCCATCAGGTATTTCCACCTATTCACGGGGCGGTGCAAAATATGGTCTGGCAACGCTTTGGGCAATGATCAATACATTCCCCCTGATGGCTGCAATCCAGGATTGCGACCGTATCAGGCTGACCAAAACGCTTAGGAAACACTATCCAAAATGGGTATTGTACCTGTTGATCATATTCAGCGTGCCGGCAATCGTCCTGAACATTGGTGCCGATATCGCTGATATGGACGCTGTGGAGCATCTCATATTTCCTGCCGTTCATTCAATTGTTTTTAGTGTGCTCTTTACCGGAGTACCTCTATTCTTCATCATCTATCTGCCTTACTCGACACTTGGCTCAGTGCTGAAATATCTGTTCCTGACCCCCATGGAGATTCTTATCGGCACATGCCTCGACCTCAATCTAGGGTACCTTTCCTTTGGTGCCTATAGATTTTATTTAAGAAAGAATTATGCAGGCTAAACAACTTATTTCATTAAACATACTGCTGTTTGCAGCGTTTCCGGTCGTCTTACTTATAGTCGGTGGAATGATCGTAACCTGGAAAAAGCCCACGGCTGCTGTGCAGAGTACGATCCTCCACTTTGCTGCAGGGGTAGTTTTTTCAGTCGTGGCAGTCGAGCTTTTGCCAGATATGATCAGGATCCATGATACAACCGCGATAATTATAGGTTTTACCTTGGGTATTTCGGCCATGCTTCTGATCAAATGGTATACCGCCAGGCTTGAGCTCAAAATGGGCGGAACAAACGACAGCAAGCTGTTGCCTTGGGGAATGCTTATCGCGGTAGGCATTGACCTGCTCTTGGACGGTCTTCTTTTAGGGATAGGATTTGCAGCGGGATCAAAAGAAGGAACCCTGCTTGCACTGGCACTTGCGATGGAATGCCTTTCGCTGGGACTTGCAGTAGGTACCAGGCTGACCAAGCTTGGAAGTTCCAAAAGGAGGCTGATCAGGGTGCTCTCGCTATTTGGCCTGGTTTTTCTATTGGGAACAGGGGGAGGTTTTTTTATGCTGCATTTTACAGGAGAAAAAGTACTGGAACTTGTGCTCTCATTTGGTAGCGCAGCATTACTGTTTTTAGTTACCGAGGAACTTCTTGTCGAAGCCCATGAAGAAAAGGATTCTCCATTTTTTACCGCGGCTTTTTTCTTAGGATTTCTTCTGTTTATGGTTCTGGGGCTCATTATTTAATCTAAACCGATGAATATTATCGCTAAAATCAGTCAGTTCGATGCGCACCATAAACTTTACCTCTCCCTGGGTGTTGCTCTTGCCGTCCTTGGTATTTGCTATGCTACGGAACTGGAAGCCTCTGTCAGGTTGATGGTTGTATGGCTAAGCTATGCAACAACCAGCATAGCGCTTGCATGGACAACCATTAGCTCCTCGCATCCCAGTCAGATAAAACACGATGCCCATGCGCAGGATTCAAGCAGGACGCTCATTTTTCTTTTTGCCATAGCTGCTGCATTCGCCAGTCTTTTTTCCATTATTATCCTTTTGCGTGAAAATTCGGAAAAGACCGATCAGGGCCTTTTTATGACTATCGTTATTCCGTTGCTCTGCGTGGTTAGCTCATGGTGGTTGGTTCATACGGTCTTTACCATGCGATATGCACATTTCTATTACTGTGACATCGAGCATGAGAAGAAAGGAAAAATAGAAAAACCCGGAGGACTGATCTTTCCGGGAGGAGAAGATCCCGATTATATGGATTTTGTCTATTTCGCTTTCGTGGTTGGAATGACTTTTCAGGTATCTGACGTAGAAATCTCCTCCAAACGGATCCGAAGGCTTGCATGGATGCACGGTGTTCTTTCATTTGCCTTTAATACAGTAATAGTTGCCCTGACAATCAATGTGCTCTCGGGCATGATCCAAAAATAATTTAATTTAAAACTAAAAACCTATGGACTGGACACCAGAAAATTTTCCACTTGAGATGAAGGACCTTGACCCAAGGGTAAGGGAAAAAGCGATCGAGATCGCCAACGAGCTTAGAATTACCAAAGAGGTAAGCGAGCTCAATATTGTTGAGGTCGCCATCAACAGGGCCCAGCAATGGTTTATCAGCCTGGAGGGATAATGGCAGTGCAAAGACTATCCCCTGATCACACAAAATATAATCCAAACCGCGGAAAGGTATCCACAAGGCTCCTGACCGATCTTAAAACATTGAATAAAATGCAGATCAAAAGAAACAACAGGCCCAGGCCTGCTGCTGCCAGGGGTGGGGGAACAGCTCCAAAAAAGAAAAAGGCCAAGGGGCCAAAGAAATCGGTTTTCCTGATGGTATTTTATTGGATACTGGCGCTGCTGCTGGCACTCGCCATTTATTTTAAAGCCAAACATTTCTATAATTCACATTGGGACAAGGATACCAACGAAAAAAACAACGATTCTGTTATCAACACCCCCGGATCTAAAAAATAAACCATGAAGCAGATTTTTATGAAAAGCCGATATAGTGTACTATATTTCTTTATCTTTTTCTTCATCTGTGTCTCGACCATGCTGAGGATCAGTTTTACTGCGATTTCGCTCGGAAAGGCGGGGCTGGGATTTGGAGAAATCCTCACCGCCTTTGCTAAAGGATTCGTCTTCGATCTTGGGGTGGCCACATATTTCAGTGTAATTTATGCCTTTTATCTGCTCATCCTTCCCCAAAAATGGAACAGGACTGGATTTAACAAGGTGTTTACCCATATCCTTCTTTTTCTGATGGTCTTGATTTCGGTATTTTCTTTTTTCGCAGAATTTACTTTTTGGCGGGAATTTGAGAGCCGTTTTAACTTTATAGCAGTAGATTATCTGGTCTATACTTATGAGGTTGTGCACAACATCAACGAGTCCTATCCGCTGCCGCTTTTGATTTCAGCTGTTGTCATAATCTCCTTTTTATGGAACTATCTTATGAAGGGGGCGTTCAGGAAGAGCTTCGAGTCTGCTACACCTTTTGCCCGTCGATCGGTAAATACAGCCCTGATCATTCTGACAGCAATATTCTATACGATCGAGATAGATAACTCCTGGGGGGATAAAAGCGGTAACCGTTATGCGGCAGAAATTTCCAAAGCAGGGATATATTCTTTCGTAGCGGCCTTCAAGGCGAATGAACTTAGCTACGATCAGTTTTATCCGATGCTCACAAATCAGCTTGCCTTCAATTTGGTAAGAAAAGAACTCTCCTCTTCCTCTAGCAGGTTTATTTTCAAAGGTCCTTCGGTACGTAGATCGGTTCTGGCCGGTAATGGCCAGACGGAACCCAATGTCATCATGGTGGTCATGGAGAGTTTCAGCGCTGATTATATGGGCACTTTTGGCAATACACAAAAACTGACACCTGTTCTGGATTCGCTGGCCAAAGAGAGCATCCTATTTGAGCGCATGTATGCAACAGGCACCCGTACCGTGCGAGGGATGGAGGCGCTTTCCCTCGCCGTTCCGCCAACACCGGGGAATAGTATTGTAAGGAGGAGCAATAATGCAAACCTGAGCACAATAGGCAGTATTTTTTCCAAACGTGGGTATTCCACAGGCTTTTTTTATGGCGGGGACGGTTACTTTGACAATATGAACCAGTTCTTCGGAAGCAATGGCTATGACATAACAGATAGGGGGAGGAAGCTTACAATGGGTGATGCCTATCTGGGAAAGCGGACCATCCTGAGCGATAGCGAAGTGAGCTTTGAAAATGCCTGGGGCGTTTCGGACGGGGATCTTTTCGCTGCGGTAATCCGTGATGCGGATAAAAGGCACTCGTTAAAGAAACCTTTCTACGATTTTGTCATGACCACTTCCAACCATCGGCCCTTTACCTATCCCAAAGGAAAGATAGATATCCCACCAGGCACGGGAAGAGAGGGCGCAGTAAAATATACCGATTATGCCATTGGGGAATTTTTAAGACAGGTCCGGAAAAAGCCATGGTTCAGCAATACCGTGTTTATATTCGTTGCCGATCACTGCGCGGAAAGCGCAGGAAAGAACGAGATTGATATCTCCCGTTACCATATCCCGGCGATGATATACAACCTCAATGGACAGCCCCCTTCAATAATTCCCAGCCTTTGCTCACAGATAGATCTCTATCCAACCTTGTTCGGCCTGTTGAAATGGGACTTTGAGAGCAATAACTTCGGTATGGATGTTAGATCAGCCGGGTACCGCCCAAGGATCTTGCTAGGAACCTATCAAAAGCTCGGTTATCTCCGTAGCGACACCCTTGTGGTACTCAGTCCAAGGAAGCCTCCGCAGAGCTATCATTATGATTTCAAAACCAATACACAGACCTCGGCGAAATCTTCTGAAACACTTGGAAGGGAAGCCATTTCTTATTATCAGAGTGCCTATTATCTCTTTAGGACAGGCGGATTAAAAAAATAAGAATATTATGAATTATTATCAGTTATTATTGATCTGTGTGCTAGCGGGGTCTGTGATCCTGCTAACAGGTAAATACTTTTTTAAGCGCAGGCGCAGAAACATCTTCAGTATGCTTATAGGAGATGTTCAAGCTTATGTAAGCTATCTTTTTGAGGAGCACTGGCAGGCTGACCTGGCATACCACGATCTGGATCATACCAGACTTGTGGTCAAAAGGACCCAGGAAATCGCTTCCAATTTTCGCCTGGATGACCTTCAGGAATTCATACTTTTCTCTGCCGCATGGTTTCATGACACCGGGCAGCTAACTGGGCCTCCTGCCGGCCATGAGCATCGAAGCGTGCGGCTGATGGAAGAGTTTCTTTCAGATAAAGGGATTGCACCGGATATCATTTCCGCCATCGGCCGCTGCATACTCTCCACCTCCATTCCACATAGCCCTAGCAATATCCTTGAAGAAATTATCTGTGATGCGGATACCTATAACCTGGGCAATGAGGAATTTCTCATCACCGATGCAAAGGTTGCGCGCGAAATGCAGAAAAGGGCAGATGTGGACCTAAGCCATTGGGATAAAGAAACACTTGCATTTCTATCAGCCCACCGTTTTTTTACGCCTTATTGCAAGTCTATGCTCTCGCAGGGAAAGCAAAATAATATCCATTTGGTGCGGGAACGCATAAAAAATAAATCAGGCCAAACACCCTAAATGGATTTGGACAATGAATGGGATATACTCTTAGGCTTCTTGTCGCTTTTATCCTGGCTGGTATCATTAAAAATAGGTTGACACCCCGAACTGCACCGCTCCGGTTCTGGCAGGCGGGTTTCCAAGGATATCCTTCTGCCACTGTTTTCGGTAGGAAAACCTCAGCACGGTTTGTTGCCTTGGCCTGAAACTGATGCCGGGCATTACGCTGAAAAGTTCATCACCAATATTCCCGCCGGTCTCCCTGAACTTCCCTACATTCCAGTCCACATACTCTACCCTGCAGGCTAAACTTACAACAGAATGCTGCCAGCCCAGAATCGTTTTTTTGATCACAGGTTGAACAATATCTATATATCCGCCCATCTGACGGCTCCCGAACTGCTGGGAATAGGTGTCGGGAACATCTACCCTGATCCATGCCCACTCAGCGGTGATGAAGGTCTTAAGTTTGGGAAGTGTAGTGTTAAAGTCTATGGCGAAAACATTTAACCTGCGTTTGTCATCGATAACAATTCCGTCCGACTGCCATTTATTGTAAACACCTCCCATATAGGATACGCCGAGTTCGCCTATATTGTTCCTGCGTACCGCAACCTTTCCCGTTAGAAGCGGCTGCCCGCTTGCAATTTCTTCAAACCTTTCCGGATTCCTTTTTGAGGCAGCCAGAGAGGTTCTGTTTTCAGGGTTTGCAATAATGGAATCGTCAAAGCTGCTTGTGGCATATAACTCGTAGCCCAGCATCCAGTCACCGCTATAGTTCTTGCCATAAATCCCGAATCCTGCACTGCTCCAGGTTGCAGGCAGCATCTGTGTCATGGCGATCGGACGGTCGGTGAATTCCCATTTAGGACCGTCATGGTTCTGGTTGAATGCACCAATGGGATTTAATATCATTCCACCCCTTAAATTAAGCAAGGGGTGCAGTTCCAGATCCAGCGCAGCAAATTCAACCGCTATTTCTTTTTCAGCAGGTTCAAATTCGATCTCGGAAAGGAACTTGATGCGCTTGGAAATGGTTGAGGCTACAAATAGCGTCATCCTTCTGAACTGGAACTGCTGTCCTTCAGAGATCCCGTCTGTACCCTGATACTGCCAGTTGGCTTCCATATACCCGCCCACTGATACCGGAAGTTTTCCCACGGCAATAAAAGGCCGTTCATAAACTGCATCCATGTTGAGTGAGTTTTTTGCTGTATCACTGGGTTTGGCCCTTAAAAGTTTCGGGTCGATCTGGGCAAAAGCCATCTGACCGATACCAATAGATATGATAAGCGTAAAGAGTTTTTTCATACTGCCTTCAGTGAAATTTTGATCCTGGTTTTTTCTATGGTAATGGGGAAAGTTCTTAAGTTTGCTTCTGCCGGACCATTTGTCATTCTGCCCTTATTGTCAAATTCACTTCCATGGGCCGGACATTGAAGCCTGTCTCCGAAAGCCTGGAGCTCGGTTCCCTGGTGGGTGCACTGCATCCATAGTGCAGAATAATTCAGTTCATCATGCCGGTAGATACAGATGGGATATCGGAGCAGGTCATTGCTGACTACAATGTATCTTTTGAACTGGACATTTTTTTCCTGTCTGATTTCAAAGTCCTTCATTTCTACGACCAGGTTATCCCCTGCAATCTCGCCCGTCGCCGGCACCAGGCTGCTGCATCCACTGATCAACGTGGTGATCCCAAGGCCTCCAAGGCAGGCCATTCCACAGCCTTTTATAAAATCTTTTCTTTTCATTTCTATAGTGATTCTAAAAATCTCAGCATGGCATTTCTTTCTGCCCCAGACAGCTGGTTGAACCTGTTGCGGCTTGCAGATGCCTCTCCTCCATGAAGGGTTACCGCCTCTTCGATGCTTTTTGCCCTTCCGTCATGCAGCAGATGATAAGATCCACCCTGTGAATTCATCGAAAGTCCCAGTCCCCATAGGGGCGGGGTCCTCCATTCGAAGGTCTTAGCCGATCCTTCCGTATAACCATCGTCCAGCCCAGGTCCCATATCGTGAAGCAGCAGGTCGGTATAGGGATGGAATTCTTTGTTGGATAGAGCAACCACTGGGGAAAAAACTGTTTTTAGGGTAGGCTTGTGACAGCCTGAACAGTTGATCTTTTCGAACAGTTTCCTGCCGGTTTCAACTTCGGCATTTCCGGCATCGCGCTGTATGGGCGCTTTTAGCGTCTGTAGATAAAACACCACGTTATTCACTGTAAGTGTGGAAATTTCAGGATCAATCACCATCCGCGTATAGGCATCCACAGGATCAAAGCTTGAAGTTATCCCGATATCCTGGTTGTAGGCATTAACAGTCTGGTGGAGCAGGTTATATGCTGCCGCCTTTTTTCCAAAACGATGGATATATTTTCCCTTCAGTGCAATAGCGTTGTTAAAGGCCTGAACATATGACGGAAGCACTGCGTAATTTGGGACACCAGAAATGCCGTCATTATCCAGATCCTGGGGGTCAGCCATAGCTAGTATATCTGCATCAGCTACCAGTTCGAGAAAGCCAAGGCCGGTATTGGCAGGCGGTGTAAATTTTGAAAAGCTGGCGTCTGCTGGGATTTGCTCAGGTTTGTACCCGGGAATAGCCCTGTTCTGCAGTTGTGGGCCTCCCTGGTCCAAAAATTTATTGCCTGTCTCATCGGTCTGCCCGAAACGGACCAGCGTAGTAAAGGGATGGCCTTTGCCGTCTCCAGCATGGCAGCTTCCGCAGCTGGTTGCAACAAAGCCAGGACCAAGGCCATTCGCAGGAGTAAATATCTCATTGTTAAAGGCCGCATCTCCCAAAGCGAAACGTCTGAGCTGGTCATAGCTGAGTCCTTCCACCGGGCCATCAAGAATTTCATCCTCTTTTGGAGAAGAAGGGATTATCTTCTCACAGGACACCATTATAGCAACTAGGCTCATAAGTGAAAGCAGGACAATGGGTAATCTTTTCTGCATGTTATCTGATTTTTTGTAAATCTAATAATAAAAACAGAAAAGACTAAAAATAAATTTAGGTTTATCTAAAATATATTTTAGGGCTGCCGTTTTTTTTGTTTCGTTCTGTAACTGTCCCACGCTTAAGTGTTTAAGCGATGATCATTTCAACCGAACCGGATTAAAGAACATTATATTTTCGCAGTACTTTTACGCCTGGTGCAGAATGCTTCGAATCGTTTCGTTTTGGAAATTAGAAACCGATTTCCATCTGACCGTGTTGGGTGAAAGCGCTATACGAGAAAGGCATTTCTAAAAGATAAAATAGTATTTGTAATTGAAAGCGAAAACGAGGGCTTTTTATTTAATCTGGGAGAAAGGTAACTGGTGCAAAACGGAAAAAAGTTCCAGTCATTTTCTTGTGAACAATTCACGATAGCCGCCATACCGTGGGATTAGCATTTTTCAGAAAAATAGTAATTGAACTAAATGAAACTAGCGTTCACTAAGGCAAGATGTGCAATGAGTTTAGAAATAGACACGGGGACTGAACGGTGTCCATATCCCCGATATCTAAATTAACGCTCTCAAGGCTAAGATAGCATTCCATTATATGGAATCAAAATCCTCATCACCAATGTTATCTCACTTTTTAATTGGTCGACTTCGAAACCTTATCAAAAAGGTGAGACTTACAAACTTTAGAAGCAGGCTTCTTAAAAGTTTCCTTAACTAAAGACTTCTGGTTGAAGATTGGCGTGTAACATCAATATTTTCTTGGCAGGTGGGGGTATTGGAATAGCTATTTTTATCAGAAGTGGTAATAATTTATCCTGATTTTAGTAAAAAGGTTAGACGCAGAGACCGCAGGCGATAATTGTATTTCCTTAACTGCAGAGAACACCAATACTTTTGACGAAAATATTCTGAGAGAAGCTTTGCGCTAGCCAAAATATATTCTTGAGCCAATAAAAGCTTTCTTTTCAACCCTATAATTTTATTTTTGTATATTGAGAAAAGCTTTCCGAGGAAATATAGTGGTAGGAAAATAATGTTATGAGTGCAAATAAAATAACTCTCGCCTATGCGGAAGATGAGCGCTGGTTTCGGGAACCAATGGTAGAAATGTTGGTCGAAAGTGGCTTTGATGTCATTGGCGCTTTTAGTGATGGCAGAGAGCTTCTTACTTTCTCAGAAAATTGCTCGACTTTGCCTGATTTGTTTTTAACGGACCTGCGCATGCCCAAATTGAATGGTCTTGAGTTGACAAAAGAAATTTTGAAGAAATGGCCCCACGCGAAAGTGATTGTCCTAACTTCAGAGATAGAAAACTTTTACATAGAGGAGGCAAAGAAAGCTGGCGCTGTATGCTTTTTACATAAAATTATCGACTACAAGAATATCAAACACGCCCTCTTGGAGGTTCACCAAACTGGAGCGACGACCTTCGGGAAACTGAATTTGTAATACCTGGCCCGATTTCCTGTAAGCAGAGGGTTTTAAGGATGAAGGCTTTCTAAATAAGTTATGCACTCTAATTCGGTTAATTTGCGGTGACATTTGCACAGAAATTGCACAAGTTGTTTTTCGGTTCCCAATGTGCACAACTAATATTTGATACCGTTGCACGAATTTTACTTAGTTTTAAGCGTTTTAATTACAAGGGGTTCGAGAGAAATTCCTATTTTCACGAAAGGGTCTATTAAAAACGGTTTATGTTGATGATGTTATAGGGATATTGAAATATTCTATCATCAGCTTTGAAGCTATAACAAAATAGCGCATTACAATTTAAGTTTAATTTAATACAAAGTGAAACTTAGGGCTGGCAAATGAATTAATATACATACATAAATTGCAAATGCTAGCGACAACAAGTATCTTTCACTCATATTTATAATCTCAATGAGCCTGTTCGCTATTCACAATTATCAAAAAGAAGTAGAAGATATCATTCACTTTGGTGGGACAAAAAAAGAGACTGCTATAAGGAGTGCTTTCCATAATCTATTAAATGAATACGCACAAGGAAAGGGTCTAAAGGTAGTAACGGAAGTGAGTATTCAGGCGAATAATAGCAATAAAAAGGTTACGCCAGATGGTACTTTAAAAGACTCGTTGCGACAAGACTGGGGGTATTGGGAAAGTAAAGATGAAAGTGACGATATAAACGAAGAAGTACAGAAAAAGTTCAGTAAAGGATACCCTACTCAAAATATACTTTTCGAAGATAGCAAGACGGCAATTCTTTTTCATAACGGGCTAGAAACAAGTCGCGTATCAATGAAAGATGCAAATGCTCTTCACAACCTTTTAACTGATTTTATAAATTATGAAAGGCCAGAGGTTAAGCATTTTCGTCAAGCAATTGAACTTTTTAAATTGGATATTCCTAAAGTTACCGCGACAATTAGAGAAATTATTGAGAAAGCAGAAAAATCTAATAAAGAGTTTAAAAAATACAGCAAAAAATTCTTAAAAATATGTCACGATAGTATAAATCCCAATGTGACGTCCGACGATGTGCGAGAGATGATTATCCAGCATATTTTAACTGAGGATGTCTTTAATACAATATTTGATGAGAATCAATTTCATCGAGAAAATAATATTGCCCGTGAATTAGAAAAGGTAATTCATACCTTTTTTATCGGTACCGTCAGAAAAACGGCACTATCAAGCGTTCAACATTATTATCAAGCGATTAATGCTGCCGCGGCTGGAATCGCTGATCATCATGAGAAGCAAAAATTTTTAAAGGTAATTTACGAAACCTTTTATAAAAGCTATAATCCAAAAGCTGCTGATCGCTTAGGGGTAGTATATACTCCAAACGAAATCGTTAATTTTATGATTAAGGGTTCAGATTTTTTATTACATCAGCATTTTAATAAATTTTTATCCGACCAAGGTGTTGAAATTCTGGACCCCGCTACTGGAACAGGAACATTTATTACCGATATAATAGATTATATTCCTAAAGATAAATTAGAGTTTAAATATAAAAATGAGCTACACGCAAATGAAGTCGCAATATTGCCTTATTACATTAGTAATTTAAATATTGAGTTTACCTATAACCAAAAAATGGGTAAATATGAAGAATTTACTAATCTATGCTTTGTAGATACTCTTGATAATTTGGGATTTACTTTTATGGGGAAGCAAACAAATCTATTTGCTCCATTTTCCCAAGAAAATAGCCTTCGTATCATCAAACAAAATACTAGAAAGATTTCGGTGATAATTGGTAATCCTCCATATAATGCAAATCAAGTTAATGAGAATGAGAACAATAAGAATAGGGAATACCCAGAAATCGATAAAAGGATAAAAGATACTTTCATAAAATATAGTAAAGCTCAAAAAACAAAAGTTTATGATATGTATTCCCGCTTTTATAGATGGGCTTTCGATAGAATTCAAGATAAGGGAATTATTGCATTTGTTACAAATCGGAGTTTTATTGATAGTAAAACCTTTGATGGTTTTCGTAAAGTTATTCAAACAGAATTTGACCAGGCTTATATTATAGATACCATAAGTGATGTCAGAGCCAATCCTAAAATCGCTGGTACAACTCACAACGTTTTTGGAATTCAGACTGGTGTTGCAGTTATGTTTTTGATCAAAAAACAAAACCGAGTTAAGGGTGCACAATGCAGTATTTTTTATACCGCACTCGATGATAACTGGAAAAAAGAGCAAAAACTTCAATGGTTTACAGAAAATTCCATTTCCTCGGCCTCATTCACTCATATTCATCCAGATAAAAATAGCAACTGGCTGAACAACACAGATAATGACTTTGATAAATTGCTTCCGATGTACATTAAAGGTGGTAGTAAGTCGATTTTTAATTTGGCTTCCAATGGAATTTCTACTAATAGAGATGAGTGGGTTTATGATTTCAATGAGAAAAATCTAAAATCTAAAATCAAGTATTTTATTAAGATCTATAACAATTGTGTTAACGCAGGCAATTTTGAAAAATATGCAAAAGAAATCAAGTGGAGTCGTGATTTAAAAAATAAATTAACGCGAAAAATATTTGCTGTCGAGAAATCCGTTTCTTTTGTTAAATGTAACTATAGACCTTACACCAAAAAAATATTGGCTTTAAATTCGGTTTTGAATGATGTGATAAGCCATAATCAAAATTTCTTTAGTAGTAACAATAATATCGCAATTTGTATTAACGGGAACGGATCTGACTTTCGATTTCTTATAGTTGATACTTATCCCGATCTTCACTACACTGGAGATACAAAATGTTTTCCGCTTTATCGTTATGATGAAAAAGGCCGCATTGATAATATTTCAGATTGGGCATTAACTAAATTTATTACTCATTATAAGTTGAAATCTATTTCAAAAGAAGAAATCTTTGAATACATCTATGGGATACTTCACTTTCCTATTTATCTCTCTAAATATGAACTAAACCTTCAACGTGACTTTCCTAAGATTCCATTATATGAGGATTTTTATAAGTGGCAATCATGGGGTAAAACATTAATATCCATCCAATTAAATTATGAAAATGCCAAATTATATCCGCTAGCGGAGGTTCAAACTGGTAATAAAACTAATCCCAGAACAAAACTTAAGGCAGATAAGATATCGGGAATAATAACAATCGATGAGAACACCGAGCTCCGTGGTATACCCAATAGTGCTTGGGAATACAAAATTGGTAATCGTAGTGCGCTGGAATGGGTCTTAGATCAATACAAAACAAAGAGTCCTAAAGATGAAAGCCTTACAGCTAAATTTAATTTGTATGAGTTTTCCTCTTATAAAACTGAGGTAATAACTTTACTAAAAAAAGTTTGTTCAACAAGTGTCGATACAATGGATATTATATTTAAAATGAGCATTTAACCGTAGGATTGTCTTATCTAATTTTATATTATTGATTTAAATAATGATTTAATTGAATTAATTCTTCCAATCATATTTGGTGGTATCACAACCGCAGCGAATGTTTTTGGCAACTGTGTCGTAATTTCGTAGCGACACATCCGGTTTTTTACATTCTTTGTTTTGGCAATGAAAAAGCTTTTCAAAGGCGATGATGTCGGCCCAAAAAGCCTTTAGGTCCCCGAGTTTCGGATCGAAAGGATTATCGTGAGAAAGCAGATTACCGAACACAGAAGAACTGGACAACTTATCTATAATCGGAAGGTTAACTTTTAATTCCGCACTAGCTTTATTAATCTTTGATTTAAGCTCGTTGATCATTTCATCCGGCATCCGTTTTTCATTCACCTCGTTATACTTGAAACTCAGCTTTACTTCCAAGTTCAAACAGATCTTCTTCAGAATATGCTCTAAATATTTCCTTATAGGATTGCCTAATAATGTGACATTGCCATTAGCTAAGTTATATTCAATTATCTCTTTCAGATCATCTGGCGATTCACTCAAATGTGTTCCTTTGATCTCTGTCCATTTGATTTCGTTAATCAGCCAGCCTTTTTTCTTAGCAATCTGACGGACATATTGGAACCATTGTTCTTCATGGGTAAGCAGGACAATCTGATATTCCGAAAATTTATCGAATAAAAGGTCAGCAAATTTTTTCCGGTGATTGGTATCAAAGCTGGAAATTATATCATCCAGTATCAAAAACTTGTTTTCCTTGTTAAACGCGACTACCGAAGCCAAAAAGAATGAAATGCCAAAACAGTTCAGGTGAGATTCACTAAAATATTTTTGAGGTGGTGATACCCATTCACCCTTGTATTTATATTCAATGGTTATGCCGTTAAGCTCGTCATCCTCGCCAATGGTGACGATACGGATTTTCTCAAAAAGTTCACCAGGGTTCATGTACTGGTAATAATCATTGATGGTACCCGAAAAGGTATCAATAAAATTCTGTAGACCTTCTTTTTGTTTTTTTACAAACTCGTTAAAGATGATCTCAAGCGAGTTTTTTTGTTTTTCAAGTTTCTCCCGGTCTTCTTCGAAATTTT
Source organism: Pedobacter sp. (assembly GCF_965279535.1). Lineage (NCBI taxonomy): Bacteria > Pseudomonadati > Bacteroidota > Sphingobacteriia > Sphingobacteriales > Sphingobacteriaceae > Pedobacter > Pedobacter sp. The sequence continues at coordinate 4,148,546 of NZ_OZ257244.1, forward strand.
TGATTTTCATAAAAGCATCTTTGGCAGCTGATATATTAGCATATAGCACCGTCGTGTTATCACTTGCAATGGCTGTTTTTATCTTTGAGATCCGGGCAGCTATGTCGACGTTTTCAAGAAAATCCGCAGCGTGAAGTTTCAGGGAAGATGCATCACTTAACCTATTACCAGAGGTAACCTTTTCCAATGCAGCTTTCTGATACAGTCCAATCTTGACTTTCAATCCAGCAACAGCCTTACTGATTTTTGAATTGGCCAGATCTTTATACAACAGGTCGGTTGCCAAAGCATCGAGCCTTTTTATACGTTCCGCAGCAATGGCCACCATGCTTGTTTTTGAACTGTCGAAAACCGCTTTCTTTTTAGCGGCTTCTCCTATTTCCTGAAGACGCACATTTATTTCTGCCTGTAAGTCGGTCAGATTTTTTGGTTGTAAGCAAAGCGGACAGCTTTCGTCCTTATGGAATTTTTTGACGATGACATCATTCCCAACCTTTAAGAGTTCGGCAAGATAGGTCTGCATGATAGATCCTACATCATCGGCAATTTTATTAAATTCTACATGGTATTTAGTGTATTCCGTATCGATGAAATCAACTTCCTTTTCGAGGTCTGTTAGTGAGGCCTGACAAGTTTCCAGAAACCTCAGCTCGTTTACGAATTTGGAGGATGCAGGTGTTTTCAATTTAGCCAAGACATTATCTATATCGGCCATTGACCCAACGGTGAAGCCCAAACATAATGGAGCAATGGTTTCATTGATTTTCTCAAAAAGATTAGCCTCTTGGCTAAAAGCCGCCCCTATTTTCTCAATTAAGGTAGTTTTTTGAGTATTGATTTGGTTCTCAAAGTTTTGGTTTTTGATTTCAGCTTTGATAAAGTTGAAAGACTTCTTTAGTACTTCTTTTGCTTTTGTCACTTCGGAAAAACCGATAATATCCGACAGGTTTTTTAGCTTGTCGCTCTTTGTTTGGTCAACAAAATCGCGCAGGAACTGGTAGCGCAGTAACAAGTTTTCCTTTCGTGACCGTTCAAGGTATTCTGCAAAATCGGTTGTATCATTTGAAAATTCAGTAACTAATTTTCCTTTTTTATAATAGAGCTTTCTTTCGGCATTAATGACCGGTTTACTATAGTTGATCTTGATCGACGATTCTTTTTCCCCAGACAGGTAAGCGTTTCTAAGCGCATCTTTCAAATCTATTTCCTGGCTACCCAGGTGCGATACCGCATCAGTGTAATACCATTCCAGTGCATCCGATATACTGCTTTTACCAGTGCCATTATCCCCGTATAAAAGGATGGATTTTTCACCAAGATTTAAGGCGAACTGTTCCTGGACACCCCTTAACCCGGAAATATGAAGTTGCTTAATTTTGATTGGCATCTTGCTCTCTTAAAGTGTGTAATTCATTTTTCACGTTTGTGTCGGTAAGCTTGCCCTGGTCATATAGGGTTGCCAGGGACCGTGCAAGCACTTTGTCCACGTTTGGAATGTTCTCGATCTCTTTGAAAAAGTCGTCCAAAATTTCTTTGCCGGATTTTACGTCGTTACTCATAGCTGTTATTTAAAATAGTTCCAGTCGATCTTGAAATGGGTTGCGATATTGTTACTCATCACATCCAGACCTGTCTTATTATTGCAAATCGGATATATGCCAAAATGCTCCACAAAATTTAAAATGAAATAGCTTTCCAAATCCTCAACGCGAAAAGCCCAGATACTTTTAAGCATTTCGAAATTGATGTAGGTAAACCAAAGCGGTTCAACTTTTCTGTAACTCACCAAACCGACGTTTTTTGATTTACCGCCAAAGTGACCATTCAGCCTGCTTCCTATACTGTTGGTTTTCTTTTCGCTCATGCCAATGTAAAGCAGCCTGGAAGGATCAAAGGGATATTGAATCTGAATAGAAGAACTAAAAATAAAGTACAGGCCTGTAATGCCGTTCAATGAAAGGATATTACCCGCGTCAAAAGTTTTAGGGCTATCAAAATAAATATTGACGGTTGGGGTTGTCTCGCTCATTTTAGGGTAAAGGTCTAATAATATAAAAGGTCATCAGCGTTTCTAAAGGTACTAAAATTTTAAATCTAACACTGTTTGTAATGGTGTGCACCAAGTATCTCGTTAATCCTTATACCGTTGGCGTAACCGTCGAGGTCAGGGAACAGCATATCTTCCCTGATGCCCATTTTAAATAGTTGTCCTTGGATATGCGCTGCCGCAGATTGGTCAAATTCTATCCGTTCTATTTCATCTGGCAGGGTTTTGTCTTTCACAAAAGTCAGCTCTTCATTCGGGCTTGGCTGAATAGTAAATAAACCCGCCTGTCCTGTAATTCTTGTGGCAATGTGTGGTGGTTGGAAGACACCAACTGTTGGATATTGAAAAGGGTTTTCATGCCCTTTGGTATCAATGTAATTGCAAAAATGCAGTACGCTTACACAGCCACCATTCGGAGAACAGGGTTCAATAGCGTAATTGACTATCCTTGGCTTTGTTGCAAAATATAAGGCGACCAGAGGACTGGAAGTCCAATCCAAAAGGCGGGTAGGCAAGCCATGGTGTTGTGCAACCGCCAGCCAGTCCCAGTCATTTTTGAGCTGACTTACAACCGTTGAATGTGCCCTACGCTTAAACTGCTCAAAAAGTTCTATTTCGTCTCTGTCTGAATAATGCGGATTACGGCCGACAGATGGAATAAGTTTATGCTGCGCATTGCTTACCCCTCTAAAAACGTGGTGCCCACAAGAATAGGTGCCTGAAATTAAGCTTATATATTCTTCAAGGCTTTCGATTTTGCTTGTCATTGAGATTTGTATAAAGTGTTTTAGTGTGAATAGTTATTGTTCTCCTCTGGACCTTAATTCTTCAAGCCATTCGCTATCTAAATTAACAACTGTAAAAGGCAAGCCATAGCTGCTGGCTCGTTGCGAGAAAATAAAGATCCTGGAAAAAAACGCACCTTTCATTGTATATCCAGCATATTTATCATAGTTAAAATCACGCCATTGGTATAGCAAGCCTATCGGGACATTGAATTCAAGTTCGATTGGACGCGATACCTGACTGCGGTAATTGTTAATTGCCAATGTCCATTTGGTCACGTCATCAGCATAATAATGTAACCTCGCTTCCATATTACCCCCCTGGCCTTGCTCCCGAAAGAGATTGCCAACACCTCTTTCATTAGCAAACAAAAAAAGCAGGTCCCCGGTCTCCAATAGCCCAACAACGCAATTATTGATTACCTCCTCAAAATCCCTTAAAATCTGACCCGATATATTATCAGTAAGAAGATATTCAAACAAATCATCGTATAAACTGGAAGTTTTTGAATCGGGGGTTTTATCTTTCAGAAATTTATATAAAAGCCCCCTGGTTTCTACGGACATGTCGTGAAGGTAGGTGTCGTTTATCCTATGGAATAGGTCACAAGTGGAGTTTTTTAAAAACCAACGCATCGATAAAAGCGGAATTTTATTGTTTGCGGCAAATTCAAAAGCTGGCCGGCTAAACTCCTCCACTGAAGCAATGCCGACCTGGTAATGGTATCTTTTTCTGCTTGAAATGGCATAGGTGTCACGCCTGTTGTTTTTTCTTCGCTGAATCGTCTCATCGGTTACGATTTCAAATTCGTTTATGTCGTACCGAAGACCAAGGCCGTTTCTAACTACATCAAGCCCAATCCTCCTATCGTAACTCTTGCATTCAAACAAGAGCCTAGATGGGTAAGAAAATGGCATCTGTATGGGAGGTTCCATTAAAACGTCAGCGTCATGCGCCGCACCCTTGCCATTTATGAAAAACAGCCCTGATCCATCTTGCCGGTAGATGTAATGTCCATCTGGTATAACGGATGCAAAACCGCAGTTTATCATCAAATTTCTTACGATGTATTCTAGTAATGTTCCTTTTAATTGTCCCGCCGTCATACTAATACTTAAAAACAATGAATATACCCTTTTTTGGTTATTTATAGTCACAATAACACTTAGACAATGAATGAGATAATCGTATGAGCGTTATCACCGTTACCAGAGATTTCGGCAAGATTGATAAAGCGATTCCATAGTGAGTTGACCAGCCCAAGTAATGACCTTCACTTCTTAAATGCCTTAGCAATTGATATATTTAGGTGGTCAATTTTGAACGATACAAATTGACTCAAAAATCCTATAATGACCTTGGTCACCCCAAGCGAAATCTTTAATTAGATTAGTCTTTTATTTATTCCGCCAGATGCACGTAGTCTAATTCCGTATTGTTCTGTCGATTTATTGGAGCTATTTGTTTTTCTATATAAAAGTGGAAAAATGGCTAGATTTTTTTTAAATCGGGATATAATCTAACCACAAATATTGTAATTGGTTAAAATTAATAAGTTAGCATAAATACCCATAAGCTGGATGGAATAATAATGATAATAATTTCTAGATTAGCCGTAATCAATTGGACAACTCCACAATGAAATTATCACCCCTGACACTAGACAGACTTAAGACCTATATTTCTGGCGATAAAGAATCGTTCCCTAAATTGTCAGGGCCGGAAATACTCACGCTTTTCCATAGTGTTGGCTTTAAGGATGTTTATGAATGGGGGAACGGGGGGATGCCAAATGCTCTTTCCAGAAATGCGTATGTTGTAGAAAAGCTTAAAGAGATTAATGGCACTAAGGAAATGCAAGCCTTGCTCGAAACAGTTGTGTCTAAAGTCCATTTTCTTGAATCTGGTCTAGACCTTAATGCGGCAGTAAAGACAATAAATGTTGTTATCAAAGAAGATGGATATGAGTTTGTAGATGCTGGAAATGGTGGCTATAAGATAAGCGGTGCGCTTATACAAGATCCTATAAAAATTGAAGCATATTTTGAGGAAAACAGAGGAATTATTATAGATGAGATCAGGAAAGCCAAGTTTTTGATCTGGGTAGCCGTCGCGTGGCTAACAGATTTGGATTTATTAAGGGAATTACACGCAAAGAAAATTGCTGGTGTCAATATCCAGATTGTAGCAATGGACGATGATATTAATGCAAAGCTAAAGTCAAAAGTTCTACAGCACTTTGAAGCTTATTACAAATTACCTCAAGGCACATACAAAAACCTGATGCATCATAAATTCTGTATCATTGATTTGAAGACTGTTGTTCATGGCTCTTACAATTGGACTGTAAAGGCCCAGTATAACAAAGAAACGGTCACTGTGAACCATAGTCACGAATTTGCAGCAGGTTTTGCTGAGACTTTTATCAAACTTAAACTTGCTTGACACTATTTAAGGGTATTGCATTCTCAGTAATATTTATATTTGATGCCATCCAAATACGATTGCGCCAAATATTTATCTGCTTTAGACATCCCCGCTTTTTTATAAATTTTAGTATAAGACCGAAAAGATGGAACGGAAGTAATTATCAGCTGCCTCCATCATTAGATCTTGGACAGTTCTGCCTGAAGTGGGATGCCCATAGCATCGACTGGGAGGAATTGATTGAAAAGCAAGCGCGGCCTTCAAGATTATGTACAATATAAATTACAAGCTTTGGAAGGTAACCAATACCCCGAAGGCCAAATCTAGCATAGCAAAGTGACACGAATAAATTTTCGTCCATTAGATTGCATCCTGTTACCTGAATTTTTTATGGCGTTTCAATACCCTTCCCTTGCTGTCAAATTCTTCTGTTTCCTCCAAAGGCCTCTTCCTTAATATAAACTTATAGATAAGTGTGAGCGCAATACCGACATTTGCAGACCCGCCGATGACGGCAACTAATTTGATGATTTGGTTATAGTCCATAGCTATCGCAATTTTTTATTGCGCCCCCTTTTAGGGGCGTTGGACCGCCCTATTATACAAATAATCTTTGATATTCCAAAGGACAGGCAAATCTGGGCTTTGAAATCGCCATATCTGCATACACCAAACTTTTGAAGCGGTTGAGTTTCTGCTTCGCAAGTTTTGCACATCATGCCTTTTCTGATTAAAATTTCTATTCTGATATTCATAAAAAACAAATTGGGCCAGCGACTATTGCAGTGCCAATTGTTAAAGGTAAAACACCCATTCCAATCGATAAACGACAAGTGATTTTCGACTTTTCCTCTATGCAAAAATAGGTGTGATATCATCTGTACTTTAGCCGAAGCTTTGCCGTTTTACACCCTTCCAAAGCACCGAGAGAAAAAAACACCAAATGATTTACGGCCATGGAAACTAAAATATTCAATGGCTATCAGTCTCATTTTTTGTGCAAAAAACGCTTGTTTGCCATTGACTGCAAGACTAGAAAAGGTTACCTTGTGGCCTCTAAATTTCAATTTAAAAGCACGATGAAAGCTATTAACCTCTCAGATCTATTCGGTCAAAAAATTTATAGGATTCCCGACTACCAGCGCGGTTATGCCTGGGGACATAAACAGCTTCGGGAGCTTTGGGAGGATATACTGGAGATTTCTGAAATTAATGGATGCTTGCGACCGCATTATACTGGAACCATTTACGTAGAGGCTGCTCAACCAGAGGAAATCGAAAGATGGCTTACGGGCTTCACTTTCTATAACGTAGTAGATGGACAGCAACGGTTGACCACCATTAGCATTTTGCTTCAAGTACTTTTAAAATATGCAGGGGAAGGATATTGTAATGAAACAAGGGAAGACCTAGAAAAAGCATACATATTCAGATCAAACAGAAGTGGTGCCAGTAGGATTTACCGTTTCTGTTATTTCCAATCAGACAAGAACTATGCCTATCTTCTGAATAAAATATTCGAGCATTCCGGTACTGTGTTTGATGAAAGTCAATTTAACTTGTACAGCAAAAATCTATCCCAGGCCAAGGATTTTTTTGAGCAAAGAATCAAACCGCTTACCAGTCAAGATCGGGAAATTATCTTTTTGAAGGTAACTACAGCCTTAAAATTTGATTTTCGTGAAATTGAGCAGGATCTTGACGTTCAGGCCGTTTTCGAAACGATGAACAACAGGGGGAAGCCTTTATCCACGCTCGAAAAACTAAAGAACCGCCTAATGCACCTGACCGAAAAACTGGGATTGGCGGATGAAGACCGCAAGTCGCTAAGGAATGACGTGAACAGATCCTGGGGCATCATATACAACTGGCTGGCTAAAAATCCAGAACAGATTCTCGATGAGGACATCTTTCTATCTGCACATCTATCATTGGTCCGGACACCTAAGGATGCTGTTTTTTCTGAAAAACTTGCCGAGGAAAAAGTCTTTGAAATATTCTCCAACCGTGCCGAACAATATGACTCGGGAGAGGAAAATACCAAGGAAAGTCCAGTCAGTTATGAAAAAATTCAAGACTATATCTTGAAGCTTTCTGCATTTGCCCCAAAATGGTACGAAATCCATAACTCTAGTCATCCGATGATAAATAAGGTACTACTTTTAAATGGTGGAAAGGAAATGAAGATTTTTCTCACTCAACTAAAATCATTTGAATGGGAACCAGGGAAACTGGATCAGGCATTGGACAAGCTCGAGCGCATCATGTTCCGTAATCGGATTCAGGGGCTTGGGGTAATTGATGAGCGTTCCTTTGCTACCTGGGCAAGGGATATCTATAATGGCAACCTATCAGCAGTGCTTGTCATGGCCCGTTTGAATGAGCAATTGGACATTCCAGTTTTAACGGCGAATATGGTGAACTACTTTAATGGGTTATATGGCTACGAGCGCGGACCGAAGGGTTTCCACCGCTGGGGTGCACTTAAATATTTTCTGTTCGAATATGAGGAACACCTTAAATATCATTATAAAGAGACTAATGACAAGGTAGATCTTTCGGATTTTGATTCAACAACCATTGAACATATTATTCCCCAGGAATATGAAGCCAACTGGCAACAGCAGGTAAGTTCGGTTTTTGAAAACCTGACCGAAGAGCATGCCTATCATGGAACAAAGGTATTGCTGCATACCCTAGGTAATCTTACTATTCTTAAAAACGGGAAAAACTCATCTCTTGGTAACAGGAGCTGGTCAGATAAAAGGGAACGTTTCAAAACCGGATCATATAATGAAATCGATGTAGCCATAAGTGAAGGCTGGGATAGGGAAACTATTAGTAAAAGGGGAAAGGATATGTTAACATTTATGACCACAAAGATCAAGGGCCTTATCCTTCAAAGCTCCGATATCGAAAACATCCTATTCTCGAACCCTTCAATCTGCAGCGCAATCAGGGATGGCAAAAAGTATGAGCCGCCAGTTAGAAGAGAAGATGCCATCAACCAAGATTAAGCCTATGCCAAACCGCTTCATTAAGTTAATGGCGGCTATAAGCGTTATTTGCAAAGTATAGATTTGAGCATAACCATTGGCAGCTAACGTTTTTATACCGTTTGACCTCGAATGCCCAGTGCATTTTAAACACCCTGTGTCTCCAAATCAAAGCACTTTTCTATCTCGTCTACAGTCGCCTTATATGGGCTTGGGAAATTCTTTTTCATTTCCATGTAGCCAAACAGTGACCTTTTGGATAGAAGATAGGTTATTGGGCCTCCTTTCTCATCATAGAGTTTTTCAAGCCCCTTTCTGCTGCGATGATAACCGCTCAACCATTCGGCAAAAAGCGCAGGTTTACGCCTGAGCGGCCCAAAGTACTTGATCAGAAAATCAATATGGACGACTGTTAGCGGCTTGATGGTCTGGAAATTACCCTTCAGATTCTTGCTCTTTTGTTGAAAACCTTCATTAAGATAGTGATTCACCCCCGCGATATTCATATGGTGCTCTGAGCAGATGATTACAGGATATATGTTCATTTTTTCCGAACGCGTGATGCCAAGCTTGTTCCGAAGGTCGCTATTCGGTTCTGAAAGATGTCCAAGCTGTCTAATAATCTGACCTACCCCTTTATCCTTATTGCCATTTATCTTATCTGAAAGGAAACGCTTGTCCAAAAATTCTTTGGTAAATTCCTTATAGTCCAAATTTTCGAAGGTGTTGGGATGTAGATCGTTCATCTTCACCTCAAACACGAAAACATCACAGCTCGAAGCACGGACGATAAAATCTTGATACTTCTCAGTGGAGATAAGCTGTTGACTCCTTTTATGAAATATTTCACCGAGCAGACTACCGACAAGGTATTTTTCAAAGAATTCCAGCGCGATATAGGCTTTAAAATTTGCGTAGGTTTTAAACTTGCTCTTCAGTTTCTCAGAGCTATGGTGATACAAAGAGTACAGGAAACCATTTTCTAGTGCATACTGGAAAAAATTGTAGTCGAGGACGAGAATTTTTTTCGGACTTAGGAATAAAAATGGCTTGGTGACTACATCCATATTAAGTGAAACCTTTTCCTTACCAGCTAATTCCATAGGTTCTGCCCCAAATTCCCTCATCAATTTTTCCGGCCAAAAATGAGAAAGGTCTAACATGTGGTTGCCCCAGTTTTGAGGATGGATAGCCGAGCCAAGTACGGCAAGGAAAAACTTAGCAAAAGTCCCGGGGTTTTCAATCTTCATCTTCTCGCAATACATGTCCGCTTCTTCTTTAAGCAGTTCATCGCTATCAAGAAATTTGCTCATGAAGAGAAACTTGGTAAAGGTATCAATTTTCATCACCCCTTTTGCCCTCAGATACCCCTGCTGCATTGTTTCCATGGTGAATAAACCTTCAAGCGATTCAAAAACAATTCCCTTCGGCCTGCCATAATAAAGATCATTATAGATTAACATAGTCTTGAAAAGGTTTCGAGCAAACTCCAAAGGTTCGATAGGAGTCAGTGTCTCGATCATCTTAAAATTCTTGAGTAGGTCCATAATCAGCAAACCAATCGGACCTTCGGCAAACCATCTTTTTTCATCGGTAAATAGGGGGCGGAATTCCGTCACTCGCTCAAAACCAGGGACGTCGCAAAAGACTGCTTCTCTGAGTATCTCTGGATCGATCATCTGGTTGTCCATTTGCTGAAATAGCATGGCATTAATCTTCGAGAGCCTTATCAACAACGTATCCGTAGGATAGCCCGATACAAAAGTAAGTGTGTCTTTTGGGATTGGCTCAAGATACACCTCGGTGTAACCTGTTACATGGAGAAATTGCATACAGTTGGTTTTTTTACTGGTGTCTCAAATTTCCATTTTCGATGTGGATATTAAAAATCTCCGAAATTTGATAACGCTTCTTATAATTTGTGAAGAGGATGGAAACTTCGGTATCATTGATTCGAAATCAGCCACTAACCAGGCGATTCCGCAGCGAATTAAACATCCAAGAATTTGGGGCCTTAATCTCTCATCAATGAATATGTTTTGGTGGTCAATTTGAGCGGAACTTATTGACTCAAATTTTCGTAACAACCTAATCAGACTAAGCGAAATCATCAATTTGTCATCGTTGGTGAAATTAAGCTACTTAAAAGTTTACTTCCATAAAAATTCAAGGTATTTTTAAATCGGTTTTAATAGGTAATCTGTTTTAGAATGCATCTCGTACACTATGTATTCACTCAATTTCAGTTTATCTTCAGGTAATTCACTATATGTCGTTAAAATTATCTGACCAGAATTAACCGGCAGATCGGCCATAACTTTTATACAATCTATCAGGGAATCGTTATCTAAGTTTTGCTGTTTGGGCTCATCAAGTACTAATATGTCTGGAAAAATAATCTTCCCTTTAGTTTTCAATTCAATAGATGTTTGTAATAGTGCTAAGTAATAACTTAGGATGATTCTAATGTTATCACTTGAACTACTGATGTTATAAATGTCGTAATTGTCTAGATATGGTGTATAGTTATCCGATGCATCAAGTCTAATCGCAGCTATTAGTTCACGATTCTTCTTAAAAAGGCCTAAGCTTTTTACGTTTTCCTGCAGAAATGTTTTTATTGTATCGATGGTTTTCTGGTCATCCGCGGTTTGCTTATAAGCGTCCACTTCCGCTTTTAGTTTATCTAAAGCAGCCTGATCGGTTTTGATTTTCTGTCGCAATGATGTAAGTCCATTCCATCGCTCACTTACGCGTTTGAAACGTTCGAGGTCTTTATATAATGAATCGGCATTCAATATTCTTTGCCTTAAAATCGCAAAGTCACTACCAGCAAAAGTCGTAATTTGATGATCTAATTCTTTCTCCAAACCAGAAATTTCATCTTTTAGATTATTCCTTTGTTCAAAAACCTTGCGTCTATCCAACAATCGCTTTTCAATGACTTTTTTAAACGTAGCTTCCTCATCTTCCAAAAACTTCAGATTTTGATCAGGGGTTGACAATTTCTTTCTCAAATCACTATGACATAATTTGCATTCGTCATCCTCAGTAGACAACAATTTAGCTTCGCAAACCGGACATGTGGTTATATTTATTTCCGTTTCAGCCTCCTTAATCTTTTTAAGCTGTTTATTTTTATATTTATTCAGCTGTATCCGCTCCAAATATTTCTCATATTCATTTATTTCTAGACTTATTTTTTCTAGCCTCTCGTTAGCTTTCCTCAACTGATAGTTCGCAACCTTTATTTTCTCGCGAAGATTTATTTTGGAATCTTCAAAGTCTGTAACTGGATTTGCCGCACTTTCTACCAAATTTGCCTCGACTTTATAACGCTCGTCAAGGTAGTTAATGTAGTCGCTTATACTGGCTTTACCAATAGAGTCGGTATTGACTATAAGTACATCTTCCGACTTCTCACCATCAGATATAACAAACAGGTTTTCCTCTTTTCCAGATAACTCTTCAATTATTTTTTTAAGCTCTAAATCAAGTTCCTTCAAACGTATCTCACTGATGTGAATTTTAAAACGATCCATTCCAAAAAGAAATTCAAATGCTACCTTTTTGATGTCTTTGATATTATACCTTAAGACCTGACGGGCTTGAATCTGAGACCATCCCGCCCTTTGTTCAACAAAAAATAAAGGCAAGATATTCTCGAAATATAATTTGGATAGTTTACGATCATAGGTTGGTAATTCAACTTGGCGCAGACCCAAAAAACTAAAAAGAAATGTTTGAAAGCCGTTCTCAGAAAAAACACCTTCACCGACAACTATTAGCCTTTCCGATTCTGGGTTGGTATAGAATTGGTCAGCAGGACAAGATTTTATTGCAGCTATTGTATTATCTCCGCCAGCTATGTATCGAAAAATCGTTACTACATCCTCACCATTGGAGATTTCCAATAACAAATAAGATCTCGCAACCCTTTTATTATCTATTTCTTTATAGAATTCCGGTTTGAAAGGGTTTTGTATCGATTTAAAAACACCTAAACCTTTTTCGGCTCCCAACCCATAGACTATACCTGTTACAATACTTGTCTTCCCGACTGAGTTAGGTCCAAAAATAATATTTAGACCATCCCGAAAAGGAATTTCAGCACCATATTTTTTACCATCATCAGTTTGGATATGGTAGATTAGTTTATTTATTATCAAACGTGGCATTCTGTTTCCAATAGGAATTAGGTATTACTTCAGTTATTATTTTAATTAGTTTTTCTTCAACTATGCTTGTACCAAAAAGATCAAGAAAATTATGTTCACGAGGAAATGCATCCTTTATTTTTTCAAAATATGTTTTACCAGTATCGGTTAGAAATAATCTGATATTTTTTTGATCCTTATCAGATTTATAGGCCAAAAGATTTCTGGTATATAAATACATAAACATATCATTGAACCTGATGTCCCATGGCACACTTTTATATTGGACAATATTGAAGTCAATTTCCACTTGTTGTGTTGTCTCGAATTTCTTAATCTTATCAACAATATTTTTTTTGCCGTTGAAGTATTCCAAAATGAATTTAGACTGGAAGGCTTCATTTCTTAGAAGAAAATCAACACATGCAATAACGTTTTTACTTAATCCATTTTTCGTGTTAAGTATACCAAGAATTACCGCAATTCTTGCGGCCCGGAACTCCATACGGTCTTCTGGTTGGACAAAGAGCGGTCTATCCAGGTTGATGCTTGGTGTTAAGCCTTTCTCGGTAATATTTTGTATTAAGTGATTAATCAGTTCCATTTTTCCTCCAATCTAATGGGCATTGTGCTGCTAACTCAAATACAATTCCGCATAATAATTTTTCTTTATCTCCCTTTAGTTCATTTTCTCCATAAAAGGTTAATATTTCCTTTTCCGCTTCATTAAAAAAGTCACTGAAGAACTTTTGGGGAGTGTAGGAATCGTCCATCTTAAAGTTATGCGTAAGTCGCGATGCCTTTAGTCTCATATTTTCCTCCCAATTTAAAATATTGGTTCTAAGCTCCGAATGTACATCAACTAAACTTTCGAGATATACTTTATAGTCAGCTCTTGCTTTGTGATAGATAATCCGATACTGATCATCTGACTTGCATATTGCGTTTAATTTGATATCAAGTGATGTCACCATTTCTTCATCACCGTTAATGGGTGAAGTGGCATCAGGGATCTTTATTAGATTTGCATGTCTAAGCAGATCTTTTTTGCTAATCAACAAATTGACAAGTACTTTGAGCCGCTGAAGCTCCTTTTCCTCGTCCAAAACAAGTAAACAGGGCTCGTCGTATATTTTTTGATATAGTTTTTTATCCAATGCAAACATCTTTTCAACATCCTTATCGGGTGTCCAAAAGTCAACAGGGAATTTAAATGCTTTTGTTTGTTTTGCTTGTATGTTATGATCAATATTGCTTAGGTTTTTCAACGGAGAAAGTGCAATAAATGCTGTTGCATCGTGGTTTGAAGAGTCAAGCTGTACCTGTTTACTGAAAATCTCTGACCATTCCAGCTTGGCGGAAGCATAGTATTTACATTCGATAAAAAATTCTCGCTCCAATTCATTCTCATCTAAAAACAAAACACTGATATCAAAACCATTTTGAGTGCCGGCTGTCTGTTTTCTTACCTGAATGACTAAAAAGCCCATATCTTGAAACAACTTTTTGAAGAAAGGCGCCACAAGTTTTTCGAAATCTTCACCAGTAATTGGCATTTTTTTGAGTTAGTCGTTAATTAAGTTGCGTGTCCAAGCAAAAGTTCCTTTCCTTAGAATTCTCAATATTAACAAATTATCTCATTAAAACTTACAGATTGCATTTTAACCCTGCTTTTACCTACTGTTTTCTTTTGACAATAAACAATTATTTAAAATTCCTGCCCTCATGGAACACTTTTTTCGTGGCATCCTCGCGAACCTGAGCACGTTTATTCGGTGAAGGATAGGACGATTTTTTTTCATCTCCACCGGCTAAGGTCAACACTGGAAGCTCATCAACCTCCCGTTGCACCAACTTGCCGAGCATCTTTGTAAAATCAAAACATTTACTCACGATCACGTGCACCACCTGTCCCTCGCGCTGCAACCTGCCTTCCACCATGAGAAGCCTCGAATGCAGAATTTCTTTTCTATAGGTTTCAAAAAGCTTTTCAAAAACAACCAGATTGGAATAGCCTGTTTCATCTTCAATAGTAATAAAACATACCCCGCCTGCCGTTCCGGGACGCTGGCGTACCAATACCAGTCCTGCTACTTTCACCAGCTGACCATCTGTCGAACCATTATTAATGCGATGGCATGTTCTGATGTTGAGCATTTCGAGCTGAGTCCGCACAAAACTCACCGGATGTGCTTTTAGAGAAAGTCCTGTAGTGGCATAATCTTGAACGACATGCTCTCCCTTGCCCATTAACGGAAGTTCAACCTGTGTTTCCAATATGCTTTCAGACGGTTGCCCCTTGAATAGTTCCTCCGGCATATCTTTTAGGGCAGAAACTTCCCAAAGTGCTTTTCGCCTATCTATTCCCATCGAATGAAATGCATCTGCATCGGCCAATCGCTCCAAGGTGGCAATCGATATTCCCGAATCCCTGATTGCGGTAATACTTTGATAACCACTTCCGCGACCATTGACCAAAATGTCCATGTCATCTCCTCTAATGCCATTGATCTGCCTGAACCCTAACCGAAGCGTAAAATACTTACCTGATTTTTCCTCAAGTTTATTGTCCCAAAAGGAATGGTTGACGTCAACTTCGCGAACTTGAACCGAATGCTTCCGCGCATCAATAACAATTTGTGCCGGCTGGTAAAAGCCCATCGGCATACTATTTAGCAATGCGGCAGCGAAAACGTCAGGATAGTAGTGTTTAAGCCAACAGGATACATAAACGAGGAGGGCAAAACTGGCAGCATGGCTTTCGGGAAATCCATAGCTCCCAAACCCTTCCAGCTGCCTGAATATCCTTTTTGCAAATTCCTCTGTATATCCCTTGTTCATCATTCCGTCGATGAGTTTTTGCTCATACTGGTTCACCATTCCTTTAAACTTGAATGTTGCCATGCTGCGACGAAGGCCATCAGCTTCAGCAGGGGTAAAGCCTGCCGCTACTATAGCAATTTTCATCGCCTGTTCCTGAAACAGCGGAACGCCTAACGTGCGTCCAAGAATTTTTTTCAGTTCCGGCGAGGGGTAGACAACAGGTTCTTCGCCGCTGCGCCTGCGCAAATATGGATGAACCATATCTCCCTGAATGGGTCCCGGGCGAACGATCGCGACCTCTATCACCAGATCATAAAATTCTCTTGGCTTAAGCCTAGGGAGCATGGACATCTGCGCCCGGCTTTCGATCTGGAATACGCCCAGGGTATCGGCGAGGCAGATCATATCATAAACCTCTGGATCATCTTGGGGAATGTTGGCCAGTGTATATTGCACGCCGTAATGATCCCGGCAGAGATCAAAAGCCTTTCTGATGCAGGTAAGCATCCCAAGCGCCAGCACATCCACCTTTAAAAAACCCAGCGCATCGATATCATCTTTATTCCATTCGATATTGGTGCGGTCTTCCATCCGGGCATTTAGGATAGGGCAGAGGTCTGTAAGCTTCCCTTGCGTAACTACAAATCCTCCTGTATGCTGACCGAGCTGCCGCGGAAAGCCCATCATTTGGGAAGTAAGCTCAAGTGTTTTCTTAAGGTGCGGATCATTTGGATTTAGACCTTGCTCGGTAACGCGCTTGCCCTCGAACCATTCATCTGTAAACTCCCATATTGAAGTTGACAGGCGATTGATTGTATCAACAGATAGCCCCATTGCCTTGCCTACATCCCGGATGGCTCCTTTCTGGTGTTGCTGTGTGACGGTTGCAACGATTGCCGCACGGTCACGTCCATACTTGGTATAGATATACTGGATGATTTCTTCCCTGCGCTCATGCTCGAAGTCGACATCAATATCGGGAGGCTCGTTTCTGGCGGGTGAGATGAAGCGCTCAAATAGCAAATCAAACTTCATCGGATTAACAGAGGTAATACCCAGCACGAAGCAAATTGCAGAATTAGCTGCCGAGCCCCGACCCTGGCAGAGAATCCCGCGGGATCTGGCCTCACGAACAATATCCTCAACAAAAAGGAAGTAATTGGCATAATCCATCTGCCTCACAAAAGCCATCTCATGATGGATCATGTTAACAACCTTTTCCGGGATCTTCTCGCCATAAAATTCATGAGCACCTTTCCAGGTTAAAAATTCGAGCTCCTCCATCGGACTGCGTCCGCTTGGATTGATTTCTTCGGGGTAGACATATTTGAGCTCATCAAGAGAAAAATTGCAGGCTTCGGAAATGACCATCGTGTTTTGAATTGCGCTTGGATATTTTCTGAAAAGTCTGTCCATCTCAGCCACCTCTTTCATGTACCGCTCAGCATTTTGATGCAAACGAAACCCTGCTTCCTGAATGGTGCATTTCTCTCTTACACAGGTCAGTACATCCTGAAGTTCTCTTCGTGAAGGATTGTGATAATGGATGTCGCCTGTTGCAACGACCGGTATTTCGTAAAATTTGGAAAGCTGTGAAGTTCTAAATATCAGCTTATCGTCGTTTCCCAAATAAGATCTTGTTGCAGCAAGGTAAAGCTGACCACCTAGAGCGTCGCGATATTCTGCAACTGAGGCGATAAAGCTAGCCTCATATTCAAAGCGACGGTTCAAAGCGCCAGGCATTACAAGGGCAAAAAGAATCCCTTTGCTATGGGCGTAAACATCGGCACGGGAAATATGGCAGCTGCCCTTTTCTGCTCTCATATTGCCCAATGTCAATAGTGCGGACAACCTGCCATAAGCTTCCCTATCCGTCGGATAGGCGAGCAGGCTCCCTCCATCCAGCAGATCCAGCCTGCAGGCGGGAATTAGTTTTATGTTTTTCTCACGGCAGGCAGCATGCGCACGTACAATTCCGGCAAGGGTATTCCTGTCGGTTATGGCTATTTTTTTATAACCGAAGATTTCGGCCTGTTCAACCAGTTCGTGCGCATGCGAAGCGCCACGCAAAAAGCTGAAGTTTGAGGTAATCTGTAATTCACTGTAAGCCATAACCCATCTCCTTTAAGCAAAAAATCCATGAATAAACCACTTGTGTTGTTGTTCCCCACCATAGTGTCCGGAACGGAAAAGCCAGTAGCGGCATCCTTCTTCATCTTCCACCTGATAATAATCCCTATGCTCTCCCTTATCCATCCACCATTCGCGCTCAATCCGCTCGGGACCGTCTGCCTTTGAAACCAGGTGGCGGACGCCTTTATAAATAAAAAACTTTGGCGGATGATCCGGAATAAGCGCCATTACCTCAATAGGGGCGGGAACCTTAAGCATTTCGGTCGGCCGGGGCTTATCCGTTCGCCATGGATTTGAGGCCTTTTCTGTTACCGAAGCTGCCTTTGATATTGCACGTTCCGGCCAGTATCTGGTTGCAGGCAAAAAACGATGGATTGCTTGCGCACCAACCTTTCCGGCAACACGGTCCAGAAACCTGATCACACTATTATCATTCAGGCCGGGCTTGGATGACCACATTTCTTCCTGGGGCACATCGACATCCTCCACCTTTGGCGCATCAAGAACAAATAGTTCAATTCCCAGGGCTGGTCGGATCTGATCGATCTTTAACTGAAAAAGTTTGAATAAATGACTCACACTATGCGAAGCGCCACTGGTTCCAATGGAAACCTGCACAATTTTTCCATCGATACGGTATCCTGTCAACATTCCTGTTCGCAATCCCTTACCTTCAGATTGCATCCTGTTACACAGATTTTCAAGCATCTTTTGAATCGCGATCTCAATTGCAGTTTTGGTTTTGATCGGTTCCATGCAGGCTAGCCTTTCGCTAAATGCTACGGGAACCTTTAATGGAATAAGCGCTTCTGCTTCAGTTCCAATAGCCTGAGCCAGCCGCAATAAAAAATCTTCCCCGAATCGCCTTCGGAGCACCGATCTGGGCATCCCTATAAAGCTTTTTATCTGATAGAATCCCAGTTTACGAAGTTTCGCAAGAACTGTATCTTCCAGTCTTAACGCCTCAGGAGACAGACTGAGCAGAGCATCTACATGTTCGCCGGAAGGAATCAATGGCGTAACTTTACCAAACCGGGACACCGCCCATGCAGCGCCGGGTGTATCGGCAATCGCTAAGCGTACGGTATATCCCTTACTTTTAAGCCTGTTTACAATTTCTTTCAGGTATTCTCGCTCTCCACCCCAAAGATGCGGACAGCCTGAAACGTCAAGTAACAGTCCGTCCATTCCGAATTCGTCAATGGATACAGAGGGCGAATAGCGCACACACCATTCGCCTAGTCCCCTTAGCAGGTTTTTCGGGCGGCCTGGCTTGTCGTCCAGAACCTCGAGCCCGGGACATATGGCCTTCGCATCCGCTGCACGCATGCCGACCTCAACTCCAAAGCTAAATGCCAATGGATTTACTGCGGTTATCATCATCCGCCCATGGTCGGGCGCAGCGAAAACAAAAGGCACCTCGGCTAGTTCAGGGCGGCGGATAAGCTGCCAGTCAGCCAGTAATTGGCGGAACCATATCGAAACAAAACGCCTTTGCATAATAGCTATCCAATTTGTCTGCCCTCCAGATCAGACCAAATCGGTTGATTACCTGTTTTCTTAATTTCTTCAAATTTTTCGCCTGCCCATTCCAGTATAAAGCTTCCCGGATTTCCATTACGGACTTTTAGCAGCTCAACCTGCCAGCGCGGGAATCCGATCCCGGGCAAGCCGTCCTGCGTAACTGAAGGAAGTGGGCTGACTTTCCATCTTGCTGTTGCCACGGTGCTCGCCTTTTTATTTCCGTCCTTGCGCAGGATAAATCCCGTAACACCACTGGTCTCAACCGCCAGCTGCAGCCTGCGGGATTCTATAAGACTCACATTGTTAAGTTCTGCCACAACCGCCGCAAGCCCCTCACATTTGATGGCCTCCTCTGTAATCCATAGCACATCCTTTTCGCTCTGAACATCCATAAAAATAATGCGCTCAGGCTCTACGTTAAATAAGCTCAAAGAAGCGGGGAAGAGATTCCGGGTCGTGCTTACCCACACACAGGCCGCACCATTTTCCATAAGGACGGAAAGTAGCCCGGCGATAAAGCCGTCACTGGCCGCCGAATGCTCCGGCTGAATTGTGATAAATTCATGAATTGCCTTTTTGGGAAAAACACCACCAGGAAATGAATTTTCAATCTCTCCCAGTCCGATGCGTTCGGCATTGCCTGTGCAATGGGGTTTAAACCCCTGCCATAACAGGATATCCTGTTGCAATTTCTGAAGTAATTCTTTTTTGGCATTCATGACTTACTGAATTAAATACTATTATATTTAGTATTATAAAATTATACAACAAACATAAAGCTAAAAATGTTAGTAAAAAATGAATTGTGGAAAACATTCCCGTTTTGGTGGAAAGTTTGCATTCCTTACTGTGATGACTATCCTTGATAAAATAGATCTTAAAATCTTATTTATGGATAATAATTCTTAATCGATTTTATCCCATCTTCCTGATTTTCAAAACCTATCTGCTCAAATAACTGTTGTTACAAAATGGAAAGAAAAGAAGTAACCAGCCTATTTAGCGAGGTAGAAAAAAGTGTCATTAGCTGGGCAAAAGCACACCGCAGTGAACTGATCATTGGCGGTATTTTCGGATTTTCCTTAACTACGGCTTATCTAATTTTCTCAAAAAAACATTTTAAATTGGCTAAGCCGTTAAAACCATTGGAGCCCGGACTGAATATGGAAAGATATATTTTTGAAATCCCCACCGACAGCGGGATAAAAGAGGCTGTCGTAGAAACTTCAGGCGAATGCTACGGGGTGACGCTTGATGGCAAATACATCGGAAGCATGTGGCGTGATGAAAACCTTGGTCTTCAATGGGACACACTTGATGAAGAACTAGCGCCTCATATCTGGGATATCGCATCCAAGCTCTCAGAGGCTTTTTCCAGACAAGGATATCCCTCACTATTAAAGGGAGCCTATCCCGAAATTGAGTCTACCCAGTGGAAGAGCAGTGAAACCCTTGAGGTGGTTATTTCAAAGGAAACAGATATGGAAGTCTTCACTACGTTCTTAAAAGATGAGGTCTTAAACCTGGTTGATTTCGAGGAGCACCTGGACTTGATTGTCAAGAAAGCAGATGATCCGTATTTTGTAATTATAGGCATCAACTAACTATTTCCTATTTGGTTCAAGATTTTGTATTTTTAAGATGATGAAAATAGAAGAGGCTTTTGAGATTGTCCTGCCCGATATTAAGATGATCGTTACCTCACATCTGATCGGAGGCAGTGAAATATATAGGATCGAGTTCTCGGATGGAAGACCACCACTAAACGTAACCGAAGCGAATGGTTACAGGCCATTCTGGACATCTGTTCCGCAGGGAAGACAGATAGAGGCAGAATTTTTTGGTAAAAAGATTGCTGAACATTTGAAAAATAAATAATTATGTGTTACTACAATGGTCAACGCGTTTCAAGAGCAGAGTTTATTTCACTCCTTCAACTTGAAAAGGCGGTAAAAAATTATCAGTTTCTCGACAGGGCTGTTCATAACGGTTTTGCCTATTCACCCGTTGCGGTATTAAAAAGAGATGCAGAGCAGACAAACTTTGATATCGTGCAGATGGAATGGGGTTTTTTGCCTCCCTACCTTAAAAACCGCGAGGCTGCAAAGAATTTTCGCAACGGATATAAAGATGCTGCCGGTAAATGGCATATCGGATATACAACACTCAATGCAAAGGCCGAAAATCTTTTTTCAAATGAAAAGGGCGGTCCCTCGATTTATGCAAAGGCAGCCCGCGAGCGAAGATGCCTGGTGCTGTCAACGGGATTTTACGAGTGGCGCCATGTATTTCCGAAGAACAAAAAAACAGGAGAGCCTTTGAAAACTGCCGTTAAGTATCCTTACTACATTTCTGTTAAGGACGAGGAATACTTCTACATGGCGGCAATTTATCAGGAGTGGACCGATCAGGAAACCGGGGAAATTGTTGAGACAGTCGCTGTCACTACCGCGCCGGCCAATCCGCTTATGGAACAGGTCCATAATTCCAAAAAACGTATGCCTACAATTTTAAATGATGAGCTGGCCTATGAATGGATGTTCGGGGATTTAAGCGATGAGCGAATCACCGAGATTGCATCCAGTCAGTTTCCTGCCAAACAAATGGATGCCTGCACGATTGCGAAAGAGTTCTTGTCGACACTTGAACCATCAACGCCCTTTATTTATGAAGACCTGCCCGCTATCGAGTACTCGATTTAACACGGCTGGATGCTTCCATAAAGCACTTTTTAGGGGTGATTGTTTAGATTTTAAAACCATTTTCAGTTGAGATCAGTTATATCATAAAAACTAATATTATGAGCGATAACAAACAGAAACAGGATGGCAGAGAAGATTCAAAAGTTGATCTGAACGATGCAAGCGAAGTTGCTTATGCAGCAAAACAGGCTGGGGTAACTTCTGCTCAATACAAGGAACTGGCTAAAGCGTCGGGAAGTTCTTCCAGGGCGAAAATTGCCGAATATATTAAGTCAAATGCCAAGGCGTAAGTCGGTAGATGTCTCACTTGATGGGCTTGCCGGAAAACTTGGAGCAGTGATTTTTAGTGAATCTCCGGGTTTTCTCTGTGTGCTCCCTCAGGATATCCATGAATCGATACTTGGAAGAGGGAATTCTGTTGCTGAAGCTGTAAACAACTGGGATGAAAAACTCAAGGCTCATCTCCGCAACAGTACCACCGGGGATCCTGTAGTGGATTATGTTCAAAAAATTCTGAGCAGTACAACGCCTGATCATGTTCAGTCCTTTTATGATCAATTTTACCCGGTTAGAAAAAAACAGTAATCTAAATATAGTTATGGATAATCAGCAAAACAGTCAGCCAAAGTTTGGAAATGAAGTGGAAAAGGACATCAATTCCCAACAATTCGTCACTTCTGATGATTGCCTCGACAGACATGAAACTGAAAGCGATCTTGATTCCCTGGAACCACAGGAGTTTGGGACAAATGACGGCGAGCTAAATGTAGATGATCCTAGGGAACTCCGCTATTGGGCTGAACAGTTTCAGATTAGTACGGGTGAGCTAAAATCCGCAGCACTGTTGCGGGGAAATTCTATCCTCGAAATAAAAAAATACATATCCGCTTAAATCTATGGCAGAATTACCAGATTTAACCGTATTTGCTCAGATACTAACCCGAAAGTTCAAAGGGCAGATTTTGGAAACGCTGGAAATTACGGAATCCAAAAAAATTAATGTCTCGGCCAAGGAAATGAAAAAAGCTTTGGAAGGAAGAGAACTTTTGGATGTCCGGCGTTCCGGAAAGACGCTTCAACTTATTTTTTCGGGTTGCCAGGTTCTTGGTCTTCACTTAATGCTCAGGGGAGAACTGATCTCTATTGATCAGGATGAGCCGCCACGCTTCCAGATTTTAGGGTTTCATTTTGAAGGGGGCGATGCATTTGCATTGATCGATCTTCAAAAGCAAGCAACGCCCACATTGAATCCTGAACCTATCGACGTCCCGGATGCGCTGGAAATGGAGGAGGAATATTTTTTTGATTTGCTGGCTAAAAAGAGAACATCGATAAAAACTTTGCTCATGGATCAGCATCTTGTTCGCGGTATTGGCAATTCCTATTCGGATGAGATACTTTATCATGCCGGGATTTCTCCCTTTTCAGTCGCCAAAGCTATCCCGGATAAAGCGGCAAAGAGATTATACAAAAGCATAAAATCTGTGTTAGCTGAGGCGATTTTAAAAATCGCAGAAGCAAACGGTGACGAACTCAAAGGTGAGCTGCGCGATTTTATGATGGTACATGGTGCCGAATTAAAAAAGACACCAAAGGGCGAGGAGATTTTGTCTGAGAAAATCGGTGGGCGCAAAGCTTACTTTACGCAATCTCAGGAACTTTTTGAATGATTCTATCAACCTACAACATTAACGGGGTCAATGGAAGGATCGAAATTTTGCTTAAATGGTTGAAAGAGCGGTCACCGGACGTTGTATGTCTGCAGGAAATAAAATGTCAGGACAAAGATTTTCCGGCGAAGAAATTAAAGGAAGCAGGTTATTTCGCCATCTGGCAAGGTCAGAAAAGCTGGAACGGTGTTGCAATCTTATCTAAGACGGAAATCAAAGAAACGAAACGCGGACTTCCTGGCGATCCTGCCGACGACCATAGCAGATACATCGAAGCATTTATTGGTGGACTGATCATAGGCTGCATTTATCTTCCAAACGGAAATCCGGCACCAGGTCCAAAATTTGAATATAAACTTAAATGGCTCAAAAGGCTTACCGCCCATTCGAAAAAGCTGCTTTCGTTTGGCATCCCAACAATTTTGATCGGTGACTATAATGTTATACCGACTGACCTTGACCTTTATAATCCCGATAGATTTAGGGATAATGCGCTTTTCTTTCCCGAATCCAAAAAAGCATACAAGAAGCTTTTGGCTCTGGGCTGGACAGATGCAATAAGAACCCTGTATCCCGATGAAATTATATATACCTTTTATGATTATCTTCGGAATGCATTTGGAAGGAATGCCGGTTTGAGATTGGACCATTTCCTGCTGTCTCCGGATTTGTCAGACAAGCTGATTGACGGTGGAGTCGACAAACATGTGCGGGGCTGGCAGGGAGCCAGTGACCATTGCCCTGTTTGGATCGAAATTCAACCAACAAAATAATACATTATATCAATGACTTACAGAGCTGGATAAATTTTTAAAATTAAATTGACATCAAAATAGTTACTATCCCTTTTTCCGTAAGACAATGAAAATTTATCGCCATAAGCCAAACCTAATCGCTTTTCAATATTCTCCATTCCTTTATTGAAGCCTGAATGGTGGATCCTGGTGTTGATCAAATTAGAAGTACTTATTGACAATTCGTTTTTACTCAATTTAATATCTAATAATCCAGGTTGGTTTGGCTTTTGTAAATTTCCATGCTTAAGCATGTTTTCTAACAATGTGATTACGACCAATGGTATAAAGCGAAAATTTTTAACCTCTTCAGGAAAAGAAAGATTGATATACTGTTCTTTGTCTTTCCTTATTTTATTAAGGGATATGAGGTTATCAATCTGATGCAGTTCCTCCTCCAGCTTGGGAAATTCTTCGGGGGATTCCTTCGTCTCAAGACTAAACCGCATCAATTCAGCCAGATTAAGAACTGCTTCTCCGGCGTCCTCGTTAAATTTTCGAACGCTATCATACAAAAAGCTCAATGTGTTGAATAACAGATGTGGATTGATTTGGGCTCGCAAATATTCATACTTCGCAACATGCAATTCATTTTGCATCTCTTTATTTTTCAAATCGTTTAAATATTCCATTCTTTCTGAATGTTCTCTTTTTAAACGTTCCTCTTTGAAACGCAAAAATAAAAAGTAAAAGCAGGAAAGAACGATAAAAAACAAACCTCTCCAGAGCGATTGAAAAAAACTTTTATGGTTAGTAATAATTGTTGGGATGTTAAATCCTTTATGGGTTCCTTCCAGTACGTCATTAAGATAAGACCTGAAAAAAATATATAAGCCGATTTGAATTATCATGAAGATAATTACCCTTGTCCAGGGTTTAGGCTTCGTAAAACTCTTCTTAAGCACAAAATGCGCATTCGTATAAAATAGAATAATATTAAGAATATAATGGAGGGCATAATTAAAAGCTTTTCCAAAAAAGCCCATTGAAAGTCCGATTAGTCCGATCTCTAATGTTATGAATATTGCCCATCCAATTAGGTGCAAGCGCTGCACTTTTCCCCATTCGAAAATTTTCTTAGTCATGCTATAATTGCTCTTGGTGTAACCTCATTTTATCGCGGTGTAAAAACTTTTTTTACGCTAAATAATGGCTCTAGTTTCAAAATAAAAACATGAAACAGAACCCTAAAAAACTGGTCAAAAAAACAGTATTTGTTTTTAGATCGCAGCAAACAATTCGAAAGTCCGAAACTGATCCGACTACTTCCAGTATCATCATTATTTCCAATGAAACGTTGATTAGCCATCGTTGAATGTTGGTTCAACATTTGAATCCTTAAGACTTCCGGCCGGATCTTAATGTTTTATTTTCAGAAAATTCAATAAAACCTTGCTTGTAGTTGTTGCCCATCGGAATGATGTGTGCTCCAAGCTTTAATGTGTTCCCAGCTATTTTTTCAACCCTTTCTTCATTTACGAAGTAACTGCGGTGGACTCTGTAGAACAATGTGCCCCAAAACTCCTTTTCAACTTCCTTCATTGTCAAATAGACTGTATAATCTTCATCTTCAGTGACAATTTTCATGTAGTTTTTCAAGCTTTCGAAAAATAATATTTTGGATTTCCTTATCTTCAATTTCTGTCCCCTTTCGCCGATGCTGACATAGAAATATTTTTTTTGGGCAATCCGTATCCCTTCAATTCTTTTTCTTTCTGCATCTAAAATGTCCCAAACGGTTTTAATGAATTTCGGTTTTGAGATCGGCTTAACCAGATACCGAGATGCATTTACTTCGAAAGCTTCTATGGCATATTTTGTAAATGCAGTGGTAAATACAATAAATCGAGCTCGATTGACTAATTTTTTTGCGAGCTCAATGCCGGTAATTTCTGGCATGTCTATATCCAAAAAAATAAAGTCTATTTTGTCTCTGATACTGATTCCTGATAGTGCAATAAGAGGATCAAAAAAAGTCTTGACTAATTTTAGGTTGGGATTCGTCTCAATGTAATCTGAGAGAATCGAGATTGAATGTTTTTCATCGTCGATTACGACGCAACGAAGTTGTTCCATATGTCAAAGTTTAGGGTAATCTCAAAAATGATCCCTCAATTACTTTGCATATCCAAATTAACTTTTTTCTTTTGGTTCGATTTTAATCACCTCAGTGGTTTTCTTTTGAGACAAAGAACCATCTTTGTTAATTTTGTTTGTTCTCCTTAAAGTTACTATGACCATGTCATATTTTGGCTGCTCCAAGGGGAGGATATCTTGTATAGTGCAATTGAGAGCGCTTGCTAACAAGTTTATATGTCTAATGCTATATTTGGCACGTTCTGTAAAAGTTTCTACTTTTGAAATAAACCCATCAGCTAATTTCATCTTCTGAGTTAACTGAAGTTGAGTCATTTTACTGGCAATTCTCAAGGCCTTAACTCTTTCAATCAACATAAAATCTAATTGAGAGATTTCAACAAAAATTAACTCGTCTTCAGGTGCTACCATTTACATGTGCAAGTGACTGATTTTGATGATTTAAGTCAACTCCACTTGTGGATTTGGTTAATATTTTGTATCTTAGCTTTAATAAAATTAACGATATAGAAAAACGATAGAATATAACTTCCATTAATTTGGATTGAGTAATTACTGAAAGAACTTGTGGTGAAAAGTAGGACGTTCGAACACGAGAGGTAGGTAAAACTCAATTCCTATGCTATCTTTGTATAGCATACGGATTTGGGTCGCCTGCTTTATTTGAGTTCGGCCGCTGCGAGGCGGTGGTGGTCCTACACCTTCACTTCAAATAAAGCGTAAAGGCGGCCCTTTTCCGTTTGACTTTCGGTTAACACAGATTAGCCATGAAAGCATTTGAAATCATCATTTCTTCAAATTTCAGCAGAACATGCTATTTTCTGGCCTACTTTTTAGGTCCTCAAATCTCTGTTTTTTATACTCTCGGATGGACATTTATCATCCTAATTAGCCTGGTTATCTGTTCTCCTGAATAAGATGCCAGGCTAAGGCAGGTCAACCCTACGGTTAATGATAGAAAATAGGTTCTTTAATAATGCGCCTGCCTTAGTTCTCTTCAATATTTGAGATTCCTCATTTAATTTTCCGATCAACTAACTTAAACCAACAAACAATGAAAAAAACGATATTCTCTATCGCTAGGGCACTGCCATGCCTTTTTTTTGGAATCGACCTTATAAAGAAACCCAAGAGATGTGTTCCACCTTCTTATGGGAATTTAAGCTTAAGCTGTTTTCAATTGGATGGCCAGACAACAAGGAATGTTGCTAAATTGGCTAATAGAGAGATAAATCTAGAAAGACTACTTAGAAAGAAAATCATTCGGTTAACTACGGTTTTATTTTTCTTCTCAACTACTCTATTCGCACAGGCAAAGGCAACGAGCCGCCAACTCGCAATCAACGATAAAGTACCTAATCTTACCCTTTCGCAAATCCTAAATTTTAACCAAAAAAGCGCTGAATTTTCGAGCTTTAGAAATAAAGCACTCGTCCTCGATTTTTGGGCGACATACTGCTCGCCGTGCATAGCCGAATTTCCGAAAATGGATGCTATGCAAAAAAAATATGGTAAAAATATCCAGTTTTTACTGATGAATACTTATGCAAGTGATACTGTAGAAGTTCTAGAAAAATTTTTGGCAGCGCAAAAGGCAAAAATTAAAGATTTCGCATTACCCATAATTCTCAATAGCGCTGAAATAAAGAACGTTTTTCCAGTCAATACAATGCCGCACTATATCTGGATTGGTGCCGATGGACGTATTAAAGCGATTACGCGCGCGGATCAACTTACAGAAGAAAACGTCTCGCGGCTTATCGCAGGCTTAAGTCTTAACCTTAAAACTAAAAAAGATTAATATGATGGCAAATCATTTCAACACTAGAAAAATGAAGTGGAATTTTCTACTGTTTTGTATGGCTCTGATAATCATTATCCTCTCTGCAATAACAGCTTTTGCTCAGGAAGCAAATGTGTTAAAAGGGAAGGTTACTGACTTTGATGGAAATGTAATCCCGGCCAGCGTTCGCTCCAGAAAGAATATGACAATAGTTGATGAGGCTGGAAATTTTACTTTAGGAAAAGTAAACCCTGGAGATACAATTCGTATTACTGCAACTGGATATAAAACAATTTTCAGGATTTATTCAATAAATGAAAAATTCATTTCAGTTAAAATGACCGATGATTCCCAGCAGTTAGAGGAGGTCACCGTTCAGACAGGTTACCAAACATTGAAACCCAATGAAGTTAATGGAACAATATCCTCTATTAGTGAGAAAGCTCTAGGAGAACGTACAGGGTCGAATATTTTAGAAAGGATAATTGGTCAAAGTAGCGGATTAATGCTCCAGGTAGGAAAGAGTAATAACAATCCGCAAAATAAGACCAACATTTCTATACGTGGTCTTGGAACAATCAATGGTCCGTTAGATCCGCTAATCGTGTTAGATGGTTTTATATATGAGGGAGATATATCTAACATTAATCCCAAT
This sequence comes from Pedobacter sp., assembly GCF_965279535.1. NCBI lineage: Bacteria > Pseudomonadati > Bacteroidota > Sphingobacteriia > Sphingobacteriales > Sphingobacteriaceae > Pedobacter > Pedobacter sp. The sequence continues at coordinate 4,177,140 of NZ_OZ257244.1, forward strand.
GATGTAGAAAATGTATCTGTATTAAAAGATGCAGCAGCTGCATCGATTTGGGGTGCAAGGGCTGGTAATGGCGTAATTGTGATTACAACCAAGAGAGGCAGACAAAACCAACCTATGCAAATTGCCTTTGGTGCAAATGTATTGGTACAGGATTTACCAAGATTTAATTCTATCAGGCAGATGAATAGTAGCGATTATATCGCTTTTGAAAAACAACTTTTCGAATCGGGCTACTTTAATGATCGGATATCTACCACACCATGGTTGGCATTAACCCCTGTTGTAGAAGTTCTTCTAGCAAGAAGAAACGGGCAGATCTCTCAGTCAACGGCTGATGCTAGAATAAATTTATTAGCGGGAAATAATACACAACAATCCTATCTGGACAATTTCTACACTCGTGGGATTCTCCAACAGTATAGTTTAAATCTTAAAGGGGGGAGTGAGCGGAATACCTATTTACTTTCTGCAGCATACGATCAGAATAGAGGGGAAGTTTACAATACCTCAGGTAAATTAAACCTGCATTTTGCCAATGATTTTAAGGTGCTTGAAAAATTAAATCTAAGTACTAATGTTTATTATACAAATTTTACTGGAAAGACCGGCCGTCCTGCGAATGGTTATCTGAGCGCTGGGGGAAGGTATCCGCCATACCTGGATTTTGCACAGGCTGGAGGACTTGCTACAGAATTTCGGTCAGCATATACTGATACACTGGCAAAAGGTAGACTTTTAGACTGGAAATTTTATCCCACAGAAGATTATAAACATGACTATACCGATTCCCGTTCTCAGGACTTATTTGCTAACGTCGGATTTAGGTATCAAATCGTCAAAGGGTTAAACCTGCAGGTAAATTACCAATATCAACGGCAGAGCTCAGATATTGAACGAACATCCGATGAACAAAGTTATGCGGCCAGAAATCTGATCAATTCGTTTAGTCAGGTAAATGCCTCTACGGGAATAGTTACTTATCCGGTTCCAAGAGGAGGGATACTGAATTCTTCTTCTTCGGTAGTCAACTCACAAACAGGAAGAGCGCAATTCAACTACAACAACGTTTTTGGCTTGCATAGCATCAATGCAATTTTCGGTGCTGAGGCAAGGAGTGCGAATACTTCTTCTCGTGGAAGCAGAAGATTAGGCTATCAATCCGACCCACTATATTTTACTCCAGTTGACGAGGTAGGGCTTTACCGCCAATACTTAACTGGATTTAGCAGCCAGATCGGAAGTGTCAATACTTTAACTCAGACTGCATACCGTTTTATAAGCATGTATGCCAATTTCGCATATTCCTTCAAAGGACGTTACCTGTTGTCAGGAAGCATACGACGTGACGGATCAAATATTTTTGGCGCTGATATAAATGATAAATGGAAGCCCTTATGGTCGTCAGGTATTGGATGGAAGATTTCAGATGAATCCTTTTATAATTTAAGATGGCTGCCCGTTCTGCGGTTAACCACTACATTTGGCTACAGTGGTAATGTAGACCTAACGAAAACTGCGTCCCCAATTGCCACTTATGGCACGAATGCTTTGACGGGATTTCCAATCACGAGGATAAATGCAATAAATAACCCCGATTTGAAATGGGAACAGCTTTCGCAGGTTGATATGAAACTGGATTTTGAACTTCCCAAGCAAATTCTGACCGGATCATTTTCTTATTACGTCAAAACAGGAACGGATTTGTATGGTATAACGGGCTATGACTATACCAGTTGGGGTGCACGTGATGTAATCACAAAGAATGTTGCTAATATGAGGGGAGAGGGTATTGATCTCGATCTTCACAGCAAAAATCTTAAAACTGGCAATTTTAGTTGGGGAACTGACCTGTATTTTAGTTATAACACCAGTAAAACCACAAAATATAAAAGCAGAGACAATTCATCAGCTTTTTACAATTTACTTACCGCAGGGAATGCTATTACTCCAATCGAAGGCTATCCACTATATGCGGTTGCAGCTTATAAATGGGGAGGGCTGGACAGCAAGGGGAATCCACAGGGATATTTGAATGGTAAACTCAGTACTGATTACGAGTCTATCGCAGATGAATCTTTTAATACGGGGAATAATGTCACCTTTCTGGGTTCTGCCAGTCCGACGTATTTCGGTTCTTTGATCAATACTTTGTCATTTAGGGGTTTCAGTTTGTCGGTTAATATCAATTACAAATTAGGTTATAAGGTCAGAAAACCGGCACTGGCATATTCAACGCTAATAGAAACTGGGCAGGGAAATTATGAATATGAGTCTCGCTGGCAGAAGCCTGGTGATGAAAACGTAACTAATGTTCCCTCGTTCATCTACCCTGCACCAAGTGTTCGGGATGCATTTTACAGTAAATCTGAAATTAATGTGATGTCGGGAGACCACATTCGCCTTGATTATATTCGATTTGGTTACACATTAAATACAGTTCAGTGGAAATTTCCATTTCGGAATCTTGAAGTATACGCAGGTTTACAAAATGTCGGATTACTCTGGAAAGCGAATCATTTCGGTTATGATCCGGATTATTCAAACATATTACCTCCTTCCCGCCAGTTATCATTTGGTATAAAGGGGGCATTCTAAAACCATGATAGAAATAGTAATTATGAAGAAAAATAATATTGCAATAAGTATTGTACTTTGTACTGCAATGCTACTTACCTTGAGTTGTAAAAAGTACCTTGAGGTTAAATCAAATGCCAAATTGGTAATTCCACATACTTTATCTGACGTACAAGGACTTTTGGACGATGCCAATCTTATGAACCTGAGGTTAACTCCGTCATTTGGCGAAGCATCAAGTGATGATTTTTTCCTGACAGTCAACAGTTACAATGCGCTAAGTGTAAGGGCTCAAGAAGCTTATACCTGGAAGCCTACTCCTTATCGACATGCCAATGATTGGAGTCTGGCGTATACGTCTGTTTTTAATAGTAATCTTTGCCTGGAGTTATTAGAAAGCATAGACAGAACGCCAGCGAACAGTTCTCAATGGGACAATGCCAAGGGAAGCGCCTTATTCTACAGGTCCTTTTATTTTTTGATGTTGACCAATCAACATGGACTTGCCTTTGATGAAAAAAATTCTGGCAATGATTTAGGTATTGCACTTAGAACATCATCTAACTTTAATGTCCCCTCGGTACGTTCTTCGGTAAGCGATTGTTACCAAAAAATAATTGAAGATGCAACTTTAGCATTAACCTTACTGCCCGACTACCCTCAGCATGTGATGCGACCCTCAAAAGGAGCCGCAGCAGCGCTGTTGTCAAGATGTTTTCTGTACCGTCATGAATATGAAACGTCATTGAAATATACACTGGAAGCACTCAAATTCAACAGCAAGCTAATGGATTACAATGGCGATAGTGATCTCCTGGCGCTAAGTAGCACAGTACCAATCAAAAAGTTTAATAAGGAGACGATTTGGTATGCAGAACTTTCCAGTAATTTTGGAGTCAATAATACTACAAATTCTAGAGTCGATACTGCCTTGTATGCCAGTTATAACATTAACGATTTAAGAAGAACTGCATTTTTCCGGGCTTCTGCGCCATACCAGCAGTTCAAGGGGAATTACACCGCAAGTGGAACGATTTACTTTTCAGGCCTTGCAACAGATGAACTTTATCTTAACAGCGCCGAATGTAAAGCCTGGCTCAATGACCTGTCTGGGGCTATGGAAACATTGAATATTTTATTAAAGTCCCGTTGGAGAAATACAGTGCCCTTTTCGCCTGTAACTGCAACCGATAAGTCTGATGCTATTAGAAAAATCCGTGAAGAAAGAAGGAAGGAGTTGTTGATGAGAGGTCTTCGTTTTGCTGACCTTAAAAGGTACAACAAAGAAGGAGCAAATATAATTCTAAGACGGGTTCTCGGAAGTCAAGTCTTCACCCTTGCGCCAGATTCACGATATTATGCTTTGCCGTTGCCCACTGATATTATTGAATCTTCAGGCATGCCACAAAACTAAACTATAAGGGGGAGTTCATTTCCCCCTCATATTTTACCCTTAGGTTATTGGGCAGTTTTGTTTTCGATGTCCATGTCTCCATCATCACTGGATACTACATAAGCACGTGTTGATGTGTGGGGACTTGCGATTAAGTTAAGTGAAGGGTCTAGCGTAGGGGTGCCACTTGTATTCACAAAGCTTGCATCTACTCGTATAAGACAGGCTTCTTGTTGAATTTCATCACAGCCCGCTGCGTTAGGACTATAAGTCCAGTTAGATTCTTTTTCAACCTCAGTTCGGGACTTATCGCTACCGGTATACTGAAACGTATATTGTACCCTTTTGCTATCTGCCTTGAATGCAGAACCACCAAATACTAATACTAATCCTAAAGCGGCGGCCATTAGGCCTTTGCTTACATTTTTTATTGCTGTATACATAATTTAAGGATGCTTTTTACTTCGAAAAAACAAGCGAAAAAGTTAGTTTAAGATTTGGGCACCATGCCCTGTTGAATGCATTAAATTTTGGAATTATATTTTTCACTCTTTGCCGCTTAACCTCCTTTCCTTTTTGGTAACTCTAATAAGACAACCCATATTTATAAAAAACAAAAGCATGTTGAAGTAGAGATGGCTTTTCCAGCTCATCTTAGAAATGAAGCCACCGCAGCTGCATGGGGCATTAGGAAAAACATGGGTTAGGATCAATGTGATATATATGGTAAATCCCAATATCAGGGACAAGGAAAGCCACAGTCCCCATTTGTGTTTATTAAAAATCAGCAGCGTAGCAGCGGTCAGCTCAAGAACCGGGACCAGATATGTCAGTACGCGTTGTATTTCTTCAGAAAAGGGTTGATCCTTCATCTGGAGCTGATAAAGTTTTAGATCTGCGAGCTTTGCAAAAACTGCATAACACCATAGCAATGTCAGCAGGAATATTCCAACGGTATTTAGATTTGATACCAAGCTTTTATAGCTTATATGCGTCCGTTTATGTGAATAAATATTTTCCATGTTTTGTTTATTAAAAACCCATCTGATTGTGGATTAAAGTTCGAAACAACAGAAATAATATTAACTACCCGAATTCGGCAATTTTTACTCTTTTTGCACCCCTTGGGAAAAGAAATAATCGTACACCTATTTGTGTAATAATGCGATTCCCTACCGTGTCATCTGCGGTATTTCCTTTTTATTTTGAAGAGGTATTTTGATTCAATTGCGAGAAGGGAAGCCAGAATCTTATGAATGGGAAGATTAATTAATTCTGGATACCTGTCTTGAAAATAGAGAAATCTTGTTTCCGCATGTCTGATCCTCAGCATTTGTTCTCTTTGCGTAATTTCACGGTAATGTTCCTCATAGATTTCCAGAAGAATCATTAGAAATTGGGGATTTGCTTTGGCAAGTTCACTCCATTGGGATAGACTTATTGAATAGCCGGAACTGTCTTTTAAAAAATTTACGTACTCATTTGTGTGAGTGAAGGAAAAAAACGACGTAGTCGGAAAAATAAACCCACTCTGTAATATCCAGGAAGTATTTTCCTGCCCCTCGAAAATAAAATACCCTCTTGCAAGGCCCTCTTCGATAAAATACAGTTCTGGGTATGAATGATCTGGTGTGCTAATAAGTAAGCCCTTGTTGAAAGTTTTCTGAACAGAGATTTCCGCCAGTTGGCTTACAAAAGGTTCGCTTGCATTTTGAAGACTTTGCAGTTTTTCGATGAGTCGTTTCATTTAAATATGATTTAGGGTAAACTTTAAGGTGTGTCATATATGTTCTTGCCTATCAGGAATTTTATTGTTGCCGAATAGAAGTTCCAACTGTATGTTTAAATGCCAGGCTGTATAGGATAGATTCAAGAGGTACGCATCAGGGAATAATTTCAGAAGGTTCGAATAATGCTTTTCGCTAAACGCTATCAAATAAGAATCCTCTAAAAACTCTACATAAAGTTCAAATCTCGACCTTGGCATAACGTTTGGGAAATGATAAAGGAATTCCTCAGCATTGTAGGTTCGGATAACAATTTCTTCGTCATTATCCTTATCGATTGCCATTAGCCGCAATGACCCGCTTTCAATCAAGGGATAAAAATTATAATCTTCTCTAGTCAAGAACACTGTCTGGCCAGCCTTGTATGCAGTTTTTTTTGCTATGGTTGAGATGTATGCTTTGAGTCCAGGCGAGAGTGAGTGAAATGCGTTTAGTTTCTGTGAATAGTTTTCTACGTCCATATCTTTTTAGGGATAAAGAACGGCTATTTGAAAACTTTGTCAAGTTGCAGAAATTTTATGGTCTTGCAACCCCTCATCAAATTGCAAGATTCGCAGTATTCTCACAATTTCAATATCTTTCCTGAGCTAATGCTAGCATTTCACTGAGCTTTGCGATCACTTTCTTAATATCTTCACTAGCATGATTATAGTGGGCATTTCTAGCACTTTTTTCAGATATTGAATCGCGTTCCACCGTGCTAAAGTGCCTTGCAATATACTGGTGCGCGAATTTTGCCCTTTGCCATATTATTATCCCGGTCTCCATCTGAAGATGGACAAAAAAGGCCAGCTGTTTAACGGAAAAGGAAACTTTATAGTTGGCGTTCATGATTCCCGCTTCCTCAACTTCATGATTCACGAATTCCATAGCCCGGAGTAAAAGGAGTTCTTCTCGAAGGAATTTTTTTATAGTGCGCTGAATATCGGGTTTCCTTGTAAACTGGAGCATTTGGGTTTCTCTGTATAACACTCTTATCTCTTTCCGATAGGAACAGACTGCAGAAATTTTTTCCCCTAAAGTTGTCTTATGCTCAATCTCTTTTGAAATATGCCATTTGGCATAAAAAAATAAGTCAGGATGATTTATTCCAAGCCCCATGAAAATTTTTATAATGCTAAACTCATCAATCAAATCAAGCAACATAAGATCTTGATGGATTTTATCGCAGGATTCTTTCCAAAAATTAAGATCTTTAAAACTGACTATCTGACTTATATCCAAAACCGATCTTGTGACCTGCATCAGTTTAGGATCCAATTTCTTCTTTTCAAATTCTCCAACGATTAAGTTCAAATCATTCTCAATTTCGGAAATTTCTGACTCAATCATTTTTATAGGTATCCTGCCTTTATAATTGAATATTTCCGGAAAGATTTGTTTCATCCAGATTAGTAATTCTTCCATTATGTCCAGCAGTGCTTTCAGAGTGCTTATGATAATCGTGTGGTCCGGATCTTTTTCCCTTTGCGTTTTTTCTCTACTGGTCTTATCCATTAAAAGGGTTAAGTTCTGTTGGTGAAAATTTAAATATGCTTTTGACTTTTTATGATTATTTAGTTCAACGGCCATATCCCTGAAGGCTCTGGTCAGTCTGGAATGTTCTCGTTCAAGATTTTTTTTTGACTCCACTGCAAAATTTTTTGCAAAACTTTTTTTCGTTTGCAGGCTTGTGAGATGTTCCTCAAAAAAAATAAATTGGTAATTCATAGCTGATTTTTAGCACAATTTATGACTGAATTTACCTGTCAAAAAGATTTTTACACCGAGGCCTTGGGTGGTTACACGAATAGTTTGATTAGGCTGACAAACATATTCTCAAAAGTAAAAACCGACGTATATTGTCTTTAGAATTTATCTGCAAATAATGAATTCAAAGGGGGTTGATCAATTATGCAACTGATAGTTAACTTGATTCTATGCCTGCAATAATTCAATTTGCAGCAACGCAGGCTGAATTTTAGCTGCCTAAAATAAACCTATTTTTCATCTAAATCCTTTGTGTATGTTAATCCCCCAATCTGAACAGCTGTACCTGGAAATGACCTCTAAGCTTCATGCTGGAAAAAATGAACTTATAAGTGATCTGCTTAGGTTATCCTCCTCCCTTGAAATGATAGAAAGCGGCACAATCCGTTTAAATTCCCTAGCAAACCGATTAGGTTTTTCCTCGGAAGCAGAAGAGATATTTTTCTTTAAACAGATCAAGCCCAAGTTTTACAGTTGGAAAATTTTTATTGTAGAACAGTTCAATATTGTCTCGAATATTCCAGTAGATACAGACGAGGCAATCCGAAATTATTACATAAGGGAAATAGATTTCTTAAGAAGATATTTCGAACAAAATCAATTTCTTTACCAATATTATCTCAATGACCAGAGCGCACTAGATGAAGAATACTTTTTAAGGCGTAATAGGCAGAACATACTTCCCGCAGTGAATTTTAGTGAATTCGAGACAAAGGGAGATTATACCTTTGCTAAATTCCGTGCGTATGAACATTTGCGGGAGTTTTTATTGACACGCATCAGACTTTTATACAGCGACCCAGAATCCTCAATATTTCAATTGTTGTCAAAAAACTCAAACCTGAGATGGACAGACGATAAAGTGAAGCTTGTAGAACTTGCCTATGGCATATATTTTATGGGGTCATTGAATAATGGAAAAGCAGATATTTCTCAGGTCGTTGATATTCTTGAAAAGAGCTTAAATGTAGATCTGGGTGTCGCTTATCGCAAGTTCATTGATATCTCTAGAAGGAAAAGCAAGGGATATACTGTTTATTTAGACAGTATGAGAAATGCCATAAACGATCACATTGCCAGAAAACTTAAGTTTAATTGATAATCAACCAAATTGCCAATTTCACTTTGTATAATTTTTCTCATATCGCAGGATATCCTCAAAATAATCCAGATTAAAAAAATTACACACCTAAATAAAAGTGTTATAGTTTTTGTAAATAAAATGCTAGTGATTTAATGAAATTCTCTTCTGTTTAATAAAAATGGATCAGTAATCAACTAAACTGATGAATGTAAAATTTATAACAAATCTGATCTCCAATAAATAACTTTCAGATCAAGGCAAAAATAGCCTTATAAAAATCGTTCACACTATTTTCATAGTGTCAATAACACGTCTTGCACATACTGAATTTTGAGCCAACAAAAGAGTTGGTCTTTGACATTCAGGAATGAAACATTACCCTTTAAATTGAAGGGAATTTTGCGAAGCTTTGAGATGACGTCAAAAAGGTGAAAGCGCATTGGCAGACGATAAGTCCGGTTTGTAGAAATCGACGCGAGTAGTTCCGAAATTACAATATATAGAGGCCCTTCTTTTTGGGTTCTATTTTATAGGGGCGATAAGCCCCTTTTTTGTTTCTGAAAATTCTAAAACTAAATCGGTATGTCAGCTTTTTTAAACGTTAATGAGATCAAGGAGAAAGTGTCGCTCCTCGATCTTTTGAAGAACTTGGGGTTTAGTCCCCAGAAAGTATCGGGGGGAGAGTATTTTTTTCTAAGTATGTTGCGTGAAGAATATACGGCCTCACTTTGTGTAAATGATAATCTGGGGGTCTGGTTTGACCATGGCGGTGCAGGAGTATCGGGAATAAAAAGCGGAAGCATAATCGATTTTGGCCTTGCATATTGGTATCCCTCAAGCTTTCCTGAGGTTCTTAAAAAAATCGTAGAGTATGCAAAAATAAACCTTGAGAGAACCGCGGATGTGCCTGTTGATAATTCCCGAAGGCCCTTGCCCTTCAAAGTTCCAAGATATGAAGTAGAAGTAGTAAATGAATCAATCGGCAACGATGTCATCAGCTCATATCTTAAAGGCAGGGGAGTGCAAAGCGTTGCAGGTGGTTATTTATATGAACTTTATTATTCGGTCATGGACAGCAGCAATAAGCGCAGGAATTACTTTGCTTCTGCATGGCCAAATGAGAATGGTGGCTGGGAGGTACGCAACAAATATTTTAAGGGTTGCCTGGGGCACAAGGGAATGAGTTTTTTGCAGGGGGCTGTTGACAGGCTAGGTGTCTTTGAAGGTTACTTTGATTTTCTGAGCTGGAAAGTCGAACATCCACAGGATCCTGCATCCATATTGGTGTTAAATTCCCTTTCGTTTCTACAGGCTGCCAAGGGTAGGTCAAACCAGTTTGGTTCTATTGAACTTTATTTTGACCATGATAAAGCAGGAAAATCTGCTGCGCAGGAATTTATCCGAGATGTACATGGAAGTATAGACTGTTCGTTCAAATATGCAGGGTTTAAGGATTATAATGAAAAGCTTGTGGCTGATCTAAGGCAAATTGAAAAATCTATTGTTAAGCCTATGCCTTTTAGTGTAGAGAATGGTTTTGGTATAACACGTTGATATATGAATATATAACTATGTAAATATTGAGCTATATAGATATAATTATCTATATATGCTTAAATATCAATATGTCTCTATCGGTATATGTGGATATTCTTATATAGAAATATGTGGATATATGTTTAGCTAGTTAAACTCAATGATAAGTTTCATCATTTTTAGTCTTACTAATAGTGGCTTATTGATTTTACTTTCCGGATTAGCTCTAAGTGGCCCGAAATGGCTCTCTAGAAATAAATCAAAGTCAGTTACTTTTGTTGCCTCATTTAAAAACACCGGCATTTCCGGTCTCCGGCAATTCTTGAAAAACTCTTCTAATTCCTGCAGCTCCATCTGGCAAAGATAGCTTTAGGCTTTCTGTTTTGCCGGAATACTTTTTAACAAAATCCTAATAAACCAAGCTTAAGTTTTTTGGTTTTTATCCTTTCGTTATAGTTGGTGTATTTTGGTTTTTTAGCCTGCAAGTTGTGTTTTTGTTGCTCAAAAACCCTATAACTTGCCCGCTTTTTTTCGCCTTGGGGGCGTAGCGGGATGGAAAAAACGTCGCAACTAGTTTTTTCTTCTTCGGAGGATGTCCCTTAATTGTTGAATATGACCAAGAAAAAGAATGGGAGGCCTTTAAAATTAGATGGTAAAAGAACCAGGTTCATTAAGGCCAGATTTACCGAGGAAGAATATGCTTTACTCCGAAACCTTTGGCTTTCCCTTGGATTGAAAGAAAGTGATTTCTTGCGGCAAAGGCTTTTAATCTCCTCTGCGGTTTCAAATAAAATCAATGCTGTCGAAGTTTTAAAACACCTGAACCAGATCGGTGCAGAGATCGGTAGGTCAGGAAACAACATTAACCAGCTTGCCCGGCATGCGAACTTTTTAAATAAACGAGGAATGCTCTCTGCTGAAATTGTACTTCAGTTCAACACGATTTTTACTGATTACATTTCAATATTTAGAGGAATGGAGAGAGCAACCAGGGAATTACTCAGATTATTAAAGGCTTAGTTTATGATTGTGAAAATTCTTTGGAAATCAAAGACTTTTAGGGCAGTTAGGTACAATACCAATAAAGTTGAAAAAAATAAGGGAGAACTGGTAAAGGTATCCGGTTTTGGGGCGCTGCAAGGGCTATCTGAGATCAGGCCTGGAGATTATATAAACTACCTCTCATCCCTAGCGAGCAGAAACCGCAGGGTTGTATATCCGCAATTTCATGCAATGATATCTTCAAAGGGCAGAAGCTTGGACAAGGGGGAACTAGTTACACTGGCCGAAGGCTGGCTAGAGGGCATGGGTTATGGAAATCAGCCGTATCTTCTCATTTTCCACAAGGACACGCAGAATAATCACATCCATATGGTATCTTCAAGAATAGACCTGGAAGGGAAAAAGATTTCCGACAGCTTTGAGAAGATCAGGGCTTATAAGGTACTGAATAAACTTATCGGTAATGATGAGAAACATGCTGCTGAAAAAGCTTTGACGAGGGCACTTCAATACAGCTTCTCCAATAAGGCGCAGTTTATGATGTTGCTTGAAAGACAGGGATATGCATTAAAAGTTCTGGAGGATACGCTTGATCTGTCAAAGTATGGTGAAAAAGTAGGCAGTATAAACTTAACCAGAATAGAACAAAAAATTGCCCGGTTTTCACCTGATCAGAAAAGAAAGGAACAGTTAAAACAGATTTTTGCAAAGTATAGGCCAATTACCGATTCCAGAATTCAAGCGATCAGGGAAGATCTTCCAGGTGGCGAGAAAGGAAAAGTAATATTCTATAACTCTGAGTTAAGCGAAAAATTATCTTCTTCATTCGGCCTTCAGTTTGTATTTCATTTTAAAGGTGACAAGCCGCCATATGGCTATACCATTTTAGACCATTCCACCAAGGAAGTTTTTAAAGGTGGCGATATTATGTCCATAACTAAATTTATGGAGACTTTACGCCAAACCGAAGAAGTAAAAACGTCAATACCCATTTCGGAGGGTATTTATGAAAATCAGTTTTCTCCAAAGGAAGAGATGCTCCTTGAAAATCCATCAGAGTCAATATTTCCTGCTGACGAGGTTGAAATGCATGATTGTATATCCATTGGCGAATTCTCTTTGGATATAGATATCTCTGATGATATTGATGATGAGCAGATCCTCGGACGGAATAGGCGCAGGCAAAAAAAAGCAAGAACCAATACACGTTAAATTTTTATGCTTATGGTTATATTAATTGGAAATCAGAAAGGGGGAGCAGGTAAAAGTACACTCTGCCTGTTACTGGCCTATTTCCTCTCAATGCTTAAAAAAAAGAAGGTTACCGTTCTGGATATGGACTACCAGGCTTCGATTTCAGGCAAGTTTGAAAAGGCAAAAATTCTTGAGAACGATCCCCTCTACGAGGTTATTCCCTCTGATCTTAAGTACTTCCCGGCTCTGCTGGAACTGCTTAACCAAAATAGGGATGAGTTTGTGCTCATTGATCTTCCGGGTAAAATGGACGATGATCTATTGATTCCCATTATCAGTTCCGCGGAACTCATTATCTGCCCGTTTAATTATGATGAATTTTCTGTAGACAGTACAGTGCTCTTTTCGCTTGTATGTCGGGAGATCAATAATTTATCACCCATGGTGTATGTGCCAAATAGGATTAAAACAACCGTAAAGTATGAAACCAGGGAAGAGGTAGACAAGGTACTATCCAGATTTGGAAAGATTTCTCCCGGTATTTCTGACCGCATCGATTTTCAGCGGGTAGGAACCATCCATGTCCCGGCCTCTTTAATTCAAGTTTTTATGCCGGCAATGGACTTTATCTATGGCAGCTTTATGAAGAGAGGTATATCATCATGAGCGAAATCAAGTCCCTTGCCGATCAATTGAAATCAAGGATCCAAGAGGAAAAGGGATTGCCGGAAAAATCCCAGGCCAGTCATGGGGCTGAAAAGATTGGTGTAAAAAAAACTGAATCCAAAGAAACGGTCGTGAATACCAAGCGGCTAGCTAGCTTTCTCTCATCCCTGCGGGACTTTAATATGGATGGGCAGGAGAAAATCCTTATCCGCATTGATAAGCGCACAATGAATAAGCTTAGGCAACTAAAGATTACTTCGAATATTGATATGACCAGGGTAATCGTTTTTTCCCTCCACCAGTTTTTAAAAGGCCATCCCTGGTTAAACGAATATATTTCTCAAACTTTAAAAAATATGACCCATGAGCTGGACTAATTTCTTGACCATAATCTTTATTGTATATATGGTTTATTATTTACTGAACTTATTTTTTGATCTTTTTCTATCTCAAAGAGTTGGTGTGAATGAAACTCCGGAAGACGAGCTTTTCTTTGCACAAACATTTACCCCTGAGCTGATTACCCTGGAAGAGAAAGCTGAGGAGGCTGTGCCTACGGATTCAGAAAAAAAGGAGAAACCAGCCCCTTATTTGCCAACAGGTCCAATTAGCTCAAGTGGAGGCATTGGACTAAAACAGCTTTTTTCCCTTGCGAAAGACAACCTCATCGAACATACGCGGGCAATACCTTACTAAACTCCATGAGGTTTTCTTTATTCTTTTTAAGGGCAGCGTCAGCTTCTTTTTTTTTGCTCTCTACTTTTTCCGCTAATGCTCAACCAGGAATCTCAGAGTTTTATTCCGCCTCGGCAGAGGTGAAAGGCTGGTATTTTTCGCTCTCGGATCTGGTACTGGTTATTGGCGCAATCGCAGGAATCCTAGGTGGACTTAGGGTTTATGCCAATTGGCAGATGGGCAAGCACCACATTGATGCGCAGGTTATGGGATGGTTCTTTTCATGCCTCTTTTTATCTCTCATCGGTGTATTCCTCCGCGGTCTTTTCGGACTGTAAATACAATTTTATTCAATTTAAATCAATTTTTTTATGACAAGAAAAAGCAAAAGACTTTTGTCATTGGCCGCGCTATTGGGTTTAGTGCAGGCAGTTTCCGCCCAGACTGGGGGAGGAACAACAGGAATCAATGCGGCGACTTCCTCGCTGACCTCTTATGTAGATCCGGTTTCTACACTCACCCTTGCGATTGGTGCCGTGGTAGGTATTATCGGCGGGGTACGTGTCTACATCAAATGGAATTCCGGAGATCAGGACATCAACAAAGAAATTATGGGCTGGGGAGGTTCCTGCCTTTTTCTGGTTCTGGTATCGGTAGTGATCAAGGCTTTCTTTGGCGTATAGCATGAGGATGTATCCAGTTTACAAGGGGCTTCAAAAGCCCCTTGTTTATCGCGGTTTCAAAGGGAAGTTTATTGCTTATGGAATTTCTTCCTTAGGTCTTGGGCTGGTCACAGGAGGCCTAGCCGGTGCGCTCCTCAATATGTATATCGGTGGCCTCTTAACCATTCTTTCAATAGCCGGTGGGCTCCTCTACACATATTCCAAGCAGGCATTCGGTCTTCATGATAAGACCAGATCCAGGGAGATATTCATTCATCGTATTTATTTAAGGCGAGGTTATGGGAAAACAGGAATTTAAACTGCCATATGCCGGAATAGAAGAGATAGGCGGACTTTCCGTTCTTTATGGTGAGTCAGGCGATTTTTCAGTAATTCTTTCTATCGAAAATCCGGTGCTTATTTATTCCGCTGATCCGGCAGGCTACCAGGCCTTTCATCTTCTGCTTCTCAATGTGATCAAGATATTGAGTGAAGGGTATATCATTCAGAAACAGGATGTGTTCTCTAAAAGAACTTATCAGGCGAAAGTGCAAAGTGAACCCCTTCAGCAAAAATACGATGAGCATTTTTCAGGGAGGGAATATATTGAGCACTCTAGTTATCTGGTTATAACCCGTCAGGTCAAACGAAGGGCAATGTACGTTTATGACAGGAAAGCCCTTTTGGATTTTGTATCCAATATTGCCAAGGTCTGTGAACTATTGAAAGGAGCATCGGTATCACCAAAAGTACTGCCCCAGGGTGAGATAGAACGCTATATTTCGCGGATGCTTGCCATGGATTTCTCCTCAGACCATTTTTCGCTCAATAACTTAAGGGCCGGGGATACTGAAATAGGTATTGGGAAAAAGGTGATCCGCTGCATGAGCCTGGTCAATATCGATTCCATTGACATGCCTGAATCCATTGGGCCATATTTAATGGCGAACGACGGGAAAGGACTACAGGAATTTCCGATGGACAACCTTTCTTTCCTGTCATCAGTTCCGGGTATTGAAAGTCTTGTTTATAACCAATTAATTGAAATTCCTTCCCAGGGCATTACCCTGAACAAACTGCAGCTGAAACGCAAGCGGCATTCCGGAGTTCCTGATCCAGCCAATCAGATGTGTGTGGAGGATATTGATAAGTTGCTCATAGATGTGGCAAGGGAAAACCAGTTGCTCGTCAATGCGCACTATTCTTTATTGGTCTGCTGCGAACTTCCACTTCTGGATACCAGCTGTAACTTTATTGAAGCTTCCCTATTTCAGCAGGGGATTATCCCCTCCAAGAATGCCTATAACCAGATGGAACTCTTTAGGAGTGCCTTGCCTGGAAATGCAGTGGAACTGAAAAAATACGACTGGTTCCTCACCACTTCGGATGCGGCCCTTTGCCTGTTCTACAAGGAACGGCTGATGCGGGATGAGCCCTCCAAGTTTCTCATGCGCTTTACCGATAGGAGAGGAATCCCTGTAGGCATAGATCCAGCAGATCTTCCTATGGAATCTGGCAGGATTACCAACCGTTCAAAATTTGTTCTGGGCAGCTCTGGTACTGGTAAATCCTTTTTTATGAACAGCCTGCTTGAACAGTATATGCTTTATAATTACGACATCGTGATCGTTGATGTAGGACATTCCTATTCCGGGCTATGCAATTATTTTGGAGGAAAGTATTACACCTATACCGAGGAGAATCCGATCACGATGAATCCCTTTCTTATTTCTGAAGCAGAATATAACATCGAAAAGAAGGATTTCCTCAAAACACTTATCGGACTTCTTTTAAAGGGTGCAGAGGGAAGCGTATCGCAGATTGAGGATACGGTTTTCTCAAATGTACTCTCGGCCTACTATTCAGACTTCTTTTTAGGAGAGGCTGATTATGCGCTGTGTTTTGATTCTTTCTACCATTATTCGATCGTTAAGATTTCGGAGATCAAGGAAAATGAGAAGATCAGTTTCGATCTTGATGAGTACCGTTATGTACTTAAAAAATTCTGTCTTGGCGGAGAGTACGGTAGGCTGCTCAACGAAAGCGCTGATCTCTCAGATTTTACAGAGCGTTTTATTGTCTACGAAATTGATTCAATCAAGGAAAATAGGGTTCTTTTTCCAATCGTGACGCTGGTGATTATGGATTTGGTACTGCAGAAAATGAGGCACCGTACAGGCCAGCGAAAAGCGATGATTTTGGAAGAAGCGTGGAAGGCAATCGCATCTCCGCTAATGGCTAACTACATTCTTTACCTCTATAAAACGATGAGGAAATTCTGGGGAGAGCCAATTGTGGTGACGCAGGAACTGGGCGATATTATCGGAAATGCTGTAATAAAGGATTCCATTCTGGCCAGTTCCGACACCATCTGCCTGCTCGATCAATCCAAGTTCAGGGGGAATTATGCAGAGGTAGCAAAGCTCCTGGCGCTCAGTGAGGTAGAGCAGCGAAAGATATTTACCATCAATGCGCTTGAAAATAAGGCCGGACGCGGGAAATTCAAGGAGGTTTACATTAAGCGCGGAAGTATAGGGGAGGTCTATGGCGTTGAAGTGTCGCTTTTTCAGTATTTAACCTTCACAACCGAAAAACCCGAAAAGACTGCTGTCGAATCTTATGTCAAGCGTTACGGTTCTTATCCTCTGGGACTGGAACATTTCGTTGCCGATATGAAAATGAGCGCAATCTCTCTTCCCGAATTTGTCAAGAAAGTCAATTCATCCATCACAAGTTAAATTCTATTTTTATGCGAAAAATATTCATCTATTTTTTATTTGGAATCTTCGTGCAATCGGCCTCCGCACAAATATACGTTGACCCAACAACCGCTGCGGCCACGGCTGCCCATGCAGGGGTGATGAACAGCGGTCTGTCCCGAACCAGCGACAACCTTACTCTTGTGCAAAGGGCACAGCTCGCGGTAACTGGTCAGCTTGGAATTGTAAATGACCTTCAATCCACTATTTACAGAGGCTTATCTGAGGTTTCAGGAGTAATGAGGTCTCTGCTTTCTGTTAAGGATATTTATGCGATTTCTCAGGATATTGTCATTGATGTGAATAAGGCGATTAATCTAGCCTCTGGTGACCCGGTATTATTGCTGTTTGCCGAAGGAGGTGCTAGGGAGTTCAAAACCCGTTCGATCAACCTTGCTACCGAGGTTAGCTCTTTTGTATTAAAAGACGGGAGGGACGCGCTGATGGATTCCGGTGAACGGGCAAAGCTTCTCAATAGGATCGTCACAGAACTTACCATCCTCCGCGGAGTGGCCTATGGCATGTACCGTACGATGTACTGGGCAAAGCAGCGCGGAATCTTAAATTCCCTAAACCCTTATGCAGGATATATCAATATTGATAAACGCATAGCGGACGATATTATCAGGAATGCCAAGATGCTCAAGCAATGAAAAGCGCAGCATTTTTCACGGCTATGATTTTCATATCAATAGCTGCTCATGCGCAGTTGAATGTCGGGCTTTTGCACCAGCTTGTGGGTAATAGCAAAACAGAACACGGAAAACAGTCTGATGCGAGGGACAGGCAGGCGGGATCCACTGCAAATGAGGAGGCAAACAAAACCCTGATGGTAAGATTAAAGAATAAATACAGGGATATCCAGTCCCGGTTCAAGACTTTGGGACTTGCCATTGATGCGGTGCAGATCGGAATCGAAGCCTATCCATTGATTGCTGATATTACCGAAAGCCAGGGGATGATTTTTGATTTATGCAAGGACGATTCTATACTTTCCGTTCTGGCCATACAGGCAGAGCTGGATATGGGGGATCGGGCACATGCACTGCTGAATTTTTTGTACGGACTTGCTCTTTCTATGCAGGACATCAACCAGATGAAGCAGAGCGACCGCAAAATGCTTTTTTCCCATGTGCTCACTGAACTCCGCCTGATAGCCGGGGCATCCAGAGGACTGGCGGTAACCCTTCAATATTCTTCAAGAAAAAAGGTCTTCAATCAGCTAAACCCTTTCTCAGAATTTATCAATACCGATAAAAAATTGGTAGATGAAATCCTGCGAAAAAAAGATATCCTAAAAAACTGATGTTATGAAATTGCTTATTTTAATTTTTTTAATGCTGATTGGTCATTATTGTAGTAAAGCTCAAAGGCTAGTTTTTGACCGCGGGCATTTTAATATCGTAAATGAAAATGGAGCAGTACGTCTGGCAGCTGAAAATACGTATAACAGTTATTTAAATACGATCAACAACCGCCTTTCGGATATTAATCTCAATCTGGGCGCGGTCGTTATGGTTCAGTCATTAATCCTGTCTTCCTTAAGAGAAGTTGATCAGGGGCTCAAAACAGCAATCGCGGTCAGACAGATCGGCTCACTGGTTGCCGAGATTTCATCGGAAAGTGCCGGGATGATTGATATCGCCAAATCAGATCCCCATCTGCTGCTTTTTGCAGAAGACGTTTCCCGCCAGGTAAAAGATAGGGGGATAAACCTATTTTCAGAAGTCTCTGCTTTTGTATTGAAGGAAGGCGAAAACGTCCTCATGGATTTCGAAAAGCGCGATGCGCTGCTTAAGAAAATTGCCCTAGAGCTCCGCGTCATCCGTGCCCTGGTATTCAGCATGAAAAAATCCATGTACTGGACAAAAATGAATGGAGTCTTCCGTTCGCTTAATCCCTATCAGGGCTTTATCAATCAGGATCTGCGTCTCGGGAGTGATATTTTATTCAAATCAAAACTTTTAAAACCATGAAAAAACCTTTTTTGCTTCTTTTCCTCTGTTTGCTCTCAACGCTCCTCTGGTCACAGAAGAAAATTACCGACAAACACATTACCTACCAGCAGGAACGAATGGTCTTCAAGCAATGGGATGCGGATAAGTTTACGCCCAAACCAGGATTTTTAGGGCTCAACCCTGATTACTGGATTACTTGGGCGCTTCACCCCAATTATCCCAAAACGGATCTAAGACCCCTTGGCCCGCTCGGTCCACAAACGCAACGGCTGATGTTGGCAGCAGCCATGCAGAACACAGATAATCTCTACAAACTGCATGCGGATACCCTTCGCAATACTGCGCTGAGCGAGGCCTCCAATTATTCTTCGGCACTTTCTTTTGCCGATCCCCTTTGGCTAATGTACTATCGCAACGAGTTTGAAGGATTATTAAATCAGGCAGATGCCGATATGCTTGCAGGCCTTTCGCTTGCAGAACAGAAATACATAATATCTGTGGGTCTGTTTGACTGGTACAGGGAGGAAAGCAGTGCACTTCTTGAAAGGCTGGAAATCGCGAGGTCGACTACCTTAGACCGGGGATCAAGGATAATGGCCTACCACAGGATGCTATCTGAATTCAGAAAACTCTCGGCAAGCTGGGAAACCAAGAAATCCAGGGCAAAAACCTATCTCTCTATCCGCTCGTCTGTCCAGAAGTTACGGGCCGGTGAAGTTCAAAGACCAGCATCCCCAAAGAGCGATATCCAGATTGCCAATGATATTCTTAAAAAATCAAAACTATAAGCAATGGATATTTTAAATGTTATAACCGGCACAGCCGGTTTTTTTGTGCAGGCAGTGCCCGATTCGTTCAAGGACACTTTTAATTTTCTTCAGGGCAACGGCGTGTATGAAGAGGGGATGATGCATTTTCTGCATGAGATGAAAAGTACGATCTGGACTCATTATGATGCCTTTATTGCAGATGCGCAGGCACTGGCGGCAATTTTTATGCTCATCTTTTTTGCTATCAAAAGCTATGAAATGATCTCCGGGGATAAACAGCTTGAAATTATGCCGCTGCTCCGTCCTTTCGGTCTGACCATGGTGATTCTATGGTGGAGCATCTTTACCCGGGTCCTTGCGTATCCAACCGATGTTGTAGAACAGAAGACCTCAGCAATGTTCGATGGCAGCCAGGCAGAGATCAATGATCTCAGGCTACAGCGGGCGAAGCTCATGGTAGAGGTTTCTGATCAGCTCTATAAAATTCAGGCCGAGACGCAGACAGCAAAAACAGAA
Source organism: Pedobacter sp. (assembly GCF_965279535.1). Classification (NCBI taxonomy): domain Bacteria; kingdom Pseudomonadati; phylum Bacteroidota; class Sphingobacteriia; order Sphingobacteriales; family Sphingobacteriaceae; genus Pedobacter; species Pedobacter sp. The sequence continues at coordinate 4,197,465 of NZ_OZ257244.1, forward strand.
GCGGATACCTGGTATGAAAATGCATGGGAATCTGTTAAGTCTTCGGTAAAGGAAGGGTTTTCCGAAGTCTGGAACCCGATAGTGGAAATGAGAAACCGGCTGGAGGTTGGTCTGCAACTTTTGGCTACCTCTCTTTTGGAAACACTCGCTATATGGATACTCAGGGTCTGCACCTACATTATTTTTATCATTCAGATCATCTTTTCCACGATACTGATTATTTTAGGCCCCTTTTCAGTAGCCGTCTCTATTCTGCCAGCTTTCAGGGATTCCTTTTCGACATGGGTCGCCAGGTTCATCTCGGTAAACCTTTATTCAGGGATTGCATATCTGGTGATGTATGTAGCGTCCCTTTTCCAGCATTATGCACTTGAGGCGGAAATTACCCGTTATCAGGAGCTTGTTGGGACTGGCGGGGCAAGCCTTGAAAAGCTCGGCTGGTTTGCCAGCAATGGAGTTCTCTCCTTTGGAATGGTAATCGTAACCTTTATCATCGGTGCACTAACCATGCTTACCGTGCCGAGCATTTCAACATGGATAGTATCCACATCGGGTGTATCTTCTGCCGCAAGTTCTATGGGAAGAGGTGCATCAAGCATGACCAGGGTTGCTGGACAGATAATGGGAGGATAGAGAGATGATGATAAAAAGTATCGAATCCAAAATCCGTCTAGCCACATTCCTTTCGCTGGGAAGTTTTTTGCTCTGTCTATCGGTAGTCGCTGTTGTTTCTTTTTTTGCCTATGGATATGTTAGGGATTCTCGTAAAAGTATTTATATTCTTGACCCCTCGGGAACACCAATCCTGGCAAAACAGACCGATGTGCAGCTAAACAGAGCAGCAGAATATCGCGCACATATTGCAAAATTCCATTCTCTTTTCTTTTCGCTGGTACCAGATGATAAGTTCATAGAATATCAGATGAAACAGGCCATGTACCTTATTGATGAAAGTGGTGCCCTTCAGTATAATAATCTGAAGGAAAAAGGTTTTTTCACCTCTATTCTCTCCTCCTCTGCTGTACTCACGCTCCGAACCGATTCTATTTTTTTAGATGAAAAAAGAATGTATTTCCGGTATTATGGTACACAGAAAATAGACAGGAGAAGTTCAAGCGTCACCCGCTCGCTTATCACGGAGGGAAGCCTGGTCGATCTTGAAACAAGATCTGATAATAATCCCCACGCGGTGTTAATTACCAGATGGAAGACATTAGAGAACAGGGATATTTCAACTATAGATAAAAATGCATTCCAATGAAAAAGAGAACTGTGTTTTCAGAACTCAGAAATGAGTTCTCTGATCTGATCGAACGCCTCCTGGCCTCCATATCAGGTTTTTTCAAAAAATATCCGAAGGTTATCTTCTCATCTATGGTGCTGCTACTAGGCAGTTCCTTTCTCTTGTGCTTTACGCTGCTGAGAATGGATTCAAAAAAAGCCCCTTTAGAAAAAAAAGCACTGCTAAAAGTTGAGAGTGGGCTTAGCGAAATAGGAACAACTGTAAGTAAGCTTAAAAGAACTCTGGAAATTAGGGAAGCGCTGAAAGTTTTATTGGCCAAGGAAACGCTAAATAGCCAGGACAGCCTGCTCATGGTCAGTATGGTAGCCGAGCTTGAGCGTGCCGGCCACACGAAGAATTAATTAAATTATATGAAAAAAATAGATTTAAAAAAGCCCAGGTACGCTCTTCCCATAATCTGTCTGCCTTTTCTTTTTCTCTTCTTTTATGTCTATAAAAGCAGTTTTGGAAAAGAAGGTAAAATAGTCCTGGGAAGAGATTCGCTACAGACCAACGTGGCAAATGTTTCCGAGCAGGTGAGGAACCAGGAGCTTTCGGGAAAGCTGGATGCCTTTAGAAATAAATTCAAGCAGGCCGATGGATACACTGCTGTTGGTAGTATTGGTGAAGAAAACCAACAGCTGGCAGAGATAAGCTCATCCTACAATTTGAGGGAAAAGCATATGCTAGATTCCATTGACCAGGTAATGAAGGCAAAATATGGTCTGCCAGGCAGACCGGAAAATGTAAACCATGGATATTCTGCGGCAGGACAGAGCTTTGTAAAGTCGCGGAACCCTTCCAGAACTGAGCAGGACATCGCACTCGCCTCGGCACTGTCGAAGATAAAAATGCAGGAGAACAGGGTAACTAAGGAGGTTGATAACTCTAAAAACCCATCCGATCCCATGCAGCTTTTTCGGGCACAGATGGCTCTTGTCGACAGTATGGGGAAAGCTAATGATCCCGCTGTAAAGGAGAATATTGAAAAAGAACGGGCTCTGAAACTGGCCGAAGCAGAAGCCAAAAGCAAGAAGATCATTCCGGTCAAAAGATCGCATGGATTTTCGGCTGGCTTCAATACCATACTTTCCGGAGATGTCGAACGCCCTATTTCTGCGATCATTGATCAGGATGTTACAGGCTTTTCCGGATCGCGCCTGCGTATAAGGCTGACTGATGATATCATGGCCGGCAAGTTTATGATCCCTAAAGGCACCTACCTCTATGCAACTATTTCAGGCTTCTCTGCCCAAAGGGTTTCCTTGGTGATCTCATCGGTATTCCATGGCGGGGAAATTCTGCCGGTAAATCTTCAGGTTTATGACAACGACGGAATGGCCGGTATTTATGTTCCATCTTCCGCCTTTCGCGAATTTACCAGGGACATGAGCAGTTCAAGCACGCAAGGGATTACCATACAGCAGATGGCAGAAAACAACAATCAACTCGTTATGGGGGTGCTTTCCAAGATGTTCCAGTCTACAACAACAGCGGTAAACAAGTTGATCCGGTCCAATAAGGTCAAGGTCAGATACAATACCCAGGTTTATCTCATTGATCCCAATGAGCTTAAAAGAAAACAACAATCTTATTAGAATTTCATGAAAAAAATATTGTTCCTAGCTCAAATTTTCCTGAGCTCACTGGCCCTTTATGCGCAAGTGCCACACTCAGTTACCGTTGCCGATATTCCGGTAATCGGAATATCGGGTTCAGTTTCTATCCACTTCATCTCGCCAGAGAAAATTTCCTATGTAGACCTATCCAGCAGTTCGCTGATTGGTGACCTTCCGGAAAAGAACATTCTCAGGATCAAGGCGATTCCAGACTCTGTTGCCGCTCTTTTCTCCAGCGGCGATGCTGGCCTGGTTACCATTGTCGGAGAAACCTTTATTGCACAATACAGACTCTCCTTTTTATCGCCTGCTAGTCCCGAGCTGGTTTCCACACAAATCGATATCCTGCCAACCTATATGAGATCCATTGATATTTCGGGGATAGGATTATCACAGAACGAAATGAAGAGCAATGCGCTTTCCCTGCTAAAGCGCAGAGGGGATTCCCGAATTAAAAAAGAATCAGCTTTCGGGATATCACTGGTGGTAAACCGGGTTTATACCCTTGGCGATTGCATCCTTCTTGACCTGAGCTTCCATAACTCGACAAATCTCACCTTTGATGTCGACGAGCTCAGGTTTAAGATAGCGGACAGAAAGATCAATAAATCTACCAATGTCCAGTCCATAGAATTAAAGCCGGTTTTTCAGCTTTATCCCTTTGAAAGATTTTCGAAATCCTATCGTAATATTTATTTCATTAAAAAAACCACCTTTCCCGGTGACAAGGAATTCAGTATTGAATTATCGGAAAAGCAGATTTCCGGAAGAAATCTTCGCGCTTCATTAAGTTACTCCGATATCCTAAACGCCGACACCTTTTAATGTTTCATTATGGAAGAAAGCAAGGAACAACAGAGCCTGCACCGCTTCCTTCAGTTTGCCATTTATCTAGCCCTTTTGCTAGATGTGCTCATGTTTGTCTATGCAACTAAGCTGTTAACTGATTTAGGTGCAGAGAAAATCGGGCTCGCCAGGTTTCTAGTGCGCATGTCACGGATTATTATTTACCAGCACCCGCTCTATAGCCGGTTTTTCTCGTTGTTGCTTATCTCGCTGGTTTCAATCGGGACACTGAGCAAAAAAGAAAAAGATCTTGATGCTAAAACAGCGATCATTTATCCGCTCGTGTTGGGATTAGTCTTAATGGCGGCCAGTATCTTTTTTTTTGGTGAAAAGGGGACTGCGGTTTTTTATCTGACCAGCTGGCAGGATATCGGGTATATCTTTTTATTGTTGATAGGTACGATCCTGGTGCACCTAGCGATGGATAATGTTTCCAAGATTATCAGCTCTTCTTTAGGTAAGGATAAGTGGAATACCGAAGAAGAATCCTTTATGCAGGCAAGAAAGCCTGTAAACGGACCATTTGCAGTTACCATCCCCTCACTTTTTTATTACCGCAAGAAAGTACATTCGGGCTTCATTAACATAGAGAACATCTTTCGCGGAACGCTTTTGATCGGGACCCCGGGCTCGGGCAAGAGTTTTGGCATTGTTATGCCCTTTATCCGGCAGCTTATCTTTAAGGAATTCTGTATCTGCTGTTATGACTTTAAGTTTCCCGACCTGGGTCAGATCGCCTATTACCATTATCTGCTGGGTAAAAAGCAGGGCAGGCTCTCAGGCTTTGATTTTCATGTCATCAACTTAACCCAGGTAGAGCGAAGCAGGAGGATAAATGTATTAAGACCAGATTACATAGTAACGCTCGCCGATGCTGGCGAAACAGCGGAAGCCCTGGTTGAAGCCTTGAAAAAAGGGGATAAATCCGGTGGTAGCGATCAGTTCTTTACCCAGAGTGCGGTAAATTTTCTTTCTTCCTGCATTTATTTCTTTTCTCAGTACCAGGGAGGGAAGTATTCTACTTTTCCGCACGTACTTTCATTTTTGAACTGCAGTTATGAGCAGATTTTTTCGGTGCTATTTTCCAATCCTGAGCTTGGGAGCTTACTTTCTCCATTTGCCACTGCATGGCAGGCTAAAGCTTTCAACCAGCTAGAGGGGCAGATAGGAACGCTAAAGGTATTCATCTCCCGCTTAGCTACTAAAGAGACGTTCTGGGTTTTTTCCGCGGATGATTTCAACTTAAAGATTTCATCCCGGGCGGAGCCCTCTATATTAGTCCTTGCCAATGACCCCAATACACAGAATATCAATTCCGCCTGCTATTCTGTGGTGCTCAACAGGCTGACCAGGCTTATCAACTCTAAAGGAAACCGGCCCTCGGCCTTGATTATCGATGAGCTGCCAACCTTATTTGTGCACCGCATTGAAAATCTAATTGCCACTGCCAGATCAAATAAGGTAGCGGTTCTCATGGGACTCCAGGAGCTTCCACAGTTTCAGCAGCAATATGGAAAGGATACCGCAACCACCATTACCTCGGTAGTAGGGAATGTACTTTCTGGCTCGGTAAGGAACAAGGAAACGCTCGAATGGCTGGAGCGGCTTTTTGGGAAAGTTAAGCAACAGTCAGAGAGCTTGTCCATTGATAGAACCAAGACATCGGTGTCGCTCTCGGAAAAACTAGAATCGCTGATTCCTGCAGGTAAGATCGCATCATTGAAGGCCGGAGAGCTCGTTGGTATGCTTGCAGCGGATGCGGTAGAAGAATATACCGGAAAATTTGATACCTCGGCGATCAACTGCAGGGTGAATCTTGATATGGAGGCATTAGCTACAGAGGAAAAAGCTTACCCTGATATGCCGTTGTATTATGATTTCGCAGGAAAAAAGGATGAGATTCTCCGTAAAAACTTCATGCGCATAAATGATGAAATACAGGTATTGGTTAAAAAATTCAGAACCGAGGCTGCCGTCCCAAAAAATGGGGAAAGTCCCAAAGCCTCCATGGCAGGCGGAATGAAGAGATAAACAAACTATTTTTTTTCAATCTTAAAATCAATTTTTATGGAAGAATTAACCGGCCGGCTTGTGGTGGTACATCCCCAGCTGACAACAGATCCTGTTTCCAGACAGGGTCAGATAGGTGTAATTGCAATAGCGGATCTTCAAAAAGATAACATTAGCGTCGGCTTTGGTGGTGGCCCACTTGGCAGGTATTCCTCAGATGCCCTCCTTGTGCTAAAGGATAAAAGGGAGCTTTATCAGGATATTATGACTGGGGTAAAGGATATGGATGCCGGTACTTTTAAAGACTTGCTCGATATTAATATGAAACAGGAGTATTCAGATTATGGTCACATCTCTGCTGCGATGAAGATTGCTGTCGAAAATCCAGAGGTGATGAAAAGGAGCATGATTTCCCTGGAGGACTATATTTCACGAAATCACAATATAAATGTCAGCGAAGCGGTTTCTTTTGAGCGTTAGGCTTTTGGCAGGCGTACTTCTCATTTTTGTTTGCTCTTCTCTATCCTGCTACTCCCAAATCTCCTTGCCTTTGAATTCAATAAAGGTAAATAGCGCTTTTGGTAAAAGGATACATCCTATTACCCATTTTGCGGATTTCCATCGTGGCATTGATCTTCACGCAAGAAATGAGCCTGTATTTTCTTTTCTTACCGGAAAGGTATCCGGCGTAGGCTTTAATCCAATTCTGGGAAAATTTATAAGGATTGATCATTCAGGCCTTGAAAGCATATATGGCCACCTCTCCATTATTCTGGTTCGAAAGGGCGAGGAAGTCCGTTCTGGGGAAGTTATAGCGGTTACGGGATCTACCGGTAGGGTGACTGGCGAACACCTGCACTTTAGTTTGCGCATCGGGGGAGTCTACATCGATCCTGTAAACTTTATTCTTCGCTACTATAAAGTAGCCAAAATTAATCAAATAAATTTTATGGAAAATTCAGCCTATTTGACCCTAAGGCAAAAACTGGAACTACTCGCCATGGTAGAGGAAGTGGAACTGAATCAGGACGAGGCCTGGGTTTACGGAATTGGTTTTGCGGATACGGAGGAAGAGCAAGATGGATAAAAAAGATGTTCATAAACCCCTGCACGTTCAGGTTGCCGAGAAAGTAATTGAGGCACTCCGCGCCGGAACCGCACCCTGGCAGATTCCATGGGATTCAGCGGGCATGCCTCTTCTAATGCCTTACAATTTTCAGAGCGGCAATAGATATAAGGGAATCAATGCCCTATCACTTTTGATGGCAGGTAGGGAAGATCCAAGATGGATGACCTACAGGCAGGCAGAGGAAAGCGAAATGCAGGTGAGAAAGGGAGAGAAATCCATGCTCATCCAGTTCGTTAAAACAAGTGATGAGCGAACCAGGCGCGACGCTTCAGGAAAGGTTATGCATGATGAGCTCGGAAAGCCCATAAAGGAAACAAGGGAACTTCCCCATGCCATTGTTCGCAATGCTTACGTGTTTAATGCCGCGCAGATCGAGGGCATGCCCAAACTGGAAAGAGAAAAGCCAGGCACCAAGTGGGCACCGGTTGAGCGGGCAGAGAATCTCATTGCCTCCTCAGGCGCAGTAATTTTTCACCAATATTCCGCAAATGCCTTTTATGACCCAAAAAGGGATGCTATTACGCTTCCCTACAAGGACTGGTTTTCTGAAAGCCACAAATATTATGCTACACTGCTCCACGAACTGGGACACTGGACGGGGCATCCAGACCGGTTGAACCGAGACATGGGTAAAGGCTTTGGGGATGCGAGCTATGCCAGGGAGGAGCTCAGGGCAGAAATCGCTTCGATGCTTATTGGACAGGAACTTGGTATAGGCCATGACCCGGGACAGCATTATGCCTATGTGGAAAGCTGGATATCGATTCTGGAGAACAATCCTTTTGAGATCTTTTCTGCTTCCATGGATGCCGAGCGTATTCTTGGCTATATCATGGATATAGAAAGAAAGCAGGAGATTACCAATGAAAAGGTTTCCCTGAATGCGATGCAGCCTGCTCCCGGAAAAGCTTCTGGGTATCTCACCACGGGAGATAAGATTCCATATAACGGATCGGTCTATGAGGTTCTAGGCCATTTAAAACAGGGAAGGCTGAAGATGCATGAAAGCCTGAACGGCAATGCATTTACATTGGGCCGGGAAGATAAACTCTACGCAGCGCTTTTATATCTCAAACGCGAAATGGGTGCTGAGTTTCAAAATGATAAGCACACTAACCAGATTGGCGAAGCTGTGAACCAATCACATCTTGATTTAAACAGATAAAACGAATTTATGAAAAATATAATTATCGAGGAGGCCCTGCCCGTTGCAGAGCTATCCAGGCTAGGGCTATACGACGGGACCAGGTACTTATTGGACGACACAGACATTGCTGCACTTCTTTCGGGCAGGAGAACTTCTTTAGTGAACCTAAAGAATCTGGTCAGCGAGGCTTTTGCTATTGATAGCCTGGATGCTAAGCTATCCTTAAACCTGGATGAAGATAGTCTCCACGAGATAAAATTGCATCCTATTTACAAGGAGCCGAAACTGTCTCCGGATTTATTGGATGTTGAAGCTGATGCGCTGGTCGCAGGAGAGGTTAAGAATATTGCAAAACCCATTAATTTTCCTGATGGCACGAATAGGACTATCGTATTTGAATATGATAGTGAAACCAGGGAGTTCATTTCCTATGATCCAAAAGGGGTAGAGGTTCCATTTCAGATCAACGGAGAGAAACTAGATGTAAAGAAAAGTAAGGATTTTGCCCTAGGACGCATTGTGCAGCTAATCGATGGGACGATGATTCAACATAGGGCCAGTGAGCCCAAGGGGATCGTAGCCAGCCGTACAGCACTTATCTTAACTTTTTTGAAAGACGGTAAAGCCGCGGGTTTTTTATTAAAAGATCTCGCTCCCATAATGGATTCAAGTATTCATCAGACTCCCTTTTCACTAGGCTTTGAATCAGCATTCCTGGAATTGAAAAAAAACGATGGCGCAATTTCAGACGAGATGTTGCAGCAGAGAGAACTCGATGAGTTCAAAAACGAGTATAGCCGCGGCTATAGTCATGGCATATCTAGATAAATATGGACAGAGAATGGGTTATGTGCGATGGTTTCGCATACCTGATTCCTTACGGGCTGCCAGAGATATGTATCCGTACCGTTTATCTTTTTTATGAAAAAAGGGATTGTCTAAAAGTTCTGTCGGATGCTACCTCAGTCAAATTTCGGGATGCCGCGCTGGCAACGTTTGGTTTTCTTGCTCTTCCGGAAGGTATAATACGCATCAGCTTGGTATTCCCCAATGCGAAATTCGTGACTGTATTCGGAGATGATCTGCCTGCAATCGTATTAACCTGTAAGATTTCGCTATGGCTGAAAGGATTTGACGCAACTTTTCTGGTTTTATCCCATCATGTGATTTTCACTTTTAAGTCATGCGAATTTTCATGTGCGGAATCACTCTTTTCACTTAATAGGTTTTGTAAGATCACCGGATTTAGGACTAATCTAAGGCCTTTGCAAATCCGGTAAAATCCATTCCCATGATTCCAGAAATTTTCAAACAGGATATAAGTCTCGATATCCGGGTATTTGGATTCGATGTCAATGTCAATTATGTGTACAACTGGCCCAGCAAAAGAAATGATGAAAAAGAGCCAACCGTTGTACACCTGGAGTTTCGCTCAGATTCCAATATTATATCCGGTACCGGCTACCGGTCACATTTTCTCTTTTCTGCTTTTTTAAAGGATTGCGGATATGCGTCCATCGAGGAACTGGCAATCTCCCTTGGCGAACACCTCGCCCGGGAAAATGGCTATAGCCCTCCCCAGCCTGAGCGACAGCTTAGCCTATTTTGATTAATTAATAATATATTCTTATGAATGAACAAAATTTGGATTATCTAAAAAAGAGCCTGGATTATCTGGGCTTTGGAACAAAACTTAACGATGTTCTTGAATCAGCAATTTCCAGGGAACTCCCTGCTTTTACCCTCGGAGTTACGCAAAGCTACACATCTGCCAACGCCAAAAAGAATCCTGCAATTGGTTCCGATCAGGTCAGGTTCATGCTGAATTTCAACCGCTCCAAGCAGAGCGATATGTATTTTCTGAACGATTATGAGGTAACTCTGAATAAGGCCGGAAGTGCCTTGCCTATCAGACAAATCTTTGATCTGGAAAGGGACAACCGGATTACGGTGCTACAGGCCTATAAACTACTCTCTGGGAACTCACTTGAACGGGATGTTTACACCAAATTGGAAAACAGTGAGGGTTCGGAAAAGAAAAAGGTTTGGTTTAAGCTCAACCTTGATGTTCAGGATGCCTACGGGAATCATCCCCTGAAAAAATTCTACCCCGAATTCAAGTTTGAGCTATCTGATGCCATAGACAAATATCCGTTCAAGGGTCTTACTGAACTTGGAAAGGATGGTATGATGAAAATGCTGAGAAGTGGCCATCTGGCACCGGCCGAGATGATGGTGGGTAAGAAAGCCGTTGCTGTAATGGTAACCGCGAATCCCCAGTTTAAGGGACTTGATGTTTATGATAAGAACATGGCCATTATCCGCCAGGATGAAATCTTTCCTAAAAAAGAAGAGCAAAAAGAAAGCACGGCCTCGGCTGAGCAAAGAACTTCCCAAAAAAGCGAAATCGATGCCAGCAATACAGAAGAGCGGTTTCCATGGGAAAACCAGCGGGATGGTGATACCTCCCAAAGCGAGGAAATAGGAAGATAATCTTTTGTAACAGCAAAGAAAAAATGAGAAAGCTTTTAGCTAAGATAGACCGCATCCGCGCAAGCGGATGGGTTACCCTTGATCTTAAGGAAGATCACCTGCTATATAACTTAAACGGCAAGCGCTTTCAGGTAGAAAGTATGGCTACGCCCGATATCAAGTGCAGGGTGTCGGTAATGATTGAGGGTGAAAAAGTTGATTTAAGCATTGACGACTTGTATTAGAATTTATGACCAAACTAAAATTAAGAACCCCCATAAGCTATTATGGGGGTAAGCAAAAATTAGCCAGGCGCATTGTTTCGGTAATTCCGCCGCATGTGCTTTATTGTGAGCCTTTTATTGGTGGCGCGGCGGTATTCTTTGCTAAAGAACAATCAAAGGTTGAGGTAATTAATGATACCAATAAAGAACTGATGAATTTTTATAGGGTAGCGAAGGAGGATTTTACTTCACTAGAAAAGGAGATCAGGATCTCTCTTCATTCCAGGGATCTGCACAGAAAGGCTTCGGTGATCTATAACAATCCGGATATGTTTTCGGAGGTAAAAAGGGCATGGGCAGTCTGGTTGACTTCATCACAGAGCTTTTCTTCGCAGCTTGACAGCAGTTGGGGATATGATAAATCAGGTAATACCACAACAAAAAAAATAAATTCCAAGAAAGAAGGATTTGTTGAAGAAATGGCTATCAGGCTCCAGAACTGCCAGATAGAATGCGCAGATGCGCTTTACATCATCGCAAGCCGCGATACCGCAGATAGTTTCTTTTACTGTGATCCGCCCTACTACAACTCTGACTGTGGTCACTATGACGGTTATTCTGAAGGGGATTTTGAAGCCCTTCTTTTTTTACTGGCCGGAATAAAAGGCAAGTTTTTGCTCTCTTCCTACCCATCTCCAATATTGGAAAAATATGCCAAAGAACATGGCTGGCATCAATGGTCGGTAAAGCAACAGGTTTCCGTTAATGCAAAAGGAGGAAAGCAGAAAAGCAAGACGGAGGTGCTAACAGCTAACTACCCGATAGACCTAAAGACGGAATTTGGAGTTTGAAAGTAAAGGAAATAAACCCAGAATTGCTGGCACTTTATCATGGTTCGCTTGGACTGGACGGTGGGAAAATAAACATCCAGTCCGGTAAAGGAGTTGGCTGGAACGCTCTCACTCTCGGAAATGCATTTTATACTTCAATAAGTGAGGACGCCGCCTGCCTTTTTAGCCATCTCGTACTCCAGAAGTCAAGATTGAAAGGTGAATCGGGGTTTGATAATCTTGGATATGCCAAAATCTATAAGATAACACTCAGCAAGGATGCCAGCATTTTGGATGCTGACAAAGCTCTGGACGCATCTCGCGTCCGGAGTATTTTGCTGTGCGCAGGAGTTTCCGAGCGATACCTAAATCACCGGCACGATGACCAGCTCTCTGATTTTTACAAGGTTGCTGATCTGCTCTGCTATGGGATGGACTGGGAAGGTAACCGTAATGAATATCTTACAAGGGTACTGGGTTACGACGGACTTTTAATTAAAGAGAGAGCCTGGGAAAACTGGGATTATTATCCATCAGGCATTGGGATTGACTGGGATAAAACAAACGACCCGAAACTTTGGCCACCAAAAACAGTCGCGATATACAATACAGATAGTGTAGCGGGATTTGAGGTAATCCGCGATGGCGTAATTGAATCTTTGGCAATAGATCATTCAGATTTGCAAAGATAAATTATTAACAGGAGACTCATGTGCTCATCTCAAAATGCGAGTACATTAATGATAGATGCACCCCAGGTTATGCCTATTTGCATCTATTTCTAACAGGAGCGTAATTAAATGTGATTATCCAATCCTGTTATTCTTCAGAATACCGTTCGAAAAATATTTGTTACTCAAAATAAACGTCATGGATATGGAGTTTGATTTAAATATAGAAACTATTGTGCGCCAGCATGATCTAACGATCGAAGAGGTGCTTTCAAAGCAAATGTTTTCACATTTTACCGAGCAGCAGGCTAAGGATGTGATCCTTACTATCAAAAAAATGTCTATAATCATTTTTAATGCAAGTGAAAAAAAGGATCAAAAAACTTGATAAATTAATTGATTATTAGTATCTTATAGTGTAATAAAAAGAAGTATTATTTATGTCAGACATCTTTTTTTTCGACTCATTTGCAAAAGGGAAACAAAATAAAAAAGTTTCCAAAAGCTTGGAATGCGTTATCTATACAAGGGTTAGTAGTAAAGAACAGGCTGATAATTTAAGCCTGGGAACCCAATTGAAGGCATGTATGCTATACGCAGAGAAATTTGGGTTTAATATTGCCGCTCAGTTTGGGGGAACCTACGAAAGCGCTGAGAACGATGAGAGAAAGCAATTTACCGCCATGCTTTCTTTCGTGAAAAAATTCAAAGGAAAAATATCTTCTATCTTAGTGTATAGTCTGGAGAGGTTTTCAAGAAATGACAACTCAATCTGGCTTAGCGGAGAATTGAGGCGCTTAGGTATAGAAATAATTTCCGTAACACAACCTATTGATACCTCGAGTGCTTCGGGTCAGATGCAACAAAAGTTGTTGTTCCTGTTTGGCGAGTTTGACAATCAATTGAGAAAGCAAAAATGTAGTGCTGGTATAAAAGAGATGTTACTGCGTGGTGATTGGCCGACTAATCCTCCTTTAGGATTTGAGATTGACAGATCGAAGAACAAAAGGCAGATTGTTATAAATGGGAAGGGAAGGCTCATTCGTCAGGCCTTTGAATGGAAAGCTTATGAAAATGTGTCAAATGAGGTAATTCGCGATAGGTTGGCGGCTAAAGGACTAAAATTGATTCATCAGCGTATCTCAGAAATCTTTAGAAATCCATTCTATTGTGGCTTGATGGTGCACAATATGTTGGAGGGACAAGTGGTTGTGGGCAATCACGAGAAATTAATTAGCAGGGAACTTTTCTTAAAGGTTAACGGTATGCTAGATAAGATTCCCCATGGTTTTTCACTAAATGAAGAAAATGTGCACATTCCTTTGAAGCGCTTTATGGTATGTGCCGAATGCGGGAAGCCGTTGAGTGGCTACCTCGCACGCAAAAAGAATATACATTATTATAAATGCAAAACCAAAGCTTGCTGTAATAACAAAAATGCTGATTCTCTTAATTCCAGATTTGCAGACATACTTGATTTCTTTAAAATTGACATTGCCAAGGAATATATAGAACTATTGGTTGAGCAGGTTGCTGCAACATTTAACCAGTTGACTCAAAATAAGCAAGCGGATCTTTTAGAGTTGGAGAACAGCCACAGAGAAGTGAAGAAGAAGGTGGAGCGATTAGAGGAAAGATATATTGAAGAAGATATAAGTCAGGAACTTTACACAAAGTACCATGAGAAATATTCGGACGAAAAAAGAGAAATTGAGCGGAATTTGCTCATCCTGTCTAATAAAAGTTCGAACCTTTTAAAATGCGTTAGGTTGGCTATAGAATATGCCACTCAGCTACCTTTAAACTGGCTTTCTGGTGATTACCATACTAAGCAACAACTCCAAACATTACTGTTCCCTAGTGGTATGAGTTATGATAAGAAAAATGATAAAGTTCGAACCACTGAAATAAATTTAGTGTTTTTGTATATAGCTTATTTTCAGCAACTTATCAGTAAAAAGAAAAGAGGCATACCAGAATTATCTCTGGATTATGCCTCTTTTGCCGATTCGGTAGCGGGGAGCAGGATCGAACTGCCGACCTCAGGGTTATGAATCCTGCGCTCTAACCATCTGAGCTACCCCGCCAGGGGTGTGTCAAAGCGACACTGGTTATTTCGGACTGCAAAGATATAACATAAATTGTTTTTTAAAAAAGAAATTTGAAAAATAACATAAGCCATTCACTATCAATGAAAATAAAGTAGGTCAGGGCGGGCCATGAGGCTACTGATTGGCCCAAGCGGTAAGTTTTGGTCTTTTAAGCCTGTATCTAAGCCATAGTCTTTTAATTGAAGTTAAGTGTTTCTCTCCTCCCAAACCTTACAGTGGGACTTTAACTTTAAACTTTAAACTTTAAACTTTGTACTTTCAACTTTCAACTTTGCACTTTCAACTCTGCTCCTTCAACTTTAAACCCTCAATTTTCCCCATCAGTTTTCTCTTCCCTAAAGTCTTTAAAACGAAGCACAAACATCGATTTCGGATAAAAAATAGGATAAGGGTGTAAAAAAAAATCAGGGATATTTGGAAGAGTTGCAGATTTAGAATAAATTACCTTTCTTTAGCAAAAGAAAAACCAAATAAATTAATCCAGAGGGGTTCTGGGAGTGAATAAGACATGGCAGAAAAGAAGAAATTTACGCTTGAGTACGAGGTTAAATCGTCGCCAAGAATATTATACAGTTTTATAAGTGAACCTAATGGTTTATCGCAGTGGTTTGCAGACGACGTAAATTTCCGTGATCAGGTATATACCTTTACCTGGGATGATGAGCAGCAAAAAGCAAAACTGGTAGCGATAAAGGAGTACAAATCGGTTAAATTTAAATGGCTTGATGATGAACCGCAATGCTATTTTGAGATGGAAATTGTACAGGATGAGCTAACCAATGATGTGGCCCTGGCCATAACCGATTTTACCACAGATGATTTGCTGGCCGAGAAAAAACAGATTTGGGATAATCAGATCGATTATCTGATCAGTGTATTGGGTGCCTAAAAATCTTGCGCTTTTGCGTACCTTTGTAGGGTGAAAAAAATACATCTTCTATTAATAAAAGCATTTATAAAGCCTTTCGTTGCCACGTTTTTTGTGGTAATGTTTATCCTTTTAATGTTTTTCCTGTTTAAATGGATCGATGATTTAATAGGCAAGGGCTTTGAGTGGTACACCATTTTAGAGCTCATGGCGTATGCATCTGCCGCCAACGTAGCTATGGCGTTGCCATTATCGGTGTTGCTTTCTTCTATTATGACATTTGGCACACTGGGCGAAAATTATGAGCTGGTGGCCATCAAATCGGCAGGGATTTCTTTGCAAAGGGCTATGCGGCCCTTATTTGTGGTTATTCTTATCTTAACCATCAGTTCGTTCTTGTTTTCGAACTACATGCTGCCCAAAGCCAACCTTAAATTTAATTCCTTACTGTACGATATCCGGAATAAAAAGCTTTCCTTTCTGATTAAACCGGGTGTTTTTAACAACAGTATCCCGGAGTATTCTATCCGTGTAGACAGTAAGGATGAAGACGGCATGTTGCATGGCATCATGATTTACGACCGTAAAAACAGCAACGGGATTCCGAAAATTATCATGGCCAAAGAGGGCAAGATGGAAAAGACAGATGATGGCGAGTTTTTGGTGCTGCAACTTAAAAACGGGGTGCAGTATGAAGAGGGCTCGAGCAACAGCGGAACCTACAACCCCAGACAAACCTTCTCGCGCAGGCGCTTTAAAGCCACGGCGCCACGGTTTGATCTTTCGTCTTTTAAACTGAACCGTACCGATGAAAATGCTTTTGGTAACAGCACGCCCATGCTCAATTTAAAAGGCATTGAAAGAAAACACGATTCCTTGAGCAGGCAATTGGATACCATACACCGCAACACCATGCTTAATGTTAAAAGTAACTTTAAACAATACAATACGGTTGCAGGTTACTCTAAAGTAAAGATAAAACCTAAAAAAATAAGTGAGGTTATTTTAAGGGATATCCCTAACGGATCGCGCAAGGTGAGTGTTGAAAACGCAGCCAATATTGTTGCCGGTTTAATGCAGCATTTACCCAACTGGGTGCCGAGAGATAAGGATGTTAAGGGCGAAATTATTTTTACACGTGTAGAGTACCAGCGCAAATTTACGTTGGCTGCTTCCTGTATTTTGTTGTTCTTTATTGGCGCACCGCTGGGGGCCATTATCCGCAAAGGTGGAATGGGTTTGCCCGTA
This sequence comes from Pedobacter sp., assembly GCF_965279535.1. Lineage (NCBI taxonomy): Bacteria > Pseudomonadati > Bacteroidota > Sphingobacteriia > Sphingobacteriales > Sphingobacteriaceae > Pedobacter > Pedobacter sp. Next base: position 4,213,922 of record NZ_OZ257244.1, read on the forward strand.
GTAATGGCTATTTCGTTCTTTCTGGTCTACCACATTATTACAACTGTTGCAGAGAAATCGGCACGGGAAGGTAACCTGAACCCGATTTTTGCCATGTGGATTGCCGTCATTGTGCTATCGCCGCTGGCTGTGTTTTTAACCTATAAAGCCACGGTAGATTCGGCATTATTCGATATTAATGCTTACAAGCTGTTTTTCAACAAATTATTTAAGATAAAACCTAAAACCAACGGATCTTAATCATTTAACTTCCAAATGATATTTTGATCCCGATAATGCCTAAAATAGGTCGTACCTTTGTATAGCTAAAAAGGATGGATTGAATACCCCTGTTTAGCCACAAAATTATTGTTCATAACAAATGCAAACAAAGTTAAATACCATAGAAGAAGCAATTGCTGATATTAAAGCCGGAAAGGTAATTATCGTAGTAGACGATGAGAACAGAGAAAACGAAGGCGATTTTTTAACAGCTGCAGAAAATGCTACCCCGGAGGTAATCAATTTTATGGCTACATATGGTCGCGGATTAATCTGCGCACCGTTAACAGAAGAGCGCTGCAAGGAGCTTAACCTGAACTTAATGGTGGGTAAAAACACCGCCGCTTACGAAACGAATTTCACCGTATCGGTTGATTTGGTTGGCCATGGTTGTACAACGGGTATTTCGGCCAGCGATAGGTCTAAAACCATGTTGGCTTTGGTAGATCCGAAAACCAATCCTGAAGAACTGGGCAGACCAGGACATATTTTTCCTTTAATTGCTAAAGATGGTGGTGTAATCCGCAGGGCTGGTCATACAGAAGCTGCGGTAGATTTAGCCCGCTTAGCCGGGATGAAACCTGCCGGACTTTTAGTAGAGATTTTAAAAGAGGATGGTGAAATGGCCAGACTCCCGGATTTATTTAAGATTGCTGCACAGCATCAGTTAAAAATCATTTCTATTGAAGATTTAATTGCTTACCGGTTAAACATAGATAGCCTGATTAAGCAGGAAGTGAGTATTGATTTACCTACGGCCTGGGGCGAGTTTAAAATGACTGCTTATACCCAACTGGATAACAATGCCACCCATTTGGCGATTTCTAAGGGCGAGTGGAATGCCGATGAGCCTATTTTAGCTCGGGTGCACAGTTCTTGCGTTACGGGCGATATTTTTGGCTCTTGCCGGTGCGATTGCGGCCCACAGCTGCATAAAGCTTTGGAAATGATTGAGAAGGAAGGTAAGGGAATTGTGGTTTACATGAACCAGGAAGGTCGCGGTATTGGCCTGATTAATAAACTGCGCTCTTATAATTTGCAGGATGCAGGTTTTGATACAGTTGAAGCCAATATTAAGTTAGGTTTTAAAGGCGATGAACGCGATTATGGTGTTGGCGCACAGATATTAAGATCGGAAGGGGTAACCAAGATGCGTTTAATGAGTAATAACCCTACCAAAAGGGCTGGCCTGATTGGCTATGGCCTGGAAGTAGTAGAAAATATTCCGATAGAAATTGAAAGCAACGTACATAACGAGCGCTACCTTAAAACCAAAAGGGATAAAATGGGGCACTCGATTATGAAAGGCTAGTAGAGTTACAGGTTATGGGTTGTGGGTGGTTGCGGGTAGTGATCCGGACTAAGCTATAAGCCTTAATTATCTGGTTAACAAAGAGGAGTTTTAAATTTGGATTGCATTGCACCGAATTTGGAACTCCTTTTTTTATGGAAAAGTTTAAACCTGGTTAGGGCTCAGGTGCTTAGCTGAACTGGCGATACGCACAAGAGTTCAGCGTAACAACAGTGGTTTAAGAAAACAGATTCTTCACTGCGCTGGATGATAAGTTTTGAAAAGTACGAAGTCAAGGCCCTGATACATGCTCAGGGTGACGGAGGCAATGCTGCGGATAGAACGGATTGGCGATTAGAACTCCAGACTGACGACTCCAGACTATTTCCGCTGTTTCCCCTGGTTCATAATCGCTTCTTTATTAATCGATTTATTCACTTTAACAGGTGCTTCGGTTTGTTTTCTTTTCAGGTTGCGACGATATGCTCCGGTGAGTTTTTGCAGGAACTCCCTGAAGGTATCAAACTGCTGGGTATACACCAGTCCGAATGAGGTTACATTGGCCGTGGCGCTGATGCCGCTGTTTAAGAAAATGCTTTGCTGGGTTGGTGGCTTATTGGCTACCTTACCTGTTAAACTGCCGTCCTTTTTAATCAGGAACAGTGCCTCAACCTCGCTACCCACATTGTTTTTAGAGAAGTCGATTACGGAGAAGTCGTTAATGCTGTTACGATCTACAATACCTGCGTTGATAATTAAGCGGTCGTTAAAGAACTTGAAGGATGCATTGGCCTCACTTAGCGACCTGACGTTTAAATCGACAAAGTTGAGGTTTAATGATGATAGTACATTGTTAAACTGGTTAAACACCAACTCTGTAGCCGTACTGGTAGCGGTAGAGCTCAATTGGTTACCAATAGATTCACCTCCGTTACCTGGTGCAAAACTCCTCCTGATGATTAAGCTGAATGCCTGTAGATTCAGGTTATTCTGGTCGCTGAAATAAGTTTGTAATTCTTCTTTAATGGCAGGCTGAGAAGGGAAGTTGATGTCTAGTTTAATATCTGGTTTTAAAAGTAAACCACTCAAACCCATTTCTACCTCTGTATTTACACGCTGGTTGGCATTGCTACTTGCATCGCGGTTGGCTGCTTTAAATAAATCGCTTAAGTTAGCCCGCAATGCATAAATAGCCTTCAGGTTAATCTGCGCTGCTGTTGGGTTACCGGTCCAGCGAATGGTACCGCCCTGTCTGATTTCGAATTTCTTATTGATTACTTCCTGGGCCGTAAAGTCGAAACTTCCTGTTTCAATGATGTAATCGCCAGACATTTCGAAATCGCCTAAGCTGTTAATGTTCAGGTTTAATTCTGCATTACCTTTTCCACTTAAATTACCCAATGTGGTAAATATATTGGCTGTGGTATTCGGATCTATGGTGAGTTTAAAGGTTAAAGTCAGTCCATCGAAATTAGTGGTTTTCTTCACCAGCTGTGTAGAATCGCGACTTACAAAATTGATGAAGTCATTATCAGATACGGTTTCTGAACTGTTTAATGGCAGGTTGAAGACTGTACCTTTAGCTGTTTTGGCCTTAATATCGATCTTCATTTTACTGGTTGGGCCGTTAAACTTAAATACCCCTGTGCCGTAGGCTTTACCATAATAAATGGAATTGTCTTTTGAGGTGGTATTTAAGGCCATAAAATCCTGTGCATTCAGGGTTACATCAAGCGTTGGGTCATCCAGGTTGTTTAAATCTACCGTTCCGTTTCCAACTGCTTCGTGCCCTTCTAAATCGTTCAGTTTGAAGTCTTCTAAACGGATTACACTGTTTTCGATGTTCACATCATCCGTAATTACATAGGTTGTTTTGAGGTAATTTACCATCAACTGCCCCTTATTTAGGGAGAGTGTACCATTTATGGCTGGTTTATCTAATTTTCCTTTTATGGTTAAATCAGATGAGATGTTTCCTTTTAGGTTAGATACCAGTTGTTTTACAAATGGCTCCAGGATGGTGAGTTTGCTTTCATCCATCTTTACTTCGAGGTCGATCTCTTTTTCTTTTAAATCCAGCCCCCCTGTAAGTTTGAAAGTTTCGGTATCCTCTACATTAATTCTGGTAAATACATTGATTTTGCTGCTTCCGCTGTTGAATGAAGAGGTATCGGTTAGCGTACCAATATAGATATCATTAAAGTTTAAGGAATCAATTTTTACATCATCATTTACCCGCGGGCCTTTTAATATGCCATAAAGATCAGTTTTGCCATTAAGGTTTCCACCCAATTTTACGCCGAAGCCTTTGGTAAATGGGTTAAGGGTTTTCAGGTTAAAATCTTTAAAGCCAACCTTCAGCAGGTCTTTCGGGTCTTCAGAAATGAAGCCATCTATGGTAACCTGTTGTGGCCCGTTGGTGAGGTCGAAGTTGCTGATCTCTGTTTTACCATTGTTAAGTACAATGCGTACTTTTTCCTGAATCCGCCATTCTTCGCTGTTAATTTTCAGGATAGAAGGGAGAATGCTTAAGCGGGCAGTGGTGTCCTGGTTTTTGGTGAATTCTACCAATCCGTTTAAATCGAGCTGGTTGGCTTCATCTGCGTTAGACATTTTTACGTTGAAGGCCAAACTATCATTTCTAAGGATATTGGAAATGTTCACGTCCTTCATGTATAAGCTATCGTTAAGCTGCACCCGGTCAGAGGTTACAATGAGTTGCAGTTGCTCTTTAGTGGTGTTCTCATCCAGGATGATGTTGCTTACCTCTACGCCCTTAAATTTCAGTTTTTTAACAAAGCCACTCAGTGCGGCAATATTATTTCGGGAGTCGAAATCTCCGATAAAGGTTGCGCCTTCCTCTAATTCGAGGCCAGGGGAAATGAGTTGTGCCAAAGGCTCAAATTTTTTGATCTGAAGGTTAAATTTAAAAATCTGTTCATTGTATTTAAAAATATCGGCCTTTAGCGATGGAACGTAAGTTTTAGCGATGGTTTTATAGTAAGAAATGATTGAGTTCAAATCGTACTTTCCACGGATGCTCGCGTCTAAAATGTCGGATTTAATATCTAAATTTCGGGATACACCGGTACCATTGGCCACCAGTTCTACCGAATCTACATGATAAATGCCTTTCGGATTTTGTAATCTAATTTCCTGAATAAGCAATTTACCTTCAATGTTATTGAGGTTGGTGCCAGAAAAGTTAGTTTGGAATTTAGCATCTACAATTAAAGAGTCTTTTAAAAGTTTTAATGCCCTTAATCTGGCTTTGGTAATGGTTGCATTGAAGTTAAATACAGGTAGTTTCGGATTGAGGTTAACCCCGCCGTCAAATACCAGTTTCACATTTTTATCATTAATACTCAACTTACCATCGAAATAGCGCTTATCAAAAGTGCCATCTATTTTTACGTTGCGGTAGCGGTACTGGTTAAAATCAATATAATCTACATCACCATTAATTTTTTCGGTTAGGTTTTTCAATTCCGTACCCCGGCCTTTTACATAAAGTGAAGAACTGATGCGTCCCAGGCTTTTCTCCTCTAAAAGGTTGCCGATATTGAAATCGAAGGTCTTAACGTTTCCTGTATAAGTAGGTACATCGTTTTTATCGATCTTCATGTTTACATCAGAAACAACGCGGCCAAGTTTGGTTTTAAACTCGCCATAGGCGATAAAATCATTCATGAATCCGGTAAAGTTACCGTTGAAGTTGATGTTGCCAAACTTGCTTATAATACCTGGAATAACCTTCTTTTTACTGTTGGTAATGCCTGCCACCACTTCTTCCAAATCAGTTTTGTTAGAGCCAGCCATTTCAATTTTAAGATCCATGAAGGTTTCTTTTATTTTAGGAAGCCCTTTTAAGATAAAATCGCCTTTGATATAGGTGGCTTTTCCGGTTTTAACAGAAAGTTTTTTGGCGCGCAGGTTGTTTACTAAACCGGTAATCTGACCATCAACATCCAGGTCGAGCTTCATATCGGCAAGTTCTGGCGCAAAGTAAGCCACATCTCTGGAAGATAGATGACTGTCTTTAAAAATGGCTTTCATGCGCACATTATCAATATAATGGTTAAAATCTCTAAAAGTATTGAACCGCATTTGATAATAGTTGCTCAACCGGCTTTGATTGGTTACCAGCAGTAAATTTTGGAGTTCTATGGCATTTGTGTCGATGGTTGCATCAGCACTGAGGTTTTTTAAATAAAACCCACTTTGTTCTCTAAAAGTTAAACCTTTAATTTTCGCTTTAAGCAAATGGTTTTTGGTATCTAAACCTTCAACAATCCCACTGAGTTCGTTTAAGTCTATGTTGTCGAAATTAATGGTCTTGCCCTGAAGCGTGTCTTTGGCAGCATAATTTTTATACTTAAAAGCAAATTTGTTTAAGATTACCCGTCCTATTCCAACGTCATATGGTTTTTTCTTCTTTTTTTTGACAGTAGGCTTACCAGAATCGAAATAGTCTATAATGAAATCGAGATTAGAACGCTTATCTTTAAAATCTTTTAAAAAGAAGTGCCCATCATTGATTTGGACCGTGTTGATGTCAATAATTCTTTCTTTGATAGACAGTTTATTGATGTCTACCATGAACTTTGGAGTGTGGAGTAAAGTGTCTTTTTGTTGATCGAGAACGAGTAAGTCTTCCAAAACAATAGATTTGAAAGGCTTTATATACAAGCTCTTGATGGAAATAGTAGTGTTAAGCTCTTTAGATAGGTAAGCAGCAGCTTTCTTTGCAACATAAGTTTGTACAGGCTTAAATTGTAAAGAAAAAATAATAAGTGCAAGCAGCAAAATTATTGATGCAATTACCCAAAGGAGTATTTTAAATAGTTTTTTAATAATTTTGCAGCTTAAATATTAATAATTTGTCTGTTATACTTGCTATCGAGTCCTCTTGCGATGATACTTCCGTTGCTGTATGTAACAACGGCAAAATTACTGCCAATGTTATTGCAAACCAAACAATTCATCAAAATTATGGTGGTGTAATTCCCGAATTAGCTTCGCGGGTACATCAACAAAATATTGTGCCTGCTGTGGCGCAGGCTTTAAAAGATGCCAATGTTACCAAACAAGACATTGAGGCCGTTGCTTTTACGCGTGGGCCAGGCTTGTTGGGCTCTCTTTTAGTAGGTGTTTCTTTTGCTAAGTCATTTGCATTAGCTTTAAATATACCGTTAATTTCTGTAAACCACATGCATGCCCACATTTTGGCACACTTTATTGATGATCCAAAACCGGCCTTTCCTTTTTTATGTTTAACCGTTTCTGGCGGGCACACGCAAATTGTATTGGTAAAGGACTACTTCGATATGGAGATTGTAGGTGAAACGCTGGACGATGCAGCGGGTGAGGCTTTTGATAAAACCGCAAAGATTTTATCGCTCCCTTATCCTGGAGGGCCGTTAATTGATAAGCATGCCCAGTTGGGTAATCCCCTGGCTTTTAAATTTGCGGAGCCGCAGATTCCGGAGTTAAACTTCAGCTTCAGTGGATTTAAAACCTCGATACTTTATTTTATTCAAAAGCAAGAAAAAGAGAATCCTAACTTTATTGCCGAAAATTTGAATGATATTTGTGCCTCTGTGCAGCATAGCATTATTCAGATTTTAATGAATAAGGTTAAAAAGGCAGCAATACAATATAACATTAAAGAAATAGCCATCGCGGGAGGGGTATCTGCCAATTCCGGATTGCGAAATACACTTAATCAAATGGCAGGTGAGCTAGGCTGGAACGTTTACATTCCGGCTTTTCAATACTGTACAGATAATGCGGGGATGATTGCCATTGCAGGATACCATAAATTCTTGAAAGGGGATTTTGTAGGGCAGGAAGTTTCACCACAGGCCAGGATGGAGTTTTGAGCAAATGAAAAGGCTGTTCAGTTGATTAATCGCTTGGTGGTTTAACTGATAATGGCGTAAGGGCCGGCGCAGACGACTGTAAACTGAAAACTAAGAACTGAAAACTAAGAACTGTAAACTGAGAACTGTAAACTGAAAACTGAATATGACTGGAGCATCATTAATATTTTGGATAGTTTGTGCGATACCACTGGTAGGGCTTTTATACTATTTAATCAGAAAAGATAAAAATAAATTAAAAGGAAGTTGGGGGATAATTATTTTAGGTGCATTGGTTATTGCAGCGCTTTTGGTTATAGTTTATGTAACTAAAGACTTTAATGCGATGTTTAGCCAGGGAAATTAACCTTGCAAGCTTATTATAGCAAAAGAGCCTGCTTAGTAGATAAGCAGGCTCTTTTTTATGAGAAATTATCGTCTTATTTTTCTTCTAAATGTTCGCCGGTAACTTCGGCTTTGATTTTAATTTCCAGTTCTTCTGCCAATTCAGGGTTATCCATTAAAAGTTGCTTAACAGCATCTCTTCCCTGACCCAATTTAGTATCTCCGTAAGAGAACCATGAGCCGGCTTTTTTAATGATGCCGAAATCAACACCTAAATCGATGATCTCTCCGTTTTTCGAAATACCTTCACCAAACATCACATCAAATTCTGCAATACGGAAAGGCGGAGCTACTTTGTTTTTAACGATTTTTACTTTCACGCGGTTACCAGATACTTCATCAGAATCTTTAATTTGTGAAGTACGACGGATATCTAAACGTACTGAAGCATAAAACTTCAATGCATTACCACCTGTTGTCGTTTCAGGGTTACCAAACATTACACCGATCTTATCACGTAACTGGTTAATGAAAATACAGCAACATCCGGTTTTTGAAATGGTTCCGGTTAATTTACGTAAGGCCTGGCTCATTAAACGTGCATGTAAGCCCATTTTACTGTCGCCCATTTCGCCTTCAATTTCACTCTTCGGTACTAAAGCAGCAACGGAGTCAATCACGATTACATCAATCGCACCAGAGCGAATCAGGTTATCGGCAATTTCCAGTGCCTGCTCACCATTATCCGGTTGAGAGATCAACAGGTTATCGGTATCAACACCTAATTTCTTAGCATAAAACTGATCAAATGCGTGCTCTGCATCAATAAATGCTGCAATGCCGCCTTTCTTTTGTGCTTCGGCAATAATGTGTGTAGCCAAAGTTGTTTTACCAGAAGATTCTGGACCGTAAATTTCAATGATACGACCTTTAGGAATACCACCGATGCCTAAGGCGATATCTAAGCTGATGGAACCGGTAGAAATGAATTCGATAGGTTCTACTGCTGTATCACCTAATTTCATGATGGTTCCTTTACCGTATGATTTTTCTAATTTATCTAGGGTTAATTGTAGGGCTTTTAATTTATCTGCGTTTGCGCTCATGTTCTGTTAAATCTGTTCGTAAATATAAGGTTATATCGGCTAAATATCTAAATGTATAATACTAAAATATTTAGCTAAGGTAAAAGTTTTTTAGCTAATGTCAATAGTAAATTGAAAATAATTTTAAGATTCTTTCTTTTCCTTTTCTCTTAGCGCAGTTTGACGCTCAAAGTAGCGGCACATATAGGTAATTTCACAAACATCGCATTTAGGGCTTCTAGCCAGACATACATATCTGCCATGTAAAATCAGCCAGTGGTGTGCAATGTGAATATCTTGTTGGGGCAGGTGTTTAACCAAATCTTTTTCTACTGCTAATGGTGTTTTTCCATTGGTTAAACCCAGCCTGTTGGCAACACGGAATACATGGGTATCAACCGCCATTGCAGGTGCATTGTAAATTACTGAAGCAATTACATTGGCTGTTTTTCTGCCTACACCTGGCATTTTCTGAAGTTGGTCTACATCTGAGGGCACTTCATCATTAAAATCATGTAACAAAATATTGGCCATTCCAACCAAATGTTTGGCTTTATTGTTAGGGTAACTAATGCTTCTGATGTAATCAAAAACAATGTCGGGCGTAACTTCAGATAAGGCTTTTGCATTCGGAAAACGTTGAAAAAGGGCAGGTGTAACCATGTTTACCCTTTTATCTGTACATTGTGCAGAAAGAATTACCGCCACTAAAAGTTGGTAAGGGTTGTTGTAATGTAATTCTGTTTCCGCATCTGGCTGTTTAGCCGAAAAATGTTCTACAAAAAGTTTATACCGTTCTTTTTTAAGCATGGGCAAATATAGAAAATTGATTGCTGAGGTATTGATGGTTAAGCTTGGTTTATTTCTGCAATCAGGTTATCACATTCTGTAAAAGCATGATATAAAAATTTGTTTCGGTGCTTCTCTCCCTGGCCGCTGAAAGATACGGATTTCATGATCAGGCCCTGCATCCATTTCCTGGTTTGAAGGCAATAGGGCTGATCTTCTGTTCGTAAGTAATTAAAGGTATTGAAACGGTTGTAGCAGGCCATGTTGTCTTTAAAATCGATCAGGTAGGAGATACTGCCTAAAACATCGCAGTTGTACCAGGTAAAGGTATGGCTGGGGTCTATGGTTTTTTTGCTGGCAATGGCGTACATATTCATATCGGTGAGGCAATACCTCACTTGCTCAATAATTTGTTCGGCCAGAGGGCTGGAGATATAGCCTGCTTCGTGTGCATAGCGAATCTGCTCTATCGTGCCATGTACAGTATCTTTTGCCCATATTTCAGTACAGGGAATTTCCAGATAGAGCTGATGAAGTTCCTTGGCTAAATTGATAATCTCTTCTGTAAATATACCTGGATCGAATTTCGTATCGGTATTCATCACGCTGTCCGACCAGTAAAAAAGCTTAAAGCAAGTTAATTCAGGATATTTAAAAAAGTGGAACAAGGGAATGTCATCTGTAGTAATGGTAATGTGTTTGCTCTTGCTTTGATGGATTTTTTGAAGATTCTTAAGGAGATCTTTTAAGTAGAGGAGCATATTGGGGATCTCCTGATCTACGCTCAGGTAATCGAATGTTACTGTAGGAAGCTGATCGGGCTTGTATAAGAACGGAACGCCAAAGTTATCTGATAGCTTCACAATCTGCTGTAAATTTAAAGTACTATTGCCTCTGATTTTTTTGTAAGCCTCGTTGGTACTAACCTCTAACACTTCCGCTACCGTTTGAGCCAAATTTTGGTAATCGGGTATAACGGATTTAATGCGGTTAAAAAAGTCAATCTGCTGATTCATATCTTTATTTCTTTAGGATAAAAGTAATCAAAATAATAATCTTCTAGATTATTTGTTTCGTGATTACTTTATTAAAAGATTATTTAGATGTTTAAGTGTAAGGTTGTTATTCTTTAGCATGGTAGTTTAATTTTGACTGTATCCTTTAAAGATAATCGGATTGTTTGGAAGGTTATACTTTTGGTTAAACTTTAAATCAACAGATATGAAAACGTTCAAATTAATAATCTTTTTAGTGTTGTTTACATCCGGTGTACAAGCGCAAACGGATACACCGGACTTCTTTAATCATTTGGGAATGGGCTTTGAGTTAGGTGCAGCTACGCTGAAAAAGCCTATGCTATCAGGTTTTATAAGTTACCGCAAAACCCACACTTATTTAAAATTTAAAATGGCTTCGGTATTGCAGGAAAGCTATGAGGTGAATGTGAATGGAGAAGAACAGACCAGGCCGGGCTTGTCTGAAGTAGGATTTGTGGTAGGTAAAATGATTAAGCTGGATGGGGCAGGTTATTTCGAACTCGGGGCCGGCCCTTCTATATTAATGGATTTAAAAAAGTATGATGCGACTAACAGCGATGCCTTTAGGGATAAGATTATTCAAAAAAATGCACCGGGCTTAAGTGCTGAGGTGAGGTATGTATTTCGCTTTTCAGGTACATTGGGGATCTCGCTTTCTGTAAACGGAAACCTCAATCAGCAAAAAAGCTTTGGTACGGCTGGCTTTGGTTTAGTGTTCATGGATCTCGACCGTTAAAATGAAAGCTTTCATAATATTTTTCATTCTGGGCTTATTGGGTAAAGGGATAGTCGCTCAGGAACGAGTTAAAAATTACTTCCCTGTTTCAATATCACGCGCTGCGAATGCTAAGACTAATGGCGTATCAATTGGTCTTATTACTGGTTTAAAGGAAAGGCAAGATAATGTAACCACTAACGGACTAAGGTTAGAACTCGTTGGCTCAGGCATATTTCTTCCATTGATTTCAAAAAGCCCAATAAGCGAGGATGATTTTTTGATTAAGTTTTCTGAGATTAAGTTTACTGAAAAGATAAACGGTATAAGTATATCTGCCACAGGGATGGTATGTGCAGATTGTTTAGTAAGTGGAGTAGCTGTTGGTGGGGTAGGTCAGTATAGCTATGCACACAACGGTATAGTTGTTTCTGTAATAATGACTGTAGTAGAACGGCAAAATGGCCTTCAGATGTCACTTTTTAATGACTGCAACTTAATGAATGGCATTCAAATAGGGCTGAGCAACAGTTCGGTATATTCCAGTGGCTTTCAAATAGGGGTATTGAATAAAGCTTTTAGGAGAACGAGTGGTATCCAGATAGGTGTTTTTAATACGTCAAAAGACTTGAATGGGTTTCAAATTGGTGTCTGGAACGTAAATAAGAAGAGAAAGATGCCTTTTATTAATTGGAATTTTAAAAATTGAGCTTATGAATAAAGTACTGAAAATTGTCCTTCTCCTTTTTATTTCTATTGATGTTGTGGCTCAGGCAGATTCACTCCATCAAAATCACAAGGTGTATTTTGGGCTTGGCTTTGGTTTAGGGCCGGGAAATAAAGAAGGCATATTTTCTGATGCCTATGTTTATCTCCAGCGAAATAAATACTATTATGAGTTTAAAACATCGGGAATAGCCAAAGTTAACCTTTTTGGCGACTATCCAAATCTTACTGTTTCTGAGCTCTCCTTTATCCTGGGAAAAAGTTATAGCTTAGATAAACACAGTTATTTTCAGTTCGGAACAGGGTTATCATTATTGAATAAGATAAGTCGTGGCGAATTTCTTTATAACAACTGTGATAAACCTAATGGATGTTTATTAAGTAGTAGTGTTTATGAGACGATTCGGCAGCGGCCACTTGGCCTGCCGCTGGAAACAAGATTTAATTTAAACCTCGATAGAACTGCCGCACTTACTCTTTCTCTATCTGCAAACTTAAATCGTTTGGAGTGCTTTTATGGGCTATCATTAGGTTTGGTGCTGGGACGGTTGAGAGACCCATTAAAATAAGCTTAATGCATCATCACAAATTTTTCTTCGCCTTCAGCGGCAACCGTTTCGCCTGGAGTGGAGCGGTTATTTCTGATTAACCAAAAAGCAAAGAATGATCCAATAAGCGCCATCGCAGCACCAACATAGGCAGGAGAAGTGTAGTCGAAGCCATAGGCGAGGGGTAGTCCACCGAAAAATGCGCCTAAAGCGTTACCGATATTGAAACTGGCCTGACTGGCAGATGCGGCCAACATTTCTGAGCCTTTGGCCGATTGGATCATCAGCATTTGTATAGGGGCTGCTAAAGAGAAAGCAACTGCGCCTGTAATGAAGGTCATGATTAATGCCAGCACCTGGTTACCCGAAACAAAGTGAACAATAGTTAAGGTTACTACCATTACGATCAACAATGCTGCAGATGCTTTTGCGGGTGAAAACTTATCTGCAAGGATGCCGCCAATAAAGTTACCCACCATCATTCCTACACCTGCAAGCATCAATATATAGGTTACATTGTCTGCAGAGAATCCGGCTACCTCCGTCATTAATGGTGCAATATAGCTGTACCAGGTAAATAAGCCACCTGTGCCGATAGAGATCATAAAAACAATGATCCAGGCATCCCTCTTTTTAAAGAAGCCTAATTCTGATTTTAAATCGCGGTTTTTCGCAGCTTCCAATGCCGGCAGCCAGAGTTTTAAACTCAATAGCGTAACTAATCCTACGAACACCACTACGGCAAAGGAGATTCTCCAGGAAAAGTTATGACCTATAAATGTACCTAATGGAACGCCTATGATATTGGCAATGGTTAATCCCATAAACATGAGTGAAACAGCTTGAGCGGCTTTCCCTTTCTCTGCGATGCGGCTGGCTACAACAGAACCAACACCGAAAAAAGCGCCGTGCGGCAAACCAGATAACAGCCTGGCAATAAATAAGGTTGTAAATGAAGGAGCAAAGGCAGAGAATGCATTGAATACGGTGAACATCACCATTAATGACAAAAGGATTTTTTTAGGTGGATATTTACCTGCAATCATGATGAGCAGTGGCGCGCCAATGACTACACCAAGTGCATATGCTGAGATAAGATAACCTGCCTTAGGTATGCTTATTGATAAATCTTTTGCAATATCTGGCAACAAGCCCATCATTACGAATTCTGTAATACCGATGCCTAAGCCGCCTAAAGTGAGGGGTAAAAATTTCTTTTGCATAAATACATAGTGTTAAAAATACACTATGTAAAGGTACGGGTTTTTTGAAAATCGAATTGTAAAAATTAAGCCATCTTGTCTTTGGTCTGTCCGCCCATGGTCCATGGCTCACGGACCAGCTTCTTTATGCAAGCTTCTTTATGTAATGGTCTGTGCGTCGCAGGTCATGGGGAATGGGAAAGGTTCAATTTGCAAGGATGATTTGAGTAATGATTGTGAATTAGTAATGGTCTGTGCGTCACAGACCATGGTGACAAAAAAAAGGCTGCATTACCAGGTAATGCAGCCTTTGCTGTGGGTGAAATTTACTTTGTTTTGCTGTAAGCAAGAATGTTGTTGATGGTATCGTCACTTGGACTTTTCATCAAGCTATCTAACTTATTTTTGATCTGGTCATAAAATAAGTTGATTTCTGCATCAGATTCATTATCAGTGGAAGACTGAAACATGTTTTGAAGGGGTAAATTTGCACTTGTTTTCGATGTAGAGGTTTTTGTCATAAGCAACTAAATGTGATAAGTTTTATAAACTTAACGATAGTTCAGATGCTTTATTTCAAAGCTCAATACATTTTTTGTAACAAGTTTGCTACCCTTTGTAGCTTACCTCTTTTGTTTTAAGCATTTTCCTCAAATTGCTCAAGGCGTAGCGCATACGGCCCAGTGCAGTATTGATGCTTACATCAGTCAAATCGGCTATTTCTTTGAAGCTCAAATCCGCATAATGGCGCATTAAAAGCACTTCTTTTTGCTCATCTGGCAATAAGTGAATCATGGCTTTTAAATCTTTATGGGTTTGATCGCGGAGCATTCTGTCTTCTGCACTCTCGTCATAAAAGTGTAGCATATTGAATACATCCATACCATCAGAACTGGTGATGATAGGTGTGCGTTTTTCTTTTCTGAAGTAATCTATAACCAGGTTATGCGCGATACGCATTACCCAAGGTAAAAACTTACCTTCTTCGTTATATCTTCCTGATCGCAATGTATTAATTACCTTTATGAAAGCATCCTGAAAAATATCTTCCGCCAGATATTGGTCTTTCACCAATAAGTAGATAGAAGTATAAATTTTGCTTTTATGTCTTCTTAAAAGTTCTTGCAATCCACTCTCGTTACCGGCAATATATAACTTTACCAGTTCCTGATCATTATTTGATTGTAAATTCATAGGTATACCTACACTAAATCCCGTACTATTTGCTAAAAATTAATTTGTAGATGTTTAATTTCTATAGCTGCTCTCCTATGTTTTTTTTGATGTGTTAGTTTGGTTCTGAGGTTGTTAATATTCAAAGAAAGTATTTTTTTTATCAAAAAACAAAAAATAAAATGTTAAAAAATAAATTAACCGTCTCAGTACCCTATTTTTGTATGTTTTTAAAAACCCAATCATAACTTCTGGGTTATGTTTTAAAACCTTTATCATTCATGAGCAAAAAAGAAGCCGAAAAAGATCCGCACAGAAATATTATTATAAAAGGTGCCCGGGTGCACAACCTTAAGAATATAGATGTTGCTATACCAAAAAACAAATTGGTTGTGGTAACAGGAATGTCAGGCTCTGGAAAATCTTCTCTGGCTTTTGATACTTTATATGCAGAAGGACAACGCAGATATGTAGAAAGTTTATCGGCCTATGCCCGCCAGTTTATGGGAAGGATGAATAAGCCCGATGTAGATTATATTAAAGGGATTGCACCTGCCATTGCCATCGAGCAAAAGGTAATAACCTCCAATCCACGCTCCACAGTTGGAACTTCTACGGAAATATATGATTATTTAAAACTGCTTTTCTCCAGGATAGGCAAAACCATTTCTCCGGTTTCTGGTGAAGAAGTAAAAAAGGATTCGGTGAGTACAGTGGTAGATTACGTGAGCAAACTGGAAGAGGGAACTACCGTTACCATCTTTTGTCCATTATATCCGCACAATAACAGAACCATAAAAGAAGAACTGGCCATTTTGCTCCAAAAAGGTTTTTTAAGGGTTTTAATAAATAATAAAATTGAAAAAATTGAATCTGTTTTAGACGATGCCTCGTTTAAAGATCAGGAACTTACTGACGACAAAACAGTACAGATTTTAATTGACAGAATTGTAACCAACCAGGAGGAGGAAACTTTAAGCCGTTTAGCTGATTCGGTGCAAACGGCTTTCTTTGAAGGTAAGGGCGACAGTTATGTTGAGGCTAATGGCGAAACGAAACATTTTAGTGATCGCTTTGAGCTGGATGAAATGCGTTTTGAAGAACCTACACCCAATTTCTTTTCTTTCAATAATCCATATGGCGCTTGTAAACGCTGCGAAGGTTATGGAAATGTAATTGGAATTGATGAGGATCTTGTTGTTCCGGATAAGAGTAAAAGTGTTTATGATAATGCCATCGCCCCATGGCGCGGAGAAAAGATGGGCGTTTGGTTGCAAAATTTCATTAAAGCTTCCTCGAAATTCGATTTTCCTATACACAGGCCATTTAGCCAGCTTACCGAAAAGGAACAACGCTTATTGTGGACAGGGAACAAATATTTCTCTGGCCTTGATGATTTCTTCAGGGAACTGGAAGAACAAACTTATAAAATTCAGTACCGCGTAATGTTATCACGCTATCGCGGAAAAACAACCTGCCCGGATTGTAAAGGCTCACGCTTGCGGAAAGACGCTTCTTATGTTAAAATTGCCGGGAAATCCATTATTGATGTGGTACTAATGCCATTAGCCAAAGCATTGGTGTTTTTTAATGAGCTGGATTTATCAGAAAACGATCGCAAGATATCTAAAAGACTATTAGCAGAAATTAACAATAGATTTTTGTACCTGAATAATGTGGGTTTAGGATATTTAACCCTGAACCGACTTTCAAATACCTTATCGGGTGGGGAATCGCAAAGAATTAACCTGGCTACCTCTTTAGGCAGTAGTTTAGTGGGATCTATTTATGTGTTAGATGAACCTAGTATTGGATTACACCCACGCGATACCAATAAACTTATTGAAGTATTACTTTCGTTAAGAAATGTAGGCAATACCGTTTTGGTAGTAGAGCATGAGGAAGAAATGATGCGTGCAGCTGATCACATCATTGATATTGGTCCGGAGGCAGGAACCCATGGTGGTAATTTGGTTTTCAGTGGCGACTACGAAGCCATATTAAAAGACAAAAAAAGTTTAACCGGAAGATATTTATCCGGGGAAGAAAAGATAGCCATTCCGGAAAAACGCCGCAAATGGAAAGATCATATCCTCATTAAAGGAGCAAGAGAGAATAACCTGAAAGGCATTGATGTGAAATTTCCACTGGGTGTATTTACTGCTGTGAGTGGGGTTTCAGGATCTGGTAAAACCAGCCTGGTGAAAAAAATATTGTATCCTGCATTGCAGAAAGCCATTGGTAATTATGCCGGAGAACAAACCGGGGCTTATGATGGTATTTTTGGAAACTATGATCTGGTTAGTGCCGTTGAATTGGTAGATCAAAATCCAATAGGCAGATCGAGCCGTTCAAACCCGGTTACTTATGTTAAGGCCTGGGACGATATCCGTGCATTATTTTCGGCCTTGCCAGCTTCAAAAGCAGCTGGACTTAAGCCAGCGGCATTTTCTTTCAACGTAGAAGGTGGCCGTTGTGATGTTTGCCAGGGGGAAGGAGAGGTTAAGATCGAAATGCAGTTCATGGCTGATATATACCTGCCTTGCGAAGCCTGTGGTGGCAAACGCTTTAAACAACAGGTTTTAGATGTGACTTATAAAGAAAAAAATGTTTCGGATATTTTGGATATGACCATTGATGAAGCAGTTGATTTCTTTAAGGATGAGGCTAAAATTATGAATAAGCTAAACCCTTTGGTAGATGTTGGCTTAGGTTATGTGCATTTAGGGCAATCTTCTAATACTTTATCGGGAGGAGAGGCACAGCGGATTAAACTCGCCTCGTTCTTAATTAAGGGAAATAATGCAAGTAAAACCTTATTTATCTTTGATGAGCCTACTACAGGTTTGCATTTTCACGATATTAAGAAGCTCTTAAAAGCCCTGAATACATTGATAGAACAGGGAAATACCATTTTGGTAATTGAACATAATATGGATATGATTAAATGCGCAGACTGGGTGATAGACATTGGTCCGGAAGGTGGCGATGGCGGTGGTGAAGTAGTTTTTGAAGGTGTTCCGGAGGATTTGGTGAGAGAGAAAACTTCTTATACCGGCAAATATTTGGCTTCTCATTTGAATATAAATCCATAATTTCGGCGATGCTTTTTCTAACGTTTTTCATTGGAGTGTTCCTAAATGCCATGGGATATATTCCTCCAGGTAATATCAATCTTACTGTAGCAAAGCTGGCCATTAATAAAGGTATGCGGCAGGTTTGGTACTTTATCATATCCTTTTCTTGCGTAGAAGTGTTTTTTACCTTCGGTATGATGCGTTTTGCACGTTGGGCTATGAGTGATATCAACCCCAATTCAGCCGTGAGTGAGGTTAGATTGGGGACCCTGGTAGATTGCTTCATGATTATCATGTTTTTGGTAATGGGAACCATCACCTGGTTACACCGGAAGAAAGTACCCAAAACCAGTAAAAAAGAAGAGGATAAACGCAGTGGAAGCGTATTGTATGGTTTAATTTTAGGGATTCTCAATCCTGTTCAAATTCCTTTTTGGCTATTCTTCGGAAACTATGTGATTCTTCACGACTGGATTAATACCGATTATCTGTCATTGGTGATTTTTAGCTTAGGCTCAGGATTAGGATCTACACTGGCACTTTATTTATATGCCCATTTTGCACAATACATTCAAGAGAAATTCGCCTTGAGCAGCATCATAATTAATAAATCAATCGCTATTTTCTTGTTTGCATTGGCGGCGTATTTGATTGTTAAACAGTTGATTGTTGTGTTTTAGTAGGAAGAAGTTGAGTTTCAGGAAGGAAGTATCAATAAAGAAGTATCAAGAAACAAGTATCAAGTATCAAGACGGGAAACTAATATAGCGTAACGCCTAGACGTCATGTCTAATTACTTTATACTAAGTACTAACTACTACAGGATTAACATTAAGAATTTAAGCTAAGGGTGATTCACTAAGCTCACAGGCTTCTGACCTCGGACACCGGTCTCCGGACTTCTTTCGAGTCTTCTAAGAATTGAGTATCAAGAATCGAAGAAACAAGTAGAAAGTATAAAGTATCAAGATGAGAAACTGGTAAAGCGTAATACCTAAGCGTCATGTCTAATTACTTTATACTAAGTACTAACTACTATAGGATCAACATTAAGAATTTAAGCTAAGGGTGATTCACTAAGCTCACAGGCTTCTGACCTCGGACACCGGTTTCCGGACTTCTTTCGAGTCTTCTAAGAATTGAGTATCAAGTATCAAGATGGAGGGCCGGTATAGCGTAGTTTATAGGCCTCATGTCTAATTACTTTATACTAAGTACTCACTACTTAAAACCGGAAAGAATCAGGATTTCTATTTCAAAAACTCCACATTCCAGATCTTTTCTGCTTTCCGACCAATTAGCCAGAAAGAGGCCGCAAGAACGGAGAAGAACAGGGCTTTGTGCCAGCTGTCCCAGAAATATTCAAAATAGCGGGTGTAGAGATTAATAAAAAGAAAGGTTATGCCAAATTCACGGGCGATATCATCCCGATACTTTAAACCAATGAAGGTACTGGCTACACATACGGCGGCGGAAATGAGTGCCCAATAAAATAAGCTTAATTGTCTAACTGCATACCATTCTTCCAGGCTGGCAAAATTTCCGAAAACAGACAGACCCCATAGAGAAACAAACAAATAGACCATGCCGGCAATGTAGGTTACCTGAAAGAATTGCTGGAGTTTGGATATCCTTTTCATTAAAAAGGAAGCAGCTGTTAGCAGGGCACCAAAGGCCACAAAACGCAAGGGGTAGTTCATACCCAGGAAATAATAGTTCCATCGGCTTAGATAGCCTGTTTCGGTGCCAAACCAGGCGCCAAGTGATAGGAGTGCAAAGATCCAGATGAGCCTGGAGTTGAACACGTAACCTAAAACTCCATATATGATCACCGAGATTAAGATCAGGATGGAAAAATTACCCGAGCCATTATCTATCGCTTTTCCAAAATACGCAACCGCATTTGCCGTTAATAAAATAGCAGCAAATACAATGGCTTCGTTGCTAAATTTCAGGTGGCTTTGTTTTTGCTTTCTTTTAAAACCTAAAATATACAGCCATCCGGCAATGCCAGCAGATATGATCGCAATGACGATATTGGGTGTATTGTAAATGCTTTGAAGGTATTTAAGAATAGTATTATCTATTAGCAAGGAGCCCAAAGCAATAACGCCACAAGCCAGTGCTACCCAAAAAGCATACTGTGCAAGGCGAAGCCAATCAAAGTTTTTCGCCTCATAACTTTTGCGAAGCCTGGCTCCTGTTTCTTCATTAATCAAGCCATCGTGTTCCCACTGCTCAATCATTTCATCCAGAAACTCACTCTTTTCGCGGTCAACTTTCATCGGCTTCAGTTGTCAGTTTACAATTTTCAGTTCAACAATAATAACAATAAATTCCCAACCTAAATAACCTCCTTAATCTTCTTATTATTCCCAACAATCCAAACAACATCTCCGGTATCAAAAACAAAGTCTGATGAAGGGTTTAAAATCCGGTCAGTTCCACGTTCAATACCTACAATTAAGGCTTGTGCTTTTTCTCTTATCCCTGCATTTCGGATACTTAAACCATGTACAGGAGATTCGGCATGTACAATCACCTTTTGAAGGCTCATTTCTTTATCTGGGAATCTATCCTCTGAAGCGATTTCCGGCCCTTCAATTTCTAATATACTTTTAACTGCCGCCAATTGATCGTCGGCACCGATTAAAAGTAATTTATCATTGGGATAAAGGCGTTCTCCTCTTCCCGGGGTAGGAATGCTATTTCTTCCACGTTCTATCAGCGCAATATTAACACCATACTTTTCCCTGATCATGAGTGTGGCCAATGTTCTGCCTACCACTTCAGATTCAGGAGATACCGTAAGTTCTGTTAAGTGAGTATCCCAGGGTAAAATGGCTGGTTTTTGATTTTCCCGTGCATTAAGGTTGAGGATAAAGCGTTTTTCTAGTTTGTTATAGAAAGCCTGTAGCTTTCTCGAGAAGATTACCATGACCAGGATAATCAAAATCAATGCAATTCCGGCTGCAACCCAGGTATCAAAGAATTCGTACATTAAAAAGCCTACAAAGAAAATTCCCAATGCAATTCTGAATACCTCAATCGCAATAAGTGGTCCGCGGGTATATTTTTTATTTAGCCAAAGATGTGAATAGGCTGTTTTTTGAATTCTGCGAATAGATAGTGCCCATAAAAAAGGCGCCATGATTATAAATGAAACGACTAAACTAAAAATAGTTGCCTGGATACCATTAACTACATTTTGAGCAATAAAGGGCTGGATATAGCGGGAAGCCAGGAATATGACGGCTACAATAATAACCGAATGGATAACTGTATTAAAAGCATAACTGCGGAGCAGGATTTTCCAATCGCTTAAAGTGGTAATACCGGCAGTACTAGAGCTATAACGGCTAATGCCATCAAGCCATTTTTGAGGTAGAATCCGGTTGAGAAAGTTATAAAAGGATTCGGAGGATTTGATGAGGTATGGCGTAGTAAAAGTTGTAATGGCCGAAGCAGCAACTGCAATTGGGTACAAGAAATCGCTGGTTACTTTTAGGGTTAAGCCGAGGGTGGCAATGATGAAAGAAAACTCACCTATTTGCGCCAAACTCATCCCGGCCTGAACAGAAGTTTTCAGCGGTTGTCCCGAGAGTAGTGCACCCAGCGTAGTGCTGATTAATTTTCCTCCAACCGTAGCCAGGGTAACCACAATAATGGGAATACTGTAGTCCAATAATATTTGCGGATTAATTAACATCCCTACCGACACGAAAAAGATTGCGGCAAATAAATCTTTAACGGACTTTACGAGGTGTTCTATTTTTTCGGCCTGCGTGGTTTCGGCTAAGATTGAACCCATAATAAATGCACCCAGGGCAGGAGAGAAGCCTACCTTCACCGCCAGCAACACCATGATTAAGCACAGCGCGAGTGAAACGATGAGCATGGTTTCATCATTCATGAGTTTTCTGGTAGCCTTTAAAAAGGTTGGAATTAAAAATATTCCACCTAAAAACCACAGGACTAAGAAAAAAGCGAGTTTAAGTATTGAAATCAGCATTTCACTGCCGGCAAATTGCTGGCTCACCGCGAGGGTAGATAGGAGTACAAGCAATAAAATTGCCACTAAGTCCTCAACAATCAGCACACCGAAAACTAATCCGGCAAACTTTTTGTGCTTTACACCTAACTCTTCAAATGCCCTGATAATGATCGTTGTAGAAGAAACTGAGAGAATTCCACCAAGAAATATACTATCCATGGTTTTCCAGCCCATTAATTTCCCAGCCGCAAAACCTATCAGCAACATAAAAATAACTTCTACTACAGCGGTAATAGAAGAAGATCCCCCAACTTTAACCAGTTTCTTGAAACTGAATTCTAGTCCTAAACTGAAGAGTAAAAATATTACACCAATCTCACCCCAAATGTTGATGCTTTTGGTATCGGTTACAGAGGGTAGAAAATCAAAGTGCCTGCTCACCAAAAGGCCTGCAAGGATGTAGCCTAAAACCAGTGGCTGTTTAATTTTTTTAAATATGAGCGTGGTAATTCCAGCAGCAGCAAGAATTAGCCCTAAATCGGCTATTAAATCAGGTAAATGCATTTAAAATAATAATAGGTTAAATATTTTTCAGCGCCAGGCGCATATTATTTGTTTTCGGAAAAATGATAAAGCAGCAGGAGGGAAATGGATTGAACGTATAATCGTTCCATCTGTAGATCGCTCCTTCGTTCTTTCAATTTAGCACACTATTTACCAAAAAGCATGTTCAGGGAATAATAGTTTAAACTGGCAGGTGTAGTTGTTTTGCTGACGCTTGTATAAAACCCTAAGGGCTTTGATAAAAACAACAAAAGCCAATAAAAAAAATATTACTGTGAATGCGTTAATATTTTCAAATTGAGGATGGTGAATGAAATCCTTTTGCAAGGTTTCATTATCTGGGGACGATGAATTTAACTTAGAAAAAATCTTTTGCTTAATGAGGTATGCTTTGGCTACGGTTTTTTGTTCAGGTGAAGAGGTTTCGGTTAAGTTGTTTCCTAAACCGATGCCCAATACCATGAAAATAATAATGTAGAAAAACCTCATTGCCGCTAATATAACGAAAATGAGGCTTTTTTGAAAGTTAAAACTGCAATTAATACAGTTATTAAAGGGAATCAAAGTAGGCGAGGGTAGCCTCTTTGTCTTTTTGGAGTTGAACGGTAAGGGCTTCCAAACCCGTAAATTTTACATCGTGACGCAAGAATTTTAAGAAATTCATTTTAATATTCTGGCCATATATTTCATGGTTAAAATCGAAGATATTTACCTCAATATTTCGGGTCATACCGTTAATGGTTGGGCGCTGACCAATATACGCCATGCCTTTGTATGTTTGGAGTTTGGTGTTTGAAGCGGGTAGCTCAGCCTCCATCTCTACCGTTACAGCATAAATACCATCACTTGGGATAAGTTTATAGGTTTCTTCTACAAATATATTGGCAGTAGGAAAGCCAATTGTTCTACCGATCTTATCGCCTTTAATCACTCTTCCAAAGATAGAAAAAGGGTAGCCGAGATAATCTGCAGCTAAACTAACGTTGCCTTCCAGCAGGGCCTGCCGGATTTTGGTTGAACTTACGGCAACATCATGAATATCCTGTTCCATAATTTCCTCTACCGAAAAACCGTAGGTTTTCCCGGCAGCTTTTAAATCACTTAGATTTCCTGAACGATCTTTCCCGAAACGATGATCGTAACCAATAATGATATGTCTGGTGCCAATATTATCCACTAGAGTGTTTTTAATATAGTCTTCCGGACTTTGATTCGAAAAATCGCGTGTGAAGGGTGTAATAATTAAATGATCTACACCTAAAGTCTCTAATATCTTGGCTTTTTCATCGATGGTACTGATCATTTTCAAGTCCTGATTTTCAGGGTCAATAATCATTCGCGGGTGGGGGAAGAAGGTTAAAATGACGCTCTCTCCCTGGTCTTGTTTAGCCCTTTCAACCAGTTGCTTAATGATTTTCTGATGGCCAAAATGCACACCGTCAAAAGTGCCAATAGTTACAATAGCATGGTCTAATTTTTTAAAATCTGAAAGGTGCTGATATATTTTCAATGGATTAAAGATTAATGTAGTGCATGGCGTTTAACCACTCCGCCTTTTAAATCGGCAATTTGTTGTTGTATTACGAAAGCATCCGGATCAATTTGCCTGATCATTGTTTGCAATTTACTCATTTCAAGTTTGGTAACTACAGTAAACAGGATATCAATATCTTTTTGTTCACCGTAGCCACCTTCGCCTTTGTAAATCGTTACCCCGCGTTTCATTTCGTTAATAATGAAGCCCTTAATGGCATCACGGTGATCGGAAATGATGGTAACCCCGGTATACTGCTCTACACCGTTTACAATAAAATCAATCGTACTCGAAGCAGATAAATAGGTTAGAATGGCATAAAGTGCCGTTTCTATATTTAAAAAATAGGCAGCAAAAGCGAAGATGATAATGTTTAAGATCAATATGATGTTACCCACAGTAAGGATACTGTTTTTACTGATGTAAAGGGCAAGAACCTCTGTTCCATCAATTACGCAGCCCCCACGCATAGCCAAGCCAATTCCTCCACCAAGAAAAAGTCCGCCAAAGAAGGCTATCAGCAGTTTATCATGGGTAATGGGTTGAAAAGGAATGAAGATCAGTGCCAATGAAAGTCCTGCAATGGCAATAGCCGTTTTAACCGCAAAAGCCTTACCTATTTGCCTAAAACCTAAAATAACAAAAGGAATATTGATGATGACGATCAAATACGACAGATTCCATTTGGTAAGCGTGCTTACCAGCAGTGAGATACCTGTAACTCCGCCATCTATAAAATGGCTGGGCATTAAGAAACTTTTCAAACCAAAACAAGCAGATGTTACGCCAGCAATAATTAAGAATAATTCTCTAACAAAGCGGCTGTTTTTACTCTTGAAGTGTCTGTTCATATTTCAGATTGAATTTTGGCTTCTTCTTTCTTGCTACGAATATAATTAACAAGTTCTAATACCTCAAACGCATTCTGGAGTAAAAAGTTTCCACTGCGGGTACGGGTAAGTTTGGAAAGGTAAGCGCCATTATTTAATTGCTTTCCAAAATCAGAAACTAAGGAACGGATATAGGTCCCCTTACTGCAAACTATCCTGAAATCTACCTCCGGAAGCGCTATTCTGGTTATTTCAAATTCCGGTACGCTAACAAACCGTTTACGGAGCTCCACCTCTTCGCCCAATCGGGCCTTAACATACAATCTTTCTCCATTTATTTTAACCGCAGAATGCGCAGGAGGATATTGCTCAATATCGCCAATAAAAGGTTGGCATGCGGCATATATGGCTTCTTCGGTAAGATGGCTGATGTCAAAGGTGGTGTCTACCTCGGTCTCCATATCGAATGAAGGTGTGGTAGCCCCCAAGATCATGGTTCCGGTATATTCTTTTTCTTCTGCCTGAAAGGTGTCAATCTGTTTGGTTAATTTTCCGGTACAGATAATAAGCAGTCCGGTAGCCAATGGATCTAAAGTGCCCGCATGGCCTACTTTAAGCTTTAAAGGCTTTAATGAATTACGGATTTTGCCTACCACATCAAATGAAGTCCATTTGTATGGCTTATTAATCAGCAATAATTCTCCTTCAGCAAAATTGAAGTCTCTAAATTTGGAATTTTCTGTACTCACGAATCTTTTTTCGGCAAAGATACAGATTAAATAATTTGCAGGTTGTGTCCGGTTGCCAGTAAGATGATGATTACCAGTCCGGCAATAATTCTGTACCAGCCAAATATTCTAAATCCATTTTTATTGAGGTAGCCTATAAAACTTTTGATGGCTAATAAAGCTACTACAAAAGCCACTACATTTCCAATAATCAATAAATTAACCTGGTCGTGCGTAATGGCATGCCCTTCTTTATAAAAGTCATAAAGTTTTTTGGCTGTTGCGGCAAACATGGTAGGAACGGCTAAAAAGAATGAAAACTCTGCCGCAACTTTTCTGCTCAGTTTCTGGCTCATTCCCCCAACAATGGTGGCACCTGAACGGGAAACGCCCGGAATCATGGCAATACACTGGAAGAAACCAATTTTTAATGCGGTAAGGTAGTTTACATCTTCTTCTTCATTGATGGTTGGCTTATCAAACCATTTATCAACGAATAAAAGAATTACCCCGCCAATTAATAAGGATATGCCTACAGCCATAGGGCTTTCCAGCAACTCGTCAATTTTTTTGCTCAACAACAGTCCAAAAACTGCCGCAGGAATAAAGGCTACAGCAAGCTTGAGATAAAAATGTACAGATTTAAAAAACCTTTTAAAATATAACACCAAAACAGAAAGGATAGCTCCCAGTTGAATGGCAATGGTAAATAATTTAACAAAAGGTTCTGTTGCGATGCCCATTGTTGATGAGGCAATAATCATATGTCCTGTACTCGAAACAGGCAAAAACTCGGTTAATCCTTCAACTACGGCAAGGACAATCGCTTCAAAAGAATTCATGTTTTTTGGGAGATAGCACAACAATAAATAAAAGGAAAACCTAAAAGTTAGCAGATTTTCCTTTTAACATTAAATGTGATTGATGATAATCCTAAACAGGATCAATTATTTTTTTAGAATAGCATAAACACCAAAGCCAAAACCAAACAATACCACCAACGGAGCAAGTAAGGTTTTTCTGAAATCATAGATGTCTGTAGTACCCATCATTAAGATAAAGCCCACTACAACTATTGCCATGCTGATAATTAATAGCTGGTAGTTTTTCTTGGTAAAAACCAATTCACTGTTATTGTCCTTTGAAATCGGACTTGTTTTTTTTTCTGCCATTATCTGTATAGGTGATAAGATTTTAAACGTAAATATCTACTTACTGCAAACCAGGTACTTATACCGGTAATAAAAATGCCAATAATTAATAATCCAACAAATACGAAACCAAATTCTTTGTAGTTGTTGAGGATAATAATTTCTGGTACTTCTTTTCTTGCATAAATTAAGGTTGCCAATAGGATAATAATTGCAATAAAGGCCGCGATTAATCCATGCAAAGCAGCATACAATAGAAAAGGACGTCGGATAAAATTTTTCGTTGCACCAACTAGCTGCATACTTTTAATTAAAAAGCGTTGAGAGTATATGGCCAGGCGGATGGTGTTGTTAATCAGGGCCAACGCGATAACCAATAACACTGCCGCAAAGGCAATGATGATTAATCCGATGGTGTTGATGTTGTTATTTACCATATCAATTAATGAACTTTGGTAAACCACTTCTTTTACAACCGGATTTTTTGAAATACTGGTTTTAAGTGCCTCAATGCTTTTGTTATTGGCATGGTCTGCCTTTAGATAAATATCGAAAGTGGATGTTAAAGGGTTGTAGCCCAAAAAGTTAACAAAATCTTCGCCTAAATCCTGAGTTAAGTTTCTGGCTGCCAGCTCTTTATTTACATACTGTGTTTGTTTAACCGCAGGATTTGCATTAAGCTCTTTTTGAAAAGCCAGCACATCTGCTTCTTTAGCGCCCTCATCTACAATGATGTTTAAAACAATGTTTTCTTTAACATAGTTAGACAGGTTTTTGGCATGAACAAGTACTAAGCCAAGTAGCCCCAACATTAACAAAACCAAAGCAATACTAAATATTGTAGAAATATATACCGTTTTGGTCTTCTTAGATGCGTCGCTTACTTCGAATTCTTCCATGTATTTCAATTTTGTTTTTGCGAAAATATAAATTATACCTGATAAACGCCAATTTAATGATTTAATGATGGATAATGAATTTTTGAATGACTGAGTTTTGAATGATTGAATGATTGAATGATTGAATGATTGAATGATTGAATGATCGGGTGGGATTGAGTTTTGAATGAGCGAATCCATCCATGACGAATAACATATGAATCAATGACCAATGACCAATGACAAATGACAAATGACTAATGAACCACGACCAATGAAAGATTCAATGACTACTCAACTCTCTTCTTGTACAGAAATTGCTTCAAAGTAGCTTTAATAAATTGGGTGAAAAAGCTCTAAAAAAGTACTTTGCAGAAGGTTTTTCTGTTTTTTGTAAAAAAACGGTACGAAATTTGGTGATCAGGCGTTAATTATTAAAACCTTAAACAATTAATCTGCTATGAAAGCAAAAATTACATCCCTTTGTTTATTTATTTTAACCGCTATCTCACTTGTATCCTGTAAAAAAGATGATCAATCTGTAAAAGCCCGCATAATGGGTAAATGGAATGTTAACAAAGTTGAAGTTACTGGTTATACCGGAACAGAGGTGTCCAAAAATGGCACTTTTGGGGTAACTGGGGATTATATGGATTTTAAATCTAATAACGATGATCAGGTTGAATTGCGTTTAACCAATCCGATCACTTCACAATCTAATACAAACATAGGAACCTATATTGGCACAGGCGATGGTTTTAACATGGTTTTCGCAGCAGATGGATCTTCATATTGCACAATCAATACACTTACGGATAACAAGCTTACTTTTACCGCAAAAATTGATAAAACCAGCGTTGTAAAAGTTTATACCTTATCAAGATAAAAAATTAAGTCCCGGATTTATTACTCACGCCACGCAAAGTTTTTGTGTGGCGTATTTTTTTGCTTTTATTTTGCTCAGATATGCTTATAAAGGCTTTTTTTGCCGAATTGGTAATTCCCCTCAATATGTTTCAAAAACCCTTTAATTTCTGTAATTTCGCAGCTTTAAAAATTAAAACTTGCAATGGATTATCAATTCAAAGAAATAG
The DNA here is from genome assembly GCF_965279535.1 of Pedobacter sp. Taxonomy (NCBI): domain Bacteria; kingdom Pseudomonadati; phylum Bacteroidota; class Sphingobacteriia; order Sphingobacteriales; family Sphingobacteriaceae; genus Pedobacter; species Pedobacter sp. Next base: position 4,242,805 of record NZ_OZ257244.1, read on the forward strand.
AGCAAAAATGGCAGAAATTTTGGGCCGACAACCAAACCTTTAAGGCCGAAAGTAATTCGGAAAAACCAAAATACTATGTGTTAGACATGTTCCCTTATCCATCTGGGGCAGGTTTACACGTTGGTCATCCGCTCGGATACATTGCATCTGATATTTTTTCAAGATATAAAAGGCTTAAAGGTTATAATGTGTTGCACCCAATGGGATATGATTCCTTTGGTTTGCCTGCAGAGCAATATGCTATTCAAACCGGGCAACACCCCGCAATTACTACTGAAGCCAATATCGCCACCTATCGTCGCCAATTAGATCAAATTGGTTTTTCATTCGATTGGAGCAAGGAAGTGCGTACCAGCGAACCATCTTATTATAAATGGACACAGTGGATTTTTATGCAACTGTTTAATTCCTGGTATAACATCGAGAACAACCGTGCAGAAGATATTTCTACTTTGATAGAAAAGTTCAATGCTTCAGGTACAGCAGATGTTAAAGCGGTTAGTGATGAGGATACTAAATCATTCTTGCCAAGCGATTGGGCAACCTTTACAGATGAGGAAAAACAAAAAGAGCTTTTGAAATATCGTTTAACCTATTTGAAGGAAAGTACGGTAAACTGGTGCCCGGCCCTGGGAACCGTTTTAGCCAATGATGAAGTTAAAGATGGCTTTTCTGAGCGTGGTGGATTTCCGGTAGAGCAAAAGAAAATGATGCAGTGGAGTATGCGGATTACAGCCTATGCCGATAGATTATTAAGTGGATTGGATATTATTGACTGGCCTGAACCATTAAAAGAAATGCAACGCAACTGGATTGGTAAAAGTGTTGGAGCTTCAGTAAAATTCCAGGTAGAAGGTAGTGACAAACAAATTGAAGTATTTACTACCCGTGTAGATACCATTTTTGGGGTTTCTTATCTGGTGCTGGCACCAGAGCATGAATGGGTTGCAGAATTAACTACTGCCGAACAAAAGGCAGATATTGAAAGTTATATTGCCAAAACTAAAAAGAAATCAGAATTAGACCGTATGGCGGATACTAAAACTGTTTCTGGTGCTTTTACAGGTACCTACGTAATTAATCCGGTAAGTGGCGAACGTGTTCAGCTATGGATTGCCGATTACGTTTTAGCAGGTTATGGTACTGGTGCCGTAATGGGGGTACCTAGTGGCGATCAGCGCGATTGGTTATTTGCTACACACTTTAATTTACCTATAGTTCAGATTTTAGATGCACAAAAAGAAATTGATGTTCAGGCCGATCCAACCAAAGAAGGTAAATACATTAATTCTGGCTTTATTAATGGCATGACCTACCAAGAGGCTGTACCATTTTTAAATAACTGGTTAGAAGAAAAGGGATTGGGTAAAGCGAAGGTGAACTTCCGTCAGCGTGATGCGATTTTTGGTCGCCAGAGATATTGGGGAGAACCTATTCCGGTGTACTTTAAAGATGGTCTTCCTTATTTGTTACAAGAAGAAGAATTGCCTTTATTATTGCCCGAAATTGATAAATATTTGCCTACAGAAAGTGGTGAACCACCATTGGGCAGAGCAGAAGATTGGAAATATGAAGATCAATATGAGTATGAGCTAAGCACCATGCCAGGTTGGGCAGGTAGCAGCTGGTACTGGTATCGTTATATGGATGCTCAAAATAACCGTGCTTTTGCTTCAAAAGAAGCAGTTGATTACTGGAAATCTGTTGATTTATATATCGGTGGTTCTGAACATGCTACCGGACATTTATTGTACAGCCGTTTCTGGAACAAGTTTTTGAAAGATTTGGGGTATACGCAAGAGGAGGAGCCGTTCAAAAAATTGATAAACCAGGGCATGATTCAGGGTAGAAGTAACTTTGTTTACCGTGTAAGTGATGAGGCTGGTAAACCAACAAATACCTATGTATCTGCTGGATTAAGAAAAGATTATAAAACAACAGCACTGCATGTTGACGTAAACATTGTAGATAACGATATACTTGACTTAAATAAGTTCAAAGCCTGGCGAGAAGAATATGCCAATGCAGAATTTATCTTAGAAAGTGGTAAATACATTTGTGGGGTAGAGGTAGAAAAAATGTCTAAATCAAAGTTCAACGTAGTAAATCCGGATGATTTGATTGAGCGTTATGGTGCCGATACTTTGCGTATGTACGAAATGTTTTTAGGTCCGTTAGAGCAAAGTAAGCCATGGAATACTAACGGCATTGAAGGGGTTTTCAAATTCTTACGTAAATTCTGGCGTTTGTTTCACAATGAAGACTGGACCTTCCATGTTAATGATGCCATTCCAACCAAGGCTGAATTGAAATCATTACATAAAATCATCAAGAAGGTACAGGAAGATATTGAACGTTTCTCATTCAATACCTCTGTGTCCAGCTTTATGATTGCAGTGAATGAACTGACGGATTTAAAATGCAAAAACCGTCAGGTATTAGAAGATATGGTGATTATTTTATCACCTTATGCGCCACATATCTGCGAGGAACTTTGGGTTTTATTGGGTAATGAAGCCGGAACACTTTCATATGCCAAATTTCCAGCCTTCAATCCGGCTTACCTGGTAGAAGATGAGTTTGCTTATCCGGTTTCAGTAAACGGTAAAATGAAGATGAACATTAATCTGCCTTTAACGTTAGCGCAAAATGAAGTCGAAGAGATTGTTTTAGCAAATGAGCAATTCCAGAAATACTTAGAAGGCAAAGCGCCTAAAAAGATCATTTTTGTTAAAGGGAAAATTATTAACGTAGTGGTTTAGTTTGAGCAGAAAGACTAAGCCAATAGCGGAATATAAAATAGCATAAAGAAAAACCCGAGGAGTTTGTACTTCTCGGGTTTTTTATTTGGTAGGATAATTGTTTAACTGCTAGCGCAACACAGCCAACTGAAAGCTGTTTAGCTATTAACTGGACTAGGTTTAGGTTCCAGGTCTCCCGACTCCTTGTATTTACAGTTTTTGACTTTGATTAGGCTTTAGCTTTTCTTCGATTGCCACCAAACCTTCTGTTATTGCTGGCGTTTCTTGGTTTGCCACTCATATTACCATCTCCGCCTTTGCCGCCGCCTTTTGAAGGGCGCTGAGGTTTGCGCTTAACTTCAGCTTTAGCGAGCATACTTTGCCAGCTTAAAGGGTAAGGATGATCTTCCACAATTGGAAGGGTAATCTTAATCAATTTTTGAATATCCAGTAAATACTCATTTTCTTCAGCATCGCAGAATGAGATGGCATTCCCGTTTGCTCCCGCTCTGCCTGTACGTCCAATACGGTGTACGTAACTTTCGGGAATATTAGGTAATTCGTAATTGAAAACATGCGACAGTTGCTCAATATCAATTCCACGTGCAGCAATATCGGTAGCTACCAATACACGGATTTTCTTTTCCTTAAATTCTGTTAAGGCTCTTTGACGGGCATTTTGAGATTTATTACCATGAATGGCTGCAGCCCTGATTCCGGCATGACTTAAGTCTTTTGCAATGCGATCTGCACCATGTTTGGTCCGGGTAAAAACAAGCGCTGTTTCAATATTTTTATCTCCTAACAGGTGAATTAATAATTTTTTCTTATCAGGCTTATCAACAAAATAAATAGACTGGTTGATGGTTTCAGCTGTAGAAGAAATAGGGGTAACTTCAACTTTGGTAGGATTGGATAAAATGGTATTGGCTAATTTTTGAATTTCATCAGGCATGGTGGCTGAGAAAAACAAGGTTTGTCTCTTTGCAGGTAATTTAGCTACTACTCTTTTAACATCGTGGATAAATCCCATATCCAACATTCTATCCGCCTCATCCAATACAAAAAGTTCAATGGTATTCAGGTTAATAAAGCCCTGATTCATTAAATCGAGCAAACGACCTGGTGTGGCTACTAAAATATCGACACCTCTTTTTAGTGCATCAGTTTGCGGCGTTTGTCCAACACCACCAAAAATTACTAAATGACGGAGATTTAGATTACGACCGTAAGCTTTAAAGCTTTCTTCAATCTGAATGGCTAACTCTCTGGTAGGGGTCAAAACCAAAGCTTTTATGTTTTTCGAAGCCTTGGTATTGATGTGTTTTTCATGCAAAAGTTGTAGCATGGGGATGGCAAAGGCGGCTGTTTTACCAGTTCCGGTTTGTGCGCAGCCCAATAAATCTTTTCCTTTTAAAATGGTTGGAATAGATTGTTCTTGTATAGGGGTTGGTTGTGTATAACCTTCGGTCTCAAGAGCCTTTAAAATAGGCTCTATGAGGTTTAATTCTTTAAATAACATGTATAATTTCTAAAATTTGCGAAGAAGCCGGAACAATCATCAATGATGAAGGACTAGCTTGCGGAGAGAGCTTTATCAGTGTGATAGAGAAAAAAATCACAACGGCTATATTCCTGCTTCGGCGGCAAAGATAGGTAAATAAATTTGTTTTGTTGGTATTTCTTAGTTTCGGCGGCAAGACCTTCAGGAATCGAGTTCTTTTATACGTTCAGCTTTTAACTTTGCACTTTTTAGTATCAAGTATCAAGATGGGAGGGCATTGGTTATTTCGTTTTATTCACTATTGAGGAGTTAAAGTAAATAGATACACATTCAACTTTGTACTTTCAACTTTCACCATTACCAAAAGTTATTTCTCTTCCTTGAACTTACTAAAACAAATCAGGGCCACCAGGCAAAGTGCAAATCCTACAATACCGTTCAAACGCAGGCCGAAGTCGTGACCAGGATCCTTGCCGTAAATGGTTAACATGGCAAAAATGGCGATCCCCAGTGTTTGTCCGAGTTTAACAAACAGGTATTTCACAGCGAAGAACATGCCTTCGTGGTTTTCTCCCCTTTCAAGGGTGTCTTTTTGGGCAATATCGGCAAGTATGGCTGTTGGTAAAATGCCCAAAGCAGCCAAAGGGAAAGACGCTGAAAGCACCAGTAAATAAATTTGATCGTGTGGGTCAAAAGGAAGTTTTCCTAAAAAGAAAATGGTTACAAAAATTAAGCACAATACGGCAAAAGAGAGTAGTACAAAGGGTTTTTTGCCAAACCTTGCAGAACCTAAGGTTACAATCGGGTAGAAAAGCAGGCTGGTTAGCACCATGGCGCCCATAAATTTTCCGCCTTCAGACTCCGGCAGCCCCAGGAGTACAGTACAAAAGAAAAGTAAACCACTGGAAATTATACTTAAGGCCGTGTAAAAGGCAAAATCAGAAACGAGGTAATACTTAAAATTTTTGTTGCTGAAAGTATTAATAATTGCAGGCCAAAGCGGGATATGTGTAGGTTTGGCCGCCGAAAAATCTTTTTCATTGATGAATAGAATGGGCAGTAACATTACCACACCAGATAGGATACACAATCCCCAAATGGCAAATTGAATGGCTTCACTGCGATCGGTTACTTGAAAGTTATCCTGAACCAGATCTGCAAAGTTATTGGTGCAAGCCGATAAGATGATGCCTAATACAAAACCAATTTGCTGATAGCTGGAGAGTTTTACCTTCTGTTTAGGGGTATGGGTAACCTCTGCCAATAATGCGTTGTAAGGGATAATATATGTGGTAACAGAAATAAAGAAAAAACAGAGCGTCAGGCTCAGCCACCAAGCATTGTGCAGGCTTTCAGTTTTATTTAAAGGGTAAAAAACAAGACTGCAGAAAAGCATTGCTGGTAAAATAGCCCATTTCATAAAAGGCATTCGCCTGCCATTTTTGTTTGTGCTGGCATCACTTTTAGCTGCAATGAAAGGATCAAATAACGCATCAACTAATCTGCCCGAAGCAGCAATGATAGATAAAATGTTAAAGGCACCAAATAAAACCAGTTGTGGAACTAAGGGTGGTAAACCTGCATTATTGGGCGGGAGATAGAAATAGGGTAGCATCACGATAATGATGTTCGTCATGATACTCCAGCCCATCATACCTGCTGCATAAGCTACTTCTTGTTTTCCAGAGAGTGTTTTATTCATTGTTAAGCTGTGGTTTTCTTATTAAACAATCTACTGAAGAAGTAGATGAGCAGAAATCCGATAAAAATATATAGTCCGTTTAGGGCCGCATTCGGATCGTCAATATAAATACTAAACGCCACAAATGTATAGGCCGCAATAAAAATTAATGGCAAAACGGGATAGAGTGGGACAGTATAAATGGTTTTTTCATCTAAATGAGCTGTCTTTTTGCGCAATACAAAAATTGTTGCAGCAGAACTGGCCATGCTGATGCTTTCTAAAAAGATGGTGTAGTTTAATATTTTATCAAAAGTTTTAGCATAAAAAATAATGGTTACCGCAATTAGGGTGAAAACGGTTAGGCTAACGGTGATTACATTCGTTTTTCCATTCATTTTACTGAATATTTTGGGCAGTGCGCCCTCTTCGCCCATGGCAAACATTGCCCTGGGATTGCTTAAGAGGTTTACATTAACATACCCCATCACAGAACAAAAAATAATGATGGAGAGCAAATTGAAACCTGCCGGGCCGAATATTTTGGAGGCTAATATGGCAGCTATACTTTCTGCCGATTTAAGATTTTCAAAGCCGATAACCCTAACATAAGCATAATTGAGTGCCAGGTATAAAATAACGATAATGGTTAGTCCAATAATGATAGAACGTGGGATTACCCTTTTCGCTTCTTTCACCTCGCCACCAAAATTGATGGTTTGGGCATATCCTGCAAAAGAAAAGGAAACTGCAATTAAGCAGAGGCCTAAGGCTTTGCCGTAATCAGACCAGGTGGGTAATGTTCCGGCTGTTGTTTTGAATACTGGAGTTGTACTTTGCTGTTCACTTCCAAAGAAAATCGCAGAAATCAAAGTTAAAACCATTACAATTTTGATAATGGTTAATATGTTTTGGGTTTTAGAACTCGCTTTTAAGCCTAAAAGATTAATCAGATAAAAAACCAGGATCGTGGTAATGGCAATGGCTACCCGATAATTCTCTGTTTGCAATGCCTGCGGCAGGATGATTTTACCTACATACTCTGCGCCGATAATTGAAATAGCGGCAACTGATGCGGCACTGGAAATGATCACAATGCAATTAATCGCAAATGCAATAGAGGGATGATAACCAATCGAAAAAATCTTGTAATATCCACCAGTAACCGGAAAGCGAGATCCGATTTCGGCGTAAGTGAGCGCCCCGCAAAAAGCTACAAAGCCACCAATAACCCAGGCTAAATAAAATAATTCTGGTACCTGTGCCTTGGCTGCAACATTTACCGGAGTACGAAAAATGCCCATACCAATCACTAAGCTTACCACAATCATCGATAAATCGAACAAGGAAAGTTGCTTTTTCTGCTGCATATACTTAAAATAAGGAATGTGCGCTCAAGATAAGGAAAAGAAATTATTGCCTGAGGGAATGGTTGAATGATTGGATGAGAGAATGATTGAATGAGAGAATGATTGGATGGGGGAATGGGTATTTTTTTAATGTTGATATTTTATTGTTGACAGCGTCAAAGATTAAATCTATTATTGTATAATATTTCGCTATTTAAAGTTGGAGCTTTAAGTATCAAATCATCTCTAAAAAAATGTCATGTTGAATTAAGGATTGCTACCGACATCCCAACGGTCATGCCGCTTTATGTTTCAGCATAAGGCTTTTCAAACTGACAAACTAAAAAATATTTATGGCAGAAGTAATTTATAACGACGACAGTATTCGATCATTAGACTGGAAAGAACATATCAGGCTACGCCCCGGTATGTACATCGGTAAGCTTGGCGATGGCTCTGCACAGGATGATGGTATCTATGTTTTGTTAAAGGAAATTGTAGATAACTCTATTGATGAGTTTGTAATGGGTACCGGTAAAACGATCGAGATCACTTTATCTGAACAAAAGGTGAATGTTCGCGATTATGGCCGTGGCATTCCTTTAGGTAAGGTTATCGATTGTGTAAGTAAGATAAATACTGGCGGTAAGTATGATAGTAATGCTTTTCAGAAATCTGTAGGATTAAACGGTGTGGGTACTAAGGCGGTTAATGCCTTGTCTACAAGTTTTATGGTTCAGTCTTATAGAGATGGGAAAACGAAGAAGGTAGAATTTGCAAAAGGAGAAATTGTTAATGAGCAACCTGTTATTGATACCACTCAACGCAATGGTACTGCCATTACATTTTATCCGGATGAGAGCATTTTCCGTAACTACCATTATATTCCTGATTTTGTAGAAAGTATGGTATGGAACTATGTATTCTTAAATACTGGCCTTACCATCAACTTTAATAACCAGAAATATTTTTCTGAACGTGGCCTTTACGATTTGCTTTCAAAATTTAACAAGCCTGAAGAAATACGTTATCCGATTATTCACCTGAAAGGAAATGATATTGAAATTGCAATGACCCATGGCCAGCAGTATGGTGAAGATTACCATTCTTTTGTAAACGGGCAGCATACCACACAGGGCGGAACACATCAGGCGGCATTTCGCGAGGCGGTGGTTAAAACAGTAAGAGAGTTTTTTAAGAAAGAGTATGACGCTTCGGACATTCGTTCCTCCATCATTGCTGCAGTTTCAGTAAGGGTTCAGGAACCTGTTTTCGAATCACAAACTAAAACTAAACTGGGCTCATTGAATATTGGTCCGGATGGCCCGTCGGTAAGAACCTTTGTTAATGATTTTGTAAAGAAAGAACTGGATGATTATTTACACAAACATCCTGATGTGGCTGATGCTTTACTGAAAAGAATTTTGCAATCGGAAAGGGAACGTAAGGATATTGCAGGTATTAAGAAACTCGCAAACGACAGGGCTAAAAAAGCTTCGCTCCATAACAAGAAGCTTCGCGACTGCAAAGTGCATTTTAATACCACACATGAAAAAAGATATGAAACCACTCTTTTTATTACAGAGGGGGATTCAGCATCTGGCTCTATTACTAAATCACGTGATGTAGATACACAGGCAGTATTTAGTTTGAAAGGTAAACCACTTAACTGCTATGAGCTAACAAAAAAGGTGGTTTATGAGAATGAGGAATTTAATTTATTACAGCACGCGCTAAATATTGAGGATGGGCTGGATGGTTTACATTATAACAATATTGTAATTGCAACAGATGCAGATGTGGATGGGATGCATATTCGTTTATTAATGATGACCTTCTTTCTACAGTTTTTTCCAGATCTGGTAAAAGCCGGTCACGTATATATTTTACAAACACCCCTGTTTAGGGTTAGAAATAAAAAGGAAACAATATACTGTTATAGTGATGAAGAACGCCGAAATGCAATAGAAAAGTTAGGGGGTAAGCCCGAAATTACTCGCTTTAAAGGGTTAGGAGAGATTTCTCCTGATGAATTTGGTTTGTTTATCGGTAAAGACATCAGGCTCGACCCTGTTATCCTTAAAGATCAAACCATTAAGAGTTTGCTTGAATATTATATGGGTAAGAATACTCCTGACAGGCAGCAGCATATCATCAGAAACCTGCGTATTGAAAAGGATGAAGTAAAAGAAGAGCCAAAACCAATAGACGAAGTTGCTTAAAATTCGGCGTTGATTGTCACAGAAATCAACGCCATTGAAAACTAAAAAAAACACCGCAGTCAAATATGTAATTGTAATCACTTTAATCTTATTGATTTTTGGATTAACAATTAGTTCTTTCATCAACTTCTCTAAGTTACCCTTATTGAAATCGGTTGATAAGATTGTTCAGGTCAAAAAAGACTTCTCCAAACTGGATAGTTGTATTTTTAAGCTCTATAATGCAGAGAACAGTTGCCGGATGTATGTGGCCACCGGAAAAAAAAGTTACTACAATGAATTTGAAAGTGAGATCAGGGCAGTTTCCCTGATCATGGACACCCTCGAACAGCAAAACAGCCACGAAAGGCCAATTTCAGCAGATAGTTTTGAAGAACTTTTGCTTCAAAAAAAAACAAGAACCGCTCAGTTCATTCGCCTTAAAAGGCTTTCTGATAGCTTAATCAATTTTTCCTACCATGTAGACGAGGCAGTGGAGCATAAAGCACCAAAGAGCCATCTGTTCACCGCAAGGCAGTTTAAAAACATTATTCATATCGATACCCTTAAACCTAAAGTAGTTCCTGAAGTTAAAAAGAAGCTTTTAGGTAGAATATTTGCAGCAATATCAAATAAGAAGGAAAAAAAGACAGATACGGCACAATCAACAACGGTGAAAACAACCATTTCTGCTGATACTTCCTCGATTAATGTTGCTTACAATAAACTACAGCTTAAAACCATTAATGATTATTACGCTAATTTATATCAGATCAATACAAAGGTAAAAGACAAAGAGATTGCTTTGCTTGATGTGAATCATTTGCTCATCAATAGCATTGTGGAGGGATTGAAGGAATATAAAAATAAAGAAACAATATATTATTCCACGCTTCAGGAAATTGCCAATGCCTCTATTTTAGAAACCCTTAAAAATATCGATAATTTTAGCATTTTCTTACTGGCACTACTCATCTTACTCATAGTTTTCATTTTTTATGCGATATACAAACTCTATCAGAATGAGAAACAGTTAATCAATTACAGTCATAAGGTTTCCTTAAATGCGAATTCAAAAGGGAAGTTTCTGGCCAATATGAGCCACGAGATCAGAACCCCTTTAAATTCGATTATTGGTTTCTCTGAACAATTAAATCAATTAGACCTGGCCGGAAGACAGAAGGAACAACTCGCTGCAATCCGGAATTCTTCTGTTATGCTTTTAGACGTGGTAAATGATATACTCGATTTTTCGAAATATGAAATAGGGAAGGTGAAGTTAGAAAGGAAGTCTTTTTCTCCCTATCTGGCTATAACAGAGGTGTTCGATAGTATGAAAATTCAAACAGAAATCAAGCGAATTGGATTTGAAATGCAGTGGAATTCAGATAAAGCCATTTTTGTGATTGGAGATCATTTGCGATTGAAGCAGATTGTGATGAATTTATTAGGAAATGCAATCAAATTTACCCAAAAAGGTGAAGTGATTTTAAAAGGAAGTCTGGAACAAGAGCTCTCGAAACAATTTAAACTGAAAGTTAGTGTAATGGATACCGGCCTTGGAATCAGTAAAGAAAACCAAGAGGTTATTTTCGATGAGTTTGCTCAGGTATATTACGCCTCTACTACAGAAATTTATCAGGGTACAGGCTTAGGGCTAGCCATTTGTAAACGAATAGTAGATCTTCATGGAGGAACCATAACGGTACACAGTGAGGAAAATAAAGGTTCGGTATTTTCTTTTGAGCTACCTTTTGAATTGGCTAAAGCAGGAAAGGAAAGCACTTCTATCATTGAACCGAATAAGAACCATACCCTTGCAGGGAAACGAATATTGCTGGCAGAAGATAATGCGCTAAATGTGCTGCTCACCAGAACCATTCTGGAAAAACACAAGGTTGTTCTGGATGTGGCGATTAACGGTAAAGAAGCCTGGAAATTATTTAATGATAATGCTTACGACCTTATTTTATCGGATGTTCAGATGCCCGAAATGGGAGGGGTAGAACTTGCTAAGAAAATCAGGGCTCATGAGGATTACAATAAAAAAGCCTTACCTATACTCGGAATTACAGCCAACGTAATGCATGAAGACCGGATTGTTTACATCCAATCAGGAATGAATGAATTGGTTACCAAACCCTTTCTGGAGCAAGAACTCTTAGATAAGATTATTATGTTTGTTTAGTGAGCTAAAATTGGTTAGGATAGCGTGATAAAGCCTGTTATTGCTATCTCCTAATCACGCACATTAATCGTATCTTCCGGATGTTGTGGTGGTAGTACATCTACCTTCTTCTCTACAATTGTGATTTTAGTATGTACAGCATATTTACTTGGACTTATACCGCCATCGTACTTTTCAGAATAAGCTTGGGTAAATTCTGCCCCAAAATAAAGAATAATTGATGTATAATATATCCACAATAAAATCACGATGATAGAGCTGGCTGCACCAAAAGCCGAGCCTGGATTCCCCTTTTCAATATAAATTCCGATAATATACTTGCCTAAACCAAACAACAGAGCCGTAAACAAAGCTCCAATAATGGCCGATTTCCATTTGATGTTTACATCGGGGAGCACTTTAAATATGATCGTAAATACGGCTGTTACCGCAGCGATAGTGATCACATTATTCAGGATATAAATTAACAGTGCCATGGTATCATTGGCAACCGGAATTACATCGTCTATTTTACTTTCTGACAGAAGTGATACAAGTTTCTCTCCTAAGCCAACCACCACACTATTGATGACCAATGAAACCAGCAATAGGAATCCCATAGAAACTACAAGCGAAAAAGATAAGAGCCTATTGGTAATCATTTTCAGCCAACCCTTTTTGGGGACAGCCTTTACTTTCCAAATAAGGTTGATACTATCCTGAATTTCGATAAAGATTGCTGTAGCACCTACAACGAGCGTTGCGATACCGATGATCAATCCCAAAGTAGACTGGCCGGTTTTATTGGCATTTTCTACAAAGCCTTTAATCTGAAGAGCGGCTTTATCTCCAACCAGCTCTGTTACCTCGACAAAGAATTTATCGCGGGTTTTCATTTTGTCGCCAAAAAATAAAGTGGCGGAGGAGAGTACAATGATAATTAAAGGCGTAAGCGAGAAAATGGTATAATAAGCCAATGAAGCACTTAGTTTAGTAACCCTATCTTCTATAAACCCTTTTCCTGCAGCAATAAACAGGTGGTAAATTGCTATGAAAAAATGCCTTACTCTTCTAACTAACCTCATAAATCTAAAAAGGATATCCGATACCAATATTATAAATTAAATTTTGCTTTCTCCAGTCTTTATTACCGAAAGCAATATCATCTAATACCCAACGCTGACCGGAAGGTAAATATGGTTTACGAATTGGGAAGGCCACATCTAATCGAATAACAAATATAGTTGCATCAACTCGTAATCCGGCCCCGGTACCAACAGCCATCTCTTTAAAAGCATTTTTTAATTTAAATTCAGACCCTGGTCTTGCAGAACCTGGCTGATCAGGGTTCCCTAAATCTTCCTTGCGCAGCCATATATTACCCGCATCAGCAAATACTGCACCATATAAAATACTTACCAATTTAAATCTAAGTTCAGTATTCAGCATCAACTTGATATCTCCTCCCTGATCTGCGAAAAGTGCATCATCTGGAACTTTATAGGTGCCGGGTCCCAATGTTCTGGCCGGAAAAGCACGGATGTCGTTACTTCCGCCTGCAAAAAACTGTCTCACAAAGGGTAGTGATGTACTGTTTCCGTAAGCATAGCCATAGCCTAAATTCAACCGGTTCGCCCATATCAGGTTTCTGTTAATTTTATAATAATCTCTAAAATCGGCCTCTACACGAACAAATTGCGTTAATGGGACATTGAAAATAGATTTCTGGCCCTTTTCATCTTTCGGTACGAATAATCCCCATACATTACCGCCAGTTTCCAAACCTCCAAAGAAATACATGTTATTCCTTCTTGAGTCTTCCATCTGGTTAGTATAAGTAAAGTTGTAGTTGCTTCCTATAATGAATTGCCGTTCTAGTGTAGTTCTTAATAAGGGATTCTCCCTATAGAGTCGTTGTTCAACAGTGTCATTTGGAAAACCCGGTTTTACAAAATTTACGGAGATCGGATTAAATGTATGCTCTTTATACTGGTTTTCTTTAAAGTTATAACCAAACTCGCCTTTGAACGAGCTCAAACTATATTCAGATCCTCTGTTGATAAACTGATAGGATAATGAAGCTATAGTTTTAGGGATGAAAGCATTGGTGCTGTTAGGCTTATAAAAAGGTACAATAAAGCGTGGGAAAGTCAATTTACCTTCCGCGGTAAGCGATAAAGAATTTTTTCCCTGCGATGTTCCTTTAACCTGCGTCTCAAAACCACCGCTCACACTTACATCCAGTTGTTCTGCACCTCTGAATAAATTGCGGGTAGTCTGGGTAACCTTAACTTCTGATCCTACAAAGTTGTTTGATTTACTGGTTCCGATCACAGAAAAACTAAGTGAATTTTTCTTCAGGGGGGTAAGGTATATATTCAGGTCCAACTGATTGTTTTTAAAACTATCAATTGGTAAAAATTCAGCCCTAACATCCTGAAAAGCCCCAATGTTTACCATTCTGTTAAGTGATTGATTGTGATCCTTACGGTTGTAATATTCACCCTTTTGGAAGAAAACCAACCTGTCGAAAAGTCTTGGCTTAAATGTATTCCGGTTATCGTAAATATTAAAGTCGTTATATTGCAAAGGTTTTAATCTGCGTAAAACACTGTCTCTCCTCAAAGTATAATTGGGGTATATGTTAATGTTCTTAATGGTATAAGGCTTTAAACCCGCGTCAGGCGCAATGTCTTTAACCTTTACCCTGATGTTAACCAGGTTTTTGCCAATTGTACTATCTACCTGCAAAATCAGGTACTCAGGACTAAAATAGAAATAACCTGCTTCCTTTAAATCATTATCTATCCGGATGCGTTCATTTTTATAAACATCCAAATCATAAAAGTTACCAACCTTTAGTAAACTCTCTTCCTTGTGTTGGTTAATAATTTTAGTTAACACACCAGTATCGGGTGGAAAGGTGATTTTATTGATTTTATATCTATTTCCGGTGTTGGCTGTATAAATCGCTTTGCCCTTTTTTGCCTTGGCATCAATCACGGTATCTCCGGTTACATTGGCTTGCAGGTAGCCTTGACTAATGAGGTAGCTGGTTAATACATCATTATTATATTTGAGTTTAACCTCACTTAATAATACTGGTGGTTCACCTTTTTTACGGAGCCAATTCTTAAAACCTTTCGGTTTTTTGGGCTCTCCGGCCAGATTGTAAATGGCCAGTTTGTATTTAATCCCTAAAATAGATTTATTAGGACGGGGCCTGGTTTTACTTTCCAGGTCTTCTTTTACCTGCTTCTGATTATCGATTCTGGCCGATGAGTCGGGATTAATATTAACGTCAGCACCCGTATATAGGTATTGCCCGGGTTTAAGTGATTTCGTAGAACTACATCCAGCCCAAACTAAGCAGGCCAGAACAAATAAAGATGGTCTAATTAGTTTTTTCATTAGGTTGTTTTTGCTCCATGTTTCTTAATCTTACTCTTCTCTTTTGGAAAATCTCTCTGAACTTGTTATAGTCTACTACTAAAGTAAAGCCCAGTCCGGTTTCTATAATCTGTCCTTCAATTACACTTTCATTCTGATTACGTCTGTAAGCCCTGAGGCGATATCTGCCATCGGCCGATAATGCGTATTCTACGTTTACATTTCCTGCAATATTGGTTGCATTTTGACCAGGCGCTTGCGGGCCTTCCAGTCCAAATGAGCTACCTACAGTTACCGTTAACCTGTCGTTCAACAATTTTTTAGATAAACCTACCTCCAGATCTGTTTTTTGCTGCAATGACCCTGTTGAGTAATCTTCAGATGAGTTCACGCCAAAGTTCAATTCTACACCCTGAATTAAATCTGATGCCAGATTATTCAGTTGCTCTTCTAATAACTTACTTACACTCGAACGGGCGAGTGTGGACAAACCTCCGCCACCACCGGCTAAACTCTGAAATGGATTATTGGCAATAAATCTTTCAAATGCCAGCAAAGCAAATACTTGCTTATTCAATTCACTTTCGTTTCTGTTAACGTTAATCAATTTGGTGTAAACCTGTCCGTCTAGCGCACCTCGTTCGTTCTCTGGCAAATCTATTTTGAAAGAAATGATAGGTTTCAGTAGCTCACCTTTCATCATCAGGTAAACCTGAAATGGAAGTTTTGTTTTCGCCTGAGCGTAATCCGGATCATTCAACAAATCAATCGGAGCTGCATTTACTTCATAAAGTGCAGTTAAATTTACGTTGGCAGCTGTAGGTTCGCCGGTCCAGATAATGGTACTTCCCTTTACAATTTTAAATTCTCTTTTCACCACCGCAACGGTTAGGTTATAAGAACCGTCAACTACTTCATATCGACCAGTCATGCTCATTTTACCGCTCGGATCCATTGTAAAGTTCAAGTTGGCATCGCCCTTAACTTTTAAATTATCTCCATTGGATGGATCTACAACTACACTTAGTTCAGCCTCAGGGTCAACATTGATGTCGGCAACCAGGTTAAAGCCTTTTATTGGCGATTTACTTATGCTGTCAACTTTTAATGCTTTTTGTCCGTTAAATGGTGGGGCATCCTCATCAATAAACTGAACAATTCCTTCCTGATCAATAATGGCAGGATCATTAGCTGGTAAGGCAAAGAAAAACTTAGTTCCTTTGTTTACTTTTACATTCATTCTAACATCAGGCTGGTTAAGATCGCCACGTACTTTGATGTCACTCGTTACGAATACAGTCCCATAAATCATTTCATTATTTGCGGCTGTAGAGTTGATTAAACGAAAGTTGTTCATCCTAACATCCAATCCAAACTTGTAGTTCTTAAAATCAGTAGTCGCTATTTTTCCATTAATGGTTGCCTTCTGATTTAAGGAATCAATCAATGTGAAGTTATTAAAAACTATTCCTTCGTTATTAAAGGATATCTTCTCATTAGGCATTCGGAAGTATGAGTTTACGTAGGCTACATTAATCCCGGCGTTGTTAAACGTTAAATCTCCCAATACTTTTGGAGCGGTAAGGTCTCCCTTAACTGTAAAGGCACCACTCACATAACCTGTTCCGTTTTTAAGCTGCCCAGCTGATAAACTTTCTACGTTTTTAAGCTCTATTTTATCAATGTTAACCGTTAGATCCAATGCACTTTGGGGTGCTGTATAATAAAAGCCATTCGCCCGCAGCTCATGCACACCTGTTAGTGCTACATTAACCTCAAAAGCATTTTCTGTGTTGTTATTTACAGCAATCCGTAAGGTGCCCAACTCATCTTTCAGGTAACGTAATTGGTCAACGGTGAGATTGGCTTCAAATTTTGGGGTTGTTGCCAGATCCTTAACATTCGCTGTACCGTTTAATCTTCCTCCTACCAATGTAGTATCGGTTTCGGCAAATTTAGTTAAGGTTTCCAATTGGAAATCTTTAAACTCCACTGCCAAAGGGGCATTCGGACTTGTGGGTGTACTGTTAATGCTTAACGACTGACCACTGTTGCTGATCTGAAATTGATTAACCAATATGCCTGATGTACCAAATTGAATGTAGTTTTCTGGTGAAACTGACCATTTCTCATAGTCAAGCAACAATTTTTGTGGATCGAGGCTGAATTTATAATCTTTTTGTATCGACTGGAATGTACCACCGATAACATATTTGTTTTTCAGTTGTCTATCTCGCAAAAATATGTTTACACCCAGGTTGTTGTTGGCTGCTTCACCACTAATTTCGGTATTAAATAATGCAATTGATGGGCTCTGCATACTTTTTACCGTTAATCCATAATCAATTTTATGGTTATCATTGTTGATATTCAAACGGGTGCTGTCTACCTTATAATCTCCATAAACGATTTGAGGAAAGTTCCCCTGGATCTGTAAACTATCCTTTTGGGTATCAATTAAACCATAAAACTGCGAAGGTTTAAACACGGTTAATTCCGGTACAAATTGTTTCAGTAATTTAGAATCGTAAATCTGAACAGCAAACCTTAAGCGTTGGTCGGGGATTTTGGTCACTTTACCAAAAGCATAATATTTATTAATCTCATTGATAATGGCATTACCCACCTGACTCAGCTGATATTTACCATCCACCTGGGCAGATAGAATCTCCGATTTAAGTGTAAGCTCGTTCGCTGTAGCACTAGATTTGGCCCTAACAAAGATGGTATCTACGTTAATTCTCTGCTGATCTTTTACCAGTTGCAAACCCGTCACATCCACTGATCCATTTAGATAATCAACATCTGCAGTTTGTAAATCAACTTTTACAACGCCAGCCGCGCTTAAAACGGTCGGACTAAAATTTAAAGCCTGAAGGTTAACTTGTTTTAGGTTTAAATCAGCCTTTACTGCAGGGTATTTGCCCGCTAAATTAACGTTGGCCACTAAATTGAAGTTAGCATTGCTATCGGGCATGCTACTTTTAATATTAACCTTCTGATTACTATAGTTTCCGGCCAAGCTAAGGTTTCGGTAAGTATATTTATTGTAATAGGCACTTAGCACTTTGGCATTAAACTTAGCATTAATTTTTTTAGGATCTAAGCCTGTCCCAACAACATCTGCTTTTACAGAAACGCGTCCGAGTTTAGGTTGCATTTTTAAGAGTCTGCCTACATTGAAGTTATTCAGACTTACATTTGCCTTATAGTTTTCTCTACCTTTTGGCCCCTTCATTGCTGCGCTCAGAACAGCAGCACCCATATCGGTTTGGATATTCATATTGGTGTTAAAATCTGTCATTGAGCCTTTAAAATTCCCTTTGGCATTAATCACATTGGGTAATTCTATAGAAGGAGGAAGAGATTTTTTAGGAACAGCTACAAGGATATCACTTTTAGTGAGGTATAATTTCTTAATATTTAAATCAAGGAAGGTTTTGTTAATATCTGGCAAACCTTTAGCTTTTCCACTAATATCAATCTGAGTATTTTTCAAGCCGCTGATTTGCAGGCGTGGGATGTTTAAATTATTTAAATAGCCATTAACGTCTGCATTTAATTTGATTTTTTCATTGCGGTAATTCGCTGGCACCGCATCACTAAAAAATGCTGCATCTTTTAATCCTATGGTTGTATTTTTAAAATTCAAACTCAATTTAACTCTTTCTGGATGCTTGGTTAAATCTTCCATTGAAGTGAAATTCAGCTCTGTAGCATTTTCGATCGTAGTGTTGGGTGTTTTGAGTATAAAGTTCGCCAGTTTGATCATTTTATCATTGTATACCGCATCACCTTTAAGCTCGTTTAAAACAAATCCACTTTTTTCTTTGAGTGAGCCATTTTTTACGTTGGCTTTGATGCCTGCTGCGCTATAACTAACATTATTTGCTCCTAAATTTAATCCATCAATTTTTAAGTGGTTAAAATCCATTCCCTTGGCAAGGGGTTTAGCACCTAAATTGTCAAACTGAACAGTATTGTCTGCCAGGCTTATGTTTTTGATAAACAATGCCAGTGGGGAAGTTTCTGCTACAACGGTATCCTTTACTTTCTTGAGATCGTTACTTGGCGCTGGTTTAAAAGCAAAAAGTACATTGGATTTATTCAGATGTGCATCTTCCACCTCATATTTGCTTTTAGTTAAATCAACCTTTAAATTAACCAGACCCAGGTCATTAACATCTGCAATGGCTTTTGTTGTACTGATTTGGTCGTCATAATTAACTTTTACCTGTTTAAAAATAAATTGTTGCACCTCAATCAAAGGCAATTTACCCTGTTCAATGTGGGCGCTGTCTACACTATTGGTTATATGCTGCACCAGCTGTGTAAGCGGTTTTTGTTGAATATATTTGAGGGAAGTATTGTTAAGGGCCAGCTCCTGGATGACATAGTGCTGATTGGCTAAATCAAAATCTTTTATCCTGGTTTTAAATGCACCCAGATAAAGTTTCACATTGTTCCCTGCTACATCGTCTACATAAGTAAGGCCAATATCCTCAAAGGAAACTTTATCTACCGAAAATTTAAGTGTTGAAGTGGTATCTTTGTCTACCTTTTCCTCTGGCTTTTTTTGCTCAGTCATAAAAGCATCTACCAAAAAGGAAAAATTAAAAGTAGTATCCGGGTTAGTACGTTTTACATTTGCACGTACAGTCTTTAGTTCAATATTATTTACTTCTACAGTGTTGTTCAATAGTTTAAAAAGACTAATGTCAACAGCCAGTTTCTGTGCGTAGAGCAGGGTGTCGCCTTTCCTGTCTTCAATGTAAAACTTATTCAATACCACATCCTTTGGAAGTGCAATTTTTATGCTCTCCAGGCTAATCTCCGTTTTAGTTTTCTTTTTAAGGTAGTTGATCGCTTTACCTTTAACAAAATTCTGGACCGCAGGGATATTTAATGATAGGGCAAGTGCTACCACGAGTATGATGATACTGGCGACAACCCAAAGTAAAATTTTTAAACTTTTACGTACGTATTTATTCAAAGCCGAGGGTGTTTGGTATTTACTAAGTGCTAAAAGTATGCCATCCAAATTAAATAATGGATGAATTCATTAAATAATACAAAAAATAGCTTAAATTGTTCGCCCGCCGTATAAATTTAACATTGCACGGCTTTAATTTACTAAAAATGAAGTCAATAAATTTAAACATATCTTTTGAACAGTATGACCAATTGAGCGATTTGAACGAATTGGATAAGACACTTTGTGGTTTGGCCGAGCAGGCGTTGGCTGGTTCTTATTCTCCATACTCTAAATTCAGGGTAGGTACGGCAATTAGGTTATCTACCGGTGAAATTGTGTTGGGAAGTAATCAGGAAAATGTTGCCTATCCTTCTGGTCTTTGTGCAGAAAGGGTGGCACTTTTCTCTATCGGGTCTAATTATCCTAATGCAGTAATTCAGAGTATGGCGATTACCGCTCAAACAGATGCATTTGAGATTTTGCAACCCGTAACCTCATGTGGAGGCTGTTTGCAAGTGATGGTTGAGTTTGAACGGAGGCAGAAATTACCCATCGAAGTAATTTTTTATTGCCTTAACGGAGAAATTTTAAAAGTACCCAGTGTAAAGAGCTTGTTGCCCTTCGCTTTTGTGGAGGAGAGATTAGAAGGATAAACTGAAGTAATGTTTATATTTGACTTTTTAGTCTATATGAAACCTTATTACATTCTATTCCTTTTAATTTCTTTTCCTTCTATTCTTCGGGCACAAGCCGCATTAAACAGCAAAAACACCTACAAGATTGTTTATTCACGGCCTTTAGCTGGAAGGCCTGGCGGAGATCAGAATGCTGTGGTTGTAATTGCCCATGCTGAACAAAATCTAATCAGTACTGCAAGTATTTTAGCCGGAAAAGCCAGATTCCCTTTTGAACAAAGCGTAATTGTTAAACCGGAAAATAATTTGTTTCAGGTAGCAGATTTAAGCGGAATAAATAAAATTGCTACAGAAGATCCCTCTGCTATAGCTAAACAAAATTTCGAAATCACAGCAGAAAGCAAAGTGATTTTGGGATATACCTGCAAGAAAGCGATTACTGTTGTTAATTCCAATAAAATTGAATTGTGGTTTACAGAAAAGGCTGCTATCAAGGCAGCCCCTACTGTACTGGGCCAAAATTTGGGTCTGGTTTTAGAGCAGGTACGCAATGGCAATATTATGCTAACAGCCACCGGGATAGAACCAATTAAAAACTACCAACCAGTTGATGTGGCTTCATTGAAAAAAGTATCAACTGATCCTTTAAATTACAAGGATTTACTTTGGAAAAGCAGGTTCACTACATTAAACATCTTCAATAATGAAACAATTAATTTTGTTGATAAACCACAATCAAACGATAGTATTTTTAGGTTTGCCGGTGGAACTGTAATTGCCAGGAAAGTAAAATTTCCAGCCGCTACAGTAAAACCGACTGTATTTGTTGACTTAACAGAACAGTCTAATGGCGATGCCTATGATCGGACGGGTTCTGTATTTGTAATCCCAACAGATAAGAAAATTAGTCTGCTGGATGCATTGAAGGGTTCAGTAAAACAATTGCCAGTGTACGATAATGGCAATGGCACTCAATATCAGGGCGTAGTGGCCACTGAAAATTATAACCCGGTAATCGAGTTGATGAGATTCTTCACACCATTTGGGGTAGGGAAATATAACGACCTTAAGCTTAAAGATAAAACCTGGGCCGATAAAGTTTATTATCGTCAGGATATTTCAGATTTATATCCCGTATTAAATAACAGGGAATTGTGGGTTGCCGTATTTGTTGGTAATTATGATAAAGGGGGACACAAAGTTTCTTTGAACATCACGATACATCAGGATGGAAGATCTGATGTAAAAAAGGAAACCCTTATTCCTTTGTTTAATTCTACGAATGTGATGGAAATGGCAGGACAGGAATACGGTACCATGTTTAGTAATGATAAAGGGCTGGAGGTTACATTTAACCTGCCTAAGGATATAAAGAATGCTAAACTTCGGTATATTACAACAGGCCATGGTGGCTGGGGAGGGGGAGACGAATTTGTTCCGAAAGAAAATACCATTTGGTTGGATGGGAAAGTTGCTTCAGCATTTACACCATGGAGGCAGGATTGTGGCTCTTATCGATTATCGAACCCTGCATCCGGTAATTTTGAAAGCGGTTTATCTTCCTCTGATCTGAGCCGATCGAATTGGTGCCCGGGTACAGTTACCAACCCAAATCTGATCGCTTTAGGAGATTTAAAGGCTGGCAGCCATACCATTAAAGTAACAATCCCGCTCGGAAAACGAGAAGGAAACAGTTTCAGCGCCTGGAACGTTTCGGGTATTTTGATTGGAACAGAGTAGTTTGTACACCTTGCTGAGCAGTGTAATTTGTATGCCGCGGTGTTTAAAACTTATTTTTAACAGAATTTAATGATATCTTATATTTACAATCATCAATAATGCGATTTCTTAATGAGTGAAGAACTAGACCAAAACATAAACGAAGAACACAAACATACCATAACGCCAATTAACGGTTTATACGAAAACTGGTTCCTCGATTATGCGTCTTACGTAATTCTAGATCGTGCAGTTCCGCATATTAATGACGGTTTAAAGCCTGTGCAACGCCGTATCATGCACTCGCTTAAAGAAATGGACGATGGCCGTTTCAATAAAGCAGCAAACGTAATCGGTAATACCATGAAATATCACCCACATGGGGATGCTTCTATTGGTGATGCCATGGTGCAGATAGGCCAAAAAGATTTACTGATTGATATGCAGGGTAACTGGGGTGATCCGGTTACAGGCGATAGCGCTGCTGCACCACGTTATATCGAGGCCCGGTTATCTAAATTTGCGAATGAGGTAGTTTTTAATCCCGATACTACCAATTGGCAACTGAGTTATGACGGACGTAATAACGAGCCAATTACTTTACCTGTTAAATTTCCTTTATTACTCGCACAAGGTGCAGAAGGTATTGCAGTAGGTTTGGCAACAAAGGTAATGCCGCATAACTTTATTGAGCTGATAGATGCATCTATTGAATCTTTAAAAGGTAATCGCCCAAATATTCTTCCCGATTTCTTTACAGGAGGTATGGCCGATTTTTCTGCCTACAACGAAGGACAGCGCGGGGGAAAAATTAGGGTAAGGGCAAAGATTACTGAGAAAGATAAAAAGACTTTGGTGATTACTGAAGTTCCTTTTAGTACCACTACAGGTTCGGTTATCGACAGTATTTTATCTGCAAATGATAAAGGAAAGATCAAGATCAAAAAGATCGAAGATAATACGGCTGCTAATGTAGAAATTGTGGTGCACCTTGCACCTGGTATTTCACCTGATGTAACCATAGATGCACTTTATGCGTTTACAGCATGTGAGGTTTCCATTTCTCCAAATACCTGTATTATTAAGGAGGATAAACCACACTTTATGAGTGTGAATGATATTCTGATTGAAAATACAAAACACACCAAAGCACTGCTAAAAAAAGAATTGGAGATTCGACTGCATGAATTGCAGGAGAAGATTTTCTTCAGCTCGCTGTTAAAAATATTTATTCAGGAGGGGATGTATAAAAATCCTGAATATGAAAATTCAAGTAATTTTGATACGGTTGTAGAAGTATTACATCTGTTGTTTGAACCTTTCAAACCCGCTCTTTATCGCGAAATTACACCAGAGGATTTCAAGAAGTTGATCGATAAGCCAATGAGTAGCATCACGCGCTTTGATGTGAAAAAGGCCGACGAACAGATGAAAGCCCTCGAGGATGATATTAAAGTGGTTAAAAACCATTTAAAACACCTTACCGATTATGCCATTGCCTGGTATCAGAAATTAAAAGATAAGTACGGTAAAGGCAGAGAACGTAAAACGGAAATTCGATTGTTTGATCGTGTGGAAGCGGCGAAAGTGGCTTTAGCTAATGTGAAACTTTTCATGAACCGTGAGGATGGATTTATCGGATCTGGTTTACGTAAAGATGAATTTGTAGCAGATTGCTCAGATATTGATGAAATTATTGTTTTCCGTGAGGATGGAAAGTGCATTATCACCAAAGTAGCGGATAAAACGTTTGTAGGGAAAGGTATTATTCATGCCCAGGTTTTCAAAAAAGGAGACGAACGGACCATTTATAACATGATTTATAAAGATGGCTCTAGCGGTACTTCTTATATCAAACGTTTTGCTGTTGTTGGGGTAACCCGCGATAAAGAATATGATTTAACCAAGGGTACAAAAGGCTCTAAAGTGCTCTACTTTACTGCTAATCCTAATGGAGAGGCAGAAGTAGTAAATGTCGCTTTAAAGCCACATTCGAAGCTCCGCAAACTGCAGTTTGATTTAGATTTTGCTGAAGTTGCTATCAAAGGCCGTGGTTCACAGGGTAATATTGTTTCTAAATATCCTGTTAAAAAGATTATTCTTAAAAGTAAGGGCGTTTCTACTTTGTCTGGATTAAAAATCTGGTATGATGATCTGTTAAAACGACTAAATGTAGATGGTAGAGGTAAATATTTAGGTGAATTTGATGGTGATGATAAAATTCTGCAAATTCATAAGGATGGATATTATGAACTGAGTTCTTTTGAATTAAGTAACCACTTCGATGACGGCTTGATCCTGATTCAAAAATTCGATCCGGAGAAAGTTTTTGCTGCGGTACATTACGATGGAAAGGCACAGAATTACTTTGTTAAACGATTCGTTTTCGAGTCCCAATCTGTTGGTAAAAAAGTAAGCTTTATTAGTGAAGAGCCTAAATCTAGGTTACTATTCTTAACTGCGCATCCTGCATCCAAAATTATTGTGGATGTATTAAAAGGTAAAACACAAATTCCCGAAACACTGGATTTGGTTTTAGCCGAAATGATAGATGTTAAAGGTTTAAAAGCGAATGGTAACAGGCTATCTCCACACGATGTACAAAAAGTGGTGCTAGAAGAGCCAGAAGAAGAGCTTGAAGAGGAAGTTGTGGATACAGACGAAGAAGGAGAATCAACGGAAGAAGCGGTTGAAAACGATGCGATTGAAAGTGCGGCTGTTGAAACAGAAGCGGAAGCAGGGAAGGATGAAGAAGTTGTTAATCAACCTGTTGTTAAAGAAAAGCCGAAATTTGAACGCACAGAAGCACCTGTGGTAAAAAAGGAAAAACCAGCTGAACCTGAACCCCAGGTAGTGGAAAAACCTGCTTCAGCAACTCCAAAAAAGGAAGAAACAAAAGTGGAGGAGAAGCCTGCGAAAAAAGTTGATTTCGAGATCACTAATCCTGATGATATCGATATGGATGATAAAGGTCAGCTAGGGCTTTTTTAAGCCATTTTTGTATAAAATACTTATTAATTTATAGGTCGGCCAGTGTTCTACTGGCCGATTTTTGTTTCTAGCCCCTGCCATGGTTTTAAGTTCCTGAATTTAAAACCTATATTTGCCTTACTCAAAGGGGTGCTTTTGTTTTTAAGATCTTTTAGAAACAAATGGCTGAGATTATACCCATTTTATTGGTCTGTGGATGACGAGTGGTTAAGGAGTTTGTATCCTAACCTTTTACCTTTAAATCCTATTCCTTTAAATGAACCTGATTCGGATAATGCCGACGTAGGAATTAAGACTTTCGCTGTTTGAACCCCTTACAACAGTTTAACTATTTTTTAGCTTTGGAGGCTATTGTATTGCAATGAATTTTCAAGATTGGTTGAAGCTTTTTGAAGAGCAGATTTTAAATACGTCATTAATAGAGTGGTTTGCACTTGCATTTGGGGTATCAGAAGTTTTGCTGGCCAAAAGAAACAGCGTTTGGTTATACCCAACAGGAATCATTTCTATTTGTTTGTGGATGTTTTTGTTGGTTAAAGTAGATTTATATGCTGAAACGCTCTTAAATATCTATTATCTGGTGATGAGCATCTATGGCTGGGCCATATGGAAAACACGCGCTCAGGATGCCGAAAACCAGGTAGAATGGAGTAACCATAAAGAGCTAACCATAGCTGTACTTATCTCAACCTTCGGTTTTTTGATATTATACCTTGTATTGACGAATTTTACTAAGTCTGATGTGCCAATAATGGATGCTTTCGTGTCGGCTACAGCATGGGCAGGAATGTGGCTCCTTGCTAAGCGTAAAATAGAAAACTGGATATTTCTCAATATTTCTAATATTGTAGCCATTCCTTTGTTATTTCATAAGAAATTGCCACTTATGGCGTGCTTAACTACTTTCTTATTTGTTGTTGCCATATTCGGCTTCCTTGACTGGAAAAAAATTATCGATAGAAAAAAATTAAAATTAGCCTGATGGAAGATGTGATTGCAGTAAACTGGAAAGAGAAGGTAAAGGAATATGCAGCCTCCTCAGAAGAAATGGGCGCTTTGCATCCGGAAATCTTAGCTTTAGCTTATCAGGAAAACTGGTTTAAACTTTTTGTTCCTGAAGTTTACGGGGGCGCAGGAAAGCAACTTCCAGAAATTTTAAGATTAGAAGAAGAACTTGCGCAAACAGATGGAAGCTTAGGCTGGACAGTAACACTCTGTGCGGGTGCTGCCTGGTTTGCAGGCTTTTTGGATGTAACGCTGGCAGAAGAGATTTTCGCTGATCCTAAGGTATGTTTTGCCGGAAGTGGTGCGATAGGAGGCACGGCTGTTAAAACCGCCTCAGGCTATCTTGTTAATGGCTTCTGGAAGTATGCCAGTGGTGCATTGCATGCAACTATTTTTACCGCCAACTGTATTTTAAAGCATAGCGATGGATCTGATGTATTGGATGAATCGGGTAATCCTGAAATAAAATCATTTATCTTAAAAAGAGATGAAGTAAAAATTATTTCAGGATGGTCTTATTTTGGCCTGGTAGCTACAGGTAGTCATGCTTTTGAGGCCGTAGATTTAGCAGTGCCGGAAAACAGAACTTTTGTAATCAACAATGATATTCAAGTTACGGATTTGGGATTTGACTACCCTTTTTTACAATTGGCAGAAACCACCCTGGCGGTAAACAGCCTCGGCATGGCTAATCATTTTGTTCAACTCGTAGAACATTCTTTTTTATCCCGGTCCGGATTAAACAGATACACACCGGCACAGATTGAGTTTTTTGAGGCAGAACTAGATGCCTGTAAACGAAATTTAAGTGACTTAAGAACAGTATTCTATAAATGTTTTGATGAATCCTGGGATCAGTTAATTAACAAAGGACGAATTTCAGAGTTGAAATTAACAGAACTTAGCAAAAGGAGCAGGTTATTAGCACATGCATGTAGATCAACATCAGATACACTTTTCCCTTATTGTGGGCTTGATGCAGCAAAAAAAGAAACAGAAATCAATAGGGTCTGGAGAGATATTCACACAGCAAGTCAGCATGCATTACTAACCTTCTTAGATTAGGTAAGGTACTCTGGTTTCATTTTCTCTTTAAATTCGCTGGCAAACTTGTTTAGTTTGGGCTGAATGACAAACGCACAATAAGGTTTGCCCTGATTATCGTTGTAATAGTTTTGATGATAGTCTTCTGCTTCATAAAATTCAGTAGCTGGAACCACTGTGGTAATAATTGGCTTATCAAAAACCTGCTCTTCACTCAACTGCTCAATCATTTGTTGTGCCTGTAACTTCTGCGTTTCATTTTCATAAAAAATTACGGAACGATATTGAGTACCAATATCATTTCCTTGCCTGTTTAAGGTAGTAGGATTATGCGTTTTAAAGAAAATCAAAAGCAGTTCATTAAAGGAGATAATTTCTTCATCAAATGCAATCTGTATTACTTCGGCATGCCCTGTATCACCATTACAAATTTCCATGTAGGTTGGGTGTTTAAGAGACCCACCCATATAACCAGATATTACGCTGTCAACACCTTTTAAGGTTTGAAATACGGCTTCAGTGCACCAAAAACACCCTCCGCCCAATGTCACTTTTTGCATATAGCAATAAACGTAAAATAAATCATAAAGGTTTTATAATGCCATAAAAAAAGCCCTACTTTTTAAAGTAAGGCTAATTTATTATTGATATTGAATATATATCGGTTTTGGTGTGAGTTTGATCAACTCCTCTGGTGTCATCATTCTGTTAGGAGCCTTTTTAAGGTCGTTTTTATAGAACAATTTGAATCCTGTAAACTGAACAGGTTCGCCGTAAATGAAATGACGGTAGGTTCCTTTTTTCAATTCTGGTTCACCCCATCCATCCATGTGCATTACAATTTGTACTTCCGGACGAAGCTTAATGTTTGCTGAGTTGGTTACCATTTTACGTGTAAAGCGGTGTACCACAAAAACTTTCGGAGGAAGGTTATATTTCTTAACCATATCGGCAAGGTAACCAGAAACGTAGTTGATATCTGCAGCGTCATAAGTGCCAATTCTTTTTCCTGGTAGTGATCCATCTTTCATAGAAAACTCCGGATCGATACCCAGGTGAACATAAGGTAATTGCAGGTATTTTTCAATGTGCGGCAATTCGGCTTTGATATTACTCAATGCTACCTGAAGATCTAAGAATACAATCGTATTAGGCTGCATTTTTGCAATCTTTAAGACAGAATCAATCTGTTTGTTTCCCATACGGTTAATGTATTTACCATCTTTACCAGGAGTTCCGCTGGCAACCGCTGCAATATAGTGCAAACCGGGTTGAACCGGAGTACTTGGATCAACCTTCTGCCAGTGTTTTACTTCTGTGTTTAAACGTTGCCACATTTCTTTAGGTGCATATTCGCCTAAAGCACCCATTTTCTTTGAGTGTAAGTTGCCATAGTAAACAACAATACGTTTGAAAGGTAAAATAGCACCAGCTAAAGGATAAGGCTGTTTCTTTACCGGCCATTTGCCTGTGGTATCACCATTTGCAAGCTTTTTTGTTAAGGAATCATAAAGCTTTGGATCAACAGGCTTCATAACATTTTCTGTCGAGTCTGTTTTTTTCTTCGTTGAATCTGAAGAGAAGATTTTGCCAATACCGCTAGTGCTTTTGCCGTCTGACTGGCAATTTGCAAATAGACTGATTGCGGCAAAACCGAGTATAAGTGTGCCCGCTAAAGGTTGAAATTTCATAGAATATATTAGGGATTAATGTTTATGCAGTTTTATCGAATCTGAAATGGATGAAAGTAGTACGGAAAAGCGATAGTTCAAAATAAATTAATTAACATTTACACATTACAGAATTTGCCAAAAACGCCTAACGGGAGTTTAGTACCTGCTGATGCCTGTAAATATAGTTCTCCAGTTTCCAGATTTTGAACTTTTGGAAAAGAAGTCCTGATCAGATTTTCTACAATTACGGATGAAAAACCCAAAGAATAAGTGTTCAAAATTAAAAAATGCTCTTTTTCATCTAAAAGTTGTACTACATCCTGCATCATCTCCTGGATATGATCTTCTAATTTCCATTTTTCACCATTAGGTCCGTGTCCGTATGCTGGTGGATCAAGGATAATTCCATTGTATTTTTTACCTCTCTTAAGCTCTTTTTTCACAAACTTTAAGGCATCCTCTACCATCCAGCGGGTGTTCTTCAGTCCAGATAGTTCCTGGTTTTCATTCGCCCAGGTAACCACTTGTTTAATAGAATCTACGTGTGTTGTTTCTGCTCCTGCAGCATTGGCAATTAAAGAGGCCGCTCCGGTGTAGGCGAAGAGGTTTAATACTCTGGGCTGAGGGGTTTTAAATTTTTTAATCGATGAAGAAATATAGTCCCAGTTTACCGCCTGCTCAGGAAATACACCCACGTGTTTAAATGAGGTGAGGCCTAAACGAAGTTTGATGGCTACTTCATTGTTTTTATATTCTACATGCCAGCGATCGGGAATAGACTGGTTTTTCTTTACCCACTCTCCAGAGGTTGCTGATCTGCCCCTGAAGGTAATATTAGCCGTTTTTTTCCACTCTTGTTCAGATAATGTTTTTTTCCAGACCGCCTGAGGCTCTGGTCTGATCAAAATGACATTGCCAAATCTTTCTAATTTTTCAAAATCCCCGCAATCTATCAGTTCGTAATCTTTCCAGTGGGTTGGGGTTAATAATTGTATCATGTATTAAAATAACTTAATTTCTGATGTTGATCATCAGTTATGAGTGATAATTCTTCAGTTGATGCCTGTGCAATGATTAATCTGTCAAAAGGATTTTTGTGGATTAATGGGAGAGCCAGATAGGTATGTAAGTGTT
The DNA here is from genome assembly GCF_965279535.1 of Pedobacter sp. NCBI lineage: Bacteria > Pseudomonadati > Bacteroidota > Sphingobacteriia > Sphingobacteriales > Sphingobacteriaceae > Pedobacter > Pedobacter sp. Next base: position 4,273,014 of record NZ_OZ257244.1, read on the forward strand.
CCTGCTTAATGTCAATAATCCTGATCTTTAAATCCCTTATCAAATTATACATCTCTTTCAAATCCCGTGTTGCAAAAAGTTTTCCGATGTTAATTTTGACTGTTATTTCCCAGAGACTGGCAACGCTTAAATATTTATGATTTCTTCTATTTTCTATGAGTTTTATTATCTTTTTATCAAGATCATTTTAAAAAATCAACGAAATCCACGATCCCATTAACCATGTTTTCGGGTGAAGTTTCCAGTTTATCGATAATTTGCTTGGTTGCTGGTTTCATACACCAATATACAAAAATTAAAACTTATCCTTTGCAGCTTTCATAAAACGACTTGCAAATACAAAGTCGTTAAGTTCTTGTATATCAGTATGCGCAATCTCTTTATTGCTGCCTTCCCAGAATTTTTTTCCTTCATGTAGAAAGAGGATATAATCGCCGATTCCCATTACGGAGTTCATATCATGGGTTACCACAATGGTAGTAGTTTTGTATTCTTCTGTAATTTCTTTAATCAGTTCGTCGATAACGATAGATGTTTTAGGATCCAAACCCGAATTGGGCTCATCACAGAACAAATATTTTGGGTTCATAGCAATGGCGCGCGCAATACCCACACGCTTCTTCATCCCACCTGATAATTCTGCAGGATAAAGTTTATTCTTGCCTTCAAGATTAACACGTTCTAAACAGAAGTTAACACGTTCTAATTTTTCCTTACGGGTTTGTTCAGTAAACATGTTTAGCGGAAACATCACATTTTCTTCCACCGTCATACTGTCGAATAAAGCGGAACCTTGAAACAACATACCAATTTCTTTCCTTACCTCAATCCGCTCTTCATAGCTCATCGGGGTAAAATCTCTTCCGTCGTATAAAACTGAGCCCGAATCTGGTTGATGTAAACCTACCATACATTTTAATAAAGTAGTTTTTCCAGAGCCAGAACCACCAATAATCAGATTGGTAACCCCTTCTTCAAACTTTCCGGAAATGCCTTGTAGTACATCATTACCAGAAAACGATTTATAAATGTCTTTGATTTCTATCATTACAATAACAATTGGGTTACGATATAATCGCAAGCTAAAATGGAGATACAACTAATTACAACGGCTCTTGTACTGGCCTGAGATACCTCTAAAGCACCACCTTTAACATAAAAACCTTCGTACGCAGGTACAGAGGTGATAATGAAACCGAAAACAAATGCTTTCACCAAAGCCACCGTGATGGTATATGGATTAAAATCTGTAGTAATACCTTGCATATATTCTGCCGGAGTAACTGCTCCTGATAATGACCCACCAAGGTAGCCACCAGTAATACTTAAGAACATTGAAATAATTACCAACAAGGGCACCATGGTTATACCCGATATGATTTTGGGTAAAATCAGGTAACCAGGGGCATTAATACCCATGATCTCCAAAGCATCAATTTGTTCCGTTACCCTCATGGTACCGATTTCAGAAGAAATGGCCGATCCTATTTTACCAGCCAATACAATAGCACTAATGGTTGGACTTAATTCCAAAATACTTGAGTCGCGATTTACAGATCCGATAATGGTTTTAGGTATGAAATCACTAACCAGCTGGAAGGCAATTTGTAAGGTCATTACAGCGCCGATAAAGGTAGAGATGATCGCAATTAGCCCTAATGAGCCAACTCCAACATAATCCATCTGCTTTGCTATCTCCTTAAAATATATCTTAAATTTTTCCGGCTTTCTAAATACAGATTTGAGTAGCAGTATGTACCTGCCGAAATTGGTAAAATTCATTCCGTATGTGTTGCTTAATTTAAATGTTCAACTTTATAATACTACAAAGAAACGATAAAAAAGTTGTCGGACTTTGCTAATTGTAAAAATATTCGTGGTTTTGAATATAAATATGGTTTTTTGTTAACAAAAATTAAACCACAAAAATAATGAAAGCCATCATAACAGGGGCTACCAAAGGAATTGGTAGAGCTATAGCGATTAAACTTGCCGAAAATGGATACGATTTAATTTTAGTTGCCCGCAATCCTAAAGAATTGGATAATTTCCGTGTCGAGTTATTGGCGTTAACAAAGGGAGTTTTGGTTTATGCCCTAGATTGTTCGGATAAAGGTCAAGTACAAAAATTTTTAAAAAATGCGGAAGAGGATTTCGGCTTTGTTGATGTGCTGGTTAATAATGTAGGCACTTTTATGCCAGGCAGTTTGTTGGATGAGGCCGATGAGGTGTTCGAAAAACAACAAAACATTAATGTAAATGCAGGGTATTATTTCAGTAAGTTTTTTGGGAAAAAGATGCGTGCCCAGAAGAAGGGGCATGTTTTCAACATTTGTTCGGTTGCCAGCAAAGCACCAGTAAAAAATGGAGGAAGTTATAGTGTAACAAAAGCAGCGATGTTAAGTCTTAATCATGTATTGCGGCAAGAGTTAGCCCCGTACAACGTTAAGGTTACCGCATTTTTGCCTGGTTCAACGAAAACAGCTTCCTGGGAGGGAACAACCATTCCCGATGAGAAGTTTGTACAACCAGCGGATATTGCAGATACTTTATTTACCATTTTAAACTTAAGTAAAGGGGTAAACGTTGATGAGGTACTGATAACGCCGCTTGATTTTTAACACAAAATGAACAACGTTATGGAAAAGAAGCTTTTTAGAAACGAACACGATAAAATGATTGCTGGTGTGGCTTCGGGACTTGCAGATTATATGCAGGTGGAAGTAACCATAGTTAGATTATTGTTTGCATTATCTGCCATATTTATGGCTGGAGGTGGCCTTGTTGCCTATATTGTGATGTGGATTATTGTACCTGTTAATAATGATCCGGCAGCAAGATTTTCAAAATTCAATGATTATTTTAATAAAAATAACCCTAATGCTGCACCTTTTGGTACGGGGAGCGTAAACTGGACACAGCCTGTTAATGAAGGAGCAGAGAAAAAACCTTTCGAAACACAAGCAGACTTTAGCAAATTTAATAAGCCAAATGATACGGGTCGTATTATCGGTGGATTGATTTTATTAGTAGTTGGTTGTTTTTTCTTAACCCGTGAACTGGGATTAATTCCTTACTGGATTAGCTTCAGAAACCTTTGGCCAATTATCTTCATCGCACTGGGAATTAGCATCATTGCAAAATCCAAAAGAAAAAACGAGTGGAAAGAATGGCAGAACCAACAAACTGCTGAGCAGCCCAAAACTGAAACGGTTTCTGATGCCATAATTGTTGAAGAAAAACCGGCAGCTCAAGATGAAAATAACACAACACCTAATAACCCTCAAGTATAAATATTATGAAACTAGATAGATTAATTTGGGGTATTTTACTGCTTTTTATTGGCGGTGTACTCCTACTCGAAAACTTTGGCGTAATCGATTTTTACTGGCGATCCGTTTGGCATTTCTGGCCAGTGTTTCTGATCATAGCCGGTGTAAACATTTTGTTTAACAAAAATAACTCGCAAACAGGTCATATTATCTCTTTGGCTGTATTGGTGGTTTCATTAACATTTCTCTTCTTCAAAGGGCAGGAAAAACCAGCTAATTCATGGTGGGGAAGACATCATAAAGATCTAGATATCCATATTGATGACGACGATGATAAAGACACTGCTTTTAACCGCTTAAATTTAGTTGAGCCATTTGTTGCTGCTGATAGTGCGAAGAAAACAGTGCTAAATATATCAGGAGGAGGGATATCCTTTAAATTAGATGGGGAAACTTCAGAATTGATCAATGCCGACATCACTAAAAGACATGGGAATTTTTCCTTAAAAAAGCTGGTTACCGATAGTGCTACCATTTTAACCCTCAGTATGGATGACAGAAAAGGCAAATGGAAGTTTAATGATAATGGTAATGATGTGGATTTTAAGTTGAATAAAGCTGCCAATTGGGATATAATTATGAAGCTCGGAGCAGGCGAAGCCGATCTTGATTTTTCAGGATATAAAGTGCGTACCTTCCGTTTTGATGGTGGAGCCGCAGCATTGGATATTAAAATGGGCGACTTATTGCCTATTTCCGATGTTATCGTGAAATCAGGTGTAGCAGACGTTAAAATTAAAGTTCCAGCAAATTCAGGTTGCAGAATCAACACTAAAACAGGTTTGTCTGCCAAAGATTTTGAAGGATTTGAAAAACTGAGTGATGGCGTTTACCAAACTTCCAACTATAAAACATCAACAAAAAAAATCTTTATCAATTTAGACGGCGGATTGAGTAACTTTGAAGTAGAAAGATATTAGGATAATCTGGGTGCAATGCCCAACATCCTTAAATTTTCAAAGAAACTACCCAAAACCGCATGAATCCTGATAAACCGTATACTGTTGTTATAAATGGAAAGCCAACAGGGCCGTATAGCCTGAACGAACTCAATGCATTAAATATTTTACCCAATACATTTATCAGGAAACCAGGAATGGACGACTATAAAGAAGCTCACGCAATACCGGAATTGCGTGAGCTTTTTGGTTTTAAGTTTCAGAAAACCGCCCCACAGTACTTCGCGGCATTTGATCAGCGGCTGCTCGCCTCAGTAATAGATCATTTTCTGATTGTAATCGTCTATAGCGTAATCATTTTGACAAGTTATATTTATATCCAGGAAAAGCAAGAGCGGATTATGGCTTTCTTATTGCCATTTCCCTTGGTGTTTTTAATCAAGCTGATTTATGCCAGCTTCGCCGAAGCTTCAAAAAGCCAGGCCACCATAGGAAAAAAACTGTTAAACATTAAAGTAACGGATTTGGAAGGCAGCCGAATTTCAATAGGGATTTCTTTCGTTAGAAATTTTTCTAAAATACTCTCTGTTATTCCTTTCTTCTTTGGCTATCTGTATAGTTTTCTCAATAAGAAAAACCAGTGCTGGCATGATATCGCGGCAAATACTTTGGTTATTAAAGATCGGTTGATTTAACTGCTACTGCGAAGGCAGAAAGTGAATGGTATAAACGCGCTTAGCTTGCCTTAACCGCGTAATGGTTGAAAGTAAAAAGCATAGTCAAAACAATTTAAAGCGCTACTTTTTTCTTTTACAACATTCCAACATTAAAACAATTCAACAATCATTATCTTTGCATCGCATGGAAAATATATCGGAAAAGCATATTCTAGAAGGTGGTTATTGTAACAGTTTAACCCAATATTCGAGGTTTTTAACACGTGAAGTTAATATCGGAGATATTGCACTGGGTGGCCATAATCCAATCCGCATTCAGTCAATGACCACTACCGATACCATGGATACCTTAGGTACGGTTGAACAAACCATCCGTATGGTAGAATCTGGCTGTGAGTATGTGCGAATCACAGCGCCAAGTATTAAAGAGGCAGAAAACTTAGCTAATATTAAAAAAGAGTTACGCTACCGCGGATACAATGTGCCCTTAATTGCCGATATTCATTTTACTCCTAATGCAGCTGAAATGGCGGCACGAATTGTAGAAAAAGTTCGTGTAAATCCAGGTAACTATGCAGATAAAAAGAAATTCGAAAATATTGATTATACCCAGGATGCTTATAATGCTGAGTTAGATCGCATTTACAAAAAGTTTATTCCGCTGGTAAAAATCTGTAAAGAATATGGCACTGCCATGCGTATCGGTACCAACCATGGTTCGCTATCCGATCGGATTATGAGCCATTATGGCGACACGCCGAGGGGAATGGTAGAGTCGGCAATGGAATTTATCCGCATGTGTGAAGACCAGCAATATTATAATCTGGTAATTTCTATGAAAGCCAGTAATACTCAGGTTATGGTGCAGGCTTACCGTTTGCTGGTAGAAACAATGACCAAAGAGGGGATGAATTACCCTTTGCACCTGGGGGTAACAGAAGCTGGAGATGGAGAAGATGGTCGTATAAAATCGGCTGTGGGGATTGGTACATTGTTAGAAGATGGTTTGGGCGATACCATTCGGGTTTCTTTAACTGAAGATCCTGAATTTGAAGCACCTGTAGCAAAGGCACTGGCAGATCGTTATACCAGGAGAAGTTTGGAGCAGCTTGAAAAACGTACAGCTCCTCCCGTTCAATATTCAACTTATAGTCCTTACGAGTACAACCGTCGCATTACAGAACCAGTTCAACATATTGGAGGGCATCATCATCCATTGGTGATGATTGATGTTTCTAAAGAAAACCTTAAAGATCCGTATTTCCTGACTGCTGTAGGCTACAACTATAGTGCAGGTCTGGATAAATATAATCTCGCCGATCAGGCATGCGATTTAGCTTACCTGGGGGATAATCTCCCTTCTTTTTCTTTTCCGGGTAACCTGAAACAGGTATACAACTATAAAACCTGGTTAGGTTTGAAAGATAAGCACAATGCGCATCCTCTTTTCTCTATGGAAGAATTCAATCAAGCTTCGCTTAAGGATGAATATTTGAATTTCGTTCAGCTTGATGCAGATGGATTAAACAGTTCAGTTCAACAGTTAAACAACACAGTTGTCTTAATCCTTGAAACATCAGCTGCGCACGGCATGGCGGCACAACGATCGTTTTTTATAACCTTACAAGATCAAGGCCTTCAGCTTCCGGTAATTATCAAACGAAGCTATACTGAGGTAGATGCTGATAATTTAATGCTCTACGCCGCTACAGATTTAGGTGCATTATTAACAGATGGCTTTGGCGACGGGGTTTGGATTGATTCGCCAGGTCAGAATTTAGCACTGATTAATTCTACCAGTTTCGGTATTCTGCAGGCTACCCGTACACGGATTAGTAAAACAGAATATATTTCTTGTCCGAGTTGTGGCAGAACACTCTTTGATTTGCAGGAAACAACCCAATTGATACGCTCCCGTACAGATCATCTTAAGGGAATAAAAATCGGTATTATGGGTTGTATTGTTAACGGGCCAGGTGAAATGGCCGATGCAGATTATGGTTATGTTGGCACAGGGCCAGATAAAATTACCCTTTACAGAGGCAAAGAAGTAGTGAAAAAAAATGTAACTACTGCATATGCACTTGATGAACTTATTGGTATTATCAAGGATGATGGTAACTGGGTTGAGAAATTATAAGTTCTTAGTCATAAGTCGGAAAGTTGTAACCGCTCAACGCTTGCTAATTTTTAACGGAGAAATCTTAAATTGCTTTCATGAATCTGTTGGAGTTTCAATCCATATTTAATGAGCTAAGAAATATACTCAGCCGGCAAGGCTTAACGGGGAATGAACTGATATATGCTTATTTTTTTATAGGCTTAATAGGCGTTGTCCTTTTTTTGTTCATCACTATCTTTATTACGCGGCAGGTATTTATTGCTGCAGTTAAGAGTGCAAAAACAAAGTCGGATTGGCAGAAAGCACTTTTTGAATTTAGGGTTTTTAGGGCTTTTGCTTTAATTTTTGGTGCCTATATCATTTATAATGTTGTTCCATATCTGTTTATAGATTTTAAAACTGCACTATTTTATGCACTGATTTTTGCCAAAATCTATATCGTGCTGGCCGTTATGTTTGCGGTAAATGCCTTTCTTAACGCCCTGGTTTCCATTATGGAAGCCTCTAAAAAATATGCCGATAAACCAATCAGGAGTTATAAACAGGTAGCAAAAATTGTTTTTTACATTGTTGGTTTTGTACTGATACTGTCTATTATTTTGGGGGAATCTCCCTTGTATGTTTTTGGTGGTTTTGGTGCGGTAACTGCAGTACTTATCCTCGTATTTCGTGATCCTATTTTAGGTTTTGTTGCCTCAGTACAAATGAGTGCAATAGATTTGGTACGGGTGGGCGATTGGATAACTGTAGAAAAATATGGGGCAGACGGAGAAGTAACAGAGATTAACCTGACCACCATCAAAGTAAGAAACTGGGATAAAACAGTTACAATTGTACCCAGCTATGCCATTGTAAGTGAATCTTTTAAAAACTGGAGAGCGATGGAAGAAAGTGAGGGGAGAAGAATTAAACGGCACATCAATATTAAAATATCCAGTATTAAATTTTGCGATGAAGAATTGATTAATCGATTGAAAAGCATTGACTTTTTGAAAGATTATCTGCGCGAAACACAAGAACAAATTGAAAGGTTTAATGCAGAAAATACCGTAAATCCTAATAATCTGGTAAATGGCCGGCACATGACGAATATTGGTACATTCAGGGTCTATGCCGAGAAATACCTGGAAACCAATCCTTATATCAATACCGATATGACCTTTATGGTAAGGCAGCTTCAGGCTACTGAAAACGGACTGCCCATCGAGATATACGTATTCTCCAAAGAAAAAGGATTAAAGAAATTTGAAGAAGTTGCAGCCGATATTTTCGATCACCTTTTAGCAACTGTGCCTTATTTTGATTTGGAGATTTTCCAAAGCCCAAGCGGCAGTGATATGCGCCAGTTTATTAATAGAACATAAAAAATGGCGACTCAAGGTCGCCACCAATTCTATTATTCTTCCCTTAAAAATACCAAACATTTTTCGCAAACCTTAAATAAAAGTGGCGGTAGGTTGTCGTTTTCATAAGGCTGCGAGGCTCCGTATACATGATTGGCCCCTTCTATTTTAACCAATCTGCTACCTGGATTAGCCTCTGCTAATTTTTGTGCAGTTTCAAATGGTACATTTACATCTTCATCTCCATGGATAATTAACCAGGGTATGTTGATCCGCTTTGCAGCATTTATAATATTTAAAGTTTCAGCATTCGCTTCAAAATCCTCTAACAAAGTCACATTTAATGGCATCTTCTCCTTGGTTCTGGCATTGGTGACTTCTATTTTTCCAGTCTTTCTCCATTCTGTTTCCTGTTCTTTTTTCCAAAGACTATTAAAGCTTTCAATTGCACTCCAGGTAATAAGTTTATGGATGCGTACATCATTCGCGGCCTCAATAATGGTTAAGCCGCCGCCACGGCTATGTCCAATCAAATTAAGTTGAACATCCTTCCCATATGATTTTTCTATAAAATCCAATACAGCAGTTAAATCAAACAGCTCTTTAGAAACCGTATTGCTGGCAAAAGCATCTAAATCAGTTACGTCTTTTGGGTTATCAGCGGGTACACCACTGTGCGATAAATTAAATTTAATATAACGATATCCGTTGGCAGCAAAATAACGGGCAACTAAATTATGAGCTCCCCAATCTTTAAAACCTTTAAAGCCATGTACAAATAGCACTATTGGCGTATGAGGGTTTTTGTCATCAAATGTAATATCGCCGATAATTAATTTTCCATCAGCGCCTGTAAGACTGAAATCGCTTTGTGTAATCATAATTTTTAATTTTTTCCCCTAAAAGCATACGGTTCAATGCGCAAATAAAGGAAACTTTAGCATCATTTTTTAAAATTCTCCTGGTATATGCTGCCTAAAACATCTATAAAAATCGAAATGTTAGTCTTATTTATGCAATAATTGGTGTAATCTTTATACTCCAACGCAAAAAAGGTGCTTTTTCAATCCTAAAAATATAGACAGGTATGAACGCTGAGCGCATTAAAATAATTAACAGGGCAGCCTCCTTTCTGGTTTTTGAAAATAGTAATAATATACCCAAATAATCTCTATGAATCCCCTCATGTAGATTAAAAATCATCAAACAGGCAACCAATTAAGCATAATTTCGTAATATACCTTAGTGGAAATAAAGTGATTAATACCGGCAACAGTTTAGGAAATGGCATAGAAATAAAGCAGTATTTGTATCGCATAAATGTTATGTAATCTGTAGCTGTTTATTTAAAACCATTCTAAATTGCCCTAAATTACAGGTTAATGACAGTGAACTTAGCGCTGCTTGATTACTTTTGTATCCCGATAATAGTTAATAACGGAAGCAATTGGAATATTTCAAAGTAATCGCTTTTACGCACCATCATATAGACCTAAAATCTTTAGGGAAGTTAGTTATTTGCGACGAAAGTCTTGATAACAGGTTAAAGAATATTCAGGCAGAACTTCCTGTGAGTGAAATCTTTTATATAGGAACCTGTAATCGTGTAGAATTTGTATTCTTAACCAAAGAAAAAACCGATAAAGAATTTGTAACCAAATTTTTGAGGGTTTTAGATATGGGTTTGCCAGAAGAATTTTTAGAACGCTTTATAGATAATGTTTCTGTATACGAAAACGAAGATGCTTTCAATCATTTATTAAGAACTTCCTGCTCTTTAGAGAGTTTAGTAGTTGGCGAAAAAGAAATTTTAGCACAAATCAGAAGGGCTTATGAAAGTTGTCGCGATGCGGGCTTTACTGGTGATTACATGCGCATGATCATGGATCGTGTGGTAAAAACAGCTAAAGAGGTTTACACCCACACCAACATTTCAAAAAATCCGGTTTCTGTAGTTTCACTGGCTTATCGCAAGCTTAAAGAACTAAACATGTGTGGTAATTCGCGCATTTTAATTATCGGTGCCGGAGAAACCAATCAAAACATTGCTAAATACCTCAATAAACATAAGTACTCAAACTTTTCAATATTTAATCGTACACTTTCTAAAGCACAGTCGTTAGCAGAAGAATTGAACGGCAAGGCCCATACTTTAGATGCACTTGAAGATTTTAATGAGGGGTTTGATGTAATTATTACCTGTACAGGTTCTACAGAGCCAATTATTACCGAAGAACTTTATGCTAAGTTGCTTAACGGCGATACAGGTAAAAAAGTTATTGTAGATCTGGCAATTCCTAATGATGTAACACCTGCTGTGATTCACCATAACCCTGTTCACTACATCGAGGTCGAATCGTTGAAAGAAGTAGCACGCAAAAATATTCAGGAGCGTTACAACGAACTGGTTCATGCAGAGGAAATCATCAAAAATAACATTGCTGAATTTTTCTTGGTGTTAAAACAACGCCGCATTGAATTGGCCATGCAAGATGTTCCCCGTAAAATTAAGGAGATTAAAAACACTGCGATTAATGGGGTTTTTGCAGATGAAATCAGCCAGATGGACGATGCATCACGTGAAGTTTTGGAACGCGTAATGAATTACATGGAGAAAAAATGTATCAGTGTTCCGATGATCATGGCTAAAGAGATTTTAGTTAATCAATCTTAAAATAAAGTTTAATCTTAACAAATATTTGAAAAGCATTTGCAGTGCCGGTAGGCTACTGCAGTCCCGCTATTCATTTCTGCCGTGAAAAACGGCATCCATTGCTATCGGGTTTAGTTAAGGTATGACTGTGCCCCGAAACTGTAGCCCGGACAACACAAATAAAGTTATGCTTTTCGCTTTAGTGGTTTTCTATTCTCAGCCAACTGGCTTGTAAACAGCGCTGCGATATGGGGATAACTTCTTCATACTATCAAAAATATTTTAACTTTATTTGAATATGTTTCATTAATGACGAATTGTGTAACCTCACTGTCTCATTTTTAAACATTTTGTTAGATAAAGCGGTAATTACCTTAAATTTGCATTTCATTTAAATTTGATAGTGAAGAAATTAATCATTGGAACACGCGGAAGCGATCTGGCCTTATGGCAGGCAAATCATATTAAAGATGAGTTAGCCGCAATTGGCATAGAGGCGGAACTTAAAATCATTAAAACTCAGGGCGACAAAATTCTAAATCTTCGATTGGATAAATTAGAGGGCAAAGGATTTTTTACCAAAGAACTAGAAGAAGAGCTTTTAGGCGGCACTATCGATTTAGCCGTGCACTCACTGAAAGATCTTCCCACCGTGCATCCGGCAGGTTTGGTTATCGCTGCTATTCCTCCAAGAGAAGAAGCAACCGAGTACCTCTTGATTTTAAAAGATTGTGTTGATATTTCTCAGAAACTATCACTTAAAAAAGGCGCTATGGTTGGTACTTCTTCCAATCGTCGAAAAGCACAATTATTAGGTTTACGTCCGGATCTGGAAATAGAAGATTTGCGTGGAAATGTACCTACGCGGATTCAAAAGCTTAGAGACGAAGATTATGATGCCATTATGCTGGCTAAAGCCGGAGTAAAGCGTTTGGGACTGGATTTAAGTGATCTGCATATCGAAGAACTTGATAATACGGAATTTATCCCTGCACCTGCACAAGGTGCTTTAGGCATCCAGATCAGGGAAAATGATTCTGAGCTGTTTGAATTGCTTCAAAAAATAAATAACCCATCAACAGCTGAAGAAGTAGCTGTAGAAAGGAAAGTGCTTAACCTTTTCGAAGGAGGATGCCACATGCCTTTGGGTTGTTATTGTAAAAAGGAAAACGGATACTTTGAAGTTTGGACAGCAAAGGCTGAAACTGCTGAAGATTTCCCTGAGCGTTTATTCTTAAGGGCAGAAACTACAGAGGGCCTTGCAGAAAAAATCGTTGCTAAATTTAGTGGGGAACGGAAAAAACCAGGTAAGGTGTTTATTTCACGTGAAATTGGTGAGCACAGTTATTTCCGTCGTGCATTAGAAAATAACAATATTGAAATTGAAGGTCGTTCGCTGATTCGGACCTTCCCAATCGTCACGGTATTAGATCAATTCATTTTGCGGCATGTAGATTGGATTTTCTTCAGTAGCCGCAACAGTGTGGATTACTTCTTCAATTTAAAACCGATTTTACCTAAAAAAGCCAGGTTTGGTGTGGTTGGAAGAGGTTCTGAAGATGCTTTAAGGAAATATGGTCATTTTGCAGATTTTGTGGGCACCAGCGGCGATATTACTGAAGTGGCAGAAGATTTTGCACAATTGGTTTCAGAGAAACACGTATTGTTTCCGCGTGCGCAAGATTCATTGCAATCAATCCAAAAATCGCTGCCTGCAGATGCTAAGATAATCGATTTGCCAATTTACGAAACTGTAATTGAAGAGAATATCGATCAAAGCCATGCTGATGTATTAATCTTTACCAGTCCCTCGAATGTAGATGCTTATTTTGTAGATAATCTATTGGAGCCTGGCCAACAGGTAATTGCTATTGGTAATTCTACAGGTAAAAAATTTGATGAAATGGGTGTAAAATATACTTTACCTTATTCGCCAGATGAGATTGGTTTGGCTGAAGCGGTATTTGGGATTGATATTAGATAGCAACAAAATATAAAAGTAGTTAGTAATTAGTGCTTGGTATTTAAACGTTATACTAATTTCCTCCTCATTATTTTAATGAAATTGTTATGGCACTTTCATAAGTCAATTCAATGGAGAGCCTGAAGTAAAATTACACTACTTGATACTAAAAAAAATAAGTAGAAGGTAAAAGTTTAAGGCATTTAGTCTTGATACTTGCTACTCACTACTTGATACTAAAAAAGGTAGAAGATAAAAGTTTAAGGCATTTAGTCTTGATACTTGCTACTCACTACTTGTGATACTAAAAAAGGTAGAGGGTAAAAGTTTAAGGCATTTAGTCTTGATACTTGCTACTCACTACTTGTGATACTAAAAAAGGGTAGAAGGTAAAAGTTTAAGGCATTTAGTCTTGATACTTGCTACTCACTACTCACTACTTGATACTAAAACAATAATTATGTTAAATCGTCCGCGTAGATTAAGGAAAAATCCTTTAGTGAGAGAGATGGTAGCCGAAACCCGGTTATCGAAAGATATGTTTGTGTACCCATACTTTGTTGTTCCGGGTACTAATGTTACTCATGCCATCGATGCGATGCCTGGTGTAAACCATTATTCTATCGATAACTTAATTAAGGATGTAGAATCCGGTCTGAAAAAGGGGCTTAACAAAATCATGCTTTTTGGTGTTGGAGATGAAAAATCTGCGGATGCCAAATCTGCTTACCATGATCATTCATTGGTACCGACAGCTACCCGAGAATTGAAAAAACAATTTGGCGATGATTTATACCTCATTACCGATGTTTGCGTTTGTTCTTATACTACACATGGGCATTGTGGTATTTTAGAAAATGATTATGTTCAAAATGATAAAACGGTAGAAGTTATTGCCAAAATGGCTTTAACTCATGCCGAAGCAGGTGCAGATATGTTTGCACCATCTGATATGATGGACGGTAGAATTGAAGCTATGCGTAACTTGTTGGATCAGAATGGTTTTGTGAATGCAGCCATTATGAGTCATGCTACTAAATTTGCGTCGGCATACTATGGCCCGTTTAGAGAGGCAGCCGATTGCGCACCAAGTAAGGGCGACCGAAAGGCTTACCAAATGGATTTTAGAAACCCTGGCGAAGCACTACGTGAAGCACAGTTAGATGAACAACAAGGGGCAGATGTTTTAATGGTAAAACCGGGCTTGGCTTATTTAGATATTATCCACCGCTTAAAACAAGATACCAATTTACCTATTGCGGTTTACAATGTATCTGGAGAATATTCGATGGTGAAAGCCGCCGCAGAAAAAGGCTGGATTGATGAGCAAAAAGTAGTGATGGAAACCATGCATGCTTTCGCACGCGCTGGTGCCAGTATCATTACCACTTACCACATAAAGGATATTTTAAATAACGATTGGCTTTAAAAAGTTGTAAGTACAGGTTATAAGTTTTACGTTTTGACGTGCACTTAAAACTTAATGCGTACTACTTAAAACTAAAATGATGTTAGATTCACTAAAAAAAATGTTTTCAGGCAATGAAGCCGATGTTCCCGTAAATACCGGAAGTAAACCTGATATTTCCAGAGTAAAATCTGCCGAACTGTACGAGAAATCCAAAACCTATTTCCCTGGAGGTGTTAACTCTCCGGTAAGGGCTTTTAAGTCTGTGTATGGAACACCTTTGTTTATCGAAAAAGGTGATGGTTGTTACATCTGGGATGCTGATGGAAATCAGTTTATTGATTTTTGTGGTAGCTGGGGACCTTTGATTTTAGGTCATAATAATCCTAAAATCAGAGAGAAGGTGACGGAAGTGATGCAAAATGGAATGAGTTTTGGCGCACCTACAGCTTTGGAAAATGAATTGGCAGAGTTAATTATTAAAAATAATCGCTTTGTAGAAAAAATTCGTTTTACAAGCTCTGGCACAGAGGCCGTAATGTCGGCAATTCGTTTAGCAAGAGGTTTTACCGGTCGCGATAAAATCATCAAGTTTGAAGGTTGTTATCATGGTCACAGTGATTCTTTATTGGTTAAGGCGGGATCCGGATTAGTTACGTTTGGTGAAACTTCATCTGCTGGTGTACCTAAATCTTTTGCCGAAGAAACAATTGTTATCCCTTTAAATGATACAGGTGCAATTGAACAGGCTTTTAACCAGTTCAAAGATCAGGTCGCTGCGGTAATTATAGAAGGGATTCCTGCCAATAACGGCTTAATTATGCAAGATGAGACGTATATTAAGTTTTTAAGGAGCATTTGTACTGAAAATGGTTCGTTATTGATTTTCGACGAAGTTATTACAGGATTTAGAGTAGGTTTTGAAGGTGCTGCGGCGCATTATGGTATTGCACCAGATATTGTTACCTATGGTAAAATTATAGGTGGTGGTTTGCCAGTGGGTATGTATGGGGCCTCTAATGAAATAATGGCACATATTTCTCCAGATGGAGGTGTGTACCAGGCAGGAACCTTATCGGGTAATCCTGTGGCCATGGCAGCGGGTATAGCTACTTTAACAGAATTAAATAAATCTGGCTTTTACAAAGATTTGAATACCAAAACACAGGATTTTGTAGCCAGTATTCAGCGTTTTGCTACAGCAAGAAATTACAAATTTAAAGTATTTACTGTGGGATCAATCTTCTGGTTTGCTTTCACCGAAAAGGATAAAATTCAATCTGCTGATGATATTGATGCAGGTAGCATGGAGAAATTTAAGGTGATGCATCGTGAACTACTTAACCGTGGTATTTATTTAGGACCTTCTGGTTATGAGGTTGGTTTCGTATCTTCAGCACATACAAAAATTGAATTAGAGAAAGCAAAAAGGGCAATCTTTGAAGCCTTAGATTTAGTGTTTAAAAAATAAATTCTTTTAACCGGAAAGATTTGGCATGAAAAAGTCCATTATCATATTCTACTGTTTATTGCTTTATGCGTTAATTCAGTTAATTTCCTGGGGTACTTTGGTCGTGCGCTTGCAACCAAGCCGCATGACCATGATTATGGGAGAAGGCTCTGTATTTCTGTTTTTGCTTTGTATTGGTGGATATTTTCTCCATCAATCACTAAAAAAAGAAGATAAATTAAGAGAGCAACAGCAGAACTTTTTAATGTCGATTACCCATGAATTAAAATCTCCCCTGGCAGCAATCAAACTTTCTATCCAAACCATTGTTAAAAGAGATTTAGATAAAGCCCGGCAAACGTCACTGCTCAATAATTCACTTAAGGATATTGAGCGATTGGACGATTTGGTAGAGAATATGCTTTTAGCAACAAAGATTGAAAACCGTTCTTATAGTTTTCCTAAAGAATCATTTAACTTCTCTGAATTGGTTTATAAAATTACAGATCGGTTACAGGTACATTCATGCGGATGCGAACAAATCATTAATGCTAAAATTCAGCCAAATTTGCAGTTAGAAGGTGACAAATTTGCCTTATCGTCAGTGGTAACGAATTTGATAGAGAATGCGGTAAAGTATTCAAACCCTTGTGATGAGATAAATGTGCTTTTAGATAAAGTTGACGGGCATATTATGCTGCGTGTAGCAGATAAGGGTCCTGGTATTTCAGATGCCGAAAAAATGCTGATATTTGATAAATTTTACCGCGTTGGTAATGAGAATGTCAGAAAAGCGAAGGGAACTGGTTTAGGCTTGTTTATTGTGAAAGAGGTATTACAACATCATGACGCTGATATTATAGTTAAAGACAATCAGCCTCAGGGAAGTATTTTTGAAGTAACATTTAGTTAATCTCAATTATGTCACAAAAATTAAGAATTCTGTTGGTAGAAGACGAGGACCACTTGTTAGATGCCATTAAATTAAACCTCGAACTTGAGGGTTATAAAGTTCACGCCGTTAAAGATGGCAAAACCGCTCTTAAAGTATTTAAAGAAGAACGCTTTAATCTAATTATTTTAGATGTTATGTTACCAGAAATGGATGGTTTCCAGGTTTGTGAAACAATCCGTTTAGAGAACACTGAAGTTCCGATTTTATTCTTAACTGCGAAGAACACATCAGAAGATCGCGTATTAGGCCTTAAAAAAGGAGCTGATGATTATTTGGTAAAACCTTTCAACTTAGAAGAATTAATTCTTCGTGTAGGTATTTTAGTTAAACGCAGCTTAAAGTCAGACGATTTAAAAGAGTTAAACTCTTATAAAATTGGGGATAAAACCATCTATTTTAATTCTTTCGAATTGAAACATGATGACGGAACGATAACTCCACTGACGAAAAAAGAAACCATGTTATTAAAGCTTTTAATTGAGCGTAAAAATGATGCCGTTTCTCGTGAGCAGATTTTGGAAACGGTTTGGAATTATGACGTTTATCCTTCAACAAGAACGATCGATAACTTCATTTTAACTTTCCGTAAGTATTTTGAACCAGATCAAAAAAATCCTGTTTATTTTCACTCTATTCGTGGTGTTGGTTATAAATTTACCGATAGTCATTAATGTATAATAATCTAGGCAGGTATGCTTTAATGGCAGTGTTTATACTAGCTGCCCTGGTGTGTGTGATTTACAAGCAATACCAGTTAGCTGCGGTTTCCGGTTTTTTATTTGCATTCTTAGTTTGGAGTCATTTTAAGCACAGTTCAGTTTTGATGGCTTCAAAGTATTTTAAGAACAAAGAATTTGGAAAAGCCCGTGAAATGTTGGCTGAAGTAAAAAAGCCCGAACAGTTGGCTAAAAGCCGCCGTGGTTATTATGAGTTTATGCAAGGCGAATTAGCCCTAAAAGACGAAGATTACGATAAGGCAGAATATCACTTCCAGGTAGCCAGTCGTTATGGTGTGGGAGGTAAAACACAAAAGGCCTATGTCGTAATCCATTTGGCTAATCTGGCCTTAAGGAAAAAAGATAAAGAACGGGCAGAAGCTTATACCAAATTGGCAAAGGAATTGGCTGAAACGCAAAGATCAAAAGATATTATTGTCAAAATAGAACGAGAAATCAGCAAGTTATAATATTAATATTGTCATTTTGAGAAACGAAGCACCAGTTTAGGAATAAAAAGGTACTTCGTTTTTTTTTTATTTATACCTTTGCGCAATTAAAATTTTTAAGATATCGGAATCGCCGTGCCAGATTATTTCGGCACGTTGTTAATAATAAGACCCTGGGAATAAATTCCAGGTGGCGACCGAGGGATGACAAATACAAATCATGAAGAATAATTTATTTTTAGACGCTGCATTTTCGAAACAAACTGAACGCCCACCAGTATGGATGATGCGTCAGGCTGGTCGTTTTATGCCACAATATTGGGAGATTAAAAACAAGTACTCGTTCTTAGAAATGTGTAAAACTCCTGAGATTGCAGCTGATGTAACCATGTTGCCAGTTGATTTATTAGGCATTGATGCAGCAATATTATTCTCAGATATTTTAGTAACAGGTGAAGCTATGGGGGGCGATTTAAGTTTCACCCAGGGCGTTGGTCCTAAATTTGCCAACCCGGTTCGTACAGCAAAAGATGTAGAAGCGCTAAACGTAGATTGTTTGGATGAGCTTCAATATGTTGCAGATGCCATAAAGGTAATTCAACAAAGATTAAATGGCAGCATTCCATTAATCGGTTTTGCAGGGGCCCCTTTTACTGTAATGAGTTATCTGGTTGAAGGCGGATCTTCTAAAGATTTTAAGTTAACGAAGTTGATGTTGCATAACCAACCAGAACTTGCACACCAACTTTTGGCTAAAATAGCTAAAGTAACTGCCGAATACTTAAACCTTCAGATTGCTGCTGGTGTAAATGCAATTCAGATTTTTGATAGCTGGGCATTAGCTTTATCATGGAACGACTACCAGGAATTCTCTCATCGTTATATTCAGGAGATCATTTCTAATTTAAACAGAAAAGATATTCCGGTAATTTCTTTCTGTAAAGGAAGTTCTGTTTTTGCACCCATTATGGCCGAGGCGAAACCTGATGTAATTTCTGTAGATTGGAATGCAGATTTATTAAACATTAAAAATGCTTTACCAGCAGGTATTGCCGTGCAGGGAAATCTGGATCCCCATATTTTATATGCTGATAAACCTGTAATTAAAGCGCAAATCCACAAGCTTTTCGAACGCATGCGCGGTACTGAAGGCTTTATATTTAACTTAGGTCATGGCATCATGCCTGATATTCCTTTCGATAACGTGAAGTACGCTATTGAAGTGGTAAAGGAGTTTAGGTATTAACCCTTCAATCCGATTCAGGAGAATTTGACTACAGGTAAAAATTGATTATATTTGAATATGGAAACATTAATTATCGATATTCCTGAAAATAAAAGTTTATTAGTAAAAAGCTTATTAAAAGAGCTTGGTGTTACTATTCATAAAAAAAATACCAAGAAAGCTAGTATTCCAAATAAACTTACGCGCAAAACGATTGAAGATGCACATAAAGGAATTGGAATTGGAGAACCCATAAAGGATATAAAATCATTCCTTGGTTCTTTATAATGTTTACTTTAAAAGCTACGAATCAATTCAAAAAGGATGCAAAAAAAGTAATCAAAAGAGCATCTGAAAATT
Organism: Pedobacter sp.; assembly: GCF_965279535.1. Taxonomy (NCBI): domain Bacteria; kingdom Pseudomonadati; phylum Bacteroidota; class Sphingobacteriia; order Sphingobacteriales; family Sphingobacteriaceae; genus Pedobacter; species Pedobacter sp. The sequence goes on from NZ_OZ257244.1 coordinate 4,292,566, forward strand.
TAGATTTGATAGAGGATTTCTTGAAAAAATTGCAGGCTAACGGTGCAATTGGTATCGAAAAAAAACATCGTCCTCATAAACTTACTGGGAACTACAAAGGCAATTGGGAAGCTCATATTAAACCTGATTTGCTACTTATCTGGTTCGAAATAACGAAGGAAAATGAAATTATTTTGTTAAGGTTAGGCACACATTCTGATTTATTTTAAATCATCTCTTAAGTTACAACAGTAAATGATAGAAACATTATTGCCTTATTACCTATACTTTAAAGCAGTACACATTGTGTTTGTTATCAGCTGGATGGCTGGTTTGTTCTATATTTTGAGCTTATTTATCTATCACACAGAAGCCAGTGATAAGCCTGAACCAGAAAAAAGTGTTTTGGTTAAGCAGTTTATAAAAATGGAGGCTACTTTATGGAAGATTATTGCTACACCTGCGATGATTATTTCTGTAATAGCAGGTGCCGGAATGTTGACATTAAATTCTGGACTCCTTCAAATGGACTGGATGTGGGTTAAGCTTGGTTTTGTTGTTGGACTACTCATTTATCACTTTGTCTGTCAAAACATCGTTAAACAGCTTAAAAATGGCCAATACAAGCTCTCTAGCTTTCAGTTGCGTTTATGGCGGGAGTTAGCTACCATCTTTATGATTGCCATTGTTTTTGTGGTAATCTTAAAAAATGCGCTCAATTGGGTTTACGGTCTTATTGGCATTATGGGCGTTGCTATGGCCATAATGATTGCGGTTAAGTTGTACAAGAATTATAGGTTACGGAAATAAACCTGAGGACCAAAGCAGAAAAACAAAAGACTACAGTCCTAAAGTCCATTGTTTTCTTTTCGTCAACTTGTATTCAATCTTGAGATCTGAATCTTTCTACTTTATATTTTACGGAAAAACTATCCTAAATTTGGGCGATAAAATCCAAGCTCATGTTTAAAACCGAGGGTCTGAAAAAGGCCGTACTTTTTATATCTCTTATTTCCAGTACCTATATTGCATCAGCACAATTCAATCAATCGGCTTTTGAAAATAGAATCCGCCCTGATAGTAGTCTAACAAATGAAATTCATTTTAATTTCTACAACTTAAACTATGTTCGTAATTATGAGTATACCAACGATTTTCATGATGGATATACACTATACGGAACACAGTTGCAACCACAAGTAACCTACTATGCACACCCCAATCTGGCCATCACTGCAGGTGCTTTTATTCGCAAAGATTTTGGGAGAAATGGCATTACTGATGCAAAACCTTTATTTAACCTAAAATATCATAAAAGAAACCTTACACTAATTTTCGGAAGTTTGGAAGGCGGGATTCAGCATAAATATATTGAGCCGCTTTACGACTTTGAACGAACGCTTACGAACCCAATAGAATATGGTACACAGTTATTAGTCGAAAGAAAACGGTTTAATCTTGATGCCTGGATTGCCTGGCAAAAAATGATTTATACGGGAGAGGCAGCAAAGGAGGAAATAATAGGTGGCTTATCTACCGAGACTACACTTGCAGAAAGTAATGGCTGGAAGTTTAGTATTCCTGCTCAGTTTTTAGTTTTCCACCAGGGTGGTCAAATTGATGTTTTGAAAGAGATTCCTATAACAACGATGTTTAATGGAGCTGCTGGTTTAAAATTACATAAGCAGATTAATGAAAATATTAAACAGATTTATACCGACAACTATGTAGCTGCTTATAAAGATTTTTCTCCAGATAAACGAAGAGTCTATGAGGGTGGCTTTGGATTGTGGTTAAATGCAGGTGTAGAAAGTAAATGGGGCAGTTTGGTTGCAACTTACTGGAAAGGGAACAATTTCATCTCTATCAAAGGAATGCCATTGTACGAGTCTGTATCTTATAATCTTTATAGCCCTGGCTTAACCCAAAGTAAAAGAAATATTGTAGCCTTAAGATATGTTTACCAAAAAGAACTGATCCCACATTTTTACCTCGACGTACGTTTTGAACCCCATATTGATTTAGATAATTCTGATAAGCAACTTCAGTTTAATCACTCGTTTTTCTTAACTTATAAGCAAGACTTTAAATTGTTTAAGACAAAAAAATAAACTCACAGGGCTCGGATTAATCTGAGCCCTGTGAGTTTAAAGCGATAGTGGGCCAGCTTTGGTTTTTAGCACAAACGTTGTTAGATAAACCCGATAGCAGTGGTGCCGGTTCTTCACCGGCAGGAACGAATAGCGGGGCTGAACTGAAAAAGTACCACTATCTTTGCTTTTTCTGGTAAAAATAATAAGTTGATAATCAGTCTGTACTGATGTTTTTTTAACTTTATTTAACTTTTTTATAATTCCTATGCAACCATTGTTTGTAATCTGCCATCTTCTATTTACAAACACATAATGAAATTGACGCATACCTATACAATAAACGATTTGATGGAAGGCTGCAAAGCTGGCAACCGGAAGATGCAGGAAATGCTATACCAGCAAACTGCATCGAAAATGCTTGCCGTTTGCATGAGGTATGCCAAAGATAGGATGGAGGCTGAAGATGTGCTACAAATGGGGTATATTAAAATCTTTCAAAAGATAAAGGAATACAGAGGAGAGGGGTCATTTGAAGGTTGGATTAGAAGAATTATGGTTAATACTGCAATTGAGAGTTATCGCAAAAATTTACGGGGATTAACAGTTGTGGAAATTGATGAGGCTTACGAACAACCTTCTACCGGATTTGATTTTAGCCGATTAGGCATGCAAGATTTAATGAAGGTTATACAGAAATTAGCAGACGGCTACAGAATGGTTTTTAACATGTATGTAATTGAGGGCTATTCGCATAAAGAAATAGGAGAAGCACTTGGTATATCCGAAGGAGCCAGTAAATCACAATTATCGAGAGCACGAGCAATATTAAAAGAAGAAATTTTAAAAATGGAGGGCTTTGGTTATGCAACCTATACAGGATAAAGATTTTGATCAGCTATTTAAGGATACTTTTGAAAATGCTGAAGTTGCCCCCTCAAAAAATCTGTGGGCTAACATTGAAGCTGAGATAGCTCCAAAGCAAAAAAGAAAACTGCCAGTTTTATGGTTAGCAGCAGCGGCAATTTTGGTCGTTGTTACTGTTGGAATTTTGATCAGCAAACAACAGGAGGTGGTTGGCCCTGGCAGCAAGTTTGCTACTATTATGCGTAAAGCTAAACCAACTGTTGTGAAGGTGCCTGTTGAGGATGCAGTAAAAAATACCGTTTCTCCAATTGAACCAAAGAAGCCAGCTTCATCAAAACGAGATTATTTACCGAAGAAAAAGGTAACACAAGCTAAACCTCTCGATCTGCCAAAAGTTATAACCACCGATCAACAGATTAAACGGGATGTTCAACTGGCTCAAAATAATGATATTAAGCCGCAGGATCAGGATGTTTTAAAACAAAGGATTGATGCAGCTATACAACAGCCTAAGGAAGAGCAGCTTATTGCCAGCAATCCGGCTGCAGTTAAGGCTGATGAGCCCGTTAATGATGACGATCAAAGCTTCAAGAACATTAAGAATGTAGGTGATGTAGTTAATATCATTGTTAATAAGGTTGATAAAAGGAAAGATAAGTTCATTCAGTTTAGAACAGATGATGATGATTCTTCACTTTCTTCTATTAACATTGGCCCTTTTAAAATAGGTAAACGCAATAAGAAATAGGTCTGTTTTCTGTTAACAATTGACAGTTTTAAGTTAACATTTAGCCGATTAGTTAAGCAATTAAATAGTTCAACAATTAAAAACGCACTATAATACACACAATATGAAACGTCTAATTTTCACAACACTTTTGGTAAGCGGACTTGCCGGTGTTATGGCTCCAGGTGCTTTTGCACAACAAGATAGTACGAAGAAGAAATCCGATTACAGCGAAGGCCATGGGATTATCATTAAAACCCATGCAAGTGATTCCACAAAAAAAGGTCGTTTTGTAGGTGGTATTACTTTCACCAGAGTGGATTTAGGCTTTTCCAGATTAATAGATAACGGGAGTTTCAATCTCTCTCCAACCAATGAATTTTTAGATTATAAAGGAGGGAAAACCAGTACATTCTCTTTTGATGTTCTGCAGTTCGGTTATCGTTTCAATTCAAATTTCAAAATTTATGTGGCGGGTGGTTTCGACTGGACACTCATTCGCTTAAGAGATAATATTACCATTCAAAAGAATTCTCCGGCTTTAACTTATGTGACAGAACCCATTGAGTTTTCTAAAAATCGTTTCTCTAGTAGCTACGTGCATATTCCGTTAAACTTCGAGTTCCGCACCAAAGAAAATGATCGTGGTAAAAGATTCTATTTTGTATTAGGTCCAGAGGTGAGTTTCTTATTGAATGGCAAGATTAAGCAAATTAGTGACGAACGTGGTAAGGAGAAGTTTTACGATAATTATCACTTCCAATCGGTGCGCTACGGAGGTACGTTTAGATTTGGCTACGGCGGTTTAGGATTGTTTACCAAGTACTATTTCAACGATATGTTCAATACTCCGGCACAAGCAGGTTTGAAAAATATGAGTTTTGGTATTACCTTTGGTTTGAATTAAGACACAACAACACAACAAATAAATTAAATCCTGTTTCGGTTAGGCGAGACAGGATTTTTTGTTTACAAGATTTTTAGGAATTGCTCAGGTGTTAAAATACTGAGTTTACTTTTTTATAATCTTTTATATTTCTGGTGATAATAGTACTTATAGATCCATCATTTTCAGCAGAATAGTTTTGGAGGGCATCCTCAAAATCAGCAAATTCAGAATCAATTGCATTCGTGATTACTTTTTTGTCGACAACTAATACATTTAGAACATTTAATAAATCTCTAATGCCCCTCAATAAAGATTTTGAACTGTTTTTTTTTGAAGGAAGTAATAAATATTGGCAATGGCCAAACCTGTCACAAATCCATTTACTTTTTTGTTTTCACACAAGGCTAAAACCCTTGTAGAATGATCCGAAAAAGGTTTCCTGTCTAAAAAATGATCAAGAATTACATCTGAATCAATCAATACGTTATTATTCAAGATCTAGATATTTTTTATATTTCTCTTCTCTGATTTTATTCAGTTACATCTTGTAATCGTAATCAGCGGGTAGTTTAAAGGCACCCCTCAAAGATTTCACAATTGGGGAACGTTCTTCCTCATTAGTGGCAGAGGCCTCTTGGTTAGTTACCGCTTTTAAATAATTTTCTACTATCGCAGATAAGCTTCTGCCTTGATTTTGAGCATAAGCTTTTGCCTGTTTTATAACAGATTCATCAATGGTTAAGGTTAACTTGGTACTCATGATATAAATATAACAACTATAATTTACACGTGTAAAAATTGGTAAATTTGCACGTGTATTGTATTGCTTTACGCTTTTATCTTTCTGCTTTAGTCTTTGGCTTTAATCTTTCCCCTTTAATCTTTACTTTTACCCTGTGAGCAATACTATAATCAGCGTTAAGAATTTAACAAAACAATACCAGGCAGAACAGGCTGGAGGCATTAGAAATATCAGTTTTGATATAAACCGGGGTGATGTGGTAGCCATTATCGGTGAAAGTGGGAGTGGGAAGTCAACCTTATTGAAATCTATCTTCGGACTTTTAAAAACAGATGCCGGCGAGGTGTTTTTTGAAGATAAAAGAGTTTTAGGCCCCGACGAACAGTTAATCCCTGGCCATAAGCAGATGAAAATGGTTACCCAGGATTTTTCGCTTAATATTTACGCCAAGGTATACGATAATATTGCCTCACAATTATCGAATACAGATCTGAAAACTAAGGCCGATAAAACACTGGCCATTATGGACCACTTGCGGATTTCGCATTTGCAAAACAAGAAGATTATTGAGCTGAGTGGTGGTGAACAGCAGCGTGTGGCTATCGCAAAAGCTATGGTTTCTGATACACAGGTACTTTTGTTAGATGAGCCTTTCAGCCAGGTAGATGCTTTATTGAAAAACCAGTTAAGGGCAGATATTAAAAGAGTGGCTTCAGAAACAGGTGTTACTGTAATTCTGGTTTCACATGATCCGGCTGATGGATTGTTTTTAGCAGATCAATTACTGATTATTAAAGATGGTGAGCTCCTGCAAACAGGTAAACCAGTAGATATTTATCAGCACCCTAAACATATTTATACCGCGCAGATTTTAGGAAATGCTGTGGTACTGACACGAGACGAGGCGGAGAAGATTGGATTGAAAACGGATAAACAATTTGTGGTTTTTTATCCCGAATGGGCAGAAATTAATAACAGTTGGAACAGCAGGCGTTTTGAAGTCATAGATGTTTATTACAAGGGGTTTTATGATGAATTACTCGTAGAGCGAAAAGGCGTAAATATTCGCGCATTGCAATTGAATAGGGGAGAAAATAAAAAAAACGATCACGTTCAGCTAAATATCAGCCATTTTTTAGAATTTTAGCTACAGGTGATTTTACATTCTTAGACTTTCAAGATGGTAATCCCCAACTAGGGGAGCCGTCGTTCATTCAGTCATTCAAAATTCCTTCTTCGGGCAAAAAAAACGACCAAGTTCAATTGAACATTAGTCGTTTTCAGCCTTAGGGTGGAAAACTACACTAAGTTACATTTTCTGCCGCAACCAATACCACTTTAACACGGATTGGGGTGGTAGGTAAACTACTTCTACTGATTGATACTCCTCCGATGTGGGTTTCATAATCCATATCGCCATAAGGTAACTGATAGTAGTTGTTGTAGTTTGGAGTTGCAGTGTATATTAGAATTCCCTCATCATAAAAGTTAATATCATCTACTTCAGGAATATCTAAATCAAGATAGTACTTGCCATTTTCTAAAACCCATCTGTTAGGATTTACATCAAAAACGATGGTACGATTAGGGGTACTTTGAACAATTGTTTCTTTTTTGCAGGATACCAGGCCTAGCGTGGCTATGCAAAGCATTAAAATGGTCAGTTTTTTCATGTTGATTAGTTTTTTATTTGTGTGTTACTTTGCGTAATACAAAACTGTTGCCAAAAACACTATTGTATACCATTATGGATTAATTATTGTGTAATTAAGTCAATACATTTAACAAACCTTTTTGCTATTTGCTGATATGAAATTGTTTTTTCGCCTTCTCCCTTGGTTAGTCCTAGCCATTGCAGCCTACTTCTTTATTTCCAAAAAGTTTAGCATCAATACTTCTGTAGAAAGCAAACACCAGCTTCTGGTAGAGAAAATTGAAGCTATTGGGAAGTTAGAGCTGGTTCGATATCAAATTAGTGATGTTCTGGAACATAAAAATAAGACCGATTTCCTGCCCGAGGCAAGTGTGCTCCTGATCGTTAAAGCAGAAGCTGTTGGCTGTATTGATCTTACCAAGATAACCAGGGAAGATATAGAGATTGAAGCGGACACAGTTGTAGTAAATTTACCACAGCCAGAACTGTGTTACGTCAAAATTGATCACAAGAACTCGAGAGTTTATGATACGAAGATGGCTTTTTTCAGGGAAGCTAACCTGGTAGACGAAGCTTATAAGGCAGCAGAAAGACAAGTGAGCGTTGAGGTAAAAAAATCTGACATTCTGGTTCAAACTAAAACGAACGCGGTAAATGTGCTTAAACCCATTATCGAAGGCTTAGGATATCAGAATGTACGTTTTACTTTTGATTAAAAAAAAGACCACCTAAGATTATTAGGTGGTCCGATATTATTTTAGAAAATCATCCCGGTGGGGATTAAAGACATCTATCAAAAGGCCAGCTTCTAAACAGCGTACCCCATGGTAAACAAGGGTAGGAGCAAAGAACACATCGCCTTCATTTAAGATCTTTTTCTCGTCGCCCATGCTAACTTCGAAGCTTCCTTTGGCAACATAGCTCAATTGCAGATGTGGGTGATTGTGGACGCTCCCAACGGCATCCTTTTCAAAGTCTACCTTTACCAGCATCAGGTTTTCATCATAAGCCATGATTTTGCGCTTAACACCTGCTCCCAGGTCTTCCCAATCAATGTCTTTATCAGCAATTAAGGTTTTGTTTGTTAAATCTTTGAAATTCATTTTTTTTAAATTGTATCAAGTTGGCTTCCGGGTAAAAATCGTACAGGTAGTTTTAGTCTTTAAACTAAATACTCAAACAATGTTTGATCCTGGTTCAGCTCGATTACATCAAACTTGAACAATTTTAAACGCTCTAATATGCCGGCATAATCCTCTTTTTTTGTGAGTTCGATGCCAACCAAAGCGGGGCCATTTTCTCTATTGGTTTTTTTTATAAATTCAAAGCGGGTGATATCATCATGCGGCCCTAAAACCTCATTTACAAACAATTTTAAGGCTCCCGGACGTTGAGGGAAACGAACGATGAAATAATGTTTCAAGCCTTCGAACAAGAGCGATTTTTCTTTAATTTCCTGCATGCGCTCTATGTCGTTGTTACCGCCACTTACGACACATACAACTGTTTTCCCTACGATTTGATCTTTGATTTGAGCCAAAGCCGATACAGAAAGTGCTCCGGCAGGTTCTACTACGATAGCATCTTCGTTATATAATTTGAGGATAGTTGTACAGATTTGTCCTTCAGGGATCAAATGCATCTCATCCAGTAAATCATTGCAATATTGGTAAGTAAGTGCACCCACACGCTTAACAGCTGCACCATCAACAAAACGATCTATCTCATCTAAAGTAAATGGACCTTTCTTTTCGATTGCGGTTTGCATAGAAGGTGCACCTAAGGGCTCAACACCTATTAATTTAACATCAGGTTTAACAGTTTTTAGATAAGCACTAACTCCTGAAGCTAAACCACCTCCGCCAACTGGCATCACTACCATGTCTAAATCGGGGAGGTCTTCAAAAACTTCCATACCTACAGTGGCTTGTCCTTCTATAACCTTCTGATCATCAAATGGAGGAATAAAAGTGGCCGCGTGCAAAGCACTGTAATTCAGCGCTTCTTTCAAACAGTCGTCAAAAGTATCTCCAACAAGAACAACCTCAACATTGTCGCCACCAAACATGTTTACCTGGGTAATTTTTTGTTTAGGCGTAATCTCAGGCATAAAAATTACACCTTTAATGTTTAGTTTTTTGCAGGAATAGGCTACACCTTGTGCATGATTACCTGCACTTGCACATACCACACCATTGGTTAATGCATCTGGTGGTAAAGCGCTAATTTTATTATAAGCACCACGAAGTTTATAAGATCTTACAATTTGTAAATCTTCACGTTTAAGGTAAATATTAGCATTGTAGCGCGATGAAAGTCCTGCATTAAACTCAAGCGGCGTACGTTTAACTACTCCTTTTAAACGCTGAGAAGCTGAATTAAAATCCAGCGTTTGTGGTGTTGTATTATTCATAATTAATTATCAAATAACGAAAACTGGGTTCTCGTGCATATATTTTTTTAGAAATAGCGGGAAAGGATTTATTGTTCGCTATTCCCACTATTCGTGATTATTTTTTGATCTGACTAAAGCTTTGGCATCAGTATTTCAGCGTGCTGCTTTTTTTCGCACTCAGCTTTTAAGCCAGGTGCAAGGCAACTAACTGATTCAAGTCCTGATCGTTTATACCTTGTTTACTATCTGCTAAAACAAGGAATTGTTTATAAACGATATCCAGCTCATCTTTTTCTAATTTGTGGCCTAAGCGGTCTAAGTGATGCTTTAAAGCGTGGCGACCACTTCTCGCGGTTAACACGATTGTTGCATCAGGGAAACCAACATCTTCAGGTTTAATGATCTCGTAGTTCTCGCGGTTTTTCAAGAAACCATCCTGGTGAATACCAGAACTGTGCGAAAATGCATTGGCACCAACAATGGCTTTGTTTGGCTGCACAGGCATGTTCATCTGGTTACGTACCATGTGACTGATATCATAGAACTGGGTGCTGTCTATTTGAGTATTCAATCCCAGAACTTTATGCGTTTTTAAGATCATGACGACCTCTTCCATAGAAGTATTACCAGCACGCTCACCAATGCCGTTGATGGTACATTCTACCTGACGGGCACCATTTTGCAAACCTGCAATAGAATTGGCAGTTGCTAATCCTAAATCGTTGTGGCAATGCACAGAGATAATGGCATTGTCTATATTTTTAACGTTTTCTTTCAAAAACAGTATTTTCGAACCATATTGGTCAGGTAAGCAATACCCGTTGGTATCTGGAATATTAACTACTGTAGCGCCTGCAGCGATTACTGCCTCTACCATTTTAGCCAAAAATTCGATATCAGCTCTACCTGCATCTTCAGCATAAAATTCTACATCTTCAACATATTTTTTGGCATATTTCACCGCCTCAACTGCACGTACTAAAATCTCTTCGCGGGTGCTGTTAAATTTGTGTTTGATGTGGAAATCGGAAGAACCAATACCTGTATGGATACGCGGACGTTTGGCATATCTTAAAGCATCAGCAGCAACATCGATATCATTTTTGTTTGCACGGGTCAGGGCACAGATAATTGGATTGTTAACCGCCTTAGATAATTCAATTACACTATTGAAATCGCCGGGGCTGGAAACCGGGAAACCTGCCTCAATTACATCAACACCTAAAAGTTCGAGTGATTTAGCGATTTCTACTTTCTGGTTTGTATCTAACTGGCAGCCGGGTACCTGCTCTCCGTCACGCAATGTGGTGTCGAAAATATAAACTTTGTTAGGGTCGTGAATCATAATCTTATGTTTAGGTAGTGATTAATTTTTGAGACAAGAATTTTAATACCAGTTTGCCCATTTCGGCGGTGCCTAAAACTTTGAAACGGTTTGTGCTTTGATCTGCAATATCATGTGTTCTGAAACCTTCTTTTAATACCTGATCAACAGTATCAACCAATAATTTAGCCTCTTCTTTCAAGCCGAAGCCAATTTCCAGTAACAGTGCTGCAGATAGGATAGAGGCTAATGGATTAGCAAGATCTTTACCAGCAATGTCGTGTGCTGAACCATGGATTGGCTCATAGAAACCAGTTAGCTCACCTACAGATGCCGAAGCCAGCATACCCATTGAACCTGCAATTTGTGAAGCCTCATCTGTTAAAATATCCCCAAAAAGGTTAGCTGTTAGTACCACGTCAAATTTCTTAGGGTTTTTAATCAACTGCATGGCGGCGTTATCAATAAACATGTGCTCTGTTTCTACGTCAGGATATTGTTTCGCAATTTCCTGTACGGTTTCACGCCATAAGCGAGAGCTTTCTAAAACATTAGCTTTATCTACTGAACATAACCTTTTGTTGCGTTGTTGTGCTGCCTGATAAGCTTTGTGTGCAATTCTTTCAACCTCATAACGGTGGTAAATCATCAAATCAGAAGCCGTATTTCTGTCTTCAGAACGTGTTTTTTCACCAAAATAAACGTCACCTGTTAATTCGCGGAAGAAAAGGATATCTGTTCCTTTTAATATTTCGGGTTTAATGCTCGAAGCATGAAGAAGCTCATCAAATAGTAATATTGGGCGGAGATTGGCAAAGAGACCTAATTCTTTGCGGATTTTTAATAAACCTTGCTCAGGCCTAACTTTTAAACTTGGATCATTGTCATATTTTGCATGACCAACGGCTCCGAATAAAATAGCATCACTTTTTTTAGCTTTTTCGAGTGTTTCATCTGGGAGTGGATTTCCGGTAGCTTCTATAGCTACGTGACCCATTAAGGCTTCGTCAAATGTAAACTCGTGGCCAAATGCTGTTGCAATTTGTTCTAATGCCGCTTTTCCCCAGGTAGTTACTTCGGGGCCAATACCATCTCCAGGTATTACTAAAATGTTCTTCTTCATTGTACTAAACGCTTTCTAGTATAGTTTCGACGACTTTTACTTCGCCGTTTTCTAATAAAATTCTTTTCTCTATGCAGGTTGGGAGCTGCGTTTCAAAATGGCCAACATAAATCATTGTCATTCCATTATTGCTCAGTTCGTTCACCAATTGGTTAAAATGTTGTGTTTGTTGCAGGTCTAAACCCTGGCAAGGTTCATCTAAAATCAGTAATTGTGGATTTTTAATGATTGTTCTGGCCAATAGTACCAAACGCTGTTTGCCTAAGGGTAAAGTCCTGAGCAGTTCGTTTTTATCTTGTTTTAAATCGAAATATTCGATCAGTTCTTCTAATTGTATTTTTTTTGAATAGGGGATGTGCTGAAAAAGACCAACAGAATCATAAAATCCTGATGCGATACTTTCCCAAACAGTAGCTGAATGATCAAAATACCAATGAAACTCCGGAGAGATTAATCCAATTCGTTTTTTGATATCCCAAATGCTTTCACCTGAGCCTCGTTTATGTCCAAAAAGATGAATATCATTGGCATATGCCTGAGGATGATCTCCATTAATCAAGCTCAGTAAAGTTGATTTTCCAGAACCATTATGCCCCTGAAGTAACCATTTTTCTCCTGCCTTTACTTCCCAGTTTACGTTTTTTAAAACTTCTTTTTCTCCGTAACGGATGTTTACATTTTTCATGCTGATGATTTCATCAGTGAGGTAAACAGGGCGTTCAGTTAAAAATCGGGGTAAAGCCCCTAAAATTTTGTGATGGACAATCGATGTGCTCTCAAATGAGCTTCTTTCATGGATTTGTCCATTCTCGATAATTGCAAAACGGTTAATGTTAGCGGGTAATTCCTCATCATTACTAATCAGCAGAAGACTTACTCCTTGATTAGTAATTTCATCCAGCAGCTCATTTAAGTTTTGTCTGGACGCTACATCAAGTCCGGTATAAGGCTGATCAATAATCAACAACTGTGGTTTTAACCAAAGGGCCTTAATTAGTTGTAGCTTCTTATGCTCGCCGCTTGATAATTCAATTAATTGGGAATCTTTAAAACTACTGAAATTTAAGGCTGAAAGTAAACGGCTAACTTCGGCGATAGCCAAATTTTGTTCCTTGCCATACTTTGCAAGCTCTGCCTGAACCGTTAAAGTATCTTTGGCTTGCTTATGGTTATATCGTTGCTGATAATAGAAATTAGCATCGCCTTCTAAGTTTTTAAACTGATACCAGCTTGAAACAAAGAGCACCTGAGCAGGTAAGCTACTATTTAAATCAAAGTTGATGCTAATGTCGCCCAGAAATTTCTCTTCTTTTACAATGGCTTTTGCTAACGATGTTTTTCCACTACCGCTTACGCCACCTAAAACCCAGTTATCCCCGCGACGAATAGTCCAGTCTAAATCCTGCAAAACCGCCTTTTGGCGGTAATGTAAGTTTAAGTGTTTTATGTCGACGAAAATTTCTTTCATTTTTAAGATTTACTCCAGTGTATTATTTAAGCACTTTTAGCTTCAAAAGCTTCAATCAGATTTTTTTGGTTTAAGATAAAATCGATATCATCATAGCCATTAATTAAGCATGATTTTTTATATGGATTAATCTCAAAGGCAGTTTGGGCACCGGTAGCTAAAATGGTTACCGTTTGATTTTCTAAATCTACTTCTAAAGCTGACTTAGGATCTTGTTCAACAGCCTTAAAAATTTGTGCTAAAAACTCATCGCTTACCTGAATTGGCAATAAGCCATTGTTTAGGGCATTTCCTTTAAAGATATCGGCAAAAAAGCTGCTGATTACCGCATCAAAACCAGCATCCTGAATTGCCCATGCAGCGTGCTCACGACTACTGCCACAACCAAAGTTTTTACCAGCAACCAATACTTTTCCGCTGTAAGTTGGATTATTCAGTACGAAATCGGCCTTTGGCTGATTATCGCTCTCGTAACGCCAATCGCGAAATAAATTTTCTCCGAAACCATCTCTGGTGGTCGCCTTTAAAAACCTTGCGGGAATTATCTGATCGGTATCTATATTTTCAATCGGCAATGGAACTACCGATGAGGTTAATTTTTCAAATTTTTTCATGTTATTGTACTTTAGTTTTAGCGTTCTGCCTTTAGCTTATTTAACCGCTTTAACTCTTAATCTTCTATAATCTGCAACCCAATCGCCGTTTTTGAAATGGTTTGGTTTTAAAATTTCTACCGCTAATTTTTTCACTTCTTCAGCTTCTTCAACACTTAAGTTTTTAAATGCATGCTGTGCAAATTGATTAATCCACTCGTACATACCGTTTTCTCCCTTAAGTACGGTAGGGCGATCGAATAGCCAAATTTGCGCTACTTCAAATCTTGCAGCTTCAAGCAATACGGCATAATGACTTACTGAAGGGAAAAACCAAAAGTTTGTACTTACACGATGTTGAACACCAATGGTTTTAGCAGCAGTGGCAATGGCATCGGTTATAGATTTGACATTATCTTTTCCTCCAAATTCTGCTACTAATCTTCCTCCAGGTTTCAAGCTCTTGTATATGCCTTCCAGTAAATCTCTTTGGTTTTCGATCCAATGAAAGGTTGCATTACTGAAAACTGCATCAAACTCCTGGTCAAATGACAATTCTGTTGCGTTTTGTTGCTCAAATTTTAAAAGCGGAAATTTTTGTTTTGCCGCATCAATCATTTCTGCTGATGCATCCACACCAAAAACGCCTGCACCAGACTCTGCAATTTGATTTGCCAAATCTCCTGTTCCACAACCCACATCTAAAATGTTTTCACTTTCCTGAGGCGCTAACCATTGTAAAACATCTGCTCCGTAATCTGATACAAAACGATGTTTAGTGTCATACACTTTATTGTCCCAAAATATCTCTGGCATAACTTTTCTTTATTTTCATTAGCAACCGGAGTTGACTAAAATTTTAAATTCAAACTTTTCAATTGCGTATTTAGAATATTGTTCAAGCGCTAATCCAGATTTCAATTAGAAGCAGATAAGTTCTTAAGCTTCGGCAAGTAAATCCCTTACATCGGTAATTTTTCCCGTAACGGCTGCAGCTGCGGCTGTTAAGGGGCTTACCAATAATGTTCTGGCATTCGGGCCTTGTCTGCCTTCAAAGTTTCTGTTAGAGGTAGAAACGCAATATTTTCCTGCCGGAATTTTATCTTCGTTCATTCCTAAACAGGCACTACATCCAGGTTCGCGTAATTGAAAACCTGCATTTTCGAAAATCTTATCTAAACCTTCGCTTTTGGCTTGTTGTTCTACTTGTTTCGAACCAGGTACTATCCATACCGTAACATTTTCAGCTTTGTGTTTGTCTTTTACAAATTCTGCTACTTCACGTAAGTCTTCTATACGTGAGTTGGTACAACTACCGATAAATACATAATCTACAGGTTTACCAATTAGAGAAGCATCATCTTCAAAGCCCATGTAATCCAAAGCTTTTTGATAGGATAATTGTTCTGTTTCTGGTTGTGCTTTAGTTGCCGGAATATGTTCCTGGATACCCATTCCCATTCCAGGATTGGTTCCATAAGTAATCATCGGACTAATATCTGCGGCATCGAAAGTTAATATACTGTCGAATTTTGCATCAGCATCACTATATAATGTTTTCCAATAAGCCAGAGATTTATCCCACTCTTCGCCCTTTGGAGCAAATTCTCTTCCTTTAATGTAGTCGAAAGTGATTTGATCAGGCGCAATTAAGCCGCCTCTCGCACCCATTTCAATACTCATATTGCAGATGGTCATTCTAGCTTCCATGCTTAACGATTCGATTGCCGAACCAGCATATTCAATGAAATAACCTGTACCACCAGCTGCTGAAATTTTTGCGATGATGTAAAGAATGATATCTTTTGCCGTAACCCCTTTTCCCAGGGTTCCGTTCACCTCAATTTTCATTGTTTTAGGCTTTTGCTGCAATAAACACTGTGTTGCAAAAACCTGTTCTACCTGAGAGGTACCAATACCAAATGCAATGGCACCAAAAGCACCATGAGTTGAAGTATGGCTATCTCCGCATACCATTGTTTTACCTGGTAAAGTAATACCCAATTCAGGACCGATTACGTGAACGATACCTTGAAAAGGGTGACCCAATCCGTACAGTTCAATACCGAATTCTGCACAGTTTTTGGTTAACATATCAACCTGATAACGCGAAAGTTCTTCCTTAATTGGCAATAACTGATTAAGTGTAGGTACGTTATGGTCGGCTGTAGCTACCGTTTGTTTCGGACGAAACACTGGAATGCCACGTTTGCGAAGTCCATCAAATGCCTGTGGCGATGTAACTTCGTGAATTAAATGGGTATCGATGTATAAAATATCAGGAAAGCCTTCTTCACTCTTCACCACATGCGCATCCCAAATTTTTTCTACTAATGTTTTTGACATCTTTTTTATGTTTAGTTAGTATAAACCCCGCAGGTGAAAGCCTGCGAGGTTTTGTTTTTATTAAGCTGTTTTAATGGTTTTCATTGCAGTCATCGCTTTACGTAATTTTTGACCAACAATTTCTACCTGATGTGTACGTAATGCTTCGTTAACAGCAATTAACGTTCTGTTATCAACCGAACCGTCTTTTCCTTCGTTGAAGTTTTTACCTACTAAATCAGTATCAACTGTTTTCATGAAATCAGCTAATAAAGGTTTACAAGCCTGATCGAATAAATAACAGCCATATTCTGCAGTATCAGAAATTACACGGTTCATTTCGAATAATTTTTTACGTGCAATGGTATTGGCAATAAGTGGAGTTTCATGTAACGACTCATAATAAGCTGACTCTGGTTTAATACCTGCTTCAACCATGGTTTCGAATGCCAGTTCTACACCTGCTCTAACGAAAGCTACCATTAACAAATAGTTATCGAAATATTCCTGTTCGCCAATCTGTACATCACCAGCAGGTGTTTTTTCGAAAGCAGTTTCGCCTGTTTCAGCTCTCCATGCCAATAAGTTTTTATCACCATTAGCCCAGTCTTCCATCATAATGCGGCTAAATTCACCACTCATGATGTCATCCTGATGTTTTTGGAATAAAGGACGCATGATTTTTTTCAATTCCTCTGAAACTTCAAAAGCTTTGATCTTTGCAGGATTGCTCAATCTGTCTAACATACCCGAAACACCACCGTGTTTTAAAGCTTCAGTAATTACTTCAACACCATATTGAACCAGTTTGGAAGCATATCCAGCGTCAATACCTTTCTCTACCATTTTATCGAAAGATAGGATAGAACCTGTTTGTAACAAGCCACAAAGAATAGTTTGCTCGCCCATTAAATCAGATTTTACTTCAGCAACGAAAGATGATTTTAAAACACCGGCTCTGTGACCGCCAGTACCTACGCAGTAAGCTTTTGCCTGCTCTAAACCTTTTCCTTCAGGATCGTTCTCAGGGTGAACAGCGATAAGTGTAGGAACACCAAATCCACGAACATATTCTGCACGTACCTCACTACCAGGACATTTAGGCGCAACCATAATAACGGTAATGTCTTTACGGATTTGCATACCTTCTTCAACAATGTTAAAACCGTGAGAATAAAGTAAAGTAGAACCTTGTTTCATTAAAGGCATAACTGCATTTACCACAGAGGTGTGTTGTTTATCAGGAGTAAGGTTAATCACTACATCGGCAGTAGGAATAAGTTCTTCGTAAGTTCCAACCTTGAAGTTATTATCCGTAGCATTTTTCCACGAATCTCTTTTACCTTCAATTGCCTCTTTACGTAAAGCATAAGAAACATCTAAACCACTATCTCTTAAATTTAAACCTTGGTTTAATCCCTGTGCACCACAACCTACAATTACCAGTTTTTTACCTTTTAAAGCGCTTACACCATCAACAAATTCTGTGTTGTCCATGAAATCGCAAACGCCCAATTGGTCTAGTTGTTCTCTAAGTGGTAATGTGTTAAAATAATTTGCCATTGTTTTTATTGGTTAATTTTCTAGTTTTTATTATCAGTTATATATTTTGTATGAATTGAAAAGCAATTTTCTGTGCTTTTCGGTTCTTTCGGCCCCGCTATTCGTTCCGGCCAAAGGAAAAATTGGCCTCCACTGCTATCGGGTTTAGTTAAAGCCGTTCAGTTTTTCAAAACCTGGCCCCGTTCACTGGTAAAAACGAATTACATCGTGAAAATCTTCTCGCCTTTATCTAAAAACTCATTTTCAATAAGTTCTTCTCCGGGTTCGATTGCTTCAAACTCTTTTAGTTTTTCGTGGAAACCAGCACTATCCTTAATAATAGCTACCCTTGCCGAGCGAACAAATTCAATCAGTTCATAAGGTTCCAGCGCTTTTACCAGTGCATCAGTTTCTTCTCTATGACCCGTTACGGCAAAAACAGTATAATCTTTACGAATCACTACCGCACTTGCACCATACTGCCTTAAAAGACGTTCAACAGTTACTTTTTCAGCAATTTCATCTGTAGAAACTTTATAGAGTGCCAGTTCCTGCCAAATAATCTCATCATTAGTGTTAAAATATACTTTTAATACTTCGATTTGCTTTTCAATCTGACGGGCTAACTTCCTTACTACCTCAGAGCCCTCTGTAATTACAATGTTGAAACGGTGAATGCCATCAATTTCAGAAGGAGAGGTGTTTAAGCTTTCAATATTGATCTTTCTTTTAGAGAAAATGATCGCAATCCTGTTTAGTAAACCGATGCGGTTTTCTGCATAAACCGTAATGGTATATTCTTGCTTACCATCAGCATCTATGTGATCTATTTTGTGTTTTAATGTATCTTGAGTACTCATTATTTCCAGTTTTATTAATCTTATTCGCTGTCGTATTCTAGCTTTTTCGTCTTATTTCAACCTAATTTCGCTTACACTCATTCCTTGAGGAACCATAGGGAAAACGTTGTTCTCTCTTCCTACCATTACTTCAAGAAGATACGCCCCTTCATGGTTAATCATGGTTTCCAGGGCAGTACGTAGATTAGCTCTTTCATCCACTTTGCTTGCTTCGATATAATATGATTTAGCTAATGCGACAAAATCAGGACTGGTAATGTTTACAAACGAATAACGTTTATCATGGAATAACTGCTGCCATTGACGAACCATTCCTAAGAAACGGTTGTTCAAAATTAAGATCTTCACGGCGGCACCAAACTGCATAATGGTACCCAATTCTTGTGGAGTCATCTGGAAGCCTCCATCACCGATAATCGCAATTACAGTTTTATCGGGAGCACCATATTTAGCTCCAATTGCTGCAGGCAAACCAAAACCCATGGTACCTAAACCACCAGAAGTGATGTTGCTACGGGTATTGTTAAATTTAGCATAACGACAAGCAACCATCTGGTGCTGACCAACATCTGTAACAATAACTGCATCTCCACCAGTAATTTCATTGATTACGCGAAGTACTTCGCCCATGGTCATCTCATCGCTTGTTGGATAAAGTTCAGGAGTAATGACCTGATCAATTTCCTCCTGGTTATAAGATCTGAATTTAGCTAACCACTCCTCGTGTTTTTTCTCTTCAACTAAGTTTGTTAACAGTGGAAGCGTTTCTTTACAATCGCCCCAAACACCAACCTCAGCTTTAACATTTTTATCTATTTCGGCAGGGTCAATGTCTAAATGAACAATTTTTGCCTGTTTAGCGTATTTATCTAATCTTCCGGTTACACGATCATCAAAGCGCATACCTATTGCAATGATTACATCCGCTTCGTTGGTTAAAACATTAGGGCCATAGTTTCCGTGCATACCTAACATACCCACGTTTAATGGATGGCTGGTTGGAATTGCACCTTCGCCCATGATCGTCCATGCAGCTGGAATACCTGTTTTTTCAATAAAAGCTTTAAACTCTGCCTCAGCTTTACCTAAAATAACACCCTGACCAAATAAAATGAATGGTTTTTGGGCACTATTGATTAAGGCAGCAGCTTCTTCTATAAATTGAATCCTTACCTTTGGTTTAGGTCTGTAGCTACGGATATGGTTGCATTTAACATACGCTGGAAATTCTTCTACCTGCAACTGTGCATTTTTGGTGATATCAATTAATACTGGGCCTGGTCTACCACTTTTAGCGATATAGAATGCCTTTGCTAATACTTCAGGTATTTCTTTTGCATCTGTAACCTGATAGTTCCATTTGGTTACCGGTGTAGTAATATTAATTACATCAGTTTCCTGAAAAGCATCCGTTCCCAATAAATGGGCAAATACTTGTCCGGTGATACAAACCAATGGTGTACTGTCAATTTGTGCATCGGCCAAACCGGTTACTAAATTCGTAGCGCCAGGTCCGCTGGTAGCGAATACCACACCTACTTCACCACTTGCTCTTGCAAAGCCTTGAGCGGCATGTATTCCACCTTGTTCGTGGCGAACTAAAATATGTTCTAATTTATCAGCATAATCGTAAAGGGCATCATAAATAGGCATGATTGCTCCACCTGGATAACCGAAAATGGTGGTTACACCCTCTTCAATTAATCCATTCAACAAAACCTGCGAGCCTGTTCCTTTGAATAAGGTTTTTGAGGTTTCTGCTTTGGCCTCGTTTTGTTGTATTGTTTCTTGTGCAGTTTCCATAGTTATGTATTTGCGGTTCTATTATTCTTTAATTTTAAACCCAATTCTCTGTCTATCTTTCCACTTCAATTGAGCAATTTTTTCATCTATTAAATTTTCCATTGCATCATAAAGTTCATTAAGTTGAATATCATGTTCGCCAATTCGTTCTTTAATTTCAGTTAGTTGTTCGTTTATATTGTTCTGTTTTAACAAAATCTTCCGAACATCAACAAAGGCTCTCATGATGGCAATATTCATTTTAATTGCCCTTTCACTTTTTAAAACTCCACTTAACATGGCTACCCCTTGCTCGGTAAATGCGTAAGGTAGTTTTCGGGTGCCGCCCCAACTTGAAGTCACAAATTGTGACTTCAAGTTGGGCTGACTATTCACCACAATTTGTGATGCGGTCCCTTTATTATTATTTGCATCTATCTGAAATTTTATCGCTTCAAACTCAGCAAAACTTAACTGAAACATAAAGTCATCAGGGAAACGTGTGGAATTACGCTTAACTGCTTGATTTAATACTTTTGTTTCAACTTCATATAGTGATGCCAGATCAAAATCTAACATTACTCTTTCACCCCTAATGGTATAAATTCTACTTTCAATGCTTCTTATAATTTGCATGCTGCATTCTTTTTAATATTAATTTATAGTCTAGGGATGACTTTAAATTAGTTATTCGTCAGTAACGCAACCTTCAGAAGCATCTGATACGGTTTTAGCATATTTATATAGTACGCCCTTACTTACTTTCAATGCAGGTTGAACGTAATTCTTTCTTCGCTCTGCAATAACCTCGTCGCTCACTTGTAAACTAATGATGTTATTGACTGCATCAATTAAAATCGGATCTTCATCTTCAACCAAGCCAATTAACCCGCCTTTGTAAGATTCAGGAGTAATGTGACCAACCACGAAACCGTGCGTTCCACCAGAGAAACGACCATCAGTAATCAAAGCCACTGATTTTCCTAAACCAGCACCAATAATGGCCGATGTCGGTTTTAACATTTCAGGCATACCTGGTGCACCAATCGGGCCTGCATTTTTTATAACGATTACATCACCTGGTTTAACACGACCACTGGAAAGACCAGCAATTAAATCATGCTCGCCATCAAACACACGTGCCGGACCTTCAAATTTCTCGCCTTCTTTACCACTGATTTTTGCAACAGATCCTTTTTCGGCTAAGTTTCCATAAAGAATTTGTAAGTGGCCAGTTGCTTTAATCGGTTCACTAAGCTTTTGGATAATTTTTTGGTCATAGTCCATAACAGATTTTACATCTGCTAAATTCTCTGCTAAAGTTTTACCCGTTACCGTTAAACAATCACCGTGGAGTAGACCTTCGTTTAATAAATATTTTAATACTGCTGGTATACCACCATATTGATGTAAATCCTGCATTAAGTATTTTCCACTTGGTTTGAAATCTGCTAGAACTGGTGTTTCATCGCTCATGCGTTGGAAATCGTCCTGTGTGATGTTCACACCAATGGCCTTACCCATTGCAATGAAGTGCAATACTGCGTTGGTACTTCCTCCTAAAATGATGATGCTGCGAATTGCATTCTCGAATGCTTTTCTGGTCATGATATCACTAGGCTTAATATCTTTCTCTAAAAGGATTCTGATATATTTCCCTGCATCTAAACATTCTTTTTGTTTCTCTTCACTAACTGCCGGGTTAGAAGAAGAATAAGGTAAGCTCATGCCTAACGCTTCAATTGCCGAAGCCATGGTATTTGCTGTGTACATACCGCCACACGCGCCTGCACCAGGGCAAGTATGTTTAATGATGCCTGTGTAATCCTCATCAGAAAGGTTGCCACAGATTTTTTGGCCTAAAGCCTCGAAAGCTGAAACAATGTTTAATTCTTCGCCTTTGTAATGTCCGGGAGCAATGGTTCCACCATAAACCATAATCGATGGACGATCTAAACGGGCCATGGCCATAATCGCACCAGGCATGTTTTTATCACAACCCGGGATGGCAATTACACCATCGTAATATTGGCCACCGCAAATGGTTTCAATACTATCAGCAATTACATCACGGCTTACTAAAGAGTAACGCATCCCATCCGTTCCGTTGCTCATTCCATCACTTACACCAATGGTGTTAAATGTCAAGCCCACTAAATCATTATTCCAGACCCCTTTTTTGACCACTTGTGCCAAGTCGTTTAAGTGCATGTTGCAGGTGTTACCATCGTAACCCATGCTCGCAATACCGACCTGTGCTTTTTCCATATCGGCATCGGTTAAGCCAATTCCATAAAGCATTGCCTGTGCGGCAGGTTGTGTAGGATCTTGTGTAAATGTTTTACTGTACTTGTTTAATTCGCTCATTGTAAAATGTATGTTTCTGGTTGTTTTGTTAATTTAATTTTGAGGCAAAAAAAAAACCGCCTCTGTTTAGAAGGCGGTTTCGGTATTGTATATTTTATATTATACGCAACGGGATCCACCTTCCTGTCGGAAAATGACAATAATAATGTTGCTAATAATGTTTGTGTTAAAATTCATGTTCTGGATCGAACACAAACATACTAACTAATTAATAAATGCAAAGAACAATTTAAAAAAATGAGGTTTTATATGATTACCTCATAGTTTACTTTTTCGAGAACCAGGTTTTTGTAGGCCCTTTGAATGGTGTATCCAATCGATTCTCTCCAAAGTGGACGAAAAACCACATCATCTATTGCCGCTATGCCGGCAATTTCTGTAGCTGTTCCACATAAAAATGCACCATCTGCATTTTTCAGTTCGGATACAGTAATATCCTTTTCAATGCATTCAATATCTAAAACATGGCATAACTCTTTTACTGTGGTTCTGGTAATGCCAGGCAAAATATTCCCTGTTTTCGGTGTATATAATTTGCCGTCTTTTTCTATAAAAATATTGGCTCCGGATGCCTCGGCAACCAATCCATTCATGTCTAATAGTAATGCTTCGTCAAAACCTGCAGCTTTTGCTGCAGTAGTTGCTAAGATGGAGTTTACATAATTTCCACTCAGTTTGGCTTCCATGGGTGTAGACTTGGGATTTGGACGTTCGTATTTCGAAATCCCTAAGTTTAGAAGTTTACTCCCCGAATATGCATCCCATTCCCAGGCACAAATTAAAATAGAAACCCCTGACGGCTCATTTAATTTCATGTTTGGGTGGCAAAAAACGAGTGGACGGATGTAAGCATCCTTCAATTTGTTTAACTGAAGTAGTTTATAAGTGGCAACAATTAGCTCTTGTTTATCCCATGGAAATGGAATGTTCGCCAGTTGGCATGAACGTTCTAAACGATCAAAATGTGCAGCAGCTTTAAAAATCCGATTACCATTATGGGTTTTATAAGCTCTTATGCCCTCGAAAGCGGCATAACCATAATGCAATGACTGGCCATATAGGTCGGTACTGCTATTGATAGCTTTATCGAACTTTCCATCAAGGTAAATAATCGTGTTTGAATTATAGTAGTTCATTTTACACGTGTTTTGTTATTCAAAAAAAGCGCCCCGTTTGTGTCGGGACGCTTTAGTATTTTTTAGTTTTTTAATCTATTTAAACTGCGCCCGCTTATTGCCTAATAGGTTTAAGAGTAAGAGGTTTACTAAAATGACAGGAAACAACAGCACATTTCCAACTGCAAGAGCAGTAAGATTTGTAAGCGTATTGTTGTTTTGGATTGCCATTATTTTTTCTAATTGTTTATAAAACCAATTTAGTTTTTGGTATAGAATTATGCAAGGAAAAATGAAAAAAAACAAAATTAGAATATAGTTTCTGTAAAATTGTTTATTTCGAAATATAATTTCGTATTGGTGTTGAATTAGTGATTTAATACCGATGGCCGTAGACCAAATATCAAATCGGTATACGGTATAGATGTTATGCTTGCATTGTATTTTTTGATATTTTCTGCCTAAAATTGAATTTGGGTAGAGAAAAGTTGCATTTTTTGAGTAAAAATGAGCGCCAACACCTAAAGCAAAAAAGCACTGTTTATCGTTCGTGTGTAGGATGATACCTCATGAGCTTCATGCCGTAAAACCATCTGTCTGAAATGCTTAACAGATTACCTTCAAACTCGTAACCTGGAAAGAGTCGGGAGATTACATTTTCTTTTTTCAGCAATCTTTCCAGTTTTTTGATAGCCAATGGATGGAGCCGTTGAAAATACGGGTTTATTAAGTTTTGTTCTTTCAGCAGCAAACTACCATCATATATTTCAGCATCAGTTCCTTGTAAGGGTTGAGCTTCATATAAAGCTTTTAAATCTCCCCAGATGTTATTGAAGATTGTGTCGCTTCCTTTATTAACAAAGTCTTGAATCTGGTGATTTGAATACCCACAGATTGTGGCCATTGGGTGTAATAGATGTTTCAGTTTTCTTGCAGTTGAAGCAGCTACGCCTGGCCACCTGGTTTTAAAGCCCAAGGAATCAGTTTGATGTTGAAACCATAGGTAAAATGAACAACGCTCATTAAGATTTTTATACTCCAGGTAACCATTTTGTTTTTTTATATTGATGAAATTGGCCTGGTTCCAGATTTCATTGCTTTTTTCCCGATCTGACTTTAACCAGTTTCCATCCGTTCCCTGGTGTTTTCCTTTTGGGTTTTCTGCCATATAAATGGCTAAAGATTGGTATTCTTTACCTAATGTAAATTTGCTCGACAACAGAATGCTCAGTAGAAAGATTATGGAAGTGGTTAATTTGCTGGTATTCATCATATCTTTTAACAAGATACGTCAAAAATAAGGTTTAGGTTGCTCTGCTAAAAACAAAAAGCCCTTTCGGAATTACCGAAAGGGCTTTGCAAGTGTGTGTTGATGTGTTTTTAAGCTATACCTTCAGCTAAAACAACAATTTTATTGTGGATAGCTTCTACAACTCCTCCTTTAATAAAAAAGCGCTCCTCGTCGGCTTTGCCTTTGATAATAACTTCTCCATCTTCTAAAGTAGAGATAATAGGGGCGTGGTCTTTTAAAATCTGGAAAGAACCTAAAGTACCAGGCACCGTAACCGCGGTTACTTCACCTTCGTAAACTTTTTTATCTGGAGTTAATATTTCTAAATTCATTTTGAATAGATTTGAAATGTGAGGCATGAGATATGAGACAAAGTCCCTCTCACGTCTCACATCTAGTGTCTCAGGTCTGCTAGTTCGCTTCTGCTAATAATTTTTTACCTTTTTCGATAGCGTCTTCGATGCTACCTACCAAGTTAAATGCAGCTTCAGGATACTCATCAACTTCACCATCCATGATCATGTTGAATCCTTTGATGGTGTCTTTAATGTCTACCAATACACCTGCTAAACCAGTGAACTGCTCAGCTACGTGGAAAGGTTGAGATAAGAAACGTTGAACACGACGCGCTCTTGATACGACTAATTTATCTTCTTCAGATAACTCATCCATACCTAAGATTGCGATAATATCTTGCAATTCTTTATAACGTTGTAAAGTTTCTTTCACGCGTTGAGCGGTGTTATAATGCTCATCACCTAATACTGCAGGAGAAAGGATACGTGAAGTAGAATCTAATGGATCTACCGCAGGATAAATACCTAACTCAGCAATTTTACGGGAAAGTACTGTTGTTGCATCTAAGTGGGCGAAAGTTGTAGCCGGAGCCGGGTCAGTTAAATCATCCGCAGGTACGTATACCGCTTGTACTGAAGTAATTGAACCACGTTTAGTTGAAGTAATACGCTCTTGCATCAAACCCATCTCAGTAGCTAAAGTTGGTTGGTAACCTACTGCTGAAGGCATACGGCCTAATAACGCTGATACCTCAGAACCTGCTTGTGTGAAACGGAAGATGTTATCAACGAAGAAAAGAATATCTTTTCCTGCGCCTTCTCCATCGCCATCACGGAAATATTCAGCAACAGTTAAACCTGATAATGCTACACGAGCACGTGCACCAGGAGGCTCGTTCATTTGACCGAATACTAGGGTTGCTTTACTTTCTTTTAATTTTTCAGTATCAACAGCGTTCAAATCCCATCCACCTTTTTCCATTGAGTGTAAGAAATCATCACCATAGTTGATTACACCTGACTCGATAAACTCACGAAGTAAGTCGTTACCCTCACGAGTACGCTCACCAACACCAGCAAATACTGATAAACCAGCATAGGCTTTAGCGATGTTGTTTACCAACTCCATAATTAATACCGTTTTACCTACACCAGCACCACCGAATAAACCGATTTTACCACCTTTTGCATAAGGCTCTAATAAATCGATTACTTTGATACCTGTGAAAAGTACTTCAGTTTCAGTAGATAGATCTTCAAACTTAGGAGGAGTTGCGTGGATCGGATTACCATTAGTATTATCTACCGCGTTGATACCATCAATGGCTTCACCAACTACGTTAAATAAACGACCTTTAATCTGATCGCCGATTGGCATTTTAATCGCAGAACCTGTATCAACTACTTGCATTCCACGTACCAATCCGTCTGTTGAGTCCATCGCAATAGCACGTACACGGTCTTCACCTAGGTGCTGTTGAACTTCTAAAACAATTTTTTGTCCGTTTTCTTTTTTGATCTCTAATGCATCAAAAATTTTAGGTAGATGGGCATCATCAGCAAAGCTAACGTCAACCACTGGGCCGATAATTTGTGCTATTTTTCCTAAGTTAGGCATATCTGTTGTGAGTAAAATTATTACAGTCAATGAATTAAAGCAGTTTGTTAGGGCTCCAATTCGGTTGGCAAAGTTAAGCTTTTATAAATTAATTTTAAATATATTATATAGATTTTTTCAACAGTGTTTTTATGGGTATTTTCGAAACCTAAATTAAATTTATGAAAACCATTTTAGTTACTGGCAGTAATGGCCTTTTGGGGCAGAAAATAACCGAAAAAGTACTGGCTGGGGGTAGCATTAAACTGATTGCCACCTCCAAAGGCGCTAACCGCTATCCGGTAATACAAGGTTATGAATATGCCGAGATGGATATACTAAACCCCGATCAGGTAAGGGAAGTTGTTGAAAAGTATAAGCCTGATGCAATTGTGCATACTGCTGCTATGACTAATGTAGATACTTGTGAGGCACAAAAAGAATTGGCATATGCGCTTAATGTAGATGCAGTACAAGCTTTAATTTCGCTTTGCGGAGAGAAAAATATTCAGCTGATACATTTAAGTACTGATTTTGTATTTGATGGGGCTGATGGGCCGTACAAAGAAGAAGACGCGGTTAATCCTGTAAGTTATTATGGAGAAACAAAGGTGTTGGCCGAGGAATTACTTAAAGCTTCAAAGATTAAATGGGCAGTAATACGTACAATTTTAGTTTATGGAATAACCAGCGATATGAGCCGCAGTAATATCGTGCTTTGGGCCAAAGGAGCTCTAGAGAAAGGTTCTCCCATTAATGTAGTAAATGATCAGTGGCGGATGCCGACTCTCGCAGAAGATTTGGCAGAAGCTTGCCTGCTTGCAGTAGAAAAAGAAGCACAGGGCATTTATCATATTTCTGGCAAAGATTACATGAGCATTGCAGATTTAGTGAGAAAAGTTGCCGATTATTGGGCGCTCGATAAGTCGGTCCTTTCAGAAGTCAGTTCTGAAAGCTTAAATCAAACAGCCAAGCGTCCGGTGAAAACAGGCTTTGTACTGGATAAAGCCATTGGAGATTTGAATTACCAGCCGCACAGTTTTGAGGAGGGCTTAAGGATTGTTGCGCAGCAAATCAATTTACGCTAATAAGTGGTTAGTATCTAATTGATTTTCCAAACAATTAAGCAATTAAACAGTTAGACAATAATACAATTCAGTTTGCGGTGTTCAGTTAAGCAATTGAGTTGGCAATCTTCAAGTTAAACAATTAAACTATACTAGAATGGCATTACAAGTAGGCGACATAGCCCCTGATTTTAAATTATACACTTCAGAGTTGACAGAGATTTCTCTTTCAGCATTTAAAGGCAAGAAGGTAATTATTCATTTCTTTCCAATGGCATTTACTGGTACGTGTACCGAACAGCTTTGTGCCATGAGAGATAACTTCAGTTATTATGAGGGGATTAATGCCCAGGTTATTGGTATTTCTGTTGATTCTCCATTTTCATTAGCGAAATTTAAAGAAGTTCAAAGCTATCAGTTTCCGTTGTTGTCTGATTTTAACAAGGAGGTTTCTAAAGCCTATGGTGCTTTTTACGATGAATTTGTGTTTGGATTGAAGGGGGTTTCTAAAAGAGCAGCATTTGTTATTGATGAAGAAGGAAAAATTGCCTACGCTGAAATTTTGGAAGATGCGAAAGAGCTTCCTGATTTTAAGGCGATTAACGATGTATTGAATGCTTCGGGGGTGGAGGCAGGCTAACAATTTCAAAGTTTTTTTAAAATAAAATTTGGAAATTAAGATTGAGTTCATACTTTTGCAGTCCGTTAGCGAACGGAAATGCATTCGTAGCTCAATTGGATAGAGCATCTCACTACGGATGAGAAGGTTTGGGGTTCGAATCCCTACGAGTGCACAATTTGGAAGAAGCCTTGTTGCCCCATGGCGACAAGGCTTTTTAATTTTAAAGATAACCTAAACCACGTTAATGCTTAATTTAGTTCTCTTTGGCCCTCCAGGGGCGGGTAAAGGCACCCAATCTGAAAAGCTGATTGCAAAATATCAGTTGGTACATGTTTCAACAGGCGACCTTTTTAGGGCACATGTTAAAAATCAAACTGAATTAGGACAAAAAGTGAGTCAGTTGTTAGCTGATGGTGAATTAGTACCAGATGCGATTACAATTGCGATGTTGGAAGAAGAAGTAGATAAAAATCCTGAAGCTAAAGGTTTTGTGTTTGACGGATTTCCTCGTACTGTTCCACAGGCAGAAGAGCTTGACTTATTTCTGGAACGTAAAGGAAGCAACATTGCAGGTGTTATTGCCTTAGATGTGAACCAGGAAGAATTGACTAAACGTATCGCTGAGCGCCATAAAGTAAGTGGCAGACCAGATGATGATGCGGAGAAGTTGAAAAAACGTATTTCAGAGTACTTTGATAAAACCATCCATGTATTACCTTATTATGAGGCACAAGGAAAGTTGAATAAAGTAAACGGAATAGGTGAAATAGAAACAGTATTTAATGATCTTTGCGCTGTTATTGATCAATACTAAGTAATAAGAGTTTTTTTTAATGGCGGGAAGGATTTATTTTTTTCCGCCATTTTTTATTTAAGGAGTAATATTATGTCACAGGGTTCCAATTTCGTTGATTATGTAAAAATATGCTGCCGCTCTGGTAAGGGAGGCGCAGGCTCTGCACATTTACATCGCGATGTTTTAACATCTATGGGTGGTCCGGATGGTGGTGATGGCGGTCGTGGTGGTCATATCATTGTTAAAGGGAGTACCCATATCTGGACTTTATTACACTTAAAATATCGTAAGCACATCATTGCCGAAGATGGTATGGCAGGTGGAAGTTCGCATAAATCGGGCAGACAGGGTAAAGATGAAATTTTAGAAGTTCCACTGGGTACCATTGCTAAGAATGCAGAAACCGGAGAAGTACTTTTTGAAATTACCAAAGATGGTGAAACCAAAATTTTAACACCTGGAGGTCGCGGAGGTTTAGGTAATGCTCATTTTAAAACCCCAACGCAACAAACACCTCGTTTTGCACAGCCTGGTGAGGCAGGGCAAGAAGTTTGGAATGTCCTGGAGCTCAAGGTATTGGCAGATGTTGGTTTGGTAGGATTCCCAAATGCAGGTAAATCTACTTTATTATCCGTGCTTTCTGCCGCAAAGCCTGAGATTGCCGATTATCCTTTTACCACTATCGTACCTAATTTAGGTATTGTAAGTTATAGAGGAGGTAAATCGTTCATCATGGCAGATATACCGGGAATTATCGAAGGTGCATCTAAAGGCAAAGGATTGGGTTATCGTTTCTTGCGTCATATCGAACGTAATTCGGTGTTACTGTTTATGGTTCCGGCAGATACCAGCAGAAGTATTAAAGAGGAATACGAAATCCTTAAAAAAGAATTATTGTCTTACAACCCGGAATTAATGCAGAAGCCACATGTACTGGCCATAACAAAATCCGATATGCTGGATGATGAGTTAATGACCGAAATGAAACAAGACCTGCCTGATATTCCATCCATTTTTATCTCTTCTGTCGCTGAAAAAGGTTTAACAGAATTGAAGGATATGCTTTGGAAAGCTATCGACGGGTAGTTTGGTTTTCAGTTGGCAGTTTTCAGTTTGCAATTCTCAGTTCTCAGTTGGCAGTTTTTAGTCAAATAAATTGATAGACAATTGAGCGATTAGAGTTCTACTCGCTGGGTCAGCTAAATAACTCAACGATTAAGCGACTCACCAGTTCATCAGTTTTCAGTTGGCGGTTTGCAGTTTTCATTCATGAAGCAGAAGCAATTAGACGATTCAACAGTTAAACAACTCACCAGAATCATCTAAACCCATCAACCGCCAATCCGGCCCATTCTTTTAGGATCTTTTCCCATCCCGCGAATGCAGAAGCACTAGGAATGATAAAATCTCCAAGGTCAAATGTGGTTTTGCCTTCAAAGTCAGTTGGGTAATAATCCAGCTGTTTTTTAGAAAACCGACTAAAGATTAGTTTTGTTCTGGGGATATGCCATGCGCTGGTGATTATCAATATGCTGGCATTTGATTTATATTTTTCTATTAACTTCAAACTGTACTCCGCATTTTCTAAAGTATTTCTGCTTTGGTTTTCTACCAGAATAGCAGTATCCGGTATACCGATTTGTTTCAGATAGGTAACGGCCAAATCGGCTTCTTTAACGCTTTTGTCTATGAGGTTAGCATTACCACTACTGATCAGGATTTTGCCGATTTTCCCTGTTTTATAAAGTTTGATGGTCTGAAAAAGTCTATCACCACTATCTTCAAATTGAATGCTGTTATTACGCTTATTGTGAGCAGAAAAACCTCCCAGTAATATTCCTACATCATATTGATTTTCAGTTGGGTATCGAGGTTCATACCAAAGGGCGATTTTGCCAAAGATAAAACCATTGGAAAAGAGAAATAATAAAACCAAGGCCGAGGCCAGGAGCTTCTTGCGTGTGTTTTCCGTTTTAATTGATAAAGCGGTAATCAGAAGGGCTATAATCCAAACAATTGGCTTAATCAGGAAGAGCAAAATCTTAGACAATACAAAAATCATGATGTAAAGCTAAGAATTTGTTCAAATCCTGATCAAATTAGCTTGTTTTTATCCTTGTCCTTCTTGAACCTGCCCGTTTTCATAAGCATGTTCAAGGATATCTTTGGTATCTGTTTTACGTTTTTTAGTAACTTTATGTTTGAAATGAGGAACTTCATGCGATACAAAATCCTCTTCAATAGCCTCAACACCAAATACTTTTTCTTTTAGCAGATTGTACTTATCCTGGAAACCGTACCTCAGGTTTCTTGCTCCACTGGCAATCTTACCTCTTGTTCCGGCTCCGCTATCTGGGGCAAATAAAATACTGATTACAGCACCTGCGGCTAAACCTGCAACTAAAGCGATGGCTACTTGTGCATTGCTATTTGATTTTTGCGTCAAAAAATTTCCGATTAACTTTCTGTATTTCATGGCTATGTATTTTTAAAGCTAACAATTGCTATCAGATAAAGTTTCGCAAAAGTTAAATCGAATCGTAATAGCGTATAATATTTGCTAAGTTTAATTTTTAAATTTTAGTACAAAAAATGGTTAAAGCAACAATTAACAAAGAGCACTATGCATGCTCAGTTACCAATGGATCACATGAAATTGTAGTTGATGAGCCTCTTGAATTGGGCGGAACACATCAAGGATTTGCCCCCAAGGGATTATTGATGGCATCATTAGCATCTTGTGTGGCCATTACCCTCCGCATGTATGCGGATAGGAAAGGTTGGGAAATTGATAAAATTGAGGTGGAAGTAAATGTTGGAAGCGAAAATAATCAACTGCTTTTTCTGGAAGAAATCGTTTGTACCGGACCACTTACCCGAGAGCAGAAGGATAGACTGGAAGACATCGCTCAAAAATGTCCTGTGAGTAAAATACTTGCTGCAGGAAATGAAATCAGATCTAAGGTATTGTAAGTTACTATAATCCTTCAGTTAAATGGAGTTTAAAGATTAATGTGGAAAACGCTTCTTTAATCCCCTGCATTTTGGCTGAAGCTTTAATATCTTTGCAAGATATAGCCAAGTTTGTGTTTTTGATACAGATTTATTCAAATAACGATTTTATCACATGCCTACCGAAATAAAATGCCCCAACTGTGCCCACGTTTTTCCGATGGAAGAAGCTATGGCAGAAGATTATAAGAAAGAGCTCCGCGAGAAGATGTTGTCTTTTACCAAGCAGAAGGATGAAGAGTTTCAAAGGAGGCTGGCTACACTGGATGCTGAAAAACAGCAACAACAAAAAGCATTTGATGCCAGGTTGATTGAAGAGAAAAATAAGCTTAAAGAAGATTTAGAAGGAGATTTACGTAAACGTATTGCCTCAGATTTTGAAACCAAGCTGCAGATGCTGGAGGGTAATGCAAAGGAAAACGAAGAAAAACTAAAACTGGCGCGCGAAAAAGAACTGGAATTTTTACGTAGAGAACAAAGCTTAAAAGTTAAGGAAGAAGAGATGGAGCTTGCTTTTCAGCGTAAGATGCAGGAACAGCGAAATGAATTGGTTGAACAGATTCGCAAGCAGGAGGCCGAAAAAAATAGCATTAAAGAAACGGAACATCAGCTGCGCCTGAAGGAGTTGGAAAAACAACTGGACGATCAGAAAAAGCTCGCAGAAGAAATGAAGCGTAAAGCGGAGCAGGGAAGTATGCAGCTCCAGGGCGAGGTACAGGAGTTGATTTTGGAAGAGCTTCTGCGAAGCAACTTTCCATTTGATTTAATTGAAGAAGTAGGAAAAGGTGTTCGTGGCGCCGACTGCGTGCAGGTTGTTCGTAACCAGTTTGGGCAAGAGTGTGGCAAAATCATTTATGAGAGTAAACGCACCAAAGATTTTGGGGGTGATTGGATAGAAAAGCTCAAAAAGGATATGCGGAGTATGGGGGTAGATGTTGCAGTAATTGTAAGCCAATGTTATCCTAAAGGGATGGATTGTTTCGGACAAAGGGATGGTGTTTGGATTTGCTCTTTCGAGGAGGTTAATGCCGTAGCTTATGTTTTGCGGGATGGTATTCTGCGCCTGTCAAGTGCAATGAAATCACAGGAAAACCGTGGGGATAAAATGCACATGCTTTATGATTATTTAACCGGAGCAGAATTTTCAGAGCAGTGGAAAGCCATTAGAGAAGGCTTTATGAGCATGAAATTATCTATTCAACGCGAACGTGATGCTATGGAACGTTTGTGGAAAGCCCGTGAAAAACAATTGGAAAAAGTGCTGTTAAACGCAACGCACATCAGAGGTTCAATTGAAGGAATTGCGGGGAGTGATACCATTCATTTAAGTTTAACGGAAGGTGATGATGAACTTTTGTTGGATTAAATGGATTGAAATTAAGGGTGCTGTAATTTGTTGTGCTTAACTTGTTTCAGCATCTTTATCATATAAATTAAACCTTTCGGCAGGAATTTATTACTACCGAACTATAATACAATAATAATTAGCTGTTTGATGATCATATCAACCGGCAGTATAAACTTAATACATAAAACAGTGAATAAAGACCAGAAAAATAATCTCGCAGCCGATCAAGTTTCTAGATTCTTAGCAATAATTTGCTTCATTTTATTTTCCGGGAACGTTTCCGGTCAGGAGTTGAAGTCGCCAGATGCCAATCTGGTTGCGAAATTTGTACTTGAAACCGGAGGTGTACCCACTTACAGTTTAACTTATAAAGGAAAAGCGGTAATTAAACCGAGCAAATTAGGCCTTGCTTTAAAAACAGGTACATCACTGCTGGATGGCTTTACGGTTAGCGATACCAAGACCAGTACATTTAATGAAACCTGGAAACCGGTATGGGGTGAGGTAAAGGAAATTGTCAATCATTATAATGAATTGGCCGTAACCTTAACCCAGCAATCAACAGAGCGTTATATTATTGTTCGTTTCAGGCTGTATAATGATGGTTTAGGCTTTAGATATGAATTTCCCGAGCAAAAGAAATTAGATTACTTCGTAATTAAAGAAGAACGTAGTCAGTTCGCTCTGGCAGGCGATCATAAAGCATTTTGGCTACCTGGCGATTACGATACGCAGGAATACAGTACTGTAACGTCAAATCTATCGGAAGTTAGAGCAAAAATGAAAGATGCCGTTACGCCTAATGCATCGCAAACTACTTTCTCGCCAACAGGATTGCAAACACCATTGATGATGAAGAGCAAGGATGGTTTGTACATTAACATTCACGAGGCAGCTTTAATTAATTATTCTTGCATGTCGCTTAATTTGGATGATAAAAATATGGTGCTCGAATCATGGTTAACCCCAGATGCAGTAGGAGATAAGGGTTATATGCAGGCGCCTTGCCAATCTCCATGGAGAACCATTATTGTAAGTGATAAAGCAGGAGATATTTTAACCTCAAAGCTTACCTACAACTTAAATGAGCCTACAAAATTCAAAGATGTTTCCTGGATTAAGCCAACTAAATATGTTGGGGTTTGGTGGGAAATGATAACTGGAAAAAGTACCTGGGCTTATAATGATTTAACCAGCGTTCAGTTGGGGATAACCGATTATAGCAAAACAAAGCCTAATGGGAAACATGCCGCCAACACCGCACATGTAAAAGAATACATTGATTTTGCTGCTAAAAATGGTCTAGATGCGGTATTAGTTGAAGGATGGAATGAAGGTTGGGAAGATTGGTTTGGCAAAACGAAGGATTATGTATTTGATTTCGTTACGCCATATCCGGATTTTGATGCTCAGGAATTGCACCGCTATGCTGCTAGCAAGGGAATCAAAATGATTATGCACCATGAAACCTCTTCTTCTGTTCGGAACTATGAAAGACATATTGATACGGCTTATAAATTTATGAAAGCCAATGGATATGATGCCGTTAAAAGTGGTTATGTAGGGAATATGATTCCGAGAGGAGAGCATCATTACGGACAATGGCTGATCAACCATTATCAATTTGCAGTAGAAAAAGCTGCCGAATATAAAATTATGGTTAACGCCCATGAAGCTGTAAGGCCAACCGGGTTGGCTCGTACTTATCCAAATTTAATTGGTAATGAAGCTGCAAGAGGAACCGAATATGAAGCTTTTGGTGGTAACAATGCCGATCATACCACTATATTGCCTTTCACACGCTTAATTGGTGGGCCAATGGATTACACGCCAGGGATTTTCGAAACCAAAGTGAGTGTTTATAATCCGGAAAATAATTCTTTTGTACACAGTACACTGGCGCGGCAGTTAGCACTTTACGTAACGATGTATAGTCCCCTGCAAATGGCAGCAGATCTACCTGAAACT
Source organism: Pedobacter sp. (assembly GCF_965279535.1). Taxonomy (NCBI): domain Bacteria; kingdom Pseudomonadati; phylum Bacteroidota; class Sphingobacteriia; order Sphingobacteriales; family Sphingobacteriaceae; genus Pedobacter; species Pedobacter sp. The sequence goes on from NZ_OZ257244.1 coordinate 4,328,405, forward strand.
TATAATAAACACATGGATGCTTTTCAATTCATCAAAGATGTGGCTGTAGACTGGGATGATACTAAAGTTTTGGAAGCCGAACCGGGTGATTACATTACTTATGCACGAAAGGCTAAGGGAAAAAACGATTGGTTTATTGGCAGTACCTGCGATGAAAATGGAAGAACTTCAAAAATTGATTTCAGTTTCTTAGATAAAGGAAAGAAATATCAGGCTACCATTTATGCAGATGGAAAAGGAGCACATTATGAAACTAATCCCAAAGCTTATGTAATACGGAAGATTGAAGTGACGAGCAAAAGTAAACTTTCTCAATATTGTGCTCCAGGCGGAGGCTATGCAATAAGTGTAATGGTTAAGTAAGATTTTTTTGTTATAGATTGTGTTTTTGTTATTTAAAAGGCTAAATAGTTAATTTTTTGGATTGATTTTTCGTTTTTTATTGATATATAAATATCTTTTTGTTGATTTTTTGTGAAAAATTATAATGGATATTTATAAATTGCAGCGTTTTTGGTGTTTTGATGGTTTTCGGGCTCCAAAAATGCTAACCAATCAAAATAAACTTAACGAAAAAGCAAATTAGTATGGCGAAAAATAAAAATCACATCGAACTTCAGTTCTTGAGTGAACCATCTGATATCAATTATGGTGGAAAAGTTCATGGAGGTACGATGATGAAATGGATTGACCAAGCTGCTTATGCCTGTGCATTACAGTGGAGTCAGTCTTATTGTGTAACGGTTTACGTTGGAGGAATCCGATTCTTTCACCCGGTTCATATCGGGCATTTGGTAAAGATGGACGCCAGAATCATTTATACAGGTAAAACCAGTATGCACATTGCTGTTGATGCTTATTCGAAACCTATTGGACGTGCCGACTTTGTGAAAAATACACATTGTATCATTGTTTTTGTTGCCGTGTACGATGATGGACAGCCAAAACCTATCCCTGCTTTTATACCTAAAACAGAGAAAGAAGTTGCCATGCATAGCTATGCGATTAAGTTAATGGACCTGCGCAAAAACATCGATAAGGAAATGGAGCCTTATATTGTTTAACTTTTGAATCAGTGGATTTGCTGTTTGTCATTCTGAACGCTTGAAAAGTCTCCAATCGATGAAATGCTAATGTGAATTTGGCACTGCCGTATTAATGATCGTATGCTGTCAAAACAGATTAGATTCGCTGAGTACCTTGTGATTCTTCAAGTGTTCATAATAACAAATATTGTTATAGAGGCCTTAACTTTAATAACATTACATACGCTATAGACAGAGACATAAATCAACTATTTTAACCGCTATCCAATTGCCGGTAGCTTAAAGTAAAATCTACTACCTTCTCCTAATGCACTGGTTACTCCAATTTTCCCTTGCTCGGCTTCAATAAAATCTTTTGATATTGCTAAACCCAATCCCGATCCGGATTTGTTTTGCCCATCGGTAGGTACCTGAAAATACCGATCGAATAAGCGCTTCTGGTATTTTTCATCAATGCCTTTACCAAAGTCTTTTACAGAGAATTCTATAAAGCCATCCTTTTGAAAAACGTCAATGAGTATGGTTGATTTTTCTGCGCTATACCGCAAGGCATTAGATAGGAAATTGACCATTACCCATGCGGTTTTCTGAATATCTGCATTTACTTCAGGTAGTTTTTCATCACAGTTAATTTGCAGTGTAATTGATTTTTGCTCTGCCTGAAACTTTACCGCTTCAATCGCATATTGAACAATTTCTACAGGGGAGGTAAGGGTAAAATTTAATTTTAAATTGCCGGTTTCTGCCTGAGATAGATCCAAAAGTTCACTGGTAATTTTTAGTAATCTATCACTGTCATCTTTGATATGTTCAACCAATTCCTGTTGTTCATCATTCATTTTACCTACCCGGTCATCTTTTAAGAGCTTTAAGCTCATTTTAATTGAAGAGAGGGGTGTTTTCAATTCGTGAGACACTGTGGCTATGAAATTGGTTTTGGCCTCATCAAGTTCTTTAAATTGCGTAATGTTTTTAAGTACATATACATTTCCGGCAGATTTGGTTGCACTGATTAAGGCTTCTTCGTTATTTTCTTCGTAATTCGGGATAATGATTTCACGACTTTCAAGTTGAAAATAAGACTCCTTATCATTAGCATATATTTTAAGCATTTGATCGGTGCTTTCAGGTTTAATGATGCGTTTAAGTAATTCATTTTTGCTTACCAATGTTGCTATGTCCTGGCCAATTACATGTTGCTCTTCAACATTCATCAGCTGTGCTGCAAGTTGGTTAAGAAATAATATTTCTCCTTTTTCGCTGACACCAATAATAGCATCCTGCATTTGGGCAATAATGGCTTCGATGCGTGATTTTTCTGACTTGATTTTCGAGAGATTGCTGTTTTCCCATTCGCTTAGTTTGGTAACCATACTGTTAAAAGCTTCAGCCAATTCGGTAAACTCATCGTTATTTTCAAAATGTAGACGCTGATTATAGTTCTTTTTACTGATCTGTTTAATGGCTGCGCTGAATTCTGCCAGTGGATTGGCAACAAAACCAGGAAAATTAACGATAAAAGTGAAGAGGATGATAAAGCTCAATGTAGCAGCAATCATGATATAAAGATTGGCTCTGCCAGCTGTTTCATTTGCCAATGCATTCTTATTGTAGATGGCGTTCAGGTTAAGTTGTTCGATACGATGCAAAATTGTACGTAAACTCTTTATACTATTCAGCTGAATGGTTTCTGACTGACTATGCTGCAAAGTGTTGTAAGTAGTTCTTAACTGATCGAATGCTGCTTTTTCACCAGGTTCGGTAATGTTTTCTCCTTCGCTAGCCATATTTTTTTCGAAGGTTTTAGATGCGGACTGACTAAGGGGGAAAATATTTTCATCTAATATGCTGCGCATTTCTGCAACATATTTTATGGATTTGTAGTTGTCTTTTAAGATTACTTTTGATTTGCTGGAAAGTTCATTTAAAAAGAATAAAGCAATCAAGCCAAATGCAAGTACAATTATAAAGAGAAACCCAAATCCAAAACGGAGCTTGGTTTTTATTTTCATGGGATGTGTTTTTATAATTTAATAACCACAGAGAATACTGAAATTTTTATTTTTTTTCCATGTGGCCTTTGTGTTGTTTTTAGTGCCCTTTGTAGTAAAAATACTTTGTTTATAACCATTGCGAACACCGGTTTTTTCCATTTTGGACAGGCAGTCTAATATTATACTTACTCTCTGTAATTAAAACTTAAGAGAGCACCACCAAGTCAATTTCTTTCGCCGCTAAATTACGCAACAGCTGATTAAAAATTGCCGTTCGAAGGATAACCTGAAAAATATTTAAATGAGGCTTCCCAATACAAATGGTGGTGATTTCTTTTTCCTGTGCCATGTTAATAATGCTTTGAGTAATCTGATTACTTTTAACTTTAATCACCTCTGCACCTAATTCTGTAGCTAACTTAAAGTGATTAATTAAATGCCTTTGCTTATCCAGCTTAATTTTATCGAAACTTTCCTGATCACTCTGTACATATAAAACAATCCATGCTGAGTGATAGTAGGAGGCTAACCGGGCAGTTTTCCGAATCACGACTCCTGCCGTTTCGGCATTAGAAGAAATGCAGGCCAGAAACTTTTCTGGCCTAAGTTTAATTGATTTTGGGATTTCAGTCTGAATTTTACGTTCTACCTGATGAACAACTTCTTTTAGTGCGAACTCCCTTAACTGTAATATTTTATCGGCCTGAAAAAAGTTTTCCAGTGCCCGTTCAACTTTGCTCTTGTCGTATATTTTCCCTTCTTTTAATCGGGTAATCAGTTCATCTGCAGTAAGGTCTATGTTTACAATCTCATCTGCAATCTGCAATATTTTATCAGGGATGCGTTCCGTTACACGGATCCCTGTAATCTGCTCGATCTCTTCATTGATACTTTCCAAATGCTGGATATTAACCGCTGAGATAACATTGATTCCAGCCTCCAGGAGATCAAAAACATCTTGCCAGCGTTTGGAGTTTTTACTTCCCTCAATGTTACTGTGCGCAAGTTCATCCACAATTACTATTTCCGGATGACGATTGAGTATGGCTTGCAGATCCATTTCTTCAACTTCCTTTCCGCGGTAGAAAAGTTTTCTGCGTGGGATGATGGGTAAGCCATTTACCAATGCTTCAGTTTCGGTTCTGAGGTGGGTTTCAACATAACCAATCCAAACATCTATACCACCCCGAAGCAGGGTATGTGCTTCCTGGAGCATCCGGTAAGTTTTGCCCACTCCGGCGCTCATGCCAATATAAATCTTGAGTTTACCTCTCCTTGATTTTTTGATCAGCTCCAGGAAATGTTTAACCGATTCTTCTTTTTCTTCCATGAGGTGATTTTAGATTTTGGAATATAGTTTGCGATTCAACCCACCGGATATGCCATTTTTAGAATGACACAGCAATACTTGCCGTAACAGTTGTATTGGCATTTACGAAATTACCTTCCCGATTAAAAATTTTGTCTTTACTATCATAGGTTTTACCTTCCAGCCTCAGTACTGCATTTGGTATTGGTGAATAATCAATATTTAAGGAGTAACCTTTTGTTTTAAATCCATTTGTAGTACCTGTTGGGATAAAAACGCCGTTCTTATCTTCATAATATTCAAACCTTCCGGCAATAGCCCATTGATTAGTCAATTTATACTGTGCAATCACTACCGGAGAAAGGACTTCGTTTTTGTCACTGCTTCCCTTAGTTTTTTGTTGCGTACCGTAATCAAGCCCCAGTGTAAGACCAAATTGATCCGTTACCTGAAAAATACCGTATATGTTATGATAGAAACGATTTACACGGACCGAATCTGCTCCTTCTGCACCTAAATAGTTGCTGTAATTTACGGTAATTTTCGAAGTTGGTTTCCAGGTAAACTGTAATCCACCAGCAGGTTTGTTATTTCCATCTACACGGGTAATTCGTTGCCAGCCATTTAAATAAAGTAGGGTAGCACTGAGTTTGCCATCCTGTGTGGCGTAGCTTAGCTTAGCTCCTGATTCATAATAAGGCGTATTTTCTGAGGAAATGTTCCTGGTTAAAATCCAGCAGTCTTTAGATATGGCACTCTCAAAACCAATGTGTGATGAAAATATACCTGCATCAATCCAAAGATTTTCAGTTTTAGATAATTTAATTCCTGCATTAGCCTCAAATATGTTTTTGAGTACACCTGTTTCGGCACTTAAGTTTGCATTTGTATATGTGCCAGCCATGAGTGCCAGATTAGCTCTGATGTTTCCACTATCATATGCTGCTTTGATGAAACCCAAATTCAGGTTCAGCTCATTAGCTCTGTTGTGTGAGTAAATGAAGCCTGGTCGATTATGATCGTTGGGTTTATTGAAATCATAGCCATAATAGGTTTCCAGGTAGCCCGAGAATTTAACTTTAGGGTCGTTTTGTGCATGTACATTTAAGGTTGCAGCTAATATCGTACTCAGGATGATTAATTTTTTCATTGTAGTATTATTAATAGTATTATTTGGTATTCGTACTGAACTTGTTTTATATATATGTCGTGGTGCAGACTGAATTGCTGCATTAGGATCAGGTTGATGATTACAGGTTATCTAAGGCTAAATTCAATTTAAGTACATTTACTGATGAAGGTCCGAATACGCCCATAAATGGTTTAAGTGTGTTTAAAGCGACTAATTCTTTTACCTTTTGTTGATCCAGATTACGGGCCTTAGCCACCCTGGCAATTTGAATGGCCGCACCTTGTTCTGAAATATTAGGGTCTAAACCACTTCCTGATGCAGTAACCAGGTCAGCAGGGATATCCTCTTTTTTCAATCCTGGGTTATATTTTATTAAGGTGTCAACTCTTGATTCTACTTCTTTAAGGTAATCGGGATTGGATGGACCTTTGTTAGAACCGGCCGAGCCGGCAGCATTATAACCAACGGCAGAAGGTCTGCCCCAGAAATACTGTGGTTTGGTAAATGACTGGCCAAGCAGGACATAGCCTACGGTTTTTCCGTTTTGAGTTATTTTTTCACCGCCTCCATTCCCTTTGGCTAACTTACCTGCCAGAGCTATACTTAATGGGTAGATAACGCAGAGCAATACGATTAGAACTAAGGTGAGGCGTATTGATTGTAAGATGTACTTTTTCATGATTTTTTATTTTTAAACTTTTTGTTTGTTGTCATCCTGAGCTAGTCGAAGGACTTTGGTAATTGCGTTTCGACGGGCTCAACGTGACAGTCATTTATTGTCATCCTGAGCTAGTCGAAGGACTTTGGTAATTGCGTTTCGACAGGCTCAACGTGACAGTTAATTTTTTTTGTTTGTTGTCATCCTGAGCTAGTCGAAGGAGTTTGTTAATTGCGTTTCGACAGGCTCAACGTGACAGTTTTTTGTTGTCATCCTGAGCTAGTTGAAAGACTTTGGTAATTGCGTTTCGACGGGCTCAACGTGACAGTCATTTATTGTCATCCTGAGCTAGTCGAAGGAGTTTGTTAATTGCGTTTCGACAGGCTCAACGTGACAGTCGTTTGTTGCCATCCTGAGCTAGTCGAAGGACTTTGGTAATTGTGTTTCGACGGCTTCAAGGTGACAGTCATTTATTGTCATCCTGAGTTAGTCGAAGGACTTTGGTAATTGCGTTTCGACAGGCTCAAGGTGACAGTCTTTTGTTGTCATCCTGAGCTAGTCGAAGGACTTTGATAATTGCGTTTCGACGGGCTCAACGTGACAGTCGTTTATTGTCATCCTGAGCTAGTCGAAGGACTTTGGTAATTGCGTTCAGACGGGCTCAACCTGACAGTTATATAAATACCCCTATTAAAATGTCTATTAATTTTATTCCGATAAACGGGGCCACTACACCACCAATACCGTAAATGAATAAGTTTCTACGTAAAAGTGCTGTTGCGCCTATCGGTTTATAAGCCACACCTTTAAGCGCAAGTGGAATCAAAATCGGAATGATAATGGCATTAAATATTACAGCCGACATAATTGCACTTTCTGGAGTATGCAAACCCATAATATTCAAACTTTGCAAGGCTGGAATTGAGGCAATAAATAAAGCAGGAACAATGGCAAAGTATTTGGCTACATCATTGGCGATGGAGAAGGTCGTTAATGTACCACGGGTAATCAACAGCTGTTTACCAATTTCAACTATTTCAATCAGCTTAGTTGGGTCATTATCTAAATCGACCATGTTACCAGCTTCTTTTGCAGCCTGGGTACCACTGTTCATGGCTACACCTACATCTGCCTGTGCCAGTGCAGGCGCATCATTTGTACCATCGCCCATCATGGCCACCAATTTCCCTAAGGCCTGCTCTTCTTTAATGTAGTTCATTTTATCCTCAGGCTTCGCCTCCGCAATAAAATCATCTACGCCTGCCTTATTGGCAATATATTTAGCCGTTAAGGGGTTATCTCCGGTTACCATAACTGTTTTTACGCCCATTTTGCGCAGGCGTTCAAAACGTTCGCTAATACCGGGTTTAATGATGTCTTGCAACTCAATTACACCCAAAGCTCTTTCGTTTTCTGAAACTACAAGAGGAGTACCGCCATTGGTCGCAATGCTTTTAACATGATCCTCAAGATCTGAAGGGAAAACGTTTCCTGCTTTTTCGACTATATTTCGGATAGCGTCGAATGCCCCTTTTCTAATGCGTCTGCCATCTTGGGTATCTAATCCGCTGGAGCGGGTTTCTGCGGTAAATTTGATGAAGGTAGAACCTTCAGGAGTGCTCATTTGCTTAAAGCCTTGCTCATGGGCAAGTTCGATAATCGATTTTCCCTCAGGGGTTTCATCTGCTAAGGAACTGAGTACACAAGCATCTGTAAAATCTTTGATAATTACTCCTGCGGTAGGATAAAAGTTAGTGGCTTTACGGTTACCAATGGTGATGGTACCTGTTTTATCAAGCAACAACACATCGATATCGCCAGCTGTTTCTACCGCTTTACCAGATTTGGTAATCACGTTTGCCCTCAAGGCCCTGTCCATCCCTGCAATACCGATGGCGGATAACAGGCCACCGATGGTAGTTGGAATTAAACATACAAAGAGTGAAATCAGTGCGGCAATCGTAATAGGTGTGTTGGCATAATCGGCAAATGGTTTCAGTGTTACACATACAATGATAAATACCAGGGTGAAGCTGGCCAAGAGAATAGTCAAAGCTATTTCATTAGGCGTTTTCTGGCGGGAAGCACCTTCAACCAGGGCAATCATCTTATCTAAGAAACTCTCACCGGGAGCAGTACTCACCTGAACTTTTATTTCATCAGAAAGTACTTTTGTTCCACCGGTTACGGAAGATTTATCACCGCCAGATTCACGAATTACTGGGGCAGATTCTCCGGTAATGGCCGATTCATCAATGGTTGCGATACCTTCGATAATTTCTCCATCAGTAGGGATAATATCGCCAGGCTGACAAATAAAAATATCTCCCTTTTTTAATTGATTAGAAGAGCGAGTTTCTACATTGCCATTAGCTAAAATTAATTTGGCAGGTGTTTCTTCTCTTGTTTTACGTAAGCTATCCGCTTGAGCTTTACCTCTCGCCTCAGCAATGGCTTCTGCGAAATTCGCAAACAATACGGTAAGCAATAAAACCAGAAAGATGAAGAAATTGTACCATGGTGAACCTTGTCCGCTATTGCTAAATGAATACACAGTAACATACGCCATAATCAGCGTACCTACTTCTACGGTAAACATTACGGGATTGCGAACCATCACCCTTGGATCAAGTTTGATAAAAGATTGTTTTAATGCTGTTTGCACTAAAGCGGGTTCGAATAATTTATTGTTGGGTTTCATATATCAAGATCTATTTGGGATTTGTCATCCTGAGCATGTCGAAGGCGTTTCCTAATCCATTTCGACAAGCTCAATGTGACACTGATGAGTTATTTAATAAGCGTAAAATATTCTGCCAATGGCCCAAGCGCCAGTGCAGGGAAATAAGACAATGCATTCAACACAAGGATTACCGCAAAGGTCATTAAGGCAAATGTTTTGGTATCAGTTTTTAAGGTTCCGGCAGATTCTGGGATGAATTTTTTAGCCCCCAATAAACCAGCAATTGCTACAGGACCGATGATGGGTAAAAACCGGCCCAAGAAAATCACAATTCCGGTAGAGATATTCCAAAAAACATTGTTATCTCCCAAACCTTCAAAACCTGATCCATTATTAGCATTAGAAGAAGTCATCTCATAAAGCATCTCTGAAAAGCCGTGGAAGCCTGAATTATTTAACCAGTTTTTGGGTTGTACAGTCCAGGAAGCATCACCATGGTTGGTAAAAATATAGCTGGCTAATGCAGTTCCGGCTAAGATTAAAAACGGACTGAGTAAAGTTACCAGGGCGGCAATTTTAATTTCACGTGCCTCAACTTTATGGCCCAGAAATTCCGGTGTGCGTCCCACCATTAAACCAGAGATAAATACGGCTATAATGAGGTAGATAAAATAGTTCAGTAAGCCTACTCCACAACCACCATAAAAAGCATTAATCATCATGGCTAAGAGCTGCCATAAACCTGTTAAAGGCATGGTGCTATCGTGCATTCCGTTTACCGATCCGGTTGAGATTACTGTAGTTAAAGTGCTCCAGTATGCGGTAGCAGCAGGTCCGAGGCGTACTTCTTTCCCTTCCATGGCTCCGCTTGATTGCGAAATACCCATTTTGGCAATTGCCGGATTTCCTCCTAATTCTGAACTTAAAGTAGGGAGCAAAAGCATAAAGAATCCAATACTCATGATGCCAAAAATCGTCCAGGCCAGTTTTCTCCTGCGGATAAAATAGCCGAACGCAATAATCATGGCTAATGGAATAATGGTTTGAGCAGTCATTTCCACCATATTGGTGAGATAGCTTGGGTTTTCAAAAGGATGTGCGGAGTTGGCTCCAAAATAACCTCCACCATTAGTGCCTAAATGTTTAATGGCTACAAATTGTGCAGCAGGTCCACGGGAAACATTAACGGTATCGCCCTGAAGAGAAATAAACTGATCTTTACTTTCATAACTGGCTGGTGTGCCATTAAAAGTTAAAATTAAAGCAATAACAATTGAAAAAGGGAGTAAGAAGCGTGTAATTGAACGTACAAAGAACTCATAGAAGTTACCCAATTGAGCGGTAGATTTATCTCTGAATGCTTTAAAAAGTACAACTGCAGCAGCAATACCGGTAGCAGCACTTACAAATTGTAAGAACATCAGCACAAACTGCTGCGTAAGGTAACTCACCCCACTTTCACCCGAGTAATGTTGTAAATTACAGTTGGCTACAAAACTGATAATGGTGTTAAAAGCCAGGTCTGGTGTCATATCCGGATTTCCATCTGGATTGAAAGGTAATTTACTTTGGTAAATGAGTACCAGAAAACCGTAAACTAACCAAAGTAGATTGATGGTAAGCAAAGCCTTTAGGTGCTGCTTCCAGTTCATCTGTTCTTTTATATTAATACCAGATAATTTATAAATTCCAGATTCAATAGGTTTTAGAAAGTCTGTCCAGACTTTTTCTCCTGCAAATACTTTTGCTAAATATTTACCCAAAGGGATGGCGATGAGTAAGGTAAGCAGGAAGGTGGCAATGATGCCGAATAATTCAGTGTTCATTTTAATTTTGATAATGGGTTAGAGATGGGAAGTGATCGATTACTGACTTCTACACTCTTGAGTTAAAATTTTTCGGGCTTAATCAACACGTAAATCATATAGATAAATACGGCGATAGCGATGATGAATAGTGCTAACATAATTTTTAGATTTTTTCGAACCAGTCGATTGATTTGAACATTGCCCAACAGAGCAATAGCAGGATTAAAAAATAGATTATGGTCATAAACATGATGATTTGTTAATTGCCCATTGCCAACATGCATACCAAAAGAAGATGTTCTTTGTTAATATATTGAATTACAGGTTGTTGTGTTGTTTTTTGGTTGGTGTAGAAATTTTTGGGCAAAAAAAAACCTTTCCATTTTGGAAAGGTTTTTATCATTTTGGGAATTTTGTTTTGAATTTAGAAAGTGAAAATCGGATGATACCGAGTGTCATTAGCTATTAGAAAACTATATTTCTAAAATTACGCAATCTATTTTCTTAATCTTCATAAAGCCTTTATCTGCTGTAATTAATGGGATTTTCAATAATATAGAAGTTGCGGCGATAATTGCATCTGGGATCTTGATATTATATTTTCTTTTTAAATCAATTGTTAGGTACTTATTGCCTGGCTTTGATTTACTTTATAACCGGTAGAAAGCATATCTCTAATAACAGCATCTTGTTGTTTAGATAGGTCTTTCTTACTTAATAATTCAATTTCTGTTATATAAGAGAATGCCCAAACTTCATCTGCAAAAGGTATTAATAATGAATTTGCTTCTAGGAGATATATAAAACAGTTTGTATCTGCTACATATTTAATCCCATTCATTTCTTACTTTTTTTTGAAAATCGACACCATCACCGAACACACCTTTTAATTTGCCGGCAAAATCAGATAGCTTTAGGTTTTTTTTGTCAACTTTGATTTTCTTCAATGCAGCCTCGATAGTTTTTTTATCAGAGTTTTTATCGATTAAAATTACCATACTTATAAAGTTACGAATTTAGTTGAATTACTTAAAATCTCCTTCTTTCTTTAATAAACCAAAATAATCGTCCAGTTTAATTCCTAATGTTTCTTCAAAAGAAGCTTTTAAATCTGCAGGCGTCGGATGCTTATTCTTCCATTCACTGAAATAATTTTGGAAAGCTTTATCCATTTTTTCTCTTCCAACACTCGATTCCAGTATATAAAGCCAAAGCGCTGTCTTTACATAAGAGATCATTCCATATTCGTCAGATGTAGCAAAGTTTGCAGCAGGTGTTTCAATGGCAGATTTCATCGGGATACCTGATACCGCACCATAAATTGCATTTAGAAATTTATCGGATGGAAGTGCTTTTACATTCTCTGGAATAGCATCACCGAAAATAGAATTGGCCCTGTATTTTTCAGCCTCATATCTGAATTGGAAATAAGTATTCAGGCCTTCATCCTGCCAGGTGTGAATCCTTTCGTTGCTACCTAGCATACTCATAAACCAGTTGTGGCCAACTTCGTGCGCAATTACACCATCCAGAGAACTTACTTTGGCATCCGGGCTGGTGATTAACGTAATGGTCGGATACTCCATCCCGCCACTTGAATTATTCTTAGGCCCTTCAATAGCTTGAACCACCGGATATTGATACTCGCCAATCCAGTTGCTGTAATGTTTGGTGGCATCTTTAATATAATCTATCGAATTTACCCACAGTGTTTTAGGCTTGTTGTGGTAGTAAGAAAAAGCATCCACAATTTTACCAGAAGCTAATTTCACCGTGTCGTATTGAATGACTAAATCCTGATCAGCAAACCATGCAAAATCGGGTACATTGTTCATTACATAGCTAAGGGTTTTACTTTTATCTTTTGCTTGATACAAAACCGGCTTTCCATCTCTGTTTGCAGTGTTTTTTGAGCCAATGCTTTTGTATTTCTCTAATTCATCGGTATTTTGCAAGGTACCGGTTGCACCCACAACGTAATTCCCCGGGACAGTAATGTTCACCTTATAGTCGGCATATTCGCTGTAAAACTCGCCCATATCCAGGTATGGAAATTCGTGCCAGCCATCCTTATCAAACACAGCTGGTTTTGGATACCATTGCGTAATCATAAATTCCGTATCGGCATATCCTGAGCGGGAAAAATAACTTGGCAGTTTTACTTTGAAATCAGTAGAAATATCAATGGAGTCACCCGGATTTAGCGGTGCTGGAAGAATAACCTTTACAACATCGATATATTGGGGGTTGGAATGAGCTTCAGTAGCAGCAGCTTTGCCATTCACTTTAAAGTTTAATCCTTCGATGCTGCCGTAAGTAACATTTTTCAATTTTTCTTTACGTGAAGAATCATTTCTGATTTGCTGAAACAGGGCAGTACTTTCATTTTTATAAGCATTTGGCCAGATGTGAAACCAGATAAAATTTAATGTTGAAGGAGAATTGTTTTTGTAAACAATTTTTTCAGTACCCTGAAGTGTTTTATCCTTGTCGTTAAGCTTTACATCAATATTGTAGCTGAGATGTTGCTGCCAATAAGTTTGCTGTGCAAAAACTGAAAGCGAGATGAGGGATAAAAAGAGCATTAACAAGTTTTTTTTCATCATTGAATTTTTATTTTAGTGATACTTTATAGTTCCTTTATTTGGTATTCTTCTATTTTTCGGTAAAGCGTTGTCAAGCCTATTCCGAGGAGTCTTGATGTTTCTGTTTTATTCCCTTTAGTATGAAGCAATACCTTTTGTATGTGATACTTCTCTACTTGTTGTAAATTATAGTCGTTTTGTGGTGCCGTAGCCGCATCAAAAAATTCTGGTGGCAGTGCCGAGGCATCCAAAGTTTTACCATCCGACAATATAACTAAACGTTCAATCACATTTTTTAGTTCCCTTATGTTTCCTTTCCAACGATGTTCTGTTAAAACCGAAAGCAGGTTGTCGTTTATGCTCAAATCAGGGACATTGATTTTTTTGGAAAACTCGGCTAGATAATGTTTGGCCAGCGCTGGAATATCATTTTTTCTTTCCCGTAAAGGGGGCAAAATGATGCTGAACACCGATAAACGATAATATAAATCTGCCCTGAATTTCCCAGCTTCGGCATCTGACTTTAAATCTTTATTGGTTGCAGCTAAAATGCGCACATTCACCTGATTGGTTAAGGTATCACCAACTTTGATAAAGCTTTGGTTTTCCAGTACCCTAAGTAATTTAGCTTGTAAATCGAGGTTCATTTCACCGATTTCATCCAGAAACAGTGTTCCGCCATTGGCTTCTTCCAATAGTCCTTTTTTATCTTTATTCGCTCCCGTAAATGCTCCGGCTTTATAGCCAAATAGCTCACTTTCTAAAAGCTCCGGGCTAAAACCACTGCAGTTTAAGGCTACAAAGGGCTTTAAGGCGCGCGGACTTTCATAATGAATGGCTTGAGCAAAAACTTCTTTGCCGGTACCCGTTTCCCCTAAAAGCAGCACGGTAGTATCGGTTTGGCTTACCTTTTTAGCTAAAGTAATGGCTTCCATCAAGCTTTTCGATTGGCCGATAATGCGATCAAAGCTGTGTTTTCTGGTAATTTTATCCTCTAAATCAAAAACACGCTGCTGCAAGTTGGCTTTATCCATGGCCTTGTAAAGCAAAGGAATAATCTTATCGTTATCATCTCCCTTTACCAAATAGTCGAAAGCTCCATTTTTTATCGCTAAAACACCGTCTGATATGGTGCCATATGCAGTAAGGTTAATCACTTCAACAAAAGGTTTAATGGCCTTAATCTCTTTCACCAAAGCAACACCATTTACATCAGGCAATTTGACATCACTGATGATCAGGCTCACGTCATTATTTCTAAGTAATTTAAGTCCGTCTTTTCCTGTATGCGCCTGAAGCGTCTTAAACCCCTCAAGTTCTATAATACGCGAAAGGAGACCGCTGATTTTCTTTTCATCATCAATGATGAGGACAATCCCATTCATAGGTTAAATTTATGATGCAATATTAAGGATAAAACCTTTAAAAGACGGCAATTTGCCGATTGTACCTTTTTCGTTTCCTAGGCATTAAAATAAAAGCATTTTAGGCATATTTGAATGCACAAAACAAATGATATGATTAAAAGTCTAAAATCAATAACGGTTTTATTGTTAATGGCTGCCTTTTGCTCAGCACAGCAAGTGAGACCTTTAAAATCATCGGAGATTTATAGGGAATTAAAAACCTTGCAGCATATACCAAAGGTGTTGTACCTGGCAGCACACCCTGATGATGAGAACACTGGTATGCTTTCCTGGTTGGTAAATGAGCAAAATGTAGAGACGGCTTATTTATCATTAACGCGTGGAGATGGCGGGCAAAATCTTTTGGGTACCGAACAAGGACCGGCTTTAGGTTTAATCAGAACACACGAACTTTTGGCTGCACGTAATCTGGATGGTGCAAAACAATTTTTTACCAGGGCGATTGATTTTGGTTTTTCAAAAAACACAGATGACACTTTTAAACAATGGAATGCTGATAGTATCACAGCAGATGTGGTTTGGGCGATTAGAAAATTCCGCCCGGATATAATTATCTGCCGCTTTCCACCTACAGCGGCCGCGGGACATGGCCAGCACGCTGCTTCGGCTGTTGTAGCAGAAAAAGCTTTTAAAGCTGCGGCAGATAAAAGCCAATTCCCCAATCAATTAAAGTACGTATCCGTCTGGCAACCTAAAAGATTATTGTGGAATACCTTTCGCTTTGGTGCTGTAAATACAACGGCAGAAAATCAACTAAAAGTAACTGTGGGTCAATACGATCCGCAATTGGGAATGGGTTATGGTGAGTTGGCCGGTTTAAGCAGAAGTTTTCATAAAAGTCAGGGTGCCGGTACGCAATCTGTTGCAGGAATCCGGACAGAGTACTTTATTCCGGTAGCGGGAGAATCTTCAAAAGGAGGGATTTTTGATGGTTTAGCAATGAGCTGGAAGGCCAAAGGATATGCTGATATTGATACCGAAGTAGGTAAAATCATTGCCAATTTCAATTTCAATCGTCCGGATTTGAGCCTCAATGCTTTATTGGCTTTAAGGAAGAAAATTTTGGTCGTAAAAGATTTATACCTGCGGCAAGATAAATTGAAATCTGTTGATCAACTAATTTTAAGCTGTGCAGGTTTGATGGGCGAGGTCGTAACCAATCAGGCAGAAGCAGTGGCTGGAAGCAGTTATAATTTTAGACTGAATCTGATTGCCAGGGCTCAACCCCCTGTAGTGGTTAAGCAAATAAAATGGCTCAATGAAAATGAAACACCCGGGAAACAACTTTCTGCAGATTCATTAGTTACTATTGTTAAAAATATCCAGATTCCGGTTGATACAAAACCAACTGAACCATACTGGATGGCCAATCCTGCGAAGAACGCGGCTACTTTCAGTGTTCCAAACGATACCCTGATTGGCTTACCAGAGGCCGAATCACCATTAAAAGTAGTTGTTGACTTAAAGATTGGCGCTGATGTCTTTTCGGTTGAGCTGCCCTTGTCATTCAAAAAGTTAGACCCTGTTCGTGGAGATGTTGTTGAACCCCTGCGCATAATTCCTGCAGCAGAACTGCGGTTTACACAATCTATTTATCTGGGCAATGGCGAAGATTTACCCATCAGCTTCTTTGTTAAAAGAAATACAGAACAGGCTGGAAAAGGAAGAATCTCTTTGACTTATAATGGCCAATCTATAGGTGGATTAGATGTAGATTTGACAACGAAAAATATTACGGTTAATTACTTACTACCGAAGTCGGTTTGGGGGAAAATTAATGCCAACAGAATTCCCATTGAAGCACAATTAACCTTTGATGGAGCAACTTTTGGTAAATACCAGGTGCTGGTGCAATACCCACACTTACCAACGTTACAATACTTTAGTCATACCACAGCTTTCATTTTAAAAGGAGATGTAAAAGTGAAGGCGAAAAAGATTGGCTATATTCCCGGGGCCGGTGATTTTATTCCAGAGTTTTTACGCGAGGCAGGTTTACAGGTAGATGTTTTGGGTAACGGCGATTTGATGGATGCCAGAAAGTTAGCCGGTTACGATGCTATTGTTGCAGGAGTTCGCCTAAACAATACGGAGAAAAAACTTGGATTATGGATGCCTATGTTAAAGAACTACGTAAATGACGGAGGTACTTTTATTATGCAGTACAATACCAATCAGGATGTTACATTAAATGATCTGGGATTTTATCCATTCCGAATTGCCAACAAAAGGGTTACAGAAGAAGACGCTGCGGTTAAGATTTTAATTCCAAACCACCCTCTATTGAATTATCCGAATAAGATTACTAACGAGGATTTTAAAGGTTGGGTGCAGGAACGTGGCGCCTATTTTCCGGATCAATGGGATCAGAAGTATGAGGCTTTATTTGAAATGCATGATACTGGTGAAGAAGCTTTACAAGGTTCAACGCTTTATGCCAGGTATGGAAAAGGTAATTTTATTTACACGCCATTGGCATTTTTCAGGCAGTTGCCTGCTGGAAATGTAGGTGCCGCGCGCTTATTTTTTAATTTCTTATCAGCAAGTAAAGTAAATGAACAAGCACCTTAAAAACTGGAATACCTGGTACATTATTTTAGCCCTGGCTTTAGTGGCCCAGATTATTGGTTATTACTTTTTTACTAAATATTGGGCATGAGTAACATTGATTGGGCAGTACTTTTAATTACTTTGATTGCTGTGGTGGTTTACGGCGTATTTGTGGGGCGTGGCCAAACAAATAACCAAAGCTATTTGAAAGCAGATAACCAGATGCCCTGGTATATTGTCTTGCTCGGAATTATGGCTACTCAAGCCAGCGCCATAACCTTTTTATCAGCTCCGGGACAGGCTTATACAGATGGAATGCGCTTTGTGCAATACTATTTTGGTTTGCCATTGGCGATGATTGTTATCTGTATCACATTTATACCTATTTTTCAACGACTGAATGTTTACACAGCATACGAATACCTTGAGCAACGTTTTGATAAAAGAACCCGAATATTAACATCACTATTGTTTTTGTTTTCCCGGGGTCTATCTACAGGAATCAGTATATATGCCCCAAGTATAATTTTATCAAGTGTACTCAACTGGAACATTTATTTAACAAACGTTTTAACAGGTGGTATCTTATTGATATACACCTATATTGGTGGCGCTAAAGCCATTGCCCATACCCAAAAACTACAGTTTTTAATCATTCTGGGTACTATGGGCTTTGCCGGCTATCTGCTTATTCAGAATTTGCCCAACGGGATGGGTTTTAATGATGCGCTTTATCTCGCCGGAAAATCGGGCAAGTTGAATGTAATTACTACTGATTTTGACTGGAAAGACAAATACAATATCTGGAGTGGGATAATTGGTGGATTTTTTCTGGCGCTATCGTACTTTGGAACCGATCAAAGTCAGGTGGGGAGGTACATTACTGCCAAAGATACTTCCACTGGAAGAATGGGCTTATTGTTAAATGGTTTGGTGAAAATCCCGATGCAGTTTTCCATTTTATTAATCGGTGCATTGCTTTTTGCATTTTTTTCGCTGAAACCGGCACCCATATATTTCAACGAACGCTCGTATCAATACCTAAAAGACACGCAACCGCAAAGCGCTTCGGCTTTTGAAAGTGAACATCAACAGTTGCAGGAGCAATTCAATCAGGAATCAAAAACGATTTTAGCTGAAAAAGCTTCACAATCGCCAAACCTGGATAAATCTGTGCAGCAGTTTAAGCAAACGCAGTTGAAAGTTAAGGATTTGCACGGGAGGGTAGAAGAGGCGATTAATCAATCAGGCTATAATGCCGAAAAAACAGATACAAACTATATCTTTCTGTATTTTGTAAAGAATAATCTACCCATCGGGATGATCGGTTTGCTATTCGCCGTAATTTTTCTGGCGAGCTGGGGCTCAATCTCTGCTGCACTCAACTCACTTGCGGCTTGTTCTTTAAAAGATATACACTTGATATCAGCAAAAGAAACGCTGAGCGATGAAAGGGAGCTTTTCTACAGCAGGATGCATACCCTCGCCTGGGGTATTTTTTCTATCGCAGTGGCCATGTTCGCTACTCAAATGGGCTCGCTAATCGAAGCTGTGAATGTTTTGGGTTCGCTTTTCTATGGCCCTATTTTAGGGATTTTCCTTGCAGCATTTTATTTTAAACAGATTAATGGACGATTGGTGTTTGTTTCAGCAATTTTAGCAGAAATACTCGTTATTGCGGTTTACAATTTCAATATTGTGTCATTTCTTTGGTTAAATGTAGTGGGTGCGGCAGCAGTAATCATATTTTCATTGTTTGGGAGATTGTTTTATCAACCTAAAGAATTAAATTCGTGAAATCATAAACAACAATAACAGATAAATAAAATACTATGAAAACGATGATTAAATCAATCGCATTGCTATTTGTAGCGGTTGGCGTTTCAGTAAGCGCAATGGCTCAGGATACCCCAGCGAAACCAAGTCCGGCAGCCACAGCAACCGGAAAGGTGAAAGCTGCCACCATTACCATCAATTACAGCAGTCCGGCAGTAAAAGGACGTAAAATCTGGGGTGGTTTAGAAGCATGGGATAAAGTTTGGCGTGCTGGTGCAAATGAAGCCA
This sequence comes from Pedobacter sp., assembly GCF_965279535.1. Classification (NCBI taxonomy): domain Bacteria; kingdom Pseudomonadati; phylum Bacteroidota; class Sphingobacteriia; order Sphingobacteriales; family Sphingobacteriaceae; genus Pedobacter; species Pedobacter sp. The sequence continues at coordinate 4,347,661 of NZ_OZ257244.1, forward strand.
CCACTTTTGAAACTGATAAAGACATTACAGTAGAAGGAAAAGCTTTACCAGCTGGCAAATACAGTTTCTTCCTGATCCCTAAAGAAAGCGGAACATGGATTGCAATCTTCAACAAAGAACCTAAACAATGGGGTGCTTATAAATATGAAGAAGCTAAAGATGCTTTGCGTGTAGAGGTGAAAACAAAGCCTTTAAAAGCAACACAAGAAAGATTGGTTTATAAAATTACCAAAACAGGTTTTGCCTTAGAATGGGATAAAATTTCTGTGCCGGTTTCGATTAAATAAGAGATCAAATAAAATATTAGCGAGCCATCCTCAAAAGGGATGGCTTTTTGTTTTGAGATGCTTCAAAAGGCTAATTTTGACACGCTATCTACAAGCCTATTTCCCGTGCAATCTGTGTTCCATTGCAAAACGCAAACCAAAAGCTAAGCTTACTTTTTCTTGTGTGGATTATGCGGTTTAAGTTAAACGCTGTTTTTTTGTCATTTAGGGGCATTTAAAAGTAGTTTTTCCAATTATCCAGTATCTAAATGGTAAAATAATGAGCAAATGGTATTTTGGAAATTTAGCTTATAACATAATATCATCTTAACCTTAAAAAGCCTATTTTAGTTGCCATCAAAATAATCCAAGCACTTTAATGAAATCTTTTTATTCCCTTTTAGCTTTTTTATTGATTTTTAAGTTAAACGTTTTAGCTCAGCATGGAGCAACTCAATTTTCAATTGACAATACCAAACCGGTTGATTTAGTAAATGTTTTCCTGGGATCATCAGCCGATCACGGGCAGATGTCTCCTGCAGCCTCTTATCCATTCAGTATGTTGAGCATTTGCCCGCAAACTTATCCGAAAACACATACAGGATATGAGTATCTGGCTAAGAAGTTTCTGGGTTTTACGCACAACCGTTTTGAGGGGGTTGGTTGTCAGGGCTCCGGTGGAAATATCCTGATCAAGCCTTTTTTAGGCACTGAACCGGCGAAAACAGAATTGATTAAAGCAACAGAACAAGCCAGCCCCGGATATTATGAAGTTGGTTTTGAAAATCAGATCAAAGCTAAATTGACGGTGCTGGGTAATTCAGGTAAAGAGATTTATCAGTTTCCAAAAGGAGCAAAAGGTTTTTATGTAGACCTTGGCTATGCCTTTAACGGAGCTTTTGTAGCTGAGGAGCACGAAGTGCAAAACAATAAGATTACGGGTTGGATTGTGTCTAAAACAACTTGTGGCGCAGGGAAATACAAGATTTTTTATTGCTTGCAGCTCAAAGGAGCAGCTAAGTGGAAGGATCTTGGAGATCATAAACTAACCGTTAACCTGGATGCTGAATCAGCAATTGAAGAAGTAAATATTGCTTTTTCTTCTGTGAGTACAGCAGCCGCTCAAAAAGCTATAAGTAAAGCTGGTTTTGAAGAAACGAAAGCAGAAAGTAAAAGAGATTGGAATACTAATCTTTCTAAAATCGCAGTGAGTGGAGACCTGGAGAGTGCAAAGCTTTTTTATTCTTTACTATACCGAACCATGCAATCTCCTTACGTCATTTCTGAGTCGGATGGACAATATAGAAACACTAAAGGTGAGCTCAGGAAAGATAAAGAAATCCGTTACAACGGCTGGGCCATTTGGGATAATTACCGTACACAGTTGCCTTTGCTTTCGCTCATCACACCGGAACGCTACTCAGGGATGGTGACTTCCATTGCTGAAATGTATCAATCAGGTAAAAAGGATTACGCAACCCAAACAGAGCCTAGTAATACCGTAAGAACTGAACATGCTATAGTTGTTTTGTTAGACGCCTATCGTAAAGGTTATCCGGTAGATTTTAAAGAAATAGCTGATTCTTTAGTGAAAGAGGTGGATCATTTAGATTATAAATCGCCAGATAAAGCCCTTGAATCCAGCTATGACAATTGGGCGTTATCACAAATTTTTATCATTTTAAAAAATAAAGAAAAGGCCGCTTTTTATCTGAATAAAGCTTTGGAATACAAAAATTACTGGAATAAAGATTTTAAGGATATGACCAGGAGAGATGTAGACCAGATGCAGGCCCGCGGACTGTATCAGGGAACCATCTGGCAGTATCGTTGGTTTGTACCTTATGATTTTAAAGGTTTGGTAGCCTTAGATGGGGGAGAGGATGCTTACCTGGCTAAATTAGATGAGTTTTTTGAACGAGACCTTTACAATCACGCCAATGAACCTGATTTACAGGTTCCCTTGATGTATAATTTTACCAAAGTGGCTCATAAATCTCAATACTGGATGCATCAGCTGGCAGCAGATACCGTAATTCAAAACTATTTCAACGATAACAGCAGGGGCATAGGTTCCTATATTGGGAAAATTTACAGAAATCAACCCCATGCATATTTGCGCACCATGGACGATGATGCAGGAGCCATGAGTGCCTGGTACGTATTTACAGCCAGTGGTTTTTCTCCGGCTTGTGTAGGCTGGCCAATATACTACCTAAACGTTCCGCTTTTTCCAACCGTAACGTACCAATTACCAAAGGGAAAAACGTTCAAAATAGAAGTAGAACAATTTAATCCAAAGCATAAGTACATTCATTCGGTAAAACTAAATGGTAAACCTTTTAACAGGAATTACATTACTCAGGATGATATTGTAAACGGAGGCATTTTAACGATCAAGACTTCTATGGTGCCTGTAAAAAATGAAAATCAGGAGAAATGGATTTCGAGTATAGAGGAATAACCGAATCAGAATTGAATTTTACTTACAAAAAAATGATCAAATACAGGAAAATCTGCAAAACATAATTTGGTTGACCAATGTTATAGTTATATTAAAATTGATAACATGGCACCTTTAAAATTAAGCGAAGAACAAGTTGCTGCATTTAGTAGCAGAGTAGATCAAACTGATACCGATAACCAGTCTTTAGAGCTTCATCCCGAAGCCTATAAAGTAAAAGGGCCATCACCAGAGAAAATGAAGACAGTTTCTGCTTCATTAAGGCAATATGCCAACGGTTTGTACGGCCTTTTGTAAGGTTAAAAAATTAAGAGAAGAAGTTGCTGGATGTTCTGGCAACTTTTTTTTATGGTTGATTTTTAAATGGTACCGGTAAGCGGTTAAAATTTAATGAATTTATCGATCTGCTCATTTGTGAATTTAATGGTATCAGGTTGAATTAAATCGCCTGCTTCATTGAGTTCGGTTTTTATATTGGGGATATGTAATCTTAGGGGTAAAATATGGAGGTGGATGTAATGACAAACACCCGTAAAATGTTCTACGCCCCGAATATTGCCGTATTTCCCGGATGAGACTCCTACCAATGCCGCTTTCTTATCGTAAAAACTATCAGGGAAATTGCAGGCATCTATTAATACTTTTAATACCCCGGGATAGCTGCCGTTGTACTCGGGCATAATGAACAGGAATTTTTCCGTATCGGATATCATGTCCTGTATTTTTTGAAATTCATCCGACCTTTTCCCGTACATATCTGTGTTAAGAACATCAACTGGCAGATGCTCTAAACTAAAGATATTCGTTTCAACGCCCTTTTCTTTCAGTTGTTTCTGGTAATATTTCGCAACTTTTAGCGTATTGCTATGGGGTCTGTTGGTAGCGGCTATTATTGTTATCATGCATAATTGTTAATAAGATGTTTAAAACGCACATCGCCTTATTGCTAAAATTACCATATAGTTTGTATCTTAGCTGATTGTGAAAAAGGGCGTAAACAATGCAAAAATAGGACTTTTTTAGCAATTAAAAGGCATTAAAGGCAGCGCCCAGACAAACGTTTAGTAAATTTCGGATAGATAGATGAGCAAAATAATTGCATTAGCAAATCAAAAAGGTGGAGTAGGTAAAACAACTTCATCGATTAACCTGGCTGCGAGTTTGGCCGTATTAGAATATAAAACTTTATTGGTAGATGCTGATCCTCAGGCGAATTCAACTTCAGGAATAGGTTTTGATCCCCGAAATATTAAAGATAGTATTTATGAGTGCATCATCAATGATATTGATCCTGCTCAGGCTATTCAAAAAACGGATACACCCAATTTGGATCTTTTACCAGCTCATATTGATTTAGTAGGTGCCGAAATTGAAATGATCAATTTAAACAACCGCGAATACAAGATGAAGGCGGTTTTGGAGAAGATTAAAGATCAGTATGATTTTATTATTATCGATTGTTCCCCTTCATTGGGTTTAATCACCATTAATGCTTTAACTGCTGCAGATTCTGTAATCATTCCGGTACAATGTGAATATTTTGCATTAGAAGGATTGGGTAAATTGTTAAATACTATCAAAATTGTTCAGAACCGCTTAAATCCGGAATTGGAGATTGAAGGCATTTTACTTACGATGTATGATGTGCGTTTACGTTTATCTAACCAGGTGGTAGAAGAGGTAAAAACACATTTCCAGGATCTGGTATTCGAAACCATTATCCAGAGAAATACGCGTTTGAGTGAGGCACCAAGTTATGGTGTTTCGGTAATTATGCATGATGCAAACTGTAAAGGTGCTATCAATTACTTAAACCTTGCGCGAGAAATTGTTAAGAAAAATGGCCTGTTAAAAGAAGAGGCTAATATTGATTCAGTAACATTATAAATTTATAGATGACATCCTTTCAGCGAAAAACAGGTTTAGGAAGAGGGCTTAGTGCGCTTTTAGATGATAAAGAATCTACGAATCAACCCAAACAACAAATTGATCCGGTTAGTGAAACGGAACAGGTTGGTAGTATCAGTCATGTAAATTTATCAGATATTGAGACCAATCCTTTTCAGCCCCGTACAGAATTTGATCAGGTTGCTTTAAACGAGCTTTCTGATTCGATAAAAGTACAAGGCCTGATTCAGCCAATAACGGTTAGAAAAATTGGATCAAATAAATATCAGCTCATTTCAGGTGAACGCCGTTTCAGGGCATCTAAACTGGCTGGTTTAAATCAGGTTCCTGCTTATATCCGCAGTGCTAACGACCAGCAAATGCTGGAGATGGCATTAATCGAAAATATCCAGCGTGAAAACTTAAATGCCATTGAGGTGGCCCTTAGTTTTCAAAGGATGATTGATGAAGTGGGTTTGAAACAAGAACAACTTGGTGAACGGGTAGGCAAAAACAGAACTACTGTAACCAACTATTTAAGGTTATTAAAACTTCCTCCAGCCATCCAGGCATCCATTCGCGATCAGAAAATTAGCATGGGGCATGCCAGGGCGCTAATTAACGTAGATGGTGTAGATAAGCAATTGTTTATTCACCAGGAAATTTTAGATAAAAATCTTTCTGTGCGTAAAGTAGAAGAATTGGTTCGAAATTTACAGCACATACCGCTTAAACAAGCAGATAAACCCAAAGAAAAAGGTGTTTCTTTTCAATATCAAAAATTACAGGACGATCTGGCTTCAAAATTTGCTACACGTGTAAAACTGAAAGTAACGCAGAACGGAAAGGGCGCGATCGAAATTCCTTTTATGAGTGATGAAGACCTGAACAGAATTTTAGAGTTATTAGATTGGTAATGCAAGTCCAGAGACTTTTAATACTGCTTTCTTTATTTACATTTTTTCTTGTAAATCGGGCCTCAGCTCAGGTTGAGGATACGGTATTAAAGTCAACTGATACAACTAAATCAGTTAAAAAGCCAGTTGTTCAGCCTAAAGTAATGACCCGGCAGGATTCTATGAAAGCCAGGTATGTAAATCCCGGGAAAGTTGCTGGCAGAAAGGCGATATTCAGATCCATGATATTCCCAGGCCTGGGCCAGATTTATAACCTCCATTTACTTAACGATGGTTATGGAGAACGTGCGGGTAAAAGCCAAACTGGGCAACGCATTTATACCATTGGTAAAATTGGGGCAATTTATGGTGGTTTCACCGCTTTAACCATTGCTTATATTGATAACAGGCAACTTTATAAACGCTTTTTGGCAGAAGCGCAGTATCGGGAAGCTAATCCTGGCAAAGAAAATGATCTGGTGCAATACTCAGATGCTGGTGTGCTTTCTGGTAAAAGTACCTATAAACGGAACTCACAAATTGTAATTTTTTCTTACGGACTGGTGTACATCGCCAATATCGTAGACGCGTATGTTGCTGCGCGATTGCATTTCTTTAATATTGATGACCAATTAGGTTTCAAGATCTCACCTTCGGTAATTAACTCAAGTAATATGTATGGTTTTTCTGCAAATCCGGCAGTAAAACTCTCTTTCACATTCTAAAAATATAAACATGAAAATAGCGCTTTTAGGTTATGGTAAAATGGGGCAGATTATAGAAAAATTTGCACTTGAACGCGGCCATGAAATCGTTTTAAAAATCACCATTGATAATCAGGAAGACTTAACAAGGCAAAATCTGAAAGCTGCTGATGTAGCGATAGATTTCAGTACACCTGATTCTGTTTTGAATAATATCAACGCCTGTTTTGACGCCAATGTGCCCGTTGTGGTAGGTACTACCGGTTGGTATGGTAAGCTTCAGGAAGTTAAAAATGAGTGTAACAGCAGTAACAATACCTTGTTGTATGGGTCTAACTTTAGTATCGGCGTTAATTTATTCTTCAAGTTAAACCAAACTTTGGCCAAACTGATGAATAAATACCCGGCATATGAAGTGCAGGTAGAAGAGATTCATCATACACAGAAACTGGATTCGCCAAGTGGTACAGCAATAACCCTTGCTGAAGGAATTGTAGATAATGTAGAGCGTAAAAGTGAATGGTTAAATGAAGTTGTGGGTACAGATGTAGAGCTTTTCCCTAAGCCAGAGCAGTTGCTTATTGAATCGCACAGAATTGAGAATATTCCGGGTACGCATACGGTGATTTACAGCAGTGAGGTAGATGATATTGAAATTAAGCATACTGCTCATAACAGAGCTGGCTTTGCATTGGGAGCTGTAGTGGCAGCAGAATGGCTAAAAGACAAAACTGGATTTTTCAGTATAACAGATATTTTTGAATAATAAGCAGATAATGGTTAACCGATTGATCAGTTAACAAACCAAATAAAATATGAATTATAAATTCTGGCAGAGAAGAAAGGATGCCCCTAAAAAGAAGAAGACTAAAACCCGCGAATGGGTAGATGCAATTGTTTTTGCAGTAGTGGCTGCAACAATTATTCGTGTTTTTTTCATCGAAGCCTATACCATCCCTTCAGGATCAATGGAAAGATCATTGCTGATTGGTGATTTTCTTTTTGTAAGTAAGGTTAATTATGGGCCGCGTATCCCAATGACCCCTGTAGCATTTCCTTTTGCACATCATACCATGCCTTTAACTACCTCTACTAAAGCTTATTGGGATGGCGTACAATGGAAGTACCGCCGCTTACCGGGCTTATCAGAGATCAAAAGAAATGATGTTGTGGTATTTAACTTCCCTGAAGGAGATACTGTAGCTGTCGAAAATCAGGCAGATAGTTATTACCGTTTAGTAAGGGCAATGGGACGTGAAAATGTTCGCAGTACTTACACCATTGTGGATAGACCAGTAGATAAGCGTGAAAATTTCATTAAAAGGTGTATTGGTATTCCGGGTGATGAAATTACCATGAAAAATGGTGTTGCTTATGTTAATGGTAAGATGGAGCCTTTAGAAAATACAGGTATGATGCCGTATCGCATAGAGTTTAAAACCATGGAATTCGATTATTCGTTGTTAACTGATCTTAAACTTGGTTTAGAAAGCGCAGCCCCTGTGGCGGTCAATACTTATATCGTGGATGCATCTCCGGAAATTGCCGAAAAACTGAAAAAATTCGATTTTGTTAAATCTGTAGCACAAAGTCCGGATGCAGTAGGACCTGAGGCCGGAGGGATTTTTCCTAATGACCCAAATCGCCCCTGGAACAGGGATAACTATGGGCCAATCAAAATTCCTGCAAGAGGTTGGACAGTTAAAATAGACAGTAACACTATGCCGCTGTATTACAGGGCTATCAGAACATATGAAGGTAATAAGGTGGAACAAAAGGGTGGTGTTTGGTACATCAATGATAAACCTGCTTCAACTTATACCTTTAAAATGAATTATTACTGGATGATGGGCGATAACCGTCATAATTCTGCAGATTCCCGTTACTGGGGGTTTGTTCCGGAAGACCATGTGGTTGGAAAAGCATTGTTCATCTGGATGAGCTGGGATAGTGAGGCCTCATTTTTCCATAAAATCAGATGGAGCAGATTATTTAAAGGTATTCATTAACAAATATAAATGCATAGAAAAGGCGAGTAATCAAGAGGTTATTCGCCTTTTTCATTTCAAGGCGAACACTTTTTATTTTTTTTAAAAAGTGTTACTGATGTTTTGTAATTTTTTTATAAGTTTGAATATAACCAAATAATTATGTCGCTCATTGAAGAAAAAAATCAGCGCCTTAAAGCTGAGATAATCAAGCATTTGTATTACAAGATGGTGCTGTCGCTTACCGACTTAAGCAAGCTTACCAATAGAAGTTTGCCGCTTGTAACTACAATTGTGAATAGCCTTATCGCAGAAGGTTATGTATTGGAACAGGGTTTAGCTCCATCCACCGGAGGGCGCAGACCTTTAATGTATCTGATCAATCCCGATTTAAAAAAATATATTGTCGCAATTGCCATGGATCAGCTCGTGACCCGATTAACGATCTATGATCTATCCCGCAAGATGCGTATTCCCATTCAGACCCTAACTTTCGATATGACCAGAGAAGATAGTGACATTCATATTCTTATCGATTTTGTTCATCAGGTATTGCAGGAGTCTGGAATCCAGAAAGAATATATCCTTGGTGTGGGGATTGGGATGCCAGGATTGATTAATGCTGAAAAAGGAATTAATCATTCTTATCTGAAGGTGAGGAATCAAAGCTTAAAAAAATACATTTCAAGTCATATCAACTTGCCGGTATTTATAGACAATGATTCCAGCCTGATTGCGCTCGCAGAACTGAACTTTGGAGAAGCCATAGATATGAAGGATGTTATGGTGGTTAATATTGGCTGGGGAACAGGCCTGGGTATGATTATGAATGGTGAGTTATATCGAGGTAGTGGGGGATATGCCGGGGAGTTTAGTCACATTCCGCTGTCCAATAGCAATAATCTTTGTTCGTGTGGTAGAAGAGGCTGTTTGGAAGTAGATACTTCTCTCCTCGTAATGGCCAACAAAGCAGAGAAAGCTATAGCCGAAGGAGCCGAATCCAGTTTGCAGCAACTTTTGAAAGATAAGTCCAGGCATCCCAGCGATCATTTTTTAGAAGCTGTTGGACAGCAGGATCCTGTTGCTGTATCTATTCTGGCACAAGCCTCTTTTCAATTGGGTAAAGGAATAGCAACTTTAATTCATATTTTAAATCCTGAATGCATTGTGCTGAGCGGTAGAGGGGCTAAGGCTGGCCGAATGCTTCTTCCACCTATTCAGCAGGCTATAAATGAATATTGTATTCCAAGAACAGCAGAACAAACTACCATTAAACTTTCCACTTTAACAGATGAGGCCGAACTTTTAGCAGCGGCAAGTTTAATGGTGGAAAATAGTCAGTTCGAATAATAATAATTAAGATCTCAAAATAGTTATTACAAATGCCCTTGATGGTGTTGTTAAGGTTAAGAATGTGTTAAAATAGTTTAACTTAAGGCAGGTTAAAAAAATAAAAATTTAACGAAAGGCGAATGATCGAAAGATTATTTGCCTTTCGTGTTTAAATAAAAAGTTAAATTAACTTTTAAAAAAAATTAAAAAGTTTGAAAAAGTTTTAAAAATATTTTATAAGTTTGAGTAATCAAACTCCCTAATGTCAATAATTGAAGAAAAAAATCAGCGACTGAGAGCTGATATTATCAAACACCTTTATTATAAAAAGGTGTTGTCATTAACTGATTTGAGCAAACTAACCAAGAAAAGCCTGCCATTGGTAACTTCAATTGTAAATAGTTTGGTGTCAGAAGGGTATGTTATGGAGCAGGGTTTAGCGCCATCTACAGGCGGGAGAAGACCCTTAATGTTTTTGATCAATCCTGATCTGAAAAAATATATTGTAGCCATTGCAATGGATCAGCTGGTTACACGGCTAAGTATTTACGACCTTTCCCGCAGAATGATCATTCCGGTTCAGATGTTATCTTTTGATATGACTGAACCCGATAGTGATGTTAATGTTCTGGCCGATTTTATCAATCAATCTATTACCGATTCGGGTATAGATAAAGCTGATATTTTAGGTGTGGGCATGGGGATGCCTGGTTTTGTAAATGCTGAAGAGGGGGTTAACCATTCCTATCTGAAAGTAAAAAACGCGACTTTAAAAAAATACATCTCTAAAGAACTAGGTCTTCCTGTATTTATAGATAATGATTCCAGTTTAATTGCCCTTGCCGAACTCAACTTTGGAGAAGCCATAGATTTAAAAGATGTGATGGTTGTTAACATTGGATGGGGTACTGGCTTGGGGATGATTATGAATGGGGAGCTATATCGCGGTAGCGGTGGTTATGCAGGCGAATTCAGCCACATTCCTTTATCTAGCAGCGGTAACTTATGCTCTTGCGGACGTAAAGGCTGTTTAGAGGTTGATACTTCGCTTTTAGTAATGGCAGATAAAGCGGAGAAAGCCATAGCAGAGGGGGCAGAATCGAGCATGCAGGAACTTTTTAAAGATAAAGCCAAACATCCAAGTGATCATTTTTTGCAAGCTGTTGGGCAGCAAGATCCTGTTGCTATTTCCATTTTAACCAAAGCTTCTTTTCAATTAGGTAAAGGGCTGGCTACATTAATACACATTTTAAACCCCGAGTGCATTGTTTTAAGCGGCAGAGGAGCAAAGGCTGGAAAAATGCTATTGCCACCGATCCAACAAGCCATCAATGAATTTTGTATACCCCGCATCGCCGAACAAACCAATATAAAATTATCAACCCTCACAGATGAGGCCGAACTGTTAGCTGCTGCCAGTTTAATGATTGAGCACAGCCAGTTTTAGAAATGAACTGAATTTTTAACCATAAACCAAAAATATATGATGAAATAAACAGACTACTATTCTAAATAAGTTCCAAAAACAAACTAATAACATAACTAAACTAATAAATACAGCCATGACAAAAATGTATGTAAAGTGTTTAAGCGTGCTATTGTTAAGTATCTTTACAATAGCTGCCTATGCACAGAAAACCATTACCGGTACGGTAAAAGATGCATCGGGGCCTCTGCCAGGTGTAAGTGTATCTGTTAAAGGTACAGCAAAAGTTACCCAAACTGATGGGAGCGGAAAATTTTCTATTAGCGTAAATCCAAACGAAGTTTTGGTGTTCACCGCAATCGGTTACACCAGACAAGAACTAAGTGTAGGTAATCAATCTTCAGTAAGTGTAATTTTAAAAGAAAGTTCAAATCAATTAGATGAGGTGACCGTAGTTACTACTGCACTCGGCATCAAAAGACAAGAAAAATCTTTAGGTTACGCAGTAAGTACAGTAACTGCCAAGCAGCTCACTGAGGCAGGTAATACTAACTTTGCTTCTGCTTTATATGGTAAAGCAGCTGGGGTTAAAATTACAACCGCCCCAGGCGGTGCAAGTAGTGCGGTAAACGTTCAGATCAGGGGTATCAACTCCATTAACTATAATCAACAACCTTTATATGTTGTAGATGGGGTGATGATCCGTAATGATGGACAAAACGGTGCTGCTGGAGCAAACAATAACAACTACTGGGATGATCAGCGTGTGCGTGGTAATGGTATCTTAGATATCAACCCTGCAGATATTGAAAGTTTAACGGTACTAAAAGGAGCAAGTGCATCTGCACTTTATGGTTCTGATGCAGCCAGCGGTGTTGTTGTAATTACCACTAAAAAGGGATCTAAAAACAGGGGACTAGGTATTGATTTTAACTACCAGGGTTCAATTGATCAGGTTGCTTTCTTACCTAACTTCCAAAATACCTACGGTCCGGGTTACGATAGAGAAACCAACGTAGCCAATGGTGCAACAGAAGAAGGCTGGATTGCTGATGCCGGTTCGCCAAGTGGTTTCAGACCATATTTCAGAGCTTATGCTAACTTCGGTCCTAAAATGGAAGGCCAGCAAGTGAGATGGTGGGATGGTTCTATTCGTTCTTTTTCTCCTCAACCGAATAACTACAGAGATGTATACCAAAATGGATATACCTCGAATGCAAATATTGCTATTTCTAATCAAACAGAAGGCGTAAACTATCGTTTCTCAGCTTCTCGTTTAGATTATAAAGGAACTCAACCAGGAAATACAGGTTCGAAAAATACCTTTAACTTAAACTCTACAATTAAACTTGCACCAAAATTATCTGCAGATGTGATTGTAAGTTACGTTAATACCTTAACAAAAAACAGACCTTATCAATTGGGTCAGGTATTGGGTTCATTCAGTGGTTTCTTCAGCCGTGCAGAAGATATGAACTTGATGAAGGAGAAATTTCAAACCAGTAACGGTTACAAATATGCTACTTTTGATCAAACTGCCCGCCCAGAGCCATTTCTTTTCAATATCAGAGCAACTAACTTGTTAGATTTCTATTGGCAACAATTGAAAAACCAATACAATGAAAATGAAAACAGGTTATTGTCAAGTTTCACATTAAACTATGATGTAGCCAAAAACTTAAAGTTAAGAGGTCGTATTGGTAATGACTATACCAGTGCTAAATCGGAAAATCGTCAATTCACTGAAATTCCAACGGCTTTAAATGGTAATACCAGTACAGGATCATATACTACAACTCAGGGCCAATACTCAGTTCTATATGGGGATGCGTTATTAACCTATTCTAATAAAATAGGTGAAGACTTTGGTTTGTCTGTAAGCGGTGGTTACCAGGGTAGAAAAGAGACTTACAAAGACTTAAGATCTAATACAAGAGATGGATTAGTTACAGAAAACTTTTTTGCTTTATCTAACTCATTCGGAGTAGCTGAAACTTCTGAATCTCGTAAAGAACAACTTAAATATGCTTACCTGGGCTTGATGAACTTAAGCTATAAAGATTTCTTATTTGCTGAAGGTACTATAAGACAAGAGTATGTTTCAACACTTCCTCCTGGAAATAATCAATACTCTTACTATTCGGTAAACAGTGGTTTCGTATTCAGTGATCTTTGGAAATTACCTTCATTTTGGAATTATGGTAAGTTAAGAGCATCTTATGGTGTGGTAGGTAACGCGCCTCCAATTTATGAAGCTAACGTTTCTTACACGCAAACTTCACAACAAACCATCAACGGTTCCGTACCTACCTTGGTGCCTGCAAGAGCTTATGGTAACTTAGGTTTAATGCCAGAAAAGAAATACGAAGCTGAATTTGGTTTAGAGACCAGATTCTTAAACGGAAGATTAGGTTTAGATGTGAGTTATTATGACAACAAAATCAAAAACCAAATTTTACCATTAGAAGTAAGTTCTACAAATGGCGCACAAAGCCAGATTGTTAACGTTGGCGAAATTGGTAACAAAGGATGGGAGATTGCATTAAACGCTACTCCTGTATCTGGAAAATTCAGATGGGATACCCGTTTAAATTTCTCTACCAACAAATCTAGAGTAAATTCACTAAAAGATGCAAACTCAGAAATCAACTTCTATTCATCAGATCAATCTACTGCTAAAATCGTAGCAAGAGCTGGAGAAGAATTAGGTAATATCTATATCCGTCCTAGAAAAACTGATGCTAATGGAAATTTCCTGATCAACGACGATGGTTATTATGTAATGGATAACTCTGTATATGTTAAAGCAGGAAACATCATGCCTAAAGCAGTTGGAGGTTTCTCGAACACTTTTAGCTATGGTAACTTTGCTTTAGATGTTACAATTGATTACCGTTTTGGTGGTAAAATGATTGCACCTAACTTGAAATACATGCGCGGTGCAGGTATGTTAGAAAACTCAATGGAATTCAGAGATGCAGCTAATGGCGGTTTAACTTACACCAGCAATGGTAAAACCTATAATGATGGTGTTGTTTTACAAGGTGTAAATCAAACAACAGGATTGGCTAATACAAAAGTACTTTCTGCTGCCGATTATTACTTAACTACTTACAACTGGGGAGAAGGCTCTTTAACTGAAGCAGAGATTTTTGATAACAATTATATCAAGATGAGAGAGATTGTATTGAGCTATAAAATTCCAGCTTCGTTCACTAAAAAACTGAAAATTTCGAATTTAAGATTTTCTTTGATCGGACGTAACTTGTTTTACATCCACAGAACTTTGAAAGATCTGGATCCAGAAGCACCTCTTGGAAACAAATGGTGGTCTCAAGGTGTAGATGTAGGCTCAACAGCTGCATCTAGAAACTTTGGATTCTCATTAAATGCAAATTTTTAGTCATTAATAAATAAGATATTATGAAAAAGTTAATCATAAAAGCAAGTTTTCTTGTATTAGCTTTGGCTTCAGTGCTGGGTTGCAAGAAAGACATTGATGAAAAGTTTAACAATCCAGAAAAGGTTTTAGATCCAAACTTACCAGGATTGTTCACTGCTATGCTCAACAATGATAGAGTAGCTGCTAAGTATTGGAATGTGCGTACCTTCTTAAGCCAAATGCCGGGAGTTTATGCTCAAACTACTTATATTTCCAATGGTAATACCATTTATCAGCAAAGCGATGCTTATTCTCAACAATATTGGGATGATTTTTACAGCACTGGTGGAAATGGCAGTGGCCCGTTAACAATTTACAGAGTAATGGAAGGAAAGTTTAACTCACTTTCTGCTGCAGATCAGACTAGCCAGAAAATCATCATGCAGGCAGCTAAAGTTGTATTATTGGAACAAGCCGCTAAAATGGTGGATTTATGGGGCGATATCCCATATTCTGCTGCTGGTAGCTTACCTACAAATAGTACCATTAGCAATCCAAAGTATGATGAGCAAAAAGCCTTATATACTTCTTTTATTGCCGATTTGGATGCAGCAGCTACATTCTTTAAGTCAGCAACGACTACTGCAGCCTTCGCTAAATCAGACATTCTCCTTAAAGGTGATGTATCAAAATGGACGCGTTATGCAAACTCATTACGTTTGAGGTTATTAATGCGTATTTCTAAAACTGATGAAGCAACAGCTAAAACAGCAGTCTTACAGATGTTAGGTAATCAGGCAGGATATCCATTAATTGATGGTGGAAATGTTGGAACTTATAATCCAGGTAACAGTGACGTATTATTACAGCCTTTAACCAACAGTACAAGTGATTTGCATGATGCATTTTTCGAAGGTAGCTGGTATGCCACTGATTATATGTTAAATACTGTTTTATTACCAGCTAATGATCCACGTATTCCTGTATTATATGATAAATTCGGACGTACTGTAGGTGGTAAGTTTGTACAGAATGCAACCTATAGAGCAATGCCGGTAACTTTTACTACTGCACAACAAGAATCTAGCTTTGCTGATTATTCTGTATTGGACTCTGGAACTTTTGTTTACAATCAAAAACTTCCAGGGATTTTAATCACAGCTTCAGAAGTGAACCTGTTAAAAGCAGAAGCTTACGAAAGATGGGGAAGTACAACAGATGCAAAAACGGCTTATGATGTTGCTTTAAGACAATCTGTTTCATTCTATTATTATCTTAATAATTTGAATCAGGGCGCTTACGTGAAATTAGATGCTCCTGCTGCTGCAACTGTAGACACTTGGGTAAATACTTCTACTGCAGCATATACTGGTGCTTCAACTGATAAGTTAACGAAGATCTATACTCAGAAATGGGCGCATTTTGGTGTGCTTCAATCAACTGAGGCATGGTCTGAATACAGAAGAACAGGTTTCCCTGTGTTAACTTTCCCTACAAATGGAAAACAAGTTGGATTCGAAACTCCACCAACAAGATTAATTTATCCAGCAAAAGAGAAAACTTTAAATAGCGTAAATTATCAAGCTGTACAAGCTAAAGATACCCGCAAAACTAAAATATTCTGGATGCCTTAATCCTTTTTAAAGTAAATCCCGGCAGAAACCTGCCGGGATTTTTAATTATCTTAAAATATGAAAATACCTAGCCTTTTAATTGCTTTTATCTGTTGTGTCAATGTTGCTTTCGCGCAACGAAACGATATCCTCAAAGAATCAACCAAATACGAATGGCCAAAAGATGAAGCAGTAAAAAAGAAATTAGCGCATTGGCAAGACCAAAAGTTTGGAATGATTATCCACTGGGGTTTATATGCCGTTCCTGGAATTATTGAATCTTGGTCAATCTGTTCGGAAGACTGGATTGACAGAGACAGTACAATAAAGTACGATGATTACAAGAAATGGTATTGGGGACTGAGTGAAAAGTTTAATCCAACTCAATTTAATCCTGAGCAATGGGCGAAAGCTGGTAAAGATGCAGGCATGAAATACCTGGTTTTTACCACCAAGCATCATGATGGATTTGCCATGTTTGATACCAAAGAAAGTGATTTCAGTATAGCTAAAGGACCATTTGCCAATAACCCTAAAAAGGACGTAGCCAAATATGTGTTCGATGCTTTCCGCAAACAGGATTTCATGATTGGTGCTTATTTCTCTAAACCTGATTGGCATACCCAATACTATTGGTGGGATAAATATGCTACACCAAACCGGAACAATAACTACGACATTAAGAAATTTCCATGGAGATGGAATATGTACAAAAAGTTTACCTACAACCAGATTGGAGAACTGATGAATAATTATGGTAGCATAGATATTTTATGGTTAGATGGAGGTTGGGTTCGTCCTTTGGAATCTGTAAATGAAGAAGTGCTTTCATGGGGTGCACCTATTCCAGAATGGAGTCAGGATATCAACATGCCTAAAATTGCCGAAATGGCAAGAAAAGCACAACCTGGTTTAATCATGGTTGATCGCACCGTTCACGGACAGTTCGAAAACTATCAAACACCAGAACAAAAAATCCCTGAGCAACAGTTGGATTATCCCTGGGAAAGTTGCATGACGCTGAACCACAATTGGGGCTGGGTACCAAATGATGAGTACAAGCCTACAAAAGAGGTGGTACATAAGCTGGTTGAGATCGTTGCAAAAGGTGGAAGCTTGCTTTTAGGAGTAGGTCCTAA
This sequence comes from Pedobacter sp., assembly GCF_965279535.1. Lineage (NCBI taxonomy): Bacteria > Pseudomonadati > Bacteroidota > Sphingobacteriia > Sphingobacteriales > Sphingobacteriaceae > Pedobacter > Pedobacter sp. The sequence goes on from NZ_OZ257244.1 coordinate 4,364,758, forward strand.
GCCAGATGGTACAATGGATCAGGAAGCCATTCAAAAACTAGAAGAAATTGGTCAATGGACCAGTAAAAATGGCAATGCCATTTACAATACCCGCAGTACTAAAAATTACCATGATGGTAATGTCTGGTTTACACAAAGTAAGGATGGTAAGACCATTTATGGTATCTACCTGGTTGGAGAAAAATTGCCAAAGGAAATCAGTTGGAAAGGGAGCATTCCGAAAAAAGGAACAACTGTTTCTATTTTAAATGGTAACAAAAAAGTTAAATGGAAAGTAAATAACGGAGTAGCAAGTTTCAGTGTACCGGGCATAACCGAAAAGGTGGCTTTAGCTTTCTCTTTTACTCCAGAATCAAAATAGTAATGTTCAGCATTAAAAAAAATATTCTGTCCCTTTGGTTGTTGATGGTGCTCCTTGAGCCCATCAACTTATTTGCACAAAATCCGGTTTATAAGAATCCAAAGGCCGATATCGATTCACGGATTAAGGACTTGATTGCTAAAATGACTCCTGAAGAAAAGTTCTGGCAGTTGTTTATGATTCCTGGAGATGTTACCGCCGAGAATAAAGCCCAGTTTAAACAAGGCATTTTCGGCCTGCAGGTAAGCGCAGCCGCACAAGGAGCGGGGAACGCGCAGCAGATGCTCAGTTACAATACCTCTGAAGATGCACTTTCATTGGTCAGAAAAATTAATAAAACCCAACGTTTCTTTGTCGAGGAAACCCGCTTGGGTATACCCATTATTCCATTTGATGAAGCTTTGCACGGATTGGTAAGGCAAGGCGCAACGGCATTCCCGCAATCTATCGGCCTGGCAGCAAGTTTTGATACTACCATGCTGGCCCGGATTGGTACTGCAATTGCGATGGAAGCCAGGGCGCGGGGATTAAGAGATTTGCTGGCTCCGGTAATCAATATTGCCACAGATGTAAGGTGGGGAAGGGTGGAAGAAACCTACGGAGAAGATCCCTACTTAACTACCGTTTTAGGCCATGCTTTTATGCGTGCTATCGAAAAGGAAAATATCGTAGTTACACCCAAACATTTTATTGCCAATGTAGGTGATGGTGGGAGAGACAGTTATCCCATCGAAATGAGTAAACATTTTTTAGAGGAGATTCATTTTCCGCCTTTTAAAGATGCCATAAAAAATATAGGTATCCGTTCTTTGATGACTTCTTACAATAGTGTTTTTGGTACTCAAGCTACGGCTAATAGCTGGCTTTTAACAGAAAAGTTGAGAAAAGAATGGGGCTTTAAAGGATTTGTTATTTCTGATGCTGGTGCTGTAGGTGGTGCAAATGTGTTGCACTTTACTGCTAAGGATTATAAAGACGCTATGGCACAAGCCATCAACGCCGGACTTGATGTGATTTTTCAGGTAGATTATAATCATTATAAACTTTTTTTACCAGCTTTCTTAGATGGAAGCATTCCTCAAACCAGGATTGATGATGCAGTAGCAAGAGTACTGCGGGCGAAATTTGAACTTGGACTTTTTGAGCATCCTTATGTAGACGAGAATCTCGCAAAAAAGATGCTTACCGATAACAGTAATCGGAAATTAGCCAGGGAAGCTGCGTTAAAATCATTTGTGCTCTTGAAAAATGAAAACAATACACTTCCCATAAAAAATGCAAAAAAGGTTTTAATACTTGGAGAAGATGCTATTGAAGCTCGTTTAGGCGGATATAGCGGTACAGGTAATAATAAAGTAAGCATTCTTCAGGGTTTGAAAGAAACTGCAGGAAAGAACGTAGAGATTTCGTATTTAAAAGGGAGTAGCCGCGAGCCCAAAACATTTGTACCCGTAGATAGTCAATTCCTTTCTGCTAATCAAAAAGCCGGCTTGATCGGGACTTATTATAAAGGATTAAATCCAATGGGTAATGCAATATTAACCAGAAGAGATAAGCAAATTGATTTCAGCTGGACACTCTACCCACCAGAGGAGCAGTTAGCACTAGATGATTATTCAGTAAGCTGGAATGGTGAGATTAAAACCGATAAAACAGGAGTTGTTAATATAGGTTTAGAAGGAAATGATGGTTTTAGGTTATACCTGGATAATAAATTAATTATAGATAACTGGGATAAACGTTCTTACCATATAGCGACTAAACCCTTTCATTTCGAAAAGGATAAAAGCTACGCCATTAAAATAGAATTTTATGAACCCAAAGGAAATGCTAAAGTAAAATTAGTTTGGGATTATAATGTTATGCCAAGCAATGAAGTAGCAGAAGCTGTTGAGGCAGCAAAAAATACAGATGCAGTTGTAATCGTTGCGGGCATTAAAGAAGGAGAATTTCTAGATCGGGCGATGTTAAACTTGCCCGGTAATCAGGAACAGTTAATTCAGGAAGTATGCAGGTTGGGTAAACCGGTAACGGTAGTGTTAGTAGGCGGAAGTGCGATTAATATGCAACCCTGGTTGAAATCTGTTTCTGCTGTATTAAATGTATGGTATCCTGGAGAGGCGGGTGGTACTGCCGTTGCAGAAACGTTGTTGGGAAAAGCTAATCCATCGGGTAAACTGCCCATCACATACCCGGTTCACGAATCTCAATTGCCCTTGGTTTATAACCACAAGCCTACTGGTAGGGGAGATGATTACAACAACCTAAGCGGTGAACCTTTGTTTCCTTTCGGATATGGCTTAAGTTATACCACTTTTTCTTACTCGGATTTAAAGTTGAGTAAAAAAAGCATCTCTGCAAATGAAACAGCCACATTAAGTTTTACGCTTACCAATACCGGAACTTTAGAAGGCGAAGAAGTGGTTCAGCTCTACATGAGGCCGCTTTTAAGTAAGTTAGCTCAGCCAGTGCTGGCTTTAAGAGCTTTTAAACGTGTAAAATTGAAGTCTGGTGAAAAAAAGACCGTAACCTTTAGTATTGATAAAGAGGTGTTGCAAACACTTAATATAGATAATCAGTGGCTGGTTGAAACTGGCGATTACAGGATTATGATTGGCTCATCTAGTAAAGCACTTTATTTAAAGGATACTTTGAGCGTTAAGCCATAAAAACTTGCCCCATATGGTGGGCCAATACCATATAAATAGTAGTAGTTGCCGCAAACCTTGGTTAAGTTTGCGGCTTTTTTTATTAATGAGAGAATGAGAGAATGAGAGAATGAGAGAATGAGAGAATGATTGAATGAAGGGTGACTATTGACAAATGGCCAATTAACCAATGACTAATAAACTAACCCCTCAATTCCCAATTTACCAGCCAGTTCGTTCAGATCGTTCACCACCACATCAATTAATGGTATGCCACTTATTTTTCTTTCCTGTTCAAAGGAATATTCTGGTTCGCCAGGAATGATTACTTTTTGATTAGGATCAACTGTTTCCGCACTTTTGAAGCGTTCTATCCAGTTATCCAGATGAGCTTTGAAATCATCAGCTGGCCGAAAACCGTCTACACGCATTGCACCTAAGAAATGCCCAAGTCCCTCACCAACCGGATTGGCTGAAGGCTCCAGAAAGGCTACAAATGGCGGTACCCAAGGGCCATAGTTTGCACCGGAGAGTACTGCAGATAAAATGTCGACAGTAGCGCCTAATCCATAGCCTTTATGGCTTCCATGGTCTTTATCGCTCCCTAGAGGAAGCAAGGAACCTCCACTTTTTAACTCGTTTGGGTCGGTAGAACTTTGCCCTTCTTTATTTTGAACCCAACCGTCAGGGATTTTTTTATTAGCTCTTTGAGCAATTTCCAATTTTCCGTTTGCAGCAGCAGCTGTAGCCATATCAACAATAACAGGTGGATATTTTCCTGCGGGGAAAGCATAGCACATGGGGTTGGTGCCTAATAGTCGCTCAGCAGAGTAGGTAGGGGCTACGAGAGGACTAGCATTGGTCATACTGATGCCAATCATATCCTTTTCTACGGCCATTAATGCATGATAGCCAGCAATGCCGTAGTGGTTTGAATTTTTAACAGACACCCATCCACTTCCGTATTTTTCAGCTTTCTCTATTGCTACCTGCATGGCAAATGGGGCAACCACCAAACCCAATCCTGCATCACCATCCACCGTTGCAGTAGTAGGCGTTTCATGTACAACTCTGATATTGGGTGTCGCATTTATTCTTTTCTTTTCCCACAAGCGAACATAACCACTTAAACGGGCAACACCATGTGAATCAATTCCACGTAAATCCGAACGAATTAAGACGTCCGTTGCTAAAGTTGCATGGTCATCAGAGCAACCCATTCTTTTAAAAACATGGTACGTGAAATTTCTTAAATGCGTTTCGGTAAAAGTGATGAAGTTCATGTTTATTATAGTATCAAGTATTTAGTATCAAGACTGGCTGCCGATTTATATCTCTTTAATCACTCTACTTCCAGACTCCGGTCTCCGGATCTTGGAATTCTGACTTTTAGTATCAAGTATCAAGACTGGTGTTAATACATTTTGCTTCAGTCTGTTTGCTTCGTAGTGGCCAGGTTTTCCTCTCAAACTCTGAACTCCCAACTCCTTACTCCAAGCTCCCTTAGGGAAGTAACAAAGTAAAATCGCCACCCAAAGGCTCAAAATTTTCTATGCACGACGAAAGAAAATCTTCGCCATAGTTTACATACATAGGGGCAATGTTTAATATTCTTTCTTGCAGGGTTCCGTTCGGAAAAAGCCTGTTTTTTACATTTTCTATCTGGAGAAGGGCAGTCTCATGTTTGCGTTTTTCGGCTCTGAACAGCTTTTTCTCCAAATTAGCCAACAGCCTGTTTGTTTTTTGTTTTGCCGTATCTGCAGATATAGAAAGTGTTTTGTCTATTTTGAACGCATTGAGTTTAATTTGATCAAAAATACTGTTAATGGCTCTGGTCTCATCCGCTAAACTCAATTGAATTTCAGTGTTTTTTCTAACCCATTTGTTTTTGAGCTCTTCAGCAGGTAAGAAAAAATCAGCCAGTTCAAATCCTAAACTATAAATATTTTGTGCAGTTCTTTTATCAATTAAAAGGGCTGAATTGCGAAGGAGCAATACAGGGAAATCAACCTGGTAAAAATCAAAATTAGCTTTCAATTGCATCCAATACGCCACTTCTGCGCCACCACCAATATAAGCGATATTGGGTAAAATCACCTCCTGGTACATGGGGCGCATAACTACATTGGGGCTAAACCTTTCGGGGTACGTGGCTATTTCAGCTTTAACTTCTGTTTCTGTAAATGAAATGTCGGTGTGATTAACCAAATACTTCCCATTTTCAAATATTATCCTTTCCCGCAGATCATCCTTTAAATAAAAGAAATTGATGTCACGACCATTCACCTGACTTTTATAATCGAACGAAGCCAGGTGATTTGAAGTTTCGCCGATTAACCTGGCACTGTTATGCTCAAGGATATCTCGCTCAATAATCGATGAAAACTGTTTTTTTAATTCATGATCATCAGCATTAACGATAACCAGGCCATATTTCTGGAATAAATTATTAACTAAATATCGGGTTGCATCTGCCAGGTTATCATGCTCTAAGTAAGCCTGTTCAACAAGCTTGGCAATGTGTTTCCCGTTTTTAGAAATGCCCAGGTAACCTTTATATGCCAGTACTGCTGCGGCTACTGTTTTGGTACTCAATCTTCCGGTAGCACCATTGGTCTGCTGTATCCAGCTGATATTTTTCTCATCAACACTTACATGATTGATTTCATCAAAGTCGTGATCCTCAGTAGCCATCCAGTAAACAGGAACAAAGTTCTTATCGGGATGAGCCATCTTAAGCTCAAGAGCAAGGTTAATGGTGGTTACAATCTTGTAGATGAAATAAAGTGGCCCGGTAAACAGGTTTAACTGGTGTCCGGTGGTAACGGTAAAAGTATTTTCCTGACCTAGCAGCTCAATATTTTTAGTAACTGATTTATTAGGAACTAAATGCTCATATTGTTTCTTGAGTACCTGAACTAAAGTATTTCGATTTCCCTGAAAATGCCTGTTCGCTATAGCTTCAGCCAAGCCATCCATATCAGGACGATAGCTGTAAAAAGGGCGAAGAGATTCTTCATTATTAATATAATCCAGAACCAGTTTAGAGAAAGAGCCTGTTTCTTGGTACGAAATATATTTTGCCTGCATAGTTTGCGAATTAAGGCAAATTTAATCAGAAAATGTTTTCGCTTTACATATTTTACAAAGGATAGATAAAATGCCCTTCATTGAACCTGAATTAGTTATTCTGATCCAATACCCCTACATGCTCCCGGTATAAATCAATTGGTCCCTCAACAAGTACATTAATAATGGTAAAGTGTTTATCTAATCTTTCTGTTGGTATTGGAATATAGATGATGCCTGGGATCTTGCTCCAATAGAGTTTGTTGTAGGTTTCATAAGGCAAAATGGTTCCTTCACCAACAATTCTGATCCTGTTAATTTTATTTTTTAGGCCTTTAATGGCAATTGGTCCAGTCGGTTGACCTTCAACAACTAGGAAGAGATTTTGCTTATCCGCTGATAAAAAGGTTTTACCCTGATAGTGCCCTTCAGGGATGCCTGTTTGGGTCTTTGATAAGGCCTCGGTATTTTTTAAAACCCAGTTATAAGCTGCTGTGTCCAGGTTTTTTACCGATGACTCGAAACCTGCTCCATCTATGGTCAAATTCACCTTATTGAATATATTGTTGCCCTTGCTGATTTCATTTATTACTGACTCCAGTTTTTGGTGTGTAGAAGGTTTGCTGTTGGTTAAAAGTTCGTCAACAGAAATGGTTAGGGTTTTTGCGGGTCTCAGCTGAACAGGCTCATCGAAAGTAACTTTTATTACCGTTACCTCCTGATCATAAGCAGCTTTCGGTATGTTGATCAGGTAGTTATTATCATTAATATTTTTGTAGTTAATGGTACCTCTATAGCCTATTACACTAACATTTTTAATTTTCGATTGTATGCCGTTCAAGGCTAAACCATCATTCGCTTGATAGTCAGCGAATAAATAAAGTGTTTTTTTGTCTTTTGAAAGCGCGGTTTTACCATTGAAATGAGCAGCGGATAGCCCTGTTTCTGTGCCATAGATAGCCTCACTATGTTTTTTTGTCCATCTGCCTAATTTTTTCAGGATATCAACTTGTTCCGGAGCAATTGTGCCATCAGCTTTAGGGCCGATATCCAATAGCAGATTCCCTCCCATACTGATGCAGTCTACAAGTGTCCTGATAATCATATTCGCAGATTTGTAATGTGTATCAAAAGGCTGATATCCCCAGGAGTCGTTCATGGTATAACACAATTCCCAATATTTGGCTTGTGGTTTCAAAACAGGTACACCTTGCTCAGGTGTTTCATAATCGCCATAAGCACCCAACCTCGAATTGAATATTACATTTGGATTTTTTTTACTGAGGATGTTTTTAATCTGTGGCACTTCCCATTCTTCAGCGCTGTGTTCCCAATCGCCATCAAACCAATATAAATCCGGATGGTAAGCATTACTCAGTTCTTTGAGTTGCAGTTGTTGATAGTTTAAGAATTTCCTCCATTGCGTGGTGTCTTTTTTTGCATCATAGCGCTTATGTTCGCGCGTAAAAACATCATAATGAGGGTACGACCAATCTGGTAAAGAAAAATAAATTCCCGTTTTTAAACCCGATTTCTTTAATGCGCTAACAAAAGGACTAAGGACATCTTTTTTAGCTTTGCCATCTTTAGGGATAGTAAGGGCTAAGGGTGCTTTGCTATCCCAAAGGGAAACTCCGTCATGGTGTTTACTGGTAATCACTGCGTATTTAGCGCCACTTTCTTTAATTAAATCAACCCATTCTGTAGGGTTATACTTTGTTGCGGTAAAACCATCAAGCTGTTTTTTATAGGTAGGGTAATTAACGTAATTGTTATAGAAAGACCATGATTCAGAAATTCCATTTACCGAGTAAACGCCCCAGTGAATAAATATTCCAAGTTTGGCATCGGCAAACCATTGCATTTTATCACTTTTTTGGGCTGATGCCTGGATATAGAGGAGGGTTAAAGATAGGATGGTTAGGATTTTTCTGAAAGACATAGGGTAAGGATAATTTTCGTAAATATATCCTATTTCAAAGAAAAGGGATTGAATTTAAAGGGTAACTTATTCAACATAATTGTACATTCAGTCCATACAGGCATTGGTGATGATGCTAAGCTATGCTACCCGAAAATTTTATCAGGCCGATTGGAGGGGATGGAGCCGTTGTGATATGGCTTAGCCGGTAGCAAAGCTTTTTGAATTAAGATTTACCTCTTGCAAGGAGATCAGGGCCGGATTAATTCGCTATTGATGTAATAGCTCTCTTAAAAAAAAAGCCAGTTTCGAATGAACGAAACTGGCTGCAAAATATTTGGTTTAGTGATTTACCATTTTTTTCTGCGTTCGCCGCCTTCACGGTTTCCGCCTTCTCTGCGGCTACCGCCACCAGCGTTTCCGCCACGATCTTCTCGTTTACGTCCAGAAAAGTCTCTGAAACCACCGCCTTCACGATTTCCACCATCACGTCTGTCTCCACCTCTTCTGTCGCCACCACCAAAACTACGGCCGCCACCACTTCTTCTCTCACCACCGCCGAAACCACGTCCGCCGCCTCTGCGTTCTCCACGATCTCCACCTTCACGACCACCATCTCCACTACGTTCAATACGCACGTTACGTCCGTTAAAGTCAACAGCTTTAAAGCCATCAAAAACTTTATCTACAATTGCATCTTCAACTTCAAAGAAAGAGTAAACACCTTTCAGATCAATTTTACCAACGCTCTTGCCACTTACTTTTGCATTGTTGCAAATGAAAGATAACATGTCGCCACGGGTAAACTCATCAACAGAACCTAAATTGATAAATAAACGGGTGTAACCTTCGCTGCTTCTAATGCCGCGGGCACCACGCTCACCTCTGTCGCTTCCACGATCATCAGCCTGAGCATTAAGATCCGGAGCGTTTTGGTAATAATCTAAGAAACGGTTAAACTCTAAAGAAGCAAAACGTTTAATTACTTCTTCTTTTGTTAAATCAGCAAACTCATCCATAATGCGTGGGATATACTGATCAATTTGCTCAGCATTAACTTCAACATTATGAACTTTATGTACTAATGAGAATAATTGTTTTTCACAAACGTCAAATCCAGTTGGCAATTCAGCTTTAGTAAACTGTTTACCGATAATTCTTTCAATCTGACGGATTTTGCCAACCTCTTTAGAGTTGATGATACAGATAGAGATACCAGTTTTACCGGCACGACCAGTACGGCCAGAACGGTGGGTGTAACTCTCAATTTCATCAGGCAAAGCGTAGTTAATTACGTGCGTTACATTGTTTACATCAATACCACGGGCAGCAACATCTGTAGCAATTAATAACTGCATACTGCGCTCACGGAAACGTTGCATAACTTTATCACGTTGTTGTTGTGATAAGTCGCCGTGTAAAGCATCTGCATTGTAACCATCTTTAATTAAATGCTCAGCTACGTCTTGTGTGTCTAATTTAGTTTTGCAGAAAACAACACCGAAAATATCCGGGTTAAAATCTACAATACGTTTAAGGGCAGCATATTTATCTCTGGCACGTACTACATAGTACTCATGTTCGATATTTACGTTACCAGTGTTTTTGGTGCCCATGGTTAACTCTGTAGGGTTTTCCATATAGGTTTTAGCTATACGGCGAACCTCTGCCGGCATGGTAGCCGAGAATAACCAGGTTTTTTTGTCATCAGGTGTAGTTGATAAAATCTCGTTGATGTCTTCCTGGAAACCCATGTTCAACATCTCGTCGGCCTCATCAAGCACAACATATTTAACATTTGAAAAATCAATGGCTTTACGGCCAATGATATCCAACATACGGCCGGGCGTGGCCACTACGATTTGTACGCCATTGCGTATTTCACGTAGTTGTTGCATAATGTTTGCACCACCGTAAACGGCAACTACATGGGCATTAGCAACATTTTTAGAAAAGTTTTTAAGGTCGTTAGCGATTTGCAAACAAAGCTCACGGGTAGGGCATAAAATTAATGCCTGTGGCTTGTTCATCTTAAAATCGATTAGTTCTAACAGCGGCAAACCAAATGCGGCTGTCTTTCCTGTTCCTGTTTGGGCCAAACCAACAAAATCATTAGTGCCTTCTAACAGTACAGGGATACTTTGCTCCTGAATCGGCGTTGGATTTTCAAATCCAAGGTCTTTAATGGCATTAACGACGTCATCACTTATCCCCAATAATTGAAATGGGTTTATCATTCGTCTTCTTTTTTTAATTGAGCCGCAAAGGTACGGTTAATAATCCGTATTTCACAGATAACCAAGTAAATAGTTTTTCGGGTTAAATGTTTGAAAATAAGGAAGTAATACTAAAAAAAGCTGGCGAATGTAAAGCTGAAACACATACTTTACGGTATTATGTGCCTTGATTTAGGAATAAAGCTGGTATTTTTTTATTTGTACAGCGCAAATCATCCAGGCAAATTCAATCAGATTTGAAAAAATATGTTTCAAGTCTATCGGTTTCTGCAGCCCCGTTTTTCGCTATATCTTTTGCTGAAAAAGCAAAAGGATGCCGCTTCACCCGGGTTTACAAAACAATTCCAGTGCTGCTATCTTCTAAAAATGACCAATGTAATTACTAACGTAGGCGTTCAGCAGAACGGATTAAGCGCTCATCTTTGTTGATGCCGAAAATAGCCAGCATACAAAACAATATAGCCAAAGCGGGAAGATAAGCACCAAAACCAAATGCTGCACCATCAATGCCACCAGGTAATTTTTTTGCATAAATACTGCACCAAAAACCAAAAGCAATGATAAGTACAATAGAAAGAACAGCCATGCGCTTTTGTAAGCTCCTTTTTCTAAAATTAAATATGTTTACCAAACAAATAACGGCCACGGCAATGTTTGTAATCAGTAAGGGTAAAAAAGCTTCTGCCTTAATGCCCGATCCACTCTGCCCGGCAGATTTTTGAAATAACCCTGAAGTGTAAATACTGTTTTCAACACTGTTGGCCTCTTTAATTACCAATGGTGAAAACAACATTAAAACTAAGCTGAGAGATGCTAAAAAAAGCCAGATAGATTGTACGCGCTGTATCATGTTAACTTATAATTTAGGCAAACTTAATTATTCTGCTCAACCTTTAAAAAACATTTTTACAGTTGAGGGATATTAATTTCTTTTAATACACCTTATCTAATAGAAGGAAAAAAGTATTTTTGCATCACTTTGAGTCAAAACAGATATTTCATACAGATTGCCTATGATGGCACACTTTATCATGGCTGGCAAACCCAACCCAATGCAGTGGCGGTGCAAGAACTGTTAGATAAAGCCATGTCTACTTATTTTAGGCAACCTGTAGAAACATTGGGTTGCGGACGAACCGATACCGGCGTACATGCAACAGTTTTTTTTGCGCATTTTGATCTCACTGATGTGGCAGAAAGCAAAGTAGTAACCGCAATAGCAGGTATTAATGCCCTTTTACCTTATCAGATAGCGGCTCAGAAAATCATTCCGGTTCTGCCCGAAGCACATGCCAGATTTGATGCAACTGCAAGGGCCTATAAATATTATGTGCATTTTCAGAAAGATCCATTTAAATTAAACCGTTCATGGTTATTAAAAGATCAGTTGGATGTAGATAAAATGAATCAGGCTGCCAATACATTATTCGGGTTTACTGATTTTTCAGCCTTTAGTAAATCCAACACCCAAACCTTTACCAACAATTGCAAAATTATGGAGGCGAGATTTGAGATAGTAGAGGATGGTTTGGTTTTTAATATTAAGGCAGACCGCTTTCTTCGCAATATGGTCAGGGCTATAATGGGTACCCTGGTAAGAGTGGGTAAAGGCGAAATTGACGTGGAAGATTTTAAACAAATAATAGCAAGTAAAAATCGCAGTAAGGCCGGGCAATCGGTACCTGCTTGTGGTTTGTACCTGGTGAAAGTGGAATACCCGTATATATAATTATTGAATTATAGAATTATAGAATTATAGAATGATTGAATGATTGGGTGATTGAATGAGGGATGCGAAATTCACTCCTTAAAATTCATTCATTAATTTAAAAAAAAATGGCAGTAGCAGGCGAAGTATACAACACAGGATTACTTAAACGGATTTTTAAATACGTAAGGCCTTACCGTGCAATTTTTATTTGGTCGGTTATTTTGACCATTCTTTTAGCAGCAGTGTCTCCCGTTAGACCACTTTTAATTAAATATACCCTGGATAAATACATCCTGCCAGGAAATTATGAAGGTTTAGTTACCATGTCGATTTTGATGATTGCCATGCTGATTTTACAAACCCTAATTCAATACAACCACACTTTACTAACCAATACCTTAGGCCAATCGGTTATCCGTGATTTAAGAATCAATGTTTTTAACCACATTACGAAGCTTCGGTTAAAGTTTTTCGATAGAACACCCATCGGGCAACTGATTACCAGGACTGTGTCTGATTTGGAAACTATTGCCGATATTTTTTCTGAAGGATTAATTTCCATGATTGGTGATTCACTTCAGGTGATTGTAATTGTAGCTGTAATGCTGTATACCGATTGGGAGTTGAGCCTCGTTGTATTATTGCCAATTCCGCTATTAATTATGGCTACACGTATATTTCAAAAAGCCATTAAGGTTGCTTTTCAGGAAGTACGTACAGAAGTTTCTAACCTCAATACCTTTCTTCAGGAACACATTACCGGAGTTTCCATTATACAATATTTTGCCAGAGAAAGGCAGGAGTATAAGAAGTTTCACGCCATCAATAAAAGATATCGGGATGCCAATATTCGGTCTAATTGGTACTATTCTATATTTTTTCCTGTAGTAGAGTTGATCTCGGCCATGTCTTTAGGATTATTAGTTTGGTATGGTTCCAGAACAATCCTGGCTAAGCCAGATGTGGTTACTCCAGGTACAATTGCCGAATTTATCCTCTACATCAATATGTTGTTCAGGCCGATAAGAGAATTGGCCGATAAATTTAATACACTCCAAATGGGGATGGTAGGAGCCGAAAGGGTTTTTAAAGTTTTGGATACCGATGAAGTTACACCTAATAATGGTGTGGCAGCCCCAAAGCAGTTAGCCGGTAACATTAGCTTTAAAGATGTTTGGTTTGCCTATAATGATGATCAGTATGTGTTAAAGAACCTCACTTTTGACGTTAAAGCAGGAGAAACCGTGGCTTTAGTGGGGGCTACAGGCGCAGGTAAATCTTCCACCATTAATATTTTAAATCGCTTTTACGAAATCAAAAAAGGCGAAATTACAGTTGATGGAATTCAAATCAATGAATTTGATTTAGATTATCTCCGAAAAAGTATTGCAACAGTATTGCAGGATGTTTTCCTTTTTTCAGATACAATATTAAACAATATTACCCTCAATAATCCTCAAATTGGTTTGGCAGAAGTGATAGAAGCAGCCAAAAAAGTGGGTGCACACGATTTTATTGAGCGTTTACCAGGAGGCTATCAATACAACGTTATGGAAAGAGGAGCAACCCTGTCTGCTGGTCAGGCACAGTTAATTTCCTTCATCCGTGCACTCGTTCATAACCCGGCAATTTTGGTTTTGGATGAAGCAACCTCATCCGTAGATACAGAAACTGAACTGTTGATTCAAAAAGCGATTGATAACCTTATGGACGGACGAACTTCAATCGTGATTGCCCACCGCTTATCTACCATTCAAAAAGCAGATCAAATCATCGTTTTAGATAAAGGAGAGATTAAAGAAAAGGGTACACACCAGGAACTTTTGAAACTAAACGGTTACTACAAGAAACTTTATGAGCTTCAGTTCTCTTCTGAAGGGATTGCCAAAGCATAAATACTTTATTCCGGCAGAATTTCTTAATTTAACCTTTTCTAAAATCTTATCATATGAAGTGGATCAAGGCAACAGCCCTAATGCTGTTTTCAATGTTTGCATTGCAGGTTGCTGCCCAGCAGCAAAAATATGTAATGGTTATTCATGGTGGCGCTGGTACCATCCTCAAAAAGAACATGACACCCGAGAAGGAAGCAGCCTATATTGCAGGTTTAACCCAGGCCTTAAAAGCAGGTTATGCTAAAATAAAAGCAGGAAAGAGTAGTTTAGATGCTGTGGAGGCCACCATTCATGTATTAGAAAATGACCCACATTTTAATGCAGGTAAAGGCGCAGTTTTTACCCATGATGGCCGAAATGAACTCGATGCGGCAATAATGGAGGGTAAAACTTTAAAAGCAGGAGCTGTTGCAGGGGTTACAACTATTAAAAATCCTATTTCTGCCGCCCGGGCTGTAATGGAAAAGTCAGAACACGTGATGATGATTGGCACAGGAGCAGAGCAATTTGCCAGAGAAGCTGGTCTGGAGATTGTTGATCCAAAATATTTTTGGACGCAGGAACGATGGGACGGGTTGCAAAAGGCCATTAAAGCCGATTCTGCTAAGGCTGTTTTAGATCATGGAAGCAAAAAATCGGAGCTTTTAGGAATTAAAAATCACGATTATAAGTTCGGAACCGTAGGCTGCGTAGCCTTAGATCAGGAAGGAAACCTTGCTGCCGGAACTTCAACCGGAGGAATGACCAATAAAAAATATGGCCGGGTTGGAGACGCACCGATTATTGGTTCGGGAACCTACTGCAATAATGAAACTGCCGGAATTTCCTGTACAGGCTGGGGTGAATTTTATATCCGCAATGTGGTGGCTAAAACCATTTCTGATTTAATGGAATACAAAAGCTTATCCGTATCAGAAGCATCAAAGATTGTATTGGATAAAGTAGGTAAAATGGGAGGAGATGGCGGTTTGATTGCTTTAGACAAAAAAGGCAATATCGCTATGCCTTTCAATACCGAAGGGATGTATAGAGGGGCCGTTACTGCTGATGGTAAAATAGAAGTGTTGATTTATAAATAGCACCTGTTTTCAGATTTGCTGATTAAATACAGTACAATTTTCAAAATAGCCCTATATTTCGTGTCCTAAACGAATCAAATGAAATCTGTTATTTCCAATTTAACCTTTCAGGTTTTAGTGGCCATTACTCTGGGTATTATAGTAGGAGCAAGCTTTCCTGCATTTGCGCCAACGGCTAAACTCATCAGTCAGGGTTTTATTAACATGATCAGCATGTTGATTGCTCCGATTATCTTTTTTACCATTGTTTTGGGTATTGCCCACATGGGAGATATGAAAAAAGTTGGTCGTGTAGGAGGAAAGGCACTGTTATATTTTGAAATTGTAAGTACTGTAGCCATAGCGGTTGGTTTACTCGTGGCCAACATCCTTAAACCAGGTGTGGGTATGCAAACAGGCAATGGCGATGCATCGAAAATTGCAGGTTATGCAGAGCAGGCGAAGGACATGAACTGGGGAGAATTTTTTCTTCATATCATTCCACATAATGTAATTGATTCTTTTGCTGAAGGAAATATTCTACAGATTCTGTTTTTTGCTATCCTTTTTGGATATGGACTAAATAAACTCGGAGGGGAGGGCATAGCAGTACTTCATGCTTTTGATAAAATTTCTAAAGTGCTTTTTAGAATCATGAAGGTAGTGATGCGTTTAGCCCCTGTTGGAGCCTTTGGTGGAATGGCTTTTAGCATCGGAACACATGGGCTGCAAAGCATTTTGGGTATGGCAAAACTAATGGGGGCTGTTTACCTCACTTGTTTCCTCTTTATCTTTGTCATTTTGAACGGCATCGCGAGATATTATAAATTTAGCCTATGGCAATATCTTAAATACATCCGTCAGGAAATCTTAATTGTTTTAGGAACATCTTCTTCAGAATCTGCCTTGCCAAGTATGATGCAGAAAATGGAAACCATTGGCTGCGATAAGTCGGTAGTTGGTTTGGTTATACCAACAGGCTATTCCTTTAATCTGGATGGAACAGCCATTTATTTAGCAATGGCGGTAATTTTTCTTTGCCAGGTTTTTAAAATAGATTTGTCGATTGGCCAGCAGCTAACCATTTTAGGGATCCTGATGGTTACCTCAAAAGGTGCAGCAGGTGTTACCGGAAGCGGGTTTATTGTACTGGTATCTACCTTAACCGCGCTGAAAATTATGCCTATTGAGCACATTTCTATTCTGATTGGTGTAGATCGGTTTATGAGCGAAGCCAGGGCAATAACCAACGTAATTGGCAATGGAGTAGCAACCATAGTAATTGCAAAGAGCGAAAGGCAATTTGATGAAGCCAGGTACCAGAAAGCGATAAGGCCTGCGGCGATAGAGCAGAGCGAGGAGGTTTAGTTTTTAGTTTGGAGTTTTCAGTTTGGAGTTGGCAGTTTGGAGTTGGCAGTTTGAGGCGCCCAGACTTTCAACCCACAACCCTCAACTTAGTTTGGAGTTTTTAGTTTGGGGTTTGGAGTTTTCAGCCAGTAACTCACAACTTGTTTATGCGCCCTGACTTAGAACTTATAACCTACAACTTACCACTTTAACCTGGGCGCCCGGACCTGTAACTCTCAACCCGCAACTCACAACATTTTAAGCGGCCAGACTTAGAA
Organism: Pedobacter sp.; assembly: GCF_965279535.1. Lineage (NCBI taxonomy): Bacteria > Pseudomonadati > Bacteroidota > Sphingobacteriia > Sphingobacteriales > Sphingobacteriaceae > Pedobacter > Pedobacter sp. The sequence goes on from NZ_OZ257244.1 coordinate 4,381,283, forward strand.
CTTATAACCTACAACTTACCACTTTAACGCTCAACTTTTTTCCCTACCTTTGCAGTAGAAATAAGCACACAGCTTATTTAATTAATCCAGATCACATTGGCTCAGAAAGAAAATACCCGCTCAGAGAAAAGCGAGTTACATCCCAGGAACAAGCACCGTTCCCGTTACAATTTCAAACAACTTATTGCAACTTCAAAAGAACTGAAACGTTTTGTTTTTTTGAATGATCATAACGAAGAATCGATAGATTTTGCTGATCAGCAAGCAGTTAAAGCACTTAACAAAGCATTGTTGAAGCATTTCTATAATGTTTCTCAGTGGGATATCCCCAAAGATTATTTATGTCCGCCTATTCCCGGACGAGCAGATTATATCCATTATGTTGCCGATTTATTAGGTTCGAGTGATAAAGGTAGAATACCAAAAGGAAACCATGTTAAAGTACTTGATATCGGTACGGGTGCAAATTGTATCTATCCGATAATAGGACATCAGGAATACGGTTGGGATTTTGTTGGATCAGACATCGATCCGCTTTCTATTGAAGCAGCAAAAAGAATTGTTGATGCCAACAAGTCGCTTCAGGGTCACGTTGAGCCCCGGTTACAGCAATCCCGGATGGCTACTTTTAGGGGGATTGTGGGTGCAAAAGAAGAATTTGACCTGACCATCTGTAATCCACCTTTCCATGCATCTTTAAAAGAGGCCGAGCAAGGTACGCGACAAAAATGGAGAAATTTAAAGGGTGAGGCAGAGATTAAGCATGTTTTAAATTTTGGGGGCAATAAAGCTGAGCTTTGGTGCCCCGGAGGAGAGCGTGCTTTTGTGGAGCAGATGATTATTCAAAGTGCTCAGATTCCTAAAAAATGCCTTTGGTTTACATCCTTGGTTTCGAAAAGTGCCAACTTAAGAGGCATTTACAACGCCTTGATTAAGGCCAATGCATTTGAGGTACGCACCGTTCAAATGTCACAAGGACAGAAAATCAGTCGCTTCGTAGCCTGGACTTTCCATAACGATGCCGAACAGGCAGACTGGGCAAAACGATGGAAAACAGAAGCTAAGCCCAAAGCTGAAGCTACTAAATTAGAAGGTTAGTTTTATTTATAAGAAAGGCCAGGTTAGCGATAAGTTAATCTGGCCTTTTTGTCTTCTTTCTCTTGTTGGATGCTTATTTTTTCTCATAAACAATCATGATTACAAGGTCGTTATCTGCATTGGGTTTGATACCATGCGAACTCCCTGGGCGGGTTAATATGGCATCGCCTGGTTTTACCGGGAAAGTTTTACCGTTCATTTGCATGGTGCCGTTTCCAGAAACGATATAGTAAATTTCATCTTCCTTTTGAGGATGGTAGCCAATAGATGAACCAGGCTTTAAGATTCTTTTTTTAAAAACAGTCTTTAGATTTTTTGCCTGAGCAAAGAAGTTAAAGCCAATGGTTTCGCCACCTCCCTGATGTGTGCCAGGCTCTTTCTTCGCTACATCTGCATCATTTTGAAGAATATACTTGCTGGTGTCAGCAGTTTGGGCCTTGGCTTTAAATTGAATGGCCAAAAGACAATATAGGGTTAAGGTAATTGGTAATATTTTTTTTCTCATGTGGTATTGTTTATTATCTGACTGAGCGCTTTCAAATTTTGTCGCTTTGAGCTAAACATTAAGAATGTAAGTCGTTAGCACTTTCAACTTTTCACTTTCAACTTCCAACTAAAATAGGCGTTTAAGTTTTATTTGCCAAGTAATGCTGCATGTTTTGCGCTAAACCCGGGAGGAGCGGGATACTTTTTGGCCAGGATATTTAACCTTTAAGCGGAATAATCCCCAAAAAGATTTTAGCGGATAACGGGGCTACAGTAGCCATAATGGAATTACTTACATTTTCCTGAGAAAAGGCGGTAAATAATATGCTTTTCGGTTTGACTTTCCAGTCAATAATATTAGCTTTGCACAAAAAAAATTGATACATGAGCGTTTTAGTAAATAAAGATTCTAAGGTTATCGTTCAGGGTTTTACCGGAAACGAAGGAACTTACCACGCCGAGCAAATGTTGGCTTATGGTACAAACGTAGTTGGTGGTGTTACACCTGGCAAAGGTGGGCAATCGCATTTAGATAAGCCTGTTTTTAATACTGTTAAGGATGCCGTTGATAAAACTGGCGCCAATGTATCGATCATTTTTGTTCCACCTGCATTTGCTGCAGATGCGATTATGGAAGCTGCTGAAGGTGGTATTAAAGTTATTGTTTGTATTACTGAAGGTATTCCTACTAAAGATATGATCTTGGTTAAAGAATATATCACAGGTCGTGATGTAACTTTAATCGGTCCGAATTGCCCGGGTATTATTACTGCAGATGAGGCTAAAATTGGTATTATGCCAGGTTTCATCTTCAAAAAAGGTAACGTAGGTGTAGTTTCAAAATCTGGAACTTTAACGTACGAAGCGGTAGATCAGGTAGTTAAAGCTGGTTTAGGTATCACAACTGCTATCGGTATCGGTGGTGACCCAATTATTGGAACGCCAACTGTTGAAGCTGTTAAATTGTTAATGAACGATCCGGAAACTCACGGTATCATCATGATTGGTGAAATTGGTGGTGGCATGGAAGCTGAGGCTGCTCGTTGGATTAAAGAACACGGTACTAAACCTGTAGTAGGTTTCATCGCTGGTCAAACTGCGCCTCCGGGACGTAGAATGGGACACGCCGGTGCAATTGTTGGTGGTGCTGATGATACTGCTGCGGCTAAAATGAAAATCATGCGTGAGTGTGGTATCCGCGTAGTGGAAAGCCCTGCTGAAATTGGTGCTGCAATGGCAGAAGAATTAGCCAAGTAAGATTTTAAAGTTTACATAAATGAAAGCGTTTCGATTAATTTCGGGACGCTTTTTTTGTTTTCTGAGTTTTTTGCCACGGAAACACAGGATTCATGGCAAAAGAAAAGGGGAGAAAGAGAAATTTGTTTTTTTCGTTAAAATCATCGTTTATGGATTATTAAATAAGACAAAATAATCTTCCCTGTAAAAATGAAACGGATTTAGTTATTAATGCAGCAATCGAAGTTAAACTTCAGATTTCGTGTCTTCTGAGTTTCCGTGGTAACTCTCCATGGCCAAAATATCATCGCTTTGTAAACACTAATCCGGGCGTTCTTTACAGCAAACCAAAGCCAAATAATCCTCGTATATTGTAATATGAAAACGATGTTAAATAAACTATTTTTGAGCTCGGCTGTTGTTCTGATAACAACGCTTTCAGCTTGCGCCCAAAAGCAGGATAAGCAGGTAAAAAAGGTTAAAGAAACAGAACAAAACATATCAAAAAAGAAAATGAACTGGAATCCATTAACTCCCGAAGAAGAAAGAGTAATTGTTAATAAAGGAACCGAGTATCCCGGAACAGGTAAATATGAACATACTACAGATAAAGGTACTTACACCTGCAAGCGTTGTGATGCTGCATTATATCGCTCAGAGAGCAAGTTTGATGCCCGTTGTGGCTGGCCGGCTTTCGACGATGAAATTAAGGGTGCAGTGAAGCGCATTCCGGATGCTGATGGCTCACGTACAGAAATTGTTTGTGCCAATTGTGGCGCACATTTAGGTCACGTTTTTTTAGGAGAAGGGTTTACCAACAAAGACACTCGTCACTGTGTAAATTCTATTTCTATGAACTTTGTGCCGGATAAAAAATAAGGTGGGTATAGTCGGGTTAGGTAAGGGCGTACAGCTTTAAGTTGTACGCCTTTTTTATGGGCTTTAAAGCCGGTTTTTGCTTCAAATTATTGATTATAAACTAAATGCTTATATTTGCAGGCTAGTTAACAAAGATTTAGCCTATGAAATACCTTCTGTTATTAAGTAGTTTGTTCTTGTTTTTACATGGTAAGGCACAAGATTCGGATTCATCAAATGAGCCAGATAGTATCAAAAAAACAGTTCTCGCAACTTATTATCATAGAAAATTCGAAGGTCATCGAACTACCAGTGGCGCCAAATACAGGGCCAAAAAATTAACAGCAGCACACCGCACTTTACCTTTCGGGACCCTGGTTACCGTTACTAATCCTGATAATGGAAAATCAGTTGTAGTGAAGGTAAATGACAGAGGACCTTTTTCAAAAAGACTGGCGATTGATTTGTCAGAAAGTGCCGCAAAAAAAATAGGAATTTTCCGTAAAGGTATCGCCAAAGTAAAGCTGAGCTACACCCTGGAGTAGTATTCCCTTCAGCTCTAATTATCAGCTCTTTTGAGTCCTGAATTTAAGTTATTAACACTCTTTTTTGTTTGTTAAGTGCTTAAAAAGAAATGATTAGCTTTTTTTTCGCCTGAAAATGATATTTAGCTGATCGTTTTATCCACGAGTTTCAAGGTAGTGTTAACAACTTTGATTCAAATAAAACCCCCTCCGTGTATATATTTGTTATCACAAAGTTCTTTAACTTCTTGCGTTTGAAAACAAATATAAAAGCTTAGTTTTTAGTGATTTATAAGCCGATCTATCTGATTGCATTTTTAAATTTTCCTCAACTAAAAGCTCAGTCGTTTGTCAAACCCACGGGAGTTAGCACTTTCACTACAGCGTTTATTACAAAACATAACAATCGTCATATAAAATTGATGAATGCGGTGCTTTGTCTGCGCTAGATAATTTGAAAACATTAAAGTATCAGCTATGGAACAGGAACTATTACTACAAGAAAACAAGGATCGCTTTGTATTATTACCCATAAAATACCCAAAAGTGTGGGAAATGTATAAAAGAACAGAAGCTAGTTTTTGGACTGCAGAAGAGATTGATCTTTCTGACGACCTTAAACACTGGGAAAATTTAAATGATGGTGAAAGACATTTCATCTCTCATATCCTGGCTTTCTTTGCTGCTAGTGATGGTATTGTAAACGAGAATCTGGCGGTGAACTTCATGAGTGAAGTACAGATTCCGGAGGCACGTTGTTTTTACGGTTTCCAGATTATGATGGAGAATATCCACTCTGAAACTTATGCCTTATTAATTGATACTTATATCAAAGATCCTGAGGAAAAAGATCGCTTATTCCATGCTGTTGAAACCGTTCCGGCTGTTAAAAGAAAGGCTGACTGGGCGTTACGCTGGATTGAGAACGGAACATTTGCTGAACGTTTAGTGGCTTTTGCTGCGGTTGAAGGTATCTTCTTTAGCGGAAGTTTCTGCTCTATCTTCTGGTTAAAGAAACGTGGTTTAATGCCTGGATTAACTTTCAGTAATGAGTTAATTTCAAGAGATGAAGGCTCTCACTGCGAATTTGCATGCTTATTATACAGCATGTTGAGCAATAAGCTGAGTGAAGAACAAGTTCACGGCATTATTAAAGATGCTGTAGAAATTGAAAAAGAATTCATTACCGATGCACTTCCGGTTGCTTTAATCGGTATGAATGCTAAATTAATGAGTCAATACATTGAATTTGTAGCCGATAGATGGTTACAGGAATTGGGCTATAAGAAAGTATACAATGCTACTAATCCTTTCGATTTCATGGAAATGATTTCGCTGCAAGGAAAAACCAATTTCTTCGAGAAACGTGTGGGCGATTATCAAAAAAGTGGCGTGTTAACCGCTGCTGATAATAAAGCACAGGCATTCTCTCTGGATGAAGACTTTTAAATAATTCAGAATTAATGAATGACAAAAGGAGTGAATGCTCGTTTCGTTGTTCAGAAAGCATAAAAACAATATAGCGGATGATGTTGTAAGGGAGGAGGGGAAAACATTTACTCATTCCAAACGCATTCATTCAATAATTAATAAAATTAAATCTCATAAAATATGTTCGTACTAAAAAGAGATGGCCGCAAAGAAGCGGTGCAATTTGACAAGATCACGGCCCGTATTCAAAAGCTGTGCTATGGTTTAAATGCAGACCTGGTTGATCCGATTGACGTAGCCAAAAAGGTTATTGAAGGTTTATATGATGGTGTAACCACATCAGAACTGGATAACCTTGCTGCAGAAACTGCCGCATCCTTAACCACCAAACATCCAGATTATGCTTTGTTGGCTTCGCGTATTGCCGTGTCTAACTTGCATAAAAACACGACTAAATCATTCTCGGGTACAATGAAGATGTTGTACGAATATATTGACCCGAAGGCGCAAAAAGAGGCACCTCTTATCGCTGATGATGTGTATGAGATTATTCAAAAGAACTCTGATATTTTAGACAGTTCTATTATTTACGACCGTGATTTCGGTTTCGATTATTTTGGGTTTAAAACACTTGAAAAATCGTACCTGTTAAAAGTTAACGGTAAAATTGTAGAGCGCCCTCAGCACCTGTTCATGCGTGTTTCCGTAGGTATCCACAAAGAAGATATCGAGAGTGCAATTAAAACTTACAACTTGATGAGTGAGCGTTGGTTTACCCATGCTACACCTACCTTGTTTAACGCAGCTACACCAAAACCACAAATGTCTTCATGCTTCTTGCTAACCATGCAGGACGATAGCATTGAAGGTATATATGACACGCTAAAACAAACCGCTAAGATTTCTCAAAGTGCAGGTGGTATCGGTTTAAGCATTCACAACATTCGCGCAACCGGATCATATATTGGTGGTACAAATGGCACAAGCAATGGCATTATCCCAATGTTACGTGTATTTAACGATACCGCACGTTATGTAGATCAGGGTGGAGGTAAACGTAAAGGTGCTTTCGCAATCTATTTAGAACCTTGGCATGCAGATGTTTTCGAGTTCTTAGACCTGCGTAAAAACCACGGTAAGGAAGAAATGCGTGCCCGCGATTTATTCTATGCACTTTGGATTAACGATTTGTTTATGCAACGTGTTAAGGATAATGGCGAATGGACATTATTCTGCCCACATGAAGCACCAGGTTTGGCAGATTGCTTTGGTAAAGAATTCGAAGAATTATATACCAAATATGAAGCAGAGGGCCGTGGCCGTAAAACCGTAAAAGCACAAGAGCTTTGGTTTGCGATCTTAGATTCGCAAATTGAAACGGGTACACCTTATATGTTGTTTAAAGATGCTGCTAACAGCAAATCAAATCAACAAAACTTAGGAACCATTAAGAGTTCTAACTTGTGTACTGAAATTATCGAGTACACTTCTAAAGATGAAGTTGCAGTTTGTAACTTAGCTTCATTGGCATTACCACGTTTTGTAATCAATGGTCAGTTCGACCACCAAAAATTATATGATGTAACTTATCAGGCTACATTGAATTTGAATAAAATCATCGACCATAACTACTACCCTGTGGTTGAGGCAGAAAACTCGAACCGTCGCCATCGTCCCGTTGGTTTAGGCGTACAAGGCTTGGCCGATGCTTTTATTCTATTGCGCTTACCTTTCGAAAGTGATGAAGCAAAACGCTTAAATAAAGACATTTTCGAAACCATTTATTTCGCTTCTATGACTGCTTCGCATGATTTAGCAGTGAAACATGGTCCTTACGAAACCTTTAAAGGTTCTCCATTATCTAAAGGTAAATTCCAGTTCGACCTTTGGAATGTAACACCAGATAGCGGTCGTTGGGATTGGAATGCGTTGCGTAAAAAAGTAGTTAAGGATGGGGTTTACAACTCATTATTAGTTGCACCAATGCCAACAGCTTCTACCTCACAAATTTTAGGTAACAACGAGTGTTTCGAACCTTATACATCAAATATTTACACCCGTCGTGTATTAAGTGGTGAGTTTGTAGTGGTAAACAAACATTTATTGAAAGATCTGGTAGCACTAGGCTTATGGAATAACGATATGAAGAACAAAATCATATTGGCCAACGGTTCAATCCAGGCGATTCCGGAAATTCCTGATTACATCAAAGAATTGTATAAAACAGTTTGGGAGATCAAAATGCGTAATATCATTGATATGGCTGCTGATCGCGGGGCTTACATTTGTCAGTCACAATCATTAAACTTATTTGTAAACGCACCTAATACCTCAAAACTAACTTCAATGCACTTCTATGCATGGGAAAAAGGATTGAAAACAGGTATGTACTACTTACGTACACAGGCAGCCTCTCAGGCAGTTAAATTCACAGTAGAGAACCAAGGTGGTAAAGCTATTGAAGCTGTTATCCCAGCGGTAATTGACAATGCTGCAGAAGAAATTGTAGAAGGACCGGTTTGTTCAATGGAAGAGGGCTGTATCAGCTGTTCGGGTTAATCCCCAAGTCCCCTAATGGGACCTTCTCAAAGCAATAAAAAAAAAGGTTTTGGACGAAAGTTCAAAACCTTTTTTTTTGCCCCCCCCTCAGCTGTTAAATCCTGTTAAATATTTAGTTAAGGTTTGTTAAATGCGAAAATTTGGAATCTATTTGATATAGTTTAGTAAAAAACAAACTATGATAAAGATTGCCACATTTATTCTAGGGTTCTGTGTATCAATACCCGCCATTGCACAAACGGTAAGAATCAATGGTACTATTAAAAATACAAAAGACAGTGTTATTTGTTTTTTAAAAACAAGCAGCGAGGTTACTTCCGGACTAAATGCTGAAAAAAGGTATAAAGCAAAATTGGACGGGCAGGGAAGGTTTGTTATAGATCTCCCTGTTAACGATATTTCCCAGTGGATGATAGAAATTAACCAAGGTTATGATGTTTTTAATCTTATCCCAGATGAAAATCTTAATTTAAGTATTACCTGCGATAGCACGGGTATCAACTCTACTAAGGCTAGTGGTCCGCATGCCGATAATTTTAATTATTTCTCCTATTTCCTGCAAGAGGAGTCCAAAGGATTTCCCAGAAATGAACTTGTTGAAAAAATTGAAATACTCGATATACCAGGCTACCTCAATCTTCATAAGGAAATTGCGGCTTACAATTTAAATAAGTTAGCCAGATATAAAAAGTCATATAATCTGACTAAGGCATATTACAAATGGTTAAAGACTTATTATGAATATTTGCCAGCCACCCTTGCAATACACAGGGCAAGAGCTAAAAGAAAATCTCTGGATAGTAAGGTATTCGACCTGTTAACAGCTGGTTTAAAGAATGATATCTATGCAGCAAAGAATTCTTCTTTATACAATGACATACTTGACTATTATATGCATGTTAAGTTTAACGGGGTTAAATATCCCATTGATGTCGCCAGTTTTATCGATTTTGTCAAAACAACACCTTTTCACAGTTCAATAAAACAGGCGGCAATAACCCGTCAAATGATTGCCATAGCCACATTGGTAAGCGACAGTTTGTATACACAGAAGCTACAATATTTTAAGCAAAATGTAACCGATCAGGATTATGTAAAGCTTGCCACTAATGCCAGAGAGACAGTTTTAAAGCAGAGAAGCCTTGTTGTAAAGGAAAACATAAGTAAAGCAAAATTATTAGGACAAATTTTTAAAAAATATGGTGGTAAAATAATATATGTAGATTTTTGGGGCAGTTGGTGTGCTCCCTGTAGAGCTGAAATGGCAAATTCGGCCATCTTAAGCAAAAAATTAGATGGGAAGAATATTGTTTTTTTATACCTCGGTTATAAGGATGATAAAGAAAAATGGACTTCTGCCAGAAAAGACCTTAAAATAGGAGGTGAGCATTATTTGCTCGATGCACAAATGATTGCCGAAGCGAATGAGCTATTCGGTATCTATGGCGCGCCTCATTACGCAATTATAGGTAAAGACGGGACGATCTTACAGAAGAATGCCTCATGGCCAACTCCTGTATATGGTGAACTGGAAAAATTACTAAAAGAATAGTGTGCTAATAAGCAATAAAAAAGTAAGGTTTTGGGCGAAAGTTCAAAACCTTACTTTTTGTTTATACTTTTACAAAGTATTAATTGTTGAATGATAGAATAAGGAGAATTGCAATATTCACTCATCCACTCAATTCAACAATCACTCATTAATATCTGTAGCCGATGAGCACCTTCAAACATAGCAAACATGAAATCATTCCTTGCGAAAGGTGTGGGACTGCTATTGAGTGCAAGGCAAATGCTTACACCAAATGTCAATGCAGCGTGGTGCAGTTAAGCATTAACGAGGTGCAGTATATTTCAGAACTTTATGACGGTTGTCTTTGTGCCAATTGTTTAAAAGAGCTGCAAGAAGAATATCAGGAAACCATAGCTTAATATTTCCATTTAATGAAGATATCCATCATTACAGTCGTTTACAATGGGGAAAAATACCTGCAAGACTGTATTGAATCTGTTATTACACAAAACTATCCGGAAATAGAGTATATCGTAATTGACGGAAAATCGACCGATGGAACATTAGCAATCATTCAGCAATACCGCGGCCACATCCAGCATTTCGTTTCTGAAAAAGATAAGGGTCTTTACGATGCTTTAAATAAAGGGATTGCCTTGGCTACAGGAGCAGTTGTAGGTATTTTAAATGCTGACGACCGTCTGGCTGATAATAGTATTATTGCTCAAGTAGTAAATGCATTTAAAGCAAGCGAAAATACGGAAGGTGTGTATGGTGATTTAAATTATATACACCCCGATAATGGTGAAATTATCCGGAAGTGGAGATCAAAACAGGCCAATTGGTTAGATATTGAAAAAGGTTGGATGCCTGCCCACCCAACTCTATACATTAAACGTAATTTATTTAATCTTTACGGTAATTATGCACTGGATATGGGCTCTGCAGCAGATTATGATCTCATATTGAGGTTTTTCCATAGCCATAAACTTAAAGCCGTTCATCTCCCGGTGCTGATGGTGGAAATGAGGGTAGGAGGGCTGAGTAATCGATCTTTTTCGGCGCGTTTATATGCATTTAAACATGATTATCTTGCCTTGATAAGGAACAGCGTTCCTCATCCGGTTTGGGTAGTTTTAAAGAAAAAATGGCTTAAAATCAGGCAGTTCGAATGATGAACTTGCTAATGGAAGGTTGATTAATATCAAGTTAAACCTGTAAAGTATAGTGTGAACTTAGTTTACGGTTCACTATATTTGTTAACCAATCGTCCCAACTATTGATAAAAGATATTCTCCATACCAACCCCATTTTCTTTTATTTTGCTTCAGCGATACTGGCATTTGCGGGTGTTGTTTTTAGTACCCCATCTATTATCTACACCTCGCTAAAGTACGGTCTTTTCGATAAAAGTGATTTATACAGGAAAAAGCACAAAACCACCATTTCCCGTTTAGGAGGTTTAGGTCTTGTGGGAAGTTTTGCCGTGAGTATTTTACTGTTTTCAGGCTTCATCAATTTTAATGAAGCTAATTTTCTAATCGTTTCCTGTATCATCTTATCGGCTTTAGGTTTAAAAGACGACGTTTATGGAACCAATACAAGTACTAAATTTATCCTCCAGCTTACGGTAGCCTTCATTCTGGTTTTTTTCGGTGGCTTTAGCCTGAGCAGTTTGTATGGCGTATTCAATATTGGCGATATGCCTCCATTGTGGGGTGGGCTCTTTTCCATTGTACTGATCATTTTTCTCAATAACAGTTTTAATTTAATTGATGGGGTAGATGGCCTAGCCGCAAGTATCGGCCTGGTCGCTAATCTGTGCTTCGGATTACTTTTCGCCAGGATTGGCTTAATTCCATATGCACTCATTGCTTTTGCAATGGCTGGAGCTATTGCAGGGTTTTTAAGATTTAACTGGTACCCGGCCAAGATTTTTATGGGCGATACGGGTGCGCTGATTATTGGTCTGGTTTCGGCAACGCTGGCCATCAAGTTTATAGAAGAAAACAAATTTGGGGGACCTGTAAATCCAGCATATTTTTCCGCTCCTGCAATTGCAGTATCTATTCTGATTGTGCCTATATTCGATTCATTGCGGGTATTTACAGTGCGAATATTAACCGGGAAATCACCTTTCAGGGGGGATCGGAATCACATTCATCATCGGTTAGAAAACCTGGGCCTTAAAGCCAATCAAGTCGTTTGGGTAATGCTGGCATTTAATATCATAATTATTGCCGGTGCACTTTTACTGCAACATCTGGGAAACTTCCTTTTAATTTTTGTATTAATAGGAACCTGTGCCATTTTAAATGGTGTACTTACCCTTTCACTTTGGAAAAAAAATAAGGCTAAAAAGGTATTGGAGAAGGTTTTATAATACGAATTCCATATTATTTTTATAGATCTTATTTCTCCTGTCCGCTTTAACAAATAAACACTAATTTTGCGCAAAATAACAACAAAATGAGGCTTGCAATAAATGGGTTTGGTAGGATTGGACGAACGTTTTTGCGTTTGGCACTGGCAGAAGGATATGATGTAGTGGCAATAAATGATTTGGCAGAAGCCAAAACGATGGCACACTTGTTTAAATATGACTCTGTTCATGGGGTTTTTAACGGGACAGTTTCAGCGGAAACTGATGCGATTATCGTGAACAACTCATCCATTACAACCTTTTCCATTAGAAATGCGGCTGAATTACCCTGGTCAGCTTTACAAGTTGATCTGGTTATAGACTGTACAGGTAAAAACCTCACCAGCGAGGCAGCAAATGCACATATTTTAGCCGGGGCTAAACAGGTTTTAATTTCTGCACCCGCGGCAGATGATATCCCAATGGTGGTATTAGGTGTGAACGATAAGTTAATTGATTTGAAAAGTCCGGTTCTTTCCAATGCCAGTTGTACAACCAATAATATTGCCCCAATGATCAAGATATTGAACGACAACTGGGGAGTGGAAGAAGGTTATATTACTACAGTTCACTCGATGACGGGAGATCAAAATCTTCATGATGCTAACCATAAGGATTTAAGAAGAGCAAGGGCAGCTTCCTCGTCTATTATTCCTACAACTACTGGCGCAGCTAAAGCCATCACCCATATTTTTCCCGAACTGGAAGGCAGATTAGGTGGTGCAGGTATTCGCGTTCCCGTTCTAAATGGATCTCTTACCGATTTTACCTGCTTGCTGAAAAATAAAACCACTATTGAAGAAATTAATCAAGCTTTTAAGAATGCATCAGAGCATGAATTAAAAGGCGTTATTGAATACACTGAAGATCCTATCGTTTCTATAGATATCATTGATAACCCACATTCCTGTGTTTTTGATTCCCTTTTAACTTCAATTGTAGGCGATTTAGTGAAAGTGGTAGGCTGGTATGATAATGAATATGGCTACAGCAGCAGATTAATTGATGTGGTGAAAAAGATTGAAAATGCCAATCAGGAAAATTAACTGAAAGGCAATTTTTACGATATATTTTGTCAAATCCTTTAAGGTTTTAAATGCTTTGCTAACTTTGCGCACACAGTGTCCCGCTGTGAGCAGATGAACGTATGGTAAAATTTATCCAGTCCGATGAAGTACTCCCTTTGCGGAGTTTAGTATTGCGAAATGGCAAACCATTTTCCGAATGCGTTTTTGAAGGCGATGACCGCTACGATACTTTTCATTTAGGCTACGCTGTTGGAGAGGAAATTTTATCTGTAGCAACATTTATGCGGAATGATTTTTTTCCAGATGAAGGTGTAGGATACCAGTTACGTGGAATGGCAACACATCCCGAATCCGGGGGAAAGGGCTATGGGGCGGCACTTATTCGTTTTGCCATAGAATATCTTGAAGAATACGATACCGACTATCTCTGGTGCAATGCCCGCTCAACAGCAGCAGCTTTTTATAAAAAGATTGGTTTTACAACCGAGTCTCCAGAATTTGATATCCCCGGAATTGGATTCCATTATGAAATGAAATTAAACCTAAATACTAAATAAAATAGATGAGTATCTATGAGAAATGAGAAGCTCAGCAATACCATCACTAAAACGTACAAAGATGAAAACAATTGACCAGTTAGATTTTAAGGATAAAAAAGCGCTAATCAGAGTAGATTTTAACGTTCCTTTAGATGCTGACTTCAAAATTACAGATGATAAAAGAATGCGTGCTGCATTGCCAACGATCGAGAAAATCTTAAAAGATGGCGGTTCAGTAATCTTAATGTCGCACTTGGGCCGCCCTAAAGATGGTCCGACTGATAAATATTCCTTAAAACACATATTGGGCGATCTTTCCAGAATGTTGGATTTGGAAGTAAAATTTGCCGACGATTGTATCGGTGAAAATGCAGTGAAACTGGCTAAAAACCTTTATCCTGGAGAAGTTTTGTTATTAGAAAACCTCCGTTTCTATAAAGAAGAGGAAAAAGGAGATGTAGCTTTTGCAGAAAAATTATCTAAACTGGGTGATGTTTACGTGAATGATGCATTTGGTACAGCTCACCGTGCACACGCATCAACTGCGGTAATTGCACAATTTTTCCCGAACGCAAAATATTTTGGCTACTTAATGGCTGCTGAAGTTAAAAATGCAGAGAAAATTTTAAACCACGCCGAAAGACCATTTACGGCTATTATGGGTGGTGCTAAAGTTTCTGATAAAATTCTTTTAATTGAGAAATTATTAGAGAAAGTGGATAACATTATTATTGGTGGCGGTATGGCTTATACTTTTGCTAAAGCACAAGGTGGCGAAATCGGTACTTCTCTTTTAGAGGCTGATAAACAAGAACTATCTTTAGAACTGATTGAAAAAGCAAAAGCGAAAGGGGTTAACTTAATTCTTCCTGTTGATACCGTAATTGCAGATAAGTTTGATAATGAAGCCAATAAACAAGATGTAGACTCAGGTCAGATTCCTGCAGATTGGATGGGCTTAGATATTGGTCCTAAAACAGCTGCATTGTTTTCTGATGTTATCAAAAACTCTAAAACATTATTGTGGAATGGGCCAATGGGTGTTTTCGAAATGGAAAACTTCCAGGTAGGTACCAAGGCAGTAGCTGATGCAGTAGTAGCAGCAACTAAAGAAAACGGCGCTTTCTCACTTATTGGCGGAGGAGACTCTGCAGCGGCAATTGCGAAATTCGGGATGGAAGATGAAGTAAGTTATGTTTCAACCGGTGGCGGTGCACTTTTAGAATACATGGAAGGTAAAGAATTGCCAGGTGTTAAAGCTATCAATGAATAAAAAATAAACTGATCTGGCTTTTTCAGGTCTTTTAAATCATACGTTAAACCTCGCATGTCCGATCAGATGTGCGAGGTTTTACTGTTTTTGTGGGCGAATGTGACACTTTTTGAGTAAAATTTATCACTTAAATTAAGTCGCTGTAAATCAGTAGCTAATGTGTATCGTTGCCTGTTGGTTCTGCTTTTTTTGTTGCATTTTATGCCTTTAAGTGTAACAAAAACGATGTGGAAAACTTTTTTGTGGTAAAAAGTGGTAAAAAGTGGTAGAACTCTTTACTTTTACACTACATAAAAAGTGTAGCTACCACTATGACCCAACTTTTAGGAGAATTTGATTGTAAACTTGACGCAAAGGGCCGCCTTATGGTTCCTGCTGCGCTCAAGAAACAATTGCCTGAAGCGGAGCAAGATGGTTTAGTGATTAACCGGGGTTTTGAAAAAAACCTGGTTATTTATCCTCGTAAAGTTTGGGAAGCTATTGTTGCAGATCTGAACAAATTAAATCCATACGAGAAGAAAAACAGAGAATTTATTCGATCCTTTACCCGTGGTGCGACAGAGCTAACGCTTGATGCGGCCGGGCGTGTGCTTTTGCCTAAATCTTTGGTTGAGTTTGCGGGCATTTCTGCTGATGTAGTGTTGGCTTGCCAGCTAGATAAAATTGAGGTTTGGGATAAACAGGCTTACGAAGATCTTTTTGATGATGTTCCTGAAAATTTTGCTAATCTGGCAGAAGAAGTAATGGGCAATAAAAACAGGAGGGAAGATGGAGAATAATTACCATGTTCCTGTAATGTTGCAGCCTTGTGTTGACGGGCTTAATATTAAACCTGATGGTGTTTATGTAGATGTAACTTTTGGTGGCGGAGGTCATTCAAGAGAGATACTAAAACATTTGGGGCCTAAAGGAACTTTAATTGCGTTTGATCAGGATCCTGATGCGCAACAGAATATCCCTCAGGATGACCGTTTTGTGTTTATCGATCAGAATTTTGGGTTTTTGAAAAATAATCTGCGATTAAAAGGTTTTCGTCAGGTAGATGGGATATTAGCGGATTTAGGTGTTTCCTCTCATCAGTTTGATGTTCCTGAGCGTGGTTTTTCCATCCGCAAGAACGGCGATTTGGATATGCGCATGGATCAGCATCGTACATTAACGGCAGCAGGTGTTTTGAATACCTATCCTGAAGATAAGCTACATAAGATTTTTGGTATTTACGGTGAAGTTAAAAATGCCAGATCGCTGGCGAAAGCCATTGTAACTTCTCGATTGGATACGCAGTTTACTGATATCGATAGTTTTAAAACAGCTATTGCAGATTATATCCCAAGGGGAAAAGAGAATAAGTACCTGGCGCAGGTTTTTCAGGCTTTGCGCATAGAGGTGAATGCAGAGATTCAGGTGTTGGAGAATTTTTTACAGCAGGCTGCTGAAGTATTGAAACCTGGGGGGCGTTTAGTGGTGATGTCATATCATTCGCTGGAAGATCGCCCGGTGAAAAATTTTATGGCTAAGGGTAAATTTCAGGGAGAGGTAGAGAAAGATTTCTTTGGAAATCACCAGAAGCCATTTGATGTGATTACCCGGAAAGCCATAGTAGCTTCTGATGAAGAGATTGCCCAAAACAACAGGGCTAGAAGTGCGAAACTCAGAATTGCGGAAAAGATATGAATAAGTTCAGGGAGGATATAGAAGAAGAGGAAGTTGGGCCTGAACCCGAGTTGAAAACTGTGCCTAAAAAGCCAAAAACTGCAGAGGAGAAAATGGATAGTAACTCCTTTATCAGTAAGCTTTTCAATGATGGATTAGTAACTAAAGAGGCGGCAACTGATGCATTGCCTTTTTTGTGCTTTTTGGCTTTTTTAGGGATGGTGTACATTGCTAACAGCCACTTTGCGGTAAATAATGTGCGCCGCATTGATAAATTAAATAAAGAAGTAAAAGAACTAAGATGGGAGTATAAATCGCTAAAAGCCGACCTCATGTTTAAAAGCAAATTAACAGAGGTGGCTAAAAAGGTAGATACACTCGGAATAAAAGAATTGATTGAACCTCCAAAAAAAATAATTGTTAAAAGCGATGAATATTAGAGCAAACATATTGCTTCGTGTATATCTGGCATTTGGCTTAATTGTGCTTTTTGCTTTGGCGGTATTGCTCCGTCTTGGGCAAGTTCAGTTTGTGCAGGGGCATAAGTGGAAAGCTATGGCAGATAGCCTTTCTACACGTTATGTAAACGTTGAGGCTACCCGTGGAAATATTTATTCTAATGATGGTAGTTTGCTGGCAACTTCAGTTCCTGAGTATGAGTTGAGGATGGATATGTTTGCAGGGGGTATTCAGGAGGATAAAGTATTCAATGAAAAAGTAGATTCATTGGGCATTAAGCTGGCGGAAATATTTAAAGATAAAACAGCAAAGGAATATGCCCGCTATTTGAGAAAAGGCAGGCAGGATAGTGCAAGATATTTATTGATTCACCGTAAAGTGGGGTATGCTGATTTAAAAACAATCAGGACTTTTCCATTATATAACATTGGTAAGTTTAGCGGAGGTTTAATTGCTGTTCAACAAAACAAACGGATTTTGCCTTTTCAGGCACTTGCCGCCCGTACCATTGGTTATAAAAATGAAAATGTAAAGAACGGAGTAGGTTTAGAAGGGGCATATACCCAATATATTAACGGTGAAACCGGCAAAAGATTAATGCAGCGGATTGCTGGTGGGGTTTATATTCCGGTTAATGAAGAAGCTGAAGTTGCGCCTAAAGATGGTGCTGACATTATCTCTACTATTGATATCAATATGCAAGACCTGGCGCAAAATGCGCTTGAAAAGCAATTGATAGCAAGTAAAGCAGATCATGGTACAGTGATCTTAATGGAGGTCGCTACAGGTGAGATCAGGGCGGTAGCTAATTTTTCTAAAGTAGAAGAAGGGGTTTACAAAGAGAAATTTAATTATGCCATTGCCGGAAATCAGGATCCGGGTTCGACTTTTAAGTTGGCGTCGTATATGGCGCTTTTAGAGGATAAACTGATAGATACCAATACATTGATTGGTACAGGATATTACCAGATCCCAGGGAAGCTCATTAAGGATTCGCACCCGAAGATTGAAACAGTTACAGTAAAAAAGGCATTTGAGGAATCTTCTAATGCAGCTATTGCAAAGCTGATCAACATGCACTATGGAAGTGATCCAATGAAGTTCACCGATCACTTGTATGATTGGCATTTGAATGAAAAAATGGATCTGCAAATTCCTGGTGAGGCAACACCGGTAATTAAAAATATTAAAGCGAACAAAAGCTGGAACAAAAACATGACCTTACCTCAAATGGCTTATGGTTATGAAATGAATTTAACACCTTTAAAGATGCTGTCACTTTATAATGCAGTAGCTAACAATGGTAAAATGGTAGCGCCGATTTTCGTGAAAGAGATCAGAAGGCTGGGCAATCCAATCGAACAGTTTAAAGCGCGTGTTATCAATGATAAAATCTGCTCTGATGAAACCTTAAGTAAAGTTAAAAAGATGCTTGAAGGAGTGGTAACTGAGGGGAGTGGTAAGCAAATTGTTTATAATCCGCTGTATCCGATTGCCGGTAAAACCGGTACGGCACAGGTTGCCGATGCCAATAAAGGATATAAAGGGAAAAAACAATATCAGGCCTCTTTTGTGGGGTATTTTCCAGCCAATAAACCGAAGTATTCGCTCATTGTAGTAATCAACGACCCAAAAGGTGCTTATTATGGTGCAGTAGTGTCAGGGCCAGTATTTAGGGAAATAGCTGATCGGATTTATGCCAGTGATATCCAGATGTATAACGATGTGCCGACCCGTTTGGTAGGCAACACCGTTAATCCGCCTACCAAAGCCGGACAGAGTAAAGCCACACAAAAAGTTTATAAAGCATTTGGATTTAAGCCGCTTTTTGCTTCTAAATCTGAATACTATAATATTATTGATACGAGTGCAGGAGCAGTTTATCAGGAAAATACAGAGAAAAAAGGGGTAATGCCTAATGTGGCTGGTATGGGATTGAAAGATGCGCTGTACCTCTTAGGAAACGCAGGATTGAAAACGAAAGTTGTAGGCGCTGGAAAGGTAGTAGCCCAATCTATCGCTGCAGGAACAAGAGTTGGAAAAGGATTAGGTGTACAAATTGAATTAAATTAAATGAACGGGTGAGAGAATTAGGGATGTTTCTGGGAAGCATTCAATCATTCAAAATTCAATCATTCAAAATTAAAAATATGCAATTACAGGATCTGCTTTACGGTATTACGATTAAAGAATTGGTTGGCAAAACCGATCTGGAAATCAATGCGCTGAATTTTGATTCGCGTAAAGTTACCAAAGGTGATGTTTTCTTTGCTGTTGTGGGTACGGTTTCTGATGGGCACCAGTTCATTAATCAAACTATTGCTCAGGGTGCAAGTGTAATTGTTTGCGAAAATCTTCCTGAAATTGAAGATTACACCATAACCTATATTAAAGTAGAGAATACTGCTGTGGCCTTAGGGATTATGGCAGGGAATTACTTTGGAAATCCTTCTTCAAACTTAAAATTAATTGGCATAACGGGAACCAATGGTAAAACAACCATTGCCACCATATTATTTAAGCTTTTCAAAGAACTCGGCTTTAAGACAGGGCTGATTTCTACAGTTGAAAATTATGTGAATGATAAGGTGGTTCCGGCTACACATACCACACCAAATCCAATTGCATTAAATGCATTGCTGAAGGAGATGGTAGATACGGGTTGTGATTACTGCTTTATGGAGGTGAGTTCTCATGCAGTTTCTCAACATAGAATTGAAGGATTGACCTTTTCGGGAGGGGTTTTTTCAAATCTTACGCACGACCACTTAGATTTTCATAAAACATTTGATGCGTATTTAAAAGCCAAGAAAACCTTTTTTGATACACTTCCAAAATCTGCTTTTGCATTAACCAATATCGACGATAAAAATGGTGCGGTAATGCTACAGAATACAAAAGCACACAAGAAAACTTATGCTTTAAAGCAAATAGCTGATTTCAAAGCCAAAATTATCGAAAATGGTTTTAGTGGTTTACATCTTGATATGGATAATGAAGATGTTTATTTCAAGCTTGTAGGCTCATTTAATGCATACAACTTATTAGCTGTTTATGGTACCGCAATTTTACTTGAGCAGGATAAGTTGAAAGTATTAACGGTATTGAGCAAATTAAGTGGGGCTGAAGGCCGGTTTGATTATATCACATCTCCAAACAAAATCATTGGTATCGTTGATTATGCGCATACACCAGATGCTGTTCAGAATGTGCTGAGTACGATTGCCAATATCCGTAAAGGAACAGAGCAGGTAATTACGGTAATTGGTTGCGGTGGTGACAGAGATAAAACAAAACGCCCAATTATGGCCCAGGTGGCTTGCGATTGGAGCGATAAAGTGATTTTAACATCTGATAATCCCAGAACAGAAGATCCGCAGGCAATTATTAAAGAGATGGAAGAAGGAGTTTCTCCTACCAATAAAAGAAAAACCCTGTCCATTTTAGATAGAAAGGAAGCTATAAAAACAGCCTGCCATTTAGCGCAAAGCGGAGATATTATTCTTGTAGCAGGAAAGGGCCATGAAAAATATCAGGAAATAAATGGTGTTCGCAACCATTTTGATGATAAGGAAATTTTACTTGAACAACTAAATCCAAACAGCTAATGTTATATTTATTATTCGAATACCTGCATAAGCATTATGATATCCCTGGACTCAGGTTGTTCCAGTATATTACATTCAGGGCCTCTATTTCCATCATTTTATCTTTGATCATTACAACGGTATACGGACGTCGTTTAATTGATTACCTACACAAAAAACAAGTTGGAGAAACGGTAAGAAATTTAGGACTGGAAGGACAAATGCAAAAACAAGGTACCCCGACTATGGGTGGTATTATTATTTTGCTGGGAATCTTAATTCCGACACTGCTTTTTGCTAACATCAGCAATGTGTATGTTATTCTGATGATTATTACCACCATTTGGATGGGAGCAATAGGTTTTCTGGATGATTATATTAAAGTATTTCGTAAAAATAAAGAAGGTCTAGCCGGTAAGTTTAAAGTAGTTGGTCAGGTGGGTTTAGGGGTGATTATCGGCTGTACCATGTACTTTCATCCAAATATTGTGGTTAGAACTACTGTTCAGGATGATGTAAAAAATACATCTAATGTGCCTATGGTGCTTAGACAAAAAGGAGAGACTTTTTATTATACACAGGATGTAAAATCGACGAAAACCAATATTCCTTTCTATAAAAATAATGAATTTGATTATGCTAAGGTTTTAAAGTTTTTAGGACCTGGCTATGAGAAATATGCCTTTTTGGTTTTCTTAATCTTTACCGTTTTCATTATTACAGCTGTTTCTAACGGAGCTAATATTACCGACGGAATAGATGGACTGGCTACCGGTACATCGGCAATAATTGGAACTACACTGGGGATTTTGGCTTATGTATCTGGTAATACACTTATGGCCGATTATCTTAATATCATGTACATTCCAAACTCGGGTGAGCTAATGATTTTTGCGGGCGCTTTCGTGGGGGCTTGTGTCGGTTTCTTATGGTACAACTCTTACCCTGCACAGGTATTTATGGGAGATACCGGAAGTTTGGCAATAGGAGGGATTATTGCAGCTTATGCAATTATGATCAGGAAAGAGCTATTAATTCCAATTCTATGTGGTGTTTTCTTAATAGAGCTGGTTTCGGTTATTACTCAGGTATCTTATTTTAAATATACCAAGAAGAAATATGGGGAAGGGCGGCGAATTTTTCTTATGTCACCACTCCATCACCACTACCAGAAAAAAGGCTATCATGAAGCCAAGATTGTTACGCGGTTCTGGATTATTGGAATCATACTGGCCATCATCACCGTAGTAACCTTAAAACTAAGATAGAAGTACAAAAAAATATAAATACAAGCATGAGCACTAATCCTAACTTTTCACCATCTAATCTTCAGTCAGAAATGACAGGGCTTGGCCGTGTTGTGATTTTAGGTGCAGGAGAAAGTGGTGTTGGCGCTGCTAAACTTGCTCAAAAGCAAGGTTTCGATGTATTTGTATCTGATTTTGGTGCTATTGCTGATCAGTATAAAAAAGCGCTCGATGAGATGGCTATTCCTTATGAATCTGCTCAGCATACCGAAGCACTTATTTTGAATGCTAAAGAGGTGATTAAAAGCCCTGGTATTCCGCCAACAGCACCAATTGTTAAAAAGCTGTTGGAGCAGGGGGTGCCTGTAATTTCTGAAATAGAATTTGCGAAACGTTATACCAATGCTAAAACAGTCTGCATCACAGGTTCTAATGGTAAATCTACTACCAGCTTATTAACCTATCATATTCTGAAAAACGCAGGCTTAAATGTTGGCCTCGCTGGTAACATCGGATACAGCTTTGCTGCACAGGTGGCCACGGAAAATTTTGATTGGTATGTATTGGAAATATCAAGCTTTATGCTGGACGATATGTTCGAATTTAAAGCGGATATCGCTGTATTATTAAATATTACCCCCGATCATTTGGATCGGTACGAATATAAGATTGAGAATTATGCTGCATCAAAAATGCGCATTATTCAAAATCAAACTGAAAGCGAAGTTTTTATCTATTGCGCAGATGATGAGGAAACTCTTCATGCGTTAAAAAATGTTCATCCAAAGGCAAAAATGTACCCTTTTTCAATTGTAAAAACAGTAGATCAGGGAGCCTTTTTAGACGAAAATACAATACACATCCTTATAGAAACCAATAACCAACTAACCATGTCTATTTCAGATTTAGCCTTACAAGGCAAGCACAACATTTACAATTCGATGGCTTCAGGCATTGTTGCTAAAGTTCTGGAGTTGAGAAATGATTCCATTCGTGAAAGTATGGGCAATTTCAAGAATATTGAGCACAGGTTAGAACATGTGGCCAAAATTTCTGGAATCGACTTTATCAATGATAGCAAAGCAACCAATGTAAATTCTACCTGGTATGCCCTGGAAAGCATGACTTCTGATGTTGTATTGATTATGGGAGGGGTAGATAAGGGTAATGATTATAACATGCTTAAAGATTTGGTTAAGCAGAAAGTGAAAGCTATAGTGTGCTTAGGAAAAGATAATAAACGCATTCATGATGCATTTGAGGATGACGTAGAAGTTATCGTAAATACTTTTTCTGCGGAAGAGGCTACACAAATTGCTTATCACCTGGCTAAGCGTGGAGATGCTGTTTTGCTTTCCCCGGCTTGTGCAAGTTTTGACTTATTTAAAAATTATGAAGACCGCGGAAATCAATTTAAAGCGGCAGTTAGAGAATTATAACAGGAGGGCTAAACTATGTTAGAGGCATTACTTAATAAAACCAAAGGCGACAGGTGGATCTGGTTGATCATCATCCTGCTTTCGCTTATATCAGTAATGGCTGTATACAGTGCCACAGGCACATTGGCTTATAAAAAGGGAGAGGCAGTTGAAAAACTGCTATTAACCAAACACTTAATCTTTGTGATGCTCGGAATTGGAATGATTTATATCTCGCACCTGCTCGATTACCGGTATTATGCCGGGATTTCTAAAGTGCTGATGATCGTAACCATACCATTGCTTGTTTATACACTAATTTTTGGTACTAATTTAAATGATGCATCCCGTTGGGTTAAAATTCCGGTAATTGGTTTAACCTTCCAGACCTCCGATTTAGCAAAATTGGCCTTAATTACTTTTCTGGCCAGGATGTTAACCAAGAAACAGGAGAATATTAAAGACGTTAAAGAATCGTTTATCCCGATTATGGGTTCGGTTTGTGTTGTTTTTGTATTGATTGCATTAGCAAACTTATCTACAGCATTAATGCTTTTTGGGGTAAGTATATTATTGTTAATTATCGGTAGGATCAGTATTAAACAGATTGCTATCGTATGTGCCGGCGGATTTGTATTGCTGCTATTTGTTTTCTTTCTGGGGCCCAGAAGGAAGACTTATATGTCGCGTATCAACTCGTTTATGCATCCCGAGATGCAGCACTCAGATAAAACTTTCCAGGCAGATCAGGCAAAAATTGCTTTGGCTACTGGTGGTGTTTTTGGTAAAGGACCAGGTAATAGTACACAACGCAATTTCCTTCCACATCCTTACTCCGATTTTATTTTCGCCATTATTATTGAAGAATGGGGAACAATGGGAGGAATTGTTATTATGATGCTTTACCTGGTGCTTTTATACCGATGTATAAAAATAGTGACCCGAGCCCCGAAAGCATTTGGGGCCCTGCTCGCCGCCGGACTTAGTTTTAGTTTAACCATACAGGCGTTTGCAAATATGGCAGTTGCTGTAGGTCTGGGGCCGGTAACTGGTGTACCGCTTCCATTGGTAAGCATGGGGGGAACATCGATGATTTTTACCAGCGTGGCCTTCGGTATCATTTTAAGTGTAAGTCGTGACGTTGAGGAACATGTAGCAGGTAAGGAATCAACAGAGAAGAATAAAAGTAATAAAGTAATTATCGGAGAGATTCCGGCGATAGCGTAGTCGAGTTATGAGTTGTGGGTTATGAGTTTCAAGTTTGGAAGCTTAATCAATACTCAAATAAATTGTGATAAAAACTCAGTGTGCCCAGTGAAAACTCAGTGCACTCGGTGGTTAAATAAGAATATTAAAAATGAATAATTCCCCAAAAATTATCATATCAGGTGGTGGCACCGGCGGGCATATATTTCCCGCCGTAGCCATAGCCAATGCGCTCAAACGCTTGGTGCCCTCGTGTGAAATTTTATTTGTTGGGGCCAACGGGCGAATGGAAATGGAAAAGGTTCCTGCTGCCGGATATAAGATTATCGGTTTGAACATTGCCGGCATACAGCGGGGATCGATACTGAAGAATTTAAGCTTACCATTTAAGGTAATTGGAAGTGTACAAAAGGCACTTCAGATTATCAAAGATTTTAGACCTGATGTTGTAGTAGGAGTTGGTGGTTATGCCTCAGGCCCGTTGTTATACGCGGCTTCGCTAAAAGGTATTCCGTATCTCATTCAGGAGCAAAACTCTTATGCAGGAGTTACCAATAAGTGGTTGGGTAGAAAGGCAGCAAAAATATGCGTGGCTTTCGATGAGATGGATCAGTTTTTTCCTGCAGACAGAATCTTGAAAACTGGTAATCCAGTACGAAAAGAAGTGGTAGACATTAAAGGGAAGCATCATGCAGGTGCTGAGTTGCTGAAATTAGATCCACTAAAGAAAACGATTTTAGTTACAGGTGGAAGCTTAGGTGCAGGAACATTAAATAAAAGCATAGAAAAACATTTGCCCGAAATCCTGGCCGAAGATGTTCAGGTGATTTGGCAAACAGGCAAGTTTTATTATAAAGGGATTATCGAACGTTTAGGAGAAAATTATCATCCCAATGTTCGCATCCTGGAGTTCTTAAATAAAATGGATTTGGCTTATGCCGCTGCTGATGTGATTATCAGCAGGGCAGGAGCAGGAACGATAGCTGAACTTTGCTTGATTAAAAAACCGGTAATTCTGGTGCCTTCACCTAATGTGGCAGAAGATCATCAAACTAAGAATGCGCTGGCCTTAGTTAAACAAGGTGCTGCAATATTAATTAATGATCGCTCGGCAGAAGATACACTGGTAGCAGAAGCACTTAGGTTGTTAATGAACCAGGAACAAGCCGGAAGTTTGTCTGAAAAAATTGGCAGTATGGCATTGCCGGAGGCAGATGAAGTAATAGCAAGCGAAGTGCTAAAGCTGGTTAGAAGCTAAGCTTGAATGATCAAAGCTATAGAAATTGGGCAGATAGTGAAAAAAAGTACTGGAAAAGAATAGAAATAAAGTAATAAACGGTAAAAACAGCTTTAAGCTTTTATCTCATAAGGAATGGAACTAGGTAAAATAAATAGAGTATATTTTGTAGGTATCGGTGGTATCGGCATGAGTGCGCTTGCTCGTTATTTTGCCAAGCGTGGAGTGGCAGTTTGTGGTTATGATAAAACCCGGACAAAACTCACAGAAACTTTGGAACAAGAAGGAATTTTAATTTCCTATTTGGATGAGGCTTCTGCACTCCCATGTGCGTTTCTTGATAACCATGATGATACATTGGTGGTTTATACGCCAGCGATTCCGAAAGATTCTAAAATCCTGAATCATTTTAAAGATAAGGGCTTTGATCTCAAAAAACGTTCAGAAGTTTTAGGCATTATCAGTAAAGGTATGTTCTGCATTGCGGTGGCAGGTACACATGGTAAAACCACTACTTCTTCAATTGTTGCACATCTTTTAAAAGATACAGGATATGATTGTACTGCATTTTTGGGCGGTATAACCAGTAATTATAATAGCAATGTGCTTTTTGGTAAGAATAATGTTGTGGTGGTAGAGGCGGATGAATATGATCGATCTTTCCTTACACTGCATCCGGATGTGGCTGTAGTAACCTCTATGGATGCCGATCACCTGGATATTTATGGTGATAAAAGTCACCTGGAAGAATCTTTTAGACTTTTTGCAGGTCAGTTGAAAGAGAGAGGGATATTGTATGTACATGAGGGTTTACCGCTTGAGCACTATATCAGCTATGCTGCAAGTAATACTGCAACTGCAAGAGCTGAGAATTTAAGGGTAGAAGGATCAAAATTTGTTTTCGATTATGCCGACAGAGATCACCGTATCAATGATATCAGCTTGATGCTGCCTGGAAAGCATAATGTAGAAAATGCAACCGTAGCCATTGCTATTGCACTGCAACTTGGGATTGATGCTGCAAAGGTGAAACAAGCAGTAGGTAATTTCAAAGGTGTTAAACGTCGTTTTGAATATATTGTAGATAACAGCAGGCAAATCTATATTGATGATTATGCTCATCACCCTGAGGAATTAAAAGCCTGTTTTAATGCTGTAAGGCAATTGTATCCTGCTAAGAAACTGACTGTGGTATTTCAGCCGCATTTGTTTACACGCACCCGCGATTTTGCTGATGAATTTGCAAAAGTTTTGAGCACTGCTGATGAATTATTGCTTTTGGATATTTATCCAGCAAGAGAATTACCGATTCAGGGCATAGATTCAGCTTTTTTGCTTGATAAAATCACATTAGAAAACAAACAGGTATGTGGGAAAGATTTTGTGCTTCAGTATGTTAAGGATGCTGAGCCTGAACTAATTTTAACTGTAGGTGCAGGAGATATAGATACATTAATTGAACCTTTAAAAAATATATTAAACCATGCTTAAGCGTTTAAACTGGGGAGCGATATTTACTGGCTTTGCCTGGCTAATTAGTCTGGCAGGGGTGGTAGTGCTTTTAGGTTTTATTAATGTTAAGAAGCAAACGGTTACCTGTACAGATGTTAAGATTATAATTCCCGGGGCAGATAACTTTATTGAGCGCGAGGAGATCGATGCCATTTTGAGAGAAGATCAGGGCGTGTTGCTGGGAAGAAAGCTGGAAAAAATTAACATCCATCGCATTGAACAAAAATTACAGTCCAATCCTTATATCGGATTTGCCAAAGTATACGTAGATATGGATGGTGTTTTACATATTGAGATTAAACAGCGTCAACCCATATTGAGGATTTTGAATGCAAACGGACAAGATTTTTATATTGATAATGACGGATTGAAAATGCCGATTTCGGCCAACTTTACTGCGAACGTTTTAGTGGCTACCGGAAACATAACCGAAGTATTTGGTAAAAGCGTAGATACTTTACACACCCAGTTAGCCCGCGATCTGTATCGAACCGCATTGTATATTAAGAAAGATACGCTTTGGGATAATCAAATTGAACAAATAGTTGTAGATGGCCAGAAAGACATGGAGCTGATTCCAAGAGTAGGCGACCAGCGGATTATTTTGGGTAATGCCGATTCGTTGGAGATTAAAATGAAAAACCTGTTAATCTTTTATAAAAAAGCTATGCCGCAGGTAGGGTGGGATGCCTATAAAACAATCAATATTAAATACACGAATCAGATTGTTTGCGAAAAAAGGGATTCAACAGCTATAGGGAAAAAAGCAAAAACAATTTCCTTAGCTGATAGTTTGAGGATACAAAGAAAAGTTACTGATTCGCTGATTAAAAGCATGGTTGGGGAGGCAATGGAAGATAGACCCGAAGAGGCTGAACCCCAAAATGAAGAACCTAAAAAGATAGTAGTGGCAGCCCCTAAAAAGACGGAGCCCCTAAAAAAAGAAATTAAAAAAACTGTAGTTGCAACAACAGCAAAACCCAGGGAAACCAAACCTGCGGTAACTAAACCTGCGGCAAATAAACTGGCGGTTAAGAAACCAGTAATTTCGAAACCAAAAGATAATAAACCAGCGGAAAAAAAGCAACAGCCTAAAACAACTACAGCAACACAGCCAAAGCCGGCAAAATCTGCGGCAGATTTGAAGAAACAGAAAGAAGCGAGAGAGAAAGAAATCAAAGCCCTGGAAAAACTGTATAAAACTCAACAAAATTAACGAATATGGACAAGGCAAAATTTACCAGTCAGTCGCCCATTGTAGTAGGATTGGATATCGGTACTACAAAAATATGTGTTATCGTAGGACGGAGAACACAACACGGTAAGATAGAAATATTAGGAATCGGAAAGGCAGAATCGGCGGGTGTAACTAGAGGAGTGGTTTCAAACATTCAAAAAACCGTGCAGGGTATTGCTCAAGCAGTTGAAGTAGCAAGCGGACAATCCAATGTAGAAATACAGGTGGTAAATGTGGGTATTGCTGGTCAGCACATCAAGAGCTTACAGCATAGAGGAATTTTAACCAGAAGAGAATTGAACAACGAAATCGGTAAAAAAGATATCGATAAACTGATTGATGATATGTTTAAGTTGGTTATGCCTCCGGGAGAAGAAATTATTCATGTATTACCACAGGAATTTACCATTGATAACGAACCCGGAATCAAAGATCCGATTGGTATGGCAGGTGTGCGTCTTGAAGCAAACTTCCACATCATCTCCGGTCAGGTAACGGCTGTTAAAAATATCATGAAATGTGTAAACAATGCAGGATTGCAAACTCAGGATTTAATTCTTGAGCCATTGGCATCTTCTGAATCGGTGTTGAGCGATGAAGAAAAAGAAGCTGGTATTGCATTGGTAGATATTGGTGGTGGTACTACCGATATTGCGATCTTCCATGAAGGCATTATACGTCACACCGCTGTTATCCCCTTTGGTGGTAACAGTGTAACTGAAGATATCAGAGAAGGATGTTCAGTGATGCGTAATCAGGCGGAATTATTGAAAACCCGTTTCGGTTCGGCATTGGCAGAAGAAAATAAAGAAAATGAGATCATCTGTGTTCCTGGTTTACGCGGACGCGAGCCGAAAGAGATCTCTGTTAAAAACTTAGCCTATGTGATTCAGGCCCGAATGGAGGAGATCATTGAGCATGTTTATTACGAAATCAAATCATCAGGATATGAGAAAAAATTAATTGGTGGTATTGTAATTACCGGTGGTGGCGCTTTGTTAAAGCACCTTAGCCAATTAGTAGAATATGTTACCGGCCTGGATTGCCGTATTGGTTACCCTAATGAGCATTTATCTAAATATGAAGATATGCCAAAAACCATTTACGATGATTTGAAGAGCCCAATGTATGCAACCAGTGTTGGTTTGTTAATAAAAGGTATTCAGAAGGCCGAAGAACTGATTGAAGAAATGAAACAGCCAGGTGTATTTGTTGAAAAGGCTAAAGTTGCTAAAGAAAAAGAAAAACGCGGACCAGGTTTATTCGATAAGCTGCTTGCTAAAACACGTACTTTCATTCAGGATGACATGAATGTAAGTGACGAAGATTACTTGAAAAATTAAGTTTTTTTCAACAAAGAACGAGTTTTCCACATTCTTAACACTTGTGGAAAACGTCTGTTGAAAAAGTGTTAATATTACATGGAGTAATGAACAGGAATTAAAAATTTTTAAACAACTGATTCATAAGATTATGCAGTTCGAAATGTTAAAAGATAAATCATCAATCATCAAAGTTATTGGTGTTGGTGGTGGTGGTGGTAACGCAGTTAACCATATGTACCTATCCGGTATTACTGGTGTGGATTTTATTATTTGTAATACAGATGCCCAAGCTTTAGAAAGTAGCCCTATCCCTAATAAAGTTCAGTTAGGTGCTAGTTTAACTGAAGGAATGGGAGCTGGTTCTATACCCGAAGTTGGTAAAAACTCGGCAATAGAAAATATTGATGACATTAAAGCTATGCTTGGCAGTACAACAAAAATGTTGTTTATTACTGCTGGTATGGGTGGTGGTACCGGAACAGGTGCCAGTCCCATCATCGCAAAAGCGGCAAAAGAACTCGATATTCTGACTGTTGCAATTATCACTACACCATTTTCATTCGAAGGTAAAAGACGTCGACTGCAAGCGGATGAGGGGATGGAAGAATTAAAGAAATATGTAGATTCTTATCTGGTTATTTCTAATGATCGACTTCGTGAAATATTTGGAAACTTAACATTAGGCTCTGCTTTTGGTCAGGCCGATGATATTTTAACCACCGCAGCAAAAGGTATTGCAGAAATCATTACTGTTCCCGGTTACATCAACGTGGATTTTAAAGATGTGCGTACTGTAATGAAAGACAGTGGGGTAGCCATTATGGGTAGCCATTCTGCAGAGGGTGATGAACGTGCATTACAAGCAGTAGAAGGAGCTTTAGCATCTCCACTATTGAAAGATAGCGAAATTGAAGGTGCAAGGTATATCTTACTTAACATCAGTTCTGGTGTTAGAGAAGTTACGATGGATGAAGTTTCGATCATTACAGATTACATTCAGGAAAAAGCGGGATTGTCTGCTGATTTGATTTGGGGTAACTGTACAGATGAAACTTTAGGAGAGAAACTTTCTGTAACCATCATTGCTACCGGCTTCCAAACTTCAGAAGAGCGCGTGCATGAAGAACGCAATAAAAAGAAAATTTCTTTATTAACACCAGAAGAGGCACCCTTAGTTCGTCCGGTTGAACCCGTAAATTCTTTTATTCAGCCAAAAGAAGTAGCGCCTTCATACGAGCCGGTTATGAAAACTAAAGAAGAAGTTTCTCAGGCCGATTTATTTGGTGGCATGTTCAATAAGGCAGAAGCTCAGAAAATTCAGGAACCTGAAAACAATATCGTTCGCCATACTTTAATAGAAGAAGAACCCCAGGTAGAAGCTCCGCAAGAAACAGGATTCGAGTTTGAAGTAAAATTAGCTGAAACAGAATTTGTATTCGAAACCCCTGTAGCTGAAGTGCCGGCTATGCCTGAACCGGAAATAGAAATGCCGGTGGTTGGTTTAGACGATGATAAGAATGATGAATCTATGGAGGAGCAGTTGAGAAAATCTAAAGAACGTATTTTACGTTTAAAAGATTTAAGTATGAAACTGCGTACTACCAACGGATTGCAGGAATTAGAGAATGAACCTGCATATAAACGTAAGCAAATGCAATTGCAACAAGTTCAGCATTCATCAGAATCACAGGTGAGTCGTTTTACCTTGAGCAATGATCAGGACGGCGGAACAGAAATCAGACCGAACAATTCTTTCTTACACGATAATGTGGATTAGATCGAATCGACTATACTTTAAAGCCTTAACTTAATTGTTAAGGCTTTTTTGGCATAATATTGGCTCGTTAAAAATGTTTAAATTACCATGCACCACCTAGATTCGGTTGATTTTAAGCCGAATAAACCTTAAATTCGCA
This sequence comes from Pedobacter sp., assembly GCF_965279535.1. Classification (NCBI taxonomy): domain Bacteria; kingdom Pseudomonadati; phylum Bacteroidota; class Sphingobacteriia; order Sphingobacteriales; family Sphingobacteriaceae; genus Pedobacter; species Pedobacter sp. The sequence continues at coordinate 4,413,047 of NZ_OZ257244.1, forward strand.
AAATTTTAAGTACAATAAATACATAATACATTGGATATATTTGATAAGATAACGAAACACATGGGCCCTCTTGGTCAGCACCAGAAATGGTCTCATGGGTATTTCTCATTTCCAAAATTAGAGGGAGAGATTGCGCCACACATGCAATTTCGTGGAAAAGAGCACTTGGTTTGGAGTTTAAATAACTATTTAGGTTTAGCCAACCATCCTGAGGTTAGAAAAGCAGATGAAGAGGCAGCAGCTCAATTTGGTATGGCATATCCTATGGGTGCCCGAATGATGAGTGGTAACTCTAAATATCACGAACAATTAGAGCAGGAACTCGCGGCTTTCGTAGGTAAACCTGATGCTTTCTTGTTAAACTACGGTTATCAAGGTATGGTATCTATCATTGATACCTTGGTAGATAGAAATGATGTTATCGTTTATGATGCAGAATCGCATGCTTGTATTATTGATGGATTGCGTCTTCACATGGGTAAGCGCTTTGTTTACAAACACAATGATATTGAGAGTGCCCGTAAGCAATTGGAGCGTGCAACCAAATTAACTAACGAATCAGGAGGTGGAATTCTTTTGATTACTGAAGGTGTTTTTGGTATGAGCGGCGCGCAAGGTAAACTTAAAGAAATTGTTGATCTTAAAAAAGAATTCGAATTCCGTATCCTGGTTGATGATGCACATGGTTTCGGAACAATGGGTAAAACCGGCGCAGGTACGCACGAAGCTCAGGATTGTATAGACGGGATTGATGTTTATTTCGGAACATTTGCCAAATCAATGGCAGGTATCGGTGCTTTTGTTGCCTCTACTGAGGAAATCACTAATTTCCTTAGATATAACATGCGTTCGCAAACTTTTGCTAAGGCACTTCCAATGCCAATGGTTATTGGTTTGTTGAAACGTTTAGAGCTGTTAAAAACAAAACCTGAACTGAAAGATAAGCTTTGGGAAATTGCAACAACCTTACAAAAAGGTTTGCGCGAACGCGGTTTCGATTTAGGTGTAACAGATTCAGTGGTTACACCGGTTTTCTTAAAAGGTGAATTATCCGATGCAACTGCAATAACGTTCGATTTAAGAGAGAACTATAGTATTTTCTGTTCAATCGTAGTATATCCGGTTATCCCTAAGGGGATGATTGAGCTTCGGTTGATTCCGACAGCGGTACATACTTTAGAAGATGTTCAACGTACTTTAGACGCATTTAGCGAAGTAGCCGAAAAATTAGAAAACGGTTATTATAAAGAAAATCAATTCGCAACAGCATAACCCATTACGATGATGTAAAGGCCGCTTTAAACCAGTTTAAAGCGGCTTTTTTGTTGATATGTATTTTTAAGTGTTTGTTTTTCAGCTTGTTGACCTTTATTTTTGACTGTTTTTTGTTTATAAATACACAAAATGTGGAAAAAAACACTGTTTGAGCATGTTTTTTATTTATTTAAAAATTTTTTTATTTCATGAAACCCTCTAAATTAGAGTAAGATAATTAAAACTCAAACCTTTAAAATTATAGGAGTACTTAAACATGAAAAAATTTGAAGAAGTAAAAAGTTTAGTAGCGGCTTTAGAAGCTGACGCAGACAAGTTTTATAACAAAGGTAACAGCGCTGCTGGAACCCGCGTTCGTAAAGGCATGCAAGATTTAAAAAACTTAGCTCAAGCTATCCGTTTGGAAGTTCAAGACACTAAAAACAAAGCTTAAGCAATCCAGATATTTATAACTAGAAAAGCCGCTGAATTTCAGCGGCTTTTCTATATGTTAATTTTTTCTCAACAGACTGCGCTCAACACTGACCGTACTTTTATTAAAAAAGTGAGTTTTCTGTTCAAATTTAGCGAGCCTGCCCTTGCCAAAATAATAGTAATCGTCTATCCATAATTCAGAGTTAGACATGCGGTAAACCTTATAGGTAGCAGAATCGGCAGACAGATAAACCAAGCCTGCACGGGGATAGTCGGTTTTAAATTCCTCCAGGCTCATCCCAATTATAGGATCTGGCTTTTCTACATTCTTTGACCGCAATGCACAGCCAGTGGCTGTTGCGCCAATCAGGGCAATAAATAATAATTTTTTCATGTGTGTTTTATTTGTGTGTACGTTTTGACACACAATAATTATGCTAGCATATATTACATTAATTAACACACTTGACCTGAGGTAATTGGGAGAGGAGATTTATTGCTGGCAAACATTTGATAATGAGCTTTTTTGTCTCTGTAATTTTTTATTTACCTCAAAAAAAAACAGATTGATCAGTATGCTTATTCTAGCAAACCAAACAATCTGTTCTGTTTTTTATGGAATTAGGGATTTTTATTTCCCTATTATATTTATGCTAATTGACTCAACTTATCGATTTCTTTAGCGATAGCCGCTTCTAAGCTTGCTGAGGCTTTAACTAATGGAAGTCTAACAGTGTCACCGCAAATACCCAATAGTTTCAAGGCAGCCTTAATTCCTGCCGGATTGCCTTCTGCAAAAGCAAGGCGTGTAAATTCGATTAGGCTTAAGTGAGCCGTTGTAGCATTTTTAAAATCGCCTTTTAAGCAAAGCCTTACCATATCAGAAAACTGTTTAGGTAATGCATTCCCAACTACTGAAATAATACCAGATGCACCTAAAGCAATCATCGGTAGTGTAATTGGATCGTCACCAGAGATTAAAAGGAAATCTGCAGGTTTATCTCTCATGATCTGGTTAAACTGGTCAAAACTTCCCGAAGCTTCCTTTGTGGCAATGATGTTTTTAAAATCATGCGCCAATCTGCAGGTAGTTTCCGGACTCATGTTGCTTCCGGTACGACCAGGTACGTTATATAGAATCAAATCTAAAGGAGATACTTCAGCTAAGTATTTATAATGCTGATAAATGCCTTCCTGAGTTGGTTTGTTATAATATGGGCTAACAGATAAAATTGCACTGTAACCCGATGCATCGAAAGATTTAATGTCATTTGCAACAGCTAAAGTATCGTTTCCGCCAATCCCGGCAACTAAAGGCAGTCTATTGTTGTTAATTTCAGCAGTATAAGCCCACACCTTCTTCTTCTCGTCCTTAGTCATTGTGGCTGTTTCGCCGGTTGTACCTAAAGAAACGAGGTAATCTATCCCTCCGTCGATCAAATGATTAATCAGGTTTTTTAAACCGTTATAATCAACAGATCCATCTGCGTTGAAAGGCGTAACTAATGCTACACCAGTACCCTGAAATTTGTTCATTTTTTAATTTATAATATTTAATTGTCGAATGAGTGAGTTTTGAATGATTGAATGTTTCTAAGCCAAATCAAATATTCTCTCATTCAGTCATTCTATAATTCATTCATCCTTTCATTCAGTCATTTCTTCATCCAATCATTTTAATCAGTTCTTCGTCGCTGATGATCGGAATGTTAAGTTTAGTCGCTTTTTCTAATTTTGAAGGGCCCATATTATCTCCCGCAACCAGGTAGTTCAATTTACCCGAAATACCACTTAAAATCTTCCCGCCATTGGCTTCAATCAGGTCTTTTAGTTCATCGCGACTATACTTCTCAAAAACGCCCGAAATTACGAATGTTTTTCCAATAAGCGTATCACTGGCCAGTTCAATTATCTTTTCTTCAATTTCGAAGCGTAATCCTGCTAATTTTAATAATTCTATTTGCTGCAAATGTTCATTTTTTGCAAAGTATTCAACAATACTCTCGGCAATGCGTTGTCCAATTTCATCTATTGCGATCAATTCTTCTACTGTCGCTTTTGATAAATTGTCGATATTTTTAACACCAGCTGCTAATTTTTTGGCTACAGTTTCTCCCACATAACGAATCCCTAAACCGAAAAGAACTTTCTCAAAAGGCATTTCTTTTGATTTTTCAATTCCTGAAAGCATGTTTTCTATCGAGCGTTCGCCAAAACGATCGAGCGTTTTCAGCTGATCAGCTTTTTTATGTAAGGTATAAAGATCACTGATGTGAGCAACTAAGTCATGCTTGAAAAAAGTTTCAATTGTTTCATCACCCAGCCCGTCGATATTCATCGCTTTGCGTGAGATAAAATGTTGTATTTTACCTACAATTTGTGGCGGACAACCCTCATCGTTCGGACAATAATGAACGGCTTCACCTTCCTTTCTGATCAACTCGGTGCCACATTCCGGACAATGATGCAGGTATACCACCTTTGGCGAATCCGGTTTGCGTTCGTCTAAATTAACTTTAATAATTTTTGGGATAATTTCTCCACCTTTCTCAACAAAAACGGTATCACCTTCATGTAAATCTAAACGCTCAATTTCATTTGCATTATGGAGCGTAGCTCTTTTAACCGTAGTTCCGGCCAATAAAACAGGTTTTAAGTTAGCAACAGGTGTAACCGCCCCGGTTCTGCCAACCTGATAAGTTACTTTTTCGAGTATGGTTTGAACTTCTGCAGCTTTGTATTTATATGAAATGGCCCAACGCGGAGATTTAGCCGTAAAACCTAATTCCTGTTGTTGGGCATAGCTGTTTACTTTAATTACAATTCCGTCAATGTCGTAGCTCAGTTTAAACCTTTCTTGTTCCCAGTGGTGGATAAATGCTAAAACCTCATCAATATTGTTCACTAGTTTATTGTGCTCACAAACATGAAATCCCCAGTCTTTAACCGCATTTAAGCTTTCCCAATGATTTTTAAATTCGTTTTTGTCGGTGTAAAGGAAATAGATAAAACCATCTAGTGGTCTTTTGGCAACTTCTTTACTATCCTGCATTTTGATGGTTCCTGAAGCAAAGTTTCTTGGATTTGCATAAGGAATTTCTCCCAGTTCCTCTCTTGCAGCGTTTAGTCGCAAGAAAGCCGCTTTATGCATGAAAATTTCACCACGAATCTCGAAGTGCTCTGGAGCTGCCTGAGTTTTAATCTGGTGTGGGATGGTATGGATTGTTTTTACGTTATTGGTCACATCATCACCTTTGGTACCATCACCACGGGTTACCGCCCGTAAAAGTTTTCCGTTCTCATATGTTAAGCTGATAGACAATCCATCAAATTTTAATTCGCAAACGTATTGGAAATTGTCGCCTATTGCTTTACGGATGCGTTCATCAAAATCCCGAAGATCTTGTTCGTTATAAGTATTCCCCAGTGATAACATGGGGTATTTATGATTAACAGTGATGAAATTTTTTGTAATATCACCGCCAACACGTTGAGTAGGGGAATTAGGGTCTGCACAATCTGGATTTGATTTTTCCAGCTCCGCCAAACGGGCAAGTTTCTTATCAAATTCATAATCACCTATGGTAGGCATAGCCAAAACATAGTAATTATAATTGTGCTGGTTTAGCTCTGCAACCAGGGCATCCATTTCTTCTTTTATAGCAAGTAGCGACATGAAACAAAGATAAACTGATTTTCGAGGTTTGAAAAACTATGAATGGGATTTATCAGATAATGTGAAGAGAATTTAAACTAATTTTTGCTCAATATCGTAGAAAATCTCCATGAAATCTTTTTCTAAAGCCTCCTTAAAAATACTAAGGGCAAAGGTGAGTTGCTGGAGTTGCTTTTCATTGAGCGTTTCAGGCCATAGCCGCATGCAGATTCTGTTTAAAGCATAACTGATGTTTTCTAACTTCTGGTAGCTTAATAAATATTTGCTGCTGATAAAACCCGCCAGGAACTGATAGAACTTACTTTGGTCCCTTAAACCACAGTGTTCCAGAAAGTCAACAAGGGCATCATTATTGGCGGCAACCAGGTGGTCGTAAAAATGGTTCACCTGTAGCAGGTTATGTTCAATGAGCAAATGATCTAACAGTAATTCTAAACCAATGTGGGCCAGAAAGGAAGGCCTTACAGCTGTATTTTCTGCAATAGGTTTTATCAAAAGCTTCAGCTCTGTGGTTTTTTCTAAAAAGAATGCAGATGAATGAAAGTGTAAATCAACAGCAAGGTGCCTCTTCCATCCCCGAAGAAGTGCTTCCTCATTCGGATTACCTAAAAATAGAAACTCATTTTTCTGAGGATACAGGTTACTATCCTTTGATGCGTTTTTGACAAGATCAGGCAATACCGTTCCCATCACTACACAAGAATCTGTAGTTAACCTATCAAAATAATAATGGGATAAGAAGTTCATGTTGCAAGGTAATACTTCTACAAAACAGGAAGAAATAAAAAGATAACATTGAACAATGTTTTACACGATAACTAATTTGTTTTAAACTAAGCTAAAATTTTATCTTTGCACGCACAATAATTAATGTGTTTGTACAATGACGAATTTTGTTGAAGAGTTAAAGTGGCGTGGCATGCTACATGATATTATGCCGAATACAGAGGAAAAGTTAAATGAAGGTATGACTTCTGGTTATATTGGATTTGACCCAACGGCTGATTCATTGCATGTAGGACACTTAACTCAGATCATGACTTTAATCCATTTTCAAAACGCCGGACATAAGCCTTTTGCTTTGGTTGGTGGTGCAACCGGAATGGTTGGAGATCCTTCTGGCAAATCAGACGAAAGGAATCTTCAAACTGAGGAGATGATCGAACATAACCTTAAAGGAATGAAACGCCAGTTGGCTAAATTTCTGAAATTTGAAGAAGGTGGAAATGGAGCAGTAATGGTTAACAATGCGGATTGGTTTAAAGATATGAACCTTTTTACTTTTATCCGTGATGTGGGTAAGCACATTACTGTTAACTATATGATGGCAAAAGATAGTGTTAAGAGGCGTTTAGAAGGTGATTCTGGACTTTCTTTTACCGAATTCTGCTATCAGTTGATACAAGGATACGATTTCTATTATTTATGGAAAAATAACAATTGCCTCGTACAAATGGGAGGCTCCGATCAATGGGGGAATATTGTTACCGGAACAGAATTAATCAGAAGAAAGGATGGCGGAACAGCTTATGCCATTACTACACAGTTAATTAAAAAGGCTGATGGCACTAAGTTTGGAAAAACTGAAAGTGGTGCGGTGTGGCTTGATCCGGAGAAAACTTCTCCATATAAGTTCTACCAATTCTGGTTAAATGCATCTGATGATGATGTGAAAAAATGGATCAGAATTTTTACCTTAAAAACGAAAGCTGAAATTGAAGCTTTAGAAGCTGAGCACGATGCAGCGCCTCATTTAAGGATTCTCCAAAAAGCATTGGCAGAGGATATTACCATTAAAACGCACTCTGTTGAAGCTTTGGAAACAGCAATTAAAACCTCTGAATTCTTGTTTGGAAATAGCTCATTGGAGTTTTTGAAGACGTTATCTGAAAATCAGGTATTAGAAATGTTTGAAGGAATCCCTCAATTTAAAATCTCTAAGGATGAGTTAAAGGGTGGGTTAGATGCTGCAACATTATTGGCTGAAAAGGCCGCTGTTTTTGCTTCAAAGGGTGAAACTAAAAAGCTAATTCAAGGGGGCGGTGTGTCGGTCAATAAAGAAAAGGTAGTTGATGCTTCATCTATTTTTAATTCTTCACATTTGATAAATGATAAATTTATTGTAGTTCAAAAAGGGCGAAGAAATTATTTCCTTTTAATCGCCGAATAATTTTTAGAAACGCTCAATGAAAATTGGGCGTTTTTTTTGGTTTGGACTTCTTAACGCTCAAGTCAATCTTTTTGTTTTAATCAGACAAAATGTGTATATTGGTGTATTGTTGTCGGGTTATGAAAAAACAAGTTCAGGATATATCGCTTTTAGAAGAACCATTAGCCGTTTATGGGGCAGATCCAGCCATTCCGATGTTTGGAATTTTTGGTAAACAAACTGCTTCACCAACAACCTTTGATTTGCTTCAACTGGCACGAAAGGGTATTTCTAAGAAATCAATTACACAGCTAGCCAAGCAAATTACACTTACACTCGAAGAGATATCTGCCGTGCTGCACATTTCCGAAAGAACCTTACAAAGGTATGCACCAACCACTTTAGTAAAAACAGAGCATGCAGATCGTGTTATCGAATTAGCCCGTTTATACGAACGGGGTATAATTGTATTAGGTAGTGCCGAAGCTTTTAATATCTGGATGCGTCAACCTAATCGGGCACTAAATGACGAAATCCCTCTCCAATTATTAGATACTTCTATAGGATTTGAGTTGGTTTTACAGGTTTTAGGCCGTTTAGATTATGGTGTGTTTAGCTAAATGATATTATATAGGATTTCACACTGTAAACATTCAAAAGATACGAGTGGAACCGGGGCTAAGCTTTTCGGCGGGCGTTGGAATTCAGTAGGGGTGCCTATTCATTATATGGCTTCTAGCAGGGCATTGGCCGCGCTCGAAGTATTGGTTAATATGAATAACCTGAATAATAATCTTAACTTTTGTTTAACCAGTTTTGAATTACCTGAGCAGAGTATCCAAGTGGTAAATATCGGGGAACTGCCAGAAAACTGGAGGAATTATCCTTCAGGATTGGTACTTCAGCAGATTGGAGATAACTTCGTGAAGCAGAATGATAAACTTTTGTTAAAAGTACCCTCGGCAATTATTGAAGATGAGTTTAACTATCTGATGAATGTTACTCACCCACTTGCTGCTGAAATCCGGGTTATTGATGTAAAAACATTCAGTTTTGATGCCCGGTTATTGTAATTACTGAACCAAAAGATTACAACCCCTGATATCGGCATTGTCGAATCTTCCGAGTACTTCAAAACTTCCATCCGGATTAATTCTTCCTAAATCTTGCGTAGCGATGAACGAACAGGAATTGATGTTGGCCAAATCAATTACATTGATTCCTCCGGTTCTACCTTTTTCGATTAAGCTTAATGGATCATTTGTATCGCGAATAAGCACCCGCATCCAATCCGGGCAATGAAAAATACCATCACCAAGCGAATAGGCTTGAGATAATAGCTCTGTCATACCATACTCACTGTGTATAGCCGCAACACCAAAGCCTTTTGTAAGCTGTTCATGTAATTCTTCCCTTACCATTTCTTTTCGTTTCCCCTTCATTCCCCCTGTTTCCATAACCACCAATTCGGGGAAATGGATCTCATACTGTTCAATAAAATCAAGCAAGGCATAGGTAACACCTATCAGTACGGTTTTTTGCTTACGGTTTTTTAAATCTTTCAGGGTTGAAAACAGATCATCATGATTGTACAAAAAGTAACCGCTTTGGGGATGTTTGCTTTTCTGAATCAGGTCATCTACCATATAAATTAAAGATGAACCAGTTCTTTCCTGATAGGAAGGTAAAAGTGCCAGGAAACAGTATTCTTCAATATTTCCATAAAATTGATTAAAAGCCTGCAGGTAACTCTGTTCGTATAGCTTTACATCGGTCACCAGATGATTACTTTGACTCATTCCTGTGGTGCCAGAACTGCTAAAGGTTACTTCAACAGGGGCAGTAGTACTTAAAATGGAATGGCTTTTAAAAAAACTGATTGGTAAAAACGGGATTTGCTCAATATTTTTAACCTGTTCAATACGCACACCCAGGTGATGAATATATTGATGGTAAACAGCACAGTTTATGGCTTGGAAATTAAAAATCTCTAATGCCTGCCCGCTAAACTCAGCGGCTGAATGATTGGAAAAAATGGCTTTGGAAGTAATGCTCACCTCGCAAAAATACAAAGCATTATGCTATTTTTTCGTCAGTTTTTTTTGCCAGCATGGCCATGCGAAACTGATACCCGCAATATCCGCTTATTCCGGCGGCCAGGCCACTCAAAATTCCGGTAACCAACAGTAAAGCCCACCAGAGTTTAATACCCGTCGTAACCGCTACCCGGCTGGCCAAAACATTATCATTTGGCAGGCTTTTAAATAACGCGTAGCCTATCCAAAGCAGAAAGATGGCTAAGAACGATTGCCAAAAGGCAATTTTTCCGGTTTTACCAATGATGCCACAGGTGGCGAAGGCAATGACAATAATAACCCACCAGGGCGCTACCATTTGAAGCAGGAAACAGATGATTAATATAGCAATAAAGACCATTTTTTATTTTTTTGATATTTTTAAACGAGAAATAACTGTGCCCGAACGATCATCAGGGCTTTGCATATAAAAGAGATCGTAAAGTTTACCATTTGCCCAGGTATCAACCATATTGTCGTAAAATTTACTGCCTGGATTTCCGGATTGCCCGCCCGGGTATACGCCATGTCCTTTCGGGGTTTTCCCTAGCTCGATAACCATTCTCCAGGAAGGACCATTAGATTCGCCCAGCGCGTTAATGGTACTCTTTGCGCCGCCAATTAATAAGGTTTTAGAACCAAAACCCGGTATTTTGGCTAAATGGGGAACATTGCTCCCTTTAACATTACCCCAGTTCCAATCTTTGTTAATTGGTCCGAACTTACGTTCTAAACTATCGCAGCTAAACTTAAAAGATTCATTTACCCAATATGCAAGTGTTTCATTTTGAGGAGTATTGATGTTGTCGTACCACCTGGCAGTAGGGTAGTTTAAGATCATTTCAACTGTTCTGTCTCTTGAAGGGTAGCGCATAGGAACGCCATCTACATCAAATTCATCATGCCAGATATCAAAAGATAAGCGTTTGGTCCAGATTTCGAAGATGCTTGCTGCAATCTCTTCTGCATCATAGCGTTTATTCCACCTGCCAAGGTATCCTAAAGCTTCTTTTTGGGTGGCATTAAGCTGATCTGCATTTACCATTGGTACTAAAGCCGGGATTAAATTTTGAGCCATAATGCTATAGTTATCGGTTTGCATGAGTCTGATACTATCTGCAGTGGCTTTATTCATTGATGCAAGTCGGTCATTAATACGCTTGCCACGTTCATAAGGAGAAAACTCCCAATTAATGTAATATGGGTAAGACTGATCAGTAGAAGACTGATTGGCAGAGCTAACAAAACCCCTGGCTGGATTTTTTACCGTTGGATTTTGATTTGCCGGAATCCATCCATGCCAATCGTAGGCAGGGTCGGTACCATCAAGAATAAATTTTCCCTGGTCTTTCCATTTTAACGGGAATTTACCATTAGGCGTTATAGCAATATCGTTATCTACACTGGCAAATACAAAGTTCTGTGCCGGAGCAGTATAAAAAGTTAAAGCTTTGCGATAATCTGCATAATTTTTCCCCCTGTTAAGATAATAGAAGGTCATTAGCTCATTCGATTCTTCATGCGCTATCCATCGTAAAGCATCACCTACAGGTACATTATTTGCTTTGCTGTACATAGGTTTCTGGAAATAAACTACAGGTCCCTGGTGTGTGTAATAAACCGTATCCAGCTCATCCTTTCCACCCCTGATTTTGATCGTTTCTACACGTTGTGTTGTTTTTTTCCATTGATTATTATACCAGTATTCCTGGTGGGAGTTGTCTTTAAATTTAATTTCATAAAAGTCTAAAACATCAGCAGCTACATTGGTTACTCCCCAGGCAATCTTTTGATTAAAGCCGATAATAACCCCGGGTGCCCCTGGCAAGGAAACGCCATAAGTGTTTACTCCGGGAGCATGTAATTGAATCTGGTACCAAATAGAAGGTAAAGTGAGGTCTAAATGAGGGTCGTTAGCCAAAATTGGAAATCCGGATGCAGTTTTTGTTCCGGATAATGCCCAGTTATTACTGCCAATCCCCTCTACTTTTTCTTTCGTTCTTACTTGTCCGGTTTGGGCATCGGTAAAGCTTTTTGGTGTTTCCGGAATGGGAAGCGGAGAGAAATCCCATTTAGTACCCACAGGAATAATAGGGTCTTCGCGGAAAGGATAATCCGGAAAAAGATCTTTGGTTATTTCAGGGCCAAATTTCTTTAAAATATTTGTCATGTAGAATTCATCAGAACCCATGGCCAATACTGCAGACATCTGCTTTAACAGCAATGCACATTTAATGGGTGTCCAGTTTTCAGGTTTGAAATCTAATATTTTATATTCAATAGGATAATTAGCTTTAGATAGCGTTTTAATGTAAGCATTTATCCCATCCGTATAGGCCAGGATCATTTCTTTAGCTTTAGGATCGGACATCATTCCCTTGAGGGAGTTTTCTGCTCCATACACCATACCCATCCGACGCTGATAGCGGTCTACTTCTATGGCCTTGTCGCCCACCACCTCGCTGATTCTTCCGGCAGCAAACCGGGTTTGGAAATCCATTTGCCAAAGGCGGTGCATAGCCGTTACATAGCCCTGAGCAAGGTAAAGATCATGGTCGTTTTTAGCAAAAATATGTGGGATCATCCGGTCGTCGAATACAATTTCAATCTCGTCTATGGCTCCTTTTATCTTGGTTTTATGGTTAAACATAAAGTGATTGTTTTCGGCATTTTGCCAAAATCCCCGGAAAGGATTTAAAAACTTTAAGAGGGGAGGGGTACTGCCAATCTTCGTGTTAAACAGAAAGGCCAGAGCAACTGGGATAATGATGCAGAAAAGCGCTTTGATTTTATTCATATGGTTAGCCAAAAATTCGATCTCAATAATTGGGATAAGATTAGAAGATATGCAAATTACAACAAACTGCATATCAATCAAAATTATAAAATTGATTTATAATTATTATGCAAACATAATTTGTTAAATTAAAAAAAAGCACCTAAGTTTATGTAACTAATTAACCGATAACCAAACTATATCATTTATGAGCAGAACTTTTACCCAGATCTTTTATGTGTTTTTATTGATGTGCAGCTTTAATTTTGTTGCACAGGCACAGAATATAACGGTTAGCGGAACCGTTAAAGATAAGCAGAGCAAAGAAGGACTAGCCGGTGTAAGTTTAACCATCAGGGGGCAATCAGGTGGTACCGCCTCTACGGCAAATGGTTCTTTTTCTTTCACTACTTCAGCCAAGGTTCCTTTTACTTTAGTAGCATCTTACGTTGGTTATGGTACCGTAGAACAACAAATTACAGGTAGTACAACTGGTATTAATATTGAAATTGAAACGGCCGTAGTGTTAGGCGGGGATGTTGTCGTTTCTGCTTCCAGAACACCGGAAAGAATTTTAGAATCTCCGGTTTCTATCGAAAGAATGAGTGCAGCATCTATCAGAGAAATTGCAGCTCCATCATTTTATGATGCCCTGAACAACATGAAGGGGGTAGAAAGCAGTATGCAGAGTTTAACCTTTAAGTCAATTAACACCAGAGGGTTTAATTCAAATGGTAATACTCGTTTTAATCAGTTTATTGATGGAATGGATAACCAGGCTCCCGGCTTAAACTTTTCGGTTGGTAACATTGTAGGTATTACAGAACTGGATGTAGATAATGTAGAGCTTTTACCAGGAGCAGCATCAGCATTGTATGGTGCAGGAGGGATTAACGGTACTTTGTTAATGACTTCTAAAGATCCTTTTAAATATCAGGGTGCTAGTTTTCAATATAAAACAGGTGTGAATCACGTAAATGATGATAATAGCAGTGTGCAGCCATTTAATCAGTTGGACGTACGTTTAGCGAAATCATGGAACAATAAATTCGGTATTAAAGGGGCATTTTCTTTCTTGCAGGCAAAAGATTGGTTTGGAAACAATTATACCAATTTTGACCGCAATGCACGTACAGAAAAATCGGGGACAAGAGAATCTGATCCGAATTATGATGGTATCAATACTTATGGTGATGAGTTAAGTCAGAACATGAGAAATGTGGCTCAAAGTGTACTGGCCACAGGAACAGCAACTTATATTAAAAATTATGGTTTGGCCACAGGTGGTGGAGTGCCCACACAAGCGCAGATTGTAAATTTCCTTTCTACCAACGCACAAACCCGACCTTTTTATTTAGGTATTAATACACCAGGTTTAATCCCTAACCAAAATGTAACGCGTAATGGTTATCAGGAAGCCGATTTAGTAGATTATAATACCAAATCATTAAAGCTTTCAGGAGGTATGTACTACAATATTTCCAAAACTGTTCAGGCAACTTTTCAAGCTAACTGGGGTACAGGTACATCAGTTTATACCGGATCAGACCGGTATTCTTTACGTAATTTCAACATAGGTCAATACAAACTGGAATTGAAGGGTGAAGATTTTATGTTGCGTGGTTATACCACTCAGGAACGTTCGGGTGATTCTTATATATCTTCAGTTTTAGGAAGCTATATCAATGAAAAATCAAAAGTATCTCAGGCCTGGTTTCCAGAGTATGTAGGAAATTACGTTGGCGCAAGATCATTGGGTTTAAGCGATGTACAAGCTCATGCAGCGGCCAGAAATGCAGCTAACTCTGCCTCAACAGGTGGTAGTGCTTATTTTGCTCCGGGCTCACAGCAGTTTCTAAATGCAAAAGAGCAGATTATGAACACCACCATTAGTGCTTCAGACCCAAGCAAAGGCATTTATGGTGCAAAATTCGATGATAAAACGAATCTGTATCACTATGAAGGATTGTATAATTTCACTAATCTTTTAAATAAAGTTGTAGAATTTCAGGTGGGTGCTTCATATAGAATTTATGATCTGAATTCTGCCGGAACCATATTCGATGATTTGAATCGTGAAATAGATATTAAAGAGTACGGAGGCTTCGCACAAATCGGAAAGAAATTTTTCAATGATAAAGTGAAATTCACTTTCGCTGGACGTTATGATAAAAGCCAGAACTTTGAAGGCAGATTTACACCAAGGGTAACAGGTGTTTTTACTGTAGCTAAAAATAATAATATCCGCGTTTCTTATCAAACTGGTTACCGTAACCCAACAACACAAAACCAATATATAGATTTATCAGTTGGTGGAGGTACTCAAAGGCTGATCGGTGGTTTACCAGAAATCCTTACCAAGTATAATCTTTATAACAACAAAGCTTATACCGATGTTAGTTATCGTGCCTACCTGGCTTCTGCTGCAACAACAGGAGCTCCAAATCCGGCGGTATTGCAACAATATAATTTTGATGCACGAGGCGTACGCCCTGAAAGTGTACAGTCTTATGAGTTGGGGTATAAAGGATTGGTACTTCCCAATTTATTAGTAGATGCTTATGGTTATTACAACATCTACAAAGATTTTATTACTGCTGTAGATGTGTATCAAAATGTTAATGGCAGCTTTGTTAAATTTGGTGTACCTGTTAATGCAGAAGGTGAGGTTAAATCTTATGGAGCTGCGTTGGGTTTAGATTACCTGATAGGAAAATATAACATTAGCGGTAACGTATCTTACAATGAAATTGGCGATTTACCTGTAAATTATATTAACGATTTCAATACCCCAAAAATCAGATACAACCTTGGATTTGGAAATAAAGAAATTGTTAAAAATTTCGGATTTAATGTAGCGTATCGCTGGCAAGATCAATTCTACTGGAATTCATCATTTGCATCAGGTCAGGTGCCTGCATACAGTTCATTAGATGCACAAATAAGCTTGAAAATTCCTTCGGTAATGTCAGTAGTTAAATTGGGCGGTTCAAATATTTTGAATAAATACTATTTCACCTCATATGGTAACCCTTCAGCAGGTGCAATATATTACCTTGCCGTTTCCTTTAACCCATAAGATACTTATTCATCTCAGGAGCCCTCTTACTTAAAAAGTACAGAGGGCTTTTTTATTGATTTATTCCGGCCATCTTTTGTAAAATATTTGTATTATAGTACTTTCTTAAGCACATCCCGGTTTAAGAGCAAAAAATCATTATAAATTTTTGAAATAAATAGGATGGAATCGCAAAACGACAAACAAGAGGAAATAGGGGATTTAATTGAAAAAGAGCAAGAAATACAGCACTTAAACAACCCTGTTGACATATCAATAAAGCCAATTGTAAAACAATACCTGGGTTCGGTAAAAAAGGTAAAAAAAGAAGGAAACCGGTTCTATTTTTCGGATGGAGATGCCAGGGTTGAAATCAGGGTGGTAAGTGACGATATCATTCGTGTAAGGTTAGCCCCACATGGTGTTTTTCTGGATGATTTTTCATATGCTGTTCCTGAGGTAGACCAAAAGGTATCTGTATTTAAAATGCAGGAGCATGATGATCATTACGCCATATCTACACATGCAGTAACTTGTAAAATAGAAAAAGCCAATTTTCATATCTCATTTCACGATAACATTACCAACTTGGTGATGGTAGATGAGGCCAATTCAATGCACTGGGAAGAGAATGTAGATTTTGGTGGATACTATATTTTTGCCACTAAAAAATGTCACCCGGAAGAGAATTTCTTTGGTTTGGGAGATAAATCAGGCAATTTTAACCTTCGTGGCCGCCGATTTGAAAACTGGAATACTGATGCGTATTCTTACGGTTGGAATCAGGACCCTTTGTATAGAACAATTCCTTTTTATATTGGCTTGCACAATCAGGCTGCATACGGAATATTCTTCGATAACACCTTTAAATCATATTTCGATTTTGGTGGAGAAGATGTGAATAAAACCAGCTTTTGGTCTGATGGTGGTGAACTGCAATACTATTACATTCACGGGCCACATATGATGGATGTGGTTAAGCGGTATGCAAGTTTAACAGGAACCCATCCTATGCCACCAAAATGGACATTGGGCTATCAACAGTGCCGTTGGAGTTATTATCCTGAATCTAAAGTAAGGGATATTGCAAGGAATTTCAGGGAACGGAAAATCCCTTGTGATGCTATCTATCTGGATATAGATTATATGGATGGGTACCGTTGCTTTACCTGGAACAAAAAATATTTTCCGGATCCAAGAAAGATGATCAAAGATTTATCAGATGACGGTTTTAAGACCGTTGTGATGATAGACCCGGGAATAAAAGTAGATGACGACTACTGGGTATTTAAGGAAGGTAAAGAGAAAAGATTTTTCTGTCGCCGAAGCGACGATTACTATATGGAAGGTCATGTATGGCCAGGCCGCTGCCAATTTCCCGATTTTACCAATCCTAAAGTGAGAACCTGGTGGGGCAATTTGTACAAGGAATTTGTAGATATGGGTGTGGCAGGTTTTTGGAATGACATGAATGAACCAGCTGTTTTTGGATCGGGTACTTTTCCTAACGATGTACGCCATAATTACGACGGTTACAGGGGTTCTCACCGTAAAGCCCATAATGTATACGGTATGCAGATGGTGCGTTCAACTTATGAGGGATTGAAAAAACTGATGCGCAACAAGCGTCCGTTTACCATTACTAGGGCTGGTTATTCTGGTATGCAGCGTTTTGCAAGTGTATGGACGGGTGACAATATCGCTACCTGGGAACATTTAAAAATTGGTAATATTCAATGCCAGCGGCTTTCGGTATCAGGTGTTCCGTTCTGTGGTACGGATATTGGCGGTTTTAGCGGAGAACCTGATGGCGAATTATTTACGCGTTGGATTCAATTGGGAACGTTCTCGCCGTTTATGCGTGCCCACTCCGCAGGTGATACCGCTGAAAGAGAGCCATGGAGTTTTGGAGAGTTTTTTGAAGATATTAACCGTAAGTTCATTGAACTAAGGTATCGTTTAATGCCTTATTTATATTCGGTTTTCTGGGAGCATCACCGTTATGGTTTCCCTATCTTAAGACCATTGGTCATGCTCGAACAAGAGAATATCAGCAACAGTTTCCGTCAGGATGAATTTACTTATGGAGATAAATTATTGATATGCCCTGTTTTAGAGCAGGGAGCTATATCACGAAAGGTTTACCTTCCTAAAGGTACCTGGTATAATTTCTGGACAAATGAAGTACTGGTGGGTGAAAATGAATATACTGTGGAAGCTAAAATTGACAGCATGCCAATCTTTGTTCGTGCAGGTTCAGTTATTCCTGAATACCCGGTAATGCAATATGTTGATGAAAAAGCCATTACAGAAGTGGCATTAAATATTTACTATAGCGATTACGAAGTAAACTCTTACATGTACGAAGATCATGGTGATACTTTTGCTTATGAGCAGGATATCTACCTTGAAAAGCGGTTCACAGTAAAAGGCGATACAGAACAATTAAAAATTAACCAACGAAGTGATGGACTTTATACGCCAAATTATGAGCTTTATGCCTGTAATGTTGCCGGAATAAAGTTTCAGGTAAAGAAAATTGTGGTCGATAGTAAGGAAATTAAGGATTTTTATACTGATGATCAACACATATTACACTTTAAGTGTAATAAAAACTTCACAGAAATACAGATTTCAACTTTGTAAATCTTTTAGCCCCAAGTACTGTTTAGTACCTGGGGCTTAATCTATCTAGCCAACAACATATGCCAACATCTAAAAAAGTTCCAGCCAAAAAGAACACACCTTCTGTGAAAATAGATAAAACACAAGCGGTTTGGATTTATAGTCTCTTCAGTGAGTATGATATAGATCTTTTTCTTGTGGGAAAACACTTCCGATTGTATAATAAAATGGGATCTCACTTGCTGGAAGTTGAAAAAACGGCTGGAACTTACTTTGCTGTTTGGGCACCCAATGCAATAAAAGTAAGTGTGGTAGGTAATTTTAATGGTTGGAACAGGGGTAGCCATACACTTTATAAAAGATGGGATAAATCTGGGATTTGGGAGGGTTTTATACCAGATGTAAAAAAAGGAGAGGTTTACAAGTATTTTGTTAAAGGCTTTGATGAGTCGGAACATGAAAAAGGAGATCCTTACGCCCGCAGGTGGGAGCATCCGCCTCAAACCGCATCTATTGTTTGGGATACGGATTATACCTGGAAAGATAAATCCTGGCTCAATAAAAGGGCGAAATTAAATGCACTTGATCAACCTATCTCTGTATATGAAATTCATTTGGGTTCCTGGGAACGAGATCCGGGAAATCCTGAACGTGTACTGAATTGCAGGGAAATAGCAACCAGATTAGTGCCTTACGTTAAAGACATGGGCTTTACCCATGTGGAGCTAATGCCGGTAATGGAGTTTCCTTATTTTCCGAGCTGGGGTTACCAAATTACAGGATACTTTGGCGCAAGTTCACGCTATGGATCTCCGCAAGACCTGATGTACTTAATCGATGAATTACATAAAGCCAACATCGCTGTTATACTGGATTGGGTCCCTTCACACTTTCCGGGAGATAGGCATGGACTTTATGAATTTGATGGAACGCATCTTTATGAGCACGCCGATATGCGTAAAGGTTTTCACCCGGATTGGAAATCTTACATTTTTAATTATGATAGGAATGAAGTTCGTTCATTCCTCATTAGCAATGCTTTATTTTGGCTGGATCAATATCATGCGGATGGATTAAGAGTTGACGCGGTAGCATCAATGCTCTATTTTGATTTTTCAAGAAAGGATGGTGATTCGGCTACCAATGAGTATGGTGGTAGTGAAAACCTTGGTGCTATTCAGTTTTTACAAGATTTGAACGTTGCTGTTTATGGTAATTTTGAAGGCGTACAAACCATAGCTGAAGAAAGCAGTACCTATCCTGGAGTTACCCATCCGGTGCATGCAGGTGGTTTAGGTTTTGGAATGAAATGGATGATGGGCTGGATGAATGATACTGAAAAATATTTCAAAGTTGATCCTTTGGGCAGAAAACATCATCATCATCAGCTGAGTTTTAGTATGACTTATGCTTTTACCGAGAACTTTATGTTACCTTTTTCACATGATGAAGTGGTTCATGGAAAATCGCCAATGTTGTATAAAATGCCAGGAGACGATTGGCAAAAGTTTGCCAATCTAAGGGCTTTGTATGGTTATATGTTTACGCATCCTGGTGCTAAACTTCTTTTCATGGGTAATGAATTTGGTGATACCAGCGAATGGAATTTTACATCTTCCTTAAATTGGCATTTATTGAAATATGCACCTCATAAAGGCATGCAAGAAACCGTAAAGGCCCTAAATCATCTTTTGAGAAAAGAACCGGCATTACATCACTTTAATTTTAGTTATGAAGGATTTCAGTGGATAGATGCAGATAATGCTAATGAGTCGATATTTGTCTACATGCGTAAGGGGCCAAATGCTAAAGATACCCTGGTAATTGCGCTAAATCTTACCCCTGTTGTTCGGGAAAACTATCCTATAGGCGTTCCCTTTAAAACCAAGTGGAAAGAAATATTCAATACCGATGCAGAAGCGTTTTATGGTAGCGGGAAATTAAATACTGGCGACCTCACACCTGCTGAGCAAGAATATAATGGACAACAGTATACTTTAAAAGTTACCTTACCACCTTTAGGTATTTGTATTTTTAAAAGTAAATAGCACCATTTTCAAAGTTTTGCATGAAAAATAAACGTTTATTTTTTTTATGGAGAGATTATTTGGAAATATACCAATAACCATATGAAACAAAGTTTTTAAAAAAAGCCCTGTATTTGTACAAATACAGGGCTTTTTTTATGTGCTAAGTATTTGTTAGTGAATGTCTTGTCGTAAATATTTTCTGTTTCTTTTTTGTTAATTTCGACCTTAAGATTCCCTTAAAACCAACTCCTAATTTTCTGGAATAATTGATTTTTCAGCAGATCAATTATAAATCATTTTTCAGATTTATCTGGCTCTTTACATTGCCAGTGTAAATCTGTGGGTATTTATTGTGTTTTAAGGAGCAGTTAGAATGGTAATGCACAAAATGTTTTTGCGGATTAATTTTGCAGGGTTCCTTATTTTTTTGTTAACGCTAACAAAAGTAATCGGTGCTACCCCAATATTTTTGTCAGATGTTAATGGCTCTAAAAAGAACCTGTTCCTACCGCCCAGCTATTCTAAACATTATATTGCTCCTGCTCCCTGGCAATACTGGAGCAAGGCAAACGAAATTGTAATTACTACCAGTAGTTCGGTACCCGTTAGCGGAACAATAAAAAAGAGTGATGGAACATTCCTAACCAATTTCACTGTATCTCAGAATACCCCTTTTATTCATACTTTTTCTGGTTTACCAAAAAATGCACCAGCATTTAACCTTAATACTGTAATTACAGGTGGAGGCATAATTGTAGAAGCAACCGGATCCATTGCCGTGAACGTACGGAATATTGCATCTGATAATTTAGGAACGGATGGCAATGACGCCAACATTAAAGGAAATGCTTCTCTCTTCAGTTTTGGCGACGCGGCGATAGGCAAATCATTTCGGGTAGGCTATTATCGGGCTGGAAACCTGTCCGGTACGCCTACACAACCTATTTATAGCATTATGGCCATTGAAAACAATACAGTTGTGAAAATAGGAGGTGTGGTTGTAGCAACCCTGAATGCGGGACAGAGCTATTTGTTTAAAACGCCTATAGGTACATTAATCGAGTCATCAGATCAGGCGGTAATGAATACAGGTGCTATGCTTGATGCACCCAGGGGCTGTGGCGACGGCACATTTAACCCCATTCCACCAGTAGCATCCTTAGGAAAAGAATATGTGATTGTTAGGGGAGAGGGGAATATCGTCGCAGAGCAATCCACCATTATAGCTGTAGAGCCTAATACGAAGGTAGTTGTAACTCATTTCGATGCTAATGGTATGGAAAAATCTAAAAACAACTATACTTTGGTGGCAGCGGGTAATAAGGTAACGTTTAATCATGGTTATCTGAATGGAGCGTATAATATAAGTTCAAATACAGGCAGATATTCCTCTTCTTTCATATCTGCTGATAAAAATATAGAGGTTTTCTCCGGCACCGCGGGTATCTCATATGGTGGAGGTTGCGAGGTAGATATCGCTACCTTAGCACCTATCTCTGCCTGTTCAGGATCGAAGAGTGTTGAAACAACTAAATTTACATCTTATAGTGGCGCTTCGGATCTTCCATATTTTGGATACATTGTAACCAAAAACCCCGACAAAATATATTTAACAACTCAGGGGGGAGGTACCAACTATACTAATAAGGATATCGAAACTATCGCTGCAGTAGGTGTTCGTAAACCTTTAGGCAGCTCAGGCCTGTCTCTAATAAGTTTCACCAGCGCTCAAATCGGATCTCCAAAAAATATTTCAATATCGAGTACTGAGCGCCTTACTGTTTCAATGGTTCAACAAAGTAGCGCTTCATCGATGTCGAACTTTATTTCCAGATTTCCAGAAAAGGCAGAACAGCCTGTAATTGTTGATGAAAATTGTGCCTCAGTTAAACTTGTGGCCGTGCCGAACGCAGCGCCCTATCAGTGGTATCTGAATGATCTTCCAATAGATGGGGCTAATAGTGACTCTTATCTTGCTACAGTTTCTGGAAGTTATAGTTTAACCTATCAGCTCGATTGCGGGCTCAGTGCTCCCTCTCTTCCGGTTAAGGTTTCTGTTTGTGTTATAGATCGCGCCATTACAAAAAGCGTTGACATTGCTTATCCTGATTTAAACAGTAATGTTGTCTTCAACTTAAAAGCCGAAAATTTGGGAAATGGTATTGCTGTTGATGTTTTAGTAATGGATAAACTCCCTGCTGGCTACAGTTATGTATCAAGTATTGCTTCTACGGGAACCATGTATGATCCTGTAACGGGAATCTGGAGTATTGGCCAGTTAGGAATAAATGGTATTGCCAAACTTGATATCACTGCTAAGGTAATCCAAACTGGTTTGAACACCAATACAGTAACCATTAGTGGGCCACAGCCCGATTTGGTAATTAATAATGATCATCGTTCAGTATCAACTTCTACAAAACCTGCTGATACAGAAACTTGCGTTGACAATCCCATTGCGCCAATCGTATATAATATTTTACCAAACACAACAGCTGTTAATGTTCATGGGCTGCCAGCGGGACTCGGCTTTGTATATAATCCTGTTAACAGCGTGCTAACGATTAGCGGCACTCCAACTGTTGCAGGCCCTTCGGTTAGTTATAACGTTATTGGCACTTCAGGTGCTGCGATTAACTTTGAAGGAAAAATTAAAATTAATCCATTGCCCTCATTAACCCTTTTTGCAGATCCGGTGATTTGCGAAGGAACGAACATGGCTGCATTATCGTATTCCAATTTGATGAATAATCCAATTTCTTATAGTATTAATTGGAATTCAGCAGGTTTTTCGAATGTTATTGACCAGGGATTCCCCCCAGGAGATATACCGCTGAATATTCCTTTGGATGCAACTGTCGGTAGTCATTCAGCCATTTTGACAATCAAGACCTCAAATGGATGTAAAAACCAATTCAATTTTAACGTTGATATAAAACCTAAACCATTGGTGCCCCATGTTCCGGTGCCTGTAACCTCACAATATTAAAGTACTAATTAATTTTTATGAAGAAGTTCCTGATAACTAAAATCCTGTTCATCCCGCTAATTATACTTTGCATACAAAGTACAGTTATTGCACAAGTGGTTCCAACTACGCCGGGGGTAAATTTATTTTGCGAGGGTTCAGATTTGACACTCCCTGCACCAGCTGCAAATGAAAACTGGGTAGTGAAATATAGTGCATCACAAACTACCACTCCAGCAACAGTTATTCCTTTGGTTGCTGGCAATAAGATTCCTGCGGCAGATTTGAAAACAGGATATTATTACCTGAGTACAAAGTCTACTGCTCCAGCCTCCTGTGAATCTGATATGCAGGAGATTCCTGTTTACGTGCTCAAACCATTGTTGCCAAGTTTTACTCCTGCAAACTTTTGTATAGAAAGCCCCGTACAACAGGTTGGTAGTGTTGTAAATCCGGAAGATCCGATCATCAGCACAATAGCTTATCAGTGGTATACATTATCAGGAGGAGTGGAAAATATAATAGTGGGCGAAAATTCGAAGGATTATACTCCGGTTAACCCAACAGCAGGTACTAAAACCTATCGCTTAAAGGTTGGCTATTTAATCAATGGCAACAAATATTGCCCACAAATTATTGATCATAATGTAACCATAAATCCTAAGCCAGCTAAACCCAATGTTACCAACAGTACCATAATCGGTACAGCAAACGCTGTCACCTTTTAATCTGTATTTCTTTGCAAAACTGATAAATGAGCATAAGGGTATCTATATTCTGGTTTATGCTATTGCTGTTGCTGAGTAGGCAATCAAGTTATGGTCAAAACCTGTCTACAGGAAGGCAAATCGTTACGATCGTTGAGGGATCGTCAGCGGTACTGCATGCCAGTTCAGCAGGCGCTAATTCATTTATCTGGTTTAAAGATGGTGTTGTGGTGAATGGCCAAATCACCAGTAGCTTAATCACCGCTACACCAGGAATTTATAAAGTTGCCTCAATAAACAACCTGGGCTGTACATCTGATATTTCAGATGAAATTGAGGTTATGGTGGTTCCGAAACCTTCAGCTGATGTATCGATTACCAAACATTCGGAGAAAAGAATCGTGATCAGTAATCAGGTTTTTGAATATGTTTTGCATGTGAGAAACAACGGAGAAGATACAGCTACAGGACTTTCTGTTAATGATATACTGCCTGTAGAGCTCATTTTTGAATCACTTGTTATTCCACCAAAAGGAGATGCCTTTTATGACGCAAGCAGCAGAACCGTCACATGGAATGTCGCAAATCTTGCAAATGGAGAATTTATCGATCTGATTATTAAGGTACATGCTAAACAGCAAGGACTAATCATTAATAGTGCAACTGTAACTGCAAATGAATTGGATCCGAATCTTTCCAACAATAAGGCTGTGGATAATAAAGAAATTGTTGGACTTAGAATTCCAAACGTCTTTACGCCTAATGGTGATGGTAAAAATGATGCTTTCTATCTGGAGCATTTAGATGCTTTTGAGCATAATGAAATAACCATAATGAATCGATGGGGCAGTACGGTATACCAGACGGCTGAGTATGCTAACAACTGGACAGCTTTAGGTTTGAGTGATGGAACTTATTTTTATGTAATAAGGGTTAAAAATGGTAATGACGATTGGAAAAATCATACAGGTTACATAACGGTGATTCGATAACAATATGAAGTATTTTGGAAAGATAATGGGCTTATTCCTTGTTGTGTCGGTGTCGATCAAAAGTTATGGACAGCAAAATGCCCAGTTTGGACAATATGCTTTTAATGGGTTATACATTAACCCTGCATATGCCGGATACAAAGAGGAGCTCTATCTTCAGCTTTTTGCCCGCGCGCAGTGGACAGGGATTAAAGGGGCACTGCAAACACTTTCGATTTCAGCTGATGAAGCCATTAGCAATGAAAGTATAGGTGTGGGTGCTATTATCAGTAAAGATAAAATCGGTGCACAGAGTGCCCTTACCGCCTCAGCTAATTTTGCTTATCGAATTAAAATAGACAGGACAGAAACTAAAGTTTTAGCATTTGGGTTAGGTATTGGCTTAATGCAGCTTGGATTAAACGGGAGCCTTTTAGAACCAATAGAACAAGGAGATACCAGAATTCCAACAGGAAGTGTTAACCAGATTGTGCCAGATCTACGCGCTGGATTTCATTATTCCAGCGATAAATTTTTTGTTGGATTTTCGGCAAATAATCTATTTTGCAGTATTCTATCTACCGATGTAGCTTATAAGCTCCTAAATGTAAAGGTTCAACCTCATTTTTATTTAACGTCTGGTTTTGCATTCCCATTTAACGACACATTGGTTTTTAAGCCAACCTTTTTGATTAAAGAAGATCTTCATGGTCCAACATCACTTGATTTAAATGCTTTCCTTCTTATTAAAGACCGGTTTTGGATCGGAGGGATGTACCGCAGCTCATTGCAAATCTTTCCCAAATCAAATTTAGAATCAAATCTCCCCGCCAGAAGTGCTATCGGATTGATTTCAGAATGGTTTGTCAGGCAAAACCTGAGAATTGGGTATGGTTACGATTATACTTTAAATAAACTCGGCAATTATGACTATGGCTCTCATGAAATATCAATCGGTTACTACCTGTTAACCCGAAAAAGCCGAAGACCCAAATGCTATTTCTAGCAAAATAAAGCTTCGAAAGATTTACAAATTCTTAACAGTTCAGCTATTGTTATCCAGTTTCATCCTGTATTTTGGGTGGTTCGTCAAAAAAAATGCATCCTGGTCTGCTCTTCCGCTTAAAAATATTTTCATTGAGACCGTTATTGTATTTTGTGTTTATAATTACTTATTTATAAGTATGTTGTTTGTTTTTTTCTTGTGTTTCTTTAAATACGCGGGTGTAAAAATGTCTCTATAATAGTAGTATTAATTATACATTGTTTTTTTAATCTGTAATTGTGCTCAAAATCGTGGTTTATGTTGGTGTAAAATTAATATTCGGCCTATTTTACCTCATACTATTTTGGGTATTTTAGAGTTGAAGAAATCCTTGTAACTGATATTTTGCATTTTTAATATGATTATTAATCCTACGCAGGAGTAGTAGTCTATTGTCTGAGATTTACCCTTGGCTGGCTCTGCTATTGCCCAGGCAAATCTTAATGCGTTGTATTGCTTCGAGGTTGATTAATGTGAACATGATTAAAACGCTGTCCCGGTTAGTATTTTTATTATCTATACTCATTCTGCTCTTTCAGGCAGAAATGAAAATTTATGCATTTAACAATGCTCCGTTTTACATTACAGATAATGGCTTATACAATGCTGCAGGGATAAATGTTAAAAGGTTGGCTAATTTCATGCCACCAAGTTATTCTAAACACTATATTGCTCCAGCCCCATGGCAGTATTGGAGTAAAGCCAATGAAATCGTAATCACTACAGATTATACTACTGCTGTAACCGGAACAATTTATAAAAGTGACGGTACAGTAATCACAACCTTTAACTGCGCACAGAACAGCCCATTTATCTATCGGTTTTCGGGTTTACCTAAAGATGCTCCGGCTTTCAGTTTGAATACCGTAGTTTCTGCTGCTGGAATTATTGTAGAAGCAACTGCATCTATTTCGGTTAATTTAAGGAATGTAGCTTCTGATGACCTCGGGACTGATGGTACGGATACTAATATTAAAGGAAATGCCTCGTTATTCAGTTTTGGAGATGCAGCAATAGGTAATGCCTTTAGGGTAGGGTATTACCGGGATGGTGACTTGGCAGGTGCTGCATACAGGCCAATATATAGCATCATGGCTATTGAAAATAATACCATCATTAAAATAGGCGGTGTGGCTACTGCAACATTAAATGCAGGGCAAAGCTATTTGTTTAAAGCTCCTATTGGAACACTGGTAGAGTCATCGGCATCTGCAGTAATGAATACAGCTGCGGCTCTTGACGCCCCTGGAGGCTGTGGAGACGGTGCATTTAATCCTATACCTCCAATTTCTTCTTTGGGTAAAGAATATGTAATTGTTAGGGGTGAAGGTAATTTAACAGCAGAACAATCAACTGTTATTGCAACAGAAGCCAATACAACCATTACAGTAACCAGTTTTGATATAGATGGAACACAAAGAAGTATTCAGACCTTTACACTTAACTCGCCTGGAGATAAACAAACCTTTAATCATGGCTATCTCAATGGTGCGTATAATTCCGCTACGAATACCGGTCGCTACTCTTCATCCATAATTGTTTCTAATAAAAATGTGGAAGTATTCTCCGGAACTGCGGGCGTATCAGTTGGTGGGGGTTGTGAGGTAGATGTAGCCACACTGGTTCCCATTTCTGGTTGTTCGGGTTCAAAGCGGGTTGAAACAGTCAAATTCACCGCTTATGCTCCAACAACAGATCTACCTTACTTTGGTTACATTTTAACTAAAAGCGCCGATCCCATTTTACTCACCACCAGTGGTGGATCTACTACTTATAACAATACCAATATTGAAAGTATTGCCGGGATTGGAACACGTAAATCTTTAGGTACTACCGGATTGGCGCTGATTAGTTTTACGAATACAGACATTGGTTCGCCAAAAAATATATCCATTACGAGCTTGGGGCGATTAACGGTTTCCATGGTTCAGCAGAGTAGTGGTTTTTCGATGTCTAATTTTATTTCACGTTTTCCAGAAAAGGCGGAGCAGCCTGTGATGAGTCAGGTAAATTGCGCATCTGCTACGCTCACAGCCCTTTCAAATGCTGCTCCTTATCAATGGTATTTAAATGGAAATCCGATTGCGGGAGCAACAGCCGATACTTATGAGGTGAGCACTTCGGGTAATTACAGCGTTAGTTATCAGCTGGAATGTGGGGTAAGTGCCCCTTCTTTACCAATAAATGTATCACTTTGTAATATCGATCGTGCGATCACCAAAACGGTGGATATTCCATACCCGGAATTGAATACCAATGTCGTTTTTACTTTAAAAGCAGAAAACCTGGGCAATGGAAACGCGGTAGGGGTTTCCGTTTCTGATAAACTCCCGACAGGATATACCTATGTATCCAGTATTCCCTCTTCAGGTACAGCATATGATAATGTAACCGGTATCTGGACCATTGGAGATTTAACCAGCGGTGGAATTGCAACGCTTAAAATTACGGCAAAAGTAACGCAGAACGGCACTTTAGTTAACAATGCAACAATTACAGGCTCACAACCTGATCAGGTAAACAGTAATGATCAGAGCAGTGTATCCACGTCTACGGGGTCAGGGGATAGAATTGTGTGTGTTAATACAGTAATGTCGCCTATGGTTTTTTTACTATCTGCCAATAGTGCAACTGTAACAGGCTTACCCGCCGGGGTTACCTACCAGTACAGTACATCGCCTAAAAAAGTAACCGTAAGCGGAACACCAACAGTAGCCGGAACATTCACGTATACTGTAAATCCGAGTTCGGGAGCTTCTTTCGGAGGTACCATTACAGTTAACAGCAATGTAAGCACGCCAGTTTTCAATACTGGATTAACAGATAACAGGTGTATGGGATCAGGAACAGATACTTATTTAGCTACAGCAAATAACACCAGTGAGATTGTTTATACCTTATCTCCTTTAGCAGCAGGTTTAATTGACGCTTCAGCAGGAAAGGTTACCTGGTCTTCTGGTTTCAGCGGAACTGCCACTATTACCGCCACAGCAAAAGGCTGTGAAGAAAAAACATCCACTTTTACAGTAACTGTTAATCCTGCACCAGGCATCACACCAGGAAGTGATCCGGAATTGTGCCAGGGTTTTGGCAATACGCAATTAAACTATACCAATCCAGTAAACAATCCAACAACATATAGTATCGCATGGACAACTCCCGGTTTTATTGCCATTAATGATTTGTTATTACCGGCGGGGAATATTCCCATCAATGTACCAGCAGATGCCAGTGTTGGTATTCATTCGGGTGTTTTAACCCTTAAAAATGCTGCTGGATGTACAACAAAAATCAATTTTAACATTAAAATAAATCCAAAACCTTCAGCACCGCATGTGCTGGTTAATACCAATTCACAATATTAATTAATTTAAAAAAATCGTCCCCATGAACAAATTCTTTACCAAAGCAGTTTTAACTATCGCAACAGTGTTATTATGCAGTTTCTTAACCTTATCTGCACAAACTTTGGCTCCAAATACCGCTGGAGTAAATCTTTTCTGCGCTGATGCAGACCTCACCTTACCAGCAGCCCCTGCAGGCTCAGATTGGATCGTAAAGTATAGCGCAACCGCTACTACAACTCCCAGTACTGGTGTAATCTTAACAGGAGGTAATAAAATAGCCAATGCAGAGCTAAAAACAGGATATTATTATTTAAGTTCCAAATCACAAACAGCTGGATCCTGCGAATCGGAAATGCAGGAAATCCCGGTTTATGTATTGAAACCCCTGGCTCCAACCATTACACCAGCAAACTTCTGTGTAGAAAGTCCTTTAGCACAAGTAGGTAATGTTACTAATCCGGAAGATCCAACCAAAGCTGCTTTAGTTTATCAATGGTATACCGTATCAGGTGGTACTGAAACCATTATAGCTGGGGCAAATACTAAAGATTATACGCCAACTGCGCCAACAGTAGGTTCTATCACTTACAGATTGAAAGTAGGTTATGAAATTAACGGTAGTAAATATTGTCCGCAAACTACTGACCAGACCATTACAGTAACTGCCAAACCAACTAAGCCAACCATTACAATTGGTACTGCACAAGGTACGGCAGGAGCAGTTACTTTCTAAGGATAGATACCAACATACTGTAAATCATATACATGAGACTAAGGTTTTATACCTTCTGGTTTCTGGTATTTCTGTTAATATTTAATCTTAACGGATTTGCTCAGAATGGTCCGAAAGGGCGTCAATCGATTACGATCTCCGATGGGTCGTCTGTAATCTTGCGCGCTAATTCGGAGGGGGCCAGCTCGTATATATGGTTTAAGGATGGGAAGCTTATTCCGGGTCAAAATAAATCATCACTCGTTACTGCAACGCCAGGTATTTACAAGGTGGCATCAATAAATAAAGAGGGCTGTACCTCTGATCTTTCTGATGATATTGAGTTGCTGGTGTTACCTCGTCGTTCAGCCGATGTGTCGATTACCAAACGCTCTGAATCCAGAACCATAGTTCGGGATCAGGTTTTTGATTACTATATCAATGTGAGGAACAACGGCGCTGATGATGCTTCCGGAATTGTGGTTAAAGATGTTTTACCAGAAAACCTGACTTTCGAAAGCCTCTCCGAACCAACAGATGGAGAAGCAACCTTCGATTCAGGATTAAGAACAATAAGGTGGAATATCGGTCAGCTTGCCAATGGAAAGTTTGCCGAACTGGTAATAAAAGTTCGCTCAACACAGCAAGGAATGGTCAGCAATACTGCAACTGTGACTGCGAATGAGCACGATCCCAACCTTTCTAACAACACTTCCACAGATAATAAAGAGATTTCAGGACTCAGGATTCCAAATGTTTTTACGCCTAATGGGGACGGCAAGAATGATACATTTTATCTGGAGCACTTAAATTCTTTCGAATCTAGTGAAATAACAATAATAAATAGGTGGGGTAGTACGGTGTATGAGACCAAAAACTATCAAAATGATTGGAATGCTCCCGGTTTGAGTGATGGCACATACTTCTATGTGGTAAAAGTGAAAAATGGCAATTCAGATTGGATTGCCTATAAAGGATATGTGACAGTAATAAGATAACGAAAATAAAGCAACATGAAAGCTATAGGAAAATTAATTGTAGTTCTGATGTGTTGCTGTTCAAAAATGGTTTTTGCACAGCAAGATGCCCAATTTGGGCAGTATGTTTTTAATGGAATGTATATTAACCCGGCTTATACGGGTTACAAAGAGGAATTGTATCTGCAAGCTTTTGTCCGTGCACAATGGACAGGTGTAAAGGGTGCGCCACAAACACTTTCCATCTCTGCAGATGAGGCGATTAATGATGAAACTTTAGGTGTAGGCGGGATAATCACCAAAGATAAAATTGGCGCGCAAAGTTCTTTAAATGCATCTGCAAATTTTGCTTATCGCATCAAGCTCGATCGGACAGAGACCAATATCTTAGCTTTTGGTTTGGGAGTTGGCGTAATGCAGGTAGGTTTAAATGGGAATTTGCTGGATCCGATTGAACAAGGCGATAACCGCATCCCGACAGGGAGTGTCAGTCAGATTACTCCTGATATTCGGGCTGGAATCCATTATTCCAATGAGAAATTTTTTATCGGATTTTCTGCCGATAACTTGCTCGGCAAGTCGTTATCCGTATTCGGAGATTACAAATTGCTTAACGTAAAGGTTCAGCCCCATTTTTATTTAACTGCAGGTGTAGCGTTGCCAATAACCGATGATTTTGTTTTTAAACCAACATTTTTAATTAAAGATGACCTGCACGGACCAACATCTATGGATTTGAATGCTTTTTTGTTAGTTAAAGAACGTTTCTGGATTGGTGGTGTTTACAGGAGCTCTGTTAAATTATATCCTAAATCAAATTTACAAGCTAATTTAACAGCCAAAAGTGCCGTAGGTTTTATTTCCGAATTTTTTGTTCGTGAGAATTTGCGAATAGGGTATGGGTATGATTACAGTTTGAATAAACTTGGTAATTATGATTATGGTTCACATGAAATATCGGTAGGTTATTATCTTCAAACTAAGAAAAGCAGAAGGCCAAAGTGCTACTTCTAGAAATATATTTTTTAAGCATTTTTTATATAGATTTTAACC
Organism: Pedobacter sp.; assembly: GCF_965279535.1. Lineage (NCBI taxonomy): Bacteria > Pseudomonadati > Bacteroidota > Sphingobacteriia > Sphingobacteriales > Sphingobacteriaceae > Pedobacter > Pedobacter sp. The sequence continues at coordinate 4,444,905 of NZ_OZ257244.1, forward strand.
GCTAAGATAAACAGTGTTTTAATAAAAAAAGGTCTGATTAAATCCTTTATCACCCATTTTTGTAATTTATTTTTGATTGCTTAATACTAGGTGAAACGGAGCTTGTAGCCATGCCTAACGAATTAGTTAACAAACTTTCCCCATACTCATCCCGAAACAACTATTATTGGACGAAATTTTGGCTATTTGGCATTACGAAGCCTCAGAGCGATCTATTTTGACAAGAATTCCCTCGGCTGAAGCTTGATTTGAAAGGTTGATGACCAATAATGGTAATAGTCTGAATTTAGTGCGACTTCGTTGTATAGCCAGCTACTTTGGCATGTGCATCGAAACCCTGAGTAGAATTGGAAACAAAATAGTAAAAGAAAGAATAACCGCATAACACTGGTCAATCTTCGTTTAAAATCTCTATGCTTTTGTAAAATTATAAATCTACTTAAAAGGGATTTATCTCTACTGATTTTAGCTTTTTTTATACTAAAATAGATAATTTCCGCACCGCAAATGATCCAAAATAACAGGCTTAATACATGATTTTTAATTGAACAAAAACTGAATAGCTGGGTTATACTTTGTTATTATAACGAATAAACTGAATAAATGCCTCAAATCATTTAGCATTGAGGGTTTTTGAACCCTAAAATTTGTTATGTATGTTTTGTTTTACAATTGGGTATTTGGGTTGGGGTTTTGGGTGTATTTTTTATTCATGTCTTCTATAATATATTTGCCACAAGGTTGGCCAACCTGGGCGTTCCCTGAAAAGCCATAAAAAAGAGTAAGGAATAATCTTTAAAATCCCAAATTATGAAAAATTTAGATTTAAAAAACCTTGGCGTTCAAGAAATGAATGCATCAGAAATGACCCAAATCGAAGGCGGTGGTCCACTTAACGATTTATTAGGTGGTCTTTTAACTTCAGTAGTAGGTACAGTAAACGGTGTTTCAACTGATTTATCTACTTTCTTAAACAAGACTATTGCTAACGTTGTGAAACTAGTTTCAAACTTATAGAAAAACATTGCGGTTTTTGCTTCCTAACCAGAAACAAAAACCGCTTTTTCGTTTAGTCCATGGCATTACCCACATATAACGCGGATACGGTTTCTACCCTTTCACTGGTTTACAGATCGCAGATCGGTAAATCAACCCGGCTTATATATGTGGCAACTTTAGCACTAATTGTTCTGGTGCTTCTTAGTCTTCCTTTTATTTATATTCCCATTAACGTTAAAAGTGGCGGGTTACTTCAGTCTTCCATAGAGAAAACTGCGCTGAGCGTCCCTGTGGGTGGACGATTAACTGATTTGAAGATTGCTGATAATCAAAAACTTAAAGCTGGCGATACTTTGTTAATCATCGATGCAGCCTTACCCAAGCAACAAACTTCTTTGGTGCAGAGCCGCCAAACACAAGTTAACCAGTTTTTAGGCGATATCTCCGAGCTTCTGGCCAGGATTAGCCGGGGAGGAAGAACTCCAGATCTTCAAACTGGCCAGTATAATGCGGCCTGGCAACAATATGTGCAGGAACTGGAAAATGCCCGTATTGTTAGGAAACAGGCAGAAAATACTTTCAGACGTTACAGTACGCTTTACCAAAATAAGGTGCTTACTGCAGCCGAATATGAAAAATATAAATTTGAACTTGATCAGGCTAAATCAGCCTACTTAATGATAATAACCAAATATAAAACCAAATGGCAAACTGAAGCCAATGAATTTCGTAATGAACTTAACCAGCTCTCCGGCGAGCAGATTGAATTAAATGAGCAAAAGAAACAGTATATTTTGCGTGCTCCAATTTCTGGCTCTATCCAAAATTTAACCGGAATACAAAAAGGGGGATATGTATTTGCCAATCAGAAGTTGGCAGAAATTTCTCCTGACACCAACCTAACTGCATTCTGCTATATAAAGCCCTCAGATATTGGTTTAATTCAGGTTGGACAGGAGGTGAGGTTCCAGATTGATGCCTTTAACTACAATCAATGGGGTTTGGCTAAAGGAAAAGTTATTGATGTATCTGATGATATCATTCTTTTGAAAGACAATGTACCAGCATTTAAAGTTAAGTGCAGCCTTACCGATAAGCATCTGACACTGAAAAATGGTTACAAAGGATACCTTAAAAAAGGAATGAACTTTACAGCACGCTTTAGTGTTGCCAAACGCAGTCTGTATCAACTTTTATATGATCAGGTAGATGATTGGGTAAATCCTAATATTGCTTCCAAGACTGAATAGCGCATGAGTATCAAAATCAAACAAAGGGATATTACCGACTGTGGGGCAAGCTGCCTGGCCTCTATTGCTGCCCATTACCAGCTTAGTCTTCCTGTAGCACGGATCCGTCAGTTTGCCGGAACGGATCAGCGCGGGACTACGGTATTAGGTATTGTTGAAGCCGCCCAGAAGTTGGGCTTCGAAGCTAAAGGTGTAAAAGGTACTTTTGATAGTCTGTTTAAAATCCCCACTCCGGCAGTAGCTCACATCATTTTAAACGGCATTATCCAGCATTATGTTGTTATCTATAAAGTTAATGCTAAGTATATCGAGGTAATGGATCCCATTGACGGGCAATTACACCGCAAAAGCCATGAAGCCTTTAAAGCAGAATGGACAGGCGCTTTGGTATTGCTTTTGCCTGCAGAGGAATTTCAGGCTGGAGACGAAAAAACCAGTATTCAGAGTCGTTTCTGGAATTTGATTAAACCTCATAAAAATATTCTTCTTCAAGCGCTGCTAGGCGCAATTATTTATACCATTCTTGGTTTGTCTACTTCAGTGTTTGTTCAGAAACTGGTAGACTTTGTTTTGGTAGATGGCAATCACAACCTGCTCAACCTCATGGGCGTAGCCATGATCTTCGTGCTCATTATTCAAATCTTCATCGGCACTGCCAAAACCATTTTCACACTTAAAACCGGGCAAATGATTGATGCACAATTGATTCTCGGTTATTACAAGCACCTGCTTAAATTACCGCAACAATTCTTTGATACTATGCGGGTAGGAGAGATTATCTCCCGGATTAATGATGCCGTAAAAATCAGAACGTTCTTAAACGATGTAAGCGTAAACTTCCTGGTTAACGTGTTTATTGTGTTTTTCTCCTTTGTGATGATGTTCAGCTACTATTGGAAGCTGGCCTTCATTATGCTTACTGTAATTCCGCTTTATTCTTTAATTTATTACGTTACCGATAAGCTGAATAAGAAAGCGCAGAGGCAGCTGATGGAAGAATCGGCTGATCTCGAATCTCAATTGGTAGAAAGTTTAACAGCTGTGGGAACTATTAAAAGATTCGGACTGGAAGATCATACTAACGAAAAAACTGAGGTCCGTTTTGTAAAACTCTTGCAAACGGGTTTCAGATCTAACCTCAACTATGTGTTTTCTGGTACTTCTTCAGAGTTTATCTCCCGATTGCTCACCATTGTGTTGTTGTGGGTGGGTGCAGGCTATGTAATGGAGAGTAAAATTACCCCAGGTGAACTGTTGTCTTTTTACACCCTTATCGGTTATTTTACTGGTCCGGTTTCCTCACTGATCGGTATGAATAGAACGGTGCAGGATGCAGTAATTGCGGCAGATCGTTTGTTTGAAATTATGGATCTGGAAAGAGAAAAGGATGAAAACCAGATAGATCTTTCCGTTGATCAAATTGGTGACATTACTTTCGAAAAGGTAACCTTTAGATATGGTACCCGCGCGCCAGTATTCACCGAACTGAACCTGCACATTCCCAAAGCTAAGTTTACAGCTATTGTGGGTGAAAGTGGTTCAGGGAAATCTACACTAATGTCTATCGTGCAGCATATTTATACCGTCCAGGAGGGGCGGGTAAGTATTGGCGCTTACGACTTAAAATATATCAGCAATGCTTCATTGCGTAGGTTGATCGCGGTAGTGCCACAGCAGATCGATCTCTTTGCGGGCAATGTAATTGATAACATTGCCGTTGGCGATGATCAGCCTGACATGCAGCGCATTATTCAAATAGCTACCCAGTTGGGTATGATCGATTTTATCGAAGCATTACCCAAAGGTTTTCAGACTTATCTCGGGGAGCGTGGTGCTTCCTTATCAGGCGGGCAACGCCAGCGCATTGCTATTGCCAGGGCATTATACCGTAATCCTGAAATTCTCATTCTCGATGAAGCAACCTCTTCATTGGATTCTGCATCTGAAAAGTACGTGCAGAAAACCATCGAACTCTTAAAAGCAGAAAATAAAACCATTATTGTAATTGCCCATCGCTTGAGTACCCTTAACCAGGCCGATAAAATTATTGTACTGGATAAAGGTAAGGTTATTGAAGAAGGGAAACATCAGGAGCTATTGTTTAATCCAACTTCGGCGTATACCAATCTCTGGAAATTACAAGGGATCGGATCGTAGTAATTCTTCAACAGCTGGAAACGCAAAGGTTTGACCAGAAAAGACCGCAATGCTTTTCAATACTTCGTTCTTGGCCAGGTTAGCAGTCTGTGAAATTGTGCTTTTAAATGCACCTAAACAGTTACAAGATAAAAATTGAGCTCTGTTTTTGTCATGAAGACATATGAAAACATAAATGCCTCCAATGGTTTGTCAATAAAACCTAGTCTTGATGGTTAATACATGGGGTACAGGTCGATTAAATATTCAGTTTCACAACCTGTAACATACAATCTTCAGTCCATTAGGCTACTGCTAACTTATCTGCTTCTATTTCTTTAAGTAAGCTGTGGATGTCATTCCAGTGATTAATTCTTTTGTGATGATTCTTGTTTACATTGTGAAATGCTGTAAACATGATTGCCTTGCCTTTGCAGAAATCCAGGTTCTTGCAATGGTCATCAATCAGGTAGTTGGTATCAATGATACTTTTATCTCCGCAGAAGATAATATTTCTCCAGCTGATAAAAGGGAAGTGCTCAGAAAGCCATTCGCGTTTTTCAAATAGAGATAATGGAAATTCCATTGCAGCAGATACGATGTAAACTTCATATTCTTCCATTAGTTTTTTTACAGCTTCAATCGCGCCTGGCATAACGGGTAGTGTTCTAAAGAAGCCTGCCTGATGGAAAATTTTCTTTGCCAGTTCAGGGTCGGCTATTACTTCCTCCTCTGATAGCCCTTTAATGTCATCTCTCGTCATCAGTATGCCTGTTTCCCTTTCATATGCTTTTAACATATGATCCTCAATATCGGCCAGTACGCCGTCCATATCAATTCCTATTGTTTTTTTCATGTATGCTTTATTTTGCAACAAATATCGTTAATATTGCAATATATTGCAATTAATTTTCGATATTAAATCTTATATTTGCAATATATTGCATTGTTATGGTAAAGGAAGAACGGCTACAAATTATCATCAGTACCTTAGAAAAAGACAATAAGGTTCGTTTAGATCAGCTGAGTACATTGCTTAATGTATCAGAAGATACGGTACGCCGCGACATTAAAGAGTTGGATAATCTCGGTTTACTCAGGGCCGTTAGGGGAGGAGCAATAGCGCGCTCACCAATACCTAAACATTATCGCGACCGGGAGCATTATAACCAACAGCACAAGCAAGCGATTGCAGTTAAAGCCTTGCGGTTTTTAAAGGATGGTCAGGTTGTATTTTTCGATGGCGGTACCTCTGTTACAGCATTGGCTGCACAGTTGCCTAAGGATTTAAAAATTACGGTTGTAACCAATAGCTTTCCTGTTGCCAATATTTTGGAGGATCATCCCAGTGTTGAAGTAATCTTTGCCGGAGGAAGATTGCAAAAAACAGCATTTACCACTGTTGGACAGGAGACCGTAGATACTTTTAAAAAAGTGAGGGCCGATATCTGCATGTTGGGAATCTGTAGCTTGCACCATGCCATCGGTATCACCTCTATGGTTTATGAAGATGCTCAGCTCAATAATATTATGATCGATCATGCGCAAAAAACGATAGCCCTGTCTACCCTGGAGAAAATCAATACCGTAGAGCCATTTTATGTTTGCCCGGTTGGCGATTTAGATGTGATCATTACAGAAGCTGATCCTGCTCATGCAGATTTAGAAGCATATAAAAAGTTAGGGATAGAGATTGTTTAGCAGATTGCGTGTGTAATCTATGTTTGAGTGAGTTATTATAACCCCCTTTAAAAAACAAAAGAGATACTCCATCCAGACGTATCTCTTTTTTCTAACCAAATATAAACCTGTTATGAGCCAGGCTTTGTCTTTAATCTCCTTTCTAAACTTTAAGCTTATCCGGGAAATGATTTATCTTTTTAATTGGTAATAAACTTCGTTCCGTTTATTACTCTACAAATATAGGAAAAAAAATGATAGTGTAAAAAATACACTAAGAAATTTTTAAGTATTTTTTTTGTCATTTTTTAAGAACGGCGCTTTTTATGAAGCATTCCGGATAAAAACAACTGATGCTACAAATATAGGGTTATTATTTTTTAGGTTATTGTTAAATATTGTCAAAATATAGTACGAAATATTCCTAAAATATAGGGCTTAAGTCTTTTTAGCTCAAATTTAATTAAATATTAACCTGTTTTTTGTGTTTTTTATCACGAGAAAACGGCTTTTTAACAAATAAATAGGTTGCTTAATGTTAAAATTATGTTAAATCAAACGTTTGTTTATTAGTGAAAAATATTTTTATAAATAAAAAAGGACTTCGATCGAAGTCCTTTTAGGTGTTTTTATGAAAAATAGGTTTTAAAACCCTATTCTTATTTTAAATTTCCGTAATATTCAACAAATTTAGCTAAAGCTGATGAATATCCCCACTCGTTATCGTACCAAGATACAACTTTAACGAAATTATCATTTAAAGAGATACCTGCTTTTGCATCAAAAATAGAAGCATGATCGTCTCCGATGAAGTCAGAAGAAACAACTTCGTCTTCAGTATAAGCCAATACACCTTTTAATTCACCTTCAGAAGCAGCTTTCATAGCCGCTTTGATTTGCTCATAAGTAGCAGGTTTTTCTAAACGTGCAGTTAAATCAACTACAGAAACGTCAGCCACAGGAACGCGGAATGACATACCAGTTAATTTACCTTTTAATTCAGGAAGTACCATGCCTACTGCTTTAGCAGCACCAGTTGATGAAGGGATGATATTAGAGAAACCACCACGGCCACCTCTCCAGTCTTTAGCAGAAGGACCATCAACAGTTTTTTGAGTTGCAGTTACCGCGTGGATTGTACTCATTAAACCTTCAACAATACCGAAGTTGTCGTTTAATACTTTAGCGATAGGTGCTAAACAGTTAGTAGTACAAGATGCATTTGAAACAATAGTTTGATCTGCAGTTAATTTATGGTGGTTTACACCCATTACATAAGTAGGGATGTCGCTATCTTTAGCAGGAGCAGAGAAAACTACTTTCTTAGCACCAGCAGCGATGTGTTTTTCTGCATCAGCACGGGTTAAAAATAAACCTGTTGATTCGATTACTACTTCAACACCTACAGCATCCCATTTAAGGTCAGCAGGGTTTCTTTCTGCAGTAACACGGATTGTTTTTCCATTTACTACTAAATTACCGTCAACAACTTCAATTGTACCATCGAATTTGCCGTGGGTAGTATCATATTTTAACATATAAGCCATGTAATCTGGCTCAATTAAGTCGTTAATTGCTACAATATCTAATCCTCTTTTCAAAGCAGCTCTGAAAACCAGTCTGCCGATACGGCCAAAGCCGTTTATTCCAATTTTGCTCATTGTTTGTTAATTTGTGTAATGTTTTAATAAATTTAGTATTGGTTCTTTTATAATGGTTTTAATCATTAATTGGTGCTTTTGTGCGGTTAGCTGAAGCCTTTCTTCTAGCTCGGCAGCAACTTTACCTACAAAATGCAGTTCTTCACCAGGATGCTTTTCCACAGTTGGAAGCACATAAAGTTGAAAATATTTTTCAAAACCCTCATCTATCAATTTGATGATAAACTCATGTTTTATGTTCTGTGTAATAAAATCAAAGAAAGAAGTTAAAAATATATTAGCCTGAGGCTTGTTGTAAATTCTTTCTAAAACCTGAGGGCGTTCTAGATTGTAATTTCTTACTAATTTGGTTTCCAGATCCTTGGGAAGTTTTTTGCTTAAAAAACTTTTTAAAAGCATCTTGCCGAAGTAGTTTGAAGAGCCTTCGTCTCCCAGGATATAACCTAGTCCAAAATTGTTTTTCTCTGGCTTTTTACCATCAAAATAGGCGCAATGTGAACCGCTTCCTAACATACCAACAATACCGGGTTTATCATAACAGGCTGCCTTAGCGGCGCCAAAAAGATCATTTTCTACCACTACTTTGCTGTATCTGAAAAAAGAGGAAAGCGTATCTGCTAGCTCTTCCTTTCTATCAGGAGATGTGGCTCCGGCTGCAAAGAAATAAATTTTCTTTATATTTTCTGCATTGTTTACCAGAACAATTTTCTTATTCAGTATCTGAAGGATGGTTTTGGGGTCAACAAAACAGGGGTTTATTCCTGCTGTGTTGCAATGTGCCACAACTTGTCCGTTTTGGGTTAATTTCCAAAATGCTGTTCTTGATCCGCTATAAACAACCGCTATCATATACTTATATAGATAGTACTTCGGTCATCTCCATTAAATCTGGCTCCAGTTTGAAAGAATGCGCTGTTAGGGCTTCTTTTATACTGGTTAGTTTAATCTCGTTTCCATGTAGTCCAACCATCATTTCTGTTTCTCCTGCAATAAGGGCATTTACAGCTGCAAAGCCTAAACGGCTACCCAAAATACGGTCGAAACTGCTTGGGCTTCCGCCACGTTGTAAATGTCCTAATATTGTCACCTTAGTATCGTAATGATCAAAGGTTTCTTTTACTTTCTTAGCAATATCGTAAGCACCGCCTTGTTTGTGCCCTTCAGCTACAATAACAATGCTCGACGATTTTTTAGTTGCCGCGCCTAATGCCAGTTTGTCAATTAACTCATTAACACTGGTTTCACGCTCGGGCAATAAAACGGCTTCTGCTCCACTGGCTATCGAACTTCTTAATGCAATACAGCCAGAATCACGACCCATTACTTCAATAAAGAACAAACGATCGTGTGCATCGGCAGTATCTCTGATTTTATCAATGGCATCAATTACCGTATTAATGGCGGTATCATATCCCAAAGTAAAGTCAGAACCTACTAAGTCATTATCAATAGTGCCCGGTATACCGATCACTTTCACTCCAAAGTTTTCTGAAAAACGTTTAGCTCCTGTAAAGGTACCATCTCCACCGATAACTACAAGGCCATCAATGTCGTTTTTCTTTAAATTATCGTACGCAATCTGCTGTCCCTCGTCGGTCTTAAATTCTAAACAGCGGGCTGTTTTCAGGATAGTCCCCCCTAAATGTAAAATATTACTTACAGAACGGGCGTCCATTGGTTTTATGTTATCGCTGATCAGTCCCTGGTAACCTTGCATCACACCAAACATGTTAATGCCATGGTATATTCCAGTACGAACAACTGCTCTGATTGCGGCATTCATTCCTGGGGCATCGCCTCCGGAAGTTAGTACAGCTATATTTTTAATATTTGGCTTCATCTTTATAGTACGAATATAGTGTGTAATTTTTACACTAAGTAATTTTTTTTATTTTTTTTACTTAATATTGAAAGTCATACCTTTATCGCTTAAAATAACTAAATTTTGCCTTGGAACAAATTTTACCTCATTTAGATTCAGTATTCTCGATAGATTGCGTTTTGTTTGGATTTGATGGTAAGGAACTCAAAATCCTGCTCATTGAAAGGAATGAAGAACCATTTAAAGACTGGTGGGCACTGCCCGGTAATATCGTTGGTCCTGACGAAAGTTTAGATCAATCGGCCTCTCGTATTTTGTATGAACTTACCGGACTACGGGGCATTTATATGGAACAGTATTATGCTTTTGGAGATCCGAACAGGCACCCTCAGGGCCGTGTAATTACATTGGCTTATTATGCATTAATTAGGTTGGGAGGGGATAAAGAGCTTCGTCCGATCAGTACCTATGCTAAACGGGCGAACTGGCTTCCGATAACTGATTTGCCTAAACTGGCTTTTGATCACCAAAAGATTTACGATAAGGGTTTAGAAAAAATCAAACGCAGAATTAAGCACCAGCCAATTGCTTTCGAGCTTCTACCAGAGAAATTTACGCTTACACAGTTACAGCATGTTTATGAATTGGTATTGGGCAAAAAACTCGATAAAAGGAATTTCAGAAAGAAAATTGTAAGCTTTGGTGTGCTTAAAGAACTTGATGAAAAACAAAAAGGTGTTTCTTATCGTGCAGCTACCTTATATAAATTTGATAAACGTAAATACGCCAAATTATTTGGTAAAGAAATATCTTTTTAATTTGAAAGCTTAAGAAGAAAGTTAAAAGTATAAATGAAATGCCTGGTTTGAAGCTCAAATCAGGCATTTTTTGTAGTTGGTTCATTTCCTAAACCTGAAAGTTCGTTTTGCAGCCAGCCTGGTATCAGAATAATATAAAAAGTGATCATGACATGCTAACTTATCTCATCTGATATGATTGGGAGAAATAATTGCGCAAAGATTGTGGCATTGGCGCCTTCACAACGGCGCGAACAAATTCATCATTAAGCAACAAACCCCGATGAATAAGATCGGGGTTTGTTGTTATATTGAGATAAAGCTTCTGGACTAAATACTCCAGAGTAAAAAAACTAACCTTTAGGCGCTAGCTCCAGATGGTAATGAACCAAATCATCTATAGGTGAACGGATAATTTTTCCAACACCCATTTCATAACGGTCGGCAACAATACTTAAGATATCGCGGAAGCTGTAACCTACAGAACCTACACAGTTCAATTTGTGATCTTTATAGTTTGGATAGTGAATAACCAAAGCTTCGAAGAATGCTGTAAAAGCATAATCAATCGTTGCAAAGGCATAATCTTCATAATTATCTTTAAAATCGTATAAAAATTTACTGAAACTTGCACAGAAACGATTGGGTAGAGGCTTGTTGTAAATGTTATCAAAGATATCTTCGTTGGTTAGGGCGTAGTTATCATAAAAAGCTTCTCTAAGGCCTTTGGGCATATAGCCTTTCATGTAATCGCTTAGGATACGTTTTCCAATAAATGAACCACTACCTTCATCACCTAAGAAATAACCTAAAGAATCGATGTTCATGGTAATATCATTTCCATCATAAAGGCAAGAATTGGTTCCTGTACCCAAAATTGCAGCAAAACCAGGCTCGTTACCTAATAAAGCTCTGCATGATGCCAATAGATCGTGGCCAACAAAAATCTCTGCATTGGTGAATACCTGAGTCATTGCATCAGCAACAATCTTCTTGTTGGCTGGAGTTGAACAACCGGCACCGTAATAATATACACCCGTTAATTTTTCCCTTTCCAAGTGGTCTGGAAGAGTTTCGTTCAATGATTTTACAATGTATTCTGTTTTGGAAAAATACGGGTTGTAACCTTCAGTGTTAAAGTAAATTTTTCTGCCGGCCTCGTTAATCAAGCACCAATTTGTTTTGGTTGATCCACCGTCTGCAATTACTATCATTTTATTTATTTTTGGTTTTAGCACGATAAAAGTATAAAAACTCTTATATTTTGTATCTTTTTTTTTAATAATTTTTTAACAATTTATTATCTTATAAAACCAAGTGTGTAAAAAATACACTATATATGGGGCTAAACACCCCTAAAAACCTTAAAATTATACCAGAAAAGGCATTAGTCTTTTTTTTAAACCTATAAATTATTTTACAATCGATAAGCAGATGAACAACCCTATTTTAGATTTTAGAAGTGATACGGTAACCAAGCCAAGTCCCGGAATGCTGGAAGCAATGATGATGGCAAAAGTGGGTGATGATGTTTTTGGTGAGGACGAAACTGTACATGCACTAGAAAAAAAACTGGCTGCTACTTTTAACAAGGAAGCCGGACTTTTCTGCCCATCAGGAACGATGACCAACCAAATCGGGATTAAGTGTTTTACGCAACCAATGGATGAGGTCATCTGCGATCAAACCGCCCATGTTTACCGGTATGAAATTGGAGGGATTGCTTATCACTCCGGAGCTTCAGTGAGGTTATTGTATGGGGAACGTGGTATTTTGACACCGGAATTGATTGAACCCGAAATTAATGAAGACAATATTCATTATCCCAACTCCAGTTTGGTGGTATTGGAAAACACAGTTAATAAAGGTGGGGGAAGTTGTTATACTTTAGCTCAAATTGCACCGATCCATCATTTATGCAATATAAAAGGTTTAAAACTCCACCTCGATGGAGCAAGGATTTTCAATGCACTGGTAGCCACGGGAGATAAGGCGGCCGATTATGGACAATACTTCGATGGAATCTCGGTATGTTTATCAAAAGGCCTGGGCGCACCGGTAGGCTCAGTTTTGTTGGGAAGTAAAGAAACCATTAGTAAGGCCAGGAAAATTAGAAAGGCTTTTGGTGGAGGCATGCGTCAGGCTGGATTTTTGGCCGCTGCGGGGATTTATGCGTTGGATAATCATGTTACCCGTTTAAAAGACGATCATGCTCATGCAAAAGCGTTAGCCCAGGCGCTATCACAAACCAAATATGTAAAATCAGTATTGCCTGTAGAAACCAATATTGTGGTATTCGAAGTAGCAGACGGCCAGGCACAAAAAATAGTTCATCATCTTAAAGAAAAGGGATTGCTTTGCAATACTACCAGTTCGAATACAATAAGGTTGGTAACCCATTTAGATCTTAGTGCTGCAATGATAGATCGTGCGATTGAAATAATATTACATTTGTAAGGGCTGGGGTGTTTAATTGCTTAATTGTTGAACTGTTTAATTGTGCCCACTGAAAACTGAAAACTGAAAACTGTGAACTGAAAACTGAAAACTGAAAACTGTGAACTGAAAACTGAAATACCATGTCTCAAAATTCTCAACCAGCATTCCCAATTACAAAAATTTTAGTGGCCAACCGTGGAGAAATTGCTTTACGTATTATGCGTTCGGCAAAAGAAATGGGTATCCGGACGGTAGCTGTTTTTTCAGAAGCAGACCGGAACGCGCTTCACGTACGGTATGCAGATGAAGCCATTTGTATTGGCCCTGCGGCTTCCAGTCAAAGTTATCTGGTAGGTGAAAATATTATTGCGGCCTGTAAGCAAACAGGGGCAGAGGCTATTCATCCTGGCTATGGCTTCCTTTCGGAAAATGCCATTTTTGCCGGGATGGTTGCCGAGGCTGGTTTGATATTGATTGGACCTTCTGCTGCGGCGATGGAGATAATGGGAAATAAACTTTCTGCAAAAGCAGCGGCTTTGAAATACCAGATTCCAATGGTTCCTGGAACTGAAGAAGCGGTTAAAGATGTAGCTGAAGCTAAAGAAAGAGCAGTGGAAGTAGGTTTTCCAATCCTCATTAAAGCAGCAGCAGGAGGTGGAGGGAAGGGCATGCGCATTGTAGAACGTGTTGAAGAATTTGAAGAGCAAATGCAATTGGCTGTAAGTGAGGCTACTTCTGCATTTGGCGACGGATCAGTTTTTATCGAACGATACGTAACTTCTCCAAGGCATATCGAAATTCAGATTATGGGCGACACTCATGGCCAGATTGTGCATTTGTTTGAAAGGGAATGTTCCGTTCAGCGCCGCCATCAAAAAGTGGTAGAAGAGGCACCCTCATCGGTGCTAACAGAAGAAATCAGAGCTAAAATGGGTCAATGTGCAGTAGATGTGGCCAGGTCTGTTAATTATACAGGTGCCGGTACTGTCGAATTTATACTCGATGAAAACCTGGATTTCTTTTTCCTGGAAATGAATACGCGTTTGCAGGTAGAGCATCCCGTTACCGAACTTATTACCGGAATTGATTTGGTAAAAGAACAAATTAGGGTTGCTGCAGGAGAAAAACTTAGCTTTAAACAAGAAGATTTAAAGATCAATGGACATGCAATTGAGCTCCGTGTTTATGCAGAAGATCCTAAAAATAATTTCCTGCCAGATATTGGTACCTTAAAAACTTATAAAACACCCAAGGGTAACGGAGTGAGGGTAGATGATGGTTTCGAACAGGGAATGGAAATTCCTATATATTACGATCCGATGATTGCTAAACTCATCACCTACGGAAAAGATAGAGAAGAGGCGATTGGCAGAATGTTGCGGGCAATTGAAGAATATGATATTACTGGGATAGAAACTACGCTGGGCTTTGGTAAATTTGTCATGCAGCATGATGCCTTTAAAACGGGAAATTTTGATACCCATTTTGTAGGTAAATATTTTAGCCCCGAATCGTTAAAGGCTGAAGATGAAACAGAGGCGCTGATTGCTGCTGTTATTGCTGCCCAATTATTTCAAAAGGAAAAACCTGCGGTTGGAGTAAGTCAAACAACAAATGGTGTCTCCAATTGGAAAAAAAACAGACAAAAATATTAATACAAGCGTAAAAATACAGCAATACATGTTTACCGGAATTATTGAAACACTTGGTCAAATTACGGCCATTAAGCACGACCATACCAACATTCATTTTACGATATCATCGGCTATTAGTCACGAATTAAAGATAGACCAGAGCGTTGCCCACAATGGGGTTTGCCTTACGGTTGTAGCTTTAGATGATAGTACACACACGGTTACGGCTATAGATGAGACATTGAATAAAACGAATCTGGGAGATTTAAAGGTTGGTAGCAAAATAAATTTAGAACGTTGTATGCAAATGAATGCCCGTTTAGACGGACATATAGTGCAAGGTCACGTAGATCAAACGGCTGTTTGTGTAAAGCGGGAAGCATTAGACGGCAGCTGGGAATACCGTTTTAAATATGATGGTTCTGCGGGTAATGTAACCGTAGAAAAAGGATCTGCTTGTGTAAATGGAATCAGCTTAACAGTTGTTAATTCTGAACCCGATGAATTTTCAGTTTTTATTATTCCTTACACTTTTGAACATACCAATTTACAAGAAGTTCAGGTTGGTGATACAGTCAATCTTGAATTTGATATCATTGGTAAATACGTAGCGAGATTAATGGGCGGGAAAAAGTAAAAAGTTGAAAGTGAAAAGTAAAAAGTTGAAAGTGAAAAGCTGAGATTGTGAGTTGGTTTTGCGAAGATTGGAATCCTAGAAACAACCTATCTTTAAATGAGCCACAGACTAATAGAGATTGCAGAGAAAAGCATGTGAAAACTATTTTTACACGTTAGAACTACGTTTATTTTCTCATAACAGTACAGGATGGTTGCCTGAATAATATTTCAGATTATAGCACTGTTAAGAATACTCATTTAACCTAACCACTTATGAACAAAACCCTCTACCTCAACAGTACAGCGCTTACTTTTGCCCTATTTGTTACTTTCCTTATTCAAGGATCAGCGCAGCAAATTGCAGTTAAAGATTTAACTATTGACCATTTAGTAAATCCTTTTAGTATTGATAATCCGAAACCCCGGTTTAGCTGGAAAATCACTTCCAGCAGAAAGAATACGCTCCAGAACGGGTATGAAATCAGATTGGGTACTTCAGAAAAACTGAATGCTAATGTTTTATGGAGCCTTAAAAAAGACGATGGTCAATCTGTTTTAGTTCCTTACGGTGGTCCCGAATTAGCCAGCAAAACCAAATACTATTGGCAGGTTAGGGTTAAAGACAATCAGGGCCAGGCATCTGATTGGTCGCCAGTTCAATATTTCCGCACAGGATTAAAAGCGAATGACTGGAAAGCAAAATGGATTACAGTAAGCGGTAAAGACACTTCCTTAATCAGCCCGTATTTTAGAAAAGAAATTAATCTAAGCAAAAGTATTAAATCGGCAACAGCCTATATTACCGCGAAAGGCTTGTATGAAGCACATGCAAATGGTGCTCGCGTTAGTAATGATTACTTTACACCTGGCTGGACCAGCTATAAAGATCATATCCAATATCAGGTATATGATTTAAGCAAATCATTGCACAAAGGCAACAACGTAATTGCTGCATTATTGGGCGATGGCTGGTACAAAGGAAGAATTGGGTTCTCCAATCAAAAACACTTCTATGGCGACACCCGGGCGTTGTTGTTTCAGTTAGAAGTGGTTTATATAGATGGTAGTAAAGAAATCTTCAATAGCGATGAAACCTGGAAAACAGCTAATGGGCCAATTTTGTCCTCTAATATTTATGATGGAGAGACTTATGATGCCCGGAAAGAATTGACAGGCTGGGATCAGGTAGGCTTTACTGAATCAGCGGAATGGAGACCAGTATCGATACTAGAAAAGGGACCTGAAAAGTTAGTAGGCATGAGCGGCCCCCCGGTAACTAAGCACGAGGTATTAAAGCCATTGAAAATTTTTAAAACGCCTTTAGGAGAAACCGTAGTTGATTTTGGTCAGAACATGGTGGGTTGGGTAGTTTTGAAAGCAAAGGGGCAGGCTGGGGCCAGGATAATATTGAGTCATGCCGAAGTTTTAGATAAAGCCGGTAATTTTTATACTGCCAACCTTCGCTCAGCAAAACAAAAAAACATTTACATCCTGAAAGGAGCAGCTGAAGAAGTATTCGAGCCTCATTTTACTTTTCAGGGTTTTAGGTATGTTAAAGTAGAAGGCTATCCGGGAGAACTTAAGGCAGAGGATTTAACGGCAGTGGCGGTCTACTCCCACATGGAACCTACTGGAACATTTATCACATCCAATCCTTTATTAAATCAATTGCAACATAATATCCAATGGGGGCAAAAAGGAAATTTTGTTGACGTGCCTACTGATTGTCCACAAAGAGATGAGCGCTTAGGCTGGACAGGTGATGCACAGGCATTTGCAGCAACTGCGGCATATAATATGGATGTAGCTGCTTTCTTTACCAAATGGATGAAAGATGTGAGTGCCGATCAGTTGCCGAATGGGAGCGTTCCTTTCGTTGTTCCGAATGTACTGAATCAAAGAGATGCAGGCTCTGCAGGATGGGCAGATGTTGCTACCATTATTCCATGGAATATGTATATCGCTTATGGTGATAAAGGAATTCTGGAAAATCAATATGGAAGCATGAAGAGATGGGTAGATTATATCTCTTCGGTGGCGCAAAACAATCTTTGGAACACTGGATTCCATTTTGGAGATTGGTTGTTTTATCGTCCAAATGATGATAATGACGGACGTGCAGCTGTGACAGATAAATACATGATTGCCCAAACATTTTATGCCTATTCTACCCAACTTCTGATTAATGCTGCACGTGTTTTAGGTAAAACAGAAGAGGTAAAGCAATATGCAGAATTGCTTGATAAAATAAAAGCAGCTTATTTAGTTGAATATGTTACACCGAATGGAAAACTGGTTTCCAATACACAAACAGCCTATGTTTTAGCACTGCAATTTGATATGTTACCAGAAAAGATGCGGGATCAGGCGGCACAGCGATTGGTGCAGAATGTTAGGGACTATGGAACACATTTAACTACAGGTTTCTTAGGAACGCCTTATCTATGTCATGTACTAAGCAGATTTGGGCATGATGATGTGGCATATGATTTATTGTTACAGGAAGGATATCCATCATGGTTATTCCCTGTAAAGCAAGGCGCAACAACCATTTGGGAACGTTGGGATGGTATTAAACAGGATGGCACTTTTCAAACTACGGATATGAACTCATTTAATCACTACGCGTATGGTGCCATTGGCGATTGGATGTATAAAAACATTGTGGGTATAAATCCCGTTGTAGACCAGCCTGGTTATAAGAACATATTAATCAGCCCTAAACCTGGCGGCAAATTAACCAGTGCTGCTGGAGAGTTAGAAACGGTATATGGTAAAGTTAAATCTTCCTGGACTTTGGCGGATGGGATTTTTAAACTGGATATAACTGTTCCTGCCAATACAAAAGCAACGGTTATTTTGCCAAAAAGCAATAAAAGAGAAGAAATAGGTTCAGGAAACTATCATTTTGAAAGTAAATATTAATCGCTAATATTGCAGCAAAAGAGGCAAATTATTGATGATCTGATCAATAATTTGCCTTAAAATCAACAGGCGGACATGTACAGCAAAGAAGAAGCAGCAAGATTAAGGCAACAATTCTGGATCAGCTTTGGTCAATATATGAAACCTGTTCCCGCTGCGAGTGGAACTACCGTAAACTGGATCAATTATAAAACCGGTGTTAAACACATTTATTTTAAAATGGATGTAGATAATAAAAAGGCTTCAATAATGATTCAATTGGCACACCCGGATAAAGGAATTAGGCATTTGGTGCTGGAACAGTTCCAGGAATTTAAACTTATGCTCCGAAATGCATTAGGAGAAGATTGGGATTGGATTGCTGACACTACCGACGACTATGGCAAAACCGTAAGCCAGATATCTGCCACTCTAAATGGCGTAAACATCTATAATCAGCAACATTGGCCAGATTTAATTTCCTTTTTCAAACCCCGCATTATTGCTTTGGATGATTTTTGGGATAACGTTAAGCCTGTATTTGAAGATTTAAGTTTATAAAATATCCTGACCCTACTGCAACGCAGAAATTTCTGTATAACAACAGGTTAAAGAAATGCATAAAGCCTGTTCTTATAATCAGGGCCTGCTAAAATTATTTTAATATCTCTAATATCTCCCCCTTAAAACGCGTGTCATATGTGTTAAAGCTTTTGTCTTTTCAAACAAAATAAAGCCTTATCGGTTTATTATTGAAACAGTATTAACTTAAAAATAAGAACCTATGAATACTTTAAAGAAGTTTGAATTAATGGAAAAGATTGTGCGTGAATTAGAAGACTTACAGAATTCTCAGCAGGCACTTATTCAAAAAATTGGTAAAATCGAAGTTGATAACATAGAGCTGGGAGACAGTCGGTTAGAGAAAGATTTGCCAGATATCCACCAAAGGTTAGCCGACAACTTAGATACAATTGTTGGAATTTTAGCTGATTTTGCAAATAAAACTCAGAACTTTGGGGACAAAAATAATGTTGATGCCTTGAAAGAACAAGAGGCATTTAATAATGCAAATAATTAAAACCTTTATTTAATCATCCCTAATTATGAAATCTCTTACGCTGACAATTGTCTGCTTAGTCGCCTGCTTTTTTGCCAGTGCGCAAGTACTTCCATCTTTTCAACTGGGTTTAAAAGCTGGAGCCAACTTTTCTAAATTTAATACCGAGAATACTTTTAGTAGTGATAACCGTGCTGGTTTCTACGGTGGCTTATGGGCAAGAATTGGTGCAGCGGGACTTCATTTTCAGCCGGAATTATACGTATCCGGGAAAAAAACAAATCTTGTTAGCGATGCTACAGGTGAGGTAAACAGCGTCCGCTTTACAAGTTTAGATGTGCCATTGTTGGTTGGAACTAAATTTGGTGCTGTAGGTATTGGAGCGAGAATTAACACCGGGCCAATGTTTTCTTTCATTCTTGATGAAAACCAGAGCTTTGGGCAAGCTGCGGGTAACGTATTTAAAGCAGATTTTAAAGATCAGGCGGTGGCCTGGCAATTTGGTGCTGGCTTAGATATTAAAAAGCTTAGCATTGATGCCAGATACGAACTGGGATTATCAAAAATCAACAAATCTGGTTATCCGGGTACAAAGCTTAATTTATTTACGATCGGTTTAGGTTATAGGATTTTATAGCTTTCTGAGAAACTTCAACGGAGTAAAAAGGGCAAATGATGATTCATTTGCCCTTTTTAGTTTATTTATTTCTGAAGTCCAACCTCGGTGAGCTCATATGCAAAAGCCCCATTTTTAGGTATAATCGGTGTTTCGCGTTGCACGCTCAATGCTTTGATAAATGATGCTCCAAAGTAGAATATCAATGATGAGTAAAAAACAAACAGCATAATAACGATAATGGATCCTGCAGAACCATAAATGTTGCTGATATTACTCAAGGGGAGTAAGATTCTTAAAATGTATTTGCCTGCAGTAAACAAACATCCGGTAAGTAATCCACCAGAAATAGCGGCTTTCCAGGTTGGCCGGCCGTTGGTTAGAAACCTAAAAAGCATGGTAAACCAGGTTGTTACAATAATTACAAATATGGTTTGATTAAGAATTGAAGTTAACACCAGGTTAAATGATGGCGAATTGTTCTTTAAATATGATCCAATAAAGGCCTGAACACTGTCTGCCAATAAACCGATAAAAAATAATATCCCCGCAAAAAGAATAATGGTTACAGAAATGGCCCTTGATTTTAAAGTATTCACAATCCCTTTTTTATGCTTGTAGCCAATATTCCATATTTGCTCTAAAGAATTCTTGATTACATTAAAAAGTGTGGTTGCAACAAAGAGGAAAAATACAAAACTAAATAAAGTAACATACCAGGCCTGATCAATGCCTCTAATGTTCCTCAAAGTTAGCCTGATTTGTTTGATACTATCTTCATCTAGAATATTCGATAATCTTTCAAACAGATGTGTAACAAACATCCGTCGGTCTGTAAACATCCCAAACAGGCGGATAAGAATAATTAGAATGGGAGGAAGGGCAAAATTGGTGAAAAAAGCAGTGGCGCCGGCAAGTCTTAAAGGGTCATTTTTTTGAAATAAGATAAAGGCTTTTCTCCCGGTAGAGAAAAAGAATTTTAAATCTGCTTTGAGTTTTAACAGCATCCCTTCTAAATAAACTAAAAAGCCCGAAAATACTAAAAATAGTTTGATCGGACTTTCCAGATATGTTAAATATCGTTAATTTGATTGGCTAAAAACCAACAAGGTTTTATCTCCATTCATCAATTTCAGTTTTCCTCCATTTAACTTAGCTGCATTTACCTGATTTAAAGCAGATAAATAAGCATTTTCAGCTGTAGCAGTTTCCTGGCAAAACATTTTTGTGCCAAATAGATTTTTCAAGCTTACATTATTGCCTGTAATTTCGGCCTTTCCTCCATAATTGTTGCAGAAAGATTTTCCACTTACCCTTAAGCTATCGCCAAAGTTTAAGGTCGCTTTAGCATTAGCAGGAAGAGTAGTGCCCGGCATTTCTGTCAATTCCCATTTCGTGTTTGTTAATTTAGCCGGATCTATTTTCTCCAAACATGAACTGAATAAACAAAGAATAAAGGCAAAGATGATTAAGTTTTTCATGGTGTAGATATTTTGTTGATTAGCTATCAAAAATTAATCCAATAGGCCATTTAAACAATATTTTAACCTTAAATAAATCAGTTCTAGTTCTTTTTCTTTAGAAATTCCGTCTTCAAAACAATTACGGTCCCGTTTACTTTTCCCTCAATCGCTTTGGGATCATCTGTTAAACGGATATTTTTTACTGCGGTACCTTGTTTAATATCAGCAGCCATTCCTTTTACTTTTAAAGTTTTAATTACGGTTACCGAATCTCCCTCGTTTAAAATGTTGCCATTACTGTCTTTAGTTTCCATGTCGTTATTTTTTGCGAAATTAAGATTTTATCAGAGAATTTTGTGTTTTTACCGGAAAGAACAACCCATTTATACTTAGAAAAGCAGGGTGGGCAACTAAGCCCATAGCTTAGTATCCGGTCTATTCCCATTCCTTCGCAAGCTACCCTTTTACCTGCCCGGTTCTCTTTCTATCTCAAACCAATAAGACTGAACGCCTTTGTAATCAAATGTTCCCGATCTTTTAAAACCACTTTTTTCCAGCACATGGATAGAAGTTTGGTTTTCCGCATCTGCCATAGCATATAAAAACGTTTGGTTTAGCTGGTTAAAGCCATAATCTATACTCGCTTTTGCTGTTTCTGAGGCGTAGCCCTTTCCCCAGAATCTCTTGATGAAACGATAACCGACATCATAATAGTTCAGGTGGTTATTAACAGGTTGGGTAATTAACTTCAAACCTCCCCAACCCATAAATTCGTTTGTCGATTTTTGAACTACCGCCCATCGGCCAATGCCATTTGTTTGATACTGATCGCGGATGAATGCTATGTCTGAAAGGCTCTGTGCTATGGAGGTAACCGGATTTCCACCTAGATACCGATGAACCTCCGGATCTGAATCCAGTTCAAACATACCTGCTGCATCAGCTGGCAAAAGTTCTCTTAATATCAGGCGATCAGTTTCGGCGAAAATTTTCATGTGGTTAAAAAAGCCAGTTTTGGCTGGCCTTACAATATTAGTTACTTTCCTCGTAAGTAGGGCCATATAAGCCCGGAACTTTGTTTCCTGTTGACCGCAAATAAATAATCATTTCCCCCCTGTGATGGTAAACATGGTTCATTAAAAAGCCCCTTACTACCTGTATCCGGGGCATTTCAGGGATATAGGTTTTTCCGTTGCCTACCATTGTCCACATCTCGGTTAAGCTTTCATCTGTAGCTGATTCGATACTTTTTTTCGCTTTTTCAAAAGCCCTTTCAAACTTTCCTACAATATTTTCTGCTTTGCTGAGATCAACATTATCATATTCATATTTGCTGATATCAAAAACATTGGCTTGAAAAGTTCCGGTATACCAGTTATAAATTTCAGCAATATGCGAAGCAAGCTCTGCAGTAGTCCATGAAGTAGGAGAGGGCTTGAAATCCAATGCACTGTCTGGAATGGCTTTTAAAAGTTTACGGGTATTTTCTGCCTCATGTAGAAATTCACCCAGAATTGATTGAACTAGCATGATATTTTCATTTAAGCTTATAATCATTTGAAGAATATACTGCTAATAAAATGCAATTTTCAAGCTTATTGTTTTAATAAAAATAAATCTCCACAAGTCAATTGGGTGATGTACAGTTTTGTAAGTTTGCCTATAACCGTTTGATCTCTAATGCCTAATCGCTTTGCTTTTACGCCAGTTGTGTTTCAAGATTATTATCTGGTTTTTGCTTCAAAATTATGGCACTAATGAGCGAAACCACTACTCCAATAGGAATAATTTCCATGTAGGTAAGTAAGATTACCCAAATTGGATTTTTATACATTTCCTGATATTTATGCATTTCTTGTGCCTTTTCTGCTATTTCCTTTGCACTGAGTCCATCTCTTCTGGCCTCTGAAAGTACATGGGCAGTATACTTGTCCATAAAATCGGGCATAAACAGATAATAATCAATCAGCCAAACCCCCACATAAACAGTTGAGGCAACCAGACAGATGAAGAATCCAATCTTGAAGGCTTTACCAAAGGAGATTATCCCATTATTATGTTTATCACGATAGTTTTTAATGCCGATGAATATAAAGGAAAACGCCAGTAACATAGAGGCATAGCCTAAAACCATGTTACCCTGAAAATCCGGATCGCTATAACACCTGGCCATAGAAACCACCATAATCGCAGTTACAATAAAGCCTGCAATTAACCCAAATACAATTATTGTTCTTTTCATGATTTAAATATTTGATTCAAAATTCTGCTAAATAAATCTTTTCATGCTCATACTTTCGGGTGATTTTAAAGAAAGTACACCTTTTGGGACATTATTTTACCGTTTTACGGAATTAGTTGCAAACGTCTGGCCATTTCTACTGCCTGCATACGCCGTTTAACTTCCAGTTTTTCGAAAATATTTGAAGTATGTGTTTTGATGGTGTTTAGCGATACAAACAAACGGTGGGCTATTTCCTGGTTACTTATTCCTTCTGCCAGTAATGAGAGAACTTCCAGCTCCCTAACACTTAAGCCTAATCTTTCCATTTCAGAGGTATTTAAAACAAAATCACCACTTTTTTCCAAAACAACAGGCTTTTCAATAATAATGGTTTGTGTTTTAGGCTTTGTAAGTTTGAGCGCGAGCCAAATGCCTAATGCAGTAAAAATTATTGCGATTGCACCAGCATAGATTTCAAAGGCATGATTGATAATAATGAAACGAAGTTCAAGCCATTTCATCAATAATAAAAGAATGGCCAGGCATAGGCCATAAAGCACTATACTTCTGTTTCTATTTAAAAATTTTGTTTTGTTAGCCATTACTCCTATTGTAACCAAAATTAAAAAAAAGATCAGGCGAACAAAATGATTCATATTCTGAAATTTCGTTTCAGCTTCAGCAATATATTTCTAATTTAGGCCGATAATTTTTAACAGAAACAATTTAATTAAAATAACGCAATACGTCTTATGAAAAATTCTCTCCTTGCATTTTTAGCAGTCCTAACCTTTATTTCCTGTAAACAAGGTCCTTTAGAAAAAACATTAACGCCCAGGGTTCTCGCTGCAGAGGGACAATTTAATGGGATTCCTAAATCTAAAAGTGAAATTCTGACTATTGTTGATCCGGATTCGAATGGAAAGGATGCAGGTAAGCGTGTTGCCATCAAATTCAGAGATACCACAATTACCATTGAAAAAACTAAAGGAAATAAGCTGGATAAATTTGCTGATGCAATGTTCATAAACAGCCAGAAAACGGCGGTACTCGTACAAACTACTGTTGAACCCTTATTTTATATTATCAATATAGATAAAGGTACGGTTGAAGTTGTCGATATAAACAGACCTTCAGGCAAGAGCGGAGACCGTCAGTTTTTACCAGGAATGGAAGCATTGACCCGAACAAGTTTTGTAATCAATAATGATTACATTGTTACAGCGGTAAACGGCAGTGTGCATCCCATTAAGCGGCAAAACCCTGAAGATCGGATTCGTGGTCAGTTTTTCGCTTATTCTAAAGATAAAAAGACCCTGGTTTTTTTAACAGACAGTGCACTCTATCAGGTTTGCTATATAACAGATGAGACCTTTACACAACCTTTAACCCGAAAAGTTGAAAATATGTATAATGAAGTTCAACAAAATTATACCTGGGTTACCAATCAACGTGGTACTTCTTTTTTAAAGAAAAATGCTGATGATAACAGGATTGTGGATATTTCCGAATTTAAGCATTAATCGGGATTGTGTGGCTTAAATTAATGACACAAAGGACCTCAGGGGAATAGGGAACAGTAAGCAGGAAAAAGATTGCTGGAAAACGGAAACCCCTGAGGTGATTAAATCATTTTCTTTTGTGATTCAATATCCATAGTTCGGAAGGTAAGGTTAACACGTGGTCTGGTTACTTTTTTTGTCGGAGGTAATCGATGAAGCCAATTGCTTTGTGTTTCATCTTTCATTACCAATAAACTGCCGTGTTCTAAAAATGTAGTGACGGTTTCTTTGGTTTGTTTGTGCTTAAAAAGAAATCTCCTTTCGGCACCAAAACTTAATGAAGCAATAGCGCCGTTTTTTTGCAAAGCTTTTTCATCGTCGCTGTGGTAAGCCATTCCTTCATCACCGTTGTGATATAAATTCAATAAACACGAGTTAAATTGAACCCCGGTTTTATCTTCTGCTATTTTTTTTAATGCTAAAAGTTCTTCAGTCCAGGGGAGTGCAAGTTTAGATGCATTTGAATAGGTATAAGAATAAGTATCATCACCATACCAGGCTACTTTTCGTTTAGTGATGATATGTTTACCCATGATATAAGCTTCGTCATTTTTCCACTCAATGGTCTCCATCAGTATTTGATAATATTGATCGGCTAAAGCTTGAGGAAAGAGTTTCCCAAAATAATTAACCGTTCCGCCATAAGGCAAGAGGTTATGCTTTGTATCTATTTCGATGTTGAATAAATCCATTTTTTATATTTTTCATGTAAACAATGACCGCAGGGGCGAAAGCCGTTTTTTAATGCCTCGGCTTCATTTTTAAAGAAAACCCGGTTTTGTTTTTTCATCCTTTTACCAGATTTGCAATCTAATTTGCCATAAATTTTTAATCTGGAGTTTCCGGCACAGCAAATTTCGTGGTTTTTTATGCTTTTTCTTAGTTCCAGATCTGATAATAAAAGATGATTAATCATCTCCGACATACATTTTGGATGCTTCCCACGCTATAATTGCTGTTTTCCGGTCTAAGCCCCAATGATAGCCACCCAAAGCTCCACTCGCCTGAATTACCCGATGGCAGGGAATGAGAAAAGCTACAGGATTGCTTCCAATTGCGGTTCCAACTGCCCTTGATGCTTTCTGATTTTGCAATTGCTGTGCAATTTGTCCATAAGAAGAGAGTTGTCCCATTGGAATTTTTAAGAGTGTTTCCCACACTTTGAGCTGAAAATCAGTGCCTCTTAAATGAAGTTTAATCTGATTAAGTTTACTCCAGTCATGATTAAATATAAAGAGTGCCTCCTGATGGGCCAAATCGGTTATGTGTTTATAA
Source organism: Pedobacter sp. (assembly GCF_965279535.1). Classification (NCBI taxonomy): domain Bacteria; kingdom Pseudomonadati; phylum Bacteroidota; class Sphingobacteriia; order Sphingobacteriales; family Sphingobacteriaceae; genus Pedobacter; species Pedobacter sp. The sequence continues at coordinate 4,471,045 of NZ_OZ257244.1, forward strand.
CAGGCATTCGGGAAATGACTTTGCAGTGTTTTCAAAGCAGTACTTTCTTCTTTGTAAAATGCCAGGTGGCAAATGCCTACAGCGGTTGAAGCCACGATGATATGGCCAAAGGGACTTTCTGCAAAGTTATAATTGATATTGAGGTTCTCTCCACCATTTTTATATTCCCCGGGAGTCATTCCTTCAATATTTACAAAAAGATCGTGTAACCTGCTTGTGCCGGATAAACCAGTTTCCATTGCGGTTTCAAATAATGTTGCCTGATCTTGTTTCAGCAGTTTCTTAGCATAGTTTATACTCACAAACTGAAGAAACCGCTTCGGACTTGTTCCGGCCCAATCACTAAATAATCTTTGAAAGTGGAATGGGCTCAAATTAACATAGGTAGCAATCTCCTCTAAGCTTGGCTGCTGCTTAAAATTTTCTTTAATAAATTTTATAGCCGCTGCAATTCTATCGAAGTTAATTTTATCCTGAGTTTTCATAATCTGCTTATTATAGCACAAATTTAAAGTAGAATGGAGGCTTAGAAAACCCGAAACTTGCGCTGTTTATCAACAATGAATACCTTAAGCAAAATGAATTCTGATTAAATGAAAAATCTGAAAAAGACAGATCCGGTCAATATAAGGCCAGTGATAAAGATAACCAGGTATAAAAACCTATCAATTTCTTTTATAGATCTACCATCTTTCATCATCAGATTGCCGAATTTTTTAATGCTCAGCATCAAAATACTCGTTACTAAAGCAAAGGCAAGTGCCATTAGCGCTCCGTTGCCAAAGGGCAGAGCCAGGTCATTTTTCTGATCTCGTATAAAATCAGATAAGAATAATAAATTCCAAATGATAATTAAACCAATGGCAACCGGAATTTTGATAGGAAAACCACCAGATTGCTGTCTGGAAAGGATTTCAGTAAGCTGGGCAGAGGAGTTGTGAGATTTGTTTAAAAAGCCTGTTGCTCTTATTCTGGAGATCAAGCTTTCGGGATTTTCAAATGTCATGAAGATTATATTAGCACTATAATCTTTAACCGTGTGATTTATTTTGATGGCGTTTCCAATTAATGCCATAGCAGGATTAATTTCAATAGAAATAACATCTATCGGAGAAAAAACCAAATTTCCGATAATGAAAGCATTAAGTTCTAAACGGTTTGAGCTGACTTTAAGGTTGGCAAATGGCCATGAAGCTCTTGCAAGGCCAATTCTTGCTCCTCCATTTACACGAAGCTCATTGATATACATTTGAACATTAATTTTTATCCGGAAATTAGCTTTAATTATACCGATAAGCAAAAAATAGCTAAGATAACCACATTTTTTCCTCCCTTTTTACCAGTAAAAATTCATCTTCATTTAGCAAGAGATAGCCATATTCATAGCAAAATGTATAGGAATTTCCGTTTTGAGTATTAAAGGTAAAGGTATGATAATCAAAATTGAAACCTGCGGCGGCTAGTTTTTTTCTGCTGATCTTTACTTTTCCCTGAGGATTGAGATTAGCCAGAATTGACCGGTTTTTTTTGAGGATGACGTTAATTTTTTTTAATACAACATTGTCTTCACTCTTAACCTTATTATTGTGGTTATTTCGACAGGCGTCATTACAAAATTTTTTATCGGATCTACCCTTCACAAGGTGACCGCAATCTAAACATATACGTTCCATAATTAATATTTTAAATACTTCATTATGGGATGATGTGCGTTAAAAATAATAAATAAATTATCTATTTCTAAAAAAAAATATCTCCTTTTTCTTTTAAAAATTTATCCGTGTATAAACGTTTATAAACGGTTATCTACCGTTTAAAATAAAAGAAGTACTGCAATTTTGTTTTGTCGGTAGCATGTTGCTACTGTTCGTTAACCATCAGAAACAATAAATTTTTAGATTATGGAAAATGCAATTAACAAAGTAGTACTAAGCGGATTTGCAGGTGCGGATGCAGAATTAAAAATCTTAGCAGGGAATCAGAAACTGGCTAAAGTTAATTTAGCAGTAAATGAGTATCACAGAACAGTAACGGGTGAAGAAGCAAAGAAAACCCAGTGGTTTAGCCTTGTTTTTTGGAATGCAAAAGCTGATGCAGCAGTTGAGCAAATCAAAAAAGGAACCAAATTCAGCGTTGAGGGAAGATTACAAACGGGGAGCTATGAAGCTAAAGACGGTACTAAGCGCTTTACAACCGATATTGTTGTAGGTGAAATTGTAGTTCATGAAGCCGAAGTGAAAAATTAGACACTTCAAATTAAGCCGTTCTAAAGCAATAAGACTATCTTTGTGTTATTCAATTAGAACGGCTTTTTATTCTGGTTTTTATAATTTTGCTGTGAGTCCGGTGTAGAAATTTCTACTAGCCGCAGGGTTAAAATAACGGCCGTTTGCCGCATTCAAATCATTTCCCAAGCTGTAATTTTGATTGAGTAAATTATTAAGCCCCAGAAAAACATCCAGCTTGAGGCGTTTGATTTTAATATTCCTGACCCCCGTTTTTAGTTCTATTAAATGGTATTTACCCGCAAAAACGGTATTTGTATCATTTAATGGGATAGCGTCTGTATAATTGTGCTGGGCGAAAAGGTAAAGCCCTTTTTTAAATTGAAAATCCAGGCTGTTTAGCCATATATTGCCTGGTACCCCCGTGAGCTTATTCCCTGAAAAATCGAGGCTTCCTATAGTGTAATTATCAAATCTAAAATGACTATAAGTGTAATTGCTTTTCCATTGTAATCCTTTTAACCACGAAGAATTATTCTGAAAGATCCAAAGGGCCGTTTCAAGTTCCAAACCCGTTTGTTTTGTACCCCCTGCATTAATAAAATACTCGGTATCATTTGAATTCAACCTCCTGACAATGGCATTGGTTAAGTGGTATTTAAAAAGACTTCCATTGAGGTAAAAGCCGTTATTCGGACTTTTATATCGGAATCCAAATTCATAGTTCCATCCATATTCTGCCTGAAGGTTATTATTGATATTATTATCTGATGATCTCACTTCTGCGATAGTTGGTGCAGCATATCCCTTACTCACTGAAGCTCTTAGAGAAAATACAGAAGAGAGCAAGTAGGAGGCAGCCATTTTAGGCATAAACTGAGCTTTGAAATTTCTTTTTTGGCTAGCGATTACATTTGGAAAAAAGCTTTCATATTGATAATGATAGAAATTGACACTGGAAGCCAACTCCAAAAGCAATTTTTGACTCATGCTGAAATTAAACCTGAGAAAGGCAAAATTCTGGTATGCACCTAAATCATCAGCAGCTTGCATCGCCCCTGGTTCTCCCGCGTCGTTGTTGAAATTCTTGATCTGACTTCGTGTTTTTGCACTTTCCACTCCCAGCTGCACATCCAGTTTGTCATCGTTGAGTGTAAGGTTATAATCTAAAAAAGTTCTTAAACCAAAAGTGCTTTCATATCGCTTTTCATAATTGGTGATAAATGGGTTTTTAAAATCTGTGTAGGTAGCAAAAAGTGATACCACATGTTTGAAATGATTATTAAATTGATAAGTATTTGATATTCCTGAGAAAACGGTCTGATTATAAATTGCTGCTTTTTGAGTAATTGCGCTGGGTAACGTGTTGGTTTGAGGTCTGGCCAGCCGTGGGTTTTGTTCCAGTTGGGAAGCGGTTAAGCCTCCTGGTGTTTGGTAATTGAGATCGCTATAAAAAACAAAGGCTTTTAATCTTCCTTTAGCAGAATAATCCCATTGATGAAAAGTTTGAAAGTAATTTCTTTTCATTGCACTATTCTGTCGGTAACCATCACTGGTCATTGTACCTTCGTTAAAACTGAAACTATAATTCTTAAATCGCTGTACAATTTCTGCCGACTGATGAAATAATCCATATGATCCGGCCGTAATAGAAGCGCTGATCGAATTATGATCTAAATTTCTGGGGTTCAGGAGGACCGTTCCTCCCGTACTTGCGCCGAAAATGCTGGCTTCCGGACCTTTGTAGATTTCTATTGCAGCTATCGCAGAAATATCCAGGGCATTCAGGTAAGTGTTACCTCCTGCATCGGTTAAGGGAAAATCATCAATATAAATTTTTATATTTCTGATGCCAAAAGGAGAGCGTAATAAACTTCCCCGGAGCGATAAACGATAACTTCCTGGTGAGCGCTCCTCCATTCTTACACCTGGTACAGTATTAAATGTACTTACCAATGAACTGTTTTGCTGATTTTGTAGAGATGTACTATCGATTAGACTAACTGCTGAAACGGATCTTAAAAGTATTTGTGGATTATAATATCCCCTAATTGTAACTTCCTTTAATTTCTGAGTGGAATCTGGCTCAATGATCTGACTTTTAGCAGTAACTGAAAGTAATAAAAGTGCAGCGGCAATTAATTGTGGTTTCAATTTGATGTCTGGTTTTTTGCTTCTAAAATACTAAAGAATAAATGAGTAAGTATAATGGAAAATCTAATCGGGGTAATTAGATTTTCCATGTACCTGATTATTTAGCTGCAACCCTCCAGATAACACCACTAACATCGTCGGCTACAAGTAAAGCGCCATCAGGAGTGAGTGTTACGCCAACTGGCCTGCCATATACTTCACCTTTATCTGCATCGGCAATAAAACCAGTCAGGAAATCTTCTGGCTTGCCAGTTGGTTTCCCAGCTTTAAAGGGAACAAAAGCTACTTTGTAGCCTGATAGGGCAGAGCGGTTCCATGAACCATGTTGACCTATAAAAGCACCTCCCTGATATTTTTGAGGAAATTTGGTGCCTTTGTAAAATGCTAAGCCCAAAGATGCGGTATGCGCACCAACTGCAACATCTGGAACCACTGTCTTTTGTACTAAAGCAGGGTTTTGACCTTTTAACCTGGGGTCCTCATTTTGTCCGAAATATGCATAAGGCCAACCGTAAAAAGCCCCTTCCTTAACACTCGTTATGTAATCTGGAACTAAATCATCTCCTAAACCATCCCGCTCATTCACTGCTGTCCAAAGCATATTGGTTCCTGGTGCCCAATCTACACCCACTGGGTTTCGTAATCCACTTGCGTAGATTTTTTCTCCTTTACCATCGGGATTGATTTCTAAAATATTTGCTCTCCTCACTTCATGCTCCATTCCATTTTCGCCAACATTACTTCCTGAACCCACAGTAATGTAAATTTTGCTTTGATTTTCATTGGTAATCAGGTTGCGTGTCCAATGATTATTATATCCTCCGGCAGGAAGACTTAATATCTTTTTGCCGGTACCAGTAATTTTAGTGTCGCCATTTTTATATGGATATTGCCACAATCCATCCGTGTTTGCCACGTAAAAACTGCCCCCAATGATGGTCATTCCATAGGGTTGATTTAAACCACTTAAAAAAGTATGGGTTTGGTCAGGTTTCCCATCTTTATTTACATCACGATATAATAGGATCGTATTGGCGCTCTTTCCAGGGACCTCCGATTTAGCCTTGCCGGTTACCGCGTTGGCTACTTTCTCCACAGCACTCCGTTCGGAATTGGTTAGCACGACCACAACATCTCCATTAGGAGTGATATACATGTTTCTTGGACTTTTAATATCTGAAGCGAATCGGGTTACTGAAAATCCTGCCGGAGCTTTGGGAGTGATATTGGCTGGCCAGCCAATTACTTTACTGAATTTGTTTTTAGCTGCTTTTTCATCAGGTGCAGGAAGCTTAACTTCCTGAGTTTCGGTTTTTACCGTGTCGCCTTCTTTAGTTTGCTGACTGTTTGAATTACTGTTGCAAGCCAAAAGTGAAACTGAAACGCAGAGGCAGAATGATAAATAAGTTGTTTTCATGGGATCGTTTTAAGTAAATGCTCTTCAAAATGATAACATTAAAAAGCTTACTTAGTTTGGCAGATATTTAAACCTATAACTCCTGTCGGCTCAATTCCTATCCCCGTTATGTGGTAATCGCGAGAAATTTTTATTTTACAAGGTTTTCAATGAGCTTTTGCTCAATCTGTTTGGCGTCGAGCAATAGTGCAGTAAAATGGGAGTCAGACTTGATTAATACAAATTTGCCGTTGGGTAAAATAATGGCGGAAGTACCACATTTGGTTTTGGTTTTAAAAAGCAATCGTTTAAGTATACCTGGATCAGTTTCTATTTCTAAACCTTTTGACCTTATCGGACTGAAATTATTTCCTTCTTCTCTATATTGATAAATGGCTACATCAACTCTTTTGGCCGCCTTTTCCTGTATGTTTTTTTGATAGGCCCAACGCGCATTGTTGATAAATTCCGGATTTTGGCCATTTAAATCAGACCAGCAATTATCATTATTGAAATCATACTTGATCATTATGGTGTCCCGTAATTTAACTGTAGGATTTGTTTTAAGGAATGTACGCAAAGAATCAAATGTACTTGTACCCAAAGTGCCTGCTTCGTACAGATCGTCCACATATAATTTGGGCGAACAGGCAGAAATTAATACCGCAATTATGGCAGCGAGAGTCGAGAATCTAAATAATGGTTTCATCCAATTACTATATTTAGGGAAATATTGGTTCTGAAAAACAGATGCCGCAGCTATGATTTTAGATAAAGCTAAAATTTAATTTTCAAGAGATAAAGTAATTTTTATAAAATTGTGATTTACCCCGGTAAATCACAATCATAAAAAACATTTATCGGCTTAATATTTTGGTTTTTTCTGCTTCAAATTCCTGCTGAGAAAGAATCCCTGCATCTAATAATTCTTTCAGATCGAACAAAGCCTGTTTTTTGCTGCTTAAGTCCTGTATACTGGTTTCTGGTGCAGGTATACTTTCCGTTTTTGATGCAGGGGTAGCTGGAGTGCTATATTGGAGCAGGTAAGTGGTGATTTCGTTGAAACCTTTAATGTTTGCGTAATCAATAGCTTTTTGTTCTTTAACATTGATTATCCCGGCATCGCCTCCGTTTTCCAGCAACAATTTAATAATATCTTTCTTCCCGTTTGCAGCAGCATAATGTAAGGCAGAATTGCCGCTTTCGTCCTGAAGATTTACATTGGCTCCCCGCGATATAAGGAGTTTAACCATGCTCAGGTTCCCGTTTTTTGCCGCTACATGAAGTAAACTTTCTCCTCCATTGTCGTAGGTAGTATTAAGTGAGAAATTCCCTTCAACAGCAAGATTGTTAGCCGTTTCTACCCAATCGAGGTAGCCGTACATGGCCGTTTCATTTTCTGTAAAAGGTTTAGCATAATTGGGGTCTATACCATTCTCAATAAATAAATCTACTATTTCCTTCTGATTGTGGCCCGCAGCATACCAAATTGGCGAATTGCCGTTCTTTGCAGTAACAAAAATATCAGCACCCCGCTCTACCAATGTCTTTATTAACATTCTGTTTCCATCATAGCAGGCTATAAGCAATGCTGATTCTCCCAGGTGATTTACATGGTTTACGCTTGCTCCAGCATCTAGTAAGGTGCTAACAATAGCCATATCTTTAGCTTTTGCTGCAATTAGTATTGGCGAATCACCAAGTTTATTGCTGGTATTAACATCAGCACCCTGCTCAATTAATTTCTTAACAACCTCTTTATTTCTAAAGCCTGAAGCAATCAGGAGGGGAGTTTCTGCCTGATTGTTTTCTGTGTTTACATCCATTCCTTTTTCAATCAGCCTCTCCAATATTTCAGTCTGGCCTGTTCTGGCAGTAAGGTGGAGCAAACTATTTCCTTCAAAGTCTTTGATGTGGATGTTTGCCCCCCGATTTAAGAGATAAAGGGCAGTTTGTTTTTGTTTTTGCAGGCAGGCAAAGTAAAAAGGTGTTTCTCCGGCATGATCTTCATAGTCAAGGTCAGCACCTTCATCTATCAGCAATTGAACTAGATCCAGATATCCTCTATGAGCTGCATAATGGAGGGCTGTCCGGCCTTTTTCATCCGTATATTTAACATCTACCTCTTTGTTTTTTAATAAAATTTCCGCAATTTTTCGTTTTCCACCTTCACAGGCGATAATAAATGACATTGACATATTGGCGTTTCAGATTAAGCTTGCTTCATTAATAATTCTACTGTTTTTACTTTTAGGTTATCATCAGACGCGAGCATTAAGGCTGTTTTATCGTCATCATTTGTGATGGCTGCATCTGCACCCTGCTCGAGCAGTAATTTAACTTTGCGATAAGTTTCCTTAGCCTTATCCTGTTCATAATTCACATTATAGGCACATACTAAATGAAGCAGAGTGTTTCCTCTATCATCCTGACGATTGATATCTATGGCGCCAGTATCCAGCACAGCAGACAATACATCTGCCGATTTTTCAGCTATCATATTTAAAGGGGTTACTGATTTGCTATAATGTGTAACAGATTGATAAAGGTCGGCTCCATCTTCAATTAATTTTTTCAGGAAGATAATGTCCCGTTCAGCGTTTCCATTTAACATGCGGATATATTCAAATAAAATATTAACCTGAGCCTTATTAATTACACTGAAATCAGGTGTGGCAAATTGAGCGAGTTCGTTATATATGCTTTGATCTCTCAGGTTAACAACCGCATAATAGAAAGCAGAATTTCCATCTTTGTCAACAAGGTTGGGGTCGGCACCTAACTCCAGCAAGTGTTTTAAATAGGCCTTCTTGTTAAACTCAATCGCATACATCAAAGGCGTTTTGCTCACTACATCCTGTTCATTAATATCTACACCCCGTGCTACCAATATATCTACGTACCCCAAAATAAGTTGTGCCAGTTGCTCATCGTTAAGGTTAAATTTTCTGATGTAGAGCTTTACCACGCGATGGATGTAATTTTGTTCTGCATTGTTTTTGAAATGAGGATCACAACCAGCCGCTATCAAAACCTCGATGCTGTGGAGGTTCATTCCCTGTTCAAAGAAATACCCTAAAAGGGTTTGTCCGTTAACTTCATCATTTAAATTATCGAAATTGTTAATAAACGTCGTGAAGAAAGCAATCGAGTCTCCATCATCTGGCAGATACCTTACAACACTTTGAAAAATACTTCGATCGAAATGCTCAAATTCGTAAATATCTGTTTCAATTGTTTTGTCGTTGATCAGATGTTCAATAATATCAAATTGTTTCTTTTGTATTAGCTTGTCAAAGATTTGCGACTTTTGGTGGCCTTGAATTCCCTGATTTAATTTTTCCCCTTTATGAAGCAGGAGTCTGGCTTCCTGAAAATTGTCAGCGTTGAGATGTTGTTCTAAGGTAGATGTATTCATACTGTATGTAATGTTGCTAAAAAACGAAAATTCTACGGCAAATATTTAATTATGTAATTATCCTGTACCTTAAACGTAAAAGTTTTGAAGAAGTTTTAAGAAGATATGATTTAAATAGGATGCAACTGGAGAAAAAGCTGAAATATATCGGCTTAAACGTTGATAATTAACGCCAGAATGTTCCTTAATTCATCTGTTTATTTTATCTTTAGGCGATTTTAAAAAATGGGGTTTTAAATACTTAGCTCCTCATTACGTTTCACATCAAAAAGAAAAATCAGTATAACATGTCAAACACATCAAAAATTATCTACACCAAAACCGATGAGGCGCCAATGTTGGCTACTTACTCACTTTTACCTATAGTACAAGCTTTTACTGCTTCAGCAGGAATTGATGTAGAAACCAGAGATATTTCTTTAGCGGGAAGAGTTTTAGCGAATTTTCCTGAGTATTTAAAAGACGACCAAAAAATTGGTGATGCTTTAACGGAGCTGGGTAACTTAGCAACAACACCTGAGGCCAACATCATCAAATTACCAAATATATCAGCATCAATACCTCAATTAAAAGGTACAATAGCCGAATTACAATCTCAGGGATTTGCTATTCCGAATTATCCTGAAGATGTACAAAGCGATGAAGAGAAAGCAATTAAGGCCAAATACGCTAAAGTATTGGGCTCTGCTGTAAACCCTGTTTTACGTGAAGGAAACTCTGATCGCAGAGCTCCAAAAGCAGTAAAGAATTATGCCAAACAAAATCCACATAGCATGGGTAAATGGTCTGCAGATTCGAAAACTAAAGTGGCCAGCATGACTGAGGGAGACTTTTACGGTTCGGAGAAATCGACAACTGTAGCAGAAGCGTCGCAATTCAAAATAGAGTTTGTTGCTACTGATGGTACTGTAACTGAATTAAAGGGTTTATCTCCATTAAAAGCTGGAGAAGTAATTGATAGCTCAGCATTGAGCTTGTCTAAGCTAAAAGCTTTTGTTGCTGAAGCCATTGCAGAAACTAAGGCTGCGGGAGTATTACTGTCAGCGCATTTAAAAGCAACGATGATGAAGGTGTCAGATCCAATTATTTTTGGCGCAATCGTTGAAGTTTACTTTGCTGATGTTTTTGCAAAATATGCAGATCTTTTCAAATCACTTAATATTGATACCCGCAATGGTTTAGGAGATGTTTATGCTAAAATTTCAGGTAATGAGAAAGAAGCAGAGGTGAAAGCTGCTATTGATGCAGCCATTGCAAATGGACCAGCTTTAGCCATGGTGAATTCTGATAAAGGTATTACTAACCTTCATGTTCCATCTGATGTGATTGTTGATGCTTCAATGCCAGCTATGATTCGTACTTCAGGACAAATGTGGGATAAAGACGGAAAACCTCAGGATACCATTGCTTTAATTCCAGACCGTAATTATGCTGGTGTTTACACCGCTACTATTGACGATTGTAAAGCAAATGGTGCTTTTGATCCAACAACTATGGGTTCTGTTCCAAATGTGGGTTTAATGGCTCAAAAAGCAGAAGAATATGGTTCACATGATAAAACTTTTCAGGCAACTGCGGCGGGTGTAATTCGTGTAACTGACGCTGTGGGGAATGTTTTCTTTGATCAGAATGTAGAGAAAGGCGATATCTTCCGCATGTGTCAAACTAAAGATGCACCCATTCAGGATTGGGTTAAATTGGCTGTTAACAGAGCCCGTTTATCTGATACACCGGCTGTTTTCTGGTTAGACGAAAACAGGGCGCACGATAGGGAAATCATTGCAAAAGTGAACAAATACCTGAAGGATTACGATACTGCAGGTTTAGATATCCGTATCCTGGCACCAATTGAAGCTACTAAGTTTACACTGGAGCGTATACGTAAAGGTTTAGATACCATTTCTGTTACAGGTAACGTATTGCGTGATTATCTGACAGATTTATTTCCGATCTTAGAATTGGGTACATCAGCAAAAATGCTTTCTATTGTTCCATTAATGAATGGTGGCGGTTTATTCGAAACCGGAGCTGGTGGTTCTGCACCTAAACATATTGAACAGTTTATAGAAGAAGGTTACCTGCGTTGGGATTCTTTGGGTGAATTCTTAGCCCTTCAGGCTTCTTTAGAGCACCTGGCCCAAACACAAAATAATTCAAAAGCACAGGTTTTGGCTGACGCATTAGATGAAGCAAATGCTAAATTCCTTGCAACTGATAAATCTCCTGGTAGAAAGTTAGGAACTATCGATAACCGTGGCTCACACTTCTACTTAGCGCTATATTGGGCTGAAGCATTGGCCGCTCAAACTAAAGATGCTGATTTACAGGCTCGATTTGCTCCTTTAGCCAAAACCCTTGCGGAAAATGAAGCTAAAATTACTGAAGAGCTAATCGCTTCTCAAGGTAAACCGCAGCAAATTGGTGGTTACTATAACCCTAATGATGAGTTAGCAGGCAAAGCCATGCGCCCTAGCGAAACTTTAAATACTGCATTGGCTAGTTTGTAAGAACAAACCTCGCATAATCAAGAGCGTTTTAGAGATATTCTAAGACGCTTTTGTTTTTTATTATTGTCCTCCTGCTTTACTTGTTCTGTATCTTTCTCCATAATTCCATGTTGCAGATTTAAAAACCCGTAGCCAAAAGTCGATTCTGGAAAACCAAATATTAATCCGATTGTTATTTCTCTATAATTAATAAGGAGATCATTACCATGGCTACCAATGCACACAACAGATTAAACAGTACTACAGAAAGCGATAATATCAATAACGAGAACTTATCCTATGATGAGACTAAGCAGAGTTATGAATTAGATGTTAAAGGTAAAAACAAAGATTATGACCATCCAATGGGATATGAAACCGTGGCGGCCGGAGCTAAAGATGATGACTCAACTTATGATGAAGCTAATCCCTATGTTGGTGATGAATATGCTAAAAACGACGATATTGCCAATGACGAACTCGAAGAATTAGGGATGCACGTAGATAATGGTGAAAGTGTAAAGCTTACGCCGGAAGATGAATTTTTAGCACGTACTCCGGAAGATAATAGAGATGATCTGGATGAAGAAGGTTATCCCATTAATGATGTACCCAAAAAATAGTCAGGAGATTAACGTCGGGAGGATGTTAATCTGACGAAAACAATCATAATTGGAAAGCAGGATTGAGCTTAATATGAGTTTGATCCTGCTTTTTTGTTTTATGGGTTGATGTCCAGGTTAAATCTCCTTCTCAACTCTTCCAATTTAGGATTCTTATTGAGTAGATAATCATATTTCTCCCGATTTCCATAAAGTCTGTTTTCTAGCTTACGCTCAACCTGCTTAAAAGTAATATCAATAGCATAGTTTTGCAGCCCATTTCTTAGAAAGTTCATTAGCTCTACTAGTTCCTGTTGTACAAGTTGTTCCTGTGTTTTACTTTCGACAGAAACTTCGATTAACACAGGACTTAATAGTTTTGGAGGAAAATTGTTTAGTATAGTAAAAAGATTGATCTTGTCACTAGACTTGAGGATTTGAACATATTGGCTCCACATTTCGAGCAATCGATCATAAGTAAAGGCTTCCCGGGCTTCACCGGTAGCTTTCTTTGGCCCCTTGTCATCATCAGCACTTGCGGTTTTTCCCAGATCATTGAGATTAGGGATTAATGTACTTGCAGCATTGGCCTTTGGGATGTTAATACTAATTGATGAAGCCGTAGGTATACTATTTACCCGGGGAGCTTCTTTAGGTGTTTCAGTAGCAGGAGTAGTACTGGTTGCAGATGGAGGAGCTTTCGGAATAGAAGCCGCGCTAGAAGTAGGGGGTTCGCTTTCGGCTTTCGGCTTTAAACTTTCCGTTTGCTCATTTACGACATTAGTTTTTTTTTTATCCTGATCTCCGTCAGTTGCTGTATTATTGGTGCTTAAAGGTTGTTGGGCCAGATTAACTACCGATCGTATGTGGCACATTTTTATTAAGGCCAGCTCTACCTGTAAACGTTGATTTTTAGAGTTCTTATAATTCAGATCACAACTGTTGGCCAGGTTTAAAGCGGTTAGCAGGAAAGATAATTCTGTTTGCCTGCACTGCTCTAAGTACTTTTGCTTAATATTTTCGCTTACTTCCAGAAGTCTGATCGTGGTTGAGTCTTTTCCAACCAAAAGGTTTCGAAAGTGAGTAGCCAAACCATTGATAAAGTTGTTGCCATCAAATCCATTATTCAAAATTTCATCAAACAATAAAAGTGTCTGACTTACTTCGGCAGCGGTTAAGTAGGAGGTAAGTTTGAAAAAATAATCGTAATCTAAAATATTAAGATTGTCAATTACAGCTTTATAGGTAATGTTTTTATTCGCGTAACTTGCAATCTGATCGAACATAGAAAGCGCATCACGTAATCCACCATCGGCTTTTTGCGCAATGATGTGAAGACCATCAGGTTCAAAAGCTATATTTTCACGTTCGGCAATCTTCGAAAGGTGATTTGCAATATCCTCTACCTGAATGCGATTAAAATCGAAAATCTGACAACGGGATAAAATGGTTGGCAGGATTTTATGCTTCTCTGTTGTGGCCAATATGAAAATGGCATAAGAAGGTGGTTCTTCCAATGTTTTCAAAAATGCATTGAATGCACTTTGAGAAAGCATATGAACCTCATCGATGATATAAATCTTAAATTTCCCAGCCTGTGGTGGTATTCTAACCTGTTCAATTAAACTGCGGATGTCATCCACAGAGTTATTAGATGCTGCATCTAATTCATGTACATTGAATGAATGTCCGTTTTGAAAAGATTGGCAGTTATCACACTGTCCGCATGCTTCCATCTCTGCTGTGGGGTTGGTACAGTTGATGGTTTTAGCCAAAATCCGTGCACAAGTTGTTTTACCAACACCACGTGGTCCGCAAAACAAAAAAGCCTGCGCCAATTGGTTGTTTTTAATGGCGTTTTTTAGCGTTCCGGTAATATGCTGTTGCCCAACAACGGTTTCAAACGTTGCCGGACGATATTTACGGGCAGAAACAATAAAATTTTCCATCGGCACGAAAATAGGAATTTTTTAGGTGTTGTTAGATTGAAAAATGGGAATGTTGAAAAGTTGGTTGCCGCAACAGTTCTTACTTTATTATTGATCTGAGTTCGTTTCTATATTCTGATGCACTTTTTCCGGTAAATTCATGGAATATCTTATTGAAATGACTAAAGTTATTGAAGCCACTTTCGTACGATATGGCCGTAATCCCGATATGTTTTTCAGCTAAGAGTTTCGAAGCATGTACAACCCTATATTCATTCACAAAACGGGTAAATGTTTTTTTAGTTATTTTCTTAAAATAACGGCAAAATGAAGGAACAGTCATGCTAGACATTTCCGCAATATCCTCTAAACTGATTTGTTCCTGGAAATGATCTTTTACATAATTAAATATCATGTTGATTCTGTCATTATCCTGCACTTGCATTTCCATTGAAAAGCCTGCCGCATTTAAAATGGTATAATCAGTAGCTGTTTCCAGATGTTTTAAAACTTTCAGGAGGGTGAGTAGCTTTTCAAACGGTGCCTGATTAGCCATTTGTTCAATCAAATGACCGACCGCATTTTTGGTGTTCTCTCCAAATGCGATCCCACCTTTTGCCTTATCAAAAAGTTCTTTAATCCATTTGTTTTCAGGTAATGATAAAAAATCAGTGCCTAAAAAATCAGCTTTCATCTGGATAACAGTCTCATTTTTGTTTCCGGTTTGGGTATCGGTAAATCCACAATGAGGCAGATTGCTGCCAACAAAAATTAAATCCCCATCAGTATAATAAGAAACGTGGCTACCAATTTGCCGTTTTCCGGTTCCCCCGTTAACGAAAACCATTTCAATTTCGGGATGATAATGCCATACATGCGCCATGTTATTCGCATTTCTATCATATTTTGAATAATAAAACGAACTACCGAACGAAGGTTCGACGATTTCGAAGCTTGGTTTAAGTGTTTTCATGACTATTTGATGTAAAAATAAGCAAAAGAAATATGCTTTTTTGATCAATTTATATAATTGACCTAATTATGAGGTTAATATTGCATAGAAATTGGAAAATATGGAGGCGTTTCGAGCTATTTTTTCGCTGTAATTTAGCAGTGTTAAATAAATGTTAACCCTTAAGCTAATTAGAGTATGAAAAATTTTGTAAAAATCGGGCTAATTGCAGCAGCTTTGTTTGCCGCTCCCGGCGCATTTGCTAATGATGTTGATTTTTCTTTGAAAGTTAAAAACGAAAAGGAAAAAACGATTAGAATTTTCATCAACCAGCCAAAAGAGGTAGAAGTCTTTATTTATTCGGCAGATGATGAAATCCTTATGGAGGATAAAATCAGTGCTTCCAAAGAATTAACCAAAACTTACGATTTAAACGCCTTGCCTGATGGTAAGTATAGGGTTAAAGTAGAGATGGGGTCTCAGGTTGCTATTTATGAAGTAACCATTGCAAATCAGATGGCTGTGCTTTCTGCACCAACAATTAAACAAATATTAAAACCAGAACTTAAAGTAGAAGATGATTTTATTACTTTGAATTTGGATAATGCTGCTAAAGGGCCAATAGAAGTGCAAGTATTAGACGAGCACAACGATCAGGTATACTTAGAAACTTTTAAAGATAAACCGAGTTTGTTCAGGAAATTTAATATCAGCCAAAGCAGCTGCTCAGCTTATACCTTTATTATTAAGCAAGACAAACAAGTGTTTACTAAAACTATTCAAACACTTTAAGATATTTTAACTACTATTTATTAAGAAGGGAGGTTGAGCAATTAATCTCCCTTTTTTGGCGTATATGAGCGTCTTTTTTGCTCACATGATGTAAATTTTATGTTTTTAATTTTTATAGCTTTGCCGAAAAATTAAAAATATATTAAATGAAACGCTTTTTACTCTATTTTTTGCTCTCTCTGCCTGTCATGGCGCACGCCCAGATTAATTTAAAAAAAGGATATATTGTTAAGCCGTCCGGGGATACCGTGCGGGGATATATTGATTATAGAGAGCGCGGTGAAAATCCTGAACAGGTAAGATTTACTAAATCTCTGGATGAAAAAACATTATCACATGGTTTTGAGGATTGTTCGGCCTTTGGTATTGATG
This sequence comes from Pedobacter sp., assembly GCF_965279535.1. Lineage (NCBI taxonomy): Bacteria > Pseudomonadati > Bacteroidota > Sphingobacteriia > Sphingobacteriales > Sphingobacteriaceae > Pedobacter > Pedobacter sp. Next base: position 4,487,370 of record NZ_OZ257244.1, read on the forward strand.
GTATTGTTAGTTATGAAGGCTATGTGGTGTCAGTAAGCCAAAGCCAGGAATCATTATCTTATTTGTCTAAAGGGGTTGATACCACATCTAAAAGAGATACAGTCTTTTTGGAAGTGATGAGTGCAGGGGATAAAATTTCTTTATATAAGTATCGTGATAAGATTAAAACCAGGTTTTACATCAGGGAGCATCCTAATTCAGTACCACAAGAATTAATCAGGCATGTTTTTTTAAATCCTGATAAAGACGGTAGTATGGTTACCCTGGACCGGTTTAGACTTCAGTTAATTAATGTTAACCGGAACTTTAATGGTAGCAACGGTTCTGATGAAGCTGGCATAAACAGATTAAGGTATACTGATTCGGATTTGATTCGTTTTGTGGAAAAAATCAATCAAGTGAAGCATGTGAAACAGCGGGTATCCAAAACCAGATTTTTCGTAGGAGCTGGTTTAAATGTGAGCCATGCCAGTTATTCGGGACAGACCCGGTTAGCAGAAGCCGATGCAGTTTCTAAAACCAGTTCATTGCCCACTTTTTCGGCTGGTATAGATTACCTGGCAAATCCTTCGATAGGCAAGATGGTTTACAGATTAGAACTCAATTATAGCAGTACAAATGGAGACATCTTTAGAGAAGGGGATGGGAGTTACTCTTATTCGTTAAGACATCAGTTTAAACAGCTTAATTTATCAGTGATACCACAAATTTTATATCACTTTTATGCCAAAGAAAAAATGAAAGTCTTTATTTCTGCCGGCGTAGGTTTAAATTTCCCAAGCTACAAAAATAATCAATCGTCGGCTACTCACATTATTAGAAACGAAAGCGATGTTTATATGGATCAGGTAGTTTTTGAGGATTTTTATTACTCTTTTCAAGGTAAAGGAGGAGTGGTATTTAGTAAACGATTCGAACTTTCTGCAGGATATATTTTTAATACGGCTATAACCAATTACAGTTATTATAATGTGAATATCAATAGAATCACACTAGGATTAAACTATTTCTTTGGAGCTAAGTAATATGGTTTATCCAGTAATTTTATTTTAACGGAATCAAATTTCTGATAATATTATATTCTTCTGTTGTAATCGTTTGATTTAAAGAAAAATATTACTACATTTGCAGCCCGAATTATATCGGAAATAAAAAATTAAAACAATTAAATAACAATGAATCAGTACGAAACTGTGATCGTTCTAACCCCGTTGTTATCAGAAGATGCTGCTAAAGAAACATTAGCAAAATTTAGAGGCATCATTGCTGATAGCGGAGCCGAAATTATCCAAGAAGATAATTGGGGTTTGAGAAAATTAGCGTATCCGATTGACAAAAAATCAAACGGATTCTTCAGCTTAACTGAATACAAATCTTCAGGAGAGTTGATTAGCAAATTAGAGCTTGAATTAAAACGCGATGAGCGTGTGTTACGTTTCTTAACCGTAAGGTTAGACAAACACGCTGTTGCTTACAATGAAAAAAAGCGTAGTGGTGCTTTTAACAAAAAGAATAAGGAGGTTGTAGCGTAATGGCAAGAGAGCAAATTCAATACGTAACTGCCCCTAAAGTAGAGGATAACCGTAAAAAATACTGCCGTTTCAAGAAAAACGGTATTAAATATATCGATTACAAAGACGCGAACTTTTTGTTGAAATTCGTTAACGAGCAAGGTAAATTATTACCACGTCGTTTAACTGGTACTTCATTAAAATTCCAACGTAAAGTGGCTCAGGCAGTTAAACGTGCCCGTCACATCGGTTTGTTACCTTTCGTTGCAGATCAATTAAAATAGGAGGCTAGCTGATATGGAAATTATTTTAAAACAAGATATTAAAGGCCTTGGCGAGAAAGATGATGTAGTGACGGTAAAACCAGGTTATGGTCGTAACTATTTAATCCCTCAAGGATTTGCTGCTTTGGCTACTTCTTCTGCTAAAAAAGTTTTAGCTGAAAATTTAAAGCAAGCTGCATTTAAACAAGATAAAATTAAGAAAGATGCTGAAGGTATTGCTGAGCGTTTAACTGCGGTTAAATTGACTATCGGTGCTAAAGCAGGCGAAAGCGGTAAAATATTTGGAGCTGTTAACACTATCCAGGTAGCTGAAGCATTAAAAGCGCAAGGCTTTGATGTTGACCGTCGTCGTATTACTTTCGAAACTGAACCTAAATTTGTTGGCGAATATGTAGCTAACTTAAACTTACACAAAGAAGTGAAAGTTCAGGTTCCTTTTGAAGTAGTTGCTGAATAAGCATTTCTTTAAAAACATAAAAAGGCGTTGTGCATTTGCATAACGCCTTTTTTTATGTTTTGAGATATGAGATATGAGCGGTTAGATTTGAGAGAGGCCAATAGAACTTTAGTCTTTGATACTCGCTTTTACTTCCCAACTACCAACTCCAAGCTCCCAACTTCTTTATCCTACCCTTTAGGCACTGTGGGCCTGATCTCGATTTTACTGGGTAATGTCCTTTCTGGCATCGCCAATAAATCTACTACAAGTTTACCCATATCTTCCGGCTGTATTTTCCAGGCATCATTTTCGGCATCTGGATGGTGATCGTTGAAGTGACTCGCTACAGAACCCGGCATAATGGTACTTACCCGGATTCCATGCTTGCGCAGGTCGAGCATTACCGATTGGGTAAATCCGGTTAAACCAAATTTACTGGCATTATAAGCCGAACCACCTGCAAAGAAATTGGTTCCTGCAAGGCTGGAAATGGTAATGATAGCCCCTTTGTTCTTTTTGATTTCTTCCAGTGAAGTTTTAATGCTGTAAAATACTCCCGTAAGGTTAGTGTCGATAATATCGTGCCACAACGTTGGCTCCATGTCTTCAATGGAAGCGAAATGACCTACACCAGCATTGGCAATCAGTACATCCAATCGACCCCACTTATCTACAATTTGTTTAACAGCATTGGCCTGCGATTCGTAATCCTTCACATCTGCGGCCAAAGCCAGCACGTTTTCATTATGTGGAAGTTTTTGTAATGCTTCTTCGGCATTTGCCTGATTTCTACTGGTAATGGCTACCCGGTAACCTGCGTTTAATAGTGCTTCAGCTATGCCAAAGCCTATTCCCTTACTTCCGCCTGTAATTAATGCAACTTTCATCTTGTTTTAACGTATTAAGCTTAGAATTGTTTAATCATGTTTTTAAGATTTGGGTACAGGGAGCTGCCTGATTTCAATGTCTTTAAAATCAACAGGCTGTCCTTCACTTTGCAAGGCAATAAAGCCGCTTTTCAGTGCTTTACCATCTATTTTTATCTTAGGATCATATCGATTGGCTACTCCTCCACCAATTTGAGGTTTGCTGTATTGTAAAACGGTATCCCCATTAATGATATGCTTCACCAAATCATCTCCCAATACAATTAATTCGGCCGATACCCATTGGTCACCATCGTAGGTTTTGGATCTGGAATCAATACAATGTGAGGCTGCAATCTTTCCCTGATAAACAATTTCTGTTCCCGGGGAACACATGTTTCCTGTAGGGCGGGGGCGGCCATCACTTAAACCTCCTAAAAATTGCATCTCAACAGAAATTGGCCAATCTTGCTCTTTGAGCATTGATTTTGGGTCCTGAGCATGAAACATTACACCACTATTTCTTAAAGTATAATCGGGAGCACCACGCTGTAATTCGCCAACAAATCGATATTTTAGCTTAAGGTGATAATGTGAAAAAGGCGTTTTATAATAAAGATGACCAAATTGGTCATTAAAATCACCGTATTGGTCATACCGAACTTTAATGATGCCATCTTCAACCCGAAACGTATTTCCAAAGTTTACATTATAATCATGGTGATGAATTTTAACGTTCCAATCCTTAATATCTTTTCCGTTAAATAGAGAAGTCCATTTTTCAGATTGATGATTTGTATTTCTACTTACACTACAGCTCCATAATACGGAAGCCAGGAGAAAATAACCTAGTTTTTTCATATGATATATTTGATTCCAAAATACAGAAAAACATATCATTTAGTTTTGTTTTCAAATTAATTTCTTTATTTACCTTTGCGCCATGACTAAAACGCGAACAATCAAATCAAAAAGTAAAACGAAACACCCGCTTCTAAAAAAGATTACCAACATCGCTACTAAGGTGTTTTTATACTTTTTGCTGGTGTCTGTACTTTGGGTAATTGCGTTGCGTTTTATCAATCCGCCAATAACGCTGTTAATGGTTCTTAGGAATATAGAGCGAAAAGCAGATGGCAAATCGTTTAAAACAGAGAAAAAATGGGTCAAATTTGAAGATATGTCCGATAATATGAAACGGGCAGCTGTTTCAGCAGAAGATCAACTTTTTCTAAAGCATATTGGTTTTGACTTCAAAGCGATTGAAAAGGCTTTTGCCGCTAATGCCAAGAATAAAAATAAGGTAAAAGGTGGAAGTACGATATCTCAGCAAACGGCTAAGAATGTCTTTCTATGGCCTGGCAGATCCTGGATTAGAAAAGGATTTGAAGCCTATTTTACTTTATTAATAGAAATATTCTGGAGTAAAGAGCGTATTTTAGAGGTGTACCTGAATGTAATTGAAATGGGCGATGGTATATACGGCGCTGAAGCAGCAGCTCAGGAATATTATGGTAAATCCTGCACTAAGCTGAGCAAAAGACAAGCGGCGCTGATTGCTTCATGTTTTCCGAATCCACGTCGATGGACTCCTAAAAATGCTACTCCCTATATCAGGCACCGTCAGTATTTAATTTTAAAAAATATGCGTCGCCTGGGGCCATTGGATTTCTAGAAGATGCCATGATCTTTGTTCCATTTAATTTTTACCCCGCCTTTGTTATCATCTACTGCGCGTAAATGAAGCACAATTCCTTTCATCCTGTCTGTGGCTTTTTGTCGAGAGTCTTTGCCTTTGTCTTTCTCAGGGTTTCTTAATGGAATATCCATAGAAATATCTGTGCCGTTGGTCATCCCATAGGTACCCTGAACATCAAAATTGATCACACTGGAGTTGACCTTCAAGGGTAAAATATCAACCTTGTCTCCTTTTACGAGTAAAGTTCCATTAAGATTTCCTAACTGTATGTTGGAAAGATCCCTGTTTGCAAAAGCATATTTCTGCACGGCTTCCATGGGTTTGAAGTTTTTTAGAGAGGCCGCCCTTAAGCTAAAATTAACTTTCCCCTTCATAGATTTTGGCAGAAGTTTTCCATTTTCAGTAATAACACCTGCAATATCAGTATTCGCAGAAAGATATCCGGATAAATTTTTACTGGTTATGGTATTTTGTCCGAAGTTATCGAAAGCATAGAAAAAGTCTTTTACACTTGCATTATTTACCAGGCCGTGAATGCTATAATTATTATACTTCCCTGTTTGTTTAAGCACGCCATTGATGTTTAGACTGCCGCCAGCATGATTTACTGATATTTTTTGAAGGTGTATACCATCGCGTTGTAAAGAGATGTTGGCCATTAGGTTTTTAGCCTGAAACTTATTGTAAACGGCCCGGTCCACTTTTAACAACATTTGAATTTGTGATGCATCAATTACTGTTTCCAGTTGTTCTGAAATTTCTTTTACTGAATTGCCGGGAGTTTTACGGTGTCTTTTAGCTTGTTTACGTTCGCTTAGTAATGGCATCAGCTCTCCCAAATGTAAATACGGACTATAAAGTTCCAGTTTAGCAATCATCATTTCGGGGTCGGTGTAGTATAAATTAAGGAAATTCTTAACATACAGGTCCATATCCAGAGAGCTCTTACCCAATTGAAAGTGACCACGTGTGATTTTTAAATCTTTATCATTAAAATTGAGGTTCAGTGCACTGTTTATTAAATGGATTTTTCTGGGTACATATGTAATATCAGCATTGGTAATTTTGATATTTCCTGATAATCTGGGTTTGGTAAATTGGAGGTTATCTATGTCCGCTTTACAATATAATTTTAAATTGGCATCGCCACCTTTAAAATTAAAGGTCTCTCCCCCGATAGATGAGTTTAGATTGGTTAAGGGGAAAACAGAGGTAACCAGACCTGCAGCAATCGGGCGACTGAGATTGGTTACCATAAAACTATCGCAAACGATCGGGGCATTGTAGTAATTGGCTTTGAGGTTTTTAAACTTAATTAATGAATTTTCGTCGCCAATAGGCCTGTTTGAAGTATCTTTATTGGTGAACGAGCCATCAAAATTGCAATTGGTTAATTCTCCGGAAGGAATAGTAACCACATTGTTTCTAACAGTCATGGCTACTTGAATATAGGGATCGCTATGTGCAGCACCTTTGCCGTCATCTATAATCTTACCTTTAATGTTTACAGGCTCTGCAATTTTAAACTTAAGCAATTTGGAAGAGATATTGGGTGCCAGGATACCTGCAACATGACTGAATTGAACATTGTTTACATCAATATCGATGCTAAACGGTGCTGGTTTTATTCCTGTATTGATAGTTGCACCAATTGCATAAATATCACCTCCAATATTTAATTTTTCCTGGCCAATGGTTACAATTTTCGTATCGTCTTTGTAGCTGAATTTTATCGTGCCTTGTAGCGTTTTATCTTTCAAAAAACTGCCTTTTCTGGTGTTGAAAGCAAAACTTTTAATTAAGGTATTGATTTTAATTTCGCCTTCCCAGCCGCTTAAAGGATAGTCTATCTTTCCCTGCAGATCTTTAATGTCGAAATCAAACCTTTTATAACGTTGCTGATTATCTACTACCAATTGTACATTGTTCATGTTAATGCGCTTGATTTCAGGAGCTTCTCCTGATTCGGCATCTTTTGCAGGCTTTGTTTTTTTTGATTTGAAAATACTGGTATTACTGTAGCCTGTTGAATCGGTGTAAAGATATATACTGGCGTCATTAACAGTAATTTTATTGATGCGGGTATTGCCGAATAATAATGAAAATACATTTAAAGCAACATCAATATCCTGAGCTTTTAATAAATCGTGCTTATGCTGATTGTATAAACTGTCTTTAAGGGATACATTCTTTAAGGAAACTGATATTCCCGGGAAGGCTTTTAACAGGGATGGTTCCATGGAAGCTATTTCTGCTTTCCCGTTTAAGCTATTATTAAGTGTAACCAGTACCTTATCCAATACTTCTTTTTTGTTCCTGCTGATGTAAAGCGAGCCTCCAATCCAAATGATAATCAACAAGCCTACGAGTGTAGCTAAAATGCCAAGAGATATTTTAATCCAACGGGCCATAAATTTGAAGGTTAATTTATAGCAATATAAGGGTTTTAGCTGCCATTTTGTTTGACTGGAAGCTAAAAATAGACAAGAAAAGAGAAGGAGGTTTTGAAAATAACCTATTAGCCTAATAATTTCTCTAAATCAGGATGGTATTGCGAAGTTAAGAATTGGGTTATTTTGTAATCAGCGAGACGATGTTTATAAAAGGGATCTTCCATCAATATTCCCTTTAGTTCATCTTCTGTGTTTACCAAAGCCAGTATAATGCCTCCGGTACGCGGAACTTTTCTACCTGAAGCAACAAATATGTCCTTCTTATAGAATTTTTTTAAGAAAGCAACATGATCTGCCATATGCTCGTCAAGTTGTTCAAGCGGTACAATATAATGGAGATCTACAATGAACATTATATTTATAATAAATGCGCAAAAACTGTTGAATGCCAGCTATTCTGAAAAGGAACTTCCCATTTAGTCTCCAATTCGGCTAAAGTTTGTACCATATTGTTAAAAACAATGGTTTCTGGCGTGATTTGCTTAATATTAACCAAGGTTTCGAAATCTTCTTTGTTATTAACAATCACTTCATCCTGCAGTTTATAAGCAATATTGAATCTATTGAACAAATCAACATTGTATTCTTGTTCTATTTCTTTAATTAACCTAACTGAACTATCAATAGAACATCCGGTTACACTGGCCTGGCTTTCATCAACAGTAAGAATGATAAAAAAACCATACCTGATTTCAGCTTTGGCTAATAGTTCATTGCCATGTGCTTTCCATTGATTGGTAAATGCTTCTAATTTTTTAAGGATAGCAGTTTCTTCAACATTAGAAAATTTTCTATTGCTTTGGTAGATCCAGATTCGAGATTGTGGAGAAAAACTCATAGTACAAATTTATCATTTTAATTAATTTGGTATAGCTAAAAACATCTCCCTTATGAAAAAGTTTACATTGCACTTGAAAACTACCTCAATTGTTGCTTTTTCCACCTTTCTATTGGCATTTACAGATCCTGACTCTATAGAACAATATGTAGGCAGTTTACAGAAATCTTTTACTGATCACTATGATTTTAGTCAGGAAAGTGATCACATAAAGCGGTATGAACTTAATATTACTAACAACGGTTTTTGCCGGTATAAACGATATTTTAGTAATGGAAAAACGGAGTATTTCTCTTTCAAGCTAGCTAAATTTAAAGATATGGATTACTCCGGAAGCAATGCTTCAGGGAAATTGTACCTGCATACTAAAGGAGATGATGTGATTGTACAAACTTACAAAGATAGAGGAGGGGATGTTGATTCAATGGCAACCCAAATTGTCATCCCCCTGAAAAACGTAGAGGCAGAAGATCTGAATTTGATTAAAGATAACCTGCTTAAAATTTGTAGTAATCAAAATCCCTGAGAAAGCAGTTCAGTCATCAGTTTACAGTTTTCAGTTCAGCAAATTAAACAATTCACACCAATACCTTAAAGCCCGTTAGCTCTTGCGGTAATTTCAGCAATATCCAGAACTTTAACTTCCTGCTCTTTGTCTTTTAGTTTAATACCATCACTTAACATTGTCATGCAGAAAGGGCATCCTGCTGCAATTACCTGCGGATTGGTTTGCAGGGCCTCATCAACACGTTCAACATTGATGTCTTTATTTCCTTTTTCAGGTTCTTTAAACATTTGAGCGCCACCGGCACCACAACAAAGGCCATTACTTTTGCAGCGTTTCATTTCTACCAGTTGTGCATCCAAAACTTCGAGTGCCTTTCTGGGTGCTTCGTAAACGCCGTTTGCTCTACCCAGGTAACATGGGTCGTGAAAGGTGATCTTTTTTCCTTTGAAGCTTTCGCCGCCCTCGGCTTTCAGTTTGCCTTCATTAATCAAATCCTGAATCAACTGGGTATGATGGATCACTTCATAGGTGCCACCTAATCCGGGATATTCATTTTTTATAGTGTTGAAGCAATGCGGGCAGCCGGTAACGATTTTCTTGATGTTGTAAGCATTTAACACCTCAATGTTTGTCATGGCTTGCATTTGGAAAAGAAATTCATTTCCTGCGCGTTTGGCAGGATCGCCTGTGCAGCTTTCTTCTGTTCCTAAAACAGCATATTTAATTCCCACATGGTGAAGAATCTTACAAATGTCGCGGGTAATCTTTTGCGCTCTCTCATCATAGCTGCCTGCACATCCTACCCAAAATAATATCTCTGGTTCTTCTCCTGCCGCCATTAATTCGGCCATTGTAGGGACTTTAAATTCCATTTTTGTATCGTAAAAGACTAACTATCGTTTAATAGCCAGCTGTTTAAGTGATTAACTGTTAATTGTTTTGCTATGCCTAAGACTTAATACTTAGGGCTCAAACGTATATTATCCTCCTTCTGCCCAATTAAAGCGATCGGCAGGAGAGTATTTCCAGGGCGCCTGATTGTTCTCAATATTACCCATCATAGCATTAATGCTCGAAGGCGCCTGAGATTCTTCCATTACTGCATATCTTCGAAGCTCTACAATAATCTGAAGCGGATCAATATTAACCGGGCAAGCTTCAACACAAGCATTGCAGCTTGTACAGGCCCAAATTTCTTCTCTGCTGATGTAATCATCAAGTAAAGATTTTCCATCCTGATGATCTGCTCCGTGCTTGTCGATATGCTTACCAACCTCGGTAATGCGATCGCGGGTATCCATCATAATTTTCCTTGGTGATAAGAGCTTGCCTGTAATATTTGCAGGGCATACTGAAGTACAGCGACCGCATTCGGTACAGGTATAAGCATTCATCAAGTTTACCCAGGTGAGGTCTGTCACATCCTTAGCTCCAAATTTACCAGGCTCAGTCTCTGCCGGAACAAATGAAGGATCTAGCATTGCTTTAACTTCGTTGGTAACAGATGCCATATTGGTGAACTCACCTTTTGGCTCCAAATTAGAGAAATAGGTATTTGGAAAAGCAAAAAGAATATGGAAATGTTTAGAGTAGGGCAAATAATTCAGGAAAGCAAGAATACCAATGATATGGAACCACCAGCAAACGCGTTCGATCACAACCAGTGTTGTCTCTGAAGACGGTAATAAATTCATTAAAGACTGGCTAACGGGGAATGCTCCTGCCTGAACATAATGGCCAACATTTAAAGCCTGTAATTTGGCATCTGCGGCATTCATCAGCAAGAAAGCGCTCATCAATAATATCTCGGTAATAAGGATATAATTGGCATCGGATTTTGGCCAGCTGGTCATCTCCACCCCCCTGAAACGCTTTAACTTTAAAATGTTTCTTCGGATCAGAAAAATAGCACATGAAACCCATACTGTCAATGCTAGTACCTCAAAAGAACCGATTAAAAAGTTGTATAGCCCACCTAAACCATGAAAAATCCGATGCGTACCAAAAATACCATCAATCATAATTTCCAATACTTCGATATTGATGATAACAAAACCCACATAAACGAAGAAGTGTAGGAAGGCTGGTATAGGACGTACCACCATTTTGGATTGGCCAAATGCTACTCGAATCATGGTCATCAACCTTTTTTGTGGTTGATCATTTCGGTTGGCAGATTTACCTAAGCGGATATTGCGAATTATTTTTCGCAGGTTAAAAGAAAACAGCGCAATTGCTGCAAGTGTTAGTACTAGAAAAATAATCTGTGCTACCATGCATTTTAATATTGTTAGCGCTAAATTAGGATAATTAATCGGAATAATTTACTATGCATGCATAAAAAAATACTGAAAATTTATAGTTTATCCTGATTCTAAGAACGTTCCGTTACGAAGATTAGATAAGAAATAAAAAATAATTAACTGATTATCAATAAGCGAGGTGATTTTTGAAAAAAAAGTTTTGCTTTTAAAAAAAGAACACTACATTTGCAATCCCAAACGGGAGGTGCCATAGCTCAGTCGGTAGAGCAAAGGACTGAAAATCCTTGTGTCCCTGGTTCGAATCCAGGTGGCACCACTTCCAAAAGCCTTTCTATTAAATGAGAGGCTTTTTTATTAAGTAGAGGGCAATGCGTTTTTTGGAATAAAAATAAAATTGCCTGCTTGGAATTGACAAAAAGAATACTACATTTGCAATCCCAAAACAATGGTGCCATAGCTCAGTCGGTAGAGCAAAGGACTGAAAATCCTTGTGTCCCTGGTTCGAATCCAGGTGGCACCACCAAAAAAGCCTTCAGAAAATCTGAAGGCTTTTGTTTTTTAAAGAAAATTCTATTCGTTTTTGCTTCGGCTTACTTAGGTTTCTACATGAAATTTATGGGTGCCTTCGGCTATTTCCTTAATCTTTTCAAAGGCTTTTGGCCAAACGTTTTCGAAATATTCTTTCCATTCTTTATTGGTATCCATTGATACAGTTAGTTCAGTTGTACCATCATTTTCTTTGAGTTCATAATTTTCGAAAGAAACTTCCCATCCTTCAGGAATAATTTCTTTTCCATCTTTTAGTTCTCCGAGGTGTTTGATAGACATGAATTTATTCGGAATACTTTCTGCAATTTCCGAAACCATTCCATTGCCTTTTCCGTCGAGAAACAGCGCTTTACTTCCTTTTTTCCAGTCGGTTTCCACTGCAGATCCCTCGGTAAAAACTACTGTCCATTGCGGGTAGGTTTCTACACCAAACAGGGTGTCCCACACTTTTGCTGCATTGGCGTTAATTTCGCTGCTGAATGTTATCTTTTCCATGGTTTTAGGGTTTTATTGGGGTTATTTATTCATTACATCGATCCAGTTTTCAACTGCCTGTTTCAATGCGCTTTCATTTTTTAGTACATCACTGAGGCTGTAAAATTTGCCATAGGCTTTTCCTTTACCGGCATCTTCCAGGAAGCCATAATTACCATTAAGCAAAGCAGCCTTATGGAAAACAACTATAACATAGTTTTTGATTTTAGGATTTAGGGTTGCCATATCTTCTTTGTATTTAAAACTGGGGCCACCCCATTTAATATCACCCGATATCTGCGGATTTGAAGAAATAATTTCGACTACCTTCTCCATTGCGCCTTTCAAAGGATGATCTATTGTAGTCATAAAAGTTGTTATTTTTTCGCTTATGCTCATGGTTTGGATTTTATTTATCAAATATCCGATGAAACCAATTAAAGTTAGCGGTGCAAAGGCGACATTTTACGGGGGCATACTGGTATGATTAAAGACAATAAAACTTAAGATTAAAGTCATTTCAGTTATTTTATTTAAGAAAACTTATCCTTATATTTATTGTACTAAATGATAGATGTTTCTCATCCCTAGGTAATTTAATCGACAAATAATTGCTTTTCATCCTCAAAGGATGGGCCTTGCGCAATAAAATAGATTATATTTAGTTAGTTGATACGTAAAAAGTTATGCTCTCAAACAACCTGACAAGCGATGAGTGCGTATATGAATATAACAGGTGATAAAAATCTACATGAAAAATAACAAACTTGGCTTTGGGATGATTGTGATGCTTTTCGGTTTAAGCGTCTTCATTTCTTGTAAAAAAAATACCCCAGAACCAGAAGAAACAATTCCCCCGACTACAACCCCGGCTACCGGTACACGCGCAGAGTTAACTAAAGATTCTATGTTCCTTTATGCGAAAGAGCTGTACTATTGGAACACTTCATTACCAAGTTATGATGTCTTCAATCCGAGGAGTTACAGTTCAAATGAATCCGAGCTTTATGCTTTAACCCAGTATACAATGGATCCCGCTACTGGTAAACCTTATGAGTTTGTGAGTGGCTCTTCTGAACCTAAATATTCTTTCCTGGATTATGTGAGTACTTCAGGAAAAACAGCAGCATTAAAGGCAGATGTGAATGGAACTGCCAATGATTATGGTTTTTCTGTTGATTATTATTCTGTTAATGATTTAAGGGTAAATTATGTTTATCCAAATTCTCCGGCCAGTGCCCAGGGCTTAACCAGGGGTTGCAAATTGACCAGTATAAACGGCAGAACAAACCTCAGTTATAGCAACAGCACTATTAATTTTTTAAATGGCGCTATCTTCGGGACAAATGCCAGTATAACTTTAACTTTTCAGGACTTAAATGGTACTGTAAAAAATGTAGTTGTTAACAGTGCCAGTTATACTGTAAATCCAATTCTTTATACACATGTATATACTGTTGGAACTAAAAAAGTTGGCTATATAGTTTTTAATAGCTTCACCAATAATGTTACTACTACCCTGAATAATGTTTTTAATAATTTTTCGACCGAAGGTGTTACGGAGCTGATTGTTGATTTGCGTTATAACGGTGGTGGGTATGTTTCTACCGCAACTCAAATTATTAACCTGGCGGCACCAGTTGCTCAAAATGGTAATACCATGTATACCACACATTACAATAGTTATCTTCAGAATTTAACCACTGCGCAACGTAAGGCATCTGTTCTGGCTCATCAGCCCCTGCTGGATAATGCAGGTAAATTACAAACATTCACCACAGGTGTAAATGGAAAATATGCTACATATGCCGATTTGGATTATACCCTTAATGCAGCTGATAATATAGAGAAATTCTCAAAATCTGGTTCGCTGACCTTGGGAAGAGTTTACTTTCTGGTATCAGGTTTAACCGCTTCTGCCAGTGAGTTAACCATCAATAGCTTGAAACCGGTAATGGATGTTAAAGTGGTAGGTGTTACAACTTATGGAAAACCTGTAGGTTTTTTCCCAATTAGAATCAATGATTTTGATATGTATATTCCTGAATTTGAAACTAAGAATCAAAATGGAGTAGGGGGGTATTACTCAGGTTTAACAGTAGATAAATCTGCTTTTGAAGATGTGACCAAGGACTGGGGAGATGTTTCAGAAACTTTGCTTTATTATGCACTTACTTATGCAGAGAAAGGAAGTTTTATTGACCCTCCGGCAAAAACAGCAAGTTTAAAAACAACTTCAGTGGCCATTCAGGATAAACTATCTTCTGCGGATATTCAAACCATACATACTACTTTGGATCAGCATCGGTTTAAAGGTATGGTTATGAAGCCGAAAGGTAATTTTAGATTTTAAAGAGAAACAAAAAAGGAGGACAGTAAAATGTCCTCCTTTTTTGTTTGAAGATTAAAGCAATATTTTACTGCTGATATCTTTATTGATGGTAATATATCCGGGATATTTCACCGGAGTATTACCCAGCATAAATGTTGGTTTTATTTTGATGGTTAGTAATCCAAGCTTTTCATCCTTTGCAGCAGAACCCTTTTGTGCCGCTTTGATAATTTCATTAAGTACAGTTCCACTGGAAATCAAACCATAGATATTACTTATCAATTGAACGGGTACAGTTACGGTTTGGCCTTGACCAATACTAACATTCTGATTAACCAGTCCTTCGGCTAAATCGGTATTGTTTACCAATATTTTATACTCGAATTGATTAATCGCAGCCAGGTTACTTGAAGGATTAGAGATTTCAAGATTTAAATTGGCTTTTAGTGGAATATCTTTTCGTAATAAGCCTAAAGCTACTCCTGGCAAGCTACCAATATTGAAATTCTGTTGATCAATGAGTTTTTTTACATCTGTGCCCGCAATAGTTATTTGTTGTACACTTGTAATCTTGTAGGTACAATCTTCCAGCGCTTTTATTTGTTGCGCCTGCTTGTTTATTCCACAGCTAAAAAAGCTTATTGTGAAAAGACAAAGCAATAGTTTTTGTTTCATTTGTGTTTTCTTTTATAAATGTGCTATTGATAACGCCAAATTAGCAAAACTATTTCAGCTGTGGCAAAAGGTTTAGCATTCTTTAACATTAATCGCCTGGCGTAATCGTTTCCACCTGATCGCGTTTATCATCGTCATCAAATTTTTCTTCAGTGTTTAAGCTGTTTTGTTCTTCATCTTTTGATTTT
The DNA here is from genome assembly GCF_965279535.1 of Pedobacter sp. Lineage (NCBI taxonomy): Bacteria > Pseudomonadati > Bacteroidota > Sphingobacteriia > Sphingobacteriales > Sphingobacteriaceae > Pedobacter > Pedobacter sp. Next base: position 4,502,450 of record NZ_OZ257244.1, read on the forward strand.
TCCACTCTGTTATCCTCACTCAGAGCTGATTTGTCATGATTTGCCTGAGGTGGTGTTTTTTCAGTTTCCTGCTCCACAGCAGGAATAACAGTTTCAATTTTCAATTGAACATCATCAGACGGGCTTGGATGCTGATTGGTTTTCTCGTCTTTTTCTTCGTTTTTCATATCGTTACGATTAATCTGTTAAATGACCCTATTGTAATAATGTTTTTTTTACCATTTTGTTTGTGATTTTGTTAAAGCTTAAGGCATTGTTAACTTTAGAAAAAATAGGACCGATGAGCATAACTTTAAGAAAAATAGAAGAAAAGGATAATCATGCAGTTGCTGAAATGATCAGGACGGTAATGCGTGAATTTAAAATAGATAAGCCTGGAACAGTTTATATAGATCCAACAACAGACCATTTATCAAAGGTGTTTGAAGTTGCTAATGCAGATTACTGGCTGGCAGAAGAGAACGGGCAGCTTTTAGGGGGATGCGGCATTTACCCTACAGCTGGTCTTCCTGAAGGTTGTGTAGAATTGGTAAAGTATTACGTCCGCTCTGAAGCCAGGGGGAAGGGGATTGGTAAGGCATTAATGGAGAAAAGTATTGAATCTGCCCAGCATTATGGCTACAATGAGATTTATCTTGAATCTTTGCCGGAATTATCAAAAGCAATTGGTTTGTATGAAAAAGTAGGTTTTAAAACTTTGTCAGGACCATTAGGTAATTCGGGTCATTTTGCCTGCAATGTATTCATGTTGCTGGTACTGTGAGGGAGATTAATTGTTGAACTGAACTGAAAACTGCCAACTGAAAACTGATATCAGATGTTCAAAAGTTGCCAAAAATATTTATCACGTTTTTTTTAAGTTTGTTGCAATAAAGAATAAATCAGACATCATCATGCAAGAAACCAATTCACTCAATCAGGTTGCTGAATTTCATACTACTTTTAAACATCCAATTCTTGAAAATCCTATTATACCTTCAAAGCAGCGGGCAGACTTACGGGTATCACTTTTAGCAGAAGAGTTAAAAGAACTTCAGGAAGCAATAGAAAATAATGATTTAATTGAAGTAGCAGATGCACTTTGTGACCTTCAGTATGTATTAGCGGGGGCCATTCATGAATTTGGGCTAGGTGGTAAATTTAAAACTCTGTTTGATGAAGTGCACCGTTCTAATATGAGTAAAGCCTGTAAAACAGTTGAAGAAGCAGAGCAAACTATTCAGTATTATTTAGATAAGGATCAAACAGAATCTTACTATAAAGAAATTGATGGCCTATTTTTAGTTTTTAGAAAGGCTGATGATAAAACATTGAAATCGATCAACTATTCTCCAGCGGACCTGAAGTCGCATTTGGTATAAGCGCTGACTGCAGGATTTCATCTGTTTAGCAAAATATGATAAGAGCATCTTAAAAGGATGCTCTTTTTTTGTGCCCTGCTTTTAACTAGCGCAATTGTTACAATTTCCCGTATTCGAATTTAACCTCAATTATTTGCTGTTGAAAAATATTGTTTAGCTTTATTATTGAATAATATATTTATATATGAATTAAGTTTAATGAAGTAATTTAATCTGAAAGTTTGAGCTTTTGCGTAAGATTAAATTCAGATGTGCAGAACAGTGCATAACAGTTAAACTTTAGTCAATTTATATTTTTAGACAACCAAATATTTAATCAGAGCATGCAGGCAATTCTAGGCGTAATTTTTCACTTCATCGGCGGTTTCGCGTCGGGAAGTTTTTACATTCCATATAAGAAAGTTAAAGGTTGGGCTTGGGAGAGTTATTGGATTGTGGGTGGTATATTTTCATGGCTAATTGTTCCTCCACTGGCGGCATTTTTAACCATCCCTAACTTTACAGATATCATTGCCAGCGCAAGTAGCAGTATTTTATGGCTCACTTATTTCTTTGGTGTATTGTGGGGGATAGGTGGTTTAACCTACGGTTTGGGCGTGCGTTACCTGGGGGTATCTTTAGGAAGTAGCATTATTTTGGGCCTTTGCATGGTTTTAGGTTCTATTTTGCCTTCTATCTATTTCGATATCTTTCCGCAGGTTGGAAAGGATACTTTTTCTATGTTCTTAGTAACCGATTGGGGCCGCATGGTTTTACTAGGCTTGCTGGTATGCGTTTTAGGGATTGTAATCTGCGGTAAAGCAGGAATGATGAAAGAAAAGGAGATGAAGACCGGCGTTACAGATCCACATGGCATGGAAGTTAAAACAGAATATAAATTCGGTTTGGGCTTATTTGTTGGGATTGTTTCTGGTGTTTTGAGTGCTTGTTTCAATTTCGGAATCGAAGCCGGAAAACCTATGGCAGATGCTGCAAATACCATTTGGAAAGCTGCAAACCCAGCCGAAGCAGGTAATTTCTTATATCAGAATAACGTTACCTATGTAATCGTACTTTGGGGCGGCTTAACAACCAATTTTATCTGGTGTATGATTTTAAACGCCCGCAACAAAACATTCGGCGATTATACCAATACTGCAACACCTTTACTTAAAAACTATATTTTCTCTGCCATTGCCGGTACTACCTGGTTTTTGCAATTCTTCTTCTACGGAATGGGCGAAAGTAAAATGGGAAATGGTGCCAGTTCGTGGATTTTACACATGGCATTTATCATTTTAATTGCCAATACATGGGGTTTGGTTTTGAAAGAATGGAAAGGTGTATCACGCAAAACGCTGGTTACCGTGTTGGTTGGTATCCTCACCATCATAGCCTCTGTACTTATTGTAGGTTATGGTAATTCAATAAAAGGTTAATTATTAAAAATTTAAATAAAATACTGGTATGTCAGTCGATACAAAAAGTTATAAACACGTAAGTTATTTATGGGATGAGCAAGAGGCGGCAAAATTGGCCGGCGATGAAGTTGCATTGCTCATTTATCGCTCAAATTTATTAGGTGCCGATTTACGCCTTACCAATTATGGTGGTGGAAATACCTCCTGTAAATTAATGGAAAAAGATCCACTTACAGGATTAGAAACTGAAGTAATGTGGGTTAAAGGTTCTGGAGGTGATTTAGGTACCTTAAAGAAAAGCGGTTTAGCTGCTTTGTATGTAGACCGCTTACGCAGTTTGAAAAATATTTACCGTGGTGTGGAGCACGAAGACGAGATGGTTGAATTATTTAACCACTGTATCTTTGATTTAAGCTCTAAGGCCCCATCAATTGATACGCCTTTGCACGGATTTTTGCCGTTCAAACATATCGATCACCTACATCCGGATGCAGCTATTGCTATTGCAGCTGCTAAGGATGGAAAGCAAATTACACAAGAATTGTTCAATGGAACAATTGGTTGGGTAGAATGGAAAAAACCAGGATTCGAGCTGGGTTTACAATTAAAAAAATGCTTGGATGAAAATCCAGGCATCCGTGGAATCATGTTGGGTTCACATGGCTTGTTTACCTGGGGCGATACGGCCTACGAAAGTTATTTGAATACTTTAGAAGTAATCGAAATCTGTTCCGATTATCTGGAGCAAAACTATGGTAAAAAAGGCCCTGTTTTTGGCGGACAAAAAATTGAAAGTGCAGCGGCTGATTTGCGTAAAAAACAAGCAGCAGCTATTGCCCCGGTTTTACGTGGTCTTTGTTCTTCAAAACAACACATGATTGGTCATTTTACTGATGATACAAGAGTATTGGAGTTTATTAATTCTAACGATTTAGGCCGATTAGCGCCAATGGGAACCAGCTGCCCGGATCACTTTTTAAGAACTAAGATCAGTCCTTTAGTTTTAAGTTTATCCAGTGATGCCGATTTATCTGATGCTAAAGCTTTAAAAGAGGTATTAACACCAGCTTTTGAAGAATACAGAGCGATGTATACAGCTTATTATGAGGCTTGTAAACATCCTAATAGCCCAGCTATACGCGATACCAACCCTGTAGTAATTTTATATCCGGGTATTGGTATGTTCACTTTCTCTAAGGATAAACAAACAGCAAGGGTTGCAGCAGAATTCTATATTAATGCGATTAATGTAATGAAAGGTGCTGAAGCGGTTTCAGAATACACCTCATTACCGCATCAGGAGGCTTTTAACATCGAATATTGGTTGTTAGAAGAGGCTAAACTTCAGCGTATGCCTAAGCCAAAACCGCTTACCGGTAAAATTGCCCTGATTACAGGCAGTGCTGGTGGAATTGGTAAAGCAATTGCCAAAAGATTTGTTGCTGAAGGTGGTGTGGTTATTTTGAATGACATGAATGCCGAGCGTTTAGCGGAAGCAGGAGAGGAATTCAAATCACTGTTTGGTAAGGATGCTTATAGCACAGCCATTTTAAATGTAACCAGCGAGGAAGATATTAAAGGTGCTTTTGCTGCTGCGGCTTTAGCTTTTGGCGGTGTTGATATTGTGGTTAACAACGCTGGCCTATCGATTTCTAAAACCATTGGTGATCATACAGAAAAGGATTGGGATTTATTATATGATGTATTGGTTAAAGGCCAGTTCTTTGTTACACAAGCGGCAACTGCTGTGATGCAAAAACAAGGTATTGGTGGCGATGTAATCAACATTGTAAGTAAAAATGCCTTAGTAAGCGGACCTAATAATGCAGGTTACGGAAGTGCAAAATCAGCACAGTTGCACCTAAGCAGATTAAACGCTGCTGAGCTTGGTGCAGATCATATTCGCGTTAACGTGGTTAACCCGGATGCGGTAATCAGTGATAGTAATATCTGGGCTGGTGGATGGGCCGAAGGCCGCGCTAAAGCTTATGGCATTACTGTGGCAGAATTACCAGCGTACTATGCTAAGCGTACCTTATTGAACCAGATTATTTTACCAGATGATATTGCCAACGCTTGTTTTGCCTTTGTTGGCGGCTTACTTAACAAATCAACAGGAAACGTATTGAATGTTGATGGTGGAGTAGCTATGGCCTTTGTGAGATAAATTTAAATTTAGTTTTAGTAAGTTGTTTATCAGGTCTGTGATTTATTTCACAGACCGTAAGCGACTTTTTCAGTTCGATCGTCAGAAAGGATTAGAGAAAGTGTAAAATGCACCAGATTCTGATTCATTCAATTGAAATGACGATATTATCAACCTTAACCAAATCATACCCTGATGAATATTGAGCAGAACCAAATAGAAAAACACAACGATTCCCTTTTAACTTCGCATCAGCGTAAGCTAAACTTTTTGAAAGAGGAGTGGTCACATGTGAATTTAGAAAGTGTGATTCAGAAACTGGTAGATTTCCAAATCGCCATTCCAAGTTGGGCTTTAGGTACCGGAGGTACACGTTTTGGTCGTTTTGCCATTTCTGGCGGCGAGCCACGTACAATCGAAGAAAAAATTGAAGATGTAGGTTTGCTACATGCATTAAATGCAGCAAGTGGTGCTATATCGTTACATATTCCATGGGATATCCCTCAAGATGCAGCAGCTTTAAAATCACTGGCTTCCGGCTATGGTTTAAAGTTTGATGCTATGAATTCTAATACTTTCCAGGATCAGGCCGGATCGGCACATAGCTACAAATTCGGTTCACTCCAAAATGTTAGCAAGGCTGTTCGTAAACAAGCTATTGAACATAATATTGAAGTAATTAAGCATGGTGTTGCTTTAGGTTCAGATGCTTTAACCGTATGGTTAGCAGATGGCTCTTGTTTCCCCGGTCAGTTAAATTTCAGAAATGCATTTGAAAATACATTGGAGAGCCTGCAAGAAATCTATGCAGCTTTACCCGATGATTGGAAGATGTTTGTAGAGTATAAAGCATTTGAACCTAACTTCTATTCAACTACTGTTGGAGATTGGGGTCAATCGTTACTATACGCAAGTAAACTGGGCAAGAAAGCTTATACTTTAGTCGATTTAGGTCACCACTTACCAAATGCCAATATTGAGCAAATTGTAGCTTTATTATTGATGGAAGGTAAACTGGGAGGTTTCCACTTCAACGATTCTAAGTATGGAGATGATGATTTAACTGCCGGAAGCATTAAGCCTTACCAGTTATTCTTAATCTTTAATGAACTGGTAGAAGGTATGGATGCTAAAAACATGAACCATGCTAAAGATTTAGGCTGGATGATTGATGCTTCCCATAATGTAAAGGATCCCCTTGAAGATTTATTACAGTCGGTAGAAGCCATCATGATTGCTTACGCCCAAGCGCTATTAGTTGACAGAAAAGCTTTAAAAGCAGCTCAGGATAATAATGATGTTGCTGCAGCTCAGGAAATACTACAAAATACTTTCCGCAGTGATTTAAGGGCAGTTGTGGCTGAAGCCAGATTAAGGGCTGGTGCGGCATTGTTACCAATTGGTTTATACCGTGATTTAAACTGCAGGCAATCATTAGTTAAACAACGTGGGTTAAACACTGTAGCAACAGGCTTATAAAATTTAGAGGCGGAAAAGATGGCGAAACCTGTAATAGCGGTATTTGATGTTGGGAAAACCAACAAAAAATTGTTTCTGATAGATGAGAATTATCGTATTGTTTACGAACGTTCGGCAAGATTTGTAGAAACAAAGGATGAAGATGGAGAACCTTGTGAAAATCTGGACAGCTTGCGTTCTTCTGTATATGATTCCCTGCATCAGGTAATGCAACTAAAGGAATACGATATCAGGGCCATTAATTTTTCTACATATGGTGCAAGTTTCGTATATCTTGATGAGACAGGACAGCCCTTAACTCCGCTTTACAATTATTTAAAAGAATACCCAGAGACGTTAAAGGAAGAATTCTATGCCAAGTACGGTGGCGAGGAACAAATCTCTTTGGCAACTGCATCGCCCATTTTAGGTTCACTAAATTCGGGCATGCAGTTGTATCGTCTGAAAAAGGAAAAACCAGAGATTTTTGCAAAGGTAAAATGGGCACTGCACCTGCCCCAATATTTAAGTTATCTGGTTACCGGCAAAGCCGTTGCAGACATTACCAGCATTGGTTGCCATACACAACTTTGGGATTTTAAGAACAATCAATACCACAATTGGGTAGATGAAGAAGGAATTACAGCCAAGTTCGGCAAATTTACACCTGCCGATTCCAGCGAGGTAACCAATTTTGAAGGTCAAAATTTTAAAGTTGGCGTTGGACTTCACGATAGTTCCGCTGCGCTGATTCCATATCTGGCCAATTTTAACACCCCTTTCGTACTTTTATCTACCGGAACCTGGTGCATAAGTCTGAACCCATTTAACCAGGAGCCATTAACCGCAGCAGAGCTTAAAGAAGATTGTTTGTGCTACATGCACTATAAAGGTAAAGCCGTTAAAGCTTCACGAATTTTTGCAGGTTATGAGCATGAGCAACAACTTAAACGCATTGCGCAGCATTTTGATCGCGCAGCTTACCTGTTTAAACATTTAAAGTTCAATCCGGGATTAATCCTGAAACTGGCCAATAAAATTCCTGAAAATCAATTTCCACAAGAAGCATTTTCACTGAATTCGGCTTTCCCTGATCGGGATTTAAGCATCTTTCAAACCGCGGAGGAAGCGTATCATCAGTTAATTTTTGATCTGGTTAAACAGCAAATCTATTCTTTAAAACTGATCTTAAATGCAGGTGTGAAGCGGATATTTGTTGATGGTGGTTTTGGTAAAAATGCCATTTACATGCATTTACTGGCTACTTCAATTCCGGACATAGAGGTTTACGCTTCTTCAGTATCCCAAGCTACGGCCATTGGAACTGCATTAGCCATAAACGATGCCTGGAATCCAAATCCGGCACCAACAGATATTATTCAGTTAAAGTATTATTCGGCTATCCAAAGAAGCTTAGTTTCTTAGCGTATGGCATAAATTCGCTATATTCGAAAACTAACCATTGGAGATCACTGATTTGAAACCCGAAGATTTTATAGCCCATATCCATGTTGATGAATTTTCATCAACACCTAAGTACAAACAACTTACTAATGCCGTACTGGCGGCTATAGAAAGTGGTAAATTGAAGAAAAACAGTTTGCTCCCATCTATCAACGAGTTGAGTTTTAGCCTGGAGATCTCCAGAGATACAGCAGAAAAAGGATATCGGCATTTGAGAAAACTTGGCGTGGTAGATTCTGTGCCTGGCAAGGGTTACTTTATCGTTAATACCGATTTTTCCAGAAAACTAAAGATTTGCCTTTTTTTCAATAAACTCAGCACGCACAAAAAAATCATTTACGATTCCTTTGTGAAGGCGATTGGAGAGCAGGCTTCTATAGATTTTTATATCTATAACAATGATTTTGCATTGTTTAAGAAGCTGTTAAACAGTAAGCGAAATGACTATACGCATTTTGTTATTATCCCTCACTTTTTAGAGGGAGGGGAGAATGCACATGAAATTATCAATACCTTACCTAAAGAGAAGCTGGTTATTCTGGATAAGCTGCTGCCTGGCATTTCGGGTGATTATGCGGCGGCTTATGAAAACTTTGCCCAGGACATATACGCTGCTTTGGAGCAGGCACTCGATCGTTTGTCTAACTACAACACTTTAAAGATCATTTTCCCCAAAAACAGCTACTTCCCGCATGAAATTCTAACTGGTTTTTATCGTTTTTGCCAGCAATATGCTTTTGATCACAAGGTTATCCATAACATTAAAGATGAGGTGATTAATCCCGGAGAGGTATACATTAACCTGATGGAAGATGACCTGGTGATGCTGATTGAAAGACTTATTGCACAGAAACTCAAAATAGGAAAAGATGTTGGGGTAATTTCTTACAACGAAACACCTTTAAAGAGCATTATACTGGATGGTATTACTACTATTTCTACTGATTTTGTTCGATTGGGCACCGAAGCTGCTGAATTAATACTTGATAATAAGGCAGAGAAGGTAGAGGTTCCTTTTTATCTTAAATTGCGGAATTCACTGTAACCATAGTTAGGGAACGTGTATATTTTACTAATTTTAGTTTTTATATACATCGAGTAAATGAAGGGTTATCAGGCAGAAGACGAAGCACAGGAAAAACATCCGTACGATTATATTTTAAGAGATTTTAATCTACAAGATCTAAGTGCAATTGTTATTCTCCGGCACCTGAGTAACCAGGTAGATACTGGCTCGAAACATTTCTACAGCCTTCATGCACAGCAGATAGAAATTGATTTTGGAATTTTTGATCTGCCTGAATCGAGCGATTTCTTTCCTCCGGTTATTGTTCAGCAAGGACATAATGATGTAAGGTTGTCTTGCAGATGTATACAGCCAAAAAGCAGGTTGTGCGAGCATCAGGCTCAGGTTTTATACAATATTCTTCAACGCCAGGAGCTTAAAATATTCTTTGATAAGCCAGTTAGAACAACTCATCTTAAGAAACAGGCCAGTATTTATGGATTAGAACAAGAATCTAATCTGGATGAGCTTTTTAACCTCCATTTAATTGAGAACAGGCTAGAAGTTAAACCGAAAATCCCCCTGCAGGCTTTTGACAAAGAAGCCCAGCAACAATTGGAAGATTTGTTGATCCCAAAGGTGAAAAACAGGATATCAAAAATCGAAAATCAGGAACAATTGATTTTGGTTTTAAGTCAACATCGGTACTACAATAACCTGGTTATGGAGATTTTTGAAGCCGAGAGTACCAAAAATGGTAAGGTTAAAAATCCTTTCAAGTTGATAAGTCCTGCAGATTTGATTTTCAAAACAAATGAAGCAGAAGAGCTAAAATTTTTAAGTGGCATATCAAGCTTTCAACAGAATTTCAATGATGACCAATCTGAAGCTGAGATTGCTGCTTTAAAAGCAGTGGTCAAAAATCCCCTTCAGATTCCCGTCTATCAGCATGATGCCGGTATTTCTCCAAACATTCAGGCATCATCCGTTAAGCGCATCAAGTTGCAAGCGCTTTCTGTCGATCTGAGGCTGTCGGTTAACCAAAAAGATGATTTCTATGAGATTACCGGAAGACTGAACATAGATGGAAAATCTTATGAACTGGACCATCTGGTGCTGTGTTATCAGTATTTTATTAAGCTTGGTGATCAGTTATTTTTAATAGATCGATTCGATTTTCTAAAAGTCATTAGCTTTTTTAAAAAGCAAAGCAATAGGTTGATAATCCACAAATCTAAATATGCTGAGTTTCAGAAACTGATTTTAATTCCATTAGAAGGAAGTATTCATGTCGATTACTCTTATTTGAAGCCTGCGACCAAACGTCAGATTGAAGAAAAAGGCTTTGACCTGGAGGTCGAGAAATTAATTTACCTTTCAGAATCTGAAGATTTCATTTTGATTACACCGGTAATGCGGTATGGAAACATGGAAATTCCGGTACTTTCTAAAAAGCAGATCCAGGCACAGGATAAATTAGGCAATGTTTTTACGCTACATCGTGATGAAGCTGTAGAGCTTCAGTTTATTGCCGATATCATGAAACAGCAACCATTCTTTTTTGAACAGGAAACGAATGATTCTTTTTACCTGCATCGTAAAAGATTTCTGGAACTTGACTGGTTTTTAGATACTTTTGACATCTGGAGAAAAAAGGATATTCAAATTCTGGGTTTTAATCAACTCAAAAATAATAACTTCAATCCTTACAAAGCAGAGATTAATATTGAAGTACTTAGTGGAACAGATTGGTTTGAAACCAAGGCAGAAGTTAAGTTTGGAAAGCAGAAAGTAGCGCTGAAATACCTGCATAAATCCATCCGGAATAAGAGCAAATTTGTGAGGTTGGATGATGGAACACAAGGCATTTTACCCGAAGAATGGTTAATTAAGTTTAGCCAGTATTTTAACGCAGGTGAATTGGCAGAAGATAAAATCCTAACACCTAAAATTAGTTTTGCTACCCTCGACGAGATTTACGAGGATTCCCTTTTGGATGGGGCAGTGAGAAATGAAATTATTAGCTATAAACAGAAATTTAGCGATACGACCTGGATTGAGGACGTTCCTGTTCCAAAAGAGTTGAAAACTGAATTGAGACATTACCAAAAAGATGGTTTAAACTGGCTAAATTTCTTAGACGACTTTAATTTTGGTGGCTGCCTCGCAGATGATATGGGTTTAGGAAAAACGATTCAGATCATAGCATTTATTTTGTCGCAGCGTAAAAAGGTCCTTTTTAACACCAACCTGGTAATTGTTCCTGCATCCCTGATTTTTAACTGGAAAGCAGAGATAGCCAAATTCGCACCATCTATTAAAGTTAAAACCATTTACGGAAATGACAGACAAAAAGTAACCGACGATTTCGATGCATATGAAGTAATACTAACCTCATACGGTACGCTACTTTCAGATGTTCGTTTTTTAAAAGACTATCGTTTTAATTACATCTTTCTGGATGAATCGCAAAACATTAAAAACCCCGAGTCGCAAAGGTATAAGGCGGCCAGGATGTTACAGTCTCGGAATAAAATTGTGATGACAGGTACACCAATTGAAAACAATACCTTCGATTTATATGGGCAACTGTCTTTTGCCTGCCTGGGGCTTTTTGGTACCAAGCAACAGTTTGCCGACCTCTATTCAACGCCTATAGATCAGTTTAAAGACAGTAAAAGAGCGGCAGAGCTGCAGCGTAAAATAAAGCCTTTCATTCTGAGAAGAACTAAAGAACAAGTGGCTAAAGAACTACCCGATAAAACGGAAGTAACATTGTATTGTGAAATGGCTGAGGAGCAGCGCGAAGTTTATGAAGCCAATAAGAAAGAAATTCAGGATTATATTTTAGGTAAAACAGAAGATGAATTGCCTAAAAGTGCCATGCATGTGCTTAAAGGTATTACCCGCTTAAGGCAAATCTGTAATTCTGCGGCACTGTTGGCCGATGGTAAATCCTATTTGCAGGCCTCTTCAAAAATTGATGTGTTATTGGAGCAAATCGAAACCAAAGCACCCAATCATAAGATTTTGATTTTCTCGCAGTTTGTAACCATGCTGGATTTGATTAAAAAACAACTCGAGCATAAAAAAATCAGATATGAATACCTCACCGGGCAAACCAGAAACCGAAAGCAAGTGGTAGAATCCTTTCAGCAAAATGAGGAAATTCCTGTTTTCCTGATTAGCTTGAAGGCAGGTGGTGTTGGTTTGAATTTAACTGAAGCAGATTATGTTTATTTAGTAGATCCCTGGTGGAATCCGGCGGTAGAAAATCAAGCCATTGACCGTGCCTATCGTATAGGCCAGCATAAGAATGTAATGGCTATAAGATTAATTTGTCCGGATACAATTGAGGAGAAGATTATGAAGCTGCAGGCTACCAAGAAAGACCTGGTGCGTGATGTGATACAAACTGATGGAGCGCTGTTTAAGCGGATGAATAAACAGGAGCTATTGGGATTGTTGAGTTAGTAGATGTTATAAATGGGTTTATAATTTGAGCGTAGGCAACAAAATCTGCAACAATTTTCGGCTAAGGATTAAATTGTTGCACAAAGGCGAAACTATTTTAGGTGAAACAAAAAAAGTTTCCGGTTAAAAAGTTTACAAAAGAAATGAGCAGTCGTTAAATTACCATGAGGATTATTGGAGCTGGATTCTAAGCGAATGATTATTAAAACAACCAACCTAACTTAATTCTTTTTGGAACACATATCCCAATTGCGGAACATTCACACTATTAATAATTTTCCATTGAACTTTCTCTGCGATAAATGAGGGTGCTGTTAAATCAGCATTCTTCGCTGCTGCGGTGTAGAAATCATTTCTGCTAGGATGCTCAGGAGCGCAAACATTGTAAGTTTTTCCGAAGCCTTGTTGCTCCAGGAGTTTGCTGGCAAAACCTATAGCATCTTCCTGGTGGACTAAATTTACCGGGGCTAAGCCATTGGGCACATCGGTTTTTCCTGCGAAAAATCTTCCCGGGTTTCGGTTTGGACCTATTAATCCTGCAAAGCGGATAATGGTGAAGCTGGATGGATGCTTAGCTTTAAAAAGAATTTCGGCTTGTAAAACTACCTTTCCGGATGGAGTATCAGGGTTTGTGGTTGTGTTTTCATCTACAGCTTTATTTTCATCACCATAAACACTGGTAGAGCTAATTAATACAACATTTTTGCTTTTATTTTCAGCTGCGTTTAATATAGCACTAATCTTTTCAGGATAGTCATTTAACTCATTTGAACTTCTCTTAGGCGGAATGCAGATAAAGAGCACATCTGTTTCAAAAAAAGCAGGATCAGCAGTCATTTCCGCTGCTGTAAAATTGATCAGATAAGGATCGATTTGTGCTGATGAGAGTGTCCCTAATTTTTCATTTGTAGTTGTCGAACCTTTAACCCTATATCCCTGAGCAACCAGTGACTTTGCAAAAGCTAAGCCAAACCAGCCACAACCCAGGATAGAAATGGTATTGATATAATGAGGTTTCATTTTTAGTTAGTTGGCAGTTTTCAGTTCAACAATTAAGCAATTCAACAATAAGCAATTAGGCAACTAACCGATTAAACAATTCACCTGATCACCAGCATACTTATCCTTTACCCACATTATAACAGGCCCTGCACCTGGGCTCATAACTTTCTTTTTCACCCAAAAGCACGGTAGATTCATTGGCTACAGTGCGGTAGCTGTAAAGCGCCGGGTTTCCGCAACATACGCAAACGGCATTCACTTTAGTCACATGCTCGGCGATGGCCATTAAGGCAGGCATTGGGCCGAAAGGCTTGCCGGTGAAATCCATATCTAAACCTGCAACGATTACACGAATCCCCCTCAAAGCAAGTTTGTTACAAACATCGGGCAGTTCGTTATCAAAGAACTGCGCTTCATCAATGCCCACAACCTGTGTATTGGTTCCTAATAATAATATAGCAGAAGAGCTATCCACAGGTGTAGATGATATGGAATTTAAATCATGGGAAACTACAGCAGATTCATGATACCGGGTATCTGTTCTGGGCTTAAAGATCTCAACGTTTAATTTAGCTATTTGGGCTCTTTTCAATCTTCTGATCAACTCTTCGGTTTTACCAGAGAACATGGATCCGCACACTACTTCTATGCTTCCAGAAAATTCACCCCTTCTTCTAAAATTTTGTTCGCTAAATAACATTCCCGTTCGTTTGTTGCCCTACGTAATTTCTATAAATTTTAAACCGAACAAATATGAGAATTATGTGTTATTTTTGAATACATAGTTACCAACATAAATCGATCAAAAATTCGTTTATAATTTATGATGAACCAGCAAGATATTTTCAAAAAGATAGGCCACATTTTAGCAGAATTAAATGAACAGTACCATTTTTTAGCTCAAAACCCTCAACAATTGAATGATTTAGAGGTAGAACTTTTCCTCGCTAATGCCAATTTTCTTTCTGATCATGTCCACATCGTTAAAAAGTTAAATACGCAAAATAAAGAAGCTGCTGTTGAACATCCGACGGCCATAGTCCAGGCACCAACCATAGCAGAAGAGATTCTGGCCGAGAAACACCCTACACCCACTCTTGCAGAAGAGCAAAATATATTATCCGAATTAGAGGAAATTGCTACTGCTGAGGAAGAAGAAGAGCGTGTAGATATTAAACCCGAGCAGGAAGCTTTAGAAGAACAGCAGATTCATGAAGAAACAGCCGATGCGGTTTTAAATAAAGACTTTTTTAAACCGGATCAGGAAGATCATTCTTTTGAATTTGTTTTGGGGAACCACAGTGAAAGTGATCAGTTTGATTACGAAGCCAAGCCTGTGGAGGAAATCTTCGACCGTAAGCTGAGTAAGGAAGAAGAAGAGATTTTGTTACAGAAAAAGAGAATCCAGGAAAGGGAATCACAGCAGGTAGAAGTTCAGCAGGAAGTTCCGGTAAATGAAGACGATGAGATAGGGCCGGATCCATTTTTGATTCCACAGGTGGAAGAGGAAGAGCCAGATACAGTTGTTGCAGCTCAGATAGAGGAAGAAGCAGAAATAGAAAAATTGTCTGAACCCATTGAAGCTTTAAAGGGCGTTAATATGGATGAGCCGATTATCTCTCCTCCGGTAGAAGAAAGACCTGTTTTTACACCACAGGCAATTCCCGTAAAACCAGTAGCTGCCCCTATCGAAACAAAAGCTGTGCCTACACTTAATGATCTGCTCGCGAAAAGTAATGCACCTCAGGAAACCGTTAAAGCACCTATTGCGGATTTGAAACAGGCCATCAATTTGAATGAAAAACTATTGTTTATTAAAGACCTGTTTAATGGCTATAATCTGGCTTATTCGGAAGCAATTGATATCATCAATAAAATGACCAGCTTCGAAGCTGCAGATAGTTTCTTGCAAAGTAATTATGCTGCTAAAAATAACTGGGCGAATAAGCAATCTACTGTAGATCAGTTTTATGAGGTTTTGAACAGAAGGTTTGCTAAATAGCGGCCTTCAGTTTTCAGTTGCCAGTTTTCGGTTGGCAGTTCAGTTCAACAATTCAACAGTTAAGTATTTAAACAGTTAAACAGTTAAATAATTAACCACCTCACCAAACCTATATAAAGCCCATTCTGTTCGAATCCAGTTTCAGGAAAATAAACAGCAAAATGGTAAAGCTCCAGAGAGAAGAGCCACCATAACTGATTAGTGGCAGTGGAATCCCGATTACGGGGATAATCCCGATGGTCATCCCGATGTTGATGAATACGTGAAAGAAAAGAATACAAGCCACACTATACCCATACACACGAGAGAAGGTAGAGCGTTGGCGTTCTGCTAAGTTTACCAGTCGTAAGAGCAGGAACATGTATAAGCCAATAACAACCGAACAGCCGGCAAACCCCCATTCCTCACCTATAGTAGAAAAGATAAAATCAGTGCTTTGCTCAGGTACATAGCCATATTTAGTTTGAGTTCCCTGTAAAAAGCCACGTCCAGTAGCCTGACCAGAGCCAATTGCGATTTGTGACTGGATTACATTATAACCCGCGCCCTTATTGTCGGTTTTTAGCCCCAGCATTAATTCAATTCGGCTGCGTTGATGGGGTTGCAGTACTTTCTCATAGGCAATTTTAACCACAAAAAGATAAGCAATTGCAATAAATGTAACCAGTACGGTAGTAATGATGAGCTTCTGTTTTCGTTTATTTGCATAAATAAATAACCCACCAATACTGATTAAAATAATGATGAGGATATACGTGGGTACCAGGAAATCAGCAATAAACAAGGCAATCATGCCTAAAAAAATCAACAAAAAATAACCCGACAAACCTTCGCGGTATAGGGGAAACATAAATGCTAAGAATACCAAAGCAGAACCTGTATCAGGCTGAAGCATAATCAACATTAAAGGGGCAATTACTATTGCAGCAGCGATGAGTATGGATTTCAGGTCTCTGAATTTGGGGTTAAAAGTACTTACATATCTTGCTAATAACAGCGCTGTGCCAAATTTGGCAAACTCTGAAGGTTGTAGCCTAAATGATCCGATGGGGATCCAGGCCTGGTTACCACCTACATTTCGACCAACAAATAACACAACTACTAAGAGTAATAAGGTTATACCATAGATAAATGGTGCAAAAACATTGAAAAGTCTCCCGTCAAATAACAAGATTGATAAGCCTAAAATTAATCCCGTAATGATATAGATGAATTGCTTACCGTAACTACTGGTAAAATCGAATACGCCTGCCTTATCAGGGTTATAAATAGACGCGTAAATATTGGTGAAACCCACAGCGCACAAAGCAATGTAAAGGAGTACCGTAATCCAATCCACATTAAAAAAGAACCGATTGCCTTGCTGTTGCATCATTGTTTTTGAATTTCGGTTTTAACTGCACTTAAATCCGGCGCTTTAAGCACATTGGGTTTAGTTAATGAAGTGCTTTTCAAAGTTGCTGCCTTTGTTTTTAAACTATCCTTTAATCTCTTTAGTGAATCTGTTTTCTTGATAATTAAACTATCCGCTTTGGTTAGCTTCAGTTTTTTAGTCTTATCAATCAGTGCAGGAAGCAAATTCTGACTTTTCATCCACTCTACCTGTGATGCCCTTGCGCCACTTATATTTCTTTTAATGTATTTTTCTACCATGTAGCTGGCGATAGGGGCGGCATATGTACTTCCATAACCTGCATTTTCTACAATTACTGCTATGGCAATTTTCGGATTATCGCGTGGAGCAAAACCAATAAACACAGAGTGATTTTTTCCGTGCGGATTCTGTACCGTCCCTGTTTTACCACAAAGTATAATATCTGGGATTCGTGAAAGCGTAGCTGTTCCCCAGGAGGCGTTTACGCAATCCTGCATACCATCTATTACAGGTTCGAAGTGTTTGGCATCAATACCTACGAAGTTTTTCGCTACATAACCCTTTTTGATCAGGTTTTTATCGCCCATGGCTTTAATCAGGTGAGGCTTAATATAATATCCTCTGTTAGCGATAATGGCCATGGCATTGGCAATTTGAAGTGGGGTAGCGGTGATCTCTCCCTGTCCGATAGCCTGAGAAATTACAGTCGTATATCCCCATCGCTTACCATAAATCTTATCATAATGATCGGCATTATAAAAATACCCCTTACGCTCGAATGGTAAATCCACTTCCAATTTGGTTCCAAAACCAAATTTGGCAATTTTATCTCTCCATTCCTGGTAAGTTTGCCTTTGGTTCTTCATTCCGTTTTTGGTAATGAGTCTTTGAAAAACATTACAAAAATAGGTATTACAACTTCTGGCAATCCCCATACGCATACCGATGCTCCCATCTACGTGTTCACATTTTACCTTGTGGTTACCGGCCATATAATACCCAGGGCAAAAGAAAGGAGTATTTGGATCAATTACACCTTCTTGTAAGCCAATTAAGGCATCAATGGGTTTAAAGGATGATCCCGGAGGATAATACCCCTGAATGGGCCTAACTAAGGAAGGGCGATAAGGATTACCAATTAAATCCATATAGTTGTTCCCCTGGTCGCGGCCAACCAGGAGGTTAGGATCATAACCCGGACTACTCACCATCGCCAGTATTTCACCTGATGAAGGCTCGATTGCAACAATAGCCCCCACTTTGTTCATCATGAGTTCTTCACCCAGTTTTTGGATTTGAATGTCAATACCAGAAATCAAACGTTCGCCAGAAACGGCGTTAATGTCGTATTTTCCATCGGCATAGCTTCCTTGTGGGGTGTTTCTGGCATCGTAAACAGTATTAATTACACCACGTTCGCCGCGTAAAACTTCTTCGTAAGAACGTTCCAGGCCGCTTTTGCCTTTATAATCTCCTGGTTTGTAATACCCTTCAGATTTTTCGATATCATCATCACTAACCTCCCTTACATAGCCGAATAACTGTCCGGCAACACTATCAGGGTAATGACGCACTGTTCTGTCCTGTGTTCTAAACCCAGGGAAGCGGTACATAATCTCCTGCAGACGGGCATAACTCTGAACTGAAATTTGCTTTAAAAAGGGGGTAGATTGATAAGTTGATTTCCCTCTCGCTTTGCGTAAATTTTTGCGCACATCCTCTGGTGTTATATCGAGTGCTTTGGCCAGGGCTAAAGTGTCAAAAGGTTTTACTTCATTGGGGATAACCATTAAATCGTAAACGGGTTCGTTTTGAACGATAACCTTCATGTTGCGATCTAAGATAGCTCCCCGGGCGGGATATTTGTAAATTTTGCGGAGTACGTTACTTTCTGCCGAGAGAAAATATTTATCACTCACAATCTGTATGTAAAACAACTTGCCCAGTAAAATGAGGGCAACCACAATGAATAATCCTTGTACGGTATATTTTCGGTTAAATAATTGATCCATTAGCGTGCCGTTCTCCTATAGAATATAAACTCCACCAATAAAATAAGAAGTAGCGTAAAGATACAACTTAAGCCGCATCTCATTAAGGTATAACCAATTTCGGACAACCTGAATGTTTCTAAGAAGAAAAGAACCAAATGGTGTGCTAAAACACATAAAAATGCATAAAGTGCAAACCACTGAAAGCCCATATAGCTTAATGAGGGTTCGGGATCGTCAATAGCGTCCCGGTTTAAACTAATGGAAATAAAAGCAATTCTGACAAATGCCAGTACCACGCAGGCAGTAGCGTGTACGCCCATCGTATCGTAAAATGCATCGAGTGTTAGGCCTGTACCAAATGCCAGCAAATAAAGCAAGATATTGGGCATGCCGAAGGGCAACAGCAACAAGAAAAGTACATAAATGAATGGTGTAGACAAGTCGTAAAATCCCATGTTTTTGAGCAAAAAAATCTGCACAAAAAGTAAGATAAACCAACGGATCACATTTACGATTAATATTCTACTGTTCATTCGTTTTGGCTACATTTTCAAGGTTCTTTTGTTCTGTCGCTAATTTATCTTTCACTACATATACATACTGTAAGGTACTAAAATCGGTAAAAAGATTAAGTTCTGCCGATAAGAAATTGTCGTTTGTTGCAACATTTGTTTTACTGATTTTTCCAACCAGGATTCCGGCAGGGAATGATCCATAACCAGATGTAATTACCGTATCACCAATTGACATCTTAATGTGATTCGGCACTTCTTTAATAAAGGCTTTCTTAATGTCGAAATTTCCTTCGCCCCAAACAAGGGAACCCAGGGCATGATTCTTTTTTAATGTCACACTAATTCTGGCGTCTTTATGTAAAAGCGACTGAATGGTTGCTAAATGTGCCGATACATCACGGATAAAGCCCACAACACCTTTTTGGGGTGCAATTACAGCCATGCCACTCTCAAGTCCATCCAGGCTACCTTTGTTAACGGTTATGATATTATTTCTGAGCGTAATGGAGTTTTTAATCACCTTGGCGGGCAGGTAGGTATATTGTTGCCTGGTTACCGTGTCGATAACTTTAACATCTTTTGCCGTATCAATAGTGGTTAAGGCTAAAATTTGTGTTTTAAGCTTGGCATTTTCAGCGGCCAGGCTGTCATTTACCATGCCCAGATTTAAATACCTTTTAAAAACATTTAAACGTTCATAGGCACTTCCCACTACTTCATTTGTAGAGTTTAACGTAACACTGCGCTGATAGGCATTGTTCTTTACCGTTAGGTAAACGCCAATGGTAAAAAAGATAATAAACAAGAAAAATGCGTTGTATCTGCTGATGAAAATCCAAAGGTTACGCATTTGAGTTGGGAGTTGAGAGTTAAAGTTTGGAGTTTTGACTGGTTACTCGCAAGTCAAAACCCCAAACTCAAAACTATAAGGTTATTGCATTAAAAATTTATACCCGCCGATATTTTTAAGGGCGATACCGGTACCGCGAACAACGGCACGTAATGGATCTTCAGCAACGTGAACCGGTAATTTGGTTTTAGCAGCAACACGTTTATCCAAGCCTCTCAATAAAGCCCCTCCACCTGTTAAATAAATACCGGTCTGGTAAATATCAGCAGAAAGTTCTGGTGGCGTAATCTCTAAAGCTTTTAATATCGCTTCCTCAATTTTCGAAATTGATTTATCTAAACAATGCGCAATTTCAGTGTAGGAAACTGTAATTTGTTTTGGTACACCTGTCATCAAGTCACGACCCTGAACTGCAAAATCTCCAGGAGCATCCTGTAATTCTGGAAGTGCTGCACCTACTTCAATTTTGATCTTTTCTGCTGTACGATCACCAATCATGATATTATGTTGACGGCGAATGTAGTTTACAATATCAGAGTCGAAGTTATCTCCGGCAACACGAATAGATTGATCACAAACAATACCAGATAAAGCGATAACCGCAATTTCTGTTGTTCCACCACCGATATCGATGATCATGTTACCCATAGGTTCCTCCACATCAATACCAATACCTACAGCAGCAGCCATAGGCTCATGGATGAGGTACACTTCTTTTGCGCCGGCAATCTCTGCCGAATCGCGTACCGCACGTTTTTCTACCTCTGTAATACCTGAAGGAATACAGATAACCATACGTAACGAAGGGAACATCCATCCCTTACCGCCATTTAGCATACGGATCATACCTTTAATCATCGCTTCAGCAGCGTTAAAATCGGCAATTACACCATCCTTTAATGGACGAACAGTTTTAATATTATCGTGGGTTTTACCTTCCATCTGCATCGCCTGACGACCGATGGCAATTACTTTATTTGTAGTGCGATCAAAAGCAACAATCGAAGGTTCATCAACTACTACTTTATCGTTATGTATAATTAGGGTGTTCGCTGTGCCTAAATCGATGGCAACTTCTTGCGTAAACCAATTGAATAATCCCATGTAAGGTATGTTTCTTTGTTTTAGTTTAAAACTATACTATTCCTAATGTAAAAATAGCTTTTTTATTGTATTAACTTTTATTTTCTTTAGTCATTAAATTGTTTTTAAGGCAATTAAAATATTCAGAAAATGAAAACCCTGGCGTATTTCGTTTTTTTGTCTCGTTATTGGTCGTTCGTTCGCCTAAACCTAACTTTAAACTTTAAACTTTCAACTTTGAACTCTCAACTTTGAACTCTCAACTCCCTACGCCTTCTATCTTAAACCTTTATTAGTGTTTAAAGTGTCTTACACCAGTAGTAACCATCGCAATACCTTTTTCATTTGCTTTCGCCACAGAATCAGCATCTTTGATAGAACCACCTGGTTGCAATACAGCAACTATTCCTGCATCAGCAGCAATCTCTACACAATCAGGGAAAGGGAAGAATGCATCAGAAGCCATTGCAGCACCCTGAACACTAAAACCAAAAGAAGCAGCTTTTTCAATTGCTTGCCTTAAAGCATCCACACGTGAAGTTTGTCCAACACCGCTGGCAATTAATACATCATCTTTAACCAAAACAATGGTATTAGATTTAGTGTGTTTAACAATTTTATTAGCGAAATATAAATCTTTTAACTCCTGAGCGGTAGGTGCTTTATCCGTTACAGTAGTCATTTGCTCTGGACCTTCGATAATTAAATCCTTATCCTGCTCAATTACACCGTTCAATAAAGTTTTAAATTGTTTTTTGCTCAATTCAACTTCATTGCGTTTTAAAATTACGCGGTTTTTCTTTTTGCTGAACAATTCAACAGCTTCAGGCTGATATGATGGAGCAATTAACACTTCAAAGAATAGGTTGTTAATTTCTTCAGCGGTTGCCAGGTCAACTTCGCGGTTAGTAATTAAAACACCACCGAAAGCAGAAACAGGATCACAGGCTAAAGCATCAATCCAGGCTTGCTTAACTGTGGCACGAGAAGCCACGCCGCATGCATTAGTATGTTTTAAGATAGCGAAAGTAGGTTCTTCGAACTCATCAATAAGCGCTACAGCTGCATCAACATCTACTAAATTATTGTAAGAAAGTTCTTTTCCATTTAATTTGGTAAACATGGCATCTAAGTCGCCATAAAATACACCTCCCTGATGCGGGTTTTCTCCGTAACGTAAAGTTTTAGCCTCAGTAACACTTTGCTTGAATACATCAAGCGGTTCTTCTGTATTAAAGTAGTTAAAAATTGCAGTATCATAGTGAGAAGAAGTATGGAAAGCTTTTTTAGCAAAGGCTTTACGTTGTGCTAAAGTGGTTTCACCATTTTGCTCTTCTAACTGGGCTTGTAAGGTTGGGTAATCATTTTTAGAAGCAATGATTACAACATCGTTGAAGTTTTTAGCTGCAGCACGGATTAAAGAAATACCACCGATATCAATTTTTTCAATAATTTCTTCAGGGGTTCCGCCGGCTTTTACTGTTTCTTCAAAAGGATATAAATCTACAATTACTAAGTCAATCTCCGGAATCTCGTATTCGGCAATTTGTTGTTGATCACCTTCCAAACCTCTGCGGTTTAGAATTCCACCAAAAACTTTTGGATGTAAGGTTTTAACCCTTCCACCTAAAATAGAGGGATAGCCCGTTAAATCTTCAACAGCCGTAACCGGGAGATCTAAATCTTTGATAAATTGTTCAGTTCCACCTGTGGAAAACAACTGCACGCCCTGAGCGGCTAACAATTTTACCAATGGCGCTAAACCATCTTTATAATATACTGAAATTAAAGCGTTTTTGATTTTAATGGATTGACTCATTCTACTCGAAATTTTGAGCCGCAAAGGTAGTAAAACAGGATGGTTTTTGAAATGGAAAGCCCCTCAATATTAATTTTTTTTAATGATTTTAATGTCAAGGGGCTGTTATCAAGAGATAATAAACTGTAATTCGCTTAATATGTATGCATTAAGAGCTTTATTTCTTTATTTTTTTGACTAAACTTTCTACAATTCTTGGGTAATGCAGGTGTTCTAATTGCTGCCCTTTAAATTTTACCATTTCCAGGTTGTCGGATTTATCGATTTTATACCTGGCCTGGTAAATATATTCTCCCTCATCATAGTTTTCATCAACATAGTGGATGGTGATTCCACCCTCAGGTTCGCCTGCTGCCATTACCGCATGATGTACATAATCGCCATACATGCCTTTGCCGCCAAATTTAGGTAAAATGGCAGGATGTATATTGACTATTCGGCCAGGATAGGCCTGAATTAAATTTTGAGGAACAAGCCATAAGAAGCCTGCCAGCACTATAAAATCGATATCAAGATTTTTAAGTAAATCGATAACTTCGTCTGTTTTATAAAACTCATGCTTATCAAAAACGTGACTCGGAATTTCAAAGTTGTCAGCCCTTTGAAGCACATAGGCTTCCGCGTTATTCGTTAAAACCAAAGAGATTTCGATGTCGTTACTTCGTTTAAAATGCTCCATTAGCTTTTGGGCATTAGACCCAGAGCCAGAAGCAAAAATGGCTATTCGTTTTTTCACTCAAAAATCGTTTTCCCCAAAAATAGTATTTTAATGTTTTAGTTGTAATACAAAATCGGTTTTTATTAATTTCTCTGCCATTTATTAATGTGGTAATTAAAACGTACTTTTACGGCTTCTGAAGCACTTTTATTTTTTGTGGAAAAAAAGTTGAAAGTGTTTTGTAAATTAAAAACATTAGTCCTATATTTGCAACCCGAATTATAGGAAACGATTAAAAGAAAAATAAAGGCTAATAAAAATGGCAAATCATAAATCTTCATTAAAAAGAATTAGAGCAAACGCTACAAAACGTTTACGTAACAGGTATCAGGCAAAAACTACTCGTACTTTCATCAAAAGATTACGTGCAGCTGAAGATAAAAATTCTGCTTCAGAATTATTGCCTAAAGTAATTTCTATGCTAGATCGTTTAGCTAAAAAGAATGTTATTCACAAAAACAAAGCAGCTAACAATAAATCTAAATTAACGAAATTCGTTAACGGTTTAAAATAAGCTAATTTTTTTACGATATTAGTAGAAGGCATCCCAACCAAAAGTTGGGATGCCTTTTTATTTTGTAAAAAAAATGAGCGCATACGAGCAAAAACTAGGAATAAAGCTTTGGGCTGAAGAGGATCGCCCACGGGAAAAGTTAGTACAAAATGGCCGCAGGCACCTAACGGATGCTGAATTGATTGCTATTTTAATTGGATCGGGGAATAAAATAGAAACTGCCGTGGATTTGAGTAAAAGAATCCTGCTCTTTTACGAAAACGATCTGGCCAAGCTGGGTAAGGCCTCTATACAGGAACTCTCTAAATTTAAAGGAATAGGAGAGGCTAAGGCCATTTCGATTATTGCGGGCTTAGAATTGGGGCTCAGGCGTAAAGAAAGTCCAGCGGAAGAAAGGCTTAAGGTTACTGCCTCAAGAGATGCTTATCTCTATCTTCAAAATACCTTCTCTGATCTTAACCACGAAGAGTTCTGGATACTTTTGCTCGATCGCTCCAATCGTATTATGGGTAAACACCTCATCAGTAAAGGTGGGCAGGCCGGTACAGTAGCAGATCCCAAAATGATTTTTAAAGTAGCATTAGAGCATAATGCGGCAAGCATTGTTCTGGCTCATAATCATCCTTCTGGTAATTTAAATCCCAGTGATAGCGATGATAAAATTACACGATCATTGGTTACATCCGGACAAATGCTCAATCTTTTAATTGCTGATCATCTGATATTCGGACATAATAATTATTATAGTTATCGGGATCAGGAACGAATCTGATCATAGCTTGTCTCAATAGTGTGATATTAATACAGATTTAACAAGAAATCCGTATTATCGCATCAAACGACATCAACATGAATACAATTAAACTATCATTCTTCCTTTTGCTTTTTGCTCTTCCCGTTTTTGCGCAGAAGAAATCAGCACCTATTAATGTAATTACTTACAATATCCGCCTAAATGTTGCCTCTGATGGGATAAACGCCTGGCCAAACCGCAAAGACAATGTAAAGGCTTTAGTTAAATTCCACGATGCCGACATTCTTTGTGTGCAGGAAGCGCTACCAGAGCAATTTGATGCATTACTCGAAAATTCCAATTTTGATGTAATAGGTGTGGGCCGTGAAGATGGTAAGCGCAAAGGAGAATTCTCTGCAGTTTATTTTGATAAGGATAGATTTACTAAAAAAGAGGGTGGAACTTTCTGGCTTTCTCAAACACCAGATGTGCCATCAAAAGGCTGGGATGCAGCCTTGAACCGGGTATGCAGCTGGGTAAAGCTTTATGATAAATTAAATAAGAAAGAGTTTATCGTTTTTAACACACATTACGATCACATTGGCGTGCAGGCCAGAATTGAATCTGCCAAATTACTTAAACAGAAAATTCAACAAATTGCCCCTAATCTTCCGGTAATCTTTACCGGCGATTTAAACGTAACCCCCGAAACTGAAGCCATTGCTACAATAAAATCCTTTCTTTCAGATTCAAAAGCAATTTCTGTGGAACCTCCATATGGACCTGATGGCACTTTTAATGCTTTCGATTTTAACAGCGATCTTAAAAACCGGATTGATTATGTCT
This sequence comes from Pedobacter sp., assembly GCF_965279535.1. Classification (NCBI taxonomy): domain Bacteria; kingdom Pseudomonadati; phylum Bacteroidota; class Sphingobacteriia; order Sphingobacteriales; family Sphingobacteriaceae; genus Pedobacter; species Pedobacter sp. The sequence continues at coordinate 4,528,210 of NZ_OZ257244.1, forward strand.
TTGTAAATCAAAAATTTCAGGTACAAAAGTATGCGGTGTTAACTGATAGTAAAGACAAGCGCTATTATTCTGACCACCTTCCGGTTTTTGTAAGACTTTATATTAAGTAATCATTTGAATTCAGCGCATCTGTTTCCTTTCAAGTTCGAACTGTTTGGTCAGTCTTACCATTATCATTATCTGTTCGAAACGCTATCCTTCATCATAGGTGTCAGGGTATATTATTACTTGAAAAAAGGAATATCCGATCCCATTTCGGATGAACATAGGCTTTGGATTATGCTTGGTGCAATGCTTGGCGCATTAATTGGCTCTCGCTTAATTGCCATACTCGAAAGTCCTGAAGCATTAGGACAACTTAGTTTTCTAATGCTTTATCAAAGTAAAACCATTGTGGGTGGATTGTTCGGCGGCCTATTCGGGGTAGAGCTGATGAAAAAAATTATCGGTGTTAACATCGCTTCTGGTGATATTTATGTAGTACCGATATTAACAGCTTTGTTTATCGGACGTATGGGATGTTTTTCTATGGGTATAGATGAGCCGACATATGGCGTTGAAACAGGTTTTTTTATGGGAATGGATCTCGGAGATGGGCTTCGTCGCCATCCGGTTATGCTTTACGAAATGATTTTCCTCCTAATACTTTTTATGCTGTTTACTTCAATTAAAAGGAAGGAGCTTATTAATGGAGATCGATTTAAACTCTTTATGGTTTTGTACTTTCTCTTCCGTTTTGCAGTAGAGTTTTTAAAACCTTATCACCCCTTGTTCCTGAATTTAAGCAGTATTCATTGGTCGGCTTTGTTTATTTTTCTGTATTATTATAAATTCATTATCCGGATGGCCCAAACCATTTTTTACCCTAAAGCACTGAATTATGGCTAACACAAGAGATTATATATATTACGATTACACTAAAAGTCTCTGTCCGGAATGCTTACAGCTTTGCGATGCAAAAATTGTTTTTCAGGATGCAAAGGTTTTTATGCTTAAGCATTGCAGAACACATGGAGCAAGTAAAGTAATGATTGCGGATGATGTGGAATACTATAAACAGATTCGTAATTATAATAAACAATCAGAAATCCCCCTTAAGTTCAATACAAAAACACATTATGGATGTCCTTACGATTGTGGCCTTTGCACCGATCATGAGCAACATTCCTGTTTAACAGTTATCGAGGTAACCGATCGTTGTAACCTGGCTTGCCCTACCTGTTATGCGATGTCTTCTCCAAATTATGGCAGGCATAGAACGTTAGCTGAAATTGAGCGCATGATGGATATCGTAGTGGCAAACGAAGGGGAACCGGATGTGGTGCAACTTTCAGGAGGAGAGCCTACTGTGCATCCGGAGTTTTTTAAAATATTGGATTTAGCCAAAACTAAACCCATCAAACACCTGATGGTAAATACCAATGGGATCAGGATAGCCAAAGACATACACTTTGTAGAAAAACTGGCCACCTACATGCCCGATTTTGAGATCTACCTCCAGTTCGATAGTTTTAGTACTGAGGTATTAACCAAACTTCGGGGAGAGGATTTAACGGAGGTAAGAAAGAAGGCGATAGATCATCTAAATCAATTTAATATTTCTACAACCCTCGTCGTTACCCTGCAAAAGGGCTTGAATGATGGAGAAATTGGAGATATCTTAGCTTATGCTCTGAAACAAAAGTGCGTTAGGGGTGTAACCTTTCAGCCCACACAAGTTGCAGGTAGAAATGATGACTACAACGATCAGCAGGGTCGGATTACCCTCACCGAAGTTAGAAGGAAGATTTATGAACAATCGCCGGTTTTTACACCGCAGGATTTGATTCCTGTACCCTGTAATCCGGATGCCTTATGCATGGCTTATGCTTTAAAAATAGGAGATGAGGTATTTCCAATGACCCACTTAATTAATCCGGAAGATTTATTAAATAACTCTAAAAATACCATTGTATTTGAGCACGACGAAAAGTTAAAAGAACATATGCTTAATTTATTCAGTACCGGGGTTTCGGTAGACTGTGCTGAGGATACTTTTGGCGAGTTGATGTGTTGCCTGCCCAGGGTAAAATCAGATAGTCTGAGTTATGATAACTTATTCAGGATCATCATTATGAATTTCATGGACCCATTAGACTTTGATGTCCGGGCTGTGAAAAAATCCTGTGTCCACATTGTAAGCGATAAATATAAGCTCGTTCCATTCGAAACCATGAATATTTTTTACCGCGACAATAAAATTGATGCCATTAGAGAGAAATTAAATCTAAACTAGTTATGGTTATACTTTTAATATTTTATGCATTGGCCATTATTGGGCTGTTTATTGGAGGTATTATTACGATTATTGTTAAATCATCCAGAAATGAGCCTGTTAAACCAGGTATTCAAATGGTAATAGCCTCAGTAATTATGGTAATTATCGGCTTTGGAGCATGTGTCGCATTATTGGCTAATGGGTAGTTAAAATAAATTAATATGGAATTATTTGGTCTCTATTGGTTTGCCGTTATCGGACTTTTCATCGTTGGCCTTATTACTATAATTGTTAAAGCCGCAAAAAATGAGCCTGTTAAAACGGGGCTCAAGATGGTTATTGCATCTGTTATCTTATTGGTAATCGGTGCAGGTGCCTGTGCATTAATACTTTCCAACTTGGGCGGAATGCATTAAAGTATGCTCAAGCCAATTCTAATTGGTTCTGCTGCTGTCATTCGAACAAACAGCGTCATAAATTAATTATTAATCACGTTTTGTAGAACGTTTACTTTAATCCTTTCGGCATTAATATTATCTTTGCGCATTATTTAACGGTATTGCAGGAAGTGTAGTTTGATACACAAAAAAATCTCGGTACTCATTACTCAATACGTCATACTTTTCAACAAATGAAAATATCATATAACTGGTTAAAACAATTCGTTCAAATAGATAAAACCCCTCAGGAACTCTCGCTGATTTTGACTAATATAGGTTTAGAGGTAGAAAGTGTAGAAAAAGTGCAACCTGTGCTTGGTGGTTTAGAAGGCTTGGTTATTGGCGAAGTATTAACCCGTATACAACATCCAAATGCTGATCGTTTAAGCGTAACAACAGTTAGTGTTGGTGGCCCTGAAAACCTGCAGATAGTTTGTGGTGCACCTAATGTTGCTGCCGGACAAAAAGTTGTTGTAGCCACTGTAGGTACAACCGTTTATCCGCTAGAAGGAGAGCCATTCAAGATCAAAGAATCAAAAATCAGGGGCGAAGTTTCCAAAGGGATGATTTGTGCAGAAGATGAAATTGGTTTAGGAAAATCTCATGATGGAATCATGGTTCTACCAGCTGATGTGGAGATTGGAATTTTGGCTAAGGAGTATTTTCAAATGGAGGATGATTTCGTTTTCGAGATCGGCCTTACCCCCAATAGGGCAGATGCAGCCTCTCATTTAGGCGTAGCCAGAGATTTGGCAGCCTATTTCAGAAGCGAATATGAAATGCCAGATTTAGCCTCATTTAAAGTTGATAACGAAAACCTGGTAATCCCTGTAATAGTAGAAGACCCGGAAGCCTGCCCTCGTTACAGCAGTGTAACCGTTTCGGGTGTAACCGTTAAAGAATCACCAGACTGGTTAAAAGATAAATTAAAAGTTATCGGACTGCGTCCGATAAATAATATTGTAGATATTACCAACTATGTTCTACATGGATTGGGACAGCCATTACACGCATTTGATGCTGATAAAATTAGCGGTGGTAAAGTAGTTGTTAAGAAAGTGGAAGAAGGTACATCTTTTGTTACCCTTGATGATGTAGAACGTAAATTAAGCGCAGACGATTTAATGATCTGCAGTGCAGACGCACCCATGTGTATTGCCGGAGTTTTCGGTGGTAAAACATCGGGTGTTGATACCGAAACTCAAAATGTATTTTTAGAGAGTGCTTATTTTAATTCAGTTTCGGTACGTAAAACAGCTAAAAGACATGGTTTAAAAACCGATGCTTCCTTCCGTTTTGAACGGGGAACAGATCCGGAAATTACGGTTACAGCTTTAAAATACGCAGCCATTTTAATTAAGGAACTGGCAGGTGGAGAAATTTCTTCCGCTATTTCAGATATTTACCCAAGCCACATTAAACCATTTGAGTTTGAGGTGAGTTATACCAATATCAATAAGTTGATTGGAGCAAATATTCCTTCAGCCGAAATTAAACACATTATTACAGCTTTAGGTATTTCTGCAACCAACACATCCCCTGATACCCTCGCATTAAGAGTACCATCATACAAAGTGGATGTAACACGTGAATGTGATATTACAGAAGAGGTTTTACGTATTTATGGTTATAATAACATCGAGATTCCTACAAAAGTGAACGCTTCGTTGTCCTATACCAACAGGCCTGATAGAGAAAATACACAAAATGTGATTGCAGATATGCTTACAGCCAATGGTTATGCAGAAATCTGGTGCAATTCATTAACCAAATCAGCTTATTCTAAGAACCTTGATGAAGCAGTATTTATTTTGAATCCCTTGAGTAGCGATTTGAATGTAATGCGTCAGAGCCTTTTAATGCCAGCTTTAGAAAGCGTTGCTTACAATCAGAACCGTAAAAATGCTGACGTTAAATTTTATGAATTCGGAAAAACCTATCACTTAATTAATGAGAAGTATGTGGAGCGCCCACGCTTATTGTTATTGATTTCCGGAGCTAAACAAACCGAGCAATGGAACCAAAGCACTAAACCTGTAACTTTTTATAATTTAAAGGCTGCTGTAGATGCAATTATTGCTCGTTTAGGCATTACTACTTATCAAACTGATGTTTTGAATGAGGAGAACTTTGCCTATGGAATTAAATATTTTAGAGGAGATAAAGCATTGGTAAGTTTTGGTGCAGCCAGCAAGGCTGACAGGAAGTTGGCTGATGTTAATGCAGAGGTTTTCTATGCTGATTTTGATTGGGCGGGTTTATTGGATATTGTAAAAAAGAACAAAATCGTAAATAGAGAAGTTTCTAAATATCCTCAGGTGAGAAGAGACTTGTCATTACTCATTGATAAAGATGTAACTTTTGAATCATTAAAAAGCATTGCATTTAAAACAGATAAAAAACTGATTAAAGAAGTAGGGGTATTTGATGTTTACGAAGGAGATAAGCTTCCGGAGGGTAAAAAATCTTATGCATTGAACTTTATTTTGCAAGATGAGGAGCAAACCCTTACAGATAAGCAGATTGAGAGCACAATGCAGAAATTGATGTCGAATTTAACCCAACAAGCGGGCGCAGAAATTAGGAAATAAAATATTAATTCGTATTTTTAGAAATAAATTCATGACTTCTGTTGCAGATCAATTAGATAAAGTACTACAAAAAACAGCTCAATTAATAGAGTTGTGTAATGCTTTACAAGAAGAAAATGATTTATTAAAGCTTGAGAATCAATCGTTAAAAGTTGCGCTTGATACATCGAAGGTTAAAAATGTAGATCTTGAGGAGAAGCTCAGGGTAACTAAATTGGCTAAGAGTATTGAGGGAACAAGCGAAAAATCGCTTGACATTAAACAAAAAATTAACGATTTTGTGCGGGAGATAGATAAAAGTATCGCACTGCTGAAGAAATAAATAAGTAGTGTGGAAAATCGAAACTAAGCTAAACAATGGGAGAAATCTCGATTAAGATAACCATTTCCGACCGCATTTACCCTTTAAAGGTGAATATGGAAGAGGAAGAGATTGTGAGACGGGCAGCAAAAATGATCAATGAACGCATAAAAGACTATCAGGAAAATTATGCGGTTAGAGACAAGCAGGACCTTCTTTCAATGGCTGTATTGCACTATGCAACGGCTGTTTTAAGAACAGAAAATAAGGTGCAAAGCCAGGATACTGCAGTTGCTGATAAAGTAGAAGAGTTGGATGGTTTATTAAACGATTTCTTTTCAAAATAAAAGGGTACGTTCTTTCAAAGTTTTATCACATAGCATAATTTTGCTAGGGTAACACTTTAATATATTAGCACAAAAATATAGCCGCAGCTAGTTTTTGAGTTTCAAAATTTATAAAACTTAACACTTCAATATCTATAGGGTTAAGAGGGCGTATTTCATTTGTTTTACATCTGAAAATGGCTTAAATCCTAATTATGCTTAGTTGAGGTTTAAAATGATGAGACTTTAAAAAATTAGATGCGGTTTTTTTTTACTTAAAAAACAAAATGGAAACAGTTGAAATATTAGGATACATATTTGCCTTAATAGCAGGCCTGGGTATCGGAATAGTGGTGGGGAGATTCCTACTTCGCAACCTGTTAAAACAACAGGAAATTGCCGCTCAAAACAAAGTGAAGAAGATTTTAAAAGATGCAGAAAACAATGCTGAAATCTTAAAAAAGAATAAACTTTTAGAAGCAAAAGAAAAATTTTTACAATTAAAAGCCGAACACGAACAAGAGGTTAATACTAAAAACAATAACATTAACCAACGTGAGAATAACATTAAGCAAAAAGAGCAATCTGTTAATCAACGTACCGAAAACCTGCACAAAAAGGAGCAGGAACTTGATAAGGTAAAAGCAAATTTGGAGAAACAAACGGATATTGCTGTTAAAAAACAGGATGAAGTTGAAGTATTAAAAAATCAGCACCTTAAGCAGCTGGAGAGCATTGCCGGCCTTTCGGCAGAAGAAGCTAAAGATCAGCTGGTAGAAAACCTGAAACAGGAAGCCCGTACGCAGGCGATGATGCAGGTTAAGGATATTGTTGATGAAGCTAAACTTACCGCAAGTAAAGAGGCTAAAAAAGTAGTGATCCAAACGATTCAACGTACGGCTACAGAAGCCGCTATTGAGAATTCAGTATCTATTTTCCATATCGAAAGTGATGAAATTAAAGGTCGCGTAATTGGTAGAGAAGGTAGAAACATCAGGGCATTAGAAGCAGCAACAGGAATTGAAATTATTGTTGATGATACACCTGAAGCCATCATTCTCTCAGGTTTTGATCCGGTAAGAAGAGAAATTGCACGTTTAGCTTTGCACCGTTTAGTTACCGACGGACGTATCCATCCGGCTAGAATTGAAGAAATTGTAGCTAAAACCAAAAAACAAATTGAAGATGAAATTATCGAAATCGGCGAACGTACGGTTATCGATTTAGGTATTCATGGTCTGCATCCAGAGCTAATCCGCATGGTTGGCCGTATGCGCTACCGTTCATCTTACGGACAAAATTTATTACATCACTCTCGTGAGGTTGCCAATTTCTGTGCTACCATGGCAGCAGAGTTGGGCTTAAATGCCAAGCTAGCCAAACGTGCAGGTTTACTACACGATATTGGTAAAGTTCCGGATGATAATCCTGAATTGCCACACGCCATTTTGGGTATGCAGCTGGCCGAGAAATATAAAGAACACCCAGAGGTTTGTAATGCCATTGGTGCCCATCATGACGAGATCGAAATGACTTCATTAATTTCTCCAATCGTTCAGGCTTGTGATGCAATCTCAGGAGCGCGCCCAGGTGCACGTAGGGAAGTGGTAGAAAGTTACATCAAACGTTTGAAAGATTTAGAAGAACTGGCCCTTTCTTATCCCGGGGTAGAGAAAACATTCGCCATTCAAGCCGGAAGAGAACTTCGTGTAGTGGTAGAAAGCGAACGTGTAACCGATGCTCAGGCAGAGTTATTAGCCGCAGATATATCTACCCGTATTCAAACCGAAATGACTTATCCTGGTCAGATTAAAGTTACCGTAATCAGAGAGACCCGCTCTGTAGCTTTTGCTAAATAGGTGTATCTTTATTAAAAATAATGAAAGCGATGGATGTATTCCATCGCTTTTTTGTTTTAGGCACTTATTAAGTATTCACTTCTACAGTATAATATTTAGGTTCTTCATTCTTAGAATATGCTTAGCTTTTGTTAATTTTACCGTAAATGAGCAAACCAAGTATGAAAACGCTAGAAGTGAAACGCCCGGTTGATGTCCTTTTTGATAAATATGCAGAAAGCCATCAAAATCCAACCAATAAATTATTCCATTGGATTTGTGTGCCGTTAATCGTTTTTAGTCTTCTGGGGCTGGTTTGGCAGATTCCTTTTCCACGCCTGGGCTTTCTGGGTAGTTATAATGGCTACTTTAACTGGGCTTCTTTCTTATTGGCTTTTAGCTTGTATTATTATTTTACACTTTCGCCTGTTTTATTCTTTATGATGATTTGGGTTGTAGGCATCATGAGTTACGGAATTGTTCAACTCGAATATTGGGAAGCAGCAGGTGGGCCAGCAGCCTGGTTAATCTTTTTAATCATCTTTGTCTTATCCTGGATTGGCCAGTTTATCGGCCATAAAATAGAAGGTAAGAAACCATCCTTTTTAGACGATATTAAATTCTTGTTAATAGGCCCGATTTGGTTATTGCACTTCATTTGCAAGAAAACAGGTATTCGGTATTAATCCTGAGCTCGGTAACATTAATTTAACTTTTAGCTAAACAAATCTTAATTAACATCTAACATACAGCTAACATTGTGGTAATAGCTTTGCCTAAAATTAAATACAGGCAAATTGAACTCAATCACAACTCTTAAAAAATCGGCACTAACAGTTCTGATTTTATTTCTAGGCATAGTTTCTTATGCACAAACAGGTAAAATTTCAGGTACCGTAACAGATAAGAAAACTGCTGAAACTTTAATCGGCGTTACTGTAAAAATTAAAGGTACTACCAAAGGAATTGCTACTGATGTAGAAGGTAAATATACCATCGCAGGATTAGCTGCTGGTAAATACACTTTGGTTTATCAATATGTTGGCTACACCAATAAAGAAATACCAAATGTTGAAGTAACCGATGGAAAGGTGACCACACTCAATGCTATTTTAGAAGAAGCTGGTGGTCAAACGCTTCAACAGGTTGAAATTAAGTCCACTGTTAATAAAGAAAACGAAACAGCCTTATTAGCACTTCAAAAAAATGCGACCGAAATAAAGCAAGGTATTGGCATCCAGGAGCTATCTAGAAAAGGTGTTAGTGATGTAGAAGAAGGGTTGACCAAAATTACCGGTATTACTAAAGTTGATGGACGTGGTTTGTTTGTAAGGGGATTAGAAGATCGTTATAACAACCTATTGATTAACGGATTGGCAGTTCCTTCTAACAATCCATTCAAAAAAATTATTCCATTAGATCTATTTCCTACAGATATAGTAAGTGTTTTAGAAACTTCGAAAACCTTTAACTCAGGATTATATGGCGATTTTGCCGGAGGAACATTTAATATTGTAACTGCTAAAGGTGATAAGAGTGTTACCAAAATCAATATCGGGGCTAGTTATGTATCGAATAGCAGCTTCAAAAAATTCCTTAGAGCAGAAGATGCAACATCAGTAGGCGATTATTTCGGAATAACTGGAAATGAACGGGATTTGCCTAAAGCTTTTGGTAAAGTACCATCTTCTTATACCATGACATCTAGCGAAGCCAATTCTCAATTTGGTTCTGGCTTTAATGTTGACGAATCTAAAGCGCCCCTGAACACCAACATTGGTATCTTGCACTCACAAAAAATTAATCTTGAAAATCAACGCACATTTCAGTATTTAGTTTCACTTAACACAGATAATAATTTCCAGGTTAGAGAAGGAGTAGATCGTTTCTTCAATACTGCACAAGGTATTTATGATAATAATCTGTACACAACCCGATACAGGTTCTCTACCAACTCTTCTGTTTTGGGTGCTTTCAACTATGGTTCAAACCGATTAAGTTTAAACTTGAATGCCTTTTATTTAAAAGGAACCGAAAACATGATTCAGGATCAATTGGGTTACACCAACAGTCAGAAAAATGTGAATAATTCATTTATCAGATTGAATCAATTACAGAAAACAGATTTCTTCACCGGGCAGTTGTTTGGAAACTATAAAATCACTGAAGATGATGCACACAGTATCAAAGCAGGTGTTTCATATTCAAAAACTCAATATCAATTGCCTGATAGAAAGTCGTTCAAAGGTTCTATGATTGGCGATAACACCTCTGTAAGTTATACAGGAAATAGTATTGTTAGACAGTACATGGATTTCAATGGCGACTTCTTTGCTTCTGGAATGTTAGAGTATAACTGGAAATTTGGAAATGAGGATTTAGCTAAAGCACATAAATTGTCTGTGGGTTACAACGGCTCGTTCAACAGAATGGAATCTGACTTTAGGTTTTTGGTTTCTCAAAACTTAAATTCCAACAATGTTCTTTTGAATACGAATAATCCTGATGCGGCACTTAGCTCAGAGATTGCCAATTTGAACTTCAGTTATAGAGAAGGTTCTAACGCAACTTACAGAGCAAAAATGCAGGAAGGTGTTAACGCAGGTTATGCAGACTTAGCACTCGTGTTGAACGATAAATTAAATTTAAATGTTGGTACAAGAGTAGAACAATCACAAAGGATTACGAGATATAGAAATTCAGGAAGCTTTGATGATCCTTTTCAAAAAATAACCAGAAATAACGTTGACATTTTACCATCGGCTAACTTAAAGTATGCATTAACAGATAAGGCTAATTTGAGGTTTTCTGCATCAAAAACGCTTACTAAACCTGTAATTATGGAGGCATATCCGTTAGAATTTGTTAATCCCGATGCAACCATTGAAAACGGTAACCCAAATGTAGTTAATAGTAAAAATTACAATTTCGACATCAAATACGAATTATTTCCAACCAGTAAGGAAATGATTGCAGTTACTGGTTTTGCAAAGTATTTACAAAATCCAATTGAGCGTTTATTCTTACAATCAGCAGGTAGTGGTGGTTTACAGATTACTTATGATAACTCTAAAAAAGCAGTGATTTATGGTGCTGAACTGGAGTTGTTATTACAGCTTTCAAGAATCAGTGAATCACTTTCTAATTTCTCTGTAGGTTTCAATACCTCATTGATGTACACTCAAACAACGATCGACAAGGTTAAAAACAGCTCTGAAACTGCGGCAATCGGTGATGATAATACCCGTAAGTTACAAGGTGCTTCTCCGTGGTTAATCAATGCAGACATTAAGCATGAAACAGATTTCGGTAAGAAATGGAAGAGCACTATGACACTTGCTTATAACATTTACGGTGAACGCATTTATGCAGTAGGTACAAATGGTTTAGATAACTACTATGAAAAGCCATTCGGGAAATTAGATTTCATTTGGAACAATAAAATTGCTACAAAATGGGATTTGAAATTAGGTGTGGAAAACATCTTAAACCCAACCTACCGGGTAGACTTAGGTAATAAAAGTACTGTACAGATCTATGAAAATAGCTTAACCGTTAAAGATTATAAGAGAGGTGTAGGGGTATCGTTAGGCTTAGGCTATACTTTCTAACTAATTAACATTTTGTTAACCCAACTTAATACAATGGTAAAGTTGGGTTAATACAACCACAACATTCACAGACTAATTTTACACTATAAAAAAAATTAAAATGAAAAAGTTACTTTACGCAATTGCAGTTTCAGCTACAATCTTTACTGGTTGTTCTAAAGATGATGATGATGATACCCAACCTACAAAAGTGCCAGTTGAAGGTGAAATCACTGGTGATATTACTTCAAACAGAACGTTAGCTTATGGTAATTACACTTTGAAAGGAATGGTTAAAATTCAATCAGGAGTTACATTAACCATCGAAGCCGGTTCTACATTTACTGCTGATAAATCAAATGGTGAAGATGGTTTAGTTGTACTTAATGGTGGTAAGTTAATCGCTAATGGTACTGCAGATAACCCGATTGTTTTAACCGAAAAATCTAAAATCGCAGGTTCATGGGCTGGTATCATTATGTATGGTGATGCACCAATTGTAAACTCATCTACAGCTGTTGGTACCCAGGTAGCAATTTCTGAAGATGGCTTAAATTTAAGTTACGGTGGCACCAATGCAGCGCATAATGGTGGTTCATTAAAATATGTAAGAGTTGAATACGCCGGTCAGGTTATCACTACGAACAATAAAGAACACAATGGTTTTTCTTTTTATTCAGTAGGTAACGGCACAGTATTAGAAAACCTGGTATCATATAAAGGTAATGATGATGGTTTTGAATTTTATGGAGGTACTGTTAGTGGTAAGAACTTAGTTTCTTATGGAAACTCTGATGATTCTTTCGACTGGCAAGATGGTTGGAGAGGTCAGGACAATACTAACTGGTTCGCCTATCAAACGGGTATTGGTAACTACGGTATGGAAGTTGAAACTAAAGGTATTAACAATAACTTCTGGCCAAAAGTAACTAATATCACTTTGAAAAGAGCTACTGGTACGCAAACTGAAGCACAAAGTGAAATCCAGTTAGATGCAATCCAATTTAAGTCTAATGGTAATGGCGATTTCAGTAATATTGTTATTGATGGATATACCAGTCAAACCACTCCTACAGCATTCGCAGGTGGTGCGATACAAATCCGTGATAAAGCAACTTATGACAATCAGGTTGTTGGTGGCAAAATCAAGTTGACGAACGTAAAGCTTAACAATACCCCATTGTTATTTATTAGTGGAGCAGCAGCAGCAGATTTCACGCTTAATGCAGCTAGCTTTGGTGCTAACTGGGCGGTTACAACTACTGCAACAGGTGCTTCATTAGCTAAGGGCAAATGGGCAACAGTTGATGGTGTTGATTTATTAGCAAACCTATAAAAACAAAGCCTTTAAGCAGGCAAATAAAAAGGGTATTCATTAACTTGAATACCCTTTTTTTGTCGAATCAGTTTTAATGTAAACCGATTCAGAATTAAATCAATCACGATAGTTAACTATCTTTTTTTACGGGAGATTGCTTTTTTGCCTTTGGTTTGGCTGTTTCTTCAGCGGGAACCAAGGGAATTACTTGTTCTGCAACTGGATTGTTTTCAATTTGCAGTGCATTAAGATTTATTTTCCTGGAGAGTTGCTTAGCAAATTTCTCTATCAATTTCTCAGTCTTCTTAGCTTTGCCATATTCACTCACCACTTCGTTAAATGCAACTGCTAATTTAGATGCTAATGCTTTACGTTCTTTTTTGCTTGCCGAATGTGCTTTCGACCTGGATTTCTTCTTTTTCATTTAACTGCTTATGGGTTTTGCCCAAAGATAGCCGATTCAAAAGTTAAATTAATATTATGATTATGTTAACTAAGTTAGTGATACTTAACATCTAATAATTTTAAAGTATCTTTAAGTAGTTGATTTGAACACTTAATCTCAAGACAATGAATTATCCCATATTGATAGGCGTAGCAATATTAGTAATACTTTTGATTGGCTACCTGATTAGAAAAAATCTAAAGGATAAGAAGAAGTTTGAGGAAGAAACCATTCAATCAGAACTTCCTCCGGAGAAAGATGATCAGGAAAATGTTTAGAAGTTAGCACCTCTGGCTACATCTCCTCCCAGGTCCAGCGTATTTTGAAACCCTTCCATGTATTGAAGTAAATGTCTTTCTGCATTTGCATAGGAGGTAAATTTTGATGCAGGTTCGTGAGCTTCAGCATCGCTTTTACTTTTATAATATAGGTTAACCTGGAAAATGAAGGTGCTGTCATCCTGCACAGGCGACATAATTCTAGCCTTAATGGCATGGCCATGAATATCAGCGTAAAACTCCTTAATAATGGTGTAGATGGTAGCCGGCATACTTTATTCTTTTGAATACTATTATGCGAAAATACTTCAAATAGTAGGTGATGCAGTCATTTATCAATAAGATAACATTTTGTTAAAATTAATTTAACATCATACAGGCCTCTATAAATGTCGGGGTTCGTAAGCGTATACAATCTCGAATTTGATATTTTTTAGATTTTGAGGTATTTGCCCAATCTTTAAGTCTTCCATTTGTGGGGTAGGTTCACAGAAAGAATATTTCTTACCATTATAAGTAATGAAGTTGCCAACGGGTTTGTTAAATTGAACAGCCATAGTGAGGTGAGTAGGGTAGAGTACGGCAATCATAGGCAGGTCATAAATTTCTTTTACCAGGTAAAAAAATAATGCAGCCCGGTCATCACAATCACTGTATTTATTAAGTAAAGTTTGTTCTGGGGATAATCTCTTTTCCTTGCCAAAGTTTTGCCCGTCATCTTCATAAAGGAAAGCATAGCGTGTAAATCTCATTAAATAATCAACACCTTTCTTCTGGTCCATCTTTTTTAAATTATCCTTTAAAACAGGAATCAGCGAGCTGTATGTTTCCCTGCTAAGCGGGATATTAAAGTAGCTCTCAAAATCAACTACCGGATAATTTTTAAATAAGGTCTGAACATCATCATTAACCTTTAATTTAAAGTGATAGGTTTTTTGTTTGTAGCTAAATGCAATATCTTTCACCTGATAATCTTCTGGCTTGAAATCAGGCATTTTGGTAACTTTATAAGAGAAGGAATTTTTCCCTTCAGGAATCGTTATTTTTACTGGTAAATAAACAGATTGTTTAAAAAGCTTACCATAATCATGATAATTTAAACAACTGTATTTCTTATTGTCGACCATAAAGAATGGAATGTCACTAATGTCTTCCTCGTTCCTTACATAAAAAACAATCTGTTCATTTCCAATTGCAATGCGGGCATCATAACCACATTTATTCAATAAATACCATTTATATAAAGTATATCTAAAATAGTTTTCTTTTTTAGGGCTAATTTGCTCTGCTACTTTGCGAATCAACTGATAATAAACCCAGTCGTTAAAATGGTATTGACCACGGTATTTTTCCAGGGCAGCTATCAATACAGTATCTTTAACCTTGTTGATTTTAGTGTAAAATTCTGCTACATCAGGATAGTTGGCCGTTTTTGAAACCTGAATGAGGAAAGCTTGCTCTGTTGTAAAATTAAAAGTGCCATTATAAAAATCGAATGAGTAATTCTGGCCATGGGTTTTAATAGCAGGTAAAGCCATCAAACCAATGAAGGAAATTAAAAACAGATAATATTTTAAAAGCCTACTTTTCAAACCGCGCCATATTTGGTTACATTGAATTTACATATAATTAACGTAAAAGCAACAATTTCTTTATGTGAAGGTTCGTGTCGCTGGTTAACATTTTCTTAACGTTAAACCATTTTTTAAGAAGCTTTTTCTGTTAAATCGTAACGCGGGCTTAATATATCCTTAATGTGATGGGCTTACTTTTGCGGTATAAATATTTGGTTAGTATTTATAAAGTTTAGGTTAGTTGATAATAAAAAACCTCAGATGGATGTCTGAGGTTTTTTTGTTGATTTACAAATTCTTGCCAAGCTTTTCCAGCATCTCTGCCGGAATGTTGTGGGTGTCTACCACCAGGAACCCGTCTAAACAATCTGAAAATTTAGGATCAATATTAAAAGAGATGATCTTTGCGTTCAGGTTCATGTACTGCCTTAGCAATACAGGTATCTTAATGTGTGTATTTTCAATATCGCCGATAATACTATCTAAATCCTTGAATGATTCACTGCTATCTACCAAAGCATCAGTTGCAATGGGTAGTAAATCTGCTTTGAATTTATTTCGGGGTTTAACATATTTCGCCATTTCATAGTCAAAATGGTTTTTAGTGATATAATCTACAATCAAGGCTTTACTAAATTTCGAAAAGTTATTGCTGATACTCACCGGGCCAAACATGTATCGATACTGCGGATTGTCCAGAAGATATTTAAGAATACCTTTCCACAACAGAAATAGTGGTAAGGGTTTGCCCTGATATTCTTTTCTGATCCATGATCTTCCCAATTCAATTCCTTGTTTTAACATTGGATAAAATTGATCTTTCATTTTAAAAAGTTCTGAAAGATAAAAGCCGCGGCGACCCATACTCTCTAAAATTTCGTCTCCCTTACCAATACGGTAGGCCCCAACTATATTTTCTAAATCCTTATCCCAGATAAACAGGTGGTTATAGTAAATATCATAATTGTCGAGGTCGATTTTTTTATTTGTACCCTCACCAACTTCTCTAAAGGTGATCTCTCTTAAACGACCAATTTCCCTCAGAACATTAGGGATTTTCAGTGTAGGTACAATATAAACCTCGTAATTTTTTTCGGTCCAGACCCTAAAGTCTTCTAAAGTTTCTACTTCAGCTTTGATTAATGTTCTGGCAGTTTCCTCAATAACCTCAGCAGGCTTTTTCTTGATTTTAAATAGCTTTAACGGATTGAACAGTTTTTTTTCTGTATCTAAACCAACACCTAAAGCATAAGTACGTGCACGCAGATAATCCATCAGCTTATTTCCAGCACTCATAGATGAGATTTCAGAAACCGTAATGGCTTTTCCAATCCTCACTTTAATGGTACGGCCATGCTTATTTAAAAACTCTGAAGGTAATTTCGCTGTGCGTAATGTTGGGTGGATGAAGCTTAATATATTAAAGAAAACGCCATTGTTTCCATGAAAATAAATAGGAACAACAGGTACTTTTGCTTTGGCAATTAATTTACCCACCACAGGGTGCCATAACCTGTCTGTCACTTGTTGAGCATCTATTTTGAAGGTAGAAACTTCTCCTGCAGGGAAAATTCCTATCGGTGTTCCGTTACGTAAAAGATCAAAAGTGGTTTTTAAGCCACTGATACTTGAGGAGTGTTGTACGTTTTCGAAAGGGTTAACAGCCACAAAGAATTCATCCAGATTAGGGATTTTCTTCAAGATAAAGTTAACCATCACCTTCGCATCTGGCCTTACTGTACATAAAAGTTTAACCAGAGCCAAACCTTCAACCCCTCCGTAAGGATGGTTAGCTATCGCTATAAATGGCCCTGTTTTAGGAATCGAATTTAAGTCATCTTCATCAAATTCGATTGAAACACCAATGGTTTCCAATATTTTATCTACAAACTCTAAACCTTTAAAGTGCTGATTTTGAGCGAAAACATCATTGATGTCGTTCAATTTCATAATCTCCATCAACAAACCTGCTAATCCGGGTACACCAAGCTTATCAATCTTCGTCGCCTTAGCAAATTCTGAGGTAGTAATGATTTTCATATAAATAAATTCGTTAGGTTGTTGCCGCAAAACCGCTCCGTTTCGCAATCCCAAAAATAAGATTTATATTTAGAATAAGGTATGTTAAAAATAACGCATGAGAACATGGTTAAATAAATATTTTGGTTTTAGTAAAAGCGAATTCAATGGATTGCTGCTACTGATTTTTATTATCATCGTATTAAAAAGTATACCTATTATATATGTCTATCTCCAACCGGCAGAAAAAGACAATCCGGATCTGTTAGCGGAGATTAAAAATATAAGCATTACTAATCAGGAATCATTTTACCCTGAGAAGAAGTTGTATCATAATTACGCGACTAGCAAAGCAGCTAAACTTTTTGCCTTTGATCCGAATACCTTAAGCCAAAGCGGATGGGAAGGCCTTGGACTTTCTCCCAAACAGGCCCAATCAATAGTAAATTACAGACAAAAGGGAGGGAAATTCTATCGGGCTGAGGACCTTCAAAAAATGTATACCATTTCTCCTGAGCTGTATGCGAAACTATTGCCCTATGTACAAATTGAAGATCCGGGTGATACTAAAAAAACATATGCGTTTGAGAAAAAGGAATTTGTAAAAAAGGCCTTAGCTATCATTGATCTTAATCATGCAGATTCCATGCAACTGGATGCAGTTAAGGGTATAGGGCCTGCATTTGCAAAAAGGATTCTGAAATATCGTGAGCGCCTTGGAGGCTTTTACAAAAAGGAACAGCTTCTGGAGGTATACGGCTTGGATTCTGTTAAATATGAAGGAATCAAAGATCAGGTAATGGTGGGAAAGGTTGACTTGAGGATAATAAATATCAATACCGCCACATTTAACGAGTTGAAAATAAATCCTTACCTTTCATATAAGCAGATAAATGCCATTTTGCAATATAGAAAACAGCATGGCAATTTTTCAAAAGCTGCGGATTTACAGAAGGTAGCTATTCTCAATGCGCAGGCTATTGAAAAAGTATTACCTTATATTTCTTTTAAATAGTGGCATCTGGTGATTCGTAAAGTTTAGTTAATTGCGCTTTTTCGCTTGAACAGCACTGTTTGAATATAGGCTGTACATCATTCAAAAAAATATCAAATAAAATTTTGAGCGTATTTCAACTTCTTTTCACTGCTTTAAAACTTACAGATTCATTTATTGTACTAAATACCATTTTATTCTAGTTTTTACCTAATATTTGATGGTAACTAGCTATTAAATAATTGATTATAATTGCCTAAACCAATACTATACTATATGAGCGTAAGCTTCAATTTTTCAGAAACAGAAACCCAGCAGAGCGTAAAACAAATGGTTCGTGATTTTGCCGAAAAGCATATCCGCCCAAATGTGATGGAGTGGGACGAGTCGCAACATTTTCCAGTTGAATTATTTAAACAGCTTGGAGAGTTGGGGGTAATGGGGGTTTTAGTTCCTGAAGAATATGGCGGATCTGGCTTAGGTTACCAGGAATATATCGATGTGATTGTAGAAGTTGCACGGATTTGTGGTTCAATAGGTTTGTCTTTGGCAGCGCATAATTCGCTTTGTACCGGTCATATTTTAGCCTTTGCAAACGAAGAGCAAAAACATAGATGGTTACCGAAACTGGCTTCGGCAGCATGGATTGGCGCATGGGGTTTAACAGAAGCGAATACCGGATCTGATGCATTAAGAATGATGACTACCGCTGTAGAAGATGGCGACGATTACATTATTAATGGCTCTAAAAATTGGATCACCCATGGTAAAAGTGGTGATATTGCTGTAGTAATGGTAAGAACAGGAGAGCAGGGGAGTTCTAAAGGGATTTCTGCTATAGTGGTAGAACGTGGAACTCCTGGTTTCACTGCCGGGAAAAAGGAAAATAAACTTGGCATGAGAGCTTCTGAAACAACAGAAATGATTTTTGATAACTGTAGGGTACCTAAAGCTAATCTATTGGGAAACGCTGGAGAAGGATTTAAACAAGCGATGAAAGTTTTGGATGGTGGCCGCATTTCAATTGCAGCATTAGCTTTGGGTATTGCAAAAGGCGCTTATGATGCTGCGGTGGCCTATGCTAAACAACGTCAGCAATTTGGAAAACCAATTTCGAGCTATCAGGCCATAAGTTTCAAATTAGCAGATATGGCAACAGAGATTGAGGCTGCAGAATTATTGATTCGTCAGGCAGGTGATTTAAAGAACAGGCATCTTCCCGTAACCAAACAATCGGCTATGGCAAAATATTTTGCTTCGGAAGTTGCTGTAAAAGTAGCCACTGATGCTGTACAGATTTTTGGCGGATATGGATACACCAAAGATTTTCCGGTAGAGAAATTTTATAGAGACAGTAAATTATGTACAATAGGCGAAGGAACTTCAGAAATTCAAAAGATCGTAATCGCCAGGGAAATATTACAGGGGTAGAAGGATAAAAGGTTTAGCTTTTAAGCCATTATCGGTCATGCGATAAGTTTTTTTACATCTTTAATTTCATTAACAAACCAAATATATTATGAGAAATCCGGCAGGTTGAAATACCTCCGGATTTTTTTTGCTTTTTTTAAAACCAGGTTTTCCAATTTCTTGTTCCCACTAATGACTAATGACTAATGACTAATGACTAATGACTAATGACCAACGTTATGGCAAAGTACTCAAAAAAAGCAGGAGAAAAAGTTGAAGAGACCATGCACGAAATGAAAGAAGGTAAACTTAAAAGTGGCTCGGGAAAAAAAGTAACCTCTAAAAAGCGAGCCGTTGCGATAGGCCTGTCTGAAGCGAGAAAAGAAGGAGCAAAGGTTCCAAAAAAGAAAAGTTAAAAACTATTCCTGAAAGGCCAGGCGTAAAACAAGTAAAGCGCATACGCTGTGGTGGCTTATCCTGTTATGCTTTTAACCTTGACTTTCAGCTTTTACTGAATATCCCTTGTAGTTAATATACTATCTACAACATATACACTAAATCCCCTCCAGGGAAGTGTGTTTTTGTATTCCTTATAATGTAATTCATAAAATTTACCGCTATTGGCCATCATCTTGTCGGCTATTGCTTTATTTGCAATAGAGAATTCGAACTCATTGCTTTGAAGGGTGCCCGTTTGGCGCGATTTTATTCCGCTTTGAATAAGCTTGCCTTCATATGTTTTAAATAAATAGCCCTTTTTTACCACATAATTGAGTTCGCCGGCTTTTACACCCTCACCAAAAACAAAAAAGTAGCGGTAATAACAAATGATTGCAAGGATGATTAAAAGAAGGGTAGATAAAATAACGATAACTTTTTTGCCTGTTGTCATAGTACTTATATTATATATAAATGTAACAAGTGTTCGCTAAAAGTTTGTCAAAAGCGATAAATAATTTTTCTTTATAAAACCTTTCTCATTTTCAATAAAATACTTACATTTGCATCCCCGAATAGAACGGGAATTTAAAAACCACGAGAGGAGGTATTTCAGCGTTATGATCATTATCAACATTAAAGACGGCGAATCATTAGATAAAGCCCTTAAACGTTTCAAGAAGAAATTCGAAAAAACAGGAGTTTTAAGAGAACTACGTAGCCGTCAGGCATACGAGAAAAAATCTGTAGCTCGTCGTACTGAAATTAAACATGCTGTTTATATTCAAAACATGAATCAAGATACAACTGCATAGTTGTTTTCTATATAAAAATAAGATGCCTTTGAGATTTTTTCTTGAAGGCATTTTTTTTGTTTATTATTTTTTTACTTTCTATTAATATCAAAACTATTCGTAACTTCATACTAAAGCCGGTGTAAACGAGTTTGAATGTTGCAAAAGAGTTTTATTACATATTTATCCCACGAGAAGCGTTATTCTCAGCATACCATTACTTCCTATCAGGCAGATTTGAACCAGTTTAGGGAGTATATTCAAGAAACATTCGAACTGGATCTTTCAGCTGTTAAGCACAATCATTTACGGAGTTACATGGTGGATTTGATGGAAAACAATAACAGCCCTCAAACTGTAAATCGTAAAATATCAACATTAAGAAGCTTTTATAAATTTTTGCTCCGGGAGGGGAAAATTATCAGTAATCCGGCAGCGCTAATTAAGGCTCCTAAAGTTGCCAAACGTTTACCTGTATTTGTTGATTCACAAAAAATGGATCATCTTTTGGATTCTGAAGCATATTTTGGAGAAGATTTTCCTGCCGTACGGGATCACCTGATCATCGAACTACTTTTTGGTGCCGGATTACGTTTGGCAGAGCTGTTGCAGATTAAAGAGTCTGATATAGACATTTATGAAAATACAATTAAGGTATTGGGAAAGCGGAATAAAGAAAGAGTTGTTCCAATAAATAAACAGCTTATCAATCAGGTAAATAAATATATCGAACTAAAAAAGTTGCAGAATTTTAATAACAATTTACCTATATTAATCGTTACAAATACAGGGAGCCCCGCATATCCAAAACTGATATACCGTGCGGTTACCGGGCATTTAAAATATGTATCAACTCATGAGAAGAAGAGTCCCCACGTATTACGCCACAGTTATGCAACCTCGTTGCTTAACGCCGGGGCAGATTTAAACGCCATTAAAGAATTATTGGGCCACTCCAGTTTAGCGGCCACACAGGTTTACACACACAATTCGATCGAAAGATTAAAAACAATTTATAAACAAGCCCATCCAAAGGCATAAAAAAAGGAGGAAAAATGAAAATCGGAGTTCAATCAATCCACTTCAATGCAGACAGTAAGTTGTTAGATTTTATACAGAAAAAGGCGAATAAACTCGATCAGTTTTTTGATCAAATCATCAGCGGTGAAGTGTATTTAAAGTTAGAGAACGTAGAGGATGAGGCTAACAAGATCAGTGAAATTAAACTGATTGTACCTGGCGGCACCCTATTCGCTAAAGAACAATGTAAATCATTTGAAGAGGCCACAGACCTGGCTATCGAATCATTAAGAAAGCAAATTACGAAACATAAGGATAAAACGAGAGCAAAATTAAGTGAGCACAAGGCGATTTTAAGCGAAAGCGAAGCCTCGGATTACTAGAAAATAATAAAATAATAAGCGAAGGGCAGCATGATTAATAATTGTGCTGCCTTTTTTTTTGAACTAAATTCCGGATAAACAGGAACAGGTTGAGCTGAAAAACACCCTAAAAATTAATTTTTTTAAATTTTCGAACTGCCGCCTGGTTCCGCATTGAGCTGGATGATTAGCGCATTTCTAAAGTTCTTCGAAAAAAAATGAAAAATTTATTGATTTTTTTGGCTTAAGCAAAACAGCTGATTATGAAGATAATATTTGTAAAAGCGATTGGTTTAAGACCAGTCTAGCCGATAACTTCTCTAATTTTTTTTCAAAATAATTTTGAAGTGAAATATAAGTGTGTATATTTGCATTCCCTTTCGGAAAGGGCGTTACGCCAGGAAGAAAAGGTAAGTTCTATGAAAAGATAAAAGTTTTAAAAAAACACGTTAATTGTAGGAAAAAAGAAGTTTTTTCGTATAATTGCACAAAATTTAAAGCCTCCTTAGCTCAGCTGGTAGAGCAACTGACTTGTAATCAGTAGGTCATTGGTTCGATTCCGATAGGAGGCTCTTTTTATTTTAAAGTGTTAACATTTTAAGATAAAGTTGGGGAGATACCAGAGCGGCCAAATGGGACAGACTGTAACTCTGTTGTCGTAAGACTTCGAAGGTTCGAATCCTTCTCTCCCCACTCTTTAAATGCGGTAATGACCAAATGTTTTAATGATAGAATAATTCTCTCATTCTTTCATTCAATCAATCACTAATTTTAAAAAAGCGGAAGTAGCTCAGTTGGTAGAGCGATAGCCTTCCAAGCTATAGGTCGCGAGTTCGAACCTCGTCTTCCGCTCTTAGATGTTCATTAGTAAGTTTGTCCATCGGTTCATGGTTAGCCAATTGAACAAATGACCCTTGAACTAGTGAGCTAATAAAAAAGCCGAAGTAGCTCAGCGGTAGAGCACTTCCTTGGTAAGGAAGAGGTCGTGGGTTCAAGTCCCATCTTTGGCTCAAAAGAAAAAGCTTTGTTAAGTCTGTTTTAGGTGCAGATGGACAAGGTTTTTTGCGTTACATTGTATCAAAACAATAAATAAAATTAATAAAAAAGTTAACCTACTAATTAGTTATAAATAAAATGGCAAAAGAAAAATTTGACCGCAGTAAACCGCACTTAAACATCGGTACAATCGGTCACGTCGATCACGGTAAAACAACTTTAACAGCGGCTATTACAAAAGTTTTGGCTGATGCTGGTTTAACTGAGGCACGTTCATTCGATTCAATTGACTCAGCTCCTGAGGAAAAAGAAAGAGGTATCACTATCAATACAGCTCACGTTGAGTATTCAACAGCTAACCGTCACTATGCACACGTTGACTGTCCAGGTCACGCGGATTACGTGAAAAACATGGTTACTGGTGCTGCTCAGATGGACGGTGCAATTATCGTTGTTGCTGCTACTGATGGTCCAATGCCACAAACTCGTGAGCACATCTTATTAGCTCGTCAGGTTGGTGTTCCTTCATTAGTTGTATTCATGAATAAAGTGGATATGGTTGATGATCCTGAATTATTAGAACTAGTAGAAATGGAAGTTCGTGAATTATTATCGTTCTACGAATTCCCAGGTGATGATATTCCAGTAATCCAAGGATCTGCTTTAGGTGGATTAAACGGAGATGCTAAATGGGTTGGTAAAATCATGGAGTTAATGGATGCTGTAGATAGCTACATTCCAATCCCTCCACGTTTAACTGATCTTCCATTCTTGATGCCAGTTGAGGACGTATTCTCAATCACTGGTCGTGGTACAGTAGCAACTGGCCGTATCGAGCGTGGTGTAATCAACTCTGGAGATCCAGTTGAAATCTTAGGTATGGGTGCTGAGAACTTAAAATCTACAGTAACTGGTGTTGAGATGTTCCGTAAAATCTTAGATTACGGTGAAGCTGGTGATAACGTAGGTTTATTATTACGTGGTATTGAGAAAACTGATATCCGTCGTGGTATGGTAATCTGTAAACCAGGTTCAGTAACTCCTCACACTGATTTCAAAGCTGAGATCTATGTATTATCAAAAGCTGAAGGTGGTCGTCACACTCCATTCTTCAACAAATATCGTCCTCAGTTCTATTTCCGTACTACAGACGTAACTGGTGAGATCTCACTAGCTGAAGGTACTGAAATGGTTATGCCAGGTGATAACGTTACCATCACTGTTAAGTTGATCAACGCTATCGCAATGGAAAAAGGTCTACGTTTCGCTATCCGTGAAGGTGGTAGAACAGTAGGTGCTGGTCAGGTAACTGAAATCTTAGCTTAATTTTAAGCTTAATAATATAAAAGGAGCTAGTTAAGGCTAGCTCTTTTTTAAACACACGGGAATAGTTCAATGGTAGAATAGAGGTCTCCAAAACCTTTGATCAGGGTTCGAATCCTTGTTCCCGTGCCAAAAGTAATGATTGAATTAGTGAATGTTTTAAAGTTTGAATGTGCTAACATTCTTTCTTCACTAGCTCAATCATTTAATCATTAAAATAAATATGGCTAAAGTAGTTCAATTTATAAAAGAATCATACGATGAAATGACCCAGAAGGTTACTTGGCCTACATGGGGTGAGCTTCAGAGTTCTGCGGTTCTTGTTTTAGTAGCTTCTTTAATCATTGCATTATTAATTTTTGCAATGGATAAAGGATCTATGTTTGTGTTAGATACTTTTTATAAATCACTTTCTAATTAATATTTCTGAATGAGCGATCTAAAGTGGTATGTTGTAAGAGCTGTTAGCGGTAAAGAGAAGAAAGTAAAACAGTATATAGATGCTGAGATTAGCCGTTTAGGTTTCTCTCATTTGGTACCTCAGGTATTAATCCCTATGGAAAAATACTACCAGATGAAAGATGGAAAGAAAATAGCCAAAGAACGTAACTTTTATCCTGGATATGTTTTAATTGAAGCCATTTTAGATGGGGAATTAGAGCACGTAATCAAAGGTATCAATAGTGTTATTGGTTTCTTAGGAGACAAAGCGGGCACGCCAATCCCAATGCGTCAGGCAGAAGTTAACCGTATTTTAGGTGTGGTTGATGAGATGAGTGAGCAAGGGGAGATGATGAACGTTCCTTACTATGTTGGAGAGAACATCAAAGTTATGGACGGGCCATTTAACGGATTTTCAGGTATTATCGAAGAGGTAAACGAAGAGAAGAAAAAGCTTAAAGTAATGGTTAAGATTTTCGGAAGAAAAACGCCGTTGGAGCTTAACTACATGCAAGTAGAAAAAGAGTAAAAAATATTTTTAAAAATATATAGGAGGACTGCAAGATTATTCATATCTTTGCAGTCCTTTTGGTTTTGTATAAAACCGTCTGGAAAATAAAATGTTACATGCTTCCAAATTTAACATTGAGTTTTAAATAAATTAAAAACAGAAAATGGCAAAAGAAGTCAGTGCAATGATCAAATTACAGATCAAGGGCGGAGCTGCAAATCCATCGCCACCAGTAGGGCCTGCATTAGGTGCTAAAGGTGTGAATATCATGGAGTTTTGCAAACAGTACAATGCTCGTACCCAAGATAAAGCAGGTAAAGTATTGCCGGTTGTAATTACTGTTTATGCTGATAAGTCATTCGATTTCATCATCAAAACCCCTCCTGTAGCAGTTCAGTTGAAAGACGCGACTAAATTACAGAGTGGTTCTGCTGAGCCTAACCGTAAAAAAGTTGGATCGGTGACCTGGGACCAAATTAAAGTTATTGCTGAAGATAAGATGCCTGATTTAAATGCATTCACTATCGAATCAGCAATGAGTATGGTTGCTGGTACAGCACGCAGTATGGGAATCACCGTTTCTGGTGACGCACCCTGGAACAATTAATTAAAAAACAGTTTACAACAGTGGCGAAATTAACTAAAAATCAAAAAAAGGCACATGCTAAAATAGAAGCTGGCAAAGCTTATACTTTGAAAGATGCTGCTGCTTTGGTGAAAGAAATCACTACTACTAAATTTGATGCATCAGTTGATATTGATGTAGCTTTAGGTGTAGATCCACGTAAAGCCAATCAAATGGTACGTGGTATTGCTACTTTACCACACGGTACAGGTAAAACTGTACGTGTTTTAGCTTTAGTAACTCCTGATAAGGAAGAGGAAGCAAAAGCAGCTGGCGCAGACTTCGTAGGTTTAGACGAATATGTGGCTAAAATTGAAGGTGGTTGGACCGATGTAGACATTATTATCACTACACCAGCTTGTATGGCAAAAGTAGGTAAATTGGGCCGTGTTTTAGGACCAAGGAACTTAATGCCAAACCCTAAATCTGGAACAGTAACTAACGAAGTTGGTAAAGCTGTAACAGATGTAAAAGGTGGAAAGATCGATTTTAAAGTAGACAAAACAGGTATCATTCACACCTCGATAGGAAAAGTATCATTCCCAGCAGATAAGATTTATGAAAATGCTTTAGAAGTAATTCAAGTGTTAGCTAAATTAAAACCATCTGCTGCAAAAGGAACTTATTTTAAAAGCATTCACGTGTCTTCTACAATGAGTCCTGGAATTGCAGTTGAAACCAAATCAGTAGCGGGGATTTAATCATGAACAGAGAAGAAAAAAACGAAGTAGTTTTAGAACTACAAGGACAAATGCAGGAGTATGGCAATTTCTATATTGCAGATACCTCTAGCCTTTCTGTTGAGAAGATCAATGAAATCCGTCGCAAATGTTTTGAAAGCGATATCGTAATGAAAGTTGCTAAAAACACTTTGATCCGTAAAGCGATCGAGAGTTTAGATGGCGATTCTTCAGAGATATTCGAAGCCTTAAAAGGTTCATCATCATTATTATTCTCAAAAACAGCTAATGCTCCGGCTAAGTTGATTAAATCTTTGAGAAAAACAAGTGATAAACCATTGCTAAAAGCAGCGTACATCGATTCATCAATTTATGTTGGCGATGATCAATTAAATTCATTAGTAAGCTTGAAATCAAGAGAAGAGCTTATCGGAGAAATTGTTGGTCTATTACAATCACCAGCTAAAAATGTTCTATCTGCGCTTCAATCAGGCGGTAGCAAAATTGCAGGAATTGTTAAAACTCTTCAAGAAAGAGAAGGTTAACGAACACCTTAAGTTCGCAAATTAAACAAAATTATTTTACGTAAATTTTTAAAATCTTAATAAAATGGCAGATTTAAAAGCGTTTGCTGAGCAATTAGTAAACTTAACAGTTAAAGAAGTTAATGAATTAGCTCAAATCTTAAAAGATGAGTATGGTATCGAGCCTGCAGCTGCTGCTGTAGCGATTGCTGGTCCTGCTGCTGGTGGTGATGCACCTGCTGCTGCTGCAGAAAAAACATCTTTTGATGTAATCTTAAAAGAAGCTGGTGGTCAGAAATTAGCAGTTGTAAAACTTGTTAAAGACTTAACTGGTTTAGGTTTGAAAGAAGCTAAAGACTTAGTAGATGGTGCACCTAAAGAATTAAAAGCTGGTGTTGCTAAAGACGAAGCAGAAGCGCTTAAAAAACAATTAGAAGAAGCTGGAGCAGTAGTTGAAATTAAGTAATCACTTAATTTAGCTTCGCTAAAAAAGTATCAGACACCGACTGAAAATGTCGGTGTCTTTACCTGTTTATAAACATCTCATTTTGTTTGGTTGATGAGGTGCTTTAACCAAAGCCAAACAAATAGTTTATTCTTAAACTAAAAAACTTTTAGTCCATTGGCAAAGAAAGTCGAACAAAGAGTAAATTTTGCAACTAGTAAGCACATTATAGATTATCCTGATTTTCTTGACGTGCAATTGCAATCATTCAGAGAATTTTTCCAGATAGATACCACATCAGACGATCGCTCTAGCGAAGGTTTGTTCAAAGTGTTTGCCGAAAACTTCCCAATCACTGATTCAAGAAACATCTTCGTACTGGAATTTCTTGATTATTTTGTGGATCCACCTCGTTATGATATACATGAGTGTATCGAACGTGGATTAACCTATAATGTTCCGTTAAAAGCAAAGCTCAAGCTTTCTTGTAATGACGAAGAACACGAGGATTTTGAAACCATAATCCAGGATGTTTACTTAGGTACCATCCCTTACATGACACCTAAAGGTACATTTGTAATCAACGGTGCTGAACGTGTTATCGTTTCGCAATTACACCGTTCTCCAGGAGTGTTCTTCGGCCAAAGCCGTCACACTAACGGAACCAAATTGTATTCTGCGCGTGTTATCCCTTTCAAAGGTTCATGGATTGAGTTTGCTACAGACGTTAACAACGTGATGTATGCTTACATCGATCGTAAGAAAAAGTTCCCGGTTACCACCTTATTACGTGCTATTGGTTACGATTCTGATAAAGACATCTTAGAATTATTTGATCTTGCCGATGAGGTTAAGGTTAGTAAATCTGGTTTGAAAAAATATATCGGACGTAAGCTTGCTGCAAGGGTATTAAGAAAATGGGTAGAGGATTTTGTAGATGAAGATACTGGTGAGGTAGTTTCTATCGATCGTAATGAAGTGATTCTTGAAAGAGAAACCATTTTAGAAGACGAACATATCGATATGGTAATCGAAGCAGGTGTTAAAACTATTATCTTATCTAAAGATGACGGTGCCAGCCAGGCCGATTATACCATTATTTATAATACATTACAAAAAGATACATCAAACTCTGAAAAAGAGGCTGTTGAAAACATCTATCGTGCTTTGCGTAACGCAGAACCACCTGATGAGGAAACTGCACGTGGTATCATTGATCGTTTATTCTTTTCAGATAAACGTTACGATTTAGGAGATGTTGGTCGTTACCGCATCAACCGTAAATTGAAAATGGATACACCGGATGATGTAAAGGTTTTAACAAAAGCAGATATTATTGCCATTGTTAAATACCTGATCAAATTGATCAACTCTAAAGAAGAGGTGGATGATATTGACCACTTATCAAACCGTCGTGTACGTACGGTAGGTGAGCAGTTATATGCACAATTCGGTGTTGGTTTAGCCCGTATGGCCAGAACCATCCGTGAGCGTATGAACATTCGCGATAACGAGGTTTTCACCCCAACTGATTTGATCAACGCTCGTACGTTATCATCAGTAATCAACTCTTTCTTTGGTACGAACCAGTTATCTCAGTTCATGGATCAAACGAATCCATTGGCAGAGATTACCCACAAGCGTCGTTTATCAGCTTTAGGTCCAGGTGGTCTATCTCGTGAACGTGCTGGTTTCGAGGTTCGTGACGTTCACTATACGCACTACGGTCGTTTGTGTACTATCGAAACTCCTGAGGGTCCAAACATCGGTTTGATTTCATCACTTTGTGTACACGCTAAAATCAATAACTTAGGTTTCATCGAAACACCTTACAAACGTGTGGAAGAGGGAAAAGTAGTGGTTGATTCTGACGTAATTTATCTTTCTGCTGAGGATGAAGATGGTAAAACTATCGCTCAGGCCAATGCAGAATATGATGACCAGGGTAATTTTATCAC
Source organism: Pedobacter sp. (assembly GCF_965279535.1). NCBI lineage: Bacteria > Pseudomonadati > Bacteroidota > Sphingobacteriia > Sphingobacteriales > Sphingobacteriaceae > Pedobacter > Pedobacter sp. The sequence goes on from NZ_OZ257244.1 coordinate 4,557,708, forward strand.
ACCACGCGTTAAAGCACGTTATGAGGGTGACTTCCCGATTATTGAGCCTGAGAAATTAGACTTAATGGACGTTGCACCTAACCAGATTACTTCAATTGCTGCTTCGTTGATTCCGTTCTTAGAACATGATGATGCGAACAGGGCTTTGATGGGATCGAACATGCAACGCCAGGCCGTACCATTGTTACGTCCTGAAGCACCAATTGTTGGTACAGGTTTGGAAGGTCGCGTTGCCCGTGACTCAAGAACACTGATTAACGCTGAAGGTGATGGTGTTGTAGAATATGTTGATGCTAATGAAATTACCATTAAATATGAGCGTAACGAAGATGATCGTTTGGTATCATTTGAAGGTGATAGCAAAACTTATAGATTAATCAAATTCAAGAAAACCAACCAAAATACTTGTATTAACTTAAAACCAATCGTTAAGAAAGGTCAGAAAGTTACTAAAGGACAAGTTCTTTGTGAAGGTTATGCAACTGAAAACGGTGAGCTTGCACTTGGTAGAAACTTGAAAGTGGCATTCATGCCTTGGCAAGGTTTCAACTTTGAGGATGCGATCGTGATTAATGAGCGTATCGTTCGTGATGACGTATTCACCTCATTGCATATTGAAGAGTTTGAATTAGAAGTACGTGATACTAAACGTGGAGAAGAGGAATTAACACCAGATATTCCTAACGTTTCTGAAGAGGCAACTAAAGACCTTGATGAAAACGGTATTATCCGCATTGGTGCTGAAGTAAAAGAAGGTGATATTTTAATTGGTAAGATTACCCCGAAAGGTGAGTCTGATCCTTCACCGGAAGAAAAATTACTACGTGCAATCTTTGGTGATAAAGCAGGTGATGTTAAAGATGCGTCTTTGAAAACTCCTCCTTCAATCCAGGGTGTAGTAATTGACACTAAATTATTCAGCCGTGCTAAGAAAACTTCGAAAGCAGAAGAGAAATCAGCAATTGAGAAGTTGGATAAGGACTACAACAAAGCAACTGAAAAGTTAAAAAATGAATTAGTAGACAAATTATTCGCTATTGTAAACGGTAAAACATCTCAAGGTGTATTTAACATTTACAAAGAATTATTGGTACCTAAAGGTGCTAAGTTTACACAGAAAATTTTAGCTGAGCTTAATTATGAGCACATTAGCCCTAATAAATGGACTACTGATGATGATAAGAATGAGCTTATTAAGATGTTGCTTCACAACTATGGTATCCGTGTTAACGAAGAACTTGGAGCTTACAAACGTGATAAATTCGCGATTAGTGTAGGTGATGAGCTTCCATCGGGAATTGTACAGATGGCCAAAGTTTATGTTGCTAAAAAACGTAAGTTAAAAGTAGGTGATAAGATGGCAGGACGCCACGGTAACAAAGGTATCGTTGCACGTATTGTACGTGATGAAGATATGCCTTTCTTAGCTGATGGTAGCCCGGTTGATATTGTGTTGAACCCACTGGGTGTACCTTCACGTATGAACCTTGGTCAGATCTACGAAACTGTATTGGCTTGGGCCGGTAAAGAATTGGGTGTTAAATTTGCAACTCCAATCTTTGACGGTGCTAAACACCATGAAGTAGAAGAGTGGATCGCTAAAGCAGGTGTTCCGGCCTCAGGAAAAACTTACTTATATAATGGTTTAACAGGTGAGCGTTTCGATCAGACTACAACTGTAGGTATTATCTATATGTTGAAATTAGGACACATGGTTGATGATAAGATGCACGCCCGTTCAATCGGACCGTACTCATTAATTACACAACAACCATTGGGTGGTAAAGCTCAATTCGGGGGTCAGCGTTTTGGTGAGATGGAGGTTTGGGCATTAGAGGCATTTGGTGCTGCTAATATCCTTCAAGAAATCTTAACCGTTAAATCGGATGATGTTATTGGAAGGGCTAAAACCTACGAAGCCATTGTTAAAGGTGAAAATTTACCAACTCCAGGCGTACCAGAATCGTTCAACGTATTGGTACACGAGTTACGCGGCTTAGGTTTAGATATTACGTTAGACTAATTGAATGAAAGAATGAGTGAATGATTGAAAGATGGGTTAACTATCATTCAATCATTCAATCACTCAATCCTTCGATCATTAAAGAAAGAGATATGTCTTACAAAAAGGATAATAAATTAAAAAGCAATTTCACATCGATTACCATTAGCTTATCGTCTCCGGAAATTATTTTGGAGCGTTCTAGTGGTGAGGTGTTGAAACCAGAAACCATTAACTACCGTACTTACAAACCTGAACGTGATGGTTTGTTCTGTGAGCGTATTTTTGGTCCGGTAAAAGATTACGAATGTCATTGCGGTAAGTATAAACGTATCCGTTATAAAGGTATTGTTTGTGACCGTTGTGGTGTTGAAGTAACTGAAAAGAAAGTACGTAGAGAGCGTATGGGGCACATCAGTTTGGTGGTTCCTGTTGCGCACATCTGGTATTTCCGTTCTTTACCAAACAAAATCGGTTATTTATTAGGTTTACCTACTAAAAAATTAGATTTAATTATCTATTACGAGCGTTACGTAGTTATTCAGGCAGGTTTAATGGCTGAAGAGGGTATCAATTATATGGACTTCTTAACTGAAGAAGAATATTTAGATATCTTAGATAAATTACCTAAAGAAAATCAATATTTAGATGATAAAGATCCTAATAAATTCGTAGCCAAAATGGGTGCGGAAGCATTAGAAGACTTATTAAAACGTATTGATTTAGATACTTTATCTTACGATTTACGTCACCAGGCAGCTAACGAAACTTCTCAGCAACGTAAAAATGAGGCTTTAAAACGCCTTCAGGTTGTTGAAGCTTTCCGTGGCGCTAATACACGTATCGAGAATCGTCCTGAATGGATGATTGTTAAGATCGTTCCGGTTATTCCACCAGAATTACGTCCTTTAGTTCCATTAGAAGGTGGTCGTTTTGCTACTTCAGATTTAAATGATTTATACCGTCGTGTAATTATCCGTAACAACCGTTTAAAACGTTTGATCGAGATTAAAGCACCAGAGGTAATTTTACGTAACGAAAAACGTATGTTGCAGGAAGCTGTAGATTCGTTATTCGATAACTCACGTAAAGTTAATGCGGTAAAAACTGAAGGTAACCGTGCTTTGAAATCACTTTCAGATATTTTGAAAGGTAAACAAGGTCGTTTCCGTCAGAACTTATTAGGTAAACGTGTGGATTATTCAGCTCGTTCGGTAATTGTTGTAGGGCCTAGCCTTAAATTACACGAGTGTGGATTACCAAAAGATATGGCTGCTGAGCTGTATAAACCATTCATCATTCGTAAGATGATCGAAAGAGGTGTGGTAAAAACGGTAAAATCAGCCAAGAAAATTGTTGATAGAAAAGACCCATTAGTTTGGGATATCCTTGAAAATGTATTAAAAGGTCACCCGGTATTATTAAACCGTGCACCTACGTTACACCGTTTGGGTATCCAGGCTTTCCAACCTAAATTGGTTGAGGGTAAAGCAATCCAATTACACCCATTAGTGTGTACAGCATTCAACGCGGATTTTGACGGTGACCAGATGGCTGTCCACTTACCATTAGGTAATGCAGCAATTTTGGAAGCCCAAGTGTTGATGTTAGCTGCTCACAACATCTTAAACCCTGCTAACGGTACGCCAATTACAGTACCTTCTCAGGATATGGTTTTGGGTCTTTATTATATTACTAAAGGCCGTAGAACAGATGAAACCAGAGTAGTAAAAGGACAAGATGCGTCTTTCTATTCTCCAGAAGAAGTAATCATTGCTTACAACGAAAAACAATTAGACTTACACGCATTTATTAAAGTAAAAGTAAATGTTAAGCAAGCTGATGGTTCTATCGTTAATAAGTTAACAGAAACTACAGTTGGTAGAGTATTGTTTAACCAGATGGTTCCTGAAGAAGTTGGTTATATCAATGAGTTATTAACTAAGAAATCGTTGAGAGATATCATCGGTGAGGTAGTTAAGATGACGGGTATGGCACGTGCTTCAAGATTCTTAGATGATATCAAAGAATTAGGTTTCAAAATGGCATTCCAAGGAGGTTTATCGTTCAACTTACAAGACGTAAACATTCCTGTTGAGAAACATACTTTACTTGAGCAAGCTGCTGCTGAAGTTGAAGAGGTAAGAAACAACTATAACATGGGTTTCATTACCAACAACGAGCGTTACAACCAGATTATCGATATCTGGACACGTATCAACAACAGATTAACTACTTTCGTAATGAACCAGTTATCTAGCGATAACCAAGGTTTCAACTCTGTGTACATGATGCTTGATTCAGGTGCGCGTGGTTCGAAAGAGCAGATTCGTCAGTTATGCGGTATGCGTGGTTTGATGGCTAAGCCTCAGAAATCAGGTTCAGGTGGTGATATCATTGAAAACCCGATTTTATCAAACTTTAAAGAAGGTTTATCGGTATTAGAGTACTTTATCTCTACTCACGGTGCTCGTAAAGGTTTGGCGGATACGGCATTAAAAACGGCGGATGCGGGTTACTTAACTCGTCGTTTACATGATGTTGCTCAGGATATGATCGTTAATGATGTAGATTGTGGAACCTTAAGAGGTATGTACACTACAGCGTTAAAAGATAATGAGGATATTGTAGAACCATTATATGATAGAATTTTAGGTCGTACTTCATTACACGATGTTTATAATCCTTTGGATAACACATTGCTGGTAGGTGCGGGTGAAGATATTAACGAAGAGGTAGCTAAAGCAATTGATGAATCTCCGTTAGATGGTATCGAAATTCGTTCGGTATTAACTTGTGAAGCGAAACGTGGTGTTTGTGCATTGTGCTACGGACGTAACTTAGCTTCTGGTAAACGCGTTCAAAGAGGTGAGGCTGTTGGTGTAATTGCTGCACAGTCAATCGGTGAGCCGGGTACACAGTTAACACTTCGTACTTTCCACGTGGGTGGTACTGCATCTAACATTGCTGCAGAATCAAACATCGTTGCGAAATTTGATGGTGTTATCGAATTTGAAAATATCCGTACAGTAGATACAGAAACTGAAGATGGTAAAGTACAAGTTGTATTAGGCCGTTCAGGTGAGTTCAGAATTGTTGAGCCGGGTTCAGGTCGTGTTATTGTAACTAATAACATCCCTTATGGAGCATTCTTATTTGTTAAAGAAGGAGATAAAGTTACCAAAGGTGATAAAATCTGTTCGTGGGATCCATACAACGCGGTTATCATTTCAGAGTTCGCCGGTAAAGCAGAATTTGATGCAATCATTGAAGGTGTAACTTTCCGTGAAGAGTCAGATGAGCAAACTGGTCACCGTGAAAAAGTAATTATCGATACCCGTGATAAAACGAAAAACCCTTCGGTTAAAATCGTTGATAAAAAAGGTGAATTCGTTAAAGGTTATAACATTCCGGTAGGTGCTCACGTTTCAGTTGATGAAGGTGAAACTATCCAAACTGGTCAAATCATTGCGAAAATCCCTCGTGCAACAGGAAAAACCCGAGATATTACAGGTGGTTTGCCTCGTGTAACTGAGTTATTTGAGGCGCGTAACCCTTCAAACCCAGCTGTTGTAACTGAGATTGATGGTGTAGTAACTTTAGGTGGTGTTAAACGTGGTAACCGTGAGATTACTATTGAATCTAAAGATGGTGAAGTTAAAAAATACCTTGTTCCATTGTCTAAACACATCCTTGTACAGGATAATGACTTTGTGAAAGCGGGTATGCCATTATCAGATGGTTCGATCTCTCCGGCAGATATCTTAGCAATTAAAGGTCCTGCAGCGGTTCAAGAATATCTTGTTAACGGTATCCAGGAGGTTTATCGTTTACAAGGTGTAAAAATCAACGATAAACACTTTGAAGTAATCGTTCACCAGATGATGCAAAAAGTTCATATCGAAGATCCGGGAGATACCATTTTCTTAGAAAATAATGCTGTAGATCGTTGGGATTTTGCAGAAGAGAACGATGAAATCTATGACAAGAAAGTTGTTGTAGACGCCGGAGACTCAACTGAATTCAAGCCAGGTCAAATTGTTTCTCTACGTAGATTAAGAGATGAAAATTCTCAATTGAAACGTAAAGATTTAAAACAAATTGAGGTGCGTGATGCAAGACCAGCAACAGCTAGTTCTATTCTACAAGGTATTACACGTGCATCATTAGGTACTAAATCGTTCATTTCTGCGGCTTCGTTCCAGGAAACCACGAAAGTATTAAATGAGGCTGCAATTGCAGGTAAACGCGATAATATGTTAGGCTTGAAAGAAAATGTGATCGTTGGTCACTTAATCCCTTCAGGTACTGGTGTACGTGGTTACGAACGTATCATTGTAGGTTCACAAGAAGAGTACGATAAATTATTAGCTTCTAAACAAGAAGAAGTAGAAGCATAATAGCTTATCTGTTCCAATATTTAAGCCCTTCAGAATTCATTTTCTGAAGGGCTTTTTTTATGATAAAAATCTTAATCCATTTTTAACAAACCTACTTTATAAAAAGAGATTATATTTGGAATATACATTAACTTACTTTTCGTATGAAGCACTATTTTTTCATTTTACTTCTTTGGTTGTATAGTTTAGCATCCTTTGCTCAATCCAAGCGTCCTAACATTATTTTTATACTTTCAGATGATCATGCCTATCAAGCCATAAGTGCATATGGAAATAAGTTAATCTCTACACCTAATATTGATCGGATAGCTAAATCGGGAGCTTTATTTAATAATGCCGTAGTCGCAAATTCCATTTGTGGTCCCAGCAGAGCCTGTTTGCTCACCGGACAGTACAGTCACAAAAATGGGTATAAAGTGAATGATGGTGTGCTGGATACCAATCAACGTTTTCTGCCTAAGATCATGAGTGAAAGTGGTTACCAAACTGCATGGATAGGTAAGTGGCATTTGGGTAGTTTACCAAGTGGTTTCGATTATTGGAATGTAATGCCTGTTCAGGGACATTATTTTAACCCTGATTTCATCAATCAAAAAAATGATACCGTGCTTTTCAATGGATATGTAACTGATGTAATTACGCAACTTACCAAGAGCTATCTGGATAAGCGAGATACTACTAAACCTTTTTTTCTGGTTGTTGGCGAAAAAGCCACCCATCGCGAATGGTTACCGGATTTGAAAGATCTTGGAGCTTATGATTCCATAACATTTCCCCTGCCTGGAACTTTCTATGATCAATACCAGGGTAGAAAGGCTGCTTCCAAACAGTTGATGGGAATAGGAGAGGTGATGACGCTTAAAACCGATCTGAAAATTAATCAGCCTTTTGGTGAAAAACCCAGATCGAAAAATCAGGATAAAAATAATGTAATCAAAGGTAAAGAGATAGAAGCATCCATTGCAAGGTACTATCAACAGGGTGAATATGCGAGGATGGATAGTATTCAAAGTAGCAGCTACCGCAACTATTATGGGAAAATCACTCAGGAATTTGAAAAGCTTAATTTATCCGGAAATGCGCTTAAGGAATGGAAATTCCAACGCTATATGAAGGATTACTACGCAACTGCAAAATCTTTGGATCGTAATATTGGTGAAATTTTGGATTATTTAGACCGTACCGGATTAGCAGAAAATACCATCGTGATTTACGGTTCTGACCAGGGTTTCTATCTGGGAGAGCATGGCTGGTTCGATAAAAGATTTATGTATGAAGAATCCCTCAAAACCCCTTTAATGATTCGGATGCCTCAATTACCCCTACAAAATAAAAAGCTTAACCAGATTGTATCCAATGTGGATTGGGCACCCACTATTCTTGACTTTGCGGGTATAAAAAAGCCAGATTTTATGCAAGGGAAATCATTTTTACCCGTATTGAAAAATCCTGATATTAAAGATTGGAAAAGTGAGGGAGCTTATTATCATTATTATGAGTATCCCGGCCCGCACCACGTTTCTCCTCATTTCGGGATTAGGACTGATGACTACGTTTTAATCCGGTTTTATAAAGGTGTGGATGCCTGGGAACTTTATGATTTGAAAAAAGATCCCAATGAATTGGATAATATAATCGACAGTAAACAATACGTTAAAGTTAAGGAGTTGCTTAAGCAAAAGTTAAAGTCACTTATTCTGATTAATGAAGATACTGAAGCATTAAAAATCTTCAACAGCAAATTATAGGGGGAAATAAAACTTCATAAAGCCGATTGGTGTGGTAGTAAAGTTTCTTGCAGCAAGGCAATGATTGCTGTTTATAATCACTATTCGGCGCGCTATCAATGGAGAGAAAAAACTTATATCTGCCTTCCTCCACTATTTTTATAAAACTATTTATAAAGATGAATGTTTACACCATTCATAAGCTAAGATTTTTTACTTTTGAATATCATGGAAGAACAACAACACGAGAACCAATTAAATATAGAACTATCTGAAGAGATAGCAGAAGGGATTTTTTCTAATTTGGCCATTATCACACACTCTAATACGGAGTTTGTACTGGATTTCATCAGGGTGATGCCAGGTATCCCTAAAGCAAAAGTAAAATCACGGATTATACTTACTCCTGAACACGCAAAACGCCTGTTATCAGCACTTGAAGACAACATTGCAAAATTTGAAGCGATAAACGGAAGGATAAAAACTCAGGAAGAACCACCATTTCCAATGGGATTTGGAGGGCCTACCGCACAGGCTTAATGCTTTTTAAGATTGTTTAAAACAAATTATTTGCTTGCTATGTTAGCATAATATATATTGTTCGACAACCATCTATAAGCATGAAAAAAATTTTATTGAGCGTAATACTGTCTGCGCCCCTGTTAGTTATGGGGCAAGGATTTCAGGTTAATTTACAAGGACAGAAACAAATAGGCATGGCAGGCGCAGGTTCTGCCTTAGCCTTAGATGAAGCATCAGTTTTTTTTAATCCGGGAGCAGTAACTTTTTTAGAAAAGAATTCTGTATCAGCAGGTGTTAACCCCCTTCTTTTTAAATCTGCATTTAAGCAATCAGGATCTAACGTTACCGAAGACGTAAAGAATAAAATTGCTCCTCCATTTGAGTTTTATGCTGTATGGGGCCCTAAATCCCAAAAATGGAAGCTGGGGTTAGGGGTTTATACACCTTTTGGCGGTTTAGTTGATTGGGGAGATGATTGGTCAGGTAGATATGCACTGACGTCATTAAATTTAAAAGCCATATACTTTCAACCTACATTAAGTATTAAAATCACAGACAGGATCGGTATCGGTGCCGGATTTGTATATAACCATGGTGATGTTAACTTACAAAGGGCCTTACCTGTAAACTTCCCTGATGGAAGATCAGGAAAGGCTACACTGGATGGAACGGGGACCGGATATGGATGGAATGCAGGAATTTACATCAATACCTTAAGTAACATTACCTTCGCCATTGTACATAAATCGAAAGTGGTGACTAAACTGGATGGAGGGAGTGCTGAATTTGATGTGTCCAATTCCTTGAGATCATCTTTCCCTACGGGTAATACTTTTAACGCCGAGCTCCCATTGCCTGCAACCACAACTTTAGGTATAGGTATTCCATTGTCGTCTTCTACAAAATTAGCATTCGATGCAAGCTGGGTACAATGGCATGTTTACAAGGAACTAGCTTTTGATTATGCTACCAATACCACAGCGCTTGCCGACACGAAATCTGCACGCAATTATCGTGATGGTTCTTCGTTTAAATTGGGGATCAACCATCAGGCAAGCGAGAAACTTGCCTTAAGGGCAGGAGTTGGATATGCATTTTCTCCGGTGCAGGATGGATATGTAACTCCCGAAGCACCAGATGCCGATCGGTATATTTTAAGTGCAGGAGTAGGCTATGCGCCTACAAGCCATTTTGAAGTCAATGCATCTTTTTTCTTTGAAGATGTTAAATCCCGTAAACAGAAAAATATAGAAACGGGTTTAGACGGTACATTTAAAACGCTGGTGTATGCACCTGGTCTTTCATTAACTTATAAATGGTAGGAGAATGCGCTATGAAAAAGTTTATATTGAATAGTTTCATTGCTGCAGTAATACTATTCGCAGCATCATGTAAACCTGAAATCGAAAGTCCGGCAGGAACATCTGCGGGTACAGCCAATTTTAGTAAATATATTGCAGTAGGAAATTCATTAACATCTGGTTTTGCCGATGGAGGCTTATATTTAGAGGGACAAAAAGTAGCATACCCTAATTTAATCGCTGAGAAATTGACTACTCTTGGTGGTGGAGCTTTCACCTCTCCATTTTTTTCAACAGAGCAAGCTAACGGATCAGGATATGCAAATCTTACTGCATTGGTAAATGGCAGCCCAACAATAGCTAATGTAACCAATAACCTGGCCTACCGGGACGCGGCTGAACATTTAACAAAAAATACTGCCGAAATACAGAATTTAGGTATCCCGGGGATGCGGGTAGATTTGGCCTTTGCTCCACAGTTTAGCGCATTAAATCCTTACTTTGAGCGACTGCTTCCGGATGCGCAGGTTGGGACTACAAGTTACTTTCAGTATATACAGGGCAAAAATCATACTTTCTTTTCCTTATGGATAGGAAATAATGACGCCTTAGGTAATGCATTAAATGGTGGCGTTACGGTAATGACTGATCCAACGACCGTACTAACCGATAAAACAACATTTGCCTCGCTTTATTCCAATTTAGTAACTGCCTTAACAGTAGCTGGACAAAAAGGGGTAGTTGGAACCATTCCGGATGTAACGGCCGTTCCTTATTTTAATACTGTTACGGTAGGGGCTTTACTCAACGCAGCTAAAGCCATTAACCCTGCAGCAACAGCTGTTTTTATACAAACGGGTACAGGCACAGTTAGAGAGGCTACCAATGAAGATTTAATTCGTCTACCTTTTCAATCACAAAATCTGTTTGGAGTTCCGGGACCCGGAGGTGCCCCTTACGGCTTGCATAGGGCTAACCCCATTACCAGTAACTGGGTATTGGATAAAGATGAAGTAACCAAAATTAAAGATTATATCAATAGTTATAACAGTACAATTAAGTCATTGGCGGCTAGTAAAGGTTTAGCTATAGCTGATACCTATGCGTATTTTAATCAGGTTAAAAATGGAGTTACGATTCAAGGTGTAGGGATAAATGCTGCTTTTATAACTGGTGGTGCTTTTTCATTAGATGGAATTCATTTAACTCCAAGAGGGAATGCTGTAATTGCCAATGTTTTTATTGATGCCATTAATACGAAGTATGGTTCAACGATTCCATCTATAGACATTACCCGGTATAGAGGAGTAAAATTTCCTGATTAATTAGATTATTTTAGATGGTAACAATTAAGGCCAGCGTAATTGCTGGCCTTAATTCTAAATTTTATCCTTAATGTAAGTAATTATCTTGTTTAACTCATTGGGTTCAAACCAGGTAATTTCATCATCCCTTCTAAACCAGGTTAACTGTCTTTTCGCAAAACGGCGGGTATTTTGTTTAATTGCAGAAATTGCATCTGCTAAGTTTGTTTTTCCATCAAGGTAATCGAAAATCTCACTATATCCAACGGTATTTAGTGCGTTGTAGCTGCGATAGGGGATAAGCGATTTTACTTCCTCTACGAGTCCGTTTTCGATCATCAAATCAACTCTTCTGTTAATTCGATCATAAAGGACAGCGCGGTCTGTATTTAAACCTAATTTAATCACTTTGAAAGGGCGAACTTTTTTAGTTGCGGAGAGCATAGAGGATAGTTTTTTCCCGGTTGAAAGAAAAACCTCTAAGCCCCGGATCATTCTTTGTGGGTTATTTTGATCAACTTTAGCAAAATACTCCGGATCTAGCGCTGCCAGTTGCAATTGGATAGCAGCTAATCCCTCAATTTCAAATTTTTTGTTTAGCTCTTCTCTAATGGCTAAATCAATTTCTGGCATTTCATCAAGTCCGTTCAACAGCGCATTTACATACAAGCCCGATCCACCAACCATTATAGCAACATCACGTTTAGAATAAATTTCTTCAAGTGTTTTTAAGGCTTCCTGCTCGAAATCTCCGGTGCTGAACAACTTAGCGACAGAATGAGAATCGATAAAATGGTGTTTTGCAGTGGCCAGTTCTTCAGGACTTGGCTTAGCTGTACCAATTTCCATTTCTTTAAAAAATTGCCTCGAGTCTGAAGAGATAATTTCTGTATGAAAATGTTGAGCCAATTGTATAGCCATAGCCGTTTTACCAATAGCTGTTGGTCCTACTACTGAAATTAAGGTCTTTATGGAATTTGATTGCATGAGCATATAAAATAAAAAGTCAGATGGAATCCATCTGACTAGTGTTTTATTCTAATGCCAGGCAGCACCTGGCATTGTACTTTAAATGATGTGTTAATAATCGTCTCGGCGACTATCGTCATCGTAGTTATCGTTGTCAGAGAATTCATCACCAAATTCATCTTCTTCTTCATTTTCTTCATCCTCATCCCGCTCTTCCTCGTTAATTCCCATTTCTCCCATGGCTTCTAGTTCATCGGTATCCTCAGGAACAAAGTTCATTTCATTTAAGAAATCAAATTCACTGGCAGCGGCACCTGCTCCACGCGGATCAACAGCTGTAGGGCTGTTTTTTTCCATAATTTTTGGTGCTTCGCCTGTACTTTTCGCCAAAAACGGATATTCAATATTAGGATCTGCGTCCAAAATAATTTTTACCAGCTCTACATGGAAATCGTAAGGGCGGTCGAAATTATAAGTATAATAGAATTTCTGATGAGGATCTTCAATGAAACCGCTTAATTTTGAATTTTCCATTAAAACTACACGATCTTTTTTACGCTCACTTGGCAAATAAGCTATTTCATCACCCTTTAGCCAATTGTCTGTGCTTACATAGAATGAAGAAGGTTTTTCGGCATTATATCCCGTAGATCTGTGGATAGCCTTATGCAGGTCTTCAAAGGTTTGGTTTGATTTAATGTCGATCTCTCTCACAACATCATCAAAATCTTCAAAAGTAATTCTAAATTTATAAATAGCCATTTTTGTATTTTGGAACCGTAAAATTAAAGTTAATTTACATCAACGCAAAGCAGCAAATGCAACAATTGCAGTTAGAATCCATGTTTTTGATGAATTAATTTTTATTTAACAGGATTTAAACCCATTTGTTTTGCCTGATCGAGCATAAAATTAAACGCTTCGGTATAATCGTTTGTTATTTCTCCTTCTAAAATAGCTTCGCGAATAGCATTTTTGATCAGTCCAACTTCCTTTCCTGCAGCTAAACCGAATGTTTCCATAATGTCATTGCCCGTAATCGGAGGTTGCCAGTTGCGGATTTTATCGCGTTCTTCAACGTCTTTTAATTTCTGTTTTACCAATTCGAAATTATTTCTGTACTTGGTTTTTTTATACTCGTTTTTTGTTGTTACGTCGGCATTGCACAACATCATGAGCGCTTCAATTTCTTCTCCTGCATCAAAAAGCAATCTGCGTACAGCAGAATCTGTAACTACATCCTGAGCCAGTACAATAGGACGAAGGTGAAGTTGAACCAGTTTTTGTACAAACTTCATTTTTTCATTTAGAGGCAGTTTCAGTTGTGCAAATATTTTGGGAACCATTCTTGCTCCCTTGTCTTCATGACCGTGAAAGGTCCAGCCGTGTCCTTCCTCAAAACGCTTTGTAGCGGGTTTGGCAATATCGTGCAAAATTGCTGCCCAACGTAACCAAAGATCATTTGTATGTTCGCAAATGTTATCTAATACTTCAAGGGTATGATAAAAGTTATCCTTATGCCCTTTGCCCTTAATTACATCAACGCCATAAAGTTGCGCCATTTGAGGGAAAATCAATTGAAGAAGTCCAGTATCAAAAAGATGTTTAAAACCAATGGAGGGCTTTGGTGATAAAATGATTTTATTCAGTTCATCTGTAATTCTTTCTTTAGATACGATGCTGATGCGCTGTTTTTGTGATTTGATCGCATTAATTGCCTGCTCATCGATATTAAAATTAAGCTGCGTGGCAAAGCGTATGGCCCTCATCATACGTAAAGGGTCGTCAGAAAAAGTAATCTCGGGATCAAGTGGGGTACGGATCAATTTGTTTTCCAAATCCTTTACTCCATCGAAAGGATCAAGAAGATCGCCGAAATTTTGTGCATTGAGGTTAATTGCCAATGCATTAATGGTGAAATCCCTTCTAATTTGGTCATCAGCAAGACTCCCATCTTCTACAATGGGTTTCCTGGAGTCGGATCTGTACGATTCTTTTCTTGCACCAACAAATTCTACCTCTAAATCTTGATATTTTAAGTTGGCAGTACCGAAATTTTTGAAAATGGCAACCTTAGTATTTAATTTTCTGCCTACAGCTTCTGCGTAGCTAATTCCACTGCCGATTACTAATACATCTATATCTTTTGAAGGACGATTTAGAAATAAATCACGTACAAAGCCACCAATAACATAAGCTTCGGTGTTGCTTTTATCCGCAATAACAGATAGCGTTTTAAAGATCGGATTTTGTAAGTGTTGCTGCATGATTGTGGAGTGGTCCAACTGAATTTTTATTTGAGTTTTCCCATTTGACTTAGCCTGGGCATCCCATAACATTCAATCCAAATTGATGCTGAAGGAATGACTGAGTTAAAATTTATACAAAAGTAATAAAATTACTTCCTAATAAACTCAAATTGCCCTGATGGTCCTAATTTAATTATTGTTGAAGGCTTTTTGTTGTTTTGAATGGCTTGTTCAAAATCTACCACGTAATCTACCTGATCAATAATTTCAGAAGCAATATCATCGAAATTCTTTGGAGATGGAGCTCCACTGATGTTAGCTGACGTCGATACAATAGGTTTTCTGAATCTCTGAATCAATGGAGTGCAAAAATCATGCTTGGCAATCCGGATTCCGACACTGCCATCAACATTAATTACATTTGATGCTAAATTTTTAGCACCTGAAAATATGACTGTCAAAGGATTTTCAGCATACTCAATCAAATCATAAGCTACATCCGGAATTTCTGCAACATAACTTTGTAGTTTATTGTCGGTATCCAGCAAAACAATCAGGCTTTTTTCCGCCGGGCGGTTCTTGATTTTAAGCACCTTCTCTACAGCCTCAGGATTTGTAGCATCGCAACCTAATCCCCAGATGGTATCCGTTGGATAAAGAATTACACCTCCTGATTTAAGCACTTCTAAAGCTTTGTTTATTTCTTCTCTAAGCATGTACAAAGTTAATTTTTTAACTGCAAATGTTAAAAATGGTTAATCCATTGTAATAAAGGTATGTTACATGAAACAAATGGCTCCTGGCAATCGTTTTTTAGCAAAGAAATCAGTATATTTATTTAGGTTATTAAAAATATAAATTGCACAAAATGAAAACAGCTCACAAATTGTTAATGCTCATTGCAGTTGTAATGACATTATCCGCATGTACTACGTTACGGACATCGTCTGATTACGACAAAAAAATTGATTTTTCAGGTTACAGAACCTATAATTTTTATGATAAAGGATTGGCCAGGCTTAAATTAAATAACCTGGATAAAAGACGTATGCTCGCTGCAATAGAAACTGAAATGAATGCTAAAGGCTTTACTAAAGCTGAAAAACCTGATTTGTTAGTGAATTTAGTTGTAGTGGCCAGAGAACGTGTAGATGTTTATAATTACGGACCTGGTTATTATGGCTGGGGCGGCTGGGGCTGGGGTTGGAGATCTCCTTTCTGGGGCCCAAGCATGAACAGCGTAAATCAATACATGGAAGGAACGATCATTATCGACTTTTTAGATCCTAAACAAAAAATTCTAATCTGGCATGGCAGAGGAAGTGGTTTTAATCTTGATAATATGAGCAAAAGAGAAGAGCGTGTGCAACGTGGTGTAAGCGAGATCCTTGCGCAATATCCGCCAAAAAATTAATAGGCAGGATTTAATAAATTGAAATAACAATTCATTAACTGACTTGTAACTAAAGGGCTGTTGAATTTCTGAACGAATTCCAGCCCTTTTGCTTTCATCGTTTCTCGCTTTTCTGGAGAATTTAAAATTTCGTTAATGGCTACAGCGAGTGCATCGGAATCTTTTGGATTGATGTATGTGCTGGCTGGTCCACCAGCTTCTTCAAGGCAGGACCCTGTCGCCGCAATTACCGGAACGCCTGAATATAAAGCCTCAATAATCGGAATCCCAAATCCTTCATAAAACGATGGATAAGCAAAAATTGTCGCCATTTGATAAATCCCGGGCAGATCGGCAAATGGAATATTTTTCAAGAAAATAATTCTGTTTTGAAGACCTAATCGTTGTATTTCCTCTTCTACTGTTTTGAAATACCGGGTTTTCTTCCCGATTACAACGAGTTTAACTGCTGCAGGTACATTTTGAAGGGCAGTAATCAGTAGTTTAAGGTTTTTACGTTCCTCAATAGTCCCTACATTTAAAATGAAGTGATCAGGAAGCGCATATTGATTACGGATTTTTTCCAGCCTCTCTTTTTCAAAAGGGGTTTTGAAACTGTCATCACAACTTTGATAAATGACCTCTATTTTATCCGGATGCGTTCCGAAATATGAAATAATATCTTCTTTTGTCTTTTCGCTTATGGCGATAATTTTGTCAGCATTTTTACAGGCCGCCTTACTTTTTATCTGATAGAGCTTTCTGTCAATCAGTTTGTAATATTGTGGAAAACGTAAGAAAATCAGGTCGTGAATGGTTACAACCGATTTAATATTGGTATGATGTATTTTAAAAGGAATCTCATGGCTTAATCCATGATAAAGCTGGATACCATCTTTCTTCAGATCTTTCAATATTCCGAAACTTCTCCATAACAAACCTCCGGAATGTGGAAGTTTTAGATTAATGTTATGATGGTGGAGAAAGGAATCAATTTGTTTTGCCTGTTTAAGCTTTGGCGTGTAAACAAAATATTCATTTTGAGGGAACTGATCAGCCAGGTGTTCAATAAGCGACCGGCTATAATTTCCTAAACCAGTTAAGTTATTGGCTGCACGTTTACCATCAAATCCAATTTTTAGCCCAAAGCTTAAAGCCGAAACCGCAAAGCTTGATTGCTCAAGTTCAGCGCCTTCGGCTTTATTTTTATGATTTGTGCTTTCAGCTTTCAATCCTTATGCCTTCAGCTTAAACAGCTACATTATTTTCTCTCAACGCATCGTTAAGTGAAGTTTTCTTGTCAGTGCTTTCTTTACGTTTGCCGATAATTAGCGCACAAGGAACCTGATACTCGCCGGCAGGGAATTTTTTAGTATAGCTTCCTGGTATTACTACTGAACGTGCCGGAACAACACCTTTATATTCAACCGGAGTAGGACCCGTTACATCAATAATTTTAGTAGACGCGGTTAATACCACATTAGCGCCTAAAACAGCTTCTCTTTCTACTTTAACACCTTCAACAACAATGGCTCTTGATCCAAGAAAAGCATCATCTTCAATAATTACCGGAGCGGCTTGAACAGGCTCTAAAACGCCACCAATACCAACACCACCACTTAAGTGAACACGTTTTCCAATTTGTGCACAAGATCCTACAGTAGCCCAGGTATCTACCATGGTACCCTCATCTACGTATGCACCAATGTTTACGTAAGAAGGCATCATAATTACACCTTTAGCTAAAAATGAGCCATAACGGGCACTTGCCATAGGTACCACGCGAACACCAGTAGATTTATAATCGGTTTTTAAATCCATTTTGTCGTGGTAAACAAAAGGGCCGCTCTTAATTTCTTTCATCTCACGGATTGGAAAATATAAGATAACAGCTTTTTTTACCCACTCATTAATGCCCCAAGAGTTTAGAACAGGCTCTGCAACACGGATTTCACCTTTATCCAGGCCCATAACAACGGCTTCGATGGCTTCACAATAGTTGCTATATTTCAAAAGACTTCTGTCTTCCCAGGCGGCTTCAATTAATTTCTTTAAATCTGAATACATGATGTTTTTAAATTTTACGCAAAATAAATCAATTTTTATCTATTTGAAAGGGAATATTGTTATTTAGTGGAAATCATATGCAGGTAACTATAATTGCTAAATGGCTTTATTGTTCTATTTTTGGTGCTACAGGTCAGGTGTGTATAGGATTATCAATCAACGAGCTGGAGCAATTAAACAATTCAGCAATTAAACAGTTAAACAATCCATCAGTTAAACAACAGCACCAAGTTCCAGATATTTCTTAATTTTGAACGTCATGGGAGAAACAGAGAAACTTAGGATAGATAAATATTTATGGGCAATCAGGTTGTTTAAAACCAGAAGTTTGGCAACTGATGCCTGCAAAGCAGGAAGGGTTAAGTTAAATGGCCAGAATATAAAGCCTTCCGCTATTGTAAAAATTGGAGATGTTTATCAGGTATCGAAGGGTATTGAAAAGAAAATAATAGAGGTGGTTGATTTTTCATACAACAGAACAGATTCTCCAACCGCTTTAACAAAATACAAGGATTTAACACCGCCAGAAGAAACACATGCTTTTAAGAGTGCCTTCCATTCGCCTGTACTGAAACGCGACCGCGGGGCCGGCCGTCCTACCAAAAAAGACAGGAGAGAAACCGATGATTTAATTACCGGAATGTTTGAAGATGAGGATTAAGGTCTTCTTAATTTCAAGCTAGTTTTTGATTTTAAGCGTTGCTGTTCCTTGAACCTTCTGTATGCTAAAATACCGCATTCGATAACCCATCATGGCCGTTTTTCCTAATCTGTCAATCAGTTTATAATTGGCCACGGCCCCAACTGCGGCACCTACGAAAGGTAAAAGCTGCGCGAGCTTAGCCAGGTCTATATAATCTCTATACTGTTGCTGGAAAGTTAACCAGTCAAATTCATCAATGTTGGCCGGCAGCGCATGTGCCCGATTATCCCAATCCTGCATTTTTAAAAAAGCATTTTTACTCTCTTCTTTAC
The DNA here is from genome assembly GCF_965279535.1 of Pedobacter sp. NCBI lineage: Bacteria > Pseudomonadati > Bacteroidota > Sphingobacteriia > Sphingobacteriales > Sphingobacteriaceae > Pedobacter > Pedobacter sp. Next base: position 4,576,617 of record NZ_OZ257244.1, read on the forward strand.
TTGAAAAGGCAAGTTGAAAAATATGGAGGATGTACAGGCGTTCGCGGTAATCTTTAACATCATAACCATAAATAGCTGCAATATCAAAAAGCATCTTCATCTTAATGCCCAGCAAAATAGGGAAGTCGGCCATGCTCATTAAAAAGCCGCCCGCTCCGGTTATACCGCCTTCTGCAGCCCCTGTTTTTCGATAGTTCTCTATCTTCTGCTTAACCAGTGCCTCCCTATGCATCATGGTCAGGTCTGTTAATGGTTTCGAAGTGGTAAAAGTAGAACCAAATAATACGGCCTTTACCATCTGTTTAATGGCTGCGGTAATGCCTTGATGAATTTTATCAGGAATATAGCTATTGATCTTCTTCTGAACTTTATCAGTTACCTGATTCAATAAAGAGGGCTTTTGCAAGATTTTATATCTCCAAAATTCGAGCTCACTGATTATTTTCTGATCATAGGTCATACTGTTAAGACGATAAAAGATTTATTTTGTTTCAGTTTGATATCAATATTCAATCCGCATAGGCGAGGTTTCCCAAAGTTTGAAAGCCTCAAGCCCTTCATTACGCATCATCTGGATAATTGGAAGGGTTCTTTTTTCCTTTGGCTGTTCCAGTTCATCATAAATAAATTTATCACTGAATCCAATGTTTTCAGCATCGCTTTTGGTGTTGGCATAATAAATGGTTTTGATTTTAGCCCAATAAATGGCTCCCAAACACATGGGGCAGGGCTCGCAACTGGTGTAAATTACACAGCCGGTTAAATCGAAAGTTTGAAGCTCAGAACAGGCTAAGCGGATAGCAGATACTTCAGCATGTGCTGTAGGGTCGTTGGTGGTAGTTACTTTATTGGCAGATTGCGCAATTATTTTTCCATCCCTAACAATTACTGCTCCGAAAGGTCCACCTATATTTTCTTTTACATTGTTTATGGAAAGGGCGATAGCCATCTTCATAAAATCTTCGTGCGTATGTTCCATGTGAAAAAAAGCACAAAAAAAATGCCCCGATTTCCCGGGGCATCTTCATAATTTATCTTTCAGATTATTTCTTGTTATATTCTGCGTTTAAGCCTTTGATTACATCGCTGGTTACGTCTAAGCTTTCATCGGCAAATAAAATTGCACTGTTGCCTTTAGAATACGTTAACACCATCTTGTAGCCTTTTTCTTTTGCATAAGTTTTTAAGTAACCAGCAACTTTATCGTAAAGTTTCTCTGTTTCAACAGCTTGCTCATTTTGCAATGCACCACCAGCATTTTGTTGGTAAGTTTGCAATTCCTGTTGTTTACGTGCTAAGCGCTCTTCAGTTTCTTTACGTTGATCAGCTGATAAGGTTCCTGCATTTTGTTGGTACTGAGCAACTTCTCTTTGGAAAGCTTGCCCTTTAGCCTGCATATCAGATTGAGCGCTTTTAGTTTTTCCTTCGAATTTAACTTTAAGATCTTTATAGTATTCATATTTGTTCAACAATGAATCTTGATTTACAAATACAATCTTATCGTTAGCAGAAACAGCTGAAGTGCTATCTGTTTTTTTAGTTTCAGTGGTTTTGGTGTCTTTGTTCTGGCACGCAGAGAATGCAGTAATTAAAGCTGCAGATGCGAATAAACCAAAGGTTTTAAAGGTTTTTCTTTCCATTATTGTTTAATAAATTTTAGCAAACTTATATAAAATTGGTATCAATCGCAATTTTATCAGTGGCTTAAGCACCCGCAGGCTGAATAATCGAATTTCATTTAGCTTTTTGTTGTAAGCTGCGATCAAGAGGGGCGGGTAACCCCTGGATTAATATAACGCATAGTTCTCAAAAGATGCTCAGATTCTTAAAATGGGTGTCTGATTCTCAGGCGCTAAGGCTTGAGCGCATGCCAGATTAATTTATTTACGTTAAACGTTTTTTTTGGTCATTTTTAAAGCTTTTCACAGTGTAAAACTTATCCACATATTGGGCTATATGGCTAAAATTTCGTATTTTTGATACTTATTGTTTTATCATTATTTATGAGCGAAGAATTAGAACAGAAGTCGAATTATTCGGCGGATAATATACAGGTTTTAGAAGGATTAGAAGCGGTGCGTAAGCGCCCTTCAATGTATATAGGCGATACCGGTGTAAAGGGTTTGCACCATTTGGTTTATGAAGTTGTAGATAACTCGATCGATGAGGCGCTTGCCGGGTATTGTACTGACATTTTTGTAACTATACATGAGGGTAATTCCATTACCGTTGAGGACAATGGCCGTGGTATCCCTACAGGAATTAATACCAAAGAAGGTAAGTCTGCTTTGGAAATCGTAATGACGGTTTTACACGCTGGTGGTAAATTTGACAAAGATACCTATAAGGTTTCTGGTGGTTTGCACGGTGTGGGGGTAAGTTGCGTTAACGCTTTATCTACCCATGTAAAAACCGTTGTACATCGTGAAGGAAAGATTTTTACACAGGAATACGAAAGAGGTAAGCCTCTGTTCGATGTAAAAGAGATTGGTACTTCTGATCGTACAGGTACTATTCAAACCTTCCAGCCAGATGCTGAGATTTTTACCCAGACTTTAGAGTACAGGTATGATACGCTGGCGGGTCGTTTGCGTGAATTAGCCTTCTTAAATAAGGGGATTAAACTAACGCTGACAGATGAACGTGAAAAGATGGAGGATGGCTCATTCTTATCAGAAACCTTCCATTCTGAAGGTGGTTTGAAAGAATTTGTTGCCTTTTTAGATGGTACACGTACTTCGTTATTGGTTGAACCTATTTATATCGAAGGAATTAAGAACGGCGTTCCGGTAGAACTGGCATTCCAGTATAACGATAGTTATTCTGAAAATGTTCACTCTTATGTGAATAACATTAATACGCATGAAGGTGGTACCCACATAGCAGGTTTCCGTCGAGGTTTAACCCGTACATTAAAGAACTATGCCGATAAAGAGGGCTTACTGAAGAATGTGAAAATGGAAATTACCGGTGATGACTTCAGGGAAGGCTTAACCGCAGTAGTCTCTGTGAAGGTAGCAGAGCCTCAGTTTGAAGGACAAACCAAAACCAAATTGGGTAACAGTGAGGTGATGGGATCTGTCGATGTTGCCGTAGGAGAGGCTTTAGGTAACTATCTTGAAGAAAATCCAAAGGAAGCTAAGTTAATTATCAATAAAGTAATCTTGGCGGCTACTGCCCGCGCTGCGGCACGTAAAGCCCGTGAAATGGTTCAACGTAAGAGTGTAATGGGTGGCTCGGGTTTACCGGGTAAACTAGCCGATTGTTCTGACAGTGATCCTGAAAAATGTGAGATTTTCCTTGTAGAGGGAGATTCGGCAGGTGGTACTGCGAAACAAGGTCGTGATCGTAACTATCAGGCAATCCTTCCGTTAAAGGGTAAGATCTTAAACGTTGAGAAAGCTATGGAGCATAAGATCTACGAAAACGATGAGATTAAAAATATGTTTACTGCTATTGGCGTAAGCATTGGTACACCTGAAGATGATAAAGCGCTTAACTTAACCAAACTCCGCTACCACAAAATAGTAATTATGACAGATGCGGATATTGATGGTTCTCACATTACCACTTTGATCCTGACATTCTTCTATCGATATATGAGAGCATTGATCGAAGCTGGTTATGTTTACATTGCATCGCCACCGCTTTATCAGGTTAAAAAAGGTAAGGAGTTTGAATATTGCTGGAATGATGTACAACGTGATGCCGCAGTACAACGCTTAAAAGGCGCTGGTAAAGAAGATAGTGTTCACATTCAACGTTATAAAGGTTTGGGCGAGATGAACGCTGAGCAGCTTTGGGATACAACCTTAAACCCTGCAACCCGTACGTTAATGCAGGCAACTATCGAAAGTGCTGCAGAGTGTGATCATACTTTCTCGATGTTAATGGGCGATGAAGTTGCTCCTCGTAGAGAATTTATCGAGCGCAATGCGAAATATGCAAAAATTGATGCTTAGATAAGCAAATCATAAATGTAAAGCACAGGCTTTATAAATAAAAAGCTCTTCAAGGACAACCCTGAAGAGCTTTTTGCTTTTAAGATATAAAACTATAGGATGTAATAAGAGCCTACCTGGGCCAACTCGGTTTGAGGCTTGTCCTCATACAGTTTGTTGTCATCTAGCATTTGACAAAGATCTCTTTCAATGTTCCTGCAAATTGTAGTTGTAGGGGTATCAGTTGGCTTGTTTTCAAATGGATCCTGAAGATGGACAGCCATTTTCTCCACCAGCAGGAAAAAGGCAGCAATAGCTACTACCAATGGTATTTCCATGTAGCCAAAGTATTCGATTAAACCGAAAGGTAAAAGAACTATGAACAAATGGATAGACATATTGATATACTTACTATATGTTACCGGGAATACTGTGTTTTTGATTCTTTCTGATCCTCCCATGTGGTTACACAATGCCGTTATGGTTTTATCTATTTCAATTTGTTGATATTTATTAATCCAGCCTTCGTTTAAAGCCCTTTTAAGGTCCATGCCATGAAGTTCTAAGATAGAGGTCGTAACGTTTTTACGTTGCTTTAAAAAAGCAAGTTCATCGGCATCCAGATATCTTTCCAAGCCTTTTGTTGGAGAAAAACCTCTTAAAGCCTGACTCAAGGCATAACACCAGGCAATTTGTCGCTTAATAAATTTCTCCTTAAACTCATCTACTTCTTCAAGTCCGTAGGGATTTTCTACGAAGGATAAAATCTGCCGGGAAATGGATCTCGAATCGTTAACTATAGCTCCCCAAAGCGTTCTGGCTTCCCACCACCTGTCATAGGCCTGATTAGATCGAAAGGCAAGCAATAGGGAGATAATTGTTCCCAATAATGCCGGTACAGCTACTGGAATAGAAATTCTTGTAACATGAAAATTTTGATAAAGAATCACAATGCCAATCGAATAGGCAATCACAAAAAATAATTCTTTCTTTATTTTTCCAAAAATGTAAGTAAGCGGAATATTATTACGTAGCAGCATGATATAAGAGTTTAAAAGTGATTAATTAAGCACTTGCGGTATGCAGTTGCTTTTCTTCAATTCTGGTGTCAATAAGATTTTCCTGAGCTGGGATGTTTGCAGTATCTAATACCAGAACTTTACATCCGGCGCGTTCAGTTAAATATTTTGGATCAATGCTTAATTTATTGATCGGTTTGAAGTTATAGTCTTTAGGATAAGCGATGCAGTCTACCTCCAGGTTTTCGATAAAGTTCTTGAACGTAGCAACGGTGCTTCCGTAAAAGTATTCAATACCTACGTTTAATCGGTTCTGATAAATGTTTTTGTAATTGTTTAAAGATTGATAAAATTCATCGCTGATGATTTCGTAATCCCTGCTTCTTCTGGTAAGCATAAGCATGTCATTCATCGAATCAGATATTTTAAAAGCGTGTATAAAGACGATCTTGAAAGTTTCCTGAGGTTGATCGTGTATTAACGCCTCAATGATTTGAACACTTTCTAAATTGAAATCTGTTGGAACAAGTACGGTTTTCATGGCTTTTATCTTGTTTAAATAATTAATTTATACAAGTTTACAGCCCTGAAATAAGAGCGGAATAAGAATGAGATTAAAATTAGATTAGAATTTACCTGGACAAGAGTGAAATTACTCCTTTTGGCTATTTTTCTGTAAAAGAAGTGATTTTTATTGGTATTTATTTCATTTTTAATGAAATAATATCATTTTTATTCTTAATAGTGATTAAAATTTTACCTGCTGTAAATGATGAGAGGCTATATTATAAATTTAGCTTAAAAGGTTAGCTATGTTGAAGTAAATAACCATCCCGAATAAGGTAGCAATACTTTGATTTCTGTACCAATACCTTCCTGTGATTTAATAGCAATACTGCCGCGATGAAGCCTGATAATGTTTAACGATAAAGGCAGGCCTACACCATACCCTTTATAATCATTTGTATTAGAAGCACGGAAGAAAGGTTCAAATATATGCTGGATGTCTGACTGTGGAATGCCAATGCCTTGATCGGTAACCGCGATAGAAATGGTATTACCCGTGTTTTCAATTAGGATATGAACAGGTTTATAATTAGAGTATTTGCAGGCGTTACTTACAATGTTGCTTATTGCCAGTTTGATGAGGTTTTTATTTACCCGTGCAGTTAGCTGTTCTTCATTTTCTGGAAGTTTACTCAGGTCGATTTCAATTTTGCTATCCGTGTGCACTTGCTCTACCGAATCTTTAATTTCCCATAATAACTCGTCCATTCGTACCTCTTCCCAAGGTTGGTTTTTTCCGTTAAAGCCCGATTGTGCCAGACCCAATAAACTGGTTAAAATGTGCTCCAGCCGATCTGCTTCGTCTTTTATTTTCATTAGCGCCCGATGTTGATTTTCTGGGGCCTGATCGGATTTAATGGCCAGTTCAACCTCTCCGCTAATGATTGTTAGTGGTGTTCTGAGCTCATGAGAAGCATTACTGATGAAATTATTCTGCGTTTCAAAGGCAGTTTCCAATCTGTTAAGCATATTATTAAAAGTTTGGGCAAGCTGCGACATCTCATCGCTACCCTTTTTTACATCCAGCCTGAGGTGAAGGTTTTCGGCCTTGATCTTTTTTACACTTTTAATGATATTTCTTAATGGCATTAGCATGTAGTTGGAAAAGCGCCAGCCTACCACAAATGATAAGATGATAGAAAGGAAAAATCCAATGATGAGGATTTTTTGCAAATCTTTCAGCTCCCTAAAGCCAAAAGGATCATTTGCGGAAATGATCACAATGTAATCGCGATTGCCAATTTTAAAATATTTTCCGGCATAAAAGTGGTTTTCTACCCGATAACGGGCCATTTTTCCGGAGTGTATGTTTTGTGCGAATTTTTCAGGTAGTACTATGTCTGCTTTTAAACTGTTAACTTTTTTAGGGTCGGCTTCGATAACATATGCACGCTCAGCGGGCAATCTTTCTAGATATTGATTACGCATCTGCGCATAGGCTTTATTATTTTCATCTTCATAAAGCTTAAGCTGTGCCGTAATTTTGACCCTGGCCTCTAGCCTTTTATAAAAATCTTCAAAAGCAAATTCATTTGAAAAGTACCAGACAAAACCGCTTAAGAGTGATATAATCACCGCAGAAAGAATAGCAAACAGCAGAGTGATTTTTTTCGCAATCTCCATTATTTCTCTTTTAATACATAGCCTAGTCCAACGGCTGTATGAATGAGCTTCTGATCTGCATTTTTATCTATTTTTTTTCGCAGATAGTTTACATAGACATCTACTACATTAGTGCCTAAATTAAAATCGATGTCCCACACACTTTCTAAAATATCAATACGGGAAAGGATTTTAGATTTGTTTTTGGCCATAAACTCCAACAGGCGATACTCTGTCGCAGTCAGGATAATATCTTCTTGCGCTCTTTTTACAGTTTTCGCAGTCAGATTAATCTGTAAATCAGCAATATTGATGATTTGATCCTGGTTAACTATGCCACTGTACCTTCTTAACAGCATTCTGATTCGGGCAAACAGTTCGGCAAATTTGAAAGGTTTAATCAGGTAATCGTCTGCTCCATTATCAAGGCCAGTTACCACATTTTCTGTTGTACCTAGTGCGGTGAGCATAACAATAGGGGTATTGGGTTTTTCTTCTTTAATAATCTTACAGAGCTCTAAACCATTTATGCCAGGGAGCATAATGTCAAGTATGATAAGGTCAAAATTGTTTTCGAGCGCCATTTGTTTACCTGTAGAACCGTCAGGAGCAATACTCACAGTGAACCCTTCTTCGGTTAATCCTCTGGAAACTACCGAGACCACATTAGGCTCATCTTCTACTAGTAATAAATTCATTGATCGCAAATAATCTAAAAAAAGGGAGATAACAAAATCCTAAAATAAACTTGTTAAAGTTTTTACCTCCTTTTAACCAAAACAGGCAACATTTGTTTGATGATTTTTAGTTTTCATAGTTTGATGTATAAAAAACGCCTGAAAAAGTAAATCTGATAATGATGATTTGCTTTTTCAGGCGATACAATGTTCTTTTAAAAGAGACTTAACTTCCTTTTTCAGATTTTTCTTTTAATGATTTCAATCCGTCTTCAAAATCTTTACCAATCATACTGTCCATGCTTACGAAAACACACATCCATTTGCTGATCAGGTTATTTTCACCGCTCATGGTCCAGATTACTTTGTTCCCTGTTCCATCAGGTTGAATATCAAATTTAGTATCGGCAAGGCTTTCAAAAGGTTTAATAAACTTGAGCTCGATGTCGATCATCTTACTTGGCTCTACTTTGACAATTTTCATCTGTCCTGTTCCTGTTTCTTTTCCTTCCCACTGATACAAATGCTCAGGTTGAGCTGCCGGACCCGAAACGGTAACTTTTGCTGAAGGTTCCATTTTTGACCAGGGATTCCATTTCACAAATTGATTGAAATCTGCAATATTGGTATAAATTGTGGTGTCGGGCGCATTGATTACTGTACTTCTGCTTACAGAATAAGTTTTAGGCAAGAAAAGTCCACCAATAACAAAAATTAGGGCAAGTACGACAATAATGCCGATGAGGATTTTTAGAAATTTCATAATAAGTTCGATTTGGTTTACTTAAAGTTATAAATAAACCTTGAATTTAAACGAAATTCTAAGTTAAATTATTGGGAATTGTGGTTTAGGCGAATTGATTTTAAAGTGCATTAAATCTGCGATGGATTGTGCTTTTTGCTTTATTGTATCCGCATTTTCTCCCTCAAAAAGATCATCTACGGTATGGAAAAAGATATCTTTCCATACTTCAAACTGTTCAGATTGCAAAGGTGTCTTATCATTAATGTCAAAGTGTCGGATCATGGGATTTCCTTTGTAAACAGCCTTGCCAAACAAAATACTTTCCCAAAAATCGTACATTTTTGGTAGGTGATGTGACCAATCTACTTTGGCAATATCGGTGAAAATCGGGCCGATTAATGGATTTTCCTGTACACTATTGTAAAATGTATCTACCAGCAGGATCAGGTCGTTGCGGTCATTAATATCTTTTTTCATGAGAATCTTTAAGGTTAAGAAATCCTAAAACCAGTAACGTTAAGAGCTTAATGCTTTCGAAAATAATGTATAGAATATGGTGATAGCTTTGTTTTACCACAATTCCCTGAAGAACTAATCTGGCTCTTTCATCTAATCGTGGCAAAAGCCACAACGTATCTAAAGCCATTATAATAATCAATGTAATCAGTAAACAACCTTTTAAACTTTTTGGTTTGGTGTGATACATTGAAAACGTTAGGAGCAGCACGAGTAGTATTTCAATTTTGCTTAGTGCCTGAAAAACCAGTTGTCCTATGCCTAAGCCGAGTGGGATGGTAATTCCAGGTGCCTGGAATTTTAGTGGTGCTTCAAGAAAACTGATGCCTGCGATTAATCCAGCCCAAAAAAAGGTGCAAAAAACAGCTAAATATCTTTTCATTTCTGAAGACAAATATCCGACTAATAAGCGTTTAAAAAGTGATGCTGATCAGGAAAATAAATTATTTTCGAAGTAAAAGCTCCATTTTATCGTAATCGATAATGGCTTTGTATTCCCAAAGAATATCACCTCCGATAATACTGGAAATAGGTGGGTGGCCAAACTGTTGATAGGTTTCGCTAACGGATTGCAGATCAAATGCTACCGTTTCGTAGTTTTTGATCTTTAATTTACCAATTTTTAGTTCAGGGATGGTTGCCTGAATGGTAGTGGTGGTGGTAAACAAAGTAGCTGCATTAATTTCTTCAGATGTTTGCAGGGTTTCTGAAAGGTGCTCTTCAATTAATGCCTTGTCAAAAACGCTTCTGGATGCTCCGGTGTCAATAACAGCAAAGTGTTTCTGCTTAAAAACAACAACTTCCACCAAAAGGTGGAAGCCGTCGTCTTGTAGGTTGATTAATTTTAAAGGGATTGAAATGGTTTTCATTGAATTATACCAGATTCATCTCTTTTAAAACATTATTCATATTTCTTACTGCATCAGCACTTTTGTTAAATGCAGCTTGTTCTTCATCATTTAATTTAAAATCAATGATCTTTTCCCAGCCCTTTCTTCCGATAATTACCGGTACACCCAAACAAATATCGTTTTGACCATATTCGCCTTCCAGTGATACACAACAAGTGAAAAGTTTCTTTTCATCGCGTAAGATGGCTTCTACCAATGCAGCTCCGGCTGCTCCTGGCGCATACCATGCAGAAGTACCAATAAGCCCGGTTAAAGTTGCTCCTCCAACCATGGTGTCGGCAGCTACTTTATCCAGTGTAGCCTGATCTAATAAATGACTAACGGGTAAACTTTGATAGGTGGCAAGCCGTGTTAAAGGAATCATGGTGGTATCTCCATGTCCACCAATTACAAAGCCTTGTAGATCGCTCGGATTGCAATTTAAAGCTTGTGAAAGATAGAATTTAAAGCGGGAACTATCCAGGGTTCCACCCATGCCGATAATGCGGTTTTTGGGTAAGCCCAGAGATTTTAAAGCTAAATAAGTCATGGTATCCATAGGATTGCTGATGACAATAAAGATAGCTTCAGGAGAGAATTTTAATATGTTTTCTGCTACACCTTTAACAATGCCAGCATTAATCCCAATCAATTCTTCTCGGGTCATTCCGGGTTTACGAGGTAAGCCAGAAGTAATGACCACAACATCAGATCCTGCAGTTTTGCTGTAATCTGCGGTTACTCCCGATATTTTGGTGTCAAAGCCTAATAGGGTGGCTGTTTGCATCATATCAATGGCTTTGCCTTCTGCAAAACCCTCTTTAATGTCAAGCAATACCAGCTCATTGGCTAATTCTTTGCGGGCAATATTATCTGCACAGGTTGCGCCAACTGCGCCTGCGCCAACAACCGTTACTTTCATTGTATCTGTATTTAAGGTGTGCTCATCTTCCCCAAGATGGGATTAATTTGTTGTTTAAATATTAGTCGAAGGTAGAAATAAATATAAGGTTTAAAAATGCTTTTCAAAATTTTATCTAGAGCTTTGGTAGAGTACCCCGGGTTAAGTATTCGTAATCCATAAACTTATAGCACTACAGGTTGTAATCAACACATATCAATAGTTATTGATTAGCGATCCGGATGCTTTGCTTTGAAATGAAGGTCATGTTAATCAGGCCTTATTGCCTGGGAAAGCGACCGATTTTTCATCGGGACCTGAACAGAAGGCAGATTATGGTAGCCAATGCAGCGCTGAACTTGTACTTCTAAATAATGGAAAAAAAACTTTGAAAATATTCGGCTATTGAGTGTCAGCTATTTGTAGCGAGAGCCAAATGTCTGGTCTGTTTTTGTTGATAAAATCTGACAAAATCCCCTGTCAAAATCCTTATTTTTGAAGAACCGTTTGTATCCTGAAACGGTTGATTCTGGAGAAAAGCTTATGTACTTAATTTTTGATACTGAAACGACGGGTTTGCCTCGTAATTACAATGCACCGATTACCGATACCGATAACTGGCCGCGTTGTATACAAATTGCCTGGCAGTTGCATGATGAGATGGGGAGGATGATCGAACATCAGGATTATTTAGTTAAGCCAGAGGGCTTTAATATTCCGTATGATGCTGAGCGGATTCACGGAATTTCTACTGAGCTTGCCGATGAGCAGGGTATAACTTTGGCGGAAGTTTTGGAAAAGTTCAATATCGCCTTATCCAGATCAAAGTTCATTGTCGGTCAAAATGTTGGCTTCGATGTTAATATTATGGGTTGCGAGTTTCACCGTTTTGGTGTAGCGAACATACTCGCCGATCTTCCTGTGCTTGATACCTGTACGGAGGTTACGGCAGATTTATTAAAGCTACCTGGAGGTAGGGGTGGAAGATTTAAATTACCAACCTTAACTGAGTTGCATGCTTATCTATTTGGAGTTCCGTTTAGTGAGGCACATAATGCCACCGCCGATGTGGAAGCCACAACACGCTGCTTTCTGGAATTGATTAAGAGAGAGGTATTCAAAAAAGAAGAATTACTGGTAGATGCCGAGTATTTCCCCCGTTTCAGGGAAGTTAACCCTGATGCAATTGGCAGTTTTGGCATCCAGCACATTAACCTCAAGGCTGCATCTGATGAGATTCGCAAACGCATTCAAAAAGCCGAAGGTGGAGGCGTTTCCCAAAAAGAACTTGAAGAGAATAGACAGGAGCTTGCTGCTGCAACTTTTGTACACTTACATAACCATACGCAATTTTCGGTGCTTCAAAGTACCACCAGTATTTCTGATTTGGTAAAAGCGGCAGCGGCACAGAAAATGCCTGCTGTTGCAATGACTGATCACGCCAATATGATGGGTGCATTTCACTTTGTGAACCATGTACTTAATCATAATAAGGCTGCGGAAGCTAAAAATGCAGCGGCAATTGAGGCGGGAGAACGTCCGACTGAAATTGTGATGAAGCCTATTGTGGGCTGTGAGTTTTTCGTTTGCGGAGATCACACAGATAAAACACGGCAAGATAATGGCTACCAGATGGTGTTGTTGGCGAAGAATAAAAAAGGCTATCATAATTTAGCTAAAATGTCGTCAATTGCCTATACAAAAGGTTTTTACTATGTTCCCCGTATCGATAAAAAGGTAATTGAGCAATATAAGGATGACATCATTGTGCTTTCGGGAAACCTTTATGGCGAGATCTCTAATAAGCTCCTTAACATGGGTGAAAACCAGGCCGAGGAAGCATTGCTTTGGTGGAAGGAACTTTTTGGTGCTGATTTTTATGTGGAAGTTATGCGGCACAATCAGGAAGATGAAAACCGGGTAAACACCTCACTTGTTAATCTCGCGAAGAAACACAGTGTTAAGTTGATTGCAACGAATAACACCTATTATATTAATAAAAAGGATGCCAATGCCCATGATATTTTATTGTGTGTAAAGGATGGCGAAAAGCAGGCAACACCGATTGGGCGTGGAAGAGGTTTTCGTTTCGGATTACCTAACCAGGAATATTATTTCAAACCTGCTGATGAAATGAAAGCGCTTTTTACCGATTTACCGGAAGCGATTTTAAATATTCAGGAAGTTATTGATAAGGTTGAAATTTATAAACTTGCCCGTGAGGTACTATTACCTAAATTCGATATTCCCGAAGAGTTTCAGGTAGCAGATGATTTAACTGATGGAGGAAAGCGTGGAGAGAATAAGTTTTTACGTCATTTAACCTACAAAGGTGCAGAAAGACGTTATGATGAAATCACAGAAAGTATCAGGGAACGGCTAGATTTTGAGTTGGCCACAATTGAAAAAACAGGTTACCCGGGTTACTTCTTAATTGTACAGGATTTTATTGCCGAAGCGAGAAATCTGGATGTATCAGTTGGGCCAGGCAGGGGATCTGCTGCAGGATCAGCGGTAGCTTATTGTTTGGGAATTACAAATATCGATCCCATTAAATATGATCTCCTTTTTGAGCGTTTCCTTAATCCGGATCGTGTTTCCATGCCCGATATTGACATCGACTTTGATGATGAGGGGCGTGGAAGGGTAATGGACTATGTAATTAATAAATATGGTGCTAATCAGGTAGCGCAAATCATCACCTATGGTACCATGGCAGCTAAGTCATCTATCCGGGATACGGCCAGGGTACTGGATTTGCCGCTTTTTGAAGCCGATAAGATTGCTAAGCTGATTCCAAATATGAAATTGGCGAAGATTTTCAATCTGGATGAAAAGAGTTTGAAAGATGCTTTACGCCCCGATGAATATGAACGGGTGCTGGAGCTGAAAGCCCTTGGCGCAGCGAAAGATTTAAGCGCCGAAACCATTCAGCAGGCGCAGGTTTTAGAAGGATCAGTACGTAATACAGGTATTCACGCCTGCGGTGTAATTATTACTCCTGATGATATTACCAATTTCGTTCCGGTATCAGTAGCCAAGGACTCGGATTTATATGTGACCCAGTTCGATAACTCTGTTGTAGAAAGCGCTGGTTTACTGAAAATGGACTTTTTGGGGCTTAAAACGCTAACCTTGATTAAGGATACCGTTAAATTGGTCAAAAAGCGATACAACATTGATTTGGATCCTGATAAAATACCTATTGATGATGTAATGACTTATGAGCTCTTTCAACGTGGTGAAACCATCGGGATTTTCCAGTACGAGAGTCCGGGGATGCAGAAATACATGAAGGAACTTAAGCCAACGGTTTTCGACGATTTAATTGCGATGAACGCATTGTATCGTCCGGGGCCGATGGAGTATATTCCGAGTTTCGTTCGCCGTAAAAATGGGGAAGAAGAAATTCAATATGATTTGGATGCCTGTGAGGAATATTTAAAGGAAACTTACGGAATTACCGTTTATCAGGAGCAGGTAATGCTTTTGTCGCAAAAGCTGGCCGGATTTACCAAAGGTGAGGCCGATGTTTTGCGGAAGGCAATGGGTAAAAAACAAAAAGATGTACTCGATAAAATGAAACCTAAGTTTGTTGCTCAGGCAGCAGAGAAAGGCCATGCCGCGGCTACATTAGAAAAAATCTGGAAAGACTGGGAAGCATTTGCTTCTTATGCGTTTAACAAATCCCATTCTACTTGTTATGCCTGGATTGCTTATCAAACCGCTTATCTGAAAGCCCATTATCCTGCAGAATATATGGCTGCGGTACTGTCCAATAACATGAGTGATATTAAGCAGGTGGCCTTCTTCATGGAAGAGTGTAGGCAGATGGGCGTAGTAGTTTTAGGCCCGGATGTAAACGAATCTGATCTTAAGTTTTCGGTAAACATGAAGGGTGAAGTCCGTTTCGGCATGTCGGCTGTTAAGGGAGTAGGCGAGAAGGCGGTAGAAAGTATTATAGAAGAAAGGACTGAAAAAGGGCCATATAGCAGTGTTTACGATTTTGCCAAGCGCTCCAACACCCGTATTGTTAATAAAAAAGCTTACGAAAGTTTTGTTTATAGTGGTGCTTTTGATGCATTTGGTAATCATAGGGCGCAGTATTTTTATATCGGTCCGAATGATAAGATGAATGGCATTGAGAAAATTATCAAATATGCCAATGATTTCCAGAATAATGAAAGTACCTCTCAGGCCTCACTTTTTGGTGGTTCTAAAGCCGAATTAATTTTAGAACCCACTCTTCCGGTTTCGCCGGAGTGGGCTTTGATTGACCGGTTGAAATACGAAAAAGATGCAATCGGGATCTTTCTTTCCGGGCACCCATTAGATAATTATAAGCTTGAACTGGATAGGTTTTGTACACACAACGTTAGGCAGCTCAGCATTATCAATAAAGTAAGGATGGGCGATACCAACGAAGAAGTCTTAGCCGAATTTAACAAATTAACAAATAGAGAACTTTGCGTGGGTGGTTTAGTGGTTACGGCTTCTCAGCGAATCACCAAAACAGGAAAGCCTTTCGGAACCTTTGTTTTTGAAGATTATGATGATAGCTGTGAGATGGCCTTGTTTGGTGAAGATTTCTTGAAGTTTAAATCATTCTTAACTGAAGGATATTTTTTGCAGATCAGGGGGCGTGTAGGGGAGCGTTTTGGAAAGGCGGGCGACTGGGAATTTAAAATTACCGCAATTAACCTTATGTCGGAACTGAGAGATAAATTAGCGAAAAGCATTACCATTCAAGTGCCGATAGAAAGGGTAAATGAAGAGCTGATGCGCCAGATTGAGGAGATTTTAGCAGACAATAAGGCAAGTACAGAACAGCAAAACTGTCAGCTCAATTTTGCCATTTATGATCGGGAAAAAGAGTTCATGCTGGATTTACCCTCCAAGAATTTGAAAATAAATCCTAATAATAAGTTTTTGGAACAATTGATAGGATTAAATGTTGTTAATTACAAGTTAAACTAAGATATGCTCTGCTACACCAGTTGTATTTCAGTTATTTCTTTTTGATAGGTAAATCTCGCGGTAAGTGTATTCAGAAAGGCATAAAGACAGAAGAGTTTTCTAAATGTCAAATTGGCATTATAATTTAGCTGGCATTACAATTGAATACCTATATTTGAACATAAAAAATTAATTATGGCATTAGAAATCACAGATGCAAACTTCGAGGAAGTTGTGTTAAAATCAGATAAACCCGTATTAGTAGATTTTTGGGCAGAATGGTGTGGCCCTTGTCGCATGGTTGGTCCGGTAGTAGAAGAAATCGCAAAAGAATATGATGGTAAAGC
This sequence comes from Pedobacter sp., assembly GCF_965279535.1. Taxonomy (NCBI): domain Bacteria; kingdom Pseudomonadati; phylum Bacteroidota; class Sphingobacteriia; order Sphingobacteriales; family Sphingobacteriaceae; genus Pedobacter; species Pedobacter sp. The sequence continues at coordinate 4,592,778 of NZ_OZ257244.1, forward strand.
GGTAGTTGGAAAAGTTAACGTGGATAACAACCCTCAGATTTCTATGCAGTTTGGTATCAGAAACATCCCTGCTTTATTGTATTTCAAAGACGGTCAGGTTGTAGATAAACAAGTTGGTGCAGTTCCAAAATCAATTTTAGCAGATAAATTGAATAAGCAATTAGCTTAATCAACCGAAAATAATACAATATAGCCTCATGGCTTGTAACATATTTAAAACCCGGATTCATTTGATGCATCCGGGTTTTTTATTGTCCCATTTTTTTTGTTGTTTTAAACAAAACTAACATCCTATGAAATTAAATAATCAGCAATGCATTAGGTTATTAACAGCTGGTCTTATTCTTACCTGCGCTAATGTATTTAGCGTTTCTGCACAAGTGGAAACGGGAACGCCATCTGCAGACTACAAGCCCGCATTTGCAGGTCAAACCCGTATTACAGCGGTTAAAACTCAAACACCTTTAAATATCTCGATTTTAAACAGCAAACTGGAAAACCCTTGGGCCATTTCTGTAATGCCAGATGGACGTTTCCTGATCACACAAAAGCAGGGCACGATGGTCATCCTTAGCACTGATGGTAAGCTACAAAAGAAAATAACAGGCCTTCCAGAGGTTGATCCTTCGGGTCAGGGTGGACTTTTAGATGTTACCTTAGCCCCCGATTTTGCTAAAAGCAGATTGGTTTACTGGGCGTATTCAGCGCCCCAGGCTAAAGGGGTGTTATTAGCAATTGCTAAGGGAAAACTTGCAGCGAATGAAACTACGATAGAGGATCAGAAAGTTATTTACAAAGCTACTCCGGCCTACAATGGTAAGCTTCAATACGGATCAAGGATTGTTTTTGATAAAAACGGAAACCTTTTTGTGAGTACTGGAGAACGCTCAGGTTCAGATATCAGAATTCAGGCACAATACCTCAACTCTTCCCTGGGGAAAATTCTTCATTTAACCCCTGATGGCAAACCTGTAGCCAATGGGCCATTTGCAGGTAAGGCAGACGCACGTCCTGAAATATATGCCTATGGATTACGTAACCCTGACGGATTAGCCATTAACCCACAAACAGGTGAGTTATGGGAAGCCGAATTCGGGCCTAAAGGCGGTGATGAAGTAAATATTATTAAACCAGGTAAAAACTACGGCTGGCCAATTATTACCTATGGGGTAGAATACAGCGGTAGAAAAGTAGGAGAGGGTATTCAGCAAAAAGAAGGAATGGAACAGCCTGTATATTATTGGAATCCAAGTATTTCGCCGGGAACCATTGCTTTCTATAATGGTGATGCGCTTGCCGAATGGAAAGGAAATCTTTTCGTAGGTGCTTTAAGCGGATCGCATATCATTCGATTGGTCATCAAGGATAATAAGGTTGTTGGAGAAGAAAGACTTCTTGAAAATAAAGGAGAAAGATTCCGTGATCTGGTAGGAGGAAAAGATGGTGCTTTATACGCGGTTACCGATAATGGAAATCTCTATAAAATAGCGAAGAAATAATTATTAAAACCCTGTAGCTTAACTACAGGGTTTTGTTTTTTTAATACTTTCCAAATTTATACGTTAAGCCTACACCTAAAGTTTCTTTTAATTGAAGCTTACCAATTTGGTTATCATCATAAAATAAATCCGCTGTAATTTGTGTAGAAATAAAGCGATTTACTTTCATGTCCAGAATGGCAGAATAGGCAAGAACTAAATTTTGTGGATCTTTCAGGTAATTACTAAAAATACCAAAACGATTATCCAGCACAATGTTCTCCATTAAATTGGCCTTATATCTTCCGCCAATATAAGCACCTAATTGGTAAACAAAGTGTTTCCCGGGGCTTACTCCGAAAACTTCTGTAAGTATACCGTCGCGATTGGGATCAAAAACCATTTCATCTTTCACATAGGTTAACCTGGAAGTTAATGGATGTAAACTGATCTGAAAATGATCATTTGGAATGTAATCCACCCCAAGTCCAAGGGTTAAATAACCTGGAGACAGGAAATTGGACAGATAACTTTGATCGGGTTTACTGTAATCAAAGCCTTTACTGAATTGTGTTTTGAAATTAACTGCCGCAGTGGCAAACCAGTTACTTTGGTTGATTTGATAGCCGTATTTTGACGTTAAATCAATCATGTCTTCAACCTTTGTGGTACGGTTTTCCTGTTCAGAACGTAAACCATATCCGGAGAGGATGCGGTTTTCCCAAAGATTTTTACCTTTCTTGAGGTTAAATTCATAATCTACACGGGCAGTTAAAGCTACCGAATTGATCCCTCCGGCTACCCAGTTAGAAAATGCGGCCTGGTTGAGCAGTAAGGTGTTCGATCCTCGAATGGTCCAGCCTTCTTGTTTTTTTGCAGTGTCTATTCTGCTAAGAATTTTTGTGCTTTCTGTGTTTAAACCTCCATTTGTTAAGTTTTGACCAAAACTATTATAACTGATCAGGGATGATAGTGATAATAATAAATACTTATTCATTTTTTTTGGTTAAGCGATAAAGATAATCAAATGAATTTATTTTTTAGATTTACATGATGCAAACAGTAAATTACGAGAATGAAACCAGTTATGGCAATTTAGAATTGCTGGCTAAACAAGTTGTAGAAGGTTTTATTACGGGTTTGCATAAAAGTCCCTTTCATGGCTTTTCGGTAGAATTTGCAGAGCATCGCCAGTACAATAATGGCGATAATGTTAAGAATATCGATTGGAAATTATACGCTAAAACGGATAAGCTCTACAGTAAACGCTTTGAAGAAGAAACTAACCTGCGCTGCCAGTTTGTAATCGACGTTTCATCTTCGATGTATTTTCCTGAGCCCAAAAACAACAAGCTCAGTTTTTCCATTCAGTCTACGGCATCTTTGATGTATTTGTTAAAGAAACAAAGAGATGCTTTTGGATTGAGCTTGTTTACAGATGAGATTTTATTGAATTCAGCAGCAAAATCCACAACTGTTCACCAGAAATTTTTGTTTGCTCAGTTAGAAGATCTGCTTCAAAAGCCAAAAGTAAATGCTACCACAAATTTGAGCGAATCTTTACACCAGGTAGCCGAACTGATTCACAAACGGTCGCTGGTGGTTGTTTTTAGCGATTTATTTAACACGCAAACTACTGCCGGGAAAACAGATCAATTCTTTGATGCCCTCCAGCATTTGAAATTCAATAAACACGAAGTAGTAGTTTTCAATGTTGTGGACCGTTCGAAAGAGGTCGATTTCAATTTCGATAACCGCCCTTACCAGTTTATTGACATGGAGACAGGTGAAAGTATTAAAGTTCATACCAATCAGGTTAAAGACAATTATATGCAGGCGGTATTGGCTTACAGGCAACAAATCGAGCTAAAATGTAACCAATACAAGATTGATTTGATTGATGCGGATATAAATAAAGGTTTCTACAGCATATTACAGGCTTATTTGATCAAGCGTCAAAAGATGGGTTAACTATTTATCCATTTTATATTCCCTGTACAAACATCTTGACGGTTGAGGTGTTAAAATTAAATTATCATTCATTTTTTTATCCATCCCATTATGTTAGAAAAAGGCGCAAAGGCACCAGATTTTGAGTTAAACGCTACACCAGATCAGAAAGTTAGGTTGGCAGATTTTAAGGGGAAGAATGTGATATTGGCATTCTATCCGGCAGATTGGAGCCCGGTATGCAGCGATCAAATGGCCCTTTATAATGAAACCTTGAAATATTTTAGTAAACATAACGCTCAGGTAATTGGCATATCTGTAGATAGCGTTTGGTGCCATTTGGCATTTTCTCAAGATCGAAATCTACATTTTCCATTATTAGCAGATTTTGAGCCTAAAGGCGCAGTCTCCAAAGCGTATGGCGTATATGATGAAAGAGTGGGTGAAAGTAAAAGAGCACTTTTTGTGATAGATAAGGAAGGTGAAATTGCGTGGAGTTATTTATCTCCAACCGCGATAAATCCTGGCGCAGATGGTATTCTGGATGCATTAGAACAATTAGAAAAAGATTAAGATGAGCACATTAAAACCAGCAGTAAATGGCAATGACCATATTGAGGGACCATCTTCAGCTCCGGTAGAGATTGTAGAATTTGGCGATTATCAGTGCCCCTATTGTGGACAAGCCTATCCCATTATAAAAGATATTCAGGTTTTATTTGAAGGACAGATTAAATTCATTTTCAGAAATTTCCCGCTTCAGGAAATCCATCCGCTTGCTTTTTTAGCTGCACAATCAGCGGAGGCTGCTGCACTTCAAGGTAAATTTTGGGAAATGCATAACGCCATTTATGAGAACCAGACCGGAATGAGCGAAGAGTTTTTTATAAAAACTGCCACAGAAATTGGCCTTGACTTGAAGCAATTCCAGGAAGATGTAGCTTCTGAGTCAGTAAGAGAAAGGGTAGAAGCAGATTTTGAAAGTGGTGTAAGAAGTGGGGTAAACGGTACGCCATCGTTTTATGTGAATGGACAAAAATTTGATGGTGGCGCAATTGACCTTCGCGATATGCTGAACGAAAGTGCCGGGTAAGAAAAAACCTCATGTATTTTTCAATACATGAGGTATCAGATAAGGGTAACCGGAAAACTAAAAAACTAATTATGAGTTTTTAGAATTAACAAAACTGAAATCGCTCCTGGTGTTTTGTTAATCAAAGATGCAGTTCAATTATGAAGTTTTAGTGAAGAAATTGGTGAACGATTTAATTAAGTGTAGAGAAACGGAGTTTACATCGTTAAAATGTATTTTTTTCAACTTATTCGTTAATTTGACACCGAATTTCTACAAATTACCCCTCAATTCCTGTTCACGTTCAAGAGACTCAAATAAGGCCTTGAAATTTCCTGCTCCAAAGCTTTGAGCTCCTTTGCGCTGGATGATTTCAAAAAATAATGTAGGACGATCTTCTACAGGTTTGGTGAAGATTTGAAGCAAATAGCCTTCTTCATCACAATCGACCAAAATCCCCAGACTTTCTAAAAGCGTTATTTCTTCATCAATTTTACCTACCCGCTCCGGCATCATTTCGTAATAAGCTTCTGGTGGAGCGCTCAAAAATTCTACACCTCTCGATTTTAGTTCTTTCACTGTATGCACAATATCTTTTGTCGCTACAGCAATGTGTTGTACGCCTTCACCTTCGTAATATTCTAAATATTCTTCAATTTGTGATTTCTTTTTTCCTTCCGCAGGTTCATTGATCGGGAATTTGGAATAACCGTTACCGTTACTCATTACTTTACTCATCAAAGCAGAATATTCTGTATTGATTTGTTTATCGTCGAAAGATAGAATATTAACGAAGCCCATCACATCCTCATACCACTTTACAGCTTCATCCATTCTATGCCAGCCCACATTACCTACGCAATGATCAATGTACATTAAACCAGTTTCAGCAGGCTGATATTCACTTTTCCAGGGTTGATATCCAGGCATAAATGCGCCACTGTAGTTCTTTCTTTCGATGAACATATGAATGGTTTCTCCATAGGTATAGATTCCACTCATTTTGACTTCACCAAATTCATCTGTTAAGGTTTGGGGAGTTAAATAAGGCTTCGCACCACGTTTTGTGGTCTCTTCATAAGCGCTGTAAGCATCGTCTACCCATAGAGCAAGTACTTTTACACCATCACCATGTTTTTTTACGTGTTCCGAAATCGCATGATCAGATTTAAGTGCTGTGGTGAGTACCAGCCTGATTTTACCTTGTTGTAAAACATATGATGCACGATCACGAACACCCGTTTCAGGGCCAGCATAAGCTAAGCTTTGAAAGCCGAAGGCTGTTTTATAATAATGTGCGGCTTGTTTGGCATTACCTACATAAAATTCGATATAATCTGTTCCGTTAATTGGCAGAAAATCCTGTGCTTTAGATATCTTTTCTGCAAATGTTAATGATTCCATATTGTTGTGTTGTTTGAATTGTTGTTTAACTGTTTAATTGTCTAATCGTTGAACTGTCAACTGAAAACTGTCAACTGAAAACTGTTTAATTGATGAACTGTTTAATTGTCTAATTGTTGAACCGCCAACTGAGAACTGTCAACTGAGAACTGCCAACTGGTAACTACCAACTGAGCTATTCAATATTTTCCTGCCAGCTTTTGTGGTAATTTTCGTCTTCAATATCCAAAGCCTCCTGCGTAAGCATTAAAGGTTTGAAGGGATCGATCATCACAGCCAGTTCATCTGTCTTTTCCTTTCCGATAGATTTTTCTACCGTTCCGGGATGAGGACCATGAGGAATCCCTCCTGGATGAAGGGTGATCTGACCTTTTACAACGCTTTTACGACTCATAAAATCCCCATCCACATAATAAAGCACTTCATCGCTGTCTACGTTGCTGTGGTTGTAGGGAGCTGGAATGGAATCCGGATGGTAATCGTATTTGCGTGGTACAAACGAGCAGACTACAAAGTTGTGTCCTTCAAATGTTTGATGTACAGGAGGCGGTTGATGTAAACGGCCGGTGATTGGCTCAAAATCGTGTATTGAAAAGGCATATGGATAATGATAACCATCCCATCCCACATAATCAAAAGGATGAGTACCATAGGTGTATGGATAAATAAGTCCTTGTTTTTTAATTAAAACCTTGAAATCTCCATAAGCATCATAAGTTTTTAAATTTTCTGGCAATCTAAGGTCGCGTTCGCAATAAGGAGCATGTTCCATCAATTGGCCATATTGATTTAAATATCTTTTAGGTGGACGAAGCGGACTAAAACTTTCGACAATAAAGAGGCGATTTTCTTCGCTGTCGAATTCCATTTGATAAATAGTTCCCCGTGGAACTATCAGATAATCACCATAAGAAAACCTGATCTCACCAAAGCCGGTTTTCAACTTGCCTGATCCTTCATGGATAAAAATCATTTCATCTGCCTGACTATTTTTATAAAAATAATCTGTCATTGATTTTCGTGGAGCGGCTAGAATAATATGAAGATCGCTATTGACCAAAACAGGCTTGCGACTTTTTAAATAATCGTCTTCGGGCTTGATTTTAAATCCAATTAAACTGGTATGCTTAAGGTGTTTTTCTCTGGCTATTTTGGGCTCCACGCTATAGGCTTCACCTAAATGTTTTACCATTGTAGGGGGGTGACAGTGGTAAACAAGAGAATAAAGACTCGAAAATCCTTCTGTGGATACAAGTTCTTCAGCATAAAGTTTTCCATCAGGCTTACGAAAAACCGTATGTCTTTTTGCTGGTATCTGCCCCAATTTATGATAAATAGGCATAATTGATTGATGTTAGGTTAGAAAAAATCCAATTAATAAACAATTCAAACGCGAATGCGTTTCAATTCAAAAGAAATAAGCGGATATTAAAGAGAATACTGAGCCATGATCAGCTTGGATAGCATCTTATAGCGACGTACAGCGATTGCGTCGTTCACTAAATCAATATGTAATGCTTTTAAGATCATGATTAATTGAGAGCCAAGTTAGATATTTTATTTAAAAAATGAAACTTTATTTATGGATAAATGATTATGCGGTAATTTGAAAATGAGCTTCTGATGGTCTTGTTGTGTAATTGCAATAGCTTGATTGCGTGCTTGTTATCGAGTATAAATTAAGTCTGTAGAATTACTTGGATTTAAAAATTTACGAATACTGCTTGTTTTTCACCTGCTTAAATCGCTAGCTTTACCTCCGAAATTTAACCCATTAAATTATGAAATTAGTATCCTACAAAACCGAAGATCGAGAGCATTTGGGCATTTTTGTGAATGGACACATTTACAACCTGAATAGTTGTGATAAGCTACTTCCCGATAACATGAAGGAATTTTTAGAAGGTGGAGAGGTACTAATGGAAAGAGCAAAAAGGGTAGATGATCAGATTAAGGAAGGAGCTTTGGAGGCGAAAGAAGAAATTTTTTATGAACTCTTAGCACCAGTTCCTCATCCTGCAAGTTGCAGAGATGGTTATGCTTTCAGGCAGCATGTGGCTGCGGCCCGCAGAAACCGTAAAGCAGATATGATTCCGCAGTTTGATGAATATCCTATTTTCTATTTCACTAATCATAACGCCATTCAGGGGCCGGGAGAAATCGAATGTATGCCCGACCATTTCGAAAAACTTGATTTCGAACTTGAAATTGCCGTAGTAATCGGTAAAAAAGGTAGAAACATTAAAGCTTCAGAAGCTGATGATTATATCGCTGGTTTCATGATTATGAACGACATGAGCGCCCGTACTTTGCAAATGGAAGAGATGTTACTGAACTTAGGCCCTGCAAAGGGAAAAGACTTTTCTACTGTAATCGGTCCCTGGTTAGTTACACCTGATGAATTGCTGCTGTATAAAGTGGATCCGAAAGAAGGGCATGTTGGCAATAATTACGATTTGAAGATGACCTGCCGCGTAAATGGAATTGAAGTTTCTAAAGGAAATGTTTCCGATATGGACTGGACCTTCGCCGAAATTATTGAACGTTGTGCTTATGGCGTAGATATTCTTCCCGGTGACGTAATTGGTTCTGGTACTGTAGGAACAGGATGTTTTCTTGAACTTAATGGAACAGGCTTGTTAAACGATCCAAACTATAAACCGCAGTGGCTACAGGATGGTGATGTAGTTGAAATGGAAATTACAGGATTAGGTGCCTTAAGTAACATCATTAAAAAAGCGGATAGCGATTTTTCTATTCTTGCGTTAAAGAAATAATTTAATCTAATTTTTTGAATATGCTTACGCTTAAAGCTGCTGATTTAAGCGCAGTTCAGATGCAGGATTACCTGCAGTATGCCATTGCGCCCCGGCCAATCTGCTTTGCTTCAACTATTGATGCTGAAGGGAATATCAATTTGAGCCCCTTTAGTTTTTTCAATATGTTTAGTACCAAACCACCCATCTGTATATTTTCACCTGCCAGAAGGGTTCGCGATAATACCACTAAGCATACACTTGAAAATGTAAAAGAGGTGAAAGAGTGCGTAATCAATATCGTAAACTACGATATGGTTCAGCAAATGAGCCTGGCAAGCACAGAATATGCTAAAGGAGTTAATGAGTTTGAAAAGGCTGGATTTACGATGCTAAAATCAGATTTAGTGGCTCCTCCCAGAGTTGCAGAAGCGCCTGTTCAGTTTGAATGTGTCGTTAATGAAGTCATCTCCCTCGGCGAAAACCATGGTGCCGGAAACCTGATTTTAGCAGAAATAAAACTTATCCACATCAATGAAGCAATCCTCGATCAGCAAGGGAAAATTGACCAGGAAAAAATCGATCTGGTAGCCCGGTTGGGTGGCGATTGGTATTGCAGGGTAACACCCGAAAATCTGTTCAAAGTGGCTAAACCATTAGCTAAACTCGGTATTGGTGTAGATAATTTACCTCAATCGGTCAGGTTTTCTAAGGTGTTGACCGGTAATGATTTAGGGATGTTGGGGAACATTGAAAACTTACCCACAGATGAAGAAGTTGATTTGGTAAGTTTTTTACCTGAGGTGAAAGAAGTTTTAGACGCCACTATAGGCGATGCAACCAACAGGGAACGAGAATTGCATCAACTGGCACAACAATTTCTGGCACAAAATGATGTAGCACTTGCATTAAAAATTGTTTTGCTTTAAATTTAAGTAAGGCATAATTCTTTCATCATGAACACCATCGTACAGGTAGATCAGTATATCGCAAATTCTGCAGAATTTGCCATTCCTATTTTAGAACATTTAAGAAGTTTGGTTCATCGTGCAGATGCCAGAATTGAAGAGAAAATTAAATGGGGCATGCCGTTCTTCGATTTTAAGGGAACAGTTTGCCACATGGCTTCATTCAAAAAGCATTGTGTTTTTGGTTTTTGGAAAGCCTCACTGATGAATGATGAGCTCCAGATCTTTAAAGATAGTTCAGAGGCAATGGGTGGTTTAGGGCAAATTAAATCGTTTGCGGATCTTCCCGGCGATGAGATTTTAATAGCTTATATCCAGCAGGCGATTAAGCTCAATGAAGATGACGTGAAGTTGCCCTCTAAACCAAAATCAACAGAAAAGAAGGAAATTACAACGCCACAGTATTTTCTGGACGCCTTAAAGCAAGATCCCTCGGCCTTAGCTACTTTTCAAAATTTTAGCTATTCAAATAAGAAAGAATATATTGAATGGTTAGAAGAAGCTAAAACTGAAGCAACTAAACAGAAAAGGTTAGATACAGCTGTTGAATGGCTGGCAGAAGGTAAAACCCGAATGTGGAAGTATAAAAAGTAAATCAGAGTATCGTTACAGCTTTTATGAAGCGACTCTTGTAGTAACCATCTAAAGGTGTAATGGTTACGCCATGTGCTTTCCCCGATGAAGCATGGATAAACTTAATGCCATCGCTATCAATAGAGTAAATGATTCCTACGTGGCCAATTCTTCGTACTCTTGGGTTGCTGCCAGTAAAAATAAGTACATCTCCAACTTTAGCATTTTCCAAGCTTACTTCTTTTCCTGTACTGCTAAACTCTACAGATGATCTGGGAACTTTAAAACCAAAATTACTAAAAACATAGCTTACAAAACCTGAACAATCGAAGCCCACTTTTGGGTTACTGGTGGCATAGCGATAGGGAATACCTAACATGCTTTTGGCGAAATCAATTAAGCTGGTAGAATTAGTGCCCGACTGATTACGACCTTCCGCATCTTTTACTTCCTTTGGAAGATTGGCAACTAATTTCTTTATTACCTCCTGATACTGTGCTGGTACAACAGTTTGTGATTTAGCAGTAGTGGCAGATAAAATGAAAAACAAAATCGGGACTATAATTTTCTTCATTGGCTCCAAAGATAGAAGAAAAAATATAATCTTATTAAAATGTTGAAAATGAGTTGAAATAAGAAAGCCCTGATCAATGACCAGGGCTTTCTCAAATTATCTTGTAGTGGGCTAAATTTGTGGAAAAATGCTCTGTGCTCTTTCACCGATTAGCGGAATAGGTTTTTTCTGCCCATTAACGGCACCGATAAAGCCAATAATCCATAGGACAAAAAGAACAATGTAGAGTGCGTAAAAAATGTAACCAATTGAAAGTGATGCGGTGATAACAAGTAAAATGTTACTTAAAATACCCAGCCCAATGTTAATTAAGTGGAGCAATAAGGTTTGTCTTAACTGGTAACTGCCCAAATCCGTTTTTTTGTCTTTGTGCATTGCAAAGTAGGCAATCAACCAGCCAATAATTGTTAAATAGCTTACAATGCTTACGGTCTTTCCGTCCTCTGTTGTGGTAGTAAAATTGTTTGTTTCCATAGGTTATTAAATTAGATTTCTATTCACAACAAATAAATGGATAAACTGTTGTGAAAAAGTTAAAATAATTTAAACAAAAGAAAAACTAAGGTGTTGTTACTGCCACCGGCAAAATTTTTCCATTAAAGAACTTGTGCGCAGACCTGGCAAAATCAGCAATATATTTTCCCATTTCAAATGCCATTACCGGGCTTTGGTAGCCAGGAAATGCAGTTTCGAGCATTTCAGTTTGTGCAGAGCCCAGGGCCAGGCAGTTTACCTTAATCTCGCGTTCGGCAAGTTCAAAGGCCAAACACTCTGTTAAGGTATGCAATGCAGCTTTACTTGCAGAATAGGCAGATAGCCCAGGGAATTTAACACTACCCTGAAAACCGCCCATGCTTCCAATATTTACGATGTGACTTCCTGCTTTCATTAAAGGCAATACATGTTGAATCATTCTGAAATGTGAAATTACATTGCTTTGAAGCATTTCACCCAAATCCATTTCTGTTGTATCCACAAAAGGTTTGTTAATTAAGGCTCCTGCATTATTAATCAAAATATCAATTGTACCTAATCTTTCCTGTAAAAAAGGTAATAGCGCAGCATAGTCATCATTTACAATATCAAATTCTACAGGTAATAACGTACAATCAGGATTAATTCCTCTTGCTATTTCCAATAACTTGCGGAGTTTATCTGCAGATCGGGCAATGGCCACAACCTTATTTTCTTTTTGTAAACTAAACTCTAAAGCGGTTTCAAAGCCAATTCCGCTACTGGCACCTGTAATAATGATATTCATCTAAATATTTTAAAAGCTGTAAAGTTAAAAGGAATTTTGAAGGTTTAATCTTCAATTAACTGATTAACCGGATTCTTGATCACATGTAAACCGTCATTAATTAATTTGGTATGATCGGGCTCTTTACTGGCTTTAATTTCCAGATACACCTGCACTTCCTTCTCCAATTGCTTGTTATTTTTTTGATGATACAAAATCTCCAGGATTTCAAGTGCACAAAGCCAGTCTTTTCTGTGGTCGGTTCTTAGTTGTTCAAAAATATCGCCCAAATCATCTAAGTCCTGTGCACTGTTTCTAATCTCACGCACCCGTTTATACAATCCATGAAGGGAGAGGGTTTTCTCATTATAAGAATAATGGAGCGTTTTCTCCTCGCTAATCAAGGTAATCTCCTCAAAAGCATCTTTATCTGCAGCGCCATTAAAAACGGAGGTTATTTTTTCACCAACTGCCATGTCGTAAGTTCCCCATTCGGGCTGGAATAAAATATTGCCATTACCTTCTTTTACAGTACAGTTATCAAACACGATCAGCACAATCTTATCTTCTTTTCTAAGGATTTGTTTAACAATACCTTCTACAGAAATTCCACTTTCAAAAATTAGTATTACAGGTTTATAAACTAAAATTCCGGCAGCATACAAATCTTCATCTGTGTAAGCTTCTAAAGCCTTGGTGCTGTTCGCCAATTTACCTACAGGAGAAGAAAAACCATCCTTATGGTAATCCTTCCCATGGCCTGTTAGCTGCTTTCCTTCAAACGCCAGCGCAGTTGGCCCGTTTGTTTTAATAAATGTAACATCATCATTTGGCGCTAAGCCAACATCGGTAAATGTGCCACTTACCTGCAAGCCAGAGCTATACATGGCTGTAGCTACGTTTTTGCAGGCGATAGCTTTCAGTATTCCTTCAGAACCTCCGCGCCTAAAGGCCATTGTATCTGCAAATTGCTCTAAAACATCAATCAGGTTTTGAAAATTAGGCGTAACAAATAGTTGTGGCTGAGGTTTAGTAATGTCATACTGGTAGTTCAGGGTGTCTATATTATACCATAACTTTTCTACTGCCGCATGCATGCAAGAGGCACTTTCTCCGATCGAGGAAAGCAGACCTGCACCATATATTTTAGGGTCTTCCAGGGTACCAATCAAGCCATATTCAACCGTCCACCAGTGTAAGCGGCCTAACAAAGCCATCTCCGAAGGTTCGCCCATATTTTCGCTAATATACTTCAGTTCCTGCTCGGCTTTAACAATATCCCGTTCATCCGTATCGTTAGCTTCTTTTAATATGGAAAGCTTTCTAATGGCTTCATAGAGTTCAAAATCTTTAGCCGAAAACATGGCCTTGGCACCTATAGCCCCGAAATAACTGAGGTAATTATTGTAATCGGTATCTGCAATAATTGGTGCATGGCCGGCACTTTCGTGGATAATATCAGGGGCAGGGGTATATTCTATGTGGTTGATTTGTCTGATGTCGGCAGCGATGACCAATACCCGGTAGGCCTGATATTCCATAAAAGCCGCCGGAGGAATAAAGCCGTCAACCGTTACTGCTCCCCAGCCAATTTTGCCAAGGTTATCGTTCATGGTTTGTAAATCAGGAATATATTCAATGCTAAGCCCTGCCCGTTGCAAACCTTTTATATAAGGGTAGTAGGCTACATTTTTAAGGTAACTATAATTCTGTCGCATTACGTAACGCCAAACTGCCTGGTCTATCGGCGTATACTTATCATAATTTTGTGCAACAATAAATTGCTTTAAATGCTTGGGCAGTTTTGCCACTTGCGCATTATTAAAATCGCTCATTGGTATTATAATAGTTAGTTGGAGGCTAAGTTAGGATGTTGTTTTTACCAAAGCAAGGACATTACCGCTATAATTAACAGCCTCAGGTAAATAAAGTTTAAAATGCTGCTTAAAATATTTTGAAAAGGAGTAGCCCTGCCTGTTGGTTCTGTCCCGTACCGCTTTCACTGCAATCTTTTTGCTTATGGTCTGCGTAAAAAGCAGGTAAGCGATAACAAAAAGTATTTTCACTTCATCGGGTTTATTGCTGTAAAGACCATTCAATTAGCCCAATCACTGTCAGTTTTAATGTTTTGGCTTTTTTCCGAATTTTTTTACGCTGAAGGTGAAGTAGTGCTGATAAATGTAACTAAACCCGGAAATCCCTACACCTACAATTAATCTGGATATTGTTGGGTAAATATTAAGAATATCGGTAAAACCTTTCATTAATACATAATTTAAGAGCATATTGATGAGCTGCAAATTCAAAAACCGAAATAATTGAACCCTCGATTTAACCTCACTATGCGTAAAGATAATGTACTTGTTTAAAATAAAGCTGTAAGGGATAACAATAGCAAATTCCACAGCAAGTGATATCGAATTGCGGCTAATGGTAAAGTCAAAATACTTTAAATCGTTAAGGAATACAAAGTTATAGGCGATGTAGAAAATTACCTGACCCAGAACAAATGTACTCCCACCAGTGGCCAAATACCTGAAATTATGGAGGGAGATATATTTTTTAAAAGGTGGGTGGAAAAAATCTATAAAGGCTAAAATGGCTCTGCGCATTGATTATTCGAAATGTTTGGGCAAAGGTAATTGTTTAAACCTAAAAAAGCGCCTTGAAATTTAAAGACGCCTTTTATCATTGTATAAGAAGTTTTTTGATATAGTTTTATCAATGATTCATGCTTTCCATTGCTTTCTCTAAATTAAGTTCAAGTCCTTTTGCAATGGCTAAACCTAAACTCATATCAGCCCTAAACCAGTGGCATAGCTGGCGATTGATGATGTCATCTTTCTTTGTTCCATTTATTCCGCCCATGGCACTAACAATATTTTTAATTGTATTTTGTTTGGCCTCCGGGTCCATTAAACGAAACAGATTTCCAGGTTGAGTATAATGATCATGATCACCTTCTGCATTTCTATCGTAATGGTCTGCCAATAACGAATCTAAGGGCCATGCTGGTTGTTTATAATGTGTGTCCACTTCAATGTTGTCAAAACTATTGGGGAAATAATTTGGATTTGCGCCACCATTTCCGTCTACCCGCATAAAACCATCTCTTTGATAATTGCTCACCATAAACGGACAACGGTTAACCGGAATCTGTTCATAATTCACCCCCAAGCGATAGCGTTGTGCATCAGGATAAGATAGTATGCGTCCTTGTAACATTTTATCTGGCGAGTAGTAAATCCCATCTACTACATGTGCCGGTGCAAAAGCAGCTTGCTCAACTTCCGCGAAATAATTATCAGGGTTTTGGTTTAATTCCAATTCTCCTACTTTAATCAGTGGATAATCTGCATGCGGCCAAACCTTGGTTAAATCGAAGGGATTAATAGGGTAAGTTTTTGCCTGTTCAAAAGGCATAACCTGTATATAAAGCGTCCATTTTGGAAAATCTCCTTTTTCAATGGCTTCAAACAAATCACGTTGTGCATGATCAGGATCCTGTCCTTTCATCTCTATAGCTTCTTCATTACTAAAGTTTTGGATGCCTTGTTTCGTTTTAAAATGAAATTTCACATAAAAACGTTCATGCTTATTGTTGTAGAAAGAAAAGGTGTGGCTGCCAAAACCGTGCATGTGGCGATAAGAAAATGGGGTTCCTCTGTCGCTCATTAAGATCAATACCTGGTGCAGGCTTTCCGGGTTCAAGCTCCAGAAATCCCACATCATGGTGGCGCTCTTCATGTTGGTTTGTGGATCACGCTTCTGTGTATGGATAAAATCGCCAAATTTTTTCGGGTCTTTCACAAAGAAAACCGGGGTATTGTTACCAACCAGGTCCCAATTACCATCTTCTGTATAAAATTTAACTGCAAAACCTCGTGGGTCACGTTCAGCATCTGCCGAACCTCTTTCACCTCCTACAGTAGAAAATCGTAAAAATGTTCTGGTTTTTTTTCCAACCTCTGCAAAAAGCTTTGCTTTGGTATAGGCTGTAATATCATGTGTAACTGTAAATGTGCCATAAGCTCCGGAACCCTTGGCATGAACTACACGTTCTGGAATGCGTTCACGATTAAAATGAGCCATTTTTTCATGTAAAATGAAATCCTGAATCAGTATGGGGCCACGTGGCCCTGCCGTCATACTGTCTTCATTATTGGCATAAGGAATACCTGAAGCACTGGTGAGTTTTTTCTTTTCGCTCATAGGTAGAAAATAGTAGGTTTTGCCCGATAAAAATCAACTTATTTAGCAGTAAAAAGCAAACCGTTAACCGCTATCTCAGAATAGAAGATATGGGTCAGCCTGCTGTATCTGCAGTGGTTGAATTTAGTGAAATTTACTGGTTTTCACTGTAAAATATAGGTTGCGCAACAAAATCAATTACCGCGCACCAGGTGTAAGATGGATGAGGCTGAATGCTTACACCAACGGTATTGAGCTTATATTTTTGATCCAATAGATTGAACCGGTGACCCAGTGAGGGAACGCCACAGTCTAACAACAAATGGCAAACAATATCAAGACTGTTTGAATAACCAAAATCTATATTTTCGCTCATAGCCCGGTTGGGAAAATACCGGGAAAGCCTTTTATTAAATTTATCTCCATTGCTGCTCTCATGGCTTTCCAGATTATTCCTGTTAAGATCAACCGCATGATTTCGGCTTAAAATAGTTAATCGTTCATCAGGATAAAACATGGGCAGGTTTTTTACCCCTCTTAAATGTTTAAGTAGCGAAACGTAGTATGAGTTGCTGCGCGTTATCCGAAGTTCATTGTAGTTTCTATATTTCCTAACTTTTGCGTTATAGTTGTTAATGTAATCTTCTAAAAAGGTGTAATAAAACTTTTCGCCATCCAGGCGAATGAGATTCATGTATAAAACGATGTTTTTTTCCTCATCAGTTAAATAGGGCGCGTTTGCTGCAGTATTCGCTTTTCGGAATTCTGCATCTGACCATCTTTGGGCAAGAAGACTGGAACATGGGAAAAATAACAGAAAAAAGGGTAGGAGCCGCTTAAACATGGAGGACGATTTTCATGGATAACGCCAAAGCAACGCTTTTATTTTTGGTGGCGGCTAAAATTAATTGCGAGTTGTGGGTTATGTGTTTGGGATAAAATATTTTAGCCGTTTTTTTAACTCATAACCCACTACCCGCAACGTCTCTATAAGAACATTCCTCCGGATGCCTCAATACGCTGTGCATTAATCCATCTTGCATCTTCAGTGCACAAGAAGGCAATTACACCACCAATATCATCAGGTAAGCCTACACGACCCAAAGCCGTTTGGCTAGCAATTATTTTATTAAGATCAGCATTATCGCGTACAGCACCACCACTAAAGTCAGTTTCTATAGCCCCAGGAGCTACTATATTTGACCTGATGCCTCTTGATCCGAGTTCCTTTGCCTGGTATTTGGTTAAGGTTTCCATTGCTGCCTTCATAGATGCATATGCTGCATATCCCGGAAGTGAAAAACGGGCCAATCCTGTAGAAATATTTATAATGGCAGCCCCATCATTTAGTAATCCAAGCGCTTTTTGTGTGAGGAAGAAGGCTCCCTTGAAATGAATGTTTACTAAATTGTCAAACTGTTCTTCTGTTGTTTCGGCAAAGGATGCATGTGCACCAACACCTGCATTGTTGATTAGGAAGTCAAATTTATCTTTATTGAATACGGATTTTAAAACGGATTTGATTTCCAGGAAAAATGAATCAAAGCTTTTAGTATCAGCTACGTTTAACTGTAAAGCGGCGGCATTTGCGCCAAGCTTTTTAATTTCTTCAACAGTATGCTCAGCATCTTCTCTTTTGGATTGATAAGTTACAATCACATCAATGCCCTTTCCTGCAATTTTTAGAGCCGCGTTTTTTCCCAATCCCCGGCTGCCGCCAGTAACAAGGGCAATTTTATTTTGTGTTTCCATTGTCTTTTTATTTGATAACAAAATTAGCTGGAAACAGATGAGAAAAATGGTGAGTAGTTAAGTTAAAATGGTGAAAGTTTAAGTTTTATATGGTGATAATTTCCTTTTTTTCTGCTAACGACAGGAAATATGCGGCCCGGTATTGCTTAGGCGTTTGACCTGAGAAGTGTTTAAAGAATTTGGTGAAGTTTGAAGGATCGTAAGTAAGTGTTCTGGCAATTTCGGCAATAGGAACGCTCACATTTTGAAGCATCGATTTAGAAATCTCCATCAAGCGTTCTTCAAAAAAGAAGCATGGAGAATGACCCGTAGCAGCTTTAATGGTATTACTTAAGTGAGTTGGATGAACATGAATCAGGTCTGCAAAGTCTCTGACCTCAAACATCTCAGTAGCTTTTCCTGATAGGATATCATCGAGGTGTTTGTCCAGTTCCTTTAAAAAATCTGCTGCAATTTCATGTCTCCGGGCAAAAAACTTTTCAGGGATTTTCATTTTTATCAATGGCTGTTTAAACAAATATAATCCTGGAAAAATCGAATAAGAAATTTAATTCTTGTTTATGACGCTTATGTTATTAACCGTACCAAAAATGAGGCGTATAAAAATTTGGAAATAAAAAAACCGCTGATTTGAAATATCAGCGGCAGAACCTTTGCTTAAGTCAAGTTATTATTTTTTGTATGGCAAATCAAAGGTGCCCTCGGTAACAGTTACTGATGTTTTAATTTGATAATCTTCATTTGGTGCTTTAAATGAAAATGTTCCTTTTATCCTTCCTCCCGAATCGCTGCTGATGGTTAAAGTTCCACTTTCAGCAGAGAAGGATCCTGTAGGTGTTTGATCTTTCATATATGCGCCAGTTCCTTCACTAGCAAGATCATAAGTGCCCGCCCCTTTGTATCCGATAACACCTAGTATCATTCTTTTTTCTCCATTAACAGTGATAATACTGAGGGTGTTACCAATAGGAGTGGCAACGGATATAGCCTCGCCAGTGAAACCGATAACGGTGCCGTCTACCTTTGCGCTTAAATTATTGGTGCTGTTATTGGTTTCGGGAAGCTTTATTGGAACTAAGCTGATGCTAAATTGTCCCTCTGTTATATTTTTTTGCGCCGAAGTTATCATATTCTCCCCTTTGAACTCAAAAGTGCCTTTGATGATCTGGTTAGCAGTGTAGTTGGTAATCTTCACTGTTCCTGTTGAATTACTTATGTATCCGTCTTGCAAACCTGAAGTACCAGGTGCATAAATCCCTAAATTCTGATCGGAAAACTGATAAGTTCCTACCCCCTTAAAATCATTGATCATGATGCTAAAGCCGCTTAAGCCTTTATTACCGATAATTTGAAGGGTAGTTTTTGATCCTACTACAAAGATTTGTGCAGAGGCAACAGAACATTGTAGTAATGTACCATCAATTTTTGCACTCATAGTAGATACATCCCATTCAGGATGATAATCAATTTTTTTATTGCAGGAAGTAATAATGAAGAGGCATAAAAATGCCAGTAGAAATGATTTTGGCTTATTCACGAGCGAACTAAATGTTTGGTTAACACAAAGGTAGCGAGAATTTTCTAATTAATATAGCTTTATGAAATACCTTGTAAAGTCTTCCGGTAATCACTTCCCTTTACCCAACCACAGTAAGCTGTTGATAATCATTTTGGATTGTATTTCATTTTCAAAAGTATAGGATAAAGTTTTGTTGGACCGATCAAATTTATGTTCATAGTCAATATCGTTGTGCCCCATATTTACATAAACCATTTTATAATTTTTATTGCTCCATACCACAGGGTAATATCCGCTGTGCCAAATTTCGTGTGCTTTAGGGCCAGTACCCAATGGAAAACTTGTAGAATCGATAGCCAGTAAAATATTAATATTCTGATTCTTCCTCAAGTCATTTTGCCATCTATACCACTCATTGGGCTGTGCCTTAAATGTTTTGGGTAAACCCTTCGTGATTGGATGTTTCGTGTTTTCCAGTTTTAAAATTGCAGAAGTGGGTCGCCAGGTATTGCTCGCATATTCGCCTGAACCTAAAAAAGTTTGATGGTACCAGTCCCAATTTTGAGGATAAGTTGATTTGGATAGTGCAAAGGCAGAAAAATGAAAGCCCATCCAGCTGCCGCCATTCTCCATATATTTCTGAAAGGCTAATCGTTGCTCAGGAAGCTCTGGCCGGGTATCTAAAAATAAAACCACTTGATATTGAGACAAAAATTCTGCATTTAAATTGTTCCAGTTGGAAGTAGAATCATATCTAAAATGATATTGCTGAGCTATTTTTGGAAACCACTTGTTGGCCTCATGAACAAAACTGATGTGAGCCTGATCGTTTTTTGAGGTATAAAAAGCAATGACTTTAAAACCGGATTTTGAAGCCTGACCGAAGCTGAAAACGGTACTCAGCACAACAAATAATGTGATTAATGATAATTTGGGCATTTGATTGGGGATTGATTAACCCAAATTACCTAAACCTAACTTAGATAGAGAATCCCTTTAACCTGAAGGTATAAATTTGTGGGCGGGAACAAATTTCAAACGTTTGATAAAATTCATTCCGAAGAGCTTATAAAAAAACCGCAGACTATAAAATCTGCGGTTGTATATCATGTACTAAAAAGCCTGAACTTTATTAAGCCAATAAGGTTTTCCAGCTAACTGCATTGCCCACAATATTACCTAAATCAGCAATGGCTACACGTTCCTGCTCCATGCTGTCACGATGGCGGATAGTAACAGTATTATCTTCTAAACTCTGGTGATCAACAGTAATACAGAAAGGAGTACCAATAGCATCCTGACGGCGGTAACGTTTACCTATGGCATCTTTTTCTTCATAAATACAATTGAAATCAAATTTCAAAGTATCCATAATCTCGCGTGCTTTCTCTGGCAAACCATCTTTTTTGGTTAATGGGAAAACAGCTACTTTGTATGGTGCTAGGGCCGGATGCAATCGAAGTAAAGTACGGCTGTCCTGTTTCTCTTCGGTACTCAAATCTTGCTCTTCAAAAGCATTGATCATGGTTAACAAGAACATACGATCTAAACCAATAGAAGTTTCAATAACGTAAGGAACATAATTTCCATATGGCTTACCTTCTTCGTTTAAGTCGTTGTCAAAATACTGCATTTTCTTGCCAGAATATTCCTGGTGCTGACTTAAATCGAAATCAGTGCGGCTATGAATTCCCTCTACTTCTTTGAATCCAAATGGGAATTCAAACTCAATGTCGGTAGCAGCATTAGCATAGTGTGCCAACTTTACGTGGTCGTGGTAGCGATATTTCTCTGGAGAAGTACCCAATGCCTGATGCCACTTTAAGCGGGCTTCTTTCCAATATTCAAACCATTTTTTGTCTTCACCAGGGCGAACAAAAAATTGCATTTCCATTTGCTCAAACTCACGCATACGCATGATGAACTGGCGTGCAATTACTTCATTTCTAAATGCCTTACCAATTTGGGCAATACCAAAAGGAATTTTCATTCTTCCTGATTTTTGAACATTTAAAAAGTTAACGAAAATCCCTTGAGCTGTTTCCGGGCGAAGATAAACCTCATCACTTCCCTCAGCCATTGCACCAAATTGGGTGCTGAACATCAAGTTAAACTGACGAACTTCAGTCCAGTTTTTTGTGCCACTAACCGGGCAGGCAATTTCATGTTCTTCAATTAAAACTTTTAACTGAGGAAGGTTTTCAGCTGTTAAGGCAGCATCCATATCTGCCTGTAACCTGGCAGCCTTCTCAGTTTTACCTTCTTTTTCGTATTTAGCTATTTTATCTTCTAATAACTGATCCGCACGGTAACGTTTCTTTGAATCTTTATTATCGATCATTGGATCGTTAAAACCATCTACGTGGCCACTGGCTTTCCAAACTTTAGGGTGCATGAAAATTGCAGAATCAATACCTACAATGTTTTCGTGCATTTGCACCATCGCTTTCCACCAGTAAGTTTTGATGTTGTTTTTTAACTCGGCACCTAACTGGCCATAATCGTAAACGGCACTTAAACCGTCATATATTTCGCTGCTTTGGAATACAAAACCATATTCTTTAGCATGGGAGATTACATTTTTAAATTGTTCGTCGTTATTCTTTTGAGCCATAATGCAGCAAAGATAATTATTTTGAGCTTTCTACTTAAACTTTAAACTTTTAACTTTCTACTTTTAACTTTTAAACAATTAACCCGATAAACCAATACCTGATACTAGATATTAAATACTTGCTGCTTAATAAATCAATTTCCTTTACTTTTGGGGCATGAAATTTTATCAAATCCTTTTTTTCTCTGCCACAGTCTTATTTGGATCATGTAAGCAAGAAGAAAAAGTAAATCATTATATCAATTTTAACAATACAGCAGAGTTATACCAGTTCCTGAAATGGACGCCGGAAAATCGCTTCCCATTAATTAGCGCGCATCGTGGCGGACCAATGCCTGGTTATCCTGAAAATTGTATTGAAACCTTCGAAAATGCTACTACCTACAATCCGGTTGTGATAGAATTTGATATCGCCTATAGCAAGGATTCTGTGATGGTTATCATGCATGATGATAAACTCGACCGGACATCTACCGGCAAAGGGCCGATTGGAAATTATACATATGAAGAACTGAGGGTTTTTAATTTAAAAGATAATGAAGGTAAGGAGACAACTTTTAAGATCCCAACATTAGATAGTGTTTTGAGTTGGAGTAAAGGAAAGGTACTATTAACCATCGACTTAAAAAAAGGCGTTTCTTATGCAAAAGTAATTGAGAAAGTAAGGCAATATAAAGTAGAAAGTAATTCAATTATCATAACTTATACAGCCAATCAGGCACAGGAAGTACATCACCTGGCACCCGATTTAATGATTTCAGCTTCAGTTCAAAAAAAATCTGAATTAAAAAGGCTTAACGAGCTGGGGATTCCAAATGATAGGATTGTAGCTTTTGTTGGTGTTGCTGCGCCAAATAAAGGCTTTTATCAATTTTTACATGAAAAGGGAATTACCACTATTTTGGGTACAATGGGCAACTTAGACAGAAGTGCAGAGACAAGTCCGGCAAGAATGGTGTATTATCATTTGGTGAATAATGGTGCGGATATTTTATCGGGCGATAATTTGCCTCAAACGGCAGAAGAGTTAGATAAATTTCGTTATAACAAAAAGTTAAGTTCCACTCACGTTAATTAGGGCGACAGTAAGATGGGCATTTCAGTAAAAAATCTTTCCAGGCACTATGGCAAGCAAAAAGCAGTAGATGCAATTAGTTTCGAAGCCAAACCTGGCCGTATTTTAGGTTTCCTGGGGCCAAATGGTGCAGGAAAATCGACCACAATGCGCATGCTTACGGGGTATCTGGAGCCTACATCAGGAGCAGCAAGCATTTCAGGGAATGATGTTCAAAAGGATATGCTTGAAGCTAAAAAGCATATCGGGTACCTCCCGGAAAATACGCCACTCTATCCCGATATGTATGTTAAAGAGTTTTTGAATTTCATTGGTCAAACCTATCGTGTTCCTGATTTAACCCCTAGGGTAGAGGAGGTAATTAAAATGGTGGGCTTAAGTCCGGAGCAGCATAAAAAGATTGGAGCTTTATCAAAAGGATATAAGCAACGCGTGGGATTGGCACAGGCTATTATCCACAATCCTCAGGTGTTGATTTTAGATGAGCCTACCAGTGGCTTGGATCCAAATCAATTAGTTGATATCCGGGCGCTCATTAAAACCTTGGGAAAGGATAAAACGGTGGTGATTTCTACACACATTATGCAAGAGGTAGATGCCATTTGTGATGACATTATCATCATTAACAAGGGAAAAATTGTAGCAAGCGATACACTTGAAGGCATTAAGAAAGCACATAACTCCAATTCGTTAGAAGACATTTTCAGAAAACTTACCGCATAACCCAATGATTACAAGACTAACATCTCGCTTCATATTCTTTGTTCTATTAGCTACTTCATTTACCTTAAAAGCACAAAATACCACAAACATTGGTGTTTCGGCAGAATTCGGACTTCCTTCCGGTAATTTCTCTAACGTATCGGGTGTAGGTTTGGGAGCTTCCATAAAAGCGGATCTGCCAATTAGTGAAGAATTTGTATTGACATTAAATGCTGGGTTGATGAATTTTTTTGGAAGAAATAGCCGGGTAGTTAGTTTGCAGGATTTGACATACCTACCGGCAAAATTGGGGCTCAAATACCAGGTAAGTGGGGGCTTTTATGCAGAAGGCCAGTTAGGTGCTGCGGTACCTTTAAATAGTGGTCAAAAAACACTTTTCGTGTGGTCGCCTGGCATTGGAAACTTCTTTAATCTCAGCAGCGGAAACAAACTGGATCTTGGAATCCGTTATGAGGCCTGGGCAGGTCAAACCGAAAAAGTTTCGGTAATCAATACTTCGAGTTCTAAAGGTTTTGTAGGTATTCGTTTTGGCTATGTTTTCGGTCTTTAGCCAATCTTTTCAAAAATATCCAAACAAGTAATTTTATCCCCAAAAAGGGAAAATACCTCTACGTTTCCTAAACTTTACGGTTGATTCCTGTAATGTAATTTTTGGTTTTATTTAGTTGTAAAACAGCTAATTTAATTGTTTTGGGGGCCTTCTGTGTGTCCTTTCATTTTAATGGCATTTATGTTGTTTTTGGTTATAGAAACCAAAACTAAATTAAATGAAAAAATTATTATTGTCTTTATTAACGGTTGCAAGTTTAACAGTTGCAACTACTCAGGCTCAAACTGTTGCACTCAAAGCCAATCCTTTGGCATTTTTTGGCGGTACCGATCTCATCAGCGGAGAAGTTAAAATTGGAGAGAACAGTACAGCCATTGCCGGGCTTGGAGTTGCAGGTTACAAAATTGCAGGCTCAAAATATTCCAGTGTTGGTGGTGAATTACAATATCGTTACTATTTTAAAGAGGCACTTCATGGATGGTATGCGGGTGCAAAAGTGGGTTACCTCTCTGGTAAAGTAAAATTAAATAATTTTTTTAGTGAAGAAAGCAACGAAACAAATTACGGTGCCTTTAATGTTGGGGCTAAAGCCGGATACCAATGGGTGTTCGGTAGCGGATTTACCCTGGATTTAAATCTTGGGGCAGCTTATTCATCATTCAAGTACGATGACAACTCCGGTGATTTCTCAACGTTAAAAGCCAGTGGAATTTTACCTAATATCGGGTTCGGTCTGGGCTTCTCTTTTTAAGAACTTCTCATAATTTGACTTAAGTGTTTCCTCGCCAGCAGATGTTGGCGGGGATTTTTTATTTATTCCCTTTAATTGTGTAGTTGTCCTATTGCAAAGACGTTTCTTAAAAGGTTATAATCCTTTCATTCATCAAATTTGATTCTCTTTTATTTATTTAATCCTTTGTATTTCAGCTTGTTATTATGGTTTGTTTGGGTGGTTGTAACTTTTTGGCATAAGTCTTGTCAAAACTCGCGATATATAATTTTAACAATCATAATTAACAAATCACAATGAAAAAAGTATTACTTTCTTTATTAATGGTTGCAGGCTTAGGCTTTGCAGCTTCAGCTCAAACAGAAGGAGCAGTAAACAAAATTAGTGTTGGACCAGAATTTTTATTTCCAGTTGGAGATGCTGGTGAAGGTTTCAACTTAGGTTACGGTGGTTCGGTGCAAGCAGAATTCAATGTAGCACCTTCTTTAAATTTAACAGCATCTGCTGGTTATATTTCATTAGGCTACAAAAAAGAAATAAAAGATGCAGCGAAAGCTTTTGGTGTAGAGTTGTCAAATCCTGGATTTGTACCTGTAAAAGCAGGCGCTAAATATTATTTTGGTGGTAACTTCTACGGTGCTGCCGAACTTGGTGCTGTTTTTGGTACAGATGAAGGTAGCGGTACTGCTTTTGTTTATGCACCAACTTTAGGTACATCTTTCGCAGTTAGCGATAAATCAGCAATTGACTTAGGTGTACGTTATGAAGGATGGTCTAAAAATGGTACTTCATCATTTATTGGCATCCGTGCAGCATTTGCTTTCGGACTATAAGAAAAATGAATTTTAGTTTAAGAGCCTCCAAGCAATTGGGGGCTTTTTTTATGAAATTTAATTTGCAGTAATAATTGAGTAACTTCGGCATTTTTACCGCCTATGTACGCAGTTTTTAAACGCGAATTATTCAGTTTCTTGAATTCGATGGTAGCCTACATTACCATTGCTGTCTTTCTACTGGTTTCAGGCTTGTTGCTCTGGTTTTTTCCTGATACCTCCTTACTTGACTATGGATACGCCGATTTAAGTGGGTTTTTCAGTCTGGTACCTTACCTGTTTATGTTTCTCATCCCAGCGATAACCATGAGGTCTTTTGCTGAGGAAAGAAGAGAGGGAACCTATGAATTACTGGTTACTAAACCCATCACCATCTGGCAAATTGTGATGGCTAAATATTTATCAAGTTTAACATTGGTGCTTTTGGCCTTAATTCCAACAGTTATCTATTATTTTTCAGTTTCAAAGCTCGGTTTTCCGGAAGGGAATGTGGATACTGGTGCAGTAGTGGGTTCATATATCGGACTATTTTTATTAGGTTCTGCTTTCACTGCTATAGGGATTTTTTCATCAGCCTTAACAAAAAATCAAATTATCTCATTTATAATCGCCGCTGCTTTATGTGCTTTTTCTTTTTTAGGTTTTGATTACTCCAGCCAGTTCTTAAGCCTGCAAAATGTTGAGGCTGCGATTGCCAGTTTAGGCATTAATGCACACTATTTATCCATTAGCAGGGGAGTTTTAGATACGAGGGATCTCATTTATTTTATCACCTTCGCATCGCTGTTTCTTCTGTTTACGCAAATGATTATGGGAGGAAAGAAGTAATGCTGAGTAGAAAAAAATGGATTAAACCTTTAATCCTGATTGTTGCGCTACTATTGATCAACGTATTGGGAGCCAATTTTTATCACCGTTTTGATTTTACAGCGGATAAGCGATTTACCTTAAACGATAAAACAAAAACACTTCTGTCCAATAATCAGAAACCCATCATAGTTACGGTTTTTTTAGATGGCGAACTTCCTCCGGCATTTAAACGATTACGATCGGGTGTAAAGGATTTATTGGCAGATTACAAGGCTTATTCTTCCCAGGAAATTAAGGTCGTTTTTTTAGATCCATTAAAAGGATTAAGCGCTGAAGACCAGGATACGGTGATGCATAACTTGTATGATCAGGGCATAGAACCCACTAACCTCAGTGTTAAAACAGAAGCAGGGCTAACGCAAAAACTTGTTTTTCCTGCAGCGATGATTGAAGGTGGCGGAAAGATGTTGCCCGTTAAATTACTTCAGAATCTGGATGTTTCTGGTAGTTACGAAGATAATATCAATCGTTCTATCGAGAATCTAGAATATGTATTTACTTCCAGTTTAAAAAAGGTAATTACAGGAAGCAATCCACGAATTGGTTTTACAGAATCAAATGGAGAATTGTCTGATCTTCAACTCGCTGATGCCATTCATACGCTATCTAACAGTTATGAAGTGGGGCGTGTTGACTTACAATCAATAGATCAGGGAGGACTTGATAAACTTAAGGTTTTAGTTATTGCAAAGCCTAAAAAAGCATTTACCGAAACCGAAAAATATAAGATTAATTATTTTGTAATGAATGGGGGGAGGGTGTTATGGAGTATTGATCAGGTAAATGCAGAATTAGATAGTTTAAGAGGGCGAAATGGTCAGATGGTTTTTAACCAGAGCCTAAACCTGGATGATATGCTCTTCATGTACGGCGCAAGAATTAATTATAACATCATCGCCGACCCGGCAAATTGTGCTGAAATCCCGGTATCCACCGGAAATGTGGCCGGCCAAAGCCAAATTCAACTGCTTCCATGGTTTTATTATCCTATTGTGCTGCCCGATACTTCAAAAAGTGTAGTGAAAAAACTAGATGGTATAAAAACAGAATTTCCAAGTACAGTAGACACCATTGGGGCAAAAGGGATAAGTAAAAGCTACCTTTTAAATACTTCTGCTTTTAATCGTGTTTTCGAACTGCCAAAGTTATTTAGTTTGCAAATGGTGGCAGAACAGCCAGATCCTAAGTTGTTTAGCAACCGCCCGCAAAACGTTGCTGCGCTCCTCGAAGGAAGTTTTCCATCAGTTTTTGCAGGAAGGCCATTACCTGTCGGGATTACAGCACCTTATACCGATTTACAATCAGGTAAAACAACTAAAATGATTGTTATTGGAGATGGAGATGTATTTAAAAATCAGGTTGTGGAGAAAGATGGTACACCATTACCTTTAGGCTTTGATCGATATAGCCAGCGAACTTATGGTAATAAGGCACTTTTATTAAATATAATTGATTATTTTACCGACGATGATAATTTAATCAGCCTTCGGGATAAGGAAGTTAAGATTAGATTAATGGATAAAGGCAAAATTAAGATCGAAAAAACGAAATGGCAGTTTATAAATGTAGTTGCCCCCTTGCTTTTGTTAATATTCTTTGCGATTTTTCAACATTATTACCGCAAGTACAAGTACGCTAAATAATTTTTATATTTTTGAAGAAGACTAAATGATATCATGAGATTTATTGTATCCACATCAACTTTATTAAAACATCTACAAACTGTAAATGGTGCTTCAAGCAGCAGTACAGTTTTACCAATATTAGAAAATTTTCTATTTGAGATTAAAGACGGAAACTTGACTATCTCTGCAACTGATTTGCAAACCAGTATGACTACTGCATTACCGGTAGAGTCAAAGGAAGAAGGCAAGGTTGCTGTTCCCTCAAAAATTTTATTAGATACTTTAAAAACCTTACCAGATCAACCTATCGCTTTCAATATTGATGATAGCACTTTTGCTATTGAGATTAGTGCAGGTGACGGTAAATATAAATTGAGTGGCGAAAATGGAGATGATTTTCCAAAAATCCCGGTGGTAGAGAATGCTTCATCTGTAAATTTGCCCGCTTCTGTACTTACTGAGGCCATTACCAAAACCATTTTTGCTGTAAGTAATGATGAGCTTCGCCCGGCGATGACAGGGGTGTTTTGTCAATTATCTCCTCAACACATTACGTTTGTTGCTACCGATGCGCATAAGTTAGTACGCTATCGCAGAATGGATAGCAAAGCTGATAAAGCAGCTTCATTTATCTTGCCTAAAAAAGCTTTAACCTTACTGAAAGCGGCATTGCCTTCAACAGATATCAATGTTTCAGTTGATTATAATGCAACAAGTGCTTTTTTTAAGTTCGAAAATATCAATTTAGTGTGTCGTTTAATAGACGAGCGTTATCCTGATTATGAGGCGGTTATTCCTCAGAACAATCCGAACAAATTAGTCATCGACAGAGGATTGTTCTTAAATACACTCCGTAGGGTGGTTATTTTTGCAAATAAAACAACGCACCAGGTAAGATTAAAAATTAATGGCAGCGAACTGAATATTTCATCAGAGGATTTAGACTTTGCAAACGAAGCGCATGAGCGTTTAAGCTGCCAGTATGATGGTGAAGATTTAGAAATTGGCTTTAACGCACGTTTCCTGATCGAAATGTTAAACAATTTAAGTGGCGAGGAAGTTACTTTGGAACTTTCTACACCGAACAGAGCGGGCTTATTAATTCCGCAAACCAACGATGAAAATGAAGATGTTTTAATGTTGGTAATGCCGGTTATGCTTAACAACAGTTATTAGTAAATAAACTATTCTTTTAGATTGTTAACAGAAATGGCTTGGTTTTTGACCAAGCCATTTCTGTTAACAATCTAATACAACAACTCATGAAAATCTTTACTAAACGCTCGCTTCAAATTCTCAATTTTCTAATTCTTATTTCTTTATTTACGCTTGGTGCCTGTAAAAAGCATGATCCCGATGTTGTGGCAAAGGGAGAGGCCAGGGTAAAATTGGTTAATGCTGTAACAACTGAATATAACCAGGATGTTTATGTTGATGGCGAAAAGAAAACCACCGCTGCATTAGCCTTTAGTGAATCTACCGAATATTTAAAACTATTTTCGGGGAGCAGGGAAATTTCCTTTACAGGTGCAAATAATATTACCACAGCCGGAACTATAAATTTCACACCCTCACTTGTTTATACTGTTTTTTTAACCAATAACAGAACTGGTGAGCGCGAAGTTATAAGTTATGAAGATAACCTCAGTAACACAGAAACTGGAAAGGCTAAAATTAAACTCATCAACCTCACACCTTCGTTTGTAACAGGGATTAATGTAAGTGTACAGGCCGGTACTCAATTCGTAAACGGACTATTATATAAGGAGGCATCCAATTATTTCGCGGTTGATGCAGGTATGAATTTAAGATTTAATGTTGTTGGCTCCGGAAGTATTAAAACTTTAGATGGTAAATTATTAGAGGCAGGGAAAATTTATACCATCTGGTTTAGCGGAAATACGGCCTCAACATTGGAAGCCCATCTCATCAGCGATAATTAATTTAATAACTTAATATGCTTTGTGCTATCTTTACGTTTTTATAGTACATTCAGTTTTTATGAAGAGCAGATCATTTCTATTTACCAGCATATTTTTATTATTCGGATTAGCCTTATGCTTTGTTGCGTGTAGTAAGAATGAAAATTTTATTGCCGGTGATGCAAAAGTCAGGTATTTTCAAAGTGCTGTAACGGATACCACGCAAAATTTTTATTTAAATGGCATTCAATCTGGTG
The DNA here is from genome assembly GCF_965279535.1 of Pedobacter sp. Lineage (NCBI taxonomy): Bacteria > Pseudomonadati > Bacteroidota > Sphingobacteriia > Sphingobacteriales > Sphingobacteriaceae > Pedobacter > Pedobacter sp. The sequence goes on from NZ_OZ257244.1 coordinate 4,623,454, forward strand.
CTTCTACCGTATACGGATCCAATAGTAATTACATAGTGGTTGCCGGCGATTCAACCTATAAAATTACTTCAAGGAACATTAATACCACAAATGCCGTTGCAAGCACCGATCAAAAGTTTGAAATTGGGGCACATTATTCTGTTTTCTACACCCGTAAAACCCCAACCGACCCACCATCGTTGCTTGTTTACCGGGATGATGTTAAACAAGACTTAGATTCTGCTAAACTTACCTTTTTAAATTTAGGATACACGCTGGGAAATAATACGGTTCAGGTAAGAGATGCAGGAAATGCATTTGCTCCTTTTACTCTAGCGTACGGAAATAAAGTTACCTATAAAGTGAAGGTTACCAAAGCAACAAAAATATTTTTCGATTTAACAAACCCTATTGCAACACAGAAAGCATTAGATTCATTAGACTCAGCTGGAACAACAACTAAAAAGATTGCCATAAGTAAAGGTAAGGTGTATACCGTTTTGCTTGATGGGAACAAAGCCAGTGAACTTCAAATGCGCTTGGTTCAAGCAAACTAACATATTTACTTATCTGTGAATTAAAATCCTTTTCATATTCATATTTTTGCCCAAAATCAGATCAATTGGAATTACTACAACAACTCTGGGATTTTATTGCCCATATCGATGTTCACTTAGCCGTAATCGTTCGCGACTATCAAACCTGGACTTACCTCATTTTATTCTTAATCATTTTCGCAGAAACTGGATTTGTAATTACCCCTTTCTTACCTGGTGATTCGTTGCTTTTCGCAATGGGTGCTTTAATTGCAGGTGGAAACACAGGTCTGAATATCTGGCTAATGTTGTTAATCTTAATTGTAGCCGCAATTGCTGGTAATACCCTAAATTATAAGCTCGGAAGTGTGCTTGGAGCGGGTGTTTTCAAGGAAAATAATAAAATATTAAAACTTAAATACTATCACCAATCTCACGAATTTTTCGAGAAACATGGAGGTAAGGCCATTATGTTAAGTAGGTTTTTACCTATTTTCAGAACAATTGCACCTTTTGTTGCTGGTATTGCAAAAATGCCTTTCGGAAGATTTACCTTCTTTAACATTGTTGGTGGATTTACCTGGATTTTTGCTTTATTAATAGGTGGTTACCTGCTTGGACAAATTCCGATTATCAAAAATAACTTTGAAGTGGTTATCATTACCATTGCTGTAGTAACTTTTGTTCCGGCTATCTGGGCCGCAATTAAAAGCCGTATGCAACCTAAAAAAATCGAAAAGATTTTAGAAGTAGAAGATTAGTCACTTCTAAAATTTATACAGAAGCCCGATGATCAATATCATTGGGCTTCTTTTGTTAGAACTCTCTTCCAACAAGCCTTGCGCTTTTAATTTTCTTATTTAATTCTTCTTCCGCTTTTATTTCCTCAGGAAGAAGTTCAATTTTTTTTAGCCCTTTTAAGCTGGGCTGACCAGCATCTACCCAGGCTGAAAACCAATAAGAACCTGTTTGTATAATGGCCGAACGCATTTGTTTCTCTACCATATGATTCATCTTGTCATGGTATGCCTTAGAATAGGCAAGTGAATACTGTTTAACCACCTGGTTATGCTGTTCAGTAAAGCTATACTTCAAATCAGAGGGGAAAGACCGGTTGAGTGCTGCTTCAAAACTAAGTACGGTATCAACCAGCTTGTGCGTGTGTTTTACAATGCTCCATGCTTGCTTTAAAGGATTTTCAATGTAAACAGCTTTACCTACTACGAAATTATAACGCGTGGAAAATAATTCTGGTAATCGGCTTTCCCAAAATGCATGTATGCCAACCTGATTACTGAACTGACCATTGTGATTGGCTGTAGTGTGCAAAGGTACATGTGCATCGCCAATATAATGACCTAAATCAGCCGAATACTTCAATATTTTAATTGAATCTCTGGTTTTAAAAGCTTTAACCAAACTATAATATGTTCGTTGAATTTGCCAGGGAACTATACCATTGGCATTCAATCTTTTTTGCCCGTATTTAACTACTGCATCTTGCCATTTTTCGGGAATGCTATCCATATGTTTCTCATAATTTTCTACATCCAGATAATGCCTTGGGGCTTCTAATGAGTCTGCATAGCGTCGTTTGTCGGCATCTACCGCATGTTCAGTTATATATTTTGCTTGCCGCTTATAGAAACCAAACATCTCAGCGGGAAGTGTGAAAATGGCCAGTTTATTTATCCTTTGATGCGCAAAGAAGCCCCAGGATGTGCAAAAAAATAGTGGGATGATTAACGTAATACATAGCGCTAATCTTTTCATGATAGAAGGTAAGTAAAAAACAGCACTTACAAGATTCTTGGCAGGTAAGTGCTGGTAAAATTTTATACGCCAAATTGCGCGAGATGGTGGTCTATGTGTTTGTAAAATAATATATTCCACTCAGATTTATTCAACTTTCCAAAAGAATGTGATTCCTTCCCATCGAAATAATCTTCACCTAATTCCTGCGTCTTATTCAGGTATTCAATTAACCGTGCTTTTTCTTTTGCAAAGTCTTTTTCAGTTGTGATGATAAACTGAGGAGCAGTAGGGCTACTTTTTGGATATGGCTTTTCGCTCATCACCTTGGCTTTAACTAAATTTTTTAAAATGAATTTCATAAAAAAATTAGGTTTTGGATGTATGTCATCATAAACCATTTCATAGCTTACATTACAATGTGCAAGCATTTGAGATGCATTCATTTTACCCCATTTTGCAGGTAATCCAGGTTCAAGTCGATTAATCCTATCAATTACTTCAGTGTTTACCGAAGGCTGAAAAATATTCTTCATATTCTGTTTGGTTGTTAAACTAATATATGGATTGGATTGGAGATACGCAAGCTGGTTGTGAAATGGGGAGTTGAAAGTGAAAAGTTGAAAGGCTATCTCCAAACCCGTCTTAGACGTCTAAGATGTCTTAGGTGGTGAAAAAGTCCGGAAGTCAGAGGTCGGAAAGTCGGAAAAGGTGGAAATGAAAAGTTGAAAGTAAAAAGTTTAAAGCCACCGCCAAAACCCTCTTAGGTGTCTAAGGTGCCTTAGGTGGTGAAAAAAGTCCGGAAGTCAGAGGTCGGAAAGTCGGAAGAGGTGGAAGTTGAAAGTTTAAGGTAAAAAGTTGAAAGGCTATCTCCAAACCCGTCTTAGACGTCTAAGATGTCTGAGGTGCTGAAAAAAGTCCGGAAGTCAGAGGTTGGGAAGTTGGAAGAGTTGAAAGTGAAAATACCACCGCCTAAAAACTTCTTAGGGACCTAATATGCCTTAAGCGGTGATAAAAAAAATAATTGTTTACACGGTTTTCAATTCAACAATTAATCAATTAAACAATTCAGTACCCTGTCTTGATACTCAATACCTGATACTAAAAAAAGCACATCCTTACCCTTGCAATGCTTTCCTCACCGCCGGAGCGATCTTCGTTCCAAAAATCTCTATTGATTTCATCATTGCACTATGAGAAGGACCACCAACATCCATGTGGGCAGAAAATCTGGTTAAGCCAAAAGTTTCCTGCATAGACAGAATCTTATCAATGGATTCATTGGCATCTCCAATAATTAAAGCTCCACTGCTACCTCTTCCCATATCAAATTGGCTGCGCTGGTAAGGGGGCCATCCTCGGCTCTTGCCAACCCTGTTCATTTGGGCAGCATAAAGCGGGTAATAATATTCGGCAGTTTCCGCACTATTTTCGCCAAATAAAGAATGCATATGAACACCCACTTCAAATTTATTCATGTCGTGCCCGTATGCTTCGTAAACACGTTTGTAATAATCAAACAGGGGTTTAAATTGTATAGGTTGCCCGCCAATTATGGCAAACATTACCGGTAACCCTAATCTGCCTGCTCTTTCAACAGATTCTGGTGTGCCACCTATGGCTACCCAAATTTTTAATTTGTTGTTAACTGCTCTGGGTAAAACCTCCTGGTTAACCAATTCAGATCTGAAATTGCCCTTCCAGCTAATTTTAGGTTCTTTATTTATTTTTAAAAGTAAATCCAGCTTTTCCTCATACAGTTGATCGTAATCCTGAAGGTTAAAACCAAATAATGGAAAAGATTCAATGAAACTTCCGCGGCCGGCCATCAATTCTGCTCTGCCATTAGAAATAAGATCGATCGTAGCGAAATTTTGATAGAGTTTTACCGGATCTGATGAACTCAAAACAGAAACGGCACTGCTCAGTTTAATGTTTTTGGTAACGGTAGCTGCGGCTGCTAAAATAATTTCGGGACTAGACACAGCATAATCCGGGCGATGGTGTTCTCCAATGCCATAGAAATCTAAACCAACCTCATCCATGAGTTTAATTTCTTCAATAATCTCTTGTAATCTTTGCTGTGCGGGCTGAATTTCGCCTGATGCACTCACCTGCAAATCGCCAAACATGCCAATACCTAATTCCATACGCTTAAATAATTTTAACAAAAATAAGTATTGAGCTTTAGTTTAATTTTGATGTATGGTAAGAAAAAGTCTATAGGTAATTTAACGGCAAAGGAGGCACTGTTTAAATCGGCTGTACAATTCTCCTTTTAGAATTTGTTTCTTATTAACTTTTATTTACGTTTGAGTATTGATTCCCTAAAATTTATTTTCAGCGTATACTTCACAAAATATTGAAGCATTTCGCACTATAGTCTCGTGTCAGAAACCTTAGAAATTTCAATCCGAATGAGAGAATAGTGTTATACTCATGCTATTGGCGTGGGCCCACCTTTCTCATTCAGGGCTTCTCAGGGCCTCTAACAGTGGAAGTGGGATTACCACGCCTTATTTTTGGTAGTTCCCTTTTGGAACAGAAAGTCTGTGAAAATAATTTGTAACCTATTTTATTGTAACATAAAAAAATGTAACAACAAATTATGTTACAAAAGATGTAACATGTTTTATTGCAACACAAAAAAATGTTACAAGAGAAAATGTTGCAAAAAATAATTTTAAAATAAACTTTACACACAATGAAAGAGCTTAGGAAAGAACTGGGTTTAACTCAAGAGGAGTTTGGTAATTTAATTGGAGCATCAAGAGTAAGCATTACTCAGTACGAAAAAGGCCTCCGTTATCCTAATACTAAACAGCTTGCGGCATTAAGTACTATAGCGCTTTTAAGGCACACAGGCTTAGAAAAAGACATTAAATCTTTTGAGCAAATTTATACCAAAGAGCAAAGGGCAGCACTTGAGGTAGTTAAAGTTTTAACTGATAAAGTAAAACAATCTTCCTATAAGCTGGATCTTCTTCGAAATAAACTGGCAAAGCTACAGACAGATTATTTGCAGACCCAAAATTTATGGAACCTGATTCCTGGTTTAAAAATAAAATTTTCCGATGATCAACCAACTATGGTTTACATAGAGGTGCTAGAGATAGAATGCGCGCAGAAATTAAACAAATTCGGTGTTAAAAAGCAGGCTTTGCTTCGCTTTGAAATTCTGATGCTCGAAAAGGAAATAGATTCGGCAAAATTAATTATGGATGAGGTTAGCTCGCTTACGCTACCTTTACCCCAACAGATATAATTTCGGCTGGCCTACAAACGACAGGGATTCACTTTTTGTAATAAAACTACAATCTCATAGAGATTAGGCTGTCATATACACTGTCAATTACTTTGCTCATTCTTTCAATATCCAACGTTTCCATGGTGTCTGTTTTTTGGTGATAGTTCTTATTGCGGTAGAAGGAGGTATCTGTAATCATTAAAGCACCAAAGCCAAATTTCCAATAGTTCAAATGGTCAGAAAAATCAATTCCCGGGAGTTTTGGCGGTCCGGCAAAAGTTTTTGTCCTGATCTTATCAGCAGATTTAAATCTTTTAACAAAATGGCGCACAAACCTGCCTGCACCAAATTTCTTTACCAGTGTAATATAATTTCCTTTATTTCCGTAGAAGGCTGACAGTATGCCAATAGGGTAGGATTGAGATGCGGGTTCATCTTTAAAATAGCCAATCATTTCGAGAGAAATCATGCCCAATACATCTGATTTTATATCAGTTAATGATTGTGCATGAATATAGCTTCCCATATGTTCCGTTCTAAAGTAAGGTGGTTCCTCTAAAGTATAGGCCACCAGATCAATGCGGTAATTCAGCTGCTTACCTGCAAGCATCCTGGCCAGTTCCAATAAACCTACCACCCCCGATGCATTATCATCTGCCCCTTCCTGATCTCCACAAACATCATAATGTGCACCAACTATAATCCGTTGTTTATTTTCTGTGCCGAAAGAGCAAATGACATTTTTGTAAACTTTTTGGTCTACAGTATATTCTTGAAATGATACGCTATCTGATGATTTCCTAAAAGTTGAACGGATATATTCAGCAGTTGAATTGAGTTGATCTAAGTTGCTATGGTTTCTATAACCAGCTGTTTTTGTAATATTTTTAAGCTGAGTAATAATTAGGGCGGTATCAGATTGAGCATTGGAATGGAGGACATTAACCATCCATATTAAAAGCATTATCGGATAAATTTTTAAGTTGATGAAGCGCACAGTTGAAGATAATTATTTAAGCGCTAATATCCAATGAACCAGAAAGTTTCCGGAATAAATCAGAATGCGAGACTCTTGCAATCGACGAGTAGCTGACTTGCTTTTCTAAAAAGAAAAAGGATTATGAACATTGGCCCATAATCCTTTCTAAAAATTTTTCAGCTAAAAAAGCAAGCAATTATTCTATTTTTTTGCCTTTCATGGCTGTAGAAATGGCTGCATCCATTACACGTTCTGCAAAAGGGCGGGTAAATTCATTCAACTCATCAGCTTTTTTCAGAATTAAGTCTTTATCGTTCAATGTTAGTGCATTTTTTAAGGCACTAATGTACAGTTGCGTATCTCTGATTTCTGCCTGGGTTAAGTGTTCGGCATGTTTTTCTATAAAGCGCTCGGCGGTGTACAGCAATTGTTCACCCTCACTTCTGGCTTCAATCAACATCCGTTGTGCAACATCACTTTGTGCGTGGGTAATGCTGTCAATTAACATTTTTTCAACCGTATCATCCGTAAGTCCGTAACTTGGTTTTACTTCAATTTCTTGTTTTACACCAGAACGAAGCTCAATGGCTTGTACGGTTAAAATTCCATCGGCATTCAGCAAAAAGTTAATATCTACCTTAGGCAGTCCCGCTGGCATTGCCGGAATACCTTTTAAATCAAATTCTGCAAGTTTACGGTTTTCTTTAACCAAATCTCTTTCGCCCTGGTAAACAGAAATTTTCATGTTCACCTGCCCATCAATAGAAGTAGTATACTGGCGGCCAGCTTTGGTTGGAACCTTACTGTTACGCGCAATAATCACATCCATTAGGCCGCCCATGGTTTCAATACCCAAAGAAAGTGGCGTAACATCCAGCAATAAAATATCCGAACGGTTCCCGGCTAAAACATCAGCCTGGATGGCCGCACCAAGCGCAACTACCTCGTCCGGGTTAATATTATCCTGAGGTTTTTTGCCAAAGAAGGCTTCTACTTGTTGTTTAACATAAGGTGTACGGGTAGAACCACCCACCAAAATAACTTCATCAATATCTGCTGCGGTTAAACCCGAGTCTTGCAATGCATTTTTACAAGCAGTAATGGTTTCCTCTACCTTTGCTGCAATTAGTTTTTCGAAAGTTTGCTTATCCAGTGTGCACCAGATTTCGCCCACCTGCTCATTGTATAAATTTTGGCTCGATAGGGCTTTCTTTGCAGCTTCTGCCTGTAAACGTAATGTCTGCATCAATACGTTATTGCTGGAAAGTTCAGTTTTATCGAGTTTGTTTTGTTCAATCCAATAATTTAAAATGGCACGATCAAAATCGTCACCACCCAAAAAGGTGTTTCCATTGGTGGCCAAAACCTCAAAAATTCCGTTTTGAATCTGTAGAATGGAAACATCAAAAGTTCCGCCACCCAAATCGTAAACGGCTATCGTTTTTTGCTGAGCCGGATCTAAACCAATTCCATAAGCTAAACTGGCTGCAGTAGGCTCATTAACAATGCGCATTACATCCAAACCGGCAAGCTTGCCCGCATCACGTGTAGCCTGGCGCTGGCTATCGTTAAAATATGCCGGCACAGTAATTACGGCCCTGTTAACAGGCGTTTTAAGTGCATGCTCTGCACGGGCTTTAAGCTCCTTTAAAATTTCTGCTGAGAGTTCAATAGGGGTATAGAAGCGATCTCCGGCGTGTATTTTTACCAGGGCATCGCTATCATCATCAATAATTTTATAAGAGAAAATATCGGAGTGTTCTGCAACATCTTTGTAAGAACGACCCAACAACCTTTTTACCGAAAAAATAGTGTTTGCAGGGTCGGTGGTTAAGAATTCTTTGGCATCATTGCCCACAATTGCTTCGTTATGGCTGTTAAAATAAACAACAGATGGTACAAGCAGTCCTTTGCCCGAATCATTAATTACCTGAGGGTTTTTATCCGGGTTAATAAAGGCTACCAGACTGTTCGTAGTACCTAAATCAATACCTACAATAATTTCTTCTTGCTGTAATGAACCTGTTGCCAGGTTAATCGATATTTTTGCCATGCTGCGAATTTACACACTTTGTTGCTCAAAATTGTTGTAATGTTGTAAAGTTGGCAATGGTATGTTAAAATTCTAATGCAGCATATTTTAGAAAATGGTTTACAGTGGTTCTTCGGCAGCAGCAGTCCTGCTTTTTGGTCCAAGCCAAACAGAAGGGTTTGGGCTTTCCCCTTCAATCAGGTTTAGTTTACCTAAATGGGTGCTCATCGGCCAGTGAAAAACCCAGGTGTTAATTTTTTTTGTTCTTCTCTTCAATCCAAAGCGACATATACTTGGTACTTTGAAGGCTGTGATGGCTGAGGATTTGTCCGAAAAAATTATTTTCTCTGTGGGTCTTTAAGTTTAAAAGCAAGGCATCTATGGTGGTTAGAAAAACATCGGCAAAAGCGGTTTTAGCATATCGTTCATTAATAATGCGCATGCCGTTTTGCTGTGCAGTGTGCCAAAGCGTTTGATCTTGGTATAAGGTTACCGCTGCAGAGATAAATTTATCAGCATCATCTTCAATAATGCCATTCCAGGCTAAATCACCGCTCATGGCCTCTGCACCTACAGTAGTGGTAACGGTTGGTGTTCCTACCTGCATGGCATCGATAAATTTGCCTTTAACACCAGCACCAAATTGAATGGGAGCCAGCAGGATGCGGTGTTTGGCAATGGTTTGCTGCGCATCTAATGCCCGGCCTTTAATCAGGAATTTTTCAGTCTTGTTGTTTAAATCCAACACCTTTTGAGTAGGGTAGGCTCCATAAATATTCATGCTCGCACCTGGAATTTTTTTTCGTAAAACAGGCCAAATTTTAGTTTTGAGTATCTGTACGGTGTTCCAGTTGGGTTCGTGCAAAAAGTTGCCTATAAATGCAAAGCCTTCTCTCTCATCAAATGAGAGCCACTTATTTACCTGAGCTTGCGTAATTTCATCTTCTAAGAAAGGGAGATAGTGCAACAGAGATGGCTCAATCTTAAACTTCTCCAGTAGTAAATTCATTTCCATTTCAGAAATAATTAAACTTATATCGCAACGCAAAATAGAAGCAATTTCTCTTTTGGCAACATCAGAATATAAGTTAACCAGTTCTTCTTTCTTTGCGCCGAGCTGGCGGGCCTGTCTCAGAAAATGGAGATCTTCGGTATCTAAAATCCTTAAAGCATCAGGACATTCTTGTTGAACGCGCCAGCCATATTGTTCTTCAATCATGAAACGATCAAAGAGGATTATATTTGGACGCAGGTCCTTTAAAAACGAATTAAAACTTTCATCGTTTAATATTATTGGCTGTTCTTTAATATTTTTACCTGCAAAATCATAGCTAAATTCACTTTTAGAAGCAGCTGATGCAAAGGTGATTTCATAGCCTTGAGTAAGAAATAGGTCAATCAGCTGAATCATTCTTGTACCTGCTGCCGATGAAGTTGGTTCAGGCCATACCATTCCGATGATCAATAATTTCTTGGGGCTCATGATTAAAATTTGTACAAAATAAAAGGTTTTTTCCGTTCCCCGCAGATTAAAATGATTTTAAAGGGGTTTGGTTTTTTATTTTTTTAACCACCTCAGACATCTTAGGCACCTAAGAGGGTTTTGGCGGTAGCCTTTCAACTTTCAACTTTTCACTTTCCACTTTAAACTTCCATCTGTTCTGACTTCCCGACCCCGGACTTCCGGACTTTTTTCACCACCTCAGGCACCTTAGGCACCTAAGAGGGTTTTGGCGGTAGCCTTTCAACTTTCAACTTTCCCCTCCCCGCAACACCTTCCTCCTTTACTATCAGAAATATTTTTAATTTTGCAGCCGATAGAGATAACACCATGCTAGGATTAAAATTATTGACGGACCCGCGTTGGGCCAATATTGCTGAATCGAATTTAGAAGAAATTTTATCTGATCATGCCTGGTGCGAACAGAAAGCCGCAAGTAATGCGATTACCTTAATTACTCAAAATTCAGAGCATCAGGATTTGGTTGATGAGCTTACTGCGATTGCCATTGAGGAAATGCAACATTTTCAAATGGTAATCAATATCATTAAAGAAAGAGGGTATACCTTAAGTCGTGAGCGTAAAGACGATTATGTAGGCAAGCTGGTTAAATTCAGTAAAAAAGACGGAAGCCGAAATACCGCTTTCATCGACAGGCTTTTATTTGCAGCCATGATTGAGGCCCGAAGTTGCGAACGTTTCCGTGTGCTTTCGCAAAATATCAAAGATGAAGAATTAGCTAAATTCTATTACGATTTAATGGTTTCTGAAGCTGGCCATTATACTACCTTCTTAAATTTTGCCCGTAAATATTCGATTGATGTGGATGTAGAAAAACGTTGGAAAGAATGGCTGGATTTTGAAGGTGAGTTAATTCAAAGCTTTGGAACTAAAGAAGCTATTCATGGCTAGGTTTTGTGGAAGATGAGATATGAGATATGAGATGTGAGATTTGAGATGTGAGATTGATGTGCAGAATATCTTCCGACCTCTGTCCCCTGAATTTCCGACTAATTTAGATTTGAGGGGAGATTCGCACAATATCTTCTGACTTCGGACCGCTGACTTCCCGACTAATTTCAGCCTTATGAATATTCCAAAGCCAGATTACAATATCCTGGTAGCTATCAATCCCTTTTTTCTGGTTGTTGAGTTTTAAAAAACGATCAAAAGCAGCATCCATGTAGCCAAACATCTGGCCGTTATATTTTCGCCAGAATTCTTTTTCTGCTTTAAAATCTGCTAAAACAGGCTCAGAAATTTTGCTCCTTATGGCTTTATAATCGTCCGGGGATTTCATCCTGATTTCAAGCAAGATATACCTTAGCATTTCATAATTCGCAGAGTATTGAAAGTAAATGTTGTTGCTGTTACCAGCGGTTAAATACCCCATTAAGTTAGCCTCATCTTCGTATGCAATACCCAATTGGTGGCCAATTTCATGGCAAGTAACATAGGGTTTTACAAAGCTGGGTAAATCAGTATTGATATTGGCTTCAGCAGAAAGTGGCGCATAATAACCTTCAATACCTACTTTGCTAATCACCCAGGGTATTAAAACCGACTTTACGCTTGGTTGAGGGTAATAAAAAACGCTATTTTTCTTATCCATTTTGGCATAAGCGGCAACCGCTTGTTCTCGCAGTTGTTTAAGTGAGAAATGGATTTCATTGCCATCGGCTAAGCAATTACTTTTTAAAGTGTTGGTTTTATTTACAAAGTAATTCCCCAATAGCAAAAGCTCTTTTACATTATATTTCTGATTTCCAATGCCGAGTTCTTCACTAATGCTTGGTCTGCTGTAATTTAAACCCCAAACCAATTTGAATATGATGTAGAGGAGGAGACCGAAATTTAAAACTTGCAAAGGCACAGTTATTCGGTGGCTTTTTTGGAGTTGCTTTTTTCTAATCAGTTGATAAAACTGATAGATTTTATAAATGACGTAGCCAATAAGCAGGGCGTAGATAATATCGCCAATGGCAAAAGGAAAAATTGATGAAACAAATCTTAAAGTAGCAGAAATATAAATATATATCCCCGTTGAGTAATAGGTTTGGACGAGGGTAGGAGATAAGCCAAAAAAGAAAATTAAAGCAGTAATTATAATCAGAATACCGCATTTAATAAGATAAGATTGGACTGATCTCATTTTTGCCAGTGGGTTAGTAACTTTAGATCTTTAATATTATTGAAGTGTTTTTGATATTACGAAATTAGTCCGTCAAAAAAGAGGTATCAACCATTATGATTTGGTTCTCCATTCATTAATTGATTTTCTGGTTTTAGGAATTTCCTGTACTTGATCTTCAAACCTTCATCACTAATGGCTTAAGCTAAACAAATATAATAAACTTATCGGGCAAATGTTAGCCTTTTGCCAATCTCATCAGTAGTGAATTTACCTTTTTGATAAGCTAAATTACCCGAAACGAAGGTATGGGTAATACTGGCCTGAAAAGTGTTGCCATCGAAAGGGCTCCAACCACATTTATAGAAGTTATTCAGTTTAATAACTGTCCATGGATCATTTAAATGAACAAGAACCAAATCTGCCCAATAGCCTTCACGGATAAATCCCCGTTTTTCTATATCGAAGCAAATAGCCAGGTTATGAGCAGTTTTTTCAACGATCTTCTCTAAAGAAATTTTTCCCTGAAGGTGCATTTCCAACAATGCCGGCAATGCATGTTGTACCAATGGACCGCCAGAAGGGGCTTGTGCATAAGGTTGTTGTTTTTCTTCTAAGGTATGTGGAGCATGGTCTGTTGCAATAACATCAATGTTATCATTTAGCACACCTTGTAAAATGCCTTCCTGATCTGCCTGGGTTTTCACCGCAGGATTCCATTTAATGAAATTACCCTTTGTTGCATAGTCCTGGTCGTTAAACCAAAGATGGTGTACACAAGCTTCAGCTGTAATTTTTTTGTCTTTTAGCGGAATGGAATTGTCAAAAAGTGCAATTTCTTTAGCAGTTGAAATATGAAGAATATGCAAACGCGTTTGATATTTTTTAGCCAGTTCAACTGCCAATGATGAAGATTTATAGCAAGCTTCGGCGCTACGGATTAATGGATGCATATCAATTGTGAGCTCATCACCGTATTGTGCTTTGAATTTAGCTAAGTTTTCGCGGATAGTTTGTTCATCTTCGCAATGGGTAGCGACCAAAATAGGCGCCTGACTGAAAATATTCTCCAAAGTCTTTTCATTGTCAACCAACATATTTCCGGTTGATGAACCCATGAAAACTTTAATTCCGCAAACGTTTTTAGGGTCAGTTTTTAAAACTTCATCAATATTATCATTGCTCGCCCCCATATAAAAAGAGTAGTTAGCCAATGAGGTTTGTGAAGCGATATCGTATTTATCTTGTAAAAGTTGCTGGGTAAGCGTGTTGGGAACGGTATTAGGCATTTCCATAAAAGAAGTAATACCTCCAGCAACAGCGGCCATACTTTCTGTAAAAATATCTGCCTTATGGGTTAATCCCGGTTCGCGGAAATGTACCTGATCATCAATCATTCCCGGTAAAAGGTACTGGCCTTCTCCATTAATTTCTTTAGCCTCTGGTGCCGATAAATTTTGACCGATTTTGGCAATTAAACCATCTTTTATAAGTACATCAGCAACCTGTTTTTGGCCTTCGTTTACAATTGTAGCCCCTTTTATCAGATAAGTATTCATGGCTTCAAAGGTAATAAATTAGTACGGAGAATTTGTATCTGGTATCGGAGTTGATTGTGAATCGTTTAATCGGTCAGTTGTTTAATCGGTGAGTTGCTTAACTGAGAACCACACAAACCGCTAATTTTATAGTCATTAATCACCCAATTAGGTTTTGGCGGTAGCCTTTGAACTTTGAACTTTCAACTTTGAACTTCCGGACCCCGGACTTTCCGACCTCCGACTTCCGGACCCCGGACTTTCGGACTTTCCACTTTCAACTTCCGGACTATTTAACCACCTAAGGCATCTCAGACACCTAAGCAGGTTTTGGCGGTAGTACTTTCAACTTTCCACTTTCCACTTCTGACTTCCGGACCCCTTCACTACATTTCATCTTTCTGCTAAAACTAAATACACTATCTTTGTACGCTATGGCAAAACCTTTTGAAGAATTTAAGTTAAACAGGCAGATATTAAATGCAGTTGCCGATGCAGGCTATACTACAGCTACACCAATACAGGAAAAAGCAATTGCGCCAATTTTATCTGGTCAGGATATTTTTGGAATTGCTGAAACAGGTACAGGTAAAACCGCTGCTTTCGTATTACCGATATTAATGCAATTGAAGTATGCCCAGGGAGAAAGTCCGAGAGCTTTAATTTTGTCGCCGACCAGGGAGCTGGCCATGCAAATTGCAGAACAGGTAAAATTATTTTCTACCTATACCGATTTACGTTCGCTGGTTATTTTTGGAGGTATTGGCCCTAAAACTCAAAAAGAAGAAATTGCAAAGGGGGTAGATGTCTTAATTGCCACACCAGGCAGATTTTTAGATCTTTACCTTGCCGGTGATATCAATACGCAGAGCCTTAAATTCCTGGTGCTGGATGAAGCTGATAAAATGATGGATATGGGTTTTATAGGCTCGATTCACAGAATTTTGGAAATTGTACCAAGAAAGCGCCAAAACTTACTTTTTTCCGCTACCATGAGCGATCTGGTGCAGAAAATTGCCGGCGATTTCTTGAAAAATCCAACCGTTATTGAAGCTTCTCAACAGGCAACACCTGCACAGAACGTAACCCAGGCGCTTTATTATGTGCCCAACTTTAAAACCAAAATCAATCTTCTTCAAAATCTGCTTAAGGATGATGAGGCTTTTTCCCGTTTGATTATTTTCTGCAAAACCAAAACAGTTGCAGATAACATATTCAGTTTTATTGAGCGGAGATACGGTGCAGAAAACGTTCGGGTCATTCATGCCAACAAGGGACAAAATACACGGATCAATTCTATCAATAGTTTTAAGGAAGGCAATATTCGTGTATTAGTGGCTACAGATGTGGCGAGCAGAGGAATTGATGTAAGCGATGTAAGCCATGTAATTAATTTCGACGTTCCGATTATCATTGAAGATTATGTGCATCGAATTGGTAGAACGGGCAGGGCTTTTGCCAAAGGTGATGCCATAACATTTGCTACCGATGCAGAGAAATACTATATCCGAAAAATTGAAAAATTAATCAGACAGTATATCCCGGTACGCGAAATTCCTGAAGGTGTTTTTATTGAAGAAACCCCGTATGAAGAGCGTCAGCATATTGCAAGAGAAATTGACAATCAAAAACGTAAGGAAGACCCTGACTTTAAAGGGGCATTCCACGAGAAGAAAAATGCTAAGGTAATTGAGAAAACTGCTCGCGAAAAAGCAAAAGCCAAGGCCGGAAAAGCAATAAAGAGTTTTAAAAAAGGTAAACGTTTCGATAAGAAAAAGTAATGAAGGCAAGAATTACACCTTTAAATATTATAACAGCTATTGCATTTGCGCTATTGGTCGTTAGTTTTATAGGGACCAAATCACCGGGTCAACCTGTAGATCTAACTGGCTTTTATAAACTTATATTAGGCTGTTTAGTATTAGTGACCTTCATAACAGATCTGATTTTTCGTTTCACTTTAAAAAATCTTAAACGAATCTGGGTAGTAGAAATATCATTTATAATTGTCTCCGCAATCTTGATGTTAATTTTACAAAAAGTAGCTTAATCATCAGTGAAAATCGATATTAAAATCAGCATCTTTGCGGGCTTGAAATACCATTGAAATCCAGATTTCGATACAAATTAAATTATTACAATGAGGAAAGCAGAAATAAAGATAACCGTAGAGTTAGATGATAATAACATGCCCGAGAATATTCTTTGGGAAAGTACAGATGCGAAAACAACAGATCAGGTGCCTGTAAAATCGATGATCCTGGCTTTATGGGATCATAACTATAAAAACTCTATGCGCATCGATCTCTGGACTAAAGACATGCCTGTTGATGAGATGAAGCGCTTTTTCTACGAAACTTTACAAACCATGGGCGATAGCTTTTTAAGGGCTACAGGTGAAAAATTAATCGTTGAGGATCTACGTGATTATTGCGCTCACTTTGCCGATAAAATGGGCATTGATATGGGTAAATAAGTCAAAAGTTTAAAAAGACTAAAGCTATGTGATTATTACTGTTCGCTTCATTAGTAGATTAAACAGAAATCAATTAGCCGGTTAAATAATAGAAGAATCAAACAGTTCAATCAATATGTTAATCGTTAGTAAATTTAGAGCATGGGTGGGTATTTTACTTTGCATTATTGCGAGTTTCTGTCCAATGCTAAAAGTGCCGATCAAAGGTAACTGGAATTTATATCAGTCGGACGCCCGCTTGTTTTTTATTACCTATGCTATTATTGCTTTAGCAGTACTTTGTCTTTTCATCAGAAAAGTAGGTGCTTTCAGGTTTATGAGTTTTGTAATGGCTATTTGGTATGTCTTGGCGGTGATTGCGGTCTACTTTACTGCTCATAATTATACTAAATACGGTTTTGCCAATAAGCTTATTGGTAAAGTAGTGCATTTCCAATGGGGTTGGATCGTATTTTTAGTTGGTGTTTTATTTATGCTTTTTAGTGTAAAGCGCGGCGAAAAATTAACTGTATAAGTATCGGGCACCAGGTTGCGATGTAAATTTACTTAGATCGCAACACAATTAGCTGATTAATCATTCCTACTGTACTCCTGACAGAATTGTTCTCCGTTTGAAATGGGTGATTCATCTTTGCCGCTGTGCACCAAAATCTAAGTCACTTCTTAATTGGTATAGCGATTTAAAATGACATTAACTTTAAAGAATTAAAGCACATTTGTGAAATTTCCTGGTCCAACTTCACAACTGCTGTACAATCTATCTACATTTTAAAACTTATAGGGATAAAAAAATTAAATTAGATTTCTTTCAATTAAAACCTTGATATTATGGATATTAATGGAAAAAGAGATTTAATTGGTTGGGATATTGTTAACTGGTTTAAGGCAATACCTTACTGGGAAAAACGTGTTTCTTTAGTAAATGGCGATAAGAACTGTTTGGAGCTTGGCGCAAGCAATGGAGGGTTGTCGTTATGGATGGCGAAGCACAATAATCAGGTAATCTGTTCTGATTTGACTAAACCTGGTAAAGAAGCATTAAATATTCATGCTAAGTACGATTGCCGGAAAAACATCAGTTATGAGGCTGTTGATGCTACGCATATCCCCTATAAAGAACAATTCGATATTGTGGCATTCAAATCAATAGTAGGAGGGATTGCGGGATTCTATGGAGATAATTCCTATAAATATAAAACACTACACGAAATGTATGAAGCCCTTAAACCCGGAGGGAAATTGCTTTTTGCAGAGAATTTAAAAGGGACCACATTTCATGCCTGGTTGAGGAAACATTTCGGAACAAAGGATTGGAACTATCTTCGTTTAGACGAGATGAGTACCGTTTTTGCTGATTTTAAAAATGTAAATTACACTACAGTCGGTTTTTTCGGCTGTTTGGGCAGGAATGAAAAACAACGTAATTTCTTAGG
Source organism: Pedobacter sp. (assembly GCF_965279535.1). NCBI lineage: Bacteria > Pseudomonadati > Bacteroidota > Sphingobacteriia > Sphingobacteriales > Sphingobacteriaceae > Pedobacter > Pedobacter sp. The sequence goes on from NZ_OZ257244.1 coordinate 4,641,058, forward strand.
GAAAATTGATACACTGATAGAAAAAATTATTCCTAAATCATTTCACTATATTGTAATTGGTGTAGCAGAAAAATAGCCCCTGAAGGCTAATCTGCAGTAAAATAATCATCAGCATCTGCCTCCAGAGGTATATAGATTCTTTCCCATTCATTACCATCAATAATTTCCCAGGTATGCCCAAAACCCAGGGTATCATTGGCAATCAAAATAACTCCGGGCTCAATGATAAAAGTGTTGCCATTACTTACCTCAAATTTTAGCTTTCCTTTTAGCGTAATTACATATTGTCTCCGGGGTGCCGGATGCGGGATTTTCTCTAAAGTGCTTACATCGGTTTGAGCGAAGAAATAATTGGCGTTGATGTGCTGACGGATGGGGATTTTGCCCGTTTCAAAATCACATTTATCATCTTCTATATTAATTAAACGAATCGCGCGTAAATAGTTCTTATGATCTGACATGTCGGCAAGGTATATTGTTGTTCCTGAGAATCTGTAATAAAGTAAAATTAAAATTTAAGGCTGGCCTGGCCTGTTTGAGCAATTTCTCTTTCATGATCCAGGAGCCATTGTTTGCGCCATAAACCACCAGCATAACCTACAAGCTTGCCATTGCTGCCAATAACCCTGTGGCAGGGTACTACAATAGCCAGGTTATTTTTACCATTTGCGGCAGCGATTGCTCTTATGGCCAAAGGATTGTGTGCTGAAAATTTAGCATAGGAAGTTGTTGTGGCATAAGGAATGAGAAGCAAATCCTGCCAAACCTTCTGCTGGAATTCGGTACCCTTTTGTTTAAAAGGAAAATCGAAATGCTGAAGCTTTCCATCAAAATAATCTTCGAGTTGACCAGCCACTTTTAGTGTGAGTTCATTTGCGGCTAAATCTTCAATGTCTCTTTCAGCAAAAGTGATTTCCGCTATAAAATCATCATCAGCAATGATGGTTAACTTACCAATAGGCGATTCGATAGCAGATGCAAATTTCATTTAAAATGTAGTCAACTTGATATATAGATTCCTTTAAAGCAGGCTAGCTGAGCAGAGAAATCAATGCAATATTACAACAATACAACAATTTTATCTTAAGATATTTGTCAAGAAAAGTATCTTTGCGGTTATGCAATTGACCAAAGAGGTTAAATATTTAATTCACAAGGAAGTATTGTTAGAATGGCGCTCCAAGTATACCATTAATGGCGTACTGTTATATGTGGTATCAACGATCTTTACCTGCTATTTGTCTTTTGTTAGTTTAAGCGATAAACTGGCCTGGAATGCACTATTCTGGGTAATTATGCTTTTCGCTTCAATCAATGGGGTTTCTAAAAGTTTTTTGCAGGAAAATAAAGGACAGCAATTATATAGCTATGTCTTGGCAAGTCCGTCTGCTGTATTGATCTCTAAAACCATTTACAATACCTTGCTAATGTTAGTGTTAACTACCATTGCGCTGGGTTTTTACTCACTCGTGTTTGATACTTTTACACCTCCTGATATGCTCATGTACTATGTTGCAGTGGTACTGGGAAGCATTAGTTTTTCAACTGTTTTTACGATGGTTTCGGCCATCGCCAGTAAAGCAGGTAACGGGGGAATGTTAATGGCTATCTTAAGCTTTCCAATTATTATTCCTGTATTAATTTTATTGATCAAGTTGGCAAAAAATGCCGTAGATGGCTTGCCCTGGGAAAATAGTTATGATGATATCGGTATGCTACTGTTGGTTAATGTTATGACGGTGGCAGCCTCTTTATTGTTATTTCCTTACCTTTGGAGGGAGTAAATAAATTAGTGAATTATTGAATGAGAGAATGATAGAGTGATAGAATTGGCAACTTGCAGCTATTCACTCATTCAAAACTCAGCCATTCAAAATTATATAAAATATGAAGAAAACCTGGTGGAAGATCTTAGGATCAGTGTTAGTGGTTTACACGGCAATTGCCGGAATGCTTTTAGGCGTACCACATTTGGCTATTTTAAATGAGACAATCAGAAATCTTTATTTTCATGTGCCCATGTGGTTTGCCATGATTGTATTGTTCTCCATATCTGTTTTTTACAGTATAAAATCACTAAGCAGCAAAAGCGAAATAGACGACCTGAGAGCAGTAGAGAGCGTAAACGCCGGGATCATTTTTGGAGTTTTAGGCTTAATTACCGGAGCCATTTGGGCAAAATACACCTGGGGTCAATTCTGGAGCTTTGATCCAAAACAGAATTTCGCCGCCATTTCTATATTGTTATATTTTGCTTATTTAATTCTTCGCAATGCGATAGACGAAGAGCAAAAAAGAGCCAAGCTATCTGCTATCTATAATATTTTTGCTTTCCCGATGATGGTAGTATTGTTATTTGTATTGCCTCGACTTAAAGATTCATTACACCCAGGAAATGGTGGTAATCCAGGATTTAACAGTTACGATTTAGATAGCCGCATGAGGATGGTTTTTTATCCGGCGTGTTTAGGATGGATACTCATTGGCTATTGGGTATATAGCATTCGTTTTAGAATCCGTTCATTAGAAAATAAAAAACAACACAACTAATTATTCTTTCCAATGTTACTCCCGCTTAGGGATCAATAAATCATCATGAAAAAACTTATTTTCTCTTTAATATTAATGTTCACAACGCTGCAGATTTTCGCACAGGATAACGGCGTGGAAATGGCAGATCAGATGCGTAGCAACGGTAAAATTTACGTAGTGGTAGGCTGTATTGTGGTAATTTTAGTAGGCTTATTGGTTTATCTTTTCTCTTTAGATAAAAGATTAAAAAAATTAGAAAAAGATAACTAAGAAGAAAAACTTAGTTTAAACTGTTTAAACCTATTTTTAGATGGAAAATAGGGTGGTGTTTGCTTTACACTAAGTATTTTTGCATTTGGATATGTGCGGTTTTTTTAGGCAATTTTGCATCGAAAACTTATTCATAAAAAAAATAACTAATGGCTAATCTAGCAGACGAGACCAAATTCTTTGCAGATGTTTGTAAGAATTTTGACAGTGCGGCTCAATTTACCAATCATCCAGAAGGTTTATTGAACCAGATTAAAGCATGTAACAGTGTGTACCGTTTCCAGTTCCCTATCCGCCGCGGAAACGGCTTTGAAGTAATTGATGCCTGGCGCGTAGAACACTCTCACCACATGAGCCCAACCAAGGGTGGTATCCGCTATAGCGATATGGTAAATGAAGACGAGGTGATGGCGCTTGCAGCATTAATGACTTACAAATGCGCAATTGTTAACGTTCCTTTTGGTGGTGCAAAGGGTGGTATTAAAATCAACACCAAAAATTATAGTGTTGCCGAGTTAGAAACCATTACGCGCCGTTATACTACCGAACTAATCAAGAAAAATTTTATTGGCCCTGCTGTAGACGTTCCTGCGCCAGATTATGGATCTGGAGAACGCGAAATGAGCTGGATTGCCGATACCTATATGACAATGAATCCTGGTCAGCTCGATGCATTGGGTTGTGTAACAGGTAAGCCAATTGCACTTCATGGTATCCGCGGACGTAAAGAAGCTACTGGTCGTGGGGTTGCCTACGCAGTAAGAGAATGCGTTGACGTAGCTGAAGATATGCAGAAAATTGGCTTAACGGCTGGTTTAAATGGCAAAAGAGTAATTGTTCAGGGTTTAGGTAATGTAGGGTATCATTCTGCAAAATTCTTAGCTGAATTTGGTGCAACCATAGTAGGTTTATGCGAATACGAAGGTGCAATCTACAATACGAATGGATTAAATGTTGATGAAGTTTTTGCACACCGTAAAAATACGGGTTCAATTTTAGGCTTCCCGGGTGCTAAAGAATTTAAAAACTCAATGGAAGGCCTGGAGCAGGAATGTGATATTTTAGTTCCTGCAGCCTTAGAGAATCAATTTACAGAACACAACATCCGTAACATCAAAGCTAAAATTATTGCTGAAGGTGCAAACGGTCCAACTACACCAGAGGCTGAAGCTATTTTTACTGAAATGGGTGGTATCATTATTCCTGACATGTATTGCAATGCTGGTGGTGTAACAGTATCTTATTTTGAATGGTTAAAAAATCTTTCTCACGTGGCTTTTGGCCGTATGGAGAATCGTTACGCAGCCAATTCAAACGCTAATCTGATCAATACCTTAGAAAACTTAACCGGTAAAACCATTCTTCCTGAACATCGCTTAATGATTGTTAAAGGTGCCTCAGAGATTGAATTGGTAAATTCTGGTTTAGAAGACACCATGATTCACTCATATCACGAAATTCGTGAAACATTGAAACAAAAACCAGCTACTCAAACCTTGAGAACAGCTGCTTTTGTCAATTCGATTGATAAAATCGCAGTTTCTTACATGAATTTAGGCGTTTGGCCATAATAGCTTATCAGGGCTATTAAAGGCGAAGAGAATATATATGTCCCTGCAGAGATAATTTGCAGGGACTTTTTATTGTTATACCTCCAGCCTCTATAGGTCGGCATCTACACCAAGCCGAAATACTAATGCGATTGGATATTTAGGAAAGGAACGTCAGTGCCCGGTTGTAAAGGTTCGGTCCTGCTCCCGCTTCTGCCGATGAAAAATCGGCATCCCGCTAAATCGGGTTTAGGTACAAGGTCTCTCACCTGCAAAACATAATCACTGATTCTTAGGCATTGCGTTACCAAAATTGATCTGGATAGGGGTAGATTTTAATTTTTGGTACATTTTAACCAGTTGAATCAAGGCATTAGCCTTTTCATTTTGAAAATCAATAACAGTTTCGAATTTAATTTTTTTAGCCCCAGTCTTTCGCCCTTTAGATTCGAGCTTTTTAAGTGTTAATAAATTGTTGGCCACTAAAGGAAAGGAAGAATCTTTAAAAAGCTTGTTGAAATCGGCATACAGGTAGAAAAAATCATCAGAAGCTATGCGGTCTGCGTTAAAGGGTGCCTGATTAACCGTACTCAGCTGGATTTGATTTCCATTACTTTGAAAATAAGTTTGGAACAGTGGGATAGCCATTGTGCTAATCTTATTACTTTGTGTATCCAGCAGGTTCGAATCTGTTAAATATCTGACCAGTGGTTTGGCATCAGCATCCATATTGATGAAGAGCTCGGGGATTTTCCGGTCAACGATTTGTTTTTTTTCTACCTGCTCAAAGTTCTCATTAAATTCAAAAGATATGATCGTATCCTTTTTATTGGTGCTTTTAAGCCATTCTATATCCAGATAACCTTTATAAAATTTAAAGAAATTTTGTTTAATAGAAGGGGTTTTGGCAAGCGGCTTCACATCTGCTTTAAAATCTGCATTTAGCCACATTATTAATGGACTGTTGCTGTTTAATTTGCGGTGTTTTGGATGCTCAAAAGGCAATATCTGATCGGTTATAAATTCGTTGTTAAATTTAACCTGACCATCGTAAAAATTAATAGTGGCCTTGCTTGTTGAACTTTGATAAGCGATATGATCCGATAAAGAACCTAAAGATTCGAATTCACTATCTTTAAAATTGAGGGATTTTTGATTGGATAAAACTGACAGTAGGATAGGATAGATGTCTTTTTTAGCCGGATGGTATCCAAACACAACTTCCGAATTAGAAAATAAGAGGCTTAATGAAGAATCGGCAAGTTGCGCGTAACTATGTCTTCCTTCAGCAGTATTCTTAATGCTTTTAAAATGTTTATTAACAAAGCTTTTAAACGCTACGCTATCATTGATTTTAAATTTAGTGAAATAGTTTTCTTTATTCCCCTTCAATGTAAATAAATAGATGTTAGCAGGAATTTGAATGCCGGTATGCAGATCTTCAATTCTTTGTTTAAGGTCTTTTTTCTCAGCCCCTTTATACTGTTCCGGATGCTTTAGGTAACTAATGGCAATGGTTTTATACAACTCATCCACATTTATTTTTACTAAACTTTCAGTGTTGGAAGGGATCAGAAAGCTATTGGCTTGAATTTGTCTGTATTTAAAAAAGCCAAAGTAAGCAACTGCCAGCAATGTAATAATTGCCAGCAGTATGATTAGAATTTTTTTCATGCTTATTTAGCTGCATTTTCTATTAATGAAAATAGATATTTCAGCGCATTTTCATGACCGTTAGGGATTTCGGCGCTGATATCTGCAGAAACGATGTTGCCTTTGATCGGATTAGACTTCATGTAGATGTTCCCCATCTTACCCAATGTTTCGTTAAACTTCGCAGCGGTTTCTTTACCCCCAATTTCTTCATCAGGAACTTTACCTACAAGATTTTTGGCATTGAATAAAAAGCTGAAGTTATTTTTTGCCAATAAGTTTTTATGGGGTTTGCTAATATTTGTGCGATAGCTGTTATTACTGATGCTTTGTATCTCGGTCAATGAATTTCCAAAGAACACAATACCATCTTTAATCAGGAAATAGATGTCAACCGGACTTTGTTTAGCTGCGATTTTATAAACATTTTGATCAACACTTACTAATTTCTTATTGATACCATAATTGATCAGCTTATTAAATAATCTGGTATCTTCAGATGAAAACATAAACAGGAAGTCGGGTAAAGTCTCTTTTTTAGTTTTAGTTACTTCCTTGCGGTTATAATCGTCATCATAATCATAACTGGTATAAGTTACTTCTTTTGAATTTAGGCCATTAATTACAAATAATGCATCACCTTTTACCACTTTACTAACTGCTTCTTCATCTAAAATGAGCGAAAATAAATCTGAGCCAATCTCAATCTCTTGCTCCATACTAGCACCTAAGAAAGAACCATAAGCCTGTTTCATGAATTTTGGAAATTCTTCCAGGTATGCTTTAGTATCAATAGAATAGCCCATAAAACCAATGGCCTTTTCGCTGTTTACATATTTCAAAAAGTTCTTATTAATCTTTTTGTTCATGATCTTTTTATATGCATCAGCTTGTTCTTTAGCTAATTCAAGGCCAGTAGAAATACGAAAACTGGTTTTATCCATGAATAGTTTTGCATTTAAACTACCATATCCTTTCATGATGTTTGCTTTGCCGTAGGTGCCAAATTCTGGCGCTACAGAACCATAAACGTCTTGTAAACTCGATACCCAAAGGGAAGCAATCGCAGATTGATCCAGACTTTCGGTATAGGATTTATTTTTATCAATGGATTCGTAGTCTGTATTGAGAATTTTCGCTGCATGATCGGTAATCCATTCCAGCGCAAGTTTCTTTTTCTTGGCATCTTGTTCGGCCCTTGCCTGCTGATATTCATCGTAGTCATCTGCAGGTGCGGCAACGGCTTCAACGGCCGCATCAGCAGCCATTGGCACATCAACAACCTCAACAGTTTCTGCATCAGCAACTGGCGGCGGAGTGTACTGTTTTTTCTTTTTTATCGTTTTTTTAGCGCCAGTTCTTGCTTTTGGAGTTGCCTTCTTTTTGCTTTTTGTAGTTGCCACCTTCTTTTTTACTTTAGGGGGGGCTACCGGTGCAGCTACTTCTTCAGTGTAAGTCGTATCAGGGTATGTTGCTACAGTTGCACTGTCAACGGCAACTGCAGTTTGATCATACTCGTTTTGATATCTGATATCTTTTATGCCGTATTTTGCAGACTTGGTCGAATCAGCGAAAAAAGAACTTTTAATGCTACCATTAACACCGCATAACATGGTGTTATTCCACATTAAAATGCCAGAACTATCGGGTAAAATATAAGTCCTAATCTCACCCTTTTTCTCAAATCTGCTTTCTTTGCTTTTAATCAGCTCATCAAATTTATTGGCGTCTTTTATGGGTATTAGAAAATGATGGTAAGTAATACTATCGTTTAACTGGTTAAAATAGTACATACTTTTATCGAGATTGATACCAAAATCTTCGATGCTGTTAAAGTTTTTATCCAGTGATTTTGATGCGCCGGTTAAAAACTTCTTGCCTAAGAAAGATTCGTCGAAATCTTTAACAAACATCAGTTTAAAAAGGTTATCACCTTTGATGGTGGCTACAGTAAATGCGTTGGTAGGGATTTTCTTAACAAGATCTTGAGCAATAACGCCCTTAACAGTTAGAAAAAGGGTGATGGCAATTAGAATTTTTTTCATTCAGTGGATGATTTAGATAGAGACTGAGCATAGACAGGTTTATATACCTCCATGATGACAATCTTAGTTTATTTAGATAATTGTATTTGATTTGAAACGTTAATTTTTCCGTTAATTAAATCGAGAATGCTGCTTTTCAACATCACAGCCTTGCCTGATTTTGAAATGTTTGACGCAGGGTTGCTGGTGTTTGTTACAGGAGAATCAAAACGATAAACACTGGTGTAGGTAGCGCCATTAAAAACCGCTTTATCTTTGCTCTTCAATTTGTTGTATTCAGTTTTGGCAGTGCCAACAGGTTGGTATTTTCTGTTGAAAAGTTTGGTTACCTTATTAAAACTATAGGAAGAATTATTAGGCGCTTTGATTTTTTGCTGTGCTAAAATGTTTTTCGTGATATTGTTAATGTTGGAGACATCTTTGAAAGAGAAACTAATGGTTGCAATGTAATTATTGAAATCGGTGGTACTTTTCACATTAGAGATGCCTTCAGATTTTCGGAGGTAATTTACCGCTTCGTTTAATTCTTGCTGAATTTTCTGTTTACTCGGTACTTTATATCCATTTATGCTATCTAAAAGCATAACAGATTGAACTTTGGTTTTACTCTGGCTGAGATTGATGGTTAATAGTACCTCTCCGGTGCCATCATTGTGCATAGTGAGTTCTTCAATTACCTGAAAACAGGAACTTAAGGTTGGAACAAGCACAATAAAAAGTAAGAGTTGGTAGAATTCCTTGAGCTTCATGTGAATTTTAATTTAGGATTGGAGAATAGGGATTGGGAATGATTACCTGGGATCAAACATACTCAATATTGGTTAAAAAATTAAACCCAATCAGGGATAGGCACCTTTTTAATAAGAATCGTTATGGATAACTCACCATAAATAAAAGTTTTATCGCCAAACTATCAGCTAATTGTCAATATAAAGACAAGAAAAATGTAAAAGAAGGTTCACTATGCCGATTTTTTTATCTTTGTTGCCAGCTTTTACAACACTGTATATTATGAAGAAAAGTGCTATTATTGGATTAATCACCATAGCTATTTCAGTAGGAATCCTGTTCAGCTTAAATGCGAATACCGATACCTATTCAAATTTTACCCAGGCCGCTACTTCTGATAAAGAAGAACATGTAATGGGATATTGGGAGAAGTCTAAAGGCATGTATTATGATGCTGTTAAGGATCCAAACCATTTTGGTTTTTTCATGAAAGATGAAAAAGGATTAGTAAAAGAAGTTATTTATAGTGGATCCAAGCCCCAGGATTTCGAAAAATCTGAAAAATTAGTACTTATTGGTCAGATGAAGAACGATAAATTTTACGCCTCTAAAATTTTAATGAAATGCCCATCTAAATATAACGATAACCTTGTTGAAATTAACAAAGACGGTAAGGTGGAATCGACAAGTAAGGACGGCAAAATTCAACAATATAACTAATCTTAATGGATATTCAATTTGTAGGCGAAAACCTGCTACCTGGTAAAATAGGGCAGTTTTTTATTGTGCTGGCGTTTAGTGCTTCGTTACTTTCAACCATCGCGTATTTTTACGCCAGTCGAGAAAAAAATATAGATGACAAATCTTGGCGTAATCTGGGTAGAATTGGATTCTTAGTAAATTGGGGAAGTATTATTGGTATTGGTGCCATTTTGTTTTACCTGGTTTTAGGGCACTATTACGAATATCATTACGTTTATTCACACTCTTCAAAACAACTTCCTGTTTATTATATTATTTCTGCATTTTGGGAAGGACAGGAGGGGAGTTTCTGGCTTTGGGCCTTCTGGCAATCTGTTTTAGGAGCTATACTCATCTGGAAGGCTAAGAACTGGGAACGTCCCGTAATGACTGTTGTAGCATTCTCTCAGGCGTTTTTAACATCAATGCTTTTGGGCGTAGAGATTTTTGGAGAACGCATTGGTAGTTCACCATTTATCTTACTCAGAGATGCAGTTGATCTAAAATCAATGGCTCCCGTTGTTTTTGCAAATCCTGAAAATTACAGTCAATATTTAAAGTTTATTGTCGATGGAAAAGGCTTAAATCCACTCCTTCAAAACTATTGGATGGTTATCCACCCACCAACCTTATTCTTAGGTTTTGCCAGTATGGTTGTTCCATTTGCTTATGGTATTGCTGGTCTCTGGCAAAAAAAATACAAAGAATGGATTAAACCTGCCATGCCCTGGGCACTATTTGCGGTGATGATTTTGGGAACAGGAATTATCATGGGATCTTTCTGGGCTTACGAAGCACTAAACTTTGGTGGGTTCTGGGCTTGGGATCCGGTAGAGAATGCTTCCCTGATTCCTTGGTTAACCCTAATTGGTGCTGTACACGTTATGATTGCTTATAAAAATACTGGTCATGCTTACTTTACGGCAATAGCGCTGGTTTTTTTAAGCTTCCTATTGGTTTTATATGCATCATTTTTAACCAGAAGCGGGATTTTGGGCGATACTTCGGTCCACTCATTTACCGATATGGGAATGTTTGGCCATCTTATTCTTTATAATGTTGTATTTGCCGTTTTAGCAGTCTTTTTAATCGTAAAAAGGTGGAAGGATCTTCCCATTACAACTAAGGATGAAGAAACTTATTCACGTGAATTCTGGATGTTTATTGGTGCATTGGTGGTAACCATCGCCTGTATCCAGGTTATCTTCTCTACTTCAGTTCCGGTGTTCAACAAAGCTTTTGGAACTAAATTTACACCTCCAATAGATGCAGTAAAGTATTACAATCAATGGCAGGCTCCTTTTGCAGTGTTAATAACTCTAATTTCTGGTTTCTCTCAATACCTGAAGTATAAGAGAACTGATCCAAGAAAATTCTACAGCAGTTTAGTTTCTGCAGTAATTTTTTCTATTGTATTAACCGCAGGTTTAGTTTATGTGGCAGAGATTTACACCAATACCATGTATATCCTGATCACTTTTAGCTGCATGTTTGCGGTATTGTCAAACGCCAGTATTCTTTATCAGGCTTTTGGTGGTAAAGCGAAATTGGCTGGTGCTGCGGTAGCACATATTGGTTTTGCCTTTTTAATATTAGGCGCATTGATATCTGCGGCAACCAATAAGCCATTATCTATAAATGCCAATAACTTCATTCCGGTAAAGGATTTCGAGAAAACCGAGAAACCTGGGGAGAACATTATGCTGTATAAGAATGAGCCTAAGCAAATGGGCAAGTACACGGTAACTTATGTAGCTGATACAGCAGTAGCTCCAAATACATTCTATACCCTCAACTTCAAGGTAATGGATGAGAAAACAGGTAAGGTGAAAGAAGATTTTGATTTACATCCACATGTTCAGGATAATGAGAAGATGGGTTTAATTGCCTCTCCCGATACCAAACATTACCTTACTTACGATGTGTATACCCACATTACCAGTGCTGCAATTAAGCAAGAATCTCACGAAGATCATGAAGGTCATTCTGATGATGAAAATTATAAAGCACCAAGGATTGTTAAAGTAGCTGCAGGTGATACCATTCATACTGCAAGCGGTATTGTAACGGTTAAAGATTTAAACAGAAAACCAGCTGCAAAAGATTTAGTTTTAGCACAAGGTGATTTTGCTGTAGGCTTACCTTTAGAGATTAGTGCTGCCGGTAAAGTATTCAACACAGAGCCAATCTTCTTAATTAAGGGCAATAATACCTTCGATTTTGCACGTAAAGTGGATGAACTGGATTTAAAATTCCGTTTCTCGAAAGTACTTCCTGAAGAGAAAAAAGTAGAATTACAGATCTTCGAAAAACCACAGCAGGCAAAAGACTGGGTAGTTTTCAAAGCAATAGAATTCCCTTTTATCAACTTATACTGGGCAGGAACAATTGTCATGGTGATAGGCTTTATCCTATCCATCTTCAGACGTAGAAAAGAAGCTCAAATAGGATAAGATGCGCATTGTAATATTAGGATCGGGAAATGTGGCCACACAATTAGCCCTCTCGCTAAAAGCGATAGGAGAAGAAATTGTACAGGTTTACAGTCCGAACTTAACAAATGCAAATAATCTGGCCGAGAAGGTTGCTGCATCTGCAATAAGTAATCTTGCCGCAATCAACACGAAGGCAGAACTTTATATCATTTCGGTTAAAGACGATGCTATATCCGCTGTAGCGGCTGAGTTAAACCATGTGAACGGATTAGTTGTACATACATCGGGTACAACAGATTTAAGTATTTTATCTGATCAGGTGAAAAGGGCAGGGGTATTTTATCCTTTACAAACCTTTTCTAAAAGTAGAAATGTTTCTTTCAGACACATTCCAATTTGTTTGGAAGCTGAGGAACAGGATCTTATTTTATTACGTGAGCTTGCGGGTAAATTAAGTAGTAAGGTTTATGAGTTGGATGGAGAAAAGAGAAAAGTTCTACACTTAGCAGCAGTTTTTGCATGTAATTTTCCAAATCATTTGTATGCTTTAGCAAATCAGATTTTACAACAACACAATTTAGATTTTGATATAGTGAGACCTTTGATTGCAGAAACTGCAGATAAGGTAATGGTCAATCTGCCTGATAATGTGCAGACTGGGCCAGCGATAAGAGGCGACGAACGCACCATGGATAAGCATTTAAAAATGCTGTCAAACCTGCCCGAATTGCAGGAAATTTATCAAACCTTAAGCAATAGCATTAAAATAACACATAAATAGCGTAATTGCCGCTTTTGCTTATTACTTTTGCAAAATAATTATGAGCATTTTTAAACTTAAAATAAACTTTGAAGAGGCAGATCACGAGCCTGTAGAATTACCTATTGCTGCTGGCGAATCTGTTTTAGATGTTTGCCTGGATAATGGTATCGAGTTGCAACACAATTGTGGTGGCGTATGCGGTTGCAGTACCTGCCATGTTTACGTAACTAAGGGAATGGATAACATTCAGGAAATCTCTGATAAAGAAGAAGACTTTATCGATAGAGCAGTTCAACCTAAAATTACTTCCCGCCTGGGATGCCAGTGCGTGGTAATCAATGGTGATATTGAAGTAACGATTCCAGATCAATCTGGATTTATGGGACACTAATTGAGTCTGGGTCATAAGTCTGCAGTTCTTAATCTTTGTACCGGCGCATGAAGACATGTGTCTGAAAAGCAATCAAAAAATAACCAAAACAACAATTAACAAAACATGAATAACGAAAAGTTCGCATTACCATTTTACTGGAATGATTATGAAGATATTGCAATGTCTTTATATGAGAAATTTGGTGATGATTTTTCTGAAACTAAAATATACCGTGTGCGCTTTACCGATTTATTGGAGTGGGTTTTAACACTTCCAAATTTTAAAGGTACAAGAGAAGAAAGTAACGAAGGACATTTAGAGCAAATTCAATCTGCCTGGGTTTACGAATGGAGAGACAATCAGTAATTAGTCCCCAGTCCAAAATCTCGGGTCGGATAGTCTAGAACAAAAAAGATGTTTCTGCAAAAGCTAAAAGATATTACCACTTTCATCTTTGATGTTGATGGCGTACTTACAGATGGTTCTGTTCAGGTTACTGATAATGGCCAGTCTCTCCGTACCTTCAATATCAAGGATGGTTATGCGATGCAGTTGGCGGTTAAAAAAGGGTATAATATCTGCATTATATCCGGAGGCGATGGCATAGCCATGGCAAAGCGTTTTAGCAATTTGGGCATTACCGATGTTTTTTTAGCTGCAGGTGATAAAGTAGCCCTTTTTCAACAATACCTGCTGAATAAAAGCCTTACAGCAGATGAAGTGCTATACATGGGAGATGATATACCAGATTTAAAGGTGATGAAATTAGTAGGACTCCCTACCTGCCCGGCAGATGCTGTAGAAGAGATCAAAGCCATTTCTACTTTTATTTCACCTTATAATGGTGGAAAAACAGCCGTTCGGGACATTATCGAAAAGGTTATGAAAGTACAGGGACGCTGGCACGACGAAAATCCGCAAGCTGCAGATTCGGGTAAATAAGTTTAATACTCGACGGGCAATGCTGATCTTATTATTTCAATAAGATTATAAAATTCAGGCAATTAAAATTTGCGATACAAGGTACAATATGCGAAATTTACATTCATCCATCAATCAATCGATTGATTAATTTATGAATGTAAAAATTGTTAATTTTAATGATATGAGCACTTACCTTGTACCTGTAGATTTCTCTAAAACAGCTGATCATGCTGCTAAATATGCTGCCCGTTTAAGTTGGGCGATGAACGATGCTAAAATAATTTTATTAAATGCTTACTATGTTTCAGAATACGAAAGCATTTTACCCACACCCGATCTAATCGTGACTACTGATGACCATATTGCAGACGAAATTATAAGAAGGAGAGATGCGTTAACGAGATTGAAGGAGAAACTACTGGAGATTAATCCGAATGCAGATATTGAACTTTCTTTAACCAGGGAAACTATTTTAAGATCTATAATTGATCGGGTGAATGAAGAACCTATTGATCTGATTATAATAGGGAGTAATGGAAAGAAAGCTAAGGAGGAAAGCGATATAGGTTCTAATGCAATAAAAGTATCTAAGGCTAGCCCGGTGCCGGTTCTGGTAGTACCACCAAAGGCAGATTATCAGTCTATCCGCAAAGTTATTCTGGCTTGCGATTTTAAAAAGGTAAAAGAGGTGATCCCGATGCATGCCTTAAAGAATATTCTGAGTAAACATGCCATAGAACTTCTAGTGCTAAATATCAATTCTGGTAATCCGGTTGATTCGGACGAAGCACATTTTTTACACGACATGCTCAAGGATTTTAATCCCCAATACCACTATGCAGAACATCCGGATATGATCAAAGGAATAGTTAAGTTTGCGAAGGCCGAAGAAGCTCAATTGTTAATTGCATTACCAAAAAAATATAGTTTTTTTGAAAATCTACTGCATCAAAGCGTTTCTCAAAAGCTTACTATAAAATCTCATGTACCGGTACTACTACTTAAGGACTAACCCTTTGTTTTTTTGCAACAACGAAGTTACATGCACAGGTTAAACTATTGATTTTTTTTTAGCTCAAATCAGTCTAAATTTTAAAACAACAAGAAACATGAAAAAATTAATGATGATTTGCGGATTAATACTAGGTATTGCTGGCTTTGCAAATGCGCAACAACAAGGTGGTGGACGTGGACAGGGCAGAATGATGATGAAACCTGAAGAGCGTGTAAAACAGTTAGATGAGAAATTAAAATTATCTGATGATCAAAAAACAAAGTTAACAGCAGTTTTTACTGAGCAGGCAGATAGTATGAAAAAACTACGTGAAGAAATGCAGGGTGGCGACAGAGATGCAATGAGAGAGAAAATGCAAAAAATGCGTGCGGATAATGATGCAAAAGTTACTGCCGTGTTAACCGAAGATCAGAAAAAAACTTACGAAGCCTGGCAAAAGGAGCAACGCGCTGAAATGCAGAAGCGTATGCAAGGTGGTCAGGGTGGTGGAAATAACTAATACCCTCAAAATATAAATAACAAAGCGGCCATCTAAGCCGCTTTTGTTATTTTAGACCAAAATTTCTATCATGTTATCGAATACACCAATTATACTCGCCTCTAAATCACCACGCAGACAGGAACTGTTAAACTTAATGGGACTGAATTTTAAGGTAGAACTTAAAGATGTAGATGAAAGCTATCCTGAAGGATTAAGCCCTGCAGAAATTGCAGTATATATATCGGAACAAAAGGCTAAAGCATTCCATGCAGATGGTGCTATAGTCATAACCGCCGATACCATTGTGGCGCTAAATGGTGAAATTTTAGGAAAACCGACAGATCGGGCTCATGCTCAAGAAATGCTGGCCAAGCTATCAGGAAGCAAACACGAAGTTTTTACAGGCGTTACCCTGGTAAAAGGAGAAGCTATGTATTCGTTTTATGATAGAACTGCTGTGTATTGCAAGGAGGTTACTTCAGAAGAGATTGATTTTTATATTGATAACTATCATCCATTTGATAAGGCAGGTAGCTATGGTGTACAGGATTGGTGGGGCATTGTTGTAGTTCAGCATATAGAAGGCTCCTATACAAATGTGATGGGCTTACCAACCGAAAAGCTTTATTCAGCGCTTTTAAAAATAATTTAATTTAGCTTCAGCAATGTTTATGGAAAATTCGTAAACGATTCATCATCTGTTTCAAATGCTAAACTTAAACATTATGAAACTGATATTAACGTTTTTGATTTGGACCTGTGCTGTGGCTGGCTTTGCTCAAAATGAATTTGGAGAAACTGGCCAGGACCTGCTTTATTCTGATCGCACAATTGGGAAACTAAAATCTATCGTCGATTCTTTAAACCTGAAGTTCAAGGTTTGTGAACTAAACAAAGTTTATAAGGCAAAATCACAAGCCATTGGGCACTATGTTTCGCTGTCTGATATACCAATAAGTGAAGCTAAGCAGGATCTTGAAGCCAATATTTCTTATGAAGACTTCAAGAAGAAATACCCTACAGCAGAAACTGTATCTGATTTACTGATTGTAAAATTCGATTATAAAAACTATAAAGGACAACCTGTTATTGAGTTTAGTAGCCTGGAACTGGCTGGGAAATACCATCATCAGATAACATTTACAGGTTATCAGATTAAAATTAAACCATCCAAAAATTCATGGTTAATCTCTCATCAGCCTGCGAATAAATACTCGAAAGAATCGCTATGTGCCTTTTTTATTAAGGATGCATTTAAGCAAAATCAGATCCCCTTAACCTATGCCAAAATGATACAGTATGCTGATTGTATGATAGATACGGCGACGCAGGTTTTTTACGAAAATGCCTCAAAAGATAGATGGAGATCTATTAATAATAAATTGGTAAAGGCAAAATTATTGGATGGTTATGTTTCGGCAAGGACAGTCAGAACGAAAGGCCTGGATGTAAACGATAAAGATTTTTATAAAAAGCTTGATGACCTGGATAAAATTAAAAAACAGAAAATTGATAGCTTGTACAAGAATGATCCTCAATTTAGTATATTATTAAAAGAAGCAACAGAAGAGGCGCTGAAGAATCATAACTCGAACGAGGAGCTTGAAGAGCTTGTTCAATTATACTATTCGAAGGAAACCGCGTTAGAATTAAAGCGCCATAGAATTGTGGTAGGTATGTGCAGCATGGACGACAGTCCAAGAAAACACGCCATGAAAATTGCGATGCTATCTGCCGAAACAGCTAAATGGGAGGTTTTTCTGAGGTCGCATCTGGATATTATGAATGATAAATTTGATCGGATGAGCGATGGGAGTTATGCACAGGCAATGAGACAAACCTATATTAAAGAATTAGAAGTTTTAGATATTAATGTATTGGATTTATTGTTAGGTATAAGTCTCAGGGTTGAAAACCCGAGCATTAACCATTATAATGGAAGTATCAATAGATTGGGAAGGGCCTTGTCTGAAACCAAAGACAATAGGTTGATTGAAGAAAAGATGCTGAGTATGATTTCTGATAACCAGTTGGATGATTATAATAGAATGTTGATTTATTACTTGTTTCTAAATTACAATTACAGCCTTACCAATAAAGATACTAAGGTTGCCAATGTTCGAAAACTGGATACGGCAATTAAAACATTGCCCGATTATTTAGCCGGAAGATTAGGTACTAACAAAGAGGGTAAATAGAAAGTTCATTTAGGTTTATTTTTATCCGGTTATGGAAATTATTTAATTCATACATCATCTTAAAAAATTAAACGATATGAAACCTGGAATTAAGCAAATTACGATACCCGATCCTTGCCAGCAAAACTGGGATGAGATGGAGAAGTTAGAAGGATATAACTTCTGTGCCGCATGTAGCAAATGTGTAATCGATTTTACGGGGTATTCTAATGCGGAGATCATTGCAACACTTTCAAGCGCCCAGGGCCAGGTTTGCGGACGTTTAAGTCAATCTCAGCTTAATCAGTTAAACTATCATTTATCGGTTGTGCCGGTTACCAATCGAAACTGGATGAAATATTTAGGCGTTTTGGCTATTGGCGCAAGTTTAATGATCCAAGAAGCTAAAGCTGAGGTGTTGAAAGCGCCGATTGAATTCATTGATAATACAATAGGGAAGCATAAAGGGGAAACCAAAAAGGTTAAAAAAATAGTTGGGTATGTTTTAGACCTGAACAATAAACCTGCAGCCGGAATAAGACTTTCCATTTTGAATACCTCAATTGTTTTAACAACAGATCGTAATGGGCGTTATGAATTTAAACTCCCAGATCATTTCGATTACAAAAATACCTTGTTGAAGGTGGAGAGTTTACAATTTTCAGGTTCTTTATCAGTTAATTATGAAAAAGAGCAGCAATTACCAATTAAACTTGCAGTTCAGGAAACTTTTATTGTGGGAAAGATAGTGATGCCTGTTAAAGGAAGATAATCACTTGCTATCAATGAATTTATTTAATAAACCCATTTTCAAATCGTAAGTTGAAAGGACAAGCCTGTTCAGTTTTAATCTACCCATCACGTAGTTGGTAATCAGGGCAGCCACTACAATCATATCTACCCGCAATGGAATCATTCCCTTCATTGCGGCTCTTTCGTTATGTGTAGCATTAATGAGCTGGATGGCTATAGCAATATAATCATCAAACTCAAAATCGAAGGTTTTTACATTTTTGATATCAGTAGTTTGATTTTTTTTCTGGATAATAAGTTCTGCAAAGGTTTCAAAAGCACCGGCAGAGCCTATTAAAACCTGTGGTCGATGAATTTCGCAGATATCGAATAGCGCTGCCAGTTGGGTTTGGATATGATTGAGTATAGCACCTTTCTCCTCATCGGTAATGGGGTCTGATTTAAAGAACTGCTGCATTAACCGGGCAGCACCGATGTTATAACTTTTTTTCCAGATTAGTTTTTGTGTATCGCAGAGAATAAATTCTACACTCCCGCCGCCAATATCCATAATTAACGAAAGTTCCTGAATGGCACCACTTAGTTTTACTCCCTGATAAATTAATTCGGCCTCTTCATCGCCAGAAATGGCTTCGATGGTAATGTTGGCTTGCGCTTTTACCTGCTGAACAAATTCAAAGCCGTTCTCTGCACTTCTAACAGCCGACGTTGCAGTAGCCCTTACCTGGTCAACTTCATGTTTTTCAATCATTTCTGCAAAGCTCTTTAATGTATTTAAGCCTCTTTCAAAAGCTGCCGGTATAATGATGTTTTCATTGATTCTACCTTCTCCCAGTTTTACAGGCACGTTTGTTTTATAAAGGATTTCAAATGTTGTGCCCTGCACTTCTGCAATGAGTAGATGAAATGTATTGGTGCCGAGATCTATTGCTGCGAAACGCATAAGTTTAATGTTTAGCCTTGCTAAAGGTAGAAAAAATATTTATTGGGCTATAGGCTTGTTTTTTTATGAGCAGTGGCTTGAAATTATTAAACGGGATAGAAACGGCAGCCCCGAGGAACGAGGGCTAGAGAGGATAGCCCGACTAACCTTGATAGGTGCAGAAATTTCCTTTTCAAAATAAATAAAACTTTTTGGAGTATTATTTGCTTTACAAGGATCAGATTTATGAAAACAATTTAAAAACCTATGAAATCATTCTTAAAATTAACCGCCCTTGCGCTCGCCCTGTCATTTACTGCGTGTAAAAATGATGGAAAGAAAGACAATAATGCTAAAACTGCTTATGCTGAAGCAGATGATGAAGATGCCAATGCCATTATTGAGTATAATAATGTTATGGTGAGCTTTACAGACAAGAATAACGATTATATTAAACGAATTGAAGATAATATCATCAAAATCGGAAAAGGTCTTGAGAACCCAACGGATCGCTTTGCCTTTATTGGTTTGATATCACCTTTTGCGATTAATCATATAACGAGTAACAAGGTTAAGCCTGATACTCCGCCTGATGCGTTAAGTAAAGAGGATCAGAAATTTTTTAAAGAAAATGTAGCATCGATGACCACAACCCTCGATAGAATTAAAGCCACTTACAAAACTTTAGATGAGTATATTAAAGCAGAGGATTGGAAAGATGATAAAGGTGTTAAAGGAAAAGCCCTGGTAGATTCGATTTATGCTATGGGCAAAAAATACTATACTTATGATGATCAGGTTTTAGCTAAACTTGAAGTGATTGGAGATGATGCTGAAAGGATTATTCTCAAAACACATCCGCTGAAGGAGTATATATTTGCCTTAAAAGATGATAGAAGTGACGTTGCTGCTTTTACTAAACTGATGGCAAGTAATGAAAATTATAAAGCTATTGAGGCAAAAGCTAAAACAGCTTATCAGACACTTGAAGAGCAGTACAAAAAGCATAATGAAATGACTCCACCTGATGGAAGTAAGTTTCCAGGAAAAGATGGGTATTTTAAGAATTTTAACGATCGCTTAAATGATTACCTGATTGCTGCTCGAAAAATGATGCGTGATGCTTCTGCTTCTGGGAAATTGACAACGTACAATATTGACGAATTGGTGCGGAAACAGGATAATATGCGTTCTGCTTACAACAATTTTGTTGACTAGTGCTTTCCTTTGGATTTTGGCTAGCTTAGTGCCAAATTAGGTCTGAAAGCAAGAAAACCGATACTTTTGATATCGGTTTTCTTATTTATATAGATTTCGAAAAAATGCTTATTCAAAATATTCCTTCATTCTTTCGAAGAAGTTTTTCTCATTTTTACCCGGTTGTGGCTTAAAGTTAGGCGATTCACGTAGTTTTTCTAAGGTACTGCGTTCTTCACTACTTAAGGCTTTAGGTGTCCAGATGTTGATGTGAATAATCTCGTCACCTCTGTGGTAAGAATTCACTTCTGGTAACCCTTTACCTTTTAAGCGCAACAATTTTCCACTTTGTGTACCCGGTTCTATCTTGATTTTTGCTTTACCATCAATAGTTGGCACTTCAATACTCATTCCCAATGCCGCATCAACAAAGCTTAAATGTAAATCGTAAACGATGTTGTTGCCTTCACGTTTTAGTGTTTCATGAGGGGTTTCTTCGATTAAGATAATTAAATCGCCCGGGATACCACCATTTGGTGCTGCATTACCTTTTCCACTCATGCTTAACTGCATGCCTTCGCTTACGCCTGCAGGAATGTTAATGGTAATGGTTTCTTCTCCTCTTACCACACCATCGCCATGGCAAACATTACATTTAGAAGTAATTTGCTGGCCGCTACCGTTACAAGTAGGGCAGGTAGATGCAGTTTGCATCTGGCCCAAAATAGTATTGGTTACTCTGCGAACCTGACCGCTACCGCCACAAGTGCCACAAGTACTTACCGATGATTTATCTTTAGCACCAGAACCATCGCAGGTTTTACAAACAATAAGTTTGTTTACCTTGATTTTCTTTTCTGCACCGTGTGCGATTTCTTCCAAAGTTAATTTTACTTTAATGCGAAGATTGGTGCCTTTTGCTACCCGTCTGCCACCACGTTGCTGGCCACCGCCACCACCTCCGAAAAAGCTCTCAAATGGATTATGACCACCAAAAATATCCCCAAAATTGCTGAAGATATCATCCATGTTCATGTGTCCGCCACCATAACCGCCAGAGGCACTGCTGCCTACACCGGCATGCCCAAATTGGTCATAACGTTGCTTCTTCTCCGGACTACTTAAAACTTCGTAAGCTTCTGCAGCCTCTTTAAACTTATCTTCAGCGGCCTTATCTCCGGGATTTTTATCCGGGTGATATTTGATAGCCATCTTGCGATAAGCTTTTTTAATCTCATCGGCTGAGGAGCCTTTACTTACCCCTAGTACGTCGTAATAATCTCTTTTACTCATCTTTATTTTAATGATTGAATGAGGGAATTAGCGCATGAAAGAATGGTTTGAACCTTCAATCATTCAAAATTTAATCATTCAAAATTATTTTTTACGCTCCAACTACTACTTTAGCAAAGCGAATCACATTGTCATTTAAAGTATATCCTTTTTCAACTTCGTCTATCACTTTTCCTTTAAGGTCATCTGTAGGCGCAGGGATATTGGTTATGGCTTCGTGAAAATCAGTGTCAAAATCTTTACTGATGCTTTCCACTTCTTTTAAGCCTTTCTGGCCTAAAATATTTTTGATTTTATGGTGTACCAACAATACGCCTTCTTTAACAGGGGCAACATCGGCAGCGGTTTCCATTGCTTTTAAAGCACGGTCAAAATCGTCTAAAACTGGTAACATAGACACAATAACGTCTTTACCAGCCGTTTGTAATAATTCTACACGTTCTTTTTGTGTACGACGTTTATAATTATCAAATTCGGCATATAAACGTAAATATTTATCATTTAGCTGTTGAACTTCTGCTTGTAATTTCTCTTCTGCAGATAATTCTGGAGCCTGTTCTGTTTCATTGGTAGGGGCATCAGTATTTTCCACATTTTCAGTGATATTTTCTGATGTATTTTCAGTATTCATTATATTTTCTTCTTTATCGTTATTTTTCTTCTTATTAAACATAATTGTAGGCTGAATTTTTTTGTGTTAATCTCAACTATTTTGCCATAAAAGAAAATCAGCCAAGCTGTCAGATTTATTTGAATTAAACTGAACAGTTTGGCTGATTGGCTGACGGATGTCAGTCTTGTTATGCTATTTGTGCATCCTCATGAACGATTCCGTTATCACATTTGATGATGCGTGATGGGAAAGTTCTGATGATGTGATAATCGTGTGTGGCCATTAAAACAGCGGTTCCGTTCTGACTAATCTGTTTTAACAGGGTTACAATTTCTTCTGAAGTTTCAGGGTCCAGGTTACCTGTTGGTTCATCTGCCAGAATGATTTCAGGGTCGTTTAAAAGTGCACGGGCAATTACAATGCGCTGTTGCTCTCCACCAGATATTTCATGGGGCATTTTTTTAATCTTAGACCGAAGACCTACTTTATCTAAAACATCTTTTACGCGCTCATTGATCAGTTTTTCATCTTTCCAACCTGTTGCTTTCAGTACGAATTCTAAATTTTTCTCAATTGTTCTATCGGTGAGCAATTGAAAATCCTGAAATACGACACCTAATTTTCTACGAAGAAAAGGTACCTGGTTTTCCCGAAGGTTTTTAAGGTCAAATCCGACAATATCTCCATTGCCGTTACCAATATGTAAATCGCCATATAAAATTTTAAGCAAGCTACTCTTTCCTGAACCTGTTGCACCGATTAAGAAAACAAATTCGCCTTTTTCTATATGTAAATTTACATTAGAGAGCACTAGGTTTTTTTGTTGAAAAACATCAACGTTGCTTAAATGAATTACTGCGTTTCCTGCCATTTTATATTTCTAATTTAGCAATTTGCCCAAAAGGCAAATCTTTTACTACTTCCATAATGTAATCAAGTTTATCGCCAAGGCCCAATTTATCAAGCGATTTATCAGGTCTATCTACCCTGAAATATGCCAGAAGTGTAAACTTATCGTCTCTCAGCTGCACGTAATCTGGAATTTTGGCTATGCCTTTTACTTTAATGATATACATTGTGTCCAAAAATAGCATTTCAAAATGAGAAGCGGAAAGATAAGGTCAATTAAGAATCCGGTTTAAGCAATTGAATTCAAAAAATCAATCGTGTTAATATTATCAGCATAATCCCAAAGTTTAGGGTGCTGGCTTTGGCCAAAGGCAAAAGTTGGAACAGATAAGGTCGTATTACTAACTACACACTGAATATCTTCAGCTTTTTCATTCAACGTTTGATCAAGGGCTTTTAAGTCTTCATATTCTTCGTAAAATACCACGGCCAGGGGAGAAGCGAGAGATTGATCTTCTTTTAAGAGCAAGAAACCATTATCATAGTGCTTTGCGGCATTTACCAAATAAATAGATTTATTGTAATCATAATTGTTCTGGTATTTGAAATGGTTGATAATATCCTGGTAAGTCTCTAAGTGGTCATAGAATTTAGCAACATCATATCCTTTGGGGAAATACATTTTAGAAACATTTCTGCATCCTAAGCCAAAATAATCAAAAATGTCGTTTCCAAGGTTTTGAATGTCTGCTTCCGTTTCTAAGCCATTCAGAACTGCTACACTATTCCGGTTTTTCCTGATGATGTGTGGAACTTTACTGAAATAATATTCGAAGTAACGAGATGAGTTGTTGCTTCCTGTAGCAATTACAGCATCAAAATCTTTCAGTCGCTCTACATATTCAATATGAGATTCAAAAGCTGGCTCGATTTCGATTAGTTTGGACAATACCGTTTTAATCAGTTTATCATCTGATGAGGAAAGTTTGATCAAAGCAATATTGCCGGTAGCCAAAACGCATAAAACATCATGAAAACCTACCATTGGAATATTTCCCGCTAAGATAAGCCCGACCTTTTTTGCTGAGGGATTAAAGCTGGCAGATTGGAACCAAAGATCAATATCTTTGGTGTTTAGCATCTCTCCAAAAGAAATTAATGATTTTTTTATATTATTTTGGGTAAACCAGGGATTGCTGCTTTCGGCACTAAAAATTGTATTTCCTAGTATGTCAGTAGGGTTTGTAAGCATTTGTCCCAGGGTTTTAAAGGCGCTAATTGCTTTATCATGTGTTAATGCTGACATATTTAGAATTATTATTAAGTGATTATATATTATATTTGCATCGCAAAGGTAAACTAAGCAAAAGAATTAGACGAAAACATGGCAATTAAAATAACAGATGAGTGTATAAATTGTGGGGCTTGCGAACCGGAATGCCCAAATAACGCAATTTACGATGCCGGTACTGCATGGCGTTTTTCTGACGGAACCAATCTAGAGGGCATCATTGATTTTGGAAATCAGCAAATTGAAGCAGATGCTTCGCAAGAAGCAGTATCTGATGAGGTGTATTATATCGTATCGGATAAGTGTACAGAGTGTAAAGGTTTTCATGATGAGCCTCAGTGCGCTGCAGTTTGTCCTGTAGACTGCTGCGTGGATGATGAAGATATCCGTGAAACAGAAGAAGAATTATTGGCTAAGAAAGCCTGGTTGCACCAGGAAGGATAGGCTGATTGAAGATATATTTGGAAAAAAAGACACTGAAAAGTGTCTTTTTTTGTTTAATTGCTAGGCTGTTTAATTGTTGATTGCAATCGGCCAACTAATTGTTCGATATTATTGTGGACAAAAATGGGTTAAACCAATGACTAATGACGAGTAAACTATTGACTATTGACTACTGACAATTGACTACTGACAAATCAACCAATTCCCAATAAACTAATCCACCTCACACTTATTCGGGATAATCAAAACAGGGCAGGCTGATTTTCTGGCTACGTGCTCGGCCACACTTCCCATTAAAAAGTGGTACAGACCAGTTCTGCCATAGGTTCCGATTACAATAAGATCAGAGCCCCATTCGTCAGATTGCTGAATAATACCATGTGCAGCTGTATCCACAATGCTGAGGTAAGTTGTTTTTATGCCTCTCCCAAATTTGTCCTCAATTTCTTTGAGCAGGATGTGGCTGTTTTCCTCACTATTGTCGTAAGTCTCTAAAAATACTGGTGCCAAAGTTAAATCAGGGTTTACATTGGCGGGAATTGGCTCAATAATATTAACCAAGGCTACCTCGGCACTGAATTTTTCGGCCATATCATAACCAGCTTTTGCTGCTTTTTCTGAGCAGGTACTGTTATCAACTGCGATTAATATTTTGTTAAACTTCATGGCGAGCAGATTTAAATGTAATCATCATAAAAATAACAAATTTGCTGGCAAAATGTTAGGCAATAGATGTAAATTGTTAGTTTTACATACCTTTTAGTAAAAGAAGTCAATGGAAAATCAATATGGTATTTGTCGGGTTGCAGTTGCGCCTTTAAGAGCTGATGCATCGGATAGAGCAGAAATTGTATCTCAACTATTATTTGGAGAAGCTGTAGAAATTATCCAAAAGGAGGAGCGTTGGTGGCTTATCCAAAATGGTCATGATGGTTATCAGGGTTGGATTGATTTCAGGCAGCTTACCGGAATATCTGAAGCTGAATTTCAGGATTTAAAAAACTGTACTCAATTGGCTCCCTTAAACTTTAATAATGTGCTGCGTGCAGAAGATGGTAGTTTATACCATTTAAGTCCCGGAAGTAATTTACCTTTTCTAAAAGATGGTTTTTGCTTTGCCGGAACAGAAAAATTCCAGTTGGATTTTGCTCCTTATGATAGTAAGCAGGCAAATTTTAGTCGAGATATCGAAGCAACAGCCAAATTTTTCCAAAATACACCTTATTTATGGGGAGGCAGACACGCATATGGTTTAGATTGCTCAGGTTTTGTACAAGTGGTGTTTAAGATGTTGGGCATCAAATTAAACCGGGATGCTTCACAGCAGACTGAGCAAGGCAGGTTGGTGAGCTTTCTTGCCGAATCAAAACTGGGTGATGTTGCTTTTTTTGATAATGAAGAAGGAAGAATCACGCATGTGGGTATTATGTTGAATCCTAATGAGATCATCCATTCTTCAGCCAAGGTAAAAATTGATCCTATTGACGATCAGGGGATTTTTAGTAAGGAGCTGGGGCGCTATACGCATAAGTTGAGAATTATAAAACGATTTGTGGAATAGCCGGAAGAATTGCATCTTCATTTAAAATCATTTATATGAAGATATTTTTAACGCTTTCCTTATTTCTTTTTTGTTCTTGGAGCTTTGCTCAAAATAAATTGTCATCTAGTAAAGAAGCTGGCTACTATACCTATATTTATAAAATAACAGAACAAGAGACCGCTAAAATCGCATCAAAAGGCAAGGATGCATTGAGTGATACTTTTTTTCATACCTTGGTGGATAGTTTCTATACAGACAAGGGGTATAAAAAGCACCTCGCTTTCGGGAATTACATCTATGTCAGTACCTACAAAAATACTATTCGCTACAGGTTTGAAGCCGTTGGAAATGTAGAGTTACATTTTATAAACAACCTTAAGGAGTTTCAATTTTTTATTACAGATTTGAGTGGAAACCTGCTCCCAAATGCTAAAGTCAATACTGGAAAAGGGAAGGTGATTAGATTTGACCATCAATCACAATTATATAAAACTTCTTATCCTAAAAAAGAAGATTTTATACAAGTCGAATTTAATGGGGTTGCCAATTTCTTCTCCTTCGATTTAGAAAGCACAAAACCTTACAATCACAAACAAAACTGGAACTTTTTTAAAAAGGTAGTTTATTCATCTCCGTTAAGATATACTTGGACACCCCTGCAAAGTCTTTTTTCAAGGCGTAAAAATAAATCATCTCAATATCAGGGCTTTATGGTTTTTAGTAAGCCAAAATATAAACCCCTTGACACCATTAAGTTCAAAGCCTATGTGTTAACTTCCTCAGGTAAAAAAATAAATAATAAAATTGTAGAGGTAGTACTTTCAGACAATAGAGGAAAACAAAAATTATTGGCTAACATCAAGCCCTACCGAGATGGTGGATATTCATACGACTTTGTATTAGCCGATAGTTTAAACCTGACTTTAGATCGGAATTATACTGTAGCTTTAATTGTAAAGGATAAACGTGGAAGTAAAACCTTGATTTCAAGAAATTTTTTATATGAAGATTATGAATTAAAATCACTGAAATTTGCTGTCCGCACAGATAGAGTAAATCATCAGGTGGGGGCTCCGGCAACTATTTTTTTTAAAGCTACTGACGAAAATGAACTTGCAGTACCAGACGGAAGGGTCGAGATTCTAGGTTTGACCTCATACGTTTCCCGATTTTCGGATACCCATGTTTTTATTCCCGATACACTGTGGAAAAGGACAATAAATCTAGAGCCTGTAGGTGAAACCAAACTTGTTCTCCCAGATAGTATATTCCCAAAAGCTGATTTAAACTTTTTATTAAGATTTAACTTTAGAAATAGCAATAATGAAACCCGTTCCGAAACTAAAAATCTATCATATATCTATAAGAGTGGTGATAAGCCTTTGGAAGAAATTAAATCAGTTTTGAAAAAAGATAGTTTGCTTATTGACTATCGGGTAAATGATCAATCGAATAAACACGATGCCACAATACTTTCCTATTCCAGTGCAGGTATTTTATTAGATTCTTTTTTTGTAACACTCCCAGCAACGCTCAAAATTGATTTTCGTATTGATCATTATAGAGTAATCATCGCCAATGGAACCAGGCAGGATGTGTTTTTGTCTGATTTTAAGCCTGTTCTGGATATTGCCGCATTACAGAATAAGGATTCTCTAAGGGTGGTTGTTAATAATGTACATAAAGTTCCCTTTTGGTACACCATCTTTTCGGGAAACAAGGTTTTGATAAAGGGATTTACAAATGCCTTGGATACTGTATTTAAACATTCCAGAAATAATATGGCTCATATTCGAATTAACTACTTTTGGGACGGTAGTGAAATAAGTAAAGAAGCCAGTGTTGCTTTCAATGACCAACAATTAAACCTAAGGTTGATAGCCCCTGACATGGTTTATCCCGGCCAAGAGGTTAATATGAGAGTAAAGGTTACAGATGCAAATGACAAACCAGTTGCGGAAACGGATTTGACTGCATATGCATTCACATCAAAGTTTGAAAATGATAACCAGCCTGCACTCCCTAATTTTGAGAAGAAGTTTTATGCCCGAAGGAAGAAGAATTTCGAGGTTGAATCAGATTATATATCTCTTAATGCCAATTTTATCATCAACTGGGAAAAATGGGGGAGGAAACTAGGGTTAGATACCATTGAGTACTATAAATTTACACATCCGAAATCGTTTTACTCAATACAGGAGATCGCAAAAGATACCATTACTCAGGTAGCTCCATTTGCGGTTTTAAACGGAGCGATTTTACCGGTGAATATTGTTTATATTGATGATATACCTGTTTATTTTAGTCAGGCAGACCAACTTGCACGGTATTCATTTCCTGTAAAACCCGGAAAGCACTCTTTTCGTTTGCGTACTGCAGGTCAAACTATATCTTTAACTGATGTTGAAATCCCAAAGGGGAAAAAAACCATTTTTAGTGTGCTTGCCGATCGCACTAATAAAATTGCGTCAGTAGTAAAATCGCCGTACGACTTAAGCCTGGAAGAAAGTGAGCAATTGAATAAATATATGCTGAAGATTCAGGATAACTTTGATAGTGAAAAAGCAATCTTAAGTGCAGACCAAAATAATTATTTGCTTAATTCTCCACCGAGTGTGTATAGTGGTAGAGAATTGTTAATAGGACCAATAGGAGTAAATTACTTAACCTTTAGAAGAGGGTCAATTGTTCAGGATTTTATTAAAGAGCCAGGCTATACTTACACCTTTACTCCAGGCTTAATCAAGCAAAAATCATATCGTGGAATTTGGGCATTTAGTTCGGTTCTTTCGTCTCAGTCCAACAATGATAACATAAATTATAAGCAGTATGCAATTCGGAAGAATGAAATAGATAGTTTATGGAGTAATTATTTGGATTTGAGAAGTCATACTACCCAGCTTTTTAATAATAATCGCGTTGCAAGAACAACTCATACAGGTAGATTGAGTTACAAAATTGATACAGTATTCACCAATCGTTTGCCTTATATAAAAAATATTATCATCTATAAGCCGGATGAGCCGGACTTTGTTCAAATATATTCAGGCAATAATAACTATTTACCTTCATTTGAAGCAGGGAAATATAAGATTATGTTTTTATTAAAGGATAATAGATATTTCACGGCAGAAGATATTTTGATTAAGTCCAATGGGCAAAATTTTTATTCGTGGAAGACATTCAGAATTTCAGAGGCAGATTCCTTGAGCACTAAGTTAGATCAGTATATAAAAAATGTGAGATCAAATCATGATCATGAAACCGTCTCAACAGTTGCAAAGGAAGAAATTGAGCGATTTAACGAAAAGAATTTTGATTTGAGTAATTTGAAAGGTTTAATGACTGGCCGGGTGCTTTCTGCTAAAGACGGCGTTGCAATAGCCGGTGCATCAGTTAAAGTAGTGGGTTTGAGTGCTGGAGTTTCTACTGATCGTGAAGGAAAATTCGCAATCAAAATACCTAAAAGAGGCAAAGTTCAAATTAGCTATATTGGCTATGAACACAAGGAAGTCAGCGTAGTGGATGGGGCAGCTGGAAATATTTTACTTGATGAAAAACGTTTGGCGCTAAATGAGGTTGTGGTAGTTGGGTATGGAGCGGCTAAGAAGAGTATACTTACAGGAAGCATTTCAAGTATTTCAGGCTCCCTTGCAGGTAAAGCTGCCGGTTTGACCATCAACAATAATACCCTTGTTACTATTCGGGGTGTAATGTCCTTGCCAACCACAGAAAAGCCTATTATCATTGTTGATGGAGTTCCTTTTGCTGGAGACATCAACATGCTGTCTGCAGAAAACATCACAAATGTGGATATTTTAAAATCATCTGATGCGGTTGCAATATATGGTTCAAGGGCATCTAATGGAGTAATTATCATTAAAACAAAAAAAGGTGTATCTGGTGTCAATGATGCTGGCGAATTGGTGTCGCAACAACAAACCATGAGGACAAAATTTTCTGATCAAGGTTTTTGGAAGCCAACATTAATCACCGATGAAAATGGAATTTCGGATTTTAAGGTCAAGTTTCCAGATGATATTACAAATTGGAAAACCAGAGTAATTGCTGCTAAGGGCAAACAAGTTGGCTTGACAGAAACAAATATTAAATCTTTTAAATCGCTTAGTGCGAATTTTGTTTCGCCTCAATTTGCACTATCCGGAGATAGTATAAAGGTTATTGGAAAAATAATGAATTACACTCCCTTGGAAGAAATCCTGAGTAGAAAATTTTTATATAACGGAACTGAAATGCTGAACTCAAATATAAAAGTTAAGAACTCTTATCTTGATACAGTGGATATTGTAGTAAAAGAAAAAGATAGTTTGAAATTTGAGTATACTTTAAAACAGGAGAATGGTTACTTTGATGGGGAACTCCGGAAAATACCAGTATACAAACCTGGTGTGACAGAAACCAAAGGATACTTTTCTGCCCTGCTAGCGGATACAATTATCAATTATAGTTTCGACAAAAAGTTAGGTAAGGTTGTTGTGAGGGTAGAGTCATCTGTTTTCCCAACCTTACTGGATGAAATGACAAAACTGCGCGAGTACGAATATTTATGTAATGAGCAATTGGCATCAAAACTGAAATCCTTGTTGCTGGAAAAACAGGTTCGAAAATATTTAGGCGAGTCTTTTAATCATGAGAAAGATATTTTATATATTATAAAGAAGCTCAAAGAGAGCAAAAATCCGCAGGGAACCTGGGGATGGTGGCAAAATGGCGAAGAGCAAATGTGGATCAGTTTACATGTGGTTGAAGCACTATTGCAATGCGAAAAAGAAGGATTTAAAGTAGAGTTAAATAAAACTGTACTTTATAAATATTTGATAGAGAAACTAACGCAAGAATCTGATTATAATCAGTTATCAACAATTAAGCTATTAAATCTCTTAGATGATAAACATTATATCAAAGATTGGCTCTTGGCTTTTGAAAGAAAGAAAAAACAGGCAAGCCCAAATCTCTATGAGCGACTAGCATTCTGCGAATTGAAACAGTTAGCAGGATTAAAAGTTAATGTCGATTCTTTACTGTCGATTAGAAAAGAAACTATGTTTGGAAACATTTATTGGGGAAATGAGGGGATTAAATTTTGGGATAACAGTATCCAAAATACAATATTGGCCTATCGGATTTTGAAACGTGATGGAGGGCATGAAGGCATTCTTGAAAAGATTACCTTATATTTTTTGGAGCAGCGTAAGGATGGGCATTGGAGGAATACTTTTGAATCAGCGTTGATTCTGGAAACCATTTTGCCTGAAATGCTCTTGAGAAATTTAAAAAATGAGCCGGCTTCAGTTAAGATTGGAGGCCAGTTGGTTTACCAGTTTCCTTATGATAAAGTGATTGAAAATGTCGGACATGTCAAACTGGAAAAGTCCGGAAAGATGCCAGTGTATTTTACGGCTTACCAAAAGTTTCACAACGCTCATCCCGAAAAAGTGAATAAAGATTTTACCGTTAATACAAGTTTTGTTCAGGACGGAGCGACTGTTAAAAAGTTAAAAGCTGGTACATTAACCACGCTAAAAGTTGTAGTTAATGTCCGTGCAGATGCAGAATATGTTATGATAGAGATACCTATTCCGGCAGGATGTAGTTATGAAAATAAAAGGCAGAACTTTTGGGGAGTAGAAACACACCGGGAGTATTATAAAAACAAAACTTCCATATTTTGTAATAAATTAAAACAAGGTACTTATACCTTTGATGTGGACTTGATGCCAAGATATGCAGGTAGTTATAGTCTCAATCCGGCAAAAGCTGAAATGATGTATTTTCCTGTATTTTACGGAAGGGAAGAAATAAAGAAAGTTGGTATAAATTAAGCCTCATCCATCATCTCCCAAACCATTACCTTTTTATCATCTCCAGTAGAAATTAGGTGTTTACCATCATTACTCCAGATTATCTTATTAATGGAGTGTGTGTGTCCAATACCAGCTTTTTCCAAACTGAGGATTTTATAAAGTTTAAAGTTCTCCGCATCCCATAGTTTAATACTTTTATCCTGACTGCTTGTCGCAAAATAAGGTAGGATAGGATGAAAGGCAATGTCGTATACCGTAAACATATGCGCCGGAATAGTTTGCAGTAGTTCATGAGCCGGAAGGTTCCAGATTTTTAACTGTGCATCTCTGCTTCCAGAAATCAGGTATTTCCCTTTCGGGTGATAAGCTAAAGAAGTGACCGGTAGGGTATGACTATCTAAACTTTGTTTGAGGCTGTAATCTGAAAGATTATAGATTCGGATCAAGTGATCCTTGCATCCAAAGGCAATTTCCTGCTCATCAGGAGAGATAGCAATTGCTCTTACAGTATCATATGCTGCCTGAAACCGGTAAATTTCTTTATAATCATCTAAAGACCAAATGGCAACAGTTCCATCTTCCCCAGTGGTAATTAATTCATTTTTTGCTTTGACTGTTTTAATATCGAAGATTGGCTTTAAGTGGGCGTTAACCCGGGTCACCACACTTTCTTTTGCGAGATCATAAACGCTAAAAGCACCACTTCTTTCTCCAACGAATAAAAGGCCATTATTGTAATGAAGATAGTAAACAGAGCTTTGAACTGGCATCTTCACCTTCACGAAAGCCATATTCGCTAATGACCATTCTACCACTCCTTTATCATTTCCGGCACTAAAGAAGGTGTCGTCTTCAGTTGAATGAGCTAAGGCATAGACAGGGTTTTGGTGGCCGGAGAAAGTATGGAGATGTTTAAGCATTTGTGGGTGTTAAATTAGTATCAAGTATGGAGTATCAAGTATCAAGTATGGAGAATCAAGTATCAAGTATCAAGATGGGCAGCACATAAATTTAACCATCTAAACACCTTGGAGAACACCATGATAAGCATTCGCTTTCAGTAGTTTACGATATTCAAGTGTCGAGAATCAAGTATCAAGAAGTAATACTAGTCTGATCAGCCTGAGTGTTACACACTAAACTCAAAACTTATTTATGTCTTTTCTCTAAGTTCTTTGCGATATCCTGAATTGACAATCCTTTTTCCTTAAGTAAAAATAATAGATGGAAGATAAGGTCAGATGATTCATTGATCAAATCTTCTTCGGTTTCAGCCAATGCTGCTATTACGGTTTCTACACCTTCTTCACCAACTTTTTGAGCTATTTTATTTAAGCCCTTACTTCTCATTTTATTGATGTAAGAACCTTCAACCGGATTTTCATATCTATCGTTAATGATGTTTTCCAATTCGAAAATGAAGTTCTGGTTGAAATCTGTTTTGAAACAGCTGCGACTGCCCGTGTGGCAGGTAGGGCCAACGGCATCGGCTTTAATCAGGATGGTGTCGTTATCGCAATCCACAAAGAGCTCTTTCACGTAAAGGAAATTATTACTGGTTTCCCCTTTTGTCCAAAGGCGATTTTTAGATCTCGAAAAGAAGGTAACCTTGCCTTCAGCCTGTGTTTTTTCCAGTGCTTCAGCATTCATATAGCCAAGCATTAAAACTTCAAGGGTTTTGTAATCCTGAATAATTACAGGAAGTAAGCCAGCTGTTTTATCCCAATCAAGGGATGATATATTGATGTTCATTTTCTTTTAATATTGACTCGATATGTCGAGTGTGTTATATCCGCACGGGAATATGATTTCTTTTGAGTTCTTGCTTGAGATCGGGAATTAGGATTTCGCCATAATGGAAAACAGATGCCGCTAATGCTGCGTCAACGTTTGCTTTCTGGAAAACTTCTGTGAAATGATCCATACTGCCAGCTCCACCTGATGCAATGATCGGTATATTGATCATTTGGTTTACTTTATTCAATAAGTTGCAATCGAAACCAGCTTTTGTGCCATCATGATCCATAGAGGTAAGGAGAATCTCGCCAGCACCCAAATCTTCCGCTTGTTTGATCCAGTTTTCGGTTTCGAGCTCCGTAATTAATCTACCTCCATTGAGGTGAACCATATTTCTGCCTTCAACATGTTTGGTATCTACAGCTAAAACAACAAACTGAACGCCAAAAGTTTTTGCAAGATCTTCAATTAGTTTAGGGTTTCTAACTGCTGCCGAATTGATGCTGATTTTATCTGCTCCGGCGTTCAACAGCACATCAGCATCAGCAATTTCAGTTATTCCACCACCAATAGTAAAGGGTATATTTAATTGTCTTGCAACCGATTTTACCATCTCAATCATGGTTTTTCGGCGTTCATGCGTCGCTGTGATATCTAAAAATACTAATTCATCGGCACCTTGCTGTGCATATTGAGCAGCAAGTTCTACCGGGTCTCCGGCATCGCGTAAATCAACAAAGTTCACACCTTTAACAGTGCGACCGTCTTTTACGTCAAGGCAGGGTATTATTCTTTTACTCAAACCCCCTGCACCCCCTGAAGGGGGACCTGCAAACTGTTGAGCCGATATGGCTCCCTTTATATTATCCAAAACGTGATTTAAATTATTGTAAAGATCAGTATTCTTAAACCGGATTATCTTTATGCCGAGATTTTCAATTGCTTTTTGCCTGTCGATATCATGAATGGTTATTTCTGGTACATGATGTATAGTGCCATCTAATTCTATGATTAACTTGCATTCGTGACAATAAAAATCCGCTATAAATAACGAAATAGGATGCTGTCTCCGGAATTTTACTCCTAATTTTTTTTCTTTTAAATACTCCCACAGTAACCTTTCAGCATCTGTGGGAGTATTTCTTAGCTTCCTGGCATTTTCAAAAATGATTCTGGATGCGCCATAAAACATGTTAGGCTCGTTGAGCGGTAGTGTTCCAAAATCATCATCTTGTGGTATTTTATAGTTCATTTATGCAATTACTATTACCAGCATGCCTTTAGCTCCCCCTTCAGGGGGCCGGGGGGAATTATATCGAGCTCAACGCTTTCAAATTCCACTCCTTAATTTCCTCAATAGAGATTCTGTTTTCGTAAATTGCTTTTCCAACTACAACACTCCTAACTTCTAATTTGGCGAGATCTCTAATGTCGTCCATAGAACTTACACCACCCGAGGCAATCAATTTAATGAAAGGTGAGTGATCTAGGAGTTTTTTGTATAAGTCAATTGCTGCGCCTCCCAGTTTGCCATCTTTATTAATGTCGGTACACAGGAAACGGAAGAATCCTAATTGCAGACACTTGTCTACATAATCCATTAATTTAATCGGTGAGCTTTCCATCCATCCAGAATATTTAATTACCTCGTCCAAAACATCAATGGCGATTACAATGCGGTTAGCATAGTCATCTTTTTTGGCAAAGGCTTCACTTAACGAAGGGAGGAAGTCGGGATTAGTAATGGCCTGTGTTCCTACAATTACACGGTGGATTCCGGCATCAAGTAAATTGGTTACTTGTTCTATGGTTCTGATTCCTCCGCCATATTGCACTTTCATTTCCGTTTTTTTAATGATCTCAAACAATGATTTTTGGTTGCTAAAATCACCTTTGGCACCGTTTAAATCTATAATGTGGATGAAATCTGTACCGTTAGAACGGTATTTTTCGATCATTTCTGCAATGGAAACATCGTATTCAGTTTTTTGGTTGTAATCGCCTTCACGTAAGCGAACCACCTTCCCATCCAAAATATCAATAGCAGGTATTATGTACATTTTATAAGCTTAAGTTTGAAAAATTCTTTAGTATCTGTTCGCCAGCTTTTCCTGATTTTTCAGGGTGGAACTGAACGCCGTAAAAATTATCTTTTTGTACAGCTGCTGAAAACTTTAATCCATAATCAGCAGAAGCGATGTCAAAAGTAGGGTTATATTCAATAAAATACGAATGCACAAAGTAAAATTGTGCATTATTGTCAACAGCTTCAAACAGCGAATTGTTTTGATGATTTACTGCATTCCATCCCATATGTGGAATTTTGATATTCAGTGACTTATCGAATTTTTTGGTGTTAATTGGAACGATGTCGAGTAAAGGAGCGTCCCCTTCTTCTGAATGTGCAGTGATTAGCTGCATGCCCACGCAAATACCCAATACTGGCTTAGTTAGTTTTTTTATTGCAGAAACTAATCCGGTAGCTTTTAGTTTTTCCATGGCAGCGCCTGCATGGCCCACTCCGGGAATGATGATATGGCTATATTTGGTCAGGTCGGCCTCGGTATTAACCATACCATAGGATAAATTGAGGCGTTCCAATGCTGCGGTTAAAGAAAAGATATTGCCTGCGCCATAATTTACTATTCCAATACCCCCCATCCCCTTAGAAGGGGCTTCGTCTTTGATATCGTTTATATCACTTGAATAAGGGGCATCAATTTTTCCTACTTGATTCATTATTTGACTTTATCGTTTGTTTATTCCTTCTGTTTACTGTTCCTGCTTTATGGGCATGGACTACAATAAGCCCTTTGTACTTGGCAATACCATTTTCTCTGCATCGCGTTTAACAGCCATTTTTATGGCTTTTGCAAAGGCCTTGAAGATCGCTTCAATTTTATGATGTTCGTTATCGCCTTCTGCTTTGATATTTAAGTTACATTTTGCGGCATCGCTAAAGGACTTAAAAAAGTGATAGAACATCTCGGTAGGCATATCGCCAACTTTTTCACGTTTAAATTCTGCCTCCCAAACAATCCAGTTTCTACCTCCAAAATCGATTGCAACCTGCGCCAGGCAATCATCCATTGGCAGGCAAAAGCCATACCGCTCAATGCCTAATTTGTTGCCTAAGCCTTTAGCAAAGGCCTCACCAAGTGCAATTCCTGTATCTTCAATGGTGTGGTGTTCATCTATATGCAAATCGCCTTTGGTAATCACTTCTAAATCTATACTCCCATGTCTGGCAATTTGATCCAGCATGTGATCGAAGAAGTTCAAGCCAGTTTCGATTTTGGCCTTTCCGGTGCCATCCAGATCGAGATTGATGGTTATATCGGTTTCATTTGTTTTACGAACCTGACTGATTTTTCTGCTTCCTGCTTTTAGCAGGTTATAGATATCTTCCCATTTTTGGGTCTCCAGTACAATGATTTCAGCTAAAGATTCGCGTTTCTCCAAAGCCTCTCCAACGCCCAGGTTATCATTCTGGCGAAGGAAAATCGCTTTTGCTCCCAGGTTCTTAGCCAGGATTACATCATTTAATCTATCTCCGATAACAAATGAATTTTTTAAATCATAATCTTCACTGA
The DNA here is from genome assembly GCF_965279535.1 of Pedobacter sp. Taxonomy (NCBI): domain Bacteria; kingdom Pseudomonadati; phylum Bacteroidota; class Sphingobacteriia; order Sphingobacteriales; family Sphingobacteriaceae; genus Pedobacter; species Pedobacter sp. Next base: position 4,678,806 of record NZ_OZ257244.1, read on the forward strand.
AGTATTTGGTCAATAAAGCAGTACCTGGTTTGCGCGTTGGTGCATTATCTTTGGCAAACGTTCTGTCAATTACGATCTCACTAAAGTGAACACCTTCGCCTGCGAATGTATCAAGCATGAAGTTATGGATTGGCCAAAAATTCTCCTCAGGATTTGAGGGTGTACCCAGGCCGTCCTGATTGGTAACCATTACCAATTCGTAGTCTAGCTCTGCTGCAATTTTGGATAAATAATAAATGGAACGTGGATAAAATTTAAGCTTGGCAAAACTATCTACCTGTTCGTCATCCGGCTCAATATTCAGGGTGCCATCACGATCTATAAATAATATTTTTTTCATTTTAAAAGTTTCTTAAAACGGTTAAAAGTTTTTCATTTTCTTCTTTTGTGCCGACCGTTATTCTCAAACATCCTTCACATAAGGTAACCTTCGAACGGTCGCGAACAATGATTCCCTCCTCTACTAAAGTGTCGTAAATTTTTGTTGCATCCGTTACTTCTGCTAGGATAAAATTGGCATCGGAAGGATATACTTTTTTTACGATATTTAATGCATTTAATGCAATAGATAATTGCTCCCTTTCTGCAACAGATTCTTTAATCCATTCGTTAACTTGAGCAATGTTTTTTAAGGCCTCAAAAGCTAAATCCTGTGTAGCCTGATTGATGTTGTAAGGCGGCTTAATTTTGTTCAAAACATCGATCACTTTTGTAGAAGAAAAAGCCATTCCTAAACGCAAAGCGGCGAGGCCCCAGGCCTTAGAAAAAGTTTGCAAAACAACCAGGTTTGCATACTCGGTTAACTCCTGAATAAAGGTCTTTTGTTTGGCGTAATTAATGTAAGCTTCATCGATGACAACGATACCATTAAAGTTGGCTAAAATCGTTTCAATATCTGTTCTGTTTATTGAGTTTCCTGTTGGATTATTTGGTGAACAAATGAAAATAATTTTTGTGTTTTTGTCAATCGTTTCTGCGATTTTTTCCAGGTCTAACTGATAGTTTGGAAGCAGGTTTACTTTGCGGATTTCTACATCATTAATATTAGCAGAAACTTCATACATTCCATACGTTGGAGGCAAGATAATTACATTGTCTTTTCCAGGGTTGCAGAAAGCACGGAACAATAAATCTATCGCCTCATCACTACCATTTCCAAGAAATGTATTTTCAATAGGAACGCCTTTAATTTTACTGATCGCATCTTTAAGGTCCAACTGCAAAGGATCTGGATAACGATTGTAATTTGCAGGTAGTGGAGAGCCGTAACTATTTTCGTTTGCATCCAGAAAAACAGATGCCTGACCTTTAAATTCGTCCCTGGCGGTAGAGTAGGGGCGAAGCTTCTTTATATTTTCTCTAACTAATTCGTTAATATCCATCTTATTTTAATCTAATGGTAATTGCATTTTTGTGTGCTTCCAAGCCTTCGGCTGTAGCGAGTGTTTCAACGGTAGGGCCTATATTTTTAATGCCTGTTTCAGATAGGTGCTGAAAGGTTATTTTCTTTAAAAAAGCATCAGTGGATACACCTGAATAGGCCTTTGCGTATCCGCTGGTAGGTAAAGTATGATTCGTTCCGGAGGCATAGTCTCCAGCGCTTTCGGGGGTTAAATTGCCCAGGAATACTGAGCCAGCGTTGGTTATAGCCGGAATCAGGCGCTGAAAATCATTTGTCGCCAGGATTAAATGCTCTGGTGCATATTCATTAGAGAAATCCATTGCATCAGCCTGATTATCAGTTAATATAGCGTAAGAGTTTTCAATTGCTTTTGCGGCTATATCCTTTCTAGGAAGGCTTTCAATCTGAATTTCAATCTGTTTGATTACTTCAGTTATGATTTTATTTGAGGTAGAAACTAAAACAGACTGACTATCAATGCCATGTTCTGCTTGTGCAAGTAGGTCTGCGGCTACGTATGACGGATTGGCAGTGTCATCAGCGACCACTAAAACCTCTGAAGGACCTGCTGGCATATCGATAGCTACTTTGTTTTGAACCATTGTTTTCGCAGTGGTTACGTAACGGTTTCCTGGTCCGAATATCTTATAAACCTGAGGAACGGTGTCTGTTCCAAAAGCCATAGCAGCTACAGCTTGCGCGCCACCTATTAAATAGATTTTTTCGATTCCAAGAAGTACGGCGCAATAGGCCAGGTAGCAGTTCGTTTTGGTATCGCTTTGCGGAGGTGAACAAACTACTATTTCTTTACAGCCTGCAATCAAGGCAGGTGTTGCAAGCATAAGAAAAGTACTGGGAAGAACAGCAGTTCCCCCTGGAATATAGAGGCCTACTTTCTCAATTGCCCTTACTTCACGCCAGCAAACCACCCCTGGCATGGTCTCAATTTTATCCTCTGTTTTTAACTGAGATTGATGAAAGGTTTTGATGTTTTGGTAAGCCGTATCAATCGCTTTTTTAGCATCAGCCGGAATGGTTGATGCAATAGCTTTTAATTCGTTCTGGTCAAGAAACAGTTTGGAGAGATCAACCTTGTCAAAAGTTTTGGCGTAATTATAGAGCGCATTATCACCATCCGATTTCACTGTTTTAATAATCTCTGCAACCCTTTCTTCCACCAATTTATCGTCTTCAATTTCCCTGGAACATAGCTCCTGAATTTTTGATTTAGATAAATCTGTATAATTATAGATTTTCAATGTTTTATGTTTTTGAGATTAACTAATAGTTAATGATTTTCAGGTTGTTTTAGGTGATAATTTTCTCAATTGGCATCACTAAAATTCCCTCTGCTCCTGCTGCTTTAAGGCTATTAATTTTTTCCCAAAAATCAGCTTCTGCAATTACAGAATGTACGGCAACCCAATTCGGTTCAAACAAAGGAACTACTGTTGGACTTTTAACTCCCGGCAATAAATCAACTACCTTTTGAAGGTTATCTTTTGATACATTTAGTACCACATACTTGTTAGATTTTGCGCTCAAAACTGAACGTATTCTTTGGAGGAGTTCGGCAACTTCAGGATGATTTGCAATGGCTTCATTTCCGATTAAAACTGCTTCTGATGACATCACATCTGCAAAAGGTTTTAATCCGTTACTCTTTAAAGTTCCACCCGTAGAAACGATGTCACAAATGGCATCACTTAGTCCTAAACCAGGACCGATTTCTACCGATCCGGAGATGGTTCTGATATCAGAAGTTATCCCTTTAGACTGGAGGAAATTTTCAAGAATTACCGGGTAAGAAGTGGCGATAGCTTTACCATTTAAATCTTCTAATTTTTCGATTGAACTGGTGTTTTGAACGGCAATTTTTAATGTACATTTTCCGAAGCCTAATTTTTGCAAATGTGTTACTTTAGCTTTGGTTTCAGTGATTACGTTTTCGCCAACAATTCCGAGGTCGGCAATACCATCCTGAACGTATTCAGGAATATCGTCATCACGGAGAAAAAGAATCTCTAATGGGAAATTGGTAACAGAAGAAATTAATGAACTCTTGTAGTTCTCGAAAGATAAACCACAATTTTTAAGAATTTCTACAGATTTTTCGTTTAGCCTACCCGATTTCTGGATAGCAATTTTAAGTGTTTTCAAAGTATTGAATATAGAATGAACAAGAAATAAATTTTTTAAAAACAGTTTTGAAGTACAAAACACTACATATCACATCGCCTACTGGCGATGGTGCAAATGTAAGTGATGTTTCAAAGTAATGTTCATATAATTTATTTATGCTTGTATCAATACTTTAGCTGATAAGCGCTGGCAAATATAAAGATAGAATTGGTAAATCAAAAAAATATGGCACTTAATTTGCCTATTATCAGATATTAACTGGAATTAGCCCTATTTTTGCACCAAATTGTACATATTGAAAAAGTTTCGCTTTCTAATCCTGCCTGCTATTTTGTTTGTTTCTGCCTGTGGTTGGTTTAAATCTCCTCCCGAAATAGGCAAGGTATTGTCTGAACATTTTAAAAATAAAATCTACAAAGATTTTGATACAACAGTATACGACAGCATATTTGTACGCACTTTGGATAGCCTGGATAAGGATTTTATTAATCCTAAGACCATTAAATCATTCTATGCAAACCACTATTCGGAGCCTCAGCTCGTAACCAAATTTTACATTAATGGCAGTTTAGATTCTTTAGTAAGCTATTTAGAAAATAGTACAGATCATGGATTTAACCCCAGAATCTTTAAAACGGATGAGATAAAAGCGTTATTGGCTACGCTAACAGCCAATCGTTTTAAGAAGGTAGAGCAAACTTATCCGGTAATTGCAAAGCTCGAAGCTTTAAGTGCGAATGCTTATTTAAATTATACTAATTTTCTACGCTTTGGGGTAGTAAATCCTCGCAATATTTTTTCGCGTTATTACATTAAAGTTAAGCGTCCAGATAGTACCGGAATGTTCGGTATTTTAGGTTCAGAAAGTTTAGCGGATACCTTGAGAAAAATTCAACCGAAATCTGAGCAATATCAGGCACTTCAAAAAGCATTTTTAAATGCAAGTTCGGAAAGTGAGAGACGTATACTTTTACTGAATATGGAACGCTTCCGTTGGCGAATGCCAGAGACAGGGGATAATTACGTAATGGTGAATATTCCAGACTTTAGATTAACCTGGTTGGATAAGCAAGATACTGTAATTACAATGAAAGTTTGTGTAGGTGGAAAACGTGAAAATGGGTATGAAGAAAAGTTAAAAGCTTTTGCAAAATCCGGTAACCTGGATGATAAACCAAAGAACCATGAAACACCTTTATTGTTCAGTAAAATTAATGCCATACAAGCCAACCCAATCTGGAATATTCCGGTCAGTATTGCACAAAGTGAAATTTATTGGATGGCTAGAAAAGATCCATATTATTTATCTAACAGTAACATCAAGGTATATTATAAAGACAAGCTAATAGGTGAGCCCGATACCATTAACTGGAGCCGGTATTCGAGGGATAAACTGCCTTTTAAATTTAAGCAGGGATCCGGCGGAGGAAATGCACTTGGCAAGTTTAAATTCATCTTTGATAACAGCTCGAGTATTTACTTGCATGATACTAATAACAAAAATGGATTTAATTTAACCAATAGGGCCATAAGCCATGGGTGTGTACGGATTGAGAAACCTTTAGAGTTTGCTGAGAAGTTGCTTAACGATGATTATGCTTACGATAAATTGCGTGTTGAAGTAGATATGCTTCCTGTTGACACTACACATATGAACTGGTACAGAAAACGCATGGCGAAAAAAGCGGATACTTTAAAAACCTTCCAACTGAAACCAGCCTGGTTCGGGCCAAAGAAAGCTGTCCCACTTTTAATTACTTACTATACTGCATGGGCACAGAACGATAAGATCGAGTACAGACCCGATGTTTATAGTATGGACGATAAATTATGGGCAATGATAAAAAAATATAGGTAGAAGCCGTAAGTTTGTACCCATGGCAAAAGACACTTCTTCCTTTAACCACGAAAAGCTGATTACAGGGCAGGCGCAAAAATTTATCAATGCTTGGTTTAACAAAACAATCGATGAGCAGAGTGCTGAACTGAGCGATCATTTCTTTTTACCAGGAGGTAAAACACTTAATAAGAAAGCCGTTGTAGCAAGAATAAAAAGGATATTCAGTTCCTCAGAGCAATTTATTGGCGGAAGGTTTGATGTGGTGGACGCAAGTTTCGAGATCCTGAAGGATGGAAAGGGCATTGGTTCTGCAGAAGGTGCCGTTGGCTATCGGGCAACATTTAAAAATAACAGCAACGAAATTGTGAGCGGACCATTTAAGCTTTATTTTGCTTTAGAAAATGGTTCCTGGAAGATTGTACATATTGTTTTTCCGAGCTTTGTTTACTAATTCTGCATATTTCGGTAATATTGTGATTATCTAGGTTGTGCTTTCTATAATTTTTCTATCTTTGGTTTTTAATGAATTTCCTTTATCCGGGCTTTCTTTTCGCATTATTAGCCGTTGCTATTCCGGTTATTATTCATTTATTCAATTTCAGGAAATTTAAAAAGGTTTACTTCTCAAATGTTCAGCTTTTAAAAGATGTTGAACAGCAAAACTCCTCAAAAGAAAAGCTCAAAAACTTATTAATCCTTTTGACAAGGATATTGGCAATTACATTTTTGGTGTTGGCCTTTGCACAACCGTATATTCCTGCCGGCGAACAAAAAACAACTAGACTGGGCAACTCGGTAAGCATCTATATTGATAATTCATACAGCATGGATGCGCTTAATAAGGATGGAAGTTTATTAGATGAAGCCAAAAGAAGAGCTAAGGAACTGGTGAAGGGTTTTGGACTGAATGATCGTTTTCAGCTATTAACCAATGATTTTGAGGGCAAACATCAGCGATTATTAAATAAAGAAGAATTTTTAAAGGCTCTGGATGAAGTGCAAATCTCTGCAGCAAGCAGAACATTGCAGCAGGTAATTAACCGGCAAGGGAACATTTTAAGCGGTACAACTAACTTATATAGTTTCGTCATCTCTGATTTTCAAAAAAATACTTCTACAGGTAAAAAACTTGCTGGCAAGCCTGGCATTCAATATTCATTTTTAAAAGTTAATGCTTCAGCGCTACCAAACGTAGCGGTAGATAGCGTGTGGATGTTGTCGCCTAACCATCAGCCTCAGGCTAATGAAAGAATTGTTGTGCAGTTGAAGAATTACGCAGAGGAGGATGCAACAAATATTCCGCTGAAGCTCATGATTAATAATCAACAAAAGGGATTGGGTGCAGTGAGTATCGGTGCCGGAAAAAGCGTGAGAGATACGCTAAATTTTTCTGGCTTAACTGCTGGCTGGCAAAAAGGCATTGTGAGTATTAAAGATTTTCCCATTACGTTTGATGACACCCTTTCTTTTAGCTTTAAAGTAGATGATCATCTTCGTGTATTAAGTATCAACGGAGCACATGCCGGAAACTACATTAAAACACTTTTTGCAACAGATACTTACTATCAGCTTACAGAAAATGCCGAAAGTAATATCAATTATAATGGTTTTGGCAATTATGGGCTCATTATTTTAAATGGACTCAATAATCCATCAAGCGGTTTGTCTCAACAATTAAAAAGCTATTTGAATAATGGAGGTTCAGTTGTAATCTTTCCTGACCTGGATGCAGCAGTTAATTCATACAACACTTTTCTGACTGCGCTTGGACTCCCGGTCATTAAGCAACTCAACACCACAGCAACCCAGGTAGAGAAAATAGATCTCGAAAATCCTATTTTCAAAACTGTATTTGAAGAAATACCTAAAAATCTGGATTTACCAAGTGTGAACCGATTCTTTACTTTTGGGAGTAGTCAATCAAGTAAAGAAGATATTATGCAGTTTTCTGCCGGGAGATCGTTTTTAAGTAAGTATGATTTGGGGAATGGTAATATTTATTTATCGGCAAGTGGTTTAACTGAAAAGGATGGTAATTTAGCCAGGCATCCTGTGTTTGTACCTTTAATGTACCGCATGGCTTTGAGCAGCGGTATGGAAGAAAGTGTGTATTATCATTTAGGAGCTGACCATGCACTATCTGGCAAAAACATCAGCTTAGGCAAAAACCAAACTTTAAAATTGAAATCGGCATCTTTCGAGATGATTCCGGAACTTAGACAAGCCGGAGGAAAAACTACAATTTATTTGGCCGATCAAATTAAGGCCGCGGGCTTTTACAATTTAATGCTGGCAGATTCAGTACTTGCTGTTTATAGTTTTAATCAGCGTAGGAGCGAATCAGATATGCATTATCTGAGTACTGATGATTTAGGTTTATTAACCGATAAAGATAAATTCAAAATTTTTGATGCCGATAAAGATGCCGTTAAATTAATTTCGGGCGTTAATCAAATTGGGCAAACATTATGGAAACTTTGCCTAATTTTGTCGCTGATTTTTATTGCAGCAGAAATATTGCTCATCCGATTTTTAAATAACAATAAAAAAACAATATGAATCTCCTTATTAAGCAAGCAACTATCGCCGATCCTCAGAGTGAATTTTATAAGCAAAAATGCGATGTGAGAATAGCAGATGGCAAAATCAAGCAAATCGGTCAGCTCAGTGCCGGGAAAGGGGAAGAAGTTTTCGAAGCTGAGGGAGCTTTTTGGTCGCCAGGTTTTTTTGATCTGAACTCTGCTGCTGGGGATCCGGGTTTTGAAACCAAGGAAGATATACAAACACTTACCGCTGCGGCTCAGGCGGGTGGTTTTACCGGATTAGCTGTTTTACCACAAACCAATCCGGTTGTGCAGTCAAAATCTCAGGTGGAGTACATTCTTAACCGGGCAAAATATAATTTAGTTGATGTATTTCCTGTCGGAGCGATCAGTCAAAATCGAGAAGCGAAAGAATTGGCTGAGCTTTTTGATATGCAGCAGGCAGGTGCAGTGGCTTTTTCTGATGGTGACAAGGGGATTCAGGATGATGGGTTTATGAGCAGAGCTCTTCAATATGCTAAAGGATTTGATGCATTACTTATGGTTTATCCTGAAAATAAATCTATAGCAGGTAAATCTCAGATTAACGAAAGTAAAAACAGTGTGTTGCTGGGTATGAAGGGATTACCCCCACTGGCCGAGGAAATGCACATCTCAAGAGATATTTTTTTAGCAAGCTATAACGATACTAAAATTCACATCAGCAATGTTTCTACGGCAGGATCGGTTGCACTGATCCGTAAGGCAAAAAAAGAAGGCGTAAAAATTACCTGCGATGTGACGGCGCACCATTTGGTGTTTACCGAAGAGCTGTTAAGCGATTTTGATAGTAATTACAAGGTGAAGCCTCCTTTAAGGAGCAAAGCGGATGTAAAAGCTTTAATTGCCGGTTTAAAGGATGGAACAATAGATGCGATTACTTCACAACACAGGCCAGAAGAGATCGAATTTAAAAATGTGGAGTTTGAAATTGCCCACTATGGCATTATTGCTTTACAAACGGTTCTTCCATTGTTAATTAAGGCCGGTTTGGAAGAAGGGTTAATTGCTGAAAAACTAAGCATCAATCCCCGTAAACTATTAAATTTAAAAGTTCCGGTGCTGAAAGAAGGAGAGGAAGCGAATTTTACTATCTTTAGTTCGACCCAAAAATGGGAGTATAACGTAGCAAGTAATTATTCCAAATCGGCTAATAGCCCGCTTTTAGGTACAACGCTTACCGGAAAAGCACTTTTGGTTTATAATAAGGCGCAAAGCTGGAAAGTTTAAAACTTAAAACGATTGTTTCAGTTGCGTTTTCAAATAGTCAGACAGTTTAAATAATAGCTAAAAATCCTCAATATGGATAACAGAGTAAAAAGTGCATTAAGTGCATCGATTAATAAATATGCTGAGGTATCATCAGTAAATGTAGAAGGGTTTGAGCAGGAATTAGTGGCTGCTTTTGAGCTTGATCTTAACTTTTTAGATAAGGTAACGGCTTTTGATGCGGTATTTGATTCACATCCAAAATTTGAAGAATTGCGTGAAGTATTCTTTGATCTTTTAATGGTTAATTTCTTCGCTAGTGATGTGCAGAAGTTAGAAGACGATTATCTGGAAAGTGATGAGTGGGCCAATATAGAAGAAGAAACTATCGATAGGGGTACAGAGCTTCTAAATCTTTTGCTTTACATTAAAGAGTGCCATGATGAGGGCTTAGAACCAGAATTGGGCGATTTCTTAAAAGAGTTCTTATTGGTTGAAGATGATGAGTTTCAGGATGAATTTGAAATTTATGAAGAGTTGATCAGTAACCAGCAGTTGGCCGAAAGCAGCATACAGGAAATTACCAAAACTGCAGAAAAGCTCAATGTTAGCGAAGAAATGAAAGACCTGTTTGTACCTTTTATGGCTTTTTTTCTAGATGTAGAGGGTAGTGAAGAAACAAAGAAAGAAATAATTCAGTTTAGTCGTAACAAATCGTTCGATGTGGCTACTTATATATTAATTACCACTATTAATAACTAAATTAAAATTTAATTATGGACAAAAGTACGCTTATCTCAAAATTATCATTAAAGAACGGCTTTATGCTAGCTGCTATTTCGTTAGTAATTTCTATAGCCATTCATTTTATCGATCCGGTATTAATTTATACCAGTATTATAGCACAACTGGGTATTTTCGTTTTATTTATTGCTTTACTTGTTGTAGTTGGAATTAACATTAGAAAAGAGGTTGGCGGCTATTGGACTTTCGGAGAAGCTTTTAAAGCATTTCTGATTATTTCCTTGATTTTAGCCATTACCGCAACATTATACAATGTAATTTTGATGAAGTTTATTGATCCGGATTTACCTCAAAAAGCTGCAGCTGCGATTAAAGAAGCGCAAGTTAACATGATGGAAAAATTTGGTTTGGGTAAAGAAGAAATAGAAGAGGCATTAGCCAAATCTGGTAATATGGAAGAAAAACTAGAGCCAAGTTTTAAAAATATTCTAACCAGCTTTGGTGTTTCTATTGCGATGTATGGCGTATTGTCACTAATTTTATCTGCAATATTGAAGAAAAAAGCACCTGTTTCATTTAATACCCAACCTCCGGTAGAAGCTTAAAATTATAATACAGTTTAAAAATTTTGAACGTGCAGGTTTTATCATTTAATTTGATGAAATTTGCACGTTTTAATTTAAACCAGGCCCTGGCAGATAAATTTTGTTGGGTTTACGCTTAAAAAATGGATATATCAGTTGTAGTACCCTTATATAACGAAGACGAATCTTTACCCGAATTAACCTCCTGGATTGACCAGGTAATGTCTGCCAATAATTTCAGCTATGAAATTGTACTGGTTGATGATGGCAGTACAGACCGGTCTTGGGAAGTAATCGAAGAGTTGAGAGCACAAAATCCTGCAATTAAAGGGATTAAATTTAGAAGGAATTACGGTAAATCTGCGGCTTTAAATGTAGGTTTCGAAGTTACCCAGGGTGATGTTGTGATTACGATGGATGCCGATTTACAGGACAGTCCGGATGAAATACCAGAACTATACCGCCGGATTAAAGAAGAGAAACTCGATTTGATTTCGGGCTGGAAGAAAAAGCGCTACGATCCGATTACCAAAACCGTTCCTACGAAGCTTTTCAATGCGGCTACCCGTAAAATGAGTGGCATTCAGTTAAACGATTTTAATTGTGGTTTAAAAGCTTACCGCAGTGATGTAATCAAAACCATAGAGGTTTATGGCGAAATGCACCGGTATATTCCTGTAATAGCGAAATGGGCTGGATTTAGCAAAATTTCGGAGCAGGTAGTAGAACATCGCGCCAGAAAATACGGTACAACTAAATTTGGCTTCAGCAGGTTCATCAACGGGTTTTTAGATTTGTTGTCTATTTTCTTTGTGGGCAAATTTGGCAAGCGGCCGATGCATTTTTTCGGCTCTTTAGGTGTGTTAAGTTTCTTTATTGGTATCATTTTCTCACTTTATATTCTGGCAGAAAAGCAATATCTGATCTGGAAAGAGTTACCCTACCGCGATGTTACCCAGCAACCTTTATTTTATTTGTCATTAGTGGCAATAGTTGTTGGTTCGCAAATGTTTTTGGCCGGATTTATTGCGGAGTTACTCTCGCGTAATGCACCTGAAAGAAACCAGTATTTAATAGAAAAAGAACTTAAATAAGCAGCAGGATTAAAGCTTAAAAGCATTAGCTTTTGGCTTCGGTTTTTCAGCTTTTAGCTTCCACATATGTTTTTCTCCATCATTATACCACTTTACAATCGTCCGCAAGAGATAGACGAGCTTTTACATACATTAACCAAGCAAACGTACACCCAGTTTGAGGTTTTGGTTATAGAAGATGGTTCTAAAAATGATGCCCGTGCAATTGTAGAGGGGTATGCCAATAAATTAGATGTTAAATATTTCTTTAAAGAAAATGCCGGACAGGGCTTTGCGCGTAACTTTGGCTTTGAAAGGGCAAATGGAGAGTATTTCATCATTTTCGATTCAGACTGTTTAATTCCAGCTGATTATCTGGAAACGGTAAAGAATTATCTTTACGAACATCATTTAGATGCTTATGGTGGGCCTGATGCTGCACATGATAGCTTTACCCCGGTGCAAAAAGCCATCAGCTATGCGATGACTTCCCCATTTACTACAGGCGGAATCCGTGGAAATAAAAAGCATGTGGGGCAGTTTCATCCCCGTAGCTTTAATATGGGTGTTTCGCGACAAGCATGGGAAAAAGTTGGTGGATTTATTTTAACACGATTAGGAGAGGATATTGAATACAGCATCCGGATTCACGAAAATGGATTTAAGATTGGTTTAATTCCCGACGCGAAAGTTTACCATAAAAGAAGGACGAGTTTTAGTCAGTTTTACAAGCAATTGCACTTTTTCGGACGGGCGAGGATTAATATTTATAAACACTTTCCTAAACAGTTAAAATTGGTTCATTTTTTTCCGGCGGCCTTTACATTATTTATCGGCTTTGTCATTTTATGTAACCTGTTTTACTGGCCTTTAGCAGTTGTTAGCAATTTTTTACTGTTATTATACTTTTTGTTAATATTTTTTCACTCCTGGTCTGTAAATAAATCTTTAAAAGTTGCATTTTTGAGCATTATATCTTCATTCATCCAGTTAACTGCTTATGGTTTAGGCTTCATACAGGATTTATTTAAAAGAGTAATATTTAAACAGCAATGATCAATTACCTAAAAGAAAGTACATTCGCCGTAAATGAAGTGATTCAAAAGGCATGGGGCATCCTGAAAAAACACTATTTTTCTATTGCTACACTATGCTTTCTGATGTTTATCACGGCAAGTGCATCCAGTTTAATGGCTTTTTTCATTAAAGATGTGAGCAAAGCTTTGAGTGTAGCGATGGTTATCATATTTGTATTTCTTTACTTTACCATTAATCTTTCGCTGTTCAAGTATATATTTCACCTGATGGATGATGAAGAGCACGATGTAAAGATTGTAGATACGCTACCCACCAGATTGCAGATTATCCGTTTCCTGGTGGCTACCCTTTATTTTGTGGGTTGCATTTTTGGTGTATACCTCGTGGTAATTTTAGTTGCGTTTCCATTTATCTACACCGGTATTAACATCGATGTAGTTAAAAATGTGGCCATTTCAGTAGGTATTATTGCTATTTTTATTACCTGGTTAAGAATTTCTTTCTTCCCCTTTTTCATTATAGATAAGGGTTCTAAACCATTTGAATCGATTAAATTAAGTTTAGCCATTACTAAAGGGAATTTTACCAAAATTTTATTGCTTTTGGTGGTTCTAGGTGGGGGCTATTTAATTTATCTACTTCTTAATTATTTACAGTGGCCACTCATTGCCTTTATAGTAAATATTTTAAGCTCATTTATCATTGTACCTTTATCGAGTGTAGCTTTAACGGTGGCTTATCGTAAAATTGCAGGTGAATATAAAGGAGATGAGCATCCGGATATTTTGCATAATATCGTTTAAAAGCTCGACCTCCCACATCATTCATTCGCACAACCAGTTATTCATTTAATCAGTCACTCATTTTATTATTTAATCATTAAACATGGGGATAAAAGCAGCATTAAGTAAGCCCTTTGCGGCATTTGCAGTTTGGCAAATCAACAAATGGAAGCATAATGCAGTAAATGCACAACAAAAAATTCTGCTCCAATTGCTTAAAGATGCAAAACATACGGCATTTGGAAGGGATCATCATTTTGCTGAAATCCAAAACTATGCTGATTTTAAAAAGCATGTTCCTGTACAGGATTATGAGGGCTTAAAACCTTATGTAGATCGTGTGGTTGCGGGTGAAGCCGATGTATTATGGAAAGGGAAGCCCCAGTATTTTGCGAAAACTTCAGGTACAACCTCTGGTGTAAAATACATTCCACTTTCTAAAGAATCGATGCCTGAGCATATTAAAGCTGCCCGGAACGCCATTTTGACGTATATTCACGAAACAGGAAAAACAGATTTCGTAAATGGTAAGATGATCTTCCTGCAGGGAAGCCCGATTTTAACGAAAAAACACGGAATAAACATTGGCCGTTTATCTGGAATTGTGGCGCACCATGTTCCAGCCTATCTGCAAAAAAACAGGTTACCCTCTTATGAAACCAATTGTATTGAAGATTGGGAACAAAAGGTAGATGCCATTGTAAATGAAACGATCAACGAAAACATGACCCTCATTTCTGGAATCCCGCCCTGGGCGCAGATGTATTTTGATAAGTTATCGGAACAGGCAGGAGGAAAGAAGATTGCGGAAATCTTTAAAAATTTTAGTCTCTTTATTTATGGAGGCGTAAATTTTGAACCTTACCGGGCTAAAATAGAGCAGAGCATTGGTAAAAAGATCGATTCTATTGAAACCTATCCGGCATCTGAGGGATTTATTGCCTATCAGGATTCGCAAAAAGATAAAGGCTTGCTCTTATTAGCAGATGCAGGGATTTTTTATGAATTTATTCCTGCTGATGAATATTATAATGATAACCCCACACGTTTATCATTGGGGGAAGTGGAGCTGGAGCAAAATTATGCTTTAATTTTAAATACGAATGCAGGGTTATGGGGTTATAGCATTGGCGATACGGTTAAGTTTGTATCTAAAAATCCTTATAAAATTGTAGTTACCGGTAGGATCAAACATTTTATTTCTGCTTTTGGTGAGCACGTAATAGGGGAAGAGGTAGAGCATGCTTTACTAACTGTTGCCAATGAAGAACAAGTGAGCATAACTGAATTTACTGTGGCGCCTCAGGTTAATCCTGTACCAGGAGAATTGCCTTATCACGAGTGGTTTATCGAATTCGCTAATCCACCGAAAGATATGGGAGCTTTCAGTAAAAAAGTAGATCAGGCTTTGCAACAGAAAAATATTTACTATTTTGACCTCATAGAAGGAAACATTTTACAGCCACTTATTATTCGTAGTTTACAGAAGGATGCTTTTGTAAATTATATGAAAAGTGAAGGAAAACTGGGTGGTCAGAACAAAGTGCCCAGGTTGAGTAATGACAGGAAGTTGGCTGAGGGACTGGAAGGGTATATTGTTGGTTAAATCTATTGTTTAGCCAGTTAGTTGTTTAACTGCTTAGTCAGTTTGTTTACACGCTCAATCCAAAAATTTAGACGCTTGATAAGATCACAACAATATATTTGAGCATTTGGTAGCGATAGAAAGAACAGCAATCAAACAATTAAGCAATTAGAGAATTACGCAATTAAACACTTGTTCCACATTGCGATAGAAATAAGAATTTGAACAATAAAACAATAGATACTGTAAAAACCATAACCATTTTAGGTTCTACAGGGAGTATAGGTACGCAGGCCTTAGAAGTGGTGAGGGATAATCCAGGCATTTTTAAGGTATCGGTATTATCTGCATTAAAAAATGCAGAATTGCTAATTCAACAAGCCAGGGAGTTTAAGCCCGAGGCGGTTGTGATTTGTGATGAAAGTCAGTATGCGTACGTTAAAGAATCATTAGCCGGATCCGATATTCGGGTATTGGCTGGAGAGGCTGCATTAACCGAGGTTGCTGCTTACCCTTCGAGTGATGTGGTATTAACTGCCTTAATGGGGTCGGTGGGTTTAAAGCCGACTATTGCAGCCATTCAGGCCGGGAAAAATATCGCCCTTGCCAATAAAGAAACGTTGGTGGTAGCAGGGGAGTTAATCACGCAGCTTGCCGCAGAACATAAGATTAAAATTCTTCCGGTTGATTCAGAGCATTCGGCTATTTTTCAATGCCTGGTTGGTGAAGAACACAACGAAATCGAGAAAATTTATCTCACTGCATCAGGCGGCCCCTTTTTAGGAAAAGATAAGTCCTTTTTATCGACAGTTAAAAAAGAACAAGCGCTAAAACATCCCAACTGGGTGATGGGGGCAAAGATTACCATCGACTCGGCAACTTTAATGAACAAAGGTTTAGAGGTAATCGAAGCCAAATGGTTGTTCAATTTAGCGGTAGATCAGATTGATGTCGTTGTTCATCCACAATCCATTATCCACTCCATTGTACAATTTACAGATGGTTCTATGAAGGCCCAAATGGGTGTCCCGGATATGAAACTGCCTATTCAGTATGCTTTTACTTATCCCAACAGGCTAAAAAACAATTTTAAACGTTTTAATTTCCTGGATTACCCTAATTTCAGCTTTCAGCAGCCCGACCTTAATACGTTTAAGAATTTAGATTTGGCCTACACAGCATTGAAAAAAGGCGGGAATATGCCCTGCATTTTAAACGCTGCTAATGAAGTGATGGTTGAATCCTTTTTAAAAGACAAAGTTGGATTTTTAGAAATGAGTGAAGTTATAGCGCATTGCATGCAGGAAATAAAGTTCATTGAAAAACCACAATTGAACGATTATTTAGAAACTGACAAACATAGCCGTATCTTAGCGGCCGAATTGGTAACAAAAAGTATATTTTAACATCTAACATCAAAATATAAAGTAAATATGAATGGATTGATTATGGCGGGGCAGCTTCTGCTCGGATTGTCGATATTGGTAATTCTACACGAATTGGGACATTTCTTAGCGGCAAGGGCATTTGGCATAAAAGTGGAGAAATTTTACCTTTTCTTTGATGCTTGGGGTTTTAAACTCTTCAGTTTTAAAAGAGGTGGTGTAGAATATGGCGTTGGATGGCTTCCGCTAGGGGGCTATGTTAAAATTGCCGGTATGATTGACGAAAGTATGGATACCGAGCAAATGGCTCAACCCGCACAACCCTGGGAGTTCCGGTCAAAACCAGCCTGGCAGCGACTTATTGTAATGCTTGGCGGAATTATCGTTAACGTAATTGTGGGTATCGTAATCTTCTGGATGCTTACATTCTCTTACGGGCAAGATTATATCATTAATAATAAGCTTAATGATGGTATTGCTGTGGGTAATATAGGTAAAGAGATTGGGCTTAAAAACGGCGACCGGGTGCTTGCAATTAACGGGGTAAAACTGATTAAGTTTGGCGATTTGATTAGTTCCAAAGTTTTATTTGGTGATGCACAGCTAACTGTATTGAGGGGCGACAAAACCCTGTATGTAACGGTTCCTGATAATGTGTTGAATAAAATCTCTAAAAACGAGAAGGATAATTTTATTTCTCCGCGCTACAGGATGCAAAGTTTGAAGACTGTGGGCGCTCCTGATGAAAATAGCGGGCCATCGTTTTTTGATAAGCTTTTTAACAGAAAGGTAGAAGCACCAGTTTATCCGGCATACACAGCAGGAATTAAACCTGGAGATAGCATAATTAGTGTAAACAATAAAGCTGTTACCTTTTTTGATGAATTTAAAGACGAAGTATCAAGGAATGCAGGCCGTAAGGTTGAGATCAAAGCGATTCGTAAAGGCCAGCTGATGAACTTCAGTGTTCCGGTAACGGCAGAGGGTGTGATTGGTGTTGGTCCGAAGATGGCGGCATTGCCTATAGCGCATGTTGACTATTCTTTTTTTGAATCTCTTCCAATTGGTTTAAACATGGCCTGGAGCACTTTTGCCGATAACGCAAAAGGTATCGGGAAGATGTTAACCGGTAAAGTAAGTGCAAGAAACATCAGCAGTCCGATTGGTATTGCTAAAGTATACGGTAGTACTTTTGACTGGATTAAATTCTGGACTTTAACCGGTTTAATTTCTATGGCACTGGCCTTCATGAATTTATTGCCTATCCCGGGTTTGGATGGTGGACATGTGGTGTTCTTATTGATTGAAATGATCCAGCGCAAGCCTGTAAGCGAAAAAGTATTGGAAAGAGCACAAATTGTGGGCTTTGTAATTTTGATTAGCTTAATGGTGTTTGCCTTTGGTAATGATATTTTAAAATCCTTCGGGAAGTAAAATCTATTGATTAATATTGCCGCCAATGTGCTGATTTCTTCGGTGCATTGGCGGCTTTTTTATTTTAAGAACCCATGACTGAACACAAAACCCTTCCTAATTATTTTGAGTTTTATAATATACCGGTAGCTTTTAATCCGGATCAGAACAGCATTAAATCTGCATTTTATGCGAACAGCAAGAAGTATCACCCGGATTTTTATGCAAATGAGGCAGAAGAGAAGCAGCAGGAAGTGCTTGAACTCTCTACGCTGAACAACAAGGCATATCAGGTGTTAAACCATCAGCAAAGGCGCTTAAAATACGTTTTAGAACTTTTAGGCATTGTAGAAACAGACGAAGGGTATAAATTGCCTCAGGCTTTTTTAATGGAGATGATGGATATTAACGAGGCCTTGATGGACCTGGAATTTGAACCTGATGCAGCTAAAACCAATCAATTGAAAGAGGCCGTTGCTGAGATTGCAAAAGGACTGGATGAGGAATTGCAACATTTAACACAGACCTATGATGCCAGCACAGCCGAAAAGGAGCATGTTTTAGCTACCATCAAGGATATTTACTACAGACAGAAATACGTTGCCCGTATACAGGAAAAGTTGCAGGCATAAACCTTTGATGGACACCACAGTGTAAAAACATATTTTAGTTTTTGTAGCCCAATTGCTTTAAGGTATTTTCGGGCAAAACAATCAGATCATGAACAGTACCGTTTCCTTATTTCGTAAAGTGGCCGTAGCAGAAGGCATTTCGTACCTGCTTTTATTATTTGTAGCTATGCCATTAAAGTATTTTGCTGATATGCCTTTAGCCGTTAAATATACCGGTTGGGCACATGGCTTATTGTTTGTATTGTACGCTGCCTTACTGGTAATGGCCTGGCAAGAACAAAAATGGAAATTTGGTAAAGCGGTATTGATATTTTTAGCTTCATTATTGCCTTTTGCCCCTTTTGTGGTAGATCGTAAACTAAAAGATGAAAGACCTGAAAATGTAAATAACAGTTTGTAAGCGGGTTATCAAATATTTTAAATCAAAGTGAAAATATTTTTTGCATTTTCGCTTTCGTTGTCTACATTTGCATCCCCGTCTAACACATGCCCGGATGGCGGAATTGGTAGACGCGCTGGTCTCAAACACCTGTGGGAAACCGTGCCGGTTCGACTCCGGCTCCGGGTACTTGACCGGAGTAATCACTTTTAGAAGTTTTTACTCCGGTTTTTTTGTGACTTAACTTGTTGTTTAATAAGTAGATAAGCTCCATTCCTAGATTCTCTTTCCCGGTTCGATGTTCTATACCGTCGTAGATCCATTTTTCCGGAAAGATCGAACCAATAATTTTTCTTTTTTCATCATTTTCTCCTTCTAGATACAGAAAATCAAGTTTTTTCAGGTTTTCAAGGGCTCGGTAAAGAATTTCTTCAACATCTACCTTCTCAGCTTTCATGGAATTGAGTTCGACTATTTTTGCTTCATATTTTACAATGTTTAACTCTTCTTCGAGTTTAATTAAACGATAATCAGCGGCTTCTATGTCGTCTGATAACAACAATGTCCTTGCTTTTGCAATTCTATTATTTGCAGTTTCTATTTTTTTTGAAAGGCTCTTTTGTTCATTGATGTTTTGGTTTCTGTCTGAATAGATATCTAACACCACATGTCTATACAGTTCGGACATTCCAGGTTTGGGCATATACTTTCGGATTGCTTTGACAAAAGCAAGGTTCACCTCAGCAGCCTTGAATCTGGGTCCGCAGGAGGATTGGCAGTGGTAGTAGTGGAAATATCCATTTCTTCCTTTTGAAGCGCTTCCTGTGAGCAGTCTGTCGCATTTTGGGCATTTCAAAAAACCTCGTAGGGGAAGCTTATTCTTCGAAACTTTTGGTATTCCTCGTTTGTCAGGTTCTTTCTGCCTATTGTAGATAATCTCCTGTATCCGGTAAAACAGAGATTCGGTAATCAGTGGCTCGTGTTTCCCATCGGCTAAATAGGGAGCCTCATATTGGTTGGCTGGAACCAATATCTTTCCCATGTACGCAACATTTTTCAAAGCTTCCCTAAAGGTATTGATCTGTATCTGCAGTCCTTTTCTGCGAGCAGATCTCCAAATCTCGGCAACTGTGTATAAATCCTTTGCTACCTCATTAAACGCCCATTTCAGGATGCCTGCCTGGGGTTCTGATATTGCGATATATTTTTTGCCATTTTCATATGATTTGTTGACGTATCCTGCGGGAGCTGCGCCCATCCACCGCCCTTCTTTTTTTGCCTGCCTTAGACCATGTTTAACATTTAGTGCACGCCTATCATTTTCTATTTCCGGCGCAGTTAAGTAAACCGCAAGCATCATTTTATTTTCCGGAACATTGAGATCTAACGGTTGTTCTATTGCTTGAGGTTCCACGCCATATCTTCTGAGGATGCTTATCATCTGGTATGCGTCACTGGCGTTTCTGCTGAACCTGTCCCATTTGGTGAATAACAATAACTCGCTCTGTAATTTTTTGTTTTTTATGTTTATTAATAGCTTCCTCCATTCCGGGCGTTCGAAAGTTTTTGCGGAATGGTCTTCATAAATTACATTTCGTACTTTAATCTGGTTGATCTCGCAATAACGCGTGAGGACATCATGTTGGTTTCTTTGAGAATATCCTTTTTCAGCTTGTTCATCCGTACTTACTCGTATATATAAATCTGCAATTTTCATTTCAATAGGATTTGGAATTTAATAATTGGGTCTGACCTTTCTAATTTGTTGGTCTAAGGCTAATTTACCAAATTCGTACATGAAATCTAAGATAAGTTTTGCTTGATCTATACTAACTACTGTACCATGTTTGGCTAGTATTTTAACCGCTTCAGAAGGAGATACATTTCTTTTTTGCTTGAATTCCATATCGGCTTGTATGAAAGCTCTAAGATAATTTTACTGGGCTTTATGTTTTGCACCTTACGTTAGATAGTACGATCGCTATATTTAAATTATTTATTTCCTATTCACGGTAACTGTAGCTGGGAGATTGTAGAAAAGAAATTTCAGCGGATGCTAGAGGTAATGGATGAGTCTTGCAGAAGAATAATCAAGACATGTTTTGCAGAAGCATTGTGAAATTTAGTTAGTGTGCTTACACCTTCTGGGTAAGTATTGAAATCGCATGTTTTGAAACAAATTCACTCTACAGAATGTACAAAAGGGTTCTCAATTGATCTTATCTATCTCAATATGAACTAATTATGAAAGGACGCAACGAGTCCGAATTAATAGCCAAACATTGGAGATGTTTCGAAGGTACAGCAAAGGTTTTTGACAAACGGCAAGTGCCACAAGAGCAATAACCCTATACACAAAAAGGATTAATTTCCACCGTCACCCAAATATGCTGCATCTTTTTTCGATCCCATCCCGGGAAGAGCGTTGACGGCTGTTATAAAGTTATAAAACAACAGTTATTAGATGTAATAAATTTTCTTTTTCTCTGATGGTCAATGTTTTGCGTTTTTGCATTTGGAGTTTTTAGTTTTGCAGTTAAATTTGCCGCATGACCGTGACCGTACTGCCTATTTTAAAAACAGATTTTAAGCCCGAAAAGCCACTTGCCAAGGTAATGAATGAGAGATTGATCCGCCTAGCAAAGGAGTTGCAGGATGTGCATTTCAAGCCTTTGACCGGATGGGGATTCCCGAACGACGACTTGGTCGTGTACATCAGCTATAATCCCAAATACAAAGTGCGTTTTCGTATCGTCAATGACGTGCCAGCCGATGTGGAATATTTTGTGGCAGAATGCTGCGGCAGACTTGGATTTATCCTTTGGCGGGCAAACGCAATCGGCGTGCAAAACGAATCCAGTGCTGAATATCATTAGTCTTGTTTTATGCATGCTAATATTGCTATACCCGATATTGTCAAACGCTGTCTAGCCAATTCATATGATTCCATTCGGAGTTGTTCTTTTTCAAATTTAATCTTGGAAAACATCAGGTAACAATTCTGGGTGCTTGCGCCATGTAAAAGATGGACAATTGAGAGCGGTTCTGCCAACTTTTATAAATTAAATACTAATCAAATGCGGTCTGTGTACGCGTTTAGCTTCTAATTCTAAGAGGGGGATTTAAATTTGGCTTCCGAACCTGTGTAACTGCGGAAGTTCTGAAAGTAGCCGTTACTGGACAGATTTCGAATTTTTTCTTGTCTGATTTGCAGGAATTAGCTAAAGTTGCCAATTATTTGAAAATCTAAAGGTAGTTAATGGACAATTTTCGAACTCAAAATTAAGACATTAGTTGTGATCCATGAAAGACATGTTTTGAAAAACTAGCACGCAACTCGGTAAACTGCTGTAGGGTTAATCGGCGAAAAATCGACGTTGTATGAGCATTGCGAGGCCATCGTGAATTTTGAAAAAGTGTTGAAGAACAAAGTTGTGGGCCAGTATAGGAAAAAGAAATTATTGTAAATGTTCTTCAGAATTTGGTAATGACAACCTTTAGCAGGACGATACAGTTCCAATAAGGGATTTTAAGAAAAGCCGACCTTTAGCACGTGTCAAAGCTATCCGGAATCAATTATTTAGGCATTCAAAATATTTAGTTAAAATTTGGGATCTGTTTTGTTGAATTTTTCGCAAAAACAAATTATATTCGTTTAAAACCAAATTACGCTTGAATCTCCAAACGCCCAAAAAACATTACAGAATCCCGGATGAAAACATCCGCTTTGAGAAAGTTACGCCACCCAAGGGGGGGACAACTTACAAAAGAAATGATCATACTAACCATGGAAACTACTTATTACAAAGAAGTTCTGTCGTTAAGGCTTCTCTTATTCAAAAGGAGGATTATACTTGGAGTAAGTACCTGTTTTTGAATATTAGGTCCCCTCAATCTACTGCAATCAAAAGTGAAAAAACGAAACTGAAAGCTCTTGGTTTTGAGATCCTTAGTTTAAATAAGTTTCGTAAAAATGTCTGTATCGCAAAAATATCGAAAGATAATTTTAATGCCTTAGAGGATAAGATAAGGAAGTATGCAAATGATTCTGGCAATCCTGGGAAGACCAATCTGGCGATTTTGGAGGACATCGAAGAAGTTGAGGTAGAGGAAAAGTTATCAGGTTTAAAGAGAATGCAAGATGAATTGACAGTTATTATTTATCTATACAATTCGTTAAACCAAAAGGAAAGGTTTTTAATTCTAAACCATTTAGAGTCCGAATTCAAACAACTTTCGATCGAAACGGAGAGCCAAGTATTTGCAAATGGCACAACTGCCATAACCTGCAAAACAGAATATTCTGTTATTAAAGATATTGTTAAATCTTATTCAACGGTGAATAAAGTTGAATTGAACTCTTCATTTTATGTAAAGAGGTCATTGCCTGCTTCGAAGTTGCCAGGGATGTTAACAGTTAATCCTCCTATTTCCAATTCAATAGTTGCAATTATTGATTCTGGTATAGAATCTTCGTCTGTTCCTTTTCGTAGTTTGGTTACGACCAATTTAAGATATCTTCCAAAATCTGCGGTTGATGTTGATCAAGATCATGGAACTTTCGTGGCGAGTCGATGCCTTTTTGGAGATGAAATCGATAGTTGTCTAAGTTCCAATATCCTCACTCCATATTGTAAAGTTATGGATGTCACAGTTTTTGGTAAAGATAAATTGGGAAGAAGCGTTGGCCCAGATGATTTCTCTCTCATGAATATAATTGGAGAAGTAGTCAAAAAGCATCACTCGGAAATCAAAGTTTATAATCTTTCTTTGGGTAAGCCTGAGCCAATAAAAGATTTTGATTATTCTGAAGTTGCCAAGCAAATTGACTATTTGTCAAAAACATATGGTGTAATTTTTATCGTAGCATCGGGTAATATTGATACTCCGTTGGGAGTATATCCACATGATCATTTTGGACACAATGGGTCAAGACTAGGTTCACCAGCTGAATCCTTATTAGCGATTACTGTAGGATCTATTGCTAAATACGACAACATAAATTGTTTGGCTGTTAAAAATGAGATCTCACCATTTTCCAGAATTGGGCCAGGTGCTGATGGAGGTTTAAAACCTGAAATCGTTACGCATGGGGGGAATTTGGATAAGGGATATAAGGCAACTGCAAGAACTTCAAGCTATGGGATCAATAATACCGGTAGTGAGCTCGCGATTGACGTTGGGACGAGTTTTTCGGCACCACTTGTCTCACAATATGTTGTCCGTTTAATAGATGCATTCCCTGAAGCGACTACCAATCTGATAAAGGCTTTACTGTATCATTTCGCCCAGAAACGTTCCATACCTAGTACAATAATTAATCCGCACAATTTCTACACTGGTTTTGGGGAGCCAGATATTGAACATTCCCTGATATCGGCTCCGCGTGCTTTTAGCTATTTTTTTGAGGGTGCCATTGATCAAACCAAATACCAATATTTGGGATTTCATATCCCAACAATTTTCAAAACTAACACTGCCACTAAGTTGAAGGTTAAAGTGACAATTGTTTTTGATCCTTCTGTAAATCCTATTAATGACTTGGAATATAGCATGGCCAGGGTTAGTGCAACACTATTTAAGGCTCAAGGTATGGGCTTCAAGGAAATTAACGTAGATGCTGACCAAAAGTATAACTTGCCCTGGAATCCGATTCTTCAATTCGAGAAAGAGTTCACCAGAGGTTTTTCGTGTGGGTATTGGGAACTAAGGTTGCGCTTGTTCACTCGGGGAACTTTAACCAATAAGTATTTGCAGGATTTCGCAGTAATTATTGAGGTAATAGATTCAAATAATAAAGTTGACGTCTATGAAGAGACCGTTAACGAGTTTGGTAATAAATACGGAGTTGTAAGAAGCAAGAGGGGGGCAGCTTAGTGGAATCAGTCAGTTAGTATAAAACTAGTACGTGATTTTATGATTTCTCCTTTTGGGAACATGAAAACAAAAACATTATAGCTATTGTCAAAATAATGGTAATCGCAGGGAATGTCTCCATTTAAAGATTCGATTATCAGCTCACTTTTTGTCATTTTTCTATTTGACAAAAAATTCTGAACAAATGGTACATCATAATCAAAATTTGATTCCCATTCAATTTGCCCAAAATCCCTACTAAATGAAGGTGATTGGAAATAATTTCTCAATGTAAGAGTTGTTGTTGAAAAAGGAGATTTAGACTCTTTGTTCAGAACAAGTAGGGAGCATCTTTTTTTGGAGCGCTCAACGTATCGTCTTATTGTTGCATGAAATGAGCCACCAAATAGTTTCTGCAATTGAAGGCAGGCAGCAAGTTCAAGAGGGTATTCGCTGACTTTTTCATTAAAGACATCTACCTGGAACAATGCAGAAGAGGCAAAATAATTTGCCTCGGATTCAAACATATCATTGATGTCTGGATCGAGGGTTTCGTCATCATCTAAATATTTTAGCATATTGCCCTGCCAACCACAGAGTTCATGCCCAACTTCATGCAGTTTTACAAATTTCTGTTTAGCTACATGTTGATTTAAATCTAGGTAAATTACCTTTTCTGTACGATCCAAAACCCCTCTTATTTTCGCTAGACCTCTCTTTAGTGCTAGACCTTTCCTTAAGAAAAAATTTGATGGTGGCTTGCTCAAGTCAACGGAAGAATCAACTCTGAGCTGTGCATATTTCAGGATTTGATCTACAGGTGTGGGGAAAACACCGAGCGAATTGCTCTTATACAATGCATCTAGAGCAATGTTTTCAATGTCCTGTTTTTTCTTTTCACTTATCATTCTTCGTTTGATGGCGTAAAAATTTGAGATATTCGATAATCTTATCCCTCTCTTCCTCTGTCAAATCACCCATTGCTGATGAGAACGCAAAGCAGCCAGTCTGTACGGTAGATTCTTTCTTCTTTTCTACTATACCCGCAGATACCATTAGGTCATCAAAATTCATGTTGAATAATTCAGACAATCTATATAGAGTGTTGGCAGAAGGCTTCTTTATCTTGTCATTTTCTAACTGACTTAGATAGGCATTAGAAATTCCTGATTGGATCTCCAGTTCTCTTAATGAGATACCTTTCAATTCCCGAGCGTCTTTTAGAATTTTTCCTAAAGATTTATTTACACTTTCCATAACGGTTCAAAGTTAAGTAGACTTGTTCTAATTAGCAAATGCTAATTTTAGCTAGCTAATTCATAGCAATATAAAAATTATCAAGCACATTATCAAGCGTTTGCTAATTATATCAAATAAATATTTAGCAATTGCTTGATATATTTAGCAAACTGTTTTATATTTGTAATATTAAATGATATAGTTATGAAAGATACGGAAAAGGGGGCAGACCTTACAACTGCCAGCAAGAGTTTACCGCTGATCATCGAAGGCAAAAAATTTGATTGGGCTAAACAATACATTACGGGCAGACAAGTAAGAGATCTTGTTAATGCCCCGAAAGAAGTTGAATTATTCTTAGCTATTAAGAAGCCGTGGGAAGACGAAATGATCTTAGATGATGATAAAGTTGATCTGGCGAGGCCAGGAATCGAAAATTTCTTTTTCAAGCATATACTTTTACTTACCATTAATGATAAGCAATACAAATGGTATGAACAGTATATAACTGGTAAACAGCTAAAGGATCTTGCAAAGATACCGTTTGAAGACGTGCTTTATCTGAGTATCAAAAAACCATGGGAAGATGAGTTGATTGGCAACACTACCAGTGTAGATCTAGCTAGGCCAGGAATTGAGCATTTTTTTTCAACAAAAGTAGACCACGAAATTGTAATCATTGTAAACGGCAAGCCAAAATCCTGGAATAAGGAAAAAATCTCTTTTGAACAAGTTGTTTCCCTTGCAGAAGGGAATGCCAACAGCGATCAGAAAGCATATACTGTGACGTATCTAAAAGGCCCAAAACCGAATCCACAAGGAGAGATGGCAAAGGGTGATAATGTTTTTGTAACCAATAAAATGATCTTCAATGCAACACCAACTGATAAATCATAGCCCCGATCTAAAGCGCCTCAGAGATGAAGGCTACGATCTCGAAGTGAAAGGTGGATACGTTTGCATCCATCATATTCCCTACCTTAATTCCCAGATGGAGGTGAAATATGGCAAACTTATAAGTGCACTTACATTAATTTCCCCAACTTCAATCTCAAAACCTGCGGATCATACTGCTTATTTCATGGGGGAGATGCCGTTTCACAAAGATGGAACGCCATATAGCTCTATCGTCAATCATAGTCGGGCAACCCCATTGATAGAAGGTTATGTAGGCAATCACTATTTGTCGAGCAAGCCTGCATGTGGTTATTATAATAATTTCTATGATAAACTTACAAGGTATGCCCAGCTTATTTCTGCCCCTGCAAAATCGGCAGACAATAACGTCACCACTATGCCTTTCAATCCTTTTAGAGATGATAATGGAGATAGTACTTTCAATTATTTTGATACTAATTCGAGTAGGGCGAATATCGTTCAGTTGAATGCAAAGTTAAAGGGGCAGAAAATTGTTATCATCGGAATGGGGGGAACGGGTTCATATATTCTCGATCAGGTTGCTAAAACTCCAGTTACAGAGATACATTTATATGATGCAGATGTTTTCTCGCAGCATAATGCTTTTCGTTCACCAGGCGCTCCGTCTCTTGAAGAACTTGAAATGAAAAAATGCAAAGCAGAATACTTTTCAAATATATATTCAAAAATGCACAAAGGAATAGTTTCGCATCAAGAGTATATTTCCAACGAAAACATTCATTTGTTGAAGGATGCATCCCATGTCTTCATTTGTATAGATAATAATGCTGCTAGGAAATTTATTATAGATCAACTTCTATTTATGAATGTTTCTTTTATAGATGTTGGGCTGGGAGTGACCTTGGTTGATGACCATCTTATTGGTATTGTAAGAACTACAACGGGAACCGCTACTAAAAATGATCACTTGGACAAAAGAATACCGACAGAAGAGAGCGAGGTGAACGAGTACGCCACAAACATACAAATTGCAGATTTGAATGCACTCAATGCTATCCTAGCTGTAATTAAATGGAAAAAGCTGAGCCAATTTTATCAAGATCTCATCGAAGAACATCAGACAACTTATTCAATTAACGTATCACAACTATTAAATGGAGACACTGCAGCATAGGTTCGTTGAATTTATTCCGGAAGCATTAGAGGAAGGGATTTTGTATATCACAATGGAATACAGGACTGCGGTACATAAGTGCATCTGCGGTTGTGGGAATGAAGTAATTACTCCGTTCTCACCGACTGATTGGCATTTAAGGTTCTATGGAGATAGTATTTCTATATTTCCATCAATAGGAAGCTGGGGGTTTAAATGTAGATCTCATTACTGGATTATTAAAAATCGGATTGAACACGCCGGAAGTTGGGATGATAAGGAAATTCAGCAGGGAAGAAAGATTGATAAAGAAAATAAAGAAAAATACTACGATCAAAAATCAGAACATCCAACAATCGAAGAGTCCCAGAAAGAAATGGTCAAGAAAAGAAGAAAATGGAGTTTCAAGCAATTATTTTCGTTTTTCGGATTCAAATAGAAATTTAAAAAACGAAAGGAGATATTTGAAAATGAGTAAGATAACGGTAAAAGTGAACAAAAGCGCTACTACAGAAAGATTTGTGTCTAATGCGCAAGTTAAACGTAGTCCAAAAACAACATATATTCAATCAGTTAAAAAATCGAAATAAAATGAGTAAAAATCAACATGTAGTACCCCATAACGGGAGTTGGGCGGTACGCGGTGCAGGTAATGACAGAGTTACTAGAGTAGTTTCAACACAATCTCAAGCACAACAAATTGCCAGAGTAATTGCGACCAACCAAAGGTCAGAGGTTATTATTCATCGCCCAGACGGGCAGATCAGAGACCGTAATTCCTATGGTAACGATCCTTACCCACCTAAAGGATAACCTATGTTTTTGATTTATTAAAGCCATAACATTTTCTCTGTTATGGCTTTTTGCTTATAATATTAATACATAACTTTAATCAATGGAGAATCCAAATACAGAAGTGCAAAAAGGAGATATTCTTTGGAGCGATAACAATTTGAATTAGAGTGGAAGGAAGGGGTGAATTTCGCTCACAGTGATCGAGTTATTTAGGAATTTGAGGTCAGCGCGTTTCCGCCTAAACTGACCATCTAAAGAAAATGATAACTTAGATGTTCGAAGTGGTGCATGGATTTTCTTAAATTGGTCAATCCGCTGCGAAATCACTTAGTCAAAGAAGCCGAAATCTCCACTTTAATTGTTATATTTTCTTTCTAAAGCTTGTTTGAATTTTATTGATAAATCAGTTTCGTCCCCACCGTAGTTTCTGTAGTCTGCTAAATCTTTTTCGTCATTTATATCATCTTTAATGATATTTTCTAACTTATTTAGTTTGTAAATAAAGGGCTTATGGTAATCAGATGGCATTTGGTTTATAACTTTTTCACAAATTTCTCTTGCTTTATCATGTTTATTTAATCTGATGCATACTTCTGTATAATGAGTAAGTCCGTCAAGAACAAAATTTCTTGATTTAGGATTCATTTCCATCAAATTTTTATCTTTAACAAGATCGTAAAGCCTGCTTCCAGGATAATTATACAATTTGTAAAATGTATTACGTTGCTCTCTATAAATAAAAGTGTACTGTGTTTCTGAAATTTCCTTAAATCTCCTTTTGTCCTTTATTTCATTTCTTTCATCAACCAACATTATTGCTGAGTATGTCATTTGACTTCCTAAGATCTATAAATATTTATCTTCAGAAATTTTTGGCCTTAAACTTAGATAGTTCTCTAATATGTCGATAGCTTTATACCTATTAACCGAAGAACCCTCAGCCCAATGGAATTTTGAATTCTGCAAAATAAAATCGGAATCTGATTTAAACCAATGCCAATAATCAGAAAATAATTTTAATGCCTTGTCTATCCTTCCATTCTGAGAAAATAAATAGGTCGCATAATTAAATAACGCTTTTAATCTTACCTCATATTTAGCACTTTCCCTCTTTATGATTCTTCTGTAATGATTTTCAACTTCACTTTCTGAAGCATCCAATCTTTTCGAATCTGCTATTTTTAATAAAGCATAATCAGTTTCTAGTTTTTGACCTGTTTTGATCAAATTGTACCTATTGGTAATGTCACCATCATACTCCTTGCCTTTCTTTTCATAATAAGATCGCATTAACTTTAGGATTTCCGGAGAATATACCTTAAAAAAATCAACATCTAATCTCTCAACGATTCTAAGTTTTATCAATTCATTCAGAGCATTGTCAAACGAAGTTGTTTCCTCTTCCTTGTTTAAGATGAACTTTAAATTTGCAAGAAGGCCAGTTAGGTCATCATCATTGTTTACTAGCAAATTCATTGCTAAAAACATATTCTTAGCATCGTTAGACAAGTAATCATATATTCTATCATAAAGAAAGCTCCTTGCTTGCTCTATTGATTTGATATCTATCAGTAGCGTTTCATTAATTGAGCCATTTTGCGTGTAGAGGATCAAGAATTGAAGAATAAACAAGGGCCTACCGGATGTGATCTCAAAAATCTGTTTTGAATATTTTTTGAAAAGCTTAAAATCCTTATCAAAATTGACTTCTGGAAACTCATTTTTTGCAGCAGATATTAAAAATTCTAAAGTTTTATTTTCTGTTAATTCATTCGCTTCTATTTCAATTCCAGTAATTAAAGTTGCTGATCTAGTTGTAAGAATGACTTTGTGATAATTAATATTTAATTGCTGAATGAATTGTGTGATGTTGTTTTTCTCCTCTTTTTTAAATGTCTCTAGATCATCAATCACAATTAAAACTTTTCCCTCAAAATTCAAGATATCTTGTTGGTCAACATTTCCCACTTTGTCAAAGACAATTCTATTTATAA
The DNA here is from genome assembly GCF_965279535.1 of Pedobacter sp. Lineage (NCBI taxonomy): Bacteria > Pseudomonadati > Bacteroidota > Sphingobacteriia > Sphingobacteriales > Sphingobacteriaceae > Pedobacter > Pedobacter sp. The sequence continues at coordinate 4,709,512 of NZ_OZ257244.1, forward strand.
ACTCAACAATTTCTTTCAAAGTATTAAAATTTCCGCTTATCTCTTCAATAACACCCTTATAATAATTGTAATACCTATCCTTTGCAGATAGAAAGATGATGTAATCAAATTTCTTATATTCGCTATTTGCTAATTGCTCACATACTTTCTGAATTGCAGAAGTTTTACCTATCCCGCCGTGCCCCCATAAGGTTGCAAATACTGACGAGTTATTTTTTGTTAAGAAGTTAATTACATGATTACTGATCCCAACGTCGATATAATTCTTCCAATCTTTTGAAAACTTATTAATGATTGTTCCATTTGAGGTTTTTATCTTATAAATATCTTCAGAGATATTAATTGTAGTCAATTCGGGTAATTCTAGAACCAATTTTCCCGTTTTCAATAGTTGATTAAATTTCGTTCTCCCTGTAAGTTTCTCTTCTATCGACGAGAACGTATAAAACTCATTTTCATCAACTATTACGATAAAAGGAGAAATTCTAAAGTATTCACCACTTTTATATTTTATATACAATGAGTTCGGTTCAAATTTTTGGACTTTTAACGGACAATTCCATAACATATAGTCTGATCCATTCGATTTATAATTGATTCCCGAATATGAACTATCTCCTTTCGTTGTAACTAATATCAGATCATGTTCAGCAAATAATAGTGAATTAGTGTCCTGAAATAAATCTAGAATTTCATTGAAAATATTTATCGACGAACTAATTTCATCCTCAAATGTATATCCATGACCTATTTGTTCATTTCTAATATTTGGATATTTATCAATTGATTCTCTAAGCTTATTAAGTTTTTTGTTGCCAAAAATTTCCGCATCTATATCAAGGGTTCTGGTAATTGATACAATACTTCCAATTGATGGTTTGAGAATGGTTTTTAAAATTTCTTCTTTTTTTTCTTGAGTTACCCTTGTGATGTTTTTATTCCATAGATAACCTAATGTGTAAATAAGGTAAAACTCTAATTTAGCTTGCAAATGAACTTTTAGTTCATGTTTTCTATCTAGGGCATTAAGTAGGTTGATTTTTTTATCAAGTTGGTGTAGTATATAATTCATTTAAATATTAAAGTGTGAGACGATAAATAGCTTAGATAGTTTACGATGGATGTACTTTGACTGTGAAGAGGCCTTGAGGATTTTAGGTTAACTTCGGATAGCTAAAGTATAAAAAATAATTATATTAACATTGCTCACTGAACAGCGAACTTAGAAAATGTGTGAGAACCGGTAATTGCGCTGCGATGAGGTTCGATCTATTTTTTAACAAATGTAAGTGCAGCAATTTCGATTGCTCATAGTAGCTGCAAAGTGGAGCCTGAAAGTATTGTTTACGAGTATTTGCTAGAAACTCACCCTTAATATATAGCCTAAATCTAATTTACTCATCAGAGAATCTTTGCTATAACATTAGTCCCCCGCGAAAATATTTTTTCCATCTTTATATCGAAGAACATAACCTTTCCATGAAAATAATTCGTATCGCCCATCAGACCATATGTATCCACCTTCGTTTCCTTTTCTTTTTAAGATGGAACCTTTTTTTGAATCAGGGAGAAATAGCTCTGCGAGCGACTGATCATCGTTAAAGAGGATATAGGCTGGCTTTTTTGCTGTTTTTTCGGCTAGGGGCTCCAGTTTCACATCCGCTTGCTCTAAATCAATAATTTCTTTGTTCATTGCAGACCATAACAAGCCATTTCCCAATGTCATATTCTCGGTATATCTTCCTAAAACATCTTCACGGGTTTCAGCACTATCTGCAGGGTTTATTCCTGTCAGGACATGCCCAGTCATCTGCTTTTTATCTGAATCCAACTCCGCTAGTTTGTTATCTGTTGGCCGGTAATAAAATTGCAAAGGGCGTTGACCTTTCATTACATAAATCGTTCCCCAGTCATCGGAATTTTCGGATTTGAATGTTCCATGATCGGTGTAAGGAAGCACCACGCTCCCGCTGTCATTAACCACTTCCCCATAGTCTAGCTTATAAACAAATGTTCCTTCATTTTTTCCCTCGGCCATTGTCAATACCATTGACCCGATCGCGGGGAGGTGATATTTTGTCGGTAAAACGCCTCTATAGACATATGTTTTATCGATGGAGTGGGGAGAAGTCACAGGAATCGAGTCCGTTTCATTTTTCGGATTTTTTTTATTTTCCTGACGACAGGCGAAAGCGAAAGATGCTGTCACCAGCAAAACTTGAAATAATATTCTCCTGCTTTTTGGAAGATGAAAATTTTTTTTATTCATAACTTAGAGGTTGTAGATTTTGAGCTAATTGAGTTTATGCATGAAAAGAATGTCGATCGATACAAGATTCTTTTTATTGCGTTTGTAATGTTTTTTAGTGTATGCTTTACCCATACCCGAGTTTATTCGTTTATTTGAAAATTATAGATAGGCGGCCTACCTATTAATTTTTTTTTGATTGTAAATAGGATGCTCATTGAGCAGGATACTATAATCTGTTATCCAGTTGCCAGACACATCTACATATAATATGTTCGGAAAACTCGCTTTATTGATAAGCCCTTCGTTTAGCCATTTATCTAAATTTTCTACTAATACTTGGTTACCCGTACGTGCGAGTTCAATAATGCTTTTATTCTTTTTTATCGAATTTAAGAGCAGCTTAGCCCCGTCCATAAGTGGATTAGACTTGGGCGATTGAAAATCATTACATACAAAGGCCGCTTCCTGACCTGCTTCAGTCAGCTGCCAGTCTAGTCGGACAAGGTCGTTGGCGTTGACAGAATCTTTAATGTTACTAAAGAAGGATTGCTGAGCCAGTAATAACTTATTTAAGTCATTACTGGCCGCATAAGCTCTTTTATAATTAATAAAGGCTCCACTTTTTTTGACAAGTGTATTCAATATCACGCTTTTATCCGGAAAAGAGTAATTTTCAAAAGTCACTAGTACTTTACCCGATAGATCATTGAGCGTTATATCTTTCAAAACTTTCCCCTGACTTTCAAAAAACAAATCTTTACCTAGCCATTTTTCAATGGAATCAGCTTGTTGAGCGACCGATATTTTTCGATCACAGAAATGACAAAAGCTCAGAATAACAAATTCCCTATCATTCTCTTTTAGAAATTGCTTCACAGATAGCAATGCACTGGACAGTTTTTCTCCATAACCACCAGCGATGGCGTCTTCCATGCAGTCCGAGGGAGCGTGTTTTGTATATAACTCTCCTTTATACAGATCCAGTCGAAGGTCAAACATTCGAATACCTGACTGAAGCTGTCCTCTTATGTTCTGTACCTGTGTAAGCGTATTACATTCGTTAATAATACTCAGGTTTTTACCCCCCGCTGAACTTAGAACCGACATTCCGGCGTCATGAGATCCAGGAATAACAATTTCTTTTAACGTGTAGTTACCTTTGTTAGGTAGCAGGAAATCTTTAATCCAATGTGCAGGGTTATAGGATTTAAATGAACCAAGGACGAACTGTCTATCCAATCTGGAGGTACCTATATAGAAATTCCCGTTTTCATCCTTACTCATGAGGGGGATCCGAGATGGTGCTTGATAATAAGGAAGCGGTGCATACTCGTCACGCAACAAGCCTTGACTGATAATGCCATAATACCATTTGCCATCTTTATCATTCCGCCTCCATACCATGAGCTGGCTGTCAGGGTCATTTAAAGATATAATTCCTGCGACTTGATAAACCTCGGTAGAGACTATATTGTTTGATTGATCTACCGCAGGAGTAAGATCTAGATTAATGGTAGTGCAAAGGAGGTTCTTATGCTTTTGTTCTTTCCAGAAAACTTTTATGGCGTGGCCTATTCCAGGAACTGCAGAACAAAATTCTATGTTCTTTGATTTGGCAATATCGAAGCTTTTCTCTACTGAAAGTTGAAGGTCATTATTCGCATTAACTACTAAAAGACCCGCATTTTTTGTTTTGGAATTTACTATACACAGAACTATTTGACTATTAATTTCAGTAGCTGATAAGAGTTGTAAAGAGCCTGAATTGGGTAAAATGTGTTGTGCCCCAGCCTCTCCGCCGGACAATGCAGTATACTGGATACTGCCAGTTTGATCATTCCATAGTAAATATTTTTTTCCCCTAAGAGAAGAAAATATCGGATGGCCACTAGCTTTGCCTACCACTGTTGGAGGCTGCATCGCTTTGGTGGATAGGTCATATGAGCCGATTTGGAAGTCTGGAGAAATGCCATCCCCAAGCCAGGCTAAATAAGCTGTTTGATCCTGGATTTTCATAGCGACGATATCCCCATTGATTTTTAAATCAAGTTCTGAGGGTGGCTTTAAGAAAATACCCTGGGCCATGGCGTAAATCGCGGGCACTAACAAAAGGTAGGTAGATAGTAGTTTTTTAGTCATCGCATATCAAATTAACATATCATGATATAAATTCAGGCAATTTAGCTAAAGGTTGAAAATATACCCAATTAAGACACCTGCTGAAAGATATTGGGCATTTGTTGTACTTGCAAAGCCCTGAAGCTGATTTTCTTCATTAGCCGTATCAAAATTCAGGGGTTGAACAAAACGGTTAGTCGAACCATAAGATAGCAATAAGCCCGCGTGAAGGTTCCCTTTCCTTCGTTTTACATTGATTCCAAATTGACCATGATAGGTGTTCCAAGTAGCAGTATTGGGATGGTGACCATTAAAATCACTGTCGACCGTAACACCGTTATCGTTATAATTAAAGTCTGTCCTTAATGACGCATATCCAATTAGTTTGGAACTTAAGGCTTGTTTAATTCCTATGCTGAAATTAGTAACTGACTTACGCTGTTCATTGAATTGAAGCAATTCATTAGTCAAATTCCTATTAGATTCATTATCTGGACGCAAAAATGTCGTATTTTGAGGATTTACGATGTTATATCTGCCTATTTTGGCAAAGTATTCTCCAGTCAGAAAAAACTCTCCTCCGTTCCCAAAATCAAATCCATAACCTAGGGCAATACTGAAGGGATCTCTGTATTTTATCGGTAATCCGCTCTGCCTGGTATTTCCCAGGACATTTAATATTAGTGAGGACCCCGGAATTGCATGTAAGTCATCAATGATTAAGTCGTTGGTAATCGTTCCATTTCCCTTGATATTCAGCCTAGGTGCGGTGATCACTACACCCAGATGATGTGGCCCATGTTCGTAGGCGGCACCGAACTTAAAACGTACTCCGATGTTCCAATAATTAATCTGATAACTGCTCTGCATATTTGTCATTGGTAATATCTCATTACCTGTGTCGTCACCATTGATCAGGGCACGCGCACTGTATTGTTCGGCATAGTCCTGGCTTCTTAACTTTGCCTCTAGGGTAAGACCAACAGACCAATTTTCATTAAGCTTGACAGCAAGGCTACCGTTTGCAATTGTATTACTGATTTTGTTATGTGCAGCATATTGGCCGACAAAGTTTTCATCTCCAGGGCTGTAAGAATTGTCGAGTATATTCATTTTTTTGTCGGATCTCTGGGTGACCTGATAGTTGCCGACCGGATCATGCACCAAGGAATAACCCAATGCAATGGTTTTTTTACCTTTAAAGAACAGGTTCCCTGACACCATCAGTGGGATGATTTGTACTCCTGTTGATTTAAGGTTTTTTCCCATGCCTACCCCGTTTTTGATGTTGTATTGTCCGAGTTGATAAACGCTGGTGGAGATACTAACTGAATTCTTAGGGTGCAGAGCTATCAATGCAGGATTATAATAATACAATCCGCTATCCCTGTCATTAACTATTGTGGCTCCAGGAGTCAGTAGTCCTCCTGGCCCGAAACTTGAATTCCAGTAATTTGCATCCTGCGCCATTAGCTGTCCGCTAAAAATCAGGCAGAAGCAGAGCGTATATAATGATCGATAGAAAGAAATCATAACAATTGATTATGGTTTAAGATTCGAAATTTAGGAACAATATGACCTATTGTTTGGCACATATTTTTTACTGGTAATTAAAATCCGTAGGCTAACACGGCATTGATAATACCTTTATAGCCAAACCCTGCATTCGCGGATATACTAATTTTATTTCCAAAACTGACACCGATGGCATCCACCTGATATGCAAAATTATTCATTTTATCTTTTTCGGTTCTGGCATCCGCTGTAGTAGAAATACGGCTATGGGCAAGGCCCGCCCCAATGCCGGAGTGTAATCTGAAGCTTTCATCATTGATATAATTATACTTTAGCTCCGCAAGGACGGTGTAAGAATTCGTTGCCACGCTTCCTATTTGAGTTCCGCCTGATAAAACATCTTTACTTGCCCGCTCAAAAATAAATGTTCCGCCGAGTTCGAGTTTTTCAGTGATATACCCTCTGTATCCTGCGAAAACAGCTCCGCTGTAATTCGAGTTGGTGGTAGTGACTTGTCCGTTTGTAGCACTTGTAACGATGATGTCTGCCAGCTCATTGCCAATGGCGTCTGCTGAGGCAACGCCGTAGCCTAAATAAATATGATTTCCTTTTTGCGCAAAGCTATTTATCGAAGTAAAAATTAAGGATAAAGCAATAATACAAAGTAATTGTGTCGTTTTTTTCATAATAATTTTTCTAGATTGGGGTTAATAGATCGAATAAATTAGGAATGAAGATATAAATAATCTTACAATCAAAAGTGCCGAGAATTCTTTGCTCAGGTGTTAGATTTGTCCACTATAGGCTTTTATCGGTAACGAAAGAGCTCCGGGTTTTTGCCGAAAGAACATCTTTTTTATTCGTTCCGCTTTTTGAAATGTAACGTCATCTCTTTCCTTTGGATAGAAGCCTAAGAAACATTTACGCTTCTCAAAATAGGAGGATTTGTTTGTTATTTGCACATTTAGCGCAGATTTGAGAAGCATAAGAACAGTAAAGGCAGGCGTAATTTCTTAGTTTGTGCGAGCTATGTGACCTGCAAAGCAAAACAAAAATAAATACCTTTTATGGGTACAGATTCCTCACCATGCGCTAGATCAGTCAGATGGAAAAAATGCAAAATGGAATTTAATTTCCCGCTGCTTTTTATGACATAGTATTGACTGCCGGACTTATGAGCAATATTAAACTGGACGTTTTGCAAATACAGCTCGTAGTAATTTAATTGTACTTTGTATCGGTCTAATGATGCAGCTCTTGTAGAGTTGAAAGATTTGTACATGTTGACTGCTGGATGTATACAATTGATACACATTGGACCGAAAATATGAAATAAGGTATTCGATAAAAGGATTACCGTGCCTTTAAATACTACTGCTATGATTACATTAAATGTAAATGAAAAATCATTTGAAATTGAAGCATCTAAGGAGATGCCCCTACTTTGGGCGTTAAGAGATCTGCTTGGTCTGACAGGCACCAAGTTTGGATGCGGTGTAGCTCAATGTGGCGCCTGCACTGTTCATCTCGATGGCGAGGCGGTACGTTCATGTGTCACCAAAATTGAAAGGGCCGCCGGAAAGCGCATTACTACGATTGAGGGACTTTCTGCTGGAAATGATCATCCTCTTCAAAAGGCATGGATTGAGTTTGATGTGCCGCAGTGCGGATATTGCCAATCTGGTCAGATCATGTCGGCCGTTGTATTGCTGAGAGAAAATCCTACGCCAAGTGATCAGGACATTGATGATGCTATGGCGGGTAACATCTGCAGATGTGGCACCTATCCCAGGATAAGAGCCGCCATACATCGGGCGGCAGAAATGCAACGGGAGGGCACAAAATCATGAACAGGCGTAATTTTATTCAGTCGGGTGCTTTATTGACCGGCGGATTGCTAATCTCTTTTAAGATACCAACGGCCAATAAAATGGCTGCTTTGAGTGAGGCTGCGGCAAGCGTTCCATTTGCTCCGAATGCTTTCTTAAATATTGGAACCGATAATTCCATCACAGTACTTTTGGCCCACGTTGAAATGGGCCAGGGTATCTGGACCACACTTCCCATGTTACTTGCAGAAGAACTGGATGTTGCTCTTGATCAGATCACGGTAAGGCATGGTGGTGCAGACAAGGCATTCAATCATACGCTTTATGGCATACAGATTACCGGTGGCTCCTCAACTACCTGGTCTGAATTTGACCGTTACCGGAATGCAGGTGCAACTGCCAGAATTTTATTAACTCAGGCGGCAGCGAAGCGCTCGGGTGTTGCTATTCAGGAATGCAAAACCGAAAATGGTACTGTCACCGCGGGTGAAAATAGATTTACTTATGGTGAACTGGCTGCAGATGCAGCGCTTTTCCCCGTTCCTGAAAACGTGAAATTGCGCGGTAAAACAGATTGGAAATACATAGGCAAAAGTATGAAGCGTCTGGATGCAGGTGTCAAAACCAATGGCCAGGCAATCTTTGGGATGGATATTCAATTTTCCGGTCTGCTAACCTCCGTTGTTGCACATGCGCCCGTTTTCGGCGGCAAGGTTAAGTCCTTCGATGCCAGTGGAGCCAAAGCGGTAAGCGGCGTAAGGCAGGTGGTTCAAATACCAACCGGTATTGCCGTAATCGCTGATCATTATTATGCAGCCCAAGAAGGTAAAAAAGCTTTAAAGGTTATTTGGGAAAACGGTACGGGTTCCAGACTATCGACAGTTAAACAAACCAACGCCTATAAAAAGCTTGCAGCCACTGATGGGTTTACCGCACAGAAAAAAGGTGACGCAGCCGCTGCGTTGTCAAAATCAGTAAAAATAATCAAAGCGGAATACGTGTTTCCCTATCTGGCCCATGCGCCCATGGAGCCTTTGAACTGCACAGTAAAAATAGATAAAGATAGTTGCGAGATCTGGACAGGAACGCAATTGCCAGCTTTTGAACAAGCATCAGCTGCTAAAATATTGGGCTTGTCGCCTGAAAAAGTGAAGATTAACGTTCCGTTCTTAGGCGGAGGATTTGGCAGAAGGGCAACACCGGGAACAGACTTTGTTTCTGAAGCAGTGCATATTGCAAAAGCTTGTGGTAAACCTGTAAAAATGGTTTGGAGCCGGGAGGATGATATAAGAGGCGGATACTACCGGCCTTTCTTTGTCCATAATGTAACCACAGGCATTGACCGGAACGGGATGCCCATCGCATGGAAACATAACCTTGCAGGGCAATCCATAATGAAGGGTGCCGCCAACGTATTGGGAGAGCTTAAAAGCCCGATTGACGAAACCTCAGTCGAAGGCGTAAAAGGTTCCCCGTATCTGACCAGCGTACCGGATCATTTTGTTGGATTGCATAATACCGAGGAAGTGATACCCGTTCTTTGGTTCCGTTCTGTAGGACATACCCACACTGCGTACGTGATGGAAACGATGATGGATGAGCTCGCGCACAATGCCGGACGGGATCCGGTCGAGTACAGGCGTGCTTTCTTTAAAGAACACCCGCGGCACCTGGCGGCGCTGGATCTGGTTGCTGAAAAAGGCAACTGGAAAAAAGTGTTACCTGCGGGTCGGTTTAAAGGGGTAGCAGTAGCTGAGGCGTTTGGAAGTTATGTGGCTTCTATCGCAGAGATCAGTATTTTGAATGGACAGGTGAAAGTGCATAAGATAGACTGTGCCATCGATTGCGGATTAGCGGTTAACCCGGAGGGCGTTAAAGCACAGACCGAAAGCGGGATTATCTTTGGTCTGACCATGGCCCTTTACGGTGAAATTACCGTGGAGGATGGAAAACTGCAGCAAAATAATTTTTACGACTACAAGATTGCCCGTATGCATGAGTCTCCAGAAATAAACGTTTACATCGTTGAAAGTGATGGTAAAATGGGCGGAGTCGGAGAATGTTCCGTGCCACCAACCGCGCCGGCTATTGCCAATGCAATCTTCGCTGCAACCGGGAAGCGGATCCGTAATCTGCCGCTTATGAACTATAATCTTACACAAAAAAAATAAGGAGGCGCAGATGATTAGTAACCTACTTAAGAAAATGACTTCGAAAAAGTCCGGGGCACTTATTATCCTGGTCCTGATAACGACCGGCATATTTGCTGTTTCCTTTAATAATGAAGTACGCCCTTCTCGAGTGCCTGTGTCTCCAAAAAAGGATAGCGTGACCTCAGTAAAAGCGTTTATGCAGGTTTATGCGGTACTAAAACACCCTCGGTGCATTAATTGTCATCCAGCCGGGGACATTCCTCTTCAGGGGGAAGATAGCCATCTCCACGCCATGTTGCCTAAGCGGGGTGTGGACGGAAAGGGACTTTATGCTATGAAATGCAGCAATTGCCATCAACCGGCCAATTCCACTGGACTACATACACCTCCTGGGAATCCCAACTGGCACCTGCCACCTGCTGACATGAAGATGGTATTTGAGGGTAAGTCACCAAGGGAGTTGGCGAAACAACTTCTTGATCCGGCTAAAAATAGTCATAAGAGTAAGGAGCAGCTGATCGAGCACGTGAGTTTTGACAGACTGGTAGTCGGCGGATGGGATCCTGGTGAGGGAAGGCAATTGCCCCCGGGAACCCACAAAGAGTTTGTCGCAAATTTCAAAACCTGGATTGAGACTGGGGCATACTTACCTTCGCCAAGTGCTCGAGCTTCTGGCCAAAAAAATATAAGCTGGCAGTAGCGCAACATTTGATATCAGGCACAGACTACGTAAAACGTCTGATTTAGAGAGGTTTATAGAATTTTATACTTTCGAAGCCGACATTTATTTATTACATTTAATTTTCAATAAAAAGACGATGTGGGGCTTTTTTAAGTTGCCTGAGGATAAGGCATAATTCTACAATTATTATATAATTAATTAGCGTTTAACCAGCAGAATATGATTCAATACCATTCAACTCCATCTCGAAGTGTCGCCGAAACAGTAATAAGTATGCTCGCCTTATTGGCATTGCTCTATGCTCTGTTCGAAGTATTGAAAGTGTTTTTTTGTATTTTTACTTTTGCACTTATCTTCTATGCTTCTTTCTCTACTGCCTTTGAGAAATTAGTGAGGTTATTCCTCAACCGGCGAAAAATTGCTGGGTTTATTTATTCACTTGTGTTGATAGGAATAGTTGCCCTGCCTTTTATTTTCATGATTACCGCACTGGGAAAGCATGTAAAAGAGGTGTTCTTTTTTGTTGAAGAAGTCAAAATCCACGGTATTCCACCCTTGCCTGAACAGGTAACTCGGCTGCCCTATGCCGGCGACGGCATAGCTGATTTCTGGCACCATTTGCAGCAAAATCCAAAGGAAACGGTCTTTGGGTATGAACATCAGATTAAGAATTTATTACATCATTTACTTACAGGTGGAATGGGGATTTTGGGAACCGGGATACAGCTTATTTCCGGCATTATCCTTTCCGCTATTTTTTTGGCTGGCGGCAAGGATATGTTAAAGCCATTCAGTTCAGGTTTACAGCGGCTGCTTGGCAAAAGAGATGGCGTTCTTTTACTGGATGCAACCGCTCATGCAATTAAAGGCGTATCAATAGGCGTGATAGGAACTGCTTTTTTTGCTGCTGCTCTATCCTGGATCGGATTTGGTATTGCCGGTATTCATTTTAAATTTCTGCTAACTGCACTGGTTTTTATATTGGTTTTGCTTCAAATGGGACCCCTGTTTGTATGGGTGCCATTGATCATCTGGATAAGTACACATGGGCAAACAGGAACAACTATTTTTGTAGCGGTGTACGGCCTATGCCTCTTTTTAGCCGAAGCCCTGGTCAGACCAATATTAATTGCCAGGAGCGGAGGAAAGCTTCCTTTTTTAGTGCTTTTCATCGGCGTAATTGGTGGGCTAGCAGCATGGGGATTTACGGGCATGTTCAAGGGTGCAATTATCATGGCTGTAGGATATACCATTTTTAATTCCTGGTTGAAAAGAAATGATCATCAATTACTACGCAACTAATTTGGAATGAGCTTTACAACATTAAAAAAAAGTTTCAAACTTTTCCTCCTGGCTTTTTTTACAATTATACTAATGGCCCTGGGGTTGTTATACTTTGTGGTTATTTTCAGGTTTAAAGAAAGCGTTAAATACATGGTCACAAAAGAAACCAATAGCAAGTACCAGTTTGATGCTGGTAAGGCTAGACTTTCTTTATGGTCCAAAAGCCTTGTTCTGGAAAAATCGAGATTGTTCAGCATAGATACAACAAAAACAAGCGCTTATTATGATGTTAAAATTGCCAAACTGAAATTTTCATTGGCTTCATGGGGGGATTTGATTTTTAAGAAAAAAGTGGTCGTTGATAGTTTGGAAATCATTGGTCCATTAATCAGGGTTCAGGCTTCTGGTCATCAGGTTAGCAAATCGAAAGGTGCCTTTCGCCCTTCAGACATACTTACTTTTCTTGAAAAAACCCAAAAGTATTTCAACCTTCGGAATCTGTCTGTCAAGGGGGCATCTTTCAGCTATAAACAAAATGCTCAACAACCAATCCGCATAAATGACATTAATCTAGTGATCAGGAATTTTGTGAAGGTAAATAATGACGATCGGCATCTTTTTGGTTCTGATCAAATTTCCCTGTCTGTTGGAAAACAACATCTGGAGTTGCCGCACCATAAGTTAACAGTCAACTTTAAGTCCTTAAAATTCAATAGTAATAATCAGTACTTTAATGTAGATTCCTTAACAGTGTATCAGCAAAATGAAAATCATACAGGAAGAATGAAATTTGCAACGGACAGATTTACATTTAATTCAAAGCATCTTCCCGCAACCTACCAGAAAAATCAGCTACTGCTCGATACGGTAACATGTGTAAATCCCAGACTCACCTTATATAAGAATAATCAGAAAACCGTTCCCAATTCACAGCAAACGGTTAGAAACAAGGATGCGCTATTTAAACTGATTAACATTAAGCTGATCCATGTAGTCAATGCGTCTCTAATGCAGAACGGACAGAATGAAAAAAAGGAAAATTCAATCGGGAAAAGCGCTAATCTGGATGTCTATAATTTTTCGGTTCTTTCAGATAAATCTGCAAAGATTACTTTGGATAGTATCAACATGAATCTCAAGGATCTGACATTTCTGTCCAAAGATAGCTTGCATAAACTGACTATAGCTAGGTTTTCTCTTTCACAAAACAAAGTAGTATTTCATGATATTCAGTATAGCCCGACATCTTTGTTAAAAACCCACAAATCGCTTGTTTTTTCTGCACCTGCAATGACATTGAAAAATATAGATTTGGAAGCACTTTTGAATAAAAAAATCCATGCGGACCAGGCCGTATTATCAGGTCCCATTATTACCCTGAGCGATAAAAATAGAAACCCTGAAAAAGGATTAAAAACGGTTTCTGCTCTGAAGGAAAACAAAAAGCCCGTTTTTTATGAGACGCTGCACCAGTTTAAGCAAATGATCAATGTTGAGCGATTGTTGATCAGGCAGGGCAATATTCATTACAGTTCATTTAGAAAGGTGCCACTTCAACTGGATATCCGGGATCTAAATGCTGAAATCCTGCTGAACAAAGCATTTATGAGTGACTCTCTGGTCGATATCAAACACGCCATTCCTGACCTTCGCATTGGTAAAGTAAATTTAAAAAGCAAAGGTTTGTTACTTTCTTTATATGATTATAAATTTAATGGCGGAGTCCGTGAAAACTGGGCACGCAGAGTAGACCTCAACCTACATAAAGCTAAGTTTACCGCAGAACACCTGTACTGGGAAGTTTTTGACTGGGACGTCTATAGTAAAACCAGAGCAATACAGATTGATTCGCTACATGTCAAAAAAATAATCGCTAATCTTTCAACTGATAACGCCTCAAAGCGGCCTGATCGTAGAAAAAGTTTACCCGTAGTCCGCTTAGGAAAATTAGGTATAGACGAAATGCTTTTTAACAGTCGATCAGGTAAAACGCAACTTAGTTTTGCCGTGAATGACTTCTATGCTGATCATATAAAATCCATTGAACATTATTTTATATGGTCGAACATTCATACAAAACTTACAAATTTTACCCTGAAAAGCCCGAACTCAATCTTAGCGATCCATGATATTTCCTTTAATAATGACAAGGGGGGGATCAGGGGGGCATCATTTGTTGCTGATTCTGAAAAGAGTTACACACGGATTCTTCTTCCATCTTTATTTTTTAAAGCATCGCTGCGGTCCACTAATATTAATCAGCTTGTTTTAAACTCAATTTCTGCAAATGGTGCAAATATTGATGTGCATGCAAATTCAGGAATTGTCCGCCAGCCTGCGCACTTGCCTGAAATAAACAAGTCTTTCCAAATCGGTTATGTTAACATCACCAATGCGATATTGAATTATACCAGAGAAGAACAAAATGATACCCTGAAATTTACCAGCACACTTAACCTAATTGCAAAAAATGTCCATAACCAGAAAAAGGCTGGGTATTTACTGGGCTATGACCAAATGGATCTCAATGTGATTGATGGAAAATTTGCTCATCAAAATACACAAGTTCTTGTTCCGTATTCATGGTTGAGGTTACGGAGTGGACTTGTGGAGAAAAACAATCAGAAGATCACCCTGAGTACAGCAGTCGATTTTCGCTGGTATGACCTCCTTTTCCATTTATCTAAGGATAGCGCACAACTTACTTCCGGGGGACTTTCAGGAGCTTTTAAAGACAGAGATTTCCGATATACCATTAATGAAAAAGTCGATTTTAAGAGCATTCTATTTAAGACCAGATTTGAGGGTGACCATATTACATACAGCAATAAGAAAATACAGGCAAATGCCAGCGATTATACCTGGAATCCCGTAAAAAACAAGCTGGATATTGGGCGATTTGGTTTACAGCCAGCATTGAGCCAGGAGTTGTTTTTTAAAACATCCAGGTATCAGGAAGATTATATTAGCATAAAGGGCGATTCAGTCTCTCTTGCAGGCGTTAAACCCAACAGCGTGGCAACTGATTCATTGTTTTCCGTTGATAAGATCAACTTGTACAATATTAATCTTGATTTTTCAAGGGATAAACACCTGCCATCCAAACCTGGTCATATTAAACCTATGCCCACCCGACTCCTCAGTATGGTAAAAAAGCCATTCCAAATAGATGAGATAGCACTTCATCGTAGCGCCGTTATTTACAAAGAATTGGCGGCTAAATCAAATCAATGGAGTGAAATTCCTTTTACCGATATCCACGGGAGGATTTTCAATGTGAGCAATCGTAAGGATGGTGATAGTCTTGCGCTTGTTCTCAGCGCCCGTTTATTCAGTAGTCAGATCAGGCATTTTTCCTATAAAGAATCCTATGCCGATTCTCTGTCGGGCTTTACCGCTAAAGTAAACTTTTCGCAAATGGATTTAAGAGCGTTTTCTCGCATGTCTATGCCTATGGCTTCGGTAGGCATTAAATCTGGTCAGGCAGACACCCTATATAGCTACTGGTCAGGTAACAAGTATGCCGCGCTTGGCAGGATGAATTTTAATTTCGAAGGCTTAAAAATTAAGTTTTTCGGTAATAATAGCCATAAATGGCAATTTGTGCCCGCCGTAAAAACTTTAGTAGTGAATCTGATCTTGCCTGGCAGCAACCGCAGACCGTCTGTGATCTACGTGGAACGTAACCAGCAAAAATTTATATTTAATTATTGGATAAAAGCTCAACTGAGCGGCCTGCTATCAACATTCGGTTTGAAAAAAAGTAAAAAGTACCGTAAACAATATGAGTTAAAGTCTGAAGAGTATAAACTCCCGGATCATAATAGCATTATGAAATGATAAAGAAACTGTATTTGCTACTGCTGATCATTTGTATTTACACATCACATTTACGAGCATCAACGCCAGATGCGAAAACACAGATAAAGGTTGGGGTTTATGTCAGCCCCCCGTTTGTTATGAAGAAAGATGGCCGGTTTACCGGGATGTCAATTGAACTATGGGAATCGCTCTCAAAACGGCTGGAGTTGTCGTTTGAGTATCAGCAGGTTCCTACTTTTAAGGAGCTGGTGCACGGGATTGAGGAGGGGAGGTTTGATGTTGCGGTCACAAATTTTACTATTACTCAGGAAAGGGCAAGAAATATTGATTTTACGCAGCCATGGTATGATGCAGGCCTTCGTGTAATGACAACCAAAGATCGCTCCAGTAGCTTTAAAGAAATTATTTCCGGTTTAGGTAATGCAGGCCATCTAACTACTTTTTGCTGGCTTGCGTTTTTAATCCTTTTGGGTACAGTTGTCCTCACTGTATTTGACAGGAAATATGATAAGGAATTTTCTAAGCGGTGGAGGGAGGGGCTGGCGGAAAGCTTTTATCACGTAATGTCCATAGCCATTTCTGGTAAAGCCGAAAGAAAGAATCTCTTTGGATGGGTGGGTAGAATCTTCTCCGCAATATGGCTTATATGCGGAGTCGCGGTTGTTGCCTATGTCACCTCTTCGGTCACAAGTGTTATGACTACCCAGTCGCTCGCAAATCAGATCAATAGTGTCAACGATCTGCCCGGGAAAAACGTGGGCATTCTCACCGGAAGTGCTTCAGAAAGATACGCTTATGAAACAGGTCTCCAAACAAAATCGTATAATAATATAGACCAGGCTGCAAAAGCCCTGGCTTCCAAAGAAATTCACGCTATTGTCGGAGACGCCCCTGTGTTGGAATATCATCAACATACCCATTCAAATGACCTCCTCACAGTGGTTGGGCCTCTTTTTAAACCTGATAAATATGGGTTTGGTGTGTCCAAAAAGAGCGGACTCGAAAAGCTGTTAACTATAGAACTGTTGGGTGCTCATGAACAGGGGCTAATCAGTGCACTTCGCAAAAAATATTTTGGTGAGTAAATCCCGATCCATTTACCCACCAAACTCATTACCCGTTCATGTAGTAGTGTAATATCCAAACCAACTGAAAAATAATAAATCCGGAAACAATGAAAAGTTGTATCCATTTATTGTTTGACCTTGCCGCAATTATGCAAGCAACAAGATGTATAAATTCCCTTACAGGATATATCCTTAGCATATCTAAATGGTAATTCGGTCCTTTGATGTAGGTGTCGACTGAATCAAATAGAAACAAGATCGCCAAAATCCCGAAAAACCATTTTTTTCGGGAGAAAAAATATGCCCTGTAATCTTTGTAGTCACGTAGGTCGTCAGGAAAAAGCACTGCTGCAAGCGTAAAGTAAGTAATCACGTAAACGACCAGAAAGATGTATTTTACAAAATCCCAATGTTTTATTTCCGTCAGATGTATTTCAAACCACCAAAAGTAAACTGTACTCAGAAACATATAAAAGGCCCACATGAGGTGCACTGCATATGCTTTTGCTCGGCCAGGATGTTCGATGAGTTTCACTGCACCCTTAAGTGCGTGCGTTATACTGTGGCCCAGAATGATGCCCAAAACAGTCTTTATATGCGAAAAAGTTTCCATGGTTGAGTATTTTATCTTGTCTATATGAAATTACCATAGATAAGCGGTCAAACCCAACCCCACGGTAAGATTGTCGAACCGGACTTTCTCGGATCCATAATCCTTAAAAGTATACCCGCCATTGGGATTAATATCATCTATAATGTCAAGCTTGAAATCATTTTTCGAATTGAAATAATTTAAATAGGCCTTAACACCAATATTCCTTTTTATCTGCTTTTGGATACCCACGCCCGCGGACCAGCTGAATGTACTTTTAGGCTGGTATCTGTAATATGGCAATTCATTGGATCCGAAAATTTCCCTATAATCTTCTTTTAGATTTAGCATAATCTCTCCCTTTGCCCCCGCAGCTGTTCCCGCTCCGAGTTTTCCTGTTACAAACCAATTTCTGGAAAGAGGAAGACTAAAGTAAGGACCAGCATGTATATACCGGATCCCCATCGGCTGTGTGTAATGCCCATCGCTTATTGTGGGAATATCCACATCGCTGAATTTTAAATTATCATCATTTATCGGGAAACTGGAAAATGCGAATTCGCCACCAACTCCGAAGTTCTTATGAAAGAACCACGCGCCTTCAATCCCAAAATTAAATCCCCCTTTGGCAAAAAGATCCTCAGACCTTTCTGTTAGATCTTTGCTCAATGCTTGTGTATACCCTAGTTTGAGCTCAATGAAGCTTGGCTTAAGCTGGACAGGGACATGGTTATTTGTCAGTTTGATGTGCTGTCCTTTTTCTTTGAAAATTTTATCTGCAACAACATACCCGAGTTCAGTCGAAAGAATCCCGATCCCCGCACCCGCAAGAACATCAGAAATCCAGTGGCGGTTGTTCAGTTCCCGTCCGACTGCGGTAGCAGTGGCAGCAGTATAGGCACCTACGCTATACAAGGGCGAGCGGTATTGTCCGTATTCTTTATGAAGAAATGTAGCATTCATGAAAGAATTTGCTGTATGGCCAGAAGGATAGGAATTATTAGAACTTCCATCGGGGCGTTCAACTTTTGCGGTGTACTTCACTGTATTTACAACAGAGCCCATGATCACTGCGGAAAAAGCATAGGAAACCAAAGCCCTGCCCATTTTGTTTTTTCCCTTTACACCGGCAGCGTTTAAACCGAGTACCGCAACTACGGGGGCATATTGTAAATAGTCGTCATAATGATATCGAAAGGTCGGTAGGTAGCGGTTACGGAAACTGCGTACATCTTTTCGTATACCCCACGTTGCTGCACTCCCGGCGATCAATAATACGGGAACAGCAGAAATTCTTACCGGTTTCGAGTTCCAGAAATTCTGTTTAACAATGGGGGAGTCAATTACTCCAATTCTTTGGGCGATTGTACTTTGAGAGATGAATAGCAGGATTAGTGAGGTGAGGCAAACATTCTTCACGCAGCTGGATGTGTTTAGGGATTTCGAAAGCATAATGTTATTGAGATTAGTTTACAGATTTAGATTATTAGCATTTTTTTCAAATGATACTCCATCATTTAGTATATAGTGGGGAACGTTTCAGGACAAATTCCAACGGAGCTGTGTAGGAGCCATCGGTATTTGTCCAGAAGGCTTTATGACTGTTACTGTAAAGGCTTACATTGTTGTCCATATAGATATGTAGCGTCACGCTGACATCATATTGTTGTTCGCTCTCGGTGCTAGATGAGCCAAAGTCAGTTACCTTGGCCTTGTTCCCATCAGTTTTAACCGTTGCACTACTGCTACCAAAGGTTGAACTTGTCGTATATGCTTTGGTCTGGCTTACTGTACCATCGATGATGTACTCAGCTCCCAAAATATCACCAAGATTTTTCATCGTGAAACCGATCAGTTTTTCGCGGGTTACCCCGGCCTGTAGCAATGCCGCGTTAGTGATCCGTGGATCAAGGATCGTATAGCCAGAGGAGTGCTGTGAAAGCAGGTTGTAGGCATCTTGTTGTGCCTTGATCCCAATTTCCGCTGCGCCTTGCTGATTATCTAGCAGGAAGGAAAAGGGAAGGATGGCTATCCGGTTATGGTGTTCATCAGGACTGGCAATCATCGAGATAGGATCTTTCTGGCGCACCTGCCCGGTAGAAGGCTGTTGGGAAAAATCCTCCACTCTTCCACTGGAATGGATAATTTTCGAAACATCTGACTTTTTGATCACGTATTCGGCGGTTTCACCAGCGTATACAAAAGAGATGTCGCTATCAGTAACACGGATTACTCTTCCCTTTAGCTCTTCACTGTTGGTTTTTTGTATGATATCTGGTTTGGTGTTCTGATTTCCCTGAGAAAATATATCAATTGAAATCATTGTACAAAGGACGAGAAGATAAATTATTTTCATAGTAGGGATGTTTGATAATAACTAAAAGTTTTCTTTTTTTAAGGTATATCTTAGTTTATACAATAATACTTTGCTTGAATCAGTATTGGGTTTAGTGTCGTACAATTTAATGGTGTTGTTGGTGATCACAAAAGCGTACGATTGCTGGTTCTTTTCGTATAGATTAAAGATTACCTGATCAAAATCGTCCATGGGATCGCCAATAAAATCGTTCAATATATAATAGGTTTTAATGCCTGGGAGCCCGGCTACCTCTCCGTCATTCGAGAATTTCACGTGGTTAATCGCTCCTTCAGGACTGGTCATTGTGTAGTTTCCTGAAACGAGGTTTTTATTTATTAAATAATCCATGTCACTACCAGAAGGATCTACCGAGTTTACACCTTTGATATATTGGGTGACTTCACGTTTTTTAGATTCTTTATTGTATTTCGAAAATAACAATACGGTATCCTTACGCGTTATCGAGTAAGTCAGATATCCGCCTGCGAATTGTAAACTTCCCGGCAACTTCCCCTGGTTGAACCTGAGAACAAATTTGTCTGCTTCATGATTATTGATCCCGGCAGGCACAATGAGGCTATCACCCCTGATCTTACTGGTGTCGATATGGATGGTAGTTAAACCTTCAGCCAAATCTATGGCCGCATAAGGCGATTTTGATTTGATCACCCTTTGGATATAATCGCTTTTTATCCAAACCCCGTGTAACAGCCGTTTGAACTCTTCCACAGATGTCCCTGTACTCCCGGGTGTGCCGCTATTGCTCGATGGTGATGAAGTTTCTTTGTTTTTGCTTTTGCAAGAAAAAAGAAGTCCGATTAAAAGAAGGATATTAAGTGTTTGTTTCATGATTACTAAGTCTGAATTTGTTTTTTTATTCTGAACCGGAAACCAGATTATGTCATTCAATATTTTGTGTCAAATTGTTAATCGCTGTAGAATTAGGTTAAATATAAATGTTCTACTACAGCTTTAACAGAAATCGGGATAAACCCGATAATTTTTTAATTAAGTATTTATTTTGATTTAGTCACTCAACGTTAAAGCTAACTATTCTCCGGCCAAGCACGAAGATGATTATACCGCAAGTTCTCTTTTCCCGTCGCCTTGCCATCAGGCTATTCGATTCTTAAACGCTCTTCTTCTAAATCTAATTTAAGTAGGTAATGTCTGGTAAGCTCTTCATCGATCAAGGGGTTATTCCTGTTTTCTTCCCTTAGCCATTCACGCTGTTTTTCCATAGTTGCAAAATATATTTTCTTGCCTTCATCAGAGAGTGTAAATATGGAATCTTCACCTTCCTCTTTCTCCCACCGGTTGATCATGTTTTTGATGTACAGATTTTTATCCTCTTTGTTTTTAAAGTTCTCATTGAGATAGGATAAGGCAACATCTTTCATCCCTTTTTGTAATACTATACTGGCTTCCTTTTCCGATAAATGGTAAGGCGTTTCCACAGGAATGTTTAGCCATTTAATTAATGAGGGAAGTGTTAGTCCCTGAACTATCAAAGTGAGTAGAATCACAACGAATGTGATGAACAGTATAAGGTCACGATGTGGAAATGGTTGACCGTTTTGAATGGTGACAGGGATCGATAATGCCGCTGCCAATGAAACCACACCGCGCATTCCTGTCCACCCGAAGAGTAAAGGAGATTTACGTTCTGGGTTTGGGTCGGCAACTTTGATAAAGTTACGCATGATTAAGGTGGTGATTACCGCTCCGTAGGACGCAATAAACCGGACAAATATCAAAATGATTGTAATTAGTAATCCGTATCCAATTGCCTCTGAAATTCCTATCCCTTCATTTTTCAATCCTTCGGTAATCTCCGGTAAGTCAAGACCGATAATCAGAAATACTATACCGTTAATCAGGAAAGTAAAGCTTTCCCAAACGTTAAAGCCTTTTAAACGTGATTCGGGTGTTTTTAGCCATTCATGCCTCCTGATAGAAAGAAACAAACCACCGCTGACTACTGACAATACACCTGATGAATGAACTTCCTCAGCTGCGATATACATGATATAGGGCGCCGCTAAACTTAAAATGATGTCCATGTTGACATCAGTAGGAAAGGATTTATGCACCTTTAGAAAGATAAAGGCCAGGGTTAAACCGATACCAATCCCACCGATAACCATCCAGCTAAAACTCAGCGCCGCATCCTGCCATATAAACTGCCCGGTGGCTACCGCTACTAATGCAAATCGGAAAATAATCAGAGAGGAGGCATCATTGAAAAGACTTTCACCTTCCAGAACAGTGGAATAGTTCTTGGGTATTTTTACGTATTTGAGGATCGCCCCCGTACTTACAGCATCTGGAGGAGATACAATCCCTCCCAAAACAAATCCGAGGGCTAACGAAAATCCCGGAATGTAAGCATTAGCTACAAAGGCTACAGAGATTGCTGTTAAAAAGACAATTATGAATGCAAAGCTTGTGATGATTCTTCTCAATTTCCAGATCTCCTTCCAGGAAACCTGAAAAGCACCTTCATACAAAAGTGGCGGAAGAAAAATAATAAAAATTAATTCCGGCTCAATCTTAACAGAGGGAATTCCTGGTATGATACTGATTAAAAGTCCGGCAATAACTAAAAGAATGGGGTAGGCAATTTTCATTATTTTTGCAAGCATGATGGCAAAAATAATGACCAGTACGAGCCCCAAATAAAATACAAAACTCTCTGTCATAAAAGTATCTGTTACATTAAAATATTATTTTGAGCTGCCAAAGGTTCTGGTAGGTTTTTATCATCCAGCATATCCTTCAAGTCGATTTCCAGCATGCGGCTGATTTGGGTAATGGGCACATCGTTGGCATTCCCTTCGAAAGGGTTTACCGAACTTTCCCCGATAGTGTCCAAAATGTGAAAAGCCCAGGCTATGAGGGCAGAAAAAGGAATATTAAACCAGATGGTATAGTTCTCCAAAAACGTACCTTTTCCCAAAGACTCATATTCCTTAAGCAAGCCGAATGGCAGAAGTAAAATAAAAATATACATCAAAAACGTCATTACCGTTTCGAAATTTCGGGGATAGGGAAAGTTTTTAATTCGCTCTGCCTTCCCCTGGTTATCAATCAGGCGAGTGATACAGTTTTGGAGATCGGACCATTCAATATGGCTTAAATCTCCGTTTCTTTTAAGTTTTCCCAAATTTTCTGACTGAAGTGCAATTAATTGCGTGGCTTTGTTTTTCTTGGATAAAATGTAGTTAAGTTCTGCGTCATTTAAATATTTCCTGAGCTCCTCCTCCACATTACTTTCCCACTCTGGTATACTAAAATTCCCCTGAGAAAAATTTTGATTACTCCTGTTTTTAGTATTTTCCCATGGACGATATTCCCGAAGTTGAAAACGTAATGCAGTAAGCCAGGCAAAGTGTCTGTAAAACATTGTCTTAACTGTATTGTCTTCCTTGCCCCCCAGAGTATCTCTTAAGGTGAATGCAAAACTGCGGCTGTCATTTATGATCGCGCCGTAAATCTGCCGTGCTTCCCATAACCTGCCGTAACTGGCATTATTCTTAAAACCGACACTAAAGGCTAGAGCGGTGCCCAAAAGCGCCAATGGCTGCCAGGGCAGCGAAAGGAAATGCCAGCCCAGGGCATAAAGCACTGTGGGGACTGTTGCAATGAAAAACATCCATAATGTGTTCCGCAACGTCCATTTAAAAAAAACTAAGGGTGTATATCTTCTTCCTGTAAACATGCTGTTAAATGAATATTGTCAATTGAATACACTGCTTTTGAATTATACTGGTAGTAGAGATTTCACCAGATGATGAGCGTTAATTTGATTACGGATTTGTTGCCCATACAGTGGCATCTGTAATAAATCCTATATCATTCATTGTCAACATTGATATGGCGACGTGCGCAATTTCAGCTGCTTTTAGTTTTTTTTCGTTCTTCTCTGACCCATATCCTGATTTGGCACCAAAATCAGTTACTACTTCGCTGGGGTTTATCTGCATCACTCTTACGTTATGCTTTCGAAGTTCCGCTCTCCAGCACTCGGTCATACCCTTTAATGCAAATTTACTGGCAACATAGGCAGACCCGTTCGCAAATCCATACTGGCTTGCAGTAGAACCTATATTGATTATGTTGCCTTTGTCCTGACGGATAAATATTTTGGCAGCTTGTCTTCCCATCATAAACGCCCCTTTAACGTTGATGTCCCAGACACGCGTGAAATCTTCGGTGGTTGTTGAAATCAGCTCACTAAAACTACCAATTCCTGCATTATTGATTAATACATCCAAACCATCCCATTTTTGCTCGATAAACCTAAAGAGGTTTTCAACATCCTTCTCATTGGAAACATCAGCTGTGAATCCTAAAATATCCAGTTCTTTTGCTGCCTCTACTACTGTCTTTTCAGTTCGGCCACAAATTAACACTTCTGCACCCTGTTGTTTGAATATTTTAGCCATTTCATAGCCCATTCCAGTGGCACCACCCGTTATCAGGATCTTTGCTTGATCGATTCTCATTTCTTATTTTTTTGCTTTAGGTTCGTTGTTTCTTGAACTACTTACTTTATTTTCTTACCTGTATGGAACTTAACCGATTGTTGCTGCTTCATTTCTTTTGTAGCATTGATGCACAGCTTCTATTGCTTGTTCTCGACCATTGAATCGTGTTCTTTTCTCAGATCAGTGGTGGTAATCCCGTATTTTTTTTTAAACGAAGAATAAAAGTGTGAAAGGTTTTCAAAACCCAGATCTAAATAGAAATCAGTAGGCTTTTGTGCTAAATGTTTGATTAAATAATGTGCTTCCTGCATCCGTCTTTCCTGAAGCCATTTTTTTGGGGACATTGAAAATATCCTGGAAAAGTCTCGCTTAAATACAGAAAGACTTCGTCCGGTGAGTTGTGCGAATGCTTCTAAAGACACGTTAAACATATAGTTTTTTTTCATAAAATCCTCCAGATCCATTTTATGTGGTGAGGAGAAATCAAATAATATTTGCTTAAAATCAGAATTGGCCTGCAAAAGCAATTCAATTGCTTCCCGGATTTTCAGATCAGCCAGTCTGGGCGTAGCTTCCTTTTTTTTATTGATGTACGGCTCAAGAGAAATGAAATAACTTTTCAGAAATTCGTCTGGTTCAAAAAATAGTCTTTGGCTCCCCTTATACCTGCCACCAATCTTAATTTTGTTTTCAAATGCATACTGTTGTAAGACTTCCTGATCGAGGTTAATGGAGATGAATTTATATTCGCCGGCGCTTGAGGGATACTTCGTCGTTCGGATCAGGTGGTTTTTTCTAATCAATATAATAGTGTTTTCAGGAATAACAGCTGTACCTCCAGGAAAAACAGCATGTGTTTCGCCAGATAACTGGAAGCCCAGCAAATGTTCACTAAAGAATTCTTCATATCCTCTGTGTTTTTTAAATTGACATGAGACTACCAGTCTATCAAATATTGTTTCCTTCTTACCTTCCATATTGAGCTATAAAAAATTTAGATTGGAAAAATTGCGAAACTTTTCTTCAATCTTTTCCAGAGATCTGCAAAATCAATTAACAGCTGAAATGATAAAGTTAAAAATTTGATTAGAATACGCCTTCATTTATCATGAAGAACAAAAAACCAATCTATAAAACTATCTACCACTGTGGAATTGGTTCAACATTCTGAACACAGATCCCACTATGCGGATACTTTTTCATTTACAGGACATTTCAATAACTTGATAAAAATGAATTCATAAACAAGGTACTAATTGTTAACTGTTATAGACAAAAGTATTTTCTGCATTAATTTTCGTTTACATTCCTGAGACTCTATTCTATTTAGTTGTTGCAAAGTTCAAATAAATAAACATTATTGATATTTGTTAAACGTCCAAGTTGGTGTTTCTGTAACGTCCATATTCAATTAGCAAGTTTTCAATTTATGAGCTAACCAGCTTCGTTAGTCAATTCTTTCTAAAGCTTTTTACTGATAATCAGGTTTGGACGCTAATTGTAATCACATTAAGCTGAAACCGGACCAGTCAAAGGCATGATTGGTTGCCAATCGACCGAGACGCTGTCTTTAATATAATCTTTCATCGTTGGATATTTGGTTCAATTGCCCCTAGGCTGAAGATGATGCTCGGCACTCCGGTTAAATGGAGAAGTAAGGTGCAACTTGATCAATACACTTGCCTGCAGGATTTTCAATTGATGCAGGCAATGAGCGCTAATGTACTTGGTAGAATTGAAGACTGTGTTGCTTATCACTAGAACAAGCATCGTCATTTAGGAAATCTTCGAATCGGAATACCTCAAACGACTCTTTACCTGACTTGTCAACTAAACTTATAAATATGTACTTGTCGTTGAAATACTCGATGTCAAATGATTTAACAAACTGGTTATTGGCCTTTACATTACATTCTATATAATGTTTATTCTTAAAATTCTCGGGTAAAAGGTATGCTTGATGGATAGTAACAAGATGTGAAACACAAAATATATCCCACCCATGAAAATAAAAAGCTAACCAAACTTACTTATGCCCTCGACCCATTCGTTATTCCGATTTAACTTTGCATTATTTATAGTTGATGAATATTGCGTTAACAATTTTTGCTCATTAGTCTTTTTTCATTTATCCAAGCTGAAAGATTAGTTTTATCTATCTCCATCTGAAAGACATTAGTTTAATACTGCAAATGAAATTACTTCGCCATCAACTTCCTTATAGACCCCTTTCAATGGAAACAAAAAACCTGCTATTTCTAGCAGGTTCAGGTTATTCCTTGAAGAAGAATTGTTGAAATTTTTGAATACCTTATTACTTGCAATCCCCTGCAACATTATAATCTGCTTCCGTAAACGTAAAGGTGAATTTATATGTCACATCATTAAGTTTTTCCGGTTTGTAACTTTTGATGTTAACTATACTGTGTCCGCTTTGATTGGTTGAGATAAAACATTTTCCACCAATTTTCACCACTACTTCTGCGGTGTTCCTGTTTATCAGTTTTGAAATAGGCTCGCTGTAGGAATCTGGTGTGGGATTCTTTGGTCCATCTTGTGTCTGCTTCACCAGGAAGCTTTCACCCGGTTGAATACTAAAACTAAAGCTTGGATAATTTAAAACCACCAGGTGACTAGTTTTATTTTCAAAATTAAACTCCCCATATTGTACG
This sequence comes from Pedobacter sp., assembly GCF_965279535.1. Lineage (NCBI taxonomy): Bacteria > Pseudomonadati > Bacteroidota > Sphingobacteriia > Sphingobacteriales > Sphingobacteriaceae > Pedobacter > Pedobacter sp. The sequence goes on from NZ_OZ257244.1 coordinate 4,736,346, forward strand.
TATTCAGTTCTCTTCTTACAACTAAAACTAAATAATAATAAGCTAAAAACCCCAAGCAGTAAAGAGCGCATCAAGGTGTTGTTCTGTGTTGTTTTAATAGTTATTTTTTAAATTGTTTTTCCATTCTGTCCCATTTGATGCCCCAATTAAAGCATTCTGTATTTGTATGATATTATAACCGCTGACATTATCGCTGTTATCCGCAAATCCATTGTTATCAAATCTACCGAAATCGTCAATAAGATCGGTAACAACATTTGTGTATTTAGGCAATACTACTTCACCACCTCGATAATTAGGATATTCCATCCGGGTTAAGATCCACTGAGCGCCCCTGGACCACGATTCTGCCATTTGGTTTGTAGGAAGATCATTATTATTATAATGGCTTTGATCAAGTTTCCAATGAACCGCATGAGCGAGTTCGTGAATCGTTGTTGCGTAAATACCAGCTACGTTTACTCCATTAGGCTGGTAAATGTGTATAAACTGCCCCCAACCAAAGAGCCTTCGGGCAGGAGACGCATTCCCGCCGCTGGTAGGAAACTCAGGGTCTGGACTGAAGATGGCACGCAATTTCATCTGAACGTTCAAAAAACCATTTTCCGGTGGCCTGGTTAATCCCTGTATATCTTTATAATAATAATGAAAAGCCGCACGGAAGATGGTGCTGCAAAATTTGTCATACCCATCAAATTGCACATTCCATGCCGCTTCTACTTTTGGTCCTCCGATTTCCCTTGTCGTCCACAAGTTTTCGTTTTCTATAACCGCAAATTCATACCTTTCAAAATTAAGCCAATAATTGGCAGGGCGGGTAAACCAACCGTTAACCACATAATCTCCATTAGCGTTGGTAAAACCCTGGTAGGTCGTAAACCAACGTCTGGCTCTTATCTTCATGCCTTCTACACCTACGATTTGTCCATGTTCTTCGTCATATACAGTGATCCTGCCGTGTGGCCGCCATTCATCACCATTAACATTAGGGTCATTAGGAGGCCAATTACTGCCACCGCCACCACAATCGTCGGGAACCACTGGTACTTCCTCCTCTTGACCACCACCGCCTCCACCTGGTTAAGTAGGTTCATTCGGCCATTCTCCACACATTGATTCAGCAGCCAAGAGTTGACCGGAAACAGAAAAAGAAGATCCACCGCCTCCATTTACAGTAACGATGTTATCTTCGCTTTCATCAGGAATAAATAAGTCTTCCAGTTTCTGGTACGGAACATCCGGGAAGATATCCCACCGGAACGGAGGCATACTGATAGGTTGGAATCCCTGCAGGAACACTTGGGTCCCGGTAATTTCCCTCGTAAGGTGTCACCTCTGCATCAAGAGGAAAGGGATAGATTATTAAACTTTGATCTGCTTTTAGCCTATCCATATCAGTAGCATCACGGGGCATAAATTTAATGTAGTAGTGTGATGCATTAATTCCATTTTCAGCAATATAATAACCATCTTCAGTAGTCATTGTTTTTTTGATGGTTAATCCCTGTCCTGCTCCTCCGAACATTATTTTTCCCCTGGCATATTTTTGGGCATTATTGTTCATCAATTTTACATCGCCAATTAAAATCCGGGCAAGAGCCCTGCGCATGTTAGTGACGGAATAAGGATTTTTAGGATCTGAAACCTGTTTTTGATTCTTTTCGGTGTCGGGAGAACTCTGCTCCACATTTTGTTTTTTACAACTGGCAATACCAGCCATGATGAAGAACGTTAAGATTAGATGTTTTAATTTCATTAAATTTTTAATTAAGTGATGCCAAATATATCTATACGTTGTAAATTTTATTTAGAGGAGTTTGTCGAATAGGAAAAATTATTTGTATAATATTTATTACAAAGGTGAAGTCTATTAAGGGGTAAGAAGATATCACTACATTAACAATATGTAATATATGCTTATTTATATGTCGTGCCTAAATTTAATTCCCCAAAGGAAATAATAACGACTCTTCTCAAAACAACAGGATTACGTTCGATAGCGGTGAATATAATTCAATCATACTGGCGAGATTTGTTTTTAAAGCATCAGTTATGAACACTTCAGAGAAAAATGTAAGAAGAATTAAACCAGGATCTTTCACTTATTATCGGCAAATCAGAATAAATCTTCGCCGGATCATTACTTCGATTCCTCGACCTAGATCCTTTATTGAGGAACCATATCGGGCAGAGGAAAGCTGAAGTTAAGCCCACAATTTAGAGTTACCTGCAGGAATACTTTAACCACTCGCGTGTTTTGCAAGATGTATTTTTGTATACACAAAAGAATCTTGCGCCCTTGAGGTCGGGCATTTTCCTCGGAACTCGAAAATGCTGAAGACAGTTTAAATGCAAGATTATGTCCAGAAAGAAAACCAAGCAACCAGACCAGCTACTGACTCGTCCTATAATCGTAAGGGTCAATGAAAATACTTTTAGACGGCTGGAGAAAATACAGTTGCAGAGTAACTGCCAGTCAATAGGCGAGGTTGCCAGAAACATTCTGTCTAAAGAAAAAATCCTGATGCTGACCCGGGAGGTGGGTATGAACCTCCCTATGGAAGAGTTGACTTCCATTAGAAAGGAATTGAAAGCAATAGGGGTTAATATCAACCAGCAGACCCGGCATTTTCATACTTCAGAAAACGAGGCCCAGCGGTCATTTTACTTTATGCGTACCAGTGACCTGTATAAAAATGTAGGAGAAAAGGTTGACCGGTTACTGGAATTGGTAACCCAATTGTCTTTGAGATGGTTGCGCGGATATTAACTGGAAGTAGTATCAGGGGATTGATTAATTACAATGAATCAAAGGTCGCTGAGGGTATGGCCACGCTAATTTTAGCCAATCGGTTTGGACTTGATATTGAGCAATTAGAACTCAGGCACAAAGTTGCAAGGTTTGAACACCTGACTAAATTAAACAGCCGGATTAAAACCAATGCTGTACACATCATGCTCAATTTCGATAGATCAGATAATGTTGACGTAGCAGTATTTCAATCCATTGCCACTGCCTATATGGAACGGATTGGCTTTTCGGATCAGCCTTTTTTGGTCTATCAGCATCGGGATGTAAGTCACCCGCATATTCACATTGTATCAACGAACGTAAGGTCTGATGCGACCAGAATGGACCTGCATAATATCGGGAAAACTTTATCTGAAACAGCCAGAAAAGAAATAGAGATAGAATTTGGGTTAATCAAAGCCGAGGGGAGGGGACGTGAGCAAGTTATCCTTCCGGTAAATATCAGTGCTGCTGATTATGGAACCAAGCCCACAAAGCGTTCGATTTATAATGTGGTTACTGCAGTATTGAGAGATTATAAGTTTTCCTCTCTGGCAGAATATAACGCTGTGCTCCGGGATTTTAATATCGTTGCGGACCGTGGCGTGGAAGGTTCGGTTATGTTCGAAAAAAGGGGATTGGTTTATTCTATTTTGGACGCTGGGGGAAACCGGATCGGAATTCCCTTTAAAGCCAGCGCTTTTGCGGGTAAACCGACTTTAGCTAAGGTGGAAGCTAAGTTTGCCCTTAACACTGAGCGGCGCAAACTAAATGCCGACCCATTAAAGCAAATTATTAATAGGGTTTTACAAACGGGAGGGAATCTGAATAGAATGAGGTTGATGGAAGGGTTGCGTAAAGAAGGGGTATCGCTCCATTTCAGAGAAAATAATGAGGGTAGGATTTATGGCGTTACCTATGTAGACCACGATACCCGCACCGTTTTTAATGGAAGTGACCTAGGTAAGCAGTACAGTGCCAAAGCTGTTTTAGAAAGATTAGCAGATGGTAATATTGTTCCTGCAAAAGTGTCGATGCTTCCAGAAACAGTCAGCAGAAATTTAGGATTTGTTTCCGATCATCATCACGATCGAAGTTCAACAAGCCCTCATCTGTTACACTTTTTAATGGAAAAGCCAGCTTACGAGCCTCCTATTGCTTTGCCCGTTCGCAGGAGAAAAAAGAAAAAGAAAAAAGGGCTGCAAAGAAACATTCCTTAATTAGACAGATAAGCTTATGAATACAGGTGAAGATACCCAGGGACTTAGAAAAATACTCGATCTCAGCAGATTGATTAGTGCCGCTATATTGCTCTTGCACTTTTATATCAGGTTTTTTCAGCTTTTTTACGCCCTTGGCCTGCAGTCAACGATAACAACAAAAATCATTGGCCACTTAGCAAAGTTGTCCCTATTTGAGGGCTGGTGGTGGGCTAAAGTAATTTCCCTTATTTTTTTGTGCATTTCTTTACTGGGGGTAAATGGAAGGAAGGAGGAACGCATCAATATGAAACAGGTCTGGATCTATCTGGGGATTGGGCTTTGCCTGTATTTTGGGGCTTTATTTCTTTTGTTCTTAGGGGAATCTGTTATTGCGATAGCGGTCAGTTACATGGTCGTTACTGGTACTGGTTTTCTATTTATTTTGGCAGCGGGAACACGGATTTCCCGGGTCATAAAAGAGCACTTATCTAAAGATATTTTTAATTCCGAGAACGAAACTTTTCCCCAGGAAGAACGGCTATTGGAAAATGAGTTTTCGGTAAATCTTCCTGCTGTGTATAGTTATAAAGGGGAGAGGCGCAACAGCTGGATCAATCTGATCAATCTTTTTAGGGGACTTTTGGTAGCGGGGACACCCGGGGCGGGAAAATCCTATTTTGTCATCCGTCATCTGATTGATCAGTTAATGGGGAAGGGCTTCAGCATGTTCATCTATGATTTCAAGTATGACGATCTTTCGGTGATTGCCTACAATTGCCTTTTGAAATACATTAACAGGTATGAAATTAAACCTAAGTTTTATGTAATCAATTTTGATGACCTCAATCGTACTCACCGTTGTAACCCGCTAGATCCTGCCGCGATGACGGATATTACCGATGCTACTGAAGCCAGCCGAACCATCATGCTTGGATTGAACAGGGACTGGATAAAAAAACAGGGTGATTTTTTTGTGGAAAGTCCAATTAATTTCCTGACCGCGATCATCTGGTACCTGAAGAAGTATAAGGATGGAAAGTATTGCACATTGCCGCATGTGATTGAGCTGATGCAGGCCGACTATGATCAGCTCTTTGAGGTCCTTCAGCAGGAAGAAGAGATTAAGGTGCTCATCAACCCTTTCTTAAGCGCTTACCGTAATGAAGCCATGGCGCAGCTGGAAGGACAGATTGCCTCGGCCAAAATAGGACTCGCCAGGCTCGCTTCTCCGCAATTATATTATGTGCTAAGTGGGAATGATTTTACCCTGGATGTCAATAATCCTTTGGAGCCTAAAATTGTTTGCGTAGGTAATAACCCGCAGAAATTGCAGGTTTATGGTGCGGTGCTTTCCCTGTATATTTCCAGGATGATCAAATTGGTTAACCAAAAAGGAAAACTAAAAAGTGCACTGATATTTGATGAGTTTCCGACGATATTTTTTAACAACATCGACAGTTTAATTGCTACCGCGAGAAGCAATAAGGTAGCTACAGCGCTGGCTGTTCAGGATTTTAGCCAGCTCAAAAAGGATTATGGGGCTGAACAGGCTGAAGTGATTACCGGCATTGTGGGCAATATTATTTCCGGTCAGGTGACAGGCAGTACAGCAAAGTCCTTAAGCGAAACATTTGGCAAAATTATGCAGGACAGGCAATCGAAAAGTATCAACAGTAGCGATATCTCTATTTCTCAGAGCAGCCAGCTGGATTATGCCATTCCTGCCTCTAAGATATCAACCCTTTCTTCAGGGGAATTTGTCGGGGTGGTAGCCGATAATCCACAGGAAAAAATATCGTTGAAGATGTTTCATTGCGAGATTCAGAACGATCATGAGTTTATGGCAAGGGAGGAGCGAAATTTCAGACCAATTCCTGTGGTTAAACAGGTAAGTCAGCAAGAAATCTGGGGAAATTATGAGGCCATTAAGTCCCAGATAGCAGAGCTACTCGCAGCAGAAACGCAGAATACTGCTGTACATAAAACCGAAACTAAAAAAAAGAAAAAAAACATAAAACCTGATAAGCCTGGAGGTGTAGGACGGAATAAAACGGTTCGGTCATCACCAGGCGCCGTTTCACTTTAGCGATTAGATCTAGAGAAGATTCTTATGATCGGCGGACAGGGAGAATAATGGCGAGATATACTTATTCAATCGCATATGAATGTTAAAATACACGGGCTAAAATCTGTATATCTCGAGAAAAACGGAAAACACGTTGTTTTCACTCCAATAACGAAAGGCATGTTTTTGGGGATAATATTTTTCTAGTCTTTCTCTAATATTTTTAATTCCTGACCCGGAAGAATGGTCTAATGGGATTGGAGAAACTGCATTCTCCGAGCGAAATGATATTCGATCTTCAGTCACCTTTATCTCAATCAGAGAAGTTTGAGCGGGATCAAGCACCTCACCGTGCTTGAATACATTTTCTACTAATGTCAGTAAAAGTAGTGGGATCACCGGTGCCTCTTTATCCTTGATATCGAGGTCGAGCGTTGTGTTCAATCTGGATTCGAACCGGAGCTGATTGAGTTTGAGGATTTTTTTGATTTGCTCGGTCTCCATACAAATCGGGACATAGTCGCGCTTTCCGGAATCAAGTGCGTAAGATATGATGTCTGACAGCTCCTGAACAGCTTCCACGGCCTGTGCGGGGTTTTTCTTTACTGCATATTTTACGAAACTAAAGGTATTAAAAAGGATATGCGGATTTAACTGTGCCCGCAGGTAGGCTTTTTCCGCCGCGACCAGTTGCGCCTGCACTTCTGCATGTTCAATCGCCTTTTTTGCTTTAGCATTCTGTTCCTGCAGGTATGCCCTGAAATAGGAGTAGCCCGTTCCGTAAGCTATGAACCAACCACCGCGTATAAAAACGTCTGCAAAATAGATTTGATTAAGATGCCTGGCGACGTTACCGCTCGGACTGAGTATATAGGTAAAGAAGATCGAACACAGGAGGTATACTGCTAGCTCCAAAAACAACGAAAGACTAAAAATCCAGATATTCCTTTTGGGCCCGTGTATCCACCGCATCGTAACGAGTGCATGAAAATAAAACAGGCAACAGTTCAAAGTATAAAATAGCAGGTAGAACAGAAAGGAGCTAAACCGCTGGTTATGGATGGCTACCACGATTACTTCAAAGAAAATTAGCGTCACCCAGCAGAGCAGATGTATCAGGACCTTTTTGATATTCAGTTTCTCCATGATCTATAATATTATCCTAAGCATTTATAATAAAAGTGTGTGCCCATGGCAACCAGGGTAACATTGGCCATCAAAATGATTAAGCCATGAAAAATTCAAAGTTCCCGGGCCTGAAAAAAAAGACCCTTTTCATCTACAAGTCCCATGTTCGGCGCACAGTATCTTCAACAGGTGATCCAACAACTTCACTTACCGGTACCTCGACTGTTACCGATCCCACTACCGGGCGGATGAGGTTGTAATGACCATTTACCCAAGCTGCTGAGAGAGCATGCTGTAAAATTTCTGCTGGTAGGGAAGCCCCACCGGGAAATGGTCCCTGTTATCCAGGTACAGCATGTGGCCATCAATGCTATCAAAGTGCAATAGGGATATCACTATTCGCTTTGAGATTCGCACAAAGATGTTTTTGGCGCTGAATTCCTCCTCAATGTCTTTCAATAATTTATAGGTCATCTTGTTTCCTTGCGGGGTATGGATGATCACATAATTCGCCATGCCTTCGAAATACAGGATGTCCCTGGTCATCACTTTGAAAAAATGGTGCTTCGCTTCTCCCTTAAAGACAAGATAGTCCTCTTTTTGCAGTTTTCTGCTTTCTTCATCCAGAGCGGTCATGATCTGGTTGACCATATCCAAAACCTCCGTATATTTTACAGGCTTAAGGATATATCCGGTAACTTTCACCCTGATGGCCTCGAGGGCAAAATCTCTATAGGCAGTCACGTAAACCAGGTGCTTACAATAAGCGCGGAAATGTTTTCCAGCCTCAATACCATTAATCATTGGCATTTGGATATCAGAAAATATCACATCCACTGGTTTTGCAATCTGCAGAAATCCCAAGGCATCCCTCGCATTAGAAAATGAACCCATCACATCGACCATGGGGATCATTTGCAAAATTTCCCCGAGTTCTGAAAGTGCATGTGGCTCATCATCTATCAGAATGCAGGTGATTTTGCGATTCGTTAGTTTTTCGATTTTCATAGGTGGCTGGCAAATTAAACAAAATCGGAATAAATTTCAAATTAATCATACGTTGATGTATGTCATGTATAAAATTTTGTATAGCTTGTATAAAAAATGAAGCAAGCAAATTGGAGAAGAATACATTGGAACCGGAAATAATCATTAACCGGTCATTTCAGCCATCGTTCTTTAAATGGACCAATTGTCCTCGGATACAGGCAGGGGAGCTTTTGCTCCTTTGTCTTTTTTAATCCCATTTAAACAATGTTTTTGCTTTCGATGCCGGTTCGCATTTCTATAGGCTCGCTTTCTCCTTGGATCTTAAAGACTACTATTGAAAAGCCAATGACCGATGGCTGAGCTGTGCCACAACACTCTCTGTTATGCAACCAATCAGTGATGGATCTTTTGAAAGACTCATAACCGTTCTGGAAGGCTTTATGCCTTTGAGCGTTCAGCTCAAGATTGAACTGAAAGATGCCCTTGGGGAGGTGTCGATCCCAGCAAATAAGCTACTGCTTAATGTCGGGCAGGTTCAACATGTCGTCTGGTTTCTGCTGTCGGGGCTTGCCAGGGAATTCAGGGAAGACCCTATAACCCTGGAAGAAAAGACAAGTTGGTTCTGGACGGCCGATGGCTTTCTTTTCGATGATTCGGCTTTCTTTGCACAGGAACCATCTTATCGAGGGATCCAACTATTGGATAAAAGCCAGGTTGTCTGCCTGTCGTACACGGATTTCAAATTACTCCAACAGGGGTTCCTTGAAGTCCAACTGCTAAGCGAAAAGGTACGGGGCTACTATTCCAGGCTCCGCAAAAGGCACGGTGAGGAGTCACATGCGCTGAACGCAATGCAGCGGTACCTGAGCGAACAAACTTTGCTCGATCAGCTCTGGGGCAGGGTCAAGCTGCGCCATGTGTCCGAGTTTATGGGGATGGCACCTGATACCCTCGGACGGTTAAGGAAACAGCTGATCAAACGCTAGGGCTTAGGGGGGTATCGGATGTTTTTACGACGAATGTCTGATAAATTAGCGATGGCTGTCGGGGGTTTGTGCCTGACGTTTGCCGAATTTAGATCTGACCAATTTAACCAGGTATGAAGATTTTTTCACAGGCTACACCCCCTTTTAGTTTCCTGCCATCAGTAATGCTGGTCATGTTATGGACATATGCCGGTCTTTCCAAGCTTGTTGGCCTGGAGCGTTTCACCCAGCAGCTTGAGCTTATGCCTGTTGGGCTTTTGCAACGTGCTGCACCTTTATTGGCCTGGGGGCTTCCCATGTTTGAGCTGTTACTGGCAGTGTTGCTGCTACTGCCCAAGTCACGCCGGATAGCCCTCATAGTTTCGGGCATTCTGCTAATAGTATTTGAGATTTATATCACCGGTATGCTACTTTCCGGGCGCGAGTTGCCCTGTACCTGTGGTGGTCTCATCTCCCAGCTGAGATGGAAAGAGCATCTGATCTTTAACGCTGTTTTCATACTGCTGTCCTTTATTCCATTTTTGCTGCCATATCTAGTGTCTTTCAATAAGCATATTCACCGCGGAGTATATAAATAACCAATTTCTTAAACTTTAATCTTTACCAAGATGAAAACAAATCTAAAAAAAGGCGTATTCGCCTTTGCCTTATTGGCCAGCGTAAGTGGGGTGTTTGCCTCGAACATCAAAACTATGGTGACAGGTAAAAAACTGGCTGCCTATACCTGGACAAAGTATGATGAAAGCGGCAATCCAACCGGCACAAATATCCCGGGAGATGAAAATTCTTTCAGCGAGTGCCCTACGACTCCTACCCAGGATCTCTGTGCACACGGCGAGCTCGTATCGGATCCAAGTGTGACCATTGATCGTTATTATCAGTAAAAATTAAGGCTGTCCGGACAGCCCGGGCAGCCTTAATTTCATTATTCGTACCTATTACATTATGGTTCTGCGTTGATATTTCATCCCGGGTCGTGAAGGATAAGCTTAGGGTATTTTCGGCTTCGCTCATTGAAGCGAAAACCCATCTCCTGCAAAAGTTTGTAGTACATAGCTGCAGAGATATTCGGTCGTGAATCAGTGAGTTCATTAGAGAAATCCAATACCAGATCAAAGCGATAGTTGTCCTTTGCTGCAATTTCCACCACGAAAGGATAGGGAACTTGTTTATGGCCGTACCCTCTCCAGATGTAATCCAGGATATCACTGATTTTGGAATTTATAACTTCCACCCGGTTGCCGGAGACTTTTCGGATGCTCCCCACAGTGTCGCTTGTTAGGCTTCTGCGTGTATGCTTTCTAGGCTTGCCGCTTACAACCATACAACGGGTATCCCGCAGCTGTATTTCTGCCTTGATACCAAACTGAAGCTCGAGATCATCAAATATACGTTTGCGGATCTGCTCTAATCTGACTGGCTTGAAAAGATCAAGATTATAATTATAGGTGTGATGCTGTTTATACGCTTCCAGACTGGTAAATTTCGAATATTGGTAGAGGTGGGGAAAGCCCTGAGGATTGAACAATCTTAGTGAATCTGTGGTGGATACCTCGATTAGCTGCATGCGTGGTCCGGAAACAAATCCGCTATATGCTTTCCAGTATATATAGATCAATGGGCTATTATAAGCCGAAAACCTTCGATAGCCTATTTTGGCATTTCCTGCAGCAAGGGTCGTTCCCTCTTCGATTCCAGGAATGTAGGGCGAAATGATGGAGCGGGTTAGAAAGTTCTTGTCGCCCTGATGAAAAACTTCTTCTGGGGCAAAATCAAAGTTGTCAGACTTTGTTTTCATTTCCGTTGTTCCATTTTTGCCAAAACTAAGAATGTTGTCCTCGTTCACTTCCTCTGTACCAGTGATCGCACGAACTGTGCCGCTACGGTCTATCCAGATGTTATGTGGGGCAGAGCGATGAGGGAACATTTTGCGCAGGACCGTATCTCCGGTAACCAGGAATAAGTTCGCTTTTTTGAGATCACTGTTGGTTTGCCAATTCAGAAAATTCCGGATTTCCTGCTCGCTCTGGTAGGTGACCATAACAGTACGGAATTTTTCTGGGTGTTTTTTGCCGAGAGAATCTAATAATCTCATTTCTTTTAGACAAGGAATGCAGGAGGTGAACCAGAAGTCGATTAACAGAAGATCCCTATCCAGCAGTTGGCTGAGCTTGATCTCTTGATGATTTTTACCCATAATGCCACGGAGCATGATGTCCGGGATCCGGTCTCCGATTTTAAGGGGCTGCTGCGCCCATGAGTGGAAAACGCCGCAAAACACAAGACACACGGTTGCTAGCAAATTTTTAATATCCTTCATTTTGTATCAGATTGGTGTTGTAAATTGTTTCGTTTAATGGAATAGGGAAAGCTCTTGCAGTACTGCGCCAGCCCGGCTTAATTAAAGCCATTACTGTATTAATAATACCCCACCTTTTCAGGTCGAAAAAACGGTGTCCCCATTCACCAAGCAATTCTGTCCTTCTTTCTCTCGCCACTGCTGCCAGCGTCTCCTGAGTGGAAAGGGTAGACGGGAGCGGGCTGAGGCTTGCCCTTGCCCTGATGATATTAAGGTCTGCTATCGCTTCAAGCCCTTTATTCAAGTGGGCACGGGCTTCAGCACGAATCAAGAATTGCTCGGAGATCCTCAATGCGGTCGAATACTCCGGTCTTGTTGATCCTGTAGCACGATTGCGGTATTTCGCGGGATAATTATAAGCTAATGAGGCATTGATGTTCGTGCCTATCCATTTACTCTTTCTCCCGTCGTTGTTTTCAAAGCTGGCGAGCGTTTCCGGCCTGACTACATAGGGGGGAACTACAGAAACTGAAGAGGGTAGCACTGCAGTGGCGTCTGAGATAAACCCATTCTGATTCCAAAATTGTAAAACTGCTTCTATGCTGCCGGCAAGAAATACATCCTCGGGTTTGGGGAGCGGAAGATAGTTGCCCGAGGAGATTATTTGGTCGGATTCAGTTTCTGCACCGATCCAGTCTTCCTTAAGAAGAAAGGCACGCGATAACAAAGCTACAGCTGCCCATTTGTTTGCTCTTACCTTTCCGTTGCCAATATATGTCACTGGAAGTATAGCCTTGGCAAGAGAAAGGTCTGAGATCACTTGTTCTATAACTTCGTCCCGGTTTGCCTGTCCAGCAGTTCTGTTAATCTCTACTTCGGTAGTCAATATCAGGGGAACATGGTCATAGAGCTGTACGAGATACAAATAAGCAAAAGCTCTCAAGAATCTGGCTTCTGCGGAAATTTGTTCCGCGGCACCTTTTGATACGCCAATTGGTGATTCCATGGCGGCAATCAGGGCATTACTCTGGTAAATCGCAGAATAAAGCGCCGCCCAGAGGGCAGCGTTGTCAGGATTATTGGTCGAGAGCACACTCTGATTGAACTGCAATAGCGAGGTTCCAGTTCCCGGAGCTGTATGGATACAGTCATCGCAGTAAAGGCTTAAGAATTTACTCCCATTGTGGATATTGGTTGCAAACAGTGAATAAACTGAAAGCAGCGCAGCGGTCGAGAGCGTGCTGTCGGAGAATACCGCTTTAGCGTCTATCTGATTTTTTGAATCAGGGATCTCTACCGCTTTTTTACAGGAACTCATCCATGTCAAAAGCAGTATTAAAAATACTGTTAAATAGTTGATTTTCATATCTTATAGTTTTATCTGTAAGCCGATCACAAATGTTCTCAGCGTGGGAAAATTTCGGGTTGCGGCAGAGCTGCTACCACCGGTTTCTGGGTCCAGTAGCGGGATCTCTTTGTTCCAAAAGGTTATCGCATTCTGCACCTGACCGTAGATACTGAAGGTTTTTATGCCTATGGATTTCAATACCCGCTCGGGCAATTGATAGGAAAGGGCAATGTTTTTGATCCGCAGGTAGGAAGTGTCAAATATATTGCCTGATGACCCTGTTAGGTTGAAATCAAATACTGTGGTTGCCTTTGGGAAGCTTCCTGCGCCACCTGGCTCTCTCCAGCGGTCCGCTGCAATGGCAAAGTTGTTATAGGTGAAGTTCCCCGGGGTATAAAGTAAGCTCCCCGTTCCCTGCTGGCTGACAAACTGTGCAAGAATGTCCAGGCTAAGATTTCCTATCACAAACGAATTGGAAAGGCCCCCGAAGAAATCTGGTGTTGTTTTTCCAAGCGTATGGTTTTGATAGGGCGTAGCGGAAGGATTTCCATTCTGATCTGCGTAGACAGCCTTGCCGGTCTTTGGATCTGGTCCCAGATACCAGTATCCCCGGATCCGGGTAATATCATAGCCAAGCTCATATTGTGCTGCGTAGCTAGAAGTTGCGAAATTCTCAAAGGATTCCAGCTTGTTCCGGGGTAGGGTAAGGTTAAAGCTGCTGTTCCATCTAAATCCTTTTTTGGAAATGAGCTTGGCCTCCAGTGCCAGTTCCAAACCACTGTTGCGAACTACGGCCGGCAGGTTAGCTTGATAGCTCGAGAAGCCAGTCATCTGCGGGAGCGTATAATTAACCAGTTGGTCAGCGCTGCGGTTGAGATAGTAATCAGCTGATAAGAAAACCCTATCAGAAAAAAATCCCAGTTCCAGCGCGATATCAAACTTTTTGGTGGTCTCCCATTTGAAATCTGTATTGCTGATACGGCTGGGGCGGATAATGGCCTGGTCCTGATATAAAGCCGTACCAGGACTGCTGTAGGTCGAGGCAAACTGATAATCCTGAATTTGGTCGTTCCCGGTACTCCCGTAACTCGCCCGGAGCTTACCGTGGCTCAAAAAAGGAAGCAGCGTTTTGATGTACTTTAGCTCTGAGAAAATCCAAGCCGCACCGATCGAACCGAAATTACCGTAGCGGTTTCCTGGTCCAAACCTTGAAGATCCATCGCGGCGAAAAGTTGCGTTCAATAGGTAAGTCCCCGAAAAACTATAGGTTCCCCTTGCAAAAACTGAGGCAAACCGGTAAGGCAGATCGATGCTATATCTGCTATCGATTGTTCCTGCAGAAGCCAGATCCTCCATCAATGATTCTACTCGATAATTTCCTGCCTGGATAACCTGGTTTTTTGACTTTCGGTATTGCAGGGTTCCGCCAGCCAGCAGGGTAAATTTAGATCTACCACTGTACAGCTGATACTCTGCCTGTGGTTCTGTGATATAGGAAAAGGAGTTCGATTTTCCGAAATCGGTATAATTAGCCGCGCCCGGCCGCAGTGAGCTACTGGGGAAGATTAACGTCTGCTCATTTGTATTTCCGCTATAGCCTCCTGATAATTTTAGACTTAACCCTTTAGCAGCCTGGTACAGTAGGGTAAGGGAAGTTACGGTATTGTCGACGCGGGAACGGTTTCTCGCATTCAGCATCGCATCAAAGTTTCCCAGGAACCAATTGTAGCTACCGTCGGCGAGATAAAGTGGATAATTCGGTGCTAACAGGAATGAAGAATTAATTCCAGCGGTTGGGTTGGCCATGTCGTTATCCTGCATTCCAATCTGACTGGAGGCTGCAAATCTCAGCCGTCCGTCTTCAGATTGGTGATTGATCTGCAGGTGTAAACTGCTACGCTGAAATTTATTCTCTCCTGCAAGCACAGTACCTTCCCTATGATGGCTAACATTTGCCGAAAATGTGGTCGTTCCCTTCCCCCCTGAAACCCGTGCCTGCACTTCGCTGAATCCCGCAGTTTTTCCGAATATCCCATCAACCCAGTTTTGCTCTACGTTTTGGCTCCACACTGTCAGGTCCGGAGCGTAGTTCGGGGAAAGCGGGTCGGCAGTGGGGATAAGACCATCGTTAGCGTATGCCTCGCGTCGCATTAGGAGGTACTGTTCAAAGGTGAGTAAAGATGGCTTTTGGGAGACTGTGTTGACACCACTAAGTACATTGATATCGATAGAGGTGTTTCCTGAGGCTCCCTTTTTTGTAGTAATCATCACGACGCCATTAGCACCCCTGCTTCCGTAAATTGCAGTGGCATCAGCATCTTTTAGTATCGAAACCGATTCGATATCAGCGGGATTGATCGTGCTTATAGGGCTAAAGGTTCCAGCGATGCTGTTCTGTACCATAATCGTTCCTGATTGGTTAGCGGGGCTGTTGTCGAAAGGTATCCCATCAATAACGTAAAGCGGACTGGTGCCTGATGTTATAGAGCCCTTTCCACGGATTTGAATATTGATATTCCCTCCGGGTAGACCATTGCTTGTCTGCACAAATACACCGGGCATCCTTCCTGAAAGGGCGGAAAGTACATTGGTCACAGGCTGATCCGCGATCTGTTTGGCTGAAATGGAGGCCACGCTTCCGGTGTTAAGTTTTTTAGTGGTCTCCCCGTAGCCGATCACCACAACTTCCTCAAGCTCTCCCTTCTCTTCTTTGAGGATGATATTAATTTCGGGGCCGGGATTTTTAAAAGAAATTTCAGCAGTCCTATAACCGGTGTAACTAATCTGCAGTATGCCTTCTTTGAGTGCTGTGGTCAAAGTGAATCTGCCGTCGTTGTCTGTAGATGTGATGGATGAGCTGTTTTTTATGCGCACGGTCGCTCCGGGCAGCGGGGAATCCGGCGGTCCGATGGATACCTTCCCCTGTATGGTCCCGGTCTGTGCGTAGCCTTTGAGGACAAAGCATAGCATGGCCAGGACGATGAACAATCGTGAATTTTTCATGTCTGTTTATATGGTTAGTAAAATGATATGGCCATGGTTAGTGGCTAGGCAAAAAGCCAGAGCGGTTCCACCGTTGGAAATTCATTAACCGTAAGAATAGGTTTCCCCGCCTGGCAATAGGTTATTCCGGGGGACAGATGATTAGGATAAGGGAATATTTGGTCCGGGTGAGCATGTCTAGGTTAGCTGTTGGGTTTCTCGGCAAGTTGAAATACAAAGCCCTGGCTCTTAACCATTATAAAAGATATTTCGTCTTTTGAGGCAGGGCTTCATTTTCTCTATACCGGATTTTTCGGCTTAAGTGCGAACATTCGATCAAAGGGACAATTACGGGGAGAAGGGAAAATCAGATGTCCCGCAAAGGGCGTAGGAGCTCCATTGCGGACGCAACACTTAGCAAGATTACTGATTTTTAGATTTTCCATTGCCCGTATATTTTCAACGAGTCTTAGGTTAAAGAGCTATAGCGGGCTCTATTAACCGCCTTGCTAGGCTTTCGACGGCCCATGAAACGGAATTACAATAGAGCCCATAGCGCTATAGCGTGTACGAAAATACACAAAATATCGCCATAGGCATTAATCTATTGCCTCGTTCATTTGCATTTGTCGAAATTTAGCAAGCGAGACTCTTTAATACCTTAATTATTAATCAAATATAACGAATGTTGTGTTATAACACAACATTTAAAAAGAATTTTTCTGAGAACTTTCTCGAAAGTAAAGAGTATGAACGATGATTCCTCAGAAATTTTATTAGCATTTGGTCGAAATCTAGAACAAATAAAAAAAAACAAAAAGATGTCCTATAGGCAGATTGCTGCGAAATGTGATTTAGAGCATAGTGACATAAAGAGATATGTCGATGGAAAAATTAATCCCACATTGCTTTCCCTCGTTCAGTTATCAAGAGCCTTAGATATTTCTATTTCAGAATTAGTTAGTTTTGATGAACTTGAACTAGAGAACTAAATTAGAATTAATGTAGCGGTAAAACTGCAAATGATGCACAATCACACTGGACTAGATGATCTATCATATCGCAAGTGTCAGGACAAGTCGTTCCAATCTCTTCTTATTCCTATAAAATTGCTCTATTAATCAAAGCTTCCCTATAGATGCTTGATAGAACCTGATTCTTTGATAGAGAATCTCAAGTGAATACCCCTTCCGATAGAAAGCCTGGAGTACCTTTCTATCCATCAGCATTATTTCACGAGTCACGTCATTGAATGAATTTGTATTCGAGAAATCATTTCACTTGTTCTGCCTGGTAGTCATATAAGCGAGTTTGAATCGGTCAAAGCCATTTACCATCTGCCACCATTCCCAAAACTTCCAAGGTTTTATAGTGAATGTCCTAAATAAAACATCCTGTTTAATTTGCTTTTTATCTCGAATAAAATCCTTAAACATCGCTTTCGCAACCGTGAAGTTTTGTCCTGTACCCGGTTGTTCTGTGAAAGAAAAGCTCCCATCATAATTTTGGTAATGATAGTTCTCTCCTATAAAGTAATACACGGGTGGGAGGTTACTGATTACAATTATGAAGATTGCTATCAAGAGAATTTTTTTTGATTTTTTCATAGTGTTTCTATTTGCATTCACCTTTGCTGGCAGCCATTTGGCCTCCGCTTTCGTTAATATCAAGATTCGGATTATTTAATTTTTGCTCTCTCAAAGCACTTGCCATTCCCGCCGGCGTCATGGCCAACCCTGCGCCCCCAGGTCCTGAGAGACCTATCTGAGTAGTTGGGTCTGGTAAAGAAATTCCACCCGCTTTACCCGCATTATAAACAAATGCAGTACAATTGAAGTCTGTGAAATGATAATCGGTTGGTGGATTGCTAATATAATCAATCACATTTTGAAAACTTTCAGCAGAAACAAAGTAAGTTGAACTCATATTATATTCAAGGTAGCCGTTGTTCAAAATTTGTGATTTCGAAGAAAGTTTGTCCAGACCTGTTCCTGTTGGGTAGAAGCCGATTGTCTGAGTTATGGTCGAATTTCCAGCGCTTTTGGTCAATGAAATGGCGACATGGCCAAAGCTGTTAGCTCCTACGTTGAAAGATGTTCCGGGTTGCGGTTCCACTACGTAAACTCTCACCACAAATGCCGCATTAGGACTAGTAATCTGGGAAAAACAGTCCATCATCTTTTTTGGATTTACGACGTTATTGTATTCTCCTGGAAGGTTGGAGGGAGCTGGAGGTGCAGAAGAACCGGTCTGTCCTCCTGCACCTCCGCCTGTGCCGCGTCCCGGATAGTCGCCCCCAACACCATCATAACCTCCGCCGCCTGATCCTCCATAGCTATCGTAAAAACTGGTGAAGCAGATCTGGGTAGAGTGAATGGTCAGATCCCCGTTCGCATCGACATAACTGTCCTGTACCCAGTGACAGGACTGGGTGGCCATTAGCCTCATCACTTTTCCCTGCGCATTATTGAATGTGTTGTTATGGCCGATACCCTTACTGCCATTTTTGAGGATTTCTGATTCAGTGAGTTGTTTGATATTGCCCACTTGTTTTCCTCCGCTGTAAAGCCTTCCGCCTTTTAAGCGGTAATTCAGATCATATTCAAATACTCTTCCTGTAAATGTCTCCGGGGTACTTTTCTGATGTTGCTGCAAATAGATTGCCTCAGGGACGACTTCCAGGATTCGTGCATATATTTTCTGGTTTTCTGGATTCCTGATGATAGATAGTTCTCTGTATCCCTGTTTATAGTTCTGGTAGACAGGCTGACCTTCAAGCGGGATTACCCAACGTTTTCCATTTGCCCTGGCAGTGCTCCAGTCGATTTTTAGATTGTTGATACCTGAGGAATCACTGAGGCGTTTGGATTCCACGTAGGTTTTAGCTTCTTCAATGCTAAGTGCCGGGGAAGAACTGAGCGCTGTTGCTGGTTGATCTTCACTTTCGGACTGGTCTTTTGTGCAGGCCGACGTTACTATTATTAAGAATAGTAAAATGACATTTTTCATTTTCATAGGGCCTTGGTTGGGAAAAAGTCGGGGTTAGTATTGGACTGGTTTTGTGACTGGAAGCACAACTTAGCCTGTCGAGAGCGAACCCGGCTCAGAGTTTCGCGGCTTATTCCTAAGTAACTGGCGATGTTGGTCAGGGTTGTCTGTTGCTCGATTTCCGGATGTCTTTCCATGAGCTGTCTGTACCTTAGTTCGGGCGTCTGGGTCCTGAGGAAGATGGCACGTTCTTCACTTAGTATGTAGTATTTTTCGGTAAATATCCTGCCTAACAGATTGCCCTGGGGAAAGTCCGCGTAGTAGGCATTTAGCTCATTCCATGTAAGTGATTGCAGCTTGCTATCCTGCAGTACCTCAATGTATTCGTGCGCGGGTTTCTGGGTGAAAAAACTGTATACTGATATCATCAGGTCTCCTTTTCCCATAAACCAGGTCGTGCATTCTTTGCCGGAGTTGTCGATGAAATAGGCTCTTAAGAATCCTTGACGGATGAAGTAGAGTCTTCTGGAGGTTTCACCCGGACGCAATAGTACCTGCTTTTTGGAGAATTCCTGGATAAGCGCCTCTTTTTTTACGCGCTCCTGTAATGGCTGGGGCAGGGGCACAATAAAGCCCAATGTTTCCAGAAGGTCGGCCTCTACGTTTTTATTATTTCTCATTCACTGTCGATTGTGATCGAAATCAAACCTTCGCAGCTTTAAGTAGACTAATATTGTCCTGTCGGAAATGGATACAATTGTGTAACGCTAAAACTACTTGTTTTATTGTGTGGTATCGGATGTTTTGTCTGTTTCATCATCTTCATTATTGCTGCTCAGTATAATCTAACCTAAATCTTATTGCTATGAAGCTGAAAAAACTATCAGAAAAGCTGCATGGGCAGCTACTACAGGACTTGCCCGAAATTGAAGAAATCAGTGATGGACTGGAACGCCTCAGGGCTGGTTTGGCGCTTGTCCAGAAGGCGCTTGGAACTTTGCGGATTGAACTTGCCAGAATGGGATTTTCGGGTGATGCGGAGGAGATCGATTTTTTCAAAACAGGAAAGCCCAGGATTTATTCGATGCTCATTTTTTTGACTGAACGTTATGCCATCGAAAACAATATGCCGCGATTTGATAAAGGGAAGCAACAGGCTTACCTGGAATCTCAACTGGTCTTCATCGAACGGTTTTTCCGTCAGAATTCTTTTCTGTATGAGTATTACCGGCTGGGGGCAAGCGATCTGGATAATCAGTATTTTATCCGATCACACGCTGCGCATCCTGCGGGATATGCAGAGGTGCCGGATGTTGATCCGTCTTTTTCAACTGTGGCGGATTACCTGTTTTCCAAGTTTATCGCATATGAGCGGCTATTGGTATACCTGAAAGATAGCATCCAAATGCATTCCGGAGCCGCTGGTCCGGGTAGTGATCAGGCAAAAAAGCTGCGCTGGACGGGGGAGGCGGTGAATATCGTTGAGCTGGTTTACGGGGTTTATGAAACTGCCCAGGTTAACGAGGGTAAGATTACGCTCAGCGAGTTGATGGAATTTTTTGGGCAGACTTTCCAGGTGAATGTATCCAGCTATTTTAAGCGCTTTGCCGATATCAAGCGGCGCAAAAGCATGAGCAAGACCCGCTACCTGGATGAAATGCAAAAACTGGTGGCCAAGCGTATCGAGGACAGTGATGTCTGGATCCCTGAAGATCAGCGCTCGCGGTATGGTTATTAGTCCTGAAGGTTTTTTGAATCAATCGTACGGTATTACGTGCGTAGTACTGCAAAGGCGAGCGCTTGTATTCCCAATTTTGTCTTCCGGGAGCTCGCAATGCAGCGGCTGCCCTCAAAATAAAATGTTATGTTAAAGTTATTCTCCTGGACGCATTTCTTAGTCCTTTATGCATCACTCAGTGCCCTGTGGTACTGCGGCGTTTATCTTATTTCTTTTAGGAAGGTCCGTTTTCCGGGAGATGGCCATCGCGCAGGTCCGCCTGTATCTTTTCAGGATAGTGTAAACAGCGGTCAGGGTTATGAAACCGAGGTGCCGGAGGTGATGGGTAAAGCCAGGCTCACGGAAGGCCTTGAAGTGCTGAGCATGAGCTCGATCAGCTTTTCAGTGGGGGAGGAAGATTCCAGGGCTGAGCAGATTGGCTTGGTGGCGGATGTGCTGGAAGAAATTAAAGAAATATTTGCAATCCTGGCCAAAGAGGATGGAACCAAGCAGGATTTCTTTGCGATGTCCGGGATGATCAGCGAGAAGTACGGGCGTATCGGGTCCAGCCCCAATATCGGCCGGATCAATGAATATATCCGTGAGCATGCGCCTTTTGCGGTCACTTTGGAAGAACTCGAAAATTTATGGGATTAATCATTCATGCTAAAGCTATTACGATGAGATATAACTGGATTAAAAGCGGCAGAAAAAATGTGCCGCTCAAAACGAAAAAAATTAACCGGGTCTTGCTGATCCTCCTTCTAACCGTTCCGGCTTTTGCTCTGGCCCAGGATGGTAATGCGGGGATACAGGAAGCAACGAATAAGGTTAAAGGGTATTTTGATACCGGGTGTGACCTGATGTATGCTATCGGGGCCGTTGTAGGGATTATCGGGGCGATCAAGGTGTTCAATAAATGGAATGCCGGGGAGTCCGATACCAATAAAGTTGCTGCGGCCTGGTTTGGGAGCTGTATATTTTTAGTGGTGGTGGCTACGGTGTTAAAGTCTTTTTTTGGGATCTAGTTATGGCCAGCCTTTTTCAGATCAATAAGGGGGTATCTAAACCCATTGTATTCAAAGGGCTTAAAGCGCAGTACATTGCCTACCTGGCCATTGGGCTGGTGCTGCTGTTACTCGCCTTTGCTATCCTTTATATATCCGGACTGGGCCTGCTGGTTTTATTGCCGGTGATCATTATTCTGGGGAGCGCACTCTTTGTGCTCACTTTTCGCCTGAGCCGCCGCTTTGGCGAGCATGGGCTGATGAAGTTTTTCGCAAAAAGGGCCTTGCCCCGATACTTGCGTTTTTCTTCGAGAAGGATCTTCACCGGTCTGAAATATCCTGTAAACCATTTTAAATAATGCTACCATCATGACTGAAGCCGTAAACATACTGCCTGTTTATAAAATCGAACACGATTTCATTTTATCTTTTCAGGGGGATATCACCATTGCTTACCAGGCTACTTTGCCGGAAATATTTTCGCTTGCCGACCGCGATTATGACAGCTATCACCAGGCCTGGGTAAAGGCGATTAGGGTATTGCCCCAGCACAGCATCTTTCACAAGCAGGACTGGTTTTTATCCGAAACCTTTCGTGCGGACTTTGACCGCGCGGGAACCGACTTTCTTTCCCGGGCCAGTGAACGCTTTTTTAATGCCCGCCCCAGCACCGTTCACAGCTGCTATATTTTCCTGACTTTCAAGGCTGCGGGCAGAAAGGATTCCAGTTCCGCCAGCTCCGGGCTGTTGCGCAAAAGCCTTGTTCCGCCTCAAACCATCAATCCTACCATAGTAGGTGATTTCCTGGATAAAGCCGGGCAGTTCCGCCGGATCCTGGAAGACTCGGGATTTGTTCAGCTTAACAGGCTGGACAATGATGCCCTTGCCGGAACTTCCAATAAAGCGGGTATACTAGAACGGTATTGTTTTTTGCTCGGTGAGCAGGATATGCCCATTATCAGGGATATCCATATTCGCGATGAAATACGCGTGGGTGAAAAACAGCTGGAAATTTATACTCTTTCGGATCTGGCTGAACTGCCCGCTTTCTGCGGGAGCCGCATCAATTATGAGCCTTACTCCACAGACCGCTCGAAATTCAGTATAGGTTTTGCCAGCCCGCTGGGGCAGTTGCTGGATTGTAACCACATCTTCAACCAGTATGTGTTTATCGGCGACACGCAAAAGACGGTTAAGCGGCTGGAAGCCAAAAAACTTCGCCTGCAGTCCCTTTCCGGCTATTCGCGTGAAAATGCCATTTCCCGGGATGCGGTGAATGATTTTTTAAATGAAGCGGTGGCTTTAGGTCGATTGCCGGTCAAATCCCACCTGAACGTTATGGCCTGGTCTGATACCTCTGCTGCCCAGCTGGACATTAAGAATAAGGTGGGCTCAGCCATGGCTGCAATGGATGCGGTAGCCAAGCGCGAAACAGATGGCCAGGCGCAGATCTGGTTTGCTGGCCTGCCTGGCAATGAAGCTGATTTTCCGATGAATGACACCTTTGATACCTTTTTAGAGCAGGCGGCCTGTTTTCTTAACCTGGAAAGCCATTACCGGGATTCCCGATCGGCTTTTGGTATGCGCCTGGGCGAACGATTATCCGGCAGGCCGATACACGTGGATATATCCGATGAACCCATGTTTAAGGGCTTCACTACCAACCGGAACAAGTTTATTCTCGGGCCTTCGGGATCGGGGAAATCCTTTTTCACCAACCACATGGTCAGAAGTTACTATGAGCAGGGCACGCACGTATTGCTGGTGGATGTCGGGCACAGCTATAAAGGGTTGTGCGAACTGCTGGATGGTTACTATTTTACCTACAGTGAATCCAGCCCGATTGCTTTTAACCCCTTTTACCTGGCCCCGGGAGATTCACTGGATACTGAAAAAAAGGAATCGATTAAAACCTTGCTGCTGGCCTTGTCCAAAAAAGAAGGAGAGACTTTTACCCGCCCGGAATATGTGGGCTTTTCAAATAGTTTGACCTTGTATTTTAAGCACCTGGAATCCCATCCCGATATTTTTCCCTGCTTTAATTCCTTCTATGAGTTTCTCTCGGGTGAATACCTCAGGGTACTGGAGGAAAATAATGTCCGGGAAAAGCATTTCGATATCAACAGCTTTTTATATGTGCTCAGGCCTTACTACAGGGGCGGGGAATTTGATTACCTGCTCAATGCGACCAGCCAGCTGGATTTACTCTCTGAGCGCTTTATCGTTTTTGAGCTGGATGCGATCAAAGACCATCCTATACTTTTTCCCGCCGTTACGCTCATCATCATGGAAGTATTCATTTCTAAAATGAGAAAGCTTAAAGGAATTCGCAAGATGATCCTCATTGAAGAATGCTGGAAGGCTATCGCCAAAGAGGGGATGGCAGAATACATCAAGTACCTCTTCAAAACCGTCCGCAAATTCTTTGGCGAGGCGGTAGTGGTGACCCAGGAAGTCGAAGATATTATTTCCTCTCCCGTAGTGAAGCAGGCCATTATCAATAACGCGGACTGTAAAATCCTGCTTGATCAGAGCAAGTACCAGAACAGGTTTGACTGCATTCAGGAACTGTTGGGGCTGACGGAAAAAGAACGTGCACAGATCCTTTCGCTGAACCGCGCCAATGATCCCGCTAAAAAATATAAAGAGGTATTCATTTCCCTTGGTGGCCAGCACAGCCAGGTCTACCGCACCGAAGTTTCGATAGAGGAATATCTCGCCTATACAACCGAGGAAAAAGAAAAGCTTCAGGTAAGCGAATATGCGGTGCGTTTTGGCAGCATGCAAAAAGGGATCGCCGCGCTTGCCCATGAAATCAGAAATCAATCCACTAATCATTAAACCTAAAATCTATGAAAACTTACTTCAATCTTTTTACCCTCGTGCTGCTGCTGGCATGCTCCGCCTGCCAGCGGGATAAATCAAAGGCTTTCTTGCAAGGGACTTTTACCTCTTCAGCTACAGGAGAGCTGAGTACCGCGGACGATACGCTCATCGTTGAGCCCGCGGAAAACAATAACGTGCTGCTCCACCGGCGCACAGGATATAACCTGATCCGCAACGGGCAACTCGGTAAACGCCAGTATGAAAGGGAAGAATGGAACGCCATATATGACGCTTCCACCCAAACTTTAATGGAAACCCGAAAAGGAAAGCTGATCACACTTTATCCCGATTCGGGATACCTGCAGATCGGTAAAAGAAAATACGCTAAAAAATAAATTATTCCCATGAGATCTCTTCACACCGGTATCTGGCCAGGTACCACCATCAGAAACAGTTTAGCCCATCCCGCAAGAAAAGCGGGATGGCTGCTGAACAAAATTAAAAGCCTTATGAAAAGTTATATGGTAATTCTCCCGGTCAGCGCCCTGACCATCTGCGTGAGCCTGCCCAAAGGGGCCAGTGCCCAGATTGCGGTACTGGAGGTGATTAAAGCAGGGGTGAAAAAAGTCATCCGCGCAGTCGACCTTAAAGTACAGCGGCTTCAAAATGAAACCATCTGGTTGCAAAATGCCCAAAAGGTGTTGGAAAACCAGCTTTCTAAATTGAAGCTCACCGAAATTGCAGACTGGACAGATAAGCAAAAATCACTTTATCAGGAATACTATACCTCGCTTTGGAAAGTAAAATCTGCCATCACTTATTATAAACGCATCAAAGAGCTGACCACCAAACAGATCGCTATCGTGGATGAATACAAATGGGCCTTTGGGTTATTCCAGAAAGACCGGCATTTTTCAGGGGCAGAGCTTGATGAAATGCAGAAGGTATACCTGCGGATACTGGAGGAAAGCGTGAAAAATCTGGACCAGGTGTTACTGGTGGTCAATTCCTTCAAAACCCAGATGAGCGATGCCGGAAGGCTGGAAATTATCAATGCAGCGGCCGAAAAAATGGAGGAAAACTATGCGGATCTCAGGCAGTACAACGCCAGCAATATTTCCCTGAGCATACAGCGGGCAAATTCACTGGAGGAGGTAGCTAAATTAAAGGAGATTTACGATGTGCATTAAAAGAGCGGTCCTGCTGGGGGTCGTGATAGTGATGGCCTGGTCTGCCAGTCCGCTTCAGGCGCAGACCTGGCCGGAATGGTTTGCCCAGAAAAAGACCCAGAAAAAATATCTCCTGGAACAATTGGCTGCATTGAAACTCTATGCCGGATATCTCAAAAAGGGCTATGAAATTGGCTCCTCCGGGCTGGACTTGATCAAAGATGCCGGCAGGGGAGAACTGGATCTTCATGGCGCCTTCTTCAGCTCACTCAAAACGGTGAGTCCGGCCATCAAAAAGAATGTCAGGATCGCTGAGATCATCGAAATGCAGTTAGCCATTAGCAGCACTTGCGCTAGCTTTCGCCATCTAGGGAACCTGAGTGATGATAACCGGAGATACATTGATCAGGTTTCAACGGGCCTTCTAGTGGATTGCCTCAGCAATCTGGAAGATCTGCTACTGGTGATCAGCTCCGGCCGGCTGGAGCTTAGTGATGAAGAAAGGCTGTCCCGCATCGATCAGCTCTATTTGGACATGCAGCAAAAGCGAATTTTTACATCCCGGTTTTCGCTGCTCCTGCAATCTCTGGAGCGTGACAGGGCACAGGAAATCAGAGGTATCAAAGAAATGGAGGACATATATGAAAACTAGCATCTTCAGGCTTTATTTGATTGCGTTGCTGGTGTTTAGTGCCAGTATAAAAGCTTTTTCGCAATCCCACGAAGCGCAGCAGCTCATGCTGAATGTAGAAAAACTGAGCCAGCTGAAGAATATCCTTAGGGACATGAAAAAGGGATATAGGGTTCTTTCCAAAGGGTATAATATGGTGAAGGACATCTCCCAGGGGAATTATTCCCTCCATCAGGTCTTCATCGACGGGCTGATGCTGGTGAGCCCGGAAGTAAGAAAGTACCACCGCATAGGGGATATCCTCACCGCCCAGAAAGATATGGTTACCGAATACCAACTGAAACTCCGGAGCTTTAAATCCTCGGGGGTATTTATTCCCCGGGAAATGAGTTACCTCGGCAGGGTTTATGCTTCGCTGCTTTCCCAGAGCCTGTATAATCTGTATGAGCTCACGATGGTGATCACCGCCAGCACCCTGCGCATGAATGATGAGCAGCGGCTACAGGCGATTGACCGTCTGTATGAAGACAGCTCGGATAAGCTCATTTTTTTACGGTCCTTTAACAGGGATGCTGCGCTGTTAATGGAGCAGCGAAAGGCGGCAAAGGCCGATCTGCATAGTCTGGAGAACCTGCTTATTAACCACTAATCATTTTTATTATGAAAAATTTGTTTCACTCCCTTTTAAAGGGATCAGGGCTTGGCTTTGCCTTTTTTCTGCTTCCCCAGGTACTTTTTGCCCAGGGACTCGCTGGAGAACTCTCGGGTATGCAGTCGGTACTCGGCAAGGTCTATCAGGAAATGATTCCCTTGAGTTCCAGGTTGATTGACGTTGCCAGGGGGATAGCCGGCTTTGCTGCGCTATGGTATATTGCCAGCCGCGTCTGGCGCCAGATCGCGGCAGCAGAGCCCATTGATTTTTATCCGCTGATGAGGCCATTTGCGCTCGGATTATGCATCATGCTTTTCCCGGCGGTATTGGGGATCATCAATGGCGTACTTCAGCCAACAGTTTCCGCAACCGGGGCAATGGTTTCTGACAGTAATATCGCCATAGAGCGGTTGCTTAAAGTAAAAGAGCAGGCGATCAAACGGTCTAAAAACTGGCAGATGTATGTCGGAGACACCGGTCAGGGCGATAGCGATAAATGGTATAAGTACACCCATCCCAATGATCCGCAAAGGAATGATGAGACTTTTCTCGATGGCCTGGGGAACAGCATGCAGTTCTGGATGGAAAAGCAAAGTTATAACCTGCGTAACTCCATCAAAAGCTGGCTAAAGGAAGTACTGGAGGTGCTGTATGCCGCGGCATCTCTTTGCATCAATACCATACGCACGTTTTTTCTGATTGTTTTGGCTATTCTGGGTCCACTGGTACTGGGTTTTGCGGTATTTGATGGCTTTCAGCAAACCGTCACGGTATGGCTGGCACGCTACGTCAATATTTTTCTCTGGCTGCCCATTGCCAATATTTTTGGCAGCATCCTGGGAAAAATCCAGGAAAACATGCTCAAAGTCGACCTTTCCCAGATCGAAGCCCAGGGGGACACTTTTTTTTCCTCCACGGATACCGCTTATCTCGTCTTTTTGATCATTGGCATTGTCGGCTATTTTTCTGTGCCCAGTGTAGCCAGTTTCATTGTGCATGCAGGGGGAGGGAATGCGGTGCTAAGTAAGGTCAATTCCATGGTCATAGCTGCGCCCAGAGCGGGCGTGAACGCCGGCCTTGCAGCAGGGGGGATGGCGGCCGATGCACTGGGCGACCAGGCGAGGATGCAGTCCCAGGGCTATGCCAGCGCAGCCCAGGGAGATTATTTTACTGACCAGAACAGTCACCAAAAACAGAAGATTTCAGGAAAGCATACTTAAAAGAATGATCATGTTTACACAGTTCAAAAATATTGATACCGCCTTTAGTCACATTAAGCGCTTTAGTCTTTTTTTAATCCTGGCCTGTACGGTGATCTCAGCCTTTGCTATATATAAAGGCTTTGAGATGGCTTCCAGTGCAGGTAAAAAGGTGTATATCCTGGCCAATGGGAAAGCACTGGAGGCCTTTGCCGCCGAGCGAAAGGAGAATATCGGGGTAGAGATCAGGGACCACATCAAAATGTTCCACCACTATTTTTTCTCGCTGGATCCCGATGAAAAGGTGATCCAGGCCAACATTTCTTCCGCCTTGAACCTGGCTGATGAGAGCGCTAAAAAAGCTTATGATAACCTGAAGGAGCAGGGCTATTTCAATAACCTGATTTCAGCCAATATTTCCCAGGAGAT
Organism: Pedobacter sp.; assembly: GCF_965279535.1. Taxonomy (NCBI): domain Bacteria; kingdom Pseudomonadati; phylum Bacteroidota; class Sphingobacteriia; order Sphingobacteriales; family Sphingobacteriaceae; genus Pedobacter; species Pedobacter sp. Next base: position 4,764,755 of record NZ_OZ257244.1, read on the forward strand.
TGCCCTGGACAGTATCCAGCTGGACCTCAATCAATATCCCTATGCTTTCAAGTGCTTCGCTACCCAGCGGCTGATCCGGGCATCTTCCACGGTTACCCGAAAGCTCGTTACCGCTGGCAACCTGCGAAATGTGTCCCGCTCGGATAATAACCCCCACGGGTTTTTGATCCAGCGCTGGCAGACGCTCGAAAATTATGATGAACCGCTAAAACCATAACCAGATGAAAAACAATCAAAACTGCAGCAAGGAGATGGTTGCCCTGAATGACAGGTTTTTAGCCATGCAGAAAATAATAGCTTCCTGGCTGAATGGTAAATGCCATGATCTCTCTAAAACTGCGCAGATGGCTATCCTCGCAGCCTTTTGTACGCTATGTGCCGGCATGCTTGTGCTGCTCATTATAGGAAAAATCTAAATAATAACAATACGAAATGGACAATCGAAAAATCAGGAACAGCAGAAAAGTTATGCTGTTCCTTCCGGTGCTTATTCTGCCTTTCGCCGCGCTGGCATTTTATGCCATGGGCGGGGGTAGCGGAGCACCTGGGATCACCAGACAAGCAGGCATTAATACGACATTACCCGATGCAGCTTTTTCAAAGCAAAAGCCCGGCGATAAAATGGGAATTTATGATCAAAGTGACCAGGATTCTGCCAGGATGGGCAGTTCGGGCCTTGATCAGATCGCGGAGCGCTTAGGTTTTCACCCGGAAGCCAAAGACGATCCCGCTGCAGAAATTGAGCTGAAGCTCCAAGCGCTTCATCAGCAGCTCAACGCACCTTTACAAAGCAGCCCGGAGGTGAATCAGTCCAGCCGGCCAGTTAGATTTTCCGCCAGGAACGCTGAAGTGGACCGGCTGGAAACGCTGATGTCGGGCATGCAGGGGAATAGCAACGATGATGCTGAAATGAAGCAGCTCAGCGGGATGCTGGAAAAGGTACTCGACATCCAGCATCCCCAGCGTGTCCGCGATGCTTACCTGGAGAAAGTCAATGCCGCGCCCGAAGAACGTTTCAAAGCCATTCCTGCCACGATCGCTAAAAAGCAGACGCTGGTGCAGGGGGCTGTGCTTAAGCTGGTGCTGAGCGATACAGTCTCTATCAGCGGGGTCCGCTTTCCCAAAGGGCAGGAAATTTTCGGGCTCTGTAACCTCACCAATCAAAGATTGCTCGTGGACATCAAAACCATCCGCATGGATAATCATATTATCCCGGTTGACCTGTCGCTATATAGCCTGGATGGGATCAAGGGGTTGGAGGCACCCGATGCGGTAGTCAACAGTGCCGTTTCAGGTGGCGCTGATGATGCGGTAAGCAGTTTACAGCTCCTTGGCATGGATCAGTCAGTAGGGCTACAGGTAGCAGGTGCCGGGATAGATGCGGCAAAGGGCCTTTTTTCAAAAAAGGTGAGGCAGGTGCGGATCAGGCTCAAGGCGGGGGAAAAGGTATTGCTGCGCAATAATCAGAAGGAAGATAAGGGGCACTGAACGTACAGTTAATCATTCACCATAAAAACACGATTATGAATTTAAACAATTTGGAAAATCTCAAAAGCGAGATGAAAACCCTGGGTTTCAGTAAGGAGCTACAGGAAAAAATGGAGGAAAACATGAAGCAGAATCTGCCTGAGTTTACCTTAAAAGATAAGATCCAGGGGCACAAGGGACAGATTGACCTTAACCTGTATTTTAAGCAGTCCGGTCAGTCAGAGAATTACTATTTGAATAAATATGATATCTCGCTCAATGAAGGAAAACCACTGGAGCCTGGTCAGCAGTACCTGGTAATTTCACCCAGTGATACCCCGGGAAAGAATAATGTTTTCAAAAGGGAGAATGTGGCTGAAGCCATCATTGTCTTTAAAAAACATACCGGTAACGCCGAGCTGGCCGTAGGAAAGGATGCTGCCCATAAAACCAGGCTGGCTTCTATGGAGGAAGGGAAGATTAATTTTGTGGACAAGGATTTCGCGCGGACTTTCCGCAATCCCCCGCTTCCCCAAACGATTTGGGTAGACAGGGGAAAAGGCTTTACCGCTTCCCAGTCGGTTAATCTGATAGAAGGCCGCGCCGTTTACCGGGAGGATATGTTGACGCAGGGCGGTTTGCCTTACCGGGCATGGATGAAGCTCGATCTGGATGGTCCGCGTGACCGCCACATGAATTTCAATATGAACCAATACCATGATCCCTCGTATGGTTTTAATTTAAAAGAGGTGCTGGACCGCTTTGAGATCAAAGAACTTGATTCGCCAAAAGAAAGGGAGAAGCTCGAAGCCAGCCTTCGTAACGGAGACCGCCCAACGATCACCGTGGAAAAAAACGGTGAAGCGGTGAAGCTTCAGGTGGAAGCGGTTCCGAGGTATTCGCAGCTGAATATGTACGCCGCGAACGGTAAACCTGAGAAAAGGGAGCAGTTCCTGAAAACCACTGCTCAGGTGAAAGCAGTCGCGCAGTCCAAGGGCAAAGAAAAAAACGCAGTGAAGGCGCAGGGTTTGGGCGTTTAAAGTCTTTTCTTATTTTTGCGGCCCGTACAGGCGGGATTAATAGTCAATCAGGATTCACCGCCTCAGGTTTATTTGGGGCAAAACAAGAATGAAATGGAAAAATTTGAAAAAGTTAAAGAAGTAATCGCAGCTGTTGAAGCAGATGTAACCAAGTTTTATGATGGCGGAAATTCTGCAGCAGGTACACGCGTACGTAAAGCGATGCAGGACCTTAAAAACCTTGCCCAGGAAATTCGTACTGAGGTAACAGAAAAGAAAAATAGCGCAAAATAATTAAACGCTGTTTTGGGAAATTATAAAGTCCTGGCTCCGGTCAGGGCTTTTTTTGTTTAATGAGGTTTCGGGTTTAGAAGCTTCCGTGATGCTCACGGGGCATATCTTTTGAAGCATTCCTGAAATGCCGTACTTCATGCTTTTTCTTCCTGTTGTATTGCACCGAGGTTTTCCGAGTGATCGTAACGGATCTTCTCGAAATCTGATGCCGCCTGCCTTAAGATCCTGATTTCAGTCATTTCATCCCCAGAAACGCCCTGGCTTCCCTTGTTCAGCAGGGTATTGATCCGCAAAATGGCTTTTCTGTAGTCTGTTAAGGTTTCGATCGCGTTCATCTTTTTAAAAGTTGGTTTCAATGTTACCCAATTCACTGCTAAATACTTAACATTTTTTTTCACAGGTTGTGGAAAACCAGAAGTCCGGGAAGGCTTTCCTGTTCGAAGGAGCAAGGGGGGATCATTTAATTACCGGCAAATTTAGGTTTGCGATCCGGCACGCGGGTGAAATTCCGGCATAAACCCTCCTGTGGCCTTTCCCCGCTAGTCTATTTATTCCGTTGCTTCTCCCGCTTTGGCGGATCCTCAAACCGCTGAGGCGCCATAATTAAATCAAAATATTATGGAAAACTCACTTTATCAGCTGGCCGAAATCGAAATCAGTTACAAACCAGCATTCCAGTCCTGCCAAAGGCCTCAGATTGACTGCGCGCATGCCGCTTACAAGATCATACTGGATAACTGGAACGACAACAAGATTGAACTCCTGGAAGAATTTAAAATCGTACTACTCAACCGCAGAAACCGGGTGTTGGGGATTGTCAATATCTCCCAAGGGGGAATATCCGGGACGGTGGCAGATGCCAAAGTTATCTTCGCCATCGCTTTAAAAGCCTGCGCCAGTGGGATCATCCTCTCTCACAACCATCCATCCGGAGAATCCAGTCCAAGCGCTGCTGATCTGAAATTAACGCGGCGGCTTGCTGAAATTGGCGAATTGCTGGATATTCCGGTTTTAGACCATATCATCGTTTGTAAAGACCATTATTACAGTTTTAAGGACAACGGCACGATATAGTCCGTCAAAGCTCCCATGGTAATTCCATGGGAGCTTATTTTTTGTTCATTTTTTTTCTTTGGCTTTCGCCTGTAATTAGATCAGCTAAAGGGTCGAAGGCATTTTGAGTAGCAAATTTCTGAACAACCGGATTGCCGGAAAGACCAGGCCCTGAAGGGTTTGCTGAAATAAAATCTTCCTCCCTGCGGGAGTGTATTTTTTTTCGCAAAGTCTTGCCTTGCAAGCCCGGTTGCATTCAGGTGAGGTGGCTTAACAAAAAGCCAGGAGGCTCCTGCCGACTGACTTGGAGATTAATCATTAAGCTATGGAAATCAGAAAATCAAGAAGCCCGCCTTTGAACTTAACGAAAGGAGAATATCTCCCGATGGAGATTAGCGAAAACATTTATTTATCACAAAAATCAATTATCATGAAAAATCAGAATTCAAATACCCCGGAAAGTAAACCTCACCACATTGATATCAATCCTAAAAATAATGCCTCTACGGCAAAGGCGATAGAAAAATCCCCCGAAGCGCGCGACCATACTTCAGCAAAATCGCTTGGGGCAGTAGCTCAGGTTCCATCAGATGGACAAAAACCCTCGGGCGCAGCAGGTCCAATAGCAGGGCTCAATCTGGAAGGTACACTCAAACTGGTTGAAGAACTTCACCGCAGGATGGTTCAGCGTGGTAGGCTGGTGCATACCATTGACAACCTCGATAAATTCGAAATTGAGCAAAAGGAGGATGCAGAAGATTCCCTTTCCAATTACTATCAGGGCTGCGAACTGGAAATCACAGATGATAAACGCAACAAATTTTCAACTAAAAACCCGGTGATCATCAAAGCTGTGGCGCTCTATGTACGCCAGTTATGTACTAACCGCCTTGCAGAAATCGAAGCAGAAATCACTATCCCCGTATAACCCGGTTCCCTGCCCCAAAAGGGCAGGGAACCAAAATTATCATCATCATGAAAACACAAGAAATATTTTTTATTGTCCGCGTGGAAGTGAAAAGCGGGCATGCCCATATCGATGAAACACTACTGGAAATGGAGAAGACCTCCCGGTTTTTTATCACCAACACCCCCAAAGTAAAGGTGCTCCGTTCAGAAATATTAAGCACTAAAGTCAGCAATCTAAAAAACAAAAATCATGGCGCATAACCTGTATTATAATCAGCAAACAGGCAGGCACAGCTTTTTCTCCGTGCAGCAAAAGCCCTGGCATGGGCTCGGTACTATTGTGGAAGACTACCCGACCAGTACCGAAGCGATCCGGTTCGCCGGACTGGATTATACTGTCGAAAAAAGACCTTTATTTACAGATGACCATTTCTTAACCCATCCTGCTAACGGGACCCAGGACAATACCTTTAATGCATTTATCTCGGTTCCCAATTATTATGCGACCGTTAGGACCGATACGCAGGACGTGCTGGGGGTAGTCGGAAAGGATTATCAGATTGTTCAGAATAGCGAAGCCTTTTCTTTTTTTGACAGCATTGTCCAGCATAACAGGGACATTAAATATGAAACCGCAGGCGTATTGGGTAGGGGAGAACGGATTTTTATAACTGCAAAACTCCCCGGGTATATCCGCATAGGAAGGGATGACCTGATCGAGCAATATGTTTTCCTCACCACTTCACATGATGGTTATGGGAGTATAACGGCCGCTTTTACCCCTATCAGGATCGTTTGTCAGAATACCTTAAATGCCGCTATTCGTTCCAGGCAACACAGTATAAAGATTCGCCACACTTCCAGCGCGGTAGAACGGTTAAAACAGGCGCATCAGTTGATGGGGATGACCAACGGCCTGGCAGGGGAAATGGAAACGCTGTTTAACCACTGGTCAAGGGTTCGCATTAGCGACAAAGCACTTAAAGACCTGATAGGTATCGCCATGGCACCGAGCAAGGAAGTACTCAGCAGCTTGCAGGAGGAAAAATTCCAGCACCTTTCTACTCATTATCTCAATATGGTTGATGATGTTTTGGAATATGCATTTTTGGCACCCGCTCAACAGCAGGTGACCACCAAGGGAACATTGTTTGGCGCCTATAATGCCATTACCGGATACTTTCAGAATGTCAGGACATTTGGCTCTGAGGAAATGAAGCTCAAAAGTATTCTTTGGGGAACGGGTTTACAGCGTGCACAGACTACATTTAAGCTCTGCGAAAATTTTGCCCTTACCGGAATAGTTCAGCTCAACTGAAGGAGTGGTCTTATGACCACTCCTTTCTTATTTTTCCGGGCGCGCTCCGCGCTTCAAGAGCTTTATTGGATTCGGTTTTAGATTTGCGATAAGCAAATGTATAAATGACTTATCCGCTTCTCGTAAGTTCGAACAAACTTTAGAAATTGCTAAGCGTCAATTTGTATTTTTTGCTCAAAATCATATCTTCGAGGCCGAAACCTAAATGGTTCTTATCGGGATGTAGCGTAGCCAGGTATCGCGCCAGCATGGGGTGCTGGAGGTCGGAAGTTCGAATCTTCTCATCCCGACTTAAGGTCAATGACGACTAACCTAATAGAAATCCTGCTCAAAATCAAAAACATATTCTTGTCAAACCGTGCTTTTTGAGCACTTTCCTGGCCGCAATCTTTCGCCTGTTAACCACCGCGCCAATACGGCCAATTACATCTTCCAATAACTGCTCCACTACAGCCGGGAGCAGCTTAGTCATTAAGTGTCTAATGGCAAAACTGCCCAAACAAAACTCAACAAAAAATGGGTAATCACTGATCCGGTAATACTCCCTGGCCAGCTTGTGGGAAATCAAGTCAATCATTCCCCACAACACGATCAGAAACATCAATTACTTTAGGTGACCTTACAAGTAGAAAAATCGGGGATAGCCTAAAGGATAAATCCGGTACAAGCGGAAAAGTCATTGCGATTCTTCAATAGACCTCCTTTCCAAGAAAAATTTAAATATCGACGTACGCGGCCGTGTTGTACCGAGCAGTACCTAAGCATGCGTAAGGAGGCTTACCAGTCACAGGGATTAGCAATTCCCAACAGTACCAGTACACCCAACACGTCCAATTACGACCTAACTGTGTGGGACCAGAACAGGTATACGGATTGGCAGGAGGAATTAATCGGTGGCAAGGCTAGGTATACCGACGCCCAGCTTACAATGTCAGGTGGCAGCGCCAACACACAGGTAGTGCTCGGGGCAAACTACCATAAAGAAACTACGGTTATGCCTGGTGACCCTTCAGATGTGAAGGGAAGCGTTCATGTAAACCTGAGCCACTCATCAGTCGACCAGCGATTCAGATTTTCTTTTAATGGCAGTTACATGGGCGACAAAAATATCCTACCCGGAATTGATCTTACAGCTTCTGAATTCCTACACTGCGAAATTTGTGCGCGTGAAAAAGATACGAGCAAGGTAGCGAAACAAGAATCAAAGTAGAGAACTTTTAAAGTTAAACCTTGGAAAAACAGTAAAAAAAACGGATAGGTAACTTTTGTATGCGGGGAGTTGTATTGTGCCCGGTATCCTACAAACTGTTGTCACCGGTACATTCATTCTAATAGGTTGAATACGAGCAGCATTGAAGGTCCCAATATGATCAAAGGGGTCAATTTGAAGCGGTTTATCCAGCTATTGCATGACAAAGTGTAATCCACCTAGGCGGGCTGACCATGCTCAGATGGAGGGGGTCGCAGTGGAAAGCATCGTCCCACTGACTACATCACGGCTTCCCCTGAAATCACTCAGGCTACAACAGAGCACCATGATCAGATGACCAAAAGTATTAAAGTGCTTGCAATATTGGTCTTAACCATCACGGCGCGATAATCATCCTGCAGAATTTCTGTCGATCGAACTTAATAACTGCTTTAATATCGGCTGTCCGGTAAAAAATGTATTTTTGGCTATATTATATTTAGGTGGGGTTAACTCAAATATAACGGCAAAGGGTAGGTTTTTTATGGCTACCCTATTTTATAAGCAAAAGAATATTTTATCCGGATAACCGTCGATATTTCACCATGAAGCCGCCTGTGGTCTTTTTCTGCGTACCCATTTATTCCGGTGCTTGGTTCGAGCCTGACAATATAGGTTGAGGTCAGATTAGCTCCTGTTTGCGCGCATAAAACAATAGTTCTGTAATAGAATTGACTTTGATTTTTTCCATCATCTTGCGCCGATGTGCCACAATTGTGTGTTTGCTTAGGTTTGTCTGTTCTGCAGTTTGGGCGATTGACAATCCTTGTGCAAAATAGTGAAGAACTTCCAGTTCCCGTGCTGTAAATGGTAACTTTGTTGTTTGGGCTGTGCCCGAGACAATATCGCTAATTGTGGGGGAAACTATTAAAAGTACTCTGATGAGATATAATTGTAAGATTTAGGAGAGTAATTCTGAGCACTTTCAAATTATTTTCTGTTTGCTGGTGAAACGATGTTAAACAATATTCACGAATTTTGTAAAATCCGATCTGAAAAGTGTACTTTGGAAAAGAGGTCAGGTTGATGAACTATGTTCATTTCGGCAATTTTGAAAAACACGAAGATAAAGCGGTCCGGTAATGTAAAAATTTGTAGAGCTTGGATCGGCCAAGAAGACCAGTATTGCTATTTAGTAATCATCATGAAAATACATACCTTCAATCCTAAACCTATTTTGCTTTGCGCAGCTTTTGTAACCTTTTTACAAATGTCTGCGTTTTGCCAAAAGTATGACAGAATTTTCAAAATATGCTTGGACGAATTAAATTTAGAGTACACGCTGCCAGCTGGTTTTTCTGAACGGGATTCCACTACAAGTTTTAAATGTAAGGATGATCTTTATAACAAAACCACAACGCTTGTATATTCTGTTATTAATAAAGACAGCAGCATTATTATAGGATTTGGGGATTTTATAAGGGATCGGGGACAGCAATATTATGAACCCGTCTCCAATATTCTTAAAAGACAGAAAAGTGAAGCCGACTCCCTCCATTTCAGCTCCTTGGTGTACCACCAGCAAAAGGCCGATAAGAAATTTAATGCCGATAATGCAGTGGAATACACAAAAAACTGTTCTGACGCATTCTTAGATAAATATAATAACGATAGGTATGTCTTAGCTGCCAGGAAAGGTAAAGGCGAATTTACAATCGTATTTTATTTCACAGATGCTGCGAAGGACAAAGCTTTACAATTGGTTAGGGAGGCTTCGGGTATTCTGAAATTTCGAAAAAATCAATAGGTGGGTATAATTTAAATACATCTGTCTCTTTCTATTGGTTTGGAATATTGAACAACCTTATTATACATTGGCGACCAAATGCATATTTTGTATCTGGTCGCTTTTTTTTAAAATTAAATGAAAAGAAAGGAATTAGCGTGATCATGCTCACCTATAAATTAATCTACGTTTTGTTCGCTTTACTGCGGTCATAAACGCATAATTGCAGGGTTTGGTTTTGATAAAAAGAAAATTGAAATTTAGCCACATTTAGAATGTTCATAGTTTACTCAACCTGAATGATCCAACATTGGTACTTTGCTTATTGTTTCTAAATGATCGTCTCAATAATAGTGATAGAACGCTATCTGACGTTGTTATTTTTCATATTTCATACTTTGTTTTCTTACATATAGTTAGTAAATTTATTATATGACTTAATCGCCCAACATTTCCATCAACCACCAGGCTTTCAGTTTAAGAATAATGGCTTCAGGCTAAAATGGACACCCAGGTAAGACCTAACATGTAATTTAAGTAAGACTGTAAATGGGGTGGTATGGCCGGGTTAGACTTAAGGTGTGCTAATAAGGCTGAAGACCAAATCCCTAATTCAAGTGCCGGCCATCATGGAAATGTTCTTATGTGCTCTTTGACGATTGTTCAGTGCTATTGATACCACTATTTGAAAATTTGCTTTTTGTCGCTAACACCAATTGATCATTTTACCCTCTTCTCCAAGGTTATTTTCTTCTGACACTGACGTCCCGTGAATGCACATTATCACTCAGCTTGCCTGAATAGACAGGTTTTTGATTCAAGAGAACAAAGACTGTGTGTCAAACAATTGGCAACTTAGACATTTAAGGGTAGGGTACTGTTCATTATGGATTATATCCTTTGAAGAAGAATTCAGTTAATTGTGGTTGAACCTTAAACGAACTTAGCCAATGGTAGCTAAAGAATTTTTTATCGGCATCGATGTTTCCAAGGGACATTTCGATTATGTTGTCCAATACAAGGGATTAAAGGTTGATTCTGGAAAGGTGCGAAATGATCGCGAGCATATTGAAGCGTTCATCTCCGGACTATCATCGTTAGCCGGATATTCACCGGCCGCGGCAGTTTTTGGGATGGAACATACTGGGATGTACTCTAATTTGCTGCTTGAAGGTCTTCGGGAGATGGGGAATGACACCGTGCATGAGAACGCCAGTGTGATCCGCAACTCTCTGGGCATGCTCCGGGGCAAAACTGATGAACTGGATGCAGAACGGATTGCGCGGTATCTGCACAGATGCCGTGAGGAGCTGAGGATATGGAAGCCGAAGATGCAGGTTATCGAACGGTTACGCTTGCTTTTGGCCCACCGTGAGCGGTTATTGAATGCCCGAAACAGGCTCAGGGTGGCACTTTCTGAACTCTCGCTGTTTACTGATAAAGAACTTTTTGATGAGCTGCATTTGTACAGTGACCATTGCATCACGGCCATTTGTAAAGACCTCTCGGGTTTGGAAAGCACCATAAAGAAGATATGGAGAGGAAATAACATCTGTGCTCTGCCCATGGAACAAATGCTCTCAGTACCTGGAGTGGGGGCTATTACAGCCCTATCTGTGCTCATCAAAACCAATGCTTTCCAGGATATATCCGATCCCAAAAAATTCGCTAGCTTGTGCGGGGTGGCGCCCTTTCCACACCGCTCTGGAAGGATGGTGATGAAAGACAGGATTTCGAAAATGGGTGACCATAAATTAAAGGGGTTGTTGCATATATGTGCATTATCCTCAATAAAAAATGATGGGGAGTTTCGCCAATATTTTCATCGGAAGAAAGCGGAGGGAAAGCCTGGGATGTTGGTGCTCAACGCGATCCGGTACAAGATCATATTGAGGATGTTCGCTTGTGTCAATGGCAACCGGTTGTATATATCCAAATAGACTTAAACTTAACCGTTATCGTATTTAATTATTTGTTAAAGGCTGAGAAAGTAGCAAGGTCGACGCAACTTGAAACAAGTACTCCAATCCGGGAATCTGTTGATAATGTACTTGCCATGGCCACTGAAGAAGCACTTTTTTCTTGCGATTAATGACCTTCATGAAAGGTTTTGTTATATTCTGGAATATCTTTTCGTTGCGATAGTCTGAAGGGTGAAGGCTATTCAGGCATTTTTTAATTTGCTTGTTGCACCGTTTATGAATACGCTTTCAGACTTTCTCTTTCAGATTCATCCTGTTCTCAGTAACCTGTAATCCCAAACTTGTTTGCAGTTAGCCAGCGAAAAATTTGCCTGGACGGTACCGGTTTTACTATTTTTGCTCATTGTTTTTGTTATGGGACAAGAGGTAAAACAACATCAGCTACATGTGATCACCAATATCCGCGAAATTCGGGTGCACAAAGGCTTGAGCCAAAGGTATCTTGGAAATGCTTTAGGACTCAGTCAGCATGCTTACAGTAAGGTTGAGCATGGCTATAACAGGATCACGCTTCCGCAACTTTAATTATTGCCGATGCATTGAATGTTGATGTGAATGTACTTTTGGCTAAGAAAAGGAGGATGAAGCGGTATCGAAATCGTGATGGGTATGTGGTCAATCTTGCAACAGCGGTGTTTTCAGATTTCAATAACCAGCATTTACCTGTCTACACTTAAAAATACCTTAATCAATTGGTGCCATGTGTAATTTTTTAACAAAGTTCCCAAATTCCTGCACAGATTTGGTTCAATTGAATTTTATAGCGTGATAAAAGCTATTTTTAAAAATCAATCACCTCACTTTGATTGAACAATTTTAGCAGGCCCTGGTAGATTCGCAGGGCTTGTTTTTATCGAGGACAACTCTGCTATTCGACGTGTGCATAAAATCGAAAGCTTTAGGCTATCAAGGGAGAACATTTTTAGGTTCCCATCATACCTTTAGCCCATCATATCCGCCGCAAATCGCAGGCTTGAACAAATAGCCAGCCACAACTAAAGCTAATGGCTTAGGATCCGCCTGGATGTCAGATATCGAAAAATCACGGCTCAGAGGCGCCTCTTTATCGAGGAGTTGGTTTAGAGATGGGCGGATCATTTAAAGAAAGTTATCATCCCACAAATTCAGCGCTTTAACCTCTTTACCAGAAAACGGTATCAGCATTTTTCATACGAATGAATGCGATTTTCATAAATCTTAAACCAGATGGGGAAAAAACAGGTTGATTGAGAAAGAATAGAATATGCTGGCTAGTGGCTATCGGCATATCCAGATTAATTTGATAAAATAACGCAAAGCACTTGAGAGAAAAATATTTACCAGATTCTAAATGTCGGAAACTGGGCCTGCACTTTAATACTGAAGGAAAAGCAGCATATTGGCTTTGGGCTCCGAATGCGGCTAATGCCAGTCTGGACACCGACCGGAAAAGCTTTCAGTTAAAACCCGCGGAAAACGGCTACTGGTATGCCCGGGACCTGGACATCTCAGCCGATGAATCCTACGCAATTACTTTGTATTTGCATGACGGAACCAAGCTCCGTCGAGCTGACCCGGCATCGCTGGCGATTGGCTATAATGGCGGAGCTACGCACTCAATTGCTTTAAATCCATTGTCTTACACTTGGAATGATGAACAATGGAAGGGTATCCCGCTTGAAGCATTTATTATTTATGAGCTACACGTGGGAACTTTCACAACGGAGGGGACTTTCGATGCTGTTTTATCTAAGTTAGACTATTTGAAGGATTTAGGTATTACCGCCATTGAACTCATGCCCGTGGCCCAGTTCCCCGGAAACCGCAATTGGGGTTATGATGGGGTGTACCCATTCGCAGTCCAGGATAGCTATGGCGGGGCGAGGGGTTTACAGCGGTTGGTTGATGGCTGTCATGCCAAAGGCCTGGCAGTTATCCTGGATGTGGTTTATAATCATTTTGGTCCCGAGGATAATTTTTTTCGTGATTTTGGCCCTTATTTTACTGACGCCTATCAAACCCCCTGGGGCCAGGCCGTCAATTTCGATGACCGGGGTGCTGATGGGGTACGTGATTTTTTTATTGAGAATGCATTGATGTGGTTCAGGGATTTTCATATTGATGGGTTAAGGCTCGATGCAGTCCATGCCATTAAGGATTTCAGTGCCGTCCATTTTTTGGAAGCGTTGCGGAGCAGTAAAGATGAACTTTCTGCAATTACCGGGAAGCGTCATTTTTTATTGGTAGAACTTGATCTGAATGACAACCGGTATATCAATCCACCTGTTAAAGGAGGTTACGGCATGGATGCACAATGGATTGATGAATTTCATCATGCGCTGCGTGTAAGTGCCGGACAGGAGAGGATGGGGTATTATGCTGATTTTTCAGGCGTGCGCGATTTGGCCAAAGCGTTTAATAACGCCTATGTATATGATGGACAATATTCCAGCGTGAGGAGGCGTAGGTTTGGCCGGCCTGCAACGGGAAATCCAGCTAGCCAGTTTATTGTTTTTTCCCAAAACCACGACCAGGTGGGTAACCGGATGAAGGGGGAACGCAGCAGCCAGCTGCTTAGTGCTTCCCTGCTACGCGTTATGGCAGGGGCTGTAATTCTAGGGCCATTCCTGCCACTGCTTTTTATGGGGGAAGAATACGCGGAAGATAACCCTTTTCCGTTTTTTGTCAGTTTTAGGGATGCAAAACTTATCGAATCGGTAAGAAAAGGGCGCAGGTCTGAGTTTAAAGATTTTGACGATGCCGACATGCCCGACCCCCAGGATCCCGGGACATTTTATACCGCAAAATTAAACTGGGAAAAACTCCGGAGACCCCACCATGCAAAGATGTTAAGGTATTATCAGGAATTGATTCGCCTGCGTAAGGCCAGCCCTATCCTGAATTCCCGGATAGCTACCTACTGTGCAATACCAATCGGGGAAAATCAAGGCATCCAGTTAAAACGAGAAACGATGAAGGGAAGCCTTTTCGTTCTGATGAATTTTTCAACTGCTGGGATTAGTGTTGAAGTAGGGGGGGTGGGAGCTAACTTATTATTAGACTCAACCCTGGCGTGCTGGGGCGGTGAATCCCGGCAACCCTTATCTCTAAAATCAAAAAATATTGTCCTACCCCCTGAAAGTATTATTGTTATCGCTTATGAATCCATTTAAACCACTGGCTACTTACAGGCTTCAGTTCAATAAGAATTTCCGTTTTAATGATGCCCTTAACCTTGTAGACTATTTCAGGGATTTGGGCATTGATACAGTTTATGCTTCTCCGATTTTTGCAGCTATCCCGGAAAGCACCCATGGATATGATGTTGTTGACCCCCAACAGATCAACCCCGAAATCGGAACAGAAGAAGAACTCGTTCAGCTTACACAGGCACTGAAGCAGTCAGGCATTAGCTGGATACAGGATATTGTACCCAATCATATGGCCTTTCATCCCCAAAACAACCGTTTAATGGATGTTTTGGTCAATGGAGTGGAATCTCAGTACTACCCATACTTCGATTTCGATGTTGCATTTGCCAAAGGTGAGCAACTAACTGTGCCTTTTCTAGCTGGCAACCTACAAGAATTAATTCAAAAGGGGAGCGTATATATATTGAAAAAAGCCGGTCAATATTATATCCATGACGGCAGCCAGGATTGGCCCGTTAGAGTAGATATGCAGCCGGGACTCCTCGAGGCAGACCTTGAAGCAGTTAACGCAGATAAAGCACTTTTGAGCAAAGTAGTCCAGGAGCAGTATTACAGGCTTTGTGACTGGGCGTCGGTCCAGGATGGGGTGAACTACAGGCGGTTTTTTACGGTAAATGAACTGATTTGTCTGAACATGCAGAAACGGGAGGTTTTTGATGACTATCATCATTATATCCTTAAGCTAGTGAAAAAAGGGATCTTTCAAGGTTTACGCATAGATCATGTAGACGGTCTTTACGATCCTTCAAGTTACCTCGAATGGTTAAGGGCAGAAACTGGCCCTGCCTGTTATATCATTGTGGAAAAGATTTTAGCCAGTGGTGAACTTCTTGCCAGTCAATGGCCGGTTCAAGGCAGCACAGGTTATGATTTTCTGGCGATGGTGAACAATGTTTTCACAAAAACAAGTTCAGCCGAAGACTTTGATGAGATTTACCGGCAGGTTACCGGCACGGTGCAAATTCCCAGGGTTAAGAAAATGGAAAAAAAGCAACAGATCCTGAATTTCCAGATGCGGGGAGAGCTTAAGCGCCTGGCAGCAGGGTTGCTTGATGTTCCCGAGCTGAAGATATCGGGAAAAGAAGCTGAGGCTTTTATCACAGATTTACTGGTAAATATGCCCCGTTACCGCTTTTATGATATCTCCTTTCCGATGAATGGGCAGGGCCATACCCAGGTTAGCGACCTGCTTGATACCATGGGCAGAAATGCCGTCAATATCAAAAGCCATGCATTTTGGACTTTTCTTCTCATCGATTATCCCCGGACGGCAAGCGCTTTGGGACTGGAAAAGCTGGGTTGTTTTTTTAACCGGTTGATGCAGTACAGCGGCCCGGTGATGGCCAAGGGTGTTGAAGATACCCTAATGTATACTTATAACCGCTTTATTGGGCATGCCGAAGTAGGAGATCAGGCGGAGCAGTTCGGAATCCCGATTGAAAAGTTTCATGCCTTGATGGAAGACAGGGCCCGAAAGCAGCCCTATTCGCTTAATGCTACGGCCACCCATGACACCAAAAAAGGCGAGGATGTGAGGGCAAGGTTAAACGTTCTCTCTGATTTGCCTGAGGCCTGGAAGACCGCAGTAAATAAAACCATGGAAAAATACGCAGTGGAGATCAGCACTTCGGGGCTGCACGCTAATGATCTGTATCTGTTATTTCAAACCCTGCTGGGCATTTACCCCTATGATCAATATGGCAAGGACGGGCTGGCTGACCGGCTGGCCGCTTTTATGGAAAAGGCACTAAGAGAAGCTAAAAAACGATCGGATTGGGCAATGCCTGAGGTGGCTTATGAGCAAAAAATAAAAGCCTGTTCGAAAAAAGTATGCAACGATCTCTCGGATGAGGGCCATCCGCTGCTGCTACTTTTCAATCAAATAACTGATCACGCGATAATAAACAGTTTTTCTCAGGTGATACTGAAGGTGTGCTGTCCGGGCATCCCGGATTTCTACCAGGGTTGCGAGGCTTTCGATCTTAATCTTGTTGATCCTGATAACCGTCGGCCGGTAGATTATGAACGGTTAAGGTCTGATATGGCTGAAATTTGTGGCGCTGGGCGAAGTATGGTCTGGGAGAACCGCTTGCAGGGTAAAGCGAAGGTTGAACTGATAAAAATGCTGTTGCAGATCAGGAAAACCAATCGAGCGTTATTTGAAGAAGGGACGTATCTGCCGCTGGAAGTAAAGGGAAAGTATTCCGAACATGTACTGGTTTTCCTTCGTCATCTGGGGGCGGATTGGTTAATGGTTGCCGTACCGCTTGGAACAGCCGGGCTGGGAACCGGACGGGAGGATTTTGCCTCCTTTGACTGGAAGGACACCCGAATCATTTTGCCTTTAGGGGTGCCGCAAATCTGGGAAAACCTGGTCTCAGATGAGTTGGCGGGGCCTGATGTGATTGAAGAGGGGTTACCTTTGGGTGGGTTATTGAAGAAAAGCTTTGCGGCGGTCGCTGTACCGGCTAAGCCTGAGAAAATCAGGCAATCAGGCGTTTTGCTGCACATCAGTTCATTGCCGTCAGATGGCCCCATTGGCGATCTTGGTCCGGAAGCTTATCGTTTTGTTGATTTTCTTCAAGAGTCGTCCCAGCACTACTGGCAGTTACTGCCTCTTGGGCCGGTAGCGGAAAGCCGTGCATTTTCACCGTATTCGACCTGGTCTGACAAGGCGGGGAATATACACCTGATATCCCTTGAACTATTGGAAGATTGGGGCCTGTTGCCTGCTCGCCACGCTCAACAAACAGTCGGTTCGCTGCCCGAAGCGGATTTTTACAACGCAGATTCCATAAAAAGAAACGCCCTTGAACAGGCATATCAGGTTTTCCTCCAGCAAGGCAAACATACCGCTTTGCAACAGGAATTTATAGCCTTTAAGCAAACAGAACATTACTGGCTTTCCGATTACGCACTTTATTGTTCACTCTCAGTTGCCTATCAGGGGTCATGGCGATCTTGGCCAGAAGAGTTTAAATGGAGAGACAAGGTTGCCCTGGAAACTTATCAATGCGAATACGCAACTGCTTTGGAAAAGTATGAATGGGAGCAATTTGTTTTCTGGAAACAGTGGCATCTGCTGCGGCAATACGCGAAACAAAGGGAGGTTAGCATCATTGGTGATCTGCCCTTCTATATCGATTTAGATGCAGTAGAGGTTTGGTGCAATCCCCGGTACTTTTTGTTGGGCGATGAGGGCTCGCCGCTGTTTCAAGCCGGAGTGCCCCCGGATTACTTCAACAAGTCAGGCCAGCGTTGGGGCATGCCAGTATATAATTGGGAAAAAATTGCTGAGCAGGAATATTCCTGGTGGGTAGACCGCATCTCTTACCAGCTTTCCAAAGTGGATGAGTTGCGCCTGGATCATTTCAGGGCGTTCAGCGCTTTTTATCAGATACCACAAAATGACACAGACGCCAGGAATGGGATTTGGAAAAAGGCTCCGGGAGATGCCATGCTTACCGCTTTGCAGCAAAAAATCGGTAAGCTGCCATTGATCGCGGAAGACCTGGGTGAAATAACCACAGAGGTGTACGAATTGATGGAGAAATTTGAGCTTCCGGGAATGAAAGTCTTGCAATTTGCTTTTGGCAGTGATTTATTAACCTCGGTACATATTCCTCATGATCCTGGGTTTTCAAAAGGAATTGTCTATACAGGTACGCATGATAATAATACCACTAAAGGCTGGTTTAATGAACTGGATGAAAAAGCAAGGGCCCGGCTACAGGCATATCTTGGACAATCCCTTGGTGAGCAAAATGTTGCTCACCAGCTTATCCGCCTTGCTTTGTCCTCTGCCGCATTTAGAGCAATACTTACCATGCAGGATATACTTGGCCTGGGAGAGGAGGCAAGGATGAACTATCCTGGCCAGGTATCGGGCAACTGGAGCTGGCGTCTTTCGGGAAGGGAAGACTACGATGATATTGCAAAAAGATTATCACAACTGACCAGGCTTTATGGACGGGGAGACTGATCTTTATCCTAAAAACCTTTAATGAGGGATGATAAAAATCTCGGTCTTGCCTGCACAGGTGATCGATTCACAGAAAGAGACTGGGTACCTCACCACAGGTTGTATGAATATCAGGTTTTCTCAAAGCTATTCTTAAAGGCAGGCCGCTACCCCTTTAGGTTTTATGGTGTTGTCTAAAAAGATAAACATTTTTAAGGGCAAGGTGTTAAAAAGCCGGATGCGTTTGGATATGCCGAATTATCTTAATAACCATCGGGCGTAAATGCCCTTGCGTTTGGTTTTTCATGGAACTTTTTAACAGTGTATGTTTGGATATGCGTGGAATAATATATGTACTTGAGGATGATCAGGGGATTAGGGAAGTAATCGAGCTCATTTTGGGCTTAGAATCTTATGTGGTGAAGAGTTTTACGACAATCAATGACTTCATGTCTGCCGACCGCCGGTCTGCAGATCTGTTCCTGCTGGATGTGATGCTACCAGATGGAAACGGGATTGAGGTATGCAAGGAACTTAAAAGTTCCATCACCACCAGGGAGGTTCCTGTAGTGATAATGAGCGCGCATGCAGACCTGAAAAACCTGGGGAAGGAGTGTCCAGCTGAGGGCTTTATTACCAAACCTTTTGATATAAACAAATTCTTACAGAAAATAGGGAGTCAGATCGCGCGAAAGAATTAAAAAAGAAATAAAATGGCCACTGGAGACTTTCCATCAACACTACACATTAGGGCCTGAATAAATCATCCAGGCAATTTCCTTCGCCCGGTTTCCCGAAAATGGCCTGATTGAAGCCTGCTTTTGATGGTTTTAGCGAAATGTTAAAAAATGTTAAAGCCGTTTGAAAATAGCCAATAGTTTTTTTGTTTTGAAGCAGTTCCCAGATAAGAAACTTGGAAAGCATTTTTTAGAGCTATTAATTAAATTTTTTGGTTTTGGATCATGTTATCATTATCACTTTTTAAACGTTTTCGCGGACAATTAAGGACCGCTGTTTTATTATTTTTTCTTTCTACGCCGCTTGCGGCAGTTCAGGCCAGGCAAAATGTCCCCTTGAATAATACTAATTCAACTTTCAGCGCCAGGCTGATGAATATCGAAGCCGCATCAAATGAAACCTTCCGGTACACCGCTACGCTTTATAACGGATCGGCGAAATCGAAGGTTTACGAGTTGAAGGCAGCTCTCCCTCAGGGTTGGCAGATCAGTTACAAAGTTGAAGGAAGCCAAATCTCCTCGCTTAACCTTGTTGGAGGAAAATCTCAGGACATTGCTATTGAGGTTAATGCCTCAGCAATTGCTGCAGCAGGAAAATATCCCATTTCCATAAAGGCTGAATCTCCTGCCGATACGCTTACATTGAAGCTGGAGGCTGTTGTCAGAGGTTCTTACGCTATCAGCATTGGCACCCCAAGTGGAAGGTTGAGTGAGGAGCTGGGGTCAGGAAGTCATAAGGATATATCTCTGGAGGTACAAAATACCGGTAGTTTGCCGCTTTCCGATGTTTCTTTAACAGGCCAGTTACCGACCGGTTGGGAGGTAACCTTTGAGCCGGCAAAGATTACAAAACTTGAGGCTGGAAAACGTTTGACGATCAAAGCCTCTGTAAAGGTGCCGGATAAAACGATTGCAGGAGACTACGCAGCCACGATAAGCGTGAACAGTGCGAATGCTAACGCGCAGGCCGCCTTTCGCCTGTTCGTGAAAACATCGCTACTTTCCGGCTGGATTGGCATCCTTGTCATTCTTGCTGCGATTTTGCTTTTATACTTCCTTATCCGAAAATATGGCAGAAGGTAATCCTGCGAACATCGTTAATGGAAATGAAGGAAGCTATTATAAAACTCAGTAATCTGAGCAAACACTATGGCCAGTTTGTAGCAGTCGACCAGTTAAATCTGGAAGTAAACCGGGGCGAGGTTTTTGGATTGCTAGGTCCCAACGGTGCAGGAAAGACGACGACGATTCTAATGATGCTCGGGCTCACAGAACCGAGTGAGGGAACAGCATGTGTTTGTGGGTTCAGCGCGGCAAGAGATCCGCTCGCTGTGAAACGAAAGGTAGGCTACATGCCGGATAATGTTGGATTTTATAATCACATGACTGCCCTGGAAAACCTGGCTTACATCGCTAGGCTTAACAGTATTGATGAAAAGCACTTGCAGGAACGCGCCAAGACGCTGCTGGATATGGTCGGCCTAGGAGCGGAGATGAATAAAAAGACTGGTACCTTTTCCCGAGGGATGAAGCAGCGGCTGGGACTTGCCGAAGTGTTGATCAAGAGCCCGGAGGTAATCGTCCTGGATGAGCCCACCCTGGGAATAGATCCTGCCGGGGTAAAGGATTTTCTCGAGATGATCAGGAGCCTGAGCCGGCAGCACGGCCTGACGGTCTTACTCTCTTCTCATCACCTGCACCATGTACAACAGGTATGTGACAGGGTAGGTATCTTCGTCAGGGGCAAGCTCTTGGCCCAAGGTGATATCCCTGCACTATCCTCCTCGTTATTTGGAAAAGAAGGCCACATTACCACCGTCAGGACAGTCCAAACGATCCTGCAGCCCTGGCAACTCGAGCCGGAAATGAGGTCCTGGCCGGAGATTAAAGATATCAGCTTTGCTGCTAATTCAATCGAATTTAGCTCGACTAGAGAAATCACCCCGGATATTGTGCGTTTGTTGGTTAACAATGGATATGATATTTTAAGTGTGAAAAACAAAGAGTTTGGGCTGGATGAAATTTACCAGAAATATTTTGAGCACAGTTTTAATGAGAATACCAATAATGGAAAATCAGCAAATTCTTTCACAACCAACGGTTTCACAGCAAGTCGAAAATAAAATTACACCATTTTCAGCCAGAGGTAAGGCATTTGGGGTAATGGTAGAAAAAGAGTTGGCAGACCACATTCGGGGCTGGCGGTTTATTTTATTGGTAGGGTTGATTCTACTCACTTTTTTAGGCTGCCTTTATGTATCGCTGAGCAATATCAGGACTGTCTTTGCCAATACCAATGATCCTGATCGTGCTTTCCTGTACCTGAAACTGCTCACCACTACAGATGGAACCGCACCACCCTTTCACTTGTTACTGAGCTTTCTAGCCCCACTGTTGGGAATTAGCCTGGGCTTTGATGCCATCAATACCGAGCAGAACAGCGGTACGCTGACCCGCTTACTTGCGCAACCAATTTTTCGCGACAATGTTTTGCTGGCTAAATTCACCGCTGCGATCATACTTGTAGGCGTACTGTTTTTCTCGCTCTCACTCCTGGTCGTGGGTGGAGGACTGGTCTTTACCGGCGTGAGGATAGAGCCTGAGGAGCTTGTCAGGATTCTGGGTTTTGTTGCATTGACTATCATCTATGTAGGGTTCTGGCTGAGCCTTTCGATAATGTTTTCCATCGCCTTTAAACAGGCTGCAACCTCTGCGCTCTCTGCAATTGGCTTTTGGCTGTTATTTACTGTTTTTTATCCGTTTTTAGTTAATCTTATCATCAGAAGCCTGTTGCCGGATCCCGCTTATCTGTCTCAGGCGCAGGTCATGGCCTATAATGAGCTTATCCTGGATGTGATGCGGATTGCGCCCAATCAGCTCTATACAGATGCTGCAACAACGCTACTCATGCCCGCTGTGAGAAGCCTTGGGCCGATGAATATGGAACAAATGGCGGGTGCCATTCCTTCCCCGCTTCCGGTGAAAGAAAGCCTGATGATTGTATGGCCACAACTAACCGGCCTATTGGCATCGACTATCAGCTGTTTTGCACTCTCTTATTATCTTTTTATGCGTCGAGAGATCAGAAGTTGACCAGGCGAGTTGGGAGTGTGTAAACGACTATGCTTTTTGATCAACTGCCCCTTTCTGAACCGATGTGAATTAGCTTGTTGGACACCCCCGGTAAAGCTTTGCAGGTAATCATTTCAGCAAGCAAGAGGTTCGAATGCTGCGAGGTATTCTGGTTTGCGGTCTTTTTTTGCTAACCCCAAAAAGACAAACATATAATACGCATTTCTGAAAGTTACCACGATTAAACTGGTAACCACCACATGATAGCTTAAGCACGTGGTATTTTTTTTTTACATGTGCAGGAAAATAATGAACCCAGCCGATGGAAATCCTCACAGTTAGAAAAACTTCGGCACGGTCAGCGGGTTAGATTTTCCTTATCATTGGGGGCATCGTTAGTTTAAAAACATTACTTTTATAAAAGTATTGATTATCAGACCTGACCATGCTCTTCATCCCCGGTTATGTTATCCGTTCCCTAAGCAAGTATGCGTGCGCCATACTGTTCATTCTCTTCCCTCCCTTTTGTAAGGCACAATTGGTGGATGGCTTGCTTTTTAAGCACCTTGACCAGGAATCAGGCTTGAGTGATTCCAATATCAAAGCATTACACACAGACCGGGAGGGTTTTCTATGGATTGGAACTGAAAATGGCCTTAACCGTTTTGACGGAACCAACTGTATTACCTATAAAAAGTATGGACCGACATTTGACAACTATCCGGGGAGTTATATTACCCACATTATCGAGGACCGGAACGGAGACCTCATCATCGGATCACAGCAAAATTTAGTGCGATACGATAAAAAGCATGAAACTTTCAGCCGTTATACTTTTAAGGGAAAGCCTGCTTTTAGCTATAACCATTATACTTTTCCATTCCACATTGATCAGGATAATAAGCTTTGGGTTTACATTGCTGGTAATGTTTACACTTACGACAGGACCAGCCGGAACTTAAGATATTTCACCACATATTCCAATGGTTATATTTTTACGCCTTTACCGATGTTTAAAAGGCTGGACTGGTTTGTTAGCCGTGGGGTAAAAGGCATTTACTTCAGTAAAACAAGTGATGTGCAGGAAAAGAATTTTAAGGAGTTTTTCACCGGCCAAGGGTCAGCAAAGGCAGTTACTGCAAATGTTCAGGATGCTTACCTGGCTTCTGATTCTGCATTCTGGTTAGCCTGTGAGCACGGTCTTATAGAGTTGAATCCCAAAAATGGTGTTTACAAAAGCTATAATTCTTTTAATGGGCGTACAAATATTGTAGCAACTGCGGTGAAAAAATACCCCAATAAACCCTGGCTAATTGTGGGCACAAGCCGTGAAGGCCTCCTTTTTTTTGACCTTAGGTCTAAGGCATTCTTTGCCCAACAAAAACACAACCCTGTTGACCCGCATAGCCTTTCGGGCAACAATATCCGCAAGCTTCACATTGATGATCGTGACCATTTGTTCGTAGCGGTTGAAGGCAAAGGTTTGGATTTTGGAAACCTCCATCAGGTGGTATTTCCCAGTCTTCCCCCCCCCCTTAAGCCTGAAAAGGCTTTTGGAATCACCTCCATGTTGCGATGCGCGAGTGGAGAGATACTTTGTGGAACAAGAAATAACGGGCTGATCAGGTATAGTAAGAATATGGATACGGTGCTGTCCAATCTCATCCCAAATACTGAAATCAGGAGGCTGAGCCATTTATCGCAAGCTGGGATAATAGTCGAAATGGCCGACGGTAATACATGGCTTTATCATGATAATACCGCCCGGTTAACCCCGCTAAAGCTTCAGACAGATGGTGCTTTACCTGTCCAGTTTCAAATTAACCAGTTCATTAGGATTAACGGACACTCATACGCAGCCACCGGTGAGGGACTTGCCGAACTGCAGCCCGGCAAAGAACATTTAACGTTTACCATAAACAAACAGTTTAACCGTACACTGGATTGGCCAAATATTCAACAGATCATACCCATTAGCCCTGATAGTCTACTGGTACAGACTTATTACACTGCTTTGTACCTTTACACCTTCAAAAATAACCGTTTTTTTAAAGTACGCGAAATCTGCAGAACGCCTTATGCGATTAACCAAAGTACCAGGGTAAAGAATGTGATTTATCTGGCTACTACACAAGGGCTTTTCAAGGTCGATGCAACAAAGCCTGCTGAGCCGGTTAGATTACTGGAGCATAATGCTAACGGATTGGTTTACTTTAAGGGGGCTATCTGGACGGCCGGAAACAGCGGGCTTTTTAAATATGAGATTAGCAATCAAAAAGTTGTACATTTCAATCGCCGGGATGGCTTAAAGAATATCAGTTTTGCTCCTCAAACGCTTTTGCTCTTACAAGGTAAGCTGATGGCGATTGGCGGAGAGAATGGCATCAACCTCTTCAATCCTGAAACCATCACGCCCTATCAGCATGCGGTGCAGCCCAAAATTGTAGAGCTGATGGTTAATGATGTCCGCTACCGGGATGCCGGAAACCCATTGCTTTGTGAGAAGATTGTATTAGCGGCGAGCCAAAGCACTTTGTCCATTGCTTTTAGCACCATGGATTACATTGCCCCCGAAAAGCGGCATATCCGGTATCGAATGATAGGTTACGATAAAAGCATGATTTCCCATTTTGGAAACGGTTTGATCCGTTACCCTAATATGCCCGCCGGAAATTATCGCTTCGAGCTTATAGATGTAATTTCAGGGAAAAAAAATACGCTGATCGTCCAGATATTAGGCCCATTCTGGCAAAGGTGGTGGTTCATTGGGGTTGTTATCGGAGTTTTAGTGCTCTTAAGTGCTTTATTGCTGTGGATATACCTGAAATGGATCAACAGGCTGCAGTCCTCACAGCTAAGGAAAATGATCAACTTTCAGAAGTCAGATCGCAAACGCATTGCAGATGAACTCCATGATGATTTAGGACTTAAACTTTCATCCCTCAAGCATTACCTTATTGCAGGAGATATCAATAAGATGATCGAGGGCGGAATGCTCAGATCTCTGGCTACAGAATACATTGACGGAGCAATGGATGTTCTCAGGAATACGCTAACTAACCTGAATCCTAAAACCCTCGATCAGGAGGGGCTTATATTAGCGCTTGAAGATCTTTTTGCAAGTATTTCGCGGAGTCCATTGCTTAAAATCCATTTCGATCATGGTAGTTTCAGTAATGCTTTATTGAGCACGCAAGAGTATGCATTGTATAGGGTATGCCAGGAGTTGCTAAATAATACTTTAAAACATGCCGGAGCCCGGAATATTTACCTTTCTATTGTAACCTTTCCAAACAGCACTGTACTGCTTTACGAAGACGATGGTAAGGGCTTTAAATATGAAATGGTTAAGCGTGGTTATGGTCTGTATAATATTGAAGCTTATGTCAAGGCCATCCGGGCAAATCTGGATATTCAATCTGTAAACGGAAAGGGTATGGCCGTAACGATAATCGTAGAACACAAAAATAAAAAGAGATGATTACCAAAATCTTAATCGCCGATGATCACAACATGCTGATTAATGGCTTAAAACTCATTCTAGCTATCCGGACAGATTATGAGGTTGTAGGAGCCGCTTATAATGGATTTGAAGTACTCGATATGGTGCAGGCCTTTGCGCCGGATATTTTATTGTTAGACATCAATATGCCTTTATTAAATGGCTTCCAAACCTTGAAAAAACTCAACTGCATTGCCCCGGAAACCAAAGTTATCGCTCTTTCAATGTTAAGTGACAAGAGAACGGTGTTGAGCATGCTGGAGAATGGTGCAAAAGGCTATTTGTTAAAAAACACAGACGACCGGGACTTATTTCAGGCGATAGACCAGGTATCACAAGGGCTATATTTTGTCTCTCCACTGCTCAGTGAGATTTTAAATGAATATTTAAAAGGCGGAAGGGGTGATTACGGTTTGAATCGTAAGTTATTGTCGGACAGGGAGGTAGAGATTGTAAGGCTTATAGTTGATGGGTTTACAAATGCTGAGATTGCTGACCGGCTTTTTTTAAGTGTGCGAACGGTTGATACCCACCGGAAAAATATTTTCCATAAACTATCTGTAAACAATACCGCTTCGCTGGTCCGGCACGCCCTGGAGAACAAAATTTTCCTGGGACTGGATGCTTAATCACCTCTGAAATATACCGTAAAAAGCGTATTGACTTTCCAGATTGGTTTGATTCATTTTGTATACACCTATACGAATGATTCAAGCGCTCTATGAAAAAAAATGTTCTTAGCCTATTGGCGCTCTCTTTTCCTTTTTTTGGTATAATTGCCCAAACCACACTTAACAGGTCAGTCGTGGCCAGTACAGGGGGAAGTGCCCAGGTAGGGAAGACACTTATCCAATTTACTGTAGGAGAGGTCGCCGTGCTTACCCAGCAACGCAGTAATTTGTTGTTGAGTGAGGGTTTTCAACAGCCTGAATTCACCATTTCTACATTAGCAGTACCTGCTGTAGAGAATATGCGCGTTTTTCCCAACCCCGCCACCAGTGCTACCAAAGTTGATTTTGACCTTTTTACAGACGCTAAGGTGGTGATTAATCTGGTAAACAATTCCGGGCAGATTGTACATTCCAGTTCAGTGTCGAGCAAAGCGGGCAAGATTGAATATGTCATCCCACTCAATGGCCTTGCATCCGGACTGTATCATGTTGTTCTTTACGTCAATTACCGGACATTTTCAGAAAAACTAGTCATTCAATAACAGATTCGTACACGCTCAAATCATCCCAGATGAAAAAGTTATTTACACAATTATTGCTTTGCATGCTGCTTTTCTGCGTACGCGAACATGCCACCGCACAGGTTCAAAACCAATATTCAACAGTTACAACAGGCGCCTCATTTCTGATGATTAGCCCTGATGCAAGAAACGCAGGTGTTGCCGAAGCAGGCACGGGGCTTTTTGGCGACAGTAATTCCGGCTTCACCAATGGGGCAAAGCTATCATTTGCGCAGCGCACGGGGCTAAGCGTCTCCTATGTGCCCTGGATGCGGGAACTTGATAAGGATCTGCATTTAGGCAATCTTAGTGCGTATCACGCGATCAGCGACCGGGAAACCCTTGGCTGCTCTGTAAAATACCTGGATTTAGGAAACATCAACTTTAGAGATGACGCGGGGAGCCTTCTCCAGCAATACCAGGCAAGTGAGTTTGCTATCGATGCAACCTACTCCAGAAAGTTCGGAGAAGACTTTGCCATTGCCTTAACCGGCAGGTTTATCCGAAGTGACCTGGGAAATGGCCAGTTCAATGGCTTGCAGGTTGAGCCGTCAAATGCCTATGCTGCCGATATCGGAATCTATTCGGATAAGACGCTGACCCATTCAAGATATGCATGGGGTTTGAGTCTGAGCAATGTGGGTACAAAAATAAAGTATTCTACAGTGAACGGTGGCGATGCTTTTTTACCCATGAACCTGCGGATCGGTGGGGGGTATACCTTATTGCAGAACAGCAATAACAGCATCACATTTTTAGTTGATGTTAACAAGCTTATGGTCCCAAGCCCGCCCAGGTATAAGCTGGACCAGAATGGCATGGTAACCTCAGAAATTGAAAAGGGCAAGGATCCGAACAGAAGTGTTCCCAATGCCTTGTTCAGTTCTCTTTTTGATGCCCCG
This sequence comes from Pedobacter sp., assembly GCF_965279535.1. Lineage (NCBI taxonomy): Bacteria > Pseudomonadati > Bacteroidota > Sphingobacteriia > Sphingobacteriales > Sphingobacteriaceae > Pedobacter > Pedobacter sp. The sequence continues at coordinate 4,792,368 of NZ_OZ257244.1, forward strand.
GGCGGGTTCCGGGAAGAAATTTCGGAGTTCACTATTGCCGGTGGGCTCGAATTTGCCTATCAGGGACAATTTTCTATCCGTACGGGGTTCTTCTATGAAGATCCGGATAAGGGTAACCGCCAACACTTTGCAGCAGGTCTGGGACTGAAACTAAAGGGCGTTCAGTTTGATATGAGCTATGTCGCACCCACACTCAAGCGGTACGTGCTGCGCAACGGTCTTAAATTCACTTTAAGTTACGCTATAGATAATCGATAAACTAAATATTATATTATGAAAAAAATCATACTCCTCATTGCCTTTGCTGTTTTTTGTTCAGCCCGTTTAAAGGCTCAGCAATCATCATTTAAAAGACTTTTCCCAAATGATGAAAAGCCTAAGGCTAAGCCATCACTTAAATCTGCAGATGCACCAAAAGATGTGAGCAAGCCGGGCAAACAAAGAATATTTGAAAACTACAGTCAGGCAAAACCTGTATCAGATGCAGGTCGTTCAGCTAAGGCAGCTACCCAAAGGACCGAGCTGGTTTCAGATAAGCCAGCAGTAAAACAAGAGCAAAAACCTGCAACTGAAGAAACTAAGCTTCTACCTTCACAGGGTGAAGGAAAAAAATCTAATTAATAACGCCCCAACCTTTTATCCCATGAAAAAAATTATAATCTGCATATTCTCATTTGCGTTCTGCCTGATAATGGCCCGGGGCTATGCCCAATCTGGTTTAAGCGGTATTAATTATCAAGCTGTGGCCAGAAATAATGATGGAACTGTGCTTGCCAATCAGAATATTTCGGTACGGATATCCATTTTGGGCGGTAGCGCGAATGGAAGCTTACAATATCAGGAAACCCATAGTTTAGCTACTAATACCCTTGGTCTTTTTACCCTCCAAATAGGTAAAGGGTCTGCAGGTACAGGAACTTTAGCCGGTGTTCCCTGGAAAAATGCCAATCAATACTTACGGGTAGAACTGGTCCTCGGTTCTGGCAGTTATACTGATTTAGGCAGTACACAACTCATGAGTGTTCCCTTTGCGCTGTACGCAGCGGATGGAAATCCCGGCCCGGCTGGTCCGCAAGGTCCGGCAGGGCCTACTGGTGCAACTGGTGTTGCAGGTCCCCAGGGGATACCAGGGGCAGTTGGTCCGGCAGGACCGATAGGTGCCACAGGACCGCAAGGACCGGTTGGTCCAATCGGCGCTACCGGTTTGACTGGTGCAACGGGCCCGGCAGGCCCCGTTGGCCCTGCCGGAGCACAAGGCCCTGCAGGACCAGTAGGTTTAACCGGCGCAACCGGTCCGGCTGGTCCAATTGGGCTTACCGGAGCCCAAGGACCCGCGGGGCCAATAGGCCTTACGGGGGCAATGGGTGCGGCAGGGGTTCCAGGACCGCAAGGCCCTATTGGTGCTACAGGTTTAACAGGCCCTGTTGGGCCGGCGGGACCCATAGGACCCGCAGGGCCTCAGGGACCTGCCGGGAATTTAACTGGCCCCGCCGGTGGTGATCTCTCAGGCAATTATCCCGATCCACAGGTGAAAGCAATACAGAATGTTGCGGTTTCGGCTGCTGCTCCCTCAGCAGGGCAGGTACTCAAATTTGATGGCACGAACTGGGCCCCGGGTACAGATAACGGGGGAGGAGGCGCTTTAACCCTCCCTTTCACAGCAACAGAAAACAACGCGGCTACCCTTTTTTCCATCGCCAACAATGGTGAGGGAACTTCGCTGGAAGGGATTAACAATACTACCACCTCAAGTATCGCGGCTGTAAGAGGTACGGTTACTTCAACCAGCCCTGGAGGATTTTCGGCTGGTGTCAGGGGGATAAATAATGGAACAGGTGGCTTGGGGATAGGTGTTTGGGGAAGCCACAACGGTAGTGGCTGGGGGGTATATGGGGTAACGCCGAACGGTCTTGGTGTATATGGCAATGCAAGTGCTGCGGGCACTGGCGTTTATGCAAACAGTAACACGGGTACAGGCTTAACTGCTACTTCGACTAATGGCATTCCGGCAAGCATCAGCAATTTCAATAACGCGAATAATAATACTGTGCTCAATGCCAGTAATGTTGGTAACGGAACAGTAATCAATGTTAGCACTACCGGAAATGGAGTTGGGGTACAAAGTAGTACCGGATCGGGCATTGCGGTACAGGGGCTAACCTCTCAGCAAACATCAGCAGGTATCCTGGGCAGAAATAATGGTGCAGGGGAAGCTGTCGTAGGCCTTACCACAAGCGATATCGCAGGTGCAGTGGTTGGTCGAAATGATGGTGGCGGTTATGGCGTCAGGGGCTTTATAGCAACCAGCACCGCTAATACAGGTATTGGGGTATATGGACAGGTGGGCCTGAATAACAGTACCGGTAGGGCTGGAAGATTTGAAAACTCTAATCAAACCAATACCCAGGCCAATACCTTAGAGGTTTATTCAAATGGAAATGGTAACATCCCCAATAATACCCTTGGTAATGCAGCCTCTTTTACCCTAAACAATACAAACAGTGTAGGCGCGGCTGTCAGGGCAGAAGTGAATACCATTTTTGGGAACTTTGGCGCAGCGGCAATTTACGGGACCTCGGCTGGCACGGGCGGGTTCGCGGGCCTTTTTCATGCATCAAATCCAAGCGGAAACGGAAGGGCATTGGTTTCGATAAGCGATGGAAACGGGAATGCGATCACTTCTAATGCCAATACAGGCAATGCAGTGGAAGCGAATGTGGATGGAACAGGGACAGCAGTTTATGGATGGGTGCCTACTTTTAGTGAAGGAAGGGCCGCAAGATTTAATAATTTTAACGAGGATAATGAAAATGAGGTAATAACGGTGAAAACCGTAGGTAATGGGGCTGCGGGTAGTTTTATGGTAGACCGCACGACAGGCACCTCTCCTGCGGTAAAAGGGGAGGTTAACTCGATTTTTGCCAATTTTGGTACAGCCGGGGTTTACGGGCTATCGTCTGGAACAGGGGGTTATGCAGGTTTGTTTTATTCTTCTAATGCAGCCGGTAACGGACCTGCGGTATTAGCCTTAACCGAGGGCAACGGAAACGGGGTTACCGCCAATGCAGGTGGAAGTGGGGATGGGTTAGAAGCAACCTGTGATGGAACAGGAAATGCTGTTTTCGGCTGGATTCCGAATTTTGGTGTAGGTAAGGCGGCGAGGTTCGCCAATTTCAATACTGGAAACAGCCAGCCTGTCGTACAGCTCAATAATGCCGGAACAGGAAATGCATTGTTAATTAACCATACCGGCCCCTCAGGAAACCTGGTTACTTTCCAGTCTTCCGGGGCCAATGTAGCCCGGATCAATAAGGCCGGGCGGGCGTTTTTTGATGGCGGTACACAAAATAGCGGTGCAGATATTGCCGAAGCTTTCGATGTAAATGGTGAACTGGAAAATTTTGAACCGGGAGATATTCTTGTGATTTCTACCGAGAAGGATAGGTCTGTAGAAAAATCTTCTGGAAGTTACTCTACCTTAGTTGCGGGCGTATACGCTACAAAACCAGGGGTTTTACTTAGCGAGGAAAGTATTGATGCTGATTTAACCAATAAGGTTCCAATGGGGGTTGTTGGTGTGATCCCTACAAAAGTTTGCCTGGAAGGCGGGAAAATTAAAAGGGGAGATATGTTAGTAACTTCATCTATTACTGGGGTGGCAATGAAAGCAGATCTTGACAAGGTTAAAATCGGACAAGTGATCGGTAAGGCATTACAGGATTATCAAGACGATGCTATCGGTAAAATAAATGTTTTGGTCAGCATAAAATAGATGTTGGTTTGCGCGTATTGGGTAGCCCGTATGGTAGCGGGCTACCTTTTTTTATTTCTTGCCAGAGCGCTTTAGTTCTCAACTAACGCTGGGTGAGTAGAATAGAACAATCTTCTTTCTGGCTTAGTCTTTTCTCTTCAAAGGGGCTCTGACAATAAATTTTCTGCTTCAGTGTGCTCCATTAATTTAATATACGCTACATTGGAACAATAGCTCGCAATCTGATAATGCTCCACTTTTCGTTTAGCATAGATCTACGCAGCATCAAGTACCTATGGGTCTTCAGTAATGCTTTCTATAATTTCACCAGACTTCTCTAAAAGGCCGTTCATTACTTTTCAATTTTTGGCACTAGCCGAAAGGACAATAGAACTGATTATTTTTAAGCCTTTCTATCCGTCATTGGCGCTGATTCCAATGCCTGAAAAGCCTCTCTGAGTTTTTCGTTTGTTGCAGGGTCAATCAATTTTAAACCCATATAACAGCTGTTCTTGCACGGCTAAAATATCTCATAATTCATCCACTGTATAAGCACTTTGGGAAAATCCGCTAAGTGGCACTTCTGTCACGGTCGTATTTAAAATGCTGTAATTGCTTTTTCAATATCCCACGTGCCTGATGGATGTAAGTTTTTACGGTTCCCAGAGGTATGCCCATTTCTTTTGCAATTTCTTCATATTTATAGCCCTCAAAGTATTTCACGAAAGGTATCCGGTAGATTTCGGGCAACTTTCCCAAGGCCTTACCAATGTCGGCAATCATAAATGAACTTATAGCGGTATTATAGCTTGCACTGGGAACCAGTTCGGTATTGCTGACTTCCTCTTCCGATTTGATGATCTGCTGACGTTGCCTGCTTTTGTGATAGTTGTTTAAAAAAGTATTTTTTAGAATGACATATAACCAGCCTTTTAGGTTCGTACCCTCTTCAAAGGAATCCCGGAACCTGACCGCCTTTATCATGGTCTCTTGTACCAGGTCATTCGCATCGTCAATGTCACCGGTAAACTTGAGTGCATGTTCGCGCAGTCTGGAGGAGTGCTGTTCTATCACTTTTAAAAATTCTGCATTTTTCATAGTTAGAGGAATGATGTAGGTTTACAACACATCCTGACAATTTATGGTTTTGTCTATTTTTTATAGGAATGTATTTGTATGCTCGTGTTGTCTTTCTGACTTGTTTGTAGGAACTTTGGAGCGAGGTGTTGGTAATCGTCAATGTGTTTTCTATCCTAATACACGCAATGGAACCTGGGCTATACGGGCATTGACTGCTGGCCCCTTCGAAATCCGAAGCTTAAACCTTCGGTACTTTTTCCAGATATCCTGACGTAGATGAATCCAGTGAAGGTGCGTCTTATTATTCAGGGCTGGGAGAAACTTATTTAGCTGCCAACTTTCAGAGAGGCATTTAACTTCCATACCCGGAATTTTCAAAATAAGTTTAGTACATAGCTGCCTTGGATCGCATCCGGCTAAGGGTTTCCATTCTCATGCCCATATAGCTGGAGAGAATCCTCAAAGGAATTCTTTGGAAATATTCCGGATGGGTTTCCAGCACGCGTTCGTAACGCTGTTCAGCGAAGGGGATCCTGATCATCATGCTCCGCTCCCGGGTGAGACGACAGTAGTCCGAAACAGCTTTTCTCGCTATCACGCCCATCTGCGGGAAACGAGCCAAAATCAGCGCGATAGTTTCCTGAGAGATTGAAATCACCTCAGTTTTTTCCACAGCCTGGATGAACTCCCTGTAGCTATCATCCTGCGCGTCGGCTTCCCTTAACGAAAAAATCAATGCGGGTTCTGTGGCTATCCAGGTAGTTATCTCAGTTGAACCTTTTCCAATCACCCCCCTTAGCGTTCCCTCAACGATAAACACATAGCGGTCCTGACGTTCTGCGAAATCAACGATGTATTTGTTTTTCGCAAAAACCTGCCTGGAAGCGCCTTCAGCCAGCATGGCTTTCAGTTCAAGGGGCATGGAAATGGTTTTTTCAATAAAGGCGATTAGTGGACGTATAGACGCAACACGGCCATAGTTTAGGGGCGTTAAATGAGGATTAGACATGCTTTGCGCTGGTACATAAATTGTGCCATTTCGTCCTTTCAGTGTACGCTCAGACAAAATTGTAAACCAGCATGTGAAGAAATTTACCCTAATCCACGCTGGATTAAATCCATTAACGCAAAAAATTGGAACTTTGCAGACATTCTTGCTTGTTTTGTTGTTGTGGAGTGACCGTTTTTCAAAGTAATATGTCCCTCATTGCGTGTGGTGATGTTTAATTATACTTTTTTCAAACATAATGCCCGAAATCTTGCTTATCAGTTGTAAAAAGCATAATGATGAAACGTTTTGAAAACAAGGTAGCATTAATCACCGGAAGTAGCCAGGGGATTGGCGCCGCTTGTGCCAGGCGGCTGGCCAGTGAAGGATGCAGGATAATTCTAAATGGTCATACCCTGGATGATCGGGGAAACGCGCTCATAGCCGAAATAGCAGACCTGGGCAGCGAGGCCGTTTTTTTAGAAGCAGACCTTAGCCGTGCAGATCAGGCCATCGGATTGGTAGAACGTTCTATTCAGGCCTTTGGAGGACTGGATATCCTGATTAATAATGCCGGGATAGAAAAACATGCAGACTTCTGGGAAGTGAGTGAAGAGGATTACGACGCGGTGATGAACACTAATTTAAAAGGCGTATTTTTCGCAATCCAGTCTTTTGTCAAATACTGCAGACAGAAAGATCTCCCTGGAGTTGTCATCAATATGAGCTCGGTGCATGAGGAAATCGCATTTCCGCATTTTGCTGCCTATTGCGCCAGTAAAGGTGGACTGAAAATGCTTACCAGGAACCTGGCAAGTGAACTTGCACCTTTGAGCATCAGGATCAATAACGTTGCTCCGGGAGCCATCTCAACCCCTATCAACCAGGAGCTGATGAGCGATAAAGAGCAGCTTGGCCGTGTCTTGAAAAATATCCCCATGGGTAGGATGGGGACTTCTGATGAAGTAGCAGGCGTGGTTGCTTTTCTGGCTTCGGAGGATTCTGCCTACATCACCGGCTCCACTTATTATATAGATGGCGGGCTTACCTACCATTACCAGGAGCAGTAGGTTGTGATTTCTGCAGGCTGCAAGGTTAACGTTTTGCCTGTAATTTGGCTCGAAGTTTGACTATTGGCAGTTAGATTATATGAGCCACAAACTGAATAACTATTCCTGCGTACTGCTGGATGACGAACCCGCTTCGTTGTTAGTTCTTGAAAATTATATTTCCCGCTTGCCGGATATGGAACTGGCCGGATCTTTTACCGATGTTGCCCAGGCTATTGATTCGCTGGTTGAACTGGACCATATCGATTTCCTGTTTCTTGATATACGTATGCCGGTGTCAGGCATAGAGGTCGCCAGAAGGATCAGGGAAAGGACCAGCTTTCTTATTTTCACTACAGCATTCCCCCAATACGCTTTAGAGGCCTTCAGCGTTCATGCAGACCACTATCTGATTAAGCCGATTGGGTTTGATGGTTTTTTAAGCGCAGTGAACCAGGTATTGGTTAAGAATGCGCGTACACCGATATCCAGTGAGGCATATTTACGCAGTAGCGATTAATTTGTGCGAAACCATTAGCAAGTCCTACTTGTTTCTTTTGAGGCCGCCTTTTCACGGCTTAGTATAGATGCACAAATTCGAAACATTTGATTTTCAAAGGATATTTTTTGGCGAGCTCCCTTACGGGTTTCTCCTTGAAATCCTTTTCCGCACTGCGATCATGTATATTTATACGATACTATTGTTGCGGTTTTTGGGAAAGCGCAGCATGGGGCAACTTTCAACTTTAGAATTGGCCATTATCATTTGCTTCGGCTCGGCGGTAGGGGATCCGATGATGGGTAAGGATGTGCCGGTCATTCATGGTATGGTCGTGATCACCACTGTCGCTTTGCTGCAGACTGCTGCAGAATGGATCATTAACCGGGATAAACGCCTCTAAGCTTTTATGGAAGGTCAGGCGGACGCCTTAGTGAAAGATGGGATGATCATCAATAAATCATTGGATAAGAATAACCTCAGTCATGAGGACCTATACCGGTTTTTGCGTTCAAAAGGCATCGAACAGCTGGGGCAGGTGAAGAATGCCTTTTTTGAAACGTCCGGACTGGTGTCGGTATGGTGCTATCCTAAACAGAAAATTATGCCCGGACTCGGTATTCATCCTGATCAGCATTTTCCCGAACCGGAGATTCTCTCTGCCCGAAGCCAGCATCTGCAGGAGGGCTATTATAGCTGCAGAAACTGTGGGTTTACCCAGTATTTTCCCATGCAGCAATCACTAAAGCCCTGTCCGAAATGCGAGGCAACCGAATGGAGCAAATCAGTCGGACCCTTGTAGTCTAAAGCAAGAGTGGAAGTCTTAATTGCTGTTGCCGGTTCCAGCCTACAATAAAATAACATCGTTTTTCAAAACGTGGACAATGCATTTACGTATCGGCGCAGTGAGAGATTCGTTAACCGAATTTCAAAAATTAATCAAGAATGCCAAAGCAATGGCGGGCAACCAGCGAAAAGCAATAGACAAGAAACTGAAGTAGCTCAATGAGCCCCTTTGGGCTTTTTTTACGCCAAAATTAAAATCTGCAATAGTCAGGGGAGTAGGATTGTTCTATGAACCCGATGCTGAGCGTTCAGTTGTTATGAAGGTAATGCTTGATAAGGATAGATTGCATGCTAACCTGAATGAGGCTTTTTGATAAGGGGAAAACCATCTGGTGAAATACACTGTTCATTGTATATAACTAAAGATTGTTAACTATGGAAACACAACCTAAAAACGAAGGCACACAAGCCGATGAAGATGACAAATCGCAAAGTAAGCAAAGTCCCAATCAACAGCAGGAGATGGAAGAAAATGATGTACAACGAGGGCTGACAGGTGAGACTGATGATGAGGAAGATGTTGGCGGAGATCTTGCGGGAAATGCATCCGGCAATACTAAACCCTGAAAAATAACCCGGGCCATTTGATATCACTCCGAATGGCCCGGATGAAAATGATTCGTTATCGGCCAGCCCATCATACTCAGTGGTTGGCTAGGGGCAATTGAGGTCATTTGTCAGTTCATATATGGACTTCCTTGCGGCTACCAGGCGCCAAATTTATTAGAAAAACCGAACATCCTTTTTCTTTCTGTTTTGCGTACAGGCCTTCCTTAACCAATAAATAAAAAGTGTAACCAGATAAAGCTCTGAGTCACAATACCCATTATGGGCAAAAAATTAATGGTGTGGTATTTCAGTTCACTCCAGGTGAATATGGTCAGCGTAAGCTCAACGCTGGGGATGATTAATCTAAGACATGATAGTGAGGATAAACAATAACTGATGGTTTTGAAATAGCGTCTCATTTTTCTTGATTTATATGAAGACGTTCAAGGCGTTTTATCTGCAACAGCGGGAACTAAAAAATGCAGCAGGCCTGCGAAGAGTAAGGGGCATACCCACTAAATGTCGGTATGGAGTAAAGCGTAGCGTTTTTTATGACTTATTTTTATTTCGCCGGTTTCGCCTTCTCTCCGGGATAATCTTTGAAGTAATCACATGCTTTCTTCAGGCCGGTGGCGATGACAATCCCTCAGATCCGCTCTCCTCCGGTGTGCCATTTGCGATCTCGGTAGCCTTATCACGAAGGTATTTGGGCTGGTTTTTATATGATGGCGGGTAATCACCTTTTGGCCATGTCATAATTCCTCCTTTTTTAAGTGAAACATCTTGTGCCCTCAGCTTGTTTAGTTTTATGAAAATCAATATCGACACCCTTTGCGCAGTTATGGAGGATTTACAGGTGGTGGCTGCGATTTAACCTGGAAAAATAATTTTGGAAGGTTAATGGAATTACCCGTCAGCAAGGATAGTTACTGATTATGATAATGATAAAAGAACCGATATTAAAGCTCTTGGGACGAATCTATGAGCCGGATGCTATGATTGAACTCATGTTTGGACGATACGACCTGGCTATCAAAACGGATGGAAAGGGCAGGGCGAAATTACTTTTTCCTGGCAGCAAGGATCAACATACGGGAAAAATCAAAGGAGCGCGCTTCGCCATAAGGTTAATCGAAAATGAAAACGCAGAGGTGTTGAAGGACCATTGGGAAAATAAAGGTAAAGCTACAGCGCAACTGTGATATGGGTAAAGCAAAAACTCCTTCCTACCTGAATTTTGATGTATCGGGCTATCCCTGGAAAGCTAACATTGATTACCGTACAGAGCCAGGACAGTACCGTGTTGGTAAAGGAGAACAGGGCGTGTTGATTTGCGAACCTTATAAATCGGAAATCGGCCGGCACTGGCGTTTTAAAACGCCGGAGATTGCGAAGAAAAGCAGTGAGAAAATATACGGAATGTTTCTTGATTACCTGAAACAGGGAGAATTTGTGGGCGCTGATCTGGCCAGGAAATATTTGCAGATGGGCTATACACGGGCACGGCGCTACGCAAATTATAAAGGTGGGATCAAGTACAACAAGGATCTGGGATATTCCTTAAATGAAAGGGGGAGTGGCGATCCGGAGAAAGCCCAATCAGCAGCGATTTTTTATGGCAAATACAAACAGGCCGAGGCTAACCCGGAATATGCAAAACTGAAAGCCGGCTGGAAAAAAATGTTTGGATAAATCGCCAATGGAAGTATGGGCGAAGAAAAATCTACCGAAAAAATCATGGGGGGATTAACCCCTTTGAGTCTGCTGCCCGCCGACTGTTTCCAATACTTCCATCAATAATCTAGCCGTCGGGCCTGCTGAGAGGGGATTCTGCCCGGTCACCAGGATACCATCACGCTCTACATGGGAAGTGAAGGGGACCAGTGCGGTTTTAACTTCAGCACCCAGTTCTTTGAGCCTGGTCTGTAGCTGATAGGGAATGTTGCCGCTTCGCCCGGTCAATACCTCCTCAGCATTGGTAAATGCAGAAATCACTCTGCCCTGCAAAAATCCGCTTCGCAATTCTGCTGCAGCAATCAATGCCGCAGGTCCGTGGCACACCGCGCCCATGGGCTTTCCGCAATCGAGAAAGTCGAGTATCAGCTGGCCGCTTGCCTGACTTGCTGCCAAATCCCAGATTGGCCCATGGCCTCCGGGATAAAACAATGCATCAAAGTCTTGGGGCTTTAGCCCGTCCAGGGTGCTGGTATTATTAAAAGCCTCCTGGGCTGAATGATCATCTTTAAAGCGGCGGTTTGATGCGGTGATATTTTCTGTCAGCTCACTCAAGGGATCTATCGGAGGGGTGCCGCCCATGGGGCTTGCCAAGGTAATCTGGTACCCCTGATCAATAAATTCATAATAGGGGTCAGTAAATTCTCCCAGCCAGACCCCGGTTTTGCTGTCGGTATCCTCCATCGCACTGTGCGAGGTCAGAATCATCAAGATTTTTTTCATCTCTAACTATCGTTTTTTAATATCTTTTATTACCTCAAAGCTGACGGCAAGTTCAGTTGTTTTGCGGTGGTGCCTCCAGCTCATCATCACTATCAAATTCTATGTTGTCCAATCCGGCCAGCTGCCCCCTGCTTGGGTGTCGCAACTCGATCTGCTCAGCAAGTAAGTGCAAAATTTCCAGGTCAACCTTTCCGGGATTTTGACAGACATGCAGGAAATCCTGACTGCCTGCTTCCAGGCTTGCCAGGAATTGCTTATCCTGGAAGATCCTGTATTTGCAACCCCCGGAAGGATGCTGCGGATATTGTCCGACCTGGAAATGGTACTGCAACCCGGGACTGATGTGTATGGTATAGGTTTCCATAGTGATGCTGTTTTAGGGTATAACCATTCAGCTAACCCATATGTTTTATGATTTAAAATTCAAATTTCACTCATTTGGATGGAGCTTTACAAGATCTCTGCAGTTTATGGAAATTTCATACTCAAAGCCTGGCCCGTGGATACCGCTTGCGATCAAGTCTATTTTGGGTGGGGAGCGCCTATTTTAAGTTGTATAGTGTCAGTAGTTGCGCTAAATCTTTCTTTTGGAATGTTCATGCGCCTTGTTAGGGTATATTAAGGCGAGTTGATCCAGGAAGCGGTTTTCTGCATCTTTATAGCTGTTAAAGAACTTTCTCCTGGCCGTGGCCTGTACGCCAATGAACATACAGATCTTAAAAAATAATAATACAGATATCATTTTAATTTATATTTTAGCATCATCATCTCTCAATTACTTTTTTAAATTATTATATTTCTAAATTAACAACATGACTAAATTCGCGCCCAGGTCCCTTTGGATCTGCACTACCCTTCTCTTTTTAATTTGTGCCTGCAAGAAAGATAATCTTAAGCCTATGACACTACAGGAACAAATAGCTGATGCAAAATCCTGGTACAAAGGGGAGACCAAAGGTACGCTCAACTACCTGCAATCAACCAAGAAGGATTCTATTTTGATTAATAACGAGCCTCTATGGGACAAAGTGCAAACTGAAATCCTTAGCGATCAAACGCTGGCACTGGTTGTTCCGGTAAAAACTAATCTTTATGATATAACCCGCAGGAATGGTAAAATGCATTTGGTCATCAGTTATCAGGATGACAGGAGGGATTTCAAGTTATTGAACAGCTTCAAAGCAAAAAATACAGATACAGTCCGGCTAACTGGACCGGAGTAATTACATTTAGAAGTTTTTACTCCGGTTTTTTTGTGGCCTAACTTGTTGTTTAATAGGTAGATAAGCTGCATTCCAAGATTCTCTTTTCCGGTTCGATGTCCGATACCGTCATAGGTCCATTTTTCTGGGAAGATCGAACCAATAATTTTTCTTTTTTCGTCATTTTCTCCTTCCAGATACAGCAAATCGAGTTTTTTAAGATTTTCAAGGGCTGGGTAAAGAATTTCTTCAACATCTACCTTCTCAGCTTTCATGGAATTGAGTTCGACTATTTTTGCTTCATATTTTACAATGTTAATTCTTCTTCAAGTTTAATTAAACGGTAATCAGCGGTTTCTATGTCGTCTGATAACAACAATGTCCTTGCTTTTGCAATTCTATTATTTGCAGTTTCTATTTTTTTTGAAAGGCTCTTTTGTTCATTGATGTTTTGGTTTCTGTCTGAATAGATATCTAACACCACATGTCTATACAGTTCGGACATTCCAGGTTTGGGCATATACTTTCGGATTGCTTTGACAAAAGCAAGGTTGACCTCGCCAGCCTTGAATCTGGGTCCGCAGGAGGATTGGCAGTGGTAGTAGTGGAAATATCCATTTCTTCCTTTTGAAGCGCTTCCTGTGAGCAGTCTGTCGCATTTTGGGCATTTCAAAAAACCTCGTAGGGGAAGCTTATTCTTCGAAACTTTTGGTATTCCTCTTTTGTCGGGTTCTTTCTGCCTGTTGTAGATAATCTCCTGAATCCGGTAAAACAGAGATTCGGTAATCAGTGGCTCGTGTTTCCCATCGGCTAAATAGGGAGCCTCATATTGGTTGGCTGGAACCAAAATCTTTCCCATATACGCAACATTTTTCAAAGCTTCCCTAAAGGTATTGATCTGTATCTGCAATCCTTTTCTGCGTGCAGATCTCCAGATCTCGGCAATTGTGTATAAATCCTTTCCTACCTCATTAAACGCCCATTTCAGGATGCCTGCCTGGGGTTCTGATATTGCGATATACTTTTTGCCATTTTCATATGATTTGTTGACGTACCCTGCTGGGGCAGCGCCCATCCACCGCCCTTCTTTTTTAGCTTGCCTTAGACCATGTTTTACATTTAGTGCACGCCTATCATTTTCTATTTCCGGCGCAGTTAAGTAAACCGCAAGCATCATTTTATTTTCAGGAACATTGAGATCTAACGGTTGTTCTATTGCTTGAGGTTCTACGCCATGTCTTCTGAGGATGCTTATCATCTGGTATGCGTCACTGGCGTTTCTGCTGAACCTGTCCCATTTGGTGAATAACAATAACTCGCTTTGTAATTTTTTATTTTTTATGTTTATTAACAGCTTCCTCCATTCCGGGCGTTCGAATGTTTTTGCGGAATGGTCTTCATAAATTACATTTCGTACTTTAATCTGGTTGATCTCGCAATAACGCGTGAGGATATCATGTTGGTTTCTTTGTGAATATCCTTTTTCAGCTTGCTCATCCGTACTTACTCGTATGTATAAATCTGCAATTTTCATTTCAATAGGATTTGGAATTTAATAATTGGGTTTCGCCTTTCTAATTTGTTGGTCTATGGCTAATTTACCAAATTCGTACATGAAATCCAGGATAAGTTTTGCTTGATCTATACTAACTATTGTACCATGTTTGGCTAATATTCTAACCGCTTCAGAAGGAGACACATTTCTTTTTTGCTTGAATTCCATATCCGCTTGTGTGAAAGCTCTAAGGTAATTTCACTGGGCTAGATGTTTTGCCCCTTACGTTAGATAGTACGATCGCTGCACTTATATGATTTATTTCCTTGTCACCATAACTGTAGCTGGGAGATTTTAAAAAGACATTTCAGTGGGTATGTTAGAGGTAATGGATGAGTCTTGCAGAAGAATGATCGAGATATGTTTTGCAGAAGTATTTGTGAAATTTTGTTAGCGTGTTTACATCTTTTGGGTTACTTTGAAAATCAAATATTTTGAAACAGATCCTCTCTCCAGAATGTAGAAAAGGGTCCTTAACCGACATTATCAATCTCAAGGTAAACTAATCATGAAACGACACAACGAAACCGAAGTGATAGCCGTACATTGGAGAGGTTTCGAAGGTACAGCAAAGGTTTTTGACAAAGGGGGGGAGCGCCACAAGAACAATAACCCTAATACGCAGAAAGGATGAATACCCACCGCCACGCAAATATGCTGATCTTTTTTAGATCCCATTCCGGGAAGAGCGTTTGATAGCCGTTATAAAGTGATAAACAATAGTTTTTTAGCTATAATAAAATTTCTTTTCTTTGAGGGTCAGTGTCTTGCGTTTTTGCATTTGGAGTTTTTAGTTTTGCAGTTAAATTTGCCGCATGACCGTGACCGTATTGCCTATTTTAGAAACTGATTTTAAGCCCGAAAAGCCACTTGCCGAGGTAATGAATGAGAGATTGATCCGCTTAGCAAAAGAGCGGCGCGATCTCGGGGGTGGTCACCGCCGGGATAGGGGCAGGGTTCGGGGAAATTGGTAAATTTGGACACGAATTGCTCAGAGGCCTCGCACATGGAGTTGCACAAGGCGGCATCTCAACACTATCAGGAGGTAATTTCTTAACGGGATTCGCCACCGGCAGTCTTGGATCGCTGGCAGGAAGCGGATGGCAGTCACTTGGTGAGTTTGCTAAAAGCGGAGTTGGCACAGTGGCATTTTCAGCTGTCTCAGGAGGAATAGGCGCTGAGCTTACAGGAGGAAACTTTTGGCAAGGTGCCGGAACAGGCGCAATTGTAGCAGGATTGAATCACCTTGGACATCAAGTGAAAAATAAGTTTTACGACGCGAAGTTGAAAAAAATGTTCGATGTTTATAAAAAATCAGTAGACGATTTTCCTGGTGCCAGTGATTTCTACGATTCGATCGGCGGCCCCCTTGGCGACTGGGCAGCCCAATCCCCCGATATGTTCGAAAATACCTGCGCGGCAAGATTGAGCAAGGCATTAAATTACGGCGGATTTGAAATTCCCAAAGGTACGCCAGCCACATATCTCGGAGGCGACGGCAAGTCTTATTTTATCAATGCAAAAGCGATGAGCAATTACCTATCAAAAAGCACTGTATGGGGCACCCCAAGATCCTTAAGTAACTATCTGCATTTAAAAAATGCCGTATTCTACCAAAGCGATTTCGGAGGAGGAGTATCAGGCCACCTCGATATCCTGTACCGAGGCGTCCCAGCCCACCATATTTACCCAAACCCTACAAAATACTGGCACTAAGATGAAAAATACTTTTACTCTATTTTTTGCAATAACAATATTTGGATGCAATATAGGATCTTCCCAGAAACATGGAGATTCATTTGCCGGCGATCAAAATAGCTCACAACAACAGCAACAACAACCTTCAGATACCGTGCTTGTCGTCCAGGAAATAGCAAAAGAGATTTCCGGCGAAGGCCGCATCGAAAAGGAGTATTTCTTGGCGAAAGCCTCCGATAGTTCATCATTCTCCTGCATTGTACAGCAGAAAACTTGTAAAAAGGCCCTCTCAATGCTACTCAGATACGCTCCGGGAGGCAAGATACCAGCTAAGATTTCCCAAAGGGACACAAATGCATTAGTGAGTAACAATGGTTCAGGCAAAACGGTCAGAGAACTTTCGCTCAAGGATCAGTTGCAGGAGCTACGGTTCATCCTGCAGGGTATTTCAAAGGAATATGATTTTGACAGCCTAAAATACATCAGAATGTCCATAGGTACTTTCAGGCAGCTATCAGTAGATTTAACAAAAGAGTTCACTGCTAAATATGGCAAACGAGTGGATTATAAAAGCAATGAAAAAGTAAGACAGCTGCTGCTCCAATCCACCTTTTCATCTCAGCTGAATCAAATCCTGAAGTACTACGGGATAACTGTCATCAAAGTATCCCTTGGAGAACTCGTTTATTATCTTCCACCGCAGGGTAACCTAGATACAAGGCCAGGGGCGAGGGATACTACCCCAGAAAAGATAATAGACGGATTGGCGGTATTTACAGTATCGGGAGGAAAATAACCCTTCGGATAGTGAATCGGCAGCTTCATCAAAGGTCTGGAGTAATCCAAAATATTCAATTCCATTGATCGCCAAAAATTATGATAAAAATACTGACAACTTATTTAACGGCCCCTGTAAAATGCTTATTTATCCTATTGCTCGCCTCTTTTAGCCGTAGTTTTCTTTACGCCCAAACCAATGCATCGGTGCAGGCGGACGGAAGCAGGTTCAGTAACGTTCTTACATCAGTGCCGTTTTTACTCATCACACCGCAGGCCAGGTCCGGGGCAATGGGAAATGCGGGGGTAGCCATGGAGGGAGATGCAAATTCAGCTTCAATCAATACAGCTGCACTGGCTTATAGGAAGGAAGATAGTTTCGGTCTGTCGATAAATTATAGCCCATGGCTTAAAAACCTCACAGAGGGCATGAGCCGATTTCTTAATGTGGTTAGTTCTGATAGGTATTGTATAATTTCCCGTTTTGGGCGCCATAATCCAAGCGTTTCCCTATTTTTATACAGATAGGAAGCAATTTCGCGTGAGTCAGCTGCGTCTGTTTTTCCCCTCCTTTTTCCCAGGGACCTTTTTATCTGAAGCGCATCTTCCAGTATAACATTTGCCCTCAGTTTTTTTAAGCATTTAAGCACTGGGTTGCAATAAATACCTGTCTGTTCCATTCCGAATAGTGCTTTATTAAGACTGAAACCATTAATTCCATCTAACTCGCTTACAAATTCATAAATAGCATCCGGCTTATTCAGGATCCGTCTATGAAAAAGCAGTAGATTCCGTTTCATAACCGAACAGTCTAGGGTATCCTTTGATACGTCTATCCCAATCACAAAAACAGTTTTCATTTTCAACTTTAATTTTTAAAAGAAGTATCCTCGCAGTCTGAGATTGTGTCCCTGAGTGGGTCATTAACCTTACAGCCGCCTAATTCGCTCCGACTGTATTTAAGAAATTTCCAAAAAGCATTTAATATGGTCTTTTGCCTATAAGTGGGTCATTAACCTAGTGCTCTCGATAAGCCGATTTCATACGCTATCCTAATTAGACTAACTTAAATGAAAGGATACTTCAATATTATATGGTTCAAAAAAAATGTCAGGGATTGCATTTAATTTACTGCCAATCCTTAAGGTCTTATCTTGCCTGGTCGAGCTTTACCCGTTGGATGTTTATAATTCTTCAGATCATTTGTTAAAATCACAATGCATTAAAATGAGGCGGTGTCGTTTTGAAAATGTTTTCCAACTATTTTAAATAAAGTGTAGCTTGTTCAATCAGTTTACTGTCAATACTATAAACGCATTGTTCGCCTTTCTAATATACGCAGCAAAATTGGAGATATTGTTTTGAAATTTCGCTAACGTGTGCGCTGATTCTCTGTCCGAATTATAGATCCTTTTTAGTATACAGATGATATTTTAGACACAAACGATCCTCTCATGTTGGATTCATAGTCCAGCCACTCTCGAAGCAGCCATCCTCAGAATGGAAATCAACTTGTCAAATTCGGTAAAATGGCAACCCAGCAATACCGATACAATAGCTATAGTCTCTGATGCAGAAATATCACCCGAAAAGTAACGCAGAAGCATGGCACGTGGAAAGCAATTGCCCAGTTAAATTACTGTACTATTCCAGTGCGAAGACGATATTGCCAGGTATAAAACTATGTAGGGAATGTTGGGTTCCAAAAAAAGAGCCCACCATTTCCAATGTACACTACAATTAAACCCACTGGGCTTCCTCCGGACAGACTACAGGCGGTATGATGCATACCAGAATGGATCTTAACAGGAATACTCAAAAATGCTCCGAACTCATAAGTATTTGATTAATGGTTCGATAATACCCCGGTTTCATTCTACTAATCCAAATTGAGCTTGTCCAATCGAGATAAAACTTTCAAGTCTTCAAAGAATTGATTCGTTTGGAATCTATCGTAGGGTACTGGAAAGCCTTAACAAGAAATTGTTAAGGCTTTATTTTTTACGAGATGTTTTGCTGATGAATTGCCAGGAGAAAACACTGAAAAAAATACTACTGGTTAATCTGCATGGAATAATTTATGCTAGCGCAGGTCTCCAAATGCATCAGCCCTGGCACAAACTACCCACTAAAATGTCTCTCCTGCACCTCAGGTATTTGTGCATTATTCCCTAACTTTCTTAAAATTTTCTACCTAAAATATTTGATATGAATGCGAAAATGATCTGGGCTAATTACACCGTGAGTGACTTAGACCGAACAACAAAATTTTATACCGATTTAGGCTTTAAATCTAACGGACGATCTGCAGAGCTCACCAGCTTTTTCTTTGGTCAGCATGATTTTATTATCCATTTCTTTTTAACTGATAAGCTGAAAGCCAATGTAGAAATTGAAATATCTGATGCACATGTTGCAAACGAAATAATTTTTACCCTTTCTGCCGGGAACCGCGATGAGGTTGATGAGTGGGCAAAGCAGGTTGAAAACGCGGGTGGAAAAATTGTATCGGCACCTAAAGCTTTTGGAGCAGGGTATTACGGTTTTGTATTTGCCGACCCCGATGGGCACAAGTTTAATGTGTTCAATATGTAGCAATTGCTTAAAGGCTAAGTATAAGCGAAACTTTTTTAGCGGGAACAAAAAATAGTTTACATTTCTTATGCAATCATTTTGCTGTCATTCTGAACGTTAGTGAAGAATCTCTCGCAATGAAATATCACACCTGTGTTTTAATTGTTTCCTACTTTATAAATTATAGTTCTATCTACCTTACTTGCACTACTTGTTAACACCGAATGAAGGTTAAGTTAGGGTTAAAAAAGCGAATGCTTAAACCAGGACATAGGATTTAGTACAAATTTTTTAGTTTTATAAAAAATTAGCGATATGTTCGATTCCCTATTTAACTACATAAAACGGCACAGTAATTTACCGCTATCAGATGAAGATGTAACACTTATCAAAAAGTCATTCGCTTTAAAAAGCCTTAAGAAAAAGGAATTCTTTTTGCAGAGTGGAGATATATGTCAGTATACAGGCTTTATCCTGAAAGGTGCCATGAGGCAATATAGTGTTGATGATGCGGGAAATGAACATATCATCCAATTATCTATTGAGGACTGGTGGACTGTAGACCGGGAAAGTTTTTTGATGAAGACACCCTCGGTATATAATATTGATGCATGGGAGGATACGGATCTTTTGGTTTTAAGCCTGGAGAATCTGGAGCAAATTCACACTATTCCGGCAATTAAAGAAATGTTCTGGCAAATGAACCAGAGCAATTTCATAGCATCACAAAAAAGACTTAACCACTCCATCTCTCTACCTGCCCTGGAGCGATATGAAGAACTGGTAAAAAATTATCCTGATTTTGTTCAGCGCTTCCCGCAACACAGTATTGCTTCATATCTGGGTATTAGTAAAGAAACCCTTAGTCGGGTACGAAATAAATATGTGCATAAATAGCGTCCAATGGTTCTTACTAACCGTTAAAGTATTCTGAAGGCCCATTCTTTATTGACAAATGTCATCGTCGCGGGGTTTTTGTAGGGCCTAACTTTGATTAACAAAAGAAAGTTAAAACTCAAGACCATGAAACAGTTTAAAAAAGACGATGCTATCATGCTATTGGTAGATCATCAAACAGGAACACTCAATTTTGCTGCAAACAGATCACACGAGATGATTGTGAGCAGAACAAGGGCACTGTGGCGCGCTTAGCAAAAGCACTTGATATTCCGGTAATACTCACCAGCAGTCAGGAAGATCATGCTCAGGGACCATTGATTCAGGATTTAGCTGATTTGCTTCCCCAAGAATTTGAAAACAGGGTTAAAAGAGCAGGTATCACCAATGCCTGGGATGATGAAAATTATAAATCTACAGTGTTGGAGGCTGCTAAGGGCAAGAACAATGTAATCATGGCTGGATTGACCAATGATGTATGTATTGTTTGGCCATCTATTTCTATGCAGGAAGAAGGTTTTGATGTGCAGGTGGTGATAGATGCTGGAGGTTCTCCTTCTCAAATTGCCGATGATATTGCGCAGCAAACCTGGGAAAGCCATGGTGTAAGAACAACTACCATTAACCAATTGATATCTGAGCTGGTACACAACTGGGCTACTGAGGATGGACAAAAAGTATTGCCTATTCTCTTCGAAGAAGTAATGTCAAAAGTAGGACAGTTTTCTTAATTAATCAGGACCGATAAGCCGGCCTTAAACTGATGCTTAGACCGGCATTTAAAATTAATGTTATGTTGCAGAAAATAAGTAATTCCAGGTTTCTTGGGCACGGCCCGATTAAAATACTGTACCCTGGAACAGTCCTGTCTGACCATGATACAGGCATAGGCAGTATAGGTAGGATAGACCATCCGGAAATTCATGGCAATACCGTCATTAAAATGCATCCCCATATCAATGATGAAATACTTTCCTATTTCAGGACTGGTAAAGCAGAACACAGTGACTCGGAAGGCTTTGTAAAGATGATAGGGAAGAAGACGCTGATGTTAATGAAGGCTGGAAGATCATTTTTTCATGAGGAGAAGATTATTGGTGAAGGAGAAGCTTTAGAAGGACTTCAGATTTTTATTCGTCCAGGAGCAAAAGACCTCAGGCCTGAAGTCGTTTTTCTTGAATTAGATGAGGTTCATAGCACTAACGCCTGGCGCCTTTTGGCTTCCCCAAATCCAGAAACTACTTTCCGCTTCAGTAGCCAGACCTGGCTTTATGATACCAGGCTCTCGGCAGGAAATAGCATAGCGCTTCCAGCCCTGGCCAGAGAGAACCTCACTGCATTATTGTACATATTTCAAGGGGCGGTTAAGGTAAATGGTAATATTGATTTAGAGAAAAAAGATAGTTTGTTACTCAAAGATGAGGAAATCACCATAGAGGCTTCGAAAGATGCAGAACTGGTACTTTTCGTAACCGATGAAGCCGGAGAAATCTTTAAAGGAGGTATGTACAGCGGAAATCAAACGTAATATGGATTCTAGTGTAAGCATCATCAAAGCCGACAGCGGAGAAAGACTGGCTGTTGCGGGGGGAAATTACCGGATTATTATATCGGGCAATGAAACCGATGGCAAATATGCGGTTATAGAAATGATTGTTCCACCAGGCGGTGGCCCTCCACCACATGCTCATCCGGATATGCAAGAAATGTTCCATGTGCTGGAAGGGGAGATCGAGTTTAAAACCGAGAAAGGAATGCAAACCCTGGGGAAGGATGGTTTTGTCAATATCCCTTTGGGTGGTGCCATACACTGTTTTAAAAATAATTCAAAGGAATATGTTCGGCTGCTTTGTACAGTAGTTCCTGCAGGGTTGGAGGAACTCTTCAGGGAGATTGGCAGTCCTGTACTTCCCGGAGAAATACTCGCCATCCCTGAGCTCACGGAAGAAAGAAAACAATTTCTAAAGGAGATGGATCTTAAGTATAATCAAAAGACCTATCCTCCTGACTTTTTGGATTAACAAAAGATTTGTCAATTACTATGCAGGTATCACCGAATGAAGGCGAAATTAGGATTTATTGACCGCTGAAAATGCGAATACTTAAACCGGGGCAAATTTCCTTTCCTATGCAGTAATTTTGCTGTCATTCTAAATGCTAGTGAAGAATCTCTCAGCTATGCAATAACTGTCTGTTCGTTTAAGTCTGAGCAAAAAGCTGTGGCAGATATGGTTAGGAAATTAATGTTCGAGGCCAAACAGATAGCTAAAATCTGCGATACTTAAAGAACAATTGCTGCAAATGGAAAACAGTTATGAAAAGAACCAAAACCTATGGCGCCTTATTGGTAAGTTAAAAGTTAAGTGGGAAGCTCCCTCTTTAGGAAAACTATATTTAGATGTACTGGAGTTAGAATGCCTAAAAAAAATGCAAATTTATGGTATGGACCAGCAGATTTGGCTACGCCATCAAATTAATATACTGGATTGCGAAATGGCTTCTGCAGAGCGCCTTATTGAAGAATATAAGTTATTTTGCCTGCCCATACCACAGGCAATATGAGCTGATAGTTATAATAAATGTGATTTCAGGATTGGTTTAAAAAAATACTGGCCTGAATATTTCATCAGGCCAGTTGCAAAAAAACAAGAGATGGCCGGGAATCCTCGCGATGACCTGCGCAATCATTAACTAAAGTTTAATTTTTTTAGCCTGGGCTTAGTTTTCCTGTAGCTCCTTTAAGTTTAGCAACATGTCTTTAACCATCGCTTCCAGATTGAAAGCCGGCTCCCAACCCCAGTCTGTTCGTGCTGCGCTATCATCGATACTGCCTGGCCAGCTATCGGCAATCTGCTGCCTGAAATCAGGCGCATAAACGACTTTAAAATCAGGAACCAACTTAACAATTTCTTCGGTAAGTGCTTGCGGACTAAAACTCAAAGCAGCAAGGTTATAAGCGGTACGTACCAAAACCTTATCTTTAGGCGCATCCATAAGCTCCAGTGTTGCCCTGATTGCATCCTCCATATACATCATTGGGAGTACGGTATCTTCTTTAAGGAAACAAGTAAAGGGTTTATCTTCTACTGCGTGATGAAAGATATCTACCGCGTAATCGGTAGTGCCGCCCCCCGGCGCTCCGGTATAGCTGATTAATCCCGGATAGCGGATGCTCCGTACATCCAGTCCGAATTTATCAAAATAATATTTGCACCAGTATTCGCCTGCAGCTTTACTGATTCCATAAACCGTTGTAGGCTCGGTTACGCCTTGTTGAGGTGTTGATATTTTTTCTGAATCTGGTCCGAATATCGCAATACTGCTTGGCCAGAAAACTTTTTTTACATTATATTTTACCGACAGCTCCAGTACCGAAAGGAGGCTATCCATATTCAGGTCCCATGCTTTCTTCGGGTTTTTTTCTCCACTGGCCGATAGCATAGCTGCGAGGTGATAGATTTGAGTAATCTTTTCTTCAGCGATCAGTGTTTCTAATGCAGCGGCATCGGTTACATCAAGCCTGAAATAAGGATACATATCTGCCGACAGGTTACCCTGGGCCTGGATATCTGAGGCCAATACCTGTTGCTGTCCGAATTTTAAGCGCAGCGCTGCTGTAAGCTCTCTGCCAATTTGCCCGCAGGCACCAATAACCAATATTTTTTCCTGAACCATGTCTTAAAATGCTAAATGGAGCCCCTAAATCATGCTGTAAACAGCGGAATTCCAACAACACGAAATTCAACACTTGGCGCAACAAAACCTCATGTATGTCTTAAATCCGGAAATAATTCTGATAGGGAGATGACGGCCGAACAAAATTTTGTCAGCGAAGATTAATTTTAGCATCAGGCCAAATTATGTTGCATTGGGATTTGGAAAATTCCCTACAAACTCTTTATGTTTGCCCTTAATCAACAACATTAACCTGCGTAAGTTTAGCTAAATTATTTCCCACAGGTTTTTGTATCCTAAAAACAGCAACCACGCATGCCCAACTATATACTGGATCAGCTAGATCTTGACATATTACGCATCATTCAGGCCGATGGCCGGTTAACGAACAAAGAGATTGCTGCGAAACTTAGAAAATCGGGCAGTACGGTTTTTGAACGGATTGCCAGGTTAAGGCGTGAAGGATTTATTGGGGAAACCGTAACGGTAATTAACCGGAATAAATTTACCGATCTGTGGATTGCCTTTTCGCATGTTAAACTTATGGTACATAGCGCAGAAGCCCTGTCTAATTTTCAGGATCAGGTAGTGCAGTATCCGGAGGTTCTGGAGTGCTACCATACCACAGGGGAATATGATTTTCTGATTAAGATTGTAGTAGGCGACATGCCAGAATACAACCGTTTCATTATGGAAAAACTCTCTAAACTGGAAAATGTAGGGGCCCTTAACAGTACCTTTGTGGTTAATGAGGCCAAACGCTCACTTTGCTATCCGATCCGCTATAAGCAAGAGATTTTATAAATCAATTTACAATTTACCGCCTGTCTTTCTGCTATTTTAATTGGTCTTTTCTTCAGCCTTTTTGGCCTGATCTTTTTATGGGTAGTTTCGAGAAAATGCTTTGTTAATATAGCTGTATTTCAATGTTTTATTTGTGGTTAAGTTATGTTTTTAAAAGGCTAACTTGAGACAAATCGACAAAAAGTTGAACAAATAATAAAGGGAGTATTCCTTTACTTTGATTTCAATTAACCAAATAACAAACCTTACTGCACTATAGTCTAACCAGCAATACTAAGCATATGCAGTATCAATCCTTTTTATGAGAACAAAACTATTTATTTCAGACGATTGATAACCATCAAATTAAGTAAAGCAAACTAACTCAGGGAAATCAAAACTAAATTAATTTTATGCTCAATTTATACTTATCAGTTCTGAGAAAGTCTTTCCGATCAGAAAGCAACTAAGCGTCACTAATATTCTATTGATTAACACAAACCATTTCGGTTAGTATCAATCAAAAATAGTTAAGGATATCATCAGGTATTCAAAGGTGCCGTTATGCATTAATTTTTCGGCAAGGGCTAAGTATTTATTTCCAGATCGGAAACCGGTGTTTTATTTATAACACCGGAAGGCATTTTTTTGCCTTTTTTCTGAGAAAGGATGGCTTCCTGATGCCTGACCGCATACTCTTCAGCTAGTATTTAAGCGCATTTAAAAACCTGTCAATTTTAATAATTCATCAAATAAACCCCTCATTATCGGGTAACAGCAAGCGTGGTGACGAATAAGCAATCTGCTGCTCATTTTCGATAGGAGTTGGATCAAAACAAGGTGTATATGAAAACAAAAAACAAAGTTAAAACCAGGCGTTGGCGAATCCGTTGGATGTTGTTCGCGTTAATTGCGATTTCCTTATCTCAGTGTAAACAAGAAGAATTACAGGTGGATGAGGGATACGATCCGTCAAAGCCCGTAGTAATTACAGATTTTTATCCCAAGGAAGGAAGTGTAGGAAACAATCTGGTGATTTATGGTGAAAATTTTGGAAATGATATCACTAAAATAAAGCTGACCATCGGAGGTAAACCAGCCAAAATCATCGGTGTAAAAAACAACAGTTTATACTGCATCATCCCAGAGGGAGCATATGACGGAGATATCAAAATCAGTATTCTTGATGGCAACCAGCAGCTTGCCCAGGCGGTATCGAAAGAAAATTTCTCTTATACCCGCAAGCTACTGGTTTCTACCTTTCTGGGTAAATACTATCAGGTAGCGACCGATTTTCAGGAGAAAGAAGGCCCCTTTAATGATTGTGGTGCATTTAAAGGCATCACCTGGCTCACTATGGATCCTAAAAATCCAAACCAGCTCTATTTTACAGCAGATGTTAACAGCTGTCGGCTCATTGATTTTGAAAAGAAGTATGTAAGTTATTTCAGAACCGACCTGGACAGGGTATCGATCATGAACTGGAGGATTGATGGGAACCAGGATATGATTCTGTCTCATAACCATTCGAGCGATACGAAATACGGCAATTATATATTCACCCGGGAATCTAATTTTTTGCAGAAGAAAGCCATCGAGGTTTATGCCCGTGGTGTAAATGGTACAATGATTCATCCCCAGAATGGCGAACTGTATTATTCGAGGTATAGGGCTGGAGATATACGCAGGTATGATTTTAACACCAAAGAAGACAAACTGGTCTTTTCTAATCCCTTCAGTGCTGTAGCAGTGTATATGGTGATGCATCCATCGGGCGATTATGCCTACCTGGTTGAATATGAAAAACATTACATCATGCGCACAGACTATGATCGCGCAACCAAAACCTTTAAAATACCATATACCATCTGCGGAGCTGCAGGCACTGCAGGATATGCAGATGGGATTGGAACGAATGCCCGATTAAACAGTCCGGTTCAAGGGGTGTTTGTAAAGAACCCCGAATATGCCGCTTCAGGAGGCGACCAATATGATTTTTATTTCTGTGATAAGGCCAATCACGCCATCCGCACTTTAACCCCACAGGGAAGGGTGAGCACCTTTGCCGGAAGGGGAAATAATGGAACCAGTGGATATGTGGATGGTGATTTGCGCACTGAAGCCCGTTTCAACAATCCACAGGCCATTACTTATGATGAAACAAGGAAATGTTTCTACATCGGCGACACAGGTAACTGGCTTATTCGCAAAATAGCAAAAGAAGAATAATTACTAAAAACGCAGTATATAATGACAAGATTTTTTTTACTCATATGCATTGGTGTGTTGGTAACCTGTTTTAAGGTCAAAGCACAGGATGTAATTGTTAAAGGCGTGGTAACGGATGCAGCAAAATTACCCATCCCCGGTGTAAGCATAGCTGTTGCCAACCAACCCGGAATGGGCGCCATTACCGATGCTGATGGGAAATTCAGCATCAAGATGCCACCTTATAACCGACTGGTATTTACTTATGTGGGATACGAAAAACAAGAAGTGCTGATTAAAGAGCAACGGGTTGTTAACGTTACGCTTAAAGAATCTGAGGCGAGTGTGCTGAATGAGGTTGTGGTAACCGCCACAGGTGGTGAAAAAAAAATCGCGATAACGGGTGCAATTACCACAGTAAATGTTGATCAGCTGAAGTCGAATCCTTCCACCTCTATGGCCGATGCGTTAGCTGGCGTTGTTCCAGGTATCCAGGCCATGCAAACCTCCGGAAGGCCGGGAAGTATCTCTGAATTCTGGGTGCGCAGTATCTCTACCTTCGGCGCCAGCAATGCAGCCCTGGTATTAATTGATGGCTTTGAACGTGATTTTAATGAAATCAATGTAGAAGATGTTGAATCCTTTTCTTTATTGAAAGATGCCTCTGCAACTGCTATGTACGGAAGCAGAGGAGCCAATGGTGTAATTTTAATTAAAACGAAAAGAGGGAAGGAGGGAAAGGTAAATATTAATGCCAAAGTAGAGGGCTTTTATAATACACTAACCAAACTGCCGGATTTTGTTGACGGATATACCTATGCTTCTATGGCTAATGAGGCTAAGATTGTTAGAAATCAGGAACCTCTTTTTTCTAAAACGGAGCTCGAAGTGCTTCGCCTGGGCCTGGATCCTGATCTTTTCCCAAATGTAGACTGGATGGATGTGATATTACGTGATGGAGCCAAGAGCCAGCGGAGTATCCTGAATTTGAGCGGAGGTGGAAAAACTGCCCGTTACTATTTATCAGGAAGCTACCAAAACCAGGAAGGCATGTACAAGGTAGATGATGCATTGAAAAGTTATAACACCAATGCCAACTTTAAGAAATACACTTACCGTTTAAGCGTGGATATGGACATTACCAAATCTACTTTATTAACTGCAGGCGTTTCGGGCTCTTTGCGCAAGCAAAATGATCCGGGAGTAGGAAGCGATGCAATTTGGACCGCCCTGATGGGATATAACGCGATAACGGCACCATTGCGGTACTCGGATGGAAAGATACCCGCCAGTGATGACCGTGACGGCAATCCTGATAATGATATGGACCGGTTTAATCCCTGGGTTCAGGGTACCATGACCGGTTATAATGAAAACTGGACCAATAATATTCAAACCACTTTAAATCTAAACCAGGGTTTGGATTTTATTACGAAAGGTCTTCGGTTTGTGGGGCGTTTTGGTTATGATACTTACAACAATAACTGGATCAGACGCTACAAGTTTCCAGAGTTATGGAGTGCAAACCGTTACCGCGATACGGCAGGACAACTGGTGTTTAAACGAATCAGAGAAGAGCAGAAAATGACGCAATCGTCTGCTTCGGATGGGGAGAAACGAGAGTTTTTTGAGTGGGAAACACACTATAATAACAATATTGGATCACATTATTTCGGGGCGGTGGTTAAGTATACCCAGCAAGCAAAAATATTTACCCAAAATATTGGCAGTGACCTGAAGAACGGCATTGCCCGTCGGAACCAGGGTATTGCCGGACGAGCCAATTACAACTGGAAAGCCCGTTATTTTGTAGATTTTAACTTCGGTTATACCGGATCAGAAAATTTTCATAAAGATTACCGTTTCGGTTTCTTTCCTGCCATTTCTGGCGCCTGGAATATCGGTGAAGAGGCTATTGTGAAAAAAATGGGTTGGGTAAATATGCTCAAAGTTCGCTATTCATATGGAAAAACGGGTAATGACAATCTTGGTGATATCCGGTTCCCTTACCTCTACACCATTGAGCAAATGGCTGGCGGGGGATACAATTTCGGAGATTACGACTCTTCAAACGCATGGAATGGTATGCGCTATGCTACTGTAGCCTCTCCAAACGTAACCTGGGAAATAGCAACTAAACAGGATTTAGGACTCGATTATTCTCTGTTTAATGATAAGTTCAGTGGGGCAGTGGATTATTTTCGTGAACGCCGTGAAGGGATTTACATGAGCCGCAATTTTCTTCCCGGTTATGTGGGGCTGGAAAACAATCCTTCTGCAAATGTGGGCGAGGTGAAGGCAGCAGGGTTTGATGGCAATTTTACCTTAAAACAAAAGCTATTCAATGTAGACCTTACACTACGTGGCAATGCTACCTACAGCAAGAATGAAATTATTGAACGCGATGAAGAAAACACCATTTACAAATACAAACTGCAAGCGGGACACCGGGTTAACCAGGCCAGGGGTTTGGTAGATTTAGGGTTGTTTAAAGATTATGACGATATCCGGAATAGTGCCAGACAATCTTTTGGTGAAGTAATGCCGGGCGATATTAAGTACAAAGACATTAATGGAGACGGTGTAATTGATGACAATGATATTGTTGCCATTGGAGCAACCACCAGACCAAACCTCACCTATGGTTTCGGCCTTTCGGCCAGTTGGAAAGGTCTGGACATTAATCTGCATTTTCAAGGGGTAGGGAAGTCTACCTACTTTATTAATGGATCATCAGTTTACATGTTTAGTTTGGGTGAGAACTGGGGAAACATCCTGAGTGATGTTGCGAATGGCAGCCGCTGGCAATTGGGTGTGAATGAAGACCCTAACGCAGATTATCCCCGTTTAACCTATGGGCCGAATCCAAACAATTACCGGGCATCTACCTTCTGGCTCAGAGATGGTTCATACCTGCGTTTAAAAACCCTCGACATTGGGTATTCTCTTCCTAAAACCTTCGTAAACAAGGCTCACCTGAATAGTGTGCGCTTCTTTTTTATCGGAACCAACCTGTTCACTTTCAGCAATTTTAAACTATGGGATCCCGAATTGGGAAGCTCCACCGGAAAAGCATATCCGCTTAACAGAACATTGTCATTAGGTGTATCAGTTAATTTATAAGCAATGAAGAATATGAAAAAAATATTTACAGCCTTAGCCTTCTTCGCTACCCTCGCCAGTATAAACGGTTGCAAGAAATACCTGGATTCAGATTATCTTTTTGATGAACGGTTGACAACAGAGGAAGTGTTTACCAACCCTGATTATGCCAACAGATGGTTAGCTCAGGCATACTCTTTTCTGGGGAGCAACTACATGCAGGATATAAGCAGCAAGAAATTTGTGCCTTTTAATTTTGCCGATGATATGTACTATGGAGATGAGAGCGACGGGTACAGGCGATGGAAGAATGGACAATTTACTGAAAATGGGTTAAATGGCGAAAGTAAGGAAATATGGAATACCGCATATAAAGGCATTCGGCAGGCTTCTATTTTTATAAAAAATATCGACATCAATCAGAAATTCTCGGCTAAAGAAATTGCCGATTTAAAGGGGCAAGCCAGGTTTTTGCGTGCCTATTTTTATTGGGTCCTCCTGCGTACGTATGGACCTGTACCAATTGTACCTGACGAAGGCATTGACTATACAAAGGAGTATGATGAAATAGCACAACCACGCAATACCTATGAAGAATGTGCAGTTTACTTATCCAATGAGCTTGCAGAAGCAGCAAAAGGGCTTCCGCTTCAACAGGGAATTCAACAAATTGCCAGGCCTACCCGAGGAGCTGCATTAGCCTTAAGGGCGAGAATTTTATTATATGCTGCCAGCCCATTAGCTAACGGGAAGGCGCCTGCTGAGGTGGTTGCAGCCCTGGTTACCAAAGATGGAAAACCATTATTGTCCCGTACCTACGAAGAATCTAAGTGGGCGAGAGCTGCGGCCGCTGCAAAAGATGTGATGGATTTGGGGCAATATCGCCTCTACGTTGCTTATAAAAAAACAACCGGAGACATTGCCTATCCGGCAACTGTTACACCACCATTTGATAGTAATTTTTCTGGCGGAAACTGGCCCTCAGGGTGGAATGATATCGACCCTTACGAGTCGTACCGCTCATTATTTAATGGAACAGTTCCGGCATACCAAAATCCAGAACTTATTTTTACACACGCTCAAAATCAGGGTAATGAGGGGATAAATGTGCTGGTACTCCATCAATTACCTCGTTTGGAAGGAAAAGGCTATAATTCTCATGGTATGACACAAAAACAGGTAGATGCCTACTACATGAATGATGGAAGTGATATACCGGGAATGAACAATATGTATGCCGGCAGACAGGGGTATGAAAGCCGTTATAATACCAATCCACGTACATCAGGCTATGTGAAGCAAGATGAATTGACAAATTACCCGGAATTAGGACCTTTAGGAGTGGGCGTAAATAAACAGTATGCACGGCGCGAACCTCGGTTTTATGCTTCCGTTTCCTATAACGGATCTACCTGGAATTTTCTCAATGCTGAAACGCTAAAAGATGAAAAAACTAACGTTCAAATATTCTATTACAGGGGCGACCCCAACGGTTATAAAAATACATCGTACTGGCCCCGAACTGGTGTCGGGATAAAAAAATACGTTCACCCCGACGATATCAGCAACGTTTCCATTACCGCATACGATCAAAGCAGACTAAAGCCAAAAGTAGATCCTGCAATCCGCTACGCAGAAGTGTTGCTCATTTATGCTGAGGCCCTGAATGAACTCAATGGCTCTTATAATATTCCTTCCTGGGATGGCAGCAAAA
Organism: Pedobacter sp.; assembly: GCF_965279535.1. Classification (NCBI taxonomy): domain Bacteria; kingdom Pseudomonadati; phylum Bacteroidota; class Sphingobacteriia; order Sphingobacteriales; family Sphingobacteriaceae; genus Pedobacter; species Pedobacter sp. The sequence continues at coordinate 4,823,772 of NZ_OZ257244.1, forward strand.
GCCATTCAATATCAAGAAACATCTTTGAAATGAAAGCGGGAATCCAACCCATCCGCATTCGTGCCGGATTGGCTGACTATAAAAGTGATGTGTATGCAGATCCGAATAAGTTCCGTATCAAGTTAAAAAGAGAACGCCAGATTGAGTTATTTGCCGAAGGACATCGTTATTTCGACCTTCGCCGCTGGACTGATGCCCAGGCTGAAGAATCGGCTCCGGTGTATGGTTATAATGCTTATGCCACAAAAGCCCAGGCTGACCTTTTCCATACACCTGTTGAAACGCCCTCACTTCCATCAATCTTTACATTGAAGATGTGGTTCTGGCCGATTCACTATGATGAACTCAGAAGGAACAAATACCTGACCCAAAACCCTGGGTGGACAAATCCTGAATAATTTATTATAAGCTACAACCATGAAAAGAAGTATATATATTCTATTTTTAGTAATCGCAGCAGCAACCTGCTGTATGTCCTGTAATGATGAATGGAAAGAAGAGCAGTTTGTTCAAATGGCATCTTTTAAATCAAACCCAACGGCCCAGGGTGTAACCTGGTGTTATGTTCGTTATAATGCACAAGGCAATGTGAGATTTAATCTCCCCATCATTATGAGCGGTTCTACTCCAAATAACAAAAATCGCACAATACACATTGGCTTAGACCCTGATACCCTGGCTAAGCTAAACCAGGAACAATATGGCCATAGGCAAGAGTTGTATTTCCGTCAGCTTGGAGCCAATTATTATACCATGCCAGCAACAACGGTAGTGCCAGAGGGTGTTAGTACAGTTACGGTTCCCATCGACTTTAAGCTGGGCGATTTAGATCAGGCAGATAAGTGGGTCTTGCCCCTGCAAATCTTAAGTGATGCTTCTTATGATTATCAGGCTAATCCGAATAAACATTATCGGAGAACAATGTTACGCATTACACCCTTCAATGATTATTCGGGCGAATATGGCGGCACCTTGTATAAAATATTTCTGGAAGGCGATACAGAACCTTTAACACTAAACACACACCGTACATTTGTAGTAGATGATAAAACCATCTTTCTTTATGCAGGAATCAGAGATATAGATTATCTGGACCGCAAAAAATATAAAGTGTTTATCAGGTTTACAAACGATAATATCGATATCCAGAAAAAGAAGCTGGAGGTATGGAGCGATAATCCTGATAATAAATTTAAGCTGGGTTCAACGCAATCCTATTATACAAAAGACGAAGCCTGGGATCCTAAGCTTCCTTATTTAAAGCATATTTACACAACGCTTTACCTTTCTTATGAATTTGAAGATTATACAACTATTCCCGGTCAAAGGTTGAAGTATAAGGTAGAAGGAACATTATCGATGCAGCGAGACCTGAATACATTAATTCCTGATGAAGATCAGCAGATTCAATGGTAAGGACCTAAACTGTCTGTTGAGATATGGGGTTGTCAATATTTTGACAACCCCATTATTTTTGTTGTAGGATTAAAGTCTAAATACGCTGAAATAAATTCAGTGAGGGAGTGGATTGAGTTTTCGGAGCTTGCTGAGCGCAGTTAATCGTTTCTGATCTCAAAGTGGCTGAAGATTCCATTTGCTGAAGCATTTCCTTTTGCTACAATCCCTGCTCTGTAGCCCATACCCCAGGGTACGTATTTAGACGCTAAAAAGGCGGTAGTATGGAAAGGTTGCCATTCAGCGCCTTCTTTTTTATAGAAGAATGTTATTTGTTTGCCATTATCACTGATCTGCATTTTCAGTTCCAGCGATCCGGAAAGGTTATCCTTTGTTTCTTTTAGTATGGTGTATTTTCCTTCGAAATTATCAAACACTACAATACCATCCTGCGAAGCTGTAATACCAATTGCGCCGAGCTCCCCAGGCCATTTGCTTTTGAAGATGGCACCCCCCAGGCATATGCCTGCGTTAGCGGCAGTAGGAATTATTTTAGTAATGATCTGAAAGTTTACCGTTTTGATGTATTGACCAAGAAAAGTACCCAATGCGTGATTATCAGCTGAAGCCGCGAGATTTAATCCATTAGCGAAAAACATGGCTGGTTTTTGCAATTTTGAAGGCCACTGCCAGGCGAGATCCAGGTTCTTGTCTTTTTCGAAATGATCAGTAAAGTCGAGTTCGGATTTTGGGCGGTTGGGTACAGTTGAATTGTGCAATACAGGCCATCCGTCTTTACCTATAACGAGCTCTTCAATCACGCCTTCTCTGCCCACAAAAACATCATAATTTTTGTTAAATGCATGATACAACATAAATAATCTGTTATTTGCCGTCTTCACTACAGTACCGTGTCCGGGACAATTCCACTTATCATTGCTAACCATGATCGGGTTGTTGCTGTATTTTTCCCATACGCCGCTGGATAGGTCTTTAGTTCTGGCAATTCCGGTTTTATAGTTACATTTTGCATCACAACATCCGCCAACAGCATACAAGCTGTAAACATATTCGCCAAGGGTAAAAAAACAAGCCCCTTCTACAAGCGAAGTTTCCCAGGGTTGGCTATTGGTATATACCTTACGCTTTTGTCCGAGCAATTTGGTGCGGCTTTCATTTATTTCCTGCTGCCATATCCAGCTTTCCTGGCCACAGCCATTACCATCATTTTTCCAGAAGGCATAAATTTTTCCGTTATGCTGTAGTTCAAATGCATCAATTGCACCACAGGCATCTTCGATTATCACCGGGCCATTATCCGCAAATTTTCCAGTTTCAATTTTGTCAGCATCAATCCAGGCGGTACCACATTGTAAGCCCGGATTACCCTTGGTTTCTCTGTTGTGTGCAGTGTAATAAGCATATATCCGGTTTTGTTTTTGATCATAAGCCAATTCAGAGGCCCAGAAGTTATTTTCTCCCCACTGGTTTTTCATATCCTTAAATCCCTCAGGAAAAACGTGGTTAATCAGTTTCCAGTTTTTAAGATCGGTTGATTTATAAATGGTAAAATAAGGTGCCCATTCGTTTGTAGTGGATGTGGCATAATATACATTCCCAACCCTTATGATGGAAGGATCCGGATTATCTCCCGGTAAAGCCGGATTTACCAGCGCAGTGCTTATGGCTATCTGCTCGCCGGCTGGCAATTGATTTTTTTTAATGCCACAGGCGCTGAACAGTAAAGCACTTATTAAAAGTGTAGTGGCCATTAAATGATAACTACTGATGAAGCCTTGAGTTTTTGGAGGCCTTGAAGAAGCTGAAGATTTTTTGAAAATTGCAAAAAGTCCTGGTATCGAAAAATTAATCATGTATTTCAATGTGAAAAATGTTTGTTGCCAATGGTTTATTTTTTCGAATGTAAGGAATTCTAAACACGAAGGAATTTTGTTAACTCAAATGGCATGCTAATCCGAAGGATCTTTATGGCGGATTTTTTTGAAATTTGGTATTTGTCTTTAATGGGTTAAAATGCTGGTATATAGATTTTTATGGGTTGTGTTTGCCAAACAGGGTTCATCAGTTCATGCCCTCAAGTAGCTACAGCAACCTGCTTTAGCTGGGCTTAAACTGAGACAAATCGACAATAACTTGAACATATTTTACAATGTTCATTGGCTTACTTTGACATTAGAAAACCAATTATAAACATTGTTGCCATCGTAGCGGGCATTGCGGGTATTGTAAAATGAAGCAAGGTATTGATGAAAGTAAAATTATTCATACCGATTAGTATGCAACATAGCGATGCCGCCCTAACATTACCCGGTCTGGCTCAGCAGCACCATATCAACATTAAACACATTTAAAATCAAGTAACACAAAAATTAATGAAAAACTACAGGTTAATTTACACGCTATTGTTGGGCATTTGTGCAGTAAATCTGGCTTATGCGCAAAACACCCTTAGTAAAGACGAGAAAAAGGCAGGTTTCAAAATGCTTTGGAATGGAAAAGATGCAACAGGTTGGCGTGCTATATTCAAAGCGCAGTTTCCGGCCAGGGGTTGGGAAATGAAAAATGGAATTTTAACAGTACTGGCATCGAACGGGCAGGAGCAGGGTTCTGGTGGTGACATTGTAAGTAAAGAAGAATTTTCGGCTTTTATTTTAAAGTTTGATTTCAAACTGAGTCAGGGCGCGAATAGTGGCATAAAGTATTTTGTAACCGAAGAAGAAAAAACGAATATGTCCGGGATAGGATTAGAATTTCAGGTTTTAGATGATGAGAAGCATCCGGACGCCAAGCTTGGCAAAAATGGTAATCGCAAACTGGGATCTTTGTACGATCTTATTCCTGCAAACAAACCAGTATCTGTGCTAAAACCAATTGGCGAATGGAATAGCGGAGAGGTTAGGGTATACCCAAATAATCACGTAGAGCACTGGTTAAATGGTGTGAAAGTAGTAGAATATGAGCGTGGGTCGGCAGCTTTTAAACAACTGGTGGCAGGAAGCAAGTATAAAAACTGGAAGAACTTTGGCGAAGCAGAAAAAGGTCACATTCTTATACAGGATCATGGCAACAATGTATCCTACAAAAATATTAAAATCAAAATCCTTAAATAACCAGGTTATGAAAGAATCAAGAAGAGATTTTATAAAGAAGGCAGCCATTGCAACAGCAGGAACCTATATGGGGACTTTTGGAATGTCGGCAAAAAGTTATGGTAATATTATCGGTGCTAATGATCGGGTTAGGGTTGGAGTAGTAGGTTTTTCTGACCGCTTTAAGGATACTTTGTTCCCTTGCTTTTTGAATCACCATAAAGAATTGAATTTTGACATTGTGGCGCTCTCGGATTTGTGGAATTACCGTCGCAATTTAGGAACGGATTACATTAAAAATAAAATGGGTCACGGGATTACTTCCTGTAAAAACAACGACGAACTTTATGCAGTTAAAGATCTCGATGCGGTAATTATCAGTACACCCGATTTTGCACATGCTTTACATGCCATAGAGGCTGTTAATCACAAAAAAGATGTTTATTGCGAAAAACCTTTCGCCGAAACCATGGAGGATGCCCGTGCTGCATTGAAAGCTGTAAGATCTTCTAAACAAATATTGCAGATAGGATCGCAACGCAGGAGCGGACAAAACTATCAGGCGGCTGCCGATTTTATTAAACAAGGTAAATTTGGTGATATTACCATGGTTGAACTGAGCTGGAATGTTAATCAACCTGGTCGCTGGCGTCGACCTGATTTGGTTTCCAAACTCAAAGAAGAAGATACCGATTGGAAACGTTTTTTGTTAAACAGACCTTATGAAGCATTCGATCCGCGTATTTATTTAGAGTACAGGCTTTTCTGGCCTTATTCTTCGGGTATGCCCGGTCAATGGATGAGTCACCAGATTGATACGGTACATTGGTTCACTGGTTTATCACATCCCCGAAGTGTAACCGCCAATGGAGGTATTTATCAATGGAAGGATGGCCGCCGCAATTGGGATACCACTACCGCCGTTTTTGATTATGGTCCGGTTGATGATTTGACTAAAGGATTTCAGGTGGTATTTACCTCCAGAATGCACAACGGAGATGAAAAACCTGCTGAAATTTACTACTCTAATGGTGGTGAATTAAACCTGATAACCAATACGATATCGCCGCAAGGTGGTTTAACAGCAAGAGCAGCTGCGGCGATGAAAATGAAGCCGAACCTTTTGCCCGAAATTAAACTTGCAGCACCTTCAGCTGCTGCGGCATCTGCCAATACTGGTGCCGACGTGCTGAGCTCAAATCATATGCGTAACTGGTTAGAATGTATACGCAGCAGAAAAGAACCTAATGCACCGGTAGAGGCTGGTTATCAGCATTCAATTGCCAACATTATGACTAATGCCGCTGTTCGAACCGGAGGGAAATCAACTTTTGATGCCAACAAGCAGGAGGTAATGGTTGAGGGTAAAGTTTTTAAATATTAATGCTTTCATCATCAGGGATGGCCAAATACGGGCAATCCCTGACCTTTTTAGGCCTTGATTTTTTTAGAGATCCAAAGGTATGCAGTTAATCTTCCTGTGCGTTCTTGCTTAACGAATTCATATACTCCTGAGGCGGGACTTTAAAATATCTTAAGAAATTTTTATTAAAAAGACTTTGAGAACTGTAACCTACCATCTTTGCAATCTCAAAAAAACTGAACTCGTTTTGGGCTATGAGTTTAGTGGCTTTTTTAAGTCGGGTAACATCAATCAGTTCTTTTGGTGATAAGGAAGAAATTGCCTTTATTTTACGATAAAGTGTAGGCCGACTCATGTGCATATGCTCTGCAAGCTGATCGATATCTAAATAGGGGTCTTGAATATTTTTCCGCACATACTCATCCAACCTCTTTAAAAAGGCTTCTTCTGTTTTAGAGTTTGCAACTACCCGAACATCCTCGAAGGGGGCGCTCGCAAAATGGGCTTTTATTTTTAACCGGTTTTGAAGGAGGTTAGCCACCTGAACACGCAATAGCTGTGGTGAAAAAGGCTTTTTGATGTAAAGATCGGCACCAACTTCCAGCCCTTCAATATGCGCCTTGTAAGTGTTTTTGGCAGTGAGTAATATAATGGGAATGTGGCAATATTCTACGTTTGATTTGATCAGTCTACAAAGCTCAAAACCGTCAATTCCGGGCATCATAATATCCGAAATAATAAGGTCTACTATTTCCTGATCCAGGATTTGTTGGGCCAGCTCTCCATTTATTGCCAAATGCAGTTTATACGTATTCCCCAGAACCTGAGTAAGAAACTCAAGAATATCTTCATTGTCATCAATAATCAGAATACTGTCCGTCATATCTTATTTTATTTTTTTCCAGCTACTTAATTTGAATTCAAATTCCTGATGGATGGGCAAAGTTAGCTCAAATACAATATGGTTTGCCTCACCTTCAACCAATTTAAGCGAACCATTGTGCAAATCAGTAAGCGATTTGGCTAAAGAAAGCCCTATTCCTGTGCCAGGCTTATCTTTGCCATAAAGCCTGAAAAATGGTTCGAATATTTGTGCCTGATATTGTTGCGGAATGCCTTTTCCATCATTGATGAAGGTAATCCTGAAAAGACCATCAGCTTCATCAGGCTTTGCCAAGCTTACAATTGCTTTGCTTGTTCCGTATTTTATCGCATTAGATATGAGGTTGTTGCAAATCTTGATCAGCGCCTCCCGGTCAGCAAAAGCAATTACCTTATTTGTTGGGAGTTCCAGGTGCAGTGCAATATTGCTTTTTTGAGCCTCTTGTTTAAAAATGTCAATTTGTTCTTTCAAGAGGTTATTAATGTCTGTATTTACAAAATTTAAACCGAATTGGTGCATTTCGGTTTTCCTAAAATCGAGTAACTGATTGGTTAGTTTTGCCAAGCGGTTTGCATTTTTTTCAACCATAAGCAGATTACTTCTGAAAGGTTGTTCAGCTACCTGTTCCATCATCATTTCAACCGGGCCTAAAATCAAAGTGAGTGGTGTTTGAATTTCGTGTGCAATGTTTGTAAAGAATTCAATTTTGGATTGATAAATTTCTTTCTCCTTTTCGTGTTCAAAGAGCTGTAGTTTGTTTAGATTTTTGCGTTCGATATAACGGTGGTAGTAGCGAACTGCCAGGAAAAGTGCAACTGAAGTAATGATGAGATAACAAATGTAGGCGGTAATACTCTTCCAAAATGGTGGACGGATCTTGATAAAAAGCCGACGCTCTTTTCCTGTCCAGCTATCTACGTTGCTTTTCGCCCTCACTAAAAAAGTATAATTTCCGGGAGATAAATTAGTGAAATAAGCTCTTCTGTTATTGCTAAGATAAGTGGGAGACTGGTCTACACCTTTCATTAAATACTCATATCGGGTAACCTCAGGAGAGGAATAGTTAAGTGCTGCAAATTCAATATTGAAATTATTCTGATCATAAGCCAGTACAATGGTATCTGTATAGGAAATGGACTTGGTAAGCGGACTATTTTCAACATTAGGAAAAACTTCTTTATTGTTAATTTGAAAGCTGGTGATGAATGTAGGTGGGGCAGTTTCTTTTTGCTCAAAATCTTTAGGGTGGAAGGAAATCATTCCATTAACAGATCCAAAGTACATTTTACCTTTTGGATCTTTATAGGCCGAGCTGAAATTAAACTGGTCGGCAATTAATCCGTTAGATTTGGTGTATATTTTTATCTTTTCAGTACGTAAATCAAAACATATCAATCCTTTAAGTGAGCTGATCCAGAGTCTTTTAGCGTCGTCCTCCAGGGCGCGAAATAAGATGTTGGTAGGTAATCCATCTTCGGTTGTAAATTTTCTTAAGATCTTTTTATCCCGGCTTAAGCGAATCAGGCCATTTCCCTGTGTGGTAAACCACATGGCATGATTGCTGTCTTCCATGATACCGGAAACGGTAAAATCGTTTGATACCTTATCCCTGGTTTTTTCGCCGAAGCTGAAGTTGCCATGTTTACCTGTTTTTGGATGATAATAAAATGCACCACGTGTTTGACTTCCTGTCCATATATTACCAAAACTGTCTTCACAAATATCGAAAACAGAAGAGTTGGGAATTTGCTCCACCCTTTTAAAAGTTTTTTTAGATTGATCGAAAATAAACAGACCTGATTTCGGATTGTATCCAGTACCTACAAATATGGTGCTGTCTTTAGACACGTAAATAGAGAGCACAAAATCACTTGTTGGGTTATTTTTTTCAATGATGGTTTTAAACCTTTCCGTAACCAGGCCCCTTTTGATATCCATTATTTCCAGCCCATGTAAGAATGGCCCAACGAACAGCTGATTTTTAAAAGCGAACAGGCCATGGATATTGGGATAGGATACATCACCTTTTTTTCCTGAAGCTGTATAGTTGGTAAACAAGCCTGTAGCCAGATTAAACTTATTGATTCCGGCGTCTTCCGTACCTATCCATAAATTACCTTCTTCATCAGGGCAGATTTCTCTTACTGCATTGCCCGAAATGGAATGGGGATCCGAACTGGGATAATATTTTTCAAACCTCGCATTGCTCCTGGAAAAATAACTTAAACCTCCAAAGTAGGTTCCTGCCCACATGCTGCCTTCGTTGTCTTTGCAAACGGTGTAAACAGCATTGTCAGGAACTGCGTACGGATCACCGGTTTTCTTACGCAGGTTATGACTGGTATGCGTTGCTAAGTCGTAGATATAGATGCCTGATTCTGTTGCTATCCAATAGGCTTGTTTTTCGCCTGCGGTAATATCCCTGACATAAATGTCTGTATTATTGCTATTCCTCAAAATGAGCGACTTAATCAGGCCTGTTTTAGTATCATAACTTTTTAATCCCTGTTTAAAGCATCCTATCAATATCCTGTTATCGCCCAATGGAAATATTTTACTGATGGATCTGAGACTGGCCGGAATACGCTCATCAATAATTCTTACACTGGTTGTAGATTTCTTTTGAGGGTTGTACGTCAATAACTGTCCATCGTCATTTCCGATTAAAATATTTCCCTGTGCGCCCAGCGCGATACATGACCCTGAAATTTTCAGATCGATCACCTTATTTTGAACCTGGATAAACTGATGAAGCTGATTGTTCGCTAAAAAATAAAGATTGTTTTGCTGATCGGTTATGATATGGCTAATGTAATTTTTTGGAGCATGCTGCAGCGGGGTAAATACCTCATTGTAAGGATTATATTTGACAATACCACTCCCGGTGCCAACCCATAGCATTCCTTTTTTGTCTTCAACAAGGCTAATGATAATGTTGTTGCCAACATTCCCAAACTTACTGTTTTCATTCTTCAGTGTTTTAAAAGAATAACCATCGAAACGGTTTAAGCCACCACGTGTTCCTATCCAGATTAAGCCCTTTCTATCCTGAATGATGGCTTGTACTGAATTATGGGCCAGTCCATCTTCAGTTTGATACTGTCTGAAATAATGAGATTGTCCGCTGCAGGTATAAGCTGCAAATAAGGGAGCTATTAACAAAAAATATAATAGAAACCGCATAGTCAAGTAATACCAAATATATAGATAAATCGGATCGTCCTGAGGCTTAATTTCTTTGGAAAAATTCTGTAGTTAATCTTTTGTTGTGTTTTGTGTTGATATACAATGGGTTATGTTGTTGGTGGACGATATTTTGAGACATATCGACAAAAAGATGAACAATTTATGCTGGTACTTTTTTACAGGATTTGATTTTTCTTTATGGGTATCCGGGACTGATGGAAGTTATAACAAACTATGCTCCTTCCTGAGCGCATTTATCCCCAAACATGATATAAAACGACAAAAGAATGAACATTTTTTATGAGCTACATTCTTTTACTTTGAGAACAAGTAACCAAATATTTCAATGTACAATGTTGTCTTAAAAAGCCACGTTGTTAACCGATAATTGTATGCAAAAATGTCCTTTATCAAGCTGTTTCTTTTATGCCAGGCCGCCATCATCTCCGCCAAACCTATACGCTTTCTTAATCCCCTGATATAGAGTTGTATAAAGAAATATCCTAAATCCTAATCTAACCAACTATGAAATATAGAATTCTACTCCAAAGAATTATAAACATTACCTTTTTGCAAGTCCTTATAACGGCCTTCTTTTTTCCAGCTCTTGCTGCCGCATTTATTAAGGAAAGCAAAGGGCTGAAAAAAAGTCTTTTGATTCACAATCTTATCGACATTACCATTACCGGTAAAGTGACAGATGAAAAAAACAAAAGCCCGATACCTGGCGTAACGGTTAAAATAAAAAATGGAACTACTGTTGCCGTAACTGATGAAAACGGACTTTACAGGATAGCCGTTCCAAATGAACAAACCATCCTTACTTTTTCGTATATCGGCTATGATATACAGGAAAAACTTGTTGGCAACCTAAAAAATATAGATATCATACTTAAATCATCGCAATCCGATTTAGATGAGGTTGTGGTTGTAGGATACGGCACACAAAAGAAGGCAGATGTAACAGGATCTGTTGTGAGGGCTAATTTAGATGACTTTAGGAATGCACCCACTACCAACGTAGCCAACCTTTTACAGGGAACCGTTCCGGGATTAAATGTTGGCCAGGTTAACCGGGCGGGTTCAACACCATCCATTAATATCAGGGGACAAAATACATTGGGTGGAAATCAGAACGTACTCATAATTTTAGATGGGGTACAATATAATGGTTCTTTAACTTCCATTAACCCCGACGATATAGCCTCGATAGATGTATTAAAAGATGCCAGTGCAACGGCGGTTTATGGTGCGCAGGCAGCAAACGGTGTTATTTTAATTACCAGCAGAAAAGGAGCGAATGGCCGAACCAGGATCTCTTTTTCTACTCAATATGCCACCCAAAAACCAAACATCGATTTAAAGCCAATGGCCAGAGATGAATATTTAGATCATATTAAATATTTGTACTATAATGAAGCCTTTCTTGCTCCCGATTTTACCCAACCCAATCCGGCATTTAACCTGATCAGCAAAGTAGATCCATCCATGAAGGATAATCAGGGAAACCTCTTACCAAATGATTTTAGCTGGTACGATGAAGCCACAAAAACAGGGGCCATAGTAGATAACCAACTCAGTGTATCGGGCGGTACAGATAAAATCAATTACCTCTTGTCGGGAAGCTTGACCCGTAATTCAGGATTTATCAACAACGACATATTTAAGCGAAAAACGCTGCGGGCTAACATTGAAAGTAAAGCAACCAACTGGCTTACCATTGGCCTGCAATCTTTTGGAACTTTCGTAAATGAAGATGGAGTGGAACCCAATTTTAATGATATCAACCTCATGTCGCCACTCATTTTACCCTGGGATAATAATGGGGGACTGAAAATTAACCCCTTTAATACCAATTTAGTTAATCCCTTGCTCAGTTATGAGGCGAATGATTACGACCGTCATAATTACTTTTTTGCCAATATTTATGCCAATGTACAACTGCCCGTTAAGGGTTTGAGTTACAAAATAAGCTTTGGCAATAACTACCGCCTCGATATCAAAAATATCTCCAATATTTATGATGCTAACCTTACCGGACAGGCCTCTAAAGAAAACACCACTTATTACGATTATACATTTGACAATCTTTTAACTTATAACAAAACTATAGGTAAACACAATTTAACAGGCACCTTGCTATATGGCGCAATAGAACGGGAGAATAGCTACACCAGAGCTTATTCGACAGGTTTTTCACGGTTAACACTTGGCTATGATAATTTACAGCAGGGAACCAACAGATTTGCCATTTCAAACGCATTTAAAGAAGCCTTGAATTATCAGATGTTTCGATTGAACTATAGTTTCGATAGCAAATATTTATTTACCGGTACCATACGCAGAGATGGTTTTTCTGGTTTTGCAGAGAATAATAAATACGGTATTTTCCCTTCATTATCAGTAGGTTGGGATATTTCTAAAGAGTCGTTTTTTAAAGTAAGCTGGATAGATAATTTAAAATTCAGACTGGGTTACGGGGTTGCCGGAAATCAGACTTCCAGATACTCTTCCCTGGCAAGTGTTGGCGTAAATGCAGCCTATGTTTATGGCGATGGCAGTTCAACCGAGCTTGGCCAGCAGGTAAATTCATTACCCAATCCAGATCTAAGATGGGAACGAACTACAGGCGCAAATTTAGGTGTAGAATTTACCCTTTTTAAAAACAGGTTATCCGGAGTCGCTGAGTATTATGATACTAAAACTACAGATTTGCTCTATTCGGTTAATATACCGGTGTTAACGGGTTTTAATAACTACCTCACTAATATCGGGCAATTAAACAACAAGGGTATTGAACTTTCTCTAAACTCAAAAAACATCAATGGCACGAATTTCAAATGGACTTCTACCTTGAATTTTGCCAGAAATGTTAACAAAGTCGTTAAACTTTTAGGAGATCTCAACGGAGATGGGGTAGAAGATGACTTACCGCAAAGCGGGCTTTTTATTGGTGAATCAACGGCTGTAATCTATGATTATAAAGTAGATGGGATATGGCAAATAGGAGAGAAGATTCCTTCGGGGTATTCTGCAGGAACTTATCGCATTGTTGATCAAAACGGAGATGGATTAATTAATGCCGGCGACAGGGCGGTGCTAGGTTCATCGGCACCTGCCTACAGAATCAGCTTGCTGAACAATTTTCAGTATAAAAATTTCACCCTCAGCATATTCTTAAATTCTGTTCAGGGTGGAAATAGATCTTACCTGGCAGGAAATACCCCCAGACTCATCCGCGATGACAACTCCATTAGAAACAACTATTTGAGTGGGATAGATTTTTGGTCGCCTGATAACCCTGATGGTAAATATCCACGCTCGTTTGTATCAGCAACTTTAAATCCTTCGCTGTATCAAAATCGCAGTTTTGTACGATTACAAGATGTATCGCTCGCTTATAAATTCACTGGAAAGCTAATTGAACGCCTCAAACTGCAAAACTTAAACCTGTTTGTGAGTGGTAGAAACCTGGCCACATGGACAGACTGGGAAGGTTGGGATCCAGAAACCAACCAAGGACTAACCAATGATGGAAGGCCTGTATTTAAAGGATATTCAGTTGGTCTTAATGTTACATTTTAAACTAAAAGCGATGAAAAAAATAACTTTAACCATTATAGCTGCCATTACGATTTTATCTTTCTCCTGCAAAAAGTCTTTTTTGAATGAGGAACCTTTAGATTTCTTAACAACTGATAACGCTTATATCACTGTTAAAGATTTCGAGGCTTCCGTTAATAATTTATATGGCCGAGTGAGGAATGAATTTTACAGTAGTGGAGAGCAAAGACCCTTCGATTATGTGTTCGGTTGTGATCTCGTTTTTGATGGGCAACCCGCTGCCACCAGGCACACCAATATGGTTGCTGCCTATTCGCCGCTCAGTACCGAAATACCCTTAATCCACTGGACTTCTTTATATAAAATTGTTGCAGAATCCAATACCATTATAGATCGGCTTCCGGCTTCATCCTTAACTTCTGCCGAAAAAACATTAATGGAGGCCAGGGCTAAGTTTTTTAGAGGTATGGCTTACAGAACACTTGCTTATCTGTATGGTGGTGTGCCACTGAGTTTAACGGAAGCTGTATCCCCAAAAACGGATTATGTAAGGGCTTCAAAGGCTGCTGTATTAGACCAGGTAATTGTTGATTTAAAGTTTGCAGCTGCAAATTTACCAGCCATTAACGTGGTTCAGGATGGACAAATTAATAACCTGGCCGCCTATCATCTGTTATCAGAGGTTTATCTTGCAGCCGGGCAGTTTCAGAATGCAGTAGATGCTGCCACCGCGGTAATTGGTAATCCAAATGTAGGATTAATGACCACAAGATTTGGCGTGAAAGTATCCGATGCCAGCAAAAATGTTTATTGGGACCTTTTCCAGAAAGGAAATCAGAACAGGAAAAATGGTACGAATAAAGAGGCGCTTTGGGTAATTCAGTTTGAAACCGATGTGCCAGGTGGGGGAACGGTATCTACAGGGATAGCAGGTTCTTATCAAATGGAAAGGCATTTTGCGCCACAATTTTTAAACTTCAGGCTTGCAGGTAGCAGTGTTCAGCCTTTTCTGTATCCTATCAGTGATTACACAGGGGGCAGAGGTATAGGTTGGGCAATTCCTACCAGGCATTTTTCAGATGTAATCTGGCAAAGTGATTTTAATAATGATCTAAGAAATGCACCCTTTAATTTTGTTCGTGAATTTAAAGTGACTAATCCCGCACATCCTCGTTTTGGTCAAACCATATCAACAATTAATCCCCCGGCGGGAATAACCGTTCCAAGAAGGGATTTTTATCCATTTCAATCAAAGGTAACCACACCAGGGGATCATCCAGATGGAATGTTTCAGGACAAATCGCAGCTTCTTCTTAAGGCAAGTGCCGGAGGTACTTATGCTGATCAGTATATGTTCAGACTTGCAGAAACCTATCTCCTTCGGGCAGAAGCTTATTTAGGGTTAAATCAGTTGGGAAATGCTGCTACCGATATAAATGTAGTACGCAGCAGATCGAACGCATCGGCAGTGTTGCCGGCAAATGTAAACATCGATTACATTCTGGATGAACGCATGCGCGAACTGGGCTCAGAAGAAAAAAGAAGAATCACCTTAATGAGATTGGGTTTGGTTTACGACCGGGTGAAGAAATTCAATCCATACTATAGCGATATTCTGCCCACCTATAACTTATGGCCGATTCCTGCATCTGAAATCGAACGCAATAATGCTGCAAAGCTGGATCAGAATCCTGGTTATTAGTAGCCTGTTTAAACAAAAATGATCAAAAGAATGATAAAAAAAGTAGAAGTACTGATAGATCTTTTTGGTTATGGTATCTTAAACTTATCTGTAGATTATCATTTAAGTTATGTATCGGCTCTTCCAGGTGTCTATTGCACTGAATGCCATATTCATTCGTATAACCATAACGAGCATAGCTGGCTTTGTACACCCGATTTTAAATTTTTTGTTTCAGAGATTGAATCGGGAAGTGGTCATGTAATTCATTTTAATACAGATGGGTTGAGGGGTAAAAATCCCTATTATCAGACCATGTTAAATGTGGTTTCTGATTACATTTTTATGCGCGAGCGATTTTTTAATTAAGCTCATCCAGGCTTCAGGGAATTGTCTAACTATAAAATTTAACCAAATATAAACTATGTGTAAAAAATTATTTAGCCTTTTAATGATGATCATCTCCTGCCAGTTTTCCTATGGTCAGGGCAATGCTTTAAAAAACTTTCCGAAAGGGGCAGAACCTAAAGAAGTGGGGAAGCGTCTTGCTTATCGTTTTTTAGATCGTAAACATATGCTTCATGCAGGAAAATGGATCAGTTATCCGGAAACTTTCAATTGGAACGGGGCATTACAATACGCTGCTATAACCAAAGATAAAAAACTGCTATCTCTTTTAGAAGCTCGATTTGAGAAGCTAACCGCCCGGGAGAAAGCCTTATTACCGATCATGAATCATGTTGATTTGAATATGTTTGGAAGCCTTCCGTTGAAATTATATCAGATTACCAAAGATAAACAGTATTTAGATTTGGGAATGCCTTATGCTGATACACAATGGGCAGTTCCACAAAATGCCAATGCCCAACAAAAAGAATGGGATGACCATGGATATTCCTGGCAAACCCGTCTTTGGATTGATGATATGTACATGATTACTATTGTACAATCAGAGGCATACAAAGTCACAGGCGACCGTAAATACATTGATCGTGCAGCTAAGGAAATGGTTCTTTACCTGGATAAGCTGCAACGACCAAACGGGTTGTTTTACCATGCGCCGGATGTGCCATTTTACTGGGGCCGGGGTAATGGCTGGATGGCGGCGGGGATGACTGAACTTTTACGGCTTCTGCCTCAGGATAGTGAATATCGTGCAAGGATATTAAAAGGATATGAAACCATGATGAAAAGCTTAAAAAAATATCAGTCAGCTAATGGCATGTGGAACCAGTTAATAGATGAACCCGAATGTTGGGCTGAGACATCTGGATCAGCAATGTTTACTTATGCGATGATAACAGGAGTAAAGCATGGCTGGTTGGACGTGAAGGAATATGCTCCAGTTGCGCGTAAGGCTTGGCTAGCCATGATACCTTATATCAATGAGAAAGGCGATGTTGCAGAAGTATGTGTTGGAACGAATAAGAAAAATGATAAACAGTATTATTATGACAGACCACGGAATGTGGGTGATTCTCATGGACAATCTCCCTATCTCTGGTGTGTTGCCGCACTATTGGAAAAATAAGTTTGAATTTTGAAATCAGTTAAAAACAACATAAAGTGTGCTTTATTTGGTTTAGCTGCCACTGGCCTCATACAGTCGTAGTCGTACACTTTGAGCAGCCTGGGGCTTCGTCTCCAGGTTGCCTTTTATCATGAAAAATTAGAAGTCGCTTACTGCAATTAATCCTTAAGCCCGTTGGTTTCTTCAAATTTTACTTTTGCGCGATTTCTCTGCTGTTCGAGATTGCCCAGTTCCGTGTGTATTGTTAATCGTTTCCGGGCCAGATTGATCAATTCACTTTGTGCTTTTTTCGCTTTGATTGTGTCTTTACTCTGCGTTCCAGACAAGAGTTCGGCTTCCATAATGTCTACTTCCTTTAACCGCAATACCGTATTGTAATAATTCCTTACACTTTTTTTCAAAGGCAATGCATCGGGTAGATGATCGATATTGAGGCTTTCTACCTTTGCGATTTCTTTTTTTAACGATTGAGACTGTTGCTTTGCGAGTCTAAGCGCTAAATCGGGTTTGTCGGCAATCAAAGCCTCCAAACGTTTATCGTCAACCTGTTTGTCAATAAGGATCTGAAATATTTTTCTGTCAGTTGAATCGAGTAAGCTGAGATAGTTTTGCGCTTTTTTAGATTGGCACGAAAAAAGTGCAGATACGAAAAGAAATGCAATCAGGTATTTCATACGACAAGGATATGCTATTTAACATATTTTGAACGTTATTGTTTGATACTGCCCAGATCAGCAAGCCATGTCCGGTGTTTAACCTCCATCTTAAAGGTGATCGATTTTACACCGGAGTGCAGCAATTTGAAACCCTTTTATTTCTCTCCTCAAAATCCGATGTCTTTCCCTTATCTTTGCCAAAAAATCAATATTCCATACTGTGATTAATGTAAATAATATCTCCGTTTCATTTGGCGGAACCACCCTGTTCAGCGATGTAACCTTTTCCATAAACGAGAATGATAAAATTGCCCTGATGGGTAAAAATGGTGCGGGAAAGTCTACCATCCTAAAGATTATTGCTGATGTAGCCAAGCCAACTTCTGGTAATGTGACTGGCCCCAAGGATGCGGTAATAGCCTATTTGCCACAACATTTGCTTACTCAGGATAAGGTAACCGTTTTTGAAGAAGCCATGAAAGCTTTTGAAGAAGTAAACCAAATGCAGAAAGAACTGGATGAGTTAAATGAGCAGCTTACCATACGCACCGATTACGAGAGTGATGATTACATGAAGCTCATTGAACGCGTATCAGAACTGAGCGAGAAATTTTATTCGATCGAAGAGATCAATTACGACGCAGAGGTGGAAAAGGTATTAAAAGGCTTAGGTTTTGAGCGCAAGGACTTTTCTCGCCAAACTTCCGAGTTTTCGGGCGGATGGCGCATGCGTATTGAGCTGGCTAAAATTTTATTAAAGAAACCTGATCTGATTTTACTTGATGAGCCAACCAACCACATGGATATTGAAAGTATTCAATGGCTGGAAGATTTCCTCATCAACTCGGCCAAAGCGGTTATGGTTATCTCCCACGACCGTGCTTTTGTTGATAACATTACTAACCGAACCATTGAGGTTACCTTGGGTAGAATTTATGATTACAAAGCCAAATACAGCCATTACCTCCAGTTGCGTGCCGATCGTCGTTTACATCAGCTGAAAGCCTACGAAGAACAGCAACGTTTTATAGCAGATAACCAGGAGTTTATAGATCGTTTCAGGGGAACTTATTCCAAAACCTTACAGGTGCAGTCGCGTGTGAAGATGTTGGAAAAACTTGAAATTATTGAGATCGATGAGGTAGATACCTCAGCATTAAGGCTGAAATTTCCGCCATCGCCCCGTTCAGGTCAGTATCCTGTGATGGTAGAAGAGCTAACCAAAACTTATGGCGATCATGTAGTGTTCGAAAAGGCATCAATGGTTATTGAGCGTGGAGAAAAAATTGCTTTTGTAGGTAAAAACGGTGAAGGTAAATCTACGATGATCAAAGCCATTATGGGCGAAATTGATTATGAAGGAGGTTTAAAAGTAGGTCACAACGCAAAAATTGGATATTTTGCTCAAAATCAGGCTGCATTGCTTGATGAGAGCCTAACGGTATTCGAAACCATTGATCAGATTCCACTGAGCGATGGCACAATTAAAATTAAAGATCTTTTGGGTGCCTTTATGTTTAGCGGCGATGATACCACTAAGAAAGTTAAGGTACTTTCAGGCGGGGAAAAAACCCGTTTAGCCATGATTAAATTGTTGTTGGAGCCTGTAAATGTTTTAATCCTGGATGAGCCTACCAATCATTTGGACATGAAGACCAAGGATATCATTAAAGATGCTTTAAGAGATTTTGATGGAACACTGATTTTAGTGTCACATGATCGGGATTTCTTAGATGGGTTGGTAACTAAAGTATTCGAGTTTGGTAATAAGCGTGTTCGTGAGCACTTTGAAGACATCAAGGGCTTCCTGGCTTACAAGAAAATGGATAGCTTAAAAGAAATCGAACAACGATAAAAATATTGATATTTTAAAGCCATACCAATTGTCTTTCCTGCGCGGGAAAGACAATTAATATATTTTGCTCGAGGATGACCTTCCCTCGCTAATATGACCTTTTTACACAGTTTGCAACTTTGTGGTAAACCCTATCTAGATGTTGAACATTTTTTATTTGGTAAGGAACTTGATAACTCCGATCACCATGCCGATTAAGAACGATAATAGCATATAGGAGGCTGGTATCATAATGCTTCTAAAAAGAAGGGCTTTCTTACTGTAATCAAAAGCTGAGAAAAACTGGAAATAAAACCATATACTGTAAAGAAAACCAAATACCCCTGGAACAACAAGGTAAAGAAAAACAAGTACGTTTTTATCCCTGCAGAATACAGATGTTATAGTAACCAACAGGGCTACAATTAATTCGGCTATAATACGGTTTGAGTTGATTACAAGATGTTCTGAATAGTTGAGTTTCGCTTTTTTAAACCAAATAAAGCTAAAAAAAGAATAGATGGGAATGGCTATGATTAAAACCAATTTGGGGTAGGTGCTCATAAACCTCTCTACATCATTCATCATAGCTTTGCTTCCCTGAGGTAACAGATCCGATATTTTGCCATGTGCATATGGCGCAACCAGACCTGTTACGGTCAGAATAAGCAAGATGAGCGTAATAAAACTAAAGTAGTTAACCCTTTTCCCTTGAATAAACTCCCTAACACTGTGGCCTGGGCGGGTAAATAAGGCAATGAGGGTAAATAAGATGCCTTTGTCAACATGCCAAACACCATGCACGAGATCATGGGCCAGAAAATGTTGAATGGAATAACGATGTGTACTCGCTTTTTGCCCACAATTTGCGCAGAAATTATGGGTTAGCGGAGAAGTGCAATTCAGGCAATCTTGTGACATGGGGAGAGTTTTACTTTTCGATACGGGCTTTTATTTCTGTATTGATGTTTCTCAAACTGGTTAACATGGGCAAAAAGGTTACCGAGCATCCCAATGCAACAGCAATCAAGCTGGTGTTTTGGGTATGAATGGCAAAATACACCAAAGATATACAGCACACGAACATGGCCATACCAAGAACGATTGCTGCATGTTGCAAATTTTTTTTCCTCGTTTTAAGTTCTTCTAAGCTTGATTCACTTAATGATTTTCCTTGCGCCATGGGTTTGAGTGGTTAATTAGTCAACAAAAACATGCGTATCAGTAAATCTACGCCAGGATTCGTTTTTGCAAATATACAATATATCACCAATTGGTGATAAAATATTTAAAAAGGATTGTGTATTTTTCACAACGTAAATATTATTGGCATGAAAGAGGCAGCTTCTGAGGGAATATCAAGGAATAAGGAGAAGAGCAAGCAAAAATTTTTGGATGCTGTTGGGAAGATATTAAACACAAAAGGCTTTTCAGGACTAAAAGTCAACGACATTGCAAAAGTTGCCGGGTTGGATAAAAAGCTGATGTATAATTATTTTGGCGGGCGGGATCAGCTGATTGATGCATACATACGTTCCAAAGACTTTTGGAGCAATGCCGCAGAGGGAAACAGCAATACGGTTATCGATGATGGGGGTAAAGCGCTTACTAAAAAGATGCTGCTTTCTCAGTTCGATTATGTGTATAAGAATAAAGAACTGCAAAAAATTCTGTTATGGGGCTTAATAGAAAACAGGAAAGCCTTAAAAAATGTGGCTGAAGAAAGGGAGTTGAACGGGGCAGTTTTATTTGAAAACATCACTGATCCGTTTTTTGCCGAAAAAGCGAATCGTTTTCGTGCGGTTTCAGCCCTGCTGGTTGGTGGGATTTATTATTTAGATATCTATGCCAGCACCAATGATTTTACTTTCTGTGGTTTAGACTTAAAAAGTGTAGAAGGACGGGCTGAAATTGAAGAGGCGCTGGCATTCATCATTGACAGTACTTATTCTGCTGTTTAGGCAATACGCTTTTAGGTTAAAACGCTTCAATTTACCAATGGGATGCCGCTATAAAAACTTCAATACCAATTGTTCCCATTCTTCATTCAGTGATATACCTGGTCGGCTTTCCTGTGCTCTGTTGTACCAATAATCTGCATTCCAGATATCTCCCTCTTTACGGTGCAGATAGGCATGAACATGTGCAGAGGAGCGATCATTCAAATGATCAACCAGATGATGTGCCTGATCCCAATCGCCTTTGCCATCATACCACAACGCTTTCAACTGCACAGACAGTTCCTTTTCAGGCTGATTTTGCTGTAGTGACTTTATAAATTCTTGCAGGCTTTTCATATGGAATAGATTGGGTTTGATGTGTAATGTAAAAATAGAAAACATCGTTGTTAGTCGCAAAATCCTTTCGCATTGTTTTTGACCAAAAGGTTAAGGAGGGTAGTGCTGAAGTACTTAACACTACCCTAAAAACCAATATCCTGAGAAGAAGATTATGCTCTTAAGCATTAAGATTGCTGCCTTTAAAATTCCTTACAAGTGCCTCGTACCAGCTTTGTAGTACAATTCTGCAAGTGTTTTTTCATATCCGGCTATCATGCTTTCCTGTTTGATTTTCATGTCAATCAATTTCGTTTCTCTGCTGTTAATCAAAAATAAAGTACTTTCTCCCAGACTGAATTTCTGGTTCTCTCCATCTACAAGAATCTGTTGATTTTCGATGCTTTTAGTCTGAACATTTACCTGGGCAGCATAGGCCGACAAATCATTGAAAGCGGAAGTGATATCGTTTCTGATTGTTCTTCCAGATTGTTGAAGGTCATAGTTTAGCTCTTGTTGTTTGATTTTAACTTCACGGAGCTTTCCGCGCTCAGCTCTTAAAAAAAGCGGAAACGAAAACTCTACCCCCAGTTTATAATTGCTCCAGTTAAAGTCATAATAGCCTGGAACATTTCCATCAAAATTAGTCCTGTTCGATATGAGGGTTCCCATCAGGTTCAGTTTTGGTTTTAATTGTTCTTGCCGGTAAGATTTTTCAACAGCCAGCTGACTGGCTTTACTGCTTAATTTTAACAATTCGGGGTGCCTGTCTGCCTGTCCAATCAGTGTGTCCAGCAATTGTGGCGTAGGTCGTTTTATATTCTCTATTATGCGTTGAGGGATAGCATCTTCAGGAAGTTCAAGAGGAGATCCATCCTCATTCCAAAGGTGATTAGACAATACTAACCTTGCGTTTAACAATTCGATGGCTGTTTTTTCTTTCTGGATAATCCGCTCCTGAACTGTAATATAAGCTTCTACCGAATCTATCGCTGGCTTATCTCCAATCATAGTTTGTGCACTAAGTGCTTCAAAACGGCGCTGTGCCAAATCGACCCCCTCAATTATGAGCTTATGCTGCTGGTAGGCATAATACCAGTTCCAGTAGTCTTTTACTACACCGTACCAAACACTGTTAATCTGTTTCAGCTGTTCAGCTTCTGCATATTGTACCATTATTTTCGATTGCCTCAATGTACTTCTTCGGGCATCAATAATTAATCCTTGTCCGAGTGGAATACTCAAGCCTACAGCAGATAAGCCATTTGAATTGGTTCGGCTTTCAGGATTTACATATGTGCCGACATTTCGGTCATAACCTATTTTCAAATCTGCGCCTGCCAGCCAGAGCGGAATTTTAAGCTCATTGCTCCATTTGTTGTAGTAATTGGTATTTCCAAACAGCTTTTGGCTAAAACCTGCTTTTAATGCCGGGTCGAAATACCCTAGAGATTGCATTACATTGGCCTTTGCCGACTCACTTAGTAATGCAGCTTGTTTAATAACAGGATGATACCTGAAAACCAGCATTTGCAGATCTTCGAGTGAAAATACCTGTGCAGTATCAGCTGCTTTCGCTCTTAATGATTGTGCGAAGCTTATCTGATGGCCAATAAGCAGGCAAAGTAACATGAGCAAGGGATAAAATGGTTTTGAATATATTTTCATTTATTTACCTCCAGTCTTTATTTTTTCTCCTTACCATAATCCGAGGGTTCTTTCTCTAAACTTGGAGGGAAGCCGTTCAGCTGTCGCCAGATTTCATACCAAAGTGGTACCGATCTTAAAATGATACGACCATACACACCAGATCCCTGACGCAATTGAGCTGGCCAGGGTTCATCCTTAGCAGGAACAGGGGTGGTTTGTTTAACCAGTAACCGGTATTTACCTCCGGTGCTGCTTACGCGATCAATAGACGAAACTTTGCCTGCAAAAGTACCCACAGCAACAGATGGCCAACCAGAAAATTGTACAGATGGCCAACCTTCAAACTGTAATCGAACATCGCTCGTGTCTAAAATCAATGGAATATCCATGGCACTTACATATAATTCTGCTGCAACTAAGGGTGCTTTAGGCTGAAGTGTAGCTACCGATTCGCCTTCTTTAATGTTTTCTCCAATTCCGGCTTTGAGCGTTTTTACAACAAATCCATCCTGAGGGGCGCGGACTACGTACAGGCTTCGCCTGATGGCGATGTTGGAGATGTCATTTCTTAATTTCGCAATGTCGCCCTGGGCAGTTGCCTTACTGGAAATTGCCGAGCTCATATCTGATTGTGCCTTAGATATCGACTCTTCATATTTGGCCCTGATATTGTCGAGCTCAATGCTACTGTTCAATAGATTCTGTCGGGAGTTATTCAGCTTATTTCGCTGGCTAATTACTTTTGCATTATCTTCCTGAAGTTTCAGCCGGCGGGTTTCGATATCTGTTAAGGAAAATAGGCCATTCTTGAAACCAGTTTCATAACGATCTAAACGCACTTTAGTTGTTTCGTATAGTTTCTGAACCGCCAAAAGCTCAGCACTATCAATACTTACATAATTTTGTGCCTGTTTAACTTTATTTTCGGCCGCCATCATTTGAAAGTGTAAACCGTCTGTTAGTGCTTTCATTTGTGCTTTTGTAGCGTCTATCTTTTGAGCAGCTGCTGTTTCACTACCGCGCTTGGCGTTTAATTGCTCATTTAAACGGGTAGGCAACTCCGGGTCGAAATAAGATTGGCTGGTTTCTGAAATGATTAAAATTGTGTCGCCTTTTTTTACTTCCTGTCCTTCTTGCACAGCCCAGTGCTCTATCCTGCCACCAATTTGGTTCTGCACAGTTTGAGGCCTGTCTTCCGGTCGTAAAGCGGTTACAGTACCTCTTCCAGGGATGGTTTGACGGTAGGGCAAAAACAGTAGGATGGCAAAGAAAATAAACAGAAAGATGCTTACCCTGCCTAGCATCATCGGACCATTGGCATTGAGGATTTTGCTATTGGCATGTACAGAAAGTTCTTCCCAGTTTTTTAACTGGTTTAAGTGCTTGTTCGACTTACCCATGGTTTAATTCTCCTTCCTCCAACTCCAGGTCGGTAACAACAGCAAGTTTTTCACTTCCCGTAACCATATCAAATACGGTATTCAGATTAGTCATTAACTTTTCAATAGCATAGCTAATCTGCACAATAATTACCTCGGCTGCCACAAACTGTCCGAATGTCATTTGGCGTTCTACTACAAAATAGGAACCCAATAACAATAATGCACCCATGAGGATGGTACGCATGGCTACAGCACTCAGGAAGAACTTTTTCAATACACTGAAATGGTCGTTTCGAGCCTGAATGTAATTTGCAGTAATTTCATCAGTTCGGGTAATAATTTCCTTTCTCTTAATACTGCTTTGACGATAAGTATCCAAATCTGCAGCAATTTCTTCCAGATAACCTACAACCTCATATTTATAGCCAGATTCTTCCAAACTGGTTTGTACACCCTGACGAAAATACAATATGAGAATCAAAATAATTACGACTAATACGAACATCCCGAAAGCCATAAATACCGGATGGTAGAATGACAGGAGTATTACACTGAAAAAGATTTGAACAGCTGCAGCAACAATATCTACCAACAGTTTGGTTAATCCTTTTTGAATGGTTAGAATATCGAAAAACCTGTTAACTAACTCTGAAGGATTTTCACCTTCTAATGCCCTCTTTTTAATACGCGGTAAACGAAAGGCAAATTCAAGGGCTGCTTTGGTAAATATTTTCTGTTCCAGAAATTCTACCAGTGTAAATTGGCCGATTAGCAATAGCCCGCCCACTACAATGCCAATCAGGATGACTGCAATGAGGATATAGGTTGAACTATACATCGCACCATTGGATAATAAATTGAAAACGGCGCTGGTACCAAGGGGTAAGGATAGCCCTATCAAGCCAATCAGCATGGCGTAAACGTATATATAATTAATTGTCTTACGTTCGTAATGGAGTAAACGTATTAACCTTTGCCATGGTGTTGGTGCACCCGCAACGTGAGGATTCTTCATTTTAATTCTATTTGGAGATGAATATTTTTAGCAAAATTTAAGCAGCCATGCCACTAATGATGTGACATGAGCCATTTAGCCCGTTTAATACAGGACTAATAATATTGCGGGAATTTTATTTTTCAGGTGTAAAAAAAATGATCCCTATTAAATGCTATCTTATTTAGCAGGAAAAGTCTGGAGGCGGTGTGGGAATATTTCTGGGAGGAGGGTTGCCAATTCTCATTCGGTAATCGTGTATTCGAACTGGTAAATGGTTGGTCCAGAGTGGATGTTCATGATCTATTACAGGAGATTCATAAAGCATTAGTTTTTTCTTGCTTTTCTCAAAGGCTTCTTCCTCTTTTTCTTTATTTTCAGAGGCATTTTTTTCAATGGCAGAGCCATTTTGTGTACATGAAAATGATGAAATGGAAAATGCACACATTTTTATTGCAAAAATGGTTAACAATACGATTCCGAATGTTCGTTTTAGTAAGTTATTTCTTAGCGCTTTCATCATTTGTATTGCAAATATAGCGTGAACAATACTTTTAGAGATGCATATAGCGCTTTTTGCCTCATTATTAAGTCAAATTTGAGCTGCTTTTTAGGATTTTAACTTTAATGTTACGGTAGAATTAAAAAGAGATTAGAAATTGCTTTAAGAAATTATTGTTTCGCTTTTTATTGAACGTTTTTCAGTTACGATTAGGTTGAATGCTTTACATTTCAAGTTCTATATGTAAAAGGTAATGTGATGATAAAAATTAGAGAGAAACGGTAACGAAGTATTTCAATATCATTTAAGAAAAATGCTAATCTGATCAAGCACAACTCCCTCATCAATGGCTTTAACCTGAATATTGTGATTATTGTTTTTTTCAGAATTTTTCAGCACATGCCTGGTCTTCTTCAGGGCTCTATTGGTTAAAACATTCTTTTTCCATTCCTCTTCTCTGTCCTGTGTTTTATAAGAAATAATTTGTTTGTCACCTCCATCTACCGAGATTTCGTATCTCAGTTGTTTCCCATCTACAGGGTGATTTGGCGCTAAAGCAAGTTCAATCCAGAGCGAATCAGTGGCAGGAGCATTAAAATTGTATTCAACGGTGCTGTTTTTGGCGATTTCTATTGCACCTTGCTGGTAGCCAAGGCCGTGAGCCAAAGGTTTTTGACCTTTGTATATGGTATATGCTTTCCCATTCAATAAGCGGAGGGGAGCCTGTTTTTCAAGCAGTGGGTCACCTGTTTTCCTATGTTCTAACTTATCAAAAACAGGCAGTTGCCGTGGTTTGTAATCCATCATCTTGTTCCATTTGCCGCTGGCCAGCGTATTGTATTTTTGGGTTAGCGATACAATATTGTGATAGGCTTCATCACTAGCTGCCCATTCTGTTAAACCATGCCTGGCCAGCTGGGCATACAGGTGCTTTTTATTCATTTCTGCGGCAGCGCGAACGGGGTACTCCACCAGTTCAAACCAGGCATCTTGTTTTGTGGCAGGGATTTTCCTTGAAAGTGTGATTACAGCGTTCGCAATCTTTTCATAATCTGTCAGGCGTTGTTTAATTTCTGCTTCGTTCCAGTCTATGTCGCTAACAATTTTAAATTTCGGATCCTTTTCTTCTGTACGGGTGTTCCCCATAAATTCGGGCTTCCGGATATAGGCCAATCGATAATATTCTTGCATGATTGCGCATAGTGCAGCTGCATTTTCGTTTCCGAATTCACGACTCAACCAATTTTGAAGGTGCTTGTTAAGACCTTGCTGGTTGTTTTCAATCCCGTTGATATTCCAGGCCATATCAAGAAAAAGTTCGCTGAGGTATTCGCCGGGCTTGATATCACCAACATTCAATATCCACATATCCTGAGCACCTTTATCATAAGCCAGCTTCATTTGTGTATAAATCTGTGCAGGATGGTTAGTGCTTAACCAAAGGTAATCATGCGGTCGTCCCCAATAGGAGATGTGATAGTATACACCATTTCCACCCTTGCGCAAACGTTCCTTTTCGTTCGGAAAATGTCTGATGTAACCGTAATTATCATCACACCACATTAAGGTCACATCATCCGGAACCTGAAGACCCATGTTATAAACATCTAATACTTCTTTATAAGGAATGAAAACCTGCGGTACTTTTTCAAGATCGGGATTAAGATTTTTGGCAATCATCTCCCGCTGGTCTTTAATAATTGCTGTCAATGCATCGTATTGCTCTTTTAAAGTATTTGCGCCCTGCATTTTACCGTCATGAACACCCCGGATACCCAAAGTATACACATTATCGGAATTTTTAAGTTGTTGTACCCGGCTTTCCCAAAACTTGAGCACATTATCTTTATTGTGTACATAGTCGTATTCACCTTTACCATCTATTTTCCATTCTGCATTGGCATTCCGCATCATGGGTTCGCAATGTGACGAACCCAGCACAATGCCATATTTATCAGCCATTTCTTTATTACCAGGGGTGAGGTAGAAAGCCACAGAACATTCGTGCATGGCCGGCCAAAACATATTGGCCCTTAAGCGCAGGAGTAATTCAAAAATCCTGGCATGTGTTTTCGGACCGATTTGTCCTTTTATGTTACTCGGTTCATTGGTAAGATAACTCCATGGTGTAATACCCCAATCTTCATCATTGAGGAAAATGCCCCTGTATGCTACCGAAGGATACTCGAACTGACTAAATCCATTGCTTAAACGGAAGGAGTTTCTTTTTTCGATTGTAGCATCTGCCCACCATTCCCAGGGAGATACGCCAATTTTTCTGGAAATTTCTAAAATCCCATAGGCTGTTCCGCGTTTGTCGCTCCCTAAAATATACAGTTTATCATCAATAACTTTTATCACATAGGCTTCTTTATGGGTTGCCAGTTGCTGTATGGATTTGCTATCCATCATCTTCTCTGCCTGGCTGCCATTCCCTAAGGTCCCGATAAAAAGCTTTGCCTGGTCACTTTTGGTCATTTTGCCTCCAAAAACTGCCTGGTAATCTTTTGAAAGCATCTCAAATGCCGTACTAACGACTTCCTGTTCACTACTTTCAATAGATACTGCTAAATCTGTATTCATGCTGAAAACAAAATCGGCAAAGGATAAAAATGGATAAGCAACACTGAAGAGGAGAATGATGATAATCTTTTTCATTTATATAATTACTAAATGGCTGATCATGTGTTGTTCATGATCAACAGGCTTTCAGTCTGTTATTTGGTTAGATTGGTTGGGCTAAATAGTCCTATGCATCTCAAACATACTTTTTTTAGATTATAATGCTGTCCTGTACAGTTATGAAGGCAACATGATTTATCTTTCTAGCAATCTGTGCTATCTTTTTATACCAGGTTCAGCATCTTATGTACTTTATTGATGAGGAACTTTCTCTTTGTATTTTAATTGAGACAGACGTTGGCTTTTCTTGTAATTAACACTACAGGTGGGTGGCTTGCCGCCTACATTTAACGTTCAATTGAAGATACTTAAAATTATTGTTTCTCATTTTCAATTGGTTAAAGAAAGTTGCTTGCATAGCTCAGTGATGATTATAAATTTGCCTTATGACTGTTACCGTATTGCCTATTTTTGAGACTGAATTTAAGCCGCAACGCTCTCTTGCGAAAGTCATGAATGATAGATTACAGAAGGCTGCAAGGGAATTGCAGACCACTCATTTTTCTGCGCTTTCTGGCAGGGGTTTTTCTTCTGAAGATTTAGTTGTTTACATTAGCTATACACCGAAATATAAAATACGCTATCGCATTGTAAATGATGTACCTGCTGATATTGAGTATTTTGTAGCAGAACGTTGTGGTAGATTAGGCTATCTCTTGTGGAGAAGCTATGTTGCTGAGGAAGTAGAATAAGTAACGACTTTATTTACCAGGTATCCTTTTTATGGGTGTGAATGGTATCCATTACAAACTGGGTAACGGCATCGTTTTCATCTGCCTTACGCAGTCTTTCTTTAATATTAATATTCCAATCACGAAGTGCTGCTTCAGCACTATCGCCAGTTCCAACAATACCGGATTCAAGATTCGGACCTAGTACTGCTACAAATTTTGATCCTTCTTGAAATAGAAGCGGCTGAAATTCACGAACATAACCTGACTAAAATAACCGGGCAAGGTGATGGGCTAAAATCAAAGCTAATTTTTTGTTCTTCCGAAACATTCATCTGTTCCATATCTGATTATATTGATGTGTTTATTATAACAGCACAGGATTTAAAGTTGTTTCACGATTTTAGCAAAAAGCTCAGGTAGAGATATTTTTTGATTTGGGTGCTGAAGAACCTAATGTTTCTGTCCTTTATTGATTTTAAAAAGGTGTAAAACCTGAGGAAACAAGGCATCTATGCTTTCTTCTACGCCACGCACTGAACCTGGCAGGGTTAAGATTAATGTTTTGCCGGCAAAGCCTGCAATACCTCTCGAAAGCATGGCATAAGGCATTCTGTCCTGCCCATACCGTCTGACAGATTCCATTATTCCATCAATGTTGCGGTCAATTAGCGGTGCAATCGCTTCAGGGGTAACATCTCGAGGCGAAAGTCCGGTACCGCCTGTTAATATTAATATATCGAACCCTTGTGCAATCACGCTTTTAGCCATTTTACTGATAGATTCAATGCTATCGGGCACAATTTCATAATGACTGGTGTCAATTTTAAAATCAGCTAACCTGGAAAC
This sequence comes from Pedobacter sp., assembly GCF_965279535.1. Lineage (NCBI taxonomy): Bacteria > Pseudomonadati > Bacteroidota > Sphingobacteriia > Sphingobacteriales > Sphingobacteriaceae > Pedobacter > Pedobacter sp. The sequence continues at coordinate 4,853,981 of NZ_OZ257244.1, forward strand.
AATTACTTTACCAGATCGATCTTCATTCTGACCCTCAAAAACGGAATCAGAGCAAACCATCACTGCAGCTTTAATATCGGGAAACTGCATGTTTTTCAGGTCTGATTTTCCTCCGGATTTTTCCAACAATCGAATATTTTCTATTTCAACACCTTTATCAATAGGCTTAAGCATATCGTACATGGTAAGTGCGGTAACTGATGCGCCATGCATGGCCTCTACCTCAACACCTGTTTTATAAATGGTATGCACTTCAACGTTAATGATAACTTTAAGATCCTGAATATCGTATGTGATAGCGGTATATTCTACCGGCAGAGGATGGCAGTCGGGGATCATGTCGCTGGTGCGTTTAACACCAAATAAACCAGCTGCACGGGCAAATTCGAAAACATCACCTTTTGGTATTTTTCTTTGTACAATGGCCGCTATGGTTTCTGGTTTAGAAACTTTTACAGTTGCAGTTGCAACCGCTATTCTGAGTGAATTGGATTTTTTGGTAATGTTAACCATGATTAAAACTTAAATATTTTCTTTCCACTGGTGCGTGTCGTCTTCGAATAATTCCTTGCCCCAAATGGGTAGTTCTGCCTTTATACGTTCTACAACTTCATTGCAGGCATCAATTGCCGGTTTTCTGTGTGCAGAAGAGGTAAATACAAAAAGACAGATTTCACCGGCTCTTATGGTGCCTAAACTGTGGTGGATGTGCATACAGCTTAAAGGATATTTGTTAAAAATCTCTTCCCTGATTTCATGCATTTTATTTAATGCAAGCGCTTCATATGCTGTATATTCAATGGCCGAAACGAATTTTCCATCAATTTCGTCTTTCCTCACCTGACCCATGAAAATGCTGTGACCACCAATATTGGTTTTGGTACTGTGCTTGGAAATGCTGTCTGCGATGAATAGGGGCGAAATGGCTCCGTTGCTAAAGATATTCTTTATTTTTTTATCACTCATATTATCTGTTTAAAAATGATTTCTCCATTTAGCAATTCCACCTTTTAAGCTATATATTTTTTTTGCATTTCCATATTTTTCCGACAGCCGTTCTGCTGCAGCAACACTTCTGATGCCATGTTGACACAAAAAGACAATATGCTCTTCCTGAATATAGCTTTCGAGGAAATGCGCTAATTCAGACATGGGAATCTGTGAAAAAACCTGGGGATCTAATTGGGGAACTTCATGTCGTTCGCGAACATCAATTAAGCGTGTTGATGCTCTTTCCTTTAACACTAACAACTTAGCCATATCAATTTCTTCGTAGGCTTCTGGTAGTGTGCAATTGTTATGGTAATTCATATTTAAAAATTCGATTTCAGCTGTTGGCAACTTATAGTTTTTGGCCGGACTGATTTGAAGTTTATATTGTTCTTGTGTTAATAAGTTATAGTGTAATAACGTGTTAATAAGTGGTTTGCCTATATTGGTGATGAGCTTGATTGCTTCAGCCGCCGCCATTGTACCCAATACTCCGGGTAAGGCTCCTAAAACGCCATTTTCTTCGCAATTGGGAATTTCCCCGGCATTTGGAGGTACCGGAAAAAGATCTCTGTAGTTGGTGTGGTTTTGATGATCATCTGCTACATTAAAAATAGCCAGCTGACCTTCATATCCTGACACAGCGGCAAATATTAAAGGTTTTTCTAACAGTACGCAGGCATCATTAATCAGGTACCGGGATTCAAAATTATCTGTTCCATCAAGGATAAAATCATATTGTTTGAATAGCGGAAGGATGTTGTTCTGATCAATCCATATGGGGTAGGTATTTATATCAATATCCGGATTGATGGCTTTCAGCTTTTCAGCGGCTACGGCCACTTTCATTTTGCCAATATCATTGGTGTTATATAAAACCTGTCGATGAAGGTTCGAAAGAGAAACGGTATCATCATCTACAATGCCAATCGTACCAATGCCCATAGCCACAAGATATTGAAGCGCCGGACAACCCAATCCTCCTGCACCAATAACCAATACTTTTGCAGCAACAAGCTTTTGCTGTGCAACTTCACCGAAGCCTTTCAGGATAATCTGCCTGCTGTATCTTTCCAAATTCATTGTCATTTATCCTCCAGAAAAGGGTGGCATAATGGCAACAACATCATTGTTGTTTATTTCTGTTTTTACCTGAACAATATTTTTGTTAAGTGCCAGTTTATATTTGGTTCCGGCTAAATCCGGGAAATTTTTTTCTAAATACACCCTTAGTTCATCAGTATCGCTAATATTTACAATGCTGATTTTTTGTTGCGGTAAGAATTCCGCGATTTTTCCAAAACTGATTACTTCTATCTCCATCTTATTGAGGTAATAATAATATATTTACCTTTTCGCCAACAGCAAATTCCTGCTGTGTTTCATCCAGGCAAATGAGGCAGTTAGCCTGTGCAAAAGAACTCAACCTAAAAGATTCCTGGGCATGTAAAGGAGTAACCTTTGCATCAGTATAAACTCCTTTTAGAAAGTGTGTTAGTCCGGCTGTTTTTTCATACCTGTGGGTAAGCGTAGCCGTAATTTCACGTACACTGTTTTCTTTATTCGAAAGCTTTTTGATTGCAGGGAGCACATAATTGTAATAACAATTTAATACTGATGAAGGATTTCCGGGCAAGCCAAAAACCAATTGATCTCCTTTGGTTCCAAAAAAAAGTGGTTTGCCTGGTTTTTGTTTTACTTTGTGAAAAATTTGCCGAACACCGCAACGTTTGGAGGCTTCCAGAACAAAATCGTAGTCGCCAACGCTTACGCCGCCAGTGAGGAGTACCACATCATTTTTAATGAGCGCGGCCTGAAGAATTGAGGTTAATATAATTAAATCATCATCTGCCTGCAAAATTTCAATTGAGGTAATGCCTTCTGATTTTAAAGCTGCAGACAATGAATAGGAATTTGATTCATAAATCTGTCCGAAGTCCAGTACTGATCCCGGTTTCTGAAGCTCTTTGCCAGTAACAATAATGGCCACTTCAGGCATAGGAAATACCTTCACCTCTGTAATGCCTATTCCGGCAAGAAAGCCAATCGCTGCCGGACTAAGTAAGCTTCCGGCAGGCATTGCCAGCTCACCAGATTTGATTTCAGAACCAATAGGTCTAACATTTGAACCTAAATTAAGTTGCTGGTCTTCAATTTGAATTTTCCCTTCAGATATCTTCACTTTTTCCTGCATCACCACGGTATCCGCACCTTCGGGAAGCGGTGCCCCGGTAAAAATTCTTGCAGTTTCGCCGGATTCTATGTGGAGCGTATTACTGGTTCCTGCAGCCATTTCACCAACGAGTTTTAATGCTTGTGCATGGTCATCGTAAATTACCGCATAACCATCCATAGCCGATTGCCTGAATGCCGGGATATTGTATTGCGCATAAACATCTTCGGCTAAAATATGGCCTGAGGACTCAATGAGGGCTAGGGGGATCGGGTTTAGCAGCTTAATCTGTTCGGAGATAAGCGCTTTAGCTTCTGTAACACTAATCATCACTATCCTCCAATTGTAATCATGCTTCTGTTCTGAATGGCAGCTGCATCCAATTCTTCAAAATGCGTTTTTAACTGGCCACCAAGTTCCTTCTTCTTGCTCCATATAGAGGCTTTAATTAATGGAAGAACATCCTCATTTTTTCTCAAAGCACTGAGTAAATCGGTTTCTCCATCAGAAAAAAGGCAATTTTTAAGTTTACCATCTGCAGTTAAACGCATCCTGTTGCAAGTACTGCAAAAAGGAGCGGTCATGGTACTGATAATGGCAAATGAACCTTCATGCCCTGGAATCATGAAATGCTTGGCAGTATCATTAGCTGATCCTTCAACAGGTAGTACGGTAAAATCATTGGCTATAACCTGAAGGATTTCTGCCAGAGAAAACATCTTATTGCTGGTCCATTTATTACCGCTAAAGGGCATAAATTCTATAAATCTGATCTGAACAGGATTGTGTTTTGTCCAATCGATAAAGTCTTTAATTTCATTATCATTAAGCCCCTTCATTACCACCATGTTAATTTTTACTGCAATTTTATTTTGCAAAAGCAGCTCAATGTTGCTCCTAACCTGATGGAATAAATCTCTTCTGGTAATCATGAAAAACTTTTCGGGCTGCAGGGTATCTAAACTGATATTGATCGACTTAATATCCGCCTCAATGAGTGCTGGAAGCATTTCTGCAATCCGGGTACCATTAGTAGTAATCACCAGTTCGACTGGCAATTTACCCAGCGCTGCAATAATTGCTGCTGCATCTTTTCTTACCAGTGGTTCGCCTCCTGTAAGTCTGATTTTTTTTACCCCTTGTGCCACAAAAATTTTAGCCAGCTGAACGATTTCTTCTGTTTGCATCAATCGTGACGCTGGTGTAAAATCATAATCTTCCTCTGGCATACAATAAAAGCAGCGGAAATTACAGTTATCGGTAAGCGATATCCGTAAATAATCATGTACTCTTCCGAATGAATCTGCTATCATTGATTTTGGATTAAATTATTGTAATCTGCTGCGGTATCGATATCGATCAGTCCCTTTTCAAATGGTACTTTAGCGGTATCTGATGCATTTTCTGCAACTATTTTTTTTGCGCCAGTGCTTCCCTGAAGATTCAAAAGCTGGTCGAAATATTTCTTATTAAACAGCACAGGCGTTCCACTTGTTTCGCCATAGGTACTTGCCACAATTCCTTTGCCTGTAAGTTGGTGATTTTCTGCTAATTTTTCAAAAATCCGGGCAGTAATAAAAACCTGATCGGCAACTGCTATAATAACGTTTTCAATGTCTTTTTTGGTATCGAGGAGTGCAGTTAAGCCTGTGGCAATGCTTGAAGACATTCCAGTCTCCCATTCATCGTTAATGATGTATTGGATTTTTAGCCCCTGATGTGCTTTTGAAACCTCACTTGCGTAGGCACCAAGAACCACAACAACAGGATGAAATGAAGTTTTTAATGCTGCTTCACTTACGATGGTTAGCAGGGTTTTATCCTGATAAGTTAGCAGTTGCTTGGGTTTACCTAAGCGGCTTGAGTTACCTGCGGCTAATATGATAATTCCGGTATCCATTAGTTGCCTTTTATATCGTGAACATGGATAGGTGCATTTTTCTGTTTTAAAAACTGAGCTGAGGCACCGCTAAAGATTGATTTTATTTCAGCAATGATAGATATTGCGATTTCTTCTGCCGTTTCCGCGCCAATATCCAGGCCTATGGGGCCGTGAACCCTGGTTTGATTTTTCACAGTGTTCATATTTAGTTCATCCAGCATTCTGATTAACTTTCTTTTTGGACCTAAAGTTCCAATGTAGGCAGCATCTGTAGCGATCAACCGGCCAAGTAAATCAACATCATAATTGTAGTTGTGGGTCATCAATACGAAGGCTGTGCGATCATCGATACTTATGTGATTTAAAAACTGATCGGGTTTACTAACCAACACCCGCGTAGCCTTTGGAAAACGCAAGTTGGTAGCATGCGTGGGGCGACCGTCAACAACCGTAACCTCCCAACCTAATCGGTCAGCGATTTCTGATAGGGGCTGTGCATCGTTCCCGGCACCTGCAATTATAAGCGAGATAGGTGGGCAGATAAATTCTAAAAAAGCAGATGTTAAGTAGCCGTTGATTTCATATTCCTTAAAGTCTGAGGTTTTTTCTTCCAGTAATAAGGCTGTATCTGCCAATATCTGCTCATTAGCAGGTAAGCTGCTCACGAGCTGTTCAGGGCGGTAAAGTATTCTTGTACCTAATTGCTGCTGGTTTTCAAGCGAAAAAAAGGTCACCAATACGGCATTTTCCCTTCGTTGCTGAACTGCTTTTAATATGGTAATCGGATTGATTTCCTGCTCAGGAAGAATGGGTTCAAATAGTATATGTACTACACCGTTACAGCCTAGCTGGATGCCAAATTTAGCATCGTCTTCGTCTGTAGTATCATAACTCACGAGCTTTGTCTCCTGCTGGTGAATTGCAGAAAGCGCTTTTCTCAAAGCGTCCCCTTCCAAACAGCCACCACTTATTGCACCAGTAAGCATACCATCATCTGTAATTAACATTCTGGCACCAGGTCTTCTGTAAGATGAACCCTCTACTTTAACAACAGTTGCTAAAGCGGATTTCTTCTTTTCTTTTAGTGCTTTTTGATAAGCAATGAGTATATCTGCAATTTCTTTCATTTGGGATACCGCAATTTAGGTAAAAAACCAGTAAATAGCATCAGTTAGTCTATATGTTGTGTCAAGAAAAGCTATAGGATTGTACAGGTGGGTTAAGTATGAGCTAATTTAAAGTATTTTTCTTTAATTTGAAGTCCTTATTCACCTTTGGTTCATTCTTATCCATGAAAAAATATAATCTTGCTTTATTTATTACTTTTTTAGTCATTTTTTTCAGTGCCGGAGGGCTTAAGGCTCAAAAAACAGAAAGTCCAATACTCAAAATTACAGGAGAGGTAGATCATGCGATCCAATTTAGTTTGCCCGAATTGCAGAAAATGGATCGGGTGGCACTTGATAGAAATGATCGTGATGGTAAAATACACCATTATTCGGGGGTGCTTTTGTCTAATTTGCTGAATAAGGCGGGGGCATCGATGGGTGAAGCATTGCGGGGAGAAAATTTGCGTAAGTATGCCATGGTTAAAGCTTACGATGGATATCAGGTTATTTTCACATTAACTGAACTGGATCCGGAATTCAGTGATGAAAAGATAATTTTAGCCGATCAAATGGATGATAAACCGCTGCCACCTGCTGATGGTCCGTTTAGAATTATTGTTGAAAAGGATAAAAGACCTGCCAGATGTATAAAACAGGTGTTGAGTATAGAAGTTGGAATTGCACAATAGCGGATAACTAAAATGATAAAATTTTTAAAATTCAGCGGCATCTTCTTTAGTTTTTTGGTGTTAATGTTATTACCGTATGCAGTTGCTGCGCAAACCTTACGAATTGCTGTAGCAGCCAACGCACAAGGCGTAATACAAAAACTTCAGGCCGATTTTAAGAAGCAGACCGGGATTGGAATAGAAGTGATTGTTGGTGCTTCGGGCAAGCTTACCGCACAAATTATGAATGGAGCACCTTATGATATTTTTCTTTCTGCCGATACAGAATTTCCTGAAAAACTGTACCAAGAGGGCTTTGCAATTCAAAAACCAAAAATTTATGCATTGGGAAGTTTAATTGTTTGCGGGCATGTTGAAGGAGATTTTAAAAACTGGCAAAAGTTGCTTGTTGATGCACAAACGGTAAAAATTGCGATTGCGAATCCTAAAATTGCACCCTATGGTAAAGCGGCTGAGCAAGCACTAAAATTTTATAAACTAACGGATCGGCTTAGTTCAAAACTGGTTTTTGGTGAAAGTATTTCACAGGTAAATACCTATCTGCAAACGGGAGTAGTTAGAATCGGATTTACAACGGAGGCTTTTTTATATGAACAAAAATCTAAAAAACAGGTAAAATGGGCCCGGGTGGATCAAAAAAGCTACGAACAGATTGCCCAGTCAGCTGTGTTGCTAAGCTATGCAAAAAAAGGTAAACTGGCAGATGCTACCCGGTTTTACAATTACTTATACTCCGCAGCTGCCAGAAAGATTATAGCAGCTAACGGTTATCACTTACCTCAACAGTAATAAAACCTAATGGATTTAGACCCAATATGGCTCAGTATTAAATTGGCAGTAATAACAACTTTTTTACTGTTATTACTTGGTATTCCTGTCGCTTACTGGCTTTCACGTAAGCAGAATCTCTTGAAGATTATTATTGAAACCTTTATTACAATGCCTCTTGTACTTCCACCATCGGTATTGGGGTTTTATCTGCTGCTGGCTTTTAGTCCTAATAATGCCCTTGGCAGGTGGTTACACGAGTACTTTAATTTACAGCTGGTTTTTTCTTTTAAAGGATTGATATTCGCGTCTGTCATTTACAGTTTGCCTTTTATGGTTAGCCCTTTAAAAGCCGCGTTCACTCATTTACCCAAATCAATAGCCGAGGCATCTTATACAATGGGTAAATCTAAACTTCAAACTTTTTTTGCTGTCTTACTGCCCAATATCAAACCATCACTTTTTACTGCTGCAGTATTGACCTTTGCACATACTTTAGGCGAGTTTGGTGTGGTATTGATGATTGGTGGAAATATACCTGGTGAAACCAAAGTGGCTTCCATTGCTATTTACGATTCGGTAGAAACAATGGATTATGCCGGCGCTAATGTTTATGCGCTGATTCTTTTTGCAATAACTTTTGTTATTGTATTGGGTGTATTTATTTGGAATAGAAATGCCGTTAAAAGTCCGTTCGAATGATAGAAATCTCCATTTTTAAGAAAATAAAAACGCATCACGGAACGTTGGAACTGAATGTAGATGCTGTTTTTCAGTCGCATAGTATCACCCGGATTTTAGGGCCATCTGGTGTGGGTAAAACCACTTTTTTAAAGATGCTCGCCGGACTAATTACACCCGATGCAGGAAAAATAATAGTCAAAAATGAGCTGTGGTTTGATGAAGCCAATGCTTATTCGAAGCCAGTTCAAAACAGAGCTGTAGGATTTGTTTTTCAGGATTATGCGCTTTTTCCTAATATGACGGTAGAGAAACAGCTTAAATATGGCAGCGATGATCCCGAATATATCGATCGGTTATTGGAGATAGGAGAGTTAAGCCGATACCGGAAAAGTTTGCCCAGGCAGCTTTCAGGCGGTCAACAGCAACGTTTAGCCATCTTAAGGGCTTTGTCAACAAAACCCGGCTTATTACTGATGGATGAGCCCTTCTCTGCTTTGGATTTGGAATTAAAAAACCGCTTGATCAATAATTTAAAAACACTCCTCGCCGAACAAAAAACAACCGTAATCCTGGTTACCCATGCCGAAACCGAAATGAGCGAAGAGGGAAATAATTCATTTATATTAACTGAAAAAGGAATGATTTCGGGTTAACAGTTGGTTTAAGTAAGGGATGGTTGTCAAGTACTTAGTTTAAAGTTGTTAGTAGCAATTATGGAGTATAAAGTAGCAGGTATAAAGTAGCAAGACCAGCTATTCGTTTCTTCCATACGTGATACTTAATTCTCAATGCTAAGTACTTGATGCGAACTACTTCAATTCTAGGGTGAGGCTATCTTTTACTACTATTCCGCTGATGGCCGAACTGTTGTATTTGAATGTGTATTTCCCCGGTTTGGGAATCTGATAAGCTTTGGATACGTTTACTTCAGCACTTAAACTGTCTCCCGGCTTCAGCGTGATATAGCTATCTGCCGGAGGCGGCATAATGCGTTTAGCCATTGGCCCCTGATATTGCGCTACAGTACCATCTGTTGTGGTGACATCTAAATATTTGCTCATTAATGGTTCAAATGGCGTGTGCCATTTGCAAAATTTACGCAGGCTATCAGTGTGGTTGTAAACTACGAAGCTCAGTTTGACAGAGTCAGCTATTTTCGCTGTTGCATTACTGCGTAAAACAGCTGTTAAGCTGGTGTCTTTTTCTACAGAACTTGAATCGTTTTTTCCCTCAGAAACTTTTGAAGAGGAGCTGCAGGCAGCACAAAGGAGTATTGCTGCAGCGGCCGTGATAATGATGTTTTTCATAATGCAAAGCTAAGGGAAGATGTGTAATAAAAAATATTATTCTTCCACATAGGGGTAAAGCTGAAACAGTGTGTCTTATTTTAAAATTAGACAGAAATGGATTCAACTTTATCAAACATTAAGAACAAATTATCTATAGCTTGCTTCGCAACATTAAGTTTAGCTTTATTGGCTATTAGCGGCTTTGCGCAGGGAAACAAAAAAAACAAAGTCAATATTGGCCTGATCTACCCCATCAGTACCAACGGAACACATGCTCCAAAGGATACAAACAGTTTTTCCCTGAACTTATTGGTAGGTGTTTCTGCTAAAGAGAAAGGAGTATCATTTGCCGGATTGTCCAATGTAGTACGTAAAGATGCCAGCGGTGGTCAATTTGCAGGTTTTTCTAACCATATTTTAGGGAAAGTTGATGGCGCTCAGTTTGCAGGTTTCATCAATACTTACGGTGGTGGAAAAGGTGCGGCCTTTGCCGGTTTTGCAAATGTTTCTACCGCTGGCAATGGTGCCCAGGTAGCGGGTTTTTTAAACTGGAGCGCTAAAAATGCAGCTTTGCAAATGGCAGGTTTCATGAATAAAGCTGCTGATGTAAAAGGTTCTCAGATAGCAGGTTTTATCAATATCGCTAAAAAGGTTAAAGGTGTTCAGGTGGCTGGATTCATAAATGTAGCTGATAGCAGTGATTATCCTATCGGATTTATCAATATTATTAAGAACGGGGAAAAAAGTATTGCATTAACAACTGATCAGAACCTTACTACCCTGGCTACTTTCAGGTCGGGTGGAAAAGTATTGTACGGTATTATTGGTATCGGTTACAATTTCAAAAATAAAGATGAAGTATATGCGCTTCAATTGGGACTGGGGGCACATTTTTTCCAATCTGAGCATTTCAGGTTAAATACCGAACTTATTGCCGGGTCATTACATAATTTCAAACGGGGCAATTATTACAAGTATAGCTTCCAGTTAATGCCATCATTGAGAATTGCACCAAATCTCGAAATATTTGCAGGACCGTCATTCAATTTCGTAATAACCAATACTGAAGAAGGGAAAAGTTTGCAAAAACATTATATCCAAACCTGGGATAGAAAAAATAATGGCTTTAATGGAATGTTCCTGGGGTACACAGGTGGTTTGTCAATCAGTTTCTAACCAAATGATTTCTCCGTTGATCTGGGTAAATGCCAGACCAGCGGAAATAGTTAACAAAATAAATAAGCTATATATTTGGACACAATTAAATCGGTGACATTAGCAGCAATATCTTCCGGAACGCCCCATCAATATGATGATACTGCATTTGAACAGCTGTTTAAAACGCATTATGCTGCACTACATGCTTATGCTCAGGTAATTGTTAAAGACGAGGATATTGCAGAGGAGATTGTTCAGGGCATGTTTCTGAAATTTTGGGAAAAAAGAGAAAACCTTCAGATAAGCGCCATCAAAGCATATCTATACAAATGTGTATATCACGACAGTTTGAATTACATCAGGCAAGAACAAACCAAAAACAGGTATCAAGAATTTACGGTACATACGATGAATACAGAACATGAACCCGCATCTTTAAAAGTAGAGCTGTCCGAACTTCAAACACATTTAAGGAATGCTTTGAACGATCTGCCTGAGCAATGCAGAACCATATTCCAAATGAGTAGATTTGAAGAACTTAAATATCGTGAAATTGCCGATCAACTTGGATTATCAATCAAAACAGTGGAGAACCAAATGGGTAAGGCCTTGAAAATTTTAAGGTTTAAACTGGCCGATTTTATGGTTGTTGTGTTTCTTGGATTTTGGGCTTTTAAACAGTTTTTTAATTAGAAGAAAAGGACATGACTGATGAATTATTGATGAAATTTCTTCTAAACGAAAGCAGTGAGGAAGAAAACGAAGAGGTAAAAGTATGGCTAACTGCAGCTGAGGAAAATCAAAAACACTTTATCCAATTGAAAAGCATTTGGGAATTAAGTGGAACACTTGCCGGCCAAACTAAACAAGATAAAGATGCTGCCTGGGAACGTTTTAAAGTAAAGAGAGCGGAGCTACAAAAGGCCAATACTAATGCTAAACGGTTTTGGAGTACTTCAGGTTGGCTGAAAGTTGCGGCCATACTTCTGATTACCGTAGGTATATGGTCTACTTATAACTGGTTAGGACCCAGTAGCTTTACTTCATTACAAGCCAGGAACCAGATCCACACCGAAATACTTCCTGATGGATCGGTAATAACCTTAAATAAAGAGGCTAAAATCAGCTATGCGCGTTATTTTAAAAACAATAGAAAGCTGAAAATAGAAAATGGAGATGTATTTTTTGAAGTTGCCAAAGACAAGGCACATCCATTTGTAATTGACGTAGACCAGGTAATTGTCGAAGTGGTAGGAACTGCATTTAACATCAGTCAGGCCAATCATGTTACGGAGGTTAATGTAGAAAGTGGCATTGTAAAGGTGAAATTAGGCCAGTCTGAAATTAAGCTGTACAAAGGAGAGAAAATCACCATTAATGGCAAAACCAAAAAGCTTGCTAAAGTAAAAAGCCAGGATCAACTGTATAACTACTACAAAACAGGGTTAATACAAAGCAACAATACCCCGCTATCTAAGCTGATACAAACATTAAACAAAGCCTATGGTAGTAACATTACTTTGGACGCTGCTGTAATTGACTCGGGTATCACAACAACCATAAAGATCGAATCATTGGAACGGGATTTAAAGTTAATTTGTTTAACCATGAATTTAAAACAGACGCGTAGCGGCAACCATATTTTGCTGTCCAACCCTTAAAAATGAGGCATTCACTGATCATTTTATTGCTCTTCATTTCGGGTTATTGTTTTGCACAACAAACCAATGACGACTATAGACGGAATTTATCGAAGAGGGTATCACTTTCTGTGCAGCAGACGCCTCTGCATGAGGTATTGCAATTGCTGAGCAAAGCCGGGGAATTCTATTTCTCGTATAACGGTCAACTATTTAATCAAGACAGCCTCATTAGTCTTAAAGTTAAAAATATGCCCGTAAGGGATGTGTTAGATCAGGTTTTTGCAGGCAAGGTAGACTATAAAGAAAATGCAGAATATATTATTTTGCGATATGCTGTAAATCACTTAACCATTGAAGCAGAACGGATTTCGACTGATGATAACCACTATGAAATTAGCGGATACGTAAAAGATACCCGAAGCGGGGATAGGGTGAAACAAGCAAGTGTGTATGAAAAAAGACTGCTTCAAGCTGCTCTTACAGATCAAAAAGGCTATTTTACCCTACGTTTCAGAGGAGAACATACAGGTGTTATCCTCACCGCGAGTAAGGAAAGCTATAGAGATACATCCCTGGTTTTCCTTGCTGATATAAATGTAAAACCTGAAAAATATACTGATCCAGATAGTGAAAAGGGCACTTTCTTTTCCAATACCTTTGGTGGGAAAGGCATCTGGAGATTTCTAACCTCTTCAAAGCAACGCATTCAGAATCTGAATATTCCTGATTTTTTAGCTCAAACGCCTTTTCAGGTATCGTTTACTCCTGGGTTAAGCTCACATGGGAGCATGAGTTCCAGCATTGTTAACAAAGCCTCTTTAAATGTTTTGGGTGGTTATACCGCAGGTACAGATGGGTTTGAAATGGCAGGTGCCTTTAATCTTACCAAAGGTGATATCAAGAAGTTTCAAATCGCCGGATTATTTAATGCTGTTGGTGGTTCGGTAAAAGGGATACAACTCGCAGGAGCGTATAACGATGTAAAAAATGAAGTTGGTGGCTTTCAAATTGCCGGATTGGTGAATGATACCAAGGGTAAGGTGAGTGGTGCTCAGGTGGCAGGGGTGGCGAATATCGCCAGAAAAGGTTTTAAAGGTGTTCAAATCGCAGGTTTATTAAATTCCAGTAAGGAAACTTCTGGTTTACAACTGGCTGGGGTTACCAATTCAACTTTTGGAGTACTAAATGGCGCACAGGTTGGGGGGATTTTGAATTATGCCAAAAAGATGAAAGGCTTTCAATTTGGGCTTGTTAATCTTGCAGATTCATCATCTGGCGTAAGTTTAGGATTGGTCAATTTATCCTCCAACGGTTTTAAACAGATTACTATTTACAGCAATGAGGTAGCCAATACCAATATTGCTTTGAAAACAGGAAATTCGAAATTGTATTCGTTACTTATAGCAGGTAACAATTTTTCTGATACTGCCCGGGTATTAACTTTTGGTTTTGGTTTAGGCCATGAATTCCTTTTAAATAAACGCCTTTCTATTGCAACTGAAGTGACAGGGCAAAGTATTTACCTTGGAAATTGGTCCTACTTTAATAATCTCTATCGTTTTCAAACGCAGTTTCAGGTTATGCCTGCTGAACGGTTGATTGTTTTTGCAGGGCCTTCTTATACCTACTACAGAACCGATGCTCCACCAGGAGCTTCCGGGAAAAACTATAAGCACGAATTGGCACCTTCCTGGGCTAAGCATTTTAATAATCAGGCCAAGGGTTGGTTAGGTTGGAATTTCGGTTTATCCGTTTTGTTATAAACCTGTTCTACCCACCTGTTGATTAAGATTTCCAAATCTGCGGCAATCGCGATTGCAGTAATCTTAGGTTTCTTAGAAGACTTTGGCATTTAATCTGTTATTATACCTGCTGGTTCTACATTCCGTCATACGTAAGCCAGTTATTGCATTCCTTTCGGTTTTTGCTTGCGCATTGTGAATGCAGGCTGTATCTTTATTAGTAATAAAAAGGAGATTATATGAATACAGAAAAAGCGATATTGGCAGGTGGTTGTTTTTGGGGAGTAGAAGAGCTGTTTAGGAGTCAGCCAGGCGTAATTTCAACGGTGGTTGGCTATACCGGCGGTGATGTTCCAAATGCTACTTATCGCAATCACGGAACCCATGCAGAGGGGATAGAGATTGTTTTTGATCCGGCGATTCTCTCTTATCGCAAGTTATTAGAATATTTTTTTCAAATCCATAATCCTACCACCAGAAACAGGCAGGGAAATGATGTCGGTACATCCTATCGCTCAGCAATATTTTATCTAGATGCAGCGCAGGAAGAAACAGCAAAAGCATTAATTGCAGACATGGAGGCCTCAGGGAAATGGCCAGGTACTATTGTAACGGAAGTTATTCCGGCTGGTGATTTTTGGAATGCTGAAGAAGAACATCAGGATTACTTACAAAAACATCCCTATGGATATACCTGTCATTTCGAACGACCTGAATGGAAGTTGACAGAGTAATTAGATGCAATTCCAGCATTCATTCTGTATAAAATTTTGAAAGCATTTAACATCAGGTAATTTCATTAACCTTGCTGAAAAATGCCCCATGAGTAAAGTTGCTTTTGGGGCATTTTTTTGCTCTTAAAGAATCGGCCTTATCCATTTAATATGCAGGATAAATCCCCCATTTGATGCTGCGGGGATTAGATGTGCCGGAAAATTATTATCTTTAACTCCCTGTTGTCGATTTGTTAATCTAACATTAAGCCTTATCTTAGGGCTGCTAATTAACTAAAAATGCTTGCGCTGAGTGAAGAGTCGGATGAAGTACTATTTGATCTATTAAAAGAAGATAGTGAAAGGGCTTTCAGCGTATTATATAACCGGTATTGGGAGAAACTCCTCGAAATTGCCTACATCAAACTACAATCTCAGGAGGATGCAGAAGAGGCTGTTCAACAGGTTTTTATGAGGATTTGGAATAGCCGGCATCAAACTTTTCTAAAATATACCTTCCGAACTTACATCTCTGCGGCTTTAAAATATACCATCTACGCTAATTATGCTCAACGTAAAAAAAGAAAAGCAATCTCTTTCGAGGACGAACTATCACATAGTTTAGCCGATAACAGCACACAGCACTGGTTAGATTTCGCTCAAATTAGAGTTGAAATTGAAAATCTGGTAGTCCAGCTTCCCGAAAAATGCCAGATGGTATACCGTTTAAGTAGAGAAGAAGGTTTAAGTGTCAAAGAAATTTCTGCTAATATGGATATTAGTGAAAAAACCGTTGAAGGTCATCTTACAAAGGCCTTAAAGCATATTAAAGGTAACTTGAGTATGCTTTTTATGTGATTTTTTAGCTTGTTTTATTGCGTTTTTAGTAAAAAATAGATTTTTTTTCATTTAGACCAAGGGTATTTTACTTTTTTACATACTATAGGTTTGTAATCTATGAAAATGCCTAATCAACAAAATTCAGAAATCGAGAATTTAGCAGAGAAACTGCTGAATAATACGATAACACCAGAAGAGTTTAAGCAGCTTGAAAATTGGTATGCGGAGGTACCGGTTGAAGCTCCCGTCTGGAATCTTCAGGATAAAGACAAATCTCAGCTGCAACAGCGCCTTTTTAATTCTATTACCGAAAAGATGAAGAGTGGGCGGGTAAAAAAACTTCGCTGGAAATATTTTGCAGCAGCAGCCTCTTTGGTTGCAATCAGTACTATAGGTATTTTACTTTGGCAATATAACAATCAAGAAGATCAAATTGTACAGCATGTAGAAACTTCTACCTCAGGTAAAATCACTAAAGTACACCTGCCCGATCATTCCATTGTCTGGCTTAAAGGTAATAGTCGTTTAAACTATCCTTCAAAATTTAGTGACAGTACCCGTAATGTAGTTTTACAGGGAGAAGCTCTTTTTGAAGTTGCGAAAGATAAAATGCATCCCTTTGTAATCCAAACGGGTAAATATGTTGCCCGCGTACTGGGAACAAGTTTTAATATCAATGAAAATGCGCAAACTTTCAAATTAACAGTATTAACTGGTAAGGTGGCCGTTTCTTCAGCCCAAAAAGATGCTCAGCTAGCGGCACCGGTTATTGTTACACCTGGAAATGAATTTGAAGCCCTTAATTCAACCCAACCTGCCCGGGTAGTTGTGGCCGCTGTGGCAAACAAAGCCCTGATCTTACATGGAACGGAATACGATATGAATTTCGAAAGCGTAGCTTTTGATGAAGTGAAGCAACGCATTGAAAGGAAATTTAATGTACAAATCGTTGCAGACAAGGCGCTTTATGCCAACTGTGCTATTTCCGCTGATTTAACAGATCAATCTTTGGAAACCACATTAAAACTAGTTTCAAGCTCAATAAATGCAAAATTTTCTATTAATAAAGATCAGATTACCCTTACAGGAGGAGGGGATTGTAACTAATGAAATAAACTTTACTATCAACTATAAACACAACAGCAGGCGTGCTGCGAACACCCTGCTGTGAAGATTTAGAAGCCTTATTACTAACTACTAAAACCAAACAAATGTACAATAAATTGTTCAATAGGCCAGCCTATGCGCTAAACTTTGCGCTGGCCAAAAAGCATGTTGCTCAACAACATGTTGCAGTTAATGCGCTCCCCACATTAATTAAAATTATGAAGTTTTCTTTACTGCAAATTTTGGGTATTGCCATTGCTGTTCAGTTCAGCTGGTCTTCTGTTGTGAAAGCCCAACTAACTGAAAAACGCGTAACGATCGAGTTTTCTGACCAGAAACTGGAGAAGGTATTAAAAACCATTGCCACCAAAGCGCAGTTCAGATTGGTTTATAACAATCAGATAAAAAAGAATGATTCGCCCATCAGCGGAAACTATAATAACATCCGGTTAAAAGACCTTTTAGACAGGCTCTTAAAATCAAATAAACTTACTTACGAAGTGATTAATGATCAGTTCGTGGTGGTTAAATCGCAAACAGAAAAGGAAATTGAACCGGCCTCTATTTCAGAACCTTTATTAAACCCTTTGGTTCAAAAACGTGATGGTTTTGTAGCAAATGGTAAAGTGGTAGATGAAAATGGTGACCCTATGGTGGGTGTTTCCATCCGCGTAAAAGGAAGTACAAATATAGCCGCTACCAACGCAAGGGGAGATTTTGCAATAGGTGCGCCAGGGCCAAATACTGTTTTAGAATTTACTTTTATAGGTTACAGTACACAAAATATCACCGTTAATTCTGGTAATCCCATTATGGTGAAAATGAAACCCGATCCTGCTAAATTAGATGAGGTAGTTGTGATTGGTTACGGTACTACTACCAGAAGAACGAGTACTGGCTCTCAAACAGGGATTAATGCCGATGATATTGCCAAACAGCCTGTAGCCAATCTATTGCAAACTATGCAGGCAAGGATGCCGGGGGTTTCTATTGTTCAAACCAATGGCTTGCCAGGCGCAGGAATAAACGTACAGATTCGCGGTGCAAATTCTATTGGCCGCCCTAATCGCCCGCTTTATATTGTAGATGGGGTACCTTTTTTATCTGAGCAGATTAATTTAGCCGCATCTTCGTCTGGTACAACTGGATTACCCTCGGCTGAAGGACAAACAAGCCCGCTGAATACTATTAATCCGGCTGATATCGAAAGTATTGAAGTACTAAAGGATGCTGATGCAACGGCAATTTATGGCTCGCGCGCAGCGAACGGGGTAGTATTGATTACTACTAAAAGAGGAAAATCAGGGAAGACGAAATTTGGGGTAAACGCCTCTACCGGTGCTTCTGTTGTTCCGCATTTTATAGAAATGTTAGGGGTTGATCAATATCTCGCCTTGCGAAGAAAAGGATTTGCCAATATGACCACTAATCCTGCAGCACCTTCAACTATTAGTGCCCCCGATTTATTGGTGTGGGATCAAACAGCGAACACCAACTGGCAAAAAGAACTTTTAGGAGGAACGGCCAGAACGCATGATATTAGTGCCAATGTTTCTGGTGGAGATACCCGCACTAACTTTTATGTAAGTGGCACTTATCATAAAGAAGGAAACGTGTACCCGGGAGAGCAATCTTACCAACGTGGTGGAGTAAATGTGAACCTGAATCACAGTTCGCTGGATCAAAGGTTTACCATGGGCTTATCTGCGATTTATTCCACAGATAAAAATGATATATCGACAACAGATTTAGCTAATTATGCTTACAACCTGCCACCAAATTATCCTGTATATAATCCAAATGGAAGTTTGTACTGGGTTTCTGGTTTAAACAACCCTTACGGATTTTTATACCAGACGAATGATAACAGATCCAGTAACTTGTTATCGAGTTTAAATCTGAAATACACCATTTTAGATGGGCTGGATATAAAATCAACTTTTGGTTACAGTAAAACTGATTCAAAACAGACTACCATAAGACCACTAAGTTCGTTGAATACAGCACTAACTGTGCCTACTACCGGTACTTCCAGTTTCGCCTACACTTATACCAATACCTATATTTTAGAGCCACAAATTACTTATAACCGTAAAGTTTGGAAAGGAAACTTAAATTTACTTGCAGGTGGAACTTACCAATACAGAAAATCTGAACAACCCTACTATACCAGTGCTTCGGGTTTTCCCTCTGATGATTTCTTAAGAAATATCTCATCAGCAACGATAATTTCAACTTCCGCTTCATCAAAAGAGTTTAAATATGCCTCACTTTTTGGTCGTGTAAATTACAACATCGAAAATAAATATATTGTAAATGCCAACTTCAGAAGAGATGGCTCTTCACGGTTCGGCCCGAACAGAAAGTTTGGAAACTTCGGTTCAGTGGGTGGTGCATGGATTTTCTCTGAGGAAGACCTGATTAAGGATAAAACCAACTGGTTTAGTTTTGGTAAACTCCGTGGAAGTTACGGAACAGTGGGTAGCGATGAGATTGGCGATTACCAATATCTGGCTACATACTCTACTTCTTCGGCAATTTATAATGGAATCTCCAGTTTAAATCCATCAAGAATTGCCAACGACGATTACCAATGGGAAACAACTAAAAAACTGGAACTCGCTATAGAACTGGGCTTTTTTAAAGATCGGTTGTCTTTAGTAGCTTCCTATTACAGAAACAGAACAGGTAATCAGTTAATTAATTACCCATTAAGTCCGCAGGCAGGTTTCACCGGTTATCAGAGTAATTTAGCTGCGCAGGTGCAAAATTCGGGGGTAGAATTGAGTTTAACCAGTACGAATATTAAGAATAAAGATTTCACCTGGACTTCTTCCTTCAATATCAGTAGGAACGAAAACAAGTTGTTGTCTTTTCCTAATATCGAAAAAACATCCTATTATACCACCTATCTTGTGGGCAGACCCATTAGTTTCCTAACTGGTTACCAGTTTTTAGGTATCGATCCAACCACTAACCTGCCATCTTTTGCCGATTTAAATGGTGTTGGAGGTACTGCAAATCCAACTACCGGCCTATCGGAGATTGGCCGTGGCGATCGTTATGTAATTGGCAGTGCCTATCCAAGTTTCTTCGGAGGTTTAACCAACTCTTTTAACTATAAGGGATTTAATTTAGATTTCACCTTCCAGTTTGTGAAGCAAAAAGGAAAAAGTTTAGCTGCTGCCTCATTTTATCCTCCCGGATATATGTACAATGCTGCGGCCAGTGTAATGAACGATTATCTTGCTCTTGGTTCAGCAGATTATCTGGTTACTGCAGGTACAGGCGGTACAAACGGTAGGGCAGCCTATTTTGGTTATAGTAACTGGACAGGCGCTGATGTAAACATTGTGGACGCCTCTTTTATCAGGTTAAAAAATGTAAGCTTATCCTACACACTTCCTGCAAAATGGTTAGCGAAAGTACATGCAGAAAATATCAGGGTATTTACACAAGCACAAAATTTATGGACCATTACAGGCTATAAAGGTTTCGATCCTGAGTCGCAGGGCGTAACAACCCCTCCATTGCGTACCATTGTTGCCGGTTTACAGTTCACTTACTAACATTTTCAATCATGACAAAATCATTTCATAAAATATTGCTAAGCAGCATCGCGTTGGCCACATTGGTTTTATCTGCTTGCGAAAAAACGGTAGAAATCGATCCACCTTTAAACGAGATCACCACGTCGGTTGTTTTCTCTTCCGATAAATTGGCTACTAATGCTATGGCTGGACTT
This sequence comes from Pedobacter sp., assembly GCF_965279535.1. NCBI lineage: Bacteria > Pseudomonadati > Bacteroidota > Sphingobacteriia > Sphingobacteriales > Sphingobacteriaceae > Pedobacter > Pedobacter sp. The sequence goes on from NZ_OZ257244.1 coordinate 4,874,513, forward strand.
TATACCGGACTGGCTTCTACTGTAACCCAGAGTACCTATGTGCCAGTTTACAGTTCGCTTCAAGCCGATGATCTTTTGTACATTGGCGTGAACCCTACTTTTAAAGAAGTTTTTGATAATGCGTATTCTACGCTAAGTTCAGTTCAATCTTCTGTTTTTTCAGATTGGTATGCCATGATTTACAGGGCAAATTCAATTATAGAGGGCTTACAAAAATATTCAGGTACTTCAGATCAGGTAAAAAAACAGTTAACAGCCGAAGCAAAAGTGATCAGGGCATATTGTTATTTTAACCTGGTAAATACTTTTGGCGGTGTACCATTGGTATTAACTACTGATGTAAGTGTTAGTGCCATGTTGCCTAAGGAAACTGTTGCCAATGTTTATGCACAAATCACAACCGATTTAACAGAAGGTAAAGCAAACTTACTGGCCGATTATTCTGCATCCGGAAATACCAGATTAGGCGTTAACAAATTTGTAGCTGCGGCTTTACTGGCCAGGGTAAGCTTATTTACGGCAGATTATCCAGCTGCAGAAAGTAATGCTTCAGAAGTTATTGCCTCAAATTTGTACAGCATGATTTCTTCTGCCAATATCGCAACAGGGGTATGGGTAAAGAACAATACCGAAAGTATATGGCAAATGTCATCGCCGCTTAACCCAACCCAACAATACACGGTAGAGGCAGGAACATTCTTACCATTTACCGGATCTAATCCTCAGTTTGAGATTCGCCCAGCTTTCTTATCGCTCTTCAGCGCTACTGACCTTCGTCGCCAGCGTTGGATGACAAATTACACGGTAGCAGGCGTAATCAAAGTGGTACCCTTTAAATATAAATACATAACGAATGCGGCCGCAGTGGCAGCAAATGTGATAGAAGCACCTACAACTATGCGTTTAGCTGAACAATACCTAATCAGGGCAGAGGCAAGAGCCCGAATTGGAACCAATTTGGGTGGCGCATTGAGCGATTTAAATGTGATCCGTACCAGGGCGCAGGCAGATGTGAGTACAAGTACTACACAGGCCGCGCTGATTTCCGAAATAGCCTTAGAAAACCGCAAAGAATTCTTTTGCGAACAAGCTTACCGTTGGTACAATCTGAAACGGACCGGAGAAGCCGATGCGGTAATAGGGGCATTGAAACCCAGTTACCGGCCTGCTGCGAAATTGCTTCCGTTCCCTAATAATGCTGTAGATGCCAATCCAAATTTAATCCAAAACCCGGGTTACTAAAAAGAAACATGAAAAATAACATATTCAACCTGAACACCAAGCCTAAAAGCTTGGTGTTAGCTACCGCTTTGCTCGTTTTAACAGCAAGTTCATGTAGCGTTTTTAAGAAGAACAAACGTAAAAAGGCAGCTGCAGCATCCACAGCTGCATTGGCTACTAAACCGAAAGCTGATAGTGTCAAAAGTGTCATCAGGCCTTACAGTGAGATAGTTACAGCTAAGGCAGTAACTCAAAAAGGTTTGTTTACCGTTCATAAAGTGAACGATAAATACTTTTTTGAAATTCCCAATCAACTATTAAAAAAAGAAATTTTAGCGGTAAACCGACTAAGCAAATCTACTCCCGGAGCAGGTAACTATGGAGGTGAAGAAGTAAGTTCGAGAATTATTTATTGGGATTTAGGTCCGAATAATAAATTGTTCTTAAAAGTTTCGGCTACAGTGAGTATTGCCGATTCTAGCGATATGATTTCTAAAGCAGTGGCGAGCTCTAATCTGAATCCCATTATGGCAGCTTTCCCGATCAAGGCAAAAAGTAAAGATTCATCAGGAGTTGTAATTGATGTAACTGATTTCTTGATTAGCGAAACCCCGCTATTATCCTTTAATGGTGAAAATAAGAAGAGCTATGGTTTAGGTCCACAGGTGGCAGATCGTTCTTACGTCGAGAGTGTAAAGAGTTTCCCAATCAATACAGAGGTAAAAAGCATCAGGACTTATACCGCTGTGGGTGGAAACTTGCCTGCAGTTAGCGAAGCGGGGGCGATTACATTAGGAATGAACACCTCTTTTATCAAGCTTCCCGAAAACCCCTTAAGAAAACGGATATACGATCCACGTGTTGGCTTTTTTGCCAGTGCAAATATTTTGTATAAAGATAACCAGCAAAAAGTAGAGCAAGAGGCATTCATCCACCGCTGGAGACTAGAACCTAAAGCAGAAGATTTAGAGAAATTCAGACGTGGGGAATTGGTAGAGCCTCAAAAACAGATTGTTTATTATATCGATCCGGCAACGCCTAAGAAATGGAGACCGTTCTTAATCGCCGGGGTTAACGATTGGCAAAAGGCTTTCGAACAGGCTGGTTTTAAGAATGCAATTGTGGCGAAAGAATGGCCGGAAGCAGATACCACAATGAGTTTGGATGATGCCCGTTTTTCGGTAATCCGTTACTTCGCCTCTCCTCAGCAAAATGCCTACGGTCCAAATATCGCCGACCCGAGAACTGGTGAGATTTTGGAAAGTCACATCGGTTGGTACCACAACGTAATGAATTTGGTCCACCGTTGGTACATGATTCAGGCAGGTGCCATCGATCCAAGGGCCCGTAAAAATAAGTTCGACGATGAATTAATGGGACAGTTAATCCGCTTCGTGTCTTCCCATGAAATTGGCCATACCTTAGGTTTAAGGCATAATATGGGGGCCAGTAGTACGGTGCCTGTCGAAAAATTACGCGATAAAAACTGGGTAGAAGCTCACGGACATACACCATCTATTATGGATTATGCCCGTTTCAATTATGTGGCACAACCTGAAGATCATATCAGTGAAAAAGGAATTTTCCCAAGAATTAACGATTATGATAAATGGGCCATTCAGTGGGGTTATAAACCCATTTTAGATCAGCCAGATGCACAGGCAGAACGGAAAATATTAAATAAGTGGACAATCGACAGCCTGGCCGGCAACAAACGCCTGTGGTTTGGTGGAGAAGGTAAAGATTTTGATCCACGGTCTCAGGCAGAAGATTTGGGAGATGATGGTATTAAGGCCAGCTTGTATGGAATCAAAAATCTTAAAAGAATTGTTCCTCAGTTAATTAACTGGACAAGCGAAGAAGGTAAAGGCTTTGCTAATTTGGAAGAAATGTACAAGGAAGCCGTAGGACAATATAGCCGTTATGCATTCCATGTAGTGAAAAATTTGGGAGGCGTTATGGTAACGGAGCGAACCTACGATCAATCGGGTCCGGTTTATCAGTCTGTGAGTTTAGCCAAACAAAAAGAGGCGATTAAATTTATGAATGAGCAGATTTTTGCTACACCAACCTGGTTATTAAATAAGCAAATTTTGAACAAAATTGATCCGGGATATGGATTCAATGATGTTCAACGCGTTCAGCAAGGTGTTTTGGCGGCAGCTACCTCGCAAAGCAGGCTTTATCGAATGATGGTGAATCAACGTGATAATGGTAAGGGTGCTTATTCTCCGCGAGAATGGCTTAACGATTTAAAGACAGGTATTTTCACTGAATTAAAATCGGGTAAACCTACGGATGAATACCGCAGAGCGCTACAGAAAATGTATGTAGGTAGCATAATTACCATGTATAACAAACGTTTCGCCTTGCAAGGCTCTACAGATAATATTCTGGCTTCTGTAACACCAACTGAAATTTTGTTGTATTCGAATGTGAAATCTTTGGCCTTTGCACACTTAAAAGATTTGCGTGAAGATATCACTAAGGGAGCGGCAAGCGCTAAAGATCAGGACACAAAAATTCACTTCCAATACCTGAAACAGATGTTGGATAAAATTGTGAATGAATCTCCTATCCCAGGGTTAAATTATTAAAAAATCGCTATGATCAGTTTAAAAAGGAAACGTTCTAAAACAGCACTTATCGCTTTAGCATTGATCTCTATTTCGGCAGCCTTTTCGTTTAAGGCTGCCAATTATGAATTCGATGGTGTGCTGGCGGGCCCCGATGGGACGGTTATCAAGCTGAGCTATCGCTATGAGGGAAAAGAAGTAGCAGATTCAACAGTTTTAAAGAATAACCATTTCTCGTTGAAAGGCGCATTGCCAGAAACAATGATTTGTACATTGAGTAATTCTGCTAATCAGCAGATTAAAATATTTGTAGCACAAAATACCATTATTGGTTTTTCAGGAACACTGGATAAATTTTATGATTTAGCAATAAAGGGAGCAACAGAAAATACTCTTTATCAGGGTTTTAAAAGTAAAACTTTATCACTTTCGGGAGATTATCGTAAAAGCATAGAAAAAGCGAAAATTGATCGCCATGACCGGAGAAATCTACATTTTTTAAATTATAAAAGACGGGTAGATAGCCTGACTATTGATTTTGTAAAACGCAATAGTGCTTCTTCTGTTGCGGCTTTAGTTATGATTGATAGTTATTTGAATGATACAGATAGAAAACAGGCCGCTAATGGCTACGCACTGTTGTCTGAGAAAGGAAAAAGCACTTTTTATGCCAAACGGATTAAGCAGTTTATTGATACTGCAGTAGCCATCAGTAAGGGTAATGAGGCTCCAGCTTTTACTTTGGCCGATTTAACCGGCAAAGCGGTGAAACTGAGTGATTACCGAGGAAAATATGTTTTACTGGATTTTTGGGCGAGCTGGTGCCCGCCATGCAGAGCTGAGCATCCTTTGCTTAAGCAATTGGAGCAGCGTTATGGAAAAGAAATTGTATTTCTGAGCATATCCATGGATGCGGTAAGTAAATCATGGAAACAGGCTGTGCAGGCAGACCAATTAACCTGGACTCAGCTCAACGACCCACAATCAACCAATGGTGAAGTCGCCGACAGTTATGGGATCAAAAGCCTCCCCTTTAACTGTATTATTGGCCCAGATGGAAAAATATTAGCAACAAAATTGAGAGGGCAGGACCTGGCAAATTTTCTTGCCAAAAACTTCACCTTACCAAGGAACTAGAAAAGAGAGTTAGTTTAATGATGACAAGCGCAGTTGGTGGATGCCACTGCGCTTCTTTTTTATTACAGCATAATATGCAACGAGATGAATAGAAATACATTTATGACCACAACCAGGGTTTTCATAATCCTGATATTTGCTTTTACACAAATCAATGCAAAGCCAAACAGCAATTTGATTAGAAAGCCAATTATGGCTGATTCTTTGTTGATTTTGAAGAATGTGCACGTTTTAGACGTTAAGAAAGGAAAATTTTGGCTGGGGAAGGATATCGTCATTCGTTCAGGAAAGATTATTAAAATAGGCAAGGCACCGCGAAAATTAGATCGTGCAAAAGTGTTGGATTTAACCGGAAGTTTTGTTATACCCGGCCTAATTGATGCACACGTTCATGTTACGGCTCACAGAAGTAATAATATTGAAAATACCTATAAGCATCTGGAGTATTTCCTGAAACATGGCATTACTTCCGTTCGGGACGCAGGTGGCGACGGAGCATCCTTATTGAAGGCACAAACTGAAATCCGGGAGGGGAGAAGGATTGGATCAGATGTTTATTTCTCCTCCTTTATGGCGGGTGATTGGTATTACAATAGAGATCAGGGGCTTAGGAACGAACCTTACAGCCCCTGGGAGCAACGCTTAGTGCCTGGCGATTATTTGGATAAAGCAATGGCCTCGGCTAAAGCCAGCGGGGCAACCGGGGTGAAGCTTTATCATTCGTTCGATAAAAATTTTTTACCGAAAGTGGCTAAGGCCGCGAGGCGCCACAACCTGAAAGTTTGGGGACATACTATGATGTACCCTGCCAAACCGATAGAAGTGGTTAAATCAGGCGTACAGGTACTCTCTCATGTTTCTATGCTGGAAACGATGAAAACGGATACCTTATTTTACAGAAGAACTACATCAGCAGCTTACAAGGATAGCGTAATTGCAAATTTAGATATCACTGAATTTTGTAGGGAAATGAAAGCTCATCACGCCATATTGGATGCAACTTTATGTGTTTCAGAAAGAGATCGATGGGTTTTTCCTTTAGCAAAAAGGGTTCATCAGCAAGGTGTTAAAATTGTAGCTGGTACCGATCAGATTGTTGATTTGAAAAGTTCTTATCCACGTTTGGTAGATGAATTGGATTACTATATTAAAGAAGCTGGTTTTACAGCTGCGGAAGCCATTCGCTCTGCTACCATAACTGGTGCAGAAGTACTGGGGCAGGAGAAAAATATTGGAAGTATTAAATCAGGGAAACAGGCCGATTTGCTAATCCTGAGAAATAATCCGCTTTTAAACATCAGGGCGCTCGAAAACATCAGTCTGGTGATTAAGTCAGGGAAAATATTGATAAATTAAATACACAATTGATTCTGATTCTTGGGCTCAGGGAAAAAGGAGCAGAATTTCTGCTCCTTTAAATTGATGGTTAATATAGTCGTAAAATGAATTTATAAATTCAAGGTCGGTCTGATTATGCCTAAAATAGGCGCTACCTAATATTCAGCTTTACTGTTCGCTTAAAGTACTTGGCTCTACAACGGGTTGGGGCAGGTTTAATGCAGAAATCTCTGTATAGATGTTTTCATTTACCCGAAAGCCCCATTTTCTGAAGAACACGGTGAGGTCTTTTCCAGAGATATTACATGCTTTTAGCATAAAAAAGCGCATTTTTTCTTCATCTGTATTAACGCTAGGATTTTCTATTCGAGTAGCTTTATGTAATTGATGGTAAAAATTATCGCCAAAAGCCATCCATAATTGGTGGAACATGCTAAGTCGTACCCATTCGCGCTTACTTGGCATAAAAGCATTATCATTAAAGTTTTTTGTTGAACTGGTATCTGCTAAAAATGTTGCAACAAGTGGCCAAACATTATCACGTTTTAACCTTGAAGGTGTAACCCCCATTGCTCTTTCTACTGCGAGACTATAAATATTCACGGTTACTTCTCCAAGGCCATCCCATTTCCAGGGCTGCTGCTGATGCATATGCCCCAACTCGTGCCACGGTCCCCAGCCATCAATTCCTCCAATTTTTGAAGTAAATGGAGCACTTGCTGCATTTGTAACGTAAGACGTTCGATACGAGGTCGCAGCCATCCAGCCTGTACCGTCATTTTCTGTCATCAAGATCCTCTGATGTATATTCGGTTCATGCTCAGGTGCTGAACTGTCTAAACCGGAAATGGCATCCTCTACATCCATTACCTGATCGGCTTTACTGAGGACATAGTTGTTGTCTTGTGCTTGTGTGGTCAATGCCCTTTCTCTGGAATACACCTGATATACACGATCCCCAATTAATACCACATCAGGAGATTGAGTAAAGCTGTTTAACTGATTAGTCCAGTCTGCTGCGGTAGTCTGGTTTTTAATATAAGTTGGTACAGATATGTGACCGCTTACAAAGGTAATTCTCACTCTGCTGGAAGGGCTGCCTGAAGCACGAAAACGTACCCAGATTAAACCTCCATACTCATTTGAAGTAATGTTATTTGTATCAGCAGTAAGCGTAAATTCCTGTGGATTGGGGTTTGTGGAGTATCGGGAATAAGTACCAATCAGAAGTTTGGGTCTTTTAGTTCCTTTTAACTGTTTAACCACAATTTGCATTGTGGTGTTGGGAGCGAGGTAAAAGCCTGTCGGATCAAAATCAGACCATGGGCTTCCCATTTTTAGCCTGGTTTTTTCTGCGTTAGCATCTTTTAGTTCATAAAAATCCTGAGTGTTGCTTCCAACAGTTGTTGTTAGCTTGGGGTTGCTGGAAGCAGAAAGCTCATCGGGTTTTTTTAGGTTTTCATTTTCCAGTTCAAGGTTTTCTTTACAGCCGAAGAAGGACAGAAATAGTACCATAATGCCTGTTGTAGACAGAATGTTAAACATTTTGAAGTTCATAAAATTGGGATTAAGGTGAAGTATTTCAGCTAAAGAGACTTAATTTTAATGTTACACACACTGTATTATTTTTCAGAGGTATTGTATAGCTTAACAGTAGACATATATTGATGGTTAATCATTCGTAAAAGCAGTGTGTGTGGCTTTAAGAATAGGTCTCCATAATTTTAATAAGATGCCGTTAAAATCTGTCCCGTGTAATGAAATGATAATTTATTTCGTATGTTCGGTATCTTAAAATTTTGAGCTAACCAAGGGTTTTGTAATGAAGAGCTATACTGGATTTACCGATGCTGAATTGATTTCTTACCTGAATCAGGATGATCAGTATGCTTTTACAGAGATTTACAGACGCTATTGGGATAAGATTTATATAATTGCACGCAAGCGCTTAGGCAATAGCATGGACGCAGAAGAGATTGTTCAGAATATTTTTCTTAATCTTTGGAGAAAACGATCCACTTTTGAGTTAACCACCCAGTTTCCCAATTATTTTGCTGTGGCAACAAAGTTCGAAGTAATGGATTTAATGCGGAAGCAAGCCAGCATTTTTGAGTATGTGAAGGATTTTAAAAAGAAATTTTCCGAGCTGGATATGCAAACTCAACAGGAAATTGAGTTTTCGGAGTTTAAAGAGCAAATGCAATCAATCATTACTGCACTGCCAGATAAATGCCAGATGGTGATTAAGCTAAAATACAATGAAGGGCTCTCGCAGAAAGAAATTGCAGCACAATTAAACATCTCTGAGAAAACGGTTGAGGCCCATCTTGCCAAAGGCAGAAAAATCCTCCAGCAATCGCTTATGGATTATAATATTCAAATTTTGGTATGTTGCTTATATCTTTTTAGAGATTAGGAAACCAAGACAAAATCGTCCAAAAAAAATATTTTCATTTCGACTAAGGGATTTTTTGTTCTGAAACGGCTTGATAATAAACCAAGCTATTTTCTAACCGAATGTCAACACCTAAACCGCCTAAAAGAATTTTACTTTTAGCCCAGAAATGGCTGAATAATACAATTACAGCATCCGAAAAAAAGGAATTCGATGACTGGTATAATGCATTCGACGATACTGTTTTTGATGTAGATTCACCAGAAGGATTTCAAGAATTGGGAGATGAAATTCATACTAAAATTCTCAGTAAGATTAATCGCGAGCATAAACGTAGCAGCCTTAAGCTTTGGAAAACCATCACCATTGCCGCTACAATGATACTGGTGTTTGCTGGCGCTTTACTCGTCTACCAAAAATCAAAGCCTCAGTCAGAAACCAATCAAACTGCTACGGTAAATATTCTCCCAGGCAAAAATCAGGCTACACTTACACTGGATAATGGTAAAAAAATCTTTCTGAACGATGTGGTAAATGGTGAACTTGCTGCTGCTGGCAATGTAAAAATTGTGAAGATAGAGAATGGTCAGTTATTGTATAAGGTTGATGGAGCTAAGGCCCAGCCAGGCGATACAGCAGCTTTTAACACCATTGAAACTCCTCGTGGTGGTCAATATCAAATTGCACTTCCCGATGGAACGCATGTTTGGTTAAATGCAGGGTCATCCTTACGCTTTCCGGTTGCCTTTGCTGCTAAGAATCGAATGGTTAAACTTCAGGGCGAAGCTTATTTTGAAGTTGCCCACAATGCTAAAAAGCCATTTCTCGTGAGTACGGAAAAACAAACCGTAGAAGTGTTAGGAACACATTTCAACGTTAATGCTTATCAAGGCGAAACATTTACCAAAACAACCCTGCTCGAAGGGAAAGTAAAGGTGTATCGTGCAAGCGCTAATGGAGCCATAAAAGAAAATAGCATTTTGTTTCCAGGAGAGCAGGCAAGTCTGAGTAAAGATCATTTAGTGGTGAAGCAGGTAGAAGCCGAAAACGAAATTGCCTGGAAGAATGGCTATTTTATCTTCAATGGCGATGATTTTGAAACTTCTATGAGAACCATCGGAAGGTGGTATAACGTTGAAATTATTTGCCAAGGCAATTTTGACGATATCGTCTTAGGTGGAACCATGTCACGGTCTAAAAAATTAGATGAAACATTAACGGTTCTGTCTTTAACGCAAAAGATAAAATTCAGATACGAAGGCCGAAAGGTGATTGCAACAAGGTAAGTGCTACTAAAACTTTAACCATTGCGATAATTCTTAAACGAGCATCCCTAACAAGTTTTAAATTTTTAATAACCAAAATATGAACCTTAACTTAATTCATGTACAGCGGTGTGCCCTGTACAAAAAGATTAGACTATTAACCAGGCTCACCATCATTTTAATCCTGATGGGCCTCTTACAGGTGAGTGCGGTTTCTATGGCCCAAAGTATTTCACTTTCCCGGAAAAATGCGCCCCTGGAAAAGGTACTTAACGACATTAAGAAACAAAGCGGGTACGATATTATTTATATCCGACAGGTGATTAACAAATCGAGGCCAGTTAACATCCAGGTAGAGAATAAAACCTTAGAAGAAACCTTAAAAATAATATTTGCCGACCAACCCCTCGACTTTAAAATTTACAATCGGACAATTGTTATTAGCGAACGTACCAGTCAGCCTTCAACCTTTTCCACACCGGTTTTGAATAAGAACATAGATGTGAAAGGGAAAGTTGTAGATGAGACCGGGCAACCCATGCCGGGCGTTAGTATAAAGGTTAAGGGCGGATCAAATGGTGCAGTGACAGATCCTAACGGCCTTTTTACCTTGAAAAACATAGATGAAGATGCTATTTTGATAGTATCGTATGTTGGATATGATACACAGGAACTTAAAGCGACAGCTTCATTAACGGTGAGCCTAAAGCCTGCTTCCAGTAGCTTAAGTGATGTGGTTGTAGTAGGTTATGGTACACAAAAGAAGGTGAATTTAAGTGGAGCAGTATCAACTGTTTCCGGAGCAGAACTTACTAAACGTGTTGCTACCAACCCATCACAACTCTTGCAAGGCCAGTTGGCAGGTGTAAATGTAACTCAGGGGTCAGGAGAAGCCGGTAATGAGAATACGAACATCACCATTCGGGGCCTAGGTACGTATAGTGGGGCAGGAAGTCAGCCATTATATATTATTGATGGTATTCCGGGTAATTTTAGCAACTTAAATCCAGAAAGTATTGAAAATGTAACCGTGTTAAAAGATGCTGCATCTGCTGCGATATACGGTTCGAGGGGTGCCAATGGAGTTATTTTAGTTACCACTAAGCAAGGTAAAGCTGGAAAAACGCAAATCAGCTATAGTTATAATATAGGTGTTACCAATGCAACCCGGTTACCCGAGTTGATCTGGGATTCGCCTACCTATATGAGGTTATTTAATCAGGCGGCAAACAATTCAGGTTTAGCAGCTGCAAGCAGATTTACATCGCAACAGATAGATGCTTACACGAATCCTGCAAATCCAAATCAATATCCGAGTTTTAATTGGCTCGATGCTGTTTTTCAATCTGCTAATGTACACACCCACAATTTAAGTGTAACAGGTGGGTCAGAGAAAACAACATATAATGTAGGCTTAGGTTTTGTAGATCAACCCGATGTAATGGCTGGTTTCAGTTTTAAAAAAACAAACTTACAATTCAACATCAATAGTACCATTTCTGATCACATTAAGATGGGTACAAACCTGACCATCAATTATGGAAGAAGAATTTTTCCAAGAAATGGGAGTGAAGATCAATTCTTATCTACTTTGGCGCAATCGCCACTTTATGCCCCTACTCTAGCCGATGGCAGTGGCCGATATACTGCTGTAGCTTATCCCTTTATGGAATCCAACAAAAACCCTATTGCTGTAGCGGAAACAGCATTGGCCTCTACAGACAACTATGCCGTTCAGGGAAATTTATTTGTGGATGTCAAATTGCTGGAAGGTTTACAATGGAGAACTACTTTAGGAACGAACTTTAACTTTTCTAAAAACTATGAATACAAACCGGTTGTAAATCAATACTATTATCAAAGCGGTTTGTTTGCCCGTACTTTAGATGTTGCCGGCCAGGGTTTGACGGTAACCGATAATAACGATATTTACCCCTTAGGTATCAGTCAGCTAACTTATAATAAGAAAATCGGAGCGCATAATTTTTCTGCACTTGCCGGTGTTCAGAAAGAATATTTCAAGGAGCAAAATTTAAGTGCCTCCAGGGTATACTTTGCCAGTGATGGAATTAGAGAAATTAATGCAGGTGGCGCCGGAAATTCTACCAATTCGGGTTATGCAAACGAGTGGAGCTTAAGTTCTTACTTCGGACGGGTAAATTACGATTATAAAGGTAAGTATCTTTTTGAAGCCAGCGCCAGATACGATGGATCTTCTAGGTTTAAAGAATCAACAAGATGGGGTTTTTTCCCATCAGCCTCAGTGGCTTATCGCATTTCTCAGGAAAAATTCTTCGAAAACCTGTTGCCGGTAATCAACGATTTGAAATTTAGAGCTTCCTATGGTGTTTTGGGTAATCAAAATATAGCAGGCAACATTAATGCAAAATACTACCCTTATCAAACCGTGTACAACACAGGCTTTCCATATCCATTAGGAAGTTCATTAGTAGATGGGGTAAGGCAAAACGCGCTGGCCGATGATTTAATTACCTGGGAAACGACAGCATCAACCAATTTTGGAATCGATATCGCCTTATTAAAAAACAAATTGAATTTAACCGTTGATTACTACAACCGTAATACCAAAGATATTTTGGATGCAGCTGTATTACCCATTTATACAGGAACTACAGCACCTACAGTAAACTTCGGTAAGCTTGCCAATAAAGGTTTAGACCTTTCTGTAAGTTATAAGAATAGGGTGGGCGATTTTGCCTATGGCATTCAGGGCATTTTTCAAACCAATAAAAATAAGGTAACAGAATATGGTGCAACCAGTATTTCAGCCAGAAACCTCCGTCAGGCGGGTTTACCTTATGACAGCTATTACTTATATGAATTTGAGAAAATTTTTCAATCTGCAGCAGAAGTATCCAGCTCAGCAGTTCAGTCGCCTGCAGGGCAGCCAGGTTTATTCAAGTTTAAAGACTTAAACGGTGATAATAAGATCGATGCCAATGACAGACGCGTTTTTGATGGCATCTTTCCAAAATTTGATTACTCTTTTAAAATGGACTTCGAGTATAAGAATTTCGACCTGAGTATATTTTTATACGGTTCTGAAGGTAGAAAGGTATATGTAAATCAATGGGGAATAGAGCCATTCAGGCAAGGATCTCCTCCTCCGGTAGAATGGGTAGATGCCTGGACAGCTGAAAAACCGAGTACAACTCTACCACTTATTTACATTGCCAATTCCGGGCCTATTGCTCAGAACCTGGGAGCAGCTTCATCCTACTATCTTAAAGACGCTTCCTTTTTGAGGATTAAGAATATTCAGTTGGGTTATAATTTTCCAACAAGCTTAACCAGGAAGTTTTTTGTAAATGCCTTGAGGGTTTATTTTGCCGGAGATAACTTATTCCTGTTTTCAAAATTTCCAGGTTTAGATCCTGAACGGGCAGTAAATGCAACCAGTGACAGATATGTCACCCATCCGCAAAACAAAGTGTTCAATTTTGGACTAAGAGTTACACTATAAAAGACATTAGAAATGAAAAAGATTAATTTATATACCGGCCTGTTGATGGCAATCTTATTTTCTGCATGCCAAAAGGAATTCTTAAATAGGGTTCCACTTACCCAGCCAACGGAGGAGAATTTTTGGCAAAATAAAACAGATGCTGAATTTGCATTAGCAGGCTGTTACAACTTTTTGAGTAGAGGAGCCAATGCGGTTTCTACCACGGCTACAGCGCCAGGCTGGGGAGGTGGATACATGCTTTGGGAAACTTTGAGTGATAATGCTTATACGACTTCCGGAACAGGAAATTTCGCAATTGCTTCATTCGGAAGTTTCGATCCCTTAACCACAGGGATAATCCTGGATGCATACACAGTGGGATATCAGGCCATAGCCTCCTGCAATATCTACCTGGCCAATATTGGTCGTGTGCCAGGTTTAACCATCCAGGAACGCAACCGTTATATTGCCGATGTACGTTTTTTACGTGCTTATCAATATTTTATGCTATCTGAATTATATGGTGGCCTTCCTTTAATAACCAAACCGCTTGGTAACAATGATGAAAGCAAGAGGATAAGTCGAGTCAGCAAAACCATTATAGTTGATACAATTTTAGCAGATTTAGAATATGCAATTAACAACCTGCCAAATACAGCTTACAGCGGACGGGTAACAAGAGGTACGGCTTTAGCTTATAAAGCGAAAGTGCTGATGAGTAATGGCAAATTTACTGAGGCGGCCGTAGCTGCAAAGACGGTGATAGATGAAAAGATGTTTAGCTTAAATGCAAGTTATAATTCACTGTTTTTGAAACCAGGACAAAATAATAATGCCGAAATCATGTTTTCAGCACGCTATCTTCCTCCTGCATTTTATAGCCCACAAGACTGGCTTTTATCCTATGTTAACTTCGTTCAACCTTTAAAATACCTGGTAAACGATTATGAGTGTACAGATGGATTACCTATTTCTTCGTCTCCCTTATATAATGCTGCAAAACCATATGAGAACAGGGACATAAGATTAGCAAGTACGGTAATTGTACCTGGAAATTTAAGAGGAGTAAGCCCTGGAACTGAGTTTGATCCTGCAAGAGATAATGTTCCAAGTGGTTTTCTGCCCAGAAAAGGTGTAGATCCAAACAGATTTCCTACTACCTACGCAACAATTAGCGATCAGGATTGGGTTTTGATGCGATATGCCGAAGTTTTACTTACCTATGCGGAGTGCCAGAACGAGGTTTCAGGACCGGATGCAAATGTGTATGATGCAGTAAATAAAATTAGAAAAAGAGTTAATATGCCTGATTTACCAGTTGGCTTAACACAAACGGCGATGCGGGAAAAGATAAGACATGAAAGAAGGGTGGAGCTTGCGCTGGAAGGCCAGCGGTACTTTGATTTGAAAAGATGGGGTAATATTAAAAGTGTGATTACTGCAGTGATAGATCCTAATAATAAAGCCAGAACATTTCCAGACAGAAACCTGCTTTGGCCAATACCACAATCAGAAATTGATAAGGCAAAAGCTTTGGGCAATACTGGTTTAACTCAAAATCCAGGATATTTTTAATTGTAATTATTTATAGCATAGTTTGTATAGTTTAATTGGAACAACAATGAGATACACTTTTTTACTGACTTTGATGCTCGCAGCTTTTTGCAGACAGGGCTTTGCCCAGCAGGGCGAGCAACAACTATGGTATAATGAACCTGCCGTTACCTGGGAGGAAGCTTTACCCCTAGGAAACGGCAAAACCGGAGCAATGGTTTTTGGCCGGGTAAACCGCGAAAGGATTCAATTAAATGATAATACACTTTGGTCAGGCTATCCCGATGCCGGAAATAATCCAAACGGACCTACAGTATTGCCACAGGTTAGGGCGGCTATATTTCAGGGAGATTACGAGAAAGCCACTCAGCTATGGCGGAAAATGCAGGGACCTTATAGTGCAACCTATCTTCCATTGGGAGATATTTTTATACAGTTTCATCAAAAAGATAGTGTATGTACCAATTACAAGAGGCTTTTAAGTCTCGATCAGGCCATTTCTAAAACCAGTTATACCCTAAAAGGAATAAATTATGAACGGGAGGTATTAACCAGTTACCCGGATAAGGCTTTATTGGTGCGGATTAAGGCCAGCAAAGCGGGAGCACTTAACCTGAATATTGGCTTACTGAGCAAACTCAAATTTACTGTACAGGTTGAATCTGGAAATACAATCGTTTTGAGTGGTAAGGCTCCAAAATATATCGCTAACCGAAAGTATGAGCCTCAGCAAGTGATATATGACGAAAAAGAGGGCATGACCTTTCAAATTCGTTTAAAAGTTAAAAATGAAGGTGGTACGGTTTCAGTGGATAACAATCAGTTAAAAGTTTTAAATGCAAAGGCCCTGTCTATTTACCTTACCGAAGCAACCAGCTTTAATGGATTTGATAAATCGCCTGTAACACAAGGAAAGGATCCTGCTATAGAAACCAGGAAGAGTATGGATAATGTCTTTGTCAAAAGCTTCGAAAAAATAAAGCTGGCTCATATAGCAGATCATCAGGAATTGTTTAACAGGGTTAAATTTCAGCTGATCCAAAACCCGCTTGCCGAACAAAAACCCACCAACCTGAGGTTATTAAATTATACAAAGGAAAAAAATGATCAGGGTTTACAGGTTTTGTATTATCAATTCGGTCGATATCTGATGATTGCATCCTCAAGGCCAGGTTCGCGTCCATCTAATTTGCAGGGCATATGGAATGACCTTGTACAACCACCATGGCACAGTAATTATACCACCAACATCAATACGGAAATGAATTACTGGCCTGCAGAAAACACCAACCTCTCCGAATGCCATCAACCCTTGTTCGATTTTATCAAAGAATTAGCAGTAAACGGGGCAATTACTGCCAAGGTAAATTATAACATTGATAAAGGCTGGGTAGCGCACCACAATTCCGATCTATGGGCAAAAACATCACCTCCCGGTGCATACGATAAAGATCACATGTCTAACCCGCGCTGGTCTGCCTGGCCAATGAGTGCCTCCTGGTTCAGTACCCATCTTTTCGAACACTATTTGTATACAGGAGATCAGGCTTTTTTAAAAAATACAGCTTACCCCTTAATGAAGGGAGCGGCAGAATTTATGTTACATTGGTTGATCAAGGATGATCAAACCAACTATTTAGTTACGGTTCCCTCAACATCTCCAGAGAATACAATGAAGATTGATGGTAAGGAGTATCAGCTGTCTAAGGCTTCTACAATGGATATGTCTATCTTAAGGGCATTGTTTTCTGATTTAATTTCGGCCTCGGAAATTTTGGATATTGATAAAGATTTTCGCAAGGAACTTATGGAAGCTAGATCCAGGCTTTATCCTTTTCATATTGGGCAATACGGGCAGTTGCAGGAGTGGTTTAAAGATTACGACGATCCGAAAGATACACACAGGCATATTTCTCATTTATTCAGCCTTTTTCCAGGGAATCAAATTTCCGTATTCAATACTCCAGAACTGGCAAGCGCTGCTAAGCAATCGCTAATTTTCCGTGGTGATGTAAGTACAGGATGGTCTATGGCCTGGAAAATTAACTGGTGGGCGCGCTTACAGGATGGTAATCATGCTTACAAAATACTGGAAGATGCTTTCACTTTTATTAATTCGAAGGAAGAAAATATTAAGGCCGGAGGAACCTATCCAAATCTTTTTGACGCGCACCCACCATTTCAAATTGATGGAAACTTTGGCGCAACAGCAGGAATGACAGAAATGCTGCTGCAGAGCCAGGATGGGATGGTTAGCTTATTACCTGCATTGCCCGCAGCATGGAAAACCGGACGCATTGCTGGAATCAAAGCCAGAGGAAATTTTGAGATCGGAATAGGCTGGGATAAAGGAAAGCTAACTGAGGCATCTGTAAAATCACTCATTGGAGGTAACTGTAAATTGAGAACCCTTCAAAAGGTAAGGGTAGTAGATTTAAGTGGGAAAACTGTTGAAAATCTTGCTGTTAATCCATTACTAAAAAAGCCTTTTGTACCACCCTATCAAAATAATTCAAAAACCAGCTTAAAAGAAATAAACCATGAAACAGGGTTCATCATTGATTTCAAAGCGGAAAAGGGAAAAGTTTACCGCATAGTTCCGGAAAGTTAATAGAGAATGATATTGCTTTAAGTGAAATTTAAATAATATTTAGTTTTGGTTTGAGCCGGAGTATTGCATTAAGCTTTACACCGGTTTTTTTTATATCTTCTATTTTTTTCTTAACTGAATTTTCAATACTTTCGCCGCCCCTCGTCCATTTTTTTAATTTTATCCTGCGCAATGAAAAAGTTTTTATACGGTATTGACTTTGGTACAACCAATTCGGCTTTGGCCATTTATGATGAAGAAAAGCGTGAAATCCACAGTACCATTATTATACCATCGCTGATTTATTTTTATCATGAACTTCAAACCGGCGAAAAGAACTATGTAGTGGGGGAGGAAGCCATCGCGGCTTATCTGCAGGAAGGAATGAAGGGACGTTTCATTAAATCTATAAAGCAGATTCTATCTCGTACCAGTTTTTCTGAAACCCGGATACAAAACAGGCGCTATAATGCTTCTGATCTGGTAGCCATTATTTTGAAGGAATTGAAGAGCAAAGCCGATAAGATTATCGGACAGGATTGTCAGAAGGCGGTTATTGGTAGGCCAGTTTTTTTTGATGATGACAATGTGCAGAAAGATACACTTGCCCAGAACAGGTTAAGTAAGGCCGCAGAATTAGCAGGTTTTACTGATGTTCGTTTTCAATTTGAACCTATTGGTGCTGCATTTGCTTATGAGCAAACCCTAAGCAAAAAGGAAAATGTTTTGGTTGCCGATTTGGGTGGTGGTACCACCGATTTTACTTATCTGGTACTGGATCCTGCCAAAGTTGGAAGTAAGGACCGGAAAGGCGACATGATTGCAACAGGGGGTATCTACATTGGTGGAGACAGTTTTGATTCTGCTTTTATGTGGGAAAGGGGAACACCGTATTTTGGGAAATATACCCAATACGAAGCTACCCGGGGTAAGGTTTTAACCGTGCCTAAATCACTTTTTGCCAATATTTGCTCCTGGGAGCAGATGAATTTCTTTAACGGGCAGCGCATCAGAAAAGATATTGAGGATTATTATTATTTCTCGGGCAACGATCGGAAGTTCAAGAACCTGATCACGCTCATCGAAAATAACCTGGGGTATTCGGTTTTCCAATCCATTGAACAAACTAAAATTGCATTGTCAAGCCAGGATAGTACCTCATTTGCCTACAATCATTTAGGGATAGAGATTGATGAAACCATATCCTTAACAGATTATGAGCAATTAATCAAAAAAGATGTCGATCGGATTTCAGCTTATCTCGAAACTTTTATGGAGCAATACCAGATTGACGTGAAAGATATAGATAGCCTCTTCTTAACGGGTGGTACTTCTATGGTAAGTAGTATTCAGAAATTATTTAAAGAGAAGTTCCCGCACATCAGTCTTAACTCCGGAGATAATTTTAAAAGTGTTGCACAGGGTTTGGCGTACAGTGGTTACCTTTTTAATTGATGGGTTAAAGGGGAGTGTAAAGTATAAAGTATCAAGAATAAGTATCAGGACAAAGACTGTTATATGTGTGCTCCTGATCATAGATGATATTGAAACTGACCCGCTTTAATCCACAAGATCTGGCTACAAAATGACATAAATTTGAAAGGCTATGTCTGAGATAACTAACCCATAATACTATTGGGGTTTAAAATCCCTTGCATCAGCCCATTTCACCATTTCATCCAGAATGGGTCTTAATTGTTCTCCTTCGGCACTTAAACTATAAGTTACGAAAGGAGGAATTACATTTTCAGCTTTTCGGATTACCAGTATGTCTTCCTGCATCTCTTTCAAATGCTGTATTAGCATTTTTTCTGTTACCGCCGGAATTAGCCTTTTTAATTCACTGTAGCGTTTTGGCCCACTTAACAAATGAAAAAGAATAATGGGTTTCCAATGTCCTCCAATTTTGCTCATTACAAAGCTAACAGGGCAGGTAGCTTTACTACTTCTTCTGTTGGCGTTGGATGTCGAATTTTCTTTTATGGCAGTCATGATACATACTTTGGGGTAAGTACTTGTAAAAAAGTAAGTACAAATATAACTTTGACTATTCAAAAAAAGAAGATAATCATGAAAATAATTTTAACAGGATCGCTGGGAAATATCAGCAAACCACTAACAACTAATCTTACTGTTCAGGGACATGATGTAACTGTGGTGAGTAGCAATCATGACAAAGCAGATCAGATAAAAGCACTTGGTGCAACACCTGCTATTGGCTCTGTAACTGATGAAGAATTCTTAACCGGAATTTTTAAACAAGCAGATTTAGTATACCTGATGGTACCTAATGATTTTTCAACTAATGATATGAGAAATCATAGCAAGACCATTGGTCAGCACTATATTAATGCAGTGAAAAAAGCAGGGGTTAAGAAAGTGGTTTTGCTCAGTAGCATTGGTGCACATTTAGAAAAAGGAACAGGACCTATTGCCGGACTGCATGATGTTGAACAAATTTTTAGAAGCGAAGATGGCTTAGATTTGCTGATTTTAAGGCCAGCTTATTTCTACAATAATTTTTATGCAAATATGGATATGATTAAACATGCCGGTATTATTGGAAGCAATTATGGAGCAAATAAACCTTTGGTAATGGTTGACCCTCAGGATATTGCTGCGGTGGCTGCCAGGGAAATCCATTCAGGCTTTACCGGAATAAGTACCCTTTACATCGCCAGTGATAAACGGACACTGGGAGAGGTTGCTACTCAAATTGGAATAACCATTGAGAAATCTGATTTGCCTTGGGTAGAATTTACAGATGAGCAGTCTTTTGAAGGTATGGTAAGTGCCGGGCTTCCAGAAGAAATTGCAAAAAACTACGTGGAAATGGGAACTGCCATTAGAAGTGGTGTACTTTGGGAGGATTTCGATACCAAAAACATTATACCAGAAGGCAAAATAAAATTGGAAGACTTTGCGCTTAAGTTTGCGCAGGCCTACAAAGCCAAATAATATACCCAAATATTATAGCTAAGCTCTTGTTGATCATGACTGGTTGGCAAGAGTTTTTTTGCAAAAATTAATGATGACCAAACTAAATGATCATGTAAATGTTTAATCTAGCAAGTATTCAGACTGAATTAAAGAATAATAATCATTTGAAATACCGAATAGTAAGAAAAAGCCGTTTTAATAAAAACAATTACATTAAACATATGAGCCCAACCGTTTTCATCTGGACAGGACTTTTAATTGCCCTTGGTTTTTATATCCGATCATATTGGAAGTTGAATAGAAAAAAATAACAAGCATTCTTGAGTTCCTTACCTCAATTCCTGGCTTTCAAGCTGAGATCAAAATCATAAAGTTGCTCCTGCCTGAATATTTACCCAAATTAAAACCCAATCCGAACTTCCGCTTAAATTGAAATCCGCGGGCTAAGCTTTCCACACAAACATCCCTGATTTCAGCATTTTTCTGGTTATAGAAAGCATCATCTTTTTCAATAAATATTTCTAGCGGATTGAGGAGATACCTTTTTATTCACTTGCCTAAAAACGAATAAAACCGACGAAAAACCAGTAGCAGTTCACTTGTTTTTTGAAAATACCCCTATCTTGTTAAGGATATTCCCCTATCGTTTCGAGCGATCAGCCTTAGGTTTGTGTCTACAGGGATTTACCTTTTTGGTTATAACTGTATATAAACAACCAATCTAAACAATTAAATTATGAGTAAACTTTACAATGGATGTGAGGTGGAAAGAGTGAGATTCTGCATCATCCGCTATCCAGGGATTTTGCTACTCCTCATCTCCTTATTTTTAACCGCAAATGTTTTTGCCCAGCAAAAAACAATTGTGGGTATGGTGGTAGACGAAAAGAGCGAAGCCTTACCAGGCGTATCTATTTTGGTTAAAGGTACAAAATTGAGTACCCAAACGGATAAAGATGGTAAGTTCAAAATTCAGGCTTTAACAACAGACCGGTTAGTTTTTAACTACATTGGTTTCGGTGTTCAGGAAGTACTTGTAGGCACCAAAACAACCATTAATGTTGTACTTCATTCTACTTCCACGGGACTAAATGATGTAGTAGTTGTTGGATATGGCACTCAAAAGAGAAGCGATTTAACAGGTGCTGTAGGCTCAGTAAATATGACCGATTTCGCTAAAGCACCTGTAAAATCATTCGATGAAGCATTGTCAGGACGGGTAGCTGGCGTACAGGTTCAAAGCAGTGACGGACAACCGGGGGCAGTTGCAAATATTATTATCAGGGGAGCAGGTTCTATTACCCAGGATAACTCACCACTTTACGTAGTAGATGGTTTCCCTTCCGAATCCTCAAATGCCAATTCGATCAGTCCCTCAGATATTGAGTCTATTGATATCCTTAAGGATGCATCAGCCACTGCTATTTATGGCGCAAGGGGCGCCAATGGTGTTGTTTTAATTACTACTAAAAAAGGTAAATCGGGTCCGCCACAAGTGGTTTACAATGCCTACTATGGCATTCAGAAGGTGCCGGAAAAGGTTAAACTAATGGATGCTTACGAGTTTGTACGCTATGTGCGGGATCTTAACGCTCCACTGGCCGATTCTACCTACCTGAAGAATGGTACTACTTTAGATTTTTATAGAACAGCACCAACACTTGATATGCAGGATTATGTTTATCAAACCGGGCAAAATCAGAATCACGACATTGCCATCAGAGGAGGCTCTGAAGGTACACAATATGCCATTTCCGGTAATTTTAACAACCAGAAAGGTATTGTAAAGTACGGTGGTTTTAAAAGATATCAGGGTAGGTTTGTGTTAGATCAGAAAGTTAACAACAAACTTAAAGCAGGTGTAAATGCCAATTATGCCTATAGTGAGCAGTTTGGAATCCCTGTAAGTGCTACTAATTTTTATGCTTCTTCTGTATTTCTTTACTCCGTTTGGGGGCAACGCCCAACCAATGGGGTATCCTCAGCAGGCAAAAATTATGATCCCTTAGTTGATTTGTACGATCCCGTTAACGAATTCGGCAATAACCAGGATTATAGAGTTAATCCCCTGGTAAATATGCAAAATCAGATCACAAGGTTTAAAACCAATACCTTAACAGCCAATGCTTATGCAGAATACGCCATTTTGAAGAACCTTACTTTGAGGGTGTCGGGAGGGATTACCAAAAACAATGTAGAAACTAATATCCTTAACAATTCAAAAACACAAGCAGGCAGTAAATATGTCACCTCCGGCCCGAATGGAACAATTGGGTTTGCAAATCAGGCGAGCTGGCTATCTGATAATACTTTAACCTATAAAGTGAAAATCGAAAAGGATCATAATATCAATGCATTAGTGAATTACAATGCTCAGGGAAATAATAATTCAAACAGATCTTTTTCAGCATTTCAGTTGCCAAATGAAGACCTGGGTTTCGATGGATTCGATTTAGCAGCTGCGGCAAATACCAATCGGGTATCTAACAGTTCAAGATGGGCAATGCAATCTGTATTGGCGAGAGTAAATTATGACTACAAATCAAGGTACTTATTAACGGCTTCTATCAGGGCTGATGGTTCTTCTAAATTTCCTCCGGGAAGTAAATGGGGATATTTTCCTTCTATATCCGGTGCATGGCGCTTTAGTAGCGAGGAGTTTATGAAAAACCTGAAATGGATTTCCAATGCAAAATTACGTCTGGGTTTCGGCCAGTCAGGTAATAACAGGGTAGGTGATTTTGCTTACATGCGTCAGCTTCAATTATCCAATACCAATTATTGGTATTCAGCAAACAATGTACCTGCTCTAACCGGAGCATTTCTATCGGCCATTGGCAATGAAAATTTGAAATGGGAAACCAGCGAGCAAACCAATATTGGTTTGGACTTAGGATTTCTGAAAGACAGGATCAATATTACCGCTGATGTCTATCGTAAACGAACCAAAGATCTGCTATTAAATGCTTCTTTACCATATTCGTTAGGGGTAGAAGGAAGCACCGGATTTAAAAATGTGGGTAGTCTGCAAAATCAAGGTTTAGAATTCTCTGTTGATACCAGAAATATTGTAACCAAAAATTTCAGCTGGTCTACCAACTTCAATATCAGTTTCAACCAGAACAAAATATTAGCATTAACAGATAATCAAAATTATCTTTTAGCAGGAAATGGCACTTTCTTTAATACCACTTACAGCGGATTGTTCCCGTATATATCAATGGTTGGAAACCCGCTCGGTCAAATGTATGGATTAATCTCCGACGGAGTTTACCAATACGGAGACTTTGATAAAATGCCAAATGGTGCATATGTACTTAAATCTACAGTCACAACGAGTTTAGCGGCCAGAAGCGCGGTGCAACCTGGTGATGTAAAATACAAGGATATTAATGGTGATTTATTAATCAATGGTTCAGATTATACCATTATTGGAAATGGATTACCTAAATATACGGGTGGTTTATCTAATAATTTCAGCTATAAGGGATTTGATTTGAACGTGCTGTTGCAGTGGTCAGTTGGAAATGATGTGATTAATGCCAATCGATATATTTTCGAAGGTGGGATTGTTGCTAATCCTAATTTAAACCAGTTTGCCACTTATCAGGACCGTTGGACATCCACCAATCCGAATAATACCTATTTCAGAGCAGGAGGACAAGGTGCAGCAGCATACGCTTCAAGGGTAATTGAAGATGGTTCTTACCTGAAATTGAGGACAGTCTCATTTGGCTATACCATTCCTAAAAACACCATTCAAAAATGGGGTATGAACAATCTCCGCTTTAATGTTTCTGCGCAGAATTTAGCTACAATTACCGGATATTCCGGTATCGACCCCGAGATTTCTTCCAGACAAAGTAACCTAACACCAGGATTTGATTATGCCGGATATCCACATTCATTAACAGTTGTATTTGGTGTAAACGCTACTTTTTAATTTTAAAATTATGAATGTTATGAAACTAAAATATTTATTGCTGATCAGCTTAATGATCAGTGTGTGCGCCTGTAAGAAGGCACTGGATACCGAACCTTCTGATTTTTATACACCAGAAAATTATTTTAAAACTCCTGAGCAATTGCAACAGGCTTTAAATGGCGTTTATGGGACTATGATGAGCAGCAGATTGTACGGGCAGATATTAGCGGGTTATTATGAAACTGCTGATGAATTGTTGTCAAACAGAGGCGCAGATGGAGATGCCAGAGGCTGGCGATATACATACTCCGCTTCCAATACAAACGTGCACGCAATCTGGTTGGCTTGTTATCAGGGAATTAATAATGCCAATATTTTGTTGGATAATATTAATAAGCCCACGATGAATGAAACAACAAGGAATAGGATTAAAGGACAGACATTATTTCTGCGTGCTTACTATTACTGGATTTTAACTACCCATTTTCAGCAAGCTATTATCAGTTTAAAGCCATCATCTATCACCGATATCGATATCCCTGCCTCGAGTCCAAAACAAGTTTATGCTCAAATAGAAGTCGATTTAAAAGAAGCTGAAGGTCTGTTGCAGGGGTATACATCTGCAAGTTTGGGGTATAATGATGTGGTAACCATTACTGCGGTTCAGGCCATGTTGGCCAGAGTATATTTATACATGGCAGGGTATCCGGTAAATGATGTTACTAAATATCAAAGCTGCATTGACTATTGTGCTAAAGTGATCAATTCGGGACAACATGCGCTTAACCCTGATTATAAACAGGTTTTTATTAACCTCATGCAAGATAAGTATGATTTAAAAGAGAATATTCTGGAGTGGGGCTTTGCTACTGCAGCTGCAGGAACGGTAACTAAAGGGGCCAATGATATCGGAAGCTTTATAGGGGTAACCTCAAGTGTAGTTGCTTTTGATCCTACATCCTATGCAGCTGCTGGATGGACCTATGTTACCCGCAATCTTTTCGATGCATATGAAGTAAATGCCAGTAGCACATCAACCCCTAAAACCTCATTTGATCAAAGACGCGACTGGAATTGCGCCAATTACATTTACACCAATACATCAACTGCACGTACTAAAACAACCATCACCAATCCATGGTTAATGCCCTCAGGAAAATTTAGAAGAGAATATTCGGCAGCAGAAGCCAGGAATTTAGGTATTTATGGAACCAACTGGCCTGTAATCCGGTATGCAGATATATTGCTGATGTATGCAGAAGCTTCAAATCAATTGGTTGGCCCAACAGCAATTCCAACCGGAGGAACTTTAACCGCATATGAAGCCATTAACCTGGTTCGCAAACGTGGTTATGGCATTTTGAATGGAAACATAGTTAGAAACATTACTGTAAGCAATGGTGGTGCTGGTTACACTTCCGTGCCTGCTGTAACCATTAGCGGTGGAGGAGGAGCAGGGGCAACCGCTACGGCTGTTATTTCAGCCGGCCGGGTTACAGGAATAAATATTACCAGTCCAGGAATTATAGCTACAGGAAGTTACTACACTTCAGCCCCGGTAATAACAATAACCGGAGGTAATGGCACAGGCGCTGTTGCAACAGCAACAATTACAACAGGCACCGAAGCCAATTTAACTGCAGGTTTAAGCAAGGATAATTTTCAACTGGCCATTCGCGATGAAAGATTGCGTGAGTTTAATGCAGAATCGCTACGGAAAAATGATGTAACACGTTGGGGGAATTTTTATCAGGACATGGTTACATTTAAAATCTATTGTGAAGCCAATGGGGCAAGTGCAAATGCAAATGGATTAACCGGAGCGAGAAATGTGGCGCCACGGCATGTTGTGCTTCCCATTCCTGATTACGAACTGAACCTAAATAAATCATTAATTCAAAATGCTGGTTGGTAAACCCTAATCCGATTAATTATGAAAAATCTTATTATACTTATCACTTTCGTCTGCTTTTTTGCAAGCTGCGAAAAATCCTTAACGGTTACAGAACCAGATTGGGATATTCAAGTTAGCAATGCCAGGTCTGTTAATGGTAATACCTATGTATTTAAGCTGGGCGATTCCTGTAAATATACCATTTCAGGTAATGCACATAACGTGATCACTTATCCGGGAACAGCAGGATTTACTTACGCCAATAAAGACCGTACCTCCGCTGTAGGAGAACCTGGTTTGACATTTACATCATTCGCTCAGTTTGGCACGCAAACCAATACCTTAAAATTATTGGCATCTAATAGCTTGTCTGCTTTAGATTCAGTCAGCGTAGTAAATGCGAGTTGGACAGACATCACCAGCAGGGCCGTACTCTCCACCGGAACTGATAATACAGCTTCAGGAAAAATATCACTTTCAGATTTATATGTAGCCGGTAAGCCGCTCTATATTGCCTTAAAATATAATGGGACTACTGGTTCTACTCAAAAAACCTGGACCTTTAAAAATTTAACCGTTAGTAACTTATTGCCTGATGGTACCAGTGTTACAGTTTCTACATTATCAGATATATCCTGGACCGTTTATGGAAATGTACGTACTCCTGCCAATGGGAGCTGGATTGCAACAGCTTCACAAATTCAGGTTGTAGGTGGAGGCGCTACTGCTCCCACAAATGAGAGCTGGGCAATAAGTAAACCGCTTGATCTTAGGAAAGTGGCCCCTGATGTAAGCATTCCCATTAAAAGCTTAACCTCAGCAGCTTTAAAAACCTATGCGTTCCAATATCCCGCTGTAGGAAAATACAAAGCTATTTTTATTGCCAGCAATAATACCTTAAATGACAGCAAACAGGTAATGAAAGATATTGATATCGAGATTGTCCCATAAATCTTTTAATGGTTAGTTTAATTTTTGTTTAGCCGGGCCTACAAGGGTTCGGCTTTTTAATTAATAAACAGGAGAAGATGTGGTATTCCTGCCCCATCCTGGCTTATTGCTTATTTCAAAATGATAACTGTTCCTTTATTTGCGCTCAGCTTAAAATAGTAATGAATTTCAGCTCTGAACGATACTCTATCGATGCGTTCTACCAGACCCGATTGGCCGAGGTCATCTTCAATGTAATCGCCATATTTGATGGCATCAAGTATTTTAACAGGGGTTAATTTATCTATTTTCATATAAGATCCAATTGAATAATCATTCAGCGGCATCCTATTGTCTGCACTATGGGGCGAACAAAGGAATTCAGAACGCTGAAAGGCTACAAACGAGGGAGGAACTGTTCCCCTCCAGGTTTGCTTCAGTTGATCTTGGGATGGAAAAATAACAAGGGATGTTATTGATTCAGATAAATAAACATAGCTCAATTTAATTGGATTGAGCTATGCTGTAAAAGCTGACGTGACAACTTTCACGAATTACAAAGATAGTTTAATCTCGGAACAACGAAAAAAAATCGGCGATTTGGAGACTGTAATTTCGGGAGATGTTATTAGCAGGATATTTTTTCTTCTGGTTGATTTATTTTTGGGTCTTATAGACCCTCACATAATCTACCTCATATTTCAGTGGAAGTATATCTTCGTTTAAAGGGCCACCCAGAGTTCCTTGTCTGCCCAATGCGAGATTTAGCAATAAGTAAAAATCTTTTTTAAACGGATTCTCTCGTCCCTGAGCATCTTTTAGATTAAAAGTGAAGTACTTTTTGTTGTCATAGTAAAATTCAATGTTTTCTTTGGTCCAGTTAATGGCATAAATATGAAAATCTTCATATGGTTTGCCCATATCAGGCTTTTCACCTTTGTATTTATAGGTATTAGTAGAATCAGCATAGTGTACCGTTCCGTAAACCAGGGTAGAATCCTTTCCTACAAACTCCATAATATCTATTTCACCACAATCCGGCCATTTAACAGCGCCTCTGTTTGTACCTAACATCCATATTGCAGGCCAGCTGCCAATACCTTTGCAAACCTTCGCACGTACTTCTATCCTTCCATATTTAAAATGTTGTTTACCAAGGGTAATTAAACTTGCAGAGGTGAATTTCGCACCTTTATATGTTTCTTTTTTGGCTTCAATAACTAACTTTCCACCTTCAACTCTTGCGTTTTCAAGCCGTGCTTTGGTGTAATATTGTGGCTCTTTATTTCGGACAAGACCAACTTCGTAGTCCCATTTGCTGGGATCAGGAAGACCTTGATAATTGAATTCATCTGCCCAGATGAGTTTTCTTTTGATTCCATCGCTTTGCGCAAATAACGAAATAACAAGGAATTGCAACAGTAGAGTTAAGAGGGACTTTTTCATGTAATTACAGGTGTTTTTAAATTATCGGATAAGTGCTTTGAAGAATAGGTCTCTCATACAGAGAGCCAGTTTCCTAACCATTCTCCTGATCAAAAATATCACTGTACCAAGTTACTATAGGGGTAAAATCCCAATGGATGTAGGGGAGGATTCTAAAGAAAAAAAGCAATAAATATATGGATTAGCCAGGTTCAGGGATGCAGTAATTGGTACATCCCGAAATTTCAAAGATTTACTGATAAGAAGTAGAAAAATCTAAACAAATAGGGTTAAAAATAGAAAGTTTAAACAATCTAATCTGGGTTAGAACCTTCGTTTAGATTTTCTTTTGTGCTTTTTACATAATCTGTAGGTGATAAACCAAATTGTTTTTTAAACTCTTTGGTGAAATATTTTGGATCGCTAAAACCCACAGCATATGCTGTTTCTGAAACATTGTATACCTGCTGATTGAGGAGTTGAGCAGCTTTTTTTAACCTTACCGACTTGATGAAATCATTTACTGATAAATCTGTTAGTGCCCTGATTTTTTTATAAAGAATTGGCTGGCTCATGCCCATCTCACCCGATAACATGGGAACATTGAAGTTAGGATTAGCCAGTTGCCCTTCTATATAATTCATGATTTTAGTTAAGAAAGCCTGATCAGGCGCTGCTATGGTAACATTTGTTGGTTCCAGGGTAACAATTTGTCCAAACTTTTGCCTGATTAGGTTTCGGGTAGCAATGAGATTCTTAATATTTGCCGCCAATAATTCGAGGCTAAAAGGCTTAGTCATATATAGGTCAGCTCCTGTTTTTAGGCCAGCTAACTGATGTGCATGCGATGCCTTCGCTGTCAAAAGTATAACTGGGATATGACTGGTCCGGTCATCCAGCTTCACTTTCTCACAAAGTTCCAGTCCGTCAATCCCAGGCATCATAATGTCACTGATAATTAAATCAGGAATTTGAGTGGTGGCCATTTCCAGCCCCTGAATACCATCAGCACATTCCAGTATATGGTATCTACTGAAAAGCTCGTCTCTTAGTAATTTCCTAATTTCAGGATTGTCTTCTATCAGTAGAATAGTGCTTTCTATATGTTCATTTTTGTCCGGGTTTTGCTGTAGTACCTTTTCTGAATGAGGCTGAACAAATCCTGATTCAAGCTTCTCATAAGGATCAGGTTCAACAATAGTTTTTCTGTCAAAATGAGCATTTCCCTTCTTTAGTTTTACTGAAAACGTAGTGTTGCCCTCCTTATTTGCTGCAACCGGTTGACTATTCACCTGAATTGTGCCCGAATGTAATTCTACGATAAGCTTACTTAAGGCTAAACCTATCCCAGTTCCGGTTTGCCCCTTAGTACTATCGATCTGATAAAATGAACTAAAAAGCCTGTCCTGTTTCTCTAAAGGAATTCCCCTGCCATTATCTGTCACCTTTATTATCACATAATCTGCAAATTCTTCAATAAATACGCTGATCTTACCGCCATTGACAGAGAACTTGAAGGCATTTGAAAGGAGGTTAAACAAAACTTTTTCCATTTGAAAGCGGTCAAAGTAAAGTTGTATGTCTTCCGTTTGGCAGTTAAAGGTATAGTCAATTTGATTTTGCGTAGCCAATTCCTGAAAAACATGAAATATTTGCTTTGAATAGGCTACAATATTGTTTTTACTGATATGAAGATCCATGTGTCCCGACTCTGCTTTTCTAAAATCGAGGAGTTCGGTAGTTAAGCGCATCAGGCGATCTGCATTATCCTTTATCGAGTGGAGTTGAGTACTCAAGCCGCTATCAGATGAAGCATTGTCGATCATTTTTTCCAATGGGGCCGTAATCAAAGTAAGGGGAGTCCTGATTTCATGAGAAATATTGGTGAAAAAGTCGAGTTTTAAATTATGAACCTCCTGCTCTTTTTTAAAAAGTTCCCGCATTAAAGCATATCGGAGTACGATAAAAATTATGGATCCAAAGAATACAAGATAAAACAAATAGGCGTACCAGGTTCTCCAAAGGGGGGGAAGAATTTCTATTTGAAGTTTGGATATATTTTTACTCCAAATGCCATCATTGTTACGCCCTTTAACCAATAATACATACTTACCTTCATGAAGATTAGTATAGGTTACTGAGGGGATATGCACAAAATTCCAGTCTTTCTCAAAACCACTTAACTTATAAGCATAGCTGTTATTGCCCGGCTTGATGTAGTTGAGTGTAGCAAACTCAACACTGAAAATATTCTGGTCATGGCGGAGCGTAATCTTTTGTTCTCCATTACTATCCTTTTTTATGTGGTATGGAGAGTTTGCCTCAATTGTTTTATTGAAAAGCTTAATGTCTGTGAAAATAACAGCAGGTGCGTAGTGATTTTGATGAAACTGAGCAGGAAAGAAGGATACCAGCCCACTAAAACCACCGAAAAACATTTTACCTGCTTTGTTCTTGTAATATGAGTTTTCATTGAACACATTTCCGGGAAGACCATCGTTGGAATTGTAATTTTTAAAGGTTTTCTTTTTTGTATCAAATCTTGATATACCTTTATCCGTACTTAGCCATAGAATTCCCGGCTTTTCTGTTAAAATTCCTAAAATATTATCATTAGGTAAACCATCCTTTATTCTCCAGTTCTCCAGTTTTTTAGTTTCAGGATTAAAACAGGTTATCCCACCGTAATAAAACCCAATCCATATATTTCCAGCTTCATCTTCAGTAATACAATTAGGGCTATTGCTGAAATTAAGCCGGGTAAATGCATCACTCTTGTATTTTAGAAAATAAAGACCACCAACTGCCCCAACCCAGATGTTCTTTTGGCGATCTTCATGAATGCAACGAATAATAGATTTACGTATCGCTGAATTATTCCCCTTTGAAGCATCGGGCTGACTGAATTTTAGGCTTTTTTTATCTAATAGGTTTAGGCCTCTTGTTGTTCCCACCCAAAAGCGTCTCTGGCTGTCATGCAGCATACAATAAACATTGTTAGAGCTAATGGTGCCTTTAACACCCTGCTTATTTTTATAATGGATAAAATCTTGATTGCCTTGGTTAAATTTCTCCAGTCCGCCCAGAAATGTACCTATCCACAGCTCCCTATCTTGGTCTATATAAATTGTTTTTACCAAATTGGAGCTTAAGCTATTTGGATTTGCAGGATTATTTTTAAAGGTTCGAAAGGTTTTCGATTGTTGATGATATAAATTTAAACCTTCGGCTTCAGTTCCGATCCACAGGTTTTGCTCAGCATCTTCACAAATACCGCTGATGATGTTACTGCTTAAGCTGTTCTTAAAATTGCTGCTTTTAAATACCTCAAAAGCGCTTAGGTTTGGAAATACCACATTTGCCCCACCATAATAGGTGCCAATCCATATAGAACCATGGTTATCGGCAAATATTTCATAAACAGAATTCTGACTGATACTTTTTATATTGTCCGGATCATGTTGGTATACCATAACCTTTCCATTCAATGGATTTAAAATATTGATACCTTTCTGTGTACCAATCCACAGCAGACCATTTTTGTCCAGTAAGAGTTTGCGTACGCTATTACTGGATAAGGTTTTGTTGGCGGTAGAATAGAATTGCGTGGCTCCGGTGATCAGGTTTAATTTAATTAATCCCGCCTTGCTCGTTCCGATCCAAAGTATGTTGTGCTGATCTGTAATTAGCGTATTGATACTGTTCTCGACAATGCTGCTAATTTTCTTATTGAATGTTCGTTGAAGGTTAATTTTATAAACATTGCCGCTTTTGCTTAAGCGCATCAAACCTTTATTTGTGCCAACCCAAATAATACCTTTACCCGCGCATGCCAAAGCGGTAATTTTGACATCTTTCAGGAATGATTTAAAAAGAGTTCTTTTTTTGTTTATCAAAAGATTTAAACCAGAATCTGTTCCAACCCATATCTTTTTGTCTTTATCTTCTAATACCGCATTAATAACATTATTAGAGAGGCTAAACCTGGCAGAAGAATGTTCAATCCGTTCAAAATTCTCACTTTCTGGATGATATTTATTCAACCCTCCTGATGTTCCAACCCACAATGTTTTCTCCTGATCAGAGAAAAGAACCCTGATGTAATCACTGGAACTTAAAGTAGTGCTATCCTGATCCGAATGCTTAAATATCTTGATTTTGTTGGTGTCGTATTTATTTAATCCAAACCGTGTGCCTAACCAGATATATCCCTGCGCATCTTGAGTAATGGCCAATACCGAATTTTGAGAAAGCCCATTTTCTACGGTTAGGTGATGAAAGGAAATATTATCCTGACTCTGAGCTGTTGAGCAAAAGGATAGTATAAGTAATATAATAAACAGATTCTTCAACCCATAGGGAAGTAATATTTTCATGCGATTTGGTTTCAGGATTTGAGCTTTACCCTGCCTGAATTTAAGACAGCGTATTTCCATTTTCCTATACTTAAATATAAATAAAAATAGCCTAAAAATTAGATGAGGCTAAACCTTTTAAGCTTGCAATGAAGATTGTTATGGATTTTCACCCATGTTATTTAGTATTATACCCCATCTCCGGATTCCTTCTGTTTCAACTTTGAAATACTTTGATAAATAGTTAAATAAATATGATTTTAATCGCAGATAGTGGATCTACAAAAACCACATGGAGTATTATTGATGATGGGAAGGAATTTTTAAGATTCAGCACTGAGGGGTATAATCCCTACTTTGTTTCTAACGAATATATTATTGATTCGATCAAGCAATCGATAGATAGAAAAATCAGAAAAATGAGATTTAAAGCCATACACTTTTACGGAGCGAGTTGCGATGGAGTTCAGGCTAATAGAGTGGCAGAAGCCTTAAAGCAAATCTTTAATAAGGCTGAGGTGTTGGTTCATTTAGATTTATTGGCTGCAGCCAGAGGCGTTCTGGGGCGGGAAAGTGGTTTTGTAGCCATTTTAGGGACCGGTACAAACACTTGTTTATACAATGGAGAGGAGATTACACATAACATTGATTCATTGGGTTTTATTCTGGGAGATGAAGGAAGCGGGGCTTACCTGGGTAAAAAAGTTTTAAGTGATTATCTACGCGAAAATATGCCACTGGCAGTTAAGAAACGGTTTGAACAATCCTATCACACGAGTAGTAAAGAAATTATTCAAAACATTTATAAACTACCACTTGCAAATAGATATTGTGCCACATACAGCCGGTTTCTTCATAGTGATTGTGCCTATTCAGTATCGGTATTGAAAATGGCATTCCGGCGGTTTTTTTCAGATTTGGTTATGCTTTATCCCGGTTATGAGCAATACAAATTCAATTGTATTGGTTCAGTTGGCTTTGTATTTAAATCCATTTTAACGGAAGTTGCCCAGGAGTTTGGAATTGAGGTAGATAAAGTGCTAAAATCTCCTATTGATGGTCTTATCGAATATCATAGGGGATAGTAAAGATATGAAATTTTGAAATTACACATTTAAAGATGTGAGTCCGGGCAAAAGTGATACTCCTCATTAATAGAAGATAAGTAGCAAAAACATTAACAGATGGTATTAGTAGCAAATAGTGGTGCTGTCAAAACAGCTTGGAGCGTTTTATATGAAGGGACAGAAGTGTTAGGTTTTACAACCGCAGACTCCAATCTTGATTTGAGATATAGCAATAATATTGTCGCTGCGATTAATCGTAATTTGGATCAGGAAATAATCAATCTGGGCTTTAAAGCTGTGTATTTCTATGGTTTTTATGTTAATGAAATAGAAAAAAGTAGTATGAGAGAGGCTTTGGAATCTGTTTTTGAGGGAGCAGAAGTGGTGGTCAGCCAAAATTCAAATCAAGGCCCCAAATTCTAGAAATATGTAGTTATGAGAATTGAAAATATTAATCCCTGGTTACTCAATATTATTGTAATCATTTTAATTTCCGTTATTTCTTACTATTCCAATCCTAAAATGAAGAGCCTAAAAGAAGTTTCAGGGATGAAAACAGGAAAGCGTACATTTAATTCCAATATGGGGATATCATATAACTATTTCAATGCAAATATTAAGCAAAATCAGGTAGCGAAAAAACAAGATTTTTATGCCATTTTTACCTGTTGGTAAATGCTTATCCAAACCAATCTCGATCATAATCAATCCCGGAAAGAACACCATGTCTTAACCTTATTGCGACTGGTGTAAACCCATTGTTAGTTTTTAAGCGAAATCGCCAATTGCTGCTCTGTTTGATTTCTTACAACGACAATTGTGCAATCTCCTTTCCATTTAATGTTATTATATATTTTAAGTAAATCTGCAATTGAGGCTATGCTCTTATCATCTAGTTTTACAATCACATCGCCTTTCTGTAAACCATTTTTAAAAGCAATAGAATTGTTTGGTACCTGAACAATCAGCGCACCATTATTATCATGCAAACCTGCCGCAGAACGCTCACCCAGATTTTCTATGTTTTTTACTACTCCTCCAAGCCAGGCTACAGTAGCCGACTTCTCTAATGAAAGTTTAGTGTTTACAGGATTAATCTTAGGCGATGAAGTAATTCTCTTTAGTCTTGGCTCATTGACACCAAAATCCATCGGAAAATTTTTAAAACCGATCAGTAGGGCAGGTGAATTAGGTTCAACCTGATAATTACCAGTTTTTTCATTCAGGAATTTAGGATCTCCAAATGCACTGTGAAGGTCGATACCTAACTTTTGACTTTTAGATAAACCCTCCTCTGTTAGGAAAAAATTGTGGTCTATACTGCGGCCCCAGGTATTCATTTGAATGGGTGCATAAGGCATTGAAACAATGTTTTTTTCGAAAACGTCATCACTATTTTTTAGCCAAACATGTGGATGAAAAGTATTATTAATAATGATGTTATTGCTTACCTTACGGTGGTAGCCTTCTCTCAGTTTAAGTCCGCCGCTTAAACACACATTATTGTATATTTCATAATTTCCACTTCCATCATCAAGATCAATATCCCAGCCATGATCACATTGAAAACGATTGTTCCGGATGATGATAGGCTTTTCAACATCTAACAATTCTATGCCTGCACGTGCGGCAACAATACTGTCAATAACCTGCCTGCTCGGACGCCAGAAACGATCTCTTCCCCAGGAATTGAATGCACCATGATCCCCTGTTTCCAATACGGTTTCAAAAACATCATTAAACTCGATCACATGGCCACCCCAGGTTCCTTCACTTACATTTATACCAGCACGCGGAACGTGGTAAATGGTATTGTGACTAATCAGTATCTGGGATGACATTGAAAGCTGAACACCTGCTGATTGTTTTTCTATCGATCCTGTATGATGGATTAAATTGTTTGAAGCTTCACATTCCTGTGGATAGTTATTTGACTTTGGTCCGGGCGTATAATCCATTTCATCCCAAGGGATAAAATTTTCATATCTGAAAGCAGGGGAGCGTACTGCAGCTGCATCGCCAACAAAGGCAATGGCGCTGGCACCTATATTATGTATATGATTACCAACAACTTTGGCTCCTTTATTATAATTACTTAAGAAAATGGCATTACCGCCCAGATTGTAAAAGTTACAGTTTTTAATGCTTACCTGTTCAGTACCATCCAGCAGGATAGCTGCTCCACGATAAATGGTCCAGTCGCTCCTTAACAAAGGTTCTTTGGTTAGCATAAAACTCCTTGCGGTTTGTGCAAAATCGATATCAGTAATGCTAATGTTTTTAATTGGAGCTTTCGCTGTACCGCTAAAATGTAAAATATCAGTTGTTGTACTGATTGTGACTTTAGCGGTTTGAATATTTACACCTGCCGGTGGTATCAGGTATATCATTTTCGATTTCTCGTCGTAAAACCATTCTCCCGCAGCATCGAGCTCCTCAAAAATATGCTCTACGTAACGGTGTTGAGGGTGCATTTTTGATGGTCTGTTGTTTTGCCAGCCACCATCTGATTTGAGTTTTCCCTTTGCATCTTTGCCTGTAATAAGATAATGAAATCCACCCCACTCACCCTGGTGAAGTGCATGGATATATCCTCCCGCTGGGTTATTCCATTTACTTATCCGATCATCCGATAAGGCATCGGCTGAAGTGCCACTAAATACCCTTGCAGTTGAATCATAATTAGGATATCTGGCCATTTGTAATAAGTGATCATTTATGAAAATCTGATCGGGACGCTCCGCTAAATCCAGCCTGGCTGATAAAATATCACCTTTAAAGGCCGCCCATTTTAATTGATAGGCTTTAGAACCAGTTATTAAAACTTTAGATCCTTTTTTTGCTCTGATGCTTAATGATTTGAGTTGATAATCGACAGCTGAAACAATAATGGTCTTTTCTATCGGGTATGTCCCCGCTAAAAGTTCGATCACAATATCCTTGCCCGGATGTTTTAGTGCCAGGCTTACTCCCTTAACAAGTGTTTTCAAGGGTTGTGTATTCGAACCAACAGCCTGATCATTCCCGTTTGGAGAGATAAAGATGGTTTGTCCGGTGCAAAGTTTAAAGCTTAATAACAATAAGCAACTAATCAGAGGTATTCTCATATAAATAATTAATTATGCCGTCCGTATCTACCCGGAATATTTGGGGAGATTTAGCAATTTCGGATAAAATAAATATTTGGCTAAAGTCTGCTATGCTGTATTATAACAGCTGAATTAATTAATAGTTAATTCAATAGCAAATACTAAATAAATTTTGGAAAAATATTGAGTAAAATGAGCATGTTATTCTGTGTTTTTGGTGTAAAATGAATGCTAATCATTCAGTTAAAACCATTAAACATCAATGAATTATAAATTAGAACAATCACAAAGTTCTCTTCTCGTAGCCTACAGGCAAATAATTGCTTAATTGGTTATAGCTGCTTTATGAAAAAAGTACATTCTATTGATGGTAATTTTGCCATCAGGCAAGGCAAGTGGAAGCTTGAACTTTGCCCGGGGTCAGGAGGTTGGGCGGCTCCTAAAAATGCTGAAACTTTGAGAGCCGGCGATCCAGCCGTACAACTTTATGATTTATCATAGGATACAGCAGAAAAGGATAATTTACAAGCCAGATATCATGAGGTAACCATGAGGTTGACTACTTTGTTACTGAAGTAGGTAAATCAAATGATGCTTAGGTGAGCATCTGGAAGCATGAAATCAAAAATAACCGTAAACTCTTCAGTAATTTTAAATATTTAACATTTTTTTTTAACTCTATGAGTTAAAAAACAAAATTAACTCTGTTTTTTAATTAATTCTACTATTCCTATAGGAATTATAGTTTTAAGTTTTATCTTTGTCGCATCATCTTTTAAAACATGACATGAAGACACTTTACAAGCACATTTCATTTCATCTAACGGCTCTAAACACACCATTCCACCTCGGTATGCGAATGTGTTGTTGTTGTTAAATACCACAAATAATTTTCAATAAATTAATGATTTACCTGCTTTAAGTCACGAGAAGCTTATGCTCAGACTATGGACCAGGTGAAGGTAACCACAAGAACAGCCATGTACCGAATTTCTATTTCCATCACCATTATCTTTATCATTTTTCTTACAGGCTTTTCTGTTTCTAAACGCAGGCAAGCGGCAAAGCAGAAAGGAAAATCTTTATTTCCGAAGGTAGAAGCATGTTGCTCTTCGGGATTACCAAATAGATTTGGTATCCCCAGATTATCTGATACCCCGTATCAGTCCGGGGCATTAACAGCAGGCCATCAGTCATCAAAGGTAAAAAAGGCAGAATAGTAGGGCTTAGCGGTAAATACCTAAATAGATATTAAGTATCAATAATTATATGTCAAAAAGGAGGGAAATACAATAAACTATACATTAAAATAGGGGAAACAAGCATTGTTCCCCCAGGAATTAAACTATCGAAACAGGCATTCAATTGGCGTTGGCACCTGAATCTATTAACAACTTAACTCAATACAAAAGTATGCAAAATTCTGATGAACTCCGACAGCAGGGCTGGCCGGATTCGAACCCTTGTGGTCAAACAGCAAGGTCTGAAAAAAAACTGTTTTCTAAATTTTCACTATGCAAGGCCCAGGTTTGTGGCCTGATGCTCTTACAAATTTTAGCTTTTTGGTTTTATGAAGGAAAAGCCCAAACTACACCCCTAATTAATTCAACCTTAAGCGGTCAGGTACTGGATTCAAAAACAAAAGAGCCTATTCCAGGTGTGGTTGTTCGGATTAATGGTACCACACACTCGGCGGCTACGGATAATGACGGGAGATTTAAGTTTGTAACCGGGCAAAAGTTTCCCTATACCTTAACCATCAGTTATATTGGTTACAAAACCCTTGAAGTTGTGGCAAATGGAAGTCCTATTCAGGTAACTTTAGAAGAACTGGCCAATCAGCTCGAAAATGTAGTGGTAATTGGCTATGGTACTCAGAAAAGAAGCGACATTACAGGTTCTGTTTCTTCTGTTTCTAAAACGGCCTTAAAACAGCCTTTAAGTTCAGTGGATCAACTTTTAAAGGGAGCCGCCGCAGGGGTCCAGGTAACCCAAACATCTGGTCAGCCAGGTGGTGGAGTAAGCATTCGGATTAGAGGTGGCAGCTCAGTTCAGGGTGGTAACGAGCCCCTGTATGTGGTTGATGGTTTCCCGATTTACAACAGTTCGGCATCTGCAGGAACTTTAAGCGGAACACCACTAAACCCCTTAGCCAGTATTAACCCCTCCGATATTGAAACCGTAGATATCTTAAAGGATGCCTCAGCTACTGCAATATATGGCTCAAGAGGAGCCAATGGAGTGGTAATTATCACTACCAAAAAAGGTAAAGCAGATAGAAGTTCGGTAAGTTATGAAGGAAGTTATGGTAGCCAGGCGGTAGTTAAAAAGATTGATGTTTTGAATGCCCGCGACTTTGCCTTGTTGAGAAACGATGTTTTTTATGATACCGACCCAGGCAAAGGCCGCTTTCAATACCTGAGTCAGGCTCAAATAGATCAATTGGGTGCCGGAACTGATTGGCAGGGCGAAGCTTTTGTAAAAGCACCAACCCAAAACCACCAGTTAACCATTAGCGGAGGTAACCAAAAAACACGATATCTGATTTCGGGAAACTATTTCGACCAGGAAGGAATTGTGAGAAACACAGATTATTCCCGAATTAGTGTTAGGGCCAATGTAGATGCACAACCTTTTGAAAAGTTAAAAATTAGTGCCAATATTACGGGTAGCAAGGCCGATGCAAACGTATCACCATCAGGGATAATTTCTGGTTTGTTGATTATGCCCGCTGTAGCAACTGTTTACGATGCATCAGGGGCATATACCCTTCGAAATCCGTTTGAGAATATTTTTTCTAATCCTATCGCTTCCCTCAACGAGCAAATCAATAAATCTACAACCAATAAATTTCTAGGAACCGCTTTCGGAGAATATACAATTATAGATGGATTAAACTTAAAAGTCCTTTTGGGTGCAGATGTGAATAATGTGAATGAGAAAAATTTCATTCCTTCAAGCATTTATGAAGGGGCATCAATAGGAGGTTCAGCAGGCAGAGGTACGTATAATTCTTACTCCTGGTTAAATGAAAATACACTTTCTTACTCTAAAATCCTGGGAAAACATACCATTGATGCCTTAATCGGTTTTACACAGCAAGAGTTTAAAAGTGAAACTGTTCGATCAAATGCCCAGAAATTTGTAACTGACGATTTAACCTACAATAGTTTACAAAGTGGCGCCACATTGGTAGCACCTTATTCAGATGCAGCGTCATGGGTCCTTCATTCTTATCTGGCCAGGGTTAACTACAGTTATAACAATTTATATTTTTTAACGGGCAGCATCAGGGCCGATGGCTCTTCCAGGTTTGGTAAGGGCAATAAGTGGGGGTATTTCCCCTCTGCAGCAGCTTCCTGGAAGTTAAGCAATGAGGATTTTTTTGAACCCCTGAAAGCGGTGGTATCTGAACTGAAAGTGAGGGGAAGTTTTGGGACAACAGGAAATTTGGAAATTGGCCAATATCAATCTTTGGCAACCCTTTATAGCTTGAATTACGTTTTCGGAGGAGCAACTTCTACCGGATTTGCGCCAAATAGAATCGCAAATGATAATTTAGGTTGGGAAACCACTCATCAGTATGATGCAGGAATCGATGTTGGATTTTTGAATAACAGAATTCAACTGACACTAGATGCCTACTACAAAAAAACGGAAGATCTTTTATTGAATGTCGAAATTCCATGGACCACTGGTTATGCTTCTTCACTTCAAAATTATGGTTCGGTATCTAATAAAGGGCTTGAAATTGGTTTAAATACTAAAAATTTAACAGGTGAACTGGTTTGGAATACCAATCTCAATCTTTCTATTAACAGAAATAAGGTGCTGGCCATTGGAAACGGGGCTCAATCCTACATCAGCGGAAATTACATAGTACAGGTAGGTCAACCCCTGGGCAGCTTTTATGGAAATTTAACTAACGGAATTTTGCAAACCGGTGAAGAGGCTACAAAGGGGAAGTTTACCGGAAGCGCGGTGCCTAAGGCCGGAGACCGCTTATATCAGGATGTTAATGGCGATGGAACTTTTACCGTTGCTGCGGATAAAGCAATCATTGGAAATGCACAACCCGATTTTATATTCGGTTTAACCAATAGTTGGGAGTGGAAGGGATTTGATTTAACTGTTTTTATACAGGGCGCTTATGGCAACCAGATTTTAAACTCGAACAGGCAAACCCTGGAGCTGTTTACAGGACAACAAAATGCTTCTACTACAGCACTGGACCGTTGGACAACCACCAATCCGAGCCAAACTATTCCCAGGGCTAAACTGGATCCGGCACCGGTATTTTCCGATCGGTTCATTGAAGATGGCTCTTTCTTAAGGCTGAAGGATATCTCATTTGGTTATACTTTGCCCAGAAGAATTAGTACTAAAGCCAAATTATCCAATGTCTATTTCTATATAGCTGGTCAAAACCTGCTTACCTGGACAGATTATTCAGGCTTCGATCCTGAGATTACTTCAGGTAGCAATGTTTCTCCGGGAACTGATTCAGGAATTTACCCAATAGCTAAATCAATTAGGGCAGGCTTACGATTAACTTTTTAATTGTGCAGTGCTCATTAAAATATAATCCAATGAACAATAGAAAAATATTATGGGCTTTAATCCTTGTTTTTAGCATCTCAAGCTGCTCAAAACTGGAAGAAGATCCCGATTCGGTTTTAGTTACCGAACAGTTTTATCAGAATGAAAATCAAGCTGTCTCGGCTGTAACAGCAAATTACAGAAAGCTGTATGAAAGTGGTCAGTCTCTGTATAACAGTCTTTTCCAGATTGGTGTAGAAATGGCAACAGATGATTATGAAGCTGGTCCCAGGGCAAGAAACGCACATGTAAGAGCCATTTCAGGGCTTACCCACGACTCCTCAAACGATAGAATGGAGCAATTGTGGAAGCAAAGTTATGATGGTATTAATGCTTCAAATATTGCCATTGATAAGATTGCTCAAATTGACGCCGGCAAAATAAGTGCAACAATCAGAACCCGCTTAATCAATGAATCTAAATTTTTAAGGGCACTGCATTATTTCAATCTCGTGCGCTGGTTTGGCGATATTCCCATCGTACTCCACGAAACGACTTCATTAACACCTGAAAATCTGTATGTTGCCAATGCTGCCGAATCTGCTGTGTACGCGCAAATTATTCAAGATCTAAAAGATGCAGAAGGACTTCCCTCTGCGGCAGAATACGGAAGTAAAGATATAGGCCGGGCAACCTCCGGAGCTGCAAAAAGCTTATTGGCTAAAGTATACCTGACGCAGAAAGATTGGGCTAATGCGGCTAAAAAAA
The DNA here is from genome assembly GCF_965279535.1 of Pedobacter sp. Lineage (NCBI taxonomy): Bacteria > Pseudomonadati > Bacteroidota > Sphingobacteriia > Sphingobacteriales > Sphingobacteriaceae > Pedobacter > Pedobacter sp. The sequence continues at coordinate 4,916,987 of NZ_OZ257244.1, forward strand.
GTAAGGAAGTGATTGATAGCAAGGCTTATGGCTTGTTTAGTAATTTTGCAGACGTATTTAATGTGGCTACCAAAAATGGTAAGGAACACATTTTTTCTGCCCAGTTTGTTGGCAATGCAGGCTATCAGGGCAACAGTTTAGCCAGCCGATCTGCAGCTGCAGATGTGCCGGGGATTAATGGCGATTATGCCGATGCACTACATACCGCAGGGGGACTTTATGAAACGTTTAGCAACAATGATACCCGTAAAACCGTTACTTTTGTAACACAATTAGTAAGTCCGACTAACGGGCAGCTTTATACTTTCTCTCCTCAGTTTTTTAAATATTACGATCCTGCTGTGGTAGGTAATCAGGGCCAATCATCTAAAAACTTACCCATTATCCGTTATGCAGAAGTACTTTTAATATATGCCGAAGCTTTAAATGAACAAAATACAGGTCCCAATAGTGATGCCTATACTGCGATTAATGAAGTAAGGCTCAGGGCTGGGATTGGTAAGCTGGAGGATGTTTCTCCGGGCCTGAACCTGAATACTTTTCGTGATGCAGTTTTTTTAGAGCGGAGAAGGGAATTTGTTTACGAGTACCAGCGTTGGTTTGATCTGGCCAGAAGAGGCGCAGATTATTATATCGCTACATTAAAAGCTGCAGGCAAAACACTGGCTGCAAAAAGACATATTCACTTTCCAATTCCGCAAAGAGAACTAAATCTGAATCCAAAATTGAAACAAAACCCTGATTGGGTGGGCTTCTAATTTCTAAAAATATGAATCAAAAAATAAAGTTTCCTGTAAAAGCTGTTGGGATGGCTTTTACAATAATCATGCTCCTTGGAACCAATGCCTGGGCACAAAAGAAAGCGAAACCAAATATTGTTTTGGTTTTGGTTGATGATCTGGGTTTTTCAGATATCGGTCCTTACGGTGCTGCAGATATTGCGACACCAAATTTAGATCGCTTAGCGGCTGAAGGTATCCGGTTTAAAGAGTTTTATAATAATTCTATTTGTGCACCAACACGGGCATCGTTGCTCACAGGACAATATCAACATAAAGCCGGAGTAGGTTTCTTTAACAACAACTTGGGATTACCTGCTTATCAGGGTTTTTTAAATAAAGAATCACTCACTTTAGCAGAGGTGTTGAAAACAGCAGGATACACTACCCTTATGTCTGGTAAATGGCATGTGGGTGATGATGAAAATCAATGGCCAAACCAGAGGGGTTTTGATCATTTCTTCGGTTTCATAGGTGGGGCAAGTAATTACTACGAGATTGGGAACCAGGGTAAACCAACAGTACCTTTAGTAAAAGATAATAAGCCATTTTATCTGGAACCAGGGAAATACCTTACGGAAGAAATCACCAATAATGCACTTGGGTTTTTAGACGATCAGCAGAAAACGAATAAGCCATTTTTTTTATACCTGGCTTACAATGCCCCGCACTGGCCATTACAGGCATTGCCGGCAGATTTGGCTAAGTACAAAGGAAAGTATAAAAAGGGATGGGATTCTCTTCGGATAGAGCGATACCAGAACGCTATAAAAAAAGGTGTAATTGATGCCGGGCAAAAAATTGCTGTTCAGGATGCTCAGGTGAAGCCCTGGAATAAGCTTACTTATGATGAGCAACAATATTGGCAAACCCGTCAGGAAGTATATGCTTCGATGATTGACCATGTTGATCAGGGAATAGGTCGTTTATTAGCCAAACTAAAAGCACTTAAACAAGACGACAATACGATCATTATTTTTATCTCGGATAATGGTGCGCAAGGTGGAAATGGAACGCGTTTATATACTTCGCGTAATACTGGTTTGGTAGGTACTGCCGGTTCATATGAAACACAAAACAGCAACTGGTCGCAAACAGGAAATTCTCCTCACCGGGATTACAAGGGGGCGCCTTACGAGGGCGGAATCAGTGCTCCGTTCATTGCCTGGTATCCACAAAAAATTAAAGCCAGTAGCATAAGCCAGGGTACTGCACACCTGATTGACCTTGCTCCAACCTTCTATGAACTGGCAGGAGCAAAATATCCCTCAGTTTTAAACGGGGTAAGCAGTAATGCACTTCCAGGAAAAAGTTTACTTCCTGTGCTAACAGGTAAAGCGGGTAGAGTAGAACGGGGAGAACCCCTTTTTTGGGAGCGTGGTGGAAATAAAGCTGTTAGAGATGGAGACTGGAAGTTGGTTTCATCAGCAGCTAAGGGAGAGAAATACGAATTGTTCAATATCGCCGAAGATAGGGCTGAAAATTTGGATGTTGCCGCCCAGCACCCCGATATTGTTGCCCGGTTGAAAGCAGCATATGCGCAGTGGGCAGAGAAAAATGGTGTAGTCGATTACAACAAGTTAAAGTCTGTCCCTGTTCGTCAGCAAGGTGCTCCAAACAGGGGAAATCAAAATTTTTAAAGCGATAAAACGATGAAAAGAAAAATATTAACATTCCTCTGTGCGGCCTTAACCTTGCAGAGCATGGCTCAAAAGGTAGCTAAACCCAATATCATTCTGATTTTGGCTGACGATTTAGGCTACTCAGATTTAGGGGCTTATGGTTCAGAGATTCATACGCCTAATCTTGATCGTTTGGCCAATGAAGGCTTACGATTGCAAGAATTTTATAACAATTCTATTTGCGCACCAACCCGGGCTTCTTTATTAACAGGGCAATATCAGCACAAAGCTGGAGTAGGTTATTTCGCTAATGATTTGGGCTTACCTGCCTATCAGGGATATCTGAATAAAGAATCTTTAACCTTAGCCGAAGTGTTAAAAAGTGGTGGTTATCACACGCTGATGTCAGGAAAGTGGCATGTGTCTGGTAAAGATCAAAGTTATCCTTGGCAAAGGGGATTTGAGCAGGTAATGATGTCGGAGAACGGAAGTTATTTCGATCAGGGCGATTTTAACGGAGGCAGAAAAAGACCCTATACCTTAAACGGCAAACCATACGATTTAGCGGCAGGTAAATTTTACCAAACTGATGTAATTACCGAAAATGCAATAAACTTTCTGGATAAAAAGGAGAGTGCCAATAAACCTTTCTTCCTTTATCTGGCTTATACGGCACCCCATTGGCCTTTGCATGCGCTCCCAGAGGATATTGCGAAGTACAAAGGCAGATATGATAAAGGTTGGGATGTTTTAAGAGCAGAACGTTTGGAGCGTCAGAAGAAGTTAGGGATAATCGATAATCAGGCAAGTGTATCTGAAAAGGATGCAGATATTTACGACTGGAGTAAGCTTTCATACGATCAACGTTCGCAATGGGCAAAAAAAATGGAAATCTTTGCTGCTATGGTAGATCGTTTAGACCAGGGGATTGGTAAAGTTTTGGAAAAACTTAAAGCTACGGGTGCAGATAAGAACACGCTCATTGTATTTATTTCTGATAATGGTGCGCCTGCAGAAGATCTGGTAACCTGGTATCATGGAGCAGTTAGAAATACTGGTGAGGTAGGTACCATAGGTTCTTATGAATCGCAAAGTAAAAACTGGTCTTATGCTTCCAATACGCCATTTAAGGCCTTTAAAGATTACATGTATGAAGGTGGAATCAGCTCTCCTTTTATCGCCTGGTATCCTGCTAAAATTAAAGCCGGCAGCATTAAAAAAGGTACAGGACACATCATTGATATAGCACCAACATTTTATGATTTGGCTGGCGTAGTTTATCCAAAGAAATTGAATGATGTAACCGCCAACCCACTGGCAGGGAAAAGCTTGTTGCCTGTGCTTTTTGCTGATCAAAAGGCCGTAGATCGTCAGCAACCTTTATTTTGGGAAAGGGCCGGCAACAGGGCGGTACGCCAGGGGAAATGGAAACTGGTGTCTACCTGGCCAAGCTATAACTGGGAACTGTATGATCTAGAAAATGATCGTGCTGAGACTAAAAATGTAGCCCGCCAAAATCACGATGTGGTGAGCAAACTATCTGTGGCTTATTTTGATTGGGCAAAGAAAACGGGGGTGGTTGATTTTGCTACTCTGGAAGCCAAAGAACCTGCTTCAATGAAAGAATTCAGAAAAAGTAAAGTGCAGGAACAAGCAGTTGAAAGTTACGGCTTTTAAAATGCCGGCAGGAGAGGCTTTACTGCGTCGCCTGCCGGTTATTATACCTTCATTTTGCTTTTAAAAATCTGATGGTGTATAGTAGTTTGTTTTAAGAACAGAAAGTTCTTTCTGACTAATCATATCCTGATAAATTAAAGCAAGCGGCAGAACAGCACCTTTACCATCGGCTGATAGGAAGGTCAGATTTGAATCATGAGAATAGCCCAACATATGCGCCATTTCATGCACCGCAGTAAAACAAATCTCCTGGGGTGTATAGTTCTTTAAGATAACCTCGCCAAGACCGAAAGTTGAACCACCCGCAAAACCGGGAGCATTTACGCATACGCCACACCCAAAAAAGGGTTTTGACATTTGAATAGTTGGCTAGATAAAGCTAGACATTCAAAATCATCATTAAAATCAACTCATTTTATCATAAAAGTGCAATTATATCACAAAACCATTAGTGTTGATTTCAAATGCAACTAAATTGCTTTTATATTTGTGGCAAATCGCTATTATGAATATTTTAAAATTCAATCTGGATAAAATAGGCATTTCTGCCTCCTTATTATGTGCCATTCATTGTGCCGCATTACCATTTATTATGACGCTGCTGCCCCTATGGGGGTTAAGTTTTATCGCAAATGACTGGGTGGAGATCGGTATGATTGGTTTGTCGCTGATATTGGGGATATGGTCTTTGGGCAAATCCTTTAAATTACACAAGCGAACTACCCCGGTTATCTTCCTGATTTTGGGATTTGGCAGCATTGCAATTGGTCACTTTTCCGGGTTAGAGGTTTTAGAACCCATCCTGATTCCCTTAGGTGGACTGATTATTGCTTTTTCGCATCTTATTAACTTAAAATACCTGAAAAAATGCAGGGTTAACCATATTCACCAGCATTAGCCAATTTTTATCGATCTTTGGCAAAATTACTGTTAAATTAATATAGATTGATTGTTATCTTATTAAAACAACATTGTTGCGTTTAAAAAGCAAAGCTTATATTTGTGCATGCATTTCAATAAAAAACAGCTGTTTCTTCCCGCGATGTTACTGATTTCCGTGTTGAATCCGGCCTGTAAACATGGAACAAACGATGGGATTACGTTATATAAACGTTATGTGATTAAAAATCTGGTAATTAAAAAAGACCCTGTTGCAAAACGTATTGATCATGATTAAGATTAAAAACCTATCTCACACTTACGCCGGTGGGAGAACGATTAACTTTCCCGATTGGGAAATTGCAGATATGGATCAATGGCTGCTTTTGGGGGCTTCCGGGAAAGGAAAAAGTACACTTTTAAATATCTTATCAGGATTATTAAGTCCAACTGCCGGGGCGGTGATGCACAACGAGCTCAATCTTTACAGCCTCTCAGGCACTGCTTTAGATCGCTTTAGGGGCCGGCATATCGGAATTGTTTTTCAGCAAACGCATGTCATTAAAACTTTAAATGTCATGCAAAATCTTCAGATCGCATCCTCCCTGGCTGGATTACCCTTTGATGATTTACATGCAAAAACCTTGTTAAAAGACCTTGGAATTATCGAACTTCAGAAAAAATACCCTCAACAGTTAAGTCAGGGGCAGCTTCAGAGGCTCTCGGTGGCTCGTGCATTAATAAATAAACCTGATTTGTTGATAGCAGATGAACCTACTTCGAGTTTAGACGATGAAAATGCATTTCAGGTTTTAGAAATGCTCCAGACACAGGCCAAAAATAATAAAGCAGCGTTAGTTATTGCTACTCATGACCAACGGGTGAGCCAACGTATTGATAAATCTTACTTATTGTAATGAATATTTACCAGATCAGTTTTAAAAACCTTTATCGTAATCCACTTACTACCGCACTCAATGTAATGCTGGTTGCTTTTGGGGTTGGTATTTTATGTATCCTCCTTTTGGCCTCAAAACAAATTGAAAGTAAACTGGAGCAAAATGCCAAAGATATCGATCTTGTTGTTGGTGCAAAAGGAAGTCCGCTTCAACTGATATTGAGCAGTATTTATCATATCGATTTTCCAACAGGCAATATTTCTGTTGCAGATGCTGAACCCATTATGCATAATCCTATGGTAAAACGGGCGGTTCCACTTGCCCTTGGTGATAGCTATGAGGGCTTCAGGATAGCAGGTACAGACAGTGCTTTTATACAACTCTACCAATTGGAGCTGGGGAGTGGAAAATACTGGAAGGACGATCTGGAAGTAAATATCGGAAGTACGGTAGCTAAAACAACTGGTCTTAAAGTTGGCGACCGCTTTTATGGTGCGCATGGTTTAGATGGTAATGGCGATGAGCATAAACACCATATGTACATGGTAACGGGAATATTAAAAGCTCGTGGAAACGTAACTGATGACTTAATTTTAACCAACGTTGGAAGTGTGTATAAAATGCATGAAGCTGAAGGAGCGGAGGAGCATGAACCTACCGGCCATCATGAAGAGAAAGAAATTAATGATAAGGAAATCACCGCTATCTTAATCCAATATCGCTCACCCATGTCCGTAGTCCTTTTTCCCCGAATGGTGAATAAAAATACCAATATGCAGGCCGCTTCTCCGGCAATGGAAAGTGCAAGGCTATTTTCCTTAATTGGTATTGGATTAGATACTTTGAAATATTTTGCCTTTTTGATTATGGCGATATCAGGTTTAAGCATCTTTATCAGTTTGTATAACTCCATGAAAGAAAAGAAATATGATTTAGCACTCATGAGGTGCCTGGGTGCTTCAAAAGGCAAATTGTTTTTCCATGTTGTACTGGAGGCGATAGCTGTTACGTTGATTGGAAGTTGTTTAGGCATTCTTATTGGTCATGCAGCCGTTCAGATAATTGGTTTTTACCAGGAATCGGCTCAGGCCAGATTAACCGGGAATTATTTTATTCAGGAAGAACTATACCTGATTTTAGCCGGATTGATTATCGGTTTAGTAGCTTCAATCATTCCAGCTTTACAGGTATACCGGGTAGACATTGCTAAAACACTCTCTAAAAGTTAAGATATGAAAGGTTTTGGTTTATTGATTTTGTTGTTCAGCTCATTTTTCGCTTCAGCACAGGTAAAAGTACATACCGATATGCGCACGCCTACCTGGAACATTATTGGCTTACGGTACGATAAAGAAATTGCTCCGGGAAAATGGGGAAGCGGCTATCCACCTGCATTGAAAAAACTCCATAATAAAATCATTGAGTTGCCTGGTTATATTATTCCAACCAAAGTGGGAAGCAAGTTCTCCGAGTTTATGTTTTCAATTGTGCCCATAGCCTCTTGTCCTTATTGTGGTACAGGAGATATTCCTGCTATGATTGAAGTAAAAACGCTGACACCTATTCCCATCACCGAAAAACCTATAAAACTCCGTGGGATATTCATTATAAACGATTCTGGTGACGACCGGAGTGAATTTTTTCTGCTAAACGCCAAGAAAATATGATGAAGCATTTAAATAAATACTTATTGTTCGGCCTCTTATTGTGGAACTTGAGTTTGGCTGCCCAGGTTAATGTACATAAAGAAATGCGTACAGCGAATTGGAATTTAATTGCATTGCGGTACGAGAAACAGGTAAAGCCACTGGTCTTCAAAAGTATTTTCCCTTCCGAGCTCAGGGCCATTAATAACACAGTGATTGAGTTACCCGGTTACATTATTCCAACTAAGGTGGGTAATACTTTTTCAACATTTATGCTTTCTATAGTGCCCATAGAATCTTGTCCTTTTTGTGGAACAGGAGATATTCCCTCCATGGTAGAAGTTAAAATGTTAAAAAACTTAAAATGGACTGATAAGGTGGTACGGATAAAGGGAAAATTTGTGATTAACGATTCTGGAGATAACAGATCCGAGTTCTTTTTACTTGATGCCGAGCAGCTATGAGATATGTATGGTTGTTATTCTTTTTATTTACAGGATGCCTTGTACAGGCCCAGAACCCTAAACATAATCCAAACGATCAGTTACGCTCACTCAATTGGGATATTATCGGAACTGTCAAGTTCGAACTAACGGAAAAGAACGAACTCAATCCAGTTTATACCGATGCAATAAAAAGGTTTGAGCATAAACCATTTGAACTTAAAGGATATTTAATCCCTATTAAAACCGGCCAAAAGCAACAGAAGTTTTTATTGGCTACTTTACCCATTAATCAATGTTTCTTTTGTGGTCAGAATGGTGTGCCGGTTATGATCATGATAGAAATGGATCAGCCAATCAGTTATTCTGAAAAACCTATAACTGTAGTGGGTATATTGGAATTGGAACAGAAAGATGCCAGTTATGCCCCGCCAATTTCCATTAAGCACGCCAGATTAAAAGGATAAGCCATTTATTTCGGCCTGGTGCTTTCTTTTGCATGTTGCCTGCTGTGGATGTAATCGGAAGGAGACATGCCAAACTGCTTGGCAAAGTTTCTTCCAAAGTGGGTTTGTGAACTGTATCCCACCATTTCGGATACTTCATAAATTTTAAAGAAACCTTCATTTAACAACTCTGCTGCCTTTTTTAACCGGGCCAGGTTAATCAATTCATTCGGGGTAAGGTCGGATATGGATTTGATCTTTCTATATAAGGTGGGCCTGCTCATATTCATATGTTCTGCCAGGTGCTCAACATCCAGATCCTGATTGTCTAAGTTTTTAATTATAGTTTCCTGGAGCTTTTCTAAAAACTGTTCATCACCCTTAGAGTATGCCATTGTTTTGATATGAATTAGTGGCGAGCTTGCAAAATAGGCTTTGATTTTATTTCGGTTTTTGATTAAGGATGATACTTGTACCTGTAAAAATTCAGGAGAAAATGGTTTCTCTATATAGGCATCTGCACCAAGTTCGATACCCTCAATTTTAGATTGCAAAGTGTTTTTTGCGGTAAGTAATATTACCGGGATATGGCTGAATTCGAGACTGGATTTAATCCTGCTACAAAGTTCAAAGCCATCCATTTTGGGCATCATAACGTCGCTTATCACGAGTTGGATAATTTCTTTATTCAAAATTTCCAGCGCTTCTACACCGTCTCTGGCCTGCCGTACCTCGAATTTTTCAGACAGGTCATCGGCAATAAAATCCAGTATATCTTCATTGTCATCTACTAAAAGGATAATGGATTTTTCTTCCTGTTGCTGTCCCTGCATATCGGCTGCTAAAGTTTTTTCCATTTGCCTTTTAAATTAAATTCGATGAGTTGATGGATTGGAAGTTCGAGTATAAAGATATTATGATTATTGTTATGTTCATCCACAAATAATTTCCCATGGTGAAGTTCTGCAAGCGATTTTGAAATAGATAAGCCTATGCCCGTACCATGCTTAATTTCTGTTTCCGTAGCCCTGAAAAAAGGTTCAAATATTTTTTCTTTAAGCTCTTTTGGAATAAGTGGCCCATCACTTTCTACAAAAATTTGAAAATAGTCCTGATTTACAACAGGAAAGAGGCTAATGGTCACCATGCGTTCACCATATTTTAGGGCATTATCAGTTAGGTTACTCATGATTTTATACAGCGCCTCGACGTCCACATATGCTTCTATAGTATTTTCGGGGAGTTGCAAAACATAATGGATTTCCTGTTGCTCGGCTGCGGCCTGAAAGCTTAGAAATATATCCTGCAGGATTTCATTGATATTCGCTTTTACAAAATTAAGGGAGAAATTCTTAATTTCCGTTTTGCGGAAATCGAGCAGTTGATTGGTTAATGAAAGGAGCCTGTTGGTATTCCTATCCATTATTTTTAAATTTTTTTCTATAGCAGGTACACTTTCGGCCAGTTTAATTACCTTTTCCATAGGCCCTTTTATAAGGGTAAGTGGTGTTCTGATTTCATGCGCAACATTGGTAAAAAATTCGATTTTTGCCTGATAAATTTCCTTCTCTTTCTTATTCTCGAAAAGCTCCATCCGCCTTTTATTTTTAGTTTCAATTCTGCGGTGATAGCGCATTACCAGGTAAATAATCAAGGCAGAGGCAAGAATGAAATATAGAAAATAGGCTAAAGGACTCTTATAAAAAGGAGGTAAAACCTTGATTAATATTTTAACATTCTTTTGGCTCCAGTTATTGCTGCCATTGATTAGTGCTTTAGCCTCAAAAGTATAAGTACCAGCGGCTAGTTTGGTAAAGTATACTTTTCTGTTGGTTTTAAGGTAAACCCAGGTTTTATTTAAGCCACTCATTTTGTAGGCATACTCCGTCATGTCAGGCGAAGCATAACCCAGGGCAGCAAAATCAAAACTGAAAGAAGATTGATCATCTTTAATAATGAGTGTATCAGTATAAATAATCGATTTTTTAAGCACCGAATCAGGACCATTTACTAAGGTTTCTTCGTTGTCGATCTGAAAACCTGTTAAAAAAACAGGTGGCTGGATATTGGTATTCCTTAAGTTCGCAGGTAAAAAACTAATCAAACCTTTTACGCTTCCGAAATAGAAGCGACCGTCTGTATCTTTAAAGGATGAGCTGTAGTTAAATTGATCAGTTAATAATCCGTTAGACCTGGAATAGGTTTTGATCTGTTTACTTTCAGGATCGAAACGAATCAAACCCCGGGTGCTGCTAATCCATAACTTTTGATCTTCATCTTCCAGTATCCTGAAAATAGAATTGCTGGGAAAACCGTCTTTTGTTCCGAAATGGATAAAACTTTCGCTGTTGGCATCAAAAAGGTTGAGTCCGCCACCATCAGTAGTTACCCAGATGTTGTGTCGACTATCTTCAAAAACGCTGTTTACACTGTTATGGCTAAGCGATTTTTTGTCGCCAGCTATATTTCTATAATTTTTAAACCCTTTTTTATCCAAACGGAACTTGTAAATGCCGTCATTAAAGCTGCTAGCCCAGATATTACCTTTGCTATCTTCCATAACGGCATCATAAAAGAACATGGGCACCTCCGGAATAGGCTCAAAGAAATCTTTACCGGGGATATAACGGTATAAACCATAAATAGTTGCAACAAGGATATCACCTTTACTTGTTTTGCAAAAGGAAACAATAAAATTGGTTCGGAGTCCGTTTTTATCACTGGCGGTATAATGTTTTACCACCTTTCGGCTTTTAATATCCATAATATCGAGACCATGCTCAAAAGTTCCGATCCACAGTTTATCACCATCTACCAGCAGGCCGTGAATGTTATAGTAAGCAATGCTATGCGGAGTTCCATCGGGTAGGAAATTTTCAAACAGACCTGTTTTGGCATCGAGTTTATTTAAACCTGCATCTTCAGTACCTATCCATAAGTTACCATCATTGTCTTTACATATTTCACGAACATCACTTCCGCTAATAGAATTACTTCCTTTTTGAGGAAAATATTTAGTAAATACTGCATACTGGCTTGAATAATAGTTAATTCCGCCAAAATAAGTGCCAGCCCAAATGCCTCCTTCACGGTCGCGGTAAACGGTATAAATGGCATTGTCGGATAGGGCATAAAAATTATTATACTGCTTTTGCAGGTGCGCTAACTGCCCGTTCTGGCTATTGTAGATGTACACACCTGATTCTGTGCCAATCCAAAATTCATGCTCTTTAGATTGAAGGATATCTCTGACAAAAATGGAGGTTTTATCTTCATTAAATGTTTTAAGATTGCTGATGGAATAAGTTTTGAGATCGAAGAGCTTTAATCCCTGGTTTGCTGTTCCAACCAGAAGTTTTCCGTTACCGGCATCAAGGATCTTGGTGGTCCAGCCACTTTCCTTACTTTTACTCATTACATAATGAGATTCAAAATTGCCCTGCAGCGGATTATACTTTTCTAATGTTCCCTGCATGCTACTGATCCAGATTGCCCCATCATTGGTGATGCAGATTGAATTTGCTGAAAAGGGTGCTTTTTGGTTAAAAGGATAAAACCGCTTTTCTGCCGTATGATAAGTAAATAGCCTGCCCAGCGAAACAATCCAGAGATTTCCTTTCCTGTCACTCTGAACATCATTGATGCGCATGTCTTTAGTTTCGGGAATGAGTTTAAAACTTTCTTGCTGTGGGTTATACAGGTATACCCCTTTATTGGTGCCTATCCAGAGCCTGTGCTGTTTGTCGGTATGTAAAGCATAAATAAGATCATTGCCTATGCTTTTGGGATCTTCATCGTTATGGCGATAAGTTTTAAAGGTGTAACCATCAAAGCGATTTAAACCATCCTTAGTACCAAACCACATGAAGCCTTTATCATCCTGGACAGCGCAGAAAACAGTATTGTTTGATAATCCATTCTCTACCTGGTAGCGTCTGAAATAATAGGGCTGAGCCATGATGAGCTTACTCATCAATAAGAAGAAAAATAGGATGGCTGGTTTTTTCAATGCTGTTTATACTCGGTTGTTCAAATATATCAAAGAAATGGTTCGATTTCGGGATTTTGACTGCAGTTTGCTTTTTTACATGCCAGTAAGTATCACTGCAGTCATAAGATAGCTTTAATGTTTTGAATCGTGTTATAAGTGTTATTTTATTGATAAACAGTGTGTTATTTGGAGGTTGGCGAGTGCTAAAACTGAGCAGGTTGGGAAAAAAAAGAGACAAATTGAGGAAATATTGATACAAATGCAGCGCTTAGCAGGGGCTTAAAAGCATCATATTTGTTTGTTGCTTAACCACATCTAGCGGGTTTTAACAGCAGAGCTAACCAAATAACAATTCTTATGAGAAAAATTTTATCCTCTTCAGGAGGAGCCAAATGGCCTACATGGTCTCCTCTACAAAATCCTTTTAGTAAGCCAAAAATGCTGTTTTTGATTTTTGGATTCTTAATTGTGCTTTGCACGGGTAATGTTTATGCCCAGGAGCAGGCCACGGTAACGGGAACAGTTACCGACGAAAAAGGAGAGAGCTTAGTTGGCGTGAGTATCAAAGTTAAGGATGCCACTACTACAACCACTACCGATGGGAGTGGTAAGTATAAAATTGTAGCCGCTAAAAATGCTACATTGATATTTATCTACGTAGGCTATGCCAATCAGGAAGTTGCCATCAACGGACGTACTACTGTTAATGCTAAATTAAAATCTTCTTCTACAGATTTAACCGATGTAGTAGTAGTAGGTTATGGTACGCAGAAAAAAGAAGCCATTACTGGAGCAGTTGCCACCATTAGCAGCAAAGATTTTGAAAAGGTACATGGTGGATCTACTGTAAGTACAGGTCTGGCAGGAAAACTGGCTGGGGTTTCTTTCCGGATGCCCGATGGAAGACCAGGAGCAAGTGCCAATATTCAAATCCGGAACATGGGTGATCCTTTGTACGTAATTGATGGAATTCAGCAGGATGCCGGGCAGTTTAACAATATTTCTCCTAACGATATAGAAAGCATTACAGTTTTAAAAGATGCATCGGCAGCGATTTATGGTAGCCGTTCAGCAAATGGGGTAATTATCGTAACCACTAAAAAAGGTAAAAACAGTACACGAAATTCTTTCTCTGTTGATGCTTATACCGGTTGGCAAAACTGGGTGAGGTTCCCGGAAACAACCGATGCCTATCAGTGGATGCTGGGGAAAGCGACCGCCGAAATGAATGCCAACGGAAAAACCGATATTACACAGGCAGAATTAGATAAATGGAAAGCAGGAACCGAGTATGGCTACCAAAGTCAGAATTGGAAAGATGTGATTATTTCGCCAAATGCCCCACAGTCTTCAGTAAATTTAAGCGCTTCAGGCGGATCGGATAAGTTAACATACTATATCTCCGCTACCCATTTAGATCAAAAAGGTGTTTATGGGACAGCACGAGAGTTCGAATTTAACCGTACCAACATTCAAAGTAATGTAGAAGCTAAGATTACCGATCGTTTTAAAGTGAACATGTTAATCAATGGTCGTGTAGAAACCAGAGATCAACCAGGTGTACCGGGCGGAGATGATTACTGGGCGGCCCGTTTCGCACTATTGAGAAACCGCCCAACTGAACAGGCCTATGCCAATGGTAATCCAAATTACCCTAATGATATTGGGCACAATACCGAGCAGTTCGCCGTTCAAAGTAAGGCCTTAAGTGGTTATTGGAAATCAGACTGGAGAGTTTTACAAACCAACTTAACGGCAACCTATAACACACCGATTACAGGTTTGGAAGTAAAAGGACTTTATTCTTATTACATTGCAGACAACGTAATTAACGGTCATGAATACACTTATAATGTATATACCTACCATCCCGAAACAGGTGTTTATGAACAAAAAGTAGGAAGTTCTAACCCTTATCGTGAGCGTAGAAATGAAAAGGTTTTAACCAATACTTATCAATTACAGGCCAATTATAACCGTACTTTCGGCAAGCATACTGTTGGCGCTTTACTGTTAGCAGAAAGATTGGATCGTTTCCGTACTTATACTTTCCAGCATGCAGTACCTCAAACCAATGTTTTACCTGTACTCCAGTTTGCCGATATGGATGGGCAGGATTTTACTGATCAGCAACAAGAGGAAGCCCGTATTGGTTACGTAACCAGGTTAAACTACAACTACGATAATAAATACTATGTTGAATTTTCCGGAAGAAGAGATGCTTCCTGGAAATTTGCTCCAGACAGGCGTGTAGGTTATTTTCCTTCTGCTTCTATTGGCTGGAGAATCACTCAGGAGGGATTTATGAAGTCTCTTTTAGGTGAAAACAGTATTTTAGACGATTTGAAATTCCGTGCCTCATACGGGATATTGGGAGATGATAATATCAACCTGGATCCTTTTGCTTACTTGCCAGGGTATACCTATAATGTGGGTACTGTTATTTTGGATGGAAAAACAATTACCACCTCAAGAGATAAAGGACCAATCATTAATACTTTAAGTTGGTTTAAGAGCAGAATCGCTGACGTAGGAGCTGATTTCTCCCTGTTCGGTTCTAAATTGAATGGTACTGTTGATTATTTTTACCGTAAACGTACCGGGCTGCGGGGAACAAAAAATGATATCCTCGTACCAGCAGAGCTAGGTTACAATCTTCCTGATTACAACATTAACAGCGATGCGCAATATGGAGCAGAGTTTTCTTTAAACTATCGCAACAAAATTGGAGAATTCAATTACAACGTTGGTGGTAATTTTTCTATCACCAGAAGTAAGTTCTTAGAATCATATAAACCCCGTTTCAATAACTCATGGGATCAATACCGCAACTCTTTAGAAAACAGATACAATAATATTTTCTGGGGATATGAAGTTACCGGACAATTTCAAAGTATTGATGAAATCAACAACTATAGGGTAAATATCGATGGAAAAGGAAACCGAACCTTGCTTCCCGGAGATTTAATCTATAAAGATCAAAATGGCGATGGTGTTATTGATGGGCTTGATGAACGTCCTATTGGTTATACCACTACCGGCCAGCCGAATGTTATGTATGGTTTCACCATTGGTGGTTCATGGAAAAACTTTGACTTTACTGCCGATTTTTCTGGTGGCTCATTGTACTCCTGGAATCAGAACTGGGAGCAAAGATGGCCCTTCCAAAATACCGGAGCCTTATTGCAAAACTTTGCTGATGACAGCTGGCACAGAACAAACCTATATGATTTGAATAGCCCCTGGGTTTCTGGTAAATATCCTGCTATGCGTTTTAACGATAATCAGTTGAGTAACTATAATAAGAACTCTACTTTTTGGTTGCACAATGTAAGCTATTTGCGTGCACGTACTTTAGAATTAGGTTATACTATTCCTAAAAGATGGTCTGAAAAAATTAAAATTCAAAGTGCAAGGATTTATGTTAACGGTTACAATCTTTTCTCTCTTGATAACTTAAGCGATTATGGTGTGGATCCGGAGATTGCTGATGATAATGGTTTACAATATCCTCAAAACAAGTTTTACAATATCGGTTTCAAATTAACGCTGTAAACATCCAAAATTTAAAATAATGAAAAAATACATCTATATATTGTCTGCTGTTGCATTATTAACCTTTGGAGAATCATGCAAAAAAGACTCAGAATTTTTAGATAAACAGCCTACCAATACCCTCGATATTGAGGCTACCTGGAAGGATCCAAACTTGGTTTTATCTGTAATTGGTGATTTGTATGATCGCTATCCGGATTTTCAAAGAATAGAATCCTGGTGGTTATTTGCTGATTTTGATGAGGGTTTTGCTTCAGCCGGAGGTGATTATTTTCGACACCAGAATCTGGAATATAATTATGATTCATGGAACATGTGGGATTATGCCTACGTTCGCGACCTGAATAATTTTATTAAAAAAGGAGAAGAATCTACCACTTTAAAACAAGCGGATAAAGATCGTTTCCTGGCCGAAGCAAGATTCATCCGTGCAGGTCTTTATTTTGAAATGGTTAAAAGGATGGGTGGTGTACCTTTAATTACAGAGCCTTTAACTTATGACTTTAGCGGAGACCCTACTTACCTGCAACGTCCTAGAGCAAAAGAAACAGAAGTTTATGATTTCGTAATTGCAGAATTAGAAGCCATTAAAGGCCTTTTGCCTAACTCGGCAACAGTTCAGAGCAGGGCAACCAAAGCTGCAGCCTTAGCAATGGAATCAAGAGCTGCACTATATGCCGGATCTATTGCAAAATACAGTACATCGCAACTGATGCTTCCAAATGGCGAAGTAGGTATTCCGGCCGCTTTAGCCAATGCCTATTTTACGAAATCGCTAAATGCCGCTAAAGAAATTATAACAGATGGTAAATATTCACTTTACCAGAAAAACCCAAATCTATCAGAGAATTTTGCCAGTTTATTTACGGATAAAGGAAATAATCCGGAAGTAATCTTTGTGAAAGACTTCAAATTGAAAACCAATAAGGTTCATGGATTTACCATTGATAACCAGCCACGTTCTTCTGCAGAGGAAGCACAGGGCGGGCGTTTAAATCCATCTTTGAATTTGGTTCAATCTTTCGAGAAATTAGATAATACATACGCCTCTTTTCCAATTACCGATGGTTCTGGAAACCCGGTTTATTATACTGGTATTACAGATATTTTTGCAGGTAGAGATGCCCGTTTAGCCGGAACGGTTATTTTACCCGGAACTTTGTTCAAAGGAAATAGGGTAGATATCTGGGCAGGCTATCAACTGGCTAATGGAAGCATTGTTACCGGAGATAATTTTGGACAAAGTAAAACTGATGTACTCCCTGGAAATCCTGGAAGTGTACAGGTAGTTGGTGGCGATGGGCCTGTTGATGGTTTGGAATTCAGTGCTCAATCAGGCTTTTATGTTCGCAAATATTTAGATCCTGCTGCAGGTTCCGGCCAGATTGGTACCAGAAGCGAAGTTTGGTGGATCAGGTATCGCTATGCAGAAGTTTTGTTAAACGCTGCTGAAGCGGCATTTCAATTGGGCGATTTAGGAGCAGCTGCAGGTTATTTGAAACCCGTAAGAGATAGAGCTGGTTTAACTACTGCCTTAACCGCTGCTGATATGACTTTCGATCGCATCGTACACGAACGTAAGGTAGAACTGGCTTTCGAAGGACATGAACTTTGGGATATGAAACGTTGGAGATTAGCCGATAAAGTTTGGAACGGCAATAATATGAGCAATGCTGATTTTATTAATGCCACGAATATAGGTTCGGCAACCAGAACCAGTACACAGGTGTTTGGTTTGTGGCCTTACAAATATTACAATCCAGGTAATGCAAATCACAATAAATACATTTTCAAAGTAGTAAAACCAAGCCGTGTAACCGCTGCACATCGTTTCCGTTTAGGCAATTATTACTCGCTGATCAATCAGGATATCATCAACAGAAATCCGAAGATTGTAAGAAATCCAAATCAATAATTTATTATCAAGACATAAGAACATGAAAAATAGAGTTTATATCATCATGCTACTAGCCACCGTAATTTTTGCTTCCTGTAAAAAGGATAATTACGATGCACCTGCGGCCGATTTTACTGGTCGGCTGGTATACAAGGGAGAAGCCATTGGCGTACAGTACGGAAACGTAAATTTTGAACTTTGGCAACCTGGTTTTGGTAATAATGGCGCCATCAATGTAAACGTCACCCAGGAAGGAACTTTCGGAGCAAAATTATTTGATGGTAACTATAAATTGGTGTTTACTGCTAACCAAGGCCCTTTTTTATGGCCTAAAAATTCAGCAGGAAGACAAGATACCATAGCTGTGCAAATCAGTGGCAGTAAGACGATGGATTTAGAGATATTGCCTTATTACATGATCAGAAGTGTTGCTGTTGCAGCAGCATCTGGTAAAGTAAATGCCAGTTGTAAATTAGAGAAAATCATCACTGATGCAAATGCGAAGGATGTAGAACGTGTAAGTTTGTACATCAATAAAACCCAGTTTGTAGATGGAGGAAACAACATTGCTGCACAAGATTTAACAGGTACAGCCATTGCAGATTTGAACAATCTGAATATGTCAGTAACCATTCCTTCCCTTGTACCCACGCAAAACTATGTCTTTGCCCGTATTGGTGTGAAGATAGCAGGGGTGGAGGATATGATTTTTAGCCCTTCTCAAAAAGTAACTTTTTAACTCTACCTATAAAAAAAGCTGTCGGGATAGCAGGTTTAAGATCTGCCCGACAGCTTCCTAATCATTCAAACACACATGAAAAAATTTTCCCTGTTTTTTTCCCTGGCATGCAGTGCTGTTTTCTCTTTTGCGCAAGAACGAAAGGCACCTGCATACCCGCTTATTACACACGATCCATATTTTAGTGTTTGGTCTTTCAGCGATCAGCTGAATGAGTCGCCCACCAGACACTGGACAGGCGCTACGCAATCCTTAATCGGGATGATCAAAGTAGATGGCAAAACCTACAGTTTTTTAGGAAACGTAGATAAAACTTATATTTCTGTTGTACCAGGGGCCGATGAAAAGCCTTATCAGGCAAAGTATACCGAACAAAAACCTGCCAATGGATGGGAGAAAACCAATTTTGATGATCAGCAGTGGAAAACCGGAACGGGTACTTTTGGCGATGGACAGGCGAAAACACAATGGAGAACAGATAATATATGGTTAAGAAGAACATTTGATGTAACTGAAATCCCCAATCAGCAACTGAGCCTTAAAATTAGTCATGACGATAATGCAGAAGTGTTCTTAAACGGAGAATCTATTTATGATTGTCAGTGCTTCGTGGGCAAATATATTTATGTTCCGATTGATCGTAGCAAACTTAAGAAAGGGCAAAATGTTTTGGCTATCCATGTTAGAAATACAGGTGGCGGCCAATTTATTGATGCAGGCATTGTATACGAAAAACCAGCTGCACAATTGCAAAATTTAATTGCTGCAAAACAGACAGATGTAAAGATCAACGCTACGCAGACAACTTACAATTTTAACTGTGGAAAAGTCGATTTAGAAGTGGCTTTTACATCACCGCTTTTAATGAACGACCTTAATTTATTAGCCAGACCGGTTTCTTATGTAAACTTCAAGGTAAGGGCCAATGATGGCAAAGCCCATCAGGCAGAAGTTTATTTCGGGGCTTCATCAGATTTGGCTGTGAATACTAAATTTCAGGAAGTAGAAGCCAAAAGCTATACCAGTGGAAACTTATCCATCCTTAAAGCAGGTACTGTAGAACAACCTGTTTTAAAGAAAAAGGGAGATGATGTGAGGATTGATTGGGGATATGCATATGTAGCGCTAAATCAAAAGGATGGAAAACAATATTTAACAACAGATCCTACCGCCTTTATCCAGGGAAAGTTGAATGCTACACCTGCATTGAAGGGTAAAAGCTTAACCTTGGCAACGGTGATGCCTTTTACGGTGAATGGTCAAAAGATTGCAGAGAAGCAGGTTTTGGTGGCATATGATGATTTGTATGCAGTTCAATATTTTGGTGAAAACCTTCGGTCATGGTGGAATAAAGATGGCAACAAGAAAATAGAAAATGTATTGACCGAGGCGGCAACATCGTACCCCGCTGTACTGCAAAAATGCGCTGCTTTTAACCATACATTTCATACTGATAACGTAAAAGCAGGTGGGGAGAAATATGCCAAATTGAATGATATTGCCTATCGCCAGGCCATTTCCGCTCACAAACTGGTGCAGGCACCAAATGGAGATATCTTATTTTTATCAAAGGAAAATTTCAGCAATGGCTCAATCAATACTGTTGATGTGACTTATCCGTCTGCACCTCTTTTTTTAACCTACAATCCCGATTTATTGAAAGGAATGCTGAATGGTATTTTCTACTACAGTGAAAGTGGGAAATGGAAAAAACCTTTTGCAGCACACGATTTAGGAACTTATCCATTAGCAAACGGTCAAACATATGGAGAGGATATGCCGGTAGAGGAGTCAGGTAATATGATCATTCTTACAGCAGCAATTGCCAAAGTAGAAGGAAATGCCGATTACGCTAAAAAACACTGGCAAACCCTGAGCGTTTGGGCAGATTACCTGAGTAAAGAAGGTTTCGATCCTGCAAATCAGCTGTGTACAGATGATTTTGCTGGTCATTTGGCCAGAAACACCAATCTTTCAGTTAAAGCGATAGTGGGTTTAGGTGGCTACGGTATGCTGGCTAAAATGTTGGGAAAAGCTGAAGAAGCCAATAAGTATACCCTTATGGCTAAAGATATGTCAGCAAAATGGATTCAAATGGCCAATGATGGTGATCACTTTGCCTTAACATTCGATAAAAAGAATACCTGGAGCCAAAAATATAACCTGGTTTGGGATAAGGTTTTAAATCTTGATATTTTCCCTAAAGAAGTATATAAAAAAGAGATCGATTTTTACCTGACCAGGCAAAATGCGTTTGGACTTCCTTTAGACAGTCGAAAAACGTATACCAAATCAGATTGGATTATGTGGACAGCAACTTTGACGGATAATCGTGCTGATTTCGATAAATTTATCAACCCGATCTATAAATTCTCGGTAGAAACGCCAACGCGTGTGCCACTAAGCGATTGGCATGAAACCACAGATGGAAAGCAAGTAGGTTTCCAGGCCAGGAGCGTGGTTGGTGGTTATGCCATAAAGCTATTGGATTCAAAATTGAATAACAGGTGATATTGAAAAAATATAGTTTTCTTATCCTGGCCCTTGCTTTGAGCCTGGGCCAGGCTTTTAGTAAAGGAATTGAGCTTAAATCCGGCATTTATTCCGTTACTGATACCATTGCGGTTGCAGACCCCACTATTTTCTTAGATAAAGGAATTTATTATTTATATGGTACGAGCAGTGATGACGGATTTCTGGTTTATCAATCAACCGACCTGAAGAAATGGTCAGGTCCTGTAGGTAAAAATAGCGGCGGATTTGCGCTTTCTAAGGGTCAAAGTTTTGGAACCAAGGGATTCTGGGCACCACAAGTATTTAAGCAAGGAGCGAAATATTTTATGGCTTACACTGCAAATGAGCGAATTGCCATTGCCGAAAGCGATAACCCATTGGGGCCATTTAAGCAAAAAGAATTAAAGCCCTTACCAGCCGATGGTTTGCAGATAGATCCCTTCGTTTTTAAAGACAATGATGGGAAGTTTTACTTATACCATGTACGGTTATCCAAAGGAAATAGAATCTTTGTAGCAGAACTAAATGCTGATTTTTCTGCGGTAAGGGAAGAAACCTTAAAAGAATGCATTACCGCTACCCAAACCTGGGAAAATACACAAGCTGTAAATTGGTCCGTTACTGAAGGCCCTACCGTTATAAAAAAAGGAAGCTTATATTACCTTTTTTATTCGGCAAACGATTTTAGAAATATTGATTATGCTGTAGGTTACGCCATTTCATCCTCGCCTTATGGCCCCTGGAAAAAAGTGATTCAAAACCCAATACTCAGCAGAAAGAACATAGGATTCAATGGTACGGGGCATGGCGATTTTTTTACCGATAAAACAGGGAAAATCAAGTATGTATTTCATACCCACCGCAGTGCTAAAAAGGTTTCACCCAGGCTAACAGCTATAGTTGATGTGAAAGTAGCAAAACATAAACAAGAATTAGAGTGGCGGGTTATCCCTAATACCCTCAAATTTTTAACCCAATAATTTAAAATGATACGTGATGTTGAAATTATGATACGCTTTACATTGTGTATCTGGTTCAAAAAGTCGTGTTTTGAATTTAGATTGGAACTAACCAGATATAAATAATCTAATATGAGAGCAATTTTACTCCTGCTTGTATTGTCACTTTTCTCAGTGGAAGTTATACAAGCACAAACCTTTAAAAATCCGCTTTTACCACGTGGGGCCGATCCTTACAGTTATTATAAAGATGGCTATTATTATTACACCCATACTGGTGGAAACAGGATTGACTTGTGGAAAAGTAAAACTTTAGAAGGTTTAAAGGATGCAGCGCATAAAACCATTTGGAAAGCTCCTGCTGCGGGTCCTTATTCGAGAAATATATGGGCGCCCGAAGTGATGTTTTTAAATGGTAAATGGTACGCATATTTTGCTGCAGATAATGGTAGAAATGAAAATCATAGGATGTATGTGCTTGAAAATTCGGCTAAAGATCCCATGGAAGGTGAATGGATTTTCAAAGGGCAGATTACAGATTCTACCAATAAATGGGCAATTGATGGAGATGTAGCTCAAATAAATGGACAATTATATATGGTTTGGTCGGGATGGGAAGGTGATGTAAACGGTAAACAGGAAATATTTATAGCTAAGCTTAAAAATCCATGGACGGTGAGCGGCGAACGCGTTAAAATTTCAAGTCCAAAATTCGATTGGGAGAAAGTAGGAGACCTTAATGATGCCAATAATCCGCCACATGTGGATGTGAATGAAGGGCCACAATTTTTGGTTCACGGGGATAAAGTATTTGTTGTTTACTCGGCCAGTGGTTGTTGGACAGATTTTTATGCCTTGGGCATGTTAACCGCTTCATTAAAGAGCAATCTGCTTGATCCCCACTCCTGGACCAAAGCTACGCAACCTGTATTTCAAAAGTCGGTAGAAAATGGCGTTTATGCACCGGGACACAATTCCTTTTTCAAATCGCCTGATGGTAAAGAAGACTGGATTTTATATCATGCAAATGACAAGCCCGGACAAGGCTGCGGAGGTTTCCGCACTCCACGGGCACAAAAGTTTACCTGGAATGCTGATGGAACACCAAATTTTGGTATCCCGGTAAAGAGAGATACTGAATTAGCCATTCCCTCAGAACATAAAAAATAATAAACATCAAAAACTCAGATATGAACATGAAAAAACTATTACTTGGGCTATCGATCCTGGCGATATCAACAGGTAGTTTTGCACAAAAAGCAAAAACTGCAGCAACAGGTACGGTATGGTCGGCCGAAAAAGCCAATCAATGGTACGCAGAACACAAGTGGCTAACTGGCGCCAACTACATTCCTGCAAATGCCATTAACCAATTGGAAATGTGGCAGGCGGATACTTTCAGCCCGGAATTAATTGATAAAGAATTGGGTTGGGCACAACAAATCGGATTTAATACCATGCGCGTGTTTTTGCATAGCCAAGCCTGGAATCAGGATGCAGAAGGCTTTAAGAAACGAATTGATCAGTTTTTAACCATTAGCCAAAAGCATGGTATACAGCCAATGTTTGTGTTTTTCGACGATTGCTGGAACAAAACATCAACGCCCGGCAAGCAACCTGCCCCAAAAACAGGCGTACACAACTCTGGTTGGTTACAAGATCCCGGAGATCCAAATTCTAAGGAAACTGCCAATTTTCCGGCATTAGAAAAATATGTGAAAGATATTTTAACACGTTTTGGTAAAGACAAACGTATTTTAATGTGGGATTTGTACAATGAACCCGGAAATAGCGGCAAACTGGAGTCAACAATTCCTTTACTAACTGCCGAAATTAAATGGGCAAGAGAAGTAAATCCTGAGCAGCCCATTACTATTGGTTTATGGGATTGGAATTATGAAAAACTGAATGCCATTCAAATTGCTAATTCAGACGTAATCACGTATCACAATTACGAAGAACCGCAATGGCATGAAAGAACGATCAATCTGTTAAAAGCCCACGGAAAACCCCTTATCTGTACAGAGTATATGGCCAGAACCCGCAACAGTCGCTTTTCTAATATCCTTCCTTTGCTCAAAAAAGAAAATGTAGGTGCGATAAACTGGGGCTTTGTTGCAGGGAAAACCAATACCAAATACGCATGGGATACCCCACTGGCTGATGGTAGCGACCCGATCGAGTGGTTCCATGAAATTTTTAATCCTGATGGAACACCATACAGACAAGATGAAGTGAATCTGATAAAAAAACTTAATCAGGGAAAATAAATACAGGGGTTGCCAAAAGCAACCCTTTTTTTGTCTAATTCAATTAATAGCGTAGCTGAAAAAATGCTGCACTAATAGGTTGGAGTAAAATCCCATGTACTATCGTCTTGCTTATTTTTAAGATTAGCATCTTTGAGAAAAGGTTCTGAAATAAATTCTGTTTAATGTATAGAGAAGATTGCTTAAGTGTGTATGGCAGGGCTTCACCAGGATAAAGCAGTCCATGTATCTGCTATGCTGAAGGTGTTTAAAAAGAACCTCGAATAATTAAGATGTTGAAATTCAGTTGGTTTTAAGGTTTTAAACGTTAAAGTGACATTATTGAGAATATTGCGTACTTTTATTTTTGAAACCAAATACTCAATCCATCATCCGCTGAATTCAATTTATGTCTAAATCAATCAGGGTAATTACTTGTTTATTATTTAGTTATTGCTTTTGTTTTGGGCAGTCGGAAAAAAAAACGATAAAATACCTGGGCGTAGAAGACGGTCTTTCTAACAACGTAGTTAATTCACTCTATCAGGATCGCTTTGGGTTTATCTGGATGGGTACATACGATGGATTGAATCGTTATGATGGTTACAATTTTAAGGTTTTTCGTAATAAGTGGGGTAATGATAATTCTTTGATTAATAATCATATAATTACCCTCAATGGCGATTCGAAAGATCGTGTCTGGATCGGTACTCAAAAAGGCATTTCCTACTTTGATTATACAGACACTAAAATTCATTCTGTTTATTACCTTAACAATGCCCAAAATAAGGTTACTGCTGCAATTAATTCAATCTCCATTGGTCAAAATGGCGATGCATATATCGCAACCGAAGCAAAAGGATTGCTGATTGTTAAGAATGGCACTAATAAAGCGCATTCACTTGCTATTCGAAATAATAGTACCTACTCCGTAAAGGCTACAAATTTTGATCAGGACCATACATTGTGGTTTTTCATCAAAGATCACGGTCTATATACCTGGAAAAATGGCCAGCTTAAGCTTGCCTTTAGTAAAATAAAAGGGGTTACACAGCTTTTAAATGATGATAATAATCAATTGTGGATAGGAACAGAAAATGGTCTGTTCATTTTTGATAAAGGGGCCAGGACTTTAAAAAGAGCACCATTTAAGTTGAGCAATGAAAATATCATGAGCTTAAAAATGGATAAAAGCAAAGTCCTCTGGATCGCAACAGATGGGGGAGGAATTACCACTTACGATAAGCGAAACAATCAAACCGCATATTTAACTGCAGGAAAAGAAAAGGGCCAGCTGAGCAGTAACTCCATTGGTGCAATTTTAGAAGATCGTGAATCACGAAAATGGATTGCAACACTCCGTGGTGGAGTAGATCTTATCGATTTTAAGGATACTCAGTTCAATACCATCAAGGTAGATCCCTTTCAAAGCAATACGCTGGTTAATAATTTTGTGCTTTCTTTCTGTGAGGATGCAGATCACAATATTTGGATAGGTACCGATGGGGGAGGTTTAAGTATCTGGAATCCCAGGACTAATAAGTTTAATAATTTTGTACATAATCCAAATGATAGAGAGTCACTAACCAGTAATTTTGTTACGAGCATCTTAAAAGATAGCCGAAATACCATATGGGTGGCGTCTTTTAGTGGCGGGATTGATCGTTTTGAGCCGGGTACGCAAAAATTTAAGCATTACCGCTGTTATAATACGGTAAAAGGGGTTGAGGATGTAAATCTCTGGAAGCTTTTTCAGGATACCAAAGGAAACCTTTGGGCAGGAACCACAAAAGGTGGTGCCTTGTACCTGTTCAACGCTAAAGCCGATCAATTTGAATTGTTTGATAATAATCTGATAGATATTCATACTATTTATGAAGATCAGTACGGAACATTATGGGCAGGAAACTATACCCATTTAATTAAAATAGATCCCATTAGAAAAAAGCATGAGTTTATTCCTGTAAACTCTGCCATCAGGGCCATTCATGAAGATCGCTTTCACAATTTCTGGATTGGTACTGAAGGAGGTGGGTTATTAAGTTTCAATAGAAATAGCCATAAGTTTGTACGTTATATAGAAGCAAACGGACTTCCAAGTAATTCTATCCTTAATATTTTAGAGGATAACAGTGGTAATCTTTGGTGCAGTACTTATAACGGACTTTCTAAATTCAATATCAAATCTGCAAGTTTTAAAAATTACTTTGCTACAGACGGGCTGCAAAGCAATCAATTTAATTACAATGCTGCATTGAAATTAAATAACGGGGAGTTTCTTTTTGGTGGTATTAAAGGCTTTAATAAATTTTTTTCTGATAGTATCCGGATCAATAAAAGAGTTCCTCCGCTTGTGTTAACCGATTTCAGGGTAAACAACGTGCCAATAGATGATGATCCATATTTTAACAATGCTTCATCTGTTGTTAATCTCCAAAAAATATCCATTCCTTTTAATTCTGCTGTTATTTCTGTTGATTTTGCTGCCATTGAATATTCTTTTCAGGACCAGATCAAGTATGCCTATTTTTTAGAGGGTTGGGATAGAGACTGGAATTTTGTAGATAAGCTCAATACAGCTTACTATTCGAGGCTGAATGAAGGAGATTACAAATTGCATATTAAAAGCACGGATACAGAGGGTGTTTGGAGTACCAACGAGAAAATTATCCACATTACGATTTTGCCACCATGGTATCGCACCTGGTGGGCCTATTGTTTGTATTTTGTTGCTGTTTCTAGCCTCTACTATTTGTTTTGGTTATATAGAAAAAGGCAGCACAGATTAAAACATGAGGTTGAAATTGCCAATCTGAAGATGGAAAAAGAGAAAGAGTTAAACGAAAAGAAACTTAATTTCTTTACCAATATCTCTCATGAATTGCGTACACCATTAACACTGATCGTAAATCCAATTAAGGATATTTTAAGTACAAAAGAGTCTGGCGCTGAAAAAAACGATTTGAATGTGGTTTACCGTAATTCGAGAAGGTTGCTCAGTTTGGTCGATCAGTTACTGCTTTTTAGAAAAACCGAAAGTGAAAATGAATCACTTAAAATTGTAGAACTCAATCTCTATAAATTTGCTAAAGAAATTTTCATGTGTTTTAGTTATCTGGCCAAAAATAACCAGATTGATTATACTTTTAATTGTGAAGATGAAAGTTTAAAAATTCAGGCAGATAAAGAGAAATTAGAAATTATTCTTTTCAATCTCCTATCTAATGCCTTAAAATTTACACCTAAAGCGGGTTCTGTACATTTAAATATCGTTTCAGAAGGAGGATACATCCGGATAAGTGTAAGCGATAGTGGTCCGGGCATTCCGGAGGAGGTAGGAGATAAATTGTTTGACAAGTTTTACAAAGTAATGAACAATACCTCACTTAAAATAGGTTTTGGTATCGGTTTATACCTGGTTAAAAATTTTGTCGAACTGCATAAAGGCACCATTTCTTATCAAACCAGGAAGGGAGAAGGCACAACATTTACGATCGATTTGCCTGAATTGTCTGCCACAACCACTAGCCTTCAAAACGATGGATTTGAAAATGAACTAACTTATGTAAATGAACTGATTTCACAGGAAGAAGAGGAAGATCGTGCAGAACAGGAAAGAACAGGGAATTTAGAATTGTTGATTTCAGATTTACATACCATCCTGATTATTGATGATAATGAGGAGGTATTAGACTACATTCAGCAGATTTTTAAAAATACCTTTAAAATTTACAGGGCAGAGAATGGCTTAGATGGGTTAAAAGCCGCACAGGATTTCCTGCCAGATATTATCATCTCTGATGTCAATATGGATGGATTAAACGGTATTGAGCTTTGTAAAGCGGTAAAAGAAGATCAGGCGCTTAGCCATATTCCTGTTATTTTATTAACAGCTGATCCGAGCAATGAAATGCGGTTAACGGGCTTAGAAGCCGGCGCTTATGATTTTATCAGTAAACCTTTTGACAAAGAGCTGTTTACCGCCAAGATTAATAGTGTGATTAAGACCAGAACCAATCTTCAGTCGTATTTTTATAATGAAATAACCCTAAAGTCAGATGCCTATAAAGTATCTCAGGAAGACAAGGGTTTCCTGCAGAAGTGCATTACCATTATTGAAGAAAACCTGATGGAGACCGAGTTTAATGTAAAGCGGCTGGCTTCAGATTTGGGAATGAGTCATTCTAATCTTTATAAAAAAATTAAAACTACATCTGGTCTTTCCATTAACAGTTTTATCCGGTTCATCCGAATCAGAAAAGCAGCAGAATTATTAATCAACACCAATCTAAATATTAATGAGGCCGCATTTAGGGTAGGTATAAATGACATCAAATATTTTAGAGAACAATTTCAAAAACAGTTTAAACTAACACCATCTGATTTCATTAAAAAACATCGGAAAACTTTCCATAAGCATTACAGCCTGAATACCAATTTATAGCCGAAAACTAAGTTTAAATATCAAAAAGAGCTTTTTTTATTAAATAGCCCCCCTTAAAATGTTATTCAGCCCCCTATAAATAATCGTAAAATTGGTGTACTTCGAAAAACCAAATATAAAAAGTTGAGCAATTTAATATTCAATAGCATAAAAAACAGATATCAGTATTTACTCACACTGGGTATATTGGTCTGGGCCTTTTCTTGCCATGCCCAGGAGCATAATTTAGTAACCATTGCTAAAAATGGCTGGGCTAAAAATTCTGTAAATGCAGTAATCTTTAGAAAGAATTCATTATTCACACATCAGGGATATCAATATGCTGCCTATTATGACGAAAACCAGACTGTAGTATTGGCCAAGCGAAAAATAAATGAAACCAGCTGGGAAATTAAGCCAAGTCAGTATAAAGGAGACGCTACCGATGCACATAAATCCATCAGTATTATCGTAGATGGATCAGGTTTTATTCACATAGCTTGGGGCCAACACAATAACCCGTTAAACTATGCCAAAAGTGTTGCTCCCGGATCTTTAGCATTGGGCAATAAAATCAATATGATTGCGGAGAAGGAAGGTAAAGTAAGTTACCCGGAATTTTATAAGTTAAAAGACGGAAATTTGCTTTTTTTCTATCGTGACGGAGGATCTGGAAATGGTAACCTGATGATCAATAGGTATAGCTTGAAAACAAAGACCTGGATTAGGGTACAGGATAATTTAATTGATGGACAAGGAGCAAGGAATGCATATTGGCAAACTACGATAGACAAAAAAGGCACCCTCCATATCAGTTGGGTTTGGCGGGAGTCGCCAGATATTGCCAGCAATCATGATCTGTGCTATGCAAAATCAACCGATGGTGGTAAAACCTGGCAAACATCAGATGACAAAAAGTATGAACTCCCTATAAATGCTGGTAATGCAGAATACCTGGTAAAGATTCCTCAGAAAAGTGAACTGATTAATCAAACCTCCATGTATGCCGACGGACAGGGGGGGATTTTTATTGCTACTTACTGGAGAGATACTGATGCTGTCATTCCACAATTTCATATCGTTTATAAAAATGTTAACGGCTGGAAAACGTTATCTGCAAACTTCAGGAAGACACCATTTTCACTTAGTGGAGGCGGTACTAAAAAGATTCCGATTTCCAGGCCACAGATTATTTCCTGGAAGAAAAATGGAAAACAGGCTGTGGCACTTATTTTTAGAGATCAGGAACGTGATAATAAAGTCTCTTTAGCGATAAATAAATCTATTGAGCAAAATACCTGGGAAGTAATAGATCTTAACAATCAACCGGTTGGAGATTGGGAGCCAAGTTTTGATACGGCACTTTGGGACACTAAATCCCTTTTAAACCTGTTTGTTCAAAAGGTAACTCAGGTAGATGGGGAAGGTAAGGCGGATACAGCTCCTACGCCGGTACAGGTGCTGCAATGGAAACCTTAGCCTTATAAGTGATGAAAATGAATGCATTTTATAAGATAAGTTTAATATTGGGGCTGGGCTTATTTTTCAGCTCGTCTCCATGCACGCTGGCTCAGCAGCAGGTGAGGTGGCTGTTTAAGCCTCAACAGGTTCAATTGCTTCCCGGTGTGTTTAAAACAGCGGAACAGACAGATCTAAAATATATCCTCGAGTTAGATGCCGACAGGTTGTTGGCGCCTTATCTTAAGGAAGCAGGCTTACAAGCTAAAGCCGCTAATTATCCCAACTGGGAATCTACGGGCCTGGATGGACATATGGCTGGACACTATCTTTCTGCACTTGCGCTCATGTATGCTGCTACGGGCGATAAAAGTGTAGAGACTAAAATTGCTTATGTACTTGCTGAATTAAAAAAATGTCAGGATGCAAATAAAAACGGATATCTGGGAGGTGTGCCTGGAGGAGCTGCAATGTGGAACGACATTGCCAATGGAAATATTAAAGCTGGTAGTTTTGACCTGAATAAAAAATGGGTCCCCCTGTACAACATCCATAAAATTTTTGCCGGGTTAAGAGATGCCTGTTTGTATACCAACAATGCTTTAGCTAAAACCATGCTGATTGATTATTCGAACTGGTTTGTTTGGCTAACCGCTAAACTGAATGATGAACAGATTCAAAAAATGTTGATTTCAGAACATGGGGGCTTAAATGAGGTATTTGCAGATGTTTATGCCATTACTAAGGATGAAAGGATGCTTAAATTGGCTTATCAGTTTTCAGATCACCGCATTTTACATCCTTTAGCTAAGCAGGAAGATAAACTCAATGGCTTACATGCCAATACTCAAATTCCCAAAGTAATTGGTTTTGAACGCATTGCTATGCTAAGCCATGATAAAGTTTATCATCAGGCTGCCCGTTTCTTTTGGCAAACCGTAGTGCACCACCGTACCACCGCTATCGGAGGGAATAGTGTTCGCGAGCATTTTAACCCTACAGATGACTTTTCTACCATGATTAGCAGTGTAGAAGGACCCGAAACCTGCAACAGTTATAACATGTTGAAATTGAGTAAACTCCTTTATGAAACAGAGGGGAATACAGCGTACCTGGATTATTACGAACGTACGCTGTACAACCATATCCTGTCCTCTCAAAATCCAAAAGGAGGTTTTGTATATTTCACACCTATGCGGCCTGATCACTATCGCGTTTATTCTCAACCCCAAACCAGTTTTTGGTGCTGTGTAGGTAGTGGTATTGAAAATCATGCGAAATACAACGAGTTAATATATGCTCATCAGGCCAATCAGTTATTCATTAATTTGTTTATTCCTTCCAGATTGGATTGGCAAGAAAAGGGCATTAAAATTACCCAAACCACTCAATTTCCAGCGTCGGAAGAAACACAGTTGCTCATCAATACAAAGAAGGCACTTCAGTTTACCCTAAATATTCGCAAGCCTGTCTGGCTTAATGCCGAAGACTTGAAAGTTTTTGTAAACAATAAACTCATTTCAAGCCCAGAGCCGGATAGTGGTTACCTCAAAATATCACGTCTATGGAAAAATGGTGATCAGGTTAAGGTAATTCTTCCAATGAGGATTAACCTGGAACAAATGCCAGATAAATCTGCCTATTATGCAGTTTTAAAAGGTCCCATTGTACTTGCGGCCCAAACCGGTATTGATGATTTAGCGGGCTTATATGCCGATGATTCGCGTATGGGACACATTGCGAATGGTAAGCAGCACAACCTTCAGGATGCTCCGGTATTGGTTGGTGATATAAATACAATCTCGAGCCAAATCACACCAGTAAGTGGTAAACAGTCTGCCTATAATCTTGCTAAATTTATTTATCTGCAATCAAAATCTAATTTGACGTTAATACCCTTTTATAAAATTCATGATAGTCGATATATAATTTATTGGCCTACTGTAACCGAAAAAGGCCTTGATAGCTTGAAGCAAAGCATAACCGTAACTGAGCAGGAAAAATTGAAACTGGCAGCGAAAACAATAGATGTGGTATTCCCTGGTGAGCAACAACCAGAAGTGGATCACCAGTTTAAATCTGATCAGTCTAATAGCGGAATTTTTAGAAATAAGCATTGGAGAAGTAGTAAGACCTGGTTTTCGTATGAACTTAATGACAAAGAAAATCTGGCGAAAGCACTTCAACTAACTTATTATGGTAAAGAAATTGGCCGAAACTTTAAAATTCTGATTAACGGGAAAGTAGTTGCCACGGTGAAGTTGCAGCAAAATCTTGGTGATGTTTTTTATACGCAGAATTATCCCATTGATAATGATTTATTGACGAAGGGACAAACGATAAATATTCGGTTTGAGGCGCAAGAAAATAGTGAAACTGCCAGTGTTTATGAAGTTAGACTAGTGAAATAAATATTTAAACCACATTTAAACCAAACATGAAAGAAAGCCGATTATATTACCGTTTTAAACCGCTTTTAATTTGTGCTACAACGTTAATGCTGTTGTTTCAAGTGGCTTTTGGCCAAACACAGCAGGAGGTGCTGGCAGTAATTAATAAAGTAAATGTTTACTGGCAGGAAAACAATAAACCGCAAGTCAGGGCATTTTGGGATCATGCCGCCTATCACACGGGGAATATGGAGCTTTATAAATTGACTAAAAATCAGGTTTTTAGAAAATATTCAGAAGATTGGGCTGAGCATAATCAATGGATGGGCGCTAAAGCTAACGATACAACCAAATGGAAATACAATTATGGTGAAACGGATGATCATGTGCTTTTTGGCGATTGGCAGATCTGCTTTCAAACTTATATAGACCTCTATCATTTGGATCCAAAAGATTATAAAATAGCACGTGCTAAACAGGTAATGGAGTATGAAATGAGTACGCCTAATAACGATTACTGGTGGTGGGCAGATGGATTATATATGGTGATGCCGGTAATGACTAAACTCTATAAAACAACTGGTAATGCGAAATATCTGGATAAGTTGTACGAATATTTTACTTATGCCAACAGCATCATGTATGACAATGAAGCTAAATTATATTACCGTGATGCCAAATATGTTTATCCTAAACACAAGAGTGTAAACGGAATGAAGGATTTTTGGGCCAGGGGTGATGGGTGGGTATTTGCAGGATTGGCCAAGGTACTTCAGGATTTACCTGAAAATAATCCTCATCGTAAAGCATTTTTAAACAAATATCTTAACATGGCCAAAGCCATAGTAAAAAGTCAGCAAAAAGAGGGGTATTGGACCAGAAGTATGCTCGATCCGCAGCACGCACCTGGGCCAGAAACAAGTGGAACTGCTTTTTTTACCTATGGTTTGTTATGGGGAATTAATAAAGGTTATCTCAAAGAGAAAACATTTTTCCCAGCCGCCCGGAAAGGCTGGGGATATTTAACTCAAACTGCCGTTCAAAGTAACGGGAAGGTAGGTTATGTACAGCCCATCGGTGAGAAGGCCATCCCCGGGCAAGTTGTCGATGCTAATTCTACGGCCAACTTTGGTGTAGGTGCTTTTTTATTGGCTGGTTGTGAAATGTATAAATTCTTAGCACCGAAAAAATAAAAAATTGATGAAAACGATTATGAGTAAATCCTTAAACTTTATCCTGTTAATCCTTTTGGCTTCTACGAGTACTTTTGCTCAAAAAGGTAAAAGCAGTAAAAAACAAGGTTATTTAACAGATAGGCAGTTCTGGCTGCAACAAATGGATAAGATGGTTAAACCGGTGTTGTATAATCTTGCGCAGGATAGTTTGAGGATTGCCATGCCAAAAGTAACCTCCGTACATATTGATAACAAAGAGCACCGCATAAAAGTGCAGTATGTAGAAGTGCTGGGCAGGGTTTTGAGCGGAATAGCACCCTGGTTACAATTGGAAGGAGGCTCTGCAGAAGAAATAGCTTTAAGAAAACAGTATCGCGACTGGGCTTTAAAAGGCATTAACAATGCTCTAGATTCCAATGCAAAAGATTTTATGAATTTCGATATAGGTGGGCAACAACTGGTAGATGCCTCTTATGTAGCCTATGCCTTTGTGCGTGCCCCATGGCTTTGGGAAAATATAGGCAGGAAAAATCAGCAACTGCTGGTTAAATCTATTCAAACCACGCGCCGGTTTAAGCCAGTATTTTCCAACTGGTTGCTTTTTTCAGCCATGAACGAAGCATTTTTAGCTAAATATGGCTTTGATTGGGATCCTATGCGCGTAGATTATGCCTTACAACAATTAGAACAATGGTATGTTGGCGATGGTATGTATTCTGATGGTACAAGTTATGCTTTTGACTATTATAATAGCTATGTTATTCATCCCTATTTAGCTGCATTAGTTGATATTATTGGTAAGAAAACCTCTGCATATAATCCCATGTTCGATAAGATAAAGAAACGGAATGAACGATATGCTGTCATCCAGGAGCGGTTAATTAATGCAGATGGAACCTATCCTGCAACCGGCAGGTCTATTGTTTATCGGGGCGCAGCTTTTCATCACCTTGCAGATATGGCATGGCGAAAAGCATTACCCAAACAATTAAGCCCTGAGCAGGTACGTGGTGCATTAACAGCGGTAATCAGGAAAACATTAGAAAGTCCGGGTACTTATAAAAATGGTTGGCTAACGATTGGTTTGTATGGCGATCAACCGAACCTTGGCGATTTTTATAATAATCAAGGCAGTCCATATATCTGTACCAATATTTTCCTTCCGCTGGGTTTGCCCGAAACCGATCAGTTTTGGTCAGGACCTGCAGTAAAATGGTCTGCGCAAAAAATCTGGAGTGGTGAGGATTTTCCAAATGATCACAGTGCTGGTTTGAAATAAAGATTAAAAAGATGTTGAATTTTATATACGATAGAACATGATAAAAGCTAAATCTTACCTGATGGGACTAATACTATGTGTTGGTTTTAGTCTTCATACACAAGCACAATCATATACCGATTTTAATCCTGGTCAGGTCTGGAAAGACGATAAAGGGGTACATATCAATGCCCATGGTGGTGGAATTGTGAATGTTAAAGGGATATATTATTGGTTTGGAGAGCATAAAGTAGCAGGTGAACTGGGCAATACCGCACAGGTAGGCGTTCATTGCTATTCTTCGAAAGACTTATACAACTGGAAAGATGAGGGGATTGCCCTTTCCGTAATTGATGATCCCAATAGTGATATTGCAAAAGGCTGTATTTTAGAAAGACCAAAAGTGGTTTACAACAAAAAGACAGGGAAATTTGTAATGTGGTTCCACCTGGAACTTTTGGGTAAAGGCTATGCTGCTGCCCGTACAGGGGTAGCCACTGCCGATAAAGCCACAGGACCTTATACATTTATCAAAAGTTATCGGCCAAATCCCAATAAACAGCCCTTCTATGCTGAAGGAACCCCGGATGCCGAAAAAGTAAATTGTGAACAACCTAAAGACAAGGTAGATGGTTTTTTTTGCAGAGATCTGCCCGGTGGGCAAATGGCCAGAGACATGACTGTTTTTGTGGATGATGATGGTAAAGCCTATCATGTTTTTTCTTCAGAAGAAAACTTTACACTGCATCTGGCAGAGTTAAGCCCTGATTACCTCAGCCATACTGGAAAGTTTATCCGGATTTATGTTGGCCAGCAAACTGAAGCACCCGCACTCTTTAAAAAAGACAATGTGTATTACATGGTTGGATCGGGCTGTACTGGTTGGGCGCCCAATCCTGCAAGGTGGTTTAAAGCGAAATCTATTTGGGGGCCATGGACGTTTATGGGTAATCCCTGCGAAGGAGAAGGTGCAGGTAAGACTTTTGGCGGACAAAGTACCCACGTTTTGCCTGCGCCCGGGAAAAAAGGTCAATTTATCTTTATGGCTGACAAATGGGCGCCTAAAGATGCAATAGATGGTCGTTATCTATGGTTACCTATACAGTTTGAAGCCGATAAAATCAAAATTAAGTGGATGGACAAATGGAACCTAAGCGTTTTTAAATAAAACCAGCGCAAAGCACTAAAATTTCTTAAAAATATCTTTAACTGCTTAAAATTAAGTGGATTGGAGGTTTTTTATGCCAAAAAAATCAAATATGAATCATTTAATACCCCAATATCTATGAAAAAAAACATCTTATTAGCCGTCATGTTGTGTGTTTCTATGCTGGCATTTGGTCAGAAAAAATCACACGAATTTAAATTAGGAGAAAATGATTTCCTGCTGGATGGGAAGCCCTTTCAAATTATATCAGGAGAATTACATTATCCCAGAGTGCCGAAGGAAGCGTGGAGAGATAGAATGAAAATGGCGAAGGCCATGGGGTTAAATACCATTGGTACTTATGTTTTCTGGAATTTGCATGAGCCTCAGAAAGACAAATTTGATTTTTCTGGCAATAACAACGTAGCAGAATTTGTAAGAATAGCGGCAGAGGAAGGCCTTTGGGTGATTCTGCGCCCAAGCCCTTACGTTTGCGCAGAGTGGGAGTTTGGAGGTTATCCTTATTGGCTGCAAAATGAAAAGGGGCTAATCGTAAGAAGCAGAGAGAAACAATACCTCAACGAATACAGAAAGTACATTACTGAGGTGGGTAAACAACTGGCCCCTTTGCAGGTAAATCATGGGGGTAATGTACTAATGGTTCAAATTGAGAATGAGTATGGCTCTTATGGTTCGGATAAAGAGTATCTGGAAATTAACCGTAAAATGTTTATAGAGGCAGGTTTTGATGGCTTGCTTTATACCTGCGATCCGGAAGCCGACATTAAAGACGGACATTTGCCAGGTTTATTACCTGCAATCAATGGACAGGATAAGCCAGCTATAGTAAAATCTAAAATTGCAGCCCTGCATCATGGAAAAGGGCCTTATTTTATAGCTGAATGGTATCCTGCCTGGTTCGATTGGTGGGGAACAGCTCATCACACCGTGCCGGCAGAAAAGTATACAGGTAAGCTCGATTCTGTACTTGCGGCAGGTATTTCAATCAATATGTATATGTTCCACGGCGGCAGTACAAGAGGTTTTATGAATGGAGCAAATTACAAGGATATTTCTCCTTATGAACCACAAACCAGTAGCTACGACTATGATGCGCCCCTGAATGAAGCAGGGAATGCAACAGAAAAATTCAGGCAATTCAGGGCCGTTATTGAAAAACATCTTCCTGAGGGACAGGTTTTGCCCGCCATTCCTGCAGATAAAAAAACAATTGTTATTCCTTCCGTTGCACTGAACAAGAGTACAGGCTTATTTTCAGCTTTGCCTTCTGCCGTTAAAAATGTTAAACCATTATCTTTCGAAGATTTAAAGCAAGATTATGGCTATGTGTTGTACAGTACAACAATTAAGGGGGGGAAAAGCGGGATGCTCAAACTTAATGAGCTTCGTGATTACGCGGTGATTTTCCTTAACAAAAAAAAGGTAGGTGTTTTAGACCGAAGATTAACTCAAGACAGCCTGCAGATTACGCTTCCACAAGGTGATGTACAGCTAGACATTCTCGTAGAAAATATGGGTCGTGTTAACTTTGGTAAGTATCTCCTGGAGAATAAGAAAGGAATTACTGAAAATGTGTTATTTGATGGGAGGATAGTTTCTAACTGGGCAATGTATAGTTTGCCATTTAATGATATCAGCTATTTTAAAAATAAAGCTGGGGCTTCTCCCGTAAATACCGGACAGCCAACTGTAAAAAGCGGCCAATTTGAATTAGAAGCGATCGGTGATACCTATCTGGATATGAGAACCTGGGGTAAGGGAATAGTGTGGGTTAACGGGCATAACCTGGGTAAGTATTGGTCAATCGGTCCTCAACAAACCTTATATCTGCCGGCAGAATGGTTGAAAAAAGGAAAGAATGAAATTACTGTTTTTGAATTATTGAAGCCAGAAGCCAAAACCATTTCTA
Organism: Pedobacter sp.; assembly: GCF_965279535.1. NCBI lineage: Bacteria > Pseudomonadati > Bacteroidota > Sphingobacteriia > Sphingobacteriales > Sphingobacteriaceae > Pedobacter > Pedobacter sp. Next base: position 4,955,063 of record NZ_OZ257244.1, read on the forward strand.
CACGATCAGGCCCTATCCTTAATGAGCTAAAAAATTAAACGTTAAACTAACGATTAAGTTTGAACGTGAAAACTCAAAAAAGGGGTTAAATGCTGTTTTTTTAATGTAAAATCACAATTTAACCCCTATTAATTACCGTATTACCCCTCACTACAGCAGTAATTTTAGTAGTTAATTTGTTATAACCAAATATTAAAATTATGGAGCTATTCACCTAAACCCTTCTGCGATACAAAGTGTCGTTTCTTGCTTTCCTTTTGTCAGGAGTAACCAAATACTAACTAAATATAAAATACAATTTGATGAAAAAAGAATTTTTAAAAGAGGCCCGGCATGCGCTATGTTCTCCTATAATTTTATTGATCATGTTATTCAATCTTCAGGGGTTGAAGGCACAGGATGTAACCCGGATAACCATAACAGGTAAAGTTTCCGATGAAAGGGGAATGCCATTACCAGGGGTTACAGTAAGGAGCAAAGGATCAACGAATGTTGTGGCTACAGATGGTAATGGAATTTATAAGATTGGTACAGTAAAAGGTGCTGTTCTCGAATTTAGTTTTATCGGCTATACCACTAAAAGCATCACAGTAGTTAATGAAACCACCATTAATTTATCCCTTGCAGAAGATACTGGCAAAAGTTTAAATGATGTAGTGGTAGTAGGTTATGGTACGCAGAAGCGTTCTGATATTACCGGGGCGGTAGCATCTGTACCTAAAGAACGATTGTCGCAACTACCGGTTACCAATGTTTTGCAGGCCATACAGGGTGCTGTTTCAGGCGTTACCATTACCTCCAGTTCTTCAATCCCTGGAAGCCAGCCGGCAGCACTTATTAGGGGACAAAATTCAATTACAGCAGGTACAGGGCCATTCGTAGTGGTTGATGGTGTTCCCTTAACTAAAACCGGTGGTTCCTTGAATGATATCAATCCCAATGATATTGCATCTATTGAGATTCTTAAGGATGCTTCTTCAACAGCAATTTATGGTACTAACGGATCCAATGGGGTTATCCTGGTAACCACTAAAAGAGGGCTTACCGGTAAACCGATTATTCGTTATAATGCCTATGCAGGTGTCGAAAATATTGCACATATGCTCGAACCCCGCACGGGAGAAGAGTACCTGCAAAAATATGCCGATTATATGAAACAAACCGGCCAGACACAAACCAGTCCGGTGCCTAACTTTGGAGAACTTCCTAACTATAAAGCAGGTATTACTACCGACTGGATTGATGCGGTAACTCAAACAGGTGTAATGCAAGATCATAACCTCAGCATTTCTGGTGGAACAGAGAATACCAAATATTTTATTTCCGGAGGCTATTTAGACCAGAAAGGACCGGTAAAGGGGTATCAATTTAACAGAACGAGTTTAAGATCAAATTTGGATGTGAACGTAACGGATTTTCTTACTGTAGGTACTTCCTTGTTTTTTGCCGGGAATAATTACGATGGAGGACGAGCAAATCTGCTTTTCGCTACGGCTATGAGTCCTTATGCACCGGTTTACAATGATAAGGGTGAATATAAAATCTATCCAATGGAACCCGAGCAGCTTTATACGAATCCCTTACTTGGTTTATTAACGGATAGAATTAGCAGAACAACAAACTTAAACGGCAATGGCTATGCAGAGATTAAATTCTCTGGCGTATTAAAAGGGCTTAAGTATCGTTTAAATGGTGGATATACCTTTTTTCCAGAAAATTCAGCCTCTTATGTAGGTAGAAAAGCCAATGATCTTTTAGGAACGGCATCCACTTTTTATGCTCAAACCAGAAGTTATACGATTGAAAATTTGCTAACGTATAGCAGAGATTTTAAAAAACACCATTTTGATTTTACAGGACTATACAGTGCACAGCAAAGAAGGTATTCGACCACAACTGCAGGAGCAGTAGGTTTTGTTAACGACGAATTGTCTTACAATAATTTAGGAGCAGGGTCAACACAAACCAGCTCATCTTATGCCGACAGATACCGTTTAAACTCTCAAATGGCCAGGGTTAACTACTCTTACGACAGCAAATACCTGTTCACGGCAACGGCCAGAAGAGATGGCTCTTCTGTGTTTGGAGCCAACACCACTAAGTATGGAATTTTCCCTTCAGTAGCCTTGGGATGGAATATCTCGAACGAAGAATTTATGAAAAACAACGCTGTTGTGGATAACCTGAAACTGAGAGGATCTTATGGGAAAACTGGTAATGAGGGGGTAAATGTTTATCAAACCATTACGGTAGAAGGTGCGGTAAGATTTCCATTTAATGGTATCAGCACCATTGGTGTAGTGCCCAGTAATTTGGGTAATGCCGATCTTCATTGGGAAAGTACCACAACCGCCAATATTGGATTGGATTTTTCTTTGTTCAAAGGACGCATATCAGGTATGTTAGATGCTTACAGCGGCAAAACCAATGACCTGCTCTTATACCGAAGTCTGCCTATCATCACCGGATACACTCGTGTGCTGGATAACTTAGGTAAGGTAGCCAATAAGGGTATCGAACTTACTTTAAACACCAAAAATATCGCTAATGGCGATTTTAAATGGGAAAGTACCATAAACTTTAGCACAAACAAAAATAAGATTGTCGACTTGTATGGAGATGGTAAAGATGATTTGGGGAACAGGTGGTTTATAGGTAAGCCCATCAGCGTAATCTATGATTATAGAATGACGGGTATCTGGCAAACTGGTGAGGATCCATCTAAACAGGATCCAGGATCAAAACCAGGTGATTTAAAATTTGCAGACCTCAATGGAGATGGTGTAATTACAGCCGATAAAGACAGAGAGATTTTAGGTCAAACAGCTCCAAAATGGACCGGTGGATTAACCAATACCTTTCACTATAAAAACTTCAATCTCAGTATTTTTATTCAAACCGCTCAAGGTATGACCAGAAATAATACCGATTTAAATTACGGAGATGAAACAGGAAGAAGAAATACTCCGGCAGAAATAGGTTACTGGACAACTGCCAATCCGAGTGACAGCAGGCCTGCGCTTTCTTACAACAACACAAGAGGTTATGCATATGCTTCTGATGCCAGCTATACCCGGATTAAGGATATAACCGCCAGTTATGTGTTTTCGCAAAAGATTTTGGATAAACTTCATTTGGGTGGATTAACAATCTACGCCAGCGGAAGAAACTTACATACTTTTACCAAATGGGTTGGCTGGGATCCTGAAAACACGTACATCACCCGGGGTTCTGATGGTTGGCTTAACAACTATCCTTTAACCCGTTCTTTTGTTTTCGGAGCAAATATTTCGCTTAAATAATTTAATCAGTAATACAAATTATGAAAAAGTTTATCAATATATTTTTCTCGGGCTTGGCAATTGTATTGTTGTTTTTAAGTTCATGCAAAAAGGGATTTCTGGATGAAAAACCTTTCTCTTCCTATACACCCATTACGTTAAGTGATTCATTAGGTTTTGAAGCTTCATTGGTAGGTTTGTATAATCATGTCAGTACTATTTTTTCTGCTTCTGACAGGCAAGGCTGGCCATCTGTTTGGCAAGTGGGAACAGATGTGGCGAACGCTACTGCCAATCAGGAAGGAATTGAAATTCCTTATTACGATTATACACAATTAACGCCAACAGATGCAGCAGCAGGGACAACCTGGAACCGCAATTATATTCTGGTTAATTTAACTAACATCATTGTAGATGGCGTTGAAAGTCCTGGATTAACAACTATCAGTGCTAAAGGCAAATCCGCAATCAGTGCCGAAGCGAAGTTTTTTAGGGCTTATGCTTACAACAACCTGGCTACCTGTTTCGGCAGAGTTCCTTTGGTACAACATGCATTGTCAGCACCCAAAACAGATTTTGTTAGGGCTCCTTTGGATGAAGTAAACAACTTTATTGTAAACGATCTGCTCTTTGCTGCGGCTAACCTTCCAGATATTGAAGCTGTAAAAACCAATTCAAAAGGTAAATTATATGGTCGTGCCAATAAATATATGGCCATGCAATTGCTTGCAGAAGTTTATTTGAGAATGGGTAAAAATGATCTGGCAGAACAACAAGCAGCGGCAATTATCAATAGTGGTCAGTTTAGTTTAGTTAGTAGCCGTTTTGGAGCTAAAACAGGATCTCCGGGAGATTATTATTCGGATATTTTCGTATACGGAAACGAACGTCGCTCACAAAGTAACAGGGAAGTGATCTGGACACTAGAGCAGGAAAACCCAGCCAGTGTGGTAGGAGGTATCACCAATAGCCCACAACAACGCCGGGTTTGGGTGAGTGCCTATTATAATATTGCCGGAATGACAATTGCCGATTCACTTGGAGGGAGGGGGATTGCCAGGTTACGACTCAGTAATTGGGTGATTTACGGTCTTTACAAGGATGGTGATATCCGAAATTCACAATATAATATTCGTCGTAAATTTTATTACAATACGCCGGGAAATGCAAATTTTGGCAAACAAATTCCTTACACCGGACCAGATACTTTGTTTAAAATCTGTCCGATGACAACCAAATGGAACCAATTTGATCCTAATGATAGCTTTGGTTTTGCCATGATTAAAGATTTTATCCTCATGCGTTTGGGCGAAACGTATTTATTGTTAGCAGAGGCTCAAATGAAGCAGGGTAAGTTGCAGGATGCAGCTAATACCATAAACGTACTCAGGAAAAGAGCATTTCCGGAATATCCAGCTAAAGGACAAGTTGCTGGTTCAGATATGAATCTCAATTTTATTTTGGATGAAAGAGCACGAGAATTAATCGGGGAAGAAAATCGCCGCATGACCTTAATGCGCACGGGTACGCTGGTAGAACGTGCTACCCGTTTAAATAGCAACGATCCTGCAAAGCCACTTAAAGGATTAGCTGCAAAACATTTATTAATGCCAATTCCCCTAACAGAAATTCAATTGAATAAAGATGCTGTTTTAGAACAAAATCCGGGATATTAATCCATCCCGTTCTCTATGGTTAGTTAGTATGCCAGGCAATCTTAATCGGTTGTCTGGCTTTTTCGTTTTTAAAGTCCGAAAGTCCGAGTTTTAATTATCCAGTCTTCATACTTTATTCTTAGTACTTGATACTTAGAAATCTATACTAGCTGCCTGATACAACGTTAAAGTCCGAAAGTCCGAGTTTAATCATCCAGTCTTGATACTTGATACTATTTACTTGATACTATCTACTTTAAACTGTATACTTTTTACTAATTACTCCATGCTAAATACTAATTTTGCCAATCTTAATCCCTGCATAATGAAGAAAGATAAAAGTTGCGATCATAAAAGCTGTTTCATGTGTCAAATTGTTCTTAAAGAGTGGTTGCCAGCCATAGAAGGACATCGGAAAAACTTCATCGCAAAAAAGGGAGAGATAATCATAAAAGAAGGCGAACCGGTTACAGGAGTTTATTTTGTAACCAGCGGTAATGTTAAAGTGCATAAAAAGTGGGGTGATAAAGAATTGATCTTGCGCTTTGCCAGAGGAGGTGCAATACTGGGACACAGGGGGATACAAAGCGAACACGCAGTTTATCCCATTTCAGCCACCGCACTGGAAACAACAACCCTTTGTTATGTAGATATTGATTTTTTTATGGCTACGATAAAAGTAAATCATGCATTCGCATTCGAATTATTGTTGTTTTATGCCGATGAGTTGAATACTTCGGAAAGAAAGATGAGAAATCTGGCATTGATGTCGGTGAAAAGCAGGCTGGCCGTAGCGCTATTCAGTTTACGTGCACAGTTTGGTGTAAATCAGGAAGATTGCATTGCAGTTGAGTTAAGTCGCCAGGATTTAGCGGCTTACACCGGTGCAACTTATGAAACTGTATTCCGGACGATGAATGAGCTGGTCCAGGAAGGGTTAATTGTATTGAAGGGAAAGGGGATAGGAATCCTTGACGAAGATAAATTGCGGGTATTAACAGAAGAGGGAGTTTAAGGCAAACGAATTGGGCACGCTGGATGGACGTGCCCAGGAAATCGTTACAGTTTGTAGCCTAGTCCCACACCCAGCTTCCATGAACCGTTTTTAGTGCTCGTTTTAGTATTATAATAGAATGGTAATTGTAATGCAATGTGTTTAAAGGCGGCGGTTAAGCCAAATCCTAAATTAGGGGTAAGCATCGAATTTTTAGTTGCGCCAGCCGCTACCTGGTCTTCCTTGATGCGTAAACTCGGTAACATGCCAATTAACAGCATGTATGGTTTTTTAGTTACTTTCAAACCTGGGCCTGTAAAGTTAATGTAGGCGCCATGGTCCACATATCCTGCTGCAACAATTCCTTCAAACAATACCAATTTGGTTTGTGTAGCTGTGTTTTGTGCGCTTGATTTTGGGCCGAAAAAATTTAAGGACAATGCAATTGCTAATGGAGTAAAAGTTTTAACTTTCATAATTTAGGTTGTTTATTTTGAGTTATGGTTTGTTCAGGCACTTAAACCGATGAAAACCGTCCCATCTTCTACTTTTACGGGGTAGGTTTTGATGGCACACTCATCACCGCTCAAACATTCTCCTGTACTTAAGGAGAATGTTTTTTTATGGAACGGACAAGCTACCTTAGGTTCATCAGTAGTAGATCCGATCATTCCACGGCTAAGTGCCATTTGCTTGCGGTGCGGGCATTCATTTTGAGTAGCGTACCATTCATTCCTGCGGGTAAAATAGAATAAAGCAATCTGCTCATCTCCATGTTTTACACACACACCACCATTTTCTACTGCATCTTCAACACGGCATGCAGCCAGCCAGTTAATTGTTGTTTCCATGTTATCAAGTCCGTTAAGGGTTGAGGTCTGATTTTCTAAGCTGTTTTCCATTCTTCTGTACGTTTTTGGCCGCGCATGTCGACGAATTGAATTGTTGGATCTTTTTCTTCAGGTGCATTTACAAAATGCGAGAATCTTTTTCTGATGGCTGGGTTTTCAATAGCGGTTTTCCATTCACATTGGTATGCTGCAACTAAGCCTTCCATTTCTGCTTCCCACTGTTTGGCCATTCCTAAACTGTCATTCACTACTACATTGCGTAAGTAATCAATTCCACCGTCCATCTTATTTAGCCAGGTGGCTGTTCTGGTTAGCGGGTCTGCAGTGCGGATATAAAACATTAAGAAGCGATCAATATATTGAATACAGGTTTCGCTATCTAAATCTGTTGCCAGCAAAAGCGCATGCTGCGGCTTACTTCCGCCGTTACCACATACATATAAATTCCAACCCTTTTCCGTTGCGATGATACCGAAATCCTTACTTTGGGCTTCTGCACATTCGCGAATACAACCACTTACCGCCGATTTAATCTTGTGCGGTGCCCGTATACCCCGGTATCTTTCTTCAACCTGAATGGCAAAACTTACACTGTCTTGTAATCCAAACCTACACCAGGTGCTTCCTACGCAGCTTTTTACAGTTCTTAAGGCCTTTCCGTAAGCATGTCCACTTTCAAATCCTGCATCGATTAATTCTTCCCATATCTTTGGCAGATCGCTCAGGTGTGCACCGAATAAATCAATCCTTTGTCCGCCAGTAATTTTAGTGTACAATCCATATTTTTGAGCAACTTGTCCAATTACGATTAATTTTTCAGGCGTAATTTCTCCTCCCGGTATTCTTGGCACAACAGAATAAGAGCCGCCTTTTTGAATATTAGCTAAAAAGCGATCATTGCTATCCTGAGCAGTATCATTACCCTTTTGCAGGATCATCTCATTCCACAAACTCGCCAGGATAGAAGAAACCAGTGGTTTACAAACCTCACATCCATCTCCTTTGCCTAAGCTATCGAGTACCTCGTCATAGCTTTTAATCTCATGAATATGAACAAGATCATAAAGCTCTTGCCTGCTGTAGTTAAAATGTTCACAGATTACATTTCTGACATATTTTCCCTGGGCTTTCATGGTGTAAAGCATTAAATCTTTCACCATTGGGACACAACCTCCACATCCTGTTCCCGCTTTTGTGCATTTCTTGATCTGATCTATGTTTTCACACCCTTCATCGGTAACGGCACTGCATATACCGCCTTTAGTAATGCCTTCGCAACTACAGATTAAAGCAGAATCAGGTAAGTGTTCTATTCCGCCAGAGGCTGATCCTTCGCTACCACCCCGTGATCCTAAAATAAGTTCCTCCGGATTTTCAGGCAATGGGATGTTGTTAGTGGAAGTTTGCAGCAACATGTTGTATGCAGCTGCATCTCCAATTAAAATACCTCCTAAAAGATATTGCCCGTCATTACTTATGTTTATCCTTTTATAAATTCCTTTATGTTTATCTTCAAATACAATCGTTCTGCAATCCGGTTCGTTAATAAAGTTATCGCCAAAGCTGGCCACATCAACGCCAATTAATTTAAGTTTGGTACTCATATCGAAACCATTGAATGTTTTATCCCCGTTTTCGCAAAGATGAGTAGCAACTACTTCCGCCATTTCATATCCCGGTGCAATCAGGCCATAAATCATCCCGTCATATAGGGCGCATTCTCCAATAGCAAATACTGCAGGGTCATTAGTCTGCATTTTCTCATTTACCACTATACCTCCTCTTTGACCAACTTCCAGTCCGCAGGCCTTAGCCAGCTCGTCTCTCGGTTTTATACCAGCCGAAATAACCAGCATATCTACTGCAAGGTGAGAGTCATCACTGAATTTTAAAGCCGTAATGCTGCTTTCTCCTTCAATGAGACTGGTGTTTTTATTCAATAGAATTTTTAAACCAAGGTCGGTTAATTTAGATTTAAGAATGTCGCTACCTGCATTATCAATCTGTCTGGGCATTAAACGAGGTGCAAATTCGATGATGCTGGTTTCTGAAATGCCTAAATCGATTAAAGCTTTAGCAGCTTCCAGTCCTAATAAACCACCTCCAATAACAGCAGCTGTTTGCGCTTTTTGCGCGTACGCACTAATGAGATCTAAATCTTCTATTGTACGATATACAAAAACACCTTCCTTTTCAATACCAGCAATCTGAGGCACGAAAGCAGCAGAACCAGTAGCAAAAACCAGAAAGTCGTAATCATAGCTCAATCCGTTTGCTGCATAAACCTTTTTTTCAGTTCTGTTTATTCCTGTTACAGGTGTGTTAAGATATAGGGTGATTTCCTGTTCATCATACCATGATTCTGTAGATAAAGAAAGGTCTTCAGCAGTTTTACCATTAAAGTATTCACTTAAATGAACACGATCATAAGCTCTTCTAGGTTCTTCTCCAAAAACAATCAAATTAAATGATGAAGTCTTGGATTTTAGCTTTTCACAGAATTTGTATCCCACCATTCCGTTGCCAATGACTATTATTTGTTGTTTTTTCATAAAATCTTGTTGTTTTTTAAGTTTTTGGTCTGAATTTTCGGTTTATTTTTATTTTTTGCTGATTTTATATGTGTTTAGTCTTTCTTTTTGGTGTTTTTTTAGATTGAAAGTGTATATTTTGTGATATTTGATATTCAAAAATAGGTTATTTTAAATTAAAAACAATAATATTTATGATTTTTATCATAAAATATTTAATTTTTTGATAAATAATTACGATTTTTATCCCATGTTAATTTAAATCGTAATGTAATGAGAAGAAAATTATCACCTTTTGGGCTTTATGTAGTGGGTGCGGGTCCAGGAAATCCGGAATTACTTACTTTAATGGCTTTTAAAGTCTTGAAAAAGGCTGATGTTATACTGTATGATAACTTAAGTAATGATGAATTGCTAAAAATTGCTCCAAAATCATGCAAAATGATTTATGTAGGTAAGCAACCTTATAGAAATTGTACGCCTCAGGAAAAAATTAACGATTTAATAGTTCAGTATACCAAATCGCATAGTACGGTTGTTCGCTTAAAAGGTGGCGACCCATTTATTTTCGGTAGGGGCTTTGAAGAATTACTTTTTGCTGAAGAAAATGGGATCAGGGCACAGTATATCCCGGGGATAAGCAGTATGCAGGGTGCTGGATTTGTAGACATCCCGTTAACACACCGTGGAATCAGCGAGAGCTTATGGGCAATTACCGGAACTAAACGTGATGGAAGTTTGTCGGATGATTTAAAATGTGCCATGAGGAGCTCAGCTACTGTGGTGATTTATATGGGGATGAAAAAATTAGCAGAAATTGCTCATACTTACAGTGAAGCAGGTTTGGGGCATGTTCCCGCTGCAATTATTCAACATGCTACCATGCCTCAACAGAAATCTCTGGTTTGTGAAGTAAAGGATCTTCAGGAAGCAGCCTTTAAAGAAGGTTTAAGTAATCCAGCAATTATTATTATAGGTGATGTGGTTCAAGCCAGGGCTTTCATTGCCGCTAAACAATTTAACGAACGTCCGATAGCTGTTTAATTATATACCTATATATATAAGGTAAGCGAGGAGTAGATCAATAAGTAGCGCAACCGAGCATGAGAGACATTAGTTTTAAAACCGTTACACTTCGTACAGCCCAGGCGGTTGCTTATGTGCTTTGCAGTGCCGAAACCATAGACATGATCAGGAAAGATCTTTTGCCGAAAGGAAATCTCTTTGATGTGGCTAGAGCAGCGGCATTTCTAGGTGCAAAAGCAACTCCTCAGCTTTTGCCGCATTGTCACCCAGTTTGTATTGATAGTATGGAGGTGCAATTCGGATTTTTTAGTGCTGCTGATGATACTGTTCCAGAAAACCTTAAAGGTAAAACTGGAATTAGTATCTGGGCTGAAGCTAAATCAATCGGACGTACCGGGATTGAAATGGAGGTGTTAACGGGTGTTTCTGTTGCTGCATTGGAAGTTTACGATATGCTTAAAGCGGTAGATACCATACTAGAAATTACTGGAGTTAAACTTTTGGCTAAGAAGGGCGGGAAAAGCGATCGGCAGAAATATTTTAACAATTCCCCAAGTTGTGCAGTGTTGGTATGTTCTGATTCTGCTGCTGCTGGTACACGGGAAGATAAAAGTGGAATGATACTTCGCGATCGTTTAACAGCAGTTAAAGCAAATGTTACAGGCTACCAGATTGTTGCTGATGATAAGGCGGTAATTCAAAAACAGATTTTGGAATGGGTTGCAGCAGATGTAAATTTTATTTTTACTACAGGTGGTACCGGTTTAGGGCCAAGAGATCATACCGTTTCTGCGGTTAAAGAAATATTGGAACGAGATGCCGATGGAATTACCGAAGCCATGCGTAACCATGGGCAAATGCGTACACCAATGGCTATGATGAGCAGGGCAGTGGCAGGGTCCATTCATCAAACACTAATTGTTACCCTTCCGGGAAGCTCAGACGGAGTAAGAGAGTGTTTAGATGCCATTTTACCAGCAGTATTTCATGCCAGGAAAATGATGAAGGGAGGGGGGCATTAAAATGGTAAACTACAAGCAAGCACAAGACATTATTATTGCAGAAGCCAAATCTTTTGGAACAGAAAAAATTAAACTGGAAGCCAGCCTGGGTAGGGTTCTTGCTGATAGCGTATTTGCAACAAGAGACTTTCCTCCTTTTAACAGGGCAGCAGTAGATGGTTATGCCATAAGGCTGAAGGATTTTGAACAGGGCTTAAGAAACTTTGAAATAGTGGAGACTATTTTCGCTGGTCAGGGACAAAAAAGCGAGTTAATGGCCGGACAATGTTATAAAATCATGACTGGAGCCGCTGTTCCGGTTGATGCCAATGCCGTTTTTAGAAGAGAAGATACAACAGAAGCAGGTAATCTGGTTACTATTCATACCGAAAAAGGCTCCAACTGGCAGAATATAGCTTTAAAAGGTCAGGATTTGAAAGCAGGTGACCTGGGTATTCCAGCCAACTATAAGATAAATGCCTCAGCAATAGGATTTTTAGCTGCATTAGGGCAGGAAGAAGTTGCTGTTCAAAAACAGCCACAGGTAGCTATTCTTACCACAGGTGATGAAGTAAAAGCGTTAGGTGAAAAGGTAGATGCCTTTCAAATTTACAATAGTAATTTATCAGTATTGAAAGCCCTGCTGGCCGAATATGATATTGAGGTATCCACCCAGGCGCATATTCTTGATAATAAAAATGAACTAGAAAAAGTAATTGGCCAAAATCTTAAACAAGATATACTGATTTTAACAGGAGGTGTATCTGCAGGTGATGCCGATTATGTACCTGCAATTTTAGCGCAACTCGGTGTATCTGTTTTATTTCATAAGGTTGCCATCAAACCTGGGAAACCTGTTTTGTGTGGAAAAATTAAGGATGGGGCAATGGTTTTCGCATTACCGGGAAATCCGTTTTCCTGCCTGGTAACATTCAAAATATTTGTTGATACCTATTTAAGAACCTGTCTCAACCTTGACCCAAAGCCAATTTTTAAACTACCGGTAGATTTTTGCAGAAAAAAAAGAACAGGCTTTGATGAGTTTTTTCCGGTGTCGATAAAAGGACCACAAGCAACATTGGAATTAAGCCCACTCAACGGCTCTGGAGATATCAGATTAGGAACATTTTCAAATGCATTGGCTATACAAGCAGCTGATCAGATGGAAATTGAGAAGGGAGAAGAGATTTATTACTTACCAATTAATTAATTGTACCATTAAATTTATTTCGTTATGACCCCAAACAAACTAGAACCACTTGAAAAATTAAACGTATTTTCTTTTAAAGGCACTCAAATGCGAACCTTCCACATTACATGGCTAACGTTTTTCGTATGCTTTTTTGGCTGGTTTGGATTAGCCCCGCTAATGCCGAGTATTCGTGCTGATTTAGGATTGAGCAAATCGGAGGTAGGCAATACCATCATTGCTGCAGTGTCTGCAACAATTTTTGCCAGACTAATTATTGGTAAACTTTGCGACACCTTTGGGCCGAGAAAAACTTACACCGGACTATTGCTTGTTGGTGCTTTGCCGGTAATGTTAGTAGGATTGGCCGAATCTTACACTACTTTTTTATTATTCAGATTGGCAATTGGCGTAATTGGCGCTTCATTCGTAATTACTCAATTTCATACTTCAATGATGTTTGGTCCTAAAATAAAAGGAACAGCCAATGCAGTTGCAGGTGGCTGGGGAAATCTTGGAGGAGGAATTACCAATATGCTTATGCCTGTAATTTTTTCGGTAATTGTAGGTTTTGGTTATACTAATGCCCAGGCATGGCGTTATGCCATGGTTTTTCCTGGAGTTTTATTGCTGATAATGGCCTGGTTGTATTTTAAATATACTAAAGATACTCCGGCAGGTAATTTTGATGAAATCGATAGGGCCAAAAAAACATCTTCTAAAACTGACTGGAGCTTGCTGGCAGATTGGAGAATATGGTCGCTTGCTTTAGCTTATGCAGTTTGTTTCGGGATGGAAATCACTTTTGATGGTATAGCGGCTTTGCATTTTACTGATACTTTTAGCCTTTCTCAATCAACTGCCGGATTTTTAGCCGGGATATTTGGCTTTATGAACCTTTTTGCCAGGGCCTTAGGTGGAATTGCCGCAGACAAAGTAAGCCAGAAATACGGCATGAGGGGTAAAGGACTATTATTGGCAGGTTTACTGATTCTTGAAGGCATTGGTATTATTCTCTTTGCCTATTCTGGTTCGTTAACGATGGCCATTGTTTCCATGTTAGGTTTTGCACTTTTCTTAAAAATGGCTAACGGAACTACTTATGCGATTACTCCATTCATTAATGAGAAGAACGCCGGGATGGTTAGTGGCATCGTTGGTGCTGGTGGTAACGTTGGCGGAATGCTTTTTGGGTTCCTGTTCAAATCTGAATCTATTACTTATGTAGAGGCTTTCCAATACATCGGGTACGTAGTAATTGCTGTTGCGGCATTGGTATTAATTACCCGGTTTGCAACCAAAGGTTCAGCAGAGGAAGAAGAAGTTTTGGAATCTCCTCTTGTAGCGCAATCTTAATAAAAATCAAAAAGTTAATCAATTTCTCCCCTAATCTTAAGAAATGTCGACGAATAGAAAAGAAACATACTCCTCTACTTGCTGCTATTGCGGTACTGGATGTGGTATATTGGTTAGCAAAGATAAAAAAGGAGTAGTTAGTCTTGAAGGTGATGCAGATCATCCTGTAAATAAAGGCATGCTTTGTAGCAAAGGGATGAACCTGCATCACACTGCAAACGATACTTCAGACCGTTTGCTGTTTCCGCAAATGCGGTTTAACAGGAACATGCCATTACAGAAGGTTAACTGGGATACAGCCTTGGAAAGGACAGCAGCCGTATTTAAAACATTTATCAATAAGTATGGGCCAGATTCGGTAGCATTTTACATGTCTGGCCAATGTTTAACGGAGGAATATTATGTGGTTAACAAGCTGATGAAGGGCTTCATTGGTAGCAATAACATTGATACTAACTCGCGTTTATGCATGAGCAGTGCTGTGGTGGGCTATAAAATGGCATTAGGAGAAGATAGTGTACCCATTTGCTATGAAGATATTGAACTGGCTGATTGTTTTATGGTTACAGGAGCAAATCCAGCCTGGTGCCATCCCATCATTTGGAGAAGGGTAGAAGCGCATAAATCGGCCAATCCCAATGTAAAAATCATTGTAATAGACCCTCGGAAAACCGATACCTGTAGTGTTGCGGATCTGCATTTGCAGCTTAACCCGGGTACAGATATTACTTTAAATAATGCAATCGGCAGGATTCTGATAGAACAGGGAAACATCGACTATGCTTTTGTAGAACATCACACAGAGGGATATGAACGATACAAGCAATCGGTTTTTGAACGAAGCATAGACGAAGCCGCCCAGATTTGTGGTGTGCCCGCCAGAGATATTGAATTAGCAGCAGAATACATCGCTGCATCAAAAGGTTTTTTAACTATGTGGACGATGGGATTGAACCAAAGTGCCGTGGGCGTTAATAAAAACCTAAGTCTTATCAATCTTAATCTGATTACCGGACATATTGGGAAACCAGGTTCTGGACCATTTTCTTTAACCGGGCAACCCAATGCTATGGGGGGCAGGGAGGTAGGTGGTTTATCTAATCTTTTACCGGCTCACCGCGTATTGAACAATCCTGCTCATCGGGCAGAAGTGGAAAAGTTTTGGGGAGGAGGAAGCATTGCGGCACAACCAGGTTTAACCGCAACAGAAATGTTTGAAGCACTTGAAAGTGGTAAGTTAAAAGCCATTTGGATCATGTGTACCAACCCGTTGGTGAGCTTGCCTGATGTAAGAAAGGCAGAGAAAGCATTAAGAAAAGCCAAATATGTAGTTGTTCAGGATATCAGTAATAAACCTGAAACTTTAGCTTACGCTGATGTGATTTTGCCTGCAGCTACCTGGCTTGAAAAAGAGGGAACGATGACTAATTCGGAGAGAAGAATCAGCCATCTATCTAAAGTAATAGATGCACCTGGAGAAGCACTCCCGGATCGCGAAATTATCTGTCGGTTTGCACAAAAAATGGGCTATCAGGGATTTGATTTTGAGAACGATGAGGCTGTTTACAAAGAACACGCAGCATTAACTGCAGGTACAAATATTGACGTTTCCGGCGTAGATTATAGTGTATTAAAGAGTCGGAAAACAGTTCAATGGCCATATCCTAAAACAGGGGCCGCAACAGAAACCAAAAGATTATTTACAGATAAACAGTTTTATACGCCATCTTCAAAAGCCATCCTTCATCCCGTTGCTGATCAGAATACAAGTGAAACCATTGATGATGATTACCCACTGGTGCTTACAACTGGCCGGATCAGAGATCAATGGCACACCATGAGCAAAACGGGAAAGGTGAATAAGCTTAACAGGCATATCCCTAAAGCGATGCTGGAAATACATCCTGACGATGCTTTTCTACTGAGTATAAAGGAGGACGATGTAGTTGAAGTAAAATCCAGAAGGGGAGAGGTGAGGTTAAAAGCTAAATTGAGTGACGGAATAAAGCCGGGGGTTGTATTTCTGCCGATGCACTGGGGAAAGCTGTTGAACAATGATTTAAATAGGACTAACAACCTCACAAACAGTTTGCTCGATCCGGTTTCTAAAGAACCCGACTTTAAATATTGCGCGGTTAGCGTTCAAAAGTTTATTAAACCTAAACAAAGAATTGTAATTGTTGGGGCAGGTGCCGGAGCCTGTGGTTTTGTGAAATCTTATCGTGAGCTTAATCAAACAGACGAAATTACCATATTCAGCAAGGAGAATTTACCTTTTTATAACCGTGTAATGCTACCTGATTACATTTCCGGAACTCAAAAATGGGATCAGCTGGTAAAAATGCATGAAGAGGAAGAGGCAGGATATCAGATTGACATGAAGAAGGGGATTTCTGTAACCAACATTGATCGTCAGCAAAAAACGGTAACAGATACTGAAGGTAATATCACACCATATGATTTACTTATTCTGGCCACTGGCAGCAGATCTGCCTTTCCCAAAAATATCTATCCGCTCCCAGGCATCTTTACCATGAGAAGCCGTCCTGATGCAGATAGTTTTAAAACTTATTTGTCTCCGGATGCACATGTTGTAATTGTTGGCGGTGGATTATTAGGACTGGAGCTGGCTGCATCGCTTTGCGAAGGTGATACCCGGGTAACGGTGGTTCATCGTTCTTCCCGTTTCCTAGACCGGCAGCTTGATGTTTTAGGAAGCCAGATGCTGCACGATGAGATGATTGATCAGGGATGTGATATTTTCTACAATGATGAAGTACAGCTGGTTAATGGCCAGGATAAAGTAACTGGTTTGCGTTTAAAAAGTGGAAGAACACTGAATTGTGATGCGATCGTTTTTGCCATTGGTACTGTTCCTAATATTGAACTGGGTAAAGAGTGTCAGCTGGATTTTAAATCGGGCATCATTGTAAATGAAAAACTGCAAACCAACGATCCTGATATTTACGCCATTGGAGAAATTGCAGAGTTTGAAGGTCGCCTATTTGGGATTACTGCTGCCGCTGAGCAGCAAGCAGACGTATTGGCTCACTATCTCAATGGAGATATAGCGAGTTATTATCAAGGCACTTTGCTGATGAACATCATTAAGGTGCATGGTTTCGATTTGTGTAGCATGGGGCTCTCCGAACGGCCGAATACTACTGATTATGAGGAGATTGTTTTTATTGATCAGGCCAAAAGATATTATAAAAAATGCATTATTCAGCATGACAGATTGGTGGGAGCCATCTTGATTGGTGATAAAAATGAGTTTTTAGAATTTAAGGAATTGATTGCTAACCGAACAGAGTTGAGTGAAAAGCGCCTTCAGCTTTTGCGCAGCGGAAAAGCTGCTGCACCTGTAATTGGCAAATTGGTTTGCAGCTGCAATAATGTTGGCGAAGGGAATATTAAACAGGAAATTGCCAAAGGATGTACCTCATTAAAAGAGATTTGTAATTTAACGGGCGCCGGCACAGGATGTGGTTCTTGCAGGCCGGAAGTACAACGTTTGCTTTCACAGGAAATTAATGAATTGGAGGTAGCAGGATGACCAAGCAAAAAAATATCGTAAAAATCAATCTGTCAGGTGGAATTGTATCTACGGGAGATCTGTTAAGCATTGTTAAGGCGGCAGAAACAGCACAGGCTAAAGACATTAAGTTTGGAACCCGTCAGCAATTGTACCTCACGGTAGCAGAACCAAAACTGAATGAATTTATTGCCGAACTTAAGACCGCCAGAATTAATTATGAAGTTAATTTTGATGAATATCCCAACATTGTAAGTTCTTATGTTACTGATGAGTTATTTAACAGATCCAATTGGTTAACAGAAGGTGTTTACGCAGATGTATTGGATGCTTTTAATTATCAACCGGCTTTAAAAGTTAACATTATTGACAGCACCCAAAATCTGGTGCCCTTTTTTACCGGGAACATTAATTTTATTTCCAGCCCTACCGCTAATTATTGGTATTTATTTATCCGTTTTCCTAAAATGACGGAAAGTCAGCATTGGGGAAGCTTGGTTTATTCTGCTGATATTCCCGCCATAGCGAAAGCAATTGAGACTGTGATTTTAGCAGATGAGAAAGTTTTTTACAGTAAATCAAGTGCAACTGTAGGTCTTTTGAGAGAAAGGGTTCAGGAAAATTATCAATTCTTTCATCAACCTGTTATAGAGGAACTGCAATTACCAAAATTTACCATCCCTTATTATGAAGGATTAAATAAATATGGACAAAAGTTCTGGCTAGGGGTGTACAGGCGAGACGAAACGTTCCCATTGGCATTTTTGAAGGATGTTTGTGCCATTTGTCTGAAAACTAAGATTGGTAAAATTTATACAACCCCCTGGAAATCGATGTTAATTAAGGGGATTGATGCGGAAGATCAAAAATACTGGAGCTATGTATTGGGTAAAAATCACATTAATGTTCGTCATGCTTCGAATGAATTAAACTGGCAGGTTGAAGATCTTTCTGCTGATGGATTGGTGATAAAACGTTACCTGGTTAGGCGTTTTGATAGCATGGATTTAAAAACACACGGGCTTTGCTTTGCCATAAAAACACAACCTAAAAGTGGTTTATTTGGCTCTGTGGTAATTAAAAGGTTGTTGAACAATGCCAAATCAGCAAAAAAAGCTACCGATAGGTTCGATATTCTTTATACACCAGATTTTAATCCAAATTCGAAAAATTATGTAGTGTACAAAAGGAAGCTCGCACTTACAGTATTAGATCAGCATCTTTCAGATTTAAGCAACCTGTATTACGACCAGCTGGGCTTAAATAACCTTATTGGAACTGAGCTCAAATCAGATGAATCACAACAGGAATCTACAGCTAGCAGCACTTATTGGGTACAACAATGCCAGAACTGTTTTACGATATACGATGAACAGTATGGTGAGCCTGAAAATGGCATAACGCCCGGCGTACCTTTTGATTCATTGTCGCCAGCATATACCTGCCCGGTGTGTGATGCTGCAAAAGCAGATTTTATAACGATTAATTTTCAAACTTTAGCTACATTAGGTACCTGAAAGTCGTCAACAGTCGTGAGTATAAACTAATAAGCCCCAAGTCGAAACGGCTTTAATGCTTATTTAAGTAATTAGTGTTGAGTGGTTAGATGTAAAGCTTTTATTTCATCGCCTCTTGATACTTAATAATTGTCGATGCCTGAAATAAGTTGACCGTTTTTTAAATTTTTAAACATATAAAAAATGGGAACATCAACAGTTTTAGGATTAAACTCTAAGGAGCGTTTAATGCGAGTATTTAGTGACAATTTCAAGGTCCAGAAAGTTAGGGAGCTAGAGTGTGGGCTGGCTTCCATATCAGATGTTTGCAAACAATATCAGGTAAGTCGCACCAGTGTTTACAGATGGATTGCTAAATTTGGTATTATGAGAGAGAAAAAAGATCGTTTGATAGTTGAAAGCCAGAGTGATACCCAGGAGCTTCTTGCCCTGAAAAAAAAGGTAGCAGAACTGGAACGTATGGTAGGACAAAAGCAGATCCTGCTTGATTTTCGTGAGAAGCAGATCGAAATCGCAGAAGAGATGTATGGTGTGGATATTAAAAAAAAACTTTCTACCCGACTGCCCGATATTTCTGGGGGAACAGACAACGATTCTCCTACAGTATGAATTTCTTCTACACCAGTATAGGGATAAGCAAGCAAGCCTTCCATCAGCAACTTGGTCGCACCGCCTGCCATCGGGAATGCCGGGAATCCCTGCTTCCCATCATCCATCAGCTAAGGAATGACCATCCTACCATGAGTAGCCGTGCGATGTACTATAAGCTAATGCCTGAAGGGATCGGCCGGGACGCATTTGAAGCCTATTGCAGCTGTGAGAACCTCAGCGTTAAGCGGGTTAAGAATTGGCGCAGGACAACCGACAGTAGTGGCGTTACCCGCTTTGAGAACCTTGCCAATAATCTTTGTTTAAGCAATATCGACCAACTTTGGCAAAGTGATATTACCTATTTTGAGTTGAACGGACGTTTTTATTACCTAACCTTCATAATTGATGCCTTTTCAAGGCGTATCCTTGGGCACCATACCTCGGGCAGGTTGCTAACCGACCAGACTACACTCCCTGCTTTAAGAATGGCACTAAAAGAACGCAAAAGGGAAAACCTGGAGGGGTTGATCTTCCATTCAGATGGTGGAGGCCAGTATTATGACAAGGAGTTCCTCAAGCTGACCAGACAACACAAAATATTAAACAGTATGTGTGAATTTGCCTGGGAAAATGGTAAAGCAGAAAGGATTAACGGTGTAATCAAAAACAATTATCTAAAGCACAGAAGGATCAGGAATCTTAATGAGCTGATAAAAGAAGTTGACCGAAGCGTTAAACTTTATAACTTTGATAAACCACATATTGGGTTACAAAGACTCACACCAATTAAATTTGAACGCCAACTTAAAGAAACCTCAATGCAAAAGAGCAAAATAAGAAATATTGGAAAATCAATGCAAATTGTAAACTAACACTGGTCAACCTTATTTAGGCATTGACAAATTGATACTTGCTACTTAATACTTGCTACTGAGCACTTACTGCTAAATACTTGATACGAATAAAATGAAACCAATAATATCCATAGAATATTGCCCCAAATGTGGTTGGCTTTTACGTTCTGCATACATGGCACAGGAGTTATTGACTACTTTTTCGGAGGAAATAAAAGGAGTTACACTTATTCCGAGTGAAACCGGAGGGACTTTTATTATTTCTGTAGATGATAAGGCCATTTTCGACAGGAAGGAAATGCAACGATTTCCAGAAATTAAAGAGTTAAAAAGATTGGTGCGGGATATGGTAAGCCCGGAAATGGATTTAGGACATACAGATCATAAATGATGAAATTGCAGGGTTTAATACTTTGTGGAGGTGAAAGCAAACGAATGGGCCGGGATAAAGGTTTAATCGTTGAGAACGGGCAACCTTGGGTAAAAATTGTATCGAACCTTTTCGAAGCGCTGGAGATGGAATATTTTTTGAGTATCAATGCCAGTCAGGAAATGCGATACAACAAGTTTTTCCCCTCTGATCAATTTATTTATGACGCGGTTGATGCTCCAGGACCTTTGCGGGGAATTTTGTCTGCACATAATGCCTTCCCGGAAAACAACTGGCTGATTTTAGCCTGTGATATGATCGAAATGAAAGGAGAAACCATCAAAAATATTATTGATAAGGTAGCTCAAAATCCGGATTATGATTATTGGATCTACAAAAATCCCTCTTTTTTTGAGCCTTTTTGCGGTATATATTCGGCCCGCGGCCTACACAAGCTAGTAGAAGAGTATCAACATGGAGATTTATCAGGCTTTAGCATGCAAAATGTATTTAAACATGCTGCCGTTTTTTGCTGCCCTACAGCTGGCCACCAATCTTCATTTAAAAATTTCAATCAGATTTAAGCAAGTGGCAGGGTAAAATAGAATATAGATCCCTGTCCGGGTTGGCTTTCTACCCAAATTCTACCACCATGTCTCTGAACAATTTCGTAACAAAGATATAAGCCAATGCCAAAACCCGATATGGTATGGTTGCTTTCTACTCGATAATATCTTTGGAACAGGCTTTTAATATCTTCGGCACTGATTCCGATGCCGTAATCTTTTACAGCTACCTGAACATGATCTTCAATAATCTCACAACTTATTAATACCTCTGTTCCATTTTCGGAATATTTGAAAGCATTACTGATCAGATTACTAACTACACTACCTATTTTTTCCCGATCTGCATGCAACGAAACCTCACAGGTAGGTTTTAGTATTACCTGGTGTGTAGAAGGTGATATGTAGCTGTCTTCAACAATTTCAGCAATCAGTTCATCTAACCTGAATAAGCTTTTGTTAATGAGCAGTTTGCTCGATTCCAATCTCGAAACATTCAGGAAGCCATTAATCATAGAAGTCATTTTCTTAATCTGGATGTTTGCTTTAGCCAGTGCCTGGATAAAATAGTCTTCCTGAACTTTGCTTGCACGGTGTTGGAGCACCTGAATATAACCATAAAGGGCCGTTAAAGGTGTTTTTAACTCATGACTTACCATTCCGATGAAATCATTTTTTCGGATCTCATCCAGCTTACGTTCAGTAATATCCATAAATAAGCCTGAGTAAGTTACGGCTTTGCCATCCTCATCTGTAAATACCCGGCCTGTGGCCTTAACCCATTTGAGTTTACCGCTTTTTAAATTGGTAATTGGATATTCTGTGTCCGAACTTTCGTGCGTTTCAAGTGCATTTTTCAATGCAGAAAAGAGCATGTCATGATAATCCGGATCTACAGCTTTCATGATGTCGTTAATCTCAACATCATTCTCAATTGGCAGGCCCAGCATGTCTTTTACAAACTTCGACATATCCACTCGTTGGGTTTCAGGATTGATACTCCAGGTTCCCATATTTCCAGTCTCGATAGCGAGCATTAATTTTTGCTCGCTATCAGTAAGTTTATTCAGCGATTCAATTAATTGTTTTTGCGTTTTTCCTAATGTATCATTGGTTAATGAAAGTTCCTCATTGGAAGACATCAATTCTTCATTTATAGTTGCCAATTCCTCATTGAGCGCTTGTAAATCTTCCTCTTGTTTTTTGAGGATAGAAATGTCGGTACAGGAACTAATGTAGCCAGCAAATGTTCCATCAGGATTAAAACGGGGAGGGCCAACCGCAAGCAGCCAGTGATAATCGCCTTTGGCAGTTAATATTCTAAATTCGCCGGTAAAGGTGGTTCGCAGTTTAAAAGCATCCAGATAAATATTTAGATAAATCTCTTTATCATCCGGGTGAATAAGATCAACCCAGCCAAACTCCAGTAAATCTTCCA
Source organism: Pedobacter sp. (assembly GCF_965279535.1). Lineage (NCBI taxonomy): Bacteria > Pseudomonadati > Bacteroidota > Sphingobacteriia > Sphingobacteriales > Sphingobacteriaceae > Pedobacter > Pedobacter sp. Next base: position 4,977,818 of record NZ_OZ257244.1, read on the forward strand.
TTCTCCTGCCAGTGAGTTTGGTCCAGGCTTTATTAAAATAGATGGCATTTCCATTTTCATCGCCAACAGCAATTAAAATATCGGTACCCTCTGCCATGGTTCTAAATCTGCTCTCACTTTCAGAAAGTTGTTTTACCCGTTCGGCCACCCGATTTTCGAGTTCTATATTCAATTGTGAGAGCGTTTCCTGGGTAGTCAGGAGCTCATCATTGGTAGCGCTTAACTCTTCATTTGTTGCGGCGAGTTCTTCATTAAGTGCCTGTTCACGTTCCAGGGCTTCTTGTTTCTCAGTAGATAACCTTTCGGCTTCCTGTTTTAAAAAACGATCCGTAACATCAATCGCCGTATGTAAAATACAAATTACATCACCTGCTTTATTTTTGATGGCCCTATATTCGAAATCGAAATAAAAGGTTTTTAAGACTCCATCAATATTGAGTGTTGCAGCGGTATCAGAGCCCTTAATAGTTAAACCTTCATTCCAAACCCTTTTAAACATATCAATAAAAGGTTGTCCTTTCAATTCGGGTAAAGCTTCAGCTAATGATTTACCGATAACTTGCTGGTCTTTCCCCCAGATTTTAAGCATGGCATCATTTGCAAACTGGATTACAGCATCTTCTGAAACATGAATTGCAGTGGCGGTTGGAGTAACCTGTATTACTGATAACAGCGATTCATTATTCAAAAAGTAGGGGTTTAAATCCATAGAAGCTTATTTTTTCAATTAAATCAAAACTAACAACAAAACAATATGAGATAAGTTTTTGCTTAGTTTGTTTAGCATGAGAAATATAAGCAAAAGTGATGATTTGCTAAACAGCATGTTACTCCTTTATTGAATAGCAGAAATTTAGGGATACTATCTTTTCCTATCAGCGCCTGGAGCTGAACCAGGTTTTGGCTTTAAAAACCTGATAAAAAGGCCGAATGGTTTTACTAAATGTTGTGAAATTAGACAATCAAAAGTGTGCAGAATCGCCAATTTCATTTTTTTTATCTTTTTGGCAGGTGAATCAATCATTTAAGCAATAAAATCATGCAATTCAACCGGGAAAATGAAAATCAGGTTTAGGTTACCTGGATGATGATCAGGTTGGTTAAACAGAAGTGCAATGAAAATAATATAGGCTTATCAGCAATGGAATTGGCCATTGTTAATTTGTTTATGGGTTTAAAATAAGAACGGGGAACTAGCCTCACGGCTGGTCCCCCGAATCTAAATTAACGCTCCTTAAACGAATATAGAACTATGCTTAGTGTTATGCAAGCGGGGGCTGTGGAACTTTCCAATTAGATCGATATTTAGAAAATCTAAAGTCTTTTTACAAGTGGATTATGTAAAAAATGCAGTATTAGTATGTGCAATGGTTAAAACAGGAAGACTTCCTGTCTTCATGAGTATTGTAAATACCAGAAACGAAAACGCATAAAGAACAGAAAGTACGCCTTCTGCTGCTGAAAATTTCAAGCGTATATTATTTTTGGTTATTGGATGCTTTTGAAAGTAAGCTAAAATCAAATAACTCGTCTTTTTTTTATTCAGTTCGCATATTTTATGTGTATTTAACACTCTGTTTATCAATATTTTAATTAAAATCAAACGTTTGCGCTCAAATAATTTGAGCGCTATTTTTAGACTTTTATTTTTTGTCAATCTGACAAGTAATAAAAGTTGTTAAAGAGATTGTGTGAAGTAGCTTTTTTGTAAAGGGAATTCTATTCGAACCTAATTTTGGTAAATGAGGGTATAATAGGAGAATATGAGGCATAAAGCTTTCCCATTACCCTTTAAATATTTCTTATATAAGCTGTGAATCATTTAATTACAAGCTTAAAAACACGAAAAATTAATCAAACGTTTGCGTTGAAAAAAAATAAAATTGATTAATTCTTATCTATACCTTGTATCAACAAACAAGAAAAACTATCCTATTTTATTAAGCGTAACCAAAGCACCTTTTTAATAAAAACATAATTAAAGGTGTGCATGATAAAATATATACATCCCTAACCAGGATGCGAATACAACAAACAAACTAAATATAAGCCTAACAAGCTTGTATAATATTATAAACTAATCACAACCTAATCTCTATGTTCAAAAATTTTACTCTTTGTCCCCAGGCATTGCTATGCCCAAGAAGCTCAAACAGTCCTGAATATCAATCAACGTTTTAGGACCGGCATTTTCTTCTTCAAATACTAAAAACTTAATTAAACTAATAAAATGGTTAAAATCATTACAGGCATTTTTTGTGCTTTATTGTTACCTATTTTTGGTTTTTCTGCCGTTAAGGCGAGATCATTACATACGGTATTATTTGCCCATCATTATACCTTTAAAGTTAAGCGAGTAGTAGAGAAATCTCATGCAATTGCTATCGATACCGCTAAAAATCGGAAGATTGCAAAGGATACTACTATAAAAGATAGCCTGAAAAACAAAACTTTAGGTAGGGCTCCAGGATTTGACTATCAATTTACTCATAATCAGGATTCATTAAAGGTATCATATTCGCGAGCAATCCCAAATCTGTCTTTGCAACAGATGTTAAAAGGTAACATTGCGGGCCTTTATGTTCAGGAGACTACGGGCGAACCGGGTACAGAGCAGAGTATGATTATACAAGGAACTTCAGCGCCGATTTTCACGAAAAAGGATATTTATAATGTACAACCTGCAGTATATATCAATGGTGTATATCTCGTTCAGGACAATCCCTTTGCTTATGATGTTCAGAAATATGATTACAATAGGATTGGGCCTGCAACCAATTTGCTGGCAAACATTGATATAGATAATATCCAATCCATCGAGGTGCTTAAAGACCCTATAGCATTAGCAAAATTAGGCCCCAATGCTGCAAATGGTGCAATCTGGATTACCACTAAGGCGGCAAAGAGCGGTTTACGGGAGATAAGTTTAAACTCCTATGTAGGCATGGCGCCTGCCAGTGAGGTGCAGACTGTAAATGGGGTATTTGAAAATAATTTCAGGACACCGTTTTATCAGAAGTATGCCTCAACAGCCAATTATAATAACTATGCCAGCTTTTTAAGGGATTCTACCAACCTTGATTATTTCGGAAAATCCAACTGGAATGATTTGTATTATAAAAACGCAAAAATTTATGGTGTTAATTTAGGGATTACAGGTGGTACTGAAAGGGCAAATTTCCGCTTTTACGGAACCGGAATGAAAAATGCCAGCAATGCCGACGAAACCGCATTAACGAAGTATAACGCTTATTTCGCCATTAACATGATGCCTTTTAGCTGGTTAACCGTATCAAGTTTTTTGAACGCGGCCAGAATGGACAGAGATAGAAACAGAAGTTTACGTGATCGTTTCGCCGAAGTAAGGTATTTGCCAGATTTTTCTAACCCTTTGTCGCCTAATAAAGACAATTATCAGCTGTTTTTAAATGAATACAATAAGGTTGTTGACGATAACAGAAATAACTTATTAAACGGATCATTGGCATTAAATTTCAAATTAATGCCTAAGCTAAACTTTAATACAGCGGTTGTATTTGATTATAATGAAGGATTACGTGATGCTTTTTACCCAACAACTTTAATGGATGGGGTTAATTATGTATCTGGATTTTTTGGCTATAATCAACGTTTCGGTTTAAACAACCTGTTAACCTATAAGTATGATCTTAATAAAAACCATGCTTTCGATTTTGAACTGGGCCAGTCATTACAAGGCGATGCTTATAAGTATAACTATGCAAGGGGATATAATGGCAGTAGCGATTTTATTAAAATCAATGTTGTAAATGGCGATCCTAAGAATACTGATCCCGGTTATTTAAATGCTGTTGGGAATTTCTACTTGTTTAGATATTCTGATAAGATGAAGAATGGCTTGGTTTCATTCTTTGGAGCAGTTAAATATAAATACAAAGATTTGTTGTCTTTCGGGGCTATTTTAAGAAGAGATGGATCATCAAATGGTCAACCAGATAGCCGTTGGATCAATACACCTGCTTTTAGTTTAGACTGGAACCTGAAAAACCAGTTATTAACCGATAACAAATTTTTTGATGACTTCAAACTTGGTGTCTCATGGGCAAGATCGGCAAAAATTTTTGTGGATGACCGCTTTGGAGCAGGACCACAGTACCGCACAGAATATGGATGGAACGAAGAACCAACCATTCCGACTTTTGGTGGTTTTCAAGGAATTTCCCGTCCTTACAATACGGGTTGGGTGGGTTACGGCGTAACGCTACCTTATACTGATCGCTTTAATGTAGCGGCATCAGCCACCATGTTAAACAACAGACTATCTGCAGCAGTAACTTTTTATAATCGTGATGATAAAAACCAACTCTTAAACATTCCGCTATCAGCAGAAAGCGGTTACGCAAGTATCTATAAAAACGGAATGGCCATAAATAATAAAGGTGTTGATTTAAGCTTCACCGGAAATATCCTTCAAAACGAAAAAGCATTGTCATGGACAACAGGCATCAATTTTAATTATAACATTAATAAACTAACGGCTTTGCCTGATGGTTTAACTGAGCTTGTTATTGGAGATAATAAGTTGAAAGTAGGAGAATCGGTGGGAACTTACTGGCTTTATACCAACAATGGAATTTATAATTCTGATGCAGAGGTACCAACCAATCCAGCTAATGGACAAAAATTAACGTTCAATGGCCTGGCACTTAAGGCTGGAGATCCGAGATGGGCAGATTATAACGGCGATTTCAATATTACAGATGAAGACAAACAGTTTAGTGGTGATAGAATGCCGAAATTAATCGGGGGCTGGATGAACGATTTCAGATATGGCAACTTCGATCTGAACTTTCATTTATTTTTTGCTATTGGTCAGAAAGCAATTAATCAGTTTGATGCCACCCGCTATGATTTTGCAAATAAAGAATCTGCAAGTGATATCAATTCGGTAAAAGAGATTACCTCTTGGGAAACCAGAGACAATTTAAAAACCTATCCCATTTATAACGTGTGGAGCAATGTTGTTCCTTATCGCGCAGATCAGGATCTTTTCCTGGAAAACGCTTCATACATCAAGCTTCGTTCAGTTACGGTAGGTTACGATTTGTCCAGAGCTAAGTTTGTAACCAATGCCAAATTAGGATTCAGAAGAGCTTATCTGTATTTAACAGGCAGTAACCTGCTAACCATTACCAGTTTCTCCGGTAGAGATCCTGAGCTGATCAATTATAATGGTAATTACGACGGTACAAGCTTACCTATTGCCAGAACTTTCACTTTAGGTTTAAAATTAGATTTATAGGAGCGCGAATATTATGATATCATTAAAATATAACGGCGTCAGATTAACCAAATTCTTAATCGCGCTATCAATGATCACTCTCGGCACTGTGAATTTCTCATGTAAGAAAATGCTCGACATCCAATCCTCCAGACTGGCTGCTGAAGAAAACTTATGGAGAAATCAGGAAGATGCAAAAGGGGCATTAATTGGTATGTATACGCTTATGCGTACTGCCATGGTGGCCGATAACACCCATTGGTTAATGGGTGATTTAAGAAAAGGGGATTTTGTTTCCACTAATCGATCTGATTTAAAAGCAATAATGGATGGAGAGTTGAATGCCTCTTATCCAGTATTGAACAGAATTACTAATTGGAGGAGATTCTACTCTGTAATCAATGCAGCGAGTTTATTTATAGAACGTTCTCGTGAGATTGTAGCTAATGATCCTCGTTATACACCAATCAATAATCAGGTAGATGTGGCACAAGCCAGAGCCATGAGAGCATTCGCCTATTTCTATATGGTAAGAATTTGGGGGGACGTGCCTTTACTGATTACATCACATGATGGTGATTTCAGTACTCACCCTCGTACTTCAAAAGAAAAAGTATTGGCCTTTGCTACGTCAGAATTATTGCTGGCGATAAAGGTATTGCCATTCCGATATGGGGGTAGTGATCCTCTTTTTCCTGGTTTATACTATGGAAGTAGCTGGACAACCTGGAATGGTGTATTGTTAACTAAATTATCTGCCTACGCAATTTTAGCACACATTGCTGCCTGGCAAGGTAACTATCTGGATTGTGAAGCATATACCAAATTCTTTGTTGATAATACCTCACAGCTTAATGGTGATGGAAGCTTTGGCGTTAAATTTATTTCTACCGATGAGCTTACGGAAAATGTTAATGGTTACAGCCCCTTTGCATTTAAGCGTGCCGTACAAATTGTGGGTTTTGGATTTGAATATGGTAATGGTGAAGCCACCGCTAACGGTCATATTGAGCAATTAACACTTGCTAAGCCATTGATTTTGAAAGAATATCCAGAAATGTATGTTCCTAAAGATACCATTAGAAAGGCTTTTACCGACAGTAAGGATTTACGCTTTAGTATTGATCCTTTAACTAATCTTTATCGCACAAATTACTTTACCAATTACGCTAGCGAACGTCCCCTGTTTAGTAAAATCAAAGTTATTGGAGCAGCTCAAACAAGTGATAATTTTGCTTTCTTTACCTCAGCAGTGCTCTTTACCCGAATAGAGGAAGTTACTTTGTTAAGGGCTGAAGCTTTAGCTGTTTTAGGTATGCGTAACGACGCCATAAACGCTTTAAATCAAGCTGCTTCTTTAAGAGGAACCTCACCTTACTTATCCAATTCAAGTACCGATTTATTAGATGCAATTTTCGCGGAGAGAAGAAGAGAACTAATGGGAGAGGGATGGCGTTGGTATGATTTGGTTCGCTACAACAGAATCAAAAAGAATAATGCAGCATTTAATGCTCTGCTTAGTAATGGCGGCATTTACTGGCCGGTATCAAGAGATATTTTAAATGCCAATCCTCAGATTAAACAGAATCCTTATTGGAATTAGTAGTAAATCATAAAATGAAGATGATCAATATAAAAATAAAATTCTTACAGCTGCCAATAATGCTTTTGGCGCTGATAGGCCTGACTTTTACTGCCTGCAAAAAAGATTCAGAATATTATGATTATGAAAATAAAGTGAAGGAATTTAACGGTACGGTGCTACAATATCTAACTGCCCAACCTGCGAATACTTTCGATTCACTCCTGTTAGTAATCAATAGGTTACCTGATTTGAAAGATACTTTGAACAACCAGAGTATTACCTTCTTTGCTCCAACAAATGCGAGTTTCCAGGCTGCCATAAAAAACCTCAATATCCTTCGTAAAGATCAGGGAAAGACACCCTTATATTTAAAAGACTGTGATGTAAAGGAATTGGAAATATTAACCAGCAGGTACATCATTAGAGGGAGTAGGACAACTGATAGTTATGCACCATTTGCTGATGGAATATTATTTGCCAGCGTGAAGTATGCTTACCCAATGCACATTCAATACGACAAGCTAAATGCTTCTGGTTTTGTTGAGGGCGGTCCTCAGTCTATTATTTATAGCGATCCAAAGAATAACATTTTCGAGAAATATTGGCAAAGATCAAATACGAATGCGGTAAACATCAAAGCTAAAAATGGTGTGATTAACGTTTTAGCTCCGCTTCACGATTATGGTTTCAATGAATTTGTAAGTAGAGTTAATCAATAAGATATAAAGTAATGAACAATAAAAAATATTTATCATTAATAGGGCTGCTATTTTTTAGCATCGTATTGATCACGGCTTGTAAAAAGAATATTCCTGATGAACGCTTATCATTAGGTAGCGATTCTCAATTTACAATTAAAGTTTATCAACCTACTCTGGGAAGAAACACTTTGTTTTCTGATAATTTTTATGTGGGAAGTTCTTCTGTTCCGCTTGATTTTAAAATTGTGAACATGCGCCGTTTTACGGGCGAGCCTGCTCCCGAATTAACGGAGTACTTTCCGGTTCAGGTTTGGAAAACAGCTTATGATGGAACAGAGAAATCTCTGGCCGAAATTGAAGCCAAGCGCAAGATAGAAAATCATCAGTTGTTTGAAATCCGTGAACATTCTGGTCAGTTTTTGATGTGGAGCAGAGCAAATTCAAACTTCGTAAAAGCACAGGCTGATTCGGGTTATGTGTTTGATGTGGAAGTATCTAATTCAGGCGGACGCAAGTACTTTAAGGATATGAAATTACGTCCTTTTAAAGAGCGCCCTTATGAACCTTCAAATCTAAACCCACTTACCGGACAAGCCATCAATACTGGCGTTTTTCCTTCTTATATGGAAAATATCAGAGGTGAGAAAACAGGCCGTTATTTATCTCCTTTCGATATTGAAGTACAGTTTAAAAAGAATAATGCGCCTGGTAACTCAATTTCCTTTAAATTTTTAGATACCCTACAGCAGGTAATAGACCCCAATAAGTTTGCGGTTACAGATTGGCCAAACCTTGTTCATGGCTTTAATATGGTTAAAAACAGCGATTCAGTAAAGTTTGATGTTGCTTATCCTATCCCATTGGCAGCATATCCAACCAAGTATACCATCTCAACCGGACAACAGGCAAGGAGCATGTTCAGATACGACCGACAGGGGTTTGGGAACATCAGAGAATCGGCCATGCTGGGAATGAACTTCAATATTTTTGAACCCGGAAACTGGACGATCATATTCTGGTTTAAAACGGAACGCCCCAAATTCACAAACGATTAATAAGAGAAACCGGATAAGAAATTAATTTATAGAAGATGAAATATATTTACATATTTACGCTGCTGTGCCTCTTGGGTATCAATCAAGAATTAAGGGCACAAACCAAGAAGACGGTTACAGGTGTAGTTACCGATAACCTAGGTGGTGTGCCTAGTGTGAATATCCTTTTAGACAGGAGGCCTATTGCAGCAACTAATTCGGATGGAGCATTTAGTGTTTCAGTTCCAGATAATGCTGTTTTGGAGTTTTCTTCCGTAGGATATAAATCCGTTAAAGTAAGTGTTGCCGGAAAGACCAAACTAAATGTTAGGCTGGAAAACGATAACAACAACCTAAAAGAGGTAACGATTTCGGGTTATGTTAATAAAACCAAAGAAACCTCAGTAGGCTCCAGTGTTAAGATATCAGGTAAAGATTTACAAGCTGTTCCTGTAGCTAGTGTTACAGATATGCTGCAAGGTAAAATTGCCGGTCTGAATATTCAGCAAAATACCGGTTCACCAGGAATGAGGGGTTCAATTGCTATTCGTGGTTTATCGAGCACCAGTTTAAGTGGATCAGGTAATGAAGCATTCTTACAACCTACCTCACCATTATTTGTGGTAGATGGTGTTCCTATTGATGATAATCAGAATTTCAGTTATGGTTTTCAATCTGCAGGGCCTGGAGTAAGCCCCATTTCCTTAATCCCTCAACAGGATATAGAAAGTATTGAGGTTTTAAAAGATGCCTCAGCAACGGCTCTATATGGTTCGCGTGGAGCATATGGCGTAATCCTGATTACTACCAAGAGAGGTAATTCAAAGATTCCGATAGTAACTTACAATGGTCAGTTCTTTTTAAGTGCAGTACCTAAGTTAAGATCAGTAATAGGTGGGGTAGATGAACGTGATTTACGTATTACGCAGATTTTATCGAGTGATACCAGCTACTATCATGCTTTGGGGTTAATTAACGGAACGGCATTTATCTCTGATAGTTTGAATGCTTACTACAATAACTCCACAGATTGGCAATCTTATTTTTACAGAACAACTTATAACCAAACACACAACCTGAATGTTGCCGGTGGTGACCCAACTTTTAACTATAAGGTCAACTTTGGTTATTATAATCAAAAAGGTATCCAGGAAAATACAGGATTTAACCGCTCCAATTTGCGTATGAATATGTCCTATATGCCGAATCAAAAATTTAAATTGTATGCTACAATTAATGGCGGTTTAGGTAAACAGCAAAAGGGGAGCGGAAATGGTTTGCTGAATACGGGAGTTGCAACCGGTGGTGCTTCATCATCCTTATTGCCATCACCTTCTCAATACTCTGCCATAAACTCGGTATTGGGGGCAATCACTACAGATAATGACAATAAAACAGTTGATTTAAATAGTACCGTTGAGTTAAAATATGAATTTGTAAAGAATTTAAGCTTAACCTCAAACTTCAACTATACCTTTAATACAGGTACAGAAGATAATTTTTTACCAGCTTCGATTAACGGTGACCGTTCTTCATTATTTGCCTATAACAGTGTGAAAAATGTTATTTATAATAGAAATTTGCTGCAGTATGTATTTTCTATTCCAGATAGCAAAGAGGAAAATGCACATAACTTCCTGGCATATGTTTTTAACGAAACGAATGCAGCCAACTTCAAGGCAGATGTGATCAAGAATAATAAAGTAGTAAACGATTATTTAAGAGGTCCAATAGTGGGGGTAGATAATTACCTGAGCTCTTTAGGTGGAACCTTAAATAACTTCTATCAAACCAGATCGGTTGCATTTGCGGGGAGTTTTCAATACAATTATAAAACAAGATATATTATTGATGCAACTTACAGGTTGGATGGTAACTCTTCAAACGGACCAGATGCTGGTTATACAAAAAGTCCGTCCATTGGAGTTCGCTGGAATATACAAAACGAACCGTTTTTAGCCTCACAAGTAGAAAAATGGCTAGATTTTGCTTCCATCCGTTTAAGTTATGGAACGGTTTTACAGCCGAGCGGCAACGTTTATGATGTTTACGGTCGTTATAACTCTTTAGGCAATTACAATGGTGCACCATCTGTTGGTATTGTTAATGGCAGATCTCCAAATACGAATTTGCAGCCTGCTAAGAATACTACGCTAAACTTTGGTTTTGATTTCGGTGTTTTGAAAAATAGATTGTTCGGAAGCTTTGAAGCCTATTATAAACAAACAGATAATTTATTTGACTCTAAAAAAATAGCCAATATCAATGGCTTTGATGAAGTAACTACCAATGAAGAAGCTATTGTAAATATCGGTTATGAAGGTAGTTTAACAGCTAGTTTATTGCCGAATACAAGCAAAGCTCGTTTCACAATTAATGTTAACGGAGCAATTAACCACGATTACCTGGCAGCCTTGCCGAATGGCGTACGCCAGGAAATTTGGCTGGATAAAACCACTGGCCAATATATTCTCAAAAGAGTAGGTACTAACGCATTGGCTAACTTTATTTACAATACCAAAGGTGTTTATGCCAATACAGCAGATGTACCGGTAGACCCATTAACTGGTTTAAGATATCGGGCACGAAATGCAGATGGATCTTTAGGTGGCGTTTTGAATTATTTTAAGGCTGGCGATCCTCGATACACGGATGTAAATGGCGATTATATCCTAGACCCTTACGATCTTGTAAATGCAGGAAATTCTCAGATTCGTTTTAGCGGAGGGGTAACTCTGGATTTCAGATACCAGGGATTTAGTGTGCAGGTGCAGGGAACAGGAATTTTTGGGCGTGACATTTTAAACAATGCCTTAGCCTCCCAATTTCAGGCTTTCAATAATCCATTAAACTTAACAGGTTTGGTGCCAATTTCAGAATATGATATCTGGAAAAATTCAGGTCAAACGGCGACCTATCCTAATCCTTATGATTATTTAAGAAGTGGGATTATTAGTCCTTATCGCTTTGCGCAAACCCTTTTCCAGGAAGATGGGTCTTACTTCAAACTGAATTACATCTCTTTGAATTATACGCTAAACCAAAAGTTTACCCAGCGATATGGAATGAACAGAATTGTGATCGGCGGAACAGTAAACAATGTCTTGATGCTAAGCAATTACTCTGGTCCGAACCCGGAAACTGTTTCGGCTTTGGGAAGAGATTACTCGGGCGGCTACCCTAACCCTAGAACATACATTCTTAACTTAAATATCGAGTTTTAATCTTCAACAGTTGATTATGAAAAAATATACAATTATACTTTTGACAGCTTTAACTTTCTCGGGCCTGAGCTGTAAAAAGTTTCTGAATATTGTGCCAACAGATGCACTTTCAGGGAATAACTTCTGGCAAACCAGAAATGATGTAGAGACTTACACTAACGGTTTATACGCTAAATTTAAGAACAAAGTAAGTGGTGGTTTTATTGCTTTAGGTGATATGCGCTCGGCACCAATTCTCACAACTGAAGGAAGTTATGGTACTTACCTCGCTGCAAACGATTTAAGAGGTTTACAGGCAGTTTCTACCCCAACGCAATGGAACGGATCGGCCTACGTACCACAATGGACTGTTGGTTGGACCTGGAGAAATATGACACTTTGGAAGCCTTTCTACGATATTATTGCATCGGCAAACCTCTTGTATAAACAGATGGATGAAGTTCCGGCAGGTGTACTGAGTGAAGCAGAAATTAAGCGATATAAAGCCGAGGCAGTATTTATGCGTAACCTATGCTATTTCTTCCTGGTTCGTTTATATGGAGATGTACCTTACTACACTACCGCTTTAAATACTTCTGCTATACCCAGATCACCTATGCTACAAGTACTGAACAGCTGTATTGCCGATTTAGAGGCAGTAAAGCAAGATTTGCCATGGACATACGCTGATCCATCAATGATTGGGGTAAGGGCCATGAGGGGCGGTGCTATTGCATTACTAATGCACATGAACATGTGGGCTGCGGGTTTCGATGCAGAAGTAAATAAAAATAAATTTTATACTGCTGTGAAACAACTTGGTGTTGAGCTCAGCAGCTCGACAGATTATGCATTGCTAACCTATAGTCAGGAAGATAATAAACGTATTTTTAAAGGCCGTACTAAAGAGAGTTTATTTGAGCTTTTTCAGAGTTTTAATAATGGAGAAAAATTCTCTAACTATGCCCATGTAGGTTATGTATTAAGTCATTATCCTTATTTAGGTGCACAAACTTTTACAACCAGCAGAGGATATTACCTCAAAACCTGGATGGACAAAATTTATACCGATGGTGCTCCTGATACCCGTAAAGATCTCTGGTTTGAGAATAGGATCGCGAACAACAATACTTTTCAGTTTAAGAAATTTGCGAATGTATATGTTAATGGAACTGCGGTTCAAAATGACGATGACCTTATTATATTCCGTTTACCCGATGCTTACTTGCTTACTGCAGAAGCCCTTGCTGAATTAGGCGAAGAACCAGACGCCAGAATTTATCTGAATAAAGTACGTCAGCGTGCCGGTGCAACTGAAATCTCCTCAACAGGTGTACAATTAAAAGAAGATATCTATTATGAACGGGTGAGGGAGTTAATGGGTGAGGGCCACTATTACTATGATTTAGTAAGGACTAAAAAAATATGCGATCCGAAATACTGTGTTTCGCCAATTGCAGTATCGAGCTACAATGCAGGTGCATGGACATGGCCTATCGATCAATCCGCACTGGAAGAGAACCCAGGTATGACTTTAAATAACTATTGGAGATAAGAAATGATGAACAAACTAAGCATAAAAGCAATCATTCTAATTGCTGTAAGCATCACACTGTTTACTGCCTGCCAAAAAGAAAAGTATTTTTTTGATAGCGGAACTCAAAAGGGAACTTTTAATGGAAGCATTTTAGCCTTCCTGAAATCTAAACCGGTGTATTTTGATACGCTTACAAGGGTAATAGAAATAGCGGGTATGAATGAGGTACTTGATAAAGAAAATGTAACTTTTTTCGCACCAACGAGTTCTGCTATTTATAAATCTGTTAAAGGTTTAAATCTGTATTTAAGACAGAATGGAAGAGATACTGTAGCTAAACTGGAGCAGATTAAACCGGAGGCCTGGAGAGAACTATTATCACAATACATTTTTAAGGGTACAAACAAATTAAAGGATTATCCACAAATAGATACTTTAAATATGGCGGCCTTTCCCGGGCAAGGTTACACCGCCAGAAGTGGCCGAACCATGAATATTGGTGTACTTTTCAATGATGCGGTTTCTTATGAAGAGGGTGTAGAAAAATCAAGAGTAAAGTATGCCGGTTATCGTCAACTTTTTATTGCTTACATCCCAAATTATGCTGATCCTAAAGTAGGATTAATTAATGCTCCCGTAGCCACATCAGACGTTTCACCAACCAATGGTGTTGTACATGTCTTGGCTCAGGAAGGCTTCTACTTTGATGGACAAAAGAACCTTTGGAAGAGCAAGCACAACTTTGGTTTCAGCACCAATTTATTTATCAATACGGTTCAAGCATACGGTATTTCACCCCTAACTCCTTAATTGATTAATGATGAAACAGATTATGTTTAATAATTACAAATATAACCACCGCTTAAGCCTGGTCTTTATCTTGTTGATGACTATGGTGATTTACTCCTGCAAGAAAGCAGAAGTAATAGGTGAAGACCCCTATGCGGGAGGGAAGCAACCGCTTGGCATTAAGTTCGATAATGCACTACCCGACCCAGAATTAGCTTCTCAGGGTGGAGAAGTAACCATTTTTGTAAGAGGAGTGAAAAAGTTTGAAAGCAACTATAAGTTCTATGTGAACGAAATTGAAGCTACCGTTTTAGCGCTTACAGATAGTACAGCTAAAATAAAGGTGCCAGATAATGCCAGTACCGGCGGTTTATCAATTGTTGCTAATGAACAAACTTTCTTTGGCCCTGTACTCAAAATAGATGGGAAGGTAAGTATAGATGATTCTTTCCAAACCAATGGCGCCAGCTACAGAGATAATAATGGAAATATAATCTCTGCTTCAATTTACGACATGGTAAGACTGGCTAATGGGAATGCATTTGTAGTAGGTGCCTATAACAATTTCGATAATCGATGGTCAGAGAAAGTTCCAAATGGAGGCATTGCACAAATAGATCCTAATGGAACATATATTGGACCCATTGTAAACGATCCCACTTCAGTAAATTTTGGTAAAGGGGTAAACGGGACTATAACCAGTGTAAATCGTTTGAACACAGGTAACAACAGTGGGAAATATATCATTTCAGGTATTTTTAGCAGCTTTAACTCAACCAGACCCAATCGTTATAACATTAGTGGAATTACCAGACTGAATTCAAATGGAACACTGGATAGTACGATTATAGATGTTATTAATCCTACTCCCAATGAGGTTAATAAAAATAGAGATACAGTACCAACCTTCAATGGTGGAGTAGATGGTTTCATCAGAAAATCGTTTGTATTTGGCGATCGCTTATATGTTGTCGGAAATTTCAGGAATTATCTGAGACGCTTTTACGAGCGATCAACATACGATACTAAGGTATTAGATGTAATTAAGATGAATCAAATGGCTTGCTTAAAAATCAACGAAAGCAATCCTGTAAATGAAGGTGATTTGGATCTTAGTTTCCACTATAATAGCAGTACAAAGCAAAGTCCGGCAGCAGGTAATGGCGCTATATATGACGCGATCCAACAACCAGATGGCAAATTAATATTGGTTGGTGCGTTCACCACTTTCAATGGTCTTCCTGCAAACCACATTGTTCGCATTAATTTAGATGGCAGCGTGGATCAAAGCTTCAATATTGGAACAGGTGCAGATGATGAAGTTAGCTCAATCACTTTCAATGCCACTACCAATAAAATTTTAATTACAGGTTTATTTAAGAAGTTTAATGGAAGTAGTAAACCTGGTGTAGCCATGTTAGATCTGGAAGGGAGTTTATCTGCAGGATTTAACTTTGGTCCGGTAACGGCAGGGATACCCACTTTTGCAGCGCAGCTAAACAACGGAAAAATTATTGTATCAGGAAGTTTCAAAACCTACAATGGTGTAATCCGTCAGGGTTTCATGATCTTAAATCCGGATGGCAATCTGGCTCCCGGATACAATAACACAGGTCAATTTACTGGTTCTATCGCTAAAATGATGGAAACAACATCGGGAAATACTACTAAAGTGACCCTAATAGGCTATATCTCGAGGTTCGATAACAGAACTTTCAGAAGTATACTCCGCATAAACTTGAAAAATTAATGCTTAAAAATATTTGATATGAAAAAGCTCAATAAAAAGCAATATTCCATTTGGATCAATAGCTTAGGCATGCTTGGCCTTATATTCACACTATTGTTTATTTCTTCTTGTAATAAGGATTTTCCAAATACTTTAAGAACAGAATATCCAAGTGATACTACCAATATAAAGGAGGGTAAACGCAAGGTGTTATACCTGATATTAGATGGAGTAAGGGGAAGTGCAGTAAGTACATTATTGCCTACTAACATCAACTTACTTGCTCGTAATTCTATTTACACTTTTGATGGTTTAACGGATTATCAACTCAATACCACAAATAATGCAACAGCTTGGGCAAATATGATTACAGGAGTAAATGATGTTAAACATAAAGTGACTTCAGAAAATTTTGCAGGTAATGATTTAATCAATTATCCAACTTTATTTTCAAGACTTAAAGCCTCAAATACAACATATAGAACTGTATCGATTGCCTCCAGCGCCGGATTTAATGTCAATTTGGCAACTGATGCAACCGAGAAGCAAACTTTATCTACAGATTTGGCCGTAAAAGATGCTTTGATAGCTGAACTCAAAACTAAAGATGCTGATCTTATTGTTGGTCAATTCCATAGTGCGGAAACTGAAGGTACAGCTAATGGATATGAAATTACGAATGCTGCATATGTGAACGCAATTACTACACTGGATGGCTATATAGGCAGTATACTAACAGAGTTAAAAGCTAGGACGAATTATAACAAAGAAAACTGGCTAGTTGTTATCGCTTCTAATAAAGGGGGAAATATTGCCACAGTACCTGGTAGTTCTGATTTAGGTGTATATGGAGACGCAAGTAGAAATAGTTTCATAATTTTCTATAACCCTAAATTTTCAAGTCAGCCATTAGCAAGACCTGATGTAAATTCTTTTCCATATGTAGGGGTTGGACCAAGATTCGTGGCCAGTACAACTGCTAACGGGATCGCAACTTTAAGTAATACGAGTATAGGCAATTTTGGTAGCAGTACTGGGGGCGAATTTACATTCATGTTCAAGATTAAAAATACAGCAAGTGCAGCTAATTATTATCCCGTTTTCTTAGGGAAAAGATCCCCATTCAACAGTGTAAGTTCTACAGGATGGGGCTTTCTATTTGGTGGAGATGACTACCAGTTAGATTGGGGAGGATCCCCACGGCCTGGAGGCGGAAAGGTGCGTGATGGTTTATGGCACACAATTGCTTTTAAAGTTTTCAATATTGGTACAACACGGTATTTGGCATTATTTACTGATGGAGTGAAGAAAACCACAAATCTTGATATTACCAGTAAGAATATTGACAATAATGTTGGTCTTAGATTAGGTGCAGATATAGCCTTGAATGGGAATGAACTTACTAATATTATGATTAAAGATGTGGCCTTATTTAATATTGCCATGTCTGATGCGGATCTCATCAGTAATATGAGGAAAGAAATGACCACTTCAAATCCATTTTTTAGCAAGCTTTTAGGCTGGTGGCCAGGAAACGAAACTTCAGGGACTACAATTACTGATTTTTCAGGAAAAGGGAACAACTTCACAGCAACCGCAGGAGTTACGAGATCTGCTTTTGAAGATTTGTCCCCTAATGTAAGTCCGTTAATCAGCACAGCCAGTTATAGAGTCGTAATCAATAGCGTAGATATACCTACTCAAATTTATCAATGGATGGGTATTATTCCTGCCACAAACTGGAATCTTGATGGTAGGGTTTGGAAACTTTTATATACAGATGTACGCAATAATTAATAAAAGCCATGAAATCAACTAGATTTTTCAATTTAACTGCAATTGTAGCAATTGTATTTAGCTTAAATGCCTGTAAAAAATACGGCATTGAGGCACCAGATGGTTATGATGATGCATCTGGTAACCAGGCCAATGTAACGGTTGATACCAATATGAAAAATATCGATCGTACAGGCTATGCCAAGGCACGCCTTTTTCCAGGTTTGGTAGATCAATCAGAGCCAAGGGTACAAAATGTATCATTCACCATGGATTTTAATTTTGCCAATCAAACGGCAAATAATTTACGTATTGCAGCAGCTCCAGAACCTCAGTTCAGTACTGGATTTTATGCAGCTCCTGGAGAATTGATCAAAATTATTGTTCCTGCCGGAGTAAATGGCTTAAGCATGCAGATCGGTGGTCATACCGATAATTTATCAGGTAAAGTACCATTATTAAGAGATCCTATTATTTATAATCTCCAACCCTTATATCCAGGGGTAAATTACATGCGCAATATTTACGGTGGAACAATTTATATTCACGCGAGTTTTGCTATTCCACAACCCGTAAAATTTACCATTTCAGGTGCAGTAGTCTCTCCCGATTTTGTTTTAGGTGTAGATACCGATCAGGGCTGGATTGCAAAAGTTAAAGCTTCTAAAACCCCTTGGTTAGAACTGAGAAGCAGGCGTGTGGCCTTTTTAGTGCCAACAGAGAAAGTTTTGGCCAAAATTAATGCCGGACAGTTAAATAATGCAACTGCGTTAATGACAGAATGGAACAATAAATTCGAATTAGATTATAACGCCTGGATGGGGCTATCTGATAATGCAACTGATCCAAGAGATTTAAGTCCACAAGGGCCTTGGAGAGGTGTGCTGGATATTCAGTTAACACTCGGGTATGGCCATTCAGGTATTCCTTTTGTGGGGCAAAACGATCCTTATTGGTTTAACAGTTTTACTAGCTTACCAGATTTACTTTCAAGCGAAGGCATGTGGGGTACTTACCACGAATTTGGTCATAATTGCCAGCAAGCTAATGTTTGGAGCTGGAGTACACTAGGTGAAACGACTAACAATCTCTTCAATTTCAAAGCTGCTAACCGTATGAATGCAAATTATTCAAACCTGCATCCTGCGGTTACCAGTGGATTTCCTAAAGCAGTAGCCTGGGCCTCGTCTGCCATTGGTACCAGAAATTTTGATAATACATCAGATGCAGTTATGGCAAATGATCCGTTTATGCGAATGACTCCTTTTGTGCAGATTTTTGAATTGTATGGTTACGGTGCCATGACTAAACTGTATACAGAAGCACGCCATGCGCAACGTTTATCAATCAATGATATCGATAAACATGATTTTACCTACGAAAAACTTTCGGAATACTGCAATGTAGATTTAATCCCTTTTTTCGAAGCATGGGGGATTTTAGTAAGCCCGTTATCTCAGGCTAAAATAGGAGCAAAGTATCCTCTTTTAACTAAACAAATCTGGACTTATAATCCGTTAACTAAAACCGGCGGAACAGCTAATATTGTTTATACAACAACAGTAATTTCGGCAAGTTCTCCAGCCCAGGAAGGTTCAACGGCAAATCTGGTCGATAATAATGTAACTACCTACTACCATTCTCAATATTCCAGCCCTACACCAGCACAGAGTTTTCCATTTACCTTTATCCTAAGTCCAGGGGCTAATATGCCGATCAAGGGAATGTATTTTAATGGAAGATCGGGTACAAACAGAGCCGGAGATGGAAAGGATATTGAAGTCTACAGCAGTAGAGATAATATAACCTATACGCTCATCGGCACAGCCACCCTTCCAAATACAGCCAATAGGTTTGAGTATTTATTCCCGAATGGTAGCATCAATGCCAAATATTTTAAAGTTATCGTAAAGAATGGCTACAGTTCAAACCCTTATGTTGTATTTGGCGAAATGAATTTAATTAAGCCTTAATTAAAAGAATATGAAATTAAATCTAAAAATAAAATCAGCCCTGTCGCTAATGGTAATTCTTGCCATAGCGTACACCGGCTGTAAAAAATATGATAATCCACCACCAACATTTGAGGAGCTTGAAACTATAAGTAGCGTACAGCGTAAAGTTTTGGTAATTAGTATAGATGGTTTAACAGGAACTGAGCTAAAAACAATTGCCCCACCAGTTATAGAAGAGTTAAGAAAAACATCTAAATACAGCTATGACGTGCTTCGTGGCCAGGTAGCAAATGATGCAGCTTCATGGGCATCTATGGTTACAGGAGTGGGATATGGAAGACACTTAATAAAGGAAACAACCTTTCAGCCAACCCCAAAAGACAATAGCCATGAATCGCCTGCAGTTTTCAGGAATGTGTTAGATTATATCTTACAGTATAAATCCGTAAGGACGGCTATTGTTACACCTTGGCAGCCATTAAGAAATTACTTAAAAATTGCTGACCATGCGCCAGTAGTGAGTACTGATTTGGCGGTAAAAGATTCAACAATCAACATCATCAATACAAGTTCTGCAATAGGAAGTCTGATTGTAAATTTTAGAGATGTCCTTTCTGCTGGGGCCAATGGAGGTTATTTAGCTTCCAATGCCAATTATAAAAATGCTGTTTTGAAAGCAGACGAGTATATTGGAAATCTTATCGCAGCAGTAAAAGCACGTAAAACTTATGCAAAAGAAGATTGGCTTATCATGGTTACCAGTAACCATGGAGGAAGTAGCGAGGATCCTAAGCCAGGTTTTTTGATCGCCTCGAATAAAAATTTAAAAGAAGAGGAGGTTAAGAAGAGTGGATTCAATACAGTTTTATTTAAAGGTGGCAATATTTTAGCCCAGGTTCCAAACGACAATGGCTTATATGATCCAGGAGAAACCAAAGATTTTACTGTTCAAATGCAAGTGAAATTCAATGTACAAACTTCTTATCCTGGTTTTCTTTCAAAAGGTACATCGATGATAGGTTCTGCTATAACCGGCTGGATGTTTAGACAGGGTGGGTCTGGTGTATCAGCTGCTATAGGCGGTACGCTAAACGGTGGTTCAGGCAAAGTGGAATATTCTACTGGTACAGCTGCTGATTTAGCCTGGCATACCATCACATTGACTGTTAAAACAGATAACGCAACCACAAGAACTTTAACAACTTATCTGGATGGCGTACAGGTAACCACTGCCAATATCCTTTCAAGAAAAAGTTTAAGTACAAATGAAAAGTTAACCATTGGTTATAAAAATGTAGATAATGGCGGTACTGCACTATCTTTTCAGGCCGCAGATTTATGCTATTTCAATACCGCTTTAGATGCCGCAACGATTTCGGCTAATAAAGGACTAAAGGATATCACGAAGCATCCTAAATACAATAATTTAATTGGGTATTGGCCTATTGATGAGGGAGCTGAGGGTATTTTGAGCAACAAGGCTCCTGGGGGTTACAATATGGAGTTGAGTGGTCCTTTTACATGGGTTTCTATGGGAACTGATGTTCCAGCTTCCGTTACACCTGATCCTAATGCAAAAGGAAAATCAATTTTATTAACCTCAGGTGCGGTTTCAGCAACCATGTTATATTGGTTAAACGTCAACATCCTTCCAGAATTCGGAATCGATGGAAATCCATTTTTAAAAGAATTTGAAATTGAGTTTTTAAAATAAATAGTTAGTTAGTTTTGTAATTGGAAACGCCCTCTCCATGGATTTGGAAAGGGCGTTTTTTCGTTTAACGCATTAAAACCAACTAACTCAGCGCAAACGTTTGATTTTTTCTGTCTTTTAAAGCAAGATTGACTTTAAAATTCCATTTTTTATCTGGATTTGGCTTTCGTAAGGCAATTCCGCAGGCTTGATGATTCAAAATTGAAGGGAATGAATTTTTCAACTGAGATCTGTTTTTGGCAAAATCCTTTTGATGGCTGGTGTTTTTGCCATTTTAGGTGGATTGAAAAGCTGAGTGATTGAAAAACAGTTGTTTATCTCAATAGCAGGCAGCTAAGTAACATCTTTAAAACTCAAACGTTTGCGCTAAAACAGTTTAAAAAACATCCACTAATCATCACTAATTTGGATCCACAATCTATAATGGTATATAGATGACCAATCAAGCCAGATCAACAAGCATTAATTGATCCTTTTAAGTCTGGTTTGACGATGAACCGAACCTCAAGAACTTTGAAATTGAGTTTTTAAAATAAATAGTTAGTTAGTTTTGTAATTAAAAAGCCCTTTTCATGGATGTGTAAAGGGCTTTTACTTGACTGGGCTATTTAATATATTCTTTTATAAAAAGCTGCGGGTTAAAAAATCTTTCATTAAGCTGAGCATTATTCATGGTCAACCAGCTGCCACAACCGTAATCATCAAATTTTTTCCTGATTTCTAAGTGGAGGTGATGGTAGTCACCCCCATATTTCTTACTTTCTAAAGGGGTAAACAATCTGGCGAGTTTTGTTTTTTCATCTACCTGCTGCCCATTGCGCACATAAACTTCTTTGAGGTGCTTGTAACTGGTAAACATCGTTATACCAGTTTTCATTTTATGTTTAACTACAACTGTTTTCTGGTTTTCTCCCAAATGGATAGAACACACTACACCGGCTGCCATGGCATAGACCGGAATGAGTTTAGATTTAGGCTGACTGGGATTAATGTCGATCGCGGTATGGATATGGCCCTTGTAATAACTATCCCGGTGATCGCCGAAAATGCTAATGATTTTAATGCTTTTTATACTTTTGCGGTTATTGGCTTCAAAAGGCAGAAACCAGTTATCTGCTACTTTATTGGGCACAACATCCAGATAATAAGGTTTCCAGCGATCGCGGTCGTTCTCTATGGTTGGTGTAACTAAGCCAAATAACCCACATATCAATAACAATATAATTTTCATAACAGGATCAAATAAAGAACAAGTTACAAAAATAACTATTTAATTAGTTGAATTTTGTAGCTTTCTTCTCAATTCAATTACGGTAATCTCCGGCCATATCCCGATTCTTCCCGAAAAGCCTAAAAATCCGAATCCTCTGTTCACATTTAAATACCTGCCATTTTCCTCTTTTATCCCTGCCCAATGGTTATAGCGATATTTCACCGGGCTCCATTTAATACCAAAAGCCTCAATGCCGAATTGCATTCCATGGGTATGGCCTGCAAGAGCTAGCTGAATTTTTGAAGGATGATTTTTTACTTGTGCATCCCAGTGGGAAGGATCGTGGGAAAGCAATATTTTAAAATCATTTCTTTGGGTATTTGCCAGGGCCTGCTCCAGATCACCACGTTCGCCAAAACCGATTCCCCAGTTTTCTATACCGGCTAAGATAATTTTATCATCACCTTTGCGGAGTTCAACATGCTCATCCAATAATAACTTGAAGCCAATTGCCGCATGGTACTGTTTCAATTGTTCCAGGTTTTTGATTTTAGCTTCTTCGTTTGGCCATTTAATATAGTCACCATAATCATGATTGCCCAATACCGAAAATTGCCCAAATGGTGCTTTAATCTGGGCAAAATGCCCTAAATAAGGTTGTATCTCCGTCGCGGCATTATTTACCAGATCGCCTGTAAAAACAAATAAATCACTTTTTTGTGCATTAATCAGGTCAATACCTTTTTGAACTTCCTTCGGATTGGTGAAACTCCCGGCGTGTACATCAGAAATTTGTGTTAAGGTAAATCCATCGAAGCTTGCCGGCAAATCGTCAAAATATAGGGTGTGTTTTATTACACGATAGGCATATTTTCCTTTAGTAATGCCATAAAAGAACAGCAGTACAGCTGCAATTAAGATGAGGAAGGAGAAATCAATCCAATATGCACTTCGGGGTACCCAATGAAAACCATTGGGTTGGAAGTAAGTAAATAAACTAACGCCTAAGCGGTAGATATCGCCAAGCAACAAAAAAGCAGCAAAGATAATTTCTACGATCACTAGGCCTAAGAAAATATGACTTACCCATTGGAAGAAAGTATGCATGCCCAGCTTTTGAAATCTCCTGATCGCGATGAATAAGGCAACAGTTAGCGTTAAAATAAAAATCCAAAAGCCTGGAACCAGTAATTTGGAGTGTATTAAAAACTGCAGCCCGCTCAGAACATAAACGTTTATGATATAGAAAACAATTGCAATAACAACTAATGGGACAAGGGAAAATCTCCTTTTCATATTAATCTTCGATAATGATTTAAAGTAAACATAGCGTTTAAACCCTGATATCAGGACATTGTTACACTTCAATATGTATTATGACGATGGCTTGATAGAACCTTAATGCTATAAAATAGATAGGAAAGGTTTGATAAATAGGATAAAAAAACAAATTGCTGAAATATTCTCTTATTTTAGGGTAACGATTATAGGATAATGAGGTAGGAGTAAAGCTACCATATTTTAAATTATATTAACTTTTAGTAGCTTTGTAAGATATATGCTATCAAAAAAGACTAAATACGCCATTAAAGCTCTTGTTGCTCTTGGTAAGAATGTTGAAAAACCACCCATGCAGATTTCGAAAATTGCAGAGGAAGAGCATATCCCCAAAAAATTCCTGGAGCAGATTCTGCTGGATTTGAGAAATGCCGGCTTTTTATACAGTAAAAAAGGCGCCGGGGGCGGTTACAGTTTAAACAAAAAGCCTGAAGAGATTTTGTTGGTTCATGTGATGCGTATCACAGATGGTCCAATCGCCATGGTGCCCTGTGCAAGTCTGAACTTTTATCACAAGTGTGATGAATGTGTTGATGAAAAAACCTGCGGTATCAGAAGCGCTTTTATTGATGTGAGAGATGCTACCCTCAAGATTTTAACAGAAACCAGTATTGCTGACATCATTGCAAGAGAAGACGGCTTAAAAATCATCCTGTAGGCATTCCTAATCCTTTCGCCTAATTAAATTTTGTATGGCTAGGGTCATAAGCAACCTGGACAAATAAAATTTTTTAAAATAAATTACGACTATTCCTATATACTTTATATATTTGAGGGATGAATTTAAATTTTATATCTAATTATCAGCTGTATAACCTGATGCGTTGTTGTTATCAAACAAGGTAGAAGAGGGCGTATAAACATTTTTTTAGATATGAAATGGAAATGCTTCTCCTAAACGAGAGGCATTTTTAGAATAAAACAACAACAACAAAACATGCAAAGTTTCAGAACAGAACTCGAAAATCCGATAGTTGAACAGGATATCATTGATCTAGAAAAGAAAATTAGGGCTTTTCGGGATGGAACCATTCATGAGGAGAAATTTAGAAGTTTACGCTTAGCCAGAGGTGTTTACGGACAAAGACAGCCTGGTGTACAAATGGTGAGAATTAAATTGCCATTTGGTAAAGTAACCTTCAGGCAATTATTGCGCATTGCAGATATAGCAGATGAGTATGGAAGTGGTAATTTACACTTAACAACACGCCAGGATATACAAATTCACTATGTAAGCTTAGACAGAACTCCAGAACTTTGGGCAAAGCTAGAGCAGGATGATATTACGTTGAGAGAGGCTTGCGGAAATACCGTTCGTAATGTAACAGCATCGCCGAACGCTGGGATTGATGCCGAGGAACCTTTTGATGTTTCTCCGTATGCACAGGCTGTATTTGCTTACTTTCTGCGCAACCCGATTTGTCAGGAAATGGGCAGAAAGATTAAAATCTCATTTTCATCCAGTGATCGCGATACAGCTTTCAGCTACATTCACGATTTGGGTTTTATCCCTAAAATTAACGATAAAGGAGAACGAGGATTTAAGGTTTTATTCGCAGGTGGCTTAGGCGCGCAGCCTTTCTTAGCCAACGCCGTTCACGACTTTTTACCCGAAGATCAATTAATTCCTTTTACAGAATCAGTTTTACGGGTTTTTGATCGCTACGGAGAAAGAAGTAACCGAAATAAAGCCAGAATGAAATACCTGGTTCAGAAACTGGGGTTGGAAGAAGTACTCCGTTTAGTTGCCGAAGAACGTATTGCCAATAAGGTTAAGACTTTCGAAATTGACCGCAATACAGTTGTTGAACCCGCTTTGCCCCAGGCGTTAAACTATGCAGAGGTAAAAATTGAAGATGAACAACATTATAAACACTGGTTCGCTACAAATGTTATCGAACAGAAACAGAGTGGATTTTATGGGGTATATGTAAAAGTAAAAGTAGGCGATATCAAAACCGATAGGGCGCGCGCTTTTGTAGAAGCCATTAAGCCTTATGTGGCCGATGAAATTAGAATTACACAAAATCAGGGCTTGTTATTGAAATATGTTAGAGAAGAGGCTATTCCTTCTTTATATGTTGCCCTAAATAAAATAGGTTTTACTACCGCAGGTTTTGATAGCCTGGCAGATATTACCACCTGCCCTGGTACAGATACTTGTAATTTAGGTATCTCTAACTCGATGACTTTAGCCGAGGTATTAGAAGATGTGATTTATAACGATTTTCCAGAATTTATATACGAAAAGAACCTTAATATCAAAATCAGTGGCTGTATGAATTCCTGCGGGCAGCATGGTCTGGCAGAAATTGGTTTCCATGGCAGCTCGTTAAAGGCAGCTGGCAAAGTCGTTCCGGCAGTACAGGTTATGCTTGGTGGCGGAACAGTAGGAGATGGCGTTGGAAGAGTAGCAGAACGTGTAATTAAAGTGCCTTCAAAAAGAGCTACAAGCGTACTTCACTATTTATTGAATGATTTTAAAGAGAACAGTTTAACAGAAGAGAATTTTCATCAATATTACGATAGACAAGGAAAAGATTATTTTTATCAGCTGTTAAAACCGCTGGCAGATCTTACTGACTTAAAAGATGAAGAGTTTGTAGACTGGGGGCATGTAGAGCAATTTGCAACTGCCATTGGTGTAGGAGAATGTGCTGGCGTCGTTATCGATTTGGTAGCCACACTTTTATTAGAGGCTGATGAGAAGTTCGACTGGGCTAAACAGAATTTAGATAAACAAGCTTATGCCGATGCCATTTACCATACTTACAGTACTTTAGTGAGTGCTGCAAAATCTTTGCTGCTTGATAAAGGTGTAAATAGCAGTACCCAGGTGGGTGTAATCAGAGAGTTTGATAACCATTACATACAAACAGGCGAATTTAATCTCGCAACAAGTTTCTCTGATTTTGTTTTACAGATTAATAAAAACGAACCAACAGCAGCATTTGCACAGCAATACTATGCAGAAGCAGGTGAATTTTTAAACCAGATTAAAGCTAAAAGAAGTTTAGCAACCGTATAATTATGACTGAGCAGAATATAAATAAAGAACCCAAAATTACACTTTTAGGCGCCGGTCCTGGAGATCCGGACTTGTTAACCTTAAAGGGAGTAAAGGCTTTGCAAGCTGCAGATGTTGTGCTTTACGATGCCTTAACCAATGAAGCATTACTAGAACATGCACCGCAATCAGCCATTAAGGTTTATGTAGGTAAACGTTCCGGAGAACATTCGTATCCACAGGATACCATTAACAAATTAATGATCGACTATGCCTTAAACTACGGACATGTAGTCCGTTTAAAAGGAGGTGATCCGTTTGTGTTTGGCAGGGGCTATGAAGAATTAGATTACGCAGCCTCTTACAGCATTCCGGTAAGTGTTATTCCAGGTATCTCCAGCTCTATTGGTGTGCCGGGCTTACAACAGATTCCGGTAACACACCGTGGTTTAAGCGAAAGTTTCTGGGTAATTACCGGTACAACAACCTCCGGAGAAGTATCAAATGATATCTATCAGGCAGCACATTCCAATGCTACAGTTGTAGTGCTAATGGGATTGAAAAAGCTAGATCGTATTGTAGAAATTTTTAAAACTGCAGGGAAAAGAAATTTACCGGCAGCTGTAATACAAAATGGTTCTTCAGAAGAAGAAAAATTAATCATATCTACTGTAGAAAATATCCGGAAAGAAGTGATTCAGGAAAATATTAAAGCACCAGCTTTGTTAATTTTCGGAGAAGTAGTTTCTTTACATCCATCATTTAAGAACATCGTTAAACAATATGCAACAATCGCCTAATCCAGATAACAACGCAATCGTTTTCTCAGAAGAAGAAAAAGGTAATCAGCTATTTCCGGTTTTTGTAAAACTGAATAAGCTACGTACGTTGTTAATTGGAGCAGGAAATATTGGTTTAGAGAAGTTAACGGCTATTATTTCCAATAGTCACCAGGCACAAATTACCATTGTTGCCGAAATTATTTCTCCGGAGGTTTACAGGCTTATCGCCGATTATCCTCGCATAAAAGTGAAACAGAAAAGCTTTGATGTTACTGATCTTCAGGATATCGATATCGTTTTTGCTGCCACTAACAATAATATTTTAAATGAAGAAATAAGAGCTGTAACCCACGAAAAAGGCTTGTTAATAAACGTTGCAGATAAACCTGATCTTTGTGATTTTTATTTAGGCTCTATCGTTCAGAAAGGAGACCTTAAAATTGCAATCTCTACAAACGGTAAATCGCCAACCATCGCCAAACGATTAAAACAAATTTTAAATGAAGGATTACCGGCAGAGCTGGATGCAACCCTTCAAAATATGAGCGCCCTTCGCCAAACTTTAAATGGCGATTTTTCTGCGAAAGTAAAAAAACTCAACAAAGTAACCGAAAGTCTCGTTAACCCTAAAAAAAGCTTTGTTGAGGCTAATATTAAATGGCTGATCTGGTTAGTTGCAGTATTATTTATTGCAACTGTAGGCATTACACTGTGGAATACAGAACCGGAGTTTCAAACATTCTTCATTAATATAGACCCATTATTTTATTGGTTCTTAGGGGCTGGATTTGTATTTGCCATGGTAGACGGAGCCATTGGCATGTCATATGGTGTAACCTCTGCCTCTTTTTCTTTGGCTATGGGATTACCACCTGCATCAGCCAGTATGGCGATCCACATTTCAGAAGTAATGAGCAATGGTATTGCAGGATGGATGCACTACCGTATGGGAAATGTAAACTGGAAGCTTTTTAAGATTTTGATAATTCCTGCCATAATTGGCGCTGTTCTTGGCGCATATATTTTATCCTCTTTAGAACATTATAGCGCTTATGTGAAACCTGTTGTAGCCGTTTATACTTTGTTTTTAGGCGGGATTATCTTAATGAAGGCCTTTAATATCAAAAGAAAGAAAGCTGAACATAAAATTAAAAAAATAGGTTTTCTCGGTTTCGTTGGCGGGTTTATTGATGCCGCTTTTGGAGGAGGATGGGGATCAATCGTATTGTCAAGTTTAATTGCTGGAGGCAGACATCCACTTTTCTCCTTAGGCACAGTGAAAATTAGCCGGTTCTTTATCGCAACATTAAGTTCACTTACTTTTTTTACCATGTTGGGTGGAAAATACTGGGAGGCCGTTATTGGTTTAATTATTGGTAGTGCACTGGCTTCTCCTATTGCAGCAAAAGTATCTAACAAAATTTCTGCAAAAACCATTATGGTAGCTGTAGGGGTAATTGTAATGGCGGTGAGTTTGAGAAGTGTGATTCTGTTTATATTGAAATTATTTTAAGTGATGGCGAATTTAGAAGAGATAAAAAACGAACTTAAAGGTTTAGATGTAGTAGGGAAATTGAAGCTACTGGCAGAGAAATATGCCGATAGCATTATCTTTTCAACCAGTTTTGGATGGGAAGATCAGGCCATTACACATTTAATCTTTGCCAATAATATTCCGATAAAGGTGTTTACATTGGAAACCGGAAGGCTGTTTCCCGAAACCTATTATGTGTGGAACAGAACTTTAGAAATTTATAATAAACCCATTCATGCCTACTATCCTAACAATGAGCTATTACAGGATATGGTAAATGCTAAGGGGCCGAATAGCTTCTATGAGTCGGTAGAAAACAGAAAAGAATGTTGTTACATTCGCAAGATTGAGCCTTTAAAAAGAGCTTTAAATGGTAATAAAATCTGGATTACCGGCATTAGAGCAGAACAAAGCCCGAACCGTGAAGATATGCGTGATTTAGAATGGGATGAAGGAAACCAACTGGTTAAATTCCATCCAATTTTTGATTGGACACTGGATGACGTTAAAAATTATATTAAAGAAAATAATATCGTTTATAACACTTTACACGATAAGGGTTTCCCCAGTATTGGATGTGCTCCTTGTACCCGTGCAGTGAGGCCAGGAGAAGATTTCAGAGCCGGAAGATGGTGGTGGGAAGACCAGAGTAAAAAGGAATGCGGTTTGCATGCTACTGAAGCTAAAGCAGAAGGCTGAAAGACTTAAGCTGAAGGTTGTCTTCAATAAAAGCATTGAGCAATTAGACAATTGGTCAGTTCAACAATCAACACTTAATCGGTTTTAGACAGTTAAGCAATTAAACAGTTTAACAATTAAGCACTAATAAACATTAACACAACAAATAAATATAACATGCTAAATCAGAAGATTGGATAGGGAATGTAATTCACATTCAATCATTCAACACTTTGGCATTAAATTGCAACATTACGAAATGAGTACATATAATTTTGATTACTTAGACGAGCTGGAAGCTGAAGCGATTCACATTTTACGTGAAGTGGCGGGGCAGTTTGAAA
The DNA here is from genome assembly GCF_965279535.1 of Pedobacter sp. Taxonomy (NCBI): domain Bacteria; kingdom Pseudomonadati; phylum Bacteroidota; class Sphingobacteriia; order Sphingobacteriales; family Sphingobacteriaceae; genus Pedobacter; species Pedobacter sp. Next base: position 5,007,997 of record NZ_OZ257244.1, read on the forward strand.
AGCCGGCTTTGCTATTTTCTGGCGGTAAAGATTCTATTACCTTAGTGCGTTTGGCAGAAAAGGCCTTCCGTCCCGGTAAATTTCCTTTCCCTTTAGTTCACATTGATACGGGTCATAATTTTGAAGAAACCATCGACTATAGAGATAGAATGGTAGAACGAATTGGTGAAAGATTGATCATTGGCTCTGTTCAGGAATCAATAGACCAGGGTAAGGTGGTTGAACAAAAAGGTAAAAACGCAAGTAGAAATGCTTTACAAACGGTTACTTTATTAGATACCATTGCCCAGTATCAATTCGATGCCTGCATAGGTGGAGCACGTAGAGATGAAGAAAAAGCCAGAGCAAAAGAACGTATTTTTTCTGTTCGTGATGAATTTGGCCAGTGGGATCCTAAACGTCAGCGCCCGGAATTATGGAACATCTATAACGGTAAAATCCATAAAGGTGAGAATGTTCGGGTTTTCCCAATCAGTAACTGGACAGAATTAGATGTTTGGAATTATATTCGGAGAGAGAAAATCGAGCTTCCAAGCATATACTTCTCTCATCAGCGTGATTGTATTACCAGAAATGGACAGTTAATGGCTGCTTCACCGTTTTTAAATATGGATGATGAAGATATTGTGCTGAGCAAAAAAGTAAGGTTCAGAACCGTAGGTGATATGTCTTGTACAGCAGCAGTAGAATCAGAAGCAGATCTTATTGATGATATTATTGAGGAAATCAGTGCCTCTAAAATTTCAGAACGTGGCGCACGCATGGACGATAAAGTTTCTGAAGCTGCTATGGAGGATAGGAAAAAAGGAGGATATTTTTAGTCTTGAGTCAGGAGTCTTTAGTCTTGAGTCAATTCATTCATTCAAACCTCATTCATTCAATCATTTTTAAACATGAACATATTAAAATTTTTCACAGCGGGCAGTGTAGATGACGGTAAAAGTACACTCATTGGCCGTTTGTTATACGATACAGATTCTATTTTAGCCGATCAGTTAGAAGCTTTACAAAGTTCTAACCGGAAAAACGATGATGGTACAATTGACTTGGCCATTTTAACTGATGGTTTGCGCGCGGAGCGTGAACAAGGAATTACCATTGATGTTGCTTACAAATATTTCCAAACAGATAAACGTAAATTTATTATCGCTGATACCCCTGGTCATATTCAATACACCAGAAATATGGTTACAGGCGCATCTACTGCGAATTTGGCCATCATCCTTATCGATGCCAGAAATGGGGTAGTAGAACAAACCATTCGCCATTCCTATTTAGTTTCTTTATTGGGAATTAAACACATTGTGGTTTGTGTAAATAAAATGGATATGGTTGATTACAGCGAAACTGTATTTAATGCCATCCAGGAAAAATACAAGAGCTTAGCACAACAGCTAAAATTACAGGATGTAACTTATATTCCGGTAAGTGCATTAAAAGGCGATAATATTGTTCAGCCTTCAGAACGCATGGACTGGTATGATGGTGAAAGCCTGTTACACTTTTTGGAAAAAGTAGATACCGACCATCTGGATGAATCTCAGCAAGCCAGAATGCCTGTACAATGGGTTATTCGTCCGCAAACAGACGAGTTGCACGATTATCGTGGATATGCTGGAAGGGTATTGAGCGGGACTTTCAAAGTAAACGATAAGGTAACCGTTTTACCTTCGGGTGCCAGCTCCACAATTGAGAAAATTGAGTTTTTTGATCAGGCACCAAATGAAGCTCATGCAGGCCAATCAGTTACCATTCATTTAACGGATGATGTTGACATTAGCCGTGGCGATACCATTGTTAATGCATCTGCTTTACCTCAGGAGTCTAAATTAATCGAAGCTGATTTATGCTGGATGGATACCCGTGCATTGGATACTTCAATCATGTACCTCATCCAACACAATAGCAAAATCACCAAGACAAAAATTAGTGAGATTCTTCACAAGGTAGATATAAATACTTTAGAGAAACATGCTGCAGATGAATTTAAATTAAACGATATTGGCAGAGTAATATTAAAAACAGCCGATGCATTGGCTTTCGATCTTTATGATGAGAACCGAAGCAACGGTTCTGCAATTCTGGTTGATAGTCGCACAAACCTAACGGTTGGAGCACTTATGTTCAGGGCTGTAGTAGAATAAGTAAACCACAACCAAATATAATGAAGCCTTTTCTCCCAAAAGGGATAGAGGGTAATGAGTAAAGCAGGATATCTACGGATGCCTGCTTTTTTCTTTATTGAGCTTCTGAGCTATTATTTCCAGGCTTGAGCTACTTTTTATATCTTCGTTATCATCATTTATATCTAATCTAAAACAAAAGCATGCACGCCGGAAAACGATATTCCCTATATGAATTTATACGCTGGACAAGAAGAGATATTTATCGGTTAACCATACTGGCGATTATCCCAACCGTACTGTACCATTATTTTAAGCTCACCTTTCTATCCATTTCCTGGGTTCCAATTGCACTACTGGGAACGGCTATATCTTTTATCATTGGCTTTAAAAATAATGCAAGTTATTCGCGACTATGGGAGGCAAGACAAATTTACGGGGGAATAATCAATTCCAGTCGCGCGTTTGGAGTAATGATCAGAGATTTTCTGGCTTCAACAAATAGAAAAGAGGATATAGCCCCCATTTTCTATCGACACTTTGCCTGGCTTACTGCATTGAGATTTCAATTAAGAGAGCCACGTGTTTGGGAAAATATGACTGAAGCTTCGAATGTTGAATATGCCAGGCTTTATCATATCGCAGAACGAACAGATAAATTGGAAGAAGTATTAACCCAATACTTAACTGAAGAAGAATTGCTGTACATTCTGAAGAAGAAAAACAAAGCCACACAGATTATGGCTCTGCAATCAGCTCACATCAATAAACTGGTAGCTGAAGGAACCTTATCCGAACTGCATCTACAGCAATTACAAGGCGCAATTACTGCATTTTATGATCATCAGGGCAGAGCCGAAAGGATTAAGAATTTTCCATATCCACGAAACTTTTCTTCTATCGCAACGATCATGCTAAATCTTTTTGTAGTACTGGTACCTTATGGATTACTGAATGAATTTAATAAATTAGGGAATGGGACATTAATTGAAGGATACTCTATATGGTTGAATATTCCCTTTGCAATTTTACTTACCTGGGTTTTTGATACCTTAGATACGGTAGGAGAGAGTTCCGCTAATCCTTTCGAGGGAAGTTCTAATGATGTTCCCATTACCAATATCTCCAGAACAATCGAAATTGATATGAGAGATATGCTGGATGAGGAGAATCTACCCCAGGTAATAGCTCCTGAAAACAGTATATTGATGTAATTGTTATATTATGGAAAGTGTTATATTTTTTCATCCTTATTGTATCTTATATTGAAACATTTATCCTAAAAAATTGAACCATGAAAAGAAATCTCCTTTACCTAGCCATTGCATCTCTTCCATTCGCTGTGGCTTGTAATCAATCTGAAAAAAAAGCTGATGCTGCGGCTAAAAAAGATTCAATATTAAATACGGCATGCTATCAGGCAGGCTTTGAAAAAGACAGTGCCAGTTTAACAGTGAATACCCTGTCATCTGGAAAAGTAACGGGTACTCTAGTGGTTAATTATGGAAGTAAGCCAAAAAACGATGGTGTAATCAATGGTAAATTCAGTGGTGATACCTTATTGGTTGATTATCAGTTTAAAACAGGTAAAGATTCCGTTCGGGTGTATACCAACCCACTGGCTTTTCTAAAAAAAGATGGTAAGTTAATTATGGGCGTTGGACAGATTGAAACCACACTAGGCAGGTCTTACTTTGTTAAGGGTAAACCGATAAATTACGAAGTAGGAAAATTTATATTCCTGGAGGCTGCCTGTAAGTAGCGTACCATATATTTTATTTCCGGGGATAGATTGAAGGTCTATCTCCTTTTTCAATACCATCTAAGCCTGTCTTTTATTTCTATCTTTCAACACAAAGTAATCTGCTGAGTTAAGCGCATAATTGTGTTTACACACAACCATTCTCTATTCTTTTAACTATTAACACGGGCAAGCCTATTGCCCACCCGCAATAGTAGGAACACCTTAGCGGTTTTGACACCTTTGGTATACACCCTTCTATTCACTATTCTCCATTTTCTATTCCTATTAGGCTTTAAAGTCCCTTTTTTAAGGATTAACTGTCTTATTGTCAATAGTTTGAAATAAAATAAAATTATTTTAAAATAAATTACTACAATTTCTATAGACTTTATATATTTGTATTATTAACGAATGTGAAAAGGAGCATATATTTTTGTTATGATTTTAAATAAAGTAGAAAAAGCCAACATTGAACCGAAGATCACTTTAATAGGAGCTGGTCCTGGTGACCCTGATTTGTTCAGTTTAAAAGGGGTGAAAGCATTAAAAACAGCAGATGTTGTTTTGTATGATGCTAACGTTAATGAGGCTTTACTATGTCATGCTCCCGACGGTATTCCAAAAGTATATGTGGGTAAACGCAGCGACAATGAATCGTTTTCTCAGGATGCAGTTAATAAATTAATTATTGATTATGCCTTAAACTATGGTCACGTAGTGAGGTTAAAAAGCGGCGATCCTTTCTTTTTTGCCAAAGGTTACGAAGAAATTGATGCGGCAGAATCCTACAGCATTCCAACAGAAATTATTCCAGGTATTTCCAGTGCTACTGGTGCACCAAGCTTACAGAAAATCCCAATGATCTATAAAGATCTAAGCGAAAGTTTCTGGGCAGTTACAGGCACCAATAGTAAAGGAGAGATTTCTGAAGATCTTTATATCGCAGCTAAAACTAAGGCAACTATTGTTGTTTTAAATGGTATTGAAAAAGTGCGCGAGATTGCAGCCATTTTCCAGGCAGAAAATAAAGGTTTGCTTCCTGTGGCAGTAATTCAAAATGGCTCTTCGCCAAACGAGAAGATTGCTGTGGGTACGGTAGAGACTATTGCAGAAGTTGTTGAAGATAAAAAAATACAGGCACCTGCGCTTTTGGTTTTTGGAGATGTAGTTTCGTTACATCCTCAATTCCAGCCCATCCGCGATTTCTATGAAACTATCGCCAATGAGTACTAATTAATTTCGTAACTGAAATCATATATTTGTTTTGTTGTAAAACCGCCGGTGAAAGCCAGGCGGTTTTTTTATTACATAAGTTTTGCATACTGCCCGTTAATAATAAGCCTGATGGAAACGGCAGCCGCCGATCTGAAAATCTTACAAGGCAAGGATTTTCGGCGCTACAGTGTACAGCAGGACTGAGTCTGCTATCTGCACAAAACGCTAACTTTCTGATAATCAAAATTGAATTAAAGGATTAGTCATAAATGATATCGAAAGGCGTATAGGCTTAAATTACAACATAAAAATAAATCGTCCTTTATTTGCAAAGAACAAAACAATTAGTAACTTAAGGGGGTTATCTACACCAAATATTCAATGGAAATAATACATATAAGTGCCGAGTGTTACCCCGTTGCAAAAGTTGGTGGTTTAGCAGATGTAGTGGGGGCCTTACCAAAGTATCAGAATAAATTAGGCCACATCGCAAAGGTGGTTGTACCAGCCTATGATACAAAGTTTGTCCGCGAAAGTGAATTCGAGGTAACTTACGATGCCTGGGCAAATTACGGCAATAATCATTTTCAATACCGCATATTAAAAGAAAAGACCAATAAATTAGGATTTGATTTGTATGTTATTCATATACAAGGATTAACAGATCGTCCAAATGTTTATGGTTATCATGATGATACCGAAAGATTTATTGCTTTTCAGATCGCTACATTAGATTGGATTGCGCAGTGGGAACATCGTCCTGATGTCATTCATTGTCATGATCATCACACTGGGCTTGTTCCGTTTATGCTCAGCAATTGTATTAAATATCATCCGATCAGCAGCGTGCCAACGGTACTCACCATTCATAATGCGCAATATCAGGGGCAATTTGGCTGGAATAAGCTCTATTACCTACCTGCTTTTGATCTATGGAAGGCTGGATTGTTAGAATGGGATAAAGATATTAATCCATTGGCTTCTGCCATTAAATGTGCATGGCGGGTAACTACGGTATCGCCAAGTTATTTAGAAGAGATGATGCACAATGCCCGTGGTTTGGAAAGTTTGCTTAGACAGGAACGCGGAAAGTGTGTGGGGATTTTAAATGGAATTGACGCAGAGGTTTGGAATCCGGAAACAGATCCTATGCTGGGAACAAAGTACAACCTGAAAACCCTGGAAGCGGGGAAAGCAGCAAATAAAACCGCGCTTTGTAATGTTTTTGGATTGGACGCTTCTAAACCCCTGTTCACTTTTATTGGAAGGTTGGTGGATGAAAAAGGTGCTGATATTTTGCCCGATATTTTTTACACCGCTTTACAACAACATAGTGAAGAAATCAATATATTGGTTTTAGGTTCTGGCGATCCATGGGTTGAAGGCAGGTTAAACCAACTGAAAGATATTTTTAGTCAGCAGTACAATGCCTATATTGGTTACAATGAGCAGGTTTCACATGAGATTTATGCCGGTGCAGATTTCCTGCTTATGCCTTCGAGGGTAGAGCCTTGCGGTTTAAACCAGCTATACGCACTACGTTATGGCACGATACCAATCGTTCGAAGGGTTGGGGGCTTAAAAGATACGGTAATTGATATTGGCGATGATGGTTTTGGAATATGTCATGACCAAACCAGTATATGGGATGTTACACATGCCATTAACAGAGCGATTGAATTTTATCATGATAAAAAGAAATTTAAAGCGGTGCGCAAAACAATGATGAAGATTGACCACTCGTGGGATCGGGCAGCGTTAAATTATATAGAACTATACCAAAAATTAAATTAAGCTTAACATGACTGACAAAGTTTTAGGCGTTATCCTTGGCGGTGGCCAGGGCTCTAGATTATCGCCGTTAACCCAAACACGTTCGAAACCTGCAGTTCCGATTGCAGGTAAATACCGTCTTGTAGACATTCCGATTTCCAACTGTCTAAACTCTGGTATTCATCGAATGTTTGTGTTAACCCAGTTCAATTCGGCATCCCTAAACAAACACATTAAAAACACGTATCATTTTAGCCATTTTAGTAAGGCTTTTGTTGATATTCTGGCGGCTGAACAAACTGTGCAAAACTCAGGTTGGTTTCAGGGTACTGCAGATGCCGTTAGGCAATGTATGCACCACATTGTTTCGCATGAATTTGATTACATCTTAATTCTTTCTGGCGATCAACTTTACCAGATGGATTTTAAAGATATGATCGAAAGACATATCGAATCTAATGCAGAAATTACCATCGCAACCATTCCGGTAACCGGGAAAGAAGCTACAGATTTTGGTATTTTAAAAGCTGATGAAGAAAATATGATCACCTCTTTCATCGAGAAACCTAAAACAGGGCTCGAAGATTGGGTTTCAGATACCGGTGAAGAAATGCAGGCAGAAGGACGTAACTTCCTGGCTTCTATGGGTATTTATGTGTTTAACAGACAGTATTTAATTAATATTTTAAATGATAATCCTGATGAGAAGGATTTTGGTAAGGAAATATTACCTAGAGCTATCGCTTCCAGCCGTGTATTAAGTTTTCAATATGAAGGCTATTGGACAGATATTGGTAATATTTCTTCGTTCTTTGAAGCCAATCTTGGCCTTACAGATGAAATACCGAAGTTTAATATGTTTGATAGCAACCATACGATCTTTACCCGATCAAGGATGCTTCCCCCATCTAAAATTTCAGGGACAACTTTAGAAAGAACGATCATTGCAGAAGGTTGTATTATTCAGGCAAGCAGGGTAGAACATGCTGTTTTAGGTATCAGATCCAGAATTGGTCGGGAAACTGTGATTACTAATGCCTACATTATGGGGAGCGATCGTTATCAAACACTGGAAGAAATCCAATCTGAAACGGAAGCAGGAAATTCACTGATTGGTATCGGGGATAGGTGCCACATCAATAATGCAATCATCGATAAAAACTGTCGCATTGGAAATGATGTTACCATTAATGGTGGACCGCATTTAGAAGATGGAGATTTTGAACTCTATGCTGTAAAAGATGGTATTGTGGTCATTAAAAAAGGCGTTGCACTCCCAAGCGGAACGGTAATTTAAGTACATTTATTTATCAATATAACAGGCCAGCCTAGCTTTTGCTAAGCTGGCTTTTTTATTTTAATAGGGAAATTAAAAGTTTTTTAATGATTTACCACAAAAGTTTAAAGCTCATATCTTATGCGCAGTGGCACTCTGGATAGGTATTCCTGAAATCTTCTCCAACATTTTTGGCTTAAGCTTGTTAATTCATAAACACATTTTGATTTATGGCCGATAAACACCTTTATGAAACTGGAATAATTGGAAATTGCGCTTTTTTAGCTCATGTTAATAAAAATACGGATCTTTCCTGGCTATGTTGGCCTCGTTTTGATAGTCCCTTTGTTTTTGGAAGTTTACTGGATAAAAAGAAAGGTGGTGAGTTTTCTATTTTACCCGATGGAGAATTTTCTTCTCACCAATACTACGTGGAGAATACCAATGTTTTACGAACAGAAATAACCGCAGAAGATGGAAAATATAGAATAACCGATTTTGCCCCCAGGTTTCACCTGTATGAGCGTTATTTTAAACCCTTAATGCTGATCAGAAAAATAGAACCCCTGGAAGGTAATCCAAGAATAAAAGTCAAATGCGCTCCGGTTTGTGATTATGGTCAGGGAAAGATGCGATCGGTGATGGGAAGTAACCATATCGATTATATTGGCTGCGACGAAAACATCAGATTGAGCACCAACGCATCTATAAACTATATCATGGATGGAAAACCCTTTGTGCTCAATGATACAAAATACCTGGTTTTAACTTATGGATATAACCTGGAAGCGCCAATTGTGAGTACTTCTGAGAATTTTTTAAGGGAAACCATTGCTTATTGGCGTTTGTGGATTAAACATTCATCCATTGCAGGTTTCTATCAGCCCTTCGTAATCCGCTCAGCTTTAGTGCTTAAAATCCATCAGTATGAAGATACCGGAGCTATTATTGCAGCAAGTACAACGAGCTTGCCTGAATCACCCGGAAGTACGCGTAACTGGGATTACCGATACTGTTGGCTGCGCGATTCATTCTATGTACTCACTTCCTTAAATCACATCGGGCATTTCGAAGAAATGGAAAAGTATTTTAACTACATCTCTGATATTTCTTTTGCTGAAGATACCCGTTACCAGCCATTATACGGAATTGGAGGTGAGCGGGACATTACTGAAATTATATTAACACACTTAGACGGATATCTTGGAGAGCAACCCATCCGCATCGGGAACCAGGCCTATGAGCATATCCAAAATGATATTTACGGGCAGGTACTCATTTCCATGTTGCCTTTATATACCGATCATCGTTTTGTTTTTTCAGAGAGAAGCGACTCTGTAAAATGGATAGAAGGTGTTTTATCTAAAATTGAAAGAACAATCGATGAGAAGGATGCGGGCATCTGGGAGTTCCGGAATATTGCCAATGTGCATTGCTACAGTAATTTGTTTCAGTGGGCAGGTGCACAGGCTGCACTTAAAATGGCAAAAACCATAGGGAATAAGGATTTTGAACAGCGCGCTCAGGTACTTATTGATAAAGCTTCTGCACATATTGAAGCGTGTTATGATCCTGAACGAAAAGTATATACAAATGCTGTAGGAAGCAAACATTTAGATGCAAGCACCCTTCAGCTCATCGTAATGAATTATCTAGATCCCGCATCTGACCGTGCAAAAGATCATTTAAAAGGACTGGAGGCGGAGTTGAAAACAGAAGATGGTTTATTTTACAGATACCTGCACGCAGATGATTTTGGTAAGCCTAAAACAACTTTCTTAATTTGTGCATTTTGGTATGTTGAGGCTTTAGCCTGTGTAGGAAGAACAGAAGATGCCATTAAAGAGTTTGAGAATATAATTAAATATTGTAATCACTTGTTGTTATTTAGCGAAGATGTGGATGCTAAGACAGGTAGCCAGTGGGGCAATTTCCCGCAAGCTTATAGCCACGTAGGCCTGATGAATGCAGCTTATCGAATAGCTATTAAATTAGATAGACCAGTGTTTTTATAAAAATATGGCTGCTGTGTTGATTTTTAACACAGCAGCCATGTTCTGTTAGTTTAAAATTTTAGTGTTTTTTGCCTGTACCTCTTCACTCACCAAACTCCTTAGTAATTTCCTTACCTCTTTGTAATCATTCAGGTAATACTTCGCTTCCGAAATGTTATTTCCTACTTTTACCGTTACGGCAGTATCCGGCAGAGCCCTGAAAATATCTTCATCTGTGTGGTCGTCTCCTAATGCCATAATAAAATCCGGATGTTTATCATAGAGCCAGTTAAGCGCTGCCTTACCTTTATTCACTTCCATATTCTTAAATTCAATTACCTTATTTCCAGGCATTAGTTGAAGCCCTTTGTCGGCGGCCAGGATTTTCAAATGACTAACAATTTCATTAGCTCTCAATTCTCCCAATCCTTCTTCTGCTTTGCGGTAATGCCAAACCAGCGAATAGCTTTTTTCTTCGATAAAAGATCCCGGTGTCCGGTCTGTGTAAGTTTCCAGTAATGTACGTATTTCCTGTTTCCATTGATCTGTTAATAAAGGGAGGCAGTTCCATTTATCTCCATGTGTTTTTTGCCAGGCGCCATGCTCAGCAATAAGATCTACTTTTAAATGCCCGAACCACTTTTCGAGCGTTTCATTTCTTCTTCCGCTAATAATAACTACTGTATTAGCCGGATCCTGAGTTAATTTTTCAATAATCTCATAAAGTTCATCATCCGGAGAAGCATCGTCAATATTTCCTGTAAAACCTACCAGCGTACCATCATAATCAAGAAAAAGTGTTCGATTACTTGCATGTGAGTATTTTGAGGCAATAATTTCATTGATGTTATTTACAGCATGTTTAGTAAGCAAGGATTTCTGTGTGTCTTTCACTTCGTTTAATCTGAGGATAAAATTTTGTACCCAATGTTTTACATTAAATTTTTCTACAATGTTTCGCATGGCTTTCATACGGCGATGCTGCTCTTCTAAAGGCATATTTAAAGCCACTAAAATCGCTTCCATAATGTCGCCCAGATTATTCGGGTTTACCACAATTGCATCTGTTAACTCCTTTGATGCCCCGGCCATTTCACTTAAAATAAGTACGCCATCATTTTGATTTCTACTGGCAACATATTCCTTACTCACCAGGTTCATACCATCGCGCATTGGAGTGACGAGGCAGATGTCAGCAGTTGAATAGAGTGCAGACAATACTTCAATGGGGAAGGAGCGGTAAAAGTAATTGATTGGAATCCAGTTGATTGATCTGTATTTGGCATTAATGTTACCTACAAGCTGATCTATTTGTTCCTTTAAATCCCGGTATTGCGGAACAGTATCCCGTGAAGGCACTACAATCATATAGAGTTCAATTTTACCAATGTATTCCGGATGTAGTTGCAACAGCAGCTCCAATGCTCTTAATCTTTCTAAAATTCCCTTGCTGTAATCTAATCTGTCTATAGATAAAATAAATTTCATTTTATCTTTCCCGGATTTGAAATAATCAATTTCTTTCTGAACTTCAGGCGTGGCTGTTAATCCGGAAAATTTATTAAAGTCAATTCCCATTGGGAACGCTTCTACCACAATTTGCCGATCTCCTTTACTTAGCATATTCGCAGTAGAATTAACCGGAAGAAGGCGGGTAGCGGTACTGATAAAATGCCTAACATCGTCATAGGTATGAAAACCAATAAGATCAGCACCAATTAAACCATTTAAAAGTTCTTTACGCCAGGGGATGAGCCTGAAGATCTCGTAAGATGGAAATGGAATATGTTGAAAAAAGCCAATGGTAGCCGAAAGCTGATGCTTTCTTAGCAAACAGGGTAAGAGTAAGAGCTGGTAATCCTGTATCCATATTTTATCATTTCTCTGGATAATCTTTAATGCAGTCTGAGCAAATTTTTCATTCACCGATTTGTAGCTATCCCAGTAACTTTGTTCATAGTGTGCATAAGTGACTAAATAATGAAAAACCGGCCACAATATTTCGTTCGAAAAACCTTCGTAATATAAATTGATTTCATCCTGTGTAAGAAAAACAGGGTAAAGATTAAGTTCAGCCAGTTTATGAATTACTTCTTCCTGCCGGTGTTCAGGTACCTCTATTCCGGGCCAACCCACCCAAATAGAATTACCATTTTTATAAACATCACCTAGTCCGGTAGCAAGGCCACCTTCACTCGGAATAAAAGTATATTCATTGTTTTCTTCAATAATTTTAACGGGTAGTCTGTTCGATATTATAACTGTTTTCATGCTTGTATCTGATGTATCCACATCAATAAAAGCCTTTAGAACCTATTTTGTTTGGATTTTTTGGATTTTACAACATTCAAATGATTAATTGTAGGTAAATAATATGGAAAAGGTGGTCATCTTATTAGGCTGAGAAGTTACTTCTATACTGCCACGGTGCATTTTCATAATGTTTCTGCTAATGGTAAGTCCGATACCTGATCCATTTGTGCGGGTTGTATAAAATGGGACAAATATTTTATCGAGATCATCGGCCGGAATTCCTTTTCCATTATCCGTCACATCAATATATACCTTGTTATTTTCCATACGGTATCCTATTTTAATATATGCCTTGTCTAGACCTTCAACTGCATAAATGCTATTGGTAATTAAATTTATAAGTACTTGTTCAATTAATTTCATATCTAACTGTACTGTTATACGAGAGGAAGTTTGTTCTACTTCTAATGTAATATTCCTCCCAGATGCAAAAGGTTGCATCAGAACTTTAATGTGTTTTAAAATTTCGCCTATGGTGTGCTTATCGAACCTGGGCGTAGGAAGCTCAGCAATGAGGCGATAATCTTTTACAAAATCAAGAAGCCCGGCAGATCTCCTTTTTATGGTTTGCAAAGCGGTTTTCAAATCTTCCATTTCTTCTTTTTCTAAATTGTCCTTATCATTTACCATGCTATTAATGGTATCGGATAGCGAACTAATTGGAGTAATGGAGTTTAAAATTTCATGGGAAATCACACCAATCAGTCTATTCCAGGCTTCTGTTTCTTTTTGTTCTATTTCATCTTTAATGTTTTGGAAACTAATAACGGTGTAGTTTCTATTATAAAGATTCAACGGGATCACCTCTGTAGAAAGTTGGATGAGTTTATCCTGTATTTTTAATTCAAGAAATCTTTTACCTCCGTTTGAAATCTGGAGTACTTCACGAGCAAAGCTGGGCAGGTGCTTACTTACCCGATGCCAATACTTATATGCGGGAATACCCAGCAAGTTAGAAGCGGCCAAATTAAAGAAAGCTATTTCATCTCTTTCTGCTGTTTCAGAAAGTTTGTTGTTAACCACAATTACCCCAACCGGAACTTGCTCCAAAATGGTTTTGATTAGCTGGAACATCGCTTCTTGTTCTAATTTGATTTGCTTGTGTACCAGTAAAATATCATCAAATGATTCATAAAGCTCAGGGAAACTACCTTTTGTTACTTTATTTTGAAAATTTAGTGTATGATCGCGGGTTTTTACTGCCAGGATAAACCGGTTAATATCTGACCTGAGCTCATTGATGTAGGCGTATAAAGATACCACTGCACCAATCAATATCAAAGATACCCCCATAATGGTAAACCACAGTTGGGTATTCCGAATCAGGTAAAAGAGTAAGAATGCCAGTAGATTTATAATCAGTAGCTTGGATATTAAGCGAAAGGTAAAGCGTTTGTAAAACATAATTTCGGTTAAAGCTAATCGCAAATGGGTTAAGACTTGTTGTTTGGCCTTTCAGTCCAGGCTTAAATTCCAAATTTCTCTATTCTTCGGTATAGTGCAGCTCGTGTTAAACCCAGCTCTGCAGCCGCCCGGGATATATTCCCTTTGTGTTTGTCAATAGCCTTCTGTACCATCAGTTTTTCCATGTCTCCCAGCGCCATTTCCTCATGGATTGCAGGTTGATTACTAAAGCGATTAGGGTTTAATTGCAAATCATGCTCATTGATTTCATAACCATCACTCATAATCACTGCACGTTCTAACACATGTTGTAATTCCCTGACATTTCCCGGCCAGTTGTAATTTAGTAAAACATCAGCTGCTTTATAACTGATCTTCCTGCTTTCTTTGTGGTATTTGTTGCTAAATACCTGCAGGAAATGATTGGCAAGAAGAAGTATATCTTCGCCTCTTTGTCTTAACGGAGGAAGTAAAAGCTCTACGGTATTAATTCTAAAAAGTAAATCCTGCCTAAAGGTATTTTTTGCCACCATTTCATGAAGCGGCATATTAGTTGCAGTAATTAACCTTACATTTATCTTCCTTTCCTTACTTTCTCCTAATCTGGTAACTGTTCTGTTTTGCAAAACACTCAATAACTTAGCTTGTAATGGTAGCGTCAAGTTGCCTATTTCATCCAGAAATATAGTTCCACCATCTGCCAATTCAAATCTTCCTGGTTTGTCGTCTCTTGCGTCTGTAAATGCACCTTTTGTATACCCAAATAGTTCACTTTCGAACAAATTCTCGTTTAGTGAACCTAAATCAACATGCATAAAAACCTGATTTTTGCGCTGCGAATGACGGTGGATTTCATATGCAAATACCTGCTTTCCGGTACCATTTTCACCCAATATTAATACATTGGCATCAGTAGGAGATACCTTGGAAATGGTTTTTTGCAATAGTTTAATGCCTTCCGCTTGCCCTACAATATTTTCAAAACCTCGCGCTAAATCTTTTTGTAAAGAACTGTGTATCTTTTCCAGTTTCTTTACTTTACGTGTAGATGCCCTCAGTTTTGATGCTGCAGAAAGCGTAGCAAAGAGCTTTTCGTTTTCCCATGGTTTCAGAATAAAATCGGTAGCGCCGTTTTTAATTGCTTTTACAGCCAATTCAACATTACCAAAAGCAGTCATTAAAATAACCACATAATCCTTATCAATAGATAAAATATGGTCCAGCCAATACAAACCTTCTCTACCATCACTGGCCCCTTTTTGATAGTTCATGTCCAGTAAAATAATATCAACTTCGCTTTTGCTGAGTACCACATTTATATCTTTTGGCGATTTGCAGGTTATTACTGTCTTCACCTGCTGTTTTAGAAATAAGCGGGCACTGAGCAAGATGTCGTCATCATCATCTATAATTAAAACTGTTGTGTCTAGCATATCTTAATATATTTATTTAGCTCAGCATGTTAAAGTTTTACTTCGTTGTTCTTTAGTGCTGTCCCGCTCCCTGAAGAGCGGACTTAAGGTTAAAGCATTAAAATTTAGGTTATACCTGTTGCACTTTATCACCCTCCTGCAAGAGAAGGGATAAAAGGCTGAGGATTTATCCACCGAATTTAAACCATACTGTTCAAAGTCGTACATTAATTGTTCGATTATGAACAGTTAATGTTTGCTGCGTATTTTTAAACATCTGGTATTGAGTGTTTTGAGTTTTGTTTGTTGATTTGGCATATCCTTGGCATATCAGAAGCAAATGCGATCTACCGGAAACATGGACAAAAAAATAGAGAGAAAAAAGCTGAATCTTAAAACCGTATTCATACTGGCTACGGCAATACTTTTCATCGCTATCGTAATATACGGCTATACCTTATCGCTTAAAAAGGTGTATCAGGCAGATGCCGATAAACTAACCATGAGTAGGGTTCAGTTTGGTGATTTTGAAGATGTGGTTCTGCTAAATGCAAGTGTTGTCCCATTAACCTCTGTAATTGTAAGTTCGGCAGAAGGGGGAACAGTTGCAGAGATTTTCACAGAAAATGGTGCATCGGTTACTAAAGGAACTCCTTTATTGAGAATTTCCAATTCAAATGCTATGCTCAGTTATACCTCCAGTCAAACAGCAGCTACCGAGCAAATAAACCAACTCAGAAAATCCAGGTTGGACTTGGAGCAAAATCAAAGGGTTCTTAATCAAGATCTTTTGGAAGTTGAAAATAATCTGCGTACCGCGGCACGACAATTTAAGTTAGACAGCAGCTTATTCGCTAAAAAAGTCATCACCCTTCAGGAATTAAATAAGTCTACTCAGGATTACGAATATTATCAGGGGAAACGAAAGATCGTTCGCCAGGCGATTGCTCAGGAGAACCAGAGCAGAAGAATGCAATTGGCCCAGATTGATCAATCGATGGCGCAAATGAATGAAAGCCTGGAAATGATTCGTAAGAATATTAAGAATATGACAATAAAAGCGCCCGTTTCAGGTAAATTATCTTCCTATGATCCTGTAATCGGTAAATCGTATGCCACGAATGAAATGATTGGTAAAATTGATGTTCTACAAGGATATAAGTTACAGGCAGGGGTAGATGAATATTACATCAACAAAGTTAAAGAGGGTCAGCGGTCTACCTGTGAATTTAATAATAAAACCTATCAGTTAGCAGTGAGTAAAGTTATTCCGGAAGTAACCAACGGACAGTTTCAAATTGAAATGGTATTCAAAGGTTCATCACCCGAAGGTCTTCGTCGGGGATTATCTTTACAAAATAAACTTACTTTATCTGATAATAGTAAATCCTTATTACTTGCCCAGGGGCAATTTTTTCAGAGTACAGGTGGTGCCTGGGTATTTTTAGTGAAGAATGGAAAGGCAAGCAAGAAAAATATTAAAATAGGTCGTAAAAATTACCTATACTATGAAATCCTGGGTGGTTTGGATAAAGGAGATGAAGTTATAACCTCATCTTATGATCAGTTTAATCAATATGATCAGGTTGAAATTACTAAATAGAATTATTGTTTATAAAAAAGATTTTAATAACCAGCAGTTATGATAAAAATAGAAAACTTACAAAAAGTTTATAAAACAGAGGAAATAGAAACCACGGCCCTGAACGGAATTAACCTGCATGTAAAAGCAGGTGAGTTTGTTTCCATTATGGGGCCTTCTGGTTGTGGGAAATCAACATTGTTAAACGTAATGGGACTGTTAGATAAGCCAGAAGGTGGCAGTTATCAGTTTCTTGCAAATGAATTGTTAACACTTAACGAAAAAGAACGGGCTAATTTCAGGAAAAGGAATATGGGTTTTGTGTTTCAAAATTTTAACTTGATAGATGAGTTAACGGTTTTTGAAAATATAGAACTCCCGCTTATATACAATAAGATTGCAGCTTCAGAACGTAAAAAACTGGTCAATGAAATAATTGAGCGAATGAATATTGTTAACAGAAGCAGCCATTTTCCTCAACAGCTTTCAGGTGGACAACAACAGCGGGTAGCCGTAGCAAGAGCCTTGGTGACCAAACCAAAATTGGTTTTAGCGGATGAACCAACCGGGAATTTAGATAGTTCTCATGGAAACGAAGTAATGGAACTCCTGTGCGAACTCAATGAAACAGGTACAACAATTGTAATGGTAACGCACTCCAGTCACGATGCGAGTTTCTCTGACAGGATTATCAATTTAAAAGATGGTCATGTCATTTCAGAGAAGATCAATAAAAGCAAAAGTGAGGAATTAATTTAAGGCAAAAGACTAAGCACCTGCAATAGCTCAATACTTGCTTCTTGCCTCCTGATACTTGATACTTGATACTTGCTTCTTGATACTACGAAGACGAAAGCACCTGCAATATCTCGATACTTAATACTTGCTTCTGAATACTAACCACTTAATACTAAAAAATGTTCAAAATAAACTTAAAAATCGCTTTGCGAAACCTTTGGAAAAATAAGGGATTTACCCTGATTAATGTGGGTGGATTAGCGATTGGATTGGCCAGCTGTATGATTTTACTTTTGTATGTTGCATACGAGTGGAGTTATGATAAGCAATACACCAATAGTGATAAAACTTACGTAGTTTATCAGAATGCAGCTGCTAATGGAAAAACATTTAGCTGGGCATGGACACCCAATGCAATGGCTAACGAGGTGGCAGCTAAAATTCCTGGTGTTAAATATGCTTCACATTGTACCTATGTGAATGGGGAATTAATTACTGCGGGTGAGAAGAAAATATCTGGTAAAGTAATTTTTGCCGACCATTTTTTTCCCAGGATCTTGGATTATAAATTCATAAAAGGGAATCCGGATCAGGTTTTAAAAGATGTGAATACCATTATCCTAACCAAATCATTTGCCGAAAAACTATTCGGGAAGGAAGATCCCATTAATAAAACTGTTAAACTCGATAATCAGGATGTTTTGAAAGTGGAGGCCGTTATTGAGGATATCCCGGCCAATACCAGCATTAACTTTGAATGCTTAATGCCCTGGAGTTTATTTGAAAAGAGAGAATCATGGGCCAGAGGGATTAACTGGGGGAACAATATGTGCCTCACACTGGTGCAGCTGAAAGACAATAGCTTTTTTGCTGAAGCAAATGCTGATATGAAGGGTATTTACAAGCGAAATGACAAAGGAAATGGGGCAGAAGCCTTATTACATCCTTTAACTAAATGGCATTTGTACAGCGATTTTGAAAATGGAAAATCCGTTGGTGGTAAAATAGAACAACTCAAAATCTTTTTATTGCTTGCCTTCTGTATTCTGCTCATTGCTTGTGTAAACTTTATGAATTTATCCACTGCCCGTTCCGAACGAAGGGCTAAAGAAGTGGGGATAAGAAAGGCAATTGGCTCTAGCCGCAAGTCGCTGATAGGGCAATTTCTGCTCGAATCGGTATTTATTACGCTAATATCAACCGTTTTAGCCTTTATGCTGGTCGAAGTCAGTCTACCTTATTTCAATAATTTACTAAACATAAAACTGGAGATTAGGTACAGCAGCATCAGTTTCTGGGCCACACTTTTACTATTGATGACTTTTACCGGTTTTATGGCCGGAAGTTACCCGGCATTATATTTATCGTCTTTTGAGCCGATCAAAGTATTAAAAGGCTTAAAAATTAAATCAGATTCATCAGTTTCCATCAGAAAAGTTCTGGTAATTGTGCAGTTTGTATTTGCAGCCTGTTTAATCGTTTGCACGTCGGTAATTTATCAGCAGCTTAATTACGTTAAAAATAAGCCAATTGGCTATGATAAATCCAATTTGATACAAATTGCTGTTCAGGGACAAATGGCAAACCGAAATAAGCTGGAATTATTGAAAACTCAATTAATAAAGTCTGGAGCAGCAACCGGTGTTACTACTTTTAGTAAGGATATAACAGAAAACGGCAACAATACAACGAATGTCTCCTGGGAAGGGAAAAATCCGGGAGAATCCATTTTATTTAACAACAGGGGGATAGGAACTGATTTCATTAAAACCATCGGGACAGAACTGCTGAGTGGAAGAGAATTCTCTTCTATCGCTAGAAATGATAGTGGGAAGGTGATGTTAAATGAAGCTGCGGTGAAAATGATGAGGCTTAAAAATCCGGTTGGCGCAACCATTTTCTTTCACGATACAAAGGTAACAAATGTGGGTGTGGTTAAAGATTTTGTAGTAGAAAGTGCATACCAAAAGGTAGCACCGATGATATTTTACCCAAGCTATATGGATGATGCCGCTGTGGTTATCGTACGCCTGAATCCCAATCAAAACATTGGCTCCTCCTTGCAAGTCATAGATAATCTGGTGAAGCAGATAGAACCAGATTATCCCATAAATAGAAAATTTGTGAATGAATCTTTCGAAGTTAAATTCCAAAATGAGAAACTTTTGGGTACACTTTCGAACTGGTTTGGTGGTTTCGCCATTTTTATCTCTTGCTTAGGTTTATTGGGTTTGGCGTTATTCATGGCCGAACAGCGTAAAAAGGAAATCAGTATTCGTAAGGTTCTGGGGGCAAGTACAGGCAATATTCTTGCGCTTCTCAATAAGGATTTTATCAAGCTCGTAGCCATAGCAAATTTAATTGCCTTTCCATTAGCTTATATCATCATTACGAAATGGCTTTCCGCATATGAATATCGGGTATCCATTTCAGCACTGCCCTTTATGGTCGCAATTTGCCTCTCTTTACTGATAGCAATTTTAACGGTTAGTATACAATCAATAAAAGTGGCAAGGGCAAACCCTGTGGATGCGCTAAAATACGAGTAAAGCTCACCGGATATGGTGTGTTGATCAAAAGGTTACTTTAAATTTAGGATTGAAACCAAGGCCTTCTTGAATTATCAGCGTTTCCCTGTACCTTTGTTTTATGCAAAAATCGTTTACTGATCAATTGGGCAGGGAAATTACCATTAACTATCCCCCTCAAAAAATCATTTCTGTTGTTCCTTCACAAACCGAACTGCTTTTTGACCTTGGGCTGGATCAGGAAATCATTGGTTTAACCAAATTTTGTATTCATCCTATTGAAAAATTTGCTGCCTGTACAAAGGTTGGAGGCACTAAAAAGTTAAACATTGAGTTGATCAAGGCTTTGGATCCGGATTTGATTATTGGTAATAAAGAGGAAAATACACAGGCAGAGATTGAAGAACTGGCTGCCTATTTTCCTGTGTGGATGAGTGATATTACTACACTGGAAGATGCCACGAACGCCATTGGTCAAATAGGGGAGCTGGTTAACCGCGAACCAGAAGCTGCTTACCTTAATCATTTAATTGCCGCAGGATTTAAAGATCTGAAAACCCTGGCCCTTCAGCATAAAATAGACAAAAAAGTAGCTTATCTTATCTGGCGTAAGCCTTATATGGTTGCAGGTAAAAACACCTTTATAGATGAGGTTTTGATGATTAACGGGATGAATAATGTGATTACTGAAAACCGATATCCGGAAATAACCCTGGAAAAACTGAAAACTGCCAATTGTGAACTGCTGCTACTCTCTTCAGAACCTTATCCATTCTCAGAAAAACACATTGCAGAAATACAGCAGGAATTGCCAGATAGTAAAGTTCTGTTAGTTGATGGTGAAATGTTCAGTTGGTATGGCAGCAGGTTAGTGAAGTCAGTTCAATACTTTTTTGAATTTCAAAAGCAACTTTATTAACTGTTTGTTGTTCCTATTTTGTAAATTGTAGCATAAACCTTAATCATCCCGTTCTACTCATTATGAAAAAGATACTTTATCTCACACTTTTTGTAGCTGTATTATCAGCTTGTGGTTCCATGAAAAATAAATCGACCGACAATAGCATCACACTGAGCGGCAAAATAGAAAAAATAGGAATGACTACCTTTCAATATGGTACCCATCTTTTAAGAGCGGATGCTAAAACCTATGCTTTAAAGAGTGCAAACCTGAATTTAGATACTTACCTGGATAAACAAGTAACCATTAAGGGCACCAAGGTGGAGGGATATCCAATAGAAGGTGGACCAGAATTCATTGCTGTTACTGAAGTAAAGGAAATATAACGGAAGAAAAAAAAGAATGTTAGTCACATTTTAATAGAAAAGGTACTTTGTAGCCTTCAGAAATAAAGTTGTTAAAATTTTTATAAAATCTTTCTCCTTTAAAATTAGATACTTAGCATTTTTAGTGAAAAAATATCTTGCCATACTTTTGAATTTCAAATCTAATTTCTATTTTTGCAGTCCTTAATAAATCCTACTGCGGAAGTGGCGTAATTGGTAGCCGCACCAGACTTAGGATCTGGCGCTTCACGGCGTGGGGGTTCGAGTCCCTTCTTCCGCACAATAAGATCAAGGCCGTTCCGATGTAAAATCGGGACGGTTTTCTTTTTAAAAACGGATACATTAAGAAATAAAATAATTTTGGTGAAGTTGAGCCTGTCTCATTTCTCATAACCAAATACTCATATCTTATAAAAATGAATATTACACAGGAAAAAACCGGCAATTTAAATGCTGTTGTAAAAATCAAAATCGCTCCTGCAGATTATACTGAAAGAGTTGATAAAGCCATTAAAGAGCAAGCGAAAAAAGCACAGTTACCAGGTTTCCGTAAAGGAATGGTTCCTGCGGCTCACATTAAAAGAATGTATGGTAAAAGTATTTTGGTTGATGAGATCAACAACCTGTTAAACGATACATTAAGTAAATACATCGCGGACGAGAAATTAGAAGTTTTAGGTCAACCTTTACCTAAAATGGATGACGAAAGAGAATTCAAATGGGATAACACAGATGAGTTCGAGTTTGATTACGAGTTAGGTTTAGCGCCTGCTTTTGATGTAGCCATTTCATCTAAAGATAAATTTACCCAGTATGTGGTAAAGGCTGATAAAGAAACTTTAGAAAGCCGCATTAAAAATATCCGTCGCAGCTATGGTAAAATGACCAACCCTGAGGTTTCTGCTGAAGGCGATGTGCTTTACGCTGATTTTACCCAGTTGGCTGCTGATGGTTCTGTATATGAAGGTGGAATTGCTAATACTGCAACTTTACGTTTAGATCAGGTACAAGACAAAAAAATCCTTAAATCATTAGTTGGTTTAAAGAAAGATGATGAAGTAACCATCGATATTCAAAAGGCATTAGAGGATGCAGCAGTAATTGCTAAAGCATTGAATATTTCTGAAGATGATGCTAAAGAATTAAAAGCTAACTTCAAATTAACCGTTAAAAACATTAACCGTTTAGAAGAGTCTGATTTAAACCAGGAATTTTTCGATAAATTATTCGGAGAAGGTGTAGTAACTGATGAAGCTGGTTTCAGAGCTAAAATTACTGAAGAGGTAGAAAGCATGTTCACTCAAGATGCTGACCGTAAACTATCAAACGATATTTATGAGCAATTCTTAGCGAAACACGATTTCGAATTGCCAGATGAATTCTTGCGTCGCTGGTTAAAAGCTACAAACGAGAAATTAACTGACCAGGAATTGGCTGAAGGTTATGATGATTTCGCTAAGAACCTTAAATGGACGCTAATCGAGAACAAAATCATTAAAGACAATAACATCGAAATTAAATATGAAGATGTAGTTCAGGCGGCTAAAGCTAAAATCGATATGCAGTTCAGAATGTATAGCCCAAGCCCACTTCCAGAAGATCAATTGGCTCAATATGCTGTTCAATTCTTACAGCAAAAAGAAAATGCCAATCAGGTTTTCGAAGAAGTTAAAGCTTTAAAAACTTTTGAGCAAATCAAATCTGTTGCTACATTAGAGCAAAAAGAGATTGATTACGATAAGTTCATTGCTTTAGATAAGAAATAAGACCTAACTGACCAAATGTCAGTTTTAAGATAAGATAATAATTAAGAGCAGCCCTAGGGCTGCTCTTAATATATACAGCGGTTGATAATTATTTAACCCCATTTAAAGGCATTAGTAATGCTAATGGCATAGGAATCTAATGGTTAAGCTCCTTTGCCGGATGAGAGTGTGGTTGACAAATGTCATTTGTAATACAGATTTGTTTTACAATACCAAAGAAATAGATATATTGGCACGGAAATTAACCGAATTTGGAAAATATTTATTAAAATTATAATCCGGTTTGGTCAATATTTCTCATAAAGTTTTATCCGAACCTTAAACGCAAGACAAGATTATGACTATCGACTCACAAGAATTTAGAAAATTTGCCGTTAAACATCAGGGAATTGGTGGTTTGCATGTAGATAAATTTATCGCGCAAGCCAACATGAATCCTCAAAATATGACTCCATATATCATTGAAGAACGCCAGCTAAATGTAGCTCAAATGGATGTATTTTCAAGATTAATGATGGATCGTATTATATTTTTAGGAGATGCCATTTATGATCAGAATGCCAATATCATTCAAGCACAATTGTTGTTCTTGCAATCAACAGATGCGGATCGTGATATTCAGATCTATATTAACTCTCCAGGTGGTTCAGTATATGCAGGATTAGGTATTTACGATACAATGCAGTATATTCAACCAGATGTAGCTACAATTTGTACTGGTATGGCAGCCTCAATGGGTGCTGTATTATTGGTTGCCGGTGCTAAAGGAAAACGTGCTGCGTTACCACACTCAAGAGTAATGATTCACCAACCGTCAGGCGGTGCACAAGGTGTTGCATCCGATATGGAAATCAACTTAAGAGAAATGCTTAAATTGAAGAAAGAATTATACGATATCATCTCAGAGCACTCTGGTCAAACTTATGATTGGGTAGAGAAAGCTTCAGACCGCGATTACTGGATGACTGCTGATGAAGCAAAAGGATTTGGTATGGTTGATGAGGTGTTGTCGAGAAACGTGAAAAAAGATGGCGAAACAAAATAAAGAATCACGCTGCTCATTCTGCCATTCTGGCAAGCATGAAACTTTGATGCTTATAGAAGGCATGGATGCGTTTATCTGTGATAAATGTGTAACGCAGGCCAATCAGCTGCTGGCACAGGAACTTGGTACTAAGAATACCAAAAATATTCAGGCAGCAATTACACTCTTGAAACCATTGGAGATTAAAAACCACCTGGATCAGTACGTAATTGGACAGGATGATGCTAAAAAAGTATTGTCGGTAGCTGTTTATAACCACTATAAACGTTTGAATCAGAAAATTGATAAAGACGAGATTGAGATTGAAAAATCGAATATCATGTTAGTTGGAGAAACCGGAACTGGTAAAACGCTTTTGGCTAAAACCATTGCGAAAATTTTACATGTACCTTTCTGTATCTGCGATGCAACTGTATTAACAGAGGCAGGTTATGTTGGAGAGGATGTAGAGAGTATTCTTACCCGCTTATTGCAGGCAGCGGATTACGATGTAGCGGCAGCAGAACGAGGTATTGTATATATCGATGAGGTAGATAAAGTGGCACGTAAAAGCGATAATCCATCTATAACCCGTGATGTATCAGGTGAAGGTGTGCAACAAGCTTTATTGAAAATTTTAGAAGGTACTGTGGTAAATGTTCCACCTCAGGGCGGACGTAAACATCCAGATCAAAAAATGATCCCGGTAAATACGAATAACATTTTATTTATTTGCGGAGGTGCTTTTGATGGTATCGAACGTAAAATTGCCAACAGGTTGCGCACACAGGCGGTAGGGTACAAAGTAAAGAAAGATGAGACCGTTCTTGATCTTAAAAATCTTTATAAATACATTACCCCTCAGGATTTGAAATCTTTTGGTTTGATTCCGGAATTGATCGGACGTATTCCGGTACTTTCACACTTAAATCCTTTAGATAAGGAAACCTTGAGAAATATCCTTACTGCTCCTAAAAATTCATTGATCAAGCAATATGTGAAGTTATTCTCATACGAAAATGTAGAATTGATTTTTGAAGACGAGGTGTTAGATTTTGTAGTGGATAAAGCGATGGAGTATAAGCTGGGTGCCCGTGGTTTAAGATCGATCTGCGAAGCCATCATGCTGGATGCCATGTTTGAAATCCCAACGCAGGGTGATGTCAAGGAGTTGCATATCACGCTCGACTACGCGATTGAAAAATTTGAAAAGGCCGACTTTAAGAAGTTACAGGCAGCATAAAAAAAATCAAATCCTCTCGCGAAAGCGGGGGGATTTTTTTTAATATAATATTTTTAACGCTTGGTGCTCAGCACCAGCTCAAAAGAGGAAATAATATGAACGAAGAAAAAGACGTAAAAAAAGATGAAAAAATCGTAGAAAAAGCGAAAAGAGTTAAAGAAGTAGAAAGTCCGGTTAAATCTGGATTGAAATCTAAAGATGAAATTGTAAAAAACTGGTTGCCGCGTTATACCGGAAGAACGCTGGATCAATTTGGTGATTATATATTGTTAACCAATTTCAGTAAATATGTTACCATGTTCTCTGAGTGGCATGACAATGCTCCAATAATGGGACTTGATAAGCCTATGCAGAGTGTAACGGCTAACGGGATCACCATTATTAACTTTGGTATGGGAAGTCCTTTGGCCGCAACCATGATGGATTTATTAACTGCTATTAAACCCAAAGCGGTACTGTTTTTAGGGAAGTGCGGTGGCTTAAAGAAAAAGAATCAGCTTGGCGATTTAATACTGCCTATTGCTGCAATTAGGGGGGAAGGAACCTCTAACGATTATCTTCCGGCTGAAGTACCAGCATTGCCTGCTTTCGCCCTTCAAAAAGCAATATCAACTACCATCCGTGATCATGGTAGAGATTATTGGACGGGCACCTGCTACACCACTAACCGTAGGGTTTGGGAGCACGACAAAGATTTTAAGAAATATTTAAAAACTTTGAGGGCTATGGCGGTAGATATGGAAACAGCCACCATTTTTACAACAGGTTTTGCTAATAAAATTCCAACAGGTGCACTTTTGTTAGTTTCTGATCAACCTATGATCCCTGAGGGCGTTAAAACAGCCGAAAGCGATAGCAGTGTTACAGAAAAATATGTAGAAACGCACTTAAGAATTGGAATCGATTCGTTAAAACAGTTGATTAATAATGGTTTAACTGTGAAGCATCTTTTGTTTTAAAACCAAGAATCTTTAGAGGGCGCAGAAGTCACTAAGACCAGTTCTTAGTGTCTGCGTATCTGGTAGCTCCAGGTTTTACACCGTAAATCCCGGTAAATACCCGTGGAGTATTAAGTCTTCCTCATTGTTAATGGTATAGTTTCGTTTGTTGTGAATGAGCACGATACGATCAGCGCAGTCTATTATCGAGCGGTAAAGGTGGTCGGTAATGATGAAGCCTTTTTGAGCTTTCACTTCGTTGATGTGTTGCTTCAATTCCTCAACCCATACAGGAGAAAGTTGTGAAAATGGTTCATCCAATAATACGAACTGCGCATCACTATAAATCAAGAGTAAACATTCGATAAATCGGCATTCTCCACCTGAAAGATGATAAAACTTATTAAGCAGATTCTTTGCAATAATTGGCACCTGAAGTAGTTTCTGTTTGTGCGTTTTACAAAAGGTTTCTATGGCTTCAATAACATTGATTTGATCGGGTATGAAACGATCCTGCGGCAAGTAGGATAGGTTTTTAGATAAATAACCTTTGTCATATTGCTGGCCATTTATATTCAGGTATTTAAAATGAGCTTTAACATTGCCAAACATAATCTTTAATAAGGTGGATTTTCCACAGCCATTTCTGCCCAATAAGCCCACTACTTCTCCAGTTTTACAAGCCAAATAAACCCCGCAGAGCAATTCTCTCTCTCTGTAAGAATGGGTAACGCTGTCTATAAAAATCTTTGACATTGACGTATAAACAACAATAAACTTATAAATAATAAAACGTCATAACATATTAGGTTAAACATGATTTTTTTTAAACCAATACCCATATTTTGAAAGAAGTATATTGAGGATTGGTAGAACATGTAATGTAATGCCAGAGAGACGGCCCAGCCTAATAATTTGAAGAAGATGGCCAGGCTGTAAATTTCTGTCTCAGCAAAGCCCTTGTAATAAAATAATAAGGAAACCAATACACTGACGGTAACGTTCCATGCTGCAATTGGTTTGTAAATCCGGATTGTTTTTTTGAGGAGGTTAATGGACATGGATTAAATATAGCGAAATCAACTATAAACCCAGTTATATTGAATAAAAAAAGGACCGGCAAATTTTGCCGATCCTTTTCTATCTCTAAAAATCTTAATCTTAGCCTAAATAAGATTTTAAAATTTTACTTCTTGAAGTATGACGAAGACGTTGTAGTGCCTTGTCCTTAATTTGCCTCACACGTTCACGCGTTAGGTTAAATTTTTCCCCAATTTCTTCTAAAGATAATGGGTGGTTAGAACCTAAACCAAAGAATAAAACGATAATTTCTCTTTCTCTTTCTGTTAGGGTAGATAAAGAACGTTTAATCTCTTCAGATAATGATTCGTTGATTAATGAACTATCTGTATTTGGCTCATGGTTTTCCAGTACATCTAATAATGTATTTTCTTCACCTTGAACAAATGGTGCATCCATTGATACGTGGCGGCCAGAGTTACTTAAAGTGTCAGAAATCTTATCAACAGTAGTCTCTAAAATATCAGCTAATTCCTCTGGAGAAGGCTCGCGCTCATACTCTTGCTCTAATTTAGAAAAAGCCTTGCTGATTTTACTCAATGAACCAACCTGGTTTAAAGGTAAACGAACAATACGGCTCTGCTCTGCAATAGCTTGAAGAATAGATTGACGAATCCACCAAACGGCATAAGAAATGAATTTAAAACCCTTGGTTTCATCGAAACGCTTTGCAGCTTTGATTAAGCCCAGGTTACCTTCATTAATCAAATCACCCAATGTTAAACCTTGGTTTTGATATTGCTTGGCAACTGATACAACGAAACGTAAGTTGGTTTTAGTCAATCGCTCTAATGCAGCCTGATCGCCCTCACGAATCTTCCTAGCTAAAATTACTTCCTCTTCTGCTGTGATTAAATCTACTTTACCGATTTCGTGAAGATATTTGTCTAAAGACTGACTTTCGCGGTTGGTAATGGATTGCGTTATCTTGAGTTGTCTCATTTATACGTTTTGTGTGCTCTATAATTATTGGAGTGTGCAAAGTTACGAAATTGTATAGCAATCCGAAAGGATAAAATGCTGAAAATGTTGCTGTTTGCACAAGTTTTTTAATGTTTTAGTTACAACAAAAATCATTCCAATAAAGTTTTTGTCATATTTTATTTACGATATCCAGTTATAGTCGAAATGCAATTAATATTTATTGTAAAACAATAAATATATTTTGAATTATAATAAATATTTTAATATGTTTGATGTATAATTAATTATTTACAAATGACGTTTTAGGGATCTGCACTCACTACGCATCTATTAATCAAAGTTTTAATTAAGGTGTTTGTACAAGCGTTTCCTCAAGCTGAATTTTTGTCACTTATTACACGCTCAAGTCATGAATAAAATTAGCAAAATAATCAAATCTTCAGCCTATGGTTTCATCATTATGGCTATTATTCCGCTACTATTTCATCTGGTAGGAGCAATACGGGCATACAGTAGTGGAAATATCATACTGAAAGTAATAGATAACTCTTCCGCCAGCACAACTAAGGCAGTTCAATTAGGTACATATACAAACGAACAAACATTAGGAACATTACAGATAAAACCTACTTTGTTTCAGTCCTTGTTCTTGTATAATGAACATTTTTCTGATCATGGTGCAAACGTAATTTTTTTCTTGATTTTAGGCATCATGATGCTGATTATCCTAAAGTTTAAACCTCAAATTTTGCTCAATCTCACAGAAAGTAATTTTTACCAATATGTGGGAGGTGCTGGTATACTCTATTTTGCGCTCCTTTTTGCTGTGGGTATTCCGGTAGACCATTATTTCCTGCAATTAACGGGTGGGAACTTTAAGCTTGATCATAGTCAAAATGGTTACTCTATTTTTAATCTGCTATCCTTATTTGTCTTGTTTAATGTTATTTTGCAATACCATGCATACGTTATTGAACTCAAAAAGGAAAATGATTTGACTATTTAACTTACGTTAGAACTTATTTTAGAGATGCCTATAATCATCAATTTAGATGTAATGCTTGCCAGACGAAAAATGTCGTTAACCGAACTAAGTGAAAGGGTAGGTATTACGATGTCTAATTTATCCATTTTAAAAACCGGTAAAGCAAAAGCAATCCGTTTAGAAACCCTGGAATCAATCTGTAAAGTACTGGATTGCCAGCCCGGAGATATTCTGGAATTCAGGGAGGGTTAATTCTCCATGTCCCTGTAAACGGATACAAGCAGGCTCGTACCAAAGGCATTTGATTTGATTATATAAACCTGATAAAGCGGAAAGTCCGGAGAGAAGTCTGTTGAGGGGCTGGATGGATAGCAGGGCTGCAGTGTGCCATAATGCATTACCTTTTGTTTTCAATACAGCAGTAGTCATCAGCTATATTCCATTACATTGAGCGGGTGTAAGGCCTTTGTTTGCCAATCTGGCGATATAAAAATAAAAGCCTTTCAGTTTTACTGAAAGGCTTTTAAAATATAACTTTAGCTTTAAAATTATGCTTGTTCTTCTAAAACTTTAGTTACTAAATCAGCGGCTTCTTTTAAAGCGATAGCTGAATAAACTTTAAGTCCTGAATCATCAATTAATTTTTTAGCTTCCTCAGCATTTGTACCTTGTAAACGGCAGATAATCGGAACAGGAATATTTCCGATTTCGTTATATGCATCAATAACACCTTGAGCAACACGGTCACAACGAACAATACCACCAAAAATGTTAATTAAGATAGCTTTAACGTTTGGATCTTTCAAAATGATGTTGAAAGCAGCCTTTACTGTTTGTGCATTTGCAGTTCCGCCAACATCTAAGAAGTTTGCAGGCTCACCACCAGCTAACTTAATAATGTCCATTGTTGCCATTGCTAAACCAGCACCGTTAACCATACAACCTACGTTACCATCTAAGTTAACGAAGTTAAGGTTAGAAGCACTTGCTTCAACTTCCATTGGATCTTCTTCTGTCACGTCACGCATGGCAGCATAATCCGGGTGACGGAATAAACCATTTTCATCTAAATTAACTTTAGCATCAACGGCTATCACTTTATCGTCAGAAGTTTTTAAAACAGGATTGATTTCGAACATTGAAGAATCGGTAGCTTCGTAAGCTTTGTATAAAGCAGAAACAAATTTTACCATTTCTTTAAATGCATTACCGCTAACGCCTAAGTTGAAAGCGATTTTACGTGCCTGAAAACCTTGTAAGCCTACTTTAGGATCAATTTCTTCTTTAAAGATCAAGTGAGGAGTATGTTCAGCAACTTCTTCAATATCCATACCACCTTCGGTACTGTACATGATGATGTTACGACCTTTTGCACGATCTAATAAAACTGAAATGTAGAATTCTTTAGTTTCAGAAGGACCTGGATAATAAACATCCTGAGCTACTAAAACTTTGTTCACTTTTTTACCTTCAGGACCGGTTTGTGGAGTAACTAATTGCATGCCGATAATATCGGTAGCACGTTGTTGAACCTCTTCAAGGTTTTTAGCCAACTTAACACCTCCGCCTTTACCGCGACCACCTGCGTGGATTTGCGCCTTAATAACAACCCAGTCAGAATTGTAATCGGTTTTCAGTTTCTTAGCAGCCTCAACAGCTTGCTCAGGCGTATCGGCAACAATTCCTTCTTGAACGTTTACACCGAAACTTTTTAATATTTGTTTACCCTGGTATTCGTGAATATTCATTTGCTACAAAATTTGCCCAAAGCTACAATTTCAAAGCCTTTAAACAAATAGTAAAAACCGATTTTTTCAGAAAATGAACGTTTTGTGTTAATCAGCTGTTTCAGCACTGCGAAGAAGGGTTAAGGTGTGGGATATGCTTGTAAAATAAAATAGTTACTTAACCTCTCTTCTTGGTGTATATGAACTTTAAGAAAGTTTAAAACGGATTAACTCCCTGCGAGGGGAGAACCGAATATGCCAACGGCCATTTCTGCCCAAAGTAGAAACAATACCAATAAAATGACCAAAAAGAGTACAGCTCTTAGGTTGTTGGAAGTAATTGTTCTAAAAACCAACTCTATTGCGAGGCCTGCACTCAATAATAAGGCTCCGGCTGCTACAAAGTCGGCCAGGTCCCACTTTACCTCTGGGGTAAACTGCATCGCAATTAATGGAATGGTTAATATAGTTGCAATTACAACTAATATTATTTTAACTCGCTGTGTTCCTGTGTTCAATGTTGCTTGATTTTTCATTTTTTTTAAATTTAAATAGTTTTTATAAAATAATTCGATTTTAAACCTTTGCTTTCCCGACGCAATTGCACCGGGAAACTAAAATCCAACAAAAGTTTAGCAAAGGCGAGCGGTTAATTACAAATATTATGCTGTAAGTATTTCTTTTGCTGAAACATGCGTGTTGTCCTGTGTCTGGTATAATTGGTTTTTCCCCATCACTTTTCTCAATTTTGATTTCATCTTATTGAAATATCGGGAGAAACTGAGTTTTCCAGCCTTGAATAAGTTCTTATGGGCAATCCATACGATCAAACTGGTGCAGATGAAAAAACAGGTGTAAGCATGGTAAGCTGTGAACTTGAAAAATGCATTTTTCTGGCTAAAGATGATGTAGAGCCGCTCTCTTTGAAAGGTAATGTGTGCTGCTTCATCGATTAAGATGTCTGTACAGATTTGCCCCAGCAGGCTGCAATTCGTTGCATCTTTTAATGCCTGATAAAAGATTTGGGCAGCACTTTCCACCGTAATTACGGCAAGTGTCCACAGCTCCATGTTAGTATTGTAATATCTTATTTTTCGGAACATGCTATCTCCCCAGTCTTTTTTTATTCGCTCTTCTCCAATCAGGTCCAGATACTTTCCCAGGTTATTACCATGTTTTTGTTCCTCTTTGATAAAAAGTTTAACTGCATCAGGGTATTCAGGATCATTAATAGTATGGGCATATTTTTTTGAAGCATGGAGTAAATGCTCACCCTCCGAAGTTTCACCGAGCTGCCAGGCTTGTAATGATTTGAGAATGTTTGCCCTTTCTGCTGGCATGAGCTGAGGTGTTAAACGCCAGTCAATTCTTTCTTGTTTAAGATTGGCAGCAAAATATTTTATCCAGTAGTTGGACGTGTGAATTTTCATATACTGATCGCTTAATTTTTAATGTCAAGTATTTTCTGAACAGCTTGATCCAGGATAAACCAGGCCAATGCCAATAATGATAGGAGGAGTAGGAATAGGTTTGACGACTTGTTCATCATTTATTTGTTTAATCCAAAATAATGTGCTGCCTTCCAATCGGGTAAATTCAGAGATAGCCAGCTTACTTCTTCATAGCGTGCCTTAAAATACCCTATTCTGTTATCAAGTTTGTTTTGCAGCTCAATGTTATTAGCAGGTTTGGCAATTTCATATTCAGGTAGTTCGGTCGTATTGGAGATCGTCAGGCTTTTTCGGTTCTGATCAAGTATTGGCAAAGTTTTGTCGGATAATGAGAGTTGGTAGTCTGGATCGAATGTTATGCTGTCTTTGTTGGCAAAATTGTATTTTACAATAAATACATCCCAGTTTATGGTACTGAATGCCAGCAGTAAGATAAACCAGATACTGCCGTTTACTTTAAGCAGATAGAAGAGGGTTTTTTGCCTGGCTACTTTGATGTATACAGTTATTAAGCCGATAATACATAAGGTTGCAAATACTAAAACGCCAATCCGTTTGTGTGTTAATCCATAAACATCAATATAGTAGCCATCTTTTATAAAAACAGAAATGATCAGGATGAAATTTTGGAGCATCCAGAAGTAAGCCAATGTTCGGAGTGTTTTACTTTTGCTATAAAAGTTCAGATTAGCCCTGAAAAAATAAATGATCACCACCATGGCAATGAGGATGCTGAAAATCAACGCGTTGGTGCCTTGGTGTAAATCAGCAGAAAAACTTCCACGTGGTTTGTAATTAAACCATAATGTGGTAATATCAATAAGATTAAGGAACAATATCAGTAGGTTCAAGGCACTGAATGAGATCATTGCAATAATGAACTCTGTTTTCAAGGCCAGGTTTTTTGTTATGAGGCTCCCGCCAAAAGTGTGAACAATTTCATACCAAAGGGTTTTTAATTTTGTATTTCTGCGCAGTCTAATCAGTTCTTCCTTGCATTTCATCTCTGCCTCTTCCAATCCCTTGCTAAAAAAACTGATAATTAATCCAGCTGATAAAAACATTCCGAAACAAAAATGTACGAAACGCGGCAGGCTTAAATCCTGAAAGAGGAAGTTTAAAATTTTGCTGAAAAAGTCTTCAATACTAGCGAAGAAATTACTGGTATAATGATTAAAAACATCATTAGCACCGGCATAGATAGCAGTAAATACTGTTACAATGAATATTGGGAAAACAATGTATTTTAATAATCTGAACAACGGCTTTAAATTAAAACCACCGATGCTGACCTGGCTTAGGTGCTGGACAAAACTTATTGGAACCGTAAAAATTTGGACTCCGGCAGTTATAATGGCAAGAAAAACAGTCCTTAATTGAGGGAAATGGCTAAAGCCGATAAAAAGTAGCAAACTCAGGTAATAAGTAGCAATACTGAGGCTGCTGTTGTTTATCACCACTAAGGCGGCAGCAAACAAATGTGCAAGGGCATATATTTTGAATTTAGGGCTTTTAGGAACTTCAGGATTCCAAAAGTTAACTGCCAGGATGAAAATACTGTAAATGAGTAAGTTTAATGCAAGGCGTTCATTCCAGAACAGGAAGCTAAAAAGCAAGCCTCCAATTAAGATGAAGAGTAGCAAGAGGTTGGATTTATTTTTCATTTTTTTATTATTATAGATGGAAAGAGATAGCAACATGGCAGTATAAGATGCTCAGCGGGATGTTAATTAGCATGCGGAGCATAGTAACAAGGTATACTCTCCAATCAGCAGGTTTGCCTAAAAATTCAAGGAGTATACATAAGAATAAGAGTGAATTAATGATAAAAGCAGTGAGGAGGAAATAAAGTCCTGCTGTTACGAATAATTCAGATTTACTCAATAAAAATAGCACCAGGATAACTGTGCCTGTTATTGAGGAGAAGTAAGCGATTTTCTTACCGATGTAAGTCAGGTTAATGTTTTTCATTTTAAAAGTGCTTTGAATTTCAAAGTAGTTGGTCAAAAAAATATTATAGTTTCTTAATCATTTTTTCAAGGGCATCTAAGTGTGCTTTAAAGGCTTGCTTGCCCAAATCGGTAATGGAGTAGGTGGTACTGGTTTTTCTTCCGATAAACCCTTTATGAACCTTGATGAATTCTGATTGCTCCAGTGTATTTAAGTGTGAAGCGAGATTCCCGTCGGTAAGTTCAAGCATCTGCTTGAGGTCGTTAAAGCTAATTTCATCATTCACCACAAGCATAGACATCACGCCAAGCCTGATTCTGCTATCAAAAATCTTATTTAAATCAGCTATAGGGTTCTTCATCTTATTTGCCTTTCTCGTATTTGAAATACATTAAAAGACCGTAAACAATGTGTAATAAACCAAAGCCAACTGCCCAAAATATTAATCCGTAACCTACATAAAACATGCAAATTAAACCCAATGCTACTTCACAAAAGCCCAGATAACGGATATCGCTATAAGTATATCTGCTTGCATTAATTAACGCCAACCCATAAAATACCAAACAGGAGGGAGCAATGATGCTGTATGTGCCCGGATGATTAACCAACAAGGCAATGATAAACAGACCGCCAGTAACCAGGGGGATAAATAAATTAATTACCAGTGATTTAGATGTTTTATCCCAGATAGGAAGGTTATTGCGTTGGCTTTTGCGATAGGTAAATAAAATACCTCCGGCCAGGGCTACAAATAACACGATTAGACCCAGTTTAACTAAATTATATTCTAAGTCTATTTCTCCTTCAACACCGTAAGAATAGCCTCTGTTATTAATGAATTTATCAATTTCATCCTGGGCAAAATAAGCACCTATTAAAGCGATAACGCCAGCAAAAACACCAGACAGGCCACTCAAAGAGATAAATCTGGAGGAGCGATCCATCATTTGTCTGATGTCTTTCAATGCATCTAGCTGTTCTTCTGTAGTACTCATATTAAAAGTGCTTTGTTTTTCAAAGTTATGCAACAAAATGAGAATTGCAAATTTTATTTTTTTATTTCTGATTGGTTTGGATTAATGATAGAGCAAAAGGGGATATAGAGAAAGCTAAGACTATCATTTATTCTTTCGCTATTGGTTCATTTCAATATTCATTGCTTAGCTTCTGATCCATTGTGTATTTCCCGTTACCAATTTCCTGTCCGAGTCATTCTCAATTGTCCCGGCTCTGTTTCCTCTGTTGCTAATAATTGTGCACTTTGCCCTTTTTTACTAAATTTGACGATATGCTAAAAGCCACAGGAATAAGAAAATCATACGGTAAACTTGAAATTTTGAAAGGTGTAAATTTTGAGGTTGAAAAAGGGGAGATTGTGAGCATAATAGGCCCATCCGGAGCGGGTAAAAGTACATTGTTACATATTTTAGGCACTTTGGACAAGCCAGATGCCGGGGCTGTAGAACTAAAAAACACGGTTGTTAGTAAACTAAGTGGCGATTTATTAAGTAGTTTCAGAAATCAGAATATTGGTTTTGTATTTCAATTCCATCACTTACTACCGGAGTTTAATGCACTGGAAAATATCTGTATCCCAGCTTTTATTGCTAAAACCAATAAGAAACAGGCCGAAATCCGGGCGTTAGAATTGTTGGATTTGTTCGGTTTGAAGGATAGAGCACATCACAAACCCAATCAACTTTCGGGCGGAGAACAGCAACGTGTGGCTATTGCCCGGGCATTGATCAATAATCCAGCTATCATTCTTGCAGATGAACCATCTGGCAATCTGGATTCGGAAAATGCAGCTGCGCTTCATCAGCTTTTTGTAAGCTTGAGGGATAATTTTCACCAGACTTTTATAATTGTAACCCATAATGAACACCTTGCGAAAACCAGCGATCGTGTGGTAAGTATGAAAGACGGGCTTATCGTTTAGTTTTTGCGTTTACTGGTTATTAGTTACAGGGCATTAGTCATTAATCGATAGTTATTGGATCATGTTGTTCAATCACTCCTTCTACATCCATTCTTTAATTCTATCAAATCACTCATTTAATAAATGAAAATACTCATTACGGGCGGCAACAATGCCAAAGCACTTAAATTATTAAAAGCATTTCCCAATCACTTTGTTTTACTTGGCGATTATGGGGATGTTCCTGCCATATTAACTGAAAATTATGGATTCGCATCTTTTGGAAATTTAAATAAGGATAGTATTGCTCATATTTTTCTAAATTTCTGCATTACAGAATCTATAGACTGCATTATTCCATTAAAAGCATTTGAATTGGAGCCTATGGCAAAGTCAGCTGTGCTTTTCGATGAATATAATATTCAGGTACTGTTGCCTCCGGCGGACATTTTATCCAACTTTTTGCCAGAAGAACAGCAGTCATTTTCAGATTTTGCGGTTTTTATAAACGGGACTTGCATTTACTCAACAGGTATTGTGCCTGAACAGCTAAAAAATCAGCCATTGAATGGCATTTTTGGATATAACCAAACCAGTAATGAACTAAAACTATTTACAATATAAAATGGATAATTTCTCTTTTGCTAAAGACAAACAGCTGGTAATTTTTGAATTGGATGATGTTCTTTTTCCAGCCAAGGATTATTTATTGCAGGTTTATTATTTATTTGCTCAATTTATGGAGTACACCGAGCAAAAAAGTGCTACGGCCATCCTGGATTTTATGCGTACAGAATATGAACAGGGTGGAACTGAAGGTCTTTTTGTAAAAACTGCAGCACAGTTTGATTTGGATGAAAAGTACTTTCATAATTTCGAATTGTTGCATCAAACAGCACGTTTGCCATTAAAGTTATTGCTTTTTCAAAATATGCTGGACTTTCTAGAGGAGTTGGTTATAGATCGGAAAAAAATCGTGATTGTAACAGATGGGGACCCGGAGCAGCAATTAAATAAAATAAAGCAAACAGAATGGAATGGTTTGGAACAATATCTAACCGTTTTCTTCGTTCAAGAACTCGGTCAATCTAAGTCGGAAGTGTTTCAGAAGGTGTTAACTGATAACGACTTAAGTAAAGATCAATGCTTGGTAGTAGGGGCAAATAATTTTGATGCAGAGCAATCTAAATTAATTAATTTGCCGTATATTGAGTCACTGGAAATTTACAAATAGAAAATGAATAGAAAGGCTTTGGTACAGCGGTGTTTGTTGTATATCATGATTGTTGGGGTAGGAATTGTTGGTGCTTGTAAAAAATCAAGTCAGGATCAGCCAAATGGGTCGGTAGACCAGGGTACTCCGGGAACGCGGGATGAATTGACGAAAGATTCAATCTACCTTTATGCGCAGCAAACCTACTTGTGGAATGCAAATATGCCCACTTACAGCACATTCAATCCGAGACAATACAGCTCTTACAATGCAGTGCTTTCGGCCATTAAGGCCTTGCCGAGCACTGGTGGAAAAGACAAGTATTCGTTTATCGACGATGGTTCTGTTGCAGAGCAGCTGGGTGGCGTTAGCGGTGATTATGGTTTCTCTGCGAACTACGATGGAAATAATCTGCTTCGCGTAAAATATGTTTATCCAAACTCTCCTGCTGATGCAAAAGGTTTAAAACGGGGTTATCAAATCACCAAGGTAAATGGTCGCACGGTAATCCGTTCGAGCCAGACTGATATTGATAACCTTAATAATGCCCTCTTTGGAGACAATCCATCCATTACTTTAACCCTGGTGAAGAGTGATAATACGGTTGAGGAGCAGACTGTTACCCGTTCTACTTATAATATTAACCCGGTTCTGTTTACCAATACCTATACAGTTGGTGCCAAAAAAGTAGGTTATGTAGTTTTTAATAGTTTCACCACCAACTCATCAGGCTTGTTGGATGCTGCCTTTACAAAATTTGCAGCTGATCAAATCACTGAGCTTGTGGTAGATTTGCGTTATAATGGCGGTGGATCAGTAGCCACAGCCGAAGATTTTACTAACCTGATTGCACCGTCAAGCAGAAATGGACAGGTTATGTATACAACCTACTGGACCCAAACGATGCAAGATGGACAGGCAACGATTTTACAAAATCAAAAATTTTACGCCAAGGGAAATGATGGTGTAACCCGGATGTATTCGTTCTTCGATTACTCTTATAAGCCTACAGCAGCAGCTGGAAACCAGGAAGTATTTAAGAAAAGAGGAACGCTGAACGGTTTAACACGGGTTTACTTTTTGGTAAGCGATGGCACTGCATCTGCCAGCGAATTGCTAATCAACAATCTTAAGCCAATTATGGACGTGCAACTCATTGGAAAAAAAACCTATGGAAAGCCTGTGGGATTTTTCTCTATCCATATCGACAAGTATGATTTATACATCCCGCAATTCCAGACTAAAAATCAGCTTGGAGAAGGCGATTATTTCTCCGGGATGCTTGTAAATAAAGACGTAGCAGACGACCTGACAAAAAACTTTGGAGACCCAGAGGAAGCCATGCTTAAGCAAGCGCTTAACTATGCTGAAAAGGGTATATATAGCGCCATTGTAAGTGAAAACAGACTTAGTAGTACTTCGGGAGTTACGAGAGCAGATATAGATAAAAGTAACGCGCAATTAAACCATGAATTTAAAGGCATGGTAGAAACAAGAAAATTGAAATTTAAATAAACCAAGCAATATTTTTAGGCCGATAGCGTAAAAAACTATCGGTTTTTTTTTATCTTAATTATTAGAAAAATGAATCACTAAATGGTTGCATTTTTTATGAAATTTTGATAAGCTTGTTATATTAATCGTTAAGAGAGTTATGCCGATAGAAATCGTTGAAAAAGAGCACATAGGATATTTAAACATCATCAGCGCCAAAGAAGATCATACAGAAGAGTTGCGATCTAAACTGGATGAAGCGCAGCGTTTGGGTAATGAATTTAAATCCAAAGCAGTAATTACCTTTAATACTACCATTGGCCCGAAGCGGGTTGATACCACTGTTTGGTCGGTTACAGAGAAATATGTTCAATTAAAAAATAATGTACACATCCCGATAAAAAGCGTAATAGATATCGATTTTTAAGTCTGCTTATTTAAGGAAATAAATCATCCCGCGTTTTATTTACCTTATAAAATTCTGAATGAGCACACTTTATAAAATTGCATTAACCTTCATTAAAAATATTGGGCCGGTTACGGCAAAAAATCTTTTAGCTTATTGTGGAAGTGCTGAAGATGTTTTTTCTGCCAAGAAAAAGCATCTTTTGCAAATACCAGGTATAGGAGAAAAAACAATACTATCCATATTAAATACCGATGCATTAATTAAAGCGGAGCGGGAACTGCTTTTTATGGAAAAACATGGTATCGAGCCACTGTTTTTTTCGGATGAAGGTTATCCACAACGGCTGAAAAACTGTTATGACGCACCTATTCTGTTATACTATAAAGGTGTAGCCAATTTAAACCATAAACGTATTGTTAGTATTGTAGGGACGCGAAATGCATCTGAATACGGCAAGAGTCTTTGCAGGGAGTTGGCCGAGGGACTGTCTGCTTATAATGTGACCGTTGTTAGTGGTTTAGCCTATGGTATTGACGTTTGTGCGCATCAGGAATGTTTGTCTTACAACATTCCAAATGTTGGTGTTTTAGGGCACGGTTTGGATCGCCTGTATCCTCAGGTTCATGAACGCATTGCCCAGCAAATGGTATTGAATGGTGGTTTGTTAACCGAATACCCAAGTCTAACGAATCCTGATCGTCAAAATTTTCCGCAAAGAAATAGAATCATAGCCGGAATTGCTGATGCTACTGTTGTAGTAGAAGCCTCCAGAAGAGGTGGAGCACTCATTACTGCAGAGATAGCAAATTCTTATAATAAAGATGTTTATGCTTTTCCGGGGAGAACGACCGATATTTTTTCAGAAGGCTGCAATTTTCTGATTAAAACTAACCGGGCAGCATTGATTAACAGCGCGAAGGATTTAGTTTATTATTTAGGGTGGGAGGCAATTGGTAAACAGATAAAGCCAGTTATACAAACAACACTTTCAATTAACCTGAGCCCACAGGAAAAAAATATTGTTGGGGCATTGGTCAATGGACCATTAAGCATTGATGAGCTTAGCTATCAATTTAATATTTCTGCGGGGAAACTGGCTATCGTTTTACTTACATTAGAAATGCAGGGTATTATTATCACGCTCCCTGGGAAAATTTATAAACTGGTTTAGGTTGAAGAAGAATGTAAATGCAGAATAAACAATCTATAATACCTATCATAATAATAGATTATGGTATTAAATTTTGATTTTTAGGTTTATTTAAAATAATGTTTTAATTAAATAATGATTTGTAAAATACTTAATGCCTTTTCTTAAATTTGCAGTATGTGGTACAATAATATTTTAGAAACCATTGGTAATACACCATTGGTCAAATTAAATACAATTACTAAAGGAATACCGGCAACGGTTTTAGCTAAAATTGAAACAACTAACCCTGGAAATTCTATCAAAGACCGGATGGCGGTAAAGATGATTGAAGATGCAGAGAAAAGTGGCAAGCTAAAACCAGGTGGAACCATTATTGAAGGAACATCCGGCAATACAGGAATGGGATTGGCTATGGCCGCTATCATTAAAGGTTACAAATGTATTTTTACCACCACAGATAAGCAATCTAAAGAAAAAGTTGACGCTTTACGTGCCTTTGGTGCGGAGGTAATCGTTTGTCCAACTAATGTAGAGCCTGAAGACCCACGTTCATATTATTCGGTTTCTTCCCGTTTAGAGCGCGAAGTACCCAATTCATGGAAACCTAATCAGTACGATAACTTAGCTAATTCTCAAGCGCATTATGAGCAAACCGGACCAGAAATATGGGCGCAAACTGAAGGCAGAATTACCCATTTAGTAGTGGGTGTAGGTACGGGTGGAACGATATCAGGAACAGGGAAATACCTAAAAGAGAAAAATCCAGATATTAAAGTATGGGGAATTGATACTTATGGTTCGGTATTCAAAAAATATAAAGAAACAGGAATCTTCGATAAAGATGAGATATATCCTTATATCACCGAAGGGATAGGGGAGGATTTTCTTCCTGCGAATGTTGATTTCAGTGTGATTGATCTGTTTGAAAAGGTAACTGATAAGGATGCTGCATTAATGACCAGGGATATTGCCAGAAAAGAAGGCATTTTTGTTGGTAATTCTGCTGGTGCTGCAGTAGCGGGATTGGTTCAGCTTAAAGATAAATTAAAACCTGAAGATGTGGTAGTAGTTATTTTTCACGATCATGGTAGCCGATACATGGGTAAGATGTACAATGAAGATTGGTTACGTGAACGCGGCTTCTTACAAGATGAAAAATTAACGGCAAAATCTATTCTTGCCAAAAAGGAAAGTGCTGATATCGTGACACTTGATGCGCAAAAATCGGTAATCGAAGCAATCAATACCATCAAATCGATGAACATTTCTCAAATTCCGGTAACACAACAAGGAATGATTGTTGGGAAAATCGCGGAGAGCGATATTTTGTCTGCCTTACTCGAAAATCCGGGTTTGAAATCTGCTCCAATCGCAGAAATTATGACAGCTACTTTCCCTTTTGTGGATCTGAACACATCAATTGATAAGATTTCTTCTTTGATAAATAAAGAAAATTCGGCAGTGCTGGTAGAGGATGAGTCGGGTAAAATTGAGATTATTACACAGTATGATATCATTAATGCGATATCGGGATAAAGCATTTGATTATTTTTGATAAAGGCCATAAGTTACTAACTTGTGGCCTTTATTATGATATACCATGGCCACGCTCAAAGAAATATTATCCGCTAAAACCAACGAACAGTTAAAATATTATATACAAAATGTAGATAAGCACACCGAAGAGGCTGTTCGGGTTGCATTAGCTGAATTACAGGCACGAAACGTCGATTTACCTGAAGATATTGCTGCGCAGATTGAAGCTAAAATCGAAGCCAAGCAAGGTGCAGGCTATGACAGTACGAATAACTGGAGGAAAAATATAGTTGAAGATGTTGATGCTCCGGAATATTACTCTCAAACGGCTATCTATGTTTTCTCCATTCTTTTTTCAGTACTTTTTGGATCTGTAATGATGGCGATTAATTTAAAGCGGGCAGAAAAAAAGTGGGGATGGGCAATTTTGTACGGATTTGGATTTACTGTTGCGTTCGCCTATTTGACGCAATTTATTTCCGGACCATCTATTAGCCTTTCATTTATAGGTAATGCCGTTGGGGTGACCATTATGTACCAGCTATTTTGGAATAGCCAGATTGGAAAGGAGACAAGATATCGGGCTAAACCAATTTGGATACCACTGATTATTGGAATTTTCCTGATGATTCCAATAATATACTTCGTTATACGAAAGCCTTAAACTTAAAAAGATCCCTGAATACATTTCAGAGATCTTTTTAGGTTTCGTTTTTAGGCTTTTAGCTATAAACCATTAGTGACTTGGCGCATCGGCATTTACACGCTTAATCTGTGCGCCTAAGGCACGTAAACGTGTATCGATATCCTGGTAACCGCGCTCAATCTGTTCTATGTTGTAAATGGTTGATTTACCCTCTGCAGATAAAGCTGCAATCAGTAGTGAAACCCCAGCTCTGATATCCGGAGAGGTCATACTGATTCCACGCAATTTATATTTTTTATCAATGCCGTTAACAGTTGCACGGTGCGGATCGCAAAGAATAATCTGCGCCCCCATATCAATCAATTTATCGACAAAGAATAAGCGGCTTTCGAACATCTTTTGGTGGATCAGAACGTTTCCTTTTGCCTGAGTTGCCACAACTAAAACAATACTTAGCAAGTCAGGTGTAAAACCTGGCCACGGAGCATCTGCAATGGTTAAAATTGATCCATCAATAAAGGTGTCAATCTCGTAATGCTTTTGAGATGGAACGAAAATGTCGTCTCCTCTTCTTTCAAGTTTGATACCCAATTTTCTGAAAACTTCAGGAATAACCCCCAGTTCATCATAACAAACATTTTTGATGGTAATTTCAGATTCGGTCATCGCTGCCATGCCGATGAATGAACCTATTTCTATCATATCCGGAAGCATACGGTGTTCTGTACCTCCCAATTGAGTTACACCTTCAATAGTCAGCAAATTAGAACCAATTCCTGAAATTTTAGCCCCCATGCGGTTTAGCATTTTGCAAAGCTGTTGCAAATAAGGTTCGCAAGCTGCGTTGTAGATCGTTGTAGTGCCTTTAGCAAGAACTGCGGCCATTACAATGTTAGCCGTACCTGTAACAGAAGCCTCATCTAACAGAATATAAGCACCCTGTAAATTAGTAGCATCTACATTGAAGAACGCTTTCTTACTATCATAAACAAATTTGGCACCTAGTTTTTCGAATCCGATGAAGTGAGTATCTAATCTTCTACGTCCAATTTTATCACCACCTGGTTTAGGAATTGCTGCCTTACCAAAACGAGCCAATAAAGGTCCCACAATCATAATAGAACCTCTTAAACCACCGCCTTTTGACTTGAAAACATCCGATTGGAAGAAATCAAGATTGATATTTTTAGCCTCAAAGCTATAAGTGTCTTTATTTAAGCGTTCTACAGTAACACCAAGGTCACCTAAAAGCTCAATCAGTTTGTTAACATCCTTAATGTCAGGTATATTGCTGATAGTTACTTTTTCTTCTGTCAGTAATACTGCAGAAAGAATCTGTAAAGCCTCGTTTTTGGCGCCCTGAGGAGTAATTTCGCCTTTTAATTTGATTCCGCCTGTTATTTCAAATGCGTTCATATATCTGTTTTTCTGCTAATAAGATTATTTTCAGGTCTTCTCCGCTATTACAATCTCTAATTTAAGAGATTCCTGATACCCGGAGAACAGGGTTGAAAATATAAAGGTTCTTAGTATTTAGATTTGTTGTTGTTATTTCTTTGTCGATTGTTGTTGTTATTGTTATTCTGGCGGTTTTTCCCATTATTGTTATTATTCCGGCCACGGTTATTGTTGTTGTTGTTTTGACGTGGGTTCTGCTGTCTGAATTCTACCTTTGCCAGGTTTACATTTTCATCAAGTCGCAATAATCCACCAGATAAATCATGTAAATCTTTAAGAATGGTTTCGTCAGAAACATTATCTTTATTCCAGGTTACATAAGCCATTTTCATAAAGTTGGCAATGCTTTGAACCATCACTTTTTTATGCTCAGGATTTTCCTCCCGCATAGCTTTTTCAATAAGGTTTTCTA
Organism: Pedobacter sp.; assembly: GCF_965279535.1. Classification (NCBI taxonomy): domain Bacteria; kingdom Pseudomonadati; phylum Bacteroidota; class Sphingobacteriia; order Sphingobacteriales; family Sphingobacteriaceae; genus Pedobacter; species Pedobacter sp. The sequence goes on from NZ_OZ257244.1 coordinate 5,052,716, forward strand.
CTGCTTTACCATAATGTTTGTAAGTAATTCGCTGCTGCGGATAACCAATATGTGCAGGTTTTACAAATGCATTTTCTGGTAAAGGTTTAGGATAGGGGCTATCTACATCAATCTGATATCCCGAAATGATGTGGAGGTGATCCCAAAGTTTATGTTTAAAATCGGCAACATCACGTAAATGTGGTTGTAGGAAGCCCATCAGGTCGATAACAGCCTGGGCATATTTATTCCGTTCTTCAATGGTTGGTAACGCGCAGATATACTTTACCATATTTTGAACATTGCGGCCATATTCTGATAAAATTAAATGGCTACGCGTAGTATTATAATCAAAACTCATGTCAAATAAATTAATGGATAAATTTTCTGGCGATACGAATTATGAAATAACCAGAAGAGTTTAGGTTATGAATTCACCGAAATGTCTATTGCCAGATTTCGTTTAATAAATTCAAAGATACTAAAAATATTGAGGATTGAATGTTCGTTGCTTATTTTTTGCAAACGTTCCCGGCAGGGGGCTCACTGCAATTTATGTTTCGGATATCTGGCTTGTAAAAACAGTTAAGAAATGAAGCAAAGTTCCATTGCTGAGGGTGCCAAACAACTATTTCCTGTTTAAAGTTCGTCGCTGTTTTTTGGGTAATCAAAAAACACGAGCTCACCAGTTCCTCTGCTCACCATTTTCCAGGAGTCAAAAGGGAAGGAGACCAACACCATACCCGCTGTAGGGATATTGTAAATGTCTGCATCACTAAGTTCATTGGCAAAGTCGGTAAAACCTGGATTGTGACCAAACATGATCACGGTATCGGCACCATCACTTAAGCCATTAACAACTTTTAGCAGTGCAGTGGTGTTTGCTTCATAAATCGATTCTTCATAGATAATATGTTCAACGCCATATGCTTCAGCAAAGTATTTAGCTGTAGACTTTGCCCTTTTTGCCGGACTACTAACCATCAAATCGAATTTAAAGTCTCTTCGCAGTAAACGTTCTGCCATTTCAGGCGCATTTTCTTTACCACGTTTATTTAAGGGGCGATCAAAGTCTTTTAGGTCTGCATTGCCCCAGTCGGATTTGCCATGACGGACCAATAATAATTGCTTAGCCATTGAGTTTCTGTTCTATTTTATTAATGATCGTTTCTGGTTGAATCATTTCCATACAACTTTCAACACCGCAAAGGCAGGGTTTGTTTCCATAAATAGAATTAGGCCTGTTTGGATGGTCAATTTGGATGCAGTCTTCCTCTGACTGTCCATAACCTAAGAAACCTGCATAAGGGTGTGTTGGACCCCATACAGAAACTACTGGTACTCCCTCCAGAGATGCCATATGCATCCCGGACGAATCCATGCTGAGCATAAGATCCAAATTGGAAATGATAGACAGCTCTTCGGAAAGGTTAAACTGACCAATTAAATTATAAGAATTTTCGTGTTTCCTGACCCATTTTTCTGCGATTGCTTGCTCTGCTTCTCCTCCTCCGAATATAAAAAGCTGATACCCATTGGCAGATAGCCCTTCAATTACCTTGTCCATTTTATCGTAGGGATAAATTTTATAAAAGTGCTGAGCAAAGGGGGAAATCCCAATCTTTTTGGCAGGAGTTGTAAAAAGCCCTGCTGCTTTTGCAGGTAGTTGGTGTGGCCGGTTTTGAAGTTGATGAGAGAGTTTAAAAACATAACCTAAACTTCTGAAAACATCAGCATATCTTTCGACGGTGGGGCGTAAGGGTTTTAAAACTTTATGCTCATCGCGTGTCAAGGCTTTTTTCTCGGCTCGGCCCTTATCTATTCTTTTAATTTTTACCCCGGAAATTCTAAAAAAGCTTGATACTGCCCTGCTTCTGATATTATCATGAAGATCGGCAATAGAAGAAGCTTTATATTGTTTTAATTCTCTAAATAGGTGATATAGCCCTGATAATCCTTTATGGATGGTTTTGGGTTCTATTGCATGGAAAATGAGATTTGGAATTGAGCTGAAAAAAGGCTTGAAGGCTGCCCTGCTCACCATTATGATTTCTTTTTCTGGGTGTTGCAGCGTGAATTCTTGCAAAACAGATGCCACCATCGCCACATCGCCCATAGCCGAAAAACGTAAAACGATGATTTTCTCTTTTGATGATGCCATAATTTTCCGCACTGGTTTAACTCCTTTCCACTAAGGTTCAAAGAACACCAAGATTTAAGGCTAATGGAAAGATAGCTTGTCTGGGTGCTGAAACGGTCTACTGCTTAAGTGCTATACAGGTTAAATAATTAAGCTTTTTTATATAATATAGGATTCAGGCTCGGGTCGTTATACATTTTCATTTGCTTGTAAACCTTCATGTATTTTTTCCCGGCCTCAATGTCTGTTAAAAGTTCATCAATACTTTTAGAAAGATCTTCGCGCTGCGTTAACAATACATCCAGTTTCGTTTGGCAGAGTTCGCGATGAGCGGCAGAAGCACTTGGTCTTTCAGCTTCTTCACGCATGTGATAGATTTTTAAAGCTAAAATCGACAATCTATCTATAGCCCATGCTGGACTTTCGGTATTTACTTTCGCATTAGCTTCGGCTTTTATGCCCTGATATAGATTGAGGAAATACCCATCAATAAACTCTACCATATCTGTACGCACCTGGTTCTGAGCATCAATCCTGCGTTTCCAGCTTAAACCCTCAACCGGATCAATCTCGGGGTTACGTACTACATCCTCCATATGCCATTGAGCGGTATCTATCCAATTCTTAAGGTAAAAAAGATGCTCCAGGCTCTCCGCATCGTAAGGATTGGAAATTGGGTAGTCAATATCATCAAACTGATGATAATCGGTAATGGCTTGATTAAATATACGGTTGGCTATTTCACTTATCATGGGGCAAAGGTATTGAAAAGATTAAATTATTTATTATGCCAGTAACTATGGTTTTTTGCGCTCAAAATATTGAGTAATTTCATCTACTGAAAAGGCATTTAAGCATTTGTCAGCACTTAAGCCACCTTTTCTGGCTACTAAAATGCCATAGTTCATATCATGAAATCCTTCTGTTCTATGTGCATCCGGATTAACAGAAAGGAGTACCCCTTTTTCCAGTGCATAACGGTGCCAACGCCAATCTAAATCTAAACGCAAAGGATTAGCATTAATTTCAATTACAACCTTGTTGGCTGCACATGCATCGATAATTTTTTTATAATCTATCGGATATCCGGCGCGGCTTAGTAATAATCTTCCGGTTGGATGTCCTAATATGGTAGTATAAGGATTTTCAATGGCTTTTATTAACCTTGTGGTAGCTTTTTCTTCGTCCATACGTAAATTACTGTGCACAGAAGCAACCACAAAATCGAAGGTTTTCAGGATCTCATCGGTATAATCAAGTGAACCATCGCTGAGAATATCACTTTCTATGCCTTTGAAGATTTTAAAAGGTGCAAGCTTCCTATTTAGCTCATCTATTTCCTGATGCTGGGCATAAACGCGTTGTTCGTTCAATCCTTTGGCATAAACAGCAGTTTTTGAGTGATCACAAATACCCAGGTATTCAAGGTTAAGCTGATCTTTGCAATATAAGGCCATTTCTTCCAGGCTATGTACACCATCAGACCAGGTAGAGTGATTGTGCAAACTTCCTTTCAGATCTTCATACTTTATTAATACAGGGAGTTGATTGGCTTTAGCCAATTCTATTTCGTCGTAATCCTCTCGAAGTTCAGGTGCAATAAACGCTAAACCAGCTTGGTTATAGATATCTTCTTCATTTGAAAAAGGGCCACTTCCGGCCAATGCTAAAACTTTATCCACATGTGCCTGGCAGCCTGTTTGTTTAAACCACTCCAGATAGAAAGCAGCTTTTTCGGTAAGGATAACTTTCACTTTAAGCCCCGCTTCTGTTACGGCATGAAAGGCATTATCACCTTGAATTAAAGTCAGGGGTGCAAAAGCATCTATATTCAGTATAATGGCTTCTGGGTTTTCGGCACCAATAATGATTTCTAGTTCATCAATAATTTCACAGCTGCGTCTGTACTGGCCTGCAAATCCCAATAACGCGTCATGATCTACCGATACTAACCATGCAGAAAGTGATGTAAATATCGATTTGGCAAAGCCTTCAATCTGCGCATATAAAAATCTGCCATTGGCTGCAATTTTGAATTCTATTGCTTTTTTTATTTCTTCCTGTGTTTTTAAACCAAAACCTTTGGCCTCAATTAATCGGTTCTCATTGCAGGCATAATAAAGTTCTCCAATATTCTCTATGCCCAAAACATGCCAAATGATAGCTATTTTTTTTGGTCCGATGCCTTTAATACTTAGCATCTCAACCACTCCTTCTGGAGTTTTTGCAATTAAATCCTGCAGTTCTTTCAATGCCCCGGTTTCCAGCAGCTCAGCCACCTTGGAGGCGAGGCTTTTTCCTATCCCATCTATTTTATCTAAATCCGATAAGGCCTTGTCTTTAAGCGCGAAAGGGAGTTTGTCGATTTTAAAATAAGCATTAGCGATAGATTTTATTTTAAAAGGGTTTTCCTCATGCAGTTCCATTAACTGCGATAAAAGTTTTAGGGTACGGGCGATGGTTTTATTCTCCATAAGCGGTAAAATTAAGGAAAATAATGTTTCAAAACTTTTGGATGGTATGAATTTGCCACACAATTTCAAAAGCGTGTTGTTCTTAAACTATGAATAAGTTTTATGGGAGTATTGTTTTCGGATTAGGTATTGCCCTGATTTCCTGTAAGTCGCCCCGCAGAATCCAGGATAAGGTAGACTCTATCGTGAGTATAGAGTCAGGACCAGGAAAAATAATTGATGAACGATTTTTAATTGTTCCAGGCCGTTCTGTAGGAGAAATATCGCTGGGTGATGATTTAGAAAGTGTAGGTAAAAGGCTAGGTAAACCAGATGCAGGGGATGCAGCTATGGGCAAGGCCTGGGGAATTTGGTATAAGACTGATGCAGTAACTAAACAAAAATCTGAATTAGCCATCTACTCCGCCTATCGGGATACAAGCATGCGGTTAAAGGAGGTTAAGCAAATCAGAATTACTTCAAACGCTTATAAAACGCAAGATGGGTTCGGGACCGGGAGAACCATGAATGATACAGAACTCCATTTCCCAGGTATGGAAGAAGTAGCTGCCTATTTAAACGAGAATAAGGATACTATTTTGGTTTATGACGCTAAACCGGAAGGAATAAGCTTCGAATTCTTAAAAGGAAGGGGTATTTCGATTACCGTGCACCCTAAAAATGTACCCATTAATAATACTTACCTTACGCTCCATCCAGAATGGAAAGTGGTTAAGTGAGGGTAAATGTTAGTCGAGTATTTAGTATCAAGTATCTAGTATCAGGTAGCAAGTATAAAGTACAAAGTGTCAAGGATAGAAGGGATACTATAGCAATTGGTTTATGCTTTTGCCTTTAGGTATAGAAACAATAAAGCCCGGTGCTGGATAAACATGCCGGGCTTTATTTTAATTATTTTCTACTTAATAACAGCTTCGAATGGCATTCTTGCCTGGATGCCTGAGCTCGCAACTACTTTTTTCATTTGTTGATAGAGATAGTAATTTTCTCCCAGCTCTTGTTTGGTATAGTAAGTTTTAACGCGATCAGTACTTTCCTGAAGCAGTGATTTTAACGGATCAATTACATCAGGGTACTCAACAATTTTATAATTTGTTAGCTTGGCTTTTTTAGCAGCAGCTTTAATGGCATCATTAAAACTTCCGATTCGATCTGCCAGTCCTATTTGTACCGCATCTGTGCCAATCCAAACATGGCCACCGCCAATGCTATCAATGTACGCTTTACTTTTCTTTCTGCCCTCTGCCACGCGGCTCACGAAGCCACTGTATATTCTATTCAGTTCATTTTGAATGATGAATCTTTCACCATCGGTCATCGGGCGGTTAGTGGCCATGATATCGGCGTATTTTCCTGTTTTTACACCATCGAATGTTATCCCCAGTTTGTTGGTCATTAGGTTTTGGAAATTTGGAATAATACCGAAGACACCAATAGAGCCCGTAATGGTATTGGGCTGAACAAAAATACTATCTGCAGCACAGCCGATGTAATATCCGCCAGATGCGGCAACATCGCCAAAAGAGGCAATAACAGGTTTTTCTTTTTTGCTGAGTACAATTTCTCTCCAGATTACATCAGAAGCCAGCGCACTACCACCAGGAGAATTTACACGAAGCACAATGGCTTTTATATCTTCGTCTAAACGTGCCTTGCGAATGGCCCTTGAAATACGTTCCGAACCGATCTGATTATCAGATCCTTCACCCCCGGTAATATCTCCGTTGGCATAGATAACAGCTATTTTGTTACTGCCAGAGCCACCGTCAGAATTGTTCTTTAGGTAATCATTAATGGAAACAGCGCGGATGATTTCATTTTTTTTACGACCAGACAGTTGGCGAAGCTTATCTAGAATCTCGTCTTTATATTTTAAACCGTCTACCATTTTGAAATCCAGTGCATCCTTAGGTTCACGGATTTTGTAGTTATCTGCAATGGTGTATAGTGAATCTTTCTGGATATCTCTGCTTTGAGCAATATCCGTTAAGAAAGTATTGTATAAGCCACCAACATAAGCAGTTACTTGCTTACGGTTATAATCACTCATTTTATCCAGAATGAAAGGCTCTACAGCACTTTTATAATTTCCTACGCGGATTACCTGTGCTTCTATTCCTAACTTTTCGAGAGTACCTTTAAAAAAAGTAAGTTCAGAACTGAAGCCTTTAAATTCTAATGCTCCCTCTGGATTAAGGTAGATTTCATCAGCTACAGAAGCTAAATAGTAAGCTCCCTGGGTATACACTTCACTATACGCAATGATCTTTTTATGAGATTTTTTAAAATCAATTAATGCATTCCTGATCTCACGCATGGTAGCAAAGCCAGCATTCGGACTGCTTACATTCAGATAAATACATTTAATATTATCATCTGTTTTTGCATTTTGAAGAGATTTTAGAAGGTCGTTTAACCCCAGGCCCTCTTTTTCTTCACCTCCAACAATGGGCAAATTACCAAATGGATTTTTAGGAGTTCTTTCTGTTATTGCCTGATCCAGGTTTAAAAACAAAACTGAGTTATTATTTACAACTACTGCTTTATCTGTATCAACTGATGAAATAAGGGCCACAATGATAAAAAAGCAAATTACCCCCATAAGTACTATGGATAGGAAAAAGCCAAGCATGGAGGCAAATAGATACTTAAAAAAATCTCTCATTTAAATGTTTTAATTTTGTGCTGTAAAGATATAAAAATACACATCGCTTATATGGCTTTAGAGCGCACAATTGCTTATTTGTTACTGGGGGGAAATTTAGGAGATATTAAGGCAAATTTCGGCCTCGCAATACAGTTATTAACGAAAAGGGTTGGTCAGCTAGTGTCGGTTTCGGCATTATACGAAACTGCTGCCTGGGGTAAAACGGATCAACCGGCATTTTTAAACCAGGCCATTGCTTTAGAAACCAGCTTGTCTGCTCTCGAAGTTTTAGAATGCGCGCTGAGTATCGAGTCTGAATTGGGCAGAATTAGAAAAGAGAAATGGGGAGAAAGATTGATAGATATTGACCTTATCCTCTTCGGTACTGAAGTAATTCATATTCCGGGAAAGCTACAGGTGCCACATCCACACATGCAGGATCGGAATTTTGTTTTGACCCCATTAGCCGAAATAGCAGGAGAGGTGATTCATCCGGTAATTGGTGAAAACATTTCAAAATTAGCAGAAAATACTTCTGATAAATTACCTGTAAAGCGGCTGTAATTATTAGATTTGTTTTATGGAGAATAATTATGATAATCATCCCATAGATTTATCATATCTTATAGAAATGCTTGGGAATAACCGGGCGTTCATAGTTGAATTTATTGATGCCTTTTTTGAGCAAACCCCACTGTACCTTGAAGAAATCGAAAATGCATTATTCGAACACAACTGGGATCGGGTTGCGCGTTCTGCACACAAGATTAAGCCTACATTTGCTTATTTTGGACGCCATGATATCAAGGAGCTTGTTCAAACCATTGAGTTAGATGCCCGGGAAACCTACCCGCTTGATAAGGTTAAGACAGATGTTGAACTACTTAAATTGGCTTTAAATAAACTCTATTTACAGCTTGAAGAAGTAAAGGTAAAGTTGTAAGTGAAGGTGTTAAATAGATTTACCTCTAAAATGCAAGAACGACATGCCGATGTAAAGCACCAGCACAAACGGAATAGCTGCAAATTTTAAAAAGACAATGAGCAGGGCAGAGATAATCAAAAAGATAAATTTGATCTTATTGCCCGACCAGCTTAGTTCCCCGAATTTTAATGAAAATATTTTAATCTCGCTCACTAAAAGAAAAGATGTTAAAGCCGTTATGCCTAGGAGGAGTGATGATGAACCCACTATACCTGGATAATCGCGACCTATAAAAGATAATGAACAGATAAACAAAGTATTCATTGGCGTATTTAGACCAATAAAATCTTCAGTCTGCCTGTCGTCATTATTAAACTTGGCTAAACGAAGAGCAGAAAATATGGTAATCAGGAAACCAAAGTAGGGTAGATATTCAGAACTGAAGTCGCTCAGTTTTAATAACTGGAACATTACAACTCCGGGAAGAAACCCAAAACTTACCATATCAGCCAGAGAGTCGAGATCTTTTCCAATTGCCGATTTCACATTCAGGAAACGAGCAGCCATGCCATCAAAAAAGTCGAAAATACCAGAAAGGATAACGAAGTAAGCGGCGGTTTCAAGATCGCCTTTGAATGCAAAAACGATACCTATACAACCAGAAAAGAGGTTCGCACAAGTAATCGCATTGGGAATGTACTTTTTCATGAGATAGGGTAAAGGTAAATAAATAAGGTGTAAGATTTAAGTATCCTGAGGGAAAACTTAATCCTTACACCTATATGTTTTTTTGCCTTTTACTAGCTGTTCATGGAAATAAGGAATTCTTCATTGCTCTTAGTTCCCTTAATTTGAGCCTGAACAAATTCCATAGCCTCCTGGCTATTCATATCTGCTAAGTGGTTGCGTAAAATCCAAACCCTTTGCAACGTATCTCTGTCGTGCAATAAGTCATCTCTACGTGTACTTGAAGCAGTAATGTCGATAGCAGGGAAAATACGTTTGTTAGATAATTTACGATCTAACTGAAGCTCCATGTTACCTGTACCTTTAAATTCTTCGAAAATTACTTCATCCATTTTAGAGCCTGTATCAGTTAATGCGGTTGCTAAAATGGTTAATGAACCCCCATTTTCAATATTACGGGCAGCTCCAAAGAAACGTTTTGGTTTGTGTAATGCATTGGCATCAACACCACCAGATAAGATTTTTCCAGATGCAGGAGCGGTGGTATTATAAGCCCTGGCTAAACGGGTAATTGAATCTAAAAGAATGACTACATCGTGACCACTCTCTACCAAACGTTTCGATTTTTCGAGTACTATATTCGCAATTTTTACGTGACGCTCTGCTGGCTCATCAAAAGTAGAAGCAATTACTTCTGCCCTAACACTACGAGCCATATCTGTAACCTCTTCCGGGCGTTCATCAATTAACAGGATAATCAAATACACTTCAGGATGGTTTTTGGCAATTGCGTTCGCTACTTCTTTTAGCAGGTTGGTTTTACCTGTTTTTGGTTGTGCTACAATTAAACCACGCTGACCTTTACCTATTGGCGTAAACAAATCCATGATCCGGGTACTGTAGTTCCCCATATCAGTATATAAATTTAATCTTTCGGTAGGGAAAAGGGGAGTAAGATAATCAAAAGGTACCCGATCACGAACTTCAGCAGGGATACGGCCATTAATGGTTTCTACCCTTACTAATGGAAAATATTTTTCACCTTCTTTTGGAGGGCGAATGCTTCCTTTTACTGTATCACCAGTTTTTAAACCAAATAGTTTAATCTGAGATTGAGATACATAAATATCATCAGGAGAAGTGAGGTAATTATAATCTGCAGAACGTAAGAAACCATAACCGTCTGGCATAATCTCTAAAACGCCTTCGTTGGTAATTACATTGTCGAAATCTAAATTAGAGTAGCTGTTTTCATTTTTGTGATGGCTACCTGCATTAGGTTGTTTTTGCTGACGATTTTCATCGCGTTGTGGCTTTTCTTTTTGCTCGTGTTTCGGCTTTGGAGCCGGAACAACTTCAGCATTTTCTTCGATAAGCGCAGAGATTGGTTTTACACTTTCTTCAGCTTCAACAACCCTTTCAGGCTGGAATTCAACTACAGGTTCATCAAAAAGTGTTACTGATTCTGTTTTAGGTTTAGAAACAGGAACCACATCATCTTTTTGTATTCTTGCTCTTTTTTTCGCTGGTTTTTCGGGCTCAGCTACCGCTACTGCTACTTCAGGCTCTGCAACAGGTGCTTTTGCTGTTTTTGCAGTTTTTGCTTTTGCTGTTACCGGTGCTTTTGCTTTTTTCTCTACAGGTGCATCTGAATCAGATTTTGCTGCACTTATCATTTCTTGCTGATGTAAAAGCACTTCAACTAAGTCAATTTTTTTTAGGGAATCGGCACCTTCTATGCCGTAAGTTTTTGCAAGCTCACGCAGTTCTGATGTGAGTTTATCATTTAATTCTGTTTTGCTAAACATTCTAAATATATATGTTTCAAGAAATTTTTTATTCGCTTATAACGTGATATCAGTTATAAGGCTGCACAAGCTTATAAATTGTGTTTTGCCTAAGCCTGGCGGTTTTGTTGTGTATAAATTCTTTAAGGCTATAAAACTGTGATGAGTTTTTACTTTAATAAACTCAAAATGGTTTCATAAAGTGTTTAAATGCTGAATAAAAAGCAATATTGGCTTTTAAAAATGATTACAAAAAACAAGTCTTGGTAAAATTTTCTGGGATATTCAGATAAACGGTTGAGAAATTATGTTGCAATTGTATGTATTTGAAACGTAATCTGCAAGAGAAAACTGAAAATGTTTAAAAAAATATTTATTGTTGGAATAATATTGTCGTGCAAAAAGTTTAAAAATCTTCATATTTGCAGCAAATAAGCCATTATATGACCAAGCAACAACTTTTTGCGGAAATACAAAAAAAACGTTCATTTCTTTGTATTGGCCTCGATTCTTCTTTAGATAAAATTCCTCAGCATTTGTTAAAGTATGAAAATCCGATTTTGGAGTTCAATAAACAAATTATTGATGCCACTAAAGATTTATGTGTTGCTTATAAACCCAATACTGCCTTTTATGAATGCTATGGTAAAAAAGGTTGGGAAACTTTAATCGAAACGTGGAAATACATACCACAGGATATTTTTTCTATTGCTGATGCAAAAAGAGGGGATATTGGCAATACTTCTGCCATGTATGCAGAAACCTTTTTCAATGCGGCCTCATCAGATATGAGTTTTGACTCGGTTACTGTTGCACCTTACATGGGTAGCGATTCGGTAACGCCGTTTCTGACTTTTAAAGATAAATGGGTGATCCTTTTGGCATTAACTTCCAATACCGGGCATGCTGATTTTCAACTCCAGCAAATTGGCGATGAGCGTTTATTTGAGAAGGTACTCCAAATTTCTCAAAATTGGGCTACTGACGAGCAAATGATGTACGTGGTAGGTGCAACACGTGGAGCTGCATTTGCCGATGTCCGTAAACTTGCCCCAAACCATTTTTTACTGGTTCCAGGAGTAGGCGCACAAGGTGGCGATTTAAAAGAAGTTTGTAAATACGGATTAAACTCACAGTGTGGATTATTAATCAATTCTTCGAGAGGGATTATTTATGCTGGTCAGGGAGAAGATTTTGCCGAAAAAGCAAGAGCCGAAGCCCTTAAATTGCAACAGGAAATGGAGCAGATTTTGGTCGCGGCTGATCTGATATCGTAATTCGAAATTGCTATTCGTTAGCAAAGTTGTAGTATTATTAAGTCGCTAACCAGTTTGACTTCATCTATACTCGTATAGTAGATAATCAATATCGTTGATTTGTAGGAGGAGAGTACCATTTTAGCAGTTTTTCTGAAACTAAACGTTTAAATTTATAGCTGAGGGGAATATTTTATTACCTTCAATAATGGATATTCCTGAGGATTTTCTTCATTATGTATGGCAGTTCAGGTCATTTGATAATAGTGGATTGGCTAGTACAACAGGGGAGGGACTTAAAATAATCAGTACTGGTTTCCTTAATAGAAATGCAGGGCCAGACTTTAGCAATGCTAAAATCCAAATCGGGGAAACGCTCTGGGTTGGACAGGTGGAAATCCACCTTAAGTCATCGGATTGGGAAAAACACAATCACCAATCAGACAAAAGCTATGACAATGTTATTCTTCATGTAGTATTGGAGCATGATGCTGAAGTGATTCGGGAAGATGGATCTATTATTCCTGTACTGATTTTAAAAAACAGGATCGCTCAGTCACTAATTGATAACTATTACCGGTTAATTTTAAATCTGAACGACTTCCCCTGTAAGGCACAAATTAAAAATGTGGATACCTTGATCGTGGATAGTTTTCTTTCACGCGTTGTTATTGAACGCTTTGAGCAAAAGACGATACAAGTGTTTGAGTGCTTATCTCAACTCAAAGGTAATTGGGATGATGCATTTTACCATTTTTTAGCAAGGAATTTTGGTTTTAAAGTAAATGCCCTTCCTTTTGAGCTTTTGGCCAAGTCTATTCCTCAGCATTATTTTGCTAAGCATAAAAATAATCCTGAGCAAATAGAAGCTTTGATTTTTGGTGTTGCGGGTTTCTTAAATGATAAATTTCAAGACACTTATCCTGCCAAATTAAAATGTGAGTTCGATTACCTGAAGAAAAAGTATCTGATCAAACCAATGGAAGTGGATTTATGGAAGTTTATGCGGATGCGGCCACAGAATTTTCCAACGCTTCGTTTAGCTCAGTTTTCTGCCCTGATTGTGCAATCCAATCACCTTTTTTCTAAGATTTTGGAAATAAAGGATGTTGGAGAGTTGAAAAAATTATTTGAAAAGCTTCCTGTGAATGAATACTGGAAACATCATTATCACTTTCGAAAGAAAGCTGAAGGGGTAAAGATTCAACTTGGTAAGAACTCGATTGATAATATCCTTTTAAATACCGTCGCTTTATTTTTATTCGCTTATGGTAAATATACCTCAACACAATTTTATGTTAGCAGGGCAATTAAATTACTAGAATCATTGCCCCCTGAAAAAAATGCGATTACCGAAGGATTTGTAACGGCGGGTGTAAGAATGGATCATGCTTTTGCTTCCCAGGGAGTTTTACAGTTGAAAAAACAGTATTGTGATGACAAAAAATGCTTATCTTGTGGTATTGGAATTAAAATTTTAAAACTGGCATAATCGTTGTTTATGCTACGTTGCTAAAAGCGAAATAAAAATTTGGTTTAAATCAATATCAATTATGCCCTTTTTTCGTTCTCTAATTAAGAATTTAAAAGGTTGATGTTGTTAACAATTAAAGAAGTTAGAAATGTTTCAGAGAATTGTAACCTATTTTGAACAACAAAGTTTTGGTGTTTCTACTTATTTGGCCAATAAACTGAATATGAGCACCGCAAAGGTCAGGTTGTTTTTTATTTATTCGTCGTTTTTGGCGGTTGGCTTTCCTATACTCTTTTATTTTCTTGCAGCTGTTGTATTGGATATTCGAAATTACATGAAGCGGATTAGACTTCGGGTGTGGGAGTGAGAGGCAACATTTGAGATTTGAGATGTGAGACATGAGATTTGAGACAAGAGTGAGAACCGGGCATAATTCTTTAAGGGAGATGGGTTCTGAACTTTAAACTTTTCACTTTCAACTCATCACTTTCAACTTGCTTACTCCTAACAAACTAATCATCGTCTCTTAGTATTTCTGCAATTTCATGAAAGCCTTTTTCTGCTGCTAAATCTGCAGGCAATTTTCCACCTTCCATGCGTAAGGATACTTCCGCGCCGTGTTCTAAAAGCAAAATTATCAATTCAATATTGCCAAGTTGGGCTGCGGTATGCAGAGGTGCCAAGCCAGCTTTTTGGCATACATTAGGATAAGCACCACTATCTAACAGCATTTTAGTAATGTTGTAGTTATTTGCAGCAACAGCCGAATGAATTGGAAAAACATTGAAACCATTTTTAGAAGCCAGATTTACATCAGCGCCCTTTAATACCAGGAAACGGGCAAGTTCTTCATGACCAAAATAACAAGCAAGGCCCAGAGGTGTGAAACCATCTTCAGAATAATCATTGATTCGATCGGGATTTTGGAATACAAGTAGTGTAGCTGTATCGAATTTACCAACGGCACAGGCTTCGAAGAGGGTTAAATCATCTACGAATTCGGAGATAACATTGGCTATTTCTGGTTTTTTGTAATAACAGGCCAATAATAGTGCTGAAATACCATGAGAGGTGTTTTTTCCGGCCAGTTGAGGAGCTTTAATCAGTATTTCTTTAACAGCCTCTAAATTTCCTGCCTCGATTTGTTCTTCAAGTTGAGCAATATCCATATGGAATGTTTAATTCTAAAAATCGTTTTAAATTAATAAAAAATACCATATAATAAAAAATCCCGTTTTACCTCTCCAGGCCAAACGGGATTAAACCTAAAACAAAATCCGTTTCATTTGAACAAAACGTTTCAACTGTTATGTTGATATTAAAATAGACAGGCTTTTTTACAGAAGGTTTAATCTGTATTAAATATTTTATTTATTTTAAGGCCTCAGGATAAAAACACAAGAGATAGAATATATATTTTATATTTGTCTTATAAAATACGACTATAGAAAATGCCGATAAAAGGTAATCAATTTAAAGCCAATACATTCAGGGATAAAAATGCAGATACAGCCTCAGGTAGGTCGGCATCTAATCGCCAGCAGCAGGAAAAGAGGGAATATTTACCACGCTTTGATTTACAAGATGGACGTGCGGTAAAGATATTAGGGCTGTTTTTTGTTATCCTTTCTCTTTATTTTTTAATCGCTTTTACTTCCTATCTATTTACCTGGCAGGATGACCAAAGTTATGTAATTGACGCCAATGGGGGATGGGGTAATTTATTTAAAACCGCAGAAGAACTAAAAGATTCGGGGGTTACCACGCCTGTTGTGCAGAACTGGTTAGGCAAGTTTGGCGCGTTATTGTCTCATCAATTTATATATGAGTGGTTTGGTATAGCCTCATTCTTATTTGTGCTGGCCTTTTTTATTATCGGATATCGCTTATTATTTAAAGTTAAAATTCTTTCTATTTCTAAAACTTTAGCTTATAGTTTTTTCTTTTTGTTGTTTATCTCTCTAACATTAGGTTTTGTACATGCCTTTTGGAGCGAATCCCCGCATTACATTGAAGGAGAATTTGGATATTGGAGCAACAAACTCCTTCATGCACAAATTGGATCAGCGGGAGTTGCGGGGCTAATTGCTTTTGCTGGATTAACAATTCTGATTATTGCTTATAATATTGATTTTAAATTTCCGGAGCGTAAAAAAGAGGAATATATTGAACCTGAAGTTCCGGAAAATATAGAAGTTATCAGGGAAAACAGATCTGAACCTGTAGAATTCAGTGTTCCCAATAAGCCAAACTTAAACACTGAACGCAGACCTCAAAATGTTACTTTAAGGCCAAACCGATTTGAAGAAAAAGAGGAGGAAGAGGAAAATGTAGCGCCAGTTGTTTTATCTCCTTTGGCTAGTAATCTTCCTATAACACCTGTTACCCCAGTTGCAACTCCTCCATTGGTTGTAGAGCCGGTAGCAGAAGAGGAGCACGCAGAACCAGCTTTTACCATAGCAAAATCAGAAGAGGAAATTAAATCTGATGATTTAATTGAGCAGTTTGGTAAATACGATCCAACTTTAGATTTATCAGGTTACAAGAAACCTCATTTAGATTTACTGGAAAATTACGGTTCGAGTAAGATCTCTGTAAATGCAGAGGAGCTCGAAGCCAATAAGAATAAGATTGTAGAAACACTTAATCATTATAATATTGAAATTGACAAGATTAAAGCTACAATTGGCCCTACGGTAACGCTTTATGAAATTATCCCCGCTCCGGGCGTTAGGATTTCAAAAATTAAGAACCTTGAAGATGATATTGCACTTTCATTAGCTGCATTGGGTATTCGTATTATTGCTCCAATGCCTGGAAAAGGTACCATTGGTATTGAGGTGCCTAATCAACATCCGGAAATGGTAGCCATGAGAAGTGTATTGGGTACAGAAAAATGGAGCCAAACCACTATGGATTTACCAATTGCATTGGGTAAAACCATCAGCAATGAGGTGTATATTGCCGATTTAGCTAAAATGCCCCACTTACTGGTAGCGGGTGCAACCGGACAGGGTAAATCGGTAGGGATTAATGCCATTTTGGTTTCTTTACTTTACAGTAAGCACCCAGCAGAACTAAAGTTTGTATTGGTTGATCCTAAAAAAGTAGAATTAACACTCTTTAATAAAATTGAACGTCATTTCCTGGCCAAGTTACCAGGTGAGGCAGATGCAATTATCACAGATACAAAGAAAGTAATTAATACTTTAAACTCCTTGTGTATTGAGATGGACCAGCGTTATGACCTGTTAAAAGATGCACAGGTAAGAAATCTAAGGGAGTATAACGACAAATTTATAAAGCGTAAGCTTAATCCTAATAACGGACACAGATTTTTGCCATTTATAGTGCTGGTGGTGGATGAGTTTGCCGATTTAATGATGACTGCAGGTAAAGAGGTTGAAACACCGATTGCCCGTTTGGCCCAATTGGCCAGGGCCATTGGTATCCACCTGGTATTGGCTACACAGCGTCCATCGGTAAATATTATTACCGGAACAATCAAAGCCAATTTCCCTGCACGTTTGGCATTTAGGGTATTGTCGAAAATTGACTCCAGAACTATTTTGGATAGTGGTGGTGCAGATCAGTTGATTGGGCGTGGAGATATGCTTTTAGCTACAGGAAGCGACTTAATCAGGCTACAGTGTGCTTTCGTTGATACACCGGAAGTGGATCGTATTTCTGATTACATCGGCAATCAACGTGGTTATTCTGAAGCTTATCAATTACCAGAATATGTTGATGAGAATGGCGAAGGAAGTAAAATGGACTTCGATCCTAATGAAAGAGATAAGTTCTTTGAAGAGGCTGCACGACTAATTGTGATGCATCAGCAGGGCTCTACTTCATTAATTCAACGTAAATTGAAACTGGGTTACAATAGAGCCGGACGTATTATTGACCAGTTGGAAGCCGCGGGCATTGTTGGTCCGTTTGAAGGAAGTAAGGCTCGTGAAGTTTTATATCCTGACGAGTACTCTTTGGAACAGTTCTTGAATAGTATGAATGACAAAGATTAGATTAAACTAATTGTAAAAAATCTACTCTAACGTTTCAAAAAGGAATAATAAAAAAAGAAAAGATGAAGAAAATAATTTCAGCATTAATGGTTGTAGTTGCTTTTACAACTTCAACTTATGCTCAGACAGATGCGAAGGCCAAGGCAATTTTAGCAGAGGTAAGTAAAAAGTACAAATCTTATAATATCGTTAAAACCGATTTTACATTTACTTTAGAAAACCCAAGGGCAAAGGTTAAAGAAACACAGCAAGGTACTTTGTATGTGAAAGCCAACTCTAATAAATACAAAGTGGCTATGACGAATCAAGAGCTTTTTAGTGATGGTAAAAGTCAGTGGACTTACTTAAAAAAAGATAAAGAAGTTCAGGTAAGTAATGTAGATAACAGTGGCGATGCAATTAATCCTGCTAAAATATTTACGGTTTACGAAAAGGGATTCAAATACATTTATACCGGAGAAGAGAAAGTTGGTGGTAAAACTTATCAAATGGTTGATTTAACTCCGGTTGATACCAAGAAATCAATTTTTAAAGTAAGATTAAGCATCGATAAAACTGCAAAGCAGATTGCAAATGTGGTTTTGTTTGATAAAAACGGCAATAAATACACCTACAATGTAAGAACATTTTCTCCTAATGTAAGTGTTCCGGAAACTACTTTCGCTTTCGACGCTAAGAAATATCCTGGTGTTGAGGTGGTAGATTTAAGATAATTGTGCACTCCTTGAGAGGCTTTAAAGGTTCAGTTGGAAACAGCTGAACCTTTTTTGCTTTCCGGCCCTTATTGTTAAAGGCTCCAACTGGCCAAGGTCTTTTTAAATATTCTGTATAATCCCATATTCAGCGTTTGGGATTTTGGGTAGTAACAATATTATGGCCTTTATCCCAAGTTGGTAAATATTTCAAACGTATTTATGAATGCTGCTCAGATTTCTCTAAGTTTGTTTTAATGTCTTTACCAATTACCAACCACACATTAGAGAAACTAGAGCAATTGCTCCTGGTTATGGGATTTAAGGTTCGATATGAGAAAGGGAACTTTAAAACCGGTTCATGCCTATTAGAGCATAATAAAGTTATTGTAGTGAATAAATTCTCTAATTTAGAAGGGAAAATAGCGGCGTTGATTAATTTGGTAAAACAAACCAATGCTGATGAAAACCTATTTGATGATAAACAGAGACAATTTTATCAATCCTTAAAGCAAACAGAGTTATTTTAATGAGTTGTTCCAATTTATATCTATACGGAAAGGAAATGATTAAATGAAGGTTACTTTTTTAGGTACCGGTACCTCTCAAGGTGTTCCTGTTATTGCTTGCAATTGTGAAGTTTGTACCTCCTCAGATCCAAAAGATAAGCGTTTAAGAACTTCCATTCTGGTAGAAACAGCAGATAAGACTTTCGTGGTAGATAGCGGCCCTGATTTTCGTTACCAGCTGTTACGTGCAGGGGTAAAGGATTTAGACGCCGTTCTGTTTACGCATGAACATAAAGATCATATCGCAGGATTAGATGATATCCGTCCCTTTAATTATTTATTGCATAAGGTTATTGATGTGTATGCCACTGAAAGGGTTCAGGCAGCTTTAAAAAGAGAATTCTATTATATTTTCGCAGATACGCGTTATCATGGATTGCCACAGGTTAGCTTGCATACTGTTTACAATGGAACAGATTTTAACCTGGGCGAAATTCAAATTACCCCTTTTGAGGTGATGCACCATGCATTGCCGATAACGGGTTATCGCATTGGCGACTTTACTTATATTACGGACGCAAAAACGGTATCTGATGCTTCCTTTGACTTAATTAAGGGGACAAAGGTTTTGGTTATCAATGCTTTGCAACATGCACCTCATATCTCTCATTTTACTTTGGATGAGGCAAAGGAATTTGCTGATAAGGTAGGGGCTGAAATTACTTATTTAACGCATATCAGCCACAATTTAGGACTTCATGAGTTGATACAGAACGAGTTGCCGCCCCACATTCGGCTGGCTTTTGATGGCTTGAGCATAGAAGTTTAAAATAGGTTTTTCAAAATCCAAAATTACACTATATTTGCAGCACCATACCTGGGTGGCGAAATTGGTAGACGCACCATCTTGAGGGGGTGGCGCTGGCAACGGCGTGGCAGTTCGAATCTGCTTCCAGGTACAGTTTTTAAAAAAGCTAACAATCATATTGTTAGCTTTCTTTGTTTTCAGCGCTTATTTATAAACTCATCTGTTGTCTGAATTTCAGTTGCTTGATAAGCTTTCATTTATTTTAAATTGGCTGTCGATACCTGCTGGAGATTAGCTATGAACACACATTTACATTTAAACCGAATTTTTAAAATTTTGACTATATACATCATCCTAAAAATGTAGTCTTTAAGGGCTATTGTAGAGCTTTCCTGTTGTCGATAATTTAGTCCCGTTCTTATTTAGCAGATAATATACCTGAAATGAGGACAGGGCAGATAGATATACAAAAAGAATAATGCGCATAGCAATTTTAGGGACAAGAGGAATTCCAAGCCAATACGGTGGTTTTGAAAAATGTGCAGAGCATATTGCCTTAAGTTTGGTGGAAAGAGGGCATGAAGTGACGGTATACAATTCTCATAATCATGCGAATCAAAAAGAATTATGGAATGGAGTTGAAATTGTGCATATACATGATCCTGAATTTAAATTGGGGATATTTGGACGTTTCATATATGACTATCGATGTATCCGCGATTTAAAAAATAAACAAATTGATATTATACTTCAATTTGGATACCGAAGTAGTCCCGTATGGAGGTTCAAAATGCCAAAGGATGTAAGTTTAGTAACCAACATGGGGGGAATAGAATGGAAACGGGCAAAGTATGGTTTCTTTTTAAAGAAACTTATTGTTTTAACTGAACGATTAGCAGCATTTAACTGTGATCATTTAATTGCAGATTCTCTAGGCATTCAAAGTTATTTATTTAAAAAGTTTGGGAAAGTATCGCAATACATCCCTTACGGGGCTTATATATTTGATGATGCAGATGAGCGGGTTTTATCAGATTTTGATGTTTTAAAATACAAATATGATTTGTTTATTGGTGGATTGGAACCTGAAAACAGCTTGGAAATCATTTTGGATGGCGTAGTTAAGGCACAAATGGACCGTGATTTTTTGGTTATTGGAAATCGTTTAACAGGATATGGGAAGTTTTTAAAAAACAAATACCGGAAACACAAAAACATTAAGTTTTTAGGGGGCATTTATGACGACAAAGCCCTTAATAACCTGCGATATTTTTCAAACTTATATTTTCACGGACATACACTTGGTGGAACAAATCCACTTTTGCTACAGGCCATGGCATGCAGAAGCTTAGTTTCAGTTCATAACAATGATTTTAACAGGTTTATTGTGGGCAGTGATGCCTTATATTTTCAAACTGCAGAAGACATAACACAACAAATGAAAGCAAAAGGTAAAGACAGCCAAGCCTACAATCAACATCTTGAGAACAATGTCATCAAGATAAAAAAATATTATTCCTGGGATCATATTGGTGAAAGATATGAGCGCTACTTTTATGGTGTATTGAACAGTATAGATTCTGTAAGATAATGATGGTTATAATAATTCCATGACTTATTATAAGGAGTGCTAAGTAACTGCACATCTTTTGTGTTGCAACTCTATTTATTAAGTAGCTTTAGTATCAGCCGTCATGTTTCCTGCAAAAGGATAAAAATCAAAATTTTAATCTCCTGGCTAAATTCTTACCCAATCTCATTTAAATTTACGATGGGAGCCCGTTCTTTACATTCTGGTAGAGAAATATTCAAAGCAACATTTTACTGGCCTTCTCACACTTCTCAAAAAAAAGTTGTTTTATGAATGATAAAACAATTTAGTGGTGTTATAAATGAATATTTTATAGTGCTATACCTAAGCCCAAACTGTACGAATTCTGGTGATTTAATAATGTTAATAAAAATATAAAGAAGATATATTTATTTCTTATTGAATTTTGAAAAACGGCTTAAAATAGTCTTGAATGCCATTAAACTTTATTTTTTACATTAAAAGAAGCTGTTTTCTATAACATAAAAATGTGGAAAAGCCTGATTAATAATACGGAAAATATAGAGCTTGGCAAGCTTTTTGTTTTTCTTGTTGTACTCATCCCAAATTTCACATCCCCGAATTTTTTAATGTTTAACCTAGAAAATTAAAAATTTTCGAATGGCCTGTCTAACTGTTGTCGACTGTGAAGATGCGCTATTAATTTTAAATGACGTAATTTATGATCTCAATCTCTATTGTAGAAGACAATGACTTCTATCGTGAATTATTAGTGAGTGTACTTGAGAAAAAGCATTTTCTTAAGGTTATTGGGGTTTATTCTTCTTTTGAAGAAGCTATGCAGGGTTTGCCTGAAGATGCGCCTGATATTGCAATAATTGATATTAAGCTTAAGGAAAAATCAGGCATAGCGCTTATCGAAGCGATAAAGCTTCAGCTTACGAACACACAGTTTTTGATGTATTCCGGCTTTCAGAATGATGAGAATATTATCAGTGGGCTAAAGGCTGGTGCCTCAGGCTATATTTTGAAGGGGGCTAGTGAGGAAGAAATTCAAAATGCCATTATAGAATTGTATAATGGAGGCTCTCCAATGAGTCCTTACATTGCCCGTAAAGTAATCAATCTATTACACCAGCGGCAAACCAATGATACTCATGGTTTAAGTGCAAGAGAGCTGGAAGTACTTTCTTTACTCAGCCGGGGCTTGCTATACAAGGAAATATCCTATCAATTAAATATCAGTGCCAACACTGTAAAAAATCATTGTAAAAATATTTATAAACGCCTGCATGTTCAAAACAAGATAGAGGCCATTAATAAATTTAGTAATTATAATTTGCAAGCATACGCATCATAAATATCTCCCTCCAATCCCATCCCCACAAAGAATTAAAAGTAGTTTAAGTCATTGATATTGGGGGGCTTATCTGTTATAAATAAACCCATCTGATTTTTAGGTCAGAAAGATTTAATCTTTTATTTAAAATTATGGAAAGCCGTCACATTTTTATTTTAATCATATTGTTAATCGTTTTAGATGCATTGGCATTAAATTGTTCATTCGGATTAGTTTATGGTTCTGGGATCTTAAATGATCATTATTCGAATAGAGAACTTACCTTTTTACTTCTGTTTTTAAATCTTACCTGGTTCATAGCATCGTTTGTTAATCGAACCTATAACCAGTTAAATGTTCAATCTATTGATTCACTTTTCAAAAGAATGATCACTACTTTTTTAACTCAGGCATTGCTATTGATTATTGGTTTAGCCTTTATAAAGCATATTCAATTTTTTAATAGCTATACCTTTTGCATTTTACTGGCTCAATTTATCGGAACATCAACGGTACGTTTAATCATTTACTTTTCAGAACAAAATTATCCTAAGCTGAATCTTCACAAGAAGAAAATTGTAATCATAGGTAATCATGATTTGGCCAGTGTTTTAGAAAAATATTTTTTAAAGAATAAATTATCTTTTAATCTGGCAGGTTGTTTTACAGATTTTAATACAGAGGTAATTGATGAAAGAAATAGTAAAAAAATTAATAGATTAAAGGATACTGTTAAGTTTGCAATAGAAAATAACCTGGATGAAGTTTATACCACTCAGTTTCCAGAGCAGTGCAAAGATCTTCAAGGTATACTTAATCTTGCAGAAAAAAACTGTGTAAGAGTCAAATATGTAACCTCCTTTATTCAGTATAAAAGGGAAGAGGAATCTTTTACCAATTCGAGTTATATTTTTAATAATTTTTATGATGGCATTCCCATTTTAGTAAACCGGAGAGAGCCCTTAAGTGCTATTGGAAATCGCATTGTGAAACGTTTATTTGATATTGTTTTCAGTCTTTTAGTTATAGTTTTTCTGCTTTCCTGGTTTTTACCCCTGATGTCACTCCTGATTAAACTGGAATCAAGAGGTGATGCCTTATTCTTACAGCTCAGATCTGGAAAGAAAAACAAACCCTTTTACTGCTACAAGTTCAGGAGCATGAATATGAATAAGGATAGTAATAACCTGCAGGCTTCAAGAAACGATCCCAGAATTACCCGGATAGGGGCCTTTATGCGCAAAACCAGTATAGATGAGCTGCCTCAATTTTTTAATGTTCTTTTTGGACATATGAGTGTTGTTGGGCCACGTCCTCATATGCTCAAGCATACCGAAGAGTATAGTAAGTTAATCGATCAATATATGGTGCGTCATTTTCTTAAACCAGGTATTACTGGCTGGGCACAAATTAACGGCTATCGCGGGGAAACCAAAAAACACGAACAAATGCTGGGACGTGTAAAACATGATATTTGGTATATGGAAAATTGGTCCTTATTCCTGGATATCAAAATCGTCTTTAAAACTGTTGCCAACGCTATTAAAGGTGAAGAAAATGCATTTTAATAAAGATTAATATTAGAGGAAGAAGTTTAGAGCTTTTGGGAGTTGGTGTAAAAAAAGTGTTAAATCAATTTGAGGGGTTTACCTTCAAATTGATTTAATGTTTTACATCCCATAAGCTATTTTCATGTTTACAAATAAGATGCCGGTGCAATTAGGTTTAATTTATTTCTTCGTTGTTATTTTATTTTCTATAATAGGGTGTGACAAAACCGGCGAATTAGCCATTAGCGATACCTTTTCCACGGATAGCATTCCATTCAAATCACAAGGAGCCTTCTTCAGCGACTGGTCTGCAAGGCAATTAACCTTACCCGTATTTACCGACGTAGAACCCTTATCAAAAACAGGTACTACAATCATAAATGTTAACACGAGTAAAGTTTTAAGTCGTGTAACGCCCTATATTAATGGGAATAACGCTAATCCGTTTTCAGGGCAAATGGTTACAGAAGGTAAATTGATTACACACATTAAAAACCTTGACCCGGGTATAATTCGTTTCCCGGGAGGAGATATTAGCAGTTTATATTTCTGGAATAGAACTAACAAAGAAAAACCAGCTGATATTCCTTCTGCAATATTTGCTTCAAATGGTGATAGTACTACTAATGATGTTTGGTATGGTAAAAATGATGAGCCCTGGACATTATCACTTGAAAATTATTATAAGCTACTCAGTCTTACCAGCTCCACAGGAATAATAACGGTGAATTATGGTTATGCAAGATATGGGTTAAGTGCAAACCCTGTACAGCAAGCAGCGCATCTGGCAGCTGATTGGGTTAGATATGATAATGGAAGAACCAAGTTTTGGGAAGTAGGTAATGAAAGTTATGGTTACTGGGAACCTGGTTGGAAAATTGATGTTTCTTTAAATAAAGATAAGCAGCCTCAAATCATGAGTGGAACGCTTTATGGTAAGCATTTTAAGGTTTTTGCAGATTCGATGCGAAAGGCTGCTGCTGAAAAAGGATACAAAATTAACATCGGGGCACAATTGATCAGCAGACCTACACCTCACAATATAAATCCAGCAGAAAGTTCCTGGAATAGAGATTATTTTGCTGAGGCACAGGATATCGCTGATTATTATATTATACATGATTATTATACTGACTATGGTGAGAACAGCGCTGTTAAAACCATATTAAATTCTGCAACCATCCAAACCGATGCTATAAAAAATTATTTACGTAGTTCTTTTCTGGAAAGCGGGCGGGTAGAGAAACCAATTGCCATGACAGAATGGAACATTTTTTCGACCGGTAGTAAACAGAAAATTTCAGCAATTGCGGGTGTACATGCTACAATTTGCATGGCTGAAATGCTCAAAGCCAACCTGGCAATGGCTGCCAGATGGGATTTATTAGGTAAGTATGATAACGGGAATGACTTTGGATCTATTAGTATCGGAGATGAGCCGGATAATTCGGAAAAATGGAATCCAAGGCCGATATTCTTCTATATGTACTATTTTAAAAAGTTAATTGGCGATCGTTTGATTGAAACTTCGATTAACGGTAATAGTGATATTTTATCATATGCTTCCAGCTTTTCTTCAGGTGAAACAAGCATGGTTATT
Organism: Pedobacter sp.; assembly: GCF_965279535.1. Taxonomy (NCBI): domain Bacteria; kingdom Pseudomonadati; phylum Bacteroidota; class Sphingobacteriia; order Sphingobacteriales; family Sphingobacteriaceae; genus Pedobacter; species Pedobacter sp. The sequence goes on from NZ_OZ257244.1 coordinate 5,078,160, forward strand.
ATAAATAAGTCAAAATCAGATGAAATGGTATCTGTAAATATTGATGTCGCATCTACGCTGAAACATTATTATACCTATACGCTGGAAGGCGAAGGAAGTGTCGATTTTTCAAGGAAAGTATTTGTTAATGGTATAGGCCCAACGGGAGTTTCCGGTGGTCCTTCAGGATATACCACTTTAGCGGCAAAAAGATCTACTATTTCTGCTGGAAAAATTAACATTAATGTTCCAAAATATGGGGTAGTATATCTAATTGCCACTAATAAATAAGTTTATTGACTGCTAATGAAGTTTAAAATGTCGTTAACAGATTGAAGTTTAACTATATTTTCTTCACTGATTTCGATATTGTACTTGTTTTCTAAAGCAACCATGATGCTTAAATGTCCAAAGCTATCCCAGTTATAGTGCTGACCGAGTGCTGAGTCTAAATTTAAGGATGCTGGTTCGCATTCCAAAGCGGTAGCTATGATTTGCAGTACTTCTGATTGATTAATGTTCATTTTATAAGGGTGTTAATTCTGACAATAATTGTTTAAGATCTATCTTTCCACTGTTATTAAATGGCAAGCCGGGTTTATTGATAATTAGATTCGGAATATAATACGCGGGTAACTTTTGTTTCAGATAATTTTGAAGGCTGGCTTCACTAAAATCTTTTAAAACAACAAATGATATGATTTTATCCCCAATGCAGGTTGTGATATTGGTAATACAGCCATATTCGCGTAATGCGTAATCAATTTCACTTAAATCAATGCGATTACCTTTAATTTTGATTTGAGAATCCTTTCTGCATCCGTAATAAAGATTATTGTCAATATATTCAACATAATCTCCTGTGGAATAAGACCATTTTTTAACCTCATTAACAGATATCTCTTTAAAAGCTGCGGTTTCGGTATTGCTTTTTATTCCAAGGTAGCCACTGCCAATGCAATCGCCTAAAATAATCAGCTCGCGTTGTTGCTCTTCTTTATCCTGAAGCATTAATTCATAATTTGGCAATGGCTTCCCTATAGAAACTGTGCTGGTACAGTATTGCAGGTAATCGTTTTTGGTTAATTTTTGGTAAGTAGCGTATATGGTTGCTTCTGTAGGACCATAGAAGTTATATATCAGCAACTCCGGATTTGCGTCAAAAAGTAATTGAACCTGGGAAGGAAATAGGCGTTCACCTCCAAAAATCATGGTTTTAACAGTACCTAAGATCTCTTTGTTGATATGGTTGGTTTTGAGCATTAAATCAATTGCACTTGGAACCGAATGCCATATGGTTATTTTTTTATCCTTTATAATTTTACCCGGAAGCAGTTTTTCTGCTGTACCAGGAAAAGGTATAACAGCAGCACCACTTATGATGCCTGTAAATATATCCAGAAGGCTGATATCAAAGCCCAGATTAGAATATTGTCCCCAGATATCATTTGATGATGCATTAAACTCTTGAATGCAAAATCCTATAAAATTATTCAATGATTTTCTTGGAATCATTACCCCTTTAGGCAAGCCTGTTGAACCCGATGTGAAAATAACATAGGCGGTTGAGTCGACGTTTCGGACATCGAATTCAAAATGGGGCAGTACATTGCTTACATTTTCAAAAAATGATTTGGGTGTTGTTAACCGTTCGCTTATATCAGTGTCAGGTATTTCTGTATCAATGATTAAGTCAGGTTCAAATTGCTTAATAAAGTAAGCTTTCCTATCTTCGGGCAAGCCTACATTTACCGGGCAAAAGGTAGTGCCAGCCAGATATGCAGCCCAAATCAATGTGTATGCATAAAATCCCTGTGGGGCAGTAATCAAAACTTTATTGATATTGTGCTTTACAAAGTATTCCCTGGCATATAAACAATGGTTGAGGAATTCCGAATAGGAGTAGCTGTTTGATTTCTCAGTTACTGCTGTTCCATTGTTTTCATAATGGGTTTGGAGAATTTTAATTAAGTCCATAGTTTGTTTAATTTTTAATTATTAAAAAGCTTAGTTATCGCCTCTTTATCAATTTAGCGGGTACCCCAGCCATGATGCTATAAGGATCTACGTTTTTGGTAACCACACTACCTGCAGCGATAATAGATCCTTTTCCAATGGTTACGCCAGAGAGTATAACACTATTGGCCCCAATCCAGCAATCATCGGCTATGGTAATGAATTTTCTTTCCACCCCTTGTTCATGCATTGGGATATCAGTTCTTTCGAAGTTGTGGTTTTCGGCAAAAAGCCCCACACGTGGCCCCATCATAACATTATTGCCGATATCGATAAAACCCGAACAACCGATATAATTATAGGTACCAATGCTGGAGTTATTACCTATTTTTAATCCTTCACCAACCTCACCTCCATACGCATTTGAAGGTCGAATAATGGCAAAGCGGCCAATGGTTACCCGATTACCAATGGTGATGTTTTTTGATGACATACAGTTTACCTCTGCATAATCTTCAATTATTAAATCATTGCCAGCATAGAGATGATTAGCATACCGAATGGTTGCACCCTTCCCAACCATAACCAGGCCCTTGGTTTTACCCATAAATAAGCGGGCATAACTTCCTCTCAACGTATAAATCAATACGGTAAACAGGGTGCTGATTATATCCCGGCCAGACCAGCCGGAAAACCTGTTTTGGAGTTGCTCGGTATATTTAAACTGTGCCATTTGAGGATTGTTTTAAGGGCCCGGCCTCATCATGTCGTTTAATCACACGGGCAGGGTTGCCCAGTGCGGTAGTATTTGCCGGAATATCTCTTACCACCAGCGATGCTGCGCCAATCAAAACATTGTCCCCAATGGTAATTCCTCCAATAATGGTTACACTAGCTCCCACATCAACATTGTTTCCGAGCCTTGGCGGTGGGGTATAGCTGCCATCTTCATGTTTAATGATTCCTATTGTTGTTAAATGCCTGATGGTACAGTAATCGCCTAAAATTGCATCGCCATGTATAACTGTTCCATGCCCATGCTCTAACCTAAGCCCCTTACCAATTGTTGAATTCCAGTGTATCTCAATATTTAAGAACCACTCTACAAAAATCCGATAGAACAGGAGGTACCAGAAAAAAAGTATAACGAGTATTTTCTGGCTTCGTATCAGTGTGGCCAGCCGATACAGTGCGAGTACAATTCGTCCTTTGATATTTCCCTTGTTTATTTTCCAGTCTTGAAAAATATGATAGGTCTTTCTTTGTGTAGTTTTATTTGGGGTATGATTAAAAGTTTCCATAAAGGCATTCCGTTTGTAATAATTATTGTGTGTTTTTTTTTCGATTTATGTGTTCAGATTTGGTTAATGCGCTATAAAATTTCAAAATACTGCTGTAGAGGAAAGGCGAAAATCTGAACAGTGTATAGCCATATTTATATCTCTTGCTCACAAATCTTCCTCCTTTGTAGAAATCAGCATAATGCAGGAGGTTTTCTTTAATTATGCGGTATTCTTTGTCGTGTGCTTTACTTGACTCTACCAAAATCATATTCAAATTGATCATGTTGATGTTAAAATCGAAAGCCTTGGCTTCATCCACATGATGGGGCAGTTCGTTTTCGCAGATGTTAACGATATTACGGGTTAGGAGCAGGGGCTTCATATATTTCTGGTTAAATGCAGCCTGGCTAAGTGAATTGTCCCTGATCATGTAATCATATAAAATACTGTCGTCGTAAACTGTTTTGTTTGCTGCTTTTAATGCCTCAAAATTGTAATAGGCATCTTCAAAGATTGATAAATCAGGTGCGAAATAAATGCCTTGAACGGTTTCTCTTTTATAAATTTTATCGTAATTACTTAATAAAATCTCACCACCAAACAAACCCGTAATTCCTTCGTCGCGGTTATAAACTTTGATGGTTTTATTGCCTCCAAATAATTGAACTTTATCCGGTGAAATCCTTTTCACTCCACATATTGATATGTCGGCATGGTGTTTTTTGATGTTCGTAATTAAAACTTCATACATTTTGGTATTCAAAACGTCGTCGGCATCAACAAACCCAATATATTGGCCTTTTGCTACTGCTAGACCAGCATTTCTGGCCGATGATACACCTTTATTTACCTGGTGGATGACAATTATTCTAGCATCTTTTTTTGCAAATTCATCACATTTTTTGCCACTGTCATCGGTGGAGCCATCATTAACCAAAATCAGCTCAAAATTGGTCATAGATTGACTTAAGATAGACTCAATGCATACATCCAGGTATTCGGTTTTATTGTATACGGGTACTATAATGGATAGCTCGCTCATCACTTTATCAATTAAATTCTAAGGCATTAATGATGCATCTTTCATACTGTTCTTTGGAGAAAAATTGGTTTACCCTTTTGTGTCCATTATCGCCCATTTTTTTGCGGAGTTGCCCATCAGATACCAGCTGAGAAAAGGATTTAACCGCTGTTTCTGCATCGTTCCAGGGGATTAAAATCCCTGTATTCATATTGTCTACCATTTCCAGCGCCCCTCCGTGTGCAGTTGCAACAACAGGTTTATTACTGGCCATAGCTTCAAGAACCACTGTAGGTAAAGGATCGGGCAAAATAGAGGGTAGTATAAAAATGTCCAAGCCTTTTAAAATATTGGGTATGTCTTTCCTGAAACCTAGATCCAGCACTGTATTTTGAAGTCCTCTTTTTATGATGATCTCTTTCAGCTCATCCTGGAGATATTCATATCCGGGATAGGCATCGCCAGCCATTACGAATTTGATGTTGTTAAATTGTTTTGTGAGTTGAGTAGCCAGTTCCAGAAAGTATTTCTGTCCTTTCCAGGCATTTACCCTTCCCACCATGCCAATTAAGATGTGGTGGGGTTGAATGTTAAGTTCTTGCCTGATGGATGATTGATCAATCGCATATTCCGAATAATCCAGGCCATTGTGAATGGTCAGAATTTTATTACGTTCAATGTGCTTTGACCAGTGCTTTTTTACTTCATCAGATACCACCAGCACTTTATCACTGTATTTGTTGATTACCTTGCCTATTATTAAACTGAATAGGGCGGGCTTTTCAATAATTTCATGAATGTGCCAAATGTGCTTAACATTGCATTTTTTTGCCGCAAAAGCACCCACCAAAACGCCTGCAGTATTAGAATATACTGTATCAATTTTCTTTTGATTGATGATTTCAATCAATTTCTTTTTGGCAGTTTTAAATGCTGAATAACGATTAAATAGTCCGCTTATATTGAAATATTTACGCCTTAAAATGCCGAGTTTTAATACGATAACCTCAATTCCTGATGCTGTTAATTGTTGGATTAAAGGTCCATCATCAGAAAGTACCGCGGTTACGTTATAGCCATTTTTTTTAAGCAATGAAGCCGTAATCAGGAAAATTTTACTCGCCCCATAAACATCAGAAGAGCTGTGTAACATTAAAATATTTGGATGCTGATTTTTCATTAAATTAATTGTCGATCAGGTTTTATGTGTGTAAAAAATCTTTTTAGGAATAAACCAACCATCAAAATCAATAGCCAAAATGTGATAAATAAGAGGTAAGGATTGATGTTTGCTGATAGGAATGTGTATGTTAATACTGTGGCGGTAATGGAAAAATATACCCTGAGCGCATATTTCAAGGTTATAATCTGCCGTTTAATTAATATAATATCCTGAATGATGTGTAAAATAAGGAAAGAGATAAAGATTGAATAATTGATTATACTCAAAGACTTCACATAGTAAAAGCCTATAAACGTTAGGATGAGGTAAACAACAATTCCTATTAGGTTTAATAGCATATCTAACTTTTCCAATTTCATGGCGATTAAAACGTTGGCCTGGAGTAGAAAAGTTGGAAACACAATCATGGTTAGAAACATTTCAGCTGTGTATTGAGCTGTTTCGGTATAGGTAGATCCAAATGCGAAGGGGATAAGGATGCTGGAAAAAGAAAATATGAAAGTGAATGAAGCTAATCCGAAGATTAAATAAATTAGATAAAATTTACGATAATGGGCTTTGAACTCCGACTTATCCGGCAATTCGAAAAGTTTTACAAGTGAGGGAAAAACGGAGGATGATAATATAAGTGGGACCAATTGCGCCAGTAGAAATATTTTAAATGAAATTTCATAGTTGGCAACAGCTGTATCTGTTAGCAATTTGGAAATAATAATGCTGGCTATCCGCCAGTATATAATTGAAATACTACCAATTACAATAAAAGACCAGTTGTTAGAAATGAGTGTTTTCAAATCCTGGTAGCTTACTTTGGTTTTAATGATGGTTGTAAAATTTACCAGATGTTTAACACCAATATTGATAAACAAGTAAAGCGTGGCAAACCGTACTGCAACAATCATTAAACAAAATACCATCATTGGCATGGGATAGAAGATTAATACAACGCTTATCAGAAATCTTAATACAGCATCTATTAATAATATTCTAAAAGTCTTTTTTTGTTCGAAATCGGCTATGTTTAAGCTTTTTATAGCAAAAATTATATTATCGAAAACTACATTTATACCCAATACAACAGATAATTCTCTAACCAGCTGGCCATCGTAGATGAAATAGGCCAATGCTAAATTAACGACGTAGAAGAAGGTGCCGGAATAGAATTGAATTTTTAGAAATTTGCTAATGAGAGACTTTTTGTCTTCACTAATCAGATATTCGCGAACAAACCATTGTCCAAGTCCCAATGTAGAAAAAGCGGCAACGATTTGATATAGTGTATTGGCAATTAAAAACTGGGCGAAATCAAAAGTAGAATACTTTCTGGCCACAATGACAAAGAATAAACTGAGCAATACGTTTTGTGTAAAGCTTGATACTAATCCCCATATGCTATTCTTAAGGACGGGAGATTCATTTATCTTATGGATGAACGCGCTAATTTTCATCGTACTTGTAATTTGCTGAGCCATAAGAAGAGGATATCAAGATGGAGATGAGTGTTACTACAAAAATTCCTATCCTCAAATCACTAAATGAATACACGGTTACAAAGGCTACCAGCCAGCAAATGAGGCTTGCAGACACAAAGAGTAATATTTTTTTTCCATCAGCAAAAACAGGATTTATGATTACATAAAAGGCATTTATTACAGGAACAAAAATTAAAAACAGGAGCAGTATAAATCCGAGGACTCCAAATTCGACCAAAAGCTTAAGATAACCGCTTTCAGGGTGGTCCATGTATTCATACGTTCCAAAAAAAAGCCAGAACTGATCTTGTGCATGGAGGGAAACATAGTTTTGGTAGTTGCCAATCCCTATGCCTAAAAGGGGGTTTTGAAGGAATATTTTGTAGGCTCCTTCCCAATAGGCATATCTCACGCTGGCCGTATCGTTTACATCAGCACCCCTGTTAAATATGGCAAAATGATTGGCGAAGAATACTGCAGTGATGATAACAATTACAGCGCAGGCAATACCCAGTATTTTATACTTTTTATCGCCAAAGAGAAACAGTATGATCATGCCTACGCATAAGCCGGTAAAAGCTGCTCTAACACCTGTTAAAAAGAGGGAGATGATGACCAGAAAAAATAAAGCCTGACCAATTAAACTGTTTATTTTTTTTGCCGGATTTTCAATAAGAAATATGAAGCTGCTCATGGCTAAAAACTGACCGTATTTCTGAGGATCCTCAAAGTAACTGGGATAGCGGATAATGGAATCGTATGCAGATGCATTGAGATTAAGTTTATATAGCGCTACAGAGAGTCCAAAAATCAATTGCAGGGCTAGAAACCCCAAAGAGAACAAGCAGGAAAACTTAAGTCCTTTTAAAATATCGTAAATAAAAGTGGGTTCCTGATGTAATTGTCTAACCAATATGCTCGCATAGATGAATACGGTTACAAACTGAGATAAGAAAACAAAAGATCTGGCTATAAATTCCGAGTGTAAACTACCAACTATTAAAACTACCATTAACAAAAAACTCGTTGCAGTATAAAGTGTATTGATACTTCGCCAGTTCTTAGGTTTACCAATGAGTAGAATAACCGTGAAATAACTGATGATATCAAATACTTTATAACCACCCCAATCTTGAGTAGTTATAAACAAATCCATAAATGGAAAAAGAAAAACGGTATATAATAAATAGTTCTTTTTTATATCAGCTCCCATTAAAACAAAAATGAAATAGCTTAATACAGAAAGAAGGCTTATTATATTTTTAATGTCCATTGTTTTTTAATTGTTTCACGATGGGTGATTTTATCCGTTTAGGATGAGGTTTAATTTAGGTAAGCGATCTTCATTAAATAATTTGCCAACCAGGCTTAACTCAGATTTTTTTGTAATATCTTTTCTGATTACAAATAATGTTAATTCTGCCTGCCCGGCGAAAGCATATGCATCTGTGTAGACTCCAATGGGAGGGGTATCTATGATAATATCTTCGTAAATGGTTGTCAAATGGCTGAGCAAGTCCATTATTGCTTTACTTTCAATGAGTTCAGAAGGGTTATTAATGGTTTCGCCTGCGCTTAGTACATCCAGATTGTTTATTTTAGTATGTTGGATGATTTCCTTTTTGGAAGCTTTCATATTTAGGAAATTGGTAACACCTGGCGATGCCTTTGGTAACTCAAAAAGTTCGATAAAGCAAGGGGTTTGCAGGTTCAATTCTACGATAATTGTTTTCCGGCCTGATGAGGCGAGGGAAGTAGCAAGATGAGTGGCGATAAAGCTCTTTCCTTCACCATGTTTGCCTGATGTTACTACCGTGATCCGCCCTTTTTCCCTATTCCCGTGCAAGTAAGCGATCTCAGTCCGAAGTCTTCTAAATTGTTGTGACAGGGCCGAACTGTCGCTGTGTTGCAGTAACGATTTAGCATTTTTTGGGGCTGTCGTGATTTCAGATAATATGGGTTTCGCTAAGGCATCTTCCACCTCAGCAGGGAAAGAAATGTTATTACCCCAAATTTCCTTTATAATGATGATTGATGCGGTAATAACCAGGGCTATAATTAATGCCAGGGCATAAACAAATGGTTTTTTTGGCCACACGACTGCTTTTACATAGGCCATTTCAATAATATTTGCGCTGGCTAAAGTTGGCGCGTAACTTAATGCAACTTCCTCCCGTTTCTGCAAAAGATAGGTGTATAAATTTTCCTTAATTCCTTGCTGTCTTTTGATGCTGATGTAACCCCGTTCCTGCCCAGGTAAGCTTTTAATGGCCGACTCAACCCTGGTGTTCACATTTTGTAAGCTGCTTTTCATGTTTAACAGCGATAGCCTGATGTTTTTGGTGTTTTCTTTAATCGCTGCACTTGTGGTTTCTATTTGCTCATTTATCGGGTCGAATAAATAGTTAGATTCCGGTGTAGTGGCAAGCAATTTATTTCGTTCAAGCTGAAGTGCTGATAATTGATCGATCAGATTGGCGAGGCCCTTATCTTCAATGCCGATGGAGGCTGGGACACTATTTTTCTTAATGGCCTCTTCTATGCCATCAATTACCTGTAATTGAAGGTTAACTTCATTTAATTTACCATCATTTGACTGCATGTTTTGCAAGTAAATGTTTGACTCGGCCGAAATATCAGTTAAGCCATTACTGCTTTTATAGCCTTCAATGTTTTTTTCAACTGAGGTTAATTCCCCACTCAATAAGCCCAAACGTTCATCAATAAATGCCAGGGTGTTCTTAATCAATTTGTTTTTTTCATCGGTGCTGTTATTCTTGTATTCAGCTATCAAATAATTTAAGAAATCCTTTCCTCTTTGGGGATTTTGATCTTTGTAACTGATTTCGATAATGGGGGCTAATTTATCAACGAGCCTGGTTTCCAGGTTGGATTGATACCTTGTTATTATCTCTTCAGCGTTATCAAAGTTTATTGAGATTGTTGCACCAACATATTTTTTAATCGTTTTTGTGCGCTGGATCATTCCTGATCCCAAAGTACTTTTAAATGGTATGTTGAAAGGCACTTTAATGGTATTTTCTCCTAAAACCAATTCAATATTGTTGGTGTCCAGTATTTTTACATGGGCTGTTCCCTGATAAATGGGTAGGCTATTAATAGGTTTATAGCTGATTGGCGAGGTATTTCCCAGTTCTTCATTACTTGAATCATGATAAGTGCACCAGGCGTTAATATCTGTTATAACCCTTGCAATTAAGGGTCGAGATTTAAGTACTTCCATCTCAATCTCTACCTTTTTAGAAGTATTGGCTAAATCTATTTCGTCGAGCGCGGCCTTTTGTTTTTCAACTTTATCTTTATCTGCTATTACCAGCGAGGCTTTTATTTCGTATACAGGACTTACAATTTTCAGGTAGGTGAATGCTATCAAAAGCGCAATGATGATGCTAGCCAAAAAAAGAGGCCATTTAGGCAGGTACCTCAGCAGGATAATGGTTAATACGTTTTGACTTTTAACCTGTGAATTCATTGCATGTGACATTTTATTATTCATCAGCTTATTTATGGAGGGTAGAGAACACAATGGCAATTACGGATAATGCAGAAACGATTAGTGTTCCGGTCTGGAAGCCACGGCTTACCTGCGCATATTTGGTTTTTCCGGGCTGAACATAGATTACATCATTGTTTTTGAGATAATAATTGTTGGAAGTATAAGTGTCTTTTGAGGTTAAATCTATGGGTATTACTGTCCTTTGCCCGTCAATTTCTCTAATTAACATGAGACTGCTTCGCTTTGCGGTAATGTTTAAATCGCCAGCCAGGGCCAGGGCTTCGGTTACAGTGAGCCTTTCATTGGTAACGGGAAATACTCCCGGATGTTCAACATCACCTAATACTGAAACTTTAAAGTTTAAGATGCGAACGGTTACATTTGCTTCTTTTAATAAGGATGAAGCTTTTGCAAGAATTTTCTGCTGCACTTCCGAAGTGGTCATTCCGGCAACATTGGTTTCGCCAAGAAGTGGCAAAGTGATGTTTCCCTTTTGATCTACTAAATAGCCTAAAACCGGGTTAATTGGGCTTACATCGAAGTTACTTCCATTGGTTCTGGTTAAATTATTATTGAAAATGGCCGATGCTTCGGGGTTTAAACTGGTGATGTTTATTCCAAGAATATCATTTTTTTGAACCGTTAATGGCGAGTAATTTTGTATAGGAAGTACTGAATTCAGTTCAGCATCTTGAAAATAGGGTACTTGTTTGTATGCGCTGCAGGAGATAAGCAGGCAAGACATTACAATTAATAAATAAATAATGGGTTGATTTCTCATGATGAAAGTTGAAGCTTAGCTTCTTTTGCAGTATGGATAGCGATGAAATGATCTTCGTACTGATCAATTATCTTTTTCCAGCTAAACTGTTCTTTGATTTTAAGGTTGTTGTTTATCACTAAATCGAGGTATTTCCTCGATGATTTATCTGTATGGTTGAGTTGCTCAGTAATTTCATCCGATGAAGTAAAGTATAGTGCATCATCTCCAAGGATATAGCGGTTGAAATCATTGTCATTTGCTGAAATTAAGCTTGATGAGGCCATGGCCTCCAATAAAGAAGGGTTTGTGCCACCCACAGTATGTCCGTGAAAATAGAGATTGGAAAAGTACCGAAGGTTATTGAGCGTATCTAAATCATATACCCCTCCAACAAATCTGATTTTGTTACAAGATTTATATTTATCCTTTAAGTAATTGCCATATTTGGTTTGGTGCTTACCAATAACCAAAAAAGGTTTATCTGTAGTGGATTTAGCCATTCCGTCAAGTATGACCTCTATACTGTTTTCGGGTTCTAGCCGGGCTACAAGCATATTGTACTGGTATTTTGATACGCTATAACCATCCAGTTTATTTTCGTTTGGATGATTGAATAAATGAGCACCATAGGGAATGTAGGTAGAGTGAACATTATACTTTTCATTAATGTATTTTTGTATACCTATCGAATCACTTATCAGGTGATCACTTGATTTAACGGCTAATTTTTCGGCGAAGAGCAGAAACTTACGCACAGATTTCCCAAATTTGGTCCTTTTCCATTCTAAACCATCCATGTTTGTGGTAAGAATTGGATTTTTTGGTAGGAACTTGTACCATATAGAACTACTGGTATAGCCGAGTTGTAAAATAATATCGAGATGATGTTTTTTTAAATCTCTGATGCAATTAAAATCATAAATAAACTGTCCGATGGTTCCGAGTTTAAATTCCGGATCGAAAACGTGTATAAGCTTAACCCCATTCCAAATTTTTTCCTGATAAGGATGATTGTGGGAGTTGTAAACGATCACTTCATGGCCTCTTTCTACTAAACCTAAAGCCAGATATTCTGCAAACTGCTCAAAACCCCCATAATGGTTTGGAATTCCCCTCGTACCTAAAATAGCTATCTGCATGAAGTCATTATGATTAAGTTTTTGTGTCAAATTAGCCTTGTTAAAAACCTTAATTTGAGCTTTACGAAAGTATTTATATTAGCAAGCTGGTACAATAGCCCTTTAATACTAGCGGTTAGCAGGAAAGGGCATCGGATGGGATTTAATTAGCCCCTAACATTAGACCGGACAATTAATTGACGTTAGGGAAATAATGATTGGTATAAAACTATAAAAGGTTCCTGCCGATGGCAGAAACCTTTTATAAATGGAGGGGTGTTTGGTTAATTAAGCATTAAAACCACCATCAATTGTTACCCAGGAGCCAGTAATATGTTTGCCTTCTTCGCTGGCCAGAAAAGCTACCAGTCCGGCAACATCATCAACACTTCCATAGTTGGAGAGTGCCATTCTGCTGCGTTGCTGATCAGCGTGCTGGCTATTTGCCGGGTTCATGTCGGTATCTGTTGGGCCGGGTTGTACCAGGGTAACTGTAATGCCTTTTGGGCCTAAATCACGAGCGAGACCCCGGGTAAAGCCTTGCAGGGCTGATTTGCTCATCGTATAAAGTGTGGTTTGAGACCTGATGGCGTTATCGCCCATGTTACTGCCGATGGTAATGATTCGTCCACCGGTTTTCAGGTGTTTTACAGCTTCCAACGCAGCAACGTATACCGCTTTAACATTGATGTCCATTATCTGATCATATTCATTTATGGTGTGCTCTTCGAAATCCTTACCGATATAAATGCCGGCATTGTTCACCAATATATCGAGACCACCAAATTGATTAACGGTTTTATTTACAGCATTGATGATATCTGTGGATAGGGCACTATCGGCCTGGATAGCCAATGCTCTTCCGCCTGAAGCATTAATCTCTTGTACCAACAATTCGGCTTTGTCGGCCGAACGGGTATAGGTAAAGGCTACGCTTGCGCCATCAGATGCCAAACGGAGAACGGTTGCTGCACCGATACCACGGCTGCCACCAGTTACTAATGCTACTTTATTTGCTAACTTTTTCATGATTTGATATTTTTTTAAAAACTATGACACAAACCTAAGGCCCTTATTTTATATTTGTAGGCAAGCAGCAAATTGTTAGGTACTAACAAAATAGTAAGAAATGAGAAAGGAAACTTCTACGAACGCTTTGAACGAAAAACGCCTCACTGACACCTGCGGTATGGCTGTAGCTTTACGGGTAATTGGTGGCAGGTGGAAGCCTGCCATTTTGTGCAGACTGGCTTATGGCAGGATGCGTTATGGCGAGTTAAAAAAGTCTATTGAAGGTATTTCTGAGCGTATGTTGGTTGCCCAATTGCGCGAGTTGGAACAAGATGGTGTAGTTAGGCGAATGGTGTATGCTGAAGTGCCGCCACGGGTGGAGTATGAAATGACTGAGCTTGCCGAAAGTATGCGACCTATGTTAAATGCCATGTCTGAATGGGGTAATCTGCATCGTCGTTTGAATCCTAAGGAATCAGTTTCCGAGCATGTTGAAGTATAAATTGCTGGCAGCCTGATTTCGCCTTTAACTTTCCGTTCTCAAAATTTTTAATGGAGGTTGGTTGAGGATGCTCCTGGTGCTTAGCACACCTGTGATCAACACCAGTAAGATAACAGATGAAAAGAGCAGTAAGGTTGGTAAAAATGGCGGAATAAACGCAGCATCAAAGCTAAATCTGGCGAGTGCCCAACTTCCGCCAAAAGCTAAAATTAGTCCGGCCCCAGCTGCAAACGCACCCAAAAAGAAGTATTCAATTGCATTGATCATTATTATTTGTTTTCTGCTGGCGCCCATAGTTCGCAGTAAAATACTCTCTTTTATTCGTTGGTTTTTACTGGTAAGCACAGCCGATATCAAAACAATCCAGCCAGTTACCATGCTGAATCCCGCCATAAACTGAATAACGAAGCCAATTTTACTTAATAACTCATCCAGCAATTTTAAAATCAGATCTAAATCGATAACAGACACATTAGGGAATTTTTGTACCACTTCTCCCTGAAAACGAGCCGATATTTCACCTGACGGAACCCGGGTCATCAATACATGGAATTGAGGGGCTTCTTCTAATACGCCGGCAGGAAAAACGACCCTGAAATTGGTTTGCATTCTGCTCCAGTTCACTTCTCTTAAACTTCCAACAACGGTTGGAATCATCATACCCTGAACATTGAAAAGTATTTTATCATTTAACTGCACATGAATCTGTTGGGCGTATCGTTGATCTAAGGAAATATAAACGGTTTCATCTGGTTCTATTTTTCCAGTCCATTTACCTGCTGTGATTTTCTCTGCGGCAGTTAATGTGTCCTGGTAAGTTGCCCTGATTTCATTGCGATAAGCCCGGCGGTTATTGGTGTCGGCACTGGCCTTTTTTCCATTAATTTCTTCAATCCGCATGGTAATTACCGGAACCCGGTTCATTAAAGGCAGTTTAAAAGCTTTGGTTAGGCTATCCAGTCCTTCTTTCTGGGTGTTTTGAATATCAAACATCACCATATTAGGTTGACTGCTTCCTGATGAAAGGGTAACCCGATTCATTAAAATGCCCTGTATAAAGAATAAAGTGCATATAAATGCGGTGGATAAACCGATAGAGACTGTTAACATTAATGTTTGATTGTTTGGCCGATAGAGGTTGGCAAAACCTTGTCTCCACAAATAGCTTGACGAATCAGGCAACAGTTTGCGGACAAGAAACATCAGTATTTTGGATAGTACGATCAATAAGATAAAGGCGAGGGCTATGCTTAACGAAAATGCCGCCGTTTGTATCCAGGTTTTCATCTGTAAATGTGTAAAACCGGTAATGAAAACAGCCATAATCAGGTAAACCAACCAGGTTAAGAGGTCTATCTTTCCAGTAGTTTTTTCGAAAGACATGCGGATAGCATTTAAGGGTGAAATCTTTCTGACCGATAGGAGGGCGGGGAGCGCAAAAAGAATGGAGATAATTAATCCGAGCAAAATGCCCTGACCTACTGCTGACCAGGATACCTGCATGCTCAGTTCGATGGGTAAAAAATCTTTTAATACCCAAGGTAACAGAAATTGAATTCCAGTGCCCAGAACAGCACCCAGAACTGCAGCTATGAGCCCAATAAAAAATACCTGAATCACATAAATGAAGAAGGCATGTCTGGCTTTCAGGCCTAAGCACCTTAACGTGGCAATAGCTTCCAGTTTTTCCTGAATGTAGACGTGAATGGCACTTCCTACGCCCACACAGCCCAGCAATAAGGCTATAAAGCCGGATAATGCCAGGAAGCGGTTCACATCTTTGAATGATCTGCCGGTTTGTTCCTTTCGCGATTCTACAGTATCGGCATCGAAACCTTCTTTTTCGAGTTTGCTATCTTGTTTTTTTACCCACTCATCTATTTTTGAAGGGTCGTTATATCTGAAGTAAAACTTATTGTTTATCCTGCTTCCGGTTTTAATGAGGTTGGTTGCTTCAAGAAATTGGAGCGGAATATATACCGTTGGAGCTATACTGGATCCAATTCCTGTTTGTCCGGGTGCCTTGGTAAGTGTACCCGAAATATTGAAATTAAGGTCGCCGATTTTTATCGAATCGCCAACTTTGGCATTAAACTGAAGCATTAAAGTTTGATCTACCAATGCATTTCTCCCGCTTTGAAAGTTTTTTGCGGCGGCAAGCGGTATCGTTTCTAAGGCACCGTAATAGGGATATTTTCCTTCAAGTGCTTTCATTTGTACCAGCCTGCTACCTCCACCTTTTTCAAAATAAATCATCGAGGCAAATGTTTTTTCCTGAGATCGCTCATCGCCAAGCGTGTCGAGCATTTTTTGCATTGATTTGCTTACGCCTTTTCTGCTATCTAATACCAGATCGGCTCCTGTAAGCTCTTTTGCCTGGGAATCAATATCCCTTTGCAGGTTATCTTTAAATGAATAAACAGCCACCAATGCGGCTATTCCTAAAATTATAGAAGAGATAAAAAGAAATAATCGAGAACGGTTTTTTCTGCTGTCGCGCCAGGCCATTTTAAACAGCCATGAAAGCTTTATTTTTGGCTTGGGAAGTGTGTTAGGCATAAGTTGGGTTTTCGTCTGAAATGATTAAGCCGCCTCTGATTTTTATACTTCTGCCGGTTAGTGCTGCCAGTTCGAGATCGTGTGTTACAATTACCAGTGTAGTTCCGGCATCTTTGTTCAAATCGAAAAGCAGTTTAATTACCTTCTCACTGGTTTCTGCATCCAGATTTCCGGTAGGTTCATCGGCAAAAAGAATGGCTGGTTGATTGGAGAATGCCCTTGCCAATGAAACCCGTTGCTGTTCACCACCTGAAAGCTGAATGGGATAGTGATGCGCGCGATCGGCTAAACCCACTTTATCCAACAAATCCAGGGCATGAGCCTTAATGTTTTTTGCCCCCCTTAGTTCCAGCGGAACCATCACATTTTCGAGTGCAGTTAGGGTGGGTAGAAGCTGAAAATTCTGGAAAATAAAACCTACATATTGATTTCTAACGGCAGCGCGCTGGTCTTCATTTAATGTTTCGAGTGCTATTCCATTTAATTCCACTGTACCACTACTGGCCCTATCTAAACCAGCACATAAACCTAAAAGTGTTGTTTTTCCACTTCCGGAAGGACCTGTTATGGCAACCGTTGAGCCTGCCGATATCGAAAAATTGATTTGATCTAAAACCGTTAATTCGCGTCCTGCACTTTGGTAAATTTTACTTACATTTCGAATGTTCAATATGCTTTCCAATAGTTGAATTTTTTTAGGGTTTGCGTAAAGAGCTGCACCAAACATAACAGCGATGTTGCTGTTAAGATATTGGTTATTTAATTATTAGATATACACTTACAGCATATGTTACGAAAACGTATAACAGGTCTTTTTGTTTTGAGTTTAATACTGTTAAGCTGTGGTAATCAGCAAAGCAAAGGCAATCACGATCAAACTTTAGATTCTTCTGACCAAAAGTCACTCAATACAACTAAAGCAAAGAAAAATATTCTGTTTTTTGGAACCAGCTTAACTGCAGGCTATGGACTTGATCCTACTGAAGCTTATCCGGCACTGATTCAGAATAAAATTGACTCGTTAAATTTACCATACAATGTAATTAACGGTGGTTTAAGTGGCGAAACATCGGCTGGCGGAAAGGCCAGGATAGATTGGTTACTGAAGCAGCCTGTATCCGTTTTTGTATTAGAATTGGGTGCTAACGATGGTTTACGCGGATTGCCAGTTAGTCAAACCACTAAAAACTTACAGGCTATTGTTGATCGGGTAAAAGCTAAATATCCAGATGCGAAAATGGTACTTGCCGGTATGCAGGTTCCACCTAATATGGGTGCTAAATATGCGCAGGATTTCAAGGATATCTTTCCTGCCCTGGCGAGAAAAAATCAAATGATATTGATTCCATTTTTATTAGATAAGGTTGGTGGCGTGCCGAGATTAAACCAGGCAGACGGCATACATCCTACAGCAGAAGGTGATAAAATTCTGGCAGAGAATGTATGGGCTGTGCTTGAGGGTGTTTTGTAATAAGAATTTAGCCTAAAGAATTCGTTATAATGATTAAGAACTGAATGGAAAAGAGATTAAATCTAAAAGACGGAAGCGGAAAAAATCAAAAATCTGTTTCTTGGTACGAGCATTCTGATAACTGAATACTCGCTCCTGATACTTGATAATCCAATCTTGATACTTGATACCCCAATCTTGACACTGATACTGGATTCCCATCCCAATACTATCAAATCTCATTACCCAAATTTACGTACCCTGTATATCAGTGAAAGCATAAAATACCTGCCTAATCTATTTACCTGCCTGTCTACAATCACGTTGTCGAATACATCTCTGGAAATACCAGAATTCTGATCGAAGAGGTCGAAACCTTCTACACGTATCGCTGCCATGTCATTTTTCATGAATTTATATTCCATGGAAAGACGTAAAAGTGTTGGATTGCGAACGGCACCATTATTAAAGCCCGAGTTAATCTGTTTGCTGAAATCATAACCTAAAGTGAGGTCTTTGAAAAAGTAATTTCTACCTTCAATACCGTATTCAAAGCGGTTAGACTGGCGTGCTTCAAATGCCGAACTGGAATAGTGTGTTAAATTCTGTGAATAAGATGTTTCTATCTCAAAGTTGGTGATATCCTTAAGATCTACCCTAAATTCCAATTCCTGGCGCCATGACACGTTTCTGGCCTCGATGCGGCTATCATCGGTAAAAGAAATATTGTTGTTGAGCTGCCCTGATCCAGAATACCCAATGGTAAATTTTCGTTCAGGAGAAAGTGGTCTGCTAATATCATAATCACCCTGAAGGGTATAATATCCATCGGTATTGGTATAGCTGGTAAGCTGATTAACCGTGCCTGGAACACGTTGTTTGATGGTTACGATACGGTCGTCTGTACGGTCATATCTTAAATTGGCTATGATTACTTTGCCGGCATTCCAATCAGCCTGTTTATAATGCGCTACAATGCTGTGAATAAATTCTGGCTTCAGGTCTGGATTTCCGGAAACGATGTTTTGCAAATTTGAATTGTCTGCGATAGGCTGGAGTTGTAGAAATCCTGGTTGATTGTTTCTACCCCAGTAATTAATATCAAGAGATTCCTGGTTCGAAAACTTATAGGAGAAGCGGCCAGATGGGATAAAATTAAAGGTTTTGTTAATTGTTTGAATGTTGCCACTCAGATTTTCACCACGTAAAACTGCGGGTTGTGCATTTAAACCTAGTGTATAATTGAGTTTTTCGCCAATGTACCTGTAATTTAATCCCGCTCTGTTGGTAATGAATTGATAATCATAAATGTTGCTTAGGTCTGGATTAAACGTTTGGCTTCCGGCAACTACATCATATACATCTCTGGAGCTGTTAGTGGCAGAACGATTCCAGCTGTAATTGAATTCAATAAAGGTCTTTTTCCAAAGCGGTTCCATGTATGATGCACCAACATTGAGCCCAAGGTTTTTGTTGTTCTGCCCATTGATTTGGTTTTGCACAACAGAATCCGTTGCTGTGCTATGTATATTGATATATTTATTATAAACATCTCTGTCGCTATCACCGTTAGAATAGTTGATATTACTCCAAATGGTTAGGTTACGTCCTTTTTTTGGAAACTTATGGTTGAAAAATGCATTGGCGCGGGCATTTATGTTATTGGAATTGCTGAAATTGGTACTTTCTCTGCGCGTAAAAAGTGTATCCTGTGTAATCAACGATCCTCCTGCGGTGTTGCCATTGTTCGTGCTATAGTTAAAGTTTGGAGAAATCTTTAGGTAGTTCATGGTATCGATTTTGTATTCGAGATTACCACCAAACCAATGGCTGCGGTTGTCGCTCTGGCTGTTGTTGCGGGCATCTTCCAGGCGGCTCAATGGATTTTGCCCTGCATCTTGCAAGATATTTTGGGTATAAGTTGAGCTGATAGTATTGTTTTTATCCCTGTTGAAATTGTAAGCTGCATCAGCAGAAAGTTTGGAACTGAACTCGTTTTTATAGTTAATTCCGGCTGCGTTTCGGGTTGTAATACCATCACCACCGCCTCCGCGCATATTTGCATTGGCAATTGTACCATCAAAAGATATTTGCTGTTCGCCTTTGAGGCTATTTCCACGGAGATTGGTGTTGTACCTGTCAGAATTACCCAAACCTGCAGATGCTCTTGCAAAATATCCCTTTTTCTTATCCTCTGCGATGGTAAGATTCAATACTTTCTCCGGTTCACCTGTTTTAATACCTGTTAATTTTGCCTGATCGCCATAGTCATCTATAAATTGAAGGTTTTTGATAATGTCGGCAGGAAGATTTTTGATGGCTGTAGCTACATCAGTACCAAAAAAATCTTTACCATTAACACGAATTTTAGTTACCGGTGTGCCTTGACTACTTACATTTCCATCTTTATCAACCTTAATCCCGGGTAGTTTTTTAAGCACTTCGTCTACTGCATCACCATCCCTAACAGGAAATGCTTTGGCATTAAAGCTTACAGTATCTTCTGTAACCTTAACAGGCGGGGTGCCGGATATAACCACACCATCCAGGGTATTGGAAGAAGGTTTTAATTTGATGTCACTGATATTGAGTGTATTACCTTTTTCGATAACATATTGTTTGATAAAAGTATCATACCCTATGAATGCTGCAGATAAGGTGAATTGTTTAGATTTAACTTTACCAAATGTAAAGGTGCCATCAGGATTAGCGGAGGTTCCGATACTATCGGTACCTGATTTAATGCGCACTACCGCACCTGGAAGTGCCAGGCCTGCAGTATCCAATACAATGCCTTTTACAGTATAATTTTGTGCGAAACTATTGCTGAAAATACCTGCAAAAAGCAAGAATAGCCAAATCGTTTTAGTAAAAACCTTCATGAATGTGTTTGTGTGTGCCATAAAAATACAGCAAGCTTTCTTAAAGCGCTTCAGCGTAATCAACATGTTACTGATTGGCTAGTTAAGATATTTTATAATTATTGTCGTTTTGACATTTAAAAATACGTCAGGATAATAAAAACTGAGAAAAACAGGCATTCGTAACTTTTTTGAATACAAATGGTTAACTCATTAATATTTAATGCTTTTTTAATAAGATTGCTTCTTCTACCAAATTCATTATGCTGAAAAACAAAATTTATTTATTGGGCCTGTTGGTTAGTCTGACTTTACTTGCGGAAGCCCAACGAGTGCGTAAGGTTAGACAGGCACAACCAAACGTTATCATTATTTTAACAGATGATATGGGCTTTAGCGACATCGGAACCTTTGGAGGTAAATTTGTGCCAACACCTCAGATTGATCGGCTGGCCAGTAAGGGATTAAAATTAACCCAATATTATAGTGCTGCCCCAATCTGTTCGCCCTCGAGGGTAGGAATGCTTACGGGTATGTACCCTGGAAAGTGGAATTTCAGTACTTATTTAGATAATAGAAAACATAATCGTAATGCGGAGCAGGCAGATTATTTAGATCCTGCTGCCCCAACAATGGCGAAAATTTTTAAGCAGGCAGGATATGCAACAGCACATTTTGGAAAATGGCACATGGGCGGGGGCAGGGATGTAAAAGATGCACCGGGCTTTGATCAATATGGGTATGATGCGCATGCCAGTACCTATGAAAGTCCGGATCCTGATCCAGCAATTACTGCTACAGATTGGATCTGGTCGGAAAAAGACAGTATTAAACGTTGGGACAGGACGAAATATTTTGTAGATAAAACACTGGATTTCATACGGAAAAATAAGGGGAAACCTTGTTTCGTTAATCTTTGGCCTGATGATGTGCACACACCCTGGGTGCCGAGAACTGAAAAAGAGTATATGGGAAAATTCCCGATGAACCCGCAGGAGGAAGCGGCCTTTAAAGGGGTTTTAAGGGAATATGATGTGCAGATCGGAAGATTGATTGAAGGACTTAAAAAAATGGGGGAGGACAAGAATACCATCATCATTTTTACCAGCGATAATGGTCCGTTACCAAGTTTTAAGGGAAGCCGGGCGGCTGGTTTGCGCGGATCTAAGCTTTCACTCTACGAAGGAGGAACACGTATGCCATTCATTATCAGTTGGCCGGGACATATCCCTGAAGGCCAAATTAATGAAAAATCAGTGGTAACGGCTATTGACCTTTTGCCATCCTTAACAGCGATGGCCGGGATCGCTTTACCTGAAAACTATAAGGCAGATGGGCTAAACAGAAGCCCGGTATTCCTGGGCAAAACTGTGAGTAGAGACCAGCCTGTTTTTTGGGAGTATGGTAGAAATAACATAGCCTTCAACTATCCAAATCCAAAAGATAAAAGCCCAAATCTGGCTATGCGCCTTGGCGATTGGAAATTTTTAATGAACAGTGATGGTACTGATTCGCAATTATACAATATTGTAAAGGATAGGCATGAAAGGACCAATTTAGTAGAAAGCCAGGGGAAATTAGCTGCTCAATTAAAAGAAAAACTAATTGCCTGGTGGAAATCTATGCCAAGATTAGGCCAGCAATAACGAGGTTATGTATATTCGTTATAGAGCAATTTTTCCTAAAAACATTTTTGCATCATATTCCAGCTTTACTTTGCCGTTTTTCTCAAAGCGATCGAAGATTATCTGGAGATCCCGTTCTGCATCCAGGTATTGTACTTCACCTGGGAGCGGAGCATAGGATGACGATCTGAAGTAACCCAATAACGCATTAAAATCTAATAATCTACTGTGGTAAATTTCCTGAACGGTAATTGCTGCACCATCAAAAAAATGTGCTACCTGTTCCTGATCAGCTTTATCACGATAAGGCTTTGATCCTGAAAAACCTTCTTTAAACTGCTGATAAGCTTTTAAGAAAGGTGTTTTATTTTGAAGGATGTTCCATACGAGTAACACATGGGCACCGGGTTTGGCAATTCTCAGAAACTCTGACCTGACTTGCTGGGTGTCGAACCAGTGAAATGCCTGGGCTACAGTAATCAGATCAACAGATGCAGTGGGAATAAGTGTAGACTCCGCGCGGGTGCCAACGCTTTTAAACTGCTTGAAGTACCCTAAATGCTCCTCTGCTTGTAACCTCATTTCTGCGTTGGGTTCTACAGCGATAACGGGATAACCTTTTCTTAAAAATAACTCCGTAAATATACCGGTACCCGAACCGATATCAGCAACATTTTTCTTTGCATTTAAGCCAATATTTTGTTCCAGATAGGTGATGATAGCTTCCGGGTAGCCAGGTCGGTATTTCTGGTAATCGGAGGAGTGATCGGAAAATCTTGAAATGGGATCTAAGCTCATGTATAAGTTTTATGCTAATTAAACAGTATTCTTATTATCATGAATACAGTACTGATGGTAAGAAGCAGGGGCGTACATCCGTCGCGCCCCGGCTAACAACAAAACTGTTTCTGATCTGGCAAGCAAGTTTAAATGCTTCACCCGATGTTTCAGAATACTATGCCGGCAAATATAGTATTTATGTATATTAAATCTATGGGTAAACTATACATTTTGTAATTGAATCAATTTTTTAATTTAAAATGGCTTATACATTTAGGTGATTGCTTAAGATTATCGTGTGGCTTTAGAATTTTAACTTCAATTTTGAAAAGGTAATCTTTATGTTTGTATGTTTGTACATATTAACTACATTTGAATAAGCAATTTTATTTTTGAGTATGAAGAATGCCTTAAGCCGAATATTTAGCTGTTTCATCAGTTTCTCTATATCCGTTTCAGCGGTTTACGCGCAATCGGCGAAGCAGAACAAAAAACCGAATGTTATCATTATCATGTCCGATGATCATGCTTATCAAACGGTATCAGCTTATGGGAGTAAGTTAATTCAAACACTTCATATAGACCGGATTGCACGCGAAGGTATGTTGATGAGGCAAGCAGCTGTTACCAATGCTGTGTGTAGTCCTGCAAGAGCAGTTATACTTACCGGAAAGTATTCTCATATGAATGGAATGAAGGATAATGGAACTTATTTTGATGGCACACAGCAAACACTTCCGAAGATTTTCCGTGCTACGGGCTATCGAACGGCAATGATGGGTAAATGGCATCTGTTTAGTACGCCAACAGGCTTCGATGACTGGAATATCCTGCCTGATCAGGGAAACTATTACAACCCTAAATTTATTAAAAACGGCAAGGATACTGTGTATACGGGCTATGTTACAGATGTAATAACCGATATGGCACTGGACTGGATTGATAAAACCAAAGAGGAAGCACCTTTCTTTTTGATGCTTTATCATAAAGCTCCCCATCGTAATGCAATGCCACCATTAAAGTATTTGAATAAGTTTAATGATCGAAAATATCCCCTACCTACAAACTACTATGATGACTATAAAGACCGGGAAGCCCTTAAAATTCAGCAGGTAACGATGCGGGATCATCTTGATATTCGATATGATAGTAAAATACCTTGCGACAGCTGTTTGATAAATAAAATAAACGATTGGGCACCTGCAGAATACCAAAGGGAGATAAGCCGTTTAACCCCTGCTGAAAGGAAGGTTTGGGATGCCGCTTTTCAAAAAGAGTATAACCAATTTAAGAAACTTAGAACAGCTGATGAAGTGGCCAGATTTCAATTTCAGCGTTATATGGAAGATTATTTGAGGTGTGTGAATTCGTTAGATGATAACATTGGAAGGGTATTAACTTATCTGGAAGAAAATCGTCTGGCAGAAAATACCATTGTAATCTACTTGTCGGATCAGGGGTTCTTTCTAGGAGAACATGGTTTGTATGATAAGCGTTTTATGTACGAAGAATCATTACATACACCCATGATGATTAGATATCCTGCTGGTTTTGCCGGGGGCAAAAAAACTGAAAATTTTGTACTGAATCTTGATGTTGCCCCCACCTTGCTTGATTTAGCAGGTATTAAAATTCCGGAAGATATGCAGGGGGCATCGATGAAAAAACTGCTCACTGCCGGAAAAGACAAAGATTGGAGAAAGGAAATTTATTACCATTACTATGAAAAGTCTTTCGGTTTAACACGGCATTATGGCATCCGAACAGATCGTTATAAGCTAATTCACTTCTATGATCCGGTTAGTTCCTGGGAACTTTACGATTTAAAAAAAGACCCAAAAGAAATGAAAAATTTATATCATCAACCTGGATATGAGAAACTTATTGAGAAGTTGAAACAGCACTTAAAAGCTTTACAACAGCAATATAAAGACCCTATACACTAATCTCTGCGGCTTTCAACTGTATATACAAAGCTATCAGCACGATAATAACCCAGGTTAAATTCTATAGGGCGGTCACCCTGGTCAAAAACAAAGCGTTTCCTGAATAACAAGGCATTTCCAGGTTCTATTTCAAGTTTTGCTGCCAAAAATTTATCGGCTTCCCTGGCGCTAATCTCTTCTTTAGACAGGTTGGCGATCACAGAATGATCTTTTTCCAGAATTTCGTAAAGCGGTCTCTTGAAATCTTCTTCTCCTGTCAATCCTACTCTTGGGTGAAAATAGGAGATAAAATAAACAAATGGTCCTTCTGCACGTCCCCTCAAACGTTCGAGTTTTAATACTTTTTTATCGGTAGTAATGTCGAAGAAATGAGCCAGTTTTTCGTCTGGGTGAACCCAGCTGATATGCAATTCAAAGTTTTTAATTGGAATTCCACGTGCCTGCATTTCCTGTGAAAAACTAAGCCAATTATTTGATTTTGAGCTTACTGATACTTCGGCGACTTTAGTGCCTATACCTTTTTTTCTGATCAGTAAACCTTCATAAACCAACTTGTTTAGCGCCTGGCGAAGCGTGGTTCTAGATATGGCCAGTTGTTTGGCCATATCAACCTCATTGGGTAAGAACTTGGTTGCATACTGAGGGTCCTTGATCAGCTCGCGGAGTAATTCCTCAGCCTGTATGTGTAAAGGAACATGGCTTTTATGGTCAATCGATAATTTCATCTGGCTTTATATAACGAAAACTAAATCTAGCTAAAAACTTAATACAAAATTAATAAAAATATATTTGTTTTTATTTTAAATGTTTATATGTTTGTACATAACCAATTTATAACTCTTAAATAACTAATTATGAGACTAAAAGCTTCCCTAGAAAGGACTGAGCGAAAATTAGCCGAGAATATGCTCCTTTCCTCGGCATTTCCATAAAACAGAATATTTTATAGAACACGACTCGATGTTCTGATTACAATATAGATGTACATACATATTTAATTCCAAACCCAACAAGAATAGCTATTAATTTTATGAAACTATTTTTACCTAATTGCCAAACGCATCTGCGTAAAATCCCTATGGAAATCACAGATGTTTATTATCCATCGCGGGGAAAACATGGCCCGGATGGTTTAAAATACCGAGCCCTGAAAACCTGGCTTGCCTCTTTTATGCTGGTTATTTGCTGCCTGTCGGCACTTGCCCAAACCAGCACTAAATTTCAGGGTACTGTAGTTGATGAAAAAGGAATCGGGATTCCGGGAGTAAGTGTTGCAGTAAAAGATTCGAAAGTAGTAACCGGTACTGATACCGATGGAAAATTTGCTATTGACGCCAGGCCTGGTCAGGTATTGATTTTCAGGATGGTGGGTTACAAAAATCAGGAGTTAAGTGTGGGAACACAGAAAGGCGTAACTATCCAGCTGGTTCCAAGTACTTCTGATCTGGAGGAAGTTGTGGTAGTAGGTTACGGACAACAGAAGAAGGGAAGTATCACGGGAGCCGTTTCTACGGTTACCAGCAAGGAAATTGTTACCACCAAAAATGAGAATATCCAGAACATGCTAACCGGTAAAATTGCTGGTGTGCGTTCTATACAAAACAGCAGTGAGCCTGGAAGTTTTAACAATACTTTTGATGTTCGTGGTTTAGGTTCTCCGCTTGTGGTTATAGATGGAATTGTCCGGAACAACTTTTCACGTTTAAATCCGGAGGATGTGGAGAGCATCACTGTGTTGAAAGATGCCTCGGCAGCTATTTATGGGGTGCGCTCGGCGAATGGAGTAGTATTGATCACGACCAAGAAAGGTAAAAAGGGGCAAACATCTTTAACATATAATGGCTCATACTCTGTGCAAACACCTTCTTTTATGCCTAAGAGTGTCGATATTCTGGATTACATGACGCTTGCAAATGAGATTCAGGTACACAATATAGGGGCAGGTCAAAAGGGTAATATCCGTTTTACGCCGCAAGATTTTAGTGATTATGCTACAGGAAAGAAAGTGGCTTCCAATTGGAATGAGGCTGTTCTAAACGATTTCGCTCCGCAAATGCAGCATGATATCAGTGCTTCGGGAGGAACAGAAAATACAACTTATTTTGCCAGCCTGGGTTATCAGCAACAAGACGGGTATTTTAAATCTGGAGACTTACGCTACAACCGGTATAATTTAAGGTCTAATTTAAGTACCAAATTAACTAAAAACCTAACCTTCGATTTGAACCTGAATGGTATAATTGACCAAAAAGATCAATTATTGGAAGATACTTACTGGGTAATCAGAAGTACCTGGTATCAGGCACCAACTGAACAGATTTATGCCAATAATAACCCCGATTATCTGGCCAATGTGCCCAGTTCACTTAATGCTGTTGCACATGCTAATGCCGATATCAGCGGTTATAGAATCTATTCAAATAAATGGTTTCAGTCTTCTGCAAGCTTAAACTATGATGTGCCTTTCGTAAAAGGGCTGAGTGCTAAAGGTTTGTTTAGTTACGATTATCAAATTGCCAATAATAAATTTTATAACAAAACTTATAATCTTTTTAGCTACAACGCAGGTACAAATGTTTATACGCCAAGTCCGCAAAAGTCGCCTTCTACGCTAAGAAGAGAGTTTTACGACTATCCTTCGTTTTTATTCCAGGGCTCATTAAATTATGCCCGGACTTTCGGTTCACATAATGTTAGCGGCTTACTTTTATATGAAAGCAACATCCTCAAGGGCGATAACTTTTATGCACAGCGGGAGCTTTCAATCCCTGTTGATCAGCTGCTGGCCGGAAACAGTTTAAACCAGCAAGGCAACATGTCTTCTAACCAGTTGAACTTATTTGATAACCGGACAGCCTCTTATGTTGGAAAGTTTTCTTATGATTACAAAGGCAAATATTTAGCTGAATTTGCATTCAGAGCAGATGGAACTTCAAAGTTTGCTACTGATCGACAGTGGGGATTTTTCCCGGTAGCATCGGCCGGATACCGGATTTCTGAAGAAAGTTTCTGGAAAAATTCGGCTTTAAAGTTTATTAATACCTTCAAAGTTCGGGCATCTTATGGTAAACAGGGTGATGATGCCGCTTCTACTTATCAGTTTATTACGGGTTATACCTATCCTTCAACTGGTTCTGCCAGTGGAACACCTGCCGGTTCTGTTTTTGATGGAACTTTTATCAGCAGTGCCACCAGTAAAGGCTTAGCCAATCCATTTATCACCTGGTATACTTCTAAAACATTTGATGTTGGGGTAGATGCGGATGCCTGGAACGGACTTTTCGGATTCTCTATTGATTACTTCGTACGAAACAGAACCGGATTATTGGCTACACAGTCTTCTACCTTGCCAGATGTTGTAGGAGTAGGTTTTCCTCAGGAAAATCTAAATGGCGATCGTTCCAGAGGTATCGACCTGGAGGTGAACCACAGAAATCATTTTGGTAAGTTTTTCTATGGCATTAAAGGAACCATGGGAATTACGCGCACGATGAATACCACAAGGGTTATTGCACGGGCCGGAAATTCTTATTTAAACTGGAATAATAGTACTTACACCGAAAATCGTTGGAACAATCTTTATTGGGGCTATGGTACTGCCGGACAATTTGAGGATTGGAACGCCATTAGGAACAGCAACATTTATGTACCTAAAAACACTGTTGTTGGTGATTACAGATATGAAGATTGGAACGGAGACGGGGCCATCAATATTTTAGATAATCATCCGATTTCTACCGCTGGTTTGCCAACTTTTACCTACGGCTTAACGCTGGATATGAGCTATAAAAACTGGGATTTCAATACCACAATCAGTGGTGCAGGAAATGTATATGTTTCTTATTTTGAGCAATTAAACACCCCATTGTGGGCAGGAGGAAATGCATTGCGTCAGTTTTTAGACCGGTATCATCCTGTAGATCCTAATGCCGATCCTTATGATCCAAATACACAATGGGTTCCAGGATATTATGCTTACACAGGTACGGTACCTTATACCAATACACTGGCCAATGCGCAAAATGCGAAGTACTTCAGGATTAAATCCATCGAACTGGGCTACACTTTGCCATCTAAATTATTTACTAAAATTGGTATAAGGGGATTAAGGGTTTATGCCAACGCATATAACCTGTTAACTGTTACAGATCTGAAATTCTTAGATCCGGAGCATCCTTCAAGTGATTTTGGATATACCTATCCCTTGGATAAGAAATTCACTTTTGGTTTAAATCTAAAACTTTAAAAGAAAGTCATGAAACAAAAAATATATTCATTAATTGCTGTACTGCTGATTTCGCTTACAGCATGCCGTAAACTAGATGTACCGCCGGTGAACGTGATCCAGGATAAAGACCTGTTTACTACCGAGGCCGGTATTACGGCTTATCTGGCCAGGATTTATATCACTATGCCTGTTGAAGATTTTAAATATACACCAACAGGTGGATTTAATAACACCACTGTGGGATCAGCACATGCTGTAACGGGAGAAGCTTCGAGCCGCGATATGGGCAATACCACAGAAACTTTTAACTACTGGTCTGCAGCTTATACACTTATTCGCGACTGCAATTATTTTATGGAAACTTTGCCAACCTATGCGGGCAATTTTAAACCTGAGCAGGTAACCAATTGGATGGCTGAAGCGAGATTTATCCGGGCTTTTACCTATTTCGCATTGGTAAAGCGCTATGGTGGAGTTCCAATTGTAGATAAGTTATTAACCAGCCCGGGGCAAACCATTAGTGAACTGGCCTCGGAGATTGAGGAATTAAAAATTCCCCGTGCATCTGAAGAAGCGGTTTATGATTTTATCTCTGCCGATTGCGATTTAGCTTTTGTAAGTCTTCCTGAAACCAATAAGACTGGAAGAGCAAACAAGTATGCTGCTGCTGCACTTAAATCAAGAGCCATGCTTTTTGCAGGAACTATTGCCAAGTATAATACCATTAATTTAACTTCAACAGATGGAAAACGTTTATGCGGAATTCCGGCTTCGAAAGCAGCAACCTATTTTAAGGCCAGTTATGACGCTGCAAATCTGTTAACGGGGAAATATAACCTATACAAAGCCAAATGGGCTGCGGGTGATAAAACAGCGCAATACAACAATTTTGTGAATCTTTTTTTAGATGCTACAGCCGCTAATAACGAGGCCATTTTTGTAAGACAGTACAAATACCCTGATGCGGTGCATCAGTATGATGCAACCAGCGTGCCTAAACAATTAGAAGGACCTCAAGGCAATTATTCATCAGAAACTTGTCCGACACTTAATTTCGTAGAGATGTTTGAAGGATTTCCTAAAAATGCCGATGGTACTATTCAGGTGCTTGATGCTACAGGGAAATATATTTTCTTTAATAATACTACTGATCTTTTTGCCAATGCTGAACCGAGGTTAAGGGCAACTGTAATTTTACCAGGTGATCAGTTTAAGGGAACAGCCATTGAGGTAAGACGAGGTATTTACACCGGAAGTTCTGCTGCCGGATTGAATAAACTTCTACCTGCAAATTCAACTTCTGCATATCCTGCAACCGTTGTTGGATCGGCTACCATAGCAGAAAATAATACAAACCTTTACACCTTGCCAAATGGTTCAAAAGTAACTAAATCTGGCCTGAGTGGGGTATTTACTGCGATTACTGCCAATGCAACCGGGGGAACCATCACAGGATTTTATATCAGAAAGTACTTAAATCCTGATAAAGCAACTGCTGAAACTATTCCGGGTCGTTCTGAACAGCAGTGGATGGAATTCAGATATGGAGAAGTATTGTTGAATAAAGCAGAAGCGGCTTATGAGTTGTTCCTTTTAGGGCAGGCAGGTACCTATGCTGCTGATGCACTTACCGCCATCAACCAAGTCAGAGAAAGGGCAGGAGCAAGTCTGTTAACGGCCATTACCGCTGCAAACGATATCCGCATGGAAAGAAGAAGGGAACTGGCTTTTGAAAATAAAACCATTTGGGACCTGAGAAGATGGAGAATTGCCGATCAGGAACAAAATGCAACAATTTATAAGGCATTACTCCCAATCTTAGTTGCAGATCAAAACAAATACATAATGGATGCTCGTTTTGAGGAACGAAGTGTACAGTTTACTTTCCAATCGAGATGGTATTACACACAGATTCCTACAGCAGCAATTGCAAAGAGTTTAAATTTAGTTCAAAACCCAGGATGGTAATTAAGCATATGAAACGCATCGTATATTACATCGCAATTTGCCTTGCAGGATTATCTGCAAGCTCATGTTCAAAGTTCGATAACTACAAAGCACCCGATCAAACTTTACAAGGTACAGTAACCGATGTGGTTACAGGGAAACCCTTACAAACAGAAGTTACCGGGGATAATACAGCAGGAACCAGAATCAAGCTGATTGAAACCAGCTGGAGCGCTACCGCAACACCTCAATTTTTAGGAAGCAAAATGGACGGTACCTGGATCAATACCAAAATTTTTGAAGGTACTTATAAGATTTCTGTAGAAGGGGCATTTGTTCCTTTGGTACAAACTACTCCTGTAGCCATTGATAACAGTAAAACCGTTAATGTTTCTGGTGGTACAACAACGGTAGATTTTGCAGTAGAGCCCTTCCTGCGCGTTGAATGGGTAGGCGAACCTGTTTTAAACCCCAACGGCACCATCACTGCTAGTTATAAAATTACCAGGGGAACAGGCAATGCCTTGTTCCAGCAAAACATTACCGATGCAATGCTTTTTGTAAATGGTACAAAGTATGTGGGCAATTGGAATTATGACACCAGGTGGTCTGCAAAAACCACTTACACTGGTAATGGAGCTAATGCTTTGTTGGGAACTACCCAAACGATAACCACACCGGCAACCTTACCTACCAAAAGAGAATTGTACGTTCGTATTGGAGCAAGAATTGCCTATGGTGCAAATATTTACAATTATAATGAGGTTAAAATTGTAAATGTTCCTTAGTCATCTATCTATTTAAATACTATCTATTTTTAGCAGTTAAGCAAGGGATTAGTTCGGGCTAATCCCTGCTTTTCTTAAGGAGATTTACGTCTTTAAAATCCCCATCAGATGTATAAGTTTAAGTATTTTCTTTTTACCGGAATTTTTCTGGTACAGCAGGCTTTTGCCCATTTTTGCTTGAAATCCGAACCTCAAGGCTTAAATTATATCGTTAAGCCCTGGTATAAATATCGTACAGATGGTAAAGCGGGAAGAGAAGTAATGATTTTTTTCTCCGGTAAAAAGCTGTTTGGAAAGATAACAGTCAAAATTGAAGCCG
This sequence comes from Pedobacter sp., assembly GCF_965279535.1. Classification (NCBI taxonomy): domain Bacteria; kingdom Pseudomonadati; phylum Bacteroidota; class Sphingobacteriia; order Sphingobacteriales; family Sphingobacteriaceae; genus Pedobacter; species Pedobacter sp. The sequence continues at coordinate 5,110,468 of NZ_OZ257244.1, forward strand.
AGGGTAAAGCGGAACAATTTAATATTCAATTACAACAAGCTCAAGATTCCTTATCCGTTTTACTGCCTGAAAATGTCGGACTAAAATCCACAATGGTTAATCTGACCATCACCAGTGCATCAGGGAAATTCGTTCAGGAAATAAATGTTCCCGCTAAAAAAAAGTGGACGGTTTACATTTATCCCCACAGTCATGTAGATATCGGTTATACGAATTTGCAGGAGGTAGTAAAAGACCTTCATATCCGCAATATCGATGTAGGAATTGACATTGCCAGCAAGACCCGGGATTACCCGGATGGGGCAAAATTTGTTTGGAACCCCGAAGCCACCTGGGTGGTAGAGCGTTATTTAAATAAAGCCACAGCGGGGCAAAAGAAATCATTTGTTAATGCGGTAAGAAAGGGCTGGATTCAGATTGATGCGGCACACTCCAATATCAATACCTCTACCTGCTCTGATGAGCAATTGCTGGCCATGTTCAAATCTAGTGCGCAGATTGAGTCATTTACAGGTATACCCATCACAACAATGGTGCAGATGGATAATCCTGGGGCATCCTGGGGCCTGGTGCAGGCTGCGGCAAAAAGTGGTGTTAAAGCATTTTTTAGTTATCCTAATTATTACGATCTCCGCCAGGCCTGGGAAAATAAACCTTTTTACTGGCTGTCCAACAATGGAAAAGATAAACTTTTTTATTTGCAGGCAACTTCCTATGGGTATGGCTTCAGGGCTAAAGGCCAGAAGTATGGCCTGGGGAAAATTCAGGCATTTACTACTGAATACGACAGACTCAGCACCGATAACCCGCTTGAAAATTTTATCGATCCGTTTATTTTTCAGGAAACCCAAAAGCTGGAAGATCGAAATTCTCCATACGATATCTTTGTGATGACCTGGTCTATGGCGGATAATTGCCTGATAGATGCCGATTTGCCAGATGCGGTTAAACTCTGGAATGCGCAGTATGCTTATCCGAAACTCGTAATTGCCGGATCCAAAACCATTTTAGAGGCCTATGAAAGTAAATATAAATCAATTATTCCCGAATATGGGGGAGATATGACCGAATTCTGGACACAGGGCTTAGCCTCTGATGCTAAAAGAGTAGGGATAGGGAGAATAGCAAAAGAAGATCTTGTACAGGCAGAGGCCTTATGGTCTATGTTGGGTAAAAAAAACAATCCGGGATTTGATCGCGTATGGGATAATTTACTTTTATCTGCCGAACATACCTGGGGTTATCAGGATCCCACAGCTCCGCTCGCCCATCAGGTAGAACAACAAAAAGCAGCGTACTTTGAGCAAGCAGGCCAGCTCAGTAAAGCGTTAATCGAGCAGGGTGTTAAGGATATCAAAAAGGATGGTGAAAACGGTTTTGCAGTAATCAATACCTTATCATGGGCAAGGAAAGGACTAATAAAAATAGCTCCAGAAGAAAGTAAAAAAGGAGATAAAGTAGTAAATGAGCAAGGCCGGGAAATGAACAGTCAACGACTTTCTACAGGCGAATTGGCCTTTCTATCCGATTCAATTCCCCCGTTTGGCTCTGCATTTTATCAAATAAAACCTGGGAAGCAAAGCAAGAAGCCTGCAATGTCTATCGGGAAAGACCACTTGAATAACAGTTTATTAGCACTCTCTGTTGATACGTTAAACGGAAACATCACCAGTATTATCGACCTGAAAACCAAACGCGAATTTGTAGATCGTAAAAGTCCTTTTGGTTTTAATAGTTACAACCACTTGTATGGTGTAAAAAACGGGAAGCCCGAAATGATGCCTGGAAAACCGACAAGCGATAAACTCAGTTACATTGAAATAAAAGAAAAGGGCCCATTATTGTCTACTTTAGTCATCCATTCAAAAGGAATGGGCAGTAACTGGATCAGGAAAGAGATAACACTCATTAAAGATCAGGCTTACATTGTTTTGAATAATACTTTAGATAAAACAGCCACAACAAACAAGGAAGGCATTCACTATGGTTTTCCCTTTCAGGTTTCTTCAGGCAAGATTAAAATGGATATTCCTTTGGGGTTTATGCAACCAGAAACCGATCAGATTCCTTTTAGCAACAAAAATTGGTTTGCATTTCAGCGGTGGATCGATATTTCAAATGCGGATTATGGTGTAAGCTGGACGGCCATTGAGGCACCAATCGTGGAATTGGGAAATTTAAGTGGTGATATTTTAGACGGTGCCCGGCAGGCCCGGGAGTGGATTAAACAAGTGCCGGAAACCCAAACACTATTCTCCTGGCCCATTAACAACCACTGGGATACTAATTTTCCTTTAAAGCAAAGCGGTATCATCAGCAATAAATATGTAATTATGCCTCATGAAGGGAATTTCGAACCCAGCAGATCTGAACAATTCGGAACGGCGCAAAACCGGCCTTTAATTGTGGTGCCTGCAGCACAAAATCCAATAAAAAAAAGTATGTTATTGCTTAGTAATCCTAAAATTGTTGTATCAACGTTACAGCCCTTAACAGATGAGCAGGGCGTACTTTTGAGATTAAAATCAGTATCAGAACAGGCAGAAGAAGTAGAACTTACATGGCCAGATAATAAACAGGCAGTTTTGTATAAAAGTACTCCATATGGAACAACAACCGAACAGCTGACCGGTAAAATTAAACTCATCCCACACGAGTTAATGACGCTGAAAGTTTTATTTAAATAGTTGAATATTAGGACTTTGATTAGTTTGAATCTAAGGAAAACAGAAAATTAAAAAATATTAGGATATATGTATGTACATATGTACATTTGTTTAAATCATTAGAATAACGTTTTATATGGAAGTGAATACTCACGTAGCGGATACGAACCGATTAGTTAATCAGCAATGGCGCAAGAGTTCTGAAACAATTTTGCCTGAAAACCTAAAAGATAGAAATGGACTGGGGAAAGGATATGATATTTATCCTTCACACAAACTGGATTCAGGAAAGATTTTTAATGGATATGAGCGTTTGGCAGACTGGATAATTTCAGAAAAGAACGTTAGGATAGATGGTTACGTAGGTGTACTTTGGGAAGATGTTGAGCGAGCCCTGCAAAGCGTCTTCGACAAAAGGGGCTTAAAAGTTAGCTGGACATACCTGGCCGACAAGCTGAAAGGTAATGCGGAGATTCAAACCATGGTACAACCTTTCCTTGGTGAAGCTAAAAGTGTTTGGGGAACCAAAACTAATTTGAACATTACCGATTTTTTTGATGTTCCAGTGCTCCGGAACTCACAACCCGATCCCGCTGCCGATCTCAACATTGCCATCGGTATTGGAGCGTCACTTTTAAACTGGAATGCCCCAATTGTTTACCTGGATATTCCTAAAAACGAAATACAATATAGAATGCGCGCAGGCTCGATTACCAATTTAGGAAGCGACAAACCTGCCGGTAACCACGCAGCTTACAAACGTTTCTTCTTTGTAGATTGGGTGGTGTTAAATAACCATAAGCAAGCCATTACAAAAGAAATAACGGTTATTGCCGATGCGCAACGTAAAGACAGCATAAACTGGATGTTCAATGAAGATTTACAGTTTGGTTTAACAGCCATGAGTAAATCGGTTTTCAGGGTTCGTCCCTGGTTTGAGGCAGGTGCCTGGGGTGGGCATTGGATGCAGGAAAAAATTGAAGGACTGAACAAAGACGAAGTGAATTATGCCTGGTCTTTTGAGTTAATTGTACCGGAGAACGGAATTCTCTTTGAAAGTGATGGCTTTTTGCTTGAAGTTTCTTTCGATTTTTTAATGTTTAATCAATCGCAAGCTGTTTTAGGTAAGCATGCAGCCGTTTTTGGTACTGAATTCCCAATCAGGTTTGATTTCTTAGATACTTTTGATGGTGGAAACCTTTCCATTCAGTGCCATCCTTCATTATCTTATATCAGATCTCAGTTTGGAGAAAATATCACACAAGACGAAACTTATTACATTCTCGACTGTAAAAAAGGTGCGCAGGTATATTTAGGCTTTCAGGAAGATATTAACCCTGAAGTATTTAAAAAAGAACTGGTTAGAAGCCAGACTGAGAATCAGGAAATTGATATCACTGAATATGTACAGGTTCATGAAGCAGAAAAGCATGATCTTTTCTTAATTCCAAATGGCACGGTTCATAGCGCAGGTGCCGATAACCTGGTACTCGAAATTAGTGCAACACCATACATCTTTACTTTTAAAATGTACGATTGGATGCGTTTAGGCCTTGACGGCCAGCCCAGACCAATTAATATCGACCATGCTTTTAATAACCTTAAATTTGAGAGAAAAGGCGAGAAGGTTAAAGCAGAACTTATTTCCAGGCCTAAATTGCTAACTAAAGGTGAAGACTGGCAAATTATCCACCTTCCCACTCACGAAGATCATTTTTATGATATTCACCGTATCGAATTTGCTACTCAGGTTGTAGTTGATACTAAAGATGTTTGTCATATTTTAATGCTTGTGGAAGGAAGCAGTGTTGAAGTGATTACAGCCGATGGAACGAGCAGGTTATTTAACTATGCTGAAACATTTGTAATCCCTGCCGGGGCAAAAAGTTATACCCTTATCAATAAGGGAAATACACCAGCTAAAGCAGTAAAGGCTTTTGTTAAAGATGAATTCAATTTAGCACTATAACAGGTTAACCATCATGGATTTACAGAAGAAAAATTTGCTGATATTATTAATGCTTCAAATCATTTTCGTATCTGTACAGGCACAGCAAAAAGAACCTGTAGATTACGCAGACCCTTTATTAGGTACTTCAGAATCACGATGGATGCTAAACCCAGGTGCTACCATGCCTTTTGGGATGGTACAATTGAGTCCTGACAACCAGGGTGATGTTTGGAAATCAGGATACGAATATTCCATTAATAATATCGGTGGATTCAGCCACATTCACAGCTGGACTATGGTTGGACTTTCGGTGATGCCAACTGTTGGCTTGCTGAGTACCTATCGTGGCCCTGCAGATGCACCCACCACAGGCTGGACTTCAGGATATCGTTCCCGGATTGATAAATCTACTGAGGTAGCAAAACCCGGTTATTATGGCGTAACACTTATGAATGGTAATATCCGTACAGAGCTTACCAGTACCACCCGGGCAGGTTTTTTTAAGTTCAGTTATCCTGAAGCACACGAAGAAGCACATGTTTTGTTGGACCTTGATATTCCCGGTGAGGCTAAAACCGATATTTTGGACGCGAAATTTACCCAGATATCTGACCGGGAAATTGAAGGATATTCCCATCAGAAATGGAGCTGGAATGAATACACTGTTCACTTTGTGATCAGATTTAATAAGCCCATTAAAAAATTCGGAGGCTGGAAGGGGAGTAAAGTTGAACAGAATATTAAAGAAATCCTGGGTAAAGGTAAAATGGGAGCCTTTGCCGATTTCAGCGTAAAGGCTGGTGAAGTTATCCTCATGCAAACGGGTATCTCTCTGGTGAGTATTGATCAGGCAAGGCTAAACCTCGAAACCGAAATGAATCCTTTCAACTGGAATTTTGATGCAGTTAAAAACAATGCCTATAAGGTATGGAATGGCATGTTGAGCAAAATTAAGGTAGAAGGGGGAACAGAAGTGGATAAAAAGAAGTTCTATACCAATTTTTATCGTTCATATGTAGCCAGAACAACATGGAGCGATGTTAATGGCAAATATGTGGATGCAAATGAGCAGGTTCGTCAATCAGATTCTCCTGTTTATGGTTCGGATGCATTATGGAATACTTTCTGGAATTTAAACCAGCTATGGGGTTTAGTAAATCCGGATTTAACCAGTAACTGGGCCAAATCGTTGATTGAAATTTACAAAACCGGCGGTTGGCTACCCAAAGGTCCTGCGGGGATCGAATATTCGGGGATTATGGAAGCTTCTCACGAAATTCCGTTAATAGTAGGTGCTTACCAAAAGGGCATTCGTGATTTTGATGTACAGCTGGCCTATAAAGCCATGCTACATCAGCAAACTACCCCCGGTGTGAAAACCCCGGAAAATGGTTTTGCCGGAAACCGTTTCTTCGATTCTTATATGAAACTGGGTTATGTACCCAACGAAGAAGGTCAGGTATCCAATACCTTAGAATATGCCTATGACGATTGGTGCGTAGCTCAAATGGCCAAAGCACTTGGGAAGACGGATGACGCACAATTGTTTTTAAAACGTGCCGGCAGCTATAAAAATGTTTTTGATACGGAAACCAAATACATCAGAATGAAAAATCGTGATGGAAGCTGGGTAAAGGATTGGAGCCCCTTCTGTTGCACCAACTTTAGTGGCCCGGGTTATCTGGAAGGGAATGCCTGGCAGTATAGTTTTTTCAATCCGCATGATGTACAGGGTATTCTGAACCTCATGGGGAAAGATGAGTTTAACCACCGGCTAAATGATGGTTTTGAGAAATCGGTAAAATATAACTTCAATGCAGAAGGAGATCAATACGATTTGGTGCCTGTAAACCATGGTAACCAGCCTAATATGCAGGCTGCATGGCTTTTCAATTATTCGGGAAAACCATGGCTTACTCAAAAATGGACCAGAGAGATCATGAACAGATACTATGGTGCTACACCTTATCATGGCTGGCTTGGCGATGAAGACGAGGGGCAGATGGGTGCCTGGTTTGTAATGGCGGCCATGGGTCTGTTTCAAACCGATGGTGGCGTAGCTTCGAAACCATTCTATGAAATTGGAAGCCCAATATTTTCAAAAATTACCATTGCTTTGGATCATAAATATTACAGTGGAAAACAGTTTGTAATCGAAGCTAATAATACTTCTGATGCAAACCGATATATCCAATCTGCAACACTGGATGGAAAACCTTTAACAAAACCATGGTTCTACCACGCTGATTTAGTGAAGGGCGGAAAGCTCTCACTAAATATGGGCGCTAAACCGAATGAAAAATGGGGAAGTAAACCCACAGATGCACCACCATCTATGTCGCCAGCAAATTAAATGAATAACCCTGACCAAAATATAAATTATGAATAACCAGCAAAAGCAGATTAGCATTTTAACCGTTACCCTCGTTGCCTCTTTGGGTGGCTTTCTCTTTGGCTTTGATATGGCCGTGATTTCGGGTGTATTGCCACTCGTTCAAAAACAGTTTACCCTTTCAGCAGCACAGGAGGGTTGGTTTGTATCCTCAGCTTTGGTGGGTTGCATTATTGGTGTGGCTTTCTCCGGTGAGTTAAGTGATCGTTTGGGACGTAAAAAACCGCTAATCCTTACCGCATTACTTTTTATCGCTTCGGCTTTGGGCTGTGCATTTATGCCTAACCTGGCTGGTGTAATTGCGGCAAGATTAATTGGAGGAATTGGCATCGGTATTGCCTCTAACGTAGTGCCGCTATACATCTCAGAAATTGCACCTTCGGCAATCAGAGGTCGTTTGGTAACGTACTATCAGTTTGCACTTACCTTCGGTATTTTAGTAGCTTATTTAAGCAATGCGGCACTGCTGAGTGCTGCAGATCAAAGTGTCGCGAATCATGGGTTAAGCCAGATTTTTAATGCAGAGGTATGGCGGGGGATGTTAGGCTTAGGCGTTATTCCTGCAGCATTGTTTTTCATCGGCTTACTCATTATCCCTGAAAGCCCGCGATGGTTGATGCAAAAGGGAAGAAGGGCTGAAGGTATAGCTATCATTAGCGGAATCAGCAAACGCAGTGTAGCGGAAGTTGAAGCAGAACAAGATAAAGCAGTAAAACAATCAGATAAAAGTTCTTACAGGGAGTTGTTCGCTCCTGGAATGAGAAAAGCACTGCTGATCGGCATTCTACTTCCTTTATTTTCACAATTCAGTGGCATCAATGCGATTATTTATTACGGCCCCAGTATTTTGAGTAACGCCGGGATCTCATTGAGCAATTCGCTCATCAGTCAGATTATTTTTGGCCTAGCCAACATGCTTTTCACCCTGGTTGCTATCTGGAAAGTCGATAGCTGGGGCAGAAGGCCATTATATCTTTTTGGAACAGCAGGAGCAACCATTACCCTGCTTTTAACCGGTTTTTGTTTTTATTATGGTGCAACCACCAGCATCTGGTTACTCATTTGTGTATTAGGATTTTTGGCCTGTTTTGCTTTTTCAATTGGCCCTTTGAAATTCGTGGTTGCCTCAGAAATTTTTCCAAGTGCCATTAGGGGCAGGGCATTGGCCATTAGCATTATGGTAATGTGGGTTGCGGATACGATTGTGGGGCAATTAACGCCCATATTGCTTAAATCCATTGGTACTGCAGGTACATTCTGGTTTTTTGCATTTTTCTGCCTGATAGCCTTTTTGGCCGTGTATAAACTGCTCCCGGAAACGAAAGGTAAATCGCTCGAGCAGATTGAAAACGACTGGAAAGAAAAAGAAACCGAAGAACACTTTTTTGTTCATTAAACATTGAATTGAGCCTGATGATGAAAGATAATGCAATTGCAATCGGTGCAGATATTGGTGGAACCCACATCACCACTGCATTGGTAGATTTAGAGAATAAAAAGGTTTTAAGCCATTCATTGGTGAGAGAGAAATTAGATTCACATGCCCCTGCTGCGGAAATTATTAAGATTTGGGCAGAAACGATAAGGACTGCTCAGAAGAATAAACCGATAGATAAAATTAGTCTGGCTATTCCCGGCCCTTTTGATTATGAAGAAGGCATTTGTCTCATTAAAGGCCAGTCCAAATACGAGCATCTGTATGGCTTAAATGTGAAGGAATTATTAGCAATAGAACTGGATATTGAACCCTCCAAAATTATCCTGACTAACGATGCTGCTTCCTTTTTACAGGGAGAAGTTTTTGGTGGTGCGGCTATCGGCCATGATCATGTGCTGGGGATAACCCTGGGTACAGGATTAGGTACCTGTTTTTATCGGCATGAAGTTGCGCACAATGCAGATTTATGGAACTTGCCTTTTAAACAGGGAATTGCAGAAGATTATCTTTCTACCCGTTGGTTTACTTCCAGGTATTTTGAGTTAACCGGAAAGCAAATTACAGGTGTGAGGGCGCTCGCTGGCTTAATGGATACCGCACCTGTGGTAACAGCAATATTTAAAGAATTCGGAGAAAACTTAGCAGGGTTTTTAAAAGCGTTTATTGCAGATAATCGACCGGATGCCATTATTATCGGGGGAAATATAGCCAGGAGTTTTGAGCTTTTTAAAGAACCATTATTAAACGAAATCAACAAATTTTTTCCCGGTATAGCGATTAAAACTGCCCTTTTGGGAGAGGAAGCTGCATTGATGGGCGCAGCCAGCTATTGGAAATACAAAGGCATTAGCCTCGAAAACTAAAGTACTTCATGAAAAATATTCATAAACTAATCAGAGCAACAGTTACTTCCGTATTAATCCTTTCCTCCGCCCAGCTTGCTGTGGCGCAGAACGGTAAAGAATTGTTGAAATATGTTGATCCCAGAATTGGGACAGCACATAGCAGGTGGTTCTTCTTTACGCCGGGAGCGATGCCTTTTGGTATGGCCAAACCAGCACCTTCAACCAATGGCTCTTACGGAAACGTACATGGTTGGGATGCCGTTGGTTACGATGAAAGACATACTTCTATTGAGGGTTTTGCCAATTTTCACGAATTTCAAATTGGGGGACTGGTTTTTGCACCCATAACCGGTAAACTGCAAACCCTTGCCGGTAAACTGGAGCAGCCCGATGAAGGTTACCGATCCAGGTTTGATCGTGCCGATGAAATTGCACAACCAGGGTATTATTCCGTTTTGCTAAAAGACTATCATATTAAAGCCGAACTGACAGCAACTCCACGGGTGGCCCTACACCGCTATACATTTCCCGCTTCAGCACAATCGCATATCCTTTTTGATATCGGTCATAAACAAGGCGAAAGCGGAGAAGTGAAAGATGCCAGGGTATATATCACTGACGACGGCAGGGTAGAAGGCTATGTAACCACACTTCCGGTTTACGTTCAGAAATATCAGACAGGTTCTGAGGTAACGATGTATTTTTCAGCCGTACTGGATAAAAAACCAACAGCTGTTGGTGTATTCAAAGGAAATGAGATTTTAGCAGGTCAAAAGGAAATCAAAGGTAAAGGGGCAGGTGTATACCTTACGTTTTCAACTCAGGACAAAGAAAGTGTAACCATCAAGGCAGGCCTTTCCTACACCTCTATTGAAAACGCAAGATTGAACCTCCAAAAAGAAGCAGAGGTATTGTCCTTTGATCAGGCTAAGAAACAAGCCACTGATACCTGGGCGGCAGATTTGAGTAGAATTACAGTTTCTTCCAAAAATGAAAAAAACATGGTTAAATTTTATACCGGATTATACCATGCTTTACTGGGAAGGGGTTTAGCCAGCGACGTAAGTGGCGCATATCCTAAAAATGATGGAACTGTAGGGCAAATCCCCTTAGGAAGCGATAATAAACCCCTTCATAATCATTACAATACAGATGCCATTTGGGGTGCTTTTTGGAATTTGACCCAGCTTTGGGCTATCGCTTATCCTGAATATTATTCCGATTGGATAAAAAGCCAGTTATTGGTTTACAAAGATTCGGGTTGGCTGGCCGATGGGATTGCAAATAGCAGGTATGTTTCTGGAGTAGGAACCAATTTTGTAAGCTTAACCATGGCAAGTGCTTACATGAGTGGTATTCGCGATTTCGATGTTAAACTCGCTTATGAAGCAGCATTAAAAAACGAAATCGATGGTAAAGATCGTCCGCATGGTGCTGGTAAACTGGATGTTGCTCAATTTGTAGCAAATGGTTTTGTACCGCATCTGGATAAAGGAAAGGGAGGAGGTGAACTCTGGCAATTTTCAGGTTCTCATACCCTGGAATATGCCTATAGTTCATATGCCGTGGCACAATGGGCAAAGTTATTGGGTAAGGAAAAAGACTATCAGCAATTAATGCGGTTATCTAAAGGTTGGGAACATATTTACGATCCGAAGCTTAATCTTGTTCATCCTAAAACTGCCGATGGTCAGTTCATCGCTAATTTTAAACCTACAGAGGTTTGGCGGGGATTCCAGGAAGGGAATGCCTGGCAGTATACTTTTTATGTACCGCATGATCCCAAAGGCCTCATTGCCAAGGTTGGAAAAGCAAGATTTAACGCCCGCCTGGATAGTATCTTTATTACCTCGCAAAAGAATAATTTTGGGGGCGGAACCAAACTGGATGCCTTTTCAGGTCTTGAAGGCTTATATAATCATGGTAACCAACCCAATCTGCACATTTCATGGCTCTTTAACTTTTCAGATAAGCCATCTCTTACTCAAAAATGGGTGAGAACTATAGCGGATGAGTTTTATGGTACAGATGGTATTCATGGATACGGCTATGGACAAGACGAAGATCAGGGACAGTTAGGTGCCTGGTACGTAATCTCTGCTATGGGTTTATTTGATGTGAAAGGATTTACCGATATCCAACCTGAAGTTGGATTGGGAAGCCCGCTTTTCGACCGCATTAAAATAAAGGGCAATAACAAATATTTTAGCGGTAAGGATTTTGAAATCGAGGTTAAAAACAACAGCAACGCCAATATCTATGTACAGTCCTACAACCTGAATGGAAAAGTATTGCACCAGCCTTTCATCAAACTGAAAGACATTCAGCAAGGAGGAAAAATGATCCTGCAAATGGGCAATAAACCGAAGGATAAATATTAATACCAGCAATACCTAAAAGCAATCGCAATGAAATTGATGAACAGATCAAAATACTTGTTGGCTACGCTAACAGTTGGACTAAATATAATGGTTGGACTATCAGCTGAGGCACAAACCAAAACCATCTGGGAGATTGGCAAAGCAGATGATAATAGTGCCGGAATGGCTTTAGCACCAGCTGATTATAAGAAATTTTTAGCGTACGATTTTGGTTGGGAAGACCGATACTTTCTAATCGGTTTTTCCGATCCCACAAAAGATTTTGCTTATGTGTTGCCAGGACCGAAAGACAGTTGGGGCGGCACTGCACCCACCTCCGGGATAAGGTCGCACCAGGCTAATGTTTTGTTCGGTGTAGATAAAATTGCCGGCCAGGGAAAATGGAAGCTCCTTGTAGATCTGGTAGGCTACAATGGAGAAAAACCACCACTTTTTAAAGTGAGTATTAACGGTAAAGCCTTTGTGAACCAACTGGCAAAGGCCGATAAAAACGATGCAGTTTCCGGAGACTTTTCCAAATCAAAAGCATATATTTTAGAAATTCCAATGCCCGCAGGGTTAATTAAAACAGGTGGCAATGAGGTTCAGCTTACCTCCTTAGATGGTTCATGGATTGTATTTGATCAGGTAAAACTCGAAGGACCTTCCGGGGTACTGTTACAATCGCCGAAGGTTGCTTATCTGAGATCGGTAAAGGCAGCAGATTATGAATTGAACAATGAAGGTAAGCATATCCAGCCCTTGCTGATTGATGTTGAGCATCTGGCATCAAAACCTGTGCTCAGCGTTCGTTTAGATGGTAAAGAGATTTTTAAAGAGAAATTAGAGACCGGTCGATATCAGTTTGAAGCGCCTATGCCTGTGGTTACAAGGACCAAACAAAGCAAATACGAAATATTGGCCAATGGGAAAATTATTCAAAGTGGTTGGGTTAATCGTAAACCTCAAAAAACAGCCACATATGCAGATTATGTAGATACCCGTATAGGTACAGCGCATTCGAGATGGATGATTGCTCCCGGGCCCTGGATGCCTTTCAGTATGGTGAAGGTAAGTCCGGATAACCAAAACGATGGCTGGCAATCAGGCTACGACCCTACTTTTGAGAGTATTGGTGCTTTTAGTCATATCCACGAATGGACAATGGGTGGATTGGGAATGCTCCCCGTAAATGGTCCCTTAAAAATAAAGGTTGGCGATCAGCGATCAGCAAAGGGAGAGGGCTATCGTTCCGCAATAGACAAAGCAACAGAAGAAGCTCCTTTGGGTTACTATAAAGTTAATCTTACCGATTATAATATTAAAGCGGAAGTTACAGCCAGTACACGTGCCAGCTTTATGCGTTATACCTATCCGAAAGCAACAGATTCGAGGGTAATGATTGATTTGCAAACTCCTGCCGAAAACAAATATAAACTATCGGAGGTAACGCTTAGAAAGGTAAGTGATTATCGGATTGAAGGGGTATGCAAACAGTTTGCGCCTCAGGTTTGGATTGCACAGGCAGGATCAAGTGAGCAGGAGTATGTAGTGAATTTTGTGATGGAGTTCGACCAGCCAATCCAGAAATTTGGAAGCTGGGTAAACGATGATATAGGAACAGGAGATCTGATCAGTATAAAAGATGCTAAAGATGCAGGTGCTTATGTCGAATTCGACACCAGAAATAATCAGGTGGTACAGGTAAGAACAGGAATGTCTTATGTTGATTTAGCTGGTGCTGCAAAAAATTTAGAAACAGAAATCTCTAAACCTTTCGGATGGAGTTTTGATCAGGTTCGTGCAGGTCAGGTTAAGGTTTGGAATGATTTGCTCGGCAGAATTAATACCAGTAGTAACGATCGGCGAGAGAAAATCAGATTTTATACCAATATGTATCGCGCCCTATGCAGCAGAAACACCTTTAGCGATGTAGATGGCAAGTGGATTGATGCCACCGAAAAGGTGCAGCAGTTTGCGAGTCCTGATGGTATTGCCCTGGGTTGCGATGCTTTCTGGAATACCTTTTGGAATTTGAATCAGTTCTGGAATCTGGTTACACCCGAGTGGTCATCAAAATGGGTAAAATCTCAGTTGGCCATGTACGATGCCAATGGCTGGTTAGCAAAAGGTCCGGCAGGTATGGAGTATATTCCTGTGATGGTTGCAGAACACGAGGTGCCTCTAATTGTAAGTGCTTACCAAATGGGGATTCGTGATTATGACGCCAACAAAGCTTTCGCAGCTGCAGATAAGACACTTTCCACACCTCAAACCAAAGTTGGTGGCGCACTTGCCGGAAATCAGGATTTTGAGGCTTACATGAAATATCATTTTGTACCCTATGATAAAGGCCGTTTTTCTAATTCTTTAGAATATGCCTATGATGATTGGACCCTGGCGCAGTTTGCCAAATCGTTGAATAACACAACCGGTTATAATAAATATATCGAAAGAGCAGGCTGGTGGAAAAATGCGATAGACTCAGTAAGCGGTTATGCCAGGTTAAGGAAGTCAGATGGCAGCTGGTTTGAGAACTTCGACCCCTTCCAGTCGGGCCGAAACGAACATTATGTTGAAGGAAATGCCTGGCAGCTTACTTTTTTCGTGCCACAGGATGTACCGGCATTAGCCAATAAAATCGGGGTGGACCGTTTTAAGGAAAGGTTGGCATGGGGTTTCAACGAGAGTGTGAAATGGCGGTTTAATGCGCCTAATGATCAATATTGGGATTATCCGGTAACACAAGGAAATCAACAGTCTATGCACTTTGCTTTCTTGTTTAATTGGGTTAAGCAACCCTGGCTCACGCAGAAATGGAGCCGTTCAATTGTAGATCGTTATTATGGTTACGATGTAGCAAATGCCTATCTGGGCGATGAAGATCAGGGACAGATGAGCTCCTGGTATATCATGGCCGCGCTCGGACTGTTTCAAACTGATGGAGGAACCAGCGTAAATCCAATCTATGAATTGGGAAGCCCAATTTTTAAAAATGTAACACTCAACTTAGGCGGGCAATATGGAAGGGGTAAAACATTTGAAATTATTGCCAACCATGCCTCAAGAGATAACCAATATATCCAAAGTGCTACCCTCAATGGTAAAGTATTGAATACCTTCTGGTTTTCGGCCGCAGAGCTTTTAAAAGGCGGTAAGCTGGTATTGGAAATGGGGCCAGAACCAAATAAGAATTGGGGCATTGCTGAGTTACCTGTGGCGAAATAGTTTAATGGTCATTAATCATTAGTCATTAGTGATTAGTCAATTGTCATTAGTTAAATGTCAATAGTCATTTGTCATCTATATTTTGGTCTTAGCGTCTCGCTAAGACCTTCCAGTGAAAAACTGTGTTCTTTGCACATGGATTATTATCTATGCAATCAATAACTAGCTTTATTTGTATTATTTTGCAGTGTTTACTGTAAGAAAAGGCGGTGGGTATATCATTCCTGTTCACTCTGAATGTTTAAAGTCAATATTTCTGATCAAACGTTTGTTTCGGTGAATACGGTAACTATCTTTTAAATTAGGCCACCTGATGGTGCAAAATTAGCGTGTGTATTAGTCGTAAAATGCTTGGGAAGACGCTTTAGGTATAAAAATGTGGGATTTTGATCATAATCTAAATCTTATAAATTTGCTCCTCCTCATCAACATAACAAATGAAAAAGACTATTCTTTTAGCTTCTCTGCTCATTTCTAGTGCCTATGCACAACACAAGAGTATAATAACGCTTTCGCCTGCCGATAATCAAAAGACCATCATTTTTAAGGCGGCCAATGTAACACCATCGCCAAGACAACTGCGCTGGCAGGCGCTTGAGCTGACCGCTTTTTTTCATTTTGGCATCAATACCTTTACCGATAGGGAGTGGGGAGATGGAAAAGAAGATATCTCCAAGTTTAATCCGGAGAAACTAGATGCTGAACAATGGATAAAGGCAATAAAGGAAGCCGGTTTTAAACAAGCCATTATCACAGCAAAACATCATGACGGATTTTGCTTATGGCCAAGTAAATTTACCCGGCACAGCATCAAAAATACACCTTATAAGCAAGGAAACGGTGATATCGTGAAAGAAGTGGCCGATGCATGCAGGAAGTATGATATCGGCTTTGGTGTGTATTTATCACCATGGGATCGCAATCATCCCTCATATGGAACAGATGCTTACAATACCTATTTTGTAAATCAGCTAACAGAATTGTTAACCCAATACGGTAAAGTTGATGAGGTTTGGTTTGATGGGGCAAATGGCGAAGGGCCAAATGGCAAAAAGCAGGTTTATGATTTTAATACCTGGTATAAACTGATCAGAAAATTACAACCCCAGGCGGTTATAGCAGTTCAGGGGCCGGATGTACGCTGGGTAGGTACCGAAACAGGTGTAGGACGTGAAACGGAATGGAGCGTATTGCCTATGGCAGAACAAAGCCAGGAAAAAATAGCTGCATTATCTCAAAAGGATGTGAATGTAATCCCTACTTTATCAGGTTCTTACAAAGATCAGGATCGTGGAAGCAGAGAGAAACTGGTAAATGCAACCGGCCTGATCTGGTATCCGGCAGAAACAGACGTGAGTATTCGTCCGGGATGGTTTTATCACACCAATGAAGACTCTAAAGTAAAAACACCTAAAAAATTAATGGATATTTACTTTACCTCAGTAGGTAGAAATGGAGTTTTACTATTAAATATTCCGCCTAATACACAGGGCTTAATAGCCGATAGTGATGTTAAAAACCTGACTGCCTTTGGACAAAAAATGAAAAATACCTTCTCTGATAATATCGCTAAAACGGCATCAGTTACTGCAAATACAGGTAAAAATATAAAGACCATGTTTGATGGCAAGCTAAGTACCTACTTTACCACTATTGGCAAAGATACCACCTCAACAATAACACTAAACTGGCCGAATGAGGTGAGTTTTAATGTACTTGCTTTACAAGAAAATATTGCAGTAGGACAGCGGATAGAAAAGTTTGAAGCAGAATATTTTGATGGCAGTGAATGGAAAGAATTCACTTCTGGAACTACCGTAGGCTACAAACGTTTACTCAAATTTGATACAGTAAAAGCAAAGAAAGTAAGGTTTAAAATTTTATCGTCAAGGTTAAATCCAACTTTGGCAGAATTTGGATTATACCGGTTAACTGAGGAGAATTAGTGGGTGACCCTGAGTTCAACAAAAGAAAACCATAAGAGGCCTCTGGAATTTTCCAAAGGCCTTTTTAGTACCTGTTTAAGGTAAAAGACAGCCGAAAGTTTAGTAATTTACCGCTGGATTAAGATAAGACTATGAAAATCATATTAACAGGTGCTACAGGTATGGCGGGAGAAGGTGTTTTGTTAGAATGCCTGGGAAATCGTAGGCTTGCGCAGCTTTAGTTGTAGAAAGCAAACCTTACAATGTTGCGCATCCAAACTGAAAAACCTGATTGTTCCCGATTTTTTGGAAATCGGCTATTTTCTCGCTACTATGTAACTTGTATGTGATAACCCGGAATCTTTTAAAAGATAGCTACTATATTCGGAAGGATTATATACTAAAATAGTTATCCACTTAACCAAATATCAACCAGCCAGCGCTACCCATGAATTGTAAAGCAATATACCTCAAGTATCTTCTTATTTCCATGAGTTTTCCCACGTTTTTTCTTGCCAATGCGCAAGAGAATAGCATCAAACCACCCAGGCTTGATAGTGATGGCTATAAAATGGTTTGGGCAGAAGAGTTTAATGATAGTGGAGCACCCAAGGCGGAGAGATGGAAACATGAAAAAGGATTTGTAAGAAATGAAGAATTTCAGTGGTATCAGGAAGATAATGCATGGTGCGAAAAAGGCAGCTTAATTATTGAGGCAAGAAAAGAAAATAAGGCAAATCCTGATTACATAGCAGATAGTCACGATTGGAAGAAAAACAG
Organism: Pedobacter sp.; assembly: GCF_965279535.1. Lineage (NCBI taxonomy): Bacteria > Pseudomonadati > Bacteroidota > Sphingobacteriia > Sphingobacteriales > Sphingobacteriaceae > Pedobacter > Pedobacter sp. The sequence continues at coordinate 5,128,053 of NZ_OZ257244.1, forward strand.
AAAAGAGGCCGCTTATACCTCTTCCAGTATTAAAACACAAGGCTTACACAGCTGGCTTTACGGCCGATTTGTGATGCGTGGTAAGATCGATATCCGCGATGGGATCTGGCCTGCCTGGTGGACGCTGGGCATCAACGGACGATGGCCTGCAAATGGTGAAATTGATATAATGGAATATTACCGCAAAAAACTGCTGGCCAACATCGCGTACCTGGGGGCCGACCATAAAGCTGCCTGGTATAGTACTGAAAAAAATATTGATTCACTGGGTGGAAAATTATGGGCCAAGCAATTTCATGTGTGGCGCATGGATTGGGATGAAAATTTCATCGCACTTTATGTAGACGATCAACTGCTCAATAAAGTTGCAATGGATAAATTGGAGAACCAGGACGGAACGCATACCAATCCCTTTAAGCAACCACATTACATGCTTTTTGATTTGGCAATTGGAGGGAAACAAGGTGGTGATCCATCTAAAACAGCTTTTCCGGTAAGGTTTGAGGTTGACTATGTGCGGGTTTATCAAAAATAAGATAACAGTAGGAATGGCATGAAGTTTTGGAACTGCGAATGGTTAAGGAAGTAATGGAAACTAAAGTATAATGATGAAGTATATATCAAATCATCCGATGCTGATTATGCTGATAATACTCTTTTTGAGTATAAAAATTCAGGCACAAGAGATTCCTTTTGGGAAGCGCGGTGTCATCAAATTTGACCAGCAAAAGGGAGATTTCAGTGCATGGCTTGCGGGAAGAGAGATTGCAACGAATGTAATTTCAACCCTGGAAATAGCTGGTAGAATTGTTAAATCTAACCAATATACAAAACGTATTTATACCAGCCAGCACTATAGCGATGGTTTAGGTAAGGGGAGAAAACATATCATTAAACTTTCGGGAGTTGGTTTGCCTAATCTGCAACAGATAATTTATACCTATCCTAACCATGATTATTTTATTGTACAACTGGTGGTTTCAGGACCAGGCTTAAGAACAAATCACATGGTTCCGATTAAAGCGGTACATAAAACGGATTTTGACTATGCCGATTTAACGACCTTAATCGCACCATTTGATAATGATACTTTTATCAGCTACGATGCGAAAAGTTTTGCTCAAACCAACCAATCCGTAAGTGCAGAGGTAGGTGCTTTATATCATAATGCAAGTCGTAATGGCTTGATAATGGGTTCATTGCAGCAGTCAGATTGGAAAACCGGTATTCAGGTGCAAAAAGACAGGGAGGGGATAGAAATGAGCTCCATTTGTGGATATACCGCCTATGACTTAACAAGAGACCAGCTTGCACATGGGTTTTTAACTGGAAATACCATCGCCTCAGCTAAAGTGTTCTTTGGTGCTTTTGCCGATTGGCGCCTGGGCATGGAAGAATTTGCTAAAGCAGTTAAAGCCAGTCAAACCAGGGTGGTTTTTAAATGGAATAAACCTACACCCATAGGCTGGAACAGCTGGGGTGCAATGCAGGAGAAAGTATCAGAAGCAAAGGCCATAAAAGTGGTCGATTTTTTTGCCGATAGCTTAAAAAACTTTAGAAACGATGGCTCATGTTTCATCAACCTGGATTCTTACTGGGATAATATGGTTAAGCATGAAGATTATTCGAAACTTAAAGCATTTGCAGATTATTGCAAAAGCCGGGGCTTAAAGCCAGGAATTTATTGGGCACCCTTTACCGATTGGGGATTTGCTGCTGGTGGTGATCGAAAACCCAATGGCAGCGATTATAATTTCTCTGCAATGTGGACCAAAATAGGCAAGGGCTATCACGATTTTGATGGCGCAAGGGCACTTGACCCTACACATCCCGGAACTTTACAGCGGATTAAATACATGATCGGAAAGTTTAAAGCCTGTGGTTTTGAAATGATTAAGGTAGATTTTTTAGGTCATGCTGCGGTAGAATCCGATCATTTTTACAATGCCAATGTGAAAACGGGTATGCAGGCTTATAAATTTGGGATGGATTTTTTGCTAAAGGAACTGGAGCATAAAATGCTTGTTTATGGCGCCATTTCCCCAAGTTTGGCTACAGCGCCCTATGTGCATGTAAGGCGAATTGCCTGCGATGCTTTTAAGTCCATTAGTGATACAGAATATACGCTTAATAGTGTAACCAATGGCTGGTGGCAAAGCAGCCTTTATGATTATGTTGATGGCGATCATGTGGTTTTGGGTAACGAATGTTACGAAGCCAATGTTTCCAGAATGCTCTCGGCTGTAGTAACAGGTACTTTTATCTGTGGAGATGATTTTTCACAACAAGGTCCGTGGCTTGAGAATGTTAAAGCACTCTTTCAAAATAATGACGTTTTAGCCGTTATAAAGGATGGGAAAGCCTTTCAACCCGTCGAGGGTGCACTAGATAAAGGAGCATCTAACCTTTTTTTAAAGAAATCTGGAAACAAGCTGTATCTGGCAATATTCAATTTCGATGAAAAGGAGAAAGCTGTTGCCATAGATTTTAGCCGTCTGAATTTGACAGGAGATAGCTTTCAGGCTAAAGAATTAATTAGCGGAACGCCGTATCAGGTTCAAAATCATACCCCAATAAACCTAAAACCAGAGCAGTCTGTTCTCCTTCAGGTTATGCTAAATAATTAAAATCATCCAATTTTAAATAGATTACAATGTACACATCTCTTCGTCTCCAAAAAATCTCATCATCCCTTTTGCTCTTAATTTGCATGCTTTTTATGGCAAATAGGGCTAAGGCTCAAATAATGATTCCTATCGAAAGTGAAAATTATGCACTTGTTTTAAAAGCCTCAAGCGGTGGTGATGTTACCATTCAGTACTTTGGTCAAAAATTAACTTCTTCCAAAGAGTATGCACTGATTGGTAGTACTTACAAACAAAATGGTGATTTTACTGGCCAGTTAAACTCGGCTTACACACCATCTGGTTCAAGAAATCTTTTGGAACCTGCAATTTCAGTTGTCCATGCAGATGGCAATAACAGTTTGAACCTTTCATATGTTGCTCACGAAACAAAACAAATTAACAATAACAGTACCTTAACCAGGATTCTGTTAAAAGATCCGGCATATAATTTTCAGGTAGAGCTGTATTATCAATCTTTTTTTAAAGAAAATGTTTTTGAGCAATGGACAGTAATTAAACATCAGGAAAAAGGTACTGTTGTGTTGCAGAAATTTGCCTCTGCAAATCTCCATTTAAAGGCTAACGATTATTACCTAAGGCAGTATCATGGCGATTGGGCACAGGAGATGCAGCCTGAAGAAAGTCGCATTACACACGGCATTAAAACTTTGGATACTAAATTAGGAACAAGGGCCAACCTGCTCCAACCATCAGTTTTTATGGTATCACTGGATCAACCGGCTACCGAGAATAGTGGCAGTGTACTTTATGGCGCAATGGAATGGAGTGGTAATTTTAGAATAGATCTTGAACTGGACTATCAGGATAACCTGCGCATTATTGCCGGAATGAATAATTATGCTTCGCCTTATAAATTAAAGCCCAATGAGGAATTTGTAACCCCCAAATTTTTATATACTTTTTCTAATCAGGGTAAAGGGCAGGCGAGCCGACAGCTGCAAAATTGGGCGCGTAACTATCAGATTCTGGATGGCAAAGGCGATCGTTTAACCCTGCTCAACAATTGGGAAGCAACTTATTTTGATTTCAATGAGCAGGTACTCGCAACATTATTGAAGGATACCAGGAAATTAGGGGTAGATTTATTTTTGCTTGATGATGGCTGGTTTGGTAATAAATATCCACGCAATAGCGACCGCGCAGGACTTGGCGACTGGCAGGAGAATAAAAGTAAACTGCCAAACGGTATCTCTTCTCTGGTTAAAGAAGCAGAAGGAAATGGAGTAAAATTCGGTATTTGGATAGAACCTGAAATGGTGAATCCGAAGAGTGAACTCTATGAAAAACATCCTGACTGGGTAGTAAAAGATCCCAAAAGGCCTGAATACTACTATAGAAATCAATTGGTTTTAGATTTGAGCAATCCCAAAGTCCAGGATTTTGTTTTTGGTGTAGTAGATGGGCTTTTCACTAAAAATCCTTCCTTAGCTTATATCAAATGGGACTGTAATGCGGTAATTTATAATGCTTATTCAGCCCATTTAAAAGAGAATCAGTCGGCGTTTTATATCGATTATGTAAAAGGATTATATCGGGTATTAGAAAAAATAAGAGCTAAATATCCAAAAGTTCCCATCATGCTTTGCTCTGGTGGCGGTGGAAGGGTAGATTATGCAGCACTGAAGTACTTCACAGAATTTTGGCCCAGCGACAATACCGATCCGCTGGAGCGTATCTTTATGCAATGGGAATATTCCTATTTCTATCCGGCAATAAGCAGCGCTAACCATGTTACCGATTGGGGCAAGCAACTCATTAAATTCAGAACTGATGTTGCAATGATGGGTAAACTGGGTTTTGATATTGTGGTTTCTAAACTACCGGAAAAAGACTTGTTGTTTTGCCAGCAAGCCATACAGAATTATAATTTAGTAAAAGCAGATATCTGGCATGGTGATCAATACCGTTTGGCCAATCCAAGGGAGGGAAGCGTTGCAGCCATGTTATACCTGAACAATGAAAAAACATCCGGAGTAATTTTTAATTACCTGGTTAATAACAGATATGCAGAAAATAGTAAGTTTCCGATTAAAATGCAGGGACTTGACCCAAATAAAAATTATAAGCTAACAGAAATCAACCTTTACCCGGGAACCAAAAGTACAATAGATGGATCACGTGTTTACAGTGGCGATTTCTTAACCAAAATTGGTTATAATCCTAATGTTAGCGCCAGCAGAACCAGTGTTGTACTTAAATTAGAAGAAGCAAAATAATGAATGTAAAATCTCTCGCTGCTATTTTAACTGCAGTACTACTCTTAAATGGTTTGAACCTTTCGGCTAAAATTACACTGCCCGGTGCAATTGGCTCAAATATGGTGTTGCAGCAAAGCACAAAAGTTACCCTTTGGGGTAAAGCAGTGCCCATAAAAAATGTTACGCTAAAATGCTCATGGACTAAAACGCCATATGTAATTAAGAGCAATGCAACTGGAAACTGGGAAGTAAAAGTGAATACACCTGCATATGGAGGACCGTATATCATTACCATTTCGGATGGGGAAGCAATTACATTAAAAAATATAATGATTGGTGAGGTTTGGTTTTGCTCAGGCCAATCCAATATGGAAATGCCTTTAGCGGGTTGGGGTAAGGTAGATAATTACGAGCAGGAGATTAATGATGCCAACTACCCGAATATCAGGTTGCTTCAGGTTAATCATGTCACAGCTGATTTACCTGTTGACGAGGCAAGTATTGCTGCTGGGGGCTGGCAAAGTTGTTCTGCAAAAACTGTAGCTGCATTTTCTTCAACAGCCTACTTTTTTGCCAGAACGGTTTACAAAAATACGGGTATTCCCATCGGATTAATTCATTCTTCATGGGGCGGTACCATTGCAGAAGCCTGGACCAGTGCCACAACGCTTAAAACCATGTCCGATTTTAAAGCAGAAACAGAACGGATTCAAAATCAGGCACTTTTGAATAATGGCGCAAACCAGGGGGAATTGCAGGCAAAATGGGAGAAAAACGTAAAGGACGCGGATTTAGGTTTCGTTGCCGGAAAATATATCTGGGCTGCAGACACAACCGAAAAAGATTGGCGTAAAATCACTGTCCCGGCATTGTGGGAAGATGCTGCATTACCGGGTTTGGATGGTATTGTTTACCTCAAAAAGAAAATCCTCATTACTGAACAGCCTAAAACAGATGCTAAGCTAAGCTTAGCTCAGATTGACGATAATGATATGACTTTTTTAGATGGCAGGCTGATCGGCGAAACAACAGGCTATAATCAAAATAGAAGTTATAAAATTCCTGCCACTAGTTTAACTCCAGGAGAACACTTACTGGTGGTTCGGGTGTTCGATAGTGGTGGTGGAGGAGGGATTTATGGCGAAAAAAATGAAGTGTTTTTAGATTTAGGCAACCAGGGTAAAGTAGATTTAAGTGGTGAATGGCATTACCGTGTAGCCCTAGATTTGAAAAAGCTTGGCCCTGCACCTGCTGCTAATCAGGGCGCCAATAGGCCCACTGTGTTGTTTAATGCAATGGTTAACCCTTTTCTAAAATACACCATAAAAGGAGTAATCTGGTACCAGGGCGAATCTAACGCAGAGCGCGCAGCACAATACCGCACACTTTTCCCGGCACTCATTAGCGATTGGCGCAAGCATTGGAATATAGGCAACTTTCCTTTTCTTTTTGTTCAGTTGGCCAATTTTAAAGCTAAAACATCAGCTCCTGGTAATTCGCAATGGGCAGAACTCAGAGATGCACAGTTAAATACATTGTTTGTTCCAAATACCGGCATGGCCGTAACAATAGATATTGGCGATGCTAAGGATATCCACCCCAAAAATAAACAAGACGTTGGCAATCGTTTGGCATTAATTGCATTAGCAAAGGTTTACGGAAAAGATAACGCTTATTCCGGGCCTCAGTATAGTGCAATGAAGGTAGTTAATCAGTCAATCGAACTTAGCTTCAGGTTTGCCAACGGACTAAAATTTTCCGGTACCGAATTAGCTGGATTTGCAATAGCGGGAGCAGATAAAAAATTCTATTGGGCAACAGGTAAAATTGTGGGCGATAAGGTAATCGTTAGCGCAACTGAAGTAAGTCAGCCGGTTGCGGTGAGATATGCCTGGGCAGATAATCCAAATGCTAACCTGACCAATAAATCGGGCTTACCAGCTACACCTTTTAGAACCGATGCCTGGTGAGGAGCAAGGAACAGAGAGCAAGGAGCAAGGAATAAAGAGCAAAGAAGTATTGTTATGAACTAAATTAACTATGAAAAATACAATTAAGATACTGGGGATAGGAATTTTACTATCTGTTTTTCAAACCGCAAATGCGGAGGATATTACCATCAGGATTACCAGCAAATATCTCAACCTGCCTGTATCTCAGAAGCAGGAAAGGGGCAATATGAAATTTGAAATCGGAGGGAAAACCGAAAGGCTTTTTAAAATTCGCCTGGCAGGAGACACGCCGGAATACTGGGTGTTTTGTGATGTTACCGCTTTGAAGGGCAAAACCATTAAAATTAGTTATGATGGAAAATCTTCAGGATTACAAAAGATTTATCAAAATGATACAATTGAAGGCCATGAAGGGATATATGAAGAAAAAAACAGGCCACAGTTCCATTTTACCAGCAGAAGGGGATGGATTAATGATCCCAACGGGCTAATTTTTTATGAGGGAGAGTATCACCTTTTCTATCAACATAATCCTTATGAGCGCGAGTGGGAAAACATGTCCTGGGGCCATGCAGTAAGTAAAGATATGATTCATTGGCAAGAACTGCCTGTTGCCCTTCATCCGGATGAGCTGGGGACCATGTTCTCCGGTTCAGCCGTAATCGATTATAACAATACTGCAGGTTTTAATAAAGGAGGTACGCCAGCTATGATAGCAGCTTATACGGCTAATACAGCTGATAAACAAACGCAATGCATTGCTTATAGCTTGGATAAAGGCCGAACATGGACTAAATACAGTAAAAACCCTGTAATTGACTCGAAAGCAAAATGGAATAGTGTAGATACCCGCGATCCAAGAATATTCTGGTATAAGCCAGGAAACAACTGGGTAATGGTGCTCAATGAAAGGGATGGACATTCAATTTATAATTCTAAAAATTTACTCGACTGGACTTTTGAAAGCCACACTACCGGTTTTTGGGAATGTCCAGATTTATTCGAATTACCAATTGATGGCGATAAAACAAAAACAAAATGGGTGATGTATGGTGCTTCTAATACCTACATGATTGGTTCGTTTGATGGGAAGAAATTTACACCGGAAACAGGTAAACATTATTATGTAACCGGAAGTATTTATGCTGCTCAAACCTTCTCCAATATGCCAGAATCGGATGGAAGAAGAATACAGTTGGGCTGGGGCAGGATTAGTCATGAAGGCATGCCTTTTAACGGGATGATGTTATTGCCAACTGAGCTTAAACTTAAAACTACAAAAGATGGCGTCAGAATGTTTAGCGAACCCGTAAAAGAGGCAGAAGCGCTCTTTATCCCTTCAAATAAATGGGAGAAGTTAACAGCATCTGATGCAAACGACAAATTGAAAACTTATGGCGGAAGTGATAAGCTGCGCATCAAAACCAGGATAAAATTATCACATGCTACAAGTGCCGGATTGAGTTTAAATGGCCAGCGCTTATTGGATTATGATATGAATTTTAATCTTGTAAATGGCGTATTCTATTCCCCTCAGGATATGACGAGCATGGAAATCTCTGCCGATATTTATATAGACCGGACTTCTGTAGAAGTATTTATCGATGGTGGCGCATACAGCTATTCGATGCAGCGAAAATTAGATGCCAATAACAAAGAAGGATTGCATTTTTGGGGCACCAATATCAGCGTTGAAGCCCTAGAGGTATTTTCGGTTAAATCTATCTGGAAGTAATCGAATTCGATACAAAACCGGGCTAAAAGAATTAAAAATAGCCGGACGATAGGTGCAGAACCATTGCCCGGCTATTTTTATTTAGATTTGGGTCATCCAGATATTGATATCCATAGTAGAAGGTATATTCAATTTCTTTCTAATCCTATATTTTTTACTTTCAACAGATCTTACAGAACTTTTGGTGTAGCGGGCAATTTCTTTGGTTTCAAAGTTTAGCCTCAATAATACACAGAACTCTATTTCTGCAGCCACAAGAGTAGGGGCAATGTCGAGTAATTTTTTGCTAAAGCTGGTGTCGAACTCATTAAATTTAACTAAGAATGCCGGGTTATTCTCAACAGCAAGTTCTACAATTGATTTGAGCTCCTCCATTTTCGCCGGTGAACGATCTTGCTCATTGAGCTCAATCTTCTCCATCAGTTCATTTATCTTTTGCTTAGCCCGATGCACTTCCTCCTCGTTTTCTGCTCTTAGCAACAACTCTGCGTTGTTCAGCCTGATAATAAACACAATGAGTAGAATCGCAAATAAAATGATCAGGGCAAGAGCTGCTAAATAAAACTTATTTAACAAAACAGTCGTTTCCTGGTAATTTTTAAGTGCCACAACTTTAAACTCATCAATCATCTGGTAGTTAATGTCTTTAACATTGTTGATGATATTCTCCAGCTCATTACTGATGTGACTGTTGAGCACGATAAGTTCATTTTGCATCCCCAGCAATTTCTCGTTTTCACGCTGAAGTTGTTTCAGCTTATTCAGGTAAACCTTGCGGTCGTTACTGCTGCTGGCCTTTTGGTCACTGGTCGTGGCAATCTGGGTATTTTCTTTTTTGGTAATTTCAACAGTGGTGACATCGTTTTTATTAGCAATGGCATCTTTTATCCTCTTAAAAAAACCTTTCTTTTCAGCAGGCTTAGCCTTAACAACGGTATCTACTTTTACCTTAACATTTCTTTCAAACTTGTGGTCCGTAACGTTATTTAAGGGTAAACCATTATTAACCTTGTTGAAATCGGCATAGATAGTTAGTAGGGAGTCAAAGCTATGTTTAAGCGAATACAGCCTGTCAGACAAAGCCGATTTTTTGTGATACCAGTACTTTACCTTTTGAATTTGGAGGGCTGTAAGGTGAGAAGTATCAGCCTTTTCCTCAAGCAAGGTGTCTATCATGAGGAAGACCTTTGATATCTTCGCATTATAATCGTTGTATTTTTTACTCCCGGCATTAAGTAAAGATTCCTGGAAATCGCCCTCGGCATGATGGATGAGTAACAGAATTTGTTCTGGTTCAGACTGGCTGTGCTCAATGTTGGTAGCCAGTTTCGAAACGCTGCCCAGCTTACCGGTTATCGTATTCAATACCACTAAAGCCGCTCCGGCAGAAATAATTGTTAAAATCAAAAAAATAAGTAATATCTTTTTTGAAATTGTCCAAGTGTACGTTAAGTTCATGGGATGGGGGATAGTTAATCGGGATAAAAAATTTTACTCGGCTCTACGTAAGTCTTGCAAAGAGAGCGTTTTTTTAAAAATTTAACGCTACGCACTTCTACGCAATAAGACGAGTAGGATATTTCGGTTCTGGTAATTTATTGATATTCAGTGGTTATTTGTGTTTTTTGGTCTTTTTATTAAGTTAAGGAATGTTCTTGATTTATTGAAGAAAAAAGATTTTGGCTGAAATTTGAAGTGTTATAATTAATTATATTTGGTTGTAATGCTGTAATTGTAAACAGTCGTAATTTCTTAAATATAATAAAAAAGTATTGTGTTTGCCGGCTCAAACAAATAAAAAAGAGATGGAGCACTTTATATCTAAACGGGAGGGCATTTCAGTGTTTTTATTTAGCTTTGAATTTCTATAATCATCCAACAAATTCAAAATTTTGTATTCTCAAATTAATGATAGCGTTTTAAGCAAGATTAACTTCACTGAAGAAGAACTTCAGGTTTTTAATCAGTTGCTCAAGTTTAAAACTGTACCAAAGAAAACCTATATGCTCAGGGCAGGAGAAATCTGTCATTTTGAAGCATTCGTTAATAAAGGCTGTTTGCGTAAATATTATATTGATGAGCAAGGGCAAGAAGTGATTATCCAGTTTGCAATAGAAAATAACTGGATCAGCGATATACCCAGTTTTTCTACTCAGCAGCCTGGAAATATTTTTATTGAAACACTGGAAGATTGCGAGTTGCTTTATTTAAGTCCTCAGAGCAAGGAAGAGTTGCTTAAAGCTGTGCCCAGATTTGAACGGTTTTATCGCATTTTGGTTGAACGTTATCTTAATGTATTACAGAACAGGTTGTACTTTAGCATATCGAAAACAGCACATGAAAAGTATGTCGATTTCCTGGCGCATTATCCATCCATACCTCAACGTGTGCCTCAGCATTATATCGCATCCTATTTGGGCATGTCGGCCGAGTTTTTGAGTAAAGTACGTACCCGGATGTCAAAGGAAAAATAACAGGACGCTTATAAATAAGGCGCCCTGTTGGTCAAAACGAAAATTATAGGGTAATGAAAATGCTGGACCGCAGGCTGGGCTGAAGGTTTTTTGTTCTATGTCCTTTTCCCCAGGTATCTTCTACCAGTAAAATGTCTCCTCCCTTAAAGGTTCTTTTATCTCCGATAGAGTTTTCAATTTCAATTATTCCATCAAGCAAAATGATGTATTGTTTCTGCGGTGCATGATGGAAATCAAAATCATAATCGGGTTTTACCTTTCTAAAAATAATGCTTTTAGTGTTTTCAGCGGCTGAAAGAAAACCGATATCCCCGTTAGGTAATAAAGGAATACTTTTGTCTTCAAAATGACTTTCGCCATTCTCATCAGCATAAATTCGGGTCAATTGGAAAGTTTCCATTATTTAAAGTTTTGGTTAAACCATTCTACTGCAAGTTTTATATCCTCTTCTGTAAGCGAGTGGCTGGTATTAATTTGATACCATGTGGCTTTGAAGCCGGCGCTGTTCAATGCATTCTCATAACTTTCAACTTCTGTTATGGCAACAGTCGGATCCAGTTTTCCTGAGCTCATAAAAACCGGGGTACCGTTTTGATGCTTAATTTCGGGCAATACCTTGTAGGGTTGCATTGGCCTGAACAGTATGGCTCCGCCAAGAAAATCGGGATTGGTAACCAGTACAGCGCCTGCAATATTAGCTCCGTTCGAATAGCCCAAAGCAATGATTTTATTAATGTCAAAACCTTCTTTAATGGCCAGTTCCTTCAAAAAATGAATCAACTCCTCTGTACGGAATTGTAAATCCTTTTCATCAAATATGCCCATGCCCAATCGCTTGAAAAATCTGGGCATGCCATGTTCGCTAACATTTCCTCTTACCGAAAGCACATTGAATGAATTGCCGAAATAATCGGCAATCGATAAAAGGTCGTGTTCATTTCCACCCGTTCCATGTAAAAGAAGCAGGGTGTGTGCACCTTCAATTCCTGAAGTTTTGTATATATATTTTAAGGGTTGATATTCCATGATGTTTAGTCGTTTAAATCTACAAGTGTTTTAACTATTTCTGCTCTTCTGCTTTCGTACTGAGCTGGAAGTTTAAGGTTAGTACCCAATTCTGCTAAAGGCTCATCTACTGTAAAACCAGGATTTTCAGTTGCAATTTCAAATAAAACACCTCCTGGTTCTCTGAAATAAAGGGAGTGAAAGTAATTCCTGTCAATTTGTGGGGTGATGTTAAGGCCAAGTTTTACAATTTTATCCCTGTACTCCATTAATGCAGCATCATCTTTTACCCTGAAAGCCACGTGATGAACAGTTCCATTGGCATTGAAGCCTCTTTTTTCACTTTCTATCTCTACTAAATCTACAATTGCAGCTTCGTTTACGGCATCGGTTATGTATCTGGATCTGTTGGCCTCTTTACTTAATAGCCTGTAGCCAAATACTTCCGTAAGGATGAAAGCAGTAGCTTCTATATTTTTTAAGGTTAAGGTGATGTGGTGAAAACCTCGTGTGGCTACAGCTGCATTTACTTCTGTGGTTTCCCATGGTTTACGATTATCGTTTTTAACCTCTGTTAATTCTAATTTTAAACCATCCGGATCAAGAAATGTTAAGTATTTCTCTCCAAATTTAACTGCAGGTTTATTGTAAGTTACATTGTGTTTTTCAAAACGTTCGATCCAAAAGTCTAAACTATTTTCGGGAACACTGTAGCCGATTTCTGTAGCCATTCCAGAACCTTTACGTCCTTGTTGAATTTCATCTCCCCAGGGGAAAAATGTTAAAATGGTTCCGGCACTACCTTGTTCATCACCAAAGTAAAAATGATATGTGTGCGGATCATCGAAGTTTACTGTTTTTTTGATAAACCTTAAGCCTAAAACTTTGGTGTAAAAGTCGAAATTACGTTTGGCGTTTCCTGCTATCGCAGTGATGTGGTGGATACCTAAAATTTGATTTTTCATTTTCCTTTCGTTTTTGATAATTCAAATTTAGGCTGATCAAAATCCCTGGGCATTGAACTAGTTCAAGAAGTGAAAAAATTAGATAGGATTAAAAAGTTTAATACTGCGCCCGCCAATAGCGCTTCATAACGCTTAGTATACGCTTTAACTACGCTTCATATACGCTTCAAGAGCGCTTCAAGAACGAGTGAAGCACGCTTGTTGTCTTACCTTTTCTAGTTATTTACTGATAAATTTGCAATTAACCTACCAATAGCTTTACTTTATAGGAATTAAATCAACTCATTCCTGGAGTTATAGCCCGAGGCATTTTAGCCTGTTCCCATCCCATTTACCAGTTTAGTTTAAGCGCAGCCCAGGGGGCATGTCTTTTACTTGCTTTTTCGTACAGCGTTTAAACCATTTCGTATGGGCCTTAACCTAGCTGTACCATGTTCCGGCAGTTTTGGCCTTACGGCAGAACCAATGAAGCATGACCAAACACCAAACGCTCCGCATCCCCCTTTGCATTAAATTCCTTTTATACCTTTTTTGCCTTTTTTCGGTAGCCAGAGCGCAGGTTTACCCGGTACAGGTAACGCCGGTACTGGTGCCCCCGTACCCCCTGCACATGAATGAATATTATGGCGGAACGACCGAACGTTTTGCCGTAGTACTCACCAACACCGACCTGCAAAAGCCGCTGCTGGAGGTACGGCTGCGGCTGTACATTGAAGGGCAACAGCTAAAACTTAAGAGCAGTGAAGGCGGGGATTACCCAACCATTAACCTCGATGCCGGTGTTCCGCAAAGGATTTCGCTGGGCGATCTTGCCCCTTATTTCCATCCCGACAACCTGGACTTTTCCGGCTGGGACCGGGCCGGATACATCCGTGATGGGCGCTTGCCCGAAGGGATGTACAGTTTCTGCTTCGAGGCCATAGCGGCCCATACCGGGCAGCTGCTTAGCCGGAAGAGCTGTACCATGGCCTACCTGGCCCTGAATGATCCGCCACTGCTGAACCTGCCCGGCAAAGCAGAACGGGTCGCCGCCGGGGAAGTACAGAATATCCCCTTCCAGTGGACCCCGCGCAACATGGGAAGCCCCTCGGCGGCATTCAATACCCGGTATGAGTTTACCCTGAAAGAACTCTGGGATACCGAAATAGCCCCCGAGGCAGGCTTTGAAAGCAGCCCGGTATTGTACCAGGCTAGCGTATCCACCACTACGCTCTTACTCGGGCCTGCAGAACCCCAGCTGGTGCCGGGTAAACGTTACGCCTGGCGGGTGCGTGCTATTTCCAGTTCCCCAACAGGGGAGCAGACCGATAGCTACCGCAACCATGGTTTCAGCGAAATTTATTGGTTCGACTATCAAAACGACTGTAAGCCACCTGCCGCCATCAATGCGGGTGTTACCGGTACACAGGCAATCCTGAAGTGGGAGGATCCGACAGGCGCCAGCCCTGCCGGGGGCTATACCCTTCAATACCGAGAGGCGGCCCTAACCGGGGGCAACTGGTACCGCATCAGTACGCTGGAAAAAACAGCGCAGCTAAGGGGGCTCAAACCCGGCCAGGTATACGAATACCGCATCGGATCGGTTTGCAGCACAGCAGGTTATGTTGCAGGTGCCGACAATGCCAGCTACTCACCGATACTGAACTTCGAAACCGCTGCCGACCCTGGCGGCACGACAACCATCAACTGTGGGATGATTGCCCCGGAGATCAGTATCGCCAATAAAAACCCCATCCCCTCGCTCTCAGCCGGCGAACTGTTTACCACGGGTAAATTCCCCGTACGGCTGACCAAAGTAACGGGCAGCAGGAGCTTTAGCGGCGAGGGTTACCTGACCATACCTATGCTGGGGCAGGTGAACGTAAAGGTGAGGTTTAAGGGGATTGGCATCAATACCGACAGGCAGCTATATGATGGGGTAGTAGAAACGGGCTACGAGGAAGGGGAGGCACAGGTGGCGGATGTGAAGGAGATCTACGACGACCTGAAAACGCTGGTAGCAGAAATCACAAGCCTGGTTAAAAAACGTACAGATTACCTGGAGCACTATTCGGGTACAGAAAGGGATAAAAAAGAAGCCCTGGAAAGGGAGAAAGAAGAGAATGAAGCCTACGCTGCGCTTGCGGGGAGCCCTTACCTTACTGCACAGGAAAAAGCGGAACTAAAAGCCGAACAGGCTGAAAAATCGGCTGGCTATAGCGGGCTGGCAGGCGAGAAAGACTGTGGGGGGAATACCATCGTTCCTAAAAAAGGGCCAGGCCATGATTTCGCAGATGTAGACTGCTATACGCAAAAGATAGCCGGGGCTACGAAACTAAAAAGCTATGCAGAAAAGGCCCGGGGGCGGGAAAGGCAGGCGAATGAAAAAGAACAGCGGGAGCTGGCCAGTTCCTGGGTGATTAATATTGGGGCTAAGCCAACAGATAAAGAAAATGTTGCGGCCTTTGCCACACCCGATGGATCGGCCATTTACCTGGACCGCGAACAGATAACCCGATATACTGCCCATACCGTTACGGGCGCATTGACGGGCTTTAAGCTGCGCAGTGGCGAATCCTACAGTTATGACAGCGGAACAAAAAGCTATAAAAGCCCAGGCGGGGAAGCTTTCCAGCCTGTCCGGGTCCCCGGGGAAGGAACCCTTGAAGTACTGCTTTTTGAGAAACTGGGCTGTGAGGTCAGGCTGTATGCGGTTAATGTAAGCTATCCCAATACCCCATCTATCCTGCCCGAACGCTCGGCAGGAAAGCTGAAAGAGCAGTTCAGTGTAGGCTGTCTGGAGGGTTTTTTCAAAGAACAGGGCAGGGAATATGTCTCCCGGTTAGAAAAACTGCTCAAAATAGCCGAATTCTTTAAAAAATGCGCGAGGGAGAAATGGGCCGCTTACGATGGGGGGATTGTACCCTACTGTTTCTGGAAGAATTCCAATACCGCCCCGGCCCTTTACTACAGTGCATTGGATGTGCCTTTCCGGGTAGGGATGATCGATGGCGCCTATGGTCAGGTAAAAGGCCTGGTTGAGCTGAGCGAAAAGCTATCGGAGATTACCTATGCCTATACCATAGGTTCACTGGATTGTGAGGGTTTGCTCGATAATGTGAAGGAATACGGGGAGCTGCAGGCAGAAATCAACAAGCTCAGCAAGGAAGAAGCGATTGAAAAACAGGTACAAAAAGCCTTTGCCGAATTCAAGGCAAGGCGTTTGGAAGCCCATACCCGCGATTGCCTGGCGAATAAGAAGATCATAACAGAAACCGAAGAAACAATAAAGGCGCTTTGGGAGCTGGTAGAAAATGAAGAAAAGCTCGAACAGTCCATTGCTTCGATTGGCGAAAGGTTAAAGGAATATTTGAGCAAGCTGGCAGATACCACCGAGCTGGCCCGCTACAAGCAGGGCAAACTGGTAATAGATGTGGCCTCAATGTTCATCGGGGCAGGAGAGGTGAATGGAGCCAGGAAAATCATTACTTTTGAAAAGTACCTGGCAAAGGCCGGGAAGGCTGATGTAGAGAAAGTTGTAGCGGAGTTAGGGGAGCGGGGCAAGAAGGTTGAGGGGATTGGGGATGAGGTTGTTGATGGGGCAGATGATTTAGTTAAGAAAATACCCGATGAAGTCTTAGCAGAAATTGATCGGATAAAAGAACTTTCAAAAGACCAAAGAATAAAAGAACTTGGACTAGATCCTGTTAAAGGCCAATTAGATTTATATGAAGGAGAGATAGGCCAACTGATTGAATCGGAATATGGTTTTTTTAAACGTTTTACCACTTCTGCGGAGGGTGACTTTGTTTCAATGAGTGGAGAAAATAAAGGAAAGAGTTTTGATGTCTTTGGTTTACCAAAACACGTTGCAAGATTTGAAAATTACGATATAGCCAAATTTTTTCCCTCAATTGATAAACATTTTTTAAACAAGCCGAATATTGATTTTTTGGTCTTAGATATGAGGTATATGAATGTTTCACAAAAAACAAAAGTAAATGAATACATCAACAAAAAATTTCACAACTCCTTGTTCAAGTTAATCAAAGTCGAATAATATGGGTATCTTATTCAAAGATAATTCGGGCTGGGGCCCAAAGCAAGCAATTTCAAATGCCTTTTTTAAAGATATTTTGGAAATAATTGGAGATAAAATAGAATATCAAGCATTGGTAAATGAAATCAATGATTCCATATTGTTTTACACTTTTACATTGGATTACAGAGATCGGACCGACACTGAGCTATTTCTTTTGTTAGAAGCAGTAATCATACTGTTTTTCGAATTTGATGAAATGTATTCCAATAGGCTCGATGAAGAGGTCATCATAGTTTATCG
Source organism: Pedobacter sp. (assembly GCF_965279535.1). NCBI lineage: Bacteria > Pseudomonadati > Bacteroidota > Sphingobacteriia > Sphingobacteriales > Sphingobacteriaceae > Pedobacter > Pedobacter sp. Next base: position 5,145,351 of record NZ_OZ257244.1, read on the forward strand.
AAAATCGATTGAAGACTTGAAGGACCTATTGAAAGAGTTTTTTATAAAACTCTAGTGTAAAAACACAAGCTTCTGAAAATAATAGGAATAGTACAAGAGTACAGCGGAGAAAGCAAATTTTCGAGACCCTATAAAAAATATAAAAAAGGTATGCCCGAAAAATCAAAGGATATCATCCTAGATTATCTTTTAAGGAGGAGGATTGCTATTGCTACAAATATGCAATTTGTAAAATCATTGGAAAAAAATGATAATACGATTTTAGGTGGTGTCGTATATTTTACAGATGGAATATGGATTTGGCCTAATTACTTGAGCTATTATCTAAGAAATTTTGATATTGAGATTTCTCTAGCATTCAAAAAGTTTATTATGGAACAAAATATAAGGAATAATCAAATAGACACAACTGATGCAATAGCATTTTTGAAGAAAAGTAAAGTATTCCAATTTTTAGTTTTGATAGAGGTGTCTTAACTAAACGAAAAGCCATTGGGTGTATATCAGCAAGATATAGGAAGTCTGTCTAAATTGATTAATAAAACAAAATAAGATGTGGTGTTCTCCTCTCGTTTAAGCATTCGCTAGCTCAACGGTCAATAATTCTACAATAAAGGCCATGATTTTATTAGAAACAAATGTAATAGCAAAACTAAAGCTGAAACAGATATGAACTATATGTCTAACCCTGTTATATATACAGGTTATTGAATTAATCTTCATTAAATTGTGTTATACATAAAAAAGGCAGCAAAATTTCTTTTGCTGCCTTTCCTCAGAGCGTTTAATGTTTTACTTAATTGTGTACGGCAATCACTTCAAAACCTCCGTACATGGCCATTTCAGCTGTATGGTTTACCGTTAACTGCAACTTCATTTTTTCAATTAATTCTTTAGCAAAATTAATGCTGCGATACAGGTCTCGGCTTCCTCTGATCTCTATTCCCTTGGCCAACATTTTGAACTTATTCGGTTCAAACTTTTCAATGAATTGCTGAAGATCTGTGCTGATTTTAGTCTCTGTTTTTTGCATAATCTAAATTTTAGTTCAAGCATAAAAACCCGAGGTACTTGAAATGTTTGAAATTAAATATTAACATATAGAAGGTTTTAAACATCAGTTATAGCTAACCTGTTGATTATGAATTGAAATTGTGTTTGATTTCTTGTTGCACATTTTTTCTGTTTAGCAGCATTCAGGTTTAGTACTGTTGACTTGGTACTACTGACTACGGATTAACCAATGGTCTTCATTATTCCTTCATAAATCTGTATTTATTTCGTGCCAGTATTAAAGGGATGGGTAACCTTAATTTATTGAAAACATGGGCACCCAAACCAGGAAAATGAGTAAGAAAAAATAAATCAGATTAAACCATTCAAAAAAGATGAAGAGAAATGTCATATGCTTAGGCTTGTGTGCTTTGCTTTACGTAACAGGTTGTACCCCTAAAAAAGAAGAAAAAGAAGAGGTAGTTACCTATGCCGTTACCAGTCCGTTAAAAATTGATACCTCTTTTACCAAAGAGTATGTTTCGCAAATCCGTTCTGTACGAAATATAGAAGTTCGTGCCCAGGAAAAAGGATATCTTCAAAACATTTATGTAGATGAGGGCCAGCGTGTACATGCAGGTCAGCTGCTGTTTCGCATTATGCCTACCATGCTGCAAGCCGAATTGTTAAAAGCCCAGGCAGAAACTAAGGCTGCCGAAATAGAACTACAGAATACAAAATTACTAACCGATAAAAATGTAGTTTCTAAGAACGAGCTCGCTATGGCGAAAGCCAAATTACAGCAAGCCAATGCAGAAACCGCTCTGGCAAAGCTGCATTTATCATTTACCGAAATCAGGGCACCATTTGATGGCACAATTGATAGGATTCCACTTAAGCTAGGGAGTTTAGTAGATGAAGGTGCACTATTAACCAGCCTTTCTGATAACAGCCAGGTATTTGCCTATTTTAATGTTTCTGAACCAGAATACCTTAACTACCAGAGTTCTGCAAAAAACAAGGGCCAGCAGGAAGTGGGCTTGTTATTGGCGAATAATGAACTGCTCAAATCAAAAGGCAAAGTTGAAGTTATAGAAAGTGAATTTGATAATGAAACGGGTAACATTGCTTTCAGAGCAAGATTTACCAATCCAGATAACCTTTTAAGAAATGGTGAGACCGGAAAAATCCAGATGGTTGTTCCGCTGAAACAAGCATTGGTTATTCCTCAAAAAGCAACCTACGATATTCAGGATAAAACCTATGTATTTGTAGTAGACCAAAACAATGTAGTCCATTCAAAAGCCATTAATATAGCTGGTGAGCTGCCTGATCTTTATGTGTTGGGAGATGGTTTAAATACAGGCGATAAAATCTTGCTGGAAGGTGTTCAGAAAGTTAAAGATGATGATAAAATCAAATTTAAATTCCAGCAGCCTCAGGAAGTAATCAAACAATTAGGATTAAAAACCGAATAATCTAACCCCTATACTTATTTTATGTTTGGCAAGTTCATACAAAGGCCCGTCCTTTCTATAGTCATATCACTTATTATTGTTTTTCTGGGAGCGCTGGCCATTACCTACCTTCCGGTAACACAATTCCCCTCTATCTCTCCGCCAAAGGTTAATATCACCGCAGAGTACCCTGGAGCAAATAACGAATTACTCATTAAATCGGTAGTTATCCCTTTAGAGCGTGCACTCAATGGTGTTCCGGGAATGAAATACATAGCCTCTGATGCCGGGAATGATGGTGAAGCTACCATACAGGTGGTATTTAATCTGGGCACCGATCCCAATCAGGCATCCCTAAACGTGCAAAACCGTGTAGCTGCTGTTACCAATAAGCTTCCGCCATTAGTAGTGCGTGAAGGGGTTAAAATCAGTCGTGAGGAATCTAACATGTTAATGTACATTAACTTGTATAGCAAGGATCCCAAGATGAATGAAAACTTCCTTTACAACTATGCCGATATCAATTTACTCTCAGAACTGAAAAGGATTGATGGAGTAGGTTTTGCTGATATCCTGGGTAATCGTGAATATGCGATGCGCATTTGGTTAAAGCCCGATCGCATGCAGGCCTATAAGATTTCTGCTGATGAAGTGATGAAAGCGCTCGACGAGCAGAGCCTGGAAGCCTCTCCGGGTAAAACAGGGGAGAGCTCTGGTAAACGATCACAGGCTTTCGAGTATGTATTGAAATACCCTGGAAGATACAGTACCAAAGAGGGATATCAAAATATTGTTTTAAGGGCCAGTAAAGATGGAGAAATCTTGCGCCTGAAAGATGTAGCTGATGTAGAATTTGGCAGTTCGATGTACGATTTGTACTCCAATTTAAATGGTCGTTCCTCAGCGGCAATTGTGTTAAAGCAATCTTACGGCAGTAATGCCAGCCAGGTTATTAAAGATGTGAAAGCGAAAATGGCTGAGATTAAGGAAAATTCTTTCCCTAAAGGATTGGATTATGAAATCAGTTATGACGTATCTAAATTCCTGGATGCCTCCATAGAAAAAGTGGTACATACACTGGTAGAAGCCTTTATTTTAGTGGGCTTAGTGGTGTTCTTGTTTTTGGGCGACTGGCGCTCAACCCTTATTCCAGCCATTGCAGTACCGGTATCCCTGATCGGAACTTTTGTATTTATGCAATTCTTTGGGATTACACTCAACCTAATTACACTCTTCGCATTGGTGCTGGCCATTGGTGTTGTAGTAGATGATGCGATTGTAGTAATTGAAGCAGTCCACGCAAAAATGGAGCACAACAGCAAGCTTTCGCCGCTTAAAGCTACTCAGGAGGCTATGAAAGAAATTAGCGGTGCAATTATCGCCATTACTTTCTTAATGGCCTCGGTATTTATTCCGGTAACTTTTATGTCCGGTCCGGTAGGGATTTTCTACAGGCAGTTTTCCATTACCATGGCAACAGCCATTATCCTTTCGGGTATTGTGGCACTAACCCTTACACCAGCATTGTGTGCCATTATGCTCAAAAATCATCATGGTAAACCGAAAAAGAAAACCATTGTTGATCGGTTTTTAGATGGCTTCAACAACTGGTTTGGCCGACTTACAGGCCGTTATGTACAGGTGCTCAACAAAGTGGTAAGCCGCAGATTACTTACCTTCGGGGTTTTGGCCGCATTTTGTTTCGGGGTTTATCTCTTAAATGGTAGCGTACCTTCAGGATTTATTCCAAACGAGGATCAGGGAATGGTTTATGCCATTATTCAAACCCCTCCGGGTTCTACGCTGGAAAGAACCAATCAGGTGGCAGAAAAACTTCAAAAAATATCAGAAGATATAGAAGGTGTAAAATCGGTTTCTTCTTTAGCAGGATATGAGATTCTAACGGAGGGAACAGGCGCAAACTCCGGTACTTGTTTAATCAATTTGAAAGAGTGGCACGAACGTAAAAACTCAGCCCAGGATGTGATCAGAGAATTGGAAAAGAAATCAAAATCTATCCCCGGTGCAACGATTGAGTTTTTCGGGCCTCCAGCGGTTCCGGGATATGGTGCAGCAGGTGGTTTCGAATTGCGTTTATTGGATAAGGCTGGTAGTGGCGACTACAAAAAAATGGAAACTGTAAGCAAGGATTTTGTTCGTGAATTGAACAAAAGACCAGAATTAGCCTCGGTTTTTACTTTCTACAGCGCGAGTTTTCCTCAGTATATGTTGCGCATTGATAATGATATTGCACAGCAAAAAGGGGTAACCATTGATAATGCCATGAGCACACTTTCTACTTTTGTGGGGAGTAACTATGAAACGAGTTTCATTAAATATGATCGCCAGTACAAAGTAATGGTTCAGGCGCTGCCACAATACAGGGCCTTGCCACAAGATATATTGAAGCTTTCAGTTAAGAACGATCGTGATGAAATGGTGCCTTTCTCTGCCTTTATGCGCATGGAAAAGGTTTACGGTTTATCTGAGATTACCAGACACAACATGTACAACGCATCAGAAATTAGTGGACAATCTGCTCCGGGCTACAGTTCTGGTGAAGCCATTAAGGCGATTAATGAAGTGGCTAAGAAAACCCTTCCAAGGGGATTTGGGATCGATTGGGCAGGTATTTCGAAAGATGAGGTATCCAGAGGCAATGAAGCCATCTACATCTTCCTCATCTGCTTAGGCTTTGTGTATTTAGTACTTGCTGCGCAGTATGAGAGTTTTATCCTCCCGTTGGCTGTAATCCTTTCGCTACCTGCAGGTATTTTTGGAGCCTTTTTATTTTTAAAATTACTGGGACTTGAGAATAACATATATGCACAGGTAGCGATGGTGATGTTGATTGGTTTGCTGGGTAAGAACGCGGTATTGATTGTGGAGTTTGCCGTGCAGCGCCATAGCCAGGGGGTATCTGTGCTGAAATCGGCCCTGGAAGGAGCTACAGTCCGGTTCCGCCCTATTTTAATGACTTCATTCGCATTTATAGCCGGATTAATTCCTTTGATGATTGCCACTGGACCGGGTAAAATTGGCAATAGAACCATTGGCTCTGCAGCTGCAGGAGGGATGCTTTTTGGTACCCTTTTCGGAGTAGTGATTATTCCGGGCTTATACTACATCTTCGGTAAAATCGCCGAAAAGCATAAACTGATTAAGATTGAAGAAGAGCATCCATTAACAGAAGAAATTGAACACAATGTTTAAAAATAGCATTTATAAAAGCGTTGGCCTCATTTTAATATGCGCCGCATATTCGGCTTGTAAATTGCCGGAAGTTGCACAACGTAATGAAAATAAAAATGTTCCTGAGCGTTTTAGCAACTCGCAGGATACGCTCAACAGTGCCAGTATCCAATGGCGTAAATTTTTTACTGATCCACAGTTGGTTGATTTGATTGATACAGCATTGAAAAATAACCAGGAGCTGAATATTACACTGCAGGATATTGAAATTGCTAAAAGTGAAATCCGGGCCAAAAAAGGCGAACTGCTACCCAGTGTAAACTACCGGGTAGGCGCAGGTATAGAGAAAGTGGGGCGCTACACCAGTCAGGGAGCTGGAGATGCTTCCACAGAGATAGAGCCAGGTAAGGAAGTGCCAGATCCGCTTCCCGATTATGCTTTTGGTTTACAAGCCAACTGGGAGGCTGATATCTGGCACAAGCTCCGCAATGCAAAGAAAGCAGCATTGAGTCACTATCTTTCTACCGTAGAAGGCAAAAACTTTGTAGTAACTAATTTAGTGGCCGAAATTGCCAATTCCTATTATGAATTATTGGCCTTAGATAACCAACTGGATATTGTTAAAAAGAACATCGCTTTGCAGAGCAATGCATTGGAATTGATGAAAATTCAAAAAGAGGCCACCCGGGTAACCGAACTGGCAGTGCGTAAATTTCAGGCCGAAGTATTGAGTTCCAGAAGTTTGGAATTTGATATCGAACAGAAAATTACAGAAACTGAAAATAAAATCAATTTTCTACTGGGTCGTTACCCACAGCCGATTGTAAGGGATAAAAGTAATTTTACCGATCTGGTTCCGCCAGGTGTTCAGGAAGGTATTCCGTCACAGCTTTTGGCTAATCGTCCTGACATTAAACAGGCTGAATTTGAACTGGCTGCAGCAAAATTGGATGTTAATGTTGCAAAAGCACAATTTTATCCTTCATTAGGAATTTCTGCCGGCATCGGATTTCAAGCCTTCAACCCTGGCTATCTGCTGCGTACACCAGAGTCATTGCTCTATTCTTTAGCAGGTGATTTGGCCGGGCCGCTCATTAATAAAAATGCAATCAAAGCGGCATACATTACGGCCAATGCAAAACAGCTACAGGCTGTTTATGAATACGAAAAGAGCATTTTAAATGGTTATATGGAGGTTGCTAATCAGCTTTCAAATATTAATAATTTGCAGAAAAGCTATGATCTTAAAGCCAAACAGGTGAAAGCTTTAACAGAGTCAATTGATATTTCTAACGATTTATTTAAATCAGCTAGAGCCGATTACTTTGAAGTTTTAATGACCCAACGTGATGCTTTACAATCAAAATTAGAATTAATTGAAACGAAAAAACAGCAGCTTAATGCTGTGGTAAATATCTACCACGCTTTGGGTGGTGGCTGGAATTAGTGATTTGGTTAGGTAGTTTGCAGGGATGCCGGTTAATTCTGGCATCCCTTTTTATTATTTATCACCATGTTATTTGATGGGTTCTAATACAATTTCGTAAAGTTTCATTAACTCTTCTCCGGTAATGGATTTCGGTTTTACGCTGAGTTCCTGTAGCCCATCATTAAGCGATACCGTTCCAATCTCAAGCATTTTTCTACTGCTATTGGCATCAACCTCAAAGGTTTGATCGAAATTCCCAATTTTAACCTGATATGATCCACCAGAATTAGCTGCTGCAAGGTACTTTATCCAGATTTTATATTTTTTGCTGCCCGTTTGTTTGACTGGCCAGGAGATGTATTGTTCCTTCTTAGTCCAGTTTCCTACGAAGTACTGCGTTCGTTTACCGTCTCCAAATTTGAATCCTTCTGCATGCAAAACGCCATCGAAAGCAAGGAGTCTGTTGTTTGAATTATTATCCAGACGTCTTAGTGAATCGGTTTTGATTGGCGATGACAGTTTGATCAGAATTACTTCATCAACCGGATCATGAGTTTGTTCAGCGAGCGATAACCACAGGCCATCCTGATCTTGTTTAAGGATTGGCCATGGTGAACCTCCCAGCACCTTCGCTTCTTTTATGCTATTGAGCAAGCCTGCAACCAATAGCTTACCATCAGTTGGTTGTTGGAACACATGCAAAAACAGGCTATCATTTTTAAGTGTGGTTACTCCCCAATTTTGAATGGGAAGGGGCGAGGCTCCTGCTCCAATAACACTTGTTGCATATTTTTTCATCCAAACAGAGATACTGTCCAGAATACGAATATCCCGCTGGTCGAATTTCCCGTTCCCCATGGGGCCGATATTGAGTAATAAATTACCGCCTTTGGCACGTGATTTGGCCAGTAGCTGAATTAAAAATGAAGCAGATTTATGGCTGGAGTCCGCTTGGGAATAACCATATGATTCATTGGTAGTGGGAATAGCCTCCCAATCACCTCTAAACGGATAAAATTCTGCTGGCTTATCTGCAGTATTGAAATAATCGCCAAAGTTAAAATTATTTAGCCCTGCCAATCTGCCGTTCACCACTACTTTATTGTCTATAGCCCTGATGGCCTTTAGTATGCGTAAATTTTCTGAAAGTGGTAATTTATGTGGTGTGTCAAACCAAAGAATATCAGGATGATAACGGTTGATGAGTTCCTTAATTTGTGGAATTGATTTCTCATCTACATATTTTTGTGCTTTTGGTAACCATTCCGGGTGACTGTCATACCATTCTCTTCCTCCCAGCAACCTGTCGCCTCCCGGATTGTTATAATCCCAGTCATTACCGGGTGCATTGGGGTCTTCCCAGTCAAAAGCATGAGAATAATAAAAGCCGAATTTAATCCCATGCTTCTTACAGGCATTAGCAAGCTCCTGGAGTGGATCTCTCCTAAAAGAAGTGCTTGCAAGCGAATAATCCTTAGAAAAAGCTGTAGGATAAATGGCAAATCCATCGTGGTGTTTAGCGGTAATAATCAAATACTGCATACCGGCGTTTTGGGCATATTTCACCCAGGTTTCTGCATTAAAAAATTCAGGATTAAAATCTTTGGCAAATGTCAGATACTTTTCCCTTGGAATCTTTTTAATCCTCATGAGGTGTTCAGCATAGCCACCAAAAGCCTGGCCATCCCATACACCGCCTGCCATAGAATAAACACCCCAATGAATAAACATGCCAAATGAACCCGCTTTCCACCATTTTATCCGCTCAGCTTTATTGCTGACAGAGCTTGTCCACCAGCCATTTTTAGCCTCTTTAATGGCTGCCTGATCCCTTTTGGCGGGCGTATTAAACATATCTTTATCTTCATCTCCTTTGTTTTGTGCATAGGAACGAAAGAAAATGGGATACAACAAAATCAATAAAATGTATTTAATACTTCGGGATGTTTTCATAAGTATAAGTGGTTAGTTCTGTAAAATAGTATTATCCCAAAAAGATTTATTGAATAACGTAATCCAAATATTCAACTATTTTGGCTAAAAGGAATCAGCTCCCTGATTTAATGCAGTAATAATGATAAAAATAATAAATATTAATTCCTTATTTAGACTAAATCTTGTTAATTTTGGGTTTCGAAATATCAAAACCTCTTATACGATAACCCATAAATGAAAAAAATTTTATTAGCCCTTACCGTGCTGTGGTCAGTTGTAGCACAGGCTCAAAAAAACACACTCTTAGATCAATCATTCTGGCAGGGAAAGCCTAATGTAAATGCTGTTAAAGCAGAAATAGAGAAAGGTGCAAACCCATCACAACTTAATCCCATGAGTTTTGATCCGGTAGTTATGGCCATTAATGCAGAAGCGCCTAACGAGACCATTAAATTTTTATTAGCCCAACCTGGTAATGTGGTAACAAAACCTACTCACGACGGTAGGATTTATTTACATTGGGCTGCGAGTAGGGGTAATGAGGAAATTGTAGAATACCTCATCTCGAAGGGTTCAAATATTGCTTTAAAAGATAGTCATGGCACAAGCCCGCTAACCTTTGCTGCATCTGCTGGTCAGCCCAATACCAAAATTTATGATTTGTTTCTGGCAAAAGGAGCCAATTTAAAAACAGATTTAAACGGAAATGGTGCTAACGCTTTACTGCTGGCAATTGGCAATGATAAAGATCTTAAGTTAACCGATTATTTTATCGCTAAAGGACTTGATTTGAAAAGTACTGATGCTTCGGGTATAAACGCTTTTGGTTATGCTGCAAGAGCAGGAAATGTAAACGTTTTAAAAGCCCTGATTCAAAAAGGAGTTGCTGTAGATAAAAATGCCTTAATCACCGCCAGTGAAGGTGGTCGTAGAGGAGCTGCGCCTATCGAGGTATTTGAATATTTGGAAAGCTTAAAAATTGATCCTAAAGCAGTTAATAAAGAAGGAAGAAATGTTTTACATGCGCTGGTTCGCAGGCCTAATCAAAACGAAATTATTGCCCATTTTCTTGCCGCTGGTGTAGATGTAAATCAGGCTGATAATGAAGGGAATACCCCATTTATGAATGCGGTAGCAACCAATAGAGATACCGCCTTGTTGGCGCTTTTGTTACCTAAAGTAAAAGACATTAATCAGGCTAATGCTAAAGGTATAACACCCCTAGCGTTGGCAGTAAACACTAATTCTTTCCCTGTTGTAAATTATTTAATTGCCAAAGGTGCAAATGTAAATGCGGCTGACCGTGAAGGAAACAATATCGGTTACTACCTGATCCAGTCTTATGGCAGTGCTGAAGGCGGACGCGGCGGTTTCAACCAAAATGCCCCGGCTAAAGCTGTTGAGTTTGGAAACAAGTGGAATTTATTGAAGTCTAAAGGTCTTAATTTGTCTGCTCCACAACCCAATGGCAATACTTTATATCACTTAGCGGTAATTAAGGGTGAGCTTAGCTTGATTAAAGATCTTAAACCTTTGAATATTGATGTGAATATCACAAATAAAGAAGGCATTACAGCCTTACATAAAGCCGCAATGGTGGCCAAAGATGATAGCATTATGAAGTACCTTTTATCAATCGGAGCTGAAAAAAATGCTAAAACAGGCTTTGATGAAACTGCTTTTGATTTGGCCAGTGAAAATGAAACATTAAAAAAAGCAAATGTATCCCTTAGCTTCTTAAAATAATATGAACAATATCTTGAAAATAACAATAATGCTGATTGTATTGGCATTTTTTAAACCTGCTGATGCTGCTGCTCAGGAAACAGCCAAATACAAATGCATGATCCAGATGACCAATTATATGGGAGAGGGTGCCTACATCGTAATTTCATTAGTTGATGCCAAAGGGCAATACAATAAAACACTGTATGTATTGGGTTCTGATAAAAAATGGTACAATAGCTTAAAAGAATGGCATAAGTATAGTGCTAAGAAGCCCGCCAATATCAGTGCGATAACTGGTGCTTCCCTTACTGGTGGTGATCGAGGTGTTTCGGTAATCGAGATCGAAAAAGCTAAAATCAATGCCGGGTACAAATTGCGTTTTGAATCGGCTGTTGAGGATAAAGAATATTACGTGAAGGACTTAGAAATACCTTTAACCACTGCAACGCTTTCTGCAAAGAATGAAGGTACAGGGTTTATCAGGTACGTACGTTTTAGCCCTAATTAATATCGGGGCAATATGATTAAATCTATTTGGAGATACAGCCACCTTACTTTGGCTGTATCTTCTTTTCTTTTTTTACTGCTGGCCGCAATTACAGGTATTATTTTATCCGCGGAGCCAATAAGCCAAAAAACCAAGAGCTACAGCAGGAGTAACCTTGATGACATAACTGTTGCCGCGTTGATTCCGGCATTGCAGGCAAAATATGATGAGGTAACCACAATATCGGTTAGCCACAAACAATATGTAGAAATTCAGGCCATTGATAAAAATGGAGAAGATGTTAAGGCTTATATAGATCCTGAAACGGCAGAGGTTTTAGGTAAAGTAGAAAAGCAGACTGCATTTTTTCAATGGGTAACTACACTTCACCGTTCCCTTTTCCTTCATTCAGCAGGTAGAATTGTTATTGGTTTAACAGCCTTTTTACTTATTTTAATTGCCATCACCGGAATCCTGTTAACCATTCAAAGACAGAGAGGTTTGAGGCGTTTGTTCGCTAAAATCCATAAAGATGGCTTCGCTCAATATTACCATGTCGTATTAGGGCGGATATTACTCATTCCCATTCTCCTCATTGCCCTTACGGGTACATATTTATCGTTAAATACACTTGGTTTACTGAAAACGGATAAAAAGGGAGTTGAAGTTAATATCGACGACATCAAATCTGGTTCACCGAAAAATATTAAAGATTTTGAGGTTTTTCAGCATATCCGTTTATCTGAGGTTGAAACCATCGAATTTCCATTCTCCACAGATATTGAAGACTATTATATCTTAACATTAAAGGATCGGGAAATAGCTGTTAATCAGGTTACCGGAGTAATGCTTGCTGAAAGTAGGTATCCGTTTAGCATACTGGCCAGGAATCTGAGTCTGGATCTCCATACCGGGCGGTCAAATATCATTTGGGCTTTGGTTTTAGCCATTTCCTGTATAGGGATTTTATTTTTTATCTATTCAGGCTTTGCCATTACTTTAAAACGCATTTCCAAACGGACCAAAAACAAATTTCGGGCAGAAGAAAGCCAGTTCATAATTTTGGTAGGATCGGAAAATGGAAGCAGTTATGGCTATGCCAGCGACGTTCATCGATTGTTAATCAAAGCCGGAAAAAAATCCTACCTCAGTACCTTAAACCAGTATAAGGTTTACCCGAAAGCCGAGCAGCTCATTATCATTACTTCTACATACGGGTTGGGAGAGCCTCCTGCAAATGCAGATAAGTTTTTACAACTAATAGATCAGCAGCCACAGCCCCAGGCCATCCAGTACAGTGTATTGGGCTTTGGTTCTAAGGCATACCCCGACTTCTGTAAATTCGCTTTCGATGTTCATAATCAGCTTTCCAAGAAGCACTGGGCCACTTCTCTGGTTGATGTACATACTGTAAATGATAAATCGCCTCAGGAAATATCGCTTTGGGCAGAGTCATGGTCTCAGCAAAGCGGCATCCTGCTTCATGATTTTCCGAAGCAAAGGAAGGTAGACACTAAGTCGTTGCAAAGATTTGATGTATGGTCTAATACCGGAGTATCAGCTGAAACCGCTACTTTCCAGATCAAGCTGAATACCAAAGGGAAGCTAAAAGCCGAATCTGGAGATTTATTAGCCATTTATCCTGCAAATGATCACCGGGAAAGGCTTTACTCCATTGGCGTAGTGGATAATAAAATTCAGCTAAGCGTTCGGCTCCACCCTGACGGATTGGGGTCTGCTTACTTGCATTCTTTGAAATCTAAGGACCAACTGAAGGCTAAGATCATTAAAAACCCTCACTTTTACTTTCCCAAGCAGGCAAGTAAGGTGATTATGATTTCCAATGGAACAGGAATTGCACCTTTCCTGGGGATGATGGATCAAAACGAAAAGAAAATTCCTTGCTATTTATTCTCCGGGTTTAGAGCTGCTTCATCCTTTGAGCCATTCGAATCATTCATAGCAGGGATGATAACTAAGGCTAAACTCAGTAAGCACCATATTGCTTTTTCGAGAGAAGGGGATAAAAAATACGTTAGTGATTTAATCAACATTGAAGCAGACTGGATTGCCCGGTGTTTAAAAGATAAAGCAGTAATTATGCTTTGTGGATCATTGGCCATGCAAAAAGATGTACTGGCAATATTGGAAACCATTTGTCAGGAGAAGACAGGTCAGGCCCTTTCATTTTATCAATCCAGAAACCAGGTATTAACAGATTGTTACTAGTTTACCTGGTTTAAATTGCTTTTTATGGAATGAATGTTTAAGTGGAGATCTTTTGATGAAATAACAGCACCTTGATCGGTAATCATAATAAAGCTGTAAGCCGGATATTTTTTAATAAATGTTTGTCCGGCCAGTTTGCCCAAAACCATTATGGAAGTGCTTAGGCCATTCGCAACCTCAGCACTTGCGCCGAATACGGTTACACTAATTAATCCGGTTGCTGGATATCCCGTTGCCGGATTGATGATGTGAGCATACCTTTTTCCATTAAGTTCAACAAACTTACGGTAACTCCCTGATGTAACCACAGCACCTTTTCTCAAAGGTACTACTGCCAGCAGTGTATCTTCTTTCATCGGGTTCGTTATTCCGATAGTCCAATCTGTGCCATCCGGTTGTTTGCCCCAGGCACTCATGTCTCCTGATGCATTTACGATGCCTGCATTAATTCCTCTCCACAACATCATTTTACGGCATTTGTCTGTCGCATATCCTTCGCCCAGTGCGCCAAATCCAATTTTCATACCTTTAAGTTTAAGGAAAACAGTAGAATTAACCTTGTTAAGGATGATATTGTGGTACCCAACTTTTTGCACCGATTTTCTGATGGCTTCAACGGAGGGCATTTTAGTCATGGAGCCATCAAACTTCCAGATTTTATCCATCGCAGCAAAACTAATATCGAATGCCCCTTTTGTAGCTTTAGATAAGGCAATGGCCCGCTCAGTCAGCGCAAATACCTCAGGGTTTACTTTTACCGGCCTGATACCAGCATTTCTGTTAACTTCCGAAACCTGCGAATCTGCTTTCCAGTCTGAAATGAGATTTTCAATTCTCGAAATTTCTGCGATAACAGCATCGATATTTTGCTCTGCTGTAAGCGAATCCTTTGCCACAAGGCTGATGTCAAATCTTCCTCCCATTAAGAGCGTTGTTCTTTTTCTTAAGATTTGGGCAGACGAGCTAAGCGTAAATAAGCTAAAGAAGAGAAAGAAAAAGGTTTTCATTAGTGTTTTTTGATGTGTAAAAATAAGTTTTTTTAACCGTAAGATGGCTAGATTTCGCAATTGAAGCACAGGTTTAACTATCGAATGCAATCATTTTTATCCAGCTTATAGTTGCTTGATAGATAATTGCGCACACAAACGTTTGTGCAGGCTTTTTATTGAGATTCAATCTGATTTTATATAATATTGTTAAGAAGCTTATGGGCCGTTATCCCTAAATTTCTGCTCAATCTAATCATCCTGAAATGAATAAATATCTTTTACTTATCGCAACACTTGTTTTTCCATTTTTATCTTTTGGCCAAAAGTATCAGGTAAATGTTATACCTAAGCCTAAACAAGTAGAGATTCTGGCTGGTGAATTTAAATTTCAGGCCAATACAAAAATTTTTTACCACCAAAGTACATATGGTAAAGCAGTATTTTTGGCAAACTTGTTAAGAAATGCTACAGGGTATAAATTCCCGATGGTAGTAACGGATAAAGCGCAGTCAGGAATAAATTTACTGATATTAAACGATTCAGCTCTGGCTAAGGAAGATTATCACCTGGAAATTACCACCAGTCAGGTTAAGATAATTGCAGCAGATACAGCAGGAATTTTTAACGGAATTCAGACTTTTCGACAACTTTTGCCTGTGTCGATAGAGAAAAAAAGTAAAATTGGTGCACAATGGTCTGTGCCTGCAATGCAAATCAGTGATGGCCCACGTTTTGCCTGGCGTGGTTACATGCAGGATGTAAGCCGTACATTTTACAGTGTTCAGGTAATGAAAAAATACCTGGATGTAATGGCTTTGTATAAGCTCAATGTACTCCATTTGCACCTAACCGATGATCAGGGCTGGAGGATAGAACTTAAAAAACATCCGGAACTTACAACAAAAAAGACTACTGTTTTTGCTGATAAACACGAAGAGCCGGCAGAAAGAAGTGGCTTTTACACGCAGGAGCAATTGCGTGATCTCATTCAATATGCGGCAGCAAGAAACATCACCATTGTACCTGAGATAGATGTACCCGGGCATTGTTGGCCAATTATACTCACACATCCCGAATTGGGCGTAAATAAGAAGCGTACGCCTGAGCATGTTTTTCCTTTTCTGGCATCATGGTCATATTGGGGATATCAATTTACACCCAATCCGCTCGATCCAACGAAAGAAGAGGTTTATACCTTCTTAGATGATGTTTTTACTGAGGTTGCTGCATTGTTTCCATCAACTTACATTCATTTCGGAGGCGATGAAGTTGTGCACAGGCTATGGGAATCAGAACCACATGTTCAGGCATTTATGAAAGAGAAGGGATTTAAGAAGGTAAATGAACTTCAGGCTTATTTTGTTAATCGAATTTGTAAGATCATTAAAGAAAAGGGCAAAAAACCTATTGGATGGAATGATATTCTGGATGGAGGAACAGCACTTTCCAGGGAAACTGCGATCATGTCCTGGCTGGGTGACGAAGCTACCAAACAAGCAGCATCACAACAATTCTATACTGTTGCTACTCCAACAGATTACCTGTACTTCGATATCACACAAGATGATCGTAATGATGGAACAATGTCTGATTTAGCTTATGGGAATATAAATTCTCTAAAAAGGGTGTATAGCCTTAATCCAACAGCAGGTTTATCTCCTGAAGAAGAAAAGTATGTGTTAGGATTGCAGGCAAACCAGTGGACGGCTATCCCGCAGGAAGTTAAAGATATGAATGTGCAGAATTTTCCCCGGTTGCTGGCTGTGGCTGAAGTAGGCTGGACTGCTCAGGCTGACCGGTCGTTTGATGATTTTAATCATCGCCTTGATGCACATTATCCTCGGTTAGATGCATTGCGCATAGATTATTTTACAAAGGGTGGTTACATTACAGGCACCTGGGATCCGGGTAAGCTGGAAAATGATGCTAAAACTGTAGAGTGGGATGTTACATCAAAGGTATATGCAAATGGCAGGGTAACGGCAGGCTTTTTTTACACGAAAGGGAAGTCCTTCTTAAAAATAAAGCAAGTAGAACTGCTGGAGAATGGCCGTGTTATTTCCGTAGATAATCATGAAGGTCTGGCGGATACTTATCGGGGTACACACAAACCTAAAACCTATCTTTATCGGATGAAAGTAGATCATTATAAAGCTAAAGCAAAATATACGCTCCGGGCCATTGTTTCTGGTACAAAAGGAACAGATTCATATGGTAATCTCACTTTTAGCCAAAGCCCGTATATGCCTTTTGTTGCTACTCAGAAAATACCTTAATGCATTTGGTTGTCAAACGTTTGCGCTAAGATTTGTAATTTATTTAAAACTCATTAAACATTTTCGAAATCTACCTGTTGAATAATTATAAATGATTCAATATGGTAAACGAAAGAATTGATAATCAGAGCACGCAATCAGGTAATGAGGAATTAACAACACAGAAGCTGAATCATGATATGGTAGAAAAAATCAGTCAGCAACTTTGGAATCAAATCAATAATGATGCTGGTAATGCGCAGCTAAGCGATTGGCAGATGTGGCGCTAAGTGCTTTGATTTTTAGTGTGGCAGTTTCTTTTGGAAAACCCCATATAAGTATGTTCCCAGGAGTGCACCGAGAATAACTATTCCCACTACCGGGTAGCCATTTCCAAGATTAACAAACATTGGACCAGGGCATGCACCACTAAGTGCCCATCCCAATCCAAATATAATCCCTCCAAAAATGTATTTTTTGTAGCTGCGGTCTTTATCCTTAAACAGGATAGCTGAGCCACCGATATCTTTGAATTTGAATTTTTTGATGATTAGCACCGATATAACACCCAATATAACTGCTGTACAGATAATACCATACATGTGAAAGGAGTGGAATCTAAACATCTCCTGGATTCTGTACCAGGATACTGCCTCAGATTTTGTCATTACTATTCCAAATACCATACCAGCAAGTATAAATTTGATCGATTTCATAGGACTTAAAAAATTAATGGAAAGATTAAAAAAGTCATGATTAAACCTCCTATGAAAAATCCGATAACAGCAATTAAAGAGGGGAGTTGTAGATTCGACAAACCTGATATGGCATGACCGGATGTACAGCCTCCGGCATAGCGTGATCCAAAACCAACTAAAAGTCCTCCTAATAGCAAGAGTATAATACTTTTTGGATTGTTTAGCGCACTCAAAGAAAATAATTCGTCTGGATTGAGTTTGCCATTAAAATGAATGCCCAGTTCTTTAAGGTCATTTTGGGTTTTAGTTGAAAGTTCTAGCGGTTCAGGATTGCTTAAGTAATGTGTAGCGATGTAGCCCCCAAAGATAGAACCCAAAAGAAATAATACATTCCAAATCTGTGCCCTCCAGTTAAAGTCGAAAAACTTTACAGTTTTACCTGCTCCTGCCATGCTACATAATGTGCGGAGATTAGACGAAAAGCCAAAGGATTTTCCAAAAAATATTAGTGTTAGCATAATCATTGCGATCATAATACCCGAAAAATACCATGGCCAGGGTTGTTTAAGGAATGCTATCATAAGTTTATATTAACCAATTATACCTTAGGAGGGTTGTTTTTCAAACCCCCGTATATTATCCTTAAAGATAAATATACTTCCGCTGGCATCAAAATAAGCCTGATAGCCAAAGATCTAGGTAAATAACCAGTTAACACATCCTTCATTCATTGGGCTCATCTTGTTGAAAAAGTCTTTTGGCGTAAAACCTGTTATAGACTTGAAATCCTTTATGAGGTGGGATTGGTCAAAAAAATCGAGTTTATAAGTAATGTCGCAGAATTTGTTCTTCCTTTTATGTTTAATCTGTTCTTGAATGACTTGCCTGAAACGAATAACTTTTCGCATCTCTGTAGGGTTTTTACCTACATGAATTTCAAAATGTTTATACAACGTTTTCCGGCTGATTTTGTACTTATTGGCAATTTCCTTGACGGTATAATTGCGATTAAGATGCAGCATGTCGGCCATCACCTGGTGGAGAAAGGGGTGTGTAAAACCTACGTGTTTGCTCAAAAGATATTCTTCCAGGTGTTTGATTTTATCATCCGCTGTATCCAGCGACATAATCCTTGTCATTTCAGACTTAAAATCCGGATATGGGTCGAAATAAGAAAAAGAATTACCCAGATAGGTATTAAGGTTTTGCGCTAAAAAAGCATTTAATCCCAAAGGCTTAAAACTGATGGTAATTTCGTTTATGTAACCTGGAATATGAACCTCAATAGGCTTGTTATAGTTGCATATGAGGGTAGACAATAAGGGAATCCGACGGTTTCTACCTACCGTAAGCTTATTTTCTTCGAAAGTAAACTTTGGATTATGATTGATAGAAACGATAGAATTAACCTGGGGAAAGGTATAGTAACAAAGCTTATCCGATTGCTCAGATTTTTTAAGTATATAGAAATATTCAATATACTGGTTTAGTAATTTAGATTGTGGTTTGAAAAATAACAATTCCATTTAAAATATATTCAATTTTAATAAGCTAAATATGGCAGCAAGAAATAATTTCCATTTTGCTTAGTAGGGAAGTGTTGGCAAAAAGGTAGACTGTGGGCTTGATCTTCTTTGGTATATATAAAGATGATCATTTTATGATCAATATCGTTTGTTTTACATCACATAATTTGATGTAAAAGTGTAATTCACTTCTAAAATTATGAATCTCTATACTAGAGATTTCACCAGATGCTATAGACTCAAACGAGATAAAATCTCCCTTTTGGAGCGATCGAAGCTCCTTTATCGTACTTGATTTCTCTATTTTCATATCCGATTCCGATTAATAAAGCCAATCAGGCAGGTAATCAAGTCAATTAAATTCAAACAGATAGGGTAACCCATAAAATTAACCGGGCTAACCTCAGTATCTGAGTTGTTTGCTTTCTTAAACAAGATATTCGAGGTTATACCTTAGTCTAAGAACTAGTTTGTTCCGTTCTGTAAAAGTAGTTAAGGAATAAAATGATAAATAGTAAATCTGTAACCTTTAGATAAAAAGGACTTTAGGAAGCGGGGTTGTGTTAAATTTAGCGGCTTTTTTTAAGCAAATCAGGCCGGTATTACCGGCCTGATATTATTCGGGGGAAATTGCGGATTAAACAAGCTTTCCCTGGTGGTATAAGGCTTTAATACTGGCGTTTCTGGCTACGGCTTCTGCCGAACAACTGGCGTCTACCAGATTAAAATCAGCATTGTCGCCTGCTTTTGGCCACTGCTGTTCACCTGCCTCATTAAGGGGGAGGATGTCATTGGTGGCAATGCGCAAACATCTCGAAAGCTCAAATTCAGAAGATGATCCATATAGCTGAGCCATTAAGTTTGCTTTTTGTAACATGCTTCCCGACCCGAAAGGACTCCAATGATCTACCACACTGTCTGTGCCGGTCATTACTTTAATGCCGTGTTTATAGAGAGTAGGAATCGGCATAATTAATCTTCCAAAGGGAATGGTGGAAATAACACCTACATGGGCTTCTGCCAATTGTACGCAGGTTTCTTCCAGCTTTTTGCTGTCTAAATTTCCCAATGCAAAGCAGTGGCTAATAAAAGTTTTACCTTTTAAAGCAGGATTTTCTTTCACTTTCGCTGCCAGGTATTGAATGGTTTTTAATCCACTTTCTCCCGATTCGTGAAGGTGGATGTCGATGCCTTTGTTGTTGTCTAATGCAAGTTGAACTGTAAAATCAATTGTTTTTTCAATGTTTCCATCAATGCTGTATGGGTCTAATCCGCCAATAAAATCTATATTCATTTGAGCGGCCTCTTTCATTAATGAATCTGATTTAGAGTAGAATACCCCGTGCTGCGGAAAAGCAACTAATTCGGCGCCGAAAGTGTTTTTCTTATTTTCAATCGCTTTATTGAGGTTTTTTAAAGAATCCAACTTGGATGTGGGTTCAATATTTACGTGGCTACGGGCGAAATTACTTCCTTTAGATTGCAATAACTCAATGATTTTTTCTGCGCGCTGCGTAGATGTCTTAAGTAATTCAGGAAGTATCTGTTCTTCCAGGGCTATCATATCTTTTACCGATTTCTGACGTTTGGAACGTGCCTTCCATTTACCGCCATAAAAAGTCTTATCTAAATGAATGTGCATATCGCGCATGGCCGGAAGAAGAAGATAACCTTTCGCATCTATGGCTCCTGAGACATTACTATTTGCTTTAATGGATTTAAATTTTCCGTTTTGAATGGTTACCGTAAACAGTTCTGTTTGGGTTCCGGTGATTTCAAAGTCATCTTTGATAAAGCCGGTTTCCAGCCTTACATTCTTTAAAACCAATTCAGATTTTTCTGAATTATTGGTTGCAGTTTCCATGGCAAGCAGCGATGAAGGTAAAGATGAGGCTAAAAGACTGCCGCCAACTGCACCCATCGTTTGCTGGATGAATTTCTTGCGACTTAAGGGATTATTTGTCATACCTGGAATGTTTTTACAAGAATAAGATTTTTGGTAATTTAATTACTTGTAAAAACAACGCTATAACTTGTAATAATTATAATGATTCTCTAAACGCTCTTGGCGAACTTCCGGTGTGGTTTTTGAAAAAATTAGAGAAATAGGCCAAATCTTCAAAACCCAGATCAAAAGCAATCTCTTTTATACTCAGCTTAGAGATCTGGAGTAAGCGCTTTGCTTCTAGTGTAATTCTGTTCTGAATGAGTATGTTAGCCGAGTTGTGGGTGTTCTTTTTGCAAAGGATATTCAGGTAGTTTGCTGTAATGTTGAGTTTATCGGCATAAAAGGATACTTTCTTGTTTTTCTTGTAATATTCATCTATCAGTTTAAGGTAATTGGCTATCAGAGGATGAGGCTTTAGCACTTCCTTTGCTGAATTAAGTTGCTCATTTTCGTGCCCGATAATGGAGCAGATGAGCCGCCAGCGAAGCAAAATGATATCCCATAAGCGTGTTTCTTTTTGTAATTCAAGATCGAGCTGATGGTACTCATATAGAAGCAAATGGAATGCCTGATTATTCAAATCAATAACTGCCGGAGATTTGAAGGGATACGAAGAAGAAAGATTAAGAGCATTGGGAAAGGTTTGAAATAGCTTTTCGCTAAACATCAATTGAAAACCACTGGTATTTTCTGCCAATTGCCAGTGGTGCACCTGTCCCGGCAGTAAAATGTGTAGCTGGCGGTCTTGTACAGTATAATCTACAAAATCGATATTGTGTATACCTTCACTCTTTTCGATTAAAAAGAATAAATAGAAATCATGTTTATGGGCAGTAGTAATGTGATTCTTCCCTTCTTTTACATGATTTAATAGATGAATATCATTCGGATCATTAGATTGAAAATTGCCTAAGCCTAAAGTCTGAAATTCCTGTACTGTATCCATTGTCTACCAAATTAGGGAATTTAGCAGAGATACACAATTCAGTAAGTTTTACCGGCAACTCAAAAAAGATCTGATGAATGCATCGATTGCCTTTATGCTCGATTCGGCTGGTGCTGCACCAACCGAAATATCTGCCTAATGCTGAATTAACTTTCGAACTTTTTTCTGATAGGACCAATAAAAAACAATCGGATAAACAAAAAGATTAAATATGGTATTGGTTACCAAGCCTCCAATAACTACAATAGCCAGCGGTTTTGAAGCTTCAGATCCGATTCCTGTAGAAAGCGCAGCCGGCATTAAGCCGATAGCCGCCATCATAGCAGTCATTAAAACTGGTCGGAAGCGACTTGCAATTCCGTCTCTCATCGCATCAGTAAAGGTCCAGCTGTGCTGATGTTTAAGTGCTGCAATATTGGTTTTAAATCGGGTTATAAGAATTACACCATTTTGAACACAAATTCCGAACAGGGCTATAAAACCTATGCCAGCCGAAATATTGAAGTTTACACCGGAAATTAATAGCGCCAGTATACCACCTACAATAGCAAATGGAACATTGTTTAATACCAATAGTGCATCTGTGATGTTGCCAAAAAGTACAAACAAAATGAAGAAAATAAGCAATAAACTAACCGGTACTGCCTGTGACAACCGACTGATTGCGCGTTGTTGATTTTCGAAATCTCCTGCCCACTCTAAAGTATAGCCTTTAGGCATTTTAACGGCTGCGTTCACCTTTTGCTGCGCTTCGGCAATCACACTCCCCATATCCCTTCCTCTAATGGAAAATTTAATGGCGCCATAGCGTTTATGTTTGTCACGGTAGATCATACTCGGCCCTGTAATTTTCCGAATACTGGAAATTTCTCCCAGTTGTACATTTGATCCGGATAGGGTAGGGATTCTCAATTTTCCGATTGCTGTTTCGTCATTCCTGAAATCCTCAGGATAACGGATAATTAAATCAAATTTCCGCTCTCCCTCATAAATCTGTGTAGCTGCTTTCCCACCGATTGCCATTTCAATTACAGCATTTGCATCGGCAGTGTTTACTCCGTAAAGTGCCATTTTTTTCTGATCAAGATTGATTTGAAGCTCGGGTTGACCAAGATTTCTCAATATTCCAAGATCTTCTATTCCTTGAACGCTTTTCAAAATACTTTCAATTTTTTCTTCTTCTTTCTCTATGTAATCGAAGTTCTCTCCGAACATTTTGACCACAATCGAACCTTTTACTCCGGAAACGGCTTCTTCCACATTATCAGAAATCGGCTGAGAAAAATTTAAACTTATACCTGGAAAAGTTTTGAGCTTTTCCTGCATCCTTTCGATTAGCTGTTCTTTGGTTTGCTTGCGTTTCCAGGCTTTGCGGGGATAAATGTCAACATGAAATTCCATGTTGTAAAATCCGGTCGCATCGGTGCCATCGTTAGGTCTTCCCGTTTGAGACATCACTTGCTTCACTTCATCAA
Source organism: Pedobacter sp. (assembly GCF_965279535.1). Classification (NCBI taxonomy): domain Bacteria; kingdom Pseudomonadati; phylum Bacteroidota; class Sphingobacteriia; order Sphingobacteriales; family Sphingobacteriaceae; genus Pedobacter; species Pedobacter sp. Next base: position 5,168,638 of record NZ_OZ257244.1, read on the forward strand.
AACCCATGAAAACCTTTCTGATGTCGTTAGATAGTTTCCTGGTTTCATCAAGCGAGATGCTTAACGGGCCAGTTGCACGTACATAAATGGAACCTTCGTCTAAACTTGGCAAAAATTCCGTTCCGAGAAATTTAAAACTGAAAGCACCAAATATGAGGATGATCATGGCTGTTCCAAATACCAGCCGCTTACGCTTAAAACAGACATCGTAAAACTTCAGGGTTACTTTGGTCATCCATTCCAGAAAGATATTATGCTTCTCCCGTACATTTTTTTTCAATAACACACTGGCCATTGCCGGTACAAGCGTGAAAGTTAAAATTAAAGCCCCCAACAGGGCAAAACTCAATGTCCAGGCCAGCGGAGAAAACATCTTTCCTTCAACCTTTTCGAAAGTAAAGATAGGCAGGAGACCTGTAATGATAATTAATTTGGCAAATAGAATTCCCTTTCCATTTTCTAAACAAGCTTTTTTAATGAAACCCAGTTTGCTCATGTTGTTAAAGCGCTCCATCCCCAGCTTTCTGGCTTTAAGATCGAGTGCCACAAAAATACCCTCTACCATGACCACAGCCCCGTCAATGATGATCCCGAAATCTATCGCGCCCATAGACAATAGATTGGCAGGCATTCCTTTTAATTTCAGGCAAATGAAGGCAAAAAGTAGTGCCAGGGGGATAATGATAGATACAATAAGCGTGGTTCGCCAATCGGCCATGAACAGGAATACAATAAGGGTAACGAAAAGAATTCCCTCCAGCATATTTCCCATTACGGTATGAACTGAATAGTTTACCAGATCTTCCCGGTCATAAAAGGGCTTGATTTTTACATCTCCAGGCAAGGTCTGTTCGTTAATTTCCTGGATTTTAGTTTTTAACCTGGCAATTACATCACTAGGATTTCCACCTTTTCGCATCACAACAATGCCTTCTACAACATCCGGATCCTGATCTCTACCTACCTGACCTAATCTTGGTAGAGCAGATTCTGCTACTTCAGCAATCGTTTTTACATATACAGGAGTACCATTGATGTTATCAACTACAATATTTCTGATCTCATCAATATTATTCAATACCCCAATTCCCCGAACTACATAAGCTTGTCCGCTTTGTTTAATCACATCTCCACCCACATTAATATTGCTTTTAGAAACAGCATCAAAAAGTTCGTTGGCACTTACTCCATACTGTATGGCTTTTTGTGGGTCTACAGTGATTTGATAGGTTTTAACCTCTCCGCCAAAACTCACTACATCAGCAATACCGGAAACAGAAAGTAATTCCCGTTGAATCACCCAATCCTGAAGGGTTTTTAATTCCCTGATAGATTTTTCATCGCTGCTTAGTGTATACCGGAAAATTTCACCTGTAGGTCCGTATGGAGGTTGTACCTCGGGCTGTATACCCTCAGGTAAATCTGCTTCATCCAAATGGTTATTAACCTGAACCCGGGCTTCTGCATAATTTACATCATCTTCAAAACTTACCTTCACAATCGAAAGCCCGAATAAAGAAGATGACCGGATGCTGCTGCGCTTTTCCGTTGGGTTCATGGCAATTTCCAACGGTCGGCTCACAAATTTTTCTACCTCTTCAGCACTCCTTCCGGGCCATTGGGTAATAATGGTAATGTTGGTATTTGTTACATCCGGAAAGGCATCAATGGTCGTCTGCTTAAAGCTTAAATATCCCGCCAGAATGAGAATAAACGTAGCAAAAAAGACGAAATATTTGTTTTTTAAGGCAAAGCCAATGATATTTTTAATGAATTTATTCATGGTGCATGGGGCTGAAGCGTGGGTTTTATTGAGATTTGAGGCTTTCGAAAAGAAAGACCTGTTTGGAAGCAATTACACAATCTCCGGCGTTTAAGCCTTTACTGATGTAAACCTTATCTGCTGTTTTTCGACCAATTTGAATCTCCTGAATCCGAACTTTACGGTCTGAACCTAACACCAGCACGTAGTTTTTATTGTCATCGAAAATAACAGCTCTCGAATTTAATACCGGGAGGCTGGTTCCTGAACTTGCAGAAACACTAACGGTTCCCAACATACCAGGTTTTAATAAGAAATCAGGATTGTTGATTACTACACGGGCATTCATAACCTTACTGTCCTGGTCAATCAAACTATAAAGTTTATCTATCTTACCCCGAAATGTTTTCTCAGGGTAGGAAAGTGTGGTTAAGTTTACCTCATCACCAGTTTTGATTCTGGAAATATCTGATTCATAAATATTAATCATGGCCCAAACTTTAGATAAGTCGGCAATGGTAAAAAGGCTTTTGTCGTTATCGCTGCGGAGTTGCATGTGATCGGTTACATTCTTTTCAATAACAAAACCATTGATGGGGGATTTTATGGCATATGAGCCATTTTTACTTCCGCCATTTAATTTTAGCACCGCATTAGACCTTTTTAATTCTGCCTTTTTGATGCGGAAATCGTTTTGCGCTTCTTCCAGTTCTTTGGCAGAGGATAATCCACTTTGATAGAGTTGCTCTGCTTGTTTTAATGCTCGGGCCGCATTGTTAAGCTCTGCATCGGCAGCAATTACTTCTTTATCAAAGCCTGCCATTTCTGCGCTTTGTACAGTTGCTAAAGTCTGACCACTGGATACCTGGTCACCCAATCGTACTCCAACACGGCTAATTACTCCGCTTACCATAGGGAAAAGCTCAGATCTCTTTTCTTCATTAGCTGTAATTTTTGCCGAAAATGTCAGGTTAGTTTTCCCCCTGGCTTGTTCAACAGTATCAATCAGGAGCCTGTTTAATAAAGAGTCGGTTAGGGTAAATTTTTCAGGTGCTGCCGGAGCAGGGTGATTGCTACAGGAAATTCCCAGGCCAATGAGAGAAATACCAATGATGCTTAATGTGTTTTTTTTTATGACTTGCATTTGGAGATTATTTAAAGATGTTAGCACCAGTTACATAATTGATTTCTGCTCTCGAACTCATTCGTTCAAAACCTATAGTATTTAGCTGAAGCGTATTTTCTTTGTATGCATCGTAGAGATCCAAAAATTCGATTAAACTGATGTTACGGGCTTTAAAGTTGGTGATGAGTCCGGTAATCAGTTTGTTAAAATCAGAATGAAAGCCGGGATCTATTTCCTGGAATCGTTTCTCATTTCGCAATGCTGTTAAATAGCTGTTATACACTTCGTTTGCCAATAAAAGTTCTTGTCTTTTGATATTGGTTTGTGCGGCATCTATGCCCAGCCTTGCTTTTCTGATTTCTCCCTGATTTCGGTTAAATAATGGAATAGGTATTTTAAGCCCCAGACCAGTATATTTTTCCGGATAGTTACCTTTTAAATCGTAACTCAGGGAAACTTCTACATCTGGAATGGCCATTGCCTTTTGCAGCCGCAGTTGTTGCTCATTGTATTGGAGTGTCTCCTGGGCCAGTTTCAAATCTGCGCGATTGTTTTTCGCAGAATCCAGCAGGTTGAGATAACTGAATTTGTTGATGGGTTGGCCTGATAATATGATATCAGAAAGCAAGGGTTGAATAACAGTTGTTGGCGGTATACCACAAAGTAATTTAAGGTCTCTGAGGTCATCCTCCACATCGTTTAGAAGAGAAGTAAGTTCTGATTTTAAGTTAATCACTAAAGATTTAATGCGTATAACCTCTTTTTGAGCAACGTTGCCTATTTGCAACTGGAGATTGTAGGCACTTAAAAGTTGCTGTGCGGCATCAATTTGTTTCTGGTAAACCTGCAGCGATTGCTGATTATAGTACGTTTTATAAAAACTGCGTTCAAGTTCGAATTTGAGTGCCCTGATCAAATCAAAATATTCCAGTTCAGCAAGCTTTATCCCTGTTTGAGCCAGTTTGATATTTTTATCTCTTTTTCCGGCAAGTTTAACCAGTTGTGAAATTGAGGTAGCAAACTGACCATAAGCAGAAGAAGTTTGAAGGAACTTCCTGGTTTCATGGTTGTAGAATAAATTTTCATATTCCAACTCTGGATTATCGAAAAGCTTTGCAGTAATTAAATCGGCCCTTGCCTGATCAATCTGGTAATTGCCCGCCAGCAGTTCATGGTTATTTTTTAAGAAAAGCTGTTCAGCCTGTTTTAAATCTAACTTTAATGTATCTGTTTGCGCCAGGGTAGAAGTGGAAATTGAGGTTAAACCAAGACATAACCACAAAGAAAATTTGCTCATGTGGCAAAGCTATTTCGACGAAATTAAAGGCGGATTAAATCGAAATTAAAAGCGGATTAAAGCTTTGGTAATGTGATGCTGATGGTACAACCAGATAGATCTGCATGGGTAACAGCTATAGTGCCGTTAAAAAGATCAATTATTTTATGTGCCATATACAGCCCCATGCCATCTCCCTGATGACCCGAATCCTTTGAGCGTGTATAAAAAGGTTTGAAAATTTCATCCAGCTCACTCTTTGGAATTCCTGGCCCCTGATCCTGAATTTGAATGATAAAATGATCATTGAAATCGCTTAGCGTACAGGTTACCTCCTGCTGATTAGAAAACTTAAACCCATTAGAGATGATATTATCCAACGCAATCTGAAGCAGTACCTGATTGCCTGAAATTATGGGGGCAATTTCTGCTGTAATACCATCAATTATTTGAACCTGAAGGTTTTCCTCCTTTTGCCAGTTGGCCTGGATGTTTAATAAAATGGAGTGAAGATTTACAGGATTCATTTGAGAACGGATCAGCTCCAGGTCCATTTTTGCCAGCGTTAGTAAACCTGTAATAATGTGTTCCATTCTGGAAGTATCTTCCAGCATTGTACCCAACACTTTTTGATAATCTTCTGGTGTTCTATTTTGGGTTAAGGCAAGCTCACCTGTCATCATTATGCGGGTTAAAGGTGTTCTTAGCTCATGAGAAGCATTAGCAACAAAGGTTTTTTGAAGAATAAACGCCTGCTCTAATTCTTCCATCAGTTGATTGAAGCTTTTGGCAATGAGGTTAATTTCATCCTTATTGTCTGTTTCTAATACCCTAAACTCCATATTTTTGGATCCCACTTTATTTACTTCAAGCATAAATTGATGAAGTGGTTTAAGCATTTTTTCGGCTATCCATCTGCTGAGTAGCAAAATAAACACCGAAATCAGCAAAAAAACGAAAACCATAATTTTAAGGAGTTTGTTTAGGCGATTATGAGAACCGCTGTCGTGTGCAGAAGCCAGTATTACAAAGTCTCCCTGATTATCTTTGTAATAAATACCTACTACCTGTCTTTCGCCTTCTGTATATTGTAAACGACCATTTTTACGAACTTTTTCAATGGTAGATTTAGTCCAGTATTGTGTTGTATCACCAATAAAGGTTGCCTTGTTTTTATAGTCGTAAATTCGGGTAACTTCGCCATTTAGTTTTTGCAGGTATTGGTGTCGAACATTGTTTAAAGCTTCTCTGCTGATTTCATCTGCTTCGAGATAAAGTTTGGCGGTAACCATGGTTCTATCCGTAAGCCGTTCAAAAAAGTCGGACTGTAAAAACTTCATAAAGATAAGATAGATCGTAAATAGCACGGCAAGCAGCATGGTGGTGCTGATTAAGGTAAAGTATAATGCAATGCGATCTTTTATCTTCATTATTTTAAAATATAACCCATATTAATTTTGGTGTGAATCAGTTTCCGTTCAAAGTCTTTGTCGATTTTCTTCCTCAGGAAATTCACATACACATCGATCACATTGGTTCCGGTATCAAAATGAATATCCCAGGCATGTTCTGCAATATATTGCCTGGTTAAAAGTCTGTTGGGATTACGAAGAAAAAGTTCGAGCAGGATAAATTCTTTGGCGCTCAGCTCGATGTTTTTTCCTGCTCTTGAAACCTCTTTGCTATAAGTATCTAAGCACAAATCTTCAAAACAGAGCAGATGCGTCGATGTGGCGATATTGGCTGGTTGTCTGCGAAGTAATGCGGCCACTCGTGCCAGCAACTCTTTGAGGTGGAAAGGCTTAACGAGATAGTCATCTGCCCCTGCGTCTAATCCGGTTACTTTATCATCTACCGTTCCCATTGCAGTAAGCATTAAAAGTGGGGTAGTGATCTGGCTGTCGCGAATATGCTTACAAAGCTGGATTCCATTTAATCCTGGCATCATAATATCAACAATGAAGATATCGAAGTTTTCATGGAGAAAAAGTTCCAGAGCAGCTATTCCATCATGAACGCCCACTACCTTGTATCCATTTTCGTTTAAGGCCGACTTTAAAAGCTCGGCGATTTTAAGATCATCTTCCGCGATTCCGATTTTGAGCATAGGTGCAAAAGTACGCAAAACCAATTAAAGGCTCTGTTCAACCCTTATCTGTTGAAATATAGGGTAACAAAATTGTATTAAGGTTATTATCGTGTTTGAAATTTATCCCGGTATTGCGTGGGGGTCATACCAACAGTTTTTCTAAAAACCTTTCTAAAAGCTTTGGGATCATTGTATCCTGAATTGTAAATTACCTCTGTCATTTGCTGACCGGTTTGTTCTAAAAGCTTCTTTGCAGCTTCGATACGAGTTTGCTGAAGATATTCTATTGGCGTTATGCCAATAACCTGTTTAAAACGACGTACAATATTTCTTCTGCTTGATGGAATATCTTTTATCATTTCTTCAATAGTGGCTACATCCTGATAGCAGCTTTCGATTTTCTCTTGTGCGGAAGCAACCAGGTCATCGTTATGGTGCCTGATCGGTTGAAAAGAACTAAAGTAAGCCTGGTTATTCCTGTCCATATCAATGGCGAATACTTTCGCTGCTTTAATGGCTATGTCTTTGCCACAATGGTTTTGTAAAAGGTATAGTAATAAGTGGAACGAGGAGGTTGCACCACCACTGGTATACAAGCGGCCATCCTGGGTTACCGTTTTATCGGCTTTGAGTTTAACATGCGGAAAGGCACTGGAAAAAGCATTGCTCGCATCCACATGGGTTGTTGCTACTTTGCCATCCAACAAACCTGTTGCACCCAATAAAAAAGCACCGGTACAAACGGTAGCAATCTCAGCTCCTTGCTGATATTGATGGGTGAGCCATGGAATGAAGGCTGCGTTTTGTGAGAGTGCGGTCCGGATATCATCAGTAGAAAATGCAGGAATAATAATCAGCTGGTAACTTTGATCATCTTTTAAAGATTGCATCGCATATCTGTTAAAGAAACCATCCGTATTGTCTTCTAAATTGATTAATTTGAGTTCGTAAGGTTTTTCTAAGCCCATTTCTGTTTGAAATCGATTCGCTGTATCAAAAACATCTAAAATGGCAGCAATGCTCAATAATTTATATTGCCTGGTAAGTAAAATACCTACGTTTTTCATATTTATTGGGTTAGAGTAGAAAGTAAATATAGGAAAAATGTCTTAAATACCCCCTAATATTGACTTTTCCGGCAACTGCTTGAGCGCTCCTTTCCCTGTAACTTTAAATTAATTAATCAACCAAGGAAAGACAATGAAAAAAGAACCAAAAAGTAGCAAGTTATATGGGACATTGGTATTGTATGAGATGCATACCGATTTCTTACTGAGAGCTTTAGATGGTATTGCTCAAACTGACGCTCAAAAAAGATTAGATACGAAAGCCAATCATATCGCCTGGATTACAGGAAGCATTGTGCAGGGGAGATTTTTTCTGGCAGAGTCGCTGGGTAAAAAAGTGCAATCTAAAACAGGAGATTTATTCGTGGATAATAAAGGGATTATCGATGAAGCAACCTACCCAACATTGGAAGCATTTAAAGAAGACTGGAATCTGATTTCACCCATTTTATTGGAAGTTCTGCAAAATGCAGATGAAGCACAATTGACAAGCAAGTTTGAGATGCCTGGAATGGACATGACTTACTTTGATATGATTTCATTTACAGCTTACCGCGAAGCCAACTGTATAGGCCAGGTTGCACTTTGGCGCAGGTTATTAGGATATCCGGGTATGAACTATATGTAAAAAAGATGGAAAATTTAATTAATGACTTAAGGTCGACCTTAGCAGCTTTTGAATCGACTTTTTTATCCTGCCCAAAAGAACAAATTAATGAAGTGCCTTTTCCCGGAAGCTGGACAGTAGGCCAGCTAGTGAAACACATGGCAATGGCAAATGATGGCTTTACAGATGTGTTTAATGGGCCAACAACCGAAACCAGCAGGCCGGCAGACCTGAATGCAACGCAAATAAAAACCATTTTAGAAGATCTGAATAACAAGATGAAATCTCCCGACTTCGTTTATCCAATTCTGAAGGATTATGATTACGATCGGCTGCGTACTGATCTCAAGGCTGTAGAAAATAAACTGACCAATACAGTTGGGAAATTGGATTGGACCAAAACGTGTACAGCCTTTGAATTGCCCGTTTTTGGTTACTTAACCCGCTTAGAGGTTATTTATTTTATCGTTTACCACACCAGGAGACATACTCATCAGCTGAATAAGATGATTGAACAGCTGAAGGACGCGAAAACAGAAACTGCATGAGAAACAGTGCTTTAGATTTGTTAAATGGCTTTGTAGGTAATTGGAAGACGGAGGGGACCCTACCAAATGGCACAATTATTCAAGGTTCGGATGCTTACGAATGGCTCGATGGTAACTTTTTTTTGCTCCATCATGTAAATGTGAGAATTGGTGATCGGATTTCTAAATCTATAGAGATTTTTCACTACGATGAGCTGGAAGATGTGTTCAGAGCTCAATCATTTGATAACGAGGGAAATATTTCTATTTCCGCTATGAAAATAGAGCATAATAAAATTAATATTGAAGCAGATGGTCTTCGATTTAAAGGTAAATTTAAGGATAATGAAATTGTAGGGGTATGGGAGCAGTACGAAAATAACTGCTGGAAGAAGTGGATGGATATCAGTCTTAGTAAACTGTAAAAATATGAGCGTTCAAAATAAACTTTCAGGTAAAGAACGGGTTGACACCTTTATGGATAACCTTGAGCATCCTTTTAAGGTTGAAGTGGCAAGGTTACGCTCAATTATTCTTCAGGCGGATGAAAAGCTAGCGGAACGTGTGAAATGGAATGCACCAAGTTTTTATTATCATAAGGATATGGCAGCCTTCAATCTTCGCGCAAAAGGGTATGTACAGCTCATTTTTATCTTTTATGAGGGTAATATGATCGAATCACCTTTATTATCAGGTAGTTGGAAAGATAGGCGGGAAGCGCGATTTTATAGCCTTGATGATATTGAAGTGCAAAAGGAAGCGCTTCAAAAGATAGTAACAGCGTGGATAAGTTTAGTGAATACAAATTAATAATAACCTTCCAACAGGAAGAAAAATAAAATAACAATGAAAGCAATAAATACATATTTGAATTTTAATGGTAACACCGAGGAAGCATTTAACTTCTATAAATCTGTTTTTGGTGGAGAGTTTTTAACCTTGCAACGTTTTAAGGATACACCAGGGTGCGGAGAAATGCCAGTCGCTGATCAGGATAAGATTATGCATGTTGCCCTGCCTGTGGGTGGTAACATTTTAATGGGAACAGATGTTATGCCGCCTATGCCTGCCGTTACTTATGGCACTGGAATATCTATTTGTATCGATGCAGAAAGTGAAACAGAAGCACAGCACTTATTTGGTGGACTTGCAGCAGGAGGAAGGGTTGAAATGCCTTTGGAAAAAATGTTTTGGGGTGCACTTTTTGGTATGATAACCGATAAATTTGATGTTCAATGGATGATTAATTATGAGTACGATCGTAAATAATTAAGCGCTAAGTTGTTGATAAAAAACATGATATCTTTATGTTTTTTGTTATTTTTAATCAGATAAACCTAAATTATAAAATATGAAAATCGCAGTTATTATTGTAAGAGTGCTTTTAGCAGCCATGTATTTATTTGCTTCGGTAAGTTATTTTGCAAACTATATGCCTGATCCACCCAAAATGACAGCAGACCAAACCACTTTTATGACAGGTGTTATGGCATCGGGATACTTAATGACACTAATCAAGGCTACCGAACTTGTGGCGGGTGTGTTGTTGTTAATCGGAAGAACTGCTCCACTGGCAGCACTAATCATTTTTCCGGTAACACTTAACATCTTTCTTTATCACGCCAGTTTAGCTCCGAAAGATTTGCCGATGGTTGGTGTGATGCTTTTATTCAATTTGTTCCTTTTTTACGCCTATCGCCATAAATATTTGCCAATTGTTTCGAAGTAGTTCAGTTTTCAGTTCTCAGTTGGCAGTTTTCAGTTGGCAGTTTTCAGTTAACAGTTTTCAGTTTGCGATTCAGGCGTCTAGTCAGTTAAACAATTGGACAGTTAAACAGTTCAGCAATTAAACAGTTTTCAGTTAACAGTTTTCAGTTTGCAATTCAGGCGTCTAGTCAGTTAAACAATTGGACAGTTAAACAACTCTTTACTTCCTGAAAAATCCAGGCGTACACTGCATCTGGCGTTTGAAGAAAATATTAAAATTAGCGGGGTATTCAAAACCCAGGCAATAAGCAATTTGGGCAATATTCCATTCAGTATGCTTCAATAAGGCAACGGCTTCTGTAGCAATTCTCCTGGAGATATGTTCAGAAGTCGTTTTTCCTGTTACTTCTTTTACCGCATGGTTCAAATGATTTACGTGTACGGATAGCCTGCCAGCGAAGTCGTGCGCAGTTTTAAGTGTTAAATTATGATCTGTGGAGCCTATTGGAAACTGCCTTTCCAATAGCTCAATGAATAATGAAGTTAAACGCACTGCAGCTGTGCTCGGTTTGGCAACCTGGTCTGAAGGCAGGATTTTTAACGCTTCATGAACCACAAGTTGTACATAATTGCGCAACAGGTCATATTTATGTACATACTCGCCATCCATTTCTTCCATCATTTTAGTAAAGAGTACGTCTAAGCATTGCTCCTGTGCTTTATTAATATCTATAATTGGATGATCGTTAATGCGGTATAAAAGCGATTCTCTCAAACTTTCATTACGCGAATGGATAAAATTATCGGTAAAAAGGCAAAAATAACCTGCTTGTTTTTCAGAAATACCTTCCCATGCATAGGGAATATTAGGATTAGTAAACAACAAAGCACGCTCTTTTACTTCGATACTTTTATCGGGGTAATGCAGGATTCCTGATCCGATAATGAGTGAAATCTTATAGAAATCTCTTCGGCTATAGGGGGAAGGGGTGATGGAGCAGTAGTTAGATCTTCTAAATACATTAAAATGTCCCATATCCTTAACCATGCTCAAGCTGGGCATAACCATTTCAGGGCGGTTAATTTTTAACCGGTTGTAGAAATCTTCAAGGGATTCACTTTTATTAACTGTATAAAGCTCTTGTTGCCTGGCTAACATGATTAAACCGAATTAGAAACAAATTTATAACTTAATGCTCATACCATCGTGCATTTCCTCGCTCGGTTCTGCAACTAATTTGTCACCTTCTTTCAAATCTCCGAATATTTCAACCTGATCATCAGTTTCCCTACCTTTTTTTATGGCTACTTTCTCTATTTTATCCCCGCTAACCTTCAGTACAAACAGGCCTTCGCTGGTATCAAGCGTTGCTTTTTTATTTACAATAAATGTGCTCGCATTAGCAGGTAAGGGTATATTAATTTCGGTTACCATACCCGGCAGTAATGTTTTACTGAGATTAGGAACATCCATTTCCACACGTTCTGAACGTAGACGAAGGTCTAATGCACCCGAAAGTCGTTTTACTTTGGCCTTGAAGGTTTGGCTGGGTAGCGATTTAACACTGAAGCTTACTTCATCTCCAGCTTTCAGGTAACCTGTATAAATTTCAGGGATAGAAACGGCCAAACGTAGATTGCGCTGATCCTGAAGAGTAAATAATGGCAATTCTGAACCTTTACCTGATGGCCCAACATAGGCACCTAAATTCACATTTCTGGCAGAAATGATGCCGCTAAAAGGTGCACGAATTTCCAGATAATTTTGAATTGCACCAACTTCTTTTAAAGCTGCCTTTGCAGCTTCAAATTGAGCCAAATCTGAGTTTCTTCGGGCCATAGCCTGATCTAAATCGTTTGTAGAAATGGTTCCGGGAGTTTTACTGGTTTCGTATAATCGATTATAGTTAGCCTTGCTTGCAGTGTAAAGTGCTTCCTGTGATTTTAGACGGGATCTTGCAGCAGCCATTTGAGAACTCAGTTCTGGAGCTTCCAAAGTCATTAACAACTGCCCTTTTTTTACTTCAGAACCGATATCTACTTTCAGGGTTTGAACAAAACTACTTACTTTGGCATATAAATCTACCTGTTGCAAGGCAATCAATTCGCCAGGTAAGTTTAAAGCAGTTGAAAGCTTATCTTTTTTAAGATTAAAGGTGCTTATCACTGTCTTTTTTTCTTTTGCTGGTTCTGCTTTACTTTCGGCACTACCACATCCATATAAACTGGTTAATGCCAATATGCCAGTGCTGATTATGGAGATGTGAAATATGTTTGTTTTCATTCCTGATGATCGTTTATTTATTTTCTTTTAAACCTTTTATATAGTGTGTGCTTTCTTCATCTTCCGGATCTAACGAGATAGATGTTGTGGAGACTTTACCCTGAACCCATGCAAAAACGAGTGGAAGGATAATTAATACGGCAAAAGTTGATGCCACTAAACCTCCAATTACCGCTCTGCCCAGCGGAGAGACCTGATCGCCGCCTTCTCCATGTCCAATCGCCATAGGTAACATACCCATCACCATGGCCACACTGGTCATAATAATTGGGCGCAACCTGAGTGCTGCAGCTTCCCTTGCAGAGGCTAAAGCATCTCCATTATTTTTTCTCAGTTGCTCTGCGTTGGTAATCAGCAACACAGCATTGGCTATTGAAACCCCGACAGACATGATAATTCCCATGTAAGATTGAAGATTGAGTGTAGAGCCTGTTAGAGTAAGCAAAAGCAGTGATCCCAATACAACGGCTGGTACAGTTGCTAAAATAACCAATGGAACTTTAAAGGATTGGAAATTAGCCGAGAGCATTAAAAATATGACAACAATTGCCACAAATAAGCCAGATTGCAAACTGTCCAGGGTTTCTGTGAGCACTTTGCTTAAGCCAATTGGACTAATGATTAATCCTCTCGGTAGTTCACCCACATCTTTAATGGCTTTATTCACATCTTTAGTGGCAGTTCCCAGATCAGTATGATATAGGTGTGCCGTAACTGATAAATAAGGGGTTGCCCCAAGGTTATCATTTTCGCCATAAGTGGTATCTGCATCAATAGTAGCAACATCACTCAACACCGGTCGGGTTGCATTTCTTAATAGTGGAATTTCGCCAATATCATCCTTACTGTGCATTTGATTTAAAGGAACCTGTACCTGAACGTTATAGGTAAGCCCTATTTTTTCATCTAACCAAACATTTTTATCCGTATAACGTGATGAAGAGGTAGAAGCCACCAATGATTTGGCTATGTCGCTCATGTCTACGCCTAATTGCGCTGCCCTGGTTCTGTCAATATTAATATTAAGTGATGGATATTTTATGGGTTGCGCAATCTGAACATCACGCATGTACGGGATTTCCTTTAATTCAGACAAGATTTTATTCGCATATTTTTCGTTTAGCTTTTTATTCTTTCCGGTAATCCTAACCTCCATGGGAGTGGGGGAACCCTGGCTTAAAACCTTTTCTGTAAGTTCAATTGGCTCGAATGAAAGTTTAACCTCCGGCATCATCTCTTTGATTCGGGCCCTGAGTTTATCTTTAAATTCGTCCATATCTACGTGGTAATCTTTCAAACTTACCTGAAAAACAGCTTCATGCGGCCCACCCATAAAGAGATAGATAGGGTTAACGGAGAAGAGTGCCGGATGCTGACCTACATAAACTGAGGAAATAGAAAGATGCCCTGTACCAACCATGTTTTTTAGTTCGGCAAGCACTTTATTGGCTTTCTCTTCAGTACGTTCTAAACGCGTTCCATCGGGTGCACGCATGCGGAGCTGGAATTGGCTGGAATTCACTTTAGGTAATACATCTCTCCCGATATTGGCCAGAAGTAATGCTGCGGCAGCAATAACCAACACGAGATACATCAATACAACAGATTTTCGATGAGGTAGGATTCGATCAATGAACCGCATAAAGCGATTTCTGAAGCGCTCGAAATAGGAAATCTTGCCATCGTTATTGAAATCTTCCCGCTCAACCAGTATTTTCTTCTGATTTAAAGTATCTCTTTCGCTTTCAAGTGGCAAGCCGGTAGCCACAAAATCGGCCTCATCCTGTGTAATTCCGGGGTGCTGGGATGCTCCTTTCTTTGGATGGGCGATCATCAGCCAGTTGGCCATAATAGGCACGAAAGTTTGAGATAAGAAAAAAGAAACAATCATGGAGAAACCAATGGCAAGTGCCAATGGTAAAAATAAAGCTCCCGGAATGCCCGACATGGTAAATGCCTGTGCAAATACCGCCAGTATACAAAACAGGATCAATAATTTAGGAAATGCAATTTCTTTACAGGCATCCCAAATGGCCAGCGCTTTGGGTTTACCCATGTCAAAATGTTGATGGATATTCTCAATCGTCACTGTTGATTCATCTACTAAAATACCAATAGCTAATGCTAAACCACTCAATGACATGATGTTGATCGTTTGTTCGAAGAGTTTGAGGAATAAAACACCCGCAATAATAGAAGTAGGAATAGTTAAAATTACGATGAGCGCCGCGCGTTTGTCGCCTAAAAAAAGCAAAACCATTAAACCTGTAAGAATTGCTCCGATGGCACCTTCGCTGATCAAACTTTTTACTGCATTAATGACGTAAACCGACTGGTCAAATTCATAAGATAGCTTAACATCTTCTGGAAGCGTATTCTGAATGGCGGGCAAATTCTCTTTTAATTTTTTAACCACATCCCAGGTGGATGCATCACCCGATTTGGCAATGCTTAGATAAACAGAACGTTTGCCATTTATTAAAGCATAACCGGCCGTTAAATCAGCTCCGTCTTTAACGGTTGCCACATCCCTCAATAGAAGATTTTGCACACCTCCTTTAAACAGTGGGATGGTTTCAAAGTCCTTTATTTTTTTAATGGTGTAATTGGTAGGGGTAATGTAGTTTTTGTCGCCAATCCTGACATTTCCTGATGGCGCAGTTTGATTATTTAACCGGATTGCCTCAACCACCTGGTCTACAGTAAGATTATGAGACCTTAAGAGTGTTGGGTCTACATTAATCTCAATGGTACGGGGACTTCCCCCAAAAGGTGCCGGGGCTAACAATCCTGGAATAGCTGTAAATGACGAACGTACGTAGGTGTTGGCCATATCTTGCAACTCATTATTGGTTCTTACAGGGCTACTCAGTACGAGCTGTCCGATAGGAAGTGAAGAGGCATCGAAGCGGATAATGAAAGGAGGTTGTGAACCCGGCGGAAATATGGCCTGTGCCCTGTTGGAGAGTGCACTAAGCTCTGAGGCTGCCTGGGCCATATTGGTTCCTTCGTAATAGGTAAGTTTCATAAGCATTAAACCCTGGGTATTTTTGGTTTCAATGCTTTTAATCCCATTAGCAAAAAGCAAGATATTGATGTATTGTTTGCCAAAATAAGCCTCCATTTGGGTTGGCGTGTAACCACCAAAAGGATGTGCAATATAAATCACCGGCAAATTCATTTGCGGCAAAATATCAACCTTAATCTGCTTGATGGCACCAATACCGAAAAAGAATAATCCTGCAACTAATACGAGGATGGAAATGGGTTTGCGAAGTGCGAAACGTATTAAGTTCATTTGTAGTAAGCTGGATTAAAATTCATTTATAAATAAGTCGTAGTTCCCTAACGCTGCTGATTTCAGTAATAGCGCTTGCCAAACATTAGTGTAAGCAATA
This sequence comes from Pedobacter sp., assembly GCF_965279535.1. Taxonomy (NCBI): domain Bacteria; kingdom Pseudomonadati; phylum Bacteroidota; class Sphingobacteriia; order Sphingobacteriales; family Sphingobacteriaceae; genus Pedobacter; species Pedobacter sp. The sequence continues at coordinate 5,184,481 of NZ_OZ257244.1, forward strand.
TCGCGGTCGGTTTCTGCACGGTTCAGGGTGAAAAGTGCCTGGGTCAGGTCGACCAGGGTTGTTAAGCCATTTTTATATAAGGTGCTTTTTTGCAGATAGGCATCTGAAGCTGCCTTTACCTGTATGGGTGCTTCTGTATAATTGGCCAGGGCATTTTTTAACTTATTATCCGCCAGTGCGAGTTGCGCTTTCAATTGTTGATCGGCGAGCTCATATTCGTGTTTAAGCCCTTCACTGATAAACTGTTGCGAACGTACCTGAGGGGCATTCTTCAATAAACCAGACAGGTTCCAGGTCATTCCTATTCCAATCAAATAGTTTCCGCGTACGGGATTGGTCCCATCAAAGTAATTTCTGGTGTAGGCATGTTGGTTAATTAGATAGTCTGAACTAAAACCAGAACCACGTCCCTGAAATACACCAAATAATGAGAAGCTGGGGTAGTAAAGTCTGCGGTAATAACCCAGCTGTTCATTACTTACTTCTATCCGTTTCTGGTAAAACTTTAAGACAGGATGGCTGTTTTTTACTGCAGTATCATTAAGCATGTTGATTGGAATTCTACTGATTGAACTGGTGTCCAGTGTATAGGTGGTAGCTGTTTCCCCCATCAAAAACCCTAGTTTATTGGCTTGTTCCTGCTCCAGATCTTGCGCTTTGGTTAACGCAATTTTGGCGCTGGATACTTCAGCTTTAGCAAATGACGAGTCTACTCCTGCAATCAATCCATTTTTTGCCCTGATTACTGCCGTGTTTTTAAAGGTTATTGCTCTTTCTAAGTTTTTTTGTTGTGATTTAGTCAGTCGCTGAGCTGCCAATAAATTTAAGTATGCAGCGGAAACACGAATTTCTTGCTGAAATTTCTCTTGTTCCAAATCGTTTTGATCTCTTTTATAAATCGCATCAGCAATTTTTATTCGCTGATTGATCCTGCCAAAGCTGAAGAAATCCCAATTTACATTAGCCAGGTACAATGCCCCAAAAGCTGCGTTCCAGTTTTGTGATGACAAGGCCGGGCCCGAGGAGGCTGTTCCCAATCCACCCAGACCATACTGTGGCCCATTCTGACCATTAATGGTTCCGTAGTCTTGTTGGGCGCTGAGATTCAGATTGGGCAAATATTCTCGCTTCGCCTGTACTACACCAGATTTCGAGGCCTGAGCATAGTTGTTTTTTGCCTTGATTGTGCCATAATTGCTAAGCGCTGCATTGACGGCTTGTTTCAAGCTTAATGTTTGAGCGTTGGTAGTTAAAGTATTGAAAAAAAGTAATCCAAATGCTAAATAACGTATTGCTGTTCGGGACATAGTGTGAAAATTACACGGCAAATTTATTACAAGGTGCTATAAGCAAAGTATTCGGTTCAAATCAATAATTATGCAAATCAAATAACGCAGAATTGTTACTTTTCAATGATGGATATCTTTTTTAAAAAAAACTTAATCATTTGTCCCGGGAAATTGTTTTGAGATAAATCCAATTCATTATCTTTAATAACTAACTGTAAATAAAAAATGAGAAAGCTACCATTATTCATGTTGCTGTTTATTGTCACCTCTTTTTCCGCGCTGGCACAAAGTAAAGATGCGATTTTAGGTAAATGGCTAAATCCATCAGGCGAAGGACAGATTGAAATTTATAAGAAAGGGGATAAGTATTATGGCAAACTGGCCTGGATGAAAGAGCCCAACCTGAATGGAAAACCTAAGTTAGATGCGAAGAATCCTGATGAAAAGTTACAGAGAAGACCGCTGTTAAATCTGGAAATCTTAAAAGACTTCGTTTATGACGATAAAAAATGGACTGCCGGTACAATATATGATCCGAAGAGTGGAAAGACTTACAGTTGTAATATGACTTTAAAGGGAAATGATGTTTTAAATGTAAGGGGATACATCGGAATATCACTTTTAGGACGTTCAGAAACATTTAGAAGGGTAAAATAATCAAATGAAAAAAATACTTTGGTGCCTGTTTTGGGCACCTTTTTTTTGTGTAGCACAGACCACTACATTTAAAGCGCTTACCGAAAACAACAAGACCAGTTTACGTGGGTTAAGTGTGGTTAGCGATAAAATAATCTGGGCAAGTGGAAGTAATGGTTCTGTTGGGAAATCTACTGATGGTGGACTTAGCTTCGACTGGATGAAACCTGTGGGTTTTGAAAAGCTGGATTTTAGAGATATTGAAGCTTTTGACGATCAACAAGCCATTATTGTTAATGCAGGGTCGCCAGCTTTTATTTTAAAAACTATAGATGGAGGTAAAAGCTGGACTGAGCATTACAAGAACTTAGATTCAGCTATATTTTTAGATGGAATGGGATTCTGGGGACGAGATAAAGGTATCGTTTTCGGTGATCCGATTAAAGGTAAAATGCAATTGCTTAAAACCCTGAATGCCGGAGAAACCTGGAAGGATATTTCGGGCAATTTGGTATTGGCAATGGCAGAGGGAGAGGCCGCCTTTGCAGCGAGTGGAACCACCATTAAAACACAAGCGGGTGGTAAAGTATGGGTTGCTACCGGGGGAAAAGTATCTAATGTTTATTTCAGTGCAGACTATGGTCAAACCTGGAAGGTTTTTAAGTGCCCGATCTTGCAGGGGGAGAACTCTACAGGTCCATTTTCAATCGATTTTTACGATGCCAAACATGGTGTAGTTGTAGGTGGGAATTACCTTAAAGACAAAGAAAACGATAATAATATACTGCTAACCGCCGACGGGGGTAAAACCTGGCAAAAACCCAAAATGCCGATTTCTGGTTATCGTTCAGGTGTAGCTTATTTAAATGCTAAAACGCTGGTTGCTACCGGAACTTCTGGTACTGATATTTCCTATGATGGCGGAAATACCTGGAAGAAGATATCAGACCAGAGCTTTAATGCCATCCAGCCGGTTAAAAAGGGAAAATCATTTATTTTAGCAGGCGAAAAGGGAAGGATTTATCAATTATCATTAAACTAATTTAGATTTAAATAAGCCTATTGTTCGGCTCCAGGCCAGTTTAGCTGCCGCTTCGTTATAACGGGTAGGAGAAGTGTTGTTGTTAAAGGCATGGTTTACCCCATCGTAAATGAAAAGTTGATAATCGATATTATTTTCTTTTAAAGCCTTTTCGTAATTGGGAATCCCTGCATTGATGCGTTCATCTAAACCTCCATAATGAAGCATCAGGCTTGCTTTAATCCTGGGCACATCGGTAACATTAGCCTGGGATCCATAGTAAGCCACAGCTGCTTGTAATTTAGGATCATTAACGGCAAGTTTGTTTGCCATGGCACCACCCCAGCAAAAACCTACACAGCCAACCTTGCCATTTGAATCTTTTCTGTTGCGCAGATATTCTAATGCTTTAAGGTAATTTTGCAGGTTTTTCTCGGGGTCAAGTTTGCCAATGAGTTCGCGTCCTTTGTCCTCATCTGCAGGTGTACCACCTAAAGGAGATAAAGCATCTACCCCCAGGGCAATAAAACCTTCAGCTGCGACTCTTTTGGTTACATCAATAATATGTGGGTTTAAGCCCCGGTTTTCATGAATCACTACCACACAGCCCAACTTCTTTTTGCCCTTAGGTCTGGCTAAAACAGCTTTCATTTCTCCTTCAACCCCAGGATAAGTAATGTTTTCTGTTTCAATATCATCACTATTAAAATCGGCAGCAGCAACATAGTTGTTTTCCAGCATGGGTAAGATTGTCAAAGCTAAAGCTGTACTTCCCGCCAGAATGGCCAGTTTTTTCATAAAGTCTTTTCTGTTTAACTGACTATGTGTATACTGGTCGTAAAGGTTGATGATTTTCTGATCCATGAGCTAGGTTTTGAATTGTAATACAATATAAACAAGCTTGCGCGAATTTAGTAGCTGCTACTTAAAAGTTACATTGAATGATTGCTGGTTTTTCGCTGTTAAACATTGAAAAAACAGATTCCAACTCCAATGAGTTTTATGATGACTAAAGACTGCATCTATGGATTCAATAGCTATTGCTCTTCGACATACTTCTTGAAGTTGTTCAAAATCGCTTGCCAGCCTCCTTTTTGCATTTCTACAGGGTTTGTATTTTCTGCATCAAAGGATTCGATAATTTCAGTTGTATCACCATCACCCTTGAAACTTACAGCAACTTTTCTGCCATCAGCCATGCCATATTCAATTAACTCATTCACTATAACATTGCTATATACACCTTCAAAATCAAAACTCATGCTTCCGTCTTTAGCAGCCATTGTAGTTTTAAATTTTCCATCTTTGCGTAAATCGTTATCTGCATAAGGTGCATGCCAGTCATCAGATGCGTTGGTCCATTGGGTGATGTGTGCAGGTTCTGACCAGAATTCCCATACTTTACTTACCGGAGCATTTACTGTTGCAGATACCGTGATGCTAATTGTTTTTGCTGTTTCCATAAATGTTTAAATTTTATATCGTAAAGATAGCAGGTGTTATTAAATCTATGAGTAGGTGAATGCGACAAATGTAGGGTGCCGGAAGGATGATATTTACAACATTAATTGTAAAATACCTGTAAACAAAAAAAGCTTCGAAGATTTCGAAGCTTTTGTACTCGGGGCGGGAATCGAACCCGCACGACTTTTAGGGTCACAGGATTTTAAGTCCTGCGTGTCTACCAGTTCCACCACCCGAGCAGGTGATTAACCTTTTAAATTTAAAAGCCTTCGGTAAAGAAGGCTTTTGGAGCGAAAGACGAGATTCGAACTCGCGACCCCGACCTTGGCAAGGTCGTGCTCTACCAACTGAGCTACTTTCGCCTAAACGAAAACATATGCTATGTTTTCGTTGGGGTTGCAAATATAGATATTTATAATTTAAATCAAAAAATAATTAAAAATAATCTTGTCGGTTTGTACTGTCTTTTGACTTTAATTGCTGCATTTGATTAGTTATAAGTATTTTAGTGAAAATGTGTTTTGCTAAAATAATGTCGTAATAAATTGCTGATTTCCCGCTTTACTATAAATTAACTGAATTTTTAATGCTTAAATGGCTTCTAATTACATAAACATTGAATAAAAAGAAGAGCAATACCCTGGTTATATATGCAGATAAACCTGTATCTGGACAGCATTATTTTTATGTTTTCTTGAATTTTTTGTTTTTATCCTGTGTGCTCATATGGTTCGTTGGCTTGTATATCGAGAGCGATGGATATCGGTCTCCTGAAGACAGTGGATTTTTATTTTTTCTTTTTCTCCTGGTCGCTTTTGCCGGATGGCGCTTATGGAGCAGGATAAAAAGAATAATAGATATACAAAAGGAAAAGCCCTTAATAAAAATTAATCCTGATGGTATTGAGGTATTTGGAGATGAATTTAGATTTTGGAAGGATATTGAATACTTCAAACTGGTGAATAATTTTGATCAAAAATATATTGAATTAAAATGCTTGAAGGAAGAAGGGGATATGAATTATAGTTTGGATCATCCATCAGAGACTGCAGAATTTAAAAATTTAACATCATTCAAGGATATTTTAGAGCAATATACTGATAAAGGCCTTCTTGAAGAGTATTGATGAGGCTATTGAAAACAAAAAAAGCTTCGAAGATTTCGAAGCTTTTGTACTCGGGGCGGGAATCGAACCCGCACGACTTTTAGGGTCACAGGATTTTAAGTCCTGCGTGTCTACCAGTTCCACCACCCGAGCAGGTGATTAACCTTTTAAATTTAAAAGCCTCCGGTAAAGAAGGCTTTTAGAGCGAAAGACGAGATTCGAACTCGCGACCCCGACCTTGGCAAGGTCGTGCTCTACCAACTGAGCTACTTTCGCATTTACAAAACCGATACTGTGTTTCGTTTTGGTGATGCAAATATAGAGAGATTTCTATTTCTGTCAAGGGATTTTTTATTAAAAATTTAATATTTAATTTAAATTGCTGGCTTTCAGTACAACTAAAATTAAATCATTTTCAAAACCCCGCGACTGTAGATAGTACATCAACTTCATTTTCCGCTTGAATATGTCTTTTTCATGGAGTAGATTACTTTTTTTTACCGCTAAATCTGCTAGTGTTTTCTCGTAAGCATCATCATCTATACTGTACAATGCTTTTTGAAGGAGTTTTTCCGGAACACCCTTTAATTTTAGGCCCTGTTTAATTTTTATGCGACCCCATTTTTTGATGTTGAATTTTCCGGATACATAGTTCATGGCAAAGCGTTCTTCGTTCAAAAAGTTATTTAAAATTAAATCACTGATAATTTCTTCCAACTCATCACCACGCATTCCCCAGTCTAGAAGTTTGGACCTTACTTCTTTTTGCGAACGTTCCTGATAAGCACAAAAATGTTCGGCCTTTACCAGTGCTTGTTTTTTGTCTAAAATCGGGGCTTGGTTACTACTTTTCATAATTAATTGCTGAAATTCGTAAAAAATAAAACCATATTGTAATTTTTTGAAATTATAAAGGATGTCGACCTCAATATATACTGTTTCTAAAGTTGTTCAAGTTTTAAATGCCGATGCCGTTTTTGTAGATAGCGAAGCAATTATTCAATACCTGGTTATTGATAGCCGTTCTATCCTGGTTCCTGAAAACTCTTTGTTTTTTGCACTGAAATCACATCGCGATGGACATGAGTTTCTCAAGGATGCTTACCAAAAAGAAATCAGAAATTTTGTAATCAGCGATAGAAAGTATGTTGATCAATATCCCGGTTGTAACTTCATTATAGTTGCTGATGTATTACAAGCGCTGCAGACATTAGCCGCCTACCACCGCTCACAATTTGATTTAAGAACTATAGGTATTACAGGAAGTAACGGAAAAACAATTGTTAAAGAATGGTTATACCAGCTCCTGGCAGTCGACTTTAATATCGTTCGTAGTCCTAAAAGTTATAATTCTCAAATTGGTGCGGCTTTATCGGTTTGGCAGATAACACCTGAAAACAATTTAGGGATTTTTGAAGCGGGAATTTCCGCCGTTAACGAGATGGAAGCCCTGGAAGAAATTATTCATCCCGAAATCGGGATTTTGACCAATATAGGAGAGGCCCATGCAGAAGGATTTAGCTCTAAAAAGGAAAAATTATTGGAAAAGCTAAAGCTTTTTAAGCATGCCGATCTCCTCATTTATTCTCCAGAATACATAACAGAAATTAATGCAAAGCAACTTCCAGGAAAAAGACATTTTAGCTGGAGTAGTAAGCAAGCTGCTGATTTGCAAATTATTGCGGTAGAGCCAATTGAAGGGAATTGTTATCTCCGTGCGCTTTATCAGCATACCGAAATAGAATGTATACTCCCTTTTAAAGATCGTGCCTCGATAGAAAATGGAATGATTTGCTGGGCAACACTATTGGCAATGGGATACACACCGGAACAAGCTGATTTGAGGTTGGAAAAAATTAGTCCGGTGAGTATGCGGTTAGAATTGAAAAATGGAATTAATCAATGTTCGATAATTGATGATTCTTACAGTGCAGATATCTCCTCGCTGGCCATTGCACTGGATTTTTTAAACCAACAGAATCAGCATGATCAAAAAACGGTTATTCTCTCAGAATTATTCGAGACCGGGAAGACGGATCAGGACCTTTATAAGGAAATTGCAGAATTACTGATCCAAAAGAAGGTAAACAGAATGATCGGCATAGGAAAGCACATAGCGGCCTATAAAAGTTTCTTTAATATTGATAGTCAGTTTTTTGATGATACCAATGCTTTTATTGAAGCTTTTCCAAGTATCTCTTTTAGCCACGAAACGATATTGGTAAAGGGTTCCAGAAGATTTGAATTTGGCCGGATTAGTAAACTTCTAACTCAGAAGATTCACGATACTGTTTTAGAAATAGATTTGAACGCTATGGTTGGCAATTTGCAGTTTTATCGTTCTAAAATACAGCCAGGAGTGAAGATTATGGCTATGGTGAAGGCTTTTTCGTATGGGAGCGGGAGTTTCGAGATTGCTAACTTGCTGCAGTTTCATAAGGTAGATTATTTGGCCGTTGCTTATGCTGATGAGGGAATTGCTTTGCGGAAAGCTGGTATTACTTTGCCGATTATGGTGATGAGCCCGGAAGAATCTGCCTTCGAAGCGATTATTAAGCATCGCCTGGAACCCGAAATTTATAGTCTGGAAATTATGAACAGTTTTATCAGGTTTTTATCAGATTACGATTTCAATTATCCGGTACACTTGAAAATAGATAGTGGCATGCATCGATTAGGTTTTGACCGTGTTGAAATCAGTAGCTTAAAAGAAGCGTTAAAGAATAATGACAAAATAAAAGTACAAAGTATATTCTCGCATTTGGTAGCCAGTGATGCAGCCGAACATGATGGTTTTACGCAATACCAAATTGATCAGTTCAAACAAATTTCAGATCAATTGGTGAATACTTTAGGTTATAAACCACTTTTGCACATAGCCAATACTTCTGGCATTAGCAGGTGGCCAAATGCACAAATGGACATGGTACGATTAGGTATAGGACTTTATGGTTTTGATTCAGCATTGTTTCAAAACAGGGGCCTTCAAACGGTAATGATTCTTAAAACTACGGTTACTCAGGTTAAGGTACTGGAAGCTGGAGAAACTGTTGGTTACAGCCGGAGGGGCATAATGCCTAAGGGAGGGAAAATTGCAACGGTAAAAATTGGCTATGCGGATGGTTATAGTCGCGCATTTGGTAATGGTGTAGGCAAAATGATTATCAATGGACATTTGGTGCCCACTATCGGTTCTATTTGTATGGATATGACGATGCTCGATGTGACTGGCATAGATGTTAAGTCAGGTGATGAAGCCATCGTTTTCAACCATGACCATACCATCATACAGTTGGCAAAAGATATCAACACCATCCCGTATGAAATATTAACCAATATTTCTCAAAGAGTTAAAAGGGTATATTTTTATGAATAGAATTAGTTCATTGGGCATTGGTTAGGCGATATGTTCAACTCAACAATTAAACAATTCCACAGTTAAGCAATTAAACGATTAAGTTCATTGGGTAATAGTCATTGGTTAGTCGATACGATCAACTCGATAGCTAAACAACTCAACGATTAAACAATTCCACAGTTAAGCAATTAAACAATTAAGTTCATTGGGCAATAGTCATTGGTTAGTCGATATGTTCAACTCGACAGCTAAACAACTCAACGATTAAACAATTCCACAGTTAAACAATTAAGTTCATTGGGCAATAGTGATTGGTTAGGCGATATGTTCAACTCAGCAGCTAAACAACTCAACGACTAAACAGTTACACAGTTAAGCAATTAAACAGTTGAACAATTAAGCAGATAAACAAAAAACAATGCAACAAATACATTAATTTTGCGGCATGAACAGAATCGGGAAAGCCATTTTAAATTATCTCATTAAAGGTTTATTGATTGTTGTACCTATTGCAGTCAGTATTTTTATTGTGGTATGGGCGGTAACTACCGTAGATAGCTGGTTAAATGTTAATAATATTCTGGGTGTAGATCCACGAACGGGAGAAAGCAGGAATATACCCGGCTTAGGTTTATTAACAGTAATTACCATTATTTTAACCGCAGGGATTTTTGTTACAAATTTTGTAACTGAGCCCATGTATAACTGGTTCCAGCGTATTTTACACCGTTTGCCCTTACTGAACTTTATTTATTCATCTATTAAGGATCTTACCGAGGCCTTTGTAGGCGATGAAAAGAAGTTTAATCACCCGGTTTTGGTTGAAGTAGAGGGTGGTATGAAGAAAATTGGGTTTTTAACTCAAAACGACCTGACAAAACTGAATCTTCATGAGGATGTTGCAGTATATTTTCCTCTTTCCTATTCTTTTGCAGGACAGCTTTGTATTGTGAAACGGGATAAGGTTGTAGATTTAGATATGAGTGCTGCAGATGCCATGAAACTGGTGGTAAGTGGTGGTGTAAGCGGATTATAATTTTTGATATCATGATTAAATTCTATCACAATAACCGTTGTAGCAAGAGCCGTTCGGCACTCAGCATTTTACAGGAAAGCGGCCTTGATTTCGAAATTATTTATTATCTGGAAACACCTCCAACATTTGAAGCATTAGCAGAGATTATTCAAAAGTTAGGCATCAAGCCCGAAGAATTGGTCAGAAAAACAGAAACAATATACCAGGAACAATATAAAGGAAAGTCGTTTAGTGATGACGAATGGATAAAAGCGATGGTCGATAATCCCAGTCTCATTGAGCGTCCTATAGTTATTTCTGGAAACAGGGGTGTAATTGCGCGTCCAACAGAGCGTATCTTTGAAATATTGGATTAGTTTTTTAGTATCAAGTAGTTAGTGCTAGTATCAAGTATCAAGTATTGAGTATTGAGTATTGAGTATTGAGTGTGGATGCAGCATGCTGACCCTTCCATCTTCCGTGAAAATATATTACAGTAATATAAATTCAGCTATGATCAAAAAATGCCCCTGAAAAATAAAGGAAGAAAGACGATTAGCATTAGCAACACAATAATTCTTGCATAGTACTCTCTGATAAATAAGCCCAGGATAATCAAAAGGTCGTCGTCTACGTTGGTATGGACAAGGCCATTCCCGGTTGAGGCATTAAATAAAAGTTGCTTGTCGGTGTGGTTATTAATTGACCATCTGCTTAACCAGGTATTTTGAAAGGTCCATTCTAACTCCTCACCGGTGGTTAAATTAATTTTGGCCTTGAAAGCTAACCAATCATAACGGATGACGGCCAGTGTTTCATTTTTATTGTTAATTAACCTGGTTTCAGGGTGACTAAAACCTTCACTTCTTAAAAGATAAATTCCACTTTGCGTTGTTGCAATAGCCGCATTTTTCCAGGTACTGAAGTTCAATGAGAACCGCAGTAAGCCCTTGTTGAATACCTGATAATTGCTATCAAATACACCTTTTCTCCAATTTAATAACTGTTCCATCTCACCAAAGGATTTATTTTAATAATACACTCTTCTTATCAAGAGAATTTAAAAACATAGAATTAAACCAATTGTTTTTTCAAATGGTTTAATCCTTCATTTTACCTTTAGATAGTAGTTTTACTGAGTTGTTACAAGACCATCATGCAATAAAAAAGTGCTTACAAATGCAAGCACTTTAATTATTTTGTGTTTTAGAAAGCTAAATCGAATTAGAAGTTCGGTTTCAAAACATATTTATCATAGAAACGGAAAATGTGTTCGGCAGCTTCTTCTGCAGTATCTACCAATCGGAAGAGGTTTAAATCTTCTTCATGAATATTATGCTCTTTTTGGAGCATGGTATTTTTGATCCAATCGATTAAACCACCCCAATAATCAGTGCCGATTAAAACAATGGGAAAACGCGCTATTTTACCTGTTTGAATGAGTGTAAGCGCCTCAAAAAGTTCATCCATTGTGCCAAAACCTCCAGGGAGAACAATAAAGCCCTGGCTATACTTCATGAACATCACCTTTCTTACAAAGAAATAATCGAACTCTAAAAGTTTATTGTGGTCGATGTACTTGTTATGGAATTGTTCGAAGGGCAATTCTATATTTAAACCAACCGATTTACCTCCATTGGTATGCGCACCTTTATTACCGGCTTCCATAATTCCGGGGCCTCCACCCGTGATTACTCCGTAACCCCGGTCGGTTAAAAGTTTTCCGCATTGTTCTGCCAGTTGATAATACCTGTTGGTTTGGGCTGTACGGGCAGATCCGTAAATGGTAACACAAGGGCCAATTTTAGCCAGTTTTTCAAAGCCGTCTACAAACTCAGCCATTATTTTAAATATCTGCCAGGAGTCTGTTACTTTAATTTCCTGCCAGTCTTTATTTTCAAAAGCACTTCTAATTTTTTCTTCACTCGTCATATACTTTTATTCTAAAATTAAAATCTGGTTTGCTTATCGGTCTTTTTACTAATGAACAACAAACCTATAAAAGTGATTAAACCATTAATTAAAATCAATTCTACACTAAAAACATATCCTCCTAACAATTGAGTAGAATACGTTGCAAGCAAGTAACATAAAAAAGGCGATAAAATGCAAACTAATGGAACTAATTTATCATGCAGGCCACGTTTTTTTACAAATAAACCAAAACTATACAATCCCAAAAGTGGTCCGTAGGTGTAAGAAGCAATCTGGAAAATTAAGCTTACTACAGATGAACTATTGAACGCATTGATTACAATAATGACCAAAAACATCAGAATTGAAAAGGCTACGTGTACGGCATGGCGTTTCTTTACTGCTTTTTCTGCGTTCAGGTTTTCTGCTTTATCCATACCTAAAAAATCCACACAAAAAGAGGTGGTTAGTGCCGTTAAGGCCGAGTCGGTTGTAGCAAATGTTGCGGCTGTTAAGCCCAGCATAAAGATAATTGCCGGTACGGCGCCCAAATTATTAAGCGCAATTTCGGGAAATAATAAATCTGTTCTGGGCTTGCCGGTAAGGTGATCTAAAGGGATATCGATACCGTTTTTAGCGGCAAAAATGTACAGAAGTGCACCCACACTTAAGAAAAAAACATTTAGGATTACGAATACACCGGTAAAACTAAACATGTTCTTTTGAGCCTCTTTAATCGTGCTCATGCTCAGGTTTTTCTGCATTAAATCCTGGTCTAATCCAGTCATGGCAATGGTAACGAATATCCCACCAATAAACTGTTTGCTAAAATTGAACTTATTGGTCATGAAATCATCCCAGAAGAATATTTTAGAATAACTGCTGCTCTTGATGTTCTCAAAGGCTTGTGGTATATTGAAATCCAGGCTATTACAAATAAAATATATCGTGAGAAAAACAGAAAGTACCAAAAAGAATGTTTGTAAGGTATCGGTAATGATGATCGTTTTTAATCCACCTTTAAAAGTGTATGACCAGATTAGCGCCAGAGAAATTAATACCGTTAACCAAAAAGGAACTCCGTAGGTATCGAATATAAACCGTTGTAAAACAATAACAACCAGGTAAAGTCTTGTTGCAGAGCCTAATGTGCGGCTTAGTAAGAAAATGGAAGCAGCTGTTTTATAGCTGTAATGCCCCAGTCGCTGCTCAATATAGCCATATATAGAAGTTAGTTTCATTCGGTAATACAGCGGTAATAAAACTGTAGCAATGATGATAAAACCGACTGCATTCCCCAAAACAAACTGGAAGTATTGAAACTGATTTCCGGCAGGAGCACCCACTTCACCGGGAACAGAAATAAAAGTTACGCCAGAAAGGGCTGTTCCAATCATACCGAAGGCCACCAGGTACCATTTGGAGTTTCGGTTAGCAATGAAAAAGGTAGAATTGTCTGACGATTTTTGAGAAGTTACAAATGAAATAATAATCAGGACTAAAAAGTATCCGATCAAAAAACACAATAGGATGGTTGGCGACATAGTTTTTTTGTTAAGCTGTTAAATGTAAGAAATTAGCTTCTAATGTCAATATGAGATAGAAGATTTGAGGCAGGGATTTGAGTGCTGAGATTTGAGGCTCTTGAATTGAGAACTGAATATGGAGCCGTGCCTAACTCAACGGCTGTTTAAGCAGTCTGATGGTCTTAAACAAATCAACTATTTTAATTATTTTTGTAGTATGAATTTTTCATCCAAACTGCTGGAAGATGCGGTAAACGAATTCGCTAAATTACCTGGGGTAGGGCAAAAGACAGCACTAAGATTGGTGTTACATCTTTTAAGCAAAGAGAAGGAAGAGGTTAATCTGTTTGGAAATACGCTGATCAGGCTTAAAGCTGAAATAAAAAACTGTAGTATCTGCAGAAACATATCGGATCACGTGATTTGTGAAATTTGTAGTTCAAACAAGCGTGATAAAGAAACCATTTGCGTGGTGGAAGATACGAGAGATGTGATGGCTATTGAGAATACTGCGCAATATTTTGGCGTTTATCATGTTTTAGGGGGCTTAATTTCTCCAATGGATGGTGTTGGCCCTGCCGATTTATTTATTGATGGATTAGTAGATCGGGTTGCTGCAGGTGGGATTAAAGAAGTGATTCTGGCATTAAGTCCGAATATGGAAGGTGATACCACTTTATTTTATCTCTATAAAAGACTAAAAGAGTTTAACGTTCCCATTACCACCATTGCAAGGGGTATTGCCTTTGGCGGTGAGCTGGAATATACAGATGAGATTACTTTGGGCAGATCGATTATTACCCGGGTACCTTATGAAACCGCAATGATGAAATAATGTACAGGATATTCTTAATTCTCCTTTTTTGCGCTTCAACAATACGTTTAAATGCGCAGGTTAAAATTCATTCTCATAACGATTATACACATTCGAGTCCACTCACCGAAGCCTATGCTTATCAGGCCTCCCAGGTAGAGGCCGATATTTTCCTAATTGGAGATTCATTAATCGTTGCCCATAGCAAAAAAGATAAAAACCTTAGCCGTACACTCGATCGCCTTTATCTGGAACCTTTGGCAAGCCGGTTTAACAATGATAAGGCTAGAGCGGTAAAAACCAATTACGGTTTAACACTGATGATTGATGTTAAGGAAAGCTGGAGCTTGGTTTATCCCAGATTGAAAAGAGATATTGAAAAATATGGAGAGATATTCAACAAGGATAAAAACCCAGATGCTTTTCAAATTGTGATCAGTGGAGCCAGACCTGATAGTACGACCTTTCATCAATATCCTAAATGGCTATTTTTTGATGGATTGCCTCATGCAAAATATAATGCAGAAAATTTGGAACGTGTAACCATGATCAGTGATAATTTTGCTACTTATTCCAAATGGAAGGGAATTGGCGAAATTCCAAAGTCCGACAAAAAGAAACTTCGTAAAGTTGTTAAGTCTGCACACCGATTAAATAAACCCATGCGGTTCTGGGGAGCGCCTGATAATCAGGCTTGCTGGGATTTACTTAAGGGTTTAGGTGCCGATATCATCAATACAGATAAAGTTGCAGAAGCAACCCGCTATTTTAAAAATTGAATTAATGTAGTAGAATGTGCAACATTCTACTAAAGAATAAAAGCCGGCAGTGTAACACCCTGTCTTGATACTTGATACTAAATACTTGATCCTAAACACTCGATACTAAAAAATGAATTTAAAGAATAAAGTAATCATCATAACAGGAGCCTCCAGCGGAATAGGTAAAGCTTGTGCGGAAGAATTCGCTAAACGTGGAGCAAACCTGGTGCTGGCTGCCCGTCAGTATGTTACGCTTTGTGAAATAACGGCCGATTTAGAGAAAAAATATCAGATCAGGGCAGTTGCAGTTCAAGCAGATGTAAGCCAGGAGGCAGATTGTGAGTTGATTATCAAACAAGCAATGATTTCATTCCAAAAGATTGATATTCTTGTTAACAATGCAGGTTTATCTATGCGTGCGTTGTTTAATGATTTAGACCTGGCAGTACTCAAAAACTTAATGGATGTTAATTTTTGGGGAACTGTTTATTGTACCAAATATGCTTTGCCCGAAATTTTAAAAGCTAAAGGAAGCATAGTAGGAGTATCGTCTATCGCTGGTTACCGCGGTTTGCCGGGAAGAACGGGATATTCAGCTTCTAAATTTGCCATGAATGGTTTTATGGAGTCTTTACGCACTGAGCTGTTGAAAACCGGTGTGCATGTGATGGTGGCATGTCCGGGATTTACAACCTCAAATATTCGGGTAGCAGCGCTTTCAAAAGATGGTGCGGCACATGGTGAGACCAGTATGGAAGAAGGTAAAATGATGAGCGCAGAAGAAGTAGCGAGCAACATTGCAGATGGTATTGAACAGCGTAAAAGAACACTTATCATGACAGGACAAGGAAAACTTGCAGTTTGGATGAATAAACTGTTCCCTAAGTTTACCGATAAAAAAGTATTTGAACTGTTTGCTAAGGAGAAAAATCCGCTGATAAGCGATAAATGAGTGGAAAGTGCAAAGTTGAAAGTATAAAGTTGAAAGTATACAGTATAAAGTGGAAAGTTTGGGTTGGATCTGTGCCAATGACGAAAAATGAAAGGCGAAAAATAATCAATGCTTGATACCAGATACTTTTTTTCACAAAGATTTTGGAAATTTAAAAAACTATCTCAATATTTGCTGTATAACATGATAATTAAAAACTTAAATAACAATTGGTGGTGGCATAACGAAATTCGTTAGGCAACTTCTATTGTGTATATTTTAAAATATTTATTTAACACCAAAGGATTGCCCAAAAGCAATCCTTTTTTTTATGCAAAATTTTTAGTCCTTAAACCCTATAGATTTGCAGGACTTAGCTGATACAGAGATGAAAAAAATTTTAAATCATTTATTCGAGAATAAAACTTTTAGCCGGGCAGAAGCTAAAAATATTTTGATTTCCATTACCCAGGGTGAATTCAATTCTTCGCAAATTGCCGCTTTTATCACGGCATATGCCATGCGGAATATTACAGTTGATGAATTACAGGGCTTTCGTGATGCGATGCTGGATATCTGTGTAAAAACTGATTTAGCTGATTATGAATTAATTGATTTGTGTGGAACAGGAGGGGATGGAAAGGATACATTTAATATTTCCACACTTTCATCTTTCGTTGTTGCAGGTGCAGGCCATCAGGTGGCTAAGCATGGTAACTATGGCGTTTCATCTGGCTGCGGCTCATCGAATGTTATGGAGTACCTGGGCTATACTTTTACCAGCGATCAGGATATTTTAAAACGAAATTTAGACAGTGCGGGTATTTGCTTTCTACATGCACCTTTGTTTAACCCTGCCATGAAAATTGTAGCACCAATCCGTAAAGAACTCGGTGTAAAAACATTTTTTAACATGTTGGGGCCAATGGTTAATCCGGGGCATCCCAAATATCAAATGGTAGGCGTTTTCAGTTTAGAACTCGCTCGTTTATACGCTTATTTATATCAGGAAACGGATAAAAATTATACTATTGTACATGCATTAGAAGGCTATGATGAGGTTTCACTTACCTGCGATGTGAAGACTTTCACCAATAAAGGAGAACACATTTTAACGCTGAACGACATGGGATTTGAGCGTGTTTCTACGCAAGATATCAAAGGTGGAGACACTGTTGAATCATCGGCCAAAATATTTATGAATGTTTTAAATGGTGAGGCCACTGATGTACAGAATAACGTCGTATTATGCAATTCGGCACTGGCTATTAAAACCATAAAACCTGAATCTTCATTTGCAGATTGTTATTACGAAGCAGAAGAATCGTTGATGAGTAAAAAAGCGTTAAATAGCTTCAAACAATTGTTAGCATGCTAAAGTTAAAAGTTTGTGGAATGAAATATGCTGCTAATATTGCAGCTGTAGCAGCATTGCGACCAGATTACCTTGGATTTATATTTTATGAGCAATCGCCACGTTTTATTAATGAAGTATCTGCAGAACTCATTAAATATATTCCGGAAGAGATTAAAACGGTTGGTGTTTTTGTAAATGCGGCCATTGAAGTTGTAGCTAAACAGGTAAATACAAACAAGTTAAAAGCTGTTCAGCTACATGGTAGTGAATCTCCGGAATTTTGCGCCCATTTAAAAAGTCAATTACCCCATTTAGAGCTGATCAAAGCTTTTGGCGTAGACGAAGAATTCGGTTTTTCAACGCTGGAAGCATATAACGAACACGTAGATTACTTCTTATTTGATACTAAGACCAAAGCACACGGCGGATCTGGAAAGACCTTTGATTGGCGGATATTAGCAGCGTACCAAGGCTCAAAACCTTATTTTTTAAGTGGCGGGATAGATTTAGCGCATGCAGAGACCATTAAAGAAATTCAGGATCTACGCCTTTATGCATTAGATATTAATAGCAAATTTGAATTTGAACCCGGCCTGAAAGATGCTGAAAAAGTAAGTGCTTTTAAAGCGATAATAGAAGGAAGTAAATAAATATACATTCGCTTTTCTTTTTGAATGGCGAGAATTAGAAAGAAATATCATGAAATATAAGGTAAATGAAAAAGGATATTACGGTGATTTTGGAGGAGCTTACATTCCCGAAATGCTGTATCCGAATGTAGAAGAACTGCGTCAGAATTATTTGAAGATTATTGATGATGCTGATTTCCAAAAGGAGTTTCATCAATTATTAAAAGACTATGTAGGAAGGCCTTCGCCTTTATATCTAGCCAAACGGTACTCGCAAAAATATGGTGCTAATATTTTCCTTAAAAGAGAAGATTTAAACCATACAGGTGCCCATAAAATCAACAATACCATCGGACAGATTTTATTGGCAGAACGTTTAGGAAAGAAAAGGATTATTGCTGAAACAGGTGCCGGACAGCATGGCGTAGCTACTGCTACTGTTTGCGCGCTCCGTGGTTTAGAATGTGTGGTTTACATGGGCGAAGTAGATATTGAGCGCCAGGCACCTAATGTGGCCCGTATGAAAATGCTGGGCGCAAAAGTAGTAGCAGCAACATCCGGTAGCAAAACACTAAAAGATGCAACCAATGAAGCCATGCGCGATTGGATTAACAACCCTGTTGATACGCATTATATTATTGGTTCAGTGGTAGGCCCGCATCCTTATCCAGATATGGTAGCTATTTTTCAATCCATCATTTCTGAGGAGACTAAAAAGCAGCTTTTAGAGCAAACCGGAATTGATAAACCAGATTATGTTCTGGCTTGCGTAGGCGGTGGAAGCAATGCCATGGGGATGTTTTATCATTTTATGGATGATGAAGATGTGAAATTAATTGCAGTGGAAGCAGCAGGTAAAGGTGTAAGCAGCGGTTTATCAGCAGCCACCACTTATTTAGGTCAGGAAGGCGTTTTACATGGCAGTAGAAGCATTTTAATGCAAACGGAAGATGGACAAGTGGTAGAACCCCATTCTGTTTCTGCAGGTCTGGATTATCCTGGAATTGGTCCCCAACATGCCCATTTATTTAAAACCGGTCGTGGCCAATATGTATCCATTACTGATGATGAGAGTTTGGAAGCAGGTTTACTTTGTACCCAATTGGAAGGTATTATTCCTGCAATTGAAAGTGCACATGCCCTGGCTTATCTAGAAAAAATGCAATTTAAAGGCGGAGAAAATGTAGTGGTTTGTCTTTCTGGTAGGGGAGATAAAGATTTAGAAACTTATATTAAATATTTTAACCTGTAGGTGAGGATTGAGCACTATAATCAGGTCTCAAATCCCATCGATCTCAAATCTCGAACAATGAATAGAATAAAAGAACTCTTCGAAAAGAAGAAAAATATATTATCCATTTATTATACCGCCGGATATCCCAATATCGGAGATACTGTCCAAATTGCCGAAGCACTTGAACGATCAGGGGCAGATATTTTGGAAATCGGCTTTCCTTATTCTGATCCTGTTGCCGATGGTCCGGTAATTCAGGCGAGTAGCAAACAGTCTTTAGATCAGGGCATGACACTTAAAGTGCTGTTTGAGCAATTAAAAGATTTGCGTAAAAACGTTACCATTCCTGTTTTATTGATGGGATATGTAAACCCAGTGTTGCAATTTGGAGTAGAAAATTTTTGTAAAGCATGTGCTGAAGTAGGCGTAGACGGATGTATCGTTCCGGATTTACCGATGGTAGAATATGAAGAGTTTTATAAGGATTGTTTCGAAGAACACCAGTTGAGCAATATTTTCTTAATTACGCCACAAACTGCTGAAGAACGTATCCATAAAATTGATTCATTAACCAATGGATTTATTTATTTATTGTCTTCATCAGCTACCACAGGAAAAAATCTGGAGGTTGGAAATACAACAGAAGACTATTTCGCAAGAATTAAAGGATTAAATCTTAAAAACCCAACGATGATCGGTTTCGGAATCAGCGACAAGCAAACATTTGATAAGGCATGTGAGTATGCTAATGGAGCAATTATCGGAACGGCTTTCGTGAAAGCTATCGCAGATGGTAACCTTGAAGAAAGCGTGGAAGGGTTTATGAAGAAGTTTCGTGCATAAGTTTTTTGTCATCTGAATGCTTGAAGAACCCCAGCGATGATATGCTAATACATGTAGCACTGCCAAATTAATGATCGGCACGCTGTCAAAACAGATTAGCTTCGCTGATCACTTCGTGATTCTTCAAGCGTTCAGAATAACAGGAACGCTATACAATGGATTCTAACTGCATTCATAGTAGCATCTTGCTACGACGGTATCATTAAGTTTCTGCAGGCCTGGGGTAGCTTAATTAGTTACATTAAACTGTTTCCAATCATCGTAACTCATTTCGAATTTAACTTCAGCCTCATTTACAACGCCTACTTTCTTCCAGCCTTGCAAACTATAAAATGCTTCTGCTCTGGTATTGGGAGCAGTACCCAACCAAATCAGATCTTGTGTCTGATCAAAATACCAGTCCATCATTAAGTGATGAAGTGTTTTACCAATGCCTTTTCCTTCATGTTCTGGTCTTAAAAATAAAGCCCACACATTATGATCTTTTAAATCGACAATGGAGAATCCGACAATTTGTCTGTCGATGACACAAACCCAGCCCTTACCACGATTGGTTATAAAATCCTCACAATCGGCATCCGTAACCAATTTGGGATCAGATAGTGTATTTTCTTTGACAGTATGTCTGACAATCTGAATTTCGGGTATGTCAGTTATTAAGGCTTCTCTGAAAATCATTAGACAATTTTTTTAAAAATTATTTCTCACATAAAAAGGGCTTTGACCTTCATGAAGAGCATTTTTAATAATATTCACCTAAGCTATAAAATGTTTATGACAAATTAATGATCCTCAATTTCTGAATTGGTTCTACCTTTGCTTAACAGTGTTAGATTATTTAACTGTATATCTGTCATGGGAAGCAAGGAAAGAATTCTTCGATTAAAAGATGAAACCAGAACTAAAATTCTGGATGCTGCTTTGGATATTGTGCAAAAGGAAGGTTGGCAGGCGCTAAGTATGCGTAAAATTGCCGATGAGATAGAATATACTGCACCGATCATTTATGAGTATTTTCCTAATAAAGAAGGAATTTTACTGGAACTCACAAGAAGGGGATACTTAATTTTAGCTAAAGATATTCGTGAAGCCAGAGACAGCCATCAGTTACCAGCAGAAAAGATGGAAGCCATGTGGATTGCTTACTGGAATTTTGCCTTTGCCAATAAAGAATTTTATCAGCTCATGTATGGAGTAGATATGGTTTGCTGTACGGTGAAGAATTCTTTAGCCGAAGCAGAAAATGTAGGTAATATGCTTGGTGAAGTAATTGAGTCATTATTTGTGAAGAAGCCCGTTTCTGAAGACGACATCTGCATGAAGTACTACACTTACTGGTCGATTATTCATGGTTTGATTTCGATTAACCTGGTTCGCCCGAATGGAAGAACTACTGATGACATTAACCAACAGATTTTAAAGGATGCAATTAAAGGCATCACTTTATCCATTAACAGTTAATTTTTTTAAAAACAATAATTTAACACTGTTAAATTATTTATACACTATAAATCCAATTTAATTTTAATCCATATGAAATCTCTACATCGCTTGTATTTGTTATTTAACAGTGTTAAACAGTTTATCATTGTTAGGTACGTTTTAATTTTCGCCCTTCTATTCATATTATTAAATGGTTGTAAACCTAAACAAGAGCAGGCGGCAGCAGCTCCACCGCCACCTGTACTTCCGGTTAGTTTAATTGCCGAACAAACTGAGACTACCTTTATTGAGTATCCTGCCGCAATTCAGGGTGCAGTAGATATAGATGTTCGTCCACAGGTTAGCGGATACCTGCAAAATGTTTTAGTAAACGAAGGTGCTTATGTTCAGGCGGGACAAACCTTATTTAAAATTAATGATAACCCTTTTCGCGAAGCTTTGAATAACGCAAAGGCCAGCTTACATGCAGCAGAAGCAGCTATTTTAAATGCTCAACTCGAAATTGATAAGTTAACTCCCCTGGTTCAAAATAAAGTAGTTTCTGATTATCAGTTGAAATCGGCGAAAGCTGCATATAAAATTGCTCAGGCAAATGCCGAGCAAGCTAAGGCGAATGTTGCATCAGCTCAGATCAATTTAGGTTATACCAATGTAAAAGCAACGGTTAGCGGCTATATTGGCCGTATTCCTAAGAAACAAGGAAGTTTAGTATCACCAACAGATCAAACGGCTTTAACTCAGTTGTCTGATATCCATGAAGTACATGTTTACTTCTCTTTGGGAGAAAATGACTTCAATAGTTTCAATGCGAAATACCCTGGAAAAACTCCTGCAGATAGGATTAAAAACCTTCCTGCTGTGGAACTTTTATTGGCCGATAATTCTGCTTATCCTGTTAAAGGAAGAATAGATATGATTGACGGACAGTTCGATAAAAACACGGGTGCCATTACATTAAGAGCGAGTTTTCCTAATGCAAATGGTGTATTACGTTCAGGTAACACCGGAAAAATACGCTTAGGTTTAAAACATGATGATGCCATTTTAGTCCCACAATCTGCAACGGTAGAAATGCAGGATAAAGTTTTTGTTTTCACCATGAACAAGGACAATAAGGTGAGCAAATTGCCGATCACTGTTATTGGTAAAAGTGGAACCAACTACCTGATCAAAGATGGTGTTAAGGCCGGAGATCAGATTGTATTAAGCGGAATGGATCGTTTGCAAGAAGGCCAGTTAATCCAGCCAGAAAAGGCCAGCGACAAAGCAGCCAATTTAATTTCTAAAAAATAATTGAAATACCATGTTTAAGATATTTATACAAAGACCCGTACTGGCTACGGTGATCTCCATTTTATTGGTGATCCTGGGGGTATTGGGTTTAACGAAATTGCCGCTTCAGCAATTTCCTGATATTGCTCCACCCTCTGTATTGGTAACGGCCGTTTACCCGGGAGCAAGTGCTGAAACGGTGTTAAGGTCGGTTGCACCTTCTCTGGAAGAATCAATTAACGGGGTAGAAAATATGAGCTACATGAGCTCTACTGCCAGTAACGATGGATCTTTAGCCATTACTGTATTCTTTAAATTGGGTACAGATCCCGATCAGGCTGCGGTTAACGTTCAGAATAGGGTGGCACAGGCTACCAGTCAATTGCCTGCTGAGGTAGTACAACAAGGTATTATCACCGCGAAGCAACAGAATAACTTCATTATGGCCATTGGTATGTACACCGATGATGAATCGAAATACGACCAGACTTTTGTGGCCAACTATGCTCAGATTAACATTATCCCTGAAATCAAAAGGATCCCAGGTGTAGGTTCGGCAAGTATTTTTGGTGGTGTTAAAGATTACTCAATGAGGGTATGGCTTAACCCAACGCAAATGGCTACCCATAAAATTGCACCAAACGAAGTTATGCGCGCTATTCAGGATAAAAGTTTGGAAGCCGCGCCAGGTAAATTTGGGGAGCGCAGTAAAGAAGTTTTCGAGTACGTAATTAAATATAAAGGCAAGCTTACCAAGCCTGAAGAGTATGAAAACATTGCCATCCGTTCTAATGCAGACGGCTCGGTGTTGCGATTAAAAGATGTAGCCAGAGTAGAACTGGGCGCATATTCATACAACAGCTTAACCCGTTTGAATGGAAAAAAAGGGGTGGTAATTGGTATTATCCAGTTGGCTGGATCAAACTCTAACGATATTCAGATTGCCATCAATAAGTTGATGGAGAAGTCGGCTAAAGATTTCCCTTCAGGAATTAAACACAATATT
The DNA here is from genome assembly GCF_965279535.1 of Pedobacter sp. Classification (NCBI taxonomy): domain Bacteria; kingdom Pseudomonadati; phylum Bacteroidota; class Sphingobacteriia; order Sphingobacteriales; family Sphingobacteriaceae; genus Pedobacter; species Pedobacter sp. The sequence continues at coordinate 5,208,099 of NZ_OZ257244.1, forward strand.
TTCTACAGCACTAAAGTCGCTTTAGATCAGTCTATTGAACAAGTAGAGCATACCTTGGTAGAGGCATTTATATTGGTGTTCATTGTGGTGTTTATTTTCCTTCAGGATTTTAGATCTACATTAATCCCTGCCATTGCGGTTCCGGTAGCGATTTTGGGTACTTTCTTCTTCATGCAGTTGTTTGGTTTCTCAATTAACCTTTTAACACTTTTCGCTTTAATTCTGGCTATCGGTATTGTGGTGGATGATGCGATTGTGGTGGTAGAGGCTGTGCATGCCAAAATGGAACATAAAAAATTGTCTCCTAAGGTGGCTACAACAGAGGCCATGCATGAGATCACAGGTGCCATTATTTCCATTACTTTAGTTATGGCCGCAGTGTTCTTGCCTGTAGGCTTCATGGAAGGTTCAACTGGTGTGTTTTACAGACAGTTTGCTTTCACCATGGCCATCGCAATTGTAATTTCAGCGGTAAACGCTTTAACGTTGAGCCCGGCATTGGCTGCTTTATTTTTGAAAGATAATCATGCCGATCATCACCAGACAGAAGAAAAACAAGGCTTTAAACAGAAATTCTTCCGTGGCTTTAACAGTAGTTTTAATGCGTTAACTAACCGTTATGTAGGTGGACTTAAATTCTTGGTGCGTCACAAATGGGTGAGTTTAGGCGGTTTGGCATTGATTACCGTATTAACAATCTGGATGGTGAAGAAAACACCATCGGGCTTTATCCCAACAGAAGATCAGGGCTTTATCGCCATTGCGGTGAATACGCCTTCAGGCACGTCATTAGATGGAACTTCTAAAGTAATGACTGATGCTGAAAATACCTTAAAAAAATTGGATGCTTCTCGTTTTGTAACCGCGATTTCAGGATTTAACCTATTAACCAATTCTACCAGTCCGTCTTCAGCAGTAGTTTTCGTTTTGTTGAAACCAACAGAAGAGAGAGGAAAAGTGAAAGATATCAATGATATCATGAACGTGGTTCGAGGTGAATTGGGTAAAATCTCGGGCGGTAGTTTCTTCGTGTTCAGTTTCCCTACAGTACCAGGATTTAGTAATGTAGAGGCACTTGATTTGGTGCTTCAGGATAAAACGGGTGGTAAGCTTGATAAGTTCAGCGGTATCTCTCAGAACTTTATCGGAGAACTGATGAAACGTCCGGAGATTGCAGTGGCCTTTACCAGTTTCAAAGCAGATTACCCACAATTACAATTGGAGGTTAACGATGAAAAAGCCGATCAGCTGGGCGTAGATGTAAAAGATATCCTGCAAACCATGCAAACCTATTTTGGTAGTGCCCAGGCATCTGATTTTAACCGTTTTGGTAAATATTACAGGGTAGTGGTTCAGGCAGATGTTCAGGACAGGACAGATCCTTCTTCTATTGATCGCGTATTTGTTAAAAATAAGCAGGGAGATATGGTTCCGATTAACACTTTGGTTAAACTTACCCGTATTTATGGTTCTGAAACGGCTTCAAGATATAATTTGTTCAATTCTATTCAGGTAAATGCCATTCCGAAACCCGGATTTAGTTCTGGTGATGCCATTAAAGCCATTGAAGAAGTAGCAGAGAAAAATTTACCTTCAGGATACAGCTATGAGTTTTCGGGTCAAACGAGAGAAGAAATCTCTTCTGGCGGGCAATCAACGGTTATCTTTTTATTGTGTTTAGTATTTATTTACTTCTTATTAGCCGCACAATATGAAAGCTATATCCTTCCGTTAGCCGTAATTTTGTCTATCCCAACTGGTATCTTTGGTGTATTTATCGCCATTGGCTTAACTGGCATAGAAAATAACATTTATGTTCAGGTAGCCTTAATCATGTTGATTGGTTTATTGGCCAAAAATGCGATTCTGATTGTGGAGTTTGCAGCACAGCGAAGAAGAGGAGGGCAACCATTGGTAGCAGCGGCATTAGAAGCTGCCAAATTGAGGTTACGTCCAATTATTATGACATCCTTGGCTTTTGTGGTGGGTTTATTCCCTATGAGTATTGCTACCGGCCCGTCTGCGCAAGGTAACCATTCTATTAGTATTGGTGCAGCAGGAGGAATGGTGTCAGGCGTAATCCTGGGATTGTTTGTGATTCCTGTACTCTTTATTGTGTTCCAGTTTCTTCAAGAAAAAATATCTAAAAAAAGCAATGTGGTTATTCCTCATGAAGAACCCATTAATCATGTAGTTTATGAAACGGTTTAATTTATATATCATCTTACTCCTGGCGATAGTTTGGAGCGGATGTTCAGTTTCTAAAGATGTTGCAACACCTATTGGGATCGCACCTCAAATGTTTAGAAATATCATTTACAGAGATTCATCCAGCGTTGGAGATTTATCCCTGAAAACTTTTATTACCGATCCAACAGTTCAAGGTTTGATAGATACCGCATTGGTAAAGAATGTAGATATGCAGATTGCGTTGAAAAATATCGATGCTGCGGATGTATTGTTTAAACAATCTAAATTGGGCTATTTGCCTGATTTGAAATTACAGGTGGCTGCCAATAGCAGCCGCCCATCTGATAACAGTTTAAACGGATTGAGTTTAAGCCAGTTTACAGGGCAAAAGCACATAGAAGATTACAGTGCTAACCTTGGCCTAAGCTGGGAAGCCGATATTTGGGGTAAAATCCGCAACCAGAAAGCGGGGGCTTTAGCGAGCTACTTGCAAACTCAGGAAGCACGAAAAGCGATTCAAACCCGTTTAGTTGCCAACGTAGCACAAGGTTATTACAACCTGCTTATGATGGATGCACAGCTCGAAATCGCAAAGAAAAACCTGAAATTAAATGACAGCACCCTGAGGATTATTAATTTACAATTCAGTGCTGGCCAGGCTACTTCTTTAGCCGTACAACAGGCTGAAGCACAGCAGTTAGTGGCTGCCCAGTTGGTGCCCAGACTGGAGCAGAATGTTGCTTTGCAAGAGAATGCTTTAAGTGTTTTAATTGGTACTTTGCCACAGGCAATCAGCAGGGATAATCGTTTGGATAAGATTGCTATTCCTCAGGAACTGAATGCAGGCTTTCCTTCAAAAATGTTAAGCAGACGTCCTGACATCAAAGTAGCTGAGTTAGCGTTGAATGTTGCCAATGCCAGAGTAGGAGTTGCTAAAGCCAGCCTTTATCCATCGTTGGTAATTACTGCAAGTGGTGGTGTAAATTCATTTAAAGCAAGCAATTGGTTTAATGTGCCTGCTTCTTTATTTGGAGTTGTAGGAGGAGGGATTACCCAACCAATTTTTCAGCGTGGACAATTAAAGGCAAATTATGAGTTGGCCAAGATAGATCGCGAAAAAACGGTAATCCAATTCAGGCAGTCTGTATTAAATGCTGTAGGAGAGGTTTCTGATGAGCTGACTAAAGTAGAGAAATTAAAAAGTCAGTATACTTTGGCCGAGAAAAGAGCACAAACCTTACAGCAGGCTACAAAAAATGCAAGTTTGCTGTTTAAAAGCGGAATGGCCAGTTATTTAGAAGTGATTACTGCTCAGGGTAACCTTTTACAAAGCGAATTGGAACTGGCTGCAATTAAAACAGAACAACTCAATGCAGTGGTTGGTTTGTACCGTTCTTTAGGCGGTGGATGGCAGTAAGTTAATGATAGAATGATAAAGTGATTGAATGATTGAATGACTCAATTATTGAATGATGGGATGATGGAAAATGAGGCAGTGATTTCCTGCTGATATTTTCCATCTTCTTTATTTTACGCAGTTTTTGATTTTATCGATTTCAGGAAAGTAAAACCAATTATGCCCGATAAAATTGATGCTGTTAAGATTGCAAATTTTGCTTCTGAAACATATTGACTATCGGTAAAAGAAAGCAGGGCAATAAAAATTGACATGGTAAAACCGATTCCGGCTAACATACCCAAACCCAAAATATGTTTCCAACCGGCTCCTGATGGCAGTGTTGCCCATTTTAGCTTTACAGCGAGCCAGCTAAAAAAAGTCACGCCAACAGTTTTTCCTACAAACAGCCCCACAATAATTCCTAGTCCCAAGGGGGAAAATAACCCGGCAATCATTCCCTTTTCAAAGGAAATATTGGTATTAGCCAAAGCGAAAATGGGCATAATTAAATAGTTAACGGGTACTGTTAAAGCATGTTCCAATTTTTCTAAGGGAGATTCGATATCTGTTTCGTTTGTTGGAATGGTAAAAGCCAATAATACGCCCGCAATGGTGGCATGTATACCTGAATGGTGAATAAAGTACCAGAGAAAAATTCCCGGAATAAGATAAAAGACCAGGTGCTTAATGCCAAAATAATTCATCAGACTTAAAACCAATAATACTCCCGTTGCCATGAGCAGGTAGTCAAAGTGGATTTGGCTGGTATAAAAAACAGCAATTACCAGGATCGCTCCAAGGTCATCTACAATGGCTAGTGCAGCTAAAAATATCTTTAAACTTGCCGGTACATTTTTGCCCAACAGCGCTATGATTGCCAAAGCAAAAGCAATATCGGTAGCCATGGGAATGCCCCAACCCGAATCAGTACTTTTCCCCGTATTAATGGCTGCATAAATCAAGGCGGGCACTAACATTCCACCTAAAGCAGCGATTACCGGTAATGAAGCACTTTTAACAGAAGAAAGTTCTCCTTCTACCAACTCGCGTTTAATTTCTAATCCCACCAACAGGAAAAATATAGCCATCAACGCATCGTTAATCCAGGCTAAAATGCTGTAATTGATTGGGCCAAACCCGATCTTGGTTTCTAAGAATACATTAAAACCATCCTTTGAGGCCGTGTTTGCCAGGAGTAAAGAGATGGCTACGCAAATCAGTAATAAAAAACCACCGATCTGACCAGAACGAAAAAATTGTTTGAAAGTTTCCAGGTTGATAATTTTAGCCATTGGGGTAAAGATAGTGATTGAGTTTTGAAAGCATGCTAGTCATTAATATGGCAGTGCTAAATTCATATTACCAGACTCTTCACTGTGTTCAGAATGACAAATAGCCTTACTCATTCTCTCATTCAACTTCTGTTATGAGAAATAATTGAATTTTGAATGCGTGTATGATAGAATGGTAACTGTAGCAGCTTAATCCCTCATTCATTCACACACTCATTCCCTCATTCAATCCTTCAATTTTCCATCCTTCAATAACTACTTCGCTTTACCAATATTCAGGCGGATATTCACTTCAAAATCACCATCCGTATAACCACTAATTGCAGAGGTAGCAGTATTATAGTAAGCCATAAAGTATAAGGTAGATTTATAGTTCATCCCTACTCCGAAGGTAGCGTTCTGTGTGCTATGATACATTCCCATCAGGTATAATTTGTCGTTGGCGAAGTTGGCATTCAAGCCGGCATCCCATAAATTGTCGTAATTTTTTATGCCCCTGAAAACGGCTTTAGGTTCTAAACTTACTGCGTTAATTCCGGAGCTAATATTAAATTTATAGCCTACTGCTGAGTAGAAGGTTGGTTTATCCGCAAAATTTTGATCATCGTTTCTAAAAACAGAACGCATATTCGGAATTGCGCCTTCTACATTTAAACCATTGGATGTATATGAAATACCAAAATCTCCATCAAAATAATAGCCCCTGTCGTTAAAGCGTGCAATGGAAGGATCGTTAATATCGCTATTTTTTACACTTCCAAAATCCAGTCGATCCTGGCTTGCACCAAAAGAAACACCAAAGTTTAGCTGTTGATCCTCGTTATTTAAGGGTAGGTGATAAGCGAAAGTTCCTACAGCCTTAGTACGCTGAATACCACCCGATTTTTCGTTGTAAAAGTTTACACCCCATCCCACTTTGTTAAGCTGCTGATCCAGTGTAATACTCTGCGTAATCGGTGCGCCTGGAATATTTGACCATTGCTTTCGGAAACCTCCGTTGATATTGAAACCTTCATTGATACCTGCCATTGAAGGGTTAACCAGATAGCGATTTTGGAAATATTGTGCATTTAACGGCAGAATCTGCGCCTTAGCTGCGTTCAAAAATAATGTTGTTGTGGCAAAAAAGGTGGCTACACGACTAATTTGCTTGATGTTGTTGATAAATATTTTCATGTAATTAGTCTCTGATGATGTTGATATAACCTTTAAATGTGCTGATACCCGTTCCCATATCCAGTATGTAATAGTAGGTGCCTTCTGATAATGGACTGCCATTAATCATTCCATCCCAATCGTTGCTGTAGCTTTGTTTAGTATAGAGTACTCTTCCCGCCTTATCGAAAATCTTCAGGGTATTGTTGGGATAGTAATCCAGGTTTTTAATGATGAATTTATCATTGATCCCATCTCCATTAGGGGTAATCACAGTACCAGCTTCTAATTTGTAATCGTCTACTACAGTAATATTGATGCTTTGATCAGTTGTACAACCATTAGCATTAGTTACCGTTACCTTGTAAATACCGCTTTGCTTTGGCCTGATGGTTATTGCAGTTGTATTCTGTCCATTGCTGATGTCGTTTCCTGTCCAGCTATATTGCGTTCCGCCCGAAGCCGTTAGGATCAAAGCCTCGCCTTTGGAAACAGATAGACCATTATTACTGCTGATATTGATCGTTGGCAAGGCATTAACCGTTAGTTTAAAGCTTTTGCTTGTCGTATTTACCCCGCCAAAATCCGTTCCGCCATTATCTGTAACCGTTACTGTAATATTGGCAACCGCACTCATGTTATTTTTTAAGTGATAAGTAATTGTAGCTTTATCTGCACCGTTAGCGACAATGGATAGCTGATCAAAAAGGCCAGGATTATCAGAACTAACAGCAAGCGTTGTGGTTTGTACACTTTCAGGACCAGCTGAAATACCTGTCACAGCTACAGTTTGATTCGTATTGGTATAGCAGATGGTCTGATTAGCCATGTTAGCCAATGTCGGTGCACCATTTCCAAATAAATACCGGGATTTAATAGGGTAGTGATCAGTTGTGGTAGAACTGTAGTTGGTAACGAGATTTTTAACAGCATCCAGTACTTCAGCTGATGCCGGAATATAGTTTTTATTTAAGTCTTTAGAAATAATCACATTATCAATTACGGTATTAAAACCTGCGGTAGATTGCTTTCCAGCTAAACTCAACGGTAATGTAATCGGGAAATAATTAGTCACGTCTTTGGTGAAATCTGAATAAGATGTTCCGGTTCCAGCAGGCATTGGGGCGATGGTTTTATCTGCATCTAAAACATCATTAAAATCACCCAGTATAATTACTTTTTTCCCAGCCAGATTAGCATCTATCCAGTTTTTCATTTGCAGGTTACCACCTTTTCTTCTGTTGTAAGAATCTACCTGTTCTGCTGGTGTACCTGTATTGGCTTTGGCGTGAATCTCGATAAAGTAAACAGTATCTACTTTATTATTGATCTTCACTTCTGCCTGCAACATATAAGGGAAGCGCCCTGATGACCAGTTTTTATAAGGTGTTCCATCTGCAGCAGTTGCAGGTACAGCCGGATTGTAGGTGTCTCTTAAAATTCCAAGCGTTTTAATCGGTTTAATGAGATCAGTGCGATACATGAAAGCTAACTTTTGTGATAAAGGATAATCAATGTCCGCCTTATCATCTGCATAAGAGCCGAATTCACTAAACACAACACCATAGCCGGCAGGTAATACTGTATTTCTAAATAAAGTAGTATCTACAACTTCAGCAAAACCATAAATATCTGCTTTTAGGTTACTAACAATGGTACCCACATTGGAAGCCTGTAAAGCATCGTTAGAAGGATCTTGTGCCGGGCTTCCAAACCATTCTATATTCCAGTTTACTACTTCAAGGGTATTGGCAACATCGAAGGTATTACCCGATAGTGCAACAGTTTTATTGGCAGAACCGGATGTTGTAATGGTTACATTACCTGTATAAGTAGTGTTTACGGTTGCAGGACTAAATTTCGCATATACCTTAGTAGAAGTATTATTAATATCTGCTTTGGTATAGGTTAATGTATTGGCAAAGGTACCTCCACTCGTTTTTGAGATACTAAAGTTTGCTGGTGCTGTAACTGTAACATCGCCGGTTAGGTTACCTGCTGAAAAACCGAAGGTACTTTCTGCCGAAGTTGTATTTACAGCCTGGAAAGCGAAATTAATACTGGATGGTGATACCGTGATATCTACTGCAGGAGGAGTACTTGAATTCCTAACCTCCAAATCATCTAGCGTCCAGCGGCTTGCCGCGCTGGTAGTTGAATTGTAAACTATGGCAATATAAAGGGGTGTAGCTTTGTAAGCAGTTAAGTCTATATGGTCTGATTTTGTCCATTTGTCGCTCGCAGTTTCAGGGAATTTGCCATCAATACTGATCCAGGTGGCGAGCGCGGGATCACCTGAGCCAGTGTAGTTGGTAGAGATTTTTAACTGTAACTTATCTCCGGCAAATGCCGATCTGGTCCAGAAAGAAAGAATCGCATAATTCATACTGGCTAAATTCAAAGCCGGAGAAATTAACCAGTCTTCATTTTGGATATTTCCACCCGAAAAACCATTAATCTGCAATGCATTTCCTGCACTTCCTGCTCCTGTTGCATCACTGGCATCGTGCCCAAAAGTTGTGGTACAGCCCCAGGTTTGCGCGCCCGTAACACTGTATTGATAAAAGCCATCGGATAGCGCTGAACTACCAACTGTTGTACAATTCTCGAAATTGAAAGCAGTTTGGTTGGGATCTATTGCTGGTCCTGATAAAGCTAAACTTACAGCAGTTGCACCTGCGCTGGAGTGTAAAACAGCTCCGGTTATGTTACCTTTAGCAGTAGGGTTAAACTTCACATAAACAGTTTGATTTGAAGTTAAATCAGTCGCTGTAAAGCTCAACGAGGTAGCGTATGTTACGTTATCTTTCGAAATAGTAAATGGACCTGTTACTGCTAAGGTAGTTGCCGCAGTCAAATTACCACCTGATAAAATGTATGTTTTTGCAGTTGATGTAGTGTTAATGGCTTGGTTATTAAAAGCCAGTGATATGGGTGTAACTTTTAAGAACGGCCCGTTGGTTGAAACGGGTTCTGTAACGGATGAATTCTGCGGGTTGGCAGTTTTGCTTACAAAATCAACAGCATTATCATCGGTATCGTAACCATTTCCAGCGAATTCTTCGCTTCCGCCAACCCCAAGTGTCGTTGCCGTTGAGGTGGCACTTGCTTTACGTTCTACCGAAAATGTTGCTGTTGGCACTGGCGCAGGACCTGTACCTTCAAAACCAACTGCAGTAGTTCCGTAGCCTACTAAATCAATAATCTGTGTTCCTGTGGGCAATGTTCCAGATTGAGCAGTAGCCACATTAGCCAGTAAAACTTTACCTGCACCACCAGCCATTGAAATAGTTCCTGTCTTGTCAGGAGTAGGCAGGTCAGTAGTTCCAGCTGATCCGGCAGCTTGCTGAATCAGGTAGAAACTTTTGGGCGCAATGCTGCCAGATAAAGGTGTTACCTGCCATGAAGTTCCCGCTGCACTGGCATATTGAACAGACCAGCCTGTTAAATTAACGGTGGCAGTAGTGGGATTGTAAATTTCAATAAAATCATTTCTGTAAACAGAACCAGTATTACCACCTGCTCCATAAACTTCAGAAATGACCAGATGGTTAACTCCGGTTGGTTCTTTTATAGCGCTGTTTTGCGGATTGGGAGCTGTTATCACAAAATCTGCACTGTTGTTGTCGGTATCGTAGCCATTACCAGCGAATTCTTCTGATCCACCAACAGCTAAAGTAGCAGCAGTAGAGGTTGCGCTCGCTTTTCTTTCAATGGAAGTTGTATTCGATATTAATGGTGTTGGTGCGGTTTCAAAACCTGTTGCGGTGGGTCCGAAGCCTACTTTATCGATTACCGTTGCGCTTGCTGGATTTGCTCCTGTTAAAGCGACATTAGAACTGCTTAAAATTACTTTACCTGTAGTTCCCGAAAGTGCTAAAGTACCAATTGCATCTGGTGTAGGTAGATTTACTGTTCCTCCTGCACCCACAGCTTGTTGAATTAAGTAGTAGCCTTTAGCCGGAATACTGCCGGTTAAATCAGTTTTTTGCCAGGCAGCTGTGCCTGCAGCACTATTGTATTGTATACTCCAGCCTGTTAAATCAACAGCAGCATTGGTTGGGTTATACAATTCAATAAAATCATTTTTATAGCTTGCACCAGAATTGCCACCTCCACCATAAACTTCAGAAATAACTACATGTGCAGGTGGAGTGATACCTGTTCCGGTTAAGGCTACATTTAAATTAGAAGCGCCGGTACTCACATGTAAAATATTGTCATTTGAGGTAGTTGGTGTTGTTGGATTGAAACGTGCATAAACGGTTTTGCTGGTCGCCAGTTCTGCTGATGTATAAGTAATTGATGTACTGAAAGTAACGTTGTCTTTAGAAATCGAAAATGGTGCACTAGTTATTAAATTTACATTATTGGTTAAGTTAGTAACGCTTAAAGTATAAGATTGAACAGCAGAAGTAGTACCAATAGTTTGGTTTCCGAAATCTAAACTGGTAGAAGTTGCAGTAAGCGAGGGTTGAGTGGCGTTGGCATTGGCCACAGTTCCGCTAATTACTAAACCATTTGTCCCTGCAGAAGCGGAGTTAAATCCCCAGCCTCCGGTGCTGGTTTGCCCGCTGGCATAGTACCTCAAAGTTATGGTTATTCCTTCTGCAACATTTTGTAAAGCAGGGATTCCACTTAAACTAATGCCTGGAGCAGAAGTCAGGTTACTGGCCAAAATTAATGTTGGCGATCCAATCAGGGTGAAATTTGTGCCATCTAAGCTATAGGCAAACTGTGAACTTACTCCTGGAGCTGCATAAAAGGTTGCAGTGCCTGCAAATTTTGTGTCAATAGCAGATAAGGAAATTTTCTTGCCCGTTGAAGCCGTGAAGGATATTTCAAAATAATCGGTATTCGTTAGTGCAATCCCATTGTTTTGAAACCCAGTTGTTCTGAAAGAATTTGCACCTGCGCTGGCACCTGCAGTATTTCCTCGGCTTAATACAGGGGCTGCGGTTAAACCGGGGTCGAAACTGTTTGCAGTTGAAGTAGCGAGTTGATTTTGTCCTGTGAAATCCCAAGAAGCGATTTGAGCGAAAAGTTGATGGGAAACAAAGAATAATAGAATGAGAAGTAAATGTCTTTTCATATAATCTGTTAAGTTTGAAACAAATGTATATGCAAAAACCTCATTTTCAGATTAACTTAATGTTAATTTGACTGAATGTGGAAAAATACAGGTAATAAATTGAGATTTGTATCGTTGTGTGCCCCAGGGGCACACACCAGTGGGATGGGGCTCTATATGAATAATTTGAAATGGTCTGTGCGCCACAGACCATGGGTTAACAAAATATGGGTTAACAAAACATAGGTTAACAGACCATGGGTTAAAGATACTCTTCAATATCTCCCTTACCTTCACGAATAATCTCAAATTCCCCATTGGTACAATCTATAACAGTTGATGCTTCGTTATCTCCATACCCACCATCAATTACTAAATCTACCAAATCTTCGTATTTTTCATGAATCAGTTCAGGGTCAGTCGAATATTCGATCAGTTCATCATCGTCTTTAATGGAAGTTGATAAAATTGGATTCCCCAGTTCTTTAACGATGCACCTGGCGATGTTGTTGTCGGGCACCCTGATACCAACCGTTTTCTTGTTGGAGCTTAAAAGCTTGGGTACGTTATTGTTCGCATTAAAGATAAAAGTAAAGGGGCCGGGTAAAGCTTTTTTGAGTACCCTGAATGTAGTGTTGTCGATTGGCTTGATGTAATCAGAGATGTGCTTTAAATCATGGCAAATGAAAGAAAAATTAGCTTTTTCAGGTTTAATTCCCCGAATACGGCAAATCTTTTCAATGGCTTTCGGATTGGTAATGTCGCAACCTAAACCATAAATGGTATCGGTAGGGTAGATCACTAAACCACCTTTTTTTAGTACTTCAACCACTTGTTCAATGGCACGTTCGTTGGGATTCTCTGGATAAATCTTAATTAGCATAGGTAAAAATAACAAAATTATGATGCCAGTTGTTTAATAATCCGTAATCTTTGTAGTATTAACTGACAGAACATGAGAAAAGCTTTTATCGCCATTGCCGCATTTTTAGTAACCCTAACTGTTATGTTGGGCCTCACTTACCCACCGCTATGGTGGTTGTTTATTTTTACAGGCCCAATTGTGATTTTAGGTATTTATGATCTTACTCAACCTAAACATAGCATTGTTCGCAATTATCCTGTATTCGGGCGTTTACGGTATTTTATGGAAGACTTAAGGCCCAAGGTTTATCAGTATTTCGTAGAAAGCGATACCAATGGAACGCCTTATAATAGATTAAATCGTTCACTGATCTATCAAAGGGCGAAGCTTGATAACGATACCATCCCGTTCGGAACTCAGCTTAACGTTTATGATAATGGTTACGAATGGTTAAGCCATAGTATTGCGGCTATTTCTCATCATGAATTAAATTCGGATCCCCGGGTATTGGTAGGTGGTCCCGATTGTAAAAAGCCATATTCTGCCAGTATTTATAATATTTCTGCAATGAGTTTTGGCTCTTTGAGTCAGAATGCCATTTTAGCTTTAAACGGTGGCGCTAAACTCGGTAACTTTGCGCATAACACTGGAGAGGGGGGAATAAGTGACTACCATCGTCAGCCAGGAGGCGATTTAATCTGGCAAATTGGTACAGGGTATTTTGGATGCAGAAATGCTGATGGTACCTTTAACTACGATGCTTATGCAGAAAGAGCAAAGACCGATCAGGTGAAGATGATCGAGGTCAAGTTGTCACAAGGAGCAAAACCAGGACATGGAGGGATGTTGCCAGCGAAAAAGGTAACGCCTGAAGTAGCGCGTATCCGCTTGGTGCCAGAAGGTAAAGATGTACTTTCTCCTCCGGCACACTCTGTGTTCTCTACTCCAATGGAGCTTTTGTTATTTGTGAAGAAACTAAGAGAACTCTCTGAAGGAAAACCTGTAGGTTTTAAGCTTTGTATTGGAAGAAGATCGGAATTTTACGCCATTTGTAAAGCGATGATTGCTACGAAAATTTACCCTGACTTCATTACTGTTGATGGGGGAGAAGGCGGGACCGGGGCAGCACCACAAGAATTTTCAAACTCTGTAGGAATGCCTCTACGTGAGGCGGTGGCCTTTGTGTATGATGTATTGGTAGGCTTTGATTTAAAGAAACACATAAAAATCATCGCATCAGGAAAGGTGGCTACAGGTTTCGATTTGGTTAAAAATATTGCTTTAGGCGCTGACATGTGTAATGCTGCGCGTGGAATGATGTTTGCTTTAGGTTGTATTCAGGCATTAGAATGTAATAGTAATACTTGCCCAACTGGGGTGGCTACCCAAGATCCTAGTTTAATGAAAGGCTTAGTGGTTGATGATAAAAAAGTACGGGTAAAAAACTTTCATAACCTCACTGTAGCCAGTGCTGTAGAACTTTTGGGTGCAGCCGGATTAAGAGAACCGAATCAGTTAAGCCGGGCTTATATCAACAGGCGTTTAAGTCCAAGTGTAATGCAATCTTACTTAGAGAGTTTCCCTTATATCCCGGCAGGAAGTTTACTTAAAACACCGTATCCGGTGCGTTTTGAATTGGGGATGGCATTGAGTACGTCAGAAAGCTTTGCACCTACTGATTATAAGGTTTCGGCAATCGATTATGCACATGCTAATCCTTATTCAGATACTATACATGAAGAAGGACAGTAATTGGTAATTTAATTCAACCCATAAAAAAAGCCATCTAAAATCGTTTAGATGGCTTTATATATTCTAGCCGAATTGTAAGGCTGTTTATTTAAAACTCCGCGTTTTTAGGGAAACGTGGGAAAGCAATAACATCTCTGATATTGGTCATTCCGGTAACGAATAAAACTAAACGTTCGAAACCTAAACCAAAACCTGAGTGCGGCGCTGAGCCAAATCTTCGGGTATCTAAATACCACCACAATTCATCTTGGGGAATACCTAGATCATCCATTCTCTTGGTTAAACGATCTAAACGCTCTTCACGTTGAGACCCACCAATCATCTCTCCGATACCCGGGAACAAGATGTCCATCGCTGCAACTGTTTGTCTTCCTGCTGCATCCGGCTCGTTCTGACGCATGTAGAAAGACTTAATATCTGCAGGGTAATCAGTTAAGATAACTGGTTTTTTAAAGTGTTTTTCTACTAAGTAACGTTCGTGCTCACTTTGTAAATCAGCTCCCCACTCATCAATTAAATATTTGAATTGTTTTTTCTGGTTAGGCTTAGATGATTTTAAGATGCTAATTGCCTCTGTATAAGTTAAACGCTCAAAATCATTCGCTAAGCAAAAATCCAATTTCTCTAATAAAGTAAACTCGCTACGCTCATTCTGAGGTTTTTGTTTGTCTTCTTCAGCTAAACGGCTGTTTAAAAATTCTAATTCCTCTTTGCAGTTATCTAAAGCATATTTAATTACATACTTCATCATGTCCTCCGCTAACTGCATGTTATCTTCTAAGTCGGCGAATGCAACTTCAGGTTCAATCATCCAGAATTCAGCGAGGTGACGGGTAGTGTTCGAGTTTTCAGCTCTGAAAGTCGGACCAAATGTATAAATTTTTCCAAAAGCCATGGCTGCTAATTCGCCTTCTAACTGACCAGATACGGTTAGATTAGTAGCGCGGCCAAAGAAGTCTGCAGAAAAATCCACTTTACCATCTTCAGTACGTGGCGTATTGTCAAAATCTAATGCGGTTACTTTGAACATCTCTCCGGCACCCTCTGCATCACTTGCCGTAATTACGGGTGTATGCATGTAAACAAAGCCACGCTCATTGTAGAACTGATGAATGGCGAAAGCCAATGCATGTCTTACTTTGAAAACGGCATTGAACGTATTCGTGCGGAAACGCAAGTGAGCAATTTCACGTAAAAATTCTAAACTGTGTTTTTTAGGTTGTAAAGGGAATTTTTCAGGGTCACTATCACCCAGAATCTCTACTGAGGTAGCTTTAATTTCTACTGATTGTCCTTTTCCAAGCGATTCTACCAATTGCCCGGTTGCAGAAATAGCCGCTCCGGTGGTGATTCTTTTTAACAGCTCCTCAGGTAAATTATTAAAATCAACCACAACCTGGATATTGCTCATGCAAGATCCATCATTTAAAGCGATAAACTGATTATTACGGAATGTTTTAACCCATCCCATAACCGTTACTTCTGTGTTAAATGCTGTCGATTTTAATAAATCTTTAATTTGCTGTCTCTTAATCATATTATTAATTATAAAAGGCGCAAATTTAGCAAAAAATAAACAATTCAGTTGGCAGTTTTCGATTTTAAATAAGCTTTGAAAAATCCATTATCCACCAACTGAAAACTGCGAACCGATAATTGCCAACTGAAAACTGCCAACTGAAAACTGCCAACTGAAAACTATTGCTGCTGCTGTTGTTGCTGAATGGCTTCCATATATTGTTGGTAACTGTTTTTGGATGGTGCGCTACTGAGCGGGTTAGAGGGTTTGCTGTAATTTATTTCCGTTGGTTTAAAATAATGCTCATTGTCATTAAAATCGTCATCATTATAACCTACAGATACATTTACTTCTAAAACATGTTCAAAACCACCTTTATATACCCCTTTTACTGGAGAACAATCTGTGAAATTGCGGCCAACTGCCAATCTCACATGATTTTCGTTGGCTATGCAATTGTTGGTAGGATCTAAACCCAGCCAGCCATACTCGGGTAAATAGGCTTCTGCCCAGGCATGAGTTGCTCCCTCACCACGCATACCATCTTTATTGGGACAGATGTAACCGCTAACATATCGTGCAGGAATACCCGTTAATCTAAGCATTGCGGTTAAAATGTGTGCAAAATCCTGGCAAACACCTGCTTTTAAGGATAGTATTTCATCAATTGTAGTGTCAACAGCAGTGATTCCCTTAATGTACTCGAAGCTGTTGAAAACATAGGCGCAATATTTTATAGCTGTTTGATATGGGGTGTCCTCGGTGTTCTTAATGTTTAGGGCAGTTTCCTTAAGCTGATCAATGCCTTTGAAACCTTCTTGCCGAAGGTAATCGATGTAAGGTACTTCGTATCTGACAGACTGTAAACTATTCCATTGCTCACTGCTGAACATATCGTCCTGAGGTAAGGGTTTTTGAAAAGTTTCTACACTTACTTTGGAAAATATTTTCAGTTGAGTATGGGGTTCGTTTTGTGTAAATGTGCCGACTTCATTTCCATAGTAATCAATAAAAATCTCAATCTCAGGGCTACCGGAAATATTAAGGTCGTGTTTTATTACTTTTTGAAAGTCATCCTTTATTGGGAAAAGAATAATCTGATTCGCGCTGTCTCGAACAGGCGTTTCATATTTATAGTTGGTGATATGTTTTATTTTAAATATGGGCATGGTGCTGTTATATATTATTAATAAATTGATCAGGCTACCTTCTTATGAGTTGGCAAAATAATACTCATTTAAAAGATTACCGATTCCATAAAGCTCTGACCGTATTTCGGTAAGATACCTGTGAAGTTCTTCTTCGGCCATTGTATTTACCGAGCTATAGGTGATCATACTTTTTAATCTTCCAATCTTAAAGGAAAGGTTATTGTAATGTTCCAGGTTGTTTTCGCTTTTTAAACGTATAAAGTAACGTTCAATGTTGTTCATAGAATAAAGAGCAGATCTTGGAAAGTCATTATTCAACATAACTAACTCAATAATATTCTTGGCGTCAAAACCTTGCCGATAGGTTTTTAAGTATAACTCATAGCCACCTAATGAAAGTAGTAAATGTTTCCAGTAGGCTATATCAGTTAGTAAATCAGGATTACTGCTAACCGAGCTGAATTTAATGTCTAATATGTCAATAGACTGGATGCTCCGTTCGAGGTGTTTCCCTATTCTCATGAAACTCCGGCTTTCTCCGCGTTCCATTGCACTATCTGCGGTTCCGTGATAAAGCATTATTTGTTTAATTAAAATATCAAGCGCGGTTATCGGATCGTCTTTTTGAACATACCAAAGGATTTTTTCATCTTTCATGGTATGGTAGTATTCATTTAAACACTGCCATAAATCTTTCGGAATATGTTCCTGAACGCTTCTGGCATTTTCTCTTGCCAGGGTGATGATGTTTAGTATCGAATTGGGATTATCTTTATTAAATAATAAATATTCAATGACCGCCCTGCTATCATGTTGGATTTTCAGCAATTCGGTTTCGTCATCAGCAGAGAAAATGCTGATGATTGGTTTCCATGTAAATTCTTGTATGGTATCTTGTGATGATGCGTAATTTATTTTTAACATGCGTAACATACCATCGCTACGCTCCACATATCTGCTTAGCCAATAAAGGCTAGATGCTACTCTACTTAACATATTTTTATTCTAAGAAGTTAAAACCCAGGTATCTTTACTGCCTCCGCCTTGCGAACTGTTTACAACTAATGAGCCTTCTTTTAAAGCTACTCGCGTTAAACCTCCAGGTACAATCGAAATGCCGTCAGGACCATTTAATGCAAAAGGCCGCAAATCAATTCTTCGTGGTGCAAGCTGTCCGTTAATAAAACATGGGGCTGAAGAAAGACTAATGGTAGGTTGGGCAATGAAATTACGTGGGTCTTTAAGTATTTCTATTTTATATTCTTCTGTTTCCTGTTCGGATGCCGAATGTCCCATCAGCATACCATAGCCACCACTACCATTGGTTTTTTTGATCACCATTTTGTTAATGTTAGCAAAAACATACTCCAGTTCATCAGGGTTGCTGAGTTGATAGGTTGGAACGTTTTTTAAGATTGGTTCCTCATTCAGGTAATACCGGATCATATCGGGTACATAAGTGTATACAGCTTTATCATCTGCAACACCATTTCCAACAGCATTTACAATGGCCACATTGCCTTTGCGATATGCGCCCATAATTCCCGCTACTCCCAATACACTGCTGGGATTAAATACTAAAGGATCAATGTAATCATCATCCACGCGCCGATAAATGACGTCCACCTGTTGAAGTCCGGTAGTAGTCTTCATGAAAACCTTCTGGTTTTTTACCACTAAATCACGTCCCTCAACCAATTCGACTCCCATTAAACGTGCTAATGTGGTATGTTCGTAATAGGCAGAGTTGTACATGCCCGGACTCAGCAGCACAATTGTAGGATTGGATACCGCCCTGGGAGATAAAGCCATTAAATTCTTATAGAGTATAGCGGGGTATTCTGTAACACTCCTAACGCTGCATTGCGGAATAAGGTCAGGAAAAAGCCTTTTCGTAATTTCTCTGTTTTCGAGCATGTAACTTACACCAGAAGGTGTGCGTAAATTATCCTCCAGAACGTAAAACGTTCCGTCATGATCCCTGATGAGATCAATGCCCGCGATATGAATATAGATATCGTGCAGTACATTCACATTGTGCATTTCTCTTAAAAAATGCGGACAAGAATAGATCACATGAATGGGTACAATCTGATCTTTGATGATGAATTGATTACTGTAAACATCTTTTAAGAAAAGATTTAACGCCTTTAAACGTTGTTTTATTCCTTTTTCTATAAAAGACCATTCATTAGCGGTGATAATTCTGGGAATGATATCAAAAGGAAATATTTTTTCGATACCCTCGCCACTGTCGTAAACAGTGAAAGTAATTCCCTGGCTCATGAAGAGTTTCCTGGCCAGTTCTTCTTTCTTGTTTAAGTTTTCTAATGACTCCTTGGAAAAGTTTTTGATGAAATTCTGGTAATGATCTCGATAATTATTACTGTTTAGAAACATTTCATCATAAGTTTGGGGATGATTGAGGTAGTTTTTAATAAAATTATCTATCATTTTGCTTTAAAATTTCTTTAAATTATGATTTTTAACTTAAAAAACTAATTTAAATATGATAAAAAGTATATAAAATGATATTTTATAGTAGTTTATTGTTATTATGCTTATTGTTTTTGTGTGTTTTTTAGTTTTTTATTAAAATATTTTAATTTTTTGTTCAAAAAAATTGGATTTATCGTTAAAGTTTGTACTTTTGTAATGCTCGTTAATTATTATTATATATTTGGTTTAAAAAGAGCGCTGGCAACGGCGCTTTTTTTATAAAAATTAAAAGACTTATTCATAATCAACATAAACCAAACCAACCTAAACTTAAAAGCTTCCTATCCTGGAAGCTTTTTTATTTTAATAACTCTTGAATTTTTGTCTGTACTTCTTTTCGAAAATCCCAATGTGTTGCGTGTTGTGTGTTGCAGGTTACGTGTTTGGATGCTTAAGCCTTGCCATGTGTCCCTGTTTAGTGCATCCAGCTCTGTGAACTTCGTGAATTCTCTGTGCGCTCTGTGGTAAATGTGTTGTGGGTTGTGTGTTACAAGCTACGTGTTTGGATGCTTAAGCCTTGCCATGTGTCTCCTGTTTTGTGCATCCAGCTCTGTGAACTTCGTGCATTCTCTGTGGTAAATGTGTTGTAGGTTGTGTGTTACAAGTTACGTGTTTGGATGCCTAAGTCTTGTCGTGTGTCTCCTGTTTTGTGAATCCAGCTCTGTGAACTTCGTGCATTCTCTGTGCGCTCTGTGGTAAATGTGTTGTGGGTTGTGTGTTACAAGCTACGTGTTTGGATGCCTAAGCCTTGCCATGTGTCTCCTGTTTTGTGAATCCAGCTCTGTGAACTTCGTGAATTCTCTGTGCGCTCTGTGGTAAATGTGTTGTGTGTTACAAGCTACGTGTTTGGATGCTTAAGCCTTGCCATGTGTCTCCTGTTTTGTGCATCCAGCTCTGTGAGCTTCATGAATTCTCTGTGCGCTCTGTGGTAAATGTGTTGTAGTTTGTGTGTTACAAGTTACGTGTTTGGATGCCTAAGTCTTGTCGTGTGTCTCCTGTTTTGTGAATCCAGCTCTGTGAACTTCGTGAATTCTCTGTGCGCTCTGTGGTAAAATGTGTTGTAGGTTACGTGTTTGGATGCCTAAGTCTTGTCGTGTGTCCCTGTTTAGTGCATCCAGCTCTGTGAACTTCGTGAATTCTCTGTGCGCTCTGTGGTAAATGTGTTGTGGGTTGTGTGTTACAAGCTACGTGTTTGGATGCTTAAGCCTTGCCATGTGTCTCCTGTTTTGTGCATACAGCTCTGTGAGCTTCGTGAATTCTCTGTGCGCTCTGTGGTAAATGTGTTGTAGGTTGTGTGTTACAAGCTACGTGTTTGGATGCCTAAGTCTTGCCATGTGTCTCCTGTTTTGTGCATCCAGCTCTGTGAACTTCGTGAATTCTCTGTGCGCTCTGTGGTAAAATGTGTTGCGGGTTACATGTTTGAATGCCTAAACTTTACGCAGCATAAGGCTTTAGCGCTTGCTATCCTTCAGGGGGGAAAAGCTATCTCAAAAAAAAAGCTACCCTAAAATTTTAGGATAGCCTTAGTTAATGATATGTTTTGTTGTTTTATTCTTCAGAATAAGTGATTTTGTTCACGTGTTTATCGATTTCCCATCTTCCGGTGCCTTCTTCACCAATTACGTCGAACAATTCCAGCGCTCTTCTTGCTTTGTATTCCTCTTCACGTTGCTCTTTCAAGAACCAGTTCAAGAATTCCATAGTTACAAAATCCATTTCTTTATGACATCTTGCAGCAATGTTTTTGAAACTCTGTGTGATTGCAATTTCAGCTTCCAGTGCATCTTCAAAAACTTCTCTGAAACTTCCAAACTCGGTTTTGATATTGGTGATTTCTGGAGAGATTGCATTTCCACCCATGTCTAATACATACTTGAATAATTTCATTTGGTGAATCCTTTCTTCTTCCGATTGTTTAGTGAAATAATCTGAAGAATAGTCGAAACCATTTTGGTTACACCAAGATGCCATAGATAAATATAGTGATGAAGAGTGAGCCTCTTTTTTAATCTGTTGATTTAAAAGTGTTTCGATCTCCTGAGAGATTAAACATTTTATACGCATTAAATCTTTCATAATTACTTTGCTTAAATGATAATACAAAGGTAACACCTAAATCAGCATAATGTGTGATTTATTTGCTATATGAAATTAGTCTAAATTGCTGGTAAGTAGGTATTTATAATAAGTTTAAATAAGGATGCTTTAGATAGGATGCAGGAAACCTGGGGCAGGAGTGTGGAGATATGATCATTGATGTTTAACTCAATAAGTTTCCTGTTGCGATTTTAAACCACTAATCTATATAAGCAATCGCTGATCATATGATTCAGCTTAAACATGGTGAAGGTACCTTGAAGTAAATCTTTAAGGGCTACAATTTCTAATGCACTTAAAAGATAGATGTGCTCACAACCATTAAATGTTACCAATTCGAAATCGGCACGGTGTGTATTAAGCAGCAAATCTTCAATATCGATGTTTTCTACAGCCCTTTTCAGTTTTTGAAGTGACAAACAGTTGTATCTGGCAAATTTTCCTCCAAAATCAACATAGAAGCAATTTAGTCTATCTGATTGATAAACAGCTCCATGTGCATTTGAGAATACATTAATTAATTCGTTCAGATCAATACAGGCTTTTTCCATCGCTTGCAAAAATTGGCATTATTTAGATTAAATACAAATAAAAATGAAAATAAATATTTATAGTTAATCTCCTGAGCCTGAGAAGATGGCATGTTCCTGATTATCTTACGCGCTGCTAACAGTTGATATTGTTAAAAGCTGGACGTTCGTGCAATATTGTGGGCTAAACGGTAGGCAGAAGGAGAGGTTCCGGTATATTTCTTGAAATACTTTCCGAAAAAGGAAGAATTGCTGAAACTTAAAGCCTCAGAAACCTCAGATACATTGAGGATATGGCCCGTTAATAAAACTTTCGCTTCCCTGATCACTACTTCATCAATTAGTTCTCCTGCAGTTTTTCCCGTAACCTGCTTAACTACTTGTGATAAATGTCTGGGCGTAATATAAAGTGCATTGGCATAATACTGAACCTTTTTCTCCATCCTGAAGTGATCTGTAAGCAAATTAAGGAATCTGCTGGTTAATTCAGCTTTACGATCGTGTTTTACCGGGCTAAAGTTTCTGCGTTTATTATTGATCAGGAATAAATCATACAGCACTTCGAGAAAGCTATTCCTGATCACTTCATTAAGTAAAGGGGTATCTGCAGGAAGTTTGAGTCTTTTTTGCAGGTGCAGTGCATTGTGTAATATATCGTTAAACTCTTCTTTGGTTAAAGAAAATTTATGGCTGGAATTCGATTGGAATAAGCGATAGCTCTCTGCATTGCTTAAGAATATGCCCTGGTTTTTGAGGTAGTTTTTTTTGAAAACTATTCTTAAGAATGAGGCGTCCGTTACTTCACTCACTTCGTAAATGGCACCTGGAAAGAGGAAGGCGATGTCTTTTTCTTTGTAGGTTTCGGGAGTAAAATTGCTTGTTAAATTAATCTTTCCTTTAATAACAAGTATGAGCACATAGGCGTTAGAGCGAAAGGGTTGCCGGGAGCAGAAATTTGAATCGGCACTACTGTGCCTGTAGATCGAAATATCTTCATCGGGTTCGGGCTTCTCAATAGGTTCTTTTATCCTTTTTTGATTGTTAAGAAGATGTTGTTCCATAAAAGATAGCGTTACGCTTTACATTAATTTAACGGTGATTGGTCAAAAAGTAATCAGAAAATGCTTAAAAAGATCAAAACCCACTCGATTGATCCTAAATAGAACAAGAAGTGCAGTCGATTTCCTGATGCAAAACAAAAGTAGCAAACGGAATAATGCTGTGGTTGAAAAATGTACAATATGACCTGTTTTTGATGGGCCATGAAAAAGTGTGTAAGAATATGTGTAACATATCCTTTTGTAAATTAAGTTTTTGTGATTATATTACCTTTGTAATTGCCACAATAACCTATACTGAATTCGGTATATTGTTTTATTTACCAAGATAGAAAAATAGTCAGATAGTCAAATGGTCAACTCATCTAAATGTCACATTTTTTCAATACACCTTTTTGACCAATATTTACTACATTTGAACCTTTTTTTAAGCTTAAAGTGGCGTTAAAATTGTATAATCAAATTGTTTAGCCAATGTTATAGAATTTAGCATGGTTTTTGACGATGAGGAATCTGGTGTATATCAGGAGAAAAGCTGAATTTTCTCGATAACATATTTAACTAATATTGCTGAATAAAAGCATAAATATGCGTAAAAAACTACAAGATAGAATTGCTTCATTTAAGGATGCATCAATTATAAAGGAGCAAGGATTGTATCCTTATTTTAGATCAATTGAATCTGCTCAGGATACTGAGGTCGTGATTAACGGAAAGAACGTTTTGATGTTCGGTTCAAACTCTTATCTAGGCTTAACTAATCACCCTAAAATTAAAGAAGCAGCAAAAGCAGCCGTTGAAAAATACGGAACGGGGTGTGCCGGATCAAGATTTTTAAATGGAACATTGGATATCCATTTAGAATTGGAAAGCAGACTGGCAAGTTATGTAGGTAAAGAAGCTGCGGTATTATTTAGTACCGGATTTCAGGTAAATTTAGGCGTTATTTCGTGTCTGTTAGATCGCAACGATTATTTAGTCCTGGACGAATATGATCATGCCTCAATAATAGATGGAAGTCGCTTATCTTTCTCCAGAACAATTAAATATGCCCATAATGATATGGAAGATCTGCGGAAAAAATTAAGCAGATTGCCCGAAGATGCAGCAAAACTGATCGTATCAGATGGTATCTTTAGTATGGAAGGCGATTTAGTCAATCTTCCTGAAATGGTGAAAATTGCAGATGAGTTTGGCGCGAACATCATGATGGATGATGCGCATAGCCTGGGTGTAATTGGTTTTAATGGCTCTGGAACGGCTTCGCATTTCAACCTAAATGATGATGTAGATCTTATTATGGGAACCTTCAGTAAATCGCTGGCTTCTTTAGGTGGTTTTATAGCAGGTAATGCCGAAACAGTAGAGTATATTAAACATAGGGCTCGCTCATTGATGTTCAGTGCCAGCATGCCGCCATCTGCTGTTGCGAGTGTTATTGCCGCATTAGATATTATCGAATCTGAGCCTGAACGTATTGATAAGCTTTGGGCCAATACAGAATATGCTAAAAAGTTACTGGTAGAATCAGGTTTTGATATTGGCAATACGCACAGCCCTATTATACCGGTTTACATCAGAGATAATACTAAAACCTTTGTAATTACCAATATACTACAGCAAAATGGTGTATTTGTAAACCCTGTTGTTTCACCTGCAGTACCTTCTGATTCCTCACTGATCAGATTTTCATTGATGGCAACACACAGTTTTGAACAAATTGAAACCGCTATTGAAAAATTGACTGTTGCTTTTAAGGCCGCAAATGTAAGTTTAGTAGGCACGCAATCATGAAAAAAGTAATAGCAGTTGCTAGTAAAAAAGAATTCAGTTCATTTATTGATTTCCCTCATGACTTATATGCACATGATCCAAATTATGTTCCTGAACTGTTTATAGCGCAACGCGACTTGTTAACCCCAGGTCATCACCCTTTTTTCGAGCATTCTGAAATTCAGCTTTTTTTAGCTTATGATGAAGATAAGATAGTTGGAAGAATAGCCGCAATCAACAATACCAATCACAATAAAGTATATGAAGCCAAAGATGGTTTCTTTGGTTTCTTTGATACCATAGATGATATTGAGGTAGCTACCTTATTGATTAATGCTGCTCAGGCCTGGTTAGAAGCAAAGGGAATGACCCGAATTATGGGCCCCGTTAATTTTTCCACGAATGAAGTTTGTGGTTTGTTAATAGAAGGATTTGATGGCCCTCCGGTAGCCATGATGCCTTATAATAAGCCCTACTATCTGCCTTTGTTGGATAAATTAGGCTTTCAAAAAAATGTTGATTTGAGGGCATATCGTTATACTGCAGGAACTTATAGCGACAGGTCAGTAAAATTAATAGACAGGATAGAAGAGCGCCTGCAAAGAAACAATATCATTTTGCGCACCATTAACTTAAAGAAATTTAAGGACGAATGTAATGCTATCCGTGAAGTGTATAATAAAGCCTGGGATAAGAATCTCGGTTTCGTACCAATGACCGACAAGGAATTTGATTATACCGCGAAAGACTTGAAGATGATCCTTGACCCTGATTTTTGCATCATTGCAGAACAGGAAGGCAAAATAGTAGGCTTTGCCCTTGCTATACCTGATATTAACCAGATCCTGATCAAAATAAAACGCGGCCGCTTATTCCCAACGGGATTAATTAAGCTTTTACTGAACAAGAAAAAGATTAACGGTATCCGTATTCTACTGTTAGGGGTAATTGATGGTTATCGCAAGATGGGGATTGAGGCTTGTTTATATGGAAGGATAATCAGGGCTTTTGAAGCCAAAAAAATGAAATACGCTGAAGCAAGCTGGACACTTGATCACAATGACATGATCAATAAGCCAATAGAAGATATCGGTGGAAAGCTATACAGGAAATATAGGATTCTGGAAAAATCGATATAAGATGGTAGTTGCTTTGGAAATAGGAGGATGGACAGGCAACTATACTGTTTCTTGAAATTGAATAGAAATTAAACAGATGAAAAAAAGGGTGTTAATTACTGGTGCGACTGGATTTGTGGGATACCATTTAATTAAAACTGCTTTGGATCACGGTCTTGAAGTGTTTGCAAATGTTCGCAGCTCTAGTGCGGTAGAACACCTTAAACCATTCGATATTAAGTTTGTAGACCTTGATTTCAATTCTATTTACCTTTTAAAAAGAGATATTGAAGAAAAGAAATATCATTATATCGTGCATGCTGCCGGTACTACCAAGGCGCCAACATTGCAACAATATAATGAAATTAATGCAACCTATACCCGAAATCTGGCTGTAGCATCTTCTTTATCAGTACATAAAATAGAAAAATTTGTTTTCGTTAGCAGTTTAGCGGCACTTGGCCCTTTAACTAATGAAAACGGGGTTTTAACAGATCAGTCGGCAGCAAATCCGGTTACGAATTATGGGATAAGCAAATCGCTTGCAGAAACTTATTTAAGTGAAATTGCAGAGCTCCCATTGATTGTTGTAAGGCCAACAGCAGTTTATGGTCCAAGGGAAAAAGACATCTTTATCCTCTTGAAAACCATACGTTCAGGTTTGGAACTGTACATCGGAAATGAGGCACAACAGCTCAGTTTTGTTTATGTAAGCGATTTGGCAGAATTGATTATCAAATCGCTGAATTCAAACATTACAAATAAAAGCTATAATGTTTCGGACGGACAGATTTACGATCGATTTGCATTGGCACTGTATGCGCGGAAAGCATTGAATAAAAAGACCTTTTCTTTTAATGTACCCGTGCCCTTGATTAAAGGTTTAGCCTGGTGTATGGATAGTGCATATGGACTGTTCAAAAAGACGCCAGCCTTAAACTTAGATAAAGTAAAAGAATTAACTGCCCGAAACTGGGCCTGTAGCATTGATAATCTGTGTAAAGATTTTGATTATCAACCCAGGTACAATTTGGAAAAGGGAATGCTGGAAACGATTAAATGGTATAAAGACAATAACTGGTTATAAATAGATAGTAAATTAAATAAAAAATGAAACAACAAGTAAAAGCAGCAGAAGGTAAGCTGGGCATACTAATGCCAGGACTGGGTGCGGTTGCCACTACCATGATTGCTGGTGTAGCAGCTATAAAAAAGGGTTTATCAAAACCAATTGGTTCATTAACGCAAATGGGAACCATCCGTTTAGGAAAAAGAACCGAAAATAAAGAACCAAAAATTAAAGATTTTGTGCCTTTGGCTAATCTTGAAGACATCGTTTTTGGTGGATGGGATGTTTATGAGGATAACGTTTATGAAGCTGCATTAAACGCAAGAGTTTTGGATGCCAACTTATTACGTGATGTTCGTGAAGAATTGCAGGCAATTAAACCAATGAGAGCCGCTTTCGACAGAAATTACGTGAAAAACCTGGATGGTAAATTCGTAAAAGAAGAAGAAAACCGTTACGAATTGGCCTTGGCAGTAATGGAGGATATTAAAAACTTTAAAGCTCAAAATAACTGTGATCGTATTGTATTAGTATGGTGCGGTTCTACAGAAATCTATTTTGAGCCTTCAGAAGTTCATGAATCTCTTGCAGCTTTCGAACAAGGATTAAAAGACAATGATACGCGTATTGCCCCAAGTATGATCTATGCTTATGCAGCCTTGAAACTTGGTATTCCTTTCGCAAACGGTGCACCTAACTTAACCGTTGATATTCCTGCTTTAATAGAATTGGCTAAAGAAACCAATACCCCAATTGCTGGTAAAGATTTCAAAACTGGTCAAACTTTAATGAAAACAATCTTGGCTCCTGGATTAGCTTCACGTGCATTGGGCGTTAATGGTTGGTTCTCTGATAACATTTTAGGTAACAGAGATGGCTTGGTTTTAGACGATCCTGATAACTTCAAAACTAAAGAAGTATCTAAATTAGGTGTATTAGAAGATATCTTTAAACCAGAGAAAAATCCTGATTTGTATGGTGATATGTACCACAAAATCCGCATCAACTATTATCCTCCTCACGGTGATAACAAAGAAAGCTGGGATAACATAGACATTTTCGGTTGGTTAGGTTATAAAATGCAGATCAAAATCAACTTCTTATGTCGCGATTCGATCTTAGCAGCACCGATTGTTTTAGATTTAGCCTTATTCATCGATTTAGCTAAACGTGCAAATATGAGCGGTATTCAGGAATGGTTATCATTCTATTTAAAATCGCCACAAACATTACCTAACGTGCCTGCAGAGAACGATATCTTCAAACAGTTGATGAAGTTACAGAACACTCTACGCCATATTATGGGTGAAGAGCTAATTACACATTTAGGTTTAGATTACGAGGAAGAACTGACAGAATCCCTATAGTGCTTTTTCATAAAATCATATCAACCGGTTTGGGAATCGGATACATTGGCAAAGGTGCAGGAACGTATTCCGCTATTGCAACTTGCCTGTGCTGGTACTATTTCCAAACCGGTAATATTTATCCTAATGGAATCGCAATAGCTATAACAGTATTTTTAACGCTATTGGGGATCCTCACTGCAAATAGGGTAGAAGAGATTTGGGGTAAAGATCACGGTCGCGTTGTAATTGATGAGATTGCAGGCATGTGCATTACCCTGTTATTTGTTCCGTTAAAGTGGGAATATATAATAATAGGCTTAGTTCTCTTCAGGTTTTTTGACATTTTGAAGCCCTTGTTTATCCGCCGATTGGAAAAATTACCCGGAGGCTGGGGCGTAATGGCCGACGATGTGTTAGCGGGAGTATATGCCAATATAGTTCTTCAACTGGTAGTCATATTGGAATTATTTTAATCAATATGTTTACTTTTTTAAAGGCTCAGGCATCATCGATCTCTGCATCGATGTTTGATTTTTTGATCACCATAATTGGTGTTAAGTTTTTCGGCTGGTGGTATCTAGCCGCAAGTATAGCCGGTACCGTTTCTGGTGGAGTATTGAATTTTTATATCAATAGGAACTGGGTTTTTAACGCAACTTCTAAAAGTATAAAATGGCAGGCCATAAAATATATCCTGGTTTGGTCGGGTAACCTTTTACTCGTTACGCTTGGAGTTTACCTTCTAACCCATTTTTTTCATCTTAACTACGTGCTCTCAAAGGTGCTTGTATCCCTTGTTTTGGGTACTACCTACAATTATATAATGCAAAAGCAGTTTATTTTTACTCGTTAATGAAACGTCAACATCCCATATCGTTTTATATATATATACTATTTATCCTCAATTTTATATGGGTTGGGGGGGCTTTTGCCCAACGCACAATAGTATCCGGAACCGTACGTGATGCGGTTACCAAAGAAACCCTGCCCTACGTTTCTGTGATTTTTACAGGAACGAGGATAGGAACACAAACTGATGCAGATGGAAAATATACCATTAGTGCACCGGGTGCTCAAACTACATTGAGCTTCAATTATATTGGCTATAATCAGGTGGTTAGAAATCTGGTGTCATCTGCTACCCAGCAGATAGATGTACTGCTTAGACCCGATTCAAAAGTGCTGGATGATGTTGTGATTGTTGCAGGGAAAAAAGTACGGTATCGCAATAAAGACAACCCTGCAGTAGAGTTGATCAGGCAAGTGATCGCCCATAAAGACGATAACAGGATTAAAAGCTACAATAAAGTTTCTTACCGTGAGTATGAGAAAATGCTATTCTCGATGAGCAACGTTTCTGAAAAATTTAAGAATAAAAAGATTTTCAGAAATTATCAGTTTCTCTTTCAGGAACAGGATTCTACCTTAATTGGTGGAAAAAATCTATTGCCTGTTTATATCCAGGAGAAACTGGCAGATAATTACTTTAGTCAGAATCCGGAGCAAAAAAAGACTGTTGTTGTCGCAGAGAAACAGGTAAACTTCGATAGCAAATACATCGACAACAAAGGTTTGAAGAGTTATTTTAGCCGTATGTATCAGGATATTGATATTTACAAAAATAATATCTCTGTAATTAGTAATGAGTTTTTGAGTCCAATTGCTGATGGTGCGCCCACTTTTTATAAGTTCTTCATTACGGATACCCTTAAAAATCAGAAGCCAGAAGTTATAGAACTTTCTTTTACGCCTAGAAACACTACCGATATGTTGTTTGAAGGTAGGATATATGTAACCAATGATGGTCATTATGCTGTTACTGGTGCTACTTTAGGCGTGAACAAGAATATCAACCTCAATTTTGTGAGGGCGATGAAAATAGACCTGAACTTTGAGAAAAATACACAAGGAAAATATTCTTTGAGTAAAAGTAATCTGTTAGCAGATTTCGGTTTGAGCAAGAACAAAGGTCTGGGTTTTACGGGAGAAAGAACCGTAACATTTAAAGATTATAAATTCGATACGGCAGTTCCTGATACAGTTTTTCAGGGGAAAAGTTTAGTGGTTGTAGCAGGTGCAGATAAACGGGACGAATTTTATTGGCAAAATCATAGACTGGACTCAATTCCCAGTAATCAGCTTAAAATCTATCACAATATAGATACGCTCCAAAATCTTCCATCGTTTAAAAGAACAATGAAGATTGTGACTTTGTTATTTGCTGGTTATCAGAATTTAGGGCCTTATGAAATAGGACCGGTGAATACTTTTTACAGCTTTAATAATGTAGAAGGCTTGCGCTTGCGTTTGGGAGGAAGAACAACACCCGAACTGAGTAAACGTTACTATTTTGAAAATTATGCTGCTTACGGTATTAAGGATGAAAAATGGAAATTCTTCCTGTCAGGAACGTATTCAATAAATAATAAATCGATCTACGAATTTCCGCAAAATTATATCCGTGCAAGTTTCCAGCGTGATACTAAGATACCGGGGCAGGAATTACAATTTGTTCAGGAAGATAACTTTTTACTTTCTTTCAAAAGGGGAGTGAATGATATGTTATTGTATAATGATTTCTATCGCCTGGATTATGTAAAAGAGTACGAAAACCATTTTTCTTACGCTATGGGCTTCAAAAAATGGAGCCAGACACCTGCCGGTGGATTGTTTTATCAGAACGATAATAATGATTTTGTTAACCGGGTTACAACAAGCGAACTTTCTTTACAACTTCGTTATGCACCAAATGAGAAGTTTTATCAGGGTAAAATTTATAGAGTTCCAATTCCAGATCGTTATCCGGTATTTACCTTCAGATATACGGCAGGGTTAAAAGGATTGTTTGGTGGAGAGTATAACTATCACAACCTGATGGGAAGCATCGACAAACGGTTCTATTTGTCGCAATTAGGCTATAGCGATGTTACGGTTGAAGGAGGCTATATTGCTGGCAAGGTACCTTTCCCATTATTGGATATCCACCGCGCCAACCAAACCTATGCTTATCAACTGAATTCTTATAATTTAATGAATTTTCTGGAGTTTGTAAGTGATCATTATGTAAGTATTAATATAGATCATAACTTTAATGGTTTCTTCTTTAATAAGATACCTTTGTTAAAGAAATTAAAATTAAGAGAAGCAGTATCCTTTAAAGCACTTTATGGTGGGCTCAGAGATGAGAACAACCCCGGATTGAGTACAGGATTGTATAAATTTCCGGTATATGAAAACGGGGCGAACAGAACTTATGCTTTAAGCAATGACCCCTATATGGAAGGAAGTGTTGGAGTGGGAAACATATTTAAGATTTTACGAGTTGATGTAGTAAAGAGATTCAACTACCTCAATCATCCTGAAGTATCAGAGTGGGGAATAAGGGCGAGGGTAAAATTTGATTTTTAAATTAGAGACATGCAAAAAGTAAAACTAAGAGATAGCCTTCAGCTAGGTATATACAAAGTAATCAATCCTTTTGTAAGGGGCTTGATTAAATTGGGCCTAACTCCTAATATGGTAACCACAATAGGTTTAGTGTTAAACATCGGGGTGGCCGTTATTTTTGTGTTGGGTGCAGAAAAAACCAATAGGGGCGATTTATCCTTTGTAGGTTGGGGTGGGGCATTGGTGCTCTTTGCCGGATTATTTGATATGCTGGATGGGCAGGTAGCCCGATTAGGAAACATGAGCTCTAAGTTTGGCGCGCTGTATGATTCAGTACTGGATCGTTATAGCGAAATGATCATGTTTTTGGGGATCTGTTATTATTTGATTGCACACCATTACTTTTTAAGCTCATTGTTTGCTTTTATCGCATTAATCGGCTCTATGATGGTTAGCTATACCAGAGCACGGGCCGAGGGCTTGGGTGTAGAATGTAAAGGCGGTTTAATGCAACGTCCGGAACGTGTTGTAACGATAGGGGTGGTAGCCATAGCATGTGGTATTAGCAGTCATTTTATTGGGGGTGATTTCAAAATTTATATTCCTGGAATACCTTTTCATGTTTTTGAAACAATGACGATCTTTACCTTTCCGATTGCGATCATGGCTGTGTTAACCAATATTACGGCAATTAAAAGACTACAAGAAGCCAAAAAAGCACTTGAAGCTAAAGAATTGCAGGAAAAACAAGGAAATAATCGTGCAGCGATAATTGTTGGTTTTATGTTAGCCGTAGGATTAACTGCAGGAACATCAGCAGCGGTACAGGCACAAGGTGCAGATCCATCGCCACTTACTTTTCCAACGCCAAAAAATATCAGTAATCAATTGTTCTATTTGCAACGCGATCCGAATACCAATACGATTATTTGCCAGTTAAATGTGAATAGCAAAGGTGAAGTAGACCAAAAGGAACCTATAAATGTATTTTGGATGCGCTACGGAGATAAGGGAGAAAAGAAAGACCTGAGTTATATCCAACGCAAGTTTGCTTACGGAATTAATACCAAATATTTGGGTAATGGGCAGTTTGAGCTTCGTTTTGTTTCTCATAAAAAATTGCCGATGTATCTTTACAAATCTAATATTGATAAGAAATATCACGTTTACGCAACAATTAATAATAAAAAAATGCAATTAGAACGAATCTTCCTCCGCATTGAAGGTGGTTCTTTCTGGGTTCCGAATGTTAAATACGTGGAAATTAAAGGCTATGATGCTGCTGATACCAACAAAACACTCGTTGAACGTATAAAAGTATAAGAAGGTTATGAAAAGAAATTTTATTTCCAACTCATCTGCATCTATCAGGATGTTTAAAAGCGATTTTTTGGAAAGCTTATCGAAGGTAAGTTATTTTGTGCCACTAATCGTTTATGTACCACTTATTTTGTTTTTCTGCTGGAAATCACTTTTCCAGTTAGAAATGCCCTTCCTGGAATTTGCAGGTTGGTTATTATTTGGCCTGGCTGTATGGACAATAACGGAATATGTGCTACATCGTTATGTTTTTCATTATGAGCCAACAATTGAATGGGGTAAGCGAATTCACTTTATCTTTCATGGCGTTCACCACGATTATCCAAATGATGCAAAGCGCCTGGTAATGCCACCCTCAGCAAGTATTCCCCTGGCTTTAGGTTTTTATTTTTTGTTCGATTGGCTACTACCAGACACTAAAGTTTACGCATTCTTTTCCGGTTTTATTGGTGGCTATCTTTTTTATGATATGGTACATTATGCTTTGCACCATGCAAACTTTAAAAGTGGCTTTTGGAAAAGTTTAAAACAGCATCACATGCTTCACCATTACTCAGATTCTACAAAAGGATATGGCGTAAGCTGGACTTTCTGGGATCATATCTTCAGATCAAATTTTGATAAAAAATAATATGAATGAAGGGATTAGCCTCGAACGAAAGGCTATAAATGTGAAGGATGTTCTGACCATTTCTGCGATTTCTATCGGATATATTTTGTTATCCATATTGTTGGTGGGCTTCAAAACTGATCAATTGGTACTCGTTGGTATCTTCAATTCCTTGTATTATCTCTCGGGTATCACCCGAAAGTTTATTTTAGGCTTTTCGATCTTTATTGTGTATTGGATTCTATTCGATTACATGAAGGCATTTCCTAATTATCAGTTTAGTGAAGTTCATATTAAAAGCCTTTATGAACTTGAAAAACGACTCTTTGGTATAACGTTTAATGAGCTAATTCTCACTCCAAATGAGTACTGGAAATTGAATAGCAATTCCTTTTTAGATGTGTTAACGGGTTTCTTTTACCTCATGTGGGTACCCGTGCCTTTGGCATTCGCTACTTACCTCTTCTTTCGGAACAAGCGTCAGTTCATCTATTTTTCCCTCACATTTGTGTGGGTAAACCTATTGGGTTTTGTGATTTATTACGTATTTCCTGCTGCACCTCCCTGGTATGTTCAGGAGCATGGTTTCCAGTTTATTGCCAAAACACCGGGAAATACTGCTGGATTAATCCGTTTTGACCATTTCTTCAACACCACGCTTTTTCAGGGTATATACAGCAAGGGGTCGAATGTTTTCGCGGCTATGCCATCCTTACATTCTTCCTATCCGGTAATTGTGCTTTACTATGGTTTAAAAAGTAAGTTGGGTGCAGTTAATATTTTCTTTTTTATCGTAATGACTGGCATTTGGTTCGCTGCAGTTTACACCAGTCATCACTATGTTTTAGATGTTCTTGCAGGGATTACCTGTGCTGTTATTGGGATCTTCAGTTTTGGCAAGTTGATTAGGCAAAGGCAAATTCAGCAATTTTGCGAAGCTTTTATTAAGAAGATTAGTTAAATTCCTTATGGTCTGTGGCTCAGAAATCTTACTCGCTTCACAATAAAATTGCACTGTGAATAATAATCGCAGGAGAATTACTACTAAATAGTGCGGATCATGTGATAGTATAATCCGCCAATAAAAGTTATTTCAGATTCAATTTCGAATCCCATTTTTTGATAAAGCTTCAAAGCCCCGGGATTGTTAACCTCAACCAATAAGCCCGCCTTTTCATGTCCAAAGGCCGAGGCTCTGTTGATACCCGCTGCTATCAATTGTTTTCCGATACCCTTGCCTTGGAATTCCGGAGCAACACTGATGGTATCCAGATAAAACTCACCTGGCCCTGTTTCTGGCTCAGGATGAAAATTTATCAGTCCGCAGTGTTCTGCAAGGTAGATTAAAAAAGGGGCTCTCAGATCCGCTAATTTGCTGCCGTCATAACCATTTAGGCTTCCAAATACTTCACCTTGTTCCTCATATACCAAAGTATTGCTGTAACTATATTGATTATCGGGAAGCTTAAAGAAATATTCAAAAAGTGCGAGTGTAGCTTTACGGTCGTCCGTATTACTGAATTTATAAGCCAGGTCGCCCATTGCCTGAACGATGAGCTGAGCAACTGGAGTAGCATCTTCTGGCTTCGCTTCCCTTATCATATTATAAATCAATTAAATTAAAGGTTTCTGCGGCACGGATTCCCCTTTCGGTTTGTTGGAGGGTGCAGCATTCGTTAATAGGGTCGTGCTCCAGGTAAAGGATATAGTTGTTGGCCACAGCTTCTTCCAAAAATGCCTGTTTCTCTTGTAGCGTTTTTAAGGGAAACATATCATAAGCCATTACATAAGGAAGGGGAAGGTGGCCTACAGAAGGCAATAAATCTGCCATGTACACAATGGTTCTTCCTTTGTAGTTTATCTTCGGTAGCATCATGGCATCGGTATGGCCGTAAGCAAAACCGATTTCAATATCTTTCCGCCAGTTGGTATTTTCCTTTTCTTCCACAAACTGTAACTGCCCGCTTTCCTGGATAGGCAAAATGTTTTCCTTTAGAAACGACGCTTTTTCACGTGGATTGGGAACTGTAGCCCATTGCCAATGTTTTTCATTAGTCCAGTAAGTGGCATTTTTAAAAGTGGGAAGAAGCTTTTCTCCTTCGCGGGATACGGCACCGCCCACATGGTCGAAATGGAGATGCGTTAAGAACACATCGGTAATATCAGCTAAGCCAAAGCCCAAACCAGCCAATGATTTTTCCATGGTATCATCCCCGTGTAGATAGTAATGACTAAAAAATTTTTCATCCTGCTTGTTGCCAATTCCAGTATCAATTAAAGTAAGCTGATTACCGTCTTCAATTAATAAACAACGCATGGCCCAGGTACACAGGTTGTTATTGTCTGCCGGATTTGTTTTTTGCCATATGGTTTTGGGTACTACGCCAAACATTGCCCCGCCGTCAAGTTTAAAAAATCCGGTGTTTATGGTGTGTAGTTTCATGTTTTAGTATCAGGTTTATAGTATCAAGTATCTAGTATCAAGTCGGGAATCAAGTATCGAGACCGCGTGCTAATGGTGCGTCTTGCTTAATCTACGCTTAGTATGGATATGACCATTGGAAATTGAAACAAGATCAGACTCAGCCACCTAAAATAAGAAAACCCTCCAGCAATTGCCAGAGGGTTTTATAAATTATATCAGCTTTCTGTTTTTCGTTTAAAGCTTACAAATGTATCACTTCTCCGTAAGCATCAGCGGCAGCTTCCATAATGGCTTCGCTCATAGTAGGATGTGGGTGAACAGATTTAATCATTTCATGACCTGTAGTTTCTAATTTACGTGCTACTACAATCTCAGCAATCATTTCAGTTACGTTAGCACCAATCATGTGAGCACCTAATAATTCGCCATATTTAGCATCAAAGATTAATTTTACGAAACCGTCTTTTGCACCAGCAGCACTTGCTTTACCTGACGCAGAGAATGGAAACTTACCAATCTTCAATTCATAACCAGCAGCTTTTGCAGCTTTTTCGGTATAACCTACAGAAGCAATTTCTGGTGTACAATACGTACATCCGGGAATATTGTTGTAATCCAAAGGCTCCACATGCTGTCCGGCAATTTTTTCTACGCAGATAATACCTTCGGCAGATGCTACGTGAGCCAAAGCCTGGCCACCAACAACATCACCAATTGCATAATAACCTTTAACAGAAGTATTGTAGAATTCGTCTGTAACAATTTTACCTTTATCGGTTTTAATGCCAACTTCTTCTAAACCAATGTTTTCGATATTCGCAACAATACCAGCAGCAGAAAGTACAATGTCAGCTTCAATAGTTTGCATACCAGAAGCTGTTTTTACTGAAACTTTGCAACCTGCACCGCTTGTATCTACAGACTCTACGCTGGCAGAGGTCATTACATCGATACCCACTTTTTTCAAGCTGCGTAACAATTGTTTAGACACATCTTCATCTTCTACAGGAACAACATTTTCCATAAATTCAACGATGGTTACTTTACTGCCCATTGTAGCGTAGAAATAAGCAAATTCTACACCGATAGCACCAGAACCTACAACTACCATGCTTTTTGGTAATTCAGGAAGAACCATTGCCTGGCGGTAGCCAATAATTTTTTTACCGTCTTGTTTTAAGTTAGGAAGCTCTCTTGAACGTGCTCCGGTAGCGATGATAATATTTTTTGCGGTTAACT
Organism: Pedobacter sp.; assembly: GCF_965279535.1. Classification (NCBI taxonomy): domain Bacteria; kingdom Pseudomonadati; phylum Bacteroidota; class Sphingobacteriia; order Sphingobacteriales; family Sphingobacteriaceae; genus Pedobacter; species Pedobacter sp. The sequence continues at coordinate 5,244,967 of NZ_OZ257244.1, forward strand.
CTTTTGTAGAGCCATCAGCCCCCTTAACCTCTAGTTTATTTCCTGGTTTTACCTTACCGGTACCCATAATCACCTCAATCTTGTTCTTTTTCATCAAGAATTGAACACCCTTACTCATACCATCAGCAACACCACGGCTACGTTTTACAACGGCTGCGAAATCTGCAGTAGCTTCGGCAGTGGTAATACCATAATCTGCAGCATGGTTAATGTATTCAAAAACCTGAGCACTTTTTAACAGCGCCTTAGTAGGGATACATCCCCAGTTTAAACAAATACCGCCTAAAGATTCGCGCTCAACAATTGCAGTTTTTAAACCCAACTGTGAAGCTCTGATCGCAGCTACATAACCTCCAGGGCCGCTGCCTAAAACAATAACGTCGTAATTCATATCTATTTAAAGAAATTTGCTTTTAATTGTTTTGTGTTGTTCTGTAATCTTCGGGTGAAGAAGTCTCTGCTTTAGCAAATTTATCCCGCCAATATTTTCCGTACTGGCATTACAAAATTAAAAGAGCACCAAGCCCTTTATAATTGCCAAAACTAAAAAAAAAATGTTAAATCAGTTAGCTATTCTAAACTATACTGATTTATTCGGTTAAAATTTACAAATGTGTAGCGCAGATTTTTTTAATAACTTAAATTACCATCAAAAAGAATCATATTTTTCATTGCCCGGCCCGGGCTTTCATCTTTTGTTGTCTAAAAAAGATAAAAACGAATATAATTTTTAAACGAAACAGGTGGGTTATTTAATGGATTAAATTTTATGACATTAAAATGAACCATTTACTGTTGAAATGTAAGATTAATAAGGGAATCCCTGTCTTTTTTATTAAAATAATATTTTTTTAGCCAGATGATTGCCTAATTCAAATCGATGCAGGCAAGTTGTTGGTAAAGTGTAGGTTATCATATTAAGTGAAAGCTGTTAAATGTGGAAAAGTTTTGCTTCGCTTAACAGTAATTTAATATTGGATGTTAAAATGTGTTAAATTTTTATGGGTACATTTGCAGCGATAAAATCACTAGATTATTATTCAACAACAAAAAAACAATTAAAAAACAAAGTATGAAGAAATCTTTACTTTTAAGATTATTTCTTGTTATTGTGGCTTTAGTAGGATTAACTGCGGGTGTTAACGCGCAGATAACTACCTCTACAATGACTGGAACTATTAGAGATGCCAAAGGCGGTTTACCAGGTGCAAGTATAAAAGCAATACACACACCAACCGGTACACCTTATTCTGTATCCACTAACAATGATGGTCGTTTCACTATCGCCAACATGCGTGTAGGTGGTCCTTACACTATCGAAGTAACCTACATTGGTTATCAACCTGAAAAAATCACTGATTTATATCTGAAATTGGGAGACCCTTATGTATTAAACATAACGCTTTCTGATAACAGCAAACAATTAGAGGAAGTAGTAGTAAGGGGTAAAAATGATCCTTTATTCAACAGTAAGAAAACTGGTGCTTCTACAAATATCAGCAAGGAACAGATTCAAAGCCTTCCTTCATTATCACGTTCTTTAACTGATTTTACCCGTTTAACTCCACAAGCTAATGGAAATTCATTTGCAGGTGCAAACAACAGATATAACAACATCAGTATTGATGGTGCTGTAAATAATGATGTATTTGGACTAGCTGGAAACGGTGCTCCGGGTGGTCAGGCAGGAACTCAGCCTATCTCTTTAGATGCAATTCAGGAGCTGCAAGTCGTTTTAGCACCTTTCGATGTTACCTTAGGTAACTTCGCTGGTGGTGGCGTAAACGCAGTTACAAGATCCGGTACAAATAAAGTAGAAGGTTCTGCTTATTTCTTCGGAAGAAACCAAAATACAGTAGGTAAAAGTGTTGATGGCTTAAATACTAAAGCTGCAGATTTTTACGATACACAATACGGTATTCGCTTAGGTGCTCCAATCATTAAAGATAAATTATTCTTTTTCATCAATGGTGAGATGGGAAGAAGACAAGAGCCAACTACCCTTAACGTTGGTGATCCAGGTTCAGTATTAACTTTAGCTGATGCTCAAAGTATTTCTAATGCTTTACAAACTCGTTATGGTTATGACGCCGGAAGTTATGATGCAGTTAACAGAAAGACTCAAAATAATAAAATCTTTGCTCGTTTAGACTGGAATATTAATGCGAAGAATCAATTAACGCTTCGTCATAATTATATCAAAGCTTTTGATGATAACATCAGCAGAAGTACAACTCAATTCCGTTTTGGAAATAATGCCTATAAATTCAATAACAACCAAAATGTTTCTGTTTTGGAATTAAGAAGTGCAATTTCTCAAAACGTCTCAAATAACTTAATTGTTGGTTACCAGAGGATCAGAGATTTTAGAACTACAGAAGGTAGCTTATTCCCTCAAATCCAAATTAACAACATGAATGGTATTTCTGGTAACTCGGTTATTGTGGGTTCAGAAAGAAGTTCTGCTGCCAATCAGTTGGATCAAGACATCATTGAGTTTACAGATAATTTAAAGATTTTTGCAAATAAGCATACTTTCACAATTGGTACGCATAATGAGTTCTTTAAATTCAGGAACTTATTCATGAATAACTTTAACGGAAGTTATACTTACAGCAATTTAAACGATTTCTTAACTAATGCAAAACCTAATGCAGCTGCAGCGACTTATTCTGTTGTTCCAGGAGATGCAACTCCTGCTGCTAAATTTAGTGCCGCACAACTAGGATTCTATTTCCAGGATGAGATCGATGCATTTAAAGGCTTCAAATTAATTGCGGGCTTAAGGGTAGATGTACCTTTATTTTTTGATGATCCTGCTGCAAATCCACTTATTGCTTCAACTTTCCCAGGTCAAAGAACCGATCAGTCTCCTAGTGGACAAATCTTAGTATCTCCTCGTTTAAGTTTCAATTGGGATTTAACAGGTGATAGAGCATTGCAGTTAAGAGGTGGCGCTGGATTATTAACCAGTCGTGCACCATTTGTGTGGTTGTCTAACCAATTCACAAATAGCGGTATGTTATACGGTGCGGTTAACGCAACAAACGGAACCGGTACATTTATCGCTGATCCGGCTAATCAAAAAGCTGCTGGTGGTTCGGCCACTACTTACGAGGTTAACTTAGCAAATAACAATTTTAAATTACCTCAGGTTTTCAGAACAAATATCGCTGCCGACTTTAAACTTCCTGGCGGTATCACTGGTACTTTAGAAGCTTTGTTCAGTAAAACAGTTAATAACGTATTGTATAAAAATCTTAACCTGAAACCATCAATAGGTACTATCAATTCAAGCTTAACAGGCGGAAATGATAAACGTCCTTTATATAACTATCCATTAACTGCTGGTAAGGTAAATTCTACTTTCACCAATGTTTACTATTTAGATAATACGGATCAGGGGAGCAACTATAACTTAACGGCTCAATTGCAGAAATCATTTAACTTCGGTTTATTTGTTTCAGGAGCTTATACCTATGGTAAATCTAAAGATGTGAATTCTGGTGCTAACAGTACTGCATCTTCAAACTTTGGTTTTTTACAGATTGTTAATGATCCTAATAATCCTGACTTAGCTTATTCTAATTTCGATATCAGACATAGAATTACAGGTGCTTTAAGTTATGCTGTGAAGTATGGTAAAGACAAAGCGTTTGGAACATCATTCTCTCTATTCTATGTAGGTAAATCCGGTTCTCCATTCACCTACCTATACTTTGGAGATCTTAATCAGGATGGTAATAACCAGAACGATTTACTTTACGTTCCACGTAACTTAAGTGAGATTAAATTGGCCGATTTAAACATAGGTACGACCGCTGCTCCAATTATTATTCCGGTTGCACAACAATGGGCAGCATTAGATGCTTTCATTAATAGTGATCCTTACTTAAGTTCTAAAAGAGGTCAGTATACAGAACGTAATGGTGCAAGAATGCCTTGGGAACATCAGTTTGACGTTCGTATTATGCAGGATTTAGGTTTTGTAGGAGGTAAAGGAACCAAAAATAGTTTACAGTTATCTTTAGACATTATCAATGTAGGTAATTTATTAAATAAAGACTGGGGAAGATTATATTCATTATCTAATAATGCCTCAACTTTAATTAACTACAATTATAATGCAACAACAGGAGGTTCATATACTTTCCGTGCACCTACAAATGGTACCGCTTACCAGGTATCTCCATTTGCTTCAAGATGGCAAGCTCAAATTGGAGTACGTTATAATTTTAACTAATATTCAGGTAAGAATCAGATTTCAAAAGCCTCCGATTTATCGGAGGCTTTTTTGTTTTAAAAATCCCATACTCCTATATTTCGGATTGTCACAAGAGTGTAACGGATGCCGGATTGTAAAATATTTTTACTAAACTTGTTACACACCTACCTGAAAAAACGATGGATATTTCGTTTGATTTTATGATGCATTGCTGATGAACTCAAACGAACAATTGGCGTTTGAGTAAGCAACATTACCATGAAAAACAGAATATTAATAGTAGATGATTACGAGGATATTCATGAAATCATTCCGATGATTTTTAGTGACGAAAATTATATTTTTTCGAGTGCCTTAACTGCCAGTGACCTGGAAGCAGAAATTAGCCGGTTTGATCCACATTTAATCATTATGGATGTATTGATTGGTGATTATGATGGTCGTAAACTTTGCAGTGAGCTTAAATCAAATCCAAAATATAAGGATATAAAAATCATCTTAACATCAGCCAGCATAATGAATTTTATGCAACACCTTTGTCATCCTGATGATTTTATTGAAAAACCCTTTGAAATTGCAGATATGAAGGCTAAAGTAAATCAACTTTTGCTGAGTGAATAATATGGCTAATCATGATTTTTTACCGTTTAAGGCTAAGTATACTTCGGTTTTAGCCAATGGGTAAAGCTTAGCTTTTATATTTCTTACATAGCTTCTATAGTGAGATAAAAGCTGGTTTTTTACCTCATTTGAACACTAAAGTCCATCACTTACAGATTTATCGTAAATGATTCTCGATTTCTCCTGTAATCTGATTAATGAGAGGGGTATCAAGTATGAATGCGCTTATTGATTGGGTCTGATTAGTCCGAGCTGAATCAGTTGCCGATGTAGGCAAGAGCTCCCAGTCAGCTTCCATCTTTCTTAATCTTGCAATTACCTTACCCGAATACACCACATCGTACGCTTCATCCATTGGCATAATCAGAAAGCTAAGGATACTTTGCTGATGAGTGATTTGAATATTAAAAGGTTCCATAAATGATATACGTGGTAAGCCATAGCCTTTTGAAAGCTGTAATTAGTGCAGCATTACACTGCACTAATAACGGGACCTGATATTAAAAAACTTCTGTGTATTGGGAATAAGTTTTAAGATATTTTTTCAGCATTTCGCGGGCAACATGAATACGTGTCTTTACCGTTCCCAACGGAATTTGTAGTGTATCTGCAATTTCATGGTATTTATACCCTTCGAAATAACGAATAAATGGAATACTGTAAACTTCAGGAACATGAGCAAGTGCTTTTTGAATATCGTCAATTACAAGCTTGCTGAGGCAGGTATTTCTTTCTGCACTGTACATCAAATTGCCAGAAGAAATGTTCTCTTCCTGCGATACCAATGTTTTTTCTTTGGCAGATTTCCTGTAGTTATTGATGAAAGTATTCTTCATGATTACAAACAACCAGCCTTTAAAATTTGTACCCTCCTTAAAATTCTTGTAAAACCGAATGGCTTTAAGCATCGTGTCTTGTACCAAATCATTGGCATCTTCGATGTCTTTAGTAAAATTTAAGGCATGGGCTCTTAGCGACAAGGAGTGGTTGTTAACCAATTGGTTAAATTCAAGCTGTGTCATAATGTTTTAGGTTAGGAGATGTATGAGATGTGTACAATCACTATACCAATTTAGTCGACATTTATGATGGATAAATTATGGAATTGGTTCATTTTCAGTGTTTAAAATTACATTCGGCTACATTTTTATACCTTAAAAAGATATGTCATTTTTTCATTTTGGGTATTTATACCCTATGAGTGCGTAAATATCCTTAAAAAACCAAAAAATACCTGCGCCCATTTGTGTACATTCTCAACAATATGTATACAAGTTTGATCAATCTTTTATGAAGGTTTTATAATTTTCAAAATATTTAATAGATTAATCCTGAAGGAGATATAAAACCATTCTGTTTTTAATGTGTTTTAGAGCCGGGAGAAGTAACGCGGGATGAAAACACAGAAGAAGACTAAGAATAAGGGCAGAAAAACTTTAATAAGTAGAAATGATGATTCCAGCGTTGAAAAACTCCTGATTGATGAACCATTGGCTGAAAAAGATGATTTTAAACAGGCAGAAGAAGAACTGAGATTAAGGATAGAGAAAAATAAGAAAGAATGAATTCAACAGAACTAATCAAGAAGATGAAATTAAATCTGCTAGTAATATTTTTAATTTTGTTTTATTCCTGCAAGTCATCAAATAAGCTGGAAACCTACAAGTTAGCTGATTCTACGTTTGTAGCTTTGCTTGAGCAGGAATTCTTTTTTCAGGAAATTTTAAATCAATCCCTCATTGAAACCAAGGACAATACTTTATCGCAATTGGGGCAAAAGCGCAGGTTAAATATTCAAAACTATTTGAACGAACTGAAACAATATAGCTCAACAAGCCTCTCTGCATCTCCAGGCACCTTAAATCCCCGGCAGTCTGAGAAGCTGTTAACCCTCAATCAGCTCAGTGGAGCGGATTACAAAAAAATGCTTTTTAGTTTACTGGTAGATACAGATCAGGAAATGATTGGTTTACATGTGAAAGCTGTTGCCGCAACGGGGCTTAAAAATGTCGACTTTAGAAACTGGGTAGATTCCAAAATCCCCTTTTGGCAAGCTCATTTAAACGATAGCCAGAAATTAAAACCTTAAGTTCATAATATCATTTAATCAATCGAATCTATTTTATACTCACTTAATATTAGTTTATTCACTCATCATTCAATCAATCCAATCATTCTCCCATTCAATTATTTTAACATACTCATTTTTGATGTAGCAGGTGCGGGAAAATTTATAATGGTTGCAAATGGCGATCCGACCGATCTGTCTTTGTTTCATCTACCCCGTATGAAAGCCCTTAATGGCAAAATGGTCGTTACCTATTTATTCCGGTGATAAAAGCGGCGTAGCGCGCTTAAAAGTAACGTTAAAAGGGTTGAAAGCGGGAAATCTTATATTGCCAATAACGCCGTAAAGTGAGAATGTCAGCGTTGCGTAAATTTTTATTTCGATTTCGGACACTAAAATACAATAAGTAAGCGTTTGTTTCTCTATATTGACTTTCACAACTTAGGATATAACTAAGCATTGGTTTATTGCTTTTACATAGAAGGTAGTTAAAAGGCTACCTTTTTTATTTGGATAATATGGATAACAACAAAATTGAATTGATTTTAGGGGTATGTTTTTGCTTGGCAGGTTTTTTTGTTTTTTATCTCATTTTTAGGCCAGATAAACAGAAGGACGGACATCGCTAGTGTGGATAAGACATTACATCGTTTATTTTTCAGGATTGTTTTCCAATTCATCTAAAATGCGAAGCGTTTTGAGATCTTTAGTGCCATCGAAAAATTTCTGAAGTACTGCCTTAAATACTGGATCACTATGCGGAATTGTGGAGAATAATGTCATAGAGGACTTTAATTTTAAATCGTCCGGACTTCCAAAAATGACATGAGGGTCTTGCTGATCGAGATTTAAAAGTGCATTGGAAATTTCAATTAATCTATTCCCTAATATGCGGTGTGATAAGTAATTTTCGGCCTCTTCTTCATCTTGGATAGCATAATATTTTGCAGTTTCGCTAAATCCGAGACCTTTGATCTGTGGAAAGATATACCACATCCAATGGCTTCTTTTTTGTCCTTGTTTAATTTCAGACAAAGCAATATCATATTGATTTTGTTGTGCTTCAATAAAGCGATCTAGGTGATTATTCTTTTTCATTCAATAGCGGTTAATTTGCTAATGAGTTTAGAACACCAAGTGCTGTATTAATGTTTGGCCAATTTATCTATGTGACCGAGTTATAACCTGAAAATATTGGTAATGAATGGGATGAGGTCTTTTTTAATTTTTGCAGGTACTCCTGCAACCATAACATTAGCAGGAACATCTTTTGTTATGCAGGCTCCTGCTGCAATATAAGCACCTTTTCCAATCGTAATATCCGGAATTATTGTGGCCCCCGAGCCTATAAAAACCTCTTCACCAATTTTAACATTACCTGCAATGGTAACACCAGGAGAGATGGTCACGTAGTCGGCAATTGTGCAGTCGTGGCTAATGGAACAATTTGCATTAACAATGCAATGATTAGCAATGTGCACATTAGTATTGATTACGCAGCCAGGAGCGACACAGTTGCCAAGGCCAATCTTTACTGAGGGGCTGATGTAACTGTGTGCATGTATAATGTTGATGAACTGATAATTTTTTTCTTCCAGCAATTGAATTAGCGCTTTTCTTTTCAGGTCGCTAAATCCCGAGATCAGTTTAATGTCATCAGAAGGTGATATTAAACTGATAAAATCCTGGAGTAACCATATTTTATCTTCAAACCTCGTCCGATTGCGCTCGTCAATACTAACAATGTAGCCTTCAACAGAAAATAGTTGTGTAGCTTGAATATACTCTGTTAATTCGGTTGCATGATTGCCTGCGCCAAGAACATATACTTTGGTCATCTAAATTTTGATTAGGTTTAGATAAAATAGTTCATTATCACACTTCATATAAAATGTGTCGATAAATGAGCTTTTTGTATCGTTTAGTAGACCATTATTTTAGTAAAAGGTTTAATCTATACATTAAAATTAGCTTACCTCTGATCAAATTTTTTGATGTAAACAAAAAAATCCTTGTTAACTGGTCAACAAGGATTAATATTTAGCTATCGAAAGTTACTTAGTTATAGATAAAAGTGCCTTTTTCGCTTTCGATTGTGACTTGCTTTTGAGCGCCTTTTTCAACGCGACCGATAATCTGTGCATCGATCTGAAAGCTTTTGGAGATTTCAATAATGTCTTGAGCAATTTCTTCCGGCACATATAATTCCATTCTATGGCCCATGTTAAATACTTTATACATTTCTTTCCAGTCTGTGCCAGATTGTTCTTGTATCAGCTTAAATAACGGTGGAACAGGGAAGAGGTTGTTTTTAATTACGTGTATATCATCATTGATGAAGTGAAGTACTTTAGTTTGTGCCCCACCACTGCAATGAACAATACCATTAATTTGGTTACGGTATTGTGCTAATATTTTTTTTATAACCGGTGCATAAGTGCGGGTTGGAGAAAGAACCAGTTTCCCGGCAGTAATTTTACCAAAACCTTCCACTTCAATCTCATCAGTTAATTTAGTGTTTCCGGAGAAAACCAAATCAAATGGAACAGCAGGATCAAAGCTTTCCGGGTAAGCATGGGCAACTGATTTATCAAATACATCGTGACGGGCAGAAGTTAATCCATTAGATCCCATGCCACCATTGTATTCCGTTTCGTAAGAAGCTTGTCCGTAAGAAGCTAAACCAACAATTACATCTCCAGGTTTGATGTTGTCATTGCTGATAATATCTGCTCTTTTTAAACGACAAGTTACGGTAGAATCTACAATAATGGTTCTTACTAAGTCTCCAACATCAGCAGTTTCTCCACCTGTTGAGTAGATAGAAATGCCTTGTTCACGTAAATCAGCTAAAATCTGTTCTGTGCCGTTAATAATATCTGCAATAACTTCTCCGGGGATCAGGTTTTTGTTACGTCCAATAGTAGATGATAACAGAATTTCATCGGTAGCACCAACGCAGATAAGGTCATCGATATTCATGATGATTGCATCTTGAGCAATGCCCTTCCAGACAGAGCTGTCGCCGGTTTCTTTCCAATACACATAAGCCAGAGATGATTTTGTACCAGCACCATCGGCATGCATAATGTTGCAGTAGGCTTCATCACCACCTAAAATATCGGGAATGATTTTGCAAAATGCTTTAGGGAAGATTCCTTTATCGATGTTTTTGATGGCATTGTGCACATCTTCTTTGGAGGCAGAAACGCCACGTTGATTGTACCTGTTATCACTCATGTTGGCGCAAAGATAGTTTTTTAAGGTGGAAGGTAAAAGGGTAGGAGCTAAAATGTAAGGTGAATTGTCTGAAGTAGGATGATTGCTTTATTTGTGAGGTGCGGAAAAAGTGTTTTGCTCTTTTTTGAAAGTGACTGTCCGTTTTTTATGGCGGCTTGCAGCCCCGCTTTTCCTCCTGCCGTTTTAAACTGTGGAATAGGGGAAATATTTAACAAGTAAAACGGCATCCGTTCAATCGGGCTTAGGATACTGGTGGTGGTTTGTTGTGGTGTGCTTTTCCCTTGCACAGGCCTGAGTTAATAAGCCTGATTGCATGGATGCTGTAAACGAAACATTTTAAAATAGTAGAGCATGCTACAGCAGGAAGGAAAGCAGGGCTGCTTTAACCGATGATTAATGGTATTGATTTTCCGTAACAAAATTAGGCATTTGCTACAGTAAACCACTATCAATTAGATCCTGAAACAAGTGCAGGAGGAGGGTTCGGAGGAATTTCAGCTAACTAATTTCAATAATTAATGGCCAACAAAAAAGGGCGTAAAGTTAAACCTTACGCCCTATACCTTAAACCTTACGGCTTAAAATCTATTTCAAGAATAATAATTCTCTGAATTTTGGTAAAGGCCAAACGCTATCGTCAACGATTTGTTCTAATTTATCAGCATGGTAACGGATTGTGTCGAAGTAAGATTTTACTTTCTCATCGTAAGCAATTGCTTTCTCACGGGTATCTTCGATTTTGTTAGTTACTTTACGCTCTTCTAACATCGCATCGATATTTGTTTTAACGATATCTAAATGCTCAGATAGTTTTTTAACGATTTCTAAAGATGATTTACTGTCGATACCAAGTTCTTTTAATCCTTTTACGTTCTCGATTAATGAATTTTGGTAAGAAATAGCAGCAGGAATAATAGCAGTATTTGCTACTTCACCCATAACGCGAGCTTCGATCTGTAATTTTTTGTAGAAATTCTCTAACATGATCTCATGACGGGCATGGATTTCACGTTTGCTGTAGATATTAGTTGCAGCGAATAACTCAGCTGATTTTTCTGATAAGTAAGCATCAAGGGCTCTAGGCGTAGTTTTGATGTTTGATAAACCGCGTGTTGCAGCTTCATCTTCCCACTCCTGGCTATAACCATTACCTTCGAAACGGATAGCTTTAGATTCTTTGATGTATTTTTTGATCACTGTTAATAAAGCGATATCTTTTTTATCACCTTTTTTGATCAATTTATCAACTTCAGCTTTGAATTTAGTTAATTGCTCAGCAACAATTGCGTTCAAGATGGTCATTGGAGCAGAAGAGTTTGCAGAAGAACCTACTGCTCTTAGCTCAAATTTGTTACCGGTGAAAGCAAAAGGAGAAGTACGGTTACGATCGGTGTTATCCAATAAAATCTGAGGGATTTTAGGGATACCTAACCATAAAGCATTATCTTCTTTAATTTTTTTGCTGATACGTGAGTGCTCGATCTCGTCTAAAACTTCATTTAACTGTTGTCCTAAGAAGATAGAGATAATTGCAGGAGGCGCTTCGTTAGCACCTAAACGGTGATCGTTGCTTACTGATGCAATACTTGCACGTAATAAATCTGCATGCTCGCTAACTGCTTTGATTGTATTAACAAAGAAAGTTAAGAACATTAAGTTATTTTTAGGTGTTTTACCTGGTGCTAATAAGTTTTTGCCAGTATCGGTGATGATAGACCAGTTGTTGTGTTTACCAGAACCGTTGATGCCTGCGTATGGTTTTTCGTGCAATAAAACACGGAAGTTGTGACGACGGGCAACTTTTTCCATCAAATCCATCAACAATTGGTTGTGATCAATTGCTAAGTTGATTTCTTCATAAATTGGAGCACACTCGAATTGAGAAGGAGCAACCTCATTGTGACGTGTTTTTAAAGGAATACCTAATTTCAAAGCTTCGTTTTCGAAGTCTACCATGTACGTGAATACACGCTCTGGAATAGAACCGAAATAGTGATCCTCTAATTGTTGACCTTTAGCAGACATGTGTCCGAATAAAGCACGGCCGGTTAATGCTAAATCCGGGCGGGCGTTGAATAAAGATTCATCTACTAAGAAATATTCTTGTTCGATACCTAAAGAAGCATTTACTTTAGTGATGCTTTTATCGAAATATTGGCAAACATCAGTTGCAGCTTTATCTAAAGCAGCAAGTGCTTTTAATAAAGGTGCTTTATAATCTAAGGCTTCACCTGTGTAAGAAACAAATACTGTAGGGATACAAAGTGTTTTACCAGCTTTGCTTTCCATGATAAATGCAGGAGAAGAAGGATCCCATGCAGTATAACCACGAGCTTCGAAAGTATTACGGATACCTCCGTTAGGGAAACTTGAAGCATCTGGTTCTTGTTGTACTAATGCACTTCCAGCAAATTTTTCGATTGGTCCTTCAGAACTAGGCTCGAAGAATGCGTCGTGCTTTTCTGCAGTAGTACCGGTTAAAGGCTGGAACCAGTGAGTGTAGTGTGTTGCGCCAGCGCTCATTGCCCAAGCTTTCATAGCCGTTGCAATCTGGTTAGCATCATCAGAATTAATTAGCTCACCTTGGTTGATAGATGATATTAATTTCTCATACACGTCCTTAGATAAGAAATCTCTCATTTTTCTCTTATCAAATACATTAGCGCCAAAAAAGTCAGAAATTTTTGCCGACGGTGCTTTTACCTCTGGTGAAATTCTGTTTTGAGCCTCTTTTAATGCGATGGTTCTTAAGCTTTTCATTAATTTATAAAGTTTTTTGTCAAAAATAGCATATTTTATTAATTTTTGTAAAACATTTCCGTTTTTTCTATCAATTTTATTGAAAATGAAATAAAAAAATGTTTTTCATGTGCCAAATTTCATTTTTTGCAAAGAATTGAGATTTTTTTAAAGTTTTATGGAATTGATGTTTTTGCTGCATCATGGTTAAAAACTCTGAAACTATGTTCAATTCATCTATTAATGTGTACAAAACCGAGTGGCTCGATCTTGTATTTGCAGACCGCAACAAAAATTATGGCGCTTATGAGCTAAGATCTAAATCTTCCAGTATCATGACGCGGGCGCTTTTAATAACCGGAAGCTTATTTTTGCTGCTTTGTTCTGCACCTTTAATTTACAGCAAACTTTCTCCTCAGGAGGTGATTTCTAAACCAGATGTAACTGTAATTACCTTGCCTGATCAGATTCATGAACTGAAGAAAAATAAGCCGGAGGAGAAACCAGCGCCGGCAAAGGCAGATCCTGTAAAGGTTAAAACGGTTAAAATGGTTTCTAATATAGTAGTGGTGGATAAAGAAGAGGTTGAAGCCCCGCCAACCCTGAATGATATTAAGGATGCTGTAGTGAGCAATAAAACTCAGGACGGAGAAATTAAACCGGATGTTGTTTTAAACAATACCAATACGAACGGTACAGGAGATGGCTTAGCAAAACAAGGCGGGGGCGAAGGCGATGGTAATGTAATCCTAGATCCATCAGGTGTAGATGTGTATCCTGAATTTGAAGGTGGGATGAAAGCCTGGGCTAAATATATTCAACGGAATTTAAGGTACCCAAGCATGGCTCAGGAAAATGATGTTCAGGGTAAAGTATTTTTAAGCTTTGTAGTGGAGAAGGATGGCTCGATCACAGATGTAAAGGTTTTAAAGGGAATTGGTTTTGGTTGCGATGAAGAGGCTGTTAAAGTAATTAAGAAATCACCACTATGGAAAGCCGGCATGAATAAAGGGATTCCGGTTAGGGTGAGGTATAACATGCCGATTAGTTTTACAATGATGTAGGTGGGGTTGAGATATGAGATATGAGATTTGAGACATCAGATATGAGATATGAGATATGAGACATGAGACATGAGATTGAGGAATGGATGTGGTTTTATATGGCCTTAACATATCGATAAAGAAATACGTCTTTAACGTCTCTCAAATGATAAAGATGGGTTAGGTAAAGGGCTTGAGCTTTGGTTCGGCCCTTTTTTATGAAAAAAAGCTTGAGTATTTTACTCAAGCTCCCGGCGTGTGTTAGATAACAAATGAGATGTTTGTATATATGATACTGAATTTTAAATGTATACCTCCTGAATTTTAAATCAAATATATCTGCACCGGGTAAACCAAAGAATACCCTAAAAGGAGTATTTTTTTTGCCTGGATTTGCTTAAATCAATCCCTGGCGAACACAATTGGTTATTAATTGGGCCGTATTTTTACATTCAGATTTTTCTAGGATATTTTTTCTGTGTTTTTTTACTGTAAGATCGCTGATAAATAGTTTGTCGGCAATTTCAGTACTGTTTAATCCCTCAGCCATACATTTTAAAACATCAATTTCTCTTTTAGAGAATTTAATGGTGTTTTGTAATGTGCTATCGGGGTTAATATTCATAAAAGAAGGTTCGCCATTGAGACCAATCAAAGAATATTGATAAGTATTATAGGAAGTAATGTGGTCGATACTGGTGTGGATATTTAAACATTTGCCATAACCACCATTGCTATCCAAAGTAAGCATGAGTGCCTGATGATTAAACAGGGTGTAGCCTCCACTGGCATTGCGCCCTCGGATGTTATAGCATTTTTTGTATTTCAGGAGTTTTTCACGCTTGATGTTTTTATGAAAAAAATCTGCTATAGTTGATTCTGCCTTTGCAATAAATGCCTGATCATCGGGGTGAATAGCATTCAGTACATCGTCGAAGGTTACGGTTTCAGGGTCGAATCCATGCAAATCACGGATTGAAGGGCTGATATGAGATAGCGACATGTCGTAAAAATCTATTACATAATAATAGAAAGGTCCGGTACTGATGATGGAGTTGGTTAAATCGTTAAAAGTGATTTGTGGGAGTTCGGTATTGTTTACACTTTTATTGTGCGGTAATAGCCACACATTGCGGAGTTTGTCTAATTCAGAAATCATTGGCGGGGAAGATTTATCTCTAATTAAGTGATAAATAATGTAATAACCAAAAAAGGCAGGTAAACACAAAAGGCCTGAGCATTTGCCCAAGCCTTTTGCTTAACTTATTATTGTAAGATTTGTACCTTATTTAGTTGCTTTTGTTTCAATCCATTTTCTGGCGTTTACAAAAGCTTCCATCCAGGGTGAAACCTCATCTGTTCTACCTTTTGGATAGTTGGCCCAGTGCCATTGGAATAATGAACGCTCTATATGTGGCATCATTACCAGATGGCGGCCAGAATCATCACACATCATCGCGGTGTTATAGTCAGAACCATTCGGACTAGCCGGGTAGCTTTCGTAAGCATATTTTGCTACAATTTTATACTGATCTTCTGCGTATGGCAACTGGAATCTTCCTTCACCATGTGATACCCAAACCCCTAATGTGCTGCCTGCCAAAGTTGAAAGCATAACAGAATTATTTTCCTGTAAGGTTAAAGAGGTAAAGATACTTTCGTGTTTACCGCTCTTATTGTGGAGCATTTTAGGTTTGTCTGTATGGTTTTTGTTGATTAAACCCAGTTCAATAAATAACTGGCAGCCATTACAAATACCTACAGAAAGTGTATCCGGACGGGCGAAGAATTTTTCCAATGCTACTCTTGCTTTCTCGTTGTACATAAATGCACCAGCCCAACCTTTTGCTGACCCTAGCACATCAGAGTTAGAGAAACCACCTACAGCACCAATAAATTGGATATCTTCTAAAGTTTCTCTGCCAGCTATGAGGTCGGTCATGTGTACATCTTTTACATCAAAACCTGCCAAATACATTGCGTTTGCCAGCTCACGTTCAGAGTTACTGCCTTTTTCGCGGATAATAGCGGCTTTCGGGCGCGGCTTTGTAGAATCGATTACTGGTTTTTTCCCGTCGAACTGATCAGGGAAATTATAGTTAAGAACCTGGTTTTTATAATTCGCATAACGCTCTTTTGCTAAGCCGTTTCCGGTTTGTTTCTCATCTAAGAGATAAGAGGTTTTGAACCAAACATCGCGCAGATGATCTATATCAAAGTTGAAGGTTTCGCTATTGTTTTTAACTTCAAGTGTTGCCGATGAAGTTGCAGTACCAATTTTGTGGTAAGCTACACCAGCCTCAGTTAATATACCTTCTACAGCAATATCTGCCTGGAAAACAATTGCGATATTCTCTGCAAACAGTAATTTGATAATGTCTTGTTCTGCTAGTGGGGATAAGTCGATTGAAGCACCTAAATCGCGATCGGCAAAACACATTTCTAATAGGGTAGTGATTAAACCACCGCTTCCGATGTCGTGTCCGGCTTGAATCTGACCTGCCTTAATTAATTGTTGGATAGTGTTGAATGCCTTGCTAAATTGAGCTGCATCTGTAACATCAGGGCTTTCGTTACCAATTTTATTGAGGATTTGGGCGAAAGATGATCCTCCTAATTTATAAGAGTCGTTAGAAAGGTTAATGTAATAAATGGCGCCACCATCTTTTTGAAGAACAGGTTCTACTACTTGTGTAATGTCGTTACAGTTACCTGCTGCAGAAATAATAACTGTTCCCGGAGCAATTACATCGCCGGTAGCATATTTCTGTTTCATGGAAAGGGAATCTTTTCCGGTAGGGATGTTGATTCCTAATTCGATGGCGAAATCTGAACAAGCTTTAACAGCTGCGTATAAACGGGCATCTTCACCTTCGTTTTTACAAGCCCACATCCAGTTAGCTGAAAGTGAAGTACTTTTCAATCCATCTTTAAGTGGCGCCCAAACTAAGTTAGAAAGTGATTCTGCTATGGCATTGCGACTACCCGCTGCCGGATCAATTAAGGCGGTTAAAGGAGAGTGTCCAATCGATGTGGCGATACCTTCTTTGCCTTTGAAATCGAGCGCCATTACACCACAATTGTTTAGTGGCAATTGCAATGGGCCTGCACATTGTTGTTTGGCAACACGACCACCCACGCATCTATCTACTTTATTGGTTAACCAATCTTTAGCTGCAACAGCCTCTAACTGGAGGACCTGTTCTAAATATGTATTTAGTTTTTCTGCTGTGTAATTTACGCTTTGATATTCGCGGGCAACCGTTTTATCATCCATTACGATTTTTGGAGAGCTTCCGAACATATCTTTCAGCTCTAAATCCATTGGTTTCAGGCCTGTTGTAGCCGATTCGAAAGTAAAGCGGTGATCGCCGGTTACTTTACCTACCGTATACATTGGAGAACGTTCGCGGTCTGCAATTTTTTGAAGGGTTTCTAAGTGTTCGTTTCCGATTACCAGTCCCATTCTTTCCTGAGATTCGTTGCCAATAATTTCTTTAGCAGAAAGTGTAGGGTCGCCTACAGGCAGTTTGTCTAAATCAATTTTACCGCCTGTTTCTTCTACCAGTTCTGATAAGCAGTTTAAGTGGCCACCTGCACCATGATCGTGGATAGAAACGATAGGGTTGTGTTCGCTTTCTACTAAACCACGAACAGCGTTTGCTGCTCTTTTCTGCATTTCCGGGTTTGAGCGCTGGATGGCATTTAGTTCAATACCTGTTCCGAATGCACCTGTATCAGCAGATGATACTGCAGCACCGCCCATCCCAATTCTATAGTTTTCGCCACCTAATACAACGATGTTATCGCCTGTGGCTGGTTTATGTTTTTTTGCCTGACTTGCTTTACCGTATCCGATACCACCTGCAAGCATGATTACTTTATCGAAACCTAATTTACGCGATTCTTCTTCATGTTCGAAAGTAAGTACTGAACCTGCAATAAGCGGTTGTCCGAATTTATTTCCAAAATCTGTAGCACCATTAGAAGCCTTAATGAGGATGTCCATCGGGGTTTGATACAACCATTTTCTTTCTTCAACACCTTTTTCCCATGGGCGATTTTCCTCTAAACGGGAAAGTGCGGTCATGTATACTGCTGTTCCTGCCAATGGAAGAGAACCTTGTCCACCCGCTAACCTGTCTCTGATTTCACCACCTGAACCGGTAGCCGCACCATTAAAAGGCTCTACTGTAGTAGGGAAGTTATGGGTTTCAGCTTTTAATGATATGACAGATTCAAAATCGCTCGTAGTATAAAAATCTGGTTCGTCTGCACGTTTAGGAGCAAATTGCTCTACCACAGGGCCTTTAATAAAAGCTACGTTATCCTTATAAGCAGAAACAATATCGTTAGGGTTTTCTTCAGATGTTTTACGGATCAACTTGAATAATGAGGTAGGTTGTTCTACACCATCAATTACAAATTTACCATTGAAGATTTTATGGCGACAGTGTTCAGAATTTACCTGCGAAAAGCCAAATACTTCTGAATCTGTTAAAGGTCTGCCTAAACGATTAGCTAAAGACTCCAGGTATTCAACTTCTTCATCGCTTAATGATAAGCCTTCCTGTTTATTATAAGCGGCGATATCAGTGATTTCTAAAATGGCCTCAGGCTGAATATTAATGGTGTAAATATCCTGATCCAGTTGATCGTATTTTTGAGAAAGCATGGGATCGTAACCTGAAAAATCTTCAGTTACGGTTTTAAATTCCTCAATCCTGATGATGCCATGGATGTCCATGTTCTGGGTGATTTCTACCGCATTGGTACTCCAGGGGGTAATCATAGCTGCTCTCGGACCAACCAAGAAACCTTTTAATGCTGTTTCCTGGCTGATTTTGGCGCCGCCAAATAACCACTCAAGTTTAGTAATATCAGTTTGGGAAAGCGTTTTGTCTGTTTGAAGAACGAAAACCGCTTGTGATTGACTAAGGAAGAAATGAATCATGCTTTATTTTTGAAAGTGCAAAAATACGGTTTTTAAATGAAAGAAAATATACAATATTGAATGATTGAATGATTGATTGAATGAATGAATGATTGGGGATGATTGAATGTGTAAATGATAAAAAATGATAGAAGGATTGAATTTTGAATCAGAGAATGTGCAGATTTGCAATGTGGTTTGATGGTTATTGGGCATTGGTACATTAGTCATTAGTCATTAGTCAATAGTTTAATAGTATTGGTGATTCAATTGGCCAGTCATTCAAAATTCAATCATTATTATAATAATATGTTTAACCGAATTCATCATATAGCCATTATCTGTTCAGATTATGTGCGTTCTAAGGATTTTTATGTAGAAAAATTAGGGTTTACTGTTCTGGCGGAAGTGTATCGGGAGGAACGGAAGTCTTATAAGTTGGATTTGGCTGTTAATGGACTTTATCAGATTGAACTGTTTTCTTTTGAGAATCCGCCTGCCCGCCCATCAAGGCCGGAAGCCCAGGGTTTAAGGCACCTGGCTTTTGAAGTAGATGATATTGAGTTGGAGATTAGGCGGTTAAATCAACAAGGTATTACTACAGAACCTCTGCGTATTGATGAGTTTACAGATAAGCGCTTTACTTTTTTCAATGATCCGGATGGATTGCCTTTGGAGCTGTATGAAAGGTAAGTATAGTCATTACCCTTTTTCAATAAGTATTCCGCTATATGAGTGTTTTTAAGTTTAAGCAGTTTGAGGTAGATCAGCAGGGTTGTGCCATGAAGATCAATACAGATGGGGTATTATTGGCAGCAAAAGCAAGTCATCCCTCACCTGCTGAAATATTAGATATTGGTACCGGTACAGGGGTGATAGCGCTTATGCTGGCTCAGCGGTATCCTGCGGCCCGGGTAGAAGCAATTGAAATTGATGAACAGGCCGCTTCAACTGCCGAATATAATTTTCAGCAATCAATTTTTAAAGACCGTTTGGTTGGCAGGCATGTGGCTATTCAAGATTACGTTAGCGATAAGCAGTTTGACCTGATTGTTTCTAACCCGCCATTTTTTCTCAACGATTTACGGAGTGAAGAACGGCGTAAAGGGATTGCAAGGCATGCAGATTTAGACTTTTTTAACGCCCTGGTTGTTAAATCTTCGGGATTATTAAATGATGGGGGAAGGCTCTGGTTAATTCTTCCGCCTAAGCAAGCTGATTTGGTAGTGGGTATTGCTGCATTGAACGGTATGAGCCTGCTGGAACGGATTCAAATCCATTCTGATGAAAGTAAGCCTGTTTTCAGACAGATTATTGTACTGGGTAAGGCGAATGTTGAGTTGCTTGAAAGCCATTTTTTTATTTATCAGTCATTTCAGCAATATACTAAGCCTTATGAGCAGTTGTTAAAAGATTTTTTTCTGGCCTTTTAATCAGTAACTGAAAAAGTATACTAAATGCTAAAATGATATAATAATTTTTCATTACTTGTCTGTACTTTTCGTTTGCAAACAATGCCTTTAAACATGAAATATCAGCAGCCGTTTTTGATGAAGAGATATATTTAATGCGTTAAAATGCTGTAAAACAACATTACATATTGCTATACATAATGAAAAAAATTGGATTAATTTCGGATACACATGGTTTTTTAGATGAGGCTGTTTTCAAGCATTTTGACAAGGTTGACGAAATCTGGCATGCGGGAGATTTTGGGTCCAATGTGGCAGCACCTTTGGCAGCTTTCAAACCGCTCCGGGGAGTTTATGGAAATATAGACGATGTTGAGATCAGGACTGAGTTTCCAGAACAAAATCGATTTACCTGTGAAGGGGTGGATGTTTGGATGACTCATATTGGTGGATATCCCGGCCGGTATTCTAATTTTGTTAAGCCTGAAATTTACACTAAGCCTCCGAAATTATTCATAACCGGTCACTCTCATATTTTGAAAGTGATGTATGATGAAAAGATAAAATGTCTGCATATAAACCCCGGAGCGGCGGGAAAACACGGTTGGCACAAAGTGAGAACCCTGATCCGTTTTTGCATTACTGACGAAAATATTCATACCTTAGAGGTTATAGAGTTATCGGGTAGATAATGTAAAAAGTACACTAAGTATGGTTTGCGGCGTAAAAACATTAGGACAATTTATTATTGAAAAACAGGCAGATTTCCCTTATGCCAAAGGAGAATTATCAAGGCTACTGAGAGATATCGGTATAGCTGCAAAGATCGTTAACCGTGAAGTAAACAAAGCAGGGTTAGTAGACATTTTAGGCGATGTTGGAACGACTAACATTCAGGGAGAGGAGCAAAAGAAATTAGATGTTTACGCCAATGAGCAGTTTATTGCGGCATTAACCAGTGGTGGAGAGTGTTGTATTGTAGCCACGGAAGAGGAGGATGAAATTATTCATATCGAATCTCCGGTTTCACAAAATGCAAGATACATCGTTTGTATTGATCCCCTGGATGGATCTTCTAATATTGATGTTAACGTAGCGGTTGGAACCATATTTTCTATTTATCGCAGGAAATCGGTAGATGGAAAAGCGATTTTGAAGGATGTTTTGCAAAAAGGTACAGAGCAGGTAGCTGCCGGCTATATTATTTACGGTTCTTCTACCATGCTGGTTTATACTACAGGTAAAGGTGTAAATGGCTTTACCTTAGATCCTTCAATTGGTGAGTTCTGTTTATCGCACCGCAAATGAAAATTCCTGAAACGGGTTATATTTATTCAGTTAACGAAGGTAACTATGTCCATTTTCCGGATGGTGTTAAGAAATACATCAAATATTGCCAGGTAGAGGATACTGCATCTAAACGGCCTTATACTTCACGTTACATTGGTTCTATGGTAGGAGATATTCACCGTAACCTGATTAAAGGTGGAATTTATATTTATCCAACTACTTCGAGTTCGCCTAACGGTAAGCTACGGTTGCTTTATGAGTGTAATCCTATGGCTTTTATTATTGAGCAGGCCGGGGGCAAAGCCAGTACCGGTTTTGACAGGATTTTGGACATCGATCCATCCGAACTTCACCAGCGTGTGCCCATTTTTATAGGTTCAAAGCACATGGTAGAGAAGGCTGAAGAAATGATGCATATTTATACACCACAACCCCTTTCCAGCGACGAAAAGGTAGAAGTTAAACTTGAAAATTTAGGTGTTGTTGGCGGAATAGATTAATAATTATACGCTTGCCTTAGTACGTTCTACTTCAAATACAGTATCAATGGCCAGGTTTTGCCTGTCTTGCGATGCTGCCACAGCTAAACGGTCGCAACGCTCATTCTCTGGATGGTCGTTGTGACCCTTTATCCAGATAAATTTCACTTTGTGGAGTTTGTATAGCTCCAGAAAACGAATCCAGAGATCTTTGTTCTTCTTATCCTTAAAGTTTTTGGTTTTCCAACCGAATACCCATTTTTTTTCTACTGCATCCACCACGTATTTAGAATCGGAGTATACGGTTACATCTTGATTTAAACTTTTTAATGCTTCTAAACCTTTGATTACTGCAAGCAGCTCCATGCGGTTATTGGTTGTCATTCTGAAACCACCACTCAGTTCTTTATAGTGCTTTCCAGCCCTTAGTATTGTTCCATAGCCACCTGGCCCTGGGTTTCCGCTTGCTGCTCCGTCTGTGTAAATCTCGATCATAAACAGAACAAAGCTAAGTTTTTCGGGTTAAAATCTATGACGATCTCATTTTTAAATCTTAATGCGAAAATTAAATCCATTGAAAAATAGCCAATTAAATATTTTTTGCTGTTGAACATTAAATTTTATTTGCAGGTAATATTAAAAGTCGTACTTTTGTGACACCAAAAAATACGGTGGATGTAGCTCAGTCGGTTAGAGCATCGGTTTGTGGTGCCGAGGGTCGTGGGTTCGAGCCCCATCTTCCACCCGTAACGGGGCAAGAGATTTTTAATAGTCTTTTGCCCCTTTTTTTTGCTTTTAACTCTTTGTTTTGGGGAATATCTGACGCACCATTGCCCAAGCCCCTCTAAGAGTTTTCTTTGGCGGCCTGGCTTGTCATCTAAGACTTCCAGTCCGGGGCAGACCGCCTTGGCTTCGGCTGCTTTCATATCAACTTCCAGGCCTACCCAGGGGGCTGACTGCGGTGATTATCATGCGCCCATGATTGGGGGCGGGGCGAAAACAAAGGGCACTTCTTTAAGCTCAGGCCTGCGGATAACCAGCCAGTCAGCCAGCAGCTGACGGAAAAATATGGAAACAAAACGCCTTTGCATAACCCATTATGCAATTTGCCTGTCCTTTAGATCAGACCACATCACATTTTCTTTTGATTTTTTTATTTCTTCGAATTTTTATCCGGCCCACTCCAGGATGAAGCTTCCCGGGTTGCCATTACGTACTTTCAGCAGCTCAACCTGCCAGCGGGGAAATCCAAGGCCAGGCATACCGTCTTCGGTCTGCGAAGGTAGGGGACTGATTTTCCACCTTGCGTTGGCTACGGTGCTTGCAGTTTTGTTTCCATCTTTTCGAAGGATAAATCCAGTTACGCCACTGGATTCTACGGCAAGCTGCGAGATTCAATAAGGATGACATTGTGAAGCTCGGCTAAATAGGGGAGCAAATCCCTTACACTTCAGCGCTTCTTCTGTGATCCAGAGTACATCTTTCTCCTGCTGCACATCTACAAAGATGATACTTTCCGGCACGACCTTGAACAGCGCGAGTGAAGCGGGGATAACCTGCGCGAGGTACTGACCCATACGCAGTCTGACCCGTTCTCCATGAGCACTGACAGCAGTCCGTCGATAAAGCCGTCACTTGCCGCAGAATCCTCAGGGACTACGGTAAAATTCATGGATTGCTGTTTTAGGGAATACACCAGATAGAAACGAATTTTCGATCTCGCCTGGGCCGATCTTTTCAGCCTTGCAGACGGCTGCAGGCTTAAAGCCTAGCTACAACGGGATATCCTGCTGCAATTTTTGAAATTATTCTCCTTTACCAACTACCATATCTGTACAATTTTTACACTAGTGTCAACGGTTAGGCTTGAGTACCAAGAGCAAAACTGTGCGTTTGCCTATTTGCCGTCTGGCATCCGAGCACTATCTTTCAATGTTGCCGTCTGGGTTACAAAACATTAAGATCGAAGACCGGGTGAGGGGGTGTGTGGTGGCGTGACTGAACTAAAAAGATAATCCATATTAATAATGTTCAAAAAATATCCCTATTTGACCAAATAATATCCCTCCTGGCAGTTAAGCTTTGCGAAATTGTACTTCGTAATGCTACAGGTATTCAATCGGTACCGGGCATTTTAGCTAACCAAGTATTTATCCCGGTATAATGCCTCAGGCATGAATGCCACAAAACCAAAACTATGAGATAGGTTCATGCCAACAGTACACAGTCCAAAAACTTTTTAGGTGATCCTGCCTAATCTTCTAACCATTTATATGATTTAATTATGACTACAAATCTATTCTACTCCAGTAGGGAACAATGTTATTTGAAAAGGCATTTTTTCCGGTGGGTTGTATGCCTAAGTTTTTTCTGCTTTTTGATGATCAACTTAGCCGCATTTTCACAACAAACGCAAAAAAGCATTACCGGTGTTGTGCGCGATGAGCAAAACAAAACCCTGCCCGGGGTAAGTGTGCAGGTTAAGGGAACAACGCTTGGGGCAGTAACTGATGCCCAGGGACGTTACACCATTAAAGTAAGTTCAGCAGATGCCATTTTGGTATTCTCCTCCATCGGATCTGTCAGTGTTGAAGAAAAGGTGATTAATCGCAGTAACATTGATGTGGTTTTGAAAGAAACACAGAACACGCTGAATGATGTGGTAGTTATTGGTTACGGAACAGTGAAAAGGCGCGATTTAACAGGATCTGTAGCTTCGGTAACCGGAAAAGATATTGCTGCAACGCCGGTGCCTAACATTGGACAGGCGATGCAGGGTAAGCTGCCTGGGGTAAAAATCGTTACTCAGGATGGCCGACCGGGTGCTGATATTTCCATCCGGATCAGGGGTGGGGGGTCTATATCGCAGAGTAACCAACCATTGATTTTGGTTGATGGGATCCCAGGATCGTTAGGTGATATACCCAGTGACCAGGTGGAGAGTATAGATGTACTGAAAGATGCATCTTCTACCGCTATTTATGGCGCCAGGGGCGCAAATGGTGTAATTTTGGTAACCACAAAAGCCGCTAAGGCTGGAAAAACCAATGTAACGTATAATGGTTATGTTAAATTTAACCGGCCAACAAAATATCTGGAATCTTTGAGTCCGTATGAGTATTTAAAGTACGTATGGGCCAATACTGCAGCCAATGGTGTGGCATACCAGACACCCTTTGAGAAATTATATGGCTTGGGTGCAAACGCAGGTAATAATGCGGGCGGGATAGAAAGCTATCGAGGTCTAGCTTCTGATGATATACAAAAACAGGTTTACAATGAATCCGTATCCTGGAATCATTCCCTAACCCTAACAGGAGGCACAGATAAAACCAAGATATTATTCTCTGCTACCTATGTAGATGATCAGGGGATGAAGATAAACTCTTACCTCAAACGGGCAAATGCCACATTTAAGGTTACTCAGAAAATATCTGATAATTTAACCTTCGATTTAAATACACGC
Organism: Pedobacter sp.; assembly: GCF_965279535.1. Taxonomy (NCBI): domain Bacteria; kingdom Pseudomonadati; phylum Bacteroidota; class Sphingobacteriia; order Sphingobacteriales; family Sphingobacteriaceae; genus Pedobacter; species Pedobacter sp. The sequence continues at coordinate 5,270,483 of NZ_OZ257244.1, forward strand.
TACACCCGTACGCCAGCCCTGGGCGATGAAGGCACCACTACGGGAATGGGCTCCATACTTTCGTCTTCCTACCGTTTCCGGCCAATTGCAACAGAACACATATTGGGCGATCTTGCTGCGCTGAGAACGGGAAACATTGAAAGTTATGGTAAAAATTCTTTATGGGATAACAATAGTCCGTATTCACGCCTCAAGGATTTTGATCCCTACTCTAAAAACCAGAATGTAGTGGCCATCGCTTCTTTGAACTGGGGAATAATAAAAGGCCTTACTTATCATACCGATTTCAGTTTAAACACTGCCTGGGGACTTAGACAATATTGGACTGGCGCCATCTACAACAACTATGCAGATGATATTTCAGGCAATAAGGTCTATTCTGGTGCAGTAGATTACCGTAAAACAGATAGCTGGGGAATGCGCTGGACAAATATCTTAAAGTATGAACGGGTGATTAATGCAGCTAATAAGTTCGATGTAACCGCAGGCTATGAATTCGCAAATTCGGGCGGAACAAGCCTTTCGGTACAGGCAGCCAGATTCCCTTCTAACTTTACCAAGGAAACCGCCTTTGCGCAAATTAACCAATATGATAAGCCCACTAATTCTTTTGGTTTTTCATCTGATGTGAGTTTTCCAAACCGCATGATTTCTTATTTCGGACGGGCCAATTATTCGTTGTTTGACCGGTATCTGTTTACCGTAACTTTCCGTACTGATGGCTCATCGCGCTTTGCACCCAATAACCGCTGGGGATATTTTCCTGCTGCGGCCATTGCATGGCGGTTTTCTGAGGAGGCTTTCATGAAAAACATTAAATGGATTGATGATTTAAAAGTAAGAGCATCTTATGGTGAGGTAGGCAACGATGGGATTAGTCCGAGTTTATGGACACAGGCCTGGGGTTCCGTAACCGATGAACGTTCGCAATATGCCATTAACCATGCCCGCCAGTCTGCCTATCAGGTTAATGCTGTGCTGGCTAATAAAGATTTGAAGTGGGAAACGACCATTACCCGGAATATAGGTGCTGATTTCTCTTTGTTTGGCAATCGCATTTCTGGTACCGTAGAAACTTATTGGAACACCACAAAAGATCTGTTAATGGATACGCCCATCCCCGGTATAACGGGCTTTACTTCTACCACAGCCAATATCGGGCAAACGAGCAATCGCGGGGTCGAAATATCACTAGCAGGAACACTATTTAAAACAGAAAATTGGAAGGTTAGTGCAGGGGGAAACATCAATTTCAATAAAAATAAGATCGATAATTTGGCCAGCAATATCACCGGGCTTTATGGATCTGCCTGGGCAGGTTCAGCAGCATATCCCACTGCAGATTATATATTGAAAGTGGGTAGTCCGGTAGGTTTGGTGAGGGGTTTAACTTACGATGGTTTTTACACACCGGCAGATTTTACCTATAACAACGGCTTATATACTTTAAAAAGTGGAATTGCAGATGTGGGCGCTACCGTTACCGGTGTTGTTCATGGGCTTAGCACGGCTAATCGTCCGGCATCCCAGGGTGCCTATCCGGGGCTTCCTAAATTCAAAGACCTGGATGGAAACGGCAAAATTGATGATAACGATGTAGGGATTATTGGCAATATGAATCCAATCCACACAGGTGGATTTAATTTAAACGTAGCTTATAAAAGCTTTGATTTAGGAATGTTCTTTAACTGGAGCTACGGAAATGAGATTTATAATGCAACCAAGCTGGCTTCTCTATCCGGACCTAAAGAAGCTGGAGTATATGAAAACAAACTGGCCATTTCTAACGGATCTTATAAGATTTACGATGTAATAAACGGTCAGCTGGTGCGATTAAATACACCAGAGCAGTTAAATGCGGCCAATGCCAACGCAACACTTCCGCTGGCATATAATGAGGGGGGAATTACTTCAAGCTTAGGGATAGAAGATGGTTCTTTTCTCCGTTTAAATACGCTTACGCTGGGGTATCGGCTTCCAAAGGCCCTGATTTCAAAAGCTAAAATGAGCAACTTTTACATTTACGGCAGTGTGTACAACGTATTCACCTTAACGGGATATTCTGGACTGGATCCTGAGGTAAATAGCAGTGAAAATGCCAACCAGGCCAAATACCCTACAACAGGCTTAGATTACGGCGCTTATCCGCGCGCCCGTTCCTTTGTTTTGGGTCTTAATGTTAATTTTTAATAGAAAAGAGAATGAAAAAGTCAATTATATATATAGCAGGTATTGTGTGCTGCATTAGCTTTAGCCAGTGTAAACAAGAGTTTTTGGATGCAAAATCGCCATCCAGCGTTGATGATGAGTTTGTGACCACCACGCCGGCAGAAACCTTTAAAATATTGAGCTGGTGTTATGCGAATTATCGTCAGAATGCGGTTATGGGCTTGTACCGTTGGAATGATCCGGTTGGCTCGGATGCCGAAATTTATCCCGAAGATGGCTCTTCCAATAACCTGAATGCCATCATGCGTTCAGATCAATTGCCCATTGACGCCATTATAGGTGGTTTTAATGGTTTGTATGCTACATTATCCCGTGCCAGCAAGGTAGCCGAACTGGTGGGGGCTAAATCGGCATATCAGGAAGATGTAGCCGCAGGAAGGGTATCTAGCTGGACCCAGCTTTATGGAGAAGCAGTTACCTTGAAGGCTTTCTGTTATTTTGAACTCATTAAACGTTTTGGAGATGTGCCGTACGGATATGAGAACAAGGTAGTGGATGATTATACCTTAACTTCACGTTTTACCATTTACGATAACTTAATTAATGAACTTAAGGTGGTGGAACCTCTGATGCATAGACTGGGAGAAGGGAATATAAATGCTGAACGTTTATCCAGGACCTTTTGTAATGCTTTGATAGGTCAGCTGGCCTTGTATGCTGGAGGATATCAAACCATCCGTACAGATGTGAATGGCTTATATGGGGAAGTAACTTTTACCAGGAAGGGCAATGAAGCGAATAAATGCGTTTATGCCCGCCGAACAGATTACCTGAATTATTACCAGACAGCAAAAACGTATTTTCAAAAGGCGATAGACAATAAAGGTACGGCCCAACTGATCGTTGCCGATGGCAGAGCGGTAGCCAATAATCCCTTTCAGCGCAATTTCCAGTATTATCATGATTTTCAGGTAAGTCCTGAATCTATATTTGAATTAGGCAACATTCAGGGCGGGGCGCTGACGACCACCAGTGAGTATACCTATGCATTTGGCAGGCCATCAGACGGAGGAAGTGCAAATGCAGCGCCTACAAAGGTATTTGGGGCGGTTCGCATTGTGCCTACAGTTTATTATGGCGAATACCTGAAGGCAGATAAAAGGAGGGATGTTAGTGTTGCGGTAACCGGAAGTAATGGCGATGGAAACGAAAAAATGCTTTCTTTTATTCCCGGTAACAAGATTACAGGCGGTATTTCTACCAATAAATGGGACGACAACCGGATGAACCCGCCATTTGTTGCGGCACAGCGAAATTCGGGTATGAACTGGCCGATGTTAAGGATGGCCGATGTTATTTTATTGCTGGCCGAGGTTAAAGCTGAACTTGGTGAAGCAGATGCAGTAGGTTTGGTTAATCAAATCAGACAAAGGGCATTCGGCAGCTCCAGTTATAATATCCAGGCCCTCTCCGGGCAAGCCCTAAAGGATGCCGTTTTGAAGGAACGCAAGTTTGAGTTACTGGGTGAAGGTACCCGCAGATGGGATTTGATCCGTTCGGGCACTTTTTCTGAAAGGGCAATTGCTGTACAACAGGAGATGACCGCCATGACCAATGGTTTAAAAGCTCAGGGATACTATACTTTTAGCAATGGTAATACCATATCTAATTATATCTGGGTCAAAATGGTTAACCTAGCCAATCCCTTGACTTACGATTGCCTGGACACAACCAATACGGCAACCTATCCGGCATGGCGTGGGCAGTTCAATTATAGCTCTCTTCCTGCTGTAAGTAGTAAGGTGGTGGGTACCAATCATAATATTGCTATTGAAGGCTTGTTCCGTTACATTAATCCAGCCAGTGCTGAGGCCATTGCCCTGCAAAACAACGGATATGTTAAAACCAATTGGGCTATCGAACTGATTACCTATGAAGCGGCTTATAAAAGAAACCTGCTTTCGGGCATTACCTCAGCTGGCGATCCACCCCGGTATTACTGGCCTATTCCTGCAGAAACGATCAGACAGTCGAAAGGAAAAGTGACCAATGGCTATGGTTTGGCGCAGCAATAAGCACGCATTGATTTAATGAAATTACTTAAGGGGTAAATAACAGTCGTTTAGCTTTACTGGCAGATCAGCAACAACGGCTGACTGCTAAGTAGTAAAGGATACTTATCATAGAATATTAAAATGTCAAAGCAAAAAATAACCATAGCACTACTCTTGCTGGCTGCAGGCTATCTCGCTGCAGGCTTCATTAATAAAGATCCACAAGTACACATTTATATGGCTGGTGATTCCACCATGAGTGATAAAGCGAAATCAGCCCGACCGGAAATGGGTTGGGGAACTCGAATGAATGACTTCTTTGATTCTACTGTAGTCATTGTTAACAAAGCCCAAAACGGAAGGAGCACGAAAACATTTATTCAGGACGGACTATGGAGGTATATCTCAGAAAATGCTACCCGTGGAGATTATGTCCTTATTCAATTCGGTCATAATGATGAAGTTCCTTCTAAAAGTAGTTATACGAGTGAAGATGAATTTCGTGAAAATTTAGAAATGATGGTTTTCAGTGTGCGAAAAAAGGAAGCAATTCCTGTTCTTATCACACCTGTTGCCCGCCGCAAGTTCGATTCTTTGGGAAAGACAGTGGATACACATGTTCAGTATGCCGCAGTTATGAGATTAGTTGCTAACAAGCACAAAGTTACACTAATCGATTTGGGAAAGGAAAGTCAGCTTCTTTTAGAAAAATTTGGTGTTGAAGATTCCAGATACCTGTTCAATCACCTGTTGCCTGGGCAAAATCCAAATTATCCGGAAGGGAAGATTGATGATACGCATCTCAACGAGCTCGGGGCAAGGAAAATGGCGCAAATCGTACTCAAGGATTTGAGAAAAATCTTTCCTGACCTTAACAAGCGTGTGGTAAAATCTAACTGGGGCAAATAATGTTAATGATAAGAAAATGAAGAAAAATATATGGCTTCTGAGCACGGGAATGCTAATAACCATTTTACTGTGTTCTGTCCGCAATAAATTTACCACCATCTACCTGATTGGTGATTCAACGGTTTGTGATCAGGATATTAAACGTTATCCCGTTACGGGCTGGGGGACTCCTTTTGCGGATTACTTTAACAACGAGGTTGTAGTAAAGAATCATGCGAAAGGAGGACGGAGCACCCGCACTTTTCTGGAAGAGAACCGCTGGCAACCAATAGTAAATGCATTGAATCCAGGTGATTATGTTATGATCCAGTTTGGACATAATGATGAAGCTAAAGAACCACAATACGCCGCGCGTTATACATCTGTCCCCGATTACAAAAGAAATCTGAATAAATTTATTCATGAAACCAGGGCAAAAGGAGCCTTTCCAATTCTTATTACTCCGGTGAGTCGCAGATCTTTTAAAGCAGGTATTGCGCAACCCACACATCAGGATTATACTGCCGCAGTTTTAGCGCTCGGTGAAGAGCAAGCGGTACCGGTTGTCGATCTGGATGCTAAAAGCCGTGAGCAATATCAACTTTTAGGCGAAAGCAAATCCAAATGGCTTTTTATGGAACTGGATTCGGCAGAACATCCCATTTATCCTCTTGGAAGACATGATAATACACATTTCAATGATTATGGGGCCCGGGTAATGGCTGAAATTGTATTGAAAGAAATTAAATCATTAAAACTTCCACTGGCTAACAGTATAGTTAAGGGGAATAAAGCAAGAACTGTGAGGTAGACGGCCCATTGCTCTAAGTTTAATAATGTAGACACTAACAGGATAACTTTTTCCGCTGTTTTGGATAGAATGTGCCCTTTTTTGAACAAAAAATACACCACGTGCAATGGGGGCCTTAGTAACTTTGACCCCAATACGATTGCCATTAGGCTTAAATCACACCATTGCGCTAACCAGATATCTATCATTAAATGAAGAAATTAATTTTATTATTGGCTTCCGTATTGTCTATTTACGGATCTGTTTGTGCGAAAGAAATAATAACTGAAAAAATAATTACTGTATCGCAAGATGGAAATGCAGATTTTAAAACCATTCAGCTGGCGGTCAATTCTGTTCGGGATCACCTTCAGGGGAAGGTTACTATTAAAGTTGCCGCAGGTGTTTACCACGAAAAATTAGTTATTCCCGCCTGGAAGAAAAACGTCAGGATAGCAGGAGAAAGCAAGGAGAAAACCATTATAACGGGAAATGATTATTCTGGCAAAGATTTTCCGGCTAAAGACTTTACAGGCAACGCTAAGTACAGTACCTATACTTCCTATACCGTGCTTGTGCAGGGAAACGACTGTACGATGGAAAATTTAACCATTGAAAATACGGCTGGAAAAGTAGGGCAGGCAGTAGCACTCGCTGTAGAAGCTGATCGCTTCAGGGCCATAAATTGTAATATAACCGGTAACCAGGATACCCTTTACTGTGCTAAAGATGGCAAAAATTACTTTCAGTCCTGCCTGATCACAGGGACGACAGATTTTATATTCGGGGAAGCTACTGCGGTTTTTCAGCGGTGTACATTAGAAAGTTTAGCGAATTCTTATATCACTGCCGCCTCTACCACTGCCCGGCAGCCATATGGTTTTGTCTTTTTTGATTGTGAACTAACGGCTAAACCAGGGATTGATAAAGTTTATCTGGGAAGACCATGGCGGCCCTACGCCAAAACAGTTTTTATACGGACCACAATGGGGGCACACATTACAGCTGATGGATGGCATCCATGGCCGGGAGATCCTGAGTTTCCAAATAAGGAACGAACGGCTTATTATGCAGAATATGGCAGTACAGGCCCGGGCGCAAATACTAAGGGAAGGGTTAGTTGGGCAAAGCAGCTTAAAAAGTCAAATATGCCGGATTTTGAAATCAGCAAAATCTTTGGAGACTGGAACTATGCATCTTATTAACAGATCATCTGCTCCCTAAAATTTATGATAAAGGCTATTTATACAAATATATTCTAAAAAATATTCGACCCATGAAAATATCTCAATTCGCAAGGCTGGCAGTGCCTAAGCCTACAATTAATCACCAATACCATCTTGGGGGGCTTAGAGAAGCTTTAAAAGCCAAAAATCCGATGGAGCTTTTGATTGATACTTTAGAAGAATCAGGCGCTCAGGTATATGTTAAAAAACATGACTATTTTATTTCGGAACGTCTGGGTGGAATACCTGTTCGGTTAAAGGGGAAAGCGAGGGATGAGGTTCGGAAATCTTACGCATGGTTAAGGATATTGCCGAAAAAAGAGTTCATGGTAAGGGCCGAGTCAGCTGTTGCCGATCGCGGGGCCATTTGTATCCATAAAAAGGATATGGAGATGTTACAGCTTTCCAATCTCTGCTTAAAAGCGATTGTACTCATTCATGAAGAAGATGTGTTCGCCAATATGGCGCAGCTCCCTTATTCAAACCATGCAAAATCTTTTCAAGAGGGCTACCTCATTGCCGGACCATATTCAAATCTATCGCTAATTGATCATTCATTAAGAAAAATCCCGGATCTAACCGTATATATCATTGCCAGAAAAAAAGATAGCGTAAAAAAGGGAAAGAAATACATCAGTAAATTCAATACACCGATCAATAAATTAATCTAATGAAATTAATGGCCTTTATCTTGATTTGCTTTGTGTTAGGCTCAGCAAATGCGCAAGAATTTATTCCGCTATACCCAAACAAAAAAATACCCAACTCTAAGGGTAGTAAACGCAAAGACAGCATTGCCAATGAGCGTGTTTACCGTGTTGCCACCCCAGGTATGTATAGCTTTTTTCCCTCCAGGCAAGAAAATAAGGGAGCGGCTGTGGTGATCTGTCCGGGTGGGGGCTATGAGCGATTGGCTTACCTCATCAGTGGTACGCAATTGGCCAAATGGTTTAATACCTTAGGTATTTCTGCGTTCGTGCTCAACTATAGGTTACCTAATGATTTAGATCTGGTTGAAAGGGAGAAAGCGCCTTTGCAGGATGCCCAAAGGGCAATTAAATACATCAGGAGTAATGCCGCCAACTGGGGAATTAAGCCGGATAAGATCGGAATTCAGGGTTCATCTGCGGGCGGACATTTGGCCAGCCTGGCCGGAACGGCAACTGCCGATCTGGTTAAAATCGGGGACCAGCTCGATACCGTTTCCTATCGTCCTGATTTCATGATCCTGGTTTCTCCGGTGATTGATATGGGTAAATATGCACATAAGGGCAGCAGAAAGAATCTGTTAGGCGAAAACCCCAGTGCAGAAAAAATAATCCAATACTCCACCCAATTGCAGGTTAGTGCCAATACACCGGTTTGCTTTATCGCAGATGCATTTAACGATAATGCTGTAGATCCACATAACAGTATCTTGTTTTTTCAATCCTTACTGGAGCACCGGGTAACAAGTAGTCTTCATGTATTTCCACAAGGGGCACATGCCATTGCGTTGCGAAACAACCCGGGGTCGGCAGAATTGTGGACTTCCCTTTGTGAAAAATGGCTGGTCGAAATGTCTATTATCCCACTGAGTTTAACCAAATAAAAACATCAAATGAAAAACACCATAATAACCCTTGCGCTAATTGTTTCTCCGCTTGTTCTTCTTGCCCAAGGTAAAAAAAGCAATGCTTACTCCTGGGATAAATTGCCTGCGGTTACCCGACCTGTTTTTAATAAAGATACCTTCAATATTGTGCAACATGGGGCAGTGGCCAATGGTTTACAGTTAAATACTGATGCCATTAATAACACCATCGCTATTTGTAGTAAAAAGGGAGGAGGAACCGTGCTTATTCCTGCTGGAATCTGGTTAACCGGACCAATTTATCTTAAAAGTAATATCAATTTACATTTACAACGCGGCTCAACATTGCTGTTTACGACAGATAAAAGCCAATATAAACTCATAGCAGGTGATTATGAGGGAAAAAGTGCAGCCAGAAATGAATCCCCCATTAATGGAACAAACCTGGAAAATGTTGCCATAACAGGTAAGGGCATTATTGATGGAAATGGCGATGAATGGCGTGCAGTTAATCAATCGCAGCTAACCGCTCAGCAATGGAAGGCCAAAATAGCATCAGGTGGCGTATTGAGCGATGACCAGAAAGCCTGGTTCCCCAGTGAGCAGTTTAAACAGGCGCATCAGCAAGGTAAAAGTATGCTGATAAAGGACACTAAGGATTTAACCGCTTTTGCAGGTATAAAAGATTTTCTAAGGCCTAATTTACTCGTGCTTAAAAGTTGCAGAAAGATTTTGCTGGAAGGGGTAACTTTTCAGAACTCCCCGGCATGGTGCCTGCATCCCATTATGTGTGAGGATTTGACGATATCGGCCGTTACAGTTAAAAACCCTGCCTATGCCCAGAATGGAGATGGTTTAGACATTGAATCTTGCAGGCGGTTTTTAGTGGAGAACAGTGTATTGGATGTTGGTGATGATGCCATTTGCATCAAATCTGGTAAGGATGAGGAGGGCAGAAAACGCGGAATCCCATCTTCAGAAGGGATTATTAAAGGCAACACGGTTTATAACGGACATGGCGGAGTGGTAGTGGGCAGTGAAATGAGTGGCGGTGCCCGCGATATCTTTATTGAGAATTGCACCTTCATTGGAACAGATAAGGGACTTCGGTTTAAATCTACCAGAGGCAGAGGAGGAGTAGTAGAGAATATTTATGCCAGGAATGTGTATATGAAGGATATAAAACAGGAAGCGATATTTTTTGACATGTTCTACTTTGTGAAATTTGCCACTGATGGTCAGCGGAATGAAACACCAAAGGTTAATGAAGGTACACCTGTTTTCAGGAACATGGTTTTTGACAACATCAATTGCAATGGCGCCAAAGTGGGTGTTTTCATCAGGGGTTTGTCTGAAATGAATGTTCAGGGCATAACCATTAACAATTCCTGGCTCGTTGCAGATTCAGGTGTAGAACTTACAGACGCTGCTGATATCAAAATGACCAATTTGCGATTGGCCACTGAAAGTAAACAGCCATTATTGAAAATTACCAATTCGCGGAATGTTACTTTTGATAACCTGCAATACACCACAGCCGCTCCGGCACTTTTATTAATTGACGGGGAACAGAGTGAGCAGATCAGGATTTTAAATACATCACTCCGCCCTGCTGATAAGGTATTGGAATTGAAAAATGGTGCATCGGAAAATGCAGTAAGCTATAAGTAGCTATTGGTTAATTGGAGATATAATCGATGCTGATCAGCTATAATTTCGTTTCCAGTTTAAGATTTTTGATTAAATTACAAAGCCAAATGTTTTCAGGACTCAGGATAGTTATCGTTTGTTTTGCGCTGCTTGTAGCTTCACAATGCGGTGCGCAACTGGTATTGAATACCTATCACTATTCTACACAAGATGGACTGGCAGATAACAGGATCACGGTTATTACCAAAGACCGCGACGGTTTTATGTGGTTTGGTTCATGGGCAGGCATATCTCGTTTTGATGGCTATCAGTTTAAGACCTTTAAATCCTATCCGGGTGATAAATCTCCGCTTAAAAGTAACCGTATTGATGAAATAGTAGAGGATGGCAAAGGACAGTTTTTATGGTTAGGGGCCTATGATAAGCATATTTACAGGTTTGATAAAAGATCAGGTGTTTTCGTTTCTCTGGCTCAATTGCTTAACGATAGTGCAGTAGGTAAGATTACCTTTTTGAAAATACTGGCCGTTTCTGGTGCAGATATCTGGTTTAAAACAGAGAATTCTGGCTTATTACTGCTAAAGAATTCATCGAGTGATCATCCGCAGGCCATTTGGTTTTCGGAAAAAGCAGCGGGGGGGCACAAAATTCCATCCAATGCGATTAATATTTTTCACCTCGATCCAAATAAAAATGTTTGGATCACATCCACCCGGGGTACTCATTTATTGCAATGCGATCATCAGGGTAATTATGCGCTCAAAGAGATTGACGAATTTAAAGGGCTCAGGGCCACTTATTTTGCCAATACCAAAAATGGTGTGGCTCTCGGTACTTCCAATGGTTGGCTGTTAAGTTTTAACCGTTCTTTAAAATGCATCCAAAAGCAATTGGTATCTTCAACAGCGATTAATCACCTCATCGAATCCCGTACCGGAAATGTTTACTGCACTACTGCCGCTGGTAAGCTCCTCGCAATAGATAAAGCCAATGTGGTCCGAACGCTGTTCAGTACCAGGGCATCGAGCCCACTGGGCTATATGTTTGAAGATTCTTCAGGAGGGCTTTGGATAGGTTCACCACGTCATGGCGTAATTAGGTTCGATACCTCCAAAAATAAGGCAGATTATTTTTATCCTGAAAAGGATTATATCGTTCATGAAGGAATAAAGAATTTTACAGCTTTTGAAGACCGGGCAGGAACAGTGCACATCAATTTTGATGGGCAGATTAGTTTTTACAACGTTCAGGAGAGGAAAATGGAGTTGTTGAGCGCTAGACTGGCTAATTATCCGCGATCAAAAAATGTGGTGCGTTTCTACTACGATCCGATTGGTGTACTTTGGCTCGGGTCTGGTTATGAGGGTATTGATAAGATGGTTTTCCAGGAAAATCCATTTAGCTACACATTGGTGAAGCCCTCGAGTGCAGATCGGGAAAGCAATGAAATAAGAGGTGTTTTTAGCGACCTTAACGGTAACCTCTGGATGGGAAATAAGCGTGGCGAATTATTTATGAGCCAGAATGGTAAGGCTGCGCCTACTTATTTAGGTGGGGCACTGAGCAATAATGCCGGTATCTACTTTATTAAAGGTACGCGTTCAGGTAAAGCCTGGCTGGCCACCAAGGGAAACGGACTTTATTATGGAAGCCTGAACCAAATAACAGAGATGAATGCCTTAAAGCATTTCGCAGCTGATCCTAAAAATAAGGATGCCATCAGCAGTGATGCCATTTATTGTATACTTGAAGATAGAAGAGGCAAAATTTGGGCTGGAGCTTTCGACGAGGGCTTGATTCGGATTGACGACAATAATGGTGAATTTAATTTCAAAACCCTTAAGAATGGTTTTAAAAACTATCCGAAAAACGAATTTAGAAAAGTCAGGCATCTGGCGGAAGATAAAAATGGGCTGATCTGGATTGCCACAACAGATGGATTACTCATTTTCGATCCGCAATCGACCTCAACTGATAATTATGTATTTAAGGCTTACAAGAAAGAACCGGGCAATATTAACAGCCTTGGTGGAAATGATATCCAGTACATTTATCCGGATTCGAAGGGGCAGGTATGGGTACTGACTACGACCGGTGGATTGAATTTAGCTGTGGGATCAGATCCCATGAAATCTCTGTCTTTTGTAAACTACTCTACAAGAAATGGCCTGCCAAGTGATTTTTTATTAAGCTGTATTGAAGACAGAAATCATAACCTTTGGATCGCCACGCAGAACGGTCTGAGTAAAATGTCTGCCAACAGGAAGAGTTTCCAGAATTATAATCAGAGCGACGGTCTTGACCTCTCTAACTTTTCAGAATCTTCCTGTACCCGGCTTCCAGATGGCCGGTTGGTTTTCGGAACAACCAGTGGTTTTCTGTCGTTTGATCCGGATGCCATTCATATCGTTAAAGTTTCGGCCCCAATGGTGATTACTAAACTGCAAATAAACAGTAAAATAGTAGAACCAGGGGAGGATTCGCCACTTCAATTCCAGGTTGATTATACCAAAAGGATTGAGTTAGATTACGATCAGAATACGCTGAGTATAGATTTCGCAGTTTTAGATTTTCATGCCACCGAAAAACAAACCTATGCCTACCGGCTATTGGGTTATGATGAAGTATGGCGGAGTACCGAGGGGCAACGCAGTGTGAGTTTTACCAAGCTACCTCCAGGTAAGTACACTTTTCAGGTAAAAAGCCAGAACGACGAGCTTTACAGGGATATCCCGGTCAAGTCATTGGAAATTATTGTCAATCCGCCATTCTGGAGAACCTGGTGGGCTTACTTGTTTTATGTGGTAATTTTGGGCGGTGTGATCTTACTGCTGCGCCGCAATGCCTTAACCATGTTAAAACTGAGGCAGCGGGTTGCAGTTGAACAACAGGTTGCCGAATTAAAGGTCGATTTCTTCAATCAGATATCGCACGAGTTGCGAACCCCCTTAACCATGATTATAAGTCCTAGTGAAGAGATTCAGCAAAGCGAGACTTTATCACCAAAAGGGACCGAATATATAGCCGTTGTGCTTTCCAATGCACGTAGAATGCTTCATTTGGTGAATCAGGTACTTAACCTGCGCAAGGTGCAGAGCGGTAGAGAATCTTTAATTAAAGCCGAAGTTGACGTGATTGCTACGATCAAAGAATTGATTTTCAGTTTCAAGGAAACCATCGATCGCAGGAGCTTGTCTATTGATTTGGTGGCCGAAAGCCATACGCTGAATGCCTGGGTAGATCGACATAAATTTGAAGTAATCTTCTATAATTTACTGGGGAATGCCATCAAGTTTTCTGATGATGGAGGTCGGATCTGGATTAAACTGGGAACATCTGAACGTTCAGGTTTTTTTCAAATCACCGTTTCGGATGAAGGAACAGGGGTGAGCGACAATGATTTGCAAAGCATGTTTAGCCTGTACTTTCAAGGGAGCCATTTACCGCAAACGGGAATAAAGGGTACCGGGATAGGGCTGGCGTTATCCAAAGAGCTTGTTGATATGCATGAGGGCAGGATATGGGCTGAGCACAATAATCCGAAAGGGCTCAAAATCATATTGGAGCTCGAGCAATCCCGTGTGGCGCACAGCTATCAGTACAATGGTACTCAACCGAACAAGGAAGAGGAACTGACTACTGACGAAGATGATTTAGATGCCACTAAAAGAGAAACCTTGCCAACCTTACTGATTGTAGAGGATAATGAAGACCTGCAAAAATTCCTTAAAGACAAATTTCTGGACTCGTATCACGTAACAACGGCTTCGGATGGAGAAGAAGGTCTAGAAATGGCCAGACGAATACTCCCGAATTTGATCCTGTCAGATATTATGATGCCCAAAAAAGATGGGATCGAACTTCTTGATGCGCTAAAAAATGATGTGTCAACCAGCCATATACCCGTAGTGCTGCTCTCCGCTAAATTTTCGATCGAAAGCCAGATTGAGGGTTTGAGATATGGTGCCGATTACTATCTGGCCAAGCCATTTAATTTCACACTGTTGAAAGCTGCGGTAGATAATATCGTGAGCCGGAGAAAACAGGCCTTTCAGCAAATACAGGATAAAGATGAGGTTGTGGAAACCGAGAACGTACTTACAGAATACGATCGGGTATTCTTGAGTAAAATACTTGAAGTTGTAGAAAATAACCTGAACGAGCCAGCATTCAATATCGATGATGTTTCCGAATCGATGGGGATGAGCAGATCTGCATTTTACCGTAAGTTTAAGAGCCTCACCGACACGGCACCTATAGATTTTGTTAGGGAAACCAGACTCAGGAAAGGGAAAGAAATTTTAGACGCTGGCGAAAACAATATATCTGTTGTAGCCTATTCAGTTGGTTTTAGTAGTCCAAAGTATTTTACACTTTGCTTTAAAAATCAATATGCACAAACCCCTTCCAATTATCTGAAATCTATCCGAACACTAAAAAAGAGTAAAAACTAATTGTCCTGTTTTATTCATTTCTCTACCCGCCTTATTTTATAGTCTCATTTCAATTCGAAAAGTACACAAAAGCCCATTTTGACGGGTTTTAATGGCCTGTTGAATAAAAAATATCCCTTTTAGAACTGAAATTATCCCATCCAAAATCCAGTTCATGGCTAGGTTTGAACTAGTCAGTTAACCTGATCTAACCAGATATTTCCGTAACCGAATTTCCAAGCTCAAAACTGTTAGGTCTATTTCCTGATGCTTATTACCAACGATTTAAACTAACCTAAGCCTCAAATAATGGAAACCTAAATGATAATCTCGCCTTAATATTTTCGCTATTAATGTTAAGGGACTGCAATAGCAGGTAAGCAAACCAAACAGACGTATCGCATTTTCGCAGATCATGCCAGCGTCATTCGCAAACTACTAACCAAATATTAATGAACAAAATGTACAACTATTATGAGCGTGGCAATATTTTCCTTTGGCTGCAAAGGTATCTGCCATTAAAATTACTTTTCATGTTGCTTGCTATACCACTTTTTTCTTTAGTGGCAAATGGCTCGACTCCTGATTATAAAACAAGTTTCAGGGAACCTGCCATAGTTGGAGGAACGGTAAGAGATGCTGCAGGAAACCTAATGCCTGGGGTAAGCGTTAGGGTTAAGGGAACCGGTACCGTTGTCCAGACAGATAATAACGGACGATATTCTATCAAGGTACCAGACCAAAATGCCATTTTGGAATTTACTTTTGTCGGATTTAAAAAGGTAGAACAAAAGGTAGGGAACAGAACCATTATTGATGTCATTTTTAAGGAAAATACGGCGGATTTAGAAGAGGTAACCATCGTGAATGTAGGTTACGGCAGTGTTTCAAGAGAAAAGCTTGCCGGTTCAGTATCATCTATCACAGGAAAAGACATTGCTAATTTCCCGGTTTCAACTGTAGCTGAAGCCTTGGCAGGAAAGCTCGCTGGGGTATCCGTATCAGCAACCGAAGGTGCCCCGGGGGCTGAGATCAAAATCCTGGTTCGTGGTGGTACGTCCATCACACAAGATAATTCTCCACTCTATATCGTTGATGGTATTCCACTGGAAAATGCCTTATCTATCATTTCTCCAAGTGAAATCGCTTCTATAGACGTACTTAAAGATCTGGCTTCAACCTCGATCTACGGGGCGAGGGGCGCCAATGGCGTGGTATTGATCACCACTAAAACAGGCAAACCAGGAAGAACGGTCGTTTCTTTTGAAACTTTTGCCGGGGTAAGACAGATTACCAATTACCTCGACATGATGAAGCCTTATGATTACATGAAAACCCAGTATGAGGGAAACAGGCTCCATTTTGGAGGTAGTATAGTGAGTAGTGATAGTACTTTGCTTAATGCATTCTTTCGCCGCTATGGCAATGTTGAAGATTGGGACATTTATAAAAGCTACCCTACGGTGAACTGGGCAGAACGTGTTTTTGGAAGGAAGGCATTTTCAAATACACAGGTCCTAACCCTGAGTGGCGGAACTCCATCCAGCACTTATAACTTTAGCGTTAACCGTACCGATGAAGATGGTATTATGCTTAATTCTAACTTGGCCAGAACGTTTGCAACCTTCAGGTACGATAATGAGATTTCCAGGGTGTTTAAGGTGGGGATAAATGTAAGGTACAGTAATCAGCTGGTTACCGGCAATGGTACCTCAGTAAGGGGCTCGAACGGTGGACTGCAAAATTCATTGCGTTTTCAACCTTATGAGGGGATCGCAAACTTACAGCAACAAAATGAGGAGGATTTGTTTGAGCAAAGAATTGATTTGAGTACACCCGTTGATGCCGCACTGCGTGATCAACGCCTGAATAGAAGCAATGATTTGATAACCAGTGGCTATCTGAATATTAAGATCAGTCCTAAATTTACCTTTCGCAGTAATATCGGTTATCGGGTAGGAGATAATAAAAATGATTCTTTCAGGGGAGTAGTGAAGTACGAAGCTTCGAGTCTATCTAACTTCGGAACCTATAAAGACCAGCCTTTTGTAGATTTAAGTAAATCCAGAACGGTCGGGATAACCAATACCAACACCCTGAGCTATAGTAACACCTTTGCTAAGAACCACAAGTTTGAGATTTTAGTGGGTGAAGAAACCAACACACTCAATTCAGAAAGCTATTCGCAGAACATCAGGTTCTTTCCTAATGATGTGACCTGGGAAACTGCATTCGCCAATGTACAACTTGCCAATGCGCCGCAAGGATATGTTCAGGCAGCGCCACTAACCAATATTCTGCCACCAGAAAAATTGTTATCCTTCTTCGCCAGATCGATGTACTCATTCAAATCAAAATATAACCTTAACCTCTCAGTAAGATCGGATGGTTCATCGAAGTTTGGCCCGGGCAACCGTTGGTCAACCTTCCCATCTGGTCAGTTTGCCTGGAGGTTATCGGAAGAAGAGTTCTTCAAGAAAATGGACATGAAGTGGGTGAGTAATATCAAGTTCAGGGCCAGTTTAGGGACAGCAGGAAATAACCGCATTTCATCAGATCGCTTGTATACAACGGTGTTCGGAATTAACCAGAACCAAGGCTATGCCGATACAGACAACGCGCAGACCCCGGGACTTTATTCCCTGCAATTTCAAAACCCTAACCTGGTTTGGGAAACTACGGTTTCCAGAAACGTAGGACTTGACCTGGATCTTTTCAAGGGCAGATTGAATGCGTCGATTGATTTGTATTCCAATACCACAAAAGATTTGCTTTTGAATGCCAATATTGCCCCACAGAATGGATACTCCACCCAAACACAAAACATTGGATCGACCAGAAACAGGGGTTTGGAATTGCAGCTGGCTTTTCAGGCTGTTAAAGGGAGAAACTGGAATTATAATACCGCATTTAACATTTCCTTTAATAAGAATCAGATTTTGGAATTAAATGGTAACAGTGATCCGAATTACGGTTATGGTGTGAACTCCGGATGGGGGATCAGAAGTGAGGAATTCGATTTTTGGGTGCAGGTAAATAAGCCATTAGGACAATTTTATGGATATGTGGTTGATGGTTTCTTTACCCTGGATGATTTCGATAGGGCGACTTATGAATCGGGCCTTCCGGCTGGACAAAGGAGATGGGTTGAAAAACCAGGCGTTCCAACAGGAACCCTTTCGGCTATTGGCCAGGGCCCTGCGCCGGGAGTACTTAAAGTGAAGGATTTAAATGGCGATGGGGTGCTTACTGCAGAAGATAAAACTGTTTTGGGAACTTATCAACCCAAGTTTTTTGGCGGATGGAATAACCAGGTTTCCTTTAAAGGCTTTGACCTGACTGTATTCTTGAACTTCGCCTATGGAGGGAAGACTTACAACGCCAATAATACCATGCTGGGCTCACGCTATCAGGTGAACGGGAATAACTTTCTCGAAAAATTCGTCAACAGCTGGAAATACTTTGATGATAAGGGCAACCTGATTTCCGACTGGGATGCTTTAGCCGCTGCCAATAAAGATGTGAATATCTACACGCCAACCTATGGTCAGCCTGTGGCACTTTCAGATGCTGTAGAAGATGCTTCTTTCCTTCGCATCACTAACCTTACACTCGGTTATTCCTTGCCCGCTAAATGGTTGGCCAGAATTAAGCCTGTTTCACGCGTAAGAGTTTATGCTACGGTTAATAACCTGTACACCTTTACCAATTATTCCGGATTTGATCCTGAAGCCAGTACCAGGAACAGCCCGCTTACTCCGGGTGTGGATTATAACGCTTACCCACGCAATCGCTATATGCTGGCGGGATTGAATGTCTCATTCTAATGTTTATTGATATGAAAAATAATATAAAAATTGGCTTGTTTTTGACTTTGATGGTCGCAAGCACTACCTTTTTCTCCTGCAAAAAATACCTCGATGTAGAATCTCCATCGCGGGTAGATTTAGAACAGCTTTTTGATAGTCCTGATAATATCAATGCCAATGTATTGAGCATTTACAGTAAAGTTGCAGGAAGAAATGTGTATGGCGGTAATTTGCCCACTGCTTTCTCTACCGGAGGAGATGATTTTTGGATCAGGGGAGGTTCACCCTACAACCGGAACGACATTTCAGCGGTTTCTACTTTTAATCCAGCATCAGGAAACACTGCTCTTCTGGGTACTTTTACCCAATTATATGAGGGGATTGAAAGGGCAAATATCGTATGTAAAAACCTTCCGGCTTCCAATCTCTATAAAACCAGTTCAGGTGAGGTCAAAATACGTCTTCGTAATTATTATGGGGAGGCATTGGCTTTAAGGGCGCTGTTCTTTTTTGAGCTCATCAGGCACTGGGGTGATGTGCCCGCATCTTTTGTACCTGCTGCAGATCGTACAGATTTGTTTTTTGGACATGCAGACCGCGACAGTACTTATGATCATATATTAACCGATCTCAAAACTGCATCTGATCTTGTGGGCTGGAGAAATGAACTGCCGGCTTACAAAACTTTCAGGTTTACCAAAGGTGCTGTAAAAGCATTACGGGCCAGAATTGCCCTTTTCAGAGGAGGTTATTCTTTGCGGACTAAATCGCGGATGATGCAAAGGAAGGAAGATTACCTGACCTATTACAGAATAGCTTTTGATGAGTGCAACGACATCATAAAATCCAATCAACATCTGTTAAATCCGGTTTTTGAGAATATTTTTAAGTCCTTGCATTCAGGAACGGCCAGATTTGATGATGCCAATGAGATCATGTTCGAGGTGGCCATGTGGGGAGGAATCAACGACAGTGATTTAGCCAGAACATACGGCTTAGGCTTTAGCAACACCACCTGGGGAAATGGAGGCGGGGGCGCCAGAGCTGTTCCCACTTATTTCTATGAGTTTGAACGCGGAACAGATGTTCGCCGGGATGTGACACTACCGAGTTTTAACGTCAATACCACGGCCAATACAAAAACCCAATTGAGGCTGCATGATTTAATGTGTGGAAAGTTCAGGAAATCATGGACACAGTTCGACGCCACATCTCCAAGTCTTCAATTTGGTGTAAACTGGCCGGTTATCCGTTTTGCAGATGTACTTTTAATGTATGCCGAGGCCGCTAATGAGCTTCAGGATTACAGCGGGGCGATCACACCGATAGAAGCACTGCAACGCGTGCAAAGAAGAGCTTATGGCGTTAATCCAATCCCGGTAACGCCACTGGATAAGGCCGGTTTTTTCAATGCGCTGGTAAAAGAAAGACTATTGGAATTTGGCGGCGAGGGAATCAGGAGATACGATCTGATCAGATGGAACTTATTGGATGCCAAGATCAAGGAAGTTGATCAAAAACTCAGACAATTAGCCTGGGCTGCACCTGTGGCCAATAACCCTTATGCTAATTATTCGGAATACATTTATAACCGCCCTTCTACCTTCACCAACAAGACCTATCCCGAAGAAACAGCCACTATATTGTTTTATGGAGGTACCATAAATGATGTTTTGTATACCATGAACACGGTTAATCCGGGGGGTACCTATGTACGTACAGGCTGGAGAAGAGAGGTAGGGGTTTGGACAAATGGAGTTTTGGGAGGTGGACTGTTTTCTAATCAGCCGCAAGGCTGGGGTACTTTTTTTGTGCCCAACAGTAGAGAACTTCTTCCTTATCCTGGTCGGGTAGTATTAGAAAGCAGGGGTTCTGTAGTACAGAATTTCGGCTATGCTGAATAGTTGGCTGAGAGAAATATAAAATATACTTCATCATTAAATTGATAAGAAAATGAAAATAAATAAAAGCTATCAAATGCTTCACCTCGCTGTGCTACTATTGGTTTTAGTGGTGGCAGCATGTACAAAAACATCAGAAGGTTTTATTGAGGATCCATCTACGAGCAGGGCATTTGTACCCACAAACTTGAGGATCAGAACCGCTCAGGATTCTGCCATCATCACCTGGAACGCCGGAGCACAATCTTCAGGGATCCGGTATAAATACACCCTCGACATTTCCACAGACTCACTCTTCAATACTATAGATTATACCAAAATTGTAGATACACTGGGCGTAAAAATTGTTGATCCTGCACTTACCGTAGGCAAACGATACTTTGCCAGGTTAAAGGCAAATGAATTGGGTACAGCAGGGGCATCCAGGTGGGTTTATGGCGCCAATTCATTCCGGATTGTCGGATTGCAATATTTAAGGGTAATCCGCAATAGCGATATTACAGATAACAGTGTTAGTTTAAACTGGTTTGTTGACCCCAATACGGCTGACCTTAACAAGGTTACACTGACTACCGAAGACAACAAAGTAACCACAGTTGATCTCTCGGCCGCTGAGGCTGCTTCGGGTACAAAGACAGTAACCGGCTTAACACCAGGCACACGATACACCGTTCAAATTTTATCAGGTACGAAAAGTAAGGGCTTGGGTGTAATTACCACCGCTAAACCAACTACCTACTCCAAAACCTTAAATCCGGGCGATAATCTGGCCACAGCACTCACCGCTGCTGCAGATGGAGATATTATCGGGCTAAATCCGGGAACTTATACCATGACCGCAATTTATGATTTAGTCGGTAAAAGTATTACGCTGCGATCGGTATCCAATAACCCGCTTAATACCAAAATTAAGCTGCGCGAAATTAACTTGAAGGGCGATGGAGCAGGAATAAATATTGCTGGTATTGAAATCGATGCGAATTATAGCGGAACCAGTTTCGGTGGAACATTCCTTCAGCTTAAAGGAGCAACGGCTGATGGTAATGCAACAGTTTTTAAATCTGTAAATATCGAAAACTGTATCATTCACGATTTTACCACCAATGTTTTTCGGGGAAATTACGGTTCTGCTGCAAATGTACACCGTTTAACCAGTTTCAACATCAGCAATACCATCATATATGACATCAATAAAACCGGTAGCAACTCAACCTATACTTTTTCTATTGAGAAATTATTGTTCAATGCCTTCAGCATAAACCGTTCTACACTATACAATCTGGGCGCAGGGTTAATCAACATGAGTACCGTTTTGGCTATAGATCCCATTCCTGCTGTAACATTTGACTATTGTACCATAAATAATATCGGTTCGCAGGCAAGGTATGTATTGATAGATGCCGGAACAGGAACCAATGTGGTGTTTAATTTTCAGAATAGTATCTTGGCTAATACACCATTGGGGGTTGGCGGACTTGCAGTTAGTGGTACACCACATCAAATCAAAAACCAGTCGGCTGTAGGTAATTTTACCCATAGTAACTCTTTCGGATTAAACACCGCAAAGATATCCGAAGGTGGATTTAAAATGGTATTGACCGGACTTTATCAATTTATGAACAATGAAGTTGATTTAGGCTGGACGGCAGCAACAAGAGATTTCAGTTTGAAGAATTTACCTGCAGGCAGCCCTTTACTTAAAGGCAGCTCGAGTGGTAACACCATTGGAGACCCACGTTGGGCTTACTAATAACTTATTAACCAATCCAGACTAAAGCCTGGATTGGTTACCATACACATTTACCTAGAAAATTACCAATTAAACATTGCCAGATGAGATTAAGATTATGCCTTCCCCTGATTATTTTTCAATTATTTTACCTTTTGCCTGCCATGTCGCAACTCCCGGCAGGGCCGTCGCCCATGATTAAAAAATTTCCGTTTGGAGATACCCGGCTGAGTTTTGAGAAACGGGTAGAGGACCTGGTGGGTCGGTTAACCCTGGAAGAAAAAGTTTCGCAAATGCTTAATGCAGCTCCGGCAATTGAACGGCTGGGCATTCCAGCCCACGATTGGTGGAATGAGGTGTTACACGGCGTTGCCCGAACCTCATATAAGACAACGGTATTTCCTCAGGCCATTGCTATGGCTGCAACCTTTGATCAGGATGCGCTGTACAAGATGGCAGATTATTCGGCATTGGAGGGAAGGGCAATTTACAACAAAGCCCTTGCCGATGGCAAGCAGGGAGGGAAATATCTGGGCTTGACTTACTGGACACCGAATATCAATATTTTCAGAGATCCGAGATGGGGCCGTGGACAGGAAACCTATGGAGAAGATCCGTTTTTAACAGCCACACTTGGAGATGCATTTGTAAGGGGACTTCAGGGAGATGACCCCAGATACCTTAAAGCTGCGGCCTGTGCCAAACACTATGCTGTGCACAGCGGCCCGGAGCCAGAAAGGCACGTTTTCAATGCCGATGTTTCGGCCTATGATCTTTGGGATACCTATCTGCCTGCTTTTGAAAAACTGGTAGTGAATTCTAAGGTAGCAGGAGTAATGTGCGCCTACAATGCATTCCGCACCCAGCCTTGCTGCGCAAGTGATATTTTAATGACTGATATTCTCCGTAACCAATGGAATTTTAAGGGCTATGTAACCTCTGATTGTGGAGGGATTGACGATTTCTATAAAAAGCATAAAACCCATCCCGATGCCGCATCTGCCGCTGCTGATGCCGTATTCCATGGTACCGATATTGATTGTGGCAAGGAAGCTTACCTGGCTTTGGTTCAGGCAGTAAAAAACGGAAGTATCCCCGAAAAGCAGATTGATGTATCGGTGAAAAGGTTATTTATGATTCGTTTCAGGTTAGGTTTATTTGACCCTGTTTCTATGGTGAAATATGCCCAGACCTCCCCAAGCGTACTGGAAAGTCCGGCACACAGCAATCATGCTTTAAAAATGGCACGGGAATCTATGGTTTTGCTTAAGAATGAGCGTAATGTACTTCCCCTGAAAAAGAACCTTAAAAAAATTGTCGTGCTTGGACCCAATGCCGATAACCCCCTCTCTATTTTGGGGAATTATAATGGAAATCCTACAAAGCTTACAACGGTGTTAGCGGGCATTAAGGAAAAGGCAGGAACGGGCACGCAGGTAGTTTATGAGAAAGCTGTGAATTTCACCAATAACAAAATTCTGGTTTTTGAAGATGTTTCAAAGAAACTGAGCTGGGATGGAAAGCCGGGCATCAAGGCCGAATATTACAACAACAATGAATTGCGTGGCAAGCCTGTAGCGATCCGAACAGAGCAGGAGTTAAAGCATTTCTGGCAGGAGGGCCAAACTGTAGTGGAAGGTTTGGGCGCGAATGATTTTTCTGCCCGTTATACCACCGATTATAAATCAGCTGAGACTAAAACTTTAGCTTTAGAGATGCAGGCCGATAATGGTTACCGTTTAATGGTTAATGGAAAAGTTTTACTGGATGAATGGTTAGGCAAAAAAAATGAGACCAAGAAAGTAGATTTAAAGGTGAAAAAGGATAGTGTTTACCACATTGTGGTAGACTACTGGCAAGGAGATAGGGAAGCAAGCATTCGCTTAAGTTTTGGAAATTATATAGAAACTGATTTTGATCAGCTGGCAGGGCGTCATCAGGATGCGGATGCATTTATTTTTGTAGGGGGTATTGCACCACAGTTAGAAGGAGAACAGATGGCTGTTAACGAACCCGGTTTTAAAGGAGGCGACAAAACATCCATCATGCTACCAGTGGTACAAACACAATTGATGCAGAAACTGCACGCTACAGGTAAGCCCGTGGTGTTTGTGATGATGACGGGAAGTGCCATCGCTACCCCATGGGAAGCGGACCACATTCCAGCCATTCTCAATTCCTGGTACGGCGGGCAGGCAGCAGGTACTGCCGCTGCTGATATCATTTTTGGCGACTACAACCCTTCGGGAAGGCTTCCGGTAACTTTTTACAGGAGCGATGATGATCTTGCTGACTTTAGAGATTACAGCATGGAGAACAGGACTTATCGCTATTTTAAAGGCAAACCCTTATACGGTTTTGGATACGGATTAAGCTACACCAGTTTTAATTATGCCTTGCAAACAGCTCCTGCCAAACTCGCAAAAGGCAAAGACTTGGTTTTAGCGGTTAAGGTAACCAATACAGGAAAAATTAAGGGCGACGAGGTTGCCCAGCTTTATCTGATTAACCAGGATAAAAATATTAAAACATCGTTGAAGGCTTTGAAAGGTTTCCAAAGGCTAAGCTTAGCGCCTGGAGAAAGTAAGCAGATTAAATTTATATTGCCTGCTGGAGAACTTAACTACGTTGATGCCAATGGAAAGAAAACAATGCTGAAGGGAAATGTACAGTTTTCAATCGGTGGAAGCCAACCCAATGAACCGAACAAAACCAGTGGTAATTTGGTGAAAACAACGGTTAATTTGCTTTAATATCAGCCCATAGTGTTAAGGCCTAAACTAATTTTTATGAACAGAAATCTCTTAATATTGCTGGTTTGTACGCTCAGTATGAGTACCCAAGGCCAAAACCTGGCCTGGCGTACAGGCGTTCGTGATACAAGTTATTCTAGTGCGGGCGATTATAAAGCCAACAAGAAGAAATATCCTTTTATCAAATTAGTAGCAGATGAGCCCCATGCAAATGTCGCTGAACAACGGAATCTGGTTTATGCAAAGGTGAATAAAAGGTCCTTGCATATTGATGCCTTCCTTCCAAAGGACAGCCCCAAAACACCTGCAGTAATAATTATTCACGGAGGGGGCTGGCGCTCGGGTGATAGAAGTCAGCACATTCCATTGGCACAACACCTTGCGGCCAAAGGCATAGCTGCTTTTACAGTAGAATATCGCTTATCTACTGAAGCATTTTATCCAGCGGCAGTTTTCGATGTTAAGGCATCCGTACGTTGGTTAAAGGCAAATGCCAGAAAGTTCAATATCGATACCAATAAGATAGCTGTTCTTGGTTTTTCGGCAGGTGGCCAACTGGCCTCCTTAATCGGTGTAACCGCTGGCGTAGAAAAACTGGAAGGTAATTTAAACTCGAGAAAATATTCCAGTTCGGTAAATGCAGTTATTGATATTGACGGAACACTCTCCTTCGTTCACCCAGAAGCCTGGGAAACACAAAATATAAATAGTGTAGGTGCCTCGGCGATGTGGCTGGGGTATCCGCGGACAGAAAGACTGGATCTATGGACAGAAGCCTCTCCGTTAAACTATGCTCCTCAAAATAAGGTGCCATTTTTATTTTTGAACAGTGCAATAGTGCGGATGCATGCGGGAAGGGACGAGTTTAAAAAAATAATGGGTCAAAAAGGTATTTATACCACTGTGATCAACTTTGAAGATGGTCCGCACTCATTTTGTCTTTATGATCCGTGGTTCGGCCCTGCCGTAAATCATATTGTTTCGTTTATCAACAAAGTTTTATAACAGACGATTATGTACTTGGGGAGCTAAGTATCTGGTAAACCCGGGCGTTGTCCGGTTGTTCCCAAAAGCCACGGTCCGTGTTTGTATGGCGGTGAACATTTCGATAGGGGGGGTACTATGTTTGTCTGGAAGGACGGGAAGTAGGCATGATGGTGAAAGATAAATCCGGGGAGTTGGGGTACGCAACGAAGGATGAAATATTCCGCCCACTTATTGAGAGATTTGCGGTCATCTCCATGAAATGCACTTAAGGGAAAGGTTTGCATCAGAAATTCGCTCGTTATGGGAGAATATTGTAGAAACCACTTTTATCAATGAAGAAACGTTAATGGTATATGTGAGTGCTGATACTGATTTTGACGAATTTGCTGATTGCGTGAGGGATACGGTTTACGATTATGTGGAGTTTGATGAGCATTTAAATCTGATCCTTTCGCAAATGGATGGGGAAGAAGTTGTGGATATTCAGATTAATTAAGATATATCGTTGCTTAAATTTTCAATTACCAGATATGATACAAATAACCAACTTGAAAAACATCCTATTCTGAGTGCCAACAAATCGCTCGACATGGCGGTGTCCTTCCATCCAAAAAGGTTGTAAATTAATTTCTAGGACCTTTTTTATTTGATGACCTTAATTTGGATATGCCTGGTATTTAGGATTTATATCGATAATCTCAATCTTTTAATTAAAATATCCGAGGCGAACGCCCTTCGGCAAACCGCCTTCATTTTTGGCTGGATGTCCAATCAGATGGCTATTCCACTTCCTCCAATAACTTTAATGCCATCATCAAATTGTTTCCAAAATCGGATATAACGGAATTTTGCTTCAAATGGAACCTGATCAAATTCCCCTTTGATCTCCATTATTACTGTAACTACCGCAACATCATCAATGATATTCAAATTCTCAGCTGTTGGAAGAAGTTCGCTGATTTTTAATTTCCCATCCCGGTAGGTGTCCAGATCAATCTTTTTCGTAATTACCTCTCCACTGGGAACGATGAATAATAAATCTTGGTGCAGGAGTTCATCCAGCAAATTGATATTTCCATCT
This sequence comes from Pedobacter sp., assembly GCF_965279535.1. Lineage (NCBI taxonomy): Bacteria > Pseudomonadati > Bacteroidota > Sphingobacteriia > Sphingobacteriales > Sphingobacteriaceae > Pedobacter > Pedobacter sp. The sequence goes on from NZ_OZ257244.1 coordinate 5,297,526, forward strand.
TTTATCGCGCTGTAAAGTTTTTCTTCCTGTGCTAAAATGCTGTTTTTCGTTAATAAAGTATTTCTCATGGCTTAAAATGTAATGTAAGTACAAAACTATAATTACCAGGATATTTTCATATTGAAATGGTTAAAATTATGCAAAACCTAATTCCTCCGGATGAACTTATTCAATACTAAATAACGACCGACATATTCTAACGCTCGAGATCAGTCTCCCGATTTCAAGGTTACATCCAGGTAAACAGAATGACGTCCATAAGTTTGATAAAATGGTTTAAAAACAACATTGTCAATGGTAAATTCTAGTTTTTCAGGATCACCTTTGATGGTTTTGCCAATATCTGTGGCATTTAAGGTTATTTTGCGCCAGTCTTTGCGCGCTTCAGGCTCTTGAGCAGCTAACAGAATTGGGCCATAAAACAAACTTGCTATGTTTTGCTGATCCATTACAGGATCTAAATGAAATTGGAAAGGCATTTTCAAATCAATAACATCGCCATTTTTCCAGTTGCGGCTAATTTTTAAATAACTACCAGGCTTTGCCTGCAGCTTTTCTTCCTTGCCATTTATCTTTACAAAAAAACCTTTGGTAGCCCATCCCGGTACACGAACATGAATGTCAAATTTTCCACTTCCTTTGATGGTTAAACGGGTATGATCTTCATAGGGGAAATTGGTGGTTTGTTCTAAAGTTATGTTACGTGCTGTCCAGCTAAGGGTAGAGGGAATGTACAGGTTCACATAAAGTGACTGGTTATCTTTTCCTTTAAAATAAATTGAATTTTGAAGTTTGGTACTGCTTTCTATTGCTGTACCGTTGCAGCAGGTAAAACCTGTCATATCAGCATTGCCAAATTGCTTTACAGATCCTGGCCGGAGGGGAACATGGTAAGTATTGGCCGGGCTGTTTTCAGCTACTGAAGCTAAAATGTGGTTATATAACCCACGCTCATAATAATCCATTAACTCTGCCCGCTGATCGAAAAGGAACAAATCGCCTGTTAATTTTAGCATGTTATAGGTGGCACAGGTTTCGTTCTGGCCTCCTTCCGAAAAACCATTCTCATAGAGGGTAGCTGGCTGTGCAACAAAGCATTCTGCATTTGCGGGATTTCGGGCGCCCGCAACACCCCCAATGCTATACATGTAATCGTTAACCATCTTATTCCAGAAATTATCAGCTATGCTATAATATTCGGGTTGATGGGATACACGATACATTTCTATACTACCAACAATTTGGGGTATGTGTTGATTGGCGTGTAATCCCCGGAACAGATCTACGTTCTTTGCCAACCCATGCGAATGTGCCGTATCTCCGTAAAATACTTTAATGTTGTCAAATAACTGTGCGGTTTTAAGATAATCTGGGTTTGCAGTAATTCGATATAAGCGGGCCATAGATTCATTCATGCCCCCAAATTCACCGGCAATGTAGGTATTCCACATTTTTATCAAGGTTTCCTGAGGTAATTGGCTCAACCGGGCATATACCCAATCGCCCATGTTGGTGGCAATTTCAAGCGCTTTTTTATTTCCGCTTACTTCGTATACATCCATCAAACCGGCTAAGATTTTATGAAGGGTATAGTAGGGTGCCCAAACCTGGTTCTTCTGCCCGCCATATTTAGCTCCTTTTTCAAGCATAATAAACTGATCAGGTGGATAAGCACTGATAAATCCCTTTCCCCAGTTCCAGTAATCGGTACGAATACCTGTATCACTTAAATCTGAATCATAATCTGATTTGCCAGGACCAAATGGTACGGCCCGAGGGTCGGATACACTAGCGCCGTTTGCACTTTTAGCTTTTCCAGATAACTGTGACAGCTCATATAAGGCATCGACCATGTACTCCATCTTTTTAGAGAAGTTAGCCTGTAGCGCTTTATCATAACCCGTGCCTGCATAAGCTTGCGCAATAGCAGATAAGTAATGACCTGTAGCGTGGCCCCTTAATTTAGTATCTTCACTATCCCATACGCCGAGTGGTTTAGCGCCATCAGGCTGTTTCTGCCCAAAGGCATGCCGAAACATGTACAGGAATGAATTGGGGTCTGTTTTTGCTAATGTTGTTATGAATTTATCTCTGTTTTCTGTAAACTTGGTTGTATGACCCTGAGCATCAGCATGTAGTGAAACATGGTCTAGCGGGAAGGTTTCGAGCTTTAGCACGGGGGAAGAGGATTTTTTAGCTTCTTTAACCCTAACAATCGCTTTAGGCTGCAAGTTTGTGCCTGCCACACGCCCTGTAATGGTATACGTCCCTGTTTTCAACACAGCGCTATTATCAGTTGGGGAAGGCCAGAGTATGCGTACTTTTGGCCCATTAATATTGGCTTGGTAAACACCTGATGCATAGCTGGGTAATCGCGGTAAATTTCCTACTGTGGTTTCTATTGTTACATCCGCCACACTTTTTAAATAGCTGTTGTATAGCTGTGCAGTTCCGGTAGAAAATTTTGGTAAGTCATCTTCACGTTTACCTACATTTACTGTATTTTCCTGACTCCCTTTTTGCCCATTGCGATAAATTCCTGAAATCTGTCTTGCACTGAGTGGAACCCTGTAAATTCGAAAATCGTGAATCAGGGCGTTTAAGAATGGCGCACCAGGTAGAATTGATTTTCCAAGGAAAAGCTGATTTTTTCTAACCGACTGCAGATCAAATACAGCGTTTAAATCCAAGGGAATATCTGTAATCTGTGAAACAGGTTTACCTTCAACGTAGGTTATTACAGATTTAGAAGGAACATCTATCACAATGGTAATATATATCCATTTATTTAAGGCGATAGCAGTTGAAACTGCTTCCTTTTTAATGGGAGATTTAGTTGTGATAAAAGTTTGAAGACCTTCCAGGGAACCTATTCCTGCGGGCGCAGCGAAAAAATGGTTTTCAGCATCTTTTCCAAAATCGAAAAAATGTTGACCAGGTTGTTTAGAACGTAAAAATATCCAGCCTGATATGCTGAGCGATTCGACATCTGTTAATACAGCCCCAGGTATCGTTATATATGAATTATTGTCTCCAGACAGAGATAAAACCTTTCCAAAACGGTTATCATGGATAAATTTAGCACCTTCACCCTGAATTTTTGCATGAAAATTATTCCTCGACCAGTCTTTAACATCTCCGTCAAACACATAGCGGGCACTTAGCCCTGTCTCGCCAATTCCATCTAATATCTGGTCTCCATTTTGTGCCCGGGCAATGCTAAAAGTGCTGGTTAAAACGCTTACAATCAAAGTGAATTGTAAGAGTGTTTGATGTATCTTCATATTTTAGTTTTGTAATCAATGGTTTGTATCTCAATTTACCCGCTTCATATTTAATACTATGTTGCAGGTTGTATAGAATGATTTTAAATAGTCTATTAAAAATCCTGATAAAATTATAAACAAGCGTTTTGTTTTTATGATTCTTTTTTAGCTAAAAGACACAAGATATTAACAAGAAGCCTCTGGTGAGTGAAAGTTAGAGGTAATTTGGCGATATTTTACATGATAATTTTCTAACAGGGTATTTTTTTTCGCATTTTCTCATTACCTTACGATTACCAAATGTATTATAGCGTAGCTGAGTAAATAAAAAAATAAATTCTTATCCATTTCAGTATGCAAATCAAAAAACAAGTTGAAGCAAGGCCAGATTTTGTGATGTCTCATTTTGGGCTTTTTCAGTCCAGTTCATATGATAAAGATATGGAAGAGACGGGAAATGATGATGGGAAAGCAGAAAAGACAAGGACTCTTTCTCCAAAAATGAAGCCCTGGTTGGCCCGGTTTTTTGGTTTAAAGTAGTTTTTTACCCTGAGGAGAAAAGAGCCAACTTCAGAACATTATTTCCCACGATCATACAAAGATCTGCGTGTGTAACGCATTTTTGCGTCAAATGATCACTAATCCATAGCAGTATGTTGTTTTTTGGTGCATTAAGGCAGTATTAGCAATCCAGCTTAAATACTTTTGCTCCTTTAGGACAGCTATTACCATAAATAAACAGATTGTTCGCTGATTTTGTCTAAATCAGGGCGATTGCTATTCCTTTGTGTTTTATAGACTATTTTTAGATCAGCAAGCACATAAACACTGATCAACTATGAATTATTTACCCGGTATATTCACTTATTCTTTAGAAAAGGCACTTCTACAGTTTTGGTATGGTATTATTTTAATAACATTTATTGCCAATCCTGTTGTTGCGCAGTCTCCCTGGACCAGATTAGCTCAAAAGCCATCAACTCTTGGCCTGGATGGAGGCTATCTTTCCCTTGACGCCGGTGTTTTTAATTTGAAGCTGGTCAAATCATCACAAACGGTGGCTGGACTACAACCTAAAGGTATTAAAGACTTTGATTTCGTGCCTGGCGATAGTTTAAAGGTAAGAAGTTCGGACGGGCTATACCATCTGGGCGATATTAACCTGCGCCTTCGCCAGGAAAATAATGGTGCCTGGAAAAATTACAGTACGGCCAGCAGGCGAATGCAGATCAAAGCACTTCCAGTTAAAGGAAATGTATTGGCTGCTGCAGATCTTTCGGCAACCTTGCCTGCAGATATTCCTTTGCAAGTTAACAGAAGTTGGGAAATGCAAAATGGAAAGCTGGTATTAAAATTTGAGTTGAAGAATAAGACCGATAAAAATGTAGAAATAGGTGCATTGGGTATTCCCATGATATTTGATAATATACTGGAAGGGCGGACACTTGAACAAACCCATGCAAAAAACGTTTTTTATGATCCATACATTGGGAATGACGCAGGCTATTTACAGGTAACGCGCTTAAGCGGGCAGACACCTTCGTTAATAGTTGCACCTGTCGGCAAAACACCTCTCGAAGCCTACAATCCGTTAAATGACGACCGCACACCACGCGGGATTGCCTTTGAGGGCTTTTATGAATGGATGGTTCACAGCAAGGCTTATGCTGAAAATGAATGGAAAAACGCAGAACAATGGAACACACCAACATCCATCAGTTTGAAGCCCGGACAAATTAGAACTTATGCGCTGGAGTTCATTCTCTCCGGGCCGGCACAGGAAACTGAAAGGACACTGATAGAAAATAAAAGACCTGTTGCCATTTCTGTACCCGGCTATGTATTGCCTTTGGATGTGGATGCCAAATTATTTCTCCACTATGGAAAGAAAATTAAATCTATCAGGTCTGTTCCCGGGAATGCGCTGATCGTTAAGCCATTACCTGCTACCAAAAGCGGTTGGAAAAGCTATTCCGTTAAAGGGGGAGTTTGGGGAAGGGCTAAATTGTCTGTTATTTATGAGGATGGACTGGAGCAAACGATCAATTACAAAATGATTTCACCTGAAACTGAAGTAATTGCCAGTTATGGAAATTTTTTAACCACAAAGCAATGGTTTGATCAGCCTAATGATCTCTTTAAAAGGTCTCCAGCTGCCATTACTTATGATTATGAAAAACAACAACAGGTTACGCAAGATAACAGGGCATGGATTGCGGGTTTGAGTGATGAGGGTGGGGCAGGATCCTGGTTGGGTGCGATAATGAAACAGTTGGTGCTGCCTGAAAAAGCAGAGATAGATAAGCTTCAAAAGTTTGTGGATACTGTGATGTTTGGACAGATTCAGCTTAAAACAGGACCTCAGAAATACGGGGTAAAAAAGAGTTTGTTTTTTTATGAGCCCGATTCTCTTCCTAAAAATACTTATACAACAGATATCAATTTCAAAGTATGGTCTGCGTGGCCTAAAAAGGAAGCTGACAATCTGGGACGCTCTTACAACTATCCGCATGTGGCTGCAGCGCATTGGCTGATGTACCGCCTCGCCAGGAATTATAAGGGGCTTGTGGCACAAACAACCTGGAAACAGCATCTTATCGATGCGGCTCAAACCGGAATGGCAATGGTGAATATAGCACCACATTATGCGCAATTCGGGCAAATGGAAGGTACTGTGTTTTACCTGATTTTAACCGACTTAAAAAACGAAGGCCTGGCTGAGCAAGCCCGGGAACTGGAAACAGCCATGAAAAAACGTGCGGATCATTGGCGTTCATTAGCTTATCCTTTTGGCAGTGAAATGCCCTGGGATTCGACCGGACAGGAAGAGGTTTACGTATGGTCGAACTACTTTGGTTATAATGATAAGGCAAAGGTAACGCTAGATGCCATTTTAGCCTATATGCCTGTTGTACCCCATTGGGCATACAATGGAAACGCCCGCCGTTACTGGGATTTTCTTTATGGTGGAAAGCTTCAACGCGTAGAAAGAATGATACACCATTACGGTTCTGCGCTAAATGCCATCCCGGTATTAATGGACTATAGAAAAAACCCGGACAACTTTTATCTTTTACGTGCAGGATACGGTGGCTTACTGGGCGCTATTGCTAACATCACTAAAGATGGTTTTGCTCCGGCAGCTTTTCACGCTTACCCCTCAACCTTAAAAAATGACGGCATAACAGGAGATTATGGATCTGGATTTTTTGGATATGCAATAAATACGGCCACTTATGTTTTAGAACATCCGGAATTTGGCTGGCTGGCTTTTGGAGGAAATCTGAAAAAGCAGGGGGATGAAGTACAGGTTCAAATAACAACAGCGGCCAAGTCTGCCGTATATATTGCACCAATTGGTCTTTGGATTGCTTTGGATGCCGGTAAGATAGAATCATTAAGCTATCGTGTTTCAAACGGAGAAGTCCGGTTGAAACTTCAAAAAGCAGATCAGTTTACACCTTCTGCGGTGATCAGAATAAGCCAACCTGCACAACAACACAGCAACGCTGGCAATTACCAGGTAAAAAATGTAAATGCAAAGGAGCGGGGAGCGAGCATAATTAGTTTATCAACTTCCGAAAGAACTGAAATTATTATTAAAAAATAGATTACTCCTTTCCATAAAAAAACCTCGCATTTACGAGGTTTTTTTATGCTCTGGTTGTAGAAAGATTCTACGACCGGATTTGTAAACTAACGGCTTGGGTCAGCAAAGCTGACTAAACTATTGTACGGGTGTTAAAATGGCACACCATCCACCACCTTTTTCCATTTTGATGTTGATTTTATCGTTCTTAGTAACCTTTAAATCACTTATTTTATAGTCAGCAGCGTGCCTGTCCGCATTAATTCCGTCACTGAGTATATCCATATGATAGGTTTGTCCATCCAGGAAAAATAATTGTTGTTCTATTGATCTGGAATTCCAGTCAGTCATACCAGATATGTACCACTTGCTGCCATTTTTTCGGGCGATTAACGCATATTCACTCACCTTTCCTGCTAAGGCAATGGTTTCATCCCACACTGTTGGAATGCGAGCAATAAATCTGGTACACAACGTGTCTTTTAAATAATTGGAGGGGTTGTCTGCCAACATTTGAAGCGGACTTTCATACATTACATACATGGCTACCTGATGAGCCCTGGTTCCCATGCTCATAGGCTCGCTGTATACAATACTAAAGTTCTTCTTGTTTGCATTAATCATTGCTCCGGGAGTATAATCCATTGGTCCGGCAGCCATCCTGATAAATGGTAAAGTTACATTATGAGCGGGAGTGATTTCTGCACTCCATTTGTTATTTTCTAATCCACGTACACCTTCATAGCTCAATACATTGGGGTATTTATGATTTAAGCCAACAGGTTTATAAGCACCGTGTAAATCAACCATGAGCATATGTTTAGCAGCTGTGGCAGCAACCCGTTCATAAAAATTAACCATATATTGATCAGCTCTGGCCATAAAATCGACTTTTATGCCAACTGCTCCCCATTTTTTGTACAGGGCGAGAATATTGTCCATATCTTGATCAAGCGGCCCCCACAAGGTCCATAACCAAACCCCAACATTTTTAGATTTACCATAATCAATAATTTCCTTAATATTTATATCGGCGGTAGTATGGGTTAGGTCTTTAGTTGTTCTGGTCCAGCCTTCATCTAACATGATGTATTCTAATCCAAATTTAGCCGCAAAATCAATGTAGTATTGATACGTTTTGGTATTAATACCTGCTTTAAAATCGACACCATAGATGTTATTATCATTCCACCAGTCCCAGGCAACCTTGCCCGGTTTAATCCACTTTGTATCTGTTAAAACAGAAGGACTTGATAATTTATAAGTGAGATTGTTGACAAGAAGATCCTTGTCTGCGGGGCAAATGGCAATACTACGCCATGGGAATTTACGCTGGCCACTTGTTTTGGCCATGTGGTTTTCCAATCGTGTAATTTTAATTCCTCTATCTCCAACAAGGCGGCTTTCTCCTATATTTTTTGGAAAACCAGCCGTAAGTTTGTCACTTCCTGTTCCAAACAAAAATAAATTTGGATAATCATAAAGGTCGGCCTCACTAACCAGCATTTTAATACCAGACTCAGCATAAACCAACATGGGAAGGGCCGCATGTTGCTGTGAACTGAAGGCATTTAAAGTAGAATCTTTATATAAACTTTCGAAATGGGAGAGAAAGTTTGGATCAGTTTCCTGGGGCCAGAATACCCGGTTATTAATACCAAAGTTGAAGTCTGCAATTTCATTTTCCACTTCTATTAATGCCTCGCCCAGATGGGTTTCAAACCGATAGGCTACACCATCATCATAAGCCCTGAAGTAAAGACTGTAATTTCCTTTAAAATCCAGCTTCAATTCATTGTAATTGTTGATTATTTTCTTGCTTTTTACCGGAATATCTGCCAAAAGCAAATTGTTGTGATGACTTAACTTTTGGTGTTGTAAAACAGGATTAACGCCCAGTTTGACATTGTTTTTGAGGATCATTGCGAGTTGGCTGGCTTGCAAAATCGCCGTTGTTCCCTGCTTAATGCTCCAGGTTATTTTATCGGTAACGGCGATGGATATTTTGATTTTTTTATCCGGCGATTGAAGTTCGATATCTTTCGCGAACGCATTGCTAAACATCAATGCGGCTGCGATAATGGTCAGTGCAATATTCTTGTTCATAAGGAATGGAGTATATTTTAAATCTTAAAATTAGCTAAAAGGAGATGCCCCGATAGCTCTATAATTGGCCAGTATTATGCAAATTTTATCATTCTTCAGTCTGCTTACAACAGCGACAGGCTGGAAGTAGAGTGCTGATACAGGCAATTATTGTTGTTTTATTTTTGTAATATTTCTGTTAATATTCGGTTAATAGTTGGTAATATCTTCATTAAAAAAGCCTTTTCTCAGGCTTAAATTTGGTTATACAACAACTAACTAAAATGAAGACTAAACTAAAAATTACGTTTATGGCTATTGCCATATTCTGTTTTCTGCGTGTTCATGCCCAAACAGAAACCATAACAGGTAAGGTAACGGATGCAACTGGCAATGCCATTCCTGGTATTTCTGTGAAAGTAAAAGGAACCTCTACCGGTGCATCTACCAATGCAGCTGGAAGTTTCTCTATAAAAGCAGCCAATTCCGCTACACTTGTTTTCAGTGGGATAGGATATCAAACCAAAGAACTGGTTTATAACGGACAGAAAAACCTTAGTATTTCACTGATTGAAGATCAGCAGAACTTAAGCGAAATTGTGGTAACTGCATTGGGTGTAAAGCGTGATAAACGAAATTTAACCTACAGCTCGCAGGAAGTAAAAGGCGAGCAACTGACACAAACCAAAGAGCCCAACCTGGTAAATGCATTGGCAGGAAAAGTTTCAGGTGTTCAAATCACGAGTTCATCAGGTACACCAGGTAGTTCATCGAGAATTGTGATTCGGGGTGCAAATTCACTATACGGAAATAATGAAGCCCTGATGGTAATCGATGGTATCCCTGTAAACAATGATGAAACAGGAAATCTTAATTCAGGGCCGGGTACTAACCGGATTGCAGATTTAGATCCCAATATTATCGAAAGTATCAATGTGTTAAAGGGTGGTGCCGCCACAGCGCTTTATGGATCTGATGGTGCAAAAGGTGTAATCATCATCACTACAAAGGCCGGAGCTTCCAATAAAAAGCCAACTTTAAGTTTCTCTTCTTCCTTTTCTTTCGAGAAACCACTTATTCCTGAAATTCAGAATAAATATTCATTGGGATCTAATGGGGTTTATTTTGATGGGGTTTCTCAGAAAACCAGTACCTCCTGGGGTGCGAGGATGGATACCCTGAAAATAAATGGCCAGCCTGCTCAGGTGTACGATCAATCTGATTTATTTTTCAAAACAGGTAAAACCTACACCAATACCATCGGTTTAACCGGCGGTGGTGCTTACAGTTCCTATTTTCTTTCTTTTACCAATTTAACACAAGATGGTACAGTTCCTGCGACTTCATTTGACAGAAATACTGTTTTTGGAAAATTCAGTACTCAGGTAATCAAAGATTTGAATATTACTTTTTCATTAAATTATGCCAATACCAAAAATAACCGGCAGCCAGAGGGTTATGCTTTGGAAAGTCCGGTTTGGACCGTTTTCTCTGCACCGGTATCTTATGATCTGCAACCATCAACCAACCCGGATGGCACACAGCGCTTATTCCGTTTCTCGAGAAATAATCCATACTGGGTATTGGATAATATCAAGAATACATCAATTGTTAACCGGTTTTTACCGACTTTCAATGCCGATTATAAAATATTACCCTGGTTAACCATTACAGAACGTTTTGGCGCAGATGTGTATGTAGAGCAGGGGAAATATATAGAGTCGCTAGGCTCTGTATCCAATCCGAACGGAAGAATTGTTAATAATAATACTAATTTCAGGCAATATAATAATGATTTGATGCTTAATGCGGGCAAAACGTTGGGTGATTTTACTATCGACGCGCTTTTAGGGAACAACATCATTTCTACTTATAGTCAAAATGCCTATGCCAATGGTTTAGGGATTACTGTTCCTGATTTCAATAATATTGGTAGCGCATCAACTGTGAAGTTTACAGAAAGCAGCTACCTTACCCGCAAAATTGGTTTTTACCTTCAATCTAATATAGACTATAAAAAGTTCATCATATTGTCACTTACCGGAAGATATGATGGTACTTCGGTTCTAGCAAAAGACAATAGTTTTTATCCATATGGTTCAGCAGCAACCAGTTTTATCTTTTCTAATTTCTTTTCTGAAGGATTATCTCATGTGATGAATTTTGGAAAGTTAAGGGTATCGTACAGTACTGTTGGAAACGCGAGTATCGGCCCATATAGTTTACTTACGCCTTATGAGTCGCAAACAATCAGAAACATTGCTTTTCCATACCAGGGACAATCCGGATTCTTGATTAGCGGAACCCTAAGTGATCCGAATTTAAAGAATGAGCGGATTAATGAGTTTGAAGTAGGTTTAGAAACGGGATTTTTTAACAGCCGGTTGAGTTTAGAACTTACTTATTTTAATAAAAAGACAACTAATGGTATTATTCCTAATGTAGCGTTGGCGCCATCAACAGGATATAATGCCACAAGTGTGAATTCAGCTTCCATGCGTAATAAAGGAATCGAAATACTCCTGAATGCCAAACCCATAAAAACTGAAAATTTCAGCTGGGATTTGACTTTCAATTACAGCCGCATCCGGAACAAAGTTTTATCAATTTATAAAGACCTTAATCAGGTAGGTAATGGTTTTACTTTTATCTTCTTAAATCAACCTTATGGTGTAATTTATGGGACGCGATATGCCAGGAATGCCTCAGGACAGATTTTGACAGGAGATGATGGTTTACCTTTTGCTGCAGATGAGCAAGGCATTATCGGTGATATCAATCCTGATTATATGGCTGGAATCGTAAATAACTTTAAATATAAGCAGTTTACTTTCAGTTTTGCTTTTGATATGAAAAAGGGTGGCGATATTCAAAACAACGTTGATGGTTATGGCTATTTTTATGGAACACCTAAAGTTACTGAAGACCGTGGCCCAAGAGTTGTTGAAGGTGTGAATGTAAATACAGGTTTACCCAATACAGTATCTGTTTTGGGACAAGCTTATTATCAGCGTATTAACAGTGTTTTAGAATCTGTTATTCAGGACGGTACCTATGTGAAATTAAGAAACGTAAGCCTGGGGTATAGCTTTAAACCATCCTGGCTAACCAAAACACCGTTTAAAAATGTAGCGCTCAATGTTACAGGGAGAAATCTATGGATTTATGCACCTCATTTTACCGGAGGAGATCCTGAAGTGAGTTCATTCGGCTCGTCAAATGGATCGCAGGGGATTTATTCTTTCTCTACACCAACATCCAGATCAGTTGATTTTACATTGAAATTAACATTATAATCCATTAGAAAAAGTATTATGAAAAAGATATATTTTGTTATCAGCTTTGTTTGTATGGTAAGTTTTACCGGATGCAAAAAGTATATAGATGTAAATGACGATCCTAACAGGCCTATAGATGTTAAGGAGTCCTTAATATTACCTCCTGTACAAATGTTAATTTCGCAAAATATCAATGCGGCAGGAGATGGAAATTTAAGTATTGTGTTGCAGCAATACGTTCAGGTGATTGCATTGAATCAGGTAGCGCCCAATTTTGGGACCTATTTGATGTATAATGTAGATATGGATGGCGACTGGAATAATGTTTATGTGAGAACGTTGAATAACCTCACGCTATTGAACAGTAAGGCTACCAGTAACGGGAATTTCAAATATGCTGCAATTGCAAAAATTCTTACCGCATACTGTTTGGGTTATGCAACAGATGCCTGGGGCGATATTCCATACAGTCAGGCATTTAAAGGAGTAGAAAATCCTAATCCAGTTTATGATACCCAGCAACAAATTTATACGCAGATTCAGCAATTATTAGATCAGAGTATCGAAGATGTGAATAAAAATGCAGGTATAAATCCTGGTGGTGATGATTTCATGTACGGTGGAGACATGGCTAAATGGAAAAAACTGGCTTATACCTTAAAGGCCCGTTATTATATGCATTTGACCAAAGCTCCGGGCACAACAGCAGCTGCACAGGCCCAACTTGCACTTGCAGCCCTGAATAGCGGTATGCAGAGTAATGCCGACGATTGTAAAATTGCGTTTAGCGGAGCTGCAGGTGCTGAAAACCCATGGCAACAGAATTTTTTACCAGCTAGTACCCTTGTTTTGGCTAATACTTTCGTAGATGGATTTAAAACACGTAACGATCCTCGCTTAAGTAAGATGATAGCGCCAGCAGTACAAACCGGATTGTACACCGGCAGGCAAATTGGTTTAGATGATATCGGAAGTTTAGAGTCTTACTCCATCCCGGCCGCTTTTTATGCAGGTGCAAATGCTAACAATTACCTTGTTAATTATACCGAAGCATTATTTTTAAAAGCCGAAGCCACCAATATTATTTCGGGTGCAACTGCTGCACAGGCAATTTATCAGGATGGTATCAGAAAACACATGGAGAAATTAGGCGTAGGGAGTACAGATATAGACGCTTACCTGTTATCGAGGGGAACATTAAATACTTCAAATGCCCTGAGATTAATTATTGAAGAAAAATTTATATCGAATTTCCTGAATGCTGAAAACTTCAGCGATTGGCGCCGTACAGGCTTTCCGGCCTTAACCAAGGTGAAGAATGCCATTTCAGAAATTCCAAGAAGAGTATTATATCCCAATTCAGAAATCACTGCTAACCCTCAGCCTCAGCAAAAGGCTAAGCTGACCGATCGTTTGTGGTGGGACGTAAATTAAAAACTCCATTTTTGTTTAAAACGATTACTTTACCTCCTGTAAAAGCCAAGAATTAAATGCCCATGAAAAACCTCCTTCGTATATCCATTTTGATTATGCTGATCCTTTGTAATATCATGGCCTTTGCTCAGGATAAAAAAACTTACACCTTAGCCGATACGCTGAGGGGGAGTTTAAGGCCCGAGCGAACCTGGTGGGATGTTCAACGGTATGAGCTAGCTTTTAAGCCAGATTATATCCATAAGAGTATAGCCGGAGCTAATGAGATTGTTTATAAGGTAGTTAAACCCAACAATGGAAGTATCAGGATGCAGATTGATCTTCAGGAGCCACTGCTGATCGACAGCATTTGGTATAACGAAAAATCGAAACTGAAATTTGAGCATGTGGGTAGTGTTTGGTACACGCATGTGCCCGCTCAGGCACTCAATGCCTTAAACCGGGTTAAAATTTTTTACCATGGAAATGTTCACCAGGCCAAGCGCGCCCCCTGGGATGGTGGCTTCATCTTTACTACCGATTCTTTAGCCAGGCCATGGATGACTGTGGCCTGCCAGGGGCTTGGGGCCTCGGTGTGGTACCCGAATAAAGATCACCAAAGTGATGAACCGGATTTGGGTGCTTCATTAACAATGACCATTCCGGATACTTTGGTTGGCGTGGGTAATGGAAGGCTCGTTTTTAAGCAACAAAACAATGATGGTACGGTAACGTATAAATACAATGTAAACAGTGCGATAAGCAACTATTGTATCATACCTTATATCGGTAAGTACGTTAATTTCAAGGAAATATATGCCGGAGAAAAAGGCAAGCTTGACCTGAATTACTGGGTGCTGGATTACAACCTTCCTAAAGCCAAAACTTACATGCCCGATCAGGTGCATAAAATGTTAAAAAGCTTTGAGCACTGGTTTGGTCCCTATCCCTTTTATGAAGATGGTTATCAGCTCATTGACGCATCGCATACCGGAATGGAGCATCAATCGGCTGTTTCTTACGGTAATAAGTATAAGTTCGGTTATTTAGGCAGAGATATGTCTGGCAATGGCTGGGGTTTAAAATGGGACTTTATCATCATTCATGAAAGTGGTCACGAGTGGTTTGGTAATAACATTACCACCAATGATTTAGCCGATATGTGGGTGCATGAGGGTTTTACCAACTACAGTGAAACACTTTTTGTAGATTATATTTTCGGAAAGCAGGCGGGCAATGAATACAACTTCGGAATCAGGAAAGGCATCAGAAATGATGCGCCAATTATCCCGCCCTATAGTGTAAATGCTCAGGGAAGCGGAGATATGTATCCGAAAGGCGGGAATATGCTGCACGCCATCAGGCATAGTTTAAATAACGATGTACTTTTCAGGTCAATATTGAGGGGCTTAAACAAAACCTTCTATCATAAAACCGTAACCACTGCACAGGTAGAATCTTACCTGTCCAAACAGGCCAGGTTTGATTACAAGAAAGTATTTGATCAATATTTAAGAACGACCCAAATACCGGTTTTCGAATTTTATATAAAGCATGGAGCGGTATATTATCGATACAGCAATTGTGTGAATGGTTTTAACCTGCCACTCGTGTTGCAAAAATCCGGTGTGAAAACTTTAAAAATCCTTCCTGCAACAAATTGGAAACACAGCAAACTTAGTGCTGGCCAGGGTGCTTTGCTCCAAAAAACGGCTATAGAATCCATGTATTACATTCAGGTTAAAAAGTGATAAATCGTTTTTAACTGAAATGGTCTATTTATAGTTGGTATCGGTTAAAATCTAACAATCACAGCCTGAAGCTATCCTTTAACTTTGAAAATAATCTGACAGGTTAATCATTATAAGGTATTCTTAGGTAGGTTATGTGCCTGCCTTAGTAATACCTGTATGTAATGCTCAGGTTACAGATATAAAGGAATTATTAAGTACTAAACTATTAAATACAATGGCAATTAAATGGACAGGGGTTTTCCCGGCTGTGACTACAAAATTTACAGCAAATGATGAACTAGACTTCGTAACTTTTGATTTAAACATAGAAGCACAACTTGAAGCAGGAGCCAATGGAATTATTTTAGGAGGTTCATTAGGCGAAGCCAGTGTACTAACTGAAGAAGAGAAATTCGGCCTATTATCTCACACACTGGAAGTAGTTAAGGACAGGGTTCCGGTTTTATTAAATATCGCAGAAGCAACAACTAAAAAAGCGGTTGAAGTAGCAAAAAAGGCTGAGTCGCTTGGTGCACAAGGACTGATGTTGTTGCCTCCAATGCGTTATTATGCTTCCGCAGAAGAAACTTTAGCATTTTTTGATGCCGTGGCTACCTCAACCTCATTACCCATCATGATTTACAACAATCCTGTTGATTATAAGATTGAAGTTACATTAGATATGTTTGAAGCATTAGCTAAATATCCGAATGTTCAGGCTATTAAGGAATCTACCAGAGATGTATCTAACGTAACCCGGTTAATTAACCGTTTCGGTGATCGCTTTAAGATTTTTACAGGTGTAGATCCATTGGCGATGGAGAGTATTGTAATGGGTGCCGACGGATGGGTGGCTGGATTAGTAGATGCTTTTCCAAGAGAAACGGTGGCCATCTTCAATTTGATTAAAGAAAATCGCATTGCTGAGGCCTTAACCATTTATCGTTGGTTTTTGCCTGTGTTAGAACTGGATATTCATCCAAAACTTGTTCAATATATTAAGCTGGCTGAAGTAGCAACAGGCTTAGGTACGGAAACTGTAAGGGCACCACGCCTGGCTGTTGAAGGTGAAGAGAGAAAACGCGTATTAAAAATTATCAATGATGCATTAGCTGTTCGCCCGGAATTACCTGCCGGCAGCTGGGGTAAATAGATAACCAGATATGAACGGAAAAAATATAGTTGCCAGTGAATATATCGATGGTAATGAAGCTAACCTTAAGGCAGTAAATCCGGCAACGGGTTTACTGTTGGATGGAGCGTTTTACAGAGCCGGCGATAACGAAGTTAACGCTGCTTTGGCTGCTGCCACAGCAGCGTTTCAAACTTATCGAAATATAAATAAAGATGCAAAAGCGGCGTTTTTAAATGCCATAGCAGATGAAATTACAGGTATCGGCGAAGAACTAATTGCCCGGGCATCGGCCGAAAGCGGTTTGCCGCTGCCCAGATTGCAGGGAGAACTGGGGCGAACCACGGGACAGTTAAGGCTTTTTGCAAATCTTGTAGCAGAAGGTTCATGGGTAGATGCGATTATTGATACGGCTTTACCGGAAAGACAGCCTTTACCGCGACCGGATATCCGCCGAATGCTTGTTCCAATTGGACCGGTGGTTGTTTTCGGAGCCAGTAACTTTCCGCTTGCGTTTTCTGTTGCCGGTGGAGATACCGCATCTGCACTGGCATCCGGCTGCCCGGTAATTGTAAAAGCTCATCCCGCGCATTATGGTACAAGTGCCCTGGTAAGTAGTGCCATTGTTAAAGCAGTAATTAAAACAGGTATGCCAAAGGGTGTATTTTCTTTATTGTACGATGATGGTTACAAAATAGGTGCAAAGCTTGTTCAACACCCTTTAACCAGGGCGGTGACCTTTACGGGTTCATATCATGGTGGTATGGCACTGGTTAAGCTGGCACAGGAACGCCAACAGCCGATTCCGGTTTTCGCAGAAATGGGCAGCATTAATCCAGTTATCTTTCTGCCTGCTGCTGTAGAAAAACAAGCAGAAGAATTAGCTAAGAAATATGCCGCATCTATCACGCTTGGAGCCGGTCAGTTTTGCACTAATCCCGGTTTAATGCTGGCAATAGCTTCTCCTGAACTTGAGAAATTTAAGCAGACATTGATTGAGGCAATCTCCATAGTTCCTTCCGCAACGATGCTTACAGAGGGGATTGCCAAAAACTACAGCAAACTATCCAGCGAAGTAGCTGCTGAAGCGGGGGTAAAAATCCTTGCTGTTTCCGGATTAAAAAATCAGGAATTGCAAAATCAATCTGAAGCTAAAATAGCGCAGGTTCCTGCAGTTGAATTTATTAAAAATCCTAAACTGCATGAAGAGATATTTGGACCTTACTCGCTTTTGGTAGTTGCTGAAGATATTCAGGAATTAGAGCAGGTAATTGCTGTATTGCAAGGGCAGTTAACGGTTACCATCATGGCTGATAAAAATGAAACTGGACAGTATCAGTCGCTTATTCATCAGCTTACAGATAAAACCGGACGCATTATTTTAAATGGTGTACCTACCGGAGTTGAAGTTTGTGCTGCCATGCAGCATGGTGGGCCTTTTCCGGCAACTAACGACAGCAGGTTTACTTCTGTTGGCTCAACTGCAATTTACCGTTTTGTGAGGCCACTTGCTTATCAGGATTGGGAGCAGGTGCTTTTACCTGATGAATTGAAAGATGCAAACCCACTTGGGATTTTTAGAATGGTTAATAACCAATTTACCAAATAGATATGAGTAAAACCTTTTTTTGTGTAGATGCACATACTTGCGGAAATCCGGTAAGATTAGTAGCAGGTGGGGGGCCGGAACTGATTGGCGCTAATATGAGTGAAAAACGCCAGCATTTTTTAAAATCCTACGATTGGATCAGAACCGGATTAATGTTCGAGCCTCGTGGCCACGATATGATGTCGGGAAGTATACTTTATCCCCCTCACGATCCGGCAAATGATGTAGCCGTTCTCTTTATTGAAACAAGCGGTTGCTTGCCCATGTGCGGTCATGGCACTATCGGCACCATAACCATCGCTATAGAAGAAGGACTTATTCAACCAAAAGTGCCCGGTGTAGTCCGCATGGAAGCGCCTGCGGGTTTAGTATTAATAGAATACAAACAGGAGGGAAAGAAGGTTAAATCAGTGAAATTAAAAAATGTTGCTTCTTATCTGGCTGCAGAAAATCTGGAAATTGAATGCCCGGATCTGGGCATGCTTACATTCGACGTAGCATACGGCGGTAATTTTTATGCCATAGTTGATCCGCAAGGCAACTTTCCGGGCCTGGAGAATTATACGGCATCACAGCTGATTACCTGGAGCCAAACCATTAGAAGGCGCATTAATGAAAAATATACTTTTGTGCACCCGCAGGATGCAACCATTAACGGCTGTAGCCATGTACTTTGGACAGGCACCACTTTAGATCCGAATGCTACGGGCAGAAATGCTGTTTTTTACGGTGAAAAGGCCATTGACAGATCGCCTTGCGGAACAGGTACTTCTGCACGTATGGCCCAGTGGCATGCCAAAGGCAAACTTAAAAAAGGTGAAGATTTTATTCACGAAAGTTTTATAGGCAGCAAATTTATAGGTCGGGTAGAAGAAGAAATTGAACTGGCAGGTTTCAAAGCCATCATTCCAAGTGTTGAAGGCTGGGCGAAAGTTTATGGTTATAACACCATCAAAATAGATGCTGAAGATGATCCGTATGCTCACGGATTTCAAGTGATTTAGTTGGAGTTTTTTTTAGTAAATAACGAAATATAATGTCGAAAGTATTAATAATTGGAGGTGGAATCGTTGGACTAAGCTCAGCATACTATCTTCAAAAAAATGGATTTCAGGTTACTGTTCTGGACAAAGGCGATATTACAGATAACTGCTCATTTGGCAATGCTGGTATGATTGTGCCAAGCCACTTTGTTCCCCTGGCTGCTCCAGGTATGATTAGTCAGGGTATACGCTGGATGTTCAATAGCAAAAGCCCATTTTATGTTCGACCATCTTTAAATCCGAGTCTCATTGGCTGGGGGCTAAAGTTTATGAAACATGCAACAGAAAAGCATGTTAGTCAATCAGCAGAACCGTTAAGAGATTTATCGCTGCTCAGCAAAAAACTATATGAAGAACTGGCTCAAGAACCAGGATTTGACTTCGAACTTACCAATAACGGCATCTTAGCTTTTTATAAAACAGAGAAAGCTGGAGAAGAAGAAGCACATCTGGCCGAAAGAGCAAAAACGCTTGGACTGGATATGGGTATTTTAAGTTTAGAGGAGTGTAAAGCACTGCAACCCAATTTAAATTTGGATGTTTTGGGTGCTGTTCATTACCGTTGCGACGCCCATCTGTATCCAACCAAGCTGATGAATACCTTAATTACTTATCTCAATAATCATGGGGTAACCATTGTTAAGGGAAAAGAGGTGGATAAAATAGAATCTGATGGTGAGAAAATTACGAAAGTATTTACTGGCTCTACCGCATGGGAGGCCGATCAGTATGTCATTGCCACTGGTTCATGGTCGCCTGCAGTAGCTAAAATGGCCAACCTTAAAATATCCCTGATGCCTGGAAAAGGATATTCATTTATGGAATCTGAACCTCAAAAACGCCTGACTATACCTGCATTGCTTTGTGAGGCCCGGGTAGCCATCACTCCCATGAATGGAAGTATCCGGTATGGAGGAACCATGGAACTGGATAAGATTAATACACGGGTGAATATGCAAAGGGTGAGGGGTATTGTAGAATCCGTTCCCAAGTATTTTCCTGATTTGCACCCGGCTTTACCTCCTGAAGAGGATATCTGGTATGGATTCAGACCCTCATCGCCGGATGGCTTGCCTTATATTGGTCGAAGCGATAAAAAGAAAAACCTCATTGTTGCCACGGGGCACGGAATGATGGGATTAAGTTTAGGTCCGGCAACAGGCTTGCTGGTGAGCCAGATTGTGGCGGAGCAAAAAACGGAAATGCAGATAGCTTCGTTTGCTGTTAACAGGGCATAGCTTAAAATTCAGATAAAAAGGATTTAGAAGATTAGCGCTTAAGGCCAGGCCTGATCTCTTCTCCCTGTTCTCAGCTTAAATCAATTTTTACGCCCATAACTTACAGCCCGGCGCACCTGGTACATCTAAATTTTAGCGTATAGTAGCAGTATTTTAACCGAATTTGGCTTTTTTGGAGTTTTTTTAGTTAATATCCTTATATTGGATTATAATCAACAACAACCAAACTAACAACCAACCACATGAAAGTATTGCCATTTACTATGCTTGTGCCCGATGACAAAAGTGTTATATCTGAGCACGTTGAATTGCCTTATTTTTATCAATATCTGCACAGACATGACGAATGGCAGATCACTTATATTGAAAGGGGGGAAGGAACGTTGATTGCAGGCAGTGAAATGCATGCTTTCCGGCCTGGCGACATATTTGTTATCGGAGCAAAACTTCCGCATCTGTTCAAAAGTAATCCAGAATACTTTGAAGCCAAAAGCGAAAGATCAATTGCTGCATACTCAGTTTACTTTAATTCTGGTGGTACATTAGGGCCTCTTTTTTCACTTCCGGAGATGAAAATTGCCAGTTCCTTTTTAGCCAAAAATAAGCACGGCTTTAAAGTTCCGGCTAACTTTACCCAGGAAGTATTGAAGCGGATGATTGCGGTACATGAAGCTTCAGGGACAGATTTGTTATTTGCATTTGTAAAACTGGTGGTTTCACTACAGTCAATTGGCGACCACGTAATGCCTTTGTGTTCTGATCTTTATTCATCAAATGTAAGTGAGAATGAGGGGATGCGCTTAAGTAAGATAATTGGTTATATCACCGAAAATTACAATAGCCAAATAACCCTTGAAGATGTGGCGAATGTAGCATTTATGAC
The DNA here is from genome assembly GCF_965279535.1 of Pedobacter sp. Lineage (NCBI taxonomy): Bacteria > Pseudomonadati > Bacteroidota > Sphingobacteriia > Sphingobacteriales > Sphingobacteriaceae > Pedobacter > Pedobacter sp. The sequence continues at coordinate 5,318,795 of NZ_OZ257244.1, forward strand.
TCCACAGGCATTCTGCAGGTACTTTAAAAAACATACCGGACATACCTTTGTATCCTTTTTAAACGAAGTAAGGATTAATGATGCCTGTAAGAGCCTCATATCAGGAGAACAAACAGACTGTATTTCTGGTGTAGCCTACAAGGCTGGCTTCAACAGCATTACCAACTTCAATCGGGTTTTTAAAAGTATTATCGGGCAATCGCCTAGAGCCTATTTAGATTCTTATAACAGCGTTAGCAGAGTGAGTTATATTGGTGCTTAGCCAGTATTTTAAAGCTTGCTAATCGCATACTTTTCATTTTTTATATGCTTTGGCTGATGTAATTATCACAACCTGCCAGCGCATAACATATTTACCAAATATTAATCTTATCAGCATCTCCAATTTTATGGATTGGAGATGCTATGTCGTTAATTTTATTCAACAAACATCAATTACCAATGGAACAGGAAAAAAGCCACTTTAAACCCAGCCTCAAATTATTGGATGCTACCATGCTGGTAGCCGGAAGTATGATTGGCTCAGGTATATTTATCGTCAGTGCAGATATTACCCGAAATGTGGGAAGTTCGGGTTGGTTACTGGTGGTATGGTTAATTACCGGCTTCATGACATTAACAGCAGCATTGAGTTATGGTGAGTTGAGTGCAATGTTTCCAAAGGCCGGAGGGCAGTATATATATTTAAAAGAGGCCTATAACCCTTTAATCAGTTTTTTGTATGGCTGGAGCTTTTTCACTGTAATTCAAACCGCTACCATTGCTGCGGTGGGTGTTGCCTTTGCCAAATTTACAGCCTATTTAATTCCTGCTCTGAGTGAAGATCTGGTGGCAATAGATTTGGGTTTCATCAGCATTTCTCCCGCTCAACTATTGGCCATCGCTGTAATTGTGCTGCTGAGCTATGTAAACAGCCGCGGGGTAAGTGCGGGTAAAACCATACAAACTACCTTTACTGTAGCTAAACTCTTAAGTCTTTTTGGTTTGATTGTGTTTGGCTTATTTTTCCTGGATACAGCCATATGGAAGGTAAACTGGGAGAATATGTGGAATTTAGGCTCTTTAGCACCCAATGGAAGCATTTCCGGTTACACTACTTTTGCCGCCCTGGGTGCAATTGCAGCTGCCATGGTGGGTTCTATATTCAGCAGTGATTCCTGGCACAATGTAACGTTCATTGCAGGAGAAATTAAAAACCCGGCACGCAACATCGGCCTAAGCCTGGCCCTGGGCACCATCATTGTAACGGTGCTTTATATCCTCACCAATGTGATGTATACCGGTGTGTTGAGCCTGCATGATATGGCATATGCCGATAAGGATCGGGTAGCTGTTTCTGCAGCAAATCATATTTTCGGAACGGTTGGAACCATCACCATTGCTGTAATGATCATGGTGTCTACTTTCGGTTGTAATAATGGTTTGATCATGGCAGGAGCACGGGTTTACTACTCCATGGGAAAGGATGGTTTATTCTTTAAAAAAGTAGCGGAATTGAATAAAAATGCCGTGCCCGGTTTTGGCCTTTGGATCCAGTGCATTTTCGCTTGTTTGTGGTGCCTCAGCGGCCGATACGGAGATCTGCTCGATATGATTTCTTTTGTGGTAGTTGGTTTTTACATGCTCACCATTTTTGGCATTTTTATCCTGCGTAAAAAACGTCCCGATGCAGCCCGGCCTTATAAAGCCTTCGGCTATCCGGTATTGCCGGTTATTTACATCTTAATGGGATTAGCTTTCTGTATTCTCCTCATTATTTTTAAGCCAAAATTTACATGGCCAGGGCTGATCATCACTCTGGCGGGCATTCCGGTTTATTATCTGATCAGGCGGGTAAATATGCCTAAAACAGTTGATTTACAGACCTCAGATACATTAGTGAGTTAAAATGTTGATGCTATACATCAATATATAACGGGAATCTGAATCTCCCTTGCTCTATATTTACAACATAATATTGCTGTGATGAAAATTGATCAACTATTGCAAAAAACGATAACCCTAACTTGCTTAACACTGGCTGCTTTTTCAGCTGGCGCGCAAAAAAATCCCTATGCGCCTACAGCGGCCGAAATGGTTGAGGCTTACAAAAGGGCGGGTAAACTGGATACTGCATTAAGAAATATCCCTACTAATAATGAAATTCTTCCTCAATGGAGAAAAGATGGGGCTGCTTTTTGGTACAAGAAAAGTCTTCCGGATAAAAACTGGGAGTATATATATGTAGATGTGATATCCGGGAAACGTGCTCCGGCCTTTGATTCGGATAAGTTGGCTGCGGCCCTTGAAAAAACAAGCGGCATTAAACAAGTACCCTTACGTTTGCAACTTGCCGAATTATATTTCACAGATCAGCATAACCTGAAATTCAAGGTTCAAAATAAGTGGTTTCAGGTAAATCTCGGCGATTATCAGGTGAGGGCGGCAAGTGATACGACCGTCTTTCGTTATAATCCGAAGCGACCACTACAGCAAAAACGTTCAAGATGGGAGTGGAGTCGCACTGTATCTAAATCGCCGGATGGCAAGAACGAAGTATTGGTTCGTGGCGGTAATTTAGTATTGGTAAACCTGACCACGGGAGCAGAAACAACATTGAGTACGGATGGTTCTGCGGAAAAACCTTATGGTAATTTTGAATGGGCACCTGATGGAAAAACAATTATTGCCTACAAGATTGATCCAAAGGAAATTAAAAAGGTTCACTACGTTTTGAGCTCGGTTCCGGGAACAACCCGGGGCGAATTGAAATCACGTGAGTATGCCCAGCCGGGAGATGATTTTACCGCTTACCAACCCTATATTTTCAATATTACAAGCAAAACTGCCCTAAAAGTTGATGTGGAGCCGACTGATTTTTTTGGTCCACAGCCCCTACACTGGCGTAACAATAACAGCAGATATTATACCTATGAAAAGGCAGATCGCGGACATCAGCGATTCAGGGTAATTGAAGTAGATGTGCAAACCGGTAAAACCCGTAACATCATTGATGAGAAAACCAAAACCTTTATTTATGAGAGCAGAATTTATACCCGCTATCTGCCCAAAACCAATGAAATGCTATGGACCAGTGAACGGGATGGATGGCAACACCTCTATCTTGTTAATACCATTACAGGGAAGCAGCAACTCATCACCAAAGGTAACTGGGTAGTGCGCGATATTGATAGCATTGACGTTTTAAAACGTGAGGTCTGGTTTCGGGCCAGTGGTATGAACCCCTCAGAAGATCCCTATTTTATCCATTACTACAGAGTGGGTTTCGATGGAAAAGGTTTGGTTAACCTTAGTCCCGAAAAGGGAAATCATGTGCTTAGCTTTTCTCCCGATCGAAAGTACTACATTGATACCTACTCGGAGGTTAATGTGCCGCCAGTTACTAAGTTAAAGATCACCGCCAGTGGAAAGGAAATTGCTGAAATTGAGCATGGCAATGTAGAAACATTTCTGAATACGGGAGTAAAATTACCCGAGGTGTTTGTAGCTAAGGGTAGGGATGGGAAAACCGATATTTGGGGAGTAGTTTGCCTGCCATCCAAAATGGATCCCAATAAAACCTATCCCATCATCGAAAACATTTATGCAGGCCCACAGGATAGTTTTGTACCGAAGAGTTTCCTTCCGGCAAGTGAAATGCAAAGTATGGCAGAACTGGGCTTTATCGTTGTTCAGATAGATGGTATGGGCACTGCTAACCGCTCAAAAGCATTTCACGATGTTTGCTGGCACAATCTGGCCGATGCAGGATTTGCTGACCGGATTTTGTGGATGAAAGCCATGGCCGAAAAATATACGAATGCAGATATTAGTAAAATAGGCGTGTACGGAACTTCGGCAGGGGGACAAAATTCTACTGGTGCATTACTTTTTCATCCGGAATTTTACAAAGCTGCCGTTTCTTCCTGTGGTTGTCACGATAACCGGATTGATAAACAATGGTGGAACGAGCAATGGATGGGATATCCTGTTGGTGCACATTATGGCGAGCAATCTAACATTACCAATGCGGCCAAACTTCAGGGTAATTTATTCTTAATAGTTGGCGAAGCCGATGAAAATGTACCACCAGAATCTACCTATCGGCTGGCCGATGCGCTTATTAAAGCCAATAAGGATTTCGATATCCTGAGTATTCCGGGGATGGGACATAGTGATGGCGGTGTGTATGGAAGAAGACGTAAAAGAGATTTCTTTATCAAGCATCTCTTAAACGCTGAGCCGCCAAAAGCGAATCTTTTTACCCCAACAAAATAACCAGCTCATCGAATTCCTTTGCTACATGCTGGTTTTATAAATAGGAAAATTACCGCTTAACTATGAGAAATATTTACGTATACCTGTTCGTTTTTTTCCTTTCCGGCTGTGTTTTGGAAACTGCGAAAGCACAGTCTAACCTGAGTAAGGAACAAGGCAATCCACTTATTCCAGGTTATTTTGCTGATCCAACGGTGAAAAAGTTTGGCGATACCTATTACATTTATGCAACTACTGATGGCAACGGCGGAGGCTTTGGTCCGGCTCAGGTTTGGACTTCAAAAGATTTTGTAAACTGGGCCATGCAGGATATGAACTGGCCAACTACCCATCATTATTGGGCACCCGATGCTACTCAGGGGCCCGATGGAAAATATTATCTCTACTACTGCCAACCGGTAGAGATCTTTGGTGCCTCTTCAGCCAGCCCTGTTGGTCCATGGACTTCTTTGTTAGCTCCGGGAAAACCCATCGTATCTAATTTTATGGTACCCAATGTGATTACCCTTGATGGACAAACTTTTAAAGATGATGATGGCCAATATTACATGTATTGGGGCACGTGGGGAATTTATCCCAATCATGGATGTGGTGTGGGTTTATTAAATGCCGATATGAAGTCATTTTCGAAATTGGCACAGATCCCCAATACAGATGCTAAAGATTTTTTTGAGGCGCCATTCGTTTTCAAAAGAAAGGGTATCTATTACCTCACCTACTCATCTGGTTATTGCGAAGATGGAACTTACCGCGTACAATACGCAACGGCTACCAATCCGATGGGGCCTTTTAAATATGCATCAGAAAATCCCATTCTTGCAACCAGTTCTGATGGAACGGTACACGGGCCCGGGCATCAATCTGTTTTACAGGAGGGTGATGATTTTTACCTGATTTACCACCGGCATAATAATCCGCACAATGATGGTGGTTACCACAGGCAGGTAGCCGCAGATAAAATGGTGTTTGATGAAAAAGGAAATATACTGAAGCTGGTACCTACCCATAAAGGAATAGGGTATCTGGCTAAAAATGTTAACCCACATACCAATTTGGCCCTGGGTAAAATGGCTGTGGCTTCTTCATCTTATGATCAGGATTTTAAGGCAGAATATGCTCTTGATGATAACAACGGTACCTTATGGAAAGCGAAAAATAATGTAGGTTCATCATGGCTAAGCGTTGATTTAGGTAGTATATATGATGTTAAAAGTGTACACACCCAGTTTGAGTATGCCACCTGGTATTATCAATACAAAATCGAATATTCGCTTGATGGCAAAACCTGGAAACTATTTGCCGACAGGAGTAAAAATACCCGGCATGGAAGCCCGATGATTGATTTTGGACATGTGAAAACCAGATACCTGAAGACCACTATTCTGGGTACAGAATATGCAGGTTTAAATAAGGCCATTTGGAACATTAAGGTTTATGATAATGCTGAATATAAGCCTGTAATGAACACTAAAGTTAAAACATGGGAATCATTACAGCGATTCGAATCAAAGGGATTGTTAGTGGATTTGCAGTTGGATAGCTTTAGAATTGGCGCTGTGGTTTCGCAAGTTTCGAATAAAGGAAAGCTGGGTGGCCTATTTGATGCAAAGGGGGCAGATAAGCCCATTATATCCATGATCAAAGGGAAAAAAGCTTTGGTGTTTTCTGGCAGGGAGCGTTTATCATCATCGAAACCTGCGCCAGCATCAATGCTGGGTAACAGCAGTTACAGTGTCAGCATGTGGGTGTTCAATCCGGAGATTGATAAGGAAGAAACCATAGTTTCCTGGACAGGCAGGGGAGGTGTAAACCTAAGCAATGCCGCAGTGGGTTATGGTTCGGCAAAAGGTGCTGGCGCGGCCACGCATCTGGGCTGGGCAGATTTAGGTTACAAGCATTTACCAAAGGCAAATGAATGGCATCAGATCACCATGGTATTTGATGGAACAATGGAGCGCATTTATGTCGATGGGAAATTAGACCGGGCAGAACGAAGAATGCTTTTTGTAAACAACCTCAGGAATTTTCTTTTGGGGGGGAACGAGGATGGAACAGCAGGATTCTCGGGTGCACTGGCTGCTTTAAAAATTTACGATGAACCATTAACGGAAGAGCAAATTCAGTCAGGTTATACTAAAGGCATAAACAATAACCTTTTGGTTTATGCAGATGCCAAAAGCCTGGATGATGGCGAAAAGGTAAATTGGCCCAATCATGGAGCTGTTTTAGATAAACTAACGGCTGAAGCTAACCTGGAGGTAACTGATGTTAGCGGCAAAATAGCGGTTGTATTGGCCGACGGTAATAAACTGTTATTGGGCGATAAAATGGTTAAGCAACTTAACTTTTCAAAACCTTTTACTGCAGTTTTGTCGCTTTTATCTACCGCAGGTGCAAAAACAGATTTCTTTTTTGGGCATGGAAATAAAGCTGTCCGGATGGTTGGGACCGGAAAATGGCAACAGATTATCTGCAGCTATTATCAGGGGAAATTACAAGTGCATATAGACGGTAAGTTAACAGGCACTGCGCTGATCCCAAATAACCAGAAAGATCAGCGTACGCTAATCGCTAAGGTAGCAGATGGAATCCGTTCTACAACTGCAATATCATCGGTAAGTATATATAATTTTGGCTTTTCAAATGCAGATTGCTTGGAGGAATATAATTTTTGGAGACAAACATTAAGCGTGGGTAGGATAAGCGCATCCTTCGCATTAAAACCAATGGCCGTAACACCCAATATGGTTTATATGCAAGCCAATCGACCGGCTTTGCCAGGCACTGATCTGGAATTCCTTTTTAAACGTGATCAGGATAAAGCACAGTCAAAATGGTTGCGTTCATCCGATTACACCGATTTTACCGTAACGGCACAAAACAATTATAATTACTCGCTTAAAATTAGGGATAACTTTGGAAATGTTACTGAAGCTTCTTTACCTGTGGGTGTTAGCACAGATACAGCTCTATTTGCGATTAAGAAGCAGAGTGGATCTGCTCAATCCATCCCCGCGACAAAAGATGCTTCATCAGGAAGTTCCTGGGATGGTTTTATGGGGACGGCGGATACGGTCATACAACAATCGGGCGTATTGAAAATGGTTTCACACAACACCCTTTGGGATGGATCGGAACGTACCGGGCCTTTCGCCTATCATAATATCCAGGGCGATTTCGTAGCTGAAGTAAAACTCGCAGATATGCTGGGGCTGGCTCAAAAAAAGGCTTATGGGGCAAATGAGGCAGGTTTAATGGTTAAGATAGGCCAGAAGGGAAGAAAACTTATCCAAAATGGGGTTATGCCTGGCTGGGGTGTTGGAAATATTGTAACCGACCTGAGTGCAAGAGATCGGAAACAAACCAACAATCTATTCGGATGGAATTTTTACCCTTATTTGCAGATTCAGCGTATAGGAAATACATTTTTTATGCGCGCAAGCCATGATGGAAAGGAATGGAAAAATCTTCCTGGTAGCCCCGTTAAACGAAACGATTTAGAGAACGAGGCTTTACAGGTTGGGGTTTATCATGCTACTTATGGCGATATTTCTGGCTATGCAGCTTTTAGTGATTTTAGGATTATACAGAAACGAGGGAATTGAGGGTACAAACTTAAAAATAACAATAAGGTACCCTCAATTTTATCAGTTACGTCAGGGAACAAAATATAGGAAAAGGTAACCCTGCTTATTTATTATACCTGTCCTGCACAATTTTTGCCATCCCCATTTTTGCAGGTAAAAAAATCTACCTGCGATGAATATAAATTTCTTAAGATTAACAACTTAAAACATTAACATTCGAGTCTTTCTGAGGATCAATATCCTGAATTAAACGTCCTCAATGCTTTACTGTAGCTTTTCCAATCGGAATGTTCTTTCCATAATATACGTCGCCAGGGATGTGATGACCCGGATAAACCTGTGCAAGAATGTTGTATAACGCTGGGTCGTAGGCCTTTAAATCGTCAGGTGTTTGAAGTCTGGTTTTTCCATCCATAAATTCAAAGTTAGACCAAAACCACCATTGACTGCCCTCTGCCCAATATTCTGCAACGGTATTGATTGCATATTGTCCTTTATAAAGTCCTTTTTGTTTAGCTGCATCATATGCCACCTGAATTTGTTTGTATAGATCCGGATCAGCGACCCTTAGCGCAGACATGACATTGTGGCTCCATTCGTGTACCAGTATGTTTTCGCCGAAATATTTGGTTCCGGGAAATCCCAGAATATTTTCTTCTGCAGCTGAGGTTTGAATGCCACCCATTCCGCGGGCACGTTCGTTCCAATAGCCTTTATCGGTCATACTGGCGATACCGCCGGGTTTATTGTAATTCTCCCGCTCTGTTGGTGTTAATCTTTTATCGGTGATTGCAGGTTTTTTCCAGTCGCTATATTCCGGGAGATCAGTTTGCATTTCAGACCAGGCCATAATGGATAACCGGGCTTTCATGCCAATCATCGCTTTACGTATATCCGGGCGTTTGAGTAGCATGTAATTGATTACATCACGGGCAACCAGTAAAGCTACATTAGAAACTTTTGCCGAAGAAACAACGGGAATACCGAAGGCATCCGTATATTTTTCATAGAATTTTGGATAATTCAGCGAATCGGGTGGCCTACTGATAGCGAGTTGCTCGAAGCTGGAAACCAAGGGTTTTACCGCTGGCTGATCCTGAGCCTTCAGCTGGCCTGCAGCTAAAATAGTGGCAATTGTTAACGTGGTGTAGCGAAGATTATTTTTACCTCTGGACATATGATTTATGTTTTGTTGTGAACGCCATGCAATGTATTAATTTGACACCCCTAAAACCATTTCCCTTACTTTTATTTTTGGAGAAACCAGGAGGTATAATATGATAAAGAAACACAGTAAGCCGATAAAGAACCAGTAATAATCTGCACCTTTAAATTGAGCAAAGAAGCCTCCATTAGAAATGCTTCTGTTTACCAGGGCCGTAAATAAATTGCCGAGTGCGGTGGTAAGCAGCCAGATTGCAATCATGGTACTTTTCATCGATTTGCTGGCCTGTGTGTAAGCATATTCCAAACCCGTAATGGAAACCAGCACTTCTGCAGCGGCTAAAATAGCATAAGCTAATATTTGCCACCAGATGCTGGGTTGGCCACCTGCATCAATTCGCGATTGAAGCAAGGCGATAACCACAAATGAAAGCGCGAGCAACACCAGGCCGGCACCTATTCTTCTCAGCGGGGTTGTTTTTATCCCGCGTTTATCTAAAAATGGATAAAGCCAATAGTTAAATATGGGAATAAAAACCAGTAAGAAGAACGGATTAACCGTTTGAATTTGCTCGGGTAACAGGTTAATCCCCAGAATGTGGCGATCCATTTTGGTGGCCTGTAATACCCATTCGGATAAGTTTTGATCCCAAAGTGCCCAAAAAATGGGAATAAATGCAAACACAGCCAAAACATTGTACACTGTTTTAACATCTTCCACCTTCTGATGATCGAACTTTCGTTTAGCCACATCAAGCAGAGATTGATTCTTTTGTTTAGCCCGGAAATTAAACAGTGCATAAATCGAAATGAAAACAAAGTTATTCTTGTTTACACCGGAAGGTGGAACGTTCACATATGTTTTTCTACCCAGAAAAAATATAATCGTAGCCAATGCCATCAATATGCCTGGTATACCGAAGGCCCATTTCGCACCATAGCGGTCATAAATAAGTGGAATCAAAATGGTAGACAATACGGAGCCTGCGTTTATGCTGAAATAAAACCAGCCATAAACTTTAGATACAAGGTGTTTATTGTGGGTGGTAAACTGATCTCCAAGGTTGGCAGAAACACAAGATTTAATCCCGCCTGCACCAATGGCTATTAAAATCAAACCGTATTTAAACTTTTCCAGATCGTGATCAAATAGTGCCAGGCACAAATGGCCAAAGCAGTAAACTAATGATACATACAGAATAACCTTGTATTTGCCAAAGAACCAATCGGCCATTAAGCCTCCAACAAAGGGTAGTGCATAAGCGAGAGATACAAAAAAATGCGTCGTTTCGTTTGCTTTAGCTTCTGCAGTAACCTGCAAAGCAGGATTTAAAGTGGGGTTAAAGAAATGAAATACCAGAAAAGTAGCCAGGATAGACCTCATCCCATAAAAGCTGAACCGTTCTGCCCCCTCATTGGCAATTATATATCCAATGCTTCTGGGATAACCATTAGATTTTGCAGCTGTTTTCTCCATTTTATAAAGTTGGATTAATTCGCCTGATCATTCTTTACTGATTTTCACCCTATAATGCAATATCTTATCCAGTTTGGCAATATGAACTAAAACAGACTACATTTTTTATCTCTTTTACTACTTTTGGTTTAATTGTTATTCATATCACTATAAAATAAAGCAGATGTTCCATACAAATGTTTATGTTGAAAGAAGGGCAGCCCTGGCCCGGAAATTAAAATCTGGTGTACTTCTATTTTTGGGGAACGAAGAAAGTCCGATGAATTATACCGATAACACCTATAGCTTTCGTCAGGACAGTACCTTTCTATATTATTTTGGAATTGCACACCCGGGTTTGGCCGCTGTTATCGATATTGATGAAAACCAGGAAATCATCTTCGGTAATGAGATGAGCATAGATGAAATTGTTTGGATGGGCAGGCAGCAAACCCTTCAGGATAAGGCTCGTTTAGTGGGCATTCAAAAGGTAAATCCACAGAATCAACTCAGCAGTTACCTCATTGCTGCCCAACAGCAGAAACGAATAATTCATTTCCTCCCTCCATACCGTCCTGAAAATAAAATTAAGCTGAGGGAGCTTTTGAATATGGAGATTGGTAATTTAAAGCAATCAGCTTCCATTTCATTTATTAAAGCAGTGGTTTCGCAACGATCGGTAAAATCGGCATTAGAAATTACAGAAATTGAAAAAGCTGTTAACCACAGCATAGATATGCATTTGCTTGCCATGCGAAAAACCAAACCTGGCATGAAAGAAGAAGAAGTAGCGGCATTGATTCATGGCGAGGCACTTAGAACAGGTGGGAATATTGCTTATCCCATTATTTTAACCATACATGGTGAAATTTTACACAATCATTTTCATGGAAATACCATGAAAGAAGGGCAGTTGGTATTAAATGATTCGGGCATGGAAACAGCCCTTGGCTATTGTGGAGATTTAACCAGAACTTTTCCGGTTGGGAAAAAATTTGATAGCAGACAACGTGAAGTTTATTCCATTGTTAAGACGGCTTTAGAAAATGCGGAAACTGTACTCACACCAGGTAAGCGATTTATCGATGTGCACTTTGCAGCTTGTAAAACGCTTGCAGAAGGAATGAAAGCAATGGGATTAATGAAAGGAGATATGGACGAGGCTGTAGCAGCAGGTGCACATGCACTCTTCTTTCAATGTGGTACCGGCCACATGATGGGACTTGATGTACATGATATGGAAGATTTAGGTGAAGAATATGTGGGGTATGATGAAATACTGAAAAAGGAAACTTCCCTGTTTGGTTTAAAATCTTTGCGGTTGGGTCGTGAACTGGAGCCTGGGTTTGTGCTTACCGTTGAACCCGGTATTTACATGATCCCGGAACTGATTGATTTATGGAAATCTGAAAAAAGGTTCGATTCATTTATTAATTACGCTGCTGTCGAAAAATTTAAAGATTTTAGTGGAATAAGATTAGAAAATAACTATGCCATGACTGCTGATGGTTATCAGTTATTGGGAAAACCATTGGCTATTGCGATTGATGAGGTTGAGGAAATTAGAAATAGTGCTTATTAAATTGATATGACTTACCAGGATAAATTAAAGGCCATTCGGGCCAGGATGATCGAAAAAAATATTGCTGCCTATATCATTCCCTCCTCTGATCCTCACATGAGTGAGTATGTACCTGATCGCTTTAAATGTATTCACTTCGCTTCCGGATTTACCGGATCGGCCGGAACATTGGTGATTACTGCTGATTTTGCAGGCTTGTGGGCTGATTTCCGATACTTTGAACAAGCTAATGAGCAACTGAAGGATAGCGGATATGAATTGGTAAAGTTACAGGTTCAGCATACACCTGAATACATTTCCTGGCTTTATGGAAAACTGCCGGATGGAGCACAGGTAGGTTTTGATTATCAGCTGATGTCGATGGCACTGGGTGAAGAAATTAAAGCATCGTTAGCGCCGAAACGAATGGATATTAAGAATCTGGATTTGCTTGATGATATCTGGGAAGACAGACCAGAATTACCCGCAGACCAGGCTTTTCTGCTACCTGAAGCCGATTGCGGACAGCGTTTCGAAAGTAAATTGTCTGATTTGAGAGCTGAAATCAGCAAGACAAGAGCGGATGTTCACATTGTTTCAAGTTTAGACGATCTGGCCTGGCTTTTCAATATCAGGGGAAAGGATGTAAGCTATAATCCCGTGGTACTTTGTTATGCGCTGATTAGCCTCAGCGTGGTAACCCTGTATATCGATGAGAACAAATTAAATGCTGAAGACTTAGTATTAATGGGAGAACGCGGCATTAAAATCAAACCCTACAATGATATTAAGTCAGATATTGTACAATTAGGGCAGGCATCTGTATTATTCGATGAAAAGCGCAGTTGTTACGAGTTCATCACTTTACTTCCGTCAACCGTTAATGTGATCAGACAAACTACGCCGCTTGTATTTTTAAAATCGATTAAAAACAGCAAGGAAATTGAAAACACACACTATTCGATGATTCAGGATGGAGTAGCCTTGACACGTTTCTTCAAATGGCTTGAAGAGAACATCGGAAAAACTAAGATTACTGAAATATCAGCATCTCAAAAAATTAAGGCTTATCGTGAAGGTGCTGAAAAATTTGCGGGACTTAGTTTTGCCTCTATTGCAGGTTACGGGCCACATGCTGCACTTCCTCATTATACGCCTAATGTGGATAGCGATTTGGAGCTTCAACCTGAGGGATTATTCCTCCTTGATTCCGGAGGGCATTATTTTTACGGCACAACAGATGTTACCCGCACAGTTCCGTTAGGCCCAACAACCGAGGAAGAAAAAAAGGATTATACACTGGTGCTATCAGCGATGATATTTGGTTCAGCGGCAAAGTTTCCAAAGGGAACCAGGGGATATCAAATTGATGGTATCGTTCGCCAGCAACTCTGGCAACAAGGCATCAATTACGGGCATGGAACAGGGCATGGGGTAGGTTACTACCTGAATGTACACGAGGGGCCTCAAAACATTGGCCCATCCAATGCAGCAGTTGCTGTTGATAAGGGGATGATCACCTCGATAGAACCCGGAATTTACCGGCCGGGTAAACATGGTGTCCGAACGGAGAATCTGGTGCTTACTGTTGCTTCATCCACAACTGAATTTGGAGAATTCCTGGGGTTTGAAACCCTAACCTTAGCTTACATTGATACCTCTATTGTATTAAGTAACTTGCTATTGCCTGCGCAGATTGATTGGCTTAATTCTTATAATCAGATGGTTTACGAAAAGTTAAAACCATTTTTAAACGAAGCCGAAAGTGCCTGGCTTTCAGAAAAATGTAAAGCCATTTAGTCAGAACAGAAACAAGCCGGGATTAATGTGATCCCGGCTTGTTTATTTCTATCTGCTATTCTTTAGCCAACGAGGTACCGCTTAACCTGATCTGGTAAGGCCATTGCTCGTCATTTTCATCTTTTCCATCGGTAATGTGTTCCCAATGTGTTGTTGGTGCACCACTCACTATGAGCCATAAATACGCTGTTTCTTCAGGAACAGTAAACTTCGCAACACCTTTGGCATTGGCGTGAATTTTCCCGTAAATACGCTGCCCGTCTTTTTTAACTGCCAGGAAACTGTAGCGCCAGCCGGCATAGCTTAAGTTAATTTTTCTGAAACCCGCTGTACCGGCTATTCCCCGGAAATCGACTTTAATATTTGTACCTGCATTTGGTACCTTGAGTTTTATTCCATTATAGCCATAATTCTGAGGGCAATTACCAGGTAATATCTGATACCAGCCATCTTTTAACGAATCGAGAGCTGTTTGATGCTGGTTGGCATATGATTTTGTGGCTTTGGCTGCCTGATCTAAATCCCAGGTGATGAATTTAGCTGCCGCCTGGTGCATCTCATCGTTGAATTTTTTCTGATCTGTTTGGGTAATGCGCTTGTATGCCATTACAGCATCTTCGCCTTTTACTGCTTCCTGCCATAATTTTCCAATAAACTTAATTCCGTGTTTTTCAGACCAGTATTCCAGTACATATGGTGAATGATATTGATTCGTTTCATGCAAAAAAGCATAATGTGTTTTCTTGAGGTAGGCTGCCAGGTGGTAGTTCTCAAAAGTCATCCAATCGGGGTAAACATGCCAGAGCATAAACTGAGCGGTCATTTCGAATATGGCCTGCCCTCTGCTTCCTTTAGCGGCTGATGTAAAAGCCCAGGCACCATCGGCATTGGCCAGGTACTGAAACGAATGCCCTATTTCATGTGCCAGTGCACCAAAAGGGGCTTTGCTGATACGGGCGAGGGGAGTCCATGCAATTCCGATTTTGTTTTCTTCGCCTCCACCAAAGGCTGTGTTTTCCTTTCCCTTAAATACAAATATCAGCAGTTTATAGCGGTCGGTAACCGATTTCCCTTTGTTTACAAAACCCAGTGTATCTACATAAAAATTGTAAAAGCGGTTACATTCCCTCAAAACCTGGTTCATGTCTAAACGGAGTGCAGGATCGGGGTTTTTGGAAAGGTCAGCTCCGAATTCTTTCGACCAAAAAATGGCCAGATTGCTGGATTCAACCATTCGCTTGTAACTGTATTCATGCTCATCGTTGTTAAAATCGTTTCCTTCAGGTACCATCCATACCTTAGCGGGAATATAAAGTTGTTTTTGTGTCTTGCTACTATATGAAACTTTTTCATTGTCTTGACCTTTTACAGTTTTACATAAGAAAACGAGAAAAAGTAACCCCAGAGCGATGTTATGGGCGGAGTTGAAACATGATTTGGATTTAATGTCAGATTGGTGCCGATTAAAGCAGGTAGAATAGCGCATATTGATTTCGTATTAAAAGGGAGTAATTTATATATAAAAGAAAACCCAGCATCGGGTATGTCCGACCTGGGTTTCATTATTAACCAACCTAACTAGGGTTTTTTCGTGATTGCAGGAATTTGTATAGTTACGGTATAGCTTCCGGCAGACAAGGCCTTGAAGCCGAAGAAAACGGGGTTGGCATTTCTGTTCTCCACTGTAAACCTGGCCGGAATTCGGTAATAGTTTCCGGTTCCGTTATTACCATCCTTTATGGGGAATCCGTTAGGCAAATCAATAAACTCCCATTCAAGTGCCGTGGTGGTTCTTACTAAAGGGAAATACGGGTTCATTTGCGAAAAATTACCTCTGTCTCCTCTGGTTATCACCTGGCCAGCAGCAGGATCAAATGTTGCACCGTTCTTATCCAGGAACACAAACCTGATTTTATTGGGGCCTTTATTGTCATAAGTAATGGTTACCGGCAAAGGCGATTGTGCACTAAATCCAGTTTCTGTATCAGGATCGGAGGTAGTAAAAAATGGGCCGGCGTCAAGTGCAAAGTTTGCCTTTGGCAGCAATTGGATCCTGCAGGCATTTGGTATATCGCGCGTGCCTTTAATGTTCGACACTTGTACATCAATAACATAATTTCCGGTGGGCACATTGGCTGTTGCCTGTGATAGGGATATTCTTCCGCCGATTTCGCTCACCTCTAATGGAAGAGCGGGTTTGAGTACTATCTTTTTGTTCACCAGCGCTACGGTTGAATCAGCACTGGTAATTTGACCAAGAAACTGTTTGATGGTAAACTCTTTGAGCATTTCAGGTGCCGGCTGTCCGGTATCCATGTTTCTAACCGCCAGGAGTTTTACCTTTACCGGGCCTGTGGTGCCATCTAATTCTATCGCCTTTGAATTAACAACGTTTCCCTGGGTAGCAATAAGCGGATTTGGTGTATAGTACATGTAATCGCTAATAAAGCCTTTACTTACTTTTTTGCAACCCAATAAAATGCCCACTAAAGCAAGAACAGATAGGGATGAAATGATAAATATTTTTTTCATGATTGTTTCTGTTGAGGTTCTTTATCAGAACCTGATGAATGTATGGGTATTACTTAACACATGTAGCATGCCGCCAGAAGAAGGTTCTATTCCGGTTGTCTGGCATTGCGCCCTCAAATCAATATTGGGATCATTAGGCTGTGCGCTTGAGTTTGGTGGATCCAAACCTCCTCTAACTTTAATGTAATACAGGTAGTAAATTGGGCTGGATGACCATGATTCGCCGGGTTTTGGTTGCAGAATTCTTTGAAAAGCCGTTTGGGTATTTGCTGCGTTAGCTACAAGGCTGGGTTGTAAGGGTGCCGAATTTACTTCAATCCGCGATTTAGCGAGGTAAATGCGCAATGAATCAGCTTTGATATCTTTGTACATATCGGTTAGGGTATAGGTGTTATTCTCGTTAATGAGTCTAACCGAATCCCTTTTTAATTTGATGTATTTGTTGATAGAATAGTTGGTCGGGGCAAAGAAAGTCGCCGAGCCATTTACCTCATCTTTCAGGTTATAATGATCGATAACCATGATCAACGTGTCGAACAAGTGATACTTATGCTGCTTCAAATATTCATAAGTGGTTAACGGGCTTTTAGCTTCGCTTAAACCGCCATCGGATAAATAGTTACTTTTTTTGCAGCTTGTAAAATATGCGAGCCCCAGACTACATATTATTAAATACAATAGTTTATTTTTCATGGTTCCTATAACTTAGAGCTCCAGAACGGAGTTTGGGTCAATTTTTTGTTAATGTTCATTAATGCAGGGTCTAACGGCCAGTAATATTTGCCGGCATCGAAATCAGCTTTCGTCATTTTTTCTGCGCCAAACTTCATGATTCCGGTTTTTTTACCAAGCCTTACCAGATCATAGAAACGGTGCCCTTCCAGGAAAAGCTCCCTTCCACGTTCATCTATAATGCCCTCAAATAAATTAGCATTGGTTCCAACCCAAACACCTAAACCAGAAATGGAGCGCACTTCATTAAGTACAGTGCGGGACTGGTCGAATTGACCTAAAGCCGCGAGCGCTTCTGCTTTCAGGAGTTTAATGTCGGCCAACCTAAAAATGATGATGTTGTTATGTGCTACCGGAGTAATCACGTTCTGGCCATTAACATAAGTAATGTTCGAATACTTAATACAGAGCGGATCTGTAGAATTGGTTAATGCAAAGGCAGTTTTAAACCGTTTATCATCGCTGTTACTAAAAAGCGTGTTTAATGTATTTTGATTAAGCGGGAATATAGAATTATCCGTACGGGTGCTGAGATAAGGACTTTTAAGTGTGTAATTGGATATTCCTCCGGCACTGCCCTCATTTTCATCACTTTGTGCAATTTCAAAGATACCTTCTGTAGATTTGCCTTTATATATGCTGAGGTAATTATCTCTGTTTACATATTGATAAAAGTTTTGATCAATTATTTTATCAATAGTGGTATTGCAGTTTTGATAATCGCCCTGCCAGGCATATAAATGTGCTAAGAGTGCATAAGCAGCCCCTTTATTGGCCCTTACTGCCCTGTTTCCTGAGTTGGCGTAATCCCAGTTCAATAGATTGATGGCATTGTTTAAATCACTTAGGCATTGCGCAATTACATCTGCAGCTTTGCTGCGTGGCAGATCTACCGCCTCTGTTATAGCCCCTGTTTCTTTTACCAAGGGAATATCACCCCAAATTCTGGTCATATAGAAATAGTTGAAGGCCCTTAAGAAGTACGCTTCTCCTAACAGGTTGTTTTTCGCCGTTGGAGATGAGAATTTATCATCGGCAATGGTGGGTATAAATTTAATACAACGATTTGTCTGATCTATTGCACTATAAAAGGTGTCGTATCTTCTCATCTGCATCATCCTGTCCCAGGTTTCCGCAGAAGCTACGGAAATTGCCCATTCCATTCGGAGTACATTGTCAAATCTGTATTCATTTGCCGATGCGAATTCATCCGTAGGTAAATCGCCGTAGGCGTAAAAAGCAAGTCCATCGGCCTTATTCAATGTTTTTCTCAGTAAAGCGTAGCCCGCTGCTACAGCCTTATCAGCGTCACTTTCGTTTTTCCAGAAAGTTAGATCGGTAGACACGCTGATGGGTTTCTCATCTAAAAACTTTTTACACGAGCTGGCCATGCCTATACCGATTACACAGCATATATATATTGTAAGTTTTTTCATTTTAGTTGGATTAAAAGGTTAAATCAATGCCGAAAGTGTATTTTTTAGGGATTGGATAATCATTTCCTCCTGAGTAACCATCTGGTGCTACAGCTTCAGGATCAGGTACTGTAGAGTTAGACCAAACCTTAACATTATCCATTACGCCATAGAAGCGGATTAGCCTCATGCCAATTTTTTTGCTGAATTTCTCAGGCAGGGTATAACCCAATCTGATGTTTTTGATACGCAGGAAACTGGCATCCTCTATGTACATACTCTGGCCAATGTGCCATTTATCTACATTGTTGGTTATTAATCCGGGGTATTTGGCAATATCGCCAGGTTTCGACCAAAAGTCAGACACATCAAAGTTGGACGCTGGCCCCGAACGTGGACCCCATAAGAAATATGGATTATTTGTTCCGGCATCCTGAAGTTTATCTGACAGGTAGCCATTTCTAAGGCTACGGCCAGAAATAAAGGTTACCAAAACATCGAGTGAAAATCCTTTATAAGAGAAGGAGTTATTCATCCCGCCGGTGATATCCGGGTTCGGGTTTCCGTAAGAGATATAGTCGTTATAGTCAATGTTATAATCTCCATTCTGATCTACCCTTGCAGGATCTCCGGCGCTGAACTGGCTGCCACCAAACTGGGTAATCCTTCTTCCGGTTTTCGGATCAACAGGAACATCTGTATCTCTGGAGTAAATTCCATTTACTTCCCATACTTTGTAAGTAAATAAAGGTTCGCCTACACTTAGCGTTTGTTGTAGCCATGGTGGCCCAAAAGTGAAATCTCTACCTCCGTTTGGAAGTTTGGTAATGTAATTATCGTTGTAGGCAATGTTAAAATTGGTGATCCACTGAAATTTTGAAGTGGGGGCAAAATTGCGGGTGGTTAAGGTAAATTCAATACCCGTATTGCGCAAATCGACATAATTATTGGATGTTAGGGAATAACCCGTAGTTAATGGAACAGATACATCAAATACCTTGCTTTTGGAATCTCGAATGTAATAATCGGCTGTTAAAGTTATCCGGTCTTTTAATAGCCCTAAATCTACTCCGGCATTAAACTGAGGGCTTCTTTCCCAGCTGATCGACGTTGCAGATGCTGCACCATAATAATCCGGATACAGTACCTGTGTGCCATTGTAAGTAGTTTGAGCACCACCCTGACCGTTACCCAGTACAGAGGTTGGGTAATTGGCGTTGGCAATGAGCGATTGATACTGTGCGTAATAAGCGCCAGGATCATTGCCGGTAATGCCATAACTTGCCCTTAACTTTAAATAAGATACCACATTTTTAACGGGACTGAAGAAGTTTTCTTCTGAAGCATTCCATCCTGCAGAAACGGAAGGGAAGGAGCCCCAGCGGCTGTCTGCACTATATCTCGAGGAGGCATCAGCGCGGTACACTGCCTGAAGTAAATATTTTCCTTTATAGTCATATACGAAACTCCCCATCCAGGATAAACGTGAGCGTTGCTGTATGGTATTACTTGCATATAAGTTTGGGCCAGACGCAATGCCGGCCACGGTTTTAACCGCATCGGCGTTACCCACACTACTACTGTAAGTATTATTGGCCACATTTTTCTCCATACCCTGAAGTAAAATGAAGTTGAAGTTATGTCCGCTTTTTAGCGATTTGGCATAATTGAGGGTGTTTTCCAACTCCCAGCGATTGGTTTGGTTAACCCAACCGTAAGCTTCATTTTGTCCACTTGAACTTAACAAACTTGGCTTGAAATAACTTCTGGTGTTGTTGAATATGTTATACGAGATGGTACTTTTAAAGTTTAAGCCAGGAATAATCGTGTATTGTGCCATGGTATTTCCATTCAAACTGGTGGTTTTATCGTCATCGCGGAGTTCTTCATATCTTCCAGTATACAATTCTTCTTCTGCAGTACCTATTTTCCAAAAGGAGGAAGGAAATCCCCAGGTGGTAAAAGGATATTTGTTTTGGTCGCCCTGGCCATGTTTAGCTTTGGTTAAGCCCACAAATAAATTGGTTTGCACCAATAGTTTACTGGTTGGCGATACCTGGAAGAATAAGCTCGGTGTTACCCGGTTGATATCATAACCTTTCATTACCCCTTCTTCAAAATATCGGTTGAAGGAAAACCGGTAAGAATACTTTTCAGTAGCGCCGGCTATGCTTGCATCAACATTGTTAATGTTACCTGTTTGTAGAAATAGACCCTGCCAATCGGTATTGTTGTTAAAAGCAGTATTTAAACTGTCGGTTAACATCATATTCAAATCCCCTAAACGGGTGTAAAGGCCGTTCCCACCGTAAAGCAGATCCATTTTCAATCTTCTTTCTGCGGTTCCGGTTTGAATAGGTTTCATGGCTGGTTTGTTGGCAATACCGAAATAGCTGGCAACCCTTATTTGTGGAGGAGCGCCTACCTGAGCCCGCTTGGTTTTCACAATGATAACTCCGTTTGCAGCCCTTGCGCCGTAAACGGCAGATGCAGATGCATCTTTAAGTACATCAACCGATTCAATATCATTAGGGTTGATGGCTTGTAAGGGACTGCTTCCATATGCGGATCCGATGTCGTTTACATCATAAATTACCCCATCAATCACATACAAGGGAGAGCTGCTCTGCCCTAAGGCCACGTTACTGGCTCCACGAATGTTTACAATATTATTTCCGCCTGGTTCGCCCGAGGTGCTCAGGATAGTTAAACCTGCAACCCTGCCTTGTAGCATAGCATCAAAAGTAGAGTAAGGGGTGTTTT
The DNA here is from genome assembly GCF_965279535.1 of Pedobacter sp. Lineage (NCBI taxonomy): Bacteria > Pseudomonadati > Bacteroidota > Sphingobacteriia > Sphingobacteriales > Sphingobacteriaceae > Pedobacter > Pedobacter sp. The sequence continues at coordinate 5,340,062 of NZ_OZ257244.1, forward strand.
CGAAGTCTTTTCCCTTTACTGATGATATGGCACCGGCGGTATTTTTTCTCTGGATATTTTGATAACCTATGGCAACAACTTCCTCCAGTGAGTTATCATCTTCAACCAGTTCAATATCAATATTTGTTTTGCCCGCTGCTGAAACTTCTTTGGTTTTAAAGCCAACAATACTAATGCTTAAGGTACTCGACCCCGCTTTTAAAGTAAGCGAATAAGCCCCTTTAGTGTCTGTTGAGGTACCATTTGTGGTACCCTTCTGTTTAACAGATGCCCCGGGTATGGGCTGGTTTTTTCCATCAGTTACCCTTCCGGTAATTCTGGTTTGTGCGAAGGTAATAAAGGGTATCATCAGGAACACGATGATGCCTAATAACTTACCACGCCTCATAGTAAGGTTAAAATTCATTAGCTAGTTTATTAGTTTAAATGTTAGGTTAACGTTTATAAATTTAACATTGTAAACCCTTGATAATAAAGATGATTTTACCTAATTCAAATCGTTTTTTAACCAGTACGATGAGCCTTCAGGATGACCGGTATATGGAAGAGGAGGTAAATTTTCGAGCCTGCTTAATGCGGTACAGGTAGCTGGAACCCCGAAGCAGAATAATTGCTGTCTCCGGTGTACTTTGTAATGAAGATATTGATAAAAAAACTCCCTACCTCAATGATTGAAATAGGGAGCAGTGATGTAGAGCGCTGTTATTACAAGTTATTTAATTGCCCACTCATGCACACCAGTTGCGTGCTCTGCAGGTAGTTGGATTTCCATCCGCAACGCTGTCGTATTAACAGGTTTAAATTTTACGATATTAAATTTGTCCTTACTAATTTCATAAGGGCCGGTTGTTTCAACCGGAAGCCATTGTTCGCCTTTTTTATACAGTAGTTTATAAGCCACAGGAATTCTGCAACCTCCCCAGGGACTGTCATCGTACCAATAAACCTTTGATTCGGTAATGGTTTGCGCCGAAGCAAAATCGTACTGAATAAATTCATTGGTATTCTTTGCCGGCCACCAGTGCAGATAGGGGAAGTTGGTATCTTTTGAATCTGCTGGTTCGTACTGATCTTTAATTGCAGAAAACATTCTCTTGTTTTTTAGTGATGCAGATACGTTACTGGTACTGGCAATGGTAGGTGCTGGTTGTGGCCGGGCGGCAGATTGTTCGTAGGGAATCCAAACCGTCATTTCGCTTGGCCCCCGGTTTGCCCAGGCATAATAGGGAATAGCTTTAACATTTTGTTCAACCACTAAAAGGCTGTCGCTGTTTAATTGCCGTTTTGTGCTTTTGCCTGGAATATTGATCACACCAACACCATTTAACAGCTTTTCATCATAATGTGAGGTAGCTATTGCATTTTTATCAATCATGATGTTTTGAACCAGACTATCTTTGTTGTCAGGTCCTTCAAGGCAGTAAACAATAGGGCCACGCTCCAAAACTAATCGTGAGGCATCATCCTTTACCTGGCTGTTTGCAATCACTTTATCCGTTTCCATCGGGAGGATTAAAGAAACCTGATCACCCTTTTTCCATTTCCTGCTTAACACGGCGTAACCTTTTTCTGTGCTAAACGCAGTGCTTTTGCCATTAACAGAGATACTGATTGGCGTATTTTTTTTAGCCAAGAATGTATAAAGATCTCCGGGCGATGCCTCTTCTCCGGCCCATCCCGGTATTCTGATCCTCAAGGTAAAGTCGGCAGTTTTCTCCGGATTAACACTGATATTCACTGCACCTTTCCAGGGATATTCGGTATTTTGGGTAATTTCTACTGGAGTAGCATCCAGCACAATCTTGCTTGTATTGCCCATAAATAAGTTAATATAAAGGTCGTTTTTGTTTTGGGCATATACATAGCCAGGCAATGAAGGTAAAAACCGGGCCATGTTACTGATACAGCATGCACAGCTGATCCATGCACTGCGTTGATGCTGAAACATAGAAGCCAGTGGATTGGGATAAAAAAAGCGATCGCCACTTAAAGAAACGCCTGATAGTAAACCATTATACAAGGTTCTTTCCAATACATCCACATATTTTGAATCACCATGCAACAGAAACATTCTTTCATTCCAATAAACATTGCCAATGGCTGCGCAAGTTTCGGCATAGGCAGACATGTTTGGAAGCTGGTAAGCCGCACCGAAAGCTTCACCGGCCCCGGTTGCACCAATACCGCCTGTAATGTAGAGTTTTTTGTTAACTACATCGCTCCAGATATCATCAATGGCAGACAGGTATTTGGTATCGCCTGTAAGGGCAGCAATGTCGGCCATGCCGGTGTACATATAAGCCGCCCGTACAGCATGTCCAACTGCTTCATGTTGATCTACAACCCGCTTATGCGCCTGGTTATAGGGATCGCCTTTCGGGCCTCTCACATCTAAAAAGAACTTGGCAAGGTCTAAATATTTTTTGTTTGCAGTAACGCGATACATTTTAGAAAGACCTATTTCTACAATCTGATGGCCTGGATATTCCTCGATTTTTCCGGGCCCGAAGGTTTTAGCTAACAGATCAGCATTTTTAATGGCAATGTTGAGCAGGCTTTTTTTGCCGGTGGCCTGATAGTGCGCTACTGCGGCCTCGTAAAGATGGCCCGCGTTGTATAATTCGTGACTTAATATTTCTTCTTTTTCCCAGCGCTTGGCGCCAATCCATTCGTGAGGTTTTTTTGCATTTACTGTTCTGAAGGTAAAGAGATAGCCATCGGGCTCCTGTGCTGCCCCAATAATGGTAATCAGGGTATCGATGTAGGCTTCGAGTTTTGGGTTCTTTTTATTTTGAATGGAATATGATGCACCTTCTATTGCTTTGTAAACATCAGTATCATCGAAGGGAAATTCACTCATCTTATCTCCGCTTAACTTTTTTCCAGCCCTTAAGAAGTTATCCATTCTTCCATTTGCTTTGCATTGTGCTATAACATAAGGAATGGTGATGTTAGCGTTAACTTCCATCTTGGGTTGCCAGAAATTATCGTGCACATGTACTTTGGTAAAGGCTACTGGTTGTATTGGATAGTCTTTTTGTTGCGCCAAAGCATCAAATGTTATGGAGATCAGTAATGTGAAGCATACCGATAATGTTATTCTTTTATTTTTCATGCCTGGTTTGGTTTCTTTATGATGCAGTTTGTATGTAGGGATCTGCTGTGTTTTATAGCTGATTATTTATTCTACTAAACTATAATAAATGTTAATATAACGATTATTATTTTTTTGCAGGTGATAGCAAGATTTTAACATAACCGGAGATTCTAAGATCACCATACCATAATGTTTTGGCAGAGACTAAGCGGAAAACGACAATGCGAAAACTAAATGCAATAAGTGTGTGTTGTTTATGGTGTTGTAAATCAATTGATTATGTTCTGTGGGATAGGTAGTGACGTTTGTTGTTAAATATTTTGCTGAACTTGTACATAACTATAACCAAGTATAAATATGAATACCAGAAGAGATTTTCTACAAAAAATGGGTGCATCAGCATTGATGCTGAAATTGGGTTCAGTAGCAGCGTTTGCAAATGTTCCCGACCCAATTGAACCGCCTTATAAGGGTAAGGTACTCCGGGTAGCTATCATGGGTTTAGGTGGATATGGTAACCGTGTAGCAGAAGCCATGAAAGCCTGTACCAAAGCGAAGCTGGTAGGTGTAATTAGCGGTACACCCTCAAAAATTAAAGACTGGCAAACGAAATATAATATCCCGGAAAAGAATTGCTATAACTATGAAAACTTTGATCAGGTAAAAAATAATCCGGATATAGATGCAATTTATGTCATTACCCCAAATGCATTGCACCATAATCAGGTTATTCGCGCAGCAAAAGCCGGAAAACATGTTATATGCGAGAAACCGATGGCATTGAATGCCAAAGAAGGGCAGGAGATGGTTGATGCCTGCAAAAAGGCAAATGTAATGCTGCTGGTTGGTTATAGAATGCATTTTGAGCCACGTACGCTGGAGGTGATCCGTATGAGAAATGCGGGCGAATTTGGTAAGGTGATGTTTTTTCAGGGATTATGTGGATTCAAGGCAGGTGATCCTAACCAATGGCGGTTAAATAAAGCGCTTGCCGGCGGAGGATCAATGATGGATATTGGAATTTATGCGCTCAACGGAGCAAGGTATATGGTGGGGGAAGAACCAATTTGGGTAACTGCCCAGGAAACCAAAACCGACCCTGTGAAATTCAAAGATGGTGTAGATGAAACGATACAATTTCAATTGGGTTTCCCCAGTGGTGCGGTAGCCTCCTGTTTGTCTAGCTACAACATTAATCACCTGGATAGGTTTTTTGTGAGCGGCGACAAGGGATTTGCAGAAATGCAACCCTCTACTGGCTATGGTCCAATCAGGGGCCGAACACATAAAGGTGAACTCACACAGCCCATTACTACTCATCAAACAGTACAGATGGATGAAATGGCAGCTATAATTTTTGAAGATCACAAGCCAGTGGTTGCTGTAAACGGTGAGGAAGGTTTGAAAGATCTTAAAATTATTGATGCCATCTACCAGGCTGCAAAAACAGGGAAAAAGGTCGAATTAAGTGCTTAGTTAAACAGGATTTTAAAGCAGGCTTACTTATTTTAAATGAGCATTTAAACCAATGTATTGAGGTTGGATTGAATGTGCGCCCGGGCCATTTTTTGAAACTCCTCTGGGGTTTGGCCGGTTTGTTTTTTAAAAAATCTGCTAAAATACGGACGATCGCTAAATCCAAGTTCATAAGCAATTTCCTTAATCGTTATCTCACTGTGGATGATCTTTCTTTTGGCCTCGAGAATAATTCTGTCATGAATAATTTGCGTGCCCGTTTTATTTAATTTTTCCTTTAGAATTTGATTTAACCGCTTGGAGCTGATTCCCAGCTTACCAGCATAAAAATCAATATTGGTTACCGTATAAAAATTACTCTCCAGCAGCATTAAAAATTCATACACCCGCTTTTGATGGGTGTCATGCCCGGTAAATTCGAGTTCTTTTACAGATATCAGTTTGAGTAAAAGCACCTTCAGCAGTGCTTTCATCATCTCAAAATTGTTGTCTTTCTGATATTCTTTCTCCATCATTTTATAGATTTCTCCAAGGTCGGCTGCAGCCCCTTCGTCCAGCCTCAAACATGAAAACTCGCCCTGTACATTGAATATACGGAACAGGTCCAGCAAAAAGTCCTTATCTTCTTCCTCCAGCATGGATCGCTTAAAGGAAATGAGCGCTCCGTTTTTTCCGGCTTTATTAAGTTGATGTACCCTGTAGGGTGGAATTAAATATACCCAATCACCTTTGATCCGGAAAGAAGGGTCAGCGATTCCATGTAAGGGATCTTCATTTTTTAGCCAGACAATTTCAAAGAAATCCTTTCTGCCCGGATCGTTCAGGTAACTCGGGGGGCAGTTACTGAGGTTACGCATGTAAAGTACCGCCCTTTCTAATCCCAATGTGCTTTCCGTATTCATATTACAAAGATAGGAGCTTAAAATCAGGGAGATGGGATTAATGGATAATTATGGAGGACAATTCGGAAATGGCGATTAAATCGACTCACAAAAATGACTTTCTGTTAATTTAATTTCCTGAAAGTACCACTAAATGCGCTGTTTGTGTAAAGGAGGTACAGCTACTTCACGTTACTTTTGGACTGGTAAAACGATCACATGAAAACACAGGCAACAGACATAGATAAACTAGATTTTCAACATCTGAACTGGGAACTGCAGCTAAACCTGGATTTGATTTTAGAGGAAAACAACCAGCTGGCGAAAAAGATTGATATAGAGAATCTGATTCCCTTAATTAATGCTATTCAGGATGCAGAAAGGATCTTTCTTATTGCAGCAGGTCGTTCGGGCTTTGCAATGCGCGCGGCAGCAATGAGGTTGATGCATCTTGGACGCAGCGTTTTTTTTGTTGGTGATACAACCACACCTGCAATCAGAGAAGGAGACTTACTACTCGTGGCATCAGGTTCTGGCACTACGGCTTCTATACTGAGAGCAGTAGAAAAAGCCATTTTAGCGGGCGCAAATGTAATTGCTTTAACCACAGCAGCATCTTCCGAACTGGCTAAATTGGCAGGTCACACTGTACTTATCCCGGCTGCAGGAAAACAGGAATTTGATGGACATAAATCAAAACAGTATGCAGGCAGTTTATTCGAACAGTTTTTGTTCCTGTTAATGGATGTGGTTTTTCAGTCGCTTTGGAAGATAGGGGGTACCACAGCAGAAGAACTTTGGCAGCGCCACGCCAATCTGGAATAAATATTTTCATACATATATTAATTAAATAAACATCATGGCAAAATTACAGGTAGCAATAGATTTATTAACTACAGAAGAGGCATTGGCATTGGCAGCAAAGGTTGCTCCATACGTTGATATTATTGAATTGGGAACACCCCTGATTAAAAACATGGGTTCTACTGTTATCACAGCAATGAAGAATGCGCATCCGGATAAACTGGTATTTGCAGATCTTAAAACTGCTGATGCAGGTGAACTTGAAGCAGACATCGCTTTTAAAGCAGGAGCAGATTTGGTAACGGTGATGGGGGCAGCAGGAAATGCAACAATTATTGGGGCGGTTAAAGCAGCAAAAGCACATGGAAAAGGAGTTGTTGTAGATACAATTGGTTATCCGGACAGAGTGAAAAGAGCACAAGAGGTTACTGAATTAGGAGTGTCTTTTGTAGAACTGCATGCAGGCCTTGATGAGCAATGGACTGCCGGTTACTCTATTCAGGTATTGATTGATGAGGCGGCAAGAGCAGGAGTTCCTGTATCTGTTGCCGGTGGGGTGAACATCAATAATATTGCTGCGGTTATCAAAGCCGGTGCCCAGGTAGCTGTTGCCGGAGCCGCTATTTACGGAGCCGAAGATCCTGCAGCAGCAGCCAAAGCACTTAGAGAGGCAATAGATGCTGTTTAAAGTTAATTGTAGGTGAAAAGAGCTCTATGGAGCTCTTTTTTGGCTTGATAGAAATTATGTTTTCGTCTCAGGAGTCGCCTGGTATTCGGTTCAGAGATTCTTTAGCCAGGGCTGCTATCGAAGCCAGACGGCATCTGGTCAGGTTGATTGTGAAATGTGTATATTTGAATGAGGATGGCATGAGCATTGCGTTTTAGCTACTTCCTGTCAAGTCATAATTTTGTTGTTAATTTAGAGCCTTTGCAAGTTATCTGTAACAAGATATGACTTATTAAAATAAGCATAATTTAATGGTTACCGACTATAAAAAAATAGATTTATTTGGGAAAACACTTATTCAAAAAATAGATCTGAAATCACCTTTTTACTTTTCTTTTCCGGTGGCAGAACAGGCTTGCTTTTTATATATGTTGAAAGGTGAGACGCAATTTAAGTTCAACGATAATCACATCCATATTCCTACCAATTATGCACTATTACTCAATTGCAGCAACTCTGGTAATCAATTAAATAATACAAATAGCAGTGATGGCGAAATCGTTATTGTTACCTTTCATCCGGATATCCTAAAGAAAGTTTATGAAAGAGAACTTCCGTTCATATTTCAAAAAAATGACCGGATTACCAATCAGTTGAGCGGCAAAATCAACAATGATTTTTTAATTCAAAAATACATAGAGGGGCTTCTGTTTTATTTTGAGAACCCATCTTTGGTAAACGATGAAATTTTGGTCTTGAAGCTGAAGGAAATTATTCTTTTGTTAGCACAAACACAAGATGCCGGAACCATACAAGTTATACTCTCCCAGCTTTTTTCTCCAGCAACCTATACTTTCAAGCATATTATTGAGGCGAATATGTTTTCGCAGGTTAATGTTGATGACCTGGCAAAAAAGACCAATTTAAGTGTTTCTTCATTTAAGAGAGAGTTTAAAAAAATATACAGGGATACTCCAGCCAATTACATTAAAAGCAAAAGGCTGGAAAGAGCTGCTGAGTTGCTTTTACTTTCTGATAAACGGGTTACAGAAGTTGCCTTTGATTGCGGGTTTAACGACCTGGCTAATTTTACTAAAAGCTTTCATGATAAATACAATGTTACCCCAACTGCTTATAGAACCAAGTAATCTTAAATAGGCATTCTTAGCATAAAGTGCTAATTCGCCACCTATTTTCTACTATATCAAGGATTCTTGAACAATATCGCCAAAGAACTGGACCGATTTGCAAAGCCATTGTGTTTTTAGTAATGCAATTTTGTGCCATCAATTAAATTAAAAATTTAAAAAATGGGACTATCAGGTTTAGGAATTTTTCACACAGCTATAGGTGTTATAGCGATTGTTGCCGCAGTTATTGACTTTATAAGAAAGGGTAGAATTGATCAAAGTCAATTTACAGGCAAAATTTATTTTTATTTTACGCTTATTGCTTCACTTACGGCATTAGGCTTATCAAAGAAGGGTGGATTTAACCCCGGGCATATCTTTGCTATTTTTATTGTACTTCTAATACTGGTAGCATATTTTCTTTACAGCAAGAAGAAAGGAAATAACAGGGCACGTTTTTTTGAAAACTTCCTGCTTTCTTTTAGTTTTTTCTTATCATTGATTCCTACCGTTAATGAAACCTTTACCCGTATTCCTCTGGGGCATCCCCTGGCTAAAGCGCCTACAGACCCAATTATTGCTCAGACTCTTCTTGTCCTTTTCATGCTGTTTGTAGCAGGTTCAGTTTTTCAATTTATAAAACAAAAGAAAATAAACAAGTCAGCATAAAGCCTGATTTGAATAACTTCGTTTATTACAAGGCTTGAATTACGTATAGTGATTGCAGTTCAGTGGGGCGAGGTCTTTTTAGAAGATCTCGCCCCATTTTTTTGGCTCTTGTTTATTCCATTTCATGATGCATCCCGCATGGGTTACAAGAAAGGTTTAAAGCGATTACGGTTCGCTGCCTCAGGCTATTTTTTTGCACCCAATCGGGCATGATCAGCAGATTTTTTTTCAGAAAGCTTTTCAGCTGAATCAATAGAATGAGATTTATGGATGTCTTCATCCTCTTCAGCTACATCAGAGAGCTTCTGGTAATATTTGTGCAATACGTCCAGCTCTGCTTCACTCAGGTCCTCAATGTCAACCATCCTGTTGCTCGCATGCCTGCTTGCCGCTAAAAGCTCATTGAGTTTAAGTTGGATAGCTTTTGAATCTTTATTCTGCGTTTTCTGGATGAGAAAGACCATTAAGAAAGTAATAATAGTTGTGCCTGTATTAATTACCAGCTGCCAGGTATCTGAGTAGCCGAAAACAGGTCCGCATATTCCCCAAACAATGATAATTGCGAATGCGATTGCAAATGCAGCGGGGCTACCCGTCCAACAGGTTATTTTATCAGAGATGCGCTCAAAAAGGTTATGTTTTTTCATGGTGCTTTTTTTAATTATGGCAGTAATCAAATTTCTGGTGATGTCCTTCGGTGTTTCGGTAATGATGCAATGTTAAGCAGTTGCTCTTATAAAAGATGTATTGAAAACGAACCAGACATCAAGCCATTGTGTAATTCATTTTTTAGTTTTTATAAGGTATGAACCCTTAATAGAAGGTCATGGTTTTGAATTTTTGAGAAATATAAGGGATTGGTAAATCAGTAGGGGGCTTTGATGCGATAGAAGCCAGTTGCTTTCGTAAACAATGCAGGTAGCCTGGCTACAATTAATGCTGATCAATTACATTACTGATACTGGAAGTTGGCTGCCGCTCCGCATGAACTAAAATTTGCGGCTTCATGCGTAGTAATCCTGTAAATAATTGCAGAAAATATCTCCGCATTTATGAATTATAATGCTTGTTTTTCCAGCCAATCCATGCCCTCTTCTGCACTGTTGAAAAATGATATTTCAGCGGATTTATTTTTGTTATCTACACTTTTTCTTGCCGACAGCTGACTAAAGGCACTTGGCGATAATATCCATGCAAAGAAACGGAGTCCGGCAAGTTCCATGAGTGGTAACCATACTTCGGCCGCCCAGTCTGAGGCTTCAGACCAGGTTCCCGGCACTAATCTATTGTCATTAAAAACTTTAGAACGACTGTTTTTTCGCAGGTAATCGATCATTAATGAACCACCATGTTTCACCGAGCGCATATCCTGATATCCTGTCCATTCTACATGCATGATTTCGCTTTCCTTTGGACAATAAATACGGATATAGCGGTCTTTATAATAGCTTTCAGTACGGATCTCTGCTTCAATTTGTAACTGTGGATCTACAGGTAATTTAAAAGAAAAGGTGGAGCCTTTTCCAGGCTCACTATCAATCCAGAAGCTGCCAGAGTGGCGTTTAATAATCTCTGCGGAGATAAATAGCCCAAGACCAAGTCCATCAAATCTGGACGAAGAGTTATCAGCCCTGTAATAGCGTTCAAAAAGTTTACCCAGGTTTTCCGCTGCAATGCCAATACCATCGTCTTTTACCGAAACGATTATGTTCCCATCAGCGAGGCTGGCTGTAACATTAACGGTGTCTGCCCCTGGCGAATATTTAATGGCATTGGAAAGAAAATTTTGCAGCACCTGTTCCAGTCTGTATCGGTCTCCATTATAAGCTAACTGGATATCAGTTTCAAGTTTAATAAGGTGACTGGGGAATATGGCTTGCATTCCTGCAATAGTTTGATGCAGCATTTCCGAAAAGTCAAAACTTTCATAGTTAAAGAGCAGTTTTCCAGCATTGATTTTGCTTACATCCAGCAAATCTTTAATGAGTTTTTCCAGTCGGTCTACCTGACCGGCAGAACGTTCTAAAAGTGCCTTTATTTTACCTTCTGATACCTGGCGTAACATGAGCTGGTTATAACCCTTGATGGTTGTGAGCGGCGTTTTAAGTTCATGACTGGCAATTGATATAAACTCATCTTTACGTTGCTCGTTATTTTTCTGGTCGTGTATGTTCGTGTTTGTACCCACCCATATGTTGGGTTTGCCATCACGTTTAATACCTACAGCCCTGGCCAGGTGCCAGTAATAATGACCATCGGCAAAACGTAAACGAAATTCCGTTGTATAATCCTTTCCAGAATGAAGTGCCTCTTGCCAACGGCTTATACTTTCCGGCAGGTCCTCGGGATGGACAAATGATTGCCAGCCATGAGCAATAATGGTTTCCTGATTAAAGCCGAAGTCATGGCAAATCATCTTATTCACGTAAGTAATTGCTCCGGTTTCGTCGGCAGTCCAAACCTGCTGCGGTAATGCATTTAAGAGGAGAAGTGACGAAAGATGGTCGTCACTATGATCATTAGTATCGCATTTTTCGCTTAAAAAGCTATTCTCATCAAGGTCAATCGAATTGCCGCTGTTATCGCCCATGTACAAATTTAGTAAATTGATATAATGCGATAAGGATTAAAAAAGTTTTAAGACAGAAAAAATTTACGGGGTACAGACATTGCAAAGTGCTTAGCTTCAAAAGAGGTAAACTTTATTTCCTGTTTCTTGCTGACCAGCAGCTTGTTGTAAATTCCGTGACACAATATTTCCGTAACTTTCTCTTATCAGATTGGGCCTCAATAAGGATATCTAAATGCTTCAATTCTGCTCAATTTTAAAACTTTATTTATTTAAAAGGATTTTAATATAAATAAAACCATTAGCCATGAGAACGATATTCACCTTTTTCATTATTGCTGCCTTCATTGCAGCTGCATTATTTGCCTGTCAAAATCCTACAGAAAAGGGCAAAGGCAATATTCATAAAGATTTAAAAGATACTGTGAAAACATCCAAAGATTCCATTAAAGAAACCAAGCGGGTAAATCCGGAAGATACGATGCGGAAATATTAATCCTTTAAACCTTATTCTGGAGGTTAACTATGCTTTAGAGCTTACATGTTTAGCTTATTACAAACCAGGCATCAAAAAACGGGGTTGAATAAGAGGACCGAGCATTGATCTTAAACAAGTAACTATGAAAGCAGCAGTATTTCACAAGCCCGGAGATATCCGTGTAGACACCGTTCCGGATCCGGCAATTATTGATCCGAGGGATGTTATTTTAAGGGTAACTTCAACAGCTATTTGTGGCTCAGACCTGCACATCCTAAGTGGTGCAGTTCCACAAAAAGACCCCATGATTATGGGGCATGAATTTATGGGCATTGTTGAAGAAGTAGGCTCAGCGATTACTAATCTCAAAAAAGGAGATCGGGTAGTTGTTCCTTTTCCGATTTCTTGTGGAAAGTGTTTCTTCTGTACACATGAAGCCTCACCAGCCTGTGAAAATTCCAACTATAAAAATTACGGACCTGCCGGGAACGTTGCAGACCAGAAAGGCGCGGCACTTTTTGGCTATACCGATCTTTACGGCGGATACTCTGGCGGCCAGGCGCAGTATGTGCGGGTGCCATACGCAGATGTAAGCCCCAGGATTGTTCCTGAAGAACTCAGTGATGAACAGGCACTCTTTTTAACTGATATTTTTCCAACTGGCTGGTCTGCTATAGATTGGGCGCAGCTTAAAGGTGGCGAAACAGTAGCCATATTTGGATCTGGGCCGGTAGGCCTGATGGCACAAAAAGCAGCATGGATTAACGGTGCAGGAAGGGTTATAGCCATTGATCCGCTGGATTACAGATTAGAAAAAGCCCGTATGGTAAATAAAGTCGAAACCCTTAATCCACACCAGGTAGATGTTGTGGCCGCTATCCGCGAAATGACAAACGGCCGCGGGGCTGATGTATGTGTAGATGCAGTTGGATTTGAACCCGAGCGCTCCTTAATGGATAAGGTTAAAGCCACATTTAATTTCGAAAAAGGCTCTATGAAAGTACTTGATATGTGTTTTGAGGCGGTTAGAAGAATGGGTACAGTTTCTATTATGGGTGTTTACGGCTCACCATACGATAACTTTCCCCTATACAGGATTTTTGATAAAGGGATAACCATCAAACAAGGACAGGCTCCGGTATTGAACTATATTGATAAACTTATTGGCCTGGTAGAAGAAAGAAAAGTTGTGCTGGATGATATTATTACCCATACACTTCCACTGGATGAGGCTGAGCATGCCTATAAAATGTTTGATGAAAAAACAGATGATTGTGTGAAAGTTGTACTCAAACCTTAAATGTTTTAAATCAGAAATTATATGTTAGAACTTGCTTATCGGAGTAAAGACTCCAAACATCAGGAACATACTTTCACATTAATGCAATATCAGCCAGATGAACCTTACTTGTTAATGATAGATGGCGTAGTGCTGGGAAAATTAAATAAGAAAGACGGGAAATGGTATTTGATTGAAGATCATGCAGATCAGGACCTGATAGATGAAGTAGGAGGTTTTATTGATGACCGTGATGAAGAGGCCGAAGGTTAGCGCCTGATGCCGCCCTTCGATACAATTCACCATTTTAAACGATGGTACATGACACCTGGCTAAAATAATACAAACCTTTACGCTGCTTGCAGTGTTCACCAAGTAAAAGAGATGAAAACATACCAATACGCATTTGCAACATTCCTGTTCTTATTGGGGGCTTGCAACACGGGAGATAAAAAGACGGAACAGAACAATGATAGTCTCAGCCGTGATACGTTACTTCATGTAGCGGATGACCACAGTAAAGCCTTAGATACGGCTGATATAGCTTTCTTTAAAAAAGCAGCTATAAGCGGAATGACTGAGGTAGAGGCCGCATCACGAATGCTAATTGCCAGTCAGGACTCATCTGTTAAGCAGTTTGCGAGGGATATGGTTGCAGATCATGGTAAACTTAATCAGAAACTAACAGATTTAGCCCGCACCAAAGGTGTGCATCTTCCTGAAGAACTTCCCTCCAGTCAGATCGAAGTGATTAAAAAGATCGATGCCTTCAAAAACGATGGGCGAAATGAATATTATGCCCATTTAATGGTAACAGATCATGAAAAAGCAATTGATCTTTTTAACCGGGCATCTGCATCAAAAGATGCCGAAATTGCCACATTTGCTAAAAACAACCTTCCAATACTGGATCATCATTTTAAAATGGCCAGGGATTTGGAAAGCAAGATAACAGCACATAAACGTAACCAGGGTGATGATCCCCTTAAGCTGAGCGACAAGAAGACCATGAAACATTAAGCAGTTTACCCGCTAAAGGGTAGTTTCAAATTTAACTTTAAAAGTCAATAAAGGAATAGATCTTATGAGTGGACTATCATCATGGGCGCTTTCTGCTATTGCGTCCTTTAAGCTGCCCGGAGAAATTATCCACCAGTGTCAAATTGGGGATATTACACTGAAAATCTTCAGCATAACTGATGCCATATGGATATCCGTTTGGAATAAGCAAAAAAATGAAACACCGCTATTTTTTAGGGCATTTTCTTCGGGCAATGGTTCACTGAGTGAAATACGCTACAAGGCAGAAAAAGGAGGGGTCAGGATTAATGCAAAAGCAATTGTAGGTGATTTTAGTTGCCTGATCACTTTCGGGGAGCAACCGTTTTTTGTTCTCAGGACAACTTGTAAACTGAAAGTTAAGGCCAAAACCACATTTCCCTTTTGGCCACGCGATATCCTCACTGTAGATCGCGCCAGATTTACTCATCATCAGGCTGGCGAAATACACCACAGGCAGGAGGGGACCCGATCCGGCCTGCTTTATTTCAGCTTGCCTGACCTTAATATGCGCGTACTTTACTTTCAAAACCTTACTGCCCTGTCAACTTATTGTGAGTATACCGGAACTTCACTTTCTGAAGTGGTGGGAGGAGATTTGCCTGAGATTGGCCTTTCCTTGCCAGCAGCGCCAAGTCAGGTAATGGACGCGGGGACCGAAGTGGTTATCAGCGATGCTTTTGTGTGTATCAAATCCAATCCCGGCGGTGCTGATATGCTCAGTATAGATTATCTTGATATGCTCGCAACGATATACAGGAAACTACCTAAGCCACAAACAACCTATCGGCACTGGCCAACTATCGTAGAGAAAGGTTTAAAGGATTTGACAGAAAGTCCGGGCTGTTGGTCGCAGCTGGATGGTAATCGATATTTCAATGCTTATGTGAGCGACTATGAAACTCCTCCTGAAATTATGGTTCAGCTTGCCGTTTTGCTCCCCCTGCTGGATTACGTTGAATGGAGTGGCAAGTATCTGCCGGTGATGAAAGAAATCAAGAAGGGGCTCGCTGCATTTTACGACCCTAAGCTAGGTACGATAGTACGTTGGCATCCTGCTGCTGCAGATAAGCTCAAAGGAGAAGAGGAACAGAAACATCCAATGGTAATGGATTCCTGGTATCTTCATCACCCCTTACTCAATTTATCCAGACTTGCCCTTAAGGGGGATAAAATAGCACATACGCTTTTTCTTAATTCACTGGACTTCGCCATAAAAGTAGCCCGGCATTTTAAATATGAGTGGCCGGTATTCTATAAGCTTGATACCCTTGAGGTGGTTAAGGCGGAAACCTCGCCCGGAAAGGGAGGCGAAGTAGATGTACCCGGTCTATACACCCATGTGATGCTTCAGGCTTATGCCCTCACCGAAAACAAGAAATATCTTCAGGAAGCAGAAATGGCTGCCAGAAAATTTCAGAAAAAGGGCTTCAAATTAATGTACCAGGCCAACAATACGGCATTTGCTGCCGGCGCTATGCTCCGCCTTTACAAAATTACAGGCAGGGAGCAATACCTGGATTTGAGCTATGCCTGCCTGGCTTCAATTTTCCAAAATGTACAGCTTTGGGATTGTAATTATGGCTTTGGAAAACACTTTCCAACCTTCTTTGCCCTTTTTCCACTAACTGACGCACCTTACACCGCCGCTTATGAAGAACAGGAGGTTTTTTGTGCACTCCACGATTATCTCCAGCATGCCGAAGGGGTCGCAATTCCGGAAAGTTTAAGACTGCTCTGCAGTGAATATATCCGTTACCTGGTTAACCGCGCACCATTCTATTACCCTCCAATGCTCCCTGAACAAATGATTTCTGAAGAGGTAAAAATGGGCGAAGTAGACCGCAGTTTGTGGATTGCACTTGAAGATCTTCATGATGGGGTAGAGAAAAGTGGAGCCGTTGGGCAAGAGGTATATGGTGCAGGGAACGCTTTTGGTATTCTTCCCAGACATTTCATCCGGATTAAGGAAGAAAGTTTTCTCGTTTTTTGTGATGTCCCGATAGGCGGTATCCGGCGATCAGGTAGAAAGGTCAGTTTCCATTTACAAGGAGATGTTCAAACCGAGGCACGTCTCCGGGTTGTTCCGGATAGCGATGAGAAAATGGATACCAGGTATAGTTTTACACTCTCCGCTGGACAACTGCAAGCCTGCTATGATCGAAAAACAGATCTTGAAGCATTTATTGCGGGTAATAGTAAAGTGTCATTAAGCTGGAAAAAGGCTAAATAAGTTAATTATCACACAGCACACTCTGATTTACATCCGGGTTATTATCTAAACAAGGGCAAAAAAAAACATCTACCAAAAGGTAGATGTTCTACAATTTATGAAGGTTGTTATTATGCTAGCTTTACATTAATTGCGTTTAGGCCTTTTCTGCCCTCTTCTACATCATAACTTACTGAATCATTCTCACGAATATTGTCCAATAGGCCAGATACGTGGACGAAAAGTTCTGCATCACCATTACCGGGTACGATGAATCCAAAACCTTTGGTCTCATTGAAAAATTTTACTGTTCCTTGTTGCATTATATTTTATTTATTTATCCTGTAAATATAGTAAAATTAATTGATAATCAAAAAGTTATGTTTGTCTCACGCATCTCTGGATAATTACTTACTTTTCAAGCGCCACGATTGTAGCGATTCTTTGCAATCCTGGTTGGCTGTAAAATGAAGATTAATGGAAAGGAGCGCGTGATAAGGCTTTAATGCTAACCAAATCAATATTTCAGGCATTCAAACTGAATTTTTGACATTCTCACTGTTATTTTTTCATTTTAACAGTGCAAAATTTTCAGAAAAACAGCCCTTTTTGCTATTGGCACAGCGGTTGAGTAGGTTTTGCTGAACGCAACGTTCGAGAGTTTAATTAATTTATAAGTTTTAATCATTAAATCAATTTTTTAAGGAGGACAGACCTATGACACTGGTTAAATTTAATTCCGACAATTCCAACAAGAAGAATGGCCTGATGACAGGCTTTAACGATGTTTTCGATTCAATTTTCAATGACACTTTCTTTTCAGACAGAATGGTAAGCAGGGTACCTGCCGCCAACATCAGTGAAAGTAAGGATCATTATCATGTAGAACTGGCTGCACCAGGCTTAAGAAAAGAAGATTTTCGCATTAACCTGGAAAGAAATCTACTTAATATTTCGGTAGAATTATCAGCTCAGGAAAGCCAGCAAGAGCGGAGTTTTAACAAGCGGGAATTTAGTTACAGCTCTTTTGTCCGCTCGTTTACTTTGCCTGATTCTGCAGATGTTCAGGGAATTGAGGCGAAATATCAGGAAGGCGTGTTATGCATTGATATCCCCAAAAAAGAGGAAGCAAAAATGCAAAGCCGTCAGATTGAGATCAGATAACTTACAGGAACAGCAAAAGCAAAGAGCTGCCATTAGGTGGCTCTTTTATTTTCATTATGGAATCACGCTATGAAATTTCACTGAATATGAAAACCCTCAAAGGGATAGAAAGCTACGGGTGTTTTAATCTTGGCGATAACCGGGAATTTGCCCTCGAGGTATACCGGGAACTGCAAGGCGACGATGTTATTAAGGCTGAATCTGTGATCAGCATAGACCTGGTTGAAAAGCAATCCGGAATTCCTTTCCCAATGGCATTGAAACACTGCAGTTATGCCCAGCTTGCTGAAAATGTAAAAATCATCACCAAAGCACTATTTAAACACCTTAATCTGGAAAGATAGCGCCAAAGCTGCTGCTTTCAAGCCATTTTAAGCCTCTGAAAGATGAGGTGCTGCCTCCCGGAGGGTCATGATTTTGCTAAATTTATCGATCCTCCTTTTATTTTGCTGTTGCAACAATGAAGGATACAGGTTCATTAATATATTTATGATCAGCATTACCAGTGCAAATGCGTATTGGCCATTCAGTAGTTTAATTATAACAAATATCATTACAAAAGCAAAGGCAATTAAATGACTGATTTCGGCGATAGTCATTTCCCGGCGCAGATCAGGCAATTCTGATACCTTAACCTGCTTTTTTATCGAAAGCTTAGGATTGAAATATTTGAGCGGGGAGAAAATGATCATGCGTTTAAAAATTTCAATTCCAATAAGCTTATTCAAACGATCACTTTTGATAAAATTAAGGTTTGATAATTTCTGATTATAATAGGGAGATTTGATTAAAATAGCATTTACAACAATCCCGATTACCCAGGAGATTGTGGATATAGCAAAGCTAAAAGTTAAATATTTGATCATCGGTTTTTACAGATTGGCAAACTACATACAAGTATAGCATTTATAACGTTTGAGATTAAAATTATTCAGGATTAACCTTTTATCTGGCATTGGTAGTAGTTTAATTGTGTCACCTTGAGCATCTTTGTTATACAATTAAGCCGATGGAGACCTTAATGATTATTGAGCAGAAGAAAACCCTCACCGATGTCATCCTTGTAGTAATCTTTGGGGTAATCCCTTTGTATTTGCTTGTTGGTTGATTTCCACTCGTTGTACTGGCTGGTTATATATGGGGCGTTAAAAAGAAAATCAATTTTTCGCCGCAGGGAATTAAGCTGTGTTATGGGCGTGATATTGTCGAGATACTACATGGTATAGGTGCCTTTCGCCTTTCACCAGATCTTCAGATCCCCCTGGAGTAAAATAAGCAGATTTGCCATAGAGGCTGCTGAATACAGAGAATCAACAGAAGGCGGCGGTTATTCCACCTCCATCCGGTATGGCCTGATGGTTAAAATAGAAAATGCGAATCAGTTTGAGCTTACACAGCAGAAATTATTTTAGTTTAGGCTTGTCCAGGTTCGAAACACATCCCAATCATATCCTGAAGAGATGCAAGGATTTTCAGCATCACTTCATGAAAGATCTGGTTGAATACCCTTATCTTTTAAAAATTACCTTAATTCTTTTCTCCTTGCAGGCAAGATGTTTTGTCACAATTGACCCTCTAATTCGTCGCTTTATGGTCGCTCAAGTGCTCAAATCAACACTATCTTTGAAGTATCAACAATTTTCAAACTGATTTGAAGGGTTATGGAAAATTTATTTAAAAAACATGGTCTGATTAAAACCATACTACTAATCGCTATCATTATGAGTACAGCATCACAATCAAACGGTCAAACAGTAAAACCCGCCAGCACGGGTTACGCCCCTGTAAACGGAATAGAAGTTTACTACGAAATATATGGTGAGGGTAAACCTGTGATTTTATTGCATGGAGCTTACATGACCATTGAAACAAATTGGGCTCAATTCATTTCCGAATTGTCTAAAACAAGAAAGGTAATTGCGCTTGAATTGCAGGGACATGGGCATACCGCATTTTCAGATAGAAAGTTATCACGTGTAACTTTGGCAAGTGATGTGGCTGGTGTAATGGATTACCTGAAAATTGACAGTGCCGATGTAGTGGGTTATAGTTTTGGCGGTTCTATAGCTTATCAGCTGACCATACAGCAGCCTAAACGGGTAAGGAAATTAGTGGTCATTTCTGCACCGTATAAAAGTACCGGCTGGATGCCTGAAGTAAATGTTGCGTTTAAGAATATGAAGCCCGAATTTTTTGTAAATACGCCTATGCAAGCAGCATACGATGCGGTAGCGCCCGATAAAACAAAATGGACAAAGTTCCTGGAGCAGATGATTGCACTGGCTGGCGAACCATACAATATGGGCGAAGAGAATATTGCAAAGATTACTGCCCCGGTGTTACTGATTGCAGGTGATAATGATGGAATGGATAAAATAGAGCTGATAAAAACCTATCAATTACTGGGAGGTGCTATCTGTGCCGATTTTGGTGCCATGCCCAAATCGCAACTGGCCATTATCCCTTCGCAGGGACATGTAAGTCTGATGAAGCAAACGGAAACTTTATTCGGTTATCTGGATAGTTTTCTGCAGTAGTTAATGTAATCTATCCGTGATGCAAGGTAAGAGAGGTATTAATCACACGTTGTAATGTAAATAGCAGGCAGGAAATGCCCAAGTAAACCCCGGGTAATTACCGGGTAATACTTTGACTTGACCTTGACTTACCCTTGATTTGCCTTTGACTTACCCTTGACCTGGGACTGAGTATTTGCTTGATTTTGTGTAGATTAATGCTTAACTTTAGTAAGCTAATTTTGATGATCAAAGTTACGGAAAAATGGCGATTCAAAAAAACGGTTCGAAACTTTCGGGGAAAGTGGGGAACAAGGTATACGCTAACCAAAATGGCCAAACCGTTGTAAAAGAACTATCCAAAAAAAAATACGAGTTATCTGAAGCGAGTGTGCGCAGTGGAAACGACCTAGCAGAAGCCAGTAAACACAGTAAAAAGGTAAGGACTGCGTTTGCGGATATGGTGGAGGAATATGGGGATAACGGACTGCATTACCGACTAAATGCCCGTTTTTATGATGTGATAAGACCACTACCTAAAATTAAACAAGGCGAAAAAAAGGTTCAGGATGGCGATTTCAGTCAGTTGCTTAATTTTCAATTCAATAAACATTGCAGGCTGGACAGTTTATTGTTTAAAATTCCGAAGGTTGATATAGATTTGAAAGGAGCTTTGGTTATTGATTTTCAGGCAGATAAGAATGAAGGTGCTAGGACAGTAGCAACAGGTTTTAATCAGGTGATGCTGCAACTGAGCATTCTTAAGTATGATTTTCGGACTGAATACAGTAGCCTGATGACCATGGGAAACTTAATTGGACGAACACTGCCATCTGCCAAAAAGAAACTGGAGCTTGATTTAAAAGGAGATCTGCTATTGATAGTTGTTACAGGAATTCAGTATTTAGTGGATGGTGCCCGTTCATATTCGAGAGAAAGGCAGGCGGCGGCGATTACACATGTCTTTCGCTTAAGAGATGGCCAGCCAGTGGTTTTTAAATCAGTGGTGGAGGCAGTAGAGGAAAAAGTAACGGAGAAGAACGTGATCGCCTGGGATGAGTAGAGGAAGGTAAATGCCGGATTTTAATGCCTGTGCCATCGAGGTTTTAGCGACTGTGAGCAAAGGCTGGTATACGCCAGAACCACTTAGCGAATGCCCGAAGCGGGTAAAAACTCAAGGTCGCCGAAATTTCCATGATCGTATCTGCTATATTTTACCTATCAGCAGGATAAGGAAAGCCGTATTTTTGCGTTGAGTTAAGCAGGTAACTAATTGCAATACGATGAGTATAAATAATGAAGATACTGCGGCCGTTCTGCCGCTTTTTAAGCAAACTTATTTTCACGGTACTAAGGCCGATCTGAAGGTTGGAGATTTGATTTCGACTGGATTCAATTCCAATTTTGTAGACCGGCAATTGAAACACATTTATTTATCGGCCACGCTGAATGCGGCAATATGGGGCGCTGAACTTGCATCAGGAACTGGGCGGGAAAGGATTTATTTGGTAGAAGCCACCGGAGTGCTGGAGGATGATCCGAACGTAACCAATAAGCGCTTTCCGGGAAATCCAACAATGTCTTACCGCTCTGAACAACCTTTTAAGGTAATTGGAGAAGTAACCGTATGGCAAAGCCATAGTGCAGAAGAAATTCAGGCTATGAAACAAGGCCTGGAAACCCGGAAAGCCCAGGGTACTGCTATAATTGAGGAGTAAGCGGGAAAATAAATTTTCAGGAACGGTAACTTGTTTTGAAAACTGAAACAGGGCCGGTTTGCTAAGAAAAGCCATACTGATTGTTTGCCTTAATCATTGTTTATATCTTTGCATGCAAATGATGATAAAGCAGGATATTCAGGACAATTTCGGAAATATTGATATTTATTTGTTTGATCAGTTACTGAAAGGGACGTATAGCCACTGCCGATCAGTTTTAGATGCTGGTTGTGGAGGCGGAAGAAATCTGCTTTACTTTTTAAAAAGCGGTTTGGAGGTTTATGGTGTAGATCAGAATGAGGATGCTATTGCACAGGTTAGAAAGCTGGCCAGCGCATTTCCTCAGGTTAAACCAGCAGAAAACTTTTTGGTGGCAGCTGTAGAGCAGTTGCCCTTTGTGCCTGAAAGCTTTGACCTGGTAATCAGTAGTGCAGTACTGCATTTCGCAGAAGATCTTGCTCATTTTGAGACCATGCTGAATGCTATGTGGCAGGTACTTCGGCCAGGAGGCTATTTTTTCTGTCGCCTGGCTTCAGAAATAGGCATTGAATCGGCAGTAAGGTTTATTGGAAACGGGAGATATCTGCTTCCGGATGGGTCAGAAAGATTTCTGGTTAATCAGGAAATGTTACTCCGGTTGACAAAGAAGCTAGGGGCAGAACTCCATGAGCCCATAAAAACAACCAATGTTCAGAACATGAGGAGTATGACTACCTGGTGCATTAGAAAGTATTAATTATTCTCTTGCCGTTATCAATTTCACTACGGAAGCAAACATTCGGCTACAACTATCTGTTAGGTAATCAATTGATTCCTATGCAAGTAAAAACAAGCCGTTCGCAACAAATATTCAGGATTTTATTAGGTATGGCCATGTTGTTGGCTGGAATTGGACACCTGAGCTTCCAACGTGAGGAGTTTCAGGCACAGGTACCACAATGGCTCCCACTGGGAAAAGATTTTGTGGTAATCGCTTCCGGAGTTGTAGAAATTGCACTCGGCCTGGCCATGATCTTTTGGGAAAAGCAGCAGTTAAAAATCGGTTTCATACTGGCGGTTTTTTATGTACTGGTATTTCCCGGAAACATTGCGCAATACTTAAATAAGGAGGATGCTTTTGGCTTAAATACCGACCAGGCCAGACTGATCAGGTTGTTCTTTCAACCTGTCTTGATTTTTTGGGCCTTATGGTCAACAGGAGTTATTGCTTACTGGAAAACATCCAGAAAAGAACGATAAAGAGCAAAGCGTATCTCATGGTTAACCTGAACATAAGGGCTCCGCGCAGTTAATTTTCTTCTAAAGGCCTATTCATATTCGCACAGAACCTTCCTTCGGCAGACAAATAAATTAATATTTTGCACTAAGCAAAACCCTTTTCACAAAGATGTGGTTATAAACAATGCCCATGGGGCAGATATAACGCGAATTGAAATTGGAAAAAGAACTTAATATTGCCATTCTGGGAGCAGGCCCCAGCGGAATGTTTCTGTTGAAACGTTTAATAGAATCGGGTAGAAAGAATTTTCGTGTTGACATTTTCGAACGGGGAGATAAACTGGGATCGGGGATGCCTTACTCCCGGCAGGGAGCAGGCGATGAACATGTAACCAATGTATCGGCCAATGAAATACCGCTGCTCGTTCATCCGGTAGCTGAATGGCTCAATACGGTAAATGCAGATACACTCTCGCGGTTTAACATCAGTGCTGAGCGATTTAATGATTACAAAGTACTGCCACGTTTGCTCTTCGGTAACTATCTTTCAGATCAGTTTTCGGCAATAATTAAGCAAGGTCTTGATTTGGGCATTAAAATTAACATCAGGCTTAATTCTATGGTTACGGATATTGCAGATCAACCCGATGCAGATCAGGTGGTTGTTCATACCAACAAGGGTAAAGCGTATAGCTATGATCGGGTAGTGGTTTGTACAGGACATCACTGGCCTGCTGGCAGCCAACACGATACACCAGGCTATTATGATGCCCCTTATCCGCCACACCGGATCAGGCAAAAGGTTAATCATGAGGTGGGTATTCTAGGGGCATCGCTTACAGCAATAGATGCTGTGCGAACGCTTGCCCGTGAAAACGGAGAATTCTACCGCGATAATGATCAGCAATTGGCCTACCGCCGGGATTCATCCTGTCCAAACTTTAAGATCGTTATGCACAGCCGTGGAGGAATGCTCCCTGCCATCCGTTTTCACCTGGATGATTCTACACTTAGCAGTCAGGGGATGCTCTCTAAGGCTGAATTAGCTGCAATCAGGGAAAGTAACGACGGTTTTTTGCCTTTGGATGAGATTTTTAAACGAAGTTTTCTGGAGCCTTTACAAAAGCGGGATCCCGAATTTTATAATGAGATCAGCAACCTGAATCTGGAAGCCTTTGTTGCCAAGATGATGTCGCTGCGCGAGGAATTAGATCCATTTGTGCTTTTCAGGGCCGAATACACCCAGGCCCAGAAATCCATTAACAGGAAACAGTCTATTCATTGGAAAGAGCTGTTGGCCGTGTTGAGCTTCTCCATGAATTATCCGGCTAAATATTTCTCTGCCGAAGATATGCTTCGTTTGAAAGAAGTACTTATGCCATTAATTTCGCTGGTGATTGCTTTTGTACCCCAGGTGTCTGCCGAAGAACTGTTGGCACTTAATGCGGCTGGCGTGCTCGAACTGATTGCTGTCTCTTCTGATAGTGTGGTCATTCCATCGGATAAAGGGGGAGCCGATATCATCATTGATGGTGCAACAAAACACGAAAGAAAAATACATTATCCATTGTTTATAGATTGCAGGGGTCAGCCACAGCTATCATTTGATCAGCTGCCATACCCTTCATTAATTGAACAAGGTACAGCAAGCCCCGCTTCATTAAGGTTCAACAATGCTGCTCGTGCTGCGGCGCTGATGGATGCAGGTGATCATCCCATCGGAAAGGATGAAAACGGACGATATCACCTTCGGGTATCGGGCATTGCTATTAATGATCATTTTCAGCTGGTAGATAGTTACGGCGGGCATAATCAGCGCATATATATGATGGCTGTACCCTTTATAGGTGGTTATAATCCTGATTACTCTGGTCTGGATTTCTGTGAGGAAGCTTCAGGCCGTATAACAGAAAAAATATTTAACTGATATGGAATAATTTTTAAGCTGATGACATTGAATTCGAACGATGCAACGCAGGAGCCTAAACTGTTTATGGTGCTGTTGGGGTCAAAGGCTCCCAAAAGAAATGTGGAGCAACATGATTATTTTTTTGGTATTGGGAGCAGTTTAAAGGATCTGGTGCCTCAAATGCAGGCATTCTGGCCTGAGGCCGGAAAGAGTTTGCATGTAGATGGATGGAGAGTGGTAACCAATGTGGATGGTTATCGCATTCGTGTGCGGGAAAAAGATTCGCAACCTGCTGAAAACGATAATGGCCTCAGGCTATTTTTTATCAACCTGGGTGGCTACAGCCATGGCAGATTGGAAGAACAGCATTACACAGTACTTTCGGTTCATCCAGATAAGGCTTTGGCCATGAAGGATTCTAAACAAACCGTTTTCTTTAAGGAAACCTCAGTAAAAGGGGCAAACTCTCATATCGACGAAAAATATGGTATTGATGTAGACGATGTTTACAGGATTGAAGAAATCCTGAGCAGCGCGCTTAAATCAGCTTTTGAAATCCATATAGCAGATACAAAGGAAAACCTTGATGAAGACGAAATTCATCTGGGTTATTTTAAGCTTGATAAGTTATAACAAAAAAGAGGTTGCGTTTTTAAAGCAACCTCTTCACATTTACGCATAACCTATGGTTTTATGCATGCGCGTCTCTTAATGCTTTTATGGAATCATGACTGGCATTAATGCCTTCCTGTTGAGATAAAAGTACTGATCTTACTGTCTCGCCCAAATCATTTTCCTGGAGTGCATCACGATAAGCCTTTTTAATGGCATCTTCACCACGCTCGCATTCTTCGAGTATGCTATGTCGGCCGTCGCCACCAAAACTTGCTTTAATGTCTATCCAGGCCCTGTGAAGACTGCCCAATATCGTATTTCCCTGGTCAGGAGCGCCTCCGTGTTGACCGATAAGACCTGCCAGCTCAGTTACATTACTTCGGCTACCCGCGGCAAGCTTCTCGAAAACGGCCTTCAGGTCGATATTCTCTTCGCTTAAATCCTTAGCAGCTTTGTCAAATCCATCTGCTCTGTCGTTGTTGATCTCAATAAGATCATTTAGTACCTGAACGGTATTTTCTGTATTTTCCATGGTAATGATGTTTTTCTTTATTACCTAGAACACGCGCTTTCAAAATAGGTTTTACTTTGTTTACAACCTCAGGCCATGAAAAGGGCTTAGCATGCCGGAAGATTATTTTTAAAATCACCTGAGGATCGTCAAACATTTTTTTGATAACGTTGTTGAACTGGTACTATGAAAAAAATGGGTAACAGGAGTGTAGTGTTATCAGAAATGAATACCGCTTCTTCATCTGGTAACATCAATAATAGCTTTTACAAAATGAGGTTCGGGTTATGAATGCAGGGAATGTTATTTTTATTGTTTTTGCCGTTATGCTCATGCGCAGGACCTGGTTTTTTTATAAAATAAATAAAAGGCCATGACCGCAATAGCGAAAAGAATTTGGAGAGAAAAATACCCTCGATTAACTGATTATTCGTCCCTAAAACTATAAATTGTGATAGCTAGTGTTCGCCAGGTTATTCACGCTTTTCTTGGTTTTTATCTTCAAGTTTTTTGAGTTTAAGTGCCGTTTCCTCGGCCTCGATCTTTTCTTTTTTAAGATCTATCCTGATTAAGGCATACAGACTCATGTAGATATTGGCTGTCCAGACAATGGTAAATCCTGAAACCACAAAACCGATCCAGTTATCATATATCATTTTGTACCCGGTAATTGCCAGCAATAAAATGGTAACATAATGGCTGAAACAATATTCGCAGGTAAACACATAAAAGAATTTTCGCTTCCAAACCGTGTTGCACGACTTTGATTTGTCTACGCAAAACTCACGAGACTCTCTAAAAACCTCCTCTTTGGTAATGGTCCAGGCAATGCATGCCACTACCGCTGCAAGGATCAGGAAATTGTAGGGGTTGCTTTCCATATCAGTGTGTTTTATCTGTCAGTAATCCGTCTGTTTATAACGGGTAACTGGCAAATGAACATGATATAGCTAAGAAAAGTTTGGCGTTTTTAAAATTGCTTATCCATTAATAATTTTCCCGATGATTTAATCCTTTAATCCAGCCAATCAGATAATGAATAAAGCTTGCAAGGATTGTCCAGTAAATGGCAAAGCCGATAACCAAAAACGGGGGAGGTGGATCAGGCAGATTAAGTAACGGAAGCATAGGGCCTGCGAGCACAATTTTTACCGGATACAGCAAACCAGCAATCGTGTTTTTCCATCCATATTTCAAAATAATATTTTAAGCGCTGGATTACAGTGGTTTAAAAGGGGGTAGAGAATAGATTATTCCGGTAATAATTTCATCTGTTTCATCCAGGCTACAAATGTATCCATCCAGTTATCAGTTCGGCTGGAGTTGTTAAGACCAAATCCGTGTCCTCCTGCAGCATAAACATGCACTTCGGCTTTTATGCCATTTTTTACCAGGGCTTCATAATAATTTAGCGTATTGGATACAGGTACAACTTTATCGTCGGTATAGTGGATCATAAAGACAGGTGGTGTATTGATACTACATAAGCTCTCTGGTCTAATAAAATAGTTGATCTTCATGATTGGAAGATCGTTGTTTAAAGTGTTTGTAGGTTATAAAAGAACTTTTTATTAAATTTAGCTGTTGACGCTAATTTTGATATGTTGTTTTAGTTGTTGGTATATAGTGTGTTAAAGAGCGTTTTAGATTTGTATAGGCGATAACTTTAAGGGAAACTATTGATTCACGAACAAAAATATACTGGGAATTCAATCGTATTTATTGATACTGAGATTGAACCTAAAAGTGGCAGGATTTTGGATATTGGAGCCACTAAGAATGATGGAAGCAATTTACACAATGCCTCGATAACAGCATTTGTTAGGTTTATAAATGACGCAGAATATCTCTGTGGACATAATATTATTAATCACGACATAAAATATATTGGAAGCATAATAAATGATTCAAGCGCTACATCGGTCAGAATTATAGATACACTCTACTTATCCCCACTTCTTTTTCCAACAAAGCCCTATCATGCTTTAATAAAAGATGATAAACTTCAATCCGATGATGCAAATAATCCATTAAATGATTCAATAAAAGCTAAGGATCTATTTCATGATGAAATTTCTTCCTTTAAACACATAAATGAAGTACTCCAAAAAATTTTCTACCTTCTTTTACATGATAAGAAAGAATTTTCTGCGTTTTTTCATGTCCTGGGTTATTCAAGCTTAAACTTAGATCTTGAAAAACTTATTTTTCAAAAATTCAAAGGTGAAATTTGTGAACAAGTAGATTTGTTAAGAATAATTTCAAACCAACCTGTTGAACTGGCTTATAGTTTGTCGCTAATCAACGCCTTAGTCAGCCATAAGAAACTTCGTTCCATCACTCCACCCTGGGTATTAAAAAACTACCCAGAGGTGGAAAAAATAATATTTAAACTCCGAAACAAGCCGTGTATAAGTGGTTGTTCTTACTGTAATTCTGCATTAGATATACATAAAGGCTTAAAAAAATTTTTTGGGCATAGTTCATACAGGACTTATGGAGATTTACCGCTGCAAGAGAGCGCAGTAAAAGCTGCTGTTCAAAATAATTCGTTAATTGCGGTTTTTCCAACCGGAGGTGGTAAATCTATTACCTTTCAAGTTCCTGCATTGATGAGTGGAGAAAGTTCAAATGGGTTAACTATTGTGATATCTCCTCTACAATCTTTAATGAAAGATCAGGTAGATAATCTTGAAAAAGTTGGGATTACGGATGCCGTTACGATAAATGGTTTGCTAGATCCGATAGAAAGGGCAAAATCCATTGAAAGAGTGGAAGACGGTTCAGCGTGTATTCTTTATATTTCGCCCGAGTCTCTGCGTTCTAAAACTATAGAACGCTTAGTTTTGGGAAGAAAAATTACTCGCTTTGTAATTGATGAAGCACATTGTTTTTCCTCTTGGGGGCAAGATTTTAGGGTCGATTATCTATACATCGGTGATTTTATTAAGTTAATTCAGGAGAAGAAGGGACTTGATGATGCTATTCCCGTATCTTGTTTCACAGCTACAGCAAAGCAGAAAGTGATTGAAGATATTGTTGAGTATTTTAAAGAAAAATTATCTCTTGATCTTAAAGTGTTCTCTTCAACAGCCTCTCGAACAAATCTTCAGTATAGGGTTTTCGAAAAAACTGATGAAGAAGAGAAGTATTTAGCAGTAAGGGAATTAATTGAAGAGAAGAATTGTCCAACAATAATTTATGTTTCGCGAACAAAGAAGGCTTATTTACTTGCTGAACGATTGGCTAAGGACGGTTTTAATGCAAAACCCTACCATGGCAAAATGGATAAACAAGAAAAATCTTCAAACCAAAATACTTTCATTAATGGAGAAACGAAAATAATGGTTGCTACTTCTGCTTTTGGAATGGGGGTAGATAAAAAAGATGTAGGTATGGTTATCCATTATGAAATTTCTGATTCTCTTGAGAATTATGTGCAAGAGGCAGGTAGGGCAGGGAGAGATGAAAATATTATTGCGGACTGCTTTGTTTTATTTAATGAAGAAGACCTTGGAAAACATTTTATTTTATTAAATCAAACAAAGCTTTCCATTAAGGAAATTCAGCAGGTTTGGAAAGCAATAAAAGAAATCACAAAATTTCGTTCAAAGGCATCTAATTCTGCACTTGAGATTGCCAGAAAAGCGGGCTGGGATGATAGTGTAGCGGAAATAGAAACCAGGGTAACTACAGCAATTGCTGCGCTGGAAGATGCAGGATATTTAAAGCGAGGACAAAATATGCCTCGGGTTTTCGCAAATAGCATTCTTGCTAGAAATGCTCAAGAGGCAGTAAGTAAAATCAGGGAATCTGAAAAAATAGATGAGAGCCGAAAAGAGAAAGCCATTAGAATTATCAAAAAACTTTTTTCGAGCAAAAGCAAAAAACATTTGAATGAAGAATCTGCAGAATCGAGAATTGACTACATCAGTGATCATTTAGGGATTGTAAAGGAAGAAGTCATCAATATTGTAAATCTTCTTCGTGAAGAGTCTATTCTAGCTGATACAAAAGATTTAACTGCGTTTATTAAAAAGGGAGAGCAGAAAAACCGTTCTTTTAGTATTGTAGAGGCCTTTAATAAAATTGAAAGTTTTTTACTTCAGATTTTTGATGAAGAAGAGAAAAACTTTCACTTCAAAGAATTAAATGAAGAAGCTGAAGCATATGGATGTACAGATGTAAATGCTGCAAAAATAAAAACGGTTATCAATTTTTGGGCAATTAAAAATTGGATTAAAAGGCGGAGTTTGGATCATTCAAAAAATCATTTAAGGGTATTATGCTTGCACCCGAGAGAATCCTTAAAAGAAAAATTAGAAAAACGACATGAACTAGCTAAGTTTATAGTCGAATTTTTATACGATAAAAGTAATTTAAACCTTCCAAATGCCATCAAGGATAAAGAAGAAGTATTAATTGAGTTTTCTGTTTATGAATTAAGAACAGCTTATGAAAATGGGATTAATTTACGTTTAAATATAGATCTGAATGATATTGAAGAAACATTGTTCTATTTGTCGAGAATTGAAGCGATTAAAATAGAAGGTGGTTTTTTAGTTGTATATAATCGTTTGACGATCGAACGTACTGAAGAAGATAATAAAAAGCGCTATACGAAGGAAGATTATCAGAAACTTCATCAGTTTTATGAAAATAGAATCCAGCAAATCCATATTGTTGGTGAATATGCAAGTAAAATGATTATCGATTATAAGAATGCATTGCAATTTGTGGATGACTATTTCCAACTGAATTATGGTTCATTTTTGAATAAATATTTTAAGGGAAGCAGGCAAAATGAAATCAAACGAAATTTAACTCCCGCTAAATTCAGGCAGCTCTTTGGAGAATTATCTCCAACGCAATTAAAGATTATCAATGACAACGAATCTAGATACATTGTTGTTGCTGCTGGGCCTGGAAGTGGAAAAACAAGATTACTTGTACATAAACTTGCTTCTTTACTTTTGATGGAGGATGTGAAACATGAGCAATTGCTGATGGTTACATTTTCAAGAGCCGCAGCCACAGAGTTTAAAAAAAGATTACTCGCTCTTATCGGAAATGCGGCTAACTACATTGAAATAAAAACCTTTCATTCTTATTGTTTTGACTTGCTGGGGAAAGTGGGTAACCTGGAAAATTCTGATCTAATCCTAAAAAAGACAATTGAAAAAATTAAAAACGGAGAAGTTGAACCAAATCGAATCACAAAAACCGTTTTGGTAATTGACGAAGCTCAGGATATGGATCAAGATGAATTTGATCTGATTAAAACCTTAATGGAACGGAATGATGAAATGAGGGTGATTGCCGTTGGTGATGATGATCAAAATATTTATGAATTTAGGGGAGCGAGTTCAAGATATCTCGAGAAATTCATCCGAATAGAATCAACGGCTAAGTATGAATTGGTTGAAAATTATCGAAGTAAAAATAATCTCGTTATATTCAGTAATCAATTCATTAAACGTGTTGCTAATAGATTAAAGCAAACACAAATTATTGCAGTTCAAGAGGACAATGGGAAAATAAAAATAGTTAAATATCAAAATGGAAATCTGATTGATCCAGTTGTGAAAGATATATTGGATTCTGAGTTAACAGGATCTACATGTATCCTTACGAAAACAAATGAAGAAGCTATACAGATTACAGGACAACTGCTAAAAAACAACGTTCCGGCAAA
The DNA here is from genome assembly GCF_965279535.1 of Pedobacter sp. Classification (NCBI taxonomy): domain Bacteria; kingdom Pseudomonadati; phylum Bacteroidota; class Sphingobacteriia; order Sphingobacteriales; family Sphingobacteriaceae; genus Pedobacter; species Pedobacter sp. Next base: position 5,371,729 of record NZ_OZ257244.1, read on the forward strand.
GTTGATTCAAGCAAACGATAACTTCAATTTATATAATCTTCAAGAAATTAGATTTTTTCTGGATAGCTTAAATCTAAAAGATGATAGTTTCGTAATCAATGATGATCTATGGGAAAATGCAAAACGCCAACTGATTAGTGAATTTTATAGTAGCACTCTGTTAGATGTTTGTAAAAACATTATAAAAGATTTTGAAGTAACGAATACAAAAAAGAAATATAAATCTGATTTGGAAATTTTTATTCGTGAATCCAAATTAGAAGATTTTTTTAACGGGAATAAGGAAGTCATTTTCGTTTCAACTATTCACAAAGCTAAAGGTAGAGAGTTTGATAATGTTTTTTTGTTACTTGAAAATTTCATTTCAACTTCTGATGAAGCAAGAAGACAATTGTATGTTGCATTGACAAGAGCTAAACAAAACTTGACAGTTCATTTGAATTCGAATTTTCTTGATGATCTTTCTGCAGATAATTTATTGCGGATAGATAATCAAGAGAAATTTGCTCTTCCAAAGGAATATATTATACAGTTGCATCATGAAAATGTCAACCTTGGATATTTTAGGTATGTTCAACAGCACATTGAGAACATGATAAGTGGTGAAATGTTAGAAATAAGGGAAGAAGGTTGTCTAAATAAACAAGGTAAGATGGTTTTGAAATTTTCAAAAAAATTCCTGGAGACCTTGGCTGCTAAAAGAAATGGAGGATATTTTTTGAAGCGTGCTAAAGTCAATTTTGTGGTTTATTGGAAAAATGAAGATTTACAGCAAGAAATCAAAATAATTTTGCCAGAGCTTTATTTAGAGAAGGTAAATTCATGAGGCATGTGCTTCCTCAATTTTCGGATATCCCATAAAATCCTGCGGATATTGAACGGAAACGATTAAATGTGCAGTGGTATTTTTGAGGATAGTTTGCTATTAATATCTTTAGCAAAAAATCTATTCCTTATTAAATAACCGGTTCTGTATTATGCATTCTCCTCATATCAGCATTAAGCACTTAAATACCAAAAATATTTGGAAAACTATCGGTGTAATCATGCTGTTTATGGTTTTTTCATGCAAACAAAAAAATGACCCTACCGGGAAAACCTCCGGCCAGGCAGCAGGTCAAACCAGCCAGACTGATTATTTAACCCTCGTTATTTCTTTAGATACACTGTCTCCCCCTCAATATAATAAAACGATCCATGGACTTGTACAACAGTTTGAAAAATCTGGAAATGCGGTACATAATCCCTTTTACCATTATTTTAGGGCAAAGAAAATGATTCTGGAAAAAAAACGTGACAGTGCCCTTATTGAGTATAGGCATATGAAGGGACCAGGAGGTACAAACGATACGGATCTGTTAAGTGATTATAGTGTTTTGAACAACAGTTCCGGTAATGGAGTGGTAATAGAGGCGGCCATGATGAAGCGGATGCTTGGCAAAATGGAGACAGCTGAACGGAGCAATAGTAAAATCACCTATTTATTTTACGATTTGCTCGCCAAAGCATACTACCAGAGTTATAATGAAAAGGATGCACTAATTTATATAGAACGTTACCACAAAAGTCATCCCTACCGGATGCATCGTGTTATTCAGCAGCGATATTTTGATATCTGCTTTCTTCTGGCTTCACGAATGAACGACTTCAAAAAAATGATGGACTTTAATACCAAGGCAAGGGTACTGGCCAAAAATATTAACGATAGCCTGGCCCTTGCCCGAACTTATGATAATGAGGCTCAAATTTATGTTCAGCAAGGGGAAAATGAAAAAGCTATAGCTGCCAGTAAAGTTTATTTTAATTATTTAAAGCGCAAAAAGAACTTAAATGGTACCGCTTTTAATAATCTGGCAACAAGTTTTGAAATGGGCGGACAACCTGATTCTGCCATTCATTATTATCTTGAAGGAATTGCATTTGAAGGGAAAAATTCTTCAGCTAAAAGTAAGAGTATGTTTTACAATGGCTTGAAAAATGCCTACAAAATGAAAAAAGACTTTGCCAGGGCTTTAGAGGCAGCAGATTCCGCATATACAATAGAGATTAAGGATATTACAGAAATAGAGGCTGTTAAGGTTGCAGAAATGCACGAGAAGTATGAAACAGAAAAAAAGGATCGAAGTATCACGGAGCTTAATGGCCGAAATACACTTTATCAAAAAATTATTGTCCAGCAACGGTGGACACTCGGCCTGGCCTTACTGATATTTTTAGGAGGATTGTCTTTTTTCTACATCGTTTACAGGCAACAGCGCTTAAAAGGTAAAAATAAATTGCTCGAATCAGAAAATAAACGCTTATGTATAGAACAAAGACTGTTTCAGGCGCAGCTTAACCCTCATTTTGTATTCAATTCTATAGCCAACTTACAAGGGTTAATCGCTTCAGGTGATACCAAGCAGTCTGTGCGCTACCTGAGTGCCTTTTCTCAATTGTTGCGAAGTATATTGGAGCAAAATCGCAAAGAATTTATTGATCTGAATGAAGAAATAGCTTCCTTAAATAATTATCTTCAACTACAACAAATGCGTTATGTGGGGCTTTTTGATTATGAAATCATAACCGATCAGACGCTTAATTTGGACGATACCATGATTCCGCCAATGCTTATTCAGCCCTTTATAGAAAATTCAATTGAACACGGGTTTAGAAATATCGATTACAAAGGGAGGCTCATTGTTTCATTTACAACCGAAACCAATCAGCTTGTAATCACCATTGATGATAATGGTATTGGCATCAACAGGAAAGAGAAAACTGAAAAACTGAAAACATCACTCGCCCAGGTAATATTGAAAGACAGGCTGGATGTACTATTCAGATCCATTGGACACGAGGCAGGTTATAAAGTAGAAGAGAAAAATAGCAAAGGTGCCACAGGGGTTCTGGTTGAGATCAGGGTGCCTTTAATAAATGATTAAACAAATAGCGATGAAACTTTATCTGCTGGAAGATGAAATGCATATTATGCAGCACATATTACAGATTGTGCAAAAAATTGGTCAATTTGAAGTAGTGGGTTACTCAGGAGATGTGGCTAAGGCAGCTCAGGAAATCCCTTTACTTAAACCAGAGATTATATTGGCAGACATCCGGCTCAGAGATGGCGACAGTTTTAGCCTCTTCAATGAGATGGGTATTGAAGACTTTCAGGTCATTTTTCTTACAGCCTATGATGAATATGCCATTCAGGCCCTTAATATGGGTGCCTTTGGCTATTTGTTAAAACCCATCGACGAAATTGCACTGGCTGAAGTATTAAACAGGTGCTATCGTCAGCGGGAACAGGAACATTTTGACCGTGAGCAACTGGAGGTAGCAAGAAATCACTATTTAGCTCAAGGTGTTGCAGGTACCAAGCGCATAGCATTAAAAAGTATCGAATACATTGAAATTGTTGACGTTGAAGAAATTATTTACTGCAAAAGTGATAAAGGATATACCACATTTTACCTGAAAAATAAGCGTGAAATCCTGGTGTCAAAGGGACTTAAAGAATACGAGAGTATGCTTGCACGCCTGGGCTTTTTACGCTGTCACCAGTCGTTTTTGATTAATTTTCAATATGTGAAGAAATACTACAGGGAAGGATTCTTACAGATGCTGAATGATGATAAAATCCCGGTTTCGAGCAGAAAACGGGAAGAAGTTTTGAAGTATTTGCAAAATATAGCCTGATTGGATTTGAGCAATTTGTTTGCCCTAACAGAGGCTTTGGGAAGGCCCGGTACTGCGATGAGTGGTGTAGGATAATTAAAGGGATAGTGTGGGTGTGTTAATCATTAATGCTTCAGCTTCGCCATCCACACCGTTCGATCACAATCGGGGTCGTTAACTGCATATTTCAGTATTTGAAAGTGATGTTTAGCCAATAAATCCTGATAAGCCTGCTGATCAAGTGAGGCGTGAAATAGATTTTCGCCACCATTCATTCCCCAGGCTTCGCCATGTTCAGTACCTGACGTGAAAATCAATACTCCACCAGGATTTAAATGACCTTCAAAAATGGAAAACATTGCCGGTTGATCTTCAGCAGGAAGATGGAAAAAACTATCCCAGGCAATTATTGCATCAAACCGCTTGTTTAAATTCATTGAGCGCATATCTTGCCGGATAAATTCTGTTGAAGGGAAATTTACGCTGGCTATTTCAAGTATTCTTTCACTTCCATCTACGCCTGTTACCGAAAGCCCTCTGGTTAAGAGGTACCCGAGAATGGGTTTCCCGGTTCCGCAACCCAAATCCAGAACGTTCCCATTGGCAGGTATTTCATCAATTAGCAAGTCTAAATATCCCACTTCACTCATCCGGGTTGATCTGTTTAGCGCAAACCAGTTAGCAATCTTATCATAAACTTTATAAACATCCTTTTTTTCGTTTTTCGCCATCATATAAATAAAGGTATCTTTTTAGTTAGTTTTAGGCTTTCGGAAGAAATTAAAATATACCGATAATATAATCGCTGTTAAAAAGCCCAGGCCGGTTAGCCAGTCAATAAGCAAAGGAGATGAATCCCCACCGCTTATTCGATCTGCAATATACTTGATAAAAGAGGCCGGGAGATGCTGCTCACCTAATTTCTCTTTCAGTTGCCAATGCCAGTCGGTAAGCGGGCAATAGCCTATTCCATACCAGATTCCAAAAATGAGCCAACAAGCAGCAGTGATACCGGCTACCACCAGATGCAATTTTCTGGTTGCAGGCCAAATCCAGGCGGTTAAATTTACGCCAATAATTAACAGGTGAAGGATGGTAAGTAAGTAATCTAAAATCATGTCTCAATTCCAATCAATAAGATACAGGTTTTATGAAAGTGAGCCAAAAAATCATTGAAAAACTTGTTCTGGATCACTAAGGCATAAAAAACGGGCTGATCATTAAATTAGCCCGTTTTTTATTACGCAAAGGATAATTACCCATTAAATCCCATGCGGAAAATATTCGTTTTCCAGGCTGCCATCTGCATAGAGTTTAAGGATAGCGTAGCCTGGCGGCGTTTCCAGATAATTGCCAATGCCAGTCGGTAAGCGGGCAATAGCCTATTCCATACCAGATTCCAAAAATGAGCCAACAAGCAGCAGTGATACCGGCTACCACCAGATGCAATTTTCTGGTTGCAGGCCAAATCCAGGCGGTTAAATTTACGCCAATAATTAACAGGTGAAGGATGGTAAGTAAGTAATCTAAAATCATGTCTCAATTCCAATCAATAAGATACAGGTTTTATGAAAGTGAGCCAAAAAATCATTGAAAAACTTGTTCTGGATCACTAAGGCATAAAAAACGGGCTGATCATTAAATTAGCCCGTTTTTTATTACGCAAAGGATAATTACCCATTAAATCCCATGCGGAAAATATTCGTTTTCCAGGCTGCCATCTGCATAGAGTTTAAGGATAGCGTAGCCTGGCGGCGTTTCCAGATAATATCCCGGTCCGGCAGATTCTGCATCTCCTTTTCCCCACCAAAATCCACTCATGGCACCGTTGCAACAGTAACGAACGCCATTGTAGCTGGTATCATCCGAAAGGTGATTGTGTCCACTCAAACAGATTTTTACCTTATCGCGGTGCTGATAAAACAAATCTTTCAATTTTTTGCAGTCAGAATGGCCACCACCTACCAATACTTGTGTGGTGCCTAAGATCGGGTAGTGAGACATCAATAAGGTTGGTGTACCTGGCTTTAAACCCTTTAACTCCTGTGCCAGCCATTTATACTGCTCTTCATCTAAAGAAATTTTACTGTTGTTCCCATCAAGAATGATAAAATGCCAGTTATTTTTAGAAAAACTATAGTAACGATTGGGTATTTTCAGTCGCTTTACAGCATAGGGTTTGCCATACATCTCATCCGTTTGGTTTGGTGCCTTCCACCAGGTGTCGTGATTGCCAATGCAACTTTTAAGTTCGTATTTATCGATCACTTTGATACAATCATCCCAGATGGCCCATTGTTTGGTAACCTGTTCTCTGACTACATTATCATAAGATGCATCGTTAATAGAATCTCCGCCATTGAGGAAAAAGTCTGGTTTATGATTTTGAATAATTTGTTTCAGGCAGGTTTTAAACCGCTCTGGGGCATCGTCACCCTCACGAATGTGTACATCTGTAATATGGGCTACAGTTAATACAGGTTTTTTTTCATTCGTCCTATCTGCGATAGCTAAAGCAGGTAAGCCCGTGGTAAATGCTGCACCTGCAGAAAGTCCCATCGCTTTTAATAAAGATCTTCTTTTCATTTTCAGGAATATTACCAGCCAAAGATTTGTTTAAGTTTAGGATTAAGTACGATTTGTTGCTGCGGAATCGGGCGGTAATAGAACTTTGGCTCTTCAAAGTTTCTGGTTACATTTTCAGTGACGATATTCCCGCCACTATTTCCGTTTTTAAGGTACACAGTAGCGTCAGTTCCTATTGTTCCGGCCCGGTAATAAATGAGTTTTACACCAAGTGAATTCTTTTCTTTCTGATCCTCACCAGGAATGGTAGTTGTTCTGTCAATTAAGATAATATCCTCAATCCCGTCGCCACTGAGGTCGTATTTTCCCAGGCCCGCAAAAAACATACCTTCCGGGCTCTTCGTTAATAGTTTTCCCACTTTCCAACGCATCAGGTCATCGAACCTCATGTTTTCGAATGCAAATTCTACCCTGCGCTCTCTTCTTATTTCGAGTATAACACCGGCATTTCCATTCACGTTTGGATATTGTTGTTGTAATACCGGGTCAGGATTTGCATTTGCAATGGCAAGGTTCAGATCGGGCAGCCCGGCTCTTTTCCGTAACAAATTAACAGATTGATCCAATTGTGATTGCGTTAATGTTCCCAGTTCGGCAAGTGCCTCAGCATAAGTAAGCAATACCTCCGCATAGCGGTAAACCGGAAAATCTACTCCATTTAAAATGGCGTTATCGGTACTGTTTACATAACCTTTTAACTGGTGATAACCTGTAAAGTTCTTATTCAGGCGCTGAATGTACGGTGTTGCATCGGGCACTCTTACCCATCCCGGGTAAACCATGGTTTGGGAGAGGCGAGGGTCGCGGTTTTGAAATTCTTGTACGAATCCCATTTGAGCGTGATTAGGCAAACCGGTAAAACGGCTTCCGTCACGCATCAGGTAGGTTTGAATGAGATCTTTAGCAGGTGCCTGCTCATAATCGCCAAATACAGTAGAATTTACATTTTGACTTTTACCTTTGCTGAGGTCGAAAATGTTCACTAAAATCACTTCATTATTTCCTGTTAAATCCTGACTTGAAAACAATGCAGCATAATCCTGCTCGGGTTTTCCTGTGTTATAGATGCTGAATTTTTTGGCATTGATCATTTCACCAGCAACTCTTGCAGCAGTTTCGAGGAAAGCATTTGCTGAACCCGCCAGGTTAAGTTCGCTGTGATATTTGCGGTAGCTGCCTTCGTAAAGTGCCGCCCTTGCATACAGGGTTGCCACCGCCCATTTTCCTGGAGTACCTGTTGGAACTGTCTCTCTCACATTTTTATATGCGAAGTCTAAATCTGCCATGATGCTGTCTGCAATTAATGTTCTCGGGTCCCTCGGTTTGTAAAGATCTTCATCGGTTGGTTCCAATGTGCCTGAATACCATGGAACATCTGAGAAACGTTTCATTTTATCGAGGTAAAATTCGGCGCGATAGTATCTTGCCAGTCCGGCATAATGATTTTTTACTGCTCCGGAAACCTGTGCTTTTCCGTAATTTTCCAGGAAATAGTTGATGTTCCTCAAACGTGTCCAGCTCCAACCGGTAGTAATATTTTGTGCATTGGCACTTCCGGCCATGATGTTTTTTATTTCTACTGCGGCTGTTGTGGCAACATTATCAGTACTCTGATCGTTCAGGTAAGTATTTCTGTCTGGCTGGGATAAAAGACCATTGATATACAGCGAAAGGTCACTCTCGGTATTGAAGAAAAGATTAGGTGAAATGGAGGTCTGAGGAAAGCGGTCAAGATCGCCTTTTTTACAGGCAGCAAACATCCCCAGAGCTGATATTGATAATAGGTATAGATACTTTTTCATTTTACTTTGCTATTGAAAGTTATTGATTGGTGAGTTAGAAATCGAGGTTCAGACCAAAAGCATACCTTCTTTGATATGGATATGCCCAGGCGCTAGGGCCCTGGTTAACGGCCTCAGGGTCGATGTATTTCTTGATTGATGAAAACTCGTACAGGTTTTCTCCGGTTACAAAGAAACGAAGACGGTTTACATTGAATTTTTTAGTCCATTTAGCCGGTAGGGTATAGCCAAGTGATATATTTTTTATCCTGAGATAAGCGCCATTCAACAAGTATTTGGTTTGTGGGATATCAAGGCCAGCGCCATAGTTGGCATCGGCAAGCCAGGATTGTAATACAGGGTATTCTGAATCCGGGTTGGCATCTGCCAGCCCTGCAGCAATATAAGCGGCAGAGTGTTTGGCCCGTTGCTCCGGCGAATCTGATGCGCCACGGTAAAAATCAAGGTTCCAGGGGTAGACGTTCGCATAGGGCTGTTGATACGGACCCCAGAACAGATAATGATGCGGGTAGAAATCTCTTTTTAATACTCCCTGTAGAAAAACAGAAAGGTCAAATCCCTGCCAATCCATGTTCAGGTTTGCCCCAATAGTGTAACGGTCTGAACTATTTCCAATCACTTTTAAGTCTTTCGGATCGTTAGCGCTTAAACCGCGTTCAATTTTTCCGTTTCCATCTAAATCTCTATACTTTGGCCAGCCTTCCACAATTGAAAGTGCTCCCCAGGGAATAATAGCAGATTGGTCCAATGCAGCAATTTCTGCTTTACTGCGGAAAACGCCATCGTTTTCAAGTCCCCAGATTTCACCAATATCCTGACCAACACGATAGCCTGAAAACAGGTTTTGATCATTTTTAAAACTGGTGATTCTGCTTCTGGAATCGGCAAGGAAAATCTTCGCGTCAAAGCTCAATGGTTTAGTTCCCAAATCGAAACGATCTCTGTAGGTTACAGAAAGTTCCCAGCCTTTAGTACGTAAGTTGGCCGCATTTTGACGGGGTACACCCGTACCTAATACAGCAGGAAGCTCCTGTCCGGCCGTGAGCATACCTTTAGTATCGCGGATATAGTAATCGAAAGTGAAGGATAACTTATCATTGAGCAAACCAAGGTCTGCACCCATGTTTAAAGTTGATACCCTTTCCCAGGTATAGGTTTTAGGATCGACGTTTAAACCGGGAGCACCATTAATCACCAGGTTTTGACCGGCGCCGCCAATTAAATATCCTGATGTGCCGGTAAGGAGTGATTGAATATATCCAAAATCACCAACATTTTGATTTCCTAAGTCACCATAGGAAGCACGTAATTTAAAAGTGGAGACCGCAGGGGATAGGGGTTTGAAAAAATCTTCGGCACTGGCTATCCAGGCAGCAGATGCTGAAGGGAAGAATCCCCAGCGCCTCTCTACCGGAAAGCGTGATGAACCATCGTACCTTCCTGTTGCTTCTAAAATATACCTGTTCTTAAAGGTGTAATTTAGTCTGGAGAATACACTATTGGTAGCATAAGCTGAATATCCTGCAGCCACAGTACCTGTACCGCTGGTCAACGACAGGTAAGGCAGAGATGAGGAAATGAGCACATCCCTGTAAGCATTTACGGTCGAATAGTCATAGTCCTCACTATTGAACCCAATCATTGCGCTCATAAAGTGATCGCCAATGGTCTTTTTATAGGTGGCGTACAAGTTAAAAGCGTTATTGAAAAGATAGCCATTGTTTTCAGTTACCGAACCGGTACCGCCTTCTTCGCGGATATCATTCGGACCGTAGCCAATTTTGTATTTTTTGCTGTCATTATGTGTTTTCCAAAGTTCACGCTTAAATGAGGCATCGGCATTAACTTGTAAATCGCCATTGAGGAAGAGGGCCGTAGCACTTGTAATATTTTGGAAACCAAACATATTCTGCATATTGTTTCCGCCATCAACTAACTTAGCGGCCAGCTTACCTGCAGCAGTATTGGCCCAGGTACCATCCGGATTTTGAGCAACATCAGTAGGCATGAGGTAATATAAATCAGTAATATTGCCATTTGGAAGCGCTCTCTTGGTTTGATAAATATTGAGGTTATTGTCTACTTTAAGCCAGGATAGCGGGGAAAAGCCCACTTTTGACCTTAAGCCATAACGGTCCCAGAAGTCGGCAGTAAGCTTGTTAAGCCCGTTGTCTCTGGCGTAATCAGCAGAGAGGTAATAGGTAAGTGGTTTATTATTTACAGTTGCACCGCCAGAAAAAGTTAAGGTATGACTTTTGGAAATACTGGCATCGTTAAAGAAGTAGCTGTACCAGTCATTGCTTCCCATGTAAGCCCATTTTGTAGGGTCAGTTGGGTTTAGCCTTGTGTCCTCAATGGAGGGATTGTCTGATCTTTCTTTTGCCCAGCGGTAATATTCATCAGAATAATTTACATAATCCCAGGGTGTATTATCGGTAGAAGTTTCTAAAACCCTAGAAAAGATATATGGGTCTGTTACCGGCTTGGGCAGCAGCGTTGGTTTTGCCCAGGAGTAAAAGGTGTTGTAACTGATTACATTATTACCGGCTACGCCCTGTTTTGTAGTGATTAAAATAACGCCAAATGCAGCTCTGGCGCCATAAATTGCGGCAGAAGCTGCATCTCTAAGTACAGTAAAAGAGGTGATGTCTGATGGCGTAAGGCGGAGCATATCATCATTACTTGTAGCCGGGATCCCGTCGATAACAATTAGCGGTGAGCCCCCATTAATGGAAGTATAACCCCTGATGTTGATATTGGGAACACTACCTGGTGCCCCGCCCGCGTAAGTAATGTTTAAACCCGGACTAATACCCTGTAAACCTTGCAGCACGTTGTTTACTGGCCTGGATTCGAGTTGTTTGCCAGAAATCTGGTCAATTGCTCCTGCCACGTTAATCTTTTTCTTGGTGCCAAAACCCACCACCATTACTTCATCCAGGTTCGCATAATCTGCATCCATAGCAACATTGAGGGTGGTCCGGTTTCCAACCGTTATTTCCTGTTGCTTGTAACCGATATAACTGAAGATAAGTACAGCATCGGTTTTAAGATTGGTAATGGTATAAGCACCAGTTCCATTTGTAGCAATGTGTAGGTTTGTACCCTTAACGCTAATGTTTACCGCAGGCAGGGTTTCTCCTGTTTTTGCGTCAGATACTACTCCTTTAAGGGACGTACTTTGAGCATAGCAGCTGCCAGAAATGAATAGGATAAGGAATATCCAACATAACTTTTCTTTCATTGTCATTAATTATTTAGTTGTTTGATTTATAGTTCTGTATGCTTTTAAGCATCCGCTAAATTCTGCATACAATATTAAGTTGAAGTTAAATGCAAATTAAAATATTAATTGAACATTCATTCAATTTATTGCTAAAAATAATTTATGAAATCTCTCTGTTTTTGATTAGTTTGCTTCATCAAAAATTGACAGCAGGATGGGACGTAAGAGTTTAAAAGAAGCAAGACGCCAGGAAATTGTTCGTGTATTCTACAAGGTTGCGAAAAAGGAGGGGTATGAGAATACTTCAATAGCTAAAATTGCCAAGGTTATGGATATTAATCCCAGCCTGATTATTCATTATTTTGAAACCAAAGAGGATTTGACCTTTGAATTAATAGATCATATTCTGGAACGATATCTGTCAATTTTTACGGTCAAGCATCGGAAGGAGGCGATAATAGAGGACCTCCAGCGAACAGTTGAAATACTTTTCTCAAAAAAATGGAACCTTTTGTTTGACGATGGTTTGTTCTATACTTTTTATGCCCTGGCTTTTCGGGATAAAAAGATCAAGGAAAAATACAAACTAATATTAGATGCTTTGCGTAATGAACTTGCACACATGATCAGGCAATGTAATGCACAATCCTTAACTGCTATTTCAGATCCACAGGCAACTGCAGATTTTATCTTTGTACTGGTGGATGGGGCTTATTTTTACCTGTCGATGGAAAGTAACAGGAAGGCATATGATGAGCGTTTAGCTTATTACAAACAAAAAGCATATGATGCTTTAGCCATTAGGCCTCTCGGTACTGTTCTGTCTCCTGCTGAACTGCCTGCTTAAAGCATAAAGGCCAATAGACATCCAGAGTATATTAGCTGCTGCATTGGGTAAATCGTGGGTATCTACAGCAGTTACCGCCAGGCAAAGTCCCCCGGCGATATTAAGTAATTGAAAAGGTAAAGAATCGGCACGTATGGTTTTCAAGCTTAAGAGTAAATAACCTAAGGTGCAAAAAACTACACCAGACCATCCTATAACAGGCATTAACAGATTCATCATATAGTAATCAATTTGAGATTAATAATCTGTCGAATATAGATTTTATTTTCTTTTTTTAATGCGCTTAATATAGAAGTGGGTTGATGTGCTTCTTGTTGGAAGAGGGGCTTTTATCATCATTCAACTTTAATACTTAGCTCTTAATGCCGGGTGCTCTTTATGTAGGCGATAAACTAAGTAGAGCAGCAAAGCTGAGCAAAGCAATCTGGCAGTTAAATCTTTTTAAAAACGGAAATTCGGCGGATTACATCAATTACTAAGTGTTTTTCGCATCATTATATCTGTTTGCGCTTCATCGCCCAGATGGAATATATGTTTGTCAAAAGCTACAAAACCATTCTTCTCATAGAAACGAATGGCCTTGAGATTTTCCTCCCAAACGCCTAACCAAACTGTTTTTTTTTGTTTTTGCCGGGCTACTTCCAGGGCTTTGTCAAAAAGCAATTGACCAATTTTTTTTCCTTGATGAGTAGCCTTAACATAGATTCGCTCAATTTCCAATGCGTCTGGACCCAGCAGTTCTGTTTGTGCATTTCCGGTGTTAATTTTTAAGTAACCTACAGGTAAATCATTGTCCCAGGCAATAAAGAATTGCGATTCTTTATTTGCAAGTTCTGTTTTGATTTTTTTGTCACTGAAACTGGTGCTGAGATATTCCTGCATTACACCTTCTGGATTTTGACTGGCAAATGCCTCATAGAATGTCTCTCTGCCAATTGATTGTACTACCTGATAATCATCAACAACGGGTAAACTGAGCTTTATTTCGTTCATTTCTGGGTATATATTACAAAAATAACTCCTGTGGTCATAAAATTATTTAACATTTGTTAAAAGGTACAAGTATTTTTCAAAAATGATCAGGCACCATTAGTAAAGTCCGGAGCTATAAGCTACAATACTGGTCAGATTAAGTATTTTAATCAGGGTTGAGGTTATTTTTGAATACGGAGGTAAGTTTCTCAGTCACCGGCGCTGAAGATTGATTCAAATTCGCACCAATTACAGCGCTAACAGTCAATTACATATGCAGGGTATTCAACAGAATTGGCGGAGCAATAGAATCTTGAGTTATCCTGATTAAGTTCTTGTTAGCTCGCTTATTGGGCGATCAGGCCTGATTTTAGCTTAAAATACTTCTTGTTTGGTTAAATCATTTGCACAATAAAAAAGTAAGCATCTGCCAAAATAGTTGACAAATTCGCCAATTCTCATACCAACTAATATTGAGTTTATCCTTTAATTGCATCTACCAAATATTAACTAACGTATGAGTCAAAAACACTACCCCAGGGCTAAGTGCCTGTGGCGCTATGCAATCGAATTGCACTGCGCTGTCTATCAAGAAGATAGTACAACCTGTCAAGTCAATCTTTCGCTAACTTTTGGTTAAAACGACATGAAAAGAAAAATAACGCAATTATTCAAGCTGCAACAGCTGTTTTTCCAGGTAACGGTGATCGTTTGTTTGCTGGCATTTATCGGTGTAAGCGAAGTTTCTGCACAAGCCCAAACCAGGGTTTCGGGTACGGTAAAAGATCATACAGGAGCTGTATTACCTGGGGTAAGCATTAAGATTAAAGGCCAAACCGGGGGAGTTTCTACTGATAATGATGGGAGGTATACCATTTCGGTAGCAGCAGATGCCATTTTACAATTTAATATGGTGGGTTATACCGCTGTAGAAAAGAAGGTAACTGCCGGAACTTTAAACGTTGTGCTCGAAGAATCGTCAAGCGCCCTGGATGAAGTAGTGGTAACAGGCTTTGGGGGGAAGGTAAAGCGAAGTGATCTGAGTTCAGCAGTATCCTCTGTTTCAGCTAAAGATATTCAGGAAAGACAACCTGTTGATCTTTTGAATGCTATACAAGGTAAAGCATCAGGTGTAACTGTTACAACAGATGGCGGACCCGGAGGAGAGGGAACCATCCAGATTAGAGGGGTAACCACTTTAAACGGAGGAGCAGGTCCGCTTTATGTGGTGGATGGGGTAATTACCGATAATGGAAGAAACATTAATCCCCTGGATATTGCTGGTATTGAAATCCTCAAGGATGCTGCCTCTGCATCTATTTATGGAGCACAAGCTGCTAACGGTGTTATCCTCATCACCACCAAGAAAGGGATTGAAGGCAAGCCAAGGGTGGATGTGCAATATACCCATCTCTTTGGCAGATTGGCCCATAAACTTCCGCAAAGTAACTCTCAGGAAGTGAGGGCTTTCAGGAGGTTGCAGAGTGGAGGAACGCCGACTGCTGGTTCAAATACCGATTCACTAAACGTTTCATTTAATTCAGATAACGATTTGCAGGATCTCTTACTGGGAAATACGGGGCACCGCAACCAGGTAAATGCAAGTTTGGCGGGTGCTTCCAAAACTTTTAATTATTATGCCAGTGCCAACTACATCGATGATAAATCTATTGTAATCAACAGTTTTGCTAAATCGCTTCAAACACGGTTGAATATATCTTATCAGGCATTGCCAAAACTTAAATATACCACAAACGTATCTCTTTATTATCAGAATAAGAACGAAATTCCAATTGCCAGAACTGTCAATGTGATTTTCGACCGGCCGGCATTCTCTTTAATTTATTATCCGGATGGGCAATTAACCAGTTATATTGGTTCGAAGCGGAACCCTGTAGCCAACGCTTTATACGAAACCAACAGAACAGAAACTTATTCGGCACAGGTTAACAACCAATTGGATTTTGATATCACCAAGTATATAAAATGGACAACCTTGTTTAATATGGCTTATGAAACACCACAGTATACTTTTTTCTCACCAAGATATGTAAGTGCCAATAAGAATACTAATAACGGTATAAATGAACTGACTAAAAATTTCAGGTACGAAGCTCAAACGTATTTCAACTATAATCAAAAGTTTAAAGACCATACGCTTAGTGCAACTTTAGGTGCAAATGCCATCCGCAGAACACAAAATTTATTTCACCTGGAGTATCAAAATACAGCAAGTGAGGAAATTAATGTGGCACTTCCGGCATACCTGATGGTTTCAAGATCTTATACAAGTGGTACAGCGAATACCAATCAGGCTATTTTTGCACGGGTTAACTATGATTATAAGAGCAGATATTACGCAAGTGCGGTATATCGTAATGATGGTTCATCCAGGTTCGGGCCAGAAAATAAGCGTGGGTCCTTCTATTCAGGATCTGTGGCCTGGCGTTTTTCAGCAGAAAAATTCATGGAATGGTCTAGAAATATTCTCGATGATGCCAAGATTCGCGCCAGCTATGGTCGTGTGGGTAACGATCAGATTGAGGATTTTGGATCCATTACTAAAGTACAGTTCGAAGGAAACTATAACGGTGTAGGTGGCGCATCTTACAACACCACAATCGGTAACAGCCTGATTAAGTGGGAAACCGGTATTCAGAAAAACCTGGGCTTAGACCTGAATTTTCTAAAAGGTCGGTTAACCTTTACTGGTGAAATCTATGAGAAAGAATCAAAAGATCTTTTATATCAGCGTCAGTTGGTTAAAGAAACGGGTTTTTCTACTGTTATAGTGAACGTAGGCTCTATTGTTAATAAGGGAATCGAATTCACGGTTTCGGGTACACCAATAGCTAAAAAGAATTTTAGCTGGAACGTAGATGCCAATATCTATTTCGAAAGGGGCACGATCAAAGAGCTTGCAGGGGGTGTTCCGTTCATTGCAGGTAACAAATGGTATGTTCAGGAAGGTGGAAGAATCGGAGATTTTTACGGCTGGAAAAACCTGGGCGTTTATCAATGGAACGAATCTAATGCCTATAACGATAGTTGGGACAAACTAACAGTAGTGCTGGGTGCAGATAACAAACCTTTATATGTGAATGGCAAGCCACAATACACTTATAATGGTCAGCCTTACACGGGTACAGTGCACAATTTGTACGACCCTTCGGGTAAATTAATAGCTGGGGATACGGAATGGGCCAATGTAAAACGAGATAGTTTGATCGACGATGGAGACCGCCACATCATTGGCAATGCTCAGCCTAAGTTTAATGTAGGTTTTGGTAATACATTTACTTATAAAAGGTTGTCGCTAAACTTCTTATTCAACGCTGCCATAGGTGGCCAGGTTTACAATACACTTTTATATAATGCCAATAATCCTTCAAATACTGGTCCGGGTAATCCTGATGTACTCTACAATTCCTGGCAAAAACCGGGAGACATAGCGAAGTACCCTTATTACCCTAACCGCACTTCCCGCGGTAATTTAAAGGCCAATGGCAACAGCGCATATATTGAAAGCAGCTCTTTTATCAGGCTGGCGAGCATGAGGTTAGCCTATAGTATGGATCCGCTTATGGCAAAAAAGCTTTATCTTAAAGGGATAACCGCATTTGTGTATGGTACAAACTTAATGACATGGACAAATTACAGGGGCTACGATCCGGAATTCAGTACTTCTAATCCGCTCACCCCGGGAGACGACACTGGGAAATACCCTAAAAGAAGAGAGTTTGGTTTAGGTTTAAACATCAGTTTATAATTGCTAATTATGAAAACAATAAAATACACTTGCCTATTTGTACTGTTAATCAGTTTGGGCGGTTGCAAGAAATTCCTTACAGAAGCACCTGTTTCTCAGGTAGCAGCCGAGGATTTTTATAAATCTAAATATGATGTGGATGCGGCAATGGCCGGAATGTATTCTGCTTTCCAGTTAACCATGGTTGGCGAATCACAGTTTAATGATCGCTATCATTATTGGGGCGAGTTCAGAGCCGATAATTTCGATCGTTTTCTTTCTTATACCACTACTTATACCACAGAAATCGCGCTGAACGCATTAACTACCGATAATCCTTATGCAGATTGGTCAAGGCTTTACACGGTTATTGCCAGGGCAAATAGTAATATTAAATATATACCGGGTGTTGCAGTTTTGGATAATAATGTTACACCCGCGGTAGTGAATGCCAATTTGGCCCAATCTTATGCCCTGAGGGCGATGTCTTATTTTTATCTGGTAAGGGTTTGGGGAGATGCACCAGTTTGGCTTGAGCCTTATGAAAATAGTGAGGTGAATGCCGAGCGTGAAAGGACTAAAGCTGCGGTGATTTTAGATGATGTGATTATCAGGGACCTGAAATTAGCATATGATTTAACGGTTAAAAACCAAAATGCATCTGTTTATTACATCAATGAGGGAGCAATATGTGCGGCATTGGCCGATGCTTACATGTGGAAAAAGGACTACACAAACGCCATTCTTTGGATTAATAATCTTTTCAAGGCAAGATCGCCTAAAGGAACCGTTTATACCGGTACATCAGACGCGAATCTTGAACCGACAGCAACATGGAAAAGTATATTTACCTCTCCGCCATCCAGTATAGAAACCATATGGTCTATTCATTGGGATTATACCACTAACGGATGTGCTTGTATGCAAATCTCTTTTTCACCAAATAACAGGCAGTTTCAGGTTGATCCGCTTTTGTATGCCAAGTACTTTTATCCCCAAACACAGCCTGTTCATACCAACGATATTCGTCCGAAACAAACATTGGATATGTATGCCGTAACGAATCCGTTATTGAATAACAGAGATCGTTTTCTGAAATTCTATGCCAGTCCGGCAAATCCTGTTGCTGCAATTCCAACAACAGATTTAAATATTTTTTATACACAAAATGCACCTGTTTACTTACCCATGTACCGGTTGTCTGATATTTATTTGCTTTATGCAGAGGCGCTTAACGGGAATAATGATTTGCCAAATGCATTAAAATATTTAAACTTCATCAGGAAAAGAGCTAATGTTGATCAATATTTAGCAACGGATGTCAAGGTAAGTACCAAACAAGCAATGGAAAATGCAATTCTGGAAGAGCGTCAGTATGAGCTGATTGGTGAAGGTAAGCGCTGGTTTGATTTAGTCAGAACCAACAAAGTAAAAGAAGTAATGGACCCTGTTTTGAAAGATAGACAAACCAGAAATGGAAACGCTGATGTTGTAGGGTTCACCGATGTGCGTCGTGCATACTGGCCATTGAGCAGGGCAGTAATGAACTCCAATAGAAAATTGGTGCAGAACCCGGGTTACGGCGAATAATTTTGGATTTTTTTAACAACAGACTTGTTTTAGCAAGTTTTAAAAGATACGGAAATGAAAATTTTTAGAAATGGAATATTACCCGCAATACTATTGATTGTGGTAGCCGGCAGCCAAACAGGCTGTAAAAAAATGTTTGGTTTAGAACGTCAAAAGGATTATAAATACGTAAAACAAACGCTCGATCCAAATATTGGTGTATCGGCCAGAAAATTCCTCGAAGACCGCGCAACCGGTACAGGAATGGCAAGTGATCCTACAGATACAGTTTTTAAGTACATGAAGTTGGGTTTAGAATATGCAGGCATAGATTTGGCCGAATATGAGAAAAATGATCGCACCTTTTTGTTTTTACATAATCTGGGGGTTAGGGTACTGCCCACCAGAACTACAAATGGGGTGGTGGTAACAACCAGTAATGTTCCAACAGCTGGTTTGTGGTTCGATTATCCCATTGTAACGGGTACAAATCCAACTACCGGACTGCCAATAACGCGTCCGGCAACTAAATGGAGCGACTATCCTAAAGAAGATGTGAAAAATTATTTTCTGTATCTCATCGGGCAAGGGAGGTTTAATTTCGATAACCTCAATGCTAACAATGTTACAGTAAAATCATTGTTGCCAGCTGGTGCGGTGCTTTCGAAATCAACTATGCTGGGGTATTTCAATAATGGAAAAGGTTTTGATGAAAATGGAAATTTTTATCTTAAAATCCTGAACAACAATGATCAGGCTCCAATTGTACACAACAATAGAACAAACGACAGAAGTGCGGGCTATATCGCTACTAATGGCATTGTTCATGTTTTTGGAGCTTCATTAGCGCCCGCTTTATAACCTGTGAAAAACAAATCGGGTATGGGAAACTATATCCGATTATTTTTTGGCTGTTTTAAATATTAAATAACGGAAATGGTTTCTGGTTACCTAAGCATCTATCTTATGAAATTTAATAAATCACTCCTTTTATATTTGCTGTTTTTTTTGCTTCATTTCAACTTGAATGCACAGGAACTGACATGGACTGAGGTTGAGCCTGGTGTATGGAAAGGTGTATTCGGAGTTCCCGAATCTTACAACCTGTTAACAGCATCAGGAGTTAAACCAGATCATCAATCGTTAAAAGCTTTAGGTACAGCCATTTTTCCTTTTGCCGGCAGCCCGGTAGTTGCACAGCAACTGGATGGCAAAACATACCTTCGCTTTCCATTACATCACACCGAACAACTTTATGGGTTTGGATTAAACTTTCAAACGGTGCATCAGCGTGGAAAAATATTAGAATTGCATGTAGACCATTATGGAGGAAAAGATAATGGGAGAACCCATGCCCCAACACCATTTTACGTTTCATCGGCAGGGTATGGGGTATTTATCAATTCGGCCAGGTACATTAAAGTTTGGACAGGAACTTCCATGAGGCAAGAAAGCAAAGCTTTTCCAACTCCAAAGGACAGGAATACCGATAAAACCTGGTCATCCAGAAATCAGTCTGATGAGGTAGAAATATTGGTTCCGGGCACAGGTATTGAGATTTATGTATTCGGTGGACCAAAAACTATTGATGCCATAAAAAGATATAACTTATTTAATGGAGGAGGATATTTGCCACCTCGGTGGGGCTTAGGCTTTACACAGCGCTTAATGACGCGCTCTACCGCTGAGGAGGTAGAACAGGAAGTGGATGCTTTTAAAGCAAAGGGCTATCCCTTAGATTTTGTTGGATTGGAGCCCGGATGGCAAAGTAAAGCCTATCCAGGTACTTTTTCCTGGGATAAAAACAGGTTTCCACAACCTGCATCCTTTGTACAAAGTATGCTCGATAAGGGTATTAGACTAAATCTATGGATTAATCCATATGTCTCGCCAGATGCACCTTTCTATAAAGAAATTAAACCTTTAACGGCGTCTCACACGGTTTGGTTAGGTCTTGTTCCCGACCTTAACCTGCCGAAAGCCAGAAATCTGTTTTTTAATCAGCTGCAAAAAGATCAGGTCGATATAGGGGTTAGTGGGTATAAAATTGATGAGGTGGATGGCTATGATTATTATTTATGGCCCGATGTAGCCACTTTTCCATCAGGAATAAGTGCTGAGCAAATGCGGCAAACGTATGGGCTCTTAATGCAACGCTACTCTGCAGAAATGTTTAAAAACAATAATAGGCGAACATTTGGCTTGGTTAGGGCATCAAATGGTGGAGGAACTTCCTTTCCGTACGTGATTTACAACGATTATTATAATCATGAAGATTTTATAACAGCCTTGATCAACAGTGGTTTTGCAGGCGTTTTATGGACTCCTGAAGTTCGGGCTTCTAAAACAGCAGAAGAGTGGTTGAGAAGATTTCAATCCAGCGTGTTTTCGCCCATGGCCATGATCAATGCCTGGGCAAGTGGTACCAAACCATGGACTTACCCCGAGGTTGAAAAACAGGTGAAAGAATTTGCTTTACTCAGGATGCGGATGATACCTTATTGGTATACCACATTTGCAAGGTATCATTTTGAGGGAATTCCTCCTTTCCGTGCAATGAGCCTGGAAGAGGGTTTTAAACCGGATTTACAATCCACTGCCGGAAGCGCTAATCTGGAAGAAAATCCATATGCTGAAGCTACGGCCAAAGAAATAAAAGATCAATACATGGCTGGAGAATCTTTACTTGTTGCACCCATGTTTACCGGCCAAACAAAGCGGCAGGTTATTTTGCCTAAAGGTAAATGGTATGATTTTTACACAGGCGTTTTTGCGGGTGATGGACAAGTGATTACCGCAACACCTGGGCTGGATAAAATCCCTGTATATGTAAAGGACGGTGCAGTAATCCCGATGATGCCTGCATTATTGCATGCGCCAAAAAGTGGAGAGAAAGTTGATCTGGAAATCCGCCATTATGGCGAAAAAGAAACCGATTACAGCCTTTATGATGATGATGGCGAAACTTTTAATTTTGAGCAAGGACAGTTTAGCTGGAGAAAAATCAGGGTGAAAAGACAAAAAAACGGTCAATTAAAAGGGAGTATGAGTCCTCCGGAAATGGGGAAACCCAATTCTATTGGCCGGGTAACATTCAAATTTATGACTCCATAATATGAAACAGTATATCATTTATCTACTTTTTATCTTTCAAATTTTTACTGGTCAACTGTTCGCTAAATCAAATGATGATCCCTATCTGGGGGCTGTTGTTACGGTGCTGAGAAAGCAGGTTTTAGCGGAAGCAGAATGGGCGCTTTCTCAACAACCCATAACGGTTACTGCGGCAAGCTCTTCCAGAAGCGCAGGAAATAAACACGATTTTTTCTCAGAAGGGGATTATTGGTGGCCAGACCCGCAGAACCAGCAGGCACCCTATATTCAAAAAGACGGCTTAAGCAATCCTGATAATTTCGTAGCACATCGTTGGGCTATGATCCGCCTGAGCAGGATAATTGGCGCGCTGGCGTCTGCCTATAAAATTACTGGATCGATAAAATACGTGAATCATGCATTTGTACATTTGAAGGCATGGTTTGTAGATGCCCAAACTTTAATGAACCCCAACCTGCTGTATGCACAAGCGATTCAAGGAAGGTTTACAGGAAGAGGAATTGGCATCATTGATACCATTCAACTGATGGAAGTAGCTCAGGGAATTATAGTGATGCAGGATGCTAAAACAGTAAATAGAAAAACACTTGGGTTGATTAAAAAGTGGTTTGCAGATTATTTAACCTGGCTTACTACCCATCCGTACGGAAAAGATGAAATGAATGCCGAAAATAACCATGGTACTTGCTGGACCATGCAGGTAGCCTCTTTTGCCCGACTAACCGAAAATAAAGCACTACTTGAATTTTGTAGCAATCGATATAAAACAGTACTTCTGCCTACTCAAATGATTACAGACGGAAGTTTCCCCAGAGAAACCAAGCGAACTAAACCTTATGGCTATTCCTTGTTTAATTTAGATGCGATGACGATGCTTTGTCAGATACTATCTGATGAAAAAGAAAACTTATGGACTTTTCAATTATCAGATGGTAGAAGCATTAAAAAGGGCATTGAATATCTGTATCCATTTGTAGTGGAAAAATCGCTTTGGCCTTTTCAAAAAGATGTTATGTATTGGGATAATTGGCCTGTGGCACAACCCTTTCTGATATTTGGAGCAAAGCAATTTAAAAATGACAGCTGGTTAAAAACCTGGATTAAATTAGACCACCATCCCCAAAATGCTGAAGTGATTAGAAATTTACCGATAAGAAATCCTTTGATCTGGATGTGAGCGCCTGCGAAAAAAGTACTCTATACCAAGAACAACACATTAAAATGCATTGACGAACTGCCAACAGTACATTGATGCTTAGAAATCAATTATGAGAAAACTGAAATATACCATTGCCTCAATTATTTTAATCGGACTGCAAACTACTGTTTTCGGCCAAAAAGTAAACATTAAGAGGGCTTTTAAACATGCTGCGGCACAAACTAAGGTTATGTTGCAGGAAATACCAAAAGCAGCCAATGCAGCTGCACCCGAACTGGTGTCTCCAAGAACTTTAGAAAATGGAGCGCTTAAACTCGTTGCTTCAAAAGACTGGACAAGTGGCTTTTTTCCTGGAGTACTTTGGTATCTGGACGAATATTATCATCAGGAGGAATGGAAAGCTGCAGCTCAAAAATTTACAGCTTATATAGAGCAGGAAAAAAACAATGGAGGTACCCACGATATGGGCTTCAAAGTATATTGTAGCGTAGGAAATGGCTACCGCCTAACGCATGATCCGCACTACAAAGCGGTTATTATTGAATCAGCAAAAACACTCGCAACCCGATTTAATCCTAAAACAGGTGTCATTTTATCCTGGGATCATAGCCGGAATAAATGGGTTAACCCTGTCATTATTGATAACATGATGAACCTGGAATTACTATTTGAAGCAACGAGGCTAACGGGAGATTCGACATATTATCAAATTGCAGTGAGCCATGCCAATACCACAATGAAAAATCACTTCAGAGAAGATTTTAGCTCCTATCATGTAGTAGATTATGATCCGCAAACGGGTGCTGTACTAAAGAAAACTACCCATCAGGGGTACAGCAATTCCTCTGCATGGGCGAGGGGACAGGCCTGGGCTTTGTATGGTTATACAATGTGTTATCGCTACACTAAAAATCCGGTTTATTTAAAACAGGCAGAGCAAGTTGCAGGCTTCATTTTTAACCATCCCAATATGCCTAAAGATCTTGTTCCTTACTGGGATTTCAATGCTCCTCAAATACCCAACGAACCAAGGGATGCATCAGCGGCGGCTGTTATTGCCTCCGGATTATATGAATTAGGTCAGTATAGCGATCAGCATGCCGATTACCTGAAGAAGGCCAATCAGATTTTGAAAAGTTTGAGCACAACATATATTGCCCCGGCAGGTTCAGCTAAAGGTTTTATTTTACTTCAAAGTACAGGTTCTAAACCTTCAGATAGTGAAGTCGATGTGCCGCTCAGTTACGCCGACTACTATTATCTCGAAGCACTTTTAAGATCAAAAGCAATGAAATAACTATAAAAAGCTACCTGAAAAATAATCATCAATTCCCTAACTATGAAAATAAAATACTGCATAACAAGCCTTTTGTTAGCTTCGGCAATTTCCGGATTTACAAAAGAGTATAAAATAAGTTCTGCCGCCGAGCTGGCTGCTTTAAGACTGGTTGCCGGCGATGAGGTAATTGTTAAAGACGGATCGTGGGTCAACCAGCAAATGGTTTTAAAAGGCAAGGGAACTGCTGAAAAGCCTATTAAATTAAAAGCTGAACATGGTGGTGCGGTATTCCTAACCGGAACCTCATCCCTTAAAATCGATGGTAGCTGGTTATTGGTAGATGGAATATCGTTTAAAGAAGGAGCAACCAAAGGGGAAGATGTCATTTTATTTGCCGAGAATGCTGATCATTGTCGTTTAACCAATTCATCAGTAGTAGGATATAATCCATTGGATAAGGCTTTAGAATATACTTATGTCTCTTTATATGGTGATCACAACCGCATAGATCACTGTTATTTTGAAGGTAAAACTAATCTAGCCCCAACTTTAGTAGTATGGCTTTCCGATAAGCCTAACTATCATGAGATAGATCATAATTATTTTGGTACCCGTCCGGATGTAAATGGAAATGGCGGAGAAAGCATTCGGATTGGAACCAGTACCTGGTCTATGTTTGATTCCTTTACCAGGGTAGATGCCAATATTTTTGCACATTGCAATGGCGAAACAGAGATTGTTTCTGTTAAATCCTGCAGAAACATCATTTCCAATAACCTGTTTTTCGAAAGCCAGGGAACACTTACCCTTAGGCATGGGAACTATAACGTAGTTTATGGCAATATTTTCATCGGCAATAAAGTTCAAAACACGGGAGGTATCCGCGTAATTGGCGAACACCATCGGGTTTACAATAACTATTTGCAGGGTTTAACCGGTACTGGATTAAGGGCAGCTATTTCGGTGATGGATGGATTACCGAACCCAATATTGGTTAGCCACTGGCAGGTAAAACATGCAGATATTATTGCCAACACTATTGTTGATTGTAAAGAAGCTTTCTCGTTAGGCGCAGGAAAGAATACTGAACGGATATTGCCTCCACAGAAAGTGTTAATTGCTAACAACCTGGTGAAGGTGGAAAAAAATAACCCGGTAAGCTGGGTCGATCAGGCTGCTGATGTAGCTTTTGCCGGTAATATGTTGGATGCTAAAAGTGCCCCAGAACCTCTGGAAAAAGGATTTGTACTGGTGGATGCAAAAATGAAAAGACATGAAGGGTTTTGGGTGGCGCAACCAGATAGCCCGCTGATAGGAGCTTTTAAGGGAAGTTATTCCTATTTGAAAAACAATGATGTAGGGGCAAATATAAAATTTGATGTAGCGGCCTTGTTAAAGGTAAAATACGTTGGGCCAAACTGGTATAAGACATATCCGGCCATGGAGATTAAATGAAGGGTTTAGCATTATGCTCCTCTAAAAAGATTAAGTTCTTGATGTAAGAACTGGTATTTTAATAATTCAATAATAATATGATCAGGAAAATTTATTTTTTGTTTTTGATTTCAGTTTTGTATGCAGGTGTTGCTAATGCACAGCAAGCGCAATCAAAGGAAGATAGGATGAAATGGTGGCGGGAAGCCCGTTTTGGTATGTTTATACACTTCGGTGTATATGCACAATTGGCTGGTGAATATCAGGGGCATCAGCAAACCCGTGGTGGGGCAGAGTGGATTATGAATAGAATGAAGGTGCCTGTTGCCGAATACAAATCGATAGCGAAACAGTTCAATCCGAGCCAGTTTAATGCCGATGATTGGGTAAGAATGGCTAAAGATGCCGGAATGAAATATCTGGTTATTACGGCCAAACATCACGATGGTTTTGCATTATTCGACTCAAAAGCGAGTGATTGGGATATTGCTGATGCAACGCCTTATAAAAAAGACTTGCTTAAACCGCTGGCAGAGGCTTGTAAAAAGTACGGTATAAAACTTGGGTTTTATTACTCTCAGGCTCAGGATTGGGGAAATGCCGGAGGCTCGGCCGCCCGCAAACTAATGGCTGAGGGATGGCAGAATCCGGATAGTACCCAGATTAATAATTATACCCTGGCCCACAACGGCCATTGGGATCCTGTTCAGGAGACCGCAACTTTTGGTGAATATATTGATAGGGTTGCTGTGCCTCAGGTAAAAGAGCTTATGACCAATTACGGCGACATTGCTGTGCTCTGGTGGGATACACCAACTAATATGACAGACAACGCCGCATTTAAATTGCAGGAACAATTAAAATTACAGCCCAACATCATTACCAACGACAGGCTAAAACGTCCAAATTTTCCAGGAGATACCAAAACGCCAGAACAAAAAATACCCAATTTAAGTGAACTGGATGGTCAGGATTGGGAGACCTGTATGACCATGAACGGTACATGGGGGTTTAGAAATTCAGATACCAATTGGAAATCATCACAAGTTCTAATCCGTAATCTGGTAGATATTGCTTCAAAAGGTGGTAACTATTTATTGAACATTGGCCCTAAGCCAGATGGACTGTTCCCTGAAGAAAGTATACAGCGTTTGAAAGACCTGGGGGCATGGATGAAAGTAAATAGCGAATCTATATACGCTACACAGGCCAGCCCTATCCAAACACAAACATGGGGTAGGGTAACCAGAAAGTCGATTCCTGAGGGTAATACAACCTTATATTTATCTGTTTTCGACTGGCCAGAAAATGGTGAGCTCATAGTAAAAGGATTGTCTAATAAGGTGTTATCTGCCATTTTATTAAATAACGGAAGCGCAGTGACCTGGAAAAAGTCTGCTGATGGGCTGAAATTTAAGCTTCCCGTTGAGGCACCAGATCAGGTAGCCAGTGTAATTAAGATAGAGGTGAAAGGCAAAATGCAAACCTGGTTTGGCGAATCAGGTAAAGAAAAAATGAAAACCGGGGCTATAGATTAATAACCATATGCAATTGACCAAAAAACTTGCTTGCTTAAGTATATCTGCTTTGCTGTGGACGCCACTCATGGCACAGAAAATCAGCCCACTCTGGACTGATTTTATCTCCCAAAAAACAGACAGAAAAATCCCCGCTTTACCTGATTTTTCATATGCCGGGTATCATTTTTCTGAAAAACAAATTCCTTCAACAGCCGACCGAAAAATTTTTAATGTGCTTGATTATGGGGCCATTCCAAATGATAATGTATATGATGATGAAGCCATTCAAAAAGCTGTAGATGCTGCCGAAAAAAATGTGGGCGGAGGGGTTGTCTTTTTCCCTTCCGGGAAATTTTTATTGGCTAAAGATAATGACAGCACTAAATGCATCAGGATTTCTAAAAGTAACATTATCCTCAAGGGCAGTGGAAGCGGTTCGAATGGTACAGAAATTCACCAGGATCAAATGAGGGTTAATGGGAGACAGATTATTTTTCGCCCTGTTGCAAATGTTCAGAAGAGGTTGACTGTTGTAACCAAAAACGCCCGGCGGGAAAGCTTTTGGATTACTGTAGAAAATGCAGATGCCTTAAAGCAGGGGATGGATGTAGTGTTAAGGCACAGAAGTGAAGCTTTTACGAAAATTTATTTTGCACCATTAACACTAAAACCAGAGTGGACGAGGTTGTTCGGTGATGGTGGAGGTATACTCATCAATGAAATCCACACCATCGAAAAAATTGAGGGGAATGATATCAAGTTTAAAAACCCTATTCACTTCGATCTTACCTTAGTTGATAAACCATTTGAGCTTTTAAGTTATAATTCCATTGAAGAATGCGGAATAGAGGACATTCGGTTTACCAGCAACTGGAAAAACTATCCCGAAGAATTTATTCACCATAAAAATGCCATTCACGATTATGCATACGAAGCTGTAGGTATGGAGTATATTAAAAATAGCTGGGTCCGTAATTGTGAATTTCAAGACTGGAATGAAGGTTTGTTTATCCGGTCAGGATATCAGGTAAGCGTTTTGAATGTAGATTTTACGGGTAAAAAAGGGCATGCTTCTGTACATGCCCGCACCGGATATGGCGTTTTGATTAAACATTGCAATTTCAATAATGCACAACATCACGGTGCTGGAACGGGATATAGTGCTGTTAATACTGTTATTACGCAATGTACATTGGGTACAGATCAAAACATCGATATTCATTCGGGGCAACCTTTTGCTACACTGTATGATGACATTAAAGGGGGAGTATTTTATAATTTAGGAGGTCCTGAACCCGGTCATCCTCATCATGGTAAATACCTTGTTTTCTGGAATTTTAAGCATCAATCGGCAAAAGATCAATACTATAATTTTTGGGATCTCAACAAAAGAAGAAACTATACTATTGCTCAACCTTATTTAATTGGCTTTCAATCTGATCATAAAGTTACTTTTGAAAATGAGGGAACTAATGAGTCGCAAGGAAAAGCTGTACTACCCAAATCATTATTTGAAGCACAGCTAACCTTTAGATTAACGGGTAATGATGTAGCTAAATAAATTGCAAAACAAAACAAATCTCTCCCTATGAAAAACGTTAATGCTTTAGTTTTTAGCCTCTGGATGGCTTCCCCGGTTCTGGCTTTTTCTCAATCAGCCAGTTTAAAGAAATGGCCTGAGGGCTGTTCACCAGAAGTAGTTGGTAAAAGAGTTGCTGCCAGGTTTGTAGCTACGCCACATACTAATTTTAACAGGCCAACACCACCGAAAGTTATTACATATGCAGAAAGCTGTACCTGGTATGGTGCATTAAAATTTGCGCAGGCCTTAGGAAACAACGAACTCAAAAAGGACCTGATTAAAAGATTTGAACCCATGTTTGGTACTGAAGCCGGAATGGTACCACCAGTAACCAATGTGGATTATGCTGTTTTTGGTGCAGTGCCATTGCAATTGTATATCCAAACGGATGAAAAAAGATATCTCGAAATGGGGCAAAATATCGCCGATCAGCAATGGACAAAACCAGGCGATCAGGTAAAAGTAAGTATTGAGCAATTAGCTGCTTTTCAGAAAGGGTTTAGCTGGCATACCCGAATGTGGATAGACGACATGTTTATGATTACGGCATTACAAACTCAGGCTTACAGGGCAACCCATAACGAAAAATACATCAACAGGGCGGCAAAGGAAATGGTACTATACCTGGATTCGCTCCAAAAACCAAACGGCTTATTTTATCATGCCCCGGATGTTCCATTCTTTTGGGGCAGAGGTAATGGATGGATGGCAGCGGGCATGGCAGAAATACTTAGTTCATTGCCTTTAAATAACCCCGATCGACCCCGGATTATGAAGGGGTACCAAACCATGATGACCTCATTGTTGAAATATCAGGCACCATCCGGTTTATGGCGACAATTATTAGATGAACCGGCTTCATGGGCAGAAAGCTCATCCACAGGAATGTTTACCTATGCCATGGTAGTGGGTGTTAAAAAAGGCTGGCTGGATCGCAAAATATATACTCCGGCAGCAAGAAGGGCCTGGCTGGGATTGGTGTCTTATCTGGATGATAATGCTGATGTGAAAGATGTATGTGAAGGCACGAATAAGAAAAATGATAAACAATACTATCTGGACAGAAAAAAGGTAACCGGAGATCTTCATGGGCAGGCACCCATTTTATGGATAGCCGCTGCGCTGATTGATTAATATTAAAGGCCGGGTAAATTGCCCGGCCTTTTGAATGTTAAAACTGTTTGAAAGGAATTTCTCTGGAATCCTGAAAAACTCCATTCACTGATGTTAGTTTGTATGTTGGGAAATAAACTCTTTCTGATAACTTAACGGACTTTTACCAGTAGTCATCTTAAAATATTTATGAAAACTGGCCATGTTATTGAAACCACTTTCATAACACAACTGCTTAATATTTAACTTGTTTTCTATCAGTAATCTACAGGCATGTCCAACTTTAACTTCCGTTAAAAACCTGGAATATGTTTTTCCTGTTTTAGATTTAAAATATCTGCAGAAGGAGTTTGGACTTATAACAGCCACATTAGCAATCTCTTCGAGCTGTATTTTCCTTCTGAAGTTTTCTAAACTGTAATTATATATGGCGTTGATTTTGATGTTTTCTGTTTCGTCATAATCCTGCTTAAAACCAATTGAAGAAAGTTTAACCGTTTGGTTTGAATTCGCAATCAGGTTAAGTGCTTCCATGAGTAAGATAATGCGATTGGCACCTTCAGAAGTAACCATTTGTTCAAGCAAATTAGCAACCTGTATTTTAATTTTGCCATTCACCTGAATGCCCCTTCTGCTATTTTCCAGTAAGCTTTTAATGGGTTTGTTTTCGGGTAAGTTAAGAAAGTGGTCACCCCAGAAGTTCTCGCTAAAATGTGCAACTCTAACATCGGCAGAGACTTTAGAGGGGTTTTTGAAATAGATATCGTCAAACCGCCAATAATGAGCAAGATGAGCGCCAACCAGTACAATGTCTCCTGATCGAAAACTTTTGATGCTGTCGCCAATGAATTGCGTTCCTACACCTTTTTTAAGATGGATGAGTTCTACCTCGGGATGGTAATGCCACTTATTATTCATGTAGGGAACCAGATCTCTACGCACACTAAAGGATTGCGCAGGTCCGGTTGAAACTTTTAATAATTGTGGTTTCATAATAAATAGGGATATTTGGTTAACTTAAATATACATCATAATTCTATATTGTGATTATTTTATGATAATAATGCTGAATTTTCGCTTTACAAATCAATGTATATA
The DNA here is from genome assembly GCF_965279535.1 of Pedobacter sp. Lineage (NCBI taxonomy): Bacteria > Pseudomonadati > Bacteroidota > Sphingobacteriia > Sphingobacteriales > Sphingobacteriaceae > Pedobacter > Pedobacter sp. The sequence goes on from NZ_OZ257244.1 coordinate 5,402,438, forward strand.
TATAAGGCAACCAATAGTTAGTTTTGGGTGAATAAACTATAATTAAAATATTATTTTTATTGATGAGGCTGCATGAAGTCGCCATAAAATCCAACGCTGTTCTCATGCAGCCTCATTAAAATCTAATTATTGGGCAGCATCTGCATAAGTATTAGCTATTCTGATTTTCTTTACAAAATGCGTGGCTTGAGAGGCATCACCTCCATAAACACCCCATTTAGGATCACAATAATCCACATCAAGGGTTCTGCAATATAAACGCTGGCTGCCATTAGATAAGGTTTGTTTAACCCCATTGTACCAGAATTCAATATAACCGATAGCAGGATCTCTGGATACTTTCATCCGAATAACGAATTTAAGCCAGGTGTTTACAGATAAAGGTGTTGACCAAGGTACAGTTGCTACATGATTGTCATCAAAATGCTGAAGCTCCAGATTTCCAGACTTGGTTCTGAGCATTAACGGATGGTTTTGTAAAGATCCGGCTGTTGGATAAGATTTCCATTGAAATATAGCATCTGTTTTTAAGGTTGTGGGCATATAAATTTTGCTTGTCCAGCCGATGTATATTTCATCTCCATCTTGAGCCTCATAGTTTTTGGCACCATGTCCCTCTGTACGATGGCTGTCGGCTGGCTTCAGGAATTTCCAGGTTAGCGTACCAGTTTCATCATTTACGGTTGTAACCGTTCCGGTACCTTCGATGTTAATGTCTTTCCAAACGTTTGCCGATCCATTAGAGGCATCGCCATTGAAGAGAACAGACATAATCTGTATGCCTCCAGAGGCACTTTTTACTGGTTTTTCGATGTTTTCCAATTGATTGTCTGCGCTTTCAATTGTTGTTTGTTTTTTGCAGCCAAACTGCAATACAGCCGCGCAGGTAAGCGCCAGCATTACTGGTTTAATTTTTTTCATGAGATGATTATTTGATTAGTAGATTAAATTTAGGCGGTTAAATCAGCTCTTTGTTGTGTGATATAGGCCAAATAATCAACAGAATTAGCAGGTCTGTGCTATGTGTTATTGTTGCAGGCTATTAGTATCAGGCGTTTAGTGTAAAGTCAGGTAAAACAGTTAAGCAATTAAACAGTTCAACAATTAAGCTTAACGCGGTTCATCTGTTCTCTTGGTCTTTAGTAGCAAGTATTAATATCAAGTCTCAAGACTTGGAGCCAGGGAGGGTAATGTGGCTCATCTTTTTTCCTTATTGTTTGCGCTTTACAACTTTAAGCATTGTAGACTTTGGACTTGCGATTTTAATAATTAAAGATGTTTGTTTTTAAAAGAGACATTCATTAGGAGCAGATTTGCCTGCGCTAATCTTATTTTACCCCTTTAATTTTACCATTTATACCCCTAATCATATATTGTGATTTGTATACATTTGGTGCAGTGTAATACTTATTAAATATTCTTGATTGTATTATTTATTAGTGTTTTGTAATTAGGGATAGATTATAATAAGGTTATGCTATAATGATAATTAACCAAATATTAATCAAAATTAAGCAAAATGAGCAAACACAAATTTCTTACCGTTCTCCTTTTAATGGGCCTGTCTGTATCACTTTTATCCTGTAAAAAAGCAGAGAAAGAAAATCAACAGGAAGGAACCAAATCAGTAAAAGCATGGGAAACATTGTTGGATGGTAACTCCCTTTCGAGTTATAGTAGTTTTGAAGCAGCATGGAATTATAATTATCCATGGGGCACTGATCACAATGGTTCTGCCCGAATGGTTGGAAGCAGTACCAATCATAATCAACTTTCTTTGAGTGGTGGGGTACTCACTATTAAAGCTACCCGTTTAAGTAGTTCACCAGGAAACAGTACAGCCAATGGTTTTACTAACATTGCAATCTGGTACAATTCAGGAGCCTGTTATGCCAAACAACAGGTAATAATTAATGATCAGTTCCCAAGTTATACGATTTCCGGCGATTTTGCTGTACCCACTGTTAAAGGAACCTGGCCTGCTTTCTGGATTACTGGTGTCAATTCCTGGCCTCCGGAAAGCGATATTATGGAATTTAAAGGCAGCTCAACCAATTGGCAAAATACCTATGATGGTGGCTGGGAAAATAAGCTGACAAATGTATCCAATGCCGGATCCTATCATAATTACAAGTGTTGGTATAATAAAATCAACGCCACTGATGTCGAATGTCATTATTATATAGATAATGCCTGGGTAGCTAAGCATATCATGAGCAATTCGGTGAATAAGCCGATGTGGCTCATTATTAATATGCAAATGGAAGGTGATAGCGGTTCACCAGGCCCGTCTGGGAATACAATTTATACCGCCAAAAATATTTACATGGGAAGAGACAGAACGTTTTAAAATTTCAATTTCAATTCCACTCAGGAGGCAGAACAAAAGCTGCCTCCTTTTGAGGTATACCCTATGAGAAAAAACAGGCATAGCATTGGTAGGCTAACGGTTTGCCTGACCGTATTATTATATTTTACTGCATGTAAAAAGCAGGAGATTGATTCCGGCTACGTACAGGCAAACCAACTGCTTGAAAAAATTAATCAGCTCAGGCAAACTGGATGTAATTGTGGCTCAGAGTGGCAGCCTCCTGTAGCTCCGTTATCCGTAAACAAATCATTGCAGGATGCTGCGCAACTACATGCCAGGGATATGCAACTGCGTAATTATCTGGAACATGTAAACCCCGAAGGTATCAGTCCGCAAGAAAGAGCTGAAAAGGCAGGTTACACCGGTTACTTTAGGTCTGAAAACATTGGTAAAGGTTATGCCAGTGCTGATGAAGTCTTGGAAGCCTGGAGAAACAGTATCAGCCATTGCAAGGCCATGATGGATGGGACAGCTGCTGTTGCAGGAATAGGGTATAGCCATTACTATTGGTCAGTTTCGTTTGGAAATCCATTTTAATTCTTTAAAAAAATAATCTATTTTAAAAAGTACTTTTAATTGCAAAGTGAAATTTTTATATTTGATCTGGTCTTAATTCAAATCATATGAAAAACAGAACAGGATTAATTATCGGTTTTATAGTTGGCCTGGTTGGCTTTCTTCTAATGTTTAAAATGCTTGTACTGGAACGCATTCCGCGGGAAGATGAACTTGCACCGGGAGCAGTAGTGATTGTTGGAATATTTGCTGGAGTACTATTTGCATTTATAGGTCGTTTTGTGCAGGGTAGGTTAGAAAAATAGAATCTACTTTTATAGGCTGGGGAGGGTAGATGAATCTGCCCTTGGGGAATTGTGTTGGACAAAAGCTAACTACCTTGATTTTTGGCTATTTCATAATGAAAATAAGGTTTCGTCTGAAAATTGAAAACATTTGCTTGAAGCTTTTGGTTTAGTTATAATAGTCTGGTAAGGCATTAAACTTTATAAAACCATAACATGAAAACCCCCGAAATGGATAATGATATTGAGTATTTAAGAACAAAATTTAACAAGGTTCTAGTTGACACGGTGTGGAGTGATAACGGTGAGCTGGGGTATATAATTCAAGATGGTTTCGATCTTAATGAATATGCAGAGATGGCCAAGAAAATTTTGGAGGCAGACCGGGATATTGCACATGACTTTGTAGGAACGGTAAGCAACCAATCACAAACTGAGGTGGTAACGTTTGATTATCGATCAGGCTGGTTCCTGGAAGGGATTGCCGATGGAGAAATTGAATAAAATTAATTACATATTGCCAACCTTTTCTGAAAATACGCATAGCTCAGCAGCAAGAGTACAGCCATACCCAAAACCATTATTTCATCATCAATAGGGCAGTAGGTGGTACTGCTCTGAAAAGTTCCGCGAATACCTATAGTGCCATTAATTGAATAGCTCATGTTAGTAAAACCAGGCAAGCCAAATTATGTATTTCTGCTTGCTGTTTTTCTTTTTGTCCTCCTTCAAATTGCTATTTTTCACTTCCCGAACACCAATAAGTGTGTATATTTGTTAATTAAGTGCTAGGTTTGAACGTTCATCAATCTAGTGAGCAAACAAACAGGTAATGAAAGCTTATGATAAAATTTCTGACGGGGAACTCTTCTTACTGATCAAAGAGGATGATGAGAAAGCCTATGCGGAAATTTTTAAGCGTTATGCTGAAATTTTACTTCGGCATGCCTTTCGCTTACTGGCCAACAAAGAGGAGGCAAATGATGTTATTCAGGATGTGTTTATGACCCTATGGCAGAAACGAGCTGAGATCGAGATCAAAACAGCCCTTTCTTCTTATCTGTATTCTGCTATCAGAAATAGAATATTTGACCATCTTTCCCATCAAAAGATTGCAGTCAGATATGCCGAATCAATCAGCGCCTTTATGATTGAGGGGTACAATATTACTGATGATGTAGTTAGGGAAAGGGAGCTCGCACATTTAATCCAGCGCGAAATTGATGCCCTTCCTTCACGTATGCGCGAAGTTTTCTTACTCAACAAAAAAGAGGGACTAAGTTATAGTCAGATTGCAGATCAGATGGGGATCACCAGTGAAACTGCTAAACAACAGGTTTATAAGGCCGTTAAAATCCTGAAACCCAGGATTGATGATTTTCTCAGCGCATTTCCTTTTTTGTAAATTATTTTATCTTTCTGATATTCAGTATTTTGTGTTTTATTTTAAAAAAATATAAAAAATGGATATGACGACCTTATGAGATAACCGTCATAGTTTTAATTGCAGCCAGTGATTTCTATCAGATAAGGATATGAACCCAAAATCAATTTCAGACCTGTTTAAAGATTATGCTAACGGAAAACTTAGTCCGGAGGAGAATTCAAAGTTGGAAAGCTGGTACCTGGCCTATGCATCACAAAGTGATGTAGTGATGAGCGACATTGAGGTAAAAGATAGTTTAAACCATTTGAGGAAGCAGCTGGGGATCAAATCTAAGATCTTCGTTAAACTCTGGCCTTATATCGCTATAGCATCCTGCCTGTTATTAACAATTGGCCTGTATTTTTATCTCAATTTAGGATACAAACCGGATGCAGATTTAACCCAATTTGCCGATGTAGAACCAGGTAAGAATGCTGCTACCCTAACATTAGACGATGGGAGGAAAATCTTTTTGACTGATTCAAGGAACGGAGAGCTGGCACAAGAGGGAAACATTAAGATCAGTAAAAAGGATGGTCAGTTGATCTATCAGATAGTAAGTTCTGGTAAACAGCAAAATAAGTTCAATACCTTATCTACAGTCAATGGCGAAACCTATGCCGTTATTTTACCCGATAAAAGTAAGGTTTGGCTAAATGCAGCTTCATCACTCAAATATCCGGCATCGTTTGCCACATTAAAAAATAGAACAGTTGAGTTAACAGGAGAAGCCTATTTTGAAATTGCTAAAGATGCCCAGCATCCATTTGTAGTTAAAACACAAAAACAACTGGTAAAGGTTTTAGGAACTCATTTTAACATAAATAGTTATACTGATGAGCAATCTATTACCACCACACTTTTGGAAGGTTCGGTACAGCTTAACACAGGAAAAACTACCCGAATATTAAAAGTAGGCGAGCAGGCCGTAAATGAAAACGATCAGATTTCAATCAGCAAAGCCAATATCGATAGCATTACCGATTGGGTAAACGGAGATTTTTATCTGGATGATATGAATTTTAAGGTTGCCATGCGAAAAATTGCGCGTTGGTACAATCTTGAAGTTATTTATGATCAATCTATTTCACAAGATATCGAAACAGGGGGGGCGATTTCAAGAAAAAATAAACTTTCTACCGTACTTCACCTGATAGAAAAATCAGGTCAGGTACACTTTAAATTAGCAGGTAAAAAGCTCTATGTAACTAAATAAACTTTATAAATAAACCACACAAACTAACTAACCAACAACTCCAAATGAATAGAAGCACGATTAGCTCCGGTTGAAAAAGTACAACCAGACGCCAAAAGGCATCTGGTTGTGATTTGGATTAACTCCTGAAGAAGTCAATTATTTAATGCGCTGCCTTTACCGTCCAAAGCTGAGGCAGCTTGCAAAACCAAACTCAACAAATGTATACAAATTATACCAAAAAATTGGGTATACCTAAAAGGCTATGCTCTAAAATATTGCTTATTATGAGATTGATAACTGTGATTATGATAGCGTTTTTAACGCAGGTAAGTGCAGCAGCATTTAGCCAGCGTATTACGTTAAATCTTCGCAATGCCTCTCTTAAAACAGCACTGAAAGAGATTAGAAAACATAGTGGCTATGATTTTTATTACGATGGAAAGCTCATCGCTGATCAAAAAAACGTAAATATTGTGGTTGCCGATGCCAATTTAGAGGAAGTGCTTCGAAATGCGCTAAAGAATACCGATCTCACTTTTGAAATCGAAGGAAAAACGGTTTCCATTACCAGGAAAACCAAAGCAAATATAGTAGATAAATTACTTCGCATTCTGAACCTGATTGACGTTCAGGGATATGTGTTGGATGAACAGGGTAGTCCATTGGTTGGTGCATCTGTACGGGTTAAAGATGGCAGGGAAATAACAAATACCAACTCGGATGGATATTTTTATTTAAAAGGTATTGAAAAAGATGCTGTTTTGGTAATCAGCTTTGTTGGCTATCAAAATAGGGAAGTACAGGCCACTGCGCAAATGGGCAGGATAAAAATGGAGCTTACAGAAGCGAAGCTGGCAGAGGTAGATGTTACAGCTAATACAGGTTACCAGCGTATTCCCAAAGAAAGGGCTACAGGATCTTTTGGGGTAATTGGTGAAGAAACACTAAAAAACAAAATAACGGGTAATATCGTAGATCGGTTAGAGGGCTTGGTTAGCGGTTTTAATGTAAATATTAACCGTGCAGATGCAACGCTTGCACAAAACAGAAGTAATTTCAGCATACGGAGCCAGAGTACCATCCAGGCCAATGCTGCACCACTAATTGTGGTTGATAATTTTCCTACGGATTTTGATTTAAGTTACATTAATCCCGATGATGTTGAAAGCATTACGGTATTGAAAGACGCGGCCGCTGCCTCCATTTGGGGAGCCAGGGCAGCCAATGGTGTAGTGGTGGTAGTAACCAAAAAAGGCGCAATGAACAGCAAGTGGAAGGTTAACTTAAACACAGATTTAACCTTAACAAACAAACCCAGATTAGATTACCTTCCTATAATGGGGGCTGCTGAATATGTAGAATTTGAACGCGATCTAATGGCTAAAGGAAAAGTTTCAGATCCTACCAATGCACCACCTACAGCAGCTACTTTGCCACACTCAGCTGGTTTAACCATCTTAATTAAGCAAAAAAATGGATTAATGACCAATGCCGAAGCAGAAGCAGCGCTGGCTGCCTTGTCCAGTCATGATTATAAAACACAATATAACAGGTATTTACTTCAAAATCCTGTGTTGCAACAATATTCGCTTTCATTAAATGGTGGGGGTAGCAATAGCAGTACTTATTTGTCGGCTTCGTATGCCAACGAATTGCCTAATGCTACAGGGAATAAGACCAACCGGATGACCCTAAACTTATCACAAACGGTTAAATTCTTAAACAGATTTACCTTTATGGGTAATCTGCAGGCCAGTTCTTTTGGCATTGTAAATAACGGACTGGGTTTATCACCTTTAACGCCTGGGCCAACAACTTTTTTACCGTATGATCAAATTGTTGATGATAATGGTAATCCTGTAAATTTCTCCAGGGCTTATTATTATACCACACTTGATCGTTTTGAAAAATTAGGTTATCAGAACTGGCGCTATAACTATCTGGATGAACTGGCTAATTCGGACAGGACGAGTAAAAATGATTTTTATCGCAGTACTGTATCCCTTAGTGGTGATATTGTTAAAGGACTTTCGGTAAAGATTGAAGGAACTTTAGAAAAACAATATAACTACAACAGGAATTATTATAATGAAAATACTTACTTCACGAGAAATAACATTAACTCCACCACATCGGTTAATGCCACAGGAGCATTAGTTTATGGTTACCCAACCGGAGGAATTTTGCAGGAAGAACAGATTAATGGCAGCAATTATAATCTGCGCGGCCAGTTAGACTATAATGCCACTTTCAATAAAAGTACAATTAATGCCATTGCAGGTATTGAGATGAGGGAGGTATTTGCCAAGGGCTTTAATAATACCCGTTATGGATACAGTGATCGCGATTTAACTTCAAAGCCCGTAGCTTACGGAACGATTGTAAACGCAGCAATTGGTACAAGAACTTTGTTGGATCCTGCTACTAATAGCTGGAATCAAAATCGTTTCATGTCGTCATTTTTTAATGCCAGCTATACTTATGATAACCGGTATATTTTTTCTGCCAGTGCAAGGTTAGACGATACCAATCTTTTTGGCGCCAGTCAGTCTTATCGCATTACTCCGCTTTGGTCTTTAGGGGCAGCCTGGAATTTGACAAAAGAAAGCTGGATCAATACACCAAAATGGATCAATAACCTCAAACTCCGTACTACTTATGGTGTAAATGGAAATGTAGATTTAACCACCAGTCCTTATCTTATTTCTACTATTTTTCAAACTATAGATGTGAATACGCTTCAAAATTATGCGTTGATTACTACACCTGAAAATCCATACCTAACCTGGGAAAAAACAAAAACTTTAGATGTTGGATTGGATTTTGGTTTATTTAATGGAAAAGTTAGTGGAGCAATTGATTTTTACCACAAATCCAGTTATGACCTGCTGGGGGCGATGACCTTAAACCCTACATTAGGATTTACTACAGCAATTGTAAATACTGCGAATATGAAGGGTAAGGGTTTAGATGTAAACATTAATGTAAGGGTATTGAGAACCCGTGACTGGCAAATAGGCACAAGTTTAAACTATGGCTACAATACAACCGAAATTAGCAAAACCAGTGCGCAATTAAGTACGGCCAACTACTACTTGCTGGCTGGATCTGCTGCACCAATTGTGGGCCAGCCCGTTGATCGTTTATTTAGTTATCAATACGCAGGTTTAGATAATACTGGTCAGCCACAGGTTTTTAACGAAAAAGGAGAGGTCATCAAACAGAATGTTGCAGTAAATGTAAAAGATGCACTGGTTTATAGCGGGCGTACTACTCCGCCGCATTTTGGCGGCTGGACTACAAATTTTCAGTACAAAAAAATCTCATTATCTACCCTGGTTACCTATCAATTCGGGCATATATTCCGAAGACCATCAATAACGGATTACAATAATTATATTGCTCAGAAATCCCTGCACCGTGATGTAGCAATAAGATGGAGAACTGCCGGAGACGAAGCAAAAACAGCTATTCCTGGTCTGACAAGTGGAGGAGCAGTCTCAAATTACAACCGTTTTCTTCTTTCCGATTATCTGATTGAAAGTGCATCACATATTAGACTGCGTGAAGTGGTTTTGAGCTATGATATTATCAGCGGGAATAAACCTAACCAATTCATTAATAATTTAAGATTAAATATTCAGGGAAGAAACCTTGCCTTGTGGACAAAAAACAAACAGGGAATTGATCCAAACTTTATTCCTGCAACCGGCACCTTGGTTTTACCACCTGCTGCCTCATTTGCCTTGGGATTAAAAGCTCAATTTTAATTGTTAAAATTTAAACTTATAGCCATGTATAATACTAAATATATCTTGTTTTTTTTCATTATCAGCTTCGTATTTTCTTCCTGCAGGAAATATGTCGAGATTGAACCTAAAGGTAAAGTTGTCCCATCTGAAGTTCGTGATTATCGCCTGCTTTTAAATAACAGTGGAACCTTATTAAACGCCATAGGGATGAATGAGTACGGCACAGATGACATATCCTTCCTGGCAGATGTAAAACAGAAAGCTGCTGTAGGTGGCATAGCTAATAATTTATATGCCTGGAATACAATGATCTATAATCAGGATGAAAACGATGGAGAGTGGAATAATCTTTATAAACAGATTTATGTTGCCAATGTGGTGATTAATGGCATCCCTAAAGCCAAGCCAAGCAACGGCGTAAATGCCGATCAGGTTTTGGGAGAAGCTTTGGTGTTAAGGGCAGCTAATTATCTTTATTTAATTAATAGCTATGCGAAGGTTTATAATCCAGCTACAGCTGACACAGATGATGGAGTCCCGTTAATTCTTTTGCCAGACTTAGAAGCCAGCCTGGTTCGTGCAGATGTGCAGACGGTTTACAGTCAGATTTTAACAGATCTTAATGCAGCAGTAACTTTGTTAACCAATCCATTGGGCAATAGGTTTTTTGCAAGTAAGGCTTCAGCCTATGCGTTTTTAGCCAGAACATACCTCATGATGAGTGATTTTGAGAAAGCAAATCAAAATGCAACAGCATCATTGGCATTGATAAATACTTTGCAAGATTATAATACCTTGGTTACCAATACAAATGGTAATTTGGTTGTAATTCCTGATAACATTGTGCTTAATAAGGATAACATTGAAATTATTCAATGGCGACAAGCTGCAAATGGCTATGGCGGATTCTTCTTAAGCGATGAAGTTATAGGTTTATATCAAACAGGTGATATCCGTAAAACGTTAAATACTTTGCCAGCGACCATAATAGCAGGTATGGGCGGTACCATGTATAATGGTGAGTATAACTATAACACCGCTACATTACGCGGCAAGTCGGTAACGAGAAATGTAGGCCCAACAGTAGCGGAAATGATGTTAATCCAGGCCGAGTACCAGGCCAGATCTAACAATAACCCGGAAGCAATGAAAATTTTAAATGGCCTGAGGGTCAAGCGTTTTACACCCAGCACTTATGTGGCAATAACATCATCACCCAATATGCTTAAAACGGTTTTGGATGAGCGCCGACGCGAATTACTGATGCGGGGAGCCCGCTGGTTCGATTTACGCAGGTTTACCAAAGAGCCTGCTTTGGCTAAGGTACTGGTTCACCAGTATGCAGATGGCGGAAGATTTGAGCTTCAACCAGGAAGTCCGAAATACGTTTTACCCATTCCACCTAATGTAATTGCATCTTCTAACGAAATTAAACCGAACGAAAGGTAAGTAAACACACTTATTCACCCGATATTAATCCATAAAAGATGTTTAAAAAACAATCTATAGCCATGCTTATGCTTTTACCAGTCTTAAGCGTGGCGCAAACTAAACCTTATGCTTTAAAGGGCAGGCTCACAGATTCTGCCCTTAAGGGAACGATTATTTTACAGAAATATATTAATAATCAGATATTAAAAGATACTGCAAGGATTCAAAATGGTTTTTTTGAGTTTAAAGGATTTACGGATACACCAATTGCAGTTAACATTACCTTTTTAAGGGATGCTGATGTTTCAAGTGAAAAATCAGTCTCAAGAGACTTTCGTACAGTTTATATAGAAGCGGGAGTAATGGAAGTTGTAATTGCCGATTCCCTAAAAAATGCTTCCATTATCAACTCAAAAATTAATGATGATTATGGAAAATTCAAAAAAAGCACTGAAGTGACTGATGCGCAGATTACTAAACTAAGAATGCAATATTATCAGCAGAAAAAAGAGCAAAAAGACAGTTCGCAGCTCAATCAAACCTCCAGTGAGATAGAACGTTTAACGGCAATAAAAAGGCAAACCTGGGTAGATTACATTAAACAAAACCCCGACTCTTATTTTAGTTTGCAAGCTTTAAAGGAAGTAAGCTTTCCATTTCTTGATCCTGCATTTGCCGGACCGCTTTACGATCAGCTTAGTAGCAGGGTTAAACAATACAAGCTGGCCAAAGAACTAAATAAACTAATTAAATCAACAGAGAAAGTTGCGAAGGGAAAAATCGCACCAAACTTTACCCATCCCGACGCTAAAGGAAAAATGATCAGTTTGGCAGATTTTAAAGGCAAATACGTGCTTTTGGATTTTTGGGCTTCCTGGTGTATGCCTTGCAGAGCAGAGGCTCCTTTTTTACGAAAAGCTGCTGAGACATTCAGTGCTAAAAATTTCATGGTTCTTGGAGTATCAATAGATGTTAGTAAGGATAGAGAGAAATGGACAAAGGCATTAAAAGACGATCAAAGTCCAGGTATTCAGTTAAATGATGCAGATAAAAGTAATGTTAAAGGAGCAAATAGCTTATATGGTATTACGGCAATTCCGGCGAACTTCTTAATTGGCCCTGATGGAAAGATTATAGACACAAATCTCAGGGGTGAAGACTTAGAGAAAAGACTTTTAGAAATAATAAAATAAATGAATAAAAAGAGAAAGCCATGTATTAACAACGATTATCTCTTTACCAATCGCCCGTTGATTAACCTGCCTTACCTGTTTTTGAGGTAGGGTAGGTTTCAATTTCACGATTAAATGTTTACGACTCTCAACCCGATCGAATGGAATTACTGCCCTCCATTCAATTTTTAGAGGTTGTTATTTGTGATCATACAAAGAAAATGTGAGGAATGTAATACTTAAATAAAGTATATATATGCAAAATTGAGGCGCAGTCGGAGTAGGGACCGGTCTGAACCAAAATGAAAACATATATCAACCATTCTAATCACCCGTAGATTGACTGGCCAATTCCTGATATTCAGGTTTGGTCAGTTATTTCCGGCGGATATTTTTAAAAACGCTAAATAGTCCATGTTGAATCTTGAAAGCTCAGGCATCCATTGCCTGGGCTTTTGTCGTTATTTCCGGGCCTGCATTAATAATAAACTGCATTGACTTTTAAAATTTTCACTTTTAAATTTTATTCTATACAGATTTAAGTCTTTCTTCCTATATTACTTTTTGTAAATGTTTTTGATTGACTGAATCTCGGTTAAAGGTTATACCGGGTTTGACGCTAACGAACACATTTAAAAAGCTAACCAAATAATCATTTAATGCTAATTTAACAAAGAGGGTGCTTAAGATTCATCTGAAGATTAGTTCCTTGGGTTTGAGTCTGTATACCATCACCATTTCAAGTTTAGAAGTTAAAGTAAGTTAACACAGCCTTCACATTCTGAGATTAGCTTTGCGGCAATCTAAGGAATCTAGGAAATAAATAATAAAACGATTTAGAGTCTTTACTAATTTAACTAAAAATGAAAAAACCTTTACTGTTAAGGCAGAAGGTTATGGTATGTGCTTCAATTGCGAGTTTGCTCACAAATGCAATTGCTGTACCTGCCATGGCTATTCCCCACCTAAGCGATTCTCCTTACATCGCAAAAACACAAGCAACCGGAACAATCAGTGGAAAAGTGGTTGATGAGCGGGGCGAACCGCTTCCTGGAGCCAGCATCCTGATTAAGGAAATTAACAAAGTAGTTCAGAGTACCGGTAATGGATCCTTTAGTATCAATGTTCCGGAAGGTACTTACAACGTTTCAGTAACATTCATTTCCTACACCACAGTTACCTTCAATAAAGTTGTTGTTAAAGGAGGAGAAAATACACCACTCAATGTAACTTTAAAAGGAGAAACAGGAACCCTTAACGAGGTTCTTGTGGTTGGATATGGTACCCAAAAGAGAGAGAATGCAACCGGGGCAGTCGATCAGATTTCATCTAAAAGCTTAGAAAACAGACCGATTACGAACCTGACTCAGGGTTTGCAAGGACAGCTTCCTAACTTAAACCTTAAAATGTTAGATGGTAAGCCAACTCAATCGCCTAGCTATAACATCAGGGGTACAACTTCTATTGGACAGGGCGGTAGTGCATTAATTTTGATTGATGGTTTTGAAGGCGATCCCAGCTTGCTTAATCCTAACGATATTGAAACCGTATCTATCCTGAAAGATGCTGCTTCAGCCGCTATCTATGGTGCAAGGGGTGTGTTTGGGGTAGTATTGATTACCACCAAAAAAGGTGAAAAAGGACGTACAAGTGTATCTTATTCAACAAATTATGCCATAAAATCGCCGATTACAAGACCTGACTTTGTTACAGACGGTTATACCTGGGCAAAAATGTTTGCTGAGGCATTTGTGAACGGCGATGGAGCTTTTCCGCAAAATGCCAATAAAACACAAAAGTTTTCACAAGCTTATCTGGATGAATTTAAACGAAGAGTAGAGTCTGGCCAACCTTATAACCAGATAGAGGTAAACCCAACCACCGGTGAATACACTTATTACGGTAGTACGGATTATTACGCAGAATTGTATAAGGATAACACCGCTGCATTTGAGAATAACATTTCAGTAAGTGGGGGGAGTGATAAGGCAACTTTCCTCGTTTCTGGCCGGTTCTTAAATCAGGATGGATTATTCAGGTACAATAGCGACGATTATGCGATGAAAAACATCCGTGCAAGAGGGTCAGTACAGGTTTTTCCCTGGCTAAGCATCGAAAATAACGCTGACTATTCGATCATGAAATACCATAACCCCATTAACGTGGGCGAGGGTGGCGGTATCTGGAGAAATATCGCGGATGAAGGAAAACCGACAATGCCGCTATTTAACCCTGATGGATCGTTAACTTTTGCTTCTGCGTATACTGTAGGCGATTTCTTTTATGGGAAAAATGGAATCGATAATACCCGTGAGGTATTCAGAAACATTACTGGTTTGAGAACTAATTTTTTTAATAATAAATTCCGCGTAAATGCTGATTTCACCTTCCGAAATACAGATAACGACAGGGAGCAAAAACGAGTTCAGGTACCTTACAGCAATTTTCGTGGTGTAACCGCTTATGTAGGCACTACAACTAACGACTTGTTATTCGATTTAAGGGAAACCCGATACCTGGCAACCAATATATATGCAGAATTCGAAGACCATTTCGGAAAGGATCATTACTTAAAAGCAATGGCCGGCTATAACTACGAACAATCTACCTATAACCGCGTATCGGTACAGCGTAATGGTCTTATTTTTGAAGATGCTACAGATCTTAATCTGGCTTTGGGCCAGTCTATAACCACCGGAGGCGGATATGAGCAGTGGGCTATTCTGGGCGGATTCTCCAGATTAAACTATGCATTCAAAGATCGTTACCTTATTGAATTAAATGCCCGTTATGACGGATCTTCAAAATTCCCATCTGATCAGCGCTATGGATTTTTCCCTTCAGTTTCTGCAGGCTGGAGAATCAATAAAGAATCATTCTGGAATGTTTCAGATAAATTGATTTCTGATTTGAAGTTAAGAGCTTCTTATGGTTCGCTTGGAAATGGTAATATAGCTTCTTATGCTTTTCAGGAGATTTTTAATATCAGCCAGTCAGGTGTTATATTAAATGGCTCAAGGCCACAAACTACCCGAAATCCGTTGGTATTGCCTGATGGGTTAACCTGGGAAACCTCTACTACAAGTAACTTTGGTATAGATTTAACCATGCTTTCGGGCCGTTTAACCTTTACCGGGGATGCTTATATCCGTAAAACAACCGATATGTTTACGTTTGGATTAACGCCTCCGGCAGTATTTGGGGCAGATGTACCCAAAGGTAACTACGCCGATTTGACCACACGTGGCTGGGAAGCTACACTGAGCTGGAATGATCGGGTAGGTAATTCTGCGAAACCATTTAAATACAATGTAAGGCTTACCTTATCGGATAATAAAACCAAGATTGATAAGTATAATAATCAGGATAAGTTGCTGAGTGATTACTATGAAGGTCAAACTTTAGGTGAAATCTGGGGTTATGAAACTGAAGGTTTCTTTATTGATGCTGCGGATATTGCATCTCATGCAAAACAAGACCCACAAATGCGTGCTTCACCATCCGGGCTTTGGTTTCCTGGTGATATCAAATTGAGAGATCTTAACGGTGATGGTTTCATTAATGTTGGCGAAAATAAAGTCGGTAAATCTGGTGATAGAAGAATTATTGGTAATTCAGCACCAAGATACATGTACGGAATCAATCTGGGCGCAGAATGGCATAATATCTCATTCTCTGTATTCTTCCAGGGTGTGGGTAAGCAACAGTGGTATCCAAGTACAGAAACCGAGATGTTCTGGGGTCAGTATAACCGCCCATACAATAATATACCAACATTTCATTTAGGTAATATGTGGACACCAACCAATACAGACGCCTATTTTCCACGTACCATGTCAAGAGCGGCCTCTAGTAATACCAACAGAACATTGGGGGTAGCCCAAACCCGTTACCTGCAAAATGTGGCCTACCTCAGAATGAAGAACATTCAGGTAGGGTATACGCTACCTACTAAATGGGTAAACCGTATTGGCGCACGCAATGCAAAAGTGTTTTTCTCAGGAGAGAATCTTTACACCTATTCTCCAATGTATAAAATCGTAAAAAATACAATTGATGTAGAAAATGCAGTGCCTTCAGATCAGGATTTGAATTCGGGAAGCACCAATGGCGACGGATATAACTATCCATTATTGAAAAGTTTCTCTTTTGGATTAAACATAGGTTTTTAATCGCTGGTAATAACATAAAATGATCAAAATGAAAAATAAATATATATGGGTTTTGTTGGGCGGTTTGAGTTTAGCTGCCTGCAAAAAGCTAGATCAACAACCCGAATCAACAGCCTCTAAACAAGCTGTTTTCGGTACTGAAAATGGCTTAAAATTGTATACCAATTCCTTTTATGGTATGGATCTTATGCCGAAGAATTCAACTAGCCAGGATGCAATGTCTGATTACCTGGCGGTAAAATCTGTCCAGGATTTTATTCGTGAAGGCGGCTTCGCGGCAAATAACAGCTCTGGCTGGACCTGGAGAGATTTAAGGAACATCAACTATTTTATCGAAAACTGTAATGATCCGGCTGTTCCTGCATCCGTTCGGAATAACTATTTAGGCATTGCACGTTATTTTAGGGCATACTTTTACATGGAGAAGGTAAAGCGTTTCGGCGATGTGCCCTGGATTAATAAAGCACTGGAAATTGATGATCCAACCTTAAATGCTGGCCGTGATAAGCGGGAACTGGTAATGGATTCGGTGTTGGCAGATATTAATTTTGCTTGTAATAACATTTCGGTAACAAATGACGCCAGTAGAACAACAGTAAGCAAATGGGTTGCTTATGCTTTTAAATCAAGAGTATGCCTTTTTGAAGGTACTTTCAGAAAATACCATACCGAATTGGGCTTAACCAGCTCGGCAAATAAGTGGTTAGATGATGCCGCAACAGCTGCCGACCAGATTATCAAAAATGGTGGTTATTCATTAAATACAGCTGGCGGCCCGGGCGCATCTTATCGTCAGGTATTTACAAGTAATACGCCTTTAGCCAATGAAGTATTGCAAGCAGCGGTGGCTGATGTTAACCTGGGGGTTTTGAACGAAGCCAACTGGTGGTGGACAAGTGGTACCTATGGCGCAAAGGCCAGTTTTACGCGTACCTTTATCAATACTTACCTGAAGTTGGATGGAACACCTTTTACGAATGATCCGGCTTATCCGACCATGTTATTCAAAGATGAGGTTAAAAATCGCGACCTGAGATTAAAGCAAACCATTCGCATGGGAGATTATAAGCGCATTACCAACGGACAGCAAATACCTGCTCCACCAGTATTTTCTTACACCTTTACCGGCTATCAGCCTATTAAATGGACGCTGGATGACACTTATTTTGATGCCGGAGCTTTAAATACTAATGCAGTGGCTTTATATCGCTATGCGGAAGTATTGTTGAACTATGCAGAAGCTAAGGCCGAGTTGGGAACGTTAACCAATGCAGATTGGGCACTAACCATTGGTGCATTAAGATCAAGAGCTGGAATTACCGGTGGATTGACCACTAAACCAACTGTTGCCGATCCTTATCTCATTACAAACTATTTTCCCGGAATTACAGATCCAACCTTGTTAGAAATCAGAAGAGAAAGAGGAATAGAGTTGAGCTTAGAAGGTTTACGTTTTCCAGATTTGCTAAGGTGGAAAAGAGGGCCTTTGATGGAACAAGAGTGGAATGGCTTTTATGTGCCGGCTTTAAATACACCAATGGATTTGAATGAAGATGGGATTCTGGATGTTGCTTTTTACCAGGGAACACGACCTAACCCCGGTGTAAGCGGTGTAACGTATGTAGATGTTTCTGCGAAAATTGGTAATGCTGTAAATTCTCAATTGCTTAAGAATGGTACTTCAGGAGAATTAATCTGGATGAATGAAATTCCTAGAAAATGGAATGAGCGAAATTATTATTATCCGATTCCTTTAGCTGATCTTCAACGTAATCCTAATTTAAAACAAAATCCAGGCTGGCAATAAAGATTGAGCCCATTTGGATGGAATGCCGAGTACAAATACAAACAAACCCAAAGTGCAATGCAGCTTTGGGTTTGTTTATAAAAAATGCGTGGAGATTAAAATTTGATTGCTAATTTTTCCGAAATTAGCGTGTTATCTTTATAGTACTCAAAAAACCAATTTCCATTTTTCTTTAGCACTACTCCATTTACACTACCTTTGGTTGCAATAAAGCACTCTTCTAAAGAACTTTTCAATAGCGTCATCACAATTTTTGGTGCAGCATCTATTAACTGGAAGCCATTGGCTATAGGTTGTGCATATAGAAGCCCTTCTGTTTGAACAGCAGTTTGTACAGATGGCGTAGCTGCAATAACTGGTTGCGGAGCTGAGACAGGCGCTTTAGTTTCAGGTTTTGTTGATGCCGGAACAGCAGCAGTTTCAGTCACATCACCAGCAGCATAGCGGAAATCTTCGAAAGAAGTAAAGGCATCCCGCATTGCAGCGTTGTACGAAGATTTATACTCTTTCTCCCTGCTTTTACCCTCTTTGCTTTTTAACAGAACATTTCCTTTACAGTCTTTTAGTAAAATAGTAAGGTTGGTAACGAACATGGTGTTTTTTTCCAATACATCAGCAGTTAATGTTTTACACTTATCGTTTGCTATTTCGGCAGGCAGCTGAGCGTTGTCAAAATATACCTTAAAGCCCTTATCTTCAAAAAGTGCTTTAACCAATACGTTTAAATTGTATTGATTGGGTTCTTTCAGAAAGCTAAATTTTTCAGGAACAATTACATATTTATATGTATCCTGAATAGATTGAGCCTGTAAAGCAGTTGAGAATGCTAAAAAAAGAATAAAAAGATATTTTTTCATAACCAAGGATGAGGGAAGATTAGAATTTCAATTTATACAAATTTAGCAATATTTACCCATTCAATCATGCATTTCTTCCCAAGCCTAAAATCTGCTCCTTATACCTGCCCGGTAAAATCAAATTCCTGATTGTATGATCAATCTTTAATTTCCTGCTTAATTTGTAAAGCCAGAGAATTGGGATTACAGACTTTCCTTTACCCAATTGAAGCAATTGATTTACGCGCCCGGGAACAATCAAGGCTTGTATTTCGTGCATAAGTAAGTATCTTAGTTTTCCAAGGTGTTTTTGATATTGAAGGTAAAGATCTTTTGAAAAGTGAGTGTAAGCTAAATTTTCTTTTAACTGCTGTGCATGTTTGATTTGCCAGTCATTGAAATTCTCAGGAAGTTCATTTATTTTCATCCTGTTACCCACGCGAAAAAAAGTATCATATACTTCTTCTTTTTCATCTTGGCTAAGCTTTCTCTCCAGCAACTCGAAAGCCTGTATGGAGTAATTGATTAACATAAAAAGTACATCTCTATAAGCCCAATCCGGAATTTTAGCATTTCTGGCCGTTTCAACTTGTTCGTGAATCAGTGTGATCTGATCTATAGCTGCATGAGCCTGATCCGATGTAGAAAAAACTATTTTCTGGGCATAGGCCACAGTAGAAAATAACCGGCCCAAAGGATCTTTTGGCAGTTTTCCAGTAAAATATAACCAATCAACGGCTTTATTCAGGCTGAATTCTGCGGCTGCCCCGGCAAAAATGAAAAGTACAGTATCTGTTTTACCCCATATCTGTCGGACAATAGAATCCTTGCTCACAAAATTCATTACCTAAAAGTCTCCAATTTTTTTGAAAGTATAATACTGTATTTTATAAAGCACTTTGTTTTTCAAAGTAAGTAAAAAATATGCACTCTTCCAAAACATTTTCTCCTGATTTTAAGTTGGAATACAGTGAAGAGGTAGCTAAAATGTCATGATCAATAATCAAATACTCCTGTTCGAACTATTTTTACCATTAAAATAGGGCTTTATTTCTTTCCTAAGCAGCAAAGTTATGTCAACCTAAACATACAGGTTGTTTTTATTAAAGGCAGGCCAAATTTAATTCAGAAGTTATACTTCAAAATTTGCCTTTGTGTTTTTTGTTAATTTCAGAATTATTTATTCCGTTTACACCCGAATTTATTTAAAAAAATAAAAAATAGTCATTTTGATCAGCGTTTGATTTTTACTTCCGGTTATACAAGCTTATAGCTTTGAGTGCTGAATTGAAATAAACAAATGGTACAGTGTTTGTATTTGATGCACAATCGTTGTCTATTAAGTTACTAAAACGCATTACTATGAATTTCTTTTCGATAGTTACACCTTTGGGGAGGGGAGAAAAGGCGGATGATTAGGTTAGGTAAAATTATACATCTGGAAAAAGATCAGGGTCTGATTGTGGATGAAAACGAGCAGGATATTCCATTTGATACACTGGATTGCCCTGATGGACTTTATATTGGAGCTGAAGTTTCTTTTCGGATTATTTTGGCTCTGGATGGGCTAATGGCCGCTCAGATTTGTTTATTAAGTATATAAGCCCAAATGAGCTGAATTAGTACATAAAAAAGAAAGCAGGACGTCTCCGCCCTGCGCCTTGTCATCACCCGTCCATCCGGAACGCAGTTTGTATTATTAGTAATACTCAACAAAAATGTGGATTCTGAAGCGTTTATACCAAGTGTTATTGATCAAAGCGTCGATTTTGTCGATTTAAACTAATGATCTGTCGATCTGCAATAAGATCCTTCTTGTAAATTGTAATAAAAGTTTTATCTCTGCGTAATCTAAACCAATTCTGCTGTTGCTGTTATTTAGAAATTTCACCGCAAGCAAAATATTTTGTATGAGAATGCCTGTTGTTTAAGCAATAATTGTTTGAATTTCGTAACCATTTATTTGAATTCCATAATGGCCCGATAACAATTGTAACTTACCTTTGTTATGGTAATTACTGTAAAATAAGAATTATGATAACAACAAAAGGATATGCGGCACAAAGTCCTGGAACAGACCTTGCGCCATGGAATTTCGAACGTAGAGAAGTAGGACCACACGATGTTCAGTTTGAAATTCTTTTTTGTGGCGTTTGCCACTCCGATCTTCATCAGATTAAAAATGATTGGTTTCCAGGTATTTTTCCTATGGTACCAGGCCATGAAATTGTTGGCCGCGTAACTAAAGTAGGTGATCATGTAAAGAAATTTAAAGTAGGTGATCTTGCAGGCACCGGGTGTATGGTAGATTCTTGTCAGGTTTGCGAAAACTGCAAACAAGATCTGGAACAGTATTGCCTGGAAGGAAATACCCAGACTTACAATGGTCTTGAGCGTGATGGTAAAACGCCAACTTACGGTGGTTATTCTGATACCATCGTAGTAAGAGAAGAGTTTGTACTAAAAGTAGCTGAAAATTTAAACCTCGCTGCGGTTGCGCCTTTACTTTGTGCAGGTATCACTACTTATTCGCCATTGCGCCACTGGAAAGTAGGTAAAGGACATAAACTGGCGGTATTAGGGCTTGGTGGATTAGGGCATATGGCAGTTAAATTTGGTGTCGCATTTGGCGCTGAGGTAACGGTATTAAGTACTTCACCAAAAAAAGAAGAAGATGCTAAAAAATTAGGCGCACATCACTTTGTGGTAACAACGGATCCAGCACAAGTGGAAGCAGCCAAAGGTAAATTTGATTTTATCCTCGATACCGTTTCAGCCGAGCATGATTTTAACCTTTATCTATCTTTATTGAGGACAAACGGGACGCACATTTGTGTGGGCGTGCCACCTAAACCCGCACAAATTAATGCATTCAGTTTATTGGGTGGTAGAAAAAGTTTAGCCGGATCAGGCATTGGTGGAATTAAAGAAACCCAGGAAATGCTTGATTTCTGTGCCGAAAATAACATCGTCTCAGATATCGAAATGATTGATATTAAAGATATTCATAATGCTTACGAGCGAATGGAAAAGGGTGATGTTCGTTACAGGTTTGTAATTGATATGGCCACTTTGTAGGCCTGCACACTTAATACCATCAAAGACCACCAAAGCACCTAAGTGTATGTAGAATATTCTTACAATTACATTTAGGTGCCTTTTTAATGCCATCCCAGCTTGCTAATTTTTGTCAGATACTCATGGGTGAGAATAAATAATAACCTGTAGCAGGGTTCTAAGTCTCTTATCATGGTCAAGAATAATCGACCTGCTTTCAAATCACATCTGCTATTCCTGTACCAATTGGACTGCCGCTACTTTAGCCTCTTCCCACCAGTTTAACGGAAACCTGATTTCATCAACAGAGCTGGCAATCATGTCAGGTTTAAAGGCATAGTGCCCTAATCTATCCTTGTTAGAGATGCCAGACAATACCAGGATCGTTTTATATCCCATTTGTATGCCTCCCTGAATGTCTGTTTCCATAGTGTCGCCTATAACGGTTGTTCCGCTGGTTTCCAGACCTAAAAACTTTCTGGCCGACCTCATCATCACCGGACTTGGTTTTCCCGTTACAAAAGCTTTTCGCCCTGTGGCTTCTTCAATCATGGCAGTGGTAGCAGCAATTCCAAGATTATTCCAGCCGGGTCTTTTAGGAGATGGATCACGGTTAGTGGTAATAAATTTTGCACCTGCCAGAATCATATCTACCGCACGTTGCACCATTTCAAGGGTGAAGTTTCGTCCTTCTCCAAGTACTACAAATTCAGGGTCGGTATTTACAAGTGTTATTCCATTGGCGTGTAAACTGCTTAATAATCCACCCTCACCAAGAACATAGGCCGTTCCATTTGGGCTCTGATCGGACAGGAACTTGGCCGTAGCCATGGCACTCGTATACACATGACTTTCATCTACTGTAATCCCAAGTCCTTTTAGCTTACGAACCACCTCAAGGCTTGTTCTCTGGCTGTTGTTGGTCATGAATGCGAAAGGAATATCTTCATCGAGCAGATTTTTGATGAATTTATCTGCACCAAATATGAGTGCCTCTCCGCTGTAAATCACACCATCCATGTCTATTAATAATCCTTGTTTCATGTTTTTATAATTTTATTTAAATGTAAAGGGGTACCATTTTCCTCCAGTAATGTGGGCGATGGGCGTTACTTTCCCAGGTGTGAAAATGGTTGCTGATTCCTTTTTGCCACAGTACACTGCTTAAATATTGATTTCCGTTCAGAAAAGGATCTGTTTCACCTACAGCAATAATAATTTCCATTTTTCGAAGGGCATCTAAAAGATAGTCGTCATTTAAATTGCTTAAAAACTGACTAGGCATATTGTAATACACGGTTTCATTGCGGAAACCGCTTAACAGGTCTTGAAAATCTCCTGGTGCTTCTGTGAGGTCGTACCGACCACTAATGCCCACAGTTTTCTTAAACAGCTGAGGATATTTCATTGCTAAGTTGATGGCATGATAGGCACCCATACTACATCCTGCGGTAGCGAGAAAATCACCATCATTTTTAAGCTGGATAAGGGGAATAACCTCGTCTAAAAGATATTTCTCATACTGAAGATGACGCTCGATACGCATGGACGGGAATACATAATGATTGTAAAAACTTTCCCCATCTATACTATCTACACAAAAAAGTTGAAGCTGGCCACTGTTAATCTGATCTTTTAGTGAATCAACAATGCCCCAGTTTTCGTAATCATAAAACCTGGCCATCCGGGTAGGGAAGAAGAGAATAGCCCTTCCGGCGTGCCCAAAAATTAAAAGCTCCATGTCCCTTTGCAGGCTATTGCTGAACCATTTATGGTATTCCCTGTTCATCGCTAAAATCTTTGAGAGAAAATTAGCGCTCTGATATTATTTACATATTAATAAAAGGTAATGATTAACCTAATTTTTCGGTTATAACCAACTTCCATAAACGATAACCTGCTTCGCTTAAATGTAAGCCATCATGATCGAAATAAGCAGGATTAGGATTTCCATCTTTATCAAGCATCCTTTTAAATACATCAATAAACTTCCAGTTTCCATTAATCCTGATAATCTCGCTCTCAATCAGGTTGTTAGTGTATTTGAATCTATCGGCCATATGCCACCTGGATATACTGGGCTTAAGTGAAATAAAATAACAGGGAAGCAAGCCAAACTTCATATTAGCCTTTACCACTAATTGTTGAAAGAATATGAATATCTCTTCGGGATTTCTGCCGTCACCCAAATCATTATCCCCAGCGTAAACAATCAAGGCTTTAGGCTTATAATCCATCATAATGCGTTCGAAAAACCAAACGCAAGCAGCGAGAGTAGAACCACCAAAACCTAAATTGGTAACCTTTTTATCTGCAAAATCGCTTGTTAACGAATGCCATAAACGGATGGAAGAGCTTCCATAAAATAGGATGCCTGGATCCTGTTTATTGGCAAAGTGCCTGCGTTCCAATTGTTTTACCTCTTCTTCGTACCAGTACATATGAATTAAAGATAGCTACTTTAGATTGCGATAGATTTGTTGGTATGTTAAGTTTATGTGTATTTATGAAGTAAACCATTCTATAATTCTCTCATTCCCTAATTCTCTCATTCAATCATTCCCTCAATCTCTCATTTTCTTTTACTTATAGATTTTGACTATCAAAATATAGAATTAAATGATTGTTATTATATGCCCGAATCTTTTAATTTTATAGAACAAATTAATCTCCGTAAAGGAAAACTATTCATTCATAAACTATAACAAAACATGGAAAAAGGATCAGAAGATATCAGCAAATGCCCGTTTCATAACGGCAGTATGAAACAGAATATAGCGGGCGGTGGCACCAGGAATGGCGACTGGTGGCCAAATCAGTTAAAGCTTGATGTTTTACGCCAACACTCTTCGCTCTCGGATCCGATGGATAAGGATTTCAATTATGCCCAAGCTTTTAATAGTTTGGATTTAGAAGCTTTGAAACAGGATTTGCATGCGTTGATGACTGATTCTCAGGATTGGTGGCCCGCAGATTTTGGCCATTACGGCGGTTTATTTATACGGATGGCCTGGCACAGTGCCGGAACTTACCGGGTAGGTGATGGACGAGGTGGAGCTGGTGCGGGATTACAACGTTTTGCCCCTTTAAACAGCTGGCCAGATAATGTGAGTTTAGATAAAGCGCGTAGATTGCTTTGGCCAATCAAACAAAAATATGGTCGCAAGATTTCCTGGGCAGATTTAATGATCCTTACTGGGAATATAGCTTTAGAATCTATGGGCTTTAAAACATTCGGCTTTGCGGGTGGAAGAGAAGATGTTTGGGAAGCGGATGAATCGGTTTACTGGGGCTCGGAAAATACCTGGCTTGGAGGAGATATACGATATGCACACGGTTCAGATGGCGCTGATAAAGCACATGGTGTAGTCGTTTCAGACGATGATGCAGATGGAGATATTCATACTCGCAACCTGGAAAAACCACTGGCAGCAGTACAAATGGGGTTAATATATGTCAATCCTGAAGGTCCGGATGGTAATCCTGATCCGGTTTTGGCCGCAAAAGACATTCGCGATACATTTGGCCGCATGGCAATGAATGATGAAGAAACAGTAGCGCTGATTGCCGGCGGACATAGTTTTGGTAAAACCCACGGGGCAGCTTCTTCTGATCATGTCGGAAAAGAACCAGAAGCAGCTGGTATCGAATTGCAGGGAATGGGCTGGAATAACAGCTACGGATCAGGTAAAGGGGCTGATGCAATCACCAGTGGACTCGAAGTAATATGGACTAAAACACCAACGCAATGGAGCAATAATTTCTTTGAAAACTTATTCGGTTTTGAATGGGAATTAAGTAAAAGTCCTGCGGGCGCCCACCAGTGGGTAGCCAAAAATGCAGAAGCCATTATTCCTGATGCATTTGATGGTAGGAAGAAGCACACCCCTACGATGTTAACTACTGATCTTTCACTGCGATTTGATCCGGCGTATGAACAGATTTCAAGACGTTTCCTCGAAAATCCCGATCAGTTTGCCGATGCTTTTGCACGTGCCTGGTTTAAACTTACGCACCGCGATATGGGACCAAAAGAACGCTATCTTGGTCCGGATGTACCTCAGGAAGAATTGCTTTGGCAAGATCCAATCCCAGCAGTAAACCATCCTTTGGTAAATGAAGGAGATATAAACGCAATAAAATCGAAAGTATTAGCCTCTGGATTGAGCACTGCCGAACTGGTTTCAACCGCATGGGCATCGGCTTCAAGCTTCCGCGGGTCTGATAAACGTGGTGGGGCAAACGGAGCCAGGATTCGCCTGGCGCCGCAAAAAGACTGGCAGGTAAATAACCCGGCGCAATTACAAAAGGTATTGAATGTGCTGGAGGGAATTCAGGCAGAATTTAACAGCCAGCAGGCCGATGGTAAGAAAATTTCTTTGGCAGACTTGATTGTGCTGGCAGGATCTGCAGCAGTTGAAAAGGCCGCGCAGGATGGCGGGCACATTGTTCATGTTGCTTTTACTCCGGGTAGGATGGACGCTTCGCAAGAACAAACAGATGTTGAATCGTTCGGTTATCTTGAGCCTGTTGCAGATGGTTTCCGTAATTATCGTAAATCTAAAATTCCTGTTTCAACAGAAGCGTTATTAATAGATAAGGCGCAATTGCTAAATTTAACTGCGCCAGAACTGACGGTATTATTGGGTGGCTTGAGGGCACTGGATGTTAATTTTGATGGTTCAAAAAATGGTATTTTTACTACTCGACCAGGACAATTAACCAACGATTTCTTTGTCCATTTACTCGATATGGGTACAACATGGAAAGCGGCCTCAGAAGACAGAGAGCTTTATATCGGCAGCGATCGAAACACTGGTCAGCCTAAATGGACAGCTACCCGTGCAGATTTGGTGTTTGGTTCTAACTCAGAATTGAGGGCCATTGCAGAAGTTTATGCCAGTTCAGATGCTAAAGATAAATTTGTAAACGATTTTGTTAAAGCATGGACAAAAGTGATGAACGCTGATCGCTTTGATCTGGCTTAAATACCTGTTTTAAATAAATTAAAGAGGTTGTATCATAAATGTAATTTCGATTTAAATCTGTCAAGTTGAGCCTCCCGATTCCAAAATCGGGATAAGTTGTCGAAACGCCCTAATAGTGCTTTCAAGTCCGTCGACAAGCTCATGATGACAATCGATGTTTATGATACAACCTTTTTTTGTGAAAACTCAGGGAGATGGCTTTTTCATACCCATTTACAATTCCGCGGACTCAACCATCCGCCCATCTGTATTCTCTCGTCGAATTTTCCTATCTTAGAATAAAAAAATCTTGATTAAGAAGTTTCTAAGTTTTTTACTCTTAACATCACCTTTATTCGGATTTAGCCAAACGGATAGCATTCGCGTGGCTGTAGGGGCTGAGTATGATCAGGTTAGCAACTTACATCGTTTTCTTTTTGGTGAGAATTATCGAAAAGCCTGGGCCACCCCCGTTTGGTTAAAGATACTCGACCTTAAGAAAGAAAAGGGAGGGTTGCAGGTGGTTAAGCTAGGTGGGGGTATGCAAACGCAATCGCTTCGACTGGTAGATGTAAGCGGTAGAACATGGGTACTCAGAACCTTGCAAAAATATCCGGAAAGGGCGCTGCCACCTGGATTAAAGAAAACAATTGCCAAAGATATTTTACAAGACCAGGTTTCTACAACCAATCCATTTTCGGCGCTAACCGTTCCTAAATTAGCCTCAGCAATTCAAATACCTCATTCCAATCCACAAATTGTTTACGTTGCTGACGATCCCGGCCTTGGAGAATATAGAAAGGACTTTGCCAATCGGGTTTACCTTTTTGAAGAGCGGGAACCAGAAAATTCTATCAAAACTGATAACACGGAAAAGGTTATTGCAAAGTTGAAAGAAGATAATGATGTGTCAATTGATCAGAAAATTGTACTTCGGGCGAGGTTGCTGGATATGCTAATCGGGGATTGGGACCGCCACGAAGATCAATGGCGCTGGGATAAAGTTAAAACGAATGGAAAAACCATTTATACCCCTGTTCCGAGGGATCGGGATCAGGTATATTACCGTACTTCGGGAGTATTTCCCTGGATAGTTTCCCACCAATGGTTGAAGTCGAAATTTCAGCCATATAAAACAGAAATCAGAGACGTTAATGGCTGGAATTTTAACGCACGCTATTTCGACAGGTTCTTTTTAAACGGATTATCTGAGGCAGACTGGGTGGCTCAAATTGATTTTGTTCAGCAGCAGCTAACTGATGAGGTGATCAGGCGGGCAATGCAGTCTATGCCTCCTGAAATTTACCGGATATCAGGAAAGGAACTTGCTGAGATCTTTATCGCCAGGCGAAATAACTTAAAAAAACAGGCTTTAAGCTATTATCGATTTATTTCTATCTATGTTGATGTGACTGCAAGCGATAAACATGAACGTTTTGTAATCAGTAATCAGGGAGATGGAAGTGTTGCTATTGAAATCCAAAAAACCAAAAAGGATGGCGCATTAGATGGTACAATTTATCAGCGTGTTTTTGATCCGAGTGTAACCAAAGAAGTCAGACTTTACGGTTTTGAAGGAAAGGATGGTTTTGAAGTATCAGGCATAACTCCATCTCCTATAAAAATAAGGATGATTGGCGGGCCGGGATCAGATCGCTTCAAAATAGATCCGGAACTGAAAAATAAAAGTAATTTATATGTTTATGAGCGCGAAGATCAGGAAAATATCCTTCCTTCCAATCGGGAAGCAAAAGTCCGCTTGTCTGGTGACAGCGCTGTAAATACCTTTAACCGAACTGCTTTTGTATATGATCGATCTGAAGTAGTGGTGCTGGCAGATTACAATAACGATTATGGAATTTCTTTGATTACGGGCTACCGTACAACTAAGCAAGGTTTTAGAAAAACGCCGTACGCTTCCAGAAATGAATTTCTGGTAAAATATTCTACCGTAAGGCATTCGTTTTTGATAGACTATGCTGGAGATTGGAAGAAAGCAATAGGTAAAAATGATCTGAGCATTAACATCAGCTCTCACGGGCCAAATAACGTAAGCAATTTTTTCGGAATCGGTAATGAAAGTATTTTTAAAGAAGGTAACAATGCGATGGATTACTTCAGAAACCGTTACGATTATGTAAATGCTGAAGTAGCTTTGGGTCGCAACCTTGGGAAATTTAGGCTGAGCGCCGGAATAGATGCTCAGTTTTATAACAGTGCAACGAGCAATAATGGTAATAAGTTTTTGAACAATTATAACGCATTAAATACTGAAGAAAATGTATTTGATGTGAAATGGTATGCCGGCGTTTCTTTGCGTGCTAACCTGGATACACGTAATAACCTTTTACAACCTACAAAAGGAGTGGTTTGGCGAAATTCGCTCAAGGCAGTGCAACAGATTGGTGATGAACACAATACCTATGGTCAATTCTCTACGGAGTTTAGTGGTTACTTCAATCCCGACCGGGACTCAGTATTGGTGGTAGCTAACCGCACAGCTTTCGGTACTACTATTGGTCGTGCGGCCTTCTTTCAACAAATGAAAGTAGGTGGGCCACAAACCCTTCGTGGTTACCATACCTGGCGTTTTACGGGCAATACCATGTTTTACAACAACCTTGAAGTTCGGCTTAAATTACTCGATTTCAATTCCTACCTCTTTCCCGGAAAAATCGGAGTTTTAGGTTTTCATGATATCGGACGCGTTTGGAGCCCTGGCCAATTCTCTCAGAAATGGCATAATGGATATGGTGGTGGTGTATATTTCTCTCCGGCAGACCTGATTTTAATCCAGGGAGCCGTTGGTTTTTCTGAAGAAAGTACCTTGTATTACATCAACTTTGGTTTTAGGTTTTAGGTACTGATAAGATGATTAAAGTGCAAAAACGTATTCGTGCTAATGAGTAAACAACTGCAAAATTGTTCCATATCCCATCCAAATCATCGTTCCAACAACGCCTAGTCCCGAAATAGTAAGCCATAAGGGTTGTTTGTATTGGAATATAATCTTGGATCTGTAGGCTGCAATCAGCATAATTCCTAATGCGATGGGAAGAATCAAGCCATTTATAGCGCCTACAGCCAGTAATATTTTAACAGGTTTCCCTATTAAGATAAAGATCAGGCAAGAAACCAAAATAAAAACAATCGTAATTGCCCTGTTATATTTCAAAATCGTGGGGTGAAAGCTCTTGATAAATGAAATTGAGGTGTACGCAGATCCTACAACAGAAGAAATTCCAGCAGCCCATATCACTAAGCCAAATACCTTGTACCCAAATTGCCCGCTTGCCAGTTGGAAGACCGATGCTGCAGGATTATCAGGATTTAGTTTAGCGCCTGTACTTACTACGCCTAAGGCAGCAATAAATAAAAGCAATCGCATTACAGAGGCGAGGCCAATGGCACTTAAAGCACCTTTATTTACTGCAGGGAGATTATCTATTCCGGTTTGTCTGGCATCCAGTAACCGGTGTGCACCAGAGAAGGTGATGTATCCGCCAACTGTTCCGCCAACGATGGTAAGCACTGCGCTAAAACTAAATTGTGTTGGGTTAACCGAGCGGATAACTGCTTCAGCAATAGGAGGGTTGCTCACATAGGCAATGTATAAAGCGAGGGCAATTTTCAATAAACCCATGGTTTTAGCAAACGTGTCCATTGCTTTACCTGCTTCCTTATAAATAAAAATACCGATTGCAATGATGGCACTGATTACAGCTCCCTGGGCAATACTTATCCCGAAAAGCACATTCAGGCCTAAGCCTGCTCCGGCAATATTACCGATGTTAAAAGCGAGCCCACCCAGGAAAACTAAAAAAGATAAAAAATATCCTGCACCAGGGAAAACTTTATTCGCGATATCCTGGGCAGGCTGATCTGCTACGGCTATAATTCTCCAGATATTGAGTTGTGCAATCGCATCCAAAATTATAGATAAGAGAATCACAAACGCAAAACTTGCCCCCAGTTGTTCTGTAAATACCGCCGTTTGTGTTAAAAAGCCCGGTCCGATTGCGGATGATGCCATTAAAAAGGCAGCACCAATCAGGACGCTCCAGTTGTACTTTTTTTTCATTTGCCTGGTGACTTTAAAATAATACCTTCAGCTTTAAGTTTTTCGGAAATCATTTTTGCAAAAGAAATGGCGTGTACACCATCTCCATGTAAACAGATTGTGTCTGCTTTTAACTGTACAGGCTTTCCACTAACAGCGACTACTTCTTGTGCTTTTACCATACGTAATACCTGTTTCCATGCTATTTCATCACTGCTGATTAAAGCATTTTCGGCAGTTCGTGGTGTTAAGCTACCATCGTCCTGATAACTGCGATCGGCAAAAACCTCTGAGGCAGCTTGAAGTCCGGCTTGATTTGCTGCCTCGATCATTTTACTTCCCGATAGGGCATACAAGATCAGTGACTGATCGAAATCGCAAATGGCTTGCACAACAGCATTGGAAAGCTGCAGGTCTTTGGCAGCCATATTGTAAAAAGCGCCATGCAATTTAACATGGTTTAATTTGCCATTAGCCGCTTTCACAAAGGCATGTAGTGCACCAATTTGATATAACGTGATTTGATAAGCCTCGTTTGCTGAAATTTTTATTTCCCTTCTTCCAAAACCTTGTAAATCCGGCAGGCCGGGATGTGCTCCAATGGCTACCCCTTTTTCAATGGCCGTTTTAACTGTTTGTTGCATCACAGCAGGGTCGCCAGCATGATAGCCACAGGCAATATTTGCGGATGTTATATAATCCATGAGCAATTTATCAGCTGGCATAGGGTAGTTGCCAAATGCTTCGCCTAAATCGCAGTTTAGGTCAATGGTTCTTTTCATTTCGTAAAATCAATAGTTTGGATGGCAAGGGCCAATTTAGCAAGATCTTTTTCCCGCTCAAAATATAAACGCTCGGCCTCACTTTGGCTAATTTCTGTAAAACGGATTTCGTCACCAGGTTTTAATTGTGCACAAATTGGTAAATCCACCATAGCTACCTGCGCAATTCGGGGATATCCTCCTGTAGTTTGAGAATCTGCCATCAGCAAAATCATGTTTCCATCTCCGGTTACCTGGATGGTTCCTGCGCATACAGCTGTGCTCAACAACTCGGTTGAATGGAGCCTTTTAATTACCGGACCTGTTAAATGTATTCCCATTCTATTGCTGTTTAAATTAATGGTAAAAGCTTCATTGAGAAAATTAACCATGGAATTATCACTAAACCAGGCAGATTCTCTACCCCGAATGATGCGAACACTAGTTTTATTTAAAGCCTTAAAGGATGCTTCATGAATGGCCCACCTTGGAAATTCAACTTTATTGCCTTCTAACGATTTGAGTATTCGTTCGGCTGCACCCGTTAATTTATTGCAACTGCTTAGTACATCATCCTTTTTTAAGCTTCTTCCTTGATAACCGCCCAGATTTGCAGGCAGGTAAGTACTTCGGCTATTTAATATCAGGGGAAGATCCCATCCTCCGGCAATTGCCAGGTAGCTTCTTGCACCATTTTCGGAATTTTTTAGTGTAACCTCCGTTCCTTTAGGAAGAAATAAGGGGCGTAGAGAGGGCAATTTTTCATTGTTGATGAACCATTTTGCGCCATTACCGCCGTAAGCGATTAAAACAGGGGTATTGCATATAAACGAAGCATTTCCGTAGCTAAATTCAATCAGGGCGTCTGTTGGTGAATTTCCAATAGCTATGTTCGCTAATCTGGCAGATAATGTATCCATAGCACCAGAAAGAGGCACAGCCTGGGCCAAATAATCAATTCTTCCAAGGTCCTGGATAGTACTTAGCAATCCGGCTTTTAACAGGGTGATTTGCATAGGCTAAGATAGGGTTCGAAATTGTTCAACAGTAATGGGTTCAAACCTAATTTCATCACCAGCTTTCAATAATGCAGGCTCCGGACGGTTAGCATCAAAAATTTTTAAGGGTGTTTGTCCGATAATTTGCCATCCTCCCGGAATATCGAGCGGATAAATCCCCGTTTGTTCGCCTGCAATACCCACAGCTCCAGCCGGAACACTGGCACGGGGTTGTTGCCTTCTCGGGGTAGACAGGCGCTTATCCAATCCTCCCATATAGGCAAAGCCAGGTACAAAGCCTATCATGTATACCCTATAGGAAGCAGCACTATGTATTTGGATCACTTCCGCAGTACTGAGATTTGCCTGAGCGGCAATCAAATCTATATCTGGACCGAATTTGCCCCCGTAATAAACCGGAATAATTACCTTATCCGGCTGCTTTACTTTTTCAGACGTGTTTATTTTGAGTGTTCGAATGTACGTGGAAACTTTATCAAAACATGAGCTACCATTTAAGTTAGATTGGTAAACCTTGATAGGGTCATAATATACGGTGATGCTTGCATAAGCCGGTATAGTTGTAAGAAAGCCTGAAAAAGGACTTGCAATAAGAGCTTGATTGAACTCAGCAATTCTATCAGCCAATTTCAAACTAATTTCATCCCCGAACACAATCGTAATAGATATTTCATTTAACGGATAGATATCAGTTATTAAATTCATAACTTTTGCAGATACTAGCGTGATTTTGTTTTTAGCTTACAAGATGAACAAAAAATATCAGTATGCCTAATTTACAACGATGCTTTCATACTATCTCTATATTCTTTGGGGGATAAACCTATATGCTTTTTAAAAAATCTCGCGAAATAGTTTGGATATTCAAAATGAAGTAGATATGCTATTTCTGAAACAGAATAAGCAGTGTAGGTTAAAAATTTTTTAGCCTCGGTAAGTAAATATTCCTGAATTAGCTGTCCTGTTGGTTTTTTTGTGATAAGCTTACAAATTCGATTGAGGTGGACCGGAGATATTGCTAAAGCTGTAGCAATTTTACTTGCAGTTAAAAAGTCTTTGTTTTCCCTTAGTAATCTTTGGAAATTGTGATAATATCGTACAGCAGCCTCATTGTACGCTGGGTTCTGACCCGGAGATATATTTTTTAAGCGTTGAATAATTAAGAAAAACTGTTGTACATAGGAGCGTAACATTAGGTTTTTGCCTTGCTCATGCGCTGATAATTCTAGATCTATAGCTTCCAGTAGTGAACTGATTTGCTCGCTGGAATGTAGGCCAGAGAAGTTAGAAATGCGAACAATCTGATTAGGTTTAGGAAAAAACGTCTCTACATCTCCAACCAGATCATAGTAATGCGTTTCTGCTATACTCAAAATTCTACCAGAAATACTTTCATTAAAGCTAAAGCCATGAAGGGCGGTAGGAGGGGTAAGGATTAAGCAAGGTCCAGTCAGTGCAATTTTATCTTCGGCTTCAAAAAACAGGAATTTACCTTTTTCGATATAAAATACTTGTATTAGTCCGGGGTGGATATGAGGTTTAATATCCCAGTCAAAAGTAGGGCTTCTGGTTTCAATCAACTCAGTGAAGATATAATTGCCTTCAGGTCTTGCTATCCTGTCTCCATATAATCCTTTGAAGTCGATAATTGCTGTTCCCTTAATCTTCCGTTTAGCTGGCATAAAATGATCGATTTGTATCCTTTTATGTTGTAAAAGTAGCGAAAATAGATACAAATCTTCCTCAGTTTTGCAGAAGTAATTTTCCTTGGATGAATAATATGAACAAAATAATGACAGTAAATAATAAAACGATCGGCATTCGAGAAATTGGAGAAGGGAGGAAGAGTGATAAATCAATAGATAGTACGAAAAGACTTATTTTGATTCTGGGGGCACTTATTGCATTGAGTCCATTTTCGATCGATATGTATCTCCCTGCATTTCCGGCAATTGCGAAATCACTAAATATAAGTATAGCTGAAGTTGGGTATTCGCTAACCAGTTACTATGCAGGGCTCTGTATAGGTCAATTAATTTATGGCATTTTAATAGATCGCTTTGGTCGAAAAACGCCTTTACTATTGGGTTTAGAAATTTATGTTGTGGCAGCTGTTATTTGTGCATTTTCGGGCAATGTAGATTTGCTGGTTACAGCAAGATTACTAATGGCACTTGGCGGTTGTGTTGGAATGGTGGCGGCAAGGGCAGTTGTTCGTGATGTTTTCTCAACGGATGAAACCGCGAAGATTCTTTCCATTTTGGTATTGGTAATGGGAGTAGCGCCGATCATTGCACCTACCATCGGTGGTTTTGTAAATAGTGCATGGGGCTGGCGCTGGGTTTTTGGTATAATGGGAATGATTGGGTTGCTGATGTTAATTGTTGTAAATTGGTTATTCCCTGAAACAAAGGAAGCAGATACAAAAGTATCTACTAAAATTAATGTAATAGCAGCAGGTTATTGGGCTGTGCTTAAAAATAGAAGTTTCTTAATTTATGCCCTGGCTGGAGGTTTAAGTTACGCAGGAATGTATGCCTATATTGCCGGTTCCCCATCTGTTTTTATGGAACAATTTGGGTTCTCGAGCAGTGCTTATGGATGGGCTTTTGCTTTCAATGCTTGTGGTCTTATTGCCGGAAGTCAGTTGAACAGACTGGCGCTTAAAAAGCATAGTAGTTCAAAGCTTTGTAAGCTATCCGGACTGATGCTTTTCATCACAGGCTTAATCCTGGTTACTTTTCCACTAGTTGGCTTAATGACTGCCTTTTCCACACTTGTTCTCACCTTTTTATTTCTGTTTTGGTTAGGTTTTATTAATCCCAATACAACAGCACTAGGTTTAGCACCTTTCTCTCAGACTGCGGGAAGAGCTTCGGCTTTACTTGGCAGTATACAGATGGTTGCAGGTGTAATAGCCTCCTGGTTAGTCAGCTTTCTGGATCATGGAACATTGATTACAATGCCTGCTGTAATGTTTGGTTGTTCTTTAATTACGATTCTAATACTTTATTTACCCCAAAAAAGCAATAAAAAAAATATATCTACGAATGTTACTTTGTAAAGAAGCTGAAGTAATATCGCAAACTGACAATTTACCGAACTGTACGTCGTTTTTTTTATCGTATTTAGCCAGTACCAGTAGGCGTTAGCCAGTTTGCAGTTTTGAGTTGACAATTAAAATTAAATAATAAAAGCAATGAACAATAAAAAAAATAATCACTATAGCATAAAGTTAAACGAGATTGAACTGAAGGATGGAATGTCATCAAATCGATCGATCACCTTTGAATTTGATAATCACGATAACATTCTTGATTTGATTGAGCAGGTGAAGGCCAGAGAACTTTTTGAAACTCCGGAAGAAACAACAGAATTCATACTTGGTTTGAAACTCTTCAGCGAGGTGATGCTGAGGAATAGAGAACATTCCTTGTTTGAAGAATTCCGTCCGGCTTTCGGCGAATTTATGAAGAAGCTAAAAGGAAAAAAATAACATGGGGCTATTGAAGTGCAAGCTTATTCTGGCTTTAATGATTTTATGCAAGCTTACATTTGCACAACAACATTATTTATTGGTATTGTCGAAAACAGAGAAGAAGCTGATTGTGTTGGATTATAAAACCCTCGATAGGGTAGGAAGTATTGCTGTCGGTGAAGACCCTCACGAAGTAGTGACAACTACCGATGGGGCACTTGCCTATGTTTCTATTCCGTTAATGAATGGAAATGGACATGAGATTGATGTGCTGGATTTGAAAACCCTCAAGCCTCAGAAAGTAATTGATACAAAGCCTTTTTATATTCCCCACGGAATCGTGTATCAGCAAGACAAATTGTGGTTTACGGCGCAAGGATCTAAAAGTGTTGTTATTTATAATACTAAAGAAGATCAGGTAGAACAGGTTTTTGGAACAGGGCAGGATTTTACTCACCTCCTGTATGTTACACCCGATGGTAGATGCTTTTACACTACGAATGTAGAATCGGGTACAGTAAGTATATACGAAAAAAAAGATCTTCCGCCTTATATGCCTCCAACAGGTGTGTTGCCTGCGAATGCAAAACCACGGTTAGAATGGCGACAAACACTGGTTAATGTAGGACTAGGAAGTGAAGGTTTCGATGTATCGCCAGATGGGAAAGAGCTTTGGACCGCGCGGCCTGATGGACATATTGTAATAGTAGATCTTGATAAAAAGAAAGTAAAGGCAGAGATTGATACAAAAGTTTTAGGGCTACATCGTTTAAAGATTACCCCAGATGGAAAAACAGTGTGTATCGTTAGTGTTAAAACTGGTGACCTGCTTTATTACAATATGGAGAATCATCAATTAGAGCAAAAGGACCATATCGGTCAGGGAGCTGGCATTTTTATGGACAAACAGACCAACAGGATGTTCATTTCTTGTACACCTGACAGTTATGTTGTGGTAATAGATTTAGCAACAAGAAGGGAAATTAAACATCTGAATATTGGAAGGCCAGATGGGATTGCTGCAGTAAGAGTTCTAAGTAATTAAAAGAGAAATGGGTGATGGGAGAGTGCCTCTCATGAGAGGCACTCTCCCATCACCCATATTACTAAGGCTGAAGCCAGATCATTTGCGTAAATGCGCCGTTAGCTGCTATATCCCAGGCTTCTACACGTACCCACTTACGGCCGGTAAGGTTTACAGGCCAGCTGAATACTTTATTTCCAAAAGCCTGAGTGTTATTGAGGTTGATGCGTTCCCTGTAGATTTTGGTTCCATCTCCCGAAACAATTTCGGCATAATTCATGGGGAATGTCCAGTCTAATTGCATTTTAACCAGTACTTTGCCGCTTTTATTTAAACTTAATGTTTCACCAGATTTTTTACCGTCAATACTGAAAGCTGGAATGACTACTTCGCCGGTCGAAACAAAGAATCTACCTTTTCGCATGACATCCAAAACTGGTTGCCAGCCCTCGCTGTAATCAGGGAGCTTGTCCATTTCCAGGTAATTTACATTGAGGTGGGCATACATTTCATTCTGGTTAGTGATGGTGAAAACGTCGGCCTCTGAAATGACATGCTTTTTTAAGCCCCAGTTCGCCATATCATCGCCTAATTTCAGTACCCGCTGGCTCAGCGTCGGGATAGATAAATCTGCTGGAATGGCTTTCCAGGCGGCGCCTAAAAAAGTCTCAGATTTAAAAAATGATTCATCTTTATACGCATCGGGGTAACCGGTAGATCCTTTCGTGCGTGCATGTGCTGTCCAGGCCAAACCTTTTTCCAGTTCTAAAAGTTTAAGCATTTCGGCCGAATTACCAACATGATATACCTTGCCATAGGTTGGATTTTCCGATACAAAAGGTTCTTCCGCTTTTCGAGACATTACCCAGTACACGGGTTTAGGGAAAAATGCAAGCCAATGTCCACCGTAGAAATTATTGGCCTCTTCTCCTGGTAAGAGTAGGAAATTCGCATCAGATAACCGTTTGGTTTGCTCGAAAAGCGACTGGAGTTCTTTAAGTCGTTCTCCGTCAGGTCCTTTAGGATGGCCGGGGCCATGAAATTCAGCGAGTTTTACAATGTTAAGGCCATGTTTTTTCAATACATCCACAAATTCTGGTTTTTCAGGGATCGGTTTCCCCGAAAGTGCTACCTGCGTAGTAAACTCATTATGAAAGTGTGTTGACATGGTTTTGAAACCTGGCAATGGTTTATAAGCATCTCCATGCGTGAAGGCCTTTACTTCCTGAAGGGCTTTTTCAGCATTTCCCTCTTCCAACAGGCAAAAGAAGTTGAGCCGTTGTTGTGTTCCCGGAGGTGCATTAAACCAGGGAACATACCGGTTATCACCTAAGGGATCTTGCCTGATTCCCATACCAAAACCCGGGATCAGATTGTGATAATCTTTTCCATACCAGGTAAATTTCAGGTTAAATGCCTCATCCAGCGGATAAAAATATTGGTGTGGCGCAGGGAATAGGGCTAAACTTCCATTTGGATTTTCTCCAATGATGGTGCGATACTTTACTTCTATGTTTTTACTCGCGTCGCCGGCTGAAGGCGTGGCATGTTGCATTTCGTCCTGAACGTTTGCCCAGGCCATTGATTTCCAAAGCGATTTTTTGTTCACCAATCCGGCGTCATAAAGAATGGCTGTAGAATCTATATGGGTTGATAAAACAGCTGCCACGTTAAACAAGGGGCTTCCATTGTAATAAGTTATCTCGATAGCACCATCAAAGCGATCGGCATGGGCCCCTGAAATGCGAACTATAGTTTGCTGGCCATTGGTGGTCACCTTTGCGCTTCGCTTATCAATGTTTACAGCATATGACTGATAAGGTTTTTTAGGTACCCGATCAAAGAAAACATCCCAGCCACCACTATTTGGACTCAATGTGCGTTTGCCCACAGTAAGTACAAAAGCGGGGTCCAGTCCGGCAGTAATTTCTTTAAACGCTTTACCTTTACCCAGTTGAATACTGCTGAATAAAGGATTTTTTTGGTTTAAATCAAGGGTCATTTTCCCTGTTTGGCCTTTGCCTGCTGGCCAGCTTACAGTAATTAATTTTTGATTAATGGTCACATTGGCGCCATTCTTTTTTACATCAGAAAGATCTACTAATGGAGCCTGAGCAAAAGTGTCGACGCAGCAAAAAAATGCGCAAATAAGGAGGATTTTTTTCATAATTGGTTAGGATGAAGCAGCCAAAATAAGGCAATTATCCTGAATTATATGGTTCTTATTGCAAAATTTTTGTGAGGAAACTTAAAAAGGTAAAAGCTTTTAGTTGGATTATAAAGGCCTTTTTTAAAGAAATCCGATTGGATATGCCGAAAGTACAAAGGAAAGACCATATTTGGTAAGGATAATAATACCTGACAGTGAAAGATATCCCTTTAAATAGGATAAATTTATAATGTTGATTTAAAGGTTTAGGGGATAGAGACGAAGTTAAAGCCATTGATTGTTGAACCTGTAATCCTGATTTCCTGAAACAAAGATGTTGATATCTTCATGTTCTGCTATTTACTGAGTATTGTTAGTTTTGTGGTTCATCCAATTATCATTCCCATGATCGAGTTAGACCATTTCTTTCAGGCGCCAGATGGAGCTGTCCGTGTAATACAACTAATCCAGTTTGAATTACAGGAACCCTGGAGATTGGTTGAAGGAGATAGATTGTTGGGGAGTATAGCCAAACTTCGGGGAGAGTGGCGACAAGTACTTGGGGAGAATTTACCTAATCAATTGGTTTCATCAGCAGGAACATTCATCGATCGACAGCATTATCATTCATTGCCAGCAGAAATAATGGCGCGTTGGCCCAAACTCATTGAACAGGTGGTGATGCGTTCTGATAGTGAATTTATGGTGGTTTGTAAGGCTCCGGTAAGCTTTAAAACATTTGAACAAATTTTTTCCAAATATGTGGTATCCTTGCTGCAAGATGAATGGCCTGTTACATTTAGGGTTTATAACCATAATTTTAGCCAGGATTTTGTTTTAAAAACCAAAGGTAAAAAGAAGAAAGACTACGGAATTGCCCTTAGGTGGTAGAATTTGAAAATATAAAGGTAACTCAACATTTAATGAAAATCGCCTACATTACTTACAGTGGAGCACTGAAATACGGTACAGCCAATAATTTTAATGAAAATGAAGACCTTTTACCTTTTTTACAAAGTAAAGGACTGGATATTGTTGCAGAAGTTTGGGATGATCCAAAAGTAGACTGGAAGCATTATGATGTCGCCCTGCTTAAAACACCCTGGGACTATCATGAAAAGTTTGAACAGTTTAATATCTGGCTAAATAAGCTGGAATCATTAGGTTTACGCTTGCTTAACGAATATCAGATAGTGAGATGGAACATGGATAAACATTATCTGGCAGAAGTTGCTGCGGCCGGCTTTGATATTATACCTTCCATATTTATTGAAAAGGGTTGGAATAACGATCTGACATTATTTTTTGAGCAATTGGGAAGTGATCAGCTGATTATTAAGCCTTGTATAAGCGGGGGCTCAAAAAACACACTGATTTTAAACCGGGCAGGGGCTATTGAAGATAAAGCTCAGGTAGTTGCATTGGTAGCCGAGGACGATTTTATTCTCCAGCCATTAATGCCTCAGATTCAGGAGGGTGAATGGTCTTTTATTTTCTTTAATGGGACCTATAGCCATACTATTCTTAAGAAACCAAAAGAAGGGGATTTTAGGGTACAGCAAATTTTTGGTGGAACCATTGAGGTCGCTTCTCCCGCGCCAGAATACGTTAAAATAGCCACAAGCTTAGCCTCAACCTTTGCCCAGAATACCTTGTATGCAAGGGTAGATGGATTAATGGTTGACGGTAAATTTTTGCTTATGGAACTTGAACTCATAGAACCATTTCTTTACTTGTCTTACGATAGCCAGGCTGTTGAGCGGTATTATCAGGCGCTTGTTGAACAAATAAGTACAGCAGTAGATCTTAAAGGTTAGCCTTAGCCACAAGCAGCCGTAACGGGTAGCTGTTCCTGTTCTGGTGTTTCCATTCTTTTTGAAATGGATTGAATGTGTTGATCCAGATTTTTAGTTCTTATTCTGCTTAAAGTTTCTAAACGAACACCCAGATAGCTCGCCAGATAACGCTTAGGAATGCGATCAAAATCCTGGTTACTGCTTTCCAGTTTGTGGTATCGGTCTGAAGCCTTTGGGATTCTAGCCAAAATGGATCTTTCTGAGGCCGCATAATAATGCAATGCCAGAAGTTTTCTCCCTATCGGGTTAGCCTCTGGAAAGATTGCATACGCATTTTCGATCAAGGTGTAAGGAATACAAATTAATATGGAATCTTCAAGTGCCTGAATATATTCTACTGAATGATTGGAACATTCTATGGGATGGCGGATTGCTCCAATAACTTCATTTCCGAAGCTAAACCAGGTGCTGATATCTTTTTTTCCTTCCTTTATAAATCCCCTTACAATTCCACTAACTAAAAAATAGAGTGACGCATTATTGTCAATAGGAGATAAGACATACTTGTATTTTCTGACCTTGATCAGTTTACAATTTTGCTCATGCGCTTCCATAAATGCTTTGGATAACGGATGAAATTGCTCCAGGTATTGAAATAGCGGAAGCAATGGAGAATGAAGTTTCAGTTCTGGCATTAAGACAATAAATATAGGGATAGCATTGGTATCAAAATCGTTATTTGAGAGGCCTATAATAACATAGTGATATCGATGTAAAGTTACATTCAATTCGCTAAAAGCAGCATAAAGTGCAGCTTTGATCCTCTAACCATTCAATCGTTAGAAGAGAAAATGATCGGATAGTTGAATGATTGAATGATTGAGTGATTGAATGATTGAATGATTGAATGAGAGATGATTGATGTAGACGTTTGCTTGTAACAATTACAAATTTACTCATTGAGTTATATGTGCTTCCTGATTAAGATAATAGCTAGGCATTGATCCTTTTTCCTTTTTAAAGGCATTGTAAAATGTGGCCAGACTTTTAAAGCCAGACTCATATGCAATGGCTTCAATTGTTATTTTATCACCCTTGATAGGGTGCTGTTTTAGAAAATGGGCTACACGATAGCTATTAATCCAATCACGAAAGTTTTTACCGATGTGATTGTTAAGGATATAAGAACAATGGTGAACGGGAATATCGAGTTTTGCAGCCAGATCGATAATCTGAAAATCAGGCAATAAATAAAGCTCCTGATTGGTCATTAATTCTTTCATCGATTGTCCGTATGCTTCGAGCAGCGGTGCCGGGATTTTAACTTTTTTCCCCTGCTTTGGAGTTGATTTTTCGGGTTCTTCTTTTTTAACAGGAGCTTGCTTGTCATTTTCTTCCAGCTGCTCAGCAAGGACTTCTTTGGTAAGCGCTTTCTTTTTCCAATCTACAGCTACAAGTAAATGACCATAAAAGATACTGGGTTTATGGAGGATGAACAAAATCAGGCATAATAACGCTAAACAGTTTATGATGATGAAAAAGTTGAGCGAATAAGGGATTTGCAATGCCTTAAATATTGCAGGTACCAGGCCGAGTATTTGAAAAAAAGTAGCTATCCTAACAAAAAAGAATAACCAATAACGTTCTGTATCTGTGATTTTTGACAAATTGTTTTGCTTTTGCAGAAGAAGCTTAATCCATGCCAATGTGAGATAGATTATCACTAAAAATGGTCTGAATGTATATTGAAACGCTGCCGGAAATAAACCACTTCTTTCTTTCAATGAAAAATATCCATCCGCTGCAAGCTGGCTCATAACGATATCCCAGTTTATGGAGACAAATGCTGGCCACGGAAGTACGTGAATTAGGGCCAGGAAGGCCGGTATGAAGTGAAGCCACTGTACGCTCTCAAGCTTGCTTTTATTGTCGATAAAACAGCTGAGGTAAAGATAAAAACATGCCGGTGCAGCATAATAAAAGGGTGTAAACACCAGGAAGGTAATTCTGGTAGCATTCAATTGAGCAGATGTAGCCAGAAAAATAATCAGGATTTGCCCAAACCGCGAAAAAAATAACAATGAAAGCAAAACATTAAGCAGCTTATTCCCTTTCTTCGCAAAGAATAAGTGAAAGGAAAATAAAAGTAAGAAAAGACAACTGGTACTCGCCAATAGATTCAACAACTGCATAGCAAGAGCTAAGATAGGGCTTTGTAATGGAACAGGCCTAGTACTATTCGGTTTTGTTGATAATCATCATCTGGTAGTTAAGTAATTCAAACGGAGCTTAAGAAATGTTTGCCAGTTACCGCTCTTATACCTTATACGCTAATTAACTGCTTACGAAGTCTCCATACCCGGTATTCTCATCTTTACTATACAAGCCGCTTAACTTTAACTTAACATGTATCAACTTACTTTGCTATGGCTTTGCATCATTGGCTGGCTAATTTCATATGTTTAAATATCTGAGTGTCTTATTATCGGTTATTATTTTTGTTTCGAGTTTAAATGCTCAGGAAGAGAAGCTCGCATCAATAGTGGCTAATCATCAACAAAATCCCACCGAATCTTTGGTCCGGTTAAAAAAAATATACGCACAATCAATAGAGGATAATAATCCGCTGTTGGAGGGTCGATGCTTACAACAAATGGGTAAAGTATGTTATGCACAGGGACACTTTAGTCAGGCATTGGATTTTTTTTTAAAAGCTGA
Source organism: Pedobacter sp. (assembly GCF_965279535.1). Classification (NCBI taxonomy): domain Bacteria; kingdom Pseudomonadati; phylum Bacteroidota; class Sphingobacteriia; order Sphingobacteriales; family Sphingobacteriaceae; genus Pedobacter; species Pedobacter sp. Next base: position 5,446,432 of record NZ_OZ257244.1, read on the forward strand.
TCAGATTTTCAATTCGGCTAAAAAGCCCTTGCTAATCGCTACTAATCTCCTCGATGTAGGAATTCTATATTATTATATGAAGCAACATGAGAAGGCCATGAACAGCTATCGTGCAGCTTTCCATATTTATAAAAAGAACAATAATTTAAGTGGGACTGCAAATGTTTATGGGCATATTGGCCAGCTTTATGAGAAGAAACAACAATATGACAGTGCATTTTACTACCAGAACCTGGCGTTAAAAATCTATCAACAAAATAATGATTACAGGGCAGCAGCAAAAATATATGAGAATTTAGGCAGTATTTATGAAGATTTAGAAAAATTTGACGCTGCCCAGCTTAACTTCCAACGTTCATTGGCATTGTATCAGCAGGATAAAAATGATCTTGCCAGCATAGAGGTGATCAATAACCTGGGTGATATACTTCGAAAAACGCGACACTATCCGGAAAGTATTATAAAAACACGGCTTGCTATGAAACTGGCCCGTAAGTTGGGAAACATTTACCAGTTAGCTTCCTGTTGCAGGGATCTAGGTAAGGCTTATGAATTGATGAACAGGATGGATAGTGCATACCATTATATTAAGCTAGGGTATAAATATACATTAGACCTCTACTCGGAAGACGGGGCTAAACAAGCTGCTTTCCTTCAGGTATTGTACGATATAAATAAAAAGAGCAATGAAATTAGCAAATTGCAGAGCGACAGAAAAATAAACGGGATTATTGTTTTTTCGGCAACGCTGGTGATCCTGTTACTTGTGCTGTTGGGCTTCGTTATTTTCAGCAGGCAACGTTTAAAACTAAAAGATCAGCAAATGCTGGCCAAACAGAAAGATATTGAATATGATATGACCCGTTTGGCGCTTAAAAACCTTCAGTTAGAAGAGCTGAGTTTAAAGCAACTTCTGGAAGTTAAAAGTAGAGCGCTATCCACACATACACTTAATCTCATTAAACATAATCAGTTTCTCGAAAGTCTGAGAAATACACTTCAGGCTATGGTGAAGGATGATAAACGCGATCAGAAGAAGCAGATGAATCAAATATTAACAGAGATTAATCAAAGCTTTAACCACGAACGCAATTGGAAAGAATTTACTTTGGCATTTGAACAGGTACATCATCAGTTTTTAGAAAACCTCAAAAAATTTAGTCAGGAATTAACTTCGGCAGATATGCGCCTCATTACCTTACTAAAAATGAATCTGGATTCTTCAGATATAGCAACTTTACTTGGTATTTCTACAGATAGTTTAAGAGTGTCCAGATACAGACTTCGTAAAAAGCTTAATCTTGTGCAAGGTGATAACCTGTCTGCCTTTATTCAAACCTTGTAAGCGTTACATCAGGCGGAGTAAATTTACTTTTTTTAAGGGATTTTACCCCCTTAACAATTTGTTAATGTAACGGTAATAAAAGGATAACGGCGTTTTTGTGATTTATTATATTCTTGGTAATCAGTATTTTAAATGTTTGTGTTGCCTTTTGGTATATGCATATGGTAACGCTGTTGCCTTTATGTAACCCTCAGCATTTCATTTCAATGGAATTGTGTACACACCTTTGCGGCGTCGATAAATAAAAAGACATTACCAAACGCAATGAACAAACTTTTACAAATTCTGTTTTTACTTCTTTTTTATGCAGGCACAGCCAGTGCAGCAAAAATAAAAGGTCGTGTTTATGACAGGCAAACCGGTGAAGCCATAGTTGGTGCCACAGTGATCTTGGAAAACCCAAGGCGGATAACCAATACAGGTTTAGATGGAACCTTTGAATTTAAAGGGGTAAACGTAGGGAGGGCGACAGTAAGTGTGAGCTATATTACCTACAAAACAATCTCTAAAACCATTGTAGTAGAGAAAGAGGATAACGATCATTTAAAGTTTTACCTGGAAACTGACGCCAAAAGCCTTGATGACGTAACCATAAAATCCAATGCAGTAAGTTCTACTGATCAGGGAGCACGCAGGCTGGAAAAAAATGCTACCCAGTTGATGAATATTGTTTCAGGAAGATCAATCGAAATTTCCCCTGACCTCACGGTAGCCAATGTGATGCAAAGGGTTTCGGGTGTTTCGATAGAACGCAACAGCAACGGTGATGGGCAATACGCCATTCTGAGAGGCATGGATAAACGCTACAATTATACCTTGGTTAATGGGGTGAAAATTCCCAGTCCGGATAACAAGTACCGTTATGTACCCTTAGATCTTTTTCCTTCCGATTTATTAGATCGTTTAGAAGTTTATAAAACGCTTACCCCAAACTTGGAAGGTGATGCAATAGGTGGAGCAGTTAACATGGTGATGAAAAATGCTCCCGGGCGATTTCAGCTGAATGCAAATTTATCTTCAGGTTATAACCAGTTGTTTTTTGACCGAAGCTTTGCCAGCTTTAAATCATCAGGAATCAACTATAAATCTCCTTATGAAATCAATGGAAAGAACTATAATGCAGCCCAGAATGATTTTACACCTGGAACACTTGATTATCAATATAAAAAGCCAGCCCCTAATTTAATCGGAAGCCTATCAATCAGTCAACGGTTTTTAGCTAACAGGTTAGGTGTAGTATTAGCCGGAAGCTATCAAAATACTTACCGGGGGAGCAACAGTACTTTTTACAATACTGCAGTTAACGGAACAGATGCCTTTGCTGTAATTACCAATAAAATGTATCGGAAATTTTCAGAGCAGCAGCAACGTACAGGTTTACATGGTAAAATTGATTATGTTCTTAACAAGAACCATCAAATCAGTCTGTACAATGTTTATGTTAACTTAAAGAATCAGCAGCTCAGGGATGCAGTAACCACTACCTATAATGGTGTTTATAATCCTGTGTTAGGGAATGCAGAGTTGGTTTACAACACGCGTAGTCGCTTAACCGAACAGCAGATTTACAACAGCACTTTGCATGGCGATCATAATTTTTTCGATGAGAAATTTAAAGTTCAGTGGTCGGCTGTATATTCATCTGCTAAAAACGACGTTCCAGAAAATACCGGCATCAGCCTGAATGGTGTTGAGCAAAATTTTCAGCGTAAACAAACCAGCTTAGTCAATACTTCGCCTGTAAACAGGAGATGGGAGCGCAATACCGATGAGGATTTGGCAGGCTATTTAGACCTTACTTATCGCATGGCGATTGGAAAAGATAAACTGGATTTAATGGCTGGTGGCTTATACCGTGATAAACAAAGAAGCAGTTTCTTTAACAATTATACTTTAGCACCAGGTGCTGCAGATGCAAATGATATTTACGGAGTTGATTTTCAAAGTTATACTGATTTAAATTTAGTAGTTACCAATCCTACAGGGGCAGTAGCTAATCCTTTAACCTATGATGCTGTGGAAAAGATTGCTGCGGGTTATGGTATGTTTAAGTATAATGCGACCAAACTTGAAGTAATTGGCGGGCTTCGCGTAGAGCATACCAATCAGGGATATAATTTGCTTTTTCCGGCGGGAGAAACAACACCAAATGGCAAGCAGGTTTATACCGATGTTTTGCCAGGTTTAACGGCTAAGTATTTTTTAACTGATAAAGCACAATTACATGCTTCCTATTACCGAGCGCTTAACCGTCCGGGATTTTATGAAATTGTACCCGGAAAAGTGGTTAATGAAGAATTTCAGGAACGTGGAAATCCAAATCTGAAACGCGCCCTCGCCGATAATTTTGATTTGAGGTACGAACTTTTTCCAGGTGTTTCTGAACAACTTTTAATAGGCGCTTTCTATAAAAGAATTAATGATCCTATCGAATACACTTTCCAGGCAGATGCTACACGTGGACAGGATATTTACTATACACCTGGCAATTTTGGTACCGCGAAAAACTACGGTGCTGAAGTAGATTACATTAAATATTTCAATAAAATTGGCATTAAGGCGAATTATACCTACACCCATTCGCGCATTACTACACCAAAAACCACCAGAATTATAAACCCTGCAACAGGAGACATCCAGGCGCTGTCGGTTGATCAGGAACGTCCGCTTTATGGGCAATCAGCTCATATTGCCAATTTATCTTTACTTTTCAAGGATACCAAAAAAGGACTTGATATTCAGGTAGCAGGAGCGTACACAGGCCCAAGGATTAATACAGTTTCTCAGTTTTTAAATAATGATTTATGGCAGGAAGGCTTCATTCAAATGGACGCTTCTGCCGAAAAGCGCTTTAAAAGCGGCATAAGCATCTTTATCAAAGCCAATAATATTTTGAATACGCCAACGAAACTATTTATAAAAGGTATCAATCCGGAGAACGATAAAATCAAAGAAGATTTGGTAAAAGACAGTCGCACGCTGATTAGAAACGATTATTATGGTCAGAATTATCTACTAGGCTTCAGATATAAATTCAATTAATTAAAATTTTAAAAAAGTAAAGACATGAAAACGAGACAGTTTTTTAGTTTAATTATTCTTTTCTTGTTCGTACTAACGGGGTGTGAAAAGGCTAATATAGATGTAGATACCAGCACCGTTGATGGAGCTGCCATAGGCGAAGTTTCTGGTGTATGGGCAAAGGGAAGTACACAGGTAATTAAAGGGGATATTGTAATTCCTCAAGGAAAGTCATTAACCATTGAGGAGGGAGTAACCATTTTGATGGATACACTTGCCAAGCCTGAAATTATTGTGAAAGGAAATCTTTATGCCTTGGGAACGGCCGAAAACCCAATTAAATTTACCGTGAATGAATTTTATAAAACCCCGGCAAAGAAATTTGGAAAGCTTTGGGGAGGCATTTTAGCCGGGCCAACCTGCGAAGAATTGGTACTGGATCACGCCATCTTAGAATATGGTGGCTCTACTACTTCCGATGCTTCAACATCAGTTAAAATGGGCCTTTATAAAGCTGTTGCCGGAGAGAATTTACCTGCACTTTGGTTCGCCAATGCCAGTGGCAGATTAGTGGTACAAAACAGTATCATCAGGAATTTTCAGGAAGACTGTACGTATATCGAAGGTGGAAAGATTATTTTTGCCAATAATGTTTTTTATACCACCGGAGTAACCGGAGGAGAGGCGATGAACTTCAAATCGGGATGTTTGGCAGATATCGCCTACAATTTGGTTTACAGTACCAATACAAATGCCCTAAAATTATCTAACAGTGGAGACAAAACGCCTCAAACTTACATCATTGCCTACAACAATACGATGGTGAATACCGGTTGGAGAAGGCCCACTGCAAAGGGAGGATCCGTATGGTTAGAAAGTACTGTTCGGGCAGATTTATACAATAATCTTTTTGCCAATACACGTTTTGGGATAAAAAGGGATCCAAAGAAGCCGGAAGATAGCCGTTCAGCTTACAGCAACAACTGGTATTATGGTTATGATCAAACTACGGTAAATCAGTTTCAATCTACCGGAGACATTGTGGGTGGTAAAAATGATGTAATCAGTAATGTTGCAGGTGCAAACGACCCGAAATTTGTAAATTATCCCCTGAATACAGCAGTAAGCAATGCTGATTTTAACATCGCCTGGGACTTCCATTTGCAAGGTAACTCACCGGCATTAGGTAAAGGAGTTACCAACTTTACCCGTCACCATCAGGCCGGAATTATAATGAAAAATGGCCTAACTTATACCTCACCTCAGCCATCAACTTTTATTGGTGCATACGGAACTAAAATATAAAATGAACTATAAATACATCTTAAATTTTGCCGCATTAGCGGTTATATGCCTTACCATTTCATGTAATGGAGGTAAAATACAGGAAAATGCCAGTGTGGTAAAACCACTTTATATATCAGAACCTGTAGATTTTGATACAGATGACCCTGCCATTTGGATCAATCCACAAAACGCTGCTCAATCTTTGGTGATTGGTACCGATAAAGATACAAACGGCGGTTTGTATGTATTTGATCTTAAAGGGAAGATCATTAAAAATAAAACGATTAAAGGATTAAAAAGACCCGATAATGTCGATATCGCATATGGCTTACTACTTGGTGGCAAAAAAACAGATATTGCAGTTACCACAGAGCGCTACACGCATAAATTAAGGATATTTTCCCTTCCGGAGATGAAGCCTGTAGATAAGGGTGGCATTCCGGTTTTTGTTGGTGAAACAGGGGTAGAGTATCGCGACTTAATGGGGATAGCGATGTATACAGATCCTACAGGAAAGGTTTACGCTATAGTTGGCCGTAAAAGTGGACCTAAAGAAGGGGGCTACTTATGGCAATATGCTTTAACAGATGATGGAAAAGAAAATGTGAAAGCAGAACTGGTACGTAAATTCGGCAAGTACAGTGGCAAAAAGGAAATTGAAGCCATTGCTGTAGATAATGAATTAGGTTTTGTTTACTATTGTGATGAGCAGGTAGGCGTTCGTAAGTATTATGCAGATCCTACAAAAGGAAATGAAGAACTGGCTTTATTTGGAAAGGGAGATTTTTCAGTTGATAATGAAGGGATTGCGATTTATAAAACGGCAGGAAACAAAGGTTATATCTTAGTGTCCGATCAAGGTGCGCAGCAGTTAAAAGTTTACGATCGGGTAGGGCAGGCAAATGTTGCAAATCCTCATCCACTTTTGGCTACCATCAAATATTCCGCAAATCAAACCGATGGTATCGATGTCGTTTCAGTCCCATTAAATTCAGATTTTAAGCATGGTTTATTGGTAGCCATGAGTGATGACAAGACTTTTCATTTTTACCGTTGGGAAGACATTGCTGGCAAACAGCTAACCGTTAATCCTTAAGCCCACGGTCCGTGGCTCACGGACCATTTCATCTACCTGTTGGTGGCATCACTGACGGGCAGATATAACCACCCCCTCCATCACGCTAAACCTATGCACCCCCTCCTCGAAAAAAGGAGGGGAGTTGTAACCTGCTCGGTGAATACCTCAACCATTCGTGTTAAAATGAAGACTCGTTTAACTAATAAAACGATAAAATTTAAAATTAATGATCAGTAAATCAGTTGTTTAATAAATAAGTCTACTAATTCTATAGAATTACTTGTTTAATTTGTTTGAAGTTTATATTTTTACAAAAAAAATAATAATCATTCACTAGCAAAATATACGTTCGATATGAAATCCCGCAGACAACCACAGCTCACTTTTCTGATGTCTTTATCAGGTAGGTACAACTGCTGTTGCCGCTAATTATAAGCTAAAATATAGGTCACCCCTTATTTAAGGTCTCTCTTCAATATTCTTATTTTGAAGATCCTGGTACCCCGGGACAAGTTGAGAGAATATTATGGTGGTCATGTATTTTAGCCAATAAGTTGCCGGGGTATCAGGAACCACCTAACTAATCACCACCACTAGTTTAGGTTTATTACTCTAATTAATTCACCACCATTAATTAGTTGATTTATACAGAAGAAGGGAGAGTCAGTCTCGTTGAACTTCTAGCAACTTTCCATAGGAAAAAGTGCTCAAACTGATCTAGCAATAGATTATAAATTAACCGATAACCAGTAAACTTAAGTTTCTGTTAAGGATTTTTTCAGTGTCATTACGCTTCAGGTGCACCGGGGTGTTTCGATGTGGGATAAATTTCTTGTCTGATGGTTTACTGTTATCTAAAACCAATAGTGTTTTAACTAAAATCGATGATGATGAAAACTTCAATTTACTCCAAAATTGCATGCCTGGCAACTTCGGTGGCCTTACTGAGTGGAACAACCTTCGCCAATGGCCCTAAACCTTTTCCAAAAGAGGGCATCTGGCGGGGTGTATTTCGGGTAAGCGAATCGCAGGTCCCTTTTAATTTCGAATTCAAGGGTAAAGACCCTAAAAATGCTGTATTAACCCTTTTAAATGGTTCTCGCAGAGATGATTTTCATGTAGAACGAAGGGGAGAAGATTCTATCTATGTCAAGATGAATACTTACGATGCTGCTTTAGTGGCAAAAGTAGAGGCCGATGGCTCATTAAGTGGCGAATACCGCAGTTTAGTACCTGGTTTCCGTGGTAATTCATTGCCTTTTGTTGCCGAACACGGCAAAGCATATCGCTTTGTAGAACCCGGAAAAGATGTTACGCCTAAATACGATATCTCAGGCAAATGGGAGATCAAAACCTACACCAAAGAAGCTGTTCCTGCTTCAATTGCCTTGTTAAAACAGAATGGTAATAAACTTACAGGTGTAATTATGACAGTTGTAGGTGATACCCGCGAATTAGAAGGTACGGTACAGGGAGATGAATTTGAGCTTTCAGGATTTACCGGACCTAGTCCGTTTATTGTTAGAGGTAAAATTAACGACGATAACAGCATTACAGGAGAGCAAGGGTTCGGGATTTATAAAAACCTGAAGTTCGACGGGCAACGCAATGATAAAGCAGAACTCCCCGATCCTTACAAATTAACCTTTTTAAAAGAAGGCTATAAGAAACTTGATTTTACCTTTCCAGACTTGACCGGGAAGCCTGTTTCACTCAGCGATGATAAATATAAAGGCAAAGTGGTCATTATTGAAACTATTGGTACCTGGTGTCCAAATTGCACAGATCAAACTGTTTTTCTTTCTCCCTGGTTTAAAAAGAACCAAAAACGTGGTGTAGAAGCAATAGCTATCGGTTTTGAACAAAAAGATGATCTGGAGTATGCGAAATATACACTTGGTAAACTAAGGGATAAATATGGCATTACTTACGATATCCTTTTTGGCGGTATTGCCGATAAAAAAGTCGTAGCCGAAAAGCTTCCTGCTTTAAACAAGTTCATCGCTTTTCCAACCACAATTATCATTGATAGAAAAGGCGAGGTAAGAGAGATTTACACCGGATACACCGGAACTGTAACAGGCAAATACTTTAACGAGTATGAAGCCAAATTTAACAAAGTACTGGATGAGCTTATTGCAGAGCCTGTACCAGAACGTACTGTTGCCCAAACCGAGAACGGTAAATAAACATTAAACCATAACTAAACTTGCACCAGTGCACCTGAAAATGTGCTGGTGTGTTTCAACCTACACTAAAAAATAAAACGATGAGCAATTATTTTACAAGATTTCAGGTGCTGGCCGTAGCCTCGCTGATTTCGACATCAGCATTGGCAGCACACAAACCAGATGAGAAGCCCAAAGTGGCTAAGAAATTTATTAAAGAGGGAATATGGAGAGGGGTTTTCAAAGTTGCAGAAACAGAAGTGCCATTTAACTTCGAATTAAAAGGAAAGGATGCAGAACATGCCACTTTTACTCTATTAAATGGTACAAGGAGAGATGATTTTCACATCAGCTATCTGGGGCAGGATTCACTCTTTATCAAAATGAATACCTATGATGCCGCTTTGGTAGCCAAAATAGAAAGCGATGGTCGCATATCAGGTGAATACCGTAGTCTCGTTCCTGGATTAAAGGGAAATTCACTACCCTTTACTGCCGAACAAGGAAAGACCTATCGTTTCATCGAGCCGGGTAAAGATATAGCTCCAACAGCAAACTTAACCGGAAAATGGGAGTTTAAGGGGTTTTCTAAGGAGGCCGTTCCCAATAAAGTAGCAATCCTGAAACAGGAAGGTAACAAACTCACAGGAGTAATTATGCAGGTAACGGGTGATAGTCGTGAGCTGGAAGGTACTGTTCAGGGAAATCAATTTGTACTCTCTGGATTTAGCGGTCCTAGTCCGAAGATTTACAAAGGCACAATCAATGAAGATGGCACCCTTTCCGGTGAAATCTCTCAGGGGATTTACGACAATTTGAAGTTTACAGGGGTAAAAGACAGTAAAGCAGAATTGCCTGATCCATATAAAATTACAGCTTTAAAAGAAGGCGTTAAAAAACTGGCCTTTACCTTTCCTGATTTGACGGGTAAACCAGTATCCCTTACCGATGATAAATACAAAGGCAAAGTGGTTATTGTAGAATTGGTAGGTACCTGGTGTCCAAATTGCACAGATCAAACCATCTTTCTTTCTCCCTGGTTTAATAAAAATGCCAAAAGAGGTGTAGAGGCCATTGCCATCGGCTTTGAGCAAAAAGACGATCTGGAATATGGTAAATATACCCTGGGTAAACTTCGTGATAAATATAACATCAAGTACGATATCCTATTCGGAGGATTGGCAGATAAACGTTTGGTAGCTGATAAACTCCCTGCCTTAAACAAATTTATAGCTTACCCAACTACCATCATCATCGACAGAAAAGGAGAGGTACGCGAAATATATACCGGCTATACCGGAACAGTAACTGGTAAATACTACGATGATTACGAGAAAAAATTCAATAAACTATTGGATGAACTCATTGCCGAACCTGTACCATCTGCATCCTATTTCGAAGCCCAGGCCACTGGAAAATAAACAAAAGCATAAACCAAACCCATATATCATGTTACAGTATAAAACAATTGCATTAGCAGCAACAGTAGCCTTACTTTCGGCAGTGAACACTCCTAACGGTCCGAAACCGAAAACTAAAATATCCGTAAGTACGGTTAAAAAGGTGTTGAGTTATAAGGTTGATGCCGGGCAGAGTAAACTTACCTGGTTAGCCAAAAAAGTAACCGGTGAGCATGCAGGAACCATAAATGTAAGTGCGGGTTCTCTTGACCTGGATAAGGGAGTACTTAAAGGTGGTAGTTTCGATTTGGATACCAAATCAATCACCGTAACCGATATTGCCGATAAGGAAACCAATGCCAAATTACTGGGACACCTTAAAGGAGATGATTTCTTTGCGGTGGAGAAATTCGGTAAAGCTTCATTTAAAATTACCAATGTAACCTCGAGTACTAAAGGTGCTTATAATGTAAAAGGAAACCTTACCATAAAAGGTATTACACATGAAATTAGTTTTCCTGCAACAGTAAAGCAGGAAGGGAACAAGGTGATAGCCAATGCCAAAATAACGGTCGACAGGACAAAGTACGACATCAAGTTCAGATCAAAAAGTTTCTTTGAAAACTTAGGAGATAAAACGATCTATGATGATTTTGACCTGAATGTACAACTTGTTGCCAATAACTAAAAATCTCTCTTGTTATGTTGATTTAGATGGGGAGAATGTACTGTTCTCCCTTCTAAAATTCATTCAAGCTATCCTATTTTTCTAATGAACAGAAACAAGATCAAAATTTTCTTTAGCCTCTCTGTTATAACCATACTGATGGCAGGATTTGGTGCCGACGATCCGGAAAACATCAATTCCAAGGAGCGTTTAGGAGAAAAACTGTTCTTTGATCCGATCCTTTCTAAAGATAAAACTGTCAGCTGTGCTTCTTGTCATCGCCCTGAATTCGCTTTTGCTGATACTGCAACCGTAAGTATTGGTGTGGGCGGAAAAAAAGGAACCCGAAATTCTCCCTCCGTTACCAATTTATCGGGCAGGCCTAATCTATTTTGGGATGGCAGGGTAAACTCACTTGAAGATCAGGCATTGCAACCTATTATTAATCCTGTAGAAATGGACCTGCCGATTGCACAAGCTATTGATCGTTTGAATAAAGATCAGGTATATGCAGCACTCTTTCAAAAGATATTTGGTTCGGCACCTAGTCAGAAAAATCTGCTTCAAGCCATCGCTGCTTTTGAACGTACGCTGGAAACAGCCAATAGTCCTTATGACCGTTATATCAATGGTGATGATAATGCCATTTCTGAAAGTGCCAAGCGAGGGAGATTATTATTTATTGGTAAAGCCAACTGTAATAATTGTCATTCCGGAGAAGATTTTACCGCCGATCGTTTCAAAGGAATTGGCCTGTTTAATGATGTAGAACTGAAAGATCAAGGTCGTTTTGAGGTTACCAAAGATCCTGAGCACAAAGGTCATTTCAAAATTCCAGGATTGAGAAACGTGGATATTACTGCACCATACATGCACAATGGGATGTTTAAAACCTTGAAAGAGGTAATTAAATATTATAATGACCCGGATGCAGTAATCAAAAATGGAAAAAACAGAGATTTATCCTTAAATAAACCATTAGGCCTTTCCGAAAATGAAATCGATGATCTGGAGGCCTTCTTGCGCTCGCTCACCGATGATCGCTTTCTAAAAACTGCTCAAAGCCATGTGCAGGGGCAAATAAAAAACTAAAAAATATCAAGCTTAACAAGCTTTTTCTGTTCTCAAAAAGAATGGATAGCCACTGTTTTGCCTATCCCAATTGTAAATATGAAAATAAAAATACTATCAATACTATGGTTATTTCTGGCGGTTAGTGCACAATTACGGGCACAGCAACGTGGCATTACGGGCGTGGTTACCTCGGCAGCTGACAAACAGCCATTACCCGGGGTTTCTGTCAGGATTAAAGGCCTGGAAGGCTCTACCGTGACGGATAGAGATGGAAAATTTAAAATATCGACCAAAAACGGACGTTTTTTGGAAATATCATATATCGGCTATAAGTCTTTGGTTTTAGAGATAGGATCAAATACCCAATTCGACATCGCGCTTGAAGAAGCTGATAATACCCTTACTGAATTACAGATTGTAGGCTCCAGAAATGCCAATCGTACCAAGTTGAACTCGCCGGTTCCTGTGGATATCATTAATTTAAAGGCATTACAGCAGAACTCGCCACAAGCCAGTGTTACGCAGTTGCTGCAATATGTTTCTCCCTCTTTTCACTCTTCAGTATCAGGTGGTGGTGATGCCGCTTCGGCAACTTCTACCGTTCAGCTTAAAGGGCTCGGTGTAGATCAGGTACTGGTTTTGGTGAATGGAAAAAGAAGGCATAAAAGTTCCAATATCAGCTGGGGCGGACTTGGAAATGGTGCTACAGGCTACGATTTAAATTCCATTCCGGTAGGGGCTATCGATAGGATAGAAATCCTTCGCGATGGTGCCGCGGCGCAGTATGGCTCTGATGCCATTGCAGGGGTAATCAATGTGGTACTCAAAAGTAATTCGGAAGAAGTGAACTTAAGCACCGTTGAGAGCATCCGCAGGAGAGGAGATGGATTAACAACCAGAACGAATGCCAATATCGGACTTAAATTAGGCTCAAAAGGCTTTTTGAACATTACAGGCGAATATGCCACTCAGGGAGTATCGCTCCCCGTTGGTAACGATACAGATGGGATATATATTGGCCCGGCCTATGGTGGAGGAGCCAATACACGAGGTTTTGATCAGATTTACACTAAAGAAATCGATGATGCCATTATCGCCAGCAGAGGGATTGACCGTCATTTTTTCGATCAAAGGGGATCAACAAACAAATCAAAAGATGGATTATTGTCTTTTAATGCTGCTATTCCATTAAGAGAAGGCTTTGAAATTTATTCATTTGGGGGAATAAGCCATAGAAATTCACAGTTTACGGCGGTGTACCGTCTTCCGGGATGGACCGAACGCAATAATACCTTCGTTTATCCGGATGGATTTCTTCCTGCTATGGATAATATCATCACCGACCAATCTTTCGCCGTTGGTGTAAAGGGAAAAATCCGTGGATGGAATATCGATGTATCTAACGTTTATGGCAGAAATGCTTTCGACAATATTATCAGCAACTCTTTAAATGCCAGCTTAGGGCAAAAAACACCCAGAACCTTTAATGCCGGAAGTTATAATGCTTCACAGAACAGCGGGAGTGTAGATCTTTCCCGCAAATTTGATAAAGTACTCCATGGATTAAACGTTGCTTTTGGAGGTCAGTACCGGGTAGAAACCTATCAGATTATTGCAGGAGAGGAAGGCTCTTATTCTAAAGCAGATTTAAGTCCCATTTATACTGTAGCCTATACCACCGGAGGCATACCATATTTTGTATCGTCAGGAAGTACGCCGCTAAACGGACTTTCACCAGGTTCACAGATTCATGCGGGTTTCCGTCCATCAAATGAAGTTAATGTAAACCGTTCTATTTCTGCTGCTTATGCGGATGTAGAATTGAATGTAACTGATAAATGGTTGCTTTCAGGCGCTTTACGTGTTGAGAATTATTCGGATTTTGGAAGTGTAACGACTTATAAAGCAGCCACCAGATATGGTTTTGCGAAATGGCTGGCTGTTCGCGGGGGCTTTAACACGGGCTTTAGGGCACCAGATCTGGCGCAATTCTATTATACCGAAACTTCAACAACGTTCCAGAATGGGGTAGCGATTGATCAGGTAACGGCAAACAATGTTAATCCGGCAACAAAAGCTTTGGGCATTCCATCTTTACAACCGGAAAGGTCTAAAGGCTATTCTGCGGGAATCACTTCTCAACCCATACAAAATGTAGAAATTACTGTCGATGCCTATCAGGTGGATATTAAAGACAGGGTAGGGAACACCGGACGTTTTTCGGCAACAGATACCAACCTTCCCGCAGATGTACGTGCGCTTTTTGTACAAACAGGTACTGTACAGGCCAAATTCTTTTACAATTCATTTAGTACCCGAACAAAAGGGATAGAGTTTACAGGAAGCTATCGGTTTTTACTGCCTAATGGCGGTAACGTGGCCTTCCTGGCCGGAGCCAACCTTCAAAAAACAACCTTAACGAAAGTAAATACACCGAAGGGACTGGAAGCCTATCGCTACATTATTTTCGATGAGAGCGAGCAGGCACGTGTAACTTCCAGCATTCCTCAAACTAAGGTTACCCTTCAAGGAACATACAATTTGAATAAATTTAACTTTTTGGTTCGTAGCGTCTATTTCGGTTCGGTAACTTCAGTGAGTCAGTTGAACGCAACCTTTCCTAAACCCGATTATTATTACCAAACTTATAGCCCAATCTGGATTACTGATCTTTCTGCAGGTTACCAGATTACGCCCGTGCTGAATGCGACCATTGGCGTAAATAATCTTTTTAATGTTCAGGGCGATTATGCGATCCCGGCTCCCGGAAGTAATGTAACCAGAACACCCTCACCAAGTGCAGCTCAATCGGGTACCAGTACCGGAATCCAACCATTTATCCGCATTGCGGCCAATTTTAAATAGTAAATCAGATATAGTTATATGAGAATGATTAAACAGCCCATTATATTTTTTACCCTTGCTTTGGCCACACTCTCTTCCTGCAATAAGGCCGATTACCTCGATATAGATGCAGGAGACAGAACGCCGCTAAGTGCTAAAGTCAAATTTATCAATGCCCGACAATCGGCCATTGCCGTTAATTTTTGGGATTTTACCCGGAAGGTAACGGGTACTGCACTTCAACGAAATACGGCTTCTCCGTATTTGGATACCCAATATGGTAAAGTACAATTTAACCTCACTGAAGGTACCGATCCCTCATACAAAGCATCCTATATCTTTGGTGGAAGTGCCAATTTCGTTCAGGAAACCAATTCTGCATCTTTTGCGGGGCCTAACGGACCTATTGCAGATTTTGCCCATAGTTTGTTTACTGTGAAAAAGAAATTAACCAGCGCCGTCAATCCGAATAACATTGATAGTTTGATCTTAGTTTACGATGATTTAAGCTTGCCAGCATCGGGCAAGGCCAAGATAAGATTCGCCAACTTTTCGCCTGATGCTCCTAAGGTAGATCTATCGTATGCCAGCGGATCAGTGCTGTTTAGTGCTGTGGGCTATGGAACTTTTGGCGGTCAAACCGTAATTCCCTATACGGCAGGAAAAGCACCTGCTGTGATTGAAGGCTTAAGCTGGAAAACACTAGGTCCTTTTAAAGAAGTGGATGCAGGTTCTGGCATTAATCTGCTCATTAAAGATAACGCCAATCAAACAACTATTCCGCTTACCAATACCGCCCTAACCGGGGCTGTGTTTGAAAGTGGAAAAATCTATACTATCTATATCAATGGAACGATAACAGGAACCCCAGCTTTGACCGCCACAATTGTTACGCATAATTAAAATTGAGCGGCCAGTTGGAGACAGGATAATAGTCGCGGAATAAGAATAAAGCCTAAATTCCTGTTAAATGTTATTGCTAAAACTTACATAAATAAGTATTATTTTTCTGATACTTCAGTATAACTTGTATTATTTTATTGTTTGTATTTGCTGTTTTAATTTTGCAGTGTGGAGCAGATAGGATTTGCTCCATTATTAAAGAATAATATACAATATGGAATACAGAAAATTAGGATCATCAGACCTGGAGTTGTCGGCAATTACATATGGAGCCTTCGCCATTGGCGGAAATATGTGGGGAGGAAATGAGCAGCAGGATTCTATCCAATCGGTACACGCTTCTCTTGATCATGGTGTAACCACCATTGATACAGCTCCATTTTATGGTTTTGGTTTAAGTGAAGAGTTAATTGGTGCAGCGATAAAAGGTAAAGACCGTTCAAAAATTCAGCTTTTAACCAAATTTGGGTTGGTGTGGGATGGAAGTAATGATAGACAGGGAGAATATTTCTTTGATGCGGAAGAGAATGGAAAGAAGATACCCGTTTATAAATATGCTGCAAAAGAAAGCATCATAGCAGAAGTAGAGCATAGTTTAAAAAGATTAGGAACAGATTACATTGACCTTTTGCAAATTCATTGGCCCGATGCAACTACCCCAATTTCTGAAACGATGGAAGCCATGGAAATACTGATTCAGAGCGGAAAAATAAAAGCTGCAGGTGTTTGTAATTATGAAACCAGTCAGGTAAAAGAAGCACAGCAAAGGATTAAATTGGCCTCTAATCAGGTATCTTACAGTATGTTGAATAGGGGTATTGAGACTGAACTGCTGCCTTATGCCTTGGAAAATAACCTTGGAATCATTGCTTACAGTCCTTTGGAACGTGGTCTCTTAACCGGTAAATATTTTCAGCAGGATAAACTGAAAGATAATGATCACCGTAATGGTTACTTTGGTCAGTTTGATGCAGGAAAAGTAAAAACCCTTTTAGGAAAATTGACCCCAATGGCGGAGGAGAAGCAGGTGAGTTTAGCGCAATTGGTACTCCGCTGGACCACCTTACAACCCGGTATCACCATTGTTTTGGCCGGAGCAAGAAATGCAGAGCAGGCTATCGCTAATGCAAAATCAATACATGTTAATTTAACAACAGCAGAGCTTACAACTATTAACGAAGCGTTGGCACAAGCTTTATAATAGCTTCTACGATGTGAATCGGCAATTTCCATTTGGGAATTGCCGATTTCTATTTTATGCTGTCCAAATGCTTTTAGTTTCTTTCAGGATCAAGTATAAAGAAAGGGCAAGACGTAGGTGAAAGCTTTTACGTAAGGCTTCACACCTTTTCAGGCTTTAGTCTTTCCGCTTTCTTCCTTATATTTGCGTTTATTCCCACCCTAAAAACTATGCACTATACTTTACTTCAGTTCCTTGTTTTATTATTTGTGGCTTTCATGTTAATTCTGCTCGCCCAGAAGGTAAAAATCTCTTATCCTATATTTTTAGTGCTTGCAGGTTTGGGCATTAGTTATATTCCGGGTATTCCGGCGATGTCTATAGATCCAGAAGTAATATTTTTAATCTTTTTACCTCCATTGCTGTATGAAGCTGCCTGGTATACCTCCTGGAATGATTTTTGGAAATGGCGGAGGCCGATTAGTTTACTGGCTTTTGGTTTGGTGATCATTACTTCTTTAGCCGTTGCTTTTTTAACTTCTTCCATGATTCCGGGATTTACCCTGGCAATGGGGTTTTTAGTGGGCGGAATAGTTTCTCCACCTGATGCCATTGCAGCTACATCCGTACTTAAAAACATAACAGTTCCTAAACGGATAACAACGATTTTAGAAGGAGAAAGCCTGGTAAATGATGCATCCAGTTTAATTGTACTGCGTTTTGCGCTGGCAGCTGTAATTACAGGTCAATTTTCATTATCTCAAGCCACTACCGATTTTTTCCTGAGTACAGTAATGGGTATTGTAATTGGTTTGGCCATCGCACATGTACTGTATCTCATTCACCGCTTTTTGCCAACAACGGCAAGTATTGATTCAGCTTTAACCCTAATTTCTCCTTATTTTATGTATCTGGCAGCAGAACATTTTCATTATTCTGGTGTAATGGCCGTAGTAACCGGAGGGCTGTTTTTATCTTACCGGTCGCATGAAATTTTTATCGACGGACAAAGCAGGCTCCAGGCCATTAATGTTTGGGCAACATTAACCATCATCCTGAATGCTTTTGTATTTATTTTAATTGGTTTAGAGTTACCAATTGTAATGGCGGGTTTAGAGGGTTATTCATTGTGGGAGGCTGTAAGTTATGGTTTAATTATTAGTGCCCTGGTAATTGTATTGAGAATCGCCTGGATTTATCCGGTAACCTTCCTTCCACGTTGGTTATCAAAAAAAGTAAGGGAAAGAGAAGCTCATCCCGGTTGGAAAGTACCATTTGTAATTGGTTGGGCAGGTATGCGGGGAGTCGTTTCGCTCGCTGCGGCACTTTCATTGCCAATTACAACAGCGGCCAATATTAATTTTCCACACCGAAACCTGATCATTTTCATCACTTTTGTCGTGATTTTAGTTACCCTGGTTTTTCAGGGCTTAACGCTGCCTTATATCATCAAAGCAATTAAGGTTGATGAGATTGATCCCGTTATTCCAGACGAACAACAGGAATCGGCTATCAAACTTAGACTTTTAAAGGTATCATTAATGGCATTGGAAGAAAAGTATGCCAGTGAAATAGAAGGCGTTACATTGGTAAGCGGATTGAAGAAGGAACTGGAAAACAGCCTTTCTCATACCTCCAGAAGGTTAGAATCTATGGAATGTCAGGCCATAGAAAATGCTGAAATGGAAGCTTACAACGATATTCTTAAAGACATTTATAAACTGCAACGCCAGGAACTGCATAAAATAAGAAGGGAAAAAAACTTCAGTGACGAAGTGATCCGCAAGCAGGAAATGCAGATTGATTTATCAGATACAAAAATTCCACAGAACAAGAAGGTATTAACAGCCAGTTAATTCTCTCTTAAAATGATTGCAGCCTGAGTATTTTAGAACAGAACTTATTAAATTGCATTAAAAAATAATCATAATGGCAGAAGTTAAAATTAATATTCAGGAGGAAGGACCAAGTTCGTTCGACTTATACGATGAAGATGGCAAGGTTGGAGAAATGGTTTTTGATATCAAATCAACAGACTTAACGGTTTATCACACTGAAGTTGACCCTGAAAAAGAAGGAATGGGCTATGCAAAGCTAATGCTTGATGCCATGGTTAACTATGTACGTGAACATCAGCTCAAGGTGATTCCGCTTTGTCCGTATGTGCACTTACAGTTTAAAAGACATGAAGCGCTTTACAAAGACATTTGGAATAAGGTTAGAGAAGTTTAAGTAAATCTTTTAATTCAATATTGAAGTTGCGGGGTAAGCGTATCTGACAGGACTAAATCTTGCAGCCAGGCGCTTAACCTACAGCCTTTAAACCACAGTGCCTGAAATTCATGCTGCAAAGTTATTGTCAGCATTTTTTTCTGATATTTTCTGCAATATCACCCAGGAAAATTAACTTTACGCCCGAACCAATCCCTAACTTTATTTAATCATCCTACCTCATCCATGAAACTCGTAACCATTCAGAAAAACGTTTTAGTTATTGCGTTAACCTTGTTTTCGATTAACCTTAAAGCTCAGGTTAGAAACCCCGATGTAGCCAAACACCTGAATCAGCTTCAGCAGCAATTTGTCGACCTTCGTTTCGGCATGTTTATCCATTACAACATTCCAACTTATGCCAATGCAGATTGGCCTGATCCGGATGCCGATCCGAAGTTATTTAATCCTAAAAAGTTAGATGCCAACCAATGGGCGAAGGCCGCTAAATCGGCTAATATGAGTTACGGTTGCTTAACTACTAAACACCACAGTGGTTTTTGTATCTGGGATACTAAGAGTACAGACTATAGTGTAATGAATAGCCCGTATAAGAAAGATGTGGTGAAGCAGTTTACTGATGCTTTTCGAGCCAACGGACTGAAAGTGATGCTGTACTACTCCATTTTAGATACACATCACAAATTAAGACCTAACCAAATTACCCCCAGGCACATTGAAATGATTAAACAGCAAATCACTGAGCTTTTAACAAAATACGGGAAAATTGAAGCCCTGATTATTGATGGTTGGGATGCACCCTGGTCGAGAATTTCTTATGATGACGTTCCTTTTGAAGATATTTACACTTTAATTAAAACCTTACAGCCAGAATGTTTGGTAATGGATTTGAATGGGGCTAAGTATCCGGCTGACGGACTTTATTATACCGATATTAAAACCTATGAAATGGGAGCGGGGCAGCGCATGCATAAAGAAAGTAAAGTAATGCCTGCTTTAGCTTGTTTGCCTATTAATACTTCCTGGTTTTGGAAAACAGATTTCCCTACTGTTCCGGTTAGAAAACCTCAGGAAATTGTTGATGGATTAATTAAGCCATTAAATGAAGCCAGCTGCAATTTTATTCTCAATGTGGCGCCTAACCGTGATGGTTTGATTGATGACAATGCAGTGGCGTCATTAAAAGAAGTAGGTAAACTTTGGAGAAATGAAGGGGCAACGGCGAAGCTTCCTGCGTTAGATTTGCCCATCATTTCAAGCAATATAGCCATAAAAAAAGCTGCCAACGCGAGCTGGAGCGATGATATGGACATCATGGATTTTGCCAATGATGATAATTATAAGTCATCGTGGCGCTCTAACGCTGCAGTTAAAGCACCTTGGTTTGAAATTGATCTCAAAAATGAGCAGGCAGTTAATATGGTTGTAGTTACAGAACAAAAACCAAATATCAATACTTATGCCCTGGAATATTGGAACGGTGTAACATGGAATAAAGTTTTTGAAGGCAAGAATGAAGAACGAATTAAAATCCACCGTTTCAATCGCATCTGGACCAGCAAGGTCCGCATCCGAATCCTTCAATCCAAAGAAAGCCCTTCTATAGCTGAATTTCAGGTTTTTAATGAAAGATAAATGATGAAATGTATGGAGTTGGTTTCTTAGTAATTAGTACTAAGTATTCAGCACAAGAACTTTCGTTCAGACTGGATTGTCCTTCAGTCTGAACGAAATTGCCGATAATGGTTACGCTAGAGCATATTAAATTATTGTAAATCATGTTCTTATGTTAAATTGTAAAAAGCATTTGCAAAAGCACTTTTTTAAATGCAATTTTGTTGCGATTTGAAAAACAAGGATAGAGATATAGCAATTGTTCTTAGAAACATCGTTTCACTTTTTTTAGTGATTGCGTTGTGCTGTATCGCTGTGTTGCAGTATCACCACCATTGTGAAACCATACATCATGATGATCATACATCAAAAACAATACTGAAGAAGGCTGAGCATTGCCAAATCTGCGATCACTTTTTACATCATAAAAGCAATGCCATTAAGCCGGATTACACCGCACCTGATTTAAGTATAGCCGTACCACCAACTGTAAAAGGAGGGATACACATCCTCGGCGATTACACCTGTATTGTGCAGGTCTTCAGTAATAAAGGGCCTCCCAGCCAATCTTAATTCTTCCTTGGGGGCAATCATGCCCTAAATTCTCTTTTGTTTAATTTTTTATTGATCGTAATTCGTTGAGGATTATGATGCTCCGGTATGTTTTTCATGCCCTCCTTTTGTATGAAGAAAATCTTCTTGCTACTTATCAGCATTTTATATGTTGTGGTGCTTTATGCACAAGAATATCCTTTACAGGGTAAAATCATGAGCCACGATGGCAAACCTGTTACAGAGGCAGAAATCCGTCTGGCCGGTGCTAATCTGATCTCTACGAGTAATAATGAAGGCATTTTTAGCTTTAAGAACCTGCCTCAGGGCAGGTATCGCATTGTTATTACAAGATCAGGTTTTAAACCATTAACACGGGAGTTTCAGCACAGTCAGGATGCTAAGCCTGCTGTCTTTGTTTTAGATCCGCTGGTTCATCAGTTGGAAGAGGTATTTGTGAAAGACAATCTTTTGGAAATCAGGGCGAAGGAAGAGTCTATGAATGTCGAAACCGTAAAGCGGGATTTTCTGATTAGAAACCTGGGGGGAAGTTTGATGAAATCGCTGGAACGATTGCCAGGCATCAAGACAATAGGCATTGGAAGTGGTCAGTCGAAGCCATTGATACGGGGCCTGGGTTTTAACAGGGTTGTGGTTGTGGATAAAGGCACTAAACATGAAGGGCAGCAATGGGGTGCTGATCATGGATTGGAAATTGATCAGTTTGCTACAAGAGAAGTTGAGATATTGAAGGGGGCGGCGTCTTTTATTTATGGTTCCGATGCTATTGCAGGAGTAATTGAGTTGAAACCCCCACTTATTCCCATAGCCAACACGATTTCCGGGCAAATTGATCTTACAGGCAAATCGAACAACGGTTTTTATGGTACATCTGTAAACCTGAATGGAAGAACAAAAAATTGGTTTTTTGATTCGAGATTTACTTACCAAAACTATGGTGATTATCAGGTTCCTGATGATTCTGTTTATGTATATGATTATGCTGTAGCCTTAAAAAATGGTTATTTACGCAACACCGCCGGACGGGAAACCAACCTGCACTTTACGGCAGGTTATGTTAATGATCATATCCGATCTATATTTTATTTCAGCAACATTGATAATAAAAGTGGGTTTTTCGCCAATGCCCATGGATTAGAGCCAAGGAGGGTAGATGCCAATCTGCACGATGCTTCCGCGAGAGATATCCTGATGCCGAGGCAGGAAGTGAATCATTTTAAGGTGATCAACCGAACAGATTTTCAGTCAGGGAAGCATCGTTTTAAGGTCGATTTTGGCTATCAACATAATTTCCGTCAGGAGTTCAGTGCGTATGTAAACCATGGTTATATGCCTGCCATTTATCCGGAGTATCGGCAGGAGCCATCAAACCTGGAGCGTGAATTCGAAAAGCAGGTGTACTCGGCCAATTTGAAAGATCAGATCGCTTTAGGAAATCACGAATTAAGCTTTGGCTTAAATACAGAATTTCAGGATAACAAAATTAATGGCTGGAGTTTTTTAGTGCCGGCATTCAGGCAGTTTAACCAGGGAGCCTTCTTTTATGATAAGTTAAAACTAAACGATCAGGTTTGGCTTCACGGCGCGCTCCGTTACGATTTTGGGCGCATTGATATGGATCAATACGATGATTGGTTTCCCTCTCAGGTCAATACAGGTACTGCACAGCAGTCGGCCTACCTGACACGCTCATCCGATATAAGCAGAAATTTTAACAGTTTGGTATACGCTGTTGGGATGAATTTCAATCAGGAACATTTTAGTTTAAAATGGAATGCAGGCAAAAGTTTCAGAATGCCCATTGCTAAAGAGCTTGGGGCCAATGGTGTCAATTATCACTACTTTAGTTATGAAAAAGGTAATCCTAACCTTTCTCCCGAAGTTTCTTACCAGTTTGATTTGGGATTAGGCTGGAAAACCGAAACCTGGTCGCTAAACTTCAGTCCTTTTTACAATTATTTCCCCAATTATATTTACTTAAATCCAACGGCTGCGCACGACTATTTTTATGGTGCCGGGAATCAGGTCTTTGAGTATGCCCAAAGCCGGGTAATGCGATATGGAGCGGAAATACAGGCTAAAGCGAATATTTTTAAAGGCCTCAGTGCCGAAGTTTTAGCTGAATATCTTTATTCGAAGCAGCTTTCAGGAGATAAAAAAGGGTACGTATTGCCATTCTCCCCACCACCATCTGTGCTGTTCAACCTCAGTTATGAAACAGACCTAAATGATACTGTAAAAGATGCCTTTTTTTCTATCGACTATAGGCTGACTGCAAAACAGGATAACATAGTTCCGCCTGAGAAAAAAACTGCGGGTTATTCCCTCATCAACCTACAGGCAGGAGCCAGGGTTTTACTTTCAGGAAGATCAATAACAATTAATCTCCAGGCGCAAAACCTGCTGAATACCAGATATCTGAATCATACCAGTTTCTATCGTTTAATTGAACTGCCCGAAGCGGGCCGGAACCTTATTTTATCTGTGAATATCCCCTTTAACAAAAAATAATACCATCATCCACTAATAATTAAAAAACCTAATGAAAATGAAAAAAATGATCCTGGGCCTCTGCATCATGGCTGTTGCCTGGAGTTCCTGCAAAAAAGATGAAGCTGTAAATCCGGACTTGCCTAAACCAACGGCTAAAAACCTGGAAATTGGTACAAATAACAATAAACGTGGCATTATCGGAGCCGATTTTCACCTGAATGCAGACATCGTAGCGGGCGATAAAATAGAATTGGTTACTGTGCGTATTCTTCAGAAAGCCACAGAAACCTATGCTTCAGCCTGGAAGTACGAGCTTTCCTGGGAAAGTTACAAAGGAGCCAGGAATACGAACATTCACAGGCATTTCGAAATTCCTGCCGATGCACCTAAAGGAAAGTACGATTTCTTCCTGATTGTAACCGATCAAAATGGAACAAAGCTCGAAATTAAAGAAGATTTTACCATTCTGCCTGCATCAGATCTACCCTTTAGTCCAACTTTTATTTTTCGTAATGTGCCCGCAGAAAACGCTGTTTTCAAAAAGGGCGAAACCATTACTGCACGCTTTACCGTAAACGATGTGAGAGATGAAGGAACGCTGTGTGCAGTGCTGATCAAAGAAAGCGTAAAACACTATCCGGAAACCGTAAGCCAGATAGATTCCAGTAAAGCCATTACCATTGGTAGTTACACCCAAAGTACCACTCCATCCTGGGGTATGTACAACATGCTGGTGGTAGGTGCCGAGCTGGACTATGCAGTTCCAGAGCCGCTTCCGATAACCGGTGCAAAGGCTTGGGAATCCGGTAAATACAACTTCGTGATGATCTATGAAAATAAGATCCACAACATCAGTATTCATAAAAGCATTCCAATTACCATCAATTACCAATAAAACAATTATTAAATATGAAAAAGAGATCTTTAATTTTTGGCCTGATATTAAGCGTAAGCTTTTTTGGAGGTTGTAAAAAAGAAGCAGAAGAGATTGATACCACCTATCCTGAAATTGATCTTACAGCCGCCAGCGCCTTTCCAAAACAATGTGGCGTGATTAAGCGCGGAGAGACATTTAGATTTCGGGCAAGTTTTAGCGATAATGTTGAATTAGGTTCGGCCAGTATTGACATTCACCACAACTTCGATCACCACACGCACAGTACAGAAGTAAATGATTGCAGTATGGAGGCCATTAAAAAACCTGTTAATCCATTTTTACTAATCAAGGCATTTCCCATCAGTGGCGGTCAAAAGATTTTTACCATAAATGAAGAATTAACTGTTCCTGCAGATGCAGACCCGGGAGATTATCATTTTATGATTCGCTTAACCGATAAAGCGGGTTGGCAAACGATGAGAGGGATTAGCATAAAAGTTCAATAAAGCATGACTGATATCATTCACCCCGTTATGGGCCTTTTTATCTGGCCGCTAATAGTTGCAGGCGTGTTGGTATTGATTTGCCTGCTAATAAAAAAACTCCTTAAATAATTTAAATCAAAATAAACCCATAATTAAAATTACCCATCATGTTAAACAAAAAACATTTTAAAAAAATGGCTTTCGTGGCTTTACTGACAACATCATTCGCCGCTTGCAAAAAGGACAATACAGATCCTGAACCTGAAATCCCTGCAACAGCGGGAAAAGAGTTTAAATATCTTCGTGTTTTAGTAGCGGATGAATTAAGTAATAAGCTGAGTCAAATAGACCCGTTTTCTGCTAAGGTAACCACTTATGATGCCAAATATCCAATGGCCAACTTGTACGGAACAGCAGGGGGCAGGTATGCAGCAGTACTTTATGGAGCTCAGAATCTGGTAGAAGTATTCGATAGTGGACTTTCTACTCATGTGGATCACATTGATGTAGAAAATGAGCCAAAGTGGACCGCTATTACCGCTACAGGAGCAAAGCCGACACATTTTAAAACAGCTGGTAAAGAATCGCTTATTTTTAATGATGCTGAAGGAACATTGAGTCTGGGCGTTGAAACCGATTTTAATACTGCAGGTGCAAAGTTTAAAGTTATCAATGCCGGATTATTACCACATCATGGTGCGATGGCTAACTTCGATAATGGAACCATTGCAGTTACTTCTACCGCTACTGCAGGTACTTCACCAAACCGGGTCCTGATTATTGATAAAACAGGTAAACGAATTCATGAATCTAATTTACAGGTAGGCGCCATTCATGGAAATGCAACTGATGGCGGAAATGCTGTTTTTGGTGCTTTCACGAGTGCTGCGGCTACTGCAGGTGGCGTACTTGTAGTTAAGTCAACAGGTGAGCAGCGTTTGATCCCTAATCCGGAGGGTTTTGGTGCATTTCGTTTGGGTAGTATATATTATGCAGAATCTGCGGATAAATTTATTGGTTTTGTGGCGACGAAAGGTGCTTATCTGGTAGATATTAAAGCCGATAAGATTACTCCGATTTATGCTGGTACGGATGTTTTTCAGTGTAAAGTAGACTATGCAGGCAAAAATTTACTGGTTTTAACTTTAGATGGAAAATTACGTGTTTACGATTTAACTACAGCGAAACTAGTTAAAGAAGGAAGTGTAATTGCTACTGTCACTTCAACAGAAACTTATAAACCTGTATTAGAAGCAACTTCAAGATTCGCCTACATCGCTTTACCTTCAACGGGAGAGGTGGCCCAAATCGATTTAACCGATTTTAGTAAAGTGATTAAGCATAAAGTTTCTTCAAGACCTGTAAAACTGGCATTGTTTGGCTTTGAAAGCAATGCAGGTCATAACGATTAATGGATCCCAAATTATCTCTACCCATTCACAACCTGGTCGTAGCATCTCGCTACGACCTTTTTTTGACACAAGCAAATGTATTGACGATCTTGGTTACTTAACTCGTTTAAGAGTTTGCATCAGTCTATTTCTACTCTCTTTCCATTTCCCTGCCCGCTGTGTTTCCCTGGCCAATTAAAAGATTCAGCCCCCTTGCCCCATAACATGCAACTTAGAACACATTTACCGAATATTTAACGTATATTTACTAAAACCAGCGATTAGTAATCGAATAATTTTTAAATGACCTCCCAGGCTGGTTCTTCAAAATATAATCCGAAATACCGTTTTATATCATTAATTCCTGCCATTGAATTGTTTAAGCAATAATGGTTAGGTCTCTTACCGTTGTAATTACATTGTTATGAGTAGAGAAAAGAAAAAAGAGACGAGCCTAAAAACAAAGACTCCCTCAGATTACCAATCTGGCAAAGGAAAGGCAGCTTTGAAAGATGAGCCACTTACAGTAAACAGAAAGGTTAAAAATGGCAAGTGATAGCGTAGGATTGCAGGCAAAAGCTTTTTTATATGAACTGAATAACATCAGGTATGAATATGGTTTTTCGGAAAAAGATAAATGGGTTTTAGAACTTACCGGACCAAACGGGAAACGAGATCTTGAAAGTAGATTTTACCCCATTTTAGATACCAAAATTGCCCCGGATGATATCTTGTCATTTCTAAAACTTTTAAGCCCTAAGTTAGAGGATGAAGCCGATAAACTGATGCAAAAGCAAAGGGGTAAGCGAACAGCAAAAGATCCAACTTATCTGATCGCCTATTGTGTTGAAAGATTGAAACATTAATTTTTTATAACTGGTCGTAGCATGTCGCTATGACCTTTTTATTTTAAACTTTCACTGTATAATCCGAAGCGAATTTTGACTCAATCTGGTCATTTCGGACTTATTTCAACGTTCCATTCGTTACTATTAAAAATAATCATAAATTGAGCTAAAAATCTTAAGTCAAGTAACCAATTATGAACAATTTTACCAGATTTATAGCTTTAGCTTTAATATTGGGCAGTGCTTTAACATCGATAGCACAAGATAGAAAGAAGCCGAATATTGTTTTTATTCTGGCCGACGACCTCGGCTACGGGAATGTGAAGGCTTTTAATTCC